>NZ_CP017634.1:0-4800000 GCF_002777255.1 Candidatus Formimonas warabiya | reverse complement strand
CCGGCCCCGCCGTCGGCAAGATCGTCTCTTGTCACGGAGGTAATGACCACATGTTTCAGTTGGAGTGCTTTTACCGCCTCAGCGATATGAGCGGGTTCGTCGGGGTCAACAGGTTGTGCTTCTCCTTTTATCACATTACAAAAGGTGCAGTTTCTGGTGCATACCTGACCCAAAATCATAAAAGTGGCCGTCTTTTTGGCGAAACATTCCATGAGATTCGGGCAGTTTGCTTCCTTACACACGGTATGTAAAGAGAGCCTTCTCAGGATTCTTTCTGTCTCGGGTACCTTTTCTGCCCCAAGTAATTTGATCTTCAGCCAATCCGGTTTACGCGTATGCATAGAAACCTTCCTTTCCCTTTCCCTTCTCTTTCCCATTAACCTGCCATCTGGAATAAAGTTTCTGTATCGATGATCTGGGGCTCCACATCAAATGCCGCACAGAAATACTTGATCACCTGTTCATGAACAACAGCCAAATTCTGGGGGCAGCCCACGATTTTATGTAAAGATGTCACCCCTTTGTCTGAAATGCCGCAAGGATGAATCCACTGGAAATGGTCCAGGTCGGTATTGACATTAAAAGCAAAACCATGCATGGTGACCCAGCGTTTAAGGGAGCAGCCGATGGCCGTAATTTTGTCATCGCCCACCCATACGCCGGGATACTTGGCATTTCTGCCCGCCTGAATGCCATATTCCTTTTGCATGAGCTGAATAAAGGTCTCTTCAATCCTGCGGAAATACCCCGGAACATCTCTGCCAAAACCCTTTAGATCTAGAATAGGGTACCCGACGATTTGACCGGGCCCATGGTAGGTGACATCACCGCCCCGGTTTACTTTAAATACTTGAACCCCACGGGCTTTTAAGGCTTCTTGGGGAGCGATAATATTGGAGCCGTCGGCCTTTAAGCCCAGTGTCAGGGTGGGAGGGTGCTCCAGAAGCAGCAAAACATCGTTGATTGTTCCCTGTTGCCGCAGTTTTAACAGGCGCTCTTGAAGATGTAAAGCCTCTTGATAGTCGATGGTTCCCAGCAGGGATACCGTTAACGGCAGCATCATCAAACCTCCTTACCGGCCCTGGTCTAGTTCAGAAAAATAAAAGGCGCAGCAAAATATTATTGCCGCGCCTCTGTCTTCTGACCTGAGAGATTAACCCGTTTTTCTACGGTTTGCTCCTTCGGTGTCATTTGACTTTCCAGAGTCGAGTCCGGATCCGGTCCTGAAACCTGAAAGTTTCACTTCGGATTTGGCAAAATCAGAAGCTTACTTCTTCGGTGCCTTTTGGCTCTCCCGTATCCCTCATTCTCTACTGATGATAAATAAAAACCTTTTTCATTACTTCTATCTTACTACCATCCCATTAAACCGTCAATAAAAACTTATCACCTTCCCTATCGCCCCATGACTTTTTTTGCTTCTAAGCTTTCGCTTTCAGGTTGCGGTTAGCTCTTTCCACAACCTCTTTAATTCTTTTCTGAATTCCCTCAGGCAGCGGTTCCGGCTCGTAGTTGAGAATAATGTCTTTGACCTTTTCATTGGCCGCTTCCGTCATGCTTTTGCCTCCCGCCTCTTTCCAGGCCTCATAGCCCTGGCGGTTGATTAAACCGGGTTTCCAGTTTTCCTCCTCAGAGAATTTTGCCGTATGGTCCTGCTCTCGGAAACTGCCTCCCGGGCCAATCTGATCAATCAGGTCCACTGCCAGCCTTTCATCATCAAATTTAATACCCTTCACCAGCCTTCGGGCCATGCCGATGATATCGTCCGCCATGGTGAGAAGCTCCAAACTCGCGGTACTTCCGTACTCTACATAACCCACGTCATGATTCAGGTTTGGTCCGGACATGGCCGTCATGGCAATAGAAAGAGCAGCCTCCAGTCCGGCCTGTTCATCCGGAATACAAGAATCCGTACAACCGGCCGTACCGAACATGGGCAATCTCAGATAGTGGGCCATATCGGCAAGGGCCGACATGAGCAGGTCAAACTCAGGCGAACCGTAAGAGAAAATGGTTGTGCCCATATCCATCACGGTGAATACCCCGCCCATAATAAAGGGAGCTCCTTCCCGGGTACATTGATTGAGTACTAAACCGCTTAAACTTTCCGCGATTCCTTGGACCAACACTCCCGCCATGGTGGAAGGAACGGTGCCTCCTGCCATCACACAGGGGGTATAAACCACCGGAAGGGCTTTTTTAGCGGCCAGGACCAATTTTGACGCTGCTTCCCAAGCATGCTGCAGGGGAGAAATCGGTTCCGCATACAGCGTCATAAAAGGATTTTTGCGCAGTTCTTCTTCCCCGCCGGCAATGATTTCACACATCTCAATAATATCGGCAAATCCGTAAATATCATGGGCCGTGGTCACAATCGGCTTGCCCGTATTTAATACCTGGACTTCAAATTGGTACCGGTCTGAGATTAAGAGGGGCACATTTTGCACAATACCCAGGGACATGACAAAATCAATGTTGGGAAGAGCATCAATGACTTTGCACGCCCACCCCACCGACTCTACCGTAGACCGCTTTCTTTCCCCGGTAAAGGGGTCAATATAAAAAGGGGTATCGGATCCTGTCCCAAAGTAGGCATTGTTACCTTCTAAAAGCACATCCCGGGAACCGGTGCGGCTGTTGCACAAGGTAACCCGGTGGGGTACCGTGGCCAAGGCCCGGTCCACCAGGTAAGAAGGAATCCTGACCCGATTGCCCGCTACAAAACAGCCTGCTTTTTTTAAAATTCCCAGCGCTTCCTCATCATAATAAGTAGCCCCGGTGCGTTCCAGCACCTCTTGGGCGGCCAGATAGATTTCCCCGCATTGACCGGGAGAGAGAATATTAAACACCGTGCTGGCATTTGCCTTGTAATTGCTTCTCGATTTCATCCGAATTTCTCCTTTCTTCGTTACAAGCCTTCGTTACAAGCGGCGGCAAGAATTTATCAAATTAAGCCCTGCTTTTCAGGGCAGCCAAAATTTTGTTTATTCCGGCCAGTCTATCTTCCGGCAGGGGTTCCGGTTGGTGCGTATGCAAAATGTTTTGGGTCTTTTCATTCACCCGTTTGCTCAGTGTCTTCTTTCCACCGGCCACCCAATCGTCATAACGGTTTCTGTTCAACAAAGAAGGCCACCATGTTTCCCCACGGAAATTCGTAAGGGTGTGTTCCGCGCCCAAAAAATGGCCTCCCGGTCCTACTTCGTCAATGACATCTACCGCCATGGTTTCATCCGTTGCCGGGATCCCTTTTAAGACTCTTTTCACCATGCCGATAATTTCATTGTTCATGACCAGTAAATCTAAAGAAGCGGTATTTCCGGACTCCACTATATTACATCCCTGGATCAGATTGGCCCCACTTAGCCCCCCGGATAACAGGGAAAATACGGCCTCCACACTTCCTTGGGCATCAATGGCTTTGGCATCGGTGCATCCGCCCATGACAAAGCTGGGAATGTGTAAATAGCGGCACACATCCACGAAAGCGGATGAGAGCAGGCCATGCTCAGGAGACCCGTAAGACCGGGTATTGGTACCCTTGTCCAGAGCAGAGATGAGTCCCCCCATCACAATTGGGGCCCCCGGCTTCGTCAACTGATGGGCAGCCAAACCCACCAGGCAATCGGCTAAAACCAGCACCAGAGATCCGGCCATGGTTCCGGGCGCCGTATCCCCTGAAAAAGCTTGTGTGGAATAGATTACAGGGATTTGGTTTTTACCGGCAAAGATTGCCGCATCTATAGCCCCTCCGGCACCTTTTAGGGGTGCGGTTGATTCCACCCGGAGCATGAAGAAGGGATTTCTCTCTACTGCCTCCTTACTGCCGGCCACGGCAACGGCAATATCCATGATATCGGTGCATTGCTCCACAGTGGAAACCTGCACAATGATCGGCTTGACGGTATTTTTTACTAAATCGGCAAATGCATAAACGCCTTGTCCCGCGGCAAAGTCTATATTGGATAACGCATCACAAACCAGAGCCGTTTTTTCATCATCTGAATTTTGGAAAGCCCTTCTTTCTCCGGTGAGGGGGTCAAGCACAAAGCTTTGGCCAGAACCGGGACCCAGATAAATATTCTGTGCCTCTAAAAACAAGGTGCGTTTTCCCGTCCTGTTGCTGATCACCAGGCGGCAAGGCACATTCTTCACCAGCCTCTCGATTACAGCCGAAGGAAAACGAACCCGGTTCCCGTCCACCCAGCCCCCGTTGTCCTGGAATAATCTCAGCGCCTCTGCGCTATCTATCTCTACTCCGGTTCTCTCTAAAATCTCAAGTGCACCCAAGTAGGCTTCCTCACATTGGTCATTGCTTAACACCTTAAACTGGGGTGTCCGGTTCACTTCATAATTGGCTTGAACATATAAACTCTTATTGGTCACTTGCGGTCTCTCCTTTCTTAAACACGCTTTTTTTCACGGCTTTCCGAGATACAATTATCCAATAATAAAGGCTCCACCTCCCCTTTTTCTTGATGCTCCGCACAATGCTCTGATGTCAAGGCCCCGTTTAAGGCCAAAAAATACCTTGGGAATTCTTGTAAAACAAATCGCTACAGCACTATTTTTTTCTCTTAAGTTCTAAAAGTATATTACTAACATTCATTGGTTATTTCTTCATTTTTTTGGAATTTCCTTCAAGTATTATAAAAATTTCAACTGCCCGGACCGTGGATGATGGCATACTTGCCAATTATAAGAAAAACCGGGTTTCCATATACCCGGTTTTTTTATTTTAACCCGATTCAAGATGATGTAAACACACCCAAGGATAGATTTTTTTGCTCTAGAAAACTTGGCTTGCGCCAAGCCTCTGGCGACAGCAGAAGCCCTAGTTGCACTTATACTTTCAACCTTTTGAAATTTATAATTTTTGAAAGTATAAAAAAGTCTGCCCAGCATTGGACCATTTTTGTTATCAAAGCGATCCCGCTAGAGGTGGCACTTGAGCCAGTTCTGATCACAAATCGTATTCACCCAAGCTGCTTCATTAGAAAGACCGGCAACAAAAATTCTGTCATTTGCATCGGCATGTTTTTGAAAATACCTTCTCATGGCGAAAACAGAAGAGTCGGAAATAATGATCCAAGATGAATCTGTAACACGGGTCCGGATGCCATAACTTTCAATGGCTTTGATTAAACCGGAACAATCCTTGTCTTTCTGACAAATGTCACACGTCACAATTACAGCAGCCATGGCATATTCACCTCCTCCTAAAAATATATGTATATCATTCTACCACAATATGGAATCTCCTGTATAGACCAACCCTTTTTACAGATAAAATCAGGGAAATAAGAAAGAAGTGCCGCCGTTTCAGACTCACTTCTTTATTAATTTATGTGGACGTTGAAGATATAGCAAAAGATACCCTATTCTTGATCAAAAACCGTCTGCCCCTCCACCGGCACGGTAAGGGCGTGGAGCGCTTTTTTAACCAACTTTCTGCGCAGGGATTTTTCCTCCTCTTTTGACAAGGAAGGATTCCCCAGGGGATAGGGAATAGCGACGGTGGGTACAATCCGGTTGGCCCCCACCGTGAGAGAAATCGGTGCTACGGTACACATATGCACCACCGGCACCCCTGTACTTTCAATCTCTTTCACCATCGTTGCCCCGCAACGGGTACAGGTTCCTCAGGTGGACGTGAGAATTACAGCGTCCACGCCGGCGGCCTGCAAATCCTGAGCAATAGCGGCCGCATATTTTTTGGAATTGGCCACAGATGTGCCATTCCCCACCGTCGCATACCAATATTCATGGAGTTTGCCGATAACACTTTGGTCCTCCAGCTCTCTTAACACGTCAACAGGCAAGACCCGGTCCGCATCCTCATTGGCATAAACCGGGTCATAACCGCCATGGGCAGTTTCATAGGCTTCCGCCGTTAAATCCCTTACTCCTGCCAGGCTGTACTTGCCGTATTTGGATGCACTGGAGGCTTCAATGCGGTCCGGATTTCCTTTCGGCACAATCCCTCCGGAAGTAACAAGAGCAATGGTTGCTTTGGCCAGGTCTTTCACAGGCGGTCCGGGAGCCACCCGGTCGAACACGGGCATGGGATATTCGGTCTCAAAGTTTTCTCCTTTTATCTTCTTCACCAGCATGTCTACGGCTCTTTTGGCCCCCCGCTCTGCTGCGAAAAAATTAACCCGAAGCCCCCGGGGAATATAGCCTTCTTCCAAAGGGCTGCCCACTGGGGATCCTTGACCGAGTTTTAGCGCCAGCTTCGCCATGGAGGGGATCGCTTTGCGCATGCCGGCTGCGGTATTTCCTGTTTCCACAATAAAGGCATATCTGCGATAAAGATCCACCCCGGGATTTTCCGGATACATCCCGGAGACTACCGGCACTTGAAGCTTTTCAGAAACTGCTTTGGCTACAGCACCGCAGGCGACCCCGTAACGTCCGGCGTTAAAGGCAGGGCCGGCGATCACCACATCCGGATGATACTTCTTGATCATGGCCACTACATCCCCGCCTGCGGCATCCATATTTTCATTAAAAAAGGAATCCCCGCAAATGACGGTGGCGACAATCTCCCCTCCTTCTCCCATGGCGCCGTTCAAGGCCATACCCGGCCCCACCGCACCTTCCCGTAGTTGGGGAGGGATATCCGCTTTTTCTTCCCCGCCCATCTGTCCAAAAAACTGGTTTAGATAATGGACAACCTTAATTTTGCTCACGCTGCTTCCCTCTTTCTATTAATAACCTCTAACCTCTGGCGCTCAGTTTTCCAAAGCCCAATTCATTGGTGGCCCCCGTAATCACCTGGATCTCCGCGGTAATACTGCCATCCTGGGAAAGGCTGCCTGCACTGCCGCCGGTAATTTTGTCCGCCACTTCCGGGTAGCCGATCACTTTTTCCATAGGGGGGAGGGTGATCACCTGATTGGCATTTCCTGCGCTCACCACGGCATTGCCAAGGGGGGTAGAGTCTGCCAGGGACTGAGAAGCCCCGTCCTGTCCCGCATATTCGTCGGTAATCAAAACGGTGATAATCCCTTTCTTCTCCAGCTTCGCGCAATTCATCACCAGGTCGGCGTCAGGATTGCCGAATCCTTCTTCTGAGACAATGACGGCATCCGCGCCCAGAAATTCCACCAGCTTCGCGGTATAGTCGGAAGAGCGTTCTTTATCCGCCAGCGTCACATTTTCGTTGGTCACAACTACGCCCAGAAAATTGATATCCTTGCCATAGCGTTCGTAAAGTTCATGGATCACAGGACTGTTTTGATGAATATAAGTAGGGTTCTTATCACAGGCCGATACACAGTTTCCGCTGGCAATTGCTCCGTCCATCACCTCTGTGGGATAGATGAAGGTAGGGATTATTTTCTTCACATCTACCCCATAAAGGTAGGTGTCATGGAGTAATCCCTGGCTCTGGAGCATATAGACATAGACAACCTTGGGAAGGCCGGGATACTC
The DNA here is from genome assembly GCF_002777255.1 of Candidatus Formimonas warabiya. Taxonomy (GTDB): domain Bacteria; phylum Bacillota; class Dehalobacteriia; order Dehalobacteriales; family Dehalobacteriaceae; genus Formimonas; species Formimonas warabiya. The sequence goes on along the minus strand of NZ_CP017634.1, from coordinate 4,792,566 downwards.
CTGAACCTGTTCCAGGATCGGTTTTGTTTCATAGACCTGAACCTGATCAGGCTTCTCGCCCCGCCCTGCCTCTCCCAGGTAAGCGGCAGCCCGAAAGCCCGCCATTCTTACCACCAGCTCATGTTCGTGCTGGTGGATACCTGCCCCGGGCTCCACTTTAAGGACAATATTCCGGGTTTCGGAAAAAGGCGTATACCTGGCCCCGATCCCGGACATATCAATAATTCCTTCCTGGAAACCGGCAATTCTTCCCGTAGTAATGACAGCCGCTCCTTTCAAAACATGGGTCCTTCCTTCGCCCACAGTTTCCACAGCACTAATGAATCCAGGCAATATTCCTCCCCTTCCGGACACTTTCACCCGAGGCTCAATCACATCTTTTACCGGCATAATCCTGGTTTTTTCCCCCGGCTTTGCCAAATCAACCTCTATCGAGGCAATCCGTTCATCATCTCCCGCCACCTGAGCCAGCTCATCCTTGTTGATGTAGAGCACATTCTTCAAAACTTCAGTCCGACTGCCGAATTGAACATCTGTAATATAAATATCACCCAGTTCCAGACGCACCAGCTTCACCCCCAGCTCAAATTTTCCCTTCATTGATCCAATTCTGCTTCCCCGTCATCAAGAGAAAGCTTTCCCGAATTTAGAGATTTCTTTCCTCTTCCCGCTCCGGAAGGGGCAAGGATCCTCCTTCTAAAATAAATCCCGCAGGCAAACTATCCACGGCAGATTGGAGCAGGCTTAAGTCCATCCGCTGAAAATCACGGATCACCCTTTCACTCCATTTTCTTTCCAGGGCCGGTGAATGATTCAGCACTTCCATTGCCGACTCCATTAATCTTACCGACCGGTCATCAACGGTCTTACTCTTAGCTGTCAGAATAAGGGATTTAAAAGGAGTTTCATTTAGTTGCACGCTTCCCGCCAAAGGATGATTGATCACGCTGCACCCCAGGTGAATCAGGTTTCTCGCGTGCACGAGAACCTGCCGTAAAGATCCCTCTATCTTTTGAGAGCCTGGATAGGCCTGCCATACTTTAGGGTTATTGCTGATAATAAAGGCCCTTTCCATCCCATCACCCGGCTAAAATTTTTATTTTCTGTCCCAACTAAAATCAAGGATTTAAATCAAAATATTCAACGGGGCATTTCATATCTAAATAAGACAGGGGCTAAGCAGCCTCCTCAGCTGCCGCCCCTCTGTCCATTCACCCGAAGGATGAACTGTTGACCAGTTTACTCCTCCGGTGTCCCATCACTTTCCAGAGTTGAGTCCGGAATGCGGTCTCTTCGCCTGAAAGGCTCACTCTTGACCCGGCCAGCCAAAGTTTGCTTTTTCGCTCTCCGTTGGAATTCTCTCCTGTCTAGCATTCTCAAAAATATTCTTTTTAATCGTCTAAATGATCTGGAGACAGGAGAAAATTAAAAAGCACAACAGTATTTAACTGCTGTGCCTCTGTCCTTGAACATAAAAGATTAACCAGTTTATCTGGTTTGCCCCGTCGGTACGGTTTCCGGAAAATTTTATCCATGGGAATCGCCTTTCACTCTTACAGGCCCATTTCTTCCTTAACTTGTTTAAAGCAAGACACAGCAAAGTCCAAATCTTCTTTGCTATGGCCCGCAGATACCTGCGTCCTGATTCTGGCTCTGCCCTGAGCTACAACTGGATAAGAAAAACCGATTACATATACCCCTTTTTCCAGCATCCGTCCGGCAAATTTTGCTGCTATACTAGCATCATACAGCATAATTGGTACAATCGGATGAACACCAGGCAGCACATCAAAACCTATCTTCGCAATCTCCTCTCGAAAATAACGTGTATTCTCGTGTAGTCTATCCCGATATTGCGTTGAACTGCCCAGCATATTCAAGGCTTCCAGGGCGGCGGCGGCAATAGCCGGAGCCAGAGTATTGGAAAAAAGATAAGGTCTGCTTCTCTGCCTAAGTAGTTGAATGATTTCTTTCTTACTGCTGGTATATCCACCGGACGCCCCACCCAACGCCTTCCCCAAAGTACCTGTAATAATATCCACACGCCCCATGACACCACAATATTCATGGCTGCCCCGGCCCTTATCTCCCATAAAACCAACCGCATGGCTGTCATCCACCATCACCAATGCGTCATATTCCTCTGCCAAATCACAAATGCCGGACAAGTTGGCAATATACCCATCCATAGAGAAAACACCATCTGTTGCGATCAATTTAATTCTAGCGTTTCCTGCTTCTTCGAGCTTAGCTCTTAAGTCTTCCATATCATTATTTTGATATCTTAGACGTTTAGCTTTGCATAAACGAACTCCATCAATAATACTGGCATGATTTAATTCATCGCTAATAATAACGTCTTCTTCTCCCAGTAAGGTTTCAAATAAACCTCCGTTGGCATCAAAACAGGAAGAATATAATATGGTGTCCCCCATGCCCAAAAAGCTGCTAAGAGCATGCTCTAATTCCTTATGCACCCCTTGGGTGCCGCAAATAAAACGAACGGAAGAAAGCCCGAAGCCCCACTGATCAAAACTCTTTTTTGCCGCATCAATCAAATAAGGATGGTCCGCTAAACCCAAATAATTATTGGCACACATATTTAAAACTTGCTTCTTGCTGGCAGTATCTATTCTGCTGCTTTGCGGTGAAAATATCACACGTTCTTCTTTGTAAGTCCCTGCTTCTTTAATGGCTTCTATTTCCCTGCTTATATAATTAAAAGCCGTTTTCATCTTGCTAAACATCCCTTTCGTTTCACCAACTATTGGACTTTATCCAATCAGTCTTGCGCACAATTCTACAGCAGAAGCGGCATCGGGAGCAAACCCGTCGGCACCGATTTCATCAGCAAAGTCCTGGGAAATGGGCGCGCCGCCCACGATGCATTTTACTCTTAATCCTTCTTCTTTAATTAATTCAATGGTGTCTTTCATGTGCAGCATGGTGGTGGTTAGGAGTGCTGACAAGGCAACGATATCCGGGTGATGTTCTTTAATGGCGGCAACGAATTTTTCAGGAGCAATGTCAATCCCTAAGTTAACCACATGAAAGCCGCCGCTTTCCATCATCATACCGACTAGGTTCTTCCCAATATCATGGAGATCACCTTTCACGGTTCCAAGTAAGATTTTTCCTTTACTGGGCATATCTTTGTCAGCGATTAAAGGCTTGACGATTTCGATGCCGGCAGCCATGGATTTTGCGGACATAAGCACTTCAGGAACGAACATTTCTCCGTTTTTGAAGCGCGCTCCCACTACATTCATCCCGGCGATCAAACCCTGGTTGATGATATCTAAGGGATTGGTACCCGCGTCTATCAGAGCTTTAACATAATCTCTTACCTGAGTTTGGTTTCCGGAAATAACGTTTTTAGACAATTGTTCAAAACTTGACATCACAAAATCTCCTCCTATTTACTTATTCATTTAAATTTGGGTTGAATGAGTTAGTCAAACTACTTCGGTATCGCGTCAGGATAAAGCACAATTTTTCCCGACTTGCCGCTTTCCATCAATTCAAAAGCTTCTCGAAAATTTTCAAAAGTAAAGCGGTGGGTGAGAACCGGCGTGATATCAACTTCAGGATTGTTCAGGAAAGCGGCTGTTTGATACCATGTCTTAAAGATTTCTCTTCCCGTAATGCCGTGAAGGGTGGCCCCTTTAAAGACTACTTTATCGGCAAAATCAACCATCAAGGGTTTATCAGGAATGCCTAAAATAGAAATGTGGCCGCCATTTTTTAAAATTTTAAAGGCTAAATCAAAAGACTTTTCCGTCCCGGCCATCTCTAAAACCACATCAATACCCAAACCTTCTGTCAATTCTTTTATTTTGGCATGAACATCCGTTTCAAGGGGATTAAGGCAATATCCGGCACCCAATTTTTTCGCCAGGTCCAGCTTATATTTGTTAACATCCACGGCATAAACCGCTGAGGCGCCGTAAAACCTGGCTATGATCACGGCAAAGAGTCCAATCGCCCCGCATCCGTTAACCAACACCGATTTGCCCCTAATATCGCATGCCGAAACCGTCATAAGAGCATTTCCAAAAGGATCCTGAATCGAAGCCAATTCAGGAGAAACCTGGGGGTTGTTTTTCCATAAACAGCTATAAGGAACCCGTACATACTCGGCAAAAGCTCCGTTAAAGTCCACTCCAAGAATTTTATAGTCCTGACAGATGTGTCCCTGACCAGTACGGCATTGAGCACAAACACCGCAGGTCACATGGCACTCACCGGAAACATAATCGTCAATGCTAAATACCTCCGGAACTTCACAGCCTTTTTCCACGATCACACCGGCAAACTCATGTCCAAAAATCAGGGGAGGTTTAATTCTGTTACTGGCCCATTCGTTCCACTGATAAATATGAAGATCTGTACCGCAGATGGAACATACTTTTACTTTGATGAGTACGTCTTTGGTGCCTATAGAGGGTATATCCACCATGCGTAACTCCGCTCCCCGTGCCGGCCCGGCTTTTATAATGGCTTTCATTGTCCCTTTCACAACACCTTGCCTCCTTACTCTTCTCCCCACTTACTTTTTGCCTTTAACAAGATCCGGTCCAGCTCCTGTCGTACGTTTAGGGCCAAATCAGGCACGATATGTTCTTCCAATATTTGCTCCGCCTTCTGCTTAGCCTTTTCCCCTAAAGTCAGTCCACCTTCAGCTGCCCACATGGAGTGGTAGCGCCGGTCAAAGAGAGAAGGTGCCCAGTGCTCTTCCTTAAAATATTTAAAGGTGTGTTCATCACCTAGAAAGTGTCCTCCCGGACCAACCCGGTCACAAACCTCAAGAGCCAAAGTCTCTGCTTCTATCCTGATTCCTCTCATGAACCTTTTTACCTGTCCCACGATTTCATTGGCTACGACCACTTGTTCCCAGGAAGCACACAAGCCGCACTCCATATAGCCTAGGTCATGAACTAGATTCGCCCCGCACATGGCTGCAATAAGAATGTTTTGGCCAATTTCAATAGCTGCCTGCTGGTCGAAAATTTTGGCATCCGTGCAACCGGCTGTCCCAAACAGGGGTAATTTGTAAAAACTGCTGATTTCTTTTAACGCCACGTTGCACAAGTACCATTCCGGAGCTCCTCCCAGGGAATAATTAGCCGTTTTCATGTCCATGATCGTGACCACTCCGCCGTGAATAAAAGGAGCTCCCGGACGAATTAACTGGTGGATCACTAAGCCGCTTAATATTTCTGCATTGGCACAGACCAAGGCCCCGGCCAAGGTTGCAGGAGCTGTAGCCCCTGCCTGGGCTCCCGGCGTATAAATTAAGGGAATCCCTTTCTCGGCACACATGATTAATCTTTCTATGGATTCTTTAGGATGGCTCAAGGGACTTGTTGGCTCGGAGTAACTAATAATAAAGGGCTTCAGTCTCAGTTCCTCTGTGCCGCCTGCAACCACGGCAGCCATCTCCATGCAATATTCCAGATTTTCTGTATCCTGGACCACAAAAACAATCGGCTTCCTGGTGTTCGTCAACTGGGTATGAAATTGGACGGTATCTACTAAATGAACGGGGTAATCAGAAGCCATCCCTAGGGACATGGCAAAGTCTACATTTTCCAAATAGTCAGCTAAACGGTTGGACTTGGCAATGTCATCATTAACTGTTTTCCTGCGCACATTGGTAAATGGGTCCAAAATATAGGGGCAATCCGAACCGGTGCCGAAATATACTTTACGGCCTTCCAGGCACATTGCCGGCAATCCTTCCCGATTGTAGATACTAATTCTTTCAGGAGCACTGGTAATACATTTTCCCACTAAGTCGGAGGGAAATCTCACCCGCTGCCCTCTCACCAGGCATCCCGCATCTTTCAGGATCCTTCTGGCCTGTTCTTCATAGATGTCCACACCGGTACGCTGCAACAATTCTAAAGTGGCCAAATGAATTTCATATACCTGATCATCGCTTAATACCCGGAGTTGGGGGGTGAGAAAGGCAGTGTAATTACTCTGAATCATTTCACTCCATCCTTTACCTTTTTATTAGTGACCATGCCTCTTCTTTGCTTCTGCCACATATCTTTGATACAGATCCTTCAATTTCCCGTCCACATCTGGCGCGACTTGCTTCGGAGCATATTCTTGGAGAATCTGCCGCACTTTGTCTTCAACTTTATTTCCCAAGGTTTTGCCTCCCTCGTTTTTCCAGGTATCGAAAGACTGCCTGGTCAACAATTGGGGGGCATAAATTCCCCGGAAATATTTCAAGGTATGCTCCTCCGCCAGGAAATGTCCTCCGGGTCCGACCCGGTGGATCACATCAAGAGCCAGTTCATCTTGACCCCATGCTAACCCCCTGACGACATGTTTGATTAGCTCAATGATCTCGTTGGAAAACACGATCTCCGCTAAGGAAGAAGTAAGTCCCGAATCAATAAAACCGATATCGTGAATTAAGTTGCCTCCCGCCAAGGCGGATAACAGCAGAGAATATGTCGCTTCTGCTGCAGCCTGTTCATCGAAGGTTTTGGCATCGCTACAGCCGCCGGTGCTGAAAACAGGGATTTTGTAGTAATCCACGCCTAACTCTGTTAAAGCCGCACTGAATACATGGAACTCCGGAGCCCCGTATGGATGGGCCATGGTTCTCATATCAATGGGGGTGATTGTGCCCCCGTATAAGAAAGGCGCACCCGGTTGTTTCAACTGGTGAATGACCAGAACACTTAACAGTTCTGCGTTGGCCTGGGCCAGGGCGCCCGCCATAGTCACCGGAGAGGTAGCCCCTGATAATTGACCAACCGTATGAATAATCGGCACCCACTTTTCCGCACAAACCAGTACCTTGCCCAAAGCGTCTTCCGCATGCCTTAAAGGAGAGGTGGTCTCGGAATAAACCGCCAGAAGGGGTTTTTTTCTTAATTCTTCCGGTCCGCCCATCACGGCTTCCGCCATCTCAATAATATCCCGGCAGTTTTGTGCATCCTGCAAGCTCATAATAATCGGTTTTCTAGTATTCCTCACCATGGCATCAAACTCATGAATGTAACCTATTTCGGGATATTTATCCTGGACCAGGTTTGTGGACATCACAAAATCCAGGTTAGGCAAATAGTCACAAACCTTAGCCATATTAGCCACATCATTCTTATTGCCAAGTCTCCGCGCACCGGTAAAAGGATCGATGGTATAAGGGCAGCAGGAGCCTGTGCCAAAATAACTTCTCCGTGCTTCTAAGAAAATGCATCTTTCCCCGTCCCTGTTCGCCAGCGCGATACGGGAAGGGACAGTGCTCAAGGCTTGTTTTACCAATCCTTCATGGATCCTCACCAAAGTTCCTTCCACACAAGCCCCCGCAGATTTTAACAGGCTAAGCGCTTCTTGATGGTATACCTGTACCCCCGTGTGTTCCAGAATTTCCAGACCACAAAGATGAATATCTTCCATTTGGTCTTGAGACAAATACTTTAGTACTGGAGCCTGCTGAATCATCACATTGCTTCTCATGATCTTGCCTCCTTGATTATTATAATGAAATAATTGTTCAGTATTATATATTCTGTCTTTTTCAAGTTATTCCTTCTGCAGCAAATTAGTTTAAAAAAAATTTTGCTATAATTTTTTGAATTCTGTATAATGATCATGGATTTGATCACATCGAATTGTCCGTTACTAAAATTGAAGGAGAGTTTCTATGTTAGTTGGAGATATCTTAAAAAGAGTGCGCGTGGAAAAAGGCCTTACGATTAGGGAATTAGCGGCTCGGACCGGGCTTTCTGTCGGCTTTTTAAGCAACGTGGAAAGAGATATCAACAGTCCCACCATCAGCTCCCTGGCTAAAATTTGTGAAGCCCTGGAAACAAGTCTGGTCAATCTTTTTCAAGATAATGAACAAAAAGAACAAATTGTTGTACGCAAAAGCGAAAGGGAGATTTTGGTAAAATCCAAAAAATCTAAAACCGTGTATGAACTATTAACATCCCGCCCCAGGAAATTACGTCCGGTTTGTATTACCATGGAACCGGGAGGAGACTATGGCGCCTCCCCTATGGGGCACGAAGGGGAAGAATTCGGCATCGTATTGGAGGGCAAAATGGAAATCACTGTGGGAAATGAGACTTACCTCATGGAAGCCGGAGACAGTGTTTATGTGAATTCTTTCGTCCCCCATAAATACCGGAATGCCGGCACAAACAAATGTATCAGCCTCTGGGTAAGCCAAGGAAAATCCTAATTATCTGCCTAGGACCAAATTGGGCAGCCATGTCCCAAATGAGGGAAAAAGAGTCGTGACGATGAGAGTAGGCAGCCAGGCAAAAAGGATCATATACATCGTAGGCTTTAACATCTCATTGACCTTTGCCCCTCCGATTCTCCCGGACAAATATAACAACGGGGCACAAGGAGGGGTAATATTCCCCATTCCCAGGTTCACTCCTAAAATTGCGGCAAAATGAATCGGGTCCACCCCAATATGCGTCACCACCGGAAGCAGAATGGGGGTTGTTAAAAGAACCGAACTCACATCATCCATTAACATTCCCATAATAATCATAAAAAGGTTAACCATGAGCATGATCACCATTTTATTAGACGAAATGGCGGTAAAAAGCTCGATAATTTTCTGAGGCAAATTCTCCATGGTATACAAACGACTCAAAATCATTACGGAAAACAACATCACCATGATCACACCTGTGGTGGTGGTAGACTCGATCAGACTACGCATAAAACCTTTTTTATCTAACCCTTTATAAATAAAAAAGCCGACAGGAATAGAATAAAGTACGGAGACAGCAGCCGCTTCCGTAGGCGTCATAATCCCTCCATAAATCCCCCCTAAAATAATCACGGGCATCATTAAAGCCGGGAGTGCTTTGTATGACTTCTGTCCAAACAATTTTACCGTAGTCTTCAAATCATAATTCGCCGATACTTGAATCTCCTGATTCTTTCTGAGAAGAACCATATTAACGGTTGACAAAAGGGTCATGAGCATCAGCCCAGGCAGAACTGTCGCTAAAAAACTTGCCAAAACAGACTGGTTTCCCATCCAGGCGTAAAGAATCATCAACATGCTTGGTGGAATCAGAATACCCAGTACCCCTGAACTGGCAATCAAGGCAGAACAATGCCCTTTGGGATAACCGGCCGCATAAAGCTTAGGCAGCATAATCGATCCGATACAGGATATCGTAGCAGATGAGCTCCCGGAAATAGCGCCAAAAATAGCGCAAGAGATCACCATCACTGCACCTAATCCGCCTTTAAATCTCCCCACAAAAACTTCCACTACTTCTACCAGCTTTTCACCGATTCTTCCTTTGTTCATCAGCCCTCCCGCCATAATAAACAAAGGGATGGCTAATAAAACGATAGAACCCATTTTGCTAAACCCAAAAGGGAGTAAAAAGCCGGGATCATATCCCTGGACAAAAATCAAATAGGCCGATGAGGCAAAAAAAGCATAAGGGATGGGAATACCGATAAAAAGGGTGATAATCAGTACCAACAAGGCAATGCCAACAACCATGACTAGCCACTCCTTTCAATTAAATAAGAAAAATAATACTATTCCGGCTTTTTCTCAGCCTTTGGGCCGATTGTAGTTATAAAGCACTTCACATCGTCAATTAAATAAACCACATTATATAAAGACATCAGCGTGAAACCCACCAGAACAGCGCTTTGAGGAATTACCATCGGTAATCGATAGATAGCCGACCGGGCATCCATCTGAAGACCCCAGATAAAAAATTGAACTGCCCAATAATTAACCAGCAGACCTAAAAGAGTCGTAAGTGATGAGGTAATAAGGTTGGCAATTTGCTTGCTTCTGGCGGATTTTAAGTACAAATGGAGTAAATCGGCTGCAATCTGACTTTTCTCAAAGCTTCCGTAAGAACTGCCCATAAAATAAAGCCAGAATGCTACCATCACCACTATTTCCTCAATCCCGTAGAGATCCGTTTTAAATATATATCTCAGTATTACTGAAAGAAAAATAATACATGTTACGGCAATACTGGTCACAATCATTACTGCTTTTTGAAAATAAAGTAATCCCTGCCAGATCCCGTTGCTTCTATTCCCTGCTTGGTTTATATTCATTTCACCTTAACCTCCTTAAAAGACCGGATTCATCAAGGGTATTAATGTATTTCGGGGGGACAAAGCCCCCCGTTGGAATTTTTAATCAAGTTAATAGGATGCCTTTAGGCCGTTAACCAATTCTTCCGTGAGGTTCTTCGTCAACTTGGGCCAGGTCACTTCACGCACATGATCTGCCATGGCTTTTAATTCATCTGGAGAGAATTCCACGACTTCAATTCCTTCTTCTTTTAATTTATCCCGATACATTTTGTCTTCCTGTTCTGCCAGGGTAAAACTCTCTTTACATTGTTCGCCAAAAGCATCTGCAATAATTTTCTGGTCTTCCGGGCTTAAAGAATTCCATAGTTTCAGATTCATTAAATAGGAAGTACTTTCAAAACTGTTATTGTATTGAAGAAAAACCTTAATCACATCCCGGAACCACATATAATTTAAATTGGGCGGACCTCCCACCCAGCCGTCCGCAACTCCTGTTTGGAGGGCACTGTAAGTTTCCGCATAAGGAATAGTGGTTGTCCGGAATCCCAGGTCCTCGGCGGCCAGTTTGAATACATCCATGGGAGGAACCCGAACCAGCAGGCCTTTATCGGCATTGAAATTGACCGGATCCTGCGGCATTTTTGCGCATCCAATTCCCCCGAATCCTTCACCATAATAGCCCAAAAACTTTACGCCCAGTTTTTCATGCATTTTGCTTACTTCATTATATAAATAAGAATCTTGGGTAAAAACCTTTTCAATCTCAGCATAATCCCTGCCTATGTAAGGGAGAAACCCAATGGACAGCCTTGCGTCAAATTGATCGGGCACCGAAATATGAGCCATATCGATGGTACCGCGCATAATTTCTTCATAAATTTGTGTATAATCACCCAATTGATTAGCTGGGTAAACAGTTACGGTAATTCGTCCATTTGTTTCTTTTTCAATTTTCTCCTTAATTTTTTCGGCAGATTTTGTTGCCATATGTTCAACCGGATGCTGGGTAGCCAACCGCAAAGTCAATTTTTGCTCTTCTCCCCCCTGAGCCGGTTCCTCATTTTTTGCCGCTCCACAACCTATCCCAATTAACGAAGCCAATACCACCAGACAGAGAAAAATCCCTAAAACAAGTCTACCTTTTCTTCTCATATTCCATCGTCCCCCTTTTTAATTTATCTTCCTTATTTTGACCACTAGATAAGTTGACCTCGCCACCTCCTTTCCCATTTGGCTTAATCTCTGAATTGATTACTTGCTCCCGCGTTCAAAATATTGTTACTTATGTATAGTATACTGATCAAAACGAAGAAAAAAATTTCAGTATAGTATTATGTTTGTTTATTATAATAGTTCGACCCATTTTCCAATTTTCCTTTTTTATAAAAAACTTCCGAAAAATATTTTCTTTTATTTCTGTTGGCAAAAACAAAAAGCACAATAGCCTATTTGCTATCGTGCCTGTGTCCTATTATCTTAAAGTTCTTTTAACCCCAGAAACCATTAAAAATACAATTTAAAGAACATCTTGTATTTTCATACTTATGTCAATGGACGGCGCACTATGGGTAAGCGCCCCTGCAGAAATTACATCAACCCTGGTAGCCGCAACTTCTCTCAGCCTTTCCAGGGTAATCCCTCCCGAGGCCTCCACAACCGCTCTCTTTCCAATTGCCTGCACCGCCCGGGCCATTTCATCGGTGGGCATATTATCCAGCATAATCACATGGGCTCCTGCCTCCAACGCTTCCAAAGCATCTTCCACGGAAACTGCTTCCACCTCAATGGGCGTCAGGAAAGGGATGTTCTGCCGCACCAGCCGGACGGCTTCTTTGATGCCTCCTGCCGCCTTAATATGGTTATCCTTAATCATGACGGCATCAAAAAGACCCAAGCGGTGGTTGGTACCTCCGCCGGTGCGCACCGCATATTTTTCCAAGACCCTTAAACCGGGCGTAGTTTTCCGGGTGTCCACAATTTTCACGTCTAAACCTTCCACCTGGGCCAGATATTTTGCCGTAAGCGTGGCAATTCCCGATAATCTTTGCAAAAAATTCAAGGCGACCCGTTCCCCGCTCAATAAAAGATAGGTGGGGCCAACCACTTCAGCTACCACGGTGCCGGGCATAATCCTGTCCCCATCTTGCTTTTGAGGCAGGAAATTGATTTCCGGGGATAATTGGTGAAAAATTTCCTTTACCACCGGCAGCCCGCACAAGATACTTTCCTTTTTCACCAAAAAAAATGCCCGGGATAAATGAGTAGAAGGAAAAATACTGGCTGAAGTCAGGTCACCGGATCCTAAATCCTCTTTTAAAGCACTCTGCACAACTTCTTTTAACGAAAAAGGCTCTATAAACATAGGGTATTTCCTGCCTCCTCTTTTCTGATCGTGATATGCCGTATCCATTTTTCATTTTTCTCGGGAAAGTCCTCCCGATAATGGCCGCCCCGGCTTTCTTCCCTGCGTAAAGCGGACAGGGCACACAAATACGCCACCAGGCCCAGATTTGCCTCTTCCACGTCCTGAAAACCGGGATTTTTGCCGACGGTGAGATGGGAAAACCTGCTAAAGTAGGCCACCGCTTTTTTTAAATCATGTCCATTTCGCACAATACCTACCCATTTTTGCATCCTATTCTTCGCTTCCTGATCATACCGGTAGCTCGGATGATGGGGCTCTTTTTCCTCCGGCAATAAATGGGGGATCGGGCTATTTTTTACCGCCGCCATTAATTCCACGGCCCGGGAACTAAACACCAGCCCTTCCAGAAGGGAATTGCTGGCCAAACGGTTGGCTCCGTGGACCCCGGTATGGGATACTTCCCCGGCAGCAAAAAGGCCGGAAACACTGGTTTCTCCGCAAAGGCCCGTATTCACACCGCCCATCATATAATGGGCCGCCGGAGCGATGGGAATCAAATCACGGGTCACATCGATGCCAATCCGGCAGAGTTGGTGATGAATTTGAGGAAACCGCCGGGCGAAAAAGCCCCCCGGAAACTCAGTCACATCCAAATAAACGGATCGTTCCCCGGATATAATCATTTCCCGGTAAATTGCCCGGGCCACCACATCCCGGGGGGCCAATTCCGCCAGGGGATGATAACGCATCATAAAGCGTTCTCCATGGCGGTTTCTTAAAATTCCTCCTTCACCCCGGACGGCTTCGGAAATTAAAAAGCCGGCTGCTTGCTCCACCGCCAGAGCAGTGGGATGGAACTGTATGAACTCCAGGTCGGAAAGTTCCGCCCCGCCCCGGTAGGCCATGGCAATGCCGTCCCCGGTAGCGGTAGGAGGATTGGTTGTTACGGGATAGAGCCGTCCCGCCCCGCCCGCCGCCAACAATACGGCCCGGCACCAAACCTCTTCTACTTCACGGCGTACCGGATCCAGCACGCGAATGCCCCGGCACGTTCCCTCCACCACAATCAGGTCAGTGACAAAGGTGTGCTCTTGAATGGTAATGTTTCTGTTCCGGCCGGCGGCGGCAGCCAAGGACTGCCAAATTATTTTGCCGGTGGCATCTCCTCCGGCATGAAGGATGCGGTTTCTGCTGTGGGCCCCTTCCCTGGTCAGGGCTAGTTCAGTCCCGGACGTATCGAAGACGGTGCCCAGGGCGATCAATTCTCGAATACGGCGGGGGGCTTCTTCCACCATCACCTTCACCGCTTGCCGGTTACATAGCCCGTCCCCGGCTGCCAAGGTATCCTGCAAATGAAGCTCAGGACTGTCGTCGCAACCCATGCTGGCCGCAATGCCTCCCTGGGCAAAAAGGGTATTGCAGTCCTCCAGCTGTTCCTTCGTGGCAACCAGTACTTTTCCATATTTGCTCAAGCGAATGGCGGCATTTAAACCAGCAATGCCGCCGCCAATCACGATAAAATCATATTTCATCTCATTCACCCCGTTGCACCAAAACATTTAGCCGATGGCAAGCATTCTTTCCAGGGCTACTTTCGCTTTATTCCTGATTTCTTCGGGAACCCGGATCACCGTCTCCATTTTTTCCAAGGAATTCAATACCTTTTCCAAAGTGGTGTATTTCATATTGGGACAAACCAAACGGGAAGACAATAAATAAAACTTCTTGCCAGGATTGTCCAATTCCAGCCGGTGCAAAATCCCCATTTCCGTACCGATGATCATTTCCGGGGCCGCGCTTTTCCTGGCATAATCCAGAATCGCTCCGGTACTGCCTACAAAATCAGCCTTGGCCACCAAATCCGGGTGGCATTCCGGGTGGACCGCTACAGGAGCCCCGGGCCGGGCTTCCCGCACCCGGTCAATATCATCTAGTGTAATTTTATGATGGGTGGGACAGAATCCCTTCCAGGGGATGATTTTTTTCCTGCTGTTTAAGGAGACCCAATGGGCCAGATTGCCGTCGGGAACAAAAAGCACTTCCTCTTGGGGGAGACTGTTGACCACTTTCACCGCATTGGAAGAGGTGCAGCAAATATCCGATTCCGCCTTCACTTCCGCAGTGGAATTCACATAGCAGACCACGGCGGCTTCCGGATATTGTATTTTGGCTTCCCTAAGATCTTCTGCCGTAATCATATCCGCCAGCGGGCAGCCTGCCATTATTTCGGGCAGCAAAACAGTTTTCTCGGGAGCTAAAATGGCCGCCGTCTCCGCCATAAAATTAACACCGCAAAAAACAATGACATCCTTATCCGCAGCCGCCGCCTGACGGCTGAGACCAAAACTGTCGCCTACAAAATCAGCGCTATCCTGTACTTCATCCACTTGATAATTATGAGCCAGAATTAATGCGTTCCGCTCTTTTTTTAAGTATCGGATGCGTTCCTGCACATCTTGTTTCACCCTTGGTTCCTCCTGTTCAGATTCCCATGCTGCCTTTGGTAGCATTATAACCCCAGCCGAACCTTCATGTCAATTGAGTCCGGCTTCCCCCCTTACTCTCTCTTGGCCCCTTTGCGGGCGCTTTTCTCCAGAAACTTGTCCACCTGAATAATAAACCTTTGATGCTGTCCTTCTCCAATCTTTTCTACTTCGTCGGCAGCCTCCACCCGGAAAACCAAACGGCGCCCGTCCAGCTCCGTTAACTCTGCTTTAGCTTTCACCGTCATACCTAGAGGAGTTGCCGCCAGATGCTGCACAGCCAGGTCGATACCTACTGTAGCAAAGCCTTCCGGAAGCAGGGGATCAACAGCGCTTAAGGCTGCTTTTTCCATGAGTCCGATCATGGCCGGCGTCGCATAAACATCAATGCTTCCGCTGCCAAACCTTCGGGCCGTATTATTTTCCCTTACCTGCTCCGTGATTTCCCCACGGAGACCGGTCTTTAAATTAAATTCCATTTAGCCCGCTCCTTTGCCAAATCTTGTTTAGGTTCAATTATATTTTAATTGGCCCGGAAATTCAAGGAGCAGGTGCAGCCCTATCTAAACTCTTCAGAAGGAGTTAGCGGGCTCTCTGTCGAATCTATCCTTTAATAAATCCCGTTCTACCCAGAAAAGGAAAAATATAGAGGGTCCCATTTATTGTTTTTACGAGCGCTATTTTGCAGGAAGGTTGTTAAAAGATGATCAAGAAAATTCTCACTGTGCTGGTTTCCATGAAACGCCTTACTTTCAGCATCCTGTTCTGGCATCTGCTGCTTGGAACCGTATGCACATTGGCGGCACCTATAAATTGGTATTCCTGTCTTTTCGTTTTTTTTCTCTCTTATCTGGGCACTATGACGCTGATTCTTTATTGGCAGCTCCGGTTGCCGGCCAAGCCCCGGCTGGATGACAGGTCTTTTCCCCCTGCGATGCAAATCGCCCGCGAAACCTTACCCTTATTACGCCGGGGATTAAATGAGGAAACGGCCCAAAAAGTAGGAGAAATTATCCAAAAAATCAGTGACATTCCTGCCGTTGCCATCACGGACCAGGAGAAGGTTTTAGCCTTTCTGGGCGCCGGTTGTGAGCACCATCCCGTAGGAATGCCCATTTTGACCCAGGCTACCCGTGATGTCATTGCCACAAAGGAATTACGCATTGTCAGAAACAAAAGCGAATTTCACTGCCGCATGAAGGACTGCCATTGTCCCCTGGAATCTGCCGTCATTGTGCCTTTGATCTGCGGAGAGCATGTTGCCGGAACCCTCAAACTCTATCAAACCCAGGAAGGCCCAGTACCGGACTATTTGATCAAACTGGCCCAAGGCGTCGCCCAGCTTTTAAGTATTCAGATCGAGCTGGCCGAACTGGACCATCAGGCCCAGCTAGTCACCGAAGCCCAATTGGATGCCCTTCAGGCCCAAATAAATCCTCATTTTCTTTTCAATATCTTAAACACCATCGTCATGCTGATCCGGACCAAACCGGGTATGGCGCGCCGGCTTATCAGCAGGCTGGCTTCCTTTTTGCGGCATTCTTTAAAAAGGGGCAACCGTTTTATCTCTTTAGAAGAGGAACTAAAATTTGTACGCAATTACCTGATTCTGGAGAAAGCCCGTTTTAGGGATAAACTGCGCATTGTCAGAAAAATTGATAAAAGTCTTCTGGCCTACCCTATTCCCATTCTCTCTCTGCAACCCTTAGTAGAAAATGCGATCCGACACGGTATTACGCCCAAAGAAGGGAGAGGAACTATCCACATTTCCGCCCAATTGCTGGATGAAAAGGTCATGGAAATTACCGTGTGCGATAACGGCGTAGGAATTAGCCCGGAAATACTGCCCCGGATCCTGGAACCGGGGTTTGGATCAGGTTCCGGAGTAGGGCTGTCTAATGTTAATGAAAGGCTGATCCGGTTGTATGGCGAGGCCTACGCCTTACAAATCGGCAGTGAACCGGGGGTAGGGACCTGTGTACAATTGATCATACCTATTCATCCTAAGAAGGAATAAAGGAGTGGTTTTAATGATCCTGAAAACGCTCATTGTCGATGACGAATATCCGGCCAGACAGGAATTGCGCTACCTGCTGGAACAATTTCCGGATATCGAGGTTGTGGGGGAAGCGGCAGGGGCCACGGAGGCTTTGAAGCTGATTCAAGCCCTGGAGTACGATATTCTATTCCTGGACATCAATCTTCCGGGCATTAACGGTTTGGAATTGGCCGCAAGCCTCCTCAAATTGCCCCGGTCTCCCCAGGTCATTTTTATCACCGCCTACGATAATTATGCTGTGGACGCCTTTGATGTAAATGCAGTGGACTATATTATGAAACCCATTGCCAAGCAGCGCTTAAAAAAAGCCATCGATAAAGTGCACGGCAAACTGAAGAAAGAAGAGGAGGAACCGGAAAGGAAGGATCCTTCCGGAGATAAAGGGAATCCGGAGAGTTATGCCATTTCGGGAGAACGGGGAGAATTAATGAGCAGCCGGATTATTGCCGAGTCTGGAGAAAAAGCTATTCTAGTTGATGTGAAAGATATTTATTTTGCTTATACGGAAGGGGAAAAAGTTTTTGTCAAAACATTTGGCGAAAGAATGCATACCCGGTTTACCTTAAAAGAGCTGGAAATAAAACTGGGTAAAAAGAACTTCTTTCGGGCCCACCGCAGCTTCATCGTCAACCTGGATAAGGTCAAAGAAATTTTGCCCTTTTTTAAAGGCACCTGCCTTTTAGTCCTGGAAGACAAAGAACGGAGCGAAATTCCCGTGAGCCGTAACCAGGCCAAGATCCTGAGAAAAATCCTGGGCTACTAAACTTCCTTTAGACAGCACCCATTCGCCCCACGTTTCCGACACGAGACCGCTCAATTTTAACCATTGACGGCAATAAACTTACTTTTTCTGCCAGGGGCAATTACAATATAATAAACAGATTTTCATCAATGCTTTCGTGAAGGAGGAAGTGAAATGAAAGTTTATGTGGTGAAAAGCATGGATTCTAATTGTGTGGCCTCACTGGATAAAATATTTTTCCATCAGCGGGACGCGGAAGAATACATTAATGAGCAGGAGCAAAAACACGGCTTTGTGATCTATCTTCTCAGCGAACATCCCGTCCTTGGGGACTTCTGTTAATGTTGTACCAGATCAAAAAAAGCGCATAAAATGCGCTTTTTTTGCGGGTTCCGGGATCCGGTTTTTTTATTTTTCCTCATAGATCCAGGTCTCAAGGGTCTTCTCATAAGAAACCAGTTCCTCCGGCCGAAAATAAATGCTAATCTCCCGCCGGGCACTGTCTACAGAGTCGGCCCCGTGAATAATATTTCTTCCCATACTCATGCCATACAGGCCCCGAATGGAGCCGGCATCGGCCTGGGCAGGATCCGTTGCTCCCATGAGCTTCCGGACAATGAAAACTGCGTTCTTTCCTTCCCAGACCATCGCCACCACCGGTGCGGAAGTGATCAAGGAAATCAGTCTTTCATAAAATTCTTTGCCTGCATGCTCCCGGTAATGCTCTGCCGCCTGTTCCTTGGTTAAACGGAGGAATTTGATGGCCACCAGTTTTAACCCTTTATCCTCCAAGCGGCTGATGATCTTGCCGATCAGGTTACGTTGTACCCCGTCGGGTTTGATCATAACATAGGTTCGTTCCACTTAATTCCCTCCTCAAGTTAAAGGAGAACTTCACAGTTGGCTCATGATGGGGACTTTCATTCAGGGGGGGCAATTGTCCCCCGCCTGTTCCGTTTCCGGAAGGTTCGGTACGTTCAGGATGATCAAAGGTTTTCATTAATTCCGCAAACTCATCGGCCTCGATGGTTTCCTTCTCCATGAGAGTCTTGGCTACTACATGCAGGCGGTCCATATTCTCTTCCAGCAGCTTTCTCGCCTTGCAGTAAGCCTCATCAATCATTTTCCGCGCTTCTTTATCAATAGAATAAGCGATGGCCTCCGAATAATTCCGTTCCTGAGAAATATCCCGGCCCAAAAATACCTGTTCCTGTCTGCGTCCAAAAGTAAGCGGCCCCAATTCTTCGGACATGCCGTACTGGGTAATCATCCTCCGGACGATCTCGGTAGCTCTCTCCAAATCATTTTGGGCTCCGGTGCTAACTTCTTTTAAGACCAGCGACTCCGCCATCCGGCCCCCCAGCAGCATCACAATTTGATCCAGCATTTGAGATTTCGTGACATAATTGCGGTCTTCTTTGGGCAGCAAAAGGGTATATCCTCCTGCCCGGCCCCGGGGAATAATGGATACTTTATGGAGGGGGTCGGTATTGGGCAGAAGATAGGCAATTACGGCATGGCCCGCCTCATGATAAGCGACCAGCTTGCGTTCGTAATCGCTGATCACCCGGGATTTTTTCTCCGGACCGGCAATGACTCTTTCTACGGCATCTTCCATCTCTTCCATATTCACTTCTTTTTTATTCCGGCGGGCGGCAAGTAAGGCCGCCTCATTCACCAGGTTTGCCAGGTCGGCCCCGGTAAATCCCGGTGTGCGTCTGGCCAAAACCTCGATATCTACATCATGACCCAAGGGCTTGCCTTTAATATGCACCTTGAGAATTTCTCTTCTGCCCAGGATGTCGGGAACATTTACCGTGATCTGGCGGTCAAAACGCCCCGGGCGCAGGAGGGCGGGATCCAAAATATCCGGTCTGTTGGTAGCCGCAACCACAATAATCCCTTCATTGGGGGCAAAACCGTCCATTTCCACCAAAAGCTGATTCAACGTCTGCTCCCGTTCATCATGGCCTCCCCCTAAACCGGCGCCTCTTTGCCTCCCCACCGCATCAATTTCATCAATAAATACAATGCAGGGGGCGTTCTTTTTTGCCTGTTCGAATAAATCACGAACCCGGGAAGCACCTACACCGACAAACATTTCCACAAAATCGGAACCGCTGATGCTGAAAAAAGGCACGCCCGCTTCCCCGGCTACCGCCCTGGCCAGCAAAGTTTTACCGGTTCCCGGAGGACCGAAGAGCAACACCCCTTTGGGGATTTTTGCCCCCAACTGGCTGAACTTTCTGGGCTGTTTTAAAAATTCCACTACTTCCTGGAGTTCTTCTTTGACTTCATCGACCCCTGCTACATCGGCAAAGGTGATTTTTTTCTTTTCATCCGTGTGCAGCTTTGCCCGGCTTTTGCCAAACTGCATCACCCGGCTGCCGCCTCCCTGGGTTTGCTGCATCATAAAGAAGAACAAACCGACTAACAACAACACCGGCAACAAGGTGGAAAGAAGGCCGGCCCACCAAGGCGGACCCTTCTCCTCATCAAATGATTTTACCGTAACGCCCTTTTCATCAAGATACGAAGCTAAATTGGGATCAGGAGAAGTATTGACCACAAACTTTTCTCCTGACTTTAAGGTACCGTCCACAATATATTTTTTGTCGCTTGCCGTAATTGTGACATCTTTGACCGTGCCGCTTTCTACCAGCTTTGTAAACTCACTATATGTTAACTCCGTAGCCTTTTTTTCCGGAGCGGAAGACCATTCATAAAAAGTAACGGCAATCAATACAATGAGTACGTAGATAGCCAAGTTTTTAAAGATTCGATTCAAACGCTACACTCCTCTCAAGCACTGCTAAAATCCAACGAAAATGGGCAAATATCTCATACTTAACAATTGTACCATAGTTTATTTTTATTTTCAAACATACCTATTTATGCCCGTGATAACTTTTTTACTTTTATCCATAGTGCTTTCTCGTTTAGGGGAGTTGCTTCCGTTTGTTCCCCAGTCCGGTACCCTACCACCCAAATGATTTTATCTCCGGAAATCACTAAGGGGACTGCCTTCCTTTGTTCATGGGGTATTTTTTCATCAATAAAAAAATCTTTCAGTTTTTTTGTTCCGCTCAGCCCCTTGGGTTGAAAACGGTCTCCCGGCAGACGGCCCCGAACAAACAGCTGCCCATCCAACACGTTCAAATGAAAAGCGGCGCTGTTTTTATTTTTTACGTAGTGGGGCTCCGGCCAGGGAATGACCTCTGTTTCCAGTGAAATATTCAGCTGGGGGATCCGGGTGATGCCGGGTACCCGCAGGGGCACCGGCGTAAAAAAATCAAAATCCTCCTGGGGAAAGTTAGGGCAGCGGCTGAAAATTAGTCTTCCCTTTTCTTTTCTGGCGTATAAGCGGCCAGGCAGGCAAATTTCTTTGCCTGGCCTTAAATTCAAAATATCTTCCGTATGGTCAAAGCTCAGGCTGCCCGGGGCATGCGTAAAGTCATCCACGATCTTCCGGATCAGCCGGCGCCGGATCGCCAGGTGAAATTGATCCAACCGGTTTAGATCAAGGGTAGCCCCCCTTTCTTGGCGCACCAGCTCTACCTGCCCCATGGCTTCTTCCGTAATTTCCTGCACGAGCTGGTTTTCACTGCGGCAAATATTTGCCGTCCTGGTCAGGGCATTGATAATTTGGGGATTAAGCTTCTTCAATCTGGGTATCAGGTCTAGCCGAACCTTATTTCTCTGATAGACGTCCTCCTCATTGGAAGGGTCCATGCGGTATGCCAAGCGTTTTTCCCGGCAATAATGGAGAATCTCTTCCCGGCCGGTTTCCAGCAAGGGCCGGATCAGGTTTCCTTCCCGGGGCGAAATAGCCGCTAACCCCTCCGGACCCGCCCCCCGGATTAAATGAAGCAGCACCGTTTCTGCCTGATCATTGGCATGGTGGGCCGTCATCACGGCATCGGCTTTACAGGCCTGGGCGATGCGCTGTAAAAAACTGTACCGAATATTCCGGGCTCCCTCTTCCGGTGAAAGACCGGTTCTACTAATATAGGAAGGAACGTCAAAAGATTCCACGGTACAGTCTAAACCCATTTCCTGGGCCATTCCGGCCACAAAACAGGCTTCTTCCTCTGATTGTGCCCCCCGGAACATATGGTTTAAATGGGCCACATGAATTTTCACACCCCAGGATACTGTGAGCTTGCGAATAAGGTGCAGCATGGCCACGGAATCCGGCCCCCCGGAGACTGCGGCCACAAGGATCTGTCCCGGCAGAATCAGCCCATACTTTTTGATGGTTTTTAAGACAAGCTTTTCCATGGTATCTCCCATCCAGGTATCATTTAAAAAGCACGGTGTTCCCTACCGTGCTTTTTCTTCATCATTCATCATTTTCCTTTATTATGGCCAAAATTTATGCCGAATAATCTTCCACCACGGCGATGAATACGGAAATATCGTCCCGGGGTTTGCCTCCGGCAAAATTAACCGCATTTTTCACTAAGGACTCTGCTAATTTATCAGGACTGCGTTCACTACTGCTCTCTAAAATTCCGGCAATCCACTTTTCCGCATCCTCCAGATTTTTCCCTGTATCCAGCAAGCCGTCGGACGCCAGCACGATCGTGTCCCCCACGCCGATTAATTCTTGAATCGTCTCCATTTCTACGGTGTGCAGGATGCCGATGGGTAAACTGGATCCCCGGATGATTTTTACCCCATCCTGATGATTTTTGATAAAGCTGGGGCCTCCCCCAATCTTGATAAAATTGGTTTCCCCGGAATATAAGTCCACAATACAGATGTCCAAAGTAGCAAAGCTTTCCTCTTTGGAGCGAAGCATTAAAACCGAATTAATGGTATTGATAGCAACTTGCTGGTTAAAACCGGTTTCCAGCAGTTGTTCCAAAAGAGCCAGGGTGGTGCTTGATTCTAGGGCCGCTTTCGCGCCCACGCCCATGCCGTCGCTGAGCATAATAATCATTTTTCCGTCCGAAAGCAAGATACTGCCGGTACTATCCCCGCAAATGCTGTCCTCATCCCGCGCCATCTGGCATTTCCCCATCTTTAATTTCAAAGCTCCTGAGGCAAGCATGCGGAAGCAGCAGGTTTTGACGCCGGTATCAAAAGAACAATTGGACTGAAAGACATTATATTCTTTCCCGGTTAAGCGGGAAACAACGCCGGGAAGAAGCTGCCCGCATTCATCCACCCCCGGGCAGGACTGCAGTTCTAAAGTGAGATCGAGAATTTTTTCCCCCATTTCCGTTACCGTTACTTTGTCAACAAAAAAGCCTTTTTTCGCTAAAGCTTTGTTCAAATTGACCTCCAGCAGTTCCCGGGATCTGCCGGAGTTTTTGATTTCTTTGGCCACCTTGTCAATGATCTGGGCCGACCCGGTCATCTGGTTGGCCACCAGATTGCGGGTATTCTCCATATAACGCTGCCAATAATAATTTTTTTGGTACAGTTCATAGAGACAGTTCACTGCCGCCAGCATTTCCCGGGCATGGGAACATCTTTTGCGCAGGGTGGCAGGCATATCCTTGATGCTGGCATAGCCATTGGTCTCAATCG
This sequence comes from Candidatus Formimonas warabiya, assembly GCF_002777255.1. GTDB lineage: Bacteria > Bacillota > Dehalobacteriia > Dehalobacteriales > Dehalobacteriaceae > Formimonas > Formimonas warabiya. The sequence continues at coordinate 4,769,311 of NZ_CP017634.1, read as the reverse complement.
TGGTAAATAAGGCCATAATGGACCGGTAGGTCTGGTAAAAATCTTTTTCCCAGCACATCTTTTGCAAGGTGCAATCCTGGCATACCCGGACAGAAATCTTATTCAAAACGGAGTTGATGTGCTGATCCTCCTCGGGTTCCATGTCGCCGGACAGTTGTTCCAACGTGCACGCCAACTCTTCAAACACCTTGCTCATGTTGTTTAATTTCTGCAGGGTCAGTCGCCGAATACTGTCGTCTTTGTGGGTTTTAATAGGCCAGGCTGCGTTGTAACTGAATAATTTTCCCGCCTGTAACAGCCATTCTTTCGGGAGGATAAAAAATAAAACAGCCGCTGCCATCGATGCGGTAAGGGAGGATAAGATCAAAGCCGTATTTACTAAATAGAGGGCCAGCAATAAATTTCCTAAAAAGAAACCCATCACCACGCCCATCCGGCCAAAGCCGTTAAAAGCACCGGCCAGTAAACCGGAAAAAGCATACATGCCGATCACCGAGGGCGCAATCATCTCGGACAGGCTGGGGATCACACCTACTAAGGCCCCAATACCGGCGCCTGCCCCGCCCCCGCCTAAAAATGCGGCCAGCATCACCAGCAGCCGGCTGAGCATGCTGCGTATTTCTACATTCCCAATACTCCAGCTTCCTAAACTCATAATCAGCCCTAAAATAAAGATAAAGACACATACCACTTCGTCTGCGGCCAGCCGGTCTAAAAAACGCCTGCCCCGAATCACTTCGATGACGACCAAAAATACCAGGGACAGGCCGGCGGCAAACAGGCTTTCAAATATGGCAGACATGATTAAATAGTCTGAGGCCTGTCCCAAAAAAAGGGTAAGGCCTTTTGCCACAATCACGGCAGTTAATACCAAAGCGGGCACCGCGACCCATTGCCGGTTTGCGTCGATGGAGTAAAGCAGAAAGACAACCGCCAAAATCCCGATCACGCCTATGTTGCAAAAGAGCTGTTGACCCGAAACCACCGTTAACAGCCCTGCTATGACGGGAAATGCTTGGATCACCACCTGTTTCCGGTCACTACACACCAGCGCCGCAAAATAGGCCGGTCCAAAAGGGAGTAAACTGCCCAAGACTTGCGCCCGGCCCAGCAAAAATCCGGCTAAAGCAAAAAATAGCATTTCGGGCAAATGTTCCCGCCATTCACCAAAAGAAAGATCCGGCCATTTAAATTTAAACTTCCAGTTGAGGGTTCTTTGCTTTTTTCTTACCCTTTGGCGAAAACTGTGTACTTTAGGATTTTCCGACATCGAACCACGCCCCCAGCTTTTATTCGCTTTCCATTATAAAATAGGGGCGGAAAGAAACTTGTCAGATTAGAACCGCACCGCTGATCAACTTTGCGACCATCTTTTTAACTTTCAACAATCTTTTTTGGTTTTCCAGAAAATGAGTCAGGGGACGGTTCTTCTTGTCGCAAATTTTGCGACAAGAAGAACCGTCCCCTGACTCATTTGGTGACCCGTAGGGGATTCGAACCCCTGAAACTGCCAGCGTGAAAGGCTGGTGAGTTAAGCCGCTTCTCCAACGGGCCATGTTTGGTAGCGGTGACTGGATTTGAACCAGTGACACCACGGGTATGAACCGTGTGCTCTGACCAGCTGAGCTACACCGCCAAATCGTTACTTTTAGATATTACCTGAACAATTTCAAAATGTCAAGACCAAATACCCTCTCTCTTTACATAAATATATTCCAGTTTTTTCTCCTCTCTTTCCCGGAAAACAGCCTACTTTACCAGCATCAACTTAGCGCCTGCCGCGAGAAGAACCACGCCCAGGACCTTGGTCCAGGTCATGGGGAACCTTTCTAATCCCCATAATCCGGCACAGTCGATGAGCAAGGCAGTCGTCACCTGGCCGACAATAATAGCGGTGGTCGCGTTTGCCACACCGATTTTGGGGATGCTGGCCACAACACCATAAATAATCAGTACGCTAATGATCCCTCCCAAATATCCATACCAGGGAACTTGGGCCAGCTTGCCCAGATTCCCTTCTCCCAGCTTGAGCCCGAATAAGGCGACGGTAACGGCCGCCAGACCGATCACATGCACCATGAAAGTGGCTTCCAGCAAACCAATCACTTTTGCCATCACGGAATTAAGGGAACCCTGGATGGCCATGGCAATTCCTGATAGGGCAGCCAATATCAGAGGCAGGAAAAATTTCATCTTTTTTCTCCTTTAAATGTTAGGGGACACACCTCTATTTCGGGCATTCCTATCCCGTCGGAGGAATGTCCCCAATTTATGTTAGGGGACACACCTCATCCAAGAAGCAAGATACAAGAAGCCAGAAGCAAGAAAGGTAAGCTAGAGTCAGGAATGAAGAACCAAAGATCTTGTTCTTACCTCTTGACTCTTGTAGCGAGGAATGTCCCCAATTGATTCAGAAATCTTCATTATTTTTTCCTCCTTTCCTTCTCAGTATACCAAAAAAGCCCGGACGGGCTTTTTTATTAGAAAACTTGGCTTGCGCCAAGCCTCTGGCGCCGGCGTAAACCTTAGTTGCACTTAGATCTATCAGAAAGAACTTATATTCTCTGATAGACTGAAGAAAACATTTTGTCATAGACCTGTGCTGTTTCTTCCGCTACCTTCACCCAAGAAAACTTCGCCGTATGTTTCAAACCCTTTTGGCCCAATTTTTCCGCCAGATCCGGGTCCGTCAATACCAAAAACATTTTTTCCATCAAATCCCTGTTGTCAAAGGGGTCAAACAAAATGGCCCCATCCTCCAGTACCTCAGGGATAGAAGAAGCCTTTGCCGCCAGGGTGGGCGTGCCGCATGCCATCGCTTCCAGGGGAGGAAGCCCGAAACCCTCATAATAGGAAGGATAGACGAATAACCTGGCCGCCCGGTAAAAATAGGGCAGATGATCCACCGGCACAAAACCGGGAAAAATCACCTTGTCATTTAAATCCAGGGCGCTGATCAAGGCATCTAAATAGTCCTGCTCTTTTTGTCTTCTCCCGGGCAAAACCAGAAAACAGGGAAAATCTACTTCCCCCAATATTTTGGCAAAAGCCATCAGCAGTGCTTTGAGATTCTTCCGGGGACTGAAACCGCCCACATAAAGAATATAATCGGACCCGATGCCATAATGCCGGGCGAGAAAATTCCGGCACCAACTTTGATCCAGGGGTTGGTAAACCGGTTCCGGTGCCTCAAAAATGACGTCGATTTTTTCTCCGGGGAAGCCAAAAATCTGTTCAATGTCCTTTTTGGACCATTGGGAAACAGTAATAATCCGGTCTACCTGTTCCATGATCCGGGGCATTTCCGTGAGAAAGGTTTTTAAATAACCCTTGCCCACTGTTTCCGGATAAATATAGGGAATCAAGTCATGAATCGTCACCACTTGGAGACACTTTTTCACCAGAGGAATGCCAATGCCGTTTTGCGGTACATGGTAAATATCGATGTTTTCTTTTTCCAGCTTCCCGGGCAAAAAATGCTCTTCCCAGTACTGGGTGCTGGTTTCTATTTTAACAAATTCCTCACGATTGTTCAGGTCTAGATCCGCAAATTCTTCCCCCGGCCAAAAAAACCGGTAATTGGCCCCCTCCGGACGTTGTTTTAAATGATAAAGCAATTGGAATGAATAGGTGCCGATCCCTGTGCCCCGATACCAAATCGCCCCTCTGGCATCAATTCCTACTTTCATTCTATCTCCTCCCGGAAATTTATTTGGTGCTTCCGGTCTTCCTGATCCTTGCCCAATCTGGAAAAAGTAAATACTTTAATCTCTGCCCGCATCACATCATCCTCCAGATAAATATAGCCCATGGTAGACAATCGGCCGTTCCGCACAGGGGTTCCCGGATTGAATAACAGCACATCCTGTTTCATTTTTTTTCCCGCCCGGTCAGGAGGCCGAAAGACAGCCTGAAAAGATTCCATCAGAGGCAGGTGACTGTGCCCAAACACCACGCAATCAACCGGTTCATCATGTAAAAAGGGCTCTAAAACAATTTGATAAATTAAATCATATTGCTGGGACTTTTTGATATGTGTTTCCGCCAATTCGTCACCATGGATCATGCCGATTCTGAACCCTGCTACTTCCACCACCCTTTTTCGGGGCAACCTATTTCCGAAAAAGGGGAGATCATGATTTCCTGCCACCGCATGAACGGGGGCAAAAGCGGCAATCTCTTCCAATATTTCCGGCGTAACAATATCGCCGCAGTGCAAAATTAGATCTACGCCTTCCAAGCCCTTTTTCATGCGTTGGGACAGTTTTTCGAATTTGTGCGGCACATGGGTATCTGAAATGACGGCAATTTTCATGGATTCACCTCCGGCCAGGAATAGATCATAGCGGCAAAAGCTTTCAGAAAGCGCTCGATCTCTCTATATTGATGCACATAATAGGCAAATTTCTCCGTTAAATAAGGCTCATTCCAAAAATGTTCATGCTTTTTTTCATAGTACTCCTTCACAATTCTCCAGGGTATCTCGGGAAATTGCAGAAAGGCCAGAAGAACTTCCATGTGTTTGGATTCCAAAGGGACAAATTTACCATATGCTTTTAAAACCCGGGCGGTCAACGACATATCCCAATGATTTCTCCAAAGCGTCCGGCGCAGCAGTCGCCATAAATCTGTCACATGGATATCGATGGCAATGGCGTCAAAATCAATGAGATAGATTTTTTCCTGAAACAAAACAAAGTTTCTCGCGGCTGTATCTCCATGGACTAAAGTGCCCCAATCCCGTGCTTCCTCCACCAGATCCTGGTACCTGGACTGGGCTAAACGGTCCGTACTCTCGGCGGCCTGATCCAGGAGCCAATCACCATGTTCCCTAAATTCCCTTTCTAATTCCTTCGGTTGGGGAACACTTCTGGCTAAATGCAAAAATTTTTTCAGATCATCTGTTTTTTCTTTCAGTTTTTGGGGCCATTTTCCCAGTTTATTTTTCGCTTGATATCCCTTACCCGGCGTAAAACCGATACTGGCCCGGTGAAATTGAGCCACCGCCTCTGCGGCCAGCGACATGTCGCCGGCATTCCTGTAATCCGGCTCCCGGCCCTCCATCCATTCCTGAACAAAATAATAGGTCTGATGATCGGGAACAACCATCCTGCCGTCCCGGGCAGGAATACAAGGGGCCATCAAGGAGAATCCCCGGCTTTTTACATAATTCATGGCATCCATCATCATCAAAACCCTGTCCATACTGCCGGTAACTTCTTTCAGGCAGATTTTTCCCCGGCCGGTATCAACCTGGTAGACATCCCCCACAGCTTTTATTTCCTGGGGAGTTTCCTCCCACCATTGCAGAATGGAAATCATTTTGTCACGATCCATGTCGCCCTCCTAGTTACCATACTTTTGTTCAAATTGCAGGAGAAACTTTTCTTGGAGCTCTAATTTTCGGGTTGCGGAAGCCAATTTTTTTAAATAGCCTTCTTCCTGCCATTTTTGCTTCCGGTTAAAATACCGGTGGGAAATGCGCCAGAATTTTTGGGGAAACTGAAAAAAGGCCAGCATGATCCGATATTGGGGTTTTTCTAAAGGATATACCTTGTTATACTCATCCAGGATTAAATTTGCTTTATCCACATTCCACTTGAAACTTCTTAATGTTCTTTCCACCATCCGTACCACGTCGGTTACCCTGAGGTCATACCGGCAATAATCAAAGTCAATCAGATAAGCCTCCCGGTCCTCGCCAATGATAAAATTACGGGCCGCCACATCCCGGTGGGTAAAGGTTTTTTGCCCTTCCGCATCCTTTGCGATCTGGCGGTAATCTGAGGATTTTAGCGTCTCAAGCGCTTTTTCTCCTTTTTCGATAAAATAATCAACGGTGGCCAGATATTTCTTCTCAAAATCCGTTAACTGGTCTTTCTGTTGGGTGATATTTTTGAAATCTTTTAGATCGGCCGCTCTTTTTTCTAAAACTTCCGGCCATTTACGATACATGGACCGGGCTTTTGCGCCGCTAAGAACCTGAAGCCCTTTGGCATATTGATGAAATTCGGCTAAGGTCCGGGCCGCAGCCCCTAAATGATCATTGCGGGCAAAATCGCAGGGGACACCGGAAACCCACTCTGTCATAAAATAGGCATCCCCGTCCAGCATCACCAGTGGTGATCCGTCCTTCGCCGCCACCGGCGCGGAAATCTTATGAAAGCCATGGTCCGTCAAATGCTTTAAAACCGAATAAATAAAGAGCATTTTATGCTCTCCTTTGTCAGCCCGCTTCAAACAAAAGGTCCCCCGGCTGGTTTCTACCCAGAAGACATCTTCCTGGATGGGCGCGATGGCCTTTACCGTAACCCCGTATTGATTCAGTACCGGTAAAATCCCTTTCAAGGTTGTCACCTGACCTTTCCCCTGTATCCCGCGAAAGAATTCTATTATAGATTATGAGTATCCGCTTATCCAAATTGACAAAAAGGCCCAAAAAAAACGAGTCCCCCAACGTAATGCTTGGGTGACCCGTTTTTTTACGGAAAGCTTTTTCCGGTTAAACAGTTTTAAAACGCCTCACTAACGCCCCTAATTCTTCCGCCCGGGCGGCAATTTCTTCTGAAGAAGCGGCCAGTTCTTCCACTCCGGCCGCATTTTCTTGTGTCACGGCGGCAATTTCTTGGGCGGTCTGAGCCACTTCCTGACCGGTCTGAGCCGCTTGCTCCGATGTCTGAACAATCTCATCAATCATCAGATTGGTCTGTCCGGCAAAAGTTCTAATCTCATCAAAAGCCCGGCCCGTTTCTGCCGTTACCTTCATCCCTTCAGCAACAGCCTCCACGGCCCGCTCATTGTCTTGACGAATGGTATTGACCAGTTGAGAAATTTCTTTGGTCGCGCCGCCGGACCTTTCTGCCAGTTTTCTTACTTCTTCCGCCACCACAGCAAAACCCCGTCCCTGTTCCCCTGCCCGTGCTGCTTCAATGGCAGCATTTAAAGCGAGCAAATTGGTTTGATCCGCAATGTCGTCAATCACGTCCAGAATAGCGCCGATTTTTTCAGAATTATTGCTTACCTTCTCCACCGTATCATGAATCTTTTTCATGCCGGCAGTAACCAGCTGTACTTTCTCTGCCCCGTTCAGCGCTTTGTTATTCGTTTCATGTGCCGTTTGGGCAGCGGAGTGGAGTTTTCCGGCGGCGTCTGTAATGCCGGAAACCATCTGGTCAATACTGTAATGCACGGTCTGCACCTGGCTGGCCTGCGCCTGGGCGCCGCTGGACATTTGCTGGGTACCGGCGGACATCTCCTGGGTTGATGCCGCCAGACTCTCCGCAGTTTCGGCAATATTTTTAATGATATGTTGGGTATTTTCTACAAATTGATTGACATACCGGCTCATCAGGCCAATCTCATCCTTGCTGCCGATAGTCAGCCGTTTGGTCAGGTCACCGTTTCCTTCCGCAATATCCTTCAGTAAATCGGTCGTTTTTTCGATGGGCTTGACGATACGATGGGCCACCAGGTAGAGCACCCCTAAAACGATGGCCAAAGAAATTGCCGCAATGATCATGGCAAACTGCCTGATCTCATTTGCTGACGCGACGATCTTATCCCAAGGAATATTGATGGAAAGGGACCAGGGAGTTCCTACGTTGCCGATATCGACAGGAACAAAAACCCGGTAGACATTGGTATCGGTGCTGGTAGTAGAGAAGCCTTTTCCCTCTTTGATATTCTTTTTCCATTGTATTTTTTCCGGCGTGGAACCGATATCTTTCCCTAATTGTTTTTCATCGGTATAGGCCACATATAATCCATTATGGGATATCAGGGTACAAGAGCCGGTCTGAAAAGGTTTGATGCCGGATATCACTTTCTGAAAACTGTCCAGCCCAATATCAATACCCACCACCCCTAAGAAACGATCCTGCTCCAGAATAGGCACCACCAAACTGGTAATCAGCACCTGTTTTCCTCCTGTGGTGTACAGATAAGGCTCCAACACCGTTTCTTTATGGGATTCTTTGGAAAGCAGATAATAATCTCCCGCCCCCGGAGTCTCATAAAGAGCTAAAGGCTCCACCGTGCCGTCCTTTTTCCAGTAAGAAATAAACCTGCCCGTACTGTCGTGACCCGGCTTGTCCACAAACATACGGTCTTTGCCATCCAAAGCATCGGGCTCCCAACAGGTCCAAACAGCAATATACTGAGGATTTTTTTCTGCCGCGTCCTTTAATATTTGATTTAAAGCATCCCGGTCCGCCTTGCCGCTTACTTTCAGGGTGAAAAAGGTTTGCGCCAAGGTCCGGGCAATGGTCATCCCCGTATCTACTTCATCGTGTACATAAGAAGCATAATAATTTGCCATTTCCGAGGCAATTTCTTGGGCAGATTCTTCGGCCATCCTGCTTGATTTTGAAGCAACAAAATAAATGGTGACCACAAAAGCAAAACATACCATCAGTCCTACCCAACATAATAGCTTTGTCTTAATTTTTAAGTCTGTCATTTTTCTGCCTGACAAATTCGTTCCCCCATTTCCCTTTAATTTATCAACACCTCAAAAAAAACAAAAATACTTCTTCGGTAGCTGGCTGCCTTAACTTTGATTCGTTTTAGGCCCTTTAGCTTTGCGTCGCTGCCTTTCGGCAGTTTTGCCTTTAATCGGAAAGTATGGGAAACAATAAAAACAATTATTATTACTTTACAAAATTTGCGCTTGCTTGTCAATATTTGTCACAAACGCCCACTTAAACGGGCGACCGTACCCAGGTGTTCCCTGCCCGAAAAAACCTTGGGGCTTTTTTAAAGATATGGTATAATTTTTTCTGTAGGGGGAGAAAAAATTTTTTCGATTTATCGGCCAGGTGGTGATCAGTGATGTGGGAAACCGTTTTTACCAGTACCTTTCCTTCTGCCCAAATACCCATTCATGTCAGAGCCTGCGGTGTACCTGCGCGGGCCCTTTTGTCCTATGAAGATAAAGAAAACGTAGCCCGGTTATGTGCCGAGGGTTGCCCGGATTATAACAGGACCTGGTCCTGTCCTCCCCACAGCCCGTCTTACTCCCTGTATGAGAAAAGTTTTGATCATGCTGTGATCGTACTCTTCTACACTGCCCTGGACCAGTTTGATCATATTGAAAATCTGGATCAAAGAATACGCACCGCCAATACTGTTTTAAGATCTATTCTGGAAAGGTCCCTCCGTTCCTTAGAAAAAAAATACCAGGGACGCATGCTGTCCAGCGGTATCTGCAGGCTTTGCCTGCAATGCTCCTGTATCGACAAGAGCTCCGGATGTAAAAGACCGAAAGAAATGAGATACAGCATGGAATCTCTGGGATTGCACGTGATAAAAATCTGTGCGGATTTTTTGAATCATAAGCTTGACTGGTGCGCCCAGGGGATTGCGCCGAACTATGTGTCTTCTGTAGCATGTTTACTCACCAAAAAACCGGTGGATGAAGCTGAATTGATCTATGTACTTTAAGTCACTCTTCTTCATCATCTTCATCTTCACTAAAAGATTCTTCCATATTGATACGGGCAACAGGTTCCTTCTTCCAGAGTTGGGGGTCTTCCAAGCCTAAACGCCAAAAAGCGCAGCCGGCTGCCCCAAACTGCTGGACGAAAAACTTTTTATCAAAGACAGATTGGGCATCTTCCATCCATATTTCGTTTTCTCTGCCATCCATCGTGATTTTCCCCGAAATTACCCCGGAATCCGGATCCCGCTTCCATTTTCCCTGTTGAGATGTAAGCAGGTCTTGCCCTTCTAAAAAGGAGATCGGCTCTCGGACGGGATTCCTTTCCCGCCAGCGATACCCGCAAACGGGCAACACCGCGACAATTTTTTCCCGTGGGACGTATGCCGCCGCATAAATCAGGGCCGCCTGGACAAATTGTCTTGAGGCGCTGGGTCCCGGCAAACCGAAGTTTTCATCCATTATTTCCACCAACAAATAATCACACCAGCTGCCTAGTTGGGCATAATCATAATATAAATGCTGGCCCTTCGCCGCCGCCACAGTAGCCAGCAGCATTTTCCCTTGGGGGCGGATCTCTTCCGCTAAAGATTGCATGAAAACAGTAAAGTATTCTTGATCGTCCGCATCCTCTAAATCAAAATAGATGTTCACGCCTGGAAAGGCATAGATTTCTAAAACCCGATCAATTTCACGGATTAGCTTTTCTCTGCACGCCGGATCTGCCAGTACATCGGAAATGATCTTTCTTTCTTTTGATTGTTTCGGGGTATAAATCACCGGAATTACCGGCACCTGATGTTCTTGGGATATTTTACAGATCTTCATATCAAATTGTTCCTGCAGTTTTCCCTGGGGGCTGACCGTGAAACTGAAGGGAAGAAAACAGGAAACATCCTGGGCCCCGCTTTTTAGATACTGTTTCAGATCGTCCGGAGCAATGAAATACCAGGCATTTGACATCAGGGAGGCATTTTTTCCCTCATAGGAACCCTTGAGACCATACCGCTCAAAAAATGCTTCTAAAAAAGCGACCTTCTTTTCTTCCTGTTCCATTAACTGATCGAATTTACGACCGATTTTATCTTCTTCAAATCTACCGTCCTGATACTTCTCCACAAATTTTACAAAGGCCGCGGGAAACATCAGTGCTGCTCCCAATGTCATCATTTCCGCATCGGCAAGGGGCTTAATGCGATGATACGCTTTTATTACCTGCTCCCCCAGGGTATAATCCCAGGCAACTTTCGGCATCATTTTGTTCATCAGGTAGACGAGATCTGCCACCTGGACACCGTAGGCGCAATGCTCCCAGCCCAGAATACTAAGCGCATGATCCGTAATGACGATATTTTTCAGGCGAAACTGCCTGTGGCAAATAGTTTTTTCCCTTTTGGCCCGCTCCACCAGGGTTTTAAATCCGGATACCCGTAATAAGTCTTGCGCCCTGTGCGCCATCGAGGCAAAGGTAGTCCAGGCCTGTTGAAATTCTTCCGGGAGATGCCCTAATTTTTCATTTACTTTTTGGACACCCCTGGTCATCTGCTCCGAAAGATCATACCACCTTTCTCTCACCACAGAATCCGGCACCTGATCCACCTTTTGGGCCGCCAGGTGCATCTCCGCCAATGTCCGGACCATTTCTATGATCTGATCCCCATCTTTTGCGGTGCACGCTTTTCCCCCGAACCAGTCGGTTAAATAATAGATGCCCATTTCACCTTTGACAAAATAATCGCCGTATTTGGTAGGGATGAGCCGGGGAATTCCTTTCGAATACCCATGAAAGGCCAAATGTTCCAACACATGGTGCATAAAACGAATCCGTTCTTCCTGATAACTCACCATTAATACTTTTTCTCCCCGCTGGGTCTTAATTTTATATTCATTGCCCATTCTTTTGATCTTTTTCGGCCTTAAATCCCATTCACCAAGAATTTCCGCATGACGCAAGTATTCCACCATTAGTTTCTCTCCGTTTTTTGCCAGTGATTTTCTTCTTTTTGACATCTGCTCATTCCCCCTAACAGCTTCTTCTTTCTACCCACTGAGTCAATTCTGCCAAGTATTTTTGTTTTTCTTCTTCCTGACGGAGAAAAGAGTCCATTCTTTCCCTTGTTTGATCCAATGCCGAATTTTCCTGGGCCAGTTGTTTCAACAGCTGCCAATATCCAACGGGGAACCATAAATTAGCCTGGATGATTTCAATTTCGGCGGCATCGAGGGGATAAATACCGGCATATTCCGGAATAATTTGGGAGGCGATGGGGCTGTTCCACCCTTCTGCCGACCCTACCAAACGGATAAAATCAACCAGATCCCTTAAACGAAGGTCTCTCTGCCAGCCGTCAAATCCGGTAATGAATATTTCCCCGGAAGGACTGGCAATGACATGATGGCTGTGGTAAGCTCCATGACAAAAACTCAACTCCCTTTTCACCAGCTGTCTGAATTGGTGATACCCCGCTCGCTCCAACATCCGATAGGAAATTACCGCCTGAGAGGCCATCATGCGCAGGCTCTGTTTCAAAAAAGGGGGTCCGGTGACGGCGGGCATCAGTTCCTCCAGTTTTACCGCAATAATGATAAAGTCCCTTTTCCAGTTATTCCTGTCAAAGCTGGCCTCTTTTTCCATCGGTAAAATCAATCCTTTTGCGGCCTGATGCAACCGGGCCAGTTGCCGGATGGCTTTTGAAACATCGTTCTGGTCTCTGAGATCAATGGGACGCCCGTCAATCCAGTCTGAAATACAGTAATACCGGTTACCGATGTTGTGATAGGGTTCGCCAAACTTAGTCCGGATCAATCGGGGCACCTTTTTAAAACCCTGCTGAGCTAAATGTTCCAGTAATAAAAAAAGATGGAAAACCTCATGCTCCGTATTCTGCACAATTTTTAAACACTTGGTTCCCCGGTCGGTTTCCAGCATGATCACCTTTCCCCTGGGCATGATGTGATAAAGATCAAAATCCCACTGTTTCAGCGCCCAGGTGTCAATATTTAATTCCCGGCAGTCTTCCTGCCACATTTTCCGTATTTCCACCTGACCCACTCCTTTTTTAATAAGGTCAGGGGACACACCTCTATATCAGGCATTCCTATTCCGCCGAGGAATGTCCCCAATTTATGAGGAGCTTTATTTTAATAAATATGATTCCTCTCCGGAAAAATGCCAAAAAGCACAACGGAACACGTTGTGCTTTTTGATCGAGCAAAAAATGCTTTACATTCTCGGTACCGATAACAATAAGCCGAATTTTATCTCTTCTTCCCCCACCGCGTTTAATTCGCGGATACTTTCTTTGGAAACCCCCAGTTTATCCGCAATCGCATCTAAATCTTCCCCTAACTGGACCCGGTAAAATTTCATTTGATAAAACTCCTTACTGGAAAAGAACGTCCCCTTGCTCTCGGCATAATCCTGTTCAGCCGTTGTTTGGGGTCCAGTGCTTACCGGACCGGAAACCTGATCCTCGTTTCGCTTCTGCCCGCCCCCCTCTTTCCCGGTAAAAATCGACTTTATTTTGCTGACCATGGGCATCTGGTGAGCTTTCTTATTAATCTCGCTTTTCTTAGCCGCATCCGTTTTACCGGCACTGCTTGGCTTGATACTGGAAACCGGGCTGGGTTTAACAGATCCGGCGCTTTCTTTTTCCTGACTTTTTGGGGGAATATTTTCCGATCCTTCTTTCGCCGCCGTTTTTTTACTTATCTCCGCCTTTTCAGGCAGTTTTGTTTCTTTTTCCCCATGGGCCGCCTCAAATTGATCCGCTTTGACGGGCACCGTTTTCTCCTGTTTTTCCTCTGCACCGGCCTCCCATTTTACATATTCTTCTTCCTCTTGTACCGGTTCAACCTTTTGCACCGGTTTAGTTTTCTGCATCGATTCCGTTCTCTGTGCCGATCCGGCTTTCTGTACCGGTTCAGTTATCTGTATCGGTTCAGTTATCTCTTCCGATTCAGCTTTCTCTTCTAATTCAGTTATCTCTTCTGATTCAGCTTTTTGCACCGGTTCAACTTTTTGCAGCGCTTCAGCTTTTTGTACTGGTTCAACTTTTTGCACCGGTACAGCTTTCTGCACCGGTTTCTCGGTACGGCTCAGATTGAGATAGGCATCAACTTCTTCTTGACCTGCAAAATCGTCCTGCTCCCCTGTCTCCATCTCTTCTGCTTCAAGTTCCTCCTGAGGAGCGAGCTGCAAAACAGCCTCAAACTCAATGGCCTTGGGACTAACGACAAACCAGTTGGTACTATGGACACAAGGCTCCAATTTGACCACGTGGTCTCTACCCAGATCTTCCGTTCCAATGGCTAAGGTAAAGGGAACGTTGAGACTCAAATCCCGGTATTGATTTTCCCTGCGGTCAAAATCATCCTCTTCTCTGAGCGCAGATTCCAGACGGGCGATCACTTTTTCATCAGGCTCTGTATCGGTAAAATCTCCTTCATCTTCAAAATTCACCGTTCTCCAAGGCAGTTCATGGTCGGATTCACGCATCGGCAAATAAGTAATAGAGATATCCATTTCACCGGTGATCGTAATCTCCTGAGAGTCTCCCTGGGCATCATGAATCCTAGGGATTGCCCTGATTTCATGGACTGATTGCACCCCGGGATTGCCCTCAGGAATAAACAAAGTTTTTACGACCGGTGCATAAACATCATTTTTCATTCTATCTCCTCCCGGTATTGCTCTACAAAAAACATATGCCGGGGTTCTGTTAATATGACTGTTTTGTCTTTTTATTCGCCCAAAAAAGAAAAAAGGAAAGCTTAAGTTTGGTGTTAAATTTTGATATAATAGGAGATACTTCTAACAAAAATAAGGAGAAATAAGATGAAAAATAATGCTTTGGTTACGATCGAAATGGAAGACGGGCAAAAAATCGGCATTGAACTCTATGCGGACAACGCCCCCAACACGGTGAAAAACTTTATTTCCTTGATTAAACAGGGCTTTTATGACGGACTTCTTTTTCACAGAGTGATTCCGGGATTTATGATCCAGGGAGGCTGTCCCCAAGGAACAGGAACCGGCGGCCCGGGATATTGCATCAAGGGAGAGTTTTCCGGCAACGGCCATGCGAATCCCCTCAAGCATGAACGGGGAGTGATATCGATGGCTCGAACCATGAACCCTAATTCTGCCGGGTCCCAGTTTTTCATCATGGTTGCTGATGCTCCCCATTTAGACGGCCAATATGCCTCTTTCGGCAAAGTAACATCCGGCATGGATGTTGTTGACGGTATTGTTTCCGTACCAACAAATGCCATGGATAAACCTCTGAAAGAAAAAAAAATGAAAAAAGTCACGGTGGAAACCTTTGGTGCGCCGGATGATCCGGTAGAAAAGATGTAGGAAGAAAGCCCTCAGGGCTTTCTTCAGGATTAAGCCGTTCTTTTTCTAAAGCGGACAAAAAAGGTGGTGCCTTTGCTGCAGGTATCAAAGGTAATTACCGCATTATGCCTTGCGGCGATACTGAAGCAAACCGCCAGGCCTAATCCGATACAGTTTTCCTTTGTCGTTACAAAAGGGATACCAATTTTTTCAATGATGGAAAGGTCCATCCCGGGCCCCTGATCCTTGACTGCCAACACCACATCAAGGCCCTCCCGATAGGTTTTCACAACCAGCATTTTCCCCGGGCCCATCGCTTCTAAGGCATTGCGCATTAAATTAAGAATGAGCTGCCGAATTTCATTTTGATCCAATAATAAATCAGGTGTTTCTTCCAGTTCAAACATGACATTTTTGTCGGCCCTGGCGCTCTCTTCCCGAATCAAAGGAGCGATCGCCATCACGATCTCATTTAGGCTGCCTGACTCCAAATTTAATACTCTATTTTTAGCCAGGGATAAGAATTCCGTAATAATGGAATTGCATTTATCCAGTTCCTCGATCATTAAATCAAAGGAATCTTTAAATTTCAGACACTCTGCTTGCTCGCCCAGCAATTGAAGAAACCCCCGTACGGTGGTCATGGGATTTCTCAACTCATGACCGATACACGCCACCATTTCTCCTAATGAATTCAGTCTGTCCAACCGTTCCATTTCAATTTCAAATTGTTTGCGCTCCGCGGCATGATCCTTTTCTTGATCATATATTTTCCTTTCCGTAATATCATGGAGCAAAAGGGTAATCCCTTTCGGGAAAGGAAAAGCTCTTACCTCCATATATTTCTGCACATGGGAAAAATAGCATTCAAAAGGGATCGATCCGGGCAGGACAGTTCCTTGAGAAAGGCCCTGAGATAAATGGGGCTCCGGCAAAATAAAAGGGGAGAATTTTTCCCCCTCGCCATATTTCTGGTTTTCTTTCAGAAATAGTTCTTTTGCCATCTGATTGGAATAAATAATATTGGACTGTTGATCCAAAACCAATAATGCATCGGTAATACTGGAAAGTATATCCGCAAATATTTCATGTATTTTGCTGTGGTCATTTAACATCATTACTTTTCCCCCAGTTATTACGACAACATAGCTACCTATTTAATTTTACATTAGAGGGCGTAAGAATAATGTCTTATTTTGTAAAAAAGAACTGAAAAAACCGATTCTTTTTTTAAATTTCTTTCGCCAAAAAACGACCTTCCCTTTAAAGAAACACGGGGACGGTCCTATTGTTTCCGCTAGCGGAAACAATAGGACCGTCCCCGTGTTTCTTTCTCCTTAGCCTGCCACATCCTGGTATACTTTGATGGTTTGGGCGGCAGTCTTGGTCCAAGAAAAATTTTGGGCCCTTTTCGGACCTCTTTTCCTTAAGTCCTGTTCCAGATCCGGTTCCGTCAATACCCGGTGCATGGTGGTAGCCAGGGATAAAAGATCATGGGGGTTAATCAAAAGGGCGGCATCTCCCACCACTTCCGGTAAAGATGAGACATTTGACACAATGGTCGGGGTCCCGCACGCCAAAGCTTCAATGGGAGGCAAGCCAAATCCCTCATAAAAGGAAGGATAGACAAAGAGATCACTGGCATTATAAAAAAAAGGGAGATCCTGCATGGGAATAAAGCCGGGAAAAAGCACCCAGCCCCCTAGATTCAGGCTTTCCACCAGTTCTACTAACCCTACGTAATCCCGGGAGGGCTTTCCCAGGATCACCAGTTTGCAGGGAATTTTTGTGTCTTTATAGATTTTGTGGTAGGCGTTGATCAATCCCCGCAAATTTTTTCTCGGGTTAAAACCGCCAATGTAAAGAATAAAACGGCCGCTGATGCCATATTTGTTTTGAATCCGGGCTTTGGCCACTTCTCGTTTAATCGGCTTATAGGTGGATTCGGGTGCTTCATGAATCACGGAAATCATTTTCTCGGAAACACCCATTAATTTTTGCAGGTCTTTTTTGGAATGCTCGGAAACCGTGATCACATGATCTGCTTCTTCCAGGATGCGGGGCATTTCTTTCTGGAAGATCTTTAAATATCCGGGACCCACCTTTTCCGGCAGCAGGTAAGGGATCAAATCATGTACGGTTACAACGGTAGGAAAGTTCTTTTTCGGCGGCAGGCCAATGCCGTTCTGGGGTACATGATAAATATCAATCCCATCAGGAGTGATCGTTCCTTCTGCAATCACGGTCTCCCAAAATGCGTCGGTATTTTGGGCAATGCTTTGAAAGACCCCGCTGGTTAAAGGGTCTGTTCCCTGGAACCTTTCATTGGGCAGAAAAAAATGGTACTCATTCTTTTTATCAATCAAGTAGATATTGCGAATTAATTGATAGGTATAGGTACCCATGCCGGTTCCCCGGTACCAGATCGCCGCGCGGCTGTCGATGCCAACCTTCATTCTTTCACCCCATTATATCAGTTTATCCAACTTTCTTAGGCCTTTTTCCCGTAATTCTTTATCCAATACCCAGCTTTTGATCTTACGCTGCAACCGCTCTTGAGGTTGGTTCTGTTCAATATAATGCGCAAAAGCCACCTGCCAGAAATCCTGGGGAAACCTTAAAAGGGCGTTAATAACCTTCGTTTCTCTGGATGAAACCCTGCGTACTCTGTCATAATAATTCAAAGCCTGAACAGCCTGCCGATAGTCCCAATTGCTCCTTTTCATCACTCTCAGCATTAAGCTGCCTACGTCATGGCACCTGATATCACTGATACAATAGTCAAAATCAATCACATGTCCTGTGCCGTTTTCATCAATGATCACGTTGTGCGGTGCATAATCATGGTGGCAAAAAAATTGCTCCTGTGCTTCCTTCCCATTGACTTTTTCATATCCGCCTTTGTTTAGCATTTCTAACGCTTTTTCACACTCATGGATATAATAATCCACATAGGCAAGAAAAACACGATCAAAGAGAGTTTTCTGATTTTTTTTCATCACCTGTTTTTTAAAATCCATTAATTCTTTCATTTTGCCCTGCATGGAATCGGGCCAGGTGCCCCATTTGATTCTTCCCTCATAGGGAGGAGGGGTAAAACCCTTGGAGCTCTTATGTAAATTAGCCAGGGTTTGGGCGGCAATTTTTACATCATTCCTCCGGCTGTAATCGGCCTCCCTCCCCTGAATCCACTTAGATAGGGCATACCTTTTGCCTTGATACTCCGCATACGGATAATAGTTTTTTACAGGCAGAACCCTGTTCACATAGCTGAATCCGTGAGAAGCCAAATGCTCCAGTGCCGCGTAGATAAAACAAAACTCATTTTCCGGATATTTCACTTCTTTTAAGGCGAAGATCCCCTCCCGGGCCTCCACTCTGTAGATCAGCTTATAGGCTTCCACACGAACAGGCGTAATGTCATACTGGCTTAAGATGCCGAGAAAACTTTCCGGCACATAATCGTTGTTTCTCCCCATGCTTTCAACTCCTTGGCGGGAGAATAAACCCTCGTGTAAAATTATTTAATAACTCCTGTTTCTCACGGTGACATTGGTATTGTTGAGATAAATCGTCATAAACGCTTTTTTTTCTTTGGCGGGAAAAATACCACCGGTGCCCCGCCCGCCATACCTCATGAGGAAACATCAATACTGCCGGCAATAATCTTTGCTCTGTGGGGGACAGCGGGTACCTGCCGTGATAGACAGACAAAATTTCCTGCACCCCATCCCTTTCCCAGCGATGATTCCTCCAGTTCGTTCTCAAAAAACGGGCTAAGTCCGTCAGCCGGGAATCCTGAACACAGTATTCAAAATCGATCAAAAACCCTTCCTGACCGGTATAGATAATATTGTGATAGACAAAATCCCGGTGGCACAAAGGTTTTAACTGACTTTGCTCCCCACTATATGCTCTGTATCCGGAGGATTCCAGAATGTCCAAAGCGCGATAGGCGTCTTCCAACCAGATTCCGCACATTCTATGAAAGATGATGTCAAACCCATCTGCCTGGGATTCAGATAAACCAGACATTGTTTCTAAATCCGCTATCCGTTTGCGCCATTTTTCCGGCCACCGGCCGATATCGTTTCTGGGCACACATGCTTCGGGAGGAGAGAAACCTTCCCCCAGGCGATGCAGGTCGGCAAGCAAGCGCACGGCCTCCTCCAGCTCTTCTCTCCGGGAAAAATTAATGTACCTGCCCTCCACCCACTCGGTGAGAAAAAACAAATCGGTGCCTGATTGGGTAAATAAGTCCCCATTCAAAGCTTTTACCAGCTTTGACATGCGGAAAAATCCTCTCTGCCACAGATAATCCATGGCAGCCAAGAAAAATATCAATCTGGCCGGATCGGTGCTAATTTTTTTTAAAGCATAGTTTCCCTTCTGCGCAAATATTTTATATACAGGGTCGTGGGAGACAATTTGGAGCGGATCAATTCCGTATTGACAAAGAATCGGACATAGGCTCATATCCCCATTTTCTTCACCTCTGCTGTCAAAGATCTCCCCCGGAGTGATTGGCTCTGCATAACATAATATTTTTTCCGCTCGTACATTGTTCCTGGGAAACACTCCAGGTTTTCGCGCCACGTGTAAGAAGTGGCATTCCCCGTCAATTTTCTATCTGGGAAAGGAATGAATCATAAAATGGAAACCGGAAAAGAATGCTTAGAAAAAAAAGTGACGGATCTCATTACTGCTTTAAAACCCCTGGCTGAGTCCTACCGGCTTTTGGTAAGTTCGGCAGACGAGTTTAACCGGATTACCCTGGCCCATCGCAAAGATTTGGAGGATGCGGTGCACCGGGCAGACGATTTAGGAGAAATTATCGATAAAGTCATTGATACTCTTGACGATTTATTGGATAAATGGGTCCATGAAATGAAAAGGCACCCGGAAGACCCGGTCCATATTCCGGTCCCGAAAATAGAAAGAAGCTAGTTTTTAGAGATATTCCTCCAAACCGTACCTTTTCAGTTTTTCCACCAGTCTTTTTACTTCCTGATCCCGGTCTTTGCGGCAGACCAGCATCACATCCTCTGATTGAATAATAATTAAATCTTCCACGCCGATGGTGGCAATGAGCTTTGCTTCGCTGTCGATAATGCACCCCCGGGAATCAATGGCGATATGTTTTCCCCCGTTTAAGGTGTTGTTTCTTTCGTCTTTCGGCAGGTATTTCTCTAGAGCGGACCAGCTGCCCACATCATCCCAGATAAAATCTCCCGGGATCGTGCCGATGTTATCCGCCTTTTCCATGATGCCATAATCAATGGACACCTTGGGAAAATGAGGATATGCTTTTTCCAATAACACCCCTTCCTCAGGGGTGCCCATAAAAGGCTCGATCTTTTCCAGCTCCAGGTACAGCTCAGGCAAATATTTTTCCATGGCGTTCAGGATCACCGAAATCTTCCACACGAAAATACCGCTGTTCCAAAGATAGGTCCCCTGTTTCAGAAAAAAAAGGGCTGTTCCTTGATCCGGCTTTTCCGTAAATTTTTGCACCTGGTAAACCGGGTAGCCGTTTTCCACCGTTAGAATTCTTTCCCAACAAATATAGCCATAGCCGGTCTGCGGAGAATCAGGCTTGATCCCTAAGGTCATTAGGTAATCATGCTTTTCCGCATAGGCTATGGCACTTTCCAGAGTTTTCATAAAAGCCTTTTCATGGCCGATATAATGATCCGAAGGAAGTATCATCATGATACCCTCCGGATCTATTTTGGAGAGCTTTAGGGCGGCAAGACCTATACAGGATGCCGTATCCCGGTTGGCCGGTTCAAAAATAACATTATGGGGCGGAATTTCCGGAATGCTTTCGAATACCTGACCGTGATACTGTTTATGGGTGACTACAAAGCAATTTTCCGGTTCCACCAGCATGGATGCCCGTCTTACCGTATCACTTAACAAACTGGCCTTACCCAACAGTTTCAAGAACTGCTTGGGATTTTTCAAGCGGCTTTTCGGCCAAAACCTGGTTCCTGCTCCGCCGGCCATAATTACAGCAAAAACAGCAGAATGCCTTTTTCCTGCACCCTCCTCCACCTTCTGCCACCTCCCGTATGGAATAGGATATTAATATCTCTATTCAGTACCGTGACACAAGGTGAAAGTCCAACCCAAAATCCTTCTGTTCAATTCTTTCTCAACAATAGACCATCCAAAATTCCCGCATCACTAACCGTAATGCTTTCCGATCCCAGCATCTCTAAGACTGTTACCAGAATTTCCAGTCCCGGCACAATAATGTCTGCTCTTTGGGGAGAGAGCCCCGGGACCCTTTTTCTTTCCTCCAGCGTCATTTTTTCTAAGCGGCTTTTTTGCCTCCTGAGGTCAGGTAAGGTTACTATTTTTCCCTGCACAGCCGGACGGGAATATTTTTCGATCCCGTAATGAATGGCAGCAGCAGTAGTAGCAGTGCCCCCTACGCCAATGGGACACGGATTCCCGCCCAAATCACGGATACCTTCCAGGCCGGGAAATAATTTTTCTTTCAGCTGTTGGGGGGACAGCCTGCTTTCTGCTAAACGTACCGCACCCACATTGACACTTGACCCTTTTACCTCTCCTTCCGCCGCATAAATAATTTCCGTACTGCCTCCCCCAATATCGATCACCACCGGGATTCCCCTCCCGAAAGGAATGGTGGCCACGGCTCCGGAAAAGGAATAGGCGGCCTCTTCCTTCCCGGAAAGGATTTCCACCTGCCAGCCTGTTTTCTCGAATACCAGCTCCGTAAATTCCTGCTTATTTGCTGCATCCCTTACAGCGCTGGTCGCCACTACAGCGACATCCTTTACCCGGTAATCTCGGGTAATCCTTTGGAACTTTTCCAGGGCCTGCACGGTACGGTCCACTGCCTCAGGCGTTAATTCTCCTTTCGTGATGCCAACCCCCAACCGGGGTTCCTCAATAAACTGGGCGTGCACAGAAACTTTTCCTTCATGCACCGTTCCGATCAGCATCCGGAGCGTATTGGTACCAATATCTACAACCGCTTTCATAGAAAACCTCCTTCTTTATGGATGGTACGGGTAAAAAATAAAAAAGCATTCCCCTGAAAAGGAATGCCCTGTGGCTATCATGATCTAGCGGCCGCTTTTCTTGCCTTCCTGGTGCCGTTTTAAAGCGGTTAGTTTTTCGTTGCTGTCTTTCAAAAACTTGGCCAGTTTATCTTCAAAGGGAATCTCATTTTTGGGATTTCTCGGGGGTGCTACTGGTTTTGGCTTTGCCTGCTTAATGGACAGGCCTATTTTCCCCTTTTCGTCAATATTGACAACTTTTACTGTTACCTTGTCAGTTTCTTTGAGGTAATCCTTCACATCTTTTACATAAGCATCCGCAACTTCAGAAATGTGAACCAAGCCGGTTACTCCCCCAGGCAACTCCACAAAGGCGCCAAACTTGGTAATTCCAGTAACTATCCCTTCAACGATGCTCCCAACGGCAAGGCCCATAAAAAAATAATTCCTCCCAACGAATATACACTATACAGTTAGTATATCTAAGGAAAAACCTTCTGTCAATGAGAAAGTTGCCCCAAGTAAGGTCAATGGATATTGTCGGATACTGTCCCCACCGATTTTGCTTTCGGCATATCTCCTGGATGGCCGGGTACTAAAAGAGTCTCTCCCGGCTTGATCAAGCCTAAATCTTCCCGGGCGATTCTTTCAATATAGGATTTGTTCTGCAGTAAATTGATCTCTTGCTGTAAATTTTTCTGTTCCCGGATCAAATCGTTTTTTTCCTGCACATAACCGGCGATTTCCTGATTAATCGTATGTATGTGATAAAACTGCTGTCCAAAACAGATGCCTACATAGGAAAGAACACAAAAAATCACAAAAAATCGTTTTTTAATGTGATACTTGTTCTTAATCTTCATTGCCTGTTCCCTCCATTTCTGCGTCTATGCCAAATATTCCTAGTGCGTCTCCTGGCATAATAATGACGACCTCATATCCTTTGGTTTTGGCCCGGTTATAAAGGGTAGCTACCGTACTGGGACTTAAGTCCAATCTTTTGGCAATTTCTTCTGCCGATTTGCCCATTTCTTTCAGTGCCACTACCTGGCGTTCACGGAAACTGAGTTTTTCCACACCCCGGATTTCAATTTTCATGATGCCTGCCCCTTAACCTTTGTCTTGTCCCCAGGTTGTACACAAATATTTCACAGCTTATGCACAGCTTATCAACAGTTGTGGACAAATTTGCTACAAAATTACTACAAAGGTATTTCTGCGCCTGAAAAATTTTTCCTGCTATTTTTTCCAAAAAAATTTTCTCCATCTTTTTACCATTTTTTTCGGAAGGGCCCATGTTAACCGTTTGAGCAAAATAAGGAATTTTTTTAAAAAACCCATGATGTGAAATAACAAAATACTCACGCAGGCAAAGGGTAAAAAAATGATTCGTTTCAATATTTTGAAGGGAATGAGCCCAATCCTAAAGCATGTTTTTAAAAAATTTTCCGTCCAAAATAAAAATTTTAAGAAGAAACGCAAAAAGGTCCGGCTCATCTTTTTCAAATAAAAGACCAACCCAATAATTTGTCCCAGAAATAAATAAAAACGCACCTCGCCCCAATTGCACCAGAGCAGGACAACAAAAACGAATCCGGTAACCATCACCCACCAAGTGATATCCCAGAGGGGGCGTGTGATGCGGGGCGGAGACAGCCTTTTCCACAACCCGCGGTATACATCGAACAGGAGACCGATAAACACCCCGATGGCAATGGAAAGCAAAAAATTGACCACCTGAAGAGCCAAAAATTCCATATTCTCCTCCCAATCTTATTTCAGGAGCCTGTTGATGATACTTTTTCCTTTCCCCTTTGCCGATTTTAGGCCCTGGGGATCCAAGTACTGGATTAACTTCACAAGCCCAAACACAACCAGATCTCCCGACTCTAAATTAAGATGGTTTATATGCAAATTATCACCTCTGATCGCTAAAGGCCCCGCATTGGTTTCGATAATTATTTCCGACTCATCAAAGGTTTCCACCTTTGTTACCCCTTTTAAATTAAACTCTTCCCGGTTGGCCAAGGAAAAATGATGTACCTTTTGGTCCGGCATTCTTTTACCCCCTTTCTCATGGCAACACCTAACAAATTATTATGTGGATAAAAACAACTATATGCGTAAAATAAAAAAAGCCCCAAAAGGGCTTTTTCCTGGCAGACATTTATTTCCATACTTTTTTCAGTTCTACGCCTTTGAACCAGTATTTCACGATTTCCTGGGCACTCCGTCCTTTCTCCGCCAAGGCCCGCGCTCCCCACTGGCTCATCCCTACACCATGACCATATCCTTTGCCGTGGATCACCAATTGTCCATTTTCAATGGCAAATTTATCAATTAAGGTTGATCTCATCTCATCGTTGCCCAAAGCTAAGCGCAAAGCCGGGGCACTGAGCGTAACATTGTTGATTTTTACTTTCACGGCCCGTCCTGAAGGACCTTTTTCCGTGATCTGAGCAGATTGGATCCTACCCGGATCGTTTCCTGCCGTGTCTTTGACGACCGCTCTTACTTTATCCAGAGAAAAACGGGCGGTCCAGGATTTATTTTCCGGAACGGTAATTTCCTGACCCGGATCCTTGACACTGGTAATATAGGGGGTCTTTTCCTTGCGATAATCCAGTCCCTCTACTGCGGAAGAAGCCGTGCGCCCGCCACTGTCCGCATGAAACCATCCGTTAATATATTCACCCTGGTAGAGCAAAACCATCCCCCGGGTATCTCTGACCGCCTTTCGCACCCGATCGTTGACCCGGGCCGGATCATAGGCCTGAAACTCCTCCACACTGGTAGAAGCATCTGTTTGATGGGCCTTGACTCCTCCATCCTTAATTTTTTTCAGCGTAAAGGTACGGGCCAAGATGGCTTGAGCGGCCAAACTGTTCTGGGGCCACTGGGGATCCATTTCAGCGGCAACCACGCCTTCGATATATTTTTCCAGTTTAATTCTTTGCGTTTTTTGGGTTTCATTGACAAAGAGAGAGATGGTAGGTTCTTCTTTGTAGGTTTGAGAACGCTGTTTCACATCTTCCCCTTTGGGTTTTAATCCTGGGCTGGGACAACCGGCTGCTGCGATACCAATAAAAACAATTAAAGCGAGTGCGCATAGACGAAGAAAATACTTTTTCATTGACATTCCTCCCGGTTTCCAAAGATTTTTTTCATTTTTAGGGTTTCCGGGAAAGGAATTTTTTATTCCGTTACCACTCCTGGCTGATGCGCACATCTTCCAGTATTTTGTATAATTCTTTCGCTTGATCCGCCCGCACTGTATCCATGACCGATACTATTTCCACTTTCAGCACGCGAGGACCTAAGCTTAATTCCAGGATATCTCCCGGTTTCACTTCGCTGCCCGCCTTGGCAGTCTTGCCGTTCACAGAGATTTTTCCCCCATCACATACTTCTTTGGCTACGGTGCGTCTTTTAATCAATCTGGACACCTTTAAAAATTTATCTAGCCTCATCATATCCTCCCTGATCATTTATTATTGGTTCAAATCTTGATTTTTCACCGGATCAAGAATATAATATCAAGTAAATAAGAACTTGTCAGGTACAAAGATGTACCTGCACATCACGGGTCAACGGCGTCCTGGGATTATTTTATCTGGGACGTTTTTTATTTTCAAGCACATCTTATTTTTAGTAAAGAAAGGTGGGATAACCCGTGCCAAGATTTACCAAGAAAGATGTCCTGTGTATGGCCCAGGAAAAAGATGTCCGATTTATTCGCCTCCAATTTACCGACATTTTCGGTGTCTTGAAAAATGTGGCGATTCCCCCCCACCAGCTGGAAAAGGCACTTGACGGGGAATTAATGTTTGACGGCTCTTCCATTGAAGGCTTCGTACGGATTGAAGAATCCGATATGTATCTGATGCCTGATCCGAATACCTTTGTCATTTTTCCCTGGAGACCGCAGGAAGGAAGCGTGGCCAGGCTCATTTGTGATGTTTATCATGAAGATGGCACTCCTTTTGCCGGGGATCCCAGACAGGTGCTGAAAAGAGTGCTGGCAGAAGCCGGATCCATGGGGTATACCATGAATGTGGGGCCGGAATGTGAGTTTTTTCTTTTCCATACCGACGAAAAAGGGCAGCCGACGCTGGAGACCCACGATAAAGCGGGCTACTTTGATCTGACACCGGTGGATTTGGGCGAAAACGCCCGGGGCGATATGGCCATTGCTTTGGAAAACATGGGATTTGAGATTGAGGAATCCCACCATGAAGTTGCCCCCGGCCAGCACGAAATCGATTTTAAATATACGGATGCCTTAACGGCCGCAGATAGCATTGTCACCTTCAAATTTGTTGTGCGGACCATTGCCCAGCGCCACGGCTTACATGCTACTTTTATGCCGAAACCCATTTTTGGCATTAACGGGTCCGGTATGCACACCAACCAATCCTTATTTAAGGAGGGAAAAAATGCGTTCTATGACCCCAAGGGGCCGCTGGAGCTCTCCGAAACAGCTTATTTCTATTTGGGCGGATTAATTCAACATGCCCGGCACATGACCGCCATCACCAACCCCACCGTAAATTCATACAAGCGCCTGGTGCCGGGATATGAAGCACCTGTTTATATTGCCTGGTCCGCTAAAAACCGGAGCCCCTTGATCCGAATACCGGCGAAAAGAGGAGTCTCTACCCGGATCGAGATGAGGAACCCGGATCCTTCCTGCAACCCTTACCTGGCTATTGCGGTGATGTTGAAAGCAGGGCTGGACGGCATCAGGAACAAAACCCAGGCCCCTCCCTCCATTGACGGCAATATCTCCGAAATGAATGAAACGGAGCGGATCGCCCAAGGCATTCCCAGTTTACCCGGCTCGCTCCGGGAAGCTGTGACGGATCTGGAAAAGGATGAAATTATCAAAGAGGCATTAGGATCACACATCGTGGAAAAGTATCTTGAGGCAAAAAAATTAGAGTGGGATCAATACCGGACCAGAATCACCCAGTGGGAGATCGAGGAATATTTGACGAAGTTTTAATAATACTGATCACTTTCCGGGCGTTAGTGCCCAAAAAAAATCAGGTTCCCTAGAACCTGATTTTATTTTTCACGCACTACTTTCTTCTTTGATGCTTTCTTACTTAGCCACCGCATCTTTTAAAACTTTGCCGGCTTTAAAAGTGGGAACTTTTGCAGCGGAAATATTTATGGTTTCTCCGGTTTGGGGATTCCGACCTACACGGGCCGCCCGTTCCTTAACTTCAAAAGTACCAAATCCCACAAGTTGTACTTTTTCCCCTGCCGTCAAGGCATCACTAATACTTGCAAACACGGCGTTGATGACTTTTTCTGCATCTTTTTTTGTTACTTCAGCTTTTTCTGCTACGCTATTTATCAGGTCGGTTTTATTCAAAACAATCCCTCCTAAAAAAAGTAGATGATTTTAACAAATTCGCTACGATCCTTGATTTTCCTTCCTTTATTCCGTTTTTTTCATATTTTTTCCTAAAAATTTTTATTTTTCCTTCGCTTCACACCACAATTGATCCATTTCTTCCAGAGACATGTCCTTTACATGGACCTGATTCGCTTTCGCTGTATCTTCTATGTAAGAAAATCTTTTGATAAATTTCTTTGTGGTTTCCTGTAAAGCCTCTTCCGCGTCAATGCCCATGAAACGGGCTACATTAACTACTGCAAATAGCACATCCCCCAATTCTTCTTTAATTCTGGGCCCTTTACTCGTTGCTTCCGCTTCTTTCAACTCCAGGATCTCTTCCTGTACCTTTGCCCAGGCCCCGGAAACATCCGGCCAATCAAACCCTACCCGGGCAGCCTTTTCCTGGATTTTTTGGGCCCGGTACAAAGCGGGAAAGTTATTGGGAACATCCAGCAGGGGTTTCGGTTTTTCGTTTTCTCCTGCTTTAATTTCTTCCCACTTCACCAGCACCTGCTGAGAAGTTTCTGCGCTTTCTCCCCCAAATACATGGGGGTGCCTGCGCATCATTTTTTCCACAACGCCATTGATGACATCACATATATTAAAATGTCCCTTTTCTTGCGCCATTTGGGCATGAAAGGTAATTTGTAATAATAAGTCTCCCAATTCTTCGCATAATTTATGCATATTTTTTTCATCAATTGCATCTAATACCTCATATGTTTCTTCCACTAAATATTTTTTGATCGATTCGTGGGTCTGCTCTCTGTCCCAAGGGCAGCCCTGTTCCCCGCGGAGCACCGCCATCACATCTACTAATTCATGCAAAGTACCGTCTGTTTTTTGATCTTTCAAAGTAATCCCTTCCTAGACTAGATTTTCCTGGATCAGGCTTTCTTTATTATAACATCCTTTATTAAAAAAAATCGCCGGTGGCGATTTTTTTTAATAAAAACATCTTTTATTTCCTAGCATACTCACATTTTTTACTTCTTTATCCTACTGCTCCATTTGCTTGGCTAAAAATCCGGCAGCAGTTTCCGCAAGTTTTACTTCCATTTCACCCATGTTCACATTCGGTTCTTTGGTACAAATGATCACGGCCCCGATGGGATCTCCCTGGGCAATGATGGGAGCAACTACTTCTGCCGTAAATTTGCAGGTATCATCCTCAGTGTCGCTTTCCATAATGGCACAGTCCTTGCAATGGGTATGTTCGCCGGGATTATTAATTAATACCGAGCGCCGTTCTTCCATCACCCGTTCTACCGCAGGACCAATCGGTTTATTGAGAAACTCTTTTTTGGAAGCCCCGCTAACCGCAATAATGGTATCACGGTCCGCAATACAAGCTATATGACCTATAGCTTCATAGAGGGAATCAGCGTACTCTTTGGCAAAATCGCCTAATTCACCAATAGGGGAATACTTTTTTAGAATAACCTCTCCTTCCCGATCTACAAAAATTTCCAGGGGATCTCCTTCTCGAATCCTTAATGTTCTGCGAATTTCTTTAGGGATTACTACTCTGCCTAAATCATCAATCCGGCGTACGATTCCTGTGGCCTTCATGAAATTAATTTCCCTCCTTTTTGCTATGCTTAGGACGTCATTGGCATTGTTTCAGTGATAGTATATAACTTTTTCCTGCTTATTATTCATTTTTTCCCAAAACCACTTCAACATGCCCCAAAAGCTGACAAGGCCCAAAAAAGCGCGCCTGCGCGCGCTTTTTTCAAGTTATCGTTTCCGGGTGGACAAATTTTTTTATTCCTGGGGCAGATTCTTGGTAATCTTCGCTTCTTTCTTTAAATCATCCATATACTTGGTAAAAGCCTGGTTCTTATCGGTCTGCACAAGCTGATTTTTCACGTCTGCTTTCACATCCTCAAAAGAACCTTTCTTCTCATCCAATTTGATGATATGATAACCAAATTCCGACAACACAGGTTCTTTACTGTATTCTCCAACTTTGGTCAGTTTAAAGGATCCTTCCACAAATTCAGGAACCAATCCCTGTTCATTTTTGGTAAATTCCATGTCTAATAGGCCGCCTTGACTTGCCGAACCCGGGTCTTCTGAGTATTTTTTGGCCAGTTCCGCAAAATCGCCGCCCTGATCCAGCTCTGTAATAACGGATTGAGCCTTTTTCTTGGCCTTTTCCAAATCCTCCTTGGACACTTTATCCCGTTCTGCACTGATCAGAATATGGGATACTTTAATCTTTTCCCAGGAAGCCTTGTCTTTTTCATAATATTCCCGGGCCGCTTCGTCACTGACGGATATTTTCGCCGTAACCTTATCAAATAGTTTCTGGCCTGTTTGTTGGTACTCAATTTTCTGTTTAAACTCTTGCTCCGTCATATTCAAGGACTTTAACCAGTCCTGGAATTTTTGGTCACTCTCAAATGAGCTTTTCACCCGTTCATTCAAGTATTGATCAATTTCCTCCGGCGTTACTTTGATCCCTTCCTTTTTAGCCGCTTGAAAAACCAGTGTTTCATCAATAATGCCGTCCAAAGCCTCTTGTTTCAGGCTGGCTAACTGCTTTTTCCCCTCATCCCCTTCAAAAGAAGTGCCCATTTGTTCTGCATACGCTTTTAATTGGGCAAAATAACGGTCAAATCTTTCCTGGGATATTTTTTCCCCATTCACAACGGCTACCGGTTTTGGACCACAGCCGGATAGTAATACCAAAGACAATAAGATGACCAGTCCTCCTATCATCCGTCGACGCAACAAAACCACCTCCACACACAAAAAGATATTTTATTATACCACGCCGGCCTTAGGGATAAAACCTAATAATTTTGTTAAAATGCTCAGCAAGATCTGCAATACCCGTGGGGGGAGACATCCCCCTGCATTTACCCGTATTTCCAAATCTCCGGATACGCTGAAGGAAATGCGCCGGCCAAACTCCTGGGCGATTTCCGCCAAGTGGTTGCCCACCACGGCGTGATCCGGGGCAAAACGAATCGTGATCAGTTGCTTTTGCTGGAAGATCCCATTAATTCTGAGTTTTTGGGCCAGAACCTTTAGCTTCCCTAATACGAATAAATTTCGCACCACTTCAGGCATCACCCCAAAACGATCTTCCACTTCATATTCCAGGTCGTCCACATCCTTAAGTTCTTCCGCTGCGGCCAGACGTTTATATAATTCTATTTTTAAATCGGATTCCAGCACGTAATTGTCCGGGATATAGGCATCCATATTTAACTCCAGGGAAGGGGTGATTTTTTCCAAAGCCTGGGTCTGTCCTTGCCGCTGTTTATTCACTTCCTCTTCCACCAAACGGCAGTAGAGATCAAAACCTACGGCCAGAATATGGCCATGCTGCTCCGGGCCCAGAATATTTCCCGCCCCTCTAATCTCCATATCCCGCATGGCAATTTTGAATCCGGAACCCAGTTCGGTAAAATCCCGGATCGCCGTCAACCGTTTTTTGGCAATGCCGCTTAATATTTTATCCTTCCGATAGGTGAAATACGCAAAAGCCTGCCGGTTGGACCGGCCTACCCTGCCGCGCAGCTGATAAAGCTGGGATAGTCCCAAATGATCCGCTTCATCCACGATCAGCGTATTTACATTGGGAATGTCCAGTCCTGATTCTACAATGGTGGTACAGACCAGGACGTTATATTTTCCTTCCACAAAATCCAGCATCACGGTTTCCAGTTCATGTTCCTTCATCTGGCCGTGGCCCACGACGATTTTCGCTTCCGGGACCAGTTCCTGGATTTGGCTGGCGCTCCGATAAATGTTGTTAATCCTGTTATGCACAAAATATACTTGGCCGCCCCGGCCGATCTCCCGGGAAATCGCCTCCTTGATCACACGATCCTGGTATTCCATTACGTAAGTCTGCACAGGCTGCCGGTCTTCCGGAGGCGTCTCAATCACGCTCATATCACGAACGCCCACCAATGACATGTGCAAGGTCCGGGGAATGGGCGTAGCGGTCAGCGTGAGTACGTCAATATTTTGTTTCATGTTCTTGATCTTTTCTTTATGGCCTACTCCGAAGCGCTGTTCCTCGTCGATAATGAGCAGCCCTAGATCTTTGAACCTGACATCTTTGGAGATGAGCCGGTGGGTGCCGATAACAATATCGACCATGCCCTGGGCCAGATCTTTTAAGGTCTGCGCCGTTTCTTTGGCACTTTTAAACCTGCTCAGCACCCCGATGGTCACAGGCATGCCGGAAAACCTTTCTTCAAAAGTTCTTTGGTGCTGTTGGGCCAGCACGGTGGTGGGGACCAATACGGCTACCTGTTTTCCGTCCATCACGGCTTTAAAAGCCGCTCTTAAAGCCACTTCCGTTTTCCCGTAGCCCACATCTCCGCAGAGCAATCGCTCCATAGGCTTGCTGTTTTCCATGTCTTTCTTGATCTCTTCCACGGCCCGTAATTGATCGGGCGTCTCCGGGTAAGGAAAGGCGTCTTCAAACTCCTTTTGCCAGACTGTGTCCGTAGAGAAGCCATGCCCTTTCACAGCTTCTCTGGCCGCATAGAGGGCCAATAATTCCTTGGCCATATCCTGGACCGAATTCCGCACCTTGGTTTTTACCCGGTTCCATTCCGTGCCGCCCAATTTATAAACCTTCGGCGTCTGGCCGTCCGCTCCCACATACTTTTGAATTAAATCCACCTGATCGGTGGGAACATACAATTTATCCTCCCCGGCATAGCGAATATCAAAATAATCCCGTTGGGCATCGCCGATATCCAAGCGCACAACGCCTAAATAACGCCCGATGCCATGGTTCACATGAACCACATAGTCACCTACTTTGAGATCAAGAAAAGTGGCTATTTTTTCCCCTTTGCGCAATGGCCGGCGGGCCTTGGCATGGGTGGTTTGCCCCAAAATATCCGTTTCGCTTAGAACCAGCATTTTGGTGACCGGGCTTTCAAAACCGCGGGAAAGTGCGGCATCGATGATTTCGATCCCTTCCATGCCTAATTCCTGGGAGAGTTCCTTTAGTTTCTCTTTTCTTACGGAAGAACTGGCCGAAAAGAGGATGTGGTATTTCTGCTGCTGATAATATTTGAGATCCTCCGCTAAAAGATGCATTTGTCCTTTATAGGAGGGAAGCTCCCTGGATATCAAGTCATGTTTATCCTGCACAGGCAGTCCTGCCGTTTCCGGCAATTGAGCCAGCAGAACAAAAGGATAACCGGTTATCACCTCTTTTAACTCCGCAAAATCAAGAAAATTTTGCCCAAAGGAAGGGAGTATTTTTCCTTCCTCCAAAAGGTCATAATACCAGGAGTCCATTTGTTTTCTCATTTTTTCTACGGTTTGACGCACACTATCCGGTTCATGCACAATTACCAATCCCGTGGGGGGAAGATAATTCAGCACGCTTCCTGCTTTGGGGTAAAAATAAAGTAAGAACTGCTCCATGCCGTCCATCCAGATTCCCTGGCTCATTTGCTCCACATAGAAAGAAAATTTCTCCCTGAGATTCCTTTTCGCTGCTCCGGAGTAAGAGGGCAGGACACGGGTCAATTCTTGCTCCAATCTTCTTCCCGCCGAAATAAGCAATTCCGAATTTGCGGGAAGTTCCCGGGCCGGGGGCAAAATGACTTGACCAATTTCTTCTAAAGAACGCTGGGTGTCCGGATCGAAAAAACGAATCGATTCAATTTCGTCGTCAAATAATTCCACGCGTACAGGGTGATTTTCCGTAAAAGGATAAACATCAATGATGCCGCCTCTGATGCTGAATGTGCCCGGAATTTCCACCAGGTTTTCTTTAGAATAGCCCATATTGATAAAGAGAACAGACAACTGAAGAATATCGATTCTGGAACCGGTTGCTAAAGTAAGCGTATGTGCGTTAAAAGTCTCACGGGAGACCGTTCTTCTGATTAAGGCCTCTACCGAAGTGACAACAACTACCGGCTCCTGGCCGGCCATTTTATGCAGGGCGGTGATCCTTTGAGCCCCAATTTCCAGATTACGGGCATAAACTTCATAGGGGAGAAGTTCCACATGGGGGAAAAAAAATACTTGTTTTTGGGGAGCCAGGGATACCAAATCCGCATAGGTCTTTTTAGCCGCTTCGGCGGAGGAGGTAATCACCAGAATCGGTACGTGCACATCCTCTTCCAGTGCTACCGTCCAGCAAGACCGGGGTAAATCCGTCAGACCGACGACCAAATGGCCGGCCCCGGGGCGTAAATTCTCCTTTAATTGGCGGTACTGCCTAATCTCTTTCCATGGCCACACAAGCTGCGAGCAAATCATGAACTTCCTCCCTAGCCGTCTTTTTTGCATGCAGAAATAAGCACGACCTTGAGAAGACCGCGCGTTTCTGGACCCGTTTCTCTTTAGATTATTCCTTAAGTATATCGGGCTTCCTTCTTTTCGTCAAGGGATCCGCTTTCTCTTAGTTAACATAGAGATTAAAACATTCCACGCCAAATGTCCCATGGTCCCGAAGGCCACTGCCGCAAAAAGGCTGCCGTAAACCGTCCAAGCCCCCTGGGCGGCCATGCCAAAAACCAAATGCCCCAGCAAGCTTGCCAGAGCAGCCGAAAACCCTCTGCGCCGGGAAGTTTTCAGATCATATAAGGCTTCAATGGCGCCAAAGAAGCCATGGGTAAGAATAAGATCGGCCCCCAGGACAAAAGCGCCTGTGGTTTTTACCGTTTCCTCCACGGCCGGAGTAATCCATATGGTGCCCCATTCTCCCCAGAACCTGACGATGATTTTGTTCAGCTGCCAGGCCGCAACCGCAGCTAAAATTCCTGCCCATAACCAATTCATGGGTTTAGTTTCCGATCCAACGGCTTTAATTATTCATCAGGGAGTGAGTCAGGGGACGGTTCTCTGACTCACTTATCAAAAAATGCCAGCAAAAAAAGAGTATCATCAAAAATAAAGCAAAAACCTCATTCAGCAAATGAAGTGAGTCAAAGAACCGTCCCCTGACTCATCCATTCGCTCATCTTGCCGCATTATATTTATTCATGGCACTGGTAATGCCTTCTTTTATCCATAATTCCACGGCATCAGCCGCATCCTCAATCACCGGTTTTACCAGGTTCCAGTCAGCGTCGGGAAAAGGCATGGTGACATAGTCCGATACATCCTCCACACTGGGCCGGCCGATGCCGATTTTCACCCGGGGCACATTTTGGCTGGCCAACTGGCGAATAATAGAATCCATTCCCTTATGACCGCCTGCACTGCCCCCGGGTTTGACCCGCAGCCTTCCCACCTCCAAATCCAGATCATCATAGATGATGATCAGTTCGGATAAATCTATTTTATAAAAATTATATGCATCGGCTACAGCCTTGCCGCTTAAATTCATATAGGTTAAAGGTTTCATCAGCACCAGCTTTTCATGCATCAGGCGCCCTTCGGCAACGGATGAAAAATGGGCTTGTTTTTTAAAATCCAAGCTTAGTTTTTCCGCCAATAAATCGACAACCATAAAGCCCACGTTGTGCCGTGTTGTTTCATAACGAGGTCCCGGATTTCCTAATCCTGCAATGAGTCTCATGGACCTGCCCTCCTTTGTTCCTGTTCTTGAGCTTAAAAAAATAGGCCCTCTTCCCCAGCTTTCTTTTGCACATGATTTGTCATATCAACAATTCTATACGCATAGTATTCTAATATGGTGGAGCGTGTAGAAAAAGGAGGTGTCCTCCCATGGAAAAATTAAGTAGGAAAATTCTTTCTCTCCCCGTATTAAGTGTAAATGAAGGTGAACAACTGGGATATATTAAAAGCATCGTCGTCGACCCGGCAATCAAAGAAATCATTGCTTTTGTCATTGATCAAAAAGGCTGGTTCAAAGAAGATAAGATCATTCCCTTCAACAGAGTTACAAGTATTGGGGAAAATGCCGTCGTGATCGATAAGTCGGGCACGGCAGAAAAGCCCGCTAATTTTCCCCAGATCCTGAAACTGTTAAAAAGCCCCGCCCAGCTGATCAACTCCAAAGTGGTGAGCACTACAGGCAAGGCGCTAGGACAGGTGGAAGAATTTTGGTTCGATTCCTCCGGAAAGATTACCAAGCTGGAAATCAGCGGCAGGGGTACGGAAGGAATTTGGAAAGGCAAAGCGGCACTACCCTGTGAGGAAGTAGTCACCATGGGAAAAGACGTGGTCATTGTGGCAGACGGGGCAGAAAAGCGCCTCATCCCCAGCGCAAAACATCTTCGCACCACCATGCATGAATTAAAGTCTGTCACCACCAAAGCCTGGGAAAGCACTATGCAAACTTCTCAGAAACTGGGTCAGGCCATTGCCCATTCCATCAGCAAACTGGCGGAAGAGGAAGACAAGATCACCAAACCGGGACAACCGGAACCGCCTGGCCCAACGGAAGCAGATCCACCACTCCCCAGTCAGGAACCCGTCTCACCCCAAGAAGAGCAAAAAGAAGAAAGCCCCAACCCACCGCCACCGGAAAGTCCGGCGGCCGAAGAAACGAAAGAAAGCAGAGAAAACAAGGAATAAAACCCCTGCCCTTAGGCAGGGGTTTTTCTTAGTCAAAAAGCCGGCTCACAGAAAGATCTTCATGAATCCGGATAATCGCTTCCCCGAGCAGAGGCGCGACAGATAATACCTTCACTTTGGAACAATTCTCCAGTCTGGCCGGATCAACGGGAATGGTGTTGGTGATCACCACTTCTTTAAGGACAGACTGCTCTAAACGCTCTATGGCAGGTCCCGACAGTACCGGATGGGTACAACACGCGTGCACTTCTTTCGCGCCCCTGTCCAAGAGGGCTTTGGCGCCCAAAGTAATGGTACCTGCCGTATCGATAATATCATCCGCCATGATCACGGTTTTTCCTTCAATATCGCCGATAATGTTCATAATCTCCGCCACGTTCGGTTCCGGCCTGGTCTTATCGATAATGGCAATCCCCGTCCCCAGCCGGTCTGCCAAATTGCGGGCCCGGGTTACTCCTCCTAAATCCGGCGAAACCACCACCACATTTTCCAAATGTTTATTTTTGTAGTATTCCCCGAGAATGGGCACACCCGGTAAATGATCCACCGGAATATCAAAAAACCCCTGAATGGCGCTGGCATGAAGGTCCATGGCCACGACACGGCGGGCCCCGGCGGCCGTCAGCAAATTTGCCACCAATTTCGCGGAAATGGGGTCTCTGGCCCGGCTTTTTCTTTCCTGCCGGGCATATCCATAATAGGGCATCACAGCCGTAATCCTCCGGGCAGATGCCCTGCGCATGGCATCTATCATGATCAATAGCTCCATCAAGTGTTCATTGACCGGACCACAGGTAGGCTGAATCACAAAGACGTCGGCCCCCCGAACACTCTCATCAATGGCCAGAGCAATTTCTCCGTCACTAAAACGCGTTACTTTGGCGGCTCCCACACTCAATCCCAAATACTCAGCTATTTCCTGAGCTAACTGGGGGTTCGCATTAGCAGAAAATAGCTTAAGTTTATTGCTGCTCATAATTACTCTCTTACCTCCCAGAAGCAAAAAATCGTACCTTGAACTATTCGACCTGAAATCCGAATCTCCTGTCCATTTTCGACAGCGGGCCGAAAAGTTTTTCTTACATTTCCTCCTGTTGTTTCCGTTTTTTTGCCGCCCACCCGGGCAGATTGATCTGCTTTCCCCGGGCTAAAGCCAGGTCGTCATCGGGTACATTCTTGGTAATCGTAGAGCCGGCACCCGTCATGGCACCTTTTCCTACTTCTACCGGAGCAACCAGATTTGTATTGCTGCCAATAAAAGCGCCATCACCAATCACGGTCCGGTGCTTATACTTTCCATCATAATTGCAGGTAATGGTGCCACAGCCAATATTTACATTCTTTCCTACCTCGGCATCGCCCACATAGCTCAAATGAGGAACCTTGCTTTGCGCACCGATCACGGATTTTTTGATTTCTACAAAATCTCCCACCTTTACTTTCTCGCAAAGTTCCGTTCCCGGGCGTAAGTAGGCAAAAGGACCGATGGTACAATGGTCCTCGACCAATGATTCTACCATTACGGAACGCGAGCACGTCACTCCATGACCGATGGTGGAATCCTTAATGTCGGCGTGGGGGCCGATGATACATTCGGACCCGATCACGGTGGTCCCTCGGAGAAAAGTAAAAGGCTCCACAATGGTATCCGGTCCAATTTGCACATCATGATCAATAAAGGTAGACGAGGGATCTATGATCGTTACGCCTTGCGCCATGAGGTCCTGTGCTTTTCGCATCCGCAACACTGCTTCTGCTTCAGCCAGCTGAGACCGGCTGTTAATACCCAGGGTCTCATGAAAATCTTCCGTCAAAAATGCATGCACGGTTAATCCCCGGGACACAAAAAAAGCGATGGCATCGGTCAAATAATACTCACCCTGAGTATTATTTGGTGTCAGGCTCTGAACGGCTTTTCTCAGCCACTGGAGGTCAAAACAGTAGGTGCCCGTATTAATTTCATCAATGGAAAGCTCTTCGGGCCGGGCATCCTTTTGTTCTACTATTTTTTCTACCGTATGGTTCTGATTCCGGATGATCCTCCCGTATCCCGTCGGATCGGGGAACCTGGCAGAAAGGATGGTGCACACCGCTTGGGAAGCGAGGTGAAATTCCCCTAGTTTTTTCAAGGTATCGGCCCTCAGAAGGGGTGTATCTCCGCAGGCAACCAGAACACTGCCGCCCGCCTGCTCCAAGTAAGGAAGGGCCATCATCACGGCATGCCCCGTGCCCAATTGCTGTTCCTGGACGGCACAGGTTATTTTGTTTCCTAAAGCCTGCCGCACCATTTCCGCTTCATGTCCGATCACCGCGATCACTTCCCGGACACCGATCTCTCCCACTGCGGAAATCACGTGCTCCACCATATACTTTCCTCCCACTTGATGCAAAACTTTCGGGAGACGGGATTTCATCCTGGTTCCTTTTCCTGCTGCAAGAATAATTGCGCATCCTAAAGACAAAAATATTACCCCCCTATAGTGTCAGAATGTTTGAATACGGGAATATATCCAGAAAAAGTAATGGAGCAGGCAAGTGCTCCACAAAAAAATACATTTTGAATTTTACACCGCTTCTTGCTCTGAAAGCACTTCCTGATATTTTTCCAATACCTTGGATTGAATAATATCACGTGCCTGTTGGGAAATTGGATGAGCTATATCTCTGAACTCTCCTGCCGGCGTTTTGCGACTAGGCATAGCCACAAACAAACCATTTTGCCCATCAACTACTTTTACGTCATGTATTACGAAAGCATCATCGATGGTTACAGATACAATAGCTTTCATTTTCCCTTCCGAAAGGATTTTTCTGATGCGAACGTCAGTTACGTTCAATTCCCTCACCACCCTTCTATTATGCAAAAAATCTTTGGTTATTTGTTAATTCTATGTTTACCATAAAATTCCTTCAACATGATACTAAATTTCCAAAACTTCCTATAAATATACATGCTATTTCAAAAAAGTTTCTTTATTCTCTATAAATGGTTTAATTAAGATATTTTTCGACAATTCATGAATAGAAATCAGCTCCAATAAGGCATAATAATCTTTGATCAGCTTGTCCTGAGGTTCCCTGGTAGCAATGACCACACCCGTTCCCAGCACTTCCGCATTAAATTCCTTCATCAGATTATGCATGCCCTGGGCGGTGCCCCCGCCTTTCATAAAGTCGTCTATGATCAAGACTTTGGCACCGGTAGGCAAGGCCCTTCGTGACAAAGACATGGTTTGAATGCGCTGGGAAGAGCCCGAAACATAATTAATGCTCACGGAAGTTCCTTCGGTCACCCGCCCGGAATCCCGGATAATCACCAGGGGTACATTGAAGGACCGGGCCGTCATCATGGCGATAGGGATCCCTTTTGTTTCCACCGTGACAATATAATCCGGACTGCATGCACAAAACTTGGTAAAAAATATCTCTCCAATCCGGGATATGATCCTGGGATCATAAATCACATCCGTCATATAGATAAAACCCCCGGGAACAATGCGATCCGGTTCACTGAATCGTTCCGCCAGTTTTTCTAAAAATTCCCCTGTAGCTTCTTCGTGCTCCACCGGCTTATATACGACCCCGCCTGCTGCTCCAGCGATGGAACTTAATTCGCCTAAAGAAAAAAGAGAAAAAACTTCTTTCACGATGGTTAAGTCTTCACTAATCGTCGATTTGGCTGCTCCGGTGATAGTCGCCAGATCGCTGAGCGAAAATAACGCATTGGGGTTTTTCGTCAGTAAGGTGCTTAAAACCACAAGACGATCTGTCCTCTTTAGCTTTTCCATATTCCCCGCCCCCATATTTTCACGCCGTATTATTCCGAATATTATTTACATTTTTCCGTTTAATATTCATTTTCTACACCTGAAAGGAAAAACCTGCCTCCTATCGTCATCATTTAAAAGATTTGCGGAAAACATGAAAAATTTGCGTCTCTCCTTTCAAAATCGAGGCAAAAGGTATATAATGTAATCACATGAAACCCGTTAGGTGAGGTTACTATACAAAAATATGCTACTGCCCTGAAACATCGAGAGATGCCAAAGGGTCAGCAGGCAACATCGGCTTAAGGTGTTACCTAATGTAGCTGGGATTGTTCCTACGTTGTATAGAGCCAAAACTGTCACGAGGGGAAGAAGAGATCATTTTCCCACTCGTGCCAGAGTGGGTTTTTATTTTTGGAGGTGATCGTATGGACAGTGATCCTACAGACGGTATACGGACATTTGATCATGGGAGGTTGGCCATACAGATCCCTCTGTACCATACCTCCTAAATTGGGGACATTCCTCCGACGAGATAGGAATGCCTGAGATAGAGGTGTGTCCCCTGACATAATTGGGGACATTCCTTCGACAGGATAGGAATGCCCGATATGAAGGTGTGTCCCCTGGCCTTGTAAAGGAGGGATATTCATGCTAAAAATTTATCTAACCAAAAATGATGAAATTATCTCTACGGACGAAATGGAAAAAGGATCCTGGATCCACCTGATTAATCCGTCGGAAGAAGAACTGCACCGGGTGACCGAAAGCACTGGAATCACCTATGATTTCTTAAAGTATCCTTTAGACGACGAAGAGCGTCCCCGGGTAGAAGTAGAGGACAATAACCAGGTATTAATTATTGTCAATGTGCCGACCATTCAACAAAAAGATGTGATGTACGACACCATCCCCTTGGGGATTGTGCTCACCGAGGATTATTTTGTCACCGTGTGTTTGCAGCATATTGACTTTTTAAAAGAATTTTCCCAAGGAAAAGTGAAAGGACTGGCTACTTTTAAGAAAACCAGATTTGTTTTTCAAATCATGCACCGGGCCGCCAGCCTTTACCTGAAATACCTTCGGGAAATAAACAAGAAGACCGATGAAATTGAATCTGAGCTGCAAAAATCCATGAGAAACAAAGAATTAATCCGGTTATTGGATTTGGAGAAAAGCTTAGTTTACTTCACCACATCTTTACGGTCTAACGAAAAGGTGATGGAAAAACTGCTCCGGGGTAAAGCCCTAAAAATGTATGAAGAAGACCAGGATCTACTGGAAGATGTCATTGTGGAAAACAAGCAGGCCATTGAAATGGCAGATATCTACAGCAACATTTTAAGCGGTATGATGGATGCCTTTGCCTCGATTATTTCTAATAATGTGAATATCGTCATGAAATTCTTAACGGCCGTCACCATTGTGGTAGCACTCCCCACTATGGTGGCAAGCTTTTTCGGTATGAACGTAGATTTGCCTTTTCAAAATTCGGCCTATGGTTTTTTTATCGTTCTCGGTATCTCTCTGATACTTTCCGTCCTCAGTATTATGTATTTAACGAAACGGAATATGTTTTGACAAGAAAGCCTAAAGGGCTTTCTTGCGGGATCCGGGAAAAACCAATGAAATCATAGCATGCCTGCTGCTGATACCCATCAGGAACCCTTCAGATCAAGGGGCCAAGAATAAAAATTTATACTTTCCTTAGATATTAAAAATGCTGTTGCTCCATTGCCAACAGCATTTTTGTTTTCACCCTTGGGTTACAAGGATCTTGTCTTTTGATAATTCCCGGATCCCGGTAACCGGTACCCGGGTCTCGAGAAGCCTTTAGGCTTGTCGCTACACTTGCATTTTCTGAGAAATTTTTTCCCGCACTAAGGCCAAATCACTGGGCTTGTCCACGTCAATTCCCACTTCCGGAAAGGGAGAAATGACCACAGCTCCTTTCATCTCAAAAATCTGGGATACTGTTTTCTCCGTTTCACTCAACGTGGCTAAGTGGAGCAAAAATCTTACCAAAAAAGTCCAACCCACAAGCTTGGCCAAATTAAAGGGTGATTTTCTGCTTTGCACGAAAGCCTTGGCCCTTTCTGCCCGGTCTTTTACCACCGCCGGATTGATCAGAAAAAGATTTCCCCCGGTAAATACGCCATCTTTAAACTTCACGTAAGTTCTTTTTACCCCGGGGCACATGCGTTCAATGACTTCTTTGGGTATGATCGGGTAGTAAACATCTGCCTGCCTGCGGGAGCACCTTTTCACAAAATCCGCCACCGAATTTTCGGTAAGAAGAGGGATATCACAGGTTGCCACAAGTACGTTTCCCTTCGTTTTCAATACATCCAGCGCATTGATCAAGCTGTCGATGGCTGTCTCTCCTCCCGGCACTATCAACACGTTGTCCCTTTCCCCAAATAAGCCATTCATCTCATCAAAAGGGCCCGCCACAACGATGCGGTTAATAAACCGGGATGCATTCAAGACATCAAATACATA
Organism: Candidatus Formimonas warabiya; assembly: GCF_002777255.1. GTDB lineage: Bacteria > Bacillota > Dehalobacteriia > Dehalobacteriales > Dehalobacteriaceae > Formimonas > Formimonas warabiya. The sequence continues at coordinate 4,727,343 of NZ_CP017634.1, read as the reverse complement.
GGATACCATGGGACGACGTGCAATCTCGACCATTGCCTCAAAAGCCTCAGGACTACATTCTCGAAGCCGGCCTTCATTTGTGCTTCCTGCAAGAATGACAGCATCAATTCCGGTCACCCGACTTCCCCCTTTCAAAAAGCGCATTTATTATGATCTGGAATGGACTTCCACAAAACTAGTGATTATTACCAGTTTAACCTAAATTATTATTTTTATTCTCCGTGATCCAACTTTGTCAATCGGCCGTTTTTTTGCAAAGCTTCCAGCATGCTGTTTTCCGCATTCTCCACATGCTCTTGGGCCAGGGACTGGGACAAGGCGATATTTCTTTCCGAAAGTGCTTCCACAATTTTTTTATGTTCGTCCACGGCAATCTTCATCCGCCCCGGAAAGGCCAGGGAGGTGGCCCTGAATCTTTGAATCTGCTCGCGCAAATTGTTTACAATCTGAATCAATCGTTCATTTCGGCTGGCTTGATAAATAATATCATGAAAGCTGGTATCTCGATAAACACTATCATCGAGATCATTCTGATCGGAAGATTCCGTATAGGACACCAAGGCCCGCTCCAGGCTCTCCAGTTCTTCATCGGTAATTCTTTCCGCCGCTAAACCTGCTGCCAAAGAATCCATCGCTGCCCTCACCTCAAAAACATCGGCAATATCCTTTAAAGATATTCCTGCCACATAGGCTCCTTTGCGCGGAACCATCACGACAAAAGCTTCTAATTCCAGTTTCCTGATCGCTTCCCGCACAGGAGTCCGGCTGACACCCATTTCTTCCGCTAATTGAACCTCCATCAAACGTTCCCCGGGTTTCAGATGGCCTGAAATGATCGCTTCCCTGATCGTCTCAAAGACAATCTCCCGGAGTGGTTTATAACTTTCCAGGTTAACGGGCAATAGTCTTTTTCTCATATCCTACCCTCCGATTTGCTCATATGGTGTGGGCTACTAAAACAGTTTTCCATCTTGGTTTCAAGATTTGGGCAGCTTGTACCGCATGCTCCTGGGTGGGAGCGAGGCCAAATACGGTGGGACCGCTGCCCGACATCAAAGGAGATAGCCCTGCCTGGCAAAGCACCTTTTTGATTTCTGCAATATCCGGATGCATAGGAATGGTCACTTCCTCTAATACATTTGCCATCTGTGTCAAAATTCCTGCTATCTTACCTTTTTTAACCGCATGAACCAGGGCATCCGTATCGGGATGGCGCATAATTTTTTCTACCTGCACCCGCCGGTATATTTCCGCCGTCGACACGCCAAAACCGGGATTGACCAGGACCAGCCAGATTCTTGGCAAAGGAAGCAAGGGAGTAAGTATTTCGCCGATTCCTTCCGCCAAAGCTGTCCCCCCCAGCACGCAGAAAGCCACATCGGCGCCGATTCCCCCTCCTAATTTGGCCAGATCAAGATCGGTTAGGCCCAAGTCAAAAATTTGGTTGACCGCCCGCAATACGGCAGCGGCGTTGGTACTGCCTCCGGCCAATCCTGCTTCCACAGGAATCTCTTTGTGCAAGTGAATACTGACTCCACCCGGCAGGTGAAATTTTTCTTTCATCAGTTTCCAGGCCTGAAAGGCAATATTTCTTTCATCCAAAGGAATAGTATTTACATTGGCTCTGATTTCAATCCTGTCTGCCCCTCTTTTTACCGTCACCCGGTCGGCCAGACTGATCGATTGCATGATCATTTTCACATCGTGATACCCGTCCGGCCGTTTCCTGATCACATCCAGAGAAAGATTAATCTTGGCATGGGCATCCAGTTCTATTTCGTTCATTTTAGCCAATTCCCCCAAGAAAAGAGCTTAACATCTCTCATAATTTTCCATGATTTCTACGATCCGTGCCATGGCCTGACGCGCGGCAGCCTCTCCCATCTGGAGGCATTCCGTTCCCTTGTTAAAATCCAATTGGCCGATGGGCTTCACAATAGGCGTAATGACGATATCGGCGCAATTCTCCTGTTTTGTCTCAGACATCAATTCCAAAGACCGTAAGACGACGTCAAAAATGTTCTCCGGCACATCCTCTGTTCGGGTACTTAAATTAACCGCAATGATGATATCGGCGCCCATGTCGCGCACCACATCACCCGGACAGCCATTCAATACGAAGCCGTCTACCAGGAGCCTGCCCTCCTTTTGCACCGGAGTGAAAATCCCCGGAATGGCGATACTGGCTCTCACCGCATCGGCAATCTTCCCCTGGTCAAAGACCACAGTCTCCCGTTTGATCAGGTCAACGGCGACAATTCTTAAAGGGATGGCTGTTTCCTCAATATTTTTGTCCTTGGTCACCATACGCATCAATTCCATCAAATTGCGCCCGTCTACGAATCCGGTCCGGTGCAGGCCCACTTTGACCAGGCTCTTCCAATTGAGGGAAAGAAAAATCTTCTCCGTCATGTCCAGATCCGCACCCAAGGCGTAGAGCGCAGCCGCCATGGCACCGGACGAGGTTCCGGCAATCATATGCACCGGAATATGGTATTGCTTCAGGATTTTTAAAACACCCAGGTGGGCGAAACCCCGGATGCCTCCTCCCCCGAGAGCCAAACCGATTTTGGGCTGCATATAGGACACTCCTTTTTCATAGGGTTATCAGCTCTATAGTATATGCAGCTTTTTGCAAAAATCAGGTTGTTTCTGCGGGAAGCAGTGTATAAAAGTGCACCTTAATCAGTTGCACTTTTTTCCTGTTCATTTTCCTCTATTTTATTCGCCTGTGCATCCCTCTTTTTTCAGATAAAATACCGTCCTTCAAAAACCGCTTCTGCCGGTCCGGTCATAAAGACATGGTTATTGGGCGCCCATTCCAGAATCAGATCGCCGCCCAAGAGGTGGACGGTTATTTCCCGGTCCGTCTTACCGTTTAGGGCACAGGCCACAACCGTGGCGCAGGCTCCGGTACCGCAAGCCAGGGTCTCTCCGGCGCCCCGTTCCCACACGCGCATTTTAACTTCTTTTTTATTCACTATTTCCACAAATTCCACATTTATTTTGGCCGGAAACAAAGGATGAACTTCGATCAAGGGCCCCAGACTTTTGACCGGGGTTTGGGACACATCATCGACAAAAATAAGACAATGGGGATTGCCCATAGAAACAGCGGTGACGACATACTTTTCTCCCTGCACCTCCAAGGGCTGCCCGACTACTTTGTCACCGGCAAAAAGCACCGGTATCCGGTCGGGAGACAGGCGCGGTTCTCCCATATCCACCTTGACCCCGGTGATCCTGCCCTTTTCTAGCATTAATTCAGGCCGAAGGACCCCGGCCAGCGTTTCTACAGTAAATTCTGTCCGGGGACACAATCCGGATTCATACACATACTTTGCCAAACACCGGATCCCGTTTCCGCACATTTCCGGCTCCGAACCATCGGCATTAAAAATGCGCATTTTAACTGCCGCTTTTTCCGAAGGAAGAACCAGAACCAACCCGTCTGCTCCAATCCCGAACTGCCGATGGCACACTTTTTGGGCTAAACTGCCTAAATCCTCGGGAAGTTCTTGTCTGTATGCATCAACCACCACAAAGTCGTTTCCCAAACCCTGCATCTTCAGAAACTCCATGGTTTTATCATCTCCCTTTGAGAGGCTTCCAGAAAAAAGAATAATGTGAAAATTATTATTACTATGATAGCACAAATTACCGACCATATTCAACTGAAAGGGAAAAATGAACCCGCCTTTTGAAACCGATAATTCTACTCCCCCAAAAATTTTCTTCTCCCTGGCGCCTCGTTTGCGTTGAAAGCAAAAAAAGCCCGTTCAGGGCTTTTTTCAATTCAAAAGGAAGAGGCATCCTCGGCACGAAAGCCAAATTCCCTTTGAAATAAATCCACAAACTGGCTCTTTAGAACTTCCAGATCAATCTTTTTCTTTAAGATTTGATACAAAGAAGTAACGCCATGGGCCGTATTAAGATCCGGCTGCAGGATCCGGAACAGGGAGAGCCGGGGATTCACATTAATGGCCAGACTAAAGCGGGTGACACTTTGGCGCACCTCCAGATCGATACAGGCAATCCTGGCCTTTTCCACCCAAACCCCCTTTTCACCCGGTATGCTATGTGCCTTAATCCCATATTGATGAAACAGATGGATTAATAATTGCTCAAACTTACCGATCATTTCTTCAACCCCCAGGCCATGCCTGTTCAGATGAAGCACCGGATAAACAGAGAGTTGGCCCGGTCCCCGGTAAGTAATGTCCCCCTCCCAATCCACTTCATAAACGGGTATTTCTACTCTTCTGGTCATGGCATAAGGGAATCTGATCTCCTTGGCGTTGCCCTGGTTTCCCACCAGAATCACATGGGGGTGCTCTACAAAAACCAGGGAATCAATAATGTCGTTGGCTAAACGCTGTAACCACAAGCGATAATTTACTTTATAAAAATCACTGAATTCTCTCTTGCCAAAATTTATGATCTGCAAACTTTTGTTCATCTTGTATTACTTCCTCCACAATTCATCCATTACGATCCTATTTTTATTGGTTCTTCAGGTATTTGTCAATGGTGGCAGCCGCAGCCCTGCCGTCGGCAATGGCGTGGCATACCAGAGATTGACCTGTCCTCATATCTCCGGCGGCAAAGACGCCGGTGCTGTTGGTCATATAATGGGCATCCGTTTTCACATTTCCTCTTTGATCAAATTCCACGCCAAATTTATGGAGCAGGGCACCATGTTCCGGATGGAGAAATCCCATGGCAAAGATAATCAGGTCCGCCTCCAGTACAAATTCGCTGCCCGGGATTTCGGTCATTTTTTTCTCGCCCTTTTCATCTTCCGTCCAGGCAAGCTCGATACAATGAACCTTTTTCACCTGCCCGTTTTCTCCGGAGAAATATTTTGTGGCAATGCTCCATCTTCTTTCCCCGCCTTCTTCGTGGGCCGTATTGGTGCGCAGAATCATGGGCCAGGTCGGCCAGGGCATTTTTTCCGTTCTTTTTTTCGGGGGCTGGGGCATCACCTCAAATTGATACACTTGTTTGGCCCCTTGACGCAGGGCGACACCGAGACAATCGGCGCCGGTATCGCCGCCGCCGATAATGACGACATTTTTTCCGTTCGCCTCAATCCTTTCTTCCCGGGGAATCTCTTTCCCCTGATTGACCAGATTCTGTTGGGTCAAATATTCCATGGCAAAGTGGATTCCTTTTAAAGACCTTCCTTCTACATCCAAATCTCTCGGGATGGTGGAGCCGCCGGTTAAACAAACGGCGTCATATTTTGCTTTCACGGCTTCCACGGAAACATCCGTTCCTACATGGGTACCGGTTTTAAATTCTATCCCTTCTCCGATTAATTGGTCAATCCGGCGCTCTAAAACCCATTTTTCCAACTTGTAATCAGGAATCCCCAGGGCTAAAATTCCCCCCACCTGCTCCGATCTTTCAAAGACCGTGACGTCATGGCCGGCCCGGACCAGTTGCTGAGCCGCCGCAAGTCCTGCCGGGCCGGAACCGATTACGGCCACCTTACGCCCGGTGCGCATCAGGGGGGGAAGGGGTTTTACCCATCCCTCCCAAAAACCTTTTTCAATAATGCTTAATTCAATTTCCCGGTTTGTGTTGGGTTCTTGGTTGATGCCCAGGGCGCAGGCCGCTTCACACAAAGCCGGGCATAACCGGCCTGTGAACTCAGGAAAATTATTGGTGCTATGCAAAATATCCAGTGCTTTTTTCCACTGCCCTTCCGTAACAAGATAATTCAGGTCAGGCAAAATATTTCCCAGGGGACAGGCGTTGTTGCAGTATGCTACGCCGCAGTCCATGCACCGGGCCGCCTGGATCCGGATTTCTTCTTCCGTTTGAGGAAGATAGACACTTTTATAGTTTTTGATTCTTTCCTGGGCGGGGATTTTTGGGGCCGTCTTTCTCTCATAGATTTTAAAGCCCGGTTGTTGTTGATTAGCCATTATTTTTCACCACCAAACTATCTGCCGTGATTTGGGAAGATTTTTCCGTGATTTCCCGGTATTGAGGGCTGATAATGCGCACAAACTTACCCATGTACGCCTGCCAATGGTCCAGAATCTTTTTGCCTTTTTGGCTGTTGGTAAAGCGCACATGATTTTCCACTAAATTTTTCACGAAGCGGAGATCCTCCTGAGTCAGCGGTTCCATCTCCGTCAATTCAAAGTTGCATTTGCTGCTCAGGTTTTCTTGCTCATCCAGCACATAGGCAATGCCGCCGCTCATACCGGCGCCGAAGTTTCTCCCTGTTTCCCCCAGAATCACAATCCGTCCTCCTGTCATATATTCACAGCCATGATCGCCCACACCTTCAACTACGGCCGCAGCCCCGCTGTTTCTCACGGCGAATCTTTCTCCCACTTTCCCATTGATATAGGCCTCTCCGGAAGTGGCCCCATACAAAATGGTATTTCCGGCGATGATGTTTTCCTCTGCTGTTAAGGAAGACTCCTTATGCAGTGCGATGATAATCCGGCCCCCCGATAGTCCTTTTCCCACGTAATCATTGGCATCTCCGTACAAGCGCAAAGTAATGCCGGGGGCGGCAAAGGCGCCGAAACTTTGACCTGCCGTACCGATGAAGGTCAGGTCAATGGTATCCTGGGGCAGGCCCTTGCTGCCATAACGTTTTGCTACTTCGCCGGAGAGCATGGCCCCAATAGTCCGGTCGGTATTTTTTACTTCAAAAATACCTTGCACCTTTTCCCCTTTTTCCAGGGCGGGCTGGGCCAGTTCAATCAGTTGTCGGTCCAGAATATCACGGGTTTGATTTTTTTGTTCTTCCGTTTTTCTTTGGGCGAACCGCACCGGCAATTCCGGGCGATAGAGGATAGCGCTTAAATCCAGCTCCTTGGTTTTCCAATGCCGGTTTCGCTCATTCACCTCCAGCATATCCACCCGGCCCACCATTTCATCTACCGTTCGGAAGCCCAAATCGGCCATAATTTCACGCAGTTCCCTGGCAATGAAACCGAAGAAGTTGATCACATGCTCCGGCTTTCCCTGAAAATACTTTCTCAGTTCCGGATCCTGGGTGGCCACGCCTACGGGGCAGGTGTTGTTATGGCACTTGCGCATCATGATACAGCCGCACACCACCAGGGCAGCCGTGGAAAAGCCGAATTCTTCCGCCCCCAGGAGAATGCTGATCGCCACATCCCGTCCTGTCCTCATTTGGCCGTCTACCTGTACGGCGATCCGGCTTCTCAGGTTGTTTAAGAGCAAGGTTTGCTGGGTTTCCGCCAGGCCGATTTCCCAAGGAATCCCTGCTGTTTTAATAGACGAAACAGGAGAGGCGCCGGTGCCGCCGTCATGGCCGCTGATCAGAACCATATCGGCACTGCCCTTGGCCACGCCTGCCGCTACCGTCCCTACACCGGCTTCGGAAACCAGCTTCACACTCACCCGTGCCTTGGGATTAATGTTCTTCAGGTCAAAGATCAACTGCTCCAAGTCTTCAATGGAATAGATATCATGATGGGGAGGAGGAGAAATCAAGTCGATTCCCGGCAGGGAGTGGCGTACCCGGGCAATCTCCTCGGTTACCTTGCTTCCCGGCAAATGTCCCCCTTCACCCGGCTTAGCCCCTTGGGCCATTTTGATTTGCAGCTCATCCGCATGGACCAGGTAATTGGCTGTGACCCCGAACCGGGCCGCCGCCACCTGCTTGATGGCACTGGCTTTAAAATCACCGTTTTCTGTTCTGATATAACGGGCTTCATCTTCCCCGCCCTCACCGGAATTGCTTTTGCCCCCCATGCGGTTCATGGCGATGGCCAAAGTTTCATGGACTTCCTTGCTGATGGATCCGAAGGACATGGCTCCGGTGGCAAAGCGTTTCAGGATTGATTCTACCGGTTCTACCTCATCCAAAGGAACCGGCTGGCCTTCCTTAAATTTTAAAAGTCCCCGGATGGTCATGAGGCTTTTCGACTGATCATCAATCAAACGGGAATACTCTTTAAATAAATGATAATCCTGGGTCCGGCAGGCATGCTGCAGCTTAGCGATGGTATCCGGACGGAACAAATGGGCTTCATTGTTCTTCCGGTAATGAATGTCTCCTCCCACAGCCAGTCTTTGGGTACCCACGTTGATTTCAAAGGCCTGATGATGACGCAGCAAAGTTTCCTTGGCGATGCCGTCCATCTTCAGCCCGGACAAACGGCACGGGGTGCCGGCGAAATATTCCTTGACCAGTTCTTCGTTCAGTCCGATCACTTCAAATATTTGGGCGCCGTTAAAACTTCTTAAGGTGGAGATGCCCATTTTGGAGGTAATTTTGCGAATCCCGTAGCCTAAGGAGCGTACGTAATTCATGCTGGCTTTTTCCACCGTAATGTTTTTCAGGTAAAGCTGATTTTTCACCAGGTGATTAATGGTTTCCAGGGCCATATAAGGATATACCGCCGTAGCCCCGTAGCCCAGGAGCAGTGCCATATGAAAAGTATCCCGGGCCTCGCCGGTCTCAATGATCAGATCAACCTTGGTGCGCAGTTTTTTCTGAATCAAATGATTGTGCACCGCACTGACCGCAAGCAGACTGGGGATAGGCGCCCGGTAACGATCCACGTCCCGGTCGCTCAAAATGACGATCCGGTACCCCTGGGAAATACTTTCTTCCACTCTCTTTTTCAAGGCGGTCAGGGCATCGCTGAGCCCTTTTTCATATTGATCCGCTTCAAAGATGATGGGGATGGTAATGCTTCTTAAAGTATCCACATCGATACTTTTAATTTTTTCCATCTTCTCCGCATACAGGATGGGTTGTTCCAGTTCAATAAACTTATTGGGTGCCAATTCGTCAATTTTCTTGAGAATATTCCCCCCCCGGCCCAGATACTGATTCAGGGACATTACTTTCTTCTCCCGGATGGGATCAATGGGCGGATTGGTCACCTGGGCAAAAAGCTGACGGAAGTAATTAAATAAGAGTTGGGGCAGGTCGGAAAGAACCGCCAAAGGAGCGTCATTGCCCATGGAACCAATGGCTTCCTTACTGTCTTGCGCCATTGGTGCAATGATCCGCCTAAGTTCTTCTTCCGTGTACCCGAAAATAATTTGTTTCGTAACCAGGGATTCTTCATCCATTCTGGGCAAGGCTTTATGCAAACTGATTTTTTTCAGATCAATTTCATTTTCCTTAATCCATTCGGCATACCCTTTTTGGTTGGCCAGCTCTTGTTTCACTTCATGATCGTAGATGATCCTTTTCTCTTTGGTGTCCACAATAAGAGTTTTCCCCGGCCCTAATTTTCCCTTTTTCAGGATTTGTGCCTCAGGAATGCGCAGGACGCCCGATTCTGAAGCTAAAATCACGGTATTGTTTTTCGTGATCACGTATCTGGCCGGTCGGAGGCCGTTCCGGTCCAGGGTGGCTCCCACCTGAACCCCATCGGAAAAAACAATGGTCGCAGGTCCATCCCAGGGCTCGATGAGACCTTCGTGATATTCATAAAACGCTTTCAATTCCGCCGGCATGGTTTTATCATAACGCCAGGCCTCCGGCATCAACATTTTCAGGGCATGGGGTATAGAATACCCATTCAAAACAAGAAGCTCGAAAATATTGTCCAAATTGCAGGAGTCACTGCTATCCGGCTGGATAATCGGCAATACCTTCTCAAATTCAGCACCGAACAGCTTGGAGGTCATCACACTTTCCCGGGCACTAACCCACTTGATATTTCCCCGGATGGTATTGATTTCCCCATTGTGGGACAAATAGCGGTAAGGATGGGCCAGGCGCCAGGATGGGAAAGTATTGGTACTGTATCTTTGATGCACGGCGGCAATGGCACTCTTTAATCGCTCATCCTTCAGCTCGGGATAAAAATTCTCTATTTGATGGGCGAGAAACTGCCCTTTATAGACAATGGTTTTGAGAGAAAGGCTGCACACGAAAAAGACATCCGTATAAGGCCTTGCTGCCTCGTTAATGGCCTTCTCCACTCTTTTTCTGACAATATAGAGTTTCCTTTCAAACAGATCGGCCTGCTGACCGTTTCTGGCAATAAATATTTGCTTCACAAAAGGCTTTGTACCTTGGGCTGAGATCCCGCAAGCCTTATCATGAAGCGGTACGTCGCGCCAAGAGATCAGTTCCTGGTTTTCTTCCCGGAGAATTCTTTCAAATACCCCTTCACAGTAATAACGGGCGTTCGGTTCTGTGGGAAAAAATATCATGCCCACCGCATAGTCCCCGTCCGCCGGAAGGTGCAGATCCATTTTCGCTAATTCAGAAACAAAGAACTCATGGGGTAGTTGAATTAAGATACCTGCCCCGTCTCCTGTCTCCGGATCGGACCCGGTAGCGCCTCGATGGGTAAGACTCTTCAGAATCTCCAACCCGTTTTTGACGATTTCATTTGATTTTTTGCCTGTCACATCGGCGATAAATCCTAAGCCACAGGCGTCTTTTTCCATGGACGGGTCGTAAAGACCCTGACTTTGGGGAAATTGATTCAGTTCTTGCATCATAAAAGCCTCTCCTTCTATCCTAATCTCCGCTAAAAAGTGAGGGGACACATTAACATATGTCCCCAACTAATACAGTCGTACAGGAGTCCTCACGCTCATTTAAACATGGTTAGTCGGGTTAAAATTTGGTCAAATATTGTTCAATTTCCCAATAGGTAATCTTGGTCCGGTAGGAATCCCATTCCATTTCTTTGGCCTCCAGAAAACGGGATAAAGCATGGTTCCCTAAGGCGCTTTTAATTACCTCATCTGCTTTCAACTCTTTTAATGCCTCTTCTAAGCTTCCGGGCAAACTAGCAATGCCCATGGCATCTTTCTCTGCCCCGGTCATCTCATAAATATTTCGATTCACCGGATCCGGAGGCAGGATCTTATTCTTGATCCCGTCCAAGCCTGCTTTCAGCATGGCCGCAATGGCCAAATAAGGGTTACAAGAGGGGTCGGGATTTCTCATTTCCACTCTGGTGGACAGGCCTCTTTTGGCGGGAATGCGAATTAAAGGGCTTCTGTTCTTTGCCGACCAGGCTACATACACCGGCGCCTCATAATCCGGAACCAGCCTTTTATAGGAATTCACGGTGGGATTGGTGATCGCGGCCATGGCCCGGGCATGTTTCATTAATCCACCCACATAATAATAAGCTTCCCGGGACAGTTCCAATTCCCCGTTGGGATCATAAAAGACATTTTTGCTCCCCTTAAAAAGGGATTGATTGGTATGCATGCCTGATCCGTTGATGCCAAAAACAGGCTTTGGCATAAAAGTGGCATGAAGGCCATGGCGCTGGGCAATCGTTCTGACCACAAACTTAAAAGTCTGGATATTATCCGCCGTAGACAAGGCATCCGCATATTTGAAATCAATCTCATGCTGACCGGGGGCAACTTCATGGTGAGACGCTTCAATTTCAAAACCCATATCTTCCAGGGCCAGCACCATATCCCTGCGGGCATTTTCTCCTAAATCCACCGGGGTCAGGTCAAAATATCCTGCTTTATCATGGGTGTCTAAAGTAGGGCGCCCTTTATCATCCGTTTGAAAAAGAAAGAATTCGCATTCGGGTCCTACATTCATGGTATAACCCATCGCTTCCCCTTCTGCAATGGCCCTTTTTAAGATCATCCGGGGATCCCCTTCAAAAGGAGTGCCGTCAGGATTATAGACATCGCAAATAAAGCGTGCTACCGATCCTTCCGCAGGTCTCCAGGGAAAAATGTCCCAACTGTTCAGATCCGGACGCAGATACATGTCAGATTCTTCAATGCGCACAAAACCGTCGATGGAAGACCCGTCAAACATCAATTCTCCTTCCAAGGCTTTCTCCAGCTGCTTCACAGTAATGGCAACATTTTTCAGAACCCCGAAAATGTCAGTAAATTGCAGGCGCACAAATTTGACATCATTTTCTTTGGCCATCGATAAAATATCCTCTTTGGAGTATTTCGCCATCGTCATTAACCTCCTCAAAATATAAAAATTTCTATGTGAAAAACGATTTCCATTTGGGATCGATCATACTGGGAGCTAAATTTTGATTAAAGGAATTATACTCTTCTTTCGGCAAAAAAATCAATGGTTCGGGAACAAGTATACAATATTATTCATGATTACTTTTTCTTTTTAATATCATAGGCAAGAATAATCGCTTCCGCAACTTGCTTCATGGGCAGGCACTTATCCATGCTCTGCTGTTGGATGCGCCGGTATGCTTCCGCTTCAGGCAAATCCAGATTTTTCATCAAAATACCTTTTGCCCGTTCCACAATCTTTCTTGTTTCCAAAGTCTCTTTCAGTTCATCGACCTGACGCGCCAATTTCATCATTTTTTGGAAAGCATTGATCACAAAGGATGCGGTAGAAAGCAAATGCCCTTCCTGAATCGGCTTCACCAAAAAGGCAAAAACCCAGGAATCCTTTGCCTTTTCAAATAGCTCCTGCTCCCAGGTAGGCGTAAGCAGCAATACCGGACAAATTTTATCATCCTCAATAATTTTGGATACTTCCATACCGGGCATACCGGGAAGGTCTTTATCCAAAATTACCAGGTCCGGCAGCACCCTGCGGATCACCCGGAGCGAGCCGGCCCCGTCCTCCGCTTCCCCGATAATCAGGTGTCCCTGTTGCTGGAGTATGGACCTCAACCTTTTTCTCAATGCTCTGTCCGCAGAGCCGATAAAAATCTTCGACTCAACCCCATGCATAAGCAACACCTCGCCTTCCTAACGGTAATAGTTTATCCGGCACAGAAACTTTCATAAGTGAAAGCATCCTTGCCAAAGAAAAATCCCCGCCCCAAAAAAGACTTTTTAGTAACGAGGACTCCATTGCCCACATAAAAAAATCTCGAAACCTTTTTAACCATTATAACAAAAACCCGCCACAACTCAATAGTTGTGTGCGGGAAAATATTGTATACATGTCAGCCAAAGCCTAAAAGGCTTTGGGGGCGGGATCCGGTCACCGGTTACCGGGAACCGGGAAAAGTAGGGGCTGTCTGCTGTCCCCGTGTAAAAAAACGGGACTAGAAAAAAATGATTTTCAAACAGGATGTTATTTATTTTTCCCGAATTAGAGTGAATAAAGGTGAATCCCCACGGTTCATTCATGCCGGCTTGGTATGAAGCAAAGGGGTGCCGTAAAAAATAATTGAGATCCTATACATAGGCTTAAAGTAGCGTAATCATTTTTTCTTTCTCAGGAGGCAGGAAAAACATGGAGCATCTAAAAAAACTTTTATCCAAATTAGACGGCAAAGGATATAAGGGATACAAGGAGATTCAAGGGACCTACCGGGGTGAATGGTTTACTCTGCACATCGATTATGCCCAAAGCGATCCTTTCGCCCCTCCTTCCCGGATCCGGGTGAAAATCTCCCAAGAGCAGGCTAAATTCCCGGAAACCTGGTACCGGCCCGAGATCCGAAAAACAGCGGCGGAAGATTTTTTTTCCCGGGAAATCGCCCACACCATCCAAACCTACCGGATAAACCACGGGGGATCGGGAAAAAGCGGGCTGATCAGCATAGACAGCCCGGGCCAGGAGGTTCTTCCCCGCACCTCCGTAAAAATAAACGGGCGCGAGGTGGAAGTTCGTTTATCTGTGGGGCTGCCCGCCGCCGGCAGACAGATTTTGGGCCAGCAGGCGAAAGAGATGCTCTGCACCCAAATCCCTGCCCTGATCCAGCAAGCAATTTTTCATTTTCCTCAAAATAAACTGATCCGGCACCTGGGACTGGCCGACCAGCAGAATTTCCTCCGCCAGTATTTAGCGGAACACCACTATGTAGCCTTCGTGGCCAATGGATCGATCTTGCCCAGAGAGAGTGGCATCAGCAACCGCCCTTTAAATAATTCCTCTCTCGTTCCTTTTCAGTCACCGCCCTCTCTGGAAGTGGAAATTCCCCTTCCCCATGACGGTCCCATACGAGGCATGGCGATTCCGAAGGGAATTACTCTGATTGTGGGCGGGGGGTACCATGGCAAAAGCACTCTTTTAAAAGGGATGGAACGAGGTGTGTACAATCATGTGCCCGGAGACGGCCGGGAATATGTGATTACCGACGAGAGTGCCGTGAAAATACGGGCGGAAGACGGCCGCAGCGTGGAAAAAGTAAACATCTCCCCTTTTATCTCCCATTTGCCCCGGGGTACGGATACCATCCGTTTTGGCACCGAGAGTGCCAGCGGCAGCACCTCTCAAGCGGCAAATATCATGGAAGCCTTAGAAATGAATGCCCGGGTGCTTTTAATTGATGAGGACACCAGCGCCACCAATTTTATGATTCGGGACGCCCGCATGCAGGAATTAGTGGGTAAAGACCAGGAGCCCATTACTCCTTTTGTGGACAGGGTAGAGCAGCTTTACCGGGAGCTGGGTGTTTCTACGGTTCTGGTCATGGGAGGTTCCGGAGATTATTTTGAAGCCGCCGGCACGGTGATTATGATGGACGAATATAAACCTTACGATGTGACGGAAAAAGCCAAATCCATTATCGACAAAATCCCCACAACCCGCAGAGGGGAAGGGGGAGAAAATTTCGGCAGCATCATAGGTCGGCAAATTCTTCCCCACAGTTTTCGCATATTACACGGCCCAAAGGACAAAATAAGCGCCAAAGGGCTGCATACGGTCTTACTGGGCAACTCCCCGGTCGATCTTTCCCTGGTGGAACAGCTGGTAGACCCCAGCCAAACCCGGGCCATTGCCGATATGATTTCCTATTTAGCTCATAAATTGGTAGACGGAAAAACATCTTTACCCGATCTGATCTATAAACTGTACCACCAGATTTCGGAACACGGTTTAGACCTGGTTTCGCCATTTTACGGACAGCATCCCGGGGACCTGGCCCTGCCCCGGAAACTGGAGTTGGCCGCAGCCATAAACAGAGTACGCACGTTAAAAGTGAAATAAACTTTTCCGATGGGGCTTGACAAATAATTTTGCGAAATGGGGAAATACGCCATGGAAAAATCCCTGGTTAAGAAGCCTTTTACATGCCAACTTCTGATTTTTCTGCACCTATTCTTGGGAATCGGGGCTCTTTTCGGCGGGTCGACGCTGATCATGGATCCCAGTGGCGGTTTGATCAAAATGCCTCTGACCTTACTAGAGCATTCGCCGTTCACCAGCTTCTTGATCCCCGCCATCATTTTATTCGTCATACTAGGTGTTACGCCTTTAATCATATCTTACGCACTGATCACAAAACGCCCCTGGAAAGGAGCGGACCAGATCAATATTTTTCATGAAATGCACTGGTCCTGGGCTTATTCGCTCTACATAGGCTTTGCCTTAATCATTTGGATCACGGTACAGGTCTATTTTATCAATCGAGTCGCCTTCATACACGTATTCTACATCGCCATCGGCTTAATCATCCAGGCCGTTACACTCTTCCCCTCTGTTCAGAACTACTATCGCAAATAAGATGCCCGGCACCAAAAAAGCTGGCGTTGCCAGCTTTTTTTACTGTATCAGCAAGTAAGCAATGTTGATTTAATTGGTGGGGCTTTTTTTATTTCATCAGCATTACGGAGGTAGATTTTACCAAAGCGGACACTTGGTCCCCTTCCTTAATATTCAAATCATCTACGGCATCTCCCGTAATCACCGATGTCATGGTACATCTGTCCACATCAATTGTCACCTTGGCCATCAGCCCGTCACGTTCCACTTTCGCAACACGCCCGCCGATTTGATTACGCCCGCTAACCTTCATACTATTTCCTCCCATCCTAATTTTCTATTAGCATGCCCTATTTTCTTTCCATTCAAGCATATTGTATAAATAACTAAATTTCTGACCCGGCATCAAAAGTCTTAAAACAGCTGATTCAGGAAATAATAAGGGAAAGAAATGTCAAATAACTGGGAGGAATTCTCCATGATCGACACGGATCACCCGCAAAACCTTTTTATCGGGTTATTCTGGGGTATTGTTTTCAGCATCCCCCTTTGGGTATTCTTTATTTATTTCATTCTCCGGCTAACCAAATAAAATGAGGGAGCCATCCTTACTAAATACCAAAAAGAAAATTAAAAGGACAATTTTAGGTTTTTCCTGTCAACCCCTGTAAAGAACAGCAAAAATGAAACGATAATAATATATAAGGCAATTAATCATTTAACAAAGCCTATAAGCTAATTTAACAAATTGGCAAAGTATTTTACTGACTAGGCGGGAAAAATATGCTAGTATATAGTAAGATAATTATGTCGTTTTTTAGCAAAGGATGGTGCATAAATGGATATTTCTACACCGTTAGGGATATTATTGGGATTCGGTTGTATCGCCCTCGCCTTTGTACTGGATGGAGGACATCTTAATGCTCTTTTCAGCAAAACTGCTGCCTTAATTGTTTTCGGAGGAACCATCGGTGCCACCATGGCCTCTCATACCATGAAAGAGATCGCCAGGATTCCCAGCCTGGTCATGAAGGTGATCAAAAAAGAGCAAAACAATACGGAAGAAATCATTCAATATCTGGTCACCCTTTCCGGAAAGGCCCGGGCTCAAGGACTTTTAAGTTTAGAAGCGGAGACTAATTCAGAAAATTTAAACAAATTTGACCCTCTGATGAAGGATTGCCTGGAATTAGCGGTGGATGGCACCGAAGCGGAGGTTTTCCGGGAAATAATTGAGAATAAAATTGAACTGAGTTATATGGTGGACAAAAAAAATGCCGGTATATTTGAAGTAGCCGGCGGGTATGCCCCTACCTTAGGTATTATCGGCACTGTGATGGGATTGGTTCACGTCTTATCCAATCTGAGCGAGCCGGATAAATTAGGGCCCGCCATTGCTGTAGCATTTATTGCTACCTTTTATGGTCTTAGTTCGGCCAACTTGTTCTGGCTTCCCATCAGCTACAAGCTGAAGGGGCTCTCTGCCCAAAAAAGACTTGTCCAAGAATTGATTATGGAAGGAACCTTGGCGATTCAAGGGGGGGAAAATCCCCTCACTTTAGAAAGAAAACTCAAAACCTTCCTGATTGAAAGAACGAAAGAAAAGACTTCAAATACGATGAAAGAACGTGAAGCTAATGAGGCGGCCTGAGGAACACGAAAAAGACAACACGGAAAGATGGCTTCTGTCCTATGCCGACTTTATTACTTTGCTGATGATATTTTTTGTCATCCTCTATTCTATGAGCAGGATTGATGCGGCAAAATTTGAAATGTTGGCCCAAACCCTGGGCAAAACCCTTACCGGGACCCAGTATATCCTGAAAGGCTCCTCCGGGCCAAGTATGGTATCCGGTATTTCGGCAGGTGAAACTTTTCCCTCCACCCAAGTAACCCCAAATTCTCTATATGTAAATCGGACCCCCACTTATGGAACCAATGATTCCGTTGATCAAAACGCCTTTAAAGAAGTGGAAAAAATATTGGACAACTTTATTAAGGAAAACGGCCTGGAGGGAGTCGTGAGCCATTATGTGAGCGAAAGAGGCCTGGTAGTCAGTTTAAGTAATGCGGCCCTTTTTGACTCCGGTTCGTCAGAACTGCATGCGGACCAAAAAAAGACCGTCATAAAAATTGGGGAAATATTAAAAGTACTCCCCAACTTAATACGGGTAGAAGGACATACGGATAACCGCCCCATCCATAACGCCCGGTTTCCGTCCAATTGGGAACTTTCTGTACTTCGGGCCACCACGGTCCTGCAAATTCTCGTTGCCGACGTAGGGATTTCCCCTGATAAAATCTCCGCCATCGGCTACGGTGAGTACCGTCCCATCGCGCCAAATGACTCGGGCCCAAATAGGCAGTTGAACAGAAGAGTGGATATTGTCATTATGAAATCGGAATACAACCAGTGGGAGCCCAATCAAACAAAGACACCCTGATTTTTTCCGGAATGTTTATGGCATTACTACCGCACCCGGTTCTACACCGGTGATTATTTTTGCTCCCCCATGTACAAAAGCCCCCCTGCCCACGATCACTTTATCATGAAGCACACTTGCCATCGGTCCGATAAAAACTCCGTCTGCAATATCCGTATGGGCGCTTAAATATACCCGGGTCTGAATTTGAGCGCCCTCCCCCAGATTGACCCCGCTCTCGATAAAAACACCCGGACCAATGATGACCTGCTTTTTAATCCGGCATTTTTCTTTGATGCACGTCAAATCACCGATCCAAACATGCTCATCAATCGCTACCCCTGCACAAATAACTGCTCCGGAACCGATGATGGTATCGGCTCCAATGCGTAACGGCCGCAAGACGCCGGAGGCCTTCTCCCCACTCGTGTCAAAAAGGCGCGGCTGCGCACCCAATGTACAATTGTCCCCTATGATCACCCGGTCTCCAATCACCGTCCCGGGATAAACCGTTACATGATTGCCGATTTGCACATTCTTCCCCAAAATTACGTCTGCCAAGAGTACCGAAAAATACCCCACCCGGCACTGCCGTATTCCCTGAACCGATTTGTCGATATAATTCATGCCCAAATTCACCCTTCCTAAGCAAACAATCTGGCTAATGATGCTGCCCAAACCCTTTATGAAATGTACAACCTTGTATCATATCATATGAAGGAGCAATCTATTTGTGTGCATAAGGATTGTTCCCATCTCCTATGAACCTTTTTCCGAACAAGCCCATAACATATATAGAGAAAGAGGTGTATAGGAATATGTCCGTCATGATCAAGACTGGTGATACCTTTTCGTTGGAAAAAACGATCTCCCCGGAAATGGTAAAGGATTTTGCCGACTTCTCAGGAGATTACAACCCTGTTCACATGGATGAAATGTACTGCCTGGAGCATGGGTTAGGGTCCAGGGTAGTGCACGGCATGCTGATCCTTTCCTTTCTCTCTACACTGATCGGCATGCACTTACCCGGGCCAGGAGCCCTGTGGCTGTCTCAATCCATCGATTTTATTTCTCCGGTAAGGATCGGCGATAGGATCAAGATTACCGGGAAAGTAACCGACCAGGTGCAAACAAATGCCTTAGGCCTCAATATTATTGTGATGAAAATAGAAATTACTAATCAATTGGGCCAAAAAGTTTCCCGAGGCACAGTAAAGGTATCTGTCAAGTAAAAAAGCCCAAAGGGCTTTTCGGGATCCGGGTTTCGGGAAAGCAAGGGGCGAAGTTAAGGAGAAAGGAGTAGTCCATTGGGAAAAAAAGTAATTTTAATTACCGGAGGCAGCAGTGGTTTGGGGGCCAAGTTTGTGGATACCCTGTGCGCCGAGGGAGATAATTGCGTGTATTTCACACATATAGAACCTCCGGGGACCATGGTGAAAACCCCACCCGGCGCATTTGCCATGAGATGCGACCAAAGGGATGAAGGGGAAATCGCATATTGTGTCTCAACAATCCAGGCAAGCCAGGGAAGAATTGACGTACTTGTCAACAATGCCTGCCCTTCCTTTAAACCCGGTGACTTTCTTGCATCAGACTGGAACCTATTTCAGGATCTCATCGATGTAAACGTAAAAGGTTCCTATCTGTTTATGCGGGAAGTGTCAGAGATCATGAAAACACAGGGATACGGAAGAATGATTAATATCCTGTCCTCTTATGTGCTGAATGTGCCGCCGGAAAAGCTTTCTTTCTATATTACGGCCAAATATGCCCTGTTGGGCCTTTCCAAAGCGGCCGCCGCAGAGCTCTGTAAATACGGGATTACGGTAAATATGCTTTCTCCCGGCATGATGTCCACCCAACTTACCGCCTACTTGCCCCCAAAATTCCTGGAAGTGTCCGGTCAGAGGCATCCCATGAAAAGACTGGCCACAACGGCAGATGTGGCCGGCGTGTTAAAATTCCTTATTTCCGAAGATGCCAATTTTCTCAATGGAGTCAATATCCCTGTTAACGGAGGCGAAACCTTTTTATGAAAGCATCGATCAATATTGCTTTTCTGGGCAACTGTACCACAGATTATCTCGCCCGGTTCCTGAAAGAAGAATGTAAAAAAAATGATATTGGGGCAAACATCTATAATTGCCCTTACAACCAGTATCATCAGGAGACCTTAAACACCGAGAGCGGATTTTACCGGTCCCAGCCGGAGCTTACCGTACTTTTTCTGGAAGGCAGCGAATTGTTTCCCGACTGGTACACATTTACCACCTTAACAAGCAGTCCAGAAAAAAAATATGCCCTGATGGAATCGATTTTTGAATCCATCACCGCAGTTGTGGACAGCATCCATACCAACAGCGCCACGAAAATAATTTTACACAACTTTAAAATACCCTATTTTTCACCCCTCGGTATTCTGGACAGCAAAAATTACCCGGGCCTAAAAGACATGATTGCGCTGCTCAACCTGAAGCTGGGAGAGTGGGCAAAGGATAAGGATTATGTTTACTTGTTCGATTATGGCGGCTTGTGCGCCCACTTTGGCTATGAAAATGCGACAGATCCCAAAATGTATTACATCGCCAAAAATACCATCTCCTTTCCCTTTACGAAAATCCTGGTCAGAGAATACATGCGCTATATTGCACCCTTTAAATTCATGACAAAGAAATGTCTTGTGCTGGACCTGGACAACACGCTTTGGGGGGGAGTGGCCGGAGAAGACGGCATTTCCGGTATTAAGCTGGATCTCGCCGGACCGGGAAAAAGCTTCTATGATTTCCAAAGGGAAATCCTCAACCTGTATCATAAAGGAATTATTTTGGCCGTGAACAGCAAAAACAATGCGGAAGACGCCTTGGAGATCATAGAAAACCATCCCCATATGGTTTTACGCAAACACCATTTTTCCTCTTTGAGAATGAACTGGCAGGATAAAGTGGCGAATATCAAAGAAATTGCGCAAGAATTGAATATCGGCATGGACAGTATGGTTTTCTTTGACGATAATCCGGTGGAAAGAGAATACGTTAAATCCATGCTGCCTGAAGTAACCGTAGCCGATGTCCCGGATGATACCAGCAAATATGCCGATACATTAAAAAAGATGATTGAATTTGAGTTCTTTAAAATCACCGACGAGGACCTGAACAGGAACCAGATGTATGAGGCCAATCAAAAAAGGCTTGAGTCCCAGCAGCAGTTTCAGAATCTGGAGGATTATCTGGCCAGCCTCCAAATCAAGGTAATTTTGCAGCATGCAAACAGCTTTTCCATCCCGCGCATCGCGCAGCTTACACAAAAAACCAATCAATTTAACATGACCACCAAACGTTACACCCAAACCGAGATTGAAAACATGGCCCGTTCAAATAACTTTTTGGTTTTTTCTTGTACGGTTTTGGATAAATTCGGCGACAACGGCATCGTGGGCGTGTGTATTATTGAGTTAAAAGACGACACTGCCCATATCGACACCTTTTTAATGAGCTGTCGCGTCCTGGGCCGAAATGTGGAGTATGCTTTGATGAACAAAATTGTTTCCCTGCTCAAGGAAAAAGGCATTAAAACTGTATTCGGCCTCTACCTGAGAACGGAAAAAAACCGGGCCAACGAAAACTTTTATGCCCAGGCCGGCTTTTCTCCGGAGTCAGTCAATGAAAAGGGAACTTTATATCGCATCAGCACAGAGCAAAAGTTAGAGCACATTCCTTATATCGATTTTGTTTTAGAAAATGAGGAGTGAATTATGGATAAAAAATTTTTAGATCTGGTATCTCAAATTCTTCATGTTGATCCCGCCAAACTCACAGAAGACGCCACCACGGAAACTCTGCCGGAATGGGATTCCCTCAACCACTGGGCAGTGATCTCTGCATTGGAGGATGAATACGGCATCGAGTTTACCATGGATGAAGCCACGGAATTCAAAAATCTGGGTCATATTTATACCATATTAATGCAAAAAGCCGCTCACACCACTTAAGGGCAACGAAAAAAGCTGCTGGGAACACCACGCAGCTTTTCATATTCTGTCGCCGGTTTTTTTATACGCACAGCAACCGGCGCCCGGGCCCGAATCTGGCCCCTTTTTCTCGTTTCACATTTAACAGTTTTCCCACCAGGACTGGTTGTTCCGATACCATTGGACCGTTTCGGCGATACCTTGTTTAAACTGATAGGTGCAGGACCATTTTAAATCGTGATGAGCCTTGCTGCTGTCTAAAGCATACCGTTTATCGTGGCCGGGCCGGTCATTTACTTTACGGATTAATTCCGGGCCCTTGCCCAGGTTTTCCAGGATCAAACGGGCCAAAGAGAGATTGGACAGCTCTTCCCCGCTGCCAATATTATAGATCTCCCCCGGGGCCCCGTAGAAGAGGGCATGGGTAATAGCCGCACAATGATCCATCACGTGGATCCATTCCCGCACATTGGTGCCGTCTCCATACAGGGGTATGGGCTTATTTTTCAGCCCTTGAATAATACAGGTGGGAATAAATTTTTCTTTATGCTGGTGTGATCCATAGTTGTTGCAGCACCTTGTCACAATCGCCGGGAAACCAAATGTTTTATAAAAGGCCCGGGCCAGTAAATCGGCGCCTGCTTTTGATGCGGAATAGGGGCTGTTGGGCAGGTAGAGGGAATTTTCCGTAAAACAGTCCCAGTCGTTTTCAATGCTTCCATAGACTTCATCGGTAGATATCTGCACAAACCTTCTGCTGCCGGCTTGACTATCTTTCATCCAATAATTCCGGGCACATTCCAGTAAATTTAATGTCCCCAGCACATTGGTTTCCGCGAATACGGTTGGCCCGTCAATACTCCGGTCCACATGGGATTCTGCCGCAAAATTGATGATATAATCCGGATCATATTCATTTAAGACCTGTTGCACCAGTTCCTGATCGCAAATATCACCTTTGACAAAATAATACCTGGGGTCCTCGTCAATTATGCTTAAATTATTCAGATTGCCCGCATAAGTAAGTTTGTCATAATTGACGACAATAACATCCTTACAGGTTTTTAGAAAGTAGCGAATAAAGTTACTGCCGATAAATCCGGCTCCTCCTGTGACAAGCAAAATCTTCATTACTCGCCCTCCATAAATTATAATTTGGTTTTATTTATAAATGAATTTTACTATCATCCGCGACCACAAAAGCACTGGAAAAAGGTCTCTTATTAAAGGATTTGATCACCGCATTTTTTCCGATCAGACTGTTGCTGATCCTTTTACGCACATTATCCAGCTGGGCCCCATAGAGGATAATACAATTTTCCACTTCACAATTCTGGATTTTTACTCCTTTACCGATGCACGTATAAGGACCGACAAAACTGTTGGTGATCACGGAACCCTCATCGATCACCGCAGGTCCCATAATCGTACTATTGCTGATCGCCACATTTTTGCCGATGCGCAATTTCCCCGCTAAAACAGAATTGGCATCTGAAATCTCAGGCATTTCATTTTCCATATCATCCAGGATGCGCCGGTTGGCATCCAGGATATCCTGCTCATTACCGGTATCTTTCCACCAGCCTTTGATCAGATCATAGGTAATCTTCCCGCCCTGTTGTAATTGATTTTGGATCGCATCGGTTATTTCCAATTCTCCTCGTGCGGACGGCACAGTTTGATCAATGGCAGCAAAAATACTTTTGTCGAATAGATATACCCCGGTAAGAATCAAATCACTGATAAATTCCTTCGGTTTTTCCACCAGTTTTAAAATACGATCGTTTTCTACAACAGCAACCCCAAATTGGGCGGGCTTGTCTACCTGATGCAGCAATACAGAAGTATTCACCCTTCTGAGATAAAAATTACCGATAAATTCGCTCAGTTCCATACTGAAGATGTTATCGCCCAGTATCATTAAAAAGTCATTGCCGTCGATAAATGGCGCCGCGATTTTTACTGCATGGGCCAGCCCCAGGGGCAGGGATTGATAAATGTAGCTAATTTTTGCATGCCATCTTCCCCCATCACCCACTTCCTTTTTTATTTCCTCCTGACTGTCTCCTACTATGATCCCAATGTCATGAATCCCGGCCTGAACCACTTTTTCTATCACATGGATAATAATCGGTTTATTTGCCAAGGGAATTAACTGTTTGGGGCTTGTGTAAGTCAAGGGTCTTAATCTGGTGCCGGTGCCGCCGCTTAATACTAAAGCTTTCATAATGCCCTCCTCCGCTCCGTCTTTACCTAAGCCAACCTATTCATATACTATTGTGCAAAGCAAAGGAAGGTGCATAGTCTGAGGACATCCCCAAAATTTTTGTACGGTGCGGAGACATTCCGGGTGCTGAAGGCACATCAGGCGTATTCCCGTTCCGCTCCGCTTCAGGAAATACGCCCCTTTCCGCCTTAAGATGTTCCGCGAAAACTTGTCACACCTGAAATCACTTGTACATAATATAAATTGTAATTTACATAAACAAACTCAAACGAAGGGAATGAGACTTGATGGTTCCTCCTCTGCTCAGCTATATTACATTTAACCGTTTAGGCCTGACCGTACAAAACCTTCCCGCCATCCTGCAATCAACAGATGATTTTGAAATGCACATTATCGACAACAATTCTTATGACGGCACCTGGGACTACCTGCAAAGCGTTCAAGACGTTCGGATCAAATCCAAGACCCGTGTCCAAGTCAATTCAGGACAAATATATGCTTTAAACTTGAATCTCACGCACAGAAGACCCGACCAGTATTTCATCGCGGTGGACAATGATGTTCATATTGAAACAAAAGATTGGATTTCTCGTTTTATGAAGGTATTTGAGGAATTTCCCGAAGTGGGACTTCTCGGCGTACAAAGAGGATATCCCTATCCCCAGGACCTTCCCCCGGTCACTCCCCAATTAAAAAATGGCGCCTTGTATCTGGAGCTTGACAAGAATTCTGTAGATCCCAACGGGGCCTTTCTCCCCGGATGCTGCCAGTGCTTAAGACCGGAACTAATTAAAGAGATCGGCTACTGGAGTGAGGAAAATGGGTTCGGCGACATCGAACTCTGTTTCCGGGTAAGTCATTTTACCTCTTTCAAAGTGGGCTTTGTTCCCAGTATCAGCATTCGCATGCCCCAAACAATTGAATGCCACAACTGCCCCTATGAAAGCCAGTGTCATCTTGATAAATACCGCAATACCTGTTTTACCATTTACGAGAAATTGTACAAGAACCATGAATTTGTAAAAAAATTTAACTGGAAACTGATAGAAACCTTCAAAGATATGAAAACGGGAGCCCGGCCGGTCTATTGCGCCTCTGCCCTCGATGGCAACGCCCTGGCCAATCACATCTTTAATCTGAACTGGGCGCTGGAAAATTTCCGGTTTTATATTGACAACGCCAACTAACGATCAAGAACATCGGTAACATAAGTTGGGGACATTCCTCAGTAATCGAGGAATACCCATAGAGAGGTGTGTCCCCTGACCCTATTACGAGGAGTGGGCAAAATGAACTTACTGGAGCCTTTTTCCCAACCGGTTTATGTCAGTCAACCTTTATTGCCCGGTATTGAAGAATTGACAAAACTGGTGAAATTAATCTGGGACAGCAAGCAATTAACCAACAATGGAAAGATGGTTCAACAACTGGAGAAAGAATTAGCCGAATTTTTGCACGTCCCTTATCTCTCCCTTTTTTGCAACGGTACCGTAGCTTTGCAGTTGGCCTGCCAGGTTTTACGACTGTCGGGAGAAGTAATCACGACTCCTTTTACATTTGCTGCAACGGTACATGCCTTGGCTTGGAATCATCTTAAGCCCGTTTTCTGCGATATTGAGGAAGACACCTTCAATATGAATCCTGACTTGGTGGAATCGTTAATCACACCGGAAACTAGCGCCCTATTTCCCGTCCATGTTTTCGGCCGGCCCTGTAACGTGGTAAAGCTTCAGGATGTGGCGGAAAGAAACGGCCTCAAGGTACTCTATGATGCCGCTCATGCTTTTGGCGTCAAAATAAACGGGCAGGATATCGCCTCCTTCGGCGACGTATCCATGTTCAGTTTCCATGCCACAAAAATCTATCATACCGTGGAAGGCGGCGCTTTGACATTTAATCACCCGTATCTCAAAGAAAGGGCGGATTCATTAAAAAACTTTGGCATCAGAGGTACGGATCATGTCGCAGAGCCCGGGTCCAACGGGAAACTCAATGAATTACAGGCCGCTGTCGGTATCCTGCTGCTAGACAAGGTACCGGAAGAAATCGCCCGGCGCAAAGAAATCACCGCCCTTTACCGCCAAATGTTAAGTGATGTTCCGGGCATCAAAACCATGAAAGAAAGCGAAAATGTTTTCGCTAATTACCCCTATTTTGTGATTCAGATTGATAAAAAAGAATACGGATTATCGAGAGACGAACTATATGAAAAATTAAAAGAATACAATATTATTACCCGTAAATACTTTTACCCCTTATGCAGCAATTTCCCTTGTTACCGGGATCTTCCCTCAGCGGACAGGCAAAGACTGCCGGTGGCCAATCGGATCGCGGAGACTGTACTTGCTCTTCCCTTATATGGACAATTGCCCCACAGTGCTGTAGAAAAAATTTGCACCATCATCAGATCCCTCAGGTAAGCAGGGGAACCTGCCCACATAAGTAAACTTTTTTTCCTTCATCATGAGCAACGGAGGTCAATATGAAAAATATTGTGATATACGGTTCTGGGGGAATGGCAAGGGAAATCGTGGAATTAATTGAGGATATCAATGAGGTTAAGCCCACCTGGAAAATCAAAGGATATATTGATGACATCAAAGGTGCTCAGCAAGAAGCGATCAACGGTTATCAGGTATTAGGCACAAAGAAGCTCTTAAAAGATTTGGCTCCCGATACATATATGGTCCTTGCCATAGCCGACCCGTCGGCAAAAGAAAAAATTCATCAAACCATCAAAGACTATCATTTCAATTTTGCCACTTTAATTCATCCCTCTGCAAAAGTCGCCAAAAATGCCCTTGTCGGAGAAGGTTCTATTATCGGCATCGACTGCATTATTTCAGTGAACGTCGTCATAGGCAGCCATGTATTTCTCAATATGCGCAGTGTTGTTGGTCATGATACGGTGATCCAGGATTATGCATCCTGTCTGGTGAACTGTATTATTGCCGGGAATGTGGTGATTCAGGAAGGGGCTTTTCTTGGTTCCAACTGTGTCATCATGGAAAAGAAAAGAATTGGCCAGAAAGCAAAAATCAGTATGGGGTCCGTGGTGAATTTTGATGTGGAGGACGGTGTTGTGGTAATGTCCCGGCCTTCCAAGATCATGAAATTTTAACGATTCATCATTACTGGCGTAAGACAGGGGGTCCCATGGATTTCCCCAAAACAAGACAGAACCATCTTTAAATACTGAGAGGTTGGCATATGAAAGATATCGTTGTGATAGGGGCGGGTAACTTCGGCCGAGAGGTTGCACAACTGATACGCGAAATCAATGAAGATCAAAAAACATGGCATTTATTAGGCTTTATCGATGAAACCCCGGAAAAGCATGGCACGTTGATCAATGACACTAAGGTTCTGGGCGGCTTTAACTGGTTCGAGAAAAAACGCAAAAAAATATCAGTTGTCTGTGCCATTGGAAATGCCAGAGATAAATATGCGGTGATCAATAAATCCTTGCTATACCGTGTAGATTACCCTAATTTAATTCATCCCACTGTGAAAATGAATAAATACATGGAAATAGGGTACGGCAATATTATTTGTTGGAATTCTTTTATCTCCGTCAATACGAAAATCGGTAATTATGTTACCATCAGTCCCGGGTGCGGGATTGGGCATGATGCTATCATCGATGATTATTCTACTCTGTATTGGGACATCACCCTTTCCGGCAACGTATGGATTTGCAGAGGATGTGAAATCGGTTCCAAAGCAGTTGTGATTCCCAAAAAAATTGTCGGCAAGTGGAGCATCATCGGGGCTGGAGCCGTGGTGATCAATAATCTGCCGGAGAATTGCACCGCAGTAGGTGTGCCGGCCAAGCCAATTAAATTCTTAAATTCACCGGAAGTATAAAAGACCATTGACCATTACAGAGACTTTTACACAAATTCTGTGTATATAGAAAGGAATGAATTTATCATGAAAAAAAATCAGTTTTTCCCCAATTCCATTAAGGATATTAAGGTCCCTTTTATCAATAAAGCGAAAGAGGTCAAAAAGACTTCTCCCCCGCCCCCCTTTATCAGTTTTATTACCTTTAACCGTTTAGGCCTAACCGTAAAGAACTTGGAGAATATTCTTGATTCCGATGAGGATTTTGAAATGCACATTATTGACTGCAATTCAAAGGATAATACCTGGGATTATCTGCAAAGCCTTACGGACAAGAGAATTAAATCCAAAACCAGATTCTCTTTAAATATGGGGCCGATCTATGCAGTCAACTCTAATCTGTTCAAGAGGAAGCCGGATCAATATTTTTTCACGGTAGACAGTGATGTCTTTATCACCACAAAAAATTGGATTTCCCGTTTCATGGAAGTTTTTGAGGCTTTCCCGGAAGCGGGCCTTTTAGGAGTGATGAGAGACAAACCTTATCCCAGGTATATGCCCCCCATCATCCCCAAAGTAAAAGGAAATGCCTCCTATCTCGAGCTGAAAAATGCTACCATCGGCGTAGAGATGGATTTTGTTCCCGGCCATCTCCAGGGTTTGAGACCGGAACTAATTAAAGAAATCGGCTACTGGAGTGAAGAAAACGGCTATGGTGACGCCGAACTTTCTCCCCGGGTTCATCATTATACCAAATTTAAAGCCGGGTTTTTAACGACGGTTGAGATTGCAATGACCCAGTATCTGGGCTGTGATGAATGCCAGGGAAAAGAATTTTGCACATTAAGCAGAAGTGTTTCCCCTTGCTTCTCTTTCAGCAAGCAGTTGAATGTAAACGAATCCTTTGCAGCGAAATATAGGTGGAAATATTTAGAGACCTTTAAAGAATTAGCGGAAGGAAAAAGAACGGTCTATTGCGCCTCGGTTATTGATTCGGAATCAATGAAAGATCGTGTCTATAATCAAGAATGGTCATCAGAAAATTTTGACCACTATATGAAAAATTCTAATTGATTCTAGAGGAGCCTATGAGAATATACATCAGCGCATCTTGGAAAAAACGGGTCTTAGTACGGGAGCTGGCCGAGACTCTCCGGGCACATAACCACGAAGTATTCGATTTTACGGACCCCGAGTGCAGGAGAAACCATGAAACACCTCCGGAAATGTTTCCGGAACAGTTTGATCCTGTGAAACATATTTACAGTCAATATCTCAACCGGAAGGAATGGCGCAATGCCGTGAATGAAAATCGGGAAGCAATCAAGTGGGCAGACCTGATTATTCTCTTGCTCCCTTGCGGCATTGATGCCACTGCCGATTGGGCTTTAGGCATAGGGATGGGCAAGCATTCCATTATTGTCGGTTATCCGGACAAAGGAGATCGCAGTGAAGTTCACCTTTGGGCCGACGCCCTCTTAAACAGTGTGGAAGAGGTCGTTCCCTGGCTGGAAGCCCATATGGCCAATAAAAAGACCGGATAAATGATAAAAACAGCGCAGACTCTTGCGCTGTTTTTTCGTTGCTCTTCTTTTCCGCCCCATCTATCCCCATCGCCTACGCTCTGTCTATCGGGACAATCACTAAGTAAAAACAAACCCCTTTTTCTTCCGGACACAGTTCCTGGCCGCTGTCATGCTTCTTCCCGTCCTGTTTTTCTCTGAGTTTCTTATTCATCGTCATCATCTTCATTCTCTTCATCATCATCTTCATCATCTTCATCCTGATCTTCATCGGTTTTCCCCCGCTCCCTGATTTCTTTTAACCGGACCAATAAAACAGCTTCCGCCTGGTCATATTCTTCCTCCGAGATCTCATCCATTTCGAAGCGTAACTGCAGTTCGGATAATTCTTTTTTTACCGCATCAACACTATTGTACTCCTGGTCCAAATGGTCCAGTATTTGGTTAAAAATAAATTTCAGACCCCGGTAGGGAAACAACAAAATATCATCGATAATCAACACCGCCTTAATCCTCACCCCCAATTAAAAGATCCACAAAGTTATGCGGGGGCCAAGGGCCGCTGTAGTTAAACATCACATCCTGCTGAACCTGCTCATAGAGCTTCTCTACCCTGCGGTCAAAATCTGTTTCTTTGTCCTTATCGACGAGAAAGGCGGCATTAAAAACCATATTGATCCCCAGGGTTTTATTCGATTTTGCCTCCACAGCCAACTGGGATAAATCCTGGAAAATCACATCCAGGTAATACTGGCGTTTCTCTTCCACTCTCTTTTCCACTAATTCACCTAACTGGATTTTTTTATCGTAACAGTTGGCTGCCCCTGCCTGGGCGATTTCCCGGCTTAACTTTTGAAGATCCGGATACGCATCAGGCAGGTGCTGAAAAAACTCTTTTTTCCAAAATACTTTTAGCCCTAATTCTACTTTATGGGAGATTTTCAGAAAAGTCTTCTTCAGATCCTCATATTGCCGTTCCAACAGGGTGGTGATTTTACCGGCATCTTTGACAACGGTGCCAAAAGCGCAGGGAATTACCGCATACTGCTGCATCACAGCGCTGAGCACCTGTTCATGGCATAAGGCATTTTTCCGGCTCGGGTCCACCGTCCCCATGTCAATGTTACTCACTACCATCGCCAGGTCCTGATAAGGAACCGTATAAACCTTGGCCTGATCATCGCCAATCCCATATTCCTCCAAGTTTACGGGATCGGAGCATGGAATCACCCCGTAAAGATAAAGCCTGCTTACCATGATTTAGATCCTCCTTCTTGAAACAGTTTATTCCCCCAATAAAGGACAAATTTCCCCGTGCAGATCGATGAGATTTTCCCGGCCCTTTACTTCGTGGGGCCGTTGGAAAACCTCAGTCAAACAAAAGCCAGGATAATGGACCCGGATACGCTGGAGATACTTTTCTTGTTCTTGTCTTCTATTTTGACAATAGAGACACTGATTATCTGCTCCAATCACCTGATTAATCAAAATATGGCGTAACGGAAAAGACCTGGTCTTCAAGTAAGCCGACATCCGGTCCAATTCATTGACCGCCATATATTCAGGAATCGTCACAGCGATCATCCGGCAAATACTGGGATCCGTCAGGTAACGGTTTAGTTTTTTGATGCTTTTTTTCAGGTTAAAAACAAAATCATCGGTCCGGTCGGAAAAATCTTTTCCTGACAACAGCCCTACCATGGACCGGTATTTCCACCTCATTTGGGCCGCCAGTTTGATCCATTGATCAACGATTTCAGGCATTTGCAGCAGCCGCAGGGTGTGCCCGGTGGGCGCCGCATCCCACACATAGAGATCGAATTGGTCACTTTCCAGATAATCAATGATCTGTTTTAACCCCATCAGCTCATCCAAACCGGGAAGGGTAAGATCCATCAAATCTTGGGCATCTGTTTCATCTAAATATGTACATGAGGTGAGAAAGTGCAGGATTCCCTCTCCATACCCGTTCTTGAGCTCATTCATCAATTCTTCCGCATCCTGCTCCCAGGCAAACAAATTCTCCACACCCTTGATCCCGGTCAACCTGCTGCCAATTTGCTGGCTTAAAGAATCAGATAGGGAATGAGCAGGATCGGTGGAAAAAAGAAGGGTTTTTTTTCCCGAGAGGGCAAAATAAATGGCACTGGACGCGGCCATTGTTGTTTTCCCAACCCCGCCCTTGCCACAAAATAAAACAAACTTCAGAGGGCTCATTATCTATTCCTTCCAGGCCAATAGCTTTTTAAATTTTGTTGTTTTAAAGTTTCTCTCTTCGCCAGTAACCCGCGGTCAAAGCGTTGAATCTCCTGATCCAAATGATCGATCTGATGCTGGAGTATTTTTTGCCTTTTCCAAAGGGCTTCCTTCTGGCCAATTAGCCGCTCTTGTTCGCTGATCATTTGGTACATCCGGAAGTAATAAGAACCTATTGTCATTGGTTTAGTACTATTCACAACATTTTTTGAAATCACCCCAGAGCCCCCCTTTACGAGCAGTGCATGTTAAGCAGTTCAAACAAATATTTCCCGCCTGCCTCAACGATTTCCGGCACATTTTTGTGCGGCAATACGGTGGACATGAGAATATCAGAAACAATTTGGCAAAAATGAGGATTCTTGCGGTCCGGATCCAGATGAAGATAAGAGACGACGCTGGCAATCATGATGCCGGCCCGAACCGTAGGCTTAAAGGAATGTTGGCAGTTGCTCCGAAAACCTCTCACCAGGGCGGTAATCTTTTGGGCAGTTTCCCACTGGACGCCTGATTTTAATTGAACGATTTTCGTCTCCGTCTCTTCATCGAATTCCCCTAAGTCCAGGGTAATCATTCTATCTTTTAAAGCATCCTGAGTTTTGTGCACCCCGGCATATTCCTCAGGATTGCTGGTGAAAATGACGCGGAACTCCGGATGAACCTCGATCTCTTTTTCCCCTTTGGCCAGATTGGGAAGATGCATCACCTTTTCTTCAAGCACCGACAACAAAACATTATTTGCTTCCGGCCTGGATCGGGTAAATTCGTCGTATATCAAGGTATATCCGTTTTTACAGGCTCTGGTAATGGCCCCGTCTATCCAGCTGGTCGTAAAAACATCGGTGCTTTTCATCACCGAATGCACATAATTATCTCTGACAATTTGCTTTTTGAACCCCACCACTGAGCCAATTAAATCAGTATGGGAAAAGTCATCATTTCCATAAGTAACAATCACAGGCTTCCCCAGAGCTAAAGCTGTAATCAATGCCAGCGTAGTCTTACCCGTTCCTGCAGGACCGGAAAAATGGACCGGAAAGCCGGCTTCCAGATAATTTTGGGACCTGTTAATAATGCTGTTGATAAATGGCGTTTTTACATAGTCTTTATTCAAGGCTTTATCCACGTATGCCACAACTTCTCCTCCCACAAACATATTGATATCAGATTATATTACTGGGGGACGGCTTCGAATTTCCCTCGTTCCCGTAAAGATTTTCGTTCATAGTGCATCACTTCTAAATCTGTCGTCAAACGGACTTCATAAAGGGCGATCATCCCGTTTCGGCCATGTTGCTTTAAATACTCTTCATCCTCGAGAATTTCGATTTCGGCAACCCAACCATCCTCTGTTTTTGTGACACCTATGACCTCACCGGTTCTTCCCATGCTGTGCTGAAAAAAGGATTTTACTTCACCGATCACTTTGTCAATAAACATATTTTCCCCCCCATAATCTTTTACTTTAGAAAAGACTGTACCACAACTGCATGGCCAGTCCTTTCTATGCCGGAATACCCCTTTTCGTTCCGAAAAGTTTATTTACACTCTTTGGAAGCTGCCATCATACGATCAAATACATGGGCGGCCTCCAACCTCTCTTTTTCTATATCGTCCAGAAGCTCTTCCGCTTCACAAAGAATCTTTGCCAGCTGCCTGACGATTTCTTCATCCTTCACCCATCTGCTGCCCCTTTTCAGGGCAGACTTTTCCAGCATAATTTTGAACTCACAGGCTAATTTTTCTAAGTCCTTGCACCGATCTTCATATGCGTTTAATATTCTGCAGGCTATTGCTTCCATTTCGCCTTTGCGTCCCACCGTAATTCCTCCCAGATTTTTTAAGAAATGTATCGGAACATAATCACTTATGTTCCGATACATCAACATCAGAATAATTTATTATGCTGCAGCTTCTTCCCATTTGCCTTTGGTAAGACCCACTGCTTCTGCGTATAATAACCAGGTTTCCACACTGGCAATGACGATTCTTGCTTCAATGGCAAGAAGCTCAATTCCTACCAATGAGACCCGGGCAAACGCATCAATTACAATACCCTTGTCCAAGATACGGTCAATAACTTCTGCTAAACTCGAGGCAGCGACGCTATGTTTCATTGATTTCCCTCCTGAGATGTTTTTCATTTTTCCCGGTAAAAAGCTGAATCAGTTACAAAACTCATCTCCTTACCTACTAGTAAGATATTCATTTCTTTCTTAATTGGTTCCATGTTAGCGGTTTTCAGAGCAAAAAAATATCTGGACAAGCTATGCCCAGATATTAGATCATGGAATATGATATATTTAATTATGCGGCATATTCTTTATATCCGTGATGGTCATGATCGTGGTCGTGATGATGGTGGTGCTCTTCCGTTAATCCTACTGCCTCAGCATAAAGAAGCCATGTTTCTACCGATGCGATTACAGCTCTAAGCTCTACCGCCAACAATTCAATACCTACCAACGATACGATGACATATGCATCAATCACAATACCTTTATCTAAAATACGGTCAAGAACTTCCGCAAGGCTTGAAGCATGTACACTGTGCTTCATAAATACTACCCTCCTAACTAGATTCCAAGCCCGAAATGATCAACCATGAAAGGAGATTTCCCCTACCCCTAATACATTATATGTACAAGCCGCGAAATTGACACACAATTTATCCTTAAACAAAAAAAATAGTCGTAAGCTCACAAAGGTTGGGTTTATGACTATTCTCAAAACCTTATTGATTAATTGCTTTCCCGAAACCCTTTTAATTTCCCGGATACTCCTCGTACTTGCACACAAAGTGTACAGCAAACCATATTATAGACTACTTGACAGATATTTACCTGATTTAAAGTATAAGCTTTCATATGGTTGTCAATAATGGTGTTAAGTGCGAAAAATCAATCAGGAGTCTGTTAAGTTTTATTCCTTAATAAGCTATATGTTAAGCATCATACCTTAACATACTTATGGCAGAATCCGGCTATCACCACTTTGATGGAGAGACGAATATGGTCTATATGACAATGATCTGTGATCTTAAAAGTTCAAGACAATTAAAAAACCGCCAGTCTGTCCAATACCAGATTATTGAGATGCTAAAACGGGCCAACCGTAATTTTTCCGAAGACTTGGCCGCTCCGTTTATTATTACCGTTGGCGACGAATGGCAGGGGCTGCTTAAGTATCCCTGTAATTATCAACGCATTTTAGATTTTTTTCAGGAAACGATGGCACAAATCCAATTTTACTGCGGCATTGGTATCGGTACGGTCACCATCCACGATTTTGAGCTTACGGTCAATCAATTGGACGGACCTTCTTTCTATCATGCCCGTAAAGCAGTTAACCTGGCCAAAGAAGGGAATCATTCACTGGTTATTATCAAGTAGGGCTGTGAAGAATCTTCAGAATCAGCATGCCGACGATGATGGCAGAAATAAAACTGATGAAAGTACCGATGATAAAATACTCGACAAATGTATCATCGTCAAACCTTTTAAAGCGCGCGATCGACTTGGTCGCTAAGGCAAAACCGATCACTTCGTTGGGCAGCCCATAGGCAAGGGAAATAATAATAAATGCCCGCTCCAGCAAGCCAATCATAAATCCTCCCTCGTAAACACCCTTTTGCACCTCATTCTCCAAAACAGCTTCCCGCTCTTTGCCTTCCTTGCTTTCTCTTTTCTGCGCGCAATAGCGGAGCCAGCTGCTGTATATCTTAATAAAATGCCCTACTCCCCAGATACCCACAACAAAGAGCAATAGGATCAACAGGATTTTTGGGGCAGTAATATCCGCGCAGATCGCATATCGCTCCAGGAAGCGGAGCAGGCCTTGCATGTCTCCTTTTACCAGGACAACCCAAAGAATAAATAGACAAATTAAATGGACCGTCTGGTCCCCTAAGAAAAGCCATAAATGATGTCGTCTTTCCGGATTCATCATCACAAGTTCCGACTTTGTCATGTCTATGATCAAGTGGATGATCGCGGCAAGGCCCACCGTTCCCATTAAAGGGAGGGAAAACCAGGGAAGTGTGAAGGCAAAAGAAAGGCAAAAATAAATGCCGGCATGTAAAGCATTCCCGCAGAACCTGGTTTTCCGCCGGCTATGAAATCTCAAATCAATAATTGCTTCCCGCTGCAGTAAAAAATCAGCGGTCACATGGGCAAGAATCAGGCAAAGCAATATAGAAATATCCATTCTTACTCTCTCCTTAAACTACCATACAGCTCAAGCAGTTGGGAAACCATCTGATGGTTTCTTTGAATGGTAAAATATTCCGCAATGTTCAGTTTCTGGCTAATGCTGCTGGTAGATTCCTTTAACTCCTCGGAAAGCCTCCGGTAAGAAGGGGAATTAAAATATTTAATATAGGTATCTTTTTGTTTGGGACTCATTTTCTCTTTCAGGATTTCATTGTTTTCGATCAAGAGATTGATGATTTTCACCAAGAGGAGCCGGTCGGAAACAGAGGGAAAACTGCTCTCCGGTTCTAATGCTGCGGCCACTTCCTCGAAAGCAGATTTTTCACTATGCATGGCCATGTTCCGTTCCAGGTACAAATAAGGATATTCCCCGTCATAAAGAAAAACCCGGTTTCTTTTACTAAACAAGGACTTGGCATGGTTTTTGGCATTCTTTTTTACCACGAGAAGGGCTTCCCGGGCCGCGACAAAAACCGGGCCGTCCATGATTCTGTTGTCATCAAAAACTTCCGTGCTGATCGTTCCGATACTAAAGCCTGCATAAGCCTCTAGGCCGCTTTGCCAGAGAAATTGCTGAAATTCATGGATCACCCGGTAACACTGGGCCGGTTTTTTCAGAACGATTTGCCATTCATCACCCAATATGATCCGGATCGGCGCAACTAACAAGGTATTCAGGTATTTCTGATTCATTGTTTCTATAAAATCCAGTAAATTATTTTGAAAAGTCTTGCGCTCCTTCATTTTTCTGGAGTTGACGATATCCATATTAATGACGCCAAAAAGGCCCATTCCTTCCCCTCCCCCATTCTGACATAATTTGATTATATCAACCGGTCCCTATTCTTTCAATAAAATTTCCTCTATTGACAATTTCTCCCGTCGCTCCCCTGCTTCGCCATTTTTTGCGCGGCCGGATTATTTTCCCAAAAATTTTTTAACAAAAACAGGAATCGATGGACGCATAGGGAAATAATTACCGTTTAGTATTTTTTCCGCTTCTACGAGAATAGGCCGGAAAGGGGGACGGAAGCAGAAGCGCAGAAAAAGGCGATAGGTGAGGAGAAGATGAGAGAGATGGGAGAATGATTTGGATGAGAAGTTTATTTCAGCACAAGAAAAATATGCGGGAGCATATCTTTCTTGCCACAGCACTCCTGGTGCTGGGATTGTTTTTATTATTCCCGGTGAATGGGACAGCAAGCCAGAATCACGGGTCCCGGGATCCGGAAACAAGCGGGGAGTTAATCGTAAAGTACCGGTCTGACCCCGGTACGGCCAGCATCAATAAATCACTAAAAAAGATGCAGGCCCAGATGATCACCGCGGATGACGATCTGAATGTCCATTTAATCCGGCTGCAAGACGAAGACAGCCTGGATGAGGCCATGGCCGAACTGGAGAAAGATGCCAATGTGGCCTATGTGGAGCCCAATTATATTTACCGGATCTCCGGAGAGGATGATCCGGATGATCTTTATTACTCCCTCCAATGGGGATTAGATGCTATTGATGTCCCTGACGCCTGGGAGGAGTTAGGGGATTCTTCAAGGAGGGTTACTGTGGCGGTTGTAGACACCGGCGTGGATTACAGTCACCCGGATCTGGCCGATGATCCCGATCTGCCCGTCTGGGTGGACACAACCCACGATAAAGACTTCGTCAACGGAAATACGGCCGGCAATGATGCCGACGGCGCCATGGACGATAACGGCCACGGCACCCATGTGGCCGGCATCATCGGGGCGGTGACCAACAATGATCTGGGCGTTGCCGGTGTGGCGGGGACCTTCCCGGTCACCATCCTTCCCATC
This sequence comes from Candidatus Formimonas warabiya, assembly GCF_002777255.1. Classification (GTDB taxonomy): domain Bacteria; phylum Bacillota; class Dehalobacteriia; order Dehalobacteriales; family Dehalobacteriaceae; genus Formimonas; species Formimonas warabiya. The sequence goes on along the minus strand of NZ_CP017634.1, from coordinate 4,689,697 downwards.
AAGGTGCTGGATAAAGACGGCGTAGGAACGGTTTTTGATGTGGCCCTGGGTATCCGGGCAGCTGCCGACCAGGGAGCGGCGGTGATCAATCTCAGTTTGGGCGGCCCCGGTTACAGCCGGACCCTGGCCGAGGCGGTGTCTTACGCCCAGGGAAAAGGATGCCTGGTGGTAGCAGCGGCAGGCAATGAGGACGACGTGGTGGACTATTTTTATCCGGCGTCCTTGCCCGGGGTTTTAACGGTAGGGGCTGTAGAGGAAGATAATTTTGAAAAGGCTGATTTCTCCAATTATGGAGAGTCCCTGGATGTGGTTGCTCCCGGTGTCCATGTTTTGAGCACCGTGCCGGAAAAGGTTTATGGCATGGAGGATGTGGAAGTCCTGGGTGACCTGGGCGACGAGGGTTGCTACGCTTATTTTAGCGGTACCTCTATGGCCGCTCCCTTTGTTTCCGGAGTGGCGGCCCTGATAAAAATGGCTCATCCGGATGAAAATGCCGGGGAAATTGCCGCCCGGATCCAGGAAACAGCCCGGGATCTGGGAGAAGAGGGCTGGGATCCGGATTACGGATATGGGCTGGTCCAGGCGGAGGACGCCCTGAGCGCCGATGAGCTGCCCGAACTGGACACTATTACTTTTATCAGCCCCGACGGGGGCAGCAGGCTCTGGGGCGAAATTCCGCTCCAAGTACAGGTAGCCTATCCCGATGAAGTCGGAGCGGTACGGTTTTATCTGGATGAAATAGATGAGAATCACCTGCTGGGCGAGGTAATTAAAGATCCAGAAGAAGACGGCCAATTGTTTTACAATTTCACCTGGGATACCACCAAGGCCCCGGGAGGAGAACCCCTGGCGGACGGCTCCTATACCCTGATCGCCCAGGCGGTGGATTCAGGGGAAAATTCACTGGGACAAGGCAGCCTGGCCGTGGAAGTAAAGAATCAGGTACAGAGCGGATTGCAGTTTCAGGTGATCAATCCGGACGGGACGCCTGGCCGGGAGGCACTGGTTTCCATCTGGTATCGGAATCAGGAAGACGGACCGCCGGACTACTGGTACGAATCGGTGTACCAGGGACAGACGGACAGTAACGGCACCCTGCGGGTGCCCGGCTCCTGGGCCACGGATCTCAATGACTATGTCGTCCTGGTCGCTTCCGGGCAGGAGGATGAGGAGGGGAACTGGGTTCCGGTATATTATGTACGTCGGCTGGAAGCCCCCCAAATGATGGTGATCGACGGCAGCCAGGCCCAGCCGGTAACCTTTGAGGCCCATTCCGGGGAGTCAACGGAACCCATGGCGGGAGGCGAAATCTGGTGCTATTATCAGGACGAAAACGGCATCCCCCTGAACCTGCCCGATTTAATCGGATACCTGGGTGACGAGGGAACGATGAACGCCTGGATGGATCCCGGTTCCTACGGCTTTTATGCCCTCAATGCCCCGGATGGGGAGAACGCCTATTACCTGCACCAGGAGGCCAGGATACCGGACCAGTCAACTGTAAATTTTGACCTGACAAATACGTCCCGGGTTCAGGTAAGCGTGACAGGGCAGTCTGATTGGTGGGGGTGGCTTTACTTAGACGATTATTTTGGCATACCGGTTACCGGCGGTCAGGAGATCATCATTACGCCAGGAACTTACCCGCTGTGGTTGGATCTATGTGTTGTCAAACCGGAAGGGGAAAATGGGCCCGAAACCTGGGAATATTGGTTTGCGCCTGAGAATGGGTTTGAGTCTGAGAATCAGTGGACATTTTCTCGCGGAGAAAGCCACCCGATCACAGTGGGAGAAAATATGCAGCTTTCCTTGACCCTTGAGCAAACAGAGCTTGTTCCGGGAGATTCCCTTTATGGGGATACGACCTATCAGGATAACAGCGGACTGTTCCTCTGGGAAGTAGTCAAATATGAGGGGGATTTGTCCGATGAAAGAGAGAGCAGCGTATCCGGCCGGCTGCCTAATGGCGCAGGTGCACAAGAGGCTGTCACCTATCGCTGGGATCGGGAAACCCGGGCCTGGGAAATTGTGAGCTACGCTGACGACGAACCGACGGAAATTTCTCCCGTCTTGCAGATTGAGAAAGATAACGATGGCGAATGGGGAACTCAGGAAATAGAATGCCCATCCTTTACGGGATTTTCCTACTATCTGGATCCTACAGTTTACGTTTCCGGCAACTACCAGGCGCTTCTTTCCCTAGACGCCGGTCCTCTGGGATCTATTCAATCTCGTCCGGAGAGCGGGAATTTTTCCCTGGGAGATTTCTCTCCCTCGGACGAGGTAATTCTGGAGATCACCGCTCCGGGCAGAGAGTCTGCTGAAGGGGCGTGGGTCAGTGTGTATGTCTGGACGGAGGCTGATGAATGGGAAGAAGCCTGGTATGAGGACCTGAATGACGAAGGGATCCTGCACCTGCCTATCGGTGCGGGAATTGAGCGTGATGACCAGGTCCTGATCGTGGTAGCTTCATCTGATGAGGATTCACTTCAAGAGCCCTTTTTCCTTTACGAGAATGTGGGGATGATCGGGCAGAGAGATTCCCTCGAGATCGACGGGACCAGGGCCCGGCAGGTGGAGATCACAGCAAGTGCCTCGGACGACGGGATCGCAAATATGAATATCTTGAATACAGTTTTTCTTCCCGCCGGGGAAGGGGATAATTTGTGGTCGATAACAAATTATCTGGGGGGCACGGATGAAGATGGGAAGCTGAAGGTCTGGCTGGACCCTGGCATTTATTCCATTTCCGGATATTCTTATAGCATGGACCCGGACCCGGACGAGAACACCGCCGCCTTTTATTTAAATACTCCCCTGGTTGAAGTTCCTTCTAGATCAGAAAATGGGCCAGAAGAATTTTCCATTTTGTTGAACGGGGATGACACCGCGACCATAACGCCCCAACTAACCGGAGAAATTTCTTCCTTAGCCCTGCTCCCCGTTAACAATGCAGTGCCTTATTCTCCTTTTTTCGAGCTATACCAGGGAGATAAACTTTATCTTACTCCCGGTACTTACCGGATAGCTACCCTTGCCTTCCGGGAAGACCCGGACGGCGTATGGGCCTACTTTGAAGAAATGCCCGGCTGGAGTTGGGCTGAAGACGGACAGGCCTTGGACTCGGGGGATGAAGAGACATTTCGTTTCAGCACCGACTTTTCCTTCGACCTCAGCCTGAGAGAAAATGAGGTCGATAAAGGAGATTATTTGCAAGGAGACGTGACGATTCGGGACGTGGTTTATGGAAACAGGATAGCCGATGTAGGAGTATCTCCTCGCTGGTATCACGAGGATGGGATTTATCTTTCCTTCAGTCCTGAAGGGAAGTTGCTGGTTCAGAATGAGCGGGGAAAAATGACAGCGGAAAGCTACGATGTGATTGCTCCTTTTCTCAGCATTTTCCACGGAGAAGACCGCATTTATCACGAGAAGAATGCGGATCATTATTTAACGGCAAGTTACCTGGTCCCCTCCGATGCAGCCACTGGCAGCTATACGGCCCAAATGGCTCTGCAAATTGGCCCTGAGGGTGTGATCACCGATACCGAGGCCTTTGAGGTCACTGCCGGCGGTTCCAGCGGCGGTGGAGGTGGCGGCGGTGGCGGCAGCAATGATGCCCCGATCGCAGTGGACAAAGAAGATGTGTCAAAATATTTTGCGGATCATCCGGATGCGGAAGCACTGACCGTGGAGGCAAAGAACAAAAAGAATCCTTCCGTGACGATTACGCTGGACGGCCTGAAGCTGCTGCAAGATAAGGAAAAGGATCTCGTGATTGCAGGACAAAATTTGGCCATTGCAGACCTGCTCTCCGCACTGGATCTGGACGAAATTCTGGATTCGGCCGGAACAGATCAGGATGTGGAAGTGAAAATCACCTTCGGACAGCAGAGCGGAGAAGAAAACGCAAGGCTTGTTTTAAGTGACGGCATGCATTTCGTGGCCGGATTAAACCTGGAAATTACCGTTCTGGTCAAGGGGAACGAAGAAGGAACCGTCTCCACCTTCCGGTCTCCCATAAGCATAACCCTGCAACTGACGCCCGAGCAGCTGCAAGGCTGCAATGTGGATCTTCTGGGCGTCTACTACTACAATGAAGAAACAGATGAAATGGAATATGTGGGAGGCACCTACGACGCCGCAAGCGGAAAAATCCGTTTTGAGACTCCCCACTGGAGCAAATACCTGGTGCTGGAATATAAAAAGGCTTTCACCGACTTTCCGGCCGGTCACTGGGCCCAGAATGACGTGGAAGTACTGGTGGCCCGGCATATTGTCACCGGGTTAAGCGACACCAAATTCGGACCGGAAAAAAGTATTTCCCGGGCTGAGTTTGCCGCCCTTCTGGTCCGGGCCTTGGGCGTGACGGCCGATTCCGGCCAGGAAGAAATTTTCCGTGATGTGCCGGCCGAAGCATGGTTCGCCGATGATGTGGCGGCCGCCTATCAAGCCGGCCTGATCCAGGGAAGCTCCGGGGATACCTTTGCTCCCCAGAGCACGATAACCCGCGAAGAGATGGCCGTCATGATTGTCCGGGCTCTAAAGTATCTGGAAAAGATGCCGGAAGATCCGGAAATGAATGCGGATGAAACTTTACAGAGTTTTGCCGACCGTACCCAGGTTTCGTCTTGGGCGCTAGATGATATGGCTTTTGCAGTCACATCCGGCATTATGGAGGGACGGACGGCCGATACTCTAGCCCCGGGCGGTCAAGCGAGCCGGGCAGAGAGTGCGGTGATTCTGAAAAGATTTATGCAGGAAGCCGGGTTGTTATAAGACGATAGATGACAGGGCCGTTCCGGCTGCCCCAGACCGTCTGCGGCAGCCGGAACGAAACCCCCGCATAAAAAGAGCGAAATAAAGCGCGCTAATTGACTCCGGCTAATATTAAAGACCGGCACAAATATGGCTCAACAATCAGCAATCATCTGACTGTTGAGCCTTTTTCACAGAAAAAAATTGGGCAAGATACCAATTCGCCCTTTGGGCGGCTCATGCTGAATCTTAATACGGCAATGCATTCCCTGTTCCCGGAGCAGCTTGCCGTCCAAGATTGACGCAACACAAGGGAAAGGATATAATATACAAAAGTTGTCCTATTCTGACTTTTATTATGAAAGAGTGTTTTCCGCTTCGGATGTGCTATGAAAATATCACGATCAGAGAAAGAGGAAAATCAATGGAAAAACTGACATTTACCATGGAAAATTATTTGGAGGCCATTTATGAGTTATCCGGTGGACAGGCAGGGGTAAGAGTATCCGATATTGCCGGACGATTAGGCGTTACAAAGGCAAGCACTAACAGCGCCATGTCCACACTTTCTGAAAAAGGACTTATTGTCGCGGAAAAATATAAGGAAGTATTTCTTACTCCGGCCGGACTTCAGTTGGCCAGGTTTACCTCAATCAAGCATCAAGTGATTCAGAAATTCTTTACAAAGGTTTTAAACATTGATGCCGCTATTGCGGACAGGGATGCCTGTGCCATTGAACATGTGATCAGCAACGATTCCATTCAGGCCATGGAGCAATTCCTTGCTCATTTCACAGAGCTTCAAAAGTCATGACTATCGTTGGTCCAGGGCATACAGCCGGTGGTTAGCAGAGCTTATGTAGATTTTTCTCCTAAATCAGGGATATATTGTAAAGGAACGCCTTTCCTTCTCATCCATTCATAGAAGGTCCTTTCCCATTCAAGGTAAAAATAGCGAGCCGGTCGTTAAAATTGCGAATAACGGGAATAGAAGCGAACAGCCTCCCCCTGAGGGAGTGTTTTTTCATTTCGCAATTAAAACTCTTTTCGTCAACCAGCTTCAGACCAGGGCAGAGTTTTTCCACTTCTTCGCCTGACTTTACGCCCCATTTGAATGTTGCCTCTGTGCTTTTGACGGTATCATGCCACTTGCTGCCTTTTGCCGAAAAAGGCTGCATCAGTTCTGCCAGTAAGATCACATTATCGAAATTGTCTTTGATAATTTGTAAAAGCTGCTTTACCTCTTCTTCTTTAAAATACATGAGCACGCCTTCGATCAGAAGAATGGTTTTATCGCCTTTTTTTATTTCCTGGGGCCATGAAGGATCTAAAGCAGATTTTGCGATCAAATGCACTCTTTCATGCTCCGGGAAAAATTGTTTTCGGGCATTAATCACGTCAGGAAGATCCAAATCATACCAGATCAGCGTTCCGTTGTCCACCCTGGAGAATCTGGCATCAAAGCCGCAGCCGATAGAAATGCACACAGCCTGGGGATATTTTTTCAAATAGCGCTTCGTGGCCGCATCAAAAAGAATCGTTCTCGCTACAACCCCCTCATGGCTCATAAATTTATCATATTTGGACGTGTCCAGATCCAGCTTTTCTATGATTTCCACCGCCTTGGAATCATGGATCCTGGCATGGGGCCGTTTTGTTTCGCTTGCCTTAATAGCAAGGGGTATCAGCATCGTTTCCTGCACACCCTTTAATGGAATCATTTTACTCCTCCTTCCTTGTTATCCGGCGGCCCGGACGGTTCCGTCCAGCTTCCAGCCGAGAGATTTTTCCCGCATGCCGATAAAATCGGCGTAGAGGCCGCCCTCAGCCATAAGCTGGTCATGCTTCCCTCTCTGGATGATTTTCCCCCGGTCCAGCACCAGGATCTGATCGGCATGGCGCACGGTTTTCAGCCGGTGGGCGATCATGATCACGGTTTTGCGGCGGGTAAGCTCGGCAATGGCCGCCTGCAAATGGTTTTCGTTTTCCGGGTCCACGTTGGCCGTCGCCTCATCAAGAATAATCACCGGTGCATCCTTCAGAATGGCCCGGGCGATGGAGATGCGCTGCTTTTCCCCGCCGGAGATGGTGGCGCCGCTTTCGCCCACCACCGTGTCGTATCCCTTGGGCAGGGCCATGATAAAGTCGTCACAGCAAGCTTTCCTTGCCGCAGCACGGATTTCCTCTATGGTGGCGTCCGGCTTGCCGAATTTGATGTTGTTGGCAATGGTGTCGTTGAAGAGATAGACGTTCTGAAACACCATGCTGAAGTTGGAGAGCAAGCTGTCCAGGGAATAGTCCCGCACATCCCTGCCGCCCAGGGTAATGCGGCCCCCGTCCGCATCCCAGAAACGGGCAATCAGGTTGCACAGGGTGGTTTTGCCCCCGCCGGAGGGGCCGATGACAGCAGTCGTGGTGCCGTGAGGGATGACAAAGCTGACATTGTCGATGATTTTGCGCTCCCCATAGGAGAAGCTGACATCACTGCCTACAATCGTGCAGTCGGCCGGGGAAATGTCATGGCCTTTTTCATCCATCACCGGGGTCCGGCGGATTTCCTCCACCCGGTCCATGGACAGGTCAATCAGGCGCAGCAGGGCGGACATGCTGCCTGCCGTCTCCAGCTGGCTGTAAATAATGAAGGAGGAAATCAGCATCAGCAGGCACACCGAAAGCGTCATGGTACCCGCCAGATAAAACCAGATAGAGGCGATGACCAGCACCACACTCACCCATTTCAGGATCAGGCTCTGGAAAAAGATAAAAGGAATAAAGGCTATCTCCAGCCCCACATTTTGTTTTTCGCATTCCTCGATAGCCCGGTCCATGGTCTTATGGGCATTGTCCGCCAGGTTGAAGGCCCGCACTACGCTCATCCCCTGGACATATTCCAGTACGGCCCCCACCAGGGCGGTCTGGGCCGCTACCCGGGCGGGAGAGATGTGACGGGATTTTCTCTGCATCAGGGCATTGACGCCGATAAAGAGCAGGATCCCCCCCACGACGATGAGACCGATTCTCCAGTCAAAAAAAACCAGCATCAGGGTGATCACGGCGGCATGAATATAGCCGTGGATAGTTTTGTCCATGACCCGGGGCGCTACATCCTGCACATCCTCCATGGTGGAGGTAACGGTGGCCGTGATGGCCCCCAGGCTGTTGTCATTGAAATAGCCCATGGGCATATATTTCATGCGGTCGCCGATTTCCGTCCGCTTGTCGGCGCACATGTAAAAGCTGCCCTCCGCTTCCCCCATGGTGGATTTGTGTTTGGTCAAAATACAGCCTATCATGCTCGCCAGCATGATGCCAAAGGAACTCCATGCGGTGGCGGCGCTAACCTGATTCTCCACCAGGGCGTTCAGCACCACATAAAGGGCCATGATCTGCAGGGCCTGGAAAATAGAATTGATAAAGGCAAATACAATGCCCTGCTGCAGTTTGCCTCGGCGTTTTCCGGCAAAGGCAAAAAATTTGCGAATAATTCCCAGCATAGTTCTCCCTCCTTACGCCACATCTCTGGCGCTCATATGTGCCTGCCACATAACCCGGTATAGGGGGCAGGAATCCAACAGTTCTTCATGCTTGCCCCGGGCAGTCACCCTGCCTTGGTCGATGACCGCGATCTGATCGGAGTTGGTAATGGTGGATAGACGGTGCGCGATGACGATGAGGGTCTTTCCTGCCACCAGCTTTGCCACCGCCGCCTGGATCACCGCCTTGTTTTCCGGATCGGTGTAGGCCGTGGCTTCATCCAGAATAATAATGGGCGCGTTTTTCAGCATGGCCCGGGCAATGGAAATGCGCTGGCGCTCGCCGCCGGAAAGATGTCCTCCGGCACCACCCACCATGGTGTCATAGCCATGCTCCAGGCCCATGATAAAGTCATGGCACCCGGATGCCCTGGCCGCGGCCTTTACTTCATCATCGGTAGCGGAGGGGCGGCCCATGCGCAGATTTTCCAGCACAGACAGGTCAAAGAGGTAGTTGTCCTGGGCCACATAAGCAATCATGTCCATGAGTTGGGTGGGCGGGATATTTTTTACGTCCACGCCGCCTAGGGAAACGGAACCTGCGGTGACATCCCAGAAGGAAGCAATCAGCTTGGCAATGGTGCTTTTTCCGCCGCCGGAGGGACCAACCAGGGCGGTTACCGAACCTGCAGGAATACGCAGGTTCACGCCGTGCAGAACTTCGGTGTCCCCATAACCGAAGGAGACCTCTTGGAGGACAATACCGGTGCCTTTAAGAGAAGCCCTGGAAGTGGGGCGAATTTGCTCCGGCTCATCCAGGACCAGGCCGATATCGTCCATAATGGTGCCGATTTTGGCAATGTCGTCGGTGTAATACATGGCGGAGAGCAGGGGCGCCATAATTCCCAGGGCCAGGATCATGATGGTGATAAAGGTGGGGGCGGGCAGGCTGCCGTTCAGGTAAAAAATACAGCCAATGGGAAGCACGCCGATGAGAACGGCGGGCCAGATGCCGATACCCATGGCAAAGTACACCTGGCACTGGCGCATCCAGTCCAGTCCGTAATTGGCGTTAGCCCTTACCGCATCGGCAAATTTTTGATAGGAGGTGGCGGATTGCCCAAAAGCCTTAATCACTTCGATGCCCCCCACGTATTCCACTGCAGTGGCATTCATGTGCTTGCCTACCGCCATATACTCCCCAAATTTTGTCTCATAGTCCTTCATCATGCCCATGTAGCATATAGCGCCGATGGGGAGGGTGATTAAAGAGACCAGCGCCATGCGCCAATCCAGCACAAAGAGATAAATAATGATGGCCAGGGGGACCAGCAGGTTGGATGTCATTTCCGGAAGCACATGGGCCAGGGTAGGCTCAATGCTGTCCACTTTTTCCACCATGGTGTTCTTGATTTTACCCGACGGGGTTTCCAGGACATAGCCCATGGGTACCCGGGTCAGCTTGGCGGCAATGCGCCGCCTTACCTCCGAAATGACGGCAAAGGTCGCCTTGTGGGAAAGGGTGGTGGAAATGTTGTGCAGCAGCACCTTGCCCAGAAAACCCAGAGCCGCCATACCGCACCAGAAAAGAAAATAGGAAAAGTCCCCTTCCCCCTCGATGAGCCGGATGACGATCCGGGACACGGCAAAGTAGGGGATCATGCTGCAGGCAACACCCAGCACAGCGAGGAACACCGCTGCCAGATAATTTCCCTTGTGGGGACCGGCAAATTCCGCTAAACGCGCAAACCTGCTTTTCTTTTTGGATTTATCCATCGTAAGTACTCCTTCCATATGTATTTTTTAATGAAAAATTATCGGACTAAGTTAGATTATTCTAACTTAAGGGTAAAAATTTTGGCCTTTGTTCAAAGCCCTAAAATTTGAAACCAGCCCGCTGTGTAAAATTCCTCCAACCCGTTGATATAGACCAGGGCTTTTTCCTTGGGCATGTCATGGGCCACAATTTCAAACAACCCGGAAAAGAGCCCGTTCACCAAAATATGAACCAGCTGTTCATCCACATCACGCACGTGCTTTCCCGCCCGGCACATGACCTGGATAAACCGGAAGGTGGACCGGGTTTCAATCTCTACCATCTTATTCACGTAGGCGGCATAATCCGGGCCGGCGGAACAGCAAACCAGAAGCTTGAAGGCATCGTAATGACGGTAGATATGCTCCACCATCCACGCCATACCGTCATGGGAGGTTTGAACCATCTCTGCTGCCTGTCTTTCCGGAGGAAGGGCGGCAAACTCCTCCTGAATGGAGATAAATTTATCCAGCAATTCCTGGGCAGGCTGGGATACCAGTGCGTCAAACAGGGCTTTTTTATCGGGGAAATAGCCGTAAATCGCACCGGTAGTCACGCCTGCGGCTTTCGCTATAGTGCGCAGAGAGGCCCCTTCAAACCCTTTTTGTAAAAATTCATCCCGCCCGCAATCCAATATGTTTTGCCGGGTGTCTTCAGCCATTTTATCCCTTCTCTTTAAAATATAACAGCGTTATATAACAATGTTATATTAACGCTGCCCGTTCCTTTTGTCAAGGTCTTAATGATAAAAATCTTGTAGTAACTCGTCATACAGTCCCCTTGGTTACATCCTCTTGTTAGTCCGCCTTTTTAAGTGATCTTTTTACGAGCATCCTGATAAATGAGCTTTTGCTTAAACCGTTTTCTTCCGCAAGTTTTCTAATTTGGTTATTTTCTTTTTGAGATAATCGTATTGTAATGATTTCAGTTCTCTTTTGAGGAAAGATAATTTCCTTTTCTGATAGATTTTTTAAGGGATCATAATTATCACGATCAAATAATTCAGCATCGTTTAATAGATCTTTCTTTTCAACCGTCTTTAAAGTAGTGACTTCCTCGGGTCTCTTAATTTCTATTTTTCTTCGTTCTTTATTATTCATTACGTAAAGCCTCGCTTTCTTGATAATAAAATGCGGCTAAACTATTATTTGCCCAGTATGCAGTAATAATAAATAAATTGCCATCTTTGAATAATCTACCAACAACAAACATAACACGATTAGATTCCGATTCACATAAAATTTCATAAACGATACCGGAGGAGGTTATCCTACTGGTGTTAATTGGCGACTTTTGTGTTGCTCTCATGACTATCAAATAAGGATCAGATATAACATCAAGTAAATCTTCTTTGTATACTTTGTGTTTATTGTTGAGTTTCTGCTCAATATCGTAGTCCAAAATGATATTTCCGTTGAAAATGGATTCAAATTCATGACTTATTATTCTTTTAGGACGCATAAGCATAGCCGTCTTTCATGATATTGTATTCCCTTGTATTACATTAAGTATACAAAATTATTTTAGCAAATTCAAGCAGGAGATAAAAAAATTATCTTATGTGAAAATTTACTATTCTATGTAACGATTTATTGATTGCTTACGATGATCATGATTGACTAGGTTTGTTTTACGATGTTACAATATTAGGGAATAGTAGCATATGATGTAAAAATTATACAAGGAAATAAAAATCGTGTCGGGTTCTAGATGCAATTCTTTATTTTTTGGGGGGATTGTCCCGGTGATTTATATCTAATACATAAAGGGGTGTTTGTGTTGTGCGCCAGTATAAATATGATCTAGCCTTGTCGTATGCAAGCGAGAATGAATCCATTGTTCAGCGTGTATACAAAATCCTCACCGAAGAAGGGTTCTGTGTATTTTTCGCACCAGAATACCAGCACAAACTAGTCGGAGAAGATATGGTTCGAGCCTTTTATCGTATATTCCGCTATGAAGCTCGTTATATCGCTGCATTTGTCTCAAAAGAGTATATCCGAAAGGATGCAACCATGCAGGAAGCAAATGCCGCACTGGTACGCAATTCAGAAGAAAAGGCCTCTTGCCTAATCCCGTTTTACATGGATGATTCGTCACTGCCTGGATTGGATTCTGATGTTATTTATCGCAGAACAGACAATCCTGCTATGATTGCCAGTCTAATAAAACAAATCATCAAAGATACTAGGGGTGCCGCTAAAGATAAATCCCATATAGATGAAGCAAAGGGAACATCTCAGAACAATATTAACATAGTTAATAACAACTATGGAAAGCAAGTTGTGATTGGAACGATGACTGGTGATATCAATTTGTAGGAGTGAGTCTCAATGCAAAATATGGATAACGAGAATGTCAAAGCGAATATAAGAAATAGCACTCCTAATTCTACCAATTATAATTTGAATTCTATTGTAACAGATGACCCGGACAGAAACAGCACTTCGCTTAAACCGAACGAACCAGCAGAACAAGGAGAGAAAAATCCCTCCCTAAAGAACACCGTTCAATCAGCTAAGATGATAGAAGACTTACTAGAATCTTTACCTTACGATTATTCAAAGAAGAATGAAATACAAATTACAAACAATTACTATGGGAATTCCCTTGCCATAGATAACATGAATGGAAATATCAATTCGTTCAAACCGAACGAAACAACAAAACGAGGAAAACAAAATTACCACTTAGAGGATTCAACAGATTGTGATCAATTTGTGTCCGACAAAAAGGCAAGCAGAACTCTTGCTTATGCGTTGGTTCTCAGCTTGTTCGAGGTCACGGCGGTTAGTGAGTTGCCGTCCTTTACACAGAGTCTTTACCAGGAGTTGCCTCAAAATCCGGATGAAAAAGAACGGGCTCAGATGGAAAACGCCGAGAGCTATCTCTCTCAAGATACAATACTAGGGATGATTGGCGCAGAACGTGGAGAGATTGAGTTTACTTCCCGTTTGGGCACATTTACTTCTCAGTGTGTTCGATTCACAGAAAATCAGCAATCTCAAAAAATACTTGAGAATTTTTGGAACTTATTCCCCAATATCAGAAATTCCATGATTCACTGGCTAATTTCTATATCCGGGCAGGAAAGGATAAAAGGAAGCTTAGCCTTTAATCAGATAATTAGTGCTTTTTCAAAGCTAATTCAAATTGATTTTAAATATGGTATGGATGAAATCTATCCACGACTTTTGTCAGATCCTAATAATATATACCTTCTGTTTGGAATAACAAGAGAACTTTTTAAAGTCGAAAGGTATAAGAACAACATGGACGAGCTCTTAAAAAAGTGGGCAACAACTCGCGGAGGTTGGCTCTGGAGAATTCCCTGCATGGCATACATACAAAAATTGGAAGGCGAATACACAAGAGAGATAGAAGATGCGATATTCAGCAGGATTGTCAGTGCCTTAGAATCTAAACCGTTTCAGAATACCGACTTAAAGTATATTGGAGAAAATTTAATCTATTCCGATCGGTTTCGTAACCTGATTTCTGCGCACCTGCACACAATTTTTTCTAAAGATGTATTGAGTTATAAAAAAAATGTTTGTTTTATCTATTTTTCTTTGGTACATTATGCATATTTTTCCGTGACAAAAAACCGTCCTCAATTACCCCTGGTTGCATGCGATTCAAGACAACAAGTGGAAAAATTGTTACCCATGTTGAAATTCCTTTTTAGCAAGAAAATCATGAGAGACCTAATTTTTGATTTGCTCGCAGCATATTTGGTTGAGATTGATGCGTATAACATACCCATGGAAAAGCTGAAAATATTTTTCCATTGTATCGCATTTTCCGATCGGTCGTATTATGACCATATTCTCTTTTTTTTAGGAAGAAAGATGCCGAAGACCTGTACATCCGCAGAAGAAGTCTATATTCTTCTTGAAAATGTGTTAAAGTCCTCTCGAAAGACGGCAATTGCTAATAATAAATTGGAGGCATTGGAATGAGTTCGTATCCACCAATTATTTCGAAAACTCCTTACAAAAATAGTTTTTTCCCCAAGGTTCCTTCTGTGATGCAGGGAAGAGCGATTCTTTTATACTCATCTGAAAAAGGAATTGTAATTTGTATCAACGATAGGGTCACCCCACGAGAGATATATGTAGGAAAGTTTGATGAAAAGATCGAAATTGACATTACGAAAACCACAATTTCATTTACCGTAACAGTACCGAGCTTGAATGAACCATTTTTGTTTGATGTAACTATCACGGCAATTATCCAAATTATTGATCCATTAGCCTTTTACTTAAAAGGGATTTTTGACATAGCTGAATGTGTTAAGCCCCATCTTCTCCCGACGATTCGACGTGTTGCGCGAAAATATTCCGTTGTTGACTATTCGGATATGGACGATGCTTTAGCTTCTCAATTTTCATCAAAGAAATATAACTACGAGGATACAGGTATTGAGTATGTTATTCACGATGTCACCTGTACCCCAAATGCAAATGCGCGTGAGCATATTCATAGTATTTCTGCGAATAGGCTCAAGCAAGAAACTGAAAAACAAAAAATTCTAACGAATACGATCATAGAAAAATATAAAGCAAGCAATGCCAGCACGTTAACCGGGACGGATATGATTACGAACATATTTAAAGATGTAGTAGCGGGGCAATTGTCATCTGCCCAGGCACTTAAAATGGCAATGGATTTCACTCAAAGTGAAGGAATGCAAAAAGTTAGAAACACTGATACTATTATCGACTTAATCAATAAACTAAAAGAATCAGATCTAATAACTGATAACGAAGCCGCAGAATACATAAGAGATAATATAAAAGGACTGCCTTCCGGAGATGGTATGAAAAAACTTGGATTTCCTTCTCTTGAGGAAGCGGACGCAGTCTTCAATGATATGGAAGGTGATAAGGACATGGATGGAGATGCTGCCGAGTGACTGACAACACAAGCCTAATTTCTCAGATTTATGCGCTGCCGATTGGGGTTAGAGCCCTCATTTGGTTGGGCATTCTCGCATGTATTGCCTGGCCCCTTCTCATGCCGATCGTTGTGCGACTTATCGCACTACTTTTGTGGTGCTTTAGAGGCATGATCAAAGTTTTATATATTATGGTTAGTTGGACAATACTAACACGATTACATAAAAGAAAGGGCGGAGTTTTCGCAAAGATTAACAACACAATTACCGATATCTTAGGAGCATTTGATAAAAATCTGGAAAAATATTGCATCTTATTTAACCAACACCGCAATCGTCATATGAGTCAAATTATTGTAGTCTATTTCATCATCGTTGCGTTAATCGCTCTTCCGGATATTCTTAATTTGGAAGAGAATGCGGCGCTACGCGCGATTCAGACTTTTTATGTGCAAACGGAGTACAAAGTTTTAGGAGAACCGGTGCCAATAGATTCTTTGGCAACACATGGAGAAGCTTCACCATCCAAACCAATCATCAAAGTTACTGGCATCAAGAAAAACTCATCATTAAATATATGGCAGAATGCAGATACTTCAAGTAAATCATTATGTCAACTTTCTTTGGGAGACTCGCTATATTATCTTGGCAAAATATTAAAAAGCGATGGAGAAGAATGGGTTCAAGTTGAGACTATAGATGGCATCATTGGTTGGGTTCGCAAAAAATATGTAGACGGGATTCCGGATTAATGGGGAACCAGAGGAACGGGAGGCTGTGGTGTGCTGTCCCCTTGGTTACTCTTTTTCACCAAGACCTTCATTTTTCCTTACCCCCGGTATCGATGTTTGGGGCACCCGCCACAGCCGCATGTTTTTTCCAGGCCGTCGCAAAGCTGGTAATCTCCGCCCTCGATTCTGAGCACCTTTTTGTTCACCAGAGAATCTGCTAATTTTCGGCGGGCATCATTGTAGATACGCTGAACCGTTGTGCGCGCAATGTGCATTTGGGCGGCGCATTCTTCCTGGGTAAACCCTTCTAGGTCAATGAGCCGTATGGTTTCATATTCATCAACCGGCATGATGACCAGGCCGTCCCGGTTCAGTACGGCGTTAAAAGGTCCAAATATGTTGCTTGCCGGCAGGCAACAAACTTTTCTCCATTTCCTGGGTCTTGACATATTTTTCACCTCGTTTTGGCTTGAAAAGCACAGGCACGTTCTCCGTTATTCACATCATCGCTTTTGTCATCAGCCCAAGAACAAATAATCACCGTGACAAATTAGGGAAATACGGGCATTTTTCCCAAATACAATCTTTATTGATTTTATACTGTTTGCAGGTAAAATTGACATCAGGCACGGTTCGGAAATAGGTGGTATTCCTCATAAACGTTTTAATTGCGGTAACTGCTTCCCTCTTACAGCATCTGGGACCCCCATGCTTGCTCATCTCCAGCAGAGCAAGTCCGGTAACGGTGTTGGCTAAGGCCCTTTTATCAACAGACATGGGTGTTACATCATCTATTACCGCTACTGCAATTCCTGCTCCCACACAGGAACCGCAGGTTCCATAATATCCGCATCCTCCCCCTTTGATACAAGCACCCCGTTTAATGCTTTCCCGGATTTTCCCTATATCCTTTTTTCCGGTTAGGTTTTGATAGGCAGCCACCAGAACCGCCGGCACCATGCTGTGATACTCGGGTCCGTGCATATTCAGCCCGGGCAGATCAAAAACCCTTTGGATAAGATGGAGAGGATTGACTTCAGAGCTGGCAATAAGAAAGCTTTCCACCATTTGGAGAATATCCCCGCTGTGGCATTGATCGCAGATGAAGTGGCCGTCAACGCATCTCATCTTCGACTCATATTCTTTCCTACAGATGAAACACATCTCCTTAGAGGACTCTTTCGAATAGATCAATTTTTTGCCGCAGATAAGGCAGCCCTCGGTTTTTTTCACCGTTCCGCAACAAGATTCATGCTGCTGGTCCGGTACGGTAGTTTTATCCCCTAGTACATCAGCTTTATTCTTTATTTGTGCGGTGCGGTTCATGAAACTTATTTGAGATAGACCCGGCTTGCGATAAAGCGATTCTCCCTCGGCGCTGCTCAGGTTGTAAGCGCAAAAGGGGATAATCCTTCCGTCCGGGCTGAAAACATGCAAACTGCACTCCCGCAGCCTTTCCAGGTCCATGTTCCAACAATCTTGAAAAGCCATTCCGGTGATCGTAAATCCGTGGGAGCGAACCCGGGAGAGAAAATAATCAATACTCTCCAAGCCGGAATTCTCTTCTATTTGCTCCCGGTCATTTTCGGCGCTGTCTCTGACCCAGCGCCTCGCGACAAAATTCCTGTTTTTCGCGACTGCCGAAGAATCCGTAGGCCTGCTGCAGCAGCAAGCCTGTTCACTTCTCTCCGTTAAGGACTTCACACTGCCGTCCGGATACAGGACAAAACTCCCGTGAAAACCGCAGCGGGCGTGATCACAGCCTGAAGGCGTAAAGTTTTCCCTTTTAAAGATTCCCTTCGTCTGGTTTTCAATAGCGCTGATCACCTCGGGTAGAGTAATGCGCTGCTCGTCCAGAGGTGCCGCCGGATACCGGCCGAAATAACTCACGGGCTGAAAGTGGATGCCTCTTACCGAAGGTATTCTGGCCAGAGCAAAGTTGACGATCTCACCAATATTATCGGCATTTATCCCCGGAACAACTGTCGGTACAAGCACTACGCCCAGGTGATTGTCCCCGCAATTTTGGATCGCCTTTTCTTTTTCCGCCAAAAGGCTACGGCCTCTGAGCTGCCGGTATATTTCATCTCTTGTGCCGTCAAATTGCATAAAGACAGAGGACAAACCCGCCTCTTTCAGCTTTTTCACGTATTCCGGCTCACGGCCCAAACGAAGTCCGTTGGTATTCAGTTGAATATAAGGAAAACCCATCCCTTTGGCCAGGCTGATAATTTCCGGCAAATCATTGCGTACGGTAGGTTCTCCCCCGGAAAGATGAATAAAGGGTTTGCCAAGATCTGCAAGATACTCCAACCACGCAGAGATTTTCTCAAAAGAAGGGTCGGCACTCTCCGCCCTGCTGTTAGCAAAACAAAAGTTGCAGTTCAGATTGCAGCGTTCAGTCACCTCCAGAAGAACGCAGCAGGTTTGCTGTCTGTGCTCAGAACATAAGCCGCAGTCAAAAGGACAGCCCTTTTCCGGCGCTGTCAGACACACTTCCGGCTGGGAAGGCAATTTTTCTTTGGTCCAGGTATGATAATCAAGTTTACTGTCGCCGCGCCAAATAATTGTTGAAAAACGGCCATGCTTGGCACAGGTTTTTTGCAGGTAAATATCCCCGCCGGCCAGAACATGCTGTGCGGGTATTTTATCTAAACAGATGGGGCATACGCTTTCCGTCATACGGAGTATGTTTTCAGGCTGATTCATATTACTCCTCCAAAAATAAGATCCTTGCTGGCGGTAATCATAACTGCGAAAGGGAATGACGGCAAAATTAATTTAAAGAAATATCATGTCATAGATAAAAGTAATCAGACAAGAATCCGGCAAGGTAAAGCAAGATTCGTGAAAAGTTATCTATTACGGGTTGACACGAAATTACACCCGGACCGACATCTTTTGGGCATATTTAATCAGTTGTCTTACCCCGGAACATTGACTTATCCCTGTGAGAATAGGGTCTCTATGCTCCGACAGCCATCTGGTTCCGGAAAGCATCGTCACTCCGGTTCCATGAAATGCCTGAGGGTATAAAGGGGTGCTGGACCCGACCATTACGATATCACGTGCGCCGGTACAATAATCCAATACCTTTTCAGCTGTCCTGTTGATGAGAGAAGTGCTGCTGACAAACACTACCTGGCACTCCGGCAAAAGTTCTGATTGTTTGCTTTCCGGATAAACCCCGCCTGCCAGGTTCTCGCCCCGTTCAAAGATAAACAGGCTTTGGACTTTATCTTTCAGGTTAAAAATGATCGGTCCGATATGACCAATAACCCCAACCGTATCGTTTGGGCGAATTTCTACGGAAAACGCGGCATCGGAGCTGCTCACATTTTCGACCTGCTCCAATTTGTCAAATTCAGCGACTGAATTTAGTACCGCCAACCCCATGGCAGAACTAATCACATTCTTGCCCTGCAGAGCCCATCCGGCAATTTCTTGGGCCGGCATGCCAATAATGCTTCCGCCTTGGGGGAGGAGTGAGCAGCCATCGGCTGTTTCTTTTCTTAATACATAGGTTACTCCTAATGAGCCATCATCAAGTTCCACAGCTATCAGCCCCAGTCCTACCCTGACCTCTCTAATTTTCTTCCCCTCAAGCCTTGGCAGAGCTAAATTATAAACACGTTCTACAATCATCTCTCGAGCCGCCCTTTTTCTATTTTTAATTGGATTGGATACATATAATTTTAGACATATGCCCAATATCTATTGTATGGTTACATTGAACATATGTCAATTACAGTCAAATGAGTACCCCAATAAAAGTACAGTTCAAAATGGCAAGAAAATGGCATACCAAAAAATGCGAAAGAGTGATTTTGAATGGCAAAATATCCTTACCAAGCGGCCCAAGCCGATACTGAACTTTTATTTCTGTGACGTTAGAAACTGCGAAATTCCCTTTAATAGAAGTAGTATTAATATAAACAAAATAAATAGTTTTCCTTTTATACCTGAATGTACAAAACTTATAATTAATCCCTTTGCTGATTCGAATAAAAAAATCAGAAAAAATACAAATAAGCATAACAGACCATATGTTTTAAGTACATAAAATATATCTGCCATTTGGTGATTATAAAAATAATATAGACTCGAATATGTTATTACCAAAAACATTGGGAGAAGAAATACTGTTTTCCAGAACCACTTCTTCCCAAATATTTTAGTAGAATAAATATAGTACTCACCATTTTGCTTGTTGTTTCTCACGTTTTTCACAACCTTATTTTAAGGTGGAACAGCAGTAAAACTACGTCCACCTTATTAAGCTATTAAATTACGTATGCAGCAAGTCCTGCAACACCTCCACTAAATGCCCCAGAAATTACTCCTGTCCAAATATCGCTCCCATTTATAGCTTCAGCTATTCCTCCAATTATTGCGCCACCCTAATGCCCCTATTATTGTTCCAAAAAAGCGTTGCACACAAGGGACCTGTCCCTCTGTATTTTACTGGCCTTCTTTGATTTCCTGTTTTTTTACTAAGCGGCCCAACCCGTCATAGAGGTTCCTGGCCTGAAAGTTGTTTTCCAGGGTAATGGTGGCGGTATTGGTGGTGTCATTGTAGGATATGTTTTTTTCAAACAGGTCGGGATTGATGATTTTGGTTTGCCTGCCTAATTCGTCATAATAGTATTTGGTTTCGTGGCCGTTATTATTTGCGGTGAATAATCTCCCGGTGTATAAATTATAGGTGTAGTTTTCTTGGACGATTTCCGGGCTCCCGGTATAATCTGTGACCGTGGAATATTTTTTGGTTAAATAGGCGTGGTTATAGGTAGCGCTGTATTCATAATTTTCTTGGATCCGCGTGCCGTCTTCTTTTTCTATTTGCTTGGTCAGAATATTTCCATAGCTGTCATAGGCGGGATAATAGGTATTGATGGTTTTTTCGGTGCCATTGTCGGTATAATATTGTTTCATCCATTCGACATTTCCGGTGGTGGGGGAAACAAAGGAAACAAGGAAGGAAACAAGGGGACAGGTCCCTCGTTTTAAAGAAGGTTAACAATATAACCGATGACGATTACACCAGGCAAATGACTACCTAACCCCAGAAGAGTTCCATACTGCCGCAATAGCAGGAACATGAAACAGCATGGAACATTGAGCAATTCTAAAAAATTAAAAGATATCCTTGTGTTTTATCTGTCTACTGAACCGGGGACGCTGCAGTTCTTTCCGGAAAACACCAATAGGATTACAACGTGCCCTTTGCTTGGCGCACACAAGGAACCTGTCCCTGTGTGTGTCCTATCACATCTTTTTCTTGCACACAAGGAACCTGTCCCCATGTGTCAGTTTGGAACCCAAGGGAAAACCCATGGAACCGTGAGAACCATCCCCCTGGTTTCCCTTGGTTCTTAGTCTCCTTGGTTTCTTATTCTTATAGTAATAAAGATGCCACAAGAATATAGCAGAAATATGATAGAATGGTAACACCGAGAATAAATACTGCTTTTAGAGGCAACGAATAATCGGTTCTTATTATTCTAAAATTCATAATTGCACCTAATGCTCCGAGTAAACCACCTAGTGCCCCACCAATTATGACAAGTATCAAGGGAAGCCCACCCAGCACATATTCGTACCAGTACAATTTTCGGACGAAAAGAATCTCCTCATCCTTGAATTTTATAATTGGTACATTATCAAAAGGGTTCAATTTTAAGAATACTTTTTCCGATGTTCCATCCTCCAGTTTTATAATGTATGGATTGCCTTTTTCTTTTACTCTTTCAGTTAATTTCCCATTAACATAAAATTTCGGTTTACTCCACAATGATGTTTCAATCGTGATCTCAAGGTTACTGTTAGTTGGCAGGTTCGTTTTATAGATCATAATATACCCTCCACAATTTCACTCATTATTGGATATTCGGATTGTTGCTCCCAAAATCTCATTCTGCCAATACTTTCGTATTTCTCTTATGACGCTCTTTCCTAATCATTAAGTACACATAATTGTTCATGAGGCAAAAGACATGAAGTAGACCTTTTCTCTTATTTTTACCGTTTACTGTTTTATAAAAGATTACATTTTATCATCCTCATCCAAGAACAGGTTCCTTTTTCCTCGAGAATAACATGATGTAGCCAATTTTGTTTTCCTTAATCTTTGTTATCTTGATATTTTATCGTCCAAAGGTATTTCACCTTTTTCTGGCAGTTGTTATCCAGACAAAAGAACCCTCCCCCTATCTTCCTAGTGATATTAGCCTCTGCGGTAAAAACTTATTTCTGATTGTAACCAAAAATATCACTAGGCCAATATTTTCTGATCTCCTTAATAGCACTTTTACGATACCGCATCAATATTAAATTATCACCAATCATTTCTGTTGAGATATAGTTACCAACGTTATATTGTGTCGAAAAATATATTACCGGAGCACCTCCTCTATACCCTACAAAAAGATTCGATATACCAATTTCTTTTATTTCTGACCAAATTAATTCATGCTTTTTATATATAGCAATAAATCTTACTCCATATTCATCTATTTCAATTTTTTTCCCAAAACAATTATACAAAATTATTATACAAGAAATTATCCATATGGGCAGAAATATCAATACTCCCAAAGTACTTCCTGCAAAAATAGCTACTATCGGCAGTATTGATGATATAATTGCAAATGTAATGGCCAAAATTTGGGTACCAGAGGATACAAAAGGAAAACTCTTCACATTTCTCACCACTCTTATTAAATTTTAAAAGAGATTATAGGAAAAATTGTAATCTCTGTTAGCCTGTTCCTGATAACTTTTTTTACTGATAACATTAAATTTTTAATCATTAATAGGGAAAATAGTTGTAATACAATGAATTATAGGAGCTGTAGTATGGTGAGTAAGTATAATAATTGTAACTGTTATTGTAACTGTTATTGTAATTGTTATTGTAATTATAATTGTTATTTTTATAATTTGAATTAACATAATAATCTGCTAAACTAGAACCCATATTATATAAGGAAGTAAATGTAACATCAGCTCTAAGTAAAGAATTAGACATGTTATAAGCGGAACGATATATTCCAGCCATCGTATTTTCAACTGTAATATTATCTCCATAAGTTAATGCATTTTTTGCAGCATTACTAAATAACGATTCTCCATATTTTCCTGCTTGGATTATGCCATAACCAGTATAGCCACTAAGTGCACCTGTCCCTAAACCAATAATACCACTTGTAACCATACTTCCGTAGTTAAGAGTACTACCAACATAAGATAAGTTCTCCCCATAACCCCAATTCCATCTATTACCTACTTGGTCTATTGCATTTCCAGCCATTGCACCTACCCCCCCTCCTACAGCAGAACCAATAGCTAGTGGTACAAGCGCGGTACCTCCTGTAGCTATTGTAATATCTACAGCAGCTCCGGCAATTGCTCCTCCAACAGCACCAGATATTATCCCTGTTCCAATATCCGTATGATGCAGTGCAGCACTGATCCCCCCGATAATACCACCAATTAAACCGCCTATAATTGTCCCAAAAATATTCCCGTTTGGGTCATTATAGATAACCGGATTATTTACAGCATAAACATACCTATTTAAGCTCAATGGATTGGTCAACTGGCCTTCAACACTGTCCTCCGAGATAAACCTTCCAACGGTGGGATCATAGTACCTGGCCATTAGGTAATACAAGCCGCTTTCTTCGTCATAATATCCAGCAGCATACCTGATCGGATTGGCAATCTGCTCATTCTTGCTTAAGATATTTCCCCATTCATCATATGTGTAACTATTGACAATAGTACCGCTTTCGTTGACTAACTTAACGACATCCCCGTGCCCGTTGTATATGTAATAATAATATGCGTTACCCTTCTTTATCGCCAGGGGTTTGTCTGCCCAAATGATTTGAGACGTGGCATTGCCGTTTATGTCCGCTTCTGCTATCACTCTTCCGATACTGTCGTTAAAGTATCTGGTTATTCCGGTTGTTACTCCTCCTTGAACGGTTTTCTTTTGTGTTCTTAATCCTCTGTAGTCATATTGATAGAAGTAATTTTCGTTATACTGGGTTAGTTGATTGAAAACGTTATAGGTGAACTGAGCATTGGTTAGGGGATAGGGGGAAAAGTTGATAATTTCCTCCGTCCTGTTCCCCCGGTTGTCGTAACTATATTGGACTCTTTGGTTGTTGTATGTCCTGTCGATGATTTCCAGACGGTTCAACGGGTCGTACTGGTAATTTGTTATGGAGCCGTTGTCATTCACCGAGGTAATGTTGCTGTTGGCGTCATAACCGTAACTGTAGGATGTGTTTTCCGTACCGATGGTATTGGTCAGGGTGTTTAATCTGTTCGCGTCGTCGTATGTGTAGTTTGCGACGATATTTGTATTGGGGTATTTGATGGATTTCAGCATGCCATCGTTGTAGTAGTCGTAGTCAAAGGTTTTTGTCTGGCCAATGGTCACCAGATCTAACCGGTTCAGTTGATCGTAGGTATAGTCCACGCTTAACCCGTAGGGGTCAACCATTTTGCTTTTGTTGCCGTTTTGATCGTATTCGTAGTAGATGTTTTTTCCGTCAGGCTGGGTTTCTTTTTTGAGCTTGCCGTTGGCATAGAATTCATAAGTTACCATTCCCCTGCTGTCGGTGATGGTTAAGATGTTTTCTGTGTTTAGTCTGGTGTAGTTGTAGGTGATTGTCTGCTGGGTGTTTCCGCCGGTGTCTTTGGCTGTCTCTGTGAGGGGTCTGTTCAGGGTATCGTAGGTATAGCTGATGATTTGTCCCAGCCGGTCTTTTTTATGGGTGATGTTTCCGAACCTGTCATATTTAATATATTCGATATGCTGGCTGGGGTCAATGCTTTTGATCAGCCGGCCCAGTTCGTCATATTCTTTGGTGTTTTCGATGGTGCCGGTTTGATTTCCGCTGCTGTCCAGTTTTTGCTGGATGATCTTGGTGAGCTGGTTCTGGTGGTTATACTGGTAGCGGGTTATTTCATTTTGGGCGTTCTGGACTGTTGTCAATCGGCCTAATTCATCATAGGTGTAATAGGTTTCAGATCCTTGGGGATCTTTTTGATAGGTTTTACGGCCCAGGTAATCGTAGGCATAGGTGGAGGTATATTCTTCCCCCTGATTGATGCGCGGTTTGACCGTTTCTTTGATTAGGTTTCCTCCTTGATCGTAGAAATAGGCGTGCTCCGCGTTTTCTTCGTTTATCTCGATTTTTTTGCTTTTTGTGTCGTAATATTGGGTCCTTCTGAAGGTGGCATCGGGGTTAATTGTTTTGGTGACCCGGCCGAAAATGTCATATTCAAACCGGGTGTTGTTGTTTTTGCCGTCTTTTGTCCAATCGACCTGGCTGAGGGCGTTATAATGGTTTTCCTGGGTGGTCACCCACTGGCCTTCTTTGATTTCCTGTTTTTTTACTAAGCGGCCCAACCCGTCATAGAGGTTCCTGGCCTGAAAGTTGTTTTCCAGGGTAATGGTGGCGGTATTGGTGGTGTCATTGTAGGATATGTTTTTTTCGGACAGGTCGGGATTGATGATTTTGGTTTGCCTGCCTAATTCGTCATAATAGTATTTGGTTTCTTGACCGTTATTATTTGCGGTGAATAATCTCCCGGTGTATAGATTATAGGTGTAGTTTTCTTCAATGATTTCCGGGCTCCCGGTATAATCTGTGACCGTGGAATATTTTTTGGTTAAATAGGCATGGTTATAGGTAGCGCTGTATTCATAATTTTCTTGGATCCGCGTGCCGTTTTCTTTTTCGATCTGACTGGTCAGAATATTTCCATAGCTGTCATAGGCGGGATAATAGGTATTGATGGTTTTTTCGGTGCCATTGTCGGTATAATATTGTTTCATCCATTCGACATTTCCGGTGCTGGAATTAACGCCGTATTCGGTTTTGGCCCATCTGCTTTGATCAATTGTTCTTTTTTCCAAAGTTTTTTGATGATAGTTTGCTTCGTATTGATACTCTGTAACCGCGCCTTGTTCATCAAGATACCTGAGCAGGTCGCCGTACTCATTATAATCATAATCTTGACTCTTTGTTAATTGAGTTCCATCAGTCAAATTGTCTCCCGCATAACCATAGTTTACCGTGGTTACTAAATCAGGTAATTTATTGGTGTCATACGTGCTGGTCGTTTCTTTCAGCAGGGTTTCCGTTTCACCATTGGTAATTTTGTTTTCTTCTTTTATTTTTAGATGTTTGTTGTTAAATGTGCAGATATCTTTTCTGTTATTTTCATCCGCTATTTGGATGCTGTATTCTAATGTGCTGGGCAAGGAATTAGGATCCCGCGCGCTGGGGTAACCGGTGTAATTGTTCCCTCCGTTCTGGTCGCTATAGCTAAAGGTCTTTTTGTTGTATTCGGAGCCATTCTCGAGATCTTTCCTGACGTTGACCCGGTAATATTCATAGATTCCCTTTTCTCCAAGATTCCCGTTCGTTTTTTCGAATGTATAAGAACTGGATGCGCTTGTGGGATATGTGATACTTGTTAGGTTCGCGTATGTATTATATCCGTCATGGGAATCAAGGATAACATCTTGTCCATCCTGCCGAATCATACAACCGCCATCAAAGAAGTTAAACATGCCTGTGTCATAATTATAGTTGAATGTTGTTTCCCGGTTTTTCTGGTCTACTATTTTGGTAAGAACATATTTCACGGTTGTTAGTTCCAAGAATAATTGGGTTCTGGGATTGTCGGTATCAGCGGGTGTGCTGTCCGGTTCCAATATGGTTACTTTTTTACCCGGGGACGTGTTTTCATACAGGATTTTGGTGACCCGGTTCAAAGTGTCTGTAATTAAAATGACAGAATTTCCGCTCACCGTGGTATACTCGAATTTTATGGTATTGTTGTATCTGTCTGTGATTCCCAATAGCTTTCCCTCATAGCCAAAGTACTCTTTCTTGCCGTCCTTATGAATTAAAACATAGGCGGAACATTCGTATCCACTGGTAAACGTCTCATCATCCGTTTCCAGCCTCAGGTCTTTTCCGGGATAGTCTTTTAAATTTGAATCTCCCGCTGTGGAAGTAAAGTTAACTTTATATGTTCTTCCGTCTCCCAGGTGCAAATACAGCTCATCATCATCGTCTGTTTCAATAATTTCTATGGAGGAAAAACCGAAGGACCAGCCCGGGCCAAGCTGATCCCGTGCTTCTAAATAAGGGGCGGTAGACGAGGTGTAGTTGCCGATCCAGGGGTCTCCACCTCCTGGCCAGTATCTCCAGGTATAATCGTAAAAATTTGCCACTGCGGAATCATACCTGACTGAAACGTTTAAATCAAGCTGATTTCTTCCCGGCAAGGATAATAAATTCTTTTCGATGCTGAGCCGTCCTGAGTTATAATCAATACTTTCGTCGTTGGCAGTTTTTACATCATAGGGAGCGGAAAAATATTTGTCATAATCCGTTTCCAGGCCGCTATCACTTGACATTAATGAAAGATTTGCCGAATCTTCGTCCGTGAGCTTTAACTGTTCCTGAGCTAATTTTTGATGAATCAGTTCATAACTTATTTTCTTAAAATCTTTATACACTGTGGTAGCCTGCTCTATTTCCGCGATCGAAAAATCGTAGTGTAAGACTAGAATCGCAAATTGTATGGCATCTAGCAGTGAATAACCCTTTTCTTCAAAAATTGAGATGGTTTCTTCATCTACTTGAAAAACCTCAAGAATCAACTGCTTCTCTTCTTCGGAAGCCGCGTTAAAGGTATTGATTCTGGATAGAACTTCCATCACGGCCTTCCGTCTGAGGTTTTGCAATTCCATATCAATTCCATATACATCCTCTATTACCGTATTGTTTTCTTCGCCGTATACCTCATCATTTACAGAGTTATCCGCGGAGGGATTTGAGAATATGGGTGTATCCGGATCAGTTGTCATACTGTTTTCTTCTTCATCAGAGGTAATGGTATTTTGGGGCGTATCAACAATACTTTGGTCTTGGTCCTGTTCTTCAGTACCGTCGGATTCATTGACCGTTATTTGCTCTTGAACCTGTACATCTCCCTGACCGGTTTGGGCCAGGCCTGGGACCGGAATACTACTGACTAAAAATGTGGCGATCAGCAGCCATACGATAATTTTTTTCAAAATAAACCCCTCCCTTGATTTTAGATCTATATTTTTTCCGTGCTTTTTTATCCTTACTGACCGAGTACTTGTCGCTTAATGAGATTTCCATTGGCATCATACTGGAAGTTTGTGATGACCTCTCCCGTGGGCAGTTGAATGGAGTTCAGCCTATTTTGGCTGTCGTAATTATAATCAATAATAATGGTTGTAGAAGAATAAGTGGTAACTGAACCTGAAACCGAATCTGTGGCACCGCCATCGGAACCCAAGGCATTAACGGAATACTGATAAGTAGTATTGGGTGTTAATTCTGTATCACTGTATGATAATCCGGTACCTTGATATACAACTTGATTACCCCGCCATAACTGGTAAACAGTATCAGCCGGGTTTCCATTACTGCTCCAGGTGGCATTTACCGTGGTTTGTCCAGGTATAAGAGAAAAGTTGGATGGACTGGCCAATGCCAAAAAATACTGGGAAGGGGTATAACTACTCCATGCCCCTTTACTGTCTTTCACTCTAACTTGATAATAATATTTTGTATTTACCGTAATAGTAGAAGCGGGAACTATGTAACTTGTTGCTGCTCCTGCGACTTCACCACTATCTTTAACAGTTACATCGTCACTTGATCTTTTAATGATTACTTGATAAGATGCTTGTGCATCTGCATCTGTATCAGAGTAACTCCATGTTATCGAAGGGGTTAACGTGCTGATATAGGATGGTACAGCAGCGGTTCCCAGCGGACTTGTTGGAGTAACAAGTGGGGCAGTTGTATAAACAACAATTAATGCAGGTCTGTCTGATGATTTTGAATAATCACTCGTATACCAACTACTCCAACGCCAGTTATCTCTTTCCCACACAACTCCATAATTAGGAACAGTCCCGTTATACCAAGAAGTAAACAAAGCTGTAATATCCCATAGTTGTTTAGCCTCTGGAGATGGAGTATCTAGGGTCAAAATAGGCGTTGCATCATATGTTGGTTGTGTATCCCAAGTTACAGTTTCAATCCAACGAGAGGTAACCTTATGTAACATTGCAATGGTGCTGGTTCCATAATAACAAGTAACTTGTATTTTAGCTGATATTATGGCTTTGCTTGCAGGAATGCTAGAAATATCAAACTTTAATAATGCTCTCCAATTTCCTCTGGAATCTTTTCCATAAGACATATAAAATTGTCTTGCATAACTTGAGGTAGGCAAACCAGAATTTACAGTAGTATCTATTCCTGTTTGCGTACTTGGTTGTATAGTTACCGTTGGGTCAATTGTGACAGGCCACGCCCTGTCCGGGGCTGCCAGCCAATCAGGGTCAACTCCTATTACGAGTTCCAGACCCGCAACAGTTGACTCGATCCGTTGATAGGCAACCCCTTCTTTGCCCGCTGCGTCCATTACGGTTGCCGCTCGAAACATAGCCACCACTTCTTTGCCCTGTTTCCACAAAACTGTACCATCCGATTGCTGTTCATACTCCAGGTTGGGAGCTTGGACCTTAAATCTAAATTCGTTTTGCGCAGTTGTATTATGCAGTATGATATCCGATTTTACACCCTCCGGTAATACGGTGCGTACCCAATCGACTTCTTTCCAAACGGCCGGATACATGATTTTATTTTCTGTAACCGTTCCGGAACTAGACTTGGAATCTATCGGCTGAATTATGATCTGCCCTTTTCCCGGTACCTCAAATAATTGCGGAGCATTGCTGTTCTTTCCAAAATACGCATGAAATGGAGCCTTGGTTACAGATAAATCATAGGCTTGTCCGCTCATCTTTTTACCTGAAGCATTTTCTAACTTGGTGTCAATCTCTTCCCATTTTCCCTCAGAGGTCTGATAGTGATAATTCTGACCAATAACGAGCGTATAGCTACCGTCATGGTTATCAAAGGTTTTAGAGTTTTGTGTTCTTTTTCCTGCAATTTCCGCCGCGTCCCGTTTTACACCCCAAGCCTGGGGATCCGCGCCAACTTGTACGGAAGTGTCAGCATTGACAAGCGGCGGAAAAAATGCCATTGTTAGGATCATCAAAAGGGCAGCCGACAAACATTTAAAAATTCCTACCTTGCATAGATGCAATAACCTGGTCATGAATCCACTCTCCTATCTAATTTTAATTTTTATATATTGAAAAATATGTCTCTACGTTTGGACCTATCAACAGGATGCAACAATACCTATTCATACCCTTCGTAATTAACCGTATCTAACCACCGATATATGCGTTTGCTCAGGTGCCGGAAGGAAGCATCCGCCCTATTTTTTATCCAAGGAGGCACAGTCTGCCTTTTTATCCTTTATTTCTACTTTTTGTAATATTCTCCCTGCTCTTTATGGGGATTAGTTTCCGACAAATTTAGCCTGTTTTCAATTAATTTTGCAGTAGATTTTCTCAAAGCGCATGTTGACAAAATTAGCTTTGTGTTTAAAAAATACTATAAATAAGCAAAAAGCAAGACGGGGTGGGTGCTTGATATCAAGCACCCACCCCGTCTTGCTCTTTATAAAATTTATTTCACCGGATATTTCTTTTTGCACACATCCAACGCCTCGGCAACGGCATTTAAGGCATTTTGCAGATCCGCGTCGGTATGACGGTAGCAAATGTAGTAGTGGTGATAGGGCTGGATGAACAGGCCCCGGCGGATCGTCTCCGTATAGAAGCATTCCCGCCGTTCTTTGTAGTGATCATCCACCTTGTCAAATGTATAGAAGGGCATGGGCGGAATTCCGGAAACGGTGGCCGGTACGCCGGAGTCGGCGAACAGTTTGCGGGAATCCTCTAAAAACCGCTCGCCCCGGGTCCAAATGTCTTCCAGAACTTTGTCCCGCTGCAGGATTTCGATACATTTCAGGGCAGCGGCCATTTCCAGGCTATTGGGGAAGAAGGTGGAGCTGATAAAGACCTTCTTTTCCGCCACCTTCATAAACTCGGCCTTGCCCACGCAAGCGGCAATGGCATAGCCGTTGGCCATGGCTTTTCCAAAGGTGGACAGATCGGGGGTCACCCCGTAACGCTGCTGGGCCCCGCCGATAGCCACCCGGAAGCCGGAGCGGATTTCATCAAAGATCAGGACCGCCCCATATTGATCCGCTAAATCCCTTACTCCTTGCAGATATCCGTCAGGAGGCGCCATCACAGGCTGGGCCGTCGGATGGCCCACCGGGGTAATGATGATTCCCGCCACATCATCCTTGTTTTCTTCCAGTAATTTTTCTAAGGCATCCAGATCCCCATAAGGGAATTCCTGGGTTAAATCCAGCACGGCCTGGGGTACACCGCCGTGGTTTTCCACGCACCAGTCATGCCAGCCATGGTAACCGCAGCGCAGAATTTTATTTTTATCCGTATAGCCCCGGGCAATGCGTACGGCAACCCCCGTGGCGTCGGAACCCGTTTTCACCAGAATAGACATTTCCGCGCAGGGGATCAGTTCGGCCAATTTTCGCTCCAGCTCATTCTGAATGGGTTGAACCAGGGAAAAGCAGAAACCCTTATCCATTTGTTCTTTGGCCGCGTTGTTTATTTCCGGCTCGTTATAGCCCAGAATGATGGGGCCGTATGCGCAGAGCATATCAATATAGTCATTGCCGTCCACATCGATAATATGTCCCCCATAACCCTTTTCGATAAAAATGGGGTATTCTCCGGGAACAAAATTATAGGGGCGCCGGATCCCCATTAACCCGCCCGGGGATAACCTCTGCGCTTCCTCAAACATCTCCATGGATTTTTCCAGTTGAAGTTTTTGACTTTCCATCTATCCAACCTCCCTGTTTACAGGCCCCTGCTTGGACGGCAGGGGCCTGTGACTTTATTTTTTTACTCCCCATCTGCGTTCGGCCTCTTCGATCATTTCTCTGAGGGTTTGGGCCGTGCTTGACGGAAGGGGTTGCGGTTTATGGTTTTCCAGGATAAATCTCGCCTCTTCGGTGGCCCGGGTGGCCAAATCTTTGGCCCCTTTTGCCTGCCAGTTTTGGCGGGTATTGCGGTCAAATAGCTTGGACTGGGACTGGTCGGTGCGCATATGGGCTAAGGTATGCTCTTCCATCAGGAAGTGTCCTCCGGTACCTACCTTACGGATCACGTCCACGGCGAGGGTTTCTTCGTTCACGGGTATGCCCATCAGGGTCCTGCGCACCATTTTGGCAATTTCATTATCCACGACCAGCTGGCCGAAATCCAGGGTCATGCCCAAATCCACCATGCCCAGGCCATAGATCATATTAGCGCCTGCTAATGCGGCCAGCATCATGGTAAGGGTCTTTTCGTGCCCGGCCTGTTCGTCGCCTATCTTGCTATCCGTCTATGTTCCGGCCACATAACTGGGGATGTTGTAATACTGGGCCAATTTGCACACCGCGGCACTGATCATGCCCAGTTCGGGGCAGCCGATGGCGGCGGAAGCCAGCCTCAAATCCATGATCGTGGTAGAGCTGCCGTACATATTGGGGGTCCCTTTATTCGTCAACTGGGCCAGAACAATTCCGCTCAGCACTTCCGCATTATGGGTGACCAGGGTGCCTGCCAGTGTTACGGGAGAAGTCCCGCCTGCCATGGCCATGGAGAGGACGGTCAAAGGAACCCGGTTCCTGGCATAGGTAATAATGGGCTCACAGGTTTCCGGGGCAATGGACAAAGGGCTTGTCGGGCACACGGTGGATGAGGTAATGGGCCGTTCCCGTAATTTATCCTTTCCCCCTGCCACGGCAGCCGCCATATCAATCAATGTTTGGGCCTCCTCAAAACTGTGGGGCGACTGGGTGGAATGCTTGGTACTATTGGAAACCATGGCTTCATAACATTCCAGATTGGCCGTGCGGGCGTCAATATCCCGGGCTTCCACCGCCACATCCAGCAGGTCGTACTGCTCCAGAGCGTCCACCAGGATCGCCACATTGGCCTCGTCCTGTTTGGTGGATGGCCTTACCGCTCCGGTGTAAGGGTCAACCACATTGACCCCTTTGCTGAAATTGCAGAAGTTGACCCGCGATCCGTCCAAAACAATGTCGTTTTTAGGGTCCCGCCCGGCCAGCAGCACCGTGGACGGGGTGGACCGGATGCAGTCTTCCACCACATGGGGGGGAATGTATACTTTTTGGTTTTTCTTGTCCACGACGCATCCGCCGCCATGAAATATTTCCAAAGCCTCTTCGCTCTGAATCTTGATCCCTTCATACCACAGTATTTCCAGCGTGGCATTATGGATCCGGTCCAGTGCGTCCTGAGAAAAAACATTTAATCCAAATCCTTCTTGCATGCTGTTTCCAGCATAAAGGTTTCTTCGGCTCAACCTACTCCCTCCTAGTTTTTTTTCTTCGGAGGCTATTAGGCCCCTAATAGCTTCAACGCCTTGGTCACAGCCTCTGCGGCATCTTCGGCATAGGCATCGGCGCCGATCCTATCCGCCCACCGCTGGGTGCACGGAGCTCCGCCCACCATGGTTTTAAACCGGTCCCGCAGCCCCTCTTTCCTTAAGGCATCTTCCAATTTTTTCTGTTCGGTAATAGTCGTGGTGAGAAGGGCGCTGGTGCCGATAATATCCACACTGTACTCCACGGCCTTTTCCATGATTTTGGCCACCGGCACTTCACGGCCCAGGTCAATCACCTCGATGCCCTGGGTCTTCACCAAAGAAACCACGATCCCTTTGCCGATATCATGAACATCGCCTTCTACCGTGGCAATGAGCATTTTGCCTTTCTTCTGGGCCTGGCTCCCCTGCATGGCGGCATCTAAAACGGCGGTTGCCTCCTTCATCACTTGTGCGGAAAGGATCAGTTCCGGCAAGAACACTTCGCCTCTCCCAAAAAGATCCCCAATCCTCTGGATTCCTGTACTAAAGCCCTTGCTTAATACTTCCACCGGATCAAGGCCTTCGGCCAGGGCCTGTTTTGCCACGGCAACCGCTTTCGGAGCATCACATTTTAAGATCGCTTCTTGGGCTTCCTGAAAAATAGCTTCTTTGCTCACATCACTACCTCCTTGAAATTTTATCTTTCATCTCTTTTATTTCAAGCCTGCCATGCGCATAAAACGCTCCACCGAGTTAATCTTGATATCCAAGGCTTTGGCAATGCGGATTTTGGCTTCCATCCCTTTGGCCACGTGATCAGGGGGCATGGGACGCCCCAGGTTCAGATCCTCTCTTATTTCCCGCATAATCGCGCAGTCGCTAAGGTCAACAGGAGAAACGCCAAGTTTTTCCGCCACATATTTTTTCGCGTCGTTGATTTTCATGCCTTTGGACAATTGCATCCGTAAGACCAGATCTCCGGCCGTACGAATTCCGCCCATGCCGCAGGCAACCTCGTGCGCGATTTCCAATCCAAAAGGATCGCCTACGCCAATCTACAACCCGTCCGCCTTGCCGATTTCCACCAGGGCCTTATCCACCCGGCTCACCGCATCTACGGAAGGCATTTCACTCATGGGCACAGCCCCCACCCCCATGCCTACGTTCACATGAACCGGGATGGTCGCGGCCTCGGTGCACGCCTTGACAAAGGTGACGGTACGGGCCAGGTTCCAGGCCAGGGACATGTTGCTGTTGGTATTAACCACACAGCCGAAAATATTTGCCCCTGCTTTTTCCGCTAATTTTACCTGCTTATGGGGATATAGTCCGGCTAAGCGCACGCCGTCGTATTCCAGCTTGCCGTGCATACCGATGACAAATTCCCCGGCCATGCCCATTTCAATACCCAAATCGGGATATTTTTGCTTGATCAGCTCAATTGCCTTTAAAGCAGCCAGTACGTCGGCATCCCCGGAAGCGCCGCAGGTGTCGATATTCATGCCGTCCGCGCCGGATTCATACATACCGCCCGCCACATAGACGATGTCCTTTACCGCATGTTCCACAGCTTCTTCTTGGGCAGCTCTGGCTTCGGCAATTTTTCCCAAAGGCAAAAGCTCCGACCAATTGTCCACCGGCCCGTCCGGTTTGGTATACAGTCCCAGGTTGGGCATGGACCCGTATAATACGGGCATCACGGCGTTGAGCTGGGTCAGTTCCATCACGGCGGCTTCATCATGCAGGACAGACTTTACCGCCTTATAGCTGTAGTCAATATGGCCGATATCAAGAGAATCCGCGCCCAGAACCTTTTCATGAATCAGTACGGCGGTGCCCCTGTCAATGGCAATATTGGCATGATAGGTAATTTTGCACCCCCCGGAATCGGAAGTCGTGACAACTTCATTTCCTCTCTCTACGCCGACGACAATACCCGGCATGGTAATAATGTCATACAAATGGTCCAATTCTTCTTTGGTCAGTTCCGGAATTTTGCCGCGGTCCGCGGCATCCTTGGTGCCTTCTTCCAGATCCCAGCGAATATCGTCTGCGCTAAGATAAATGCCTGACCCGTCGCCCATACGGGTAAAAAATTTAGACAAAATCTTTCCCTCCTTAGTTTGTGGTGATGAATGGTAACTTGTATGAGTCAAATATCAAAAGTCTAAAGTCGAAGGTCAGCCGAAGAGTCTTAAAGACCAGATTAAAGAATCTTAGGCTTTTGACTTTTGACTTTAAACTTTAGAAGCGGGAAATTTCTCCTTCGGGAACAATCAAATCGGCTCCTGTAGCGGCCAGAACCGCATCCAGCGTGGTGGTTTCGGCGATCTCCCTGAGATGCAGCCCTTCCGGCTTTACTTCAATCACCGCCATGTCGGTGACAATTAAATCCACTTCTGCGATGGCCGTTAAAGGCAGCCGGCATTCTTTCAGTATTTTCGGGCTGCCATCCTTGCCCAGATGCTCCATGGCAATGATCACCCTCTTGGCGCCCACCACCAGGTCCATGGCGCCCCCCATGCCGGGAACCATTTTCCCCGGCACCATCCAGTTGGCCAGATTCCCTTTTTCATCCACTTCCAGCGCGCCCAGCACGGTACAATCCACATGTCCCCCCGAATAATGGCAAAGGAAGCGGCACTGTCAAAACAGCATCCAAAGGGTAAAATGGTCACCGGCTTTCCTCCGGCATTGGTCAAATCCTTATCTTCCCGGCCCGGCTCCGGCTGAGGCCCGATACCTAAAAAACCGTTTTCCGACTGTAGAATAATGGAAACCCCTTCGGGAATAAAATTAGCAACCATCGTGGGCATCCCAATCCCTAAATTTACCACATCACCGTCGTGGAGTTCGCGGGCCACCCTTTTTGCAATCCGGGTACGGCTGTCATCAGGCATGCTGGCTCTCCTCCTTGACCAAATAATCTATAAAGATCCCCGGCGTCATCACAGCATCAGGGTCAAAAGTTCCTACGGCCACAATTTCCTCTACCTCCGCAATGACCAGGCCGGCTCCCATGGCCATTATCGGGTTGAAATTTCGCGCCGAACGGCGATAAATCAGGTTCCCCGCGGTATCGGCCCGGTAGGCTTTAATCAAGGCTACATCGGCGCTTAAGGGCAGTTCTAAAAGATAGGTTTTTCCCTTGATAGTGATTTCCTCTTTCCCTTTTGCCACCACGGTCCCCACCCCGGTGGGTGTGAGGAAACCGCCCAGTCCGGCACCGCCCGCCCTGATTTGCTCGGCTAAAGTCCCTTGGGGAGTCAATATCACTTCCATTGCACCGCTGTGCATGCACCGTCCTGTTTCCGGATGGGCGCCAATATAAGAGGCATATAATTTGGCTATTTGCTTGGTATCTTGAAGCTTGCCGATCCCTTTTCCCGGAAATCCGGTATCATTGGCAATTACCGTTAATCCCCTCGTTCCTTGGGCCACCAAGGCATCAATCAAATTTTCCGGGGTGCCTACCGCTAAAAACCCCCCGATCATCAGGGACATACCGTCAGCAATCAACTTTACCGCATCTGCAGACGAACAGATCTTTGCCATACGCCACCTCCAATTACATATTGTTACGATTCAGGTATTCAAGTATTCAGAATTCAGCAGGCAGAATTCTGAATGCTCCGGGACGATACACCCTTCTGTGATGCCGGCTCCTGACTTCTGACTCCTGAGGAACCGCTGAAGATTTCCTTTTTGTTAACTGGGTCCTAAAGGAAGCTCTGTTACCTGAAGGTCTTTCATAATCCTTTTCACGGTCCGGTCTAGGGTCCGGTCCCGCTCAGCATCCAACGCTACCGGCTGATGTCCTGTTAAAATGTTCTCTGCTTTTTCCCGGGCGAGGGCAAATGTACTGGGGGACCCGGCCTCTTCCCAACTATTGCGGCTTCTCCGGTCAATGATCGCGGCAGGCATGTAGGGTTCCTTCTTAAACCAGTGAAAGGTATGCTCCGTGGAAAGGTAATCTCCCCCTGGCCCTAAGTCACTGATTAGATCTACCGCCAGGGTTTCCTCGGAGCAGTCAATCCCTTGAGCCACCCGCAGCGCCATGCCGCAGATCTCGTTATCCATCACCAGCTTTTCAATACTGAAGGTATTGCAAAATTCCAAAACCCCGGTGCCGGAGATTACGTTAATGCCGGCTTGAAGGGCCAGCAGGCCGCTCATGCCGGTTTCCAGGCCTGCCTGGGCATCAACAAGTTTGGAGTCGCTTAAAGCGGCATAGGTATGAATGGGCATGCCGTAGAATTTGCCGATTTGGGCATAGGCGGCGCTGATTAATTCCGATTCCATGGCATTCAGAGAAGTGGTGCTGTGCCGCATATCAAAATACATGGGCGCCCCCCCGTAGACCATGGGCGTACCCGGGCAGACACATTGGGCCAGCACAATCCCGCTCAGCGTCTCCACCGTGTGCAGCAGGACGGAGCCGGCCAGGGTAGCCGGTGAAGCGGCCCCCGGCATGGGCACGGAAATGGTTTCGATGGGCAGCCCGAACCGGGCACAGTCAATGATATTTTGGCAGCTGATATGGGTCCATTTCAGGGGAGGTGAAGGGCAAATATCAAAAAGGACCCGGGGCTTTTCCCGCAGTTCTTCTTCCCCGCCGGCCACAGCGGCCAGCATATCCCGCATGTCCGTAATGCCATGAACGCTGAAAGCCCCCGACACAATCGGTTTGGGGGAATTTTTTAAAAGCAGGTATAACCGGTAGCTGTCACCGATTACTTTAGGGACATCGCTTAGATTTACCGCTGTCGATTGCAATTGTATGTTGGCCAGGGCATCATTCACCCGGGAAATGTTCTTTAAATCCCGGGCTAGGGCCGGCCGCACGGTCGTCCCGTCCGACTCCATAAAATGAATAGGCGCGGACCCGGGCGCGAAATGAGCGCTGTTTCCATCCAGGCACACGGAAGGATTTCCCTCCCGGTCATAAAGCTGCAGGGACTCGGGAGTCTTATCAATACTGTCCAGGACCAGGCGGGCGGGAATTTGGGCAATTTGCCTGTCAAAGTCGACAACGGCACCGTGATCCTTTAAAATTTTTAACGCTTCGTCCGAATCGAACTTAACCCCGGTATGCTCCAGAATATGTAAGGCCTTTTCATGAATGGTGCTGATTTGATCCTCGGAAAGGACCCGGTATTTCGGTTGCCTTTCGAAAGAGAATTTTGGCATCTTGATTTCTCCTTTTTCCTATGCAGGCTTTCGCCTGCTCTTCGTACATTCCTCATTATACACCGGAATTTAATTTCACAATACTCTTTCTATTCCGCCCTGGACAATTTGTGCTGCCCTTCTTTTTTGAGCAAGCGATTATTGGGTTCCATGGAATAGGCCTGACCGCTTAAGAGGCCGGTGAGCCCAATCTTGGTGTCGTGATGATGGGTGCCGCAAATGGTGCAGGGCGCCTCGGGATCGATGAGCTGTTTGGGTTCCGTGTAAGCGGAGTACATTCCTTCGTAATTACGCAGAACCACTTTGCCCAAACCCATGGAGACCAGATATTGGGGCATCACAGGGATCTTGCCTCCCCCTCCGGGCGCGTCCACGACAAAAGTAGGAACCGCCAACCCTGAGGTATGGCCCCGCATATATTCAATGGCCTGAATTCCTTCACTGACCGACGTTCTAAAATGTTCAATACCCTGGGACATGTCACATTGGTAAATGTAGTAGGGCCGTACCCGGATCTTCAACAATTCATGGCTTAGTTTTTTCAAAAGTTCCGGACAGTCGTTGACGCCCCGCAAGAGCACAGACTGGTTTCCCAGGGGAATCCCGGCATCCGCCAGACGGGCACAGGCCTCGGCCGCTTCGTCGGTAATTTCTTTGGGATGATTAAAATGGACATTGACGAATACGGGATGATATTTTTTCAAAATCCCTACCAGGGCGGGGGTAATCCTCTGGGGCATCACCACCGGAGTCCGGGACCCAAAACGAATAATTTCTACGTGGGGGATTTTGCGCAGTTCCCGTAACACATATTCAATCATAGCATCGTTAATTAAAAAAGCATCTCCCCCGGACAGGACCACATCACGGACCACCAGGGTTTCCCGGATGTATTGGATGCAGCGGTCAATATCTTCCTTGGTGCGGGATTGGTCGTGCTGGCCGGCTAACCGGCGCCGGGTACAATGCCGGCAGTACATGGAGCACTGGTCGGTCAGCAAGAACAGGACCCGGTCCGGATATCTATGCGTTAAGCCGGGCACAGGAGAATCCTTGTCTTCATGCAAGGGATCGGCCAAATCGAAAGAACTCCGGTGCAGTTCCGCCGAAGTAGGAACTGCTTGTTTACGAATCGGGCAATCCGGATCGTCGGCATCAATTAAAGTAGCATAATATGGCGTAATCGCCATGCGTAAACTTTTTAAGCAATTAACAATACCTTCTTCTTCCTCCATGGTTAAGGGAATAACCTGTTTTAAGGTTTCCCATGAAGTGATACGATTCGCCACCTGCCAACGCCAATCCTGCCACTCCTCTTCTTTCACCCTGGACCAGAGAGGAATGTCTCGATAGTTTCTCATGCCGCTTGCTCCCTTCCAAATGCTTTCGGTTTGCCATTAGGCTTTTGCAAGAAACGTGCCGAGAAATGAAAAAGGCGAAAAAACCTTTTACCCCTTGATAAATCCGGGTTGTTTCTCTCCGGGAGTAAGCCATGTGCCGGATTTCCGGCATTCCCACAGCCCTTTTTTCGGCACCGAAGGAGAGGATAGGCCAAAAATCGCTTGAAATTCTTTAAAAGCCATTGGCACAAAAGGGTACTTTTTCCGGTGCCCAACATTCGTCATTATTTTTAATACTCTGTAAATTTTTTTTCTAAATCACCAATTGCACCTGGGGCCGGAAAAATTTTTTTATCACCCCGCAATGGACTTGTTCAGCACCGCCCCACCAGGACACAAGAAATCTATCCCCGCGGGTTTCCCCTTGGCGGGTGCCCAATTTCCGGCATCCGCCGCTTTTTGCTTTCAAAAGAAAAACCGCTCATCTTCCGGCAAAAGCAGCAGAGAAGATGAGCGGCTTTTAACTTGCAAATCAGACTAGATAAAAAAGATTATTTTTTGTACTCGAGAGATTTGAAGTCACAGTCCTGGAGCGGTACCAGCTTCGTCTTTTTAACGATCTTATATCCCAGGTATACGGCAATAAAGATAGGAATTAAGGCATAATTGGTAATAAAATCGAACCAGGTGAAGTTACCGTCCTGGAATACCCAGGTATTGGCCCCAAAGATGACGATGGTGCAAAGGATCAGGGCAAATACCGGTCCGAAAGGATACCATTTGGCTTTATATTTGAGATCTTCGATCTTTCCGCCCTGTGCCACATAGGCTTTTCTGAACCTGTAATGGCAGACTGCGATCCCGAACCAGGCGAAGAAACCGGTCAGGCCTGATGCGTTGTAGAGCATGTAGTACACTTTACCTTCGCCAATCAGAGAAGCAAAGAAGGCTACCGCAGCAATGGCCGTGGTAATGTATAAAGCGTACATCGGTACGCCTCTTTTATTTACCTTGGCGAATATCTGAGGAGCTCTGCCCTCAGATGCCATGGCGTAAAGCATCCGGGTGGAAGCATAAAGGCCTGAATTGCCGCAGGAAAGCACCGAGGTCATGATAACTGCGTTCATCAGTGAAGCGGCAAAGGCAAAGCCGGCGTTCTTAAACACGAGAGTAAAGGGCGATGCCGCTATGTTCTCAACACTTCCGTTTAAGAGGTCCGGCTCTGTGAAAGGCATCAAGGTTCCCACCACAAATATGGCGCCGATATAGAACAGGAGGATGCGCCAGAATACAGCGCTGATCGCCTTGGGAATGGTTCTTTCCGGGTGCTCGGATTCACCGGAGGCCAGGCCGACCAGCTCCGTCCCCTGGAAAGACCACCCGGCAACGAGAAAGACGCTCAGCATGCCGAAAAAGCCGCCGATGAACGGGGCCTTGTTGCCCGCGCCGTCATCCAATACCCAGTTGGAAAAACCCACGGTATGGCCGCCCATGATACCGATAATCATCAGTACACCGACGAGAAGGAAGATAATGATGGTCACAACCTTAATGCCGGCAAACCAAAACTCAGCTTCACCGTATGATCTTGCCGACAGTACGTTTAATACGAAGAGTATTGCTAAAAAGATAATCGCCCACATGGTGGCCGGAGTATCCGGTAACCAGAATTTAATGATAAGTGCGGCTGCAACCAATTCTGCCGCTACGGTGATAGCCCAGCTGAACCAATAATTCCAGCCAAGGGCAAAACCAAGGGCCGGGTCTACAAATCTGGAAGCGTAGGTTTCAAAGGATCCGGAAAGAGGAATCAAGGTAGCCATTTCGCCAAGAGATGTCATCAGGAAGTAAACCAATATCCCCATTAAGCCATATGCCAGTAGTGCCCCCCCAGGGCCTGAGGTACTTATTGCACTGCCGCT
Organism: Candidatus Formimonas warabiya; assembly: GCF_002777255.1. Lineage (GTDB taxonomy): Bacteria > Bacillota > Dehalobacteriia > Dehalobacteriales > Dehalobacteriaceae > Formimonas > Formimonas warabiya. Next base: position 4,648,156 of record NZ_CP017634.1, on the reverse strand, counting down.
TGCAAAAAACAAGCCTGTCCCGATCGCCCCACCTATCGCAATCATGTTCATGTGCCTCAGCTTCAGACTTCGATGGAGTTCTCCCTCACCATGCTTTTGAAGACCTAATCCAGTTTCACTCACAAAATACCCTCCTCTTGTATATTTATCTTTGGTGGATTACCACCAAACTGCACCCGGATTCTCTACCCTCCTTCCTTAAAACCATAGCAATAATTATACCATACGACGATCCCATCTTCCTGCTTTTCTAAACAGGTATCGCCTAATTTTGTCCTGAGGAAATAGAAGCCCTTAGTAAATTTATGATATAGAAAAATAAAAAAAATGAGGGCAAATATTAAAAATGATATGCTGAATTTTCGGCTATTACGCTGAAAACTCAGCATATGGAAACCAGCTATTTAAATCAAGTGCAGAATTTTCCGCGCTTCGTCCGGGGTGGCAACCTCTCTGCCCAGTTCTTTGGCCAGCCGGGCCATCCTTTCCACCAGTTGCCCATTGCTTTGGGCAAGTACTCCCTTGGCGTAGAAAATGTTGTCTTCAAATCCTACCCGGACATTTCCTCCCAGCAGGATGGCCAGAGTGCCCAGAGAGAGCTCATAGCGTCCGATACCTGCCACAGTCCAGGTGCACCCGGCGGGAAGAGACTCCACAAGATGGAGCAAATGTCTCGGTTCCCCGGGAATTCCCCCGGGAACACCCATGACAAAATCAAAATGCAGGGGCAGCTGCAAAATGCCCTTTTTTACCAGATTCAAGGCATTGTTGATCATCCCTACCTCAAAAACCTCGATTTCCGGCTTCACCCCGTTCTCGACAATCTTTTTGGCAAATTGCTCCACCATGGGCGTAGGGTTAGAAAATAGCTCCGCGCCAAAGTTTACCGTTCCGGTGGTTAAGGTGGCCATTTCCGGTTTTAGTTCAATGGGCTGCAGGCGCTCTTCCCCACTCATCCAGGCAGCGCCTCCGGTAGAGGTTTGGATGATGATATTGGTACGTTCTTTGATCAATCGAATGGTTTCGGCAAAAACCTCTTTGGACTGGGTAGGGTTGCCGTCCCCGTCACGGACGTGCAGGTGAATGATGGAGGCTCCCTTTTCCGCACATCGTTGGGCTTCCTCCGCGATCTCCAAAGGGGTAACCGGTAAATTCGGGTTATCTTTTTTTGTCACTTCTGCACCGACCGCAGCAACCGTAATGATCAGTTTATCCAATAAAAACACCTCTTACCTTTTCCATCTCCTGGACAATATAGGAGGCCACATGTTCCGCATAGGTGTTGGGCCCAAAGCCCGCATCATAGCCCAGCTCCTTCGCCAGTTCATGGTTGATTCTCGGCCCGCCCACGACTAAGATGATTTTTTCTCTCAGTCCCTCAGCTTCCAGCATATCCGCCAGTTTGGTCAAATTGGTGATATGAATGTTTTTCTGGGTCACCACCTGGGAGATCAGGATGGCATCGGCATTTAATTCGTAAGCCTTTCTGATCACTTCTTCGCAGGTAACCTGAGCGCCCAAATTATAGGCATTGATCTCGTGGAAGCTCTCCAGACCCTTATGACCGTTAAAACCCTTCATGTTCATAATAGCATCGATCCCTACGGTATGGGCGTCGCTTTCGATGCAGGCCCCCACAATATTCAGCTTCCGCTTAAATTTATCCGCAATAAACTGGTCCACTTCGTGTTTATCCAGTACCTTCACCTTTACTTCAGGGACCACGATTTGGTTCAGATCAACCGTTTCTTTACACTTGGCATAAACCACGTAATAACTGAAGATTTCCCCCAGGTCTTCGGCATGTACTACCGCAGGCTCCTCCAGTCCCAGCTTCAGCATCAGCTGCCGGGCCCCTTCCTTTGACGCATTGGACAGAGGCACGGGCAGGGTGAATGAGATCTGGATCATGCCGTCATCCATGGTATCCCCATAGGGTTTGACTGCAGCGTGATTAGGCATCGGCCCTTCCTCCCTTCAGCATCAGCGGAATCAGGGGATTCAAATAATCCGGATCCCGCGGTATGACGCCTTCCAAACCTTTCCCGCCCTCAGGCGTGCGTACAATATCGGCAAACCATCCTTGGGCCAGGCCCTGCATCAGCCCGATGCGGGCCACCTTTTCCAGAAAATCTACCGTTTCCTGCAACACCGCTTTGGCCCGGGTCTGGATAAAACCGTCAGACCGGAAGCTGATCTCGTCCCTGAGGCCCCGCATATTGTTGAAGATATACTTGGCGGCTTGAATGCTGAGGAAACGGTCATGAATATGGGGCGTATGGATGGCTTCCGTGAGCATGCCCAGGAGATGAATACTTTGGCCGGTCATCACCGAACAGGTATTAAACATGGCATCCTGGATATGTCCTCTAAAGATGTTGCCGGTCATATATTTGGTGGGAGGCATATATTTAATGGGAGAATAGGGGAATACATTGCGCACCAGTTCCGCATGGGCCAACTCGTACAAAAAACCGTTTTCCACATCCGGGTTGATTTCAAAAGCATGCCCCAAACCAAGCTGTGACTCTTTCATGCCGCACCGGAAGGCAAACTGCTCATTAATCAGTTCGGAAGCGAGCACCGTGTGGGCACTCTCGATGGCATCAGCGGTAGTCAGGTAGTTATCTTCCCCGGTATTAATAATAATTCCGGCATAGCCGTTGATCAGCCGGGAAAAAAACTGGTCCACAAAGGTCCGCTTCATATTTATGTCCCGGAAAATAATTCCGTACATGGAGTCGTTCAGCATCATATCCAAGCGTTCCATGGCCCCCATGGCCGCGATTTCCGGCATGCACAGCCCGGAACAATAATTGGTCAAATGAATATAGCGGCCCACTTCCTGACTGACTTCGTCCAGAGCCTGGCGGATGATCTTAAAATTGGCCTGGGTGGCATAGGTGCCCCCAAAGCCTTCGGTGGTAGGACCATAGGGCACATAATCCAGGAGGCTCTGACCGGTGGTCCGGATCACGGCAATAATATCCGCCCCTTGCTTGGCGGCAGCTTTGGCCTGAACCGCATCCTCATAAACATTTCCCGTGGCCACAATTACATAGATCAGGGGTTCTTTCCCTTTTCCCAAAGTCCGGATCAGTTCTTCCCGTTCTCTCCGCCTGGCCCGGATGGTGGACAAAGCATGTTCCGCCAGGCTTTCCGCTTTATTTTTCACTCCATCGGCCGGCCGGGAAGGCAGCTTGGTCAGTTCCATCTTTCCCTCCACCGCCGCTTCGACAATTTGCTGGGGAGTCAGCTCTAGCTGAAGGGAGGCATTGGCGATCCAGTAAATGACCCCTTTGCCCAGAACCCCTTCCCGGCGGAGTTGATCCACCAGCACGTTGGCCAGGGGCACCTCCGCCCGGTCAACTCCGTCCACGCCCAGCAGGCGCAGGACGGCTCTTTCTACAGCAACCGTGGTATGACTTTCGATATGTTTATGTACTTCATCGACAATCTTCCCCGCCATCTCGCGGCCACGGGCCACAAGATTCTCATCTAAATCCAGCTTCACTATTTATCCCTCCTTTAAAGGTCAGGGGACACACCTCTATTTTGGGTATTCCTATCCCGTCAGAGGAATGTCCCCAATTAAGAGGATTTTCCCACTTCTCCCAGGATACCGAAGATTTTTAATTTATATTGCAGCGTTTGCCTGGGTATGCCCAGGTGCAGCGCGGCCCGGGAAATATTAAAGCCGCACTTCTCCATGGCCTGGGTAAGGCATTTCATCTCCACTTTTCTTAATAATTCGGGCAAATTCCCCTGCCCGTTCATATTTAAAGCTTCATCATCGAGGATGGTTTTATGGATCTGCTGCAAGTGGTCCGGAAAATGTTCCAGTCCGATCACGGGACCGGATACCACGTTTGCCGCATGTTCGATGGCATGCTGCAATTCCCGGACATTTCCCGGCCAAGAGTAGTTCATAAACATCTGGCTCGCCTCGGGGCTGAGCCTGTTTACCCGGCAGCCCAGCTTGTTGTTATACATTTTGATAAAATAATCTGTTAAGGCCGGGATATCGCTTTTTCGCTCCCGCAAAGGGGGCACGCGCAAAGAGACCACATTCAGCCGGTAATAAAGGTCAATGCGCAATTCCTTTTTTTGCACCGCTTTTTCCGGTTCTACATTGGTGCAGGCCACGATCCTAGTATCCACCGGCCGCATTCTGGTATCCCCTACGCGCCGGACCGCCCCCTCCTGCAAAACCCGTAAAAGCTTACTCTGCAGTTCCATGGGCATAGAGTTGATTTCGTCCAAAAGAAGGGTGCCGCCGTCCGCCAGTTCAAACAATCCCGGTTTATCTTCCGCCCCGGTAAAACTGCCTTTTACCGTGCCAAATAAGATGCTTTCCAGCAGAGTCACCGGAAAGGCGGCGCAATTCTGGGCGATAAAAGGCCCGTGTTTAAAGGGCGAGGCATTATGAATCGACTGAACCACCAGCTCTTTTCCCGTCCCTGTCTCTCCGTAAACCAGAATAGGGGAGGAACTTCCGGCAATTCTTTGGGCCTTTACCTTTAAATTGATGATGGATTCATGCTGGCCGATAATGTCATTAAAAGTATAGCGGGCTAATCCCCCGGTGAGAAAAGCCCGGGGTTTTTTCCGATTGGGAGACTTGGAATCCACCAGTTCCGCATGGAGGTCCAGGACACGTTCGGACAGTTCCTTCATTTTGGTAATATTTCTCGAGATATCACAAGCTCCCATCAATTTACCCTCTTGATAAAGGGGGTAGGTACAATAAAGCAGGGTCATTGCTTTACCTAGACTATTAACGATGGACTGCTGTTGATTGAGAATAGGTTTTTCAGTTTCCAAAACCTGCAGCAAACTACTGGTTTCCAGTGTTAAAGACGGATAAACCTGTAAAATATGCTTTCCGATCACATCCTCTTGGTTTAGTCCATCCATTTCTGCCGCAGCTCGATTGTAATAGACGGTCATGCCCGCACAGTTTACAATTTGCACGGCATCTTCCAACAAATCAAAAACCAGATCCAAGTAACCGTCGCCAGTATTTGACAGGTTCTCCAATTCATTTCCTCCTTACCGGAACTCTCTTTGATACTTTTTGCCCTGCATTACATCCAGCACCGGAAGCGGGTGCAGGGCGCTGCCCATTTTCTCCAGCAGCTCATCCGGGTCATAGCCCTTTCCGCCCGGGTAGGTAGGGTTGATGGTAACAGCAAGCAAACAAATAGGATGCAGTGCTTGAAAAAAAATCTCCTGGGCCGCCAGCCTTTTCCACAGGAAGGCGTCGATAAAAACTTTACTCCCATCGGGGACAATGACCCGGCAAGGCCCTCTATTTTCCAGCAAAGCTTCCGCCAGTTCATTGCCTACAGCCCCCTTAATAAACAGGTCGGAAGGCTGCTCCCGGAAAATTTCCCGCCAGGCTGTTTTCCGAAGCAAAGCCGTGGGCAAGGATACTTCCCTGATATTTTCCCCGTCAAAAAGAAGGATTCTGGCCCCACTGTTCTCTATCATTTTTTTCAAAGGGGCCGGGCAGGGAGCCAGGGTTAGCTGCTCCACCCGGCATTTCGTCAGTGCGATCACTTCTTCCATGTTTCGGCTCAAAGTAGCGCCGCTGGCTAAGATCACCTTTCCGCTTACGGCGGGATCCACCGCACTCTGCCGGTCAAAAGCCCCGTCGATTAAAACACACCGGACTTTTAGGTCCGCCAGGAAAAGCTCCACTACCTTCCTCAACTCATGGTTTTTGCTCGGCCCGGCCACCACCACATCGGCCGTCTCTTTTACCTGAAACAGGGCCACTTCTCCCATGGGCGTGCGCATCCCCGTGTATCTCAAAAGCTGCACCGGTTTTTGGTTCCCCAGGACCAGGTCCGCCGTGGCCAGAAAAGTCCCCGGCTGTAAAGTGATGGCAGGTTTCCTGAGCTGGGTCAAGGCATCATATCTTTCTCCGTCCCTGCCCACGGAAGTCACGCCGACGGTCCATCCCCGCCGGGAAAAGAAATCGATCAGGGAATTCAGGGTCACCGTTTTGCCCACGTTTTTTGCCATGCCCACCACTGTCAAAGTGCCCTTGTGACTGTGCAGCAGCCCATCCCAATGATCCATCTCAGGCAAAAAGCTCCTGGAATATTTCCATCAAGACCGGGCACTCGCGCACTGTTTGCAGGGAAACCACCGCATGGTCCTTGCAGTATCCGTTGCCGATGAGCATGGTCACATCTTTGCCGATTCCTTCCGCACCAAGGGCAGCCGCCGTAAAGCTGGTCGCCATGCTGAAGAAGTAAACAAGGCCGTTTTCCTTTGTGGCCAGAATGGAACTCATTTCGGTTCCCGGAATATTCACACAGTTAATCGTCACATCCGCCAGATTACCCTGGGTAGCCTCCTGAATGGCGGCCAAGACTTTCAGGGGATCCGTGGCATCCACCTGAAGAATATGGTCAAAGACTCCTAATCTTTCCATGCGCGCACAACTGGCTTTTCCTGAACCCAGGCCGATAATCTTGCCCGTAATTCCTGCTCTTTTCTTCGCTTCATAGGCGCACAGCAGTCCGGATTTTCCCCCGCCGCCGATAATCAGCACCGTCTGTCCCGGCCGCACCAGATGGGCCGTTTGGGCCGGAGCGCCTGCTACGTCCAATATGGCTAAAGCCAGGGTGGGGGACATATCTTCCGGCAGCACCGCATAGATTCCGCTGCTGAAAAGGATCGCCTGGGCTTCTACGGAAGCCTGGTCTTTCTCCATATCGATGGCTTTAATGCGATGGATCTGCAGCGGTGTCAGGGACAGGGAAACCAGGGTGGCGATCCTGTCGCCCACTTTTACCGGGGTTTTCCCGGCAAATTTGGGACCGATTTCTTGCACCGTTCCCATCAGCATGCCGCCGGACCCGGTGACCGGGTTGTGATGTTTACCCCGCTGGCTGACGATATCCCGCATAATGGCCGCAAAAGCCTCCGCATCCCCTTGCGCCTGTTTCTTAATTTGGGTAAAACTGGCGGCATCAATATTCAAGGTATCGACATCGATGAGAAGCTCATTGTCATAAATCTCCATGGTATTATCAATTTTCCATGCCGGCTGGGGTAATACTCCTTTCGGCTCCAGCACTCTGTGCGTTCCGTACGGACATCCCGGTTTGTACATTCTTTTAACCTCCTGAAAATGATTCTATGATCTTAGTTTTATCTCCTTCACCAGGGCTTCAGTTTTTTTACCGCCAATTCCTTCATTTTTCGACAAGCACTGCCATGCCCTGGCCCCCGCCCACACATAAGGTGGCCAAACCTTTTTTCCCGCCGTTCTTTTCCATCACATGAAGTAAAGTGACGATGATTCTAGCCCCGCTGGCGCCGATGGGATGCCCTAAGGCCACGGCTCCACCCCAAACATTCACTTTGCCGGCATCCCAGCCCAGCTGTTTTCCTACGGCGACACTTTGGGCGGCAAAGGCTTCGTTTGCCTCGATATAATCAATGTCCTCCAGCTTCCAGCCTGCTTTGGCCAGGGCCTTATGAACCGCCGCCACCGGCCCCATTCCCATCACCCCTGGTTCCACGCCGCTGGAGGCATAGGCCGCAATCCGGGCCAGCGGAACCAGCCCTAAACTATGGGCCCGTTCTTCCGACATGATCACCAGGGCGGCGGCGCCGTCATTAATGCCGGAGGCATTTCCCGCGGTGACCGTACCACCCTTTTGAAATGCCGGTTTTAAGGCGGCCAGCTTTTCCCGTGTCGTCCCGGGTTTAAAGTGCTCATCCTTTTTAAATATCACGGGTTCGCCCTTCTTTTGCGGAATAGAGACCGGGACAATTTCCTGTTCGAAAAGATTCTGCCCCCAGGCGCTGTCCGTCTTCTTTTGGCTTTGGAAAGAAAATTCATCCTGTTCTTCCCTGCTGATCTGATATTTTTGGGCTACGTTCTCTGCGGTAATCCCCATATGATGATCGCCGATGGCGCACCACAAGCCGTCTTTGATCATCTCATCCACCAGCACGCCGTCTCCCATTCTTTGGCCCCACCGGGCGTTGTAGAGCAGATAAGGCGCCTGGCTCATATTTTCCGTCCCTCCGGCCACCACGACCTGGGCGTCACCCATTTGCACGGCCTGGGCGGCTAAAGCAACTGTTTTCATTCCGGATGCGCAAACTTTGTTAACGGTCATGGCCGGAACTTCTACGGGTAATCCCGCCTTCAAGGCCGCCTGCCTGGCCACGTTTTGCCCTAACCCGGCCTGCAGAACATTGCCCATAATTACTTCTTCCACCATCTCGGCAGCAATCTTTGCTCTGGAACAAGCTTCAGCAATGACCGCGGCTCCTAGATCCGCTGCTTTTACATCCTTAAGCGCTCCTCCATAGCTGCCTATCGCCGTGCGTACAGCACTGACAATGACAGGTATACTCATTTCTTCCCCTCCCTTTCATATTTAATTTTTTACACTGACTAGATTCTCTTATATGTTACTATGCAAAATCCATACCATTTTTTTCGCGCAGCCCTAAAACCATATTTGAGGCTGATATGGAGCCATTTATGTTCCTATTGGAAAAGAAAATGCTTAGGATTCGGCACTTGTGCGTTTTGTTCCTGAAAAAACCTGGGCAGCGCAAAAATGCCCAAAATTGGGCAAGTATATGCCTAATTTTGGGCATTTCAAAGAACATCCTTTCCCGGAAACTTCCTACCCTTTTTCACACATCTCCGCACCGGTAATTTCACCAGCCTTTTTCCGGAAGAGCATAGGCCCCATTTCTACCAGCAGGATCGCCGCAAAAATCAGCAAACATCCGATATATCCCCGCAGGGTGGGGGATTCACCCCACAACAGGATGGAAAAGAGCAGAGCAAAAGGGGATTCCAATCCAAGCAGCAAAGCCGTATGACTGGAGGAGGTAAATTTTTGGGCAATGTTTTGGGCAAGAAAGGCAAAACAGGTGCTCAGCAAAGCCGTAAACAAAATGGCCTGCCACACCTGACCCGGTATCCCGGGCTGAAAGGTCTCAAACAGGCCGGAATAGATCAGGCTTAAAACACCGGTAAAAGCAATCTGGACGATGGTGAGCACAAAAGGATCATACTTGGGGGAATACCGCTCCACACACAGGATATGTAAGGCAAAACCAACAGAACAAATGAGGGTGAGAAAATCCCCTTCACCGAGCAGGTAAAGCTCATTTAAATTTACCGAGAGCAGCCCCAGACCCGTAACCGCAATCACCGCTCCCGTAATAGGCAGCGCGCCCACAGACTTCTTTTGGATGATGGAAGCCAGGAATGGTACAAGCACAATATAGATCCCGGTAATAAAGCCTGATTTTCCCGGGGTGGTATACTGCAAGCCGATGGTTTGGGTACAATAGCCGAGAAACAAAAAGATGCCGATCACACACCCGGCCATGATTTCGTACCGGTTCGTGCGCAGGAGATGCTTGTAAAAGAGGATAGCCAGTACTGCAGAGGCAATCACAAAACGCACGCCGATAAACTCCATGGGCGGTATCATGCCGATAGAAACCTTGATCGTCGTAAAAGAAAAACCCCAAATCATGGCGATGAAAATCAAACTCAAGTCTGCTACCATTGAACGCACCGAACTTTTCACCCTGTGTCCTCCATTAATTAGAATTAGAAAAATATGTAACCATTATATCAAATACCGGCTCCGTTTTCATTACAACCCCAAAATAAGCCGCACAGCAATCAAAGCACCCGGCATGCCGGCAAATGATACTCCAGCATAGTGGGTGGCCTTCTCCGTCCCATTAGAGGTGCACAAGAACCGGGAGCAGAAAAGGAACGAGGAAGGTAAGAATAGTCCCTGTAATGAGGGTCACCAGTCCCAGTTCCGGTCCCACAAATTTAGTAACGGGAGCCAGCATGGTATCCATGTTTCCTGCCGCACCGCCGGCAATTGGGCTGCCTTTACTGATTTTTATCAAAAGAGGCAGAAAGAGCACGGTCAGGAACTCTCTGGCCACATTCACGAGAAAACCATATGCTCCTACTTCGATACCATATACCTGCGTTAAATAAGCACCGGTAACACTATAGTAGCTCATGCCGCCGGCCGCAGTAACGGTAATGTAAGCCGGCATCCCTAATACCAGCCCGGAAGCAAACCCGCCGGCCAGGCTTCCGGCAACAATAGCTGCCGAAATCAGTACAATCTTCCAGCCTAAGACCCGAACGTATCGGAAGACATCCCGGTTCACACCAAAGCTAATACCCACCCCTACGTAAATGATCACGAGAGATACCATCAGCGTGTAATCCAAGACAAAAATTTGCGGGGGAGAAATCAACAGGTATCCCATCCCTATGCCTAAAATCACACAGGCCGGCATCATCCAGACCAGGGGTGATGCGGGCTTTTTTTCTTCAATATGATCAATTTCCTGTTCAATGCCCATATTTTGGCTGGCTAGCTTCTTTTGAACCTCTTCTAAGGGGAGTATTGTTTTTTCCAACAGCACCGTAAATAGCACACTAAAAGCAATTGCTAAAGCTGCTGTGAGTAAGCATCTAAAACCTAATAGCCCCAAGCTGCTAATCAGAGAATCGTTGCTGCCAATCTTAGCGCCTAACGTAAGCATTAAGATGATTAAGCCTATGTTGATGATCAGATCAACCCATTTCAACATAGGTTTAACCCACCTGGTGAAACCTATCAAGGCTCCAATTCCCAGGCAAATAAAGGGGAACCAGGTCATTTTCTTTCCCTCCTTTTCATTGTCAAACAATATTGCATTGCAAGCTTTATGCCAAATCGTAAGGAAGGATGGCAGGCTTTATCGGCAGGAAAGCTTCCAGGGGGATCTTCCCCGGTATCGTCAAAAAGCGCGGCCGGCGGCCGCGCTTTTGAGAGGTCTGAGTTTTGGGGGTTGGAGTCTGTTAACGATGTGCATGCCGGGATACTGTCCCCGGGGCCCACTAGTCCGCGGCTCTTTTTGATCATCAGGTACCCGTGGACGAAACACGGCAAAAATTATAACAGGGCCATGGCCCTGTAATCTCAAAAACAAAACCCCGGGGCCCTTCTGTTTCTTCCAGCCATTTTACGGTCTCAAAAAAATTATCCTCTTTGTTTTTCTCTAATAAATAAGCGCCATTGAGAATCATCCGTTCTCCCTTCCCCCCAACCTCTTTCGGAGGAAGTTTATTTAAAATAGCACCGGCGGAAAAACGGCACAGCCGGCGGTGTACCTCCTCGGCAATATCAAAGGCTTTTTTCTCGATCCGGTTGGCTAACCTTTTCTTGGGCAAATACCCTTTCCCTGTCTGGTTAAGAGACATTTCGTTCATCAGATTGTTAATACTCTCATCTTTTTCCTGGAGAAATTGTTTAAACAGCTCCTCGTTTAGGTAGAGCTTTAATCCCCATTCCGTTTTGTTATGAATATTCGTGAGCTGTTCGATCAGATCATGATAGTTCTCCTCTAAAAAAATCCTTAATTGATCCTGGGACGGATAAAGAGAGCAAAAACCCATGGGAATCACGGCATATTTACCCATTAAGAGAGAAATGACCTTTTGATGGCGCTCCGTTTTGTCTTCCAGCCACTCCCTCTTTTCCGCTAATTCCGGGATCTTCCCTTCGTTAAAATCCTCTGGAGATACTTCACTAATTACCGCAAGAAGATTTTTATGGATCAGGGTAAAAACCTTGGTCCCATCGGCAATACCGTCAAAGTTTCCCTGGGAAACAAAGTGGTCCGCGGCCACTTCCGTAATTCCGTATAAATAGACCTTTTTGTGCGCACCGGAGATAGCTTGGGAAGACCTATACTGAAACGGTTCGGTCACCTGCACCTCTTTGGCTAAAGGCCGGCTTGACAGCTGATTCATCGCTTGTTCATAAAGAATACTCTCAAAATTTAAGATGAGCTTTTCTTTAACATTTTTTAAGGCGGTCTCTTTTGCCTCTTTAATCATATTATCCAGCTCCGGCTGCAGAAAATCCAGAACAGAGTTACTTGTTATCATTGCTCTCCTCTCCCTGTTTTAAGCTTTATGAAATTGGCAAAATAAATCATTCTATTGGGTCCACAGAAAAACTGGAGATATATTATCATATGTCTCCAGCTACCTATTCAAAACCATAATCAATTAATTTTCACCATGGGCGATCTTCCTTCAGCTGACCGGGACTTCTTGTTTCATGTCTTCACCGTAATGGTTTTGGTCTCAGGGTCATATTTAAATTGCAGCCTTAACAGGTCGGCGATGTCGCTTAACTGGACTAAAGCCTTTTCTTTTCCCTCTTCCGTCCGAATCATCCCGGCGGGTATTTCTTTTCCTCCCAGCATCACCTTTACTTCCCGATCGATCTTTTTACCGGCTAAGGATTCTTTCCCCTTTTTCACTTCCGGTTCTTGATAGGGTTGTCCCCAAAACTCAAGGATCCCTTGAGCGATTGCGTGCGCAAGTTTGCGTTGATGCTCCGGAACGGCGAGCCATTTTTCCTGGCCCGGATTGGAGATAAAGCCTAGTTCCACAATAATTGTGGGAATTCTAGTTTCTTGGATTACAGGCACTTTCGCTTCATGCACACCGCCATCCCGCCATCCGGTTGCCGCGACCAACCGGCGCTGCACAAATAACGCCAGGACCTCCGCTTTTCCCTTCTTTGATTGGACCCGCGTCGTTAAATAGTTCTTTTTACTGTCGCCGGCCGCATTCACATGAAGGGAAATAATCACATCACATTTGGCGCGATTTAACAAATCTGTCCGCACAGGCAATTTTACCGTGGTATCTTTTTCTCTGGTATAAACGACATCAAGCCCGTTGTCCTTTAGCGCGTTCCCTAATAACATCCCCACTGCTAAAGTAATTTCTTTCTCCTTTAACCCCGAAGACCCAATCTCTCCGGAATCTTCCCCGCCATGACCGGGATCAATCCCAATTTTCATGATCGTCTTTCCTCCAGTTTTGATAAATAAAATGCCCGGAACCGGTTTAGGGCTTCCTGTGCTATGCTTGTCTATGCTATTAATATATTATGAATATCTCCCCATTTCTGTTCCATATCTTAGGGGAGAGTGAAAACTGTTATTTCCCTCCTACCGGTTTTAAAAAAGCCGCTTTTTGGATCTTCTCGATTTTTTCCCGTTTCCTATCCAGAACATGGATGGTAGTTTCAATTTTTTCTTCCTGGAACAGCACGGTCATGAAACTGGCAAAAGGAGTATACGACGTACTGGACGTACTTCCGGAATTTAATAATACCAGGTCTTGGTCCGCATAAACAAAAGGCCGGTGAATATGTCCAAAAATAATGATGTCCAGAGGCTCTTTAAAAAACTTGATAATACTTAAGGGTTCCCTGCGTACATTGTCTCCGTGACCATGGGTAATGCCGATGCGCCATCCGGCTAAATCCATTTTCACCTTAAAAGGAATCCCTTCTTTTGTATGCTTGTCGTGGTTACCCTTCACCGCCGTCACAGGAGCCAGGCGGGACAGAAAAGCCAATACCTCTTTGCAGCATCCGATATCACCGCAGTGGACAATGAGATCACAGGTTTTAATAGATTCTAATATTACTGGGGGTATGCCACAATTGGCGGATTTTACTTCCCGGTGTCCAATATGTGTGTCGGAAATAATGCCCATATGAATCATAGTCTTCCCCCCACTGGAATAGGCTGCTTTGTTATTTATATGATCAAAAAACATCACCTATGTCGGTAGAAAAAAGCCCAAAGGGCTTTTCGGGATCCGGGTACCGGGAAAACCGATTAAAAAAAGCCCCAAAGGGCTTTTTAGGATCCGGCTGCAAATACCTGGGGACCGTCTGACAGAAAAATTTTGCTAGTTCCAAAAACTTGGCATTTGGTTCGACTTATGGGGCACTTCTTTCATTGTCTTTTCTCCATCAATCACCATATGGTTACCGTTGATCCCATTCTGATCCGGGGAAACCTCAGAAATAACGGTATACACTTTTACCCATTCCTTTAATACAGGCTCCCCGGCCCCCGGGTCATAATAGTTTAGGCGGGCTGCAACCTCATAAACAGGATATCCTTGCGCATCTTTTCCCGCCACATGGCCGTCAAGGACTTGAAAACTCAGGCGGCAGACCGACGAGCCCACCCGTCCGGACATAGAGGGCTGCCACACTCTGTTCCATGGCTCGGCAGCTTCCCGAACTGCTTTTGAAAAGAGGAAGGGGTAGCTATCCAGGTCGCCTCCCCATACAGCCCCCTGCAGCAGGGATAAATACTGGGAGACCACGGATACGGCCCGGTAATCGTCCAGGTTCTTCCAGGGATCAAAAGGCTCCTCCCATACATTGTCCCCGGAGTCGATTTTCACCTCTTGGGTTTTGCCGTCCCATTTTACTTCATTTCCCAGCGCTTCCGCCACAGTCCTTAAAGGAACCATGGTGCGTCCTTTTATGATCTGGGGATTTACATCGGATTTCACTTCAACCCCGTTTACCATAATGCGAATGGGGCTTGCCGCAAGAACCCCCACAGTGATTCCTCCCAAAAAGACACCTAAAACAACCAGAGCTGCAAATCGTTTATTCATCCTATTCACCTCTTCCTTTTGAATGAAAAAAACGGCCATCCATGAAAATGCTTACCATATAGATGTAAAAAGTCTTGAAAAGGTTCCCTAAAAAAGAAAAACCCTGTTCATAAATAACAGGGGGATTATTTTCTCTTTTTGGGCGGTTCTTTGAGAGGCAAATTCTCTTCCGCCGGCACCACCCTTTGCCGATGGTTGTACCAAATAAAACAGACCCCGGCAATCATGCCCAGGATGCTTACCACCTGAGCAGCCCGGAGGGGCCCCATCATCAGGCTGTCCGTGCGGAAATGTTCCACAAACACCCGGCCTAAAGAATAAAAGGCAAAATAGGAGGCAAATACATCGCCCCGTTTGATCCAGTTTTTTCGTCTCAGCCAAAGCAAAAAAACGAATACCATGAGGTCCCAAAGGGACTCATAGAGAAAGGTGGGGTGGCGGTAAGCCCCGTCAATATACATGGCCCAGGGCAAATTCGTTTCATAACCATAGGCTTCTTGATTAAAAAAGTTTCCCCACCGGCCGATGGCCTGACCCAAAATAAGACTTGGTGCCACAATATCCGCCATCTGCCAGAAATCAAGTTTATAATGCCGCACCACCAGGTAGCCGCCTAAAACACCGCCGATCAGCGCTCCGTGTATCGCCAGGCCCCCGTGCCAAACAGCGGGAATCTCCGCCGGATGGGAGAGATAATACTCCAGATTAAAGAAAACAATATAATAAATACGGGCCCCGATAAAACCCAAAGGAGCGGCAATCACCACCAGATTAATAATATTTTCCGGGTCGATCTTTTGTTTTTCCGCCTCCCGGTAGGCCAGAAAAGTACCCAAAGCCAAGGCGGTACTCATGAGAATTCCGTACCACCGGATGGCAAAAGGCCCGATTTCAAATGCAACAGGATTCGGTATCCACATGATTCTGTCCTTCTTTCCCTTTTTCTGCCAAACATTGATCCTTTTTTGGCCACTGTTTTAATAGTATGATCTTTGATCACTTATTTATAACAAGGTTTTTCCCTACACCACACTTTCCCGCAATCCCTCTCTGCCTTCATGAGACAATATTTTCCGCGATCCCGCTTTTTCCTGCCAAATCATAAACTTTTTTTTACTGATTCACGCATACATACCCCCGCCCCATTTCGGCAACACTAGTAAAATATTAATTATTTTAATTTTAATATTAACTTTTTTAATATATATATTGACTTTATTAAATATCAGATGTAGAATTACCTTAAATTTAGCATATTAAACAAAGAAGGTGATTATCATAAAGTATCAAGCCCCCGGAAAATGCCCCGTATGCGGTCATGCTTTGTCTGTGAGTAAATTATCCTGCAATTTCTGTTCTACCAAACTGGAAGGGGAATTTGCCACCTGTAAATTCTGCCAGTTACCCGACGACCAGAGAGAATTTATTGAAGTATTCATTAAATGCCGGGGCAACATCAAAGATGTGGAAAAAGAACTGGGCATTTCCTACCCTACTGTAAGAAACCGGCTGGACGGAGTCATCGAATTCCTGGGTTACCGGGTGGAAAAAAACGATCCTGGGGAAGATCGGAAACAGGAAATCCTTGCTGCCCTGGAAAAAGGTGAGATTACCCCCGGTGAAGCTGCGGAGCAATTAAGGCGCAGCGGAAAATAAAAGCATCAAACAAATGGAAAGGGGTCTTCGGACAATGAAGGAAGAAAAGAAAAAAATACTGGTGATGATTGAAGAAGGAAAAATAAGTGCGGCGGAAGGACTGGAATTGCTGCAGGCATTAGAGGACGGCGAACAGAAAGCAAGCGTGGTGTCCCTTAAGAACCGTTTCCTGCGGGTGCGCGTGTATACGGCCAACTCTACCAAGGTGAACGTCAACATTCCCATGGGTTTATTGAAAGCAGCTTCAAAATTTGCCGGCTTCGGCATGAATTTCATTCCTGAAGAAGCCCGGAACGAAATGGCTAAAAAGGGAATCGACCTGAGCCAGATTGACATTGGAGAATTAGTAAAGGCCATTGAGCAAGGATTAGTGGACGAGAAATTGGTGGACATAGACGTCATGGACCCGGTAGAAGGACAGGTACGGGTAGAAGTCTATGTGGATTAATAAAAACCGCAGCTTGTTGATGCTGGTCAAAATTAAAGTTGACCGCCTAAGTCTGGTTTTTCCTCTTCCATTGTTTCTTTTGGGCCAAACTTTAGATGCGCTCTCGGAACTGGTTGAATTTTGGGAATTAATCAGTCCCAAAGCGTCTCTGCCCTTCCCTCAACATGGATGCCGGGGCAAGGGCCCCGGCATCAAACCGAGCACAATAGTGAAGATGTGCCGCAGCATTTTAAACGAACTGTGCCATTACGGCAGATGGTGCATGGCGGAAGTAGAAACCAAAAAACCGCGCTTATGCCGGGTGAAAATTGACTTTTTCTAGTCTTACCTGTTTGGGAGGAATGAATCATGGAAAAACTGATCACCAGAATTGTCGTTAACATCGCCGCATTTTATGCCGCTGCAGCTCTCTTCCCCGCGATCAACCTTTTTTCCCCGCTGGCTGTTTTGGGGGCAGCCGTGATCCTGACACTGATCAACTTTACCCTTCGTCCCGTCTTATTCATCGTAACGCTGCCCCTTAATCTCCTCACTTTGGGCCTGTTTACCTTCATCATGAACACCTGGATGGTGATGCTGGCGGACCTGTTCATTCCCGGCCTGACCGTGCCGGGCTTCTGGCCGGCATTGGGCACGGCTTTGATCATTTCCGCCCTGAATATGACGGTAAAAGCATTGCGGCATCAATCCTGATCAATCTCAATGTTTTTCTTCATAACAACCGGTATCCTACCCCCGGCTCTGTAATAATGTGCACCGGCTGGGCAAAATTTGCCTCAATTTTACGCCGGAGTTGCCCTACATAGACACGGAGGTAATGGATCTCTTCCTCATATCCCGGTCCCCATACGGCACGAAGAAGCTGCCGGTGGGTCAAAATCTTTCCCCCGTTTACCGCTAAAGCTTTTAAAATATCCCATTCGATGGGGGTCAATTTTATCTCCTGCCCGTCTACTTCCACACGTCTTTGCGCCAAATCAACCACCAGGTTTCCAAAACGGAGTACCGGTTCCTCGCTCTTCCCTCCCACATGGCGCAGAGCCGCCCGCATCCGGGCCAACAGCTCACCCAAACCAAAGGGCTTGGTTAAATAGTCGTCCGCTCCGGCATCTAAAACGCTCACCTTGTCCTGCTCCTGATCCCGCACAGATAAAACAATGATCGGTACCGCGGACCATTCTCTTACCCGCTTCACCACTTCCAGCCCGTCCAGATCAGGCAGGCCCAGGTCCAGAATAATTAAATCGGGACGGAAAAAGACGACCTGCTGCAAACCGGTGTTCCCGTCCATCGCTTCCTCCGTTTCACAGCCGTGGGCCTTCAGCGTTACTCTTAATAACCGTCGAATTTGGGGCTCATCATCAATGATTAATACCCGGACTCCTTTGGGGTTCATCTTCATTTCCTTCTTTCTCTAAGCCGGCATCATCCGGAATCCGCTCCGGGAGAGGAAGCGTGAAGGCAAAGGTAACACCTTGCCCCGGATTATTTTGGGCCCGGATTTTTCCCCCGTGGGCTTCGATAATACCCTTGCAAATGGCCAGCCCCAGCCCGCTTCCCCCTGTGGGAATCATGGAATGAATGCGGTAAAACTTTTCGAAGATCTTCTCTAAATCCCCCGGGGGGATTTCCCTGCCCAGGTTAGTTACGGCCAGTTCTACCCATTCATCCCGCCTGTGGGCGGATAGGGAAATTTCGCTTTCCGGATCAGAATACTTCAGTGCATTATCCATCAGATTCACGAGCACCTGTTCAATCAGGACAAAATCCACCAACACTAAAGGGAGTGCCGGTTCCACCACAATTTTTACAGTCCTTTTGGCCAAAAATTCTTTTTGGCGTCCCATGACTACGCCGATAATATCCTCTAAATCACACCATTCTTTTTTGAGCTTGAGAATTCCTCCTTCCAGACGGGTCATGTCAAGAAGATTATTGACCAGCCTGTTCATGCGCTGAGATTCCTGGTTAATGGTTTGAAACAATTCCCGGCGCGCCGCAGCATCATAGATTTCTTCCCCCTCTATCAACCCCGTTATGGCACCGATGATGGAAGCAAGGGGTGTGTGCAAATCATGAGAGAGGGAATTCAGCAGGGCCGAATAGAGCCGGTCCGACTCCTTAAGCAAATGAGCCTCTTGGGCGTTTTCCCATAACTTAATTCTGGTCACCGCTACTGCGGCCAGGCTGGAAAAAGCCTCCAGCAAATGACGGTATTCCGGGTGAAAATAATATTCCGGTTTATTAAAATGGATGCCGAGAACGCCTACCACGCCCTGTTCCGTACTTAAAGGCAAATACAATCCCTGGACGCCGTTCAGGGTATCCGTTCCCCGTCCCGCCGCCTGGTTATGATGAAAGACCCAGGTTGAAACAGCCAGTTCATTTTCGTCAATAGGCAAAAAAGTACCGGCTCTGATGAGAAGTTTTTCATTTTCCTCCGCCAAAAAAACCACCACCTGCCCGTCCAGGGTCTCAGAAATTTTTTTCACCAGGGTATCTAAGACTGTGTTCAGATCAATGGTAAAAGCAATCTTCTGGCTCAGGGTATTCAGGGCGGCCATGCGCACTTCCCGCTGCCGGATGGCGTGGACCTGGTTTTTCAGGCGCTGAGACATGGTGCCTGTGAGCAAGGCCACAGTCATAAAGATGAGAAAACTGACCGCATAACGGATGTCAGCCACGGTAAAACTTCTGAAAGGGGGCACCAGGAAAAAATCATAGGCCAAAATGGCCAGAAAGGCCATCACCACAGAAACCCGATGGCCCCATTTTACCGCAGTGAATAAAACGGGGAGCAGGAAGAGAAGGGCAATATTGATCTGACCCAGGTAGGATCCCCATATTTTCAACATCAGGGTGAGTAGCGTGATCCCTAAGATTCCCCACACATACGCCATGCGGCTGACTTTTTTATTTTTCCGGGAACGGGTCTTTTTCTTGGGCGGCTGCTCCGACCCTTTTCCTTCTTTAGAATCAGCAGATATCACATGAACGCTGATCCCTTCACTGCGGCGGATCACCTGATCTACCACCGATCCCCGAAACAGATTGCCAAATTTAAAATGAAGGGGATTTCCGATCACGATCTGGGTGACATTTCGATCCCGGGCAAATTCCAAAAGCCCCTCTGCCACATCGTCCCGGGTCAGAGTGATGATTTCTGCGCCCAGTGCTTCGGCCAAACGGAAACTTTTCGTCAGCCTGTTCCTTTCTGTTTCACTCAAATCACAGTTGGGCGGCTCAATGTAAACCGCCAGCAAATCGGCATGCAGTCCCGCCGCCGTCCGCTTGGCCACCCTGATTAACCGGGGGGCAAAAGGACTGGGGCTGACGCAAACCAGCACCTTTTCTCCTGCCGGCCAGGGACCGGCAATAGCCTTGGCGCGCATATAGTTTTCCAACTGCCGGTCTACCCGCTGGGCGGTATAGCGCAGGGCTAACTCCCGTAAAGCATTAATATTCCCGGGGCGGAAGAATTTTTTCAAGGCCTCTGCCGCCTGGCCGGGAACATAGACCTTTCCTTCCTTTAACCGGGCGATTAAGTCTTCCGCAGGAATGTCCACCAATTTGATTTCCGCATTTTCCAGGATCTTGTCCGGCACCCTTTCACCGACGGTAACCCCGGTAATACGGGCAACAATATCATTTAAGCTCTCCACATGCTGAATATTTAAAGTGGTGATCACGTTGATCCCGGCCTGGAGCAGTTCCTCCACATCCTGATAGCGTCTGGCATGCCGGGAGCCGGAAACATTGGTATGGGCCAGTTCATCTACTAAGGCAATTTCCGGCTTCCGGGCCAGAAGCGCATCCAAATCCATCTCCGGAAACTCTTTCCCCCTGTATTCCAGCTTACGCGGGGGGACAAGAGGGATGTCCTGCAGGAGGGCTTCAGTTTCTTTTCGTCCGTGGGTGTCCACCCAACCGGCTACGATGTCCCACCCTTCGGCCAGCCCCTCCCGGGCCGCCTCCAGCATGGCATAGGTTTTGCCCACTCCCGCTACTGCTCCCAGGAATACGCTCAGCTTCCCCCGGCCCTGATTCAGATTGGCCAGCAGAGCATCCGGATCGGGACGTTTATTTTCCCCCATTTCTCTTTCACCTCTCTGTTTCCATCCTATCCAAAGATAAGTTTAACTGCAAGACATTTACCCTTTTCTCTCCCAAAATTCCTAAGACCCGGTCTTCCACCCGGCTCTCCACCAGGCCGCGCACCTCTTTTTCCGGCAGGTTTCTCGCCCGGGCTACCCGGGAGACCTGAAAATAAGCTGCTTCCGGGCTGATATGGGGATCCAGGCCGCTGGCGGAAGCAGTAACCAAATCCGCCGGTACCGGTGTGCCGGGGGCCTTTCCATTTTCCCGGCGCACATCTTCCGCCCGTTGGGCGATTTGTGCCAACAAGGCCTTGTTGGTGGGGCCTAAATTGGATCCGGAAGACGCGGCACCATCGTATCCCTTTTGCCCGGCAGCGGAAGGTCTGCCGTGAAAGTATTCCGGCCCGGAAAAGGCCTGCCCGATCAAAACCGACCCTACTGCCTGATTGTTCCGGTATACCAGAGAGCCGTTGGCCTGGGCCGGAAAAATCAATTGGGCCAATGCAGTAACTGCCAGCGGGTAGAGAAGTCCCGTCAGGACAGTCATGATCAGTAAAAGAAAAAATCCTCTTTTCAACTGTGTGATCATCCGCTCAAAACCTCTTTCTTTTTTCTATCCTATCATTCCTGTTGATAGGGACATAGCTTATTTGACTCCTACTATCACCAGAACCAGATCAATTAATTTGATGCCCAGGAAGGGAGCAATTAATCCGCCTAACCCATAAATAAACATATTTCGCCGGAGCAGCACATCCGCCCCCAGCGGCCTGTAGGTCACACCCCGCAAAGCAAGAGGAATCAGCATCACAATAATCAGGGCGTTAAAAATCACAGCCGAAAGGATGGCGCTGTTGGGCGTCGCCAAGCCCATCACATTCAATGCGCCTAATTCAGGATACGTGGTGACAAAAAGGGCCGGGATAATGGCAAAATATTTGGCCACGTCATTGGCAATACTAAAAGTCGTTAAGGACCCTCTGGTCATGAGCAGCTGTTTGCCGATTTCCACAATCTCAATTAATTTTGTGGGATTGCTGTCCAGGTCTACCATATTCCCCGCCTCTTTTGCCGCTTGGGTGCCGCTGTTCATCGCTACCCCTACGTCTGCCTGGGCCAGGGCAGGGGCATCATTGGTGCCGTCCCCGGTCATTGCCACCATGTGGCCTTTTTCTTGATACTCCCGGATTAATTTTAGTTTCGTTTCCGGAGTGGCTTCCGCCAGAAAGTCATCCACCCCGGCCTCTGCGGCAATCGCTGCCGCAGTGAGGGGATTATCTCCGGTAATCATCACCGTTTTAATGCCCATGCGGCGCAGTTCCGCAAAACGTTCCTTGATGCCGCCTTTCACCACGTCTTTGAGGTAAATAACCCCCAATGCCTTAGCTCCTTGAGCCACGACCAGCGGTGTGCCTCCTTTTTTGGCAATTTCTTTTACGGCGCTGTCGACTCCATCCGGCAGGGAGCCTCCTTGAGAAGATAGATACCCTGCAATAGCATCGGCAGCCCCTTTCCGAATTTCCCGTCCCTCCACATTCACCCCACTCATCCGGGTATGGGCGCTGAAGGGAATAAATGTCGCTCCTAGCCCGGCTAAATCCCTTTGACGCAGCCCGTATTTTTCTTTGGCCAAAATCACCACACTCCGGCCCTCAGGGGTTTCATCCGCCAGTGAAGAAAGCTGGGCCGCATCCGCCAATGCTTTCTCCTCGACCCCCGGTGCCGGGATAAACGCCACAGCCACCCGGTTACCCAGGGTAATTGTTCCCGTTTTATCAAGCAAGAGGACATCCACGTCTCCTGCCGCTTCTGCCGCCCTTCCGGACATGGCCAGCACGTTCCGCTTCAAAAGCCGGTCCATGCCCGCAATGCCGATGGCGCTTAACAGGCCCCCGATGGTGGTAGGAATCAGGCAGACCAGCAGGGCCACGAGCACGGTCACGGAAACTTCGGCTTGGGAATAGATGGCAAAAGGTTCCAGGCTTGTTACCACCAGCAAAAAGATGATGGTTAAACCCACCAGTAGGATCGACAAGGCAATCTCATTAGGGGTTCTCTGCCGTTTGGCGCCTTCCACCAGGTGAATCATCCGGTCCAGGAAAGTCTCTCCCGGGTCGGCGGAAATTCGTATTTTGATCCAGTCGGAAAGCACTCTGGTTCCCCCGGTCACAGAACTCCGATCTCCTCCCGACTCCCGGATCACCGGGGCCGACTCCCCGGTAACCGCACTTTCATCGACAGAAGCAATGCCCTCGATCACTTCACCATCTCCGGGGATCGTCTCCCCTGCTTCCACCAGCACCATATCTCCCCGGCGTAATTTTGTGGCAGAAACGATTTCCGTCCCATCACCCACGATTTTTTTGGCATTGGTTTCCCGTCTGGTCTTGCGCAGGGCTTCTGCCTGGGCCTTACCCCGGCCCTCGGCCAGCCCTTCGGCAAAATTGGCAAAAACCACGGTAAACCAGAGCCAGATCGTAATCTGCAGGTTAAACCCTCCATGGTCCATCTGGCCTGTGATGGCATCCCAAATCAGATAGAGCGTGGTTAATGCTGCGCCAATTTCTACTACAAACATCACGGGATTGCGCCACATAGTCCGGGGATTCAGCTTATAAAAGGACTCTTTCACCGCTTGCCAGATCATCGTTTTAGTGATCTTATTGTTTGTTTTCTCTTCCATTTTCGTCACCTCTATTCCTCTTAAAAAACTTTTCCGGCAAACAGGAGCAAGTGCTCAACCAGAGGCCCTAAAGCCAAGGCAGGTAAGAAAGTCAAAGCCCCCACGATCAGCACGGTAATCATCAGCATCACGGCAAAAAACAGGGTATCCGTGCGAAAAGTCCCCGGTCCGGCTGCCACTGTCTTTTTCCCCACCATGCTGCCCGCCACGGCCAGCACCGGTAAAATCACCCCGAAACGACCCAGCAGCATTGCCAAAGCAAGTGTGCCGTTATAAAAAGGGGTATTCACAGAAAGGCCGGCAAAGGCACTGCCATTGTTTCCCGCGGTAGAGGAGTAGGCATAAAGAATTTCACTCAAACCGTGGGGACCTGGATTCAGGATGGAAGAAACCCCCGGCTTGATCACAGCCGCTACCGAGCTGCCGATGAGGATGGTAGCGGCCGGAATCAGGATCGCTAAGACGGCCATCTTCATTTCCCAGGACTCAATTTTTTTACCTAAATACTCCGGGGTCCGGCCTACCATTAAGCCCACCAGGAAAACGGCTAAAATAGCAAAAATCAACATCCCGTACAATCCTGAACCCACACCCCCAAAAATCACTTCTCCCAGCATAATCTGCAGCATCGGCATCAGACCGCCCAGGGGTGTGAAGCTGTCATGCATGGAGTTTACCGCTCCGCAGGAAGCAGCGGTAGTTACCGTGGCAAAAAGGGCCGAGTTTCCCACGCCAAAACGGACTTCTTTGCCTTCCAGCGCCGAAGGTCCTTGAATTTCCAGGGCAGAAACCTGGGGATTGCCCATGATTTCCGCCGCATAACACCCTGCTAATGTGCATAGAAACAACACAACCATGGCAGTAAGGATGGATCTTCCCTGTTTCGTATCCCCTACCATCCGCCCGAAGGTAACGGTCAACCCGGCTGGGATCACCAGAATCGCCAGTATCTCTATAAAATTGGTGAAAGGAGTGGGGTTTTCAAAGGGATGGGCGGAATTGGCATTCAGGAAGCCTCCTCCGTTGGTGCCCAATTCTTTGATGATTTCCTGAGATGCCGCCGGCCCCATGGCGATACTTTGTTTTATTCCTTCCACCGTAGTAAGATGAAGATAAGGAGACAAATTCTGAATCACCCCCTGGGAGACCAGCACCAATGCCCCGATCAGGGAAAGAGGAAGGAGCACATAAAGTACTGATTTGGTCAGGTCCGTCCAGTAATTTCCGATTGTGGCTGCGGAACGCCTGCCCAAACCTCTGGCTAAAGCCACAACCACAGCGATGCCTGTGGCTGCGGAAAGAAAATTATGGACCGCCAATCCTGCCATTTGGGTAAAATAGCTCATGGTGGTTTCTCCGCCGTATGCCTGCCAGTTGGTATTGGTGACAAAGCTTACTGCCGTATTGAAGGCCAGCCAAGGAGATACGCCGCTGAGATTTTGGGGGTTCCAGGGAAAAAAGCCCTGAAAAACCTGAATCAGAAAAGTGAGAAAAATACCCAGGAGATTAAAAATCAACAGGGCTTTGGCATATTCTTTCCAATTCATCTCTTCTTCCGGATCAATTTTCAGTATCCGGTAAATCCACCTTTCTCCCGGCCCGATCACCCGGTCTAAAAATGTGGCTTTTCCCGTATACACTTTAGCCATGAACTCTCCCAACGGCTTAGCGCAAAGAAGAAGCACAGCCAGATAAATGACCATTTGCAAAATGTCCATCCCATATTTTGTAAAGCTATCCATTGTTACAACTCCTCTGCCTTCATTAATGAATAGACCAGGTAAACCAAAATTCCCCCGGCGATCAAACCGCCTAAAACAAACTCCATTTACTTTCCCTCCTGATGACAAACCGTAATTTTTAATTTTCGGATTATTTTTTTTAACATTTGCCCTGCCTGCTGAAACCCGGTTTTCCTTCAAAAGCTTTTTACACTAAGTATCATACATGCAGGTCTGGTTAAAATGGCATCAATAATCAGGCATAGGACATAAAAAAAAGGTCAAGTCCAGGCTCAAAAAACAGCAAAAATGGGATTTTACGTGTACCCCTTAGCCATAAACTCCCTGCCGGCTATGAAATATCATACCCTTAGACTAGGTTAAAAAGTCCCAAAAAAAAGATTCAAACACATAAAAAATACATAAAGAAAAATGGTGCAAAATTCTAAAGGTACAAAAAAAAGTGACCGCAGCCGGTCACGTTAAATTAACCTTATCCTCCATTTTAGTCTACTTTAGTCACTTTCCAAGTTTTTTACAGCTTCTAAATTAGCCAAAACTACCAGCACGTCATTCTTCTCAATCACAGTCTCAGGACGAGGTTCTATCAGAATGTCCTTATTCCTTTTTAATCCATAAACATAAAGGTAATTTTTGGCTCCTTGACGCAACTCTCCCACCGTCTTTCCCACTAATTTAGCCGACGGTTGAATCTCCGCTATCTGAAACTCCTTGGATAATTTAATCTGGTCCACAATATTGTGGGCAGTTAGCATGCTGGCAGTCCGGTATGCCATGTCCCTTTCCGGATAAACAACCTTATCCGCCCCTACCTTTTCCAGGATCGTGCCGTGCAGCTCATTATCGGCTTTCGCCACGATATAGGGCACCTTTAGCTCTTTCAGCAGCACCACAGCCATAATACTGGATTGCATATCCGGACCAAATGCCACAATCACCGCGTCAAAATTTTTGATGCCTAACGATTTGAGGCCTTCACTATCCGTAGCATCCGCTCGAGCCGCTTGCGTAACACGATCGGCAATCCGCCGCACCGCTGCTTCATCGTTATCCACCGCCAAAACATCTTGCCCCAGATTGGCCAGCGTGATCGCCACACTTGACCCAAAACGCCCTAATCCCAGAACCGCATACTGCCTTTTCATTAACTTCCCTCACCTTTATTCATTAGAAAACTTGGCTTGCGCCAAGCCTTTGGCGACGGCGCGCCAGAATTTCTAGCATTGTATTTATACAATGCATAGAAATTCCAGTCCTTTAGGGTAAGCCTTAGTTGCACTTATACTTTCAACCTTTTGAAACATATAAATTCTGAAAGTATTAAAAAACCAGGCCGCTTCAGCCTGGAAAAAGACGCTTTCAACCAAGGTATGCCGGATTTGATCAACACCCTCCTGCACACCTGTCCCTTCCCACGCTTACGAGGTTAGCTGGCGGGCTCGGGCCAGAAGAGATGGCCCTACATACCAAACGGTACGATTAACCCCAACGGTTGGGTCCCCCGTTTCCATACAGGAATTCAGCGACTATTTCCTCACAATGAGCAAATTATAGTCTACAACGGCACCGGATGCAACCGATTAAAAAGATGAGAATCACACGAAAAAAACCAAAAACCTCTTGGTTTCAGGGTTTCACTGTGCCCTTACGAAAGATATCATGTGATTCACCTGTTTTATGCCGTTTTGCTTCCTTTCTTGCCTTTTTGCTCACTCCCCGATGATTTTTACCAGTACCCGTTTTTTTCTTTTGCCGTCAAACTCCCCGTAAAAAATCTGTTCCCAGGGTCCAAAATCTAATTTTCCCCCTGTTACGGCCACGACAACTTCTCTTCCCATCACGCTGCGTTTTAAGTGGGCGTCGGCATTATCTTCAAATCCGTTATGAAAATACTGCTCATAAGGCTTTTCCGGTGCCAATTTTTCCAGAAAATTTTCAAAATCCCTGTGCAGTCCTTTTTCATCGTCGTTAATAAAAACACTGGCCGTAATATGCATGGCATTGCAAAGCAGCAGGCCTTCTTTGATGCCGCTTTCTTTCAAGCAGGACTGGACGTCCGGTGTAATATTAATATACTCTCTGCGCCCCCGGGTTTCGAACCATAATTCCTTCCGGTAGCTCTTCATAGCATCCTTCCTTTCTCACCTGGTTTTGCCAAGGCCAATAATTCGGGAAAATTTCTTACCCGTGCCGGTACATGAAGAAACCTGTCCGACCGGTCCAACAGGAGGGTCCTAAAACCTAGTCTCCCTGGTCCGGCATAATCACATTCAAAATCATCGCCCACAAAAAGGACGGATTCCGGAGCAACCCGGGCTCGTTCAAGAGCCGCCTGGTAGATCCGGGGGTGCGGTTTCCGCCATCCCTCTTTGACGGAGGTAATGACAAACCGGAAATACTGGTCGATGCCGTTTTTTTTCAGCAGTTCCTCAATACCGTTCATCACCGTAAAATTTGAAACCACGCCCAGCTGATAATCCTGAACCAGCTGCCGAAGCACCATTTTTACCTCGTCCTGTACATAACATTTCGCTACATAGTTGGTCCAAAAATTTCGGCACAGCCCATCTCTTATCGCCGATATCCGTGCTCCGGGAGCATCCGGCGCTTTGAGACGAATTACCCGCTCAAACCCCCGGGAAATTTCATGCTCCTGAAACTGAGGAAATTCTTCTCCCATCGTCTTTTTCACCAATTGGTAGTGGCAAAAAAATTCCTCAAAACCTTCCCAAAAATCTTCCCGGCCGGAACCTTGAAAAGCCCATAAAGCATAATCCTTTTGGGCGGGCAGCTGGGTCAGATCAACCAAAGTCTCCATACAGTCAAAAAAAATCCATTGAAAATCCCCCATGTTTCTCATCCTCTACCCGTTGATCATTCCTTTTTCTGATCCATTAATTCTGATCTCCCCCTTGATTATCCTTCTCTTCTAACAGAATTTTTACTTACGAAACCGGCTATTTTTCCTGAAATTTTAACCTTTTGAAACTTATAAACTGTGTAAGTATAAAAAATGAACGTCAAGAGCTTGTCTTTACGTTCATCCATAGTGCCGTATGCAAAAAATTTATATCGTTTAAAATCCCGGGCAGGAATCTTCGATGCAAGAAATAAATCTTCCTCCTTCAAAAGTAACGGGAAAAACTTCTTTGGCCACCACGGCTTCAATAAAATCCCTTTCATCACGGATACCGTCCGGAAAAACTGTGGCGAATCTCCCCACCTTATGTCTTAAATGGGCATCGCTGCCTCCCAGACAGGGTAAATTCAACTCCCGGGAAAGATGATAAGCACGCATGTTATGGGAAAATTCCGTACTGCCGTTAAAGGCTTCTACTGCCCAAAGGTTCCTTAAATCCCGAATATGATCGCCCATGCCTCTATTGTTTTGCCGGTAAGGATGTGAACTGATGGCAACCCCCTTATTTTGGCTGACCAATTCTATCAATTCACAGGCATGCATCTTTTCCTGGGGAAGTCCGGCCAATCCAAAAACGGTCATGTCGCCTTCATAGGTAAGAATCTCCGCTCCTACCAGAATCAAAAATCCTGTTTCTTTTGAAAGCCGTTTCGCCTCATCAGTAATTTCATTACTTTCATGATCCGTGATGCATACCCCGTCCAGGCCCATTTCTCTGGCCCGGGACACGATTTCCTCCAAAGATACGCTGCTGTCCAGAGAATATTTACTCTCATGCAGGTGGGTGTCAATAATCATCATTTTTCCCCATCCTTTTCCAGTCTTTGACAGGATCCGTTTTTCCCATGCTGTAATTATACAGCCGCCTGAAAAGGATGGAAAATCTAAATTATTTATGCAAATTTCTTCTCTCATAAAAATTTTGTATAAAAATCTTCCATCTTTTGATAAACTCCTTCCCAGCTCAAATCCGCAACAGCCTGTTTTATCTCCTCATCTTCCCACACAGCCCCATCTTCCCCGGCAAGGATCTGTTCTTTCACGGTTTCATACAACCGTTCCTCAAAATCAGGCAAATCTTCCTCAAGGGGTATGTCCACATCCTTCAGCCGGGGTAGTTCCACATATTTGACTAACCCGCTGCAATTAATAACCTCTCCCAGATACTCTTTGATACCGGGCAGATCAGTTGTTACCGCCCTGAGTCCGGACGCCAGTGCTTCCATCAGGACCAGGGATAAACCCTCATAAAAGGAGGGGAGGATAAAAATATCACAGTGCCGAAAAATATCCCCTAACTGCTCTTGAGACACGGCTCCATAGAAAAAGATTTTCCCTCCGGTTGCCTGAGCCATCTCTCGAATTTGCCCTTCCTCATTTCCGCTGCCTGAACCGACAAGATGAAGTTCGACGGCAAGTCCCCTTTGATACAGCCTTCGGTATACCTTAATCAGAGAATGGACTCCTTTGGATAAGCTGAGTTTCCCCGCATAAACCAATTTTATCGTTGTGCCGGGAATTTTCTCCGGATCACGGTAAAAAATATGGCTATGGTAACCTGCCCCGGTAACTGCGATCCGGTCTTCCTCAATACCGTAATCCTCCCCAATCGCCTTCTTTTGGAAATTATTTAAAGCGAATACGCCGTCCAGGGTCCGGCATCCCTCAATGGCATAAGAGGCAAACTGTTCTGCCAGCGCCAGCTGCCTTAAACAGGTACCATGGCAAATTCCCACCACAGGTATATTTTGAACCGTTCTCCTGGTTAAAGAAGTGAGCAGCCACAGGTGATGGGAAAGAATTAAATCGGGCTGGAAACTGTCCATCGCTTTCGCCAGGGTTACCTGAAAGGCCCGGCACCACCGGTGAAACATGTCATCGGACAAATCCCGGTATCTCGTGCTCGGGTAGGGCATCACATCACTCATTCCCACGATGGGAAAGGGCAGCATCTCTGTTTGAAATTGGACCGGAAAAAAGGCTGATTTTTGCCCAAGACATTCCTGGTACATGCCAGCCTCTTCCCGGGAAACTCCTGCTATCACAGCCTGCTCATGCCCCTTTTTTGCTCCTAAATCTGCCAGTGCCAAAAGAAAGATGCCGCTGCCTGTCTTCCCTGGTTTTTGGCATAATACTTGGAGAATTCTTGGCATATCTATCCCTTGCTTTCTTTTATCCATGGAAAACAAATTGAACATTGTTTTGCCTATTCCTGCCTGATCATTCTTTTTTTCAAAAAAAATGCCGCCTGGTCATTCTTCAGGCGGCAGAAATATTAGACAATATGGTGCTACGGGAGCATGAAGGTATCATCATATGCATCGTATCAACCTCTACTTCCCTGGCTCTTGTGTTTCAAAATGGCCCAGGTCCAGGCCTTCTTCCAGGTAATTCATCTGGGTGAGACGGTGAAGATTATCCAAGGCCGGTTTATAACCGGGATCTATGGCCAATGCCGCCCGGTACATCTTCCTGGCGTCGCTAAATCTTTTCTTTAGTTCATAAATGGCACCGGCCAAGTTAAAAGGTTCCGGGTGTTCGGGGGAAAATTCAAATGTTCTCTTCAGCATCTCTATTGCTTCGTCAAATTTTCTTTGGGTAATTTTTAATTTGGCCCGTTCTAAACAACTAATCCAATTTTCCCCCGGTACTTCGGCCATTCTTTCCCTCTCTAATATTTTTTTGACCAGCACCCTGATTTCTTCCGGAGTAAATGGCTTTTGCAAATAATCCACCGCTCCCAATTTCATGGCATCCACCGCTGTTTCGATGGTGCCGTGGGCTGTGATCATGGCAACCAGTTGTTCCGGTTTTTTACTCTTGATTCTGCTTAAGACCTCCAGACCGTCTATTCCCGGCAAAAGCATGTCAAGCAGCACCAAGTCAAAACTATTATCGGCGAACTTCTCTATCCCATGTTCCCCGTCAACAGCAGTAAATACCTCATAGCCTGCCGCCTCAAGACAGTCCTCTATTAACATGCGAATGTTTTTTTCGTCATCAACCAAAAGAATCTTGGCTTTCATCACATTTTACCCTCCAGTTTATTGGGAATTTTGAATTTAAAAACGGACCCCTTTTTGCCGTCGGATTCTACCCAGATTGATCCATGATGGGCTTTCACAATCTCTTCAGCTATGGCTAGACCCAAACCGGCATTGCCTCCCGGCCTGCCTTTGATCTGGAAGAATTCATCAAAAATCTTTTCCTGCATTTCTTGGGGAATTCCAGGTCCCAGATCCGCGACCGCGATTTGGATAAACTCTTTTTCTTTATGGGCCGAAATAGTAACAGTACCATCCGGAGGCGAGTATCTTAAGGCATTGGCAATTAAGTTGGACAATACCGAACTGACTTTATCGCTGTCAATTCGTGCTGTCAAATCATCTTCTGCGATGTGCAGCTCAATTTTTTTACCCTCATCGTTGGCTTCCATTTTAAAAGTGTTGACGATGTGCGTAATTAAATCAGCTAGGTTAACAGGCCCTAATTTTAATTCCAGCTTGTTCATTTTCCATTTTGACAGTTCAAGGAGCCCGTTTACTAAACGATTCAGACGTACCGTTTCTTCTGTCAGAGCATCAATGATGTTTTTTTCTTTCTTGTTTGCGATACGTTCATTGAGCATCTCAATGCCCAGCAGCATGGAGGTAAGAGGAGTTTTTAACTCATGGGAAATCTTTGAGATCATTTCAGTTTTTAACTGATCGATCTCTTTGAACTGGGTGATATCCCTGATCACCAGCAAATATTGGGCATCTTCCATATCCTGGGGAGTTAATTTAATTAATTCAATGGTATAAAAGAGTTTATGATTTGCATCTAAGGGAATAGCATTTTCCAGATTTACACTTTCCCCAGCATCTTCCTCAAGATTTAGGGACTTTAAAACGTCGTATTCACCTCTTTCTTTGAGTTCCCGCGCCAAGGCTAATTTAAATAACCGCCTTGCCCCAGAACTTTTTACAACTTCAAACAAGTTTACATTCCCGGTCTGATCCTGATCTGTGTTTAAAATCTCTCCTGCCTTGGGATTTATTGTTAAAATGTTAAATTGATGATCCGTTACAATAATGCCATCTGTGATGACGTTGATAATTGAGGCCAGCTTTTTTTCCTGGGCGAGCAATTTTTGTACATGATTGAGTTCTTTTTGCTGCAGCTTTTCCGACATTTCATTAAAGTCCATGGTTAATTTGCCAATTTCATCTTTAGAAAAAAGCTCCAGCCTGGCCCCAAGTTCCCCTTGTGCTGTTTTTTTCATCACTTCCGAGAGCGCTTTTGCCGGCCGAATAATGGTTTTAAACTGATTGGCCGCTAAGGCTAATGCAGAGAATACCGCCACCAATGCGGCTAACAGAACAACCATGGTAGCCTGCCTGGTTGTAGCCAGTGACTGGTTAATCTTTTGGAACATGGTCCTATTATTTATTTCCGCCAGGTTTTGCAGTTGTTTACGCAATGATTTAAACTGGGGATCAATCGCGGAAAAATATAGATCTTCCGCCTCTGCGTGATTCCCTGCCTTTTGATTATTCATCAACTGGTCATTTAAGCGGTCATAGTCATGATAAGCAGCGTCAATGCCTAAAATAATCTGATCTTCGTGAGGAACGGTAATGTTGTTGGATGCTACCACAAACCATTTTTTGAATTCACTTTTTGCATCATTTATCATTTGAAGAGCTTTATCTTCATGCTTTAACAAAAGAATGAGCTGGGCACTATCTTGACGTTCGATAGCGCCAATCATATTTTGGGCTGCTACCACACTTTTATAATTGTCCTCGGTGAGATCAATGGTGTTGGATACTAATTTGTCAAAATTAAATATGGCCCAAATACCGGCTAAAAGACTCAATAATACCAGAAATAAATAACCCAGGGTTATCTTTTGCTTAAGACTGGCCAACTTTTAAACCACCTTAATCCCCGCACCTGATGTATTATACACTGCATTGTAGCACTATTCTCTGTCAAAACGTCGTTAATAATTACACCTCAAAGCATAAAAAAAACGTAAAATCTCCTTAGCCAAATCCCAGATGTCCCATGATACTTCTCAAAAATATATTGACCAATTCTCTTCAGATATTTATAATATGAGTGAAATCAATAAGGTAAACAGGTGCCCATAAGGGATAAAAGGGAATCAGGTGCAACTCCTGAACGGTCCCGCCACTGTAACGCAGAACTCCTGCACAAACCACTGTTCTTCTTCAGGAGAATGGGAAGGCGCAGGCAAGTAATGAAGCGTGAGTCAGGAAACCTGCCTGTTTATCGGTAAAAGTCCTCCGGGAGAGAGGATGCTCACCTAGGGATGATGGTAAAGTCCTTAGCCGTAATTCGTTATGGCTGAGGGCTTTTTATTTTTCACCAAAACAATCAAATCAAGGAGGAGTTTTAAAATGCAAGAAATGACCGCATCAATGGAAGAAAGCAGAAAATTTGGCCGTATGGATACCAAGGCTCTCGTGGGGGCGGTTTTTTTAGGCATCGTATTTGTGCTCGTGCAGCAGGTCGCCCACCGGATTGACGCTATGATTAATCCGTCCTGCGTGATTATTGGCGGTGTGACATGGGCCATCTTTACCGGACTGGTGGTATTGCTCTTCAAGCAGCCCGCAGGGCTGATTACCTCGGAAGTACAAGCGCTGGTAGCCGTGGCCTCCGGACTTTCCCCCCTGGCCCCCTTCTTTATTCCGGCGAACGGCCTGGCCTCCCTGGGCTACTCCCTCGTAGCCTGGAAGCTTTCCATGGATAAGTGGTCCCACCATTTGCTCGCCCAGATTGTGAGCAATATATTAGGCAACATTTGTGTTGGCATCGGTTTAAGCGTCATTCTGCACCTGCCCATGCCGGTAATCTTGATTGCTTCCGGAATCACCACCCTGGCAGGGATCATCGGCGGCACCGTCTTTACCAAAATTATTTACGACAACGTGAAGAAATCCGGCGTTATTTAAAAGATTTTGTTCTGGAGGAATGACCGTGAAACAGGATTGGAGAGAATTTTTAGCCGACTTTGAAGAGTCTCATCCTCATGACGTTTTACATATTGAGCAGGAGTTAAAGCCTCAATACGAACCAACTGCTTTAATCATGGAATTGGACCGGCAAAAGAGCTATCCGGTGGTCTATTTTCATAAAATCGCCGGATCGGAGTTTCCGGTCATTGCCAACACCATCGCCACCAGGGAACGGCTGGCTTTAGGCATCGCCGTGCCGGAAGGGCAGCTTCCTACTGCTTTTTCCGAAAAAATTAAGAAAGCGATTGCACCCGAAGTTGGTGAGAATCCCCCTTTCAAAGAAAATATTTTGGCCGGAGAGGAACTGGACCTGACGAAACTGCCGATCCTGACCCATTTCCCCATTGATGCCGGCCCTTATGTCACCGCGGGTCTGGTTACCGCCAAAGACCCGGAATCAGGAGCCGATACCTGCGGCTACCACCGCATGCAATTTAAAAGTAAAAACAAATTATCCGTGAGTCTCCATTCCCGCCAGCGCCTGTGGGAATACCACCGCCGGGCGGCAAGAACCGGCAAAAACCTGGAGGCGGCCGTCGTATTGGGCGTCCATCCCGCTATTTCCCTGGGTTCCATGGCTCTGGTCCCCTATGATCAGGGAAAATTCGCCCGCATGGGCGGTCTTTTCGGCGCACCCATGCAGATTGCCCGATGCAGCACCATTGATGTGGAAGTGCCTTACTGGGCGGAGATTGTCATTGAAGGAGAAATCCTGGCCGACACCCACGAACCGGAGGGACCCTTTGCCGAGTTCACCAATTACGCCTGTTACCGCAGCACGGAAAATGTCTTTATCCCCAGGGCCATTCATTATCGCCCCAATGCCCGCTACCAGTGCATTACCCCGGGCATGTGCGCGGAGCATAATGTGATCGTGGCCGTACAGAGAGAAGGCGATGTGATCAGGGCTTTAAAAGAAACCCTGCCCAATATCAAAGACGTCCATGCTCCTTTATCCGCCTGCGGCCTGTTCCACTGCTATATTTCCCTGAAAAAGATTGCGGAAGGGCAGCCCATGCAGGCCATCCTCTCCGCCTTTGCCGTAGACCACAACCTGAAGATGGTGGTAGTGGTGGACGAAGACGTGGATGTTTTCAACGAGGCTCAGGTGCTCTGGGCCATTGCCACCCGGGTCCAGGCGGACCGGGATGTGATGATTGTCCCCCAGCACCAGGGCATGGGGTGCACCTTAGACCCATCCAGCGACGGACTGAGCCGCACCGCCAAAATGGGCATCGACGCCACCAAACCTTTATCCGGTTATGCCAAGAGCATCGCTCCAGACCCGGCAGCAACTGTACGGATGCGGGAACTATTGAAAAACCTAACACGTTGACGAGGGGATCTCCCATGGCAAATTTACTGGATATAAAAATTGACAGTTTGTGTTTTCCTGGAACAGGGGAACCGGTGCTGAAGAATATTAACCTGCCGGTCGCTGCGGGAGAATTTATTGTCCTGGCCGGGCCTTCCGGTGCCGGCAAGTCCGTTCTTTTAAGCTGCCTGGCCGGTGTGATTCCCCTTTACAAAAAAGCCCGCCTGCACGGAGCTATTCAGTACCGGGGCCAATCTATCACCCGTCTTCCTGAGCTGGCGGGGAAAATCGGTCTGGTGACGGATAATCCCCAAAACCAGCTTTTCTGTACTACTGTAGAGGAGGACCTGGCCTTCGGCCCCTGCAGCATGCTCCTGCCACCGGAGGATGTCCGCCGGCGCATCAAAGACGCCCTGGATTTTGTCTTCCTTCCCGGCTACCAACCGCGCAAACCGGAAACCCTGTCCGGGGGAGAAATGCAGCGGGTAGTGCTGGCTTCGGTACTGGCCATGAACCCGGAGATACTTCTTTTGGACCGGCCCGCCGATCAACTGGACCCCAAGGGGAGAAAAGAGATCTATCAAAGGCTGCACCGGCTGAGCAAGGTGCAGGGAAAAACCATCATCGTCATTGAAGAAACCTGGGAGGACGTGATGCCTCTGGCCGATCGTTTCTGGGGCTTAAACCAGGGAAATTTGGTTTATGACCTGCCCAACACAAAAACGGTGACCATCTCATCTTTGCGGGAAAAATGGGGTCCGGTCAAAGGAATGCCCAAAACCGGGCCGAAGGCTGTTCCTGTCCAGGAATACCGGTCCGACGCCCTGCCTGCTCTGGAGGTGCGGGATCTTTATCTCCGGTACGAAAACGGGGGATTTGCCCTCCACAATCTGACCTTGAACATCTGCCCCGGAGAATTTGTCGCCCTGATGGGAGAAAACGGCGCGGGAAAAACCACTCTGACCAAGACCTTTAACGGACTTCTCCGCCCGCAGAAGGGAAGCGTAACTGTCAACGGCCTGGACACCCAACAGCACACCACAGCCCAACTGTCCCTTCATCTCGGTTACCTCTTTCAAAATCCCTTGATGCAGGTTTGCTGCAACTCAGTGGAAGAAGAAATCGCCTTTGCCTTGAAAGTAAAGAAATATCCCAAGGATCAGATTGCCGCCATCGTCAAAAAAACCATCCAGGAATTCGGCCTGGAACAGGCCGCCTCCCTCCACCCCTATCGGCTTTCCCGGGGGATGCTGCAGAAAGCGGCCCTGGCCTCCGTTCTGGTCGCCAACCCCGGCATTCTCGTGGTAGACGAGCC
This sequence comes from Candidatus Formimonas warabiya, assembly GCF_002777255.1. GTDB lineage: Bacteria > Bacillota > Dehalobacteriia > Dehalobacteriales > Dehalobacteriaceae > Formimonas > Formimonas warabiya. Next base: position 4,611,427 of record NZ_CP017634.1, on the reverse strand, counting down.
TACTTCGAATATGAGTTACGAGGAAGCCCGGGACGCCCTGGAAATCATTGACCGCTACAATAAAAAAGGCACCACGGTGATTATGATCACCCATCACCTAAAATTTGCCCTGGAATTTTGCCGCCGTTTCCTTGTGATGAAAAACGGAGGTTTAATTCTTGATACAGATACCGGTTCTCTGGCCCATCATCAGGAAATCTTCGCTGATTTAGGCTTCGCTTTGCCTGAAATATCCGGTCGAGGTGGGAACAAACATGAAACTGCTCTTGGGTTATAAAAATAACAATTCTTTCATGCACCGGCTGGACCCCCGGATTAAACTCTTGTGGCTGGCGGGAAATCTTCTCATCATCATTTTCTTCCAGAAAGCCTGGATCCTTTTGTTATGCCTGGGACTGGTCTTAGTCACCAGCCGGCTGGCCGGCATTTCTCTCAAAGAATTCAGTCCCCTGGCAAAAATCCTCAGTGTGATCGGTGTACAGATCATCATTCTCCAGGCCCTGCTTTATCACCAGGGTCCCGTTATTTTCCGGATCATCGGACTAAACATCTACCTGGGCGGACTTCTCTTAGGGATCAGATCCCTGCTTCTCCTCTTAAACCTGGCCCTGTTCTGCCTCCAGTTCACTCTGTGGACAGCTCCGGAAGAATTAACCCTGCTCCTGGTTAAGTTACGCTTGCCCCCCAAATATGCTGTGCTGGTAGGCCTGGCCCTGCATTTTCTTCCGGTGATGGAAAAAGATTTAACCGCCATCTACGAAAGCCAGCAAGCCCGGGGATTGGAACTCTCCACCTTTTTCCAAAAGGTGAAAGGTCTCCTGCCGGTGATGCTGCCCCTGATTCTAAAGGCATTGAAGCGGAGTGGAGAAGTGGCCCTGGCTATGGAGCTGAAGGGATATACCCTTTATCCTCAGCGCACCTTTTTGCAGACCATCGCTTTCACGAAGCTGGATTACACGGCAGGTACTTTAATCTGTGCCTTTTTTGGCTTGATCGCATATATGGGCATCCGCTAGCATGATCATAAGGGGCGGAATTTCAGGTTTTCGGGATAATTTTTATCATTATTTATAAAAAGGATGATCACGATGTTTCAAATTGGTATTGACATGGGAGGAACCTTTACAGATTTTGTGGCCGCCTCCCGGGAAGAAACCAAAATCTTAAAAATACCTACCGACGCCGCTAATCCCCTGCACGTGCTGGTACAGGGGCTGGAACAGCTGGCGGCAGGTTTCGGCCTGGGCTTGGAAGAGTTCTTAGGGCAAACAGACAAATTTGTCCACGGCACCACGGCCGCCATCAACGCACTGCTGCAGAGAAAGGGGGCCAAAACCGCCCTGCTCGCCACGGCAGGCTTCCGGGACGCCCTGGAAATCCGCCGGTCCCAACTGCCCAACCAGTGGGACTTAAGAGTGCCCCTGCCTCCCGTCCTTGTCCCCCGGCACCTGCGCTTCGGCGTCCGGGAAAGGATCGATTACAAAGGGGACGTGCTGATTCCCCTGGATCTGGACCACCTGTCCGGCATTGTTGATCAATTAAAAAAGGAAGAGGTGGAAGCGGTTGCCTGCTGCCTCCTCTTTTCGTTTCACAACCCGGCTCATGAAAGAAAGGTAAAAGCCTACCTGGAAGAACACCTGCCAGGCGTCTATGTCACCGTCTCCTCCGATGTGGCCCCCAAAATCAAAGATTACGAGCGTACCTCCACCACGGTGCTTAATGCTTACCTGGGTCCTCTGCTTTCCGGCTACCTGGATCAATTAGCCCGCTGCCTGGTGGATAAAGGGCTGAATAAGAAACTGTTTCTCATGCAGAATAACGGGGGTTTAAGCGATGCCGCCGCCACCAAAAATTCTCCCGTCAAGGTGCTCATGTCCGGACCGGCCGGAGGCGCTTTGGGCGGCCAGGCGCTGGCCCAAAGGCTAGGTTTTTCCAACCTGGTCCTGGCCGATATGGGAGGCACCAGCTTTGACGTAAGCCTGGTCACGGCGGGAGAAAATCATCTGACGCCGGAAAGCGAAATCGAAGGTTACCCGGTGCTGCTGCCCATGATCCAGATCAAATCCATCGGCGCCGGCGGGGGAAGCATCGCCTGGGCGGACGGGGCCGGTACCCTGAAAGTGGGGCCCCAAAGTGCCGGGGCTGTGCCCGGCCCTGCTTGCTACGGTCGGGGAGGAGAAGAACCGACGGTGACGGATGCCGCTCTGGTCTTAGGGATGCTGAACCCCCGTCATTTTTTGGCCGGCAGCCTGAAACTGGACCCGGAAAAGTCCCGCCGTGTGATTGATGAGAAAATTGCAGAGCCTTTGGGCCTGACCATAGAAAACGCCGCCCTGGCCATTTACCGGGTGGCCGTCTCCCTGATGACCGATGCCGTGCACCTGATGACGGTACAAAAGGGCTTAGACCCGAGAGAATTTGCCCTGCTGGCCGCGGGAGGGGCTTCCCCTCTCTTTGCGGGAGAAATCGCCCGGGGACTGGGCATAGAGACCATCCTGGTGCCGGCCCATTCTTCCCTCTTCTGCGCCGAGGGGATGCTTCTGGCCGGAGTCAAGCATGACAAAGTGAAAAGTATCCTGGCCCCGGTGGATGAAATCCCCATGGAAGAATTAGAAAAACACTTCCGGGATCTGAAGGAGGAAGCCGGGAAAGAATTAAGCCGCCAGGGCGTGCCCCAAGAAAAGCACTGCTTTGAGGTGGTGCTGGAAATGAAATATTCCGGCCAGCATCATGAAATTTCCCTTTCCCTACCTGAGGGAAAAGGGGAAATAGCGCCGGAAACCATCAAAAGTGCTTTTCACCTGACCCATGACCGGCTTTTTGGTTATGATCAACCGGAAAAGCCCTGTGAAATCGTGAATATCCGGGTCACGGCCAGAGAAATCTCTCTGGACCGGGGACCGCTCCCGTCCCGTGCGCTTGCTCCAGATGCCGGGAAAGTTAGATCCCAAAGACCGGTGTATTGGGATGAGAATTTAGGCTACACAACGATTCCCGTGATTGCCGGAGACGCCTTCCCAGCCGGAGAAACCGTCTCCGGACCGGTGATCATTGAGACCGCCTATACCACCATCCTGGTCAGTCCGGACGATCAGGCCGCCTATGACAGCCAAAAAAACCTGATCATCACGAAAGGAGGGACCCCTCGTGCCTAACACCGAAAGCACCCAGGTACAAGATGTCATCTTACGCTCCGTCATCGCCCACCGGCTGGATGTGATTGCCACGGAAATGGGCGTCGCCCTGGAGCGCTCCTCCCGCTCCCCCATTTTTGCCGAGGCCTGCGATTTTGCCTGCGGCATCTGCAGCGGAGAGGGGGATCTGGTGTCCCAGCTAAACGGCATCCCCATCCTGGCCGCCGCCGGTTCCTTCAGCGTGCGGGCTGTACTGGAAAAATACCGGGGGAATATTGGGGAGGGAGATGTCTTTATCATCAATGACCCTTATTGGGGCGGCAACCACCTGCCCGATATCGGTATCATCACCCCCGTATTCTATGAAAACGAGTTAATGTTTTTTGCCGTAAGCCGGGCCCATCACGGGGATATCGGCGGCTCCACGGCAGGGAGCTACAACCCGAAAGCCACGGAAATTTTTCAGGAGGGCGTGCGCATTCCTCCCCTGAAGCTGTTTTCCCAGGGAAAGCTGATTTCTGAGGTGATGGACCTGATCACCTATAACACCCGGAACCCGGACATGATCAAAAGCGATCTTCTGGCCCAGATGGGGGCCAATCAAATCGGCAAGCAGCGTATTACAGCCCTGTGCGCGAAATATACCAACAGGACCATCCAAGCTGTGATCAAGGAACTGCTGGACCGGGGAGAGTACCTGGTGCGCCGGGAGGTAGCCAAAATTCCTGACGGCACCTACACAGGCATAGAATATTTGGATGATGACGGCTTTCAGGAAGACCCCATTAAAATCCAGGTTGCCGTAATTGTTAAGGGAGAAACCATTACCGTAGATTTCACCGGCACCGATGCTCAAGTGAAAGGTTTCGTCAACAGCTCCCTGGTGACAAGTTCCACCGCCGCATACATTGCCGTGCTCTGGGGCCTCTCCCCGGAAATACCCCGAAACAGCGGGGCCTTCCGGGCCATTCAGATCGTTGCCCCCAAGGGAACGGTGGTGAATCCGCATGCCCCGGCACCCATGACCCTGTGCACCTTGCATCCGGCGGGGGAGATCATTTCCGCCGTCTTTAAAGCCCTGGCCCAAATCATGCCGGACCGGATTCCCGCCGGCTTTGGCCGGTACTGCGGACCCTCTTTTTACGGCATCGACCCGAGAAACGATCAGTTTTACGTAGGGTTTGCCTTCTGCTGCCTGGGTTCCGGGGGCGCCCTGGCAGGGATGGACGGCAGGCCTTACATGAGCCCTATCTCCAATTACGGCGGGGTGCGCACGCCGAATATTGAGGTAAACGAAGTGCAGTATCCCCATACCACCCTGTGCCATGAAATGGAGCCGGATACGGCCGGAGCGGGAAAATTCCGGGGCGGCCCGGGGATCCGCTACCAGATCCGTTTTTCCAGCCCGGCCGAGATCGTCATGTTCGGAGACGGCAAAAAGATCCCCCCTTACGGTCTGGCCGGAGGACATACGGGCAGTGCCAACCGGCCCATCCTGGAATATCAGGACGGCAGGCAAGTATTCCTCGGCACCAAAGAACTGCCCAGAAAGGTTCAGGCCGGCGACTCCCTCACCCTCATTTCTTCCGGGGGCGGGGGCTGGGGCAGCCCCAAGGAACGGGACCGGGACAAGGTGCGGGAGGATTATCGAAATGGCCTGATTTCCGAAAAAACCGCAAAAGATGTGTATGGGGTCGATTTGGATGAATAGGCCGGAATAACTTTGAATAAAAAAGTCGCTTACGCGACTTTAAGGATCAGGCTTTAGGTGACAGGTTTCCGGGATTCCTAAAGCTTACTTGATGATACCCATAAGGAACCCATCAGATCAAGCGGCCAGCAGAACGAGACGAGCATGAGGCCGACAGCGGGTCCCACTGCAGGACGCAGTGGGTCGGCAACTGAGACACGGATGTCGAATTTGCCGTGTACCCGCTGGAGGCCGAATGGGAGTCCGTTCCTGCTCCACGAAGATCTTGGGTGACGTTGGGCATCAGTAAGTAAGCACATCAAAACCCCTTCAAATCTAAGGATCCTAAGCCAAAAAAAAACTTATAATTTCTGATACAGCGAGGAAATAACCCTGCAGCAATCGTGAACTGCAAGGTTATTCTCTTAATCCTCCGGCATCTCCAGGTATCTTACCGTGTTTTCCCGGCAGGGTCCGGATCTACTTTAATCATCAGCCCCTTTTGGTATTTTCGGCTCATCAGATGGCGCTTTTTCCGGTTCTCCTTGCTTTCAAAAACGATATCCATGTCATAATTTTCCGGATAAAGCTCTTTGGCTTCAATATGCAGGGACAGTCTTTTCTTATTGATTTTCATCTTTTTATCCTGGACCATCACACCTACTTCGCCTTTGCTGTTTTCCAATTCGTAGACAATGCCCAATTTCCCAAAAGTCTTCACCAGCACCGCATCCCCGATTTGAAACCCGGGGCGGATTTTTTGTTTTTCCCCCTTCTTCACCACTTCTTTGATTTCTTCCACCCGGGCTAACTGCACCTGGTGGGATTCCCTTATTTCCCTCTCTTTTGGCAATTCACAAACGGCATCGGTTGGCTGCTCCAAATAAAGCCTTTTCTCTTGATAGGTTACTTCATGGGCCCTTTCAATGATGCGCCTGTCCATGCCCAATCTTAAGGCAATCAAAAAGGCGTTACTTTGCCCCGGTTCGCCGATTTTTAATTTGAACAAAGGCTGCAGGGTATTCAGGTCAAACTCCATGCACCCGTTTTCAAAACCTGTTTTTTCCCGGGCAAAGTTCTTAATTTCACTATAATGGGTGGTGGCAATAATGGTGGCCCCCTGATCATAAAGGGTTTCCAGAAGGGAAACGGCCAGGCCCATCCCTTCCCCCGGATCGGTACCGGCGCCTAACTCATCCAGCAGGACCAGTGTCCTGGTATCCGCACATTCAATGATACTTTTGATATTTTTAATGTGGGCGGAAAAGCTGCTCAACGATTGCTCGATACTCTGTCCGTCTCCCACATCGGCCAAAACATCGGCAAAAAGGGCAAACTCGCTCCCCTCTTCCACGGAAACATGGAGCCCTGATTGGGCCATCATGGTGAGAAGTCCGATGGCTTTTAAGGCTACCGTTTTCCCCCCCGTATTCGGGCCCGTAATGATAAAAGCCCGGTAATCCGTACCAATGGTAAAGTCCAAGGGCACAGCAGTCCTCCCAATCAGGGGGTGCCGGGCTCCCTTCAGGCGTAAATAGTTTCTCTGGTTAAATGCGACGGGGTTACCCTCAATTACCCGGCTGTATTTGGCTTTGGCAAAAGCGAAATCATACTGGGCCATGACTTCCATGTTGACGGAGATTTCCCTGTGGCAGGATGCCGCCCATCCGGCTAGTTCCGCCAATATCCGGTAGACTTCCTTTTCTTCGAGCACCTTCAACAGGCCTAATTCCTGGTGGAGACGACCGATCTCTTCCGGTTCGATAAAAACAGTGGACCCGCTTGCGGAGCAGTCAACGACACTGCCCTTGACATTTTTTCGATACTCACTTTTTACCGGAAGCACATACCGGCCGTTTTTAAAGCCGACCAGGCTGTCCTGCAAATAGGTCTTATACTGCGGTGATTTGACCATGCTGTCCAGTTTACTTTTGATCCGGCCCTCTGCACCGGATATCTTTCTTCTGATTTTTGCCAGTTCCGCACTGGCCTGGTCGTCAACGACGCCGTTTCGGATACATTCTTCAATTTCTTCTCTTAAATCATCCAATTCAGAGATGGAAAAAGCATAGGAGCTGACCACAGGCGCCGCGTAGGTTCTCTCTTTCATAAACCTTTTCAGTCTCCTGCCGTCTTTCAAAAAGCCGGCCAGAGCCGTCAATTCCTCTCCTTCCAGGACAAAGCCTTTCGAAAGTTTCTCTAAAATACCGGGTATTCCGGTTAAAGAATGCAGGGGGATGCTGGAGCTTAGATTGACCAGGGCCTTGGCCTCCGTCGTCTCCCTTAAGCTGTTTTCAATTACCCGGATATCAAGAGAAGGCTCCAGCCGGGCCACCATTTTCTTTCCCAATTCTGAAACAGCAAATTCCCCTAAGCGTTCCTTAATTTTGTCATACTCAAGCAGATGAATAGTTGTTTGATTCATTTTTCCCTACCTCCAATTTTTGTGCAATAAAAAAGGCTGCAAATGAACAAATGCTCATTTACAGCCTCACATACCAAAGCCCGGGTATTAGAAAACTTGGCTTGCGCCAAGCCTCTGGCGACGGCGGAAGCCTTAGTTGCCCTTATACTTTCAACCTTTTAAAACTATAAATTCTAAAAGTATGAAAGTAAAATAAAGCCGCGCAAAACAGCACGGCATCATTTCACAGACGTATGAGGAAGAAATATGCCTTTGTTCTTAACCACCAAAACCCGAAAAAGCGCAATAAAATACGCCTGAAAAAATTCAGGTAAAAGCTCCTTCGGATCTACTTATACAGTTGGTTAGTTAAGAACACACACGGACATAAATCATACTCCTTTTTCTCATTCAGTTTACCATGTATTGTAAGAGAAGTCAATCCGGCAATCTGAGGCCTACCCATCGTGCACGATATTACCCGGGCAACCCTTTGTTGACGTCCAGGACCGTCTTTTCCGGGACGGCGTCTTTGGGCAGGGCAAAAAACAGGGCAGCGGACAAAACCGGGAAAAGGATCAATAAGTAAAAAACAGCATGAATCCCCGCATGATCCGCCAGCTTGCCCAGCAAAGGAGCGGCAAATCCGCCGATGCTTACGGCCAGTCCGATGGTAATGCCGGAGGCAAAACCTACCCGCCCGGGCAGGTACTGCTGGCCCATCACAATCATGGGGCCGAAAGAAACAAACATCACAAAGCCGATGGGCACCAGGAGCAAAGTTGCCGCCAAGTCATTCTGCAGGCGGACAAAAGCCAGCAACAGGGGAATGAGCAGGACAAAGGCGGCCAGCACTGTTTTTTTGTTGCCAAATCGATCTGCCAGCCAGCCCCCGGCTAGGTTTCCCATCACACCCATTCCTAAAGCCACCGTGAGCATGGTACTGGCCGCCGTTTCGGATTTGTGAAACACCTCAATCCAGTACAGGGGAAAAAATGCGTTGAATCCTTGCAAGAGCACAGACCGGCAAACGATTGCCCCTACGAGAACCATGAAGGGCACCCAGGCGTCTTGAACATTTGGCTCTGCCGTCAACGGCACCTCCTGGGCAGGGGGATCATTGTGGGAGACAGAAGGCTGTCTGGTAAAGGCTTTTAACAAAAGCGCCGCCCCCAGGAAGGCCGGGATGAGAAAAAAGCCCATCCCTTTTAACCCCCAGGCCAGGACAAGCCCGGCTGTGACCACTGGCCCCAGGGCAAAGCCGGCATTTCCCCCTACGGAGAAAATACTCATCCCGGAGGCTTTCTTTTCTCCGGACGCCCAATTGGCCATACGGGCCGCTTCCGGATGGTAAATGGCCGCACCTAAACCGCAAAGGGTCACCCCGATCAAGATGTAATGATAATCACGGGACAAACCGGCAAAGGCAATACCCAGACCGGCGAGTAAAGGGCCAAAGGCAATGAGCCAGGGCATGGAGACCCGGTCCGCCAAATGCCCAAACAAAGGCTGCACCACAGAAGAAGAAATTGTCGCGGCCAGCACCAAAAAACCGGCCGCCGAATAAGAAAGATGGTATGCGGCAATAAAAAAAGGGAGCAAAGCGGGAACGGCTCCCTGGCACACATCGGTCAGCAAATGGCCGGCAAACAAAAGAGAAATTAGTTTATGTTTCATAATACGGTCACCTCGGTATCATCAACCTGTTTCATCAACAGCATTTTCTCCTGTTATTATATGCCTGCCGGGAGCAAGAAACAAGATGCTCCCGGTCTTGAAATTTTATCATGAGCAGGAATTACCCGTTGACAATTTCTCCCCCATTCACATGCAGGGTTTGACCCGTGATAAAGGAGGCATCCGGGGAGGCCAAAAAAACATAGGCATAGGCCAGCTCCACCGGTTGGCCAGGCCGTCCCATGGGAGTTTCCTGGCCAAACAGGGCCACTTCCTGTTCCGTGAATGAAGCAGGGATCAGTGGCGTCCAGATGGGTCCCGGGGCAACGGCATTTACCCGGATCCCCTTTGCCGCAAGGGAGAGGGCCAGGGAACGGGTGAAGGATACGATGGCCCCTTTGGAAGCGGCATAATCAATGAGTGTATTGTGCCCCTGATATGCCGTGATGGATGCCGTATTAATCACCACGCCTCCCATTTTCAGAAGAGGAACCACTGCCTTGGTGAGATAAAACAAGCCGAAAAAATTTGTCTTAAAGGTTCTTTCCAGCTGCTCCTTGGTAATATTTTCAATACCGTTTTGGGAATGCTGCTCACCGGCGTTATTCACCAAAATATCTATCTTCCCCAATTCCTGCACCGTCTTTCGTACCACTTCCGCACAAAAGGATTCCTCCCCAATATCACCGGGAAGCAAAAGACACCGCTTGCCTATGCGCTGGATCATCTGCTTCGTTTCTTCCGCATCCCCATGCTCGTCAAAATAAACAATCGCAATGTCCGCACCCTCTTTGGCATAAGCAAGGGATACCGCCCGGCCAATACCGCTGTCGCCGCCGGTAACGATAGCCGTTTTTCCGTCCAATTTCAAAGAAGCAATGTAGGACGGGTTGTCGCAAATGGGCTGGGGATTCATCAAGGAAGTTAACCCCGGCTGTTTCTGCTGTTTTTGCGGGGGCAGAGTGGTGGGAAAATTCATCATCATTTTTCGCCCTCCTTCGGCTCAAATTCTTTTCCTGATAGTATGTTTTTTTTTTGGAAAAGATATCCCCCATCTACCATCCGGCAGGAATATCAGCACCAAATATCTAATACTGCCTTAAATCCTAAAAAAGCCCAAAGGGCTTTTCGGGAACCGGGAAAAACCAATTGAAGCAAGTTCTTAATTCAGATGGAGATTCTTTTACTCCATCTGAATTTTAGAACTGCAAATGCATGACTAACTTGGCGTAAGTCTCCCGCCTAAAGAGGCGGGAGACTTACGCCAAGTTAGTCAGGTTAAATCAATATTATGATGGGCGTACAGGTGGTGATCAAGTGAAACTGGACAGGCTGATTTCTATTTTGGTGATCTTGTTAAGAAAAGAACGGGTCCAGGCCAAGGAACTGGCCCAGCGCTTTGACGTTTCCGTGCGCACCATACTTCGGGATGTGGATGCGATCAACCTGTCGGGAATACCCGTGGTAACCTATCAGGGTGTCAACGGGGGAATCGGCATCGCCGAAGGCTACCGTTTGGACAGAAGTGTTCTCACCGATCATGAAATGGCGGCGATTTTCACCGCATTAAAAGGCGTCTCCAAAACGATGCCGGAAAGCCAGTATGAGATCCTCTTGGAAAAGCTCAAGAACACCTTGTCCGCATCCCAGCTGGACCTGTTGAAGTCCAGAACAAATCATCTGATTATCGACCTTTCCCCCTGGGGAGGCAATGAACTGCTGAAACAAAGGCTGATCACCCTGCGCCGGGCCATCGAGAATAACCGGGAGCTGGAGTTTGACTATCAAAATTTGACGGGGAAAAAGACCAGCCGCCGGGTCGAACCCTATTCTCTTGTCCTTAAAGGGCAGGCCTGGTATCTTTACGCCTGGTGCCTGCTGCGGGAGGACTTTCGTCTTTTCAAACTTTCCCGGATGAGAGATGTAACCGTATTGGAAACGTGCTACCAGCCAAAAGAACTTTCCCTGGATCAGCTTTCCTGGGAAAAATCCTGGCAAGAATCGGAACCCATGGTGGAACTGGAGCTGCTATTTGAAAAAGAGATGGAGACGATTGTGGAAGAATGCTTCGGGGAAAATCCGCTAAAAAACCGGGAGGGGAAAATAATCGTAAAAACCCGGCTTCCCGAGAACAATTGGCTCTATGGCTTTATTCTCAGCTTCGGTACGGGAGTAGAGGTAGTAAGCCCACCCGGAATTCGGGCCATCGTGGCAAATATTGCTCAGGGCATCGCCAAAAAATATTCTTCAGAAACATGACAGATAGATGTCTTGTTTGGAAAGGTATAATAAAGAAAATAAACCAAAGGAGGCCATCACATGGATTTTAAATTTGAATTATCAGACCAGCCGGCTCAACCTGTCCTTTCTATGCGCACCAGAACTGCCGTAGGAAACCTGCCCCAGGAACTAGGCAAAGCATATGGAGCTATTATCGGGTATCTGAATGAATTGGGGGAAAAACCCCTGGATGCCGCTTTTGCCGCCTATTATAACATGGATATGGCGGACCTGGATGTAGAAATGGGCTTCCCTGTCCCCAAAGCCTTACCGGGAAGAGGAGAAATCAAATCAAGTGAAATCCCGGCGGGGAAGCAGGTATCCTGCTTATATCAGGGTCCCTACAGCCAGATGGAACCGGTCTACAATGAAATGATGAAGTGGATCAATGAGCATGGCTACACGCCTACGGGAACATCCTATGAATTTTATTACAATTCTCCCATGGAGGTACCGGAAAGCGAACTTTTAACAAAGGTAGTGTTTCCGCTCAAATAATTCCGGAAACGGGCTGCTATTCATTAATCGCATATACGCATGATAAAAAATTCATCACAGGGGAATTCTACCTGTGATGAATTTTTATTTTTCTCTCTCAGCATAAACGGTGTCCGATTTTTTTTGTTAGCAATTATAATGTTTGTTAATATTTTGCAGGAAAAAGAAGAATAAAATAGAATTATCGTTCAGTAAAAACCTGTTACAATATGATCATTCCCGAAAAATGGCAAATAGGGAGTGAAGAGCGGAGCGGAAGCATTAATATGTAGAGGGGTTTTTTATGGGAACAAATAATAATCTCGGTTTAACCGGGATTAAAAGAAAGGTTATGATCGTTGATGACAGTAAGTTCAACTTATACCTCCTCAAAGACATGATGGAAAAAGCAGGTTATGAAGTGAGAACATTTACCAGCGGAAGTCAGGCGATCACGTCCGCCGAAAAAGATCCCCCGGATGTCATCTTAATGGATATTATTATGCCGGAAATAGATGGATATGAAGTATGCCGCAGATTAAAAGCAAATGACCTGTTAAAAGATATCCCGGTGATTTTTTTAAGTGCCAATACCGACCCGTTCAACAGGGTGAAAGCTTTTGAAGTAGGCGGAGCAGACTATGTGCCAAAGCCGTACAACTTTGAGGAACTGGAAGCCCGTGTTGGCCTGCAGCTAAAATTAAGACAGTATCAAATTGAACTGGAAGAAAAAAACGAGGAACTGCGCCAAACCCTGGAACAGTTGGAGCATGCTGTGCAGCGGCTGCGGGAAATGTCCGTTACCGATCATCTGACCCAGTTGGCGAACCGGCGGGGAATCATCGAAAAAATTCAAAATGAAATAGCCCGCTACCACAGATCGAAACATAAGTTTTCTTTAATCATGTGTGACATAGATCATTTTAAACGGATTAACGATACATATGGCCACGAATGCGGAGATTATATTTTGGAAAGAATCGCCGCCCTGTTAAAAAGTTCCGTCCGGGCCGTGGATAGCCCGGCAAGATGGGGAGGAGAAGAATTTTTACTGCTTCTTGTCGAGACAAATTACAGGGGGGCTCGAGTACTGGCAGAAAAAATCCGCACCAAGATTGCCTCTGCCCAGTTTGATTTCAAGGGAAATCTCCTGTCCGTTACCATGACTTTTGGTGTCACGGAATTTGATGACCATATAGGAATTGACGGCAATGTGGCAAATGCCGATCAAGCACTCTACAAGGGAAAAGAGAGAGGAAGAAACTGTGTGGTTGGCTTTTTTCAGAACCAAATAGATTAGTCCGGAAGGTCTTTTGTAGCCCAAAATAACTTTGAAGAATCTCTTCTCAGGCTGAGAAGAGATTTTTCTTTTCTGAAATAAGGCTGTCATGAGGAAAATCCTATGGTATGATAAAAGGGAAGGAGAAAGAGAGGTAAGCTATGGAGATTGATGTTGTTTCTGTCGAAATACAGGAGGATGTAGCCAAACCATACCGGAGGAAAGGCCGGCGCACCAAAAACACTTCCGCCCGCAAAATCCTGGTGGTTTTTCTTTTCGTTTCCTTATGGGGGGCTCTGGTCTATGGAGGCTACTGGTATATTGACAGCAGGCTGGATCAAATGCAGACACAGATTAACCAGTCTATTGTCGATGTTCAAGAAACCAATACCTTGCGCATACAAGAATTAGAGGATAAATTATCTACCGTGCAAAAAGACATGCAGGTAATTTCCTTGGCTCTGGAGCAAACAGGCAAAGAGGTAAGCACTTCGGGATCATCTACCAGGGAGGAGCTAAATAAAAGAATGCAAGAGCTGGACAAGCGTTTAGAGGAGCTTAAGCAAAGTCTGGAGATTTTAAAGGAGTCCAAAGGTGCGGTACGTTAAGCTGTTTTTTTTCTTCACCCTGGCTCCTCTCCTGGGCATAATCATCGGCTTTTCCCTCTGTTTTGGCAAAATTACCTATACCGACTGCCGTCCTTTATCGGTTGATACCACAAACTCCCATCTCACTCTGGACCGCCTTCTGGGCACCTTTGATGCGTTAAAAACAGCTAATAAATCCTTGCAGGATTCCTTAAAGGAAGAAGAGGCCTTTTTTCAAAAGCAGCAGGAGCTGTTAAAGGAGCTGTCCCAAAAAAGCCGGGACCAACAGTTAAAGTCGGAAAAAGTATACGAAGAAATGATTGTCTCCCGTTTAGGAAAACCGATCAAAAAACTGAGCACCCAAAATACGGAGATTTTACTATTTGAGCTGAAGAAAGAAGACCTGCGGGGCTATATGGCAAAAGTCCGGCTGAAGAACCCGAGGTCGCTGCGCATCGCTTTAGCCCCGGCCGAAAAAGAAAGTGGCGAAACCACCAGTGCCGCTGTGAAAAGGCTGGGTGCTGTGTTCGGCGTCAACGGAGGCGGCTTTGCCAAATCCACAAAAAACGGCACGATGCGCCTTGTGCCGATGGGCAATACCATGATCAAGGGAGAGCTGGTGGGCGACTTTGTCCCTTCTTATAGCGATCTCTCCTTTGCCGGTTTCACCAAGGAAGGAAAACTGGTAGGCGGTGTGTACGATAAAGAAGAAGATCTAAAGAAAACCGACGCCTGGCAGGGGGTAAGCTTTGTTCCTGTCCTCATAAAAAATTGGCAGCCGGTAGAAATTCCCAAAAAGTGGGCCCGGCAGCGCCAGCCCCGCACTGTTTTAGGACAGTATCCTAACGGGGATTTGTTTTTCATCGTCGTGGACGGCCGGCGCAGCAACTGGAGCAAGGGCATTTCCCTGGAGGAGATGCAGGTAACCCTGATGCGGCTGGGGGTGATGGAAGCCTTTAACCTGGACGGGGGCGGGTCCAGTTCTTTTGTGTTCCAGGGAAAAGTGATGAATAAGCCTTCCGACGGCAAGGAAAGATCCGTGGCCACCAATATTGTCGTCCTTCCTTAGGGTTTTCCTCCCCTATTCCAAAATCTCTACATATCCTTGGGTACCATCCACGCGAATTCTCTGCCCGCTCTGGATTCTGTGCGTGGCTTCGTCCACCCCCACTACGGCAGGAATTCCGTATTCCCGGGCGACCACTGCCCCATGGGTCATTAAGCCGCCCACTTCCGTTATCAAACCGGCCGCCAGGGGAAATAAAGGCGTCCAGGCCGGGTCGGTGTAGGGCGCCACCAGAATATCCCCTTTCTCCAGGGATGCTTCTTCCAGCCTGAGAATCACCCGGGCCCGGCCCTCCACCCTTCCCGCTGAAACCGGACTGCCGGCCAGTGCCCCTGGGGGCACCTGAGCGCCCGGTTTCACCGTAACGATTTCTCCCGCACTGGTGATGGCCCGGGGAGGAGTCAGTTTCTGATCCTGGTAAAATTTTTCCTTTCTCTCGCTAATCAGATCCGGATCCGCTTGCTGTCTTTCTATCATTTCTTTGATTTCCTGCAGGGAAAACCAGAACACGTCTTCCGCATCATCCAGGACTCCTGCCTTCACTAATTGGGCCGCCTCCTGCAAAATTGCCTGTTTGATCAAGTCCAGATTCTGCACAATAAAATATTTGGGATGCTCCCGAATCCCGATCAAGGCCCGGTGCACCTTGATCAGCCGATGCATGCGCCGGGCCTTCAAGAATCCTCGGGGCACTTGCTTCAGGCGCTCCAGCATCCTGCCGGCGGCACGCTCAGCCTCTTCTTTTCCTGCCTGAAAATTGAGGCGGTGCTGCCCGGGGGCCCCGCCTTTGATGTGGCTGAGCAGAGCAGGGACCAACTGAGTGGGAGTCTCGCGCCACCGGGGGCGGGTAATATCGATTTCCCCCGTTCCCCGCATCCCATATCGTTCAAAGAAATGCTGAAACATAGGCAAAACCTCTTTTCCGCCGGGCACCGTGCTTAAGCCCGCCAAAAAAGTGTCATCGCGGGCCTGCTTTAGGTATTCCATAACGGCAGGATGTCTTCTTACGGCATCGGCCAGGTCTCCCAAGGCCAATCCCATTTCACTGGTCACATTTCCCGGAGGAGATTTACTGATACCGGCTAATTCAGCGGCATCGCCCAGCCACTTTTTGGACAGCCCCTCGATTAATTTATAGGTAATCAGGGCGGAGCCCATATAGGGAGCCGCCTTGGGCAAGACCTTTGCCAATACTGCCGGCAGCATTTCCTGAACCAGCGTGATCCGGTCCGCTCCCGACACTTCCTGCAGCTTCTTGCTGTTTTCCCGGACATTTTCGGCAATAAACCGGTTCATCTCATCAAAAACCTGGCCATGCTGACGATACAAAATATTTCTTATTACCGCAAAGGCCGTGGGAAAGACTTTTTTCACCAAGCCAAACTCCATTTTTTGGCCGGGCTGCAATGCCTCCAGAAAATCCTCTCGCTCCAAAAACTCCCGGAGGGTGCGCCCGATCAGCTCATCCACATTGCCCAGCAATTCCGGCAGCCTTTTTCTTGCCTGGGGATACTCCAGTACCTCGTTCATATCTAAATACAGCCTTCCCCCGGCTTCCGACAGAAGGCGGCTCTCCGCCTGAGGCGTATTTTTGCCTACAGGCACTAAAGTCTTTAGTACTGATATTCCTAAGGGTTTCATGGCCTCCGTCATCATCTGGGCATGACCGATGGATATAAAGAGGTGCAGTTTATCATCCGGGGCATGGGGAACAGGGTAGAGAGACGTAATGGGACGACTTTGCACCACATAAAATTTTTCCTCTGCCAAACACCATTCAATGTCTTGTTCCGAACGGTAGTACACTTCAATTTTCTGGCCCAGTCTGGCCAGTTCCCTGATTTTGTCATCCGGCAGCGCCTGTGCTTCCTGCTTTTCCCGGGGCAGATCCTGTGTCACGGTCCCCCCTTCCGGAAGGGCGTAAATGGCTATTTTCTTACGGGCAATCTGCTTTTTGATAATTTCCTGGGACCGCACCTGGTACAAATCCGCTGTGACCAGTCCCGACACCAGAGCTTCCCCCAGGCCGAAACCGGCATCGATGGAGATGGTTTTCCGGTGCCCGGTGACAGGGTCTGCGGTAAACATAATTCCGGATACTTTCGGAAAGACCATCTCTTGAACCACGGCAGAAAGAAAGACGGCACGGTGATGGAAGCCGTTTTTCGCCCGGTAGGAGATGGCCCGGTCCGTAAACAGGGACGCCCAACATTTTTGCACCGCCTGGAGCAATTGCTCCTGCCCGCGCACATTCAAATAGGTCTCTTGCTGTCCGGCAAATGACGCACCCGGTAAATCCTCCGCCGTAGCGCTGGAGCGCACCGCATAGGCCTTTTGGGCCCCGCAGGTCTTCCACGCTTCTAAAATGCTTGCCTTGATGTCTTCAGGCATGGCAAGCGCGTGCAGGTGCGCCCGGATACGTTGTCCCAGGGTGCGAATCTGCTCTAAATTGTCAGGACTTAGCCGGTCGAGCAGGTCAAACAGTTCCGTCATTTCTCGGCTGGTGCGCATAAATGTCCGGTAGGCCCCTGTGGTGACACAGAATCCTTGAGGAACAGGAAAACCGGCTTTTGTCATCTCTCCCAGGTTAGCGCCTTTTCCCCCCACCTGGGGTAAATGGGATCGGTCAATCTCAGAAAAATATAAAACATGCTTCTCCATCTTTTCCCTATTTCTCCTCATCAATTTTTGCCGTGTTTAAAAAAATTATATCCTTTCCCGGTTTGTTTTATTTCAGGCCCGGTTAGAAAATATTGTCAGTAGGTCCTGAAAAATATCCCCTGGACAAAAAGAAAAAAACCCGGGGGGATGACAATCCGGATTTTTGATCTTTCCTTAGGGAAAAAACGACCCGATTATACTTTTCATGTGATTTTATCTCTTACTTTTCTTATTTAAAGCATTGTCGGCCCGTTTAATCACGTCTTCTTTACTTTCCCCACCGATAAAAGTGGCCGCCCCAAAGGTCATCGTGATGGGGATTATCTCCTTGTTGTAAAAAAACGCCTGTTCTTCTAACTTTTTTCTGATCCTTTTCTCCAGCATCTTTGCCCCGGCGAATCCGGTTTCGGGCAGGATGATGAGAAACTCTCCCTCGCCCCACCTGGCTACAGAGTCCATTTCCCGAACCGTGGAAATAAAAATTTGTGTAACCATTTGCAGCACAGCATGGCCACAATCATGTCCGTAGGTATCATGGATTACGTCCAGATCCTCAATCGCCGAAATCACCAAAGAAAAGGGCTTTTGGTTGCGTTGATATCGAACTACCTCGTCATCAATAAGCTTCAGGGCATGTCTTCTGTTGCATAGTCCTGTCAGCGGGTCCGTTCTTGTGTCCTGCTCTAATAAACCCATGACCTGGTTCAGTTGTTGGGTTTTCACTTTGATGATCTTATTGGCCTCACTCAGTTCCTGATTCTTTTTCTGAAGCAATTCATCCAAGTGCTTAACTTCATTACGGGACTTTTTCCATTCGATATGAGTTTTCAGTTTGGCCAACAACTCTATGGAATCGAAAGGTTTTTTGAGATAATCAGCCCCACCGGACTCAAAACATTTGACAATATCCTCATCTTCCCACTCCGACGTCAGAAAAATAACAGGAATATCTCTTGTCTCCGGGTCTTTTTTCAAACGGCGGCACACCACATAACCGTTCATTTCCGGCATCGTCGCATCAAGCAGAATTAGATCAGGCTTCTTCATGCTGATCAATTCTAAGGCCTGCTCTCCGCCAGAAGCAAGGACAGGCTGATAGCCTTCCTTTTCTATCACTTCTCCAAGCACCTGAAGATCATCGTCATTATCATCAACCACTAGAATAGAAGCCTTCTTATTCCCCATGATTCTCCCCCTCCCGTGCAGAGACAGCCGGTAAAATAAACTTTCCCATGCTCCAATCCATAATTTTCTATTACAATTTTCGGCTGCGTATTTCATTTCTTAACCCATCGGAAAATAAAAAAACGCAATTTGCGATAAACAAATTACGTTTTCTTTATTTATATCAACACTGCATTTATCTAATTATTTATAATTTTCCACTTAACCCCCGTTCAACGGATTATTTTAAAAAAGCACCTGAATCCCCTGTGTCTCAAAAGGTTCAGGTGCTTAACGGCATTTTCCCCTATAAAAATTTTTTCCCCCGCTACCCGACCGCAGCCGGGCTTACCGCAGCAGCTTCCGGAAAGCATCGTCCGGTTCCTGGTTCAGCTTTTTCTTAAGTTCCTTTCTGTAAAGCTCATAATATTTTACGGCCAGCATCCGCTCATGGGCCAGCAGGAGAATTTCCACCAGATGGTAGTTCATTTCCCTGTGGAGCGGTTCCCTCATCAGCCCAGTCTTCAGCCAGCCGGCAGCCTTCTGAAAGTCTCCTGTCTCTTTGTAGAATTCCCCTATTTCAAGGAGCAGCCGGATAAACTGCTCCTCCAGAAGCAGACGTTTTCTTTCCACCCAACCGTATTCCCAGCCGGCAAGGTACTCTTTTGTATAAAGTCCGGCCGTTTCCTCATATTCCAGAATGTTTTCCTGTCCGGCGCCGCCGGGCTTTTCCGCAAAGGCACAGAATTTCAGGTAGTCGCAGGTGAGGGCTTCCAGGTTAAATTTGTAGCCTCCCCTGTCATAGGTGATGGGGATCTGGATTCCATAGGACAGCAACGCCTTCTTTACATAATGGAGGGTGGTGTTGAAATGGGCCAGGGCCCTGTCTCCGTCAAATTCCTCCCAGATGCCATCGAGGATTTCCCTCCGGCTGACGAAGGAGTCTCTTTTGTCAATCAGAAAAGCCAGAAGCTCTTCCGCTTTTTCGGTGCGAAACTTTATGCTTTCCCGTCCGGCTTTGACGCCGAATCTGCCGAAGCACCGGACCCGCATTTCTCCAGCAGGCACGGGCAGGCTTTTTCCTTCTATAATTCGATGCAGGGTTTCCCCCAATCTTTCCGCCGTCACCGGCTTCATCAGGTAATCCAGGGCATTCAGGCGGAAGGCCTCTACCGCGTATTGGTTATAAGCCGTGACAAAGATCACGGCAGCCTCCCCCTGCAGGTCCATGATGCGGCTGGACAGCTCCATGCCGTCCATTTCCGGCATCTCTATATCCAGGAATACGGCATCGACCTTGTTTTCTTTTAGAAACTCCAGTGCTTCCAAGGGCTCGGTGAACCTTCCTTCCACCGCTGCCAGGCCGCTGTCCCTGAGCAGTCTTTCCATCTTGTCGATAGCGAGCTGTTCATCGTCTACAATGATCGTTCTGATCAACTCAAATCACCTCCGGCGGGACAATATAGGCTACCCGGGTGCCCTTGCCGGGGACACTTTCTATGGTAAGCCCTTTCCCTAATAATTTTTTCAGTCTCCTGTCCGTATTCCAGAGGCCGATTCCCTGCCCTGCCGGCCCCGTCAGCAGTTCTGCCAGCTTGTCTTCGGGGATGCCCTTCCCGTCGTCCTCCACCGTCACCCGTACGCCTTCGGTCACCTTTTTTACCGATATGGTGACGGTACCTTTGCCCCCCTTTTTTCTGAGGCCATGACTGATGGCGTTTTCTACCAGGGGCTGTATGGAAAGCAAGGGTATCCTGATCTTTACGGTATGGTCCATATCAAACTCCACCCGGAGCTTGTCCCCGAACCGGGCCCTTTCTATCTCCACATAGGAGCTGACCAGGCTCATTTCCCTTTCAATGGGCACATACATCTCAAGACTCTTGAAATCAAAGCTTTCCCGGAGATAAGTGGAAAAAACGTCGATGAGCCGCTGGGCGCGCCCCGGATCACTGTCGCAGAGGGCGGAAATGGCGTTTAAGGTGTTGAAAAGGAAGTGGGGCTTGATCTGCGCCTGCATGAAGGCTACTTCTGCGGCCATCGCCTTGTCCACCGAGGCTTTCAGCTCGGTAAGGGTCCTGACTCTCGCCAGCAGTTCCTCGGGCTCAAAAGGTTTGGGGAGGTAATCATTGGCCCCCGCCTCAAAGCCCATGACAATATCTTCGGTGGTGGCCTTGGCGGTCAGCATCAGCACGGGCAGCTCGAAAATTGACCTGCTTTCCCTGAGCCTCCGGCACACCTCATAGCCGGACATCTCCGGCATCATCACGTCCAGCACCATCAGAGAATAATCCTTATGCCGGTCCAACTCCGCCAGGGCGGCCTTGCCGCTGCTTACCGCAATAACCCCATGGCCGCCCAGCCTTAATATGGCTGCAGCGGCCTGCAGATTGACCGGGTCGTCGTCTACCAGAAGGACCCGGGTGCTTTCTTCCAACCTTTCGATGCTGGCAGAGACTTCCTCAAGGGGTGCGCCCAATTCCTGCGCCATTCTGCCCGGTCCCTTGGCCTCCGCGGCAGGTTCCGCCCCTTTCTGCAGCCCATCGGCCAAGGGCAGTGTAAAATAGAACCGGGAGCCCTCACCCGGGTGGGATTCCACCCGGATGCTGCCTCCCTGCAATTCTACAAGCTGCTTCGTGATGGAAAGGCCCAGACCGGTTCCTCCATGCCGGCGCGTCAGGGAAGTATCCACCTGTTCAAAGGATTTGAAGATGTCCTCCAGCCTGTCTGACCGGATACCTTCCCCCGTATCGCTGACGCGGATTTCCAGCATCTTTTCCCTTTTTATTGCTGAAAGCCGGATATAGCCTCTGGCGGTAAATTTCACCGCATTGCCTACCAGGTTGTACAGTATTTGCACCACCCGGTTTTCGTCTGCCAGAACGGGAGGAAGTCCTTCCGGAATTTCGGCAATGATTTCGTATTCCTTGGACCGGTTCAGCTGTTTAAAAACATTTACCACGGTATGGATCAAACCCTCGATTTGGATGGGCCGGATGTTGAGCAGAATATCTCCGTTTTTCATTTTGGAATAATCCAGGATATCATTGACCAGATTGGCAAGCCTCCTGCTGCTGCCTGCGATCATGGACAGGCTTTGTTTTTGCCGTTCGTCCAGCTGGCCGTCGCTTCCCTTGAGCATGGCCTCCGTAATACCGAGGATGCCGTTTAAAGGTGTACGTAGTTCATGGGAAGTGTTGGCAAGAAATTCATCCTTGATCTTGTCCAGCTTCAGGAGCTTCTGAGACAGGGCGCGGACATCCTTGAACGCCTCCGCGAACCTTCTGGAAAGGACAAAGGACTGTAAAAACAGCAGGATGAATAAGCCCAATGGCACCAGTTCGCCCACGTTGCTGACGATGATATTATCCTGGTACAGCATGTCATATACCGCACATATGATTAACGCCAGCGCTCCCAGCAGCACGGTTATGGAGTCTTTTTTTCCCTTCAGGAACGCCATACACAAGGTGACTATAGAATACATGCCAATGAGAATTGCGGCGATCTGAATGTAATAGACCAAGCCGGTGTAAAAGGAAATCGGGGTCAGCAAGAAAAGCAGTGTCATGGCTGCCGCATAAGCGAATACCACTTTCAAGACCCTTCTAGAGTTTTCTTCCGGAAACAATGTTCCGATCATAAAGGCGGCAGAAACAGGAAAGTAGCACACAGTCATATATTCGATAGTGACAATAGCATGGTAACTTATAAAGGGAATCAGCTTGTAAATCAAATAGTCCCCATATACCACGATCCGGCTTGCAAATATCACACACATAAATACGAAATACAAACTGCTCTTATCCTCACGCCGCAGTAAAAAAATGCTCAGGTAATAGAGTGCCATCACAGATAAAGCGCCGAATAAAAACAAATCCTTGTTCACAATGGTTCTGTCCATGCTGTGGATTTGCTCCGGCGTACCGAGACTGAGGGCGTACCACATGCCTCCCCGGGAATAAATGAAGTTGGCGATATGTACGATAATCTCAAAGCTGGTTCCGGGAGGAGTAAACTCCACTACTTGAGGCCGGTATTCCGGCGCATAGTTTTCCTTGCTGGTACCGACCTTACCATTAGAGGAAAGAAGACGGTCGTTGATATATAATTCATAGGCTGTGGAATAGGGGGGAACTCTCATGGCCAGGGGCTTGCCTTCCGGGGCGTTCACCACCTTTACAACGTAAGTGCCGTAGCCTATGCCAGGTAGCTTTTGGCCGTCTATCTTAGATTTATTCCATTCTCCCGGCACAGCTGCCGCCAGGTCGGGTTCAGGTCTGCCGGAGGCAATTTCCTGATAGGACAAGAATCGTTTCCAGTAAAAATCCCATTGTCCCCTTAGGCTCAAAGCCCCATCCTGCTCCGGTTCCCAACCTTGCAGGTCCAATATTCCATTCTCAGGATGGTTCCGGTTGGTATCCGGCTTTGACAAGCTGAATATGAAAATGGCGGCAATGATAGAGATCATCACACCGGACAGCATCAACATACGCTTTTTATTTATTCTATCTTCCACCCTGTCCACCTCTCTCATTCCCGTGGCAATACTGGAATGTCCCCAAGTATGCGGGGGACCTGCGCCAAATTAGTCTGGTTAAAACTATTTTGCCCACCCGACTTTTTGACTTAAAGCCACTATTATTCGATTTGCAGCTTAATTATATCGTCAAAGGATATAAACATAAACACAAATAACTTCTCCTGTTAATGTTATTATACAGGTTCCCACTCAACCACAGCTTAACTGATTTTAGCGCCAAAAATACATTTAATCCTTACTGCCGAAGGGCACGATGGAATATTCCAACAGGATGGGCAGAATTAAATTTTTCCTGGTACAGAAAAAAAGTAAGGCGGGAATCTCCCGCCTTGTGTCTTTGCCATATTATGCCGTTGTCTCTTGTTTTCCGTCTCCCGGACAAAATTCCTTGACAACTTTTCCTTCAATAATATGCTCCTCCACGATGCGCCGGGCTTTCTCCGGCGTTACATGGACATAGGTTGTTTTCCCTTTTCCCGGTTTGATCACCTCTACCATAGGTTCCCATTTGCACAATCCCATACAACCGGTTTTTACAAGCTGGGCATCTTCTATACCCCAGTCATCTAATTCCTCAGCCAGGGTTTGAAAAACCTCTTCCGCACCGGCCGCTATCCCACAGGTTCCCATCCCCACCATGATTCTGGTCTCCTGGTTTTCTCTTCTTTGTCTCATTTGATTAACCGGTATCTCGATTTTTTCACTTAATGTGATCATCGAACTCATTTTTATCCCCCCACTCATCTACCTCAAAACTTTCCCTTATCACAAGGACTCTCCGCAATGGATTCCTGACAAGCTTTCATTTAGAAGCATTCATTTAGAAGCTTTCATCTACTTTCCCATTGTTATTTTTAGCAAGATTTATGCCAAGAATTTTCCTTCCTTCCCCCCCAGGATCTTTACCCATCGACGCTTAAAGCAATTGTCAAATGTCCTATTTTCCGAACAAATAATTTTTCTTCGTTCAAAATAACGATCTGGTTCCGCGCCTATCTGTTTGGAATTTCTGGCACTCTATTCCATAAATTCTAATTTTCGAACTTGTTCAATTTTTAGAACATATCCTCATTCGGTTTTTGGAATAGACAGAGTAAAATATATGTTACCTTTATGGAATCACTCTGTCCGGATTGATTCTACTGTTTAGGTTTCTTTTCCCGGGCAATTTCTTCGGCTAATTCATTCAGGTAAGTCCAGCGTTCCATCTTTTCCGCCAGTTGTTGTTCCAGTTCCTCCTGTTTCTTGAGCAAATCCTGAAGCAGTATAAAATCGCTGCCCGCGGCATTGATTCTTTCCTGGACCTCTTTTAATTCATTTTCCATCCCGGTAATCACGTCGTCAATCTCTTCATATTCCTTTTGCTCTTTGTAGGTGAATTTAAGGGTCGCCTGCTTGTTTTTAAAATTCTTCTCCTTGTTCTCCCTTTTATCCGGGGGAAGCTTTTCCGTCCCCTTCCCCCCGCGCCGGACAAAATCCTGATAGTCCGAATAGTTGCCCACGTAAGGCAGAACCACACCGTGATCCTGAAAAGCAAATATCTGCTCCACCACCCGGTCAAGAAAATACCGGTCATGGGAGACTGCAATCACCACGCCGGGAAAATCATCCAGATAATCTTCCAGGATGGTGAGGGTTGTGGTGTCTAAATCGTTGGTTGGCTCATCCAACAATAATACGTTGGGAGCCCCCATCAGTACACGCAATAAATAGAGCCTCCTTTTTTCTCCTCCGGACAGTTTCCCGATCGGTGTCCACTGAACCCGGGAGGAAAAAAGAAAACGTTCCAGCATTTGGGCTGCGCTGATGATTCTACCATCGGAAGTAGATATTTGCTCCCCTTCTTCTTTGATATAATCGATCACACGCAGGTTTTCATCCATCTCCTGATTTTCTTGGGAAAAATAGCCCAGTTTCACGGTCTGTCCTTTTTCCGCCTTTCCTTGATCAGGGCTCAGTCTCCCGGAAATGATATTTAAAAGCGTGGTTTTACCAATGCCATTGGGCCCGATAATGCCGATCCGGTCCCGGCGGGAGAAAACAAAACTGAAATCATCGATCACCTTTTGGGCGCCAAAACTTTTTGAGACATGGGCCAGTTCAAATACTTTTTTGCCCAGACGGGTTGCACCGGCAGATATTTCAAAACTTTCCCGCCCAGTTTCCCCCATCCCTTCTTTCAGCTTTTCGAACCTGTCGATCCTTGCTTTTTGCTTGGTAGTCCGGGCTTTCGCGCCTTTGCGGATCCAGGCTAATTCACGGCGATAAAGGTTTTCCCGTGATCTTTCCGCCGCCAGCTCCTGTTCTTCCCGGTCCACTTTTTTCTCCAGAAACATGCTGTAACTGCCTGAATAGGTATAGAGTTTTCCCCGGTCCAGCTCAATAATGCGGTTAGCGACCCGGTCCAAGAAATAGCGGTCGTGGGTCACCATTAAAAGGGCCCCTTTCCGCCTGTTCAAATATTCTTCCAGCCAGTCTACCGTTTCATTGTCAATATGGTTGGTCGGCTCATCCAGAATCATTAAGTCGGCCGGGTTGATCAAAACAGCGGCTAGAGCAATTCTTTTTCTTTGTCCCCCGGATAAGCTTCCTACTTTGGCCTCAAAATTAAAGATCCCCAGCCGGGTCAAAACGGTTTTAGCTTCACTCTCCATATTCCAGGCGTTCATCTGATCCATCTGCTGATTCAATGCCAGTAATTTCTTTTGCCAAGCACCAGAGTCCATGCTATGGTTTGCTTTTTCTAAGGCATTTTCGTACGCTTTCAACAATGTCATCATGGGAGAATCGCCTTTAAAGATTTGCTGGAGCACAGTTGCCTCAGGATCAAAAGAGGGGTCCTGGGGCAAATATTCCATCCGGAGATTATTTCCTACCGTAAGCCTCCCTTTGTCCGGAGCCTCGATCCCGGCTATAACTTTCAGTAAGGTTGACTTCCCTGTCCCGTTCACGCCAATCAAGCCTATTTTATCATTCTCCTCCATCCCGAAGGACGGAATATCGAATAATACCTTTTCACCATAGCTTTTGATCATGTTTTCCATCGAGAGTATATTCATGTGCCGTCTTCTGCCATCTCTTTCTTTTTGATATGATCTTATCCCGGTTTGCTCTCACGTATCCCCGTTTCAGATTTTGGGCACCAAAATCCGGGAAGGAGAGGGATGATGGTTTGCTGATTTTGCTATTCTCTTTTACTGATCAATTTCCTGCCGCGGGGATCCTTAATTTCTCTCATTTACCCTATTCATAGGGTTACAGGTCTTCCCTCCTTACCGGGTTGCTTTTTTCCCAAAAAAGAATAAAATAGGAAACGTGTTAGGCAAAATTGGCAGATGCAAAGATTTCTCTTTGTAACATGGTTGAAACATTTCATTGGTACAATGGGTTTAGATTCCTGTCGTAAAATACTTTCGAACTTTAAAATATCTGATAAAGGAGAAATTAGACGGTGCTAAAGGGAAAAAGAAAAATTTATCTTTTCATGCTGCTGATGATTCTGGGAATGGTAGTGGCTCTAGGCAGCGCATGCTCAAATGAAGTTGTGGCTCGTGTAGACGGTGATCCTGTAACCAAAGAGGAACTGTATGACAGTTTAGTTAAACAGAATGGCCAGGAGGTATTGGATTCTTTAATTGCAGATAAAATAAGGGAAAAAGAGGTTCAGAAAAATAAAGTTTCCGTAACGGACAAAGAAATCGAAGAAGAAGTACAAAAATTAACGGACCAATATGGCGGGCAGGAAGCATTTAACCAAACACTGGCAATGTACGGTCTTTCTTTGGATGATGTGAAAAAAGACGTCAAGTCCAGCATGGAAGTGAAAAAGCTTCTGGAACCTCAAATTTCCATATCCGAAGAGGAAATAAACAATTATTTTACGGAAAACAAAGCCCAATTTGCCCAACAAGAACAGGTGCAGGTACGCCATATTCTGGTGGAAAGTGAAGATACCGCCAAAGAAGTGAAAGCAAAATTAGCCGCCGGAGGAGACTTTGCCGAACTGGCGAAAAAATATTCTATCGATACCAGCAATAAGGATCAGGGAGGAGAACTGGGCTTTATCTCCCGCGGCCAAATGGTGGCGGAATTTGAGGAGGCTGCCTTCTCTCTGGGTGTAGGTAAAATCAGTGATCCGGTAAAAACCGAATACGGCTATCACATTATCCAGGTGGAAAATAGGAAAGAAGCACAGGATGGTAAACTGGCAGACCACAAAGATGAAATTAAAGATACCTTATTAAACGAAAAAATACAAAGCAAATACAGCAGCTGGATGGACGAAAAATATAAGGAATATGCGGTGGAAAACTTCCTGGAAAAAAAGTAACCTTTGGAAACTAAAATTGCCGAAACAAAGGGAATGTTTCATATTTCGTGTAATTAGTTATCCCTAACAAGGTTTAAGACCTTGCAATAATGGGTAAAATTGTAGTACAGCCAGAGGGACAAGGCTCTGCCGGAGGGCAACCTGAGGATCTGACTGTGGAACTCAAGCAATGGAAAATGCAGTCTTAAAAGGGGCTGCTTTTTCATTGCTTAGATTCCCAACCCGAAAAACTCCGGAGGTTTCGGGGGCAGAGCCCCCGAAGAGCTATGCGCTTTTGTTGCCCGACAGACGTTCCTCAAAGAAAATAGACATCTGTCCCATTATTATTCCCCAATCGCGCATGGGTAATCCCCATTTTTTCTCAATTTCCATAATAGATAGGTAAACTGATTTCTTGAGCGCCTCATCGCCGGGGAAGGTGGTCTTGGTTTTGGTAAATTTCCGGAGCATTCGATGAAATCCTTCTACGGCATTTGTCGTATAAATCAGCCTTCTGACATTCTCCGGATACTTAAAATATACCGAAAGCTCGCTCCAGTTATCTCGCCATGACTTTGAGATTTGAGGATATTTTTTGCCCCATTTCTCCCCAAATTCCTCAAGATGATAAAGGGCGTCCTCCTCACAGGGAGCCTGATAGACTGTCTTTAAATCCGCCATAATAGGTTTTAAATCTTTATAGGAAACATACTTTGTTGAGTTTCTGATTTGGTGGATGATACAAAGCTGTTGCTCAGTCTTCGGGAACACGCTGTTTATCGCCGTCGATAATCCGTTTAAATTGTCATGACACGCAATGAAAATGTCGTTGATGCCCCGGTTTTTCATCTCATTGACCACCGTTGCCCAAAAGCTTGCACTCTCATTTTCGCTGATCCAAATACCTAATATCTCTTTCCTGCCTTCCATGTTAATCCCTAATACTGTATAGGCACACTTGTTGATGATCTTGGCGTCCTTACGCACTTTGAAGACAATTCCATCAAAGAAAGTTACAGGATATATGCTCTCCAACGGTCTTGACTGCCACTCCATCAGCTGCGGCATGATTTTGTCTGTAATGCGACTGATCAGGGCCGGTGATGCGTCTACCCCATATATATCACGAAGGTGTGCCTCTATATCACGGGTAGACATCCCTTTTTGGTACATGGCTATCACTTGCTGCTCCAGATTGTTAGATTTTGTCTGATATTTCTCTATAAGCTGCGGTTCAAATTCTCCGTTTCGGTCTCGCGGAACCTTGATTTCCGTCTTTCCCATTTGCGTTTGAATCGTTTTTTGGTTGTAGCCGTTCCGGCTGTTTCCGCTCAGATCTCCTGCCGGACTGTGCTTATCGTATCCTAAATGCTCATCCATTTCTGCTTCCAGCATCTGCTCAATGGTTCCGCTGAACAGATTTTTCAGCATTGTATGGATGTCCTCCATGCTGCTGCATTCCTGCGCCAATAGTTTTACTAGTTCATTTGCTCTTTCGTTCATTGATAACATCTCCTTTGTGGTTATTATTACCAATTACACGAAAGTTTAAACGTCCTCGAAACAAATGAAAGACTCGCCTGCCGGCGAGTCTTTTTGGCGTAAAGATTGAGGTTTCTAAGATAATTCCAGAATTAATTCCCTAAAATCTTTGATGATCGTTTCCACTTCACATTCCCCTTTTTTTTCAATGATCTCTTCCATTCTTTTGTCGCTATAATAGTTATATTTGTCTAGGAACTCCTCAATGGCCTGCTGCTTCAAAAAATCTGCCACCCGGTAATAGCTGGCTAAAGCACAGGCCATAGCCGTATACATTCTTTTCTTGATAAAATCCGCATCCGCTACGCCGCCAAACCCAAACCGCCCGCAATGAAAGACATTACCTACCAGGAATTCGACTTCTACAGCAAAATCATCTACTTTCATAGACATATTCCCACCCCCTCTTTTTTTCCTAAATATATTTCTACAAAAGAAGGCAAAATCCTTAACAAAAATTCCCCCATCTTCTGACACTTTCCCGCCAAATCATGTATCCTTCGGCAAAAAAAAGACACAACAAAACCCTCCCTATCCCATCATCTTCCTTCCGTAAGACCGGAGAAGGATATTACCCTGCGATAACGAATACTAGGGAGAAAACAATACCGATCGATTACCGATAGATAAAAAATTTTGAAGGCAGGTAAGTGCTTTGCTCCAAATCATCACGGACAGTTCCTCAGATCTTCCTCCGGAACTGATCAAAAAGCATCATATTCATGTGGTCCCGCTCACAGTATACATGGACGGACAGGAATACACCGAAGGGGTCACGATCAAACCCCGGGATTTTGCGGAAAAGATGATCCATTCCCCGGTGCTGCCCAGGACCTCCCAGCCCTCGCCCGGTGCCTTTGCCCAGCTGTTTCAGGAGATTTCTCCTTTGGGGCCTCTCCTCTGTCTCACTCTGTCCTCCAAACTCAGCGGCACCTATCTCTCCGCATGCCAGGGAAAAGATATCTCCCGCAAAGATGTGGCCGTTTTTGACACCTTGTCCGGGTCCCTCGGCCACGGCATACAGATCCTTAAGACCGTCGAACTGGCCGCCCAAGGGCTGTCCCGGGAAGAAATCGTCAAAAAGCTTACCCTGTTCCGGTCGGAGATGAATATCTTCATCCTCTTGGATACACTGGAGAATATTGTAAAAGGAGGCCGTTTGAACAGGTTTACCGGGGCGCTGGCCAAAATTCTCGACATTAAGGTTCTGGCTCAGGGAGTAGAAGGGGCCGTAGAGGTGGTAGAAAAGATCCGGGGGAAAAAAAGGTTTTTGCAGAAAGTGGTGGAAACCATCACTCAAAGCCGGAGGGATTTTTCCGACCGGCTTTTAGGCATTACCCATGTAGATAATTGGGAAGACGCCAAATATTTAAAGGAGGCACTCATGGAAAAGGTCCACCCGAAAGAAGTGCTTTTGAATGAGATGGGGCCCACCATGGGGACCTATGCGGGAAAAGGAGGCATCATTATCGCAGTCTAACCCAGAGAGGATCTATTGAATAATTTCATGAACGGGATAAAAAACGGAAGAAATATTTGTCCAATAAAATCAGTAATAGGGCGGAAATGAACCAGGCCACAATGCCCAAAAGCAGCGATTGCCAAACCGGTAATTTTCCGATGGTAAAATATAGAGTGATTAAAAAGGCAATGGTTGTGGGAACGGCGCATATACTGACCAGAACCACCCTTTGCAGTTCCTGGCCTTCCATGGACAGGGAGAGGAAATAATAGCCCACAGTTGTAACGATGGGAAATAACACTGCTAACCCCGAAACATAGGGGTTTTTTGTTTTGCCCAGATAGCTGACAAGCAAGATCAGGCTTCCCCCTGCAATAAACCTGGAAACCGCTTCGGTAAGATTCATTTTTCTGCTCCTATCTTCCATCTTTTAGAATTTTAACGCCCAAATCCAAGTTGGTCAACCCCTTTGAGGAAAACCATTTGGGCAGAAAGGTGGTCTTGCCCGAATCATTTTGTCCTGCTATACCGATTTTGTCACCGGAATAGGCTTTTCATTCATCAAATTCTCTCATCCATCTATCCCCATCCTATTCGCACTATGGCCCCCCGGCAAAGGGAGCTTTTTCTGGCCAAGGTTGTCCCATAAAAGTGGAGCTACAGACGCTATTCCGGGAACATTTTGGGGCCTTCCCCAGTCAATCATGAAGGAGGTGTAACATGTTGAAAAAATTATCTTTATTCGTTTTATTGGGTGTTCTTTCCCTTGCTGTTTTTGCTTGCGCATGGATAGGTGACAATACAAAGCCCGGTGACCGTGAGGAGGAAATCAGAGAGGATAACCCGGACCGCCAAGAGAATGAGCCGGGCCATGCAGATCAGGAAAGGACGGGAAAAACCAGTTTGGGGGGAATCAGCCTGGGGGATTCCCGGGAAAAGGTGCAAAAAGTTTTGGGTGATCGGTTTACCGAGACGATAAACGAAGAACCTGGCTATTATGGGGAACCTCAGATCATCTGCCGTTATGACTCCGGCATCAACATCATGGTGGGGAAGGATTCCCAAAAAGTATTGGATGTTAGCGTGGATACCCCGGAATTCCCCCTTGATTCCGGCGTAAAAGTTGGCGACAATGGGCTGGAAGTATTAAAAAAATACCGGGCCCAGTATGATGAATTTCAGGGAGCAAACAGTGACGGAAAAATTACCGGCTGGTTTAAAATCGAAGATGAAAGTCTTTTAATCTTTGATTTTGACGGAAATAACGGCGCCCTAAAGCCAAGCGTGACGGACCGGTCCCTTGTCACAACCATCCGACTGGCCTATAGTAAGCATTTTGACTGATCTACACCTCTGGTCACCCTCCGGGTAGTTCCCCTTGCTGCCCAGACCGGGATGCGCCTTTCATGGCATCCTTTTTTCCTCTGTCCACCAGATCAGCCTGAAGGAGGGAAGGAATTGCGTTAAGGCAGGAAATCTGCGCAAATAATAAGGACAGCTCACACGATTTTACAAGGCGTGTCATATATTAATTCAAGGGGGGTGAGAAAAAATGGTGCGGCGGAGACGACATCAACTCAGGGCTATGACCACACAACCAGGTGCAGGAGGACGGCGATCCAGGGGAACCCAACCTGATCCGGCACCCAGGCAGCCCGCAGGAACGGGACGGCAGAAAAAATCCGGCTCTTCTTCCGGCATGTTCGGGTCCATTATGTCTTTAGTAAAAGGCAATAACCTCCAGGGCCTTTCCGGTCAAATACATGGCTTTGCAAACGGTATGGAAAAATTCGGCCAGATTGCATCGATCATGGGCCAAGTGGGCTTTTTAGGCGGCGGCGGGGGCCCGGGTAAAGGATTTAACTTTTTCAATATCCTGAAAAACGGTGATTCTCTGAACCATTTGATTCAAGCATTTTTACCTGCTTTGGGAGTTGCTGAACTGGCCGAAGAGGAAGAACAGCGCGAGGAAATTAAGGTTGAACCTATCAGCATAGAAACCCGCAAGAAAAAAAGTTAGAGAAAAATAGAAAACCTCGTCATGAGGCTTTCTATTTTTTTACTTTACTATTTATCAAAGCCATCCACGCACCTAGATCTTTTTCATTTTGTCCTCCAGCCAAAGGTGCATTAACCACGCCTCCAACATGTTTGAACTGGCAATTTCCGCAATCAGCTGGCTGCGCTTCTCCTGGTCTTGTTCCAGTTTGGTGACAAACTTTTGATATCCCTCATGGGATTTTTTTTCAATAAAGCTAAAGGTTTTGATCAAATCATGATCGGAACCGAGATTGATGGTGATCCCAAACAGTTTTCCAAGAATATCTCCCCCTTCGGCCAACAGGGAAACTTTCCCGCCCATGTTGAGAATCACGTTCTTAATCTTTTGGATGTGTTCCTCCTCTACTTCCGCAAAACGCCTGAATGTTCTTCTCATATCCTGATCCTGATGACGGTCAAAGTCCCGGTACATGCCAAGATGTCCATGCTCCAGGGTCATAATTTTATTCAGTTCTAAGAGCAATTGAGTATCGTCCAAGAGTATCACCTCTGCACAGATAGGATGGCCATTTTTGCCTTTTTCTATGTCATATTTCTGCACTCGTTTGAAATCGGCATATTCTATGACGCAATCGCCCTGGCCCGGGCGGGGTGCTTTAGGTGCCGTTAAGACTGAAGTGCATATAGTCGGCCCCATTGGACCAGTGCATGTCCGGGCTCCAGTGCCAGCCATACTTGTTGAACGCTTTCACCACATCTCCCCCGGGTGGAATAGAATAGGGATTTTCCCCCGGCTTCCACAGCTTTCCTGCTTGGATGGTGCCGTCCCGTGCCACAAAATAATTTTCATCGGGGTTGATATCAATGGCTAAGCCGCTGTTGTGCTGGGATGTTCCTCCCCGGTCGGAGTAACCGGAGCAGCTTTTGATGGGAAATTTTTCTTTTCCCTCGTAAATCTCCTGGAATATTTTTTTCACATCCTCTACCACATCCTGATGGACCGTCAAAGTGATGGTGGCCGGCTTTTTTGCCCCGGTTGACGACAACTGCCAGACCGGAACATCGACACTTGCCAGACGGACGCGACCTTCAGCGGCGCCGCTCACACGGGGGTCCGACCGGTCGCTGGAGGTCATTTCACGTTCCCTGGCCGCCGGCAAAACCACAAACTCCCGTCTCAGGGAAAACACGGAAGGATCACCGTCTTTATTTACCGGTACCACCTCTAAAACGGCATAAACTGTCTGCCTGTCGCTGCCGAAGACGGCATCAGCCGACCCGGTGGTGCTTGTCCGCAAATCCAGGCTATGATCGGTGATCCGGGCGGTATAAGCCAATGCTCCGTTTTTGGATATCTTGATGTCATAGGCGGAGGCAGAAGGTATCTCATTCCAGCTGAGATTGACCTGGCCTTTTGTGTAGAATGGGGAAATATGCATCCCCGACGGGGCAGGCAGGACGCATTCCGTAACCCCCGCCGCCCGGAGCCGGGATGCATCGCAGTATGCCAGTAAATTGAGCAGTAAGACCACTGCCTGCTCCCGCGTAAGATAGTCTTTGGGATTTAACGTGCCGTCACCTGTTCCCGCAATGATTCCCCGGGAATAGGCATCGGCCATGTATCTGCGCGCCCATCCGGAAAGCTGCTTGCTATCCTGGGCATAATCCTCAAGGATTTGGGCCGCTTGCTGCTCGTCCATCAAGGGCGCATCAGCCTGGAAAAGGAGGCGCAGCTTGCCGAACATAACGGCAGCCATCTCCCGGGTCAAGGGCAAATCGGGACCAAAAACACCGTCGGCTGTACCCTGTGTTAACCCCAACAGATATGCCTGTTCTACACTGGCACCCTGCTCATCGCTAAAGGGATGGGACTCAGGCACACCGGGCAGAGCATATTTAAAGATGCGGCAACTGTTGATCAGCAATGCACAAAAATCTTTCCTGGTGATTCGATCAGTAAATTTCCGGGCATCAAAATCATCTGGGATGAGACCTGCTGTTTGGGCAATCTCTATTTTTGATGACGACCAGGCACTGGGCTGGTATTGGGGAGAGGCTAATGCTGCCGGTGCCATGAAAAAAACCCCCAAAACTGAAACCAAAGCTGCTGCTGCAAGAGGTACTATTCCAGTTTTCACGATGATCATCCCTTCTCCCAAATATCTCTCTATATAAAAATAAGGCATCCTACCGGTTTGCCTGTATTGTGTTTTGCGGATCTTTTGGATGCCCCTTTTCATGCAAAAATCCCTTTTTTATATATTCGAAAGGAAAAGAGATTTTATGTCCCGGGGATGCATCTAAAAACTCAGATACTTTTTCTCTTTTTCAACGCAAAATTTTTCTGAAAATAGGGCAGGCAAAAAAGAAGGGTATTTTGTTCAATGATATTTCACGATGTATATTTTACCTATAGAATGCTATGATATAGAGGGAGCCGGCCTGGCAAAAACATGAAAAAGACGGTAGAACGCGGGCGGCAGGGATCGGGGATCAAGGGAAGAAATAACGCTTGTTCAGAAGGAAATAAGAACAGTTACTACTAAAAAATTTCATGAAAAAGGAGAGAAAGAAATGAACGAAACCTTGTACAATATTTTAACCAGAAGAAGTATCCGGCAGTATCAACAGAAACAGCTGAAAGACGAAGAAGTGCAGTCAATCCTGGAAGCAGGGCAATTCGCCCCCAGTGCCATGAATCAGCAATCCTGGCATATTACAGTCGTCCAAAGCAAAGAAATGCTGCAAAAGATCAACGGAACCTGCCGGGCCGTTTTTCTCAAGTCCGGGGTCAAGAATATGGAAGAACGGGGAAAGGCGGAAAACTTCAGTCCTTTTTATCATGCCCCCACCTTCATCATCGTCTGCGGGGAGGCGAATGCCATTGCCCCCCAAAATGACGGCAGCCTGGCCTTGGGAAATATGCTTCTTGCCGCTCATTCGTTAGGGATTGGTTCTTGCTGGATTCATGCCATGAACTACGTATTTTCCACAGAAGAGGGCAAAGCATTAAAGAAAGAGCTGGGTATTCCCGAAGGGTATGTTTCCGTTGGCGCGGCTGCCTTCGGTTATAAAGCCGGAGAGTCACCGGCTCCTGCTCCCCGAAAAGAAGGTACGGTACATATCATCAAATAATCCGTCTGATCATCCCCCAGAGAATTTCCGAAAAACCACATCTCCAAAAGTTAGGCTGATGAATGGGTCCCCATGGGATGGGGTTGTTCAGCAATGGAGGGAGAGAAATCTTCCCGGTTTATTTTAGCCGGGCAGGTTCCTGTCCCTTTCCTATTTCCGGGTGGCGGGAAAACAGCTCTGATTTATTGCCCGCGCCATAATTTACTCAGGTCTCTGGTTAATCGATGAATCTGCCTTGCCAAATCCATCGATAAAGTGCCGGTTCCGCAGCTGGGAGTAATCATACTCTGTTCGCTCAGCTTTTTGCTGTCCACGCCCCGTTTCACCAGATCATCCATATCCTGCTGCAACCGGTCCCACAAATTTGTTTCGGATAAATCGTTTAAATGCTCCAGCACTGTAGGCACGATCCCCCAGGCAAAAACGCCGCCCCGGTGCATAAAGCTTTTGATCAGATCCGGATAACTGGTCAGAGAAAGAAAATAGGTATAGGCATCAAAGCTGACAATATCTACCCCCGACTCCAACAAGATGGACCAGTCCATGGCGGCACAGGAATGGGTGCCTGTGACTGCCCCGGCTTCTTTGATCGGTTGATAAATGCTATTCAATTCAGGGATAATTTCTTCCTTTTTCAAGGTAATGTAGGAGGATTGTCCGGCAGCGCTCAGGCTGGGATCATCTACGAAGATCATCACCGGCAGTCCAAACCGTTTGAGTATTTTGGCCTGAGT
This sequence comes from Candidatus Formimonas warabiya, assembly GCF_002777255.1. Lineage (GTDB taxonomy): Bacteria > Bacillota > Dehalobacteriia > Dehalobacteriales > Dehalobacteriaceae > Formimonas > Formimonas warabiya. The sequence continues at coordinate 4,575,282 of NZ_CP017634.1, read as the reverse complement.
TAACCCTTGCAGGGCCAGGGTTTTTATCAATACGTCACGCCCTTGGGGATGATAATAAACAGGCTTTTTATTTTGGTCCGTCAGCGTCAAGCCAACCGTCAAAGGACCGCTGATTTGACCCTTGAGATATTGGGCTGTACCCGTTCCCTTCTGTTCCAGATAACGCACATAAGCATAAAACCCGGAGGCCGATTCTTCCGGGAAACTAAAAAAATTGAGGGCGGTCTCGTCGCTCTCTAAAGCGGCTAAATACAGTTCATAAAAATCGGTGAGCTTGGCCGTCCAATCCTTGTCCTCTGTATCCAGAAAATACTTTCCTGCCCGATTCACCACTAAGCCGGTTTTTAAAAGGGGCCCCATAAACTGCATGAGAAACCCTTCCGCCTCCCCCCTGTTCGGCAACTGGGGCCAATAGGGCACCTCCGGGAAATAGGAAAAGACAAATTGAACGGCTTCATCCGGTACTTGGTGGGGAAGACTGCCCATACCGGTAGCCAGCCCCTTTGGCGTGAAATTCATGCTTTTTTCCTCCTGAGGATTATTGTTCACCGATTAGCTTTACTTCCGTTTCCAGCTCAACGTTGTACAGCCTTTTAACCTCTTTTTGAATATGCTTAATCAGATTAAGCACATCGTTTGTCGACGCCTGATGGGCATTGACAATAAATCCGGTATGTTTCAGGGAAACTTGGGCGCCGCCAATTTGATACCCGCGCAAATTGGCATCCTGGATCAGCTTTCCTGTGAAATAGCCTTCCGGTCTTTTAAAGACACTGCCGGCACTGGGATACTCCAGCGGTTGGCTTTGTTCCCTTTTCCGGGTCAGCTCTTGCATCAGGTCTTCAATCTCTTTCGGATCGCCTTTTTTCAGGCTGAACCTGGCCTTTAAGACAATGTCCCCATTGGTCTGAATGATACTTTTTCTGTATCCCAGATCCAACTCCTCCACTTTTCTGATCAATAGTTTCCCCTGGGCGGTCAATACCTGAACTTCTTCTAGAACACCTTTTATTTCTCCTCCATAGGCGCCCGCATTCATCACCGCGGCTCCGCCAACCGTACCGGGAATGCCGCAGGCAAATTCCAATCCGGACAATCCCTTCTTTTGCGCTTCTTTGGCCACATCCGCCAGTAACGCTCCTGCTTCCGCATCAATTTTTTCATTTTCTACGCTTATTCTTGATAAATTATTTTCGATTTTGATCACAACTTCTCTGATTCCTTTATCACTAACGAGCACATTGCTGCCATGGCCGATAATAAGATAGGGAATCTTCTCTTTCAATATATATTTCATCAAAAGCTGCAATTCATAGATGCTTTGAGGTTCAATCATTAAATCGGCCGTCCCGCCTGTTTTGAAGGTGGTATGATTTTTCATATCCACCTGCACAGCGGTCTTGGTCGCAACCAGGTTCCGGGTAATAAAATCGACAACCTTTTCCTGACGATTCATCCCATATTCCTCCATGTAACGGTAATAATTTGATAGTATGTCCCAACAGCCCGTCGGCCAGTCTGTTTACCAAGGAAAAGACCTCCGTCTTCATTAATTATGAATGATGGGATGATTTATGCCCATCAAGGAGTCCGGGAAGGAAAATTTTCCAAGGATATTAGGGATGGTTGGCTCTAAACCAGTCAATCAGGCTCCGGGAAATACTGATCTTGCCGGGAATGGGAGGAAGATCCCGGGCGGAAAACCACCCGGCCTCCAGAATTTCTTTTCCATCCGCCTGAAGTTCACCCCGGTGATACTCGGCCGTAAAAGCAATCATCAGCGAGTCCGGAAAAGGCCAGGGCTGGCTGCCGAAATAGCGAATATTTTTTACGTGCACATTTACTTCTTCCCAGACTTCCCTTTTCACACATTCCTCTAAGGATTCGCCGGGCTCCACAAAGCCTGCCAGGACACTGTAGAATTTAAAGGATCTTTGTTTGCTGCGGGCAAGCAAAATTTGATCCTCCTTCACCACTGCCACGATCACCGCCGGTGAGATCCGGGGATAATAAAACTGGCCGCAGCGGGGACAGACTTTGACATATTCACCGGTTCTTTTTTCCACCGGTGCCCCGCAATGTCCGCAGTACAAATGGGTACGGTCCCAGTTCATGATCTGAATCGCCCGGCCTGCCAGTGCGAACCAGGTATCTTCCACCAAGCCATAAAGCCCGCGCAAATCATAAAAGGTCATTCCCTCAGGAGCCGAAAGATGCTCCGGCAATTCCGCCGAATAGCAGGGACACCCGTCCAATCTGCCCAGATATTGTTTCCGGATCATTTCCTTCCGGAAGGAAGAAAGATCATGCATGCGCGGGATGATCACCTGATGATCCAGTGTTTTCGTCAACAGCATTTTGTTTGCAAAGGCAAAACAAAATTCTTCTCCTGTTTCCGGAAGCAGGGCATCGGTTTCTGCTACAAAGTTCATGTCTCCGTCCTTCTTTCAACTTCCTTGATTCAGTATAGCAATGGGGCTCCCCTTTCTACACGCCTCTCTTACCAACCGATTTTAATATATCATACTAAGTAGAACTATAAACATCCCTTATTTCCTTTCGGGCTTGACGTCCAGGTGAACAAACCACATCCTTTTCCTGTCATGGGGGCAGGATTCTTTGCTCAGGACGGGGTAATTACCTTCAAACGTCGCGGTAAGACGGAGATATGCAAGGGATAGTCAGGCCCTTTCTCCCCATCCACATCCGTATCCGGGTTGCTATTGTCTTCCTCCAGCCTTTCAATGCTTAAATTACTGGTTTGGAAATAGATGACCCTTTTATCCTTGATATGTTCCCCTAGGATAAATTTCGGGAAAATGATCGGTAACTGGGTCAGGTTCACCGCCTTCAAACCGACAAAATCCAGCTTCCCATCATCAACCGCCGCCGGGCCGCCCAGCTTTGTGAATCCCCCGGCGCCGCCCCCGTTAAATACCAGAAAAAAATAAAAATCTTCCGTGATATTCCCTTGGGGAGATGTAATGCGAAGCTTCATACTTCTAAAATTGGGCAGCTCCTGCATTCCCTTCAAATAGTAGGCAATTTTACCCAATGAATTTTTCCATTCCAGACCGACTTTTTGGGAAATATTGGTCAGCAAACCTCCGCTGCACACATTAATGAAATAGCAGCGGTTCACAGAACCCACATCCACCCGTCTTGTTCTCATCAAACTGAGACTGCTGATCGCTTTTCTCAGGTCCAGGGGGATCCCTAAATAGGTAGCGAAATCATTGGCTGTACCGGCCGGAATAATGCCCAAGGGGATGTCCCTCTTTTCCTGAAGCAAAGCATTCACGGCCAGATTTACGGAACCGTCGCCTCCGGCGATAATAACACCCTGATAATCCTGGCAATCTTTTCTCATGATGAATTTTCCGAAATCCTCCGGGGTGGAAGTCCGGTAAGGGTGAATTTCATAACCTTGTTTCCGGAAGGTTTTGATGGTGTAATCCAGTAAATAGCGGAATTTCCGGGTTCCTGAATAAGGATTATAGATCAATTGGATTTTTTCCATACCGCCATCGCCTTTCTCTCATGCCAGAATTTCCCTCCTATTATTTTAACATACTCATTTTTATTTAAAAAGAGAAGGCAGCAAATAAGGCCTCCTTATGTCAAGGGACCTGTCCCCCTGACATAAAAATTTTGTCGAATAAAAAGATACCAAGGGATTCAATGAAATGGTAAAATTGAATGGTAAAATGATCATAATTTGCCAAGCGATTTGAAAACCCGTGTATTAACAACAAATTTGGGGGTGGATCATGAATGAATTGAAATTAAAGAAGCCCATGATCATAAAAATCTGTCTTTTATTGTTCCTTTGTTTCCTGTGTGCCGGCTGCGCCAAAACAACCGGAGAGCCCCTTACCCTGGACAACCTGGCAGGCAAAAAGGTGGCTGCGATGATCGGGTACAGCACGGATTATATTCTCTCGGCAGCAAACTATGGCTTGGATATTTATCGCTACGATGCCTATTCCGATATGCAGTTGGCCTTAAAATTCCACCGTGTTGACGCCATTGCCATGGAAATGGACGAGGCATATGTCTTTTGCCGGATTGAGCCGGATTATAAGATTGCACTGCATGCGAAGAATCAAATAGAGTACGGCTATATGTTTAGTTCGGACAGAAAGGAGTTTCTGCCTGAGTTCAACCAATTTATTCAAAAATTCAAGAAGACTGAGGAGTATGCCGACCTGCTCAGACGGGTGGAAGCATCGGCGTACGCACCCTATCAAGCCAAAAAGGTGAAAAATGTGGTCACGACGGATAGAGTGCTCAAGGTTGCCGCCTTTGACGGCTGGGAGCCGGTATCCTACATCAATGCCTCCACAGGTGAATGGGAGGGCGCCGACGTGGAGTTGATTACCCATTTTGCCAACAGTTTGGGCGCAAAAGTGGAGCTGATCGATATGAGCTGGAATCAGATGCTGATCGAGCTGGGCAGCGGTTTGGTTGATATGATGTTGTGTCCTGACTCGCTCATGCTGGCCAAGGATTTGGAAATGGGCGGACACATCACCATGTCGGACCCGGTATTTTTAAAGGACATTGTCCTGATTGTGAATAAGGAGGAAAAGTAATGGCTGACTTCATCCAAGGCATCAAGGATTCTGTCTACCTCAATCTGATTTATGAGGACAGATATTTATTCTTAATCAAAGGCTTCGGCATGACCCTCTATTTGACGTTCATGACTTTTCTGTTAGGAACGCTGATCGGGGCATTGTTCTGCAAGCTGAGACTTTCCAAAAACAGCACCGTTTCAAAGACTGTGATCTGGCTAAAGACGCTGTTTATCAGACTGCCTACCTTGGTGCTGCTGATTATCTTCACCTATTTAATTTTCGCCGACACCAGCATTGATACTGTTACATTAGCAATTTTTGCTTTTGCCATCAAAACCGGATCCTATATATGCGACATCATGTACAGCGCCATTGAAACTGTGGACAAGGGCGAGATAGAAGCGGGAAGAACCTTGGGCATGTCATCGTTTATGGTGTTCCGGCTGGTGGTGCTTCCCCAGGCCATCAAGAATGCCCTGCCGGTCTATAAAAATCAATTGATTATCACAATGCAGGAAACCTCTTTAGTGGGTTTTTTGGCCATCAATGACTTGACAAGAGCCAGTCAGGTGATCACCAGCCGTACCATGGATCCCTATCTGTCCATTGTCATCACCGCCGTGGCCTATCTGTTGATTGGAGCTGTTTCCGGCCTTCTGTTCCGGCTGGCGGACCGGGAAAAGCATTTGTGCCGTGCGGATTTTATCAATAAATAGGGGGAAAAAGGATCATGATTTCCATACGAAATTTATCTAAAAGTTATGGGGATAACCTGATTTTGAAGGACATCAGCGTAGATATCGAGGACGGTGCCGTGATTGCCATTATCGGCCCTTCAGGCTGCGGCAAAAGTACCTTTATCCGTTGTCTCAATCTATTGGAACAGCCTGATTCGGGGCAAATATTTATCGGCGCAGCGGAAATCACGAAAAAGGGTGTGAATATTGACGCCGTGCGCCAAAAATTAGGGATGGTCTTTCAATCATTTAACCTGTTTTCCCATAAAACTGTGTTGGAGAATGTGATTCTTGCTCCCATGAAGGTGCTCAAGCTTTCCCAAGAACAGGCCGTACGGGACGCCTTAGAGTATCTTGAGATGGTCGGCATCGCCAACCGGGCCGACCATCTGCCCAGCCAGCTTTCCGGGGGACAAAAACAAAGGGTAGCCATTGCCCGCTGTCTCGCCATGCATCCGGAAGTAATCCTATTTGACGAGCCCACATCGGCTCTTGATCCGACGATGGTGGACGAGGTCCTATCTGTGATACGCAAGCTGGTGAGAAGCGGTTTAAGCTGCATCATTGTCACCCATGAAATGAATTTTGCCAAAAACGTCGCCACCAAAGTATTCTACATGGATGAAAAAGGGATCTATGAAAGCGGTACCCCGTCGGATATTTTTGAACGTCCTCAAAGGGAAAAGACAAAAATATTTATCAATAAACTAAAAGTCTTTTCCGGTGAATATAAGCTGTCGGAAATTGATTTATATGAAATTCTGAGACAAGTAACCGAGTATTGCTTAAAATATGACATGAATAAGCGGGAAACCAACAAAATTACGCTCATTTGTGAGGAATACGTCACAAATCTCATGAAACGCCGGGTATCCGACGAAAGAATCGCCATCTTCCTTCGCTATAACGAAAATGACGACTCCAAGGAAATTATGTTTAAGGATAATTTCTCCCCGGAAAATCATTTTGAGAGCCCAGACTTTGATGAAATGAGTGTGCTGCTCATCAAAGGCTTTACAAAATCTGTCGAATACCGGAGAGAAAACGGCCAAAACGTATTTGAGCTGAAATTATAGTCTCTCCCGCCTTAAGGAAAACCTCCATGGGATATCCGTAACAAAAAGTTAAAAAGATGCATATACTGCATTAGCAAGAATAAAAAGGAAACCTTTGGGTTAATGGAGGTTTCATAAATGGAGCAAAGTCAATCCGAAGCTTTGCGTAAAATCCAGGTACTAGAATTTACCGCTATTGAGTTAAACCTTTTTCTGGACACGCACCCGGAAGATAAAAATGCCGTAGATATTTATAACTTGGCAACCCGGGAATTAAACAAGTCGAAAAAAGCTTATGAGAAGATGTACGGACCCTTGGTGAATTTTGGTTTCTCCCGGAGCAAGTCGCCCTGGCAGTGGATTTCCTCCCCTTGGCCATGGGAAGTCTAGGAGAATACGCATATGTGGATCTATGAAAAGAAATTGGAGTATCCGGTGCGGGTGAGTAAACCGAACGTAAAATTGGCTAAATTTTTAGTAACCCAGTACGGCGGGCCGGACGGGGAGCTTTCGGCCGCTTTGCAGTATTTCAATCAAAGGTACAGTGTATCTACGGACAAGGCAAAAGGAATTTTAACAGATATCGGTACGGAAGAGTTAGCCCATTTGGAAATAGTTGCGACATTGATTCATAAATTAATTAAAAACGCCTCTCCCCAGGAAATGGAGGCCGCCGGTCTGGGCGGCTGGTATGCCCAACTTGATCATGGCCTCTTTTATTTTGATGCCAACGGCGTTCCCTGGTCTGCCCAATATATCAGCACCCTGGGAGACGAAATCGCCGATCTTCAATCCGATTTGGCGTTAGAAAGAAGAGCGCAGGCAACTTATGAACATTTAATCGGTTTAACAGATGATCCGGACGTGATTGATGTTTTAAAATTTCTTAGGGAGCGGGAAATCGTCCATTTTCAACGTTTTGGGGAAGTTTTACAGTTTATGCAGGAACAGATGCAGAACAAAGAACAATATTAAAAATGAAAAACCCTTAAGCACCGTTGCTTAAGGGTTTTCATTTGTTTGAATAGCATCCTCGAATGACTCCCAGGAAGGAAATAAAAAGAACAGGGGCTTGTCCCCTTGGCTTTACCCCGGACAATTCCCTGTCCCTGAATCTTCTTTAATTCCATTCCCTTGTCAGGGTCCCGTTCATCCGTCTCAGAGACAAGCGGCACCCCTTAAACGATTGAGTAATAGCATCTCTTGGGCGAGGTAATCTTACCCTCATTTTTTAATGCTTTGATGGCCTTTTCAACTTCCTTTTGATCAATGCCGGCAATTTGGGCGATTTCTCCCGGTTTTAAAGGAGCTTCACTTTCCGCTAAGGTTTTTAACACTAAATCTTGCGTACCCATTCTTCTTCCTCCTCATTATTTATTCAGTGTTTCCCGGTTTGGTGTTTCCCGGTTTGGTGTTTCCCGGTTTGGTGTTTCCAAACGATCTTACCATGATCTATCCTAACCGAATTATATCAAAAATATTTGTCCTTTTGAATCCAGAACTTGGGTTTTTAGCTATTTCTCTGGGAGCTCCTTCCCCACCCTCCTGTTCTTGTGAAACTTACCCGTGAATATACTGTAGTTAAGTACATATGGGGGTGACAGCATGTTTTATACCATTAAAAATTTAGTTTTTGAAGGCGGTGGTGTTTTAGGGATAGCCTATTTAGGCGTGTTGGATTTTTTAACTCAATGCGGTATTCTGCAAAAGGTAAACAGAGTTGCGGGAGCGTCTGCAGGCGCCATCACGGCGTGCATCACCAGTTTCAATTTACCCTTTGAGGAATTAAAAGAAATTGCCGATTCCTTAGATTATCGAAAAATACCGGAAAAAGAGGAGCATCCCGATCTAAAAAACATCCCGGGCCCCGTCAAAAAAGAATGGGAAAAAGTATTTGGGGATCTTGATTGTACCTATCGATTAATCACGGACTACGGCTGGTACTCCAGCCAGTATTTTTATCATTGGATCCAAGAACAGATCTCCTACCAATTCGACAAATCCAAAAAGCTTCCTCCCTATACTTTCGCCGATTTTAAAGACCCCGGTATCCATAAAGGAAATAGGCCCTTTTTAGATTTGTATGTGATTGGCACCGATATTTCCAGCAGGATGTCAAAAGTCTTCTCCTATGAAACGACCCCGAATATGGAAGTCGCCGAAGCGGTGCGGATTTCTATGTCCATTCCTCTTTTTTTTGAAGCCATCAAAGTCACCGACTATGAAATCAACCGTCATCCCTTGCTGAATATTTTTTCTGACGGAGGGGTAACCAGGAATTACCCGATAAACCTTTTTGACGCCATCAACATACAGGAGCAATTTCTGTACGGGGTAAACGCGCAAACATTAGGTGCCAGATTCAGAAGCGAGATAAAATATACGGAGATAACCAGCTTTTTGGGATTTATCACGAATCTGGTCCTAACGTTTCTCCAGGTTCAGCAGGACATGTACAGAAACAGCCCTGCGGACGCGGCCCGGTCCATTGAGATTTACACCAATGATATCAGTGCGGTAGATTTTAATATCAGCCCCAACGATCAGACATATCGTTTTCTCTACCAGCAAGGCTACGCCGCGGCGAATAATTACTTCAAGTCACGGAATTATCTGATCTGAAAAAAATCGGCACAGGAGCCTGTCTGTGTGGATTTGCATCCGGCAGGCTCCTGTGCCTTTGTCTGCAAAAATTGATTTTCTATTCAAAAATTGCCGTGACATTTTTCAATTCCTGAGGAATGGCAATGCCTTGGGGGCAATGGCTTTCGCATTTGCCGCATTCCGCGCATTTGGACGGAGGAGTCGACATTTTCGACATCACCGCATAGCTCTTCTTTGCTAAAGGGGAACCGTCAAAAACCCAATGGTCATTATAGATGGAAAAGCATCTGGGAATATTGATCCCAGCGGGACAGGGCATACAATACCCGCAAGCCGTACAATTCACCTTTATTTTTTCTTGAAAAACCTTTTTAATCTGATCAAACATTTCTAATTCATCTGTTGTTAATGCATGTGGCTCTGCGTCCTGGGCCACCTTAACATTTTCCACCACATGATCCATGGTTGTCATCCCGCTCAAGACCAGGGATACTTCCGGATGATTCCATACCCAGCGCAAGCCCCATTCCGCCGCTGATCTCTGCACATGGGCCCGGTCCATAATCGCTTTTGCCTCCTTGGGCAGATTAACAATATTACCGCCTCTGAGAGGTTCCATAATGGCAATACCTAGACCCTTTTTCGCGGCATAGTCCAAGCCCTCTTTGCCCGCCTGAAAATCTTCGTCCAGATAATTATACTGAATCTGGCAGAAGGACCAGTCGTAATCATCGACGATTTCCTTGAACAAGTTTACCTGGTCATGGAAAGAAAAACCGGCATATTTGATTCTGCCGTCTTTGATCGCTTGATCAAAGAATTCAGTGATGCCGGCTTTTCTTAAGACCGGCCAAACATTGGCATTCAGTGAATGGGCTAAATAGAAATCAATGGTATCCGTCTCCAGGCGTTCCAATTGCTCATTCAAGTATTTGTCCATATCTGATCTTGTTTTGATCAGCCAGCTGGGCAGCTTCGTTGCTAGATTAACCCGCTCCCGGTACCCATTCTTCAAGGCTTTCGCAACCAAAGGCTCGCTTGCTCCCCCCTGATTAAAACCGGCACCGTGATAAGGGTAGGCCGTATCCACATAATTTACCCCGCGATCAATGGCATAGTGCATCATTTTTATGGCCGCGTCTTCATCAATGTTCGTCGGATCGCTGCCCGTAACAGGCAGCCTCATGCAGCCAAAGCCTAATATGGAAACCCTTTCCTCCGTCTTTCCAAAATCTCTGTACAACATGATGATTCCTCCAATGCAAAATTACTCAAAACCCTATTTTCATAAACATTTTTAGTATATAATTTAGAGTAAACTCTAAGTCAATAAAAAAGTGTTAAAATATGATTGCTTAGAATATCCTTTCGCTTCTAAAATGTCAGAAATAAATTATTCGGCCCGTATGCAACGAAATCCACCGATACTTTTTCAAAGGGGGAAAAGCTTATGAATTATTCCATCAAAGAGGTGTCCCAACGATTTAATATCTCCCCATATACCCTGCGTTATTATGAAAAAGAGGGGCTTTTACCTTCTATCCACCGTACCCCGAACGGGACTAGAACCTATAGCGATGTTGACCTGGAATGGCTTCATCTTATTTGTTGTATGAGAGCCACAGGCATGTCCATCGCTTATATCAAGAAGTATGTCGACCTGTGCCGCCTCGGCAAAGATACGATCCCGGAAAGGCGTCAGATCATTCTGCGCCAGAAAGAGATCATTGAAAACCATATTAAGGAATACCAGGGCCTGCTCAAGCTGGTAAATAAAAAATTGAAATATTACGATCACATCGCGGACCCCAGTCAAAAAAACTTGAACTGTAATGTCATGAATGTCAAGGGGACAGGTCCCTTGACAACATGATTTTCTTACCGTTTGTGTTTTAAGGCAAGTATCCCTGCACTTATGAAGATTTGATTTCTCTCAGAAGCCTTATCGGCTCTTCCTTTCCTTTTCTTGCACGATACAGCATCCATATAAAATAAATCCTGTAATGGATCTCTATGTCAAGGGACCTGTCCCCTTGACATGGTGGTCTCTACCTGTCCCCTCGACATGCCTTTGACATGTGGAAGGAAGGATGTGAAAAAATGCTATGGCAAAGCTGGTTTATGAATTACAGATCCTGCTGGACCTGGTTATGATCCAGATCAGACAGATCCTTCCCTACTGGTTGGCCGGAACACTGCTCGGTTCAATTCTGTCCGTATATGCGTCAAAAAGCATTACCCAACTGGCCGCCCGCATCAAAAGCCAAAGATACAGTTTTATTCAGGCGCTCCTGGCAGCGATGCTGGGCGTGGCCTCTCCTGTCTGCATGTATGGGACCCTTCCCGTTGGGGTTTTAGGAAAAGAGAAAGTTCCCCAATACATCCTGGCCACCTTTATGATCAGTTCCATCCTGCTCAATCCCAACTTATTTCTGATCAGTTTTGCCCTTGGCATGCCCCTGGCCCTCCTGCGGCTCTTTTTCAGCGTGGCAGGGGGTATGTTGGCCGGAGCCCTTGTCTTTGTATTCTTTCAGGGAAAGGACTTTTTTGACTTGAAAAGCTTTGCGGACGATACCGGCGCCGGCAAAAATACGGGCAAAAAAAGCTTCCTGAAAGATCTCGGTAAGTCTATGCGGATTACAGCGCCTTATTTGATGATCGGAATTGTGCTTACCGCATTGTTCGACCGGTATTTTCCCCAGCAGGCCATGGACGCTCTGTTTCTGCAAAACAAGGGGCTGAGTGTACTGTTCATGGCTTCCGCAGGTGTGCCGGTATACCTGTGCGGCGGCGGAACCATCCCCTTGCTCAGGGCCTGGCTGGAAGCGGGAATGAGTCCCGGCTCCGCAGTTGCGTTTATGGTTTCCGGCCCCTCTACAAAGCTCACAAATCTGAGTGCCGTAAAGTCCATTCTCGGCACACGGCATTTTGTCTTTTATATCGCCTATAATCTGCTGTTTGCCGTTTTTGCGGGGCTAGCCACAGAGTTTGTTTTTAATTTTTTGCCATAATAATGTTATTCAGTATTTAAAATTAAAAGGAGGTGAAGAAAAGATGAATATACCCAAAGGGATTTTTCTGTGTATCCTGCTTGTCCTTCCAGCTCTGGGGGTTTTCAGCGGGTGCAGCCCGTCAAAGGACAGTTTGCCTAACAGCGGGACGGATACGCCACCTCCAGCCGTGGAAGGCGCACAGCAGTCATCCGGCACTCCGCCCGAAACGCCCCAGGAAACAGGTGCCGTTTCTACGGTATTCGTACAAAAAAATACCGACGGCACAGATGACGGCTTTGAAAAATTGCTCTCCCTGATGCAAAGCAAGGGTCTTTCCTTTTACAAAAAGGAAAATTCGGCAGAAGGTTTCATTGGTGCCCACGATGTGGTTCTTTTAGAGATAAATTGCCAATGGGCAGAGCGGGGCGGCACCAATACGGATTTGCTGAAATCCATTATTCAAGCCATCATTCAACACCCGGATACCTTTCAGGGAGAAATCATTATCGCGGATAACGGACAGGGTCAATATGGTTCCGCAGGCAACGGGGGCAGCCTTGATTGGGAAAAGGCGAATTCCAAAGACAGGAAGCAGTCCGTCCTGGATGTGGTCGATTTTTTTGCCGGGCAGGGTTATGCCATTTCGGGCGTATTATGGGATGAATTTACCGGCAACCAGGTATCGGAGTTCGAAACAGGGGATGATGAAAACGGCTTCGTACTGGAGGATCAGAAGCAAAGTACAGGAATTCAAATTACATATGCAAAATTTACCACAAAATATGGCACAAAGGTAAGCTTCAAAAAAGGGATCTGGAACAAGGACACAAAGCAATATGATGCCGCTGCTCTGAAAGTGATCAGTGTTCCCGTATTAAAGTCTCACGGGATTTATCAGGTCACAGCAGCGATCAAGAAATATATGGGCACAGCCTCTTACACACTTACCCGGGGCGCCGCACACAACAACATCGGCAGAGGCGCCATGGGGACCCAGATGGCCCTCACCCGGATTCCGGTACTCAACATCCTGGATGCCATTTGGGTTACTCCCGACGGAGGCCCTAACGCGCCTTATTCCAGGGCAGTGGAAACAAACATGATCCTCGCCAGCACCGATCCTGTGGCTTTGGATTATTGGGCCAGCAAAAATATTCTCATGGAAGCGGCACGCAAGTCAGGCAACAAACGCTATCCATCCATGAGTCCTGATGGAACGGAGCCCGGCACTTTCGGATATTGGCTGAGATTATCCATGGAAGAATTGCAAAAGGCCGGTTTTCAGACCACCATGGATGAGGATAAAATTTCCGTCCATATCGCCGAATAACACCGGGCAGGAACGTCACAGAACGCCTGTTTAAGATAGGAGAGTGCATCAGATGAAAAAACAAATCATATTTTCCCTGGTCATGCTGTGGGGCTTTCTTCTCGTGGGTTGCACGGCAGAAAAGCCTCCCCAGTCCCAGGAAACCCATGCCCCGGATGGAGCAGTTTCCCAAAACAGTGAAACCCCGCCTCCTGTTCAGAAAGGTTCTCTGGGGAAGGTGGAAATATCCTTTCCCTTTGCGAGACAGGCCGGTGTGGCCAGTAATCAGTTTGCGGTCTGGATCGAAGATAAAGAAGGCACTTTGGTAAAGACATTGTTTGTTACGGATTTTACCGCCCAGGGAGGCTATCACTCCAGAAAAGAGGCTCTGGCCGCATGGGTTCAGAGATCAAATCCAGCCGGGGCACCCGCCGGTGACATCGATGAGGTCAGTGGAGCGACACCCCCATCGGGTAATTTGACATACACATGGGATTGTGCCGATCAAAATGGCAACCCTGTCTCCGGCGGGGAATACAGGTTTTTTGTGGAGGGCACCCTTTTTTGGGAAAGCAACGTGCTATACAGCGGGACGATTGCTGTGGGGGAAACCCAGGAATCCCCTGTCACTGCAACGGCAGAATACAGTTCAGAGGATGAAAAAAACAAGGATATGATTGGTCCGGTTGAGGCCGTTTATCTTCCGTAAGCAGGGGATTCGCAAGGGGCTCCCCTATCCCTTTGCACTGGGAGGGATTCTCTCCGAATGAAACTGTAGTAACCGAAAATAGATACGATATAATTAAAATATCCTTGACTCTCCTCTGAGGTAAGGGTTTATCATCATTGTACGGGGTGAAAAATCATGGAGTACACGGTGAAAGAAGTTGCCAACATGACGGGCGTTACCATTAAAACCCTTCATTACTACCACAAGATCGGTTTGCTTCTGCCATGCAGGGTGACGGATGCCGGCTACCGCCTGTATGGGGAAAAGGAGCTGATGCGGCTGCAGCAAATTCTTTTTTACCGGGAGCTTGATTTTTCTCTCGATGATATTAAAAAAGCCCTGAAGAGTGAATCCGACCGGGTGATGTGCCTAAAGGGGCAGCAAGAACTGCTTTGCGCGCGAAAGCAGAGGATTGACTGCCTGCTTAGAACAATCGCAAAATCGATTCATTCAGCGATGAAAGGAGAAATGATGCCCATGCAGGATATGTTTCAAGGTTTTGATAAACAGGGGTGGGAAAAGGCCCTGGCAGCACAGAATGAATACCTGAAAGAGAAGTACAACTATAACCTGTTGGAAAAGAATGAAATCAAGCCCCAGGAACTGAATGAAAAAGCGGCGGAAGCGCAAGATTTTATGAATACCATGGCGGCAGCGCTGAAAAATAGGCTTCCTATTTATGACGAAAAGGTACAGAAAGCCGTCTCGGCACATCTTGCCTTTTTGCACCGCCAGGGAACTGAAATGGATGCAAAAGGATATCTTGCCTCCGTAAAATTCTTATCCCAGGATGATTTTCACCGGGACATGCTGGAATCTCATCAAATCGGTTTAAGCTATTATTTAATGGCTGTTGCGGAACAGTATGCGGCGAATCATGTTTAATATTGCTTGAACAGATAAGTGGACAGCGAGCCGGTTTCGGCTCGCTGTCATTCAACAATGTCACGGGGACAGGTCCCTTGACATGATCTTTCTAACATTTTTTGAATTAAAGCAAGTGCTCCTGCAATTATATATCATGCAATTATATGTAGAGAGAGATTTGATTTCTCTGAAACCTTATTGGCCTTTCTTTTCGACTTTCAGATGACACCACATCCATATAGAGAATTAACCCTATCATTACCCTTAATGTCAAGGGACCTGTCCCTCTGACATATATGACATCACATCCATATGCAGAATTAATCCTGTCATTACCCCTAATGTCAAGGGACCTGTCCCTCTGACATGCTTTTAAGCCGGTCTAAGGGAAAATAATAATCCGTGTATTGTCTCAGTACCAGGCCGGTCTCCGGGCGCCCGGGTATCATCTCCTGACCAAGCACCTCTGAACGAATGAGGACCTCCGGCTCATTGATGCCGAATAGCAACCGCATCCCGGTAGAACTGCTAAACCGGGGATTTATTTCGAAAATTACAGGTTTTCCATCCCGCAGGCGCAGCTGAATATTCAGCGCCCCGTATGCGCTAAGTGTGCCGGCAACTCCGACGCAATAATCGGCAATCTCGTGATAATCGTCAGAAACAGCGGCGATAGAAACGCCATCCTGCAGGTACCGTTTTAAAGCAATTTTCGAAATTGCTTTTCCCTGATGGTCCAAACAAATCCCCACCGTAAATTCTTGGTCCTCTCCGGCGATGTATTCCTGGACAATTAAGTTTTTCCTCCCCGTTACATTTTTCACCAGCTGCCGCTTGTTCTTCACCAGAGTAACCCCTTCTGAACCACTCCCCATACGGGGCTTGATGATAAGGGGAAATCCCGTGCTTTTTAAAAATGGGGAAATCCCCTTCATATCTTCAGGATAGCGCATACTTGCCGGAACCGGGAAACCGGCGCGGGACAAATAACCCATGGTCAACCACTTATCACGGCAAATTTTGATCACGGCGGGGGAACTTACGAATACCTTCGCGGCCGTAGACTTTTCAAGCGATTTCCTTTTTTTGGCATAAAACGAAAGCTCCCGTCCCGAGCCAATGAAGATGGCTTTGATCTGATAATTCTTGCACAGATCTTCGATAAACAGATAGTAGCTCTCTTCAGATGCGACCTGGGGAGCAAGAAAGCCTTTGTCCGCTATAAAAAGTCCTAAGGAATACGGGTTGACGTCAACCGCCAAGATCTCCAAAGGCAGCACGGATGCCTTCAGGGCCCGGATGATGCCCAGGCCGTATACGGAACCGGCGCCGGTAACCAGCACCCTGAAAGGTCTATTCATTTCCTGGGTATCTTTGCAAGGTGCCGACGATGTAATCAACCTCCTGTTCTGTTAGTCCAGGGTGCACGGGTATGGAAACCACCCTTTCCGCAGCTTCACGGGCATTTGGGAAAGAGCCGAAAATCTTTCTGTGCCGGTATAAGGGCTGGTCCGGGATAGCTTTGGGATAATGGATGCCATAGCCGATACCCTGGGCTTCCAGGAATTCGATGAACCGATTCCGGTGATCAACCTGAAGAGTATACTGGTGATAGACATGTTCAAAGCCCGGCAAACAGATGGGCTTCACAAAGGCCGGGTTTGTGATCTCCCTCCCATAACGGGCCCCGATGGCTTGGCGTCTTTGATTAAAACCCGGCAGCTTCCGCAGTTGTTCTATGCCTATGGCGGCATGGATATTCGTCATGCGATAATTGTACCCCAATAAATCATGCCGGTATTTGGCGGTCTGGCCATGATTGAGGAAACTTCTCGCTTTCTCTGCCAATTCCCGGTCCTGGGTGGTGAGCATACCGCCTTCGCCGCAGGTCATGTTCTTGGTAGGATAAAAACTAAACGCGCCGAAGTGCCCGAAAGTGCCCACTTTCTTTCCCTGAATGGCGGCACCATGGGCTTGGGCACAATCCTCTATTACGGCCAGACGGTATTGACGGGCAATTTCCATGATCTCTGTCATCCGGGCGGGATGCCCGTAAAGGTGGACGATCACCAGTGCTTTGGTGTCCGGGTGCGTTTTGATAGTATCCAGGAGGGACTGGGGAGAAATATTATAATCCCGGGGGTCTATGTCGCAAAAGACAGGAACCGCCTGTACGTAAAGGATGGCATTGGCCGTGGCAATAAATGAGAAAGGCGTGGTGATCACTTTTTCTCCCGGCTGAATGCCCAATGACAACAAGGCGACGTGAAGAGCGGAGGTCCCGGAAGAGGTGGCAACACCATAATTACTCCCCTGGTAAAGGGCAAAATTTCGTTCAAACTCTGCAACATATTCTCCCTGAGCTAACCTGCCGCTGAAGAGAACTTCATTGACCCGCTTTTGTTCCTCCATACTAAGCATGGGTTTTGCCAAAGGAATCATCTTGCCCCTCCCTGAAAATTTTTTTGCACAGGGCCAGGTTTAACCGGTGGCCGGAGCGAATGCCGATCACGTGCCCCAGCACCTTTTTCCCCAACAAGCTTAGGTCCCCCAGAAGATCTAAGGCTTTATGCCGGGCCGGTTCATTCGGCCAAAGCCAGTTTCCCTGCTCCGCTCCGGACTGAATGACTAAAACGTTTGCGCTGGCTTTTCCGGTCAGGTTGATCACTTCTTCCCACTCCGACGCCATGATAAAAGAACGGGCACCGGCTAATTCCTTTACAAAGGTTTTAGGGGTCACGTTTATTTCCGCATTTTGGCATAAGAGGGGCAGTTCAGGATAATCAAGGACATAGGTTAACTTAAACCCCTCGTAAGGAAGGGCCATAAGCAGCTTTTCATTTGACCTGTCTCCAACCCTTTCCCGTTTAAAAACAACAATGGGCTTCTGTATTTTAATCTTTTCCTGCGGATATGGCTGCTGTACCGTCCCGGCTCTTAAAAGAGCCTGCGCAAACGCTTTGCCGCTGTAATCCGGCATCACAGGCAAACTGGGCTGGGCCAGCTCAATAAACACATTATCCAAATCTAATCCTGCTAGCGCTGCCAGAGCATGCTCCGTGTGTTCTATGCGCACATGTCCCTGGACCAAAGAAGTCCAGCGGTATTCCACCTTCGCTTTTTTAAAGGAGCATCTTACTTGCGGGCGGCCCGGCAGGTCGTTTCGGATAAATACCATCCCGGTATTGGGCGGAGCAGGGCAAAAAGAAACTTTTGCCTCCGTGTCGCCGGTGATACTGGTACCTATTAAAGAAACCCGATGTTTAATCGTTGTCTGGTAATCCATACTCATCCCTTTCCCGCCCTAAAAAACTAATCTTTCATGATCCTGTCGGCGCTTAACTGTAAAAACTGTAGAATTTGTCCGGCACGTTCCTTATAGGTGTGATGTAGGTAAACCTCCTCTTGGCCATTTTGCGCTACCTCTTGACGTGCTTGGGCATCCTTCAGAAAATAATTCACCAGGGTAACTGTATTCTCCGGGGAAGAGGAGCAGATGAGATGAACATGATTTTTAAACAGATTGTTGACCGCCTGTGTCGGCACCGTGAGCAAAAAACCGCCTGCACCCAGTACTTCAAAAGTCCGGGAAGTTAACATGCCCTGGTCGTTTTGCAAACCGATGATGATCTTGGCCGAATTATACACCTTATTCGTTTCTTCATAGGGCAGCTTACCCTTAATCATCTGCTTGGGGATTTTAAAACCCATTAATTCCTCGTTAAAACGGTCCCAGCGGCTGCCCCAGATGGCCAGGTGATATCCCCTTTCCACCAAAGGCTTCAGCAAAATCTCCACGCTATCCTTGCGGTAGGATTTCCAGGCTTTGCCCCCATTACCTACTAAGGCCACATCATAAACATACTCAGGGCGGAGAGGCTCCGCCCTATTAAATTCCGGATTACAGCCAAAATCCAGGTGTCCGGCCGGAATCCCCAGTCTCCGGTATGTGCTTACACTCTCCGGATGGATCGTTAAAACCGCGTCCGGTTTCAGAATCTGCATGCTCCGCAAGGAGCATTCTTTCGTCCATCGGGGGTCTTCAGTTGCCCAGTACAGGTGTTTTATCTGGTATTTAGCGACTTTCTTTACCAGCTCATCTACGTGCTTCCGTTTATGCTCCCGATAGGTCCACCCGGTTGTGATTAAAAGATCCGGTCTAAAGCGGTCAACTGCTTCTTCTAATGATTTTTTGCTTAAATCCCGGAGCACAAAAACCGGATGTCTCAGTTCTCTAAAACCCTGGGGCAGCCCCAGCGTGTATTTGGCACTACGGGCAAAAAACAGGATTCTGCTCATTCTTGCCCTCCCTTCAACAAAAGATCGCGGGTGCGCTCCGCCCCACAGTTAAATAACAGATCCACGATAGAAAGATTCGGGATAAAATTGCCCCAGAGTTGGGGGTATGGGATAGGCTGATAGTCTAAATATTCCAATTTAAGACCGTGTTTTTCGAAAGTCTCCGGTTGATGATAGGCCGCGCCCCCAGTGCCGGACAGGTAACTATCGGCAGAAAAATGCCGGCAGAGGGCAACAATACGTTCATTTTTGTCCCGGTCGGCAAATTGGGGGAAGGAGGACAAAAAAACCAGCTTTGTCTCCAGCCTAAGCAAATCATAGACCAGCCTGATGAAATCATAATTAATGAGCCAAAGATATTCGCGATCTGGTAGGCTCTCCAGGCGGGGGAAAATTTCTGCAAAATAGGGTGCTTTGGCGTAGTTTAGTCTGAGGGCCTGAAGATGTTTTTTTTCCCAGCCGGGTAAAACAAGCACGTCGGCATATCGTTGCAGACCTAAACCTTTGCGTTTAACCGGTATGGTGAGCATCTGAGACCCCTGAGGGGTTTTGATCAGGTTCCTGTTCGCCACGGAACAACCCCTGGGAAACTGCACCGTATCTAAAATGACAAAAATATCACACCGGGCCATCTTACTGAAATATCCCGGCCAGGGAAGATAATTTGGCTGGTGTACCGCTAATTTCATCGCCATACCCCATTAAACGGTTTACGCTTATTTAAAAGTATATAAATAGCTTTCCCGCAGCACCCCATGCCCGCCACAGCCTTCTTTGAACCGGAATAACCCGGTATTCACACTGCTTCCTTTTTCCTCGGTGGAAATACCCCAATCCAGATAAAGAAAGCCCTTTTTTCGTCCCCATTCCATCAGATAAGCAAAAATAAGGTTCAGCGGCCGCAGGTGCTGGTATTGGTCGTCGTGGGCAATATAAAAACAGTTCATTACTCTTTCGTTTAGTAGAAAGACTAAAACGCCGGCTGTGAGCGTTGCCCCTTGATAGGCGGCAAAGAGTTTAATTCTTTCGGGATATAGGGTTTTTAGATACTTGATTTCCCCCAGGGAATGGGTGGGCTTAGCATGATGGTTTTGGTGCAGCTTTTTTTCTAATATGGGCCAATAATCCTGGATATCCCCATCCTCGACAACCGATAACCCGCTTTTCCACGCCTTTTGATAGTTGCGAAAGGCGGTGGGACTCATCACCCTCTTGGCAAAAGGCTCCTCACCTTTGTTCAGCTCCAGGGCCGTGGCCAGCTCTGTGTACTCAATATTAAATCCCGAGTACCTTAAGGCAAAATCAAGCTGGTCCGCCAGCCCCCGGTGATAAATTCTGGGCACTAGTTTCAGCCGGACGGCATCAAAACCGGTCTCGCCACAATATTCAAGAAAAACCCTTACCAGCTCCAGGCTTTTTTTCGTGCTTAGGGTAGGTGGGATGATGAGTCCGCCGTGGGAAGCGCCGGGATGAGAGACCAGGATCATCCTTTGATCCTTTTCTTGGATTTGCGCAGCAGGAAGAAGGGCCATCATACGCTTATTTTCCCGAAAAATTAAAGAATGGTCCGAAAATCTATCGCCAGGATGATAATTCAAAAACTTTCTCTCCTGCATGAAAGTACCGTTCACAGAAGAAACCAGAAAATCATCCCATTCATTTTCCCAGTCCTTATTATATCTTTTCACTACCAGCGTCATCTTGATCACGCTCACCCTGATGATGATATTTAACTGCACGGTTCCCCCTGGCCTTTATTTCATCAACGGATCGTCACTTTCTCGCCCCCTTTGGCCAGGGAGCGGGCAATGTAATCCGTAATTTTTGCCACAAAACGGATATCCTCTTTACCACTGTGGGGTTCCTTATTTTCCCGGATACATTCCATGAAGTGCAGACACTCCCGTTTCAGGGGTTCTAAATTTTCTTCCGCTATAAAAAGATGATTGCTCTCTCCGTTCATCAAAAGCTGAATTTTTTTGTGCGCCGGCTGCACATCGTCAAAAACTAATTTTATTCTTTCGGAAACCAGGGTAATTTTTCTGGTTTTTTCCGTGTGCATACAACTTGCAAAAATGGAAGCAATTTTACCTTGGGGAAAACCAAGTAGAATATAGATGACAGAGCTCCCCCCCTGCGCAATGACCCAGACAGGGTCTTCGCCGGTCAAGTGGCGGGAAAGATAAATGTCATGAACTGCCAAATCATGCAGGACATCAACTCCGGAAACCTGAGGCGCAGAATTGGTGCGCGACATGTTTAAATAGCAGAGATGATCGCTCATCTTATTTTCTTCCAGAAATCTTTTAATCTTTTTAACCGCAGGATGGTAAATCAACGTGTAGCCCGCCATCAATACGCGGTTCTGCGCAGCGGCCAAATGAATTAAATCCATACTGTCTTTATGATCAATGGTGACAGGTTTTTCGACGAGAACGGATTTTCCTCTGCCGATAAATTCCTTTGCCAGCAGGTAGTGACTTTCAGGTGTTGTGGCAATAACAACCCCCTGCACCGAATTGTCGTTCAATATATCGGCTTTATTTTCCGTGCCTTTGATTTGAGGGTAAGCAGCAACAGCATCCTTCAGCTTTTGCGGGTCAGAGTCACAGACCCACCTTAATTCACAATCTTCTAGGGAAGTCAGGGTCTTAAGATAATGCCTACCCCATTTTCCGCAACCGATCAAAGCAAGCTTCATCATGGCCATTCCCTTTCAAATTATATGTTAGAGCACCATATAGTAGTATATTCGCCGGTGATAAAAAGGAGAATTCATGATTCGTCCTTGTTTTTCATGCCCTTTGGCTGCCCGGACCCTGATGAGCGCATTCCTTCTGAACCGGTCTTTCATCGTTAGAGGGCATCAAGCCTATATACCCGCCATCACTTCACGGATAAGAGATAGGTGAGATCTTTGACAACGGTTTTTGGACCCTCCCACTCCCGGTAATACTTGAAATGAATCTCTGCATTCCCCTTCTCTAAGCACTTAAACTTCCAAGTATGGAGCAATGGGGTGCCGACCGCATTTCCTTCCGCTTCTTGATTGCTCTCAGATTCTAAAGCCGCCACTTCTTCGTTACTGATGGTATAGTGCCAGGAGTAGCCGGTAGAAGGATTTTCGTCCAGCGAAATAACAGCTAGATCACCCACATTCAGCACATATTCTTGCTGAGGTTTTTCTAATACCACTTCCTTTCCTGTCTGTTTCCAGCAACCTGAGAAAATAGCCAAGCACAAAATGAGCCCGGCCAAGACATAAATATTTCTCCCCCGGTGCATCATAGATTCCTCCTTTCTTAATTTATTCACATTTGGCTTTTTACTTTCCTCACCGTATTCTATAAATTGTATATGCGAAAAATCTTCGTCTATGTCTTTCCAAGCCTAATGGTGTCATAAAAAAATTGCCCTTCCTCCCATAATGTGCTCTCTCTCATTTACTTACGCAATTTTCGAAGAATAATATGGGGAAAACGATGCAGACTAAAATAATAATGTTTAAGGGGTGAAAAATCATGGCATTGGTTCCATATGATCCTTTTCGGCATCTGGAAAACTGGCGCAGAGAAATGGACAGGTTTTTTAACGAAGGCCGGGGTTACCTTGAGCACAATGTAACCGGTCCCAGGGTTGATGTTTTTGAAACGGAAAATGAGGTTGTCGCTTCTTGCGAAATTCCGGGATTAGAAAAAAAGGACGATGTCCAAATCGAAATCCATGATAATTTACTTACCATTACCGGTAATATCAGCCGGACCAATGAATTTAAGGAGGAACAGGCTTTCCACCGGGAACGGTATGCGGGACGTTTTCAAAGGTCTATTGGCTTACCTGTTCAGGTGATATCGGATGGGACAAAGGCCTCCTATAAAAATGGCGTGTTGGAAATCAGGATGCCCAAGGCCAAAGGGGACACGAGAAAAAGAATCGACATCGATTTTCATTAATCCATTTAAAGAGGATAACATTCCATTGGTCATACTGGGTATGAGATTCCAAGCAAAGAAGGAAAATAAGAAAACCTTATCCCCTTTTTCAATTAAAGGAAGATAAGGTTTTTTGTTTATGTCTCATTGATGATCGGGGTCAACCTCATAACAGTAATCCCCAGATTCAGGATTCCCCGGAGAGTAAACTTCTATCTCCGGCGCCTCAGCATGCTCATAGCCCGTAAGATGAGACGCTTTACTGGTTGTGGATTTTATCCATCCTTTCGGGTACTGCTAGGTAGTTTTTTTCAGACGTTTATTTGCCTGACCGGCCTTGCCTCAATGTAACCCCGGTATCCCATAGGGGCAAGCTGGAACCTGGGCCCGTCTTCATCAGCCCATTTAAATCCGTAAATCTCAGGATTGTAGTTTTTCATCACTGTCCACAGTTCCCCGATGGCCTCTTCAAATTTTTCATCGTCAAAGGGCGGTCCTTGAAAAACCATCATCTTGCATGGCGGTAATTCCATCAGTTCGTATCCCTCCGGTACTTTTCCCGTATAATTCACGGGAACCTCCACGCCTTGGGCGTATACCGATGTGCCGGGCCTTTTCAGGTTTTCCGGCAGCCACATGCCGATTGGCTCATACAATGCTTCTTTAATGCCGGAAAGGATATTCCATACTTCACAGCCGACTTCCTCACAGTATTCAAAGTAATGGGCCGCTTTCATTCCTCGCTTTAAAATCAGCTTTCTGGCCGGCCGGTCAACCACCTGAACAAAAACAGTATTCAGATTTTTAGACACTTTCCCATCTCCTTTTTGCAGTGTGAGGTAATAATCACGGGCATGGCCGGGGAGAAAAAGCTTCAGCGGCGGCGTATTTTTACTGTAGTATTTCGGCGTCATGCCGAACTGCTTAGAAAAGGCCCTGGTAAAACCCTCGTGGGAGTCAAACACAAAGTCAAAGGCCACATCGATTATTTTAACATCCTGATCATGCAGCTTCACGGCTGCCCAGGACAACCGAAGCGCTCGAATGTACTCAAAAGGCGCCTTTCCGGTCAGTTCCTTAAAGATCCGCGCACTGTGCCAAGGTGAATATCCTGCTGCTTTTGAAAGCATCAATAGCGTAATGGGCTCGGTCAGATGCTCTTCAATATAATCCTGCATATGCTGAACAGCAAGAATCTTTTCCCAGCTCTCCATATTCTTACCTCCTGCATAAAGGATATCACATCGGATCATTGCTTTTCTTGACCTGTCTTGCTAAGCTACAATGTCAGGGGGACAGGTCCCTTGACATTGTTATTTTTCTTACCGTCTCACGGTTTAATCCCAGGCTTGATGCAATTCTTCTTCCCGAAAGATTTGATCTCTCCAGTAGAAACCTGATCAGTTCCTCTCTTACTGACTTGAAGTCCGCACTTTTCAAGTCTTCCTGATTCAATCCCTTTTCAGATAAATACCTGCCAATATAATCAGCCACATTGCTCTCATTAATTTCTTTGTCTTCAACGATATCCAGAAAAGTTTCCTCGGAAAATTCTTGATTTAATCGTATAAACTCTGACAGGGCACTCTCCTTGGAATCTGATATCATCTTTAACAGTTCACCTGTATCGGCAACCTTTCTTCCCTTTCCCAGATAGTCTCCGTAGCTGCTCCATTTATATCCCTCAAGGGTCCCTATCCCTGCTTTTAAAGGATTTTGATGGACATACCTGATCGCAGACAAAAGATACCTTTCGTCTTCTATATTTTCGCTTTTATATCTTTCCTGAAAAACATGACCAATACGCGTATATTTTTTATTGAAATAATAAGAATAGCTTGCTGCGATCCGTTTTACGATACGGGATACCGGGCTCATATCTTCTTTGATAATGAGATGAATATGATTATCCATTACACAGTAAGCATAAAGACAGTATTCCCTATCTTTCTTTTTATCTTCCAATATATTGATGATTTTTAATTTATCCGCTTCATCACTAAATATTTTTTCCCGGTTATTTCCTCTTAACATAACATGATAAAGATGCGTCTTACTTCTTTTTCGGGCATATCTCGGCATAATTTCACCTCCATATACAAATTTAACCATAACATCAAACTTATGTCAATGGACCTGTCCCCCTGACAAGCCTTGACAATTTCCCCGTGGCAATCCTGGCATTTAGGAACTTTTTAATTCCATCATCGTCTAATAGATATCCAAAAAACAGGGAGGGAGTTGTAATGAAAAAAGCTTTCTTTACCGTTAGTTTAGCTCTCATGCTCGTTATCGGTTTATTTGCCGGCTCTTTTCTAGACCCGGCACCGGTTGCTTCTGCCGGAGATACTGCCCAGCCGCAAAATTCTATTACAGTTCAAGGGACATCCAGTATCACCGTAACACCGACCATTGCCTACGTGAGTATAGGCGTAGCTACCTTTAATAAAGATGCTACCATTGCCCAAAGTGACAATGCAAAAAAAATGGACCTGGTTTACAAAGCGTTAGCAGATCTCGGAATCCCAAAAGACAAAATTAAAACCGTTTCCTATGATATTCACCCTCGCTACAACTACAAAGACAATGTCAGCGTTCTGGCAGGGTATGATGTCACCAACACCATTCAAGTGACAACGGACTTGGCTAAGGTAAGTAACGTTCTTGATATGACCGTAAAACAAGGTGTAAATGAGGCAAACTCCATTTATTTCGGCATTACCGATCAGGAAAGAGATACCATTTATCTCCAGGCTCTAGATCAAGCAGTTGTCAGTGCTAAGGCAAAGGCTACGGCTATTGCCAAAGCTGCCGGCGTCACCGTTAAAGAACCCTTCCAAATTATTGAAGGTTCCTCTGCTTCCGCGCCGCCAATCACCTACTTAGCTGATGTCAAATCCATCCGGGCCGCAGACGCTGCCTCTACACCCATATCCGGTGGGGAATTAAAGGTTGAAGCGAACATCACGATCATATACAACTATTAAATCGTCCTATTCCCTTTAATTAACATGTCAAAGGGCAGGTTGTTGAGACCTGCCCCTTTACATCATTATCTTTCTTACCATTTCACGGTTTAATCCTGATAAGTGCCATCTCTCTCGGGAAAAAATCCCCTCCGAAAATCCGTGTTTTAACCGGTCACCTCTGTCAAGGGTTTTTCCTTTGATTATGTCAAGGGACCTGTCCCCATGACATACTACAGGTGGTAATTGTGCAGCATCGCGTCGGTGGTAACAAAGTTGGGAATCGTCTCGTAGCGGTTGATCTCGTAGACGCTGAAAAACTCCCGGTGTGAGCTTGGAGCCACCACAAAACCGTTCTTGCCCAGGAGCTTTTGCGCTTCGGGAGAGAAGTCGAAGCGGTCCTTGTTGGTAAGGTTACTCAGATCAGCGGCTACCCGGTAAGTCTCTACCGCTGGGCTAAGGGTAACCGGGACCTCGCTATAGGGAGCAAAAGCAGCCGCCCCATTAGATAATGAAATCAAGGCTAGTTCAGCCTGTTGCTGCATGTCGTCCTGGGCGGAAGATTGACAGCCGGTAAGGCTTGCCAGCAAGATGACCACCATGGCCACACTCAGGCAAACAGCAGCAGTTCTTGTGGATTTCATAAAACAGCTCCTTCCTTTTTCTTGTTTTGACGAAAGGCGGCTGCCTTTTGTTTCCATTTAATATCATCAAGTTAAAAAAATCTTTTCAATAAATGCCAAAATGTCAAGGGGACAGGTCCCTTGACATTTTGCCTTCCTTTGGCAACTATGGCCCCATAATTTAGATCAACCGGGAAATGATTTCATTTGCCTTTCTGCCGTCAAATTGGCCCTGATAATGCTGGTTAAGCTCTTTCATGATCAGTCCGATTACCTGCTTGCCCTTTTGGGGAGACCTTTCCAAAAAGTCTTTCACAAACTGCTCCAGAAACTCTTCACTTAATTGTGCCGGGAGATAGGCTTTCAAAATGTCCAGTTCCTCCTGAGCCAGCGCCGCTTTATCCTGCCGGTTATTGGCCAGGGAGATCTGATAAGATTCTTCCGCCCCTTTTATAAACTTTTTAATCACAGCCAAGGTTTCCTCATCTGTAATCTCTTCTACCGGCCTATTTCCTTTATTTTTTCCCAGCATTGCTGTTTCTGCATACAAGGTGGAGATAAGATTTTTCTTCACTGGATGATCCGACTTACGCGCCTCCAGAAGGTCTCCTTTGATTTTCATGAGAATTGTCATTTTTCTTCCCTCTCTTTTCTATTAGAATCATATAATACCACTAATAATATATTTATCCATTTTAAGCTAAAAATAAAAGTAAAAAATATCTAAATGTCAAGGGGACAGGTCCCCTGACATTGTATCAGTTTGCCTGTCCCACAACATATCTGATCTTTTAGATCTTTAACTCTTTTTTTAATATTTTCCCTGTAGCATTTTTGGGCAGTTCCGTCAACTGAATAATTTTCTTGGGTATTTTATAATGGGCAAGATTCTTCTGCAAAAAGTTCTTGAAGGATTTCCCATCAAATTCTGCTCCTTCTTGCAGGACAATATAGGCACGGACTATTTCACCCCTGACAGGATCTTTTTCTCCGATTACGGCGGCCTCCCGTATCCCAGGATATTGATAAATCACCTCTTCAATCTCCCGGGGGTAAATATTCAGACCTCCCACAATAATGATGTCTTTCAGCCGGTCTACAATAAAATAGTATCCTTCCTCATCAGCATAGGCAAGATCTCCCGTATGAAGCCACTTTTCAATAATTGTTTTTTTCGTTTCTTCAGGCAGATTAAAATACCCTTTCATCACATTGGATCCCCTGGTAATTAGTTCTCCGATCTCACCAGGAGGAAGCGTATTTCCATCCGCATCCACTATTTTTATCTCTACACCTGGAATAGCAACCCCAATGGAACCAATCTTGCCTCGCTCCAAAGGATTCATGGTCACAACGGGAGAAGCCTCAGAAAGCCCATATCCTTCCATGATTGGTTTGCCAATTTTTTGGTGGAACTGGTTCATAACCTCAACGGGCAGAGAGGCCCCTCCGGATACAAACAATCTCACCCCGGCAAAGTCCTCCGGGGTACCCAAGGAAGCATAGTAATTAAACATGGACGGAACCCCGCAGACAACAGTCACCCCCTGCTCCCGGATCGTGGTGATCACATCTTTGGGTAAAAATGCCGCCATAATAGTAACACAGGCTCCTTTGAGGAGAGAGGCCACTACCGTCACGGTCCAGGCAAAGCTATGGAACATAGGCAAAACGCACAATGAATTATCACTATTATTTAATTGAAGAACCTGACCAATTGCCCCGGCATTACTGATCAAATTATTAAACGATAATACAGCTCCTTTAGGATAACCGGTGGTTCCGGAAGTATAAATAATTACACACTCTTTTTCCCCATTGAAAGCTAAATTAGCTAGACTTTGCCTCACGGTTAGATTCTGCAAAGTCGGGATGAAATCTGATAAAACCAGCTGATTGACCTTTTGCGGCAATTCCATAAACTGCTTTGTCACCAAATTCTTGATCCCGGCGTCTTCAATGATGAAGGAAACCTCCCGGGGAGTCAGCATATTATTGATGGGAACTACTACTGCCCCCAAACTGACTATGGCTAAATAAGCATAAATAAATTCCGGAGAATTGTGGCAAAACAAACCAACATTTTCTCCCTGCCCAATACCCTGGTCATAAAAATACTCTCTGAAAAGTACAACCTGATCCTGCAATTGGCTATAGCTTACTTTCTGATTCTTGTACTTTAATGCGATTGAACTGCTCCGGTCTTCCGTAAATAATAAATGCAGCAAGATGTCTTCAACTCCGTTCTTATGATTCTGTCCTGATAAGTTAATTCGCTATGAAGCGGAAACTTCCTGTTTTCCATGGAATGGAATCAAGAGTATGGACCTCTCCATGAATAACTTGGACACTTTTCCTGGAAAGCATAAAATGGAAGACCCAGAAAAAGGGACATGTCTTATCCGCACACACGTAAACAGATCTGTCCCGGCCCCTGGGCCTTTCTCTTCATCAACTATTTTCTTTGAGGACATAATCAATGTCAAGGGACCTGTCCCCCTGACAGCCTCCCCCTGACAACCTTGACATTGATCATCCAAAGAACAAGAAGCTCCAACCCCACTCCCATCCAAATCGATACAGGTGCATACCAAGTAATAAGCCAGACTATCCCTCCCGCTAATCCGGTCAGCCATCTATACCAGGTAAGCGGGCGAATGAGCAATAAGAACAAAGTTACAAGGAAAATCAGAGCAGTCGCCCCATAAATTGCAACCTCGGTGTTTTGTTTGGCCATTGGCTCTATTTGATCTTCTACCCGCCCTTTTACTCCGTGCAAAATTTCACGGACCGCTAAGTAATCAGTAAATTCCGTAAAAAAGTCGAGCATGAGCAGGCTGGGCTGTGTCCAGTGAAAAGACCAGCGAATGCGGCTAACCAAACGCGTATGGCTCTTATCCACAGGATATAATGCCCAGAGAAAACTGCCTTGATGATTCGTCCCGGTCCAAATGAGGTAGCGGTTTGGTTCAATCGCATAGAAAACCATGCGGGCGATAGGGCTAATCGGAACTTCATCACCGGCCTTAAATTGTTGGAACTCCGGCAAGATGCGGTCAGCGCTGCGAATTCCTCGCGGGCTTCCCTGGTTCTCCAAAATATCATAGCCATAATACCCGGCTCTGCAATATCCCATCTGTATAAGCCAAGGCCAGATTTCCTCCGGCGTGCCCGAGATGGTAATGGCCCGGGTCGCAAAGAATTCCGGCTGGGGCTCCAGCTGATCCCCCGGCATAGTCTGTTTCCTTTCTTGGTCCGTTGCCCCCCAATTAAGCTGATAAGGACGCGCCCAAAGCAAGTAGACAACTAGGATCAAGGCGATTAGGGCTAAAACAGCCAGAATCCTCTTAAATAAAGTGAAGAATATCATGCTTATTTTTCCCCCAGAATTAAAAATAACTTATTTCAAAACGTTTTCTACAATTTTGTCCAGCAACTGGTTTCTTTGTTTTTCATCAAAAATGTCACTTGCCAAATACAATTTATATTTCCGGGCGTTTAAAAATAATACCTGGAGAGGCGCAATTAATTGTAAAGCAATTAGTTTTAACTCACTTTCTGTTTTTTCCCCCTGAAAGACTTCCCCCAGTACCGGCAGAATCATTTGGGTTGTCGTGAAGCTGCCGTTTTTTAACTCAGAAGCAATCGCAATTTCAGATAAAAAATAGTTGTTAAAAGCAAAAGCTGAAATGCTTTTAATCATCGTTTTTAGGCGGACAACCGGATCCTCATGTTCGGGATTTTTGTCAAACATCTCATTGACAATATCGGTCATGCAAGCCTCAACCGCCCTATTTAACAGGTTTTCTTTGGATTGAAAATAGTAGTTGATTAAGGCGCTGTTGACATTCGCCTCTTTGGCAATTTGTCTGGTCGTAATCCTACTTAGATCTTTTTCCTCTAACAATAGTTTAATGACCGTGTTCAGAATCCTTTCTTTGGCGTCTGTATTTTGCCCTTCCATTTGTAAAACCTCCTGTACGAAACAAAAAATAAATCATGTTTTAAATATGTTTTAAACATGATTAAATAATACTTTATTTAACTTAAAATGTCAAGAGTGTCAAGGGGAGAGCATGGCAAGGGGACAGGTCCCTTGCCATGATTCGTTGATCACCATCTTTAATCCCAAACATTTTTTGAGATATTTACATCTCTCTATTCAGAATTGTACCCATATTGGGGTAATAATGAGGTCGATGCCCTTTTTCCTTTGACATCTTCGGCACAAGCAAAAAGCCTTTGTTGTATCATCTACACAAAGGCTTAAACTTACGGACACTTGACAGGTTTCAAACAGAATATTCCCTTGCCGCCACGTCCCTGTCTTTTAATCTTCATTATTCTTTTCCGGCACCCAATACTTTGATCCATCATTTGTTCTGGCTAAAAACAAATGATCGACTAATTCACGCCTAAGCAAAAAATAATCGCCAAAGGTATGCCATGCGTCGATGATCCGGTTGATTTCTTTTTCGGAGTAGGTGACATGGCCTTCAAACTTTGTCGCTAAATATTGCAGCACTTCCAACTTCGACCTTTGCTTAGCCGGCAGTTGTTTAATCTTTCCGTCTTCCGTTAAAAATCTAGCAATCATTTTTTTCTCCTCTTTCCCCGTGCAACTTTTCCGCCCATATTTCCTCAAGAACCTTGATATCCTCTTTAAATTCTTTTGTGGTCTGGGTATCCTTCATCTCAAGCTCTTCAAGAATCTCAAAAGCAAATGCGCCGGCCCCGTACCGGTCCCATTCCTTTTGCAGTTTCAGATCCACGCATGCATTGGTTTTTTGGGCAAACTCAAAGCGGCTTTTGTGGCCTTGAATATTAGTTGCCCCATACAACCAAAATCGGCCGTCAACCGTATTCGTGATCTTATATACGCCACCTACGGTTTTTTGCTTCCGGTATTCCTGGCGCAGCTCTTTTTTTCTGTCACTGGTGCTGGTCATTTTTAATACCCCATTTCCTTTAACAATCTGGACAGCCTGCTCAGGCGTTCACCAATTAATTCGTCATCTTTGTTGAGTACTTGTTGAAACAGTTTGATGTCGCCGTCGATCATGGGATTGTCCGTGCATACGGATACCGTCATAGCATCCCCCTGCAGGGCAACCCTGTCAATCACCGGGTTTTGCGGATCATACAGCTTCTCATAACGGTATGCTTCTCTGAAATGGAGTACTGCCCGGCACGTAAGAATAGCCAGGTCAATCACCCGGTACAGGGGTAATTCTTCCGATTGCCTTGACCATTTTTCACCGGTAAAACGCCATACCTTTGCTGAAATATCCAGCTTTCCCCTGTCATTCCACTGGGCAAGCCCCAGAGATAATCCTTTGGTATCGGAATGATACGCATTTCTGCCGTCCACATTTTCGTAGTTTTCAGATACAATCACAGGTTTATGCTTTAAAGTGGTAGGTATTTTCATAAATAAAACCTCCTTGGTCTCTTTCTCTATTTATTATATTAGTAATTTACTAATTTAGTAATCCAGTAATTAAAATAGTAGCATGAAAACTATTTTTTGTCAACAAAGCTTACGCCTCTATATCTTTCACACAGGGTATTCCATATGTTAAAAAATTAAAAAAGAGCAACCTTATTCAAGACATCCGGTCCTTTGATTCGTTATAATGATCATAAGGATCAAATCCCGGCCCTGAGCAAATATTTTCCTAGCGGGGGAACAATCATGGCGCAAAAAGAGTGGCGCAAATTATGGCATCATGCTCAGTTAAACATAGAGCTTTACCAGTCTTTCTGCCTAAAACAAGGGTTTCCTCTGCATATGCATGACTATTACGTGATTTGTTTTATTGAGAAAGGCCTGCAGTCCTTTACTTATCGGAAAACAAAGCATCTCACCCCCACCGGGGGAATTATCCTGTTAAATCCCGGAGAAGGTCATACCGGCGAGCCGGCAGATGATCAGGGATTTGAATACCGTGCCTTATACCCGACCATAAGCCACATGAAGGATGTGCTTTATGAGCTTACGGGCCGGCATCAGGATCTGCCTTTTTTTAGGAAAGTGCAAGTTGATAACTTTGTATTAGCCCAAAGGATCTATGAATTGCATCAATCATTAACCAGCACTACCTCCACCATCGAAAGCGAGTCTCTTTTTCTTTTAGTTTTGACCAAATTAATCCAGCAATACGCTGATGTGAGCCCCCAAGAACAAGCTATCAAAAAGGAAAGTTTTGCTGTCCAAAAGGCATGCGATTATATTTATGATCATTCCTCCTGCGGGATTACATTAACTGAATTAGCAAGACATGTTTGTCTAAGCCGTTTTTACCTTTTACGCGTTTTTCATGAAGAAAAGGGAATATCCCCTCATGCCTTCCTGGAAAGTATTCGCATCAATCATGCAAAACACTTATTGGAAAAAGGATACTTACCCATAAAAGTAGCCTCTGAGGTTGGATTCAGTGATCAAAGCCACTTTACGAATCGCTTCAAACGCTTTATCGGCGTTACTCCCGGACAATACCAAAAAGAAATAAGAGGTTAGCCTGTCTGATAGTTCCGGCAATGAGACAGATCTAAAGGAGGTGTAGGCTTGCCTGCTAAACCGGTTTTATTGGAAAAAGCACTTCACTGGTCAAAAATCCATCAGGGAAGTGTTTATTTCTTTGCCGTAGTCCTGGCCGTGCTGATCTGGAGCACCTCTTTTGTTGCCACAAAAGTGGCCTATACCACATTCCCCCCGCTCACGCTGGGTGCCTTACGCTTTGTTTTAGCCGCTTCGATTTTAGGGGTTGTGTTATTTGTCAAAGGACAATTTATGATACCATGCCCGGGCGATATGGGACGTTTAACAATAAGCGGCGTTCTTGGTATCACCATTTATTTTGCCATGGAAAACATGGGAGTAAAGCTGACCACTTCCTCAAACGCGGCACTAATTGTAGCCTCTTTCCCTGCTACTACCCTGTTTTTTGAGATACTGATTTATCGCACCAAAATTTCATGGATCAAGATACTTGGCATTGTGATGGCAGTCTTCGGAGTTTATCTGGTCGAGCATCGGCATCAGAATGTGATGGGAGAGGAGCATCTGCTCGGCAATGCCTTGCTAATAGGAGCAGGCATTATCTGGACCTTCTATAATTTTGTCACACGTTCCGTCGTAAACAAATACCCGATGCTGGTCATCTCATTTTTTCAGACCGCTGCCGGAACCATTGCCTTTATCCCTCTTGCCATAACGGAAAGAATGTATTGGCAATTGCCCACATTAAAATCCTTTTCCATGTTAATTTTTCTTGGCATATTCTGCTCTGTGATCGCGTTTCTCCTGTACAACTATGGGCTTCGGAGCATATCCTCCAGTTCTGCCGTAATGCTTATGAATTTCGTTCCTGTATTTGGTGTGTTATTTTCTATCTTATTTCTTCACGAGAAAGTCTTGGTAAACCAATTTATCGGAGGAATCGTCATCATTCTTGGTGTCATGCTGAATGTCCGGCAAGAAAGAAACCATCCTGGAAAGGATTTTTAATAATTAGCGATCCTAACACCGGGTCTCCAAAGAAAAAAAGACAAAGGAACAGGGACTTTATCGGGCAAGTCCTTGTCTTCCTTTGTCTTCTTAATAAAACAGACAGCATGAATGATAAATCGGTAGGCCCCATTGAAGCAAGTTCTTAATTCAGATGGAGATTCTTTTACTCCATCTGAATTTTAGAACTGCAAATGCATGACTTAGTTGGCGTTTACTCCCGCATATTTGGGGACATTCCTGCAGCGGTCAGGGGACACACCTCTTACAGAGGGATGTCCCCTGACCGCTGATGGCGGGAGACTGAAGCAAGTTCTTGGTTTGGTTGCTTTTTACCAAACCTTAGAACTGCGAATACAGAGTAAGCCAAGTTAGTCAGGTTAAAAATCAAAGTTGTCCGGATCCGCTCCCACACGTCTATTCTCATTCATCCCATTAATTGCAGCCATATCCTCCGGTGTCAGTTCAAAATCATAAATATCCGTATTGGCTATAATACGGTCTTGATGCACCGACTTGGGGATGGTAATCATGCCGCGCTGCAAATCCCAGCGCAGGACCACCTGGGCCGGAGTTTTGTGATATTTCGCGCCGATTTTTTTCAGCCGTTCATCCTGGAGCAGGTCTCCTCCTGTACCGCCCAGGGGGCTCCAGGCCTCAAAAGCAATATTCAGCTTCTGGCAGTAGGCCATCAAGGGCTCCTGAGAAAGCCGCGGGTGGCATTCTACCTGATTGACCGCGGGTAATACCTTGGCATCGGCGAGCAGATCATCCAGATGATGCTGATGGAAGTTGCTTACACCAATGGCGCGGACCCTGCCTGAATGATATAGTTCCTCCAATACCTTCCATGATTTCTTATACTTCCCGGGCACAGGCCAGTGAATTAAATAGAGATCCACATAATCGGTTCCCAGCAATTTCAGGCTGTTCTCAAAAGCTTCCCGCTGGCGGCCTTTTCTCATATCGCCATTCCAAAGCTTGGTGGTAAGAAAGATCTGTTCACGGGGAACGCCGCTTTCAACAATACCGCGCCTCACGCTTTCCTCATTCTGATAGATCGCCGCCGTGTCAATATGTCGATAGCCTGCCTCAATTGCCCAACGTACCGCATGGGCCGTTTCGTCGCCCGCCTTGGATTGGAAAACACCCAGACCAAAGAAAGGAATTGCAACACCATTATTGAGTTTTTTTGAAGTATGAATATCCATAGATTACACCGTCCTCTTTTTTTAATAAAATGATCGGTAGGAAAGCATCCATCCGCTTTTATTGCGATTTTGGGAATTACCTTTATCCAGGATCTCCATAATCTTACATTTCATTTTGTACAATTATATATTTCTCAAAGAAATTGGTCAACCTAAAACTTAAAACACTTCTCCTGCCCGAAAAAATCAATCCGGCACATAAAACCGGACAAAAAAAGTTGTCCCCCGGGGACCGGTCTCATACCAGAGTTCCCCTTGATGCCTGTGCACAATGCTATAGCAGATGGCCAATCCTAATCCGGTGCCATTCTCTTTCGTGGTGACAAAGGGGGTCCCCATCCGCTCCATCACAGCGGCATCGATCCCGGGACCCATGTCCTGAATCTCCAAAAAAATATGGCGCGCCTGCCGGTATACTTTTATAGTCAGAGTTTGGCCGGCCGGCATGGCGTCCAACCCATTACGGGTTAACTGCAAAATAAGCTGCCGGATTTCGTATTTATCCAGGAGGATGTCAGATACACCGGCCAAGTCGAAAACTATCCTTTTATCTGCCTTTTCCGCATCCCCCACCAGCACCGGCTCCATACTGCGCACCAGCTTTGTTAGATTGCAGGCTTCCAAATGGACGGCCCGGTTTGGGGCGAGCAAGAGAAATTTTGTAATAATGCCATTGCACCGGTCCAGTTCATCAATCATCAGCTCGAATAGTTTATGATTTTTTTCGTTTCTTTCTTTTTCCGCCAAGAGTTCCAGAAAACCCCGCACGCAAGTCATAGGATTTCTTATCTCATGCCCGATGCCGGCGGCTATTTCTCCCCCCGTATTCAACCGGTCAAGTTTCATCATTTCCCTCTCCCTCTTTTTTCTTGCCGTGATATCCCTGCAGTAAACAGATAACCCCTTAGGCGAAGGGAAAATCCGCATGTCCAACCAGCGGTCCGGCAGCACCAAATCGGTCTCAAACTGAACCGTTTTTTGCTCTCGCAAGGCCTTTGCACAGCTTTTTTTCAGCGGAGTTTCCCTCAGCCGGGGAAAGTGTTGCCAGATTTCCTTCCCCATCAGTTCCCGGGAGCTTTTTTGAAAATACGCTGCCGCCTGCCCATTAATATAAGTAAATTCTCCCCTGCGGTTAAGGGCGAAAAAACCGTCGGATATTCTTTCCAGAGCTTCCCATGCCTCTTCTCCTAAGCTGTTTTCCCTTTTGGGTTTTATTTCTTGATCCGTTCTTCTTTTGCCGGAGAACTCTCCCTTTCCATGGATTATTTCCGTCATAGCCCTTCTCCTTCTCATCAAACAAAAGTCCCTGCCTTACAGCGGGGACTTCACAAATTCGGAGCTTTTCACACGTCAACCTATTTTTTCCCCTTTTCTTTTATACAGATTGATACAAAACCTGGTCGTCCGTGTGACCAGCCCGGTCCACCTCCATTTACGGATAAAAAAGCTTTTACTAAAATATTTTCGACCGGCACTGTTTTTTTCTGTCAGTCCTGTTTATATTTACAAAAAAATAAACATGTCATGGGGACAGGTCCCTTGACATGTTCTGACAGGTACATGGTATTAAAAATTGAGTTTCTACTTGGCTTTGGGAACAAAATGGAGGGTGAGTTTAGACTAATTTTCCGAAAGCTTACCCACAATAGGAACTTTGTTCAGTATGGAGGCTTTATGAGGAAAGTCTGCAGTCAAGTCCTTACCGGCGCTAAAGCCTTGATGACTTCCGTTTTTCCACTCGCGCACTTTTGAAACATCATATACAATTCCATTAATGGCGATATAGGCAGGACTTCCATTTTGTCCGTCAAATTTGTTTAATTCCTCAAGCGTAAAGACCCGGGCACTTGCCTGAGCTGTCCTATTTGCTTGACTTTGTTGCGCAGCATTCTTAAAAAAGAAGCTTGCGGCTAAAATACTTAAGCAGATTAAACTAATTACAGTTATCACGATTTGATTTTTCGTCATTCGAGCTCCTTCTTTCATGCAAAATTTTTCTTTTCCAAGTATTCATTTCATTGTTTTTTGAATGTACATATTTTCTTTGGCTTTTAATTTTCGTTTATAGTTTGTCTGTTATCTTGATGGTAAGCCACCACCCCAGGCCGATTAATACCACAACTCCCATGAGAGTTACCCACAAACCCATCTTCACACTTACCATAAATACAACGGACAGTAGAAGTGTCAGATAAAGAGCCCCGAGGACGAGCCACTTTGGAATATCTTTTACGAGCGGGACTCCCAGCGTAATCAGAAGAGAAGCACCGGTTAGCATCGACATAAAATCCTCATTCATGAAGTCGACGGGATACATACTCCCGCCCCAGAAACCTGTGAGGATTCCAACCACAATAAGTACATATCCAAAAATGGATCTTCCTCGCATGCCGTTTCCTCCATCATTCACCAGTTTTCTTTCCAGCTTTTTATCCCCTTTTACTAATTCATCCAGTGTAATTCCGGAGATATCACTGAATTCAATCAGTTTCTCTAAATCAGGATAGCTCTGTCCCCGTTCCCATTTCGATATGGCTTGACGGCTGACATGAAGCTTGCTAGCTAATGCATCCTGGGATAGATTTAATTTATTTCTTTCCTCTTTTATCCGGGATGATAAATCCACAAATATTCCCCCTTTCTTATTTCTTTCGTGTTTAATCATAGGGATGGATTTGATTTCTGTAAAGAGACTTATTGTTGCTTCAGCCGCAACCTTTGGTTGCAAACGATAACTACCACAGTATTTATTCCCCAAGAAGTAAAAATCAACCATAAAATCACAAAACCACCGAAATGGTGGTTTATGCTTCATACACATAAATAATTTTTGTCAAGCATTTTAGGCAAGTATCTTTCCGCACCGTGCTGTAAATGATCATCTTGTCCTAACCTTAATTATTTATGAGGAATGCTATATTCAATTATTTGCCAACTATTTAGTTTCTTTAATCCGCACCTTGGTTCCAGGTTTAATCGAAAGACTGCTGTCAAGGACAATCAGGTCACCGGCTTGTAAGCCCTCTACGACCTCTACATAGCGCGTATTTTCCAGACCAATTTTTATGGGTTGATAAACTATTTTGCGATTAGTAATCAGCATCACTTCATTACCGCCACTGGAGCCGGTCCGAACGGCCTCCCAGGGAATAACCAGCACGTTGTCCCGGCTTGATGATTCAATTGCCGCATTGACCTCATATCCATCCTTTAAATTTTCATCTGCGTTTATGGCGATTTCAACCGGCACCCGGCGCTGAGAAACGCCAAGAGCTGAGACTTTTTCAAATGCTTTGGGGTAGATTTCCTTCACTGTACCCGTTAAGACCCGTCCATTTAATGCCGGAGATGTAATCTCCGCCTTCTGGCCCACCTTAATATGACCCATATCGTCACTCAGCAGGTCGGTTTTAACAATCATCATACCCGTATTGGCCAGCTCCAGCAGGGTCGTTCCGGTTGCCACGATCTGGTCCTTTTTCACAGGGATATCTAAAATCCGGCCCGCGGTCTCACTGGCAATAACCAACTCTTGCTCCTTTTTCTGAATAACATCCCGTTGGCTGGTCAGGGCAGCCAACTGCTGCTCCATTCCTTTCAGGGAAGCTTGCTGCGCGGCCACAAGGTTTTCTTGATTATGCACCTGGTTCAGGATCGTATCATAGTTTGCCTGGCTGATGGCCCCGGCCTGAAAGAGTTCAGTTTCTCTGGCCAGTTCCTTCCTTAATTCTTCTAAATCCCGGCCGGCAATTTCCCAGTTATTTTTCGCCTGTTCATACGCAGCCTGGGCATTGTCAAGCTCACCATTCACTAAAACCAGCTGCTCATCCAGATCAAGATTCTCCAGCGTCATTAAAACCTGGCCCGTTTTTACCTGCTGCCCTCTATCAACATTTATCCCCATAATCCGGCCGTTACTGGGGGCCTGGATTAAATAATGATCGTCTGCCTCCACATACCCGGTTTCTTCGATAACCACCTTTAGGCTGCCCCGGCCTACTTCCAGGGCTTCCACGCTCGTCTCGGAACGAATAAAGAAAAACCAGCCTGCCGCCGCAACTATTATTAGTACTGTCATCATCAGGTATGCTTTACGTTTCATATTAATAATCGGTCCTCCCCCAGGTAATCGTGATATTTTCCTGACCCTTTAAGGTCACATGGTTTATCTCACTGGGCATATTTAGGCATCCCAGCATTCATATCCTTTTTTAATTTCTATCCTTCATCACTTCTACGATATCCAAACTTTTCGTACGCCGCATGGCGAACATGTGGCCAATGAAGACAAAACAGACAGTTAGGATTACCGCTATGAGATAGGTTGAAGGATATATCACTACCGGATAGGTAATGAAGTCGGTAGCCATGCTTTCGATGTACCGGCCGCCCAGATACCGGCCGCTGATCAGCCCGATTATGATCCCCGGTACCAGGGCCAATAATAATTCGTTAAACAAAAGCTTGGATATTTTGACATTCGTAAAACCAATTACTTTAAATAAGGCTAATTCTTTTTGCCGTTCATTGAAATTCATAATGGAGATATTATAGACTACGGCAAAGCCTAAAACGATCGCGGAAATAGTGGCAATCAGGGTAAAGTAAATCATGTTTCCCAGGCTCTTCCTGGCCCGCTCGGCCTGCTTATCCTTATCAACCAAGTAATCTATCCCGGGGATGTCATTCAAATGCCGGATCATTTTGGGGGCATATCTTTTGTTCATTTGTATCAAGACGGCGTTACTTACATCTTTCTCATGCAGCAACCGGTCTACCTGTTGGGCAGACGCAAATGAGGCCCCCCCGATATTTTGGTCGGCTATCCCCCGGATCTTTAGTTCCGATTGCAAAGGCGGTCCCACGGTCAGGTTTGTTTGGACCTTCACTACATCTCCTACC
Source organism: Candidatus Formimonas warabiya (assembly GCF_002777255.1). GTDB lineage: Bacteria > Bacillota > Dehalobacteriia > Dehalobacteriales > Dehalobacteriaceae > Formimonas > Formimonas warabiya. The sequence continues at coordinate 4,534,964 of NZ_CP017634.1, read as the reverse complement.
TGCACATGCAGTTTTTCGGCGATCTGTCTGTTCAGCAGAATACCTTCCTCCGGAATGGTGAACTTCTCCTGACTGATATTGAAGACATTTTTTAAACGGGTTGACGGATTAAGGCCTACGAGGATGTCGTCTTCTTCCCTTTCCGCCCTTTCGGGCACGGACAGAGGCCTTATTTTAACCGGTATTTCCAGCACAGGCTCAATGGCCTGCACTCCTTCCCACTTTGCCCACTCTTTCATCTCGTCATTTCGCACCACATTCGTCAAGCGGACTTTATAATCATACTTATTTTCCGCATCAAAATAGTGCTCCATCAGATAATCGCTGGAATTATAAAAATACATGGCGATCACCAGCAATATTACGGAAGTGGCTATGCCCAGGCAGGTGATCATGAATCTCAGATGATTGCGGGCAATGGACCGTAAGCTCATTCTCCATGAAGCGGGGATCCGGTCCCATATGGATGGGATCCGTTCCAGAAAACTATTGGACCCCAGCTTGGGCGCTTCTGTCCGGATTGCCTCCGCCGGGCTGATGCTGACGATTTCGCGGCAAGCCAGGATACCCGAGCCGGTACCCGCCGCCGTACTAATCAGAAAAGCTTTGACCACTACATCCCAGCTCATCTCAAATAGGGTATAGGGCAGGTTAAAACCCTGGGCATATTTGGTTAGCAGCATTTGTGCCAAATAATATCCGCCCAGAGTACCCAGAGTGGACCCCATCAGGCAGACCAAGAGTGCATAGCCGGTAAAAAGCAGGGTAATGGATTGATTATCATAGCCCAAAGCCTTTAGAACCCCGATATGGAGACGCTGGGATTTTATTAATTGCCGTAACAAAATAAACAAAAAACAGGACACCATGATAAAAAAAATCAAGGGTAAAAAAGCGGAAGCAGATTTTAAAGCATCTACTTGAAACTGCATGTTTTTTTCACTGTATTGATCTTCCCTGGAATAACTGGTAATAATACCGTAAGGTTTCAAAATGCCTTCAATCTCTTTTTTAAGTCCCTCGGCATCCGCTCCGGGTGTGAAATTCACCAATATCTCGTTAATTTCACCGGACATGTCCAGGATTTGCTCGGCCTGGTGCTGGGAGATCATCATGATGCCAAAGCTTTCCCCCCGGAGAAACATATCAAAAACACTCTTGTTCGGCACCATGAATTCAGGGCTGGTGGCGATGCCGATGATAGGCAGAACCTGTTCCTGACCACTGGCGACAATCTTCAGCTGATCCCCTAAGGAAAAGTGGTTGCCGCCGGCAAATTCAGGATCAATTAATACCCCGCTCGGGGTTGTGGCCGTATCTTGGAAAAAGGAAGCTCCCTTGATCAGATAGAGGTTTTTTTCCGCCGCCTGGGAGTAACTGATTAAACGGCCGGTGATTCTTTGCTCGTCTCCTTTCAGGATGTTGATATCTTTTTGAATCCGTCCATTAACCTGGGCTACCCCCTGCAGGGCCTGAATTTGTCTGGATACTCCCTGAGGAGCCCTGATCACATCAAAATAGTAGTCGGCAAAACCATATTCTTGATAATAATGGTTTCGGGACGTGATCAGATTCGTTAATGAGCAATTGAAAGCGACAAAAAGAGCTACCCCCGCCATGACCATGGCCACCAGGGCAATGAATTGTCGATAAGTGGTCTTGATGCTGCGCAGCAGCTTTCTGGTCAACGCCGACATATGCCATCAGTCCCTATGCAACATATCATAAGAAAATTCCCCGGTAAGATCACGGATACTGTAAGCCGCCGGACAGGTCAGAGAACCCAGATATAGTTTGCTTTCACCTAAGTCCGTGAAAGGAATACCAATCCTTCTTAATTTTCGTAATACCCATTGGTCGATGCACGCCACGATGATATCGTCTTTACTGCTGCAATGATATATTCCTTCCTTTAATAATAATTTAATGACCTCCGCCTGGTTACACCTGGTTGAAAGCCGGGAAACCTCCCAAATTTCGTTAGTCGGTGCCATTCGGTGGGCAAGTTTCCTCAGATCAATGTTAAATTCTTTTTCAATGGGCAACAAAACCGGCGGGGTAAACCGGATCATTTTGGCGGTGGCCAATAGCTGATCCTGACCGTCATAGATGGCATAAACAAAGGAAAAATCTTTATATAACTCATCTTCCTCCCCTAATAATTTTACCAAATCACGGTAACTGATGGAAAAATCAAATTTTCGATAATACGCCTGGGCCACAAATTCTGCTATTTGGGGATGAATATGATTCTTGGTACATTGGATCTTATAATTCCCCTGGGTTCGTTCATAAACGAGACAGTTTAAATCGGGTAACATCATCTCACCTCAGCTTCAGTCCTGTATCAACATTTTTTGATCATAGCCGGAAGTAAAGTTTTTATAGGCCGCCGATAGTTCCGTTCTCAGGGACTTTTTCATGCACTTAAGGAAATCGGTCAAGGCGGTGGAAATATAGATATCGTATTGGGGAACGGAAATAATCCCGGACCGCATATGAAAATAATTGCCTAACTTGATCCCTTGTCGTGTGACGGCATTGGCAACTAAAAAGGAAATATACATCTCCCTTTTGGCCAGTTGCAGTAAAACTTCGCCATAAGCATTAACCAGCATTCTAAACAGATTGGTGTGTGAATATTGAGGCGCTACAGCCACTGAGCTTAAGTACAGGTAGTACTCACCGGGACTGTCGTACCTTCTGATGATATTGGGATTCTGTTTTAGGTAGGAAACGGAAAAGACAGACCCATCAAGCTTACCAGAAAAAAATTCCGTTAACATCTCGTTACGGAAAGGGAAATAATTAAGGTGGCCTACGATCTGACCGGTTTGCATGTCCCTCGCCGCAATAAAAGCCTGAGGATTGGATAAATACCAGGTATAGGTAATTTCCGGGGGAATGATTAATTCAGGGGTAAAATAATTCTCCTTATACTTTGCCATTTGCTCATGATCCGCTAAAGTTAAGGCAGGATCAATTACCAGACCGTTCATTTTTTGCCTTCACCTACCATTCAATCTTTTCCGCCGGGACGGGAAAGGGGTTATTGATGGTTTCAATCAGCCGTCCGCTGCGCATTTTCAATACCCGGTCGGCCATGGTGCCAAAAGCCGCGTTATGGGTGACAATAATCACGCTATTCCCTGAATTCCGGGCGATTTTCTCCAGGAGCACCAGAATACTTTTGCCGGTTTGATAGTCAAGGGCTCCGGTTGGCTCATCGCATAAGAGAATCCGGGGCCGTTTTATGATGGCTCTGGCGATGGAGATCCGCTGCTGTTCGCCTCCGCTCATCTGGGAGGGGAAATGATTTTTTTTATGCAGCAAGCCCACTTCTTGCAGCACCTCATCCACAGATAAGGGATGGTGGGCCAGTTCTGCCGCCAGGGCAATATTTTCTCCTGCCGTCAGGTCCGGGACTAAATTATAGAACTGAAAGACGAAACCGATTTCATCCTTCCGGTAATTGGTCAATTCTTTTTCATTGGCCCGGCTTAAATCCCGGTTGTTCACTACTATTTTCCCGGAGCTGACCTTGTCCATTCCCCCCAGGATATTCAGTATCGTACTTTTGCCGCAACCGCTGGCCCCTAGAATAACCAGCAGTTCGCCTTTATAAATGTCGATGCTGATACCCCGCAAGGCCTCCACCAGTACCTCTCCCATCTGATAGGTTTTGGTGACCTCCTCCAGATGGATCAAAGTCTCTCGCTGGACCGTCTCTTTCATGACCAGGCCGCGTTTTTCCACTGTCATAGCGATGAGGGCGGCCAAATCTTCGCAGAGCATCAGATCTAATTCAGTAAATAAGGTGTCATCTTGTTTATTCAATACCTGCAGGCTGCCGATACAGGAGTTCGCAGTTAATAAAGGAACGCAAATGATGCTGCGGGTAACATACCCGGTATGGCTGTCATACCATGAAGTCCAACGGGGGTCCGAACTGGTATCGATGACAATTTGGGATCTGCTGTTTTGGGTAACCCAGCCCGCGATTCCCTCGCCGATTCTTTGCCTTAGATTCTCCATGCCTCTGATATTCGGACCATGAAGTAAGTAGGGATAAATAAATTCACCGTCTTTGTCGCTGAGCCAAATGGTTCCGGATTCCGCATTCACAGCTATCATCGCCTGGGTCAACGCGATATCCAAAACCTCTTCCGGATTGTTTGAGACCTGCAATTGACTGGTTACTTGCCATACGCTTTCCAGGTTGCGTAGACGATCATTATTCCTTTGGGCCATGAAGTCAGCCTCCGCCTCTTTGGGATCCATTCTAACCTGCTTTTAGTCTTATATATTAGTCTTTTCAGGCCTTTTACAGCAAAGATCTTTTACCGTTACCACGGCCTTTCACTTGAAATCTGCCTATATTCCCCTCAAACGGTATTTATTTCTTTGCGGAAATAAAAAATCCTCTAAATTCGACAAATTTTGCCTTGGAATGTCAGGGGGACAGGTCCCTTGACATGATATCATCCGGGGCCACCGAAAATATATAATAAAAAACGACAAATAATGAAAATACCCTCATTCAGGGATATAAAAAGTCCCTCCCAAATGGTATAAGTAAGCTGGCACAAAACATACCAAAGGAGGGACTTTGCATGCTTAGAATCATGTGCAAAAAGCTAAGCAATGGTGTGAAAACACCCTAGTCGAGCACGGCTTGACTTATCTAAACCGTTAGGGATGCTCTGCATTGGGGAGTATCCACTATATTGTATACTTTATCTTAGTCATCCTTTTTATCAATGGGTCCACTCTTTATGGCTGTGGCTATGCAATGGGTCCCGTTCACCTTCGCGAGAAGCTTTCCTTCCTTATCCTGAAAAAACATCTTTTCCAGGGTAGCGGCGTCCATAATGCGCAAAGCCTCAAAGCCATATTCAGATAAAAATTCGTTGATATGCCCCTTTTCTATCCCAAAACAGAAGCTTTCCTTCCGCTTCAAAACAGACAGGGATAATTGTCTTTCTCCCTCGTACAGATTCTCTCCTCTCACCACAGATGCGTAGATATGGTCGAACACCACCATACTGCCGGGTCCGGCAAATTCCCTGATTATTTGAAAGGTTTGGTCCACCGACTCGGGTTGAAGGTACATAGTCAGTCCTTCCAATAAGAAGAGACTTTTCTTGTCCCTTTGAAAACCGCTTTCCGCCAATCGGTCCGATATGTTCTCCTTGTCGAAGTCAATCGGTATAAAAACAAGGTTTGGGGGGATTGTAATTCCCTTTTCCTTATACCTGTCAATCTTTGCCCTTTGGGTGACCGGGGCGTCCAGTTCGAATATCACTGTGCTTTTCGAGATGTCGCGAAACCGTATACCCCGAGAGTCAAAGCCCGCTCCGAAAATGACTGCTTGCTCTACACCCTGCTGCAGAGCCTTTTTGAATTCGCTGTCGAAGTATTTAGTCCTTGCGATCACATACTCATACATCCCGGCCGGATAGACTCTCTTCAAAAAATAATTCCTGACGGGTGGAAGTCTGAAGAGATGCCTCATAAATGAATTAACGATCACCAATGAGATGAAATCATCGCTTTTAAATCGCTCCCTCTTCTCCAAATAGGACTGAAATCTTATCAGGCATGTAAATTCCGCCGTCCTTGAGGTTTTTGATTCAATTCTTCTGGTCATGACTTCTTTCCTTTCCAAAAGCAAAGAGACCTGTTCTCCTCAGTTAAAATCATCTGATATAGGTAATGAGATTGGGCTTCCTGTCCGGTGCCTGGACAGCCGCAGCTTTCTTATATCCTAGCGCAACCGAAGTGTAAGGCTTGTAGCCCCCGGGTATTTTCAGTAATTTTCGCAATTCGGAGCCTTGTGGTGCATTAAACGCTAACAGGACAAAGAAAATCCAGCACGACCCCAGTCCGAGTGACTCTGCGGCGAGCAGCAGATTCTGAGTAGCGGCGGCGCAATCCGCTTCGAGAGGGATGGGAGCCTGCTCATTGCCGGAGACGATGATCAGTGTCGGTGCCCCATATAAACAATTGAACTTCTCATTATTCCCTAGTGCCCTTAAATGTTCAAAATCCATTTGCGCAGCGACTTCTTTAGCGGCTAAGTTCAGTCTGTCCAGCACCTCCTGGTTTTGAATTACGGTAAAATGCCACGCCTGGTCCCCGGCGTTAGGCGCATACAGCCCCGCTTCCAGTACTGCCTGTAATTCTTCTTCCTTGATCTGTTCATCTTTAAAGCTTCTGATACTCCTGCGCTGTTTAATGATTTTTAAAGTCTCTGTGACAATCATCAAATCATCCCTTCCTTAATAAACTTCCGGGTCTTCAATTATCTCATCGTTTTCTACTCCAATAGCCGTATTCTATACATAACTTTCGTTTTGATACATAAGCCGCTGCTATCTTATCTACAAGATTGATAATATCAAAAGGGGACATTCCGTTGGCCGCTATCACCTTGTTTTTCTTGGAGACTAAACTTCCTCAGGCCTTAGCCACCTGTATATCTTCCAAAAAAACTTTGCAAATCTTTCACATACTCTGCCGGTTTACCTATTCATCCAAAGGATAGCCCGCTTCATCTTCTGAAGCTTTTCGCTTCATAAAGGCAGATTTCAAATATTCATCTGACTTCTTGATCAAATTCAGTCTTCCTTTCAGATAATCCCTAAGTTTCTCATCTAAACAGTATACATAACAGCCTTTTTGACCCCTGGTCATAAGGGTTCTGTAAGTATTCTTTATGATTTGATCAACAACGCGCAGAGCTTCTTCCTTGTTTTCCTTATACATTTTCTTAATGCCATTTAACGACTTATCCGTTTTTGCCCTCTTTGTAAAATCTGTCACTATTTTCTTTCCATCAAAGCGCAAATCATTTCCGATAATCACACCAATATAATCGAACCCCAGTCCCTGGGCAGTATGAATGCACCCAGCTTGATCAATAGAATCACGGTCAATTGCCCAAGTGGAATTGGTCAAATTCCAGCTCATTTGAAAATTAAACTCTTCAATTGATATATCGTATATTCTGCGATCTGTTTTACCCTCGGTAATCCAATTCCAGCAATATCCGGCAACTATTCTTGCTTTATTATTCTTTTTATTCTTCTCTACAATTAATTCCCTTAGAAAGTTCGGATCATCTACAATCCTGAAATCATAATCGAGTTCAAATCCATCAGAATTAGCCGTATTTCTGATTTCCAGCACATCATCCAGCCATGAAAGATAGCCGTCTGAACCATTACATCTAAACTGAGATTCCAGCTTCATTTCAACAACTTCTGCATTATTAAGTGTTGCGTATTTATAGATATCTTCTTTGCTCCCAAAATCACTTATGCTAATCTTTTGGTATTCATCTATAAAGAAAATAGAAAATTTTGATGCATAAATTATTTCTTTTGTTTGGTTTTCTCCTTTGTTTTTGAACATACCCGACTTCTCGCCTAATCGATGGGCCTCATCAACAATTAACACATCAAATTCATTTTCCTCTGATTCATAAAAAACTCCTGAACCTTTAAAAAGATTGTTAATATATGTTTTTTTGAATTTTTCTTGAAGTTTCTGGGCGTATACTTCCCTCGGCGCGCTATTCTTCGTAACATACTGACATACCATATCTTCCGAAATATATTTTACCAGTAAATTAACCGCCAAAACTGATTTTCCCGTACCGGGCCCACCTTCAACAATTAAAACCTGCTTCTTGCCGTATCTATATGATTCGCGTGCCATATTTAAGGCCGCTTCATAAACCGCCTTCTGGTCGTCAATCATAATAAATTCATTATTTCCATCCAGCATTTTAACAAGATTATCCTGAAGTGATTTTGACGGTCTTATTTTTCCATTTTCAATTATGTATAATATTTTTTTATAGTCAGGTTTCTTTATATATTTAGTGATAAAATCCCTTAATTTAAATACATCGCCTTTTGTATATACCGGGGCCATTGAAATATATTTTTCATATGCGTCGTCTGTCAAAGGGTCATTATTTTTTAGAAAATAGTTGTGTAAATATGCACAAGGATAAAGATTTACTTCACTTTTTTGTACTGACTCGTTATATTCCGAAATAAGTTGGGCATATGACCAGGCCTGATAGGAGGGATGGGCAATATATTGTCTACCGTAATAGGGCGTCTTGATGATCCCATCTCTGTCAGTAACAGCTTCAACTTTATCCCATTGCTTCAGTTCAATAATCACTACCGAGTTCTTTTCCTTATCATCAATTCCGGACAGCATAAAATCTATTCGCTTCGATGTCGCGGGAACTTTATATTCGATGGCAATCCCTGATTCATCCGGAATTAAAGGTGTATTAAGTACTTTATACATATAATTCATGGAATTGTTCCATGAATTTATTTCCTTTTCTGAAGTACGTCCGAATTTTTCTTTATATGAACGATATATTTTTAATGCAATCTCATCTTTGAGCACATCTTGCATAAATTCATGTTTTACAGCTTCATAAACAATCATATTATCACCTTTTATTCGAATTCAGTATATTTTTTGCTGTTCCCCTTTGATTTTTCTATCGGATACTTTTTACAATTTTCCTTTAGCTTATTTTCAATAATTTTGTAAAAATCAAGTTTCAAACAGTCGGACAAGAGAATGCAATAAATTATTACATCAGCTAACTCTTCAGCCACCTTTTCCTGATCACATGCAGGGCCCCATTGAAAGTTTTCCAGTAATTCGGCCGCTTCTATTACAATGGACTTGGCAAGATTTTCTGGTGTGTGAAATTGGCCCCAATCTCTTTCCTCTCTAAATAGCAGTATGCTTTTTATTAATTCTTCCAACATGTACACCACCGTTAGAAATAATTTTTCTGTTTTAAGCTAATAAATTGGTCTCCTGCCACAATTATATGGTCTAAAACTTTTACCGATATAGGGGCAAGGGTTGAAATAATAGCTTTAGTGACCTCTATGTCGGTCTGCGAAGGACTCAGACTACCGCCTGGATGATTGTGCGTTAAAATAACACTGTGTGCCTGATGACGCAGCACAAGTTCTAAAATAAGCCTTGGATATACCGGAACTTCGTTTACTGTCCCCTCATGCACCAATGCAGGATAATTTACCCTGTTTTGGGCGTCAAGACATATTACAAAAAAGCTCTCATATTGTCTGCCAACGAATAATGAAACAGCGTATGCACCAGCCTTGGAAGGGGTATTCAAAACGGGCTTTTCTCCCCATTTTCCTTTGAAATACCTTCTCGCTAGTGAAGGTATTAGAGAAACAAGAATTGCTGTATTCTCACTAACGCCACACCTTTGCCCTATATCTCTCGGGTCTGCTTCAAACAAACCGGCCAAGGATCCAAACTCGCGAACCATTTTATGTGCCATTTCATTTGTATCCTTCATTGGGATACAATAAAATAACAGCATTTCCAATACCTGATGATCGGTAAATGAATCCAGGCCTTCAGTCAAGTATCTTTCTTTAACTCTTCGCCTGTGACCTTCATGCAGCTTTTTATCCACCGAAATACCTCACTAACCAATCCGTCTTTATTTTCTTTGTATCGTTAGATCTCTCTTTTCCATAATTTATTAATAATTTCGACATTCATTCTTTGTTTCCTTTAAATGTTAAAATTGCACATTATCTTATCCTATTGCCATACAAAAAACAGGCCCATTGAAATAAGCCTGTTTTAATATGTCAGAGGTATGTCAGGGGGACAGGTCCCTTGACATAATAGTATATAGGATTTCATGTGAATGAAAAATATTCTTAAGATATTTACATCCCTACATTCAGAATTGTAATTATCACACTTATATTTTTATGCACCAATCCACCCTTATACATGCCCTTTTGCATTCATGTCAAGGGACCTGTCCCCTTGACATGTACTTGACATGAACGTTATTGTTTCAGTTATTTAGCCTGTTTGATCAGCCGACGGATATTACCAATTGTCGGTTCAATTCTTTTTCCGTCCAGAGTAACATAAATGCCCTCTCCGGCATGAGGATGATTTTCTTTAAAACGGATGGTATTGACCCGGACAAATGCATCCATTTTAAGCTCTTTCACATTATCATTGATTTCATTGTATAGTTCCTGAGCACCGGCTTTTGAGCACGTATCGCAGATACAAACAACCAATTCATGGGTGACAAAGGCAGAATTGGCCATGCGCCGTCTATTCCTGCCGAGCAAATCACTCTGCTGAGCGGGGCTGTAATGGGTGTGCAGCAGTTTATGCGCAAGTTCGGAATTCGCCTCACCATAAAAATCTCGATACAAACGGAGGACATCAGGATTCTCCTGTGATTTGCGGTATTTCGAAGCTTTATCAATATTGATCAGAACCTGCTGGCGATTTTCCAAAGCATTGATCTTCTCAGGCACAGGATGCCCTGCACCGCAAATACAACCACCAGGGCAGGCCATCACTTCGATCAGGTCATAACCCACTTCCTCACCCTGAATGATCTTTTCTATGATAGGCTCGGCATTATGAAGCCCGCTGATCACAGCCACGTTTACCTCTGTGCCTTCCGCGCTTACAGTGGCCTCTTTTACACCCTTAAAGCCCCGGACCTCTTCAAAGTCCAGATGATCCGTAAGGGTATTGCCTGTCAGCTTTTCCACCGCCATTCTCAGAGCAGCTTCAGCCACCCCGCCGGAAGCCCCAAAGAGAATTCCTGCTCCGGATACCCTTTTATAAGGGGCATCAAATTCCTGATCCACCACATCTTCTTTCCTAATCTGCTTGAGATCAACCATTTCCAGCATCTCTGTTGTAGTGAGCACAGCATCAACATCCCGAATGCTCTGAGGAGCAAATTCCGGCCGGGCAGCCTCAAATTTCTTGGCAATACAGGGGACAATAGAGACCACATAAAGGTCTTTTTTGTCTAATCCGGCCAACTGGGCGTAGTGGTTCTTCACAGTAGCCCCCATCATAGCCTGAGGAGACTTGCAACTGGACAGATAGGGAATCAATTCCGGGTAACGTTTTTCTACAAAATTGACCCAGCCGGGGCAGCAGGAGGTAAATTGGGGGATGGCACCTTTTTCCCGGATCCGGTCCAGGAACTCAGTGGTCTCTTCTACTACCGTCAGATCCGCTGCAAAGGAAAAGTCAAAAACTTTATTGAATCCTAATTTTTTAAGCAGACCTGCCATAAAAGAGGATGCTTCATCAAAAGAAATGCCAAAATGGGATGAAACAACACTTCTTACCGCCGGGGCCACAAAAGCAATCACTGTTTTTTCCGGATCATTAATAGCCCGGAATACTCTCCCTTTTTCCCGCTGATAATCCAAGGCGCCGCAGGGGCATGCGTTGACACACTGGCCACAACTGACGCAATCCGTTTCAGCCAAAGGAAGCCCGCTCTTGGTCCCAACCAGCTGCCGGCCATTCTTCATATAAAAGGTGAGAATATCAGGACCTTCCACCTCGGCGCAGGCAGCAATGCATCGTCCGCAGGAAATACACTTGTTGTGGTCCCGGATAATGATAGAATGATCCATAACAAGAGGAATATAAGGGCGCTCATGGACCGGCTGGACATACTCAATTTTATGGGCACTGGCTTCCTTTCTTAAATGGCAGTCATAGCGTTCATAACAACCGCATTTCAGACAGCGACGCGCTTCTTCTTGAGCCCCTTCCTCCGAAAGGCCTAATTCAACTTCCTGAAAATTATTTTTTCGGGCATCCAAGGAAATAGCCGGCATTTTGGCCCGCTCCAATTTGGGCATCTCTTCATATTCCCACTTGGGCAGGTCCTCCAGGGTGCCGCGGCTGCAGCTGTAATCAACATGCTGTTCCTTGACATACCCTTTCATCAGGAAGCTGTCCATTGATTCTGCTGCAAGATGGCCTGCCGCCACAGCCTGAATCACGGTTGCCGGTCCTGTGACACAGTCTCCCCCGGCAAAAATTTTCATTTCTGAGGTTTGGAAGGTTTTCCCATCGATTTCAATATCTCCCCACTTATTCAGTTTCACCGGAAGGTCATGATAAAGAAATTGGGTATTTGTACTTTGACCAATGGCGCCAATAATTGTGTCTGCTTCATAAGCCAATTCGCTGCCCTCAATCGGTATGGGACGGCGGCGGCCGGAACGATCCGGCTCCCCAAGGGTCATCCTGATACAATGGAGAACTTTTCGCCCATCCTCCTGGACGATTCTGCTGGGTGCGGTCAGAAAGGACATTTCCACCCCTTCATGGAGAGCTTCTTCTACTTCATAGGGTTCTGCCGGCATATTATCTTTTGTCCGGCGGTAAACCAGCCGAACAGATTTAGCTCCTAAGCGCAGTGCGGTCCGGGCACAGTCAATGGCCGTGTTGCCGCCGCCAATTACTACGACATTTTTTCCCAACTTGATGTCGGCATGTTTGGTTACCTGTTCCAAAAACTGAATGCCCAGCCAGACCCCGTCCAAATTTTCGCCTTCAATTTGTAAAGGAGTTGCCCGCCAGGAACCAATTGCCAGATATACTGCATCAAAATCTTCATGGAGATCCTGAAGACGGACATGCGTACCCAGAGTCTTATTGGTCATAATTTTTACGCCCAGATTCTTGATCAGGTCAATTTCTTTATCCAATGTTCCCTTGGGCAGACGATATTCAGGGATGCCGTAACGCATCATTCCTCCCGCATGGGCATGACGCTCAAAGACAGTGACATCATGTCCGTTTAAAGCACTGTAATAGGCTGCAGCAAGACCGGACGGGCCGGCCCCGACCACGGCGATTTTCTTACCAGTGGCAGATCTTTTCGGTGGCGTATAAGGCTGTTCCTGGGTGATATCCCAATCGGCCACAAAACGCTTTACATGATTAATGGCTACAGAAGAATCCACCAACTGACGGCGGCACTCAGCTTCACAAGGGTGGGGACAAACCCGGCCGCATACTAGAGGAAAAGGATTGTTCTCTTTGATCACCCGGACGGCAGATGCAAAATTTCCCTGACCGGTCAGGCTCAGATAGGATTGAATATCAATATTAGCCGGGCAGGTCTTCACACAAGGAGCAACGCAGTCTGCATTGTGGTCGGAGAGAATCTGTTCCAGACGAATTTTACGATAGTTTTCCAATTTCGGACTATTGGTGCAGATCACCATACCGTCCTTAACCGGAGTTTGACATGACTTCACATCCCGCTGGGCGCTCCCCTCACCTAATTCAACCACGCACAATCCGCAGTTGCCGTTGGAGCGTTCCAGCCGAATATCGTAGCATAGATGCGGGATATGAATATTTTCCTGAAGTAAAGCCTGAAGAATCGTGAGATTGTCATATACTTCTATTTCTCGTCCATTTACTTTTACCTTTATTCTGTTCAGCTCTGTTGTTTTTATCACATCAGGTTTTCCTTTCTTGAATCATATTTTTCTAAATATAAACAAAGATCTTTGCTGCTGTTTTTGGGCCCAAATCCAGCTTGTGATAATTATAACAAACTTTTAATGACTTTCATATACACTATTATAAATCTTAATGTTTAGAATATTGATACACGATGTGATATACGAATACGCGGCTGCATGAAAAACTTATTCAGGTAACGCAATGTCAATGGGACAGGTCCCTTGACATGATACCGTCATTATGTCATGGGACCTGTCCCATTGACATGTGCCCTGACATGATTTGGCATGAATGGAACAAACGAGACGCGTTAAGCGTCCAAATAACGGAAGAGAATGCGGCCGGATCCCGCGCGGTGCCTATGTGTTTACCTACGGAACTGCCCTATCGTGAGCGATGTATCCTGCTCCTCATTACGCAACTATGGTTTACGACTTCGAAATTTCTCCGGCTGCCCCTGCCCCGGTTCTATATATGCGCGCAGTTTGTTTGAGCGTTGGACCAGGCATCCCAATATGCACGGCGGGCAAAGGATATCCGGCCGCCTGTCTGAAGCGAAGAAACCTGTGTAAGGAGGGAAAAAATCCTTGAAGAATCCCTTTACGAACATCCTGAATACCCGGGGAAAAAGAAACAGTGCGGTTGTGGCCCTCACCGTCGTTCTGGCCGTGGCAATTCTCGGCACCCTTGTTTCCCGCAATGTACCAAAAACGTCTGATGAACCCGGGAACACACCGCCCGATATGGCGGCGCTGCGGGGCGAATATTTTGACTTTGCCATCAAGCACAGGCTTGACTACATCCCGTTTTTTGAGGAAGGCAAGGCCCCCACGGACAGCACGGAATATCTTTTTTGGGCCTTTGCCGTCAACCTGGATAACTGGGGTGAGGACAAGGGCACCATGACCCGCGTCTATGTCGATACCGCTATCCACGATCATTTCGAGGTGGGTGAGATTGCCCATGCGTCCATGTGGAAGGGCTGGGATTATGACGGTGAGAAATATGTGGCTGTTCCGGGAAGCATCAGCGACAAACCGGTTTACGCGCTCAGAGAATATTCGGCTGATGTGATTGACAAGAGAACGGTATACACAATCACCCTTGCCCAATGTGCCTACACCACCTATCCTCCTTCCGTTGAGGACATGGCAAACTACCGTACCGCCATTGTTTCGGGCGACCTCTCAAAGCTGTCGGTGACACGCACCGAAACCTTTAGATTCTATCTGAACGAGGAAACGGGAGAGCCGGTGTTCCTGTCGCACACCCTCTCTCCCGCTCAGGCGTTTTTTGAGAACACCGGTTCCAGTCAGCCCCTGACCGAGGGGATCTCCTCCAGAGAGAAATACTACGACTATTTTGCCGGCCACAGCCGGCAGGTAAATCCCTTGTTTGCCATCCCAAATGAGGAAGAAAATGCCTTGAACGCCAACCTGATGATCTTTGCCTTCCGGAACCTTGAGGCGGCGGACTTTCAAAAGGGGAGCACCCGGGAGGAAATCGACGACATCCTGAACAAATACTTCGGCAGGACGGTAGGCGAGTACATTACGCCATACTCTGAAGGCCTTGAAAATGGCAATGTGGCTCCCACCGCATGGAGCTTCCACGGCTGCAACCGCCTTGTGCTGACGCGGCTGTCGGCGGAGGATAACGGCAGTTTCACGGGAGTTTTTGACGTCTATGAGATACCGGAGGGCGAGGAAAACCTTGCCGCCATTGACAAGGCGCTGCGCGAGGGCGATACCGGCAGGTATCAAAGCTATTTTTCCCAAAGCGCCACCATCAACTGGTATGAGATAGAGGATGAGTCAGAACCCCAGGGCTTTTACATGCGCTACAACTACATTATCCCCGGCAAGGCACAGGACTGGGGTATCAGCAAAGGAATGTCAGAGGGACAGGTCCCTTTGACACCATTCTTGAGGCTAATGCGTTTTGTACTTACATTTGGATAGTTTTCGTTTATTTCAACGCTGTAAACATCCAGTTTATGCCGAACTTATCCCGCAAAGAACCGTGCAGGGTTGCGAAAAACGACGGGGCGAGCGCCATATAGATTTCACCGTCCTGCTTTAAAACATCCCACGCTCTTTGTACAAAAGCCATATCCTTTGTAGTGATTGAGACATACATGTTGTCGCCGGGCGTGCTTCGCCCAGAACTGTCGGCGCACATGATCTCCATACCGTCCAGTTGCAGCCGGGCGTGTAAAACCAGGTCCTTGTCGCTGTTGGGAATGGCGAAGGCGGGATTGGGCGGCATTTCGCCGTACTTTTGAATTTCCATAGTTTTTGCGTCAAATGCTTTTTCATAAGCCTTGATAGCTTCCATGCAGTTCCTGTTAAACATCAAATAATGCCCTAACATAAGAGACCCTCCTATTTTATTTTTGCGCCGCTTTCCCGGACTCTGAACCGGGTGATTTCCGCGATTAAATCATAGGGTATCGGTTCAGAAAGGGGAAATTGTATCGCGCCCTTTGATGTTTTGTATCCCGTCAGCCTATCGGCAAATGCACGTACACCGCTCGCGCCGGGATAAAGCCCGATGTGATTTTTGGCTGCCGCGAAATGCACGAGATTTTCATTCTGCCAGAACGTTGGCATCTGCCAGCTTATCTTTTCTTTCGCCTCCGGAGCGGCATTACGGATTGTTGTCCGGACTTGCTGGAGTATGTCCCGCACATCGGCCGGAAACAGCGCGATGTACTCGTCAATGGTGGTAAACACCGGTTTTTCCGCAGGTTCCTTACGTGTGTGATTCGGCTGGGTCAGAATATACGCCCGCTCAATGTGTTCTATCAACACCGGAAATATAGCGTTGTTCGTCACCTCAAAATAATGAATCACACGGTTTCTGGAGGTCTGCAAAACCTTCGCCGGCTCCCATTCGTCATGGAGGACATCGGAGGCAAAGGCAACCACCATACAATCCTTTTTGGCACTTACCTCGGCAAAAGCGGAGTGATGCCTCCACAATACGGCACTTGATGTCTCATGCTCGTCAAAGGAGCCGAGTTTTTCCAGCGCCATGCTGCGAAGCTGTTCATAGAGGGGCAGCCATTTTGCCCGGACGCCGGAAAATATCGCATGTGCCATGTCAATCATTCCTCATTCGTTGATAGATTTTATTTATAGTTTTTCAGCTTCGTGCCGATAAAAAGCTGCATATCTCATGAAAGCGCCCCTATTTTCCCAGTTTCTCCTCCATGATGCGGCAGCGCTCTTCAAAGCTAACCTCGCGCACGATTTGATGAAGCAGCCACATATAGCCGAAGGGGTCAATAAATATGGCGTTTATCACACCGAAATCGCCAAGCTCGGTGATCGGCTGTACTTCAGTGCACCCTGCGTCAAGTGCCTTTGAGAAAGTCTCCCTGATATTAGGTACGAGCACGTTGCACCACATAGGTTTTGGATCACCGGGCTTCGGGGCTACAAGCATAAAATCGGGGTTTTCATCAAGCATGTGAAAGCGGGTGCCATATATCTTAAAAACAGCCTCATTTTTCCCTTTACTATAGGATGTGACCTCAATGCGCTCCGTATCAAAAATCTTTTCGTATAAATCCAATGCCTTCAGACTATCGGATACAACCATATCAATTTCTACACCTGTCATCGCTAAACTTCCTTTCTTAGCATTTTAAAACTATTATACCATTTCCCAAGGTTTTTATTAATGGCAAGCCGGTGGGATCGTCACGATTTAGGAAGGAGTAAAATGGCAATAGGGCCGGCGGAATCACCCAGGTATCAGCTGCCTAGGAAAAAATAAGGAGGGTTTACTGTATTGACACGTGATCACGCCATGCCATATAATTCCAATAAAGGACAAAATAATTGGAGGTGTGCGCCCATGGCCGATGTTCAGCCAAATAAAATTTTTTCCTTCTATAATGAGGTTCCTGTACCGGATGAAATCCAATCCTTTCTGAGCGCCTCGGAAAAAGTAGAGTTTGCCGTGAAAACGGTACGGGATGTGGCGGTTTTTACCGACAAACGCATTCTCGTGGTTGATAAACAAGGATTAACGGGCAAGAAAATTGAATATTACTCTATTCCCTTCAAAAATATCGTCACCTATGCCATTGAAACCGCAGGTACTTTTGATCTTGATTCGGAAATCAAATTGGTCTTATCCGGGGGATTGCACATTGAATTGAAATTTTTCAAGGACAAAAGCTTAGCTAATCTGCTCTTAAGGGTGTATCATTTGATCAATAAATTTGTGATCGGTTAAATCTACTGAAAACGGAAGCCGAAACTGTTCGGCTTCCGTTTTTTCATGATGAGGGACGGGAAGCAATTGTCATGGGCTCTCTTTTAGGGCTGTCCGGCGGAGATGCCGCGGTGCCTGTGTTTTCCCCAAAGGGCGGACAGGGTATAGGCTGCCGCAAGGATGCCGATGACGCCACTTATTTTCATGCACCCTTGGGCCCCCAAGAATTCCATGATATTGCCCGCATAAAGACTGCCGATGGGCGCCACGCCGCCGAACACCAGTGAAAAAACGCTCATCACACGGCCGCGCATGTTGTCCGCACTATTCATTTGAATTGTGGAATTTACCATAGCCGTGAATGTGATGGAACAAAAACCCATCACGAGCAGTGTGGCACACGCAAGAATGTAGTTATGTTGAAGGCCGAGCAGAAGCAGGAACAGGGAAGTTCCCGCCGCCCCGCCTACAAGAGTTGAAATCCTGGGCCCGGTTTTGCTCCTGACCGCAAGGACCAAGGCGCCGATAAAGGAACCAATGCCCATGCACGTCATCAGAAAACCATAACCGGCCGCATTCTGGCCCAAATCCTGTTTGGCAAAAACCGGAATCAGTACATTAAAGTTCAAGACAAAAGTGCTGATTAGGGCCAGGAGCAGGAGGGGGTGCAGGATGATGGCATTCTGGGAGATATAGCGCAACCCTTCCCCGATATCTGAAAAAATATCCCGGATAGAGCCGGTACCCTCCCGGGCGGCAACCCGATCCGGCGTATCAATCATCCAGATCCCGGCAAGGACAGCCAAAAAACTGAGCGCATTCAGATAAAAACACATGGCGATCCCCACCAGGCTGATCAAGAAACCGGCTACCGCTGGCCCGATCATTCTAGCCAGATTAAATATGGTGGAATTCAGGGCAATGGCGTTCATCAAATCCTCCTTGCCCACCAGCTCCACGAAAAAAGACTGCCGGGTCGGCATATCCAGGGTATTTACAATGCCCAACAGCAAGGCCAGCACAAGCACATGCCAGTACTGGACAACCTGAAAATAGGTAAGACTGGCCAGGGTCACGGCCAGAACCATCAAGCTGGCCTGAGTAATCAGCAATATCCGGCGTCTGGGAAACTTGTCGACCAGTGTCCCGGCAAATAAGGCGAACAGCATCATGGGTAAAAACTGGGTAGCACTAACCAGGCTGAGTTTGAAAGCGGATTTCGTGAGTTGGAGCACCAGCCAGGCCTGGCCGATGTTCTGCATCCATGTGCCGACCAGGGAGATGCACTGGCCGATCCAGAATAGTCTGAAATTCCGGTGTCTCAACGCCGCAAAGCTGGATCCAAGGTTTATCATCTGTCCTTGTCCCCTTTGCCCGAATTTACCCGTTCTTTGAGTTTTTCCAATACCTCCTGGTATCTCATCTTTACCCGGCCCAGGGTGCTTTCCTTTTCCTCTACCAGGCGAATCTGCCTTTTCACGGTCTCCATTAATTGGCAGATCTCCTCCGCATCGCCGGTTTCCCCGGCTAGAATCTCCTTCAAAGTCCCTTCCAGGTCCAGAATGTTTTTGATCTCGCTGAGGCTGAAGCCAAGGCTGCCCTTCAACTCCTTGATCCGCGTCACCCGGTCTAAGTCTTCGTCGGTGTACAGTCTGTACCCCCCCTCCGTCCTCACCGGGGCGATCAATTCCATATCCTCGTAATACCGGAGCGTCCTCTTGGTAAGGCCGGTCTTTTGGGCTACTTCCTCAATCTGGAGATATGCTGATCCCATTCATCTCACCTCATAATTTAAAATTCTACTCCCCATTCACTTTAACGTCAAGGTTAAAGTTAAGAACTTGACCTTAGGAGATCCTAGGAACTACCCTCTATCTTACTATATATGCAACCGGATCCCCGGCTAATATTGATCTCCGGGGAACTGAATCGCTCAAATATTTAAGTAAATCGGACCCCGTCAAAAAACCACACCGTATTTCCGGTGTGGTTTTTCCTGTCTCAATGCCCCATAAAAGGGCTCATCATCCCGCTGTTGTTAAAAAAGCAGCTCTCGCTAGCGGGGATTGGGACTTACTTCAATATTCCGTACCATGGTTTTTCCGGCTGCCTGACCAGATCCACATAGATGTGCTTGGTCAAGGTGTACTCTTCCAGTACCATCTTGGAAAGATCTTTGCCCCAGCCTGATTCCTTGCATCCACCCCAAGGGGTATCGCAAAAGATAATCAAATGTTCATTGATCCAGACCGTTCCCGCTTTAATCCGGCCGGCCAGAGAGATGCCCTTGGCGGTATCACCGGTCCACAGGGACGCGGAAAGGCCGTAGGCTGTATCGTTGGCCATAGCAATGGCCTCTTCGGTTTCTTGAAAACGACACAGGCCCACCACCGGTCCGAAAATTTCCTCGCGCATGAAGCGGGCATGATGGTCACAGTCGCCAAAGATAGTAGGAGCGACAAAATAGCCGTTTTTGGTATCTTCGGTTTGGGGACGTTCTCCGCCTAATAAAAGCTTTGCCCCGCTCTGTTTGGCTTCTCCGATATAGGCTTCGATCTTGTCCCGGTGGGCGGCGTAGGCCACCGGACCGATGACCGTGCCCATGTCCATGGGATCGCCGTAACGCAACGTCTGGGCGGCCTCCACAAATTTCCGGGCAAACTCGTCATATCGGGAATCATGGATGTAAAACCGGCTGGCGGCGGCACAGACCTGCCCCGAATTAAAGAAAGCGCCAAAGACAGCCCCCTGTACGGCAGCATCCACATCGGCGTCATCCAATACGACAAAAGCGTTTTTACCTCCCAGTTCCAGACCTACCTGCTTGACGCTGTCACTGGCCACGTGCATGATACGCTTTCCGGTAGCTGAATCTCCGGTAAAACCGATCTTGGCTACTCTGGGGTGGCGCACCAAGGCTTCGCCAATCTCCCCGCCCGGTCCTGTGACCACGTTGACGGTACCGGCCGGAGCACCGGCTTCGGTGAGAATTTCCGCCAGTTTCAAGGTGGTGAGGGGAGCAATGGAAGGCGGCTTAACAATACAGGTGTTGCCCGTCACCAAAGCGGCCCCCAGCTTCCATACCACCATCAGGGCCGGAAAGTTCCAGGGCGTAATCAGGCCCACCACCCCTAGCGGCTCATGAACCGTAAGGGACAGGCACCAGGGGCCTACGGGGATGGTGTCGCCGGTCATGGCACGGGCCACCCCGGCAAAATATTCCAATTGTTCCGCACAGAGCGGAACATCAAAGTTCATGGTCTTGCGCATGGGAGAGCCATGCTCCATCGTCTCCAATTCAGCCAGTTCCTTCTGATGCTGCATAATCAGCTGAGAAGCTCTCAAAAGCACCTTGGACCGTTCGGATACGGGCGTGTTAGCCCACCCCGGGCCGGCCTTTTCGGCTGCCTCCACGGCGCGCTCAAGGTCCTGGGCGCCGCATTTGGCGGCCTGGGCCACTACTTCCCCGGTGGCCGGGTTTACAATGGATATGGTCTCTCCCCCTATCGCATCAACCCATTGACCATTGATAAACGCTTGATATGTTTTCATTTGTCTCTCACCCCTTCCCTTGTTTGTAAAAACGAAAGCACCGCCGGCATAAGACCGGAAAGAAAATTTCTGCTCCTGCCGGCTCAAGCAATTCTCGACGTCTTCGTTTCCATACCTCCCTCCCCGAATTAATCATTGAACGTTTTCACAGTAGCGCAAAAACAAAATTTTTCGCTTTCTTAATCTCTCACCATCCTCTCTTTTGAGTTTTCACCTATGATGTCGTCCAAGACGAAATGCTCTGTTAAAAACTGCCCATTACTCTTTCACTAAAGCAATGCTATTAGGGCGGGCTTTTTTTGCGAAGGGAACCCTTTGAGGATCAATTTGAAGGGTTAATTTTTTATCATTAAACCAAATCCTGCGCGGCAAATTTACAAATAGCTTATTCGGTAGATAATTCCATTTTCCTCCATAATTTTTGGTGAAAAATCTTTTATGTCATGGGGACAGGTCCCTTGACATGATCATCATTAGGCCCAAAAGTAAAGGGACATGCCTCCATGTCCCCTTCCAATTGTTTTTAAAAGTTTTGTCATTACCTTACTGACTTCTTGCTTAAGGTCTTCTGACATTGATTATACCAACCAAAGATTTTTACCTAACCAGGAGATCGCCCCCGGGGTTTTTTCCCAATTTCTCCTGGCATCTGTTACATAGCCTGCGGCTTCCTCTTGTCCACCCGCGATAATTGGTCCAAAAATTTTCTTGGGCACTTTTATTATGTTTAATAAATATTTCGCAACATAAGCATTATATTCTAATGCCTTTTTCAGCCCGTCCAGGGATTCTTTGCTGTTGCCACTGTGTCTGAATAGGAACAATGCATTGTTAAATAAGAATTCCACGGACGAATCGTCCGAATATTTTTTCATTAGTTTTTCATATTCATCATCGGCATCCAAAATCAACAGCAAGTGGCAGAGAAGATACCGTGCTCCTTGATGATCCGCGGGATTCAACTCCAGCATTTCGGTCAAATGATGAGCAGCTTTCCGACGCTCCCCTAAATTCCATAACGACTCGGCCAAGCGGAATTTTGCCCGCATATAGGGGCGGGTGGCACTTATCCCCCAAAAATGGCCCCTGTTTTTCTTAAAAAAGCCTTGCCCCAATACTTTTTCTCCGGCCTTTACCCCTTGTTGAAACAACTCCTTCGCGTCCTCCCAGGTCTCCGCTTTTTCCTCCCCAAGAATGACATATGCGTCAACACAAAGGTGATCTTGAGCCAGTGCCTCTTGAGCCAGTTCCACTTTCCTCTTTTTACTCTTGATCCTCATGGCCCGGTTAATCAACTTTTCTGCTTCAACAGGATCACGGAAACCCATGAACTTTTCAGGCAAACCCACTGAATCAGAACTATGCTGCAAAAAATCCAATATTTTTTGCAGCAAGATAAAAGAATGGTCCTTTAAAAAGGCATGAATTTCTAAATTCTTTTCTTGATGATATTCGTGCAGGACCAACTCCTTCACTTCATCCTTCAGCTCATTTAACACCACAATGCTGCTTAAGAAAATTTTGTGTTTCTGACGGAAGGGAACCAGCCTGCACCAGATGGCATCCCCTACATAAATCTCGTCCTCATCAAAATAATCTTCAAAATACACATCAAACGTGCCCGTTCCAAGCAAATCTTTTAAGACAACTCTTTCCCCGGCCGTAATACCGGTAACTTCATAGAAAGAAAAAACACTGTCCTTCAGTTCTTCAAACCATTTTAAAGTCGAGGTGCGGTACCCCTGGCCATGTTTTTTGATAAATTCTTCAAAAGGAGTGCGATTACCAGACAGCTTGACATCAAAAATAAAAGCTTCACATACTAATGCCGCATCCGGGTCCTCCTCAAATTCTTCCGGATCCTCCGGAAATTCCAGGTCAAAATCTGTAAATTCTTCTAAAAGCAAATCCAGATATTTTCGTGTGACAAAATCGCACAATTTTTCAATGAGATCAGCAAATTCTTTTTCCGTTTGAAATTCCAATAAACTGACTACTTTCTCTTCCTGTGCTCCGCAGCATTTTTTATACTTCTTTCCACTGCCGCAGGGGCAGGGATCGTTCCGGCCGATTTTAGGCTTCTTTTCCCACTCCTGCTCTTTAGGAACTACCTGATTGACTTCAGCAAGCTCCCTCTTCCCGTCTTCCTTGGCTTCCGTCCAGTCCTCTTCCCCATCGTCTTCTTCCCAGTCCTCGTCATCTTCGCCACCTCCGTATTGGGATATATCTCCCACGGCTTGAATGACCAGGGGATATTTGACATTCTCTTCCGGTTCTTCTATCTTGATCAACTGGACGACAAAACGCCACTCATCACCGTAATCAAAGAGAAAAAGCATCTTCTTCTTAAGCTCGGGAAAAACCTTCGCCGCTTGGGCCCTCTTCACCCCGGGGAAACTATCTTTTTCACCCAGATCGGCAAATAATTCATAACCTTCTTGGGACCTGTACCAGTTTTTGATATTATCATAAAAACCGAAGGCATGATCAAAAGAAAAATCGAAACTTTCAATAATTGTTTCTCCTAATTGGTATAGACTGATCTTTTCCGGGCAGGCAATTACCCGGTAAGGCATCCCTTTTACCCGTCCTCCCCAGTCACTTAAAACCACCTTAAAAACATAGATACTCTCTCCTGATCCGGCTTTCCTTTTGCGCACGGTTTTTGCCCCCAATAATTGATTCTATAAATATAGAAGTATTTTATCAAATTGTATCAAAAAAAGAGGAAAAACAAAACAATTCTGTCAGACAGTCTTGTGTACAAAAGCAGTTTTGCCTTTTATGTCAAGGGACCTGTCCCCCTGACATATGTCATGGGGATAGGTCCCTTGACAGGATCAACCCTCTTGAAATTGCCTGATCTCTTTTTCTTATTCCGTCAGCAGCCTTCTGGCCTTACTTGTAGTAATAACCTCCTTGTAAAAGTCGGTAACACAAGGAATGGTTATCAACCCCTCTACCTTGAGGCGGGGTGTGCCGCTTTCCTGGGAGAAATGGATCAAAACTCCTTCCGGCGCATAAATACCCTCTTTCGGTATATAAACAGTCATCCCTCCCGTTTCATGCTTCTCATACTTTGCCAGATCAACCGGTGTACCTACAAACACGGCAGGTATAAAAATAACATGGTCTCATCCGCCAAAAAGGCCAAGGTAAATAGTATCCGTAATATCTTTCAGAAATTCCCGGGCGGACAGAGTGATTTCAACTTTAAGCATATTCTCCCTCCTAAGGTTGGCAGATCAGCAAGGCAGGTAGAAAATGTCCAAGAGACACCTCTTACTGATCCCCGTGAATCAATTGCGGTTCGCTCCCGACAATTTTATAGCGATACTCTTTGACAACTGTCCCGTCTTCTTTAGTCTTTTTAAAGGAAATCAGGTCAAATCCGTCACCGGTTTTGCTCTGGGAAGTCTCATAAAGATACCTGACCCCATTCTCAAGTATTTCTTTTGTCCCCAGCCAATAGGGGAATTTGTTCAGTTCCGAATCCCACTTGGTTAATTCTGCAAAAAGCTTATTGGATGCCTCCACATTGATCCGGGCCGGCTTTTTCTCAACAACTGCCGAGCTTACTTGGGCCTTCCTGCCGATACTGTCAAGATATAGCTTTGCCTGATCTTCCTGTTGTCTGGCCAGAGTAGGATATTGATTATTATTGAATACCTGGTCCCATAATTGCTTGGGAAACATCTCCTTTACCGATTCTGAATAACCTGCTCCATCCATGGGCTCTTTGTATTGGACCAAATGATAATTGCCCCTTTCATTTTTGGAAAAGGAAATCACCGTGGGAATGCTTCCGCTGCCGCTGATAGATGTAAATATTCCATCCTCAAAACCAAACCAGCTAAAACTGGCCAGGGTGTATACCGTGACCAATCCCTCCTTTTCTTCCACATCAAGGATGATATGCCCCTCAGTGGCAACTTCTCCTTCGGCATAGTGATCCTTTTGCCCTTTGACGGCACTGCTCACGGCTTCGTCAATGGTTTCCGCCTTTTGAGATTGAAAGGGGGCAGCAAGATCAAGCACCAGATCCGGCGAGGCTTCCACCCGATAAAACATGGATGGCTCCTGTACAATATGCACCTGTTTTTCTGCCAGCACACGGTCCCCATGGAAAATTGCCGTTTTCACAGAAATTTTGTCGGGCGCTTTTAATGAAGCATTATCGAAGCCAGGAGTCCAATAGACGGGACGGTCAAGTCCGTCATAAGGGAATTCAACCTTTTGTCCCCGCTCCGCTATCTTTCCGGTAGTGCTATCCCAGGTGAGCAATTGTCCATATGTTGCGGAATACTGCACCCGGTCTGCGCTCCCATCATATTGGGCCAGGATGCGAATGCCCGGAGTACTGGACATAGCCATGGTATAGTTCTCCGGATAGACAAGCAGCCGCAACGCCAGGCTGTTTAGGAAGGTTTCCCATGTCTTGACGTCTTTGGCGTACGCTCTCAAATCTTGCTGAAAGCCCTGCTCCAGTTGTATTCTTGTATAGTGGTACTTCCGTTCCTCCCCCGAAAAGCTTACCTGGAAATTAATATCATCCACATTATCGATGAGGGCAAGCAAAACGACGGCATTGTTTCTTAGCACACCTTCAATTGTTCCTATACGCAAACCGGACGGGGCAAAGTCATATTTTACTGTAATTCCATAGGGCTTATAATCTGTTTTCAGAGAAACCTCCCGGCGTAAATCGGCATAGGGCAGGTGATCAATCAGGTTGACCACCTTGCTGTTGTTCCCCACATAAGCAGTTTTCAGTTTCCAAAGCACATCTGCCTGGTATGCTTTTATTCCTTCCTCCTCTTTTGCGGGCATAAAGCTTTTGCCGATTTTAACCAGCTGGGATACAGGAACAAATTTGGTATCGGCGTAAATATCATAGGCCATATTTTGATCCGTAAAAATTAAATACAGGTGATTTTCATTTTTCCGGTCCATATCCTCAGCATCAGCCGGTTGAGTTAACTCCAGATTGACCAGTACCGCTTTAGTGATCAATCCGTCCAGATCCTTTTTGCTTTTCGTTTCCGAATGATTGGGCAGAGAGAGGGGTTGATCAGGCGTATAATCAACTATTTGCACACCTCCAAAGGAGATGTTATCTTTGGCAAAGATCAGTTCCCCTTGATTGCCTGTTACTTTCCAGTCCCCCGGCACCTTGAGGGTATAATCTCCTATTGCACAAGATGCTTGTTTGGCCAAAGCATTTGTGAAGGTTACGCCACAAAGGATTACGATACAAAGGATCCCAGTGCAGATAGCCATTCTTCTTTTGCTTTGGAAAAAATCCGCCATCTTGATCATTCTGATCCTTCTTTCGATATTTTTCCGGTCATCAACCATCCCGATCAGCTTCGGAACAAGCCTCGGGGGATGGAAGTTTTCCAGCACAGAGAGCAGGGCCTTTCCATATGCCTTTTGCTCTTCCCTGTCCAATACGTCTAAAACCATCTCATCGGCAGCTACTTCCATATCTTCGCGGATTCTTTTAAAACAATACCAGATGACCGGATTAAACCAGTGCATGACCTGCAGCACAAGTAAGAGATAGTTCACCGGCAAATCCTTTCTTTTAAAATGGGCCAACTCATGGAGCAGTATGTAGGAAAGGGCCTTGTCGCCGATGGGCAAATTTGCCGGAGAAAGCAGGATCTTCGGTTTCATCACCCCCAAAAGAGCCGGCGTGCTGACCAGATCCTGCATCACAATTTCGATATTCTGCTCAACTCCCATTTTCTTTTTGCATTCCCGGACCAGCAGATTAACTGCTTCAGGTGCAGGAGTTCCTCTCATGATAAGCTTTCTATGTAATGAATAGTTGGTATAGACCAGCCAAATCAAAAACAGCATTGCCCCCAAAAACCATAAGTAGGGGACCATCTTTTCTACCACCGGCACAATAGCCGGAGAGGTATCCTGGACCGCATAGGCGGATGGAATCTGCGGCATTTCCTGATCCGTATTCATGATTGCTTGAGAAGACTCCGGATCGGATGGGGTAAAATCGGTATCCTGGGTTACGGACGGCATCATGTTGAACAAACTGACCGCACTTTCCGGGCCGTAAGGAACAAGCAGTTTTAGGACCAGCACGATCCAGAGCAGATAATGCCATTTCGGATTAACCCTGTTCTTCAATACCCCTTTTAGAATAAGAAGGACCAGCCCAACCACCGTTGCAGAAAGGGAAGCGGCAAAAACGGCTTGAAAGATCTCTGCCATTATGATTCCTCCTCATCCAGCAACTTTTTCAGACCGTCTATTTCTTCTTTGGATATCTTTTGTTCCTTGATAAAAGTAGCCAGCATCAGATTCAAGGAGCCATTATAAATCTTTTCTAAAAAAGAACGGCTGGCAAAAGACTTAAACTCACCCTCACTGACCAGGGGAAAATAGATAAAAGCCTTGCTTCCCGTATTTTCCGCCTTGATCGCGCCCTTTGCCCCCAAACGGGTAATCAGGGTGTGAATCGTTTTAGGCTTCCATTCTGTCGTTTGCGTCAGTCTTTCGATAATCTGTGCACTTGTTGCCTGCCCAAGGGCCCAGAGTATTTTCATCACTTCCAGCTCGGATTCCGATATTTGGGGAATTGTTTTCATGCCACAATCATCTTCCTTTGGATTACATTTGTAAGTCTATTTATATATTACATATGTAATCCAAAATTGTCAATACTTATGTTGCTATGTCAAGGGACCTGTCCCCCTGACATTTTTTTCTGACATTTAAAAATTTTACTTTTTTTAACCACCCGTTAAGTCGTGGTTAAGTAGGAAAAGTTATAATAAAAATAACAGGACTTAGTTGAAATATTTTTGCCCATGAATGGTAGATAACCGGAAGGGGTTAAATGATGGGACCTCATCATTCCGGAGGAGTATCGAGCCATGGGGGAAAGAGGATAAAGAAATGGAGGAAAATCAAATCCTGACTGAACGGCAGATGGAGATATTGAGTTTAGTTGCGCAGGGCAAGACCTATAAAGAAGTGGCTGGCAAACTTTATGTCACAGAGCGGACCGTTAAATATCATATGGGGGAAATTCTGAAAAAACTCCATATGAGAAATCGTGTCCAGGTAATTGCCTATACCAGCCAGTTGGGCTTAATAGATTTAGCGGAATAGTTTTGTAGGATGAAGCCGGGAAAACCCGGTTTTCTTTTTACAAAGACTGTACTTTCGTACAGTATTATTTGGATATTATTACATGTTAGACTAAAAACGTCAGAATATGTCTGATTTGCCCATCAATGGCGGCTGGATTTTTATCTCAATCTGGAGGAATTTATGGAGTCTGTTGATACCAAGCCAAGTTCCATCTGGACATACCTACAATCTAAAGTCCTGCTTCAGGATGATATTGAGCAGTCTGACGGACAGCTGAGCGCCGGGGAGACTGATGATTCACCCGGGAAAGGCTGTGCTTTTAACGTATGGGAGCTGGTCCGGCAGCGTACCAATCCGGCTCTTTACCGGCCCGGGAAAATAACAGAAACAGAAATTGCGCAATTAAAAACAAGCGCCGGAAAAACCACCTATATGCTACGCAACTGTCTTAACGACAAGTATCTCTCCCTGGGAGAAGAGGGATTGTTCTTATGGAACCTCATAGACGGCAAAAATACTGTCAAGGACTTAAATATTGAGTATATTTCCGCCTTTGGTCAGATGGGACAGAAAGTAATCGCCAATTTTTTGGAGCTTCTCAAAAAAAAGGGCTTCCTGCTTGATAAGCCGGCTCCCGTTTATGCAATCGTAAGCGCTCACCTGAAACAAAACAGGGCCTCTTCACGCTTTAAACAAGCCATTACCTTCATTACACACTCAAGATTTTCCAGTGGGAAAGCAGATACATATTTTAAGCGTCTTTATGAGGGAATGGGATTCATTTTTTTCTCCAAACCCATCTTGATCCTGATTTTTTTACTGCTGGCTGTCGACCTGGGACTAAGCTCCCATTTCATGTTTATCAAACATGAAAGCATGATTCTCCTTGCCAAGCCTGGTTCCCATGATGTGATCGCCATGATGATCATTTATTATCTGAGCGTTTTTATCCACGAAAACGCCCATGGGTTAACGGTCAAGCATTACAAAAGAAAGGTGATCCGGGGCGGCGTTCTGGTCATGTATGGCTCTCCCCTCCCTTATGTGGATACGACAGATATTTGGATGAAAAATCGGGGACCCCGGATGGCAGCATCCTTTGCCGGCCCCTGTGCCAATGGTGTTATCGGCGGCATATTTCTGATCCTGGCTTGGATCATCCCTGAAAGCATCCATGAAAACCTTTTTATGCATGCGGGATTTGTCAACAGCTTGATATTTGTGTGCAATCTCATTCCCATCGTGGAAACCGACGGCCATTATATCATCCAGGATTGGCTGGAACGACCGCGCCTGCGGGCGGAGTCCCTGGCCTTTGTCAAAAAAGAAATGTGGTTGAAGCTGGTCAAACGGGAACCCTGGACGAGATGGGATTATGCGCACCTGATTTATGGCTCCGTTGCGGTTTTGGGATTAGCGTATATGATCTACGCAGGGCTGCATCTTTGGGAGCATACTTTTGCGCACATCGCCAGAGAAGCCATCTTGCATCCTCGTATGGTGCTTGAGATTTTATCTGTTTCGGTGACCATTGCCCTGGTTACGGCCATTTGGAAGTTTAGGTTGCTCCGAAGGGGAGTAAACGTGGGAGCAGTCGTGGAATACCATCTACATTCCTAAATGAAAGGAGCAGCCGATGAATATCAGTCTTACATTACTGGTTACTGAGAAATGCAATATCCCTTGCCGGCATTGCTTACTTGGCCATAAGGATCTGATGAAGTCAGGAAAGGATATGCCATTAAAGGATGCCATTAGTTACGTGAATCAAATGGCGGAGATCTCTGCTGCAGAAAAGATGGGTTTTTTTGTGCGCTTTTCCGGAGGAGAGCCGCTCCTCCGCTACCCGGAAATATTGGAGGTTATCCGTTATGCCCGGCAAAAGGGGGCGCGGGAAATCGGCAGCATGTCCAATGGCTTCTGGGGCAAAGACTTTGAAAGCGCCCGGCGCTTGGCCGGTGAGCTTAAGGAAGCAGGTCTCAGTTCCCTCTGCTTCAGCTTTGATGATTTTCATCAGGAGCATATTCCAATTTCCACCGTCCGGAAGGCCATACAAGCCTGCTGTGAAACAGGTTTAAGCTATCAAATCAAATGTGTCGTCACCAAAAAAACCCGCCGCCTGCCGGACGTGCTGGCGGATTTGGGCGACCTGCTGCTGAACCGGTCGGTGGTCGTTCAGGAAATACCCTGTTATCCGGAGGGAAGCGCCTCAACGATGCTTTCTCCCGGCGATTTGTTTTATGAGAGCGGTATTCCCGGCCAGCCTTGTCCCACCGGCCTCATGCTGGCTGTGCTTCCTGATGGGACCACCTTCCCTTGTTGCGGGGCGTGCTGGACTCATCGCCTGGTCATGGGAAACGCCAAAAAGGAAGGCCTGCGGGCACTTTTTGAAAAAATGAGACACGGTTCCCTCATGCATATGCTCAGAGAAAAGGGGCCATCTTTTTTCGTCCCCTATTATGAGCAAGCCGGTCATCAACTGCCCCGGGAAGGGTATGTGAGCTATTGTGACTTATGCCGGATGGTTCTCACCCACCCTGCCTTTGAAAAAGTTGAGCCTCTGGCTGCCCAGGTCTGGCGTAAGGAGCGGGTGAAAAAAATGTTTGGCAATTTGTTGGGGGAAGAGATTCGAACCATCTTCGAGTAGCCTGGCGGTGTTAAGGTGATCTCCAGCTGGTCGCTATCTTTCCCTATATTTAATAGCCGATAAAGGAGGTGAAAAAGAATGGCGTCCAAAGATGAACTGAAAAAGCTCGCCATCAAGTCCCTTGAGGATGACGCTTTCCGCGTTGAATTGGAAAAGGATCCGGTGAAGGCTGCTGCTTCCATCGGCATCACCCTGTCTGCAGACGAGGCACAGAACCTGAACTTTGGTGAAGAGGCAGGAGAAAGAGAATCTAAGATTTCTGTTATCACCCTATAACAATTGGTTAGGTCCGTGTTTTTGTGGCAGCCAGGATATTTTAACACCGATAGCTTGGCTGCTCAAATCTTTTTCAAGGGGCAGCTTAGAGGAAGCTTTCCAACTGCCGGAAAAGCCTTACAGCCGTTTTACAGCCATCTTAATCTATTGTATTGCGAGTGAGCATAATAACCCAAGTACTTCTGATCAATATGCCTTTTGCCAGTGCCAGGTTTCCCTCTATGGGACTTAGCGTATTAAAGGCTGCCCTGTCAGAAAACAGCATCTCCTGTGATGTTCGATACTTCAATATTTCCTATCGTAAATATGTTGCTGACCCCGCAGTATATGATGAAATCTCTGAATATTGGTTTTCCGGGGAATGGGTCTTCGGAAAGGAGCTTTTTGGTGCGGAATGGGCCCAGAGCAAGCGGGGCGGTACGGAAGGAATTCGCTCTTTTTTGGCAGCCAGCCAGCGTACCGGTCAACTTCCAACATTAATGGATCATTTAGCCGACCTGCGTAAGGGGGCCGGCTTGTTTTCAGATGCCTGCCTAGATTCAGTTGATTGGGGAAATTATGATATCATTGGCTTTACCTCGGTTTTCAGTCAGCAGGTCGCTTCCCTGGCCCTAGCCAAGCGCATCAAACATTTTTGGCCGGAAAAAATCATTGCCTTTGGAGGCGCCAATTGCGAAGGAGAAATGGGCACGGCTATTTTGTCTTTGTTTCCCTTTGTGGACTGGGTTTTCAGCGGAGATGCGGACATATCTTTTCCCCGGGCGATCAAGGCATGGGAAAAGGGGGAAACCACTGAGGGCATCGAAGGTATGGCGTCCTGTCAAAAGGGTCGCTTGATATACCAGGGATCAGGCTGCGTGAGGGATATGGAGGCCCTCCCTTATCCGGACTTGGATGATTACTTTATGGCGGTAAGGGAACAGGCTCCCGACCTGGTTGGTAGGGTGCCGGTTTCTCTTGAATTCTCCCGGGGCTGCTGGTGGGGTGCCAAGTCCCAGTGTACTTTCTGCGGCCTAAACCGCCAGTCTGTGGAATACAGGTGTAAAAGCCCCCAGAGGGCGTTGCAGGAAATAAATCATGCCGTTTCCCGTCATGGTACCTTCGATTTAAGGCTAATCGACAACAATATTCCTCCCGGGTTTTTTAATAGCTTATTGCCCGCACTGGGTAAACAAGAAAACAAATTGAAGGGCTTATTTGTGGAAACGAAATCCAACCTGAGCCGGAAGCAGATACTGACTCTAAAAAGAGCAGGCACAAGATATTGGCAGCCGGGCATTGAGAGTCTGGATACAGCGATGCTTAAGTTTATGAAAAAGGGAACAATGATGCTTCAGACGGTAAGATTGCTGAAGTGGGCAAGGGAATATGGCGTTCAGCCGGGGTGGAACTTTCTGCACAGCTTCCCGGGCGAAGATACCGAAAGCTATAAACGGATGGCCGCATTAGTCCCGCTCATCACCCACTTTCAGCCCCCTGAAGCTATTACTCCGATACTCCTGCAGCGTTTCAGCCCTTTATTTAATGACCGGGATAAATGGGGCATCAAAAAAGTTACCGCATGTGAAGCGTATAGGTTTATCTATCCTTTTAAGCAGGAAGATTTGGACAAATTGGCTTACCGGTTCGATTATCAGGTGGATGAAAACATCATACCGGCACCGGGATATCTGGATGGGGTAAAGAAGGAGTTGGAGAATTGGAAGGAGTATTGGAAAAGAAAAGAACCGCCCTTACTTTTTATAGAGCGGCAAACAAATGGAAGGGGAATCATTTACGATACCCGGCCCATCCGCAGGGAAGCCCGCACCCAACTGGATGTATTACAGATGTTATCCATGACAGCCTGCGACAGTGATCTTCGGTTTTCGGATATTGCTCAAAAGACAAAGGAAAAAATGGGTTCAGACTATCCTGGTGATGCTGTTTTGTCGGATTGTCTTGAACAGCTTAAAGAACTTGGCTTTATGATCAGTGAGGGGGAGCGTTATCTCAGCCTTGCTAACGATGGGGAAATTCTGGCTGAGTATGGCACCTCAAAGCTGGTCCAAATGCTGTGTGGATGACAGCAGCATAGTCGTACAAACCCCTTCGTAATGGAAGTGCTTTTGCACAGACAATGATCCTAGAATACTTGCAGGGTAAGATTCAGAAAGGAAGATGAAACGTGCAGTGTTGGAAATGTGACAAACCGGCCCACGGAATTTGTAAATTTTGCGGCCGCGCCATATGCAAGGAACACGCCTCAGAAATGCCTTCTATTGTAACTGTTTATCCCGGAGAAAAACAGACACCCAAAGCCATCGTCGTCTCCAATGCTCTTTTTTGCGGTGTATGCCGTCCCCAGCCGGAACCAATTGACGTACCGGAAATATTTTAGCATGTCATGGGGACAGGTCCCTTGACATTATTATCTTTCTTGCAATTCTTGGGTTCGTCCAAACATAGCTGCAGCTTTTCCGTCAAAGATTGTCAAGGGACCTGTCCCCATGACATGCTTCTATGAAAAGGCACATGACTTTTTCTTCTTTTTATTGTTATACAGAAGGTTATCAACATGATGCAATAACTCTTCAATGCTATGATACCTTGAATCGAAAATCTCCGCTCCCAAACTATACTCCAGTTTGTACTTCTTTTTAGATCCTATATTATACTGCATAAAACGAAAGTTAATTCTTTCAAGTGTTTTTTCTAATCCTTCTTGTGATTCACAATCCAAAATGATAATAAATTCATCCCCACCGAAGCGGGCGACAATATCGGTTTTTCTTAAGGCACTTTTAATTAGTACTACTGTGGTTTTTATGGCACAGTCCCCTTCAAAATGTCCATATTCATCATTAATTTGCTTAAGCCCATCTAAATCAATAATAACAACCCCAAATTTATCATTGCCTTTCTGTTTTACTCTTTGCGAAATATAGTAGTCAAAAGATCCTCTTGTCCAAGCACCGGTCAGATAATCTAAATGAATCATTCTCTGCTGCAAAAAATTATACACAATCACAAGGGAAAATGCACAAGTGCTCCACATAAGAAGCACACCGTAAAAGAGTGTCTGAAGCAATCCGCCAATTATGGGAAGAATGCCGAAAATAATAAGAGGAAGAAACTCCTGTTTCACAATTTTTTTCTTTTGTTTGAAAATCAGTCCAAAACTATAGATGAGGTAAAAATAGATGATCCCTGCTGAAATGATAAATAGGGGTCCCCGGTGATATATATTTGAACTGTTAATAAAAAACACTAAATTATACATTGGTGATAAGACAGTAATAATAAAATTGAACACAACAGGAATTAGTAATAGGATATGCTTTTTTCCCGAGATGGCATTACTCGGAACTACCCAGCTGGAAATAAAAATATACCAGAAGTAAGTCAAAATCGGAGCAGTAATAAATAAACACAGATGCAAAAATACAGAAACCGGAATCAACCACTGTTCAGGTCTTCCATTAATGATACATGTTATTGTTTCAAAAAAAGTTTCAAGTAAAATGATCAAAGACGTGCTTAAAAAAACTTTATTCAATTTATCCTGTTTATCCAGACGATTATAGGCAATTAATACTACTGTTCCTAGTAAAACGATTGCAACGATATTGATATCTATGCGCAAAAACACACTCATAGGTTCACCCGCTTTTAATTTCATAAAAAGATGCACGCACATCAAGTTTCAAAGCTTTATTTTTCAAGGCTTTACCTCCTGTTTTATTATAACAAACTCTTAATTTTTCTTCTCTTTATTTTTTCGCTAGAGTGTTCCATAATCTGTCCCTAAATGATTTTTAGTTCAAAACAAATTATATATTTAACAAAAACATAAAAATTTATGTCAAGGGACCTGTCCCCCTGACATGGAGGATGGGAATCATCCTACTGAAGAGAAAAATGATTACCGGGGAAATAATGAAATGATTCGAATAGGCAAAAAGGCGGTAAACTGAGAAAACGCAAGTACCGCTTTGCATTTTAAATAATAGGGATTGAGACAATGCCTGGGTATTGACCAGGTATAGAAGGAACAAAAAAGAGCATGTCAATAAAGTCTTATTATGACTTAACATCCCCTGCACAATAAAACGCCTGGCCCAAACGATCAGGCCTAATATTAAAGAAAATAAGGCAAATACCGTACTCATATTGGCCAATTGTCCCTTTTCCCTTGATATTCATTAATAGTATAAACCCCTCGTTGGATATTGCACAATATTCAATATTTGCTATTTTGACGGTCTCACGGAATTACGGGGACGGTCCCCTGTAAGATTCCATGATTCCACATTGCCGGATTTCCATATAGGAAATCCGGTTCTGTTTTGGAAATTTAAAGCGCCCCATGTGCCTGGCTGAATGGCTCAATATAAGGATTTCGCCCTTATCCGGGGATTGGCATATATTTTGCTAATTTCTATCTGTGCGTCAGAAAATCACGAAATCATAGGAGGTAGTCAGATGTGTTTTAGACCACCCAATGTTAAAAAACCAATTAAATGCCCCAAGTGCGGAGCGCTAAATCCCGGCACAAATAAAGAGTGCAGCAAGTGTAATGCTGATCTTACGAAAGAACAGGAAAGCTCTGCATCCGGCAAGGAGGTGTAAGAAACAGGGCTAGATCTTGTCATAATCACCATTATGAATTGTGGTAAGGAGGGAGAAGGTTGAAAAGCCATAATCAGGAAAAAACCTATATCAAAGGGCTTGGCTGGTGCGGATTCGGCATCGGATCAAACTCGGCGGAAGTGGATGTAAAGGATGGAAAAATCGTTCGCATACGCCCATTCAGATTTGACAAAGAATACAAGCCTGAAGAAATGAAGCCCTGGAAGTTAAAGGCCCGCGGTAAGGTATTCGAACCGACCATGAAATCATTATTGCCGCCATTCAGCATGGTATATAAAAAGAGGGTTTATTCTCCCAACCGGATTCCCTATCCCCTGAAGAGGGTGGACTGGGATCCTGATGGGGAACGCAATCCCCAGAACCGTGGCCTCAGCCAGTTCGAGCGCATCTCCTGGGATGAAGCTGCTGAATTAATCGCCAAAGAACTGAAACGGGTTCAAAGTACCTATGGGCCGTGTTCCGTTCTGGCCCAGGCGGAT
This sequence comes from Candidatus Formimonas warabiya, assembly GCF_002777255.1. Taxonomy (GTDB): domain Bacteria; phylum Bacillota; class Dehalobacteriia; order Dehalobacteriales; family Dehalobacteriaceae; genus Formimonas; species Formimonas warabiya. Next base: position 4,498,667 of record NZ_CP017634.1, on the reverse strand, counting down.
GGCCATGGCGAAACAAAATCCGTACATGGTCCTCATGGCTGTCAAACCGCTTTGCTGGAATTGCTGGGCGGCTATACGATACAGGCCCGTAACCCGGACAGCTGGGAAGGTTGGTATTGGGGTGCCAAACATGTTTGGGGGCAGGATCCCGTGGGACAGGGGACACAAACCAACCTCTGGAAAGATATTTCCGATCATACCAATCTGCTCTTGTTCTGGGGCTGCGACCCGGAAACCACACCCTGGGGCTGGTCGGGGCAGCAAGCCAGCCGCTTGAGCTACTGGTTTACGGAAATCGGCATTAAATCTATCTATATTTGTCCAGATGTCAACTATGGTGCCGCTGTTCATGCGGATAAATGGATTCCGGTCAAACCGAATACAGATGCCGCGATGCAGCTTGCCATCGCATATACTTGGATTACTGAAGGCACCTATGACCAAGCATATATTGCCACCCATGCCCATGGTTTTGATCAGTTTGCCGATTACGTACTGGGGAAAGAAGACGGCATCCCGAAAACACCCAAATGGGCGGCGGAAATCTGTGGTGTGCCCTCCCGAACCATCAAGGCACTGGCCCGGGAGTGGGCGGCTCAAGCGACGACGATCGCCCACTGTAACGGCGGATCTTATATCCGGTCCACTTATGCTTCAGAACCGGGACGGTTGGAAGTTTGCCTGCTGGCTATGCAGGGTTTGGGCAAACCGGGCCGGAACCAGCTGAAAATGATCGAGTGGGGCCTTTTTAGTATGGAAAATCAGGTGCCCCATCCCAGGTCAGAAGTAATTCCCAATACCGGGGGAGCCTATCAGGGCTGGTTCTTTACCCTTCCGAAACAGTTCATTCCCAAAACCCTGATTCCCACCGCCATTCTCAGTGATGAACCCATTACCTGGTATGGCACCACCCTGGCCGGATTCCCCAGGGAAGACCAGTTTATCAAATATCAATACCCTGCACCCGACGGCGGTTCGGAAATCCACATGATCTGGACCGATACGCCCTGCTGGACCACGTGCTGGACCGGCGGCAACAAAATGATCCAGGCGCTGCGTTCACCGAAGGTTGAATGTGTGGTTGCCCAGCATCCCTGGATGGAAAATGACTGCTTGTTTGCCGACATCATTCTTCCCATCAATACCAAACTGGAGGAAGAAGACATTTCTGTCGATATGTTCAGCGGACAGTTCAATCACATTTTCTATGAAGGACAGTGTGTGGAACCTGTGGGAGAGTCCAAGAGCGATTATGAAGCCGTCTGTGAGGTCGCCAAAAGGCTTGGTCTCTATGAACAGTATACCAAGGGTAAATCCATCGCGGACTGGATCAAAGCCGGTTTTGAACAATCCGGTGTAGCAGACAGGCTCAGCTATGAAGAATTCAGAAAAAAAGAATATTATATCGTTCCCACTGCAGACGGCTGGGAGGATGATCCGGCAGGATTTGCCCCCTTCAACGAAGACCCGGAAGGGAATCCTTTACAGACACCTACGGGAAAACTGGAGTTCTATTCCATGGGTTTAGCCGAATACTTCCCCCATGATCAAGAACGGCCTCCGGTTCCCCACTGGATTCCCTTTGGAGAAACCCATCAGGAAAGCCTGCTTCATCCCAAATCCGCGAAATACCCCTTTCTCATTATTTCCAATCATCCCCGCTGGCGGGTGCATGCCAATTTGGATGATGTAACCTGGCTGCGGGAAATTCCCACCTGCAAGGTGAAAGGTCCGGACGGATATTTATACGAGCCAGTCTGGATCCACCCGTTGGATGCAAAACCGCTGGGTATTCAGGACGGGGATATCGTCCGGATCTTTAATGATCGCGGTTCCGTTCTTGGCGGAGCTTACGTTACGGAAAGGATTATGCCCGGCGTAATCTACCAGGATCATGGCGCCCGCCTGGATCCCATCGTCGCAGGAAAGATGGACCGGGGGGGAGCCAATAACCTGATCTGCCCCAGTGAGACCACCTCTAAAAACTGTTCGGGAGAAGTGACCAGCGGATTCCTGATCGGGGTGGAAAAAGTGGACATCGAAGAAATAAAAGCGCAGCATCCGGCGTCCTTCGCCCGAGAATACCATCCCGATGCCGGCTTGATCATTGATTCCTGGATTAAGGGGGGCAAATAAAATGAAGGTATTTATCGTCGATGTCGCCAAATGCAATGGTTGTTACAGTTGTCAATTGGTCTGTAAAGACGAACACGTGGACAATGACTGGACACCCTATGCCAAACCGCAGCCGGATACCGGTCATTTTTGGATGAAGGTGCATGAAAAGGTACATGGACAGGTACCGAAAGTGAAGCTGGAGTATGTGGCCGCCCCCTGTATGCACTGTGACGATGCGCCGTGCATCAAAGTGGCCAAAGATAAAGCCGTTTACAAACGCAAGGATGGTTTGGTGATCATCGATCCGCAAAAGGCAAAGGGACAGCAGCAAATCGTAGATGTTTGCCCCTATGACGCGATTTATTGGAACGAGGATTCCCAGCTTCCCCAAAAATGTACCGGCTGTGCCCACCTGGTGGATGAAGGCAGAGAACCCAGATGTGTGGATGCCTGCGCCACCGGAGCCCTGCAGTTTGGAGAAGAAAGTGATTTTAAAGAATTGATTGCACAGGCAGAAGTGATGAAACCGGAATATGGCCTTCAGCCCAGGGTATATTACCTGAATTTGCCCAAGCTTTTTATTGCCGGTGAAGTCTATGATCCGGAGCTGGATGAATGCCTTTCCGGAGCGGTTATTACTTTAACCAACGAGGTAACTGGCGCGGTCATGAGGGAAACCACCGATCATTTCGGAGATTATTGGTTCAGAAAACTGTCGGTTGGTTCATACTCGCTGAAAGTCAGCAAAGAGGGGTATCAGGATTTCACCATGCCCGGCATCAACCTTCAGGAAAGCACCAAAGTACCGGATATCGCTTTGACAAAATAGCGCCGCACGCTTTAAGCAATAAGCCTGATCCTGTAAGAAGGCGGAAAGCAGTCTTACAGGATCAGGTATCTCTAATTTTAAGAGGGGTAAATATCGCTGTTAAAAGGAAAATTTCATTCGTTGTAGAATACCTATTTATAACATCATTGGACATTTCAGGATATAAGGCCCGACTAGTTGATATTTGTTATGAGGTGGTTTGGGTGAGCGATATCCTTACATATGATCAGAATAACCAGACAGAATCCGGTAATAATGCAGATTTTGATTGTATTTTCCAGCCGTTAAAAAATGTGGATACGAGTATCTGGGATGATATCAAGGAATGCAAGAACCAGTTTCTGTCCCATCATAAAGACCCCAGGACTTCATCCTGCATCTACCCGGAAGTTGCCGAATCCTGGATTCGTTCCCGGAACTGTAAGGTAAACCCCTACATGGAGTCTTTGGGTTTTTATTTAAATCCCAAAGACTTTTCCGCACTGATGAAAGAAAAGAAGAGATTGATCGAGACCACCTCTGCCTATATTAAGAACTTTATCCCCTTGTTAACGGCATCCGATTACCTTATGTGTTTAACGGACGAGCATGGAGTGATCTTGTTGGTGGAAGGATCTGAAAAAGAAATTGAATCCTTTGCCAAAATTGATGTCCGGCCCTCTGTTATTTTAAGCGAGGAATTAGTCGGCACAACAGCCCACGCCTTATGCATCCACCACCGTAAGCCGGTACAGTTAATCGGACCGTATAACTATTGCATTGTCTTACAGGATAATATCAGCTCTGCAACCCCCATCCTGGATGAATCCGGTGATGTCATCGGTACCCTGGTGGTCGTGCAAATGTTAGCCAAAAAAGACCTGCAGGATATGCAGTCCCATTCGCTGGGCTGGGTCATCTCCATGGGCTATGCGATTGAAAACCTGCTCAAAACGAAAAAACAGAACTACAGCCTCAGGATCATGAACGGTATTTTAGAAGCGACCTTATCCCTTGTGGATCAAGGAATTGTTACCGTAAACAAAGAAGGACAGATCAACCATATCAATAAAGAAGGCGCAAAGATTTTCGGCATACCCCCTCATGATGTGACCGGGAGAGACTTTAGGGAATTAATGAAACCGGAACAAATCCTGCTGGTAGCACAGGTCCTGCAGGGAGGAAAGCCGGTGCAGGATTTTGAAACAACCATAGCCCATGAACAAACCGAACGGCAATTTTTCATGAATGTGAAACCTGTCCTGGACGGGCAGGAAGAAGTACCTAAAGGTGCTGTGATCCGTTTCGTGCGCACAGAAAAAGTGGACCGCTTAATCGCTCACCGGGGCGGTGCCAGGGCAATGTATACATTTGAAGACATTATTGGAACAAGTCCCGCTCTGGAAAGAGCCATGAAGGTTGCCAAGCATGTCGGGAAGAGGCCTTATAATATACTGTTAAACGGAGAAAGCGGTACAGGCAAAGAACTGTTTGCTCAGGCAATTCATAACCTGTACCGGTCGGAAGGCCCATTTGTCGCAATCAATTGCGCATCAATGCCGAGGAACCTGATTGAAAGCGAACTGTTTGGCTATGAAGCCGGAGCCTTTACCGGTGCCGAACGCAAAGGCCGCCCGGGAAAAATTGAGCTGGCAAACGGGGGGACCCTCTTTTTAGATGAAATTGGCGATATGCCCATTGAAATTCAACCGGTGTTGTTAAGGGTTCTTGAAGATAAAAGGGTAATGAGGCTCGGCAGCAACAGCTATATTCCCGTGGATTTCCGGGTAGTAGCCGCTACCAGTAAAAACCTTTACCAGATGGTTCAGGAAAAAAGTTTTCGGGAGGACCTTTATTTCCGACTATCCATATTTAAAATTCCTATTGCCCCTCTTCGGGATCGAGGAGATGATATCATCTTGCTGGCGAAGCATTTTATTGAGGAAATCAGCAGAAAAATCAAATGTAAGGTCCCGGAAATCAGCCCTGAAGCCTATAAAAAAATTGTGGAATACAGCTGGCCGGGTAATGTCAGGCAATTGGAGAATGCGATGGTATATGCGGTAAATATGGCCCAGGATGGCATGATCAAAATTAGTCATTTACCGGATGAATTAATCTATAATTACGCCCCAAACAACATAAATAAGCATTTGCTGTCAATTAGAGAATTAGAGAAGATGGCGATTAAGGATGCCATGGCATATACAAGAAATAATACCATGGAAATGGCCCGGATTTTAGGTCTGGGGAGAACTACATTATATAGGAAGCTAAAAGAATACGACATTAAATTTGAATAGGCTCAAGGAACAGAAACACGGGGACGGTCCTAATGTTTCCGACAATGGAAACATTAGGACCGTCCCCGTGTTTCTGTTTACCAAATTAATGGGATCAAACGGTAACGTGTCTTTAAACAATAATCTTTATACCCCGTTAACTCTCGTAAGAGCACTTCTTCTTCGCCTCTTATCCTAAATACATTCATCGGGATACAGAGAAGAGCAGGTATTATGGCCCAATAAGAACCAAGCGCAAGAGGGGTGAACAATATCATTAATATAAGCCCAAGGTACATCGGATGGCGGACGATGGCGTAGGGACCGGTTGTGATAACCCGTTGTTCTTTCTCGACCTGTATAATCGTGGAAGCATAGCTGTTTTCCTTAAAAACTAAGATAATAAATATATACCCTAGAAAAACAATGGCATTCGCGGCAATAACAAGCCAAACCGGTACAGTCGACCAATGAAAACGAAAATCAAGGCCTGGTATTACGTAACAGAGGAAACATAAGTTTAAGAAGGCGGGAGGTTTTCTCGTAGTTTCCTTTTCTTTATACTGCATTCGTCTCGACAAAAGTTCGGGGCTTTTTTTGAGAAAATAGACCGTAATAAAAAGCGTCAGGGCAGAGAATCCCGACCAAAAAATCCATGCCTCCCAAAACCGTAACGAACCTGCGGGCACAAATAAGACACCGCCCAGTACAATCAAAATTATTATCGGCACAAGAAAGGCTTTTTGCTTTGACAGTTTAGTATTATCTTCCATGAAAATTACCTCCTAATTTTGTCTGGGATCTTCCGGATAAATAAATCTGGAGATATCCTTTCCCTCCCTCCTCAACAATTTGCCGGCTATCTTTTATGATCCTTTAACAAAGCCGGGGGTTCACAATCGCCTGCTTTGTCAGTCTCTGAAGCAAGATATTGTTGGAGAAGTTGCCCGTGCTTCGCCTGGGCCGGCGAGACGACCTTCGCCACCATGCCATTATATAAGCTTGCAAGAGGTTTTTTTATTCCCGCTTGTTTGCCTAATATCTCTAATAATTGAGGCATACTTTTGATAAACTCGGCAGATTCACGGGCCAGAGCTTCAACCTCCGGATCATCTTCCGACAGTTGGGCCAGCCTGGCAAGCCGCATCCCATAATCTAAGGAGATTTGATATTCTTTGGGATGTGCCTTAAAAAACTCTGCCAGGGCCCGAAACGTTTCCCGGTAATCCTCACCCCACTGGAAATCATCCAAGATGCTATACACTTTCCGGTGCTGATCAAAGAGTTCCGGGCAGGTTCGGGCATATTTTTCGATTTGATCCGTTCCCAGTATCTCCATAATCATTTGAAAAGAAGGAGATACGAAACTATCCTCGTCCAGGGGAACTGTATCTTCACTCAGCAAGTCTTCAATTTTCCCTATTCTTTCTTCAAGGCTTTTTTTCTCGCTTAGAAGTTCGGCGTGCAAAGATTGTAAGACTTCCCGCAAGGTTTTATGGTTGTTTATATCTCCCAAGATTTCTTTGGTGCGCTTCAGATCCAATCCCAGGCATTTTACATGTTTTATTACCTGCATACGAGTTAACTCCGCAGGTCCGTATAAGCGGTATCCCCCTGGAGAACGCTCCGGTTCTTGAAGTAAACCAATCTTATGGTAATAGAGAACGGTTTTTAATGTACTACCGGTTAATTTTACAAAATCGCCGATTTTAATTCGGTTCTCCATCATTATCCCACCCTTCCTGATTATTATAAACCCCACCCTAAGGGTGGAGTCAACTTGATTCTTGAAAACATGAATTAGGACGGGAATCACAAGAGACGGTCCTAATGATACCAATAATTGGACTCATTAGGACCGTCCCTTGATTCTCCTGTGATTTCCTTTGATATATAATCCCTTTATTTTACACTTATATGGGAGCCACAATACTCGCATTCTCCAATGGTACCTTTTGCGACTGTATTATTTGCCCCGCAGTTTTTGCACAAAACAACTACCATATGATCAGCCAATCCAGTTCCTTTTTCAGTATGACCCTGAGACTGTTTCTTTGATAAGACAATTTCCCTTGCTGATTCATCAATAAAAGCACCCTCAAAATAGCCTTTCTTCATCATTCTTTCTAAATGTTCCCTTGCCGATTCATAAGAAACATTCAGGGTCGCAGCAATATTATCAATTGAAGTAATCTCCTGATTCACAACAATATCAATATATCTTTTGTACATTTCAGCATCTTTTACAGTCTTCTTTCCAACAAGCAGTAATACTATGCCTGCAACTAATAAGAATGTAATAGCCCCAATGTCATCCTTCCCTATACCTTGAGAGATACTCACAAAAAAGCCAAGTACCGCCAGAGATATTCCAGCCCATCCTATTATTGTGATCACTTTTCCGGATATAAGAGCAGTTTTTTTATCAATATTGATTCTTCTTAAAAGCAAAAAAGCACCAACTGGCCAAAACACAATAAAGGCAACGACAATCATTGGCCAAGATAACCACCAATTAATTTCTGTATTCTTAAGCAAATTTTGATTGTTGACATTTTCGGGATGGTACTTTACATTATTTGACGCCATCGTATTCTCTCCCTTTAAAACTTTTTTGACTAATCGTGCAGTGGACCCGGTTAAAAGCCTCCCTGCTTAGCTTGCTTAACAGACATATTGCGTCCTTTAATTAACAAAATAATATCATTTACTTTGGCATCAATTTCTTGTTTTGATATGTTGTTTTTATTCGTTTTTAGCTCATGGCAAAGTTCAATAATATTTGTGTTTATTTCTTGCTCTTTACTTGCCAAAGACATCGTTTTATCACTAAACTTCAATTCCTCATACAACTTGTTGAGACACTCCGCAAAGTCATCATATTGAGTATCTGTTTTTAACAAAAATAGCCTATTCTCGCTCTCCTGCAATATCACGCCCGAATTAATTATTCTATTGTCTTTAACCTTCATGCTGGATGCAAATACAGACAAAGAAATCAGGATAATCGCTGCAACGGCACACAAAAAAACTTGAGTAGTAACAAAACCTCCCATATTATTTTCAAACAATGTTTTTGAAAGCAAAGAAATAATAGTTGCCCCTGCCCAATAAAGCAATAAGGTAGAAATAAGGCCTCCAGTGACCAATACTTTGCTCATTTTATCCTGATAATGCAGTATTAAAATCAAGCCTGAAAACAGAACTACTTCTGCTATTAAAACAAAGGTCAATGCCACATAATCGAGAGTGTCTTTCTGCTCATTGGTATAGCCGACCAAAAATGCTACCCATGTAACCGCGCATACGATCAATCCGATACCAAGTATGGAAAGCACTTTCCCTTTATTACTCATCCCATTTCGCCTCCTCCCCCAGATGAATAATTATAATTTACATCCACATTCGGAGCAAAACTTCGGGTCCCCTTTTATTTCTGTATTACAATTGGGACATTTTTTAACGAGTGATGTTCCGCATTCCGGGCAGAACTTAGTTTTTTCGTTCTCGATTGTTCCTCCGCAGTTGGGGCATACTTTCGGCATCGAAACACCGCATACCGAACATACCGTTGTACCCTTTTTTACGTCTGCTTGGCATTTTAAACAAGGATTGTATGCATTACCGCATTCCGGGCAAAATTTCACACCTAAGGTATACGAAGCACCACAGTTACTGCAGACTATCACTTTGGGTCCTTTTGATTGCTCATAATTTAACGTATCACATCCGCAATCACTGCAAAAACGCTTTTCCTTTTCCATAACAGCATTACATTTCGGGCAATTCTTCTGCTGATAAGTGGTATTAATAGCATTCGCAATAGCGCCCATTTGCGTACCCATACCACCGCCAATTCCCACACCAAGCCCAAGTCCCATTCCAGCCCCCATAAGCCCGGCAGAAGCGGAACCCGGATTGGTAGCAGCCCCCTCAAGCGTATCGAAAGAGCGCTCCTGAACATAGCTGTAACCGACAATATCCATCTCGGCACGTTTTGCCAAAGCTTCTTTAAGCTTGATTACTGCAGAATCATCTTCTGGTACGTTAATATCGTTCACATAAAAATTAATCAGCTTAATACCGTATTCAGCTAATATGGGAAGCATTTTCACTTTCAAGCACTCAGACAATTCTTCAAGATGGGCGTTTATTTCTAACAAACTAATCTGCTCATGGACAAGATACGACGAAATAGCATCCTTAACTATTGTTAAATAGAGGCCTCTGAAATACTTTGTGATATCGTCCTTGGTAAATGCAGAAAGAGTGCCAACCAGCTTGACCAAAAACTTCTTGGAATCGTCAATTTGAATACCAAACTGACCAAATGACCGCAAAGGAATAAACACCTTGTATTTTGGGTCTTGAAGCTGAATAGGAGTGGGAGTTCCCCACTTGATATCCAAAGAAAATGCCTTATTAATATACCAGACCTCAGCAGCAAAGGGCGAACGTCCACCAAACGGAAGGTTTATCAAATTATTCAAAATTGGAATATTTGCGGTCTCCAATGTATGCCTTCCACTGGGAAACACATCGAGTGCCTGGCCACCCTTAAATAAAATCGCTTCTTGTGACTCATTTACAATAAGTTGCGTCCATGTACCTAATTCTTCACTCGGATATTTCCAGACAAAAACATCGGGAGTTCCATTATACTTTACAACCTCAATAATGGCCATTTATCACACCTCTTTGTATTCAAAAATATTCATTGCTGATATCGTTTATACACAACACTTCTTGTCCAAATTAGTTATTGGATTCAACATTTTTTCCCAATTTCCTTGTCTAAGATTTCGACATTTTCCGACAACAAAAGCCCGAACCTTTCAGTCCGGACTTTTGTTACAACCTCTGTCATCTTGTCTCTTCTCTTGAACCTTCCATCAAGAGAAGTTTCCAAAGTTAGTCAATAAATCTTACAGCAGTCCCGTAACAAAAATAAAAATTCTCAGTCCTTTCAACATGATGGAATAAAATACGGAATGTGACGATAGCATCTGCTCCCATTTCAGCGGCATTCGTTTTTATTTCATCCATAGCTTTATGTTTCAAAGGAATTGGCTCTAAAATTCCCACAGGACCAATTATTTCATATTTTTTCCCAGGTATATTTTCGGTTGTTGTTACCATAATGTGTGAAATATCAATCTTTTCCTTCCCGGCCCCAAAAAAGCCCATCTATAGCACCTCCAAATATTTCCTTTTGCTTCCTTTTTCGACATAAGCACGGTTATTCCTCCTTGAAAGAAAATATTTAATTTATGGAGACGTAGTAACAAATCCCTTGTCACTAATCAGTTTTTAGAGGGTAAAAATGTTCAGAGGGAATCACGGGGACGTGTGAATTACGGGGATGGTCCTATTGAATCCATTTGGTGTCATCATCAGGACCACCCCCTATGATTCCATGATTCGGCCCATATATTTACCGAAATTGTTAACAAATAGTTCATTTTTTTGAAACATAATTGTAATTTTTTTAACTTAATATTATACACGAAAGATGAAATTGATCGGATGACAAGAATGGAGATGTTCATATGGAAGGTATAGACATATACCTAGCTGCATTTTTTATTGTGTTATATGTCAGTCTAAGTCTGGAATCTGCAAAAGGAACCTAACTTATCAGCAGGAAAACAAGGTGTTATATGTGCGGGAGAGAATATGGCCTCCTGACACGATAAACGCCTTTAAAATATCGAGGCCTTTTGGTTAGATGCTTCAATTAACCAAAAGGCCTCTGTTTTTTATACAAAGTAAATTATCAAATTTTTGATGCAAGTGAGAATGTAGGGATATGTAATCCAAAATCACAAGGGACGATCCAGACCCCGTGATTCCCTCTTTTCAAGAAGCTCACAAAGTTTTTGGAGACCTTCGAGTATCCTATCAACATCCTCAGGATCCGTATTATTAACTAAATTTTCAAAGTACTCCAGGTTATTGTTTATCATTTCAGCATAACCAGGTGCCAGCGATAATTTTACAATCCTCCGATTATCCTTAGGAATTTCACGAATTACAATACCTTGCTCCTCCAGTTGGGTGACGATACTGCTTACAGTCCCTTTTGCCAGAAATAAGCGTTTACTTAATTCTTGCAAAGTGATAAAAGGAGTATCCCTTAATTCCGATATAAGCAATAGTTTCGATTCTGTCAGCTGATGTTGTTGATTGCTCTTAATAAATAACTCTCGAAAATTTTTTCGGGCAGAACGGAACAGCTCCAATATTTTTTTAGACTTATCCAGATCAGGATTTAATGTATCCATAGACTTGTACCTCCTTCTATGCATTTAATCCTTTTGGATCAGGCAAACTTGCCTTCTCTTCTTTCGATTTCATAATAAACGTTAATATCAGCGCCATAACAGCGATAATAGCTGTTATAAATATAGCATAATCAATGGCATTAATATAGGCTTGTTGTTGGACTTTGCCGGCTAATACGGATATTGCAGCCGTTTTTGCACTTTCTTGGGAGAATCCGTTTTGCGCATACAACGCTTGAAGACGTTTAATTACAGAAACAGCTGTAGCATTAAATAGGGTTATTTGGCTTGCCATATGATTATAGTTGATAGCCAATTGGCTTTGCGTAATGTTGGTTAAAACGGTTACACTCAGCGCACTGATAATTTGTTTTAGAGTATTTGAAAGTGCGGATGCTTTAGCAATTTTGGGCAGAGGCACTGCATTCAGTCCGGCTGTATTGATGGGCATGATGGCAATTCCAAGACCTAACCCGCGCATTGCCATCAGGTAAATGATGGTTGCCTTGCTCATATCTAAATTTACAAATGCAAGTTTATATGTAAAAAAAGCCAATATCACAAGCCCTGGAATCACAACGGGCTTCGCACCCAGCCTGTCAAAAAGTGCGCCGCTGATCGGCATCATAATTCCTGTCGCCAGTGCGGCGGGAAAAAGTATTTTTCCGGTTTCCATCGCTGAATAGCCGGCGACATTTTGCATAAACAAAGGCATAATAAACGAGCCTCCCATTAATGCAAAAGTCAAAACAGAAGATACGATCTGGCTGATACAAAAATTGTAATTTTTAAGAAGCCTTAAATCCACCAGCGGGTCCGGATGGATCAACTCATACAAAAAGAACAGGAGAAAACTGCAGCACCCTACCGCAATTAATATCGGATTGGATATATCATTCCAATCAATATTTGCGCCTTGTCCCAGCACATATAATATGCTTACAATTGCAACAAAGGAAGAGATAAATCCAACAAAATCAAATGGTTTTGCCGGTTTTCGCGGTGATTCCGTTAATAGGATCAGCGCCAAAAAAACACCAATGACCCCAATAGGAATTTTGAGAATGAAGATTAATCTCCAATCCATATGTTCAATAATATATCCTCCCAGAGTAGGACCAATTGCCGGAGCCGACATTGCAGCAATTCCGTAAAATCCCATGGCCAGGCCCCGCTCTTTTGGTGAGAATAACTGATAAATGATCGACATACCTACAGGCTGGATCATGCCCCCACCTAAAGCTTGAATAATTCTAAACACGATCATTGAGGAATTACTCCAGGCAAAGCCGCACAATCCGGAGCCGATAGTAAAGGTCGCCAAAGCAAATATGTAAAGTTTTTTGTCCCCAATCAGCTCACTTAAGTACCCTGCCAAAGGTATGATGGCACCTAAAGCCAACGTATAAGCGGTCAACACCCATTTGATACTGTCTACCGTTACACCAAATACCGCCATTAATTTGGGAATAGCGATATTCAAGATACTTGAATCTAAAACAGCCATGAATGTACCAACAATCACAACAAATAATCCTAACCACTTTCTTAGTGATTCGTATTTTTCATCATCCATTTTCTATGACTCCAATTCCAAAAATCCAGTCTTTGTTTTGTGTCTAACTATTTTGTATAAAACCATTCGACAACGAACTATATTTTAATATATATTTATGCCCCGGTCAATAGAAATCATGGGGACAGTCCTATTGAGCCCAATTAGCATCATCATTAGGACCGTCCCCATGATTCTGGAAAAACGCCAACGCCAGTATCTTACAGTAACCACTTATAACCCTGGCGGCAATCTAAAATATACTCTATTAATACTGCGTAATCTTTTATTTGATAAATAAGTAATACCATTTATAAAGGGATTTTTTCTTTTATTTTTCTAAAAAGCGCTTAAGTACTGCCGCAACTTCTGCACGTGTTGCCGAAGCCTTCGGCAAAAGTTGTTTCGTATCATTGCCTGCGCCTGTTAAGATACCTGTACTGCAAGCCCAATCAACTCCGTCGCGGAAGCCTTCTGAAAGGTCAAAAACATCTGCATAGGCATTTGCACCCGGATACCTGCCTTTGCTGACATCTAAACTTTTATACTTTGCATATCGCCATAAAATGTTGGCCAGCTGCTCACGGGTTACAGGATCATCAGGCCCAAAATTTCCATTTCCATAACCTGAAACAATTTTATTGGCCAAAGCCCATTTTACCGCAGGCTTGTACCAGCTGTCGCCTACGTCGCGAGGCATCTCATACCGATAATCTGATTCCGGCGATCCGGCCATTCTGTAAAGCGCACACATCAGCATTGCCCGGGTCATCGGAGCCCCAGGCGCAAAGGTATTACCGGTTGTACCACATATAAGTCCCTTCTCATAGACATATAACACATCATCAAAATACCACGAAGACTCAGATACATCGGTAAACAGTCCATATGCCTTCTCCGCATCCATGCTCAAGGTATTTAAAAAGAAGGAGGACAGACTGCCGGTGGCAAACTTTATAGTTCCTGTAGCTTTATCATACGTACAGGGCACTTTATGAAGCTTACCTGTCTCGTCCCGATAGTAAAGAGTGACGGAATATGTCAGCTGGCCTTTTTGGGGAGTATATGGCATACTTATCATCACAGTATCCTTGAAACCGTTTATTGTTACCTCACTTAGGTCCACATCAATATCAAACCTGATTTCATTGATTCTCATAAAGGGGGCTGAATAGTTGGACAGTCCAATGCTGCCAATAATGCCGCACTCTCCGCCAAGTCCTTTAAAATACCTGCAGTCTGTCAGGTTGTCAATAATATCATTGACGGTAACATTATATTCAGAGATTTTAAATATACTTTCAATGTCAGCGTTTACTGTTTTAACCTGCTCATCATTCTCATAAAAATTGCTGGTGGACCATTTTTTTAATCCCAGATAGTTATTAAATAATTCTTTTCCTCCGCCACGCAGGTAGCTGATATCCTTTTCATATGAGAAAATCAATCCTTTCAGGAAAGCGATATCGGCCCTATCACTGCTGTTATCTCTGCTTTGCAGATACAGGTACCGTGAAATGCCATTGCCTAATGCCAGTCCAATAGCATTACCCACCGTCCCCCAGCTGCTGTAAGAAAGCAGCATGCTCATCTCACATTCCCTGATCATCCTATATTCAAAGTTACCGCTATAGGCACTTGGCGCCGAATTAATAACGATGGTGGGAATCCCCTCAGAAATATTTTTATTGATATAATCAATCATTCTGTTGATATACTTTGCGTTCATGATGGATTGAGCAGGCAGGGTTAGCACTACCATTTCCAAATCTGCCTCTTCTGTACCCACCAAATGCACGCCAATGCTTTCCAAATGTTTTTCAAGATTTTCCCGCACTGTTTCCATATCATATATTGATCCCGAAGAAGATTTTTCCGTATTGCCGAAGTACACAACCGCTGTATTTACATGGTAACCATAATAATCAATCATTAGGCTCAGTACCGCCATCATCCCCAGTTCGTCCGTACCCGAATAAATTAGGCCCCTGCTGCCCATCTTCTCTGTGATAAAGTTAATCTCGTTTGTCTGTATGGTTGTTTTCGAATTAGAATCGTCTATGCCTATGAAATATTTTATCCTGCCTGAATCATCCATAGACAGTATGTAATCTATGAGAGACAGCTTTCTGGCACGCGTTTGCAGAGAGTTTTTAACCTTTTCGGCATATCTTGAATCAAGGGAGATTTCCCTGTTTTCTTCATCTTTACTATAGCCTTGAGCAATATTTTCTACCGTAAGGCTTTCGCCTGTCAGTGAAGCTCTGGCTTGAAGATTATACTCACGGAGATAATTATATGTTTCCAGTGTTGCCCCTTGATAACCCACCGTGCAAGCGGCAAGGCGGGCAACCGTATCGATGATGTACACATGATTATTCTTTGAGAGATCAATAATTGCATCTATCATCGCATATTCTTCAGAAAATTCGGTATTGCAGAGTGTCCGGGAATTAACCAGGCCTCCCGAAAGGAGCTGGTCGAGAGAAATTACAAAATAGTCGGTAACCTTATCCATCTCAAGTATCCAGTCCAGCAGTTTTTGACCATCGCCGAACTGTGTCCCATTAGAATTTAATGGCTGTCCGTCAAGGCGGGTAGCATACAAATCTGCCTCAGGCATCATCACCGTAAAGCCTGCGGATTCCGCTTCATAGATCACTCTGTCTACATTGACCGGACGGTTATCCAGCGGTACATAGGCCAGAACCGGCTCCCCGGATTTTTCAGTGTTCTTTTCAGTTTGCACCGTCTTTGCGTCACTGCTTTCATCAGAGATGCGGTCGCCGTGTCCATCAGAGCCGGATATGTCTGACTCCATGTCTGTAACAGCCGGTACGCCAATTGACGTTCCCTCTTCCGTATCAGCCCAAGCGGTTATTGTAATTCCCTGCATCATTGTCAGCAGGATCGTCAGGCAAAGCACGAGGCTCAAAGCTTTTCTTTTCATTTTCGTATCCTTTCTGAGACCAATACTCTTCCTTTGAATCTTTCAAAACTATCAAGACAATTTTCTACATTTATTTCCTTATTCCCTTCAATATTCCCTTCAATTTTTTAAGCTATCCTAAACAATATTCCTTCAGGAACTTTTCCACGGCCGGCTCACATTCAACCCCCTATCTGTTTCTTCCTTTAGAAGGGACGCGGCACTTGTCCCTTTTCCTCTCTATTTATGTGCAAAGATTTAATATTTTCGTACAAGATATCTATATATATCGTACAATATAATTGCCTTTAGTCGTCTATAGTGGTATGATATTACTAGAGGTGATAATTATGAAATCCTTTAATGATCGGGAAGGTGTTGTGATAACTGCCACCGAGCTTAAACAAAATTTAGGGAAATATATGGATTACGTTGAACAGCAGAACGATGTGGTAATAACAAAAAATGGCAATAAAATTGCCCGGTTAACTCCATATGTAACAGATATCGAACAATATTTTACCGTGAGAGAAAATGCATTGGACTACCAATATGGCGGAAAAAAAGTATCCTATGAAGAGTTTATGGAGATTTATGAGAAAAGTACGCTGAGAATGGAACTGATTAATGGTGAAATCTATTTACTATCTTCTCCAAGCATGGGGCACCAGGAAATACTTGGAAGGCTGTACCTGATATTTAACGAATATTTCAAAGATAAAAAATGCCGGGTGTTTTTAGCTCCTTTTGATGTGCATTTTAAAAAGCAGGAGATTAAAGAACCGGATGTTATGCAGCCGGATCTTTTGGTAGCATGCGATTTGGAGAATAATGTTACGGAAAAAGGGAAGTATATGGGCACTCCGACTTTGGTGATTGAGATTCTGTCGGACAGCACGCGCACGAAGGATATGGTTGACAAATTAAATACCTACAGATTGTCAGGGGTGCAGGAATACTGGATCATTGATCAAAGACAAGAAAATATTATGATCTATGGTTTTTTTGATTATGAAATTGATAGATATAAAACTTTTGAAAAAGGAGATGTGGCCAAATCATTTGTATTTACGGGATTATCAGCAGATATTGAAAGTTTGTTTAAAGAGCTGGTACCGGTGCCAGGCATTTAATTAGACACTTTACTTGTACCTGATGTAGCCGTTTTTCGTGCGATATTATGATTGTTGCATTATTTCGTCCCATTTGATATAATCATCGTACGAGGTGGTAAAATATGAGCGATACTACAAAAGTTATTACAGCTACAGAGTTTAAAGCAAACTTAGGTAAATACATTGATTATGTAATTGAAGATCATGAGGTTGTTGTTACGAAAAACGGTAAAAAGGCCTTAAGACTCACACCTTATATCACAGAAATCGAACGATATTATACCGTTAAAGAAAATGCGTTGGATTATCAGTATGGCGGTAAGAAGGTATCATATGAAGAATTTATGGAGATTTATGAGAAAAGTGACTTAAGAATGGAGTATATCAATGGTGAAATAGTTCTTTTAGCTTCCCCCGACACCTATCACCAGGATATTTCCGGGAATCTGCATATCCATCTGCGCGCATACCTAAAAGACAAGAAATGCAAGGTTTTTTATGCGCCTTTTGATGTTCATTTCTATAAAAATGAACTAAAAACACCTGATGTAATGCAACCTGATTTACTCATTGCATGTGATTTAGAGGGTGCGGTTAATGAAAAAGGGAGATATATGGGTACACCTACCCTTTGCATCGAAATTTTATCAAAAAGCACCCGATCAAAGGATATGGTAGATAAGCTCAATACGTATATGCTGTCTGGTGTAAGGGAATTCTGGATTGTCGATCCAAATAAGCATTCAGTTCTCGTATATGGATTTAAAGATTTTGAAATTGATGAATATACTGCCTATAAGCTTGGAGATACTTTAATTTCTTACTTTTTTGAAGGTTTAGCGATCATTGTAGATGAAATATTCGAGGTTTAAGCAAAATCAGTAGGTCGGACCTCCTAACGGGGCCAAGGGGAGCGGGCTCTCTCCAAAGTTGCCAAATCAAACTTTTTCATTTTCAAAAAGGCATTCGTTACTCTTTGAACTTCTTCTTTTGATCCTCTGAACATGATATCCTGAAGATTTTCCGGAACAATCTGCCATGAAACACCGAATTTATCCTTGACCCACCCGCATTGCTCCGCCTCAGGAACAGCCGACAGCTTATCCCAATAGTAATCTATTTCCTTTTGGTCTTGGCAATTTATCATCAGGGAAAATGCTTCATTGAAACTAAACTCTACATCATAAGCATTATCCATGGCAGAAAAATCCATCCCGTAGAGTTTAAAGGCAGCATAATTCACCTTTGCCTTCGATGACTGGGCTTCCCCTTCTCCATATTTGCTGATAAATCCTATTCCTGAGTCTTGGAAAATCTCCGCATAGTACTTCACTGCTTCTTCTGCTTTCCCGCAAGCAGCATTTGAAAAAAGCATGTTTGGTGTTATCTTTTGACCACTCTGTCTTTGGTCGGCAAACATCAACTGCCAGGACAGCCCGTAACGGTCTTGAATCCATCCATACCGCTTGCTGAAGGGGTATGCATCAAGAGGCATTAATTCACTCCCCCCCTCTGATAGTGCTTCCCATTTATCATTTACTTCATTGACCGAATCACAAGCAACCATCAAAGAAATCGACGGATTAAATTTGAAATAAGGGCCGGCACTAATTGCAGAGAATGGCTGACCGGCCAATTCAAAACTCACCATTTCCGCCTCTCCTGACGGAGTGCCTTCAATTACTGTGGCATTTTTAAGTCCGGATTGGTCAAATAAGCCGCTGTAAAACAAAGCAGCTTCCTTTGCTTCTTTGTCATACCATAAGTGAGGAATAATTTTCTCCATATAAATCCCCTTCCATAAAGTCATACGATTGATAACCTTCAGTTTCTTGTATTATCATTGCCCGGCTTATTATTTCACTTATCCTATAAAAATATTTCAGATCCCGGTCCCCCCCCGTCAGGATGAGCTTTCTTTTGTAATTTTTTGTGGTTCACATGCTGAATGATTAAGATTTCTTTACCTTCTGTCCTGAGCCAGCTCTCTTAATACTATGACAAGCACATCCTTATCCCCTAAAGATTGAATTTTAGTTTGGAAAGCACGCACCTGTTCAAAACGGTTGCTTCCATCAATATTCATGATCTCCAGCAAGTACTTGCGAAAATTGTCTCTGTTTAGGACACTTTTCGTACCGCTATAATAGCTTTCCAAACTGCTGATGAGCAAATTAATATCTGCCGGTTTTTCACTCTCTCCGTCACTGTTGTACCGTGCTCTCTGGGAATAACTGTTTTCTTTCAGCAGTTTGACGGCTCCAAGCACATCATCATGATAAAGATATGCTATCACAGGGCCGAGATCCCTGAATTCTTTCTCTTTATTTAAATATGTCAGGTAATAGTCTAGCGCCTTTTCCGTCTCACCCGTTTTAAAATATAGTTCCCCCATCGTCTGGAACCAGAAACTGCTCTTGCTCATCTCATCTTCAATTTCTTTATACAGCTCGATAGCCCTCCTATGATTGCCTGCCTGAACATTGGCACCTGCGGCTTCCTCCACTAAAAACACATCCCGGTTAACCCGCAGCAATCGTTCATAATATTCTGCCGCTTTTTTCAAATCGGAAGCTTCCTCCGTCCAGCCATAATTGTAAAACCGGGCCAGCGAGAGCAAGGCATAGGGATCCTTGGGTTTTTCCTTTAGCTCCTGGAGATAAGCATGAACCGCCTCAGGATATTTCTTTTCTATGACCAGTTTATCCCCCAGAGACTGCGGGCTGGTCCCCTGTACTTGAATTGAAGGATAGTTTCCGTTAAGCTGCAGTACATATCCCTCACTGTCGGAAATGGACCTTCCTTCCTGATCCACAGCTTCTATGGCAAAGAAAATTTCCGCCCCCGGATAGAAGCTGCCCAGAATTGCCGAAGGAGCGAGAACATACCCGTCGCCCCAGGCCACAAAATTCATCTCCCGCAGTGCCAGGCCTTGAGGATTAAACACATAGGAATTCCCTCTCAGGCCCGAACGGAAAACACGGGATACATATCCGTTCTCTAATTTGAGTGTGATTTGGAGATTATATGCTTCAGCCCGGGGAACTTCTTCCCACCGGATTTTCAGCTTTTCTCCCGTCCTAAAGGTTTGCTGCCCGGCAGGTTCCAGGATATTCACCTTCGGTTGAAATACATACTTAAGCTCCTTGGTTTTTCCCCCTTCAACTGTAAACGCTTTCAGCTCTTTGAATCTTCCCAGTCCTTCCAAGTCTTGAGGCACCAGTCCCAATACCATAAAGTATTTGCCGGGAACAATTCCGTCAAATTCAAATTTCCCTTGGTTATCCGTCTTGTAAGGGGATCCGGATTCAATACCCTCGAAGTTGCTCATGCGGCCGTCATATTCTTTTTCATTGATCAGATAAACCAAAACATTGGGCATAGGACTATTGCCCCTTAAGATTTCCCCTTTTACTTTACCTTTCGGCATCTTTTCGCCTTTCTTCATGGAGTGAATCATCTCCAGTTTGGACTTACTGTGCCGGTATACGGGCTGTTGGTCAAGGGTGGCATTCATGTTCTCTTCCTGATCTTTATGCTCAGCCAGAATCTGATCCCAGTCTTCCTCCGCTTGCGCCAAAGCATCACGAAAACACGCTTCAGCCTGAATATAATCCTCGAGTCGGAAAAAAACATCGCCTTTGCGGGAAAGGAATTCTCCCCGATACTGATCCGGGTACTTTTGTAAACTTTGCTCAATCAAAGAAAGCGCCTTCTCCAATTTCCCTGTTTCCAAATACATATCAACCAGGTTCCTGTTGATGTCCCCAATTCTGAAATCACTGTCCGCTTCTTTAAAACCTTGTGCCGCGATCAGGTAATACTTTTCCGCCTCCTGGTAATTACCCTGGGAGCGGTAAAATTCCCCTAATTTTTCATAACTATTGTATTTCCACATTTCCTCTTTTTGGGCCTGTGCTACCTTTTGAAGGCAATAGACCACTTTTTCAGGAGGAAGGGAGATATCTTTTCCGGCCCCGCCCCCGACAAAATCCGGCCCAATCATCACCCGTTCTTCCCTCTCTAAAAACCTTTCCGCCAAAGCATAAGCTTCCCAGCGGGCTTCTTCCGACCCCGGGAAGAAACGGATTAGCCGTTCCTTTAAAATAATGTCTACATCCTGATTACCTGCCTCTTCGTATTCTCTTATTACTAAAGCCATCAGCTTGGGGGTAAAAAAATATCCGGTTCCCAAAATTAATCCCAGGATGATCCCCAGGATAACCAGTGTTTTATTTGTGACTGAAATCCTTCTCATGGACGAGCATCCCCTTTCCCCTCTTTCAAAGCTACTCTAAGATGCTGTACCGCCCCAAAAGGAACACCATGATCAGGAAGAATGATCTTCGCCCTCAGCTCAAGCTCAGTGATCTCCTTTGGGGAAATATAAAAGAAGGCTTTGGCATATAAGGCTGCGGCAAAAAACAAAGCAATCACGCCAAAGGCCACTGCCGCGAGGGAAAAAGATACCGATCTGTTCCACCAACCCTCTTTAAATATTTCCTGTTTTACTTTTTCCCTTGCTTCAGGAGAAAAATAGATGTCTTTTGTTTCTTCTTCCAAACAGCGCTTAATCCGGCTTTTAAAAATATCTTTATCTTCCATCCTCCCAAACCTCCTTTCGCAGGGTATTCTCCAAAGCTTCCCTTCCTCTGGAAAGTTTGCTTTTCACAGTTCCTTCCGGCTGCTGCAAAATCTGGGCGATCTCAGCAACCTTCAGGTCTTCAAAGTAATGCAGGATGATAACTTCCCGGTAGATTAAGGGCAGCTGCCTGATAGAAGCCCTTATCTTTCCATTCATAACCTTCCGGACCACTTTATCTTCCGGGGATTCTGTGAATACGTCTTCTTTCTCTTCCATATTCAAAGGTCTGAAACGAATCTTTGATTTATGGTTTAAGTGATTTCTGCTCAAATTAAGGGCAATTCTATAAAGCCAAGTATAGGCAGAAGAATCACCACGGAAGGAGTTCATGCTTTTGAACGCTCTGACAAAAACCTCCTGCGTAATCTCTTCGGCTACATGGTAGTCATCTATGATCAGATAGACTACCCGGATGATCCTGTCTCCGTAAAGTTTCATCCACTCAGCGACTTTTTGCCAGCCGGAATTTACCAACATTTACCCTCCTCCCCACATCCTTTAGACCAATAAATTTTAATAAAGGTTGCATATATTAAAAAAATTTAAAAGGCAGGTCTTAAGCACTATCAGATCCGGATATCTAAGAGTGCCTAAAACAACTGCCTGTAAACTTGAAAGGGCTGGGGTAAATCCCTGCTTCAGAACTAAACGTAGCTGCCGCATCTTCTGCGCACAAAAAAATATGTAGGCTCAGATACTTCCAAGCCCGGCTTAAATCATTTCCAGCTCTTTTTCCGTTATGGTCAGTTCCACCAAACGGACATTCTTCATCCCGGCTTTTTTTGCTCCGTCCCTGGCCCGCTTTATTTGATCGTATTGTTCCGGGCTGAAAACGCTGGCCTTTTCCAGGCTTGCATTGGTAAAATCCTGAAATTCCCTATGTCTGATATAACCCTGATCACATTTTAAAACATATAAGATCATATTTCACCCCCATAGTTTAATTACATTACCAGCTTTACTGAATTTCCCCGGCCTGTTTCACCAACTCTTCTAATTTGCTTAAACCTTTTAGCGGTTCTAAATTTTGCGTTTGTACCCACGCTCTTAATTTATCCATAGCTTTTCCGGATCTGATAATCTCTTTAGCCTGCTCATATCCTTCTTTGATACTGGTACTGGGGTACATTAAATATAGGATTAATGCCGCATTTAGGCAGACAATATCCGAACGAGCTCCGGCATCACTTCCATTAATCACGGCAATCAATCTTACCGCCTCACCGGTCCGATCAGATAAAGGAGTCACATCTTCCCTCTTTGCCCTGGCAATTCCCATTTCTTCCGGGAGAAAGGAATAATGAATGATTTCCCCGTTTTCCTTTAACTCAGCAATAAATGTTTCACCTAAAGTGGATGCTTCATCCATGCCTTTGACTCCGTCATCAGAAAGGCCATGGACTACTAAAGCTTTTTGATATCCAATTTCCTTCATTACTTCCGCTACCGGCCCCAGCATTTCTTTGGCATAGACTCCCCGCACCCCGTATTTTGGCAAAGCAGGGTTAGCTAATGATGCCGCAATATTTAATACGGTTCCGAAAGAAATTTGAGATAAAATTCTCCCCAAAGCCTGGGGATGTACTTTGGGACTCATGCCGTTAAATATGCCAATTCCCGCTTTTTCAATACTCTGCTTAACAACTTCCGGATCACACTCCACATCTATTCCCAGTTCCTCTAGAATGTCGACGGTACCACAAACCGAGGTAATGGCCCGGGCACCGTGCTTAGCCATAGGAATACCTGCCGCAGCAGCAATGATGGAAGCCGCCGTACTAATATTAAAGGTTTTCAGAGAATCCATCCCTGTTCCACAATTATCTACCAATGGAGCATCAACACAAGGAACCACTTTAACCGTATCTAATTCATAAATGGCTTCCCAGCTTCCGGCAATTTCTTCCGCTGTTTCCCCTTTAGCAGTCAAAGCGGCCAAAAAGGCTCCTTGGTGCATGTCTGTCTGCTCGTTTTGCAAAATTTGATAAAACATTTCTTTTGATTCTTCTCTGGTAATATTTTGAGAATTAATGAGTTTGGTAATTACCGAACCAAATTGTCTGGCTTTTTCAAACGGCATGTGCATTTCCTCCTTCAATTTATAAAAGCAATTTTTTGCCCGCACCACTAATATTCAATAACTATTGATGTCTCGGACATCTTACGCACCATTTCCAACCCGCTCATAACTTCATCCAGTCCGATTCGTCTGGTAATCATATCTTTAACCTTGACTTTTCCTTCAGCTAAATAACTAAGAGCAGTCCTGTTATGACCCGAGGAACATCCATATGCTCCGCAAACAGACAATTCTTTATAATGAATCAAATTTATATCTGCCTGTCCTTGATGATCGCCCATCAGACCACTAAAGAAACCCAGCCGTCCTCTTTTGCCCAGCAGATTAATCGCCTGACCAAAAGGTTCCATACCGGGGCAGCAAGGAATAATTACATTTATCTCTTTTTCTTGAGTAAACAGCCTGATTTCCTCAGTATGATAAGCATTTAAACAGTAATCAAATTCCCGGTCTTTTGCCTTTCTTCTCCTATCCTCATTTGGTTCAATTAGAATGATTTGTTTAACTCCCCGGAGCCGGGCTAGTTTTGCATTCAATATTCCCAGCGGGCCAGCGCCAAATATCAGCATCACATCTCCAGGCCCGGTGTCTAGGGATTCTTGCATATTAACACAACAAGCCAGGGGTTCCGTTAGTGCTGCTTCAGTACAGGATAGGCCTTCCGGAATCGGATTCAGGACTCCGTTTTTTACTCCATGGGCTGGTACTAAAACATACTCGGCAAAGCCTCCGTGGTAATGAAATCCCATTATTTGTACCGAACTGCATAAATGATCCCATCCTCTTTTACAAAAGTCGCATTTCCCGCAGGGCAATCCCGGAGCTATTTGCACCCTTTCCCCTATACTTATTCCTGTTACACCGGGACCTGTATCCGCTACAGTACCGGCGATCTCGTGCCCTAGTATCCTGGGCAATTTTAGATCCCTCTGTCCATAAGAAAAGCATTTCATATCTGTCCGGCAGATTCCGCACGCTTCAACTTTTATTAAAACCTCCCCTTCAGCACATTTTGGCGTTTCCATTTCCATAACGCTTAAGGTCCCTAACTTCTCTAATAAAGCCGCCTTCACCTAACCTCCCCCTTTAAAAAGTAAATAAAAAAACCACGCCAAATCTGGCGTGGATTTTCCATCATCCTCACCTAAACCGTTTTCCCTCGAAACGGAATAGTTATTTCAGGCAGGTCTCCTGACTTAGGATCATTACCGTAATGCCCCTTCCCCCGGACAGAGTGGTTATGGCACCGGTTCCCCTTTTACAGTGGCGGGCCCGTCCGGGATTTTCACCCGGTTCCCTATTATCCCTATTAAGGGCACCTGAAACAATTATAAAATTTTCGATGCTATTATATCAAAAAGAATGTTATTGTTCAAGAAAGAGAAATAACCTGTCAACGGGACAGAGCGAGACTAATGGCGCAGGTTAAATGGTCCATCGCATTCCGTGACTAGTCTTTACTCAAAGTTTTTCAAAAAATTATACCAACCTCTCAATTTCAAAAACCACCGGCCGAATACCATCGGTGCAACATGCAATCATTTTATGATCATCCTTCATCCATCCATCAAAGATATCTCCGGAAAAATTGCCACCTGCAAGAAAAGCAGTCACATAAGGGAGCAGATCATGCCAAGCCCAATCACAAAATTCTTGGGGCTTTTCTAATCCGACAACAAATTCTTGACCTTCATGAAAAACATGGCATGGACCAACTACACCTTGGCAATACTCCTTCGCTAAGTCTTGATTTAGCATTGTTTTGAGAACAGTAATTTTACACTTTGCCATAGTAAATCCCTCCGCTTGTAAAAATTAAACAATCCATCAAGTTTATTAATTGGATTTCCGAATATTCATTGATGTCAACAATCGAGTAGCCGGGAGCCTTACGGCCCCAAGCCCTCACAGAACCGGACGTGCCCTATTAAGGCATCCGGCTCTTCACTCCACCATTCACAGAACGTAGCTGCTTCCCATTCCTAACTCAAATATTCTTACATAGTTCTTTGCTCTTGGTAATGGATATTTCTTAAGAAACAGGTTGTATTTATCCCAGCTAAAACTTCTCCTTTGGCTTCTTCTGTTTAGCCATTTGAATATCAGTTTCTTGACCTCATCTATAAAATTACTTACCGCATTGTGATTATCTGTAATTCCATAATATCTACAATACCCTTGTAATTTGATGTTCATTTTCTTCATGAAGTCCTTCGTTGGCATGTGTCTGTTTCTTTGTATCCACTCTTTGCAACGAAGCAAGCTTGCTCTATATTTCTTCTTACTTGTTTTCCGCTTTATACGCTTTGCTCCATTTTTATCCTCTCCCATGTAATGGGTAAAACCAAGAAAATCAAATGAGTTAGTCTGTTTACTTCCCCCTCCATCTTTGCCATTGTCTTCGTCCTTTTCTTTGTTCAGAGAAATGATTTTAGTCTTTTCTTCTGCAACTTCCAGATTAAACTGCCCTAGTCTTTCGATCATTTGTGAGTAGAATTCTTTAGCGTCTTCCTTGTGCTGAAAACAGAAGACTGTGTCATCAGCGTATCTTACCATGTATGCCCTACCCCTACAGTCTTTCCTTACTCGCTTCTCAAACCATAGGTCTAGCACATAATGCAGGTATAGATTCCCAAGAATTGGCGAACAGCAGCCACCTTGAGGTGTTCCTTCCGGTGTGTCATATTCTGCTCCGGCTTCGATTATTCCTGAACGGAGAAATCTCGCTACCAATCTAAGTATATTGGGGTCCGCTATTCTATGTTGCAGAAATTTCATCAGCCATTCATGATCAACATGATCAAAGAAACTGCGTATATCTGCATCTACTACATATCTGATTTCCCGCTTGTCCAGTATTTTGTCCAGTATTTTCATTGCATCATGACATCCCCGGCCTGGTCTGAACCCAAACGAACATTCCAGAAAATCCTGTTCATATATGGCATTAAGTATCTTAGCCAGCGCACTCTGTACCAGCTTATCTTCATAAGCTGGTATCCCTAGCGGGCGCTTCTTATCTGATCCTGGCTTCGGTATATGTACCCTTCTTACTGGCTGTGGTTTATATGCCTGCCTTTTCATGCGATTGATTAAATCCTTCACATTGCTTTCCAGATTTAATTCATATTCTTCTTTTGTGACTTCGTCTACTCCAGAAGCCTTATTCCTACTCATTTCTCTGTGGCATTCTTTTATTGTCTCTTCATTGATGAGATGTGCGAGTGATGTAAACTTTTCATTAGGACGCATTCTTGCTGCCTCTGCTATCCTCGTCAGTTTCGTTTCCATACTTTGTCTACCTCCGTTCGTGTAGCGTATGTTTCTCCTTCAAGGTCGATGTTGTGTTACCGCCTTTCCTCTACAGGCATTACCCTGCTTCATTAGTAGTATGCAGTAATCTGACTCCCTAGCGCATTCGGCCTTCTAACTTTGTTATCGCTTGTTGGCCTTACTTTCTCTGCGTAAAGAACAACTAGGGTCTCCCACGTTGACGCATCATATCAATGTGTAGCATGCCAAGGTCACTGACCCCGGGAAAGCCAATATGTTCTCGCATATCGACCATATTGGTTTCGCCTTCTGCGCGGAGTAACGCATCAGCCTTTCCGATTGGGATTTCGGGGCTCTATCCCTTCAGCTCGTGCGAATTGCTTTCGGCCTGCTACCTAGCTGTCTACGCTTAACACCACAAGTTACCCGGTGATGCCCAAGACTCGCTATGAGTGATTCGCTAAATCTTGCTCAGTGGGATTCCCACCCACTATATGATGCACCCTTTGCGTGGCGCACACCCCGTCCCCCTGACAGTATTTACCGACCCCGGTCTCCTTTTCGGTTAAGGAAAACCGCCCCTAACTATTTTTATAGATTCAGATCATATTTTCCTTTGTTACAATGCAATAATAATGTTTCCCTGGTTTTTTTTTGATAATTGCAGGTATCAAACATAATTTCACATTGGATTTGATGTTTACAGTTCGCGCAAGCTATTTTTTTCAAATGGTGTTTTTGTCTCTTAGATATTTTAATAAGTTCTATATACTCTTTTTTAGTTTTAATGGTTTCAGAAATATAGGATCTGACTGTTTTAGTATACTGCTGTTTTATTAAGTTTAATGATTTTTTCCGGTCACTTGATTTGATAAGCTCTAATGATACTAGGTTGTTTTCGATGGTTCCGCAAATTGTCTTTGTATTGATTGGAATATTTAAACTTTCATAGGGTATATCCAAATAATCTACCTTAGGTGTAATTTGTCCCTTTATCTTTATAGGAAATAAATCATCTAAATTATAGCTTTCTTCTAAGTTAATTTGAAAATACTTATCGAAAAGTCTTGTCCGGAATAATAATTTATAAACTTGAGTAAAGGAAAAGAAAGATAAAATTACAATAATAACACCAATGTAAGTTAACATAATACCCTCCTTTCAAATTACATTTTAGCACATGATAATGATATATTTTACTGGATATTATTAGGCTCTCAGCATACCCCATCTGTCAGGCACCGTAACCAAAAAAATAGTGCCGCACGATGCGGCACCTTCGGCACTATTCCAATCCGATAACTTAGCCAATATGCTTTTGCTGCCAGGGGGTTTCAAGGGCAACCCTTTTTTCATGCTCAGCAATAATCCGTTTAAATTCTTCCGACACATGCTCAGTAACTGTAACCGGTTTATGGTTCTTTAAAATACCATCTATCTGTTCCTTCATTTTGTCACCCATTGTTTGGGGATCCCTGGACCAATTTTCAAAAGACATCTTATTTAAATACCGGGGAGTCCATCGGGCCATATTTTTACTCAAGCCGCGATAATCTCCCGCCGGTCCTGCTTGATGGACAAGGTCCAAAGCCAATGTTTCCGGGCTGACTTCCATTCCTTTCATATATTGATTCACCATACTGATACATTCATCACACATGACCAGCATATCAAGGCTGCCCACCAACCCATTGCCAATATACCCGTTATCATGTACCAGGTTGGTGCCGCTTTGGGCCGCGACAAAAATGGAAAACATGGCTTCGATAGCTGCCTGCTGGTCTACCAATGGGGAATCGCTGTTACCGGACTGGCCAAAGGTAGGCAGTTTATAGTATCGTCCCATTTCTCCCACTATACAGAAATAGATGGGAATTTCCGGACCACCGTAGCAGCAGATGGTGGTAGCCATATCCATCGGGGCAGCAACGATTCCATAGAGGAAAGGTGCGCCTGGATTTACCAGCTGATGCAGCACCAGTCCTGCTAACCCTTCCGCATTTCCCAATGTAAGATTTCCCGCCAGTGTTACCGGTCCCGTGGAGCCGGAGGTAATACCGGACGCGTATGTTACCGGGATCTCATATTCTGCGGCAAGCATCAGCTTCTGGATTGCTTCCTGGGAATTGACCAAGGGAGAAATAGGCTCTGTATAGAGCAGGAATGGGGGATTTATTTTTAACTCTTCATAGCTGCCCACGGCAGCAGCAGCCATATCGATCAGGCCCTGCAGGTTAGGCCGGTCCGTGGCCGTCATGAATAGAGGTTTTTGGGAATTTTCATACATAGCCTGAAAATGATACAAGTCGGCCAACCGGGTTGTTACATCATTCGCAACGCCTAAGGAGGCCACAAAATCCAGATTAGGCAGATAATCAGTAACCAGAGCTGCTTCCCGCACGTCTGAAAGGAGGGCTCTTCTATTCTTCTTGGTCTGATAATCCTGGAAAAAAGGGAGATCGGTACCTAACCCATAACTGACTACGTTCTCTTCCAATCGCACGGTTTTATGCTGCCGTCTTAAAACAATTCTTTCCGGAGCAGTCCTCAAAGCCTCTTCCACCATCCAGGCGGGAATGAACACCTTATTATTCCGTATATAGGCCCCACCCGACTTATAAACCCGCAAAGCTTCTTCGTCATGGACGATGACGCCGGTACGTTCCAGTATCTCAAGGGATTTTAGATGCATTTCATGACACTGATCTTGTGTCCAGACCTTCAGTTGCGGAGTAATCTGGCTGTTATATGCCACTCTCATTTTACTGCCTCCTGCCAACAAGAAATTTTGTTTATCCTCTTAAAGCA
The DNA here is from genome assembly GCF_002777255.1 of Candidatus Formimonas warabiya. Classification (GTDB taxonomy): domain Bacteria; phylum Bacillota; class Dehalobacteriia; order Dehalobacteriales; family Dehalobacteriaceae; genus Formimonas; species Formimonas warabiya. Next base: position 4,468,770 of record NZ_CP017634.1, on the reverse strand, counting down.
CTTTTTAGGATACGCTGTGATTTTATCGTTAATTTTTGCAGCATATCTTTACCGTCTTCTTTCTCCCAGATCATAAAATTCTGCCTGTTCATATAGCGGGGATAGAAGGTGGCTGATTTATAGTGTTTCATGGTGTGGTCCGCCAACAGGAAATGCCCCCCATGCCCCACTTCATTGATTAGTTCCATGGGTACGGTATCTTCGCTGATCTCTGCTCCTTTATAAAAATGATTTGTCATGCCGATAATTTCATTGACCATAATCAGGTGTTCCAAATTTCCTGGCCTGCCCATACCGGTGCAATCACTCATGTTCGTGCCCGCCTGAGCAGCGGACTGAGTGGAAAAAGTAGCTTCCAGAGCAGCCTGCTGGTCACAGGTGCACGCATCCGTTCCGCCGAATTTACCATAAGAAGGAATACGGTAAAAACGGCTCAGGTGCCCCGCTGCCGTCTGTATTAAACAAACATCCGGGCCGCCTGAAGTCAATTCCCCGCCGTCATTTTCCTCATGAGCCGAGATTCCCATGATAAAGGGAGCTCCTTTGGCGGTCAGCTGGTGTACGGTAAGGGCGGTTAGCACGCCTGCGTTCGCTAAAGCAACAGCGCCGGCTAATGACCCTGGCGCGTTTACCCCAGGTATGATCCCATTATCATATATGGCAGGAACTCCGTATTCAGCAGATAAGATCAGCATTTCACTATTTTGTGCTGAGATAGTCAATGGCGCATCCGATGACAAATAAACAGCCATATTAGGGTTCCGCTTCAATTCTTCCCTGCCTCCTGCCCAGTCACAAGCCAGCTCTAAAATGTTTTTAAGAGACGAAACATCACTCCCATATTGAAGAATGGGTTTTTTGGTATATTTTCGAATTGCTTGAAATTGACCAAAGGCTTTCTCCGGCTCCGCCTGGGAAGATACAAAGTTAATGTGCTCCATCACCTCACAAACTTTCGCCATATTTTCCGCATCTTCTAAAACCGCCTGCCGGGTTTCTTTTTTCTCCGCGTCATAAAAATATTTCTGTCCGATCCGCACCCCAAAATTTACTACATTTTTTTCCAGGAAAACGGATCTCCTACCGTCCATATCGGCCAGAACAGCTCTCTCCGGAGCGCTTTCCACCGCCTTCTCTACAATTGCCGCAGGAAGTTTGACCAAATTTCCTTTTACCAGGCAACCAGCTTCCTTTAACATATTTAATACTCTTTCACTTTCGATCATTACGCCGGTATGCTCCAATATCTCCAATGAAGCTAAGTGAATCCGGTAAACCTGATCTTCCGACAAAAGCGTAAAAGCAGGATTCACCTGAGCATGAAAATTAACTTTAAACATCTTCCTTCTCCTCTCACCTTACGTCATTTATTTTGCCAGCACCCTTGATATCCGTTCCAGCGCCCAAATGATCTCCTCACGGGTAATGACCAGGGGAGGCGCAAATCTGATCACATTCTCATGGGTCTCTTTGCAGAGTACACCTTCCTCTTTCAATTCCTCGCAATAAGGCCGGGCTTTTACGCTTAATTCCAAGCCGACAAATAAACCTTTGCCCCGGATCTCTTTGATATGGGGATGATTAATTTTCTTTAATTCTTGGATAAAAAAATCTCCTAATTCCCGGGAACGCTCAGCTAGATTTTCTTCTATGGTAACTTCCAAAGCAGCGATGGCCACAGCCGCCGCCAATGGATTCCCCCCGAATGTGGAACCGTGGGATCCCGGATCAAAAAGGCCCAAAATATCCTCGTTGCCTACAATGGCAGATACCGGATAAACTCCGCCCCCCAACGCTTTACCCATAATATAAAGATCCGGCGTCACATCTTCCCAATCACAGGCAAACATTCTGCCCGTCCGGCCAAAGCCGGTTTGGATTTCGTCCGCCACAAAGAGGACATTTCTTTCATGACAGAGATCATATGCCTGTCGTAAAAAACCTGCGGGAGGAATAATGATACCGGCCTCCCCCTGAATTGGTTCCATGATCAGAGTAGCTGTATTTTCATTAATCGCCTTCTTTAATGCCTCCATATTCGCGTAAGGGACCGACACCAGCCCGGGGGTAAAAGGCCCAAACCCTCTTTTATAGGCCGGTTCAGATGACATGGAAACCGCCGTTACCGTTCTGCCATGGAAGTTATTGGCACAAATAATGATCTCTGCCTGATTTTCCGGAACCTTTTTTACGTCATATGCCCAGCGGCGCACCGCTTTTACCGCTGTTTCCACCGCCTCGGCCCCGGTATTCATGGGCAGCACCTTTTCTTTGCCGGTAATTTTACAGAGCATCTCATATAAAAAACCCAGCCGGTCATTGTGGAAAGCCCGGGAGGTTAGGGTAACTTTATCCGCCTGATCTTTTAACGCCTTAATAATTTTCGGATGCCGATGCCCCTGATTTAATGCCGAATAGCAGCTTAACATATCTATATATCTCCTACCCTGAGGATCCTCCACCCAGACTCCTTCTCCCTTGGAAATCACAATAGGAAGCGGATGATAGTTGCGTGCTCCGTACTTTTCGGTAATCCCAATAATCTGTTTACTATCAGCCATTGGTACCCCTCCTCTAATCATAGTGATCATCTTTATCGCTAATTATTGCAAGTTCCATGCCAACTAAAATGTTGAAAGATCCTTTATTAAAATATCTCCCTCCCTGTGATTCTTTTATCAAAAATTTATTAAATTGTTATTATTAAAAAAGGTTTTATCATTTCTGCATAGAAATTTGTTATATCTGACAAATAACTGATAAAGTGGTGATGATATGGCATCATTATTTGACTCCCAGCCTTTCGTCCAAAGCGTCGCAGAAGTTATTGCCGCAGCTTTACGGGTAGAAACAGAAATCGTCGATGACGAAGGCCGTGTTCTCGGGGCGACGGGCCGCATCCGCAGCCAGCTCCTCACCAAACGGACAGATACCTTTATTAATCATTTTGTGATGGAAAAGGCCATGCCTTTCGTGCTTCTTAACCCGGGATGTCATAAACTATGCGAACCATGCGAGGAAAAAAACGATTGTTTTTACACCAGTGGGCTGTTCTATCCCATTCAGGTGGGAAAAAAGTGTTATGGCGTCATCAGTCTTGTCAGTTTTGACATGAAGCAAAAAAAGATCCTCATCCAAAACCAAAATTCCTTCCTTGATTTTATCGGTAAAATGGCGGAATTATTGGCTATTAAGCTATCGGAAAGTACGATGATGGAAGAAATATGTATGAATAATGAATATCTTGAGGCCATTATCAATTCAGTTAATGAAGGCATTATCTCCTGTAACGGCCAGGGTATTATTACCTGTTTTAACAGGACCGCAGAAAAAAGCTTCAAAGCAGCAAAAGAAAATGTGATCGGTCAGCCCATCAGTTCCATTTTACCCGAGTCTATTCTGATTAAAGCCCTTCAAAACCAAGAACCTTTCCATCAAGAAAAGGTGCATTACAAGGATTCTCTGGGGGAAACAGTTAATCTAATTTCCAGCGCCACCATTGTGAAAAATAATGGCCAAATTGTCGGCGCAGTGGAGTCTTTTTCTGAAGAAGAAAAACTCTTTCGCATGGTCCATAGTTTGTCAAATTCGGAAATCGACTCCGCCTGCGATAACATCATTGGCACCAGTGCCGCCATCAGCAATCTCAAACGCCTGGTTACCAAAGTAGCCCAAAACGTTTCCACCGTCCTGATTACCGGGGAAAGCGGCACAGGAAAAGAATTGTTTGCCCGGGCGATCCATAGTTCCAGCAACAGGTCAAAGCAGCCCTTTGTCGCCATTAACTGCGGCGCGATTCCGGAATCCCTTTTGGAAAGTGAACTTTTTGGTTATGAAAAAGGCGCTTTTACAGGAGCGAAAAACGAGGGAAAACCCGGCAAGTTTGAACTGGCAAACGGCGGCACATTGTTTTTAGACGAAATTGGTGATATGCCTCTTCATCTTCAGGTGAAACTCCTCCGCGTACTTCAAGAAAGGGTGATCCAAAAGATCGGTGGTACAAAAAACATCCCTATTAATGTGAGAGTAATTGCCGCCACCCATCAAGACTTAAGAGCCATGATCGGTCAAAGACTTTTCCGGGAAGATTTATTTTACCGGCTGAACGTGATCCCGCTCCATCTACCCCCCTTAAGGGAACGGGTGGAGGATATTCCTTTGATCCTGGATTTTCTTTGTCAGAAATATGCCGATTTAATGCACAAAGAAATCAAAGGCTTTTCTGAAAAAGCCCTGCGCATCCTTACCGGCTATCAATGGCCGGGCAACGTAAGAGAAATGGAAAACGCCGTCGAATATGCGATCAGCTTTTGTTCCAGCACTGAAATGATCAAGGAAGAATACCTGCCCCAGTGGCTTTATGCCCGAGAAATCCCTGCTCATAACAGTAATTATAAGCAAAAAATTGAAAAGAGTGAGAAACAGGTATTATTGGAAGCAATCCAAGAATACGGTGACTCTGTAGAAGGAAAAATGGAAATTGCGGAAAATATGGGGATCAGCCTCTCCACTCTTTACCGGCTTTTTAGAAAATATAAATTAATTAACACCCGGCCGAGAAAAGAAAAACAATAAACCGGGAATGCCCCGGTTTATTGTTTTGAAAAATGGTTTTGTTTTTGGCTGTTATTTATTTAAGAGATTTTTGACCGTCCGGCAGATCAATCTGGGTACATAATCAAATGAATAGGGCATATACAGTCTTTCCGTAGCCTGATGGGGGTCCTTGCAGTAAGGGCCGATGTTCACACCAGGGATCTTCAGTTCGGTTAGCGGCTCCAATTCCACAGTGCAGGTACGATGAAATCCCGGCGTATTGGCCTTTAATATCTCAATATCCGAAATCTCATCACTCATGCCAAACCAGCTCATATCCGAAAGATACGGGTAAAACTTTCTTATCTTAATATGATTGTTGTCTTCCGTCACTGCCCGTTCGAGAGAGTCGATAAAGTGTTTTTCTTTTTCCGTCTCCCCTTTTACATAAACGCGGGGTACGTAAGGAGGCGCCAGATAAACGATAATACAAGGCTTTTGCTCATGAAATTCCTTAGATTCCTTAAATAACTTCCTGACGATGGCTAAGCTCAGTTTTGTTTCATCCGCTTCATGATACTGATAACCTTCTGCAAAAACGGCTAGTTCTCTTCTTAAATGCGGCTTTTCGGTAACTACCTTTTCGTAAAACTCGTCATAGGTATAAATGTTTGCTTCCAAGGGCCTGGGAGTATGGGGAATGCCTGCTTTCCTATGGAAATACTCTTTCTCAGCCAGATATTGTTCTTTCAATGCCTCCATTACCCGGCAAGCTTCCCTTTTGCCAACGGCCAGCACCTGGGAAGGAGTCTTCGTATAGGTAAAATAATTAAAATATACTTGAGATTCATAAGGCAGCTGGACATCATACACTTCTTTCAAGTCAGTTTGTTTCAGCGTCACCGGGGGCGGCGTAATTTCCTCTTCCGCTTCATCACTGAAATCGCAATTCATCGATATTCTATCGACCAATTTACTGGCAATCAGGTTGGAATCCACTCCGGCAAAACACTCACCCACATGAGAGGGAACGCCGCAAATGTAAAAGGAGAGCAGGTACTTGCCGATCGTGCCTAAGTAAAGATAATTATGATCATCATCAGGATAGCGTCTCAGCATGATATCGGTTTTAATGAGTCCCAGAAAATCAGATTTTTGGTCACGTACCATCCGATAAACTTTTTTTGCAGCCGCCTGGGCACCCTTGGCCATCGCCTCTTCATCCGCAGCGCAAATGAATAAAATATTGCCTTTCATCCTTGCCGCATCTTGGGAGAATTCCCTCAAAACACAAAGGTTTATGGCAACTCCCGCTTTCATATCCCCGGTACCCCGGCCAAATATCCATGCATCGGCATCCAGATCATCTTGGACGTCCTGGCTGTATTTATCCCGCATTGCTTTCATCTTTTCTTTGAGCAGACCGGGATCCAAAGCATATGGTTCCAATTCACCGTAATCACCTGTTCCCACAGTATCAAAATGACTGAGCAGTATCACAGTCTCGGGGCTTTCTTCTTCCCCTTCAAGCAATGCCAGTACCGAATACCTGCCCAGCTGATCCCCTTCCAAAGGCACCAGCATCACATTCTCCGGATGCTTTGCAAAATAGGGGATTTCCCCTATCATGTCCCTAAGTTTAAAGGCAAAGTCCTTCTCTTCCCCTGCCTGGCGTACCCTGCTTGGCACTTTTACCAGGTCAAATGTAACTTTTTTTATATAGTCATACATGCTCATATTGTCATCGACCATGTCTGCCGCCTCCTAACTTTCTTATTTCACCGGCCAGTGTTCTGCTACATATTTGTCCAAATCCCGCTCAACTGCCGGGTCCATCTCCGGCCTTTGGTAATTTGCCAGAATCTCCAGCACCTTTTCATGGGCTTTCTCCCGGGCTTCTTTTTTACCCTGTTCTGCCCATATATTATAGGACATTCTGGGAAAAACAATGGGATCATAGAACTCTTCCCGGAAATGATTGAAGGTATGTTCTTCCGTTAAATATTGCCCTTTCGGTCCGACTTTTTTAATCAGGTCAGCAGCCATGTTTTCCTCTGTAAACTCTAAAGGCCGGAGTATTCTTTTCACATATCCCATAATCTCACAGTCCAAAACAAATTGTTCGAGAGACTGTTCCAGAAAGCTTCCCAGGTGTCCGGCACCGGGAATCAGGTTAACCCCGCCCCGGGCCACATTATAGTAATGAAGCGCCGCCTCTGCCCCAGCTTGAAAATCACTGAAATGAGCATCTGTTAAACCGCCGTTACCCCGGCAAGGCATGCCGTAAAATTTAGCAATCTGGGCGCCCGCCAGCTCCATAATGCGGGTTTCCGGCCCGCCGTATACAGCACTGCCGATTTTAAAGTCAGTACCGCTTCCCATTACGCCATAGAACACGGGATTGCCCGGATTAACCAGCTGGGCGAGAACAATGGTACCAATATTTTCACAGTTCTGCTGGATCAAAAAACCCGGGATAGTACATGGCGCGGTAGTTCCTGCCGCAGGCATCGGGGCAATCACCAGTGGTGTGCCATATTGGCCCGCCTGCTCAATCAGACGGTCACTCTGCATAACAGTCAATTCCAAGGGAGAAGTAACACTGATCACGCTCAGCCCGTAGTGCACCCCTTTTCGGGCATCATCTCTGATCTTTTCTTTACTAATACCATAGACAATGCACATCATGTCCACCCCGTCCTCAAAAAGGGACATCACCTTATCCGTATGTTTCAAAGCAGAATAGGTGCAGTACATATACGCATTTTGGGCGGGTATACCTGCAGAAGGCTGTACGATGGGGCGGGTACATTCCATATCGTCAAAGTGCTGAATCATTTTTTGGAAATCATCTACATCGGCTGGTGTGGCATTGCGGCGCACGCCCTGATGATCTGTGACAAAAGGAGAACCTCCTCCCGGATGGAAGTGCATGCTCTCCAGCGTAACATGCATGGTGTGTTTGGGATTTTTAGCAAGAATTTTAAATTCTTTCGGTACTTTTTTTATGGCCTCCTCAATGGCTTGTTCTGAATAGCAGACGATATCTCCGTCCACTTTAAAACCGTGTTTTCGAAAGATATCTCTTGCTTTTTCCGATTCAAAAGACATCCCCGTATGAACAAGGATATCCGCCGTCTTTTGATGAATCTGTTCTAGATCAGATTTCTTTAAAGGAGATAATCTGTCCAAACCTCTATCCATAAATAAAGCCCTCCTTGTGCTGCTTTTCTTTAATGATACCTTTATGCAATATTAATGCCAAAGCTTTTGTCCCGGATCACATCTGAAAAGCTTCACCGTTTTTAAGCAGCAGCCGGAGGTTTTTTTAAAGTTGACAAATCATTATTCATTTTTGACCAAATCTTTAACAATCATTTAGTGTTTGCGGCCATCATGTCTTCAGAATATCTTTGGTGTAAAGAAAAGTGATCAATCATAGAATTGGCATACAATTTGCAAAAAACTAAAAATAGCTCCATGAAGAACGTCCAGAGGATTAAGAGAACGCCGGCCATCGAGATCCAATGGCAGTTCCCTCACATGGAGGTGACTAGGTTTACCGTACTTGGTCTATACATATTTTTATCTTAAAAATGAACATTAAAAAAGTTACAGGGGAGGAATTAATGTGTCAGATCCTGCGAATAACGGAAAACTGAAACCGATTGTTTTTTGGCCGCCATTTCTGCTTCTCATGGGCGCAGTTGTCCTGAACTTCATTAATATGGATCTTTTTGCCACGGTAATGAATGGGGTCAATAACTGGTTGTTCCTTAATTTTGGCTGGCTGTTCAATTCAGGCTCTTTTGCCACAGTGCTGGTCTGCCTTTTCCTCATGTTTTCTCCTTTTGGCAAGGTCAAAATCGGCGGATCAAAAGCCATTCCCATGTTTACTCCATTTAAATGGTGGGCCATGTCGTTATGCTGTACCATTGCCATAGGCCTGATCTTCTGGTCTACCTGCGAACCAATATTTCATCTGACTGCTCCCCCCGAGTCATGGGGTATTGAACCCAATTCCCCGGAAGCTGCAACTTTTGCCATTTCTACCGTATTTTATCATTGGGGATTTACGCCATATGCCCTTTTTACTGTACCGGCCTTAATGTTCGCCTTTGCTTACTACAATATGAAGCAGCCCTTCAGCTTTGGTTCCACCCTTTACCCGATTATGGGTGAAAAATGCAAGGGTGTTTTTGGACAGGTTGTGGATGCTATCTGCATCTTCGCTTTGATCGCCGGTATGGCTTCTTCTTTAGGCGTCGGCATTCTATCCATTACCGGAGGCTTAGGCCGTATGTTCGGCATAGAGGCCTCTCCCTTTATTTGGTTAATGGTTGACCTGGTTATCGTTCTGGCATTTGTCGGATCGGCGGTTACCGGCATCACCAATGGTGTGAAGTGGTTAAGCGACTTTAATGCCAAAGTATTTATCGGTTTATTGATTTTTGTCATTATTGTAGGGCCTACCGCATACTCATTAAATTTAGGTACGGAGGCTTTTGGCAATTATATTGCCAAATTCATGGAGAAAAGCTTTTTTACCGGTGTTGCTGCCGGAGACCAATGGCCTCAATGGTGGAGCATCTTCTACTGGGCGGCCGATATTGCCTGGACGCCTATTATGGCTGTTTTCCTCGGGCAAATCAGCTATGGATATTCCGTACGGGCTTTTATGATGGTCAACTTTATTACTCCCGCCCTGTTTGGCATCCTATGGATGATTATTTTCGGCGGCGGGGCAATTCATATGGAATTGGTTCAGAACCTAGGTTTAGCTGCCACTATCCAAAACAGCGGCGCTGAGGCCGGAGCGTTCTTTTTCTTTGGGCACCTTCCTCTGGGACAAATTTTTATCCCAATATTTGTCTTTACGATGTTTCTCTCCTTTGTTACCGGGTCTGATGCCATGACCACTGCAATGGGCGGTATGTGCTCTACCGGTATTTCTCCGGACAGCCCCGAACCGAAAGCATGGCTGAAGATTATCTGGGGAGTCATTCTTGGTGCCGTTGCCTGGGTAATGATGACATTCCGGGGACTGGACGGAATAAAAATGATCAATACCTTTGGCGGCTTCCCTGCCTTGTTCCTGGAAATCGGCATCACCTTTGCCCTGATCAAGGTAGCCCTCAACCCCAAAAAATATGACACCTTCAAAGAAGACTATGCTGCTGATGGGACATACATCGGGACTTCCGGTTCCTTAACAGTGGATGCTGCCGCCGGAACGGATTCCAAGGTGACGATGCACCAGTGATATTTAAACCGGCTTAGCGGTAATCACACAGACGGGGGGACAGGGACTTGTCTGCACACGCACCCAAAGAGACCGTTCCCTATCCCCCTGTCTGTTCAAGGCTAGCTGGGGTCCTTTTTAGATTACTTTGACATTTTGTCATTATCTGATATAGTTTACAACGTCCAGATTCCTTTTTGGAGCCGCATATTCCCTCGCTTTGTAACCAAGTGCTACTCCATAATAAGGCTGGTACCCCTCCGGTATTTGTAATTTACCCATCTCTTCATCCTGAAAGAAAAACCTTAATAGACCAAGCCAAACAGATCCGATACCCAGGCTCTCTGCAGCAACAAGCATGTTCTGGATGGCCGCCGCACAATCGGCAGTCCAGGCCATCGCATCGGTTCTTCCCGATACCACAATCAAAGTGGGAGCATCGTAGGTTACTTGAAAACCAGGATTTGCACCTGTCTTTTGAACCCACTGGATATCAGATTTTGCCATTGCTTCTCTTACTTTTTTGTTTATGTACTGCAGCATTTCTTGGTTTTGAATTACAGTAAAATGCCAAGGCTGGTCATTATGTGCCGTTGGCGCATAAACCGCGGCTTCAATGATCAAATCCAAGGCTTCTTGACTGATCTGCTCGGGCTTATAGCTCCTAATACTTCTCCTGCTTTTTATTGCTTTTAGGACTTCATTCATACATATTCCCCTTTACAATTTGATTTTTACCTCTTAGGAAAAACAGCTTTAGTAGAGATCAACCTAAGTTCAATTAAGTCTTGGCTTTTTCTTATGTTCAATAGTTTAAATATTATTGAACTATTTTAATATATCATAGGATGTGGTATACTACAAGAAATATTTTAAAATTATGGAAATGCTGCCAGGGAGGCAAGAACAGTGCGCGAATTATTTCATCCCAATATCGATCAATTATGTTTATCCGCCATACTAAACGCATTGGGTGACCCAATCCGGCTTCAAATTATCAAGACTCTTGCTCATCAATGTGAAACCACGTGTGGTTGCTGCAATATCAATTTGCCAAAATCCGCCCTTTCCCATCATTTTAAAATATTACGGGAATCCGGACTGATTCATGTAAGAATTGAAGGAAAACAGCGGTTTTTATCCATCCGGTACGATGAATTGGAAAAACGGTTTCCCGGTCTATTGAGTACAATCATAAAAAGCATATAAATACCACTCCTTCCGTCCGTTGATCCAGCCCTCTGCCCGTCTTTGATCGGCTTTGCAGCATTTTCCACACCTGCAACTGCGGGAAATTGTAGGGGGTCAGGCTTGAAATATTCCCTTATTAATCAATCACCCCTAACTTACCTTCCATAAGTTAGGGGTGATTTGCTTTATCCCTTCATAAACCTATATCCCAACAGACCATACACCTTCGCCCCGTCAACCACTTCCTGCACTTTCACACATTCATTGGGTCGGTGAGCCGTCAGTATTTCACCCGGACCGAATACCACTGAGGGAATCCCGCGGGAGGCCAGCATTTCTACTTCACAATAGCCGCAGAGGCCGGAAATGTCCGGACTCATGCCCAGCACATCGGTACAGGCTTGGTCCAATAGCTTTACCACTGCCTCGTCTTCTTTAATCCTCCAGGTGTTAAAATGCTGGTTTTTTCTCAGTTCCAGCTTAAATTGGTATTTCCGTCCCACTTCTTCGATGAGATCAAAGATTTCTTTTTCCACCTCTTGAATGTCTTCCCCGGGCAGCACTTGGCGGTCAAATTCGATTTCACAGAAGTCGGGGACAAAAGTCACTCCCAGGCCCCCGTTGATTTTTCCTACATTGACGGTGGGGTATTTCAGGCCCGGCAGGTTGATCCGGTCCTTCAGCTGATCGTTGTAATCCTCCAAGGCCCGGACCACCTTGCACATATGATAAATGGCGTTTTCCCCTTCATAGGCCATACCCGAGTGGGCGGCCTTCCCGTAAGTCCGGGCAGTAAATTCAATCCCGCCTTTCAAGCAGGTGGCAATCTGGAGTCCGGTGGGCTCACTGACAAAGCCCATCTGGCAATGGTCCAGTTTTTGCTCATCCAACAAAGCCTGGGTCCCTTTGAAAAATACTTCTTCATCAATCACGGCGGTAAACATCAGCCCTTTTTTAAAGGGGATGCCGCTTTGGACCAGTGCCTTAATCGCGTAAATCATAGAGACCAGTCCGGCTTTCATGTCGGTAGTCCCCCGGCCGTACATCAGTCCATCCGCAATTTCTCCTCCCAGGGGGTCAAATTTCCACTCATCCGGATTGCCGATCTTCACCGTGTCCATATGACCGTTGAAAAGGAGCCGGCCTTTTTCCTTCCCGTCAATAAAGCCAAGGACATTGAAACGTTCTTCCTCCACCTTTTGGATTTCCACCCGGCAGCCGATCTCCCGGAGCTTATCCGCGATCAGCAGTCCCACCTGTTTTTCATTTCCCGGCGGGTTTTCACTGTTTGCCCGGACCAGAGTCCCGAGAAACCGGAGCATTTCTTCTTTGTCTTGTTCTATCCGATTCATAATTTCTTTTTCTTCCGCTTGCATGATTTTCCCCCTTTCACAACTCGGTGGCTTAATTATTGCTGACTTTTAACATTTCCTCTTCATCTATTAAACCTCAGCCGATATGGTCATGGGCAACATAATTATGGTTAACTTGAGAGATTGCATTACCTTGGGAATCCTCTTCATAACTCTCTATGATCTCGAACAGCTCATCGACATACGTATCCTGCTTGATCACAAAGCCTAAAACAATGTTAATGAGGATATTGACGACAAAACCGTAGATACCGCCCGTCCAGCCCCCCGCCCAGGGAAAAGCTGCCGGGAAGGCCGCGATCGAAATTGCTATGACCAAACCGGCAACATAGCCAATTCCTACGCTCCACTTATTAGCGCGTTTCCAGAAAATACCGAAGAGAATCAGCGGGATAATCTGCACGATACCCTCGTAGAAAGTAATAGCGATATGTGCTAAATTCGGCAGATCCATCATCGCAACCGCCATAACAATCAGAGAGTACCCTACAATGCACCAACGGGTTACCTTGCGGCGGTTTTCATCCTTCATATCAGGTTTCAGTTCACGAATGATATTCTCGGAAATAACGATGGCGTGGGCATTTACGATCAGACCGATCAAACCAATGGCAGTAATGATAACCAGGATACCGGAGATTCCCAGAAAGAAGGGACCAAAGGCCTTCTCGAAAACATAGAAGAAAGACATATTGGGATCAGGCAGGTCAAGAGCGCCCGGTACCAAGTATGTTGCTGTAGCTAAAAGCAAGAGCAAAGCACAGACAATTACTAATAATATCGCACCTCCTGAAGCCGCTTTTTTTACTTCGGCCACACTTCGTGCCGTATAGATACGGGCAAACATACTGATCCAACCGAAGCAACCTAGAGTACCGGTGATAATGATGGAGTTCCAGTAAGAATAACTATAAGTCCCGCCTGTATTGAAAGTCATATTTTGGGGAGCTGCCGACATTAAAGCGTGAAACATTGGTCCGAAACCGCCGACCAGTTTATAAATGGCGGCAATCGATCCGCCAATCACAATAACTATGACCAGGATTCCTTTTAATACTTCTACACCAGCCACAGCTTTGATGCCGCCGTATGTAGTGTAGGCAATAATTAGGGCCGTGAAAAAGATGATGCCAATTTCTTTGGGGATCAAGCCGCCCGTCACCGCTGTAACCGCCCATCCTAAAGCGGCCATTTCGATGATACACCAAGGTGCTTCTATAATGATCCCAGAAATCGCACTAATTAGAGTAAGGGGTTTGGACCTAAATCTTAACTGAATGAAATCGGGCTGTGTCAACAAATTGAAATTCTTACCCCAGACCCAGATTCTCGTACTGAAGATATACATCACAAAAAAGCTTGCGATCCCGTAAACAAGGAGATATTGGCTAATTAATCCTTCATACATACCCCATGAAAACCAACCGGTATACATCCCGGCAGTTAAAAAACAACCGATTAAGGTACATAAGACGATAAAATAGCTAAAGGTACGGCTGCCTACCGCGAATTCTTCCATAGAGGATCCTTCAAGCTTAGAACTCTTCCAAAAAAATGCCGCATAGATGAATACGACCAGAAAAACTGCAAGAAAGAGGCAGGAAATTATGATTTCTTGATTAGTCATTTCCATAGTATTAACCTCCTTTAATGGTTAGGGGACACACCTCCATATGAAGCATTCCTATTCCGCCGGGGAAAGTCCCTTTTCTGTTTGTTTCCATAGCTTATTTCTTTTCTTTATCTTTGGTTTTGACTGTCAAAACTTTTGTATCCACATTATAAAGAACCGTAACGAGAATCGCCATGCCAAAGGAACTGAATAATACCAGGAATTGAGATAATGGAATACCTAAGACTGTTTCACCCTGCATGGTCAAAGTATCCGACCATGCCAGAAAGGGCTGCCACATTACCATTAATACCAAAATAGCGAATATGATGCCGACAATGACAAAAAATATTCTCCTCTTGGATTGTAATGACATATTCTTTCCTCCTCTTTTAATAAATTTCAAGAGTTCACACTAAAGGGTTATTTCTCCCCCCTTTCTCAATAGGATATTATTTCGTCTGCCCATTTGATCTCCCACTGGGACAGCCAGATGATGCTTCAAATGATGCCGATGCAGATTAATACCTTTTCCTGATAGCGGCTGCATAAGCATGCGCATGCAAACCTTCCGCTCTGGCCATTTTTTCCGTCACTGCGCCAATATTTGCGATACCTTTTGTTGTCAATCTCTGACTGGTACAGGTCTTTAAAAAAGTACCGACAGATAAACCGCCTGTATAGCGGGAGGCACGCAGCGTGGGCAGGGTATGATTGGTACCTGCCGTATAATCGCCAAATACTTCCGCGGCGTACTCCCCAACAAATAAGGACCCGTAATTGGCAAGTAAAGGTACAATATTGGTGTTATCGCCGGTCTGAATCTCCAGATGTTCGGGAGCATACTCATTAGATAGTTGGCAGGCTTCCTCAAGCGTATTGACCACTACTACAGTACCGTATCTGTCCCAGGACTTTCCGGCCACATCCGCTGTTTCCAGAGTGGCTAATTGCCGTTCAACTGATTGGATTACTTTGTATCCCAGTTCTTCAGAGGTGGTGAACAATATTGCTGTTGCCCTCAAGTCGTGCTCGCTTTGGGCAAGCAGGTCGGCGGCAATGACATCACAATCCGCACTATCGTCAGCGATCACTAATACTTCACTGGGACCGGCCAGAAAATCGATTCCCACCCGGCCATAACATTGACGTTTTGCTTCCGTAACATACTGATTACCGGGTCCGACAATGATATCAACCGGTTTAATCTGCTCTGTGCCAAAAGTAAAAGCAGCGATGGAATGAGCACCTCCAACCACATAGATTTCGTCCACTTGTGCGATATCCAAAGCAACAAGAGTAGCCGGGTGGATCTTTTCCGTACCACGCATTGAGGGGGCACAGGCTGTAATCCTCTTCACACCGGCGACTCTCGCGGGGATCGCTAACATCAAGGCGGTGGAAAACAAAGGATGAAGCCCGCCGGGAACGTAACAACAGCAAGATTCAACCGGTATCACACGGTGACTTAAAAATACGCCCTCAGTGATTTCCGTTTCTGCAAGATCGTGAATACTTGCCCTCTGCTTTTCGGCAAAAGCTTGCAGGTTGTGGGCGGCAATCTTCATCGCCTCAATCAGATCATCATCCACCTCCTGATACGCAGTTCTGAGCTCTTCTCGGGTCACTTTTAGATTTTTTCTGCTGTTACCCTCAAATCTGGAATTATAATCTATTAGAGCCCGGTCTCCTTTTTCCCTCACATTATGAATAATTTCTGATACAGTTTCCTTTAATTTTAGCTCGTCTTTTTCCATCCCGGCTTCTAGTGGTTTTTTCAAGTATTTCATCTTTATGCGGCCTCCCCGTACCTAAGACATTTATCTTATAAACCAAAAATACACAATGGAGATACATCTATGTCAATAATTAAATAATTAAAACCGTGGAGTTAACTCCATACTTTTTTGAAAATTTAGTTTATAATGTTTATAATAGTAATGTTCTACTGCTTAAATACGAATGTGAGGTGGAAGAATGAGGATTGGCGAAGTATCCCGAAAATTTAATTTAAGCAAAGATACCATCCGATATTATATAAAGATCGGGCTAATTGTCCCCGACCTGGATAATAACTATTTTTATTTCAGTGATCGGGATATCGAGGATATTGAATGGATCAAAAAGCTTCGCGCGATGGACTTTTCATTAAATGAAATACATAAAGTGCTGTCGTTAAAAAGAGTATCCAACTGGGTCGAAACGGAAGATATCAGAGATTATCTGGATATCTTGAAAGAGAAAAAAAGCCAGCTTATACCCACCATTATGAAACTGGAAAAAACCATTTCGGATATAGATAGTGAAATGTTGAAATTTCACGGAAATGATGTCTTCCCAAATAAAAAGACAGGCCTTCCTCTCTATGGTATGAAATATATTTATTGTCCCTTTTGTCAGGTACCCCTAAAAATCAATAATGTCGATATGAACCACGAGTACATCTTTAACGGCCAGTTATCCTGCACCTGCAACTATTCGGCGCAGATCAGGGATGGTATCATTATCACCCCCAATAAAAATACCAGCTTCTTTGATAAACCGGATATCTCCCGGGAGCTTTACAAGGATATCCCGCCTCACCTCATATCACTGTATCAAAAGTCGTATAACTGGATGATTAATAAGATCAATGAGACTATTGATGAAAACGACGTTGTCATGGAAACCCATATCAACGCTTATTATTTTCTTTATAAGCACTTTAATCAGATTAAGAGAAACCCTCTATTCATTATTGTTGATAAATTTCCCGAGATGCTGGCAATGTACAAAGAAAAGAGCGAACACCTCTCCCCTAACCCGGATGTCATCTATATTGCGGATAACAGTATGGATCTGCCTTTAAAACATCAGTCTGTAGGGATGTTCATCGATTATTTCGGTTCCAATGAACACAATATTTTTTTCGATTCCTCACTGCTCTGCTCCTTAAAAAAATATTTTGCTGGTAACAGCAAAATCATCGGCACCTATTTCTCCTTTAACAAGAATTCCAAATCAAATAAGAAGCTGAAGCTGGAGTACCCGGAAAACTATATTAATAATTTCGATTTTCAGTTCTTTCTAAAATCGCTCCAGGACTGTAATTTTAAAATGCTGGAAAAAAACCATATCGGTTCTACTACGATATCAGGGGACAACCTGGCTTTCAGTTTCCATATCGACGGAGAGAACCTGTATATGGATTCTTTTTTAGCACAGACAGGGGGACAGGAACTTGTCTGAACACGCACCCAAACAGACGGTTCCCTGTCCTCCTGTCTGTGCTTCAAATAAAAAACCGCCACCCGTAGTGACGGTTAACCTCATATCATTTATCAATAAACACTAATTATATTTTGGACAGCCTTTAAATTCCGACTATGAACTTTCCTGGCATAGTTCGAAGCAAATAACATCTCTTTACCCGCCAATAGCCCTTCCAAATACTCGATGGTATCAAAAATATCTTCTTGTTTGATATTTAAAGTATGGCCTGCCATGATTTTCTGCGGCTGATAACCCAAGTAACTTTTCAAAGTATTGATATAGGTAGGGATATCGTGATGTTCAACATAGACAATAGGTTTTTCCAAGTTATCTCCCACATATAGAATTTTCTCCTTGTGGTCAAATACGGAAATACTGTCCACCGTATGACCGGGGCTGTAAAAGAGCTCGATGTTGTCATCGTGAAAGAAAATACGTTCCTTAAAAGTGAGATTAGGCAGCTGCTTTTCGGTGGTGCCGGTAATATATTGCTTACTCTCCTTGATCTGTTCTTCCCAATACTTATCGATGAAGGCCCGGCAGATTTCATGGCTGATGATACAGTTATCTTTAAAACAGCAATTGCCCCAGATATGGTCCCAATGAAAATGGGTGTTAATTACTTTCACTTCTTTTTGCCGGGGGGTATTTTTGATCGTATTGATGATTGGCTTCATACTGTCCGTGCCGCAATAGGTATCAATAAGATAGAATTTTGTTTCTTTCTCAATTAGAAAGACATTTGTTGCGTAATCTTCTATGTCATCGAAAATATATACTGAGGCACTATTGCTAATCCTTTCACTTCTCATAGATCCTTCCCCTTTTTAAGCACTCTACACCTCACTAAATTATTCTTCGCCAAAGAATGATATTTGTTTCATATCCGAGACCCGGAGTACAGCCTTCTCTAATCTCTCGTCATGGGTAATTTCCCCGTCATCTCTGATGATTTCCTCAAATTTAAGGTATTCGTTGCCGCCGATGGCACTAGTGCGCACCTTCAGCATAAATGAGGGCATCTATCCTGATGCCGTCTATCCTGTTTTTCCCTGTTTCCCGGAAAAGCTTGCGCAGGATAAACCAGGTATCCTTGTTTTCCAAAACCAGAACGGTCATCCCTTCCTCCCGGCTGTGCACATACTCAAAAAAAGGCTCCGGTGTATCATAAAAGGCGAGAAAATCCTCTTTTAGTCCGCTAAATGCCAAAACCTCCCGCACCAGGGCATACTGTTCGTCCAAAAGCTTTTCCCTGCCCCAAACAGAAAAAGACCGCTCCTTCCTGGACACCGGCCCCTGTCTCCTTTAAACAATTGGCCGGAAATTAAAAAACACCCCAAACTTACCCTTCGTAAATTTGAGGTGTTGTCGGCAATCGAGTAGCCGGGAGCCTTACGGCCCCAAGCCCTCACAGAACCGGACGTGCCCTATTAAGGCATCCGGCTCTTCACTCCACCATTCACAGAACGTAGCTGCTTCCCATTCCTAACTCAAATATTCTTACATAGTTCTTTGCTCTTGGTAATGGATATTTCTTAAGAAACAGGTTGTATTTATCCCAGCTAAAACTTCTCCTTTGGCTTCTTCTGTTTAGCCATTTGAATATCAGTTTCTTGACCTCATCTATAAAATTACTTACCGCATTGTGATTATCTGTAATTCCATAATATCTACAATACCCTTGTAATTTGATGTTCATTTTCTTCATGAAGTCCTTCGTTGGCATGTGTCTGTTTCTTTGTATCCACTCTTTGCAACGAAGCAAGCTTGCTCTATATTTCTTCTTACTTGTTTTCCGCTTTATACGCTTTGCTCCATTTTTATCCTCTCCCATGTAATGGGTAAAACCAAGAAAATCAAATGAGTTAGTCTGTTTACTTCCCCCTCCATCTTTGCCATTGTCTTCGTCCTTTTCTTTGTTCAGAGAAATGATTTTAGTCTTTTCTTCTGCAACTTCCAGATTAAACTGCCCTAGTCTTTCGATCATTTGTGAGTAGAATTCTTTAGCGTCTTCCTTGTGCTGAAAACAGAAGACTGTGTCATCAGCGTATCTTACCATGTATGCCCTACCCCTACAGTCTTTCCTTACTCGCTTCTCAAACCATAGGTCTAGCACATAATGCAGGTATAGATTCCCAAGAATTGGCGAACAGCAGCCACCTTGAGGTGTTCCTTCCGGTGTGTCATATTCTGCTCCGGCTTCGATTATTCCTGAACGGAGAAATCTCGCTACCAATCTAAGTATATTGGGGTCCGCTATTCTATGTTGCAGAAATTTCATCAGCCATTCATGATCAACATGATCAAAGAAACTGCGTATATCTGCATCTACTACATATCTGATTTCCCGCTTGTCCAGTATTTTGTCCAGTATTTTCATTGCATCATGACATCCCCGGCCTGGTCTGAACCCAAACGAACATTCCAGAAAATCCTGTTCATATATGGCATTAAGTATCTTAGCCAGCGCACTCTGTACCAGCTTATCTTCATAAGCTGGTATCCCTAGCGGGCGCTTCTTATCTGATCCTGGCTTCGGTATATGTACCCTTCTTACTGGCTGTGGTTTATATGCCTGCCTTTTCATGCGATTGATTAAATCCTTCACATTGCTTTCCAGATTTAATTCATATTCTTCTTTTGTGACTTCGTCTACTCCAGAAGCCTTATTCCTACTCATTTCTCTGTGGCATTCTTTTATTGTCTCTTCATTGATGAGATGTGCGAGTGATGTAAACTTTTCATTAGGACGCATTCTTGCTGCCTCTGCTATCCTCGTCAGTTTCGTTTCCATACTTTGTCTACCTCCGTTCGTGTAGCGTATGTTTCTCCTTCAAGGTCGATGTTGTGTTACCGCCTTTCCTCTACAGGCATTACCCTGCTTCATTAGTAGTATGCAGTAATCTGACTCCCTAGCGCATTCGGCCTTCTAACTTTGTTATCGCTTGTTGGCCTTACTTTCTCTGCGTAAAGAACAACTAGGGTCTCCCACGTTGACGCATCATATCAATGTGTAGCATGCCAAGGTCACTGACCCCGGGAAAGCCAATATGTTCTCGCATATCGACCATATTGGTTTCGCCTTCTGCGCGGAGTAACGCATCAGCCTTTCCGATTGGGATTTCGGGGCTCTATCCCTTCAGCTCGTGCGAATTGCTTTCGGCCTGCTACCTAGCTGTCTACGCTTAACACCACAAGTTACCCGGTGATGCCCAAGACTCGCTATGAGTGATTCGCTAAATCTTGCTCAGTGGGATTCCCACCCACTATATGATGCACCCTTTGCGTGGCGCACACCCCGTCCCCCTGACACCACCTGTCCCTGTCGACTTTTTCAAAGTAACTCTAATATAGTCTTTTTTCGGGCTACAAATTCCGGCCTCGTAATCATTTCTGCCGTTCTAGGCCTGGGAAGGTCAACGTTTATTTCAGCCTTAACTGTACCAGGCCTTTCTGACATCAGGTATATCCGATCCGCTAAAAAGATTGCTTCTTCAATATCATGGGTCACAAAAATCACCGACTGCCGAAATTCTGACCAAACGGACAATAGCCAGATTTGAAGATGAGCCCGGGTAAGGGCATCTAATTTACCAAAAGGCTCATCCAGTAGAAGGATGTCCCCCTGGTGTAAAAATGTCCGCATCACCGCTACGCGCTGGCGCATGCCTCCCGACAGTTGGGAGGGGTAGGAATTTTCAAACCCCGTTAATCCAAACAAGTCCAACAGCTCCCCAGCCTTTTGACGAGCAGCTGTTTTAGAAATACCGCGTATCTCCAAAGGAATACAGGCATTATCTATAACTGTTCTCCAAGGGAGAAGCAGATCTTTCTGGGGCATAAAACTAACCTTTTTTTCTCCCGAACCGGGAAAGGATACTGTTCCTTTATCAGCCCTCAGTAAACCGCAGATCAGGTTTAAAACGGTACTTTTCCCACATCCGGAAGGGCCAAGTAGACATACAAACTCAGCATCATCCACCGATAAAGAAAAGTCCAGCAGAACATCAATCATTTTTCCATCCAGGGCAAAAGACTTGCTCACCTTTTCCAATACCAGTTTTTTAGACATAGTATTGTCCCCTATTCTTTTTGGGGTAAAAAGTCATTGGTAAAGGCTTGACGATAATCAATTTTTTTCTCTAATAATTTGTGGCTGAACATCCAGTCGCCATATCTTTGCCATACCTCTAATTTTTGTACTCCCCAGGCAGGGGCGTCACCCTGGTATTTATCCGCTAGCCAGCGCTGGCTGGCCTTGGCAAGCTCAGCATTTAGTTCAGGAGCGTTGGCAAGGAGGATGTCCGCACTTTCATCCGGATGGGAAATGGCAAATCCGTATCCTCGAGAAACTGCCTTAAGAAATTTCTTTACTGTCTCCGGTCTCTCGGAAATGGTTTTTTCACTGGCAATCAGGACCGGCGTGTAATAATCCAAAGCCGGATCTTCCTCTTTTAAAATGATAATATTTAAAGGAATATTTTTCAATTCAGCTTGGATGCCGTCCCAACCATAATAAATCCAGGAAAAGTCCACATCTTTTTGGACACTGGTAAAAAAATCCGATGTCCCGATATTAACTTCTTCTACCTTTTTTATATCTGCCCCATACTTTTCCATCAATGATGCCAGCATGGCGTGCTCCATTGGCGATCCCCAACCGCCGTATTTCTTCCCTTCAAAATCCTTAGGAGTCTTAATATTTTTCGGCTTAGGAGAAGCAAAGCCGGAGGTATTATGCTGAATCACTGCCGCAATACTTGTAATGGGAATACCTATCGCCCGGGCATTGGTTACTTCCTCCTGGTAGCTAACTCCAAAATCCCCTTGCTGAGAAGCAATCAACTGAGCTGCTCCTGCTTGTGATGGTTGAATAATATCCACATCAAGACCTTCCTCTGCAAAATATCCTTTATCTTTTGCCACATATAAGCCGGTATGATTGGTATTAGGTACCCAGTCCAAAACAACCGTAATCTTTTCTCTGGAATCAGGGGCTTTCTGACTTTGGGATTCTTGATTCTGCTTCGTGGAACATCCGCTAAGTGACACTATTAATACCGCAACAAAAAATAAACTAAGCAATTTTTTCAAACGAATCATCCTCTTTTCACGTTTCATACCTTGATCATTTCTATAGATCCAAGGCATAGAAAAAATTTCTAAGAATTTAACCATTCCAAAAAACAAAAAACTTAGTAAAGTGATCATGACAATGGCCGCAAAAACCTGGGCCAACAGAAAAGAGTGCTGGGATCGGGCCATAAAGACCCCGATTCCTTTTGATGCTCCCAGCCATTCCCCAATAACTGCCCCCATAATGCTGTATGTAGCGGAAATTTTTAACCCGCTAAAAAACGAAGGCATTGCTCCCGGCAATTTTACCATCTTAAAAATCTGACTGGGGCTAGCGCCCATGGTCTTTAACAGGTTAACCAGTTCCTCATCTACTCCGGCTAATCCGTCGAGGAGACTGATTACTAATGGAAAGAAACATACTAAAGCGACAACAATGACCTTGGGTAGTACTCCATAACCAAACCAAATAATAAAAAGAGGGGCAACCGATATAATGGGTATGGTTTGAGAAGTAATCAAAATAGGATAAAGAGATTTTTTTACCCAATGATACCTGTCCATAATCAATGCCAGAAAAACTGCCAAAATAACTGCCCCGGCAAAGCCGACAAGGGATTCTAAGACGGTTACTTTAATATGCGGCAAAAGTATACCGAAAGATGCCCTAAGTTGGGTAAATATTTCTGAGGGAGCGGGTAAAATCCATTCGGGTAAATTAAAAAAGCTAACAGCCCATTGCCAAAATAGAAGCAGGGCAATCACAAAAATCCCTGAAGGCAGATATTCAACGATACTTCCGGACTTTTTCATCCATGGTCACTCCTCCAGGCTTATAATCTATCTTTACTACCGATATGACACGAGCTGCTCCTTCCTCTACACAGATTTCCTGTGCCCTTTTCACAATATCCATTAATAAATCCAGATCTCCCTCCATAGTCGTTTCCATGGGGCCAACCTCATAGGGTACTCCGGATTCTTGAATGAAAGCAATTACTTTATCTACTACCCGGTAAATATCCTCTTCAGGAACATTGGGTAAAACCTGTAGACTTACATTGACATTTGGCAACTTTATCACCTCCCTTTGACATAAATGAAAACCGTTACCCGGTGGGTAAACGGTTTTCAGATCTTATCGTACTCCCTCCGCTGGCATTACCCAGATCAGGTTCTCGGGTCGGAATCATTAATAGGCATTCCCTCTCAGCCGGACTCATCCAGCTCCCCCGATATAAAATTCACGGCACAACTTAGAAAAATAAATGGACAGTTATCATGACTGTCTAAATCATAAACTTATTGTTGGTAATATGTCAAGATAAGGCTGATCTCTCCAAATAATTTATTTGAAATTAAATTCATACTTTTTTTCAATATTTGGTTTTTTCTTCTCAGAAAAACAGCTTTAGGTTTCCCGGGCTATTGCGTACAATCATTAAAAGCATATAAATATCTACATATTATATGAACTCCCGCAAGACTTCCGCCAGGCATTTCAGTCCTATGACAATCCTTTCCTCCGGCATATTGGAAAAGTTGATTCTAAAGGTATTTTCTTTGCCTCCGTTAGGAAAGAATGAACCTCCCGGAACAAAAGCAACATTTCTCTCCAGGCTTTTTTCCAAAACCTCCCGGGCATTGATATGAGCCGGCAGCTCAACCCAGGCAAACAATCCCCCCTGAGGCCTGGTAAAGGTTACTCCTTCCGGGAATTCATCCTCCATCGTTTTTACCGTTAAATCCCTGCGCCGCCGGTAAACCTCCCGGATTTTGGCAATGTGTTCATCAATCTGATACAACTCCAGGTACTTGGCTATTTCCCTCTGGGCAATGGTATTGCACTGCAAATCCGCCCCCTGCTTTACAAGCACATATTTTTGGATCGCCCTTTGATCCCCGGCCACCCATCCGATCCGGTAGCCGGGACAAAATGTTTTGGAGAAGGTCCCCAAACAAATCACACATCCCACGGGATCAAAGTATTTTACAGACGGCAGAGCTTCGCCTTCAAATCTGAGCTCTCCATAGGGGTTATCTTCAATCACCACCACCTGGTGCTTTATCGCTGCTTTGACCAGCCGTTCTCTTCTTTCCAGACTCCATGTTCTCCCTGTGGGATTCTGAAAATCGGGAATGACATAGATTATTTTTACCTTTTCGGTTTTTTCCAGAATTCTCTCCAGCTCTTCCGGTATCATCCCCTCATCATCTGTGGGCACCTCGAAAAATTTACAGCCATAAGCCCTGAAGGCACTGATGGCCGCAAGATAGGTAGGGCTTTCACACAAAACCACATCTCCTTTGTCCAGAAAGACCTTCCCCGAAAGGTCCAGAGCCTGTTGCGACCCGTGGGTTAAAAGGATGTTATCGGACGCCAGGTTGGTTCTCAGCCTGGTATTCATTCTCCGGGCAATCCATTCTCTGAGCGGAAGATAGCCTTCTGTGGTGGTATATTGTAAAGCCTGAGTACCTTCCTCCTCGAGTACAATCCTGTTCACTTCCTTAATCTCCTCAACCGGGAAAAGCTCCGGAGCCGGCAAACCGCCGGCAAAGGAAATTACTTCCGGTCTTTCCGTTACTTTTAAGATCTCTCTGATCTCTGAAGCCTTCAAATACTCCATTCTTTCCGCAAACTTAAACTCCATTACAAACACCTCCATGATATGAGCGGTTAGCCTTGATACCGGTATATGTTTCACATTCGTCAGACAATAGGGTTGATTTCCAGATCAGGACCGATCTCTTGGTGATCACTATTGTCCAGCAACTCTTTCATCGCCTCGCATAATCTCTGTACCCCTTCATCGACGTCTTTCCGGGGTGCGAAGGTAAAGTTTAAGCGGAGAAAATCGTCGCCCTGGCCGGATGAAAAAAAGGGACTTCCCGGAACAAAAACCACCTTGCGTTCGGCAGCTTTGGAAATCAGCTTTGCCGCCGAAATTCCCGGGGGAAGCTTACACCAGATGTAATAACCTCCCCTGGGCCTGTTCCAGATCAAATCTGCGGGAGCATATTTTGACAGGGCGTCGTACATCGTGTCCCTTTTGATTCTGTACTCCCTGCAAACTTTAGGTATATGTGCGTCAAGCCCCCCGCTGGCGATAAATCTTTCCACGATCCATTGGGAGAGGCTGCTGGAATGTAAATCCATCACCTGTTTCGCGGCGGCAAATTTTTTTACTACCTCTTTATGGGCCACCATCCATCCCAATCTCAAACCCGAATAGACGGTTTTGGAAAAGGTGCTTAAATAAACGACATATCCGTCGTGGTCCAGGGACTTGAGCGCAGGAAGCGCACGGCCTTCATAGCAAAGATCCCCGTAGGCGTCGTCTTCAATAATAAGAACCCGGTATTTATAGGCAAGTTCCACCAGCTGCCTTCTTCTCTCAAGCTCCATTTCCGTACCGGAAGGATTATGAAAAGTTGGGATGGTATAGATTAGCTTGGGTCTGTACCTGTGCAAAAGCTGTTCCAAAACATCAACCCTCATACCCCGGTCATCAATGGGGATTCCCATGATTCTGGCTCCCATGGTCTTAAAGGCCTGAACCGCCGGAAAAAAGGAAGGCTCTTCAACCACAACAACATCACCGGGATCAATCATGATCCTCGCTGCTAAATCGATGCCCTGCTGGGAACCTGAAAGCAGCATTGTTTCATCCCATTGGCAAGAAACCCCTCTTTTCTGCATCAGACCGCACACAGCCTCACGCAGGGAAGAAAAACCTTCGGTAGGAGTATGAAGCAAAGCCCGGTAATTCTTTTTTTCCACTATTTCATGTTCAATCCCTGCTAATGCCTGGATAGGACCGGTTTCGGGAGAAGCAATCCCGGTAGCGAAAGAAATCACATCTTTTCTGCTTGCCAGTGTGAGCAAATCCTTCACGATACAAGAATCGAAACCATTGGAATATTGACTGAAAACCTGATTCCAAACAGGTTCCTGCATGTTGCCGGTACCTGAATTCAAATCCTCCTGAGGATAGGAAAGCACAACAGTTCCCCTTCCGACCTGAGAGCCGATTAACCCTTCGGCCTTTAGTTTCCGGTAGGCATTCACCACGGTAGTTCTATTGACGCCCAGGCTCTCCGCCAGCTTTCTTTCCGGGGGAAGCCGAAAGCCGGACAAAAGTTCACCTGATAGAATTTGACGCCGTATCTGCTCAAAAATTTGCATATAAGCAGGTGTATCCGTTTCCCGCTTAATGGTTACGTGCATGCCAAATCACCTCATTGGATTAATCCAATTCCATTATATTCCCTATATTAGATTAAGAACAACAACCAATTATAAATTATTTAGCCATCCAATAGGGTTTGGATGGGCTTCAATCCAAAGAATCACGGGGTCGGTCCTATTGATGCTATTAATTAGGCTCAATAAGACCGTCCCCGTGATTCCGTACGTGATTTCGTAAAATCGATTTGTCCCAAACGGGTACAGGTAACTTGCCAGAATATAATTTACAGGTTTATCATGATGATGATTTCTGGCATATGATTCCTTCTTGTCAACCGTTGCGCCATAGTCTCATCGTGAGGCATCGCAAGCTGCCCCCGCCCGCTAAAAGCGCCTCCGGATGAAAGTGGATGAAACGTACCCCCTCCTGCTCCAACAAATGAATGGTATTAGATTCCAACGAGATATCATAATTGATAATCACGCCCGGTTCAAGCGGAACAAAGGAACTGCCCCACTGCCTCTGTTCTTTGTCGGATAAAGGGATGAGATCTACCCCGTGTTCTTTCATCCATTGTTTAATATCAATTAAGGTACTTATCTCTTTGGTTATTAGATAGGTCTGGAGAAATGCCGGCGGAAAATAAACCATAAGTTGATCAGTGATTCGGTTGAGTACCATGTCGGGATGCATAAACCTTCTGTCTTGTGGTATTAGAGCATAGATAACCTCATCAAAATAACGGAGAATAAACTCTATAAACTTCTTGATGGAATTCCTGCTGTGACGCTCGGTATCTGCCACAAAAACGGTCTTAGAAGAAAGCAAAAGGCATCCCTCAAAATCCTCTCCTTCATATGGTTCATAAAGTGCGGGAATGCCTAAATCGTTTAATGCTTCCCGGACAACAATCTCCTCATGGCAACGACCCCTTGAGGACATCTTGGATAAGATCGCCCCATGGGAGCTAATAACCGCAATATCATGCATATACGCCAAATTGGGTAATCGCTCCAGTAAATCGATATTTCGGTGGACATGCTCAGATAACCGATGGACGGTGACCCCCTGATTCTGGAGCAGCGTACAATATTGCTCATGCTCTTCAAGGTATTTATCCACATCCGGTACCTTATCAAAAAGAAAAAATTCCCGGTTTTCTTCTGTGATCTTGGGCAGAGCTAGATCTGGACGATGAAGCATTGCGGTTTTCAACCGGCCGAATTTCTCTATGCCATATTGAATTTGTTTCATGGTCACACCCCTTTCAGGCAATAGGATTATTTTTTCCTGTAAAGAATAAAATAACCGTTGCCATATTAAGTTGGGGGAGATGATATTCGTGAACAAACCGTTTATCCGGTAAAAATATAAGGTAGTCTTGGTGGGACAGGTCTCTTTCCACTAAAATTTTTTCCCTAAAAAGCCTCCGTCAAAAAAACTCTCCGGTCCTACAGGTTGATCTAATAAACCATAATCTCTTAGCAAAAAACACAACTCTAACTTATGAAATTAAAGGTGCTATTATTTTGTTGAGCGGGCTTAAGCGGATAATTATGTATTTTTAAGGGATTACTATGATTAAAGAAAAACATCCAGGGTGACAACCGTGCGCGATACACTTACGATTGGAGCTATTGGGGGATCTGTTTCTACAGTCATTTTTTTAGTGGCGGATTGGGCTATCGCCGCTATATTTAAGTTTAATTTTACATCGGCTATAGCTGGTACAGCCAGTATTTATCTTAACCCTGATTATGTTTACACTGTCGCCGGATACATTCTCGGTACTGTCAATACATTTCTGCTGGGTGGTACTGTCGGCGTAATAATCGCGATTACTTTAAGGATATTTGGTATTGATTATTATCTCCTAAAAGGAATCGGGGTTGCTTTGATGTGGAAGATGCTAACTTTCGGTATTCTGTCCCCGATAGCCCATATAATGCCACATATAAAGGATGAACCTCAAACCATGCTTCTGGCTATGCTGAACTTTTTTATAATGGGGATCGTAAGTTCTTTTATCGTCAAAAAGTATATGAAAAAAGTGAGGCGTCGGCATTTACGCCGGTACTTATGACGGTGTCAGGGTGTCAGAGGGCAAGGGTGTCAGGGGGACGGGGTTGTTGACAATCACTTCGCTTGAGATTAAAGATAATTTTCAAGGATACCCATAGGTTTCGCGCCGATAAAAAAACCAATCGGAATAATTATGCCTGCAGACCCTCTAAGAACAGGCTCACATATCTTTGGCTTAGTCAATATCTATATTAAACAAAGGTGGACACCACTATGCTTTTAAAACAATGCCCCTATTAATGCCGGTAAGCCTTTCAATCTGTCTGACCGATAAACCGAACTCTTTTTTAAGTTCTTTTAAATATGCATTTCTTCTATGTATATCAAGCTTTTGAACATCAGAAGCATTCTGTAATTTGCACACTTTTTTAATGATCGTCCTAGCTTCTTCATCCGATATCTTTTGTTTTTCTTCCAGGTCCAGGCATCCATCATCATTTTCTTCTTCATGATATTGCATAAATCTTTTTAACGCCTTTTCTTTATCATCACTAAACATATTAAGTGGAAAATCCACATCAACCAATATTGCTTTGTATAAATATTCGTTATAGCTGCTCCATTCGTATTGCTCAATACTCCCCACCATCCCAGCTTTTACCGGGTTTTGATGAATATATCTCAAAACAACAAAAAAATAGGCATCATCTTCTACCGGTTCACTCTTAAATCTGTCTTGAAATAGGTTTCCTATTCTTTGATATTTCGAGTTGTACCAATAAACATAGCTGCCGCAAATCCTGCGCATAATCTGCTCTAATGGCTCTTGACCGGTTTTTATTAACAGGTGTACATGATTTCCCATCAAACAATATGCATAAATTGCATAACCGCTTTTTTCTTTGTACTGCTGTATTGTCTGAATAAATTTTACACAATCTTCTCCATCTTCAAAAATGCTCTGACGGTTTATTCCCCTCATGATGATGTGGTATATCCCGCTTTCACTTTTCTGTCTGGCTTTTCTTGGCATAAAAACCTGCTAAGAAAAGTCAAGAGAATTCTTAGCAGGTTTTGAATTATTGAATAATTAATTCAGGGTATAACAAAACAAACCAAGCGCTCAGGACGATGCCGCAGCCGTTGCATACATAGGGCGCACGTTCCAGTCGGTGGCAGGAAGCGGCCTGGTAATCTCCACAATGCCTCTGGCAACTCCGTTGTGTACATTTTCCGCAGAGTTTACTACAGTACCGATTGTTGCACATATGGGTTTTGGTACAGGTGTCCCGATGAATGCACAAAGCAGTAGTCCGTTGTTGAGACTTTTCAATACGATGCCGGCGGATCTCTTTCGATATAGTAGTGGGATCTTTGGCAATGAATTTGGCAATGTCTTTAAAGCTTATTCGTCGCTCCAGTCCCTGTTCGATGTATATCCTATCTGAGAGCATTAGATGTTGGTGATTTCCTTTTGGTGTCGTTGCCATTTGTTCCTCCTCCCTGCGGGCAGGCAACCACACCAAATTCTACCGGAATTTAGTGCAAAGGTAAATGCCATATTTACAAACAGACCGGAACTTAACTTTTCATTTTACACGGTCAAAACTGGAAACTGCCTACTTAACTCTTTTATTTGCTAAAATAATTGTATTATAATTAATAGGAAGATAATTATGAAACAAAAGCGCAAGTAGGCGATGAAAGGGGAGGGAGCTAGGCAATGTCGGCAAAAGTGTTGTATTTTGAAGAGGTTTATCCTGCTTTATCGGCAGTGATCGAGTCCTTTAACGCGCTGAACTTAGAAATCCTTTACTGGGCCGAGATGAATGAGGGGCAAAAAGAGACCGCCCTAGCCCAGGCTGACTACTTTTTAGTTACGGGGACAAAAATCACGGGCGAGATGCTGGAGAAGGCCAAAGCCTTGCGCATGATCCAAAGGTTGGGCATCGGCCTGGATAATATTGACGTGCAAACAGCAACGCTCCGGAAAATACCGGTCAGCAATGTGCCGGGCGGAAATTCCCAGAGCGTGGCGGAGTTCACCATTGCCATGATCTTAAATTTGTATCGCAAGCTGACTATCCTGGATTATGCCACCAAAAAGGGCGAATGGCCAAAATGGCAATACCGCCTGGAAACCTATGAGATGCACGGCAAGACCCATGGGCTGATCGGCATGGGAAATACGGGAAAGATAACGGCCCAGCTTTCCAGGGCTTTCGGCACAAAAATCATCTATTACACCAGGACACGATTGCCCGGGCCGGAAGAGGCCGCGTTGGGCATTACCTATCTGAGCCTGGAAGATGTCTTGAAAAACGCGGACATCATCAGCCTGCATGTTCCTCTTTCACCCCGGACAAAACACCTGATTGGCAGGGACGAACTGGCTTTAATGAAAAAGAACACCATCCTCATCAACGTCTCCCGCGGGATAGCCGAACAATTCGCTTTCCACCAGATTTTCCGGGATCGCCGCGAAATTAATGGCGACAAAAGGGCCGTCTTTTCTTAAGGAGCTGCGGTGGATGGCCTGGGCCAGCAATTCCTTGCCCGTGCCGCTTTCTCCCGTAATCAGAATGGTCTCCTCGGTGCGGGCAAAGCGGTAAGCCTTCTCCTTAATCGTCTGTATCCACTGGTTATTGCCCCAGATATCGTCAAAGGTATGCTTGGCCACATAACCTTTCTCATAGAGCTTTCTTCTTACTTCCTGCTCCAGCTTTTGGATACGGGCCGCTTCTCGGAAGGTATAGATAAAATGCCTTTCGTTATCAATCTCCACAGTTCTTTTATTGCAAACAAGCTGTTTGCTGTTGTAGGTGAAAATGACGTCGGATGATTTCTCGGTATCGCTTGAATCATCCTGGAACACTTCCACATTCTCCAACCGCTTGATAATCTCCTGGATATTTTGATTCGTCAGATAATCGGAGGAATACCCAAACAGGCGGGACATGGCCGGGTTAGAAATAACCACCTGGTTTTGTTCATTGACGGAGAGAATTCCTTCTTCCATTTCATTGAGCAAGATGGTTTGATTTTTTCTTAATCTCTCCGACTGGTTCAGCACCTTCCTGATCTTTTTGGCTGCCTCCATCAAAAGCCGGATATAGCTTTTTTCAAAAATCTCCACATATTTCAGACTTAGATCCAGCTTCAGCAATACTTCGAGGAAGGACTGAATCGTGATGGTCCGCTCGCCGATATCAATAATGTTGATGGTTTTTTCGGGCAGCAAATGGCCCATCCCGGGTGAAACAGCCGCATCGATTTCATGGTACTCCACCTGTTTTCCCTTCCAATAAGGCACATAGTCCAAATGGGTAATTCCTAAGTTTTGTAAATTCTCAATGGTCTCTTCCGTAACGGACTTGGGATGGTTGATCACCAGGACCTTTTTCCCTTTGGGCAGCATCATCACCTGCTCCAGATTATAGCCGGAGATGACCCGCTGGCAGGCAATAATGGGACTGGTGGGGAAGACTTGTTTTACCTGGGGCATGATAAACTTCCCTGAAGTGAGTACTAGATCGGCTTTTGGGGGCACCGTAACGCCTTCTTCAAAAGAATAGCCTTCAATTATCACCTCATTCCCGATCACCTCTTCGATGGTTTTCACCAGGAAATTTTTGATTCTCCTGTCCGAGGCAATAACAGCCAGGCTCTTTTTCTTCATCGCGTTGTCCCCCTTCATAATAAGGGCTGTCTGTTGTTTAATTTCATTATAAAACATAGATTTAATAATTTGAATATATTTTATTTTTCCTAAATTGATCCTAATTGACCTATTAGACTGTTCAGTCTTTTTTCTATATATGGTCTCAGTACAAAGGCCTGTGTATATTTATTAGAAGAATCGCGGGGCGGTCCTATAAAGGAAAAGACCTGTGCCAATGAGTGGCCGGTCTTTTTTTGTTCATCTTTATTAACAGATCAAAATTTACATCCTTTTCTTCTGTAATATTACCAATATATAGGCCATTCTTGATTGTCAGCTAACCAAAGGAGGAATCATGAAGACGGTCCTATTGCTGCTACTAATTTAACTCATTAGGACCGTCCCCGTGATTCCCCTGTTTCAAACGATATCTCTGCCATGAAGATTATTGAATCGTTTTAATGGAAAAAGGAATGATTGATAGTTTTTGTTGATAATCATCCATAATATTACCGGATTGGTCACTGATTCCTGTGATGCAGACAGTAAATTCGCCGTAATTTCCTTTCGTTAGTGAATCAAAACTTACCTCAAATTCCAGATTGGGTACTGATTCCGAAATTGAAGCTGCATTTTCCACAAAATTACCATTAACTCCTAATATCTTATAGTTGGACAAATTCTTGGCCCCATTCCTATTTGTGGAAGAAACGACAGATTCATCAAAACACACGACTATAACATTATCCTGCCTTTGGGTAAGCGAGGCTACCGGTTTCTTCCTATCGTCTGGATGACCTGAATGAGACGAAGATCCGGTTGGTGCGGGAGGCACAGATGGCGTTAGTGCTGGTCCTGCTAGAGCAGAACGCAGATCAGGTAAATTAGCCATGATTGTTTCCACTCCTGAGTTGTCAACAACACCAAGTGCGACCAGGCTTTCGAGCACACTCTTTCCTTCTATATCGTTTGCTTTCAGGCACCCATAGGAAATTCCAACCAAATCATCTTTGATTAAATCTTTATTGGTAAATGATTGAACCTCTTCTGGTGAAATACCGCCTTTAGCCGCCAACTCAGCCGGCGCCTGATTATAATCAGGCGTATAACCAAGCTGACGCAAAATTAGACTACAATAGGCTTTTCCATTTAATGGCTGTTTAGCACCAAAAGTCCCGTCCGGGAGACCAATTACCAAGCCACTATGAACTGCGTAGGCAACTGCACCTTCAGCCCAGCCTGAAATTTCACCGGCATCACTGAATTTGCTAAGGATTTCATCGGCATTAGTGATATTGGCAGCCTCAGTTTCCAGGCCAAAGATCCTGATAAGCATCACTATCCCTGTTTCCCGATTAAGTGCAGCACCCAGATCAGGATTGAATTCTCCTTCTGAAATACCCCGGTAGAGTCCCAAGTCATTTAAGATTCGTGCTTCTTTTTCGTATTGAAATCCGTCAGCATAAGCAAAGGCAGGGACAAAAACCAGAAATGCAGAAATAAATAGATAAACATAAAATAATGGCCCAATTTTTTGCCTTTTCAACTTTACGGCTCCTTTCTACATTCCACCGCCGCTTCCGGGGGCAGTTGGCGGTTTAGGATGTTCAATGCCTCCTGTTACCTGATCCAACTCTTCTTCTGAAAGAATGTCTCCCTCTTTTTTGGTTACTTCATCCCGCATTTTCTCCACCCTTTCATTTTTTATAAAGCCTGCCGGTCCAATTATAAATATACGCAGGGCTAATTTTATAGTAAGTAAAACAAATTATCTGAAAATCCATTACTTTACATTATTTTGTGAAAAAATCCATCTTGACTCCGTTGATCATTTTTACTCCGTTAACACTTTTTACATTTGCGGGAACGAACAGAGTATATCTTTGAGCCGCCGCATAGCTTTGTCCATCGCTTAAGGAAACTGTTATTTCATTGGCATCATTACCGGCCTCTATCTTCAGACTCAGATGCTTGTTTTCTTCATCAGCGATATAAATATTATTTTGGGCAGATTCTAGATCGACCGGTCTGTTGAAGGTAATCGTCCAAACCTTGTCTAAAGGGACATATAGCTTTATTTCTTCCCATTCAACCATTCCGGTGGAGTCCGGCTCTTCTCCGTTTAGCCTTGCGATTAGGTTCCTTTGAGCTGTAAGGGCAGCCTGGTTATTCGGATCAATTTCCAGTGCTTCATTATAGTTTTCCAAGGCCTCATGATAATTGCCCTGTGCCTCTAAAATCAGTCCTTTATTTTTGTATAGATTGGACTTGTCCGGTTCTAATGCCAGGCCGTTCTCTACTGCTTCCATCGCCTCAGTGTAATTTTGATTGAGGTACAGAAGATAGCTGGCATTATTATAAGCCAATGCTTTAGCTTCGTTGTCTGTGTCATTCAGAGCGACAACAGAAAGATAGGTGCCGGCTGCTTGGTCAAATCTTTGCAGATCCAGCAAAATCGCTGCCTTCCAGAAGTAGTTGTTTTGATAGGGATACAAGGCAATGCTTTCGTTAAAGGCTTCCAGGGCTTCCTCCGGACGGCCCAAGGCAGCCAGACATACCCCTTTGTATTCGAAGGTCGTATAATAAGGTTCTAAAGCCAAAGCCTTATCAAAAGCGAGCAAGGCTTCATCAAGAGCAACCATATGATATAAGCATGAGCCTTGCCAATCAAAGTAGACGGATTCATGCGGATTTATCGTGCCCGCGGCTTCAAAATTGTGCAGAGCCTCTTCATAATTTCCCTGGTTAAACAGATCCACTCCCTGCTCGTAGTATTCCAGCTCGGTTGCTGCTTGTGCTGCCCGGGAAAAAGAAAATGTAATCATCAGTAAGGTTAAAATAATTATCAATCCGCTTCTTTTCATGCCGTTATTCCTCCACTATTTACAGCCATTTGAACCAATTGGAATTGAGATTCCAGAAATACGTATTGGAAACGTCTGCTAATTTAATGGTATAAGTAAGGCCGTCGTTATTGACCAGTGCATTATCTGCGTTAATAACGGCATTAATAATATTGTTTTTCGTCTGACTCCCGAATTGTGAAGATCCCCGGAATATCGCATAATAATAAGTCGTTACTTCGCCAAATTCGGTAAAACTGATCTGCAGTACATTTCTGCCCTCTACCAGCGGAATGGTAAAATTACCGGTAGAAGCTCCTACTACATAGCTTTCCGATCCATCGATACTGGATCCATTGGACATTTTTACCATGGTGACATCAGCACGTTCCGCCGTGGAACACTGAATGGAAAGCTGGGATCCCTCGGTATATAAAATGCGGTATTTTCTATTCGTATCCATGCTGCCGGTAAAATTGGTAAAGGCAACATATTTATTTCTTTGAATGATCCCCTTTATTTCCATATTATAGCTGTTTTGATCGAAACTCTTTTGCTGGGCGGCTGCTACTGCCGCGGAGATATTTGCCCGAAAACCAGGTTCTGCATCGTCGGGTATACGAAAAACGCAGATTTTGTAAACAGCTGGAGTCGCCCCTGCCCCAAACTGAACCTCAAAATTATTAACCCCGTTGTGGAGATCAAAGGATAAATACTGATAATCTTGAGAAAACGATGTGATTTCTACAAAATCCTGTATAACCTTGGCGGAAGCGTAAGCAACTACTCCCAAATGGTAATAATGACTTTCGGTGTACTGGATGTAAAAATGTCGGTTCAAATCAGCGGTTGGGTAATCAAAAAACAGATTTTTCGCTGACGGGATACCGGCTACTTCCTGCTGATACGATGCTTCATCTATCGCACGCCCGTCAGCTGCGATGATTGCTTTGGATACGGTTTCCCGCAGCACAGAACTGCTTT
The DNA here is from genome assembly GCF_002777255.1 of Candidatus Formimonas warabiya. Lineage (GTDB taxonomy): Bacteria > Bacillota > Dehalobacteriia > Dehalobacteriales > Dehalobacteriaceae > Formimonas > Formimonas warabiya. The sequence continues at coordinate 4,432,788 of NZ_CP017634.1, read as the reverse complement.
CGGAGGGCAGATAGAAAATAGATATTTTATAGGCTTGGGTTCCCTCTTTGGTATATTGAACGATGATTTCATTCTGTCCTAGATTCAGTGAAATTGGAATATTGCCGTACAAGGCATTGCTTGTAACGGCAGGGGAGCCATTAACACTTACCGCCAGGCTGCCGCCAAACCCATAGCTCAGGTTTATTTGGCCGGCCGTGCTAAATCTAATCGCATAAGGCTTATTAATTATATAACCTAACTCAGTTAAACTCAGTATTTTTAGACTCAGAATGCTATTGATGCCGTTTTGAAAACTATTGTCATCGATACTTGCCGCATCCGCAGCAATCACTTGATTTATCACTGCCTGCCGGAACAAAGCGCCGTTTTCCGGAGGCAAGTAAAATATAGCTACTTTTTTGATATCGCTAAAAACGCCATTGGAAAAGGTCATTTCCAAATCATTTTTGCCCGGAAGTAAAACCAACGGTATGGCTTCCGAGGAATTTGTAAAGCTTTTGATGAGCTGTCCGTTAAAATTGACCTGACAATCACTGTTGAAAATCAGATTTAAAGTCTGGTTTGGATTTTCAAAATAAAAGATGGAATGACTCTTAGAGATCACCACAGGCCCGATACTGGCATGTTTTTTAATGAAACTCTGTAAAATTGGCTGATAATGATTCTGAGGACTGTATACGGTCCCGTCTTCCATTAAGATTAAAGGATCCTGGTAATAATTGTTATTGGTCGCTACGATCTGCCGGGCTTTCTTCCCGTTGCCGGCAACATCCCCAATTTCGTATGGGGAGTAAAGAGCACTCTCGGTGAATCTCTTAACCGCACCGTTGGTTAAAATAGCATAGTTTGTATCCTGATCACCACAGAATATATCTTTAACGCCGGTAAGATAGGCTGGATAATTTGATGAATAGTTATAATCGATAATAGCTACCGTACCATCCGCTTTCAACAGCAGACTGAGATATTCTCCTGCGGAGATGGCTTGAATATTGGTAAGCTCGGCAGGAATGGATATTTCCCCGTAATCATTTCTGCCCCAGCCTACTACCGTGCCGTTTTCCTTTAAAGCCAAGGCATGATATTTGCCTGCGGAAATAGCTTTAACCTGGGACAGTCCGGCAGGCAGTTGACTAATCATTGGACCCCATTCCACCACGGTACCGTCATTTTTTAGGGCGAGACAAAAATATGGTCCAGCGGAAATTGTCCTGACGTTATTCAAGCCGGCCGGCACATTTAAAACCTCCGTCATGATGCTGCCCCAGGCAACCAAAGTGCCGTCCTCTTTTAAGGCCACCGAATAATCATTACCGGCACCAATATCCTTAACCTTATTTGCTGTTTCGGGTACATCCAGTAGATTCCCGTTTTGATCCCAGGCGACAACAGTTCCATCTTCCAACAATGCCAGGTAGTGGGAATAGCCTGCGGCCAGCTTCTTTACTTTCCCCTCCTGATTACAATTGTATATATCTGCCAGTCTGTCAATGGCTTGCTCATAATCTGCTTCATCCGAAAGATGGGCATTTGATTCTGCAGCTGCTGAGAAAAGAGCGGTTTTGATCTCTGATCTTACTTGGCTGATAAGGGCAAAAAGATAGATCTGATAGATTTCATTTCCAAACTGGATTTCCAAGACATTACCTTCATTATTCAGATTAAGATTGGCCTCTTTCCACATACCGTTTATGCTACCAATATCGGCTCCATTAAAGATAATGGTTGCCGGCTCTTTAGCAAAGGTAGACACCTTTAAACTGGGTTGATCGGTTGCGTAGATTTGATAAGGTTGACCAAAGTCCTGATTGCCAGCCAAACCTGTAAACCTTATGATTCTCAGATCATTAATGACCTGATCCATGTACAATTCCATATCAGCTATATTCTGGTCATAACTTGCTTGGTCTACGCATTGATCGTTTGCAGCATTGGCTTTACTACCCATATCCTGATAAAATTCCGCATCGAGGCCCGGAGGTAATTTTATAATGCAGAAATAGTAGTCTTTATTGGTTGTTTCATATTGTACCTCAATTTTGGTAAAATACTTACTTAAGGTCAGAGGAATAGTGGCTTTGGCCCTGTTCAGCGATTGCGCCTGTACCCCATCGATAAACACCTTGGCTGAACCATTTACTTCCACGTTGAATTGTACAGAGTCCTGGTCAGTATAAAGGAGGTTGTAATATTTATCCATGGAGAGTGGTGTTGACACTCCTGAGAGACTAATTTTATCCTCAAAATTATCATAAGGAATGGCCAATTGAGCATTTATCGTGCTTTCAGCGGCAAGAAAAGAGTATTCATCCACCGATTGAGCGTCGGCATCTATCACCGCCTGCATGATTTCGCCTCTTCTTTGGGCATTTGCTGTGGGAGGTATATAGACAATATTAATATAAGCAGAAAGATAACCGAAGTTATCTTGGACGGAAAACCGGTTCAGGCCCTCTTTTAAATCTACCTCATAATAGTCCTCCGTATCAAATAAACCATAATAGTAAAAACCAATTTCCTGGTTTTCCTGACATATGGAAAATTCCAAATTGTACGGTAAGGTATTCGGATCAAGATAATATGCAAAAGTGATCACTTGGTGGGGATTTTCAAAATAAAAATATGTATAGTTTTTGGTTACCTCGGTATCGTTAAATTTTATCAATAAACTGTCCTCACCGTATCCGGGAATGCTTTCTATGCCGTATTGATTATCCGGGGAAGAACTGTTGTATACCGCCCCGGATACAGTTTCGGAAGCCCCGGCAGACATAGGTGAGGCATAAAATGCAGCAGCAATTGCCAAAAACATAAGCAAGTTAAGTAACAATACTTTTTTCCCGGTTCTCTTCAAAATTTTATCTCCTTTCAAAGCCCGTTATTAGCAAAGCTCCCTCGTTTACAAGTGAGATAAGAAACAGCAGCTGACTCTAATTTCGCTAAGTAAGACTATAATAATTGTTGGAATTTTGTTCCTTAGCTTAAATATTATATCATATTAGGTCGATTATTGGTGAATTACGTTAATTTATTCGCAGGGGCGGAAGAATAAAGATCTTACCGCCGGATGTGAATCGGAGCGAGCGCAGTTTCTCTATGGAGCAGGGGAATATCCGGTGGGAATTGATTTATCAGACTGTACAATTGATGGCATTATGGTATCTGATACACATATAGAATTGCGTGGGGCAAAAGTAAACACGGTCCAGGCGGTAGAAATAGCCCAAATATTAGGAGTAAGGGTTGTTTAAAATGCTTTGCTATTTTGCCGTGCAGAAATTTGTCTGGTTTTTAGGGCAAATAAAAATACCGGCACTCGAGGGAGTAACCGATATTTACGAATTATATCTTTTATTTGCGAAATTATATCTTTGCCTCTTTCTTAAATGGCCATATAATTTTGTAACCAACACCCACGACTTGTTCCACCGGTATGGCCCCATTAACCCTACTATCTATGCTATTAACCGTATTATCTCCTAAAACAAATATGGAGTTATCAGGTATCTTATAGGGTCTACCAGGTATCCCATATGTTCCTAAACCATCATAGTGAATACTCATTAATTTGGAATCATCAGTAATAGCCCCATTAATATATACGCTTCCATCCTTTATCTCAATGGTTTCTCCTTCAAGTGCAGCTACCCTGCTGACAAGCATTTTATCCTTCTCATTTTTATAAATTACAATATTTCCTCGTCCTATGAAGTAGCTGACAAGTAATAAGGCTATGATAAATACTATCGCTTTGAACCATTGGCGCAGATACAGATGACCAAGACCCGGTATGAGAATTTGTCTGGCCAGATTGACTTGGTTTTGTTTTGAGCTTACACTGTTGCTGAGAATGGGTTATCCAACGCTTTGATCATGAAACATAAAAAGACCTGCCCTATGGCAGGCAAGTCTTAAAAACAGAAAAGGGGCAATAAAGTGATCAGGGCAATTGTATTACTGATAGTTATTGGAATAGTCCTTTATTTCCTTCTGGAGATAAAGGCAAAGCTTTTCCCATCCTTCTAATTATTTCCCTCCGCCCGCTCCCGTAAGCCCTTTCACGGAGCGGTCCATTTGGCTGTATTTTTCAAAAATAACTTGTCGTCATATTTGTTTAAAGATGTAACTTAATTTATTCAAAATCTGGAGGTCTATTTATGTTAAAAGATAAAATTCTTGATGCAAAATTAGACGAGAATTCCATAGAAGAAATATGCTTTGAAAATGAAACGATTACAGAACTGGATGTTTCCAAAACGGAATTTAGGCTGGTACAATTTAATAAATGCCGATTTACCGCTTGCGATTTTACCGGTGTCGGTTTTTATAATACGACTTTTGAAAATTGTGATTTCTCTAATTGTATATTCACCAATAGTTATTGGAAGAACGCTAAAATCATAGACAGCAAGGCTGATGGCAGTAATTTTAACCAGACTGTTTTTAAAGAAGTTCAGTTGGATAGAAGTTCTTTTCATTATGCAAATTGCGTTAATACATTTTGGGAGAATTGTTCTATTAACGATTGTAATTTTAGAGAAGCCTTTATGTCTGAGGTGAAATTCAAAAAGATGAGACTCAGAAAAGTGGATCTCACAAGTGTCGATTTCTTTAAAACTTCATTAAAGGGAATTGATTTATCAGACTGTACGATTGATGGCATTATGGTATCTGATACACATATAGAATTACGTGGGGCAAAAGTAAACACGGTTCAGGCGGTAGGAATAGCCCAAATATTAGGAGTAACGGTCATTTAAGCTGCTTTGCTATTTTGCCGTACAGAAATTTGTCTGGTTTTTTAGGGCAAATAAAGCATGCCCGCTTATAATTCATTATCGCCACTTCTTTGAAAACTCTGATAAGGCTTCATCACAAAGTCTATAAGTCCTAAGATTGCTTATGGGAAATGCGCCCCACTTTTTATATAGTTTAATCGCAGGATCATTCCAATCATGACATGGCCATTCCAGTCTTCCGCAATCCCTTTCAACCGCTAATTGAGCAAGGTAGGATAACATCGTCTTACCGAATCCCTTTCCTCGCATTTCAGGTTCTATATACAGATCAACTAACCCCATTCCCTTTCGCCCAAGAAAAGTGGAAAAGGTGGGATGAAACAATGCAAAACCTACGGGTACCCCGTTGAACTCCCCAATCAGCGCTTCTGCACCGCCCCGGTCAAACATGTCCCTTTCCAATACTTCTGAGGTACAGGTGACCTGGTCTAACTCCCCTTCATAGGCAGCTAGATCCCTAATGTATTTTACAATCAAGGGAACATCTCCTCTTTGAGCAAAACGCAGACGAAACCCAAGGATTTTTGTTTCGATATTTGTCATTACTTCACCCTCCTTTTTCTATTAAAAGCAGAATTATTCATAGCGCAAATAAATCCTCTAATACCCTTGTAGTTCAGTCAATTTCCCCGGAACACCTTATGACCCAATGTTACCATAACTATTTTTGCATAATCAACAAATTCTTACTATTCGCTCTCTTTTCTTCTGTAATATTACCAATGTATAAGCCATTCCTGATTGTCAGCTAACCAAAGAATTGAAGGAGGTATTCCTCGATGACAAATAGTAAAATTAATATCCTTTCCAAAGGTTGATGGATTTTGGAAAAGCTAAAAAGTGTCAGGAAAAACTTACAAAATTGAGGAAGTGAGTGCTTAAAAATTAAGCAGGGATCATAGTCCCTGCTTAATACTGCTATTCGCATCTGCAATTTAACTCAGCTATTTTACCAGCAGCTCAATAAGACCGGAAATCATCTTGGCAGCTTCCGCTCTGGTAGCATTACCTGCAGGGTCAAAGGTATTATTACCCTTTCCTGTAATAATACCAACCTGCTGTATCTTGTACACAGAGTCTTTTGCAAATGGAGCAATCTTACTGTCGTCCACGAAGGCAGTATGCGCTTGCGTTGGATCCAGATCAATTGCCATCTCCGCGGCAAACCGGTCGATGATTACTGCCATCTCCTGCCTGGTGATACGCTTACTGATCCCAAAAGACCCATCCTCGTAACCGCTGACTATCTTTTTCCCTGCTGCCCAGTTGATAAAATCGCTGTACCATTGGCCTTCTTTTACATCGTTAAAGCCGGCAGATGCGGCATTCTTAACATCCAAGCCATCAATAGAATTGATCAGCATCTTGATAAATTCCGCTCTGGTCACGTAATTGTTGGGAGCAAATTTATTAGGTGCTGTACCATTTATAATGTTTCTTGCCGCTAAGAATGCAATGTATTGTTTTGCCCAATGATCAGCAGTATCGGTAAAACTAACCTGGTTGGAGATAACAGCAAATCTGCTGAATCCGGTAGTGACACCATACCCTTTGCTCCCGCTGATCACAGAGTTCTTCATGATCTCCCCGTTATGTGTCATAACATCAGTTGGTGACCCAGGCCTGGTTACGGGAAACTCCAATGTAGTTCTGCCATTCAGCCGGGTGATGATCCCTTTTTCGTCCTGTAATGTCACTTCAAAAGTATCAGTTTCACCGGAAACTTTGCTAACAGTCAGCTTCAAACCGCCGTTCGCTTGCTCTAATACCTCTTTGGGCATTATTACCGTGCCTACGGGTGTCCGGAAGGCTACTTTTTCTACACCGTCTGCCAGCAGATTGCTTTGAGATTGGCTGAGCTCCAAAGTAAATTCATGAGCAGTGCCGGCATCTGCCCCAATCACTTCAAAGCTTATGATGTTTTCCTTATCGCTTTTCTTCATTTGTAAAGCACTGCTTATCTGCAGATCAGTCGGCGTGACGACAGCCGTACTGCCGTCTATAACCGGGCTGACCGGTACGCTGATCGTGTTACCTGAAACTGTGGAAGCAGAATCGTCCGGTGTTTCAGGCTCGTCGCTGCCGCCACCGCCGCCGCCGGAACCGCCGCCAGTGGAGGAACACTTTGCCGTTACCGTCACATTTTCCGCCGGCATGGTGAATTTATTATCGGTAACCGTCACATCTTGACTGCTTTCGTCTCTTGTTACCTTCCATGCGTCAAATTTGAAGCCGCTGTTGGCTTTAAAGGAAAGGGTAACGGTCTCTCCTTCTTTTGCCCGGCCACTGCTGGGGACGACTGTAATAGTGCCGCCAGATACGGATTCAACGGTAATTCTGTAAGTATCCGGATCCGGTGGGTCATTATTTAAAATTAAAGTAATCGGTGTTTTTTCGGTACTCATATAAATCGTGCCCGTCTCGAAACGCTGAGCACTGATTTCATCAATCACTAAGCTGCCTGTACCGTCTTTATCACCTACGTATCGCACATCTACGGTGCAGGTTACCTCGCCGCTAAAAATGTCCGCCTTCGATTTATCTTCATCAGGCTCTTCACCAAGATTTATATTTGAAAACGCAAATACCATGCCCTGACGGTTCGACCCTTCTGCGATTGCCTGCGGGCCAGAGGTATCCGGGGGAGTTACATTTGTATTGTAACTGACTGATACGATTTCCACGTCGGCACTTGGCACAACTATAAACTGCATCCCCACAAATGGTTGCTGAAAATCCTCTACCCTGATGGTAAAGCTGCCGTTGCCGTTCTGATCCAGTAGAACATTTGCAGAGGAAACGCTGTAATCTAACGGCGACGAGTTGGTGGCTAAGGCCTGGCCGGCCGAAAAGAACAGAGCCATTATTACTAGTGTCATGATAAAACACTTTTTCATGGGTTATACCTCCTTCTGGGAAAATACCGCCGGGGTGCGGCTGCCGCTTGGATAAACGCCTGAGCGGCAGCCGGCCCCACAGCAGCGGTTACACTCATATGTTTGCGTTAACCCGCTTACCTTTGCTATAACAATCTGTAAAGCGCGATAATATCCATGGTGTCGATTAAACCATTGCCCACCAGATCAAAGCGTGATGCCTCTTCCCACATGCTATGGCCTTCACCGATCAGGAAGTAGTGGTAGACTACCAGGGCGATATCCTCTAACGTGAGTTCGTAATCGCCATTCAGGTCCAGGTTATGTCCGGAGACGATTACCGTTGCTTCCCGATTCGTGATCGTTACATCGGGGGAGCTTGTCGTATTGCCATCAACACTGATTGCTGTGAAGCTGAAATCATTCAGCAGGCCTTTCAGCTCCGTTCCATAGGCCACGTTATCCTTCACGCGCAGGGAAATTACCGCCACGTCCTGCGGAGCTATGGTCGTGTAGGTCATGTCCCGTTTCGCAATGAAGAAGGTGAGCTTAAACTTGCCGGAAATTGCGTCATAGCTTTGCTCCACACTCTCCGTGGGTACCTGCAGCACGATTTCGTAATCCTCGAAATCCAGATAGTCGGTATCGAAATCAGCTTCAATGACAAACATATTGGCGCGTTCGACATCGTCCATGGAGATCACGTAGTCCACCTGCTTGTTGTTTAACACATACACCTTTTCCTGCGCATTGATGGCTGCGGAAGGAGTCAGGCCGCCAGCGCTGCCTAGCGGGATCTTTTGCCCCGTGGTCACCACGGTGAGCTCGACCTTCTGCTCCTCTTCCACCGCCGAATGCAAGCGCAGCATCACTTCGCCGTCCTTGTAGGAGTAGAAACGGAAGGGCATCCGCTCGCCATCGACTTCCACGATGAAGCTGCTCTGCACGTTATCGACGGTGAGTTCCTGATTGAAATCGAATTTTAACACTGCGGTGCTGTAGAAGCCAAGATTGCTCGCCACGCCGGTCACGGGCGCTATCAGGGCTTCGTCTTCAGCCGAGCGGACCGGCTTCTTCACGTAGGGATACTCCAGGAAGGGATTGTTAAAGCTCTTCGTAGGCTCCTCCGGGAAGTAGTGTACGCCGCCTTTGAAGTCATACCTGTTGTTCGGGAAGTCAGGGTTGAGTTCATCCTTCAAGGTGATATCGTAGATATTGGCTGTGGCCCAGGATACCCACTTGAAGTCCGGGTTGGAATAGCCGGTATAGGGGTCGTAGTTCAAAGTTATGGGGTTAGTGCAGCCCCAGGCGATCAAAGCGTCTTCGCTGTCGATCTTCAGGGTTTCTCCGTTTCCATGGAGCCCATATTGGAGCGTGAGGCGTTCATTAAGCTCTTCGTCATACTGCAGATACTTCCAGTCGCCGGGCAGCACTCTGTATTCGGGGTTGCCGAATTGGGGAACGCCGTTTTCGTCACAGTACCACAGGCCCAGATCGCCGTCGAAGTAGAGCCGCTTAAAGGCTTCGAAGCCAAATGGGTCGTAACGCCAGAATGTCCAACGGTTACAGATGGGCGTCCAGGTGCCGTCATTGGTGCCGTCCTTGGATTGGCGCATCGTGCCATGCCAGTAGGTGGAGCCGGTGGAGACGTACTCGCCCCGGGAGGACAAATAAGCGCCCACATTGTTAACGTCATACCATCTCCGGCCATTCTCGTAGCTGGTCGCAGCGTTATGTGCAGAGGTGATATCGGTGTACACAAAGGGAGCATAGCTGCTGCCGCCCGTGTAGCTGTCTACACCGTGCCCGCCTTCATGGTAGAGGAGGAACTCATTCTTGTATCTGGTTAAGCTGTAGTCGCGCTCTATATTGACCGCTTCATCCTGGAATTTGGTGCCGCCCCAGCCTTCCACATACAGAGCATTATGATAAGAGCTGTTTTCCTGGTTTCTCGACTGCTGCATGGCATGCTGGCCTTCGGCGATGATCTTCATGCCGCCGTTTTGTCTTGTGGCGTAGTCGGCAATCCTTTGGCCAACCCGGTCAAACGTGACGGGGGTGAGGGCTCCGCCGGAGGCGTTGGGGTAAGTAATGGTTTGGTTATTGGCGCATTGGGAGTCATAATAGTAGCCCGCCAATTCAATCGTCTTTTTCGACACCCCGGTATCGGCGTAAATGTAAACGCCGGTGAGCGGGCTGCGGTAGACATTGCCTACCCAGGGATGGAATTCCGCCCCGTAATTATCGCTCGCTAGTGCATTACCGTCCCAGTCGCGGATGGGCGTGTTGTCCAGGAATCGCACTCTGATCATGCCGTTGATGCCGGCGCCCCGCGCTACCGCATCATCCACACCGACAAATTCGCCCTTTTTCAGAGCGGTGGCGCTGGGCTGCTGACTATTCGGTATCCAGCCGCCATTGGCCACGCTGCGCTCATCGAGGTCCTCCTGGGTAAAGCCCGAGAAGCCCTCACCGAAAGTACCGGTGGTCAGATTGGATGCCGACAGGGTAATGGCTTTCCATAAATAGCTTCCCCTGATGTTGGTGCTGAGGGGGGTCCAGGTGGCGCCGCCGTCCAGGCTCCGTTCTATCTGCCAGTTACTGGAGGTACAGGCCGCGGTCATATCCTTAATCTCGCGGTTGAACTTAACCTCGACCTCGCTGCTGGAAATCACCCAGACGTGCTCAATCTCCAGCTCTTCATACTCTTCGCCGTCGATGTTGTAATTATCCGCCTGGGTATGCCAGAACCAGGGCATGCCGGACCGCACGCCGTCTCTGCCGGTGTCAAAGCCCGCGGTCTGGTTGGAGAGGCCGGAGAAATATTCCCATTCGCCGAATATACCACACATCGGCCGGAACAGATCCGGGTCATACCTTTTCAGCTCTTCACGGGTGTTGACCGGGAAGGCTTCGGAATGCCATGCGCCGTCCGCAGATTCCGGGATAAATTCATACCACACCATGGCGGCATAGGTAAAGTAATCCTCCGCGCTTTCCATCATCTTAGTGGTGCCATTACCCCACATATTGTTGGCCTTGGCATGGTTGTAGGCATCCTCAATATGCTTCGCGTAATTATAGTCGTCGTAATCGTTCATAAAACTCCTGGGGGTGCGCGGGCAGCCTTCCACCACACCCAGCGTCCAGAACAGCCGCGCGAACGCCTCGCCCATATAGAAGAGGTCGCTTTTGGGCCTGTCCATCTCGCCGGTACTGGCCTGACGCATCACATCATCAGCGGTGGTGACGATGATCGGCTTATCCAAGGTGCCGGCGATGTGGGTGCGGGTAAAAGCGTCGGTGGTTTCACCGGACACATATAGTTCACGGTATTCCGGAGCCTGGTACACGGATTGATCCGTGCCCACAATCTTTACGCAGAGACCCGCTTCCACGGCATTTTGAGTCAGCAATTCCGCACGGCCCGTCATCTTGTTGATGCCCTCGCCGCAGAAATTGATTACGTACTCACCGTTATAGGCGACGCCTTTGATCGAGTCGTTTGCAGCAAGTGTACCGTTAGCCGCGTTGCCGGTGGCATGGATTTTGGATTTTTGGCCTATTTGCCTATAGGTGTAGAAGGGTTTCCAGACGGCCTGTGTTTCCGCACTGGTGGCAATCAGGACAACCTTCACCCGTTCAGCGGCAGCAGGGCCAAGCGTAGTGTAAGTACCCGAGTTCGGCGTCACGGCGGTTCCCGTCCGTCCACTCAACGTACCCACATTCAGCGGATCCTTTAAGCGGATATTGACCGCCGGCGCAGTTTCATAAGAGCCAAAATCGAAATATGAGAGGTAGTCATAATCCACTTCCTCGCCGTCTACCGTAACCTTAAAGGTGGCGGCAGCAGCGGCGGAGTCGAGTATCGGCGTATCGAAGCCGATCTCAATTTCCCTGTCCGTGATGAGGTAAACATAGCTCACCACGCTGACATCACCTGACTGCTCCTCTAGCATAAGGCCGGGAGGAGCCTCCGGGACATAATCCTCTACTTCCCCATAAACATCGCTCACCACGCCGGCATCACCTGACTGCTCGTCCAGCATAAGGCCGAGAGGAGTCTCCGGGACATAATCCTCTACTTCCCCGGGCTTCAGGCTGTAGTCCTGTTGGATGGGCGTTTGCAGATCGAACGGTTCGCCGCTATCCGCTAAAAGCCAGCTCGTAACGATTTTGGTGCCGCTGGCGTCGATTGCAGGTATATCTGCTTCGTCGAGACAGTCGCCGTCTTTAACGTCCAGTGTGCCCATCACGGTTACGCCGTCGGTCCAAAGGAATTCCACCTTATATGAAGCAGCAGATAAGCCCAGCTCATCTGCAAAAGCAGCGGTAACTCCGATAAGGCATAATAACAAAAAAATAGCGCAAAGGATTAAGTGCTGATATTTTTTTGATTTCATTCGTACCATCCTCCCCCAGAATTACATTTTATCCCAGAATTGCATCTTTTGCCCCAATAATTTAAGCCCCCTTAGTTTTTGCAGCCTGTTATTCTGGAGACGGCAACTCCATTTTCAGCCTCGTTTTTGTTTGCCGGGAACAAGGCTAACCCTGCCGTTAGATCCGCCGCATATGCCTGAAACCACCTCTTTTCTTTTCAAACGGATACCAAACCGGATACCCATTATCTAATTATTCACCAAAGACCATTTCCTCATGGTACTCTGACTATCTCCGTCCTGGTCTTGATGCCTTAAAACCCAAACAAAGAACGGATCCCGTAATGTTTTCCCTAACAAGCATTTTAAGGCTGATGTCTTTACGTTTGGCGTCCTTTTCTGACTCAAGGCAGTCAACGTAACGATTTAGGCAATTCCTATAGGATGCCACAGTGTTGCCACTGGCTGCCCCATATACCTTATTAAAAACGCCAACATTACGTTGACGTCTTTGCCTTGCTCAGCCCAGCGGTTCAGGTTTGCATATGCGAAGTGGTGCCGAAAATCAAATGCGCGAGGTTTGAACTGCGGCGCGGTCAACCCGGTGGGAACAGGCCCATTTCTGTAAAATATCACTTGCAGGGCTTGAAGAAAGAAGAACTAAAGGATTACATTCAGACCCGATTAAAATACGCTGGTGCCATGGAAACAACCCAGCTGCTTCTTCTCTTTCAATGTGACTAGGTAATCTAACTTTTATATGGTAAAGCAGCTCTAATTTGACTGAAAAGGTTTAATTTAATCCAAAACAATGTGCTTATGATGTCAGTTTTGATTTGGCGATTCACATTTTACACAATGCCAAAGACCTTTTTTTGGAAAATCATGAAACAATTAGGTTCTAGCTTGAGTATATATCATATTCGATATAATCTAAATTTTTCCTTTATTTTACTAAAATTTTTTAAAAAATAGCTTAAATTTTAGTTTATAGTAAACTTTTTATACTAGGTAATCATAACCACCCGATTATAGCATATTTGATATAATCTAAATTTTTCCGGAGCACGCAAAACTACATCAGTTGACTGGAGAAAACGCTGAACGACGGTTTTCAAAATGCTGTAGAACTCAGTCTGACTGTTACCATATTGTAAGGTCTTTTGCTTAGTTCAATCTAACAGGAATTCTCACAAATATAGCGAACCAAAAAATATTGTGAAGTTGCCACAGATGATATTTTTATCCTCTGGACTGGCGAGATAGTAGGTTGAGTTTTAATGCAAAAAAACGCATAAACATTTTAGTTTAGGCGTTTTTTTGAGGAAAGTTAATTCTCTTTCCGGTTTTAGCTTATTTGTTTAATCAGGTAAAATCAAAGGATCTACGATTTATAGTTTAATCTCGCTTGGCTTTTCCTGTGCAACTTTTATTCTTGTTTTGCTAAGTGCTTCATCGACATCATCAAAAAACCGGCGCAAGTGGGCCTCCGGAGGCGGTGCTGTAGCGTAAGAAACCGCAAAATAAACTATGGCTTCCGCGGCAAAGCCCCAATATACCGCATCAAAACCAAAAGGTGTGGGCCAAACAAATGAAGTCAAAGCGCCAACCACAAAACCCGTAACCATAGCTGCGCATACCCCTTGCTTAGTGGATCGTGGCCAGAAAAGGGCCCCAAGAATAGGAATGAAAAAGGCTAAACCGGTTGCCCTAAGAGCGTAAGCCCCCATTAAAGCAATCATGGTTGGATTCCATATTCCCAGGACCAAGCAAACTCCCACCCAGAACATCACACATACTCTGCCCCAGAAAACCAGTCTTTTTTCCGGCATATCAGGATTTATTCTGGCTATCACATCTTTGATTAATATAGAAGAAGCTACCAGCATAATGGCACTTACGGTTGACATAGCGGCTGCAATTGCTCCCATTCCTAAAATGGATGCTACAGCTGGATGGACGTATGTGGCCAGCAAGGTGGGAATAACCATATCAGGGTTGCTAAGCTCCGGCAGGACAGCAGCTCCAATCAAACCGCAAAAAACTACTGGAAAAGTTGTTAATGGAATGGCATACGGCATTAATTTAGATGTATTTGAAACAACAAACAAGTTTTTTGCCCCAAAATATTTTACAATCATTTGGGGATAGGTAACAATGGCCGGCCCCAGCATAAAGAACCAGGCAATCCAGTTTTTCTGGGTAAAGTATCCGCCTCCTCCCGGAAATCCCAATAACTCCGGTTTTGTGTTCATTATTTTTTGTACTACCGAAGTAAGCCCGCCTACATCGGACGATGCCAGGATACTAAACATGGCGATCCATAAGGCTACAAAAAGTATTATGCCTTGTAACACATCCGACCAGGCGACCGATCTTAAGCCAACGACAGTTGTAATGGTAAGTAAGATGAGAAATACAACTAAACCGGTATTAAAAGAAATTTGTCCTTGGGATAGACCTTCGTAAATAGTTCCAATTCCAGTAATTTGAATACTAACGTGGGGAATAACCGCAATTAACGACATTATTGCTACTAAATAACGGACAAAATTGCTTTGATACCGATCAGATAGAAAGTCTGATGGTGTTACATACTTATTTTTTTGTGCCAGTACCCATAGGCGTGAGCCGAAATAAAGGCCGGTAAATCCCAGGCTCATATCAGCTAAGGCTAGTACCCACCAGCCCAGGCCTTGCTTAAATCCGCCTCCCGCCATCCCCAAAAAAGTCCATGCGCTAAAAAGTGTGGCGTAAAGCGTCCAAAAAATAACTAGTGTACCAAAAGATCCCGAACCAACAAAATAATCCGTTATTTCTGATTTAGCCCGTTTATTAGCCATATATGCAATACTTAACATTATTAGAATATAGATAACAGTAACTGTAAGTAATGCGATGGTGGTACTACTCATCATCAATCCCTCCCCGTATCATTGTTTTTATAAGGTTTTCAGTGAAGCTATTTTGTTTATTTTTTTCTAATGCCTGTGCCACAATTGCTTTATATTACAGTTCTTTTTCCTTTTCCCTCATAAATACCCACCATAATGTCAAATATATAACCTGCACAACCATTAGCACGAGCAGCCAATTTGGCAGCCAGCCAAAAGCTAAAGGCTCCACGCCGAGTTTTCCCCAAGGAAAGAAAATAAAGAAAATCCAAAATAGGGTAAATATTGAACCCCACATTTTCCCTCTCTTAGTTTTTGGCCAAATTCTCCAGCTGTAATCAAACATATTTGAACACCTCCTATTTTTTTCCTTTTAGGCGCCAACTCTTAATGCAATAAAACTTTTAATAGATATCAAATTATGTATACTTATATTCATGTATACAGAAATTTAACAGAATCTACCCTCCTTTCTACAGAATAATCTCAACCCTCCCCTCAAATGAATTTTCAATAAAAGCCAGAATTATGATAGAGAACCGATATACCTGAGCACATCCGAAAGCCCGACTATGTCGCCGTATTTGCCCCCCATATCCAGCATATTGGCATTATGTGGCCCTTCAGCACGGTCGGCAACGCACTCGGGTACAATAATGGTGCGGAACCCAAAGGCGCAGGAATCACTCACTGCGGCACGAACGCAGCCGCTGGTAGTGCAACCGGTGACTATTACCGTATCCACCCTTTGGGAAACAAAGATCGAGACCAGATTTGTGCCGAAGAAAGGTGAGGCGGTCTTTTTCAGCAGCAGTACCTCGCGCTTGGGATCGTATCCGAGGCGGTGATCCACCTCCATACTGGGCGCATTCATCTTCAGATGTTTCAGTCCGGGCATTTTGCTGTACCAGATCGCCGCATCTTTCATGTTGTCGCTGAATGCCTCCGTGGAAAAAACCACGGGCAGATCCTTGACCCGCGCCGCGTCTAGAAGTTCTCTCGTGTGCGCCAGGTGGCTATCCATATAATCGCTGCCAAATGGCGAGCCGGCCTTGGAGGTAAAACCCTGCACAAAATCGACAACCAAAATAGCCGGCCTTTTACCAAAGCCTACGCGTCCGCTCATACCGGATTTTTTATATAAATCCTGAATACTATTATTCAACATTTTTTCTCTCCTTTTCTTCTGGCCTTCCAGCGTGTCTTGGCCCCTTCGGTCTAATAGGCGGCTAGGCGCTCAAGCACCTCGTTCAGTGACATTACGTCACTGTATTTACTGTCGATATCAAACAAGTTTGCCAGATGCGGTGCCTCAGCGCGGTCGCCGACACAATCAGCCGGGACGATTGTCCTGAAGCCGAACTGGCAGGCGTCCACAACTGTAGCACGAACGCAGCCGCTGGTAGTGACTCCGGCTACGATGACAGTATCCACACCCTGAGAAATCAGTATGGAAATTAAATTTGTACCAAAGAAGGCTGATGCGCCTTTTTTGATCAGCACAGTATCGTACTCCGGGTCCACGCTCAGCCTGCCATCAATCTCTATGAATTCGCTGTTTAACATCAGATGTTTGTGGCTGGTAATCTTTTTCGACCAGATGCCGTCGTCTTTCAAATGCGCCTGATAGCCGACTGTGGTGAACACGACCGGCATATTTTTGCTGCGCGCCAGCTTCAGAAGCTTTACTGTGGCGGCCAACTCTTTGCTGAAATCTCCGCCCAGGGGATAGGAAGGGTCGGTAAATCCCTTGCAGAAATCCACAACCACTACGGCAGGCATCTCACCAAAGCCGATACGGTACCCCAACTGAGCCCGCTGATAGATTTGTTGCAAGTCGTCTTGTTTCATTTTTATACCTCCGTTTTGTTTATTACCTGTATCCTGATTAACCGGATAACTGGTCAATGAAAACAAATTTATGTTGTATACTTGTATACTACGCACAATAATAAGCGATATGATGAATATGTTTAAACACACCCAACTTTTTTACTAACGATGAAATTGACGGGTAAGAGGAAAAAATTTTTTCGGGACATTATCAGGCTTTTTGGGATACCAAGGAAAAGACTAAAAAAGAGGATAACCGAAAAAACAAACAAAAACTCTCAAAGATGCGAAATGATAAGTTTCCAGGATATCATTTCGAGAATGCTTGTTTTGGGATTACTTTGTCTCATACCAGGCCTTCTTCATATATCTTGGAATAAATTGATCAACCATCTTCAGCTTCTTCCTCAAGTAACTCTGCTATATGTACCCCCAGAGCCTTGGCAAGTTTTTCAACAATCGGCAAAGTAGGTTGTTTTTCTCCTGCCTCAAGCTCACTTATATATGCCTGAGATACCCCCGATAGTTCAGCTAAATACCCTTGGCTCCATCCATGGCTTGTGCGGGACCTCTTAAGCCTAATTGCAAACATTTATATCACCTCCGCTATTTATAATATATCGCCTTAGTTATATATAGTCAATAACTCTAACGATTATTTAAAGAAAAAAGTACATATGATAATATAGCTATAGCGATATATTTTTAGGTGGTGGATATTTTGAATATTTCGGGAAAGTTAGTAAACTTGAGAAACCAGCAAAACATAAGCCAATATAAACTTGCAAAACTCTCCGGCGTTTCCCAGGCTGGATTAAGCGACATAGAATTAGGCAAAAAACAACCAACGGTTCATACTCTCGAAAAAATACTTCAGGCATTAAATATCTCATGGGCGGAATTCTTTGCTGAAGATCTTCCGGACATACCGCCTGATATTCGGAGTATTATCGAGATCGTCAAAAGGCTTACCCCTACCCAGCGGGAAGCGCTCCAGCATTTTCTTGAGACATTGCAAATAACAAAATAAATTTATTTAAAAGGACAATTGATGTTTAGGGCACTCCATACTCAACCGGAGAGATGTCAGGTATCTATTCAAACAATCCCGATATCATTAAGCTCAAAGTCTCTTATTCGCTTTTGGCCTTCATTGGAAATCATAATCACCACAGCCATATGATTTCTATCGAACTCTATTAACATTTGAGACAATTTTGTTGCCACTAATGCGCATCGGTTGTTTTAGCTATCAATTCAGCTTTTTGTTGATCAAAAACCTGTACCATTTCGTCCTTACCTGCTGGTCTGAGACTAAAAGTGTCAGAAGGTTTTACCTGGTCTTCCATAAGTTTAATTAGGCTATTTACAACCTCCGGCAACGCTTTTATTTCCCTGACGGAGGCAGCTAAAAACCCTTTTGATACACGACCAATAAAATTGTTTAAGGTATGAAATATCTCATCCTTGCGTTTCTCAGCTTCCGATTTTTACACCCATCTCACCTCCTCATGTTTAAATATCCCATTTTATGTCAATTATATTAGCTAGCTTTAGCCTTATTTTGGCAAGTTTATTCGCTAAGTGTGAAAGTAATGGGCACAAAAAAATCACTTTTGTGAATTCCTAGAACATTAGATATTCCTGATGCAACTTTTTCTGGGATATTTCGCTCCCCATTCTCATACATATTATATGTT
Source organism: Candidatus Formimonas warabiya (assembly GCF_002777255.1). Taxonomy (GTDB): domain Bacteria; phylum Bacillota; class Dehalobacteriia; order Dehalobacteriales; family Dehalobacteriaceae; genus Formimonas; species Formimonas warabiya. Next base: position 4,414,301 of record NZ_CP017634.1, on the reverse strand, counting down.
GACACTGCTACGCCAAGTTTCTCAGCCATTTCAAGTTGGGTAATTTTCTTTTCTTTTCGAACTTCTGATAGTGTTTTCATATTATCACCTCTTTTACTTCACATTTAGCGAAACTTTATAAATATAGTCTATATTCACGCTTAGCAAATGTCAACAATTAGTTTTTCATTTTGTGAAACATTGTTTATCTTTTTTATATATTTGTTAAACTGTATTTAGATTCACAACTTGTGAAAAGAAGGGGAATCCCTATGGAACCGTTAGCGAAGAGAATTAGACTATTACGAGAAGAAAAACAGTTAACCCAAATTCATTTAGCAAAAGTCTTAAATATTGAGAATTCCACATTGTCTCAATATGAAAGCGGACAAAGGACTCCGAGTGATGAAGTAAAAATTAAAATTGCTGATTATTTTAAGGTTAGCTTAGATTTCCTTCTTGGTAGATCGGAAGAACGCCTAATAAAGAATTTCAATATCCATTCACTTGTCATTCCTGTTCTTGGCACTATACGCGTTGGCCTCCTTATCCTAGCCCAGGAAAATCGGGAAGATGAAATTGAAATACCTTCGGAATTACAGGCAGACTTTGCTCTCCGGGTTAAGGGGGATTCGATGTCCTGGGTGGGAATTCATGAGGGGGATCTTGCCTTGATGCGCCAGGTGGATACCGCTTCACACGGTATGATCGTGGCTGCCATTGTCCAGGATGTCGATTGTGAAGCGACTCTAAAGTTTTATATCCAGGAAAATGGACAATTTGTGCTCCGGGCAGCAAATCCGGCATATGAAGATATTAAAATAACGGACAATCACCGGATAATTGGGCAACTGGTTAAGGTGATTAAGAAGCCGCCAAGCTTTTTAACATATAAAAATCACTTGGTGGATAAGGAATTAGCTGATAAAGGTTGGACCAAGGCTATTGAGAAAGGTGTTCAAATGGGATTTAACGGAGAAAGTTTAGAAAAGGCTATTGAGGTTTTGGGATTGGTAAAAAAAGGATAAGAAAAAGACCTGCTACTTATTAGTAGTAGGTCTTTTGTAGTTTGTGATAATTCGACAAAAATAAACATTATATTCTCTTACCTATCAACTTTTCAGTTTATTAAATATCTTGAGTATTTTCAATTGATCGAACGCCCTCAGTACTTCTTCAAAAGTAAAATGAGGTTTAAGTTCTCTTACATCAGCTGCTATGTCAGTACTGCTTATTTCCCATCTATTAGACAAATAATTTTTATAAATATAAATTATAGTAGACCGTAATTCCAGATCTCTCGCAGTCATCTTACTAAATAATTCCATTACCTCGTTAATACTACCTTCATTTTTATTTAAAAAATCTTTAGCTTTTTTTATATATTCTTCCGCTTTTTGTGAAGGTTCAATACTATAACCGGACCCAATATTATATATTTTTACTCCATCGATTGCCTCTGTATAATCTAAATCAGACAGTACATCGGCACAATATGGTCCATAGGTATATAAAGAAAAACTATACCCGCAAGGCACTTTAAAAACCTCTTGAAGAATAAATAAATATTTCATCACCGCAGTTTTTCCGAACTGCATTGTACCCCCTTGAGACATTTTTGCCAATTTTGAGATCAAACCGACTCTATTCCACAAATGATTAATAGATTCCATTATTCACACACCCATTTCTAAATGCTTTTGAATCTTTTCTTTTAAGCTATCTTTCAATACCTGCTTTACATAAAGATGAAAGCGATAGACTTCAAGATCTTCTTCCTTTCCGAAATACTACCGGCTGTAATCAGTCTAACCCTTAAAAGGCATTTATCTATAATATTCCCATAAATTCTACATTTATCCACAGTTTCCTTGTTTTTATACGTGGATCATGCGAATCCGCTTTTTTAATAAGCTAAGGAAATCTCCTGCCAGAGTTTTTCCTCCCTGTAACAATTAAAACTTTGGTATCCATACAGATTCAACTTTATCATCATTAAATATTTTGCACATACTATGAAATATCAAGAATAGCAAGTCGTGCTTCAAAGGAGAACACTATGTATAAAAATGAACACATTTTGAAATTAATGACCTATAACATCCACAGCGGTAAAGACCTCTGGATGCGGCCATCCTTCAATAATGTAATCCGGTATATGGAGAACACACAAGCAAATGTCATGTGTATTCAGGAAATAAATGAAAATGAAAAAAGAGGATATCAAGTCAGCAAAATCAACAATACTTTGCAAACGTATTGTAGCTTCGCTCCTAATGTCCCTCTAGGTGGAGGATATTATGGAACAGCCACCTTTACTTCTCTTTCTATTTCAGAAAATCATCATTTTCTTTTACCCAGCAAAAAAGAACAGCGCGGCCTGCTGCACACTGTTCTTTCCCTGGGAATCCAGAGGTTACATGTATTAAATACTCATTTAGGCTTAGCAAAAGTAGAACGCAATCAACAATTTCAATTTATAAGGGAATATATTTCCCAACTGCATCCTCCCGTTATTCTTATGGGAGATTTTAATACAACAACTCCGGAACTACAGGACACCCCCCTAATAGATGCTGCACAAATTTCAAGGCAAGAACACATCCCTACGTTTATCCCTATGCATAAGAGAATCGATTATATTTTTCTTTCTCCGTCTATAAAGGTTTTACATTACCATGTAGCACCTTCCAGTTTTTCCGATCATTATCCTGTTCTCATACAGGTATTAATCTGATTAGCAAGGGTATAACTCAAGCCTGCTTGCTATAACATTGACACCGGTCAAGAAAAATGCTCCGATCCTATGTCCTTGCAGACCTTACTTTATTCGCTTGAACTCCATCCCCTTATACACTCTGAAAGGATTGCCCCGTTCCAATAGTTCATGCTGGATCCACATAGTTTGTTTTGCCAGTGTTTGTACATCCGTATGTTGTTTTGCAATAATTTCAGCTAGGCGGTTTAAAGCAAGCTTTTTATTCAGATGCTGGGTCCTGGCCTCTGTTGCAACAACTGCAAGGCCTGTTGGTATATGAACAGCCCGGACTCCCGTTTCCACCTTATTCACATTTTGACCGCCATGCCCACCACAGCGAAAAGTTTCAAAACGGATAGGCTTTTCTGAAAATTCAACCTGGGCCTGTTCTTGAAAAATGCTAAGATCAATGAACCAATTCTTACGTTTATGCTTTGGCCGGAAAGGGCTTTGGGCGACCCATTTGATTGTACCGTCCAGATAATTTACATCTTCATCTACCGACAGCACTACCGATTTAAAGCAGTCCGCATATTGTCCCCTTACTTCCTCGACAATTTTTACACCTTTCATTTCCCGCATAAAAACCTTCAGGAACTTTCCTACGGCCAGCTCACATTCAGCCGGACCTTTTCCTGAACTAATTTGGATCAGCATTTAATCACCCCTTATAAGTCAGCACCGGTTTGAGCGCTGCGACAATTTTAATTAATCCGAACTCTAAAAGACTCTCAATTACCATATCAATGTTTTTATATGCTTCCGGCGCTTCTTCAAAAAGCAAATCTGCATCATGACAGACAATCCAGCTTTTCAGTTTTGTTTCCCTGATGGTGTCTCTGTCATATTTGTCACGAATCCGGGACTTGCACAGACTCCTCGCCCATTTCCTGCCTGCTCCGTGAGAAAGGGAATATGCCGATTCTTCTACTTTATCAGTTGGCCTCACAATGTAAGTAAGAGATCCTCTCGATCCTGGTATCACCACAGCTCCCACCTCTGCAGAAACAGCCCCTTTGCGGTGTATAAACAAATGATCCTTTTGTTCTAAAAAATTATGCTTGCAGTCAATCACAGTTGCCGCTTGAGAAGCATAACCCAGGTAATCAATCAGTTTATTTGCCACAACAATGCGGTTGCGTTCTGCCCACAAAAGAGCAGTCCGGTGCTTTTTCAGATAGCATTTTGCTTCCATGCTGCCAACCAAATAGCCCTGGGGATCACTAAACTCTCTCAATATACTCTGCCCGTATCCCCTTGAGCCGCTATGAATCAGCAGGAGTAAATCATCTTTGCTGATATTGAGTTTTTCAAATTCCGCCGGATCAAACACTTCCTGCAAAACCTGAAATTCCGCAAAATGATTACCACTCCCAATGGTCCCCAGATCATAAATAGGACTTTGTTCGTCATAAGGGTTAACAGTTTCAAGATCAGCAAGCTCGCGAATATGGTTCAGCCTTGTTACCCACCGGTCCATCTTGAACCTTTTTCTTTCGATACCTGTGTTAAACAGTCCCATACCGCAGCCAATATCATTACCGATAATATGGGGGTAAATGATACCTTCCGAAACGATCGCAACACCGATTGGTGTTTTTCCGGCATGGAGGTCCGGAAGTCCCACAGCTTTAACCACGCCCTTTAAATTGGCCAGCCCTTTTAGCTGCATCATGGCAGTATGCTCCACCCAGTTCTTTCCTCTGGTGATCAATAACGTATTACTCATTCAATTCTCCTTTTCATTTAAAAAAATGCACAAAAATACCGTGGATAAACAACCCACGGCTAGTAACTTAACCTCAAAAAGGCAACAAAAAAACACGATAACCAAAATCGTGCCTCTGAAAAATATTAGGCATATGGTTGTCTAAAAATTAGCAAATTTAGTTTTCGGTCACCTCATTATTACATACCAACATATGTAAACACCCCTTTGCCTAATATTATTTACACGCAACAATATTATTTTATGATTAAGGAAATCATTTGTCAATGATTTCCTTAAGCGTTCTTACTTACACTGCTCAGGCTCAAGCAACAGTCCCTGCCCCCATCTGTCCTCTGAACTGACCACCGTGAATCACGGGGACGTCTTGAATCCAGATGACAGCATCCCTAGGACCATCCCCATGATTCCTGCTTACCAACCGTTGCGCCATAGTCTCATCTACCCCGTGTTCTTTCAACCTCACTACCTGTCCCTTTGACACCTTGCCTGGAAAATCAATTCGACAAATAAAACCGGACAAAAAATGTTGTCCCCCGGGGACCGGTCTCAAACCAGATTTCTCCTTGATGCCTCTGCACAATGCTATAGCAGATGGCCAACCCTAATCCGGTGCCATTTTCTTTCGTGGTGATAAAGGGTGTTCCAATTTGGTCAATGACAGCGGGATCAATCCCGGACCCCATGTCCTGAACCTCCAGAAAAATACTGGACGCCTGCCGGTACACTTTTACGGTCAGGGTTTGGCCGGCCTGCATTGCGTCCAACCCATTGCGGGCTAACTGCAAAATAAGCTGACGGATTTCGTATTTATCCAGGGGTATGTCAGGCACATCTTCCAAGTCAAAAACTACACCTTTATCCGCCGTTCCCGCGTCCTCCGCCAGCACCGGCTCCATACTGCGCCCCAGCATGGTTAGATTGCAGGCCTCTAAATGAAGAGCCCTATTTTTGGCGAGCAAAAGAAACTTCGTAATAATAGCATTGCACCGGTCTAGTTCATCAATCATCAGATCGAATATTTCGTGGTTCTTTTCGTTTCTCTCCTTTTCTGCCAAGAGCTCCAGAAAACCCCGCACGGAAGTCATGGGATTTCTCATTTCATGCCCCATACCGGCGGCTATTTCCCCCACGGTATTCAACCGGTCGAGTTTAATCATTTCCTTCTCCATCTTTTTCCTTACCGTGATATCCCTGCAGTAAATGGATAATCCCTGGCGCGAAGGAAAAATCCGCATGGCCAGCCAGCGGTCCGGCAGCACTAAATCTGTCTCAACCTCAACAGTTTTTTGCTCTCGAAATGCCTTCTCACAGCTTTTTTTCAGCGAAGTTTCCCTTAACCGGGGAAAGTGCTGCCAGATTTCCTTTCCCATGAGTTCCCGGGAACTTCTTTGAAAATACTTTTCTGCCTGCCTGTTGATATAAGTAAATTCTCCCCGGCGGTTAAGGGCAAAAAAAACGTCGGATATTCTTTCCAGAGCCTCCCGCGCCTCTTCCCTTAAGCTGTTTCCCCTTTTGGATTTTACTTCTTGATCCGCTTTTCTGGGATTCGTTTTTCTTCGGCCGGAGAACTCTCCATTTCCATAGATTACGTCAGTCATAACCCTCTCCTTACTAACATTAAACACAAAGTCCCTGCCTTACAGCGGGGGCTTCACACATTTGGCCTTTCCATACTGACAACTTTATTTTTTTCCTCTTTTGCTTTATACAAAGCCTGGTCCGTCAATACGACGAGTCGGTCCGCCTCCATTTTATCCGTGGCGCAGGCAAGGCCTATGCAGACAGTGATTTTGCAGCATGAATTGGAGTGTTCTACTACATTTCTGATCCTTTCGGCAAATACTTTTGCCCCTTCAATACCGGTACCCGGAAGGATGATGGCAAATTCTTCTCCGCCCCACCGGGCAACCGTGTCAATTACCCTGGTATGGGTTTTTAAAATGCTTGCCAGTTCGATCAAAACCCGGTCCCCTTCTATGTGCCCATAGGTGTCATTAATACTTTTAAAATTGTCTACATCTATGATTGCCAGAGATAAGGGCAGCTTTGTCCTTTTCATCCGTTCCATTTCACAAGCAAGTCTTTGATAAAAATAGCGCCTGTTGCGCAATCCGGTCAACGGGTCACTGCTTGTATGTTCATACAGTTTTTTGATAACCATGCCTATAATTACGCCTGCTACGGTTTGGGCAAATATAACGCCCCACCATAATAGCAGATGAACATTGGTTGCCGCATAATTTTCTATGAAATAGCCGCAAATACCAAGAATCAACCCTGTTGCTGCTAAAATAATAGGAGCGAGCCGGTAAAAACACTCACTCATTTAAAGCAACCCCCACGTTATACCCGTCTTGTATTACCATTAAATACAAGTATAGAGATATTTTTCTAGAATGTCAACGGTTATAACCGTCATATATGCATCAATGTATCCATTGACTGGTTGAACGATTGTCCATTACAGGATATTTTTCTTTTAGAGGTGACAAAATAGGATGAACGATGTGATAAAATTAGTTGGTGAAAGAATCAGAAATTTACGCAAGGAGCGGGATTGGACCCAGGAAGAACTGGCATACCGGGCAAATATCCATCGTTCCCATTTAGGCGAAATTGAACGCGGGGAAACAAGCATGACTGTGGAAAGTGTCGCAAAGCTTGCAGCTGCTTTTGAAATAACACTGGAAGACGTATTTCGGCATTTACAGCCGTCTTATGAAAACAAGGACAATGAGGCCTTAACCCTCTTGATGAACAGAATAAACAATCTGAGTAAAGACAACCAAAAAGTGATGCTGGACTTTCTGGACGTGCTGTCACGGTGGAAGGCATAGCAAAAGCCGGAGGGTGAACCGCATTCCTTAACAGATAAAGAAATGACTTATTTAGAATATTTTCAGATGAAGCCGACTGACACCGTTTTTTCAAACGGTGTCAGTTTTGTTTAGTAGTTATAAAAAATATAGAGACAGGTCATGTCTGTTTCGATGCCTAACAGATATATCTCTATCCCATAACCAGCCCTATCTGTCATGTATGTCAATATATGAATTACGGGAAGGGAAGGCTGTGAGAAAACTAATTTTTAGTAATTTTCGTTCTCACTATATTTTGCCCACTTATTATTATTAACTAAAATCTAAACCGCTGCCTATATAAATACTGAATCCATTTTTGAAATATGTTGACAATTGTTCTAAATCCCTTTTCGAAGATTCCAACAATAAATTTAAAGAACGTTTAGAATTTCGTTTTAGGGCGTGTCCCCTTTCCTTGTACATGCATATTATGTAATAGGGTAAAAAGGGAAGGAGGGCTTACATTGGGACTGCTTGGCAAGAAAGAAAATGTTTTTGATGATATTATCGATCTGATTATCATTCTCATTGTTCTTACATTCTTATGCTTTTGTGTATTTGATAATTAGCATTTATATAAACTTTGAGCCCTGCTCCTTTGGGAGTGGGGCATTTATTTTTGTACAAGATTTATTAGATGGAAATAGAATTGTTGACTAGAATGGAATATTATAGAATAATTAACTTAGTCGAAAAAAAGGAAAAAGTGGTGAAAAATGAAGGAAAAAAGATGGATGCTTTTCTGCGCAATTTTTGTTTTTGCCAACCAATTGGTTCGATTGGTAGAAGACAAATATTTTTCTTCTCTGGAATCTTCTCTAATTACTTTTTCTCCATATATAAAAAATTATGACATACCTATAGGAAACAGGTATTCAATTTTTATTATTTATTTAATATTTATACTGGTTTTTCATATTTACCGCGGTAAACTTCATGACTTCCGGTTGGAAACGGGTAAGTGGTTATTTACAGCTGGCCTGTTAGGAAATGGGTTTAGCATGCTGTTTTATGGCAACGTGATAGATTATATTGGACTGCCCAGTTGGGGGATAGCAACGAATCTTCCTGATATATCCTTGTTTATTGGAGGGGTTTTTTACTCCTTTGGTGTTTCCTGAGAAATAGTTCATTATTACCTGCCAAGATGGAAAGAACATAGGAGCGCGATAAATATTATGAAAAATGACCATGGATTTATCTTGGCTTATACAGTTATCATGATTTTGATTCTATGTATGTTTGTCATGGTTGTGGCCAGCCTAGGGATGAATCACGCCAAAAACGCCATGGCTCTACAGGACCGAAACGCGGCGCTGTATGTCGCGGAGTCGGGGATTAATCAAGCTCTGTATCGGATAGAAAATGGAGAAACCGTTTTACCGGAAAGCGAAGAAGAAGGAGAAGACGAAGATGTTGATGTTTTGATTGATGAATTTTCACATAGTACCGATTTTTTTACAGATGGATCAAGTTACTCAGTGGAAATATATTATAACGCAGCGGATAAACTGGTTACGATTGAATCAGAAGCAAGAAAAGAGGAAGAACAAGAACGGTAGTGGTAACAGGGGGAGTAGAAAATGGAGATGATGAAGATGATGGCGAAGAAGATGAAGAGGGAAAGAGTCTAAAATTAGTGGTTAACGGTAACCTAAAGTTAAATGGCTCCCATGCGTTCCAATTAAAAAACAAAGCGTCTGTTTATGTATCCGGCTCAATTAATATGAATAATGCAGGAACTACAATGGATGTAAACTATGCATCAACTTTTTACGTCCATCAAGATATAAACATAAATAATAATGGAGCAATATTATATGTAAATAATCCAACCCATCAGTTTGTCAATTTCTTTGTAAAAAAAGACCTTAGTGTTTATGGAGGTACGATTGATACTGCTAATATTACATATCCGGATGGCCGATTAAATATGTTTGTTCAGGGAAAGCTGTCTACCGGTAATCCGGCAAAATTTGGAACCGGTTTACCGGACAGACTAATCACGTATTTGCCGAACAAAGATGTAAATGGCAATACGATTACACAAAATCATGAGGTTTCTGCGTGGCAAGCAAGCATTAAGGCGGGAATTTATGCCCCGGCGTCAAAGGTATCGACAGATAGTAATATATTAGGTGCAATAACATGTGAAACCATGTCATCATACAGTGGGACAAAAACCTATAGCCCGCTTATGGCTGCAATAAACCTAAATGGAAATACTGTATTTCCCAATAATAATAGCAATAATGACGGAATTGTAACTATAAAAAAATCTGATACAGGTTGGAACGATAATCCGGTCAATAGATATTGGGATAAAAATTACACACCTTTTAACCTGCAATTTGCAATTGAATCCGTCCCAGCTGTTCCAAGTGCTCCTAGTGGAACTTCTTATATAAGTTTCAGCGACATAAATAATGGTGAAAACCGGGTGTTTCCTTCGGAAGGGAATTACCAGTCATCTGGTAATTATAGGTTAAACAAAATTCAGGTAAATCGTGGTACGTTAAAAATTACAGGTCCGGCAAATATTTATATAGATAATGGAATAGAGGTTAATAACGGATCTTCTATTCTGGCAGAAGGCAATGTGAGTTTTTTCATTAAAGGGAAGCTACAACTTAATAACGGATCTTCGTTTTTGATTAAAGATTCGTCAAATGTTTATGTGGGGAACGAAATGGAATCAAATGCTTCAACATTCATATATGAAGGAACCAATTCAGAGGGTAGTAGTGGAGGCGGAGAAGACGATCAAAAAATAAAACTAGGACATATATCATGGAAGGAGCAATAAAATGAATGATAAGGGGTTTACCCTAATAGAAGTAGTTGTCGCAACGGTCCTTCTTGTTATTGTCTTAGTTCCTGTTTTTTCATTGGTTACCCAAAGCTATATTCATGTTCGCATGGCCGATGATTACAATAAGGCTGCCTTCTATATGCAGGAAAGAGCAGAAGAGATAAAAGTTGCGGAATTTGATTCCATTGAAGATGAACCTGATAAAAGCTTTGGTCAGTATGTACTCCGTGAAGATATTACAGACCAGGAAGAAGACGATGAAACAGGAGACGTTCTTATAAAAAAAGTTGTGCTTAGTATGAAAAAAGATGGAAGGAATTTGGGCCAATATCAGTTTTACGTATATCGAGGTGGTTACTAAGTAATGCGAAATGATAAGGGATTTACAATATTGGAAATTGTGATCGTAATCTGCATTTTAGGAATAATTGCCATCCCGATATTTAACACATTCATAAGTGGATACGATCGGCAAAATAAAGCTACTGTCCAGGAAGATTATCAGGCCAAGGTTCAAGAAATAATGTACGCGATAGTTGATGGGCCTGCCGGTAAGAACGGAGGGCTGAGATATGCCAGTAGTGCAAAGACACTGGAAAACAGAAACGATAATATTGCGTTTGTGGATGGGACCCAAAATACCATATATTTTTTAGATAATGGCACACTATACCGAAAGGTTTCAAGTTCTTCATTTGATGCCATTCCGGATCCCGGTACTTCCGAAAAACTACTTGATAACGTGGGAGATTTTGAAATTGATATTGCGGAGAATGAGAATGTCGTGACCATAAAAATTGTTATAGATACTGCTGATACAGGTGTGCAAGACGTAGCGCTTGAAACAAAGGTAAAAATGAGGAATGCAATTTGATAAGACCAGGGAAACCCCATATGCCATTTATCCGCCCCGTTTTACAATTATTGTTAAGCACTTCAAAAAATGCACGGGAATGTTTCATATTTCGTGTAATTAGTTATCCCTAACAAGGTTTAAGACCTTGCAATAATGGGTAAAATTGTAGTACAGCCAGAGGGACAAGGCTCTGCCGGAGGGCAACCTGAGGATCTGACTGTGGAACTCAAGCAATGGAAAATGCAGTCTTAAAAGGGGCTGCTTTTTCATTGCTTAGATTCCCAACCCGAAAAACTCCGGAGGTTTCGGGGGCAGAGCCCCCGAAGAGCTATGCGCTTTTGTTGCCCGACAGACGTTCCTCAAAGAAAATAGACATCTGTCCCATTATTATTCCCCAATCGCGCATGGGTAATCCCCATTTTTTCTCAATTTCCATAATAGATAGGTAAACTGATTTCTTGAGCGCCTCATCGCCGGGGAAGGTGGTCTTGGTTTTGGTAAATTTCCGGAGCATTCGATGAAATCCTTCTACGGCATTTGTCGTATAAATCAGCCTTCTGACATTCTCCGGATACTTAAAATATACCGAAAGCTCGCTCCAGTTATCTCGCCATGACTTTGAGATTTGAGGATATTTTTTGCCCCATTTCTCCCCAAATTCCTCAAGATGATAAAGGGCGTCCTCCTCACAGGGAGCCTGATAGACTGTCTTTAAATCCGCCATAATAGGTTTTAAATCTTTATAGGAAACATACTTTGTTGAGTTTCTGATTTGGTGGATGATACAAAGCTGTTGCTCTGTCTTCGGGAACACGCTGTTTATCGCCGTCGATAATCCGTTTAAATTGTCATGACACGCAATGAAAATGTCGTTGATGCCCCGGTTTTTCATCTCATTGACCACCGTTGCCCAAAAGCTTGCACTCTCATTTTCGCTGATCCAAATACCTAATATCTCTTTCCTGCCTTCCATGTTAATCCCTAATACTGTATAGGCACACTTGTTGATGATCTTGGCGTCCTTACGCACTTTGAAGACAATTCCATCAAAGAAAGTTACAGGATATATGCTCTCCAACGGTCTTGACTGCCACTCCATCAGCTGCGGCATGATTTTGTCTGTAATGCGACTGATCAGGGCCGGTGATGCGTCTACCCCATATATATCACGAAGGTGTGCCTCTATATCACGGGTAGACATCCCTTTTTGGTACATGGCTATCACTTGCTGCTCCAGATTGTTAGATTTTGTCTGATATTTCTCTATAAGCTGCGGTTCAAATTCTCCGTTTCGGTCTCGCGGAACCTTGATTTCCGTCTTTCCCATTTGCGTTTGAATCGTTTTTTGGTTGTAGCCGTTCCGGCTGTTTCCGCTCAGATCTCCTGCCGGACTGTGCTTATCGTATCCTAAATGCTCATCCATTTCTGCTTCCAGCATCTGCTCAATGGTTCCGCTGAACAGATTTTTCAGCATTGTATGGATGTCCTCCATGCTGCTGCATTCCTGCGCCAATAGTTTTACTAGTTCATTTGCTCTTTCGTTCATTGATAACATCTCCTTTGTGGTTATTATTACCAATTACACGAAAGTTTAAACGTCCTCAAATGCACATTGCTTTTTTCATTCACTTCATTTTCAATAAGAGCATTTTTAATAACAAACAACCTAAAGAATCGTGAAGAAACTCCACGATTCTTATTTTATCTCATCTAGTTTTCCCAGATGATGCGGGACCGGAGATGGTGACACTTGGGCCTGCTACCCGGTAAATCCGTTTTTCATTAAATTAAAGCTCGGCAAATCAAAATACACAATCTTACGTAATTTTACAGTATCAAATCTTTTAGCTCTCTAGGATAACTTGTAAGCGCCTTTTTGCCATCCTTCGTTATAACGTATGGCAAAAACCATAGAAAAAAGATGCTCAAACTTAGGTCTAATGGTGAAAGTTCAGCGGACCCTCAATATGCATTACTAAAAATCTATTAATTTCATTTGTAATACTCCTTTACCATTTTTAAGATTTCCTCTTTATTGTTAACCGGACAGTCCTTATTAATACAATCTATAAGAGTTGAATAAAACTCTTCTTGCGTTATTTTAAGCTTAGAAACTAATATATAAGTAAGCGTATCAATTTTATGATTAATTAAAGAGATATGATTATTAATACTGGTTACGGATTCATCTTCTTTTGAATAAAGGTAATTGATCACAAAAATATGCAAACTGGTTCCAAGCAGTGAAACTGAATAAAACACGGCAAAGAAAAAACCATATGACAAAACAAATTCAACCAAAAGGTAACCCCAAATATTAATAGCTATATTTAAATTAAACACAAAGAAAGAAACAAAATAAATAAATATTAATATCCCAATAACAAAACCTATATAATAAAAACTAAATAATATTGAAATTAATGATTCAAATTTACCTAACCTATCCATTTGATATGCGGCTTTATTACCTATAGTACCAGCAATTATTGCAAGTCCACTAACAATGAACCCCAGCAATCCTAATAACCCGATTAGAGTATTTAGTAAAACATTTTGTGTTATGGCATTAATTGAATCGATATTATTAGTTAACAAAAAAAAATATCCTATAGTTGTAATAATAAGTGCACAGAATAGAGAGAAATATACTTCGAACTTTTTAAAGTCAAATAATGGGTTACATTTAAAAGACTTTTTATATAGCTGACTAAAGGAATAATGATTCATTTTCTGATTATTCACTCTTACCAACATACCTTTCTATTGTCCTCTTTGTACGTAAAATAACAATACCCTTTTTACTTGCTTCTATGAAACCTATTTTAGACTTTTTTTCCTCTTCATTAATTATAGTTTGATATGGAGAATGCTCATCTGAGTCAAAGTGAAACTTAGACCCATCCCGATTAGACCCATCTACCTCAAGTTTTCCATACCCATCACTGAAAGTTTTATATGCTTCATTTAAATTTAATACTGTCCTAACCATTGTCGCCTTTGGGTTTATTCCATTTTGACTTTTGGAATTAACTTCAAATATACTTGTTTTTTTTGTAATATTTGCTTTTCCCATTTTTTCTATGTCTTTGTCATACAAATTTTTTAGTGATTCTTCATTTACATTTGGAGGAATCACAATAGCTTTAATTCTATTTATTTTGTATGCTTTTTCAACTCTTTCTCGTATACTAAATGGATCCTTAATCAAGAAAATCTCAAATCCTACATCAGTGAATTTATCTAATAGATTCTGAAACGCATCAAGGAACTGGGCATACCCTAATTTCTGCTTTTCGCAAAAGGTAATTATTTCGTTATCTAAATCAAAATAAAAAAAAGTACTTGCTGAATTATTTCTATGCATGACTTTTTCAGATTTTCTAGTCTTGGGATCAAATTCCTCAGCATGTATTGGAAATCTTCTAACAAGTTTACCCGTAATTATATTTTTTACTCCGTCACTGAATTTATCTATATCCGAAAAATTGAAGGTTTCTTTTAGTTCAATTCGCTTCAAGTTACCCTCTTCGTCTTCTATTGTTCTAATATCACTCTTTTGATACTCCTCTTTATCATTAATCTGGACATAAAGTTTATTCATTATATCCTTGATTTTAGTTTTACCACTATAAACCTGGAATATGTTTGAATTAACATTTACCTTTGCGTAGTATAACTTGGGCACCAATAATCCTCCTTCTTTTACAAAAAACTTTTGTAATGTGATTTCGTTATTACATTATTTTACATTCATCTCCATTTTCCTGCTTAATTTGGTAAATATGAAAAATTTGTCTTTAGTGTTGACGTCAATACAAATGGGTTTTAACCCCTTACTTTTACACCAAACCGACAAAAAAATGGCCGTAGTCGCTTGATATAAGCGAGATAGCGGCCTTTTTATTTTTCATAAATATGTAGTGTAAAACCTTATTTTTGGGCTTGTGCTAAAAAATTTTTTATATCCCCAAGGCGTAGTCTGTTATCGGGGAAAACACTGAGACGGTCCTATTGAGTTCAATTGATGACATTATTGACTGTCCCAGTGATTCTTTCGCTATGAGTGATTTACTAAATCTTACTCAGTGGGATTTCCGCCCACTATATCATGTCCCCTTAACACCTTGCCAGGCAAAATCAATTCGACAGAAGGTCCGGGTTAAAGTCAGCGATCAGCCTCTCGCCGATGCCGTCGATCTCGTCACCGCTCAGGTAGGGAACGCCTTGCATGTTTGTAGCGTATTCTGGGATATACATCTGCGCTTTAGCGCCTCCGCTTCTTCAGTTCTTCGACGAACTGCTTCCATTCTTCCTCGCCTGCGCCGAGGTCGCGAGCCGTCCGAAGCGCCGCACTCACGTAGTCTCGCTCGATGATGTACTCCGGCAGGTCTGGCGCTATCGCGCCGCGCTGTTTACCGGCAAGGTCGTACATCAGTGTCTTTTCTTCGGGCGATAGGTGGAGTGCCGACGCTGCGGCCTCGAGCCTATCTGCTGTGAGCGGCGCTCTGCGGCCTTTTTCCACGTCGGAAAGAAACGGGGCTGAGACGCCGATCAGACGCGCAAGCTCGCGCAGCGTGACGTCCTTTTCCTCACGCTTACTCACGAGAAACTCCCCCAAGGACATATCCTCGGATTTCATTTCCTCACTACCTTTCTGTTTGAGTTTTGCGTCAGACCACAAATTAACCGCAATCCTTACAGTCAACAGTGATATAGCATCACACGAGGGTGCTTGTCAATACACCCCCGCAAAAATGTTTCACATGAGTGCGCTGATCGTCTGCAGGCCTTCACGATCGATCCGCTCTCCGAGCTTCATGAGACCGAACACCATGAGGGCGCGGGCGTATAGGTACGGCGTTGTCGTCTCCGGGTAAAGAGCCCTGAGCAGGGCGGCAAGCTGACCGTCCGGGTCGACGGTGCCGACGCCATAGTTACTGCCTTCGCTGTCGGACAGCGGATAAGCAGCAGGGTCGATCTCGCCGAAGTGGTTCTTTATTGCATATGCCATAGCGAACTTCGCGGCCGTAATCGCGAAGTCGAAGCAGCCCGTCGACACAAGCTTCTCCACGACCTCGTTTGCCGCCTTCGTGAGGTGGACGTTGACTAAGTCTGTCATGCCGATGCGCCTCCTGTTTCCGGCTCGATGCGTGTATTGAACGATGTCACGCGTGTGAGCCTGTATTCCTTCTTCAGCGCGGGTCCGAGCGTGTCCCGTGCAAACTGCTCATCGATCTCGCTGGTGTAGGCGAACAGTATGACCTGATCGGACAGCACCGGCAGCGCTTCTGTGATGTTGTGTTTGTGAACCGGGTCAAGCCTTCCGAACGGCGAGTCCATGATGACGGGTCCATGCAGCGGCGCGTTCTTGTGCAGCGCGCCGATCAACGCGAGCGCGACCATATGCTCGTTGCCCGACGAGCGAAGCGGTACGACGACGCCGGTCGAGTGAACGATCTCGAGGCCGTAGTTCTCGTTGATGAGCAGCTTCACATAGTCCGGGTCGTTCGTGATGCGCACAAACAGGTCGGTCGCGTCCTTCTCGACTTTGGCCTTCAGTTCGTCGCGATACTTGCTGATGCCCTCCTCGAAGATGCTCGTGATCTGTCCGCACAGGTCGGCTTTCTTCTTCGCGAGCAACATGTCGGAGTCGGTGGCCAGCTTCTCGAGCTTTGCATACTGACCGGCGATCGCGGTTCTGATGCTTGTTATCTGGTCGCTCTCCTTCTTCTTGCCTTCCTCAAGGTTGCCGATCTTCGTGAGACAGATGGTCAGCTGTCTGAGGTTCTCGGCCGCTACCGCCGACAGATCCTTGATGTCACCGTGCCGCTCAAGCTCTTCGCGTACGCTCTTTAATTCGCGTTCGCTGTTTCCTATCTCGACCCGCACGGCGGTAAGCTGCTGCTCAAGCACCTCGAGCCGCTCCTTCACGCTCGGCAGCTGCATGCCCTCAAGCACAGATCGGCGTCCTTGCAGTTCTTTGAGTTCTGCGGCTTCTTCAGCTGACAGCCCGCCATAGCTGCTCTTGGCTTTCTTGATACGCTCCTCGATCTTCGCGAGCAGACCTTCTTCGATATCCTGCTCGCAGAGGTGGCAGTGTTTCTCGCTGACCGCCTTCTTCATGTCCTTGACGAAGCCGCTCGCGATCTGCTGCGCCTTCTCCTTGTCCTCTAGTTCCTGCGCCCTTGCCTTGACTCCATCAAGCACGGACGTGACACGCGATCCGACGAGACCCTTCCATGCGTTCTTCGTTGTGACGACGATCTGGCTCATGATCCCGTCCCGGCGTGCCTTCTTCTCCTCGATGGCCTGTTCCAGACCGTTCATGTTGGTGAGCAGTGTGCGCACGTGCTCGTTCTGCTCCGCCTCGCCGGTCAGTTGCGCCCTCTTCACAAGCTCGTCAGTAAGCTCGTTCTTCATCCGCTCGAACTCGTCGACGTGCTTCTGAAGCTGTGCCTCGAACGCCTCGATCATCGCACCGATCTGCTCCGTCTGCTGGTTGCTCTTCGCGACTCTCGTCATGGCCCTCAGACAATCCTCGTGCGCCATTCCTGTGGCCACCGCACCGTTCGTAAGCACCGGTATGCCGAGTATGTTCTCGATGGATCCCTTTATCGCTACGCCCTCGTCAGAGTCCTCCATGATGAGATCCTCGTATTCCTGCAGCAGTTCGCCATCAAAAAGGAAGAATCGAGAGACCTGCTCGGGCATGATGAGCCGCAGTATGTGGTCGGCCTCTGCTGCGGGCAGTATCGCGCCTTCCCTCTTCAGGTAGACGTGCTGCTCGTAGTCGTCATTTCTGACCGGCTTCGTGACGCCCGCCCTGAGCTTATACTGCCTTGTGAGCTCGTAGTTGTTCGCTCCGTCCGTCATGCGCAGTACGACCTTGAAACCGTATCTGCCGTCCTCATGGCTCTCGATGTTCGACAGTTTCGTCAACTCGACATTCGCTCCACGCCGGTTCTGGAACTTGCCGTAGAGGGCATAGCGGAACGCGTTGAGCAGTTTCGTCTTCCCGCGTCCGTTGTTTCCCCACGTGATAATGACGCCGTTCTCGTTCGTGAAGTCGATAGTCTGGCTGCCCTTGAACGGGCCGAAGTCCTCGACAGTCAGACTGGTGAAACGCAGCATATCACCACCCCGCTTTCGCTTCGTCGAGCTTCACATCTTTCATGTAGTCATCGACGAGCTTTTTCGTAACCCGGCTACCTTGTTCCGGGTTGTCCTGATTCTCGAACTGCGCAGTCACGATGTCTTTGATCAGATCCGCGGGGATATCGGGGTACTTTTCCGCGCGGACTGCTTCGAGCACCTTAAGCAGTTCTTCGACTTCGACGCTATTCATCATCGTCTTCAAGCCCTCCGTTCCTCAGTGTGTTGAAATCGATCTGGAATTCCGCTGCTATATTCTTCAGGTCGGTGAAGCCCGAGTAGTTCTCAGCGCTCTCACCGAACTGTATTGCTCGTGATAGCTCGGCCGTAATGATCGACAGGCTCTTCTCGTCCTCGCCTTCGGCCATGACCGGTATGGTAATCGCGTCGTAAAGCTCCGCGAAGTGCTTGCCCTTTGCGCGTCTGAGTATGCGGCCGCGCCTCTGTATGAACTCGCGCGGGTTCTGCGACGATGCGAGGATGAGTGCGTGCGTGGTTGACGGTATGTCTACGCCCTCGTCGAGACACTTGATCGACACGAGCACGCCTCCGTTGTCCTCGAAGTAGCTAATCGTCATGTCACGGTCGCCCGCCATGCCCGCGTAGTACTCGTATGCGTCGAAGCCTGCCGCCATCGCGCTATGCAGCACGGCCTTCAGCTGATCGATGTTGTCACAGTACACGATCCACTTCTGACCCGCCTTGAAATTCTTCCGGAGCACGTCGAGTGCGAGCGGTACTTTGCCCGCTGCGTTTTTCACGATTCGCGCCCTATTGATGATCAGCATCTTCAGACGCGGGGTCGATTCGATGTCAACGCCTCCTTTTGACCGAGCGAGCAGCTTCCTGACCTCTTCTGTGATCTCATCCCACCGCGCCTGCTCTGCCTTCGTGAGCGAGAGCTTCTGAGGGTGATAGAAGTACTTCGTGAGCACGCCTGCATGAATGGCGTCCTCAAGCGTAAACGGTGGGGGAATAATGCCACCGAAGTAGTCCATGATCGCCTGCGTGCCGACAGGATCGCCGTACCTGCACGGTGTGGCTGAGAGTCCCAGCCTCGCACCCGTATCAAGCACGAATATCTTCCGGCGCTCCGGACTGCCGAGCCTGTGCACCTCGTCCGCCACAATGAAGAGGTGCGTCCCTTGCGCCACTCTGCGGATAAAGTCCGGCGATGCCGCCGTATCCATCGTCGATATGATCACGCGGTTCTGGCCGGATCCGGGGCTTGTCCACGATGTGAGCGTATTCCCGTGCCGCCACTCGGTGTGGCCGTCGCCGCAGAGCAGATAGTATACCTTGATGTCTCCGATCGTCTTCGTGAGCTCGTCGTACCACTGACCGAGCAGGTCGCGGGACGGCACGAGCACTATGACCGTCTCACCGCGTCCGAACGCGTCGCGGATCGCGCACATGGCCGTGAACGTCTTGCCGCTGCCGGTGGCGTGTTCGAATACCCCGCGCCTGCCTGCGGCAGTCCACGCCTCGAGCGCGTTCGTCTGGTGCTCTCTCGGTGAGTATCCGCCTGGTCTCTTATCCGGCTTCCACTTGGCTGCGAGGCTTTGCGTTACTTTGATCTCCTCAAGCAGTTGCTCCCAGTCCGCGCCCTTCGCTTTGTCCTTCAGTACCGCCTTCACGTCAGACGGGAACGAGTAGACCGCTACGCCAGGTATGACGCCTTCCCACAGCCTCGCGAAGAAGCCCACCGCCGTCTCAAGACGCTCTCGGTCTCTTGCGTCCGCCCAACTTGGGAAGACGTCGATCGACTCGATGTTGCCGTCAGAGGAAAGCCCTTTGAACGTCTCGTTCATCGACCCGCGAAAACCCACGGACAGAGCACCGTCCGAGAACACTCCGACCTTATCGTGAAACATTCGCCGCGCATCTGCGCCTGCCTTATCACCCGGCACGGCGATCTTTACGTCGATGATTTTTTCCGAGACCAGATACGCGAGAAGCCTCGCCGGAGCGGAGGGATCTGGACTTGCGAATAGCGCCTCGACCTCTTCCTTGATGGCATCCGCGAGCAATTCGTTGTTCCTCGCCGAGTAGCCTTCTGCGAGTGCGGCCTCGTCGGCGTCTGATATGTACGGCGAGCATATGAGCCGCATCCTGCCGCCGCGCATGATGAACTCCTTTAGTGCACTCCACGCGATGATGTAGATCGTGCTGCCGAAGAAGCCCGATATCCGGTCGTACCTGACAGACGCCCGCATGCACGGAAGGTAGAAGCCTTCCGCGATGTCATCTTCGGCCTTGTTGTATGAGGCCTTGAACTCGAAGCTGTCAAAGCTCATGACGTCGCCTCCTTTAGCCTGATCTCCACGCGCATCCACAGCGCCTCGGTCAAATGCTCCGGCCGCGCTGCAAGGATGATCTCGCCGTTGGCGCGCACACTTGACGCGACCGGCTCATAGAGCGCTCTGATGATCGTGTCGGTGCGCACCTGCATGTTCGCGCTGTACGCGAATTCTTTGTGCTTGTATGGGTCCCACAAGACGAACACGCCGCCTTTTACTTCGTCGGTCACCCGTGCGTACGCCGCGAGTACGGGCGTCCTTCCGTCCGAGTAGTCGAGCATTCCGCGGGTGTTGCGCTGCTGCCCGGGCAGTATAATCTGAAACTTGTACTCGTCCGGTGCGCGGCCTCCGGGCGGGTTAGTGCAGTTGTAAAGGTACGCACGGATCCGTAGCGGAAACGGCGGCATGAGATCCACGAGAAGCGGATTGACGCCGCTGTGCTGCTTCACGCTTACCCCGAGGCCTTCGATGAAGAGGTGGTTTAATGTCTGCTTGCTGAGTCTCTGCGGTGCGGCTTCAGACATCAAGCGTCACCTGCCTGTTCGCTCCGACCTTCCGGAGCGTCTGCTCGGCCTCATCGACGTACGACTGCACGACGTCAAAGCCGATGAACCTGCGGTCGAGTAGAAGCGCTGCGACGCCGGTCGTGCCGGTGCCCATCCACGGATCGACCACGAGGTCGCCTTTCTCGGTCGTCGCTTTAATGTATTTTTCGGGAAGGTATAGCGGTTGCGTCGCTTGATGATCTCCGATTCGCGCTGATACTCCTCCGCTAATGACGTTCTTCGGCAGTGCCCCAATAGGGTGCGGCTCGATGGTCTTGTTCTTACGCACGTAGGTATTGCCGTTGGTGCGCGGCTTGTACTCGTACTCGCCGTATGTCTTCACACTGTGCGACTCGTATGGCCTGCGGATCGCATCAAGGTCGATCGTCCATTTCGGAGCCTTCGAGAACCACAAGTTCTGCTCATACGCATCCTGACACGCGGCGCGCAGTCCGGTCGGTGCGGGATTCTCCTTGACCCATATCTCGATATCGACGCACGAAAGCCCCCACTGCTCCTCCATGAGGATCGCGAGCTTCTCGACGATGAGCGATCGCTTCGATGAGACCTTCGACGTGGCCTTCTCGCGGTTAGCCTTGACGTTGATCACGATGAAGCCGTCATCACGGAGCCCCCGAACGGCCGCATCAATAAACGGGGTCATCTTCTCGATATACTCGTGCGCCCTCCACACACCGTAGTCACGCTCGGCATTCGGATATGGCGGCGATCCGTATACGAGCTTTATGGACTTATCCGACAGCGCGAGCATACCAGCCGCACCGTCAGAACAGACCGCTGCAAAGCCGTCCTGCTCAAGCCTGTCCAGCATAACCGTCACCGCCTTCTGTCTCCATGGCTATCCTTTCGGACGCCAGCTCGTTATAGTCCGCGTTCGAGTCGATTCCGATGAAGCGCCTGCCGGTCTTCGCCGCGACCACGGCGGTCGTGCCTGATCCCGAGAACGGGTCGATTACGAGCGCGCCCTCGTTCGTACCGGATAGTATGAAGAACTCGGCGAGCTTCTCCGGAAAGCGAGCCGGATGCCCGATGCCGCGTTCACGGCATAGCTTTGCAAACGCATCGTTGCTGTTCGTGTTCCCGACTTCTATGACGGTACCCGGGTCCGCGCCGCCGTTATCCGCCCAAACCTTCTCGCAGTTGAAGTTGTGCGTGCTCGGTCGCTGGTTCTGCGCGCGGTCACCTTTACCCTTACCATCGAGGAACTTCTTCATATCCTTGCTGTACGGCCTTCTTATCGCGTCCATGTTGAACGTCCACGTCTCGCCCTTGGCGAACCAGAAGCAGTACTCGTGCGACTTCTTCGTGCGGCCGAGCCCGCCGCGCGAGAAGACGTTCGGCGGTGTGGCCGTGTTGTGCCATATGTAATCGCGTACGTAATGGAAGCCGACCTCTTCGCAGAGGTATATGACGAGCTTGAATACGTACAGGTGCTGGAAGTTCTCGACGACCTTATCGCTTATGTTGAGCACGAAACTCCCGTCGTCCTTCAGCACGCGGTAAAACTCTTTCGCCTTCGGCGCGAACCACTCGATATACTCGTCAGGCGCGATCAGTGCCGCGCCCTTGCTTCCGTAGTCCCGCCGATCAGCGTACGGCGGTGATGTGAGTATGAGGTCGACGCTCTGCGCCGGTATATCTTTTAGCACCTCACCGCAGTCGCCTGTGATGAAGCGGTTTTCGAAGTCCTTAACGTCATGCTTGGCCAAGTGATACACCTCATCCCGCGACGCACTGCGGCGCGGTTATTTGTAGTTTCTGTGTGTTGGGGTCCGATCCTGACTATAACAGGAATATTATACCACCGGCTGGGGGTGCCCTTCAATAGTGAATTACACGATAGGCTTACACGGAAGCCGTAGAGATGCCTGCGCCCCGTGTGCACGTCCCCAGTGATCCGCTCCGGCGCGCTTAGAAGAGGCCACTGATCGAATCGCTACGCATGGTGCCTCATCGGCTGGAAGTGCAATAAAAGCCTGCTAGTAATGTCAATCAAAAAGTTGACCGTTTTGAGGCAAAATTTTTTCTTTGATAGTTTTTCAGGGGGGGTGCATTTGGTTTTAGGATAAATGTATGCCGATAGTTAGTGGAAGGATAGGGGTAGCCTGACTTATCCTCACGCAATTCTTGGGTATTGACCGTAAGAATTAAGTCGTATCACTTAAAACTCCTTATTGTCCCATACCTACAACAAATAGGACCAAATAAATAATGCCAAAAGCTATAGGAACATAGCATTCTACATGAGAAAGTGGCCAATATTTTTCTTGGTTTTTACCCTCCTCTAGAATTTTCCATTCATAATGATATAGAGACATAGGGAGACATGTTTCCAAGTCATGAATAACCTTAAATTTGCCGGTATTTAGCTGTTTATAACTATTTATTATGTAATACCAAGAAAGGGTAATTATTATTCCGACTGCTGATATGAGTATGCCCCAATTACATACAGTTGATTTAAATAAAGAAAACAGCGTTAACAAAGCAGAGTTTGTCGTAATAAAAAATGTATTGGCGGTCATTCTCCTTTGACTTACTCTATCCATCATCTCTACATAAAGTTTATATTGCTCAATAATGTGAGTCTTATATAAATCTCCATACTGATCTTCCGTAGTATTAAAAAGCTTGCATTGATTTTCTTGGTGGGGCATAGGAACCTCCCTTAATAAACTCTCGTTTTCTTTAAATATCTTGATTTTTCATAGTTTTTCATTTTGATGTGAATGAGCCTTTCCTTTGGATAATGCATAATTGCTGGTAGTTGTATAGATTCGGGCAGAGAAAATAAAACCGCGTGTGTTTTCTTTATCTCGGCCATCAGGATTCCACATCAACTCCAAGCAGCAACCCTCCCATGTCTTCCGGCATCAATGTGCCTAATTCCTTCGTCCTGCTTATCCTGGAGGTGGAACGTCAATCATGCTCCCAAGCTGGGTCTATGCCCTAAAGGTAAATTCAACTTGACTGCCCCGGCTCTTCCTTTTCAATGTGCAAAAGTGTTTTTTCGTTTTATACTCTGGATTGCATATCTCTCCTGTTGCGGCCTTCAGGCTTCTTCGCAATCCAGTTCCATGCTTTGCCTCCGGCGGCTTATGCAGCCTTCATCGACCTGTTCATGTCATTCATCATTTTGTCGGCATCATAGTCATTTCCTTTGGTCAGTATTGCGTAAATAACTCGTATCAGCTTGCCACAAAGGGCTACTATCGACTCCATCTTGATCAAAGGATTCTTTTCTCGATTCAGATTCCTCTGGTGTATTGTCCGGAATTCCTTATTTGTTGCCAGCATTGTGATGATAGTCCTGAACAACCCTTCACGCAGCCGTTTACGGCCTCGCTTGCTGATGGTTGTCTTTCCTTTATGCTTGCCTGAACTGTTCTCCCGCAGGCTCAAGCCCGCCATTTTCTGTATCTGCCGTGGATCTTGGAACCGGTTTATATCACCAATTTCACTGACGATGACAGCCGCCGTCACCATCCCGATTCCTTTTATGTCCACAAGTTTCGATGCATTGGGTATCTTTAACAACAGTTCCTGCATTAGTCTTTCTATATTCTGTTTTTGCTGGTTTATCATTTCATACTGTGTCAAAAGATTTTGCAAAGCTGCTTCTGCAGCCTTTGAACCAGAAGTACGCCCTATAGATTCGGCTGCGGCCTGTACAAGCCTTTCTGCCTTTTTGATACTTGGTTTCTTCATCTCTTGCCGCCAAGTGTTCATCAAGCCTGTAGCTCCTGCCGTAACAACCTTTGCTGGTGTTGGATAATGCTTTAATGCCAACCAGGCCCCATTCCGGCTCCAATCCTTGAATACCTCATTGAATTCTGGAAACCTTATATCCAACCAGCGTATTACCTGGTTGCTTATCCTGATCAGCTGCTCCAATAGTCTTTCTCTTTCAAGTACCGCTTCCCGAAGCTCCTGAAAAAGGTCCTCCGGTATGTATACATCCCGAAATCTTCCGTCCTTGACCAGCATTGCTATGGTCTTTGGATCTTTGTGGTCATTTTTGGTCGGACTGTTATCATCCAGCTCTTTTGTGCATTTTACGTGAAATGGATTTATAATTCCTAACCGGTGGCCTTCTTTCTGTAGGTGATCGCCTAGCGTGAACCAGTAGTGCCCTGTAGGCTCAAACCCCACTGTGCTCTCGGTCTTGTTATTCTCCTGCATTATTTTACGCATCCAGTCATTGAGGGCTTCATAGCCCTGTTTGGTGTTGCTGAATCGCAGGAGTTTTGCTAGTTCCATTCCTCTGTAATCAAAAGCCCTTGCATAATGGTTGTTCTTTCCAATGTCAATCCCGACCACAAGTGTTTCATTTTTGATTTGCAAAATCTTTTCATTTTGTGTACGCTTCATATATGACGCCTCCAGTATATAGTTTTGTGCCTTTCTTGGCTGGATCAGCACAATACTATTTTATTGCCAGGCGTCTTCTTTTTCAAAGTTCAACAATTTTCGTTACAGGAATGCTCCCTAATCATTATACAGCTATCTCTAATACAATTTTGGTGGGCACCCTTTTTTTATCGCAACATTTCGAACATAACACTCCCATTTGCCAATTAGTTGCTTCCATTCTTCAGATTCAAAGTATTTGTCTACGCCATAATCAAGGTTAAACTCGGGTAGGTATGTTCCTGTTACTCCCTTTTCAAGAATGCCATCAGCAATTACTCCTTCTTCTCTAAAAATCAAAATTGGTAAACCAATTTGAAAAGCCATAGCAGGCTCTATATGGCAATAAGGACTTGTTAGCCACTTATTGTCTAGAGAGTACTCTCTTACACTTTCAATGTCAGGATTAGGCTTGCCAGTACCCTTCTCTATCTGTGCTCTTCTAAACGCTATTGTTAAAAGGCCATTAGATTCAAGCATTAGACGTCTTATTGCAGTAAGAGGTTCTTCCATATCATAATCAGTAACTCCCAATGTCCTGGTTTCTATACCTCTATCTAATAGGTACCTTTTTATATAGTTCATAAAATCAAACTGCTTTTTTAAATATGGCTGTGGATAGCTCAAAAAAGCAGGAATATTCATAAAATCCTCTTCCTTAATAAATAAGTTATATATTTAGAAACCTATGGAAATAAATCTACATATTATAATTCTATGAATTTTTTCCTTCTTCCATAACTTGTTTTATAGCAGATGCTATTGAATCCCAATCCCACGAAATTGTACGATTCCTTTGCAATCCAGTAGGCAAATTACTTTGAGAATTACTCCCACCAACATATACTCCAAAAATAGGAACATTATTATCTTTTGCCATTCTTATTTCTTTAGCAACACCTGTAGCGCTTGCCATATATTTTCCTACAAGAACAATTAACATATTACATTTACTTATTTTCTCTTCAACAATCTTTTCCCATTGACTCTGTGGCATAGCAGACTTAGCAGACCAATCTTGTATATTAAATGGTGTCTTGGAGTTTTTGCTTTGTCCTAAAAACAAAATCTTCTCATTTTCATTATGGTCAAAATCAAAACTAATAAATGCTCTTGGATCAGCCATTGCTAGCATACCTCCTTTTACAATATTGATCTCAAGTTCTTATAGAACTTCTCTGTAGGAGATTCCTTAGAAGCATATTTTTGTAATGGATATGATTTTTCTAAAATAAGTTCTTTATCAGTCTTTATTCTTGCTTCGACATATTTGTTTAGGTCTAAATAGCTTTTTAATTTTGGCCAATAACTCAGATAATCTGGAATTCGTACATAATCCTTGATATAGCTAACTATAGGAAAGTCATTTTGTGCAGCCATTCCAATCTCAAAAGGTACCCACCACGATTCCTGAGTGATAGGTGATATAACAGCTAATAAATCTGTGCATGAATTCAAGTTTTCTTTTATATGAGCAGTAAGTTTTTCCCCTTTTAAAAGGAGATCACCTTCAAGAATATCTAGATAAGCATCTACTTTTAAAAAACGGAGTCGCGATTGAATTTCTAGAGCCGTAGCATTATCTTCACGTTTATGAGAAATAAAAACTTTCAATGCAAATCACCTCACAAAAATATATATTTTATCTAATTATAATATTTTGTGTAGATAATAAATGTCGAAAATTGGTAGTCTGTAAAATTTTTTCACAATATAACAGATTTACATCATAATACCTGTTCTTATTGTTGCCGCGAACTCCAGGGTGTCTCGGGGACGGGGTTGACACTCTTTTCCGAAAATCAGTTATAACAAATGAGTTAGGAACCTCTACAAGTGATGCGTGGATATGCTGCAGCTATACTTATGGTCAAATTAGGTAATTAAGAATCACTCGGTCCCCTTGATACTTTCTTTATAGCTATGTATGATAACGCTAATCAGCCCAACTACAAGCAAGGTAAACCACAGCCATATAGGAACTGCAGTTATTAGCTTAACAATCCAAATTACAAACGATCCCAATAAAAATAGCGCCACAAAAACAATGAATCTAATCGCCCAATGAAGTAGGCTGCCAATCATGCTTCCATCAATTATATCTAATCGATATAATTTGCCGACCATTTCAAATGCAATAGAAAACGCAATTGCCCCTATTATCGCATAGCAATATAATTATAAAAAAACATTTTCAAATAGTGAAAACCGTTCAGTTATAAATACAAATATAGATTTTAAAATAGGCATTTTGTACTTCCTTAATCTGGGGGAGTACTAAGGAAACGGTTTTACTTATGCTAAATATCTTATCATGATCGGTTACCCAGTTTCACAAATACTCCGTACAGCGGCACCCGGCCTTTTCTTAAAATCCTGTACTGAAATCATCTTTATATGTCCAGACTTGGCAATAATTAAATTGCCTTCTTCCAACCAAATTCGCCCATCTTCTATGGCAAAATTCTGGACCTGATCCCTATTTACTTTCATACTAACTTGATTAGTAATTCTCTTCAGTTCTAAATACAACCTATACTCCGTCGCTGAACGAATACATAGTTCCGGTATCTGCTCTGCACGCTCAAATATTTTATAATTGGTATATAAATGGGATCGTACGCCGTATTCCTTGGGTTGTATTGGCTTATCTCGTTTTACCCATTCTCGAACGGTGTATTTTATATATAACTCATCCGATACTGAAGGTAGTTCAGTAATTTGGTTTCTCGGAATTACCTCCCATTTTATAATTTCTCCAAAGTATGAGATACCGGCACTATCCCTAAAAAGCTCCTTTGACTGATATAGAGCGATAAATCGTACTCCAATACGTTCTTTATTTAAGCGCTTATAGGGGATATGGTAAAATCCGTATCGTAAACAAACATCTAATTGTTCCGGACCTCTGAGCGCCCCAACAAGAACATCTTTAATATTAAAATCAATCTCCTGCCAGCATTCTTCAATTCCCCCGGGCAAAATAGCTGTATCCAGAACTGATTTTGGTGAAATGGTTATTAAACCATCAATCATTTCCCGGACCATACCCGTTGTACCGGGCAAGAACGGAAGACCCCCTATGTTTGCCTTTTCTATACTTTTATACATACGGTGATTTCGATACAATTCTTCATTATTATAGGGAAACAGCACATACGCTCCAAAAAGATTACGCCACATTTGGGCATCCTGCTCGGCTACAATGGCATCCCTGTATCGGTGCATGGCATTAATATCGTCTTCTTCGGGGCCTGGGTGTCCATATTGCGAATAGTATCCCGTTCCTTCCAATGCTGGATTGATCCGATACTTAGCATCAAAGATGTATTGATACTGCACATCAGACTGACGTTTTTCCAAACAAAGCACATTGTCTGGTCGTTGGAGAGGGATAGCAGCATATCGGGGGTTATAGGCAAGTGTGTATATCTCACCATTTTTCTTATTTCTAAAACGGATCTGGGCTCGTCGGCCCTTTTTAATCGTAACAAATAAGCCATTATGATCAACTCGCAAAAGATCCTGTTGGATCAGTTCATGCTTCTCACGCAGCAGACTTCCCAGCTTGATAAAGCACCAGTACTCATACAAAACAGCAAGATCTTTCATGGATATC
Organism: Candidatus Formimonas warabiya; assembly: GCF_002777255.1. GTDB lineage: Bacteria > Bacillota > Dehalobacteriia > Dehalobacteriales > Dehalobacteriaceae > Formimonas > Formimonas warabiya. Next base: position 4,385,253 of record NZ_CP017634.1, on the reverse strand, counting down.
CGAAATAAATCTCCCGTTAAGGCAATCCCCTTGAATAGCATTAGATAGTATTTATATAGCTCCCGATACCCTGGGGCGGCATGGAAGACCAATGATAGGGCATTTGAAGTATGCAGATTTCCTACCTCTCGTAAAAAACTGTGATCGACCCGTCGTCTTAGCTGGGTTATCATGCCGCTCAGCTGGTTCAACAATGTCTCTCCCCTGTCTCTGCTTTGAACACGAAGTTGCTCCAGGCGACGAATCACAGAAAGTAGCATATGCTTGACCATTCGGTTTTCAAAGGTATCAAATCTCATCTGCTTCCGTACACTCAAGACTTTTTGGGGAATAAAATGCCCATTTTGGAAGTGGGAACTTTGCTGGTGTTTTTCCATATAGCGTAAAGTAGCATTGGTAATTTGTTTCGCACGATGGGGCGGCACAATCTCCATATTCTGTTGCAATACATGATAGGGAGCACGCAAAACTACATCAGTTGATTGGAGAAAACGCTGAAAGATGGTTTTAAAAATGCTATAGAATTCAGTCTGACTGTTACCATATTCATCACGTAACCCAGACCAGAGATAGGTTCGTTTAAGAAAATCATAGGCCAAGTTGTGTATTTCATCATTTACGTCCCGGAGAATTGCCAGGTAGTCATTTCGATAATCAATTTTGGAGGGAAATACCTCTAAGGTGATAGAGAGCACTTCCAGTCCATCCACTTTAAAAATAAGATTTGAAAAACCAACCTCACATCCAAAGTTTATCACTCCAGACAGGATCTTTCCGCTTCTGCCGACAGGAGTAATTTTATTCTGAAACAAGGGAGATTCATGATAAAATGTCAGCTCAATCTCCTTTTTCTTTTCCAGGATCATCTCAATATCTTGATGTTCAAAGAACAGGGGCACTATTGGGATGTCATGCCTTCCAGGGCTAAGGGGATTATCTATGGTTTCTTGAGATGCCCAGGAGTAGAATGCAAAGGGTTCATTACTCCATACCGAAAAACATGATTGACCAGGCCTTCCCAACATCTCTGCTTTGGGGTGGCAGGGTTTGCCTTTCATCGTCAAGTCAAAGGTCGATGTTTGAATATAAATTAATTCTTGTGCGTTAGAGCCAATAGGAGGTGAATCCATCTTCTTCGTACCTCCGCATCATAAAGACAAGTTTTTCTGCTGAAAAGCGATAGATGGCATTTGGTAGAGATTGTTGCATATTTTCGTACACACTGATATCTTCCGGGTTCAAGGTTGCGCTATCATTGCCAATACATATTTTAAATAGGTCAATCAAGGTACGTTTGATGGCACTGCTACTTCCCTGTATGCGCGGCAAGATCTTCTGTAAAAGCAGGAAATCCATGGCATGGGCAAAAGGTAGTAGCTCAAACATCTCATTATAAATGGTATAGAAGCAAACCTCGTCCCGAATGCGGTAGCCCACCTGTAATCCTGCTATATTCAATGCTCGGTTGATCCGCATTAATTCACCAATGGTTTGGCTGATGATTTCGTCACTTGTCATACAATCACTCAGGGTCAGGAATTGTCCTTTCATAAAGGAATTATGGAGGGTCCGTCCTAAAACAGGAGCTACTGTTTGGGACGGCATTAATTGTAAATCTATTTGAGAGAATTCGATGGTATTGGCTCTGTCAAGAACCTTTTTACTGAAAGGGAAAGTAGTTTCGTCCATATTCACGGTACCCACGATATAGACATTGTCCGGGAGATAGAGAGCACCATATTTATGCCTTGCTTCCTCATCACCAGCAAAAGATTCACTACTTATTAAGGTATCAGTGCGGAAATTTCCCTCTTCATCAATTCTTCGTGTCTCCATGGCAGAGAGCACGTCGCTAAAATAATACTCCACCCTGGCGAGATTCATTTCATCAAGGCAAAGAAAATAAGGGAGTGCACTATTTTTTCGTGCTTCGTTTAAAAAGGTGGTCAATGGTCCGGGATGGAATCTCCCATTAAGGTCACGATAACCCAACAAATCTGTAGAATCAGACCAATCTGGTCGAACAGCGATCAGTTTAAACCTTCTATTTTCAGGTGTCGCATTGAGGGCTTCGGCAAAAAGTCTTACTAAGCGGCTTTTTCCCGTGCCGGAAGTGCCCGCAAGGATCACAAAAGGTTTCGCCTTTAAAGCTAGATAGAAATTTTTCAGCAGTGACTTGTCATATACAAAACCTTTGCTTTCAAAAAATAGATGGATTTGATCAATATCGTCCTTAACGATATAGTCACTGATCATCTCCGGAGTTTCCGGTTCTTCTATTATCCCACTTTGTTTTTCAGTCTCACCTATCTCCGGTTTTTCAGATTCATCAGGTTTGTTTCCCACACAATATGCATAGTAATCCTTATAGATTTGCATCATCAGGTCAAGATCACTGATTAGCTCTCGATCATGAGGCAGGTTTCCTGTCTGGTAGAGCCGATAACAAATCGTACACTGTTCGTAGAACTCATTTCCCAGCGTTATATTGCTATCAGTATTAAAACCACGCATATCTACTTTGCTTCTTATCACGGTTTTGATGTCTTGCATTTTCTTCAGGGCACCTGGTTTTCCTATCTCATTTTTAAGCTTTGTAAACCCTTGATTTAAGGTTAAATAGCATCTCTGCATATCTTCAGAAAAAAGATAGACAATATAAACCCCATTTTGCGTAGTTTCAGTGATATTCCTATCTAAAACTGCAATCCAGGGATACTTTGTCCAACTTCCCTTACCAATAGAACCATTTACTTTATAGCGACTTTTATTAATAAATGTAAGTTTTTCAATATAACCTGGGATGATCTTACGTAATAGTTCTCCCATCGCATGTCCGGCAAATGGTTGGCTACTAGCACTAAGATACTCATCCATGACCTTTTGCAAATAACCTTTAAAGGTGTCAGTGTCCATTGATACGTTCTCCCTCTGGTTATCCCAAGAGTAGTAGTGTTTCAGTTTATTTTCCAAAAGCGAGATTAGCTTTTCTTTTTCAGCAGGTGTGATCTCAGAAAAAATTTCTCGATCCATTACAACGATTTCTCTATTACCCTCTGATTCAACATAAAGAATTCCTTTTGAGCGGTAAGCATTCAAGGGATTGTACCGGATCACGGATATGATTTGTGAGAGACTGGCTTTTTCCACATTGGCAATCGCAGGGTCCGGATTAATATCAGCCAGTAATCCCTGCTTTTTTCGCTCAATATAGAATTCTTTAAACTGTCGGGCTAAATCATTTAATAGGATTTTGCCTTCAGCGTCCATACCTTCAAGAAAGGCAATCATTAAGACTAATTTATAGGAACGTTGATACCCTGAGAGACTATTTTCGGGACCTATATAATCGTAAAATTGAGGAAGTTTCACTGTCTCACCACCGTTGGTCATAGAATCAATCATCACACAAGGTGTAACTAATTCCCTATTTCTCTAATTTTCTGCAATTTCCTGCCTTTTTCTAGTAAATTACACCAGCAAATCAAATTTTCGCCTAAAGGGCAAAATAAAAACCGGCATCTCTTGCCCGGCCGGTTTGACTTTTTCTATGAAAACAATAGGGGAATCACGGAGTTGCCGATAATCCCTTTATTTCCATAAATATGTAACAGGGAACGTTCTTAATGTTATGTCTTCTATTGCATCTTCCTGGTTCTCGGTTTTTACCGATTTGATAAGAATTTTTATTCTTCTTGATGTACGGAATGCCAGGGAGACGGGGTTGTTGACAATCGCGTTATCGCTATATTTACCGGCCCCAGTCTCCTTTAAACAATTGGTTGGAAATTAAAAAAAACCCTAACTTCCGTCACCGTAAATTTGAGGTGTTGTCGACACCCCCGTCACCTTGGCATATGTTAACCGTCCCTGGCGCTTCGTTTTTTAATTAATGGAACTGAGTTTATCTTTTAGCATCTTTCTAGCTCGGTAGAGCCGGGTTTCGATTGTCCGGGGGCTGGAACCCAGCTTGTCAGCAATCTCTTGATAAGAAAAATCGGCAAAATAAAACATTTCAAGAACCTGTTTGTATTTGGGAGGCAGTAAATTAAGCGCTTTTCTAAACTGTGTAATAAACTCTTTTTCCAAGTATTTGTTTTCAGGCGAAGCATCGTTATCACAGAGTGTACTAATTATGTAAGTCTGAAATCTTTTTGCTTTTGAATGTTTACGCTGCCAATTCCTGCATTTGTTTAAGGCAATTGCATGTAACCAAGTACTGAATTTGGATTCTTTTTTAAAACTACTTAAACTACAATATGCCTGGAGTAAAACCGACTGAGTTAGTCCTTTGGCATCCTCAGGGAGGCAACCCATTCTTATCATAAGATTTTCGATATACTTTTGGTATTTGCACGTAAGTTGATTAAAAGCAGTAATGTCCCCAGCCAAAGTACGATATACAAATTCATTATCTTGATTTTGATTATCCTCTGACGTCAACATTAGACCTCAACTCCCTATGATAATCATGTCGATATGAAGAAAGAGAATTATGATTTTGAATCTGTCAGAATATTTGCAGGGCGCCTATTTCCATATTATTATAACACCAAATTATTGTTTATGTTAGTTTTCATTCCCTTTTTACAGGTTATAAAATTGGGATAAGAAGGGTGAAAAAGCAATACTTTATTTTTCGACACGATTTTTGAAGTATAGCAACGATAGTATCTATATGGTACTTAAAAACGGAAAAATTTAAAATCAATGATTAACTTTGAAGTAATTTAGTTCTTTCTGTTGTCTAATATAATAGGTTAAGACGAAATTCACTGTCAGTAACCGCGGAAAGTAAATTAATTGTTTTGGTTACAGTTTTCATCAGAAACTTTAAGGACAGCGTAAAGGGGTTTTGCAGGATAATAGAAAGTCAAAGAGGAAGGAAGTCAGCCGTAAGATGGATTTGTTATTATTATAGCAACGTCCGTTTAAAGGTTCGAGTTCCTTTTTTGCATTGGGGTTAAAACGAATTAGTAATATTAAAAAGGAGGCCCTGATTATGACATTAATAAATAAAATTGAAGTCTTGTCTAAAGAGGATTTGACAAGGGTGCATGAGGCATCATTGAAAATTCTTCAGGAAATAGGAGTCGTTTTCCTTTCTGAAGAAGCAATAGAAAGGTTTAAACATCACGGTGCTAAAGTGAATGGTAATATTGTCTATCTTTCACCCAAAATGGTTGAGGATGCCTTAGAAAAGTGTCCTAGTCAATTTAAATGGCGTGCGAGAAACGATACTCATTCTCTAATTGTAGGTAAAGGGTTTCATGTACATGCAACCCAAGGCCTAATATATATTCAAGAAGGGAAGTTCCGCAGAAAGTGTACACTGGAGGATTGTGTAACTGCCCAAAAAATCTATCAGGCAAGTGATGCGGTAAGTGTAGTAGGAGGCAACCCGGGGGATCCGGCGGATATAGATAAAAGGGTAAAGCACCTTTATTTTACTTATGTAGCATTAAAACATACTGATAAACCTTTTTTCCCTTACTGTACCCATACAGAGGGATATGTGGTATCCGAAGTTTCGCAAATAATGGATATGTTTGAAATAGCTGTAGGCGCCAAAGATTATTTGAAAAAAAATTATTGTTTAGCCAATATTTGCGGGCCGATAAGTCCTCTTACTTATCCTGCTGATGTACTAGGTGTGATCAGTGAATATGTAAAGCGAAACCAGCCAATTCATCTTTATAGTGCGCCAATGGCTGGAATAACCGGTCCTTTAAGCCTTTTTGGGACATCAGTATTAGTAAATGCAGAAATCCTGGCGGGAATTGTCCTAATTCAATTGATGAACCCTGGAAATCCTGTGGTATATACCCCGATGGCATCGGTTGCAGATATGAAAAGGGCAAACGCGAACTATGCTTCGCCAGAGGCAATGTTAATTAATATAGCTAATTGTCAGTTGGGTCAAGCTTTATACCATCTGCCCACCAGAACACTTTGTGGAGGAAACAATGCAAAAACTGTAAACTGCCAGGCGGGATATGAAACCATGCAAAATATGATGTTGGCTACCCTGGCAGGGGTCCATCTTTTTGGGTTGTCTTTGGGGTGTTTAGATAACTGGACAACAACCTCGTTCGAGAAGTTACTTATTGATATAGAACTGTTTGAAAGAATGAAACGGATTGTGCAAGGGGTGGACACCTCTGAAAAGGCGTTATCCCTGGATCTGATTAAGGAAGTGGGGCCTGGTGGCTCTTATTTGACCCACCAGGATACCCTTGCGCATTTTCGGCAAATATGGATGCCCGGCATATCAGACTGGGAATCATATGCGACTTGGAAAGACGCAGGTTCTGAAGATGTAATGGATAGAGCGAACAGGAAGTGCAAAGAGATACTTGATAGCTCCCCGGAATCAATGATTGATGAAGCACTTGATAAAGAATTGAGGCAATATATAAGCATGGTAATAAATGGCTAAATTTCTTAGACAATATGATTAAAAACATGATACGGAGGGGGGAATTTTTATGAAAAAAGATTAAAGCCTTTCATGTGGCCTTTGGCACTACCTTAACAATTAAGGGGGTATTTCCATGAAAAACAAATTCTTAGGAGTAATCGACACGCCGGTTTTTACTGTCACATTGTTATTTGTGATCATATTGACAGCTTTGGGACTATTTAATACAGAATTACTCGGTGCATTAGCTAATGGTGCCTTTAATTTTACTGTTTCGAACTTTAGCTGGTGGTACTTATTTGTGACAGCAGGATATGTGATGTTTTGTGCATGGTGCTCTTTAAGCCGCTTTGGCAGAATTAAGCTTGGTAAAGACCATGAAAAACCGGAATACAGTGATTTTGCCTATTGGTCAATGTTATTCAGCGCTGGTGTAGGTGTGGGATTAATTTTTTGGGGCGTAGCGGAGCCTTTGATGCATTACTTAGATCCTCCTTACGGAATAGCGGCAGCAACACCTGAGGCGGCGGAAGTAGCAATGCGCGTAACGATATTTCATTGGGGGGCAAGCGTTTGGTCCGGTGGTGCTGTTGTAGCATTACCGATAGCATACTTCGCCTATAGGCTGGGCAGGCCGATGACAACAGCAACAGGGTTAATCGGAGTCTTGGGGGATAATCCGGAAAACACATTTTGGGGCAAAGTAATAAATATTTTCACGGCCATTGCAATTATCTTTAGCCAGGCCACAGCTTTAGGTACTGGTGTAATGATGATTAAATATGGTATGAACGAGTTATTCGGGATACCTTTTAACAACACGGTTGCAATAGGGATCACTGCCGCAGTTACCGTTATGTTTGTTTATTCAGCTGTTAGAGGTGTCACCCGCGGGATTAAAATTATTTGCGAAGTTAATACGTGGTTGATGTTTGGATTAATAGCTTTCTTTTTCTTATTTGGTCCAACGAAATTTATTTTAAACCTGTTCACTAATACGATTGGTTCCTATCTCCAGAATTTTCTTTGGATGTCATTCTACACAGACCCGGTTAAGCAAGGTCCCTGGTTAGGGTGGTGGACAGTATTTTATTTCGCCTGGTCTATAAGTTTTAATATATGGCAAGGTCTGTTTATTGCCAGAATATCACGGGGACGGACTGTACGGCAACTGGTTTTCGGTGTGATGATTGTACCTCTTGTATTTACGTTTATTTGGTTTACACTACTGGGAGGCAATGCGCTTTATGCAGAAATATTTAAAGGCGCTAATATTGGGGCATTAGTTCAAAAAGACTATAGCGCGGGCATTTTTGCATTGCTGAGTACCTTACCGTTTCATGTTTTCATAGGGATCATTGTTATCATCAGTATTGTGATATTTTTTGTTACAGGAGCGGATGCTGCGGCTGTTGTTTTAGGTATGATTATGAGTAAAGGGAATTTAAACCCGGCTAATGGCATGAAAATTTTGATGGGAAGTTCGTTAGGCATAATATGTATCATCCTCATGACATCTGGCGGCCTACCAATGCTGCAGACAGCAGTGATAGCCGGAGGCTTACCCATTTCCTTTGCGATAGTAGTGTACGCGTGGTCCATGGTTAAAGCTTTTCAAAATGATGTGTTATACGAAAAAGGAAATCTTCCAGAAACACAGCATATTGGCACCCGCATAAAATCATTGTTTACAACAAAAGCATAAATGTTTTTAATTGTGGTTTTATGTAAAGATCTTACTTTTAATGCAGGCGGAGTGGTGCGCCTGCATTTTTGTTTTTCCCGGCATGTCTGCCGGACCGCTAGGCTGAAAGGGGTACCTTTATATTATTTTAAGTAATGATGAAGTATTTCCATGGTTTATTTTGTCTAACATTGTGTAGATAAAAACTTGGTGTAGATAAAAACATGTAAATAATACGCTTATTTATGTGTTGAAATATATGAAAGGAGGGTTATATCTTCAAAAAAGTTCAATATTTGTAAGGCAGTATTACCATATTACCCCATTATGAAAGGAGAAATAATGATGAAAAACATTCTTGAAGGGAAAAAAATGATCGATTTAAGTTTGGATATTGTCCCCTCAAAAGGCGCATGGATCCAGTTCCCACGGGCTTTGGTATATGGCGGTGAAGCCGTACCGACAAGAATCGAAACAATTGCCACTGTGGAAAAAGATGGGACCTTTGTCCAGCGATATGAATCAACTACCCAGGCTTTTACCCATTATGATGCTCCGGCTCATTTTGATGTCAATGGTATCACCAATGAAAAGGTTCCCCTTACTCAATTGGTAAATGAAGCTGTAGTGATTGATATGCTCCATAAACAGCCCGGCGAGGGGGTTTTTGCTAAGGATTTGGAGGAATCCGGCGCTGAGGTACGGCCGGGTGATACGGTTATTATTCGTACCGGTTGGACCGATAAGGCTTTTGGCCAAAAGCTCTTTTGGGAGAAAATGATTTGGCTGGCGCCGGATGCGGCTGATTGGCTGATTTCCAAAAAAATCGTGGCATTGGCTCAGGATTTTATGACAGATATTCCGCCGGTGGTTCCCTGTGAACATTGCGGTGCGTTACTGCCTAATAAAGAGTTATGCCCTAATCATTACAAATTTTTGCCCAATAATATTATTCTGATTGAATGGCTGACCAATCTTGCAGCTATTTCCAAACCCAGAGTATTGTTGGTCGCTTTACCGTTAAAAATCGTGGGCGCCGACGGGGCTCAGTGCCGCGTTATTGCAATCGAAGATGTCGATTGATCTCATGGTCAAAATTATATTTGGAAAAGCCCGGTTGCAAGGTGCGTACGGTATGTTAATAAAAATGTAAATTTACTGGTGCCCTAGAGGCAGCCGCTTCCGACGGCGCATCGTGTATGCCGTCGGTGAGCGGCAGTGTTTAACCCTAAGGATATTGAAAAGGTTTTATGTTGGGAGGTGTCATTTATGAAAATGCTAATTGGCGGAGAGTGGGTTAATGCCAAGTCGGGAGAAGAAATCATGGTTGTCAACCCGGCGACTCAAAAGTTTTTAGATACAGTTCCCAATGCTACAAAGGAGGATGTTGCCAATTGCCTGCATCATGCTGGAAAGGGGCAAAAAGAATGGGCGTCTTTATCTTTATATGTGCGTACCGCTGTCCTTGCTAAATGTGCGGATCGGATTAAACAGCAAAGGGATGAGCTGGCAACTCTATTGAGCAGTGAAACGGGAAAAACCATTAAAGAAGCGGAAAAAGAAATTAGCAATACTTCTTTAATATTTAAAAGTTTCGCGGAAAAGGCCAATCACCTGTATGGGCAGGTGATGCCCGACATTCATGAAGGAATGGAAAAGGACATCTCCTTTACCAGAAGAGAACCGCTGGGCGTGATAGTATGTATCGTTCCTTTTAATTTTCCGGCCAATCTCTTTGCTCAGAAGGTGGCCCCTGCATTGGCCTGCGGCAATGGGGTGATCGTCAAACCGGCCTCGGATAATCCTTTAACGGCCCTCCGATTGTCGGAAATACTTTTGGAATGCGGCGTTCCCGGAAATGCACTACAGATAGTAACCGGTAAAGGTTCCACAGTGGGCAAATGGCTGGTGGACAACCCAATGATCAATGGGGTTAGCCTGACCGGGAGTACAGAAGTAGGCATGGAAATAGCAAAAGATGCGGCGAAGTATTTACATCGGGTTTTTTTGGAACTAGGGGGGAACGATGCCTTCATTATTTTTGAAGACGCCGATCTGGCATCAGCTGTTGAAGAGGCAGTCCGGACCAGGGCCGGCAACGCGGGTCAAATGTGTTGTGCGAGCAAACGATTTCTTGTACACGAGCAAATAAAGGAGAAATTCACCAATGCTTTAGTAAATAGATTAAGTAAACTTGTGATTGGAGATCCCCTGGATCCCTGTACGGAAATGGGCTGCCTGATTAGTGAAAAAGCAGCGATACAGGTGGAGGAAGGGATAAAACATACCATTGAGCAAGGTGCAAAATGTATTTATGGGGGAAAAAGATTTAATAAGACCTTCTTCCCACCGACCGTATTAACCGATGTTACACCGGAAATGGATATCTCTAAGGATCTAGAGGTGTTTGGGCCGGTTTTTCCAATCATTGAATTTTCATCTGGTGAAGAAGCGATCCGGATTGCCAATCAAACGAAATATGGCCTACAAAACGGGATTATGTCAGCAGATATATCGAAGGCGATTGAAGTGGCCTCAAGACTGAAGAGTGGTGCTGTCGTTATTAATGGAGGCTGTAATTACCGTCATGTGGAAATGCCTTTTGGTGGATGCAAGATGAGCGGTATAGGACGGGAAGGGGTTTCTTGTACTCTGGAAGAAATGAGCCAAGTCAAAACATATGTGCTAAAATCTGTACTGAATACCAAATAAGGTATAGAAGCAATAGGGACGGTTAATATGAAAACAGAATGGTTACGCGGTCCAAAAATGGGCAACAAAAAATAACATCTTCTTGGGAAAGACAGGAACTTATGCTAAAAATAGATAGCCGTTATTGCTCAGCGATTGAATTAGCTTGATGCTACTACTGGGTCGTAGAACCCTCCAAATTTTAGTAATCTGTGTATCAGTGCTAAAATTTTTCTCGCTACAGCAATAATGGCTTTCTTTTTACCCAATTTCCCTTGATGTGACCAAAACCGAGACGAAAAACTCGAACCCCGGCAGCGGACATCAGCCCATGCGACCTGACATAGAATGGATTTTATATAGGGATTGCCCTTGGTAGCAATTTGCCGGAAGTTGTTTTGACCAGGGGACAAATCGGTCAATCCGTTCCGGATGATTGTTCAGATCGGAGTTCGGCATCTCCTTGAACAGATACACCAGATAATCATAGACTTTCAGATTGTTTGCCAATGCGGTCTGCACCACGCTGTAGATGGCCGCACTGCTGCCACCCCGATTGGTCTTGATGGTCATCCAGTTGGCCCTTCCCTGGTCAAAGGGACGGATGCTTCTCTCGGCTCCCATTCTCCTGCTCCCGCAAGCCCTTTCACGGAGCGGTCCATTTGGCTGTACTTTTCAAAAAATAGCTTGTCGTCATATTTGTTTTCTTTCAAATTTTATCACACCCATTACATAACTTAATATGGATAATACGGCACTTACATGACGTCAATCGGGTATAGAATCATTTGTCCACCGCTCAAGCACTTTCAGTTGTTCCGGTGTGTGAAACCAATGCTCGCCACCAGACATTACCATCAGTTTACAATCAAATTGCTCCACAAAAGCGTCTACAGTTTTCTTTTCTATTAGATTGTCCGCCGTGCCATACAAAATTGACGTCGGAACATCCCATTCTGCAATCCGGTGTCTCCGGACATAACTCAGATACTCCCACGACAGCGTTTCTCCGAAATTTGCAGGGATGATTCTTTGATCTTTTAGATGTTCTTCCGTAACGCCGGACCATTTCATCAGATTGCTGATCAACTGCTCCATATCCAAAATAGGTGATACAAACAGGCAAAGATCAATTAATTCTTTTGTAAAGCTGAGCATAGAGAAATAGGCGCCGATACTGTTTGCGCGAACACTAATATGATCCCATCTGTCCATTGCATTGGATAGGATACACTTGAATTCCGGAACCGCGTGCCAAGGATTGAAAGTATCTGTTTCGTTCCTGCGTTCACCATGTTCCGGCAAATCAAAGCTCAGGACCTGATAACCCTTCCGGCAGGCAATTGCAGCAAACGGCTCCGCTTCTTCTTTGTATCCGTTCTTACCGTGAATGAACATGAACAGCTTTTCTGAAGACTTTCCGTAAACGATGGCGGGAATGCCCTGAATTTTTAATACTTCCATAGGCCCTCCTACTGATGCCCAAATAATATAGATAAAGAGAATTTTACATTTATCTGTTTTCTGACGGTTACGAGACACTGTTTGAATGATCGTCTGTCCAGATTTCTTTTTCACTCAAAGTTGTTTCTGAAATATGTCTGTGCAGGGGGTTATCTTAAATATGACCGCTATTCTATGCCTTCAATTGCTATGATTTCGCCGATTGCCGCCCCTTCACGCAGTTTCTTTGCCTCTTGGTATTCCTCAGAATTGTACCATTCCTTGGCTCTCTCCATAGTAGGAAACTCAAGAATCACAATTCTTCTTGTTTCTTCCGGGCCTTCAAGTGTTACCATTTCTCCTGCTCGAACAAGAGCTTTTCCGCCATACTTCTCAATTATTGCTGGAGTAACATTCAAATACTTTTTGTATTCCTCCCAATTCTTGATATCCACTCTGACAACAAGATATGCAGCCATAACTGATCCCTCCCTTGTATGAGTTTCCGGGACAAAATTAGTCTGAGCATCATTATTAAAAAAATTGGGATTAACCTTAACTAATGGCATCCCTGGCCTTCACTTTCAAATTTCCAAAGTTTATTTCATTTAAGAATTCCACAGGTTCCCTATATTTCCTCCGAATTATTTGCATTAATCTTATGAGATCATATATATGAAAAGAGAACATCGGGATAAAAGCCGACATTCTCTCATCTTTGCCCAGTCTCAAAATTATTTCACATTGCGCAATATGCATGGCGGTTTAAGTGGCAAAAAGCCTCTTTCTGCGTATATTCCATAATTCTCTATGCCTCTTTTGCTGCCGCTTCTTTACCCATCAAGCGGTCTGCCAACTTCACTGCATCTAGAGCATTGGAGGAATAGCCGTCAGCACCGATTTTTTTGGCAAAGGCCGGGGCGATGGGGCCACCGCCAATAATGACTTTTACATTGTTCCTGATTCCTTCGGTCTTTAACATATCAATAACTTTGGCCATACCTGGCATAGTAGTGGACATTAAAGTAGACAAGGCAATGATGTCGGCATTTACTTCCTTGGCTTTGTTAACAAAATCACGCAAGGGAACGTCCCGGCCTAAATCAAACATTTCGTACCCAGCGGATTCGAGCATGATGCGCACCAAGTTTTTGCCGATATCATGAATATCCCCTTCCACAACGCCGATAACGATTTTGTGCTTAACTTCCTGCGTTGTTTGCTGGATATGCGGCCGTAAAACGGCTAAACCATTATACATGGCATCAGAGCAGAGCAGAAGCTCTGGGATAAAATATTCTTCTGCTTCATACAGGGCGGCCGCTTTTTGCATCCCGTCTACTAATCCGTGTAAAATCCCGTCCAAGGCAGGATAACCGGTGGTAATATACTCTTCCGCTACTGCAACAACTTGTTCATCTTCCATATCTTTGACACAATCAGAAAGAGACCGCAATAATTCTTCTTTCTTTCTCATTATTATTTTCCTCCATCATATGTTTTCATTTTTATATCCTATCTTCTTAAGATATTAATGCTTGGGCACTTTATGCGGTTTGCTCCTAATCCCCTCTATGAATACGTCATTAGCAATCAAGATAGTCAGGAGGTTATCCTTACTAACTGTGGTAATACTCTTGTTGAGTCTTGAAATATAAATTTAACTACTGGCTTCCATTCCCTTTACTATCGCCAGCATTGCCCGGATATCTAAATAAGGCAGCTAAGTTCTCAATCCACATGCCAGAACGATAATACCTGAGCTTCCATTAATAGCCCTACATGAGGGAGGGGTAGCCACTTCCAGACTGGAAATGTCTCAAAACAGCCTCCATCTTTCCTGGACCTTTGAAGAAGTCGACCAGCGCCTCAAGGATATCATGACCGGCATTCTCCAGGCATCCAAAAAAGCTGCCGCTGACTACGGAATGGAAGGTAATTTTGTGGCAGGGGCCAATATCGCCGGCTTTCCGAAAGTGGCCCAGGCCATGCTGGATCAAGGCTTCATTTAAAGGGAAAATAAATGTAAGATTTACATAAGGAATTTACGTTACAAAGCAAAAAGAAACCCTGGCTTCTAATCAACCAGAGTTCCTCTATCAGAATTTATGTGGTCCGGCGGGCGGGACTCGAAATAGGGGACGTTCTGCCTTCATCCCTATATTTCTTCTTGTTCTAATTGTTCAATTTTCCATTTGCATTTCCAAACCATCTTTAACATCGCCAAAGAAATTGCCCCAAGCAAAACTGAAAATACCCCGAACATAAAGTAACCTGTTCTTATTGTGGCCGCGAACTCTATGAAGAAACAAATGGACTCGATAACTAAAAAGATCTTGAAAAAATTAAGAATCTTACTGTATAAAGCAATTTTTGAATTTACATCCGTATACATTTCAAATGGACCATCTACTGCCTTTTTTCTTAAATAGACCCAGCGCCACCATTGATCAATAACTTCTACTCCCAGGTCCTCCATAAAAGAGGCATAATCTGCTTTATTACCGCTCCAATTATCAAGTAAATCTATCTGGTAATTATATTCTCCAGGCTCACATGGCTCAAAAGTATAAAACCCCAGAAAGAATTTTTTTAATGCCCACCCTTCTGAAGACATTTTCTGGAGCCACTCTTCTTCAGCATCTTTATCATAGTATAGTTTGAATTTTAGCATTTTTTCATCCCCTCTTGTTCATCGATCTTTTCAGCATTCTCAAGAAGTTCCTTTAACCTCTTAACTTCATTTTTGAATACTTCTCTTCCCATACCCGTAATCAAATATTCTTTTTTCTTTCTAGATTCTTTATCCTCACTATATAAACTGATCCAACCTTTCGTAAGCATGGAGTTAATCGCACCATACAATGTTCCTGGGCCTAACAAGACCCTGCCGCTTGTCATTTCACTGACATTCTGAATTATTCCATATCCATGATTCGGCCTTCGCACAGCCAACAAAATATAAAATAATGCCTCGGTCAAAGGTGAGCTATTATCCAAATCTATCAACCTCTCTTATATCGTCTGCCGATATATTAAATATATCGTATTATGATATATCTGTCAACGATTTGTTTAATAAACTATTATGCAAATCGAAGAACCGCCTCTTGTGCCCCGCCTAACGGCACTGGAAGAATTCAAAATTTGCCAAGTAGTCCGGGTTGTAAAAATGGGCATAAAAATACCGCGGACAGCAACTTCGCACTGATGAAATCACCTCACGGCATCACATTTTAGGCAATAAAAAACACCCCTAACTTACGTCACCGTAAATTTGGGATGTTGTCAACAGCCCCGCCCCCCCCTTACAACCCAGAGGGACTGCTTTGAGTAAAAGTTTCCTGACATCATTCTATAACAATAACAGCGCCGTTTTTGATGTCCATCCAGTTATAAAGGAATTTTGCATGACTGGTATAATTGCGCACACACATATTTGAGCGAGGAGTTGTACCAATGGTATGGAGATATTCTATCGTCCCGGGATCCACCTTCTCACCGTCCTTTACCTCATATTCCACAGGAACACCGTGAATGTAAGCCCCACCGGTAAAACGTATGGCAAAGGGCGCGTAACCCCCAATTTCTTCAGTACCCTTTTGGATATATTCAAACCGGTCTTTTTTTTCAATGGCCTTGTAACTGCCCAGGGTAGTTTCAAAGGAGAAATCGCTTGGTATTCCTGTAGTAGCCAAAGTATATGAAACAAGGTCGAGACTGTTTTCACCTACTTTAAAGGAAGCCTCGTTTTGCTGATTTCTGTCAACTACAACCACATGGTTCAACCAGCTTAATGTGGCAGCCCGGTCAATGTACTTTTTCGGCACATAGTAATTTCCCCCAAAAGTAGGAACATTAACATGATAAAACTCATCTGTCTCATCTAATATTCGCACCAGGATTCCGTCCGGTATATACCGGAATTCGCTGCCGGTATCTGCCCGCAGGTATGCGGGAGCACTGTGATAAAACCGGTATCCATACTCATCTATTGCAGCGTCACCCTTTTTAGGGGGGGCACCGTTCTGATTCTTATAGTTGCTGATAAAGTGTAATTCCCCCTGGGCCAGCTGCTGCTTCAGCTGGTTTACCGCAGCCAGCATTTTGTCAAACCGGAAGGCCCTGGGGGTACCTGTTGATGCGTGCAGATAGCCTTCTTTTGTTTGATTGTCTTTTTTACATGCTACCCTGTACCAAATATTTGAACCCTGAAATTCTTTACCTTCAGCCCGCTGAAGCAAGGACACCTTATCCAGATTCTCTACCCTGGCAACAACGGTGGAGTCGGCCGCAGGGTTTTCCCGGATATCGGCACCATTTTCTGCTGTAATAAGGAAATAATCGTAGGAAATGTTATAGTAAAAGTACTGCACTTTATTATTAATTCCTTTAGGCAGAGAAGTGTTGTACTCATGAAGTACTGTGTTCATCTTGTTGGGCTCTATTTTTTTCATCAACTGTGCTTGCTGCTGCTGACTAAGGCCGGATATTCTATTTTCTTCCTCCTCCTCTGTGGTTTGGTTGATCCTTAGGTCCTCTTCAAGGCTGTAGCCGTTGATATTCTCCTCCACATCCTCCTTGTCGGATTTGGCTAGTTTATCTTCTCCAGGCAAGTTCTCTGAGGGGCTTAACGGCTGTCGTTGGGGAGATGGAGGCACAGTGCTCAAATATACATAACTTGATACCACAATTAGTGCAACGAACGCTAATAATATCGTGATTTTCCTATTCATCAGTATCCTCACTCCAGTATTTTATAAAATCCTTAAGATATATCCTTCTCAAATCATTATCAATTATGTATTCAGTGTTGCTATAGATTGACCGGAACGTCATGTCCCCTAAAAAACCCAGGTGCACAAAGATGCCGGTCAATCTTTTCCATTTCTGATATAGGAAAGCACCAGGGAAGTGGTTGAAAAAGGGATAAAAAAAACCGATACTGGTTTAAAGTACCGGTTTGAGCATTTTTAAGGCTATGATGTTGGTAAAGCTACCTGGGTTCCTTTTGAGATTGATTTGACATTTTGTCATTATCGGATAAGCGCCAAGGGGACGAGGCTACCAATTCTGCATTGCTCCGCCTTCGTGAGACGGTCTTGCCGTAGCTGCATATAAAGCCATCATCCCTTTGGTAATCTTAGGCTGAGGTTTTTGCCAATGGTTACGCCGCACAGCCAACACTTCATCGGAAACATGAAGAGTCAATTCTTTCTGGAAACAATCCACAGTAATCAGATCGCCTTCTTCCACAAAAGCCAGATTACCGCCTTCCATCGCTTCGGGAGAAATATGCCCGACAATGGGCCCATGATTGAAGCCGGAGAAGCGGCCATCGCTGATCAAACCCACGGAATCGTCCAAACCCAGAGCCACCAAAGCATCGGTGGATTGCATCAATTCATTCATCCCCGGCGAACCCTTAACTCCCTCATAGCGCAATACAATAATGTCTCCCGCCTTGATTTTCCCGTTGGTGATCGCCAAGAAAGATTCATGATCACTATTGAAAACCCGGGCCGGGCCGGAAAATTTCAGCATATTTTCCGGTACCCCGGTGGTGCGGATAACCGCCCCGTTTTGCGCAAGATTTCCTTTTAAAACTGTAATCCCGGAGCAAGTATGCCAAGGCTGATCCAAAGGCCGCAAAACGCCGCCCAAAACAGGCTGAACATCCTTGATCACATCGTGCAGGATGGTGCCGGCGATATTTCTGACACCGGTGTCCAAATAGGGTTCCAGAATCTTTTCCACGGCGGGAACTCCGCCGGCAAAATGCAAATCAACAACGGAATAAGGCCCGGCAGAACGCACTCCGCAAATACAGGGAACATGATTACGTTTATCAAATTCATCCAGGGAATAAGGAATACCCAATTCATAGGCAATGGCCAATATATGTAAGACTGCATTACTGGACCCGCCAATACCCAGATCCACTGTTGTCGCATTGTCCAAGGCAGCCTTGGTGATAATATCCCGGGGCCTGATTCCTTCTTTGGCAAGCCGTACCGCCTGACGGCCGGATTCACGGGCTGCGCGCACCCTATCTGCCAAGGCGGCAGGAATAGTAGCGCTGCCTGGCAGAGACAAACCCAAAGCCTCGGCTAAAATCTGCATGGTATTGGCAGTCCCCATCACAGCACAAACGCCGATACCGGGACAAGCAGCATCTTCCATAGCGCAAAAATCTTCCGGAATGGTATCGGCAAACACACCAACATTCACATCCGGTGTGATAATGGGCTTATTCTGATAGTTTCCCGGAAACATAGGGCCACCGGTTAGTACTATAGAAGGGATGTTCTTCCGTATCGCTGCTAAAATAGTGCCTGGAATAATATTGTCACAACAGGCTAACATCACCATTCCATCAAACTGGTGCACGCTGGCAACAAATTCGATACTCATGGCCACAGCATCCCGCCCTGCCAGTTCATAGCGCATCATTTCGGTACCGATGGCAACATTGCCGCAAGTAGAAGGAACGCCGAATTCCACCGGCACACCGCCGGCTTCCCAGATACCCTGCTTGACCGCATCTGCCAAAGTACGCATTTGAATATGGGCAGGACTATTTTCCGCGTAAGTATTGGCAATCCCTATATGAGGCTTATTCCGAATATCGCTGTCGGAATAACCGGCGCCTTTATAAACCACCCTCCGATGCGCCGCCTCCGGCCCATCCCAAAATTTATTGACCATTTTTTAGTATCCTTTCATTCAATATTTTACCGGCCAACCAACCCGTTTTTCCATTGATCATCAGCTTCTGCCCCCAAATGATTGAAACCGGCAATATGTACCTCGCTGCAAGAAATCCGGGGCACAATGGCCGGATAACCGCGTACAGATCCTCACGCAGGGCAGTGCCAATAAAAGATCCGCCCAAAACATTTTTCTGAATGCATCCACCTCATCCGCTAATCATGTTTATAACTTCTCTTTTAATAATAATGACATCCTTAAAGCTTATCAATAACAAAAAAGCCCCGTGGAATGCACCACGAAGCCTCTATCCCACACGCCCCTCAAACGTGCGCCCCTTCCGGTTCTGCCCCTCCGACATTTCTTTAAACATTTGCGAAGCATAAACGACTTTCACTTAGGATGACGTCTTATACATTGGGGCGTGGCGCAGCCAACCTTTGGCTTTGCCATATTTAATCCAATGATCAAGCGTATCTAATTCTTCCCAGAGGAACTCTTCATATACACTCCTAAGGCGGTCGTTTGTCGCATTCTGTTTCAGTGCCGTAGCATGGAGCTCAATCATGAACTGCATCCCGGTAAAAATACAACGGTACATCCATTCATCCTCAAGAGCATCTTGATTCGTGATGGATTTGATGCTTTTAGGGGGTCTGTCCGTCAACGGCAAACTAAAATGATCCATTTCCTTCTCTAAGATGTTAATTTGTTTTTGTAAAACACCAGCAAAGCCCATTAAAAGAATGGTAGCAAAATCGGGGTCATGGGCAAAATTTTTAAAAATTTGCGTAGTTTCCAGAGTATCATACCTGGCCGTCAGGTGATCCCATAGGTGAAAGGCTTCGCCGGAGTCCAATTTTTCCTGTACATCCGATTGATCCGGCAAATAGATAGGCGGTGTTCCAAACCATCCCTTGAGCTTGATATATTTTACGGCTTTATTGTAGATCTCCATTTCACTCTTTAAGTATTTTGCAAATACCTTTCGGAGATCGTCGGAAGTTAAAGAACTCCTAGTGGCCCGCAGATGCATACTGATATTCTCTTGAAGCAGGGTCATTAAGATAGTGGCCACAAAACGGTCCTCAATTGCTTCCGTGTTGGCCGGTGTACGAACACTTTTTGGCGGTCTCCGGGGCAAGCTCAAACCATAATCGTTCATGAGCTTTTCCAGCTCATTTATCTGTTTTTCAAAGGACCCATAAAGGGTCACCTTAACTAATATATTAAAATCCGTATCATGAATAAAATTTTGAAATACCTGGATCTGCTCCATACTGTCATACCGGGTGCGCAGCATATCCCAAAGATTAAAAGCCTCTTGAGTATCTAACATCTTAGGTGCCTTTTTTTTAAAAAGCAAATCTAACACCTCTGTTTCAATCATGAGTAAAATCTCTTTCGAATGTGGCGCGTAGTCGCTAACTAATCTTAATTTAACTCTGTCAACGTTTAGATTTTGTCGATTCAAGTAATATTATCCTGTATCTTCTATTATTTTTTTATGGAATATTATGTAATTTGCAGAACGGAAATATAAAGTATTTCTACCAGCACATACAATATTGCCCAAGAAATAGAGGATTGATGGGATACCTTATGGAAATATGTATAGCTCAAACCTGAAAACTGTATTTCCAAAAGGCGAGGCAAAATATGACTTATGGGGGGAATTGCTATGATTGACTCACTTAGACTTTTGTTGGTGGAAGAATCAGAGGAGAATTCGCTTGTAGCCTTAAAAGCTCTTCATAGTAATGGTTATCACCAAACGTACAAAAGGGTACATTCCACTGAAGATCTTGTTTCTGCCTTAAAGGATGGTCCCTGGGATATTGTCATCGTCGATATCAGTACCGGGCAGTTTGATGAACTGTCGTTTATGAAGATTATTGAAGAAAGCGGTTTGGATTTCCCTTGCCTCATCTTATCTGAAAAAATCGGTCAAGAACGTCACGTTAAAACCGTTAAACATGGGATTTTCAAAAATATTTATTCGGACAACCCGAATCAATTTATCCCCTCGGTAAAAAGTGAAATTACTGATGCTATTTTAAATAATATGCATATACAGGCGGATAAGGACATCATGGATCAGAAAGAATGGTTACGCGTCACCCTATCAAGTATCGGAGATGCTGTGATAACAACTGATATTAACGGCACTGTCACCTTTATAAATCCTGTAGCTGTACAGATAACCGGCTATTCAATAGAAGAGGCCACCGGCAAACCGATAAATCATATATTTAGAATATTTAACGAAATAAGTCTTGAACCCGCTGAGATTCCTGTAGATAGGGTAATCAAAGAGGGTTTTATTATTGGCCTAGCAAATCATACCGGACTTATTACTAAGAATGGTGAAACGCTTTCCATTGCTGATTCTGCCGCTCCTATTCGAAGCACCAACGGTGAAGTTATCGGTGTGGTTATGGTATTTAGGGATATTACCGAAAGTAAACGCATAGAAGAGCAGATGGCGCGCCTCGACAAATTAAACTTGGTTGGGCAGATGGCGGCAGGAATTGCTCATGAGATTAGAAATCCTATGACCACTGTGTGGGGATTTTTGCAGTTGCTTAATTCCAATAACGATTTTGCACAGTATCAGGAATATTTTGAGTTAATGCTTGATGAATTGGATCGAGCCGGTTCTATTATCTCAGGCTTCTTGACTTTGGCTAAAGATAAAACATCAGAAGCCGGAGAAGAAAGCCTTAACAGGATCATCCAAAGCATAGCTCCCTTAATTCAAGGTGAAGCCCTCATGAACAATATGTTTGTGGAAATAGACTTGGGCGATATTCCCAATTCGGTTATAAATGGTAATGACATTCGCCAACTCATTTTAAATCTGGTCCGCAATGGATTGGATGCGTCAAGCGAAGGTGATGGCCTAACCATCCGAACTTTCAAAGAAAATGGTAAGGTAGTTTTGTCAGTACAGGACCATGGTAAAGGGATGGACAAAAAAATACTCCAAAACCTAGGCACGCCCTTTCTTACTACCAAGGAAAACGGTACCGGTTTAGGTTTATTCATCTGCTATAACATTGCAGAAAAGAATAATGCTTCAATAGAGGTAGTGACCGGCAATAACGGAACAACCATTTCAGTATTGTTTAAAGAGAGGATAAAGCAACCGGATCTCTAGGATCTTTTAAGAATTAACGATCTCCCTAACTTTTTAATTATTCCTAACATTTATATTACCTAGCGAATTTCCATTTTTTTTTATTGTTGTATGCTATTTAATCAAAGGATATAATTTATAATAGTAACTGTTATCAATAACCCTCCATTCTGTTGATCCACCATAGTTACTCAATATCTCTATGATTCAAGGTAGTAACAAAAAAAAATTTTTGAAGGAGGTAAGTTAATGCAGGAAGAAACAAAATGCCCCATAACGGGAAAAACCAAAAAGGCCATTGCCGGTGGCGGCACCTCTAACAGGGACTGGTGGCCTAACCAGCTCAACCTTAAGATTCTTCATCAGCACTCAGATTTAAGCAATCCGATGGATAAGGATTTCAACTATGCTGAAGAATTCAAAAAGCTTGATCTGAAGGCCGTCAAGGAAGACCTGTATGCGCTCATGACCAACTCTCAGAGCTGGTGGCCTGCTGATTACGGTCACTACGGGCCGTTCTTTATCCGGATGGCTTGGCACAGTGCAGGTACATATCGCATGGGCGATGGCCGTGGTGGCGCAGGTTCCGGCACTCAACGATTTGCCCCCCTCAACAGCTGGCCTGACAATGTTAACCTGGACAAAGCACGCCGTTTGCTTTGGCCGATCAAGAAGAAATATGGCAGGAAAATCTCATGGGCTGACCTGATGGTTCTCGCCGGGAACTGTGCTTTTGAATCAATGGGTCTCAAAATGTTCGGTTTCGCCGGCGGACGCGTGGACGTATGGGAGCCGGAAGAGGACGTATATTGGGGTGCCGAGAGCGAGTGGTTGGGCGACAAGCGCTACTCCGGTGACCGGGATCTCGACAATCCTCTCGCCGCCGTGCAGATGGGGCTGATCTACGTGAACCCGGAAGGACCGAACGGCAACCCGGATCCTGTGGCCTCCGGCCGTGATGTTCGGGAGACCTTCGCCCGTATGGCCATGAACGATGAAGAAACTGTCGCCCTGGTCGCCGGCGGGCACACCTTTGGAAAATGCCACGGTGCCGGCCCTGCAACCCATGTGGGACCGGAACCCGAGGCAGCTCCCATCGCGGAACAGGGCCTCGGCTGGAAAAGCAGTTTCGGCAGCGGCAAAGGCGGCGATACGATCGGCAGTGGTATCGAGGGCGCTTGGAAGCCGAACCCAACCAAATGGGACATGGGTTATTTGAACACGCTGTTTAAATACGAATGGGAACTGGTCAAGAGCCCGGCCGGTGCCCATCAGTGGCTGGCCAAGGATGTCGTCCCAGAGGACATGGTCGTTGATGCACATAACCCATCTAAGAAGCATCGGCCGATGATGACCACAGCGGATCTTTCCCTTCGCTACGATCCTGTCTATGAACCGATTGCCCGGCGCTATCAGCAAAACCCCGCAGAATTTGCGGATGCCTTCGCCCGTGCATGGTTCAAATTGACCCACCGTGATATGGGTCCACGTTCACGCTATCTCGGTCCGGAGGTTCCTGCGGAAGAATTAATCTGGCAAGACCCGGTGCCTGCAGTCGATCATGAACTGATCAACGCGCCGGATATCGAAGAACTCAAAGGGAAAATCATTGATTCCGGCTTGTCTGTCTCCCAACTGGTCTCAACTGCCTGGGCTTCAGCATCCACGTTCCGCGGCTCCGATATGCGCGGCGGGGCAAACGGGGCACGCATCCGTCTTGCACCGCAGAAAGATTGGGAAGTCAACCAGCCGGCTCAATTGCATACGGTGCTTCAGGTCCTTGCAAAAATCCAGACTGAGTTCAACAGTGCGCAGCCAGGCCAAAAGAAGGTTTCCCTAGCCGACCTGATCGTCCTTGGCGGATGCGCAGGGATCGAGCAGGCCGCAAAGAATGCCGGTCACAACTTGATCGTTCCTTTTACACCGGGACGTATGGATGCATCTCAGGAGCAGACCGACGTTAAATCATTCTCCGTGCTCGAACCGGTTGCAGATGGGTTCCGCAACTACCTGAAAGCCAAATTTTCCGTATCAGCAGAGGAACTGCTGGTTGATCGTGCGCAACTGCTGACATTGACCGCTCCAGAAATGACAGTTCTGGTTGGCGGTATGCGCGTCCTAAATGCCAATTACGGAAAGTCTCAGCATGGCGTCTTCACTAAGAGGCCGGAGTCCCTCACCAATGATTTCTTTGTGAATCTTCTGGACATGAACACGGTTTGGAAACCAATTGCGGAAGACGAAAACGTGTTCGAGGGCCATGACCGCGCAACAGGCGAATTAAAGTGGACCGGTACCCGTGTTGATCTTATTTTCGGATCAAACTCACAGCTTCGGGCCATTGCCGAAGTTTATGCGTGTGAAGACTCTCAGGATAAGTTCTTGCATGACTTTGTGTCTGCCTGGAACAAGGTGATGAATGCGGATCATTTCGACCTTGCTTAAGTAGGAGTATAAACAACTATGCCTGCTTTTCACTTGAAATAGACAAAGCAAGGAGAAAAAGGCGCACAAGAAGTCGAAGAAGAGATTGAAAAATTTAAAAAATAAGCATTGGTATTTTGGAAGGGGTAGATTTTCTGCCCCTTCCATTTTTGTTCAATGAATCCTCTACCTTCTAAGGTATGACTCTGTCAAATTAAGATACTTTTTCCGAAGGCTTTATTAACCTCAGCTTAGTTGGGTCATACAAGCTATTTTTCTATATAAATAATCATTGATATAAACAATCGTTTATGTTATTCTTAAAAAAAAATGAACAGGTGTATATATGGGAAATTACATCGAAGAGCAAACATTTTTTAAAGCTTTGGCAGACGCTAACAGGCTAAAGATACTCGAAGTCCTTTCTTTAGAATGCAAAAGCGTCAATGATATTGCGAAGTTAGCTGGTCTTTCGCAGCCCTTGGCATCGCACCATTTAAAGGTCTTAACCAAGATTGGGATAACGCGTGCGGAAAGTCGTGCAAGCTTTAATTATTACTGAGTAATTAACCCGGTAATCTGGAAGATTATACAAGACTCTAGAAGTTTTTTGCGGACTATCCGACGGTGAATAGTGATTTAATCCTGTTGTAGTTTCCCTAATTACAGAAAGAGAAAGGCGCGGTGATTGTTATGGTTGAAATGTCAAACGCTGCTCATACCGCAGAAAGTTGCTGAGGACCGAAGAAAGATGCTGGTCAGCATCCTATGGAGATCAATACGGAGCATTGTCAAATTTGCGGTCAGCCGCTGGCATACTTAAGCATGGGCAGGGAAATGACCTGTAATAAATGTGGAAAAACGGAAATTGGGAACATTTGTTGTCCAAGTGAGCATTATGTGTGTGACGATTGCCACGGAAAAGATCTTTTTGAATTTATTTTACATAATATTGAAACGTCATCTGAAAAGAATCCCTTTACGATTGCAGAGCAGTTGATGCGTCATAAAAGGGTCCCCATGTTGGGTTGTGAAAATGCCTGGATCGCCGCTGGAGCATTCCTTATTTCACTTAAAAACGAAGGAACACTAAAAGTAACCAACGATCATATCCGGGAGGCCTTGCAAAGAACGAAAAAACAAGCTATTGGCGGATATTGCGGATTAACTGGCGTCTGCGGCATTGCTCCGGCCATCGGAGCCTGTTTTAGCGTTATACTAGGAGCAGCGTGTCCCAAAGACCAGGAAACATCTCAGACCATGACCGTTGTTGGGGATATCATTCATGCCATCTCCTCGCTTACTGGCCCGTGCTGCTGTAAGGCCTTTGTCAGGGTTTCTCTGGATAAGGCTGTTGAATACGCGCAAAGGTTCTTTAATGTTTCCTTAGCCAGTGCAGACAAAAACATGGACTGCACCTATACGGCACGCCATCCTCACGGCTGCCGAATGGAGAAATGCCCATATTATAAGCTGGATGAGGCAGGCAGTATCCTTCCTAAAATTGTTTTCCTTGGATCATCATGATTAGATTACTAATCTGTGTTTTACCGTTCTCCACATCCTGTTGTAATAGTGACCGCAACTGCTGATCGTTGGTAATATTGGCCATGGCCGCCGACTTGTTAATGCAGGTAGTTTTAAATTTAGATCTCATGGAGCTCGAGCATTTCATGAAGAGCTAAGTTTTGGGACGGCATGCATATTTCACCTCCTTTTTGGGGGGTTATTTGTTTTCCCTGAATATTATTCTTTTTCTCAGGGTAACTTATACCCAAGAATTAGGAGGTGAAAAGTAGATTGAAACATCTTACCGCGGTCTTAATCAAATTTGGCATCATTGCTATAGCTCTGGAGATAGTATTGAACTTACTTTCTGATTTAACTTTTGGGCAGATTCTTATCGTCAGTGTAGTTGTCACGGTCTTGGCCTACCTAATAGGGGATCTTTTGATTCTTCCCATGTCAAACAATACAATTGCTACCGTCGCAGATTTTGGTCTGGCACTGGTCACAATATATGCCTTTGATTGGGTATACAGAAACGCGGAAATTTCCTTTTTTGATGCAGCACTGGCAGCCCTGGTTCTGGCTGCAGGGGAATGGTTTTTCCATAAACTTGTTCCAAATTTTTTATCGGCTAAATAGATCTGGTTGTCTCCTTTCAGTTTACAAGGCCTGCAAGTGCCCCTTGCAGGTTTTGTACTTTTTCCGGCTGAATTTTTTGCATAACTAAATTATTTTGAGTAAAAATAATAACGTGGTGCAAGTTATACTTCTCTGTTTTTGAGGAATAGGTGCCTGGTCGAGGGCACCTATTTCTCTAAGTCCCGGATACCAGTGATAGAGGATTCTATCTAAAAAGACTGCAGGAGGTAATTTGGATGTTTAAACATGAAAAACAGCTTTTGGAGATTGTCAATGTTGAGAGGCCGAACCCCACGTATGCTGTCATGCTTCAAGAGCAGCTGGGTGGACCTCAGGGTGAACTGAAAGCAGCGATGCAGTATATTTCCCAAAGCTTCCGCATCAAGGATCAGGCGATCAAGGACATTTTTTTAGACATTGCGTCCGAAGAACTGAGCCACATGGAAATGGTTGCTACCGCCATTAACATGTTAAACGGTCATGATCTTCAAGCGCCGGCTGCTTCTATCGGCAATATTGAAGCACACGTCTTATCAGGTTTAAATCCCATGCTTACGAATGCTTCAGGAGAACTTTGGACGGCGGCTTACGTAAATGTTACCGGTGACCTCCCGGCCGATTTGCTCTCCAACATTGCTGCGGAACAAAGGGCAAAGGTGGTTTATGAATATCTGCACAGGCAAATAAATGACAAACATGTCCGGCAAATGATCGATTTCTTACTTAACAGAGAAGAAGCCCACAATACCATGTTCCGGGATTGTTTCCAAAAGATCGAGGATACCGGTTCTAACCGGGACTGGGGCGTTGATAAGGATGCCCGGTTATACTTTAATCTATCCACCCCGGGAAATTTCATTGGAAATCAATTGCATAACCCCCAGCATCCTTCCTTTAACGAGCCCCAGAACCCGCCCCAACATTAGAGATTCTGCTAAGACCCGTTGAGGGAGGTACGAGATGGCGGACCAGTACGAAATAGCGGATAATACTGAGCTATTTTACAAATGTTCCAAATGCGGTCGCATGTTTGAGCCGGAGGACAACGGAAATTCCACCTGTCCTGTTTGTGGTAATTCTTGCAATACTGATTCCTGTAAGCTAGTGGACGGGTCCAACGAGGATTATTAATAAGGTTAGCCGATTTAATTGGTAAGGTAATAAAAAGGAAGTCTCCGTTTGATCACGGGGACTTCTTATTTATAGGGAGGCGAGGTAATTAATATAAAAATATAATATGAAAATATTATATTTTTTGAGCATGCCAATCATCAAGCATGTTAGTGATTTTAAGAACATGGTAACTAAAACTTTAGATTTTTTATTAAAATAGAGTCGTTGCCTTCCAAAAATTGTATAGAATGGTTTATGGTTTGAAGGGAAAAATATCTTCATCATGATTAGGGAGGAATTTTATGCGTGATTTAACACCGGGAGAAATGCTTTCTCTTAGAGAAATGTTAACAGCTGAAACTACTGGACTGGTTAGCCTAAAAACTATGCAACCGCTGATCTCCGATCAAAAACTGAAAAGTGCCTGTGAGTCCGGAATCCAGACTGCTGAAGCAAGGATTAGATCTATGCAACAGTTTCTACAGGAAAATCAAGTAGTTTCTCTTGGGGAGGTGCAATAAATTGGGACCGATGAAAGACCTTTTCGGAAATAATTCATTAACTGATGACAAGTATGTAGCTTTAAGCATGATGGGGAGTTCAAAAGCATCTGCATCCGGTTACTTAATGGCAACGTTGGAATCAGCCACACCGGAAGTGCGCCACCTTTTTTCAGGGTTCTGCACACAAATTACCCAATCCCATGAGGCTCTGACAAATCTTGCAATTGAACGCGGCTGGTATCAAGCTTATGGCGACCCAAAGAGTCAATTACAAGAGGTAGTATCCGACTCCACAAAAGTTACCTCAAAACACGCTTAACGGAACACCCCGGTTTGTACCGGGGTCGTTTAATAATATTCGACTGGAGGCCTTATGATGATTAATGAGATGGTCAATCAGTTATCGCAAATGACAACCACATCTCAAGCAATTATTCAGATATACTAATGCTTTAAAACGCTTTTATTGTGGGTGGTTCTAATTCAGAAACTGGTGAGTGGGTCCTTATTGATACGGGATTAGAAAGCTCCAACTAATTAGTTTTGTCTCAAGGAGGGAATCTTTTTGGAAATTCGAGAAAATTATATTGTACCCCTTGGTTACGGTAAATTTGTTCGTTCAGATAAAATAATCGCACTGGAACCAATTGAAGATGAAAGGGGTCCTGGTCGCAGAACTAAGGTATATGTGGAAGAAGTCCCATATCCAATCACTGCGTCCCGCACGGAAAATGCCATTGTTTCCAACATTGTTGAAACCCCTCGGGAAACCCTGGAGGCGATAGCTGCCTTTGAGTTGCTCCAGGATATTCTTGATGATATTGATAAAATTGGCTCCATGCTCAGGAATAGTATAAAAAAAGAAGCAGGGCTGGACCTGGGAAAAATCCAAAAGAGGATCGAAGAGATTCTTGGCCATCAAATAGGTTCCGAACCTAGTTGATCGCTGCTCAGTTTCTAATATATTTGGGGTGAATGCAGCAAAACAGAATATCCAAAGTCAAAAACCAAAATTTAAGAATCCCCCAAATCCTTGGCTATTTTCTTCCCTTCCTCCCGCAGCTTCTTTTTGTTCCTTTTAATGTCATTATCATGCACCCGGGTCTTGGGATTAATGGTCCAGAAATTTCTTGGTCCTTGTACCAATTTAACTTTTTTCTTCTTCATCATAACCACTCCATATACTTTCAGTTTAGCTAAATCAAAACACTTTCCCTTTGGGGATAAAAGGCAGATTACTCCCCTTGGGTATTAAATATACGTGTTCCCTGTGTACCCTTATGCCTGCAACATCAGGTCTGATTTTACCCCTCTTTTCATCGTTGAACCGGATGGAAGGGTCGGTTTTTTTCTTTGTCAGAATCGCTTCTATCCATGTAAGACTGGATAAATCGGTCCGGAGATGTTGCTTTATCAAATATTTTGATCAGTTCGGCGCAATAGGATTCCAGGTCCGCCTTTGCAGCAATATTCCGGTTAAACAGATATTCCCCAATCGCTCCCTGGATGGCATTGGCCATGACGTAAACATTGAACTCCCCAAATTCACCTTTGGTTTGGCCATCGCGCAATATCTGCTGAAGCTCAAGGATCACCGGTTCCTCTTCGTTGTCGCCCAACTTATAATAAGGAACGTTCTCGGATGTGCGGGCATTAAATATAATCTCCAGGAGGGCGGTATTGTGCTTGGGATGGGTGCCCTGGTGCGCAAGGCTTGATGCAATGTATATATGCAGTTTCTCCCGGGCCGTGTTCGCGGCTTTTGTCCTGTCCAATACATAGGAAGTGGCGCCCTCTAACAGCGTCATCAAAGTATGGTCCATGAGATCATTTTTGTCTTTAAAATGGTAAGAGATCAGCGCCGTACTGATACCGGCTCTTTTTGCTATTTGGGCAAGACTGGCGTTGACATAACCGATTTCATCCAGGGTGGTAATGGCGGCATCGATGATTTGGGCGCGTCTTGCCTCGGTAATGAAGGATAGTTTTTCATCCGTCTTTTTTTCGTTCATCATTTCTTCTCCCCGGGTGTTTTTTCTAAACTGCCGATCCTACTTCGCAGTGTGACCAGAACAAAGACTGCCGTCATAACTCCATGTTTTCAGACTGAATATGACAGATTCTGCGTGCTGCGATGATCAGCAACACCACCGCGCCGGAGGCAAAGATCCCATTGCCGATGAAGTGGATAATCTCCGTTCGCCCCAGCAGCATCGTGAGGATAAACCCGCCCCAGGCATAGGTGAGCAGGGCACCCCCGGCCAGTGCAAGCCGGTGGGCCGGCCCCCAGCCCTGACGCCGTGACCATCGGGTGATCAGGGCAGTGATTACGGCAAGCAGGAAGAGTTTAATAGCCACGCCCATCCAGCTTTCGCTTGCCGCGAAGAAGAGGCTGGATATCACGAACGACAGTATGCCTACCTGCCATGAATGGGGTGTCCGCCCGCCGGTCTTCGGGTGAGGCCGCCTCCCGAGTGCGAAGGCAATGCCGATCAGTACCAGGGCAACAACGGCCGCCCCAATCAGCTGCGGCGCCGATGCCAGGAATTGTTCTTCTTCCTGTATGTTACGAAAGAGGAAAACAGAACCAAGGAGATACAGGCCGCCGGTGATTAGCAGTCCCGCCTTGCCCAGCCATGGTCTTGTGCTTCTCCCGGGCACGAGTGTCTCGACCAGGGCAATGGGCACCCCGATGCTCCAAACTGCGTGTCCGGCGAGAAAAGCCAGCCCATTATAAGCACTAATGCCCAGTACCGGGATGTACGCAGCACTCTGGAAGTCGTGACCTTCGAAAGACGGGTTGAAGAGAGACTGGTCAATCAGGCCTGCTTCGATTAAACCGTAGGCCAGGCCAAGGAAAATGATGGTCGGCCAGCCGCGCCCGGTACGGCGCGTCGTCTCGCGGATGAGAAGCGCACCGCCTCCGTACATGGGGGCAAGAAAGGGCAAGGCCCAGATATCCTGAATGGAAATGTTGCCAAGCAGGTACTCTCCCACCAGCGGAGCGAGGAAGCACAGCCCGAGTACGGGAGCGGTACGTGGAAGGAAGAGCCCGGACCGCTTCCCCCCGGGCTTCGATAGGTCTTGGGACGCAATTTTATTTCCCATTACTCTCCTCCGTATTATTACCATAATCAATACAAATAAGGGATTACCATTTTATCGTAGTTTTTTTGATCACTTAAATAAATCATTGATCGTTTGATCAAATTTTAGCATGCAGAACCTCCCGTGTCAACCCGGATTTGCCCAAGTACACGGAATCACACGGGGACGGTCCTATTGATTCTAATGAATCGAATCAATAGGATCGTCCCCGTGATTCCGTGATTCTTAAGGCGTAAGTTAATCCCTATTTGAATTCAATCTTGCCGGATAAGTCGGTCTTTATCCTGTATAACTTATCAATCTTTGAAGAATTACTATCTGACAAATAGTAAATATTATCGCTATAAACATTTATATATTTTGTGTACGCATGAATCAGCCGTGAATTCACTGTGCCGACGATAGTTATCCTATAAAGCTTTGATTTGTCAGAATTATTACTATAGTAGATCCAGAATCCACCGACCCTGATATTGCTTACCGTATGGTCCGTCAGTTTTGTTTTTCCGGTTCCATCGGCTTTGATCATATACAATCTGCCTTTGTCCGAAATGTTGCTATAGTAAACCCGGTCCTGTCCGTCGCCAAACCAAATAACATTTATATAATTACCGCCATCATCAGTCAGCTTTGATGTTTCGCCAACTTTAAGGGTGTTTCCATACCCCTCCAGCTTTACCGTGTATATTGGCGATTTAATTGCATTTCCGTTGTCGTCAAACTCTTCAGGTACACTATAGTAGATCACATGGTCAAGTATTGTCCATGAAGAAATATTTTCCACATTAACGATATTTTTTAATTCTTTACCGTCTAAGTTCATTTGGTATAGACCAAACTCCTCATCCTGGAAAAAAATCTTATCATATTTAATTATCAATTTATGAGGTATGACATCGTGCTCGTTATATAGGACACTCCTATACTTGCCATCCTTGCTTATCTTATATATATTTCCGTTTGCAATATAGAAAATCCAGTCATTTTGTATTATCATACTTTCTATACTATCATCACTTAACTTCATCCGGTTCGAGGAGTCTGTTTTCATTTTATACAATCTGCCCTTATCCGACGTACTTGAAAAGTAAATCCAGTCATCAAATTGAGTTATAAATTCCCTATTCTCCATATTAATAGGCGCGCTATCAGCAAATGAAATAGATAACTGCGTACTTAAAGCAAGCAGAAAAAAGAGAACAGTAATAGCCATGCTTTGTACATGGTTTTTCTTTTTCAGTAATTTCATTGAATCACATCCCTCCCATTTTTCTAGATTTTACTGTCATAGCTGTTTTTGTATATTTCATTTTACCATAGCGAGCTATTTTCTTCAAATATTTAGCATTTATGTAATTGTAATGGGGATAAAAAAACAGAATTATTCCGCTGATTGCCACAGTTCTGCCCCTTATGAGCTAACAATCTAGCTAATCTCTTTCTCCATTTCGAAAAAAGTGTCACTAATATTTCCCACAATTATCGCTGAAATTTCTTGGCCTGCACACAGCGGTCCGCTTCCTGCGGGGACGTCGATCAGGGCATTGCAATTAATCATTGACTTTAAAATACCGTTTCCCTGTTCACCGGTTAGTTTTACGTAATGTGTCCCGTTGATAGCCTGTAGTTTTCCCCTTAAAAATCTTCTTTGGGGGCTGGATTTCAAAAAATTATCTGCTAAGACTGCCGTAACCCGAGGCGGCATCCGCCGGTTTAAGCCCATCATTTTTTTAATCACCGGCACTGCAATCAAATCAAAGGTAACAAGAGCCGCCGCAGGGTTTCCCGACAAGCCGATAATGATCTTTTTGTCTTTTTCCGCCGCAAGGATAGGTGAACCGGGCTTCATGGATACTTTCCAAAAAATCATATTTGCCCCCGCTTGCCGTAAGGCGTCCTGGACGACATCAAAGTCCCCTACCGAGACTCCTCCCGTTGTAATCAAAATGTCGGCGGCTTCCAAGCTCTTTACAATGTGTCCGGAAATCAACTCTTTTTCATCGGGAACAATGCCCATGACAATTGGATCGGCTCCTAATTCCCCACATAAAGCCGCCAGGTTATAAAGGCTGCTGTTGTATATTTTTCCCGGGCAGGGTTCTTTAGCCGGATCGATTAACTCGTCCCCCGTACTGATAATAGCAATCCTTACTTTTCGGAGAACCGGAACTTCCGCTATGCCTAATCCGGCCAACAAACCTACCAGAGAGGGAGTAATTACTGTTCCTTTTAAGGCGACTATTTCGTCTTTTTTCACATCTTCACCGGCGTAAATAACATTGCTTCCCGGTTTTAAGGGGAACGAGAGATAAATTGAGTTTCCCGTCCTTTTCACATCTTCATATTTAATGACCGTATCCGCTCCTTCCGGAAGAGGGGATCCCGTCATCACTTTTATTGTAGTTCCAGGGGTTATTTTTTGCTTCGGAACAAAACCAGCCCGGACTTCTTCAATTACTTCCAGAGCAACCGGATGAGATGGTTTTGCTTGTTCTACATCTTTAGCGATCAAAGCATAACCGTCTAAGGGCGACTTATGAAAAGCAGGAAGATTTTCCCTTGCTCTGATATTCTGACTCAGTACTCTCCCCAATGCTCCCATCAATGAAACAGAGCCTTCTTCTACCATATTTGCTTTTTGCAGAAGCATCTCCTGAGCTTCTTCCAATGAAACACCGATTCGCATCCCAAATCACTCCTTTCTCAATACTAAACGGCCGTTTTTTCAAGGCTTTTCCCGGGGAGGAGATGACAACCTTAATGTAAACAAAAAAAATGCCTGCACGGACATGCAGGCAAAAGAGATAGTCATCTTAACAAGAAAAACTATCTTTTGTGCACCTCCTTCGCAAAAAGCAAGCAATAGAATTTCTTCTATTACTCTGTGGGCTTGAGCCCAGGCCTTAGATCCATAGCTCCCGCCTTAGGATCATAAGGCTCGGAGAAATTATCGTTTATCCTTATTCCATATTGGCAATTATTATTCGTCATCCGTTGTATAGAACAACTTTTCCTCACTGGTAGAAACTCTGAGCATAAGCCGGCCGCGGCCATATGCAGGCAGCTCCTCCGGATCAAGGACATCCTTGATGCTTTCGAATACATCCGGCAGCGCTTCTCCGTTTTCACTATGACGTTTTGCCCAAAGTTGCATCGCCTCTTCCTTATTCCAGGGAAGGATATTCTTTTTTGGTTGCTGCCGGCGAATGACGGCAGATGGTTTCATCTCTCCGCAATGGAGACAACGCCCACTCTGTTCGGCACATTCCGCGTCATTAAAGCCAAGGCATACTTCGTCAAAGTCTTTACATCTTTCTGATGCGGCGCGACAGCTCGAAGACATGCTCTTTTTCTCCACGTGTGAACGAGAACTGTTGGGAATCATACGGCGGTTTTCATCCACGGAAAGTCCCTGGCAATAGCGATGGATGCTCTCTGCCGTCTCGTTGCCAACGGCTACCGCGGTAATAATATCCGTAGTACCTGTCAGCAAGTCGCCGCCTGCAAATATGCGCGGGTCCTCTGTTTGGAAATTTCCCCGCATCGCAATGCGCTGACTCTCATCTCTTGGCAAGCCAATTGGATACGCCGCTTCTGAAGGACATTGTCCCAATGCCACCAGTACCAGCCCGGCAGACAATCGTAATACGGCGTCTCCCTTTGCATAGCAGGGCGCAAATTTTCCGTTTTCATCCATTACGGATAAACATCTTACACAGTTGACAGCCCTTACCGCTCCGTTAGCCACATCAAAGCTTTGTACCCCATGCTTATCATGAATGATAATACCTTCTTCCCTTGCTTCTTTCACTTCCATCTCTTGCGCGGGCATAGGCTCCTTGTCTTTATAGTCGCTGCTCTCCAAACATACCAGATGAACGTGAGGTGCACCCATGCGCAGTGCGGTACGCGCGGCATCCATGGCGACGCTGCCGCCGCCGATGACAACCACTTCATCCTTTACGGTTTTTAAGATGCCCGTATTTACATCGCGGAGAAAGTCGACAGCGGTACGAATACCTTTACTATCGCTTCCCGGTAAAGAAAGGGAAATCCCCTTACCTGCGCCGGTAGCAACAAAAACGGCATCATAATCGGCAAATTCGGACAAGTCGCTGATACGGTGATTATTTACGAACTTTACGTCTAATTCTTTAATGAGATCAATTTCTCGTTTTAGTACCGCACGGGGAAGCCGGTAAGCAGGAATCCCGTAACGCATCATACCGCCCATTTCTTCGGATTGCTCAAAAATGGTCACGCCATAACCCTTTTGTGCAA
Source organism: Candidatus Formimonas warabiya (assembly GCF_002777255.1). Classification (GTDB taxonomy): domain Bacteria; phylum Bacillota; class Dehalobacteriia; order Dehalobacteriales; family Dehalobacteriaceae; genus Formimonas; species Formimonas warabiya. The sequence continues at coordinate 4,349,587 of NZ_CP017634.1, read as the reverse complement.
GTGCGTAGGCACAGGACAGACCGGCCGGTCCGCCGCCCACGACGGCAACATTCTTGCCGTTTGCCGGCGCACATTGCGGCAGCGTTGCCTTACCTGCAGAGGCATCGTAATCCGCCAGAAAGCGTTTCGTTTCCCGAATGGCGGTCGCATCATCGAAGCGGCCGCGGAAGCAGTCAATTTCACAGGAATGGGTACATACCCGGCCTAAGATACCCGCGAAAGGCGTAACCTCAAGACAAACTTCAAGGGCTTTTGTGTACTCGCCTTTTTCTGTTAAGTCCATATAACTCTCAATGTCCACTCTGGCAGGACAAGCATCACGGCAAGGGGCCGGAGCATCTTGAATAATATATTTTCCCGCGCCTTCACCATATTTTTCTTTCATATCTTTTATTAAGCCAAAGTCAAGGGCACGCAACGAACAACTCAAAACACAGAGAGGCTTTTTCCCGTCTTTCAGGCGGTCAATACACATATCACATTTCAGCATCTTTTCCGACGGGGCATCGCTCAAAAACTGAGGCGAACCATAGGGACAAGCGTTAAAACAGTTTCTGTCGCCTTGACACTTGGCAGGATCGACAAGTACGGCGCCGTAGGTCTCGTCCTTATAAATCGCATGATGTTCACAAGCTTCCATACAACGCGGTTTAGCGCAATGGAAGCACATAATGGGCAGTGCGCGAACATCAATATCCGGAAAAACGCCTTTTTCCCATTGATAAACCCTGATCGGCTTTGCGGGCCCGGGCGGAACATCTTTATACTGCTTGCAGGCAATTACGCAAGCATTGCAACCGGTACAGCGGCTGGTATCGATAAAGAATCCGTATTGCTGCATTACACATTCGCCTCCTCATACTTCTCAATCTGCACCAGATTTGTAGCGCGGGCGGGTGTAAAGTTACTTGCCTTATCCCCACCTAATAAGGTATTCGGCGAGGCTCCCCTATCGATGCCGTTTTCATCCGGCTCATAATTGCCGCCCTGATGGATTAAAGCCGTCCCGGGCATAATACGGCTCGTAACATAAGCAGGCATGATTATTTTCCCGCGATCGTTGTAAACAAGTATCTTATCGTTATCTTTGATGCCGCGCTTTGCCGCGTCAACCGCATTGATCCAGACTCTGTGCCTGTATACATGTCCGCGCAGCCAAGGATTAATCCAGTGTACATAGTGAACACGATAACGGCTGTGCGAGGTAAGCAACATAATAGGATATTCCTTCGACTTCGGATCATCCATACCATGACGGCCAACCTTATACTCGGGGGACGAGGGCATATCCTTCCAATCCGCCGGCAGGTTATCAATCAGCTTGCCGTCAAAAGTATAGTGTTCGCTCTTCCCTCTTTGGCTTTCGTCTTCAAACAAGGGGTAATAAAACTCAATCTTACCGGAAGGAGTCTTAAACGGCTTATTTTCCTTCATCTGAGGCACAAAACCGGTCAACGGTTGATCTTCCAGTTCATCACAGTTGAGAAATTCACCATTCTGGAAGTTATCATAAGTCGGAATCGTTTTGCCTCTTCCCTTATAATACTCTTCAACATCATGGTACATTTCACGCAATCCGTTTTCCCAGTCTTCTTCCCAACTGCGCTTTCCGGTATAGTATCTAAAGAAGTTTTTAGGATCAACACCCAACCTTTTGCAGATCTCTACATAAATCCAAACCCATTGCTTTGTTTCTCCCGGAGGCTCGACGACGCCGGGATTCCCTTGAACCGCCTCAAATACACCATAAGGCGCTGTACGGCTGACGTCGCTTCCTTCCCAGATCCAATCCTGTACCGGAAGAATAATGTCTGCATAACGGACAGTAGGCGTCATAATACTATGGGCGGTAATAATAAAATCCATTTTATTGATCGCTTTAATCTGATCGCTGGCAGTATCACATGCAGTAACCAGATGGTTAGAAGCATGGGGTTTACTGCCGCCGCCCCAGAAAAGAAAACGGGGATTGAATTGATCCACCAGACTCTTATCCGCCCGCCAACCGACGGAACTCATATATTCCTCAGCGCTGATCTTACCGCTTTTATAGTCGTCAAGCAGCAAAACAGCCTGCGCCCAATAGTGGCTGCGGAAAAGCTTCGGCACTTTATAAGGTCCGGGTTCACTATAAGTGGTGCTAAAATAGCCCATGGGCAGATCCTGTACCTGGCCGCCCGGGTGAATGGCGGGACCGCCGCCAGGCTTGCCCCAATTGCCCAGCATAGCCTGGAGCGCGGCAAAGGTGGATATCACTTGCTCACCTTGACTCTTACGGCTCAGTGACCAATGCGCGTAAGTCCAGCAAGGTTCATTATCCCAAACAAAATGAGCCAAAGCTCTGATGGTTTCAGCAGGTACGCCGCATTTTTCGGCTGCCCATTCCGGTGTTTTCGGCGTTTTATCATCCCCATTGCCCATAATATAATCTTTGAATTTCTGAAAACCGACCGGCTCTACATATTTTTCAATAAACTTTTTATCATAGGTATCTGCCTCAAAGAGTGTGTACGCCATTCCCATCATTATAGCGACATCAGTACCCGGTTTGATCGGAATCCACTGATCTGCCAATGTACGAACCGCCATACTGTAACGGGGGTCAATGATAATAACCGGCTTACCACGCTCCCGGGCCAATTTTATGTACCAAGCGAAAGCATGGGCCGGTCCTTGGTGACCTACGGTGGGATCACAGCCCCAAAGCACAATCGCTTTACTGTGCGTCAGCATATCCGCTCCTGAACTGGAGGACCAGTTTTGCACTTCCCAGCCCTCTCCGCCCGTTATCATTTGAGCCATCAAACGGGCAGCGTCGTAAGAGCACCAGCCCCAGCCCTCTGCGCCTGCGCCCCAATAGGACATAATACGCTCATAAGTTTCATTGGGCATATACGGACTGATAATCGATAAAGGACCGTATTTTTCCCGTGATTCTATCATTTTGGAAGCGATCGTGTCGAGCGCCTCATCCCAGGTAATCCGTTCATATTCGCCCGCGCCCCGCTCCGTCCCCTCCTTACGTTTAAGAGGGTATAGGATACGCTCGGGCAGCTGAGCATACTTATGCCAAGTTAATCCCACCACGCAAGGACGGCGCTGGATGCGCACTTTTTGCAGGTCTTCCTCCTCCATATAAGCGTCTTCACGGCCACAGTTGTAGTTGTATCGGTCATCCGGTTCCACGGAAATAACTTTGCCATCTTTCACATTAGCCTTAATAATACATTGATAGCTGCCGCCACAATTGCAACGGCAAGCTGTATAAAAAGTACTTCCATCATCTTTGTGCTGGGTTTTACATTTCATATCCATGTACACTCACTCCTCTTTTGTCAAATATCCCTATTTAATAGGCGGATAACCTGCATTTTTTAACCATCTTTTAGGTTAGTTGGGCGACAGAATCGGCTGCCGTAACCAATAATTATTCAGAAGAGATATTGATGGTATTTTCTTATAAATCCGTCAGTATATATAATAATTTGTTAGTCAGACTAACAAAAATATACTTGAGTGGTTCGCTTTTGTCAATAATTTTTTAAAACAATATAATTGGACAATTTAGGATATTTGTCTATGCTGCCAGAAGGTGAGACACAAAATCGAAAAAATAAGTGATACTAGGAACATCAATAAGAAAAAATAGTGAGCCCTTGACAATATTAGAATAGAGCGTTTTTTTAAGGAAATTTACTTAAAAATCTTTGCTTTGTGTCTTGACGACGGGAATATTATAAATATCCCAAATAATCATAATAATATGGAAAAATTATTGACAAAAGCAAACTTCTCAAGTATATTTTTGTTAGCTAGGCTAACAAATCATTATATATACTGACGGCCTAATAAAAAATATTATAAATACCTAGTTCGGTAAAGAGCAGGGTGTTACATCGAAAAATAACATAGGCAGCAAACAGGCATCCCTGGTTGCTGATTTGCAGTTAGCCTTCTGCCTGAAAAAAAATAATTACCCGTTAGGGAATAAATTAAATTTTCCTTATTTATTACACTTTTTTTCTTAGAAGGAGGCATATAGCATTGAAAACTATCATGGGCTTTTATCAGCAGGACAATCAGTTTAACGATCTGGAAAAAGAGTTTCCGCAAGTGGATTTTGTTTATCCATGTACCCTTGAGGAATTGGCCCAGGAGTTGCCGGATGCGGAAATATTAGTTATGTTGGGTACTAAGTATAGCCCGCAAGTGGCTAAACTTGTCCTTGATTTGGGCAAGAATATCAAATGGGTGCAATCAACTACCACCGGTGTGGATGCCTTCTTAAAGTCCGGTTATCCCCATCAGGCAGTATTGACCAAAGGCGCCGGGATTTGGGACGTCTCTGTCGCCGAACATGTTTTGGCGTTTATACTGGCTTTAACCCGCCATATCCCCCATCTGGAGCGCAACAGACAAGCACATGCCTGGGACCGGGATCGAACCTGGAACCTGATGGGTTCTTTGGCAGGGAAAACCGTAGGTATTGCCGGATATGGCAATATAGGCAAAGAGATTGCCCAAAGACTGAACGGTTTTAATGTTAAGATCAATGCTTATGTCCGGTCCTTAAATGTTAAAGACGATAAATTAAACAAATTGTATTTTCCGGGTGAATTCAACGCCTTCTTAAAGGATAGCGATATTATAATTCTCATGCTCCCCTGTACGCAGGAAACCGAGTATATCATTGATACGGAACAGTTTGATCAAATGAAACCGGGCGCGATTATTATCAATGCGGCCCGCGGTAAGCTGATCAGGGAAAGTGCCTTGGTTCAGGCCTTAAAACAAGGTAAAATAGCCGCTGCCGGTATAGATGTATTCGAAGAAGAACCTTTACCTGCAACGAGTGAATTGTGGGACTTTCCCAATATTATTCTCTCGCCCCACTGCGCAGCTACCGGCGATCATGATATTTTATATACCTGCCGGTTACTGAAAGAAAATATCAAGCGTTATCTTAATGGCATGGAGCTGCTGTATATGTTTGACAAAATAAAAGGTTATTAAATTTAATAGTTGTTTCATGGTGCAGGAAAACCCAAAGTCAATGATGCGCCGACTGTCCCGGTCGATGATGGCAAACAGATACATGAAGCCTTTTGTCATTCAAATATTGATGATCTTAATCCCCCAATTTGTGTCTCATCTTATGGGAGCATTATATTTATTGGAAAGGGGGTATGTTTGGAAAAATTTTCGGATGTTTTGCTTCGTTGGTTTAACGTATCACCGTAGATTAGGAGTATTAAAGGGGGAGGAAAATGCTTATGAAAACGAAAAGAAACAAAATATTTATGCTGGTATGCCTTTTGATGATGATGGCTCTTATCTTGACCGCATGTGGTTCTAAAGATGCTGCTAATGAAGGAACCGGGGATAATGCGGCACAGGGGGAAAAAGAAACAGTCAAAATTGCTTTTATCGGCCCATTGACCGGCTCTAACGCCACCGAGGGGATTGGCCCCCGTAATACCTTTGACCTGGCTGTAAAACAAGCCAATGCCTCCGGCGATCTGCCTGTTAATTTGGAAGTTGAATTCTTTGATGATGCTTCCAACCCTGGAACCGCTGCTTCTGTTGCGCAGAAGATCGTCAGTGATCCGTCTATCGTAGCTGTCAGCGGTCACTGGAACACCGGTTGTGCCGAAGCTACTAACCCGATCTTTATTTCTGCGAGTATTGCCGACTGCATTTGGGGGGCCATTGGACCTTCGCTTACTGTCAAAGAGAATATGCCTTATATTACCCGGGTTTGCCCCACTTCCGTACAGGAAAACGTTCCGTTGGCCGCGTTTGTTATTGACAAACTTGGTTTAAAGAAATGGGCCGTTATCTCCAGTACTACTGTTTATGGGAAAGCTAATTCTGAAGCTTGGAGAAGCGAAGTTGAAAAACGTGATGGCGGCACGATCGTTTCTTTGGATGAAATTACCGACGGTTCTACCGACTTCCGTCCCATTTTAAGTAAGATTAAAAACGAGGATATCGACGCTTTGTATTATGGCGGTAACATTATGGAAGCCGCTCTGATCCGCAAGCAGATGAATGAAGTTGGTTTACAGGACGTGATGATGTGCGGTATTTCCGGTATCGTATCGCCTAAGTTTGTTGAAGTTGCTGGTAAAGCAGCTGAAGGCGTTGTAGTAACCCAACCTGGTGCGCCTACCGAAAAAATGCCTGGCGGCCCCGAATTTATCAAAGCTTACGAAGACGCTAAATATTCGGATCCTTACGGCGCTTATGGCGCATATTCCTATGATTCTGCCAACATCATTATTCAAGCCATTAAAGAAGTTGGTAAAGCTGACCGTAAAGCAATTGCCGAAAAGATTGCTGCCACTAAATATGAAGGTTTGCTAGGCACCACCACATTTGACGAAAATGGTCAGACCACCAACTCTTTGTCCACGATCTATGTGGTACAGGATGGACAATTTGTAGCTTGGGACGATTCCAAATATGCTACCAATGAATTAAAACTTCCCGGAGCAAAATAAATTATTTCTTGGTTGGGGGCCGCATAAATTTGCGGTTCCCATCCAATATTTTAGGGGGAAAACAAATGGAAATTATTGGGGCACAGGTTTTAAACGCTCTAATGTTAGCTTGTACATATGCCCTAGTGGGGATCGGTTTTTCGCTGTTTTTTGGGGCTATGGACATCGTGGTGTTTTGCCTGGGTGATATTGCTATTGCCGGTGCTTTTTGCATTATGGGTTTGGCTACTCTTTCCGGAATAACAGCTGTATTAAACGGTTTCTTGCCGCAATTTGCAGGTAACATCATTGTAATTATTCTTGGAGCCGCTTTTGCTGCCCTTCTGGTTACGTTCATGTATCGTACGGTTATCGTACCTTTTGAAGGCAAAAATATTAATGCTTCTTTGTTAAGTACCATTGCCGCCGGGATGGCTATCCGTGAACTGTTGGGCATCTTCTACCCGGAAGGCCGTAACCCTCAGGCATTTCCCAGTCTATTGCCGGAAGGCTATATGTTTAACAATACGATGCTATCCTACCGCAATATTATCATTATCGCTGTGACGGTGTTAATTGTTCTGCTGCTTTATTGGTTTGTAAACAAAACTAAGACCGGTTTATCTATCCAGGCCATATCGCAAAATAAAGAGGCCGCGATCATGGTGGGGATCGACTGGAAAAGGATGATTATTCTTACCTTTATTATTGGTGGGTGCATGTTGGGAATCGGCGGATTTTTAACAGCTTCCTACTATGGTTCTTTGCGGTTTGACATGGGTTCCATGTATGGCATGAAAGGATTCTGTGTTGCTGTTGTCGGCGGCCTGGGCAGTATTTACGGTGCCATCATCGGCAGTTTAGTTATTGCCGTAGTTGAGGTTTGTGTTAGTGCCTTTATCCCTGGCGGAACTGCCTATGCAAGTATTGCCGCATTTTTTATCGTTGTCCTGTTTATCCTTTTCAAACCCGAAGGTATTCTTGGCAAGAAGACGGTTGAAAAAGTGTAAATCGGGAAATTAGCAAGGAGGCTGTGTATTTTGGCAACTAATTTAAATGACAAAATTTTAGCTGCATTAATCACTATAGGTACATGTTTATTCCTTTTTATCATTCTTAAATCGACTTTACTTTTGGCAATCATTTTATTGGCTTTGGCGGTGGTAATGATCACCTTTTCTGAAAGAAAAGGCTGGATGGAGCTAGCAATAAAGATATTAGAAAAAAACAGGGCGATCAGCGCTTTAATATTTGTTTTATTTATCCTATTTCTCCCGTTTTTGGCGGAAGGGAATAACTATACTTTACACATTATGATTATGGCAGGTATATTCAGTATCGTGGCTTTAGGGTTGAATTTCCAGATTGGCGGTATTGGCCAGATCAATTTTGCAACTGCTGCTTTTTATGGGATTGGCGCCTATACCACCGCTATTTTGTCTACAAAATTCGGGGTATCTCCCTGGATAGGTACCTTGCTTGCGTTGGTTTCGGCGACTTTGTTGGGCCTGATTGTCGGTTATCCGGCTTTAAAAGCCCGGGGATATTATTTATCCTTAGTAACCATGGCCTTGCAGTTGATGTTTACCTTACTCATAGTAAATATTGACTGGATCGGTGGGCCTAATGGTGTTCCCAATATCCCTTCATACGAAATTTTTGGTTACTCTTTACGCTCACCGTTAAATCTGTTTGGCCTTCAGATGCCATACCAAGTAAATTATTTATACCTGGTTTATCTATTGTTAGCTTTAGCTATTGTATTTTCCAGCCGGATAGCCAGATCACGGATAGGTATTGCTTGGAATGCTATTGACCAGGATCCGGTTGTTGCTTCTTGTCAGGGTGTTAATTTAACCAGTACCCAAATGTTGGCTTTTTGCCTGGGCGCTGTTTTTGCCGGTTTAGCCGGTGGCATATATGCCCATTATACAAGTTTTATTGGGGCTGAAAACTTTGACTTTAGTGTTTCGTTGATTATCATTTGTATGGTTGTCCTTGGTGGTACCGATAACGTTATCGGTGTTGTCGTAGGCGCCCTGTTCTTAACGATGCTGGACGAGAAATTACGGGACTTTGCCAATCTCCGTTTGCTGATGTATTCGCTTATTTTGATTGTCATCCTCATACTCCGTCCCAAGGGACTATTGCCTAAAAGGATTAGGTTATATCCGAAAAAAGGAATACCGGGGTTGGAGAATAATGCCAAGGCAAATTCGGCAGTAGACAGAGGGGGAAGCCACTGATGAGTGTATTAAAAACCGAAAAGGTAGGCATTAATTTTGGCGGATTAAAGGCTGTCGATAGCGTTGATCTCGAAATTGGTGATGAGGTCCTAGGTTTGATTGGTCCTAATGGATCCGGCAAAACAACATTATTGAATATTATCAGCGGTATTTACAGGGCTAGCAGCGGTAAGGTGTTATTAAATGATGAGGATATTACCAGCTTGGGTCCCAACCAGGTAAGGAGTAAAGGGATTGCCCGCACCTTTCAAACCAATCGTCTATGTTTAAACCTGAGTGTAATCGATAATATGCTGCTGGGATTGTATTGCCAGCAAAAAACCAAATGGTGGCAAACCGTTTTTCGACCTTCGGTTAGCCTGCAGGAGATCCATGAAGGTATCAGCCGGTGTTATGAAGTAATGTCCTATTTTAATCCTGGACTGGTAAGTCATGCCTATGAATTGATTTCTACTCTGCCTTTGATTGACAGACGGAGAATTGAGATAGCCCGGGCAATTGTAGGAAACCCTGACTTGCTGCTGCTTGACGAGCCGACCGCAGGGTTGAATACGGAAGAAACTCACCAAATGATTAATGATATCGGTAAGATTCGGACACAAGGCAATAAAATGAGCATTATTATCATCGAGCATGATATGTCCGTTATTTCAAAGATCAGCAACAGAGTTGTTTGTTTGAATGCCGGAAAGAAAATTGCAGAAGGTACTTTTTCGGAGGTTTCCCAAAACGAAAAGGTCTGTACGGCTTACTTAGGAGGCTGAGAAATGTTAGAACTAAAAAATGTTTCAACCCAATATGGACAAATCCCGATACTTATGAATGTCAGCATTAATCTTGAGGCTGGGGAAGCCGTATGTTTATTGGGGGCTAACGGGGCCGGAAAAACAACTTTATTGAAAACGATCTTGGGAATGGTAAAACCTGTTTCCGGCGAGGTAGTATTCAATGGTCAGGTGATCAGTAAATTACCGCCCCATCAGATCATCAAATCCGGTATTGCCATTGTCCCCGAACGGGAAGGTTTGTTTCCCAAGCTATCCTTGGAAAACAACCTCCTCATGGGAGCCTATTATGAAGAGGATAAAGCTAAGATCCAGGAAAGAGTGAAAGAGGTATTTAAGATTTTCCCCTGGATCGAAAAACGGATACACCAAAAAGCCGGTACCTTAAGCGGTGGGGAAAGAAAAATGCTGGGTGTAGCCAGGGCATTATTAGCGAATCCCCAGGTGATGCTTATGGACGAGCCTTCTTTAGGTCTTGCTCCGGCTACAGTTAATGAAGTATTTACAGTAATTCAAAATATTAAAAAAGAAAAAAATATTGCCTTGCTGATTATCGAACAAAATGCCCAAAAAGCATTATCGGTAGTTGAACGGGGATATGTGCTGCAAAAAGGAAGTATCATTGTGCAAGGCACCTCGGAAGAACTCTATAACGATGACTTTGTTCAGAAGTCTTATTTGTGTGTAGACTAAGCATTTAATTAATAGGATTTTTTTAAGTTTGCCATCCCGGTTTTAAATTTTGCTCAAGAATAGAGGTTTTAGTATGCAGGATAAAGCAACTTTGGTGACTATCAATCATCAAAAGCTTTTGAGTTTTGCTCTGGAGTGTTTCCTTTGTACGGGGTTTGAAGAGGAAAGTGCTCAATTGATTGCCGACAGCCTTATCGAAGCGGATTTGCGCGGTCTAAATACGCATGGTGTCATTAGGATACCAATGTATTTGAACAGGGTAAAGACCGGGTTGATCGATCCTTTGGCCCGAGTCAACCTAATCAAGGAAAATGATAATATGGCTGTTTTAGATGCGGGCAACGGCATGGGGCAGCCTGCCAGTGTGTACGCAATGCAAAAGGCCATAGAAAAGGCCGGTGTATCCACTATTAGTATGGTGGGGGTGCGCAACAGTAACCATTTCGGTACGGCAGCCTACTATTCCATGATGGCGGCAGAGCGGCGGATGCTGGGTATCTCTTGCAGTAATACCGAGCCTTTGATGGCTGCTCCTGGCGGGGCCAAAGCTGTGGTAGGCAACAATCCCTTGTCTATCGCTATCCCAGGTGGCAATAAACCGGATATTGTGATAGATATGGCTATGAGCGCCGCAGCGATAGGGAAAATAGTATTGGCACAGAAAAAAGGTGAAAGTATTCCTCTGGGTTGGGCAACCGATAAAATAGGAAATGTTACTACCGATCCTAACGAGGCACTTGATGGTGGTGCGTTACTGCCTTTTTCCGGTCCTAAAGGCTACAGTTTTGCCTTAGCGGTAGACATTTTGGCCGGCATCCTAATGGGTTCGGGTTTTGGCGAAGATGTTAAATCTCCGTTTAATGATTTCCTGAATCAACAAAAAGTGGGGCATATGTTTATGGCTATTAATATCAGTGCCTTCACAAACTTGGAAAAATTTTTGGCTAATGTTGAAGAACTGATCAGACAAATTAAGACTGCTCCGGTAGCTCCTGGGGTTAAAGAAGCCTTCTTGCCCGGGGAAATAGAGTACAACACCAAGTGTACTCGTTTGGTAGATGGTATTCCTTTGCCGGTAGGCTTAATTGACGAACTGAATGCCTATGCTCAGGAATTAACAGTCAAAAGTAGGCTTTAAACAGCTCCCTATCCAAAAATAATCTTGTAAGTTATAAATTTTATACCCCTAGCAAGCTGCGGGCCTCTCAAAATTGAGAGGCCTGCGGCCTTTTGGTTCAATTACATTTGTGTGGTGATTATGATAATCCCTAATCGTTATTCCCGGGCCTTCCGGCGGAGGGTCTTCCTATTCTTTTACGGAGAAAAGAACTAATTGGGCACAGGTGTCGCTTTGATTGACATAACGGTGCTGGAGCCGGGAATTGAAGCAGCCGCTGTCTCCTTTATTCAGAACCGAGGTTTTGCCGTCTACGGTGAGATGGATCTGGCCTTCCACGATCCAGAAAAATTCCAGTCCTTCATGAGCGAAATATTCATAGGAATCGACGTCGGAGTGGGGCGGATAATCGGTCAGAAGGAATTCGATGTTCTGATGAACTGCTTCGGAAAGCAGATAATAAGTGTTTTGAGAGTCAGGCAGGTACCGTATTTGCCTTTTATCGGCTTTGACGACAAAATCGTTTTCTTCCGTTTCCTGACTGTCAACTTTAAAGAAGTCGCTTAAGGTGGTGTCAAGCGCTTTGACGATCTTTTCCAGAGTTTGTAAAGAAGGGCAGGTATAACCGCCTTCGATCTGGCTGATCAGGCTTCGGGAGGTATCGGCGGCATTCGCCAGAGCAGTGATGGTCATATTTTTTTCTTTGCGTAATTCCTGGATGCGTTTACTTGTCTGTTCCAGCATTTTATCAGCCCCCGGGTCTTATTATGCGTGTGGTATCATTAATTATTTAGTTTTAAATAATTTTAACATGTCAATTAATTTAAATCCAGTATTCGTTATATATTTTTATGTATAACGCGTGATATTGTCACCCTCTCAATTATCGTGAGAAAATGTCACCATGGATAGGAGGATAGCAACACTTGCTGATATGCTGCAAGATGGCGTCTTTTCCAATCATGTTTAAATACGTCTCCTGCTGTCCGGCAAAGGAGGCCGCCGGCAGATCCTCCGCTGTGGCGCTGGAACGTACGGCATAGGCAATGGAGCATCTCATTGAGGGCAGCAAAAAACCACACCGGTTTCGATGTGGTTTTCTTGTTCAAAGCCAATAGAGAGCGTCCACAGTGACGCTGCTTTCTTAATGTCTCACTGTCCTCTCTTTTGAGTTCCGCCTCTATATTGCCTAAGACATAATGTTATGTTGAAAACGGCTCATATTTCTCTATGGAAGGTCTCCTTCTATTTGTTTCTTTCTTTTATTTCCAGCCATTCCTCCCGGGTGAGGAAACTCTCTTCCACGTTGCTTTCCATTTCAAGAAACATCCGGTAAGGGACGCTGAAGGAAAGGATATCCTTTTCCACATGTTTGCGGGCGGAAATATCGGTGAGGCCGATAACTCCCTTGGGGTTCTCCGCTTTCCCTTCGTTTAAAGGGATAATGCCGATGCTGTGGCATCCCGCTCCCCAGGGAACGATGACATTGTCGCCGCCATACCGGGCGTAGTTGGCCAGCACCACCAAAGCGGAAATCTGGTCCGGCGCAGCCAAGAAAATCACGACTTCCGGTTTTTCCCCCGGCAAAAGCTTTTCCAGCGGCTTGAACACCAAGTACTCAGTAGGAACATCGCAATAAGGAAGGGCCTCCGCAAATGATTTTGCATATTCGGGAGTTTTCTTGTACGCTTCCCCATGAGCCAAGGCAGGCATATTCTCGAGGATTTTTTTGCCCGTTTCGCTGGCGCAGAATTCTTTATTGCCGTGAGACAGGAAATATTCAATACCCCCCGGGAAATTGCTGAAGGTGCTGAATCCCAGGCCTACACCACCGCCGCCGCAGCCCACCGTCTTCCGGTCAAAAACAGCCGTCCGCCCCTTCCCTGCCGCTTGCAGCATACTGATGATACAGCCCCGGCGGCCTTCCTTGAATTGAAGGGCTTCTGCCGGTTTCTCATCAGTGAATACGAGAGCGACAGGAGAATACCTCAGATTAACAGCCTCCGCGATCTTACTTTTCATTTTGATTCACCCCTCGTTTTTTAGTTAAATAGTAAGGTTTTAGAACCGGATCAGATCCGGCAGCAGATCCGTTAAACTCACCTTCAACCTGCTGTCCTTTCCTTAATGCCAATGTCACTGATCTGTGCATTCTGACTGCCTGATCCCCGATAGATCATGGTTTGGCAAAGTATGTAGCGTTATTTTCATTTATAACTGCCTCATATTTCTCCGTCACTTTATTTTTCTCCTTCCAGATTAAGTCAGTCCTCTCATATTTTCCGTTATTTTTCGCTTATTTCCCCAAAGTTATCCTGCCTCCCTCCCAGGGGAGAACACCAGAGGGTTCTCCTAATTTTGCCGGGATAATTCTTCCGGAAACAGGATAATTTTTATTGTCGTTGAAGTAATACCTTAAGATCCTGGTGGAACAACACAGTCATTTACATACCGAATCTATCGTTTCGATTAGAGAACGGGCTGCTTGGACAGGAAAGCCGCTTTTAGCGGTAAAAATATGAATTATTGCGGGAGATGAAGATAATGGCGCTAATACTTTGGGACTATGATGGTGTTTTGGTTAATTCCATGGAGATTGAAGGGAAATATTATACCGCCGCGTGCCAGGAGGCAGGAATCGAACAAATCCGGACCTATGAGGACCTGGCAAGGCTTTGTGAAGGCAATTACTATGAAGAATGTGTGAAAGCCGGAATAGATCTCAAAAAGGTTGAGGCTGCCACAGGTATTTTTGAAAAAACGATTAAGGACCGGAACTGTCAAATCCCGGTTTTTCCCGGGATTCCGGAGATCATGACGGCAACAGCGCAACAGTTCCCTTCATATATCGTTACCTCTAATTCCTCCATAGCGGTGGCGGCCATGCTGAAACACCACCAAATCGAAGGAATCCGGGAAATCCTTGGATTCGAAGCAGAAAAAAGCAAGGCCAAAAAGATCAGCTATGTCAAAGCACTTTTTCCCGGAGAAAAAACATATTTCATCGGCGATACCTCAGGCGATATTCTGGAAGCTCACGCCGGTGGCGTTGATGTCACCATCGGCGTGACCTGGGGATGGCACAGTGCCGAGGTTTTGACTTACTCCCATCCTGACTATCTCTTCCATGAAGTGTCGGAGCTCAGAGATTTTTTGTATGCCCTGTCCGACAGCACAAATGACGCACATATCGCAAATTAATGTCAAGGGACCTGTCCCCGTGACATTCCCTTCTTTCAGTGCGCACGTTGTGTGCTTCATATATATTTCCAGAAATCATCGCTCCTGCGATGCGATGTAAGACAACCGACTAACCTCATGCGAAAGCCTCTGGGGGACAGCAGCATGCCGGTAAAGTCAGAATTAGACAGCAAATACTGTCGGGTAGCCTGACGAGTAGGCTACAGCGTATTTTAACTGTCAAAAACAATTATTGTGATTTTTCACCAGCCATCTTGATTTCCTTCTCCCAATCAAACCGTGCCCGGATGTAATGCTCCAGGCTGTATTTCCACTCTGCGCAATCCGGCCTATCTTTGTTGACGAACATTGCCCGGTAGGCGCAGCTTCCCATGCAAATGGGCAGCATCTTGCATTTTACACAGTCCTCATACTCGAAAGGCTCCCAGGTCAGCCAGCGGATTTCATTCATACGTTCCTGCTTGCTCCGTTGCTCAATGTCCACAATGTTACCGATACGAGCCGGCTTGTGGCCGATTTCCGACCAGCACTTGTACATGTCGCCGTCCGGATCGAGTACAAAAGCGTTCATCCGGTTAGCTCCACAGGTATGGGCAATATGGGGATAATAAGGCTTTTGACCTGTTTTGAAGCCTCTTTGCCGCAAGGTCCCGTGGAAAGTCTTATTCAATACGGTGAATTCTTCCATAGTCGCACAGGAGCTTTCAATGGACTTGCAGCCCGCCGTGTCTGCCGAAATACGGCCCAGTTGGATGGGGATATCCTTTAGATTGTTTTCCTCCAGGATATCCAGAATCTTTAAGGCGCCGTCCATATTAGAACGGTCTACATTAACTCGTAGAGATACTGCCAGTTCATTAGCCGTTAGCAGCTTGATCCCTTCCAGAACTTGATCGAAGGTTGGGCCGCTATTGCCCTTAAGCATCCTACGGCTGTTATGAACTTCAGGTGGCCCGTCAAGCGTAATTTGGAAAGACCTGATACGGCTGTCTTTTAGCTTTTGTACCATGTCCGGGTCTTTCGTAAGCAGGTAGCCGTTGGTAATCATTCCAGCAAAGTAAGTAATTTTGTTTTCTTCGGTGATGGCGATTATTTTCCGCGTCAGGTTGAAGATGATTTCTTTGCCCAAGAGCGGCTCTCCGCCATACCAGGTGATAAATACGCTTTTTACTGTTTTGGCCGCCCGTTCGATATATTTGAGTAATCCTTGCTGTACTTTTTCCGGCATGAAAGCATTTTGTCCATCCCGCTTGTCCTGGCTTTTCCCTGACTGTTCATAGCAATAGGTACAAGCAAAATTACAGCGCAGGGTGGGGGCAATGGTAAGAGCCATCCCCAGCCGATTGTATTTGTTGCTGTTATAGGTAAATTTCAGTATTTTCAGCTCATCAGCTTCGTCGTCCAGAACGAATCCTCCCTGTTTCAGTCCGTCGATAAATTGCTTCGTGTCTACAGGTAAGCTATCATAGTCAAACTGCGGAAGGTTCAACAGATCTATGTGAAGATTCTCCACCTCGGCCAGTGAAGTGGTCAAACTGTTAAAAAGCATTACCTTCCTGGGATCGTCAGTGGGCCAAATAAAGTTATATATAGATGGTTTCATTAATTTCAGCTCCTTAGGAACTTCATAATATTAAAAAAATATCGCAAGGAAGGATTTTGCTACCACATCACCGTCCGTTGCAATAACAGATCGTCCATGTTAAATAAACTTTAATGACGGGATGTCTTGCTATACGCCATTCAACGGGCTATCGACAAGTATGGGTCTAAGCTGAATGCGGTTTGTATTATAGTAATCATGTCCGCTACCTGATGGAATCCACAACCCGAAGGGCTTGCCGAGAATTATGGATTGGCCGGCATACGGTTATGTGCTTCAACGTAACACCCGGTAACCATTTTCATCCTTCATTCCCCACCAAACAACCAGCATAATTACACCACCAACCCGTACAACTATCCATCGTGAAATTCTGCGTGCACATCCCGGCTACGTATGATCCACACCCGCCTCCGGCGACTCCCTCCAATTGTTCGTCAGTCAACTCTATAAGATTTTGCGGCAACACCAGATATACAACCTTAGCCGATTCCTCAACGACTTTAACCTCGACATCTTCAAAAATCCGAACGCCTAATTGTCCAAGAGTTTCTTTGGGATTATCCACCAATGCTTTCTTGAATTCTTTGTCTGATTGCGCCTTCTTGATAAGTTGTTCCTCAAAATCTTTGCGGTTCATTTGTTTCTTTTCGTTTCTCTTCATTTTTGGTTACCTCCATATTTATTTATTTCTTTTCATTTTCTTTCGTTCCGGCTACTTTGGCTTATGGCTTTCTAAATGTTAATACGTTGTGGCAGGTTTTCATTACACAATTTTTCTGTAAAATTTTTGCTGTAACAAGTTCTTCTTTGTCAAATAAAATTCCTGCTAAAAATTTGTTCCTATGTAAAAAACCCTGTACTTATTAGATTTCCAGTTTTCCGGATAATCAAATGAGAACTTTACCATGTTGCTATCTTCTATCTCATGCCACGACATATCCCCATCATTCATTCTAAACGAAATACCACTACATATAGTGGCTGACATGCCTTATTTGCCCTTAGAGCCACTATTCGTCATCAGAATTATACTCTCCACGTGTGCCGTATGCGGAAACATATCCATCGTTTGAATTTATTCAAACGGGATATGGCGGCAGAAATTTATCTGTTTAGACTTTCCTGAAATAACATTGCAAGGCTTTGTGAAGGCAATTACTATGAAGAATGTGCGAAAGCCGGAATAGATCTCAAAAAGGTTGAGGCTGCCACAGGTATTTTTGAAAAAACGATTAAGGAACAGAACTGTCAAATCCCGGTTTTTCCCGGGATTCCGGAGATCATGACGGCAACGGCACAACGGTTCCCTTCATATATCGTTACTTCTAATTCCTCCATAGCAGTGGCGGCCATGCTGAAACACCACCAAATCGAAGGAATCCGGGAAATCCTTGGATTCGAAGCAGAAAAGAGCAAGGCCAAAAAGATCAGTTATGTCAAAGCACTTTTTCCCGGAGAAAAAACATATTTCATCGGTGATACCTCAGGCGATATTCTGGAAGCTCACGCTGGTGGCGTTGATGTCACCAGCGGCGTGACCTGGGGATGGCACAGTGCAGAGGTTTTGACTCACTCCCATCCTGACTATCTCTTCCATGAAGTGTCGGAGCTCAGAGATCTTTTGTATGCCCTGTCCGACAGCACAAATGACGCGCATATCGCAAATTAATGTCAAGGGACCTGTCCCCGTGACATTACAAATGACGCGCATATCGCAAATTAATGTCAAGGGACCTGTCCCCGTGACATTATTTGTTGATATTATTCAGACATTAGAATATAATTAGTAGAATAAAATTCTGCTATTATCGACCCAAAACTCGCCTATGGCTTTGACAGGAGGCAGCGTATGGAGCTGATGAGCGCGAAACAGGCCGCCAAAATTTGGGGAATTTCACCCAGACGTGTTGCGATCCTTTGCAGCGAAGGACGGATTCCCGACGCCCAGATGGTCGGTCGGAGCTGGGTGATTCCGGCTAATGCCGAAAAGCCCGCTGATGCCAGAGTCAAATCCAAGCGATACATCAAAAGGAAAGAAGCCAACGGGAGCGGACGCGACCATGGCCGTGAGGAGTGAAGCTATGCTGCGTATCGCAATCTGTGACGATTTACCAGATCAGCTAGCAAAAATTAAAACCGCTGCGGAGCAATATTTTGGAGCATATCCAGATGAGCAGACCGAGATTTTTACATACGACAACCCCCTTATCTTTCTAGAAAGTCTGGACAAGACCGGCGGCTTCGATATCTTGCTTCTGGATGTGTGCATGCCCGGTATCGACGGGACCCGGGTGGCCGCGGAAATCCGAAGGCGCAAGGACAAAAGTGAAATTATCTTCCTGACCACCAGCGATGAGTTCGCTGTGGAGGCCTTCGCCCTCAAGGCAGCTCACTACCTGGTGAAGCCCTTCACTCAGGCGCAGTTCGGCGAGGCGATGGACCGGGCCATGGTGCCCTTCGCCGCAGGGCAGGTTCCAAAGGTTGCGCTGAGGCTAACTGGCGGAGGAACGCGAGCACTTGAACTGAATGAAATTCTCTGGATCGAGAGCCGTAACCACACCCAGGTCGTCTTTTTGAAAGACGGGGGTAGCGAGGAGGCCCGGGAATCCCTCTCGCAGCTTCTCTCCGAGCTGGAGGAGCTGTCGCCGGGGCAATTCGTCAGCCCTTGTAAAGGCTACATCGTCAATCAAAAAGCTATCCGAACCGTGGAGCCCAAGGCAATTATCATGCGCTCCGGCCAGACGATCCCCCTGGCGCGGGGCGCCTTCCGGGAATTTTCGGATCGATACTTCGCCTATCTATTTCCCAAAGGAGGTCGGACATGAGCGAGCTTTTACCGGATTTTCTGAGAGCCCTTGTCAGTACGACCGGAAACGTGGTGCTGATGCTCTCTCTGTTGCAGCCAAAGTACGGGAAGAAAGTGACCCGTTTGGCCATGCTGGGAATCCTGAGCGCCGATCTGGGCACCGCCGTCTATTGTTACCTCAATGGCACTCTGACCCTGTTGGCCAAGATTGACATGGTGCTGTTCGCCGTGCTGTGCTTCGCTGTCAAGCCCCTGTTCAAGGATACCTTCATGCAGTGGCTGTTCAGCTATATCACCATTCAGAACGTCAGCGATATGGTCATCGTGCTCAGCTTTATCGGATCGAGGCATCTGCCCTATCCTCCCTACGCCAATGTAGCGATACGGCTGGTATTGTTTTTGCTTTTTTACTGGTTGCTGCGGTTCAAGGTGCGTCCCCTCTACCGCCAGATGGTGGAGCATTGGAGCGTCTTCTTCTATGTGGCCCTGACTGTGTGGGCTACCTATACCTATTTTGTCGCCACCAGCGACGATATTGTGGCGACCCTGACCACCCAGGCGATCCCATTGCTACTGATCACCGCCATTGCGATTGCCGCCTACGCCTCGGTCTGTCATTCCCTGTCCACCATTTCCCAGGAGCATACCCTGCGGGAGGAAAAGCTGCGTTCCGACGCCCGGCAGGAGCTGTTGCAGACGGAGTTGTCCTCACAGGAGGCTTTTGTGAATCTGGCCAAGCAGAACCGCCACGACCTGCGGCACCACAACGCCTTGCTGGCGGACTATCTAGAGCGCGGGGACGTGGAGGGAGCAAAGGAATATCTGCTCCAACACGATGCCCACATCACAGAGGCAGCACTGAAGCAATACTGCAAAAATCCGGTGGTCAACGCGGTTCTACGACTCTATGCCCGCCGGGCGGAGAACGGCGGTGTCTCCTTTTCTCCTGATGCCGATGTACCGGAAAAGCTACCCCTCACCGCACCGGAGACCGGCGAGCTGTTTGGAAACCTCCTGGAAAACGCCTGCGAGTCCTGCGAAAAGGTGGGTAGCGGCGGTTTTATCGCCCTGACCGTGCTGGCGGACGACGGAGTCCTGCGGCTGGAGCTGCGCAACAGTGTGGCGGTCCAGACCGACTTTGACGAGAAGGGGCTGCCTTTCACCACTAAGGAAGGCGGCGGCACCGGTACTAGGAGTACCACCACCATTGTGCAGCGGTACGGCGGAATGCTACGTTTTTTTCAAGAGGGCGACGTGTTTGTCACCCAAATGTTCTTGCCTCTGAGTTAAACTTGAACTTACGGCGCCTCTTGACCAATTTGGTCGAGAGGCGCTTTTTTCGTGCTTAAATGACATTTTACGAAAAATTAGGACGTTTCACGCAGGATCGTCCGCAGGCTTGTCGCAAAATGCTACCCTGCATTTATCAGAGTATGCCTATGGGCTGCCGCCGGCCAGCCCGGCGGCGGGATCGGAACAAGGAGTGTTGCAGAAATGATTGAAACTCATGGAGATATCATCACGTTCAGGCAAGCGCACAGTATGTTTACAGTTCGGCTCATGATCCATCTATAAGAAAGTCGGGAGGCTTGTAATATGAACATTTTAACAGACCGAACGAGCGAGGTTGAGCAGAAACTCAGAGCGATTCACATCGACACACGGGACGGCTGCTCCTTTTGGAGAGCGCGGGATGGCAGCATGATTCAAATCCATCAATGCTGGTACTGCGCATACGGACAATTCAATCGTGAGAACCCAGATGTTCACCAGCAGGGCCTTTGCAAATTTAAAAGATAAACACCCATTTCAAACGGAAGGAGGAGTTGCCGATGCACATTGTCATCTGCGCCGGCAGTGCTAACGACAGAAAATCGCTGCGCCGGGCGCTGCGGGCTGCGGCGGCTATTCCATGTTTGCCGGCTGTCCCGTGCTGGAGGCGGACGTGGGGCTGGACTTCGACGCCCTGCTAAGTTTCCTGACTGATGGCTATTTACAGAACACTTCCCTGTATGAGGAGCCTTATGGAGATGGCCGTATTGTGGCGGTTCCGTAAGAAAGACCGGTCTCTTGGCGCCCCGCAACCGGGACGGCAACGTGTGGCCGCGCCGGCAATATCCGGCGTTCACGCCAAGAGGCGGCGCAACGGCGAAGGAATGTCGGTACTGCATCTATGCGGATTTTCACCAAGACAAATCCCACACCCTGGATGTAGGTGTGCGCTACTCCCCCCAAAAAAGCGAAAGGAGAATGGGAAAAAATGGAACGAAAATTCTTAAGCATACTGCTGGTAGTTCGCATGGTGTTTACCATGCTGCCGGCCACCGTCTTTGCCGCCGAGTGCGATACCGTTAACGTGGGCTCTGTCGGCAGAATTACCGCGTTCGACGAGTTGGGCGGTAACTTTGAAAGATCCGTTCCGTTTGACGGATATACCTATGCCTTGTCGGTTGAGAAGGGTACATCTGTGGAGGATCTCAACCTCCCCGACGAGTTGGGTGTGACCATGGAGCGAACAAGCACCGTTACAACACCCTCCGAAGATGATGTAAGGGATTCCGGCGGAATCATGGGCGAGGATACCGCTACGCCGAGCGAAAGTGAGGAAGTGACAGATACCGAAGAAGAAACCTCCGTGTCCGAAAACGCGGTCGCGTCTCCGTCCAACGCGGACGAGGGAGGAACGGAGGAAAAGACATCCACCGCTACCACCCATGAGACAGAGACGATCTCCGTCTCATGGCAAAGCAACAAAGACTTCAACTCCGACAAAGACGGCAATGTTATCTTTACCGCTGAACTGCCGGAGGGCTATGTCCTTGCCACTGGTGTAGAGCTGCCGCAAATTAATGTGATTGTGGGAATACAGGGGCGAGCGGCCATCACACCTCCCACGGCGGCGGAGTACGCGGCAGATGCAGGCAGCGCCACCGATTACACCATTGACGGCACCACCCTTACCATCAAAACCGCCAAGGGCGCTGCGTTCTGGTCAGCGAGCGGCGAGGCTTATCTTGCCTACACCGTCAAGCTGGACGCCGACATCGATGTCTCTGGCTTTCAATGGACGCCCGTCGGCTCTATCGACGAGGATGGTAACCTTATCCCCTTCTCCGGCACCTTTGACGGCCAGGGGCATACTATTTCCGGCATGAACTTTGCCAATAATGTGCAGCTTGCGGGGCTGTTCGGCTCTGTCAGCGGTGCTGTCATTGAAAACCTCACGGTCAGCGGCAGCATCACTGTAACGGAAGTAGCGAGCGATTGGGTGGAGGAGAACCCCGGCTTCGCGGCAGGCATCGTCGGCATGGCATCAGACACCACCATTACCAACTGCCACAGTGAGGTGCAAATCACAGCCGACATTGCGGCCTCTTTCGCCGCCGCGGGAATCGCCGCCTTTGCTGGCGACAATGTAAGAATTGATGGTTGCTCCAACGGCGGCGCGATAACCGTCAATGGAGTTAACATGACCTTTGCGGGCGGTATCGTTGGGGATATGGAGCTGCTCACTGGCAGCTCTTCCATCAAAAACTGCGCCAACACCGGGGCGCTGACGGCTGATGTTACGGGTGGCGATGGACAAATCGGCCTGGCCTATTTAGGCGGCATTGTGGGGCAAAAGTCTGGTGATGAAAACCACGAGGACATCAACGCGGTGGTAGAAAACTGCTACAACTCAGGCACGCTCAGTGCCACCTCGTCGGGCATCGCCAATGTGGGCGGCATTGCGGGGAATAATTACGGCGACAGTTGGGAGCGCATCAGCAACTGCTATAACGTCGGCACAGTAACCGGCGCTGCCGGTCTCGCCGGCTTTTCCGCCGGAATCG
The DNA here is from genome assembly GCF_002777255.1 of Candidatus Formimonas warabiya. GTDB lineage: Bacteria > Bacillota > Dehalobacteriia > Dehalobacteriales > Dehalobacteriaceae > Formimonas > Formimonas warabiya. The sequence goes on along the minus strand of NZ_CP017634.1, from coordinate 4,326,818 downwards.
TCGGCAGTAACAGCACCGGCAGCGTTTACAGCAGCTATTGGAAGACCGGCACCGCAGACACCTGCGTGCAGTACAATGGCCTTATTTACAATTGCGGCATCTTTGACACCGCCGGCGCGCTGGCCGCCACTACGGATGAGAATGCGGGAACCGGGTATCCGGAACACGGCCTGCTCTATGGCAGTAATCTTTTGACCGCCCTCAACGGCTGGGTGGAGGCACAGGCCGCGCCCGGCGATTACCAGACGTGGATCATGAAGTCCGGCGTCAACAATGGCTATCCCATCTTTGGCGCGGAGATGGAAAGCGTCGCCACCCCGACCTTCAGCCCGGCGGGTGGAACCTATTCCGCCGCACAGAACGTCACAATTTCCTGCGCAACAACGGGCGCGGATATTTACTACACAACGAACGGCACCACGCCCACCACAGACAGTATCAAATATACCACGCCAATTTCAGTGAGCGCCACGACCACCATCCAGGCCATTGCCGCCAAATCCGGTATGGAGGACAGCGGCGTGGCGACGGCAGCCTATACCATCCAGACAGGCGGCAGCACGCATTCCGACGGCGATTCCTACACCCCGCCTGTGGATAACAAGCCGGAAACGGTGGTCACCGTGCCGGCGGAAGCCCCATCCAGCAGCGACAGCAAGGGCAACGCCACCATGACCGTCACGCAGGACAAACTAAACGAAATTCTCAAGACCGCGCAGCAAATTGCCGCGCAGCAGGGCGTTAAAGAAAACGGCATCGTGGCCGAGCTGACGGTGAATACTCCGGCGGCCACCAAGAGTCTCACTGTCAACCTCCCAAAGGTCGTACAGGACACGCTTGTGAAAGAGCGCGTGGTGGAATTAAAGATCAATTCGAGTGCAATCGAAATCAGCTTTGACAAGGCCGCCATCGGTGCCATCCAAAGCACCGCCGGCATGGATGCACAGATAACCGCGAAGCCTGCCGCCGTGCTGTCCGCCGAGGCAAAGGCCGCCATCGGCAGCCGCCCGGTGTTTGACCTGACGCTGACCTACGGCGGTAGAATCATGAGCAGCTTCGGCACGGGTAATGTGTATGTGGGCATTCCCTACACCCTCGGTAAAAATGAGCAGACAGGCAACATCGCCGTGGTCTATGTGGACGAGGGCGGCAAGGTGACTTGGCTCACGCAGTCCAGCTACGACGCCACCCGAAAGCTGGCGATCTTCGCCACCGACCATTTCTCCACCTACGGCGTGGCTTACAAGCCCGGCGCGCCTACGTTCAGTGATATTGACAGTCACTGGGCCAAAGACGATATTTTGTTTGTGGTGAATAGAGGATTGTTCACCGGCACCGGGAGCGGCAAGTTCGGTCCCGATTTGCCCATCACAAGGGGAATGTTTGTGACCGCGCTGGGGCGGCTGGCCCAGGCCGACGTGAGCAGTTGCAAGCAGAGCAGCTTTTCCGACGTTTCCGACGACGCCTATTACATGGGCTATGTGGAGTGGGCAAATAAAAACAGCATCGTGAATGGCATCGGCGGTGGAAAATACGCACCGGACGCTATCATCACCCGCGAGCAGATGGCGGTAATGATAGACCGATACGCCACGGTGATTGGCTTCCAACTTCCTGCCGTTCATACGGAAAACACCTTTGCTGACGGCGTCAGAATTAGCAGCTGGGCCAAGGATGCCGTGCGCCGGGTGCAGATGTCCGGTATCATCAACGGCAAGACCGGCAACTTTTTTGATCCGCAGGGCGATGCCACCCGCGCCGAGGTTTCAGCGGTGCTCAAACGCTTCATTGAGCTTGCCATCAACAGCGACACGGCCCAAGGCTGGGTGATGAATGACAGCGGAAAATGGATGTACTACGAAAACGGCAAGCCAATTGTGAGCGCCGCCAAGACCATCGACGGCATAAGCTACTCCTTTGACCAGAACGGCGAGATAGCCGACGTGCCGAAGAACCGGCAATACGCACTCTACACCGCACAGAAGGGCGACAGCTTCTGGCTCATCGCCCACAAGTACGGCTGCAATATGTATGAACTGGCGGGGGTAAACGGCAAAACCATTTTCAGTATCATTTATGCTGGTGAAGTGCTGAAGGTGCCGGAGAAGTAAATTGCAGCTAAGGAGAAATCAATAACAATCTAATCTGGAGGAAAAGAAAACGACGATCAATAAGACTTTGAATGCGACCGAACTGACCGTGGCGCTGGCCGGCCGCCTGGACACCACTACAGCGCCCCATCTGGAGGATGGTCTGTTCACCAGTATGCTGCGGGCATGACCGGGGCGGACATTGAAAACGGCGATTACATCGGCGCGTTCACCGCACGGTTTGACCGGCCGATCACGGCATTTGAAGGAGCGAAATAAAAGGGAGCAATCCCACGAAAGTACAGGAGGCACTATGAAACAAAAAGGATTCCCAACTCTGGCTTTGACGCTTGCGATAACGCTGGGCCTGCTCTCTGGGTGTCAGAATACGTCTGCGCCCAATCTCTCGGCCGCCCCTGCACTGACCATGGACAAGGCATCCGAGGTCAATACGGCGGCTCACTTGCTGGAAAACTACAAGACCATCACCTACGCCCAGCTGGACTACATCGGCGGAAACACCATGCATATGACCTATTTTAAGGACGAAAACGGGAATTACTGCGCCACGGAAGACGACTCCGGCTATACCGGCTATCGAACGGATTGCTTTACCTTCTCTCGGGAGAAGGGTGAATCCGCCTATCATCTCTCCGCCACAAAAGATGCCAAGGTCAGCGACTATCTGTTTATGGTGTCTGACAGCGCATTTATCTCCCAGGTCACCGATGCCAGCGGTAATCTGGTGTGCAAAACCCAGGCGGACATTGATCAGGACTTTGCCGATCAGCTCTCAGAGACCTGGCCGGCCACTACCGAGGACAAGATGGTTACAACGACTGTCTTTGCCGCCGATGATTTCCGCGTGCTGTCCATTGATTTTAGCCTCCGCCGTCCCGATGGCTCGGAGTCCCAAATCGCCTCCGGCGTGATGCTTTATGACCGGGAGGTGCAGTACACTGACGCAGTGCAGAGCTATCTGGACGCAGAAAAGTACACTGTGGCCGTCCAAATGCCCGATGGCAGCAGGCGAACTGCTCGAATCCCTAAAGGAGAAACATTCTCCTGGGATTGTGACGAGGGTTTTGCCCTATATTTGGACGCAGCTGGCAAAACACCCCTTTCCGAAGAATCCGTCCTCACGGAGCAGGATATGACACTGTATGTTCTGGAAGCCCAGAACTGATGTGAAAGAAAACGAAGGACATGATGACAAACGAAAATACACGATAAAAGGAGCAAGTATTATGAAAATTACAGGAAAGCTTGTTGCGCTATTGCTGGCGGCAATCATGCCGCTGACGCTTGCCGGCTGCGGCGGTACGGAATCCGCCGTGCAGGAGGAAGAGCAGGCCATTCCCACGCAGGGATATCTTACCATGCTGGATTTTGAAAAAGAGCAGCGGATGTCCTTCTGCGCCGAGCCCCCCTATCCGTCCCTCTCCTTCGGGGAGTACAACCGCCAGAGCTATAATTCTCTCTCCGAGCTGCAGCTTGCGCTGAACGGCGGAAAAATTGACTGGGCCTATCTGCCCTATGACACCGCCAAATATATGCAGAGCGAAAACCCGGATTTGACGGTGGCGGTAGATGCCAGCGTCGTATATTCCTACGCAATGGCGGCGCGGGAAGAGGATTCGGCGCTGGCGGAGCAGCTCGCCGGCGCAGTTTCTGCACTGCGTGAGGACGGCACACTTTCCGCTCTGGAAGATCGGTACATTTATTCCGTGCAGGGACTGCCGGAGGAAGCAGCGGCTCCGGCAAAAACGGAGGGTGCGCCAACGATCCGCATCGGCCTGACGGGCAGCCTGCCGCCGTTTGACTATGTTTCCGCCGGCGGTACCCCGGCCGGGTTCAATGTAGCCTTTGCAAACGCTCTGGGAGAGCGGCTTGGCATGAACATTGAACTGACTACGGTAGAGGTGGACGCCCGCCTGACGGCGCTGGTCAGCAAAAAAATTGACGTGGTGTTCTGGATGATGGTGGACGACTCGGCCGAGGATGCAGACGCCGACGGCGTGTGCATCACCCAGCCCTACCACAAATCCTACGGTGCCGCCGTCACCAAGGACTACCCGTATGAGGACATTCTGACCCGCTTCGGACTGCTGAAAACGGGCGGCGCATAAAAAGTTGTGTTTAGAAAGTGGGTGATTCCATGTCCTTTCGTGACATTTTTTACAAAACCCTTATCGACGGCGGCTCCTGTCTCACTATTTTGAAAGGTCTTTGGGTGACCGTGGAGATTTCGCTGCTGTCCGTTCTAATCGGCACGGCACTGGGTGCGCTGGTCTGCGCCGCAAGAATGTGCAAAAACCGTCTGATACGGGGTGCGGCGGCGGTGTATATCGCGGTTCTGCGCGGCAGCCCGGTGCTGTTACTGCTGATGCTGATGTACTACGTCGTTTTTGCCCGCAGCGACCTGTCCGCACCCCTCATTGCGGTGGCGGCCTTTTCACTAAATGTCTCCGCCCATGCGGCGGAATGCTTCCGGGCCGCGCTGACCGCCACCGACAAGATGCAGGCCGAGGCGGCGCGGACGCTGGGCTTTTCCGGCTGGCAGGCATTTCGGCTCATTTCCCTGCCTCAGGCTGCGAAGATTGCACAGCCTACCTATCAGTCCACATTGGTGAATTTGATTCAGTGGACCAGCGTGGTTGGCTATGTAACCATTACAGATCTGACCCGCGTCATCAACAACATCGGCAGCCGCACCATGCAGCCGCTGTTCATGATTTTGGTAGGAATGCTGCTATATCTGGCACTTGCCTATCTGTGTTACGGAGCCTTTACTCTGGCAGAAACCATTTCGAGCAAAAGAGCAGATAGGAGGCGGGCACAATGAGCATGATCAGAGTTGAACATCTTTCCAAGTCATTTGGCTCTTTAGAAGTGCTGCGGGACGTCTCCCTCACGGTGGAGGAGGGAGAGCGCATTGTCATCATCGGCGGCTCCGGCTGCGGCAAGAGCGTATTTCTGCGCTCATTGGATTTGCTCGAAACGCCGGATGCCGGGCACATCTTCATTAACGGCGATGAAATCACCGCTAAGGGCGCGAATGTCAACCGCATCCGACAGAAAATGGGCATGGTCTATCAGGGGTTTCATCTCTTCGAGCACATGGATGTGTTGGACAACCTGACGCTGGCTCCAATCCGTCTGCGGGGCGTGTCCCGGGATGATGCTGAGCAAAAAGCCGTAGAGCTGCTGAAAATGGTGAGTCTGGAGAGCCGGAAACACACCATGCCGGGGGTCCTCTCCGGCGGGCAGAAGCAGCGTATTGCCATTGCCCGGTGTCTTGCCATGGAGCCGAAGATTATGCTCTTTGACGAGCCGACCAGCGCGCTGGACCCTACCATGGTGGGCGAAGTGCTGGCGACTATGCGAATGCTTGCCAAGCGCGGCATGACCATGCTTATCGTGACCCACGAGATGGCCTTTGCCAGAGAGGTGGGTACGCGAATCCTCTATCTTGACGAGCGCGGCATTTACGAGCAAGGCACGCCGGAAGAAATTTTCGACCACCCGCAAAGGCCGAAAACCAAGGCGTTTATCCAAAAACTGAAATACTTCTCCCAGAAAATCGACCAACGTGATTTCGACCTGATGCAGCTTCAGGGCGGGATTCAGCGCTTTGCGGAGAAGTACGGCATCGGGGACAAATTCGCCCACCGGCTCCAGCTTTGCGCGGAGGAGCTGATTTACGAAATGCTTTCCGGTGCAGTCGCCGAGGACGCGGCGGTGAAGCTGGAAGTGAATATCAGTTACAGCGAGGCGGACAAATCCATTCTGCTGGAGCTGACCTGCGCCGGCAGCGAGTATGACCCATTCTCGGTTCCCGAGGATGACGAAGCGCATCTGGGGGTGACCATTCTAAGGAATGTGGCGAGGGAAATTTCCTGCGCCTACCGTGACGGCATCAATCAAATTATCATTAAGCTATAAAAGAGAGGAGACAGCATCATGCTGAAAAAATTTTTGGCGGTCACTCTGGCCGCGCTAGCCCTCTGCGCAGCCCTCTCCGCCTGCAGCGACAGCACGGCAGGGAGCAAACCGGAAGGCAGCGCCCGCCCATGAGCGCGGCGTTTTCGACCGTCGCCATCGGCGGCGGGGCCATGGTGGTCTCTCACGCCAATGATAGCTTTTTCTGGGTAGTCACCGGCTTCGGCGGGCTGGATGTGAAAACCGGCTACCGCACCTACACAGTGGCCACCCTTTTTTGCGGTCTGTCCGTGCTGGCCGGGGTTCTGATTCTCTCAGCAGTATTACTTTGATTGAACATAAAACAGGAGGCAATATGGAAAAGAAACACATAAACAGACTGCTTGCGGCGCTGGTGGCGCTCAGCCTGCTTCTCTTTGCAGTGCTGGCGGGCTGGCTCATCTATGATCATACCCACGCGGCGTCTTTCTCAGGGCAGCCCATGCAGCAGGCGAGCAAGTACATGCTGTACGTTGGAACCAATGACCCGGCTACCCACACCCAGCCGGTTCCCACAGAAGAAATGAAAGCGCAGGTGGACACCATCTGTGAAAAGCATGTAGAGGGCTTCACCGTTTTCCGCGCCAACGGAAATTGGTTCGACGCTACGGGCACGCAGGTGCGGGAGGACACGCTGGTTTACTGCTTCTATAATGCGACGGATGATCAGATAAAGGCTGTCATGGACGAGGTGCTGGGAACCTTTCATCAAAGTGCGCTGGTGCTTGAAAAGACGGACGCCGACATTATTTTTTACAGCGGCAACGCGCGTCAGTAGGCAGCCAGAGCGCACCAAAATCCAATGCAAAGAAAGGTGATCCCCATGAGACAGAAACTTTCGAGGGCAGTCGCGCTTGCGCTGACCCTGCTAACCCTTATAAGCCTGCTGGCAGGCTGTAATTCCAAGACAAAACCGGCCGTTACCGAGTCCTCGCAAATGAATGACGCAGCCTATACCATCGGCGTGCCCTCCGGCGCTACGGCAGTGAACGCAGTGGAAAGTGCCCTGCCCAAAGCAAAGATGAAATATTACAACAGCCTGCCGGACGCCTATTTGGCAGTCCAGCAGGGCAAGGTGGATGCTTTCGCCTTTGACCGGTATCTGCTCGGCTTTGCCATTGCAAACGGCCTTGACGGCGTCAAAGTGCTCCCCGGCGACGTGGGGGCGACCGATGACGTGGCCATCGGCATCTCCAGAAAGTCCAGCATCCCCGACTTGCAGCAGAAAATCAATAACTGTCTGTCCAAACTGCGTGCCGACGGCACATTGGACGATATGTTTGAGCGCTGGGTCGTGAACGCCGACGACACCATGCCGGACATTCCTAAGCCGGAGCATTCCACTATGACGCTAAAGGTGGGTACCTCGGGTCTGGTACAACCGTTCAGTTATTACAAAGGTAACGAGCTGACAGGTTATGACCTGGAGCTGGCGGCGCGTTTAGCGCTATATCTGAACGCGGACCTTGAGATCAAGGTCTACGACTATGACGGCTTCCCCTCGGCGGCGGAGACCGGGGCTATCGACTGCATTCTGGCTAATCTCAACGCCACCCCCGAGCGCCGGGAGACCATGGATTTCTCCACACCTCTCTATCAGACCCAGACAGCCCTGCTGGTACAGGACAACGGCGGGGCGGAAAATGAGGAAAAACAGACGTCCGAAAGCGATACGCAGCGTGTACCGGTGGAATCCGCGCGCATCGGTGTGATGGAGGGCTCCACCAACGAGGTCTATGCCGAGGAACACTACCCCGACGCCAACCTGATGAGCTTTAAGAATTACGTGGACAGCACTGCGGCACTGGACGCGGGCAAGCTGGATTATGCCATGATGGACTACACCAGCGCGCTGCGTTTTATCCGCAGCAACCAAAACCTGGAGATCGCCTCCGATGCCCTGACCGATGAAAAGGTCTGCTTGGGGATCAGCAAAAACCAACCGGAGCTTGCCCAAAAGGTCAGCGCTGTGGTGGACAAGTACCTTGCCGACGGCACCATGGACGAGATCATCTCCCATTGGATCAAGCCTGACGGAAGCGATTACGACGTTGTGGAAACGCCGAAGTTGACCGGCGTGCCCAAGGTCAAGGTGGCCATCATTGCATCCCGGGAGCCGACCACGTTCCTATTGAACGGCCAATACGCAGGGCTGGATATAGAGCTAATCGACCGCGTGCTCTACGAGCTGGGCTATCAGGCCGAATATCTCGACATGGAGTTGGGTGCGGTCATCGTTGCCATAGACAGCAATAAGGCCGACATGACCCTTGGCATGTATAGCACACCAGAACGGGCGGAAAAGCTGTTGTTTACCTCGCCCTACTTCGCCAATCCCCAGGTGCTGGTGACCCGACAGGAAACTGTGACGGACACAGGTGTGCCTCAGTACACCGCCCTGAACCAGCTCTCCGGTAAGGTGGTTTCCTGCCAGACCGGCACCATTTCGGATATTTTGATTGACAGTGTGGTTCCCAATGTGACCTACAGCTATTTCAACAACCGTACCGACATGCTCGCGGCACTGGAGAACGGCAAGGTGGAGGCCATGCCGGCCGACGAACCGTTGGCCAAGCTGGCCGTGGCGCAAAACCCGGCCCTCACCATCCTGCCCGAGCGGATTGTGGAGGATCACTATGGCGTTGCGCTGCAAAAGGACAGCCCCCTGACCGCCCAGGTGAACGACGCCATCGCCCAGTTAAAGGCCGGCGGTACGCTGGAGGCGATGAAGGAAAAGTGGGGCGGCGCCGACGAGAGCGTCAAAATTCTGCCGCAGCTTGACTATCCCGGCGCGAATGGGACATTGCAGGTGGCTCACGACATCACCGCGGAGCCGATGGAGTATGTCGGCCCGGGCGGCGAATCGGTGGGCTATGATCTGGAGCTGATGCTGCGCATCGGCGAGATACTGGACCGCAAGGTGGAGTTCACCGGCGTGGACTTCTCCGGTCTGATCCCCATGCTCCAAAGCGGCAAGGCGGATGCCGCCGTGGGCTGTATGTCCATTACCGACGAGCGTAAGAAGACGGTGGATATGAGCGATTCCTACTATGACGGCGGGCTGTATTTCATCGTGCGCAAGGTCACCGGATTCTCGGTTTCCGCTTCCACTCAGACGAAAGAGAGCTTCGGGGACAGCTTGAAGGCCAGCTTTACCCGCACCTTTCTCACGGAAAACCGCTGGAAGCTGGTGCTGGACGGTCTGGAGGTCACGGTGCTCATCTCCATCTGCTCGGGACTCCTCGGCTCACTGATGGGCTTCGGCATCTGTATGCTCCGGCGCAGCAAAAAGCGTTTCGCATGCCTTCCCGCAGCGGCTTTTATCAGGCTCATCCAGGGAACGCCTATTGTGGTGCTGCTGATGATCCTCTACTACATCATTTTCGGCAAGTTGGACATTTCAGCCATTTTGGTGGCAATTTTCGGTTTTGCAGTCAACTTTGGCGTCTATGTATCCGAGATGATGCGTACCGGCATCGACGCGGTGGACAAAGGGCAGATTGAGGCAGCCCACGCCCTGGGCTTCACCAAGGTCAAGACCTTCTGGAAGATCACCTTTCCCCAGGCGGCGCGGCATTTCCTGCCTGTCTTCAAGGGCGAATTTATCTCCATGGTCAAGATGACCTCGGTAGTGGGCTATATCGCCATTCAGGATCTCACCAAGGTCAGCGACATCATCCGCAGCCGTACCCTGGAGGCCTTCTTCCCCTTGATTGCCACGGCGGTCATCTACTTCCTGGTGGCGAATGTCCTGACCATGCTGCTGTCGCGTCTGGAAATCGGGCTGGACCCCAAGCGCCGTAAACGCGCTGTGAAAGGAGTAGTGATGAAATGATTTCCATTCAACATTTGAAAAAAGCATATCCCAACGTGACGCCTTTCTTTGACGTTAACGTGGAAATCGAAAAGGGCGAGGTGATTTCCATCATCGGCCCCTCCGGCACGGGCAAGTCTACGCTGCTGCGATGCCTCAATCTGTTGGAGACGCCCACCGCCGGCGAAATCATTGTGGACGGAGAGACCATTACAAAAAAAGGCGCCGATATTTCCGCTGTCCGACGCAAAATGGGGATGGTATTCCAGTCCTTCAACCTGTTCTCTCACCTGACAGTGATCGAGAACATCATGCTGGGTCCTGTGGATTTGTTAAAGCTGTCCCGGCAGGAGGCATACGACGAGGGGATGCGCCTGCTGGCCACCGTGGGTCTCGCCGAAAAGGCGCTCAACTACCCAGACGAGTTGTCCGGCGGTCAGAAGCAGCGTGTGGCCATTGCCCGGGCGTTAGCCATGAAGCCGGAAATCATCCTCTTCGACGAGCCCACTTCGGCGCTGGACCCCACCATGGTGGGCGAGGTGCTGGCCGTCATTCGGTCCCTGGCCCAAGAGGGATTGACTATGATGATCGTCACCCACGAAATGAAATTCGCCAGGGACGTGTCCACCCGCGTTCTTTACATGGACGAGGGCGGCATCTATGAGGACGGCCCACCTGAACAGATCTTCGACGCTCCCCGGCGAGAGCGCACCCGGGTCTTTGTCAAACGGCTCAAAACCTTTGAACGGGAGATAGAATCACCTACCTTCGACTTCATTGAGGTCAGCACCGGCATTGAGGAATTCGGTCGTAAACAGCTTCTGTCCCTGCGACAGATCAACAATCTGCAGCTGGTGTTTGAGGAACTGTGCGTCCAGACCCTCCTGGGCCGGGGCGGCGAGGCGCTTCCCCTGCGGTTCTCGGCCTCGGTCTCAGAGCTGGACGGCTCCTGCGAGGCAGCGATCTTCTACAGCGGACCCTCTTTTGACCCATTTACAGAGCAGGCCAACGAGCTGTCGGTCAGGATGGTGCTTGGCTTAACCAAAGAGCATGCGTGGAGCGGGGACAGCGGTAACCATATCACCCTTATTTTATAATTCGTATTTTTCTCTTTATATTCTAACTTAATTATCATATAATAATAGTAGAATAATTTAATCAGGAGATACCCATATGATTATAAAGTCATCCACTACACTCCGGAATGATTATAATGCCATTGCAAAACTTGCCCATGAAAAAGCCGAACCGGTATACATTACGCGCAACGGTGAGGGGGATCTTGTCGTGATGAGCATTGAAGCCTTTGAGCGCCGGGAAGCCATGCTTGATCTGCGTGAAAAACTTCTTTTTGCCGAACAGCAACGTCTTGCAGGCGAGCCGACAATTTCGCTTAATGAAGCGCACAAGCGGCTGAAGGAGAAAATCAATGGAACGGTATCGCGTTGAGTTACTGCCTGCCGCCTATTTAGACTTAGATGAAATATTCGACTATATCATGGCGGAAAATCCCCATGCGGCAAACGAAATACTTGAAAGTATTATGCAGTCCCTGGAGCGTCTTGAGAATTATCCCCATTCCGGCGCGCCGCTTCTCGACCGTTCTCTTAAAAAATTTAGCTTCAGAATGGTCATTATTGACCCCTATATCGCTTTCTACCGCTTTATCGGCAATCAGGTCATTGTCTACCGCATTTTACACGGTGCCAGGAACTACTCTCGCCTTCTGAAAGATATGATAGAATAAACAGAAGAATAAATAGAAGCCATTGCACAGCTGGACTGATGCAACGGCTTTTTCATGACTGCGGTGCCATTCTCAGTAAATTGCATGAGGACCAAAAGCAGAGGGCCTTTGGAGTAGCCTGATCCCCATAACGATAAGTAAAAATTGTGTCACTATTTTAGGAAAGGAATCATATTTTTGTATTAGACAAGTACCCGGTCAAATAACTAAATTATGGAGCAGGCAAATGAACAGCCAAAATAGTGTATCAATTATTACCTGTACCCATCTCCCCTTTTATATGGACAATATATTCGCCAATTACTCCAGACAAACCTATCCTTTAAAGGAATTAATTATCATCCTGAACAACCACAGTCTAAATATTGCCGATTGGTACAGGAAAGCGAAATCATATCAGAATGTAAAAATCATCCAGGTGCCGGAAAGCTACTCTGCAGGAGCATGTTTAAACTGTGCTGTCAGGCAAACCAGTTACCCTTACATTGCTAATTTTGATCATGATGATTATTACGGTCCCAGGTATTTAAGTGAATTTATGGAAATAGCTCCTTTCAGCGATGCCGGTCTTTTGGGAAAGAAAACGCACTTTGTCTTTTTTGAAGAGGAAAAAATTCTGGCCCTGATCCATCCCGGCAGAGAAAAAAGCTATGTTGACTATATTATTGGCTGTACCCTGTTCATGAAAAAAAGCATTTTTGAAAAGGTACAGTTTGTTGATGCTGATGTTGCGGACGAACAATTTGGAGCAGATTGCACCAAAAACGGCATTAAAATTTTTGCCGTAGACAAATACAATTTTGCCTATATCCGCCGAAATGATCTTAGCCTGCATACTTACAAATTGGATAATAATCAATTCATGAAACAATATTGCCGGGTTGTCGCACAGGTCTCTGACTTTAGGCCCTGGGTAAATCTTTAGCCTCCATGTAAAAGTGTTACGCCCGGATTCCCTATGAATACTGAATGGCTTTTCATCCCTGCAGGACCATTCTCTTGATTACCGGCGGCTTGTCATCCCCGGTTGGAAAAGGTTTGCCTTACACGCCGGATTTTTTCCGGCGGTTCAGAACGCACCGGTCCGCGCCATAACGCAAAAAGCACCTGCTGCATGACACGCATTTTGCCGGTTTCCGGTCTCCTCCTTGCCAGCGGTCAATGAGATCGCTTTCACAGATCAGCGGGCGGCAAAGGGAGAGATATTCGATGGGCGTCTGATGCAGAATCCCGGTGAGCATGTCAAAATCCCGATTGCCCCCCACCAGGATCACCGGCACCTTGATTTCTTGGGCGATTTCCCCGGCATAGGCCTTGAAATAGGGTTCCTGTTCCGGAGTTACTTTTCTTAAGGGACCTTCGTTGGGACGGGACGAGGAACTGCCTCCGCTGATTTCAATGGCGTCGATTCCCAGTTCCGCCAGTTCCCGGCACAGGTATCGGCATTCGGCAAAAGTCATCCCCTGCTCCATATAATCTTCACTATTGATTTTGATCAAAACGGGATATTCGGGGCCTACCTTTTCCCGGATAGCGCGATAGGTATCTAAAATCATTCCGGCCCGATGCTCAATGCTGCCGCCATATCCGTCCCTTCTCCGGTTATAATAAGGGGTTAAAAATTTGCTTAATAGATAGCCGTGGGCGGCATGGATCTGCACGCCGTCAAAACCGGCTTGTTTGGCCCTCAAGGCCGCATCGGCAAAAGCGGTCTGGACGAAAAGAATATCCTCCCGGGTCATTTCTTGAGGGGTAATTTTGCTGCTCAAATCTTCAACGGCGCTTGGCCCCCATATCTTTTTAGCCGGGTCCCGCAGGTAAGTCTGGGAGCCCAGGCAGGCCAGCTGCAGGATAATATTGGCCTGATGCCTGTGGGTTGCTGCCGTCAGCCTCTTGTATTCCTCAATAAAGGAATCGTCGCTGATCCCCATCTGGCCGGGATAGGTCTGTTCTTCATCTGTGACAAAGGCCAGTCCGGTGATAATTGTGCCTACTCCTCCCTCTGCCAGATGCGCATAGATCCGGAACAGCTCCTCCGTCATGTGCCCGCGCTCATCCGACAGCCCATCATAGGTTGCGGAACGAATAAACCGGTTTTTCATCTTCATGCCGGCCAATTGTGTTTCATCAAATAAGGATTTCATTTTAATCATCTCCTCGCAGCGATGCTTGATCTGCCCATAATAAACCATGGGCAGGTTTAGTCTAAGAAAACATGCATTCGTACTGAGCGATCAGAAAATTTACCACGGTCGATCCCGCCACAGCAATATCTTCGGTGTGGAGATAATGATTGGCACTGGCATTAAACAGGATATTGGCGGAACCGTTCATCTCCTCGTCTTTGAGCCAGATTTTAAGGATCACGGGAAATCTGGGCAGGAAGGGAAAAATCGCGCAGACGTCGGCGCCTTCTTGCAATTGAGCCCCCAATTGGAGGCAAGCGCTTTTGATCTTCTCTACCGGTTTATCAGAAAAATGGTTGATCAGAGGATGAATGCTTCTTTTCAGAAAGGCAGGATGAAAGATATTGCCGCTTTCCGTCTCGCGAAAAGGGATCACCTCCCGGGAAAGGGGCGCATTGTCCGCCCGGGCCAGGTGGTTGAGCATAATGAGGCGCCAGGGCCAGAGGGGAGCCAGATTTGAACCGCTGAACCGGATCGTCCCCTCAGGAAATTTGATGTGCAGCTTTTGCCCCAGGCTCTCCAGCGTAAATTCGGATTTTTCGGCGTCAAATTCCGTACCGCTGTGATCGGCCATTGTTTTCGGATCTTTCGAGGCAAAGATTCTCAGCGTATGATCATACGTGTTTTGATAGGAACCCACATTTCCTCTTTCGATCATATATTCAAGCATATTCTCACCATCCTCCAGCTCAGCATTTCTTTTCATTTCATTCACCGCTGATCCGGTCTATCCTTTCATGGGCTTCTGTGCAGCAAATCTTTGCCGGCAAATTATTTGCGTGCAAACAATTGAGGTAAAATGATCCCTCACATAAGATATCTTTCTAATGACCCTTGCCGATTTGGTCCAGCATGCGCAAAAAAGTGGCAAAATCTTCTTTGTCAAACTGGTCTCTAATTTCATTATCCAGGGTCTCCGCCAAACGGCGAAATTCCTCCTGGTGCTGTTTCGCTTTTTCCCCCAGAAAAACCAGCAGGGAGCGCCGGTCTTCCGGATCATCCTCTCTGGTGACAAAGCCCGTGCGTTCCAACCGGTCCAGAATACCGGTGAGAGTCGCCCCGTCCATACTCAGTTTTTGGGCCAGTTCTTTGAATTTGACGCCATCGGCTTCCCAAAGGGAACTCAGGACATAAAACTGCACCGGTGTGATCTCCAAAGATGCCAGATTCAGCTCGTAATAACGCTGAACCCTGCGCATGGCCCGGCTTAATTTAAAACATACATAGTGTGAGGGAGAAAAAAAGGACATCAGCACACCTCAATTTATTTGTATACAAATATATTAATGTTTTTGGGTGTGATTGTCAAAAAAATCTTTAAAAGGCTTATTGCGGTAACTGAATTCGGGTTGATCGCAGGATCATGTCAAGGGACCTGTCCCCTTGACATGCCCATGACATGGAGAGGGGCACCATCCTTTGGAGTGTTTGGTTTAGTCGCTTAAAAAAGATGATGCTCCCTTTTTATTCTGTCAAATTTTTTGCAATGCCATTTTACTGTCATCTACAGCGATGATGCCGCTAATAACCATAGGCACTAATAAGAGCTACTTGACAATCGCCGCGAACAATAACATTTAAATATTGTTCTTCTGCATTAGATCTACTTCCTTTATAGCATAGGGTTTCTGAAGCTGTTACACTTTCTGTATCATGAGAATACGCGGAAGAAATGATGGCTTTTGAATCTATTGCTTTTGAGGAATCATTGGCCGCAATTAAATTTATGTCATTCATTGGTTCGTCTGAATTTGATAGCACTTTTGGTACTATCGAGTTTTCCAAGGCATAATGCGGGTTTGATTTGAGCTTATGATAACTTTTAACTTGCATTTGCACTTTTAGGATTACACCAGCTATGGGATCTGCTTTAGTCCCATAATTTATAGGATTGCTGGCAGTAACATTACAAGTAAGATAGTATTCGGGGTTAGCAAAGATATCTCTTGGTGAAATAGTTGCTTCAGCTAAATATTGACCCGCAGAGTTAAATTGACCGTGGCAATTATAAGAGACATAGAAGGTCATTCCTGCTATAATATCTTCATTTACATTTCGAAAGTTAAATCCAAATGGCCCATACTTCCTTGCGACAAAACCTTCCATATCGGACCATTTTGCGTTTTGAGGCAGTACAGATACTGAAATCAGATTTAAAGATATATTTGAAGCTATCTGTTTAATATGTTTTCTTTGTGCAAATTTTGCTTTAAAAGAATCACCAGTAGCAAACTTTTGATTTTTTATCTTGTCCAATTTATTAATACTCCTTAAAATAAAATTTTTGTGTGAATAAAGAGTTGCATTTTGACACTATGTAAGGAATTTTAGTGCAGCATATAATGTATCTTATGAGAAAAATGGCTAAAATGTGATTAAACCAAAAAGCCTGAGAATTTCCCTGCATGCTTTTGATCTTTGAGTTAAGAAGAAAATGCTAGAAGAAAAGAATGTTATTACCTAACTTCTCAAATTTTTTTGAAAGAAGTCGAATGCATTCAATCGATTTCTTTTGTTTTATGTATTAAAATATTTCAAAATGAAATACTATGGGATATTTTAAGGCAATACTTTGAGAGGCAAACTTCAGAGGTGTGATAAAAATGACAAAAAATGAGATACTCGCAATACTTTGCGATTTAGGTAACGAAAAACGAAAACAGATGTATATAAAGAACGGCGCAGGTGAAAATACTTACGGCGTTTTACTGGGGGAACTACGGAAACTGGCCAATCAATTAAAGACAAATCATGAATTGGCATTAGAGCTTTGGCAGAGCGGAAACACGGATGCCCAATGGCTTTCCTGTATGCTGTCCGACACCAAAAAACTAACGTTGGATGAAGTACGAAGTATGGTTTCTCCATTGACGTATCCTGATATGATTGATAAGTTCGTCTGTGAAGTTGTCAGCCGTCACAAAGATGCGGATATTCTTGCGGAAGAATGGTCGGCCTCGGGTAAGGATAACTTAGGACGAGCAGGCTGGAACCTGATTGTTCATAAAATTTCCGGCGGTAAATTGACGAATAATGCGCTGGAAGAGCTCCTTACAACGATTGAAGCCGAATTGCAAACTGCTACCCCAGGGAAACAATGGGCAATGAATCACGCTTTGTGTGAAATAGGGATACGCTATCCGCAATTTACGGAGCGGTGTATCGCCCTTGGTAAAACTTTAGGGGTGTACCGGGATTTGAAAGTGTCGAAAGGTTGTACTTCCGCCTACGCTCCGGATTGGATTGCGGCAGGTATAAAGAAAAGAAAAAATTAAACTTTATACCCAAATATAAAAAGAAATTCTTATCATAGAATATGGTAGAAAATTGTCAGAAACCTATCAGATAATTGTCAAAAGCCTACTAAATATCTCAGGTTCAGACAGAAAAAACGGCTTGATGATCGCAATCAAGCCATTTTTGTAGATTATTCCAAAGCCATATTGATGCAGTACCCTTCTATATTCAACACACATAAATATATCATGATATGGCTATACCGTTTCTCATTACTTAATAAAGATCAGCAGCATCTTAAACCGTTCTTTTGCTGCCAAAGCATGCGGCACATTGGCCGGCATGACTACAGATTCCCCTTTTTTGACGGTGAGGGTTTTCTCACCGATTGTGATCTCCGCAGCCCCGTCCAGGATCTGTAACAGGGCGTCCCCCGGAGCGCTGTGAGCGTTAATCGCGTCCCCCTGGGCCCCTTGGTCTATAGCAAACAATATAATGTTGATATTGGGCAATTGGGCAATCGTCAGGCTAACCAACTGTCCGCTTTGATACTCCACCAAACTTTCCAGGCTCACGCTCTCCGCATGGGGAATATTCATGATAAACTGGTTTTTCTCCAAATTGGCTCAGTCCTTTCTTGCGTTTTAAAGTATTATGCGCCGCGTGCCAGTTGGTGTTCTATTACTTTCTTGTAAACGTCATCCCAAGTTTTACAAGGAATAATGTTCAGATCGCTTTTAGGGTAATCCGTTTGACCATACAAAAAAATGGTTCCCTTATAACTGCTTGGTAAATAGTTGAAAATATCAAGGGTATCGTCAATGGAACCGATTACTTGAGGATAGAGATATGCTAATGTATCTGCTTTCCATTTCATTCCGTCTTCAAGCTTTAAATTGTTAGGCCTGGTTATCACCGGTTCATCGGGAAAGCCATGTTTCGCGAGCCATCTCTTTGTAGCATCTCTGACTGATGTCTGTCTTAAAGTAAGGTAACCCACTACAGGGATAACATGATTTATTTTCTCAACCGCTTTATCGGAACCTTCCATGATCGGATACTCTTCCGTCATTTCTTCCGATTCCAGGGCTTGAATCCCCCACTTTCGAACTTCTTCAACATTCCAAAAGGGAATATCACGAGCATTCATTCTTTCGCATAATTCTTCAACAGATAGATTCTGGGGATTTCCATAAAGCTTCGCAAGTTCGCCGGCCATGTAATAGACTGTCCATGAAAGTGTCTCATCAAGGTCTATTACTAATCCTTTCGTTCCTTTGTCCTTCAGTTGTTTCTTGAAAGCAGCGATGTCAGCGTTCATTTGCTCCGTCCTTTCTTCCGGGATTCTTGGACTCGAAAATATCGTCTCAGCACCTTACAGTATTTCTACATACCCTTCCGCTCCGTTTACCCGGATCCGCTGTCCGTCTTTAATGAACCTGGTAGCGTTTTCCACGCCTACAACCGCAGGCAGGCCGTATTCTCTGGCAATTACAGCACCGTGGGTCATCATCCCGCCAACTTCTGTCACCAAGCCTTTGATCGAGACAAATACCGGCGTCCAACTTGGGTCGGTAAATACGGTGACCAAAATATCGCCCTCCTCTATGTCGGCATCCTCCATTCTTAAAATGACCCGTGCCCGGCCTTCAATAGTTCCGGATGAAACGGGTATACCCGCCAAAGCACCTTTCGGGATGCTGCCGGTATCGTATTCACCGGATATAATCTCGCCCTCGGACGTCATTATCCGCGGTGGCGTCAGCTTCTCATAGACCTCGTATTCCTCTTTTCGCTTCGTTATGATGCCGTAATCCAGCCGGTTTGTACGAACGACCTCCCGGAGTTCCTCAAAAGATAGATAGTAGATATCCTCCTTTTCCCGGATAACCCCCTTTTGCACGAGCTTAACGGCTTCCTTCAGCAGGGCTTGCTTGATGACCCAGTAATACCCGACCATGATATATTTCGGGTATTCCCGAAAGCCGGTGAAATTGCGCAAACGGCTAATCATCTTCCTCGTCTTTTTGGCCTTTTGTTTTCCACCGGGCAACTGTTCCAAACGGTTGAGGAGATCCTGTTCCTTCTGCTTAGCTTCCAGCAGGCCCTGCTCAAATATAGTGTTATGAGCATTCGGCTCAAAGTTCTTGATGTTGCTGAAAATCATGGGGACGAGCACGGTCGGCTGTTCGCTGAAGCGGGGCCTGGTGATATCGATCTCACCGGAGCAACGCATGCCGTATTTTTCAAGATACGCTCGTATGGATTTGCTGACAGCATTGCCGCCTTCCAACTTGGCCAAATCCTCAAAAAAAGTCACATTATTGGCCTGTTGGAAATACTCCATCACTGCGGGATATTGCCGGACGACGTCTGCTACATCCAACAGCGCTAGCCCCATTTCCGATGTGACATTGTTGGGTACCGATTGGGAAAGCGAATCTGCTGCACTCTTTTCGCCCAGCCATTTTTCCATTTTCTTATTAATCCAACTCACTGCATATATCCCGACATAAACCGTTCCCATGCCTTTATACATAGCTTCTTTTAATTGCTTATGAGCTTCTATAATGAAGGCAAACAGTTCGTCCCCGGACAGGCTTGCAATCCTTTGCTGCAGATCTCTAATAGACGCTTCATTCTGGGACATTAGAGTCTGAACGATGGCTGTATCGTTGCTGCGGTATATCTTGATAAACTGAACGGGCAGCTCCCATGAGAAATACCCGGAACCCATACTGAAGGCTTTTTTACCGCGCGACAATGATTTCATAAAGGCTTTTCGCTTCATTATGCTCTTGATCGCGTTATGCATGAGAGGGTCCATTTTGCCCGCAGCCATGACTACGATCTTTTGTCCCGTGGGAGAAGCCAAATCGTGCGCGATATCGAAGAACAACCTTCCGCCGACTTGAATCAGGGGAAACTCGTCAGACAATAGCTGAAAAAAAGATACCCCCAATGGTTTCATGGCATCGGTCATCATCTGTTGATGGCTGAAAGACATATACACATGGTTTTTCCCATCCTGCACGTCCGGTATGGGGTATAAGGTAGTGATGGGACGGCTCTGGACGATAAAGAATTTATTCTCGTACAGGCACCATTCGATATCCTGGGGGCGGCTAAAATAGGCTTCAATCCGTCTGCCTGTTTTCTCAAGCTCCAAAATCTGCTCGTCTGTCAGCGTCTGCCTATTCTGATGTTCAGCCTCAATCTTCTTCTCCTCAGTTCCACCTTCTTTTAAGGCATAGATAGCCAGCTTCTTAGCGGATATCTTCTTATCAATGATTCTGCCGTCACGTACCTTATAGTTATCTGCGTTTACCAGGCCGGAGACCAGAGCCTCGCCCAGCCCAAAGCTGGCGTCGATGGATGCAACCTTCCTGTTGGACGTGACTGGATCGGCCGTAAACATGATCCCCGCCGCCTCTGGGAAAACCATCCTCTGGATGACCACAGACAACTGGACCTTGTTGTGGTCGAAATTGTTCTGCATGCGGTAGATCACTGCCCGGTCCGTAAAAAGCGATGCCCAGCACTTGCTGATGTGCCTGAGGATCGCTTCCTTTCCGATAATATTTAAATACGTATCCTGCTGTCCCGCAAAGGAGGCCGTCGGCAGATCCTCCGCCGTGGCACTGGAACGCACGGCATAGGCATTTTTTTCACCAAGCTGTTCAAGATGACGGGTAATCTCCTGATCGATGCCTTTCGGAATAGCGATTCCTTCGATGACCTTGCGGATTTTCGCGCTGATTTCACCAATACCTTCCCTGTTGTCCGCTTTTAGAAGGGACAACTGTTTCAGCAGTGAATTAAACTCCTCGTTATTCCCAATCATTTCTTTATACGCATCGGTAGTGACGCAAAAGCCCTCCGGCACTTGTATTCCTTCAATCCTGGATAGTTCCCCCAGGTTGGCGCCTTTGCCCCCGACCGTCGCAAGCTTTGTTTGATCGATTTCCCGAAAACCAAGTACATATGAATTCATACATATTCTCCTTTCTATTTATTTTGGATGTCAAACCGGCCAGGTAATCATATCTGTCAATCCTTAGACACTGCAACGCCTTCCTTGATAATCTTGATAGCATCGCTCAGAATCTTTAAATACCTTTCCTTGTCTGAACCGTTCCTGAAATACTCATTTAAATTGAATGTGGAAATCATATTGATCACAAGTTCGGAATCAACTTCCGGTTTGATAAGACCGCGCTCTTTATCATGTTCAAGCATTTTTACATATCTATCAGTGGATGATTTACGGATTTTCTTAATAAATTCACTGTTATCTATCTCCATCAGCATCGCTGCCTCGACATATCCCGGTTTTACTTTTCCTCGTTCCAGGAATTCTCTGGTTCTATGCATAATCACTTCAAAAACGTCTGCATCCGGATCCATTCCTTTCACGTTACTGAGAATTTCTGTCTTTTCTTTTCCAACTACTTCTATCATATAGAGATAGAGGTCTTCTTTGTTGTCAAAATATTGATAGAAACTGCCCTTAGGTATACCTGCATTCTTGATGATCTGGTTAAGGGATGCCTCGCTGAACCTCCGGGTTGAGAACTCCTGCAGGGCAGCGTCGAATATGCGGCCTTTCTTTTCATCACTTAAATTGTAAAAGGTATTTTTGGGCATTGCTTTTACCTCCTATAGTGTGACCAGGCAGTCGTATTATTAGCAAAAAAAAATCCTTCATTTGCGACTACCTGGTCATATGATGATTTTATTATACGACCACCTAGTCGCATTTGTCAAGAGATCGAATGTCATGAGAATGTCAAGGGGAATGTCAAGGGGACAGGTCCCTTGACATAATTCTATTATATGATTCAATGTATGTTTAAAATACTCCTTAAAATATTTATATTTCCATACTTAGAATTTTTCAATATTGTAGTACTTATGTTGATAAGCCTATCCCCTTTATTAAAATGTCATCAACAATTTTTCTTAAAGGGCATAAATTTAATGTCAAGGGACCTGTCCCCTTGACACCCTTTAAATTTAATGTCAAGGGACCTGTCCCCTTGACACCCTTGACATGCGACTGTCTCCATGACATGCCGGGGTAATGTTAACCGACCAATGTCAATGGAGCTGTCCCCGTGACAACTTTGACATCCGTGACATGAGAAGGATGTAGATGAGGTCGAAGATGAAGGTGGCGACGGCCAGCATGGTAATCAGGGGAGACGGGAAGTAGAGGATAAAAGCCACAGCCGGCAGCAGGCTGCCGATCATTTTAAAAACCCCAATGGATATTGACTGGCCGGACAAATTGCCCCGCCTGAAAAATAAGGAAACAAACAAGACGGACATCATCAAATTCTGGGAGAAAGCAGCATATTTCCCTTCGAAATCTTGGAATTCATAGCTGGCCGCCAGAATGATCAAAAAGCTTAAAACCAGAGTGAGCACAAAACTTGGCAAAAAATACTTTAGCGGTAAGTATTTCTTAAAATCCTTTCCCCCAAAGAGCAGGTATTGCATCAAAATAACCGCATCCAGGGAAAACCAGATCATGTTGATCACCGCTTGGAGCTCATTGTACCGGTAAATAAAGGAGAAGATGAACTCCCAGGAAATATTGGCACAGATTGCCGCCATGGGCATCCCGTACGTCCTGTCCTGAAACCCCCGTTTAATAATGAGCACATAGGTTAGGATCCAGAAGAATCCCGTACCCAATTGCAGAAACATCATCACATTGTTTTCCGGGAACATTTCCATCCCCCGCTTGCATCAGATTTGGCTTAGTTTATATATATTGCTTGGGAGCCCCAAAAAGGATCTTTCTTTTAAAACTTTTTACCTATTTATACCCTTTATCCCGGCTAATTTTTTGATTTCCGGCATGGGCTGCATTTCCCTTTTCCTCCCCTGGCAATAAAACCGGGGATTTGTTATAATCGTTTAAGCCCTATTCCCCCGGATGCTGGGATTACGGAAAACGGCAGGAACGGCAAAAAAGGAGTTGATCGGCCATCCGCCAGATACATGCACATTTAAACCGGCAGCAACTGAATATCGTCAGCAACCCCTGCGGACAGCTGCTCATTGTCAGTGGACCGGGCACAGGAAAAACGGGTACCCTGGTAAGTTTGATTTCCGAGATCCTCTTGTCCGGCCAGGCAAAGGCGGAGCAGATCATGGCGGTCACTTTCACCAACCGGGCTGCCGGTGAAATGCGGGAAAGAATTAAAAATAATGTGGGGGAAAAGGTATATGTGGCGACCCTGCACAGCTTTGCCGCCCAGGTTCTCCGTAACTACCCGCCGCCGGGCTTTACGGCGGATTTCCGTATTATTGACGAATCCCATCAGTATGCCCTGGTGAATCAGATCAAGAAAGAACTAAACCAGCAGGATCATCCGGCTTACATCATTGAGAAATTAACGCTGGCGTGCAATCTGCGCAGCCGGGAAATTCTGGAGGAACTCCATTTACAGGATTTCTACCGGCAGTATTGTGCTTATAAGCGGCAGAACAATGCCCTGGATTACGACGACCTGCTCCTCTGGTGTGCTTTTGTTTTTGAAAAATACGGGGAGGCCTTGGATCATTACCGGAACCGGTTTTCCTTTTTGCTGGTTGATGAATACCAGGATATTAATCCGGTGCAGCACGCCATTCTGAAATCGCTGGCCCGGGACCGGGGAAACATCGTGGCTGTAGGGGATTTTGACCAGGCGATTTATGGCTTCCGGGGCGCGGATGTCAATATTATGCTGAACTTTCAGCGTGATTTTCCTAACTGCAAAACATATTTTCTGGAGCAAAACTACCGTTCCACTCAGGAGATCGTTGCCGCGGCCAACCGACTGATCCGGAATAATCAAAATCGCCGGGAAAAACCTCTCTGGACCGCCCGGGAGGCCGGCAACCCTATTATGGTCCTGTCTTTCGCCAATGCGGAGGAGGAAGCCTGCCAGGTGGTGGACGTGATCAGGGAAGGTGTGCAAGGCGGCAAGAAATACGGGGACTTTGCCGTCCTGTACAGAATTAATATTTTAAGCCGGGTCTATGAAGAAGTGTTTTCCTCTCTGGGCATTCCCTATCAAGTATTTGGCGGACCTGGGTTCTTTCAGAGAAACGAAATCCAAAATATTTTGTCCTTTTACCGGCTGTGCCAAAATCCGGAGGATCAGAGAGCGCTGGCGAAAGCCGCCTCCCTGGTGGCGATGATACATGGGGATGATCCGAAAAAGGCGGGCTTGGTGATGGGGAAAGCCGGCAGGAAGCCTGACCCTGTCTGGGCAGATCAATCTCTGCACGCCCTCCGGCCTGTACTGGAAAAACTACGTCAGCTCAATAATTTGGAGGAAATCTATGATTTGGTTCTTGATCATACCGGGTACCTGGATTATCTGAAACAGAACCGGAGCACGGAAGGACTGCGCCGCCTGGAAAATGTGGAAGAATTGCGCTCCACCTTAGTTCAGTTCGGGCAGACCGGCAAATCCCTGGATGATTTTCTTTTGCTGGTGGATCAGGTGCATGCGGAAAAAAGCCTTGATACGGTTAAGCTGATGACCAGCCATGCCGCCAAAGGGATGGAATTTGATACGGTGTTTATCGTGGAAGCGGAGGAGGGCATGTTTCCCCATTACAATGCGGAAACAGAGGCCCAGCAAGAGGAAGAACGCCGTTTGTTTTATGTTTCCCTGACCCGAGCCAAAAACAATCTTTTCATTTTACACACCCGGACGCGGATCAGTAAAGGAAAAACCATCAGAGTGACGCCCAGCCCTTTTATTCAGGAGCTGGATTTGTCCGGACCCGGTCAAGAGCAAAAAAAGAAACCGGGCAAAAGGCTTTTTGCGCACCAGAATCCATTTGATGCCGCCGCACCGCAGCTGAGAAAAGACGACGTCTGTGCAGGCTTGCTTGTGCATCATGCCTTCTTTGGCAAAGGCGTGATCACGGAAATCCGGGAACTACCCCATTATACCGAATTGACAGTCGCCTTCAGGGATGAGACACGGAAAATTATCTTGGAGTACGCACCGTTGACCTGTTATCAGGATCCCGATTTCATCTAACCCAATAACAGCTGTTCTTGACGGCAAGAAGCAGTCTTTTGATATCCTCTAAATGGACATCGCCAATATTGCCGATGCGGAAGGTGTCCGCATGAGATATTTTCCCCGGATAAATGACAAATCCCTGTTCTTTGAGGGTCTGATAAAAAACGGTAAAGCGGAAATCCGGGTGGTCCGGAAAATAGAATGAGGTAATAATGGGGGATTGGATAGACGGATCAAGCAAGACCTGGAATCCCAGTTCCGCCATACCCTCTGCCAAACAGCGCTGATTCTCCCGATACCTTTGGCTCCTGGCCGGAATGCCTCCCTCTTCTTCCAGCTCCAGCAAAGCCTGATAAAAAGCGCGCACGACATGGGTGGGAGAAGTATATCTCCATTTTCCCCCGTGCTTTTCCATGGTCTCCCACTGGTCATAAAGATCCAGGGATAAGGACCGGGCCCGGCGCCCGCATTTTAAAAGCTCCCTTGTCCTGGCAATGATCAGGCCAAAGCCGGGAACGCCCTGAAGGCATTTGTTGGCACTGCTGATCAAAAAATCGATGTTCAAGGCGGAAATATCCATCTCCATGCCGCCAAAACTGCTCATGGCATCGACGATAAATACCTTGTCATGCTTTTTGACGATTTCACCTATGTCCGCAATGGGATTGAGGATCCCTGTAGTTGTCTCACAGTGAACAACCGCCACATGGGTGACGGCCTGATCCCGGGCAAGCATTTCCTCAAGTTTGTCAAGGCTGGGCAGGGAAGTTTCCCCGCTATCCTGGATCACCGTGGCGATCCCTAAAACTTGGGCAATTTGGGCGATCCTGCTCCCGTATGCTCCGTTTGCCAACACCAAAAGCTTTCCCTCCCTCGGCACAGCGCTTCCGATCACAGCCTCGACGGAAAAGGTGCCGCTTCCCTGCATCAGGACAGCAGTATATTCCGGGACATGCTTTGTGGCCAATTTCACAAGCCTAGCGCGGATCTCTTGCACCAGATTATTGTAGTCACTATCCCAGGTACACCAGTCCCGGAGCATGGCCCCTTTCACCGTTTTGGTGGTGGATAAAGGTCCGGGAGTGAGTAATAAATAAGGATTATCCGGCAGATCATTCATATTCATTTGTATATCCCTCCATAATCTCATCAGGAAGACTTTTTCCAATTTTTTGCATTGGGTAGGGCACCTTTTTTCAGCCGTTTTTCAATATCCTCAATAATCTCAAAGACTTCACCGATTTCCTTCACTACATAGTGGGCGCCGGCTTCCTTGAATCTTCTCGATACCTCATTGATTTTTTCTTTCAATTCCCTTTTTTTCATGGCTTTAACTTCTGTTTGGCTTAATCCCAGCTCGCTTCCGCCTTTAATTACACCAATGCTCCACATGCCGGCGTTGATTCCTTCCCGGATATCGCTGACGGTGTCGCCTACCTTGGCCATGGCGCTCATGGGGTAGACCCCCAGCCGGATGGCATTTTGAAAACACATCCAGGGATAAGGCCGACCCGCTGGAACTTCATCGGGGGTTACGACCAAATCCGGCTGATATCCCTTGCGTGCCGCCTCTTTGGTGACAATCTCCATCATCTTTGCCGAATATCCGGTGGTAGAGCCAATTTTGATTCCTCGGTCTCTCAGCCTGGACACAAGCTCCACCACGCCCGGGACAGGATCGGTATAGCCGGGCAGGATCTGGAGCAGCATGGGCTCAAAGTTGCCATAAAGTTCCCTGACATCTCCCTCATCGGGCTGCCTGCCGAACAGCTCTTTCCAGGCTTGGGAGATTCTTTCCATCTGGCACAAGGCCCGGATATGGTCGATTTTCCGCATTCCCATGGGCCCCCGTGCTTCCGCACCGGTAATTTCGATACCCTTTTCCAGGAAAACTTCCTCAAAGACATGGAGGGGGGCAAAACAGCCATAATCAACGGCGGTGCCCGCCCAGTCAAAAACCACTGCTTTAATTTTGTTCATTGGATACCTTCCTTCCCATTATGGCATTGAAGCAAGTTCTTAATTCAGATGGGGATTCTTTTACTCCATCTGAATTTTGACGCAAGTTCTTAACTTGCTAAGTGGTCTTCTTAGCAAGTTTTAGAACTGCTAATGCAGCGCGAGGACTGCAAATACATGACTTAGTTGGCGTTTGACTCCCGAGGCGGGAGACTGAAGCAAGTTCTTGGTTTGGTTGCTTTTTACCAAACCTTAGAACTGCGAATACAGAGTAAGCCAAGTTAATCAGGTGCAAGGCAAACCGGAGCAGCAAATTTATCTCTCAGGCACCGGGGGAAGAGCCGGAAAGCTTCCTCCCACACCGGCAGGGAGCGAAACGCCGCCACCAGAAGCCTGCCGGGATATGCGCAGCCGGCATCATGGTTTCCGCACAGCAAATAGCCGCCCCGCTGCTCCAGAAAGATCCTGGCGGCCGCCACATCCCATTCATAAACATTGGAGGAAATAAACAAATCGTACTCCCCGTTGGCAACCTTACACAGTTCCAAAGAGGCGCAGCCTAAATACCGGTGCGCCTGCACCCGGGATAACAACCCCAAAACATCCATCCCTAATCCGACCAATTCCTGCATGGTGCGAAAACTAAGGGCCACCACCGACTGCTTCAGCCCTGACCGGTCATCAGGCGGTTCAGGCAAAGGGCTTCCATTCAAGAAGGCCCCTTCCCCATCACCGGCGCTGAAGATCTGTGCATCGGCCACATCATAAATCAGGCCGAAAACAGGCTCCTCTTTCTTGTACAAGGCTAAGGAAATCGCATAGTTTCTGCCGAAACGATAGTAGTTTACCGTACCGTCAATGGGGTCAATGATCCAGGTATAACCCCCAGCGCCCGCCCCCATCCTGGCGGGGCTTTCCTCGGAAATAATGCTGTGGCCCGGGTATTTCCCCAGAATAGACGCTACTAAATATTTTTCTACGGCCAGATCATGATCCGTCACTAAATCCATGGGCGAGGTCTTTTCTCTTACGTTGATCACGGAACGGGTACGTTCTTTTTTTAGCTTTAACCCGGCAGACCCGATCAAAGAACTGGCGTAGCCAAAAATTTCTTTTTCTGCATCCGTCATTTTTTTCGATCCCTCCTAGCGCAGAAACGCTAGAATACATAGGCAGGCCATGCCGCGGAACGGCAATAGCCCGTAAAATCATGAAATCTTCGCACTTCTGCCCGTGTCACGTGAAAGGGCAGGGGATGCGCAAAAAATTTTTTGTTGATCTCCCTTACCGCATCCGCCAGGATTTTTTTCTGGGCCGGGGGCAGGTGCTCCTCAATGTAGTATAAGCTGATGTGGCCGTCAAAACCGCGTTTTCGCTCCACACCCAGGTCACATAATGCTTTGTCCGCATAGACCCCATCCCGGAATGCTAACAAAGGGCCAAAATCCGCCCTGGTTAGCGGCGATACCACCGCGGCAAGGACACCCTGAGGAAAAAAAGACCAGCCCTTAACCTGATACATTAAAGGCCCGGTACTCATTCGTGCTGAAAACAACCTGTTCAGGGCAAGAAGCAATTCTTCTTCCCGGGAGTCTTTGAGCCGGCGCACAAACACGTCTCCAGAAATTAACCGGGCTACCGTCATATGTAGGGCTCCAAGGGGTGCCTCCACCACTTCCACAGAAGAAATCATGTGCCGGAATGCTGCCTGCATCGGACAAAGCGCCTGATAAAAAGAGGCGTTTGCCCGGTCTTCCAAAAAAGTGGGCGTGATGATGGAATAGCCGGCATAAGGCACCGGCTCCCAGGCCCCATCTTCCCTCTTATGGAATTTCCCTAAAGGACCAAGCTCACCGGCTGCGGTACAAATAAACTTCTCCTCAACCATCTGATCTGCATGCCGGCAATAATCCTCATAATTCATTTCCATGATCCGATTCCTCTTGAAATCATCTTGTTTGTTTCAGAGCTGCCAGAGCCGTGATACATTCTTCGCCTAGTTCCGGACAACCCAATTCTAACGGCATCTCGCTATACGCACCGTGGAAATCGGATCCTCCGGTGATGATCAGGTGGTGTCTTCCGGCATAGTCCCGGGCCCTCATGCAATCATGGGCATAATGGCTGGGATGAAAAACTTCGATTCCCCCAAGCCCTAATGTTACCCATTCATCAACAGCATCAAAATTGGCGAACTGACCCGGATGGGCCAGAACCGGAATGCCCCCCGCTTCTCGTACCGCGCGAATTGCTGCCCGGGCGTCAATATATACCAAAGGGACATAGGCAATTCCCCGGGGTTCCCCGTTGTCCCCTCTGCCGAAAAGCTTTTTGTACAGGTCGCCGTAAATGCTGTCGCAATAGCCCTGATCCAGCAAAGCATGCATGATATGCTGCTTATAGACGCCCGTACCTCCCCCATATTTTAGAACACCCTCCCAGGTGATGGCATATCCTGCCGCCATCACCTTGCCCACCATTTGATAGGATGCCTGGTTCCGGCTCTGCGTAAGAGGAATACAGAGCCTCTCTAAAGAGGGATGCCCCGGCTCCACATAATAACCCAGGATATGGGCCCTTTTATGCCGTAAAAAATCATAGGCCGAGATTTCAATGCCGGGGATGATCCCCACCCCCATTTGTTTCCCCAGCTCCATGGCTTCTCCGATGCCTTTGGTGGTATCATGATCCGTAATGGCGATGTGGGTAATGCCCTTTTCCCGGGCCTGGAGGATCACTTCACCGGTGCTGAGAGAATTATCCGATACCTTGGTATGCACATGCAAATCAATCATGGGGACCAACCTCAACGAGAAAACTGATGCCGTGCTGCTGAAAACCCAGCTTTCCATAAAATCGGTGGGCATCCACCCGCTTTTGATTGCTGGACAGCATTAATTTATAGCATTTTTCCTCCCGCGCCCGTTCCATAATAAATTTCATGATCTCAGTGCCCACGCCGCGGTTTCTCCATTCCGGATGCACAACCATACTCTCCGCCAGGGCCACCCTTGCCCCGTGATGGCTCAGGTTCTCGAAAATTGCCAGCTGACAGGTGCCGATCAGCGCTGCTTCCTCTTCCGCGACAAAAATTTTATGATAGGGCCACTGCAATGTTTTATGCCATATTTCCAGGGCCTGGGCCGGTCTCAGCTCTTCTTCCCCGTCCAGGGCCTGATATAATTCCAGAATCTTCGGGATGTCGGCCTCCCGGGCTTCCCTGATCAACATAGCTGCTCCACTCTTTCCCTGTTTGATACCTTAAAATCCCCCTGATAAACGGCCTTTCCTTCCACCAGGGTTTTGCGCAGGACCGGATAGTCCTGATGTTCCTCCACGATGATTATATCGGCGATTTTTCCCACCTCGATGGTGCCTACCTCGCCGTCGATCCCTAATGCTTTTGCCGGATTAGCCGTTACCATCCTCACGGCTTCCGTGAGTTCAATCCCTGCCCAGGTAAGGCGGAAGAGAGCCGGCAGCATGGCGCCGGGCAAATAATCGGAACAGATGATGTCCGCCGCATGCTGCGCAATGGCATCCAGCGCCTTCAGATTATTGTTGTGGGACTGGCCCCGGACAATATTGGGGGCGCCTACGCAGACCGAAACCCCTTTCGATTTGGCATAAAGGGCGGTTTCCATGTTGATGGGGAATTCACTGACCACACCCTGGCAGGCCAGCAGCATGTCGATTTTTTCATTTCTGTCATCATCATGGAAGGCTAATCTGACCCCCTTGGATTTGGCGCGTTTCGCCAGGTCCATCAGCCGGGGCCAATCGATCAGGGCCCGGCTCTCCGCAGTTCTGTCCAAAAAACCTTCCACATCCTCTTTCATTCTACCATAGGATTGCATCATATAGTTCTTCAATGTTTCGGCATCCTGATACTGACCCTGGCCGGGGGTATGGTCCATATAGGACAGATAGTCAATGCTCTCCTCATCGATCAGGGCTTCCAGCTCGGTCATGCCGGACAGGTACGTTAATTCATAGCGCAGGTGGATCTTATGATGAATCATGGACCGCATATTTTTTAGGGAATGAATGCTTTTGATCATGCCCAGCACCAGATCCTTGTTCCGCACCCCCCAGTCATCGCTCAAAGAAAGGGAATGATACATGGTGGTAATGCCGCTGGCAGAAAGCTTCTTCTCCAGCCCATAGAAAGCCATATCAATAGGAAAGAAGATATTGGGCCTTGGCTGGATCTCTTTCTCCAAGGCATCACTGTGGATATCGATGATTCCGGGCATGACATAGCCGTCTTCCGCATCGATATACCATACGCCGGGGTCCTTTTTCATCCTTGCACCATCATTTTCCCCGATCTCCGCAATCCGGTTTCCCTCAATGAGCAGAAAGCCCCGGACAATTTTATCCGGCAAAACAATCTGCCCATGATCGATACATGTCTTTTTTGCGCTCATCCGATTATGCTCCTTCAGATTCCATAAATTATCCAGGTGGGAAGCGCCCCGGGGTAAAACCCGGGCTTATGCGTTTTTCTGGAGCTTTCCCTTCAACCTGGTCGAAAAGGTTTCCAGGATAATGGCGAAAGCCAGGATATAATAGGTAATCAGTCCTACTTCCCGGAGGTCAAAATAAAAGCCGCTGGCCATAAACAAATCGAAACCGATGCCGGCTGCTCCGGCTGCCGCTCCCATGGCCACGGCATTGGCAAAATTCATCTCGAAGCGCAGAAAGGTCCAGGAGAGCAGGTAGGTCATGGAGGAGGGGAGCACAGCCTGAAAAACAATCTGCCACCAGTTGGCCCCGCTGGCCTTTAAGGCTTCGATCACACTTTTGTCCAGGTCTTCAAAAGACTCGGAATAGGCCTTCGTCAAATAGCTGACGGAATGAAAGGTCATGCCGATTACGGCCGCCGCGCTGCCCAGGCCTGCCGCCACGGCAAAAATCAGCACCCATAAAACTGTGGGCACCGCCCGGATCAAAGCGACAAATCCTTTAATAATGGTCGTGATCTCTTTCGCCGCCAGGTTCTGGGCAGCGAGCAGGCCCAAAAACAAGGCAATGATGCTCCCCATCAAGGTGGTTAAAAAGGCTAACCCTAAGGTAATTAAAACTTGGTAGAAAGCTTCCCACAAACTAAAACGGTGGGAAAAGGGATGGAGAAACATGGTCTTAAAATTGGCGAAAGTATCGGCAAAGCCCTGAACCACATTCACGCTCTGATCCTCCATGGTGACGAGGGCATAAACCGTTAACACCGCCAGAACGGGCAGGATGATCCAAATTGCCAGAGTAGCCCTGTTCAACGGTTTAATCACTCCGGCGTACCCATTCACTTTGATCTCATCACCGCCCAATTGGGCAAAGCCTTTCACGGATTCATTTAATTCCA
Organism: Candidatus Formimonas warabiya; assembly: GCF_002777255.1. Classification (GTDB taxonomy): domain Bacteria; phylum Bacillota; class Dehalobacteriia; order Dehalobacteriales; family Dehalobacteriaceae; genus Formimonas; species Formimonas warabiya. The sequence goes on along the minus strand of NZ_CP017634.1, from coordinate 4,294,400 downwards.
TCACAAAATCACCCTTCTGATCCAATTTGATAGAGACTCAATCACCAGTACCGTAATCACAATCAGCAGCACCACCAGGCTGGCGGCATGATAATTTAAGCCGGTGTAATACAATTCAAAGGAAAAACCGATCCCCGTCCCGGTGAGCATGCCCACCAGGGTAGCATCCCGGATATTGGTCTCAATCATATACAAGAGCCAGCTGATCATCTGAGGCATGCTGGAGGGGAGCACAGCCTGAAATACGATGTGGAAGTAGCCCGCTCCGGTCGCCTGCAAAGCTTCGACGGCATTGCTCCCCACTTCATCAATGGTTTCCATGAAGGCCCGGGTGAGAAAGCCAAAGGAGCCGCAAAACAGGGCCAGGTAACCGGTCAAGGGGCTCTGGCTGAAGGCCAGCATCAAAACCATGGCCCAGGCCACCAAAGGAATGTTGCGAAAAAGAGAAGCGATGCCCCGGCTGATGATGCTGAAGGCACTGTTGATTCTGGTGGTCCGGGAGCCGGAGAGGGCCATGAATAAAGCAAAGATCGCAGCGATGTTGGTGGCGGCAATGGACATGAGGACGGTTTCCCGCAATTTGATCAGCATATCGGGCAGTTTCTTGAATGACTCCGGGGTGGGATAAAAGTTGGAAAGCCCCCATGCGATGGCTTTGATACTGCTGGTAAAGCCTTTCACCACATCGTACTGGGTGATCAGCACCGAGCCTACGGTTAACACAATCAGCAAGGAAAAGAAGACCAGACTGTCTCTCCTTCTTTTCGCAAAGATGTTAGCCTGCATTTTTTTCACCTAAGTCCGTGATCAAATCACCGGACTCTGTTCCATAAATGACATGGATCTGTTCGGAGGTCAAGCCCTCCGGGGAGCCGTCAAAAACCACGCGGCCCTTGTTGATGCCGATGATGCGGTCCGTATATTTCAGGGCCACCTGCACCTGGTGCAGGTTGACAATGACCGTAATCTTCATTTCCGTGCAAATCCTTTTCAGATGGTCCATAATGATCTTGGAAGCATTGGGATCCAGGGAAGCAATGGGCTCGTCGCATAAAATCATTTTCGGGTTCTGCACCAGGGCCCGGGCAATGCCCACCCGTTGCTTTTGGCCGCCGCTTAACTGGTCGCACCTTTTATAGACCTGGTCATGGAGTCCTAAAATCTCAATGATCCGGAAAGCCCGGTTTTTTTCCTCCTGGCTGTACCGGCCCAGAACCCCTGCCAAAGTCGATTTATAGCCAAGCCTTCCATGGAGCACATTTTCAATCACGGTGAGCCGGTCTACCAGATTATAATGTTGAAAGATCATACCGATCTGTGTTCTCAGTTTTCTTAATTCATTTTGACTCAGTTTTAAGGTGTTCACCCCATGAAAGGTGATTTCGCCGCTGCTGGGCTCAATCAACCGGTTAATACAGCGCAGCAGGGTAGACTTCCCTGCTCCGGAAGGACCGATCACAGTAACAAATTCCCCTGCCTCCACAGAGAAGCTGATATTGGACAGGGCCAAGGTTTCTTTGCCATAGTATTTGGTCACGTTTTTTAATTCCAGCAAAGCCATGCGCATCTTCCTTTGCTTTTTGTTCTCCCGAGCCGGCCCGGCATCAACCCGGTTCCCTGTGCCGAAAAACGATCCTGTCAGGTTGATGCCGCCGTCTCTCCTTTGAACTTCCGGATTTTGCGAACTGATTTACTTCATCTCACGGATCGGGTTATACCAGGCATCCTCCACGGTAAGGAAGCGCTGGGGCTGATTGAACATTCCTTTATAAGCGGCGTCTTCCGGCAAGAAAATCTTCGGATTATTGGTTACTTCGTCGGAGGTAAGGGCCTGGGTGACGGCATCAATGGTTTCCTGGCTTAAGGCTTCCGTATTGACCATAAAAGGACCGTTCATCACCGGCATGGCTTTGATCACCACGTACTGGGCGCCGGGAAACTTGCTGAAGGGATCCGTGGCATCCTGCTTCACGGTATATACGGCACCCGGTGTATTGTCGCTCCCTTCGGTAAGATCCACATAACTGACCACATCGATATCATCCACCGCGGCCACATCCGCTTTATCCGAAATCACGTTGACCAGGGACAGCTGGTGAGATCCGCCAAAGAGGACCTGGCTGAAGAATTTATCGCTGCCCCCTTCCAGCAGGTCTTCCGCAGTCAGGCCCTTCCAGGGATCCTGGGCGGAGAAATAGGAAACGATGGCGGCGGCAGGGACTTTATAGCCTGAGGTGGAGCTGTTGGAAACAAAGGACATCTTCTTGCCGGCGATTTTATCGATAGCATATTCGCTGCCGTTCTTGTACTGATCTTCATTGCCTTTCTTGACTACCAGCCGGCTGTAATATTTGGCATCGTCCAAAGCTCCTGAATCTCCGCTGTTTACGACCAGGGGAAGCACTTTACTGTTTTTTTCATGGGCCTCCACATACTGCTGCGCGCCTACCCAGGCAATTTGGGCCGTGCCGCTGGCAAGGGCTTCAATGGTAATGGCATAATCCGTTGTTAATTTGTCTTCCACTTTCTTTCCGGTGGCTTTTTCAATTACCTTGTCGATTTCCGCTCGGGCATCCTTAAAATCATCTCCCGCTTGATTGGGCAGCCAGGCCACGGTAATGGTATCCGGCTCTTGAACAGAGGCATTTGATTCTGCCGTTGGCGTGGAACAGCCTGCGAACACAGCTGTCACAAGCACAAGGATCAGGGTCAGGGCAAGTAAATAAACTTTTTTCACGGTACTTCTCCTCCATTTTTTTAATTATTCAGGATTTAGAAAACCGACCCGCTAAAACCATAGGATGTTGCACTTAGATTTTAGCAATCCGGGATTAAGGGGGGATTGCATTTTTGTAAAAACTTGGTTAACGAGAATAAATCTTAACAAATGCTTAATGCGCTTGTTTCCCACAATCTACCATCCTGCACCGTATATTTCCGGGTGCACAGATTTTCCATAAAGGCCAGGTCATGAAAAATCCCCATCATCGTCGTCCCTTCCCGCATCAATTGTTCGATCAATGCGCGCACTCTCCATTTTGCGGCCACATCCAAACTGGCCGTGGGTTCATCCAGGAGCAGCAGCCTGGGCCGCTTCACCATGGCCCGGGCGATATTCAGGCGCAGTTTTTCCCCGCCGGAAAAGGTGGCCGGATAACTGTCCCATAAATCCGGCGCCAGCTCAAAATGGGCCAGGATGGTCTGGGCTTCTTTTTCCGCATAATCCCTGTCGCAGCCCATCTCCAGAACCGCCTGCCCCACCAGTTCCCGGGCCGTGGTCCGGGGCATGGCGTTTAAGAACTGGGAGACATAGCCAATCTCATGCTTTCTCAGATAAATCATCTCCCTTTCTCCTGCTTCCGCCAAATCAATGGGCCCGAATTTCAGGGAGTGATACCGGATCGCGCCCTTTTGGGGGGCGTAAGTGCGGTAGATGCACTTGAAGATGGTTGATTTCCCGCTGCCGCTCTTCCCGGTGATGCCGGCAAATTCCCCCTTTTTCAGGGAGAGAGAGACATCCCTCAAGGCATCAATATGTTTGTCTAAATTATGGATGGTAAAGGATTTGGATAAGTGTTCGATCGAGAGAATTTCTTCCATCCCATTCACCTGCTTTATCTTTCACTTGCTTACTTTGTGTCCTCTATGGCCCCGGTCCTGAAATACTTTTCCGTAAATTCCTCGATGGGAAGGTAAAAGTCATCCAATCTTTCCTTGATCAATTCATAGGGCCAGTCCCACCACCTGATCTCTTCCAGCTTTTTCACGGTATCTTCCGGGAATCTCCCCTTGATCGGCTTTGCTGCTACACCGGCCACCACCGTATAGGGCGCCACATCCTTGGTAACGACCGCCCCGCTGCCCACCACCGCCCCGTTACCGATCCTGACCCCGGGCATAATGACGGCACCGTGGCCGATCCAGGTATCATGGCCGATAAAAACCTTTTGAGCCCCGCGCCAGTGAAAAAACTTTTCGTCGTCGGTGGGAGCAAGCCCGTACTTGATGCGGCGGTAGGTAAAATGGTGCAGGGTGGGCCGGTCCATGGGATGAGCGGTGGGTCCGATGCGCACCATGGCCGCAATATTGGCAAACTTGCCGATTTCCGCATTCTGGATGATACAAAAGGGGCTGGTATAGGAAAAATCGCCCATGCGCACATTTTCCAAATAATTATGGCCGTCAATCTCCGTATATTGGCCCAGTACCGTCTGGTACAGCCGGCAGTTCTCGTGGATGTATGGTTCTTTGCCGAGGATTTTGTTCATCCTTGTTTCGCCCTCCTTCCTCATTGACCAGGATCATGTCCCCTAAAGCAATGATTGCACCAGCTGCTGGGTATAGCTGTGCTGAGGATCTTCCAGGACCTGATCCGTTAACCCGTGTTCAATCACTCTGCCGTCCAGCATCACCATGGTCCGGTCCGCCAGCATCCTGATCACGCCGAAATCATGGGACACGATGACCATACTGATCTTGAAGTCTCTCTGGATCATCTTGATTAAATCCAGAACGCTGGCCTGAACGGAGAGGTCCAATCCTGTGGTCACCTCATCCAGGAGGAGCAGGGGGGGATGATTGGATAAAGCTTTGGCAATTTGCACCCGCTGCTGCATGCCTCCCGAAAAACTCTTGGGCGCTTCTTTGACCCGGTACTCCGGTATGTTCACATGGGCCAGGAGTTCCCTCCCCCGGGCCTCCATCCTGCCCACATGCCGGTGACCGGCGGCAATTAATTTCTCCCCGATATTGCCCAGGGAGGAAAAATTCATTCTCAGACCATCCAGGGGGTTTTGATACACTTTTCCCATCAGATGGTTTTGGATGTACCTTTTTTGCTGGGCGGACTGGGCAAAAATATTCTGCCGCCCCTCTTGATAGGCATAAAGATAGGCTTCTCCGGCACTCACCTCCTGATCAAAATACAGGCACTTCATCAAGGTTGACTTGCCGCTGCCGCTTTCCCCCACCACACCCAGGATTTCTCCCCCAAATACCTCAAAGGAGATGTCCTGGCAGGCATATACCGTGCCGCAGGCAGGACAGTAATTCTTCAGCAGGCGCTCTCTGCGGGCATCCCGGCACGCGGCACAGCCGCTGCCATACTGTTTATGGAGATTGCGCACGGACAAGACAGGCTGTTCCATCTCTTTCATCTGGCTGCACCTCGCCGGACCGGTTGATTCATTCTTTCCATGCAATAACCGGTATCGTTGCATTGATAAGAAGTCTCTCCCGTTCTTTCATCCAGGATTTCATCGAAGAATACCCCCCGGGCGCCGCACAGCCGGCACGACCGGTCCGGAAAAGACTCTACCGTAAAAGGATAATCTTCAAAGGCCAGGGAAACCACCCGGGTATAAGGAGGGACCGCATACACCTTCTTTTCCCGGCCCGCTCCAAAGAGGATTAAAGCGGGAGAAAAATTCAGCTTGGCATTGTCAAACCGGGGGATGGGACTGGGCGCCATCACATACCGGCCATGGACCAGCACCGGGTGATCCGCCCCGGTTGACATCATGCCGTAGTTCATGATCTGCTCAAAGAGCATCAGCCAGGCTCCGCTGTATTCTTGCTCCCCGTGCAGTTTTTTCGTCTCATATTCCCTTGGCTCGTAGGCTCTTAAGGGCTCCGGCAAGGGGACCTGGAGCACCAGGATCTGTCCCTCCTGTAAAGGGATTTCCGGAATTCTGTGCCGGGACTGGATGATGGTGGCCTGGTCCGTTTGGTCCGTGACCCGGATGCCGGTGGTTTTAATGATCAATTTTTTGATATTGACCGCGTTGACCGATTCATCCGAACCTTGATCGATCACTTTTAAAATATCTTCCTGCCCCACCAAAGAAAGGGTGAGCTGCAATCCTCCCGTGCCCCAGCCCCGGGCAATGGGCATTTCCCGGGAAGCAAAAGGCACCTGGTAGCCTGGGACCGCCACTGCTTTCAGGGTGGCCCGCCGGATTTCCCTTTTGGAACCTTCATCAAAAAAAGCAAAATTATAGGCAGTGTTCATCGTCTATTCCTCGCTGTTCCCCCTGTTTTTGCCTTTCTTCTCTTTTTTGGACTTGCGTACACTATCCAATTTGGATTGAAAGGTGACATAGTGGGGTAATTTGAGATGGGAAATAAATCCGGCCGATTCCACGGCATCAATATGCATCAGGACAAACTCCTCCTGATGGGTGGGATAAGCCGGATTTGCCGATTCTAAACAGTGGTCCAGGATGCTCATGGCAATGGCCTTGGTCTCATTCTGCCCGAAACAAAGCCCGTAGCCGATACCGAATGCCAGCTCTTTTCGGCCTTTTTCCTTCGGCACACCGGCAGGAAACAGGGTTTCCACTTCCGTGACTTTAATTTCGCCGATATAATAAGCATCCTCCTCCCCATTCGCTTCCTGGAAGGGGTTGTCGAGATAGACGGGCAAATTGCCGATGCGCAATTCTCCCACCGTGGGATGCACATCCCCGTAACTGCGCAGGGCGGCATAGCCCAGGGAAGTCACCGCTCCCGTCTGCCCTCTCGTGAGCATCTGCAGCCTTTGGCTGCGGCTGGTGGGAAACTGCACACTTTCTTTGGTCACATCATCCGGCTCCTCATCCTTATGGGTACAAGGGGCAATGAGACCTTCCCCGCGCAAATAATCCAGCGCTTTGGGCAGACAGGCCAAATCAATGCGGTCGTTCTCCCCTTCTGCTTCCAAGGCAAATTTCCGCAGCCACTGGACGGCATCGGCATCCGTTTCCCGGCCCAGGTCAAAGTCGATGAGCCGGTGGGTATAATCATAGGATGCGCCCAAAATCTGGCCGCCGGGAATATTTTTAAAACTTGCGGAAATTCTTCTTTCCACCCCCATCTCCCCTGTGTCCAGGATGCGGGAATAATGCTTGCGGGGCAAGGTGGACCGGTAGGCCCTGAGTAAAAAGACCGCTTCTTCCGGGCTTCCTTCCGCCTGCTTGATGGCAAGGGCGGCCAAGGTTTCATTGTACAGGCTGCTCTCCGACATCACCTGGTCCATGAGGCAGCGCAGGCCGCTTTCAATTCTGGAGCAATCCAGCACCATACCCCTTTTCAGCCGTTCATATTTCAGCCGTTTGATGGATTCCCCGATGGCCCGGGTGCCGCCTTTTACCGCTACATATCCCATGATCCCACCACCTTTTTCGTGATCCGGGTTGTGCGGGGCAGGCATAAAATGTTCCCCCGGGGATCCGTAAAAATCAGTTCAACGCCCAGGGGGTATTCCCCGTTCTTTTTTGCCCGCAGCTGAACCCAGTTCCCTTTTGTCTCTACTTTTACATAGCTTTCCTTTTCAATACCCGGACCGGTGAGGATCCAATCCTGCTCATTGGTCAAAGAAGGGGTTTCGATAATGATCGTGGCGGCCTGATGGGGATCGAGCAAATCCCCCGGATAGGCTGCTTTTAAGGCCTGCTCCAGATCTCCCCCTTGGGCTGTATGGAGCACAAAAATAAAATCTGCCCGTTCCGCCGGCGCAGTTGTGGCGTAGGTCAGCTGGTTGATCAATTTGGCAGTTTCGCCCGCATCTCCGGCATACACCTGGAAGGTTACTTCCGTATCCAGCAACATCAGCATCATGATCAAAGTGGCCGGAAAACACCCCGCCTCCAGGTCAACCTGATCCGCCTGCTTGCGGATATTGCTGATCAGCCCGGGCCGGGACATGGAATTTAATGTTTTCCGGTAGACTGCTTGTATGTCATGAACCAAATCCAGTTTCACGGCTTTTCCCTCACTTGCTTAGACATCCATAGTTTCAAAGTTTACTTTTGTCTTTAAGATCTTGTTCTTGAGCACCTTATTTTTTCTCGCCCGGCGGTCTTCCTCCATCAATAAAACACCCGCCCAGGCTTTCGTCTCCGGCAACTCCCCGTTATAGGCGGCGTCAATCACGGCCAGATCAGAAGCCAGCTCCGGTTCGTCCCCGGCAACAATCCCCATTCCTAAAGCGCCATCGATCATCACCTTGCATTCCGTAACCAATACCTCACCCAGGTAGAACAGGCTCCCTTGAGCCTGTTCCCGTACCTTTACCATCACGGTTCCGGGATTGGGCTCTTCAACCGTTTTTACCTCATATTTGTTCCTAATCTCCTGGGCCAATTTTACGGAAATATCTTTTGAACCTTTGAGTAAAATCTCGGTTCTTCTTTTTCTCATCATCTGCCCGCCATCCTTTGTGCATTGATCCACTGCCCTCATCTTAACTTGTTGCCAAGTGGCCCGTGTTAAGGGCGTGTAAAAAAAAGGTTTTGCTTTTATTAAAAAAGCAAAACCTTTTTGACGGATGGCTCATGCAGTGTAAAATCACACGCGAGCACAATTAGGGTACCACATAGGAAAAACAGTCGCTGCGGTAAAAAATCTTCTGATAGTCCAGCACCATATGGGTCTTTTTGTCGGCACAGCCGGATTCCAAAGCCAAAAGGGGCACCAAATGGGTACACTCCAGCAGTTTGCGCTGGGACTTGGTGGGGAAGACCACACTGAGAATACTGGGTTTGGGGGCAAATTCCCGGTACCCTTTGCTGTGATAATATTGGAACATGGATGTGATATTCATGCCCACCGCATCAATATCCTCAAATACGGACCGGGAAACATAGGAGAGATGCAGGGCGATAGGCTTTTGATCGATGAACCTGAGACGGCCGATGCGGTAAATGCGGTCACTCTGGTCTGCGCCCAAATAATCATAAATCTTCCTGTTGTATGCGATTTCTTTGCACCCGATATTCCGGGAAAAGAAATTATATCCTTTCTCCCTCATTTTTTCACTGAAGCTGACGTCACCGGAAAGCACCAGCTCAATTTGGGGCAATCTTTCCTGCACATAGCTCCCTTTTCCCTGTTTTTTATAGATGTACCCCAAGTCTTCCAGGCTTTCATAGGCCTTACGGGCTACAATTCTCGGCACCTGATACTTTTCGGCAATTTCATTTTCCGAAGGCAGTTTGTCATGGGCCTTCAATTTGCCTGATGCAATCAGTTGAATCAGATTGTCCGCTATTTCAATCTCATTTGGCATTTCCGGACCTCTTTTCTATGAGGAAAATGAACTCGTTTTCCTGCTAATTGTTGCTGTGGGCAGATTCCGGCGATCTGGTTAAACAACTGATTCCCGTGTCGGCAACGAACCAATACTTTCCCTGCAGATCCTGAGCGATTCCTGTTACGTTGTCGCCGCCTAAACCGTCACTAACCGTATAAGTGACAAAGGTCCCATCTATTTTTTGTTCAGTAACCCCTTTGTTGGTTCCAAACCATTTATTTCCATCCCGGTCCAGGAAAATGCAGTTTACATAATTGCTTACTAATCCCTTTTCCGTACCGAACTGTTCCCAGCGGCCGTCCGGAAAACGTTTAAACACACCTAGTCCCACATAATTCCAATCCGGGGTAACCTGCCGGGCAGCAATCCAAAGGTTATTTTCCTGATCCAGGCTTAAAGAAAGAATATCCTGGGGTTCCTTTTGTCCGGGAAGATTTATCACTTGATAGCTGCCATCCGGTTTTCTCAGTCGCAGCCCTTTGTTGGTACCTAACCAGAGATTACCCTGAGGCTCCGCTGCCATTGTCTGAATCACCGGGTAGGGATAACCCATCGATTCATCCAGATAGGGAATCTGTTTCCATGTACCATCTGCCCTCCTTAGGGCGATGTGTAAAGGATCAATAGTTTCCGACCGATGATTAACAGCAAACCAGATCTTTCCCGCCGGTCCCGGGGCAATGGCGGAAACATCTTCTCCTCCCAGCTCTTCATAAAAATCTTTACGGAATCCGTCTTGCGTAAACAAGGACACCCCCATCCCCCAAGCATGGGGGGGAACCTGGAAACCTCCCCATTCATCGGACCAGCCTACCCAATTGCTTTCCACTCCCGCCCATATATTGCCCCGGTGATCTGAAGTCAAAACAGTAACCCCATTACCGCCTAATTCCCGATATTTCCATTGTCCATCCGGCTGGCGAATATTCAGCCGCAAGCCTCCCCCATCGAACCAGACATTCCCTTTGTCATCCACGGCAACACCGGAAGAACGTCCAATAGGTCCGTTATATTGCCGGTAATTGATCCACTGATCATTAATACTGGCTGTTATCCCGGTGCTCAGGCCGGTATCTTTTCGGAAAGCCGCCAGCCAAATGTTCTTGTTCTCATCAATTTTTATCACCTGGGCTACTTGGTTCTGAAGTTTCTCGGGATAATCCTGACGCGCCCACTTACCCTGAGAAAGCATGTAGATACTTTTCGTGGAAACGGCCCAAAGATTTCCCCCGGTATCTTGGCAAATATCCATCAGCATCTCTGATGAATGACCTTGCTCAAGGTCCGGAATAGTGACCTGGATGATTTGTTGATCCGGCGTGATTTTCATCACCTGAAAATAATCTAATAGCCAAATGTTTTCTTCCTCGTCCACCAGCATTTTCCGGCTCGGAAAATAGTCTTGGTGCACCAGCCATTTTTCCCAGGTGCCGTCCGGAGTCATGCGCCAGATCCGGTTGGATTCCAGCAAATATAAGTTTCCTGAAGGGCCCACATCCATCGAGCACCTGTACACCCACCAATCTCCGGGCAGGTTGCTGTTTTTTTTGTTGACAAAAGTCCACTCGTTATTTCTCCAAACATTGATTCCTTTCGCGCTTAAGGCATATACAGTTCCATCTTGGGCGGCTTTGATACCATAATTCTCTATCCATTTTAGGCCGTTTTGTTCCGTATAACGCTCCCACTTACCCTCTGAAGTTCTTCGGCTAATTCCTTTATTGGTAGCGCACCACACGCTGCCTGACTGATCTATGGTTAACGCTTGAATTTCATTGCTTAACAGCCCGTCCTGGGTAGTGTAAGTCTGCCATTTGCCATCAGGAGAAATACGCACAGCACCACCGGAGGTAGCCAGCCATGCATTGCCCGCTGAATCAAAATCTATCTGCTGTACATTATTTGGATCCGTATACACTTTCCAGATTTCTTTCTCTGCAGAGTTATCAGCCGCCCAAGCAGGGCTAACCAAAAACACCAGCAAGCAAGACCAAATTATGGTTTTGAAAAGACCTTTGAACAAACTGCTTCACTCCTTTATTACACTATTTGAAATCACCTGGGTCATCAATGGATCGTTATTTCCCTCATGACTGCTTTTTGCATATTATCCTTCCTAATCCTCAATTTCTGATTTTTACCCTTTGACAAAAAGGGATATTTCCCTGCCTATTCTCCGAGAATTTCCGGGCCGTCCCGGGGCACCACGTTTTTTCCCTCAATATCCAGAAAAATAATACTGCCAATGATCAGCACGGCCCCCACAAATTGGAACAGGGTCAATTTTTCGCCCAGAATCATCATGGCTAAGAAAATCGTAAAAGGAATTTCAAAGGTGCTGATGATCGCCGCCTTGCTGGCGCCGATGATGGCAATGCCTTTTAAGACCAGCCAGTATGAAAGTACGGAAGTAAAAAGGGCCATGATGAAGCCCAGAAATAAGGCATAAAAAGATACCCCATGCAGTAAGAAAAGGGGTGGCTTGATGATGCTGTAGAGCAAAAAGGCAAAAAGCTGGGTAAAAGTGGTGATCTCCAGGGAAGAAGAATCAGCCAGGTTTTTTTCCCCATAAAGAGTGAAAAAAGTGTAACTGAGGGCAGACAAAATAATTAACAACACGCCCAGGTAAGATAGGCCCTGCAGGTGAATGTTCCAAAAATCAATTGTGAAAACTGTGCCTGCCAGCGTAAGAACCAGACAGAGATAATGCTTCCAGTGAAACTTTTCCTTAAAGAACACACTGGCCCCCAGGGCGGTAAAGATGGGGTATGTATAAAAAAGAACGATTCCCATGGATGCCTCCACATACTGAAGGCCTAAGGTATAGAAGGCCCCGCCTCCCAGAGTTCCCGTACACCCAAGGAGCCCTAGTCGGATCAGCTTTTTCCGGTTTAAGGGGGGTTCCAGGTTTTTCTTCCGCCGCAGAAAATAGATAGGGGACAGCATCAGACAGGAAAACAGGTATTGGAGGGTAATAAATTCCCAGCCGGTTACTTGAATCTGATAGGCGGTTTTAATAATCACGGCCCCGGTGCCAAAACACATGGCGGCAGCCATGACTAATAAAGCCCCATAAGTTTTATGATTGCATGTCATATTTACCTCTCCTTACCAGCTATCCCTTGCTTATTTCATGGATATGGGCTGTTTCCGGCAGGGTTACCGTCAGATCCATGGGGATCCTAGCACCATCATAGGCAATATGGCCGGGAAAAGCCAGCATTTTTTTGACCCCGCCACCTCCTTCTTTCTTCTCATCGGCCGGTCCGGTGCAAGTTTTATCGTTTTCTGCGCACTTCATCAGTGAACTCCTAAGGCAGTAATCCCATGATTTTTTCCAGGTTTTCCAGGAGAAATCTCTTCCCCCGGTCATTGAACACCACCATCTCATATTCGTTACCGTTATAATTGCGTTTTTCTGTTTCCATGCCGTATTCATGGGATTGATCATTGGTGACGGTGCGGGTATTACCATTTTCCAATTTTTCCTCTCCCAGAATGCCCATCTTCTTCAACTGCTTATTGATTTCGGTTCCGGTAATCCTTTTGCTCCTGTTCGCATCGATTACTTTATTCACAGCTTTGGCAAATTCATTGATGCCGATTTTTCCGGGAGGCAGCTCAATTTTGCTTTTCTCTTCCTGAGAGATGATAAATGCTCCCGGTTTTTTGTCGGTGATTCTAATTTGTCCTTCCATGGCTTGATCCAACACTTCCTGGATAAAGAATAAACACCGGATCATGCGCGGTTCCTGCAGAAAGCTCCTTTCTTCAATGGGTTCTCCGTTAAAAGGATTCACGCCCTGGGCCACTTTTTGGATAATTTCTTTTGCCCGCACCAGTTTTTCTTTTTCCATACCCACCATGAACACCTCCCATCGGGCCGGTTCGGCGCCGTGTCAATTATTCCCTATTTCTACAACTTCCGGTAATTTCCTTCTTTTTTCGCAGGTTTTTGGAAAACCGGAGCCATTCATTCATCAGGTCCCATGATCCGGATATTTATGGATGCCCATCCATCCGCTATAATGTTAATTAGATAAGATGCAGAAAATATTTCAGGAAAACCGGAAAGGCAAAGGAGAAACGCCATGATACTTTGTATTGCGGAGAAGCCCAGTGTGGCCCGGGAACTGGCAAAGGTGATTGCCCCTGGCGCCCAAAAAAACCAGGAGGGTTTTCTGGAAGGCAACGGCATTGTTTTTGCCCATGCCCGGGGTCACCTATGCGGCTTAAAGACACCCGCCCAAATAGATGAGAAATATAAGCGCTGGTCCTATACACATTTGCCTTTACTTCCCGCCCTTATTCCTGTATGCATTCGGGAAGGCTGCGCCAAAGAATTCAACAGCCTGAAAAAATTACTCCGGGATCACCGCCGCTTTACATCCGTGGTGTGCGCCACGGACGCCGGGCGGGAAGGCCAATATATCTTTGACTTAATTTACCAGCACGCCGGGAGCAGGCTTCCCGTGCAACGTCTCTGGCTCTCGGCTTTTACGGAAGAAAGCATCAAAAAAGCCTGGGCGAATCTGCAGGACGTCAGCGCCTATCAGGGCTTAAGTACGGCGGCCAGGCTCCGGAGCTATGCCGACTGGTATGTGGGCATGAATGCCTCCCCGGCAGTCAGCCTGGCCGCAGGGCCCACGATTAATGTGGGACGGGTGATGACACCTACCCTGAAACTGATCGTGGACAGAACCCGGGAAAATGAAAACTTTGTCCCGGAAACCTACTACCAGATTGTGGCGGAATTCGGCCACGTTTATCAGGGAACCCTTTTGATACCGGATGGGGATACCTTTTATAGCACCAAAAGCATGGAGGAAGCCCAGGGAATGGTGGGGAAGATCGAGAACCGGCAGGGAAAGATTATCAAAGTAAAGAAAGAGCGCCAAAAAGAGGCCCCGCCCAAGCTGTTCAACCTGGGTGACTTACAGGTGGCGGCGGCAAAGGCCTTAGGTTTTACGGCTCAAAAAACCTTAGATATTGCCCAGAAGCTCTATGAATCCCATAAATGCCTTTCTTACCCCAGGACCAATTCCCGCCATATCGATGAAGCCATGGTGGACGAGCTGCCTGCCCTGGTCCGGGCCGTGAACCATATTGACGGGGTAAGCGAGGTGGCCCGGGAGATCCTGGCAAAGCCTCTGCCCAAATTAAGCAAAAATTATGTGGACAGCACCAAGGTGACGGATCACCACTGCCTGCTGCCTACGGCAGTACCCGCCAAGTGGGACCGTCTGTCGGCTGAGGAAAAGGCCTTGTTTTTGCTGGTGGTGAAGCGCTTCCTGGCGGTTTTTTTACCCTGGGCCGAATACAATAAGACAACCATCCTTACTCAGGTGATAGAAGCAAAGGAATGTATCTTTCGCACCACCGGGAGAGAGATGATCCGTCCGGGCTGGAAGGTAGTCTACGGGACAGGAAAAACGGATGACGAGGAGGAAGAAAAGCAGGGTACCCTCCCACCTGTGCACGAAGGAGAGATCCGCCCCGTTACCGGGGTCAAAGCCGAAGAAAAGCAGACGAAGCCAAAACCCCTTTATGACGACGGCACCATCATCAAAGCGATGCAAAATGTGGCCGGGGAACTGGAGGATGAACTCAAAAAACAGCTCAAAACATTAGAGCTGGGCACGGAAGCCACCCGGGCGGCTATCATCGAAAAACTGATTCACATCAAAATGGTGAAACGGATGGGGAAAGGAAAAATCAAGAACCTGGCGGCGACCCAGTTTGGCAGGGATGCCATTGCCGCCATCTGTGATGAAACCGTGAAAAGCCCCCTGCTTACGGCGGAATGGGAAAGAAAGCTGGCAGAAATTGAGGCGGGAAACCTGACGGAAAATGCTTTCATGACAGAACTGCACCGGTACATTCATGCCATGGTGGAAACCTTAAAGGGCACCTCCGTCCGGGTCACGAACAATTCAAAAGGGCCGGGCAAAGACAAAACAACAAAATCCCTGGGCAAGTGTCCCTTTTGCGGCCACAGCGTGGTGGCGACGGCAAAAGCCTACGGCTGTTCCAATTGGAAAAACGGGTGCAAATTTACGGTGTGGAAAACCATGGCTGGAAAAAATATCCCGGAAGAAGCCGTGCGAAAGCTGATTACGGAGGGAAAAACAGAAAAAATGACCGGTTTTCAATCGAAGACCGGCAAATCATTTTCCGCTGCCCTAGTGGTGAAAAAAGACCGCACCATTGGTTTTGATTTCGATTAAGAGAAAAGAGTACCGGCAGGCTCGTTCATTCCTATTGATTGTTGGGGCACTTATCTGTATTATTAATGTAATATTTTTTAAAAAAGGAGACATGTAGATGGAAAATAACATTTACTGGATCGATTTTGACATCATGGAAAAATTCATGGTTGACGTGTTCATGGGCATAGGTGTTCCGGAAGAGGACGCTCGTATCTGCGCAGACTTGTTGATCACTTCAGATAAAAGAGGCATTGACTCACACGGTATCGGCAGGCTGAAACCGATCTATTATGACCGCATCAAACAAGGAATCCAAAATCCCGTTACCCATTTTGAGATGGTCAGGGAAGGCCTTACCACCGCTGTGGTGGACGGTCATGACGGTATGGGACATGTGATTGGCAAAAAGGCCATGCAGTTGGCCATCGATAAAGCGAAGGCCCACGGCATGGGCATGGTAGCCGTGCGGAACTCCACCCACTACGGAATTGCCGGCTATTATGCCTCGATGGCCATCGACGCAGGCATGATCGGCATTACCGGTACGAATGCCCGGCCCTCTATTGCCCCCACCTTTGGGGTGGAAAACATGCTGGGCACCAACCCCCTCACCTTCGGCATGCCTACGGACGAAGAATTTCCTTTTATCCTGGACTGCGCCACTTCCATCACCCAGCGGGGCAAGATCGAAGTCTATGAAAGGCTGGGCAAAGATCTCCCGGAAGGATGGGTGATTGGCGAAGACGGGCAGGCAAAGACGGATTCCCATCAGGTGCTGATTGACCTGGTCAAAGGAACCGCCGCCCTCACGCCCCTGGGCGGCATCGGCGAAGAGAACGGGGGTTACAAGGGTTACGGCTATGCCACGGTGGTGGAAATATTGTGTGCTGCCCTGCAGGGAGGCTCCTTCTTAAAAGGCCTGCTGGGCTTTAGTCCGGAAGGAAAACCCCAGCCCTACTGTCTGGGACACTTTTTTATCGCCATCAACATCAGCGAATTTACCGAGCTGGAAAGCTTCAAGAAAACAACCGGCGATATCCTGCGGGAACTGAGAAATTCCAAAAAGGTGCCCGGCAGCGAAAGAATTTACACCGCCGGCGAAAAGGAGCACCTGGCCTGGTTGGAAAGAAAGGACAAAGGGGTTCCGGTGAATCTGCCCCTGCAGAAAAATATTAAGGATATCATCAAGGAACTCAACCTCACGGGCTATGACTTTCCCTTCTAATCTAACATGCTCTGGGCTTCCCCAGGAACCGGCCGGGTGGACGGGATTGGGGAAAATCAAAGATGTCAGAAACGGGACGGAAATTTGTCTGTCCCGTTTCTTTATCTTCAAACTGAATACATGCTTCATGCGTTGATTATTCCGGCCCGAAGAAGGAAAATTACGGCAAATGTCGAAAAATGTCCAATGAATTATCACTGATCCCGGTACCAAACTTACCATTTGTCCGGCAGCGAGGTGTATGCATGAAAAAAACGAAAAGCTTGCGGTTCTTTCTTTCTATGTTTGTCGTAATTATCACCATCCTAGCATCCAGCTGCATTTTTTTAATTACCAGCAGCATTTACGTGCAAAGCAATAAAAAAAGCATCAAAAACCTGCTCCATGTTCAAACCGCCGCAGAAGCCTCCATCCTGGACTACAAACTGATCAGCGCCGGTAAAACTGCCGTCAGTGTGGCCGATATGATTGAAACCATGCCGGTCTATGATGAAAAAGTGATATTTGAGAAAATAAGTAAAAAGCTGAGTCATGATCCCCTTTTGTTCGGCATGGGCGTATGGTTTGAGCCTTATCAGTACAGTAAGGAGAAAAAATATTACGGTCCGTACATGTACCGGGACACTAACAATAAAAACATCTTTACCTGGGCATACAGCACTGCCGATTATGATTATTTGGGCTGGGACTGGTACCGGGTTGTATTTGGCGCCAAGCATTGCAGTATCTATTTTAGCAATCTGTTCTATGATCAAATCATGAATACCTATTTTTTGACCGGCACCGCGCCCATCATGAAAAACCAAAAAATTATCGGTGCGGCCTCGGCGGATATTTCCCTGCGTGAAGTAGCCCATTATGTGAATAAAATCAGAGTCGGCTATCAGGGATATGCCTTTGTGCTCACCGACAACGGCGATATTATCGGCGCCCTGCCCTCCACCGGCCGGTCTGACCAAACAGCAGCCGGTGCCGGGGAAAATGCTGACACCAGTAAGATTTTTCATATTAATGAAGTGAAGAATAGAGAATACCGGACACTGCTGGATACAGTGATCCATGCCAAGGACAGCGGTTTGCTGGAACTGGACGGGAACCGGGAAATCGCTTCTTTTGCCAATATCGGGGATACCGGATTAAAGCTGGTCCTGATCTATCCCCAAAAGGAATTATATAGTTCTTTTTACAATTCGCTGCAGTACTACATCATTCTGTTTGTGCTTTCCGTTGTGGCGATTCCCCTTTTTGTTCTTTTCGTGATCAAAAAGAAAATTGATCAACCCCTGAGTAAACTGCTCCAGAAAGTAAACAAAATTATCGGGGGCGACTTCAGCCGGGATCATATTCTCGATCCCGTGATCAGCGCCACCAATGAATTCGGCATCCTGGGCAATTCTATGATCAAATTGTCCGACAGCCTGGATGAACTGGTGACCAGCCTGCATGCCCAAAATGCCGAACTGACGGAAAGCAGGAAGAAAATTGAATTAAGTGAGGAAAAATACCGGTTGATTTTTGAAGCGACCAATGAAGGTTTATGGGACCTGGATTTAACGACGAATATCAGGGTCTTTTCCGAGCGGTGGAAAGAAATCTTTGGCAGCAGGTTGGATGTCCCGGGTATCGAGAGGTCGGACAAATGGTTTAATCTGATTCATACCGATGACCGGGAGGGGTTGAGGCAACTGTACCGGGATGTCCTGGCGGGAAAAACCGATACCATGAATTACGAATACCGGATCAGGGGAAGAGACGGCGGCTACTTATGGATTGCCCAAAGAGCCAAGCTGCTGAGAGACAAGAATGGCAAGCCCTATCGGCTGGCAGGCGCCCATGCCGATATTTCCCAAAGAAAGCTTGATGAAGACAAGATCCGAAATCTTGCTTATTATGATGTATTGACCGGTCTGCCCAACCGGGCCTATTTTAGTGATGAAGTGAATTGCCTGATCAGCAATTTAGGAAAGAATAAGAAATTTGCCGTCTTTTTCATGGATTTGGACCATTTCAAGATTATTAACGATACCTATGGACACGCCACAGGAGATGCGGTATTAATCGCTGTGGCCCAAAGGATTCAAACCCTGATGGGGAAGAAAATATCCGCCGCCCGGTTTGGCGGGGACGAATTTATTCTCATCATCAAAGACATCGGCGGCAAAGAAGACCTGCGCCCGGTCGCCAACAGGGTGCATAAAATCATCAATGAGCCGATTCGCATCAAAGAGGATATCTTTTATCTCAATGTCAGTATCGGTATTTCCATCTATCCCGATGATGCCGCCTCTCTTGATGAATTGTTGAAAAATGCCGATACGGCCATGTTCCGGGGAAAGGAAGAAGGCCGGAACAGGAGTGAATTTTTCCATCAAAAAATGAATGAAATGATCTGGGAAAAATCCGAACTGGAAAATAAATTAAGACTGGGCTTAATCAATCAGGAATTCAGATTGCACTACCAGCCCCTGTATGATGTCATGTCTGAAAAAATCATCGGTTTCGAAGCGTTGTTGAGATGGAGTACCCCTGATTTGGGACTGGTACTGCCGGATAAATTCATCAAACATATTGAAGATACCCGGTTGATTATCCCCTTGGGCAATTGGATCATCAAAACCGCCTGCCAATTTGCCGGAAAGCTTGCCGATCTGGGTTATCAAGACCTGAGCGTCTCGGTAAACGTGTCTGTGCTGCAGATTATGAACGAAGACTTTGCCGCCGCAGTCATGGATGCCATTCAGGAAGCAAATATCTCCCCCAAAAGCATTCATCTTGAGATTACGGAGAGCAGGCTGATGGAGTCTTATGACTTATGTGTTCAGAATATCTTAAAACTAAAAAACGAAGGAATCCGGTTTGCCATTGATGATTTCGGCACCGGTTACTCCTCATTAAATTACCTGAAGGATCTGCCCGTTTCTACCATTAAGATCGATAAATCCTTTATCCGCGATTTATCCTTTAACAGCAATAACAATCTGACCGAGCTCATTATCATCCTCGCCCAAAAAATGGGCCTGGAAATTGTCGCAGAAGGGGTGGAAACCCCGGAACAGTATCATATCCTGAAAACCTACCGGTGCAATATTGTTCAAGGCTATATGATCAGCAAGCCTCTTCCTGAGGAAGATACCATTAAACTGTTAATAGAGCGCAATCAATAGGATTTGTTCCCCTGATCGTTCTCCATTCACCCTGCCTTTTTTTACTCGAGGTACTTTCACCCTTGAATCTGTCCCTCTTACCAACTTTTATGTCCTGTATAAATAAAGTTCGATACGAGTCTTTGGCCCAGGTGCTAGAATAAAGTAAATTGAATCAATTAAGGAGGTACCCGGTATGGAAAAGAAAATGGAAAGATATCTGTTTATTGACAACCTGAGGCTGCTGATGATTGTTTTTGTGGTGATGATTCATTTCGCAGTAACGTACAGCGGGTTTGGGAGCTGGTATTATAAGGAGAGTGTCAAACTCGACATATTCTCCACGATTGTCTTCGGTTACGCCATGTCATACACCCAAGGCTACTTTATGGGGCTTCTCTTTCTGATCGCAGGGTTCTTTACACCGGGTGCATTTGACAGAAAAGGAGTTAAAAGATTTCTCAAAGACAGATTCGTAAGACTTGGCATCCCCACACTCATCTATATGCTTATGATACAGCCGTTTATCGTTTATTTTCTTCTTGGATTCAATTGGCCGCCAGCAAAACCTTCCTTTGGGGTTTATTACTGGGGGTACTTGAGGAGTTTTCAGTTTTTAGGAGAATCGGGACCACTGTGGTTTGCATTTGCTCTCCTGATATTTTCCTGTATTTATGCCCTTGTTCGATTGATCAGGGGGACGATTGGACAACAAACACGGCAAAGAGAAATAGGGCCATCCGATATCGTCTTTCTTGGATTGTTGATTTCTGCGGGCGCTTTCTGTATCCGGCTGATACAGCCCATAGATACCAGCATTCTAAACATGCAACTGTGCTATTTCTCACAATATATCATTCTTTTTATTACCGGAATATACGCCTATCGAAACAACTGGTTCTCCCGCATCCAAAACCCTTTCGGATTAAAAGGACTTATTGTTCTCGTACTTGGAGGGATGATCCCATGGACAGCCATCATGGTTGGCAGCGGGGTGCCCCAGGGCTTGTTTGCCTTTAAGGGAGGTATGAACTGGCAGAGTGCTGCCTTTGCATTGTGGGAGTCATTTATTAGTGTGGGCATGGCCGTAGGGCTGTTAACCCTTTTCAGGGAGAAATTCAACCGCCAGAATAGACTAGTTAAAATTCTTTCGGATAATTCATTTGCCGTTTATGTTTTTCATGCGCCAATCATCATTTACCTCTCCTTGCTGCTCAAAGAGGTCATGCTGCCCCCTCTGGCAAAATGGCTGCTTTTATGCATCATCGGTATTCCCATATGCTTTGCTGTTACCCATTTTGTCGTCAGAAGGATCCCTTTCCTGAATAAAGTCATGTAATCTTTTCCGGAAAAGTTGCCTCGCTGAGAAATAGGTCCATCGGGTATTGTTTACTGATGAACTGGTATTCCCTATCTGGTATTCCCTATAATGAAGATATAAATTAAGTATGTGAGAGCGTCATGATGCGAACATGCCTTATTTGCTCAGACAATTTAAAAGGTATTCTCACGGAACTGCTATCTGCCCGGAATATTATGATCGATGACAGCTCTGATCTGGCTATCGTTGAATCCGGGTATGAAATCCCCAAGGACAAAATAGCTGTCGTATTTGATCTGCATAATATGGCAAAGCTTGTTGAACTTTTCGACAAGCTGTCCAGAATATATGAAGAAAACATTAGTACCATTATCGGCAGAAAAGAAGACAAATATGAAGTACTCTCTTTAAAGAAAATTTGTTTTTTTGAAGGCAGGGGAAATTACGTTTTTTGTAATACCGGTAAGGAAGAATACAAAGTAAAGGAAAAACTCTACGAACTGGAATCAAGGCTTCCTCAAAACAGTTTTATCCGGGTGGGAAAATCCTTTATTGTGAACATCGTCAATGTGAAGGAGATCATCCCGTGGTTTGGCAGGCGTCTGGTCCTTAAGTTCAATGACAGCAATATGGAAATTGAAGTTTCTAAGAACTATATTAAAAGCTTTAAAGAATTCCTGGGAATGTAGGGGATGTTCATGAACAGGCTTGGAATTTATCTGATAAATGGTTTTTTTTCCGCCTTCATAGGGCTGGTGATCAAAATTATAGAGACGGTAGTGGAGCACGAAAACACAGTAAGTGTGCCGGAATTATTTGAAAGCATGACAAAAGGCGCTTTGATCGGTACAATCTCTTTGTTTGTCCTTTTCCATGTATTCATTCGATTTAAAAGAAAACCCATTGCCGGCTTTATTTCCAATTTTATAGTCGTGGCCGTATTAATGGCGGTAGTGGGAATATTTGACTTCATCACATCGTCATGTGCATTTAATTATTACAGGTGGATTGTTTCTTTTATCATGGCTGAAATTTTGAGCTTCCTTTTGGCTAGCGTATGGTACAGGCAGATGATCCTGTATAATGACAAACTAGAAAAGAAAAAGGCTTCAATCATGGATTGATTGAAGCCCTCTAGCAATCATTGAGCCGGGCTAGTCCTTCTTTCCCAGCAGGATAGTTAAATCTATGGTGACATCCCGCAAATTCGCTTGGAGAGCTTTTACTAAGCGCTCTTCCGTTGCTCCCCACGCTAAAGGAGTCATATGGACCAGGGGTTCCATCCGGGTATGATCCAAAGCGACACGGTATTGAACCCGTTCCATGTCCAGAAGTTTAAACCTGCTTTTAAAAAGCGCTTGGGTGTTGCCGGATGAATCAGGCTCCCGATCACATTGTTCATAAAAAACGTCCCTTAACTCCTGTAGATAACCCTTCTCCGGAATCACCTTAATCACCTGACCGTCACGAGAAAGCATTCTCTCAAATTCGGCATAGTTTGCCGGCGCTAGAATGTTGAGCAGGACATGGAATTGCTGACCGGCAAAGGGAGCCCGGGCCAGATCCCCCACGCACCAAATTTTATCGGCATATTCCTGCGCTGCCATCACAATCCCCTCTTTGGAAATATCCAATCCTACCCCTAAATGATCTATTTCTGAGCTTTGTGTTATTTTTTCCTGTATCTTGGCTAAAAGAGACCCTTCGCCGCATCCGGTATCCAATATTTTTATCGTTTCTCTCCGGGATTCAGCTTGGTTGAGGATCAATTTACTGATTTTTGTATACAACGGATCAAAAAATCCCCTTCTGCACATCAATCTTCTGGAAGCAAACATGCGCCTGCCGTATTTTGTCTGCACGGCACGGGACAGCAGATTGACATAGCCCTGCTTAGCCAGGTCGAAACAATGACGATTGGTACAGATTAAGCTCTTTTCATGCATCAGTTTCATTTTACCGGCACAGATGGGACAGCGAAAAAGATCCTCATGTGCCGCCAAGAGGTCAATGTTTTTGGACATAAAAAAGCACCTCATTCCATTCGTAATACGTGAATGAAAAAAGGTACAGTCAAATAAGCCCACCCTAATTAATCATGAGCTGAGCCTAAATGGTCTGTACCTCCCATTAACGCAGACGAATGAAATAGATGCCCATATTTGCCGTCTCTCCTTAATTAAGAAATGGTTTTCAACTTTCTTCTCTATTATATCATGATTAGGGATCAAATCCACCCTTCCTTAACCACACCACAGAAGGGGGCACATTCCGGAGTGGCACCGGTGGCCCCCAGAGTATCTTCCGGTCTATTATTTTTCTGTTTTTAAATACCGGATCAGCACGGCGCAGGCTTCCCCTTTAAGCAGCTTTGCCCGGGGGTTAAAGCTGGATCCGTCTCCGGTCATGATCCCCAGCCCATGGACAATCGCCACGTAGCCGGCATACCCCGGGGAAACTTTTGTCCCGTCTTTAAAATCGATCTTATAGATATTTAACGCGGCAAACTTTTCTCCCCCCATGGCCCGGGTCATAAACTTGGCCAGTTCTTCTCTGGTCACCGGGGCCTGGGGATTTATTTCTTTTTCCGTGATCAGGCCTGACTGTTTCGCCTCCCGGTAATAAGTATCGTACCAGTTACCTTCTGCCGCATCCCCATAGTAGCTGTTTGTTGATTTTACCAAAGCTTTTATGACCTCGGCCTGACTGATTTCTCCGTCCGGGTGAAAAAGGCCGTTTTCGTAATGCAATAAACCCATTTGGTCTAAAGTGTTAATGTCTTGCTCCGCCCAGTGGCCTTTAATATCGGTAATCTCCGTCCGCTGCCTCTCTTTCACCGGTTCTCCGTCATAACCGATCATTTGACCGTTTTGGGCATGGAAATGATAGCTCTCCAGAGGAGCCAGCTTATAGACTAAGTGCAAATTCTTTTGTTGATCTTTGGTATAAAGCAATATCATTTGATTTTGGGCTAAAAAGTCTGCGGTAAACTGATCTTTGTCGATCAGGTCCTTCGCCTCGGGAAAATCCAGGTCTAAAAAATGAATGCGAAAACGGCTGACTTTGCCTGTATAGCTGTCTACCGTGGCGGAAACATAGTCCTGTCTAAAAGGAATGTTATTCACCAGACGTTCGTAACGGAAGGAATAGGACGGTTTATTGTTTTTATCCCCCGCCTCCTCAGGTCCCAACTCATCGTTGCCAATTTGTAAGCGCAGATTCCCTACCGCCTCAGGATAACCAGCCTGTAAGAAATCCAGTGCCGCTTTTTCCGCCTCGGCTTTGGTTTTTATTTTCAGGGGCCTCGTTTCCTCTTCGGGCAATTTTTCCTTCTGGCTAAAAGCCAACACTTTCCCTGTCTTGGCATCTACTTCCGCACTGGCCCAGCCATAATAGTTTTTCCCTAGCAGTTCCCAGTCAAAAGACCAGACCCTCGACTCCGGAAAATCCCCATTCCCATTGAGGCTGGAAGAAAGTAATGGATAATTGGCGGGAATGTTGGCTGCTTTTTGGGCAATTTCTAAAGCCTGCTCCCGGGGAATCAGTTCTTTTAATTCATCGGCAATTTTTTGTTCGAAGGGTTCCAATGCTTTATTTTCGGTGCTGTATGCCGGCTCTTCCTCTTCTATCATACCCCCCATACCATTCTTCTCATCATAAAGACCGTAATCATCATCCTCTACCACCGCTCCGTTGGTCGCATCAATGGTAACCTCAAAAGGGTTGTCGAGGGCATAAACCAGCATTATTGGTTTGGCAGTTTTCCCGTCTGAAGCAGGCAAAAAATACTGCAGTTCAAAACCGAATTTTTCCCGGAAAATCTTTTCCCCATCCTCTCTGGTCAGCTTGGGTACGATCGGAGCCACATTTGTGTTTTCCCATTCCACGTCAAAACGGCGCACTTGGCCGGTTTGTCCGTTCACTTGCACACTGATATTATTGGCCGGGTATTCTATGCCGTTGATGGTGCGGGTAAAGTTGTACTCATGATAAGCAGATGCGTTATTGTATAAACTGTCAGCGGGCTCTAAGGTCACTTGATTTACTTTCGAGGGAGCCGCCTTCTTGAGAAAGTCCAAGGCAATTTTCTCTCCCTCTGTGCGGGATATTTTCGGGATGCTGCCGTATTTCGCCTCATCGTCCGCAAGGCTGTACGCGCTGTATCCGGCTATTTCACCGGAGCCGGCATCAACCCTGACCGTGACTCTGCCATCACCTTTGCTGTCGGACCAGCGGAGAACCCAGATATTGATAAATTCGTCTTGATCATAGGATGAGTCAAATTGATCATATCCTTGAGGAATTGAGAAAATACTTTTGGCAATCTCAATGGCTTTTTCCAGTTGAATCTTTTGGCTGCCCTGCTCTTGAGCCAAAGAGACCAGCGGCATGATGCCCAAAATCAACCCCACCAGCAACAGGATCCCTAAAGTCTTTTTCATCTTTCATTTCTCCCTCCCGGTATCGTTTGATTATTTAGACCACATAACACCCGCAAAAGTTTCCAGCATTGCTATTTTTATCATAATATTACCATAAAATAAGCATTCATTCTTGACCCGGCAGGTAATTATTTTTATGATTACCATCATCCCTATCAACCTGATACACAAATAAAAAAGCCCAAAGGGCTTTTCGTGATCCGGGTACCGGATAAACCTATTAAATCCATATCTCCTTACTTGCTGATATCCATAAAAACTTATAAATTCTGATATAGTAAAAAACCGGCTTTATTCATACCAAAGGCAGCCTCTTCCTGGTGAAGAAGCTGCCTTTGCTTAATTCAGATCAAGCCCATTGTTTGGGGCCAAATTTTCCAGGAGAATCAAGTTAATTCCATTGACAAAAGCGATGGCACTGGCCTTGATAATATCCGTATCGATACCCCGGGCGCTGTATATTTTATCCCCCAGGGATATTTTGATATTGACCCGTCCCAGCGCTTCCATGCCCCGGGAAAGGCTGCTGATTTTATATTCTTTCAAGACAATATCCAGATCAGAGATGTTTTTGATGGCGGAATATAAGGCGTCGATGGGGCCGTCCCCCACTTCACTGTGCTTGTAAATCTCCTGGCCTTTCCTCAGTTTCACCGTGGCCGTGGGAAAGATATCGTTGCTCACGACCTGGAAGGAAACCAGTTCATAAAGATCGCACCCGGGCAATTGTTGTCCGGCCTGGGGATCTTTCCCCTTCTCCTCCTGATATTTTCCCATGAGATAATAAATATCATGGTTGTAAACCTCTTTCTTCCGGTCCGCCAATTCCAGGAATTTGGCAAAAAGATTTTCAAAATCCTGGTCGTCATTGCACCTGTACCCTAAGTTTTCCACCGCATTCTTAAAAGCATGGCGTCCCGACCGGGCCGTTAAGATCATTTCCATGCTTTCCACGCCCACATCTTCCGGGTTAATGATCTCATAAACATCCCGGGATTTCAGCAAACCGTCCTGATGAATTCCGGAAGAATGGGCAAAGGCATTTTCCCCGGTCAAAGCTTTATTGACCTGGACGTCCAAACCGGTCATGCTGCTCACCAGCTTGGAGGTTTTGGAAATCTCCCTGGTCGCTACGTTGGTATGGGCCCCATAATAGTCCGGGCGGATTTTGATCCCCATCACCACTTCTTCCAGAGCGGCATTGCCTGCCCTTTCCCCCAGACCGTTGATGGTGCACTCTACTTTATCCGCTCCGTTTTTTACCGCTATCAGGGTATTGGCAGTAGCCAGGCCCAAATCATTATGGCAATGTACGCTTAAAATGACTTGCTCGTTTAAATTCTTGAGCCGGTAGTTGATTTTGCCGATCAAGGCCCCAAACTCTTCCGGAACGGCATACCCTACGGTATCCGGAATATTGATCATGGTGGCGCCGGCCCGGACCACCTCCTCAATGGTTTTCCACAAATATTCAAAATCTGTTCTGGACGCATCCTCTGTAGAATACTGCACTTCCGGCAGCAGGGACCGGGCATATTTCACGGCGTCCACACCCATTTTTAAAACGTCTTCCTTGGACCGGTTCAGTTTTTTGTCCACATGGATGTCCGATGTCCCCAATACGATATGGATCAGCGGCCTTTGGGCATGTTTGACGCTTTCATAGACCGCATCAATATCGCTTTTTACCGCCCGGGCCAAGGCGGTAATCACCGGGCCGTCTTTGATACTCTGGGCAATTTCCTTCACAGCCTGAAAATCCCCCCGGGAAGAAGAAGGAAAGCCTGCTTCAATGATATCCACCTGCAATGCCTGCAACTGGCGGGCAATTTCCAGCTTTTGATAAAGGTTTAGTTTGGCTCCCGGCACCTGCTCCCCATCCCTTAAAGTTGTATCCAATACCAAAATCCGCCTGCTCATGGAAAAAAACCTCCTTTTCATTTTTTTTATAAAAAAACCCCGTCTCTTGTTTACAGAGACGAGGTTTTACTCGCGGTACCACTCTAATTGATTCAAAATGAATCCCCTTTTCGACGGCCATCACCATCTATCCCTGTAACGGGGGAAATCCGGCGCACCCTACATTGTCGGGCTGCAGTTCCTGGACGAGTTCAAAACCTGCCAAATTACCGGTTCGCACCAAACACCGGCTCTCTGAGAATCCGTTAGATTTCTACTATTTCCAGTCATCACTTTCAACGATATTACTATAGTTATAAAACAAAAACCCACCGAAGTCAATCCCCAATTTTCTCTCCTTCCACAAAGCGGGCGCAAATATTTCTGTCATCTCCTATATACAAAAACCTTTCCAGCCTGTCCGCCAGGCAATATCTGCCCGCGGTGAGGCTGTCGTCTTCAATCACTAAGGCATCAAAGGCGTATCCCTCTTCAAAGCTTCCCGTCCGGCCAAAGAGTGCTCCCCCGCCTTTGGTAGCCAAATAAAAGGCCTCCGGCACGCTCAGGGGCTGATATTCGGGGTGGTCCAGGCTGAATAGCTTCGACAATTGGACGGCCCGGACGACGGCCTCATTTAAGGCAATTTTGTGGCCCCCGGCGATATCGCTGCCCAGGCCCAAGGTGAGCCCCTCATTTAAATATTTTCTTAAAGGCATGATGCCGCTCTGCACATTGAGATTGGAATCCGGACAGTGGGCCAGGATCACGCCATTCCTTTTGACCAGATCGATTTCCTCCCGGTCCAAATATATCCCATGGGCCATCACGGTGGGGGTCTGACCAAACAAAGCATAGCGGTGATAGACATCGGCATAATTTCTGGCCTCAGGGAAAAGCTGGCGTACCCAATTGATTTCATCTCTATTTTCACTCAAGTGAGATTGGACGGGCAAATGATATTTCAGGGCCAGGCCGCCCAACTGCTCCAGCAGTTCCCGGCTGCTGGTAGGGGCAAATCTTGGCGTGATGATGGGCTTGACCAATCTCTCGTGCCGGTACTTTTCGATCAGGTATTCTGTCCCTGCGATCGAGTCTTCCGTGGTCTCAATAATAAAATCCGGCGCATTGCGGTCCATATTCACCTTGCCTACATAAGCGCCGATGCCTTTTTCTTTCAGCACGTCAAACAATACTTCCGTGCCTTTGGTCGATGTGGAGGCAAAAATACAGGCTCTCAGCGTACCATGGGCAATCAGTTGATCGGCAAATCGCTGATAAACTTCCCGGGCAAAATTTTCATCCTGGAACTGTTTTTCCAAATCAAAGGTATAATCATTTAACCACTGGAGCAACTGCTTGGTCATCCCCATGCCGCACTGGGGAAACTGGGCGGCATGTAAATGGAGATCAACAAAGCCGGGGATGATGAGCCGGTCCCCATAGTCTTCCACAGGACAATTTTCATATTTTGGGGGCAGCACCGGATAGATCCCTGCTACCTTTCCATTGATCACGACCAGATAATGGTGCTGATAAACCTCTAATCTCTCGGGTATTTTCGTGAAGAGAATATTTCCCTTCAGGATCAATATCTTTTCCATGAACGCCCTCCCGTTTTGTTGATACCGCCCTATGAACAGATCTCTTTTCCCTTCTTTTTCGCACCATCCTTATTGTACCAAAAAAAGACAAAGCCGTCCCCTTTCCCGGCCGGATTTTGGAAAAAAAGGCGGTGCAGAAAACAATTGAAAAAAATCGCGGAATAAGTTGCAGCCCCTTAGGAAATATGCGTATAATTAGATAAAGATCATCAAGGCCCTCCGGTTTTCCGGGAGTTGCCGCCAATTTTACATTTTTTAAACGATACAATAAAAAATTCTTTAGAAGAATGAAGGAGGGTATTATGTCCAGTACTTTTATGGTTGCCTCTCACGCTGCAAACAAAGGCGCTAAGCCGGACCCCGTGTTCGCCGTCTCAAAAGCGGCCACTGATGCCATTGCGGCAATCGGCAAAGAAAAGGTAGTCAATGCTTCCATCGGCGCCATTTATGACGAGGAGGAACAATTCGCCTCATTTCCCGCCGTGCAGAATTATTTCAAACAAATATCACCGGAAGAACTGATGAATTACGCACCCATCGGGGGCTTGCCGGATTTTTTGCAGGCCGCGATAGACGTGACTTTCCAGGGTAACTTCCCGGAGAATTCCTTTGCCAGGGCCGTAGCCACACCGGGAGGTACCGGCGCCATCCGGCATTTATTTTTCAACTACCTGGAGCAAGGGCAGAAAGCCCTGATTCCCGACTGGTCCTGGGGAAACTATCGCACTATTGCCCATGAACACCAGCGGGACATTGATACATACATGCTTTTCGATGAAAACAACCGTTTCAACATCAACAGCCTGAAAGAAAAAACCGGCGCCCTGCTCAAAGTACAAGATCGTGTCGTCGTGGTCTTTAATACCCCGGCCCATAACCCCACCGGCCACAGCGTCACCGATGCGGATTGGGTTCAAATCATCGACTTTATGAAAGAATGCGCCCAGGATCAACAGAAAAAGATCATCCTTTTGCTGGATATCGCTTACATTGAGTTTGCCGGTGAACCTGAGGAGACGAGAAAATTCTTCCGCCTCTTTCACGATCTTCCCCAGAATATCCTGGTGACCATTGCTTTCAGTATGTCCAAATCATTTCTCATTTATGGGATGCGCTCGGGAGCTTTAATCGGACTGAGTTCCTCTCAGGAAGTGGTCAATGAATTGTCTCAGGTGAATATTGCCTCCAACCGGGGCGTCTGGTCCAACGGAACCAGAGGGGCCCAGAGACTGCTGGCCGATGTGTGGAAGAATCCCCAGCTCAAAGAAGCCATTGATCAGGAACGGGCCGCCTACCGGCAGTTGATGGCGAAACGGGCAGGCATCTTCATGGAGGAAGCTCAAGAGGTGGGGCTCAATACCTTTCCCTACCACAGCGGATTTTTCATTACCATCCCTGCGGCAAATTCCGCCGAGGCCACCCAAAAACTGACCCAGGATCATATCTATGCCCTGGCCCTCAATAAAGGCATCCGCATTGCCATTTGCGGCATACCCACATATAAAATTCCCGGTATCGCCGGGAAAATCAAAAAGGCCCTATAAGATACAGGTAAGACAGAAACCCGGGATGTTATGCCCGGGTTTCTTGTCTAAGAATTTATATACATGGTACATGAAAGAAAACTTTTGACGACAAAAGAAAATCAGATATTTATTTTCCGGTCCAGCAGGTATCCGGTTAAACCGAATAATAAAGCTACCAGCGCGACCATAAATACCCAGGTGCCTATCTGATCAAGTCCTTGGCCGTCAACAAAAACCCCCAGTTCGGTGAGCGCTTTTGACATCACTAGAAAAATAATAAAAGAGAGTACCTTCCCATGCTTGACCGGCGCAAAAATACTTTTCGCCAATACCATGGACAGATAGACCATTAACAACAGGGTTACATAAGACAATAGACCTAAAAATATTATTTTCCCACCTGCCGAGACGCAGTCAGAGGGGATTGTGAAGTGGAAAGGGATATTTCCCAGCAAGGGAGCTACGACCAGGTAATCAATATATCCGACAATTCCTACAAACCCGGCAACGGCAAGGCATTCTATGACTACGGCCAAGAGTTTGGCGCCCAGAAACTGGTATCCGTTCACGGGGATGGTTAAAAACAGCAGGCCCTCGTCACTAAAAAGCGTACTGTACATCCTGAGGATATGGCCGAAAAACAGGGCCATCACCATAGCCATCAGTACGGCACCAAGGGCCGCCGCCAGGCCGGTAGGGCTGACCTGATGCAGGACTCTGTTTACCAAGTCGATATCCAGCAGCAGGAAGAGCACCAATCCTGCCAAAAAAAACTTCCACCTTTTGATCCATTCGTATTTCATGATATTAAACATTTCCGAACACCTCCCGGTACAAAGCATCGATGGAGATCCCTTTCGACTTTCGAAACTCTTCCGCATTTCCGGAGAGCACAACCCTGCCCTGATCGAGAAAAATAATTTCGTCCAGGGTGTTCTCCAGTTCGTTGATGATGTGGCTGGAGATCAGGATGGTGTTATCCTCCTGACAGGCGGAAAGCATTACTTTCAGCACTTTGTCCCGGGAAACCGGATCCAGCCCGTTCAAAGGTTCATCCAGCACATAGAGCTTTGCTTTTCGGGCCAGAGCCAAAACCAGCTTCAGCCTGCCGATCATCCCCGTCGATAAGGAACCCACCTTTTGCTCTTCTTTCAGGTCCATCTCACCGATCAGTTCCCGGGCCTTCTCCGGGTCAAAATCAGGAAAGATATCCCGGAAAAAGGAGAGGCATTGTTTTACCTTCATCCATTTGGGCAAATGATTTACCGTAGGCATAAAGGATACCACCTGTTTGGTCTCTGCGCCCACCCGGTTGCCCTGGATCGTTATTTGCCCCGCGGAAGGCTGCACCACCCCGGCCATGATTTTCATCAGGGTAGTTTTCCCGCTGGCATTGGGACCCAACAAGCCGTATATCTTTCCTTCTTCCAGGATGAGATCCAGGCCTTGCAAAACCGGCTTGGTAAAATATTTTTTTGTGATCTGCTCAGCTTTCAACAGTTCCATGTCTGTCCTCCTTCATATATTCCTTCAGACATCGCAAGATGTCGTTTTGGTCCCAGCCCAATTCTTTCATGCCCTGCACAAAATTTTGCAACAGCCGGTCGGCCAGTTGACCCTTTATTTTTACAATCACTTGATCATCTTCCGTAACAAAAGAGCCGATTCCTCTCTGGGTATACAGGACCTCTTCCCTCTCCAGCTCCTGATACACACGCTGCATGGTATTCACGTTCACTTTTAATTCCACCGCCATATTCCGCACTGAAGGCATTTTTTCTCCTTTCCTCAGCTTGCCTGTACTAATTTCTTTTTCAATTTTCTCCATGATTTGCAGATAAATAGGTGCTCGCGCGTCAAAATCCATCTAGCCACCCCCTGTCATACTGTACTAATTACATGGTACACTAGAAAAGCAGTCCTGTCAAATGCTTTTTCATATCCTCCATACAAACACAAGGTTTCCTACTCATCCATATAATGAGCTGAGGTGGCTTTGCGGTATGCCTGTAAAAAGCTGTGATATCGGACAGTCATTTTTGGGGAAGGGATGTGCCACAATGAAAATTTATGGCCATAGGGGTGCAAAAGGGTATGCTCCGGAAAATACCATGAGTTCGTTCCTCAAGGCCCAAGAACTGGGAGCAGACGGGGTAGAACTGGATGTGCAATTAACGCAGGACCGGCAAGTGGTGATTTGCCATGACTGGAAAATAGACCGGACCAGTAACGGGACAGGTAAAATCAGTGCATTAACCCTGAGCGCGTTAAAAAAACTGGATTTTGGCTCATGGTACGGCCCACAGTTTTCCGGAGAAAAAATCCCTACACTGGCCGAATTTCTGGATTGGTTTAGAACTACCGATCTGGAAGCCAATATTGAAATTAAGAACGGCCTGATCATTTACCCGGGAATTGAAAAAGAAGTCCTGAAATTAATTGAAAAATTTCAGGTAGGAGAAAGAGTATTCATCTCTTCTTTTTATCACCCGTCCCTAAAATTGATTAAAGAAATGAATCCCTATATGCGCACGGGGGCCCTATTTGCATGCCGCCCGGTCAATCCGCTTATTTTTTGCCGGGAAACCGGTGCCGATTTCTTACACCCGCATTGGGAATCTGTCGACGCCCCATGGGTGCGCCAGGCAAGAATCCGGGGTATTCAAGTGAATTGCTACACCATTAATGTATATGAGCAATACCTTTGGGTGGCAAAGGCAGGTGTGGACGGCATCTTTAGTGATTTCCCGGATCGCAAGACATGCTGCTCGGAATGTCAGACATAGGGACGGCAGACTGTGTCTTTCTTATAATAATTTTCTTTTTATCAAACCCACAAAATCATCAATATGTTGTTTCGCTAAAAGCTCTGCTCTCTCCACATCCCTGATTTTTACTGCCTCAACAATATTAGATAGTGTTTCATAGAATAAAGCACTATCATTCAGATCCTGCTGGAAATAAAACCACAGACGCTCCGTATGCATTTTTAAGTCAAAAAGGATCTCCCTCAAACAGCCGTTCTGGGAACTTTCACTCATAATTTTATGAAACCTTTCGTCCTCAAGGATAATTGTTTTAAACTCGGTTTCAATATTATACCCTTTCATCCTTTTCACGATGTCTTCCAGCTCCCTGATTTTATGATCGGAAATTCTTTCAGCAGCAAGCCTGGTGGCATATCCTTCAAGGATCCTAACCCCTTCAAAAACATACTTCATATACCGAAAATCAATCAGGGAGACCTGAGCGCCATATCTGGGAATAATCGTTAAAAATTTTTTATCTTTCAGTTGCTGAAATACTTCCCGTACCTGTACTCTATTTAAGCCAAAATCATGGGAAATGTTCGACTCATTGAGCACCTGTCCGGGGCTATAATCCATACTAATAATGCTGCGTATTAAATTTTCATAAACCTTTTCGATTATTTGCTTTTTTCCAGCCACCCCTATCTCCCCTTTAAAAAGAATGAAGCAAGCTCTTGGTTTGGTTGCTTTTTACCAAACCCTAGAACTGCGAATACAGAGTAAGCCAAGTTAGTCAGGTGAAATTTTCGGTAACGCTTATGATACGGTTTCTAGAATCAGTGCTGCTTTTGGGCAAAACTGGTTACAGTGTCAGCGCATTGATGCCTCTTGGGCAACTTGTAATTATTTCTTTCCCGCCCTCCTGAACAATAACGGTGTCCGTGCACCTAAAACCTCCCACCCCAGGAATGTAAAGGGCCGGTTGGACGATAAGGGCCATGTTTGCCCGGATCAGTTCTTGGCTGTTAAAACTAAGATAAGGCGCCTCTTGCCTGCCGATCCCTATTCCTGACCCTGACCTATGGACACAATATTGGGAAACCCCCGCTTTTTCATATACTTCACGTATTGCTTTATCGACCTGGCAGGCAAGAATTCCCGGCCGGATCACTTCCATCCCGGCTTCATGGGCATGCAACACGAGAGAATAATACTTTTTCTGTTCCTGATTGGGTCCACCCAAAAAGACGACACGGTCGCATTGGGCATTATACCCGTTTATGGTCACTTGCCGGCAAAGAACGGCCGGATCGTCCGGCCGCATTTTGCGCATGCTGGAATAGGTATGAGGCATAACGGTTCTGGTGGCACCCAATACGGTTAAAGAAAAATAACCTAAATCGGTGCCCGGATGATGCGCTTCCACCTCTTGATGAAGCGCCATGACGCCCCGTTGATCAATTTCTATCTCTGAAATTCCCGGATGTATCGATGCCAACGATTTTTGGACATTATAATCAACATACCGGCCGGCAACCCGGATCGTGTCCAGTTCCTCCGCTTCTTTCACCGCGCGCATGTGCAGCAGATGCCCGTTAATATCTTGTACCTGAAATCCAAGTGAGTTCAAAAACTTAAGATCAGACAAAGACAGCCGGCCGGCTTCTACGCCGATATTACCGCCCGGTGATCCGGGTAACAAAGCCTTAGCCAGTTTGGCATAGAAACTTACTCCCTCCGAAGCACCTTCCGGCTGCTCATAATAAACGGAAAGGTCTGCATCCCTCACGGTCGCTTGCGCCATGCCCTCTGCAATCCTGGGAATGATTAGAGTACTTTTATCCCCGATCATCAACAGCCCGGTGGGCCGGCCGCTTACCGTATAGCTAAATCCGGACAAATAGTATATATTTTCCCTGTCCTGGATTAATATTTTGTTAATTCCCGTTTTCTCCAGGGAAGTCATCAGTTTCTCTCTTCGTAATTGATAATTCATCGTTTCTACCTATTCCTTTTATTTGTCAAAAGCGGACTACTCTTCATATGGCTTATCCCTGGTCTCCTCGTAAAGGAATACAACCGTTAAAAAGGTAATTGCCAGCATGGAGCACATATAAACCGGAACCGACATTACATTTCCGGTCACTTTGACAAGCCAGGTAGCGACGGCCATAGCCGTCCCTCCGGATATTGCTGCTCCTAATTGATACGGCACGGAAAAACCGCTCACCCGGACTTTGGTGGGGAAAAGCTCAGACATCGCCACAGTATTGGCGGCCTGAAAAGAAGAGAACATAAAAGCAAGTAAAGATACGATTAACGCCATTTGCCAATAGGTCGTTGTATTGGCCAATATTTTAAACAGCGGATAACCCAGAAAAACAATGCCGGCGGTGCCGGCAACCATAAATGGTTTCCGGCCGATTCTATCTGACAGGTATCCGAAAATAAGCAAACCGATGGAATAAGCGATCAGGGTTACCACCGTCAATGAAAAACCGGTGGTTACGGGCAATTTCAGGAACTTGGAAATAAAGGTCGCCATATAGGTGAAGAGCAGCCAGTATGTAACCATCCCTCCCATGCAAAGCAAAAAAATGGTAATCATCGGCTTTTTATGATTCCGGAAGACTTCCTTAAGCGGACTGCTGGTAATCGTTTCTTTCTGGAGGTTTTCCTTGAACGCCGGTGTTTCATCAACATTTCTGCGCAAAAAGTATCCGAACAGTGCTACAATGATCCCACAAAGAAAAGCGATGCGCCATCCCCATGAATCTAAAGCCTCCTTCGGCATTACGGAACTTAAGAAAAATCCAAATAGCGCTCCCAGCAGAAGCCCTAAAGCGATGCCCACCTGGGCAAAGCTTACAATAAAAGCCCTGTTCGTTGGTTTTGCGTATTCGCCCAGGAATGAGACGGCGCTTCCCCACTCGCCGCCGCATGAAATCCCTTGCAGCATCCGCACCAAAGACAGCAGGATAGGTGCCGCAATGCCGACTTGCGCATATGTCGGTAAGATTCCCATGGCGAATGTACTGACGCCCATTAAAATAACGGTTGCCGACAAAGTGTTCTTTCTCCCTATCTTATCTGCAAAATGCCCGAAAACAAGGCCACCGAAAGGACGGGCTAAGAAACCCAGCCCGAAAACCAGAAATGATAGAATCAGCCCCACTAAAGGGTCTTCGGTCGGGAAAAAGTTAGCCGATATTGTCGCCGCAAAATATGCATATAAGGAATAATCGAACCATTCCATAATATTGCCCACAAGCCCAGATGTAACTACTACGGCAAAACGGGTATTTTTATGAGGATTAACCACTGGGTTTGCCCCCAATTTTACTCCCCCCTTTTCTAGATTATTACCGGTTAAAACTCTTTTCTGTATGATTCCGGGATAAACAACAAAACATCAAAAAATGTGATGAGCACTAAAATGACCAGGTAAATAGCAACTGAATTAGGATTACCCGTAGCTTTAATAAGCCAGGTAACGATAAAGGTACAGGTTCCCCCAAAAAGCGCTTGTCCGATGTTGTAACCGATACCAAACCCGCTGGCCCGCACCCTGGTGGGAAACATTTCCGCAACCATAGGCATACCTGCGGCAATCGCCATCGCCAGAATAATGCCCAGGGCTTCAATGACAAATATCATCACGGCTAAATTTGAGGTTGAACTTAAAATGCTAAACAAAGGATAATCTAATAGGGCAAATGCGCCATAGGCTATGAGCATTTGCTTTTTTCGCCCGATGCGGTCTGTTAACATGCCAAAGAAAGGCAAACAAATCATATAGGTAATTAATAGTAAAGAATTCAATCCGAAAGCCGTTGTCGCAGGTAGTTCAAGAATTTTAATGATAAAGGTCGTCATATAGGTCAAAATTAACCAATAGGATGTGGTGGCGCCGGCAATTAAGAAGATTAAAGCGAGCAGTTCTTTACGATGATGTTGTAAGACTTCTATTAATGGGCTTTTTGATACTTCGCAGTTTTGCACAGCTTTTTCGAAAACCGGCGTTTCTTCCAGGCCTCTCCTGATATAATAACCGTAAATAGCGATGATGAGGCCGGACATGAAAGGAATACGCCAGCCCCATGAATACAATGCCTCTTGAGACATTAAGTTCGATAATAAAACGCCGCATAAGGAACCTAGGAGCAGACCACCGGCCATGGTGACACTAGCCCAGCTTACGATATATCCCCGGTTGAACGGTGTGGCATACTCGGCCAAAAAGGATGTGCACGTGCCCCACTCTCCTCCTGTAGCCATCCCCTGCAACAACCGGCACGTAACCAGCAAAATAGGAGCCAGCACACCAACCTGGTCTGCGGTAGGCAAACATCCCACTATAAAGGTTCCCAGTCCCATCATCACTACCGTCGCCGACAAAGTAGTACGGCGCCCGGCCTTATCGGCAAGATGTCCAAATACGATTCCTCCGAAAGGCCGCATGACAAAGCCTACGCCGAAAACAGCAAACGTAAGCATCAAAGCTGTCAAGGGATCCTTGGATTGAAAGAAATTAGCCGAGATGACAGCCGCAAAATAACCATACAAACCATAGTCAAACCATTCAAGCACATTACCGATCGTCCCACCAACGATGGTTTTCATTTTTGACGATTTTTGAGGTCTGTTTATGGCAAGTTCAGGAGTGCTCATTTATTTTTCCTCCATTCATTATTCTCACTATCTCTTACGTATTTACATGTTTACAGTTCTGTGGAAATAGGTCCTGTCACCATCCACTACCACCTGTCCACTCTTAATAATGTACCTTATTTTTCTTAGATTGCCGAGATCCTCTAAGGGGTTGCCTTCTACGACCAGGATGTCTGCCATTTTACCTGCTTCCAGAGAACCGGTATAATCCACGCCAATGGCCTCCGCTGCCCGGGACGTAGCCGCTTTCAAAGCATCCAGCTTGGACATGCCGTGTTCATGGAACAGCTCTAATTCCCAAAAATAATTCTCCGGGGGATTGTTGGGCGCCGAGGAATCGGTACCTGCGGCAATTTTTACCCCTGCTTGGATGGCCTTCTTAATCATGTTCCTGCTTGCCAACTTCATGATTTCTGATTTGCGCACTACAAAATCAGCGGCCCCCGGTTTAGCCATGCTTTCAAAGCATACTAACGTCGGAACCAGATATACGCCTTTCTTAACCATCATCTCTATCGCTTCATCATCAGCCATATTTCCATGTTCGATCCCGTCTACTCCCGCCTGCAATGCATTCATAATACCTGCTAACCCTTCCGCATGGGCGGTGACTTTTTTGCTTCTTTTATGGGCCTCCTCACAGGCAGCAGTCATTTCTTCGACGGTCATCTGGGGGAAACCTGGTTCTTCTCCTTCGGTATAGACGCCTCCTGAAGCCATCAGTTTTATAAAGTCTACTTTGTCCTTAAATAATTTCCGTGTCATCGCTCTTACATTGTCCGCCCCGTTCACTTCCGCGGAAAGAAAAAAACCATGCCCGCCGGTGATCGCTAAAGCAGGGCCGCAGGTAACGATATTGGGGCCTACAATAATCCCCGATTTAATCACATCCCTTAAAGCCATCCCGGTGGTAGTTTGGGCGCAGCAGTCACGGACCGTGGTAATACCTAAGGAAAGATTTCTGTATGCCATATTGCATGAAGTCAACGCGATAAAACTATCCGATTTACCCGTGATAAAGCCTTGAGGGTCCGGTCCGGGAATCCAGTTTATATGAACATGGCAATCAATTAGTCCGGGAAGGATATAACATCCGGTAGCGTCCAATGTCTTTTCCGCCTTTGCCCCATACCCCAGGTTCATAATCTTATCTTTTTCTATGGTCACCGAAACATTCTTCTGAAAGTCATCACCAATTCCATCAAACAAATGCCCACCATTAATCGCTAACATTAGAAAACCCTCCATGTAAATGTTATTATTTTCGCTATCTTCCGTTTATTATTTCTGTCTATAGGTAACGCTAAGAATCACAACCCGTTGCATTTACCCCAAATATTACGTCATGTTGCCACCTCCCTACCCGGTTCCTCATAGGGGCGCCAAATAAGATATTACGCACAGCAATCCCGTCCCTTTTCTGAGTGCTTTATTCTAGTGCAAGATTGATGCCAAAAAGAATTAACCCGAAATCCCCAACAAATCCGGCCCAAATCTGAAACCAATGCTGCCGCGTTTCTGCAATTCATATCAAAACTGTTGCAATGTTGCCCGCCCGATTTTCATGATTCCCTTCCCTACCCGGCCTTCACTGGTTATTTATTCCTCCATACCATATTTCTCATGGAAAGTGCTAACAGGGATATAATTTGTGCTAGTGATCGATTATTAGGGCTAATAAAAAAATATGATCCCGCTGGAGATAAACAGCGGGATCAACTGGAATAGTCCCTATAATTAAAATCTTTACGAATCAATAGCAGACCGCATGAAATGGTTCAAGCACCTGTTTGCAGAAGGGGTAGGTCCGTCAGTCGATCTGCCAGCCAACGGCGAAACCGGCGCGTACGGCCTCGCCAACCTTTCCCGGCCTCAGGCAGTCCCCGATCACAAAGACCTCCGGCCACTTGGATTGGATAGCCCGGGCCAGCGTGTCGTCCGGCAGCATACCGAAGGCGTAAATGACCGTATCTGCCTCAACGACTAGCTCCTGACCATCTGGACCCTCAGCGACCAGGCTGTTATTACGAAATTCTTTAATCCGGTGCTCCGCCAAAATCCTAACACCATCCTCGCTCAGCAGGCGAAGAAGGGATGCCCGGTGCGCCCCATTGAGGTTGCGCGCTACGCCGTCCAGCATCTCCACGATGGTGACATCCTTTCCTTCCATCGCCAGTTCCAGGGCAGTGTCGCAGCCTGACAGGCCGCCCCCTGCAATCACTACCCGCCGGCCTCTGACCGGTTTTCGCTCCAGATGCCAGTCCAGTACGTCAACTACGATGTCACCTTCTATGCCGGGAATAGCGGGACGCAGCGGCCGCCCCCCCGTTGCAACAACGATGGCGTCGGCCCATGCAAGCACTGAAGCCTCAGGGGTCACCGGGGTGTTTAGGCGCACATCTACCCCCAGCTTGCACAACTGAAGCTTCCACCATTCCACCATCTGGCGCAGCTCTTTTTTAAAGGATGGAGTTGCGATCGCCTTCAAGGTGCCGCCAAGCGCAGGACCTTTCTCCATCAGCCTAACCTGATGTCCCCGCCCGGCGGCAATTCTGGCCGCCTCCAAGCCGGCCGGGCCGCCGCCGATTACCAGTACCCGCCTGGGGTGCGCTGTTTTTCTCATCCGGTAAGCCTGTTCCCGGCCCACACCGGCATTAACAGTGCAGGAGAGTGGCTTGGACGCGCTTGTACGGCCGAAGCAGCGGTCGTTGCAGCGCACACACGGTCTTACCTCTTCCCGCTGCCCGCGCCGCACTTTGTTGGGCAAGTGGGGGTCGGCTATCAGAGCCCGTCCGAAGGCGATAAAGTCTGCTTTTCCTGCCTCCAATGCCGCTTCTCCCTCCTCAGGGGTCATGTTGCCTACGGCAATCACGGGAATCTTGACCGCCTGCTTGATGGCGTCGGCCATGTCCAGCATGCAGGCATCGCCCAGATAATTCGGCGGAAAAATCCATTCTATGGCCTCGTAGCATCCCGCATCGGCATGA
Organism: Candidatus Formimonas warabiya; assembly: GCF_002777255.1. GTDB lineage: Bacteria > Bacillota > Dehalobacteriia > Dehalobacteriales > Dehalobacteriaceae > Formimonas > Formimonas warabiya. The sequence continues at coordinate 4,253,556 of NZ_CP017634.1, read as the reverse complement.
ATCGCATCCACCCCCACGGCCTCCAGGCGGCGGGCAATAGCTTGGGCTTCCTCAATCCCCCGGCCCCCGGGTATCTTCTGTTCCACTGAGAACCGGAAGCTGATGGGGAAATCAGGTCCCACTGCCTTGCGCATGGCCTTGACAATCTCCGTGGCAAAGCGTAAACGTCTATCCAGGTTACCGCCGTACGCATCTGTGCGCTGGTTCCAAACCGGACTAAGGAACTGATCAATGAGATAACCGGCGTGACCGTGGATCTCGATGGCGTCAAAACCCGCTGCTTCTGCCCGCCGGGCTGCTGCCCCGAAGGCGTTAACATAATATTCGATTTCCGCGCTGGTTAAGGGACGGCAAATGATGGCCGGATCGGCACAGGACGGTAGGGCTGAGGCTGATACCGGAGACACTTTGGGGTTGGCGGGACGCACAATTCGCCCTCCGCCCGCACTCAGCTGAAGGGCAATTTTCGCTCCCTTATCATGTACCGCATCTGCCAAGTCCGTCATGGAAGCGATGAGGTGATCCCCATCGGCTCGGGGGCGGGGCCCGGCAAAATACTCTATTTGATTCTCGATTTTGTGGTTTCCGGTAATGAGCAAACCTGCACCACCGTGGGCACGCTCCATGTAATAATCGATCTGTCTTTGTGTATAGCTGCCATCCGGTCCGGCAAAATTGGTTGCCATCGGGGCCAGCACAACCCTGTTGCGAAGTTTCAATTTTCCGATCCAGCCTGGTTCAAACAACTTCGTAAATTGGCGAGTCATTCGTTTCTCCTCCTGTTGTCTTTTGCTCCGGATTTATCAGGGGAACATTCTTGTCGGATCAATTGCATGCTCCTCCGGACCCAGGTCAATAAACCAAATTCCTACCCTATTCGTTTTGAAAATTAGGTTTACGCTGCTCCAAAAACGCTTCCATTCCTTCTTTTTGGTCTTTTGTAGAGAACAATCCCCCGAACAGGGCCATTTCATATTGAATTCCTGTTTTTATATCGGTACTTAATCCGTAGTTTACTGCTTTTCGGGCAGCCTTAAGAGCAATCTGACCTTTTTCTGCAAAGGTCCTGCCCAACTCTTTTGCTTTATTCAATGCTGCACCAGCTTCAGTCACATAGTTGACAAGCCCCATCCTTAGCGCCTCTTCTGCTCCCATAGGTGCACCCGACCAGATCATTTCCAGCGCTTTCGCTTTACCAATGATCCGTGGTAATCTTTGGGTTCCCCCGTTTCCCGGCATAATGCCTAAATTAATCTCAGGCACGCCAAACTTCGCCTTTTTGCCGGCCACCCGAATATCACAAGCCAAGGCCAGCTCACAACCTCCCCCAAGGGCAAATCCTTCCACTGCTGCTATTACCGGCTTCGTCAAATCCTCAATCGTAGAAAACACTTGATTTCCTAATTTTACAAAATCAAGCGCTTCCATCACATGCATATCTTTCATTTCAGCTATATCCGCTCCGGCGACAAAAGCTTTTCCGCCTGCTCCCGTAATAATAATTACCCTGACTTCCGGATCAGCCTCTAAATCTAGTACCGTTTTCAAAAGCTCTTGATAAACTTTTGAGTTTAAGGCATTCAGAACTTGAGGGCGGTTAATGGTAATGATGCCAATCCCCTCACTCTTTTCGCAGATCAAGTAGTTCATTTTCTTCCCCCCCATCTATTCATTCATTATTTCTTCCTCCTGCTTTTCATAAAGCCCCTGCAGAGAAACCAGCGAATCCTCCAACATCTTGATATAACAATCAAAAGTAAGATGATTCAACCCGCTTCCCGTGTAGATTTGATTAGGATCCAATAATCTAATTAAACGAACCTGTTCTTCTGTCGGGGGTTCCGTATCCTTCACGTTCTCGGCTACTTTTAGGTCCCATGACACCTCTTTCTTCACATCCTCAATCGTCACTCCCGGAGAAACACTGTCTAAATAGGCCTCTTTTGTGACACGGTCAAATCTGAAAATAGCTTTATTGGTAATAATAGCTTCCGGGCCGCCCCGAAGCAGGCCGTGCTTTTCCCGGGAGCCATCACCATCGATGTACCCCGGAGATGTGATATAGTCAACCCTCTCTAAAAAACGTCTTTTTTGCAGGGGCATGGTAATGATCGTTCTCCCTGCGCTGCTGGCGATATCATTGGCACCCCCGCTGCCCGGAAGCCGGGAGGCAGGCTTAAAATAGTCCCCTGCGCCAAATATGGCGGTACTGTTTAAATTCCCGTATTTATCGACCTGGGCCCCTCCCACCATGCCTACATCAAAATATCCTTTCTGCTGATCACAGAATAAGCGCCACAGAGAGGTGGTAAACAGGGCATTTTCTACACAGGGATTGTCCCCAATCCCTAAAAAAAGCCGGTGGGGCTGAGGGCCGATACTGCCTGATTCCATTGCTAAGATAGCATTAGGGGCATGGGTTAACTTGGCCACTAAAGCGCCCAAGAGGGGAACGCCCACGCCGGCAAAAATGGTTTCCCCATCCTTTATTTCCCGGGCAGCCATTACCGCCAAAAATTCTGATGGGGTATAGTTTTCCGGATACTTATTTTCAACCATGACTATCCCTCCTTTTCGACTGCTTCAGTATGGTACCCGGCAGAATTTGCTCTCCAGGGCAGCTAATTTGTGAAGCCGCTTCCAGCCGACTTTTTCACAATACTTCTCATGGTCTTCCAGATTAAAGCACCATTCATCCATCCATACTAAGAACCCTTCCCGGGTTTTAAATTGCGCTAATTGAGGCATATGAAAAGGCATATCATAAGCATAGGCATAGGGCATATTCCAGGGATGGCAGGCAAAGGGCAACTCTACAACTACATCGACACAATATTCCGGAATAATGGTGAGGTTGGAGGTTCTCCTGATTTCATCCGTGCCGACTATTTCTTCACAGGTGATAATCGTGGTTTTGGCCGCCCTGGCCAGGTTCTCCGCATTGGAGTGAAACCCGTACATTTGGGCGTTCCCTCTTCTGTCTGCTCTGGATACGTGAACAATCGCCACATCGGGTTTTGCCGCGGGTACCAAGGCTACCTTCTCCCTCGTATAGGGATCTTCGGAAATGATCACATGGGGATTATATTTAACTAAATCTGACCCCAAAAGTGATTTTGTCGGTAAAAACGGTACCTCCATCGCTCCGGCCAAAAAGCGCAAACCGATGGTGGCATTGGAAAAATCAAGTAATTCGATGGGATGGGGAAGCTTCTCCTCCACAGCTCTGCGAAAGTTGTACGCAAGTCCCGCTACAGCATAAGCACACCAAGCAATCTCCATCCTTTTAATGCAGCCTGCTCCCACCAGCAAATCACCGGCTTCACAGGGGCTATCGCCAAACAAAGTTAAATCCTTTTTCTCCTGGCGAATGATTTCATAGGTTTGGGCCACACACTGGGCCCCGCCCATCCCACTAAAAGCAATCCCGGATCCGTCCGGGACAAATTTTTCTATTGCCTCTTTTAAGGACATTCTTTTGTCTGTCTGCTTTTTGTAATTATCCAAGCTCACTGCCCCCCTTCTAATTCTCTGATCATGCGCACAGCTTTCTCCGTCAATTGATCTTCCGGGCAGAAGATTCTATTAATTCGTTCATGGGTTTACTATTGAGCTGTCCATCCTCCATCAACAGGGATAATTGCCCCTGTCATAAAATCAGCAGCACTAGAGGCTAAAAACTGTACCATACCCGCAATTTCCCAAATCTCACCATACCTGCGCATGGGCGTTTTTCCGGTAATATATTTAAATATCTTTTCGGTGTCCAGCTCACTGGTATTCAAAGCGGTTTTTACATAACCAGGGCACACCGCGTTAACCTGGATATGATAGCGCGCCCACTCTAAAGCCAGTCCCCTGGTCATTTGGATCATACCACCCTTACTGCATAGATAAGGCAGCACGTTTACATCTCCCACCAGGCCAAACATGGACGCAATGTTAATTACTTTGCCGCTGTTTTGCGCCATCATTTGTTTTCCTACCGCCTGGGCTAAAAGAAACGGTCCTTTTAAATTGACGTTCATAATTTTGTCCCAATCTTCTTCTGTAAGCTCGATCGCCTTCTTGGTGATGGCGGTACCTGCATTATTGACCAGAATATCTATTTTGCCAAATTCACGAACCGTGACATCCACAAGAGCTTGGATCTCTTCCGGCTTGCTTACATCGGCAGGCACAGCAATAGCTTTTCCCCCCGCGCTTTTTATTTCCTCGGCAACAGCATCACAATCCGATTTGGTCCGGCTCACCACTACCACATCAGCCCCTGCTTTTGCTAACGCATGGGTCATCCCGTAGCCTAGCCCTTTTGTGGCGCCGGTAATGATCGCTGCCTTGCCGGTCAAATCAAAAGATGGTGTTCTCATTTCAGACTTTTCCCTCCCTGCAAAAATGTGTACTTGAATCAGCCTCTTGAACGAGTTGTCAAAAAAATATTAATACGTATAGAATCCTTTCCCTGTTTTTTGGCCTAGAAAGCCCGCCTTTACCATCTTCTTCAGTAAGGGGCATGGTCTGTATTTGGGATCACCAAAATCCTGATAGAGAGTTTCCATTACCGGGAGACAGATATCCAAACCGATGAGGTCGGCCAAGGCCAGCGGGCCCATGGGATGCCCTGCACCTAGTTTCATCGCCTGATCAATGTCTTCCGCATTTGCCACGCCGTCCGCCAGAATACAAACAGCCTCGTTGATCAGAGGCACCAGCATACGATTCACGATGAATCCCGGAGCCTCATTAACCTGCACGGGAGTTTTGCCTAAACTGAGGACGAATCCTTGTACCATTTCATAAGTGGCAGCGGAAGTTCCTACTCCCTTAATCAGTTCGACAAGTTCCATCAGGGGAACCGGATTAAAAAAGTGCATCCCAATGAACTTGTCCATCCGTTTGGTTTTCGACGACATTCCGGTAATGCTGAAAGCCGAGGTGTTGGAAGCCAGGATGGTGTCAGGAGATAGGAAAGTGTCCAGTTTTATGAACAGTGCTTCTTTCGCCTCTAAATTCTCCGCAATCGCTTCCACAACCAGGTCCACTTGTTTTCCGGCATCTTCATAATTGGTAATAGGTGTAATTCTCTCCATAACCGGGGCGGAAGCTTCCAGTTTGCCTTTCTCTACCTTTTTGTCGAGATTTCTCTTAATCCGGGACATCCCTTTTTGGACAAACCTTTCTTCCATGTCACAAAGCCAAACGTGGTAGCCTGCCTCGGCCACAACCTGGGCAATTCCAGCTCCCATGGTGCCGGCGCCGATGATTAAAACATTTTTCATGATAGACTCCTCCCTATTTTTTCTCCGCAGGAGCGATTCCGGCCAATGTGCAGGCCAATTTGAACTTATGGTTGAGATTTGCCTGGCGTAAAAGCATAATCTTCATCGCTTGAGGCGAGCCGGCCCCGTGCATGGATTCCAGTAAAGCAGTTCCCCCAGTGAGACATTCCAGCAGTCTGCCCATGCGAATTCGATGTTCCGCCGGAACATCCGGCACCCCTTTATGGTATTTTCCCACATACTTTCCAATCTCCGGGTGTTTTAGATCCTTTTCAGAAGGAAGAGTGGCCACATATCCACCGGCAATGTCATGAGCCAAACGGCAGATCTCATAGATAAACCTGGTAATATTTAATTTGCCGCAATTTGCCAGCATAGTGTCTACATAGTAGTTTCCCGCAGCAGTGGGACTCCCTTCGGCAGAGCAAGCGATAGAGCAGCAATAAAGAGTCTCCTGCATATGGATCATATCGGCAACCTTATCCTTGATGTGAGATGCCTTGGCAGCACCGTTGTATTGGGAAATCCCGGCGGCTGCCCCAATGATGACATCTGCAATTCCTGTTTTACAGGCGCCATAGTTTTGCCTGTGATAGGAGGAAAACCTTTCTACCAGCATCCCGGCAAATTCATACTCCCCACACATAAATACTTTTTCCCAGGGCACAAATACATCGTTTAATACGGTGAGGCACTCGCCTCCTACGGTACCGTATTTGATGTTTCCCAAATCTATGCCCGCGCCTTCTTCTAACCGTCTGGTATCATTGGTTTGACGGCCAAAGATATGCAATATGCCTTCTGCGTCTACCGGAACGGCACAGCAAACCGCATAATCCTGATCCGCTTCCATGAGAGCCTCTGTAGGCATAATCAGCATTTCATGGGAATTTAAGATTCCGGTTTGGTGTGACTTGGCTCCTCTGATCACAATCCCATCTTCCCTTTTTTCTACCACGTGGACAAAAGCATCGGGGTCCGGCTGCTCACTGGGGCTCTTGCTCCTATCCCCTTTAGGGTCGGTCATAGAGCCTGCTACCATCATATCTGTTCTTTGCACTGCCTTTACATATTCTTTGAAGCGAGTGTGATAGTCAGTGCCATTCTTTTGATCCATTTCATAAGTAACTGAATAAATAGCATTCATTGCATCAAAACCCACGCATCTTTGGAAACAGGTGCCGGTTTTCTGGGCGATCATCCGAAGCATCTTTACTTTCTTTACCAAGTCTCCGGTACTCTGATGAATGTGGGTAAAGCGGTTAATTTTTTCCCCGGTAAGATGAGAAGTAGCGGTCATGAGATCTTCGTACCGGGGGTCATGGGCCAATTCATAGGTCAGACCTGCACTGTTGATATGCGGTTCAAATAAAGGATGGTCCACCACATTGTTAATTTTTTCCCCAAACGAATAGACTACCGTTTTTAGCTTGCGCAGTGAGTCTTTGTACTCAGGAAAATTCATCATTTGAACAATACCCCCCTTTTTTATTTTTTCCTGGACACCCACGTGTACTTATATCAGCTTTTACCTCTCCACTATTGTAGCCATGGCCGGTCCTCCCCCCACGCATAAGGAGGCACAACCATATTTGGCATTTCTTTTTTGCATTTCATAGAGGAGTGAAACAATGATCCTGATTCCCGTGCAGCCTACCGGATGTCCTAAGGCTATTCCGGAACCATTGGCATTAATTTTATCGAAGGGAATATCCAAAATCCGATTGACCCCCAACCACTGAGCCGCAAATGCCTCATTAATTTCGAAGTAATCAATTTGATCTTGTGTTAAACCTGCGTATGCCAAAGCCTTAGGTATCGCATAGGCAGGCCCCAATCCCATTACTTCCGGCTTCACCCCCATACCCGCCGTTGACAATACCTTTGCCAGGGGTTTAATACCCAGCTTTTGAGCCTTTTCCGCGGACATAATAACTAACGCCGCAGCCCCGTCGTTGATCCCGGACGCATTGGCAGCGGTCACTGTGCCGTCTTTCTTAAAAGCAGGTTTTAATTTAGCCATTTTTTCTATGGAAGCATCTGCCCGGGGATGCTCATCCGTGTCCACAACTGTAGCACCCTTTCTTGTTTCAATCTCTACAGGGACGATTTCATCTTTGAATTTTTCTTCGGCAATGGCTTTCGAGGCACGCTGCTGGCTCATTACAGCCAGTTCATCCTGCTCCTGGCGCGTGATATCATAAAGCTCCGCCACGTTTTCAGCCGTTACCCCCATATGATAACCCAGGTTGATATCAACCAAAGCATCATAGGTTAACGCATCATAGAGAAAGGTATCGCCCATTCTTACCCCTTCCCGGATATTCAGCACCAGGTGAGGAACACGGCTCATACTCTCAATTCCTAGACATAACGCCACATCAGCTTTCCCTAAAAATATTTGTTGGGTGGCAATCTCAAAGGCCCTCATGGCAGAACCACATTGCTGGTCAACTGTGCAAGCGCATGTTTCAGCCGGAATACCAAGCTGCAGCTGGATTTGCCGGGCCGGGTTACCTCCTACCCCTTCCTTATAAACCATCCCACAGGTAACATCTTCAATTTGCCCAGGCCCAATCCCGGCCTGCTCCATGGCTCCCTTTGCGGCAACAATTCCCAGTCTAACGGCGCTAACATCCTTCAGAGATCCCAGATAGTCTCCGATTGGGGTTCTTTTTGCTCCAACGATCACAACTTCACGCAATTCTCTGCACCTCCAGCGAATTCAATCAAATTACCCTAATCTTTCACAGCAAATCCAGTTTCTTTTCGGCTTATATCTTTAGTGCAAGATTTATGCCAAAAAATTAAGCCGGAAATTCCTAAGAAGTCCGGCCCAAATTTCAAAATAAGGATGCAGCGTTTCTGCAATTCACGTTAAGATTGTTGCAATGTTGCCTACCCAATTTTTTATTATTTCCCTCTCTCTAATCAAACTCCACTTCATAAGCCCATACTCTATCCGAATTTCTATTATGAAGTAATTATGCCCTATAATTTGTGATATTGATAAATAATAGGAAACAACAGATACCCTACAATAAACATATCGACAAGACAAATGTCCTTACTGTATAATATATAGAATACATATATTTCCTTTCTTCTTTCACATCCTCCATATGAATGGTGAAGAAAATAGATGAAGTCAACAGCATCCGGTTGCCACTAAGGAAGGATATAAAAGTCAACCAGTTTCTCGGCAAAGAAAAAAACCTGTGACGCAAGGGAAAATTCTGAATATCGCTTTTTCTTCTAAAACAACATGGGAAGGAGAAGGTGTATATGTATGTGAAAGATTTCATGGACCCTGTTTCCATCGTTGCATTAAATCATGAAAGAATCAGAGATATCTGCCTCAAGTTTTCTCAAATTGCTGATGAAGAAATACCGGTAGTGGATGACAAAAACCGGCTTCTTGGTGTGATTTCTAAAACAAACCTTTTCAAAAAAATACATTACTTAGACAGTCTTGACAATGGGCTAAATGATCTGATCGAAGAATTACAACCAAGTGATATTACTTACGAAAACTCAACCATATATAACAATTCTCCCAAATGTCCCTGGGTCATCAATGATGACGATATTTTAGTGGGCAAACTATCTTTTAGTAGAATTAAACATGATTATAATGTCTACACTTTTCATGAAATTGAACTGGATTTTAAAAAATGGCTTTCCGGTCCGATAGGTTCATTTTTTCTGTTAATATTAGAGTCATCCTACGATGGCGTATGGATTTCAGACAGTGTGGGCAACACACTCTATGTAAATTCTGCCTATGAGCGTATGTCCGGTTTTAGCCGTGAAATTGTTCTAAATAAGAATATGAAGGAATTTGTAGAAAAAAATGTGTGTGAACAATCAGCGGTTCTTTTAGCCATTGAGCAAAAAAAAACCATCACCATTACACATAAATACATAACCGGAATCTCAGCTCTCGCGACAGCAAACCCTGTACTTGATGAAAACGGCAACATTTTATCCGTAATTTGTAACGTGAGAGATTTATCCAAATTACTGAAATTAAAAAAAGAACTTGCTATTGCACGACAATATTCCGCCAAGTATTGCTCCGAACTAATGGAGTATCGTCAACAGCTTCAAAAAGAATTTAATTTTAAAAGTGAATCCATCAGGACTGTGCTCAACCTAGCCGAAAAGGCAGCTTTATTTGACAGTACCGTATTAATTTTAGGGGAAACCGGCGTGGGAAAAGAAGTCCTGGCAAAATTTATTCATACCCACAGTCCAAGAAAAAACGGACCTTTTATTAAAATCAACTGTGCGGCAATACCCCATGAACTTGCTGAATCGGAATTTTTCGGTTACGTCAGAGGTTCCTTTACAGGTGCAAATTTACAAGGTAAACCAGGTATATTTGAATTAGCGAATACGGGAACATTATTTCTGGATGAAATATCAGAATGTCCCCTTGGCATTCAGGCAAAACTGTTGCGTGTGCTTCAAGACAAGGAAATATTTAAGCTGGGTGATAAAAAACCCATTAAGGTTGATGTGAGAGTTGTCGCGGCAACAAATAGGAACCTTGCCGAACTGGTTCAACAAAAAAGATTCAGAGAGGATCTTTACTATCGATTAAGTGTCATCCCTATCACGATCCCTCCCCTTAAAGATCGGAAAGAGGATATTCTTTCCTTAACCTACCATTTTTTAGAACAGTTGAACATCCGTTATAAAAAGAAGAAGGCTATTTCATCAAAAGTAATCAATGTTTTTTGTAACTATCACTGGCCAGGCAATGTCAGAGAACTTGAGAACCTCATGGAATATTTATTCGTCATAAGTTCTGATGAAATCATATTAGAAAATATTCCTCACCAACTCCTGATCGATTCAGCACTGGCTACCAAACCTAGCGGGTATTTGAAACAATCACTTGAACAGTTCGAAAAGCGTATTATTGCTTCTACAATAGAAGACAACGGATCCGTTAGAAAAACCGCAAAAGCTCTTGGAATTGATCCGGCAACACTATCAAGAAAAATAAAGAAATACCAGATCACTGTTGACGAAGATGAACTTTTATAATGAAGGAATATAACTGTTCTTGAGGGATTCTATTTTACGTCAAAAAACTGCCCTATAACGTTAGTCATAGGGCAGTTTTTTGAGTTCATTTCTACATACCTGCAATCATATTCATGTCACTAATCGCTCGTTCCAAATGATCCATTCTGGTATTTTGCACGGCAATAATATTATGCAGCGCTTCCTCGTACGCAGCCATATCCCGGTCTCTTCTTGCTGCCCTGAGGTTGAGGGCCTCTTTATGGATGTCTCCCAACGTACTTTCCATCTCGCTTTTATCCTCTTTTAATGTGGCTATGGCCTCTTTCAGTGCCTCCGTTTGATCCGGCGTCAGATCATCCTTGTTTTTAAGCAGTTCTTTGACTTTGTCTTTTGCTGCCTGGTAAGCAGCTCTGGCGTCCGCCCTTAATTGAAGCAGACGGGTCCGGTTGGTACGAATTTCCTTAATTAAGGGTTGTACTTCAGCCCTCTTTTCTTTGAGATCCTGCAATTTTGCGGAAATTTTACCTTTCGTTGTTTCCCCGGTTGTTGTTTCCGCCGCAAATACCATCGTTCCTGTGAGAAGCACACCCATGATTAACAATATCCCCGTTATTTTTTTCCACATGATTTACACTCCTTACTTAATCAAACTCTAAATCCGTATCTTCTACGTCTTCCAACTCCTCCATACTGGAAAACAATGAATCCAACTCCTGGTCAAGCTCTTTGAGCACCTCTTCTTTTTCCTGGCTGGAAACAGTATTATGGGACTTTGCCACCACACCCGAATCACTTTTTGATTGAGAGGTACCGGTACCGACTTCAGGTGTTTGGTCTTCAGATGCAGGGGGCACGCCGGTGTCGGCGCCGCCATACTGTTCATTCTGCTGGTTGGATACTTCCGGATCTGAAGACCTGTTGACAGCACCGCATCCCGCCATGATCAGTATAAAAACCAAGAGTGAAAAAAATACGACACCTCTTTTCATGCAACTCTCCTTTCATCAATTTTTCTCAGACAAGGCGATTTCTGATCCTGGTTACAGAGTACATGAAATTTGTAAAACCAAAATGGGGCAAATTGTAAACAATTTGTAAACATTTCTTCTCTATGGGTTGGGCAGTTCAAAAACCATTTCCGTTCCCACCCCGATTTCACTTGCCGCCCATATTTTCCCGCCGTGCAGTTCTACCAGGTTTTTGACAATATTCAGGCCTAAACCGGTACCGCTTTGGTCAGACCGGCGGGATTTATCCACCCGATAGAACTTTTCAAAGATAAAAGGCAGCTCATCAGGGGGAATTCCCGGTCCCCTATCTTTTATGGAAAACCGGATGCCGTCCGGCACCTGTGCCACCTGGAGGGAAATGGTTCCCCCGGCTTCACCATACTTGGCTGAATTACTAATCATATTGATCAAGATCTGCGTGAGCCTATCTTTGTCCGCATATACGCAAAGCTCCGCATCGCAAGGCACGGAAAGATCCAGGGCTTTTTCCCCGATCAGAGGATCGATACTGGCCCTTACCGGATTCACGATGTCCCGGACAGGGAAGACTTCTTTGTTCAATTTCAGACTGCCTGATTGTATTTGGGCAAGCTGCAGAATATCATTGGTGAGCCGGATCAAACGATTGGTTTCGTCGTGGATAATATGCAGGTATTTCGGATAATCCTCAGGTTTTACAATGCCATCCAGCATTCCCTCCACAAAACCGTTGATAGAGGTCAAGGGAGTCCTGAGATCGTGAGACACGTTGGCAATGAAATCCCGGCGCATTTTCTCGGTATCAAGGAGCTGTTGTTTCATCGCATTAAATGTCTCTGCCAGTTTGCCGATTTCATCCTGGCTTTGTACAACTAAATCCGCCGTGTTTTCTCCCCCAGCCAATTTTCCCGCCGCTTCTTCCATTTTTTTGATCGGCTTTGAGATGTTCCGAGAGTTGAAGTAAATAACGAGGGCACTGACTACCATAAAAAATAAACCGGTCAGCCAGATCACCAGATTGATTCTGGCCATATCGTTGGCGATGTGGTTGACGGGCGAAAAAAGCAAAATTGCCCCCAGCACATGGCCGTCCCTTTTCCAGGGTACGCCCGTAAAAACCATATACATGTCAAACTTATCGGAGTATTGCTTCTGACGATAAACCGTCTCACCATCCAGTATTTTAAGGAGATCACCGATTAAAAAGCTGTCCTCCAATTCCTCCCCCATCTTGAGGGTATCCGGCGCAGTTAACGCCTGTTTGTCCAATTTTACCAGATAAATCTTGGCGTCTGTGACATGCCCCAGGGAATCCAAGGCTATTTCCAATTCTGCTTGGGAGATATTTTGTCTCTGGAAATCATTCGCTAATTGATTCACTTTAAAGGCAGCGCTGATCAGGCTTTGATGCTTTTCCTCAAAGACGTGCCTGCTGTATAAGACCGTGAGAATAAAAGATAATGCCCCAATGACGATGATAATAATGACCAGGTAGGTTACTAATAGTTTTTGAAATATTGTTTTAAACATTATTTTACCTCAAGCTTATAGCCTACGCCCCATACGGTCTTAATGCGCCAGGAGGCTTTCGGATCATCCAGCTTCTTGCGCAGGCTTTTGATATGGACATCTACGGTTCTGGTATCTCCTGAATATTGATAATTCCATACTTTCTCCAGCAGCTGCTCCCGGGAAAAAACCATATTTTTATGATTTAAGAGAAAATAAAGCAACTGCACTTCCTTGGGCTTTAATTCAATCAGAGCACCGTTCCGGCGGACTTCATAGCTGTTGATATCCACCACCAGGTGATCCGCTTCCAGCACCCCTTCCTGTCTTGACCCCTGTTGTACCGGGACCTTTTCCCTCAGTCGTGCCTGAATGCGGGCAATCACTTCTTTCGGCTGAAAGGGTTTTACAATATAATCATCCGCGCCGGATGCAAACCCCTCAATCTTATCTTCCAGCATATCCCGGGCGGTTAACATAATTACCGGGATGGCCCGCTTCAGTTTAATCAGTCTACATACTTCCCACCCGTTAATCACGGGCAGCATGATATCCAGCAAAACTAAATCCACTTTCTTTTCTTGTATCATCTTTAAGGCGCTGCTGCCGTCATGACAAAAAAGGAGGGTAAACCCGGCATGAGTTAAATACAAATCCAGCAGCTCACAAATATTTTTATCATCATCAACCACGAGAATTGTTTTACTTTCCATGGATGCGCACCTCCATTTCCCATCTTCCAACCCAGCCAAATCTTAGAAAAAATAAAAAAAACAAAATCTCCCCCTGGCTGATGTGGGGGAGATTTTACTCTAATTCTTCTTATGGCCTCTAAAATCCTGCTTAAGGTGGATATTTTAAATTATTTACCAGCTATTACTTTTTATAGCTATTGCAGTTTGACCCCTTTCATGGTCAGGGAAATACGGCTGCGCTGGGGATCCACGGCAAGGACGCCCACCGTAACCACATCTCCGATGGACAAGGCCTCCAGAGGATGCCGGATAAACCGGTCGGCGATTTCCGAAACATGGACCAGGCCGTCCTGCTTCACGCCGATATCAATGAAGGCGCCGAAATCCGTCACGTTATGAACCTGGCCTTTTAAGATCATGCCCGGCTTTAAATCCTCAATCTTAAGCACATCCGTGCGGAAGATGGGAGGAGCCAGTTCCTCTCTGGGGTCCCGGCCCGGACGGGCCAGACTGTCGATGATGTCGGTTAAAGTAGGGACACCCGCACCGATCTTTTCCGCTGCAGCGTGAATGCCGGCAGCATTCTTCTTCAACAGGGTCAATTGTTCTATGAAGGGCTTGGTGCCGATATCCGATAAATTTAAGTCCAGATTTTTTAACAGCTTATCCGTGATCCTATAGGACTCCGGGTGAATGGCGGTGCCATCCAAGGGGAAATCTCCCTGGGAGATGCGCAGGAAGCCGGCGCACTGTTCAAAGGTTTTCGGCCCCAATTTGGGCACCTGCTTCAATTCCGCCCGGCTTTTAAAGCCTCCGGTCTCATCCCGGTAGGTGACAATATTGGATGCTACGGTGGCATTAATCCCCGCCACATAACTGAGGAGAGGGGCCGAGGCCGTGTTTAAATCCACGCCGACAAAATTCACCACCGACTCCACAACCTTGGACAAATTTTCTTCCAGGCGCTTTTCCGGGATATCGTGCTGATACTGCCCTACACCTGCCGCCTGAGGAGGAATCTTCACCAGTTCCGCCAGGGGGTCCTGGATCCTGCGGCCGATGGAAATGGCGCTTCTCTCTGCCACATCCAGCTTGGGAAATTCTTTGGCGGCCAATTTGGACGCGGAATATACGCTGGCCCCGGCTTCGCTGACAATGGTATAGGAAAGGGCCGGGTTGTTTGATTTCTTGATGAATTCTGCCACAAATTGCTCTGTTTCCCGGGAAGCTGTGCCGTTCCCGATCACCACAGCCTGCACCCGGTACTTCCTTACCAGCCTGGCTAGTTCCTGTTCCGCTTCCGGAATCTTATTGTGGGGCGGGGTAGGATAGATCACGCCCACCTCCAATACTTTCCCCGTGGCATCCATCACCGCCCACTTGCACCCGGTACGGTAGGCCGGGTCCAACCCCAGGACGATCTTCCCCTTCACCGGGGGCTGGAGGAGCAGGCTCCTCAGGTTTTTGGCAAAAATAGTCACGGCGTGGTTTTCCGCCTGTTCCGTGAGCTGGTTGCGCACCTCCCTTTCGATGGAAGGAGCCACCAGTCTTTTGTAGGCATCAACTGCCGCTTTTCTTACCAGTTCACCGGTCACCCCTTCTTTAACGAAGCGGCGGTACAACCAGTCAAAGATCACTTCCTCGTTTACGTCCAGAGACACGGTTAAGAAGCCTTCCCGCTCTCCCCTGTTTACGGCGAGAACCCGGTGGGGGACAATCTTGGCTGCCGCTTCCCGGTAATTTTCGTAATACATGCGGTAAACGGAATCCTTCTTCGCATCCTTGGCCTGGACCACGAGAAACCCATGAGCCTGGGTATATTCCCGTACCCATTTGCGCACTTGGGCATCTTCACTGATCATTTCCGCCACAATATCCATGGCTCCCTGAAGAGCAGCCGCTGCATCGGCTACCTGTTCGGACGCATATTTTTCCCCTTCCCTTTCCGGCGACCCTTCCTTGGGGAAAGTAAGCAGATAGAGGGCCAGCGGTTCTAATCCTTTCTCCCGGGCCATACTTGCCCTGGTCTTTTTCTTTTGCCGGTAGGGAAGGTAAAGGTCTTCCAATTCCGTAGGCTTGAGGGCGCTTAAAATTTTCTCCCGCAGTTCGTCGGTCAATTTTCCCTGCTCATCAATGAGTCGAATGATTTCGGTTTTACGCTGCTCCAGGTTACGGTGAAATTTCAACCTTTCTTCGATCTCCCGAATCTGGTTTTCGTCTAATTCTCCGGTTGCTTCCTTCCGGTAACGGGCAATAAAAGGAACCGTGTTTCCCTGGTCCAGAAGCTCTATCGTGTTTAATACCTTTCTGAGAGGAATCTTCGTTTCCCCGGAAATAATCTGGGGAATATCTACGGTCATAGTACCAGCCTCCATTATTTTCTCCTAGAATACTATACTTTTTTTACCACCAAATATCAACAAAGATAAAAAGACCAAAAACACTCTAAGGAGTGCTTTTGGTCTTCGGGGGAACTATTTGTTCCGGTTAATCATTACTCGATTTCTATGACCTTCGTCTCGGGCTCCCATTGTACCTTTAAACCCAAATTTTCCATAATAAATCTTAGGGGTACCACAGTCCGATTATTCATCACATCTGCTGAAACATCAATTGTTGTCTCAGTGCCATCAACATAGACTTTCTGTAAAGTTAAATCAAAAATGATTTCTTTCTCGCCTTGGGTAATCGTCACCTTCTTTGCCCCCGGATCCCAGGCGACCGTTGCTCCGGTAGCTTCGGAGATTGCTCTTAAGGGAAGCAGTATCCTGCCTTCCTTAACAACCGGAGGAGTATCAAATTTTACCTCGCCATTTTTCATAAAGACATTTGTCACCGGAAGCACTTTCACTTTTTCATCCTGACCCAACTCTTCGGCGACCTTGGTCAGGGCGTCCAATTCTTCCTGAGAATATCTTTCCTTCATCAGGTCCTGCATTTCCTGGATCTTCTGCTTCATCTGTTCTTGATATGTATCTTTTTCCTGATGTAATTGCTGCATCTGGCTCATTAAGGTCTCCATTAAAGCCGTATCCCCATTTGCCTCCGCCAATTGATACTGTTGTTCTAAGTCTTCCAGTTGAACCTCAACCTGATCCTTCAAAGCTGCAATATCAGCCTTTTCCTGCTGAAGAGCATCTTTGGAGATTTTCCAGTCTTTATCCAGCCCCTTTCCTTTTCCATTCTCTTCTCCGGTTCCTTCATCACTTTGGTCCTCATCAACTTCTGCATCTTCATCTGTATCTGCATCTTCATCAACATCTTCATCCGAATTTTCCGCTTGATCCTCATCTGTACTTACATTTTCTTCATCACTGCTGTGCACCTGAGTGGCCTCTTTTTGTCCCTTGTTTCCTTTGTCATTATCTCCAAATACAATCGTAGGTAAAACAAAGACAAGTAATAAGACTAACATGACTGCCCAAAGCTTACTTAAATTTTTCATTATTTTTTAGCCTCTCTTTTTCTGGATAATCTTTCCTTGCATACCATATATCTTCGTTCATCCTTCCATTTTTTTGGGGGTAAAGAAATGTACCATTTGTAAAAAGAACACAAAATGGCCCGCTAATCACTAACTCCTTACTATTTGCTGCAAGCAAGAGGTTAATGACAGCTGCATCCCTCTTTTTAAATATATTCGACAAAATTCGACAAAAATGTTATAATCTTAGCGATTTGCAATCACAAGGGGGAATTGGGATGCTCAAACGAATATTGCTCATTATTTCGATACTGACCGTACTCTTTTTAATATTTATCGGCACAACCAGGAAACCTTTTAATATAATGATTACGATGGCGCAGCAATATGCCGAGAATTATATTAAGGGAGGTTCTGATTTGGAAGCAAAAGAAAACAACAAAAACACAGAAAAACCGGAGCAAAACCTGGCAGATAAAAAAACAGAAAATGAAAAGGATCGTTCAGAAAAGCCGGAGCAACCAAAAAAAGCGGACCCGCCGGAAAATGTCGGCCCACAAACAAACAATCAGACCGACTCCCCATTGTCCTTTGAAAACACGACCAAAATTGATCAGAATGGCCGGGAGATAGTAACCAATGTGAATAGCTTGCTCGTGCTGGTAAATAAAAAAAGAAATTTGCCTGCCGATTTTGCTCCCAAAAATCTGGTCATTCCCGATGTTCCTTTTCCCTTTGAAGGGGACAGCCCGAAAAAGTATCTCAGGCAAGACGCGGCTCAGGCATTAGAAGAACTTTTTCAAACAGCCCGGAAGGAGAACCTGGATTTATTAGCCGCTTCAGGATACCGGTCGTACGAAACACAAAAAAATATCTTTGAAAATAAAGCCAGGGCCATCGGGGAAGAGGCAGCAAACCGGACCTCGGCTTATCCCGGGCAAAGTGAACACCAAACAGGTTTAGCCATGGATTTGACCAGCTCACAGGTCCAGTTTCAATTGGTAGAAGAGTTCGGAGATTTGAAAGAAGGTAAATGGCTCAAGGAAAATGCCCACAAGTTTGGTTTTATCATCAGATACCCCAAAGGGAAAGAAGATATTACAGGCTATCAATATGAGCCTTGGCATCTCAGATATGTTGGTAAAGAAGCGGCGGAGTATATTTATACCAAGGGTATTACGTTGGAAGAATATTTTGCCCAACTATACGATTATAAATGATACTAACATGTCATGGGGACAGGTCCCTTGACATGACCATCTTCATGCCAATTTATCCCCTTATGTCAGTGTACCTGTCCCTATGACATGCTATGACATGTTGGCTTCCCCTTCTTTCACGAAAGGCTGACCGTCATCAATATGGTTGGCATCTTACTGTGTATCGGTGGTTTTATCCTGATCAATTATAAATAATATTCCCTTGCCTTTATTTAAAAAATTATCATATCCTGATAAACAGAGAGAAAAGATGGCGCTGCCGTCTTTTCTCTCTGTTTACGCTTTTCCTTTCTCTTAGTTCATCACCGCCTGGGAATAAGGAGCATAGAACCCATCACTACGTCAATAAAAGAAGATAGAGTATCAAGGATAGGCGGTCCGAGAATAAATCGGGTAGGTCACTCCGGCATACAGAAATTGCCCATATTTGCCCGTCGGGACAAGCCGAAAATAAAAAACTGGATATTTTATCTATTTTTTATCGATTTCTAATTTATTTTTAATTTATTGCCGTGGTTTTTAAGATATAATCGTCTTTGTTATTATCAGGATTTTTTTGCCATCTTACAAATAAGTAAAACGGAAGAGGAGAGAAGATTGTGAGGAAAGGATTTGCACTGATCATACTGTCAATTCTTATTTTTTCCCTGGGCTGCGGGGCAAAACCCGCGGACAATAAAGACGCCGGGAAGGAAACAAAAGGCAAGCTGGTTTCCGCACTCACCGTTAAAAAGCAGGAACAGCCGCTGCTGCTCTCCGCGGTTGGGATTGCCGAGCCGGAGCAGGAGGCGGATTTATTTTTTAACGCCTCCGGAATTTTGACCGGCCTCCACGTCACAAACGGCATGAAGGTAGGCAAGGGCCAACTGCTCGCCACTCTTGATACAGATACGGCAGAAAACAGTGTCAGCAGTCTGGTCTTAGCCGATGCCCAGGCCGAATTGGCCAAAAAGCAAACAGATTTAGAACGGGTCCAGAAGCTGTATCAAGAAGGCGTGGCTACCGAAAGGGACCTGGAAGATGCCCAGCGGGAAGTGGATCGCCAGACCAATCAGGTAGCCCAGGCTGAGCGGAGCGTAGTAGCGACAAACTTAAAGGCGCCCTTTTCCGGAATCATCGCAGAGGTGATGCAGCAGGCGGGGCAGACCGTTTCTCCCGGAACGCCTGTGATGAAAATAGTCGATTTATCCAAGGTAAAAATAGTTCTTGATGTCCCCAATGATCTCATCAGTCAATATCACGTAGGGCAGACTGCAGCTGTTACCAGCGACGGCGGAAAGCAGGAGCAGGGTAAAGTAACTGCGATCTCACCGGTAACGGACCCGCAAACCGGTAAATACCGGGTGGAGATTACCTTGAGCAACGGGACCGGATTATGGCGGGGAGGAATGGTAGCGCAGGTGGAGGTGCCGCGCACTTTATCCACGGGCATTATCCTGCCTTTAAGCTGCGTAGGCGTAAATCAGGATCAGCAGTATGTGCTGGCCATTGAAAACGGGGTGGCCAAACGCCATGTGGTAGAGGTGGGACAGATTATCGGGGACAGCATTGAAATCTTGAGCGGCATTAAACCAAACGACCGGGTCATTTCTTCCGGCATTGCCTATATTGGTGATGGTGAAGCAGTTACGGTCAAAGGAGAATAACCATGGAAAAGTTCATCGGCTTTTTTCTCAATCGCAAACTAATTGTTTACCTGTTGACGGTTTTAATCATCATTGCCGGAGTTAGTTCCCTTTTTTCCTTTAAACGGGAGATGGTTCCGGAAACCAATTTCCCCTGGATCGAAATCAACATCTCCGGCGGCTCCCTTCCTCCGGAAGAGATGGAGGAAAAAGTCACCAAACCCATCGAAAAAGAGCTCCGGTCCATTGCCACCATAGAAGAGTATAACTCCTCCTCCTGGACCGGGGGTGTGTCCATTTCCGTGCAAGCCCAGGAAGGCAAGGGGGAGGAGGCAACTCAGGAAGTACAAACTGCCGTCAACCGGCTGCGCAACAGCTTCCCCTCCGTAATCAAAAATGTCAATGTGGTACAGGCAAATTACGGTGATGATTTCTTAATGGAACTGGCCCTTTGCGGTAATGATCTGCCCGTTTTATTCAATCTGGCCAATACCGTAATGAAAGACCGCATTGAAGCGGTGGAGAATGTGAAGAGGGTGGATATTTCGGCAGATAATGTGGGTAATAAAATTTGCCTTACTTTGCATCCGGAAGAAATCGCCCTGTACCAGCTGACTCCCGCCGACGTGATTGCCCAATTGCAGGCGGCCAATGTCAAACAGGCCATCGGCACTTTAAAAAACGAGGGCTTCGACACCGTAATTGAAATCGATAATTCATTTAAAACCATACAGCAAATCGGCGATGTGGCCATTCAGACCAAAACGGGACAGGTGGCCCTGCGCCAGTTGGCCGATATTCAGGACCTGCGCGGAAAAAGTGCCGATGCCGTTTACCTGAAAAACGGCGTGCCCTATATTTTCTTGAATATTAGCAAAGCCGCCGATTGTGACATGATTAAAACCGCCGCCGCCGTATACCAGGTGATCGATCAGTTGAACCGTGAATCCCAGGGACAGTACACCCTGGATGTGATTATGGACGGTTCCACATTCATCAAAACCTCAGTAAGCAATCTCAGTCACAATGTATTGATCGGGGCTGTTCTGGCCATCTTAATTTTATTTGTTTTCTTGCGGAACTGGCGCGTGACCATGGTTATTTCCACCACCATTCCCCTCTCTGTTTTCATGACCTTTATCGGCATGAATTTTGCCGGTTATAATCTGGATCTGGTTACCCTCCTTTCCCTCAGTTTGTCCGTGGGATTGATGGTGGACGCTGCCATCGTTGTCCTGGAGAGTATTTACTTTTTCCGGGAAAAAGGGGAATCTCTCAGGAAATCAATTATCCTGGGCACCCGGGAAGTCGTTACTCCGGTGCTGACCTCCCAGCTGACCATTGTCACGGTTTTTCTCCCCTTGATGATTGTAGGCCTGGGGGGTGTGGAATATAAACCGATTATGGAGACCATTGCTTTTACGGTCACTGTGGCCATCGTTTCTTCAACGATTGCCGCCCTCATTTTTGTGCCCGTCTACGCCAATAGCTTTTTAATGAAGGATCGCCATGTGCAGGCAACGGAAAGCAGCCTGGATGCCCGCATTACCTCCTTTTTTTCCCGCCTGCTGGCCTTGGCCCTGCGGCACCGGATCAAAGTGGTGCTGCTGACTGTCGGCTTATTTGTCATGGCCATTATGCTGGCCCCCCTGGTTAAAACCAGTACGGATCTGGAGGTGGATGAGTCTTATATTCAGGCCAGGCTGATTCTGCCGAAAGGATCCAATTTAGGGGAAACTGACCAGGCAGCGAATGAAGCCAGGATGAAATTAAAGGACATTCCGGAAATTAAAGATATCTATACCGACGCCCAAAAAGGCAATGCCACCATTCACATCATTACCAAAGACAAGAAGGAGAAGAAACGGTCCCGGGAGGAAATCCTGGAAAATATCAATGCCAATCTTGCCGCCTTGCATGATGTGGAACGATTTGAGGTCGGTTTTGGGGGTGGCGCCAATAATACGCCCGTAGAATTGGAAATAGTGGGTAAAGATATGGAAGTCATCCGGCAATTAGATGACCAGGTGCAGCAGATGTTAAAGACGGTACCCAACGTGCGCAACCCGCGCAGTGACTTTGAAGAAGGGGTTGACAAGATCACACTGGTGCCCCAGACTGCGGAGATGGAACGGCTTGGTGTCAGTGATCATTCCTTGATGCAGCAGTTGGCGGCAATGATAGGCGAACAGAATATTACCACCATGACCCTCAATGACGTGGATATCGATGTGGTGGCCCAACTGCCGGAACAATGGATGCAGCACCCGGAACAATTGCGCCGGGTATTGGTTAAAGCGGATTCCGGAGCCATGGTACCCCTGGCCGACCTGGTCCAGTGGAAATTTTCCAAAACACCGAACCAAATTAATCATAAAGATGGGGAACGCATCATCAGCGTCAAGGCCGAATTGGCGGGCGGGGACATGGGCGCAGCAGGACGGGCGATTGAGGAGAAGATGGCTGCCCTCTCCCTTCCGGAAGGCTATACGGTTAAACTGGCCGGTGCCCTGGAACAGCAAAAACAAAACATGGCCGATGTGGTGCGGACCTTCCTGGGGACGATCGCCCTGATTTATATCATTATGGTGGCCCAGTTCGGCCGTTTAAGCCATCCCTTGATTATTATGTTGAGCCTGCCCATGGCCATTGTGGGAGTAGTGGTGGGCCTGGTCATTACCCAGCGGGTGGTTAACCCCATTGGCATGGTGGGTTTTATCATGCTGATTGGGATTGTGGTGTCCAATGCGATTCTGCTCATTGACCGCATTAATCTGCTGCGCAGCAGAGGCTATGATTTACACACGGCCATCATGGAAGGAGCACGCAACCGGGTACGCCCCATTCTGATGACAAAACTGACGGCCATTCTAGCCCTCACACCCTTGGCCCTGGCTTTCAGCGAAGGGTCTGATCTGGAAGCACCCATGGCTACAATAGTGATTTTCGGTTTGATTTTTCATACCCTGATTACCCTGGTCTTACTGCCTGTCCTCTATTCCTTATTCGAAAGCCTCCATATCTGGTGGGCCAAGAAGCGCAACAAAGGCAAGCCGCCTGAAGAACCGGCACAGATCCAGGTATAACTGATTTCACAGGAACAGCGCACATCCGTCTGCGCAAATATGCAGAAAGCCAAGGGGCCGACACATGTCATGGGGACCACATGTCATGGGGACAGGTCCCTTGACATATGCATATGCTAGATCTTAAAGATTTTCTCAACATAGGTTCCAAAAAATTTAGCAATCTTTAGCGCCAGTCTTAAAGTAGGGTCATATTTATTATTTTCAATGGCAATGATTGTTTGCCGTGTCACATCTAGAGCCCGGGCAAGTTCCTCCTGGGTAAGATTTTGGCCTAAGCGCAATTCTTTTAACTTGTTTTCCATTAGCTACCCAGCTTCTTTCTGTAATGTAGGTAAGAAAGCCAGTAAACAACCTGGGTGCTGGAAAAAACGATAAACTGAACAGGTATATTATCCGTAGTTAGCAGGCCCTGCAATGACCAAATCATCAGCACCACAGAGGTAAATACCCAGGCAATTCGAGTGGAATAGAATCCAATATAAACCATTCGTTCATCGCCTTTTTCAAAACCCAGTTTTTTAAATAAAGACATCAAAAATCCTCCTTATCCAATGTAAAAACATCTTTACATTTATAGTAACCTATTTTTGAACAAATGTAAAGAACATTTTACATGGGCGAACCGAAAAGCACCTTCCTGGATGTCAAGTGTTAACTGAAGGGACAGGTCCGAGACTACTGAAAAAGTGCCATTTTTATAATAATAGCAACGAAGTTATGCCGGTTTGCGGGCACTAATTTTAGAAAAAGTGATTTTTTCAGTAATCTCTACCTGTCCCCATGATATGCATAGGAAATAGCCCCACGTCTGTCTGCACAAATATGAACAGAAAGCCATGGGGCCAAATATCGGAACTCCCCTTGCCTTCTGTCATCATAAGAAGTATAATTTTTGAATAGAATCTAATTTATTCCGGCTAATTCGGCAATGGACCGGTTGGGATGATCCCTGTAAAGGCCGCCATGATAGCAAAGGACTGTTTCAATATCATACATGGCAAGCTTTTTCAGGGATTTGTCATATTGTTCTTTGTCCAGACATGTGAACTCGGGAGCATGTACCAGCACTCCTCCCTCCACATTGAAGGCATCTCCCGCTACCAAGGTTTTACTCCGCTGATGGTAAAGGCAGATATGGCCGGGGGTGTGGCCAGGCGTATAGACGACTTTAATCCCGCCGCAATAAGGAAGTTGTTCTCCGTCTTCCACCGTTTCATCAACGTTTGCTCCTAATTTTTTATAATTAGCCTTCAGGCTTTCATACAATACTGCCACCTGTTGGCGCCGTTCCTCCGGCAGTATTTTCAACTGGGCTTCCATTTGGGCCAGCCGGATGGGGGGAAGTTCCGCTTCAATATATGGTCTTTCTTTTTCATGGGCAAATATGGTGATTTTTTGAGGTGAATCATGCAAGATACCGGCCAAGCCGCCCACATGATCAGCATCGGCATGCGTGACAATGACTCTGCTCAACCGATCAAAGGGCACACCGGCTTTGGCGAAAGCGTCGCGAAATTGCTGCACCTGGTGAGGGAATCCTGCATCTACCAACACAACCTCGTCTTTGTCCCAAAAGAGTACCGGATTAATAATACCCGGCCCGGCCATCAGGTGCGCCGGTATTTCAAGCATCTCTATTCCATCAGCTATCTTCATCTTTATATCACTCCTCATAAATGTTACGGGGAAACATGTCATGGGGACAGGTCCCTTGACATATGTCAGTGGACCTGTCCCCATGACATGCCTCTGACATGCTTAGACATGCAGTTCCCGGGGATTTTATACTTTTTCAGCTTGCTTAAACAGCAGAATATAGGTTGCAACTACACCTGTTAAAAAAAACTGAAAAAACATCTCAACTGTGCTAGCTACTAGAAGCACCGCCGGTAAGGTATTTATTTGCTGAATCATGGGCAGAAGTCCCCCAATAATAAAAAGTGCCGTCCCAACGATAATCATCCGTTTTTTTATTGAAACATGCAAATTTAAGATAACCGGTAAGACGGACAGAACTAATAGAATCCCTCGAACCGGTTCTAATGTCAATATTTCAAAGCTGCTCGGTAGCCGCAGTCCATTAATTTGAGCCCGGTAATATTCCCCGGTAAATAACATCGCATTAATGCTGCCAAAAACATAATAGAACAGCACATAACTGCCGGACCCGGCCAGGATTCTCCAAAGCCATCCAGCCCAACTTCTCCGGTATGTTCGAAAATCTTCCCTGATTCTGCTGTCAAATCTGAATAAAAATGCAATACCAGCGCTGATAAATAGATACATGATACACTGCTGACCATATATCGCCGGAACCACATCCCAACTCACTATCCCTGGTGCAAATACCAATGCTTCCATCATTTGAGTAAGGGAGTTCAAAAAAAGCATTAAGAATAATGCCATGAAGGTTCCTAATTTGGACAATTTCAGATGTTTGACGATTATGCCGCCAATAACAGAAATCATAAATCCGGATAAAAACATAATCAATAGAATAAAAGCGGGATCGTTTTTAACTTCCGGAAATGTCAATCCAAGGCTTTTAAGAGCTGCTCCCCCGATCATCAGAGATATTAAATTTAAAGCGCCTATTGCGATACCCTTCCATAAAAACTCAAAACATGTCTTTACAAACATCATCATATTCTCCCCTTGCATGTCATCATGTCACGGGGACAGGTCCCTTGACAAAGTCCATCTTGCATACCAATTTATTCTCTTATGTCAGTGTACCTGTCCCTATGACATGCCTATTGAAAACTAACAAAAAGTGTCCAGATGAGTGAGTATTTGCTTATGTATTCCGAGTAAAAATTGGATGTCGGTTTGTGGTATTTTTTCCAATACCGACACCATAGCTTTATAAGATATGGCATTATCACAGGATTTTCTTGATAATTCTTTACCGCTTGAGGTTACTTTTAAATTAATTTCCCTCCGATCTTCTTCAGATGTTGTTCGTTCAATTAACCCTTTATTGACAAGATCATCAATGCTGACACTTACTGTGCTTTTTGAAAGGCATAACCTTGCAGTTATCTCTTTAAGGGTTATTCCCGGGAAAGAAGAAATCGTATTTAAGATTCCCATTTGGGCTAAAGTTAGACCTAAGCTTGCCGCGTTTTGCTGAGTAAGTTTTGTGATAGTCCTACTAATGTTTATAAAAGATTGTACGACATCTTCTGCCTGTTTGACACGGTCATCACGGTAATCCATATACCATTCCACCTTAAATAAATAGTTTATTTTAGAACTGTTCACCTATGAACTATTATAATATAGAGGAAACAGCCCGTCAATTTCTGAAATAGTTTTTTGAAAATACGGAATTTACTGGGGGACTGTAAATTTATGACTTTCAGCACAAAATGACAAATTTAAAAGGAATTAACCGAAATCCACAGAATAGTAATTTAATAACATCTATACTGGCTAAGATGTAGCCAAAAATACTTATAGATTTAAAAGGAGAAGTCGAATGAAACAAGGAAAACTTTTAGTACTGCTGTTGATGCTACTCGTAGCTGTCGCGCTTTTTACCGGGTGCAGTCCCGCGGAAAAAGAATTTTATCAGATACAAAAGGAATCGTCCCAGCTAAAAATTTATGAAAGCACCGGAGAAATTCAATTTCAAATGGATCAACTTCCTCAGGAATTGATCGATAATGAGGATCCTGCCTCATCCATTCTTCCCCAGTTGTTAAAGCACCTTACCTTTCCTTATTCCGTGAAAGTGGACACAGAAAAACAACTGATGACTGCCACGGTGTATTTCAAGCTTGGCGATGACTTGGCCCCTCAGGAAATTTTATCGATTTTCAGCAAGGACCACATGATATACATAAAAATTGATCACCTGTTACAGTTCTTTAAAGCACTAGGCATCGAAGAAGACTCTCAGGATTTCACCGTTTTTGAAGACAAAAAGTATTTAAGCATTTCAGAGCAGGAACTATTGAATTTGCTGGGAAATGATGCTTCCCTGGCCCAAACCAAGTCCCTGGAGAATATTTGGGACGTGGAAAAAATGAAAAAACAACAGGAACTATATCAAAAAATAATGGCGGCCTTTATGAATGCTTTTGACCAATATGAAACAGGGATCGTCAAAAAACAGGGGAATAAATTCGTCATCTCACTAACTGCCGATAACATCGTCGACGTAGTCAAACCCTTGCTGGTTTACTCCGTAGAAAATGTGGATAAATTAGCAACCACTATTAAAACCACCATCCAGGATTTAGATGACGAAGAACTGATGATGTTAGGGTTAGATCCTCAAGAAAGAGATGTATATATCCAAACTATTGACGATACCGCAACGCAAATTAAAATGACCGGTCCCGAACTAATCACGCAATTTGAAGCGACACAAAACGAGACAGCCCAATCCATACACGAAATGTTTGGAGATTCAAAAATAACCGTAATTTTGGAAAAATCCGGTTCGAATAAATATGATACCCAAATAGACGCATTTTGGGATTTTCAGGTTCCCGAACAACCGGATAGTGCCTTTACCTTCTCTTTTAAGATGAATGACCGGACGGCAAAATCTTCTACCTTTGATGTACCGGTACCCGCTGCTGAAGATATCATGACATTTACGGATTGGATGTCAAAGTTACCTAAGGAGATGGATATAGAGCCTGAGTACGGTTATTACACATTGACCCAGGGATTGTCTACAGATTCCGGTGAAATTGACACAACCATCATTAACAATCGCACCATTGTTCCCTTAAGACAGGTTGCGGAAGCCTTTCAGGAAAAGATCGGATGGGACAGTAAAAAACAGCAGGCCTTTGTAGAGCAAAATGGAGAAAGAATTTATCTCAGCGGTACCATTCGTGATGGATCTATTTACGTTTACATAAAAGAATTTGAAAAATTAGGCTACACGATAACCTGGGATTCTGACTCCGGCACAATAACTTTAAAAAAATAGCCTGCCAAGCATCGCTTTACAACATGACCAACAAAAAATCCGGGTGGAGAATTCACCCGGATTTTTCTTTTAGCTGCAGAATTGAAATGTCATAGACTGTGGAAATGTCAGACTGTCAAGGGGACAGGTCCGTTGACATAGACCATTTTCTTATGCCAATTCATTCTCTTATGTCAAGGGACCTGTCCCCCTGACAGTCGGTCCTCTGACAGTCCCTTGACGCCCCTGACATTCTCCCTAATGCCTAGGCCGGAGCCCAGGCCATAGTAAGCAATAAACGAAATGCATCCTACACCCCAGAATGTAAGCAGGATCCCAAAATCAATAAAAGACCCAGCCAATCCATGATACCGGTAAAATACCGTATAGAGCAGCGGGGCTAAAAACTGAGAAGCCCGGTTCCCTGTCAGCCGCAGTCCCATGGCCACGCCGCGCTGACACTTGGTGGTATAGGCCGCCAGCAGGCTCATGGTCATGGGCTCGTTGATTCCTCCGCCCCAGCCGGAAATAGCGGAAAGACAGGCCAGGGGCCAGAAGCCATGAAATAAAGGGACTGCCGCCATGGGCAGAAAGCTTGTAAACAAGCTCATATAGAGTACCGTACGCCTGCCCAGCCAGATAATCATCGGCCCCATCATTGCCCGGCAAAAGATCGCTGCCAGAGAACCCAAGCCGACGATCATGCCGATGGAGGTATTGCTGAAGCTTAAATTATGCAGGTACAGGGGCAAAAAAGAGGAACGGATCTGGGTCACGAACACAGGAATGCACCCGGCAAGCACGGTTAGTTGGACGCCCTTGTTATTGATCAGGATGGAGCCGCCTTCCCGGTAAGACCGGATCGTAGACCGGCGGGGCGAAGATAGGCGGTCAATCCTGGTTTCAGGTACCGCAGCAGCTCCGAGCAGCAGGAAGATGCCCAGCCCGCTGAGCATGAAGAGGGCAATCCGGTAACCCCAGATATCGGCGGCAACCCCACCCATAATTGGGGCCAAAAATTGTCCCACGGCGGAGAAGGAACCAAAAAAACCAATATAACTATCTCTGGCGCTGACGCTTGTTTTTAGCTGGGTCGCCGCTGTCTGCACCGAAAGCCAGATCAGGAGCTGTCCCACGCCGGATAGGATCTGGGCCAGGATTAACATGAACACTCCGTGGGAACAGAAATAAAGGACCCCCGTGCCAATGGTGAGGTAACTTCCCAGGCGCAGCACCCGGCGGCAACCGCATGTGTCCACCATCTGCCCAACCGGGATGGAGAGAAAAAAGGGCAAAAAAGCCTGAATGGCAATGACCAGCCCGATCGTGACCCCTGAAAGGCCCAGATGCTCCCCCAGAAGGGGCACCAATGGCCTGTTTATCTGGGCGGAGATCTGGAAAACCAGGGTGATAAAAAGGATACCGATCCCTTGGGCCATTTAATCTAAGACGAAGGTGCGATGTTTCTTGAAATGTTCCATCAGTCCACCTTCCAATAAGAGCTTCAGCATTACGTCGGGAAGAGGCTTAATGGGGATGGTCTTGGTGGGGGTTTTGATAAAACCCGCTGTGACATTAACCTCCAGAATTTCTTCGTCTTTGATCTGGTCTGTGTCGCATTCGATCAGGGGCAGTCCAATGTTAATGCCGTTACGGTAAAAAATCCGCGCGAAGGATTTCGCGATTACAGCCGCAATTTTTGCTCTCTTGATCACCACCGGCGCGGTTTCCCGGGATGAACCGCAGCCAAAATTCTCGCCGGCGACGATAAAATCACCGGGCGTGATCTTGTTGTAAAAACCAGGGGAGGCGTCTTCCATCACATGTTTGCACAGTTCATCAAAATCCAGGATGCGCGATTTATGTTTGGCGGCGATAATATAATCCGTGTTGATGTCGTTGCCGAATTTGTGGGCTTTTCCTTTAAATTGCATCAATCTCACCTGCCTTATTTCAGATAATTGCGGCAATCGGCGATCCTGCCCTTTAGAGCAGAGGCGATTACGGTTGCCGGTGACGCCAGATAGATATTGGCCTGGGGATTTGATATCCGGCCTTTAAAGTTGCGGTTGGCCGTGGTGATGATATTCTCGCCGTTGCTGGCGCAGGCAAAATAGGATCCCCCCGTACAGCCGCTGCACCCGGGTATGCCGATAATCGCGCCGGCATCGGAGAATATCTCCAGCAACCCTTCTTTCAGCGCCTCCTGAAAAATCCTTTTGGAAGCGGCTGAGACAAAGAGTCTGACCTTAGGATGCACCTTTTTGCCTTTTAACAATCCGGCCGCGATGCGCAGGTCTTCCAGACGGGCATTGGTGCAGGTGCCCAAAATGGCTTCATGAATGGGAATGTCGCCGATCTCTTCTATGGAACAGGTATTGTCAACGGTATGGGGTTTGGCGATCTGGGGTGCGATCTTGGTGACGTCCACCTCAATAATCTTCGCATAGACGGCGTCGGCATCCGCTTTTACCGGGTGCCATTCCTTCCGGGTCCGCCCCTTCAGCCATTCTTCCGTTTTCTCATCCACTTCCATCAAGCCGGCTTTCGCGCCCATTTCCACCGCCATATTGGAGATGGTGAACCTGGCATCCACACTCAGGTCGTGAATGGCCTCACCGGTGAACTCTACCGCTTTGTAGATGGCGCCTCCTGCCCCTACCATGCCGATCAGGTACAGGATCAGATCCTTGGAATAAACGCCGGGGGAAAGCTTGCCCTTTAAGACAAACTTGATTGTTTCCGGGATACAGAACCATAACTTGCCGCAAATCATCGCGGCGGCCAGGTCGCTGGACCCCACTCCCGTGGAAAAGACATTAATGGCGCCATACGTGACGGTATGGGAATCGGTGCCGATCACCAGGTCCCCCGGCGCCACATGGCCTTCCTGGGGAATTAACTGGTGGCAGATGCCTGCACCGATGTCATAGTACTTTAAGTTTTGCTCCTCGGCGAACTTCCGTATTTTTCTGTGGATCTCCGCCGTGCTTTCCGTGGGGCTGGACGGGGCATGATCATTAACCGGAATGATTTTGGCCGGATCAAAAACCTTGGTGCCGCCCATTTCATAAAAAACATCCAGCGCCTGGGGCCTGTTCCCATCCTGGGACAGCATGAAGTCGATATCGGCTACCACAAAATCGTTGGCGAATCCGTCTTTCCCGCTTTTATTGCTTAATATTTTTTCCGCTATCGTTTTACCCACTGATGTCACTCCTTCATCTTAGACATAAACCCAACCGTCCATGATTCTCCTGGCCGTGCGGCCGATGGTGCCGCTTTTTACCCCGTTGCCGTCGGGCTTGGCCGTGACCGTCATCACGCCAAAGGGATGACCGATGCGCAGTTTTGTCACCTCATCGCCCAGGGCCGGACTGACGATTTCATGAATGATGGTTCCTTTAATATTGGCCGCGGCGGCGATGCAGATGGAACCGGTCCCCATCAGGACATAAATCATCTTGCCCATGGCAATTTGCCGGGCCACCAGGTCAATCTCGCCGGGCCGGACTGGATGTTTATCGGCATCGATATAGGGGGCCGGCCCAGAATAAAAACCGATCTTGGGTTTTTCCGGGCTTTCTTTGGCGGCTTTGGCCGGATCATCCACGATCCCCATGAGAAAAGCCGCCTGGCCCCTGATTTTTTCCACTAAAACAGAAAGTTCCTGATAATCCGGCCTTTGCTCATATTCCCAGGGCATTTCCCTTCCCGTGAGGCCAAACTCTTCCGGTTTCAGAAAAACCAGGGGCATGGCAGAGTCCACAATGGATACCGTATATTCTTTTTCATCCACGGTAATTTTTTGCTGGGGCTGCCCGGTGGGCAGGACCTTCCCCGTCACCGCTCCCCCCGGATCTACGAACTCCAGGTCGATTTGGGCGGATGTTCCCGGCACACCGTGAATTTCAAAATCGCCCTGATAAACTGTCTTCCCATTGTTCACCGGAACATGGGCAATGATCATCTTATCCGTATTGGTGTTGTAAATGCGTACTACTGTAACGGGCTCCACTGCCTTCACCAGCCCTTCATCGATGGCGAAGGGGCCTATGGCGGCAGAGATATTGCCGCAGTTTACCGATTTCCCTATGTAGGGCTGGTCCTGGCTCACCTGACCAAAGGTATAGTCGATATCGGCGTCCGGCCGCTTGCTTGGCCCGATCACAGCAACTTTACTGGTCCAGGGATTACCGCCGCCCAGGCCGTCGATCTGCCGGATGTCCGGGCTGCCGAAGGCTCTCAGGATCACGGCATCCCGTTCCCGGGGATCTGCGGGCAAATCCCGGTCATGAAAGAAAACTCCTTTGCTGGTACCTCCCCGCATCAGCACGCAGGGTACTTTTTTATCCTCCCTCATTGAGATCCCTCCTGTTTAGTCTTTTATACTTCCGGATCCAGCCGGTTTCAACCGATTTTTTACGAAGCTCATTACCCCTGGTCCGATGAGCACCATCACCATCAAGGCAATTAAGACGCCGGAAATGGGACGTTCCACAAAGATCCCGGGATTACCCCGGCCAATGATCAGGGCTTTACGCAAATTGGCCTCAAACAGGGGCCCTAAAAAATAGCCCAAAATAAAAGGGGCGGCGGGAAATTTGTTCTTATTGATCAGATAACCAAAGAATCCGAACAAGACCAGCACAAACAAGTCAAAGGTATTCAGACTGGTGGAATAGCCGCCGATAATGATAAAGGCAATCACCACGGGATAGAGAATGTGCAGGGGCACTTTCAGCATTCTGATCCACAGGCTGATTAAAGGCAGATTCAGAATCACCAGCAGCATGTTGCCGATAAACATGGTGGCAATCAGGCCGTAGACAAACTGGGGATAATCCCGGAAAAGCAAGGGACCGGGCACCAGCCCGTACATCATCAAACCTCCGGCCAGGATGGCAGCCGTGGTGGTACCCGGGATGCCCAGGGTTAACAGGGGCACCATCGCCCCGCTTGACCCGGCGTTATTGGCGCTTTCCGGTCCGGCTACCCCCTCGATGGCGCCCTGGCCAAATTCTTCCGGATGTTTGGAAAGCTTGCGCTCCACCGCATAGGAAATAAAAGAGGAGGTCGCCGCTCCTATGCCCGGCAGCACACTGATAAAAAAGCCGCCGATACTTCCGCGCAGCATGGCGCCCAGAGAATTCTTCATATCCTTTCCGGTGGGGAGAAGGTCCCGTAAGCGGGTGCTCACAGAGAGCATCTCAGGATTGCTGCCCATGCCGTCTTCAATGTCGGAAAGGATTTCACCCAGGGCAAAGAGGCCCATGAGGATGGGCACCAGTTCAAACCCCTGCTCCAGAGATGTAATGCCAAAAGCAAAACGATTGAGGCCGGTTAAACTGTCGGTGCCCATGGTGCCGACCAGGAGCCCCAGGATGCACATAATCATCGATTTCAGCTGATTGCCGCCCAGGCTGGTGGCCATGCTCAATCCCAGGGCCATCAATATGGTGTACTCGGCCGGGCCAAAGGCCAGCGCGGCTTCGGAAATAGGCGCGCCAATCAGGTAGAGCAGCAGAGTGCCGATGGTACCCGCTACAAAGGAGCCGATGGCCGATATGCCAAGGGCTGCTCCCCCCCGGCCCCGTTTGGCCATTTCGTGGCCATCCAGGCAGGTGACCACAGAAGCCGATTCTCCCGGCATATTCAAGAGAATGGAGGTGGTGGACCCCCCGTACTGGGCTCCGTAATAGATGCCGCAAAGCATGGCCATAGCGCATAAAGGGTCCATGCCAAAAGTAATGGGCAGCAGGATCCCCAGCGTGGCCGCAGGACCCAGTCCCGGCAAGACGCCGATAGCGGTGCCGACCACCGTGCCGATAAAGGTATAAAGCAGGACGAAGGGACTCAAAGCCTGTCCGAATCCCATTAGTAAGTTGCTGAATAAGGTCATAACGGTAACACCCCCCTTGGGAGCACAATGCCCAGAGCATAACTGAAGAAGAAATAGATGATGACCGTAGAACCGAACCCGATCATAAAGGACCTGGTCCAGGGATGCCCAGGCTTCACCAGTTTGACAAAAAGGGTCACGGCCAAACCGACAGCAATGACAAAGCCTACCAGCTCAATGAAAATCGCCACCAGCAGCAAAACGCCCAAAGAACTAAAAATCGCTTGGGGGTTTTTAAACATTAATTTTGCCTTTTCGTCCCCCTTGCGTCTGCGGGCAGTGATATAGAGAGCAAGAGAAAGGCAGATCAGGATGACGGAAAGCCATAAGGGAAAAAAACCAGGGCCAGGCGCATATTCCTGCATGTAATCATAGCGCAGGGACATCCCTCCGAAGATTAAACCAACAAGCAACAGGATGAGCCCTGCTATTGCATCTCTCTTTGCCATAAGGACTCCTTTCCCAGTTTACTGAAATTATTATTGCAGGGGAGGGAGAGAGCCCTCCCCCGGTAAAATATCCTACTTGATCAATCCCGCATCTTTCAGCAGCGGTTCAACTTTTTCTGTTTCCGTCTTTAGGTAGGCACCGAAATCATCCCCGTAATACACTTCGGGCAGCAGCCACTCATCCTCCACATATTTCTTCCAGCGTTCTGTTTCGCCCATCTTCTTGAACGCATCCACCAGGAAAGTTTCGGCATCTTCCGGAATATCCTTGGGAGCCGCTATGGCTCTGGGAATACCCAAGACGATATCGTAGCCCAGTTCTTTTAAGGTGGGAACATCCGGCAGTTTTTCCGCGCGTTCCTGACTGGCCATGCCCAGAATCTTCATTTTTCCGGCCTGAACCTGTCCCACCGCCAGACGCATGGTCATACTGGCTACATCCACGTGACCACCCAGGATGGCCACGATGGATTCGTTGTCGGAGGTTTGGGGCACATAGACAAATTTCCCTCCGGCTATCTTGCCAAACTGCAATCCCAATAAGTGGTCAAATCCGCCCACGGAAGAAAAAGTCCAGGTAATACCTTCCGGTTTCGTTTTAGCGGCTTCAACCAGATCCTCAATACTCTGGTAAGGAGAATCGGCCTTCACAATGATCGCCAGAGGTTCGGTGGCTACCATGGCAATGGGCGTAAATTCCGTATAGTTGGGGCAGTCTTTTGTTTGCAAGGGCAGGGTGATAAATGTGGAGGGCGCATTCTGCAGAACATAGGGATCACCTTTTTTCGCCGCAGAATATTTGAAGGCCACGGCGCCGCCTCCGCCCGTTTTGTTCACCACGGAAATGGGCACGTTGATGATTTTTTCTTTGGTCAGAATGTCGGCGACCATCCGGCAAAAGGCATCGCTGGCACCGCCTGCACCTGCCTGCACCACAAGCTCGATAGGTTTATTGGGATAGGCGTCCTTTTTAGCCGAACACCCAACTAAAGATAAAGACGATACCAGCACTAAACTCAGAATCGTTGTAAGCACGACCATTTTCCTGTAATTCATACTAATCTCCTCCTCTCTCTATTAAAGGGCTTTTACCAAAGAAACACCTGTAATGTTCTTCATGCCACCTTCTTTCCTTCTCTGATTGCTCTTTACCATCCGGTAAAAGCGATCGGGCCAAAGAACTGTTAAACATCCCAGGGAATCATAATATCCATTAAGGGCACATGCTGCTGGGTCGCATGCATGTCTGTTTCACCGATGCTGCCCTGTGCCCTGGTCCGCGGTATGGTAACCTTGATCGCGTTGGCCGCTTCGAACTCCACAAAGGTAATTATTTTTTCCACCGGCAGGTTGTAAATACGGGAGATAATTTCTTTATTAATGATACCGGTCTCTTTTACTTTCTGGAAATCCTGGGCATTCCGAAAAATAATGTCCAGGGTAATTTCAAAGGGGCCGGCGTTTTTACTGCGTATCACAGCCGCAATTTCTTTCAAAGGTTTCATCTGTACCATCTCATTATACCTCCAGAAACTTAATCGGGAAGAGTTCCGTGGGGCTATCGACTTCCATCAGGTGATAAATATTGAACTTGCAGACTTCCCCCAAAGGGATTTCCAAAGGGGTAAAGGGCAGGGCGATATTGCCGGAGGTGGCAATCTTCCCTTCATAGTGGTTGTGCAGCATCAGCACACGAGCCCTGCTGCAGATGGAAGTGGCTATCTCCTGGGTCCGGGCGGCAGTTTCAATAATGACGCACAGCTCCAGGGGGGTAACATCCTTCACCGGTTCCAATTCGCCCATCACACCATTTTTGCCGTACACATGAAAGATCAGCTGATAATCCTGGCCGACCTGAGCATAAGACTCTTTGATGCTCGTCTCGATTTCCTTCAGCATCATCTCTATTTGTTTTATTAAAAAAGGATCCCTGATTCCGGCCACACAGATGGACCGGTAGCCCACCTTTTTGGCCCCTTCCAGTTTCACCGTATAGACGGGCGACGGCATGAATTTGCTGCCCGACACTTTGACACTGCGGGGAGTAAGCTGCTCAAACTTGGTCTGGGATAAATCCAGCATGCCTCCTGGTCCGGGCAGAAGATAAGGATGTGATTTTTCGTATAAAGTATGGGACGCTACGGAATGTGTTTTACAGGCGGATGCGGGATCTAACGGTTCCAGGATAAAGCAGTCTCGTCTGAGAATGCCGAAGATACTGCGCACAGCCGGCTCGGCGCACTTGCCGCCGCATTCCATAATTTTTCCCATATGCCAGCACAGTCCCGGATCGAACCCCTCCATAATGCCCAGCGCCGCGATGGGTACGGGATCATAAGCCCGGCCGGATACGATGATGTCCAGGTTATCCCGCTCCCGGAGCGCGTCCAGGTAAGGCTCCACACCCATCTGGGCCACCACTACCGTGGCTTCATCCACTTCCTGCTCGGTGATCGGCTCCACGGCACCGCAGGGAGTTACTTTTCCGGCCCTGATTTTATTTTTAATATAGTTCTTATCAATGTCGGCATAGATCGCCGCCATATTGAAATGATATCCTTTGGCACCCGCGATATCTTTTATAATGGAAATGAAATCATCCACATGTTGATTGGTGCCGTTTCCGCCGGCTGAACTGATGTAAAGAGGCACCTTCTTTTCATGACAGGCCTCCAGCAGAACGGCCATATCGGTATAATAGGCGTCCTCAGAACAGGTCATGGAGCCGAGTCCCAGCTTCTGGGGACCGCTGTCGGTGGAGCCTGCGTCGGCAGTAATAATATCAGGGTTCATATCCAATCCCTTTTTAAACCAATTGACCGGGAACCCATACCCCAGCATGCCCAAAGGTGTTAAAACCCTGATTTCTTCTCTGGTCATTTTTATCATCTCCGTTTCGCTAAAATTAGTGGATCTAATCTTTTAAAGTCTGGTAGAAATTACAAGCATATTGTACTATTATAAATAGTGATAGGTCCAATATATCATTTCTATTAAATTTATAGGCTGCACCTATAGAGGAGATGTGTAAAAATGTACTTCCGCCAACTTGAATATGTTTTGACTGTGGCCGAGGAAAGAAGCTTTTCCAAAGCCGCGAAAAAGCTATTTATTGCCCAGCCCTCCTTAAGTCAAAATATCATGAGTATTGAAGCACAGTTAGGCACCCAACTGTTCGACCGCACCACGAGCCGTTTGGAGCTTACCTATGCCGGAGAAAAATTTGTGCAAACCGCGCGTAACATTTTAGATTTAAACGACACCCTGCACCGGCAAATCGGTGATATCGCGGATTGCAAGAAGGGCCGCTTAACTGTGGGCATTAGCCTGATCAGAGGTTCTCTCCTGCTGCCGGCAGTTCTGCCCCTGTTTCATGAAAGATTTCCCGGGATAGAGTTGATTCTCATGGAGGGGTCATCCCGGGAATTGGAGGAATACACCGAAAAAGGGGTCACTGATTTGATCATTTTAACCCTGCCCATAAAAAAAGAAGGCATCTCCTATGAGACGCTGTTAACCGAAGAAATTCTGGTGGCGATTCCGCCCGATCACCCCTTGTGCGCCAAAATTTCGGACAAAAATATTAACCTGGAGAATCCGCCCCAAATAGAGTTTAAGGATATTGCCAGCGAGTCTTTTGTTTTGTTAAAACCGGGAAGCCGTTTGCGTCAAACCGTAACCGACTTATTCAAAACGGCGGGCATCGTGCCCAAAATTATTTGTGAGGCGGAAAATGTGGTGACGCTTCATCGCCTGGTCGCAGCCGGCATGGGCCTGACTTTTATCGGGGAGTCGGTAGCCCGGTTTGACCGGATGGAAAGGCCGCCTGTTTATTTCTCACTCAAAGAACCGCACATTACCAGATGTTTAGCCGTAGCCTACCGGGACGGGCGGTATATCACCAAAGTCGCCCGTGAATTCATTGCCATTTTAAAGGAGGCTTTAGAATACAATAAATAATTGAGCAAAATAATTAAGCAGCCTCAGTTCGAAAGAATTTCGGACCAAGGCTGCTTGAAAACTTAAAAAGGGGTTATTGCTTTTTTTAGAATAACATCATAAATCCATATTTTATTTCTTATTTCATTCTTATGCTAATTGATACTTTCATTTGCTTGAAGGGGATTGCCTTCTAAGATCTTTTCCACTTCTTCAAATCCTGTGGGAAATGCATAGTTATAACGTGCGGGAAGCGCAAAAACATACTTGCTGTTCTTGCCTAGTTCCTTTGGTCCCATTGGAGCCGCGCCGATATGAAACTTTTCCTGTTGAAGCAGTTTCCATTGGTCCACGGTAAATACCATGATGGGGATATCCTGCCGCGGGTCTTCCGAAGTCCATTGAGGGTGTCTGATGGAGATGATCGGACCGGTTTCAATCACTTCACCCTCTTTTTCGCCTCCCAGAGCTAAGCCCTCCCATTCATCCGTTACGATGGTATAACCTTTCCAACTTTCCGGCAAAGGAAAACTAAAACCATATTGGGTATTCCGATACACGGTTGCACTGCTATCCTCATACCCGCCAATTTGAGCGCTGTTGATCAGCCAGCGTCCATCTATTTTCTCTACGCCAAGCTTAATTTGCCGCTTTTCCGCAATTTCCTCTTCTGCACTTGTCACTTCAATGATTTCCCCTTGAACTTCATATGCAGATTCCGACAACTTTTCTATACTTTTCGTCTCTATCCGCTCCGGCCAAGGACTTGACGTCAGCCTTCCGGGAGCATTCAGCGGATCATTAAGCCATTTTTCCAGAAGTGCCGGGGAGACATACGCACCGTAATTCTCCTGCATACTCTTTTCCAAGGTATCCTTTGGTGCCTGAAGTGAAACTGCCTGAAGCTTTCTGCCGAAATCTTCCACTAAATTTGCAACTGCAGCTGCATCACTATCATGGGTTTCTTGGGCATTCTCCTGAGGCGCTCCTTCCTGTCCATCCTCTTTTCCTGTGTTCATACAACCAAACAAAGAAATACTAAATAATAAAATACATATAACTAAAAATGATTTTTTCACATTATTCCCTCCAAAAATTATTTCTTAACCTATAGACGCCAAAGCGGCTCTTTTGTTCCATTGTCAATATGATTCCCTTTATCCCAACCGGTAAACGGAAACAATTTTCCCAGAGACATAGAGATCAGAGATATAGGGACGGTTTGTCTGAAGTTTAGTTAAGTGTAATTATTTAGACACTAGACCGTCCCACGTCTTGTGGTAAAAGATTAACGGATGCCCTTCGGGCTAACTTGGCCCGAAGGTCTTTTTGAATCTTTGAATCATGGTAAACAATTGAGTAGATCTATTATATATTTCTGGTATAATTTTCATGTAGATATTTTGATTATTTATACAAACGCAGAAAATAGGAATTTAATGAGGTGCTCAAATGAAAGTGTTGCTATTTCTGGCTAAGGGTTTTGAAACAATGGAATTTAGTGTTTTCGTAGATATACTTGGATGGGCAAGAAATGATTATCACTATGACATTGATGTCATAACGTGTGGATTTTCAAAAACAGTTTCCAGCACTTTTAATGTTCCAGTCATAGTGGATCGACTAATTGATGGGATTAATGTTGATGATTACGATGCATTAGCAATTCCCGGAGGATTTGAAGAATTCGGATTTTATGAAGAGGCTTACAACGAAAAATTATTAGATTTAATTCGTAAATTCGATAAAATGCGAAAAACAATTGCCACGATCTGCGTTGCGGCATTGGCACTGGGAAAAAGCGGTATTTTAAAAGACAGGAATGCAACAACGTATCATTTAAGGGGAGGTTATCGCCAAAAGCAATTGGCTCAATTCGGCGTAAATGTGGTGAACAGCCCCATTGTAGTCGATGACAATGTAATTACGTCATATTGCCCTGAAACCGCCTCGGAAGTTGCTTTCAAATTACTAGAGCGGCTAACATCTACTGAGCAAATGCAGGTAGTAAAAGAAGCGATGGGCTTTTGCTAAATTCCAGTTTATAAGTGATTATGAGGCAAAAGGGACATGGGGACAGGTCCCTTTTGCCTAATTTACCTGTCCCCATGTCCCTTTATTAACATGTCAGCGACCCCGTCCGCTGACACTCTTACTACCATATTAATACAAAGGAAATCTAATTAGTGTACAGTCACCTTGTCCAATATCAAAGAAAAAAATATTTAGCATTTTTTTCTCACTCACTTTTGTGTTCCAAATAATAATTGTAGTAATCACGAATGACATAATCAGCAAGCCTTTCACCAAATCTTCTCAGTCGTCTCATCAATGTTAATGTAGCTAGCAAAAATAAAAAAGCATATAAAAAGCTTTCAAATAAACTTTGCCAATTTTCTCTGCATACTAAAACAAAACCTTTTATCAAAAAAACTAATAGACACATAACTGTGCCAGCAAAGAAATTACGGTACATTCCATACAAAGAATTAAACAGCTGAGCTTTTTCATCTTTACCCGCTCCCTGAAGTCCAGAATAAATAAGATTAAAAGCTTCCTGGGACTTCTTATTGTCATTCCCTACAATTAGGCCAAATTTGCTTTCTATCATCTTTTTCAAAGAAGCTTTAAATTCGGTCGAATATTTATTATCCGAATCAACTAAAAATCTTTCTGACGGAAGACCTTTCCAGATCCTTTTAAAAAAATGTTCTTGAAGCAATTCGCTTAATTCATGCAATAAAACTCCAATATAATAACTTATTGCCACAAAAAGAACAGAATTAATGAAGCCAACATCAAGTTTAAAAATAAAATTGACTTGTAGAGTCTCCACAAAAAAAACATTCAATGCCCATGTTCCTAAAAACCCCGGAATTATGTAACCGAAAAAATCGTACAAGCTTAGCTTATCAATCAATTTATCCAAACAAATCACCTCTTTAAAAGACATTCATAAGGTTGATAATTTCGCCTAATAGACATAACCCTATTTTTAACACCTAATTCCACAGAATACCAATAAATTCCTCTCAGATAACCAAAAAAAGGCAGATATTTTCATCTACCTTTTTATTGCTTTATTATACCGTAAGCCCGGTTTACTCCCCTTGTTTAAGGGACCATACACATTGCTATAACCTGATAACTTCTCTCCACCCTACATTTCGGCTATTTCTTTGCTAGCCTTCTTATCACTCGTTTGTCACGTTGTCACGGGAACATTGTCACGGGCGCTGCAAAGACAGGTCCGTTGACAAAACTGTCTTTATATCAAATTAATTCCTTATGTCGTGTACCTGTCCTTGGCAGGCATACACTCGATCTGCCTCAAAATATCTTTGCCATCGAGAGAAAATATACAGGCCAAAAACAAAAAGGAACCATATAACTGATTCCCTTAGTTCATAATACTTTACAAGGACCGCACAATGCCTTGGGGCGCGATGATGCGGGTAATTATTTGTGCAGTTTAAGCCAGCTGTCTCCTGGCCAGGTCGGCAAAAATTCCTTCCTTCTCCATCAGCTCCCGGTAAGTCCCCCGCTCCACAATTCTCCCCTGATCCATCACGAAAATCTTGTTGCAGTTCATAATGGTGCTCAGCCGGTGGGCAATCACCACCCGGGTCGCCTGGAGCGTATCCAGGCTTTGGCTGACGATAGCCTGGGTCCGGTTGTCCAGAGCGCTGGTGGCCTCGTCAAAGAAAATGATTCTCGGTTTATTGACGATGGCCCGGGCGATCATCAGGCGCTGTTTTTGCCCGCCGGAGATGGTGCCGGCTCCCTCGCTGATTATGGTGTGCATGCCCATGGGCATTTCCCGGATGTCCTCTTCCATACCGGCCATCCTGGCCGCTTCCCAGGCGTCGTCGATGGTCAGGCGGGGATTGGCGCCGATAATATTGCTTAAGATGTTGCCGGTCATGAGCTGCCCGTTTTGCAGCACCACGCCCAGTTGCCTGCGCACGGCCCGGATATCCACTTTAGAAAGGTCCTGGCCGTCATAATAGATGTTCCCGGTCTCCGGTTTTTCGAAACCCAGCAGGATGCGAAACAGTGTGGATTTGCCGCAGCCGGAAGTGCCGACCAAAGCGACATAATCCCCCTCCTCGATCCGGAAAGAAACATCCTGCAGGACCAGGGGACCGTCCGCCTGGTAGCGGAAAGAAACGTGGCTGACTTCAATGGAACCGGTCAGAACCCGGGGATTGATCTTGGTCTCATCGTCTTCGGGCAAGGTCTCCAGGATGGGTTTGGCCCTTTGGTACAGGGGAATCACCAGGTTGACGCCGATCAAAGCGTCCGACAGGGAAACCATGGACAGCATAAAGGTTGTAAAAGCCGAATAAAAGCCGATAAACTGACCGGCCGGCAGCGGCGCCGCCGAGGAAGTCAGGACATAGAAAATAATCACACTGGACAGAACGGGGAAAACAGTATTAAAAGCCGTCAAGGCGTTGGCCACCGTTTCTCGGCGGAAAGTCAGTTCCCGCTGCCAGCCGAATTCCCGGGCCCAGCGGTAAAAGGCCCTGTTCTCCGCCCCGGCCACCTGGAATTTGGCCACCCCGCCAATCAACTGCAGCATCAAGCCTAAGATATGGTTGGAAACCTCCAGGACTTTGCGCTCCCAGCTTACCTTGCGGTAACCCAGATACCCCATCACCAGGACCGCCAGGATGACCAGCACGGCGGCCACCCCGGCCAGCCGAACATCATAATAAAAAAGCAGCACAAAGGTGAATACCGAAAAAATACCGGAGAGAATGGTATTGAGCGTCGTTCCTGAAAGGATGGTCCGGATCTGGCTGATCCCCATCGCCCGCAAAGCCAATTCCCCAGCCGAAAACTGTTTGAAAAAGGGCACCGGCAGGCTGAGCAGGCGGTCCCAGACCGCCGCCTGCAGAGAACCGTCCATTTTTCCTTCCAGGCGCATGGTCGCCAAAGAACGGGTCAATTGAAAAAGCATGGCGGCCAGGGCGCTGGCCCCCAGGATCAAAGCGATTTGCAGAAGCGCACCCTTTTCCCCTTCCGGAATAATGCTGTCGAAGACGATGCCGGTGGCCAGGGGAACGGCCGTACCCAGAAGGCCCCCCAGAACACCCATGAGGACAATCACCAGCAAGTCCTGTTTCCAGCAGCTTTGGAGGCCAAAAGACAGAAGATCGCCTAGCTTGATCTCTTTATGGCTGAACGGACGGAAGAAAACAAACCCCCAACCACTGATTTGAGCAGCCGTTTCCCGGTCCACCTTTTTTCGGCTGTGTAAAACAGGGTCGTGAAGAATATAGGCGGCAGGTGAAACCGGAATCAGGGCAACCGGTCTGCCGCCTTCTTCCATAAACCCCAGGATCGGCCCGCTGTCCTCTTTATACCATTCTCCGGTTAAAGCCACTTCCCTGGTCCGGATGCGGGAAGCACGGGCAATCGCGTCTAGGGTAAGATCCGGAGCGCTGCCTGCGCTTCTGTTATCGCCGTTGCTTCCCTCGCTGTTTGAAGCAGGCGGCACAATTTCCATCTGCATACTTTGCCCTACCAAGCGGCAGGCATCCAGCAGGGGATCGCCGCTCTCTTCCTGCAGGCCAATCTCTTTCTCTTTCTGATTCAGGGCGGTCAGTCGGCAAAGTGCCTGATCCATCAGCCGCCGGTCGTTGTCTTTCTTTCTTTGCAGGCGGTTTATTTCCGCCTGTTTCTTTTCCTGCCAAAGTTCCGTGATGGAGCGGAGAGCCTGGCTGTGATAATTCTCCCGCTGCCAGGGGTCCCCTGAAGCGGCAACTTCTCCTATAGCGGCTTCTGTAAGTGCCGCTTCCCTGCT
This sequence comes from Candidatus Formimonas warabiya, assembly GCF_002777255.1. Taxonomy (GTDB): domain Bacteria; phylum Bacillota; class Dehalobacteriia; order Dehalobacteriales; family Dehalobacteriaceae; genus Formimonas; species Formimonas warabiya. The sequence continues at coordinate 4,209,657 of NZ_CP017634.1, read as the reverse complement.
CCCACCGTCTTCTTTGCCGCTGCCGGCCTTTCTCAGATTTTCCCGCCAACGGGCCGTCAAGCGGGCTGCTTCCCCGGACATTTCCCCCGCCGGCACTTCTTCCAGCCGCTTTGCTTCCAGCCGGATCAAGCCGGAACCTAACGGACCCACAGCCAGTAAGGCCAATTTTTCCGGTGCTCCTTCCGGGGTCAGGCCGAAAAGCAATTCTCCCGGTCCGGCTTCAAACAGGAAAGTTTTGACCCCCGGCTGGTTGTCCGACGCCAAAGCCGTTAAGAAAACAGAAACCTGCTCCGGCCCGACCAGCCAGACAAAGCCGGGATCGTCGAGTAATTGGGGTTTGCTGCCTTCAAGCGCAATCTTTGTGCCTTCCCTGTCAAAAAAATCTGCAATAGACATAATTCACCTGCTTTATAAAATCCGCGCACGCGCCTTAACCGGTTCTAATCAGACCGGCGTAAAGCCCGCCCCGCGCATATAATTCCTCATGGGTGCCCCGTTCGGCGATTTTTCCTTTTTCCAGGACGATGATTTCGTCACAGTCCCGGATGGTGCTCAAGCGGTGGGCCACGATGACACAGGTACACCCCCGGCGTCGGATGTTTTCATCCACGATTTTTTCCGTTAATGGGTCCAGCGCGCTGGTGGCTTCATCCAGGATGATGATCGCGGGGTTTTGCACCAAAGCCCGGGCGATCTCCAGCCGCTGCCTTTGCCCGCCGCTGAAATTTTTGCCGCCTTCTTCCACCGGCTGGTCATAGCCGCCGGCCCGGGCCGTGATATCCTCATGGATGCAGGCGTCCTTGGCCGCCCGGACCAGTTCGAATTCCGAAACCGTTTCGTCCCACAGGGTGATATTGTCCCGCACGCTTCCCTCAAACATGCGGATCTCCTGGTCGACCATGGCCAGGGAATCGGTGATCACCGCCCGGGGCCAGTCTGCCCGGGTTCGGCCGTCCAGAAGGATTTGCCCGGACCAGGGTTTGTAAATGCCAGCCAGGATTTTGACCACGGTGGATTTGCCGCTGCCGGAACCGCCCACCAGCGCCACCCGGGATCCCGGCCGGAGCTTTAAACCGAAATCTTCAATTAACGGAGGTTCCAATAGGCTATAGCCGAAAGTAATTCCCTTCAGTTCCACAAACCCCTCCAGCTTTTGCCCTGCAGGGGGCACCTGATCTTCCTCCGCCCCTTTCTCTTCGTCCCCGGTTCCCGGCTCCGGCAGGTATTGTAAAACATCGTCCAGGCGGTTCATTTCCCCTTCCACTTCCTGCAGCTCGGCCCCCAGTCCTACAATTTCCGTGACAGGCGTCATAAAGCTGGTCATCAGGCTTTGGAAGGCGACCAGCATGCCGATGGTCATTTGCCCCTCAAGGATAAAATAAGCGCCTAAAGCCAGGACGACGGTGTTATTGATCCCGGTCAAAAAGGTGGGAAGCACGGCCAGGTATTGGGAAGAATTCCCCAACTCCTGCTCCGCATTCAGCGCTTTGGCCTGGTATCCCGCCCACTTGGCGAAAAAGTCCGATTCCGAACCGGTGGCTTTGAGGGTTTCGATAATCTGCAAGCCCGTCATCCCGGTAGCGGCTGCCATGCTCCGGTCTTTTAAGAGCCTGCTGTTTTGGTCTTTTCTTTGGACGGAAACCATTTTCAAATACGCCATATTGACGAGGGCAATCACCAGACCGGCCAAAGCCAGGACCATATTATAGCGGAGCATCAAAATAAAGTAGAAGACGATCATGATCAGATTTAAAACTGCGGTGGCCAGTTTGCCCGACAGCAATGCGGCCACCCTGTCGTTGCTCAGCATCCGGGACGCGATGTCTCCGGCCGAACGCTGGGCGAAAAATTCCGCCGGCAGCTTTAAAATATGCCACCAAAAGCGGCTGGAGGACGTCAGGGCAATCTTCGACTCCAATCTTAACAGGTAATACTGCCGGAGCCAGGTGAGAATGCCGCGCATGGCCACCGTCACTCCCATCCCCAAAAGCAGGGGGGCGATCCAGGAATCTTTGCCGGCAAGCAGAATATCGTCGACAAAAATCCTGGCAAATACGGGAAGGACCAGGCCCGGAATGACCAGGGCCAGGCCGGCAAGAACCACGTAAAGCAAAGCGGCTTCCGAACCCCGCAGCCGTTTTATGAAAGCGGAGACCAGGCTGGGTTTTCTGCCGTCTTTTTGAAACTCCGGTGTGGGGCTGAAAGTGAGGGTGATCCCGGTAAAAGACTGGTTGAATTCTTCCTCCGTGACGCGCCGCCGGCCGGCGGCGGGATCATTTAAAAGGACTTTACCCTTGCGGAACCCTTCCAGGACCATAAAATGACTGAAATTCCAATGAATAATCACGGGCAGGGGCATTTTCTTCAGTTTCTCCGGTTCCTTGCGGAACCCTTTGGCCTCCAGGCCGTATTGCCGGGCCGCTTTCAGGATATTGCTGGCCTTGCTGCCGTCCCGGGATACTCCGCAGGCGATCCGGACCTGCTCCAGCGGCACATATTTTCCAAAATATCTTAAGATCATGGCCAGGGACGCCGCCCCGCATTCCACAGCTTCCATCTGAAGGACGGTGGGAACCCTGACGACGGCGGGGATTTTTATTTCGGCATTTTTTCCCACGTTATTTCTCCCCACTTTCGCGCTCCCCGTTTTCACCGGCCCGCGCCCCGAAGAAAGGGATCACCTTGGCAACCGGTTTTTCCCTGGCAATCACGACCGCACCCTGGACCAGCGTTCCGCTGGGAATGGAAAGCGGCGGACCGGCAGGCGAAGACCACTTATACCCGCTTGCCGTACTGCCGTCCGGAGTCAGGTCAACCTGCACCTCCAGGGGGGCGCCCTGCCCCGCCAATAAGGAGACCAGATTTTCGTTGCCCAGGGTTTGCATCATGCTCTGGGCGGTGGCCGGATATTCCGCAACAGCGGTAACCCTTCCCAGCATGAAACCGTATTCCTCTTTGTTGACAATAGTCGGAGAGATTTGAACCTCCATCCCGGGCCGGATTTCTCCCGTAAGTTCGGCGGGAACATAGAGCACAGCCTCCAGCCGGACCACAGCACCATACTGTTCCAGCGTGGCCAGGGTCTCACCCGGCTGGACCATACGGCCCGGACGGATATTCAGTTCTAAAACCCGCCCCTCAATCGGGGAAACGATTTGCGAGCGGTAGTCCAGTTCCTCCCGCAGCTCAGCCACCTGGTTTTCCAAGTTCCGATATTCGGGGGAAGAGGTCTGTTGATTCTTCTCCAAATCCCGGAGCGTACCGAGCACACCGTTAATCTTTTCCACCAGCTGGGGCTGTTCAATTCTGGCGATGACATCTCCTTTTTTTACCACGTCTCCGGCCGCGAAACGGACGTCAAGGACCTGGCCGGAGCTATCATGGGTTAAGGAAAAGACGCCGCCGTCATTTAAGAGGATCCCCTGGCCCGCTATTTTCGTGGGAATACTGCCCATAAAACTCCAGACGATCACCCCGGCCAAAAGAAGGCCCAGAGCGATCAGGGCCAGCCAGCCCTTGGGTGAAGTCACTTTGATCAGTTGATCCAGCTGTTCCGGCGAGGAAAGCCTCTTTAAGGATACTTCCCGGAAGATGTTTTGTTTCATGCCCGGCACCTCTCTATTTTTCCAGGGCGACAAATTCCCCGTCCTGTAATTGCTTCAGCACTACCAGGTCGCCCAGGTCGTCTCCCGCTGCGCTCAGTTCATGCACCCCGCAGACACCCGGCCATCTGCCCAAATTCCTTAATCCCTCGGCGACCGAGGCCCGGTCCTGCCGGCCGGTTTTTTCCATCGCGGCCGCAAGCATCTTGACAGCGTCATAACCTAGGGCCGCATGGGAACTCGGTTTTTCCCGGTACGTTTCCCGGAAAGCCGCCACAAAACGTTGTACCTCCGGGCGGTCGCTGCCCGGATCAAACACGGAGCCGACCACCGTTCCTGCCGCCGCTTTTCCGCCTATGGCGGCCAGCTCCGGAGCGTCGAGGGCGTTTCCGGCCGCAAAAGGTCCGTCTATGCCGATTTGCCCGGCATCAGCAATTAACCGGGCTCCTCCGGGCAGGGACGAGGCGATAAAGACACCGTCAAAACCAAAGGCCTGCCACCTGCTGTGCAGGCGTTTCAGTTCTTCCGGGCCGGAATAGTAGTTAAAACGGTCGACGATGGTGATTCCCAATAACTTGGCCGCATCCTCAAAGGAATTGGCCAAACCGGTCCCGTAAGCATCCGCGGAATAATATATCACCAGCCGCCTTAAGCCCTGCCCGGCCAGGTGGTTTGCCAGCTGCCGCGCGATTTCCTCATCCCCGGGAAGGTCGCGGAAGATATGCCGGTAATTGTTTTGGGTGAGTTCCGGGGCCGTAGAAGCCGGGGACAGCATGGTAAGCCCGGCCTGTTCGTAAATGGCGGCAGCCGGGATGGAGACAAAAGAATTGCGGTGCCCGATCACCGCCCGGACAGACTTATTTTCCGCCAAAGACTCGGCGATGGCGATCCCTTTGACAACCTCGGAACCGTCGTCTTCTTTGAGCAGCTTCAGTTCTTTGCCGTTAATGCCGCCGCTGGCGTTGATCTCCTTGACGGCCAAATCGATGCCTTCGTTAAACAGATCGTTGTCGGCGGCAAAAGGCCAGACCACCCCGATGACGATCTCTTGAGGTTCTGCCGGCTGCGTGCAGCCGGTCAGGCCAAATAAGAGAAACAGGCCTAACATGAAGCCCCCGAAAATTCCGCCCTTTTTTTTCAACACAGCCTCTCCTGCCTTTCCTGCCGCCTAATCTTGCTTTTCATGCCATTATTTAAAGTAAATACGTCAGACAAAAGAAAGTATTACAGTTTTTGCAGCGATTCCTATTCCGAAAACGGATTCATATAAAAATAATTTTTTTGTAATAACCCCTCTTTCGAAACGTATTAACTTTAAAGTTAACTAAACCAATCAGGCGGTTTAACCTGAAGACGGCAAAAAAGGGGGATACTCTGTGAACGAAAAAACGAAAACAATCATGCCCTTTCATGTATTTCAATACGGCGGTGAAAATTATGTCATTGATATTGAAAAAATGCAGGCAAGCGCTGTTGATGACCTGACTGCCGAAACCTTAAGAAGGGTATCAGCCCAACCGGAAAAACCGCCGGCATCCGGCTTATCCGTTCCTATTATCAGTATCGCCTTGTTTGTCACCCAGGCGTGCAACCTGCGCTGTGTGTACTGCTATGAAAAAAAAGACGGCGCCAAAATGGAGGAAAAAACCGCCTTCCAGGCTGTGGACTGGCTGCTCGGACAAGCGGGAAACACCAAAAAAATCTATATTTCCTTTTTCGGCGGCGAACCCTTTTTGAATTTCCCTCTGATAAAAAAAGTCGCGGCCTACGCCCGGGAGAAAGCCGGCGCTCTGGACAAGGTAGTAGGCTTCAACGTCACGACCAATGGGACCCTGCTGGATGAGGAAATGATTTCGTTTCTCCGGGAGTATGATGTCAACGTGCTGGTCAGTATGGACGGCCCCAGGGAGATCCAGGACCGGCAGCGGCCTTTTGCCGGCGGCCGGGGCTCTTACGACGTCATTCTGCCCCGGGTAAAAAAACTGCTGGCGGCGAAGCCGGAAACCTGCGTTCATGCCGTGCTCGTCGACGACAGCAAGACGGAACTTATCAAAAACGCGCTGCAGGATATCGGTTTCCCGGAAGTAACCCTTTTGCCGGCATCCCCCTCACTGTTTGAAGGGGAAGAGGGAGCGGTAAAAGCCAACCAGGCCAGAAAGCTGGATGGCCTGCTCCGGGAATTGGAGCGGGAAGCGGACTTATGGCTGAAGCTTGTCAAAAACAGGGATAGTTGGTCCTTAAAAGATCTGAAGTCTAAAGCCCAGCTTTTCCATGCCCTGCTGGCCCTTCTGCACAACAGAAAAATGCGCTATGCCTGCGGCGCCGGTGTAAAATTCACCGCCGTTTCCTGTGCGGGGGATATCTATTTATGCCACCGCTTCGTCGGCCTGGATGGCTATAAGCTGGGAAATGTCTTTGAAGCCGGCTTTGAGCGGGAAATTTACCGGGAATCCCCCCTTACCCGGGTGCCGGCTTGCGCTGCTTGTTTTGCCCGCTACTACTGCGCCGGAGGGTGCAAACATGATAACGCGGGCTCCTGCGGTTCAGCCTGGACCCCCTCCCCGGAAATGTGCCGCCTGAGACAGCGGGAACTTGAACTGGCTGCAGTTCTGGCCGGCCGCTTTGATGACCAGGACCGCGCTTTCCTTAACGCTCACGAAATATTTCCTCCCAAACCCTGTCCCCTCGACTTTTAACCGGGGACATGCTCATCAAATGGAAGATAAAAATACCCTCATTCCCTTGTTCAAAGTGGAATGAGGGTATTGCTTATGAATAGGTCAGTTTACCAAACTTGAACATCCCCTATTCCTTCAAGGCAAGCATGCCCGCAGCCGCCGGCTACGCCGTCTAGTTCTTCATCCGTGAGACCCTGTTCCTCTTTCACTTTGGCAATATCCTCCGCCGTAAAATCAAAACCCGCCCCTTTGGCAAAGTCCAGCCGCGCCTGGCCGTCTTTAAGTTCTCCCAGTTTCTTTTTAAAGTCCTCGTCATTTTTCACTTTTTCGATGAATGCTTTTGCTGATTCGATACTCATAATAGAGCCTCCTTTTTTATTTTTGGGTACATTTGACCATGATCCGACATCACTTTACGTAAATTTAAGGTCCGCTCCTGGTATGGCGAGGCAAGCATGCCCGCAGCCGCCGGCTACGCCGTCCAATTCTTCATCCGTGAGACCCTGTTCCTCTTTCACTTTGGCAATATCCTCCGCCGTAAAATCAAAACCCGCCCCTTTGGCAAAGTCCAGCCGCGCCTGACCGTCTTTAAGCTGTCCCAGTTTGTTTTTAAAGTCCTCGTCGCTCTTTATTTTTTCAATAAAGGCCTTTGCTGATTCGACACTCATTTTCTCACCTCCGTCTTATTTTGGTGTATCTGGTGCGCATTTAATTTGTGTTCTCAAAGGTTAGTACGCCGCTCTCTTCGATGTATTACAGTAAAAGCCATCATTTCCCCTATAATTAATAACGGCAGACGGGACATTTTCCGTGCATTTTGTTCATCCTTGCCCCGCAGCGGGGACAGATATTTTCTCCGGCTTCTTCCGGCAGTCCGGCGGCCGCATACATTAATTCCTCTTCCGTCAGCTCATCCTCCGCTTCCTGTTCATCTTTCAATATATCGGCCAAAATGAAATTATCTTCCGGAGATATCTGGTCCAGAAGCTGTTTTCTTAAAGTCTCCCTGATTTCACTATGCACGCTGAAATCAGCGGTAATCATGCTTTGGGCCAGCTGGAGGAGTTTGGCCACTTCAGTATCCTCAACCGGCCCGATATCTTTTTCCCCGGCTAAGATCTGATCCAGGTAAGTTAGGTATATCTCCGCCTTAGTCATTTCCGTCATCAATACTCATCCCCTGGCTTTCCAAGATTTGGCGCAGCCGCCGCATGGCCCGAAATAAGATGATCCCTGTATTGCTTTCGCTGATACCGGTAAATCTGGCAATATCCCGGTTGGTAAAACCGCTCCAAAACTTCAAGGCAATGATTTCCCGCTCCCGCTGAGTCAAGGAGGCTAAAGCCTTGCGCAGATGCCGGTGCATTTCATGGTCAGCGGCGATATCCTCCGGGCCGGGCCGGGAATCTATAAAATCTGCCGTTTCCTCCAGGGGAGTAGAAGGATTCCGCATCCGGGAGCGATAATAATCCGTGACGGCATTGCGGGCGATGCTGAAGACCCAAGCGGCAAAGGGCGCCTTTTCCGGCCGGTAATATTTTAGTTTGCTAAAAAGTTTGGCAAAGATCTGACCGGTTAAATCGTCGGCATCATGAAAATCGTTCACCCGGTAATGCACATAATTGTAAACCCGGGAAAAGTAACTGTTATAAAGTTCAACAAATGTGCGCTCATGATCATTGGCCGGGGCAACCAATGATGTTTCCTCTGTTTGCGTCAGTGTAACCATCCTTTGTACTCCTCCTTCGAACCCCGATTCTTAACCCTGCCGGCAATTTCATTGGACGGTGCCCGTTTTTATTTTATTTAGGCCCTTTTATTTCCATAATTTATGATAAAAAGTCGACTACCACCAAAACTGCCGCCAAACAAGGGAATTTTGTCGATTCTTGTCCGGCGTCGCTTCATCCGGGACAAAACAGGAATGCTTGTCAGCTATTTCTTCCGGCAGTTAAGGTATCATCATTGATATTGTTCGAAGTTTGGCCTATAATCAAAGAAAATGAAAATTTAGGAAACGCGAAGGAAAAGAACAGATCTGGAGGGGGTGCGCAGACTGAAATATATAACGCCCAAGGAGGCCGCGGAAAAATGGGGCATCTCCCAGCGCCGGGTGCATACCCTCTGCCTGGAGGGCAGGATCAAGGATACGGAACGCCATGGCTGGACCTGGTTGATTCCGGAAAGATCAAAAAAGCCGGAAGACGCCAGAATCAAATCCGGCCGTTACATCAAGGGAAAGCAGGATCTTTCCGTTCCGCAGAGGCCTCCCGGACAGGTTGAGGCAGCAGATGAAGCAATCATTCCCCGTTCCCGCCTGGTAGAGAAGCTTGCCCCTCCCGGCAGCAGGCTCACCTACATCCATGCGGATGCGGGCCACGGAAAAACCACCCTGATGATGCAATACGCCCAGGGCCGTAATGATGTGGTCTGGCTTGCCCTGGATGACCGGGACAGCGATACCCAGTTTTTTCTGCGCCATCTGGAGGCGTCCATTCGGGAAAAGCTGGGACGATTTGAGTTTCATGCGGCAGATTATATCCCCTTTGCCGGAAGGAAAAGATTTGCGTCCACCGTTCTGCCCGCCCTGCTGAAGGCAATCGGCCGGAGCAGACTGTCCATCCTGATGGATGATGTCCATGTGATTGATAATGATACTGTAACAGGGCTGCTCACCGCATGGGCAATGACCTGTCCCCCGAACATCTCCCTGATCATGGCCAGCCGCCATGAACCGTGGAGCGGCCTTTTGCGCTTGAAAATGGCCGGAGGGATCGCTGAATTCACCAAAGACGATTTATGTTTCAGCCGGGAAGAGGCGGAACAGCTGTGGGGCTTCTTCGATGAAGAGACTTACGCAGCAACCGAGGGCTGGAGTTTGGCCATCCAATCTTACCGCCTGGCGGCAAAAGACGGCGGGATGCTTTCCGGATCGCGCCTCCAGGCGGAGCAGGACCTTTACCGTTATCTGTTAAATGAGATTTTGCGGCAGCTGCCGGCGGAAACCCAATATTTCCTGAAAGCGACCTCCTGCCTGCCCGTACTGGAAACCGGGCTTTGCGACCTCCTGCTTGGTATCGGCAATTCCCGGGAAATACTCGAGAACCTGATCCACCGCAATATTTTTACACAACGGGTTTCCGCCGCCTCTTACCGCTACCATGCCCTGTTTCACTTATTTTTACAGCAAAATGACGACGGCCTGGGAAGAGAAACCCTGAGCAAAGCCATGGCCTTCTGTTATGATGGCAAGGATTACGAACAGGCCGCTGATTATGCCCTACTTTTAGAGAATGGAAATGTCATCCAAGACTGTATCGGTGCTATTCTTGACAAACCCTTTGACTGGGGCCGTACCTGGAGCCTGAGAAAGTACTTTGACTTTCTGGAAGAGCAGTCTGCGGATTTGTCCCCCCGGGTGATGTTGGCTAAAGGTATGTTTTTATCCGATCAGGGGGATTTTTATCAAGCGGAAAAGTACTTGCGCACAGCCATTCCTCAGTTGAGCAACGACGATAAAGATCTCTATGTGCACGCCATGACCCATATGGCCAGGGTACTGCGGAACAGGGTTTCCTTCGACGAAAGTACCCGCTGCATAGATGCCTTGCTGCCCTTGCTGCAGGATGCGCCCATGCAGAATTGGTACGGCGTGATGATTGAAAAAATTCACAACCTTACCCTGACCTCCCGGCTCTCCGACGCGCTGGAACTGACCATGGCGATGATGGAGCAATGCCTGACATCCGGAGCGGCTGGTGTCAAGGCCTGGTTTGAGCGATATTTGACAGTCATTTATTTTTACACGGGAGATTACAAAAGCTGTCTGAAAGTGTATGAAAAATCCCTGTCCATCCCCCGGGAAGAACAGGACTGGCTGATGCGTCACAGCATCGGGGCCTATGCGGCCAAGGCTTACCAGGTAACCGGACAGGAAGAGAAAGTGCTGCCTTTGCTGGAGGCAGAGTTGGCACGCTTAAAACAGCTTGGGCTTTATGAAGAGTACAGCGTCAATTACCTGCTTCATGCGGAAATCCTCCATTCTGTAGAGCTTTTGAAGCGCTACCTGGGAATGACCTTTGAGTATTCAGCCGTGGACCGTTATCTGAGTATGGCAGAGGAATACGCTCTTTTAAACCGAAGCACCCGGGATCATTTTTTGTTTGTCAAAATATGGCGGCTATGCACGCGCCTGCTGGAACAGCCGGAGAAGGCCGGGCAGTCTATCGGCGAAACACTTGCTCTCCTCAAAAGCACAACGCCGTTTTTTCAATCCCTGGCCTACGGACGTATCGCCAACGCCTTGGACACCCTGGGCCGGGACCCTGAACAATGCAAGGGTTTTTACAAACAATGCATCCAAATTGGGGAAGAGGTTGGAAGCTATGCTTATGCTACCATTGCTTATGGAAGGCTGGCGGCCATTTATCTGCGGGAAGGAGACAGGGATGCCGCAAGGGAATACACCCGGCGCTTTTTAGAACTTTCCCGCCAATACAACCACCTTTATTACATTCGCTTCAAACCGCTTTTTACTTCTGTGCTGAAACTGGCTGTGGAGTCGGGCATCACCCCGGAATTTACCCGAGAAATGCTCTCCTATGGCGGATATACGGCCGAACGGGTTTATATCCATACCTTGGGAAACTTCTATATCGCCCCCGCTTACGATCGGGGAAGTCCCGTCAAAATCCGCACGCAAAAGGCCCGTGAGCTTCTGGCTTATCTGCTGGCACATCCCCAGGGGGTCACCAGGGAACAGATTTATGCCGACTTGTGGGAAGACAGCGAGGCCAATGTGACCAACCTGTTCCACACGCGCCGGGGGGAAATCCGGCGGGCCTTCGAGAGCCTGGGGGCGGACAATCCCATCCTGTATGAGAAAGGCGTATACCACCTGAACAGGGAGGAAATTATCTGCGATTATGACCTGCTCCGGCAGGCGGCGGACGAATTCCGGCGACAGCCTGGACCCGAAAACGCCCAAAGGGTGGTAGACTGCTACACCGGCCGGTATCTGGACGATCTGGAAGCCCTGTGGGCGGAGAGTGCCAGACTGCAGTGCGAGGACGGTTTTCTGGAGGCGGCCGACGCTCTTCTGGAAAACTACCGGAATTCGGGAGAGAGAGCAAAGGCAATGGACCTGCTCCGGCGCTGCACGGGGTTGAGCTACCATGGGCACCGCTACGATACATAGTATGTCAAGGGGACAGGTCCCTTGACATAAACCTTTTTCTAATGCATCATCTATTCTTAAAGATTTATTTAAAACCTCTTGCATCTTACGTAACGTCAGGTTGTATATTAAAGGTGCCGGCAATAAAGTTCCATGCATGGAGGTGTAAATATGGGCAAAGAACATTGGAAAGTTGGTGAGATATCCAAGCTTACAGGATTATCCGTAAGAACTTTACACCATTATCATCAGATAGGGCTATTAATTCCTTCTGAAAAAACAGGATCAGGGCATCGCTTATATATCAAATCAGATATTGCTCTCCTTCAGCAGATATTATCGCTACGGGCTTTGAACTTTTCACTCGATGAAATAAAAAAACTCCTAAGTAATCCTGGATTTTCTCCCCATGAAATAATACGGTTGCATTTGGAGAAAACCCGTGAGCACATTCAGCTTCAGGAAGAGCTCTGTCAAAAACTAGAGGCCGTCGAAAAGGCTCTGGAAGGGCAGCAAAAAGTAAGTACAGAAAAATTCATCAAAATAATTGAGGTGATTGTAATGTCAGAAAAGCATCAGCTCACCCCCGAAAAAATAGAAAGATTGAAGAGGCAGGGTGAAATTTTAGACCAAGAGAAAATCAAGGAACTTGGAAATGAATGGCTCCAAATGAACGCCAAAGATCGGGCTGAAATGGAAAAAGTACTTCACGGAATAATCCAGGAGTTCCAAACCTAGTTTTACATGTCAAGGGAACAGGGGGACAGGATGTCAGTGGACCTGTCCCCTTGACATATTCCCATACTATTAAAACATTCCTATTGATATCCAATATGGTATTGCAATAAGCATTGACAGCATGCAGACAACAAAATAGGCGGTGCCAAATCTAAACAAATGCTTGGATGCCCAACCGTTTCCTCCCATATTTGCCTCGGCAACCAGTGCAAACATGTTCTGATAGCTCAGGAAAAAGGCGTTCATAGCGATGCATAGTAAAGGCACCCAAACAAGGGGATTAATTCCGTACCTTTCAAATACGCTCGGGGCAATTGATGAAACAATCGCCATGGTCGGAACAAACACGGCAATATCCACAAATCGAACTAAGAACATAATTAGTAATACAACCAAAACAAACAACCATGAATTACCGGCGATAGGAGCAAGTGCATTGACCAGTATCGACGACATCCAGCTTGATACGCCAGTTGCGGCAAACACCGAGCCAAATCCCATGGTCGTACCGATAAATAGCACAAGATCCCAGCTGATTCCTGAACCGATCTCTTTGCTGTTGATAATCTGTGCCGCAGTCAGGATAAACAAACCAGCAAGGCAGACCGCCGCGTCAGGGATTTTATGGTAGGAGCTAGTCGCAAACAGCACAAATGAGAGCACCAAAACAATGCTGCTGGTCTTTTCCTGATTACTCATAGCACCAAGCTTTCGATATTCCTCAATGAACGTATCTTTTGAAATATTCAGTTTCTCAGAAGGCTTTAGTACAATATAACCGGCGATGATGGTCAGAACCGTAATGACAGCTACCGGCAGGAGAGAAACTCTGGCCCACGACGCAAAGTCAATTGCGCCAAGCTCGGGAACAGAGGCAAAAAAGCCGGACATAATGGGACCTGCCAGCGAGCCGCTCAGCCATCCGATACCCGGAATGACAGCCATCGCCCAAGCATTTATCAAGATAAGAGATCGTTCTTTGGAGTTTTCGGGAAGTTTGCAGATATTCGCACAGTTTAAAGCTATGGGGGTAACGATAACTACCCGTACTGTTATGGACGGTGTCAGCATGGAAAGCGCAATACCGATTACCGCCCACATGAGCAAAAGCCCTGGATAGCTTATTTTTACATACTTCATTCCCAGATAGGCAATGCGTTTGCCTAGTCCGGTTTTTGCAAGCACAAAGCCGTAAAAAAGAGCGGGAATCAATGACCAAACAGCCGTTCCCGAAAAACCCGAAAACACATTGCTTGCAGGAACCCCTATCGCCAACAGGCAGGCCATGTATAGTACGCCGCTTACCGAAAAAGGTATATTCAGGGGTTTGAAAATCCAAAGTCCAATGGTAATAATAAGTATCATCACGACAAAATGCCCCTTGGCATCGAGGGCCGGTTGGAATAATTGCAGGATGCCGATCAGCAAACTGATGGCTACGAACAGCAAAAAGCCGATTTTTTGCACAATTTTTTCCATGATTTTATTCCTCCGCTCTATTACATTTTCACAGACTGGCATAAATCATAATTAATAATAAGTCGCCTCACTATGCATTTTTTCTATGTATAACGAGGCGACTAAAAGATAATTCATATCCGGGCAACTGGCGGAATGATAATCGCCTTATGCCCAAAATCATTGATCCACAATATTTCTATGTGCAATGATGGCAGCATCTAACGTGAGCTATCTCACGAGGTGCAAATCACCCTTCGATCCGTCCTTTTTGTAAGGTGCCTGAGCCACGGTCGCCCTGATTTCCTTCTGCGGATGTCCGGGAGCACCCCATACAATTTTGACCTCATTGCCGATGTCAGCCTGGTCAACATCAAGAACAGCCAGACAGAGCATCTCGCGGAAATAGTAGCTATATCCATAGGATGAAGTGGTGCCGACTAATTTTCCGTTCTTCACCACCTTATCAACATACATGCCGCCTCTCTGGAATCTGGGCAACTCAATATAATCATAGTGGTCGCCTTTTCGGAACATGGAAGCATATACATCTACCACATCCTCCGGGTTCCAAACCAGCGTGCGAATGATTCTTTTGGGATTTGCCATTTCCTTTTCAAGGGCTTCCCGCCCTAGAAAATCATGGTCAAATTTTACAACCTTGCTCCACCCCAGCTCAATCGGGCTGCGATAGTAATCGCTGATATCGTTGCCTTCAAAACTGCCGTAGAGATTCAATGTGGTCATAGAGGCGGGCATTGATGTTTTGAAAGCGGTGAGATAATCGGTTAAATCGCTGCTAAACATCGCCGGGATGTAGTCGGTAATAATCGTGGGGAAACAAGCTTCCAGATGGTTAATAAAGACCGTTCTTCCACCCAGTCTGCGAATGCCGAATTCTTCTCCGTCCTCCAGAATGGCTTGAATGACCTCTTCCTTCCACTCATTAGGGCCCACCAGCTCAAAACCAGGCTCTCCCGCCATACCCTGCCGCAGTGCGTACATCCATTTGCCACGGATCCCGATCTTTTTCATGTGCATGTATTTGACATTGCGCAAGCTTTCACCGCAGGACTTTTCGAGAAGGGCTACGGCATTGGGACCCGATACCTGCAAATTGAACCAATCGTCAGGTTCGGATGTAACATTGTAGTTGCCTTTTTCCAGGTTGTAATTCATCCAGAAACATCCTCGGCCAAAAAGCAAATAATCATGCTCACCCATACGGGACAAAATACCCTCGTGGATAACCTTACCGTCTACATTGCAATGAATGCAGTGCTTGGACTGGCCTATTTCAAACCTTTTAAAGCTGGTCGTGGAAAAATCGGAGAACAGTTTCTCCACATCGGGACCTCTGAACCAGCGCTCCCAAAGGAAGGACCAATCCCCGATATAGCAGTTCTCCTTCCACGACATACTCTCATCCATCCAGTCGGTGTATTCAGGTTGACCCCACCGTATCGTAAAATAGCCGGGAGGTGTTACGCGGTATTTGTTCATATCTTGGTCACTCATAAATGTCTCCCTTCAATCAATAAATAACTTGATTTTTGCTTAGCATGATAATACACAAAGACAATGGTTCCCAAGCAGGAAATGATACAAATTTAGAAAAGCTTTTCTCAACTGCCATTTCGGATCTGATCCTGGTTCAAGGATAGCATAGGCACTCAAAAAACGGAAATTCAATTAAAAAATAACTGTTATTCAAACACTGTATTAAGCGCATCTACCAAAACAAGGGGAAAAACTGTATAATGAAGGTATTGTAGTCACTTTTTTATACTTACCAATATTTTTTACACCAAAGCACTGTTAAAAAGTTCTCAAGGAGTATGAGTATGGGTATGGATTTAGACTACATTCGTGAATTTGTAGTTTTGTCAAAAACGCTTAATTTTTCAAAAGCCGCCGAAATCCTTCATATGAGCCAGCCCACGCTAAGCAGGCATCTGATCTGCCTTGAGGAAGAGGTTGGCACTAGTCTGATTCTCCGCACAAAGCGCACTGTCAAATTAACAGAGGCCGGCAAAGCCTTCCTTGACAAGGCCATAGAAATAGTTGCCCAATATGACAGCTCGATAAAAGCGGTGAAACAAATTGATGTTGCACACAAGAGAAAACTGGGTTTAGGGCTCCTATACTATCAAAAAGAATTTTTTTTAGAAAAAATTGAGATGTTTAAGCTTAAATATCCAGACGTTATACTGAACTTTGTCGCCGGAACTCCCAATGAATTGCTCAAGGAAGTTTTTGATGGGAACATAGATGTTTGCGCGACCATGCATGTCGATTTCAAAAACAGTGATTTGCTGAAATTTGTTGACCTATATACCGAGCCCCTCATTGTAATGGTCAGTTTGAAACATGCTCTTTCCAAACAAAAGAGCATTCAAATATCGGATTTAGCTAACGAAATTTTTGTCAGCGTTGATGACGACTTCTATAGAGGATATTTCGAATATATCAGAGGTTTATGCAGGACAAATGGCGTTCACATTGCAAATCCCATCCTTGTACCCAATTATGAGATGATGTTGTTGACCGCTCAGGCAGGAGCCGGAATAGCGATATTGACTACAAACATGAAAAGACATTTGACAAATTGCGCGGTGCTCGAAATCGAGAATGATAATTTTGCTATTGCCAGATGTCTGGCTTATCGATCAAACAACACAAACACCGTGACGCAGCTTTTTCTAAGCCTTTTTCCTTAATATTCCGGCTGAGCTTTTTCAAACTCACTGATAAATACATCCGGCACCAAGCTGAATTTCCACAAACATGGTGTTTCTGCCAATTCGCATTCCGCATGAACTTAATCGGCAAGGGAGCTATTGTCCTGACCTCTTTGCCCCCTTTTTCCTTTCCTTGTCCTTAAAGGAATATAAGAACATGGACTGCTGAGAAAATTGGCATGACGTTGGAAAAATAATTTTTGCGGCAAGCCGGTAAAATAGTGAGGAAGGTAATAAAATGGAACGGAAAAGGGAATTGAAATAAAAGCGCTTCATTTTATTTTATATAATTTAAATAAATTTCAGGAGATGAATGGTCTTGAGTTCTACAGTTATTTTATTGGGGATTCTTGCTGTTGCTATATTGGGCAAGGCGAATTCGGTGGCTATTGCTACATGTGTTTTACTTTTACTGAAATTAATAGGTTTGGACAGCTATGTGTATCCGTTTATAGAAAAAAGCGGTATGACCTGGGGACTGATATTCCTTCTCGCTGCCATCATGATACCGATTGCCAATGGCAGCATTTCCGCAGAAAATATAAAAAGCGTATTCACATCCTGGACAGGTATCACTGCTTTAGCTCTTTCATTTTTCACAACATATTTAAGCGGTCAAGGCTTGAACTATCTAACTGTTCAGGGACATGGCAATGTTATGCCTGCCATGATCATCGGAGCAGTCGGCGCCGCGGCCTTTTTGGGCGGAGTGCCTGTCGGACCGCTGATTACAGCGGGAATACTGGCTTTATTTGCCAAGATAATCCATAGCTAAATATGTCAATTATGTCAGGGGGACAGGTCCCTTGACATGGTCTTCCTCTCATGCCAATTTATCCTCTTATGTCAGTGGACCTGTCCCCTTGACATAGTTCTTATCCAATATCCACCAAATGTAATTTACAACTCTATTACATTGCTTGTTTTCCATCTATGCTAAAATAGGAGCGGAGGTGGTTTTATGGCGCACATTCTCATCGTTGAGGATGAAAAATCCATAAACGACCTTATTGCGATGAATCTGGAGCTGGTAGGCCACACCAGTACCCAGGCATATGAAGGCAATGAGGCCCTTGCATACCTAAAGCAGCATACTTATGCCCTGATTGTAATGGATATTATGCTTCCGGGGCTGGACGGGTTCACCCTGATGCAGCATGTTTCTGAGAACACGCCCGTCATTTTCCTCACTGCCATGGGCAATCTGTCCGACAGGGTGAAAGGGCTGAAACTGGGCGCCGACGATTATATCGTCAAACCCTTTGAAACGATTGAGCTGCTGGCTCGTATTGAAGCCGTGCTGCGCCGTACCCAGCGGTCCTTGCATATTTTTTCTCTGGACAGTACCGTGGTAAATCTGGAAAGCAGAGTAGTCACCGTGAAAGGCAGCGAAATCGAACTGACCCTTCGCGAATATGAATTGCTGGAAATACTCATTAAAAATAGAAATATCGCCCTGTCCCGGGAAAAACTGCTTAAACTGGCCTGGGAATATGATTACTTTGGAGAGACAAGAACCGTAGATGTGCATATTCAAAAACTGCGCAAAAAATTAAACTGGGAAAATAGAATCAAAACTATTTACAAAATGGGGTACCGCCTGGAGGTGGACCAGTGAAGTTTTGGCAAAAAGCCTTTATCGGCATTTTAGTAGTTTTCATTATATCCATCAATATCTGCCTCTATTTGACTTCTAAATACAGCTTCTCTCTTAATATGAAGCGGGATACGGACCGGGCGTTAGGCGAATATCACTTCATCATGAATGGCGTTTACGATACGATGAACAGTATTTACTACCGTGAACAGGGTGAGCTGACACCCACTTCGATAGAAAGCTTTATGCGTTCCTATGCGGACTACTACAGAATACAGAATGTATTCCTGGAACTCCGGCACTCAAATAAGCTGCTTTTTACAAATGTCCCTTCTGCCGCCATATCCGATATGAATGACGGAGAACCGGCTAAGGATGCCTATACCATAAAGGTGCTGTCAAGCAGCGGAAAAAACTACTTATCTATAGCGGGAAAGGTAGGCGGGCAGTATCAGGACTATACGCTTACCTACGTCCGCGACCTGTCTGAACTGTATCAGACTCACTCTCAACTCACCCGCTATCTGATCACGGTCACCGCGTTGGTGGAAATAGTGCTGACAATAATCTTACTGATGCTATTAAGGAAGCTTACCGATCCGATCCGAACCATGCAAAAGGCTACCCGTAAAATAGCCGGCGGGGTATATCATGAACGAATCAGTGTCCCCGGGAAAGATGAATTCCATGACCTGGCAGAAAACTTTAATCAGATGGCGTCCCGCATCCAGGATAAGATTACCGAGCTTGACAAAAACGCCCAAGATAAACAAAGGCTCATCGATAATTTGGCCCACGAGTTGCGCACACCGCTTACCGCGATTCGAGGTTATGCCGAATATCTGCAAAGTGCTAACACCCATGAGCAAAATCGCATCAAAGCAGCGAATTATATTATCAGCGAAACGGACAGGATGCAGAACCTGGCATTTAAACTGCTGGATTTGGCCCTTGTAAGAAACAATAAGCCGGATTTGCAGCCCCTCATCCCAGGAGAATTGTTTCATCAGGTTCAAACAGTGTTGGCGGCAAAATTGGAAGAAAAGCGTATTAGATTGGATATTTATTGCCCATTGAAAGATCTAACAGGAGATTCTATTCTTCTCCAGTCCCTGCTGGTGAACCTGGTAGATAATGCCGTGAAAGCATCTTCTCATGATTCTTCCATTCAACTGTCCGCCTATTTTGATACCGTACCCATACTGGAAGTGAAGGATGCGGGCTGCGGCATGGGAGAGGAAGAGGCTGCTTTGGTGTGCGAACCCTTCTATCGGGTGGACAAAGCCCGCTCCCGGAGCTCAGGCGGTGTTGGACTGGGATTGTCCCTTTGCCGTGAGATTGCGCATTTGCACGGAGCTGAGCTAAGAATCAACTCTTGTCCCGGAAAAGGCACCACCGTGCAGGTTGCTTTTACAACTCTTTTACAACCCAGTGAAAACTCTCTGATCGATGAGGGTGTATGATTTACTTGTAGCGCTACCAAACATTGATGAAAAAGGGAGATCACGAAAAATGACGAAATTTAAAACAGTAGTCAACAAGGCATGGGTATTTGTCGCGGCAGCTGCATTAATAGCAGGAAGCAGCTCTGCAATGGCTTTTGCCCTTGACCGTAATGTGCCGGAAAGCGCATCGGCACATGCAGCGGGCATCACAATTGATGCGAATGCCTATAATCAAATTCCCGCTGCCGAAACCGGAATTACTGCGGAGTACTCCGTTACTGACCTATCTAAGACTGTGTCTGACCAAAAGGAATATATCAGAGAAAAGTTAAGCATGATAGACGGCATCACCCCTGAGCAGATCGAAGAAAAATATCATGAAATTATTTCGAATATGACTCCCGGGGAAAAGGATCTTTCAGCGGAGCAAGCGGCCGCTTATGCTGCGGGCATCCTGAAAAAGGCCTATGGCGTTGATTTTCAAGGCTATACTGCGGAAGCAAGCTTTTCCAGAAGCCCGGTACCAAACTCCGATTCCTGGACGGTAATATTCCACGCCCCCAAGGAAGATCAAAATACCAAAAGGTATATTGCCTCCATAGACTCTGTGAACGGTAGAATGCTGGATGCAAGTTTTTATAACCTTAATTATCGGGAAGAAAACAACAAAGATCTGGATAATCCCGCGTGGACAAATAAGGCTTTACAAGAAATAGCCAAGTTTTTGCCGGAGAATGTTTCCATCACCGGCAGCAAGGTGGTGTTAGCAACGCCGGCAGGCGGCGTCATCGTCGTATGTGAATTATCCGACGGCTCCGCATACGCAGTGCGCTTAACAGGTGAAAACAAGGAAGCAGCAGCCTATATTTTCTTTCCCAATGGGTACGACGGCAGTTTAGACTATCATCCCGCAACAGGTAAATCAGTAGGATAAGGCAGCACAGGGACGTTTTGTTTGATGTGAGCTTTTCAGACAAAACGTCCCCTCCATTTTATAGATCTTTTCGGTCTGTGCAGAAACTTTATAACTGCTAAGTCGCGTATGGATTATGCTAAGGTCAAGTTAGGGAAATGTTTTTTCGTCTGTAAATACTTGAAATAATTCCCAAGGCTGCTGCATTGAGGATTAACCGGGAACCGCCAAAACTGATAAAGGGAAGCCCCACTTCGCTGATCGGGGCCCATCCCAGGTTCATAGATATGTTCCAGAAAAACTGGATGGCAAAAATGGCTGCTAACCCGCTGGTAAGGAGCCTGCCATAACTATTTTTTACGGTTGTAGCGATGAAGATGATCCGGATCATAAACAAAACAACCAGGGCCACCAAAATACCCCCTGCAATCCAACCAAAAGTGAAGGTAATATAAGAAAAAATAAAATCGGTATGCAGGTCAGGGATCAATTTCTGGCCGAGCGTGAATCCTTGGCCAAAAAATCCGGAACTGTGCATTAATTGACTCAGCTGGATATTGAGCCAGCCACTACCGGCAGGATCCGCCGACGGGTTTAAAAAGGTAATCAGGCGTTGTAAGCGGTAAGGAGTACTGATGACGGAGCACAGCGTGATACTTCCCAATAAACCAAATAACAGCAGGGAAATTCTATGTTTTACCCCTGAAACTGCCATCAGTGTAAGGCACATAATCGAATAAATGACAGCGGTGGACAAGGAACGGCCTGTCAAGATCAAAAACAGGGGCACCAGACATATCAGAAAACCCTGTAACAATTTTTTGGGTTCGTTCCACTGCCATTTATGGAATAGCCCGGCAAAAGCGATACTGAACAAGAAAGGACTGATGCCGATAATATCCAAATAAAAGGGACCGATATTTAAATAGGGTTTGCCTTGAAATGGCACCCCAACCAGCGTGGTCAGGGTCATCAATACCAGGGTGCCCAGATAGAGGTACTTTGAATAGGGCTCTAATTTCCGGTAATCAAATAGATATAATCCAGGTACAATCACTGCTCCCATGATGATGAAAACCAACGTTTTGGTAAATATCCGGGGCTGAGTGGATAGAAGCAGACCTTGTTTGCCCATAAAATACATGGCGGCTAAACCCAAGCCTGCGAAAAAAAGACTTAAACTTAGGATGCTCCACTCCGGTTTCGGCTGGTGAACTTTATTAAGCTCTTTTCCTACGGTATCCGCACTGCCCATTTGAACAATTGCTTTGTTTACCGCCTCATCTTCGGAAAAGCCCTGCGCCATATATTCTTCCATACTCTCCTGAAGGTGGGTGTTAATTTCCAGCTGTATTTCCTGATGAACTTCGCGAAATTTAATCTGGGCGCAGATATCACCAATATATGCTTGTATCTTGGGGTTCTGGATTAAGACCATATGTAAGCCTCCCTTGTGAGAACCTGATCGACGGCAGAACGAAATGTTTCCCACTCTTGTTCTTTTTCTTTTAAATAATGATTTCCCTGATGGGTAATGCGATAATATTTTCTTTGCCGGCTGCCCACCTGTCCCCACCAATAGGATTCAACCATCCCATCGGCTTCTAAACCATGTAAAATAGGATAAAGCGTACCCTCTTTGAACTGAAACACCCCGCTGGATCTTTTCTCCATTTCTTTAATCATCTGATAGCCATACATAGGCTCCCGGTTCAGCAAGCTTAAAACCAGGATTACGCTGCTCCCTTTTAGAAGCTCCTTGTTTACTTTCACATCAGTCCCTCCTTCCAATAAGCTTTATATCTATGCATAGATTATCTATGTATAGATATAACAGAAATTCCTCTAAAAATCAACTCTTTTTTTGAATCAAGGGAATCAGATTTCTTAGTCTGATCGTCTTCATTTGTGAAAAATTGTAGGAAGAGTGGCTTTTGGCTGGTGGGAAGAAAGAATTTAGCTTGCCTGGAACTGATGCGCAAAATTTTTGATGGCATTGACATCCAGTTTAGATATATCCGCAGTAACCCCGCTTACCTTCTTGACGATGATCCGTTCCACCAGGTTCATTTTTGAGAAAATAAACTCTCCCCCGAACAACCCGTTGGCGGAAGATCTTTCCCGCAATTCCCGGGGAAAACCTGTCTCGAATTGCTTTTGGGCTTTTTCGTCCTCAAACATGCAGCAAAGAAACAGGCCGATCCTTTTCGTGCCGAAAACAGGCTGGTTCTGTTTCAGGAACTGCTTTACCTTTGACTGGATGGCACCGGCATGAATAGAGCTGCCGATGATCACACCGTCATACCCTTGAATATCCGGGTTAGGTGTCTTTTTTAAGTTGATTAAAACCGCTTCTCCCTTCAGGTTTTCCCCGAGTAATCGGGCGGCTTTCTCTGTGGTGCCATGAGAGGAGGCAAAAACAATCGCATTCTTCATCTGCTAAATTCATTCCTTTCCCAAGTATCAAATTGACCGGCTGTCAGGCATTAAACCTGTATCCCGCCCCCCAGATAGTTTCGATATATTCGGGAGCAGAGGGGTCTTTTTCAATCTTTTTCCTTACTTTTTGAATGTGAACCGCCACGGTGGCGGTATCCCCAAAATAGTCTTCACCCCAGATGGTATCAAAAATTCTCTCTTTGCTAAAAACAATGTTGGGGTTGGAGGCCAGAAACAGCAATAATTCATATTCTTTTGTGGTCATGAGGACTTCCTTCCCGTTTACATAGACTTTGCGGGAGGCGGTATTAATTTCCAATCCTTTGTGGTTGATCACTTCGTTTACCGTTTTTTTGCCCATCAGGCGCTCATATCTTTTGATATGGGACTTGATCCTGGCGGCCAGCTCCGCCGGACTGAAAGGTTTGGTGAGATAATCGTCCGCCCCGAAGCCCAGGCCTCTGATTTTGTCAATTTCTTCATTCCGGGCCGAAACGACGATGATGGGAATTTCCCACCGCTCCCGCACCTGTTTAATAATCTCATAGCCGTCTTTGTTGGGCAGCATCAGGTCCACCAGGATCACGTCAAAGATGCCGGAGACGGCCTTTTTCAGTCCCTCCGCCCCGTCCTGGACAATTTCCACCTGATAACCGTTCAGGTTCAGATAATCCCGTTCCAGTTCCGCAATATTAATATCATCTTCAATAATCAGGATCTGTTTCATTGGCCAGCCTCTCCCTGTTCTTTCACAATTGGCAGCATAATCGTAAAACAAGTACCCTCATTTTCCGTGCTTGACAAGGTAATTTTGCCCTGATGCGCCTCCACTAATTCCTTCGCAATAGCCAGACCTAAGCCCGTACTCATCATGTCCTTGGTCCGTTCCGTATCAATGCGGTAAAATCTTTCAAACACATGAGCCAGTTTATCCTGGGGAATCCCCGGCCCATTATCCTTTACGCTGACATAGACCGCATCATCTTGCCGCCATAATTCTACGGTGATGGTTAATTCGTTGCCCCCGCCGAATTTTGCCCCGTTACCGATAATGTTTCTGATCGCCTGATGGATTCTTTTCCTGTCGATGCGGACATAACCGTCCGGGTCCATTTTGTCCAGGTAACTGAACTGAATCTGCTTTTCTTCCAGTTCCAGCCGGAATTCCTCCATCAGATCACTCATATACCCTTTCACCGGCAGCGTCTCATATTGAAAATCCAGTTTCTCCATATCCAATTTAGAAAAAAGGAACAGGTCATCAATCAGTTTATTGATATAGACAGTATTATGATAAATAATCTTCAGGTACTTATTGGTTTTTTCCGGGGATGCCACCACCCCGTCCAAAATTCCTTCAATATATCCTTGGATGGAAGCAATGGGCGTTTTTAGATCATGGGAAATATTGGCGATCAAGGCCTTCCTGTTTTCTTCATAGGAAAGCTGCACTTTTTCACTTTCCTGTAATTTTTGGGCCATTTCATTAAAAGAATGGATTAACACCCCGAATTCATTGGTCACAGGATAATCCACCTGCACATAGTAGTTTCCCCGGGCAATTTCATCCACGGCTTTCTTCAGTTCATCCATGGGCAGAAAGATCCTTTTCTCCAGGCGCTGGAGAAACCCGAGATGAATGATTTCTTTGATAGCGATAAAAAGGGCAAAGAAAACGGCAATAGCCGTAGTGCCGATCCATCTAAAGAGCAAATATAAAAGGATTACGGTAAAGATGAAAGCTGCCGGGCGCAGCCATTTCAGGCCCTTGTGGAAGGAATCAAAATCATGATGGTATTTGCAGTGGTTCTGGTATTCTTCACCCCAGTGATTATTGCCCCACTTTCCGGGGGAATGGGGATGCTTCCGATGGAATTGCTCGTGTATTTTATGGAAATGTTGATGCACCCGTCTTTTCTTGTCGAACATCTTCTCACCTGCTGCCTGAAAAATCAATTATTGATTCTATTCTACCACATTCTAAAGCTTTCAAAAGGGAGAAAGGGCGTAAAACTTCACCCGCTTTACGCCCTTTACTTAGAATCTGTGCTCTGATTACCAAACTAAGTTTATTTCTGCTCCTAAGCTGAGGTCATGGACCCCATTTTGGGCATCCTTCTGTTTCCCTTGCCCGGCCAGGACTATTTTCTCTATCTCGCTGTTGGGGTTGATCATCACTTTTACCTCCAGGCTTGCCTCCTCCAAAGCGGCAAGCTCCTTGAGCACGCAGCCTTTCTCCCCCTCTTCCGGCCTGTTTATTTTTTGATCCAAATGTGCTTTCAGATGATTTTTCACATCTTCCGGAAGTTCCGTGACGGTAAGGGACAATACGGCTCTGCCGTCTTTCTCCTCGTCCACTTTGATGTTGTTGAACAGGTTGAGCACAAAGGCAATCTTATCTAATTTGCCCTTCACGCCACAGCAGCCATGGATGCCGGGATGATGATCAAAATGGTGCCCGTGTCTCATAAAATGGTGGTGGTGCATACCGGTGCCGGCACATTCCGGGGTATGAAATTCAGTGCTGCTTTCATGCCGTCCTTTCTTTCCCGCAAAGTCCCATTCGGTGCTGATCTTGGCTTTTACCTGGCCTTGGGCCGTATCCTTTTCAAACTCTTTGGCCAGACCGAACAGCTTTACCTGGTCTTTTTTTATTTCTCCTGCCAGGGTCCCCTTGAAAACCTCCTTTTCCTTCAATTTTTTTACCACATCATACATCACTTTTATTTTGTTCATAAAAATGACCTCCTTTTTTTGTTTGAGGTCATTATAACGGGGAAAAATAAAACGGCCATAAAGCAATCTTAAAATTTTTATAAACAAACTTAAATATCCTATCATTTAAAACAAGTCTCTTACTCCAGCATATCTGAAAACTGCCCGATGATCTTTTCCCCATCTTGCTCTTTCCGGGGCATGGCCGGAATTTGATAAAAATTGTTTTTCTCCTCTTGCTGGACAGTTTCTGCCAAGTCATTTATACTGGAGACATCAACCATGTTTCCTGAAAGATGGAGACAAGCTTTACAGAAAGGAAAGGGGGATAATCATGAAGGCAAAGGATATTATGTCCAAAGAAGTGATTACCGTGAAAAAAGATACCCCAATCGGAGAAATTGCCAGAATATTAATTGATCACCATATTTCCGGCGTGCCTGTCGTTGATGATGATCATCAATTAATGGGTATTGTCACGGAAGGAGATCTGATTCATCAGGAAACGGCCCCCAGGCTGCCCAAAGTTCTTTCTGTTTTAGGAGCGTTTATTTATTTCAGCGGTGTGGAACAGTATAAAGAGGACTTTAAAAAACTGGCGGCCACAAAAGCGGAAGAAATCATGACCACCGATGTTGCCACCATCGGAGAGGACATGGACGTCCAGGATATTGCCACCATTTTTGTCCATAAAAACATTAACCGGGTACCTGTTTTAAGAAACAAAAAATTAATTGGGATTGTCAGCCGGGCGGATATTCTAAAAACCTTCCTGCAAAACCAGGAATAGGGAATTTTCCGGATTATTTAAACGAATTTGGGGAAAAGACCAGGTCCGCCAAAGCCCTGGCATAGATTTTGGCCGCTGTCACCAGAGATGCCAGGGAGATTCTTTCGTCCGCCCCGTGACAGAAATCTTCCTGACCGGGGAAAACAGGCCCCCAAGCCACGGTATTGGGCATCGCCTTGGCATAAGAGGTGCCGTGGGCCAGGGCCGGTTCGCTGCACAGGCCCGTGATCTCCTCATAGGCTTCTCCTAAGACTTTGAGAAAAGGCATGTCCTTGCTGACATAAATCGGCTCATAATAGCTCAAGTGGGTCCAGGTATAGTGATATTGCTGTGCAAAGGCCGCAAAGGCCTTTTCAATATCTTCCCTGGTGGTGCCGAAGGAGGTTCTCAGGTTAAAGGTAACATGAAAGCTCCCCTCTTTCGTTTCCAGCAGGGTGGGTGAAATCACATTGCGATGAATGTACTCCCCGTTCAAATATTCGCTTTGGCTGTACAGGCCGATGGCCTTCCCGTAGATGTCCCCGTGGAAAAAGCGGTCGATGAAGGCAATCAGCCGGGAGGAGCCGTCTTTTTTCCCGGGAAGACCGTTTAAAAAATGGCAGAGCAGGGTAATGGCATTCTTTCCTTTTTCCGGAACAGAGGAATGGGCGGCAACCCCGTAAGCGGTAATGAGAAGGGCATTTTCTTTTTTCTCCAGAATTATTTTTTCTCCAGGGTAATTTTCCAGATAATGGGTGATAAATCCTTCCATGCGGGCAGGTTCTCCCCGGACCAGAGCCTGGGCCCGGGCCGGAATGGCATTTACCGTACTCCCCGCCTCCAGGCTTAAGATCTCGAAATTCTTCTCCCCTTCCTCGTTTTTGGCAAAATCAAGCCGGATATCGGCATACCCCTTTTCCCGGTTGGTGGCGGGAAATTCTCCATCCGGTGTAAAACCGTAATCCGGTGTTTGATATCTTCCCGTATAGTCCTCCATGTCGGTCCAGGCTACTTCTTCCTGGGTGCCGATAATCAATTGCACTTTTTTGTATTTGGGTAAGGGCAGGCTGTTTACGGCCCATAAAGCGTAAAGGGCAGCCACCAACGGCCCCTTGTCGTCTACCGCCCCCCGCCCCCATATCTCCCCGTCCACCAGGAGGCCTCCATAGGGGGGAACGGTCCAATCCCCGTCCACGTCCACTACATCCACATGGGCGAGCACACCGACCGTCTCTTGTCTTTGGCCTATTTCCACCAGCCCCACCCGGTCATCCAGCAGGGATTCTGCTTTTAAGCCCATACCGGCTGCTTTGCTCAAGACCAAACGCAATGCTTCCGCCACCTGGCCCAGATCTTTGGACACACTGGGCACCCGCACCAGATCCCCGACATCCGCCGCCATTTGCGCCGCATGATCGTCAATAAAGCGGAAAAGGACGTCCCGATCATATTCATCCGTCATTTTACTCAAGCCTCCTAAAATGCAAAATAACTTTATCTAACTAAATACTACATTTAATGAAAGATTTTTACTATACAAACTTTTGTTAATTTCTGCCCGCCAAATTAGCAGCTTTGGATAATTCAATCAGATACTGAAAGGAAAGAAATATATCTAAAAATACCTGTATGCTATCATGGAACTTACGTGATCATAAAACCCCATTGGACACATTGTATAGAATACAAAAACACCATCAGAATCATGGGTTCTGACGGTGTTTTTATTCATCCTTCTGAAATCGATTCCGGATGGCAATTTTACTCTTCATTCTTCGCAACAACCGGCATCCGGTACAAGGGCACGATACACACCAAGGCCACAATCATCAATAGGGCCGCCCCTTCGTACATAGATACCAGGGAGGATATTTTTTTCAACAGGCCGGCCAGGCTCATGGTCACCACCATGGCCCCGGTAAACAAGGGGTTGAGGATGCCGTTGACCCGGCCAATATATTGGTTTTCCGTGTTTTGCAGAATCATGGTATTGATGCCGATTTGAATGCAGGGAAGCACCAGCCCGCTTAAAAACTGGGCCCCCAATGTTAACCACCAAACCGTGGATATCCCCGACAAACCAATGCCCAGGGCGTCGAAGAACAAACCGAAAGCCAGCAGTCTTTGGGGAGGAACCGCTTTGGCGAAGGCCATGGTCAGTCCGCCTCCCAAAATCATGCCGACGCCGTAGACCGTCATCAACCACTGCAGATTATCTTGGGTCAGGCCCAGCCTTTCCGTGATCAGGAAAACACCCAAGGGTTGGATCAAACCCAGAGACAGGCCGGCGGCAAAGAAACAGGCGCCGAGCAGGGTGAGCACTTTCTTCGACAGCATATAACGGATTCCGGCGCCCATATCCTGAAGAACGGTGGCCCCGGCCCCCTCTCCCCCCGGGTCATGACCGGGCAGGCGCCATAACAGGGCGGCGGCCGACATCAGGAACGAGATGCCCATCACGGCAATGGCAATCTGAATGCCAAAATGCTGGTAAACAAATGTGCCCAGAATCGGGCCGAAAACCATAAACAAGGCAAAAACTGTCTGGTAAATGGACATGCCGGCCTGAATCTGGTCCTCCGGCACATGAATTTTAAACAGCTTCAACCCGGACGGCATGGAAAACTGGGACAAAATGGCCGAGAACATGGTGGCGAAAAAGACCGCCTTCCAGGAACCGAAGATCATGGTCAAAAGCACGGCGAATACCGACACCGCACTTAAGGTATCGCACCAGACCATGGTACGTTTGGGGCGCCACCGGTCGGCAAAGGTTCCGCCGATAAAGGAGAAGACAAAGATCGGCACAAATTCCGCCACAGAAACCAGGGAAACCGCCAGGGCATCCCCGTTCGTCATTTCCACCACATACAAAAGCACGGAAAAATTACGCACCCAGATGCCGATTTGGAGAAAAATCTCCGATAATAAAATCGCCTGCACAATCGGGTTGCGAAACAAACTAAGCATAAAAAACCTCCTGATCCTTTTTCCGGACAGGAGGATCGTACCTGATTATCAATATGAAGTCAAGTAGAAAATAAAACTAAAATTGCGTTTCTCTCCGGCTAACCGTATAATTAAAAAAGATGGGAGAGGTGGTGCAAGGTGCATTCCGCGCGAAAAGGGGCATTCTTGGTAACGGCGGCAACCTGTTTGTTTGCCACGGAGGCTATTTTTGCCAAGCTGGCCTATGGAGCCCAGGTCAATTTAATCACTGTGCTGGCGCTGCGCTTTGTTTTGCCCGCACTTATTCTTTTGCTGGTATCCTATGTGACGGGAACATCCCTGCGCATCCCCCCAGGGAGCCGCAAGCTCTTTCTTCCTTTATTCGGCATTTATGTCGTCATTGCTCTCTTGCTTTTTCAATCTTTTGCCCTGCTGCCAGCTACCATGGCCATTATGTTTTTTTATGCCTTCCCGGTCTTAACGGGCCTTTTGGCTTTTCTGGTAGACGGGGAACGCTTAGCCAAGGTGAAAATATGTGCCCTGGTCATCTCCGCCTGCGGTTTGATTCTTTTGCTCTGGACTTCCTGGGAAAAGCTGAACATGTGGGGCGCAGTCCTGGCTTTGATAGCAGCCTCGGCCAATGCCCTCTACATGATTTACTTACCGAAACTCTTAAAGACCGTGCATCAAGTAACCGTGATTACCTGGTTTTTTGTCGGCAGTACGGTGTTTTTTGGCTTCCTGGGCCTTTTTTCCGGAGCCCTTGATTTTCATTTTGCTCTTTCCGGCTGGGTTTATCTGGCCGGCCTCAGCCTGATTTCCACTGCCACCGCTACCCTCGCCTTAATTTATGGATTGCCCCTGGTAGGTCCTACCTTAGCTGCAATCATCAATACCCTGGAACCCCCCTGTACAGCTTTCCTTGCCTATTGGGTATTTGGCGAAAAGCTCACAGGCTGGCAAATCATCGGGGCACTTTTGGTTCTTTCCGCCGTTTTGCTTCCCCAATTACCCATAAAAAATGAAAAATACCGGGAAACAAAAATTTAGCACCCTTCACCCACCCATCCTATGATTGACTTAAACCGGGAAGAAGCATAAAATATTGAATATAAAATGAACTTAAATTCACTTTTTCACTTACGAGGTGGTCCCACCCATGGCATACCGTCAGACGGACAGAGTAAAGGAAAAACTAGAGTCCAAAAAAAAGGAGATTATCCGGGCAGCCCGGGAGGTATTTGCAGAACAAAGCTACCAGGGTACGTCCATCAAAGCGTTGGCCCAGAAGGCGAAAATTGCCACAGGAACCTTTTACCTCTATTTTTCCAATAAAGAAGCCCTGATCAACATGATTGTGGATGAAATGTTCCATGAACTCCTGGACCATATCAAAAAAGAACGGGCCAAGTTTACCGACAACTATGATAAACTCCAGGCTTCCATGGAAGCGTGCCTGAACATCTTCATGCGGGAAAAAACTATGGCCAAAATTCTTTTGGTGCAGGTGCCGGGCGTCAACAACGCCTTTAACGCCAAGCTGATTGAAATCGAAAACGAGCTGATCAAGCTGACCAAAGGGGACCTGGATGAATTAAAAAGCCGGGGGATGCTGCCTGAAGAAGATACCTTGGTCTGTGCCATGGCTTTTGTGGGCAGCTTCCGCCAGGTGATCATCAACTGGCTCCGGGAAGGGAAACCGGAAAATTTGGCCGAAGCTTGCGACACTCTGATGGCATACAATCTCCGCGGCTTGGGCAAACAAAAATAACTCCGGACTAGAAAACTTGGCTTGCGCCAAGCCTCTGACGACGGCGCGCCACCGGAAAGTGCAAGGAAATGGTGAAAATGAAAGATTCTTATCTGTCCATCCGGTCTTTATCGGTGGATTACCAGCATAAAGGAGAAAGGGTCCGAGCCCTGGAATCCGTGGACTTATCCCTTGCCCGGGGCCAGAGAGGGGTGATTATCGGTCCTTCCGGCTGTGGGAAAAGCACGCTGATCTCTGTTTTAGCCGGTCTTAATGCCCATTATTCCGGCCAGGTGCTGATCGACGGCAACCCACCCCAGGGAGGAGGCGATACCGCCTTGATTCTCCAGGACTTTGGGCTGCTCCCCTGGAAAACGGTGTGGGAAAATGTGATTTTAGGACTGCAGCTGCGCAAAAAGAATCCGGGGCAAATCAAAAAAACAGCAGAGGCGGTACTGGAAAAGCTGGGCCTTTTTTCTCTGGCCAAAAGGTATCCCGCCCAATTAAGCGGGGGCCAAAGGCAGCGGGTGGCCATTGCCCGGGCCTTGGTGCTGGAACCGAAGCTGCTTTTAATGGACGAGCCTTTTTCTTCCCTGGATGCCTTAACCCGGGAAGAAATTCAGGATTTTCTCCTGGAGATCTGGGAAGAAACCCGGCTCAGCACTTTGCTCATCACCCACAACATCGAAGAAGCCGTCTTTCTGGGCCAAAAAATCTTTGTCATGTCTTCCGGCCCGGGACGGATCCAAGAGGAAGTAGAAAATACCATGGCAGGAGAGGGTCACCTGAGGGGACGGGTGCAATTTCTGGAAATGTGCAGCTACCTCCGCTCATTCCTGCACAGGAGGGAAAATAATGCGGCAGGTGCTTAAAAAAACCCGGGGACTGTGGTCTCTTCTTTCCTCATCCATTCTTCTCCTCCTCATCTGGTGGCTGCTCTCCTTCGTTTTAAAAAGCGCGGCGGTCCCCGCCCCTTTGGCGGCTTTGAAAAGCTTTCTCACCAGTATGCAGGGGGATCTTTCCCTCCACCTGATCGTAAGCCTGTACCGGGTGCTGGCCAGCTTGGTTCTGGCCACGGTCCTGGCGGTGCCCCTGGGTATTTTTCTGGGCAAGAACCCAGGCATAGACGCCAAAGTTGCCCCTATGATCTATTTAACTTACCCGGTTCCTAAAGTGGTATTTATGCCGATTCTCTTAATTCTTCTCGGCATCGGTGACCTGTCCAAAATCGTTTTGATTACCCTGATTACCTTTTACCAAATCCTGGTGACTACCCGGGACGCAGCGAAAAACCTGGAAAAAGGGTATCTTGCTTCGGTTCTGTCTCTGGGCGCCAGGCCCTGGGACCTGTACCGCCACGTCTATTTTCCCGGGTGCCTGCCCGCCATCCTTACGGCCCTGCGCTTGGGGCTGGGCACAGCCATGGCGGTGCTTTTTCTCGCCGAGACCTATGCCACCCAGACCGGAATCGGTTTTTTTATCATGGATTCCCTGAGCCGGATGAATTACGAAGAAATGTTCGCCGGCATCATTGCCATGGGGTTGATGGGATTTTTTCTCTATCTCCTGCTGGATAAAGCGGAAAAAATGGTCTGTACCTGGATGCATCTTTAGGGTTCCCGTCAGATTCCCTTGTCCAGCAGATAACCAAAGGAAAACAGGATGCTGAATACTAAGGAAAGACGGGCGGTCCCTGCCAAAGTGGCATTAAGGGGGACGCCCCTTTTGGTCCGGATATCACCGATTAAGGGAGGAACCAGGGGCAGGGAAAACCAGGACAGGAGAATCCACAGGGAAGACTGGCCGGTGAGCCACATCAGCAAGGGAATCAGCAAAGAACTGGCCAGCAAGAGAACATATTCCATTTGGGCATGGCCCGGGCCCAGGCGAACGGCTAAAGTCCTTTTCCCCGTTTTTTGATCCGTTTCCAGGTCCCGGAAATTGTTCACCACCAGGACGGCGGAAATCAATAATCCCACCGGCAGTGAAGCGCACCAGGCGGCAGTGCTGACGGAGCCTGCCTGAACATAATAGGTGCCGCAGACGGCCACCGGTCCAAAGAATATAAAGACAAAAATCTCGCCCAGCCCGTGGTAGCCCAAGGGAAACGGGCCGCCGGTGTAAGCGATGGCCGAAATAATGGCGGAAACCCCTACCACCAGAATGGGCCATCCCCCCACCCAGATCAGATAGGTGCCGATCAAAAAGGCCAGGACGAAGACTGCCCACATTCCCCCCATGACCTGGCGGGGAGTGAGGAGGCCTGCTTGGGTCACTCGCACGGGTCCGGTTCTTTCTTTGGTATCTGTTCCTTTTTTGAAATCAAAGACATCATTGGCCAGATTAGAACCAATCTGCAAGAGCAGGGCGGCCAGCAAAGCGGCCAGAGCCGGCCCGAAACGGAAAGCCTGATCTCCTGCCGCCAGCGCCGTCCCTACAATCACAGGGCCCATGGCAGCAGGCAAGGTTTTAGGACGGATGGCCAGCATCCAGACGGTAAAGCGATTTAAATTCTCTTTTGATTGTGACATCTCATTTATCCCCTAAAAAAACATTTTTCTTTAGTTATTCGTGTTCTCCTGCCGGATTCCTTCCTAAAAGGACAAAGGAAAAACATTCCCCCCCGGGCACAAACCTCTTGACTTTTCTCAAAGGAAATTTTAAGATATCACTAATAAAATGAATATCAATTCATTCTTTTAATTTGCATGTATTTAGGAGGAAGGGAAAAATGGGGTTGATTAAAAAGCTCAGGGTGGTGCTGGCACTGCTTGTTATGGCAGCGATATTGCCCGGATGCGGCCAGGTAAAAGAAACCGCCCAGGAAACTGAACCGCAACATTTGAAAATCGGGGTGCTGCCCATCGAAGATATTATGCCGATGGTGGTGGCAGAGAAAAACGGTTATTTTGCCCAGGAAAATCTGGACGTGGAATTGGTCCCTTTTCAAAGCGCGGTGGAGCAGGGAAATGCCATGCAGTCGGGAGAACTGGACGGCATGGTCACGGACATGATTGTGGCCGGCCTGATCAAGGATTCCGGACTGGATATTAAAATAACCTCCGTGACCCTCGGGGTAACGCCTGAGGAAGGCCGGTTCGCCATTGTAGCCGCACCCAATTCGGATATTAAAACTTTGCAGGATCTTAAAGGGAAGAAGGTAGGAATTTCTCAAAATTCCATTATTGAATATGTTACCGATGGACTGCTGGAGGCGGGAAAGATCGATCCTTCAGAAGTGAAGAAGGTCTCCGTACCTAAAATTCCCGTACGCATGGAAATGCTTTTTAGCAACCAGATTGATGCTATCGTAGTGCCGGACCCCCTGGTGACTTTTGCCGAATTTAAAGGTGCAAAAATCTTGGCCCAAGATACGGAAAAGAACCTGTCCCAGGCGGTGGTGCTCTTTGAACAGAAAGCCCTGGACCAAAAGAAGGAGGCCCTGGAATCCTTCTACCGGGCCTACGCTAAGGCGGTAGATGATTTGAACAACCATCCCGCGGATTATCAGCAGCTGATGGTGGAGACCGCAAATGTTCCGGAACCCATTGCCAAAGACTATCAGATCCAGCACTACCCTAAACCCCAGGTTCCTGCGAAGGAAGATGTGGACAATGTGCTGAAATGGATGGATCAAAAAGGACTGCTGAAAAATGACCTGACATATGAGAACCTGGTCCAGGAGATGTAAAGAGACAGGAAGGAAAAATAAAAAAGCAAGCGGGGAACTATCTTCGCTTGCTTTTCGTCTATGATACGGCGGAAAAAATTTTGCTTTGCAGTTGTTGACGGTTTCTTCCGCTTAGGGAAGGGTTTTATGATGAGCCTGTATAATTTAATCATTGATGGTAAAATTTAAACGAGGTGATGTAAAAGTGGTAACACCCGCCTTGCGCAGGTATGCCAGAATTGGTCTTCAGGCCGTCTCCACGACTTTCCGCCGCTTTCCCATTCCGCTCCTTATGTTTCTGGGGCTTGCGGCCATCCTTATTTATCGCATCGAAACTCCTTATGAAAAGCTGAAAGAGATCAATACCATTCTTGACCGGATCAGCGGTGTGCTGGCTCTGGGTGTCCCCTTTTCCTTAAGCGTCTCCCTGCTATTGGAGCGGTTAGGGAAAGAAAAATATCTTCTCTTCCAGATCGGCACCTGGCTGGCAGAGCTGGCTTTCCTGTACCTGTACTACCTGTTTTTGTTCCCCGATACCGATATGGTCCCGGTAACCCGGCTGTTGCTGCTCACCCTGGCCATGACCCTGTCCTTTTTCTTTATTCCCTACCTCCCCAAAAGGGATCATTTTGAGATTTATGTCACCAGTATTATTACCGGGGCCGCGACAACCGCCTTTTTTACCGTTGTGCTGGCTTTAGGGCTGGTAGCCACCCTGTTTGCCGTCAAATCCCTGCTATACAGCGGCATGGATTCCCGCCTTTACGCGGATACCTGGGTTTTAGCCTGGACAATTTTTGCCCCGCTCCATTTTCTCTCTAATTTGCCCTGCTTGAAGGATAGTTTTACCAGAGAGCATTTCAATAAAGTAATCAAAATCATGCTCCTCTATATTGTTTTGCCCATCATTACCATTTACACCATTGTCTTATATGCCTATTTCAGCAAAATTATCGTCACCCAGGTCTGGCCGAAAGGCATTGTTTCTTACCTGGTCGTTTCCTATACGGCTGCAGGAATTGCCGCCATCTTTCTGGCCACGCCCTTTCGGGAGGAGAACAAATGGGTCAAGGTCTTTACCACGGGCTTTACTAAACTAATCTTTCCCCTGCTGGGCATGATGTTTATCTCCATCGGCATGCGCATCGGCCAATTCGGCTTTACGGAAAACAGGTATTTTATCCTGGTCATCGGTTTATGGGCGACCGCGATTATGATTTTCCTGAACTTCAGCAAAGGGAAAAACAATACCGTGCTTCCGGCCAGCCTGGCCCTGGTCGCTCTTTTAACCGTTATCGGGCCCTGGAATGCCTTTGAAGTGTCCAAAATGAGTCAGAGCAACCGGTTTGTCCAGATTGCCTCCAAGTATGACCTGATCCAGAACGGTCAAGTAGTCAAGAACAACCGTGTCGTGGAAATCCTGGACCAGCAGGAAATCAGCGGCGTATTGCGCTACTTTGACCAGTCCCATGAACTCAGTGATCTGAAATACCTTCCCCCCAACTTTACCATGGATCAGATGAAGGATGTTTTTGGGTTTGAGCAGGTTTACCCGGACGGCAGAGCGGGGAATTACTTCTCCTACAATTGGGACCGGACCGTGCCTGTAAAAATTTCGGGATATGAGACCTTCTTCCCCTTGGAAGCTTTTACCTATTCATCCGGCAACGAGAATATCTATGAAAAAGAAATCGATACTGAAAAGGGAAAAGTGAAGTTAGCCCTTGACCCCCAATATCACCTGCTCCTGTTTAAAAACGGGGATAGAATCTACCAATATGATTTAATGAACTATGTTCAGCCCCTCTATGCCAAATATGGCACCAATATAGAAGGAGGAATGAAGCCCGGCACCAATTCCTCCAGTTCGGAAAGAGCCATTCTCACCGATGAGACCGATACCCTCAAAATCATGATTATCTTTAACAATATCAACGGATCAGTGATTCCCGAGAATAATCAGCTCAAGATAGAAAACATGGAAGGAGAAGTTTTCCTGACGGTGAAATAAACGAAAAGC
This sequence comes from Candidatus Formimonas warabiya, assembly GCF_002777255.1. GTDB lineage: Bacteria > Bacillota > Dehalobacteriia > Dehalobacteriales > Dehalobacteriaceae > Formimonas > Formimonas warabiya. The sequence continues at coordinate 4,172,997 of NZ_CP017634.1, read as the reverse complement.
CCTCAGGGCTTTTCGTTTATTCCCATCCATGGCCTTCATAACGTAGATGGGGGTTTATCAACAAGCTTATTTCCTTTTGATCAATACAATGATGCCATTGCTTAAAAGTCCTAAACCGATGCCGGCCCCGCACCCTACAGCAAGCCCAATGCCTGTACTTACCAGGCTATGACCGCCGAGATAACCGAAAAAGGCCCCCAGGGTAAGCCCCAGGATCAGAAAAGCCCCATAAAAAAGGCCGATGGCATCGCCGTTTTCCCGATACCACTTATCCAACTGCACATATTCCTCCATGCCAAAACCGTCAAATTCCCGCATAAACTCTTCAAAACTGCTGTTGAGCTCCGCCTCGTCGAATTTATCCATGGTCATTTTCAGGGCTTCCTCTTCCGAATAGCCTTCTTTCATAAGGTCAACCAGTCCGTCCCGCAAATAGGTTTTAATCTCCTCGGCAAAGTCCGTTCTTCTCGATTTCAGGTTGAATTTGTGGCGATACTTTTGAAATTTTCGTTCCAGCTTATCGCGCTGTTGCTCGAACTTAGCCTGAAGGTGTTCCTTGTAGGTCATCTCTTCCTGCCCGGAATAACCTGCTTTTCGGGCCACGCGCTCCACCAGCTTATCAATTTTCCGCATCGTCTCACGGTCCAGCATATGCTCACTCATGAATATCTACTCCTTTCAAAAATAAATCCATAATTCTTTTGAGATGCTCCCATTCCCGCTTGCGTTGGGACAGATGCCTGCGCCCTTCCGGCAGGAGCCGGTAATACTTGCGCCTGCCGCCAATACTTTCTTCACCCCAGTAGGATTCAATCAGGCCGCTCTGCTCCAACCGTTTGAAGGCAAGATATAAGGTGCCCTCTTTAAGCTCAAAATTATTTTGCGTTTGTTCCTTGACCCGCTTGCCAAGCTCATAGCCATACAGGTCATCTCCATAAAGCATGGAAAGAATAATGATATCGATGTATCCCTTGAGCATTTCCTTCTCGATTTCCAATATTTCTGCCTCCTTTCCTATTCCCTCTTATCTATATTATGCAATATACATTATTACTTTATGCATTGTAACATATTATACTATATAATGCAATGTATGTGGCCCAATTTTTCCTTTCCAGTTTCATCCAAATAAACTTCTTTTTGTGCCGCCGCCTTTGATCCGATGTAAAAACATAGGGAGTCACTAAAATAAAAAAACCCGGACTTCAAGCACATGCTGAATTGTCCACGCGAGACTTGGCCCGGGTCAATGCATGAAAAAAGCATCTTCTCGTAAGAAGATGCTTGAAATTTATGACGGAACTACATGTTTTCCACAAATTGAATTTTTAATCCGTTGGGATCCCTGACAAAGAAAAACTTTACGTGCGGATTGGGCTGAAACGGTCCGCTATGAATCTCGATCCCCTTTTCTTTCACAACGTTGAACATTTCATCCACTGAGCCGACTTCAAATCCCAGGGAGATATCCTCTCCCATGTTTACTTCTTGATTGGTTCCGTTACCGATCAGTTCCACCTTTGTTTCCCCGTCCCCCAGAAATACGATCTCCGTTCCGGGTCCGGCCGAAAATTTTCTTTCCACTTTCAGGCCAACAATTTCCTGATAAAATTTTAAAGATTCCTCCAGATTCTTCACCCTTAATGTGGTCCAACAAAATTTCATGCTTACTTTCCCCCTTCATCAAATTTTTGTTTTTCCTTTTCCCATCCCGCTTTATTAAGTTTCCCTCCAACTGACAAGATACTCCGTGTTGTGGGGGATATTCCCCATACCCGGCTCGTTCATTTCCCATCTTCCGCCCATACCGGTCTCTTTTGCCGTTAAGGCAAAATGGCACATGGCAATTCCCATGTCCACCCGCTGCAAATCGTAGGCCAGGTGCTCCGCATAACCTTTGGTGTGTTGGAGAAAGAAATGATAGCCGTGATCATCCTTAACGATCCGCCAAGGCTGTTTATTCGAGGCGGAGGGTGCCAGGCGGAGCATTTCCAGAGGTACTGCGTATTTTCCCGCCTCCTCTTGGGTCAAAGGGGTAGCGAAATCATGGAGAAAAAAAAGTTCCCTCCACTCTTTTCTGTTTTTGGACCCGGCGGAAAACCGCATCACGGAGTCTAGGATACGTTTGCGGCTGCTGGGATATCCTATCGGGGTGACACAGGGCAGGATTTCGTCATTTTTCAATTTTACGGCTTGGGCAAACTGGCTTTTTTTAAAGGTACCCCCCAGCCAGCAGGTGCCCAACCCTAAAGATGCGGCATACAGAATCAGTTCTTCCAGAGTGTAACCCAATTCCTCCAGGTTTCTATCCGCCTTTTTCACGGCCGCGGCCACATATGCAGAGGCTCCTTTGATTACACCGTAGGTTCCCAGCCTCACATTTGCTTCCTTTAAAACCAGATCACTTTCCATCAGGACAAACCTGACCGGCACCCGGAAGGGTCCGGTTATGGATGAAAAAGCCGCCTGCAGCCGGTCCTTTATGTCCGGTGTCAAAGGCTGCTCCAGATAGGTCCGGACAGAGATCCTCTTTTCGATCACCTCCGTAATAGGCTTTTTAAATAGGGATTCCTGATTCCCCATCATCACAACCTCCCCAAAAACAAATATGGATACCTGCTTTATTATTACCCCGTACTTAGCGGATTAACTCCTGCAAAAGAGCTTTTCCTAAATTATAGGCCCCTGCTTGGGCTGGAAAATTCTCCTGTACGGAAACGGAAACAGTGCCGGTACAAACTCCCAAGACTTTGGTAAAATCCATCTTTACGTGTATACTTTCTGCAATTTACCAGAATTTCCTTTTGATAGCCCTTTCCGGTGATTAATTTTTATCGATCAGGAAATATCCAAATTAAGAATATTTGTTTTGCAAAAAAGCAGGAAAACTGTTTAAATGTGTTGAAATTAAGAAAAATATCCAAGTATCCATGTATCCATAATCTATAGGCAAAATGAAACCGACTTCATTATTCATGAACAGATGGAGGTGAGTATTTTCTCGAGGGTAAAATCAATGAAGACTGAAAATATCAGAGGAGGCGATACCATGAAGCTAAAAATCGGCGTAAAAATATGGCTAGGGTTTTCCCTTATATTGCTACTATTGGCTATTATCAGTGTAAACTCTATCCTTTCGTCAAAGTTAACGGAAAAAAATATTGCGACAATTACCGTGGCAAATGAAAGCCTTACCCTTGAGAAAGATATTGCGGTTCATTTTTACAACGCGGTATCAAATATTCGCGGTTATATAGCCTATGGACAGAGTACTTTTAAGGATACCTACAACAAAGAAATGAATACCGTGCTCGAACTGGAAAAGAAGTTGTATAATCTGATGGAAGCAGATCATAAAGCAGAGGTTAAAAAGCTTATCGCCACAACAGACAGCTATCACAAAGGCATTACGGACGATCTGATTCCTGCCATTGAAACTCAGCTTGCATCTCCTGATTTCCAAAGTATGCAAGAAGCCCAAAAAGAGGTCCTCCAGCTAGCCGGTACCATGTTACTCATTACAAACCAGCTGACAGAGAGTCTTCAAGAATTAGTCGCCCTGGACACAAAGGAATTCAATGAATCCATCACTGCGACAAAACAATATGTCTCCAAAGTAATTTTTGTTGCCATCCTGATCAGTATTCTGGCCATGATCCTGGGCATCGGCTTAAGTATATTCCTGGCCCGATCCCTAAAAAATCCCATTCTAAGCATGGTGAACGGCGCCAATCAGTTTGCTCTGGGTAATTTTACGGAGGAAATTAGGGTAAAATCCACTGATGAAGTAGGCGATCTGGCCCGGTCCTTAAATGGCATGGCATCCCAACTGCGGCATTTGATGGCCGATGTTGCTGCCCATTCCCAGGCCCTGGCCGCCCACAGCGAAGAACTGGCCGCTTCTGCGGAAGAAGTAAGCGCCACCATGGAAGAAACAGCAAGTACCACAACCGAAGTCGCTGCAATGGCGGAGAATAGTATGGAAAATGCCACCGTAACCGCGTCAGAGTCCCATAAAGTAATTGAAGTGGCCGAGTCGGGGGGCAAAATAGTAAGAAAGACCGCAGAGAAAATCACGGCCATTTCTCAATCCACCGATCAGGTAAATAGTTCCATTCAGAACCTTGGCGGCCTCTCCGCACAAGTAGGGAATATCACCGATGTCATTACCGGTATTGCCGATCAGACCAATCTTTTGGCCCTAAATGCGGCAATCGAAGCGGCCAGAGCGGGGGAGCACGGACGAGGCTTCGCCGTAGTGGCGGATGAGGTGCGGAAACTTGCAGAACAGTCGGCAGCTGCGGCCAAAGAAATAGGCCAGCTCATCACCCAGATTCAGTCAGGTGTTGAATTGGCCATGGAAGCCATTGCTCAAGGTGCGGCAGATGTGAATGAAGGGGTGCATTTGGCCTCGGAAGCCGGAACGGCTCTGGAAAATATCATTGACACCATTTACCACAATATTAAGTTCATCGAAGAGATCTCACTGGGTGCCAAACAGACAAGTGAAGGAACCCAGCAGCTATCGGCAAACAATGAACAAATAGCCTCCACCATCCAGCAAGTGGCCAGCTCTACCCAAGAACTTGCCAATATTGCAGAGATGCTGCAAAGGTCTGTTTCCCAATTTAAAATCTAGGGACCAGGCTTTCAGGGGAACCAAGGGGACGGGCCCTTTGCCGCTTACGCGACCAGAGGACCCGTCCCCTTGGTTTAGGCCAGAGGCCTCTTTTTGATCAACTCCATAATAGGCTTTTTAATAATGATTCCCGATTCCCCATCATCACAGCTTCCCCAAAAACAAATAGGGATACTTTATTATTATCCCCGTACTTACCGGATTCACTCCTCCAAAAGAGCTTTTCCTAAATGATAGGCCTCTGCTTGAGCTGGAAAATTCTCCTGTACGGAAACAGTGCCGGTACAAACTCCCAAGACTTTGGCAAAATCCATCTTTACGTAAGCACAGGCTTCTTTCATCATGTCCGTCGTAATTCGGGCTCCAATATTGGGGTCCGGGTCAAAATAAGTCATTAAGAGGACAAATTTTTTCCCTTGTAACACATTTTCATAGTCTGGAAGGCCATAAATCCTATCCAAAAAAGGCTTGGTCTGCGCAGTCACATTGAACCAGTAAATGGGTGATGCCAGCACAAGCACATCTGCCGCCAAAAGACTTGAGTAAATCTCCCGCATATCGTCTTTCATCACACACCCTTGAGAGGCTTTTTTGCACTTCCCGCACCCCATGCACGGCTTAATATTTTTTGAGGCGAGGTAGATCTGTTCTATTTTCACATTTTTATCTTCCTCCATTGCTTTGAGAAAATGATGCAAAAGAGCCGCTGTATTGCCATTTCTTTTAGGGCTTCCTTGAACCGCCAAAATGTTCATTCCCCTATCCCTCCTCGGTGAACCTACTTATATTTTCTGCAATTTACCATAATTTCCTTTTGATAGTCCTTCCAAACGTTTAATTTTTATCGATCGGGAATGTCAAAATTAAGAATATTTGTTCGAAATTGAAGGAAAAATGTCTAAATGTGTCGAAATAAAGAAAAATATTCCAGCAGGATCCAAATTTATACAGGTTAATTTGTAAACAGATGGAGGTGAGTGTCCTCAAGGGTATCATAATGGATTAAGACTTAAAACAGCAACTTAAAATGGCATAGGAGGCGATACAATGAGGCTAAAAATCGGCGTAAAAATATGGTTAGGGTTTTCCCTCATATTACTATTATTGGGTATCATCAGTGTAAACTCTATCCTTTCGTCAAAGTCAACGGAAAAAAATATTGCGACAATTACCGTGGCAAATGAAAGCCTTACCCTTGAGAAAGATATCGAAGTTCATTTTTACAACGCAGTATCCAATATTCGCGGTTATGTGGCCTATGGACAGGATACTTTTAAGGATACCTACAACAAAGAAATGAATACCGTGCTCGAAATGGAACAGGAGTTGCAGGATATCACAGAAGCAGATCATAAAGCAGAGGTTAAAAAGCTTATCGCCACAACAGACAGCTATCACAAAGGCATTACGGACGATCTGATTCCTGCCATTGAAACTCAGCTTGCATCTCCCGATCTCCAAAGCATGCAAGAAGCCCAAAAAGAGGTCCTCCAGATCGCCGGTACCCTATTACCCATTACAAATCAGCTGACAGAGAGTCTTCAAGAGTTAGTCGACCTGGACACGAAGGAATTCGATCAATCCATCACTGCGACAAAACAATACGTTTCCAAAGCAATTTTTGTTGCCATCCTGATCAGTATTTTGGCCATGATCCTGGGCATCGGCTTAAGTATATTCCTGGCCCGGTCCATAAAAAATCCCATTCTGAACATGGTGAACGGCGCCAATCAGTTTGCCCTGGGTAATTTTACGGAGGAAATTAAGGTAAAATCCGCCGATGAAGTGGGCGATCTGGCCCGGTCCTTAAATGGCATGGCATCTCAACTACGGCATTTGATTGCCGATGTTGCCGCCCATTCCCAGACCCTGGCCGCCCACAGCGAAGAGCTGGCCGCTTCTGCGGAAGAAGTAAGCGCCACCATGGAAGAAGCAGCAAGCACCACAAACGAAGTTGCTGCAATGGCGGATAATAGTATGGAGAATGCCACCGCAACTGCTGCAGAGTCCAATAAAGTAATTGGAGTGGCCGAGTCGGGGGGCAAAATAGTAGGAAAAACCATCGAGAAAATCACGGCCATTTCTCAGTCCACCGATCAGGTAAATAGCTCCATTCAGAACCTTGGCGGCCTCTCCGCACAAGTAGGAAATATCACCAACGTCATTACCGGTATTGCCGATCAGACCAATCTTTTGGCCCTAAATGCGGCAATTGAAGCGGCTAGAGCGGGGGAACACGGACGAGGCTTCGCTGTAGTGGCGGAAGAGGTGCGGAAACTTGCGGAACAATCGGCAGCCGCAGCCAAAGAAATCGGCCAGCTTATTACCCAAATTCAGTCAGGGGTTGAACTGGCTATGAAAGCCATTGCTCAGGGTGCGGCAGATGTAAATGAAGGGGTACATTTGGCCTCGGAGGCCGGAACGGCTCTGGAAAATATCATTGAAGCCATTCACCACAATATTAAGTTCATCGAAGAGATCTCACTGGGCGCCAAACAGACAAGTGAAGGAACCCAGCAGCTATCGGCAAACAATGAACAAATAGCCTCCACCATCCAGCAAGTGGCCAGCTCTACCCAAGAACTTGCCAATATTGCTGAGATGCTGCAAAGGTCTGTTTCTCAATTTAAAATCTAGGGACTTCTAGGACCATGAAAAATTCTCATGCCATCACCAGGGAAAGAACGGTGATGGCATTGTTATTTTAAGGGTGATGAAGGATCAAGGAAAAAATCCATAAGTTTACAATTAGGGAATAAACTCTTATACTTAAAATAGATTTTTTTATTTGAAGAATTAAGGGAAGGTGGGTTCAGATGGCAGGGCGGCGCATAATCAAAATAGGAGACCCGATTCTCCGTGAAATTTGTCAACCCATAAAAAAGATTACCCCCCAGGTGCTAAAGCTTCTTGATGATTTGGCCGATACCCTTTACGCAGGGCCAAACCGGGCCGGATTGGCCGCACCCCAGGTAGGAATCGCCAAAAGACTGGCCGTATTAGATTGCGGCGACGGCTTAACGGAATTAATCAATCCTCAAATTATCAAAAAGTCCGGAGAACAGACCGGTCAGGAAGCCTGTTTATCCATGCCGGGGCTGGTCGGGGAAGTGAAAAGAGCAGATTATGTGATGGTAAAAACCCTGGACAGATCCGGGAAAGAAAGGACCCTTGAAGCAAAGGGATTTCTTGCCGTCTGCCTGCAGCATGAGATTGAACACCTGGACGGCGTTTTATTTATTGACCATGTACCAGCCGGCAAGCTTTTCCATGAACTGACGGAGGAACCCTTGGATGTGCTTCAGGTAATTCAGTTTTCCAAAAAGAATTTGTAATCCCACCGGCCCCCTGAGCCGACTTCAGGGGGCCGGGCCACCTTCAGTACCGGTATGCCCCTGTCCCCTTTGGAAAAAGAACCCATGCCGCCTCTTCAAAATCTTCCCGGATTCGGTCATTGGGACGCACCGGAGCCGGCGGTGCACAAGAATGCCCATGGGATTCTGTCCGGATGACGGGGTCAAATGGTTCTGAAAATTTTAGATTTCCCCCGGTTTTTGCAGGAATAAGTGGGAAAAAGTTGAATTTGTAAGTAACATTTTTAAGGGAGATGTTGTGAAATGGCGCGGCATAAAGAAGTGAAAAATGTCATGGAAGACTATGTTTGGGAATTGCTGCCGGAAGTGATGAAGAAATATCCCCACGCCTGTAAATGTGACACCTGCCTGGCCGATATCGCCGCTTTGGCATTAAAGTCCCTGACTCCCAAATATGTGGTGAGAACAAACGGTGAAATCATTTCCAAAACATTAGATTTGCCCCAATTCACCGTGAGTGTTCTGATGGAGCTGACCAAAGCTGTGGAAGCAGTTCTGAAACACCCGAAACATGAAAACAATGCCTAAACAATCTTAGCCCTATCCTTTTGCTACCCTTTGATGCCGGTTGCTCATGAACAGGCACCATTAACCGTCTGCCCAAATCTTTTTTCTCTAAATCTAACACCTTACCTTTTGCATCCAGAATCCCCCGCGGAAATGCCTCGGCTCATGGGAAATCACAAAAGCATCCGGGCGGCATAAAGAGTCGACCATTTTATACAAGTGGGGTTCATTTTTTCTTTTGGCCAGCACTTCCAGCACCAGGCGGTCCGCATCTCGCCCTTCTGCCAGCCAGCTGGTTACCCCGAAACCGTTCTCCCGCAGTTGCTCCGCCAAACCGGCATCCTCCCGGCTGGTGATAATTTGCACCATCACATATCCCAAGGCCATTTTTCCCTCAATAAAGGTGCCTGTTAAAATACCCAACCCGTAGCCCACACAATAGGCCAAGAGATTTATGGGATTATCCAGTCTATTCAGCACCAGTGTCAATCCCGACATATAGATAAAAATCTCTCCCATACTGATCACCGCCGCAGAATAAGATCTGCCTTTCAGCGTCAAAATCATCCGGATGGTAAACATAGATACGTAAATAATTTGGACTCCCAGAATAATTAAGATCGTGTACATTTCTCTTGCCCCTCCTTCACAACAAATAAGATATGCCCAAGTACAGAAAATCAGCACCCTAAATTTTTGCCCCAAAAAAGCGGAAAGGGTGTTTTCCCTTTGAAGTGCCTAAACAATATTGCGCACGCTGCTTACCCGGTGGCTGGAATCATAGGCGGCTGTTTTTCCCGTGTCCAGCCAAAAGGCCAACCCGATCACAACGGCATTCAGGGCCAGATGGAAAGCGGCAAAAAGATCGACATGAAGGGAGATTTTTTCGGTTAATGCGAAAAAGTTAAGCCCCAACAAAATCAGGGACAGGATGCCGATCCCCATCGTTTTCCCGGTGTTCAGTTCCCTCATAGTGGAGAAATATAGGCAGATGCCCAAAAGAAAAATTCCTGCTTCTATCAGGTAGGAGAGAAGCACATGATCCCCCAATCCTAAGCCAACTTTGATACCGCTGAATAGGAGGGGTAGTTCAGGTGGGGAAACCAGAAAATCCAAAAAGAAATGAGACAAGATGGCAATCAAAAATATCATTGCCCGCACGGGAAATTTCACGATGTTAAAGACCTTAAAGGCAAAGCAAATCAGTACGGCTAAGATGAAATTTGACAACAGGCTGTGGGAGACGGGCGTGTAGACCGGGGCCAGGGAATTTATTCGTATCGGTCCTTCGATCACATTTGCCTTTTCCACACCCAGAAGCAGAAAAACATCCCATAGAATATCCGGCAGCATCACCAGTAAAAAAAGCAGTCCCAGCGATACCCTTTTTTCAAGTTTTTTCAGGGCAAAACCCACCCCATAGTGTCCAATAAACATACCCATACCTCCAAACTATTTTGTGACGATCAATCTGAGCCTAATATCTATTCAATTTTCCCTGACTCGGGCTAGCATGAGAATTGATCCTTCATTTTCTATCATAACAGGATTGCCTTAAAAAATGATATACTTTTTTCATATTTTAGGATTTTTCCTTCTCAAAAAGAGCATGTTTTTTATATTATTCACCCTAAACATCAGATAAAATTGATTTTATGGTCTGTGTTCGACGTTATCATAATTTATCCTTTATTACCAACCAATGAACCAGGTAGCTAACTAAACTTTTTTCCTAAATTAAAAAGGGATTCAGTAAATAACCGAATCCCCATTTACCTTGCTTTTTTTCTTTTACTTTGCTCCCGGGTCACGCCTAATTTTTCCCCAGCAGCAGACCTGCTATTTCAGGATTAACCAGGTGATAAGTTGCATACGCACCGCCTACCTGTACGGTTGCCACATAATTGGTGGGGGAACCGTAACTGGTCAGGCTGATGCTGGCATTATCCGCCAAAAGGATCTTGATCGTATTTCCCGCGATCATTTCGATATAAGGATTGTCATCCAGGGTACTTTTGTTAAGGTTGTCGATGATCCGGGCAAATTCTTCTTTGGGATATTCCTTTATCTTTTCCTGGGCCAGATTATACACGGCAATAGACTGGACATCCTCCCCGCCAAGATCATATCCCATTTCACCAAAGGTTTTCCGGGCAAAGTCTTCCTTGGTTTGGCCATCCACCCGCTGAATCTGATCTGTTTTCAGCCTGATGAAAGCATGGGGATAGGTAATCGCCTGGGTCACCAGCATGTCCGGCGCCGGCTTCAAGAGCAGAGAAGAAATATAGGCTTTCCCGGGAGCGGTCAGAGTGACACTTTCCACTACCATTTTGTAGCCTCCGGTAGGTTTCTCCCCCCCGCTGATGATCACATAAGTACTGTCCTGTTGGGTGATAAAATGGAGGCCTGCTTTTTTCAGGTTCTCTTCATACCAGGCGGCAAGAGCCGGGTTTTCTTTCAGCTCGTCCGCTCCGACAATTTCGTAGGGGAGGGAAGTTTTCACCACCAGAGTCTGATTTTCTGCCTCCCAGGTTGCTTCCCATCCGAAACATGCGATCACTGTTCCTGCCGGAATAAAGACGGTGTCCTGCACGATCTGTGCCGGTACATCCATTTTCCTTTCCTCAGGGATACCGGTAAGATCATCCTGCCGATGGATCAAAAGAATGTCTTTTCCCAGGGGGATCTCCACCTTTATTTTGTCCCTATTTACCCAAACGGTACTGCTCTTGGCGTCCCAATTCACTTCAGCCCCCACGGCTTGGGCAAAAGTTTTCAAAGGCACCATCACTCTACCTTTCTCCAAGAAAGGCTCTTCCCCTAAAGAGATCGTCTCCTGATCCAGCTTAATTTTTATGTCCTGTTTAGCAAAAGCGGTCAAGGAAAAAATCAGTGCGAGAAGTAAAACAACGCCAGCTACTAAACTCACCGTTTTCTTCATCATATTTCCATGCTCCCTTCGTCAAGTAGGTACCGTAAATCGATCTACACTTCATTAGACGGTGAAAGCAATAAAAAGTTTCTCCTGAGGCCGGTCATTTTTTATTTTCTTTCCCAGGACGGGTGATCTCCCCGGGACATATCGGCTAAAAATCCGGCCCGGGCAATGCGGCTTTGGATACAATGGAGACATTCCGCAGCTTCTTCCCCGGTACAGATTTTTCCGTCATAGAGGGCATATTTTTCCCTTACCTCCCCGGGAGACAGGTTGGGCATCACCACATTGGCCCCGGCTTTTAACCCTTTTTCCCGGCCCGTAGGGTCAATGGTGCCCAGGGCGGTGGTGGCCGGTAAAAGGACTTCCGGAAGCAGCAGCCGGATCAGGGACAGCAGCACCAAAGTAGCTTCCACCGTACCGGCTTTTTCCCCCGCCAAAGGAGTGTCCTTGTGGGGGATAAAAGGCCCGATACCGATCATATGGGGCTGAAGTTCCTGCAAAAAATACAGGTCCTCCACAAAATCCGCATTGGTCTGACCGGGCAGCCCCACCATAAAGCCTGCCCCCACCTGGTAGCCAATTTTCTTCAGGTTTTTCAGACACTGGATCCTGTGTTCCAGGCGCATGCCCGGGGGATGCAGACGCCGATACAGGGCTGGGGAAGCCGTTTCATGGCGCAGCAGGTAGCGGTCCGCTCCGGCCTGAAAATATTTTTCATAAGATGCGAAGGGTTTTTCCCCCAGGGAAAGGGTCACCGCGCATAAAGGGAACCCGGCCTTGATCCTGGTGATAATTTCCTCCATTCTTTCGTCGGTGAAAAAGACATCTTCTCCCCCCTGCAGCACAAAGGTCCGGTAGCCTAAATCATATCCCTTCCGGCACACGGCCATGATTTCATCGGCGCTCAACCGGTACCGGCACGCATTTTGGTTTGATGCCCGAATACCACAGTAGAGACAGTCCCTTTTGCAGTAATTGGTAAATTCAATTAAACCCCTTAAATAGACCCCTTTCCCGCAATACCTAACCCTGGTTTCATGGGCTTGGGCCGTTAAATAGGCCCTGGAGTCCTCATCCATATGGTCCAGCACATAAAGCAATTCTTCTTTCGATAAGCAGTGGTCCCGGACCAGTTGATCGGTCAATTCCCGCAAAATCCGCATCAGCACTACCTTCCTTACTCTAAATATACAGGTCCCGTTCTCCCTGTTCCAATTTCTCCAGGTTTTCTTTAATCACACCGTACACCTTTTCCCCGGCAAACTTGCTCAGGTATTCCTCAATCACCCTTTCTCCCACGACCCTCGTCCCCGGGGAAGCATAGTCCAGCAGGTATTCCTTGAAGGTAAAAATGGCGTTGGGCATACAAAAATTATGCACAAAGCTGGATTTGGCAAACCCCATAAAACTCTCCCCCGTCCGTCCTGCCCGGTAGCAGGCGGTACAGAAGGAAGGCAGGCTGTCCATGGTGCAGGTTTCACAAACGATATCATCCAAGGAACGGCTGTCCCCGAGCTGAAACTGTTCCTTGTCGGGCAATTCATTCGCCTGGGACGTTTTATAGCCGCCCACCCCGATCCGGCTTCCGCCGTCAATTTGAGTTACGCCCAGCGGGATCACCTCTCTCCGCACCTCCGGTCTTTCCCGGGCCGTTAGAATCATTCCCGTGTAGGGTACGGACAGGCGCAGAATGGCGACCAGTTTTTTGAAATCCTCATTATTCACGGCATAGGGCAGGTTCTCCGCGTCGGGAGTCCCTAAAGCCGGTTCTATTCTGGGGAAGGAAATGGTATGAGGGCCTACGCCATGGTAGGTTTCCTCCAGGTGGATAGTGTGGTATAAAAGGCCCATTACCTCAAAACGCCAGTCATAAAGCCCGAATAAGGCCCCGATGGCCACATCGTCAATTCCGGCATCCTGGGCCCGGTCCTGGGCATATAAACGCCAGCGGAAATTTCCCTTAATGGTATTTTGGGGGTGTACTCTTGCATAGGTCTCCCGGTGATAAGTTTCCTGAAACACCTGGTAAGTGCCGATGCCTACCTTTTTAAGCTCACTCAATTCCTCCCTGGATAAAGGGGCGCAATTGATATTTGCCCGCCGGATTTCCCCATGGGCGCTTTTGGTGCGATAGACCTGACGCACACTTTCAGAGATAAAGTCAATATCCGTTTCAGGAGACTCTCCATAAACCAGAACGGTTCTTTTTTGCCCTTCCCCAATCATAATCTTTATTTCTACCTCTATTTCTTCCATCGAGAGCATTTTTCTTTCCATCTGCTGGTTGCTCCCCCTAAACCCGCAGTACCGGCAGTTATTGGCACATTTATTGCTGATATAGAGGGGGGCAAAAAACACGATGCGGTCTCCGTATACCTCTCTTTTGAGCTTATTGGCCAGGGCAAACATTTCTTCTATGGTCTCCCGGTCCTGATTCTGAATCAGGATAGCGGTTTCCTCCGGTTCCAGACGAGCCTTCTTTTCCGCCTTCTCCAGGACTCGGCGCACATCGGCAGGCTTAGGGTTTTCCCATTTCCTTAACTGGTCCCAGATTTTCTCCTCATCGATAAAATCCCGCTCCATCCGGTTGTACTCCTCAAAATCCTTTTGATATCTCTCCAAAAAATTCACCAAGTTCACATCCCTTTGATAAAATAAAAAATCCCTTTTACCATGCGGAGGCACTAGCAAAAAGGGTATACCGATCCTACTATCCCTTTATTACCGAAAGCTCCGCTGCCTCAGAAAACTCCCTTGGCATAAGACGAATTCGTTGTTTTGTCCTCTCTCTTGATGAAGGTTTTTCCTTCATCAGTCAAAATCCACTGATTATATTATACCTATTTCTGTTCCATTTGTCTGTAATTCTTTCCAATAATTTTAGGTTATTTGCCGATAGCCTGAAATTTTTACGATTTTCGCGAATGATGCAGGAATAATTGGAAAACAGTTGAATTTTGTAGGTAATGGTTTTTAGTATGTGCAGGATGTTTTTATGGACAAACATAATTCTTTAATACCATAAAAGGGGTGGGGCGAATGGGAGAAAAAAAGTCCATTTTTGAAAAAATGGGGTTGGTGGAAAAAGTAGAAACAAATGGAACCGAAACGGATACTGTTAATAGAAAATCTAAGCTCCTTGGCGAAGAAGCAACCAACTTGGCCAAGCTGGTTCATGAGATAAAGGGACAAGGGGCAAATCTTGAATCCGAAGAAGTTTTAACGAATGAGACCAGGTTTGACAAACACTTGACCGTCGCGGAAATATACCAGACCCAAAACATGAAAACAGATTCCTGGAATACCGTTTTCATTATTGATGAATTTTTGAAGGCACTGCCCCAATACTTGCCGGATTCGGTAAAACGTCAGTCGGTAACCGATATCATTACTTCCTCCGGAATGCAATTAGATAAATTGATTCAAGATGGCAAGGAAAGATTAACGCTGTTGCAAAATCATTTGGAACAATTCTCCACAAGCAACAATAAAGCGATTCAAGAATATGAGAAGGACATTGAACGGCTCACCGAACAAATCAACCAGTTAAAGAAGTCTATTGCCGGCATAAAGGAACTGCAGGATACCCAAAAGGCCACGATTGAATATGAAACACAAAAAATAAGTAATATTATTGATTTTGTTCAACCCTCCAAATAGCATGGATCACACACGCTATCGGTTAACAAAAAGAGGAAAAACCGTGGTCATCGCCAGCACCTTTGCCCTGATTGCCGGTTTCATGTGGGCTGCTGCGGTAATTCATACTCAGAAAATGGAAGGGTCGATACCATCTGATTCTTCTATAACCCCACTGGTTTTTCCATCAAATACATCCGGGCAAAGCTCTCCTGAAATTTCCGCTCCGGATGGTACACCACCCGGGAAAAAAGAGCTGCCCGCCCCTAAGCTTTCCCAGGCGAACACGGACGCCGGGGAAGACTATTCGATCAGTCTATTAGCGGAACAGAAACGGTCGGCCCAAATTTTTCGCGAAAATCCTGAAGCAGGAAAGCAGGTAGCCCTCACTTTTGATGATGGTCCCTATGCTATTTGGACAGCGGAATATTTAAAGGTATTAGAAGAATATCACGTCCCGGCCACCTTTTTTTTGGTAGGGACAAGGGCGGAAAAGTTTCCCCAATTAGTAAAAAAGAT
This sequence comes from Candidatus Formimonas warabiya, assembly GCF_002777255.1. GTDB lineage: Bacteria > Bacillota > Dehalobacteriia > Dehalobacteriales > Dehalobacteriaceae > Formimonas > Formimonas warabiya. The sequence goes on along the minus strand of NZ_CP017634.1, from coordinate 4,157,381 downwards.
TGCGGCAAAACAATGTGAAATCGGCAGCCATTCTTACCAGCATGCTCAGCTTACTTTGAAAAATCAACAGGCTTTGGAGAAAGATTTCCAAAGAACGATTGCTGCCTTTAAAAAAGCGGGGCAGGAGATATTTCTTTTCCGGCCTCCTTACGGCGCTTATAACAGGGCGGTTCTGGACACAGCGGAAACATTCGGCCAAATCGGCATCGGCTGGAATGTGGATCCCCAAGACTGGAACACCAAACAAGCAGATCTCATCGTCAGCCGGATTTTATCCCGGGTAACTCCGGGAGCAATTATTTTGTTGCACGAAGGCAGGAAGAGTACCTGGAAGGCTTTGCCGAAAATAATTTCCGGATTGGAGCAAAAGGGCTATCAACTGGTAACCGTTTCTCAATTAATCAGCGGCGCCCCCGCTGTGGAACAGTTTTCACAGACCGAAGTTGCCGCCAGAGAGCAGGAAAAAACAGGATATTAAGATTTCTTAAATTCCAACTTCTAGAAAGGGCAGCATGAAAGTAAGAAAAGGGAATGGTGGTCTCATGCAGTATCGTTTAACAGCCCGGGGAAAAATCGTTATTTCAGTTTTCTTTTTAGTCCTCTTATATGGGCTGTTCTTGTCCCTTCCCCATACCCTCAGCAGTCCCACCCCTCCAGATCCACCCCCAAGCAAAGAAGCAGACTTTATTAACAGAGATTATTTACATAAAGCCGTTCTGACCATCTATTTTGAACCGGATCAATATGAACTGACAGAAGACAGTCGCCGCAGTCTGAGTATTTTCATAAATCTGGTCCGGATCTACAATCATTTTACCATCTCTTTAAAAGGACATACCGCCACTACCACCGGGCAGAATTCTTTGACGAACATGGCCCTGTCCCAGAAACGGGCGGAAGCGGTGAAAAACTATTTACTGACCCATGGTATAACAGCCGATAGGATTTCCCTAGTAGCTTCGGGGAACCAGGAGCCGGCAGGCTCAAATAAAACACCGGAAGGGCGGGCATTAAATAGAAGAGTAGATATCTATCTTTTCCAGGATCTCCGGCCGGTGGGTGATCATTAGTACAGTTTTTCCCTCCATTAACCGGTATAAAGCCTCCATCACTTCCTGCTCCGTGACCGCGTCAAGATTGGCGGTGGGCTCATCCAGCAACAAAACCGGGGCATCTTTCAGCAAAGCCCGGGCAATAGCCAGGCGCTGGCGCTGACCCCCGGAAAGTTTAAAGCCTCCCTCCCCGATATAAGTCTCATACCCCTGGGGCAAAGTAAGAATAAATTCATGAATCCGGGCTTCCCGGGCCGCCCTGATCATCTCTTCCTCCCGGGCGGAGGGCCGGGCTAAAGCCAAGTTTTCCCGGACTGTGGTATTGAAAAGATGGGTCTGCTGGGTCACCACCCCGTAGCAGCGGAGCAGATCCTCCTGTCGATAATCCTTCAACTCCCGCCCCCCCAGCTTGATGGAGCCTTCCTGATAGTCCCAAAAGCCCAGCAGCAGGTTGACCAGGGTACTTTTTCCCGCCCCGCTGGGACCGGAAATAGCGATCCGTCCCCCCTGGGGCAGTTCAAAACTTAAACCGTCCAGAACCCAGGGCTGTTCCGGCGTATAACGAAAACGCAGGTTCTCCACCTGAAGGGAGTAATCCCGGGGTGGCAGGGAAGAGCCTGAAAAAGGATCACCCGCCGGCTTGGTATCAATCACTTGAAAAAGCCGGCCGGCCGCAGCCAGGCTTTCCTCCAAATGGGGGTAAATAAAGGGCAGGGGAAGCACCGCCTCAAAACTGGCTAAAATACTTAAAGCCACCATCGCCAAATAGGTTCCGTCCAGCCTTCCGCTGTGCACCAGGGGAATCGCCAGCACCAGGACCACCCAGAGGCTTAGATTCATGACAAAAAGGGAGGCCCCATGAGAAATTCCCGAGAAACCGGCGGTTTTTCCCTCCAGTTTTACCAGGGTCCGGCCCAGTTGGGCCGTATCTTTCAAGTGCTTTTCTTCCTGTCCGAAAGCGGCAATTTCCCGCATGCCCTGGATGCTGTCCACCAGGTGGGCATGTAAAGCCGACCTGATTTCCCCCGCCTCTTTTTTCACTCCCCGGCTCAGACGCTTGATCAGCAAAGGCACCACAACCCCTGCTCCCAGGAAGGAAATCACCAGGACCAGTCCGAACTTCACATCAAACCAGGCCACAAAAGCGAAGGTGGCTACCAAAACGAAGAAAGCCGTAAGGGGCGGCGCCAGAACCCGGAGATAAAACTCTTTCAGGGTTTCTACATCCGCCACAATCCGGTTTAAAAGCTCCCCGCTGCGGTATCCCATCAGGTTGGCCGGCGCCAGGGGCTCCACCGCGGCATAAAACCAGACCCGGATTTTCTGCAGGATGCGGAAAGTAATATCGTGAGAAAAATAGCGCTCCGCATAGCGGAACACAGCCCGGGAAATGCCGAAAAACCGTACGGCCACAATGAGCACCATCAGATCCAGCACGGGAGGATGCAGGGCCGCCCGGGAAATAAGGAGAGCAGAGGCAGCCAGTAAGCCCACATTGCTCGCTACGGTGCAAAAGCTAAAAAGGGCGGCGCCGGTCATTCCTTTCCCATAGGGAGCGATCAAATGTAACAGCCTGGCCAAATCTTTCATGCGGCACCTCCGGACGCGGTAATGAGGCGATAATAGGCCCCCTGTTTTTGCAGCAGTTCCTTATGTTTTCCCGTCTCCACAATTTTCCCCTGGTCCAGAACCAGGATGCGGTCCGCCCGGAGGGCGGCGGAAAAATGGTGGGCGATCACCAGCACCGACCGGTTCTTCCGCACCTGGTCCAAAGCCGCCTCTACCTGTGCTGCCCTTGCCTGATCCAAACCGGTCAGGGCCTCATCGAAAATGAGCAGGCCCGCATCCTTCAGCAAGGCCCGGGCAATGGCAATACGCTGGACCTGACCTCCGCTTAAATGGAGGCCTCCTTGGCCTACCACGGTTTCATATCCTTGGGGCAGCTTTTGAATAAAATCATCCGCCCCCGCCAAGACTGCCGCCCCCACCATCTCTTCAGGGGACGCTTGCGGACGTCCCAGGCAGATGTTTTGGGCAATGGTGCCATAAAGCAGATAAGCGTGCTGGGGCACAAAGGAGACATGGCGCCGCCAATCTTCCGGATCTATTTGGCTCAGAGAAGCGTGATTCACCTGGATGGTGCCGGCGTCCGGCTCTCCAAACCGGAGGAGCAGATTGGCCACCGTACTTTTGCCGGATCCGCTGGCGCCAACCAAAGCAACCATTTCCCCGGGAACAATCTCAAAAGTGACCCCCCGGAGAGCGGGAAGCCGGTCCTTTTCGTAAGCATAATGAACGTCCTCAAATGAAACATGAAATGGCGCACCCGGGAGAAAGCCTTTTTTGCCCCGGCTTGGTTTACTCTCCGGAGCATGGTCCAGTATTTCAAAAATCCGCTGGGCGGCGCTCACCCCCGCTGCCCCGGCGTGAAACTGAGTTCCCAGCATACGCAAGGGCAGGTAAAACTCAGGCGCCAAGAGTAAAAGAAAAAAAGCCTGTTCGAAAGAAATGTGACCATAAACAAGACGCAAGCCCAAAGCCACCGCCACCACCGCCGTGCTGATGGTTGAGAGCAGTTCCAGGACCAGGGCGGAAAGAAAGGCGACCCGTAAAACACCCAGGGTCGTCGCGCGGAAACCGTCGCTGACCCGGGCGATGATTTCCGCCTGGGTCTTGCTTCTGCCAAAAAGCTTCAAAGTAGTTAAACCCTGCAGCACATCAAGAAAGTGGGCACTCATCCGGCTTAAAGCCTCCCACTGCTTTTGGGAAAGAGTATCCGCCCATCTGCCGATTAAAATCATAAACAGGGGAATGAGGGGAGCCGTAACCAGCATGATCAAGCCGGAAAATAGGTCCAGGGGAAAAACGAAGCCCAGAATTAAGAGAGGCACTAAGGCCGCTAAAGCCAGTTGAGGCAAGTAGCGGGCAAAATAGGCTTCCAGTGCCTCAACTCCCTCCCCCATCACATTGACCAGCTCCCCGGTTCTTTCCCCCCGCACAAACACCGGTCCCAAAACAAAGAGGTGGGCTAACAGCCTCCGGCGCAGATCTTCCTTAATCCGCCCCGCCGTGCGGTAGGCAAATACTTCACTCAACCAGGCCAAACCTGCCCGCAGCGAGATCACGCCCAAAAGGAGCATCAGCCAGATCATGACCTGGTCCAAGCTCTGGCCCTCCAAAAAAACCCTGTTGATTACCCGGGCAAAGAAACCGGCCTGCAGCACCGTCAAAATCCCTGCCCCTACCCCCAAGCCGATGGTAAGGGCCAGGAAGTAACGGACCTTTTGGGCTTCAGCGATCAGCCTCTGATCCAGCATATGCCCCCCTCCTCGTTGATCATCAATACTCTAAATTTTTGCCCCCCACTCTTTTCCGGAACACCCAGTAAGTCCAGCCCTGGTAAAGCAACACCACAGGCACCAGGGTCAGGGCGACGATGGTCAGCACTTTCAGGGTATAGGGACTGGAGGATGCATTATAAATGGTCAGGCTCCAGTCCGGGTGAAGATTGGACACCATCACCCGGGGGAACAAGCCCCAGAAAACAGCCAGGGTAGAAAAAACAATGGCCAGGCCGTTAGCGGCCAACGCCCAGCCCGAACGGCGGGACCAGACTAATAAGTAAGCTGCCATCACCCCCAAGAGAGCAAGCAGCAAAGCCGCTGCCGCCCCTGCCTTGGCGAAAAGGTCGGTGTTAAAATAACTTAAAATGACATAAAGCAAAAAGACAGGTACCGTCACCAATCCTATCTTCTCTGCCGTCTGTCTGGCCCGGTCCCGCACCGGGTCCTCGGCTTTCAGGGTGAGAAAAATCGCCCCATGGAGGATGAAAACCAAAAGGCCTGCGATTCCTCCCACTAAGGTGTAGGGGGAGAGAAGGCTCCAAAAGGAACCCACATACTCCATCTGGGCATCAATGGGTACTCCCTGGATCAGGTTGGTCATCGCCACACCCCAGAGCAGGGCCGGTATCAGACTGCCGGCAAAAATGGCTCCATCCCACAAGCGGCGCCAGGACGGGCTGCTGTGTTTGCTGCGGAACTCAAAGGCCACCCCCCGCACAATCAAGGCAGCCAGCATCAGGAAAAGGGCCAGGTAAAAACCGCTGAACAGGGTGGCATACCAATTGGGAAAGGCGGCAAACATGGCCCCGCCGGCCGTGAGCATCCAGACCTCATTGCCGTCCCAAACAGGACCGATGGTATTGATCACCACCCGCCTTTCCGTGTCGTTTTTCCCCAGAAAAGGCAGGAGGATCCCTACCCCGTAGTCAAAACCCTCCAAAAAGAAGAAACCAATAAAGAGAATGGTAACCAGGCCAAACCATACCATATTTAAATCCATAACGACGCCTCCTTTGCAGAAGTTCCCAACAGACTTGCTTCCTCTTCGTCCCCAGGCCCCATTTTGGCAAATTTGCGCAAGAGGTACACGTCAACAACGGCTAAAATCCCATAGAGCAGGGTAAAACCAAGCAAACTGGCCAGAACTTCGCCGGCGGAGACGGCGGGAGATACTGCCTCTTCCACCCGCTGCAGCCCCTGGACAATCCAGGGTTGCCGCCCGATTTCCGCCATCAACCAGCCGCTGGTATTGGCAATATACGGCAGGAGGATTGCTCCCAGCATCACCTTTAAAAACCAGGGTTTCCTTTCCAGGGACCCTTTTTTCATTAAATAGAAAGCATAGACCGCTAAGAACAGCATGAGCAGGCCGGCCGCTACCATGATGCGGAAGCTCCAGTACACGGTTGTCACAGGGGGGATATAATTGCCCGGGCCATATTGGGCCTCGTACTGGGCCTGCAGGTCTTTCATCCCTTCCACCTTACCGCTGAACTGGTTATAAGTAAGAAAACTTAAAAATTGGGGAATTTGTATTTCCGCCTGATTGGTTTGATTTTTCTCGTCGATCAGGGCCACCAGGGCAAAAGGAGCAGGATCCGCCGTGTCCCATAATGCCTCTGCGGCCGCCATTTTCATGGGCTGTACTTCATTCAGGTACTGGCCCTGAACATGCCCCCATCCTAATACCAAGACCAGGCTGATTAACCCGAAAGTGGCTCCCCACTTGAAAGAACGGCGGAAAAAGTCCGGATAACCTTTCTTGATTAAATGATAGGCACTGATCCCCATCACAAAAAAGCCTGCCGTCGTAAAACCGGATAAAATAGTATGGGGGAACTGGTGCCAGACATAGGGATTGGTCAGTAAGGCAAAGAAATCGGTCATTTCCGCCCGTCCGTTCCTCAGCACATACCCTACCGGGGCCTGCATAAATGAATTGGCAACCAAAATCCAGAAAGCAGAAAGATTGGTGGCAAAGGCAACAAGACAGATCGCCGCTGCATGCACTTTCTTGGGCAGCTTATCCCAGCCGAAAATCCATAAGCCGATAAAGGTAGATTCCAGGAAAAATGCCGCCAAAGCCTCTACGGCCAAAGGAGCGCCAAAGATGTCCCCCACAAAACGGGAATAGCCGGACCAGTTCATGCCGAATTGAAATTCCTGAACAATCCCGGTCACCACACCCATGGCAAAATTGATGAGAAAAAGCTTACCCCAGAATTTAGTCATCCTTTTATAGGTTTCATCGCCGGTGCGCACATAGGTGACTTCCATCAGGGCCAGCAGCACGGTCAGCCCTAATGTTAAAGGAACAAACAAAAAGTGATAAACGGTAGTAATGCCAAATTGCCATCTTGCCAGCAAGAGTTCGTTCATAGACGTCCCTCCCCAAGAGTTTGTTACTATCTTTCGGACAAACTATATCTTTTCGGTATAGTTTAGATTCATTAAACCCCCCCTTCTCCATTCATTATATGTATTTGGGCGCCTTCCTATGTGCTTTACTATACCAATTTGGTATAGTTTTAATTTCAGTATAGACCTCTCTTTTTTATTCGTCAAGCTGTTTCCAAGCCTAAAAAAATATTTATCTTTCTCCTGATATCACCAAAACACCGCCAGCAACCACACCTGCCCGCATACCCAGATAGCGCAGATCATTTTCCCCCAAACAGAAGGAGGTTATTTTGAGCCAGGCTGGGGGCAGGTGCATATGATATAACTAGAATGCGATAGGTTTTGGAGGAAAAGTGATGGCCACCTGCTTTGATTATGCCGGAGTAGTCCACGTTCATTCCAAGAACTCTGACGGGCGGGAAAACGTGGAAAGAATTGTCTCTGCGGCCCAGGAAGCCCAATGCGATTTTTTGATCCTTTCCGATCATGATACTTTAAAGGCTTTGCCCTTAGAAGGGATTTACCATAAAACCCTGCTCCTGGTAGGGGAAGAAGTCACGGTGAGGTCCAGACAAGGGCACTACCTGGCCATGAATGTTGCATCCGAAGTGCCGCCTCACCAAAAAGCCCAGGCAACCATTCATCAGGTGTCCGCCCAGGGAGGTATCGGCTTTATCGCCCATCCTTGCGCAAAAACATCCCGCAGATTATTATCCTTAGGTCCTTGTTCCTGGAAAAACTGGCATGCCAAAGGCTTTTCCGGATTGGAAATATGGAATTACAGCCAGAACTGGAAAGATCACTTTGATGGGATACTCCCCCATCCCTCGGGTGTAGTTTGTACACGGAGTTATGCCCACGGGCCATTTACCAGTGTGATCAGAAAGTGGGATGAACTGCTCCGCTATCAAAAAGTGGTGGGAATCGGCGGTGTCGATGCCCATGGTTATATTCACTCCTACCGGGAAATGTTTAAGACCTTACGCACCCACATTTTACCCGCGAAAGCACTTTCTTTTCATAAGTCCTCCTTTAAAGAAGACAAAAGACTGATTTACCACGCCTTACAGAAAGGGAACTGTTATTTCAGCAACGACCTCAATCACAATGCCCGGGGATTTTTATTCTCCGCCAGCAACGGCAAAAATCAGGTGATCATGGGAGAGGAACTGGTATTAATGGAAGGCGTTACTTTAACTGTTTCATCTCCTGAGGCCGCTGTACTCCGTATTGTCAAAGATAGGAAAGAGATTGCCGGCGTGGCCGGGGCCAGAGAATTGCACCACAGCGTTCATGAGCCGGGAGCTTACCGGGCCGAAGTATATCTTACCGATAAAAACCTCAGGAAAGCTTACCGTCCCTGGATTTTCAGCAACCCTATTTATCTTTTGAATTAGAATCAATTTCCTGATCTTTACTGTTACCCAGAGATGACGTCCTGATGGTCTCGCGCGGGCCTGTCTTCGCGTGCAGTCAGATATGTACCGAAAAGGATCAGCGCACCGCCCAGAATAAGGGCCGGGCCGACTCGGTCCTTTAATATCACTGCCGCCAGAATCCCCGTCAGGAAAGGCCGGAAGTACAGGTAACTGCCCACTGTTACCGCCGGAAGCTTAGCCAGACCACGGTACCAGGCGAGATAACCGTAAACCGAGGCCAGTCCGCCTAAATAGAACAGGTTGGCCCATCCCACCCAAGACAACGAAAAGCTGCCCACCGATTGAATTTCCCCCCATGAAAATGGAAATAGCAGCAGCGTGCCTATAACAGTAGTGTACTTGATGATGGTTCGTGCCGAATAGAACTTTAACAGCCTTTTTCCGAAGACACTGTACAGCGCCCAGGAGACTGCCGTTAATAAGATCAGTACGTTGCCCCAAAACTGTTCGTTGATTTGCATGGAGGCTAGATTCCCATTCGTGATCACAAGAAAACAGCCTGTGAAGGACAAGGCCAGTCCAATGACGGTGATACCTTTCAGCCGTTCGCCCAGCAAAGTCCAGAAAATCAACCCGATAAATACGGGGGAAAGGCTAACCAGGATTGCGGCATTAGTAGCATTGGTATACTTGATGCCGTAATGCTGCAGGAGATAATAGAAAGTCACGCCTGTGACCGAAAGAAATACAATCAACGGGTAATCCTTTTTGGCGACCCTTTCCGGGTTTTTATAGTCTATGATGCACAGAATCGCCGAGGCAATCAGATAGCGAAACAGCGCAGAGAGCACAGGTGTCATTTCGGCAAGCACCATCTTGGTAGAGACAAAAGTTCCCGCCCAAATGGCTACTACTAAGAAAAGCTCCAGGTGGATCCACAGGGTGGACATCAAAATACCCCCCCTAACGATTTTTCATCAGGTAAGACAGCAGCGGATTGTTCTTACAAAGCTTTTGGAATTGAACCTCTCCTAAAGCATCTATCAAGACATTTCCCCAAATATCGTGCTTGATGTATTCCTTCGTCACTAAAACGATACCCGGGGTGGTTGTCCAAATACCTTCCGTATCCCCTGCTTGATCAATCTCTCCGATCACCACTTCTTTGTGATCGCTCACAATGGCTGTCAGCCGTTTTCCCAGCCGTGCCCGGGAAGATACCCCGCACTGCTCTAAGTTAATACGATAGCTGCTCTCAACCGGCGTACTGCCGAATACCGCGGCCACTACCGTGACGCCCCGCCTTTTTGCCGCAGCAATGGGGTCGGCCAGCAGCATCGTTTCCTCGGGCCAGATCGATAACAACAAAGTGGTCCGGCTCTTCTCAATCACTTGAATCATCTTTTCCACAAACAGGTCATAGCCGGACAAATTCATGGTCAGGTCAATATCCGGAACAGGCTCCGTTTCTTTGAGCTGAACGTCCAAATCGTCGATCAGCGCCGTGAAATCTTCTTTAACCCTGCTTAACAGGTTTCCCGGGGGTACCGGATAATACTTGCCTGTTTCTGTACTGCTTTCAATAATAAACCCTTTAATTTTCAGACGATTCAGGGTATCGTAGATTTTAGCCGCCGGAATCCTGCCGATTTTGCTGATCTCATACCCATTGGCAGGGTGCTTTCGGATTAAGGTATAATAAGCCTTTGCTTCATAAGAAGAAAAACCCAACTGTTCCAGTTTATGAATAATCTCGCTCACTGTCCGCCCCCCTTAGATAGTCATCTATTTATATCTTAAGGGGTTCTTCTATCAGCGGCAATAAACACCCCACTAGGGTAGATAGAAATATTTTTTCTATTGCCAAAAATTCTTGTCATAAACCGATCCGGACATGCATATAATAAATTTTATCTGCTTTTTACAGTCTAAGACTCCGCTCCCCAGGGCACTTGGGGTGGATCTAAGGGAAAAAAATAAGAAAGCCCGCAGGCTTTCTTGAAGGATTCAGAAACCGGACACCTGGGTTTCAGGAAGGGGCAGGCTCCATCTGCGCCAAGGCACCGGCCAAATTGCCTACCGTTTCTTTGGCGTCACCCAGAATCAAAAGGGAATTGGCGCTTTTGTAAAGAGGATTCTCCACTCCCGCATAACCCGGTTTGGTATCATAATTGCAAATAATCACGTTTTTCGCCTCATAGGCATTTAAGATGGGCATCCCATAGATGGGGGTCCCTTCCGCCGTGTTGGCCGCAGGATTTACCACGTCATTGGCCCCTACAATTAAGGCCAGGTCCGTTTCTTTAAACGACGCATTAATGGCGTCCATTTCAAAAAGCTGATCGTAATCCACATCAACTTCCGCTAAAAGTACGTTCATATGCCCCGGCATGCGGCCGGCCACCGGATGGATGGCATATTTCACCTCTTTCCCCCGGCGTTCCAGGAGATCCGCCAGCTGTTTCACCTCTCTTTGAGCCTGGGCCAGGGCCATGCCATACCCCGGAACAATGATGATCCTTTGCGCCTCGGCGAGGATTTGCCCTGCCGTCTTTTTTTCCTGAACTTGCGGCATGGGCACATCATCTTTCGGGTCATCCAACACGTCTGTCTTTGCTCTGTTTATATTGGGAGCGGTGGTTTTGCCGCTCAGCACTTCCAGGAGGCTCCGGTTCATAGCACGGCACATAATCTCCGTGAGGAGATATCCGGCCGCGGCAACAATTCCGCCTCCGGCAATCAGGAGGGGGTCATAGGTGGCCAATCCCACCATCGCCCCCGTCACCCCGGAACAGGAATTAAGCAGGGAAATGGTGATGGGCATATCCGCCCCCCCTACCCGGATGGTGAATAAATAGCCGAAGCATAGGGAAACCGTCAAACAGACAGCGATCAGCAAAGCCATGGTTCCCGGGAAAAAAAGGGACCCCAGCACCAGTATGCCCATGACAACCAGGGCCAGAACGCTGATCCTGGTATGACCGGGAAAGACGACGGGCCTGGAAGAGATAATCTGGTGCAGCTTGGATGCCGCCACCATGCTGCCGCTGAAGGTAAGGCCGCCCACAGCCAGGGCCAGCATGCCGGTAAAGGTACTAAAAGAGGTAACCTCCCCGGGATTGAGCAATACGGTAATAGAAAGGAGCACGGCTGCGCATCCCCCCAGGCCGTGTAAAAAAGCCACCATCTCCGGCATTTGCATCATTTTTACTTTTCCGCCCAAGTATAAGCCAATAACCGCGCCCACGAGCAGGCAAACCCAGAGAATCTTCAGGGTGACGATCTGGTAATAAAAGAGGGTGGCCACAATGGCAGCCAGGATCGCTGCTGCGCCAATGCCATTGCCTTTGACCGCTGTTTTGGGCGAGCTCATCAAATACAGATCAAACAGGATAAGCAAGGCCAAACCGATAGAAACAAAAAAATATCCTACCGCGCTCATCGTTTCAACCCCTTGTCTTAAACATTTTCAGCATCCGGTGGGTGACATAAAAGCCTCCTACGGTATTAATCGTGGCCAGTACAATGGCAACCGCGCCCAGCCATTTGTGCACGGTAACCACGGCCAAAGCAGTAGCGACCAGAGCGCCCAGAACCGTCACCCCGGAAAGGGCATTCATTCCGGACATCAAAGGAGTATGGAGTAAGCTTGGCACATTACTGATCACTTTATAGCCCGCCAAAGTGGCGGCAATAAACAACGCTATCAATAAAAGGGCGTTCATTTTTCCCTCTCCTTCTGTCTCAGCTCATTGCTTCCAGGGCACCGGCGTGGACGATTTTGCCGTCCCTGGTCACAAGGGAGGAAGCAATAATCTCATCGGCCATATTGAGCTCCACCCGGCCATCCTTCACCAAATTGGCCAGGTAGTTGTAAATGTTATGAGCAAACATCCAGGTAGAACTGGTGGGCATCATGCCGGGAATATTCTTCGTCCCGTCAATGCTGACCTGGTGCTTTTCTACTACCAGACCCGGCTCAGTGGTTGCACAGTTGCCTCCCTGATCAATAGCAATATCAACCACGACGGCACCGGCAGGCATAGATTTTACCATTTCTTCGGTGAGAAGGATCGGCGCTAATCTTCCCGGAATAAGCGCGGTTAGGATCACCATATCGGACTGGGCGACGAAATCTCTTAAAATGTTCCGTTCTTTTTCCAGCCATTCGTCGGGTAATTTCTTCGCGTAGCCCCCTTCTCCCATGGCTAATTCCGCCGGGATATCCAGTTCCACCATTTTTGCTCCCAGGCTTTTCGCCTGTTCTTTGGCCTCCGGTCGAATATCGGCCCCATAAACCAGGGCACCCATTCTCTTGGCCGTCGCCACCGCCTGCAATCCGGCTACTCCGGTACCGATCACCAGCACATTGGCCGGTTTAATCATCCCTACTGCCGTTCCCACCATGGGCATAAATTTCGCTAAACGGTCCGCCGCCATTAATACCCCTTTGTACCCGGCTACCGTGCTCATGGATGTTAAGGCGTCCATGGCCTGGGCCCGGGAGATGCGGGGAATGCCGTCCAGGGTCAGACCGATGACGCCTTTTTGAGCCAAATCCCGCACCATTTGGTGGTTGCCGGGAGAGGCCGGATGAATAAAGGTGATCAGGTACTGGCCGGCCTTCATCATCTCCACTTCATGTTTCCCCTTAGCCAGGTTGAACTGGGGTTCTTTTACCTTCAAAATAATATCGGCTTTGGCATAAATCTCTTCTGCGTCCTCCACTAGGAGGGCACCGGCTTCCTGATACTGCCCATCCAAAAAATAAGACCCGTTACCCGCGCCTCTCTCGACGAGGACTTGGGCCCCCTCCCCTATTATCTTCTTTACAGTTTCCGGTATGGCCGCCACGCGTCTTTCGCCTTTCATAATTTCCCGGGGCACCCCGATGATTAAATCCTTAAATTTCATCGTCTTTTCCTCCTTGGCATAGATAGATCATTCGCTACCATACTCTTAAGCAAAATCCATACCAATTCTCAGGAGGAAAAAACCTAAGCCCGCCAAGAGATCAATGGGGCCTTTATCAAAATGGTAAGAAAAATGTCCAGCACGTGGTAATTTTTCTTACCACCGGTCATTTTTCTTACCATTTTGATTTCCTGCTATCCTGATTCCCTTAAGAGGGTTCCGATCCCAATCCATATTTTTTGATTTTATTGAGGATAGTGGTATGAGAAACACCCAGGGCTTTCGCAGTACGGCGTACGCCCCCGAATTCCTTTAAGGCTTGGAGGAGCAGCTTTCGTTCGAAACAGCCCACCACTTGCTCCAGGGTTTGATTTTTCCAGGGCCAGGTTTCTTCCCGGGCTCCCAGCTCTTCCCGGGGATTCCGGCTCTCCTTTTCATCACCAAAGTAATCCAGTACCACGTGTTCCGTAATAATTTTTTCATCCGGCGTTAAAATCATGGCCCGTTCCAAAACGTTTTCCAACTCCCGGACATTGCCCGGCCAGTGGTACGCCATTAATTTGTGCACAGCCTCCTCGGAAATACTGTCCACTCTTTTATTGAGCCGGGTGTTAAATTTTTTGATCAGGTGCCTGGCCAGCAAGGCGATATCTTCTTTTCTTTGGCGCAGGGGAGGAAGGAAAATGGGCACCACATTTAAGCGGTAATAGAGGTCCTCCCGGAAAGTGCCCATCTTCATCATCTCCTCTAAATTCCGGTTTGTAGCGGCAATAATCCGGATGTTCACCGGATGCTCTTTCCTGTCGCCGATCTTCCGTACCTGGCCCTCCTGAAGCACACGGAGCAGTTTCACCTGCAAGCGGGGAGAAAGTTCGCCGATTTCATCCAGGAACAAGGTGCCGTTATGGGCATATTCGATCAGGCCGGTTTTTCCTCCTTTACTGGCCCCGGTAAAGGCGCCTTCCACATAGCCAAAGAGTTCGCTTTCCAATAAATTCTCCGGAAGAGCGGCGCAGTTGATAGGCACGAAGGGCTTTCCCCGGCGGAAACTTTCCATATGGATGGCCCGGGCAAAAAGCTCTTTTCCCGTACCGCTTTCTCCCCGGATCAAAACCGTGGAATCTCCTTTCGCCACAATTTTTCCCAGATCCAAAACCTTTTTTAAGGACTCGCTGTTTCCCCAGATGTCACTGAAGGTGGTGAGCTGGGGACCGGTGACCGTATAGACAAGCCGTTTTACATCCGACATATCTTTAATGCAAATCACCGCCCCCACAATGTTTCCCTGCTCGTCTTTTAGGGGCCGGCCGGAACTCAGCAAGCTGACCCGTCCTTGGGGAATGGGCAGGCTCACCTTTTGATAATTATAGGATTTTCCCTCGTCCAGGCAGCCGGTAATCAAAACATCCGCCGAGATCGCCTCTTTAATGTTTTTTCCCGCCACCTCCGAGGCAGATACTTTCAGAATATGTTCCGCGGCAGGATTAAAGGCGGTGATCATTCCCCTCTCGTTTACGGCGATAATCCCCTCACTGACGGAGTCCAGCACCGCTTTTATCTTAAATTCCCTTTCCTCTGCCGGCATCATGGCAAGGGGATCGATTCCGGTAACTCCCGGCACCAATTTTATTTCATCAATCACCTTTTTCAAATTGGCCGCATCAATCTTTTCAATATGAAGGTAAAGGCACCCGGTCTGAATTTCCAGAGACAGAATGTTGATGCCCCAGTTAAAAATGACCCGGGACACATCAAAAACAAAACCCACCCGGTCTTTAAAATTAATTTTCAGCCTGGGATTTTCCACGTTGGGCCCTCCTCATGATCAAATCCATGGAGTATCTATTTGACATCAACAGCCTTTTTCCTTTTCTCTTTCATCCTCCTACAGTATATGGCAGGAAAGTTTCCGTTTCGCCTATGTAAAATTATGTGATAGTCCCAAAGGCTGTGACGATTCTGTTTGGAACTGGATCTGTCCCATGTTAAAATATTTTTAAGCAGATACCCTCAAGGACGGTCAACCTTTCCAAAGTGAGGATCCATCACAGGTATTGGCTTAGGGAAGACCAGCTTTTTTCACATACTTCGCCAGAAAGAGGTAAACCATGACAGAGAAAACAATCGGTCCGAAAACCCTGCAGGAATGGAAGAGTCTCTATCCCTTGCTGCACCGGCTCATGTCCACCCAGGAGGTGTTTTGGGCAAACCCTGCTTATGGCAGGATGCAGGAAAACATGCATAGGCTCCCCCTGGGGATGGCGGATCTGATAAATGCCGAAAAGCGCTGGGAACGTTTTGCCCCATACATTTCCCGGGTATTTCCGGAAACGGAAAAATCCCAGGGCAGGGTCGAATCGCCCCTGGTAGGCATCCCGCAGATGAAAGAATGGATGGAAGAAAGGTTTCAGAGGCAGGTGCCGGGAAAACTGCTTTTGAAATGTGACGGCCATCTGCCTGTTTCCGGCTCTGTAAAAGCCCGGGGAGGGATCTATGAGGTATTAAAACATGCGGAGGATTTGGCCCTGGACCACGGCATGTTAACGGAGGCAGACGATTATGCCATCCTGGACGGGGAAAGATTTAAAAATTTCTTTAGCCAATTTTCCCTTGCCGTCGGTTCCACGGGAAACCTGGGTTTAAGTATCGGCATCATCGGCTCTCAACTGGGATTTCAGGTTACGGTACACATGTCGGCGGATGCCAGGCAATGGAAAAAAGACTTGCTGCGCAGCAAAGGGGTTCACGTGATGGAATACCAGGCGGACTACAGTAAAGCGGTGCAGGAAGGGAGAAAACAGTGTCAGAAGGATCCCCGCTGCTATTTTATTGATGACGAAAATTCTCAAGACCTGTTCCTGGGATATGCCGTAGCAGCGTCCCGGCTGAAGCATCAATTAGCTGAATTAAACATAGGGGTTGATGGGCACCATCCCCTGTTTGTTTACCTGCCCTGCGGTGTGGGAGGCGGTCCGGGAGGGATTACCTTTGGACTTAAGCTCTTGTTTAAAGATCATGTGCACTGCTTCTTTGCCGAACCGACCCACTCACCCTGTATGCTGATCGGTGTAATGACGGGACTCCATAACCAGGTATCCGTTACTGATTTCGGCATTGACAACATCACCGCAGCAGACGGCCTGGCCGTAGGCAGACCGTCCGGTTTTGTGGGAAAGACTTTGGAAAAATTAATCAGCGGGGTCTATACCGTCGGGGACGACCACTTATACCTGCTTTTGCGCACATTAGCCGACACAGAGAAAATTTATTTAGAACCATCCGCATTAGCCGGCATGCCCGGGCCGTTCCGGTTGTTTCAGGAAAGGGCCGGACAGGAATACCTGGAAAAAAACAGCCTGCTGCCGGAAATGGAAAATGCCACCCATATTGTCTGGGCTACGGGGGGAAGCATGGTCCCTCCGGCTGTGATGGCGGAATACTACCAAAAGGGCTACTCCAAACATGCCCAAAATCCATCATCTTGACTTTATCCGGGGCATTTGTTTAAATGAGATTAGTTTGCTGACGGCAGGTGACAAAATGAATCATTATTATCAAGGCATCGTCATGGTGCTTATCTCCGCCCTGGGCTTTAGTTTGATGCCTACCTTTGCCAAGTTTGCTTATGCAAACGGCGTGACTATTTCCACCCTTCTTTTTATCAGATTTTTCTTGGCCGGTCTGCTTCTTTTTATTTGGGCAGCCTTCAAATCCGGCAAGATTAGATTCACGCCCAAAGACTTATGCGGTTTATTTTTTCTTGGGGCTGTTTGCTATACCCTGCAATCCGGCTTCTATTTTTCTGCCGTAAAGTATATCCCTGCTTCCTTGACAGTTGTCATTGTCTATACCCATCCGGCCATTATTGCGGCAGCGTCTTCTTTGATTGATCATGAACCCCTGACCAAAAAAATCATTGCTTCCGTGACCGTTTCTTTTATCGGGCTGATCCTGATGCTGGGAACCACTACGGAAAACATCAACGGGGCAGGCATCCTGTTCGCCTTGGGCGCCTCCGTAGTTTATGCCGCTTATGTCATCCTGTCAAACAAAATACTGAAAAGGGTTCCTCCTTTGGTGGCCAGCGCTTATATTGCTCTATCCGCCTCCGCGGGCTGGCTCATTTGGGGGCTGTCCACCAAAGGCATCCAATTCCGCTTTCAGTCTGAGGCCTGGCCCTGGATACTCGGGCTGGTGATCCTTTCCACGGTGTTTGCTATGCTCACATTCTTCCGGGGCCTGGAATTGCTCGGACCCACCAAGGCTACCATTCTGAGCACGGCGGAACCCTTATTCGGTGTGATCATCGCCATTTTATTGTTTCATGATCATTTAACCCTCTTACAATTGGGGGGAGCGGCCGGAGTTATTTCCGGGGCAGTGATGGTTGTCTACGCCCGGGAAGAGGTTAAGAGCCCGCAAGAAGATGCCGCATCGTGTCAACAACATACCTAATGTCGTCCTTGGTTACGCCGTAGTGTGTGACAAAACGCATCAGACCGCCCTCGGCAGAGCTGGCTTTTATTCCCCTCTCTTTCAACTGTGCGACCAGGGCCAGGTCATCCCGGCCGGAATCTCGGATACTAAAAAATACCATGTTGATCTGGATATCCTCCGATTTCACGTGAATTCCGGGTATCCTGGCCAGCTGCTCTCCTAAAAAGAGGGCATTTTCATGATCTTCCTTTAACCGGTGGGGCATTTTCTCTAAGGCCAGTATTCCTGCGGCAGCTAAGAAACCGGCTTGCCTCAATCCTCCGCCCATCAGCTTTCTTTTTTTTCTCGCCCGGTCAATAAAATCCTGTCTGCCGGCCAGCAGGGACCCTACCGGGGCGCACAGCCCTTTGGACAGACAAAACATCACGGAATCACAGAACCGGGTAATTTCTTTCACGTCCACATGTAAATAGGCGGCGGCATTAAAAAGTCTCGCCCCATCCAGGTGGACCGGAATGCGGTATTTTTCCCCGATCCCGTAAACATCCCGCATCCAGTTCAAGGAAATCACCCGCCCGCCGGAATGGGCATTTTCTATTTCGATTAAGCCGGTAGCAGGATAATGGATATCCTCTTCCTTTCTAATCTTATTTTCTATTTCGCTCAGGCTAAATTCCCCTTTATGGCCCGGCAAAGTTCTTAGCTGTACCCCGGCAATGACGGAAGCCGCTCCCACCTCATGCTGGACAATGTGGCAGTCGTCTCCCAGGATCACTTCCGACCCCCTGAGGCAATGGGTAAAAAGAGCCAGCTGGTTGCCAAAGGTCCCGCTGGGTACAAACAAGGCTGCTTCCTTCCCTACTACCCGGGCGGCCAATTCTTCCAGCTCCTTAACTGTTGGATCGTCCCCGTAGACGTCGTCCCCCACTTCAGCCCGAACCATGGCTTCACGCATTTCCGGTGTTGGTTCTGTCACCGTATCGCTTCTTAAATCAATCACCCGCACCCTACCTCACTCCTTTTTATCAATCAGTGCAAGTAAACACTTGCTTTTGTTCAGCATCCTTAACGTTTTTCCCTTTTTCTTTTTCTCTTTCACTAAACCTATTATAAGCAACCAAAGAGTGCAAAACAACACGAATTGAGCCAGTGAGTCAGGGGACGGTTCCTTGACTCAAAAAAGGATTGATGATATACTCCCCTTAACAGGGGGTGAAAAGAATGCCGAGACAGAGCAGAAAATTGAGTGAAAGCAAAAATTATCACGTGATGATTCGGGGAAACGAAAAAAAAGAACTTTTCCGGAATAATGAGGATAAGGCACGCTTTATCGCTATCCTGAAGGAAAAAAACGAACATAATAAATACAGCATATATGCATTCTGTCTTATGGATAACCACGTTCACCTGCTGATTAATGAGGGCCGGGATGAGATATCCCGGATTATGAAACGAATCAATGTCAGTTATGTTTATTACTTCAACAAAAAGTACAACAGAACCGGGCATCTCTTTCAGGATCGGTTTAAAAGTGAAATCATAGAAACGGATAGTTATCTGCTGGCTGCGGCACGATATATCCACAGAAATCCGCTTAAGGCAGGAATTACGCAAAAAATATCACAGTATAGGTGGAGCAGTTATCCTGCCTATATTCATGAGAACGACCTAATGAAGAATATAGTTGATACAGACATGATACTGGGGATACTTTCCCCGGATAGACAGACGGCAGTTCAGATGTTTATTGAATACACGAGCCAGGATACAAAGGATGATTTTCTGGAATATCAAGAAAATGACGAGAAAGAGAAAGATATCATAAACGAAAAAAATGCCCGAATATTTATTAATGAGTATCTGCGAAAAAAAGATCTCGTATTAAATGACTTAAAAAACAAGAACAATATCAACCACAGGGATGAATTAATTTGTGCACTTAAAATGAGATCAAATCTATCCATTAGACAATTGGCAGAAATACTAAATCTAGACAGAAATATTATTCAGCGAAGGAAGTGAGTCAGAGAACCGTCCCCTGACTCAACTATTAGAGAGGAGAAATTGCATCATGGTTCAAAACATAAACCCATTGGTATCTTCCGTCGGGGATCATATTAGTATGATTGACCTTATGGAGAGCGGAGCAGAAGGAAGAACGGCCGGATATTTAATTGAGGCGGAAAAGTTGACCCTGGTAGAAACCGGGCCGGGTCCTTCCGGAGACCTTATTTTGCATGTGCTCCGGGAAAAGGGTTACACGCTTTCGGATCTCCGCTATATTGTGGTCACCCACATTCATTTGGATCACGCCGGAGCGGCGGGATATCTGTTAAGCAGGTGCCCTCAGGCCATGCTTGTGGTGCACCCTTCCGGGGCGCGGCACATGGCTGATCCCAGCCGTTTAATAGCAGGAGCCAAAATGGCCTTTGATGATTTTGACGCTCGCTTTCAGCCGGTAATCCCCATTCCCCCGGAACGGATTTTGTCTGTAGCGCACGAAGAAGCTTTGGACCTGGGAAACAGGAAATTGATTTTTTATCATGGCAGGGGACATGCCAATCACCATCTCACCGCTTTGGACAGTTTGACGCAGGGTCTTTTCAGCGGCGATCTTTTAGGCATTCATGTCCCGGAATTTGCCCAATATAACATCGACTACAGTTTACTGTCTACTGCCCCCAGCCAGTTTGACCCCGTATCATTTACCGCTTCTCTGAAAAAAATTGAAGAAATCAACCCCCGGACCATTTATTTTTCTCATTTTGGGGTTGTCACAGGTTTAGCGGCCAAATATATCGACACCTGCCGGGAAAACTTAGCCCTGTTCCAGCAAGTTACCGCAGAGGCATGCAGCCAAGGGGAGGCGACATGGCAGGAAATTGCCGGGCGGCTGAAAATTGCGGTGAAGGACAAACTGGTGAAAATGGGCTACCCTAAGGAAAAGCCGCTCCCCATTTTTATTGAGCAAAATATTGATTTAGATGCCAAAGGTCTTTTGGACTGGGTAGAAAAATCCCAGGGGAAATGAAAATTCCCCCTTTCTTCAAG
Source organism: Candidatus Formimonas warabiya (assembly GCF_002777255.1). Classification (GTDB taxonomy): domain Bacteria; phylum Bacillota; class Dehalobacteriia; order Dehalobacteriales; family Dehalobacteriaceae; genus Formimonas; species Formimonas warabiya. The sequence goes on along the minus strand of NZ_CP017634.1, from coordinate 4,136,804 downwards.
GACTCAACGGTTCAACCCCTAATATCCGGCGGCAGCCCTTACCGGAAAGGTTGGCTAAATCACTCCTCACCTGCCGGCATCTTTAATAGGGCGTCCAGGATCACGGCTGCTTCCGAACGGGTCACCAAATCCAAGGGGGCAATCTGATCCGGGGTTTGACAGCGCAGAAGTCCCTTGGCGATAGCCTTATTCATAGCTTCTTTCGCCCAGGAAGGAATCGAATCTCTGTCCCTGAATTTTTCCAGCTGATCACCGTCCGCTCCGGTAGCAGAAATCTCAGGTACCCGGGATAGAATTACTGCTACCTGAGCCCGGTCGAGAGGTGCTTCCGGATGAAACTTTTTATCATCACTACCCTGGAACAGGCCCGCTTTAACCGCCGCCCCCACCACTCCGGCATACCATTGATCGGAAACATCGGTAAACTGACCTTGGGCCTCGGCTTGATCCGGTTCCAGCTTCCACAAGCGGCAAAGCATGGCGGCAAACTCAGCCCGGCTGACTGTCCCTTCCGGGTTGAATTCAGTAGCACTTACTCCTTGCACAAGGTAATTATCGGCCAGGTTTTCAATAACGGCCCGGTCCGGGTGATTGGCCAGGTCGGTAAAAGATGTTTTTTCCAGTAATTTAGCCGTAGTAAGGGCCTCTATCCAAGGCACGCCGGAGGCTCTTGTAACATTAAGGTCATTTATCACCACGGTCCGGACCCGGACACTGTGGAGTTCGGTTTCTCCCGCCTTAATTTCCGCAAAGGAACCCAGATCGCTCAATACATAATAACGACCGGAGTCTTCGCCCAGATACAGCATTTCGTGGCCGGAAAAATGCAGGGAAGCGCCCGGGCTTACGCTTTGGAGCAATTTCTCCCGGTAGGCAACGCTATAGCCCTCAAAGGATAGTGTTTTCCCTGCCGAAAGTCTTTGCGCATCTGAATTTCGCGCCAGTCTAAACCCAAAACAGCGGTATACCTCCAAAACCAGCGCGGAACAATCCCGGCCATTGAGCATTCCCCCCCAGCCATAACGTTCACCTTGCATTTTAAAGGCCTGACGGATGACATTCTCCCGGGTATAAGGGAGATAGCCTATGGTTACATCATGGGAGATGGGAATAGGCGCCATGACAAATTCCAGTTGGCCGGACATATTCCGAACCGGCAGTTTTACCACATAATTCTGGTAAACCCTCCGGCCCCGCATGGAATCCGGCAGGTCTTCCGGTTTTACCAGGGGCAGCCTGGTGCCCATGGTAAACTCCATTGCCGAAATCTGTGGTAAGAAGGGATCCTGATCCAACCTGATGTAATTACCGGTGACCACCAAAAAATCCGGTTCATTCTGATAATCCAGCCAGGTATTCCGGTCACATACAGCTACATCTGCCGCAGGCAACCAGCCCAGACAATTATACATTTGGACATAATACCACTGCTGATCCAGACTATGGTGGAGGATGACCACCGGTTCGGCAGCAAGGATGGCGCTGTTTTGAAAGAGATCAAAGGCAGGATCATTGGGCTCGTCTCCAATGACGTCGGCGGTAGGATAAATTTTTAAATTGCTCCTTTTTACCGTAAACCCATATTGAACCTGATTTTTTTCCTTTAAACCATCCAGATTCATTTGCCGCTTCAGTTGCTGCCAATAGGAGGCGGCTACTACTTCTGCCCCCATATAGGAAGGTTCGCTGGGAAAGGGATAGTCAATCACCCTGGTTAACTGCTCCCGGGTCCATGAGCTGGGATAATCCGCCAGGTTATAAACCGAATCCGGCAGTTTGCGGATAATCTCCCGGTTAAACTCCTCAATTTGGCCAGGATTTAGGATCACCTGATCCGGGTTGGCAATTTTATGAATCCAATAATCAGCTTGAAGCATTTCCGCCTTTACCTGAGGCATGGTTTGGACCTCATAAGCTTCCGCCAAACCTGCCGGACAGGTCAAGCTTACTGCGACCCCCATGGTCAGCAGGATTTTCATTAAATAACGAACCATATTAATCCCCCTTCTGGTATTGATGATCGCCCAGCAAAAGCACCCAGCTCCTTATGGAATAAAGGATAATAGCCAGTACCATTAAAATAAGTACCCCGGAAATACCGGCCAGCAGATAATTCTGTTGGGGCAGGTAAATCGATACGATATTCTGATAACCGGCGGTAATCGTAGTCACGGTGATAAACGCCAGCGGGATCAGGGTTACCCAAAGATACTTGACCCGGCCCATTCTGATGATCATAGTTGTGCCCACAGCCAGTGCAATAGCGGCCAGTAATTGATTGCCCACTCCAAAAAGGGGCCAGATCGTTGCAATCGTACCTCCGTATAAAAGATAGCCCCAGGCACAGGAAAAGAGCGCACTGGTAATCAGGGTCCCCGGCCACCACCGGGTATCCCCCAAGGGCTGATAAATCGTCCCTCCCATTTCTTGCAGTAAATAACGTCCTATTCTGGTTCCGGCATCAATCAGCGTAAGGATAAAGAGAGCTTCAAACATAATCACAAAATGATACCAGTAACTCATTAAATGTTTCATGGCGCCAATCGCCGAGAAGATGTGAGCCATGCCTACAGCGAGAGACACCGCCCCGCCGGTACGTCCGGCTAATTCTTCACCGACTGCCTGAGAAAGTACAGATAAATCCTGGATATTCATGCCCAATTTTGCAAAAACCTGGGGCGGGCTGTTAATGGCAAAATAATCACCCGGCGCCAGAACTGTGGCAGCAATAAGTGCCATGATCGCTACGAATCCTTCTGTTAACATGGCGCCATAACCAATTATCTTTATATCCGCCTCATTGCTTATCAGTTTGGGTGTGGTTCCCGAAGACACCAGGGAATGCCATCCTGAAAGTGCTCCGCAGGCAATCGTAATAAACATAAAGGGCCATACCTTGCCGGGTATGACGGGACCCCCGCCGGCTATAAAGCCGGTATAGGCCGGCATCTGCAATACGGGATTAATCCAGATCACTCCCCCCGCCAGCAAAAGAATCGTGCCAATCTTCATATAGGAGCTTAAATAGTCACGCGGAATGAGGAGGAGCCAAACAGGTAATACTGCTGCCAAAAATCCATAGATGGGTATGATGATAGAAAGTTGATTTTTACTTAAGTATAGATACTGAGCCAGTGAGGAGTTTTGGATAACGGGTCCTAAAACCACGCCCAGCAGGACAAGCGCAACCCCAATAACGGTGGCTTCACCGATATGCCCCGGGCGCAGCAATTTTAAATAAATGCCCACCAGAATGGCAACAGGAATCGTAAACCCGACGGTAAACACGCCCCAGGGACTTTGATAGAGGGCATTGACCACCGATACGCCTACCCCTGCCAAAACGATAATCAGCATGAAAAGAATCGCCACCGACGCCAGGGTCCCGGAAAACCCGCCCAACTCCCGGCGCACTATTTCTGCCAAAGATTGTCCTTCATGCCGTACCGAAGCGAACAATAGAACCATATCGTGTACCGCTCCGGCCGTAACTGCTCCGATAAGCAGCCACAAATAGCCGGGTAAATAGCCGAATTGAGCGGCCAAAACCGGCCCGATCAATGGTCCCGCCCCGGCTATGGCGGCAAAATGGTGGCCAAATAATACCCAGCGATTGGTAGGTGAAAAATCCCGTCCGTCATTATGCAGGACTGCCGGCGTAGATCTTGCCGCGTCCAAAGTTAAGACTTTGGCGGCGATAAAGGCAGCATAAAAGCGATAGGCCAATATGTAAACCAGAGCCGCTATTACTATCAAGGTTAAGGCATGCATTCTAGTTATCTCCTTTGTTTAAAAGCAGCTCCTATTTACTTATGGGAACTACCGGATCCTGGCGGGTAAGATGTTTAAATTCATCAGGCTGAGATTTTATAGCATATATTTCCCCTGATGTATTTTGCATTTCCTATCTTGTTGTATAAAGCGCTTTTAGGAAAACATTTCTATAGAAGAAGATAAATTCCTGCCTGATTCGACACGAAAAAAGCACCCAGTCTCTACTTTCATGAAGAAGGGTGCTTATGATATATTTTGGTAAAAACTGATCACAAAAAATCTATTTTAGCGATTTTAAAGGAAAAAATAGGGTTTCCGGCGAATGTCTGATCTTATGCAAAAGGCGCTCCAAGAAAGGGAATTTGACATGTGTGCTGATAAAGCCGGCCATCACAACCGGCAGAAAATTTTTTACCTGATCATGGCATTGATTTTTACAGATACTGTATTATATGGAAGCATTGTCCCACTAATTCCTGTTTATATGAAAACTTTTCACCTGACAACCTTCACTTTCGGCATCATTTTTTCCTCCTATGCTTTCGGGGTCCTGGTGCTAAGCATTCCTTTAGGAATGATGGCGGAGAAATACGGTTACCGGAAAATTTTTTTGTCCGGTATGACCGCGCTGGCACTTTCCTGTTTATTTTATGGATTGGCGAATCATGCCTGGATGCTGCTAGTATGCCGCTTTTTTCAGGGAGCGGCGGCAGCGGCCAGTTGGACGGCAGGTTTAGCTGCCGTAGCAGTCCTTTACCCCCTTCAACAAGGACAAAAAATCGGCCTTTTGATGGCGGTGATGTCCCTGGGCACTATCTTCGGCCCCCCCATCGGGGGATTTCTCTATCATTTTTTCGGTTATCACCAAATGTTTGCCGTGCTGTCCCTGTTCTGCGGAGCACTGATTTTCTTAATTTTTAAAGTGGATTTTGCCGATTTAGACGGTGATGGCAGGGGCTCCTCGCATATCAATTTTTCTTTCGTGCTAAAAAATCAAAAGCTGCTTTACTTTAGCCTAGTCCTGATCATTTTAGCCAGCACCTGGGGCCTATTGGAAATCTTGTTATCGGTTCATTTGGATCAGCAATTCAGCTTAGGTGCGGTGCAGATCGGCTTGTTCTTTGGCTTTACAGGCATTGTTAATGCCGTCAGTGATGCGCTGGCCGGCCATTTGTCCGACCATTACGGCTATGACCGGTTTGTTTTCTGGGGATTGCTGGCAACGGCCCTTTTCTTTCCCTTTCTCGCCTTGACGGCAAGCATCGTCATCCTTCTTTTGCTGATGACCTTAATAGGGATTGCTTCGGGAGCGGCAGTAACGCCCAGCCAGCCCCTCATGTACCGCCTGGTGGTATCGGACCCCGAAACCTCTCCCCAGGGCGCCGGAGTGATCTATGGTCTGTATAACGCCTGCTATTCGGTGGGAATGTTTCTCGGCCCCATCCTGGGAGGGTTCTTAAATACCCATTTCAAACTGTTTTGGAGCCTGACCATATTCTCCTTTTTATTTTTGGCAAGTGCCGCCCTCTTTTATGTGATGATTATCGACCGGCAAAAAAAGACCCAGAACTTTGTTCATCCGGAATAATATGAAAGCCCAAAGAGCTGGGGACCCCAAGTGGTTTTATTTACCGATTAATCAGCGTTTACTTTTTCTGCATAGTCAGGGTATAATTTTGTCAGACATTCCGGACAAATGCTGTGCGTAAATTCCGCTTCAGAATTCTTTTCAATATATTTTTCCAATTGATCCCAATACCCTTGGTCATTTTTTATTTTTTTACAGGAAAAACAAATGGGGAGCAATCCTTGAAGCTCAACAATATTTGACACATCCTCCATCACCACAACGGCATATGTTTGTTTCCCATAATGAATAGGCGCCGATGTGATGAGGAGATTAAACGTTTTTATTTCTCCGGCAGAGGAAATTTGGAGCTGCGCCTTGATCCGGGTTAATTTTTGGCCTTTTATCGCTGCCATGGCAGTCTTTCTCACCTGGCAGTGCTGACAAGCCGGCGAAAAACCGCAGCCCCGGGGGTCTAATGTAGAAAAAACACAGTTAAAGACTTCCCCGCCTCTTTTTAGAAAAGCTTCCTGGCTGGTAATGCCAAATAGTTTCTCTGTCGCGTCATTGATCGCCCGGACCCTTCCCTCGGCATCAGCAACCAATACCACTACCGGAATAGCATGAAATAGGGTGCGGAAAAAATTGTTTTGTTCAAAAAGCTTATCCACGATCAATTTCCCCTTTCGTGAAAATTAAAGATGATGTCGGCAAACATGCAGGCTCCTAAAATCGTGTTTCAAGATGGTCAGATATTTTTTGTTCCCATCGAATTTATTTATCGTCTTATGTTATAAAGAGCAGTTAGTGGGGAGATTCAATATGAAAAATGCAGGGACCATTCATGAAATAATCGATTGTATCAACCATAACAGCCATTTAGTCTATAACCTGGCTTACCGCTTGACAGGAGAGGAAGAACACGCGGTAAATTTGATTTCTGCTGCCGTGACCCATCAAATATCGGCCTTATCTTGCGGAAATGACCTTCTCCATTTGCTGATCACCAACATTTGTCAAGAATACTTACACACCGCACAACGGTATGCTCATGGTGAGATAAGAAGAAATCTCTCCGTGGAAAAATGCCTGTCATCCCTCCCTCCAAAGGAAAAAATTGTTCTCATTCTTCATGATGTATTAAAACTGACCCGCCAAGAAGTGATGCAAATTTTAGATGAACCGGAACCAGTGCTCAGAAAAGATTTATATCAGGCCCGGAACTTAGTGAAAGAACAATATCAAAAAATATTTGTAGAGTCCCATAAATCTCTGTATAGTATATAGTGAAATACTATTTTGGAGGTAAGTGCATGGAAAATGTTTCGGGCGAACAAAAATTTCTCGCTGTCATTGCTCATTTGGCCTATCTTTTAGGTGGTGTGGGGTTTATCATTGCTCCCCTGATAATTTTTCTATGGAAAAAAGATGACCCTTTTGTGTATGATCATGCCAAACAAGCATTAGTTGCCCACGTCATGCTATTGGTAGCGGGATTAGTAGTGGGACTCTTATGTATGGTGTTGGTAGGCCTTCTTTTGGTTCCTGTCTTGTTGATTCTGGCTATTATTTTGGTGGTCACTTCTCTGATCGCGGCCTGGCGGGCAATCGAGGGAAGATTGTATGCCTACCCGTTTATCCAAGGAATCGTGGCTAAGATTTAAGAGGGGGCATTGCGCATAGCATAGATGACATTTCTATGAAAAGTATTATAATCCACCCCCGTAAGGCGGTACCCGAGGGACTGACGATACTCTTCTTCGGACAGTTGAACTAAACGGGACAGTTTAAAAAATTCATTTAAATCCAGTTTCCCCAAGGCAGATTCCTTTGTGAATTTTGCCTTTTGTTTTTTGTTCCAGGGACAGACCGACTGGCAAATATCACACTCTAAAACCATATTGCCCATTTTTCGGCGTACTTCCTGGGAGAGCTCTCCCTGGCTTTCTAAGAGATAGGAAAGGCACCTGTCCACATTTAACCGGTAGGGTTCATGGAGGGCTCCCATCGGGCACGCTTTTTTGCAGGCCTCACATTTCCCGCAATGATCTTTTTCTTTTTCACCAGCATCCCGTTCCAAAGGCGCATTGGTAATAATTCCCCCTAAAGCCATGAAACTCCCGTAATTTCTGGTAATGAGCAAGGAGTTCTTTCCCTGCCAGCCCATACCGGCCCGTACGGCCGCAAGTTTTAAGGGCAGAACGGAACGGTCCTGATAACCATCACAAGGAATCGCCGCATATCCTTCGCTTTTCAGTTCTGAGATCAGCGGGGTGAGGGGGGTCACCACATCAAAGTAGAAACTGGAAAGAATAAGCCTGCTAAACCGGCCGATGGAGCGATCCTGGGGGTCCGGAACCTGGAATCCTCCGATGTAAATTCCGCAAATGATCACGCTCTTGGCATCGGAAAGAGCAATGCGAGGGTCTCTCCTGGAGGATTCCTCCAGGGCATAGTTCTGAAATGGTGCCGCATCCGTAAATTTGATCACGTCAATTCCTTCTTGACCGGCTAATTGTTTGAGCCGTTTCTCTAAACTCAGTGCCATCGGACCGTCCCTCCTATAAATGATTTTTCTTTCAGAGAAAAATACTTGCCAGAACCTCCATTCTCCGTCCCATCTATTGGCTGCGGAAAATTCTTTCCCCCGGATGATAAAAAACCTGCAAACCTGAGCAGAGGGATTTGCAGGACAAGAAAGCATTTGTTCCGGATCTCAGGAACTTTTATTAACTAGTCAGTTTGAAGGCAATTACGGTAATGTCATCTCTTTGCCGTTCACCAGCCATATATTCTGCCAAAGTTCTTTCGAAAATCTCCTGCTGTTTTGCCAAAGATGCGGAATCACAGCCATGAATTACCTCTTCAAAACGTTTTCTGCCAAAGGAATAATCTTGTTCTCCCCCATTCTGGTCCATGTAACCATCCGTGGCCAGATAAAAGACCGGGCTGCCCTCCAACTCGATGGCGTAGTTTAAAAACTCATATTCCAAATCGGTGCTTCGATATCCGATACCTTTGCTGCTTCCTTTGATCACGTGCAAGTGTTCCCCTTTTTTCACATAAAGGGAAATCTTGGCCCCGGCGAAAACCACTGGCCCATCCCACGGCTTGTAAATGATCCCTGCATCAAGGCCATCCTCTACAAAATTTTCTGTATCGTTGCGGTTAAGGGTTTGTTTTAACAAACGGTTCATCTCTTTCAAAATCAGTCCGGGATTGTCCGCACAAATATCATCCACAATATGGTTCAGAATACCATTTACCGCCATCGTCATTAATGCTCCGGGTACCCCATGGCCGGTACAGTCTCCAATCACAAAAACAAACCCCTTTTTCCCCCTGCGCAGCCAGTAAAAATCTCCCCCCACTGTGTCCCGGGGTTTCCAAATGGTAAAGTATTCTCCCAATGCTTTTTCTAATTCTTCTCTGGGCGGCAGGACGGATTCCTGGATCATTTTCGCATATTCGATGCTCTCCATAATTCGGGAATTTTGTTCATTTAACTCCTGGGTCCTCTCGTTAACCTTTCTTTCCAGCTCTTTGCTTAAAATAACCGCTCTTTTATAGGGATTTGCTATTCTGCTGGAAATAAAATAAAAGATAAAAACCACAACCATGATGCTGATCAGGCCGGCTAATGCCATATTTAGCTTCACAGAATCAACAATGGACAGGCTTTCCTTCCGGGGGATCTGGAGCACCAGCTTCCAGTCTGTTGATTTCAGAGGCAGGTAAATTAAATCAAAGATTTCCCCCGTCCGGTTTTGATACTCTAATACGTGGGGAGAAAAATCCCTTTTTTCCGTCGGGGCAATGATTTTTGCACTGATGTCCAGGGGAAGAAAACTTTCAATATTATATTCAGTGTGCTCGGTATCTTCGGAAATATAGATGTCCCCTTGTTCGTCAATTAACCACAGGTTACTTTTTTCCCCGAATTTATAGTTCTGGAATTCTTGAACAATATCTTTGAAATTGACCCCTACTCCGGTTACCGCCAAAGGCTGATTCAGATCTCCCATCAGCGCATCCACAAAGACGAAGGTGTCATTGCGTTCCTTGTTAAAATCTATTTGTACGGAGACCGGCTTTTTTGACTGAATGGTTTGAAAAAACCAGGAATCATCCGGGTCGCTCATTTTCATGGTATCAATCAATTTTCCGCCTTCTGCCCAGTAATGGTTCGTGATACTGCTGACGATAAAAGAATTGCTGTAGTCATAATTTTGAGCAATATCGGTAATTTGCTCCTGGGCATAATCTCCCATCCGGGTGTCCTTTTCCCCGCTTTTCACCCATTCCAGAATGGCCGGGTCCTGGGCCAGGATTAAAGCAGTTTCCTTGGCCCGTTCAATTCGCCCGTCAATCTTCGCGGCTGCAGATTGGACAATATAGACCAAGTCCTGTGACTTAATCTTTTTGACGATGGCTTTTTCCGCAATCATATAGCTGATTCCGCCCATGAGAAAAGCAGATAACACGATAACTAAGCTGGCCAGAATGATGACCCTTAACGTACTGTAATCAAATAAATCTCCTACATCTTTTTTCTGATCTTTGTTAATACCCATCAATTCTTTTAACATAACGATACCCCACTTATCGTAAACTATAGCACGCCGAAACATTTGGATTGTTTTGTCCCGAAAGAAAGGACATCAAAGGGTATCGTCGCGCATTTTTCCCATGAAAAGAGATAGTTGGTAATTTTTCGACAACGGTTGATCATTATCCTTCCTGGAAAAGTAAAAAACCTGAACCTCCGGATAGGAGATCAGGCTTTTTAAATGGTTTTACTTGTTAAACCCGTCCCAGCAGATCATTTCTTCCATTTTCTTTCTTCTCGCAGCATGGCGCTCCGGATCCGGCTCATCGGCCGGATATCCTAAAGGAAGCAAAGCAATCGTTTCAATATGGGCGGGAAGGTTTAATACGGTATGGCAGTCCGTAGAATTAAAAGCACATACCCAGCATGTACCCAGCCCTAATTCAACCGCGGCCAGGGTCATATGATCAATGGCAATGGCGGCATCAATATCGCAGTGGTCTTTCCCGTCCGCCCGCCGCCAGGACTTGCTGTGGTCTCCGCAAACTACAATGATCGCCGGGGCTTGCTGGATCCAGTCCCGCCGGTAAGTGGCGGCCACTCTTTTCTTCAATTCGGGTTCCCGCACCACAATAAAGTACAAGGGTTGAAAATTCACCGCTGACGGGGCAATTCGGCCCGCCTCAAGAATTTGTCTCAGTTTTTCTTCCTCTACCGGAATGTTCCGATAACTCCGTACCGAATACCTTTTCTTGGCCAGTTCCATAAAAAGCATGCCTGGACTCTCCTTTCTTCTAAATACTAGTGAGGGTAACAAGGTTTTCCCCTATGTCCTGTTTTTTCCTACCAAAAATAATAACACTTTCCGCCCCTAAAGGCAAAAAGTGGCTTGTTCTGAAATAAAATCTCAGGCCTACCCCACCCGGCGCTGACGTTAAAAGGAGTAGGGAAGCCTTGGAACAATATGGGTCTTTCCCATTAAATTGAGAGAAATCTCCAACAGAATCAGGGTAATAATGCAAGAAACGGCGATACGAACATGCATCCAAAAGGGACTTCCCGTAGCATGATTGATTTCCCACCAAACCACATAACCTATAAAAATCCAAGCTCCCAGAAAAAGATGTGCCCCAGTAATCCAACGCAGCAGTCCTGATGACATACTTTTTATACCACCTTCTATGTTTTGTTCCTCATCCGGTAAACCAAAAGCTTGCTTTCATAGGTATAAGAAGATGTAGGATCGTTTTTCTATCTAAATTATACCTATATTGTTACTAGATTTCTACCTTGTTTAGAAAAACTGGAGGATTTTTACCATCCCGGGATCAGCTTTACGTTCCCAGAAAATGCGAGAGAGGGAGGCCTGTTAAAAAGGCGCTCCCTCCCTCGGCTCATTCAGGGAAATCAGGATGCTGTTTTCAAATATTCCACCATCTTAGGCATAAAATGAGGAATGATTTCTTTTAGCATTTTGGGCATGAGCACTTCCATGGTTTTCGGCATCAGGTCCGGCATCTGCTCCAGCAAATATTCCGGCATGGGGACGGCCTGGGCTACCTTTTCCAGCATGGCCGGCATGATCTTCGGCATCATTCCCGGCAAAAGGCTGGGGAAAAGGGAAGGCATCACCCGCTTCATCATCCCGATCATCGGCTCCTTCATTACGGGAGGAGATGCAATTACCATGCGCATCATTCTGCGGTACAGGTCCGGCATGGCTTCAATCATATCCGGAATCATCTCCGCCATCATCTCCGCCATTCCCCAGGGCGTCATCATCCGGATCATGCCGTCAAATACGGCCCATTTTTCATCGATCACCGGGTCTGAATCAGGAATCCGGCAGCCTAAAGACTCCGCAGCCAAGGTAGCTAAATCTCTTACCTGAATAGGCACGCCCTTTACATCGGCCGAATTTTTCAACTGCACCCGGCAGCAGGGACAAGCCGTAATCACCGTATCCGCTCCGCACTCAAGGGCTTCCTGGAGACGAACGGCGCCGATATCCGCGGCGATATCCGGGTCTGCCACCAGAGAAAGCACCGAGCCGCAGCAGTGGGCCTTCTCCTTATGAAAGCGCATTTCCCGGAAATGAGATCCCGGAATGGCCTGAATCAAGGTACGGGGCCCTTCATACCGGCCCCCGGCCCGGCCCATATGACAGGGATCATGATAGGTAACCTTGCGCTCCACATTATTCGGCAGCGTTAACGCCCCGGCTTTAATCCGTTCTGCCAGCACATCGGCATAATGTTTGGCATGAAAAGGATACTCCACGCCCCGTTCTTCCGCCCATTGCCGGTAATAGACTTCCCAGACCAGCCAGCAGGCCGGGCATGCCGTAACAACGGTATGAGCCCCGGTTTTCTTCATGTTTTCAATGTTTTTGGCTGCTGTTTCGTCAAAGACTTCCCAGCGCCCGGAAACTAGCATGGGAATGGCGCAGCACCGTTCTTCCTTCCCCAGGTAGGCAAACTCAATTCCGGAGGCCTTGAGCAAATGTGCCACTGACTGGGCCACATCATGCTCCACATAGGACGCGGTGCACCCCGGGAAAAAGGCATAATCCGCTTTTTCTTTTACCACCGTCCTGATTTCATCCGTCATCCACTGATCCCGGTCTTTGGCATAACTCCCCCAAATATTGCCGTTCCGGCGCAAGGAATTTGCCATGATCTCAAAAGGCGGAAAAGTACGGTAACCCCGTTTTTGCACCAGCATTCCCCGCAGTTTAAGCCAGGAGGATTCATTGGGTAAATCCAACTGACAGGTCTTGTTGCACATTTCACAGGTAGTACACGCCAAAAAGGTATCCACCGTCTTCTGGTTGAAGGCCGCTTCCCCTTCCAAAACCATCTTCAGATAGGTCCATTTGCCCCGGGGAGACTGGGATTCCCAGCCCCGGCCATAATACTGGTCGCAATGGTCCACGCAGTAGCCGCACTGGGAGCAGGCATAGGCGTACCAGGCCACATCCCCGGGAATTCCTTTCCTATCTTGAAAGACTTCTCCCGGTTCTTTGGTTTTGGCCCAATTGCCAAATACCTTCACAATCGGTTCAAACAAGCCGGCCACACCGATTCCCGCAGATACCAAACTGCTGTCCAGGACCTTCCCCGGATTCATGATTCCCTGGAGGTCGGTACGGCTTTTAAAATCCCGCAGCCGCTGCACCCGGTCTTCACCGAGAACCTGGTGGGCAAAACCGGTAAAATAAAGGCCGGTGGCATAGGGCCTTCCCCCAAATTTCTGGGCGGTCTTTAAAATGGATAAAGATAAACCGTAGGCCAGATTAAAATAGATTTTTCTCTCGTCATGCAAAATAAATCCCAGCAAAACAAATTCCCGCTTATTCGTGGCAAAACCTTCTAAAATAAAGGGATGCTTGATATCCCGGGCAATTTCTTCAATTACTTCACCTAATGTTTCCACCGGCACCACCACCTCGCTGGGGATTAAGGAGGGAGCGATCCTTTTGGCCCGGATCGGTTCGAAACGGGCTTCCCATTCATGCCGGGCAATTTCCTCCCCTAACACCTGTCCGTGATGGGCAGCAGCCAATGCCAAAACATTTTCTGTGACCACATCGCACCGGTCATGGGTGCAGGAAAGCAGGGCGATATACTTTTCCGGTAACATTACTTTGTGGGCATCAACGACCGGATGTCCATGGTGCAAATGGGGAGGAAGCTGATTTTTCAAACGGGCGGCATCCTGATTGATAAAAGATACCGACCAAAGAGGAACTTTGCGGTCATAAATCTCCTTCATGAAGGAAGCCAGATTCCTACAATCGTCGAAGGCAATTGCCTTTATATGCAGCTGGGTCAAAGGTTTTACCCGGAAAGTAACCTGACTGATCAAACCGGTAATGCCGTTGACATCGGAGACCAGGTCCAAGTCCTGTCCTTTCATTTCCTGGACAGAGCCGTCTCCCAACACCAGCCGGGCGGAAACCACGTTTTCCCGGAAATAGCCGTATTCGAAGCTGCCGATACCGGCCCCTCCCTGGGCCAACCACCCGCCTACGGTGGAGGAAAGGGCGCTGGTAGGATAGAGTGCTAAGGTTAACCCGTGCTGATTCAAATGAAATTCTACTTCTTCCCAAACCGCTCCCGGTTCCACGGTCACGGTTTGATCTTCCGCATGGATGGGGTGAATTTGCTTCATCCGGTTAAATTCCACCACTAAACCCTGGTGCACGGGAAGAACCCCTCCGTAGCCCGAGGTCGCTTTGCCTCTGGGCACCAGGTTGATTTTTTCTTCCCGGGCCATGTTTACCAGTTCGATCAATTCCGCTTCGGAAACAGGCTGGACAATCCCCTCCGGAACCGGATTGCCGACTAAAGGTTTAATCATAGACGGCATCACGCCCATATCACGGGCATATATTTTCCGTTCCAATTCATCAAAGTTAATCCGGTTTTCCCAGCGGGCCTTTAATTGCTCTCTGATTTCACTTGACAAATGAGCCATTTCCCGAACCTCCCCCAATCTTTATATTTAATCAAAAGTCTTAAAACTACCTATACCCCCTATAGGTATATTAACAAATTTTTTTATCCATGTCAATCAGGTAAGGTCTAAAAGCCAATGGTCTATACCCTTATTTTTTGTATGGTTAGATCCCCTTCGGATTGATTATTCCCCTAGCCGGGGTGAAAACGTTTTAAATATTAAAATGAGCTTTTTCCGAATACATAGTCATTATGCCCCCTGGGATTATGTTATCGGAACAATCCCGTTGACTTAATTGAAAACTTAGTCTCCACGTTAAGCCTGGCTGCCGGATAGACCTGGTGCCAATCCATAGCCTCCCACTGTTTAGGGTATTTGATGCGCAGCTTGCCCCCAAAGCCAACAGGGTCCGTGTTCAGATTTTGAAGTTTGGCCAGCAGGTCTGCAATTTTTCTTTTGGTTAGCTTTTCTGCTTCTTTTTCTATCCTTTTCTTTTCCTCCAGGGAAATCTCACGGCGCGGCCGGCTTTCAACAACTCCGCCTGCGATTTTAACCTTAATGTTAAAAGTAATGCTATTGGTACGGGAAACAGTGGGTTCAATTTTCGTTTGTGATTTGATCTTTTGAAAAGCCACGAGCTCGCCCTTGCTCAACGGAACTGTCAAGTATCCAACATCGGCCCCCCTGATTAGAGCCAGCGTCTGAGCTTCATCCATATTCAGCTCTCCTACCATCCGGCTCCCCGAAAAAAGCGCCGTTCCCGCAATCCTGTAACTGCCCTGGGATTGCTCAATGATGGGCAAATAGGGGTCTTGCCATTTTTTATCCAGAATAGAGTTAACCCGCCAAAGATCCAAGGGCAAAGCCAGGGTTCTTTTGCCGGGGACCTGAAAATAAAAGTCAATATAATTACCCGGGATATAGTTAGCCTCATTTTTGATATCCAGGAGCTTTTCCGGATCACTTTTGGTTATTAAGATATTGGTGTTGGGAGGAACTATGGGAAAGCGGCCTATAAAATCTAAGAAATCATTGATATTTCCCCGGGCTGCTTTTTCGGAAAGAATAATGCTTCTGACTTGGCCGAAGAAGATATCACTGGCAGAATTGCTTTGGATTTGTGTCCAGGCCTCCAAGGCGGACTTCCCTTCACCTGAAATGATAAAATGGCGTTTTTCAAACTGCTGGGTTGTTCCCTGCACCGGTGGAATCTGGGTACCGGGTACAGGAACGGAAACACCCAGTTTCACCCGGTTGGTACTGCCGATGTCAAAGAAAACCGCACAAGATATCCCCCGCCGGGCTATCTCCTGCACATCCCAGCAGCCGGCGGCAATTATCGTCATCGAAAAAAACAGGAGCAGTAATAAAGTCTTACGCAGCATCTTTTTTCTCACCCCATCTTTTGATCACCGCCAAAAACCATACCAATAAAGGAATACCCAGGCTTAAGGCAGCGCCTATGACACAAAAATATGAGAAAATATAGCGTACTTCAATCACCCCGGTCAGAAGCATCATGAGACAATAGATCAAAGGGAATAAAACCAGGGTAAACCATTTATAGTTTAGTCTCCTTAATAATTGGGCACTTCCTTCCGCCAACACATAATAGAAGAACCCTGTCCCCGCTAACGTTAGAGTCAGCCAGGCCGCTGTGAAAAAGAGGCCGAAGGTTTGCAGGACAAAGGGCAGGTTCGCCTTTCGGGTCACTTCAATAACAGGCCAGCTGTACCTTAATATGCCTGGGGCACTGAAATTGCCGATGGTGTTTACGATCGTGACCAAAATGATGATAAAAGCCAGTGATGCAGCCCCCAAAATAGTTTTAAACCCTTTTTGTTTTTCTGTTAAGTATGGATAGATCAACAAAACTGTGGACAGGGGAAAAAAGGGATAAAACATTTGCACAGCCCCCAAAGGAATCTTAAAACCGTCTATCAAACAGACGGGACGGATATTATCCAGTTCAAAATTTTGAAAAGAAAAAGCGATAGACAGCACACTCAATACAAAAGTGACCGGAAAAACAAAGGCACTCAAGCGGGCGATCCCTTCGATTCCCTGGTGAGCGATATACGCTGAAATGCCGAGAAAAAACAGGATAAGTGCCCAGGAAGGCGTCCTGAACAGAAAATATGTTTCGCTCTGTAAAACGGCCAAAATGCTGGATATGGTCAATACTGCCATCATAAAGAGCAGATAAATGAAACCTAAAATTCTTCCCCAGAAAGGGCCGCAAACATCGGGCAGGTACTGGATCAGGGATTTTTGGGGAAATCTCCTTCCTAATGCGTCTAAGATACCGATTAAGCCAACGGCCGGAACAAAGGCCAGGACAAAACCCCAATAACCGTTGTTGCCAATTTGTTCGGCAGCTATGTAGGGTGACTGCATTAAACCATAGCCCACCAAAGGGGCAAATAAAACCATAAATAGAAGCCCGGGACCGATTTCTGTTTTTTCTTTTAACATCAGGCCTCATCCTCCCCCTTGTTTTTACCCATTCTGTCTTCCTGCCGGGGACGGTAAGTAGGCGGGCGCCGGTAGCTGAGCCACCAGGGCAGCCGGGCGGGCGCATCTGCGATATCTGTTAAGATGGGGGGCCCCCAGGGTGCCAGATAGGATACTCCAAAGGACTTTAACCCCGCCATATGAGCTAAAACTAATACACCGGCGGCAATCACACCAATAAAGCCAAAGATTGCTCCCGCAGCAAACAAGATGTATCTCACCCATCTCCAGGCCTGTTCTTTGGCAAGATTGGACGTGGTAAAAGTGGCCAGAACACAAAACACGACTATCGCTACGGTGATACCGGATACTAAACCGGCGTTGATCGCCGCAAGGCCCATCACGATGCCCCCGCCTACACCCAGGATCATATTAATATTGGTGGGAAAGCGTACACTGGCCTCCCGTAAGACCTCAAAGGCAAAAAAGGTAATAACCATTTCCAAAACGGCAGGAAAAGGCACCTGGGTACGGGCAGATGCTTCCAGCTGAATCACCGAAGGCGGCAGGAGTTCCGGGTTTACGGATATCATGGACAGATAAAACCCGGGCAAAGTAACGGCTACAATGGTGCCGATGGCTCTGATCAATCTCAATCCTGTAGCGGTAATCCAGTTGAAATAAAAATCTTCCGAGGTCTGGTAGAACTCGTTGGACGTAACGGGAACAATAATATTAAATGCGGACCGGTCTACCAGGATGGCGACTCTGCCCTCCAATATAGACGCCACTACCCGGTCCACTCTTTCTGTTTCCTGCACAAGGGGGAAAGGCGTTATCCTTTTGTCACTGATTAATTCGGCGATATAGCCGCTTTCCACAATTCCGTCAATCTCAATCTGCTCCAGGCGTTTATGAACTTCCTGTACGATATCCGGGTTAGCTACATCATCCAGGTAGATTACGGCAATTTCCGTTTTGGTCCGTTCCCCGACAGTTTTCTTTTCCAGTCTCAGATGGGGATCTTTGATGGACCGCCTGATCATGCTGATGTTGTCATTGAGGGTTTCATTAAAGCCTTCCCGCGGCCCCTTGATCACTTTTTCCGTGGGTGCTTCTTCAACAGGTCGTTTAGCGGAATTAAGCAGTGATACGGCAAGGATTCTTTTTACTTCATTAAGAATGATTAATGCATATCCGGACAGCAGTTTTTCAATGGCATGATGGAGGTCGTCAATTTCCATGCATTTAGACGCAGATAAAATTAATTGCACTTTACCTGGACCAAGGGGCTCTTCATTCTTTCGGATAAACTTATTGATCGGCTCAATAACATGTTGGCCCAGCACATTCCCGTCCACTAAAGTTTCTAAGTAAATGATGGCTCCGACAGTTTTTTCATCAGCCTTAATACGATGAATGACCAGGTCTCCGGGAGTTCCTGTACATTGAAGGATATATTGTGCAATTTCCTCAGCATTTCCCTTAATCCCCTCAGTATGCCCTACAGAAGAAGCCGTTTTTGCAAGGACAGGCCTTTTTTTGTTTTTTATAAATCTATCAAAAAACATGGTGCCATCTCCAATCATCCACGATCCTAAAAATACTGGTTGTCTTATAGCCCTCTTTTTTGGGGCCCGAAATATGCTTTTCAACAGGATTTTTTACACCTCAATAAATTTTCCCCTGTGTGAAAAAGAATATACCACGGTTTTTGGAGGCTTCGGTTTTGCGGATAACTGCAAAAAAAGAAAGCCCTTCAGGCCTTTGGAGGATGGGGTTATTCCTTTTTTGCAAAAATTTGAAAGGTAAACAAATTTGGGCACAGGGGTAGGATCTACAAAGACAGCTCCAGAAACCGCTCCAAAAGCATCCTCCCATAAAGGTGTTCCCGGACTGTCTGCTGCACAGAAGCAAAATCCCTTCCCCCTTCGAGGATGCCTGTCTTCTGTTCCTCGAGATATCCCAGCGTAATACCGGCGTTAAATTCCGGATGAAATTGCACTCCCCAAATACAATCATCAATGACAAAGGCCTGATGCCTTTCAAAATCATTTCTGGCCAGAATCCGGGCGCGGGGGGGAAGCTCCCATACCGTCTGGGCGTGGGTCACATGTCCCTCAAAGACCTCCGGAAGAACACCCAGCAAAGGATCCCTGATTCCTTCTTCCGTTAATGCGATCTTTACGGTCCCCAGCTCTTTTCCCCCCGGATGATAACCTACCTCACCGCCAAAGGCCCGGGCAATCAGCTGGTGACCATAGCAAATGCCCAGGGTAGGAATATTTCTCCACCGGTTGGATTTTACCCAGGTGCACAGGTCTAAACTCCAATCCTCGTTATCCGTGACCATGGAATGGGAGCCTGTGATAATCACGGCTGAAACATCCTCCCACTCAGGAGCAGGCAGCTTTTGATAAACCGGCCAAACAAAGACATCCTTACGGGCTAACCCCATATTCTTGACAATAAAATCATCAAAGTCCCCATATTCTTTTTTAATGGAATCAAATGTGGCTCCCGTCTTTACAATCAGCGGCTTTCCCATGGGACATACTCCTTGTCGTTTTACGCCTATCTAATTTGCTTATAAAGAATTGTTCTTTCTCCTTATTCCGCCTATTTCCTTCTTGAGGGGAGACTATTTTCCCCAACTTTCCAAAAATAAAGGCCGGAGAGAAACTCTCCAGCCTCAGTCCTCCATAAAACAGGGCGCTTCATTAATTTTCCTCGGGATTTTTCCAGCTCAGCTTCAGTTCGTGACCGTCACTGTCTACGGCGAGGCTGGCCCCATCGAATATTTTACCGCCAATTAACCCCCGGGCAATTAAGGTTTCCACATGCTGCTGCAAGAATCGCCGCAAAGGCCGGGCTCCGTATACCGGATCAAACCCTCCGCTCACAATATAGTCCACCGCCTGGGGGGTCAGATGCAAAGCAATATGCCGGTCTTCCAGTCTTTTTTGGATTTCCTGGATCAACAGGTGGACGATGCGGCCGATCTCCTCTTTCACAAGGGGTTTGAAAAAGATAATATCATCGACCCGGTTCAAAAACTCCGGCCGGAACTGGAGCCTCAGTTCAGACATCACCCGCTGCCGGGCCGGTTCGGAAATTTGGCCGTCTTTGCCAATGCCGTCCAGCAGGTAGCCGGAACCAATATTGGAGGTCATAATAATGATGGTATTTTTAAAATCCACCGTCCGGCCCTGGGCATCCGTAATCCGTCCATCGTCCAGGACCTGGAGCAAGACGTTGAAGACATCGTTGTGGGCCTTTTCAATTTCATCGAAAAGAATCACGGCATAAGGCTTTCTCCTCACCGCCTCGGTCAATTGCCCCCCTTCTTCATAGCCTACATAGCCGGGAGGAGCGCCGATCAACCGGGATACCGCATGCCTTTCCATATATTCGCTCATATCAATGCGCACCATATTGTTTTCCGAGTCGAAAAGGGTCTGGGCAATGGTTTTCGCCAGTTCTGTTTTGCCCACCCCGGTCGGACCGAGGAAGATAAAGGAGCCGATGGGGCGGTTGGGATCTTTAATCCCGGCCCGGGCCCGAAGGATGGCATCGGTCACCCGTTCCACCGCTTCATCCTGGCCCACCACGCGCTGGTGCAGGATTTCATCCAGCCGGAGCAATTTTTCCCGTTCTCCTTCCACCAATTTGGCGAGGGGAATTCCCGTCCATCGGGAAATAATCCGGGCAATTTCCTCATCATTTACTTCTTCCCGCAACAAGGGCGTGCCGCCCCGTCTTGACGAGAGCTTGTTTTCTTCTTCTTTTAATTTCTTTTCCAGTTCCGGAAGGCGTCCATATTTTAATTCCGCCGCTTTGTTCAGGTTGTATTCCCGTTCGGCTTTGGCAATCTCCTGGTGCACCTGTTCCAGGTCTTCTCTCAGCTTGCGCACACCCTGAATGGCGTTTTTTTCATTTTCCCACTGGGATTTCATCGCCGCCATTTTCTCTTTCAGGTCGGCCAGTTCCTTTTGCAGGTGTTCCAATCGTTCCTGACTGGCCCGGTCCTTTTCTCTCCGGAGCGCCGCTTCTTCGATCTCCAGCTGCATCACCCGGCGGGATACCTCATCCAATTCTGCGGGCAAGGAATCGATTTCCGTACGAATTAAGGCGCAGGCTTCATCGACCAGGTCAATCGCTTTATCCGGTAAAAACCGGTCCGTAATATAACGGTTGGACAAGACTGCCGCAGAAACCAGGGCATTGTCATGAATTTTTACGCCGTGGAATACTTCAAAACGTTCTTTCAAACCCCGTAAAATAGAAATGGTGTCTTCCACATTGGGTTCGTTCACCAGAACGGGCTGAAACCTTCTTTCCAGGGCGGCATCTTTTTCAATATTTTTCCGGTATTCATCCAGCGTGGTGGCCCCGATACAATGCAATTCGCCCCGGGCCAGCATCGGCTTCAGCATATTTCCCGCATCCATGGACCCTTCCGCTTTTCCCGCGCCCACGATGGTATGAATCTCGTCAATGAAAAGGATAATCTGCCCCTCGCTTTTCTTCACTTCCTGCAGGACAGCCTTTAATCTTTCCTCAAATTCTCCCCGGAATTTTGCCCCGGCCACCAAAGCGCCCATATCCAAGGAGAAAATCTTTTTATCTTTCAACCCTTCCGGCACGTCGCCCCGGACGATACGATGGGCCAGGCCCTCCACAATGGCGGTTTTTCCTACGCCCGGTTCGCCGATGAGCACCGGATTGTTTTTGGTTTTCCGGGATAAAATTCTGATCACGTGGCGGATTTCACTGTCCCGGCCGATCACAGGATCCAGTTTGTTGGTCCGGGCCTCGTGAACCAAATCATGGCCATATTTGGTCAGCGCCTCATAGGTCTCCTCCGGTGTACTGCTGGTCACCCGCTGGTTGCCCCGGACCCCGGTCAATGCCTGAAGAAACCGGTCCCGGGTGATGTTGAAGTTTTGAAAAATCCGGCCCAAACGGCTGTCTTTCACCTCATCAATCAAAGCCAAAAATAAATGCTCCACAGAAATATACTCATCCTTCATGCGTTTGGCTTCATCTTCCGCTTTCACCAGCACATTGTTGACGGATCTGCTCACGTAGATTTTTCCCGGCTCCCGGCCCGGTCCCGAGACCCGGGGCTTGCTGTCCAGGATCCTTTCGATCTCCTTGAGAAAATTCTCCGGGGCGATGTCCATATTTTGAAGAACCCTTGGGATCAGCCCGTCTTGCTGCTCTACCAGGGCGGCCAGCAGGTGCTCCAAATCGATTTCCGTATTGCCGTATCTGAGGGCTTTGGTCTCCGCCTGCTGCACTCCTTCTAATGATTTTTGCGTTAAACGGTTTAAATCCATCTGATCTCCCCCTTATTTACCAGGATTGTAATTTTTTAATCTCTTCCCGCAGGGCTTGAATCTCTTCCAATAAGTCCAGCACCAGACTGACTCCCGACCAGTTAATGCCCAAATCACGCCGGAGGCGCACCATCTGCCGGATCTTTGTGACCTCCGACCGGGAAATTCTCGGGTTGCTGATTCTGCCTTGGTAATTAATCAAACCCAGTTCAAGTAATTTTTGCACAAGAGCAGGGTCAATGCCTGCCTCATAAGCCACCTCTGCGACGGTTAAGCCGCTTTCTTTCCAAACACCGGGGCATTGGCAGAGCAGGACAATTTGGTATTTTTTCTCCTCCATATCAGGATACCTCCTGTTCTCGACCGGACCGGGCAGACGCTTTTTTCGCCAATTGTTCCACCAGACCCTTCTCTTCCTGGCTCAGATCCCTGGGAATGATCACTTTTGCCACCGCGTACAGGTCTCCTTTTTCCGTTCCCTGCACCAGCCCTTTGCCCCGCAAACGAAAACGCTGGCCGTTTTGTGTTCCGGGCGGGATGTTGATTGCCGCCCATCCCTCCATGGTAGGCACCTTAATTTTCGCACCCAAAATGGCTTCCCAGGGGGATATCTCTATGTTCGTTTTTAGATCAAATCCCTCGACGGTAAATTTATCATGGGGAGCGATTTTGATGCGAAAGAACAGATCGCCGGCAGGCCCTCCGTTCAACCCCGGGCTCCCCTGCCCTTTTAAGCGGATCCGGCTGCCCTCTTTGATGCCGGGAGGGATTTTCACCTGAATCTCTTTGCGGTTAGTGGCCACCGTACCGTCCGGCTGCTCTTCCAGAATGTGCAGCCCTACGGTCCTGGTTCCCCCAAAATAAGCTTCTTCCAGGGAAACCGTTAATTCCGACTCCTGGTCCTGACCTTTGCGGGACCAATTTCTTTTTTCCCCGGCGTAATCATAAAAGCCTCTGCCCGGGGCAGCCCGCCCAAAAAGCATTTCAAAAAAATCGCTGAAATCGCCGGAGCCGCTGAAATGGAACTCCCGGCTCCCATCCTGGCCAAAATGATCCTGCATATTTTCCCAGCCGGACGGGGCAGTAAAATCCTGCCCCGCTTTCCAGTTCGCACCCAGCTGGTCGTAGCGTTTTCTTTTTTCTTCATCTTTTAATACTTCGTAGGCTTCATTTATTTTTTTAAAATTTTTTTCTGCTTCCGGATCCTTGTTTACGTCGGGATGGTACTTACGGGCCAATTTACGGAAAGCAGCCTGGATCTCTTTTGGTGTAGCATCCCTCTGGACCCCTAAAACCTGATAATAATCCTCAAATTTAACACTCATCTTCCCACCCCCGGACGAATAATACCGGATCAGCCGGTTTATGCTTCGGTAAAGTCAACATCAATGGCATCATCATCCTTTTGGCCGGGCCGGCCGGTAGATTTCTGCTCCGGGGAAGCCTCCGCCAGCTGCATTCCTGCCTGCCCCAGTTCTTCTGTCAAGGCACGGATCTTTTCGATGGGGGCATTCTGCTGGAGGGCATCCCTTAATTGCTGGATCAGGTCTTGAATCCTTCCCCGCACATGCACCGGAACTTCGCCGGCTGTGCCCAGTGTTTTTTCCGTTTGGTAGATTAAAGAGTCGGCCTGGTTTTTTACTTCAATATATTCCCGTTTTTTCTTGTCCTCCGCGGCATTTTTCTCCCCTTCTTTGATCATGCGCTCGATGTCGTCCTTGGATAGGCTGGTAGATCCGCTAATGGTAATTTTCTGTTCCTTCCCGGTTTTTTTATCCTGAGCGGATACATGCAAGATGCCGTTAGCATCCACATCAAAGGTCACTTCCACCTGGGGCACGCCCCTGGGCGCCGGCTCTATTCCTTCCAGCTTAAATTGACCCAGCTTGCGGTTATCTGCCGCCATTTCCCGCTCACCCTGCAAGACCACAATTTCTACACCGGGCTGATTATCCTCTGCCGTAGAGAAAATCTCTGTTCTTTGAACTGGGATGGTGGTGTTTTTTTCAATCAGTTTCGTCATGACTCCTCCCAAGGTTTCTAACCCTAAGGATAGAGGAATCACATCCAGGAGCACCACGTCCTGCAGTTCCCCTTTCATAATCGCCGCCTGTATCGCGGCCCCCACAGCCACTACTTCGTCCGGATTCACCGACATGTTGGGCTCTTTACCTCCGGTCATCGCCTTTACCAGGGCTTGCACAGCGGGTACCCTGGTCGATCCGCCCACCAAAATCACCTGGTCAATCTCATCGGCACTGATTTTGGCATCGGCAATGGCCTGGTGCACAGGATCCTTGGTTCTTTCCACCAGATCCCCGATCAATTGTTCCAATTTGGCCCTGGTCAGCTTCATCTCCAAATGCTTGGGACCTGTGTTGTCTGCCGTAATAAAGGGCAGGCTGATAGGGGCCTCACTGGTCGCGGATAATTCCACTTTTGCTTTCTCCGCTGCTTCATAAAGACGCTGTAATGCCTGGCGGTCCTTGGACAGGTCAACAAACTGGGCCTGTTTAAATTCATCCGCCATCCACTGGACAATACGCCTGTCGAAATCATCTCCCCCTAAATGGGTATCCCCGGAGGTAGCCCGCACTTCAAAAATTCCGTCCCCCACATCGAGCAGGGACACATCAAAGGTTCCTCCCCCTAAATCATAGACCAGGATCGTCTCATTCTTGTTCTTTTCCAACCCGTAGGCCAGCGCCGCCGCGGTAGGCTCGTTGATGATCCTTAATACATTCAGTCCGGCAATCCTTCCGGCATCTTTTGTGGCCTGACGCTGGGCGTCATTAAAATAAGCGGGTACCGTAATCACCACATCCGTTACCTTTTCCCCTAAATATTTGGATGCGTCGTCCGCCAGTTTTCTTAAAATCTGAGCGCTGATTTCCTCGGGAGAAACCAACTTACCGTCAATATCAAAACGCACCGTATCCCCCGGGCCTTTCACCACCTGATAGGGAACCTGGGCCGTTTCCCCCAGCACCTCATCATATTTCCGCCCCATAAACCGTTTCACGGAATAGATGGTGCCCAAAGGATTCATAATCCCTTGCCGTTTGGCAATTTGCCCGGCGAGACGTTCCCCGTTTTTGGAAAGGGCCACTACAGAAGGGGTGGTCCTGGCACCTTCCGCATTGGGGATCACTACCGGCTTTCCTCCCTCTACCACTGCAACAACTGAGTTCGTTGTTCCTAAATCGATTCCTATCGCTTTTGCCATGGAAATCCCTCCTTAAAAGTTTGATCTGGTGATAAGTATGCCCTGAAGCCGCACAGCCGGAATGGTCAGATTGCCGGCCTTCCCTCTATGCACACCACCTTTTTGTCATGGGTATAGTATATAACATAGGTCAAAGAAGGTCAAATTATGAGCCAATTAGTGGGAATTAGCAAGACGTCAAAAGAAAGAGCTTGAGATCATTTTACGCATATTATTCCCATTTTTTGAAAATTTTTTGCCTTTTTTCACCTTTAAATGAATGGGCCGGGTCACCTGATCCTGCTTTATTTTACCTTTGACAAGGGAAAAAAATTTGTTGTAAGATACGGGTAATACAGTAGAAAATTCTAGGGGCTTTTCGGGATCCGGGTACGGGTTACCGGTTACCGGGGTCCGGGAAAAAACAGCGGTTTTGGGATTTAGGATCGGGTTACCTGTTTTGCCAATTGATGAACCAGTTTCATTTTTGACAAAATTGTAAAGGGTAGCCCTTTTTTTATCATCAGTAGAGGAGGTAAATCTTATGCGCCCTGATCAAAATCTGCTCCGCAAGGCCTGTAAAGCTGCGGGTGTTCTTCTTACTGCCGGGGTAGGAATCCTGGTTTGCCTCTTCCTTTTCGGCACCACCTCTTTCAAGGTGCACGACCTGACCTGGAAAATTTTTGCCGTTCCTTCCCTGCAGGGGCAAACTGTGATTGAGTTTCCCCCTTTCGGCAACCTTTCCGCCCAAACCCATGTGAGTCCCTTGGACTTGCACATTCGCCTGGAGCGGGTAGGGCCCCAATTGGTGCAAACAAAATACCTGGCCAAAGAGTCTCAGGCCCAAATCGTCAACGATATTCAAGACAGTATTCCCCAGGTCCTGGTGCACTTTTCCTTACGCCAAATAGGCATCGGATTTTTCGGCGCCTTCCTTTTTGTCTTTTTTATCTGGCGGCTTCGTTTTAAACCGGCCCTGGGCGCAGGGTTGCTGGGCGCGCTCTTGATGGGAGCTTGTTTCCTCCTGGGCTTTTTTACCTTTAACACAGAGGCTTTTCAGGAACCCCACTATGACGGCGTTATTTCCGAGGCCCCTAATTTTATCCACCTAGCCAGCCTTTCCGCGTCCCAAATAAAAAATATCCAAAGTCAAGCCGGGACTTTAATGGAAAATGTAGAAGGCATGGCCGCCAGTACGGAATCGGTGGCAAACCTGGGCACGCTAGGCAAAGAAGGCAGCGTGAAAAAAATTCTCCTGGTGAGCGACCTTCACTCTAATCCCATGGGCGTGGAATTAATGAAATCCCTCGTCAAGTCCTTTAAAATTGATTTTATCATCGATGCCGGGGATTTAACAGATTTCGGCTCCCATTTGGAAATCCAAACTGCCGACGAGGTCAGCAAGCTGGGCATACCTTATCTGTTTTGCCCGGGAAATCATGAAACTGAAGAAATGGTAGCCTATATGAAGACTCTGCCCAATGTGGTGGTACTGCAAGGGCAGACCAAAACTTTTCAAGGAATCCGTATCTTAGGAATACCTGATCCTCTCTCGTCTGACCCGGCGGTGGAGATCAAGGATGCCGATGCGTGGGCCGAAGTGGTAAATTCCACCGCGGAAAACGCTTTAGAAACCATCCAGAAAGAGGGCCGCCCGGATATCCTGGTGATGCATAATCCCCAAATATCCCGCAAGCTGGCCGGCAGCGCTTCTTTGCTGATTAGCGGCCACACCCATCTGCAAGCACGGGAGATCCTGAAAGACGGTACCCTATTAATTAACCCGGGCACCACCGGTGCTGCCGGAATGCGGGGCCTGTATGCAAAAAATAATATCCCTTATTCTGCCGTAATTTTGCATTACAGCACCGATCAAGGGGCTATAGCGACAGATTTTGTCCAATATGATCTTGCTTCTCAAAATTTTTCTCTCAAACGGCACCTGGAAGAAGGGAGTAATCCGGAAAGGGCCTCTGTTACTACGGCTTCCAAGGGACAGTAAGGGAAAGGTCTGATTACGATCATGCTAAAAAAGGTCCATTTGCCCACAGAATTTTAGCGTGGGAAATGGGCCAAAGGATTAGCATCCGGAACGAGTAAAACTCCTCAACACCAATCGGTCCCCAGGCTAATTAGGGTAAAGCCGACATTTTCGGCCAATCTCTTTTCACACATAATGCGTGTCCGTATACTTTTCCAGATCTTTTTCCAGGGATCCTTCCAAGTCAGGGGGCTGATAGTCGTTTAACATCTCTCTCACTTTTTTATGGGCGTTATCCAAAACATCCTTTTTCCCTTGCTGTTCCCAATTCTCATAGGGAATACGGGAGAATAGAACCGAGTCATAGAATTCCCGGCGGAAATGATGAAAAGTATGCTCTTCCGCAATAAAAGAACCTCTTGGGCCAACTTTTTTAATAAGACTAACAGCCATGTTCTCTTCGGAGAATTCCAAAGGCCGAAGCAACCTTTTTGTGTATGCGGCAAGTTCGGCATCTAATACCATCTTTTCTAATGAGCCAATGTTCCAACTGCCCATTGCGCCCAAACCGGGTAAGAGGTGCAGTCCGTTGCGCACCGCATTGACAAAATGAAACGCCGATTCTGCCCCTGCCTGAAAATCAAGGCAATTGGCATCAGAAAGTCCCACGTCTCCCCGGGCAGGAACACCATACCAGGAAGCTAACTGAGCAGAAGCATATTCTATTAGCCGGGCTTCTGGAGCGCCAATAGGCGCACAGGCGTTTCTCATGTTGGTAATCGTTCCAATGCAGCCATATAATACCGGACACCCCGGGTTTACGAGTTGGGATAGAACGAGGGCGCCAAGAATCTCACAGTTTTGCGTGATCAGCAGACCCGGCAAGGTGCTTGGTGCGGTCATACCCGCCATAGGCATAGGAGATATTGCCACAGCTACGTTATACCGACAAATATCGATCAGGGTATCACTTTCATGGGCAGACATGCCCAAAGGTGAAAGCGGGTTGGCTGTACCGATGGCATAGGCTATTCCTTGGCCGGTGTCCTTCATTTTCTCTTTACTAATACCAAAAAGGATGGCAAGCAGGCCCACACCCTCTGCCAAGGTACAGTCCAACGGTTTATCCGTCATTTTTATAGAGGCGAAAAGTTCATATAAAAGAATATTATCGGCTGCAATATCCCCTCCGGACGCCACCAATTCCCGGTTAAAATCAACACAATCCAACATTTGGGTTAGTTTTAGAGAGTTCTCATAATCTTCACTGGTACTTACCCGCATGGTACCGTCATAATCCAGAATAAATGGCGAACCCCCGCTGGGTCCAAAGGCAAAGTATCCTTCCCCCACAGGCATATTTCTCGCAGAATTTCTGGCTAATAAGGTAAATTTGGGCGGAACAGTTTTTAGGGCATCCTGAATTTGGTCTTCCGTAAAATAAACAAATTCTCCCTCCACTCTAACCCCATGCTTTTGAAAGATTTCCCTGGCCCGGGAAGACTGGAACCACATGCCTGTTTTATCCATAACCTCTAGAGACTTGTGGTGAACCAACTCAATTTCTTCTTTGCGTAAAGGCAACAATCTGTCTCTATTATCCATAGAATTTTTTCACCTGCCTTCTTAAGCAAACTTGGGGCATAGCAACGGGATACCCGGTTTACCGTATCTTCCGTCTAACGCTACCGGTAAACCTTCCGAAAGTTTTTGCGTGTATGCATCAAGCTATCAAGCAGACTCACTACTTTGCACCCATCCGCACAATAACCGTCGGCTCCTGCTTTTTGGGCATAAACCGCTGAAACAGGTGCTCCGCCCACGATGATGGTTAAATTATGACGGAGGTTCTTCTCCTCTATTTCATTGATCACTTCATAGATTTTCCCCATTGTAGTTGTTAAGGCAGCTGATATCCCTAAAATGCCCGGCTTATTCTTTTTGACGGCAGATACAAACTCGGAAACAGGAACATCAATGCCAATATCTATCACTTCATATCCCCCACCCTCTAGCATCATCCCTACCATATTCTTTCCAATATCATGCAAGTCTCCGGCAACAGTACCTAAAACAACCTTTCCCCGCCCTGATATAATGGGCCGGGAAATTAAAGGCTTTAAAACATACAAGCTGGCATGCATGGCCCGGGATGACATTAAGACATCGGGAATAAAAACCTCGTCTTTTTTAAATTTCTCTCCGATTTCCTGCATGGTAGGTTCGAGTACCTGTTTGATGATTGCAGAAGGAGAAATACCAAATGAAAGGGCATTACTGGTTAAATTTTGCGTCTGCCCGGCATCTCCATTTTTCATCGCTTCCCGAATTTTCGTCAGAATTGGCTCCACCCTTATTCACTCCTGTTATATCCTTTGTCGGAACTGCCTGGGGGACATCCCTTCACAGCGTTTAAATACTTTGGAAAAATAGCTGGGGTCGGCAAATCCTAATTTACTGGAAATTTCATCGATATGGTATTTAGGATTCCCTAAAAGCTTCTTCGCTTCTTCCATGCGCACCTTTGTGACATAATCCATAAGGGTGATACCCTGGTTTTCTTTGAACAATTTACTAAGATAAGAAGGATTTAAGTAGACAGATTGAGCGATCAATTCTAAGGACAGATCTAAAAAAATGTTCTCCCTGACATATTGCTTCACCTGATGAATGATGTGCGGATTCTTGATATGTTTGATTTTAATTTGGCAATCCATATACTGCTGTAACCCCCGGAGAGCAAAATCGGCTATCTCCTCAGTTGCTTCCGCCTGTACAATAGACTCTACCAATCCGGCATTGATATCTAATGCCTCCTGCAAATCGGAGCCGTTTTCTACAGCCGACCGGGATAGTGCTACCATCAATTCTATAATCCGCGCCTTAATTAAGGGAAGGTTACCCACACCAACCACCAGAATGTCCACAAGCAGGCTCCCCAGAATTTTCCTTGCGGTTTCCCTGTCCCCCAACTTTACTTTGCTGATTAATTCCCTTTCTTTTTTTAAACAATTATCCAGGTTGGTAGCATTTTCCCCATTAAGCTGGGCCTCCAGGTGTTTCTTGGCAGTGATTTCGTCAGCCAACATCGCCTGTTGGCGTACTATTTCCTTTCGATGGCACAAGCTCTCCCATCCTGCCCGCATGATATAATTCGCTGTGACGAATAGCAGTTCCGCAGCCGCCTGGACCTTTTTTCCCGATACAATTTCTAATTCTTTCGCTGCCTCCATCAAGGAAGTAAGATCAATTTCCAGACATTTGTTCATGGATTCAAGTTCGACCCAAAAGAACTCCTCCGGTTCCCACATGAGTACCTGCCCGCAAATAATGGAACCAAGATGTTCTCCCTCAATGATGATAGGAGCAGCCCATTCAATCAGACCTGCCGGACAGCGAAAAATGTAAGGCTCACCGTATTTAGCGGCCTCCTCTCCGGCCCGGGCATAAGCAGCCTGGCAACGTGCCGCCCCATGCTGATACTGCCAGATTAATTGGCAAAACCGGCAGCTTTTTTGGACGTCAGAGATGCCAAATATGGACTTACCCTTGATATCAACAATATCCGCCCGGAGCCCGGTGGCATTAGAAAAAGCATGGAGCAGCTTTTTTAAGGTATTTTTGTCCACTAAATCCAGTAAGCGGGAACTCCGGGATGTGAGACTAATCGTGGCATCATCTTTTTTACTCTTTAACCGCATAGCAGGCACTCCTTTTCATAAGCCTTTACAGTTTACTTTTTCAGGCCTGCCCAAAATATCAAGTATTCGTCCGATAATTACCCCTAGGGTATTCTTCAACAAGGTTACTGGAAATTCCTTTATAAAATTTACCAAAATAGACGAATATATGGACTTTCTTTCCTTCCTGGTGATAGAACAGGCGTCAACTTTTGTTGACGCCATGCCTATCAAAAACCAGAGACTGGTCCTAATTTTTTTACCCTTTCTTCATTTTCCTTGATGATTTCATCCAAGGCGTCAATATGCTTTTCCGTAATCATCCGGGGCCGTTTCGCCGCCAACAATTTTAGAACCTTGTCATGAATTAAGTCTTTCGTAGTTTTCCTACCCTCCAACAGCCAGTTTTCAAAGTGTTTTCTGTTTAAAAATCTGGGATACCAGGTTTCCTTTTTATAGTGGGTAAAGGTATGTTCTTCTTTTAAATAATGACCTCCCGGACCCACCTGATGAATCAGATCCAAAGCCAGGGTATCCTCCGACAGCTCAATGCCCTCCATAAACCTTTTCACAAAAGCCACACTTTCATCATCCAATAATATTTTTTCCAGGCTTCCTACCAGCCCGGAGCCTAAGTACCCGTTGTCATGGACCAGGTTTGTCCCGCTCAGGGCGGCCATCATCGTGGAATAAACCGACTCCATGCCGGCCTGGGCATCAATCTCGCAAGCATCGCTGCATCCGGAAGTGCCATAGGTAGGCAGCTTGTAAAACTTGCCCAATTGGCCTACGATGGTATGGCCCAAAGGCAGTTCCGGGCCCCCATAACAGCTTACCGCCGAATGCATATCCATCACCGAGAAGACCAGGCCATAGATAAAGGGGGCTCCCTTACATTTTAATTGGTGCATCACCAAGCCGGCCAACCCTTCCGCATTGCCTAAGGCCAATGAGCCGGCCACAGTTGCCGGGCCTGTGGCCCCGGCAATCACTCCGGAAGCATAGGTAACAGGAATGCCATATTCTGCACAAAGCAACAATTTTTGAACAGCTTCCTTACTATTGATCAAGGGAGAAATGGGCTCGGCGTATAAAACAAAAGTAGGTGTTCTTTTTAACTCCTCGTATCCTCCGACTAAAACAGCCGACATATCGATTAAGGCCTTCAAATTATCATAATCCGTTGCTGTCGTTAACACCGGTTTGGAACAATAAGAAACGGTCGCTTTTAAGTGGTAAAGGTCCGCCAGTTGAGTTGTCACATTATGGGCTACCCCAAGGCAAGCTACAAAATCCAAGTTAGGTGCATCTTCCGCAAACTTTGCCACGTTTTCTACATCTTCAATGGTGGTTTCCCGGATCTGGTTGGAATAGGGATCTACAAAATAAGGTAAATCTGTCCCTAAGCCAAAATTGCATACTCCTTCCTCAAGGCGTACCTTCCTTTCCCCACACCGGTTTCTCAACACAATTCTTTCCGGAGCGCTGGCAATAGCCGCTTCCACCAGCCAGGCGGGAATTCTTACCAAGTCGCCTGATACATAAGCTCCTGCCTCTTTTAATAACTTCAACGCCTCTTCATCGTAGACCCGTACCCCCGTCCGTTCCAGAATTTCCAATGAAGCCAGGTGCAAAACTTTTAGCTGGTCATCGGTCCAGGTGAAATATTTGGGTGCATGGTTAAAATATTGGTTGATCATAAATTGCCTCCTATTATGTTATTCTTCTGCTCTGTTTAATAGACTAACTTATGTTGCCGTGGCCACATTAAAGCCATCCGCCTGAATGGGCAGGTAATGTATTTTGCTTCCTTCTACTCTTTCTCCGTAGAAGGCTACCCAATAAGGCCGGAAAACCAGTTCACTTTGTACGCCCCTAATTGCCGGCACTGCCCGAGCCCTTCTGACCACGAATTTATTGGCACACTTTGTTGCCGACTCCACGATTTTTTCTTCTGGTATGGATGGATCCACGGTAGGAGAATTCTCCTCATTGATCTTTTCCAGCCGGGGAAATTTATCGATGATGGAGGCCTGCCCGGTGGTACCGCTCACCAAGACATTGATTTGCGAATTAAACTTAGTTTTGGGCGCAAAAGGAAATTTCCTTGCCTCCAAGCCGATTTCCAAGGTCACTTTATAAAAAGGAAAGTAGGTCAACTCCATCTCGCTAAAGGCCTTGCGGACGATGAGCCTGCCGATCCACCCGCCTTTCTTTTGCGCCACCAACCAGGCAGCCTCCTCAGGCATGGTCAATGGGCTAACTGAGATCGTCATGTTTTTGAAACTCCTTTATGGCCTTCAGCATCGCTCTTTGCTCAAATAAATATCGAATCCCCAAGTAGCAAATAACCACAATCAGTCCAATCGGCATCACATATCCGATGAGAAGATCGTTTCTCGCCTTTAAACCCCAGTATACCGCCACGACAATTACAAAAAACAGTATCACTAAAGTCCATTCCACAGCGCCAATGGATTGGGGGTTTTCCTTATTAGACATGAGTAACACCACCTTCTTTTTTTATCGTCAGGTTCTGTCCGAACTGGTTTCCGATTAGAAAGCAGGCAAAGGACAAGGGGAAGGCGATTAGCAAACCGTCAATCCCATAGGGGTTGCCTAATATCTTCCAAAGAGCTACGGTGCCGCCCCCAATCAGCATGGACAGCAATCCGCCCATAGCCGTTCTTCTATAGGGCCAAAAGAGTCCGCCCACAACCGGTACCACGGAAGCGGCAATCCAAAGACCACCGATGAACACCCAGGCATCCGCCACCATCGTGAATTGTCCCGCCAGCAAAACGCCGATAATGCCCATGAGCAGAACGCCTACTCTGGTCCAGTTGACAATTTGTTTATCCGACGCCTTTGGATTAAATATTTTCGTGTATATATCCCGGGCCATGGTGGTACCGCCAATCAAATAATATGAATCAAGGGTGGACATGATCGCACCGAGAATTCCGGCAATAAATAAACCTTTTAATATGGGGGGCAGGTAAGTCAAGCTTAAGGTTAAGTAAGCCGTGCCAGGCACCAGATTAGGATACTGCACCCGGGCAATAATCCCCATCATGGTTAAACAAATATCAAAAGAAATCCATAAAGAGAGACAGATTAAAAACCCTCGCCGTGCCGTACGCTGGGAATCGGCGGCAGAAAACCGTTGATAATAAGTCGGATCCGAGTAAGCGCATAGCCCTAAAATCACCAAGGTAATCATTTTAAAAGGAGACATGCCCCCCAGAGGGGCTAAAATATCCGAGGCTCCCTGCTGAGATAGCCCGTTGAGAATATTGGCCCATCCCCCGGTGTCCGCCCAGGCGAAAGGCAAAGCGATACAGAGTCCTACTACCATGAATACCATTTGTACCATATCGGTCACAGCCACCGATAATAGGCCGCCCAGCATGGTATAAATGACGACAATGCCTACACAAGCCGCTGCAAACCAAAAACCGTTGATCTGCCAGACGCTGTTACCCAATACCTGCAATGCAGTCACTTCATAAACTACGGTACAATAAAACAACAGCATAATCGTAGAAACAATTGCGGTCCTTTTGTCATAAAGCTTTTCAATCAAATCAGGCATGGTCACCCCATCTGACATCCGTACTTTAGGCGCAATCCATAGAGCCAGCGGAATACGGGACAAATGGGCGGGGATACACCACACTACCCAACAGGATAAACCATAGGCAAAGGCATATTCAGCAGTCGCAATGGTGCCGCTTGCCCCATACCAAGTAGCCATTAAAGTTCCCACAGTTAAAGATAAGGGAAGTTTGCGCCCAGCCAAGTAAAAATCCTCCATACTGGAAATCTTGCTAAAAAAGAAAAAACCGATTCCCACAACTAGAGCGGCATAAAGAATAATGGTCACTGTATCAATGGTTGTCAGCAACATATATTCACCCCCGTTTTTATTATCTGAACAATAAAATTTGTGATCCGGTTCGAATACTCCTTGGTAAATTCTTTGGTTTTCAAGTACTTTCTTGGCAAGAAAAAATACCCTGAGGAGTATCCTCAAGGTATTCTGATCGTCTGATTTCCTTAATTCATTTGATAAATATCCACCGGTCCTGCGCCAATTACATTCAGGTGCCGCATCCCTGCTCCCCACACATAAGTCCCCCGAAAGGGTCCTTGCTCCCCATTCTCTTCACCCGAGACAGTCCATTTCACATTGCCCCCTAACCGGAGAGGCTCTTCTGAGGATACTTCAACCTTGACGTCGGCCTCTTTTCCCAACCGGATTTCCGTATCGCCGGAGCCGTCAATCACACAGTCAGAGGATAAATAATCCGCATAGAGTTTTAGAGAGCTTTGATTGTGAATCTCCCATGCCCTGTCTTCCGGAATCAGCAAAGTATGCTGGATGATCCTGGCATGATAGCCCAGATCGCTTCCTGCGGATACACTATTAAAAGAAAGATACAGGGTGTCCCCGGACTTTAGCGCCTTGACCTGACTATCCCCTAAGATTTCTGCTGCGGTGCCCCGGTTGTCTGCGGTCACATCAGCCGTACTCCGGACTCTGATCATCTTTTCCTTCGTAAAGCGCACGTCCATGGAATCTTGGACCGACTCCACGACAATTTTTTTGATGCTGTTATCCAGGGAAATGGTTTGATCGGAAACCTGGGTAAAATTCTGGGCGGAAACCATTTTCTGAAATTGAGAAACCAGTCCGATTTCCGATAATCCATAAATGACCATGCTGATACTGACAATGATAAAGATGATAAAAATACTAAAAACATCATATTTGACTTTGGGACTTTCCTCTTTTCCCCGGTAGGCATACCAGAGAACTTCCCCGCCCAGCAAGAGAAGAACCGCCGGCCACCATTTCATGATCTGATTTAAGACTTTTACCTGATTGATTTGGGCAAATAACAGCAAGGCCCCCGCAGCAATTAACACCATCCCCATGGATAAGGTGCCTACTCTCCATCTTCGCATTTGTCCCCATCCTCCTCTTCTACCGGGACCTTACTTCCGGTGAGCAGCTTAATGCCGCTGAAAATCAGAACCAAAGAAACCAGCCCGGTCTGGATATAATTCTTAATTTCCCAGGACAGAAAGGGCGAGACAATTCTGTCGAAGACGACAAAGCTGCCTAAAAGAATCAGTCCCCAGCCTACCCATTTGGGGTAATTCCCCAACCAATCAAAAATGCCCATCTCGGCAGCGGAACTCTCCCGCTCCTGTCCCTGCTCTTTTTCTACCTGGTGAAAAGCATCAAAGATGGCATAAA
This sequence comes from Candidatus Formimonas warabiya, assembly GCF_002777255.1. Classification (GTDB taxonomy): domain Bacteria; phylum Bacillota; class Dehalobacteriia; order Dehalobacteriales; family Dehalobacteriaceae; genus Formimonas; species Formimonas warabiya. The sequence goes on along the minus strand of NZ_CP017634.1, from coordinate 4,100,525 downwards.
ACCAAAGCACAGGCAAGACAAATAAAAGTAAGCTCATGTGCAGCCAGCCCATTAAAAAAGCGGTAAAGAAAAAGGCACTCATCAATTGCACCCCTTGTTTTTGGCGCCCCAAATACATATGTCCTGCTCCGGGCACTACGGACAAGGCCACGGTGATCAATTTCCGGTTAGAGAAGTTTCGCCCCTCTCCCGCCCAGGTATCTTTTTCTTCTCCTGACCGGTTTGTCCAGGAAAAGGCATCCACCAAAGCGGCAAACCAGATCACCGGCAACCCCAGGGCCAGAATTGCTAAAAGGTCGTCCGTGCCGGTAATGGCCGACATCCCCACCACCCCAAAAATAACCCCGAAGAACAAGCCAAAGAAAATAACGGCCCGTTCTTTGCGTTCTACATAGAGATGGCTCAATCCCGGAATAAAAGAAAGGATAAACACCACAAATTTGCTTTTTTTAGTCAAATGAAGACCCTCCTCTTCCTTGCATTTCAAAATTTTGCATCCAGTCTGCCGTCTGATCGACCAGCTTTTCCGACCAGCCAATTCCGGTTTTTTCCCCGGCCCATTGCTCCTGAACATTGGCCCGAGAAGCAAACTGAGGGACTATATCAACCAGAGATTGGAAGATCCCGCTTCCCATCAGAAGAATGGTAATGGCCGCGGCGACAGCGAAATAAACGGCACTGTCTTTATTGGGCCGGGAGACCCTCTTTTTTTCCTTGGGGAAAAGTCCTTTTTCTTGCCCCAGGGCATCCAGAACCCGGTCTGTGAAATCCTCTGACAACAGGGTTTCTGCGGCACCGATTTCCTTGTCCCCAAATAACATCAGAAATCTTTCCCGGCACCGGTCACATTCTACCAGATGATTTTCCATCTTCTGTCCCAGATCCGGGGGAACCATCCCCTCTTTAAAAACGAGCCATTCCTCATCACTAAAATGCCTCATCATGCCCCTTCCTCCCATTTCTTGCGAAATAAAATCCGGGCCCGGTACAACCGGGATTCCACCGTTTTCACCGTTGTCCCCTCTTCTTTGGCAATTTCCTGATAGCTTTTTTCCTGAAAATAAAATTTAATTAATACATTGCCGTAGATCTCCGGTAACCTGCCACAAACCTTTCGGACCCTGGCTTCTTGCTCTTTTTGGAAAAAAATATCTTCCGGAGACGGCGTCAAGGCCCAAACCCTTTCCCCCGCAGTTCCGGGATCCCCGCTAAATTCTTCCCGGGATAAACGCACCCTGGCTCTCCGCCAGTCAATCGCCTTCCTGACGGCAATTTTTCCAATCCAAGACTTAAAACTATGAAACCGATACTGGGGAAGGGAGCGGAATACCTGGAGGAACACTTCCTGGGCTACGTTTTCCGCTTGATCTTTCTCCTGAACAAAGCTAAAGATGACGGCAAAAACGTATGCCTTGTATTTTTCTACCAACAGCCGAAAGGCCTCTTCTTCTCCGGTCAATATTTGCCGGATCAGCTGTTCTTCAAAATCCATGGCCCCCCTCCTTTCCTCTCTCATATTAAAAGACGTTGAAACAGGAGAAAACACTGCAATAAAATCATCCTAAATAAAAAATAAATGCCCCTATCGTGGTTCAAAGCCATCAATAGGGGACAGCTTATTATTGAGAATGCTTCCCGGTCATAAGGGTTCTTTCCCTGCCGGTCCTTCACTCAGGTTGCCTGCGCCGGTTCTCTCATGGCGACTCCTGCCCGGTTTCGTTTTCCTTTAGGAGGTAGTCTTCAACTCCCGCTCCACAAATTCTACAAAGGAGTTGGCCAGAAAAGGATCAAACTGAGTACCTGATCCTAAAATCAACGCTTTGATGGCGTCCTGAACAGGCATGGCCTTCCGGTACGACCGGTCGCTGATCATGCAATCAAAGGCATCAAGAATGCTGAAGACACGGCATTCAAAAGGTATGGCCACCCCTTTTAATCCTAAAGGATAGCCTTCTCCGTTCCACCACTCATGATGCTTCAGAATCAGATCGGCCACAGAAGCCAGTCCGGGTGCGGAAAGAGCAATCCGGTGGCCGATTTCACAATGCCGTTGGATTTCCGTTTCTTCTTCCGGAGTTAAAGCCTCCGTTTTAAACAGCAGGGAATCGCAAATCCCCACTTTTCCAATGTCATGAAACTGAGCCAAAAGATGCAGATGATTCCGGGTGGTTTGACCCAGATCCAAAAACTGGGCAAACTTCTCGGCAAGCAGGGCTAAACGTTCCGCATGCCCTTGGGTAAAGAAATCCTTCGTTTTCAGCGCTTCCATGAGGGTCTGGATCACGGCATTATGGGCATTTTGCCGGCGGTACAATTTTTCCCGGTAAAGATTATCATCCGCTTGTTTCAGCAAATTGGCCGTGTTCTTCACATCGGAGCTTACGGCATATCCCATGGAAATGCTTAAAGGAAGCTCCGGATTGTTGGCATTGTGACAGGAAACAGCATCCTGCACGCGCTGGCAGCCGGTTTCGGCAGCTGCCTGGTCACTGTTGGGAAGAATGACCCCAAATTCATCTCCCCCGATCCGGGCAATAATATCTCCGGCCCGAAAACATCTCTTGATCACATTGGCTCCTGCCACCAGAAGAGCATCCCCGGCGTTATGTCCCAAGGTATCGTTAACCAGCTTCAGCCCGTCGATATCAAACATAATGATACCCACGGAGTCCAGCCTGCTTTCTTCGATTCTTTTCATCTCCTGGTCAAAGTAGGCCCGGTTAAAACTGCCGGTGAGAGAATCATGGAGGCTTAAATATTTCAGTTGTTCCTCTGCCAGCTTTTGGGCCGTAATATCCTGCACCTGCATTAAGAATCCATAACAGGTATTCCGTTCCGTTTTCAAAGGAGTGATCAGAAAGTCAAAATAGCATCGCCCCAATTTCGTTGTGGGAAAAGTGTACTTTTTTCTTAGTCTGTCAAAGCTAATATCTGTGACAAATTTAATCGTTTCCCCATCCAGCAACTGGCTTCTGAGCTGCTTAGGAATATGGAAATTATTGAGTAATTCCTTTCCCTTTACCGCATCCACACCGGGCAAGCCAAAATAATCCAGGCAGGCTTTATTGGCATCCATTAACTGGCCGTCTCCATTATAGATGGCAATGCCGATCGGAGATTGGGAAAAAATCTCCCGAAACCTCTTTTCACTGTCTTTCAATACTTCTTCCGCTTGTTTACATTGGGTAATATCATCATAAACAGAGACGAGTTCTCCTGTGCCCAGTTTGAATACGTACGTATTTCTCCAGCCTACCGTCCGGGCATCCTGATAAATATACCTGGGAATATGCTCCGCTTTTCCTGTGCGCCACACTCTTTGAAAAACTTCAAAGAGCCCCCACTTTTTAATTTCCGGGAAAACATAGGAAAGGGGTTTTCCCATCACAACTTTCTTCTCTATTTTATCAATTCTTTCTGCCGACAGATTAAAGTCCTTTATAACAAAGTCATCCCCGTCTGCCACTGCTTCATAGACCGCAACCGCACAGCTTAAATAGTCAAAAACCTCCCGCAAGCGTATGGCTTCAAGAGGATGAACACCATTATTTTCCCCATGGGCAAATTCCGTCTCCTCCATAATTTGGCAAAGAACACCAGGGGCTCCCTGAAAAGCAATCCGTCGAAAAAAACCTACCACTTGAATAACTTGTCCCCTGCTATTTAATAAGCGAAACCGGATCTGCTCCCCCTCAATTTGTTCTTGATTTCCAGGCTCAGCAATCCATCTGTGCACGGAAAAAAGGTCCCCGGGAAAAATAAGTTTCTCTAAAGTCAAATGGCTCATTTCTTCCCATAAATATCCGCTCAATTGCACCATGCTTCTGTTCGCGTACCGGAACAAACCATTTTGTATGACACAAAGAGGCAAAGGTGACAAATCTAACATCTCTTGTGCATCTGACTCCATCACGGGGTTCCCCCCTTTCTTTTCCGCCTGTCAAATTGTGAAATGAAATGGACTGATTGACATGATTTGTTTTCATCCACTATAATCAAAAACAGAAAGGTAATCAAAATGTAAGGACAATCACTGTTATGAAAAAAATATTCTTTATCGATTTTGACGGCACCATTACCAAGCAGGATACCGTCGATTACTTTACCCAGGCTTTTTGCCGGGATGGGTGGAAGGAACTTAACGAACAATGGGAACAGCGCAAGATTTCTACCGTCGCATGTGCCCAAGAGACGCTAAAACTAATGGATACCACTGCGGAGGATTTTTATCATCTGCTGGACACGGTTGAGCTTGACCCTTATTTTGGCGATTTTGTTCACTTATGCGCCGAAAAAGAAAACGAAATTTTTATTCTCAGCGACGGCTACGACTTAAACATCAACTACATCCTGGGCAAACACCATCTGGGGCATTTGCCGATTTGCGCCAATGAGATGACAATTACCAACAACCATTTTCTCGTGAACTTTCCCCACCTCAATGACCGGTGCGGTCAATGCGGCACGTGCAAAAAAAGCCTGATCGCCTCGTTAACGAAGCCCCATTGCCAAACGATCTATATTGGAGACGGCTGTTCGGACTTTTGTGCCAGTCAAACCACTGATTTAATTTTTGCCAAAAACAACCTTCTCTTATATTGCCGGGAGAATCACATCCCGGCCATGCCGTTCCAAGATTTTTCAGATGTTATGGGCTGGATGAACCATTCTTAAAACCGGTTCCCGGGCAGGCTATTTTACGGCTGTTTTCCTTATCCTTTTTCGTTCAGGAGGAAAAGACAGGCCCCGTCACCTTTTGCCCGGCACAAGGGCCGTTCCATCCGGACTCCGAACCCGCCGTATAAAACATGATCAATTTGGCAGTACAGGTAACCCAGTTCCCGACCTGCGCTCCCAAATTGCTCCCAGGCCTCACACATGGGACAATAAGTAATTTCCAAAGGATTTTCCGGGTTGGTCTTCCATCCGGTTCCCGGCATATCCCGCACCCTGCGATAGGTTTCCGTACCATGGGCTTCCAGGCCCAGATCACGGGCTTCTTCTTTCATGGCCTTCACCCGGGCTTCCCCAAATTTACGCACAGCTGCAAGAATGGCTTCTTTTCCCTTTTCCTCCCCCAATTGGGCCACCATCTCTTGACCCATAAAATAATACAGTTCTGCCATTAGTTTTGCAAAACGCACACCAGGATCATCCGTACTTCTAATATTACTCATTGATCATCCCTCCTTGGTGAACTATGTTATTAATTCGGCTGATTTTGTTTTTTTCCTTTCTCAAGTCATTGGTGGAAAAAAATAATCCTTCCTGAGAAGTCCGGAAGGAAAAATGAATCATTGCTTATCTTATACTATTTTCATTCGCCTCAGAGTCGCTCATAACGCCGACGGCAAGATGTCTACTTCTTTAACAGCAGATTATAAAGTACCTGCGCCATTTCAGCTCTGGTGGTCGTACTCGTCGGCGTGAGCTTTCCAGCGTTTCCACCGATGGCCCCTGTTCCCACCAGCAGCGTCATGGCATCCATTGCCCAGGATTCGATCTGTCCAGCATCGCTAAACCCGGAGAGTGGCTTGCCGGAATCACCCTGGGGCAATTGATTTATCACCTTTAAGGCGTTATACAGCAAAGTGAACATCTCCTGACGGGAGATCTCCCTTTCCGGAACGTACCTATTGTTTCCTACGCCGCCGGATATGCCAAGCCGTTTTGCTGCCGCCAGATAGCCGGTATAGTATGTATCACCCGCGTCGGAGAAGTTTTCTGCAGGATTTGCGTCCGGCGCTATATCATAGGACTTCATCAGCAATACGAGGAAATCACCGCGCTTAAGCTTTGCGTCCGGGTTGTAATTGCTGCTTCCCGTGCCGCCGGTTATACCTCTTGCCGCGATAAAACCTACCGCCTTATGATACCACGCCGTTGCAGCCACATCGTTGAAGCCCACCTTGTTGTAGCCCACCGCGTAGTAGCTGAAATGGGTGGTAGTAAAGGTTACAGTGCCGGTTACCGGGTCATAATGTCCGTTTGGTACGGAGACTGGGTCGCCGCTGCCGGTGATATACCAGACGACAATACTTTCAGGATTAGCAAGCTCTGCGGCTGTCGGTGTATAGGGTATGGATACCATCACCGGAGCGTCGGGATTGTTCCACTCGGTCTGATTTCCGTCTATGATCACTGCCAGTTGTATCAACGGTCTGTCGCCTACGGCTGCTTTTACGTCATCCGGCAGACCGGATTTATCGCCCTCGCTGATGGTGATCTCCGCTTTATTTCCCCCTGCTCCCGAAACACCTGTCAGCATGTTTGAAGGAAGGGTCATGCTGCCTGCATCGGTATGAAATGTCAGCGTACCTTCACCGCCCGTGCTGGACAGGTAATCAGCCGGGATGCCCAGGGTATAGCTGTTTACATCGGGGATGGCAGGGATGGTGATGGACAGGGCTCCACCGCCTGCGATGGGATCTCCTTGCTCACCGCCTAGGTTAACAGCCGCACTGTTTGAACCCGCATCAATATTAACCGGCACGGTTATTGAGGTTGTGCCGTCTACCGACACTTCCGCATGGGCATTTTGTGCAGAAGGAGTGCTGCTTCCTCCGCCACCGCCGCTGGGGCCGCTGCTGTTAGCTGTCCATTTTGCGTATACAGTGATCGTTGCGGTTACCGCTGTTGCGGAGGTAAACGCACTGCCCGTGCCGTTTTCTCCCGTGTACCAGCCGCCGAAGCTATAGCCGGATCTCGCCGGATCGGTCGGCCAGTCGGCGGTGCCGATGCTTGCACCAGCCTGAACTGTTTTGGTGGCATATACCGAGCCGCTGCTGGTAAAGGTAACAGTGTAGTTCGTTACTGCGTCTGCCTCAAAGATGGCCCGCACAGTCACCGCTTCATCCGGCATGGTAAAAGTATTTCCGGTGATGGTGAGGCTTGCGGGGCTGATGACCTGCCACTCCTTGAAGTGGTAGCCGCTGTTTGCCGCAGCGTTCAAGGCTATGGTTGTACCCTGTGCCGCCGAGGCCGGGTTGGCGCTGCCTGTGCCGTTTCCGTCGTTCTGGACGGTAATGCTGTGGGTGCCGGGCGCTGAGCTTGTGATGGTAATTTCCTTTTCCCCATACACGCCAGAGCCATCCTGTGCGGTTGCGCGGACGGTAACCGCGCCTGCGGCATTTGCTTCGAGCACTCCGCTTACGCTGATATCCGCGCCGCTTCCGTTTGCAATGCTCCAGGCGACATCCTGATTGGTAGCGTTATTCGGCACTATGGTTACCAGCATTTGCAAGGTATCGCCAACCTCCACGCTGGTCGCTCCGCCTGTGCCTGCCACGGTAATACCTGTTACAGGTATATTCGGCGCTGCTTCCAGGGTGAAGTCAATGGTATAAGTTTTTGTGGTTATATTATCCTCGGCAGTTACCTCCACGGTTGCACTGCCGGGCAGGGTTACAGCCTGTGTGATGTCTACAGTGGCGTACGGGTCAGCAGTTGCGCTTACCGTCGCCGCTGCGCTGCCTGGCTGGGTGCCGTAGGGCAGCTCCACTTCATACGATGTGACGTCCGGATCAAAACCGCTTACTGTGCTGCCGTCCACCGTTAGGTCACTCAAATCGGCGTTGCTGCTGGGAACATAACTGTTCACGACATATACCGTCAGAACTGCGGTATCGCCGGTGTCAAAACCAATCTCAAATTCTGCCGCATCTCCTTCGGAAAAGCCTTGAGCAGACAGATAATCAGCCTTAATGGTCAAAGCGCTTCCGGTGACAGTATAATCACCGGGTGTTGTCAAAGTATCCGAACCGTAGACCACCTCCGTAACTGACTGCGCACTGTTCCAGGTAATTACAGTGTCCATATCGGCAGGGCTGCTCAAGTCAAAATTTCTTTCGGAGGGACTGATGCTTGGGGGCGTCGTGTCCCTGATGGCAACAGTCAGCGTAGCAGGATCGCCAATATCAAACTCAACGGTCAAGACCAGGCTGTCGGTGGATTGTGTTGCCAGATACCCCTTTTCGATGCTCAGGGTGTTGACTGATACACTGTAGTTTCCTAGGCCGATGGAGTTAGCTCCGGCCTTGACATCCGTAACAGAACCGGCGTCGTTCCATGTAATAGTGGTTTGAACATTTGCCTGATTGGCAGGGTTTTTATCAAAGCTGCCTGTTGTCGGGTCGATGGTGGCACTGTCCACCGGTTCCGGCGTTGTGTCTGAGATTTCTATGGTTAAGGTTGCCGCATCGCCCGCATCAAATTCGACCGTCAGGACCAGGATGCCGGTAGATTGTGTTGCAAGATACCCCTTGTTAATGCTCAGGGTGTTGCCTGATACGCCTGATACACTATAGTTTCCTGCGCCAATGGAGTTAGCCCCGGCCTTGACATCCGTAACAGAACCGGCATCGTTCCATGTAATAGTGGTTTGAACATTTGCCTGATTGGCAGGGTTTTTATCAAAGCTGCCTGTTGTCGGGTCGATGGTGGCACTGGAGGGCACAGGCACCCACCTGGCATGCAGGGTCATGTCGCCCGACACTGTGTCATTGCCAAAATCCCAATCGTCTGTGTAAGCCGCATCTTTATACCAGCCGCCGAAATTGTAATCGGAGCGTGTGGGATCTGTGGGTTCTGCAATCTTTTCTCCCTCTGCGGCGTAAACGTCGTCCACCACTGAACCTGATCCGCTGTCAAAGGAGACGGTATACAGGAGGTGGAAGGTGAAACTGTTGGCAGACGCAAAGGTTTGCGCCGTAGAACCGGCAAAGCCGTAGATGCCGCTCACTGACAGGGCTGTGTCCTTAAAGACGTCGCTCCCAAAAGACGTGCCGCTGCCAAGGATAACCGCCTTCCTCAGGCCGGTGCAAAACCAGAAGGCGTTAGCGCCGATACTTGTTACCTTTGCCGGAATGATCACGTCGCCCAGGCCGGTGCAAAACGAGAAGGCGTTAGCGCCAAGGCTTGTTACCTCTTCCGGAATAGTCACGTCACCCAGGCCATCACAAGCCATGAACGCACCTTCACCAATACTGGTCAAGCTTTCAGGCAGAGCTATTTCTGACAGGTCTGTACAACCATAAAAAGTATATGCGCCGATGGCTGCAATTCCTTCCGGGATGGTGATTTCCCCTAATCTGCAGCAAGATTCAAAGGCGTAGGCGCCGATACTTGTCACGCTATCCGGAATAACAGGCTCTTCAAACACCGTATTGATACAGTTGAAAAACGCACCTTCGCCGATAATCCTGACCCCGTCCGGAATCATGACGTCGGTCAGATGAGCGGAATCAAGAAACGCGTAATCGCCGATTTCCGTGACACTGTCCGGGATGTCAAGCCCTCCCGACCGCCCGGCGGGGTGACAGACCAGGGTCGTTTTGTCGGCGTTATAGAGCACGCCGTCCTTGCTGGAAAACACCGTGTTATCCTCGTCAACGGTGATTGCGGCCAGCGCGTAGCAGCCATTCAGCGCATCCGCGCCGATGGAAGTCACGCTTTCGGGAATCATGAGGCTTTGAAGTGCTTCGCATTCACCGAACAGATGGTCCGGTATGGCGGTAAAGGCGGCGTTCTCCGGCAGCGTGACGCTCTCAAGAGCCCGGCAGGCCTCAAAAGCTCTGTCGCCAATGGAGGTGACCGAATTGGGAATCGTCATGCTTTCAATACCTGAGTCGAAAAAGGCCTGGCTTCCAATGGATTCAAGATGCGTTAAAGACGCCATATTCGTCGTTTTCAGCTTGCCGTCTCCTGAAAAAAGTTTCTCCGGTATGGCGGTAAAGGCGGCGTTTTTCGGCAGCGTCACACTGACCAGACTTCCGCAGTTGGAAAAAGCGGCGCTGCCGATGCTTTCCACCGAATCTGGTATGATGACTTCGGTGAGGGACCCGCAATTGTAGAACGCAGAAGCCTCGATATTCCGGAGGTTTTGAGAGAGCGTCACGGACGTCAGCTTGCTGCATCCGGAGAAAGCACTGTCTCCCACGCTCGTCACGGTGTCAGGCATGGCAAAGGTTTTAATTGCGGAGGGGAAGAAAATAGGGTTACTCGGCTTAAAGGCGTTATTTTCTATCCTCGTTACGGGCACCGGGCTGGAACCGATCATGAACGAATCCGGAAGCGTCAGGTCGCCGGACGGCGCGGTGCAACCGGTTATGCTCAGCGTGCCGTCATCGAGCACCTTCCACTTCCATATTCCGGTTGTGCCTGTTTCGCCTGCTGTTTGCCCCGCCGCCGGTACCAGCGTCAGGATCAGCGCCAGAAACAGCAGCACGGACAATAATGAGGAAAATGGTCTGTTCAATTTTTTTATCATCTTTTCACCCCTAAATTAAATAATGTATATAGATAAACAGCGTATGTTAGCTTTTGGTCCTATCCCCTGACAAAAACCAATTTTTCTCATTTATTAAAATAACACAAAAGATACAGTCCTACATCGTACCTGAGTACGGCAAAACAAAAAAGATACATGCAGGTTATGCACATATCTTTGATCAAGACAGGACGATGGGGGGTAAAAAAAGCCCCGCAAATTTTATTTATCTGATATAAATTCCTCGGAATCCTTCGGCTGTTCCGGCCATCCTATTTCCTGAACCACCCGGATGCACTGCACCCGGTTTTTTACGCCCAGCTTGGCGTATATGTTTCCGGTATGTGTCTTGACGGTCCGGAGGCTGATGCCTAACTTTTCGCAGATTTTTTCGTTCGTATCGGCATTCAGTATCAGTTCCAGCACTTTTTTCTCCTGTGCCGTAAGCTGCCTAATAATTCCCTCATTTATTTCCTCGGCAACCTTGTTATGCGCCTTCAGGGTTTGCAGCAGAGTGCCGTGCATCTGTTTGAGCAGGTTTACGGCAAATACCTTCCGCTCTTTCGGGAAATGATCTTCCGATTGCTTTCTCCTCGATTTTATGTAAGCCCGGAGTATTTGAGCCATGGGGGAGAGTTCATCCAAATAGCTTCTTAAGTACCCCTCCTTCATGCCGATGGCAAGGGATTCGTCCATATACCTTAAAGCAATACGCGTATGATGATCCCTGAAAGAAAGCAAGGCAAGAATATTCAGCACCTCCACCCGGCTGTGGAGCCTTTTGCTGTCTGCGGTGAACGCAAGGAGCCTTTGCAGAAGAAGCTGCGCATCCTGCATGCGGTTCAATGATATGAGAACTCTTGCATAGGTAATCAATTCAAATTCCTTGATTCTATTAGGCTCTGTGAATATATTGAGTTTGCCGGAGGAAAACCATTCCCGCACCTTATCCGTGTTTCCAATATCCATATACAATCTGCACCGGAAGGCGTCCAGCAAATACAGCCAGTGCGTCTTGCCGATGCTTTGGAGTTGTTTTTCACATTCCTCGAGAACGGCAAAGGCACCCGACATGTCGCCCCGGGCCCTTTTGATCCGGGCGATGTCCACCATGGCGGGAACAAGAGCGCCCGGGCAACCCGCGCCCTGTGCTTCGTCCAGCGCACAAAGCAGATAGGGCAGGGCTTCCTCCAGCCGATTGCTTTCGTACAGGTATTCTCCGATGCCCAGGGGCGCGTAGCCGGGATTTATTGTTATCATCCCCCGGTAGCTTTCGATGATCCTGCCATATTGATCGGGAGCTTCTTTGAACAGACCAGTCACCATATTGATGGGGCAACGGTAAAAGTAAATATCTGCCGTGTTGAAATCATTGTATTCCGGAATTTTGTAATATCTGCCTCCCGCTGTCTCGGCCGCTGAAAAAAGCAGGGAAACAAACGCTATATTGCCTTCACGGACGAGAAGGTTGGCCTCAACCATCGTGCATACCGTACGGCTGTAACCGCTCCACTCTGGCCCTGAGGCATATTGGCAATCGTCTTTGAGGATATTCATCCTCGAAATCCACTGCCGCGACAAATCATACCGGCCTATTTCCGCATAATACAACGCATAAATAACAGCGCTCTTGAAGCTGTTGTCACGGTATTCGGCCGGTAAGCGTTCGATCCAGGACAGCAACCTGCCGAAGTCATTTTTATTGATTAAGTAGTCCATCTGGTGTTCAATCAATTCAAAGGCTTCCCGGTAAACGCCGCCGCTTAGAAAGTGTTCCACGGCCTCCGGCAGCAGGCCCTGTTTCCGGAACCACATGCCTGCCTTTTCATGCAGAAGGGCAACTTCTTCAGGAGCCATTTCTAAAAGCAGCTTATGAAGAAAGCTCTGAAACAGGTAGTGGTATCTGTACTCCTGTTTTTGCTCATCCAAAGCAATCAGGAACCCGCTTCCTTCACTGATTTCCCTGAGTACTCTGCCGCCGTTGCTGTCTCCCGTAACGGCATCGCACAGGGCTTCGGAAAGCGTATCCAGAATACAGGTTTTCATGGCAAAGGACCGTTTTTCAAGCCTCCATGTACCGATCACTTCGTCCTTGAGATATTGCTCGATATCCCGGCTGGACCGTGTGAGAGCTGCAATGGCGTTATTGCTTCCGCTGTCATTCTCCATGGACATGGCGACGGCGACCATCGCCGCGGCCCATCCTTCCGTATAGCTCTCCACCCTTTTCACGTCATCCTCGGGAAGATGGTAACCCCTTGCCTGATAAAAGCGGGAGATTTCTTCCTTCCCGAAACGCAGGTCTTCTTCCTCCAGCCGCTGTGCCTGCCACTTGATTCTGTGCCTGGCTAGGTCAAGTTCGGGTTCTGTCCGGCTGATGAGAACCAGGTGCATTTTTGCAGGCAGATAGTCGATCAGATAGGACAGGCCCGCCAGGACAGACGGATCGCGGACCAGATGGAGATCGTCCAGCACAAGCAGGAAGTCGGATGGCCCCCCCGCCAGGCGGTCGATCAGGATATTGATATGGATATTGGCTTTCATCAGTTCCCGGGAAGAGAAAACATATTCCGTGTCTTTGCTGACCCCGGGTGCAATACCTTCCAGGGAGGCACAGACATATTGCCAGAACCTCACAGGGTCGTTGTCCTGAGCATCCAACGACAGCCAGGCATAGGGCAGGCCGCATTTGCCCAGCCAGTCAAGGACGGCGGTGGTCTTGCCGTAGCCTGCAGGCGCCGTAATCAGCATCAGCTTGCATTCCTGCGCATGCTGGAGCTTTGTCAGAAGATTTTCCCTGCTGACGATATTTTTGTTTAGGGCAGGTGCATGAAGCTTGGCTCTTAACAATTTCCGGTCTCCTTTCCTGTGAAATATGAATTATTCCTGCTCATATAATTCATTTTGTCTTTCGGATAAGTGTTGTTGCATTTATTATATTTCATTTTGAAGAAATTTTTAAGTATACCTGAAATACCTGATACTTAAAAGCGTCACTTGCCGGCTTATCAGCCAGCAAGTGACGCTTTACGTGTGATTATTGATCTGTTAAGTGCACTTAGAATCAGTGCAACTCAAAAACTAATTCCTGGCATCGACAAAAAACTTTTCCTTTTCCTCGTCCAGCTCCCACTCGGGGCGGCCCACCGCAGTCACTTCAATTCTTGACTCCACGTAAATATCGTTCTCGATCATGCTGGCCGTGGCATAAACATCCTCGTGATTGATCACCAGTTCAAAATCCTTGGCCCCGGCCTTTTCCGCGGCATAGGCCGCCCGTCTTTTGGCTTCCTCCAGGGCATAGGCACATGCTTCCTCTAATTCCTCAAAGTACCTGCGTTCCCAGGAGGCATGCATGGTATAGCCGGTGCCCCCTTCTCCCGGTTTGATCAATACGCGCACCGTTTCCATGATCTTTCCTGTGGCCGCCCCTACCGCATTGGCTACTTCGGCGTGTTCCGGGATCACCAGTTCTGTGCCCATTTTTTCCGCGACCTTGGGCAGCCAGGCGCTTACCGGCGCCCCAATGCCGATGATGGGCATGTTTATTTTGAAAGCACAGTCAAACTGCTGGTTCTTTTTTGGTGTGAGGGTCTTGGCAATAAAATACATGGCCGTCTCATTACTCCTCAGCCAAATATTCTCCCCCTCGCAATTGACCAGGCTTTGCAGGCAGGTGAGGCAAAGATCGTTGATAATCTGTTCCGAAGCCATTTCGATGAATTCTTTCCCCGTCTTGCCAATCCTCTCCGCCAGGATTGCTACTCCCGTCTTGGCCGCTTCTATGTTCCACTGGGTGTAGGTTCCTTTGGCATGGAGAATATCGGTGGGGGTAAGGGAGATCCGGGCTATCACGCCCAGATTGACCAGGTGCTGCAGGCTAAAGAGGTTGGGGTCAATGCCCAGCATATTCGCTAAATAAAAGAGACTCCGGGGACCCTTCTGGAGAATTTCAATCACTTTTGCCTCATAGCCGGTTAGTTTTTCCGTGGTGGATTGTTTTAAAAACATAAAACAATCCGTAGCCTGGGCAAACATGAGGTCATATTCTTTTGTAAAGTTAATTTTTAATTCCTCAACCAGATGAGGAGAGTTAGAAGCCACCACACAAAGAGGCCATACTCTCTGGGGGCCTACCAGCAATTTGCCCTCTCTGGTTAGTTGAAGGTAGCTGTCTCCGCCCAGTCCGTAAGTATAGATTTCTGCGGCCTGGACCCGGGTCAGCCATCCTCCCACCATGGCGCCTTCTTTATTAATGCGGGGTACGCCATTTTTCAGAATGGCGATATCCGTCGTCGTCCCTCCCATGTCCAATACCAGGGCATCGTCGGTTTGGGTCAAGAAAGTTCCTCCGATAATACTTCCCGCCGGTCCGGACAGAATGGTATCAATGGGCTTTTCCCGGGCCAGGGTTTCACTCATGAGGCACCCATCCCCTTTGACGATCATCACAGAAGCGTCAATCTGTTTTTCGGCAAGCACTTTTTTTACGGATTCAATCAATTCCGCAATGATGGGAATCAAACGCGCATTCAGTGCGGCCGTAACCGTCCGCTCATGAAATCCTAAAGAAGTAGTCAACTGGTGGGCGCATACCACGGGAAGATCTAAAATTTGGCGCACCATATCCCGGACCAGCAATTCATGTTCCGGGTTTCTCACGCTCAAATACCCGGAGATGGCGATGGCATCAACCTTGCCTTTTAGTTCTAAAATGGCCTGGCGGGTTTTTTCCACATCGATTTCTTCTAACGGTTTTCCGTGAATATTATGGCCTCCCGGCAGTACAGAAAAGTGTTTCACAGGCATTTTCCCAATCGGTTCATGTCCGATCATCAATAAGCCGACTTCACATCCCCTGCCTTCCACGGTAGCATTGGTCGCTAAAGTAGTGGACAAAGAGACGACACTGATTTTATGAAACTCATGAAAATCCAGGTTGTTGATACAGTTTCGTATCCCGATCGCTAAGTCTTCCCGGGTCGTAAGCGCCTTAGCTTTATTTAAAATTTTTTTATTTTTCATCTCCACAATGACACCATCCGTATAGGTGCCTCCGGTATCAATCCCCAGAATTAACGCCATTTTTCTTCCTCCTCAAATACCGAATTAAAGCCAAAAACTCTTTTCATGCCTAAACTACGTTTTATTATATCATAAAGTGGTTCAAGGACACGACTAGAATATTTTTTGGGAAAAAATCACAATTTCATCTTCTCAGATAAACAATTACAGTTTAAAATAGTTATTAGAATCAACTAAATAATTAAACCTTGTCCGTTTCCGGAAAATTCACAATACTTTTGTTTTAAACGTCGCAAACATTTTTTCGATATTTTTTAGCAGGAGGTGTTAAATCGGGCAAAAACGCATTCCCCATACTTTCATGACGAATATTGGTTTTTGTTGTATTCGCCAGCCATAAAGAATCTCTACCAGAAGAAAAATAAGGAGGAATCTAAACATGGCCACCTATGAACAATTATCTAAAAGCGTGATTGAAGGCAATCTGAATCAGGTGAAAGAACAAACGAGAACCTTAATCGATGGGGGTACAAATCCGCTAGACATCATTAATCAGGGGTTAATTGCCGGCATGAACGTAGTGGGCGCTCGCTTCAAAAACGGAGAAATGTTTGTTCCCGAGGTATTAATGGCAGCCAAAGCCATGAGCGCAGGAATTGAACTGGTCAAACCGCTAATTGCGGAAAAGGATCTGCCCTCCATCGGAAAAATTCTGATCGGTACGGTAAAAGGCGATCTTCATGACATCGGTAAAAACCTGGTTGCCATGATGCTGGAAAGCGGCGGGTTTACCGTAATCAATTTAGGCATCGATATTACTCCTGAAAAATTTGTGCAGGCTGTCAAAGATAAAAGCCCCGACATTGTGGCCATGTCTGCTCTTCTTACCACAACCATGCTTCATATGAAGGATACCATTGAAGTTATTAAAGAAGAAGGCTTAAAAGTAAAAGTGATTGTAGGCGGCGCGCCTATCTCCCAGGACTTTGCCGATGAAATCGGCGCAGACGGCTTTGCCCCTGATGCGGCATCCGCCGTAGACCTGTGTAAAAAGCTTCTGGGGGCATAAATGAAAAAGCCCAAAGGGCTTTTGGGGATCCGGAAAAACAATTGGCTCCGTGTATCAAACACGGAGCCTTGCTTTATTATTTTTTTCTATAATTCCTATTCCGCAATATCAAAGTTCTCTTTATCTGCCCCACAATCAGGGCAAACCCAATCATCAGACAAGTCATCGAAATCCGTTCCTCGTCTAATGCCGTTTTCCGGATCTCCTATTTCCGGATCATAGATATACCCGCACACCGAACAGCCCCATTTTTCCATAATTTTTCCCCTTTCACCTGATTAATCCTTTCAACTCTCGTTATTATAAGTTTTTAGAAAAATTTTATTCAACTTACCCCTTTTTTAGTATGGAGATTTTGGGTATCCTAAGCGAAAACACCCTCTGGTCTCAATTCCTCCTACCCCATCAATTCCTGTTACCGTGTTTCTCAAAACATCATTTAATGTTAAGGTTTCTTTGATAGATGTAAAGGCTATTTTTTCTACAATGAAAACAGGATCAAAAATATGAATAAAAACCCGCTTGGGGGAACTGGCAAAATTTGCTCCTGCGGCCAGCAGCTCCTCATAATAGGATTGACAAGCCCCGGAAAAAATAACCAAATCATCTCTGCTCGGAATAAACCGCCGGGCCGCTTTCACCGCCTCCACAAAATACCGGGAGTTCCGGTAACTTTCCATATTTTTAAAATCTCTCGCATCTTTTAACAGACCGTCATGGCCGGTAATTACCAATATATCCGGCTGATATTTTTGCAGATAATATAACATCACATTTGGTTGTTCCTTTTCCGGCACACTCACACCATGATGCGGGATCCTCAGTTTCCGGTATGCATCCAGGCATTTATTTAAATATTCTTCATCCCCGTCCATGTGCAGTACTTTTCCCGGAATATCAAAGTATTCTTCTCCCTCTGGAACAGCTAAGGCAGTCCCCCGCCATGACCCTTTATTTCGCATTAGTCTTCTTTGTTCCAGAACGGACTTTACCTTTCCATAATCCTGCTCCTGATGTTCATTCCTATAGCGGTTATAGTCCATTTCCACAACCGGCTCCAAGTCATCCAGCGGAGCATCTGCTATTAATCTCACGTCCACCCCCTTGAGAATTGCTATTAACTTTCCTGCTTGATTCTCATATATTGCTTTAACGCGAAACACAATATCATACCCGTATGATTTCCTGGCTACCACGTCTCCCGTTTGGATACCGGCCATTCCCAAAGACCTCCTCTCCCCAGTCTTTTATATTCTATGATTGATTACTTTTATTGGTGTTCAAGTTTCCCTAATTCACCGGGATCAATATAATAATATAAATTCGTAAGGGAGGAAAGCCATGTTTGCTGCAGTGATACCTGCCCAAAACGAAGGGATCCGGGTCAAGCAGGTGATCAAGAACCTGTTTAGGCTTCCTTTAGATTTTATCATTCCTGTGGTCAACGGCTGCCGGGACAATACGCTTCAAGCCTGTCTTTCCCTTTGTTCTGCTCAAGTATATATTTTGAATTTTGAAGAATCGCTTGGCATCGATGTCCCTAGAGCAGTAGGCGCTTACTATGCCAAAAAATTAGGCGCCCAAGGCGTATTATTTGTGGACGGAGATATGAACGGCAACCTGTCCCACCCGTTAAACCTTTTAATCCGTTCTGTCAAAGCCGGGACAGACTGTGCCCTGACCAACTGCTACCCCTATATTAATTCCCGCCATCCTCTCACCAAAAGAGTGCTTCGCTACCGGGAAATTTTAAACCGGAAACTGGAAATGTTCCATCAACTTGGTTTAGCCAGTCCCTCCCACGGTCCCCATGCCGTCTCCCGCAAACTTTTGGATACACTCCCTATAGAAGCATTAGCTGTTCCCCCGGTAGAAATCGCTTTAGCAAAACTAAACAAGCTGCAGATAGAGGTTTCTGCGGCTGTCTCCCACCAGCATTTAGGATCCCGGGAAAAATCACTGGACCATACCAAAATGGTGGCGCATACGATTATTGGAGACTGCCTGGAAGCAATCGCAGTATTAAACGGTACAAACAGGCACCGCACGGAAGCCGGTATCACCTATGAGGGCTATCATTCCTTGCGCCGTTTTGACTTGCTGGAGAAATTCTGCCGGAACGAAAATATTGCGCAAGTATTTCATGCCAGGGGTTAGGGGGGGATGCCAAAATCTGGTTAGATTGGTATTACCACTCTAATGCAATATCCCCCTGATCCAGATATAATATTAATACCCGCCTATGAAAGACCAGTTTGGCCGAATAATAGACAGGAGGAAACACATGATGCGATATGGTAAAAGAGTGATTACCACCGCGCTCGTGGGCTTTTTTGTGATATGCGGCACTGGACAAGCCCTGGCAGCACAATACACTGTTCAATCCGGTGACAGTCTTTATTTGATTAGCCGTAAGTTTAATACGACGGTTGACAGCGTAAAGAATACCAACGGCCTTAGCTCGACATACCTCTCCCCGGGACAAGTACTTAAAATCCCCGCCGGCGGATTCAATTACGTGGTAAAATCCGGGGATACTCTCTACCTTCTGGGTAAAAGATATGGTTTATCGGTAGCATCAATTAAATCCAACAACGGGTTAACAAGCGATTATCTCTATGTGGGGCAGAAACTGGTGCTTACCGGGACAAGCTCTTCCAGCGGGAATACGGCTGCCAGTGCTTCCCGGGGAGCAAGCAGCTACCCCCGCAGTGAGGTGATGCTTCTGGCCCGGCTGATCAACGGGGAATCCCGGGGAGAACCTTATGAAGGACAAGTTGCCGTAGGGGCAGTGGTATTAAACCGGGTAGACAGCTCAAAATTCCCCAATACCCTAAGCGGCGTAATTTATCAACCCAACGAATTCTCCGTCGTGCTGGACGGGCAGATCAATCTGGCGCCCAGCGCAACAGCTATTAAAGCAGCGGAAGATGCTTTAAACGGTTGGGATCCTTCTAATGGTTCCTTATACTATTGGAACCCGGCGAAAGCGCCAAATAATAAATTCTTAAATGCCAAGCCGATTCTGGCCAGAATCGGCAACCATGTATTTGCCAAATAATACCAGAATGCTATCGATCATGATATCATTTGCCTTTTAAAAAGCGTTGACAGGCGGGAAGATGAGATGTCCACAAAAGAAATGTGCGGCATCTTTTTTCTCCCAAGCCTTTTGTAACCCTTGAAATTGTTTGGGAATATAGTAGGAAAAAAGGCTGTGAGGCTATTTTCGGGGTCCGGATAGCGGTGAAGCGGGCTTGTTGAACATAACAAGCAAGGTTAGGGGGCGCACAGTTTTCGGAAAATCCGAAGAAGGGCCCCCCCTCTGGACAAATCGACCTGTATTTGTTACAATACACAATAAGCCATTTAGATCAGGCACATTCTTTGGTTCGTGTGCCGGGCCTTTTTGGGCAGCAGGTTAACACACCTGTGGGACTAGGCAATTTTTAGTCTCCAGGTGTTTTTTTAATGAGTAAAATTGGGGGGACAGCGCATGGATGCCCGTGTTAAAGCAGCCCAAGTTTCTGTAATGAGCAATTCTCTCTTAGTGGTTCTTAAATTGTTTGTGGGATTATGGATGGGGTCGGTCAGTGTGATATCCGAGGCCATCCATTCCGGATTAGACCTGGTGGCCGCTTTGATCGCCTTTCTATCGTTGAGGCAGGCCTCCCAGCCGGCCGATGACCAGCATCAATTCGGGCACGGAAAAATTGAGAATGTCTCCGGCGTGCTTGAGGCCATCCTGATTTTTATCGCGGCCATCTGGATCATGGTGGAGGCGGTAAAAAAATTGATGAGCGGAGCTCATTTAGAATCGGTGGGCCTTGGCATTCTGGTGATGGGAATTGCCGCGCTGATCAATTTCTTCGTGGCACGGTATCTTTTCTCAGTGGCTAAAGCCACCGACTCCATTGCCCTCAAAGCCGATGCCCTTCACCTGTCCACCGATGTGTTCACTTCACTGGGGGTGATGGCGGGACTGGGGTTAATCAAGTTAACAGGCATTCAGGTCTTAGATCCCCTGGCTGCCATGATCGTGGGATGCTTGATCATCAAAGCCTCTTTTGCTCTTACCAAGGAAGCCCTGCTGCCTTTAATCGATACCAAGCTCCCCGAAGCAGAAGAAAAGGAAATCATTGACATTATCCGGGGGTATCAACAGGATTTCGTAGAATTTCATAAACTCCGGTCAAGAAAGGCCGGATCGGAAAGGCATATCGACCTGCATTTAGTGGTCCCTCGTGATAAGCATGTCAGAGAAGTCCATGCCATGTGCGACCAAATTGAACTGGAAATTAAACACCGTTTTGCTTCTTCCCATGTCTTGATCCACATTGAGCCTTGTGAAAGTGATTGTGATGCATGCAAGACAACTTGTACGGAAAACGAAAAATAGGCCTACTTGGTATACTTATCGGCAACCTTGGAAGCGCCGCTGGAATCGGGTTTAATATGGGCGTCGAAGCCGCTTCCCACTACCATCCCCACCACTTCTTTGATCAGTTCTTTTGTTTCGCCTTTATCACCGACATCAAGATGGATTTCTACGTTCAGATCGCCGTACCCATTGTCCGCTAAAACAGCAACCACTTGGCTGGCCAATTCTAAACTTAAGGCCGTCTCATAAAAAATTCTCTGCCTTAAACTGGTGATTTTTCTTTGCTGTTTTTTATGATAAAAATATCGGGCCCCCTTCCCAACCCGGTGCACCACCACCGCACTAACAAAACAGGTCTCATGATGGACCTGAGAATCCGATCCGATGATTACCCGGTAATTATCTTCCGGAGCCAGATTGATGAACTCCAAAATGTCTTTCATCATGGCCTGGAAGGGCATTCTCCCTTTAGAAGGGCTGATAAAGAGCATATAAGATCTCACCTCTTCCTGCCTAATAGGTTGGCCAACGAAGCAAACTCCTCTAAATTTAGCGTTTCACCCCTTCTTTGAGGATCAATACCACTTTCTATTAATACTTCTTGCCAACTGTTTTTGCTTAATAGAAGCCCTGAGTTGGATAGGGCATTGAGCAATGTTTTGCGCCGTTGATTAAAAGCCGCTTTGACGAGAGAAAAAAACAGCCTTTCGTCAGATACGTGGACGGCAGGGTGTTCTCTTTTCTCCAGTTTTATGATTGCAGAGTCTACTTCCGGCCGGGGGTGAAAAACCGTAGGCGGTACAAGGGAAACCAGACTGGGCGAACAGTGATATTGAACGCCGATGGACAAGGCCCCATAGTCTTTCGTTGCCGGATGGGCCATGATCCGCTGGGCTACTTCACGTTGCACCATCAGGACCAGGGAAGAAAATTGAAACCCCTCTTCCAGTAAGCGCATGATCATCGGCGTCGTGATATAATAAGGAAGATTAGCGACAATTTTGTAGGGAAAGGGAGGCTCTTGCCGATGGGGCACTTCTGCCACAAGTTGATCAAAGTTTACCTTCATGGCATCTCCATGAACGATCGTGACGTTAGAAACCGGAGCAAATATTTCTTTTAAAACACGGGTCAGTCCCTGATCTATTTCCACTGCGATCACGTAACCGGCATGGGTTGCCAGGGCTTGGGTCAATGCGCCGATGCCGGGTCCAATCTCCACGACCACTTTATTCTGATCCAACCCGGCGGCATCAATAATTTTTTGGATAAACTTCGGTTCGATCAAAAAATTCTGCCCTAAACTTTTCCGGATGTTCAAGCCATATTTATGAACAATCTCTCGCGTGATACGGGGTGTCGCAATTACATCCATCGTGTGCCTCCAGATCTTGAAAACCTGATTATGCTTATGCTTCATTATAGCTTATGTAGTTTTTATGTGCAAATACTCCTAAACATGAAAAACCCTTGAAACCAACGGTCTCAAGGGTAAGTACCACCTATCTTTAATTAAGGACATAGATTTTAACGGATCTTCGCCCCCAACGTCGCGCTTCCCGTTCCGATTCCAGAAACAAATCAATACAGTTCCCCTTGATGGCGCCTCCGGTATCTTCCGCCCGGCCAAAACCATATCCTTCTATGTACAGCTTACTTCCCAAAGGAATCACCGAAGGATCCACGGCCACCGTGCCCACCTTTGGATTTGTCCCCAGACTGGTTCGATAGCCGGTGTGAGTATATGCACTCGCCCTGACCACCAAGGCCCGGTCAAACTCAAAGCGTTGTCCCCCCCGGGAGGCAAACTGCAATACTCCGTAGGCGACTATTTGACTAACGGGTTCTTTGATCACACTGGTAGAAACAATTTCCCGCCGGATCTTTTTGCCGTCTTTATAAGTAATCTTGATTGTCTCTTCTTTCACGCCATCTTTTCCCTGCTGGACAATCCTTCGGATCCCCCGTTCCAGTGTGGCATCATCTTTTTTCTCTGTCCGGAAAGCTACCGGCTGGGTCTGGGTGATAAATTCTTCTGTGATCCGGTTTACGGTAATTTCAGCGGTTTTTTTATCCACAAAAGCGGATAAACTGGGTTCCACCAAATCTTTTTTCCCTAAAACGATATGCGCTTGTGACAGAACACTTTGCACCGTGGCAGGAATAGTAAGGACATCAATCTGTTTCCCATCCGCGTGGACGGAAACTTTAAATGCCCTGGTAATGTTAATAACCTGCCCGTCGGCTATCTGGGTTGTCAATTCCGGTTTCACTAAGTCCTTAGGGTATAGTTTAATGTTTTTTTCTTCAAGAACACTACCCACATCAGTTTTGAATGTTTTAACATGTGTCGCTACACCGTCAACAACAACTGTTACTTCTTTTTGAATCACCATATAAGCTGCATAACCAAAAGCAACCACCAGTACTGCTAAAAAAATTGGTATAAATTTAACTATCCCTCGAGGACGACCTTGATGCGCAAAAGCGTATTGCATGGTTCTCCCCTCCGTTACCTCTAAGACGAGGTATAAATATTTTACCTTGTTTACTACAGGTTGTCAATGTCAGCACAGTGCTTTTCCACATTATTCCAGCAAACAAGTTCTTTTCTTTTTCGATTTTTTCCGCATCCTTTTTGATTGTCCTTATTCTTATTTTATGCGCCAGGATCAGATTTATTGTACTTTGCGTTAAAAAAACGCCCAACCGGAATAATTCCGAATGAACGTTTACGGAATCTAACGCCCGCCGGCCGGCCGATAAGGCAGATCATGAATCTCCTGATGGATGGCGTTGGATACGGCGTTGATGATCGCGGGCGCGCTGGGAACCAGAGCGCATTCGGAAAGGCTTTTAGCTCCGAAGGGTCCGGTCGGCTCGTATTCTTCAATAAAATCCATTTGGATACGGGGCATCTGGGTTGCATTGACGATCTTGTATTTCCGGAAATTGCTGTTGGTGCATTTACCCCTTTCATCAAAATTCAAGCTTTCGTAGAGAGCGTAACCCATGCCCATTTGAATGGCTCCTTCCACCTGCCCTTCGCAGCTGAAACGGTTTACCACCGTGCCAAGATCCTGTACGGCGATATAATCGGTCACTTCCGCAACGCCGCTTTGGCGCTCCACCCTTACCCGTACGATATGCGCGCCGTAAGACCCGGGGCCGCCGGGCGTAGGATAAGTATGGGTCACCATGATTTCCTGATGGGTTACGTTTTGCGCATGATCCATCACTTGCGGTAAAGATACGGAGCGACCGCTCTGCCAAGAACGCACTGCGGCATTCTCTAAAACCAACTGACCCTGGTCTTCCTTCATCAGTAAAGCGGCTTCGGCCAAAATACGCGCTTTGACCTTTTCCGCCGCCTCTTTCGCGGCGTAACCGCCGATAAACGTGCCCCGGCTGGAGAAATCCCCCAAGGCCCAAGGACAGGTATCCGTGTCGGCGGCCACGACATCCACC
Organism: Candidatus Formimonas warabiya; assembly: GCF_002777255.1. Lineage (GTDB taxonomy): Bacteria > Bacillota > Dehalobacteriia > Dehalobacteriales > Dehalobacteriaceae > Formimonas > Formimonas warabiya. Next base: position 4,076,315 of record NZ_CP017634.1, on the reverse strand, counting down.
ATCTCCCACGGTAAATCAAGCACCTCGCAAACCATTTGCTTTTGCAAGGTCAAAGCCGCCTGCCCCATTTCATGGGTACCGGTATAGAGGATACAAGAACCGTCGTCATGCACTTTAATGATGATCGAGGTCTGGTCGGTATGGGCGCCGTAAGCACTGTTGCCGTGCATGCCGATGGCCAAGCCCTCGCCAATCAGGTATTCGCCGTTTTCGTCATCAAGAGGCGGCCAGTTTTTCTTCAGTTCCAGGGCCCGCCTTAAGCAATCCTTCGGGCGGGGATTACCGATGGGCTTCTGGTTGCGCGGGTCCACCCCGTCCGGATCGATCAGATTCTTCATTTGCACTTTAACCGGATCTATATTTAGCGCTTTTGCTATTTTTTGCATTTGACATTGCTGGGCAAAATAAGCCTGCGGCGAACCGTAACCGCGCATGGCTCCCGCAATCGGCAGATTGGTATACACCGGTCTACCGATAAAACGCATATTGGGTATTTTATAGGATCCGAATACTTTATTGCTCATCGCTTTAATCACATTTGAAGCGCTGGCGGCGTAAGCCCCGGTATTGGTGATTACCTTAAAATCCTGGGCGATGATGGTGCCGTCCTTCATCACGCCGGTCTTGAGATACGTGACAGAGCCGTGCCGCGTACGGGTGGAGATCATGCTCTCCTTTCTGTTATAGGTCAGTTTGACTGGCTTATGGCAGAGGATGGCCAAAGCGGCGGCCACCGGTTCTACGATAGCCTCGATCTTACCGCCGAAAGCGCCTCCTAAAGGCGGGGCGATCACTCTGACCTTACTCATAGGCAATTGAAATATTTTCGACAATACGATCCGCTGCCCGAACGTATTTTGGGTAGACGAAATGACCGTTAATTTACCGGTAGCGCCGAAATCAGCGATAGCCGTATGAGTTTCAAGGGCCGCCTGATGTACGGGAGGCGTCGTATAACGGTCTTCGAAGATATAATCGGCCTCGGCAAAAGCCTTGTCCACATCCCCGGCATTTTGTACTACCTCCAGGGCCAGGTTACCTTGAGGGTGGATGGGATAAGCGCCTTCCTGCACCGCTTCTTCCCCATCCAGATAATAGGGTAAAAGCTCGTATTCCACCTTGATCAGGCGGATTGCCTTTCCGGCGATTTCCAGGCTATCCGCGGCGACGGCCGCCACCCGATCGCCGACAAAACGTACCGTCTGATCAAAGATCCTCTCAGTCAGAATAAGAGGATCCTGTAACAGAAACCGGGTGGTACTGTTATATAACACCTGGGACGTATTACGGTAAGTCGCTACGGCGCGCACTCCGGGCAAGGCTTCCGCCTCTCTGGTATCGATAGCAACGATGCGGGCGTGCGGGTGGGGGCTAAATAAGACCTTGGCATAGAGCATTCCGGAAAGTTTCAGATCGTCCGTGTAACGGGTCTGGCCCGTTACTTTTTGCGCTGCGTCTATCACAGGGATTTTCTTACCAAGATATTTATAAGCGCTCACTTTTCTCCTCCTCCAATAGCCGGGCGGCATATTGTATCGCTCTGACAATTTCCACATAACCGGAGCAGCGGCAGAAATTATCCTTGATCGCCAGGCGTATCTCCTCTTCACTGGGATGCGGGTTGGCGTCCAGCAAAGCCTTGGCCGCCATGATCATACCGGGAGTACAATAACCGCATTGCACGGCTCCGCAATCAACAAACGCCTGCTGGATAGGGTGCAAATGATACCCATCCGACAACCCTTCAATGGTTTCGATGTTCTTGCCCACGGCATTGACGGCGCGAATCAGACAGGACTGCACCGCCCGGCTGTCTATGATTACTTTGCAGGCCCCGCAGTCGCCGGTATTACAACCGCATTTGGTACCCGTGAGATCCATTACTTCCCGTAAGACATAGAGCAGCGTCCACGAAGGATTGACGCTTACTTCCCTGTCTTCCCCGTTAATATGTAAGAGAATTTGTTCCATTGGTATCCTTCCTTAATTTAAAAGATTAATTTACTCACAAAAACAGTCCTTATTTCCGCAGCGCGCCGATCAGCTCGCTGACTGCGTCAATTCTATGCTCTTTTAAATACCTCTCCAAATCGTCAATGATCGTCAACATATTCCGGGGATCGATGAAATTGTTCATCCCTACCGCCACTGCTGAAGCGCCCGCCAGCAAAAATTCGATGGCGTCGGTGGCACTCGCGATGCCGCCCATGCCGATTACCGGTATCTTCACGGCCTGGGCCACCCGCCAGACCTGATATAAAGCGATCGGTTTGATCGCCGGCCCGCTCAGACCGCCGACGATATTTCCCAGAACCGGGCGCCGGCTCTGGATATCAATGGCCATGCCGGTGGGGCAATTGATCAGTGAGACCGCCTGAGCGCCGGCGGCTTCCACCGCCAGGGCAAATTCCTCGACCGCTGTGACATTAGGAGAAAGTTTGATGATCAGCGGCAATTTTGCCGCCTGCGCCGCCGCTGCCGTCACCTGGGAAGCCAGCTTGACCGAAGTACCGAAGGCCACTCCTCCTTCATGCACATTGGGACAGGAAATATTCAATTCAAAAGCTGCCACACCCTCGATATCATTCAGCCTTTCCACCACTTCCACATATTCTTCAATGCTGCTGCCCGCCACATTGACGATCACCGGTACGTCAAAACGGCGTAAAAAGGGCAGTTTATCCCGGATGAACACCTCGATCCCAGGATTCTGCCAGGCGATGGAATTCAGCATTCCGGCTGCCGTTTCCGCCAGCCGGGGAGGGGGATTGCCCGCCCGCGGCGCTAACGTGACGGATTTTACCACGATAGCCCCTAACCGGTTGAGATCGATAAAATCGGCGTATTCCTCGCCGAACCCGAAGGTCCCGGAGGCGGGCATAATCGGATTTTTTAAGTGAAGTCCCGCTATATTGACACTCATATCTAAAGTCATCAGAATACTACCTCCTCAACAGCAAAAACCGGCCCGTCGCTGCACACATTTTTGTATCCGATATTGCCTGCAGAATCTTTGATCCCCACCACGCAGCCCCGGCAGGCGCCTACGCCGCACGCCATTCTTTCTTCCAGGGAAACATAGCAAGACAAATCAAGAGCAGGAGCCATTTTGCCGATTCCTGCCAGCATGCCCTGGGGACCGCAGGCATAAAGGCAATCGACGGTATTTTGGCTTACTAGATGGGGTAGAATATCAGTAACGAAACCGTGATGCCCGAGGCTACCGTCGTCTGTAGCAATATGTAACACAATCCCCAGGTCTTTTAATTCTTTTTCCAGTAAGAGCCATTCTTTATTTTTAGCGCCCATCAGCATGATCACTTCGACTTGTCTTAAACGCAGTTCCCTGGCCAGGCAAAACATGGGAGCAATACCGATGCCGCCCGCTACCAGCAGGACGTTCTGATAGCCGGGCTCAATCGGAAAACCGTTTCCCAATGGGCCCAGGAGGTCGAGGGACTCCCCCCCTTTTCGTTCCGCCAGCCAGGCCGTACCGCTGCCCTTGACTTCAAAAAGCAGTTCCAGGCAGCCGCGGGAACGGTCGATACCATGAATGCTGACAGGACGTCGCAGCAGATGCCGAAAACCGTCTCCGCACTTGATATGAATGAACTGCCCTGGTTGGGCAATGCCGGCAACAGCCGGTACTTCAAGACATAGGTGATAATAACTTGCTTTGATCCGGCGATTCGTTAGAATCGTGCCTTCTGTCTGAAACAATTGTATACCCCCAATCTGTAAATAAAGCAGGATATTTAAATATCATGATGAAGTATTTTAGGTAAAACTATTTACGGCTTATTGAATTTTGGAATATTCCTACCAATACCACTAATTTACTCCCTATACATCACTCGAAATTTTATCTTTTGATTTTATGATGATCGGATTTATGATGATCGGACAATGCCCAGGGGAGGTAGCAATATGTCAGTTACCGTCAAGGAAGCATTATCCACCGATATATTGCGCAATACTAAGATCATTGCCGGCAGAGAAGGACTAGACCGGCAAATTCTTCATGTCGCCGTCATGGAGGTGCCCGATTATATTCATTATCTCAAAGGCAATGAGTTTATCCTTTCCAGCGGTATAGCGCTGCCGCAAACCGTTCCCGAACAGATTGATTTTGTCAAGCAACTGTCCGAGAGGAGTGTCGCGGCTTTAGCCATCAAAAGCAAGCGTTTCATGGAAAGCATCCCGCAGAAGATGATCGATACCGCCAACCAATACCACCTGCCCTTGCTGGAGCTGGCTCCCGATGTGCTTTACCGGGACATCATGCAGACTTTATTTAAAAAGATCATCGACAGAGATACCTCGTTAAACTTGTTGAAAAGCGCTTCGGAATCCATCATCAGCGGTTCGGATATGAAAACGATGCTGAATTCATTCAGTGAACTGATCCGCCAAAAAAGTATTATCATGAGCGTAAACGGTCAGATTTTGGCTAAGACAGCCGTCAATATTTTTTCCCAGGAGGTAATGGAGGAAAATATCCGCGAAAGCATCAAAGCCATGACGGAAGAGTCTAAAAATGAACCGGTTTTTACCCCGGCTTATGAGATCTACCCTTTAATCATTGAGAACCACACCGAAGGTTATCTGATCCTTGCCAACAAAACGACCGCCGGAGCCGATAAACTGATTTCGGCCAAAGACCGGCAAACCATACTTAAGAGCTTTATTACCAGTCTCGCCTTACAACTGTATAGCTATAAAACGCTTCAGAATATCCAGCATAACCAGAATATTAATTTCCTTGAGGATATCCTCTTAGGCTATTTGCATTCCGAGGCGATCGCCGCCCAAAGAGCCAAAGCCATTGGATTTCCCCACAGCGGGCTGTTTCAGGTTGCCATCGTCTTTGCCCCTGCTGAAGATCAAAATCTTTTAAGCCACATGCAAAAGATCATTACACAGAATACTGCGGCTGTTAATCTTAGCGAAAACATTAAAATGATCGCCGAAATTTACCATAATAATGTAGTCCTTCTGCTCCATGCGGACCCGTCGGACCACATCAATCTCCATTCCGCCGTTTGCCAGATCGGCGGGACCATTGCCAGCCTGGTCAAAGAAGATATCACCGTCTGCGCCGGCGAAATAAAAAGCCGGTTAATCAATATCCACTCCAGCTATAATGAAGCGATTGAAACCAAAGCGCTCATTAACCGGCTCCCCACCAAAAACAGGTGCAATTTCTTTTCCGATATGGGCATATCGCGGCTTTTGTTGGATATTAACGACGATCAAAAACTAAAGTCCTATATTCCCAATTATCTGTTTACCCTTTTAAAGTATGATCAGGAAAATAATACCCGACTGATGCACACTTTGGACGTATTATTGGAAAACGGCAATAATAAAAACGAAACCGCCCAGGATTTATTCATCCATGTCAAGACCTTACAATACCGGATCGACAGGATCAAGGCGATCACCGGCCTCAACTTCAAATCGGGAGAGCAGCTTTATAACACCTATCTTGGCATCAGGATTATGAGGATCCTCAATATGATCGCCGAGGCATAGCCGCACGGCTTACACTTGGTATGTGCGAACCCGATCCGACTTCGCAGTCGGCTTGAGCCCCCGGGTGTCGGTTTATATCCGGGGGACCCGCCATGCCTAACGGCTAAGCAGACGGTTTAAGCAACAGCTTGTTTTGTTTTTCGTCTATATTTTATTTAAGGGCCGCTGCCCACAGCGGCCCTTAAATTATGTTGAGGAGCCTTCTTTCTCTTCTCCTTACAGGTTAACCGCCATAGGCTCGGTGTTCCGATCGGTTTTCTTTTTCTGGAACAGCTTTAAAATGATTACTATGGCAAACACGCCAAGGCCGATCAGATTGAGACCATAATTCGGTACGAATAATAAGAAGGTGGCGATACCTAAGATAATCCGATGATACAGTTTGTTGTCGCTAATAAATACGGGCGCTATGGTAAAGGACATAGTTATTACCCCGATCGTGACAAATAATAAAGTCATCGGAATCGATGCGCCGGTCAGCTGCAATAATAATTCCGGACGATACGCAAAGACAAAGGGAATAATATAAGCGCATAGGGCGAATCTAAACGCGATCCAACCTGTTTTTTGCGGTTCCGAGCCGGCAATTCCAGCCGCGGTAAACGCAGTCAAAGCGACAGGCGGCGTCATCGTCCCCATGGCCGAAAAATAGACAATAAACATGTGCGCGCAAATTAAGGGCACGCCGATAGAGATCAAACCGGGAGCGCATAAGGAGGCGGCCAGTATATAGGTCGGGGTAATGGACATTCCCAAACCAAGGATCAGCGTAATAATAGCCGTCAGAACCAAAGCGAGCATGATTGAGCCATCGGAAAGGATCATGAGAGTCGAGGTAATTTTGGCCCCTACCCCGGTCAAAACAGTCATCCCAATGATGATGCCGGCCCCTGCGCAAGCCACGCCGACCATGATCACGTCCTTAATTGATTTGTCCAGCACATTCAGCAACCCTTTGAATGTGATCCGTTTTTTCCCGCCGATTAATAAGGAAAACACCAAGATCATCAGCGACGCTTCGGCAGCCGCCCGGATCGCGGTATACCCGACCATGATTCTGTATACCAGCCAGAACATTGGTACAAAGAGAGTTATTGCCTTGGGCAACCATTCCATACCCACACTAAGCTTCGGCAGCAGATCCCTGCTCATGCCCCTTAAGCTGTATTTGACCGCCACGGCGTCAACCGCAATAAATACAGCCAAAAAATATAATAGACCGGGCACAATACCCGCAATCATCACATCCCGGTATTTCCAACCAATAATCTCGGCCATCACGAAAGCAACCGAACCCATAACCGGAGGCAGGATCGTGCCGCCGCTAGCGGCGGCCGCTTCGCAAGCCGCGGCAATATGGGGAGGATAACCGGCTTTTTTCATAGCGGGGATGGTAAAATTACCGGTAGTTAACACATTAGAAATCGGGCTGCCGGAGATGGAGCCAAAAAGGGCGCTGGAAACAACAGCCACTTTGCCCAGACCGCCACGGAAATTACCGGCAACTTTGGTCGCAATTTCGAAGAAGAATTCCCCTACCCCCGTTTCCGTCATGACGGCACCGAAAATGCAAAAAATGAACACATAAGTTGCGGCAGTCCCTACCGATGAACCAAAAATACCGCCGGTGGTCATAAACGACATTTCCGCGACCTGATTCACATCAAACCCGGGACTGCCAAATAATCCGGGTATATACTTGCCAAAAAAGGGGTAAAGCAAGGCAATCACATCCACCCACATCAGAAGCGGGCCCACAATCCTGCGCGTGGCTTCCAAAGTTAAAAGAATAGTTATAACGCCGAAAAAATAATCCAAGGGCTGTAACGCGTCAAAAAAAGCATACCTCGTAATAAACCGTTCGCCGTTGGCTACAACATAAATGCCTATCGCCAAACATAGTATGGCGCACACAATATCTCGAACCGGAATAGGTTTGGCGGGATCCTCTCCGGGCATGGTATACCAGATAAAACCGAGCGCTAAAACACCGGCCACAAACACACTGCGCAGAATAATTAAATCAGGATAATACACCAAATTACTGTAGAGCAGATATAAAGCGAACACGATCGCAAAGTACCGGGAAACCATTTTCCATCTCTGGCCCAGCTTGCGCTTTTCACCGCTCTCTACAAACAGGTTTTTTAAAATAGCTCCCATCATCTGACCTCCTTAATGGTAATGCCCGGGGAGAGAGGAAAGCGGCTCTCCCCGAGCAACGAACGATTAGATTATAAAACGCCGGCCTCTTTGTAATATTTTTCAGCTCCAGGATGAAGCTCCACCCCGCTGCAATCGGCCAACGCTTCAAGGGTCAGGCCGGAGAGGTTACTATGGACTTGTTTCAAATAATCAAGATTCTCCCCCAGAGCCTTGGTAATCCGGTAAGCGGTTTCATCGTCCATATCTGCATTCACAATTACCAAAACCTGAGTCGCAAAACTCTTCTCATTTTCCTTCATAAAATCATAGTTGCTCTTATCGATCTCAAAGGGTTGGTAGCCAAATTGATCGCACATCTGATCGGCAACCCCGCTCACATCAAGCATACGCAACTCTTTGTTGGTAGCTACTTCCTGAACAGAGCTTGTGGGTACAATGGTCAATGTTCCAAAGACGTCGACCCTGTTATCCATCATCATCTCTGAGGCTTCTCCAAAGCCCTTGTAGATAACGGATCCACCCCAGGCCTTAATATCATCATAGGTAATTCCATACTGTTCAAGCATTCTTCTCATGGTCAATTCCTGAGTAGAACCGTTTTCATCAACCGCGATGCGGATCGGCATCTTGTCTGCCTTGATCTGCTCAAAAGACAGAATTTTGCTATCTGCAGCCACAAAAATCTGAGCGGCGCTGCTATATAATGCGGCAATGGCCTTGACCCCGGGATAAGCTTGTTTGTACGGTTCAATGCCCTGGGTAGCGGCATTGACAACAATACTCTGACAGAAAGCTAAATCAGCCTTATGATTGAAAACAGTAACAGGATTGGCGACTCCTTCGCCCGGTGTTAAGGTAACCGTACCGCCTTCTCTGCGGATACATTCGCTGATACCGCCGCCAACTAAATCCCAGGTACCGCCGCCACCGGGATTAGCTCCCGCAAAGAGCAAATTAAACGGCTCGTTTGAGGCGGTTGATGTAGCACTATCCGTAGATTGCGTGCTTCCCGACTGGTCAGGCGCCTTTGAAGCGCAGCCAGCAAACAGTAAAGATAGAGCAACAAGTAAAACCAACAAGACTCCTAAACAACTAAACTTTTTCACCATGGGATCCCTCCTTGAATGTTTTAAATTAAGATTCTTTTGTGAATTCGCCCTTATGCCCAATCCAGATCTTTGGCTTTGATTCTGGCCCTTACTTCCTTAGGCACGTTGATCTTTTCCGCAAAAGGTCTATCCATCGGTTTGGTAGCATCGATAATCAGCTTTGCTCCTACGCCGTTGATAACGGCCGAAGGATCCAAGGTGCCGCCTCTGATATTACGGATAATCTGTACGTTTTCATCCGCCTGGGCCCGGGTATTGACAGCCCACCAAACATCGTTTTCATTAAACGGATCGATATCGCCGTCTGTCACGACTACCAGTTTCAATTCATCATGATAGGGGAAGGGGGTAATGGCGGCTACCATCCCTTCCCCTTCGGCCATTTTATCAATAGAGATATAGGCACTGAAACGGCAGCAACCGGAAACCGGGAGATGGATCGCTTTCGCGGTAGGCACGGCCAATTTAATTAAATCAAATAACCCGCCTTCTTTCGGGATGCCGCCGATGATCGCATGGTCGAGACGTCCCGGCATAATATTCAGATAGATCGGTGATTTTCTATGGGTGATCGCCTTTACCTTAACGATGGGCGCCCATCTTTGCGGACCGTAATACCCGGTAAATTCACCGAAAGGACCCTCGGCATCCATCTGATCAGGGAGCATCTCACCCTCGATGACCAATTCCGCATCAGCCGGCACCAGCAATTTATCGCCGTAAGTCTCCGAAGGAACCAACCGCAAAGGCTCATTCAATACGCCGCCGATGACTTCGTACTCATCGTCTTCCATATCGACCAAGGCTTCCGTACCCAAATAAAATCCGGGGTGGTGGCCCACCACATGAGCCACCGGCAACGGCTTACCCTGCGCTTTAGCCCTCTGCCAATAATTCCAGAGATGCCGGGGAGAAGAATAAAGCCCCAGCTCATTTTTATTACGAACCATTTGGCGGTGATGGGAGGAATTATAGCATCCCGTATCCGGATCGGCGGCGATCACGGCGTCCACCAGAAAAGGATGTCCGTCCATTTCATGGTGGGTCAAGATCGGCAAATCATACAGATCCACGTCGTCTCCGGTAATCACCACTTCTTTGACAGGCGCCTCTTCTTTGGAAATTATCACCGGTTTGATCCGGTGCGCCGAAAGCTGGGCAAACCGAAGGCTGGTTTCCATTTTCCATTGTTCTGGCGGCAATCCCAAGGCCACCGTACATTTCTGGCGGCTGGCAAAGGTATTGATCGCCACCTTGAAGCCGCTGTCTACGCCTTTATTATTTTTGACATGATTAAAAATAATCATCGGCGTCTGGCCCTGCTCCATTAATTCTTCCGCAATGGCGGAGATTTCAAATTTGGGATCCATGCAGGTATTTACATACTTGATATCACCCGGGATATTCTTTTCCATATCGGCAATAAAAGTCCGTAAATCTTTAACCATGGCCTTACTCCTTTTCCTTTTTTTTAAACACCCCAAACAGGAATTACACCGGTCATTCAGGCACCCATTTTTTGATTTTGATAATCCAGGGCAGCCTCAATGATCCGCTGATATCCTGTACAGCGGCAAACATTCCCGGCAAGCGCTTTCCTTAACTGGTCTTCTTCCGGATCAGGATTTTCCATAAGATAGGCCCAGGTCGTTAAAAGCATTGCCGGCGTGCAGTATCCGCATTGCACTGCTCCGTGACTAAGAAAAGCCTCTGCTAGCTGTTTCAACTCTTTATTCCGTTCCAAATATTCGATGGTGATAATCTCTTTTCCGCCGGCCTCCACAGCCAGCATCAGACAGGAGTTGACGGGACGCCTGTCCACCAATACGGTGCAGGCGCCGCAATCGCCGGTACCGCAGCCTTCTTTGGTACCTGTTAAGTCAAGCTCATCCCGGAGAAAATCGACCAGACGCCAATTGGCTTTTACATCGGCGGTCAATTCCTCACCGTTAAGTTCAAACGTGATCGTTTGCTTCATCTCATTCGCCCTTCCCTCTTTTATCCGGCCTGCCGTAACAATTGAGCCAAGGAGCGTTCCACCACTACCTGAAAAGTCTGAAGACGGTATTCCCGGCTCGCCCTGGCGCTGGTGCGCGGATTGGTGGCAGCGGTCACCAGGCGCCCCGCTTCACTGAAGTCTATTTCCCCGGTCTGTTTATTTTTCAGATATGCCATCGCTGATCTTGCCAGGATCGGTACCGGTCCGCCTCCGCCTACCGCAATGCCGGCGTCCGCTATGATGCCGTTATTGATCCTCAATACGGACGCCACGCTGATCACAGCTATTTCCATGGCGTCCCTCGTGCCCAGCTTGGCATAAGAAGAGAAAGTATCTTCGGATATAGGGATCTCAATCGACGTTAAGACCTGGTAGTTATTTAAGACGGTTTTTCCGGCTCCCAGCCAGAAATCCGCAGCGTCGACTTTTTTATCTCCTTCAAAATCGCGGTAATGCAGCTTAGCGCCTAAAGCGAGAACCGGAGAGGAGGTGTCCGCAGTAGGCAATCCGTTGCAGAGATTCCCTCCGATCGTTCCCCTGTTTCTGACCTGCCAGGAACCGAGTTCACCCGCCGACTGCGCAAGAACGGCTGCATATTTTCTGACCAACGGAGAATTTTCTATTTCCGCAATCGTCGTCAAAGCCCCGACCCACAAACGATCATTTTTGACGGTAATCCCCCGCATATCGGGTAGTTTTTTTAAATCGATAACCAGCCCCGCCTCTTTTTTCCCTGTTCTTAAGTCGATCAGGAGATCCGTACCGCCTACTAGGTACAGGACGTCGCCAGCCCGCCCCTTAACAATAGCCCAAAGCTCTGCCCAGGATGCGGGAGCAAGATAATCAAAATCCGCCAGAGCCCGCATAAGACCACCTCTTTCCCAAATTGCTGTTGTTTACCAGCTCCAATACTACGGGAGGCGTCAAGGGGAATTTCGTGACGGCTTGTCCTAACAAGCGATATAAACCGTTGGCAATGGCTGCCACCGGCGGGGCGACGGGCGGTTCGCCCAATCCCACCGCGCCATAAGGTCCATCAGGATGAGGATTTTCAATCAGGATAGCCTCCACAACCGGCGCATCTACGGCAGTAGGAAGTTTATAATCATGAAGATTGGTGTTGATTATTTTCCCTTCCTTAAACAACAACTCCTCAAACAGCGCCATACCAACCCCCATCATCGCACCGCCTTCGATCTGCTGTTTGCAATTAAGCGGATTAATGGCCCTGCCAACATCATGAGCCGCATAGATTCTTTCTACTTTGATCTTGCCTGTTTCGGTATCTACGATAAATTGAGCGATATGCGCACAGAACATCCAAAAACTGGTCGGCTTCTCTCCCTGCCCGGTTTCTTTATCGATACCGGTACAACCCTCAAGCAAAGATACGCCTTTACCAATAATATGGGTACAGCCAAGCATCTGCGCGCTGAATAGTTTATTGATGCTCATCTCTCTTTTTGTGGCTGGATGAGATACTTTTTGATTGGCGAAGGTGATCTCTTCTGCCGGACACTGCCATGATTCAGCAGCCATCGCTTTTAATTGCTTTTTGATATCTCTGGCCGCCTCTATGATAGCTATGCCGCCATGAAACGTGCCCCGGCTGGCACTGGTGGTCTTATCATAGGGCGTAATAGAAGTATCCGGTTTATTGACAAATACGTGGCAGCTTGCTAAACCCAGCTCTTCAGCAGCGATCTGATTGAATGCCGTCATAGCTCCTTGCCCCATATCTACTACACTGCAGTTGACCTCGGCGGTACCGTCTTCAAACAGCCTAATGGTCGCCAACGTGGGATAATGCCTTTGACTGGCTTTTTGGGAAGCCGCTACACCGTAACAGCGGTAGCGTCCATCGCCCAGATCTTCAGGAGCAGGAACAGTGCTGTTTTCGAAGCCGGCGGCTCCAGCGGCTTTCTCCAGACACTCTTTGACGCTCGCTATCGACAGCTTTTCACCGGTAGCGTTTTTATCTCCTTTGATGTAAAGCTGTTCCAGGCGGTACTTTAGCGGGTCTTTAGCCAATAATCCGGCTAATTTATCCATGTGGCATTCATAAGCGGTGGTTACCTGAGGAACACCATAGCCGCGGAAAGCTCCGGCTACAGGATTATTCGTATAAATACTATAGCTATCGATGCTGATATTATCGATCCGGTAAGGCCCGGCGGAGACATAACCTGAATTGCGTGTTACCAAAGGCCCGCAATCGGCATAGGCACCGGTATTCCAATAAGATTTTATCTCCCTCGCCACAATGCGGCCGTCTTTTTTGACGCCGCTTTTTATGTATATTTTTACGCCATGCCGGATCACGCTGTTTATAAAATCTGTATCCCGGTCTAATTCCAGCTTTACCGGCAAACCACCTGAACGCATAGCCAAAGCAACGACGATCGGGTCTAGACCCGGGTAGATCTTTGATCCGAAACCTCCGCCAAGAAAAGGAACGGAAACCCTGACTTTATGTTCCGGCCAGGAAAACAAATTCGCGATCTGTTTTTGCATGACATAGGGAGACTGATTGCTTACCCAGATATGAATCAGATCGTGATCTTCTATTTGCGCAACCGTCACATGGGATTCCAGGCAGGCATGATATCCGGGAGCAATCGTATAAGCGTCCTCTAAGATATAGTCGGCTTCCTTCCAAGCGGCTTCCACATCTCCCTGCCGTAATTTAAAATGGTGGCAAATATTGCTCTTTTCCTCAGGATAGATGTAGGAATCATGCTCATAATCACCCAAATCAGGATGCAGGAGCGGTGCATCGGCTGATATGGCTTGTTCCGCATCAAAAACACCCTCCAAAACCTGATATTCCACTTCTATCAGCTTAACCGCTTCTTCCGCCGTTACCCGGTCCACCGCGGCTACCGCCGCTACCGGCTCTCCCCAAAAACGCACAAAATCCTTTGCCAGTATCGGCCTGTCATTGATAACGGAGCCAAAAAGACCGCTGACATCTTTACCACTGATCACGGCGACAACACCAGGAAGCTTTTCTGCCCGAGTAAGATCTATCTTTACGATTTTGGCAAACGGATGAGGGCTAGGGCATAATCCAGCGGTAAGAATATGATTAAACTTCAAATCGCCTGTATATTTTGCAGCGCCTGTTTCTTTTGTCCATCCGTCTACCCGTTTGATATTCTGCGTCACTACAGAGAACTCCGTCATCCTTTACCCTCCTATGATTGAGAGAAACCCCCTTTCCTAATTATCTTATGACTTCCAAAGCCTCGTCCTCATTAAATCTTGCCGAGCAGAAGGGGCAAAGCATGCGGCGGTCCTTCTTATTTTTAAAATCTATGGTAGCTACATAAAACTTTTTCTTGCATTCAGGACAAACTACCCAAAACATTCTGGCCATAATTTTTCCCTCCATATAAATTTTATTTTGATGTTTATCATGCTTGATAAACATTACGTACGCTAAATCAATCAATTACCGGATCCTCATTCCACTTCACCGGTCCTTCCACTTTACGCAAGCTTTTAACTTCCCGCGGTATAATCGTTACCTTCTCGCTGTCTTCAATATAGCGGACAAAATTATACTTATCCTCCAGGCCGTCCGTTCTTTTACGCTCTTCTTCGGGGAAAATTTCGGTGCCTCGTTCTAATTTGGCGACAATAAATGACGGGCCCTCGGTATGATAGGCCTCGGTCAGCGCTTTTTCAAAATCCTCAAGGTTATTTACCGCTACCGCCCGCTCAATACCTGCGCCTCTGCCCATTGCCGCCAGGTCCACATGATAGGCGGTATGGGTCGGCGGCCCACCGATTACCTCATAACATTCGTTATCCATAATGATGGTGATCAGATTTTTGGGCTGTACATTGCCGATCGTACACAATATCCCCATATTTAACAACATGCTACCGTCGGTATCCAAGGATACAACTCTCCGGTGAGGCAGCGAATCGGCAAGGCCGAACGCCACAGGAGTAATCGATCCCATAATTTTTAAAAACAAATTTTTGTTACTGGGCCGTAAATGATGCCATTCATCTATCATTCCACCCAAAGCAACCACCGCTAATTCATCTCCCTGTAAATGGGAGGCAATAATCTTCAAGCATTCAAATCTTTTCATTTTGTACCCCCATAGTTGAATTTATAGTTTAGGCGACTACATCGCCGGTAAGGATCACCGCAACATGATATAAAGAGACATTGATATGCTTTGCCGCCCTGACGATGGCGTCGGCAACATCCTCCGTTTTCCTCACAACGATATAAGGGATACGCATTGCCTGCAACAGAGGCTCCATTGTGATGCCGTGAGGGATGCCCCACCAATTCCTTTCGCCGATATCCCCGGTATAACACATAATCATCATCACAGGGATACCGTGGCTCAGCCCAAGTCTAGCCAGAGGCTCGGTTGCCACTCTCAGTCCGGCATTCTCCATGATCATGACCGCCTTTTTACCGGCCAGCCAGGCACCGGCGGCGATACTTACGCCTTCGCCTTCATTGGTGACCATGATGTAATTAAAATCCTTGTCGGCAGCCAACACCGGATACAGTTCCTTGAATTTTGATTCCGGCAACGATACGATCGTTTTTATGCCTGCCTTCTTTACTGAATCAACTACCAGCTCAACAACCTCTTCGCGCATAATCTGTCCTCCTAGTTTAAATGTTTGGCTTAAGATGATATAAAATTTTCTTAAAGCCTTTCAATCTATCGGACCTGCTTTCAATAGCTATAGAATTCTTCGCCAAACAGAACTTAACCTTTTCTCTTTTTGCTAAATAAACTCGCCCGGATTTATCTAAATTAGGCACTTATACTTTCAACCTTTTGAAATTTATAAACTCTGAAAGTAAAAAAAGAAAGTCCTGACGGACTTTCCTAGTTTACTTTATCTCGAAAACAGTAAGCGCATTTTTTGTGGTTGCTTCGGCCAGCTGCTCCAGGGATATTCTGCGCAGTTCCGCGATTTTTTCCCCTACCAAGCGGACCCGGGCAGGTTCATTTCTTTTACCCCGGAAAGGATGGGGGGCCAAGTAGGGACAGTCGGTTTCCACAAGCAGCCGGTCCAGAGGAACCAGTTTGGCAATCTCCAATAATTTGTTGGCGTTATGATAGGTTACGGGGCCGGCAATAGAAATATGAAACCCTAAAGACATACATTGACGCGCCATTTCCCAACTGCCGGAAAAACAGTGCAGGATGCCCCCGTTCTCTCCCGCCTGCTCTGATCGGAGCATATTTACCGTATCTTCATGAGCATCCCGATCGTGAATGACGATGGGTTTTTTCAGTTCTTTGGCCAAATGAATTTGGGTGCGGAAAGCGTCCACCTGAATTTGCCGGGGCGAGAGGTTGCGATAATAATCCAGCCCGATCTCACCAATGGCTACAACCTCAGGCTCCCGGGCATACACCCGTAATTTGGTTAAGGTATCCCCGTCCAAAGTAGCAGCATCATGGGGGTGAACCCCAATTACGGCATAAACCGACCCATACCGTTTGGCAATTTTAATACTTTCTATGGAAGAGGCCAAGTCATAACCTACCACCGCAATTCTTGTCACGCCCGCTTCTTTTGCCCGTTCTATTGTTTCCGGCACATCTCCCGCAAACTGTTCGTCGTTTAAATGGGCATGGGTATCAAACAGCATCTTTTAGCCTCCTATTTCACCCTGCCGCCCGGTTCCACGGACTCCACCGTAATCACTTCCAGTTTTCCTCCCTGGGAGGCGGCCAGAATCATTCCCTTTGATTCGATTCCTCTCAGTTTTACCGGTTTCAGGTTCGCCACCAGGATCACCCTTTTCCCCACCATTTCATCAGGCCGGTAATGCTGGGCAATTCCTGACACCACTGTCCTGACTTCCTCCCCTACTTTCAGGGAAAGCTTTAACAGTTTATCCGCCTTTTCTACCTTTTCACAGGCCAGTACTTCTGCCACACGTAAATCAATTTTGCCAAAATCCTCTATGGTAATCTCCGGTAACGCCGGTTCAAACTCCTCCGGTTTACCCTCTTCTTTTAAGGATTTCCCGGGAGAAGCCTGTTTTTGGGGGAGTTCCTCCTCATTTCCCATCTCCTTTAAATCAATGCGGGGGAAAATCGGCTCTCCCCGGTTGATCGCCGTACCGGCGGGAAAACGTCCCCACACCAGACTATCCCAGGACTGTACTTCTTTGTGATCAATCATGCCCAACTGAGTCCAGACCTTCTCCGGTACCGAAGGCATAAAAGGAGTACACATGACGGTGGTTAAGCGGAGAACCTCCACCATATTATACAAAACCGTGCCCAGCTTCTCCCTGCCCTGGGGATCTTTATTCAAGCTCCAGGGAGCGGCATCGTCAATATATTTGTTGGCCTTATTGACCAGCTTCCAGATCAACGCCAGGGCATTGCTGAATTCCATCTGATCCAGCAGTTCTTCTACCTGTCCGGGAATAGCCTTGGCCAGCCGAACCAGTTCCTCGTCAAACTCCGTACCCTCACCCGGAGCAACAACGATACCCCCGAGAAATTTGTTAACCATAGCCGTAGTACGGCTGAGCAAATTGCCGAAATCATTAGCCAAATCAATGTTGATTCTGTTCACCAGGGCTTCTTCCGAGTAATAGCCGTCCTGACCAAAGGGAACTTCTCTCAGGAGAAAGTAGCGGATGGCATCGACGCCGTATTTATCGCATAAGATCACGGGGTCAATCACATTTCCTTTTGACTTGGACATCTTTCCTTCCGCTAGAAGGACCCAGCCGTGTCCGAATACCTTTTTCGGCAGCTCGATGCCGGCAGCCATCAAAATAATGGGCCAGATAATGGTATGAAAACGCACAATATCTTTTCCCACCAGGTGTACATCAGCGGGCCAAAACTTCTGGAACAAATGATCGTCTTCGGTTCCATAGCCTAAAGCGGAAATATAGTTGGTCAAAGCGTCAAACCAGACATAAATCACGTGCTTCTCATTGATGGGCACCGGGATCCCCCAGGAAAAGGTGGTACGGGACACGCACAAATCTTCCAGGCCTTGTTTCACAAAATTGACCATTTCATTTTTGCGGGTGACAGGCTGAATAAAGTCCGGGTTGTCTTCAATGTACTGGAGCCAGCGCTCGGCATACTTACTCATCTTAAAGAAATAACTTTCCTCTTTTACCAGCTCCACCGGACGCCCGCAATCCGGGCAGACTTGATTTTCCGCCAGCTGCCGTTCCGTAAAGAAAGTCTCACAAGGGGTGCAGTACCAGCCCTCGTACTCCGACTTATAAATATCGCCGTTTTCATAGATTTTTTTGAAAATATGCTGGACTACTTTTTTGTGCCTCTCTTCACTGGTTCTAATAAAATCGTCGTTGCTGATGAGCATTTTATCCCATAAATGTTTGATCCCGTCTACAATGCCATCCACAAATTCCAACGGTTGTTTGCCTACGGACTTCGCTTTTCGTTCAATTTTTTGGCCGTGTTCATCCGTGCCTGTCAAAAACCAGACATCATATCCTTGCATTCTTTTATATCTGGCCATGGCATCTGCGGCTACCGTGGTATAGGCGTGCCCAATGTGCAAATTATCGCTGGGATAGTAAATCGGCGTGGTGATGTAAAAACTCTTTTTCGACATAGACTTCCCTCCATTTAATAGTATTTCCTTTTATTGATGAAATTAAAAAAACCTTCCGCCCGCCAGGGACGAAGGTTTTCGTGTTACCACCCTAATTCATCTGCGCCTCACAGCACAGATCTTCACAGGTACTTTCATACCCGGGCAGTGATAACGGGTGCCCTCCCGATAAAAGCTACTTAGAAAATCCTCCCGCCCATGGTGTTTTCCTGTTCACCCTACAGCTCTGGGGCCATGTTCACCTGTTTGCCACTACGGGTTTTCACCTCTCCCCCGCTCTCTGAGAAATGACTGGCAGAATACTCCTCCCCATCTTCGCCTTTTTTGTATGTAACTAAGTATCCTGGTAACTGACCGGAACCCGGAAAAGTTCCTTCATGTATGGAATCGCATTAGGTAGATTATATTTTTGTTTTGAAATTTTGTCAAGTTTTTAAAAATTTTGGTTGACTTTAGCTGGAACCTTTGGTATTATTTAGGCGGGGCGAAGAATGTCGAATTTTGTTAGAGGGGGAGGTGCATCTAGTGATTAAATCAACGGGTATTGTTCGTAAAGTGGACGAGCTTGGGCGGGTTGTTCTGCCCATTGAACTCAGGAGGACTCTGGGAATCGATGAGAAGGACGCTTTGGAGATTTACGTAGACAGCGAAAAAATCATATTGAAGAAATACGAACCGGCTTGCATTTTCTGCGGCAGCGCTGAAGACGTGCAGAATTTTAAAGGGAAAAATGTTTGTCGCGAGTGCGCGGCCGCTATGAATGCTGCAGCTGTCTAAAAATTACATAAATCGACAAACGGAAAAACAGGCACCATGCCTGTTTTTTTATACTTTCAAAATTTATACGTTTCAAAAGGTTGAAAGTATCAGGGTAACTAAGGCTTGCGCCGCCACCAGAGGCATGGCGCAAGCCTTAGTTTTCTCATTCATGATTCCAGGCTAATTTTATAAACCTCGCTTTTAGGCATGCCATAGCGGCGGGCTACTTCTTTTACCGCCTCTTTTTTCATCATCCCGGCCGCCACCAGTCTGTTAATTTCCTCTTTGATTTGTCCCAGACCGGGGAATTCCGCTTGGGCTTCCTGGGCACCCGCCAGAACAAGGGCGATCTCTCCTTTGGGAGGGTGCTCTTTAAAATAAAGAATCAGGTCCCCTAATGGTCCCCGGATTATTTCTTCATAGTGTTTGGTAATCTCCCGGGCAACTGCCGCCGGCCGGTCTCCCACATATTCTAAAAGCTCCTCTAAGGTTTCTATCAACCGGTAAGGGGATTCATAAAGGATGGTGGTACGAAGCTCTCCGCATAAAAGGCTTAAACGCTCTTTTCTCTCTTTCTTATCCCGGGGTAAAAAACCTTCAAAGACAAACCGGGCCGTAGGCAGGCCGGAAACAACAAGGGCTGCCAAAGAAGCGCTGGGTCCGGGAATGGGCACCACCTTTAAACCGGCCCGCACCGCCTCTTTTACCACATCTTCCCCGGGGTCGGAAATACCCGGCATGCCGGCATCCGAAACCAGTGCTACCGATTTCCCCTGTTGCAACAAAGAAATAAGATAGCCGCCCTTTTCTTTTTTGTTATGCTCAAAATAACTGGTCATGGGCGTGTGAATATCAAAGTGGCTGAGCAGTTTCCTGGTATGACGGGTGTCCTCGGCCGCGATCAAATCCACTTCTTGAAGAATTCTCCGGGCCCGGAGAGTCATATCATCTAAATTACCAATCGGAGTGCCTACTACATACAAAATTCCTTCTGCCATATCGCCCTACCATTCTTGGGACAAAAATTTTCCCCCAAAGATCTCTTTCATAGCCTCTGAATGAATCCCCGGTTGTTGGTAGACAAAAAGAGGCGGTAAAATGTGCAGATCTTTTTTGCCGTTTTTGATCCCTTCAATTAATACCAAATTTGGTTCTTTCCCTAAAATGGGATAAACAAAGCGCAAGCGTTTCGGTTCCAATTGAGAATGCCGCATGGAACACAGAATATCCGTTAGACGAAAGGGCCTGTGGACCAGGGCCATCCTGCCCTCTGTGTTCAGCAAAGCAGCAGCCTCCTGAATCACATCCTCCAGCTTGCATAAGACTTCTGAGCGGGCGGCCGCCTTAATGGCACAGCCGCTCACCTTCCCCGAGCCAGCAGGAGCATAGGGAGGATTACTCACCACCAGATCAAATCCCCCCTTGCCCAGGTCTGACGCCGCCGTCCGAATGTCCCCTTCCCGGATGAGAATATGCTCTCCCAATCCATTCAAGGCCACGCTTCTTTGGGCCATGTCCACTACTTCCGCCTTGATTTCCAGGCCAATGATACGGATGTCGCGCACCCGGGCACATAAGAGCAAAGGAAGAACGCCGGTACCGGTGCCCAGATCAACCACCCGATCCCCGGGCTTGATTGTGGCAAAATCGGCTAAAAGAATGGCATCCAAGGAAAAACAAAACCAGCGGGGGTTTTGGATAATCTTTAAATTGCGCCAGATCAAATCATCCATGCGCTCTTCGCCTCTGAGCATCAAAGCATCAGGCCCCCTCACCGGCCTTGCTTTCCTTATTCAGAAAACTGATACAAAACAGGCAATCCTCCGTGCGGGCCCGGGCAAAATGGATGGGACACACGTGGTATCCTTCCTCATACAAACGGGTGAGGTTGTCAAAACCTTTCCCCTGGGCTTTTTCTGCATAAAGCCTGGCGCGCAAGAATTCATTTTGCTGCTCCAGTTGATGGACATGGCGGCGCAGGGTTTGTATTTCCGAGAGAATTTCCCCCACCTTTTCCTCCAGCTCATGCAGTGCCTGAGTTAATTCCACCGCCATCACTCCTTGACAAAGTCACTATCCAGACCATCCTGTTCGACTTCTTCTTCACTCTCAACATATTTCTGGTCGTAGTCATCACTTTCATATTTCAAGCAGCACATCAATCTTCCGCAAATGCCGGATATTTTCGTAGGATTGAGGGAAAGATTCTGTTGTTTCGCCATGCGAATGGATACGGGCTGAAAATCTCCCAGTACAGTATGACAGCACAGGATCCTGCCGCAAGAGGCCAACCCGCCCAGCATTTTCGCTTCATCCCGTACGCCAATCTGTCTTAATTCAATCCGGGTGCGAAAAACGGCTGCCAAATCTTTTACTAAATCCCGAAAATCCACTCTTCCTTCCGCAGTAAAATAAAAAATGATTTTACTGACATCAAAAGTGTACTCCACATCTACCAGCTTCATGGGCAGGCTATGCTCCAAAATCTTCTGCTGGCACAGTTTAAACGCTTCTTTTTCCCGTTTCTTATTCTCCTGATGCACGTCGGTATCCTGTGGGGTAGCTTTTCTGACCACATTTTTCAAAGGCGAGACAACTTCCTCGGGAGTAACCATTTTCGGAGCTACTACGACGATACCGTATTCCATTCCCCGCGCTGTTTCCACGACTACGGGATCACTGATCGTCAGTTCCAATTCACCCGGGCTAAAATAATAAATCTTTCCCGCTTTTTTAAATCGAACCCCAACAACCTTCTCCATCTTATTCCTCCGATCTCATCCTGTTAACCGGTGTAGTTTACATAACAAGACATCCAGCACCAAGCGCACATTGGCATTTTGGGCGATTAATCTCTGGCTTCGCTCCACCTCTTGTGCAGCAAGTAGGGCGGTATCCGGTCCCAGGGGACTTTTGAGAATGGCCTCCGCCAGATGAGGGTTCCGCACCCGGGAAACCTCTCCCGTCAGCTTTGCCACCGCTAGATCCCGGTACCATGTTAACATGCCGTCCAATAATGTCTTGACCCCATCCTTATTTTTTTCCCACATCTCGGATAGCTTGAACAGCTGGCAATAATCCAGGGAAAAAACATCCTGAAAGGTATCGATCACCTGTTCCAGTTGTTTGCTCTTTTCTTCCCCGTCTTTCAGGTCACTGTCTTGGTGTTCCCCACCAAATTTTATCACCTGGCAGCGGGAAAGTACAGTTGATAAGATATTATCCCCGTTTTCCGCCATCAGTATAAATACCGTATGGGGCGGAGGGTCCTCCAATACTTTCAGCATGCTGTTGGCCGCTTCGGTGGTCATGGTGTCCGCCCCGGACAGGGCCAGTATCTTATACCTGCCTTCATAATGTTTATAGCCCACTTTTCGGTGCAGTTCCCGCACCTGATCTATTTTAAAGCTGGCCCCTCTCGGTTCCATCATCAATACATCGGGATGGTTGCCGTGCTGAATCTTCCTGCAGCTTAAACAGGCGCCGCAAGCCTGTCCCTGAACAGGAGAAAGACAATTCACCGCGGCCGCAAATGCGGTGGCGTTCTCCCAGGTCTTATTTTTCTCACCGAGAAATAAATAAGCATGGCCTAATAAGCCTGATTTAACTGTTTGCTCCAGTTGAGGAAGCATAGCATTCAACCCCTTAGATAAATCCCTACGATCCCTACATGCCAAAAATATATTAACCTACCGGATATTTGTCGTTTACACGCCATTTGATCAATGGACTAAACAGTTTATAAACACGTTTTGATTCTTTTGTCAGAATGGGTCCTAAAACAGCTAACACCAGAACATACAGGGCGGCAAAAGGCTGGAGGGCCGCTAACAGTCCTCCCTGCTTGGCCAGATTGGCAAGAATAATAGAGAATTCTCCCCGGGATGTGATCGTCAAACCAATATTTACCGCTCCCCGGGGGGACATACCGGCAATTCTTCCGGCAAAGATTCCGGCCACAAAATTTCCTACTACCGTAAGCAAAACAGCGATCAGAGCGGGCCATACCGCCCCTTTAAGCGCCAAAGGATCGATACTCAGTCCAAAACTAAAGAAAAAAAACGCACCGAAGAAGTCCCGGAAAGGCACAATTAAGTGTTCAATGCGCTGAACATGCTCCGTCTCGGATAAAACCAGGCCAAATATCAAGGCCCCAATCGCTTCCGCCACATTGAGGGTTTCCGAGAAACCGGAAACAATGGTCAGTAAAGCAAACAAAGTCAGTAGAAACAGCTCGTCCGAGGCAATATCCAATAAAAAATTCAAACGTGAGACAAACTTCCGTCCCAACAGAATCAGCGTGGCGATAAAACCTAAGGCAATCCCTGCGGCGAGCATGGCATGATGAAAAGAAGTCTCACCGGTCAATACCAATCCTGATACCACAGAAAGATAAACGGCCACAAAAACATCCTGAAACATCATCAGCCCTAAAATAATTTCCGTATCCGGGTTCGCCGCCCTTTTCAAATCCACAATCATTTTTGCCACAATAGCACTGGAAGATATCGTGGTAATCCCCGCGGCAACTAAAATCTCCCGATAGGGCCAGCCTAACACCCAGGGAAAAATAATTCCCAGGGTTAAATTGATTGCCATATAGATGATGCCGCTTACCGCAATGGACCGCCGGGCTTTTAACAAACGGCCGATGGAAAACTCCAGTCCCAGGTAAAAGAGTAAAAACAGGACGCCTAACCGGCCCATGAGACTGATGATGGGAGCGCTGTTAATAAACCGGAAATCCAGCACACCCCAATAGGGCAGATGGGGCCCTACCGCCAGTCCCGCAAAGATGAGCAGGGGAGCGGTGGACAAACGAAGCTTGGAGGCAATAAAGCCGGCAAAGGACATCACAAGTAAAGCAAGACCAATCTCCAGGACAATATGTTCCACTCTGTCACACACCTCCCTTAGCTATTAAATATCTGCATTTTTTTACCTGCTCCTTTTCCCCGATAATCACCACCGTGGTCCCTTCTTTGAATACATGCTCGGGACCGGGATTCAAAACTTTGGCATGATCCTTCCCCACCAAGGCAATAATCGTTGCGCCCGTCTTTTTCCTCACCTCCAATTCGCCAATGGTCTTGCCCAGACAGGGGAAATCCGGTTCCATCTTAATCCATTCGATCACCAGGTCGTCCAGGGCAACCTCGATGGTTTCCAAGGCTTTCGGTTTGTAAATGATCCCCCCGACAATCGCCGCCACTTGACGGGCTTCATTATCATCAAGGGTAATCATGGAAATACTGTCGTCCGGATCATCATAAGCAAAATGATACATTTCCCGTCTTCCGTCATCATGGATGATCACCACTAGTTTATCTCCGCTGCGGGCTTTGATGACAAATTTCTGGCCGATCCCCGGAAGCTCGGTCTCATGAATGGAAAACATTTTCCTATTCCTCCTAAATAAAATACTTATTCATTTTGTTGATACTATTTACGATTCCTGCCCTCTAGATAGAACTGTCTCTTAAGATTTTTTCCACACGCCCATAGATCTCTTCATGAATTTCCTCGATCGTTCTTAAACTCCCCCCTTTCACACAATGAATGATCATCCATCCGTATTTTTGCGCAATATACCTGGCATTTTCATAGGATCTGGCCAGGTACTCCTTATTTCTTTCATGAATATCTTTTTCTTTTGTGCCGTTAAACTTATTATCCCTTTCCGCCATTAACTTACAGCTGAATTCCACCGGCACATCCAAAAAAATCACACCGTCCGGCACCGGGAGTTGATAAATGTTAAATTCCAAATCCCATAGCCAGTCTAAATACCGGTCTTTTTCTCTTCCGTTCAGTTTTGCCCCCTGATGAACCATATTGGAAGTGGTATACCGGTCCGCCAGCACGAGGCCTCCCTGAAGATAAAACTCTTGCCATGCCGTTCTAAAAGAAGCAAACCGGTCCACGGCATAAAAAGTAGAGGCCACATAAGGATTCACATCACTAGGATTTTTCCCGAAATCACCGTTTAAATACATTTTTACCAAAGATGATGCCGGGCTGTGATAATTGGGGAATTCCACCTTACGCGCAACGACACCCTGGCCTGTTAATCTGCGAAACAGGAGGTCGGTTTGGGTCGCTTTTCCACTGCTGTCAGAACCGCTTTCAATAATGATTAATTTTCCGGTCATCGATTCCTATCTCCTTACCCATATCATCACCTTACCAAGTTAGCCGGCTACCACTCTGACCGTCCTCCCGGAAGAATCATCCGGTCCCTGTATCTGCCCCCCCCATTTCCGGATCCTTTCCATGATCCCGATCGTTTCCCGGGAGATAACTTCTCCCGGTGCCACAAGAGGGATCCCCGGAGGATAGGGGCAAATAAATTCTCCGGCAATTTCTCCTGCCGCAGCCCTGACCGAAATCGCTTTTTTCTTTGCCTTGAATGCTTGTCCGGGAAGCAGTTTTATTTCCGGAATCAGAGAGTAGTCCCAAACCGGTGGTCTGGGCATTTTTTTGACGGGAAATCTGCCGGCGATTTCTTTTAAGGCATGGGCCAAATGGTTCAATTTCTCTTCATTGTCCCCAATGGTCACCATCAGCGTAACACCTTCATATGCCGCCATCTCCGGCTCTATACCGTATCTCTTCCGCAGTTCATAGGCAAGCTGAAAGCCGTTCAGGCCCAGATCCCAGCCGTTTAACATCAATTTTGTCTGATCCAGGCCGGCTAGTACAGGTGACTTTATACTTTCTCGATCCAAGCAAGAAATCCCTTTAAGTCCGGCTATTTTATGCCGAAAATTACAAGCCAGATGCAAAATTTTTTCCCCCATCACCTTTCCATCTTGCGCCCAGTACTTTCGGGCTGCATCCAGGGAGCCCATCAATAAATAGGAGGGGCTGGTCGACTGGAGTATCCTTAAATAGCCTCCTGCGTCCAAATCCTGATCCTTTGTCAAGAGCAGGGCAGATTGGGTCAAAGATCCCATGGTTTTATGCCAGCCCTGTACCGAAGCGGAAACGCCGCATTGAAGGGCGGGAGCGGGAAACTCCGGGGAAAATTGAAAATGGGCGCCGTGGGCCTCATCGGCAATCACCTTTACCCCCCGCTGACGGGCCAATTGAACGATGGCCGCCAGATCCGAGGCACACCCATGATAGGTAGGGTGAACCATGAACAAACACCGGGACTCCGGATGGGTATCCAATGCGGAGGCAATATCTGAGACCCGAACACCAACCGGGATGCCCAAATCAGGGTGCAGAGAAGGACGCACATAGACGGGCATGGCTCCGGATAAGATGAGTGCGCCATAGGCACTGCGATGGGCATGCCGGGGCAGGATGATTTTGTCTCCCGGGCCGCATAAGGCCATGATGAGCGCGTGAATCCCTGCGGAAACCCCATTCGTCAAAAAAAAGGCTGCCTGTGCTCCCATTAAATCAGCCGCAAGTTCTTGGGCTTGGCGAATAGGGCCGGTAGGATGATGCAAATCATCCAGTCCTTCCACTTCTGTCAGGTCTATGGAGAAAGCCGGAAGTCCCAGTAAATGCTGCCATTCTTTCAGTACCCCCGCCCCTCCCTTATGCCCCGGCATATGAAAGGAGGCAAACCCTTGCTTGCTATACTGAGATAAAGCCTCTACCAATGGTGCCTTATTTTGATTGCCATTAAACATAGGTCCCCCCGGAGCTTGCCACCCTCTCGTACCCGTATGGGTATTTCTACCTGGCAGCAGTAATGGTTCGGCTAAATTACCTTAAATTATAACAGAAATATCCGCGAACAAAAAGACCGTACTCTTTTAAGAAAAGTACGGCCCCTCTGTCCTGTTGAACCAGATATGTTTTAGTTGATCCTTAATAAAGGGATACCAGATATCGTCTACATGAACGGCCAATATCATTTGCTCACATCGCGCACAAATAAATTTTCCCTTGATGAATATCCCTTCTGTCCATAAGGGAGTATTCTGGCCACACATCAAGCACGTCGGTCTTAGGTTTTCCGGCTCCATCCTGTGCACCTCCTGTTTATTTGCCAGTATTGACAAGGAAACAGGTCTTTAATCAAATTTACTCTATATTACGCATCAAACAGGAGCATGGTGCCTGACTGATAATGACACTCACGATTAATTTTTTTCTGCCAAAATCTTAAATTTCTGGGCCACGTTATGAAGATTTTCCGCCATGCCTGCCATTTCCTCGGACGAAGCAGCGATTTCTTCAATGCTTGCCGCCGACTCTTCCGTTACGGCAGAAATATTCTCTATGGAACCGGCTACATTCTCCACGCTTTCTGCGGCATCCTGAGCGGCTAAACTCATCTTTTCCACCATTTCCTTATTTTTCTGGACCATGACAAAAACCTGTTCAAAAGCATCCCGGGTATCAACCGTCATTTGGCTGCCCTTTCTTGCTGCCTCAACGGCTTCACCAATATCACGCTGGATCACTTGGATCAGGTTGGCAATTTCCTTGGTTGCCTGACTGGAGCGTTCCGCCAAATTCCTTACTTCTTCCGCAACCACCGCAAAGCCTCTGCCATGTTCTCCTGCCCGGGCTGCTTCAATGGCTGCATTGAGGGCAAGAAGATTGGTCTGGTCCGAGATGTCGTTTATGACACCAAGAATATCCCCAATCCGGCCGGAGTTATTGCTGAGTTTTTCCATGTTGGCATTAATTGTTTCCATTCCTTTCTCTACATAGCCCACCGTAGTTTCCCCCTGTTGAGTAGTCTGGGAGACTTTTTCCGCCATCTCCAGCGCCGCTGAAGCAGACTCAACTACTGTTGTCGCGTCTCCGGTAATTTTCTCCATGGACTGGGCCACCTGCTGCACCAGGTTGGCCTCCTCCTGAATCCCGCTGGAAACCTGCTGGGTGCTTGCCGACGTCTGCTGAGAAGCGGCGGCCAAACTCTCCGATCCTTGCTGCACATCTTTGACCAGCCCGCTCAGGCTCTCGATCATTCTTTGAAATGAGTTGGCCAGATTTCCGATCTCATCCTTTCGCCTAAGAAATTTTGCCGCTACCGGCTCGCTAAAATCTCCCTCTGCCAATTGTTCCGCTTTCCCTGCGGCAATGCCGATAGGCTGGGCAATTTTGGCCCCAATCAAAATACTAATGAGGATCACAATCAATAAAATGACGGTTGTAGTAACAAAAATGTCTCTCATTAAAGCATAAATGGGAGCAAACAATTCCTCCTTCTCCACGCTTGTGCCCACAGACCAGCCGTTTGCCCCCACGGGAGTATAGGCTGTTATTTTGGTTTTCCCCTTAAATTGATATTCCCCCCACCCCTTTTCGCCGGCAACCATGCGCGTTTCCAAAGCACGCAGCTCTTTTAGCTCCGGATCCGAAGTCTTTAAATCATTTTCCTGGCTTAACACAATTTCTTGATCCGGGTGGGCGATGAAAGTCCCTTCTTTATTTAACATAAAAGCATACCCGGTTGAGCCGATTTTAATATCCGAGATCACTTTGGACAAGCTATCTGCATCCGTCCGGGCTACCACCGCGCCCACGATCTTTCCTGCACCATCTGTGATAGGCACCGCCTGTAAAACCTCTAAGCTACCTGACACCTTGCCGAGAACGGGGTCTGAAACACAGGCCTGTCCGTTTAAAACCTGCTTAAAATACTCCCGATCCGATATATCCACCCTTTCTCCACTTCCAAAGGTCAGCCCCCCATTTAAATTGGATATGCCCACATCTAAGTAGCCTAAACGCTGGGATTCGGCTTGGAGAATTTCCGGGATCCGTTTCCAGTCCAGATCTTTTACCGCCTCTTTTTGCGCGATACTGTCCAAAGCATTTAATTCGCTTTCGATTTTACTATTGATCAGGAGACTCGCCAATTCTGCTCTAGCTTGTAGATTCCCGGATATTTCCGTGAGAAATGCTTTAGATGATTTTTGGTAAGATAAATAACCCAGGCTTAAACAAGCAACCAGAACCAAAAACGAAAAGACAACTGCCAGTTGAACTTTGAGGCTTTTAAAGCCAAACCCTTTTTTTCGGCTACGCATGCTGAATCCTCCTTTAAATGTTAGGGGACACACCTCTATGTCGGGCATTCCTATCCCGTCGGAGGAATGTCCCCAATTTATGTTAGGGGACACACCTTATCCAAGATGCCAGATGCCAGAAGCAAGAAAGGAAAGGAAGTTAGCGTCAGGAAAGAAGGACAAACATCTTGTTTCTTGCCTCTTACCTCTTGACTCTTGTATCGAGGAATGTCCCCAATTTAACCAACTGCACCCGGCAAAGCTTTTCCCTTTTCTCTACAGCAAGGTTGGGTACTCATTAATTATATTTTAAATCGGCATTTCCAGCTATTATCCCTAGAAACTAGTTTTTTCGACAAAAAAAGACAAGTTATTATCTTCTAAAGATAATAGCTTGTTCTTAGGTTGATGCTGTCGATTTATTTGTTGAAGAAATTGTTTAGTTTATACAATTTGATTGCTGTGGCAAGGGCTAACCGGGTTTCAAAGGGGTCAAGAGAATTTCCGATTATTTTTTCAATGCGTTGTTTCCGAAAAACTAAGGTCTTATGATGGAGATAGAGCTTTTGGGCAGCTTCCTTAAGATTGCTGCAATACAGAATGGCTTCAAGGGTTCTTAAAAGACTGGTTCCCTTCCCGCAATCATAATCAATCAGGGGGCCGATCATTTTCCGTACATATTTAGAGGCATTCTCCTTTCCCCCAAGGGTAGTGAGCAGCTGATAAACCCCTAAATTCCGGTAATGGTAAATTCCCGGACCTTTTTCATCTTCACACTGGGTTGAGAAGAGAGCAATCTGGGCTTCTTCAAAGCTTTTCCCCAAACTGTGGGGACCCATATGGATCCCCCCCACCCCCATTGTTACCGCGAGACAGGGCATCAAAATTTCGATTCGTTTCTGAATGCTCCCGGCTACCTCCATACTTTTTTCCCATCCATCATTTTGTCCCGCCTGGCACAAAAAACCAATATATCCCCGACAGTCCCACACCACATATTCCGGCTGGCCGCTCAGGTTTTCTATGATATTATTTCTGATAAACTGCAGTTTATTTGGCTTTTGGTCCAGCTTGCGGAACGGATCGGAGGACTTTGCAATATCTACCAAACAGCAAAACATGGGAAGAGAAAAATCTGCTCCCCAGGTTTTGGCACTTGTGATCGTTTTTTTACCCACCGGTATTTTTCCACTGATGATGTCATTGAATAAATCACTTTTGCGCTGTAATTCATAAGCGGACTGCAGCATTCTTTCTGCTTTCCGGCGCTCAGTAACATCAATCACAACGACGGCAACCGTTTTTTTACCATTTACCTGATAGCTCATAGGTGCTGCCCGCCCCTCTATATAGCGCTGCCCGATCCGCATTTCACGGACTAAACAATGCTGTTTTCCTGTGGAAATGGTCTGCCGTATCCCACTAAGCAGAACATCCGCCTGTTCTTGGGGAAATACTTGGTGCAGGGTTAATCCCTTTAGTTCCTCCCTTGGTTTAGGCAACAGCAAATCATTATTTCCAAAGACCTCCACATGGGTACCGTCCTCATCGAGAATGAAACTAATGTCAGGCATTGCTTTCGCAAAATCCACCAATTTCTTTTCACTTTCCTGAAGCTTTTCTTCAAGCTGTTTGCGCTGTGTGATATCATGTTGAATCACAACCAAGCCGTTTTCTGTGGGGTAAATATGCCTTTCAGACCATCCTTTGGTTGGGGAACCAGCTGATTCAAAGTGTACTTCTCTTTGCGCGTTTAATGCTTTACATAACATCTTATCTAAAATCAAATTATGGTTTTTATCGATGATGTCCCAAAGGTTCCTCCCTATTAATTCCTGCGAATTTTTTGACGTTATCCGTTCTACAGCTTTATTAACATAGATAAACCTCCATTCCTTATCGATAATGTAAAAAACATCGCTGATATGATTCAGCACATTTGCAATCCCGCAAAATGAGCTGCCCTCATTGCCTGCCTCTACTCCTTGTTCCATCTAGTTTCCCCCTATGTTATCCCCCAATGTCGAATAAAGTTATGCTTTGTCTAAATTCATTATATTACTTGATATTATTTGCCTCACTAGCTTTTCCTTTCATTTCGTATTTTTTGAAAAATACTTTATCCCTACTTGAAAAAATATTGCTTTATTCGAATGTACCCATACTAAATAAGTCATGCCTACAGAAAGCTTCTGTAGGCATGACTTATTCAGGACCGCTAAATATTGTTTTTTCAAATTTAAAGTATTACTTCATTTTATTTTAGTTTTTCACCAAAATAAATTTCAGATTGACCCGCGATCTTCATTTCCCATGATCTATTTATTTCTCTGCACCCCGGCATAGTCAATATAGTAATCCCCTTTCAGAAGCAGTTCTGAAATAGGAACTATTTTATATCCCTCCTTTTCCAAGGTCGTTAAGATCGGATCTAAAGCTTCCGGCGTATTCTTCCCGTCATTATGGAACAGAACAATTGCTCCGGGCTTGATCTTATTCAGGACTCTTTCTTGAATCTGCTCCGCCGATAGATCTTTCCAATCCAAGGAGTCTACACTCCATTGAATGGTCTTAAATCCCAGATTATCGATGGTACGGATAACCGTATTATTGTAATCGCCGAAGGGGGGACGAAAAAGTACCGGTTTTTGGCCCGTGATCTCTTGGATCATTTGAAAATTATCTTTTAATTCTTGCTCCATCTGTCCTTCGGATAATTGGGTAAAGTGGGGATGGGTCGTGGAATGCATGCCGATCTCATGCCCTTTTTTCGCTATTAACCTCGCCATATCGGGATAATCTTTTAACCAGATATTGACGAGAAAAAAGGTGGTTTTCACCTGGTGTTTATCCAATATGTCCAAAATTTTCTGGGTCCTTTCCGATCCCCAAGTAGCATCAAAACTAATAGAAATTTTTTTATCCGGCACATCAACACTGTAAATGGGCAAAAGCTTAAAGGTTTTGGCCACCATACTGATCAGATAATTTCTTCCGGTTAATTGGGCAGGCGCCAAAACCATCCCCAGCATCAGCACGGTCAGGATCAGACCTACCCCCCATTTATATTTACGTCTTCCCCTCATATCAATCACAATCACGAAGCCCACCTCCGATTTACCATCTTCCTAATATCTATTCGTAATTGTTAAGAATATGTACATAAAAAAGCCCTGGCGGGCATTTTTCGGGATCCGGGTATAATAAAAAACACACCTTACGGTGTGTTTAAAATTAGATCCCGGCAACGACCTACCCTTCCAGGGACCTGCGTCCCAAGTACTATCGGCGCGGGAGAGCTTAACTTCTGTGTTCGGAATGGGAACAGGTGTGGCCTCTCCGCCATCATCACCAGGAAAATTTATGCGCTTTGTTGAAAGAATTGTTCTCTCAAAACTACACAGTGAGCTTTTCATGCTTAGATTCTATCTTTAAGGTCAAGTCCTCGACCAATTAGTACCGGTCAGCTCCGGACATTGCTGCCCTTCCACATCCGGCCTATCAACCAGATCGTCTCTCTGGGGTCTTACCAGCTTGCGCTGTGGGAAATCTTATCTTGAGGCCGGCTTCGCGCTTAGATGCTTTCAGCGCTTATCCCTTCCAGACTTAGCTACCCAGCTGTACCCTTGGCAGGATAACTGGTACACCAGAGGTCTGTCCATCCCGGTCCTCTCGTACTAGGGACAGTTCCTCTCAAATTTCCTACGCCTGCGACGGATAGGGACCGAACTGTCTCACGACGTTCTGAACCCAGCTCACGTACCGCTTTAATGGGCGAACAGCCCAACCCTTGGGACCTACTACAGCCCCAGGATGCGATGAGCCGACATCGAGGTGCCAAACCTCCCCGTCGATGTGGACTCTTGGGGGAGATAAGCCTGTTATCCCCGGGGTAGCTTTTATCCGTTGAGCGACGGCCCTTCCACTCGGTACCGCCGGATCACTAAGCCCGACTTTCGTCCCTGCTCGAGATGTCTCTCTCGCAGTCAAGCTCCCTTCTGCCTTTACACTCTTCGCGCGATTTCCATCCGCGCTGAGGAAACCTTTGGGCGCCTCCGTTACTCTTTGGGAGGCGACCGCCCCAGTCAAACTGCCCACCTGACACTGTCCTTTAACCGGCTTACGGTTTAAAGTTAGAACTTCAGCACATCAAGAGTGGTATCCCACCGGTGACTCCTCTGATACTGGCGTACCAGATTCCAAGTCTCCCACCTATCCTGTACATGATATACCAAAATCCAATGTCAGGCTACAGTAAAGCTCCACGGGGTCTTTCTGTCCTGTCGCAGGTAACCGGCATCTTCACCGGTATTACAATTTCGCCGAGTCCCTCGTTGAGACAGTGCCCAAATCGTTACGCCTTTCGTGCGGGTCGGAACTTACCCGACAAGGAATTTCGCTACCTTAGGACCGTTATAGTTACGGCCGCCGTTTACTGGGGCTTCGGTTCTCACCTTCGCTTGCGCTAAGCAATCCCCTTAACCTTCCAGCACCGGGCAGGCGTCAGCACCTATACGTCGTCTTTCGACTTTGCAGGCACCTGTGTTTTTGTTAAACAGTCGCTTGGGCCTTTTCTCTGCGACCTCTTCTTGCTCCAGTTGTTTACTTTCACATTACCGAGGTACCCCTTCTCCCGAAGTTACGGGGTCATTTTGCCGAGTTCCTTAACGAGGGTTCTCTCGCGCGCCTTAGGATTCTCACCCCACCTACCTGTGTCGGTTTGCGGTACAGGCACCCAAACCCTCGTTAGAGGCTTTTCTTGACAGTGTGGGATCAGCCAGTTCGCTACTTAGTTTCGCTCCCCGTCACCTCTCGGGATTTTGAATAGCGGTTTTTCCTACTATTCTCCCTACCGGCTTGGACGCACTCGACCAACGGTGCGCTGTGCCTACCCTCCTGTGTCACCCCTTCCTTCATACGGGTTCAGGTGGTATCGGATTTTTAACCGATTGTCCATCATCTACGCTCTTCGCCTCGACTTAGGTCCTGACTTACCCTGGGCGGACGAGCCTTCCCCAGGAAACCTTAGGCTTTCGGCGGGCAGGATTCTCGCCTGCCTTTTCGCTTACTTATACCGGCATTCTCTCTGCTCAACTGTCCACATGTCCTTCCGGTCATGCTTCGTCCTGTTGAGTACGCTCCCCTACCGATCGAACAGAATCTTAATGCCCTTAACTTACTTGACCTTGATCCTTAAGTCCATTTGCCCGAAAACACCTCTTATCATAATTCCTTGTTGCTTTTCGGCAAATGTTCCTCTTTCCACTTACTCTTTCTTTTAAGAACATTAAGATTCTGTCCGATCCCGAAGCTTCGGTGTTGTGCTTGAGCCCCGTTACATTTTCGGCGCAGAGTCACTCGACCAGTGAGCTATTACGCACTCTTTGAATGGTGGCTGCTTCTAAGCCAACATCCTGGTTGTTTTAGCAACTCTACATCCTTTTCCACTTAGCACTTACTTTGGGACCTTAGCTGTCGGTCTGGGCTGTTTCCCTTTCGACTACGAAGCTTATCCCCCGCAGTCTGACTCCCAACTTAAATTCATGGCATTCGCAGTTTGTGAGAGTTCAGTAACCTGGTTAGGCCCCTAGCCCTAACAGTGCTCTACCGCCATGAATCATCAATTGAGGCTAGCCCTAAAGCTATTTCGGGGAGAACCAGCTATCTCTTGGTTCGATTGGCATTTCACCCCTACCCACAGTTCATCCGCCGGCTTTTCAACGCCGGTCAGTTCGGGCCTCCACTCAGTCTTACCTAAGCTTCACCCTGACCATGGGTAGATCACCAAGTTTCGGGTCTACGACAACGAACTATTCGCCCTTTTAAGACTCGCTTTCGCTCCGGCTCCGTCTTTTCGACTTAACCTCGCTCGTTACCGTAACTCGCCGGTCCATTCTACAAAAGGTACGCCATCACACATTAAAAGTGCTCTGACTGTTTGTAAGCATACGGTTTCAGGTTCTTTTTCACTCCCCTCCCGGGGTTCTTTTCACCTTTCCCTCACGGTACTGGTTCACTATCGGTCGCCAAGGAGTATTTAGCCTTGGGGGGTGGTCCCCCCGGATTCCCACGGGGTTTCTCGTGTCCCGCGGTACTTGGGATCCTCACAAGAATTTCTGCCTTTCGCCTACAGGATTGTTACCCTCTGTGATGGGCCTTTCCAGACCTCTTCGGCTAGGCTTTCATCCTTCTCATGTGAGTCCCGCAACCCCAGCATCCGAAGACGCTGGTTTAGGCTCTTCCCGTTTCGCTCGCCGCTACTCAGGGAATCGAGTTTTCTTTCTCTTCCTCTGGGTACTTAGATGTTTCAGTTCCCCAGGTTGTCTTCTCTGTATCTATGTGTTCAATACAGGATGAATGGATATTACTCCATCCGGGTTTCCCCATTCGGACATCTCCGGTTCAACGCCTGCTTGCGGCTCCCCGAAGCTTTTCGCAGCTTACCACGTCCTTCTTCGACTCTTGGCGCCAAGGCATCCACCGTACGCTCTTATTACCTTGACCTTATTTTTTCTTTTGATGATGAATCCTAAGCATTTAAAATTGTAATTTTCAGTTCTTACACTGATTTACCCTTTTTTGCTTCACTGTGTAATTTTCAAAGATCATTTCTCAGAGATTTTTGGTCCCTGAGAACTAAACAGTGTTTAAAAGCCTGAGATCGACCTTAGGATGTACACTTTCGTGTAGCTCCTTAGAAAGGAGGTGATCCAGCCGCACCTTCCGATACGGCTACCTTGTTACGACTTCACCCCAATCATCAGCCCCACCTTCGGCGACTGCCTCTCATAAAGAGTTAGCTCATCGACTTCGGGTGTTGCCAACTTTCGTGGTGTGACGGGCGGTGTGTACAAGACCCGGGAACGTATTCACCGCGATATGCTGACTCGCGATTACTAGCGATTCCGACTTCATGCAGGCGAGTTGCAGCCTGCAATCCGAACTGAGACCGGCTTTTTGGGATTTGCTTCACCTCGCGGCTTCGCTTCCCTCTGTACCGGCCATTGTAGCACGTGTGTAGCCCAGAACATAAAGGGCATGATGATTTGACGTCATCCCCACCTTCCTCCGGTTTGTCACCGGCAGTTCCTTTAGAGTGCCCAACTTAATGCTGGCAACTAAAAGTAGGGGTTGCGCTCGTTGCGGGACTTAACCCAACATCTCACGACACGAGCTGACGACAACCATGCACCACCTGTCTCCTCGTCTATACCGAAGCATAGAACTCCATATTTCTATGGATTGCGAGGGATGTCAAGCCCTGGTAAGGTTCTTCGCGTTGCGCCGAATTAAACCACATGCTCCACCGCTTGTGCGGGTCCCCGTCAATTCCTTTGAGTTTCAACCTTGCGGCCGTACTCCCCAGGCGGGGTACTTATTGCGTTAACTCCGGCACAGAAGGGGTCGATACCTCCTACACCTAGTACCCATCGTTTACAGCGTGGATTACCGGGGTATCTAATCCCGTTCACTCCCCACGCTTTCGCGCCTCAGCGTCAGGTTCAGTCCAGAAAGTCGCCTTCGCCACTGGTGTTCCTCCTAATATCTACGCATTTCACCGCTACACTAGGAATTCCACTTTCCTCTCCTGTCCTCAAGAATACCAGTCTCAAGTGCCATCTCCGAGTTGAGCCCGGAGTTTTCACACCTGACTTAATATCCCGCCTACGCGCCCTTTACGCCCAGTAATTCCGGACAACGCTCGCTCCCTACGTATTACCGCGGCTGCTGGCACGTAGTTAGCCGGAGCTTCCTCCTTAGGTACCGTCTCCTTCCTACATTGTTTACATAGAAAGTCTTCTTCCCTAAAGACAGAACTTTACGACCCGAAGGCCTTCTTCATTCACGCGGCGTTGCTCCGTCAGGCTTTCGCCCATTGCGGAAGATTCCCCACTGCTGCCTCCCGTAGGAGTCTGGGCCGTGTCTCAGTCCCAGTGTGGCCGGTCACCCTCTCAGGCCGGCTACTGATCGTCGCCTTGGTAGGCTTCTACCCTGCCAACTAGCTAATCAGACGCGGGTCCATCCTTGATCGGTAGCATCTTCAGAGGCCACCTTTCTTCATCAAGAGATGCCTCTTAATGAACTTATCCGGTATTAGCAGCCGTTTCCAGCTGTTGTCCCGGTTTCTAGGGCAGGTTACCCACGCGTTACTCACCCGTCCGCCACTAAAAAAGAAGATTCGCAAGCTTCCTCTTCTTTCTCCGTTCGACTTGCATGTGTTAAGCACGCCGCCAGCGTTCGTCCTGAGCCAGGATCAAACTCTCCAATAAAAATTTATCGTCTCAGCCTCTCGGCCGCTACGCTCTTTATCGTAGTTTAATTGGCTCGTTTTTGAATTACCTGTTCTTAACTCTCAAAGTTATTTACAGGGTTTGATGCTTTTTGTTTAAACATCAGGCTTTTCACTGTTCAGTTCTCAAAGACCAGCTTTCGTATCTTAACAAACTCTTTTACGTTTGTCAACATACTTTTTTTCTTCCTCTTTTTCCCTGCCGCTCTCTCGAGCGCTTGACCAGTCTACCAGACTTTCCGGCTCTTGTCAACCGTTTTGTTCCTGGTAACTTTTCCCGCCCTCTCAAGGC
The DNA here is from genome assembly GCF_002777255.1 of Candidatus Formimonas warabiya. GTDB lineage: Bacteria > Bacillota > Dehalobacteriia > Dehalobacteriales > Dehalobacteriaceae > Formimonas > Formimonas warabiya. The sequence continues at coordinate 4,038,571 of NZ_CP017634.1, read as the reverse complement.
GCTTAATCAGTTTACCAAATAATTAAGTGTCTGTCAACAACTTTTCACTTGGTAAGATCCGCCTTGTTTGGATACTTGTTCTCGTACCCAGCGACATTGTCTAATATACCATAGATGCAAACAGCCTGTCAAGCAAAGAAAGGACTTTTTTTGACAAATCATTGCTTCTTCTTATCAATACGGATGGCACAATCAGGACAGACCGTCTGGCAAATACCGCAAGCAATACAGTCCTTCTCTCCGTGTCCCGGCTCCACAGCAGGCGTCCCATAAACACCTAATTCTTCCGACCAGCCGATGGTAGCGACCGGGCATTTTTCTTTACATAATCCGCATCCCTTGCATAAGGCGGGAAACAGGTGAAATATCCCCTTACCGTTTTCCGTAACGATTGCTTTAAATTGTACTGTTTGTACCGTCATTTCTACTTTTTTACCTCCTTATTGAACCAGACCGGTTCCTCGTTCCAAAGCCTGATAGTTTAATTCTCTTAAGTCGGGATCCTGTTCAAATTTATAGGCCAGCTTTTTCTCGAGTGCTTGCTTGGCATCATCCAATCCTACCACTTGCGTGGCCCCGATGACCGCCCCCATAATAATGACATTAAATACCCGGGGGTGGAATTCTTGACTGGCAATCTCAATGGCCGGAATCCCCAACACTTTTTTGGCGGACTTAGGCAGGTCATTTTCTACACCCCTAATACCGGAATCATATACAAAGGTTGTCTTTTCATCTACATATTGACGCATCCTCCTCACGGCCCGGTCACTTAAAGCTACCACAATATCTCCTTTAGGAAACTTGGGAGAGCCGATTACCTCGTCAGAAATCTGAATAAAGGCAATGGACACGCCGCCCCGTTGTTCCACCCCGAAGTTGGGGATGTAAAGTGCCTGTCTTCCCTTGGCATATGCCGCTTCGGCAATAATATTCGCTACAGACTGTACCCCTTGTCCGCCTTCACCGGCAATCGCTATTTTTGTTGTCACGGCCACCGGATCATCCCTCCTTTTTCACGCCGGGAACTTTTAATTCCCCTGTTTTATAATAATTCTGCATATCATTCTCCAGAAAGCGCCATGTTTTTTCGGCGTTCATACCCCAGTTTGTCGGGCAGGTGGATAGAGCCTCCACAAAGGAAAAGCCGGTCCCTGCCATCTGGGTTTCCAAAGCCTTTTTCAGGAAGCTTTTTAATTGACGAAGATTCGCCATACTCCCCCTGGCCACATAGGCTCCTTCTGAAGCAATCGCCGCCACCATCTCCGGACCCCGGGTAGGTTCCCCTTGCTGTTCGATACTGCGCCCATAAGGAGAAGTTTCCGTTTTTTGCCCCGGCAGGGTGGTCGGTGCCATTTGTCCGCCCGTCATGGCATAATTCGTGTTATTGGCCAGAATCACCGTAATCCTCTCATTTCTGGCGGCCGCATTCACAAGGTGCTGAGATCCGATGGCATAACCTCCCCCGTCGCCCATATAGGCAATACAAATTAAGTCCGGGTTAGCCCTTTTAATTCCGGTCATCACAGGAGTTGTCCGGCCATGGTGTGTTTGGACACTGTCTACGTTAAAAAAGTCCCAGGCGAGAAGAGAGCAACCAATGTCACATCCGAAAACAATCCTCTCCTGGATGCCCAATTCGTCTATCGCCGTGCCTAATGCCTTTAAGACCAGGCCGTGTCCGCATCCCGGACAAAATTTATGGGTCTTTGTTTCTTTACGCCAGCATTTTGGCATTACCGGTTCTACAGTCTTCAGTTCAAGCGCCATATTGAAACTCCTTTCCATCAAATTAATTTAGGTGATTGCGCAAGCTGTGCACTTTTTGCACAATCTCTTCCGAAGTAATCCCTTCTCCTGGTTTGTAATGGGTATCCAGGGGAGTGGTACAGCCGTAAATAGCATCCACAATAAGTTTTTTCAGCTGTCCATAGGCAGATTCCACCACCAGGATGTGCCGGGCTTGATCGGCAATTTGCCTTAATTCTTTTGCCGCAAAGGGCCGGAGGGTTACGGGCCGAAAATGGCCCGCTTTCACGCCTGCTGCCCGCAATTCTTTCACCGCCGCCTGAGCAGCGCGGGTCACCACCCCATGGGCCACAATCACCACATCCGCATCCTCGGTATCAAAGGTTTGGTACTCGATCACCTCAGGAGCAATCTGATCGTAGTCCCGGGCCATATCAAGGACCACTTTGAGCAGTTCGTCTTCCGTATTATAGGTATTTCTCAATAAGGTGGGTTCCCGGTCCGTGCCGGGAAGGCCGGAAGCGCCTAAATAAGGGGACGTGGCTTCCATGGTAATGCCCCGTGATTCCGGATCATACATGACCACGGGCTCCCGCATTTTTGCCTGGTATCCGTCACCCAGTACAAAGGTAGGGAACCGGTATTTCCATGCCGTGTTAAAGGCCTTAATCGTATAGTCATACAATTCCTGGTGGCTTGATGTGGAATAAACGATCCGAAAACCTTCCCCGTTTCCGCCATAACAGGTCATGGTGACCTCTTGCTGCGAGTAAATTACCGTGGCGGTGGACGGGCCGCCTCTTTGCTGAACCACCAAAACCGCAGGGATGCGCATCATTTCCGCCATGCTCATAGACTCTTGCATTAAAATAGTACCTGGCCCTGCCGTAGCAGTAAAGGCTCTTCTCCCTGCCATAATGCCCCCTACGGTAGTAAACCCTGCGGAAATTTCATCTTCCGTCTGGAGAAATCTCCGCCCGAATTTGGGCGCCATTCGGGTCCAATAATGCATAATCTCGTTTTGGGGTGTAATGGGATACCCATACATAATCTCCACCCCTGCCGTCAAAGCGGCCCAAGCTACAACCTCATTCCCCGTGACAAACGCTTTTTTTTCTCCTTCAATGGGCTTAGAAACCATATGCACTAACCTCCATCTCTATAGTCTGTATGGAATTTACCAAAAACTTTGGGGCATAAACCTGGAAAGATAACGGATCGGTATCTGGGATGATAATTGATCTTCAATTTTTCCCTGAAAAATGGCCGCAACAGATGTGGCCACTACCGGCAGATGCAGCAGGGCAGCTGCCTCCTGAACGATTTGTTCGCCCTCAAGGATCACAGGAATGGTCGTATCATCGCCCAAATTCGTGTTATTTAACAAGGCATCGATTCTGCCTAATTGACGGATGTAATCGACAATATCGGACACCGTGGAAGTCATGGGGCGACAGACATTGATCACGGCAATGATTCTTAAATCCGGGTCCTCATTGGCCCCTTCTACCAGGTTTAAAACACTGGTCCCTTTACTGCCGTAACCTACATCTAAAATAATGTCTCCGGGCCGGCGCAGCACCCACTTCATTGCCGGATGCAGCACAGAACCGGCTTCCCCCAAACCCATGGTCTGGCTTGTCTCCCAAGCCACTACATCAAGGCCTTTCTCTATGAGGAGGCGTTTCACGGGCCGCAAAGTATAAAATGGCTCCACCAGATCCAAATCCACCAAAGCAACCTGGCGGCCGGACTGTTTCAATGATAAAGCCCGGTTTACCGCATTTTCACTTTTTCCGGAAGCATATTCACCGACATAGGCTTCCACAATTCGTCCCGGCATTCTCTTTTGGCCTCCGCCTCAATATGGATTATTATATGTAATCAAGACATATGTTATTTATCTACTCGAAAATTTAAAATAGACTAGAAAACTTGGCTTGCGCCAAGCCTCTGGCGACGGCGGAAGCCTTAGTTGCACTTATACTTTCAACCTTTTAAAACTTATAAATTCTGAAAGTATAAAAAAAGGTCCCCCGGCCGGAGCCGGGGGACCCGATTTAAAACAGTCTAAAGGTTTGAGTAATTTAACCTTGAATGGGTGGGTTTGCATTTATCTGGTTAAGATTACTTCCCTGATCTTGATCATCCTTAAAAATGATCGGATAACCATCTTTGGTATAATCCTCTTTGAAGTAATCATACTTGCTGGGATTCCAAGCTACCTTGACCAATGCTGCCGCCCAGGCAATTTCAAGGAAAAGCACGGGGAATCCGCCTAAGTTGGAAAGCATTTTCACGCCATCAATCCCGGCAAAGGCGATCATCACCCATGCCACGATGCCAAGCATGCCCCCCCAGATTACTTTTTGAAACATAGAGGGCTCCGGACTTTCCGGCGAGATGCCGGTAGAGCATAAACCGCCGATAGAAGAGGTCATGGCATCCGACCCGGTCACATAAGACAAATAAATGGTTAGGATAAATAAGGAACTCAAGAGTACAGAGAGGGGGAACTGCTGAAAAAAGGCGTAAATAACAGATTCCGACCCGGTCGTATTTAGAACTTCCACTAAATTAACATTCTGAAATAGTTGCATATGAAGAGCCGAGCCGGAGAATGAAGCAAACCAGACCATACCGAATAGGGACGTGCCGATTAAATTAACCCCAATAAACTCCCTGACCGTGTACCCATACCCAATTCGGCCAAGGAACACCCCGGTAATGGGGGCCCAAGCCATCCAGTTTGCCCAGCAAAAAATAGTCCACCAAACAGGCCACTGGTCATTGGTGATCCCGCCTGTATAAAAAGCCATTTCAAAGAAGTTCTTCAGAAAGTGCCCCAACGACTGAACGGAAAAATTAGCCACAAAAGTCGCCGAACCAAAAACTAAAATATAGATGGGCAGGGCGAGGAATATCTTTCCATTAATATCACACAACCATTTGATTCCGTTCATCAGGCCGGTGATGGCGGATATCACAAAGGTGACCACGATGACTATATCAATCACAGCCCAAGTGATCAAATTCGCTTTGATTAAAAAAAGCTTGCTGAGCCCTCCGGCGATGGACAAGATCCCCATGCCAAGAGAAGCGGCCATACCCAATACAAGGGCATACACACAAACGGCATCGGTAATCCTGCCGAATATCCCCAAAGATCTTTCACCTAACAACGGATATAAAAGAGATCCTAAGCTAAAGGGCTTTTTCATATTATAATAGGCAAAGGCAAATAGTAATGCCGGAACGGTATAAATGGCATAAGGAAGAAAAGTCCAGTGGAAATACATCGTTGACATGGCATAGATGGCGGCATCCGTACTACTTCCTTTTATTCCCACATTGGGCGGGGCTGAAAAAACCGACATGGGCTCAGCAACTCCCCAAAACAGGATCCCCACGGCAATTCCTGTACACAAGGTGATAGCGAACCATTTCCACCTGCTTAACAACGGTTTGGCGTGGGATCCTCCAATCCTGACTTTACCGATGGGGGCAAAACAAACTGCCAGACAAATGAAAAGCAGGGCCATAGCAGTTAACATAAAGAGCCAGCCAAAATGAATAAATATCCAATAGTTTGCATCATTCGTGAGTTTGGCAAACCCCTCTTTGTCCGCGAAACTATAGATGACTGCTGCAATCAGCAAAAGAAACGGCGGCCAAAAAACACTTTTTTTTAATTTCCCGTTGGTAAAATCGCTAAACATGCAAATCCCCCTTCCAAAATTTAAAAAATCCCACCTTTGACTTTTTAAACCCTCGTCCCCACCTCCTTTGGAAAAGTATTATTGCAAAATCGATACCACTTTCCCGGTCCCGGCAAACAAAGTCCCCTTCTGAAAAAGCCTTAAAAATTCAGCCTTTCATGGTTTTCCCCACCGGATCAGAAGGCCAAAAAAAATAACCTGGCACATAATGTTTCCGCACGGAATCAAATGTTTACACAGGTTACAAAAAATAATAAAAAATATCTCGCCCCATCACTTAATCAAATCCTCTAAATGATAACGGCGAATCTTCCGTAAAACCGCAGTGTGTGAAATTCCTAACTCTTTGGCTGCCCCCCTGGCACTGCCGAATTTCCTTAAAGATTTTTCTAATTCTATCCGTTCTATCTGATCCTTCGCCTGTTTGAGATTTCTATTTTCCGGGAAAACCGCACCATTGGGCTGAATGGGAAAATTCTCTCCAAAAAATAAATCATGGGCGCCAATCTCATTTCCCATCACAATATGGGCTGCCCTTAAAATCACATTTTGCATTTCTCGCACATTCCCCGGCCAGGAATGGGAAATCATGATACTCTCTGTTTCCTTAGAAAAATATAATTTTTTCCCCATTTCCATCCCGTACTTGTCTAAAAAATATCCGCACAAAAGAGGTATGTCTTCCGGCCGATCTCTCAAAGGGGGAATAAATAGAGGAATGACATTGATCCGGTAATATAAATCCTGCCGGAATTTGTTTTCCCCAACCATATGCTCCAAATTTCTGTTTGTGGCGGCGATAATTCTCACATTTATCGGGATGATTTTTTGACCCCCGACGCGACGGATCACGCCATCCTGCAGAACTCTGAGCAATTTACTTTGCAGTACTAAAGATAATTCACCTATTTCATCTAAAAAAAGGGTACCGTCATTGGCCGCCTCAAAAAGTCCCATTTTTCCGCCTTTTTTGGCACCGCTGAAGGCTCCCTCCTCATAGCCAAATAATTCACTTTCCAAAAGGGTCTCCGGTAAAGCGGCACAATTTATGGGCAAAAAGGGTTTATCCCGCCGATCACTGGTACTGTGAATGGCTCTGGCAAATAACTCTTTCCCCGTTCCGCTTTCCCCTCTAATTAGAATGGTATAATTACTTTTTGCCACCTTTTTTGCCATACAGATAACATCTTCCACCACTCTGCTCCGGTGAATGATTTCTTCGAATTCAATCATTTGACTCTTTGTCAGTTGATTCACTAACTGCCGTGCTGCTTTCATGCTCCTTAACGTAGCAACTGCGCCGATAATTTTATTATTTTCATTTTTTAGGGGACGTCCGGTGGTCAAATAATGGAGTCTCCCTCTCGGAGTATCCACCAGCACTTCTTTATTATCAAAGGGGTCTCCTGTTTTTAAAATATTTAAGATGGGGCAATCCGCAGAGACGGCCTCTGCTATTTTTTTCCCTACCATCTGGGCCGCATCAAGTAAAAATAAACCGGCCCCATGAGGATTAATATAACGGATTACTCCGGAATGGTCGATGGCCACAATGCCCTCCGATACAGACTGCAGAATAACTTGCAGCTCATTTTCCTTTTGTTCCTGGGGCAAAACCTCAATATCAAATATTTGATTAACATCTTTCATTTGGCGCATATTTTCTTTTAAGGCCAGAGCGTCCCACCTTTCGTCCAATTCAAATTTCACATAGATTTCTCCCGGATATACTTCCATCACAAAAACCGGAATCATTCTTTCGGAAAAAGCACGCGCCACCTCCGTGATCATGCCAATCCTGTTTTCGGTTTCAAATTTCCATCGTACAACTGACATTGCTCATTACCTCCAACGGCACCCAGTGAAATAACCCTTACTCCCTAAAGTTGTGATTTTATCACCCGGCCAAATTCATCATTTGCGCAAATGCACCTAAGAATTTTAAGATTCGACATGAATCAGGGCAAAAATATTGGAGGAAAAAATCAGTTTTATTGTCAAGAATTTTGGTGAGATTCATTTTACATTCTACATATGAAAACCATTTCCTCTTTAGAGATGATTTTTCGTTTACTTCCAATTATATGATAAAAATGAAGAAAGAGGTAAATCCTCAACAAAAATTGATGGACTACCCCTTTTTGATACATCTGTCTACGTTTACAAACAATCTCGCGATTCGTGTAAGTCTCACCTCATACGGATGAGGTCTATTCCGATCCCGCGTCTGCCACACTAATTCTTTCTTGCTCTTTGTTCCGCTTTTTCCATAATTTCGTTTAACCTTTCCTCAAGATGTACCGGAAGTCGTTTTGATTCAAATTCGTTTAAAATCTTTCTGGCCTTCTCATTTAATCGCATCCCCATCGTTTTCTCGCCTTCGTTCTTCCAATCCAGATATCTCTTCCGGTTCATCAAAGTAGGAAACCATGTTTTTTGCCTAAAATATTTAAAGGTATGCTCCTCCCCTAAAAAATGTCCTCCCGGGCCTACTTGGTCGATCACATCAACAGCTAAAGTGTCTTTGTTCACTTCTACACCGGAAATAATCCGCCGCACCATGCCAATAATCTCGTCCCCCAAAGCTAATTGCTCCAAAGACGCGGATAGGCCGCTTTCCAGAAAGCCCACATCATGAATCAAATTAGCCCCGCTAAGAGCGGCAGAATAGCATTGTATCGCTGCTTCCACGGCTGCCTGCTCATCAAAAACAATGGAATCGCTTGCTCCTGCGGCAGACCATACCGGTAGCTTTAAGAAATGATACAAATCGGCCTGGGCAGCCAGCGCCAAACTGAATTCCGGCGCACCATAACTGCAATTGGTCGTCTGCATGTCCATCAGGGCCAGCATCAGGCCGGCAATAAAAGGTGCCCCCTCCCTTTTCAGCTGGCTTAACAAAAGTCCCACCAGATTATCCGCCAATCCCACGACCAACATCCCTGCGATGGTCATGGGAACCGTTCCGCCCATTTGCATTCCGGGTGCATAAATTTGGGGCAATCCCATATCGGCCATATAAAGTAGCTTTTCCACCGCTTCTTTGGGGTGTGTAAGAGGAACGATGGGTTCTGAATAAAGGGAGAAAAACGGATTGCGCTGTAAATTTTCCAGACCTCCGGCCACGGCACAACACATCTCCACAATATCCTTAAGGTTTTCCACATTAAATGCCCAGGTACATATAGGTTTCGTCGTATTTTGTAACATGGCATGAACTTCATGGACATCGGCTAAGACCGGTGTACAATCGGAAATCATCGCCAAAGACATCACAAAATCGATATTAGGCAATGCTTCACACACTTTTGCAACGTTTTCTACATCCTTTTTCACTACTTTTCTTCGTTCGCCCGTTTCCACATCAATAAAATAAGGGTTTGTCGGTCCCGGTCCGAAATAGCTGTTATGGCCTTCCAAAAATAGTTTTCTTTCCCCATCCCGGGTACACAAAACTACCCTTGCAGGTACCCTGTGCAAAGCCTTCTTTACCAAATGGGACGGGATTCTTACCCTTTTTCCATCGACCCAGCTCCCGGCATTTTTTAATAAACTCAACGCTTCTTCACAATGAATGTTTACTCCCGTTCTTTCCAAGACTTCTAGAGCGGCTTGAAAAATCTCTGCACACTGATCATCGGACAGTACCCTAAATTGAACGGACTGGTTCACTTTGTAGTTGGATTTTCTCCCTTCCATCCCTTTGTCCCCTCCTTTGTGTACACAAAATTAGTCAAGAATCATCCTGTTAAAGATTTTTTATTTCTTGTTCCGCTTTGTTCATGATCCCCTTTATTTGTTCTAAAACATTTTCCGGCAATTTTTCACTCTGATAATTTTTGAGGATATACTGGGCTTTATTTTTAACTTTATCCCCTAAAGTTAAGGCGCCCCCCTCCATCCACTCCTGATACCGTTTCCGATTGAGCAACTCAGGCATCCAGAATTCATTCTTATAATGTTTAAAGGTGTGCGCATCACCAAAATAACTCCCGCCAGGCCCTACCCTTTCCATTACTTCCACAGCCAAAGTATCTTTATTGATAGTATATCCCCGGCTAATTCTCCTGACCAGACCAATGACTTCATTGCACGCGACCATTGACTCCAAGGACCCAGTTAAGCCGGATTCCAAGTATCCCACGTCATGAATTAAATTAGCCCCGCTTAATTCTGCCATTAACAAACTGAAACCGATCTCCATTCCCGCCTGCTGGTCAAAAATCATGGCGTCGGAACAACCCCCGGTGCTAAAAATAGGCAGTTCATAGAAGCGGGCCATTTGAGACAATACGACACTATTCATATGCCATTCCGGACATCCGTAGGGGAAGATCGTTGTAGCCATATCCATGATCGAGGGACATCCTCCATAAATAAAGGGAGCCCCTTTCTTGCGCAACTGATGAATGACCAGCCCGCTCAGGAGTTCCACATTGGCTTGGGTGAGCAAACCGGCCATGGTACAGGGACTATTTCCCCCGGCGCCCATGCCCGGCGTATACACAGCAGGAATTCCGTAATCCGCACAGGCAAAAAGTTTTTGCACCCCATCCCGGGTATGGGTCATGGGGCAGATCGGTTCATGATAACAGGCTAAAAAAGGCTTTTCTCTTAATTGATCATATCCCCCGGTAACAGCTGCGGCAATTTCTACAATTTGCAGAAAATCGATTTGATCCCGGGCGGTAAAAACAATCGGCTTTTTCGTGTTGGTAACCATGGCCTCAAACTGATGAAGATAGGACAATTGGTTGGATACATTGGTGGCAATGGCAAAAGACATCATAAAATCATAATTTGGCAAGTAATCTAAAATTTTAGCCGCGTTAATCACATCCTGTTTTACACTTCTTCTGCGCTGGCCGGTTTCTAAATCAATCGTATAGGGTAAATCGGATCCTAATCCATAATAAGTTTGGTTCTTCTCTAAAAATAACGCCCGTTCTCCTTCCCTATTCGCGAGAACAACTCTGGGAGGCGCCGTGCGTAAGGCCTCTTCGACTAAATGGGCGGGGATTTTTACAATCTTATCTTTGACATAAGCACCTGCTTCTCTTAACATTTTTCGAGCTTCATCCTCATCTACCTGGACGCCCACTCTTTCTAAAACTTCCAGTGTGGCCATATGAATCTCGTACAACTGATCCTGGGAAATAAAACTAAGTGCAGGAGTAGCTTGCTCTTGATAATTGACTTTTCTAATTTTCATTGCTCCTTCCTCCTTGTAGCGATTGTTCCGATCAAAAACCACCTTGTTTTTACCTGTTCATCACCTGTATTTACTCGAATTCCTTAAACATCTTTTCAAATTCCTCAATGGGCTCTAAAACATGGTAGACATGGTCATCGGTCGGGAATTTTTTTGTTTTTACATCTTCCCCATATTGCCTGAAAGCATTGATTTCAATTTCCGCCAGCTGGGCATACTTTTTGACAAATTTAGGCGTAAAGGCTTGGAACAGCCCCAGCATATCACCACAAATGATTAGTTGCCCATCAGCCGGACCGGCCCCGATCCCATAGACCGGAATAGTTAATTTTTGTGCCATAAATTTCGTCACTTCCGGAGGCACCGCCTCCACCAAAAGGGCATAGGCACCTGCCTCCTGAACCGCCAAGGCATCTTTTATGAGCAGGCGGGCATTTTTCACATCTCTTCCCTGGGCTTTAAACCCGCCCAACTGTCCTGTGCTTTGGGGGGTCAACCCAATGTGTCCGATCACTAAAATGCCTGCATCGGTAATGGCTTTAATGCGGCTGGCAACCCGAACGCCTCCTTCTAATTTGATGCAATCGGCATCGGCTTCCTTGATAAAACGCCCGGCATTGCGCACCGCTTCCTCGTCGGACACCTGGTAAGACATAAAAGGCATGTCTCCCACCATCCAGGTATGGGGGGCACCCCTTCGGACAGCTTGACAATGGGAGATACAATCCTCCATTGTTACGGGATTTGTGCCCTTGTACCCTAAAACAACCATACCCAAAGAATCCCCGACCAAAATCATATCGATATCTGCTTGCTCTGCAAATGAAGCTGTAGGGAAATCATAGGCCGTTACCCATGTCACTTGTTGTTTTTCCTGCTTCATTTTGATGAAATCACCCAAGCTTTTCTTTTTTACCATCTTCCTTCCTCCTTATTCCTTTCCATATCTTTATATCATCTGCTTTGATCCCTTTTATTCTTCCGAATTAATTCTGGGACCAGGCGAACTAAACATGGGTGGTTTAAAGCTATACGCTAATCTGGGGATGTTGTTTTCATCCTGGAAACGCCTATTCGCCATCATCATAGCGGCTTTTGCGGTCGTCACATTTTTGTCCCGGGCAATTTTCAACATTTCCGTGACCTTGTTGTAAATGTTATCCACTTCAAAATACACCCGCTTAGGATTGTACCCAATCAGTTCGTTCGAGGCACACATCACCCCACCTGCATTGATCACATAATCAACAACATAAACAATGCCCCGGTCTGCTAACATTTGGGCATGTTCTTCTTCATGCACCAGCGGGTTGTTGGCCGCTCCGGCTACAATCCGGCATTTTAACTGGGGAATGGTTTGGTCATGGAGAATGCCGCCCAAGGCACAGGGTGAAAAGACATCCACTTCCAGTCTATGAATTTCTTCATTCACCACCGGCTTTGCCCCTGTCTGTGCCGCGACCATGCCTACCTTATTTTCATCTACATCGGAAATAAAGATTTCCGCACCTTCTTGTTTTAAGTAATGGCACAGGCTGGACCCCACATTTCCTACACCCTGGATGGCAATTCTCTTCCCTTTTAAGGAAGGGTCACCAAAAACATGGGCGGAAGAAGCTTTGATTCCTTTCCAAATTCCGTACGCAGTGGGTTCGGAAACGTTTCCGCTCCCCCCGTATACTTTAGGCAGGCCAATCACAAAAGGTGTTTCCCGCCGGATGGCCAGCATATCCTCTTCTGTGCTTCCCACATCCTCTCCGGCAATATATCTCCCCCCCAGACTATTGATAAAACGTCCGTAGGCCCGCATTAACGCTTCACTTTTATCCTTTTTCGGATCGGCAATAATGACCCCTTTTCCTCCCCCATAATATAATCCTGCTACGGCATTCTTGTAGGTCATTGCTCTGGATAAACGCATCACATCCGCCAAAGCCTCCTCTTCGGATTTGTAAGGCGCAATTCTGGTTCCCCCCATGGCCGGCCCCAGCGTAGTATTATGGATGGCGATGATCCCTTTTAATCCGGTCTTATTGTCGTTGCAGAAAACAATCTGTTCAAAGCTATATTTGTTCATGCTCTCAATAACTTCCATCATGTTTCCTCCTCGTATAATATCCTAAAATTTTTCTTATCTGCGATGCAGGTTAGCGGCGCCGATAAATCCGATTCCTTGTTTGGTAAGAGCCTGGGCCGTAAGGTTTACGGAATGATGTTTATCCAGATAATTTTGCTCCAGCAATGCCATCTCTTCTGAGGCTTGCAACTCATCCTTCGTACGGAAATAGTCCAGGATATCGGAAGGATGCTCACGCGTTGCTTCAATCTCCCATTCACCCCCTTCGTGCTTGGCGGAAATATTCGGAACGGTCGAAGCAACCTCCAAAAGCTCCTTTCTCCGGTTATAGGGCTGGCAGACTATACTTTTATAGGTTTCGGTAATATGGTGTTCCAAGCGCACCTTATTTTCAAATCCCAGCTTATGCCTGATTTCCGAGCTTGTAATAATCGTTTTGGCATTTACGGAATTGGCTAGATTAAAGCCTACCAGTGGGGTCGATTGATCCTCGCGGGCAAATAGTCGGGCCATCATCAAGGTCCATAATACGGAAAAGGGATTATCATTCCCCATAAATACGGAAATCTTAAACTTAATGTCGATGCCCAACCGATGAAGCAGGTATCCCAGAAGAACGGTACCCGGGTTAATATTTAAGACCTGATCAATGCCGTAATGGGTATAATAATAAAGGACTTCATCGATCCACTGCAGGGGGTGCTCATTGGGCTGGCCGATTCCCCCAAAATAGCCGGTAATGGTCTCCGGCCCGCCCAAATGTACATTTGAGCCGTCGGTTCCTTTGGTATCCAAAGTCTCCACCCAAGTTGCCCCCATAATTTGCATGGCACCAACCATGGCCATGGTATCTCCCTGGTCAGATTCCTGCTCCTTCATCTTACGGACCCGAATATACCTTCCCGGCATGATTTCCTGCTGGGCGATCGCCTGTTCCGCTTCTCTGATCAACCAGGGAAAATATTGCAGGGCACTGATTTCCAGGGTTACCGCTCTGGCTTCATCAAAATTCATTTTCCCGGCGTCCCTGCCCAGCATATTTTCCCGGTACCGGGACACAGAAATGAACGATCCCTTATCTCTTTCCGCCATAAGCCATTTTAAATCTTCATAGTACGGGGACTTCATATTTTGCAGGCGCTCCAGAATGCGCGACAAGTCCCGGGCCTTTTGGGCACACGCATTAATTTCTTGTACAGTGCCGTACTTTGCTACCATGCGCAGCACATCATTCATGAGAGGATTATTCGGATCAGTTAAATACCGGTTTACTTCTTCCACTCCAGTCAGGTCAAGCTTGAAAAGATCCCGATTCATGATGCTCTCTCCTTTTTAAACTAGTTTTTTATCAAAGTCTCAGAGCAAATCTCATGCCAACATATCATCCCCTGGCTGCCAAGGATTTTGTTCAAATCAATATCCCCCGTGGAAACAATTGTTTCTGCTTTTGCTTCCAGATGGAAACTATTGTTTCCACAATAAAAGAAGGTCCCTCGGCCGGAGCCGGGAAACCTTTTCAATCAATAGAGTCTGTTGTTATCACCTATTCTATGTTTTTCCCGATCATATCCCTAGTTGACGAGAAAGGTAATCTTTGCTAAACTTGATTCGTACAGACGTCCGAATCGATGGAAGGACAGGCTTTTCTAAGAAACCTGTTCGGTTCAGGATGGGTCAAGACCCGTCCGAAGAATCCGGCATTCCAGCCTTAATCGCCGCCTGAAAAACTTTAATACCGAAACCAAACTGAGGGGTAATTAAATGAGGGAAAAAGCACCCGAGATCAGCCAATCGCAAAAAATCCTGAATGCAGCCTATCAATGCATCGCATCAAAGGGATATGCAAATGTGTCCTTGCGGGATATTGCGGATGAAGCAGGGGTAGTATTGAGTCAATTAAATTACTACTATAAAAACAAGGAAGGCTTGTTTAGAGAAGTCATAGAAATGGCCATCCAGAAGTATCTCCATGAAGTTGAGCACGATCTGAAAAAAGGGACCACCGCCAAAGAAAAGATCTCCTATCTCATCAATTATTTTCAAGAAATGTTGAAAAAAAACCCGGAAATATTTAAACTTCTTTACGATTTTACCGGCATGGCTCTTTGGGCCTCCTCTTTTCGCTCCTTACTGTGCCATCTGTATCAGGATCTATCTAATTTAATCGAAACTCATATTGTGCGCAATGCTTCCGTAAAAGAAAAATTCGAAAAATATTCTTCTAAAGCATTGGCCAGAATGATATTGGGCACCTTGCTGGGCACTGCCCTCCAGGCTACTCTTGATTATGAAGAAGAAACTGTCGCCGGTTCCATCAATGCCATTCAAATCCTATTTGAATAAACAGATGGAGTTGATCTGGTTCCCCTTCAATTTTCGAAAAACTTTTTTACTTTCAAAAACTCCTCTCCTCCTGAGAGGATAGAAAACAGTACAGCAAGATAAAATAAAAAAGCGCTAAAATGGATATTCCCCCCGCCCAAGGGAAAATCACGCACCAGGCTTGCCACAATGGCAACACTTTGAGAGATCACGCTATATTGATCCCATCTTGACGGAGAAACAATCATTCCTTCTCCGGCGGCAATTGCTCTTAGACCGGAAACGGCAAATTCTCCGCCCACTAGGATGATGACGATCCACGCTTTGATCCGTCCCATTTCCACGAAAGAAATCAAAACCGCCAATATCAGCAATTTATCAACCATACGGTCCAAAAATCTATTCCCATTGGTAATTTGTTTATGGGACCGGGTGATGTACCTCGTCAAAGCGCCTGTCCCGACCACAAAAACAAAAACCGCTGCGGCTAAATAGTCTACATAGAGGGGAGTTCTGACCAGCAGGATCATCACAATAACCGGTACGAGAGAAATTCTTGCCATATTGATTTTGTTTGTCAAATTCATTTTGGCCTAATCTCTCCTATCAAATCAAGAATATCCGCACGTTCTTACACGCCAGCCCGCTTTTATGTCATAATTTTCTGCACCATTCATCTGGCTCTGCTAAATTTCATGCTTTCTACCAAGGCACAATACTTATCTACCAAGAGAACAATAAAAGATTCTTTATACCTGGGCAAATTCATCGTTAAGGGCCACATATGCTTGATGATGATATCTTTTTCTATTTTATTCAAAGAAAAATTTTTATTGGCGTTTTCCAAGGCAATCAAAGGATGAACAAGGCCATGCCATCCCTGAGCGGGTTTTGTCCGGTGCCAGTCATACAAAAACAAATCGTGCAGCAGACCGCCCCGGGCCGCGGATCGATAGTCGAGTCCCAGAGACTTGCACATCAAAAAACTTTTGTATGACACATGGACGCTGTGCTCCAGGCAGGTGATATTGCCATGGTGCTTAAATCCGCTCATGGCCCAAACGATGTCATTTTCTATTAAATCGCTGATGCACTTGTGATATTCACTGAAAGTGCTGGAATCTGCTTTTAAGCTCATCTTTAATTGTATCAATGCCGCCATGGATAATACTCCTTACATCCCGGTTGACGATTTCTGCATTAAGGACTAATAGTCGGGGAAAAGCGTGAAAAAAGCGCTGATAACGCATGATCTTGGCCCGATATTTATGAACAGGGAATTTTGCATAATTGAGAATGACATCTTTTAAATCCCAGGCTTCCATCACCGATTTCGTGGTGTCAACGATCAGGTAGAGGATCAGGCCTAGACCCAAATAATTTTTGATCAACACGGGTATGAATAAAACCGTCCCTGAAATGCCGGGTTGGATTACGACCAGGACCAGATAGGACAGGACACCCCAGATCAGGGAATATTTTAAACAGATATAGCCGTGAAGATTTGCCGGCTCATCATGATAATCCCACCAAGTAAAGTGAAAAATCTTATCCATGGCAAAGCCGGTTATATATTCCAATGCCGTAACCAGCACCACGGAAAGCAAAATACTAAGCAGCAACCCGGTGCCTGGATCCGGAGAAAAGCGCTCCATCCATTGAGATATTTGAATGATGATCAGGGCCCCGAACCCATAGATGGGACAAAAACAGGCGGTGAGAAAGCCTCTGTTGATCCATCTTTTTTCCCTGACGCTGGCGAATACCGTTTCCAGCAACCACCCTAAGAAGGAATATATGGCAAAAAACAGCAGGGCATCTCTAAAGCTATCCACAATTTTTCCCCCTCCCTAAAACCCTTTTGATTTCAGAATGGACCCAACTAAACCGGCAATAATTAGAATGGCCAGAAAAAACCCTATTTTTAAAACGGTCATGTTTAAGAGATACATTTCCGCCCCGGAACTGGCACTGATCCCGGAACCGATGAGAATGCCCGCAATGACGATACTCAAGGAAAGCAAAACCAGACTAAATACGATCCGGTTCGCAACTTTGTCAAAGCGCTGTTGAATCTGTTCCATATTTTTGATTTCCCATTGCAGGGAAAAATCATCATCTTCCACTTTTTTCAAAAAATCAGCCATGATCACCGGAAATTCGCTTAGCAAATCCTGGTAATCGAATAAAACTCTCATCGCTCTATGACCGATTTTAGGGACCGACCAGGTTTGGTACACTAATTTATTGGTGATCGGTTTGATCACATCCAATACGTTCAGACTGGGATCCAGCTTTTCCACCACACCCTGCAGGGTGGCCAGAGTCTTTGCCAACAAGGTGAATTCTTGGGGGATCTTCACATGGTACTTCATGGCCAGTTTAAAAATTTCATGCAAAACTTCCCCTACCTTAATCTGATTTAATGGCATGGTCAAATAGCGGTCCACTAAGATGTCCATATCTTTTTCAAACTTCTTCAAGCCCACTCTCTGATTCATGGTATTGAGTCCGGCAATGGCTTTGATCACCTTTCTGGTGTTTCCGGTGCCAACACCGATAAATAGATTTAAAAACAGGGTTTTGCGCTTTTCGCTCAGCCGGCCTACCATACCCAAATCCAACAAGACCACGGTATGATCCGGTAAAACCAGAATATTTCCCGGATGGGGGTCCGCATGAAAAAATCCGTCCCGGAGGATTTGCTGAAAAAGGGATGTGGCGAGATTTTTTGCCACGATGGTTCGATCAATCCCCCTTGTATCAAGCTCGTCAAAGCTGGTGATTCTGCTCCCTTGAATGTATTCCATGGTCAGCACACGTTTTGTCGTGTACATCCATTTGATGTCCGGAATTTTGATGCCCTGATCCTGCCTTAGGTTTTTCCGAAACGTTTCGGCATTTTCTGCCTCTTTCATGAAGTTTAGCTCATCTCTCAGGGTATTTTCCAGTTCCCGTACCATATTATGAAAGTCATACATTTTACCATAGTGGGTATGCTGATCGAGAAAATGGGCCAAGTCTTTGAGGATACTCAAATCAAGCTCTACGTTCTTCTCTATGCCCGGCCTTTGCACTTTTACCGCCACCGGTTTCCCGGCATGCAATCTGGCGTAGTGAACCTGGGATACCGAGGCCGCCGCCAGAGGTTCCTGATGAAACTCTTGAAATATATGTTCCAGGTGATCTTCAAATTCATCTTCAATTAACGCTCTCACATCCTCAAAAGGAAAGGGCGGTACAAAATCCTGGAGCTTTTCCAGTTCTTCCGTGATGTCCGGAGGAAAAATGTCCGACCGGGTGCTCAAAAGCTGTCCTATTTTGATAAAGGTGGGCCCCAATTCTTCACAAGACAATTTTAACCTTTCCCCGGTGGAAATCCTGGTCCCAGGATTATCCCCCGGATTTGAAAATCTTTTTCTGATTTTTAAATAACGGAAAATCCCCAACTGTTCTATCAGTACGCCAAATCCATGTTTGGCAAAAACAGTAACGATTTCTTGATACCTTTTTATATGATCCCGCCTGTTTATCGTGCTATCATCCCTATCCATGGTTACTTTCGTCTTGCCAAATTTCCCTTGTCTTTCGGCACTGTGATACGGGAAAAATGGGGTTCATCTACCCGGCATTATTTTTCATTTTCCTTTTTTGTAAGTCCTTGCTCCTGCAAAACTTGGATAATTTGGTCCCGGACAATTTCCCCAATTTCTTTTTTGCTCACGATATCTCCCTTACTGGCAATATTCATTTGGTCTAAGGCTGCCCTGATCTCGTCGGCGATTAACTTCTTGAATTCCTCTCTCTGTTCTTCTCCTTTTTTGATCAGATCAACCGCAAAGTGTTGGGCATCTTTTTTGGCTATTTCCCCTTTATTCACCAGTTCTTCCACTAATTCTTCCACCTTTTCCCGGGAATGCATAAACATGCCTAGGCCCAGATAAATTGATTTTTCCAACAAATTTGTCATAAAAGACCCTCCTGTTTTTTTATCCATAAAGTAAGCATACAGAAATATCTTGCCCCTAAATCCGAATATCAATCGCATCATCCTGACCTTTTTGGATGACGTTGTCATCCTGTGCGCCCAAAGCGTTCGGACGTCCGTATTAATCTTAACAAGAATTCCCTGTCCAGTCAACAGCCTTTTATCGGCTCCATGTCTTGGGACAAGCCCTTTGACACCATGATCTTTTTGATCATTTCATTGGCTAATCCCTCTTTTCTCTGCAATCCTTCTTTGAAAAAAGAAAAAAAGAAGGCCTTTCCGCCTTCCCTTTGTGTCGCTTTTAAGCTAATTCTGCTTTTATGGTTTTTGTTTTCTGGGACTCAGCCACCCGCACCTGCCGCAACCTTCATCCAACAAACGCCGGGCGGCCCCCGGCGCCCCGCAGCCAGGGCACAATTCCAGTTCATCCCCCTGCAAGGACTGCAAAATTTCCCGCCAATATAGAAGCACTTCTTCTGTACCGGAAAAGCAGGCGGTTTCCGGATCGGTCTTGGAAAGGTAACGGAGGCTAAGGACCGGTTTATCATTGAGTCCCAAACCCAAGTCTTCCCGGTGCACACGACACTCCAGCAAGTCCGGCGGCCAGAGGGAAAATACGGGACCCTCTTTCGGGCCGGCAGACCAAAACAGCCTGCCCTGCCCAATCCAAAACCGCCCCGGCTGCCAGAGGCTGCCTGTTTTCTTCTCGGTCCGATGCCAAACCCGAAACCACTTGGCCGGAAATGTGCCGGCTTGTTTTTCCCCTGTGGCATCCAGGCTGAGACCCAAGTTCCGGGATAGCAGCTCCCGCACCCGGTTCAGTTCGGTCACATGAATCTTTTTCCAATCACCTGACTGGTGCAGCAGGTGCAGTTCTTCCCGCTCTTCACCGGTAAAGTGGGTGTTTTTTGCCACCTCTAACTTTTCTATTTCGCCGTAGGGTAACTCAAGGAGCACTTCATAGGGTTCATGCCGGACCAAGACGATTCTACGATTGGTAAGATGCATCGTTCCCGGTCTCCAGGCCGCATAGATCCCCTGCTCATACCAGTGGGCCGCAAAACCTGACCAAAGGAGCTGTTCTTCTTTCTCGAGACGCAGGTCGCCCTGGTTGACCTTCCTGCGGCGTTGATCGCTCTCCCAGGCACGCGTGGCCTCATCCCAATCGCGCAAAAAGCCATACCTGAGCATCGTTGACATGCCGGCTAAGACAAGACGGAGATTGATGCCGATCAGAGGTATTCCCGCCACGCCGATGATGAGGTCGGCAGTAAGGAACAGCCCCTTCTCCAGAAGCCGGTCGATCAGGTCATTTAAGGTAGTTTCCCGGTGATACCTAGGTTCAAGAGGTTTCATTACCTGATTCATGCAGACATACTCTCCTCATTTCCCATGGAAAATGAATCCATGAAGCTATACGGCGGCCAAGGGCCGGTAAAACGCACCTGCGATCCCTCACGATCATCTATTTCAGCCAAAATACGGCCCAGCTCTTCTACCTTTTCCTTGGCGACCAGGCAGGATAAGTTGACCACCATGCACAGCCCGTTTTCGGCTTTTTTGGTTTTTTCCACCTTCACGCTGTCACTGACACTGCTTACTACCTGATATGCTTCATGAAAACAGGCTTCCCCTTTTTCTTCCCATGCTTCTTTAACGGCTCTTTCTATTTTTTGCTGATACATGTAGCGGACTCCCTCGGGTTTTGCTTCCATTTCTTGTTTAATCTTCTGGATCCCGGCATTTTGATCAAGGATCGATTGTTTTAATATCTCTTGATTTAAAAAGACCTGCACCCCATATTCGTCCTTGCCCTGCACCCGGTGAAAAATCTGGTGCAGCCGCGCGGATTCTTCCTCAAGCCAATGTTTTACGGCTTGAACCACAGGCTCTCCCTGGGGACGGAAGATGGTGTTAAAGCCCATGGGCAAAACGGTACCATACTGATGGTATGCCAAATCCAGCACCTTTTGGTGGGTAAAAAGCCATTGCTTAACCAATTCCTGCTCTTGTGACTGATAAGGCTCCGGCGCACAATCATGAACAATGGCGATCAGGTCGTCATGAACGATGGTATAAACCTCCCCATCCTCGATGCCCACCGGCCCAAAACGGGCTTCCTCCCGCCCCTGAGCGACTCCGTAGAGATACAAAGCCGCCGCATCACCGGCACCGGTACTCTCTATTTCCTGAAAAGAAGGGATTTCCCTATCTAAGGATGCCACAGACCTGTTTGGGTTGGCCGCACCATCATGGGGCTCATGAAACATCGGCATCCCGATAGATGCCGGCTCATCTGACCCGCTTTCTTCACTAAGCTCCCGCAGGGTGGCACGGATCATACCCGCCACTTCTTCCTTGACCACCTCCCGGACCAAATCCTGGAACCCCAGATCCCGGAGTTCCTGCAAGACGATCCGCTTGATGCCCCCTTTCAGTTTCTTACCGTCGTCCATAAAGTTACCTCCTCTGCGCTTCTTCCTCAGCCCAGCGTCTTGGGTTCATGATCCGATCCACGACCTCGTCTACAATCTGGTCCAGACCATCCCGCACGCTTTTCACGGATTCGGAAACCCCCTGTTCGCACTTGATATCCTCGATGGCCCGGTCCAGCTCCAAAATTGCCGAGCCCAGGCGTTCGATTTCTTCTTCGGAAAGCGTGCCGTCTTCCATGCGCCGGAATGCCTCTCTCTTCAAGGCCTCTTGAATGATTTCCACAACGGCGATCACCAATCCGAGCAAGCCGTGCTTCAAATTATCTTCATCAATATCAAGCAAGGACAACACCTCACTTTTCCAGTTCAATGTTTAGGACACCGTTTCGATAAGTTTGCTGCCTAATTTTTATCACGGGACAGGGTAAATGAATCTGCCCTTCCAGATCCCTTCCCTGGCTGCAGGCAACAATGCGCAGGCCGCACCCGGATAAAGAGACCTGGATGCTGCTCTCTTCCACCGCCGGCAAGTCCAGAATCACCAGCAGACTTTCCCCGTCATCAAAGATATCCGCAGGAATATCTTCCCGCTGACCGGCTCCGCACCCGGTTCCAGGCCCTTTTTCCTTTCCCCCAGGACCCGGCACACTGCCGGCATCAAGCCTCTTCTCATGCGGGCGCTCCAGTTCCGCCAGCTGCAGCCGTACCGTCAGGATGCCGTTTTTATAATTGAGCTCAGCAGAATCAATGCGGATCTCCGGCACCTCCGCCACGACCATAATGGTATTGCCATTTTCAAACAAATCAACAATGGGTGCCTGCTGCTCACCAGGAGAAAAGGGATCCAGCTCCAGCCACCAGTTGAACAACACTTTTTCCCCCGTCTGGGGGTTGACCTTTGACCGGTGAAACACCAGTACCGGCTGGCCGAAAAACTCGCAGGCCTTAGGGTTCAGGACATCTTTCACATGCATCAGGGCCTCCATATCGGTGGCCAGGTTCGCCGCAATCCTTAATTCCTCAAGCTCAGCATGCCCTTTTTGCCAAAGGTGCCAGAACATCGCCCGGCTCCGGTAATCCAAGCTGTTTAAAAACCGGCGCAACCAATCTTTTTCTTCCCTGGTCAGATCCTGATCCATCGATCCGGTCCCTCCCATCCTACCGTTGTACCGGCACAGATACCTGCCCCGTAAGCTTCTTCGTCTTCGCCGATATCCACCCGCACCACGGGCAGCCCTCTTCTAACAATTCCTTTTTATCCACTCTTTTTTCACATTGGGGACAGGTCTCTTTGTCAATGGTGGCCTCTTTCCAAACAGCCGTTTCGCAATTTGTCCCGGAAGGAAATTCCAGACCGTACCGGGCGGCGGTTTCAAAAGAGGCCAGGGCTGCCCGGATCTTCACGCCTAGAAGTTCCACACCGGCTACGGATACCACAATGTCCGCATTGATCACCAGCCCCTTGTCCAGGAGCCGGTCCACTAAGGCGGCCAGGGTGTCGTCATTCCTCTGTCTTTTTGGTTCTAATGCAGTCATCACGAGTGAATTACCCCCTTCACCCTTCTCGTTTCTCAAGTTTTTTTTGCTTCTCCATGTCCAGGAGCGCCTGATGAAAATGCCCGGCCGAAATGTGAAAGCCCGTCTCTTGCTCCGCCAAATGATGCTGACTGGTGGACTGGATAAATTCCCGGACAGCCCACAGAGCTGCCCGCTGGCAGAGATATCTTAATTCCGCACCGGAAAAGCCCGCGGTTTTCTGCGCCAGATCCCCGCAATCAACATTTTCCTCCAGAGAAAGCCCGTGCAAATGCACGCCGATAATTTCCCTGCGGTCTTCCTCACCGGGCAAAGGCATGGGAATGATCAGGTCAAATCTTCCCGGGCGCAGCAACGCGGGATCAATGAGATCGATCCGGTTGGTGGCGGCCAGCACCACGACCCGGTGCAATTCTTCCACCCCGTCCATTTCCGTGAGCATCTGGCTTAACATTCTTTCCGAAATCTGTCCCCCCATCCCCCGGTGGGGAACCAGGGCATCGATCTCATCAAAAAAAATAATACAGGGGGCAACCTGCCGCGCCTTTTTAAACACGTCCCGGAGGGCCTTTTCCGAATCCCCCACCCATTTGGATAATAAGGCCGGTCCCTTGATGGAGATAAAATTGGCATTAATTTCATTGGCCATTGCCTTGGCCAGCAACGTTTTTCCCGTTCCGGGAGGACCGTAGAGCAAGATGCCTTTGGGCAGGTCAATTTTGGCCCATTTAAACAACTGCTCATATTGAAAGGGCCATTCAATCGCTTCCTGCAATTGTTTTTTTACTTCCTGAAGGCCCCCCACATCTTTCCATTGCACCCGGGGCACCTCAACGGTCAATTCCCTGGTTGCAGAGGGCTCCACTTCCTTCAGGGCCGCGAAGAAATCTTCCTTGCCCACTTGGATTTTATTCAACCATTCCGGTGCCAGATCCCCCGAGCGATAATCCAGGTCCGGTAAAACCCTGCGCAACGCCTGCATGGCCGCCTCCCGGCACAAGGCCTGCAAATCGGCCCCCACAAAGCCGTGGGTAACCTCGGCAATTTTGTCCAGATCTACCTCTTTTGTCAAGGGCATGCCCCGGGAGTGAATCTGTAAAATTTCTCCTCTTCCTTCCCGGTCCGGGATGCCGATGGTAAGCTCCCGGTCAAAACGGCCGGGCCGGCGCAAGGCACCATCCAGGGCATCCGGGATATTCGTGGCCCCAATCACAATAATCCGGCCCCGGTCATGCAGTCCGTCCATGAGGGCCAGCAGCTGGGCCACGACCCTTTTTTCCACCTCTCCCGTTACGTTTTGCCTTTTGGGGGCAATGGCATCGATTTCATCTAAAAAGATGATGCTCGGTTCCCGCCGGGACGCGGTTTCAAAAATTTCCCGCAGTTTGGCCTCGCTTTCCCCATAATACTTATTAATAATTTCCGGCCCGTTGACATGGGTGAAATAGGCATTGGCCTCACTGGCCACGGCCCGGGCAATTAAGGTCTTCCCGGTGCCCGGAGGACCGGATAACAATACGCCCCGGGGTGGATCAATCCCCAGGTGGTCAAATAGAGCGGGGTATTTTAGGGGAAGCTCAATCATTTCCCGGATGCGCTGCAATTCCTTTTGCAGACCCCCAATATCTTCGTACCGTACGGTGATCCCGGTGTCCTGAACAGCGCTTTCACTATTCTGGAACATCAGTTTTGTATCCTTTCCCGCCAATACAATACCCTCCGGGGCAGTACTCAGCACGATGCACTCCTGGTTCTTCAGGCCAAGCAAAGGAATTCTTATTTTATCGCCCTGCTTCAGAGGCAGCCCCTGAATCGTCCGTAAAACAAAGTCACTGTTTAAGGGCAGCCGGTTATTCAGGAAACGCAGGACCAGTTGCCGGCAGGGTTGGACATCACCCTTTTGCACAGATACCTTGTCACCAAGTAAGGCGCCCACGTTCTCCCTGGTGATGCCGTCAATCTGAATCAGCCGGTCCCCCCTGTTGTCCGCATAGGCAGGCATCACCCTGGCTGCCGACTCTTTCTTCCCCCGGATGATAATCACATCTCCGATATGAACACCTGCGGACTGCATATCCACCGGGTCCATGCGGGCAATTCCCCGGCCTACGTCTTTTGTTAGGGCCTCGGCTACACTAAGACAAATACTGTTTTCCATCGAACCTAACCTCATTTTCCTTATTCGGGTTGATCGGACTTTTTGGGCAGAGTAATTTCTACAATACCGTTTTTCAAAACCGATACGATCTTATTTTCGTCCACGGCATAAGGTAAAGGAATATTTTTTTTATATTGCCGAAGTCCGGAAGCCCTGAGCTGAAGATGGTCGTCTTCAATTTTCAACTCTAATTGGTCCTCCGAGATACCGGGCAATTCGGCCACAACCAGGACGTGATCCTGCTCATCAAAGACATCTAAAATCGGCTCCCAGGTTTCATCAAATTCTACCTTGCCCGCGCCGGCCCGCACATTACCAAAGGGTTGAATCATGGGCCTCCCCAAACCGCTGGTTCTGATACTAAATCCATAGGTCCCCTTTAATCCCTTGGGTCCGGGAGAACCGAATTCTCCCGTTTTGCTCATTTCATTACAGCCCATGTCCTCCATCTTGTCTATGATTTCCAATAGATTCCCTAAATCTTTGAAGAGATCGCCGAGACCCCAACCGCCTAAGCCATCCTTTTTTCCCATTCGATTCCCCTCATCCTTCTGGTTCTGATCTTTTCTTTGCTTACCTATTGCCTTATGGGTTCATTGACCATTTCGCATAGACAGGCCTCTTGCCTTTATGGTGCCTTGTTTAGTTTATGGCGGTGGGCAAGCCGATGTTCCTGAATTAATAGGTCATAAAAAAATAAAAAGCGCCCCTTTCCAGGGGCGCTTCTGCATCCAAAACTAATATTTCTAAGCGTTGGCCAAGCGTTTGTAAGATTCGTACCTTTCTTTGGCATCCTGTTCCGTCTTCTTAAACAGTTCATCCGCGGTTTCTGGGAAGAGCTGGACCAAAGAGGAATAGCGCACTTCGCTTAAGATAAAGTCTTTAAAGCCGGCCGTAGGTTCCTTGGAATCCAGGGTAAAGGGATTCTTCCCTTCTTTTTTCAGGTCCGGGTTATAGCGGTACAGGTGCCAGTAGCCGCACTCGACCGCCTTTTTCATTTCGGTCATGGCATTGGCCATGCCTCCTTTGAGTCCATGATTGATGCAGGGACTGTAGGCTATGACCAGGGACGGTCCGTTGTAGGCTTCCGCCTCCTGAATGGCTTTGATGGCCTGATTGTAATCAGCCCCCATGGCAATCTGGGCCACATAAACGTAACCGTAAGACATGGCCATCATGCCTAAGTCTTTTTTCTTGGTCTTTTTGCCGGAAGCGGCAAATTTGGCAATGGCCGCCGCCGGGGTGGACTTGGAGGACTGGCCTCCGGTGTTGGAATAGACTTCGGTGTCATAGACAAAGATGTTTACATCTTCTCCGGATGCCAGCACATGATCGACGCCGCCGTACCCGATGTCATAGGCCCATCCGTCACCGCCGAAGGCCCACTGGGACCGTTTGGTAAGGAAGTCCGCCCTTTCGGCGATTTGTTTGAGTATCGGATGATTCTGGCCTGCCAGCAGCGGCATGATTTTACCGGCCGCTTCCTGGGAGGCAGCGGGCTGGTCTTTACCCGCCAGCCATTGCTGGAAAGCTTCTTTTAAAGCGGGTGCGAGATCTACTAGCAGGGCTTCTCTCATTAAATCGGCCAGCTTGTTGCGGATCTGTTTGACGCCTAAGTACATGCCAAAGCCGAATTCGGCGGAGTCTTCGAAGAGGGAGTTGGACCAGGCAGGTCCTTTTCCTTCTTTGTTGACGCAGAAGGGCATGGCCGGTGCGGCGCCGCCCCAGATGGAGGAGCACCCGGTGGCATTGGCTACCATCATGCGGTCCCCAAAGAGCTGGGTGATGAGCTTGAGGTAGGGGGTTTCCCCACAACCGGCACAAGCACCGGAGAATTCGATTAGGGGCTGGGCGAATTGGCTTCCTTTAACGGAGTATTTGTTCATGAGATGATCTTTGATGGATACGGTGGTACTGAAGTTCCAGTTGGCTACCTGGTCTATTGTTTGGCTTTCGATGGATTCCATGCTTAAAGCTTTTTCTTTAGCCGGGCACACGTTGACACAGCTGGCGCAGCCCTGGCAGTCTAAGGTGCTGACCTGTATCCGGTAGGCGAGGCCTTTCAGTTCTTTTCCTGTGGCGGCAAGGGTGATAAAGGTCTCGGGCGCCTTTTTCTGTTCTTCTTCGTCTAAGAGTATGGGCCGGATGGCGGCATGGGGGCAGACGAAGGAACAGCGGTTGCATTGAATGCAGTTTTCCGGATTCCACTCGGGCACAAAAGCGGCGACACCCCGTTTTTCGTACCGGGTGGTCTGAGTGGGATAGGTGCCGTCTTCGCAGCCGTGCTTGGTGAAGATACTGACGGGAAGCTTGTCTCCTTCGCACCGGTTCATGGGTTCCATGATATCGGCGATGAAGGCCGGAACATCCTGTTCTGCGGCTGCTTCCTCCACCGCAGCCGCCCAGGAGGCCGGAACGGTTACTTTGATTAGGGCTTCGATCCCTTTGTCTACCGCTGCGTTGTTCATATCGACAATTTTTTGGCCTTTTTTACCGTAGGCATGTTCGATGGATTCTTTCAGGTGCTCTACCGCCTGCTCCAGGGGAATGACGTTGGCCAATTTGAAGAAGGCGGATTGCATGATCATGTTGGTCCGGTTCCCTAACCCCAGTTCTTGGGCAATATTGATGGCGTCAATGGTATAGAAGTTGATGCGGTGTTCCGCCAGGTATTTTTTTAGACCGGCGGGCAGTTTTTCGTCCAGTTCGTCGGGTGTCCAGACGCAGTTTAACAGGAAGGTGCCGCCGTCTTTTAATCCGGCCAGTAAATCATATTTGTGCACATAGGCCGGGTTGCTGCAGGAGATGAAGTCGGCCGTGGTAATTAAATAGGGGGCTTTGATCAGTTTTTGGCCAAATCTTAAGTGGGACATGGTCACCCCGCCGGATTTTTTGGAGTCATAGGCGAAGTAGGCCTGTGCCGCCATATCGGTGTTGTCCCCGATGATTTCTACGGCCTGTTTGTTGGCCCCCACTGTGCCGTCGGACCCCAGGCCCCAGAATTTGCACTGGATGGTCCCGGCTGGAGTCATGTCGATATCCGCTCCCCGGGTCAGGGAGGTATGGGTGACATCGTCGACGATGCTGAGGGTGAAGTTGGTTTTGGGCTTGTCCTGTTTTAGGTTGTCATAGACGGCGATGATATCTGCCGGTACCGTGTCTTTGGATCCCAGGCCATAACGGCCTCCTACAATCAAGGGTTGGTTTTCCTGGCCGTAGAAGATGCTCTGGACATCCAAAAAGAGGGGTTCCCCGAGAGCCCCGGCGGTTTTTACCCGGTCTAAAACAGCAATTTTCCGCACGGTTTTGGGCAGCACATCAAAGAAGTATTTGGCGGAGAAAGGCCGGTACAGATGTACTTTGATCAGGCCTACTTTTTCTCCTTGAGATGCTAAGTAGTCGACTACGGTTTCGACGGTGTCGCAGACCGACCCCATGGCGACAATGATGTTTTCCGCATCAGGGGCACCGTAATAGGTGAAGGGTTTATACTCCCGGCCCGTGAGTTTGCTGATTTGCTCCATGTACGCAGCAACGATATCCGGCACATTGGCGTAGTATGTATTGCTGGCTTCCCGGCATTGGAAGAAGATATCCGGATTCTGGTTGGTTCCTCTGATCACAGGATGGTCCGGGTTCAGAGCCCGGTCTTTGAAGGCTTTGATGCTGTCATAATCCACCATCCGGGCAAAATCCTCGTAGGGAATCACTTCTACCTTTTGCTGTTCATGAGAGGTTCTGAACCCATCAAAGAAGTGGATAAAAGGAACCCGGGATTTGATGGCGGCCAAATGAGCAACCCCGGCAATGTCGACGACTTCCTGGACGCTGTTGGAGGCGAGCATGGCCCAGCCGGTCTGGCTGCAGGACATGACATCGGAATGATCGCCGAAAATGTTCAAGGCATGGGTAGCCAGAGACCTGGCACTGACATGCATCACGCCGGGCAAGAATTCCCCGGCAATTTTGTACATGTTGGGAATCATCAGGAGTAACCCCTGAGATGCGGTGTAGGTAGTGGTGAGCGCTCCGGCGCTGAGAGATCCGTGTACGGCTCCTGCCGCCCCGGCTTCGGACTGCATTTCAACGACTTGGACGGGTTGCCCGAAAATATTTTTTTGCCCTAATGCACTCCATTCATCCACGTATTCGGCCATGGGCGAAGATGGGGTGATGGGAAAGATGGCGGCTACTTCGGTGAAGGCATAGGATACATATGCCGCAGCTTTATTCCCGTCCATGGTTTTGGTGCTTTTTGACATTACTTGTCCCCCTTTTTTATATGTTTTGGCCAAATGGCCTAAATTTTCTAAAACCTATTAACAACCATTGTAATAACTTTATGTTAAAATTTCCAGAAAAATTTATTAATTTATCCCCCTGGACAAAAATTTATACTTTTCCATCAATTAACGTAGTGCAGCAAATTCTGCGCTAAGAACTGACCAGAAACTAGCCGGCTAAAATCAATTTCATAAAAAAGAGCAGAAAAATCCCCGGGATCCCCAAAATACCCGCAACTAATATCGTCACAAGGTTGATGGGCAAAAAAATCCCCATCGTTCCTCCGAAAGTATTAATTAACCATAACAGAATAAATCCTGTGGCTCCATTGATGAGCAATTTCACAATCAGCTTGACCGGCTTAAATAAAAACCGAATCATTGGAAACAAAAGCACCAACGCCACAACGACGATTAGGATTATTTGCCAGAGGTCGTTTGGCACGTCCTCACCCCCCAGTTATTTATCCGCCGATCTGTTAAAGCCATGTAAACAATCAGGCCGAAATCAGCCCGGACCCCTTCCTGGGCCGCCTGCTTTAGCAAATAAACATACTTCCGTTCCGCAGCACTCTGCCAGTATATGGCCTGATCGATGAGATTCTTCTCCTTTACTTCCTTAACCAGTTGATTGGCCCATTGCCACTCTTTCCGGGCTTCCTCTACCAAAAGAACATATTCCTGATTTTTATCCAAGGGCTTTTTCCAATACCATTGCCGGTCATACCACCTGTTCCAAGCAACATACAGAAAATGAATCACTCTTTTCCACATAACCTTACCCCCCCAATGTTTTTTATCATTATATGGGGAAGTTGTCCCAAATATGTTTGGAAAAACCCTGCCGGGTTTCGGTTTTTCGCTGATTGGGATGGGGGGAAACAGATATCCTGAGGGTTTGGTAAATGGTGCGCGCATCAGCCGTTTTTTCAAAAAGTGACCCCTGAAGAAGGGTCTCTCAAGGGGTCAATACTTCAAACTATTCATTACATTTCTTTTCGCCCTTCGAAAGCCTTTGCCAAGGTAACCTCGTCTGCATATTCTAAATCCCCGCCTACAGGGAGGCCGTGGGCAATACGCGTTACTTTAATCCCCATGGGCTTTAAAAGCCGGGACAAATAAAGCGCCGTCGCCTCTCCCTCCACATTGGGGTTGGTCGCCACGACAACTTCTTTCACCTGAGAATCGCGCAGGCGGGATAACAACAGATTGATGGTGAGCTGTTCCGGACCGATGCCATCCATGGGGGAAATGGCGCCGTGAAGCACATGGTATTTCCCTTTGATCTCCCTGGTCTTCTCCATAGCCACCACATCTTTGGGCTGCTCCACAATACACAGCAAACTCTGGTCCCGGGTAGGATCCAGGCATAAAGGGCAAGGATCCTGTTCCGTTAAATTAGCACAGACGGAACATTGTCTAATTTTCTGCCGGGCGGATACAATGGCCTGGGCTAAGCCCAGGGCATCCTTTTCCAGGGCATTTAGCAAATGAAAGGCCAGTCTCTGGGCAGATTTCGGACCCACACCAGGCAGCTTCATCAACTCATCAATGAGCTTAGCTACGGGTTCCGGGTAATACATTAACATACCAACACTCCTAAGAAGGGATTATGCGATAAAAGCCTCCCTGTTAGAACAACCCGGGAATCTTCATGCCGCCTGTGATTTTGCTCATCTCTCCAGATACCATCTCTTGGGATTTACGGATCGCCTCGTTCACCGCTGCCAGCAGCATATCCTCCAGCATTTCCACATCATCCGGATCAACGGCTTCCTGCTTAATTTTGATGGATACCACTTCCTGTTTTCCATTGGCTACTATGGTCACAGCTCCTCCCCCCGAACTTGCCTCTACAGTTCGGCCGGCCAATTCTTCCTGAAGACGTGCCATGTCCGCCTGCATTTTTTGCACTTGCTTCATCATCTTTTGCATATTGCCAAAACTCATTTGATTACCTCCTTATTCTTTGATTTCCAGTATCATATCCCCAAAAAGCTCCCGAACTTCTGAAACCAAATCGTTTTTACTTTCAGAAACAGGGGCTATTGATCCCTGTACGGTAAGTCTATGTTGATAAACGGCCAATAATACTTTTTCCACCAAGGATTTATTCCCCGGCTGCTCTAAATTCTCCATATGCAAGTGAAAGTTTGCTTTATACAGTAAAATTATTTTACCATTCTTTACTTCCACCGGTTCCCCTTCAACTAAATAGGCATAGGTCGTGGGCCGTTGCTTTCGCACGGATTCCAGAACTTTTTTCCACTGTTCCCGAATTGCCTCCAGACTAATTCCTTCGTCTTTTCCTGCAGGGGACTGGGGCAGAACCGGTTTATCAGGTTTGCCCAAGGTATCTTCCCCCCCTGCTTTTGGCTCCGCCTTACCAGGGGTCAACCCCTTATTTTCCCCGGGCATCCTTCTTTCTGCTTCATGAAGTCCGGTAGCCTTAATGATGGAAAGCTCCAAAGTAATCCGGGGCTGTGAACTAAATCTTAACTGGGTTTCTCCTTCACTTAAAACCTCCAGGATGTGAAACAGCCTAGGCTCCGAGAACAGCGCACTTTGTTCCCGCATCACTTCATGCCAAAAATCCGGAAGATCAAAGTATTTGGTCTGCTGCCCGGACAATTTCACCAGAACCAAATTTCTGAAATACTCTACCAGATCATGGGAAAACTGGCGGATGTCCTTTCCTTCTTGAACCAAACCTTCAATTAACCCCATCATCGTCCCGTAGTTTTTTTCTGCCATTGCCTGCACAATATTTTTAATAAATTCCCCGTCCACCGTCCCTAACACAGTAGCGATGGTTTCCTCCGTGATTTCTCCCTCAGCAAAGCTTAAACACTGGTCCAGTAAGCTTAAAGCATCCCGCATACTTCCTTCGGATTTTTTGGCCAGCATCTGAAGGGCCCGCTCCTGTACTTTTAAGTCATCTGCCCCGCAGATTTCCTTTAAATGGGCAACAATATCCCGGTAGCCGATTCTTTTGAAATCAAATTTCTGGCACCTGGAGAGCACCGTCAAAGGGATCTTATGGGGCTCTGTGGTTGCTAAAATAAAAATTACATGCTTCGGCGGTTCTTCCAAGGTCTTTAATAAAGCGTTGAATGCTTCGGAGGTCAGCATATGTACTTCATCAATAATATATACCTTATATGTGCATGCTACAGGAGCATATTTAACCTTTTCCCTCAGGTCCCGGATTTCGTCGATGCCCCGGTTGGATGCGGCATCGATCTCAATGATATCCATGGAATGGCCTGCGTTGATGGTTTGACAAGAAGCACACGCATTACAGGCCTCACCATCTTCCGGAGCAAGGCAATTTACGGCTTTCGCCATGATTTTGGCCGAACTGGTTTTTCCTGTCCCTCTGGGACCGGTAAAAAGGTAGGCATGAACAATTCTGTTTGTCTTGATGGCATTTTTTAAGGTTTTACTAATGTGGTCCTGCCCCACGACCTCATCAAATCGTTGCGGACGCCACTGTCTATATAATGCGATATATGACAAGTTCCCTGCCCCCCAACCAGACTCAGACATTTGATATGCAAAACTATATTTGATATGGATACTAAATTTCCTCTGCCAAAAAGCCTTGACGGCTTCCGGTTTTTCGGGATCCGCAATACCAAAAAAACGCCCTTGACGGGGCGCCTTAAAAAATTTTAGCCGTGCACCTACCTTCGAAACTACCCTCCGGACGTTACTCAACTAGTTAACTCAAACCAGGCTCCCCTACGGCACACAAAAGTGGTTACTTACCGCTGCTTCCTTCCGGACCTGACGGGGTTTATAACTTCTTGTTGCGTAAGACCCGGTTATCATTGCCACTTTTCCGAGGCTGACCCCACAGGATAGGCCCTCAGGCAGGACTTCGACCCCACTATAGCGGATTGTGAGTTACAAGGCACCGCTACCTCCCCATCTAGCACGGCAAAATCAATTTTGTCTAAAAAAGACCGGCAGGTATCAATTTTTCCATGCCGATCATAATTTTACTGGCGGAGAGGACAGGATTTGAACCTGCGAGGCTGTTACACCAACACGCTTTCCAGGCGTGCGCCTTAAGCCAAGCTCGGCCACCTCTCCCCATCAGGAACAGGATACCGGAAACTAGAACCGGAACCACGTATTTGTTGTTTTTTGGGTTCGATCATCTTGACTCTTGTTCTTATACGCCATTCATCAAAGGGAGTGCCTACTCCCAACAAATGCGACTAGTTAATTATACATATATTTTGTATGGGATGCAAGTTTTTTTCCGGACAAACCGGGAAAAGAAACGAAAGAAATGTTGGAAAAACTGCCACCGGATTCCGTATCCCATCCATTCTGTCCATTTCCTTATCGACCAATGCCCAGAAAGGACCCGCCCTGGTAAACCAAAAAGCTTACCAGCCAAGCCAGAGTCATGGTATACCCGATTAAAAACATGGGCCAGCGCCATCCGTTGGTTTCCCGGTAAACCACCGCCACAGTGGACAGACAGGGCACATAAATCAGCACAAACAACATAAAACCATAGGCCGTTAACGGGGTGAACCCGGACTGTTCTTTTACCCGGGCGGCATAGCTTTCCTCGGGCACCTCTCCCGTGCCGTCCCCCGGGTCCCCGCTTTCGATGCTGTACAGTGTCCCCATGGTGCTGACTACCACTTCTTTGGCGGCAAAACCGGCCAGCAGGGCAACCCCTGTTTTCCAGTCAAAACCCAGAGGTTTGATGAGGGGTTCAATGCCATGCCCGATTCTTCCCGCAAAACTTTCTTCCATCTGGACGGAGGGGTCCGGATGAGGTTGCTGCTCGGCAACCGGAAAGGTAAAGAATACCCACATCAACACGGAAGCCGCCAGAATCACCGTTCCCGCTTTTTTCAAATAGAGCAAGGCCCGCTCCCACACTTGGAGGAGGACACTTTTCCAGACGGGAA
This sequence comes from Candidatus Formimonas warabiya, assembly GCF_002777255.1. Classification (GTDB taxonomy): domain Bacteria; phylum Bacillota; class Dehalobacteriia; order Dehalobacteriales; family Dehalobacteriaceae; genus Formimonas; species Formimonas warabiya. The sequence continues at coordinate 4,004,155 of NZ_CP017634.1, read as the reverse complement.
GCCGGTAAACAGGGAGTTCCATCACAAAGGGCTCCGATGGTCCGGGCAGTACCCAGGTGCGAAATACCTTGGCCATGATTACGGCCAGGATAATGCCGATGATATAGATAGAAAAGATGGCATTACCGGCATTGCCCGGGCTGAAAAAGGCCCCTGCCAGCAGAGTGTACACCGGGAGCCGGGCCCCACAGCTCATCAAGGGCACCACCAAAATGGTCACTAAACGGTCCCGGGGGTTCTCCAAGGTGCGGGTGGCCATAATGCCGGGAATCGAGCAGCCGAACCCCAACACCATGGGAATAAACGATTTCCCGTGCAGCCCCATGTTGTGCATTAATCGATCCATCACAAAAGCGGCCCGGGCCATATACCCCGTTCCTTCCAAAAAGGTAATGCCAAGAAAGAGCAGTAAAACATTGGGCAGAAAAACAATGACTCCGCCCACACCGCCGATAATGCCGTCAACGATCAGGGATTTAAGCAATCCCTCGGGCATCCCCCGGCCGACCACATCAGCCAGGAAGGCCACCCCTGATTCAATCCAGCCTACCGGGAATTGTCCCAGGCTAAAGGTAAGCTGAAAAAGAAGCCACATGGCAATCAAAAAAACGGGCAGGCCTAATACCCTGTTTAAAATGATGCGGTCAATTTTTTCCGTCAGGGTGGCCCGGTCTTCCCCCGGAAAGATCACGGCCTCCCGGATGGCTCCCCGCGCGAAGGCATAACGGCTGTCTACCATAATTAACTCCGGGTCCTCTCCGTATTGCTCCCGCAGGATCCGGCGGCTTTTTTCCATCTGTGCCAATACGGGCTGGGATTGGGGACTTTTCTTTACCCGTGCCACCACATCCGGGTCTTTTTCTAAAAGCTTCACCGCAGCCCACCGGTCAACGACTTCTTTCCTTTTCCGGTCCACCAAACTATTTTTTTCATAAATGTTGGGCATCAATGCTTGAATATAGCCTATTTGTGTTTCAATATCCCTTTGATAGCGAACGGGCCGCTCGGCAGATTTTTCTTTCCCTTCCATCAGGTCAATGGCCGCATTAAGGAGTTCATTTACCCCTTCATTTTTCGTACCAATCACAGGAAGGACCGGCATCCCGAACAGCTGAGACAAAAGAGGGAAGTTGAAAGTAAATCCCTGGTCCCGGGCCAGATCCATCATATTTAACCCCAGAACCATGGGCAAGCCCAATTCTTTTAATTGCACGGTTAAGCCGAAATGACGTTCCACATTGGTGGCGTCCGCAATATCCACAATGAGATCGATTTTCTCCTCTAAGAGAACATTCCGCGCCACTACTTCATCAGGAGAATAGGCGGTCAAACTGTAAATCCCCGGCAGGTCAATAATGGTAAACTCATAATCCCGGTAAATTTTTTTCCCTTCCCGTTTTTCTACCGTTACCCCGGGATAATTTCCCACATGCTGGCGGGCCCCGGTGAGATGATTATAAATCGTCGTTTTTCCGCTGTTGGGATTACCTGCTAAGGCAAGGGTAATTGTTTTCATTTTGTACCCTCCGGATCAATGTCAACAATTTCCGCCTCCGACTTGCGCAAGGAAAGGTGGGTCCCCTTCAGTTTTATTTCCACGGGATCTCCCAAAGGGGCATAGCGTTCCATTTCCACTTCAGAGCCCGGTGTCACGCCCATTTCTACCAGCCGCCGCCGGATTGCCCCCGATCCGTTAATTTTCACAATTTTGGCTCTTTGCCCCGGAGCCAAATCTTTCAAAGTCCGCCTCTTCATGATGATTCCTCTCCTTAATTTCTCTTCGCCTTTATGCAAGCTGCAAGGTCATCTTCACTGACAATACCCTTTGTCTTCCTGGCCTCTGTGGTATCCTTGGCAGCAGGAAAATTTTTGTTAGCTGGGCCTAACACCCGGACAAAAACCTTAAATTTCTTTTTTCTCACTTACCCCGATGCGGGACTCCAGAAAGAAAACCAACCGGCTAATGGTGTCTGAGCTTACAGCATGTTCCATTAAGCAAGCATCTTTCTCGGCAATTTCCTGGGGGACACCCAGTACCTCCGTCAAAAACTTTTTTATTAACCGGTGCCTGCGTCGTACTTCCACGGCCTGCTTTTTCCCAAGCATGGTTAATTCCACCGGCCCATATTTTTCATGTTTTAACAAACCTAAATCCACCAGGGATTTTACCGCCTCAGTGGCACTTGGCTTGGCAATTCCCATAATCTGGGCTAAATCGGTTATCCGTACGCTATCATTGGTTTCAGAAAGGATGAGAATTGCCTCCAAATAATCCTCAAGGGAATTAGAAATAAAAACATGGTTCATCATTACACCCTCACCGTGTTAGTTTATCCTAACTCTACTACCATCATAACGCTCCATTCCGGTTTTGTCAAACGAACCCCCAACTTTTATACTTCTTTTTCCTATTTTATTTTTTCTGTCCCTCATTTATTCCAGGAAACGAATCACATGGTGGTCAATCCATTCAATCCTGCCTTCGTCGGAAAACCGAAGGGCCTTTTTCAGGCTGATACACTTAACGGCATCCGTAATCCGTACCAGATCCGTGCCTAAACCCTTATAAGGTTTCGTGCATAAGGCGGCTATTTCCCGGGCCGTCTTTAAATCCATGCGGTCCTTGTCTGCAAAACAATTTTTGTATGAAACACACTGAAAGCAATTTTCAAAACTTTGTTTCATAAATCTTGTCACCTTTTTCGTTGTTCGATCACACGTGTGCGAAAGCGAAATTTAGTCAGAAGTTTTTTTTACTTAAATTCCACACAATGTCATATTATTCCTGCCAAACTATATTTTTTTTCCTAAATAAAGCAAGGGACCTGATTTTTCGTCAGCTCCCCCGTTTTTATCCTATTCAATTTTTTCGTTGTTTCATGATTTTCGGCTAACGCCGTCGTTTGTGAGAAACCTCACCTTTTTTGTTCACAACGATATGAATTTGCTGTGTCATTCATGAAGTATTTTGTAAGAGGCACTTGTCATTATTTTCGTGGGATGCTCTCTTCCCCTTTTTAAGATACCATCTTACAATTTGATTTTCCTAAAAGATTTTTGACTCCCCAATAAAGGTTCATGAGGAAATCTACCTCAATTAATTTGACGTTTCCCCCCTAATTCTTTTTTATCCCTCATCATTTATCGTCAACCAGGCCTGGCAAATCATCGGGAAAACATGTCCTTTCGCCCTGACCGAAAACGTCTCCCTCTCCTTTCTTCTGCCGGGCTGCAGAGCCCTTTCTCCTTTCCGGCAGGACTTGGACCATGTTGAACCAGTTCTTACGTGCAAAAGTTTTTTACCAAGGTTTCGCTTTGCTAAACAGAGGAAAAGTTGCTCATGCGGATTGACTTACTTTTGGACTCCCGCTCTATGTGGCCTCTCTCCAGTATGAATGCCATTTGTGGAATGGTCCTGAACCAATGCGGGAGACGGACACTAAGTATTAAGGTTAAGATGGGGTGAGCCTCACCGGTAGGATATTCATGGGACTCCCTGCGGAGGACCCCGACCTATACGATAGGATTGTTCCATCAACCGCCTGGCCGCTTTTGAAATCAAAATTTGTTCTTTGCCAAATAACCAGAACTTTTCTTTCAATAATATGCTGTCTCGCTGCACCATGTTTTCCGGTACGATGCGGACGGGCCCGGCACTACTTTTGCATATAAATCCCAGAGCGGTCGTCCCTCCGCCAAACAAATATCCTATAAAGGAAACGCTCATGACCCAGGAAAACATCATGCTTACTTTCTTTATCATGCTGACGAACAATAACTTTCTCATCTTTCTTCCTCCCAACCTGTCCCTTTGTCTTTTTGTTGATACCACCTTATCAGAAATAGCCCTGAGAGAATAGTAAACATTGTCGGGCAGAAAAAGAACTTTTAGAAAGACTTCTGCAAAAATGAATAAAAACACACTCTTTTCGAATGTGTTTTTACGCAAAAAGCCTTGATTTTCCTGGCGAAACAAGGAAATCAAAGCTTTCTGTAGGTGAATGATTACTTAACGAACCGAACCTTTTCCTTTATCTTTAATCAGGCTCCCTGAGAATCTTAAAGAATTAATAAAACCGGTTCCTGTCCTTTAATAAATATACCCCTTTTTTAAGTTTAACTGGTAATGCGCCTTGATAAGAAAAAGTCAGCGCCGGTCTCCACAAAAAACAAAAGCATTTTCCCTCTTAAAGGCCCCCTTGTTCGCTAAATTCCTGTCTTATTAAACAAGTTTTCCCCTTTTGTCATAATTCTCCCGCAAAAATTTTTAGAAATTTAAATTTTTCCAATACCATCTTTCAGAAGGGGTTGGCCGGTTTCCAGATAATATTATTAGAAACGAAAGAAAGAGGGGTATTCCCATGAAGGATGTCTTGGTCCTTGGCTTCAGTCCCCGGAGAAACGGCAATACCGACCGCATGGCCCATTGGGCGAACGGCCTTGCAAAAGAAAATGGATTTGCCGGTGAGCTCCTGTTTCTCCGGGATCTGAACTTTTCTCCCTGTATCGCTTGCGGAGCATGTGCCAAAGACGGCATGTGCCACCTAAAAGACGACCTTACGCAAATTTATCCCAAAATTATTACCTCAGAAAAAATTGTCTTTGCGGCCCCGGTTTTTTTTCAATCCTTAGGAGCTTTAGCCAAGTCTTTCATTGATCGGATGCAATGCTTCTGGTCGGCACATCACTTGTTGCACCGGGAAGTGGTTGCAGACCCGGTGCTCCGGTCAAAAAGAGGATTATACGCCCTGATGTGCGGCGCAACCAATTTATCCGATACCTTTTCCTGCTCGGAAAAACTGATCAAAATATTTTGCGCCACCGTGGAAACAAGTTACCGGGGAGGAACTTTTGTTCCCGGCATTGATCAGAAAGGCGATATCGACCAGGAAACGATCAAAACGAAGGTAATCACAGATGTAAAATCCTTCTTCTTACATGAATCATCTTAACCAAATGGTAATTTTTTGCCTCACCAAAACGTATGATATACAAAAACAGAATGGGTGAGCGGCATGAACGACTCCAATAATGAGTTTTATACCTTCCGGGGTTACGCCAAGCAGCATCAGGGTCTTACTCCCAGCATGGAAGACTACCTGGAAATGATTTTCCGTCTGTCTCAAAATAAATTTTATACGCGTATCAATGATTTGGCCTCAGCTCTCAATGTACAACCACCATCTGCGACCAAAATGGTCCAAAAACTGGCTGAACTCAATTATCTTAAATATGAAAAATACGGTATCATCGAACTTACGCCTGTTGGGATAGAGGTAGGCCGCCTGCTTTTAAAGAGGCATGAGAAGCTGGAAACCTTTTTGCGCCTTCTGGGCGTCCAGGAAAATGTTTTGGAAGACACAGAGAAAATCGAACACAGTCTGAGTGAGGAAACCCTGGAGTGTATCTGCCACTTTGTGGAATTTATGCAGGCAACTCCCGCCTATGTGGATGCCTTCCAGAAATTTCCCCGCAAAAAAGACAAAGAATAAAGGAACCCTTGGGGTTCCTTTTTTATCGCCCCTCTTTTGACCTGGCGGAAACCCCAAATTTTTCTCCAAAATGATCTTTTTTTCACAAAAACTCAATTTCCACATAGTCTGAATTAAGGTAAAAATTTTAGCCCCGGTTAACGTTCTATTCTGATCATGAGGGTCAAAAGAGGTGTCCGTATGTTAAAAGAAGTGTACCCGGAGCCAGTCCCCCAGCCCGAAAATTCCGTGTTGGAAAATATCACGACATACCCCAAGCCTTCACTGATATCCCGTTTTTCCCAATTATTAAAATACCTTGGCCCCGCATTTATCGTCAGTGTTGCTTACATTGACCCGGGAAATTTCGCCACCAATATCAGCGGAGGATCCTTTTTTAATTATCAACTGATTTGGGTGATCCTCTGGAGCAACCTGATGGCCATCTTCCTGCAAACCCTCTCCGCCAAACTGGGCATTGCCACGGGATGTAATCTTCCGGAAATGTGCGGGCGGACATTTTGCCGAAAAACCAATTATTTCTTATGGTTGATGGCCACCTTTGCCTCCATGGCAACCGCTTTAGCGGAATTTCTGGGAGCATCTCTGGGATTGTACCTGCTTTTCGGCGTGCCCTTAATCCAGGCCGGCTTTATTACCGCTGTTTTGACCTTTTTTATCGTATATACGGAAAAATACGGGCAGCGGGTGGTAGAAGCGTTAATTACCGTACTCGTGGGGATCATTGGTGTTGCCTATACCATTGAACTGTTTTTAGCGAAACCGGCTTGGCCCCAAGTGGCCATGCACACGCTGATTCCTTCCTTGCCCAACGGGGAAGCAGTGCTGATTGCGGTGGGAATGCTGGGAGCTACCGTGATGCCTCACGTGATTTACCTGCATTCTCAATTGGTGCAAAGCCGAAAACCCTATGGATATGTAACTGACAAGCAAAAACAAAAGCATCTGCGCATGGAAAAAATCGATATTGTACTGGCCATGAACATTGCTTTTATCGTCAATGCCGCCATGGTGGTAGTTTCTGCGGCCATATTTTATAACAATGGAGTGATTGTAGAAAGTATTGAACAGGCCCATCGATCCTTGGCACCCCTGGCCGGCACTTTATCAAGCGCTGCCTTCGGCATTGCCCTATTAGCCTCGGGATTATCTTCCTCCGCTGTCGGCACCCTGGCCGGGCAAACGGTGATGGATGGTTTCATCGGTTTAAAAATTCCCCTCAATATCAGAAGGCTCCTTACCGTGGCACCTGCTCTCATCATCATCTCTTTAGGCATTAACCCTATGAAAGCCCTGGTTCTAAGTCAGGTCTCCTTAAGTTTTGCTCTTCCGGCCGCCATTATCCCCATGATCCTGCTCACCAGTCGTAAAGATATCATGGGCACCCTGGTCAATGACGCGCTTACCAAATATATGGGCTGGTTTATTACTCTGCTCATCCTCAGTTTAAACGGCGTTTTGTTATTTCTAACCTTCTCAGGAAAGGTTTAGAAAGAGCCTCTGAAAGACCAAGTTATTGAAATGTAAATATTGCATGGATTGTTGGAGATACTAAAAAAGTCAACTGGGTTTCAGAAGGAGGCAAAACATGGTGCAAAAAGCCCCAGCCACAACCAAATCGAAAGGGTGCCAAACAAGTAAAACCACTCAGGCAGGCATCCCGGAGCCCCATCACCAGGTTCGGAAAATGAAAAACCCGGAGGAAACAAAGTTGGACCGGGATTTAAAAGAAATATCTCGTAAAACTGCTGCGGAAATTATCGGTGATTGAAACAGCTAATGATCATTTTCTTTAGAAGTCAAGTAGCCTATGATTTTTCAGCTGCTTGATTTTTATTTAGCACAGATTTATTTATTCCGGAGGTAAAAGCATGACTTCTGAAAAGAACAGGACCCCTGATCCTTGTAATCCCTCTGCAGGAGAAATTAGAAACGCCTTAGCGGAAAGTGCGGAAACCTATTCTCAAGAAAGCAGGAAACCAAAGAAAAGCTTAAAAAATCCTAAAGATCATAGGACCCCATAATGCTCTTTTATTTCCCGCTGCACCTTTTTCGTCAGTTTCGAGAATACCAGTTCATAGGACCTGTCGCACAGTTCTTTCAAGACCTGGTCAGGCACGGCGCCGTTGAGATAGACCGAGTTCCAGTTTGCCTTGTCGCAATAGAACCCGGGCACGATGTCCGGATACTCAGCCCGTAACAGCTCTGCCAGAAGGGGCTCGCATTTCAGGATCACCATTTCCCGTCCTTGGTGAGGCTGATACTTCGGATCGGGCGTGCAAACGGCGGCAAACATTTTTCCCCGCACCAAATAACGATGCCAGCCCCATTCTACTTTATAGTCCCGCTCTGCTCCCGCCTTTTTCAGCAGGTAGGAGTCAAGCCATCCGTAATTGTTCATTTCTGCGCCTCCTCTGGGATCTGATTTGTCCGGTACACCGTCTTTCCTTACGGGCACATTGACGTTCCAAAATGTCTCCCGGGTCAATTCCTCCACGGTACGGTAGTCGGCCGTCCGCTCCGGCCTGATTAAGATAGGGTTAGGCTCTGTCATAATCATTCTCCCCTTCCCACTTATTTTCGTAATAAATCCGCCGTAATTGGGGCCCCGTTTTGCAACATTTCCCGTGGTTGTCCTACACAGCCCAACTTATTGGGCGGTAGCCAACCTTTCAATTGCCTCAGCCTCAGCGGAAACGAAAAATACATCCCTGCCGCGATTGCTCTCATAAATAAAGTCTTTTAATGGTTTACTTGAATAGCAAGAGAAGTCGCCAATAATAGCGAATTTTAGACGATAGTTGACAAACTTTTGCAGTATTTCTCCGGCAAGGCCTGTGCTTAACCTAAAAAATTCTTCTGTAATGGCCCCTTTATTCAGTGCCATACGGTCACATCCTGTTTCATATCTTACAGTTGCGATTAAATCTAAGGCCGACTGGGCATCTGTGATCAGGAGGTCGTCGCTTTGAACAAGAGCAATTAAAGTATTATTTTTTTAATTTTTTTGACCTTCATCGTGTAAACGAATAAACTCATTCAAACAGATCCTCAATCTTGCAGCCCAATGCTTGTGCCAGACTCTGCAACGAGGATGCCTGGGCTTTATTAATATCATTTTGCTTCTGCTCATAAAGCTGAATCATGCGCAGGGCAACACCCGAAGCTTTGGAAAGCTCCTTCTGCGAAAGTCCCCGAGCCTTCCGCAACCGGCTTAAATTTGTTTCGCTTTTCTTTTTACTTTCTGCTAAAACTTCGTCTGCTATGAAAACAAACTTATTTATATCGGCTTCGTGAAGAGTGGGGTACATATGCAAAAGTTCCGTAAAAGGCAATACCCTATGGATTCCTTCGAAGCTGTGTCCCGAATACCATTGATAATATGCCAATGCCCAAGCCGCCCAATAGACCGGAGAACGGTCAAAACGAGGCGTAGGAGTTACTTCCACCGACTGGCCTGTTGTAATAAAAACAACCTCACGGGCAAGCTCGGCCCCGCTTTTTCCGGCAATATATTTTGGATTGCCGCGGCCGAATTCATCCACAAGCCCGGACTGTAGAAACAATATAAAAAATTCATCCGGCTCATATTTAAGGTCAAAAACCGCATAGTCCATCATGGCCGCAAGGGTTTTCTGGGCTTTATTCAGGTAGGATTCTTTGTAGGCGCGGGTCATTATTTTTTATCTCCTCTCTGAGGATATCCAGAACAAACAGGTCGCTCTTCAGCGTCTTTAGATCCTTTTTCCTGCTTTGATAATCCTGTCGGGCAAGGTTATCCCTACTCATCCGTTTGACATGATATTCCTGATAACTTGCTGTCTCGTATCCTCCAAAACGGATTTGTTGAAAAGCCTTTGGAGAAATTAATACCACTTGCTCCCCAAGAGCACCAAGGCGCATAGCCTCGCTTAAATCGCGCAAGGAGAGGACTCCGCTGACAAAATCCTCCGCAAAGGAAAAATAAGAGTCATCCGCCCTGTAGCCTATAATATAATCCTTTCCTGATAAATCCGGCATAAAAGTCTGGATGATATACTCTCGTGCTTGCAGGGCAAGTGCAGCAGACAAATCAAAGGTGCGATTTTTTAATAGCAGCGCCAGCCAATTCAGAATGTGGTAGCTGCCGCCGGAAAGGTGCAGCAAAGAAAGACCCTCGGTATTCATGGTATACTTATTGGCGAAACCGTCCTTCCGCGTCGGGCAGGCCCATTCTTTGGCCAAGTCCAGACTTTCGGTACAATAAAATCCCTGCCCATAATCGTTATAAGGCTTACCTTTGCCAAGCCCGGGATGCTTCACAATCTGAGGCGAGCCATGATATATAATCATAGTGAATTCCTCCTCGCAGGTAGTATCGTCATAACGATGGTTTTATATGCAATTTCAGTACCTCATTAGAGCGATATTATGTCAACTAAAATCATTTTTTAGCTTTCATTTATCGCATCCGCTCTACGCCATGACGCTTCGCGATTTCACCTGCCACCTTGCGAATCTCATCAAGGGTATAGATCCGGCTCATAGCCTACCCTCTATTTTTAGTATAATAAAAAAACTTAGGACTGACTGCAAGGCAATCAATGCTAAGTTTATAAAACGCAAAGGACCTGCCAAATGGCAGGCCCTCCGGTGGGGCAAGGCCCCGTCTGGCGGAGCGGGTGGGATTCGAACCCACGGTACCCGTAAAGGTACACCTGATTTCGAGTCAGGACCGTTATGACCGCTTCGATACCGCTCCATACTATCAACCACCTGCTCGAATATTATACTATTTATACCCTGCCAAGTAAAGTTCCAACTAAGACCAAAGGTTGCTTGGGAAAAAATTTTTCCCCTACCCCTTTTTCGTTTTATTTTCCACCGCAAATTTAACAGAAACCGTTGTTCCCTCGGGACTGGTCTGAAAGCCCATTTTTGCCTGATGCCTTTCGCAAATTTTGTAACAGACGGATACGCCCAGACCGGTGCCGTTTTCTTTGGTTGTCACAAAGGGCTGACCGAACCGGTCCAATACTTCTTGGGGAATCCCGCTCCCGCTGTCTTCTACTTCAAGAACCACTTCTTGTCCGGAAAAATATGATTTTAAAAATAGGGTTCCCCCGGGAGACATCGCTTCCAACCCATTCCGAACCAGATTCAGAATCAACTGGCGGATTTCTTTTTCATCCAGGGGTATGTCTGGAATATTGCCCAAGTCCAGGATGATTTCTTTATCTGATTTAATGGCATCTGCCATAATTAAAGGACACACATTTTGCAGGATGTTGTTTAAACTGGCGATTTTTAGGTCAATCGGTTTATCCTTGGCCAGGGAAAGGAATTCCGAGATGATAGAATTTGCCCGGTCTAACTCATCAATCATCAGATCAATCCCCTCCGTATCGCCACTGAGAATTTCCTTTTCTTTCATCAGTTCCAGGAAGCCCCGTACCACACTTAAAGGATTACGGATCTCATGGGCGATACTGGAGGCCATTTCGCCGATCAGGTTTAAACGATCTAATCTTGCTAATTCCTTCTCCAACTTTTTTTGTTGGGTAATATCCCGGACAACGAGAAAGATGATTTCTCTTTCCTTACAGGATAATGCCTCCCAGGAAAGCCATTTGCACACACCATTCAGGAGGATGCGGTTCTCAAAATGGCGTACCGAGACCCCTTTCTGCAAATCCGTTTTCATTTTTTTTGTTTCTTCCCGGTCTTCCCCATGAATTTTATTTTCGATTCGTGCCCAGAAGGAATTGGCCTGCCCTTCCTGTTTCAGTTCGAAAATATTGCGAAAGGAATGATTCATACGGATAATTTCTCCGTCAAAACCTAACATGACGAAACCATCCAGGGAGAGATCGAAAAAGTACTCCAGCTCTTTCGCGATTCTGACCCTTTCCGTGACATCATTGAGGGTTAGAATCAAGAATTCTACCTCATTTTCCCGATCTAAAACAGGCACGAGATCCCCATCCCAAAAGGTCATCCCTTTATCCGGGTCATACATATATGAGAATACTCTGTTTAACACAGAATACGGTTTTTTTGTTTTGACCACATGCTCAAAAATTTCTCTGGTATCAGATGGATAAAATTCAAAATGATTATGTCCGGGAAAATCCGCTACCTCTTTACCGACCAGATTGGCATAAGCCTTGTTTACTTTGATAAAATTAAAACCCTGATCCATGATTGCCGTGGGCGATAAAAAGCTCTGAAAACATTTATCAAAAAGATCCACCTGATACTGTAAAGATCTTTCCGTTCTTACGATCTTCAAGCGCTCAATTTCCAGCTGGAGTTCCAATCGCTTTATTTCTGTAAGACTTTTTTGGTACAGCTGTTTTAACAATTTGTTGTTGAATGTTTCTTTGTCACTGCTCATTCACGCCGGCCCCCCAAATTTTGTTCCTTATTGAATTGACTCTTATTTATTCTTGGAAAAACAAGGAACTCCTCTGGGATATGCTGCCATTTAGGACATTCAGGGACTTTTCAGAAAGAAAAGTGCGCCCCGGTCAGATGCTATTTTTCTTAAATGATAAATGGATCCCCTGGTTATAATAGTGATGGAGGTGAATCAAATGAGACTAATTGCCAGAATACCCACCCAGGATCAGGTAGGTTTTCTTGTGGATTCTTTGAAAAAAATAGGGTTTGACCGTAGGGATATGATCATCAGCAATATGGGGGAGGAAGAGAAATGGAGCCGCCCGGAGCAGGCAGCAGAGGAAGTCTCCTTCATTAAAACAGAACGGGATGGCTTGTGGGAAATTGGTGCTTTTGCAGAGGGAATCAAAGGATTAAAGGGTAAGGAAGGGATCCTTGTGGCGGTAAAAACGCCCAAACACAACACCGATATCGTCAGAAATATCATGGAGCAGTCCGGTGCGGCAGAAATTATTCAAGACTAAAGAAGCCGGTGCTTGAAGTATGCAAAAAGCGCGTCCTGAAAAGGCCGCGCTTATTCATGGAAAAATAGATGTTTTTTATCTTCGCTTTTCAAAGAAACGCTGCATAATGGCCTTACATTCGTCCTCCATAATTCCTCCATATACCTCCATGCGGTGGTTAAATTGAGGAAACTGGGTCAAATTTACCAGGGATCCTGCTGCTCCGGCCTTGCTATCCCAAGCGCCGAAAATCAATGTGCTTACGCGGGCTTGAACCAAGGCCCCGGCACACATAGGGCAAGGCTCTACGGTCACATAAATGCTGCTGCCGTTCAGTCTCCAATTATGCAGGCTTGCGGCCGCCTCTTTTACCGCTAAAATTTCTGCATGCGCCGTAGGATCTTTTCTTTCTTCCTTCAGATTATGGGCCCGGGCGATTATTTTTCCCCCAAAAACAAGAACAGCCCCGATGGGGACTTCGCCTTTTGCATATGCTTTTTCCGCTTCCATCAGCGCTTCTTTCATATAGATCCGATCAATCATGGCCTCACCACATAAAAATTGAGTGGTGCGCCCGGGAGGACTCGAACCACCGGCACGCGGTTTAGGAAACCGCTGCTCTTTCCACCTGAGCTACGGGCGCAAAAAATAAAAATATCCAAAAAAAAATGGTGCGCCCGGCGAGATTCGAACTCACGACCTTTTGATTCGTAGTCAAACACTCTATCCAACTGAGCTACGGGCGCATATATGGCGGAGAGAGCGGGATTCGAACCCGCGATACAGGTTTTAGCCCGTATACTCGCTTAGCAGGCGAGCGCCTTCGACCTACTCGGCCATCTCTCCATATCAAGAGGCAAGATGCTAGATGCCAGAAAACTTTCCCACCTGCCTGCATCGTAACAAATGCCTAAAATCTATTTTTTTAAGTCTTGCTTCTAGTCTCATGCATCTAGTAATGGCGGAGGGGGTGGGATTCGAACCCACGGAACCCTTAGCAGGCTCAACGGTTTTCAAGACCGCCTCCTTAAACCGCTCAGACACCCCTCCTCACCGAACATTAGCTCGGAATTAGGGTACATTCTCTACTATAGCATATGGGTTTTTCCTTGTCAACCAGAGCAAGGTTACCAAAAAAATCTATCTGGGTGGTAATATGGCGCGCCCAGCAGGATTCGAACCTGCGACCTCCAGATTCGAAGTCTGTCACTCTATCCGGCTGAGCTATGGGCGCGCGTCAACAGCTTTGTAATGATAACATAACCTGTTCTATGGGTCAAGGGTTTTGGGTATATTTTTTCTCTTATTTTATGACCTCAATTCCCCCCATATACTTTTGCAGCACCGCCGGGACCTGCACACTCCCGTCTTCCTGCTGGTAATTCTCCAAAATGGCTGCCACCGTTCTCCCCACGGCCACACCTGATCCATTCAGCGTATGCACAAACTCCGGTTTCGCCTTGGCATCCCGGCGAAATCGGATATTCGCCCGCCGGGCCTGATAATCTTCAAAATTGCTGCAGGATGATATTTCCCTGTAACAATTAAAACTGGGCAGCCACACTTCCAAATCATAGGTTTTTGCGGAGGAAAAGCCTAAATCCCCTGTAGACAGGGCCACAACCCGGTAGGCCAACCCCAATTCCTTTAAAACATCTTCCGCATCATTGGTCAGCTTTTCCAGCTCATCATAAGATGCTTCCGGCAGAGAAAACTTCACCAGTTCCACTTTATTAAACTGGTGCTGGCGGATCAGTCCTCTGGTATCCCGGCCAGCCGCTCCGGCTTCTGCCCGGAAACAAGCACTATAGGCGCAATGATAAACAGGCAACAGATTGCCGTCCATGATCTCTTCCCGGTAAAGATTGGTCACAGGCACTTCTGCCGTAGGAATGAGGAAATAATCCGTCTTTTCCACTTTGAAAGCCTCTTCTTCAAATTTGGGCAGTTGGCCGGTTCCAATCATACTGTCCCGGTTCACCATAAAAGGCGGGAAAAACTCCGTATAACCATGTTTTTCCGTATGTAAATCTAAGAAGAAATTGATTAAAGCCCTTTCTAAACGGGCACCCAGTCCCTTATAAAAGGTAAATCGGGCCCCGGTCACCTTCGCTCCCCGCTCAAAATCCAAAATACCCAACTTTTCTCCCAATTCCCAATGTGCCTTGGGCTCAAAAGCGAATTGGGGGGGATCTCCCCATTTTCTTATTTCCCTGTTTTCCTCATCGGATAATCCCACGGGCACAGACGGGTGGGGAATATTGGGAATGGTGAGCAGTTCCTTTTGCAACCCGGTTTCAATTTCCTTTAAGCGGTCGTCCAAATCTTTGATTTCATCGCCTAGCTTGCGCATTTCCAAAACTTTTTCTTCCGCATCCTGGCCCGCTTTTTTTGCTTTGCCAATCTCCTGAGAAACAGCATTTCTTTCCGCCTTCATTTGTTCCACCTTTACTAAAAGGTCCCGGCGTTCCGTTTCCATCTGGAGAAAATTATTTAAGTTGATTTTCCCCCCGCGATTTTTCAAAGCCTGTTCTACTTTTTCCGGATTGCTCCGGACAAATTTCAAATCCAACATGTTTACAACCCCCTTAGCCGCTTCCCACAAGTATATTTTTTCCAAATTGTATCTGGATTATTACCCTAAGGCGGACGATGCAAAATCCTTTCCAATCCCTTATTAGTTTACCATCTTTTTACCCAAATGCATCTTCTTTTTCTAAAAAAACGGACCTCTGCTCCCCAAAAGGAAACATCAGCCTGCTCTTTTACGCTATGGAGACAGTTTCCCGGGTGCAGACCCCGCTATGGTAAGGCAAGATTTTGTTTTGGGTTTTTTCCCAGGGCTAGGCGATGGCATTTTTCGCATCCTCAATCATTTGTTTAAAATATAAGTGAACCCTTAAATCATCCGTTAATTCCGGATGAAATGCGGCACCCAGGAAGTTTCCCTGTCGTACCATGACAATTTTTCCTTCATGGTGCGCTAAAATACCCACATTCGGCTTAACCGATTCCACATAGGGGGCTCTGATAAACACCCCGTGAAAGGGAGCCTTCCCCAAAGCGTCGATGTGCAAATCTGCTTCAAAACTATCCACCTGGCGGCCAAACCCGTTTCTCTTCACCTTAATATCCATTAAGCCCAGGCTAAACTGATCACGGCCGGAAATATCCTTGGCCAGCATGATCAGGCCGGCACAGGTGCCGAAAACCGGCATTCCTTCCCGGGTCTTTTCTAAAATGGCTGTGTCTAAATGATAATCCCGCATTAATTTACCAATGGTGGTGCTTTCTCCGCCCGGAATAATCAAGCCATCGATCTTTTTCATCTCTCCGGGCTTGCGAATCAATACCGCCTCCACACCACATTGGGAGAGAATGCGTCGATGTTCTGCAAAAGCTCCCTGCAGGGCCAATACGCCGATTTGCATGTTAATCCTCCTACCAGCCCCGTTCCTGCATTCTTTCCGAAACCGGCAAAGTGGAAATCTCAATGCCTACCATCGGTTCTCCTAAATCTTTGGAGACTTCGGCCAAGACAAGGGGATCACGAAAATGGGTCACGGCAGCCACGATTGCCTTGGCCCGCGCTTTCGGATCGCCGGATTTAAAGATTCCCGATCCCACAAAAACCCCGTCCGATCCTAACTGCATCATTAAAGCAGCATCAGCCGGCGTGGCCACGCCACCGGCAGCAAAATTCACCACGGGCAATTTTCCCGTCTCATGGACTTCCACCACCAAATCATAAGGCGCCCCCAGATTTTTTGCCGCCGTCATCAATTCATCCGCGGGAAGATTTTGCAGCCAGCGGATTTCTCCCATCACCTGGCGCATATGTTTCACCGCTTCCACCACATTTCCCGTGCCCGGTTCTCCTTTGGTCCGGATCATGGCGGCACCTTCCCCAATGCGGCGCAGGGCTTCCCCTAAATTACGGCACCCGCACACAAAGGGCACTTTAAAATCATGCTTGTTGATATGATACTTATCATCCGCCGGTGTTAAAACTTCGCTCTCATCAATATAATCAATGCCCAGGGCTTCTAAAATTTGTGCTTCCACGAAATGACCGATCCGGGCTTTCGCCATCACGGGAATGGTTACAGCATCCAGAATCCTTACTATTACCGTGGGGTCTGCCATCCGGGCCACGCCGCCGGCAGCCCTGATATCTGCAGGCACCCGTTCCAATGCCATTACGGCGCAAGCTCCCGCTTCTTCGGCAATCTTTGCTTGCTCCGGCGTGGTCACATCCATGATTACGCCACCCTTGAGCATTTCTGCCAAACCTTTTTTTACCGTCCAAGTACCTGTTGCTGTCATCTCATCCTACCCCCTGAAAAATTCCCCAAAATACTGTCGTATTTTTTTCACTACTATATGATGTTTCTTTCATTTTGTAAAGGGATCCTTATACTTCGTCATCTTTGGAAACTACCTTGGCCACCGCTACCACATGATCATTGGGCTGCAGCCTCATTAAAGTAACTCCCTGGGTGTTTCTGCCCATCACCGAGGTATCTTCCACATTGATGCGGATAATGATTCCTTCCTTGGTAATAATCATCAGCTCATCGCCGGGTTTGACCACTTTAATGGCAACCATCTGTCCGATTTTGGGGATCACCTTCATGGTCAGCAGCCCTTTTCCTCCCCGGCTTTGCCGGCCGTATTCATCCAGCAGGGTTCTTTTGCCGAAACCGTTTTCCGATATCACCATCAGCTCTCCGCCTTCGGTGACAGAATCCATACTGACCACCCAGTCTTCCTCATCCAGGTTAATTCCCTTCACGCCCCGGGCGGTACGCCCCATTCCTCTCACTTCTTCTTCACTGAACCGGATCGCCTTACCGTTTCTCGTGCCTAAAATAATCTCTTCCGCCCCGCCGGTCAGTTTTACGCCGATCAATTCATCATTTTCATCTAGACTGATGGCAATAATCCCATCTTTTCTGGAAGAATCATATTCGCTTAAGACACTCTTTTTCACGATGCCCTTGCGGGTGGCCATAAACAAAAATAAATCTTCGCTGTACTCTTTGACAGGAATCACGGTGTTTACCGTTTCTTCTCCCGAAATATAAAGCAAATTGACCAGTGCCGTTCCTTTGGCGGTCCGCCCTGCCTCAGGAATTTCATGGACTTTCAGCCGGTACGTTTTTCCTTTATTGGTAAAAAACATTAAATAATGATGGGTCGTGGTAATAAAGAGGTGTTCGACAAAATCCTCCTCTTTGGTCGCCATCGCCGTAATTCCCCGGCCGCCTCTTTTTTGGCTGCGATAAGTATTGGTATTGAGCCGTTTAATATAGCCATTATTGGTAATGGTAATCACCATGTCTTCTTCCGCAATTAAATCTTCTTCATTAAAGTCGCTGTCATCTTTCACAATTTGGGTTCTGCGGGGATCCCCATATTTATCCCGCATGGCCAAAAGTTCCTGTTTGATAATGTGCAGGACCAGTTTTTCATTTTTCAAAACATCGGTCAAATAAGCAATGGTTTTAATTAAATCCCGGTATTCGTCGTCCAGCTTTTGCCGCTCCAGGCCTGTTAAAGCACGGAAGCGCATTTCCAAAATCGCTTGGGCCTGCTTATCGCTAAGTCCGAATCTTTCCATCAGGCGTTCCCGGGCAATTTCCGTATTTTTAGATTCCCGGATCGTGGAAATGACCGCATCAATGTGATCCAGAGCGATCTTTAATCCTTCCACAATATGGGCCCGGGCTTCGGCTTTGGCCAGATCAAACCGGGTCCTGCGCACAATGACGTCCTTTTGGTGTTCCAGATAATGATTCAAAACTTGTTTCAGATTTAAAATCCTGGGCTGACCGTCCACTAAGGCTAAAGTAATCACGCCAAAGGTGTCTTGCAGCTGGGTATGCTTATATAATTGGTTTAAAATCACCCGGGCATTGACGTCCCGCCTTAATTCGATGACAATACGCATGCCGGTCCGGTCCGACTCATCGCGCAGGTCCACAATACCGTCAACTTTTTTATCTCGCACCAGTTCCGCAATTTTTTCTATGAGCCGGGCCTTGTTCACCTGATAAGGAATTTCCGTGACAATAATGCGCTGTTTGCCGTTATTCATCTGTTCGATATTGGCTCTGGCCCGCATTTTTACGGAACCCCGCCCTGTGGCGTAGGCCTCCCGAATGCCGTCCCTCCCCATAATCAAGGCCCCGGTAGGAAAGTCAGGCCCTTTAATAATGGTCATTAAATGGGAAATATCCACTTCAGGATCCTCAATCAGTTTAATCACACCATCAATGACTTCCCCTAAATTATGAGGGGGAATGTTGGTCGCCATCCCCACCGCGATCCCGGAGGATCCGTTTACGAGCAGATTGGGCACCCGGGAGGGCAAAACAACGGGCTCCTCCTCGGTTCCATCATAATTTGGGCTGAAGTCCACGGTTTCTTTATTAATATCGGACATCATTTCCATGGCAAATTTGGACAGGCGGACTTCCGTATAGCGCATGGCCGCGGCCGAATCCCCGTCTATAGAACCGAAATTGCCATGACCGTCAATCAGGGGATAGCGAATGGAAAAATCCTGGGCCATACGAACCACAGAATCATAAACTGCGGTATCGCCATGGGGGTGATATTTACCCAGGACGTCTCCCACGATACGGGCAGACTTTTTGTGGGGCTTATCCGGAGTTACGCCTCTTTCATACATAGAATACAAGATTCTCCGGTGCACAGGTTTTAAGCCGTCCCGCACATCGGGCAAAGCTCGTCCTACGATTACACTCATCGCATAGTCAATATAAGATTTTTTCATTTCGTCTTCTATGCCTAAAGGAAGTATTTTTCCATGAGTAAAAGATGACTCCATTATTCCACCTCATTCCAATATTAACCAACCGGTGTTGATTCTTGTCTTTCCCGGAAACCGGTTCCCGGATCCCGAAAAGCCCTTTTGCTTTTTTTATATATCCAGATTTCTTACTTCTTTGGCATTGGTAAGAATAAACTCTTTACGGGGTTCCACTTTGTCCCCCATCAAGATGGTAAATATTTCATCTGCCGCTAAAGCGTCTTCCAGGGTCACGCGCAAGATGGTCCTGGTCTCCGGATTCATCGTTGTATCCCAAAGCTGATCCGGATTCATTTCCCCCAACCCTTTATATCTTTGAATGGAAGGGTTTTCCTTTTTCAGCTGGGCAAGAAATTTTTCCAACTCATGATCCGAATACAAATAGTGGTCTTCCTTCCCTACCGCGACTTTATATAAAGGGGGTTGGGCGATATAGACGTAGCCTGCTTCGATTAAAGGCCTCATATACCGGAAAAAGAAAGTCAAGAGCAAGGTCCGGATATGGGACCCGTCCACATCCGCATCCGTCATAATAATCAGCTTATGATACCGGGCTTTTTGAATATCATAGTCATCGGAAATGCCTGTGCCCATGGCTGTAATCATCGCCCGGATCTCCTCATTATTGAGGATTTTGTCCAACCGGGCTTTTTCCACATTAAGGATCTTTCCCCGCAAAGGAAGAATGGCCTGGGTTCTTCTGTCCCGTCCCTGTTTGGCCGAGCCGCCGGCAGAATCTCCCTCCACCAGATACAATTCGCTCATGGCAGGATCTTTCATAGAGCAATCCGCCAATTTTCCGGGCAGACTGGTACTCTCCAGGGCACTTTTTCTCCGGGTAAGTTCCCGGGCTTTTCTGGCTGCTTCCCGGGCCCGGGCCGCCTGGACCGTTTTTTCAATGATTCTCCGGGTGTGGGCCGGGTTCTCCTCCAAAAAAGTACCCATCCCGTCTCCCACCACAGAATCAACGATGCCCCTGACCTCACTGTTTCCCAGCTTGGTCTTGGTCTGTCCTTCAAATTGAGGTTCCATCACCTTCACGCTGATCACAGCAGTTAAACCTTCCCGGATATCTTCCCCGGAAAGATTACCCTGGTTGTCTTTTAGCGCGTTCAGTTTCCTGGCGTAATCATTAATGACTCTGGTTAAAGCCGTCTTAAATCCGGCTTCATGGGTGCCTCCCTCTTGGGTATGAATATTATTGGCAAAAGAAAGAATATTCTCTGTGTAGCTGTCGTTATATTGCAAGGCAATTTCCACCTGGACCTGATCTTTTTCCGTGGCAAAAAAAATAGGATCATGGTGCAGCACATCTTTATTTTTATTCAAATACTTGACAAAATCAATGATGCCGCCGTTGTGCTTATAGGTTACCTCATTGCCTTCTCTCTCATCGTTTAAAGTGATGGACACACCTTTATTTAAAAAAGATAATTCCCGAATTCTTTGGGCCAAGGTCTCCCGGTTAAACACCAGTTCTTCAAAAATTTCTTCGTCCGGCTTAAAAGATATTTCTGTCCCGGTACCGTCTTCTTGTCCGATTACATTCAAATCCGTGATGGGAGTACCTCTTTCATACTTTTGATAGTAAACATTTCCATTTCGTTTTACCTTTACTTCCAGCCATTCGGATAAAGCATTTACTACGGACATCCCTACACCGTGGAGTCCGCCGGAAACCTTATACCCGTTTCCCCCAAATTTTCCTCCGGCATGAAGTAAGGTTAAAGCAACCTCCACACCCGGTTTGCCGGTTTTTTCATGAATATCTACAGGAATACCCCGTCCGTTATCGAACACGGTAATACTATTATCCTCATGAATCGTCACAATGATATTGTCACAGTATCCGGCTAAAGCTTCATCAATGCTATTGTCTACTATCTCATAGACTAAATGGTGTAAACCCCGGGCACTGGTACTGCCGATATACATCCCCGGGCGTTTTCGCACGGCTTCTAGACCTTCTAATACCTGGATCTGACTGGCATCATAATTTGTTTCAATTCTTTCGTCTATCATGGTTGTCCCTCCAGAACAAAGCAATATTCCGGCTATTCTAAATTACAATTATACCTGATTAGGTCTAAGATCACAAGTAAATATTGTATAGTATGCATCATTTTGTAAATTTTATCACTAGATATAGTAAAGAAGGCTAATTCCTTACCATTTCAGAGAAAAAATGCCAGCCAAGTTTCCTCGTTTCTAAAACACTTAAAAAAGCCCAGAGGGGCTTTTTTACAGGGTCAAAAAGTATCCATTTTTGTCGCATCCACCATAATGCCGGAAGAATTTGTCTGAATAAAAATTATTCCAAAGTCCTTTTCGATAGCGTAGAGACAGCAATAGGTGAATAATATAATTTTTTTGCCGTGACAATCACGGATTTGGCATTTTGCTCCTCAGCGGATTCTTTATCCACAGATCCCTTTTCCCAACAACTTTTTAAAAATTTTTGGGATATGGGAGAATTTTTAATTTTCTCATAGTCCAAGATTAAAATAATGTCCTTAATATGGATCATCTTTTCTTTTCCAATATGCACAAACATGGCTCTCACCTATACATTCAAATATTTGATCTCACCCTGGAATACTTTCATCACCTGGCCTTCCCGAAAATGAAAAGCCATATCCGTGGTGGTAATAAAAGTTTGAATTTTATCCCCCATCATGGCAATCAGGTGACTTCTTCTTTTTTCATCCAATTCCGACATCACATCATCCAGCAGCAAAATGGGATATTCTCCTGTTTCCGATTTCATTAATTCCAGTTCTGCCATTTTTAAGGATAAGGCCGTCGTTCTTTGTTGTCCCTGAGAACCAAACTTTCTTACATCGATGCCATTGACCATCAATTTTAAATCATCCCGATGGGGCCCAAACAGGGAGACACCTTTGATAATTTCATTTTTTCTATTTTCCCTGATCATAGTATGTAAAATTTCTTTAATTTTTTCCCAGGTAATTTTTTTTAAGATTTCTTCCTGATCCACACTTTCATAGGTTATTTCCAGTTCTTCTTCTCCCTCGGTAATTTTCCGGTGGGTTAACCGGGCTAAAGGAGCAAGTTTCTGAAGAACCTCCAATCTTTTCTTGATAATTTTGGCCCCGTTTTCCCCTAATTGTTCATCCCAAATGTCCAGCATTTCTTCCTGCTGCTTTTTCTCCCGAATTTCTTTAAGCAGGTTATTTCTTTGCTGGATAATTTTTTGATATTGCATCAAAGTAAAATAATAGGTGGGGAATAATTGCATCATTTCTCCATCTAAATATTTCCGTCTCGCCGCCGGGCCTAATTTGACAATATTCAAGTCTTCCGGGGAAAAAACCACACTATTGAGAATACCCAAAACCTCATTGAATTTTTTTCGCGCACTCCCATTGACCTTGAGCAATTTCTTATTTTCTAAATTGTACCCCAGAGAAATCGTATAATCACCCGTATTTTTTTTGATCAACCCTTCCAGAAAAAAATACGGGCAACCCCACCTGACCATATCCAGATCTTTCGCCCCTCTAAAGGAAGAAAGGGTGCTCAGATAGCCGATCGCTTCCAAAAGATTTGATTTTCCTTGGGCATTTAACCCGGTAATGACATTAACCAGGGGGTGAAAATCAATTTCTTTCGTGCCGTAATTGCGGAAATTTTTCAGCACCAGCTTGCTTAAGTTCAAGAAAAACACTCCACTATATTTATGATGTTCGGACCGGCAAAATTAAATAAATGTATTCTTCATTTTCCACCGTCCGGATAATGCCGGGACTTAAGGGACCGATGAGCTCCAGGTAAATTTCTTCTGCATCTACAGCTTTGAGCGCATCCATCAAATAGCGGGAATTAAACACGATCTCTGTAGGTTCCCCCTCCAAAAACACCGGAATCTCTTCATAAATTCTGCCGATTTCCGGAGCATGGGACTCGATTTCCAAAATATCGTCATGAACTTTCAGTTTGATCAAGCTGTATCTTTCTTTTATTTCATCGCGTACCAGCAAAGATGCCCTTTCTGTTGTTTCCAACAGTTTCTTGGTTCTTACTCTGATTTTACTCTTACATTTACTGCTTTCCGGTATCACCTGCCGGTAACTGGGATATTGTCCCTCAATCAGACGAGAAATGAGAGAAACATTTCCCGCCGTAAAATAGACTTGATTATTTCCTACTTCGATCAGCAAAGGTTCCTCTTCATCGCCACTGATCCGGGCTACTTCCAACATGGTCTTGGTAGGAATGATCACAGAAATTTTCTCCGGGACCAAAGCTCCCTCCCATATCCCTTCCCGTAATGCCAAACGATGGGTATCGGTGGCCACCATGATCACCTGATTCTCAACCACATCCAGTAATGTTCCGGTAAAAACAGGCCTGGATTCATCGGCAGAGGCGGCGATGGCAACCTGTTTGATCATTTTTTTAAATAAATCCTGCCGGATACTGCCCTTCATATGACCGTTAATTTCCGGAAGGGAGGGAAATTCTTCACTGGAATGCCCATTGATCACTAATTCCGATTGTTCATATTTTACTTCCAAACCGAAATTGTCCGTGTTTTTTAAATTGATCAAGCCGGAGGGCAATCTTTTCACCATCTCGCTAAAATATTTTCCGGGCACAACAATAGTTCCTTCTTCAATTACTTCCACGTCTAAGGAGCAGTCAATGGCGATTTCCAAATCCGTAGCGCGAAAGGTTAATTTATTCTGCTCCGCTTTTAAAAGAATACCGCTTAAGATGGGCAGGGTGTTTTTATTTGAGACGGCCCTGTTTACGATTTGTACGCCATAGACCAGATCATCTTTGGTACAATTTATGTGCATCTTACTGCCTCCTTATTCACATCTTCAAATTTTGTTTTATTTTTTTTATTCTTTATTTAAATTCCGTAATAATAGTAATAAGGGCGGTGGGTATGTGGATAAGGCTAATTTCGTCAGCATTGAGAAGGGCTGCCCCATGTTGAAAAAGTGTGCATAGGGATGTCCCATGCATGCACATACACACAATGACTTTTTTCGCGTTTTTTTTATCCAAAAATAACCCACATAAAATCCCAAAACTTGTCCACAATTATAATTGTTGTAATTGAGATACCAGAGCAGAAATGGTACGGTCTAAATTGGTATCTTGGGAGCGTTCCTGACTGATCTTTTCATGGGCATGGAGCACAGTGGTATGGTCCCGGCCGCCAAATTCTTCGCCAATTTTCGGCAAGGAGGCATCCGTTAATTCCCTGGCTAAATACATGGCGATTTGTCTAGGGTATGCTACAGCCCGGGTGCGTTTTTTAGCTTTAAAATCTTCCACCTTTAAATTGAAATGGTCCGCGATGGCTTGTTGGATTAATTCAATGGATATTTTTTTCGGTTTGCTTTCCGGCAGAATATCTTTTAATGCTTCCTGTACCAATTCCGGGATGACTTCCTTTCCTGTGAGAGAAGAATAGGCCACTACCCGGATCAAGGCTCCTTCCAGTTCCCGAATATTGGATTGAATTTTGTTGGCAATAAAGACCATCACTTCATTGGGCACCATAATATTTTCAATTTTGGCTTTTTTTCTGAGAATGGCGATGCGGGTTTCCAAATCCGGCGGCTGAATATCCGTAATCAGTCCCCACTCGAAACGGGATCTTAAGCGATCTTCCAAAGTGGGAATTTCTTTTGGAGGACGGTCACTGCTGATAATCAATTGTTTGTTTGCCTCATGGAGGGCATTAAAGGTATGAAAAAATTCTTCCTGGGTTCGTTCTTTTCCGGCCAGAAATTGAATGTCATCGACCAGCAAAACATCCATGCCGCGATATTTATTACGGAATTGAACCGTTTTGTCGTCTCTGATGGCGTTGATCAATTCATTGGTAAATTTTTCGGAGGAGACATAAACTACTTTAGCATGGGGGTTATGTAAATTGACGTATTGGCCGATGGCATGCATTAAATGGGTCTTCCCCAGTCCAACTCCTCCGTAAATAAATAAGGGGTTATACGCCTTAGAAGGGGCTTCCGCCACAGCTAAAGAAGCCGCATGGGCGAAACGGTTGCTGTTTCCCACCACAAAACTTTCAAAAGTATATTTCGGATTAAAGCAGGAACTGGAAAGAATATCGTCATTTTGTTTTGAAGAACGGTTAAAGGCAGACTTATTTTTGCCTTTGGGCAGATAATTAATTTCTCCTTCTTCCGATTGGGGTAAAACAAAGTCCAAATCTAATTCTTCCGAGGTTACCAGCTGCAGGGTGGTTTTGATCAGATTCGCATACCGGGATTCCAGCCAGTCCTTGGCAAATTCATTGGGAACGGCGATCACCACGGTATTATCATATCTTGTCACCACTTTCGTGGTTTTTAACCAGGTTTCAAAGCTGGGCTTACTTAATTCTGTTTTTAAAATATCTAGAGTCTTCTGCCAGTCTTCTTTAAGTTTTGTATTCATTGTAACCTCCTTGAAAAGAAAAAGCCGGAATAAAAAGTGGAATCTCTGTTTAATGCCCCCAGCTATTTTGTTTACTAAATTTGTTAGGATGAGAAAACAATCCGCTGGATAAAAAAATATCCACAAGGGGGAAATAAAAATAAAGAAATTGTGGATAAAATTATCAGAAAAAATGTTTTTTTTCAAATGCATATCCATAATAGCAAAAATTATCCACAAATTCAATATTAAAAAAAATAAGTTATCCCCAGGTTTCGGGTACACCTCTTGCTTTATTCTTGACAGTTCAAAATCAGTAAGATATAATTCTAATGCTAATGCTAATTTTCCGGTTGTTTAATTTTGGTAATGTGTAGTATCAGTAAGGAGGAACTATTTGATGAAACGGACTTATCAACCGAAAAACAGGAAACACAAAAAAGTTCATGGTTTTTTAGCAAGAATGAGCGACAAAGACGGGCGCAATGTGCTTAAAAGAAGGCGAGCCAAAGGAAGAAAGAGACTGTCAGCATAAGGCCGGAAGCGGCCTTTTCGCATATGCAAAATTTTTTGATATGTGAAAATTTTTCAGGAAAGATAAAAAATTGTTTATTGGTTTTTTTTGGTGGCTATAATATGTTTGGTAGGTAAATAGGGGGCTTCCCATTTTGATTAAAAAAATTTATCGGTTAAAGAGCCCGAAGGATTTCCGGAAAGCCTATCAAAAAGGAAAATCTCTTGTAAATCCATATTTGGTGCTTTACTGCCGAAAAAACCAAAAGGATCAATATCGGATTGGCTTTTCTATCTCTAAAAAGGTCGGGAAAGCTGTGATCCGAAACCGAGTGAAAAGAAGGTTGCGGGAAATCTGCCGGTTACATGAGCGTATTTTCCCGAAGGGATGGGACTTAATTTTTGTGGCGAGAGTAAGGATCAAAGATGCATCCTACCGGGTCATGGAAAAAAGTGTGTTTGATTTGGTCAAAAGAATGGGAGACCAATCATGGTTCAATTATTAATTACCTGTATTAAAGGATACCAACGGATTGTTTCGCCTTTTTTTCCGGCACGGTGCCGGTTTTATCCCTCCTGTTCGCAATATATGATTGACGCTTTAGTAAAATACGGATTTTTCAAAGGACTGTGGTTGGGGATAAAAAGAATTTCCAAGTGTCATCCTTGGCATCCCGGAGGGTATGATCCTGCTTAAAAAGAACAGGAGGTGAAACCTGCAAATCCTATTTGCGGGGAGAAAACGTGAGTCTATTTAATTCATTGGTTGATTTTGTTCGGGTTTCTTTGGAATGGCTCTATCAAGTATCAGTTCACATTGGTATTCCCAGTTATGCCTTGGCAATTGTCTTTTTGACGGTGATTATTAAAGTATTGCTTTATCCGTTAACGTACAAACAGATGAAATCCATGAGAACCATGCAAGAGCTGCAGCCCAAGATTAAAGAGCTGGATAAAAAATATAAAAATGATCCCAAGAAAAAACAAGAAGCTATGATGGAAGTGTACAAGCAGCATGGTGCCAATCCCATGGCAGGCTGTTTGCCTCTTTTGATCCAATTTCCCATTTTGATTGCTTTATTCCGGGGATTACAATCCTTTCACCCCACCAATCCCGAATATTATAACTTTTTCTGGATTAGTGATTTAGGTAAAGCGGATCCCACGGGAATTATTCTGCCTTTGTTAGTTGGACTAACCACCTTTGCTCAGCAATATGTGACATCGCCAAATGCCAATGACCCGACCCAAAAAACAATGTTGTACGCTATGCCTGTGTTATTCGGCTGGATGACGAGAAGCTTTCCTGCCGGCTTGGCTTTGTATTGGATCGTATTCAGTGTGGTGGGGACCATCCAGCAGATTATGATTAATAAGGGAATTAAACCTGCTCCCGCAAAGGAGGGTGCGAAGGAATGAAAACAATAGAAAAAACGGGAAAAACCATCGATGATGCCATCGAGTTGGCTTTAAAAGAATTACAGTGTGTGCGTGATGATGCGGAGGTAGAAATTCTTGACGCTCCTTCCCGGGGGTTGTTTGGTCTGATTGGGACCAAAGCCGCCAGGGTAAAAGTGACCTTGCGGGATAAAAAAAGTGAGCCGGAAAAAGTCATGTCTTTCGCAGAAAGGCGTAGCTCTAAAATAGAAAGTGTGAAAAAGGCTCCTCTGGAGAAAGTGGAAGCTGCTGAGGATCATGGGCATCCGGAAGAAGTAGCCGTAGAGTTTCTGGGTAAAATATTTCAAAAGCTCGATGTCAAAGTAAATACGGAGGTTTCCTATCAGGAGGATTTTCTTTATCTGTCCTTTCATGGGGATGATTTAGGCATTTTGATCGGACGCCGGGGAGAAACATTGGATTCCTTACAGTACTTAGCAAACCTGGTCGTGGGAAAAAAATGCGGACAAAGATATCGCATTGTCTTGGATGTGGAAGGGTATCGGAAGCGCAGGGAGCAAACCTTGATTAATTTAGCCCACCGGCTGTCCGAAAAGGTAAAAAGAACAGGCCACAATATTGTTTTAGAGCCGATGAACCCGCATGAAAGACGGATTATCCATACCGCCTTGCAAAACGATCAAAGGGTGCGTACTTTCAGTGAAGGGGAAGAACCTTACCGGAAAGTAATTATTACGAAAAAGGCCAAATAGATTTTGGAAAGCCAAATAATCGAGAAAGCCAACCCAGTAATCTCATTGCTGGGTTTTTCTAAATTTGTTGCTGAGGTGAAATAATATGTGGACGGATACCATTGCCGCTATTTCAACACCCTCCGGTGAAGGCGGCATCGGCATCGTACGGATGAGCGGAGAAAATGCCCTGGCCATTTTGGCCAAGATCTTTCAGCCCAAGAAGGAAAAAAACTGGACCCAGGTCAAAAGCTTTACCCTGCACTTGGGTCAGGTTTATGGAAAAGATCGAAAAGTGATTGACGAGGTTTTGGTATCCGTGATGAAAGGGCCGAAATCTTATACAGGGGAAGATGTCGTAGAAATTAACTGTCATGGGGGACTGATTTCCCTCAGGCTCACTTTGGAGGCGGTTTTACAGGCGGGTGCCCGGCTGGCGGAACCCGGTGAGTTTTCGAAAAGGGCTTTTCTAAACGGCAGAATTGATTTGCCCCAAGCGGAGGCGATTATTGATATTGTCCGGGCCAAGAGTGAGATGGGACTGAATAGTGCCGTGGCACAACTGGGAGGAAATTTATCGCACATCATTTCCCGCCTGAGACAGGATCTTCTAGGCGTTCTGGCTGCTATTGAAGCCGCTATCGACTTCCCTGAGGAGGATCTGGACGAAATTACTTTAGGGCAAATTCAGGCTACGGTACATAAGACGCTGCAGGAAATGGAAAAATTGATTCAAACCGCGGATCGGGGAAAACTGATCCGGGAGGGGATTCATACGGCCATCGTAGGGCGGACCAATGTGGGTAAATCCAGCCTTCTCAATGCCTTGTTGGGGGAAAACAGGTCTATTGTCACGGAAATTCCGGGCACAACCCGGGATACCGTGGAGGAGTTTATCAATATCGGCGGTTTTTCCCTCAAAATCATTGATACGGCCGGGATTAGAGAGACTACCGACTTAGTGGAAAAGATCGGCGTGGAACGCACAAGGGAAATATTGGAGAAAGCCGACCTGGTCCTTTTAGTGTTAGATGTGGCAGAGGGCATCACAGACGAGGATAAGCGCCTGCTCCAAGATATAAAGAATAAAAAAGCCCTGATTCTGATCAACAAAATTGATCTTCCCTCCCACCGGGACAAAAAGGAGGAAATTGAAGACTGGGTGAAGGATTTTCCCCATGTTTTTATTTCCGCCAAAGAGGATATCGGGATTGAAAGACTGGAAAACGAGATTGTGGAACTTATTTTCCAGGGAGGAATTCAAGCTTCCCGGGAGGTATTCATCACCAATATGCGGCATAAAGAAAGCCTGCAAAAGGCATCTTATCATTTGTCTGAGGTTTTGCATGGGGTAAACCGGAGCATGACGCTGGATTTTCTTTCCATTGATTTAAAGGCGGCCTGGGAGGCTTTGGGAGAGATCTCAGGGGACACAGCAGGAGAAGATTTATTGGACAGGATTTTTTCTGATTTTTGTATTGGCAAATAGAGGTGAGATCGTGGAATATTCGGCAGGATCATATGACGTCATCGTCATCGGCGCAGGCCATGCCGGCTGTGAGGCTGCTTTAGCGGCGGCCCGGATGAATTGTAAAACCTTATTAATTACCCTGAATATGGAGAATATTGCCTTAATGCCTTGTAATCCTGCCATCGGAGGTCCGGCAAAAGGGCACCTGGTGCGGGAAATCGATGCTTTGGGCGGAGAAATGGGTCTCATGATTGACCGGTCCCAGATTCAGATTCGCCTTCTTAATACGGGAAAAGGCCCTGCCGTACATGCCCTGAGGGCGCAAGCGGATAAAAAATTGTACCAGCAGGAAATGACGGTGGTATTACAATCCCAGGAAAATCTAGATGTCAAACAAGCCACGGTGGATCAAATTCTCGTGGAAAATTACCGGGTGGCGGGAGTTGTGACCAAAACAGGAGCCCGGTTTTCGGCAAGCACGGTGGTATTAACAACGGGCACCTATTTACGGGGCCGGATTATCATCGGGGATACCCATTTTCAGGGTGGTCCCAACGGCCAGCATGCTTCTATCCGTCTGGTTGACAGTCTCAAGGATATAGGATGGGAATTAAGGCGGTTTAAAACGGGTACGCCGGCCCGGATTGACTATCGGTCCATTGATTTTTCCCAAACTATGGAACAGCCCGGAGATCAGGGCCGGTGGGCATTTTCTTTTTTGACGGAACGGTTTGACCGTCCCCGGGTGTCTTGTTGGCTTACCTATACCAATGAAAGAACCCACCAAATCATTCGGGATAATTTGCACCGTTCTCCTTTATACAGCGGTTTTATTGAAGGAATCGGGCCCAGGTACTGCCCCTCCATTGAGGATAAGGTGGTAAGATTTCCCGACAAAACGGCCCATCAGCTCTTTTTGGAGCCGGAAGGCCTTCATACCTATGAATATTATGTGCAGGGCATGTCCAGCAGTTTACCCGAGGATGTGCAGCTGGCATTTCTCCGCACCATTAAAGGGTTGGAAAGGGTAGAGATGATGCGTCCAGCCTACGCCATTGAGTATGATTGTATTGACCCGACCCAGTTAAAATCAACCTTAGAAAGCAAATTTATTTCCGGTTTGTATACGGCGGGACAGATTAACGGGTCCTCCGGCTACGAGGAAGCGGCGGCTCAAGGATTAATGGCCGGGATCAATGCCGCCCGGCAGGTAAAGGAAAAGGAGCCTTTGATTTTAAAAAGGTCGGAAGCCTATATCGGTGTTTTAATCGATGACCTGGTTACCAAGGGCACCAATGAGCCCTACCGGATGTTAACTTCCCGGGCGGAATACCGCTTGATTTTACGCCAGGATAATGCTGATTTGAGGCTGACGGCATACGGCAGGAATGTGGGCCTGGTCGATGACCGGCGCTGGGGGAAATTTGACCGGAAGAGGAGAAAAATCAGTGAGGTTTTGGACTTGTTCAAAGAAACAAAGATTTCCCCTCAGAATGAGGCCTTAAATCACTTGTTGAAAGAAAAGGGGGCGAAAGAGTTACACTCTTCCGTATCCCTTTATGAACTATTAAAAAGACCGGAAATTACCTATCACGATCTCCTCCCCTTGACCGAGGAAAATTTGGCTGGGGAGCAACAGGTAGAAGAACAGGTGGAAATTCAGGTAAAATACGAAGGCTATATTAAGAAGCAGCTGGACCAGGTAGACAGATTTAATAAGTTGGAAAACCGGCGCATTCCCGAGGATATCTCCTACACCCTGGTGCGGGGACTGCGCACGGAGGCCCAGCAGAAATTAGAAAAAATCAAGCCTTCCTCCCTTGGACAGGCTTCCCGGATCTCCGGGGTTTCTCCGGCCGATATTTCTGTTTTGCTCATTTATTTGGAGCAGCGGCGGCGCATGTCGTCAAAGGAGGAGATCTGATTTGGGCTCCCTTTTCCGAGAGGTGCTGATAAAATGCCTGGAGGAAATTGACCTTCCTTTAGAGGAGCATCAGCTCTCTCAATGTGAAACCTATCATGACCTGCTCTTGACCTGGAATCAGAAAATAAATCTTACTGCCATTGAGGATGCTCAGGAAATTGCCGTCAAGCATTTTGTGGATTCCTTAATTTGTGCCAAGTATCTGGACCATCCTGCCCAGGATACCTGCATCGATGTGGGGACCGGAGCAGGATTTCCCGGTATCCCCATCAAAATCCTGCTGCCTGAGATGAGATTAACTTTACTTGATTCTTTGGCAAAGCGCTGCCAATTTTTGCACACCGTGGTTTCCTCCCTGGCCTTGAAAGAGACCTCCGTGGTCCATGGCCGGGCAGAAGAAAAGGGGAAAGAACCCGCGTTCCGGGAACAATTTTTTTTGGCCACAGCCCGGGCCGTCAGTAGTTTGCCGGTCCTGGCGGAATATTGTCTGCCTTTTCTCCGGGTGGGGGGAATTTTTTTCGCCCTGAAGGGACCGGAGGTGGAGGAAGAGGTAAAAAAGGGAGCAAAGGCTGTTGCTGCTTTAGGGGGTAAATTGAGGGAAATTAAACATTACCGGCTTCCTTCTTCAGGAGATCGGCGCTCTTTAGTGATCATGGAAAAGGTATCCCCTACTCCGGCCAAATATCCCAGAAAACCGGGGATGCCGGAAAAGAAACCTCTTCTCTAAATAACGAACCGGCCAAAAAATGTTTTTTTGGCTTTTTCTTTTTTTTGCAGGAGTACGCGCGTGAAATGTGGAATTAAAACTTTTTGAGTAACTACTCAGGGACCAGAATGGGAAAAAGGACGAAAAACATGCTGAATTTCTCCAGGAGCCCATTTTGAATTCATGACCGGTGGTGGAAGCATGGGTAAAATCATTTCGATTGCCAATCAAAAAGGCGGCGTAGCAAAAACGACTACGGCAGTAAACGTGGCGGCATTTATGGCCATGGAAGGGAAAAAGGTATTGATCATTGATATCGACCCCCAGGGAAATGCCTCTAGTGGTCTCGGCATCAATCGGTTAGAGACGGAGTATTGTATCTATGATGTGATCATCAACGGTGTTTCTCTTGATGCGGTAACCCATGATACAGAATTGGAAAATCTTAAAATTGTTCCGGCCACTATTCAGTTGGCCGGGGCTGAGATCGAACTGGTTTCCGCAATCTCGCGAGAGAGCAAATTGAAGAAGGCGCTGAGAAGTATTCGTGACCGCTATGATTACATCCTGATTGATTGTCCTCCTTCTTTGGGTTTACTGACGTTGAATGCGCTTACTGCGGCGGACAGCCTTTTAATTCCCATTCAATGCGAATATTATGCTCTGGAGGGGTTGGGGCAATTAATGAATACCTATGAGCTGGTACGCAAGCACCTGAATCCCCATTTGGAGATTGAAGGAGTCGTATTAACTATGTTCGATGCCCGGACAAATTTAGCGATTCAGGTGGTGGATGAGGTCAAGAACTATTTTCGCGGCAAGGTGTTTTCTACCATTATTCCCCGTAATGTACGACTTAGTGAGGCACCCAGTCATGGCAAGCCGGTTTCCTTGTACGATCCCAAATCCCGAGGTGCTGAGGTTTATCATGAGCTGGCAAAGGAAGTGATCAGTCATGACTAAAAAAGGTCTAGGGAAAGGGCTGCAGGCCTTGATTCCATCGGGGCCCTTATTGGATAGAAAGTCGGAAGATCAGGTTTTATTATTGCCCATTGAGGATATCCTCCCCAATGCAAATCAGCCCCGTAAAAATTTTGACCCTGACAAAATCCGGGAATTGGCAGAATCCATTGCCGAGCACGGTATTGTTCAACCGATTGTAGTCCGGCCCGTCTCTGAGGGAAGATACCAAATTGTGGTGGGGGAAAGGCGTTGGCGGGCAGGCAAGCTGGCCGGCCGCACGGAAATACCCTGTATTGTGAAAGACTTTGATGAAAAAACCGTCACAGAGCTGGCCCTTATTGAAAATATTCAGCGGGAAAATTTAAATTCTTTGGAAGAAGCGGAAGCCTACCAAAGATTGCTGGTAGAATTTAATTATACCCAAGAGTCTTTAGCGGCCCGGCTGGGAAAAAGCAGGTCCTATGTGG
This sequence comes from Candidatus Formimonas warabiya, assembly GCF_002777255.1. Classification (GTDB taxonomy): domain Bacteria; phylum Bacillota; class Dehalobacteriia; order Dehalobacteriales; family Dehalobacteriaceae; genus Formimonas; species Formimonas warabiya. Next base: position 3,970,351 of record NZ_CP017634.1, on the reverse strand, counting down.
CCAATACCCTCCGCTTACTCAATTTAGCCGGGCCGGTCCAGGGATTTATCCGGGAAGGCGTTTTGACTGCGGGACATGCCCGGGCCATTCTCTCTCTGGATGTGCCGGAGAAACGGTTGGTTTTTGCGGAAAAAATTATTAAGGACAAGTTATCTGTGCGTCAGGCAGAGGAACTGGCAAAAGAAATAAACGCACAACACATGGCCCCCGCGACCGACAAGGTCAAACAGGAACATCCTCCGAAAAAGCCCGATCCCCCTCTTCCTCTGGTCATTCGGGATGTGGAAAACCGGCTCAGGAGCTTATTGGGCACGCGAGTAAAAATAAGGCCGGCCGAAAAAGGTGGACGGATCGAGATTGACTATTATGGTGAAGAAGATTTGGAGAGGATAGCCAGTACCTTGCTGCCGGACGATACGTTTTGAGAAAAGGGGAATGTTTCACGTGAAACATTCCCCTGTCTTGCTCTTGTATCAGGGCATGTCTTACTGGCTGAAACAGGATTTATGGGAGAGATAAAAGAGAAATGAAAGGAACACTGGAAAATTTACTGATCAGTTTCATATTTATCGTACTGATAGCCCTTTTTCTCAAAGGCATTCCGGATCAAGCATATTATTCCGGTGCTGCCGTCTGTGCCGGCATCATCCTGGAACTGCCTGACTTTTACCGGCATATCAAGAGCAGAAAGGGTGTGGGATTTGACGGGCAGATTTTTTTGGGGCAAGGGATCCCGGCCCTCCTCTTGTTTACTAATCTGACCTGGTCAAAATGGGTGATAGAGCTAGGGATTCCGGCAGGCTGCCTGAGCTGGCTGAACAATTTTGCTCAGGAGTTTCAATTAATCGGGGCTTTATGGACCGGGGTGATGATTGTGAAAACGGTAAAAGCAGAATCAAAAATGTTTCACGTGAAACATCGGCGCAAAAAGACATTTTAGCAAGGAATGGGAGAATAGAAACATGTGGGGAACGATCGTTAATGTCATAGCGATTATTGGAGGCAGTCTTCTGGGGGTCCTGGGAGGAAACTTCCTCAGAGAAGAAACAAAAGATACGGTGTCAAAAGGAGTGGCCCTGGGCGTAATTTTCATCGGCATGCAAATGGCCTTTGAAACCCAGCACTTGATTGTCATGTTAATCAGCCTGGTGCTAGGTGCGGTAACGGGGGAAACCATCGGCATCGAAAAGTATTTAAACAAGGCCGCTCAGGCGTTGGAAAAAAAGATGAAAAGAAAAGAAGAAGGGAAAGGGGGGCTGGCGGAAGGCTTTGTCACGGCGACCTTAATCTATTGCGTAGGAGCAATGGCAATCATGGGTTCCTTGCAAAGCGGACTTACCGGAGAACACACCATTCTTTATGCCAAATCGGTATTAGACGGGGTGATTTCTATTGTTTTGGCGTCCACCTTAGGCATAGGCGTAGCCTTGTCCGCTCTGCCCGTTTTATTATACCAAGGCTCAATTGCCTTGTTGGCGGGCTGGATTTCCCCTCTTATTATCCAGGAAGCGATCACAGAAATGAAAGCCACGGGAGGACTCTTAATTGTGGCAATCGGGTTAAATATGCTGAATATCGTGCAGATCCGGGTCGGCAATATGCTTCCGGCCGTAGTGTATGCCATTCTATTTACCACACTGGTGGTTAAATTCGGGTTAGGAATATAAAGGTATTTTATCTTCCTAACTCTTCGATGCGGTGCAAAAGCTCCTCCCTGGTATCAACGGTAAAACTCGGCCGGTATTTCAGGAGTTCCTCTTTGACTGCCATCCCCCAAGTAACGGCAATGGTTGTGACGCCGGCCCGGTTTCCTGCCCCGATATCAAAAGGACTATCGCCGACAAAAATAGCTTCCGGGGGAGCTTTTTTTAGTTTCTCCAATGCCAACAAAACAGGATCAGGGTGGGGCTTGTGTAGCTCGGTATCATCTACCGTAACAACAACGGAAAAAAAAGGGCCTAAATCAATTAAGGAAAGGGTCATTTCGGCACCATACCGGCTTTTGGAGGTAACCAGGCCTAAAGAAAAGCCTTTCTCGCGGAGCACCGTGAGCATTTCCCTGGTACCGGGGAAAACGCCCAGATACTGGTCGTGAAGCTTCCGGTAGTGTCTCTGATAGGTTTCAAAAAACTCCTCTTCTTTTCCCAGTCCGGCCATCATGCCGCCAATTTGCCTTAAGGGGAGGCCGATGTATTTCATCACCTCATCGTCTCCCCAGGGAATGTGCATCTCCTGGAAAACTTCCTTATAGGTACGTTTGATCAGGGGCAAAGAATCCGCCACGGTTCCATCTAAATCAAAAAGAACGGTATCAATAGACATGATTTTCTCCTTTTATTTCTGCAAAGTATTTTTCGCGGATGTAATCGCTTCTAAATAGATTTCTTTAAGAGGCACCTGGTGGAATTGAGCCAATTTTCGACAGTCCTCGTACTCCGGAGAGATATTCATCGTCCCTTCCACGGTACCTATTTTGATACTCACCTCGCCAAACCGGGTGCGAACCGTTACTTTCTGACGGGGACAGCAAAAACGGTCTTCCCTGCGGATTCGGATACCCAGGGAACTGGTTTCCTTCAGGACCGTCTGTATCAGGGGGTCCACAGCTTCACTACGGCATAAAAGGGTGAGCAGGGAACCGGGCCGTCCTTTTTTCATTTGAACGGCTGTGAGATACATATCTAAGGCACCCAGAGAAAAAACGACCTCCCAAAGATGAGAAAATATTTCCGGGTTCATATCATCGATGGCAGTCTCCAGTACCATAATCTGCTCTCTGCCTGTGTCCGGGTGCGCATCCCTTGAGCCAATAGAAACCGTTAACAGATTGGGAAAAGCAAAGTTTTTTGTACCCGCTCCCCGGCCGACGGCGTCAAGTCTCATTTCCGGGTAAGGGCCGAAAGACTGGGCCAAGGTGGTAATCAAACTGGCCCCGGTTGGGGTGACCAGTTCCCCCTCCACGTCTACGCCATAGACGGGAGCTCCCTTGAGGAGCTCTTGGGTGGCAGGGGCCGGGAGGGGCAGCAGCCCGTGCGCGCATTTAATGAAGCCGTGGCCCATGGGCAAGGGGGAAGAGATTACCTGATCAATTCCCAGTAACGATAAACAAATAACGGTTCCTACAATATCGATGATGGCGTCAACGGCTCCTACCTCATGAAAATGCACGTCTTCCCGGGTTGTTCCGTGCACCTTTGCTTCCGCTTCCGCCAAGCGACAAAAGACGGCGCAAGATTTTTCCTGTATTTCCGGGGAAAGACCGGACTGATTGATGATTTCAATAATATCGTGAAGCCGGCGGTGGGGCTGATGCTCGGCATATTCAACGGAAACTTTGCGGGCGGAAATACCCCCTTTCACCACAGGACTGGAAGAAATATTGTAGCCCGTGAGGGGAAGAAGGGCCAGCCGGTGCTGTAATTCGTTCAAATCCGCTCCCGCATCCACCAGGGCGCCTAAGCACATGTCGCCGCTAATTCCTGCCGGACAATGGAAATAAGCAATTTTCATGATTCCGTCTCCTCGCTCCTGATAATGGCACTGGCCAGCGCGGCCGCGCCAAAGCCGTTGTCAATATTTACCACGCCGATCCCGGCCGCGCAGCTGTTCAACATCGTCAGCAAGGGGGCCAGTCCGAGAAAACTTGCTCCATAGCCTACACTGGTGGGAACCCCGATCACCGGTTTATCGACTAATCCGGCAACGACGCTGGCCAAAGCGCCTTCCATACCTGCGACAACAATAATGACCCGGGCGGTATTCAGTAGCTGCTGCTTGTCCAGAAGGCGGTGGATTCCGGCTACTCCCACGTCGTAAAGCTTTTCTACAAAATGACCCCAAGCATTACCGGTAATAGCGGCTTCCTCTGCAACGGGCAAGTCCGCGGTCCCGGCACTGATCACCAGAATCGTCCCCTTTTTGGGGGTTACGCCAGCACCAAATTCAATGATACGTCCTAATTCATGATACCTGGCACCGGGGATGCTTTTTGAGACTTCCTGATACATGCGGGGAGTTGCCCGGGTGGCTAAAACGGTACGATTATGGGCGACTAATTTTTCCATAATGATCCGTACTTGTTCTTCGGTTTTTCCCTGACAGAAAACTACTTCCGGATAACCGTTTCTCAGCGCCCGGTGATGGTCGATTCTGGCAAAACCGAGATCTTCATAGGGCAGGTTTTTTAAATCTTTTAAGGCATCATCGATGGTAGTATGGCCGGATTTTACATTTTCTAAAAGAAAGCGAAGCCTTTCTATATCCATGTCGTTTGCTCCTTATTCCTTGATTTCTGGGTTTTTAGCTGTAGGAAAACACCTTCCAACAAGGAGAATATCTTCAAGGTTTGTCTTCATTGTATTATAAAGGAAAAATTATTGTCAACAAAGCAATTCATGAACGGAGAAGGGATAAATCTCCCAGGGTGGGGGGAAAATAGCAAATAGTTTCATGGTGAAGAAGGTGATTTGGTGGAACCTAGGGTGGCAATCCAGGGGGACTTAACGGAATTGGCAGCTCTTCTCCGGCAGGGCGGCTATGAGGTGGTCCCCTTGGAGGAGTGTGATACGCCTGTAGATGCCATTGTTTATTCCGGCGTTACCTGTGCCTGGGACGGCGCTCCGGGAATCACGGATTCCCTTGAACCGGGCGGGCCTGGTCAGCGGGTGGTGCTGATCAATGCGGTCAATATGGATCCGGGTGAAGCCGCCGACTTCATTGGATCCAGGCTGGGCTAGCAAAATAAAGCAGGGGAGGTGATGAAAATGACACCCAATCAGACGATCGCGGTGGAAGATGGCTTGCAGAATGTGAAACAAGCGTTGGAAGCCCAGGGATACACGACGGTAGATATGAGCCGGGTGGCAAAAGCCGGCTGTATTGTGACGACGGGAATGGACCAGAACTTTTTGGGCCGGGAAGATGTGCAAAGAGATATTCCGGTGGTGATTGCCAAGGGAAAAAGTGCCCAGGAAGTCGTAAATGACGTAAAAAGATTTGTGCAGTAAATAAAGCCAAAAAAACTTTTCGGGATCCGGGTACCGGTTACCGGGGTCCGGAAGCATCCCATCAGGATAAAGGTCGGAGCCTGGGATAGCCCACTTAAAAAATGTTATTTCCCATCCCGTAAAACAGTCGGTTTTACGCCTATATGCAAAAATAAAAAGCCCATTCAGGGCTTTTTATTGTACGTCGTTTATTTTTATCCTGTCCTCTCACGAGCTATGCGCGCGGGTGCTCCAGGCACCAAGTCCTCTAGCAAAGCGAGTTCTTTAAAAACGTATCGCGCTTTTTTAGATCGTCTCGTTTTCTTTGGGCCTTTTTCACCCCCATGACAATACTGTTGGCAATGAGCAAGGCCATTTGCATCACAATGCTGAGACGGGTATTCTGCAAAACAATAAATTCCATGTAGCCGGCCACATTGACGATGCCGGTAAAATAAATGTTTCCTACGGGGGGCAGGTTCTTGTGTACGCCGGCACCGGGTTTGATTTCGCCTAATCCTAAATTAATCATGCCCACGCTTTCCAGCTTTCCTAAACAGGCATCTACGGCAATAATCAGGGGGGTGTGATGATTTTGCTGAATAGCAGCCAATTTTTCCGACATATTGGTGGCATGGACCGGTTCATCCAGAGTGCCGTAAATGGAAAAATTGATGGGGTATTTCTTCAGATACCAGCCTACCAAGGGGCCCAAGCAATCGCCTGTAGACCTGTCGGTACCAATGCAGATAACGGCAATTTCCTTTTGCCCATAAGGATCCAGTTCTGTTAGATACCTACATAATTGTTCCGATAGGGTGGATAGGGTCACAGGGTTTTCATAATGACATTTAATTTGTTTCCCGGCATAGATGGGTGAAGGGAATATGGAAAAATTCATTTTTCTCCTCCAAAAGCAATGTTACATGATAGTATATGTGGCTTATCAGCCAGATATACAGAGCTAATTTTCATGTTTTCCGGGACAACAGCATATGTATTAATTGGGGACATTCCTCGGTACAAGAGGCAAGAGGTAAGATGCAAGAAACAAGATGTTTGCGCTTTTTTCCGGACTTTAGCTTCCTTTTCTTGCCTCTGGCTTCTGGCATCTAGCTTCTTGAATGGTGTGTCCCCTGACATAAATTGGGGACATTCCTCAGCGGAAAAGGAATGCCTAATATAGAGGTGTGTCCCCTGACCTTTAAAGGGGGGAGAAAGGGTGAAGATTAGGAATACGGATTGGCAGATCGCCGTGGCATATGTAGGAACCGTAGTCGGAGCAGGTTTTGCATCGGGTCAGGAATTGATGCAATTTTTCGTCAAGTTCGGCATCAAAGGGCTGTACGGGGCTGCTTTAGCCGGTATCTTTTTTATTGTTTTAGGCGCCATGACCATATTCATGACCGGACAGTACCGGTTCAGAACCTATAAAGATCTTCTGGATCTGATGCTAGGGCCGAAACTGGCTTTGCTGATTGACGGCGCCGTGATCATCTTTTTATTTTTAGGGTTTAGTGTGATGCTTTCAGGAAGTGGAGCCTTGTTCAAAGAACACCTGGGGCTGCCGTCCTGGATCGGCATATTCTTAACCGAAGGGTTGGTTTTAGTGGCTTTGCTCGCCCGGCATGAGGGCGTTCTCTGGTTTAATTTTCTCTTGATCCCTTTATTAATTGCCGTTTTGGGCATCGTGTCGGTGGGAACCATCTGTTCCATGCCTGTGAGCAACCCGGAAAGCACCCTTTTTTCGGGCAACGGGTCTTGGGTCTCCGACAACTGGATTTGTTCCTCGGTGTTATATGTTTCTTATAACATGGTGGGGGCGGTCGTCGTATTGGTAGCGCTGGCAGCGGATAAAAGAAATTGCAGCTTCGCCGGAGGGATGCTGGGAGGGGGCCTGCTGTCTCTTTTAGTCTTATTTGCCGTAGGCGCACTTTTATCTGCCGGGTCCCCTGTTTTTTCTTATCAAATTCCCATGTTATATTTGGCCTACCAGGTGAATCCGGCCATGTTTTACCTGTATGGTGCGGTGCTTTGGGCGGCGATGATTACGACGGCGATTGCCAATGCCTACGGGCTGGCCAGGCGTTTACAGTACGCATGGAATGTCCCTTATTTTTTTGTGATGAGCTTACTTTTAATTTTGGCCATTCCCTTGTCTTTATGTGATTTTGTCCATCTGGTTGCCCGGGTCTATCCTTTGTTTGGCTATCTCAGCATGATTATCACTTTTGTATTGACCATCCAGGTGTGGGGAGTCATGAAAGAATATCTAGGAAAAAGAGCAAAAAAAAAGTTTCCCAGGTAAAATTTCTGTTCGAATAAGTTGGGCAGGATTTTTTTTCGACAGGGCGAATTTTACTTAACAGGGTCAAAGTGAAGGATAATACAAAAAGGAGGTGAACGGTTTGTTGCCGGAAAAAAAGATGCTCATGAGACGAATGGGTTTGATCATCGCTCTTATTTTGGTCCTCTTTATCCTGGGCGGATGTACCATAAAAAAAGAATTGTCCCCGGACGCCGAAGATTCGGCCGGCTCCACCCAGGAGCGGGCAAAATCCCAAGACCGGACAGCCTTTTTAGTAAAGGACCAGGGAACGGTGTTAGTGTATTTTGCCACACCCGACGGAAAAAACTTGGTTCCGGTAACATTGTCAATCAATCCAACAAAAGAGGCGGCCAAAGTAGCTGTGGAAAAACTTCTTGCCGGGCCTGAAAATGATTTTTCATCCGGTACCATACCTGAAGAAACCAAATTACTGGATATTTATTTGCAGGGACGTACGGGATATGTGGATCTCACGGAAGAAATCACGAAGATTCCCAAGGAAAAAGCGGAGCAGGCAGTCAATGCTTTGGTACTTACCCTCACGGAGTTTGCACAGGTTGATGATGTACAGATTCTGGTTGCCGGTCAAATCGTGCCCAAATTAGGACCGGTGGATATTAGTAAACCCATCAAACGCCCGAACTTGATCAACGCGTACGGTGAGCCCGGGGAAGATGGGGTAAAGGTTTTTTTCAGCGACGCCAATGCCATGTATGTGGTTCCTGTGACGGTAAAGGGGGACAAGAAAAATTTACCCTTGTCTGCTTTAAAACGGTTAATCGCGGGACCCCCTGAAGAAAGCGGGTTATTTCCAACGATTTGGCCAGGGACCAGTGTAAAGAATTTACAGGTGGAAGATGGAGTAGCTACCGTTGACTTTAATGCAAAGGTTCTCGGTTATGGGGGAGGAACCACGGCGGAAAGCATGCTGGTCAATTCCGTGGTCCTAACACTTACACAATTTGAGAATATTGAAGCTGTGCAATTTTTAGTGGAAGGGAAAAAGATGGAGTATTTCCCTGAAGGCACGGATGTTTCTTCTCCTATACCGGCACCCCAAAAAATAAATTTTGTGCCCTAATCACCCCAAGAGCAATCATGTTTATGTAGATGATTAACCGTTGTTTATTCCGGATCCGGGTCAACGGTACAAAAGCCCAAAGGAAGTTCGCAGGAACTGTCTTTGGGCTATCATTTGCATCCCCCAAAAGAATGCGATATATTGTAAAGAAGGTATTTGATTCTCCTTGGGGAATATTTAGAAAAAACAAGGTAAGGGGGCCCAAGGCCGGTGGAAAATGTTTTTCAATGGATACCTGCAGTGGATGAGCTGCTGGAAAATGAGCGCATACGACAATTCCAGAACCTTCCCCGGGTATTGGTGGTGGATAGTATCCGGGCTGTTTTAGCCGAGCACCGGCGCATCCTGCGTCAAACAGCGGATAAATACCCAGATCCGGATCATTTAAGGGAAGCCATTATGAAAGATGTGATTTCCCGCATCAGGAGAAGTGCCCAACCGGTATTTCGGCCGGTGATCAACGGGACAGGAATCGTCTTGCATACCAATTTGGGACGGGCGGTATTAAGCCAGGCGGCGCGGGAAGCGGTAGATTTGGCGACAAAGGGATATTCCAATCTGGAATTGAATTTGGACTTGGGCCAAAGAGGATCCAGGTATGCCCACGTAGAAGACCTGATCCTGAAACTGACCGGGGCGGAAGCCTGTTTGGTAGTCAACAATAATGCTGCTGCCGTCCTTTTAGCACTGGATACCTTGGCGAAGGGAAAAGAAACCATCGTCTCCCGGGGGGAACTGGTAGAGATCGGGGGCGCCTTCCGAGTCCCGGAAGTGATGGAGCGAAGCGGGTCCAGACTGGTGGAAGTGGGTACCACAAATAAGACCTATATCGGGGATTATGAAAGAGAAATCAGAGCGGAGACCGGGCTTCTTTTGAAAGTACATACCAGCAATTACCGGGTCGTAGGGTTTACCCATGAGCCGGCGTTAAGGGAATTGGTAGAACTGGGGAGAAAGTCCCACATACCGGTGATGGAGGATTTGGGCAGCGGCTGCCTCTATGACCTCAAGGCGGCAGGGGTGGGCGATGAGCCTACGGTCCAGCAGGTAGTATCAGCCGGGGCAGACGTGGTCACCTTTAGCGGGGATAAATTATTGGGAGGCCCCCAGGCAGGTATTATTGTAGGAAAAGAACAATATATTTCGCCTATGAAAAAAAATCCTCTCACCAGGGCCTTAAGAATAGATAAGATGACAGTGGCAGCTTTGGAGGCTACCCTGAGGAGTTATCTGGATCAGGATCAAGCATGCGGAGAAATTCCCACCCTGGAAATGCTGACCCGGCCTTTGGGCATACTGGCGGAGCAAGCCCGTAAGCTGGGGGACATGATTACCCAGGATCTGGAGTCCGATCTGGACGTGCACATCACGGAGGGAGTCTCCCAAGTGGGGGGAGGATCCTTGCCCACTGTAGAGCTTGCCACCTGGCTGGTTTTTATCAAGCCCAAAGCGCAAAAGGTGGATTCCTTTGTTTCTGCGCTGAGAAAGGGAAATCCGGCGCTGCTTACCTATATCAGAGAAGACTGGGTCGTCTTAGACCCCCGGACAATTTTTCCCGAACAGTATGAACAGTTGGTGGAAGTGTTGAAAAAGGCATGTGGAGGAAGATAGATGCAGCGAATAATTATCGGCACGGCAGGTCACGTGGATCACGGGAAGACGGTATTGACCAAAAGGCTTACCGGGGTCGACACCGATCGTTTAAAAGAAGAAAAGGAGCGGGGAATATCCATTGAGTTGGGTTTTGCCCCCCTGACCCTTCCCAGCGGGACAAAAGTAGGGTTAGTGGATGTACCGGGCCATGAACGGTTCATCAAGAATATGCTGGCCGGTATTGCCGGGATCGATTTGGTGCTGCTGGTGATTGCCGCAGATGAAGGAGTGATGCCTCAAACCAGGGAGCACCTGGACATCATCAATCTTTTGGAAGTAAAAAAAGGGATTGTGGTAATCACGAAATCGGATTTGGTGGATGAAGAATGGCTGGAATTAATCAAACAGGACATCACCCAGGTGCTGGCAGGTACGGTGCTGGAGAATGCCCCCATGGTGGCGGTATCCGCATTTACGGGAACAGGAATCGCCGAATTATTAACGATGATTGACAAACAAGCCCAGGAAACGCCTCCCAAAGAGGTGACGGGAAAAGTACGCATCCCCATTGACCGGGTCTTTACCATTACCGGGTTTGGCACGGTAATTACCGGAACCTTGTGGGCTGGCCGGCTCAAGGTGGGTGATATGGTGGAGATTTTACCGAAGGACTTAAATGTGCGGGTACGTACTTTGCAGGTGCATGGGGAAAAGGTGCCGGAGGCCACTGCCGGTCAAAGAGTGGCGGTTAATTTAGCCGGGGTGGAGGCGGAAGAAATAGAACGGGGAGATGTTCTTGCCGAACCGGGGCTTTTAGAAACCTCCTTCCGGATGGACGTGAGACTCCGCTTGTTGGCGCACAACGGCATTTCTTTGGATCAGAGGGCCCGGGTGCGGATACATCATGGGACCAGGGAAGTCCTGGGCCGGATCAATCTGTTGGACCGGGAAGAATTGCTTCCCGGGGACAGCTGTTTCTGCCAGCTGGTATTGGAAACACCTTTGATGGCGCTGAGAGGGGATCATTATGTGATGCGTACCTATTCCCCCATGATCACCATCGGGGGAGGCGTGATCGTAGATCCTGTGCCTGGCAAACATAAAAGATATAAAGAAGAGGTCATAAAAACCCTGGAAGTGAAGTCCCTGGGCAATCCCAGGGATCTGGTGCTTCAGAGTTTGTCCGAAGATCCCATGGGCATGTTGACCCCAAAAGATATTGCCGGTAAAACCGGTCTGGAAGAACCGCTCGTTGGGGAGCAATTAAACAGCTTATCCCGGGAAGGAGAGGTTTTCGCTGTGGCCGGGGAAGGAACCGGGTATTATTTGACCCGTGACCGGGATGTGAAGTGGCGCCTCAGCGCGCAAAAACGATTGAAAGAATTCCACGATAAATATCCCCTGCGCCCGGGCATGCCGAAAGAAGAATTAAGGTCCCGGGATTTCCCGAATATTTCCGGAAAGGTCTTTAATTTGCTCGTGGAACACTGGGAAAATACCGGCTTAATCCGGGCAGAGAGCCAGAATATCGCGGCGGGCGATTTTCGGGTGGAAATTTCCCCGTCCTTGGAGAAAGCAATCAAAACCATTGAAGAAAAACTGCTGGAGCAACCTTTTTCTCCCCCCGGCTGGGAGGCCCTTGCGGAAGCTGCCGGCCTCGCCGGTGAGATGAAAAATGAAGTGTTGCTTTGGCTGCAGAATCATCATCGCGTGGCGAAACTGGCGGAGGATGTGCTGATCCACAACCAGGCCCTGGAAGAAGGTAAAGAAAAAATTAAGCAATACATCAAAGAACATGGGATGATTCAATTGGCGGAAACAAGAGATTTATTAAACACATCCCGAAAATATGCCCTTCCTTTACTGGAATATTTGGATCAGATTAAGTTTACCCGGCGCAAAGCAGATACCAGGATCCTTTTTTCCTAAAGAAAAGGGAAAAACAGTGGGAATATTTTAAATTGACAGTGATCGCGGGACAAGTTTATAATAATTCTGAAATGTGCTGTTGTTTGGGTATAGAGATAGGAATAGGGTACCGTGACGTAGATATCCTAAATCATTTCGATATATGCCAAACAATTGTCATTTTTATATGAAAAAGGGGGGTTTTGAGGGTGAAATTAAGTAAAAAGCTTGTATTACTTATGGCTCTTGCACTGGCTGTGGCATTTGCAGCAGGTTGCGGAGCACAACCGGCCGAGCAGTCCGGAGACGAGCAGCAGCCCGCGGTTGAATCCGTGAAGATTGGGCTGAACTATGAGTTGTCCGGTAAAGTGGCCACCTACGGGGGAAATACCGTAAAAGGAATTGAGCTGGCGATCAAAGAAATCAATGAAAACGGCGGTGTTTTAGGCGGAGCGAAAATCGAAGCGGTGAAAGCCGACAACAAATCCGACGCCGCTGAAGCCACCAACGTCCAAACCAAGCTGATTACCATGGACAATGTATTGGCTACGCTGGGACCGGCAACTTCTACCAACACCTTTGCCGCGATTCCTGTTGCCATGGAAAATGAAGTTCCCCTGCTCACCACTTCCGCTACGACTGATAAGGTTACCGTGGATGAGGCCACCGGTAAGGGCAAGGAGTTTGCTTTCCGTATTTGCTATACGGATTCTTTCCAAGGGCAGGTGGGTGCCAATTTCGTTTTTGGATCTCTCAATCTGAAGAAAGCCGCTGTCTATGTTGATTCCAACAGTGACTACAGCAAAGGGATTGCGGAAGTATTTAAAAAAGTTTTTACTGATCTAGGCGGAGAAATTATAGCCGAAGAGTCCTATGTAGATACGGACCAGGATTTCAAATCTACCCTAACCCGGATTGCCGCGGCTAAACCGGAAGTGATCTATCTGCCCGGGTACTATGGTAATGTGGGTATGATCGTGAAACAGGCCAGAGAATTAGGGATTACCGTTCCTTTCGTCGGTGCGGACGGATACGACTCTCCGGACCTGGTTGCCCTGGGTGGTGCGGAAAACCTGAATAATGTATTCTTTACCAATCATTATTCCTCTCAGGATACCGATCCCGCGGTGCAGAAATTCGTAGAAGCCTATAAAGCGGCTTATGGAACCGAACCGGATGGCTTTGCCGCCCTTGGCTACGATGCCATGTACCTGATGGCGGATGCCATTAACAGGGCCGGAGCGGCTGACTCTATTGCCATTAAGGATGCTTTGGCGGCAACGAAAGACTTTAAGGGCATTACCGGGACAATGAGCATGGATGAGAAGCACAATCCGGTCAAAGGCACGGTTATTCTTGAAATGAAAGACGGCAAACAAACCTTTAAAGAAAAAATACAACCTTAACAATTTTCAGGAGATAAAAGACGAAAGAGGGCAATGAGGGGAGGCGACTCCCCTCATTTAACCTCATGCTTTGCCTTTCCAGTTTATTACATTTACAGCTCCCGGTTTAACTGGGAGATTTATCTTGTTTTGTCCATTCGGATAGCTCCTACAGGTTCAAAGGGCATGAAAGAAAAGCTTTAAACATAGCACAGAAAATTCGCGTAAGCTTCTGATAAAGATGAACAGGAAGATTAATTGGGTTAGGAGTGGCCAGATTGGAGATGCTCATTCAACAGCTTATTAATGGTATCGCGCTCGGCAGTATCTATGCCCTGATCGCTTTAGGATATACCATGGTTTACGGAATTATTAAATTAATCAATTTTGCCCATGGTGATGTGTACATGGTGGGGGCTTTTGTAGCCTTTTTCCTCATTTCCTTATTTCATTTGTCTTTTTTTCCCGCCCTCCTCATTGCCATGGTTGCTTGTGCCGTATTAGGGGTCTTGATTGAACGGATCGCTTATAAACCGTTGCGTAACGAAAACCGCTTGACCGTGCTGATTACGGCCATTGGGGTTTCTTTTCTTTTAGAATACGGCATGATGTATTTTGTAAAGCCGGACCCCAGGGCTTTTCCCGCCAGCTTTCAGCTGCACAACTTTCACCTGGGCGGCATCGTCATTTCCAGCAAGGATATTTTGATTTTATTAATTAGTCTGGCACTGATGCTGATCTTAACCTATGTGGTGAACCGGACAAAAACAGGGAAAGCCATGAGAGCGGTATCTTTTGACAGTGATGCGGCAAAATTGATGGGGATTGACGTGGATAAAACCATTTCCGCAACTTTTGCTATTGGCTCGGCCTTAGCCTCTGCCGCAGGGGTATTGGTGGGCATGTACTACGGACAGATTGATCCCTTGATGGGGATTATGCCCGGATTAAAAGCATTCATTGCCGCAGTGATCGGAGGCATCGGCATTATTCCCGGAGCCGCCGTAGGGGGATTGATTCTGGGGGTTACGGAAGCATTTGTCAGCGGTGCCGGTTATTCCATGCTGCGGGATGCGGTAGCCTTTACGATATTAATCATCATCTTGATTATTAAGCCCACAGGGATTATGGGCAAAAATGTCAGAGAGAAAGTGTAGGTGGCGGCCATGACGGATAAACAGAAAGAGCCTTCGTTTTGGAAACGGCATGCACCGGTAATCATATTGGCAGTGGTCTTGTTGGCCGTTTATCTGATTTTTTATTTTTGGATTGATGGCTTTAATTTAGGCGGTACAAAATACAAATTAAATAAATACTATACCCTTAACCTCTATTTGATGGGCATGAACATCATTCTTGCCGTCAGCTTGAATCTGGTCTGCGGCATTACCGGTCAGTTAGCTTTGGGACACGCCGGTTTTATGGCCGTGGGGGCTTATATATCGGCGATTTTCACCATGAAGCTGGGCCTTCCCTTTCCGGTGGCGATCCTGGCCGGAGGATTGGCGGCAGCCGTGATGGGCGTGATCATCGGACTCCCCACCCTGCGCTTGAAAGGAGATTATTTGGCCATTGCCACCCTGGGGATGGGGGAAATTATTCGGGTTATTTTAATTAATATCAACTATGTGGGTGGGGCCAGCGGACTGAGCCCCATCCCCAAGCTAACCAATTGGACCTGGATCTTTTTCTTGACCGTGGGTACGATCCTTTTTGCCAAGAATTTTATTAATTCCACCCATGGCCGGGCCTGTATCTCCGTCCGGGAGGATGAGATCGCTGCAGAAACCATGGGCATCAACAGCACCAGGTATAAAACCATGGCTTTCTGCCTGGGCGCCTTTTTTGCCGGTGTGGCCGGGGCCGTTTATGCCCACAATTTTTATATTATCCAACCCAACGTATTTAATTTCTTCAAGTCCTTTGAATATTTGGTGATGGTGGTTTTAGGCGGTTTGGGCAGTCTTACCGGTACCGTACTGGCTGCTTCCGGATTAACCGTGGTGAATGTGGCGCTTCAGAGAGTGCCGGAATTGCGCATGATTCTTTACTCCCTGGTGTTGATTGTGGTGATGCTGTTCCGCCCAAGCGGATTAATGGGACGGAAAGAGTTTACTTTTTCTTTCCTCAAGTCGGATAAAGAAAGGGGTGGGCAGCGTGGCACTTCTGGAAATTAATAATGTGGGGATTTCTTTCGGCGGTTTAAGGGCGGTGAGCAACTGTAATATTGCCATTAAGCCGGGGGAACTGGTGGGCTTAATCGGGCCCAACGGAGCCGGAAAAACGACGGTTTTTAATATGCTTACCGGTGTATACCTGCCTACGGAAGGGGACATTATTTTCGAAGGGAAATCCGTGGTAGGACTTAAACCCTATCATATTACGGCAAGAGGAATTGCCCGCACCTTCCAAAATATTCGTTTATTTAAAGATTTAACGGTATTGGATAATGTAAAAATTCCTTATCATATTCATGCCAAACATGGTGTTTTTAGTTCCGTTTTCCGCCTTCCCCGTCATTTCAGGGGAGAAGAGGAAATTACCCAAAAGGCTATGGAATGCCTGGAGGTTTTCGGCTTAGCCGATAAAAAACAGGAGCTCTCCAAAAATTTACCTTACGGCCAGCAGAGGCGGTTGGAAATTGCCCGGGCCCTGGCTGCTCAGCCCAGACTGCTCTTATTGGATGAACCGGCGGCGGGGATGAATCCCCATGAAACACGAGATTTAATGGAACTGATCCGCTGGATCCGGGATCAATTTCATCTGACCATTTTGCTCATTGAACATGATATGTCCCTTGTCATGGGAGTCTGTGAACGGATTTATGTGCTGGATTACGGCAAGGTTATTGCGGAAGGCACACCGGACGAAATTAAACGGAATCCCAAAGTGATCCAGGCTTATCTTGGGGAGGAGGTTCGGGTTTAGTGCTTAAGGTAGAAGCGATTAACGTATATTATGGGGCGATTCACGCATTAAAAGGAATCTCCATTGAAGTGAACCAGGGTGAAATCGTTACTTTGATCGGAGCCAATGGCGCGGGAAAAAGCAGTATTCTGAAAAGTATTTCGGGTCTCTTAACGCCCAAGTCCGGAAGTATTTTTTTTGAAGGAAAAAATATTACCGGCGCCCCGGCCCAATCCATTGTAAAAATGGGTATTTCTCAGGTTCCGGAAGGACGGCGCATTTTTGCCAACATGAGTGTTCAGGAAAACCTGGAGTTGGGGGCGTTTCTGGAAACTGACAAAACGGCCGTGAAGCAGCGCATGGACAATGTATTTCAGCGGTTTCCCCGTTTAGCGGAAAGAAAGAACCAATCTTCAGGGACCCTCTCCGGGGGGGAGCAGCAAATGTTAGCTATGGGCCGGGCGCTTATGAGTAAACCCAGGCTGCTTTTACTGGATGAACCCTCTATGGGATTGGCCCCCATATTGGTACAGGAGATCTTTAACATCATCAAAGAGATCAACGAAGCCGGGACCACCGTCCTGGTCGTAGAGCAAAATGCGCACCAGGCTTTGTCTATCGCCCACCAGGCCTATGTGCTGGAAACCGGGAAGATTGTATTGAGCGGCACAGCTGCCGAAGTGGCTGCTTCGGAAGAGGTTAAAAAAGCCTATCTGGGCGGATAAACCAATATGCAAACTTGGGGAGTCTGGTAAATAAGCCAGGCTCCTTTTTGTCAGGATCCCCCTGAAATAAATGTCTGAAGACGACAGGCTCTCCTAATTTTCGATATAATTTTTACTTCCTGTATGTTATGCTAATATAAATAGGCGTTTAGGAGGAAGGATCCATGACCATGTTTCGGAAAAAGTGGCAGGTGCCGCTATTTTGTACCCTGCTCATATTCGGCCTGTTAATGTCCGCCCAGTACAACACACAGGTGGCGGTCTTAAATTCCTTAGCCAGCCAGAGCTCCGAGGACTTAGTGACCCTTGTCAAGCAACTGAATGAAAAAAGGATTCAATTGGAGCAGGAGGTAACCGGCCTGGAAGGGACCAAACGGTCCTTGGACCAGCAAGCGGCCGCCGACTCCACCCTGGTTGCCAGTCTTAAGAATGAACTGAAGCAATTACAAGTAATCGATGGCAATGTACCGGTGCACGGGCCGGGAATAAAGATCACCATCACCCAGGATTCCAATCTCTATTATCGCGATCTGATTGATCTGATTAATGAATTGTGGGCCAGTGGGGCAGAAGCGATCGCCATTAACGAATATCGCATCATGAACAACACCGTCATTTATGAGGCGGAGGATGTTAACCACAATTTGATCATCACCCTTAATAATAAACCCCTGTTAAGTCCTGTGATTATCAAAGCGGTGGGGCACCCGGACACGCTGGAAAAAGGACTTACCTTTTCCGGGGGAATTATCGACACTTTAAATATCTATCAGGTTTTTCCAGTCATTAAAAAGCAAGAGGACCTGGTCATTCCGATAGCCTCTTCTCACTTTAGCTCAAAATACTTAAAGCGGTAAGCGCAATCACTTTCCATTGCGCTTTTTTTGTATACCGGGACGCCGCCCATGGCTGATAGAGGGTTAAGGGATTTCAGCAGAATCAAGTAATTTCCAGGGTCTTTTTCAAAGGAAATTTGTCATGACGTGTAGAAATAGTTCAAAAAATGAAATCAGGAGAGGCAAGCACAAATGAAAAAAAGAATCATGATCCTTCTGGCAGTAATGATGGTTACCGTATTTTCTCTTCCCGCCTTTGCTGCCGCGCCGATTAGTCTTTTTGTCAATGGCGAGCAAATTACTGCCGACGTACCTCCCAGAATTGTTCAGGGACGGGTAATTTTACCCGCCCGGGCGATCTTAGAACCTTTAGGAGCCCAGTTTTCCTGGGACAGCAAAAGCCGCACGGTGACAGTGTCCAAAGGAGAAAAAAAGGTCATACTCAAGATTGATCGCAAAGAAGCGCAAGTAAACGGCATCAAGTACACTCTGGATGCACCGGCTTCCATTATTCAAGGCAGGACCTTCCTTCCCGTCCGATTTGTGGCGGAGGCCTTTGATGCGTCTGTTGATTGGAACAGCGGAACCCGGAGGGTTACGGTCATTCAGAATGACACTACGGGAAAACTGGATATTGTGGTGACCGGTTACTATTTTGACTGGCGTTCATTGGAATCTCTACAAAGCAATATCAACAAGATCACCGATACCATTCATTTTTCTTATGAAATTGACAGTCAGGGCAGGGTCGAGGAAACCAACTATTTTGATCAGGGGTACCAGCTGGCCCGGCAAAACGGCATGGGCGTAGAAATGCTGGTATTTGGCAACAACCGGGCCCAGTTAATTACGCTATTGAATGATGCAAATGCCCAGAAAGTACTGATAGATGATATCCTGAGATTTTTAAAAGAGCGGGACTTTGACGGGGTAAACCTGGATTTAGAAAACATCGACAAAACTCTCAGAACACAGTATCTCGCCTTTGTGAAAAACTTAAAAAATAAATTAGGATCATCCTATACCTTATCTCTTTCATTACCCTCCCGGTCTTCGGACCGTGAAACCTGGCGTGATGGATATGATTATGCCGGTCTGGCCAAAGTAGCGGACCGGGTGATGATCATGGCCTATGACCAGCATTATGCGGGAGGCACCCCTGGTCCTGTGGCGGGCAACGATTGGGTGGAGCAGGTGATTAAATACCTTCTTCCCCTCATTCCCAAGGAAAAATTTGAATTGGGCCTAGGAATCTACGGCTATGACTGGCCCGAAACCGGAGCGGGAAAATCCCTTTATGTGCAGGCTGCCCGGGATTTGGCTGCAACTGAAAAGGCCGTGATTCAGAAGGATGCAGTATCAGGAGTTTCCTTTTTTAGTTATTCCGATGACGCAGGGGTAACCCATCAGGTCTGGTATGAAGAAAGGGACAGTGTCAAAGCCAAAATGGAATTGGTCAAAAAATATCGTTTAGCCGGGGTAGCGCTCTGGAGATTGGGTATTATTCCTCAGGATATTTGGGAAATAATCAATAAAGATTAGTTCGGCCAGGCATAAAGAAAATCTATAATATTCCGCTTACATGAAAAGAAGATTTATGGTACAATATATAAGCTAAACGGGAGCGGATCTGGCCTGGTGGCTGGCCTGGACTTCAAATCCAGTCGGGACGTAGTGATCCTGCGTTTGGTGTGTTCGATTCGCACACGTTCCCGCCAAATATTTGTAATACTATGGGTTATGCGGTTTTGAAAAAAACTGGCATAATCCTTTTTTGTTGCTTGTTTTTAAAGTAATCCTGTCGGGCTATTTTTTGGCCTGGCACCTTTTAATTAATGTTCCTGCTGGGGTCGCAAAGACTAGGATACCAAGAATTTTTGCCCACGTGTCGTAAAGCCGCTTGCTTCAGTTATCGGGATATAAGGCACGCTGGGTAAACTAAAATATTTTTATTTTAAAAAAATGACCGGGAGAGCCTGGCCAGCGTCCGTTCCCATCGCTGAAAGGATGAATGCACAAAAAGTCTAAAATTAAAGCCCCGATCAAGACCAGTTCATTAATCCCGCCTGATCTTTTTTGACCAGAAAATTTATTTACTAATTCATCTATGGCCTCGTTTGTTTGCCAGGCAGGAACAGGAATAAAACGAACTCGTTCCACGCCGGATTTACCACTGCACCTCTGCCCACTCCCGGAGGCTCTCTACATAATAGGTGATCAAATCAATTTCCGGATGGAAGGGATATAGCTATCTGGAAAAAATATATTTTTCGAATCCATTGGTTGCAGGGTCCTTCAGTTTGATGGGTAATGGAGTGTAAAACGGAAAGCCCACCGGGACCTAAAAGTATTTCATAACTATTTTCATGCAGTACCTTTGGCCAAGGAAAAAATTGATAGAAATACACACCATTCTAGACATTAAGATAATTCCATATATATGGTATAAATATTCTAGAATGGAGTGGTCATATGGTTGAAAGTCCTGATATTCCAATACTTCAATATGTATATAAAAAAGGTATTAAGTTTTTTGAGCTTGTAGCTGAACCCGTCCGTCAGGAGTTACTTCCAGGACTATTTATAAACGGATGGGGCTACAACGGCAACATTCCTGGCCCAACAATTCAGGCTTATCCGGGTGATTATGTTAGTTTTAGAGTAATTAACAAACTACCTGAGTCAACAAGCATCCATTGGCACGGCTTGGATCTCCCTAACATAATGGACGGAGTACCGGATGTGGAGCCTTCCCCCAAAATAGAACCCGGCCATTATTTTGACTATCACTTCAAAATAATCAATCCACCCGGCACACATATGTACCATTCTCACTTTAACTCAATTGTACAACAAATGATGGGTCTCGGTGGCGGATTAATTATTTTGGAGCCTTATCCCAACCATATTCAGAGAGATTATTTTATCATGTTGGGGGAATTTGCTTTGAAAGGTCTGGAAAAAGGGGAAGTAAAACCAGGAGTGTATGAGATAGACCCAAAAAGCGATATGTTTAATTTTTTTACTATGAATGGCCGGTGTTTTCCTTTTCAGACCCCTGTGGAAGTAGCATATGGGGAAAACGTGAGAATTAGATTGACCAATCATATGATGGACGCTCACCCAATCCACATTCATGGACATCAATTCTGTGTTTCTGGATCTGATGGCAATCCTATTCCATATTACAACAGACTACGTAGAAACACAATTTTGGTCGCTTCAGGTGAAGCCTGGGATATAGAATTTACTGCCAACAACCCTGGAATTTGGCCCTTTCATTGTCATATTCCCCATCACATGGCAAACAATTTTTCCGAAAAAACCGGAGGAATGTTTACCACCATAATTTATAAAATGGAGTAAGGATGAAAGTCATGGATAAAATGAAAGAGCAACCTATAATTTCAACTTTAAGGTTTTTGAGGTTCAACAGTTTGTTTTCACAAACTTACTATATCTGGCAATGATATATGAGCATACTAACCCATAAACCATATAATTTAAAATATGTAAGAGCGCTGTTAAACTATCGTTTCCCATCTGGGGGGCAATTTTTAAAATACGTACCACAAAGCCCATTCCGGCTAATAACATAAATCCAGCCAATGCCAGTCCCTTTAACCAGTAATAGTCTTTTCCTGAAAACCTTATAAAGTAGGCCAGTAGAACACCTCCTGCCGCACCAATCATGATATGAGAAAGAACACCTACCATGTACCCAATCGGGGTAGTAACTTGATTCCAACTAAGAAATAGTGAAGCCGCAACCTGTAACGAAGTTATTTTAATTAATCCGAGAGATTTCCACAGCATAGACAGCAAATGCATAACTATCGTGCCTATTATTCCTGCTATTGTACCAATTGTTAGAGTATCTTTCATTTTTTATTACCCCCGTCTAATATAATCCAATCCATAAACAACAATACTGCCCATGATGCCAAGTCCGCCGATTGTAGAAATAATTTTACCAAGGGTTTTACTAACCAAGGGCTGTGTGTTGATATTAAATAAATTTCTTCTTCATCAACGGCTTTTTTATAATTCATTGTGTAATTTAGTAAGAGTTTCCATGTTTATTGTTTCTACTAATCGGCAGATTAAGTCCACTGCATTCCGGTAATCATCCAAATGTGCTACTCCTATGTGGTCATGAATATACCGAACAGGAATGCCGATCACCACAGAAGGAACACCTTGGCGGTAAATATGAATTTTTCCGGCATCCGTACCTCCTCCGGCCATTACTTCCACCTGGTAAGGAATATTATTTTCTTCTGCGGTCCGGACAACCAAATTTCTGAGAGGAATATTGGGGATCATACTGGCGTCATAAAACCCGATTACCGGTCCCTTACCTAAGTAATTTTTTGTCGCTACTTCGTTGTCATTAATACCCGGAGTATCTGTGGCCACTGTCACATCAACCACAATAGCCAAATCAGGTTTGACCACATTCACACTAGTGGCCGCACCACGTAAACCGACCTCTTCCTGCACCGTCATTACTCCATAAATGGTGTTCTGATGATGAATGCCTTTTAGTCTTTGAAATATTTCTACAACCATGGCGCAACCGGCTCGATCATCTAAAGCTTTTGCCAAAATTGTCTTTCCATTGCTGCTTACCATAAACGGACTCCAAGGAACAACCGGATCTCCCGGCTTTATTCCTAATTGTTCTGTTTCCTCTTTGCTCGTTGACCCTACATCAATATACAAGGAATTCATCTTAATTGGCTGTTTGCGCTCTTCCTGACTCATGATATGAGGTGCTTTCGCTCCAATTATCCCTATGATTTTTTTATTATCTGTTAGGACTTCCACTCTTTGGGAAAGTAGTACCTGCTCCCACCAACCGCCTAACTGTTGAAATTTAATAAACCCTTCATCTGTAATTCTGGTTACCATAAATCCCACTTCGTCCATGTGAGCGGCGATCATGATTTTGGGTTCGGCACTTTTCCCTTCCTTAGCAACAATCAAACTACCCAGATTATCCACCATATGCTCTGAAGAAAAAGGAATCAACAAATCCTTCAATATTTTCCTGATAGGTGACTCGTAGCCGGAAACCCCCGGGGCTTCAGTTACCGCTTGTAATATCTCTAGTGTTTTATTCAAAGTTTTCTTCCTCCTAATTAAAATACAATTGCCTGAAAGAGAACAAAAAGAGCTGTGGAAAATAGAATAATAATCAAAGCGTAGGGCAGCGTTGTCTGAACATGATCAATAATAGGGACTTCGGTAATCGCTGAAGTTAATACAGGTGTTTCTCCTAAAGGAGATACATTATCTCCAATTGATCCCCCTGCTAAAATGGCCCCCATAGTTAAACTTAGATCAGCTCCCGAACTCACCGCCAAAGGAAGTCCCAGAGGCATAATTAAAGCCCATGTAGCCCATGAAGATCCGATAAAATATGAAGTGAAACCACCGATGAGGAAAATGGCTGCAGGAATAAATGTTTTAGGGATTGCCACACCCACAGTTTTTGAGACAAAGTCAATAAAACCAAGATCCTTGGTTACGCTAGACAAAGACCAGCTTAAAATAAGTATCACAATGGGAGGTAAGAGCTCGGTTCCCCCTGATAAAAAGTGAGTCTCCATTTCTCCTAAGGGTATCTTTTGCAAGAGATAATATATAGCCGTTAATCCAACGGTCGCGAAAGTGGCTATAAAAATTGCTTTTTCAAATTCCGCATGCATCAAGGCTTCCATAAAACTTCTGCCAGAACCTTTGCCCGTATACCAGAATAAATACAGGATCAAGCTAATTAGAACAATTAAAGGAAAAAGCAAATTTGTGGCCCGGGGAGAAACTTTTTCCTCAAACTCACATTGTTCATGGGCTTCATCACTCTCGTGCACGCCACCTTCTGCCTTTCCGGCCTTTCCAATTCTCCATTTTCCAAAGTTCATGCCGAATAGCGTAATTAATATGCTCAATACCACCATACCAATGGAATAAAAATTAAACGGAATACTTTTTAAATACATGAAATATGGGGATCCTTCTATTCCCGCCTGGCGCATTGCTGACCGAGTGACGCCAATAATATATCCCACATACGTAGTGGCAATCGGAATTAGAACAATCAATTGTGCAGAGGTGGTATTAACTACCATTGCTAATCTTTCCCTTGATCCGTTTACCTTTTCGATAAGAGGTTTAGCGATAGTACCAGTGGCAATAACATGGAAACAGCAGTCTAAGAAAGTAACCGGCGTAGCAGCCCAAATCGCCAACAGAGCCCCTTTTTCGCTCTTGACATACTTTTCTGCAATAGCTGCAAAACCTTTGATTCCTCCTGATATTTTAAATAATTCTGCCAAAGCACCAAAAACAAACAGGAATAGAACAATGTAAGCACTTTCTTTATCTGCCAATGAAGCGGAAATATATTCGGCTGCTTTTATGGTTCCTTTTAGTAAATTTGGTTCCAGGCAAATACTTCCCATCCAGAGTCCGAGTATAAGAGAAGGAATAATTCTTTTTGTCAAAACTGCAGTTAGCACTGTTACAAAAGGAGGAATTAGAGATAACCAGTGCATAAGCCATCGCCTTTCAAAAAATTCTCATTAAATTTGCCAAGCAAAAAATTCAGTCCTATTTGATACCCTTTTAATCAACTAACTTTTTAGGGTTGATGTTTTGAGCAACCTCTTCAACAGCTTCTGCCAAATTTTTATGAGCAACCATTAACCGCCAAAAGGCAAAAATTACGATGACATAACCTACCAAAACCGCCAAACAGATTAAGTGCATAATCCAAAAGCGGACGTACCTCATTCGCCACAAAGAAAATGTCCTCCAAAAAAATTCATTAACAGAAGGTTCCATGTTTGTGATATACATGCTTCTTAAATATTGTTTGTAGTAGATGTATGCACTATACTCAGAACAATGAAAAAGTAAGTAAGTCAGGATGAGTCAGGGGACGGTTCCCTGACTCACAAGTAAACAGGAATGGCATAATCCACCCAGACAGGGGTGGAAAAAATGCCGAGGTAGCGCAGAAAATTGAGTGAAAGCAAAAACTATCATTTCATGATTCAGGGAAAAACAGAAATTTTCAGAGATGACAAAGATAAAGCAATTTATTGCTATCATTGAAAACAATCAAATTTTCTATTAGACAGTTGGCAGAGATGCTGGAGCTAGAGAAAATCTTACAATGGATTTTAGAGTGAGTCAGAGAACCGTCCCCCGACTCATTACCTGAATCACAATAGGAAAATTTTGGTGATTTTTATATTGATAGGAGTTATAATTTAAGGTATTAGTGAAGTTTATTTTCCATTAGAAAAATAAGCTCGTGTACATAGGTGGAAAGACTAGAGGATTCATAACAATTCGTATGTTTTGAAAGAATATCAAGACATGTTAAAACTTCTTCGTGAATCTTTGGATATGAAGACTATTTTAGTATTTTAGAAATGATTTAATATAATTTTTGAAGTATTCAGGGAGGAATTTATGATGGAAGTTACTGAAGGTCTTAACCATGGAATAGATAAAAAAGCATTGGGGATTTTATCATGAGTACTAAATATGCTTTTATGAACGAATGCGGTGACTCGGGGCTTAACTTTGATAATCAGGAAACTTCTACACATTTTATTATTACTGCAATAATTGTTGAGGAAAATGATCTTCAAAAGCTAGAAACAGAAATTGAAGCAGTGCGTGAGAAATACTTTGGCAATGGAGAAATAAAGTCGAGTAACGTTGGCAGTGACCATGATAGAAGAAAAAGAATTCTTGCTGAACTTAGTAAGATTGATTTTTCTTTTTTTGCTGTTGTCGTTGACAAGAGAAAAATTTACAAAGATTGTGGACTAATACATAAGCAAAGTTTTTATAAATTTATAAATAATCGTTTACATATGGAATTAAGAAAAGTATATCCAAGTTTATGCATGATTTCTGACCAACATGGTTCTAAGGAGTATATGAATAGTTTTAGAAAATATGTTATGGAAAACGCTAATCAGTCTTTATTCGACTCATATGATTTCTGGTTCAATGATAGTAAAAATAGCATACTAATACAGTTAGCGGATTTTGTTAGTGGAACACTATCATACATATACGATGAACGTAAGCATTGCCCCGAGGCAAAAACATACCATCAGCTTTTAAATAAAAAGAGGATACGAATTGAGTTTTGGCCAATTGAGTATACCTCCTACGTCATGCATGCTGAAAATGATACTGGAGAGTTTAATCATATCATTGCACAGACAGCTTTACGATTGACAAATGAATTTATTAAAAAAAATGAAACCAATGACGATAAGGTTATAAAAGAACAAGTACTTACCTTAAAATATTTGCGTTTTAAGTTTATTGATTCTGATCATCAAAAATACATTCCTACGCGGGAACTCTTGAACCATCTAAATCAGTATAAAAATATTAAACTGAATGCTCACTACTTAAGAACAAAGATTATAGCTAAACTTCGTGACGAAGGTATTATTATTGCTAGCTCAACACAGGGATATAAATTACCGGTAAGAGAGACTGAAATATATGATTTCACAGACCATGCTTCCACTGTGGTTATTCCGATGTTACACCGTTTAAAAAAGTGTAGAGATATTATTAAACTAGCAACAGGCGGAAAACTTGACATACTTAACAAACCTCAATACAAGACCCTTTATAAATATTTTGAAGATGAAGATACTAGTGGGCGATAAAGGTACGTTATCTATTAAATGGGCAAACTATTAGGAGAAATTTTATGGAAACAAATGATATTTTTGAACAGATGGCATGCCGATATGATACAGAGGATAGAGTGAACACGGCTAAAATCATCGTACAAGCAGTACGCTCCGAGCTAGCGGACACAAAAGAGAAAACTGCTTTGGATTATGGTTGTGGAACAGGTCTTGTTGGTTTGGGCCTAATCGACATATTTATATCAATGCTCTTTGTAGATTCGTCCCCGCAAATGATCGAACAAGTTAAACGAAAAATCGAAAATGGACATATTGAATCCGCAAGCACGTTATGTTGTGATTTTTCGGTAGAGGTACCCCGCACATTACAAGTCGATTATGTCATAATGTCCCAGGTTCTTCTTCACATTACAGATTGCCATTTAATTTTGACAAAATTATTTGATATACTAAAAAAAGACGGTCATTTGATAATTGTTGATTTTGACAAAAACGAAAGCATAATATCCGATAAAGTTCATAATGGTTTTGAGCAAAAAGAGTTGATACGTTTGGTCAAACAAGTCGGCTTTGCATCTGCTGGTGCACACACATTTTATAGTGGACAAAGGATATTTATGAATCAGGATGCTTCTCTTTTTATTCTAAATGCTAAAAAATAGAGGTGCTTTCTAAGCGCTTACCTGGTTAATAAATCCCATTGGCTGGGCAGGCTGAATTTATTAACAAACATTCAGTTGATGAAAGGAAAAACGATATGAGCTGCACAGAAGAAGAGGTCCGGCGCCGGCTATTCGAGCTGCGGGATCTGAAATACAAAGAGTTTGCGTGTAAACTTATGCCGACGGTGAACCCGGAAACCGTGATCGGCGTCCGCACGCCGGATCTGCGGAAGCTCGCCCGGGAGTTCTCCAAAACGCCGGAGGCTTCGGAGTTTATCAAAATTCTGCCGCACGCGTATTATGAAGAAAATAACCTGCACGGCTTCCTGATTGAAACGATCAGGGATTATGATGCCGCTATTGACGCCGTTGACAAGTTTCTGCCGTACATAGATAATTGGGCAACCTGTGACCTGATTTCACCGAAGATATTTAAAAAGCATCTGCCCAAGCTCTATGAAAAAATCAAAGTCTGGCTGATATCCGGCCGGACCTATACGGTGCGCTTCGGGATCGGAATGCTGATGAGCTTCTATCTCGATGACGATTTCCGGCCGGAGATGCTTGAACTTGTGGCGGGTATCCGATCAGATGAATACTATATCAACATGATGATCGCCTGGTATTTCGCAACGGCATTGGCCAAGCAGTACGAAGCGGCTTTGCCCTACATTCAGGAACAGCGTTTGGAGAAGTGGACGCATAACAAAGCTATTCAGAAATCGATTGAGAGCTACCGGATCGGCGACGAAGCAAAGGCGTACCTGCGGACACTGAAAGTAAAATAAGGCCGGAATCCAAATAACTGCGACGGAATCCCGTCTATCTTGATCGGAGGGAATCGGCTTGCTGACAATCGACTTTGTGGGTCTGCCGGTTGACATCTTGCTTAGTATATTCACAGACAATTCACGCGATGGGGACCAACCCTTATAGTTTTGTAAGCAGGTCGTTAACCGGCCTTTTTTTATTGCTTCTTTATAGTTAAGGGAAGGTTAGAGGCAGGATTTTATGTTGGTTTGTAAGCATCCCGGGGGGATAGGCAGTAACGGAGTCCTGGAATGATTGAATCCAGGACTCTTTTGCGTCTAAGGGGGTTGTAAATATTTGGCATATAAATTCATAAGAGGTGCCTGAGGCAAATATATTTTAGGGAGAAATAAATGATAAATGCAGGAGCGGCATATGGACGACTATAATCTTATAGGCCGGAGCGTGCAGCGGAAGGACGCTAAAAGAAAGGTAACCGGCGCGGCCGTGTATACAGATGATTTCAATAAGCCGGGGCTTTTGTACGCAAGAATGTTAATAAGTCCCTACGCCCATGCCAGGATAAAAGCAATTGACTGCTCTGAAGCGCAGAAGGCATCAGGGGTCAGAGCGGTTTTGACCGGGGCATATTTTCCGCATCTTACTGGTGAGCTTATTATAGACAGACCTCCGATAGCAATAGACAAAGTAAGATACCATGGCGAACCTGTAGCCGTGGTGGTGGCGGATAGCGACGCTGAAGCGCAAGCGGCGGTATACCTGATTAAGGCAGAATATGAGCCTCTGCCAGTGGTCAATTCGCCTGGAGAAGGAATAAAAATGAATGCGCCTTTAGTCCATGAAAGGCTTGGAGAGTATAAGGTTCTGGGTGGCGCTTACCCTGAAGCAGGTACAAACATTGCGAATAGAACGAAAATAAGAAAAGGGGATGCGGAAAAAGGCTTCAGAGCCAGTGAGGTTATCGCTGAGGCCAGCGTTTTTATTCCGCCCTCCGATCATGCGGCGATGGAAACAAGGTCTGCCATAGCGGAGATACAGCCGGATGGAAATGTGATCCTTACCGCCTGTTCCCAATCCCCCTTTATCATAAAAGATCAAATAAGCCGTTTTTTCCGGATAGCGCCCGGAAAGGTAATCGTAAATGTTCCCTTTGTCGGTGGCGCATATGGGGGCAAAACCTCCGTACAGCTGGAATTTATCGCTTTACTTTGCTCCGGCGCAGTGGGAGGAAGGGCTGTTAAACTAACCAATTTGAGGGAGGAGGACCTCATAACCTCACCGGATCATATCGGTTTGGAAGCAAAAGTGAGGCTGGGAGCTAAACGGAATGGACTGCTTACCGCGGCAGAGATTACCCTTTTATTTGACGGAGGGGCCTATTCCGACAGAGCAGTCGTCATAAGCCAGTCTGCAGGTCTTGACTGTACCGGCCCCTATAACATCGAAAACGTATGGTGCGATTCAATCTGCGTCTATACAAACCACCCTTATGCCACCGCTTTCAGGGGCTTCGGACACCCTGAACAGGCTTTTGCGGTTGAAAGGGCAATGGATATATTAGCGGATAAGCTTGGAATGGACCCCATGGAATTAAGGTTAAGGAATGCAATTTTACCTGGACATACCAGTGCCACGCAAACTGTATTGAATAGGAATAATGTAGGGGATCTGCCCAAGTGCATACAAAAGGTGGCTGAGTTGATTGATTGGAATGACGGAATTATTGCGGATCGTGAAGATGGCAAGGTCAGGGCCAAAGGCATCAGCTGCTTCTGGAAGAACTCCGGAGGGGTCCAAAACACAGAAGCAGGAGCGGTTATTACCTTTAATCCGGATGGAAGCGTGAATCTTATTTGCGGCGTCGTAGAGATGGGGCAGGGCACCAAGACCGGTCTGGCCCAAATACTGGCGGAAAAAATGCGGATGGGTGTGGAAAAGGTTCATGTAATCATGCAGGTCAATACTCAAACCGATCCCAATACTTGGAGAACCGTAGCAAGCAAAAGCCTTTTTTTGGCAGGAAATGCAGCGCTTCGGGCTGCGGAGGATGCCATCAGGCAGCTGTTTAGGACGGCTTCTATCGTATTGCGGACCTTGCCGGATGAGCTGGATATGTGCAATGGAAGAATATTTTTAAAAAGTGACCCTGACACAGGTATCGATATAAAGGATATTGCATTAGGATACACCTATCCGAACGGAAACTCTATCCAAGGGCAGGTGATCGGAAGAGGAAGCTATGTTATGGAGCATCTGACTCATATAAATAAGCAGACAGGGAAAGGAAATCCGGGACCGGAATGGACGGTTGGTGCCGGTGCGGTAGAGGTGGAGTATGATAAACTTGACCACAGCTACAAGCTCTTAAGAGCTGCTTGCGTCATCGATGCAGGAACCGTTATAAATTTTAAGCTGGCGGAAGGACAGCTTACCGGCGGCATGAACACCGGGCTTAGCTTTGCCAGTAAAGAAGCATTTTTGTTCGACGAAAAAGGAATTGTGCAGAATATCCAATTAAGAACCTATAGAACCTTCAGGTACGGAGAAAATGCCCAATACCTTGCAGACTTTGTACAGACGGCTGAAGCGGATGCGCCTTACGGCGCCAGAGGCGTCGGGGAATACGGAACCGTTGCAATGCCGGCGGCGCTTGCCAACAGCTTGTCCCGGGCGGCAAGGGTGCCGCTGAACAAATTGCCTCTGATTCCTGAGTATATTTGGAGAGTAAAAAGAGGGGAAGACCATGATTCCGTATAATTTTGAATACTATAAGCCGGATTCATTAAGCGAGGCAGTCGATATCTACGATGCGCTTTCCTCCATGAATAAGCAGCCGCTATATTACTCCGGGGGTACCGAGATAATCACTATGGCAAGGACAAATGAATTAATAACAAAGGCTGTAATAGATATAAAGGAAATTCCTGAATGCCGGGTCTTTGCCGTAGAAGACAATGCGCTTGTCATAGGGGCGTCAATAGCATTAACGCAGCTGCGGGAGTTTAAATCTTTTCCGGTATTAAGTGAAACAGCAGGGTTTCCGGCAGATCATACCGCACGCAATAAGATAACGGTTATTGGAAATATATGCGGCAAGATCCCATATAAAGAAGCCGTATTGGGCTATTTGGTTACAGACAGCAGCGTGATTATTTGCGGAAAAAACGGGAGATGGGTGCTTTCCATAAATAAAGTTTTTGATAAAAGCCTCCAGATTGAAAAAGGAGAATTGGTTTATCAGCTTGCAACCGATATGAGCTATTCAAAGCTGCCCAATTTCTGCATCAAGAAGACAAAGCAGGGCAAAGGCGGTTATCCGTTAATAAGTATGGCAGCGCTTAAAAGAGATAACTGGATACGAATGGCGTTTAGCGGCGTTTGTGATTTCCCTTTCAGGTCCGAGAGGATGGAGGCGGATATAAATAATACAGGGATGCCGAAGGAGCTCAGAATAAAGCAGGCAATAAGCCATGTGCCGGGGCCCATCCTGGATGACATTCAGGGCTCTTCGGAATACAGAAGGTTTGTGCTGAGCAATTTGCTTGAGGATATCTTAGTGAAATGGGGTGGAGAGAGCTTATGAAGGCATACAAAAAGGCCGTGAAGCTGGCGCTTCATGTTAATGGCGAAAAGAGAACGGTTGTTGTCAGACCGGCAGATACCCTTTTAAGAGTCCTTAGAGAGCAATTGGGGCTGACAGGGGCTAAAATAGGGTGTGAAAATGGTGACTGCGGCGCCTGTACCGTGCTCCTGGACGGGCTGCCTTTTAAATCCTGCCTCATGCTGGCCATAGAGGCCTTCCAGCATGAAATCGTGACGATTGAAGGCTTGGAGGGAACGCCGATACAAAAAGCATTCATTGAAAAACGAGGTTTTCAATGCGGCTATTGTACCTCCGGCTTTATTATGAACTGCCATAGCCTGGTAAACACCCATCCGGATGCAGATGAGGCTGCTATTGAGGAGTGGCTGCAGTCCAATATTTGCAGATGCACAAGCTATGAAGAGATCGGAGAAGCTGTAAAATCAGTATTAGCAAATAGCAAAGGTAAATAATTTAACCTATTGTGCTAGGTCAAGCACTACGATTCAAAGGAATATTATGCCATATCAATTAAGCAAAGTATCCCTGTAAATGTGTCAATTATGGTTTAATTAGAATGTGTAAATCAAATTAAAAAAATATAAGTGGTATAGATTTATACTAAACAAGAGGGAGGCAGAGAGTGCTTACCCCCTTGTTTTTAACTGATATATAATAATTTTACGTAGGTATTAATCTGCAGTAAGCACTAGTATAATTTATCACATGAAAAGGTATTAGCTCAAAGAAGCGTTTGTCGAATAGGTGAAGAACCAGACCGGTATATAAAAGCCCTATGAGGGAAGGCTCTAGGTCTAGATGCCAATGCGGAATTTAATGGAACATGCAATATATGTTTTAAAAATGTTAAAATGTAAGAAACTAATCAGCGATTAGGAGAAAATTTCCGGAGGCATATGAATGATAAAAAATGATTACATCATGAAAATGATTGAGCAACTTTCCTCGTTTCTTGCCCAAATAGCAGGATTCAAAGTAAGAAAGCAGTATCAGGAAGGAAAGCAAATAGTAAACGAGGCGCTGAAGGATTTATTTGGGCTAAATCCCCAGACAATAGAAAATCTAGATTATAAAGCCTTGCTTATGCTCATAAGTACGGGGGGAAAATTGGATCAGGCAAAAAGTCTAATGCTTGCGGAGCTGCTTAAAGAAAAAGCCGATTTGTATGATTTAGAGGGCAACCATGATATGGGCAATAATTTATACTTTAAGAGTCTAAATGTCTTAATTGAAGTGTTTTTGTCCACCGGTAAAACATTTTCAGAACAGCACCGGGAAAAGATTCGGGAAATTATCGATATTATCAGTGACCGTGTAATGCCCCAGGACACGCAGGTCTTGTTGTTTCAGTACTATGAACACAACGGACAGTACGCGAAAGCAGAAGATCTACTTTATGAATTACTGGAATCCACTTATTATGACGTTGAAATGGTTGATAAAGGAATTGATTTTTATAAAAGGTTGATGAATAAAACGGAATGGGATTTAAAAGATGGAAATCTGCCGTTGGATGAAGTGATTGACGGTTTAAATAAATTGCAACAATACCAAAATTAAAGACTAATTGGTGAATGTATAAATATTTAAAGATATTTTTGGGCCTTTTCACTTAAACCTGGAAAGGCTCATTTATGTTGTTTCTTAAGGATGATATTTGTCTTCTTTTAGAGTTGCTGGAGGAAAAAAATGCATCATGTTGAAATAACTGGGGAGGCAATAAAAAAGTAAAGATACCAGCGAAACCTGATGACCCGGCCGATGGAGGCTCATAAGGCGCTGCTGGCCGCATGAGAAAAACCGCCACCCCTATTAAGATGACGGTCATCACAAATTTTTTATATTTCCCCTGTCCACTTGGCGGGGAGCACACCAAACTATCCACAAGAAATTTTCACAACAGCCCCTTTTCTTTATGGGCATTACTTTATTATTTTACTCGAGTCCATCCTGGAATAAATAATCCGATGAATTTCCACCACCTGTGCTTTCACTACATAAAAGACAGCATAATTTTTGACTGGCAGCAGCCTGTATTCATCAGGCAATGCCTTGATGGGCTGATACACCTTACAGGAATAAGCGAATTGCCCAAGCCTGGATATGGATTCATCCAGAGCATCCAATAAATCCATCGCAGCTTTTGGTGCTTTTAAATGATCGGCGATATAGTCTGTGACATCGGCTAAATCTTTCCTGGCCAAGGCTAAATACCTGATTTCATACATCACCGGACTCCACTTGATCAGAAAGTTTTGATCTTAATTCATCAAACACTTCTTTATGGGAATATCTCTTATCCGTTATTTTAGCCTCTAATTCGGCTTCCTTCAATTTGAAATATACTTCACTTTCAAATTGATGACGTTCATATGCTTCCATACTCATCACAACCATATCGCCATAACCGTTTTTAGTTAGGAATACCGGTTCAGCGGTTTCGTGAACAATTCTTGAAATATCAGCAAAATTATTCCTTAAATCAGATACGGGTCTAATTTGCGGCATGCGATCACTCCTTTAATTGAGTTAGCATAATTTTATCATAATTATGCTAAATGGTCAATTCTCTAAGAATGTAAAATTGTAAAATGATCGGTTAAAACCTGAATTTCCATCAGAGGATCTGATAAATCAACAATATCGACAAAGGTGTCGGCCTCAATGGCGAAAACAGGAGTAATGTTATATTCTTTTAAGGCATGCAGCAATTTATTAATTTGCTGCTCTCTGTTATGCCGCCGGTAATTGATACAAATATAGCGGCCTTTTGGAAGGGTTTGCAGTTCTACCTTGGAAGAGGCGTCGTGATAGACCTCGACAAACATATTTGTGTACTGAAGCAGTTTTGCGGCTGGATCAATCTGCACCTGGGATCCTGTGGCATAGATGGTAAACAGCTTGTTCTTCCGGATTTCTTTATACACGTCAAAGTAGATTCGATAGGTATCATCGTGGGTGGGTTCGGTGGAACAAGGCCGCATGATGACGGCACGATCTTCCATATCCCGCCAGTAAATACCTTCCTTATTAAGAAGTTCCCTGTCCCGGTAAATCCGTTCTTCCAGCATCTGAAATTTGGCACAGCCCTCAAGTAATAGGGCGATTTGCTCTTGGGCCCGTTGACGCTGCTCGGCGCAGAATTTGGCAAAATGAAGGCTGTCCTGCGTATGCAGGACTCCTTTTATGCTGTTCAGGTTTGCGCCTAAACTTTTAAACAAAACAATCATTTCAATTTCAAATAACTGGTTAATGGAATAATAACGGTAGTTTGTGTCCAAATCCACATAACAAGGTTTTACCAGCCCCATTCTGTCGTACAAACGCAGGGCTTTCGGTGTAATGCCCTTTAGTTTGGCAACCTCTCCGGTGGTCAAATATTTTTTCATCCCGTCACCTCACCCTATTGACTCTGTCCTTAGGGCATAGTTTACACTTTAAATAATGAAATGTCTAGACATTTTTTGAAATCTGATTTTTTACCCGGGCAGATGTGACAAAGTAAAATGAGGAGAGGAAAAAAATGGCTAAGATGCGTATTGAAGTGCTGTCTCATGAGGAGATGGAGACTATTTTTGCCGGGGCTCTTACGGTGCTGGAAGGTACCGGGGTCAAAGTTTATAGTGAGGAGGCATGCCGGCTCCTGGCAGAAGCAGGCTGCCAGGTGGAGGATCATCTGGTAAAAATACCGGAAGCGGTGGTCCGGAAAGCCATCGAAAGTGCTCCGTCCTGTATTGACATTTACAACCGGGAGGGAGAATTGGCCATGCAGTTGAGCGGCCATAACAGCTATTTTGGGCCTGGTGTGACCTGCCCCTATTTTTTTGATCCGGTGACCATGGAACGGAAACCGGCGACAAAAAAGAATGTCGTTGATGTGGCCAAGGTAGCCGATGCCCTGAAAAACGTGGATTTCTTAATGTCCTTATGTATGGTGGGAGACGAAACCCCTGAGTTGGCCGATCTTCACGAAGTCCATGCTATGATCCAGAACAGTACGAAACCTATATTAAGCTGGGCATTTACCAAGGAAAATCTGTCCGATATCATTGACATGTGTGCGGAAGCGGTAGGCGGTATGGACTGCTTGCGCGCCAAACCCAATCTGATCATGTACGCGGAGCCGACTACCCCTTTGGTGCATACCAAAGAGGCGGTGGAAAAACTGATGCTTCTGGCCCGAAAAGGGATTCCGGCCGTTTATTCTCCGGGGATGACCTTGGGCGGCACTACGCCCATCACCATTGCCGGCGCGCTCACCGTGGGCCTTTCCGAGGGGCTTACCGGTGTGGTGATCAGCCAGCTGGTCAATCCCGGCGCGCCTATTATCACCAGTGCCAACGCGGGGGCATTGGATATGAGTACCTTGCAGGCGGCCTACGGAAGTCCCGAAATGTGTCTGGAGGATGCCGCGGCGACACAGATTTACCGGTGGTTGGGCATTCCTACCTTTGGCCTGGCCGGAGCCACTGATGCCAAGGTCATTGATGCCCAGGCGATTGCGGAAGTGACCATGGAGATTATTTTTTCCCTGGGCTCAGGGGCTAATCTGGTCCATGATTTAGGCATGATGGACATCGGCATGACCGGATCCATTCATCTGCTCACAATTTGTGACGAAATCGTGGGCATGGCGCGCCGCCTTTCTGAGGGTGTGATCGTTGATGAGGACAGGATGGCTGCTGAGATGATTCACGAGGTGGGACCCGGGGGGAATTTCATTGTGCAGGAGCATACCGTGAAATATTTGCGCAGCGTGCTCTTCCGTCCGGAACTGGCCACCAGGGCCATTTATGATGCCTGGCAAAAAGACGGGGGCAAGACCATGCAAGACAAGGCATATGAAAAGGTACAGCGCATTCTCAGCGAGCATAAGCCAAAGCCCCTGGAGCAAAGTAAAAAAGAGAAAATCGACGCCATTCTTGCCCGGGCGGAGGCCCGGCTGGGGAGGGGAAAAAATTGAGCGAGGGAAATACCGGATACGTAAAACGGGTTATCATGATGTTTATCCTGATTCTGGCGGGAAGTGCCATTTATGAATTGCCTTATCTCCGGTACAACTATTATGATGTACTGAAAGAGGCCCTCAAGCTGAACAATACCGAACTGGGTACCCTCATGAGTGTTTACGGATTTATTGCCATGCTCTGTTACTTCCCCGGAGGCTGGCTGGCCGACCGTATTTCCAGCCGGAAGCTGATTTCATTTTCCCTGGTTGCCACGGGATTGATCGGATTCTATTTCGGCACCTTCCCGGGATACCATATGCAGCTGGCCATCCATGTAGGCTGGGCGGTCACGACCACCCTCACCTTCTGGGCTGCCTTGATCAAAGGGACCCGGCAATTGGGCGACAGAAGTGAACAGGGCAGGCTTTTCGGCATTCTGGAAGGGGGGCGCGGCTTGCTCCCCACCCTCTACGGCTTTTTGTTTCTGGCCTTGTTTAACCGGCTGGGCGCCTCTGTTTTTGGTTTGCGTTGGCTGATTTTTCGCTATGCCGGCCTGGCGGTTCTGGCGGGAGTATTTACCTGGTTTTTATTTAACGATGACAAGTCTAACGGTCCCTCCAACCCGGTGCTAAAGGATATCGGCAAAGTGGTCCGCATACCCGGGGTGTGGCTGATCGCTTTGATCATCTTCTCCTCCTATATTCAATATACGGCCCAAAGTTATTTAACGCCGTATCTGACCGAGATTTTCGGCGCTTCCGTATCCCTGGCCGCTGCTTTAGGGCTGATCCGCACCTATGTGCTGGCCATCGGGGGCGGTCCCGTGGGCGGTTTTGTGGCGGACAAGATCGGGTCTTCGGTGCAAGTGCTGCTGGGTGCTTTTGCCCTGATTATTGTTTCCCTGATCGCCTTTCTTCTTATCCCCGGCGATCCCAAATTCCTGTGGGCAGGGCTGCTGGCCATGGTGCTGCTGGCCTTATCCGTCTTTGTCACCAGGGGGATTTATTTTGCCGCCATTGATGAAATCTCCATTCCCATGGAATATACGGGTGCTGCGGTGGGATTTGCTTCCCTGATCGGATTTATGCCGGAAGCCTTCATTTATACCTTATTTGGCAACTGGATGGACGCCAACCCGGGGATTGCCGGATATAAGATTATGTTTACCTTTATGACGGTATTCAGCGTCATCGGCTTTATGGCCAGCGGCATTCTGCTGAGAAAAATAAAAAAAGATCAGCATAAAAATCAGACCCCAGCAGAGTCTCTCTAAGTTTTTTGATCAAAAGGATAAAAACGGGGGAGGTACCCAGTGTGAAAAAGTTTTCTTTTGAAAGTCAGCCCGCCTTAAGATTACTGACCAATGAGCAGATTGTTTCCCTGCATGAAAGAGCATTAAGGATTCTGCACAATACGGGGGTAAAATTTGATTCGGCAGAAGCCCTGCATATTTTGGAGGAACAGGGCGCCATCGTCGACCATGAAGGGAAAATAGCCAAATTTCCCGCCCCCATGGTGCTGAATGCCTTAAACCAGGTGCCCGGGTCATTTGATCTATATCAGCGGGACGGGGCATTGGCTGTGGAGTTAGGGGGCAATCAGTCCTATTTTGATCCGGGTTCCGCCGTGCTCAAGTTTATGGAATCAGACGGAAAGACGGTAAGGCCGACGGTGGCGAAAGACTTGGTTCAACTGTCCCTCTTAGGGGACGCCCTGGAGAACATCGACCTGCTTTCCACGGCCCTGGTGATGCATGATGTGCCTGTAGAGATCGGCGATGTTTACCGCTTCTATTTAATTCTGAAGAATGCCGGAAAAGCCACCATTGGGGGCGCCTTCAGCGTAGAAGGGATCAAAAGAATCCGGGATGTTTTGGCTGCTGCCGTAGGCGGGTATGAAGAACTCCGGGCCAGGCCCCGGATTGTGGCGGACATTTGTTCCTCGGCCCCTTTAAAGTGGACCCATATCAGCTGTCAAAATGTGATCGACTGCGCCCGCTGGGGTCTGCCCATTGAGTTTATTTCCGTGCCTATGCCGGGCGCTTGTTCCCCGGCCACTTTGGCGGGATCGGTGCTGGTCCATACCGTAGAGGTTTTAAGCGGGATCGTGCTGGCCCAATGTGTTTCTCCCGGCGCCAAGGTCGTGTACGGG
This sequence comes from Candidatus Formimonas warabiya, assembly GCF_002777255.1. Classification (GTDB taxonomy): domain Bacteria; phylum Bacillota; class Dehalobacteriia; order Dehalobacteriales; family Dehalobacteriaceae; genus Formimonas; species Formimonas warabiya. The sequence continues at coordinate 3,931,766 of NZ_CP017634.1, read as the reverse complement.
GGAGCCCCCATGCATTTTGATATGCGCTACAGCACCACCTCTTTAAGTGCTTTGGAGGCCACCATGATTTCTGTTTGTTACGCCCAAATGGGGAAATATTATGGATTGCCCACCCATACCTATGCTTGCCTCAGCGACGCCAAGGAAATCGATGCCCAGGCGGGTTTGGAAACAGGGATGAGCGGCATGCTGGCCCTGCTGGGGGGAATTAATGTGATTTCAGGGCCCGGTGTCCTTGATTTCTGCACCATTATCAGCATGGAGAAGCTGATGATCGACAACGATATCTGCGGCATGGTGAAAAGACTGGGAAAAGGTGTCGCGTTTACGGAGGAGACGGTGGCGGAAGAGTTAATTTCTTCCCTGGGACCGGGGGGAGACTTTTTGTCTACGGAACATACCTTTCATTGGTTCAAGAAGGAGCCCTACTTGCCTTCTGCCGTAATTGAACGCAGCAACCGTGACGTCTGGGAGGCGATGGGCGCGAAAACGACGCTGGTACGGGCCCGGGAACGGGTCGAGGAAATGCTGAAAAAAGGAACCCCCAATCTATTGGCCCCGGAAAAGGCGGGCGAGGTAGACCGGGTGATGAAAGAAATCATGAAAGAGCTGAAGATCCCGCAACTTCCCTTTGGACCCCAATAAATATATTTTTTTACCGGGGCATTCCTGAACAGGAGGAAGTAATTTAAAGATAAAGGAGAAGATCGTATGGCAAATTTTGAAGCGTTATCCCAGAGTGTGATTTCCGGAAAAGAGGCTCAGGTGAAAGAACAAACGAAAGCAATGGTCGACACCGGAGTAAACCCTCTTGATATTATCAACCAGGGTTTAATCGCCGGCATGAATGTGGTGGGCGCCCGGTTCAAGAACGGCGAAATGTTTGTTCCTGAAGTACTCATGTCCGCAAAATCCATGGCCTCCGGTATTGAAATTGTGAAACCTTTGATCGCCGACAAAGATATGCCCAGCAAAGGAAAAATCATACTGGGCACCGTTAAAGGCGACCTTCATGACATCGGTAAAAACCTGGTGGGTATGATGTTGGAAAGCGGCGGCTTCAGTGTAGTTAACTTAGGCATCGACATTCCTCCGGAAAAATTTGTGGCTGCAATCAAAGAACATACCCCGGATATCGTAGCCATGTCCGCTCTTCTTACCACCACCATGCTGCACATGAAAGACACCATTGAATTAATCAAAGAAGAAGGCTTAAAAGCTAAATGCATCGTGGGCGGCGCACCTATTTCCCAGGACTTTGCCGATGAGATCGGCGCCGACGGCTTTGCTCCCGATGCCGCTTCTGCTGTAGAACTGTGTGCAAAACTGCTTGCCTAAGATAAAAAAAATTTCGGGATCCGGGGACTGATTACCCGGATCCGGGAAACACGATCAAGACCAAGAGATCCAAAATCCGATCCGTCAATCATAATAGAGGATGGTTTTTGCTCCGCATGTGTTATCTGTGCGGAGCAAATTTTTTTCAGGGGAGATCAATCCCTTTTCTACCCTTGACGGGACTTCTATTTTTTGGTACCATAGCTATAAATTATTCTATCAAGAGTAGGTGAGGGACTTAGTCCGATGACCCTACAGCAACCTGTCCCTGACAAGGTGCTACCGCTAAGCGATGGGAGGTGTCTAATTAAAGTTCAGATGTCCTTCTTGTGCGGAGCAGGAAGGTTTTTTTGTTTTCCGGATCGTGAATAATTGCTTATCCAGAGTGAAGTAGAGACCTGGCTCCATGACTTCACAGCAACCTGTTGAGAAACAAGGTGCTACCGCCAGCTTGAGGGACGATAAGTAAATTGCTTAGAATCCCTTTCTGCGCAGGGATTTTTGTTTTTAAGGGAGGAATTTTTGTGGAAAACAGAATACCGGAAGAAATAAGTCTGACCCACGGGAAGGAAAGCGGTCTCCTCTCCACAGAGGATTATGCACGGCAGGTTATTCAGGCCATGAATCATTCCCTTTTACCCGATCATAGACTTGGCATCAAATTTAGTGAAACCATGGCGGGGATTCTGGCAGACGGCTATCTCCTGTTCACCTTTTCCCTTCCCTGGCTGGAGAGTTTCCGCCAGGTAAACGCAAAAGGATTGGAAGAGTTGATTCTGATCAGGCTGGAAGACAGAGGCATCCAGTTGGACCGGAATTCCGCCTATCTCAAGACCTGGTTCCGGTCCCAGCGTCCGACAAAGGGACCCATCAAGTAAGTTATCCAAAGGTTATGCAGGTGTTCGATTCCATATCCAGGCTTAAGTTGCCCACCCATTGGGTCCTGCAGGGGGACCCGTTGCCGAACGCATCCTCGTCTCGTTATGCTTGCCCCTTGGTCTGAAGGGTCTTAGGGGATCAGCAAGTAAGCAATATTCATTTAGTGGGTTACCCGGATCCCCAAAAAAGCGCAGCGACCAGGCGCGCTTTTTTTTAAGGCTTACAGCTTCAATAATCGCTGCGCATTGCCGCCCAAGATCAGGTCTAATTGGTGATCCGTTAATTTTAACGATTTGATCTGGGAGACTTCTTTTGATGGGTCGGTCCAGGGAGAGTCTGTGCCGAAAAGAATTTTTTCCGCACCATGCGCTTGAATGAGCCTTTCCATGCCGGCGGCCCCTAATTTGTGAAAAGAAAAGGAGGTATCCAGGAATAAGGACTTTCCCACCAAAAATTTTTCCACCTCGTCCCAAAAGAGGTACCCCCCCATATGAGCGGCAATGATGCGGGCGCCGGGAAAATCTTCCACTACTTTTTTGAGCTGGAGGGGGGTGCAGCGGCAAGGATCAGGAAAGCCCATATCGATGCCGGCATGAAACAGCACGATTAAACCGGATTGGAACACTTTTTCATAGATGGGAAACATCCTTTTTTCATCCACATAAAAATCTTGATAATAAGGATGAAATTTAACGCCTTTGATGCCCTGCTCCACGATCCACCGGAGTTCCTCCTGCCAGTGATCTAAATCCGGATGGAGGGTAGCAAAAGGGATGATGGTACTGTCCTCTATCCCTGCCACCCAGCGGTTGATGACGGATGTTTGTTCCGGTTTGGTGGCGATGGGGAGGATCACGCTTTTGTCTATTCCTGCGCAACCCATGGATTTTTTCAGTACCTCTATGGTACCGTTTGCGTAAGCCGTGATGCCGGCTCTTTTGGCTAAAACAGGGATTGCCTTTAACGCTAGATGATCGGGAAAACAATGGGTATGAACATCGATTAACATAACGAAAGAAAAGACCTCCAGGTATTAAAATTTTTACTCCTTCATAAGTACTATTATACAGACGAATTTTGCCCGGTGCACGCAATAAAACAAAAACAGCCTTTAGATTGAAAGAAAAAATCTAAAGGCTGTTTTTGTTTTGTCATGAGAGAAAAAAATGGAATTCTTGTGTCTCCAACATAAAAAGAGTAGCAAATTAATAAAATATGGAAATATATGTATATTTAATGAACAAATAGGGAAAATAAATAATAAATCTGGGAGAGGATAAGAAAATTTAAGTATTAGGTGATAAAAGTGAAAAAATTTATGCTCGTTCTTTTGTTGGAGGTCATGTTTTTTTGTCAAGGAGAACCGGCTCCCATTGAGGCTCCCGGACAAGCCATGCCGGTCCAGCAAGTAGCAGCGACAGATAAGATCGTCCGAGGGTTAAGCAAGGAGAAGGTATTACCGCCGGTTAAAGCGGTGGAGAAAAAGCAAGTGGCTGTATGGGAAAAAGCGCAGGAAAAAAATACCCCCGAGCCAAAGAAAAATGAAAATGCCGCAAAGGCCAAAAGGGAGCCGGAGGCAACCAATGTATCCAGGCATCGGGAGTACGGAACAGCACAGATTTTTGAAGCGACTGCCTACTGCAGTTGTAAGAAATGCTGTGGGAAAAGTGACGGTATCACCAAAAGCGGTGTGAAGGTACATAAAGGAACCTTAGCGGTGGATCCCAAGGTGATCCCCTTGGGCACAAAAGTGTATATTGAGGGAATGGGCTGGTTTGTGGCGGAAGACACAGGCAATTTCCGGGGAAATAGAATCGATATCTACATGGAAACCCATGAGAAAGCGCTGCAATTTGGCCGGAAAAATGTGAAAGTTATCCTCTAACCATTGCTTTATCCGGTTTCATCGTCAGCCCATGGGCAAAAAACAGGCAAAAAAAGCCTGTTTTTTCCTATGAAAAAGAAAATTTTAAGTTTTATGAAAAATTCCTTTCCTGGATGGAGGAGTCTGATGATGATTGGCGAAAATACAGGTAATAATTTGTACGGTATTTTTCATATTTTGTTCCTGGTGTTATATAATGATGGTACCCATGTTCGCTTTGGGAGATTTTGCCCTACTGCCCCTAGCTTTACTGAGTTAATGTATTATAGTACAATACCCTTAGGGAATATGTAATTAATATTTTAACAAAGGAGAGGATAGTGTGAAAAAAAGGTGGATTCTTTTATTTGTGACCATTTGTGCCATTTCGTTACTTATTGCCGGCTGCGGCGGACAACAGGCCGATACCACAGAGCAGTCCGGGACGACAGAACAGTCCGGGACCACCGATCAATCAGTGGATCAGTCGTGGGTTAAAATTCAGGAAAAAGGAGAATTTGTGGTCGGTTTGGACGATAATTACCCGCCGGCGGGTTACCGGGATGAAAAAGGAGAACTAGTGGGCTGTGATATCGATTTAGCCAAAGAAGCAGCGGAAAGGCTGGGCGTTAAAGTCGTCTTTAAGCCGGTGCAATGGGATGGAGTTTTGATGAACCTGAAAAACGGGGATATTGATGTGATCTGGAATGCGCTGGGCATTACCCCCGAACGGGAGAAGGAAATCGCCTTTACCGACTGCTATATGGAAGACCGCAATATTATCGTGGTGAATGCAGGCTCCGCCATTAAGACTAAGGCGGATCTGGCCGGTAAAGTTATTGGCTTGCAATTAGGCAGTACCGCGGAAGATGCGGTGAAGAATGATCCCATTTCCTCTGAAATTAAAGAAGTGAGAAAGTTTGAAAGTCCCACCCAGGCCTTAATGGATATGCAGGCTGGCCGTATTGATGCGGTCGTGACCAATGAAATGAATGGCCGGTACCTGATTAACAAGGATAAAGCCCTTGACAAATACGCGATCCTGGAAGAAGACCTGGGCAAAGAACCCTATGGGGTCGGTGTACGCATGGAGGATAAAGCTTTCCTGGCTGAGCTGAACCGGGTGCTCGATGAAATGAAGGCGGACGGCGCTGCGGCCGAGATCAGCAACAAATGGTTCGGGTCGGATATTATTAAGAAATAAGAAATAAATAGGGAAATAAAAGAAATAGGAAGTAAACAAAAATACTTCCTATTTCATTTTATTTTGGTACAATAGGATGTGTGGCATTTAACCGGGTCATAAATGACAAAGCGCAAGGGGATAAGAGAAAACAATGGATTACGTTTTGACGATATTGCCGGATATTTTAAAAGGGCTGCTGCTATCTCTGGAGATATACATCATTGCGGTTGTTTTAATTCTTCCTTTGGCAGTGCTGGCCGCCATCGGCAAAGTGTCCGGTCCGGTATTTCTGAAAAAGATCTTATTTTTATATACTTGGATCTGGCGGGGCACCCCATTGCTGCTGCAACTATTTTTTATTTATTACGCCCTGCCTTACTTGGGCATTGTATTGTCACCCTTTACCGCCGTGATCATTGCCTTTGTTTTAAATGTGGGGGCTTATGAAACGGAAATTATCCGGGCGGGCATTGAATCCATTGACAAGGGCCAGTATGAAGCGGCCAAAGCCCTGGGCATGAATTATGTGCAGACCATGCGCCGCATTATCATCCCTCAAACCATCCGCCGGGTATTGCCTGCCACGTGCAGTGAAGCCATCCTTACTTTTAAGGATACGGCATTGGTGGCAGCCATCGCCATGAGCGATTTGCTTCGTTCCGCCAAGGAAATTGTGACAAGAGATTTTAAGATTACGCCCTTTTTTGTGGCCTTTATCATTTATCTCATCATTTCGTCTATTTTGGTTCAGATCTTTGCCAGATTAGAAAAAAGATTTTCCATCTACGAATAAGGAATTTTCATTATTGTATGCACATGTAAGGGGATAAAATAGCCATGGATCATGTCAAATATGTTTTGGACATTCTGCCCTTTATTTTGTCGGGCTTACAATTAACCGCAAAGATTTATTTCGCCACGCTGATCTTTGCTTTGCCTTTGGGCCTTTTAGCCGCCATCGGCAAAGTAAGCGGACCGAAAATTATAAAATGGATCTTATTTTTATATACCTGGATTTGGCGGGGCACGCCCTTGCTGCTGCAACTTTTTTTCGTGTTTTTCGGCTTACCCGTGATCGGTATCAGGCTGCCCGATTTTGCCGGAGCGATCCTGACCTATACCTTGAATTATGGTGCCTATTTGACGGAGATTTTCCGGGGCGGCATCGAATCCATCGACAAAGGCCAATATGAAGCGGCGAAAGCTTTGGGCATGACCTATCCTCAGACCATGCGCCGGATTGTTATTCCTCAAACCATCCGGCGGGTATTGCCTCCTACCTGCAGTGAGGCGGTGAACCTGGTGAAGGATACCCCCTTATTGGCGGTGGTTGCCATGCCGGATTTGCTGCGTATTTCCAACCAGATTTTCACCCGGGATTCGGACATTACCGCCTTTATCGTCGCTTTTGTGCTGTACCTGATTATTTCTTCTATACTGGTCAAACTTTTTAGCATCTTAGAGAAGAAGTATTCGATTTATGAATAGGAGAGTGAGCCAATGTCGATGATCCGTATGAGCAATATCCATAAATATTTCGGCAGTCTCCATGTTTTAAAAGGGGTGTCCCTGGAAGTAAACAAAGGGGAAATTGTGTCCATTATCGGGCCCAGCGGCTCCGGAAAAAGCACCTTGCTGCGCTGCATGAACCAATTGGAGAAAATAGACGGGGGCATGCTGGAGATCGAAGGGATGCTGGTGGAGGCAGCAGGAGATGTGGGTGTGAAAGTGACCGCCGCTCACCAGGATATCCGGGCTACCTATCGAAAAATGGGCATGGTGTTCCAGAGCTTCAATCTTTTCCCCCATATGACGGCCTTGGGCAATGTGATCGAAGCGCCTATGGTGGTGAATAAGATGGCCAAAGACGCGGCCGTGGCCAGCGCCGAGAAGCAATTGGAAAAAGTAGGCTTGCTGGAGAAAAAGGACGCCTATCCCTCCAAATTATCCGGGGGACAAAAACAGCGGGTCGCCATTGCCCGGGCTTTGGCGATGAACCCGGAGATTATGCTTTTTGATGAACCTACGTCCGCACTGGACCCGGAGCTGGTAGGAGAAGTGCTGAATGTGATCAAAAAACTGGCCCAAGAACATATGACCATGTTGATTGTGACCCATGAAATGGGGTTTGCCCGGGAAATATCCGACCGGGTGATCTTTATGGATAACGGAGAAATTTTAGAAGACTGCTGCCCCAAGGAGTTTTTCGAAAACCCGCGTCACCCGAGAATCAAAACCTTTTTGGAAAAGATGCTCTAAACACCGTGATCAACGGTGTTTTTTTTCGGAGAAAAAAGGACGCGCAGGTTTTGATGAGAGAGAAGACAGCCCCCCCTCAGTAAGAGATGAAAACCGGTTGTATTAAAAGTCTGTATTGAGATAAAATTGAAAAAATTAGAACTTTTTATTTTCCGCAACAAAGTTTGTTTTTTACATTGACTGGATAGGGCCATTTTTGGTATGATTCCCCTGTAAAGGGGGGAGGGTTATGAGTAATGCCAATTTATTGGATAAATTAGGTATTATCAACATAAACCATCAATATCGAAATCTGGCACCTGCCCGGCTGGTGGAAATGGCCTTAAACCGGGAAGAAGGAATACTGGCCGCCAACGGGGCATTGTGTGTGAAAACGGGGAAATATACCGGACGCTCTCCGTTGGATCGTTTCATTGTGGATACGCCTTCCGTCCATGAGGCCATTGACTGGGGAAAAACCAACCAGCCCATGGAGGAGGACACTTTCTGGCACATCTATTACCGTTTAATGGCGTTCCTTGAAGAGAAGGATCTTTTTACTTTTGACGGGTTTTGCGGGTCGGATCCGGACCACCGCATGCCGATTACGGTGATTAACCAGTATGCGTGGCAAAATCTTTTCGTGCACCAGCTTTTTATTCGTCCTTCCAAGGAAGAATTAGAAGCGCATCAGCCTGAATTCACCCTGATTTGCGCGCCCGGCTTTAATGCCTTGCGGGAAATAGACGGCACGCGTTCCGAGGCTTTTGTGGTACTGAACTTTGAACAAAAGATTATTATTATTGGCGGCACCTGTTATGCCGGAGAAATGAAAAAGGCCATTTTTACCTGTATGAACTATTTGCTTCCCGGAAAAGGGGTATGCCCCATGCACTGCTCCGCCAATCTGGGGCCGGAGGGGGACACCGCTTTATTTTTCGGCCTGTCCGGGACGGGCAAGACCACCCTTTCCGCAGATCCGGAACGCCGGTTGATCGGGGACGACGAGCATGGCTGGTCGGACAACGGCATCTTTAATTTTGAGGGAGGCTGCTATGCCAAATGTATTAAGCTGTCTGCCCAACATGAACCCCAGATTTGGGGGGCCATTCGTTTCGGCGCGGTCCTGGAAAATGTGGTCGTGGATGAAGACGACCGGTCTGTCGATTATGATTCCGATGCGTTAACGGAAAATACCCGGGCGGCCTATCCGGTTGATTACATACCCCATTCCGTGATTCCCGGCATAGGGGACCACCCAAAAACGATCATTTTATTGACGGCGGATGCTTTTGGCGTCATGCCTCCCATTGCCAAGCTCACTCCGGAACAGGCGATTTACCATTTTCTTTCCGGGTATACCAGTAAGCTGGCCGGGACAGAAAGAGGCATTACCGAACCGCAGGCGACTTTCTCCACCGGATTCGGGGAGCCCTTTTTGCCCAGATTTCCCATGGTTTATGCCCAGCTTTTGCAAGAAAGAATTAAAAAACATCAGGTGAATGTATTTTTGGTGAATACCGGCTGGACCGGGGGACCCTATGGGATTGGCAAGCGCATGAGCTTGCCTTACACCAGGGCCATGGTCAGGGCGGCCATCAAGGGAGATTTAAATGGGGTAGCCTATGAGACCGATCCGTTCTTCGGTTTTGCCGTGCCGAAAACTTGTCCTGAAGTTCCTGATGGGATCTTAAATCCCAAAAGCACCTGGCCGGATCAGGATCAATACGAGGAAACCGCACGAAAGTTAGCGGAACGCTTTGTGCAAAACTTTGGCAAGTTCAAAAATATTTCGGAAAATATTTTGGCAGCTGCACCCATATTAAGGAAATAATTTACTATCGTTTTGTGTTATAATAAGCCTTAGTGATTTTACATCGGTAAAATCGTAAGGCTTATTTTTTAAAAGACATGTCTTTCCCTGCCGCTGTAACTTTGAAAAACGGGAGCCCCCAGGGCTTTCATAGAGGTGATCAGGTGATAAAAACAGTACTGTTTGATTTGGACGGCACCTTGTTGCCCGTCGATTTTGATGTTTTTCTGCGCAGGTATTTCCAGGCGGTAACTCCTTATTTCAAGAACATGGCGGAGCCGGCGCCTTTCCTGAAATGCTTGATGTTTTCAACGGAAGAAATGGTGAAAAACCCAGGGCAGTATACCAATGAAGAAGTATTTATGACCAGCTTTTTACCAGGGATGCAACAGGAAAAAGAAACCGTGTATGACCTGTTCAATCTTTTTTACGAGCAGGAATTTCCCAAACTGAAGCAATATGCGGGGTATTCCCATTTAGCAGAACAAATCGTCAGCCGGGTCGTTGAAAAAGGATATCAAATCGCTTTAGCGACAAATCCGGTTTTCCCCCGGATGGCAACGGAGCAGAGAATGATATGGGCTGGGGTAGCCCACTTTCCCTGGGCCCTTGTTACTACCTATGAAACCAGTTGCGGCTGTAAGCCCCATCTCCATTATTTTCAGGAAATCTGCGCAAAACTGGGGGTTGCGCCGGAAGAATGCCTGATGGTCGGCAATGATGTTCAGGAGGATTTGGTGGCGGGAACCATGGGCATGGCGACATTTCTTGTGACCGATTGCCTGATTGACCGGGGCGAACCCGGCTTTCAGGCAGACCACATGGGGTCTTTGGAGCAACTCTATCACTTTGTATCCAATTTGCCTTGTGTGGAATGAGATTTTTAGTTCCGGCACAAGTAATGGGGATGAAATAAATGGAACAGTGGAAACGGAATTTGGCCGTACTTTGTGTGGCCCTGTTTTTAGTGATGGCTTCATGGAGTTCGATCATTCCTTTTTTGCCGATGTATTTGGAAGATTATCTAGGGGTCGAGGGAGACAGCCAAATAAATTTTTGGACCGGGATCATCTATGGAGCCAGTTTCTTGTCTATGATGATTGTTTCCCCTATCTGGGGCAAACTGGGGGACCGCTATGGGCGGAAAATTATGATTGTCCGCTCCGGGTTAGGAATTGGAGCAATCATCGCCCTCATGGGTATCGCCCAGACCCCCATGCAACTGCTTATTCTGCGTCTGATCAACGGGACGATTTCCGGCTTTAATCCCGCATCCATCGCTTTAGTCTCTACCGACTCCCCAAAAGAAAAGGTAGGTTTTGCCTTAGGGACGTTAAATGCTGCGGTAGTAGGGGGATCCGTGTTAGGGCCGGTAATCGGCGGGGTGATGGCAGAACTGATTGGTCTGCGCCATGTTTTTTTTGTTACCGGTTTGGTGCTGTTTCTTGCCACATTGCTGGTAGTAGTCTATGTGAAGGAAATAAATAAACCGGTCCCGGGTGTTTCCGGCTCCCGGATGGCCGCTGATGCCAAAAAAATATTTTCTACGCCTCCTCTGCCTGCCTTGTTTACCAGCGGGATGCTGATTCAGTTTGCTCTTTTAAGCACCAATCCCTTTTTGCCGGTTTTTATTCAGGAATTAGAGCATAATGAGAGCAGTACCTCTTTTTTGATCGGGCTGGCCGTATCCGCGGCAGGAGTGGCTTCCGTGCTTTTTTCTCCTATTTTTGGACGGCTGGGGGACCGGGTGGGCTCAGAGCGCATTCTTTTTTACAGTCTTCTCGCCAGCGTGGTCTCTTTAATTCCTCATGCTTTGGTCACGTCCTATGGCCAGGTATTAATCTGCCGCTTTTTGTTCGGCATCGCCGTGGGGGGACTAATCCCCGCCGTAAATACCCTGATCCGCTGGTATGCGCCCCAGGGGATGGAAAGCAGCACCTATGGGTACAGCAATAGCTTTTTTAATATCGGCATGATGCTGGGACCGGTTACCGGGGGAATGATGGCGGGAATCATTGGCGTCCGGGGTTTGTTCCTCTTTTCCGCCGCCCTTTTCTTGATTAATGCGGTTTGGTTCAGAATTCACCTGATTAATAAAAAAAGTACCCAACCGGGAACAGAAATATAAGGATCATTTAAAGGAGGATGTTCAACCATGAGGATAGCGGTATTCTCCGATGTTCATGGGAATCTGGCCGCTTTGCAGGCCGTGCTTGCCGATGTAGAAAAAAGAAAGGTGGATTATACGGTATGTGCCGGTGATCTGGTGGGCTATGCCCCTTTTCCCAATGAAGTGATCCACCTGATTCAGGAACGAAACATTCCCTGTGTCATGGGCAATTATGATGACGGCGTCGGTTTCTTCCGTCCGGTCTGCGGTTGTGATTTCAAGGACGATCAGGCCAGGCTGTTAGGGGAACAGTCCCTCCTTTGGACCAAAAAGCACACTTCGGAGGAAAACAAAGAATTTTTGCGTTTTTTGCCTTATGAAATCCGTATCGAAGCGGCGGGAAAGCGGCTTCTCATTGTCCACGGCAGCCCCAAAGCTTTAAATGAGTATCTTTCGGCAGATACTTCCGAGCATTACCTCAAAGGTCTGCTGGAGGAAGAAGACACAGATGTATTGATCTGCGGGCATACCCATATTCCCTGTCATAAACAATGGGACCAAGGGCATCTGGTGAATGCGGGAAGCATTGGCAAGCCTAAGCACGGTAAATCTTCCGCGGTTTATGCTTTGATCCAGATCACAAAGGGTATTGCCGTGGAGTTTTTGGATGTAGCTTATGATGTGGAGGCAACTGCTTCGGCTATTGAGAAATCCGATCTGCCCGATGCATTTGCGCACATGCTGAGAAAAGGGCATTGATAGAAATAGTGAAAAAGCCGGTTGCATTTGGGGGAGCTTGGGAGTATAATTAATTTACAACTTTAGGGGAGTAGTTTCTGTGTAAAGTCAACATACTGGCCCTGGGCCTGGCTTTACCGGCAGGATCCTGTCTAACGAGACCTTTGGTATATTTTATTATGCCTAAGGTCTTTTATTTTTGTCTCAAAAATTTTGTTTAGGAGGTTCAGGTAATGGATGCATTTTTGGCTTCGATGATCTTTGTAGTATTAGCCGAGATGGGTGATAAAACCCAGCTCTTGGGTGTGGCGCTGGCCACCCGGTTCAATGCTTTAACGGTATTTGCCGGCGTATTGGTGGGCACGCTGGCCAATCACTTTTTGGCGGTGGGATTGGGTAATTATTTAACAAACGTGATTCCCCTTTCCTATATTCAGATTTTAGCAGCCTTATCCTTTGTGGTCTTTGGCCTTTGGACCCTCCGGGGGGATCAGCTGGCGGGAGAGGAGAAAAAAACATATTTTACCCCTTTCTGGACGGTGACAATTGCTTTTTTTCTTGCTGAAATGGGGGACAAGACCCAGTTGGCCAGTATTGCCTTGGGGGCGAAATACCATTCCCTGTTTGCGGTTTGGATGGGCACCACAGCGGGGATGATGATCAGTAACGCTTTGGGAATTATGGTGGGAATCGTGCTGGGAAAAAAGATTCCCGAAAAAGCGGTGAAACTATTTTCTGCCGGCATCTTTATCCTCTTCGGATATCTGGGCCTGTTCCAGTATATCTCTGATCCCATGATCCGGACCGTTGTACTGATTACGGTTACCGGGATGGTTTTGGGGTATATTTTTTTACTTTACTTCAGGCAAAGGGGAAAATCTCCCCAAACAAGAAAAAAACCCGGGGGAACCGCTTAAGGAACTTTATCAGTTGAACCTTCCAGAGGGAAGGATTATAATTTAAAGGATAAAACTTCAGGTGGTGAGCGAGATTCTTGACAAACACCTTCCCATCGGCTTTTTTGATTCTGGGTTGGGCGGGGTTAGCGTATTAGCGGAAGCAGCTTGTTTGCTGCCCCGGGAATCCTTCGTATATTATGGGGACTCCCTTCATAACCCATACGGAACCAAGGAAGTGGCAGAGATTAAACGGCTGTCCATGGGGGCGGTCGAGTTTTTGATACAAAAAGGGATCAAAGCACTGGTGGTGGCATGCAATACGGCAACTAGTGTCGCCATTAGTGACTTGCGTAAGGAATGGACCATTCCGGTGATTGGAATGGAACCGGCGTTAAAGCCCGCCGTAGAGATGGACAATCAGGGAACCATTGTGGTCATGGCGACGCCGATTACCTTAAGGGAGAAAAAATTCAATAATTTGCTAAACCAATACCTGAGCCGGCGTGATATTATTCCTCTTTCCTGTCCGGGATTGGCCGATCTGATCGAAAGAGGCGTTTATACAGGCCGGACCATAGAGGATTATTTGGCGCGGGTCTTTTCCGGGATCAACCGGGAAGAGATCGCCACCATTGTTTTAGGCTGTACCCATTATGTTTTTATTAAGCATGAAATCGAAAAATTAATTCCCGGGGTGAAAATTATTGACGGCAACCGGGGAACGGTAAAGCACCTGGCCCGGATCCTGGGACAGAGAGGGCTGCTTTCCGACCGGGATCCAAAAGAACGGACGATTTCCTGCTTTACTTCCGGGCGGCCGGAGATCTTCCAACCATTATGCGAGCAGTTGTTTTCCTTTTGTCAGGAGAAACAGAAACAGGCTTGACCCAGTCAAGCCTGTTTTCGCATATTTTACAGGGATTCATAACAAAATAAAAGAAGGTGCGTTTAAAAAAAATAACTTGTTTGGCTAGGAGGTGTAAGGCCGAATACCGGCTGACCATGAATCATCCAAATCAACTTCCTAAAGTGGCTTATTTTTGCATGGAATATGGCTTGCATGAAAAGATGCCTGTTTATGCCGGAGGTCTGGGCATACTTGCGGGAGATTACCTGAAAGCGGCTTATGATTTAAATTACCCCCTGATAGGGATCGGCATCTTATGGGCCAATGATTACACGGAGCAGTATATTGATGAAAACGGGCGGCCCTATGATGTTTATCCCCATTACGACTATCATATGGTAAAGGATACGGGAGTATCCGTCCATGTTCAGATCCGGGGGGAAGATGTAGAATGTAAAGTAAAATTGGTGGACTGCTATGCCAATGCTCCCTTATACTTGCTGGATACCAATTTTCCCGGCAGCCGGCACGGGTGGATGACGAGCAAATTATATGGGGGCGGCGCCCAAGACCGCATTGCCGCCGAGATGATCCTGGGTATCGGCGGAGTCCGGCTCCTGCGCGCGCTGGGACTGGATGTGGATTTATTTCACTTTAATGAAGGGCATGCTGTCTTTGCCGGGCTGGAGCTGATCAGAGAAAGAATGGAGGAGTCCGGGTTATCTTTCTCCCTGGCCTGGCAGGCGGTGCGGTCCCAAATTGTTTTTACGACCCATACCCCTGTTCCCGCCGGCAATGAAGTTCATGACCATGCTTTGCTGCAGCACATGAATGCCTATAACGGGCTGGATTATGATCAGATGAACCAGATTGGGGGCGACCCTTTTAATATGACGGTGGCCGGGTTAAGGTTATCCAGCAAGGCCAATGCCGTATCAAAACTGCATGGACATACCGCGCGCAATATGTGGAAAAGCATTCAATTGCCCGCGCCGATTATTTCCATTACCAATGGGGTTCATGAAAAAACCTGGCAGGACCGGCGCGTAAAAGAAGCCTTTAACAGGGATGAAGGCTTATGGGATGCCCACATACAATGTAAGAAAGAGCTGATGGATTATATCTTTCATCGCACGGGCCAGCAACTGAACCCGGAGGTGCTGACGATCGGTTTTGCCCGGCGGGCGGCTCCCTATAAGAGGAGTGATCTCATTTTCCGCAATTCGGACTTGCTCAATCCTTTACTGATCAATGGGAAAATCCAGTTGATTTTTTCCGGCAAGGCCCATCCCAATGATCAGTTAGGAAAAGAGATTATCAGCGATTTGGTGAAAATGGACCGGAGGTACGGGAATGCGGTAGTGTTTTTAGAAAATTACAACATGGAAGTAGCCCGGTTTTTAGTGCGGGGATGTGATGTGTGGCTGAATAATCCCCGGCGTCCTTTAGAAGCCAGCGGTACTTCGGGGATGAAAGCGGCCATGAACGGCGTGCTCAACTTCAGCGTGGTAGATGGGTGGGTGGCGGAAGGATTGCAGCATGGCATCAGCGGTTGGCTGCTGGAACAGGCCGCTAGGCAATCTGAAGCATGGGACCAGGACGAGAAAGACCTCCAGGAGTTATACCAAGTTCTATTTAATGAAGTGATTCCCACCTATTATAATCAACGGGACCGTTGGATCGAAATGATGAAAGCCAGTATTGATATGGCCCAGTGGAATTTTTCCTCCACAAGAATGCTGAAAGAGTATGATGATGTCTTTTACGCTCCTGCTCTTCAGGTGCAGCAGGAAACTCAAACAGCTCCTTATATGTACCCGTCATGGGAGGAAAACCAGCCGCAGCCCTACCAAAATTAAACAGGAAATTCAGGGACGGTTCTTGAATTGAATGGGAATGACATTTGTTAATCATTTAAAAGAAGAAACCGGGAATGGTTTTTGAATGGACCGGCATCAAATTTGCGCACATGTTTATCAACGTTAATGAAGCGATTTCCCTGTTTTATAATCAGCAAGAAGGTCAGCCAAAAATGCTGCGGGCCGGTATTGACTAGTCTCTGGAGAAGTGTAGGAAGGATATATTCCTACACTTTTTATATGCTGATTCATTTAATTTTTAGTAACCAAATCTTTCTTTGCGCCAATATTCTTCAATGCCCATTCCAAAAATTTTTCCGGTTAGAAAATCTACTCCGACAATGATGCTCTCTTCTTCAATTTGTTTGGTCATAGTCAGAACACCTCCTTTTTTAATAGTATCAGTTCTATTATGTTTAAAGGGAGGGAACTTCCTGGAAAGTGTCAGGCGCTTTTTCAACCTGCTTCCCCCAAGAAGTACTCCCTAAATTTTTTGCCGGAAAAGCTCTTTACCATAGAATACGTAATAAATAAAAAGATTTCTTTAATACAGGGTTAACTTTATGTAATTTTTGAAAGGTTAAAAAATGCCCCAGGCCGCACTGGCAGAAAAGGGAAGAAGCCGGAGGGCATAAAAAAAATGGTTGTTGTCAAACTAACATCATCTATGGCAAAAAGGAGAGAGCCCAGTGGGAGAAAAAAAACTATCGACGTTTAAAGTAGCTTCGGCTTACATTGGTACTGTTGTGGGGGCGGGTTTTGCTTCCGGACAGGAAGTACTGCAGTTTTTCGGCTATTTTGGCTATGTGGGTTTAGCAGGCCTGCTGGTAGCCACCATCTTGTTTGTCTATTTTGGTTATTTGATTTTGAAATTAGGTGCAGAATTGAAAGCGGATTCCCATGTGCCCGTGATTAAATATGCCGGAGGCAAATGGCTGGGTGCTTTGATTGATTATATCATTACGTTTTTTCTCTTTGGCGCTTTAACGGTGATGGCAGCGGGAGCCGGCGCTCTATTTAGCGAACAACTGGGCTTGTCTAGATTTTTGGGCAGCAGCCTGCTGATTCTGATTACTTTGGGTACCGTTCTTCTCGGATTAAAGGGAGTGATTTCCGCCATCAGCTTTGTGGTGCCTGTTCTGGTCGTATCGGTGGTGGGAATCGGCGCTTATGTAATTGCCGACACGGGTCTTTCTCCTGGCGCTTCTCAAGGGGCTATTGGTGCAGGAAATCCCGCTGTTCCTTTTTGGCCGGTGTCCGCCATCGTCTATATTTCCTACAATCTCCTGGTGGCTGTGGCCGTGCTGGCTCCTATGGGCAAAGAAAGCGCAGATGTTCAGGTGCTCAGAAGAGGCGCCCTATGGGGCGGGCTGGGATTAGGAATCGGTGCGGCCGCTATTTTCCTTGCCACGCTGGCCCATATGCCCCAGGCGGCCCGTTTTGAGCTGCCCATGATTTATGTGGCGGGACAGATTTCACCCCTAGTAAGAGTTGCTTATGCCGTGATTTTATATTTGGAGATTTACACGACGGCAGTGGGAAGCCTGTATGGGTTTACCGTGCGCTTTACCCGGCCCGGGAGCAGAAGCCTGAATTTATTGGCAGCAGGTACCAGTGTGGGTGCTTTGATAGCCGCTCAATTCGGGTTTACGGCCCTGGTGCGGGTTTTGTTTCCTTTAGTAGGATATGCAGGGATTTTCATGTTGGGAGGCCTGGTTTACCACCAGCTAAGGCCTTTCGGAAAAACCAGGAGGGCCATTCCCCAGCCGTCCTATAAAAAGTATCCGAACGATCAGAGAAATCCCCAGGAGGAGAGATGAAAAAGCGGTATCACTGGATCATCCTTGGTGCAATCTTAATTTTAATCATCAGTATTTATGCATATGGTTCCCCAAATAACCGGTTAATGGCGCAAAAAAGGATCACGTACAGAGACCAGGTGAATATGAAGTATTTGCACGGGGATAAAACGCAAATTACTTCCCTGGGCTATACTTTTTCCCAAAATCAAAGTGAGATTATGAATAATGTGAACCAATCCTTCGAGCAAATTTTTTCCGCCATTGAACAGGCGAAAGACCATGTGCACATCGAATTCTTTATTATCCGTGATGATGCCATTGGTCAACGGATGAAGCGTATTTTAGCGGAAAAGGTACGCCAGGGGGTGGAAGTGCGCTTTATTTATGATGCCGTCGGCAGTATGTCCGTAAAGCGCAAGTTTATTGCCGACTGTAATCAGGCAGGTATTAAAATGGTAGCGTATAAACCTATCCTGGCTTCAATCGTCCGCGGCCAGTTGAATCACAGAAACCATAAAAAAATCGTGGTTGTGGATGGAGAAGTCGGCTTTACGGGGGGAATTAATTTAGGAGACGAGTATCTGGGAAAAAAACCGGGGATCGGGTTCTGGCGGGACTTGGTTGTAAAGATCAAAGGGCCGGCCGTCGAAGGAATGCAGGCAGCCTTTTTGGAAGACTGGTATCTCTCTACGGGAGAAAAAATCCTTCAGAAAAAATATTATCAGCCCCATGCGTCGTCCGGGGCGCAGCAGGTAATGATCGTCACAAGCGAGCCTGATATGCATAAGAAGGAGATCGAGAAACTATTTAGCGGCTTGATCAATAACGCCAAAGAGGAAATTTTGATTTCCACCCCCTATTTTATCCCTGAAAAAAGTCTGAACAATTCCTTAATAAAAGCGATCCAACGCGGTGTCCGGGTGGAAATCATGATTCCGGAACATCCGGATGTGAACACTACCTATTTGGCTACCCAGGGCAATTTAGGATCTGTACTTTCGGCAGGAGCCACCGTCTGGAAGTATCGGAAGGGATTTTTGCATGCCAAGAGTATGATCGTAGATCAGCAGTTAACTTGTATCGGTTCCGCCAATTTTGACAAAAGAGGTTTGAGCGAAGATGCGGAAATCTGTGTCTTGATGGCGGATGAAAAAACAGCCCGGGCCCAGCGGAGCTGGTATGAGGAAGACATTAAACACAGTAAAAGGCTGACGCTGAAAGAATACCAAAGCCGCCCCCTGTGGGATATGATCGGCGAAAAAGCGGTCAAAATCTTTGAAAACTGGATGTAGTAAATTCGGGGACGGTTCTTGAATTGAATGAAAGAATTTTTTGCATCATTTACTCTATTTCACTACTAGAAGGTGAAATTAATTTAGCAACACATTCAATTCAAGAACCGTCCCTGAATTTACTGCAAGAACCGTCCCTGAATTTACTGAATTTACTAGTGAAGATCTTGCAAATTTATCCAAATCCTTTTATGATGAAGGTAAATATTTCAAATCGTGAGGAGTTGAAAAAATGGATTTACTAGAAGCTATTGCGAAAAGGAAAAGTGTCCGGGCCTATCTAAAAGAACAGATTTCCGATGAGGTACTGGCAAAAATCATAGATGCGGGCCAATGCCCGCCGAATGCCGGGGCTTATCAGATTTCCGTCCTGCAAAACCCCGCCTTATTGAAAAAACTCAACGACCTGGCTGCCGATGCCATGCGCAATTCCGGCAATGAATTTTTGATGAGCAGAGTCGCCATCCCCGGTTATCAGCCTCTTTACGCAGCTCCGACAGCAATTCTTCTTTCTGCCCCGGCCGGCAATCCGTATAGTGCCGCCAATACCGCCCTGGCAGCAGAAAACATGATCTTAGCCGCCACCGCCCTTGATTTGGGAAGCTGTTATCTGATTACCCCTACGCTGGCATTTGCCGGAGACAAGACCGGGGAATTGGCAAAAGAAGCCGGGATACCAGAAGGGTATACGGTCTTTTGTGCGGTAATCCTGGGACATGCTGCCGAGAATGATTTTTCGGCGCCCAGAGAAAAAAGAGGCACTGTCAACTATGTGAAATAGCAAAGGGGCAAGGGAAGGCTGAAAAACTAAGGCATCATGGGGTCATGATGCCTTTTTTGATGGGGAGAAGAATGATCTAATTATTTATATTTTGCCCAGGAAGGAGAATGGCGTCACAACTTTTCCAGCCAGGGACGGGATGCCGGGGAGGATAGACTTTTATACATCGGGAGAAGCATAGTTTGATCGGGAAAAGAATTTTTTTGATCCTCCCATTTTGCCAGATAACCAGTGGGAAATTTTTGACCGCAGATCGTCGAAACTGGTATACACCACCGGTACCAGAACCAAGGTGATCAGGGTCGAGAAGGTTAAGCCGAAGGCAATGACAATGGCCATGGGTTTCATCATCTCATTGCCGGAACCGCCGCCCAGGGCCATAGGCAGCAAGGCCAGTACCGTACAAAGGGTCGTCATGAGAATCGGCCGCAGCCGGACCGGCCCGGCTTGCAGGATCGCCTCACGGCGTTCGATTCCCCGCTTGCGCAGGGTATTGATATAGTCAACTAAGACAATGGCGTTGTTGAGCACAATACCCACCAGCATAATCGCCCCGATGAGGCTCATAACGCTTAAGCGGCTGCCTGTAACCCCCAACCCTATCACGGCCCCGATAAAGGTGGGGGGAAGGGAAAACATGATAATGAAGGGCTGGAACAGGGATTCAAACTGGGCCGCCATTACCATGAAGACAAGGACAACGGCCAGCAGGAGGGCGATGCCCAGGGAGCCGAAAGACTCGGACATATTTTGCTGCTCTCCGCTGTAGTCAATGGCATATCCTTGAGGCAGGGACATTTGGGCAAGTTTTTGCCGGATTTCGCTGTTGACGCTGCCGGAATCCCTTCCGGAAACATCGGCGGTAATTTCCACCTCCCTGTTTTGATCGGAGCGGCTGATCTCTTTGGGAGAATTATTAATGGTGATGCTGGCGACATCGCTCACCGGCACCTTGGCTCCGGAAGAAGAAACGAGCAGCAGGCTGGACAGATTGCTTTGGGATTGGCTGAAATCATCGGAGAAATTCAGCCGAATGTCTACCGTATTGTCCCCGGTGTGCAGGGTGCCAATCACCGACCCGCCAAAAGCCGTTTTGATCACCGAAAGAATCTGACTGGCGGAAAGCCCATAGCGGGCCGCCTTTTCCCGGTCAACAACCACCTGTACTTGGATGTTGCTGGACAGTGAACTGGCAACGTTTCTGGTCCCGGTCACCTCCTTGATGATGCCCACCGCCGTGTTCCCCAGTTCTGTGAGGATATCCAGATCGTCACCCCGGATAATTACGTCAACAGCACTGCTGGACATGCCCATGGCCCCGCTTTCCACCGCGACGGTAATGGTGGCGCCCGCCACATCAGCCAAAGCCTGCCGGACCATTTCTGACGCTTCATTGGCGGTAGGCTGATATTGCTCCGCCGACTGCAACTTATATTTGATGGTAGCTGTATTGCTGTCGGAAACGCCAAAGAAAGACATGAAGCCTCCTCCGCCTACCGTGATATAATCGTTTTTAATCCCTTCACCCAGTGCTTTTCTGGCCAGACGATCCACTTCTTCCGCCTTTTCCCGGGTTGTATCCAGTTTCGTCCCGGTGGGCAGCTCAATGGTGACATTCACGCCTCTCTCGTCCATGGAAGACATGAATTCCATGCCGATTAGGGGAATACATGCCAAGCTCAGGAAAAAGAGGAGAAGGGTAGTGCCCACCACTGTTTTCCGGTGGCCTAATGCCCAAGAAAGGACGGTTTTGTATCCGGCAGTTAGCCGTTGCAGGCCGTACCCGAAAAGGGTCACCGGATTTTTGCTGCCTTTTTGATACACGAACTGTTCAGGTGCGGGCACGCTCTTGAGCAACTTTGAGGACATCATGGGAACCAGAGTGAGAGCGGCAAAGAGGGCGCAGGCATGAGAAAAGGTGACCGTCAATGCCAGCGGGGTAAAAATCATACTGGCAAGGCCGCTGACAAAAACAACGGGGAGAAAAACCACGATCTGAGAGGCAGCGGAGGCCATTACGGCGGTTCCCACTTCCGCAGCGCCTGTTTTCGCCGCATTGACGACATCAAAGCCTTCCTGCCTCTTTCTATAAATGCTTTCCAAAACAACAATGGCAAAGTCCACCAGAGAGCCCAGGCCCAGCATCAATCCTCCTAAAGACAGCATGTTAATGGTCTGGCCGGCAAAATACATAGCCATAAAGGTGCCGATAAGGGCGATGGGCAGGGAGATGGCCACCACCAGGGTGCTTCGCACGCTGCGCAGAAAAAAATAGAGGATGATTACCGCCAGGAGTGCGCCCAGAATACCGTGCTCTTCAACACTCCTAATGGTATCGTTGATGGTGGTGGAAGTGTCGCTGACCAGGTTGACCTTCACACCTGCCGGGAGGATCGGCATCAAGCCGGCCATGGTCTCCCGTACTTTTTTGGCCACCTGTACGGTGTTGCCGTCCGAGGTTTTCATAATATCCAGGCTCATGGATGAATTTCCGTCCACGTAAGTAAGGGTGCTGTCCTTTTTAAAAGAATCCCTGACCTCGGCAATATCTGAAAGGGAGATATAGTTCCCCTGTGCCCCGGGGACACTGATCTGCACCTGCTGAATGGCTTCCACACTGTCGAATTCGTTCATCACCCGGATGCTGATTTCACTGGAACCTTTGACGATGGTTCCGGCCGTACCGGTGATATCATCACCGGAGATCGCCTGAGATACTTGCTGGATTGTCAGGCCATAGGCATCCATTTTGGTTTGATCCAGCCGGATTTGGATCTCCCGCTCTTTGCCGCCGCTTAGGGAAACAGAGCTGACCCCGTCAATCCGTTCCAGAGCAGGCTCGATGGTATCTTCGGCGATTTCTTTCATTTTGGTGAGACTGGTCCCGGAAAGGGAATAGGTCATGATGGACTGGGAATTGGGATCCATTTTCATAATGGTGGGGCTGCCCGCATCATCCGGCAGGGTACCCCGGACCGCATCCAGTTTGTCCCGCAAATCGTTTACCTTATCATCCAGATCGGTCCCATAGTTGAATTGCACCATCACCAAAGAGTTTCCGTTGGAAGAGGTAGAACTAATTTCTTTGACGCCGCTCACCGAGCTTACTGCGGACTCGATGGTTTTGGTAATTACTTTTTCCACCTCCGCCGGTACCGCCCCTGCGTAACTGGTACTGATGATGGCCACCGGAATATTCATGTTCGGCATGAGCGCTACGCCCAAATTAGGTAAAGAAAAGAGGCCGAGAAAAATCACCCCGATGATGAGCATGGAGATAGCCACCGGCCGCGCTACGGAGAAATCTGCAATTTTCATTCGGCAGCACCTGCCTGTTCTTCCACCACTCTTACCAACTGCCCGTCGGAGAGAAGACGGTTGCCTTCTATCACAAGACTTTGCCCTACGGTAAGGCCTTCCGTGATTTCTGTCTTTGTCTCACTGGATACCCCTACTTGAAGGGAAACTTCTTTAGCTTTGTCATTTTCCACAATGTAGGCGATGTGCTGTCCATCCTTTTCTATCACCGCATCCACCGGTACGACGATGACATCTTGCACAATCCCGGTGAAAAGATTGATCTGAGCGGACATTCCTGGCTTGATAGTCCCGGAAGGATTGGCTACCGTCACTTCCGCCGGGTAACCCATGGTAGCGGAATTCGCTTTGGGGGAAATGGCTGTGACCGTGCCTTCCACAGTCTTGTTGAGAGATTCAAGGACTACCGGTACCTTTGTTCCCGTTTGGATGGTGTTGATCACACTTTCCGGGATGGAAGCTTTCACCTTGACGGTGTCGATATTAACGATGGTTGCGGCGTCTGTCTGACTGCTTACCATTTCCCCTGTTTCCACCTCAATGGTACTGACCAGGCCGCCAATAGGCGCAGTGACCGAATAGTCGTTCACATTTTCCTGGGCCGTGCTTAAAGCTGCCTCCGCCTGATCCAGTTGCTGCTCTGCCTGCTTCAGGCCGAGTTTGGCATTGACCAGTGCGGTAGTAGCCTGTTCCAGGTCATTTTCTGATACAACCCCATTTTTGTACAGGGTTTGGTAGCGGTCATAATTAGCCTGGGCGTCCTTAAGGGCCTGTACCGCCGAATCATAACCTGCTTTAGCAATGCCTAAGCCGGCCTCCGATTGGGTTAACTGGTTCCGGGCTTCCTTGGCTTCAATTTGGAAAAGAACCTGTCCCTTGGTCACCCGGTCGCCCATTTTCACGTTTACCACAGTGACACGTCCTGAAACCTTCGGGGCAATGGTTGCTTCAGTTGATGCCTCGATCAGGCCGGAGGTATGGAATGCCGTTTTCAGATCTGCCTTTGCCACCTGTTCCACTTTAACGGCAATTGCGGAGTTTTCATTGCCTGAGGGTGGTGGGCCGCCACAACCGCCCAACAGAGAAGATACCAACAGAATAAAGATTACTACTGCGGACCGTTTCAAAATTTTTTATCTCCCTTCATCTTCAGCTTTATGTGCAGGAACTGCCTCCTTTTCCTACTTTCACCATTATAAAGAAAGAAAATAAACTGACCTTAAACCAAATATAAACATTTTATTAACAAATTCGAAAATCTAGTTAAATAGCTATTGATGAGGCAAGTTTTTATAGTTTATAAAAAATTTAGAAATAGTTTCAAAGTTATTTAAAATTAGGCTTTATAATGAAAAAAAGGAAATCTTTTCGTAACCGGTCCTGAGGAGGTAAAAACGTGACCTTAATCCAAAGAATTTGGGCGTCCTATATCATGATGATCCTGGTGCCCCTTCTTCTGGCGGTATTGTCGGCCAAGCTGATTCTGACCAATTATGAACAGGATCACCAGCTCCAGATTATCGAAAATGCGGTAGACGAAAAAATGAAAGCAAGTATGATTTTTATGGAGGGATTGGATCAAACCCTGGTCCATAATCCGGATTCTTTTAAAGATCCGGCATATTTGTCTCAATTAGGAGAAGAAACGGCCTCTTTTCAGATGGGCATGCTCATTCAATATCAGGGAAAATACATGTATAATTCCCTGACCGTTGACGCGGAAAAACTAAAACCTTATTTATCAAAATTTCTTCAACAAGACATTGCCACAAAATGGGTCTCCGCCATGGCAAAAGATTATCTGGTTAAATGCCGGGCCTTCTCTTTCCGTGACGGCACACCAGGCCGCATCTACCTCTTTCTAAGCAGAAGGGTTCCCTGGGCCATAGGCGCTCCGCCGCCAAAACACATTGCGTATGTGAAATGGGTTTTTTTAATCTTTATCATTTGTATTTTTGCCATGAATACTTTTTTGACATACCGCATGTTCAAAACCTTAATCCAGCCCTTGAATGCCGTGAAAAAAGCGGCCAAAGAAATTCAGCAGGGAAATCTGGATTACCCCATCAGCTATCCGGAGAAGAATGAAATCGGACAACTTTACCAAGCCTTTGAAGAGATGCGGATCAAGCTGAAGGAATCGCAAACGCTGAATGTACAGTACGAAGAGAGCAGAAAAGAGATGGTCTCAAATATCTCTCACGATCTTAAGACCCCCATTACTTCCATTAAAGGCTACGTACAAGGGATTATGGACGGTGTGGCCAATAACCCGGAAAAGATAAAAAAGTATCTTCACACTATTTTTACCAACGCCGTGGAAATGGAGCGCTTGACAGATGATTTATTTCTTTTTTCCAAACTGGACATCAAACAACTGCCTTTTACATTTGAGTGCGTAGATATTGAGAAATACTTTGAGGATGTGAGAGAGGAATTGAATTTTACGTTAAGCGAAAATAGCATTATTCTCAACTACAAGTCCCATTATCAAAGCAAAGACTTAATCATGGCGGACCGGCAGAGGCTGGTGAGAGTGATTCATAACATCATCCGAAACGCCGCAAAACATTTAAATAAGCAGGAAAAGGAAATCATGATTGTTTTAAAGGAAGAAAAAGATGGGGCCTTAATCGAAATCAGGGATAATGGCTGCGGGATTCCGGCAGACAAACTCCCTCAGATTTTTGACCGGTTTTACCGGGCCGATTATGCCAGAAACCGCACCACAGGAGGCAGCGGCATCGGCCTTTCCATTGCCAAGCAAATTATTGAAGCCCATCAGGGCAAAATCTGGGCGGAAAGTACCGAGGGCTTAGGGACAAGCATTTTTTTCACCTTAAAAAAGGCGGCCTGTTTTGCACATGAGTAAAAACGGGAAAGGGATTTTTTTGGGGGGAGGCAACATCATGAGAAAGGTCTTAATTATTGAGGATGAACGATCCATTGCGGAACTGGAGAAAGATTACCTGGAGATCAATGGATACGAAACAGACATTGAATTAAACGGGAAGGCAGGTCTGCAGCGGGCCCTTCAAGGAAACTACGGCATGATTATTCTGGATGTGATGCTGCCTGAAATAGACGGTTTTGAAATCTGCCGGACCATCCGTAACCGGATGGACGTACCCATTATTATCGTATCAGCCAAAAAAGAAGATATTGATAAAATCAGAGGATTGGGGCTGGGGGCAGACGATTATATGACGAAGCCGTTCAGTCCGGCAGAACTGGTAGCTAGAGTGAAGTCCCACCTGTCCCGCTATCAGCGCCTGGTGGGCCAAAAAAAGCTGGGGCAGAATGAGGAGCTGAAGATTAAAGGATTGTGCATCAATAAAAGTTCCCGGCGGGTTTATTTGAATGACCGGGAAATTCTTTTTACGACCAAGGAATTTGATTTGCTGGTATTTTTGGCGGAAAACCCCAACCGGGTATTCAGTAAGGAACAGCTTTTTGAAAGGATTTGGGGGATCGATAATGTGGGAGATATAGCCACGGTTGCCGTTCATATTCGGAAAATCCGGGAAAAAATAGAGGAAGATACCTCCAATCCGGAATATATTGAGACCGTATGGGGGGCAGGATACCGGCTAAATATTTCTTAGAGACCTGAGTGCAATGTTTTTTAGGATTTTGTGCAAAATTAAAAAAAGACATAAAAGGATTCGATTTTTCAGTGGAGAAATAAATACCCATAAAGTCTTAATAGAGTGCATTTATGAAGATTCTTGAAAAATATAAACAAAAAGCACGAGCATTGAAACGAGAGATTTATGTAATTTATTTAGCCTATAAAGACCCCAGGGTGCCTTTGTTTCCCAAAATACTGGCGGCTTGTCTGCTGGCGTATGCCTTCAGCCCAATAGATTTGATCCCGGATTTTGTTCCGGTGTTAGGATATTTAGATGATTTGCTGATCATCCCTTTAGGAATCACCCTTGTGTTGCGGCTCATTCCTGGCCAAATCTTGGTGGAGTTCCGTTTGAGAGCTCAAGAAATTGGAGAACAAAATAAACCGGTTAATTGGGCTGGTGCGGTAGGAATTATTTTTATCTGGCTGTCTTTAGCCGCCTTGGTACTATATTTGATAAAATAAGTTTGGTAAATTTGGGGACGGTTCTTGAATTGAATTAATTCGGTAATATTTAATTTTTACTAAAAGCCTTAAACAAGCATTCAATTCAAGAACCGTCCCCGATTTTCCTAATCATCATCGGCAAGGAAACTGTTAATGGAGATAGTCCGTTTCCGGTTGGGGGATAAGATTCATTAATTGATCCAGATCTTCGCTTTTTAGCCTGCCCACCTGGGCCCGGAATTCCAATAAGTCGTTTTCGTTGAAGGATCTATTCTTATCATGTAATACCATGGAGACAATGCGTTGGGTGCCCAGGCTGGTTTTGTTTTTCAGAACAAAGTCTGTCAGGCGGTCAATCTGCATCTTGCGCAGGTCATCGGTTTTGGGATGCTTTTGCTGCATGGTGAAACCTCCTTCCATATTTGCCTTTAGTATGTCCGAATATTTTCATTCTTATCGAAGAAGGAAAATTGCATAAAATGACGAAATCTTTCCCCAAAATGATGAGGGACGGTGATACTAGTGGCAGAGGGCCAAGAATATTGCGAAACACTCCGACATTTTATCGCAGTTGCTCCTTATATCAACCAGTTTACCGTTGACGACATCGGCTTATTGTTGTGTGACACGGAAAAGTGCATCTATGATGTCAATCCCCATACCTTTAAATGGCCCGTACCAACCTATCAGGGAGAAAAAATTGAACCAAGCTGGATTTCCTACGAGGCCATGCAAAAGAGAAAACGCGTTGTGAAGGTGGTAAAAAAAGAAGTTTTCGGCGTCGAGCATGTAGCCATTAGCATCCCGCTTTTTGAAGGGAATAAACTGGTGGGCACCATCTCCCTCTTCCAATCCGTGGACAGAAAGGACAAGCTTTTTAAAATTGCCAATTCTTTAAATGAGACGATCAAAAATTTGGATATTACTGTGCAGCAAATTGCGGCAGAAGCAGAAGAGCTCTCTGCTACAGGACAGGAACTGGAAGGCGTTTCCCATGAAACAAATGCGCAAGTGGGTGAAACGGACCAAGTGATAGAAGTAATCCGCAAGATCGCGGACCAGACCAACTTAATCGGCCTTAATGCGGCTATTGAAGCCGCCCGGGTGGGGGAACACGGCCGCGGGTTCGCCGTGGTGGCGGAAGAAGTGCGCAAACTGGCCCACACCAGTTCAACTTCCACCAAAAACATTAAACAAACGCTGGACAAAGTGAAAAACGCGGTGCAACAGATTAATTCCGCTTTGAAAGAGGTGGCCGCAGTGACCAACCACCAGGCGGAGGCCCTCACCGATGTGTCTTCTGCGGTGGATAAATTAAACGTCCTGGCCGATTCCGTGGTCTCCATGGCCAATGATCTGGCGACGGATGTATACAGCCAGTATGGTCACAAATAGTTTGGCCGGGGAGAATTGATAAATCCAGCTGGAAGAGCCGTTGCACGGCTCTGTTTCTTTTTTTAGGCCTTGTATTCAGAACGGTTTACGGCTAAAATAGAGTAAAAAAATGGAGGGAGAGAGGCAGATGGGTTATCCTGATGAAATTGTCTGTGACCGCCGGACCTTTGCGGAAAGGCCCCATACCCATGTTCATCCGTGGGCCCAATTGGTTGTGCCCATCAAAGGGACCTTGTCTGTCACGGTTGAATCCTACCTTGTGAAGGATGACCGGCAAAATGTGGTCTATATTCCCCCGGCATCCCTTCATTCTTTTCATTCCCGGACTGCAAATCGATTTTTTGTTTTTGATATTCCCAGTGCTTATTTACCGAAAAATAGTACATTATTGCTGGATCACTTTCTGGATAACCGATGGAGAGCAATTCAGACCCTTTTAGGTGATGAAGTGGGGGAAAAACCTACCTCGAATCAAAGACTGTCGGACTTGTTCCGGTATATGTTACGACTGCTGGAAAAACGATGTTATCCGGCCTCCCTGGAGTATATCCATCAATTCTACCACAGGCAAATTACCATTGAAGAATTGGCCGGTATGGAGCATTATCACCCCTCTTATTATTGTGAGTGGTTTCAAAAACAGTTTGGCCTCTCTCCTATGGCGTATATCCGTTATCTGCGTTTGGAAAACGCGAAAGACTTATTGGCCCATACGGAGTACAACCTGATGCAAATTGCTCAACAGGTGGGCTACCGGCACCAATCGACCTTAACCCGGCTCTTTCAGGAACGGTATCGGATCACCCCTACCGCCTATCGGCAAAAAACCCGAAAGGGGATGAAATAATACCCGTAAGGCAGTGAAAAGTGAATATCCGCCTTCTGTTACAATGAATTTACGATCCATTGGACGGGAGGTTTTCGGATGGCGGTAAATTATAAAGGCGCCCTGTATCTTTCGGCAGCAGCCAGTATTTGGGGGGGCATGTATGTTACCAGTAAATACGCCTTAGATCTTATTCCACCTTTTACACTGTTATTTATACGCTACTTTTTAGCATCCTTGGTCTTGGTGCTGTGGTGTCGCCGGAGTCAGGTTGAAATCATACCCCGGGAAGATAAATGGACATTGTTTCAAATGGGCCTGTTTGGGAACTTCCTTTCCATTGCGGCCCAGTTCATCGGCACTAAATTTTCCTCCGCCCACATGGGGGCGGTGATTACTACACTTGCTCCGGTTTTTCAGTCCGGATTTGCCATCTTGCTGCTCCGCGAAAGAATTACACGTAAACAGCTGTTGGCGATGGGGCTCTCCCTCATGGGTGTCCTGGTTACCACCGGCGTGTCCAGGATCAGCGGCGGTGAAGCAGTGAATCCGGGAAATTTATTTTTCTTAGGAGCAGCCTGTTTATGGGGATATTACTCCGTATTGATGAAAAAAGTTGGGGACCGCTATTCGACGCTAGGCATAACGGCTTGGGGCATTATCTTGGCTACCGTATGCACTTTTCCCCCGGCGCTAATGGAACGATCCCTTTGGGATTGGGCTGATCTTAGGAAACCCTGGGTATTGTTCAGCATTTCCTATTTGGCCTTTATTTCTACAGCCCTGGCCTATTATTGCTGGAACAAGGGATTGACCCTGACCAATCCGCATCAAGGAGGAATGTTCTTCTTTTTGCAGGCAATAGTAGGAAGTATTTTGGGTTATCTGATCTTGGGCGAGCGCATGTCCTTGTCTTTTTTTCTGGGAAGCCTGCTCATATTATTGGGTGTATATTTAGTCATGGATTTCGAGCACAGTAAAGGAAAGAAAAAAGGTAATCATCATCGTTTGATGCCGCGTATTTAAAATATATGAATCAGTGGTGAGAAAATTGGAATTTGAAGTGATTCATCGAAGCACAACGTCCTTAATGATTGTGAACCAGATTCTGAAGAACTTGGAAACAGGTCAGCTGAAGGCGGGGGACAAATTGCCTTCTGAGCGGGAACTGTGCAAACTGTTTGGGGTGGGCCGCTCTTCCGTCCGGGAGGCGATTAAGGCCCTGGTTGTGATGGGGAACATTGAGGTGATCCAGGGAAAAGGGACCTTTCTCCGGGAAGGATTGCCTACCGGGAATCAAGGCTCTTTCCTGGAAAAGGCGCTCCAGGCCATGCCGATGTTTGATTTGATGGAGGCTAGGGAGATTCTGGAGATCAAAGTAGTTCAGCTGGCGGCAGACCGCTTGGACCGGGAGGATATCCTTCGGCTGCATCAGGCGATTAAGCAGATGGTGGAAAGCAAAGAGGATATGGGCTCTTTCTATGAAGCAGATCTTGATTTTCATTATGCCCTGGCGGAATCAACGGGGAATAAGGTTATTAGTGAAATGATGAAGGTGATTACGAAGATGATCCATAAGCACCGTTACCACTTTATGACCCTTTCTGGGGAAACCCAGGAAAAAAGTATAGCTTCGGCACGCCAAATTATGCAGATGGTGGCCCGGGGTGAGGGGGACAAAGCCGCGGAAATCGTCCGGGAGCATTTGCGCTTACTGGATACAAAATTAGTCAATTTGCTTTCCGAAACGGTGAAAAAGAGTCCGGAGGGTGGAAGATAACTTCCACCCTGCTGCTCAGTCCTGCCTCAAATTGTTGGCTTCTTTGGCGGCCCGTACTCTTTCATTCTTTTTCAAATATTTTTTTCTAATCCGAATACTTTTTGGGGTTACTTCCACCAATTCATCATCGTTGATAAATTCGATGGCCTCCTCCAGGGTATGGAGGCGCGGTTCTTTCAGTTTTACGGTTTCGTCGGCGGTGGAGGAGCGCATATTGGTCAGGTGTTTCTTTTTACAGACGTTGATTTCAATGTCCTGCTCCCGGTTCCCCACGCCCACAACCATTCCTTCATAGACCTTGGTCCCGGGAACAACGAACAGGATCCCCCGGTCTTCCACCGCCAGCAGTCCATAGGCGGTGGCTTCCCCGTCTTCCCAGGCGATGAGGGAACCCTGGTAGCGGGTGCTGATGTCCCCTTTATAAGGCCGGTAGCCGTCAAAAAGGTGATTCATGATGCCGTTGCCCCGGGTTTGGGTAAGGAGTTCCGAGCGAAACCCGATCAAACCCCGGGCGGGAATTTTGAATTCCAGGCGCACACTGCCCGTGCCGCTGGAGATCATATTGACCATTTCGGCTTTTCTCCGGCCCAAATTTTCCATCACCGGTCCCATGGCATCCTCGGGAATATCGATCATCAGGTGTTCGATGGGTTCTAAAAGCTGGTTGTTGACTCTTTTATAAATGACTTCCGGTTTGGAAACCTGAAGCTCATATCCTTCCCGGCGCATATTTTCAATGAGAATGGAAAGGTGAAGCTCTCCCCGGCCGGATACCTGCCAGGCATCGGTGCTGTCCGTATCTTCTACCCTCAGGCTGACATTGGAATCCAGTTCTTTATACAACCTTTCCCGGAGCTTCCGGGAGGTGACATAGGTGCCTTCCTGGCCGGCAAAGGGGCTGTTGTTAACGGAAAAGGTCATGGTGAGGGTGGGTTCGTCCACGGTAATTACAGGTAATGAGTCCGGCTGCTCCACATCAGCCAAGGTTTCGCCGATATTGACATCATCAATCCCTGCCAGGGCCACAATTTCTCCGGCGGCAGCAGACGCCACCTCCAGCTTTTTCAATCCCTGGAAGACAAAGGTTTTGGAGATCTTTTGCCGTTCCACGGTGCCGTCATGCCGGATTAAGGCAACCGGATCGCCGGCTTTAATGGTGCCCCTGTTGATTTTTCCGATGGCATATTTGCCTAAATAGCTGTCGTGGTCTAAATTCGCCACTAACATTTGAAAGGGACCTTCTTCCACCTGAGGCGGGGCAACGTGGCTGATGATCACCTCAAAAAGAGGCTCCAGGTCCATGGTGTCGTCCTCTATTTCCCGTTTGGCCAGGCCGGCCCGGGCAGAGGTGTAGACAATGGGAAAATCCAGTTGTTCCTCATTGGCGCCCAGTTCCAAAAAAAGATCAAAAACTTCATCGATCACTTCGTGGGCCCGGGCATCCGCCCGGTCAATTTTATTTACCACCACGACAGGTTGGAGATTTAACTCCAGCGCCTTTTTCAGAACAAATTTGGTTTGGGGCATCGGTCCCTCAAAGGCATCCACAATCAATAATACCCCGTCCACCATGGACAAGGCTCTCTCTACCTCTCCCCCGAAATCGGCATGACCCGGGGTGTCTACAATGTTAATTTTGGTGTTCTTGTAAATGACGGCGGTGTTCTTTGCCAAAATGGTAATACCCCGTTCCCGTTCCAGGGGATTGGAGTCCATCACTCTTTCCGTGACTACTTCATTCTCATGAAAAATGCCGCTTTGTTTCAGCATCCCGTCCACCAAAGTCGTTTTCCCATGGTCCACATGGGCAATAATGGCGATGTTCCGAATGTTTGGTGCCATAAAAAACTTCCTCCCTAAAATTGCACTCCTTCTAGTATATCAACTTCATGTTAAGGTTACAACATGCTAAGGAGAGGAATTATTTCCGGTGTAATTAATCAGAAAAAAAGGAAAAGTAAAAAGAATTTAGAATACAGTAGTTATGGCGATCAATCATACTTTCTAGCTGAGACGGAACAACTAATTGGAGCACACAATAAAAAAGAAGGCGAACAGAATAACCGGATTTTTTGGAGGGGTGACAATGGTTGTGTTAAAGGATATTTCAGAAACGGTACAGCGTGTAGCGGAGGCCATCGCAGCTGTTCTCAATGTCGACGTGGAAATTGTTGACGCCGACTTTGTCAGAGTGGCAGGAACAGGGGTCGCTAAAAAAAAGATCGGTCTGCGCATGGACTATGGTGTAATCAACCGTGAGGTTCAGCGCAGACGCCAAGCCTTGGTTGTTCCCGAACCGGGAAAACATGAATATTGTATCAATTGTCCTATTCATGAAAACTGCCATTACCATGCCCAAATAATTTACCCCATTTTATATAAAGAACAATGTATCGGTTCGATCAGCCTGATTACCTTTACGGAGGAGCAGGAAAAAAACTTGTTGGACAATCGGGATAGACTGATGGATTTTCTCTACCGGATGGCGGACTTGATATCGAGCAAAATTGCGGAAAATATTTTGTTAGGTCAGGTGATCGTAACTACTTCGGAATTGCAGGCGGTGATCAATGCGGTGGGCCAGGGGATTATTGCTGTTGATCGACAAGGCAATATTACCCATTTTAACAGAATGGCGGAAAAACTTCTCCAAACAGAAAGTGAGGAGATGATCGGCAAGAATATTGAGGCGATTAACCCGGAATCTCCGTTCATGCAAGTGATTGAAAAGGGGCAAGGATATCTGGAGAAGGAGATTCTATTCAAAAGCCGTAAAGGAGATATTGGCTTAGTGAGCAGTTTCCAGCCCATCTTTGCCAATAGAGAGGTAGTAGGAGCTGTTGCCGTCATTCAAGATATCAAAAGTGTGGGAAAATTTATTCATAGTCTCACCGGTCATGGTAATTACGGTTTGGATAACATTTTGGGGAAAAGCGATTTAATCATTAAGTTAAAGCAACAAGTACAAAAAATAGCAAAAAGTAATTCTACTGTTTTGATCCGGGGAGAGAGCGGTACAGGGAAAGAATTATTTGCCAGAGCCATTCATGCCGAAAGTGAAAGAAGAAAAGGCCCTTTTATTGCCATTAACTGTGCCGCAATTCCTGAAACACTGCTGGAAAGCGAGTTGTTTGGATTTGAGGAAGGTTCTTTTACCGGAGCGAAAAAAGGGGGAAAGGTGGGGAAATTTGAATTAGCCCAGCAAGGAACCCTTTTTTTGGACGAAATTGGCGATATGCCTTTGCACCTTCAGGCGAAACTGTTAAGAGTACTGGAAGATAAGAGTTTTGAGAGAATCGGCGGTCTGAACTCCGTTAAATTAGAGGCCCGTTTAATCACCGCGACAAATCGGGATCTGGAAGGGATGGTGCAAAGAGGGGAGTTTCGGGAGGATCTTTATTATCGATTGAACGTGATTCCCTTTGTTGTTCCTGCTTTGAGAGAACGCACAGAGGATATTAGCTTACTTCTGGGGCATTTTCTTGACTATTACAACACCATTTTAAATAAGTCCGTCTCCGGATTTACCGAGGAAGCAGAGACTGTTTTACTAAGATATTCCTGGCCGGGGAACGTCCGAGAGCTTCAAAATACGGTGGAGTATTGTACCCATATGGCGGATGCCTATATTGAAATGAATCATTTGCCCAAAAGGATCCGGCAGACGCTTGCAGCGGTTGATACCAGGCCTTTAGGGGTCCGGTCTTTGGATACGGTGGAAAAAGAATTGATCATGAATGCGCTGAATTATTTTGGCAACTCCCTGGAGGGAAAAAAGAATGCCGCAGCCGCATTAGGGATCGGATTAACGACCCTTTATCGGAAAGGAAAAAAATATGATTTGGCGGACTTTTCAAATTGAAAATTATTTTCAATTTGAAAAATGCTTGATTTCATAAAGCTCCCGTAAAAAATATTTTCATTTTGAAAAATTAAAGATCGATCTGATTTTTCTTAAGAACCAAAAAAGGCCCATTTTACTGGGCTTCTTGGTTCTTTTTTTGTTTGGCATATCTTTTGCTTAAACAGTTGCTGGAAAGAGACATACGAAGAACCTGATCAGGTTAGAAAAACTTCCTGTGGTTTGATACCCCGTTTTGGGGGAGGTGAGGCGTTTTTCGGGGTGACAATATATCAAGGCAAACGAAAGGAGAATGTTTCTACTATGTATCCAGCATTAAATGGAGATCAGCTGCGCTTATTTAACGATGCCCAGGTCAATACCATTCACGAAGGAGTCGTGCGGCTTTTAGAAGAAGTCGGCATGAAAGTCAAGAGCAAACAGGCCTTTGAAATCTTTGAAAAGAACGGGGCGATCGTTGATCCTACCACAGAGATTGTAAAAATACCCCGGGCGATGTTAGAAAAGGCCATTAAAACTGCCCCGTCCAAAATCACTATTCACGGACGGGAGGAAAAACATGATGCCGTTTTAGAAAAAAATCGGGTCCACTTTGGTACCGGGGGGACGGTATGCTACGCCCTGGATTTTGAGACTGGGCAAAGAAGACCTACCGTCACCCATGATGTGCGCGATTTGGCCCGCTTAGTAGATACGCTGGAAAATATCGCCTTTTATGTCATCCACACCTATCCGGATGATGTCCCGGAAAATGATGTGGACGTCAATCGTTTTTACTGGGCCATCACCAATACCACCAAACCAATTATGGGTGGCATGTACACCATGAAGGGATTAAGGGAGGCGATCAAAGTTTCCGAGATGGTGGCCGGCGGTGCGGAGAAACTACGGGAGCGCCCCTTTGTTTCCTTCATTACGCTCATGGTCAGTCCGCTGGTCATGGACTGGCTCTATACCGACTTTCTCATTGAAGTTGCAAGTAAGGGGCTGCCTCTGGCGGTACCTTCGGAACCTTTAGCCGGCGCCACCTCGCCGGTTACCCTGGCATCCACCATAACGATCAACCTGGCCGAATCGTTGGCCGGATTAACCCTCACCCAGCTGGTTAACCCCGGGACCCCCGCTTTAATCGGCACCACCTCCAGTATTATGGACATGAACACCGGGACTTATGTGGCGGGAGCAATCGAATCCTCCCTGATCAATGTAGGATTTGCCCAAATGGCCCAATATTATCACCTGCCCCTTTATGCCACCGGGGGTCAATCCGACGCCAAGCTAAATGATGCCCAGGCGGGCTATGAAAGCGCCTCTCAAGCCATGGTCCTGGGCTTGTCCGGGGCCAACTGGATCCATGATGCGGCAGGCCTCTTGGAGTGCTGCACCACCGTCTCCTATGAAAAAACAGTGATTGATAACGAAATTCTGGGCAATGTGCTTCGGGTGCTCAGAGGAGTGGAAGTGAATGACGACACTTTAGCCATCGATGTGATCAAAGAAGTGGGACCCGGGGGTAACTTTTTAGCAAATATGCACACAGCATCCCATTTTAGGGGGGAATTTTTAATTCCCAAGGTGTCCGACCGGTGGAACCGCATTACCTGGACTGAAAAGGGAAGCCTTGATGCCCATGCCCGGGCTCATAAAATGGCGGAAAGGATTTTAAGAGAGCACAGGGCTGTCCCTGTTGATGCCCAAGTACAGGCGGAGATCCGCCGCATGTTCCCGGGAATTAAAGGAGAAGATTTATAAAAATTATTCAAAGCAAAGGAAGGAGAACGGATGATGTCTGATTATCAAAATTTATCTCAATTTGTCATTGCCGGAAAGGAGAGCCAAGTAAAGGAGAAGACGCAGCAACTGGTAGAAGCCGGGAACAATCCGCTGGACATTATTAACCAGGGGTTAATCGCGGGAATGAACGTGGTGGGCGCCCGTTTTAAAAACGGGGAAATGTTTGTGCCGGAGGTATTAATGGCCGCCCGTTCCATGGCGGCAGGAATTGAAATCGTCAAGCCTTTAATTGCGGATACAGATATGCCCAGCATCGGCAAGGTAGTAATTGGCACGGTGAAAGGCGACCTGCATGATATCGGCAAAAACCTGGTCGCTATGATGTTGGAAAGCAGCGGATTTACGGTGATCAATATTGGTATTGACATTGCGCCGGAAAAATTTGTCGAGGCGATTAAGCAGCATCACCCGGACATTGTAGCCATGTCTGCCTTATTAACCACCACCATGCTTCATATGAAAGATACCATTGAATTAATTAAAGAAGAGGGCTTAAAAGTAAAAGCCATTATCGGAGGCGCCCCGATTTCCCAGGATTTTGCCGATGAAATCGGTGCCGATGGATTTGCCCCTGATGCGGCTTCCGCCACGGAACTGTGCAAAAATTTGCTGGGGAAGGCATAAGAAGTCAATAAGAAAAAATCAACAGAAAGGTCAGGTAACGTTGCAGGGTTGATGCGCCTTGCCGCGTTACCGGAAAAAAGGGGAGAACGATGACTTTACGGGGTTTATGCGGGGGAGCTTATAGAACGGTTGCTCCCCAAGAAATCGAAATGATTCACAACGCTTCCATGCGCGTTTTTCAAGAAGTGGGCGTGGAAGTTCATGATGAACGTGCGCTCCAATTGTTGCATGAAGCAGGCGCGGACGTGGATTTGAAAAGAAAACGCTTTTGGGCCTCGGAGAACTGGGTGATGGACAAAATCAGCAAGGCTCCGGCCAAGATTACCTTGTGCGGACGGGAAGAAAAAAATGATCTGGAACTGGGAGGGACTAAGGTTTACCTGGGCACAGGAGGCACGGCTTTAAATATTTTAGATATTGACACGGGGAAAAAAAGGCAGACGAACTTAAGTGATGTGCGCCAGACGGCAAAAATAGTGGATGCTTTAGACAATATTCACTTTTTTGTCCTGCCTGTCTACCCTGCCGAATTAGACCAGGAAATCGTAGATGTGAATCGCTTCTATGCCGGATTAGCCAATACTTCCAAGCATGTAATGGGTGGGGTCTATTCCAAAGAAGGGATCCGAAAAGTGATCAAAATTGGGGAAGCTATTATGGGAGGGAAAGAGGCTTTACGTAAACGGCCTATCTTTTCCATGATTACCTGCATCATGAGTCCTTTAAAATTGGATGCCAAGTATACGGATTTGATGCTGGAGGTGATCGAAGCAGGAATTCCTTTGGCAACACCTCCCGCCCCTATTGCCGGCGCTACGTCCCCCGTAACTTTAGCGGGGACAATTATGCAGTTAAACGTGGAAGCGTTAAGCGGGGTAATCCTGGCCCAGATTATCAATCCGGGAACCCCGGTCCTGTACAGTGTGGTGCCTACTACGGCAGATATGAGAACCATGAGCTTTTTATTCGGAGCAGTAGAGAATGGCATCATGAATGCTGTGGCCGCTCAATTAGCACAGCGGTACCAGCTTCCCATCTATGCTACGGCTGGGGTCACGGAAGCAAAAATTCCCGACGTCCAGTCCGGTTATGAAAAAATGTCTACCTCCCTGTTGACAGCCTTGGCGGGCGCCAATTTCATTCATGATGCCGCCGGATTAATCGAGTCCGGCATGACGGTAGCTTATGAGCAGTATGTGATCGACGATGAAATTAACGGCATGGTGATGAGAGCGGTGCGCGGGGTAGAAATCAATGAAGATAGTCTGGCCCTTGAAGCCGTTA
This sequence comes from Candidatus Formimonas warabiya, assembly GCF_002777255.1. GTDB lineage: Bacteria > Bacillota > Dehalobacteriia > Dehalobacteriales > Dehalobacteriaceae > Formimonas > Formimonas warabiya. Next base: position 3,893,159 of record NZ_CP017634.1, on the reverse strand, counting down.
AAACAGTAGGCCCCGGAGGAAATTACGTGGCCCAGGAGCATACCATCAAATACATGCGCAGCGAGTTCTTTATGCCCCAAGTAGCGGATCGGTTGCCTCGTTTGCGTTGGGAAGAAAACGGCGCCATTGACGGCAGAGAGAAAGCCCTGAGAATCGCCAAGGAAATTCTCCGGAAGCATAAACCTGTCCCTATTGATCCGGCTGTGGTCGCAAGCCTGAAGAAGGAACTGCCGGAATTAATCACAGATTAACCAAGAAGGAGGTGCTCATTCATTGTGGAATATCACAGCGATGTAGTTAAGAAAGGGTTTACTTGAGTGATAAAAAAGAACCCTATTCCTGATTAAGAGAGAAAGTTTTCAATGTAAGGGCAAAGGACTGAGTAAAACAAAGGAAGGGTGGGACACACATGGAATTTGGACCGTACAATATGCTGATAGACTTTTGTATTGTGGCCCTGCTTTTAGTGGTGGGTCAATTGTTAAGAGCAAAAATAGGCTTTTTTCAAAAATTCTTTATTCCGGCCAGTATTATCGCCGGTACCCTGGCATTAATCTTTGGACCCCAGGGACTGAAAATGTTGCCCTTTTCCGGTCAGATTGGTTCCTACGGCTATCTGCTGGTCTGTGTATTGTTTGCTACCTTATTTTTAGGCCGCACGAAATTCGAGCCTTTGAAGAAGATTGTCAGCAAAACGGGAGACACTTTTTTTGCTTCCATGATTGCGGAGATTGGTCAATTTGGGGTGGCTCTTTTGTTCGGAATTTTAGTGTTATGGCAATTATTCCCTGAAATCAATAAAGCTTTTGCGATTATGCTTCCCGCCGGCTGGGCCGGGGGATACGGCTATGCTACAGCCATAGGCGGATCGCTGGAGAAATATGGCTTTACGGATGCCACTACGGTAGGATTAGCCATGGCCACCTTTGGAATGCTGGTGGGTAATTTTATCGGCATCATCATGATTAATATCGGCACCAGGATAGGGGCCACCCGTTTTACCAAATCAGTAGCAGAACTTCCGGAGAGCATTAAAACGGGCCTTATTCCGGAAAATGAAAGAAAGCCTCTTGGCATCGGCACCATCAGCCCCAATTCCCTGGATCCCCTTGCCTGGCATTTAGGCTTAGTATTAATCGCTACTGCCATCGGCTACTATGCAAACTTATATTTTAAGGTGCTTTGGCCCACCATCGATGTGCCCATGATGTGCTTAACGATGTTGGCCGGTGTGGTGATTCAAGTATTATTAAATGCCTTCAAGCTAGGCGATTATGTGGATAAAGCGGTTGTGGACAGAATTGGCAGTATGTCTACGGATTTTCTGATCGTTTTTGGTATTGCCTCCATCAAAACGGCCATTGTCGTCCAATTTGCTGTGCCCCTGTTTTTGCTCTGCCTCCTGGGACTGGCGATATGTTCCTTTTACCTTTGGTGGGTGGGACCGCGTATTTTTCACGACAACTGGTTTGAACGAGGGATCTTCCTTTGGGGTTGGGCATGTGGAAACGTTGCCTGCGGCGTGACCTTGCTTCGCATTATTGATCCCCATTTTAAGAGCAATACGCTGGAGGATTACGGTCTTGCCTATATTCCCATCGCATTTATTGAAGTTGCCCTGGTTTCTTTGACTCCTGTTTTCCTCGGCCTGGGGTATGTTATCCAAACAACTGCCGTACTCCTGGGTGCAACACTCGTCTTGATGATTCTGGCGCTTTTGATGGGTTTTATCCACAAACCCTTGGGAAAACCTGTGCCAGAAAATAGTACGCCGCAATCAGTCTAAGAATTAGGGGTATTCTTAGGATCTGTTTGGATCGTGCCGGCTGACATTCCGCAAATGCTTGCTGGATGTTGGCCGGGCCTGTTCTTTTCATTAAAAAATATGGGGGGCATATCAATGGGAAAAAGATGGATTTTCTTGATCATCTCATGCATGCTAGTATTCTCTTTTGGCGCTGTTTTTGCGGCAGACAGTAATTCAAATACCGGCGATCTAAAAGCATTTAAATGTGCTGCAGTTGAGTTTAACCCCCAATTAAATGAAAGAGATGAAAATATTAATGATTTATATCAGGTAGTGGAAACAGCGGCCAAAAACGGGGCAAAGCTGATCGTGACGCCGGAAATGTCAACTACAGGATATTACTACAAAAACCGGGATGCGATTAAACCATTTGTAGACACCATTCCGGGGATCACCACAAAGAAATTTGAAACCCTGGCCCAAAAATACAACGCTTATATCGTCATCGGCATGGCGGAAGTAGACCAGGGGACAGGGATCTATTACAATTCGGCAGCTTTGGTCGGCCCTAAAGGATATATGGGCAAATACCGAAAAACTCATCAATGGGAAACAGAAGCCCATTGGGCCGCCTGGGGCGACCTGGGGGTTCCCGTCTTTGATACGGAAATCGGCAAGATTGCCATCAATATCTGCATGGATTCCGCATTTTTTGAATCCTCGCGCATAGCGGCTTTAAAAGGGGCAAACATCTTAGCCTTTCCCACCAATTCTTCCGCTCAAGCACTAGCAGCATTGCAAGCCCGGGCGGTGCAGAACGGTCTTTATATCGTCAGTGCCAACCGGTCAAATACGGAAAACGGTTTTCATATGATTGGGGCCAGTGCCGTTTGGGCTCCGGATGGATCCAAGCTGGCGGAGGCCAAGTTTATTCCCACTTCAGCAGAGGATGTCAATGAGCCGACAATTTTATACGGCACCATTGACCCGGCTCAATACAACAATGATGGGAAGAAAAGACTTAGTGAAAGAAGACCGGAACTATATAAAGATTTGGTGCTTTATATCGGCCCATGGGATTATACCAAGAATACCACTCCCCACGATGTAACGGCAGTTGCCCTGCAATATGAACCGGTACTGGGCGATAAAAATGCCAATATGGCTAAAATTGGACAGCTCATCGAGCAAAGTGTAAATGAAGCAAAAAATCAAGGCAAGACAGTAGATCTCATTGTACTGCCGGAGTTGTCGGCAACTGGTCCCCTGTCGGATAAAGGGAAGGTGCAACAGCTGGCGGAGCCTATGGACGGCAGCCTGGTCGCCGGCTTTAAAGAACTGGCCAAGAATAATCAAACCCATATCATATTTGGCTTTGCAGAAAAAGAAAATGACAAACTCTACAATACGGCAGTTTTGATTGATCCCAAAGGAGAAGTGATCGGCAAATACCGCAAAACACACTTAGATACAGCGGATAAATCGTGGGCGGAAAAAGGAGATAAGCTGGAAGTTTTCTCCACGGAAATCGGTAAAATCGGCATCATGATCGGTTATGATGCGGCATTTCCTGAAGTAGCCGGCGTCTTATCCGTGAACAGGGCGGATATTATTGCCATTCCCTCCAGCTGGAACGGGCAATATGGCAAAAAGATTGAGGCCAATACGGGCATGTCGGCAAACAAGTACCCGGAGAACGCCATGTGCCTGTGGGATTCCATCGCCATGAGCGCCGAATGCTATACCCTCGTGGCGAATTTTGTGGGGACGGAGCAGAATTATCAGGGGAGCAGCTCTCTTTATACTTTAGATCCTCTGTATGGGTTAGACCAGCCCCTGGCCCTAAGCCAAGATGGGGAAGAATTTTTGCTGGCCGATTTTACCACCATCCAAGCCAGCTGGTGGTGGAATCAGGAATATCTTATTTTACAAAGACGGCCCCATTTTTACAAACCGTTGGTGTATTAGTTGGGGAGGACTTTCTTCTAACGTTCAGAGGGAGGTGACTCTCCCTCTGAGCTTAGAAGTTGTTTTGAGATGCATAAACAGGTGAGGGATAAAACCGATGGAGATAAAAAAGATATCGTTACTTTAGTAAAAAATAGGTGGGCAAAAGTCAATCCGGAGCAGGAAGAAAACATAAAAAATTTTATTCGGGGACCCGTGCAGATGATCGTATCGTCCCTGTGTAGTTCCTTGATGGTCTATTATGCGAAGCTTGCCACTGAAACGGTTCCCAGTCCTGAGGTCACCTTTTTCCGCTTATTTTTAGGCGTGGTTATTTCTCTGCTCATGATGAAAAGATGCGGACATAAGCTGATTACGGCTCATACAAGGTTGCTTTTGCTGCGGGGATTTTTTGGCGGCATCACAGTACTGCTCTTTTTTATGGCGATAGAAGAAGGGACGGTCACCAACAGTACGGTGCTGCAAAACACATTTCCCATATTTGCGGTCCTGTTGTCTTTTCTTTTATTGAAAGAAAAGGTTACTCTCCCATCCGTTTCTTTTATGGCAGTAAGCTTTATCGGCATCATTCTACTGATCCGCCCTGATCTGGGCCATATGAAAATAGGGGATTTGCTCGCCCTTGCATCCGGTCTGGTAGGAGGTTTTGCCGTAACCGCGATTAGGCAGCTGCGTCAGAATGATGAACCTGTGTGGACAATTTTCTTTTATTTTTGCATTTTCGGAGCGGTCCTGTCTTTCTTTTTAGCCCTTGCCCAGTGGAAATGGCCTCTGCCTGTGGAATTTTTATGGATTGGTTTAACAAGCCTGACCGGGCTAATAAGCCAGGTAACGATGACTTCCGCATACAAATATTGCACTACCATCCTGGGGGGCATCTTGTCTATGAGCAGCAGCGTATTTTCGTTTATGATCGGAATGTTACTTCTCGGGGAGCAGGTAGGATTTCTTGATTTAGCAGGCATCTTTTTCATCATCATGGGTAATGTCTTGGTGGTCATTTATGAGGACCTGAATCTTAAAAAAGATAAAAAAGCCCCTGATTTATTTTTTCAAAACTAGGGTAGCTTAGGATAAATTCATTGCTGATTTGCTTATTCTTCTAAACCCCCGATCTGTTTTGGTGTACAAGGATTAGAAGATTTTATTTTAATTGAGGCCGGGAAGGGAAAAAGAGCAAGAACGGTAAAGGGGCAAATATGGGAGAAAAATTACAAGAGGGGTAGGGATGAGGATGTTAAGAGGTGGCATGGAAACAGATGTTTTAAAATTGTTAAAAGAAGAGGATATGGCAAAAATTCACCGGGCATCCATGAAAGTGCTATCTGAAGTGGGCGTCCAAATCACGGAAAAGACGGTACGAGATTTTTTTGCCGAAAAGGGTCTCCGGTCGGATGATGAAAAAAGACGGGTCTATTTTACAGAAGAGCAGGTCATGAAGGCGGTGGAAACGGCTCCTTCTGTCGTAACGCTGTATGGGCGGGGAGATGAGTCAAAGAATATTGAGATCGGGGGAAATAAAGTATATACAGGTACCGGCGGAACAGCCATTAATATTCTTGATTTGGACCGGAAAAGAAGAAAGACCACGGTCCAGGATATTGTCGATACGGCAAAATTGGTGGATGCACTTGATCATATCCATTTTTTTGTGATTCCCTGCCATCCTAATGATGTTGAGAGCGTGGATGTAGATATAAATAGGTTTTATCATGCCATAAATAATACAACTAAGCCAATTATGGGCGGTATTTTGACAGAAGACGGTTTGGACAAAGTAATTGAGATGGCTGCCCACATCGCCGGAGGAATGGATCAGCTTCGGGAAAAACCCTTTATCTCTTTTATTTCCAGCATCATCAGTCCTTTAAAACTGGATGATCAAGGATTAAGAAACCTCTTCAAAATTGCCGGGGCGGGTCTTCCGGTAGCGCCGTCCTGTGCGCCAATATCGGGGGCCACGGCACCTGTTACATTAGCCGGTACCCTGGTGCAGTTAAATGCCGAAGCCTTGGCAGGGGTTATTTTGACCCAGCTTATTAAACCCGGTACGCCGGTCCTTTATTGTGCCGTACCCACCATTATGGATATGCGGACCATGGCCTTTTTATTCGGGAGTGTAGAATCCGGTCTCATGAACGCGGCGATGGCCCAAATGGCGCAATATTATCGACTGCCCCTCTATTCTACCGGTGGAATCAGTGATTCCAAGGAACCGGACCAGCAAGCCGGTTTTGAAAAGGGAATTAGTTGTATCCTGCCGGCCCTGGCAGGCGCCAATTTCATTCACGAAGCAGCCGGGCAATTGGACGGGGGTATGACGATTTCCTATGCCCAGTATGTGATTGATAACGATATCAACGGTTATGTGTTACGTGCTGTCCGGGGAATAGAAACGGATGAAAATTCTTTGGCAACAAATGTGATTGTAGATGTTGGGCCTGGGGGAAATTTTTTAGACCAAGAGCTGACCGTGGAAAAAATGCGTACAGAATTTTATTATCCCAAAGCAGTAAATAGGATAAGCTATGATAGTTGGGAAAAGGCTGGGAGAAAGGATACCTGGACGTTAGCGGAAGAAATCGCCAAGGAAATCCTGGACACCCATGAGCCAAATCGTATTCCGGAGGAAATTAGAAGAAGAGTTAAAAATAAATATCCTCAAATCAAAGATAAATAAAGATCTAAAGGATAAGTTTTGCGCTGGCTTAAGGATGGTACATTTTGGGGGGAAGGATTATGTCGCTGGTTTTAGGGATTGATACCGGAGGAACCTATACTGACGGGGTAGTGGTAGAGCTCAGAAACAAACGGATACTAAAAAAAGCTAAGGCCTTGACCACGCGGGAAGATCTGGCCATCGGTATCAGAAATTGTGTTCACAATCTTGACTTGAGAGATTTTGACAAAATTAGCGTGGTCTCCCTTTCTACGACACTGGCTACCAATGCCATCGTGGAAGGCCGGGGCTGTGAAGTAGGCTTGCTCATGATTGGTCATGCGCCCATCGGTAAACTGCCGGTAAAGCATTTTTCGGTACTGACCGGCGGGCATGATATTAAAGGGCGGCCTCAAGAAGACCTGGACTTGGAAAAAACCCGCCAGGCCGTAATGGAGTTTCAAGGCAAGGTAGATGCCATTGCCATCTCGGGTTACCTAAGTGTAAGAAATCCTGAGCATGAAATTAAGGTACAAGAAATGGTACAGGAAATCCTTGGCTTGCCTGTTGTATGCGCCCATCAGCTCACCACATCACTGGGGTTTCACGAGCGCACCGTTACAGCGGTGCTTAATGCCCGGTTAATACCTATTATTTCCGAACTGATCGAATCAATAAAAATCGTATTAAATGAAAAGCGTATTGCCGCCCCGCTGATGATCGTCAAAGGAAACGGCTCTTTAATGAGTGAAGTCCTGGCCCGGGAAAAACCCATCGAAACGATTCTCTCAGGTCCGGCCGCCAGTATTATCGGAGCAACCTTTCTGACGCAAACCCCGGAAGCGATAGTCCTTGATATGGGAGGAACTACCACCGATATCGCAATCCTCAAAAACGGCATCCCTCGGATGAACCAGGAAGGGGCGATGGTTGGAGGCTGGTTGACCAGAGTTCAAGCGGCAGAAATCTATACATACGGTCTGGGGGGAGACAGCTATCTGCAGATCACAAAAGATCAGAAACTGCAGGTGGGACCTCAAAGGGTATGGCCCCTTTGTGTTGTTGCGCATACCTATCCTTATCTGGCGGAAGAACTGAAGAACACTTTTAAAAAAGACTATGATTTGATGGATGCTCAGGCTACCGACTGCTTTATGCTGCTTAAGCAGTCTAGATCAGAAAAACTTTCTGATCTGGAGGAGAAAATCATAGAAATCCTCCGGCATGGGCCAAGAACCCTCTGCTATTTGGCTACTCATGTGAAGATAGATCCGAATCTTTTCCGTTTCCAGCACCTGGTTAACCTGGGGATTGTGGCCAGGGTATCCTTAACCCCTACGGATATCCTCCATGCTAAAGGGGCCTACACCCAGTGGAACAGAGTAGCGGCCTGGACCGGCGTGGAGATACTTGCAAGTAGAATGGGCCTAACCGGGGATAAATTTATCGATGCAGCTTCGGAAACCATTATCCACGATCTTTGCCTTACTTGCCTGCAGAGCCTGGTGGGGTGTGAACGGAAAGGTATTTGGCTTAAAGGCAGTGAAGTGGCAATGTACTTTATCAAGAAAGCTCTTGGCCGGGAAGAGAAAACTGGGTTTGACAGCTTTTTCAGAGTCAAAATGCCCATTGTAGGGATTGGCGCTCCGGTGCGGGCATGGTTGCCCAAAGTAGCGGAAATCCTTCACGCCGAACTGGTGATTCCGGAACATGCGGAAGTGGCCAATGCTGTAGGAGCAGCTACCGGAAAAATTATGGAGACTGTCAAAGTACTGATTAAGCCCGGAGAAGGGGGTACCGGCTATCTTCTGCATGCTCCCTGGGAACGGAAATACTTTGACCTTTTGGAAGAGGCAACTGCTTACGCCTTAAATGAGGCAAAATTACGGGCGATATGGGCGGCGGAAAAAGCGGGAGCGAAGGATTTTGATCTGGTAGTGAACCATGAAGATGTTTATGCCAATGCCAGCATGATTGAAAATGACATTTATGTGGAATCGCGTATAGAAGTTACCGCAGTAGGACGTCCGGACTGGGAGACGGAAGAAGTTCTGCATGCAGTAGCTGACTGATCACCGAACGGGTTGTATAGGGAAAAAATTTGATGGGATGAAGTGAGGAGGACTGTTGTGAACCAAACAAAAATTTTTGCCTGTAGAACGCTTGAAGAAGAAATCAGAGAGGTACTGCCGGCAAATGTAGACTATGAATTTTTAGAATACGGCCTGCACAACACTCCCGATAAGCTGCGTCAGGAACTGCAAAAACGGATTGAAGAAGCTGAACAATATGAAACACTGCTTTTTGGGTATGGCTTATGCTCCAATGGGGTGGCAGGACTTAGGTCAGAGAAACATACCATGGTCATTCCCCGGGTTCATGATTGCATCAGTCTTTTATTGGGGTCCAGAAAGCGCTATGATGCCGAGTTCGAGATGTATCCCGGTACTTATTACTTAAGTAAAGGATGGATTAAACAAAAGGCCGAGCCCCTTTCCGGATTTCACCGGTATTGTGAAAAGTATGGAGAAGAAAGTGCTCGCTGGATCATCGCCGAAGAATATAAGAATTATCAACGGGTAGCATTTATTCATACCGGGACAAATAACGACGAATACGTAAAATACGGCCGTGAAGTGGCAAAGTTCCTGAATGTTGAATTCTTTGAGATCGAAGGTTCATTGTATTTTTTTGAACAGCTGGTAAATGGCAATTGGAACAAGGAATTCCTGATTGTCCCTCCCGGCAAGAATATTTTAATCAACAATTTTATGTAAGAAAGGATCCGACTCCATTCTGGGACTGCCCCGTCAAAAACATAAGGGAGGTGAATCAAGTGCCGGCAGAAAATGAATTATGTGAAATCGTACATTATTTTGTGGCGGTGGCTCCTTATATTAAAAGATTAACGATTGAAGATATTGGCATTTCAGTATGCACCACAGAAAAATATGTCTTTTATGATCCTCCCCAAACGGTAAGGTTTCCCAAGGATTCCTACCTGGGTGACCCGCCCGCACCGGGATCCGTACTGTCAGAGGCTATCCAGAATGGCCGGCGGATCGTAAAGGAAGTAGCCAGGGAAGCTTTTGGCGTGCCATACATTGCAGTTGCCATGCCAATTTATGAAAAGGATCAAATCGTCGGCGGCATTTCCATGTACCAGTCGGTAGACAAAAAAGAAAAAATGTTTCATATCGCCAATTCTCTGGATCAGACCATCAAGACATTGGATCTCACTGTGCAACAGATCGCAGCTGAAGCGGAAGAACTGTCCGCGACAGGTCAGGAATTGGGCAGCGTTTCGGAGGAAACCAGCGTTCAGGTTAAAGAAACGGATGAGGTTGCCCAGGTTATCAAAAAAATAGCTGACCAAACCAATTTAATCGGTCTTAATGCAGCCATTGAGGCAGCCCGGGTGGGAGAGCAAGGCCGCGGCTTTGCCGTAGTAGCGGAAGAGGTGCGGAAACTGGCTAAGTCCAGTTCCGGATCAACCAGAGATATTAAGATTACCCTGGACAGAATTAAAAATGCCGTGGAACAAATTAATTCAGCCGTGAAAGAAGTGGCATCGGTGGCCAATCATCAGGCCCAAGTCCTTACAGAAATTACTGCTGCCGTAGATGACTTGACTGATTTGGCGGATACGATTGTGTCGATGGCCAAAGGCTTGACGACAGACTTTTTAACACAAAACGAGAACAAATAGTGATGCTGGTCCAATTGTGCACTTGGTTACCATGTTCCCATGAAATACAGGTTTGGCCTTTAGAAACGATAAAGGAAGGGAATTTTGATGGGTGAAAAAGAAAACAAGGTGTTATGGTTGTCCCAGGAAGAGTGTATTGAAGCAGGGGCCTTGGATATGGCAATGGTGCTAAAGAACGTAGAAAATGCTAACTTATGGCTGGCGCAAGGAAAAACCACAGAAACAGACTTGGTACATTTGGTTTGGGATCCGGGGGCATACGCAAGCAAGCGCATTGGCATCAGCTCAGCCTTAATTCGGGCGGAGGAGATGATGGTGGCTTCCATCAAAGGGATCCCCAGCAATCCTGCAAATCCCGTGAACCGGGGCCTGCCCCGCTCTAATGGGCTGGTTATCCTTTATAATGAAGATACGGGACTTCCTATTTCCGTGATGGACGGGACGATGATCAGTTCCATGAGGACCGGAGCCTCCAGCGCATTAGGGGCCAAATATTGTGCCAACCCGGATGCGGAAATTCTCGGATTGGTTGGTTGCGGGGTCATCCAGGATACCTGTATTCTGGCTACCAGCGTGGTAATGAAGAACATTAGAACCGTGCGTCTCTACGATTTTGTCAAGGAAAAGGCGGAGAAGTTTGCGGAGAAGTGGTCCAAGTTAGGATACAATTTTGAGATTTGCGCTAGTGCCGAGCAAGCGGTGGCTGATTCGGACATCGTCCATACGTGCACAAATGTGAATGTGGGACAGGAGTATATCCCCAAAGAATGGATCAAGAAAGGATCTTTTCATTCCGCGGTTTCCATGTGGGATTATCAGCACGAGACCATTTTAGAAAGTTGCACCAAGTACTGCATGGATGGGAAAGAAAGATTGAAGGACCGGAAGTATCCTTTAAGCGAATTAACAATTTCAGGAAAACTCAATCCCCGTGACATTGTGATGCTGGGTGAAATCATCGGCGGAAAAACTGTTTGCCGGGAGAGCCCCGATGACGCAGTATTCTTTGCCACACTGGGGTTATGCATTACTGATACAGCCGTGGCTTACCAAATCTATCAAAACGCTGTGGCGAAAGGATTAGGGACAGAAGTATACCAATGGAAAGCGCCGTTCAATTTTTAGGCAGGCAGGCCTTGATTATTTTATTATGGAGAGGAAGGTGAAATTCCCGTGGTCAAGCTCACAGCATACGAGCAGAAAATGTTTCAGGGAGAGATGGGGGAATTTAAACAAAAAGCATTAGAGTTTATTGTAAAATATGCCCATGTTTTAGGGGCGGAAGAGTTATGTGAAATCACAAGAGCAACCTTATTTATTGGCGCCCAGCATTACCTGGATTGTTTTGAAACAGATGATTATGAAGAGATTTTCTCCCAGTTTTATCTGAGCAGTGATAAAAAAATTAAAATGGGCAGGTTTTCGGATAACTGTGTCTGCCAGACCTGTGCCGCCGCATGTGATTTATCTGATTATGTAACCACTCATTTATCGAAAGAATTTTTTGATCGGGACAGAAGGTTTTTAGAAATCACAAAACAAGCGGGCGTGAATATCGTTAATTCCTGCACCCCTTATTATGTGGGATGGATCCCGCTCATGGGCGAACATTTTGTTACCACAGAATCCAGCAATACCTTAATGAGCAATTCTCTCTTCGGCGCTTACGGCAACTCGGACGGCATTGAGGCCGCCGTATGTTCGGCGATCTGCGGCAGATCTCCTTTGTGGGGAAATCATCTCAAGGAAAACAGGTATGGTACGGTTGTTTTTAATATTCAATGCAAATCAGATACCGTCTATGACTGGGATCTTATTGGTTATACAGTAGGCCGGTATCTGCCCTTTAGTGAGAAGCCCATTATCAGCGGCAATTTCAAAAGACCCAATATCAATAAAATGAGGCAGCTTTTTTCCGCCCTGGCCACTACCAGCGCCGCTGAAATTTGCCATGTGGTGGGCATTACTCCGGAGGCCCACACTTTGGACATGGCCTTAGGGGGAAAACCTCCTAAAAAAATCATCAACATTACGGAGGCCCAGTACAAAGAATCTGAAAAAATGATCTGTGACCCGGGAAGCGGAGAAATCGATTATGTGAATATCGGCTGCCCCCACCTGGCCTTAGATGAGCTGAGGGATGTGGCCTTTTATCTGGAGGGGAAAAAGGTTAAGGACCAGGTGGAATTCTTAGTCTGGACGGACTACGCCACGAAAGCCATGTCCGATGCGAACGGATATACCAAGATGATTGAGGAGGCCGGCGCCCATGTCTTGACAGGCAGCTGTCCGGTAGTGATGAAAGAAGAGAGCCATAAACATGCCAAAGCAATGGTGATGAACGGGGCAAAACAAGCCCATGCCATTAAGGCGCAGACCAAGGCCAAGGTCTATTTCGGTGATATTTATCAATGCATGGATGCTGCCGTCAGGGGCAGATGGGAGGAGGGAGAAGGATGGAGAAAATAATCATTAAAGGCCGGCCGGCCATGGGCGGCATTGTTGAAGCGCCCGCCCTTGTATTTCCGGACAGTCTGGCGGGAAATTCGGGCTCATTGCAGGATAAAACAGGCATTATTATGGAAAAGGGGAATCCGAACAGAGGATTAAGTATCAAAGGCAGTATTTTAGTATTGCCTTGTGCCAAGGGGTCCAATGGTTTTTCCGCCCATTTTAAGGCGGCTAAAATTTCGGGAGTATGTCCCGCCGGTTGGGTCATCACCAAAGTAGATTCCCGGCTGGGGGTGGCCGTTGCCTCCTTAGATGTCCCCGCTGTAGCAGATTTTGAAGAAGTGGATCCTGTTCAGGTCATTAAAACCGGTGACTGGGTAAAAATAGACGGCGATACGGGGCTGGTAGAAATAACAAGAAACCCGTTGTGAAGGAGAAATCCTTCCCTTATCCACGAACCCTGGCAAACGGTTAACCGGTGTCCCATCTGATACCAATAGATAGCAAAATCGAAAAATAAAAAATCAGGGAGGAGGCGGAATGCCACCCTGATTTTTTTCGCAAATTAGGTGCGATCCTTCTTCCAGAGGAAAGAGTGCTCGGTAAAACGGCCCAATACTTCCGACGTTTCAGAGATCGTCATAAAGGCGCTTTTATCTACGGCCGTAATGATTTCTTTTAACCGGGCCAGTTCAAACTGGTTCACCACACAGAAAATCACATCTTTTTCCGTATTTTCGAAGCCGCCGGCGCCATGCATCAGGGTCACACCCCGGTGCAACTGGAACATAATAGCGTCTTTGATTTCCCGTGATTTATCGGACACAATCATGGCCGTACGTTTTTTGTTCAGACCTTCCTGGACCACGTCTACGGCCTGACCGCCGACCAGAAAGCTGATCACCGTGTACATGGCCGGCTCGATGCCAAAAACGATGGCGGCCAAACTGATCACGATCAGGTTGGCGATGGAGGAGACTGTGCCAATACTAATCCCCAGTCTTTTTCTTAAAACGATGGCGATCACATCTACTCCTCCGGAAGAACCGTATTGGCGAATCACAATACCTGCCCCCACACCGGTCAAAATACCCCCGAAAATACTGGCCAGGAGGGGGTCATTTCTGTAGGGCTCTACCAGGTACATAAAATTAAGAAAAAAGGATTGGAGAAATACGGCAATGATGGTATAAATAATAAAACGTCTACTCAGTTCTTTTCTGGCCCAAAATAAAATAGGTATGTTGTATAATAGAATCATCAGACCGACAGGCCAGCCGGTAAAATGGTTGGTCAGAATGGCTAAGCCGGAAACTCCTCCGGCCAGCAGTTCATTGGGGATGATAAATACGCCATAGGAAAGGGCAATCAGTAAAGAACCGAATGTGATCAATACAACATCAATAAAACTTTGTTTACTGCTCAAAATAATCACTATCCTTTTTTCCGGAGTCCCCTTTATAATAAGAATAAAAGGGAATTTTTTCAAGACATTTGCGGTCAGATTTTTGCTTATTTTATTTATGTCCCAAAAATATTTTTTAATTACGAGGAGAAATAGGATGTTTCCCTTGACGCATACGTTAGTGGCCCAAACATTGCTGGGGAATGCTCATCCCCGGATTATTCTGGGCGGAATATTCCCCGACCTGGGCACGGCGATTGGACTGAACCGGGATGTGACCCATGCAATGGGGCGGGATTTTTATCAGTTCTGCCGGGAAGGGAACCCAGAGTTTCTGGATTTTGCCCAGGCAGTGATCTCCCATGGGTCCGATCCCAGGGGACTGGATTATTATGCCGACCAGAGTTTTGCCGGAAAGGACACGGGATACTGTTTTCAAAGGGCAGTTCCCTTAGTGGACAAGGTGGTAGCAGCTTGCGGAATCCCGCCTGATATGGGTTTGTGGAAAGCGCACAATTTTATTGAGATGGCCTATGAAGTAATCGCCGTGGAAAAGCACCCCCATCTAACGGAGTCCGTTTTCCAGGCCCTGAGCGATGATCAAACTGTGCACCGGTGCTCCCAGGTACTGGCCCGTTATTTTGGCCTGGATACGGGTAAGATTGAAATGACCTTTCGCCAAATGCCCCACTTCTTCTGCCTTTCCCAGGTCACGCCTCTCCATTTGGCGGAAAAATATGCTGTGCAATTGGAAAAACGTCATCAGGTGCACACCGCGGATATTGCTGCGATGACCGGCGTGATTCAAGAAGCAAGGGAACAGGTTGAGGAAGAATTCCCTTTATTTATAAATGGTTCTCTCACCCTGATTTCCCCTGTCATCACACAATTTCCCCGCTGTCAGGATGAGGGGAAAATTGATCAGGGAAAATAGCATAGGGATCTTTCTGAAAGAATTTTTACCCCTAATTGCAACAATATTCCTGAGGGAAAATTTTTCGGGAGGCAGGATCTTGGCGATCAATCCCGAATTTTGTTTCATTTAGACACTTTTTTATAGAAGCATAAATTAGGGCATCCCTCGGTGTGTCCCCTGACATAAATTGGGGACATTCCTCCGACGGAAAAGGAATCCCCGAAATAGAGGTGTGTCCCCTAACATTTAAAGGAGGAGAAAGATGAAGACAATCATGACCGGTAACGAGGCCATTGCCCGGGGCGCTTACGAGGCCGGGTGTACCGTTGCGGCGGCGTATCCCGGGACTCCAAGCACGGAAATCCTGGAAAACATGGCTCAGTATAAAGAAATTTATTCTGAGTGGGCTCCTAATGAGAAAGTTGCCGTAGAGGTAGTCTGCGGCGCATCCATCGGGGGGGCCAGATCATTGGCTGCCATGAAGCATGTGGGACTCAATGTAGCTGCCGATCCCCTGTTTACCATCGCTTATGAAGGGGTGAACGGGGGGCTGGTGATCGTTACTGCGGATGATCCCGGCATGCACAGTTCCCAAAATGAACAGGACAACCGGCTCTACGCCCCTTTTGCCAAAGTGGCGATGATCGAGCCTTCAGACAGCCAGGAATGTAAGGATTTTGTAAAACAGGCCTTTGAAATCAGTGAAAAATTTGACACCCCTGTTCTGTTCCGGGTATCGACGCGGATCTGCCACAGTAAAGGCCTGGTTGAATTAGGGGAAAGAATGGAAGTGGGAGTCAAGGAATATCAGAAAAATATCAAAAAGTATGTGATGATTCCCGCCCACTCCCGGATTAAGCATCATGAAGTAGAGGACAGGCTGGCTCGCATGCAGGAATATGCCAACCGTTCCCCCTTAAACAGAATCGAATGGGGCAAGAAAAAAATCGGCATTATTACCAGCGGAATCTCCTACCAGCATGCCAAAGAAGTTTTCGGGGAAAAAGCGTCCTATTTAAAAATTGGTTTTACCTTTCCCTTGCCGGACAAGATGATCAGGAAATTTGCCAAAGTGGTTGATAAGCTTTATGTGATTGAAGAAAATGAACCTTATTTAGAAAATTATGTGCGCATGCTGGGGATTGACTGTATCGGCAAAGAGTTCATTCCCCGTTGTGAGGAACTCAGTCCCCAGATTATTCGCCGGGCCTTACTGCCCTCAGAAAATAAAGAAGTTTATGAAGTGGATATTCAGGCGCCTTCCCGGCCTCCTGTGCTCTGCCCCGGTTGTCCCCACAGGGGTATCTATTACGCTGTGAGCAAATATAAGGATGTCGTGGCTACCGGAGATATCGGCTGTTACACCTTGGGCATGATGCCGCCGTTAAATGTGACGGATGTTGTCATCTGTATGGGGGCAGGCATTTCCGCCGGGCTGGGCTTCCAGCGGGCCGCCATGAAAGCGGGCCGAAAGGAAAAAATATTTGGCTTTATCGGGGATTCTACCTTCTTCCACTCCGGGATTACCGGGTTGATCGACGCGGTCTATAATAATACGCCTATGGTGGTGGTGATTCTGGACAACAGCATTACTGCCATGACCGGCCATCAGGAAAACCCCGGCACCGGGAAAACTTTGATGGGAGAACCCGCCCCTGTAGTGGATATTGAAGCTCTCGTGAAGGCGGTAGGCATTAAAGCAGAAAATATCCGGGTGGTTGACCCTTACCAGCTGGAGGCTACCCAAAAAGCGGTGAAAGAGGCTTATGACGCGACAGAGCCTTTTGTGATCATTACCAAGCAGCCCTGTGTTTTGATCAAAGAGGTACAAAAAAGAAGGGCCCATTTGTCCTGCCGCATTGATCAGGAGAAATGTACAAAATGCCGGGCCTGCATCAAGACCGGCTGTCCGGCCATCGCATTTAAGCAGGGCCAGGTAGAAATAGAGCGGGATATGTGTAACGGTTGTGCTCTTTGCCTGCAGGTATGTAAATTTGGTGCCATTGAAAAGGTGGGTGAATAAGATGACCAAAAGCATTTTGTTTGTGGGCGTAGGCGGACAAGGGATTATCCTGGCGTCCAAAATACTAACGGAAGGGTTATTGAAACTCGGATTCGATGTCAAGATGTCCGAAATCCACGGCATGGCACAACGGGGCGGCAGCGTCACCACCCAGGTTCGGTACGGTAAAAAGGTTTATTCCCCCTGCATCGGCAAAGGGGAAGCCGATATTCTCATTGCCTTTGAAAAGGTTGAGGCCGTGCGGTGGCTGCATCAATTAAAGCCGGGAGGAACCCTGCTGGTGAATGATTATGAAATTTATTCCCTGCCTGTTCTGATGGGGCAGGAAAGTTACCCGGACCAGATTGTGGAGCGGCTTCAGGAAAAGGTGAAAAATGTAAAAGCCTTCAAAGCGGCACAGATGGCAGAGGATTTGGGAAATATTAAGGCTCAGAACATTATTCTTTTAGGGGCATTAATCAAGGCCTTGGATTTGGACGGGGTAGATTGGTTTGAGATCTTAAAAGAGCAGATTCCCCCCAAACTCCATGCTTTAAATATACAGGCTTTAGAAGCCGGGATGAACGTATAATTGTTTCCACAGTTTTTCCGGGACCACATTTTTAATCTTTACTTCCGTGTAAGCCTGTTTTTCGGAAAAAGGTGTGGCAGGATAATCTGTTAACGAGGGAGAGGCGCCGTGATCACCATGGATCACTGGGGTCTCTCTTTTTTCTTGGGCTTCTCTCAGGTAGCGGTGTACCAGGTCGTCCTCCCCAATATTCAACAAGATGTCCCGCAGTTGGCCGGCCCGTTCCCCATGAGGCAGACAGATAAAGGTTTGGCAGACGAAGGAACGCGACGGATGGAGCCGGCAGATTTTTTCATCCGGGTCCAAAAAAACACAGGCCCCGTTTTTTTCCTGCTTGAGCATAATATCCACCACCGGCCCCTTGCCCCAGACATGACAAAATTGATGGATGAAAGACGTTAACGGAGAGGCATTGCCGGGAAGCCGGCTGGTAATTTCAGGCTGGGCTAAATATTTTACCACATCGAGAGAGGTAAGAGGAATGCGCTCCCAACAACAGCCGTCACATCCCCGGCAACTAGCCACATGGGTCTCTTGAAACAGGTTTAAGGCGTCGAGATAGTCCTGTACAGTTGCTTCCGGGTCTAAAATTTCTAAATCATAACCTACGGCATCATCAAAATGGGCTAAAAAGACGTTGATTTTCATGGATGCTTCCTTTCGTAATTCCTCGAGATGCAAGGAGCCGGTTTTTAGATTTCCCTAGTTACTTCTCTTGCTTTCAATATTTTCCTGCCTGGGACAAACGGTTTCTCAGGGAAAAAATAAGAAGCGCAGGTTGTGCGCTTCTATGACGATTTTGCTATTTTCATCATTAAGTTGGTTAACGTTTGTTGTTCGTGGGGATCGGCAATTTGCCACAACTCTTTCAGGGCCTTGTTTTCCGGTAAATCAGGATTGATGTTTTGGGATAAGTAGCTGCCGAATTTCTGGGCCACAGAAGCTATCTCCTGTTCAGACATGCCCAATTCTTTAGCCACTTCCATGCCCCGTCCCAGAGAACGTTTATAGTTATCCCAGGAAGAGGTATCCAACTTGTTTAATATTTCGTGCATATAAATTCTCCTTTTCTTCTTGGTACGGCTAGGCCTCTATAGGAACCTTGGTTAATGTTCGCTGTTTCTGGCCAGCTTAATCATTAAGCCGGCAATGGTTTTTTGTTCCTCGGGAGAGGCAGCCTGCCAAAGATCTTTTAGTGCCCTGTTTTCAGGAATATCAGGGGAAATATTGTTTGCCAGAAAACTGCCGAATTGCTGCGCAAATTGAGAAATCTGATCTTCCGATATCCCCATGTCATTGGCAACTTCCATAGCTTCTCCCAAAGAACGCTTATAGCTTTCCCAGGAAGAAGTATCCAGCCTGTTTAAGATTTGTTGCATTTGTACTCGCCTCCCTTTTTTTAACGTACTGATAGTATCTCACAGAATAAAAGTTAAAATGCATGGAAGGCATAAATTTTTTGGATTTATAAAAATGGATAATTGTCAACTAAGACCATAGATGGAAATAAACATAAAAATATGATAATATTACATAAAAAGCCAGATTTCTTATCCTAGTAATGGCGACGAAAAATTTGTAAATTTTCTTTTTGCATACTTGAGGAAAGCCATAAAGAAAGGGACAATCATGTTGATTTATTTGATGGCTATCGAAAGTCAAAGTGAACGCGACAAAGTGGAACAAATTTACATACAATACAAGCAGCTCATGTATTATGTAGCTTACTCTGTTTTACAAGACAGACAATTCGCCGAAGATGCCGTGCATGAGTCATTTCTTAAAATTATTGTCTGTTTGGATAAATTTTCGGATATATCCTGTAACAAATCGAAGGGTTTAATCGTTATTATCACAAGAAATACTTCCCTTGATATCCTAAGAAAAAGCAAAAAAATTGCTCAAATTGCTCTTGATGATGTGGCGTATACGTTAGAAAGTAATGAGTCATCTCCAGCGGATTTTGTTACGGCCGCTGATGGGTACAAGCTACTTTTGCAGTGCATCTCACATCTGGATCACAAATATACCGATGCACTGTATCTCAAATATGTATATAATTATGACGATAAAGAAATAGCTAAAATTCTTCATATCACCGACGATCATGTACGGGTGCGGTTACATCGCGCCAAAAAAAGCTGCGGGAAATATTGGGGAAGGAGGGGCTGTACCATGAATAAAGAACAACAACAGGAAAAATTGTTTGATGCTATGCTGGCCATTGCGTTAGAAGAAGATTTTGAAAAAAGAATGGAGCAGCTGCCTTCGGAAGAGGAACTGGCAAAAATCCACCCAGTGTCGCTGGAATTGACTGCAAGAATGGAAAAAACGATCAAAAATTACCGGCATAAAACGAGAATCAGGCAAATGACACGCTTTGGAGGGAAAATCGCCGCTGTTGTTGCTATTTTATTGGTTGGATCCTTTGGTGTGTTAATGAGCGTAGAGGCATCCCGGGTTCAGGTATTAAATACCATTATGGAATACCAAAAGGAATTTATCCGGTTTAGTTTTAAGGAGGAAAATACTGATTTTCAAAAATCTCCCTACCGGTTGGGATATATTCCTGATGGCTTTAAGGAAAAAGAAACCAGGAAAGCAGGGGCAGGCTTTACCACAAAATATCTAAACAGCCAGGGAAATGAGATCATATTTGACCAAACTCCCTTAAAGGAAAGCGGTTCAATGGCAGTAGACAACGAAAATACTAATTTTATGAAAATAGATATTGGAGGATATCCTGCTTATTTATTCGAAGGAAAAACTAAAGCGGACAGGACGATCATCATTTGGCGAAACAGTGTATATCATTTTGAGCTTATTTCCTACCTTGATAAAAATGAGTTGCTAAAAATTGCGGAAAGTGTGGCCGTAAATAAGTGAAAAACAGATATAAAAAGCCCCGTAATATTTTCTTAACTTGAAAATATTACGGGGCTTTTTATATCTCAACTTCGGTCAAGTGGGTATTTGTTAAATTAATAAAAAATTTTGTTAATAAATTTTGTTTTTTTTGTAACAAATTACCTTACCCTATCGTTTTTATTATAAATGATTCAATATCGGGATATTAAAAAAGGAGGTGAGCCAAAATGAAAGCAAAGAAACTATTTTCCCTGTTGGCAGCAGTGATCATGTGTGTATCTGTGAGTGCGGGGGCACGGGCTGCAGACACTGGGGTGATGCAGGAAAATCAAAACGTTTTTAGGGCGATTTCGAACCAAATCATTACACCATATTGGCAAAACACGGACAGTATAAAAGCAGAGCTATCTTTTTCCGGAGCCGAAGCAAATGCTTATGCACGTGTTTTAGGTAAAGTGGGTGTAACCAAAATCACTGCTACGGTGACACTGCAACGGAAAAGCACGTCAGGTACATTAACAACCGTTAAAACATGGAGTGGCTTAGAGGAAATGGGAAATGAATTAGTATGTAACGAGAGCTACTACGTTACCAGGGGGTATACTTACAGGCTGACCATTAGCGCTAAAGTTTATAAAGGCGCTGATTATGAATCTGTCAGTGTCTACGATGAAAATTATTGTGAATAAATTTGATCTTTATTAAAAAATCTCCTAAATTCGGGGAGTACGAAGGCGTATTATTTGAAGGCATCCATGGATTTACAGTTGGAGGTGATTAGAATGCCGTTTATCTGAGGAAGGGAAATTAGTTCATAATGGACTAAAGAAGGCATGAGGCTCTTTCAACCATACTGTAAGCATAGTTCAGGAAAAAGGAAATAAATTTTAAATTTACAGTAAAATAAATTATTTCAATGGTGCCCACATTTTACAAATATTTACTTAGGAGGTAGTAGTATATGAAAAAGATTACGATTGTTTTTTCGTTAATTTGTATCCTAATACTATGTACTGTTGCAGTTTATGCAAAGGAAGCTCCAAAAGATAATGATGTCACATTGATTAACAATGCCGAAATAACTGATGTAGACCAGCTTTTCTTACGGGCAAAAAATGGCATAACTGACTGTGATGTTAAACCATTTATAAAAAATGAAAAGGCATTTTTACGATCCCAAGGGGATTCTAAAGAACTGCAGACATACTCGACTGCTCAAGTGCTTAAGGAAACAAAAAAACAAAATGGCAGTACTGAAAAGACTATTGCAGTGACTACATTTGTAATTGTTCCCCTAGGAGGTGGTAGTTATAACGATGAGAAACCTGATTCGACTGGCGCTGTGGTAGCATATTCAACACGTTACTGGTCTACAATTACGGATTCTGTTAATAACACCTGTTATTTGTTAACAAGAGCTAGCGGTGGTTGGAGAATAGAGGATGCTCAAGTTTCTCTTTCTAGTAGGAAGGTTATTTATAATTGCAATGGAGCAGGTGCAGATGGTGGACCTGCTGTTACAACCCAACACGTCACTAAAACTCCAACAAGTAACACATTCTCCTACAGTACAGGTTTTACAAAATATGTTTGTCATGGATTCGATCTTGGTTTTAGTGTTGGTGTTTCTACCGAAGTTAAATTAACCAGAGGAACAGCAAATTGGTATTTGTTTTTCGATAACTTTATTTCATAAGGACTGGTGCTAAGCAAGTAAAAATGTTAATATAATTAACTAAGGGAGGACGAATATGAAAAAGTTAACTTTTCTAATTTCGTTAGTTTGTTTATTAATGCTGTTTACTGGTGCCGTTTATGCAATGGACACCCCAAAAAGCAATGATCTGGTAGTGATTGAAAAAGCTGAAATAACTGATATTAATCAACTTCTCTCACGGGCAAAAAACGGTAAAAGTGATTTAAATGTTCAACCATTTATAAAAAAACAAAATGTATTTTTAGAATCCCATGGTAATTCTAAAAAACTGGAATCATTCACCACTGCCCAAGTACTTAAGGAAATAAAGAAAAAGGATGGCAGTACGGAAAAGACAGTAGCAGTGACCACCTTTGTAGAAATTAAAAGTAGTGATTTTTCGATTCAAGGAACGGGTCATTATGATGATGAGGACGGGGATAGTACAGGTTCTGTACTGGCATATTCAACAGTTTATTGGAACACAGTAACAGATAGTTTAGATAACACCGGTTATTTATTAACAAAAGTTAATGGCGGATGGCAAATACAGGATGCTCAGGTTTCTCTTTCTAATAGGACGGTACAATATTATTGTAGTGGAATGACTATAGATAGTGGACCTTCTGTTAAGCAAAAATACACTCAAACTCCCACAGCTAATGCATACGCCTACAATACCGGTTTTACAAAATATGTAGTAAAATGGCAGGGTTCTGCGAGTATTGGCATGACTTCTACAGTTAAATTAACTAGAGGAACAGCTAATTGGAACTTCAGTTTCACTAATGACCACATAGAATAATTACAATTGTTAATTGCATAAAGTAGGGTTTCTACGAAATGTTGTAGAAACCCTACTTTTGGGAGGTAATGTAATGGAAAAGAAATATTTACATATTCTAATTCATGTACTTTTGCTAATTCTTTTTTTTCACATGATAATGATTATTTCACCCATAGTTAAAAAATTATTTTATATAAATATTATTTGGACCATGATCTACCCTTTCTTGTTAGGACTTTATTTATCATATCCCAATATTCTGGATCTTTTTAATAGAAAAGAAAAACTTATTGTGAACATTCCTAATCTTGGTTTAGCAGCATTTTCATTATTAATAGTTTTATTTACTATATTGTATTTTCTCACCGACGCACCCGCTATTGTATTTATTTTTGGGTTAATCCGTAGGTGTATAGGGGATAACGTTACGTATTTCTCCTTGTTATTAGGATATTTTTTGCCCAAAGCATTTTACCCAGCTCAAAGATCTGAAGAGAAATGATGAAAAATATTAAGGAAGTGAGTCAGGGTGAGTCAGGGGACGGTTCTCTGCCCCACCCTGCCAATCAATATTCATCCATCAGCAGAAAATCTGCAAGGTTTTTATGCTTGATGCCCTCTATGTTATCCTGCCAAAAATCTTCCATTGTAATAACATACTTTGGGTAATGGTCTCTAACTCCAAGCAGCGCTCCAAATTCTTTTTCTATTGTTGCCTCTTCCGATAATTTATAGGCGACTTGAACATAAATCTTTTGATCTTTTTTTTCTGCGACAAAGTCAATTTCCTTATCGTCAAACTTTCCTACATATACCTGATATCCTTTGCGTTTGAGCTCCAAAAAGACAATGTTTTCAAGAATGCCCGATATATCTCTATCCTTATAGCCCATCACAGCATATTTCAATCCCTGATCGCCAATAAAGTATTTCTCATTGGTTCGCAAAACCTCTTTGCCCCTTAAATCATATCTTGGGACACGATAGATAATAAATGCAGCTTCAAGAGCATCCAGATAGTTATAAACTGTTTCAATATCAATCTTTCTCTGTTGATTTTTAAAATAATCTGCTACCTTTTTTGCAGAAAACATATTTCCGATATTCTCAAACACATATTTTACAACCTTTTCCAACAACTCAATATTCCGGATACGATGGCGTTGGACAATATCTCGCAGTGTAGCGGAAGCATAAATATCATTAATGATTTTATATGCATCTTCATAAGAATAGTTTGCTGTATGAATAACAGGGAATCCGCCAAGCCGGAGATACCGGATAAATTCCTTTTGAATGTCTGTAGGTTCTGTTCCGGTAAGTATTTTTTTAAACTCCAGGTTTTCTTTAAAGGATAAAGGCGTCACATTGATTTTAATATATCTTCCGGCAATATAAGTAGCAAGCTCGGAGGACAATAGCTTTGAATTTGAACCGGTAATATAAATGTCGGCAGTGAACACTATTTAGAACAACTAAGGACATTTATTGATAAGCCTTTGATCAAAGTGTTGACCGGCATTAGAAGAAGCGGTAAATCAGCAATTTTACTGATGCTGAAAGAAGAATTGAGACAACGCGGAATCAGCGATGAGAACATCCTCTATATTAACTTTGAGTCTATGGAATACACTGAGATAGATAATGCTAAAAGTCTATACGCTTTTGTAAAATCAAAAATCAGTAAAAACCTTAAATATTATTTTTTATTTGATGAAATTCAAGAAGTCAAGAACTGGGAAAAAGCAATTAATTCCTTTATGGTGGATTATAAATGTAGAGTGAGTCAAGGAACCGTCCCCTGACTCATCGAAAGGGAACTTTTTTGAAAAACAATCTGTCTAATAAATGAAATGATGGAGGATACTGTTAAAAACAGGGAGGGTAAATTAAAACTTTTTTTACGGGTTGCTTGGATTCTAGCCATAATCATAGCGTTTTCAAGGCAAGGTTTCGCTGAAGAAGATGGGAATTCAAGATTTTTCGAGTGAGTCAGGGAACCGTCCCCTGACTCACTCGTTGAGGTGGAAGTAGTGGATGAGGTGGGAATCCATTATGCAAGATCCCATTGGGCCCAGTATGAATCAGAAAATGATTGGGTAGATTTTGGCACAGAGGGAGATTTTTTCCCTTATGAAAAGATGGATCATCCGCTAAAAATATTTATCAAAGACAAAAGGGACGATCAGACGATCGAGTTTTCCGTCCAACCCCATTTTATAAAAAAGTCATATAGCTTTTTTCACCAGCCACCCAGAATTTGATAAAATTTCAGAAGAAAAACTTTAGCTCTGTTGCCGTAAAAGAACTGCTACATAAATTGAATGAGCGATGCTCCTAGCAAGCCTGCCCTTAATATGTTGGGGCAGGTTTTTTTTGTTAACCCCAGCGATTTTCCCACCTTTTTACTGCCTTCCCGACCATGACCACTGATAGGAATTATGCTTAATTTCAAAAGTGAAAAGGGATTCCAAAAATGCAATCAGGAAAATAGTGATTTCACTCATGTGCTCTTTCAAAAATGAAATAGGATTGCGGAAAAATGACTCCAAAAGGCGTAAAAACCGGCTAGAATCCTTGGCAAAGGAATTGCAATGTCCTAAAAACAAGTCACAAAACATTTTAGACAAAGGAGGACGTACGCAATGCCTTTAATGACTGGAAGGCAGTATCTGGAAAGCATCCCAAAAATGCACACCAGGGTGTATATCAGGGGGGAATTGGTGCCAAACCTGGTGGAGCATCCTGAGCTCCGGCCCACTTTTAACGCCATCGCGCTATCCTATGACCTGGCTCATGAGCCGGAAAACGAAAGCACCTATACGTGCAGGTCCCATTTTGATGGACAAAAAATCAATATGTTCACCAATATTCATACGGAACCTGACGATCTGGTGCGCCGTGTCCAGCAGCTTAAAAATCTTACCCCCCGGCACGGCGGTTGTGTCGGCGCCCGCTGTGTCGGGTCCGATGCCATTAACGCCATCTATGCCACCACCTACGACATGGATATGAAGAATGGCACCACTTATCATCAAAGAGTTCAGAAATGGCTCAAGGAGGTCCAGGAAAAGGACCTGGCGGTAAGCGGCATGGTCACTGACGCCAAAGGGGACCGCCGGCTGGGGCCCAGCAAGCAGCCGGATCCAGATGTTTATCTTCATGTGGTCCGGGAAACGCCGGAGGGAATCATCGTCAAAGGCGCCAAGGCCCATCAGTCCGGGGCCCTGCATGCCCATGAGAATTTGATCCTGCCTACGGAAGCCATGACTCCTGACGATAAGGCTTATGCCCTGGCTTTTGCCATTCCTGCCGACGCCGCAGGAATTACCCATATTTTTGAATCTCCGGCTTGTACCCTGAGAAGATCCCTGGAAAATTCAGATATCGATGTGGGGAACTACAAATATGGGGTTCATGGTGCTTCCCTGGTGGTTTTTGACAATGTCTTCGTACCCTGGGACAGGGTTTTCATGTACGGGGAAACGGAATTTGCCGGTCCCCTGGTAGGGCTTTTCGCCAATTACCACAGGCTGGCCTTCTGCGGGTGCAAATCCGGCCACTGCGACCTGATTCTGGGGGCGCTCCAGGTGTCCGTCGAGTATGCCGGCCTGGCCAAAACGGAGCATGTCAAGGAAAAGATGACCGACATCATGTTTAACTCGGAATTGTCTTACGGATGTGCCATCGGGGCGGCCCGTTTTGGCTCCCGCACGCCGGCCGGGGTATTCCAGCCGGAAACCAGCCTGGTCAACGCCGCCAAGCTCCAGGGCGGCAAGGCCGTGTGCATCGCCGCGCAACAGGCCTATGATATTGCCGGAGGGCTGCTCTGTACAATGCCAAGCGAGAAGGACCTAAAGAGCCCGGTGATTGGTGCCTATGTGAACAAATACTTTGCCGGAGTGGAAGGTGTCAAAACAGAAAACCGCATCAGAATCACCCGCCTGATCGAGTATCTCTCCGGGCAGTCTTCCGTGATCCCGGCGGAATCGGTTCTGGGCGGGGGAGCTCCCGAGACCCAGCGCGTGATGATCCGGGCGATGTTCCGGCGTAAATCCAAGCAGCTTATGGCGCGGGCGAAAGAATTGGCGGGAATCAACGAATAAAGGTCTATGAAAAGGGTTTTTGTGGCTTTTTGTGGGGGTTGTAAACCTGAGATTGACAGAAGGGACCTTTTACAAAAGGTGAAAGACCTGCTGCCGGACCATATTTTTCAATTTTCCCTGGACGGGGACGACCCTGTAGCCTGTTTATTGATCCTGAACGGATGTCCGACGGCATGCCGGACGAGCGATTTTTCCCAGCATAAAAACCGGATTTCCGTACGGGGCGAGATCATTGGTGACAGGGCGGTAAGGGAGGAAAGACTCAGCCGGGAGGTGGCCGATCAGATTATCCTTTTTGGCGCAGGCTCCCGGACAGGATCTCCCTAAATTTAGCAAAAGAAAACTTTCAGGAGGTCGACAGATGAAAGAGATAAGAATACATGGCAGAGGAGGACAGGGCGGCGTAACGGCGGCGGGAATTATCGGCGGCGCGGCTGTGAAAGAAGGCAAATATGCCCAGGCTTTCCCCGCTTTCGGCGCAGAACGGCGCGGTGCCCCGGTGCTGTCCTTTACCAGAATCAGTGACACACCAATCAGGAACAGGAGCCAGGTTTATCACCCGGATATTGTAATCGTTTTTGATGAGGGGCTCTTAACCACGGTTGACGTCTCCGCAGGCATCAAGGAGAATGGCATGATTATCATCAACACGGAAAAGAAGCCGGAAGATTTTGCCTTCAAGAACCCGGCCCAGGTGGTAACGGTAGACGCCACCAGCATTTCTCTCAATGCCCTGGGCCGGCCCATTGTCAATACGACCATTCTGGGAACCCTTTGTGCCGCCACTGATGTGATTCAATTAGCATTTCTCAAAGATGCGGTGAAAGAGCAGTTTGGCGGGTCATTAGGGGAGAAGAACGTGAAGGCCTTGGAAGAAGCATACAAACAGTACAAAGGGGGTGCCTGAAATGGGGTTTATTCCCAATCCAAGCAAATTAGGCGATCTTCCGGCAGGGGCAGCTTTCGAAGGCGGCCACCCCACAACCCAAACCGGCAACTGGCGGGTTTTCCAGCCTGTTTTGGACAAGGAAAAATGTAAAAATTGCCTGCTGTGCTGGGTGTTTTGCCCGGAGGGTATGATCAAAAGACAGGAAAAGTGCGTGGAAATCAGCTATGACTTCTGCAAGGGATGCGGGATTTGCGCCAATGAATGTCCCAGCAAAGCTATAGCCATGGCAAAGGAGGGATAAGAGGATGGGAAAAAGATTATTTTTAAACGGAAATTATGCGGTCGCATACGGTGTAAAGCTGGCCCGGGCCCAGGTTGTGGCAGCTTATCCCATCACCCCGCAGACCAAGATTGTGGAACAAATCAGTGAATTCATCAGCAATGGCGAGATGGATGCGGAGTTTGTCAAGGTTGAATCGGAGCATACGGCCATGACCGCCTGCTACACTGCGTCCTGTGCGGGGGCCAGGGTCTTTACGGCCACCTCCTCTCAGGGACTTTTATACATGTACGAAATGATGCAGTTTACCAGTGGCGCCAGAAGGCCTGTGGTCATGGCCAATGCCAACCGGGCCATCAGCGCCCCCTGGACGATTTGGCTGGACCATCAGGACTGCATGTCCACCCGGGATGCAGGCTGGATGCAGATCCATGTGGAAAGTGCTCAGGAAGCCCTGGATACCACCATCCAGTGCTTTAAGGTAGCGGAAAATCAGGATATTCTCACGCCGGTCATGGTTTGCCTGGATGCCTTCGTGCTTTCCCATACCGATGAAGTTGTCGAGTTGCCTGAGCAGAGCGCCATCGACGCCTTTCTGCCTCCCTTCAGGCTGGCGGACGCAGTGGACGTGAACCACCCCATTACCGTCTCGGCCGGGATGGCGCCAAACCTGTACATGGAAATGCGATACCTGCAGGAACAGGCGATTCAAAAGGCCAAGGATGAATGGAACAAGGCGGATGCGGAATATGGCCGACTGGTAGGGCGGAGCTATGGCGGCGTAGTGGAGAACTACCAATGCGCCGATGCCGACGCCGTGCTTGTGACCATGGGTTCTTTGAGCAGCACGGCCAAAGAGGTGGTCGACAACTTGCGCGCACAAGGGCACAAGGTAGGGCTGGCCAAAATCAGACTTTACCGGCCGTTTCCCCAAAAAGAACTGTGCGAGACCTTGAAAGGCGCCCGGGCGATCGGGGTGATCGACCGGAGCAACTCTTTCGGCTTTGAGGGGCCCCTTTTCTCTGATGTGAAAGCAGCCCTCTACAACAACAGAATCAATCCTCCGGCCGTCAACTATATCGCCGGACTTGGGGGGAGAGACGTGACAGCCGACGACCTGGATAAAATCTATCGGCAACTGCTGGATATCGGCAATACAGGCCAAGGGAACCAGGCCGTTGAGTACATTGGGTTGAGGTGGTACGAATGATGAGATTGCAGGATGTAACACAAGAAGAGCTTCTGTATGGCACTATGGCCTGTGCCGGCTGTGGAGGAATTATCGCCCTTAGGATGGCCTTAAAGGTTTTGGGCAAAAACACCGTGATGGTGCTGCCGGCCGGCTGCATGATGGCGGTATCCGGCTTTTTTCCCCAGATGGCAGTAAATATTCCGTTGGTATCAACGGCTTTTCCCTGTACGGCTTCGGCAGTTTCCGGATTGGTTGCCGCACTGAAGGTTCAGGGCAAGGAAGATATCACCGTCTTAGGCGTAGCCGGGGACGGGGGCACCGCAGACATTGGGATTCAGGCCCTGTCCGGCGCGGTGGAAAGAGGAGAAAATTTTGTTTATATCTGCTATGACAATGAGGCTTATATGAATACCGGCGGTCAGAGAAGCAGCGAAACGCCCTACGGAGCCAGAACAACAACCACTCCGGTGGGGCGCAATCAGATGTGGGAAGATAAGCCCAAGAAAGACCTAGTTAGGATCATGGCGGCCCACAATATTCCCTATGCCGCCCGGGCCAGCATCTCCCACCCCAGAGAGTACATGGAAAATATCCGCAAAGCCAAGGAAATCAAGGGCACTGAAAAATCCCCGTTTTTAGAGACGGGGATTTCTCAGTGCATAAATATGCGTTGTAATTTTCGTAGGAATAAGCGGAAAATTTGTTGGGTTTCGCTTGAAATAAAAAAGCAGCCCCAATCAGGCCGGATTTAGTGCGGAAAGCTTAACTATCCGCTTCACATTTACCACAAACGCTGTAAAATACGTTTGTAATCGCATGGCGTCAAGCCCCACGGAATCGGCTTTGCCAAGACCGTGCGCCACTTTCATTTCACCGTTTTTTTCTTCAATACGGTGCCGGATTTTCAGCCGTTCACGGAAGTATTCACCGGCTTCAAATTCAAGTCTTAGGCGGTTTTTCTCGTTCGGCTGCGTGATGCTGTAACTCCGTTCTTTCGCTTTTGATTTCCCAACACGGCACTGCTCCCATAGCGGGCATTTTCGGCACTTGACTTTGCTAAACACATATCTCAAATAGGTATTCCCATTCTCTGCGGCCCTTTTTTCAACACGCATAGCCAATTCCCCTGCCGGACATTGTAACAATCCGGCATCTTTGTTGAAAGAAAAACCTTCATCCAGCGACGAGGCGGCAGCAGCCGCCACAGCGGAATTCGTTTTAGCGAAAAGCATCACGCCGTCTTCTTCGCAAGTATCAAGGTTATCTTCGCTGACATACGCCATGTCGCCAATAATTTCCTTAACCTCAACACCATTGTTTTGGGATTTTTCAAGTAGTGCCGGAAGTTGCTTGCAATCCGCTTCTCCACCGTGTGTGACTTCAATGCCTGTTATGATCCGCTCTTCGCTCATAGCCAGATGGCTTTTATAACCGAAAAATGTACTGGTTGCCGTTTTGTGCCCAAAGCGGGCATCCTCATCGTTTTTGGAACGTATTTCACGAATACGCTGTGTGTCCAGCAATTCCTTAATGCGCTCATACAGTTCAATCAGCGAAATTTTCTCGCTTTGCAGTATGTCCTCTTTGACATTTTCAAGCAAGTGGTATGTATATTCGATTTCCTCCGCCAATTCTGCGGTTTCGCTTGGCTTTTCCGGAAACTTTTCGGAAAGCTCTATCATCTCACGGTAAATCTTTCTGCGGAATTGTTTGCTAAGTTCTCTCAGTACCTGTGTGACCGTTTTGGGCCGTGCCGCCGAGTTTGTATGGGTAGAATCCACTATGATCGCTGTGGATTTGATGATTCCTTTTTCTATCCCTTGCCGTATGGTTTCTCTTAGCATATCTTCCAAAATATCTTCTGTAATGCGGGTCTTGCGAAATTTTGTGAGCAAACTTGGATCTATCATTTCAGCTTCTGGGTCTAAATCCAGAAAGTATTTGTATGCCATGTCGGTCTGCGCGCCACTTATTAGCTTTTCGTCAGACAAATCGTACATTTTTTTCAAAAACATCAGCTTGAACATCATCTCCGGCTCCTTAGCCGGGCGCCCGAAGTTTTCACAATACTGTTTCCGCAACATGGGATTCACAAAGCTGAAATCTATATGCTCTTTGATTTTTCGCAACAGGTGTTCTTGGGGAACCACGATATCATAAAGCCCTTGATATGGTGACAAGGACAATTGCATTTGACTGTTGTCCCTCAGCATTCTCTCCCGCTCCCATCCATCCTTTCTTTCTATGCATAATTATACCAAAAATATATGAAAAAATCCATCCCGCTTATGCGAATGGACTTTTTCAGTGCCCTTGGAAATCAAAGGACCTGCTTTTATCCATGTGCTGGCTCCCTGCCCCTCGGGCTGGGGTACCGACACGGCAAAAACAGTGGAAATGGCCCGGATGGCGGTGGAAAGCGGCGTATGGGAACTGGCGGAATACGAGAACGGCACATATAAAGTATCCAAAGTGATCAAGAACAGAAAACCGGTCCAGGAATATCTCAAGGGTCAGGGGCGCTACCGGCACCTGCCGGAACAGGAAATTGAAAAACTGCAAAAACAGGTGGACGACCACTGGGCCAACATTACGAACTAAACAAAACAATTAGAGAAGATAAGAAAGTGCCGATACCCGGGGTTCCGGAGCCGGCACAAAATTGAACCATAGGAGATGATGGTACCTGAAAGGAGGAATTTTCCATGTGTGTCAAGATAATGGTAATCGGCGCCGGTCAAATGGGTAGCGGGATTGCCCAGGTTTTTGCCCAGAATGGATATCAAGTCTTGCTTAACGATATCAGCACGGAGTACCTGGATAAGTCCATCAGCAATATCACGGGCAGGTTAAAAAAACTGGTGGAAAAAGAAAAGATGACGGCAGAAACCATGGCGGAAATCCTGCATCATCTGGAGCCGACCCTGGATCTCACCAGAGCAGGAGAAGCCGCCTTGGTGATGGAAGCCGCTACTGAGAACATGGAAATTAAAAAGAAGATCTTTGGGAAGGTGGAGCCCTATCTTGCGCCGGAAGCCATACTGGCCACAAACACCTCGTCGATTCCCATTACGGAGTTGGCCAGCTGCACGAAACGGCCGGAAAAAGTGATTGGCATGCATTTTATGAATCCTGTGCCGGTGATGAAACTGGTAGAAATTATCAAGGCGCTGCAAACTTCAGAGGAAACCTATCAGATGGTGTATGATATCACCGTGAAGCTGGGGAAAGTTCCCGTGGTGGTTCAGGATAGCCCCGGATTTGCCCTTAACCGCATCCTGATTCCCATGATTAATGAAGCGGTCTATTCGGTATATGAAAGTGTAGCCGACGTGAAAGCCATCGACAGCGTAATGAAATTTGGCGCCAATCATCCCATGGGACCTCTGGCCCTGGCCGATTTGATCGGCTTGGATACCTGTTTAGCGATCATGGAGATTCTTCATGAACAGCTGGGCGACGACAAGTATCGCCCCTGTCCTCTGCTGTGTTCTTATGTGCGGGCCGGCTGGCTGGGCGTCAAGTCCGGCAGGGGATTTTACAGCTACCAGGAGGGGACGAAGTGAACAATATTCTAATTGAAATCAAAGATGGAACAGGGATTCTGACCATTCACCGTCCCCACGCCCTGAATGCGTTGAACCGGCAAACGCTGGAGGAATTAAAAATGGCCCTTGTTGAGCTCCGAAGCAATGAGCAGGTACAGGTGATCATTATTACCGGGTCCGGGGACAAGGCCTTTGTGGCCGGGGCCGATATCAGAGAAATGGAGGGGATGACCCCGGAAGAAGCGAAAAGATTTGCTCTTTTGGGCGATGAGGTATTTACCATGGTGGAGACCACCGATAAACCGGTGATTGCCGCGGTCAATGGTTTTGCCCTGGGCGGAGGGTGCGAGCTTGCCCTGGCCTGTGATATCAGGTATGCCGCGGAGCATGCCAGGTTTGGCCAGCCTGAAGTGGGACTGGGCATTACCCCGGGTTTTGGGGGGACCCAAAGACTGCCCCGCCTGGTGGGGAAAGGCCTGGGTTTGGAGCTTTTGTTAAGCGGCGGGACCATCCCTGCGGAAGAGGCCTGGCGCATTGGCCTGGTCAATAAAGTTGTGCCCTATGTGCTGGAAGAGGCGGAAAAATTGGCCCAATGCATCTGCACGAAGAGTCCCTTTGCCGTAAAACAGACCAAACAACTGGTGGTCCATGGATTAAATATGGATATGGCGCGGGCTTTACGCTTCGAAGCGGAAGGTTTCGGCCTGTGCTTTTCCAGCGGGGAGCAAAAGGAAGGCATGAAGGCCTTCGGGGAAAAAAGGGTGCCCAGTTTTAAGTGAAGCCGAAAGAAAACAATAAGCGAGGGGATAAAAATGAGTGGGGAGATTTACATTGTCGCTGCCTTGCGCACGGCCATCGGCAAGTATTTAGGTTCTCTGATGCCTGTTCCGGCCGTGGATTTAGGGGCCGCTGTCATTAAAGGGCTGTTGGCAAAAACAGGGGTGCCCCAAGAAGAAGTAGAAGATGTCTATCTGGGCAACGTGATTCAGGCCGGTTTGGGGCAAAATCCTGCCCGCCAAGCCGCTCTTAAAGCGGGACTGCCTGTAGAAGTGCCGGCCCTGACCGTAAACAGGGTCTGCGCTTCCGGCCTGGAGGCGGTCATCTTGGGCGCTAAGGCGATTGCCCTGAGAGAAAGGGATGTGGTGATTGCCGGGGGGATGGAAAACATGAGCCGGGCGCCTTATGTGATGGAGGGAGTGCGCAGCGGCCTGCGCATGGGCGACGCCCCCCTGGTCGATACCATGATCAAGGATGGGCTGTGGTGTGCCTGGGAAAACGTGCACATGGGGTTGACGGCGGAGGCTGTGGCGGAACGATACCTGATCACCCGGCGGGAGCAGGATGAATTTGCCGTCGCCAGCCAAATTAAGGCGGAAATAGCCATGAAAGAAGGAAGATTCAAAGAGGAGATTGTGCCCGTGCCTGTCAAAGTAAAAAAGGAAAAGGTTAATTTTGCGGTGGATGAATTTCCCCGGGCCGGCGTAACCCTGGAGGCGATCTCCTCCTTATCCCCCGCCTTTAAGAAAGACGGCACGGTTACTGCCGCCAACGCTTCCGGAATCAACGACGGGGCGGCAGGGGTGCTGCTGGTTTCCCCGAAAAAATTGCAGGAACTGAACCTAGCCCCCATGGCCAGAGTGGTAAGCTGGGCTTCTGTCGGTGTCGCGCCTCTGGTAATGGGAATGGGGCCTGTGGAAGCGGTGCGTAAGGCTTTAAAAAAGGCCAACCTGAACAAGGCGGATCTGGACTTGGTGGAACTGAACGAGGCTTTCGCCGCACAATCCGTAGCTGTATGCCGGGAGCTTGATCTTGACATGTCCAAGGTCAATGTAAACGGCGGCGCCATTGCCCTGGGCCATCCCATCGGGGGCAGCGGCGCCAGAATCCTGGTGACGTTGCTGCACGAGATGCAAAAACGGAAGTCCCGCTATGGACTGGCCGGGCTTTGCGTGGGAGGCGGCCAAGGAACCGCCCTGGTGGTGGAAAGGTGCTAAATCCCCGGTCTATTCTTGCAGCCGGCCATCAGGAAGAGCAAAGTATCCCCGGACATATGGCAAGGAACAGGTCCTTGCCTGCCGACGAGGACCTGCCCTTCCATAACCCGGATCGTACTTTAGGTGTCAAGCTTACGCCAGAGGGTGGTATCGCTGATGCCCAGGAGGACGGCAGCCTGCTTTTTGTCTCCGTTGGTGATTTTTAAGGCTTTGGAGATCACCCTTTTTTCCGCATCCCGGATGGCTTTTTTGAGATCAATATCATTGCTGTCGCTGTACGCCATGGCGTCCATGATATATTCGGGAAGGTGCGCGCAATCGATTTTACTATCGTTTCTGATAAAATTAAAAGCCCGCTCAATGCAGTTTTCCAGTTCTCGGACATTTCCCCGCCAGGAATACTGCTGCAAGATATTCAGAGCGGCAGGCGTAATACCGTGCACCGTCTTCCCGGTCTCTAGCTCAAATTTGTTGATGAAATGTTTGACTAAAATAGGCAGGTCTTCTTTTCTCTCCCTGAGGGGCGGTACGTTGATGTTCACCACATTGAGGCGGAAGAAAAGATCTTCCCGGAAGCTTTTTTCTTTGATGGCCTGATATAAATCCCGGTTGGTGGTAGAAATAATGCGCACATTCAACTGGATAGGTTCCACGCTGCCGATCCGGGTGACGGTTCTTTCCTGGAGCACCCGCAGCAGTTTGGTCTGGAGTTCCAGGTCCATTTCCCCGATTTCGTCCAGGAGAACCGTTCCCCCGTTGGCCCGTTCAAAGATGCCCGCCTGACCCTGGGTGCTGGCGCCTGTAAAGGCTCCCTGTTTATAGCCGAAAAGCTGGCTTTCGATCAAGCTGGCGGGCAGAGCGCCGCAGTTGATGGCGATAAAAGGCTTATTTGCCCGGGGGCTGTGGGCGTGGATCGCCTGGGCGATGATTTCCTTTCCGGTGCCTGTCTCGCCCATGATTAAGACATTGGAGAGGGCATTAGAAGCGCATTCGACCATAGATTTGATATTTTGGATATGCCGGCTGTTACCGATCAGGTCATCCAGGGTATAGCGGATGCTCTTGCTCTTTTTCAACTCATGGTAAAGCTTTTTGTTACGCAAAATTGCCGTTTCGTTGCTCAAAACCAGACCGAAACCATGGGTCACAGGAATATAGACTTTCATAGCGCCTTCGACACTGTCGGAGAATTTGACAAAGGGTTTTCTCTCCGCGAGAAGGTTTTTAAGATCCTCCCCCAGGACGTCTTCTTGGATTTGTTTATCCCCCGAGGAGGTGAGCAATAAATTTTCCTTTAGGTTATAGAGGGAAGCATCGCCGCCCACTACCTTGACAATATAAGGAAGAGCTTTGAGCAGGGCCTCTTCCAATTGGCGCATAAAAATAATGTTCGTCATGTTGTTGCAGCAGATCACATAGGGGCCGACGGGAATCGCCCAGCTTTCGGCTTCCGGCATTAACTGGGAAGTGCCGATAATGGCGGTGCCTTTTGTGAACGCTTCTGCCGCCAGGGGGTATTTGGTGCCTTGCAATTCTACGATTTCCTGGCCCTGGGAATCTACGGTTTTTAATCTTGTCCCGGACGGGTCCGTTACGCAGGCATAACCATAGGACATATCCGCCAGGATGGGAAGGGCGTCACAGAGGATGTTAAAAAGATTTTCGGTGTCAGAAATGTCCATTTCGCATCATACCCTCACAAGTCAAGTGTAGGTTCATTATTTAGAAGTTCGTTAGGGCAGGGTAATTTCCTGCCAAAATTCGATCTTAAAAAAATAATAAAAAGATTAAAAACGTTCGTATCAAAGCCGGCCATTTATTACAAAGAAGGCAATATTGGGAACAGTCTGTGGGAAAAAGGCCCAACAGTTGGTAAGCCAGGCCAAGAAATTGGCTGGTAATAAAAAAACATGAAGGAGGAATGTCAAATGGTTGATCTCTCGGTGAAACTGGCAAATCTGGAACTGAAGAACCCCCTGGTGGCGGGCTCCGGCCCCCTCACCCACAGCAGCAGCACGCTGAAAAGAGCCATCGAATCAGGCTTGGGTGCGATTGTGACGAAAACCTGCACCCACACCCCCTATTTCCGCACTTATCCCAGAATGGAGGAATACCTGGTCGATTTCCCCACCAAAAAGGATAATGTCTGGTACAAGCCTGATTTCTGGGCCCTCTATCACAGAGACCACCTGCAGCACCAGGAGCCGGAAAAATGGGTGGCCACCATTGCCGAAGCCATGAAATTGGCCAAAGCCAATGACTGCAAAGTGATTGGCTCCATTGAAGCCGGCGGGGATCTTGCGGCCTGGGTCCAGCTGGCGGAAATGCATGAACAGGCCGGGGTGGACGCTTTGGAATTAAACTTTTGCTGTCCCCACCCCATGGTAGTGTCCAAGTCCTATGAAAAAGGCAATCCGGTAGGCGCCTGGACCGGCAAAGACCCGGTGCTGGGGACCCAAATTGTGCAGGCCATTAAGGCCAAAGTCAACCTGCCCGTTTTTCCCAAGCTTACTCCCGAAGCGGAAGACCCTGCGGCTATTGCCTCGGCATTAAAGGAAGCGGGTGCTGCCGGCGTCACCTGCCTGTCCCGAAACCTGTCCCTGAGAATTGATATTGAAAACGCCCAAACACTGGGATACAGCTATTGTTCCACCAGCGGACCGGGAACCAAGGAATTCTCTCTGCGCTGGGTCGCCAAGATTGCTTCGGAAGTAGGCGTGCCGGTGATGGCAGCCAATGGTCCGTCCAAGTGGCAGGATTTCATTGAGTTCATGATGGGTGGGGCCCATGCGGTGCAAACCTGTTCCGCCCTGATGATTTACGGCTATAAATATGTGAAAGAGCTGCTGCGGGATATGGAAAAATTCATGGCGCGCAAAGGATACCAGAAGGCCAGTGACGTGGTGGGGCTGGTGCTGCCCATCCCGCCTTCCTCCGAGATCCCCCAGAAGATCCCCGCCAGGTTTGGCCTGATTGATCCGGAAAAATGCATCGGCTGCGGGCGGTGCCCCCATGTCTGCTTTTATGATGCTTTGACGGTACAGGACAAGAAAGGTCATATTGATCCCGACCATTGCGTGGGCTGCGGATTATGCCAGTATGTCTGCCCCTTCGAAGCCATCGGCTACCAAAACAGGGCCAGCGAGGATGAATATATCGCCGCTTTGCGCCGCAGTGAGTAAATTAGGGAGGAGGCATGAATAATGACCATCATTGAGAAGATACTGGCAAAAGCCGCGGGAAAAAAATCCGTGACGCCCGGAGAGATCGTGGCGGCAAACATTGATGTGGCCATGATTCATGAGGCCACCGGCATGCCCACGGTGACCGGCTTGGAAGAAGCCGGCTGCCGGCAGGTCTGGGATCCGGATAAGGTGGTGGTTCTTTTCGACCATACCGTTCCTGCCGCGGACAGCAAGTCGGCGGAAATCGAAAAAAGGCTGCGGGAATGGGCCATCGCCCAAAAGATCAAAGCTTTTTACGATATCAAGGCGGGCGTCTGCCACCAGGTTCTCCCGGAGAAAGGGCACGTCAGGCCGGGGGAGGTCGTGGTGGGGACAGACTCCCATACCTGTACCTATGGTGCTTTGGGCTGCTTTGGCACCGGGATCGGGTCTACGGAAATGGCGGCTGTTTTCGCCACGGGAAAGCTATGGTTTAAAGTTCCGGAGACCCTCAAAATCGTGATTAATGGGAAACTCCCCGTGGGTGTGGTCTCAAAGGATCTGATCCTGAAAATCCTTGGCGATGTCACCGGGGAAGGAGCCAATTACAAATCCATCGAGTTTACCGGGGAAACCATTCGGGAGATGACCCTGGCAAGCCGGATGACCATGTGCAATATGGCTATTGAAATGGGTGCTAAAGCCGGATTGATCGAGCCGGATGAAAAAGTGTTTGCGTTTTTGTCCGGCCGGACCGCCCAGGCTTTGGAACCGGTCAGAGCCGATCCTCATGCCGTCTATGAAAGGGTTCTGACTTATGAGGTTGGTAATTTGGAGCCCCAGGTTTCCTGCCCCCCCGCGGTGGATCATGTCAAACCACTGCAAGAGGTTCTGGGCACAAAAATCCACCAGGCCTTCCTTGGCTCCTGCACCAATGGCCGGCTGGAAGATCTGCGCCAGGCGGCGGAAATTTTAAAAGGCCGGAAAATCCACCGGGATGTGCGCATGATCGTAATTCCTTGTTCCGCAGAGGTTTACCTGGATGCTTTGAAAGAAGGCCTGATCGAAACCTTTATAAAAGCGGAGTGCGTGATCTGCAACCCCGGCTGCGGCCCTTGTTTCGGCGGGCCCAAAGGAGTATTGGCGGCAGGGGAAGCATGCATCGCCAGTTCCAACCGGAACTTCAGAGGCAGAATGGGCAAGGGATCCGACACTTACCTGGCCTCGCCGCTGGTGGTTGCGGCCTCAGCCCTGGATGGGGTTATCGCTGATCCAAGGAAATATATGTAAAGGGGTGATTGGGGTGAGCAAAATCATCGAAGGAAAGGTGTGGAAGTTAGGGGACAGTATTGACACCGATGTGATCCTGCCGGGCGCCTATCTTTCTCTCACCAAGCCCGAGGAGTTGGCAGTTCATGCCCTGGAGGGCTTGGAAGAGGGGTTTGCCCAAAGGTTCGGCGCCGGCGATATCCTGGTCGGGGGCCGGAACTTTGGGTGCGGCTCCAGCCGGGAGCAGGCGCCGGTGGCGCTGAAATATGCCGGGATCAGTGTGGTGGTTGCGGAGAGTTTCGCCCGGATTTTTTACCGGAACGCGCTGAATATCGGCCTGCCCTTGCTGGAGTGTCAAGGCATCGCCGGGTTTGCCCAGGAGGGGGATACCCTGGCCGTTGATATCGCCCAGGGAGAGATTAGGAATGAGGCAAAGGGCATTCTCCTGATCGCGAAACCAATTCCGGAATTCTTGATGGAGATCATCAAGGATGGGGGGTTAGTTTCAAATCTGAAAAAACAATTTCAAGGGAGGTAAAAAAATGACAGAAGTTAGAAGGCCAACGCAGGAACAGATTGAGGCAGTAAAAAAGCTGAATACCACCATCATTTCGGATACCTTTGACGAACTGGGTATTCACGGCACGATGCTGGATATGAAACCCGTTTGTGCCGGAAAGGTGCTGGTAGGACCGGCGGTAACGGTGAAACAGCGCCGGGTAATTCCCACCCCAAGCAAACTTCGGCTGGGTGAGGCCATGGAATTGTGTCAACCGGGCGATGTCCTTGTTATTGACGGGGGGAGCGATCCCTACGCGGGAACTTGGGGCGGCCTGGTAACTTTAAGAGCCCAATTGAAGGAAATTGCCGGGGTTATTGTGGACGGGGCAGCCCGGGATATTTCGGAAATCAGGGAGTATGACTTCCCGGTGTGGTCAAAATATGTCACGCCGATTTCCGCCGTCAAACGATTTGCCACTTTGGAAATCAATGAAACCATTCAATGTGGGGAAGTCATCATCAACCCGGGAGATTTAATCATTGCTGATGATGACGGCGTATGCTGCATTCCCTACGCCCATTTGGATGAAGTGATCCAAAAAGCCGTAGAAGCTTATGAGTGGGAACAGAAAGTTTTGGCCGACTTAAAAAAAGGTCTGAAATCCGACTATTTCAAGGAAAGGATTATTTAGAAGAAATAAATTACCCAAACAGGCAGAGAGACTGAAAAACCCGGTAGGAACCATTGCCCTCAGAGCAGGCTTGACATGAGGAGGACAGATTCATACGTAAGATGGGGCAACCTTAAAAGGAACCAATCATAGGCCCCCTTTCCCATTCAAGCATCCGGCTTGTCCCATGTCAAGTCTGTTTCCAAGAGAGGTTATGAGCAAAAATCCCTGGTGTAAAAATTAGAGTGAGTAAGGGAGGAAAAAAGATGGACCATATTTTAGCCGGTGCAAGGCTTGATCGTCTGCCTATATCCAAGTTTCATCGAAAGGTACTCTATTTGATTGGCGCGGGAATGTTTCTCGATTTATTCGACGTATATCTAGCGGGGGGAGTTTTGGGTCAACTTGTGAAAAACGGGTGGTCCACGATGCAGTTGAATGCCAGCTTTATTTCGGTCACCTTTGTTGGGATGTTGATTGGGGCTTTTGTTACGGGCCTTGTTGGCGATTCATTTGGAAGAAGGTTTGCTTATCAAATCGACCTGCTTATCGTCGGTATTGCTTCATTTGCCGCTGCCTTAGCGCCCAGTATGGGCTGGCTGATCCTTTTCCGGGGCATCATGGGGCTGGGCATGGGTGCCGAGATTGTGATCGGCTATGCGACTTTTTCGGAATTTGTCCCTGCTAAAGTCCGGGGACGCTGGATCTCATTATTATCCCTTGTTGCCAATAGCTCCCTGCCGGTATGCGCCATTCTCGCCTATTTTATTATCCCCAATCTGGGCTGGCGGTACATGTTCGTTATTGTGGGGGTACTCGCTTTAATTGTCTGGTGGCTGCGCATGAAGTACTTAACAGAATCACCCCGCTGGCTGGAGGCAAAGGGTAAATTGGAAAAAGCGGAACAGATTCTTTCCGATATTGAGCATGAAATTGCCCAGGAAAAAGGGCATAGCCTGCCTGTGGTAAATGCGGATCATTATCAGGTGTTAACCAGCGAAAAAGGTGGGTCAATCTGGGAGCTGTTTAGCAGAGAGTATCTCAAAAGAACAATTGTTTCCATGCTTTATCTGATTGGGACTAACTTTTTCACTTACACATATGTTAATTGGCTGCCTACCATCTTCATCAAACAGGGCATCAGTATTACAACATCCCTGGGATATACCTTCGTAATGATGCTGGGGGCACCCTTTGGCTCGCTGATTGGTTCACTCATCACAGATAAGTTTGGGCGTAAGCCAATTTCCATTATTGTATTTATCCTGATGGGCATCTGCGGCTATGTATATGCCATATCGACGACCCCTCCGTTATTAATGCTTTTGGGCTTTTGCTTTATGTTGCTTCTATATATTGTGTGTGCAATTGGTTTTGGCATTTATGTTCCCGAACTGTTTCCCACCAGACTCCGGATCAGGGGGACGGGTGTGGCAAACAGCGCGGGTCGTCTGGCGATGATTTTAAATCCCTATATTGTGGTTTGGCTGCTCAATAGTTACGGTGTTCAGTCCGTCTTTCAGAGTTTAGCAGGATATGCCTTCTTCTTAGCGCTGGTGGTGGGCATTTTTGGCATCGAAACAAAGGCAAAATCTTTAGAGGAAATAAATAGAGGCGTTGCAGTATAGGAAAAGCGATTAACTATTTCTTTTGTAGTGGAACAAATTGGGTGATATGATTTTTATTTTGGTGGGCTATCCCGTCTGATCAATAGACGGATAGCCCATTTATGATCCATACAGGGAAAAATTTCTTTTTATGACAATAGGATAAACCGTTGTGATCAGGGGAAATATGCTAGTAAACAAGATGTGTGCGGGATAATAGGAAAAATTTAACTTTGAACAGAAAAAGGCTTGTGATAAGCTGTATTTGGAAAGGAGTGGAATTTAGATGGGAGACGAGAAGAAGCTTAAGAAAAGAGAGGATATTCCCGTAAAATACAAATGGCATTTGGAAGAAATCTATGCCGACGACGAATTATGGGAAAAGGATTTCGATAAATTGAAGGAGTTGCTCGGTCAGGTTTCTCAGTTCCGGGGGAAACTGGCGGAGTCAGCCCGGACCCTGCTCGAGTGCCTGCGGTTTCAGGATGAGTTGGGAAAGCTGTCCGACAAAGTGTTTGTGTATGCCCAAATGAGAAAAGACGAGAACAACGCCAACACGAAATATCAGGGCATGAAAGACCGGGCCCAGGGCCTGATGGTCAGAGTGGGAGAGGCCTTAGCCTTTATCCAGCCGGAGATCCTGGCCATTGAGCCGGACCGGCTGCAGGATTTTTTGCGCCGGGACCCGGGACTGGGCCTTTACCAGTATTACCTGGAAGAAATCACCCGTATGCGCGCGCATACTCTTTCCGCCCGGGAAGAAGAAATCATTGCCATGTCCGGAGAAATGGCTGAGGGGCCGAGAAGTATTTTCAGTATGCTTAACAATGCGGATATCAAATTTCCCGAAATCACGGATGAAGACGGCGACCGGGTGCCCATCACCCATGGCAGTTACATTAAATTTATGGAAAGTGAAGAGCGCCGGGTCCGCCAGGAGGCCTTTAAAGGGCTATATGATAGCTACGGAAAACAAAGAAATACTTTGGCTGCCCTGCTGAATGCCAGCGTAAAAAAGGATGTGTTCTATGCCCGGGTGCGTCAGTATGGTTCGGCGCTGGAAGCCTCTCTTGACGATGATAACGTTCCGGTGCGCGTATATGAAAATCTCATCAAAACGGTGCGGGACCATTTCAATATTTTTTACCGCTATGTGGCCTTAAGGAAAAAGATATTGGGCGTTCCGGATCTGCACATGTACGATATTTACGCGCCTCTGGTGAAGGAGGTAAAAACCAATATTCCCTATGAAGATGCGGTTAAAATGGTGGAGCAGGGACTGGTGTCTTTAGGAGAAAGTTACGTAGGCGACCTGCACCGGGGGCTTACCTCAGGTTGGGTGGATGTTCAGGAGAATGAGGGAAAGACGCCTGGGGCTTATTCCTGGGGGGCATATGGGACCCATCCTTATGTACTGCTGAATTACCATAATAACTTGGATCATGTTTTTACTTTAGCTCACGAAATGGGGCATTCGCTCCATTCCTATTATTCCTGGCAGACCCAGCCCTACGTGTATTCTTACTATAAAATTTTTGTCGCAGAGGTAGCCTCTACGGTAAATGAGACCCTTCTGACCAGGTACCTGATGCAAACGGCCCCTGATGAAAAACAAAAGCTTTATCTGATCAATCATTACCTGGAAGAATTCCGGGGCACGGTTTTCCGTCAGACCATGTTTGCCGAATTTGAAAAAATCATCCACGAAAAGGTGGAGTCCGGGGAACCTTTAACGACGGATGCTTTATGCGAAATTTATTATAAACTGAACCAGGATTATTATGGACCTGAAATGGTGATCGATGAGGATATTTCTTTGGAATGGGCGAGAATTCCCCACTTTTACAATGCCTTCTACGTATATAAATATGCGACCGGTTTTTCCGCCGCATCCGCCCTGTCTCAGGCGATTCTCCAGGACGGTCAGCCTGCCGTAGACCGGTACCGGGAGT
This sequence comes from Candidatus Formimonas warabiya, assembly GCF_002777255.1. GTDB lineage: Bacteria > Bacillota > Dehalobacteriia > Dehalobacteriales > Dehalobacteriaceae > Formimonas > Formimonas warabiya. Next base: position 3,849,186 of record NZ_CP017634.1, on the reverse strand, counting down.
TTTTAAAAGGCGGGGGAAGTGATTACCCGATTAACCTGCTGAAAAAGGCCGGGGTGGATATGGCTGAGCCTGCACCGGTGGTTCAGGCCTTAAAAGTATTTGAGGAAATGCTGACGGAAATGGAGAAGATGTTGTAAGAGCGGGTGATTCGCTGCGTGAGGGACAAGGGAAAACATTGTGAAACCGATTGATGAAACCATGGGACAAACCTTAAGGGGAGGAATGAGGATGGATTTCGATAGAGAATTATGGAAAGAAGTTGTGGCTTTTCATGGCCACGAATGCCCCGGGTTAGCCATTGGCTTTCGTGCTGTACGTATTGCTTTGGATAAACTTGGGGTAACCCGGGCAAAGGATGAGGAATTGCTGGCGATTGTAGAGACCGATGCCTGTAGCGTCGATGCGGTCCAGGTGGTGGCCGGGTGCAGTATGGGAAAAGGAAATCTTATTTACAAAAATCATGGCAAACAGGCTTTTACCATTGTCAACCGGAAAACGGGACAGGCCGTACGGGTCTATGTGGACGCCTCTAAACTGGCCGTGGACAAGGATGACCGCATGGCCAGAATGACGATGATTCTGACTGCTCCTGAGGAAGAGTTTTGTAAGAGTGAATTTGTCGATATAGAATTACCGGAAAAGGCGCGCATTTTTCCTTCTGTGGTATGCGAATGCTGCGGGGAAAAAATGGCGGAAATCCGGGCCAGAATCCAGAAAGGGAAAATTGTGTGCCTGGCCTGTTTTGAAGATTATAGCCGGTAATAGGATGGGAACAAAATGCCCGTTTTTTGCGTCTAAAGAATTGTATGTCTAAATGTATTTATCAAATAATGGGGGAAAGGAAAGCCAAATGAAAAAGTCAGCATGGATCATAGCACTGATTGCAATTTGTTTATGGACCGGTTTTGGAGCGTTTGCCGCAGGAAAGATTCCCAGCCAGGTTTCGCTTACGGTGGGCCGGAGTGAAGCCTTGATCGATAACCAAAAGGTAACGTTGGATGCCGTACCCGTGATAGAAAAACAAAAAACCATGGTGCCCCTTCGTTTCATCGGGGAAGCCCTTGGTGCCACCGTGAACTGGGACCCTCAGCAAAAACAAGTTACGGTCGTTCAAGGGTCAAAATCTACGAAATTATGGGTAGGAAAAAATAGCGCCGATATTGACGGTTCGGTTCGGCAATTGGATGCGCCACCCAAGGTGATCAAGGGAAGGACCATGGTGCCCCTGCGCTTTTTGGCGGAAGCCTTCGGCTGTGAGGTAAATTATGAGAGTTCCACCAAAAAAATTACCATAAAAAAACCCAATACCCCGCCCCAGGCGGAATTTACCATCAATAAGCCCTATGTGCTGCTCGGGGAACAGGTTACATACCAGGATCTTAGTTTTGACCCGGACGGGGATGCGATTGTAGACCGGGTCTGGCGTAATAACAACCAATTTTTTCAGGAAATCGGCGTATTTACCATTTCTCTGAAGGTAAAAGACAGCCGGGGTGCCTGGAGCGAGTGGTTTGAACAGACCATTGAAGTGTCGGATCAACCGAACACCAATCCTGTCGCCCAATTTTCCACGGATAATACCCGGGTCTTTGTGAATCAGCCAATACAGTATTTCGACCAAAGCTACGACCCGGACGGCGACGACGAACTGGTGGACTGGGTCTGGGAGAACAAGAAGGATTCCTTCCCCACGCCCGGTATTTATACCGTTAGCCTGATGGTCAAAGACCGGCATGGGGCCTGGAGTAACAAGTTTGTGCAGATGATTGAGGTGGTGGAAAAACCCAACGAACCTCCTGTGGCCCAGTTCTCTGTCAGGAGTACCGAGGTAAACCAGGGGGAAACCGTGGTTTTCACCGATGCAAGTTATGACCCGGATGGGGATGAAGTAGTAGAATATCAATGGACGGGAAAACAAAGGGCTTATTTTAAAGAAGGCACCGTTCCGGTGAGCCTGAAGGTCCGGGATAAAAGGGGGAAATGGTCCGAGCCTTTTACGGTGCAAATTAACGTAACCAGCAAAGTCGTGATGACGGAAATAGAATACAACCTGAACTATCCTCTCCCCGGGGAAACAGTAAACCTGACGGAGGTTAACCCCTTGTCTTTTCCGGAGATTAAACCGTTATCCCGACAGGAGGACAATACCACCCTTTTGCTGTCCAATTCTCCGGAAAAAGTGACGGAAAACGGCATTCTGTACCGGGATACCGTGAGCGGTGCGGTTCGCCTCATGTATCACCACACCAATGGAACCGATAGCAAGAAACGGATCTATGTCCTGGCGGAAAACCTGGAATTGAGGCCTGCCGTGATCAATATCACCAAGAAAGGGTTCGGCGGCCCCAATATAGATGTTTTAACCACGGGGCGCAACGGCCTGATGCGGTATCTGTCCTCAAGCTGCGCCGACCATTATGAATTGGCACCGGGACAAGTGATGGTCTTGGATACCGGCGGCAATGGCAAGGATCTTGCTCCCAACGACTGTGTTTTTTCCATGATGGATATGGCTGTCAGTGGGAACGTTAGGTTTACTTTTGTGATGGTGGATGTGGGCAGCGACGTTTTGACCGCTTTTCAGAACTTACCCGTACTGGCCAGGGATAATCACCCCAGAGGCACCTTTTATGGGGCAAACAAGACAGTCACTTTGAACGTGGACGGCACTCAATCCCAGCGCTTTACCCTTGCCGACAATAAAAACGATTTTCACCAGGGGGGCATAGATGCTCTCACCGGAGAGCAGGTGGCAAACGGCGGCAATTATGGTGTCGTTTACCGGCTGAAGATCAAGGCCGGCACTCAGATGGGGCTGCTAACCAATCCCAGGGGCGGCGTGTTCCGGGGGGCTGCCTTGGCACCGGATGGAACCGTCTACGGCATGCCTGAGAACGGTGCCATCAATACCGGGGCCCAGGCCGTAATGAATTTGACCCTGGATAAGTACCAGGAAACAGAATTTATTTTTGTGCCTCCCGCGGCCTCCAATTTGCCGGTTGCCTTTTTGTTTATTCCTTTTGAAAAAAAAGGAGATTAGGCTGCCGGGAATGGTTTTGTAGACAGTTAAAGACAGGCACAGAAAGAAATAAAAAATCGCCATCACCGGCACATAGCAGGAGATGGGCGATTTTTTATTTTCTGGAACATGAATCCTTTTAGGCAGGATTATTTAGGAAAAAAAAGAATTTTATAATTTTACGTTCAATTTATCTAAGGAGTCGTAGAGGTATGGAAAAAGAAAAGGTTCTATGCTTGGATCTCTTTCGTTTTCTCTGTATTTGTGCGGTGATTTCTATTCATGTGACTTCGGAACCCCTTGCCAAACTGCCTGCCGATTCCTGGGGTTATTTTTTCTATTATCTTGTGAATACAGGGAGTTCCTTTGCCGTTCCGGCCTTTCTTTTTCTGAGCGGTTTTGTTCTTTTCTATAATTACGAAGGGAATTGGACCAGCGCCAGATGTAAATCTTTTTTTTACAAGCGGCTTTCGTTTACGGTGATACCTTACATCATATGGTCCTTTTTTTATTTTGTGGGGGTGCAAATCATCATCGGCACCAACATTTTTTCTCAGATGGATGATTCCCTGGTAAAGCTGATCACGGGGAAAAATTATGCCCATCTTTATTACATTATTATTATCCTGCAGTTTTACCTTTTATTTCCTATCTTGATGGTTTTGATGAAATATTTCTCCTGCTTCCGGCGAAATCTATTGATCTTCGGGGCAGTTTTCCAGGTGGCTTTTTTTCTCGTCAATAGAATCTATCTTCATATTCAGGCGACCGGAAGTTTTGCTTTTACGTATATGTTGTTTTATTTGCTGGGGGGATACCTGGCCCTGAACTACTCTGCCTGTAAGAATTGGTTAATGAAGCGGCCCTATCTCTGGGGCATCCTATGGCTGGTGTCCGGAATGATTTACACGGCCAAAGGATGGTGGATTGTTCAGCATCCTGGGGCCGGATACCCGTGGCTCTCCTACGCCAATTTTCTTTTCTATTATCTTTATGTGACCTTCAGTTGTCTGGCTTTGTTCTTGATTTCCCATTTCTTACATCAACGCTGGGAAAAATATTTAAGCTTGCCCGCCCAGTGGGGAATGGCATCTTTCTTAATTTATCTGGCTCACCCGGCGGTGCTGCTGCTTTGGCGGCATTACATAGTGGATATGGTGACGGCGTATCCCGTAGGATATCATTTGATCACGGTCCTGGGCGGCATTGTTTCCCTGCTTTTACCCTGGGCGGGATATCTGATGATGAGAAAGTATCGGTTTGTCTGGCTCTTTATCGGCAAAGTAACCCCAGAAGTCGCCAGGCCAAAGAAAGAAACCTCTTCGATGGACTCAGTAAGTCCGGGTTGATTCCTGCCGTTTTACTTTGCTACCGATTCAATATCCTCTTGGTACTTGAGGATAAAATTCAAGGTAGCTTTCACTTTTTCATCGGCCAAAGAGGCTACATGCAAAGCCACCAAAACCTTGGCCCAATCCAGCGTTTCCGCGATGCTGGGTTTTTTTCTCAGTTTTTGTTTTCTCAGGTGCTGGACAAACTCTACAATTTGGTGAGACAGGTTTTGGGATATCCCCGGCACCTTTGTGCAAATGATTTCCAATTCCCGGTCAAAATCCGGGTAATCAATGAAATAGTGCACACATCGTCTTTTTAAACCGTCGCTGAAATCCCGGGCTCCGTTGCTGGTAAGAATCACCAGAGGAATGGAGTTGGCTGGAACGGTGCCGAATTCCGGAATGGTAACCTGGAAATCGGCTAAGGCCTCCAGCAAAAAGCTTTCAAACTCTTCATCACTTTTGTCAATTTCATCGATGAGCAGGACCACCGGCTTTTCCGAGAAAAATGCTTTCAGCAAAGGACGGGGCAGGAGAAAATCCCGGGAAAAAATATCTTTTTGGACCATGTCCCAGCCGGTAGCATCATGGGCCATCGTTTGCAGGTATAATAATTGTTTTTGGTAATTCCATTCATACAGAGCATGATGCTCATCCAAACCTTCATAGCACTGGAGGCGGATTAATTCCCTGTGCAGGCCGGCGGCTAATGCCTTGGCCAGCTCGGTTTTTCCCACTCCGGCCGGACCTTCTAAAAGAATGGGCTTTTTCAGCACAGAGGACAGACTGACAATGGTGGCTAAATCATCATCGCATAAATAATTTTGGCCCTTGAGTTTTGTTTTAATTTCATCAATAGACAGCATGTGATAACCCCCGCAGAAGCTGCAAAATACAATTCACTGATAGTATACCATAGAAGAAATGGGAAACATAGACGGATAAAATTGTCCTGTGTTATGATAAAAGTATTCCATCAAGGAGAGATTGATCCATGGAGAAAAGACTGTTGGAATTTGTAAATTCTTTACGATCTGCCGGGGTACGGATTTCTCCGGGGGAAATCGTTGATTGCCTGGAGGCCCTGAAATCTTATGGGATTGCCGAACACAGGCTTTTTTACCGCCTCCTGAAGGCGACATTAATCAAAAGCGAAACGGATACCCCCCTTTTTGACCTGGCCTTTCGTTTATATTTTCAGGAAGAAGTAGAAAAGCCGGAACCATTAACGTCCCCGGGATGCTGTGACGGATTTGCTTCCGGGGTAGATGGCTCAGGGACAGGAAAAGCGGGCATGGGGGCAGCATCCCGGCAATTATATCATGCCATTCAAGAAGGGCAGTCCCAGATCCTGATCAGTCTGGCTGAGAAACAATTGGCCCAGCTGACCGTGGGAGAGGAAGGAATCGACCAATTGCTCCACCAGATCAAGGTGAGCATGGAATGGTTTATGGTGGAGAATGCCTTTGAAAGGGAAGGCAAAGAAGGGGAGGAAAATGCCGGAATTTTAAAGGATCTGGAACAATATCTCAGGCACCGCATCGAAAAGCTGGCGGTTGCCCAAAAAGGAGAGCAGGGTCTGAGTGATATTCTATGGGAAGAGAATCTCAAGCAAAAAGATCTGGGCGCCTTAAACGAAGTCCAGGTAAAAGAAATGGAGAAACGGGTAGAAAGGCTGGCCAACAAGCTGGCTTCCCGCTATTCCTATCGTTTTAAGCCGGCCAAAAGCGGCCGGGTGGATATGCGCAGAGTGCTGCAGAAGGCGGCCCGCATGGGCCGGACGCCGGAAAGGCTCTTTTATCAAGACAAGGTGATGGATCGGCCCCGCATTGTGGTGTTGTGTGATATTTCCGGTTCCGTGGCCGTCTACAGTGCCTTTCTCTTACAGCTGGTTTATGCCATGGCCCGGCGTTTTGCGGATTTGAGAACTTTTTTGTTTGTGGATGAGATTGCGGAGGTCACTCTCCCATTGAAAACCGGCCCTGTGCAGGATGCTGTCCGGCAAGCTCTTCAGGAGGCCCGCTGCTCCCGATTGGGGATTTCCAACTTTGGACAGGTTTTTGAACTTTTTCGCCTGCACTATGGCGAAATCCTGCACCCCAAAACGACCCTGGTCATCTTGGGGGATGCGAAAAATAACTGGTATCCGCCCCGGAAAGAAGAGCTGAGGACCATTTCTGAGCAAGTGCATCGGATTATTTGGCTCAACCCAGAGCCCAAGGCGAAGTGGAACCAGGACGACAGCATCATCGGTTTATACGGACAGAGCTGTTCGGATGTGATAGAATGCCGGAACCTGGATCAATTGGAGCAGGCTGTAAGAAAAATCGTGTAATATTAAATAATTCTCAAATCCCGGCCAAAAACTTTGGCGAAAATATTTTTAAACTGCATGGCGTCATTGATTTCCAGATAGGGAGTCTCTGTGGCCATGGTTTTTATCGTCACGGTGTGATCCTCCATGCGGCAGGAGACATCCTGCACGGTGCTGCTCATATTCCGGTCCAGGCTTTCCGCCATACTTAAGAGGACGCCCAGGGTGCGGATGATCAGGGCATCCTGGCTGCTGAGCAGCTGCTGGTAGCGGCTCAGGTCCACTTTACATTCGTCTTTGCGGTGGGACCCGGCGATGTAAGCGCTGATGAGCAATTCCCGGTGGGTGAGACCCTGGATACCGGAATGAAGGATCATGTAAAAAGAATGCAAGGGGTGGCCATAATAATTGATATTGATGCCGCAGTCATGGAGCAGGGCTGCGGTTTTCAAAATATTGCCATATTCCGGTCCCAGGTGATGCAGGGGTTTTAACTGGTCAAAAAGGGAGCGGAAAAGATGGTAAACTCTCTGCCCATGTTTTTCATTTAAATTGTGATTGCCGGCGATATTCCGGATGGAATAATCAAGGGGATCCCGGATTATTTTTTCCTGGCGGGCCAGATGGTCAAAAATCAGGCCTTCCCGCAGGCCGCTGCCGCTAATGACGATCTCTTCTATCCCGCAAAGCTCGGTGATCACGGAAAGGGCGGCTACCGGCCCCAGAAACAGATCGGCCCGGCTTTTGGACAAGCCCTTGATTTTCTGACGCTTGACCAGGGATTGCCGTTTCACGGTCTGGTAAATTTCTTGGACATCATGGGGATCCATTTGGTAATAATGGGTAATATCCAGGGGATAATTTTTGCGCGCCCGGTCGATCTTGCCCAGGCTGCGGATGGTACCGCCGATGCCCACTAAAACAGGGGCGGTGCATGTGGCCAGCCAGTTAATTTTACTGAACTGATGAAACAAGAAATGTTTTAAAGCTGTCTCCTGCTCCGGTTTTAGCTCTGTGGACAGATCAAAACGCTCGGCCAAATTGATGGACCCAAGGGGCAGGCTCACCTTTTCCACCATCTTTTTGTCCTGCATATAAACCAATTCCGTACTGCTGCCCCCAATATCCATGATCAAAGCATCGCTCACGGGCAGGCTGTTTTTCACGGCGAGAAAATCAAAAAATGCTTCTTCTTCACCGGAAAGCACCCGGACGTCGATGCCTACCTTCTTTCTTACCGCTTCCAAAAAAATTTCCTTGTTCGAGGCTTTCCGGACCGCTTCGGTGGCGACGGCAATAATGGTATCGCAGCCCACAGCATCAATTAATCTCTTGAACATTTTTAGGGTGCTCAGGGCCCGGTCCATATGCTCTTCACCCAGTTGACCCGTTGTTTCCAGACCTTCGCCCAGGCGGGCAGATTCTTTTAGATCATTATAGATCTTGTAGCAGCCGTCTACCATCCGGACCAGGATCATCCGGATGGAATTTGAGCCAATGTCAATGATTGCCAGTTTCATGGGAACCTCCTCTATTCACGCCTAAATTGATCGGACCAAATCCCTGCCAGTAAATGATACACGAAAGAACGGGCCGGGATTACTATTTTAAGGATAATTTCATGAATTTAACAATATCTTAACACTTAAATTGATCATATTCCAGGGCACCCTATGTTAGAATAGAAAATGTAGAAACATGTTTTACGGGGCAGATAGAGGAAAGGGACGGCGGGAAATTTGGTCAAAAAAGTAAAAAATAATCGATTGCTGGCCGTGATTGATGTGGGATCAAGCTCCCTCAGATTAATGATTGCCCAGATGGAGAATAAAGGAAATATTGTGCCCCTGGAAGACCTGACCAAACCTACGGATTTCGGCCGGGATAGTTTTAACACAGGACGGATTAGTGCCCCGGCCATTAATGAGGCCTGCGAAGTGCTGAAAGGGTTTGTGAAATTGATGAACGATTACCGCATCAAGGACTACCGGGCGGTGGCCACCAGCGGGCTCCGGGAAGCGGAAAACAAGGAATATATTCTGGAACAAATCAGGTTGAGAACAGGGCTGAATGTGGAGATTATTAATGTCTCTCAGGAACGGTTTATGATCTATAAGGCCCTGCGCCACACCACGCCGGATTTCCTGAAATACCAGGAAGAAGGGGTGATGATCGCCAATATGAGTTCGGGAGGACTGGGCGTATCCGCTTACAGCCGCGGGGTATTAAGGTTTCGGGAGTACTTCAAAGTCGGTTCTCTGCGCTTGTGGGAAAATCTCTCCGACATGGAAAAGCTGACCTTGGATTTTCCCCGGGTCATGGAAGAGTTTTTAGAGAGTCAGATTTATTCCATTCAGGCCCATATCAAAGAATATCCCCTCCAAAATGTCATCGGCATCGGCAGCGCCCTGCCCGCCATTTCCCGCCTTTGCGCCCAGGTTCACGCTTTTGAAGCAGGCAGTACCATTAAAAAAGATGCTCTTCATGTGCTTTTCCTGAAAATGCAAAAAATGACCGTGGACCAAATGGTGGGGGAATTTGACTTAACCCGCACCGAGGTGGAGAATCTTTTGCCCACGGTCATTATCTTCAACAAAATGCTTACTTTAACCCAGGCGGAGGAAATCCTCATTGCACCCGTGGCCTTGCGCCACGGTTTACTGGCCGATATGGGGGAAAAGTTTTGGGAAATCCAGCACAAAAAGTATTTTATCGATGACGTGATCAGTTCTGTCTGGTATTTGGGGCAAAAATTCGGCATCGACATCCCCCATTGTCAAAAGGTACAGAGCTTGGCCTTGGATATCTTTGACGGCATCAAAAAAGTGCATAAACTGGGCGAGCGGGAAAGGTTTTACTTGCTTGTCGTGGCCATTCTGCACGATATTGGGCGCTATATCAACGTGAATCAGCATCACATCCAATCATACAATATTATTAAATCCATCGATATTATCGGTTTCTCTAACAGGGAACTGGAATTAATGGCTAACATTGCCCGCTATCATTCCGGGGAAATCCCCCGCCCTTCTCATGAGAACTATACCCATCTCAGTGAGATGGACAAGATTATTGTTTCCAAGCTGGCGGCGATGATGAAACTGGCTGAAGCCATGGATATCTCACACAAGCAAAGAATCAACAAGCTGAGCATCGAAAAAGCGGGACGGGATTTAATTTTTCGGGTGGAAACATCAGCAGAGGTCCTGCTGGAAGAGTGGAATTTTAAAAACGGGGCAGGTTTTTTTGAAGAAGTAGTAGGTTACCGGCCTGTTTTCAAACGGAATGAAAAAATCCAGATAAAGGGTTGATCACATGCACAAGGAGAATTCGAATTTTTTTAACCGGGAATTGAGCTGGATTGAATTTAATAAGCGTGTTCTGGAAGAAGCCCAAGGCCGGCGCCATCCCCTGCTGGAAAGGTTAAAGTTCGCTTCTATTGTCAGTTCCAACTTTGACGAATTCTATATGATCCGGGTAGCCTCTTTGCAGGACCAGGTACTGGCCGGGTTCAGGGAGCCGGACGGTTCGGGGATGACTCCTGCCCAGCAGCTGGAGGCTATTTCCGGGATGGTCCATGAAACAGTAGAGGTTCTTTATCAGTGTTTTAACGAATCTCTTGTTCCCGCCTTGAAAAAGGAAGGGATTCATTTATTGCGTGCTCCGGATCTCACTGCCGAGCAGAAGGCGAATTTGGCACAGTTTTATCAAAAGACGGTTTACCCGGTGCTTACCCCTTTGGTTGTGGATCAGAGCCGGCCCTTTCCCCTCATTAATAATCGGAGCCTTAACATTGCCCTCTTATTGTCAAATGACGAAGAAGAGGGAGAACCCCTTTTTGCTACTGTCCAAGTTCCTTCTGTGTTAGGCCGTTTAGTACAGGTTCCGGTTTCCGAGGGCAGGAAGTCCTTTGTCTTTCTGGAGGATGTGATCAAACTTTTTCTGCCTACCTTGTTCAGCGGCCATCAGATTTTGGCTGCAGGCTGTTTTCGCGTCACCCGGAATGCGGATTTGGACATGGAAGAGGAAGGGGCGGAGGATCTGCTGGACACGATCAAAGAATCCCTGCGCAAAAGAAAATGGGGCGGCGTGATCCGGCTGGAAATAGAAAAAGAGATGGATGCCAATCTGGTGCACATGCTCAAGGAACAATTGGAAGTTCCCTCAGAGGGAATTTTCCCCTTAAATCACCCCTTGGATCTGACCTTCCTGATGAACCTTTATGGGCTGGAAGGCTTTGAACACTTGAAGCAACGTCCCTTGCAGCCCCAGATTCCCCCTTTTTTCCAACAGGGCGGGGAACTATTTAAAGCCATTGGGGAGTCTGATTTACTCGTGCATCACCCCTATGAATCCTTCGACCCGGTGGTGGAAATGGTGAAACAGGCAGCCAATGACCCCCATGTTTTAGCGATCAAACAGACCTTATACCGGGTGAGCGGCAATTCACCCCTTGTCAATGCCTTAGCCGAGGCCGCGGAAAATGGGAAGCAGGTTACGGTTTTAGTGGAATTGAAAGCGAGATTTGACGAGGAAAATAATATTCTTTGGGCTAAGCGTCTGGAACAAGCGGGCTGTCATGTGATTTACGGCATTAAGGGTCTGAAGACCCATGGTAAACTGCTCTTAGTTGTCCGCATGGAAGAGGATGGGATTAAACGGTACATGCACATGGGCACCGGCAATTATAATGATTTTACGGCCAAGCTGTACGAGGATCTAGGTTTCTTTACGGCCAATCCCTGCTTCGGGGCGGATGCCTCTATCCTTTTTAATCTGATTTCAGGGTATTCCGAATTGACCGATATGTACAAGCTTTCTGTGGCGCCCTTTAATTTACGCCAGAGATTTATCCAACTGATCCGGCAGGAAGCGGAGTATGCCCGGCAGGGGAAGCCGGCGCGCATTCTGGCAAAACTAAACTCCCTGGTGGATGGGGAAATTATTTCTGAACTTTATGCCGCATCTCAAGCAGGTGTGGAGATTAACCTGATTGTCCGGGGTATTTGCTGCCTGCGGCCCGGTATCGCGGGTTTGAGTGAAAACATTTCCGTCCGGAGCATCGTGGGGCGGTTTTTGGAACACAGCCGGATCTATCTGTTTCATAACAACCAGAAAGAAATCATCCTTCTGTCCAGCGCGGATTTGATGCCCCGGAATCTGGACCGGAGACTGGAGATCCTTTTCCCCATTGAGGATGAGCAGCTGAAAAGCAGGGTCAAAAAGATTCTGGAAACTTATTTGCAGGATAATGTCAATGCCAGGATTTTAAACCCGGACGGCAGTTACCGGAGGGTGGAAAAGAGAGGAAGAAGGGCTTTGGATTGCCAGGACTATTTTAGACGCATGGCCGTGCATCGGTCTCAGGATATGGATGATGAAGAAATCGAAAAAATATTAACGGTATATGCGCCGAAAGATAAGGAAAATCTCGCCTAAGCTTTTTATAGTATCGATCCTGTCTTTACAAGATTCATACGGTACCCGGATCCCGAAAAGCCCATCAGGGCTTTTTTCTTATGCATAAGTTGTCCCTGACCGGAGTAATTTAATAATAGCTTGTATTAGGGAAAGGGATGATGCACATTGTGGGCCAAAAAAGAATCCAGAGAAAAATTCTCCACCGGCTTGGCCGTTTTTTTTGCTACCTTGGGATCCGCCTTAGGGCTGGGCAACATCTGGAAATTCCCTTATCTCACGGGTGAAAACGGGGGAGGGGCCTTTCTTTTTGTTTATGTGATCTGTATCCTGTTTGTAGGCATACCGGTGATGGTGTGCGAATTTTATATCGGCCGGAAAACCCGGAAAAATGCCGTAGGGGCTTTTGAAAAGCTGAAAGCACACCCGGCATGGAAAATAATCGGTTTTATGGGGATCTTATCAGCTTATCTGATTATGTTTTTTTACAGCTGTGTGGCTGGATGGGTTTATCTCTATATGTTTAAAGCGGTAAAAGGCGATTTTGCCTCCATCACGGCCCGGTCGGCAGAAGCGGAATTCGGCAGTGCGGTGATTGGGCCCTGGTCTCCCTTGATCTGGCAGTTGATTGTTTTGGTGGCGGTAGCGGTGATTTTAATCGGGGGTGTCAAAAAAGGCATTGAACGGGTGACCAAAACGCTTCTCCCGGTCTTATTTATCTTAATACTTGTCTGTGATATCCGAGCATTAACCTTGCCCGGTGCTTCTCAGGGAGTACAGTTTTTGTTTCATGTGGATTTTGCCCGGCTGACACCGGAGGTGATTCTTACTGCCCTGGGGTTGGCTTTCTTTAAGTTATCCCTGGGCATGGGAACGATGATTACCTATGGGAGCTATTTTACCGATGACAACAACATGATTGCGACCCCGGTGAAAGTGGCCGCATCCGATACCATGGTGTCCCTGCTGGCCGGGATTGCGATTTTCCCCACGGTTTTTTCCTTTCAGATGGAGCCGGGCGCAGGTCCGGGACTTTTGTTTATGACCATTCCTCTCGTCTTCTCCCAAATTCCCCTGGGAAACATTTTGCTAGTGGCCTTTTTTTTCCTCACATCGATTGCGGCTACCACAGCGATGATTTCCCTGGTGGAGGTTCCCGTCGCCTATTTTGCCGAGGAAAGAGGAATCTCCCGGACCGGTGCCGTAATTTTTAATTGTTTCTTGATTATGCTGATCGGAATTTTAGCCACTCTTTCTGCCCATAAAGCAGCCCTGCTCGGTAAGATCCCTGTTTTTGGCAAAACCTTTTTTGATTTATTCGATTATACCTCTTCCAATATTCTGCTCCCTGTAGGCGGGCTTCTGATTGCCTTGTTTGTAGGGCATGTGGTCAGAAAAGAAGAATTCAGAGACGAATTGTCCAACCATGGAACCCTAAGTATGGACGGGTTGATCAATTTTGTTTACTTTCTGATCAGATGGGTAACCCCGGTGCTGCTGGCCCTGGTGTTTTTAAATTCCATCGGCGTGCTAAACATATAGCAAGAATCACGCCTGGGGCAGACGCTTGGGTGAGAGAACCGGACAGCCGGGGGCTGCGGAGCTGATATACACGGCCACGGGCATGGTTGCTCCTCCCGCATGCATCAAACGGATTTTACACGGAGCCGAAAAATAGGGAGGCAGGGTAAAAGTGCCCAGAATAGCTATTTCTTTCGTGGCAGTGGGACTTGGTCTAAGAACGGGAATTCCCGCCACCTTCTTCTCGATGCCCGGAAAAAAGCCGGCAAATGCGCAGGCTCCCGCACCGGCGTAGGGATTATTCCCTCTTGGGGTAAGGCTGATCTGTCCCCCTTGAGGGACACAGGTGGGATTTGCCAGGGGAATGGTTAAGGTGTAGGTCGCGCCAAAATGTCCTCTATTGGTGACGGCATGATCAGGGTCATAGCTGTTTTCCTTGCGGAACAACTGATCCGGGCTGCCTGCCATGGATACATTATAAAAAGCTGTTTGCCCGGCCATGTAGGGGGGTATGGCAGCCTCTATTTCCGAGTAGGGCCAACTGCCCCGGGGGTGGGGCCCCTCGTTATGAATGGGAGCATCCCGAAGCGTTCTCAGGTCCCTATCAACCTGCTTTGATACCACTGTTCTAAGTTTGTAATGAAGCTGGCCCGGACCGGAAAGTTTGGCAATGTCAAATTCGTAAATGGCCCCCATTAAAAGATTGGTCTCAAAAGTTGTTTGGGAAATGATCCCCAGGGTATCCGGCCCAATGACCGGATCAACAGGGGTGAGCCATTCCATGGTATCCCCTGCGCAGGCTTTCGCCAGGCACATGCCGGCCCCGAGATAGTCCCTTGGCTCATAGCAGGTCTCCTGTTTGCCCCGGGTAATCTGAAGGGTGTTGGCAGGGGACAAGTTTTGCAGCGTCAGACCCAGTTTTACCCGGATGCCGGTTTTGTTCTCGTGCCAAAGAAAAACTCTGTGGGACTGACTGGAAGACCAGGTATGCACATAGTCATGCCAGAGGGTGGCGTGGGCCAGGGGCAGGCCGTCCCCATCCTTTAAGGAGCGGGCATCCAATCTTTCGGGGGCATCGGAAACCATGAGCCTTCTGGTTCCTGCCGGGCAGGCATAATCAACCCCGACTGGGGTCCCCTGAATGGTCGTGAGGGTTTTGGGCAAATCGTCTTGCGGACAGCTCATCTTATGCACCTCTGCTTCCCAGGCTACTACCCGGGAAAAGGATATGTGATTTCTCCGGTTAAAACAAGGACGGCTTTGCCGCCTACTTTTACGTCCAGCACTTGGCCGCCGGCATGAGTAATTTCCGCAACAATTTCACTGGGCCTCTGCATCACATACCCTTGCTCGACTGTGACCACAATTTTTTCCCTGTCTAAGGGGAGGGCCCGGTGGGTGACCAAATAGGCGGCTAAAGCACCATTGGCCGTTCCGGTGGCCGCCTCCTCATTGATCTGAACGGAAGGAGCAAAGTCTCTCACATGAACAGTATGGGCAGGATCTTCCGTTTCAAAGGTAAAGGCATGGATGCTGATAAAGCCATTCTCTTTTTGATAGGCTGCCAAGCGGGCAAAATCAGGAACCGCTTTCTTTAAGGCTGCTAAGTTCTTGACCGGAACCATCAGATCCGGCAGCCCGGTGGAAACAATTTGTAAAGGAAGCTCTCTCCAGGCAAGGTCCGATTCTGCCAGGCCCAGGAGGGCGGCAACTGTTTTTACGTCAGCGCATATGCCCATCATAGTGGGTAAGGGCTGACCCATGACTACCCGGTCCAGATCGCCTCCAGGGCCGGCGAGCAGATTTACGGGCAATATGCCCGCCTTGGTTTCCTGATAGATCACATTATCTCCGGGGGACAGGGTGATTTTTTTTTCTGCCCCCAGCACATGAAATGCGGCAATGGTGCCGTGACCACATAAATCCACTTCTTCGGCGGGGGTGAAAAAACGGGCCTGAATCTGGGCCTGGGGATGGGCGGCAGGTAAGATAAAAACTGTTTCCGGACAATTCATTTCTCGGGCAATAAGCTGCATCTCATGATCTGTAAGGCCTTCCGCCCCGGTGACCACACCGGCCGGGTTGCCGCCAAAGGGGCAGGATGTAAAGGCGTCCACCTGATACACTTTCACTTTTTTCATGGTGCTCTGTGCTCCTCCTTCTTTCCTCACTTTATGCCGTTTTCCCGGAGATATGATGCAAAGATCGGGAAACAGTCCGGGAAGCTCTCGGATACCTCCCAGAAAAAAATATTTTGGATCAAACCTATCTTTAAAAGCTCTTACCTCAATTGTAACCAGTAAACCATGCTGTGTCTCCCTCCATTTTGTTTACTTTTGCACCGGCCAAATTTTTTAATTATTTCTCGCCCTGGTTTGGGCAGAATAAAAAGGAAAAAGAGCAAGAAACCTTAAAAAAACTTTGCAGGATTTACCACTTCTAAGCAGAAAGATATACCATAAATCAAGTTTAATTTTAAGGGATGTGGTGTTATGAAAAAACAGAAATTAACCATTCCGGCGATGCAAGAGATGAAACAAGCAGGCCGAAAGTTTGTCATGACTACCGCCTATGATTACCCGTCCGCAATTTTGGTTGATAAAACAGATATTGAGGCTATTCTCGTAGGAGATTCTTTGGGTATGACCATGCTGGGATACGACAGCACGGTTCCGGTGACCATGGAGGAGATGATTCATCACATCAAGCCGGTGGTAAAAGGTGCTCCCAACAGTTTCGTCGTGGGGGATTTACCCTTTGGCTCATACAATATCAGCATTGAGGACGCCATCAGGAATTCCACCAGGATCCTGAAGGAAGCCGGCGCCGATGCAGTAAAGCTGGAAGGGGGCGTTACCGTTGCTCCCACGGTAAAGGCGCTGGTAAATGCCGGGATTCCCGTGATGGCGCATATTGGTTTGACCCCCCAAACGGTCTCTCAGCTGGGCGGGTATAAGGTACAGGGCAGGGACAAGGAAAGCGCCCAAAGGTTGATCAACGATGCCATCGCTTTGGAAGAAGCGGGGGCTTTCAGCATTGTTCTGGAATGCGTGCCGGTGCGCGTAGCAAAAATGATCTCCGAAAAATTAACCATTCCCACCATCGGCATTGGCGCCGGGACCTATTGTGACGCCCAGGTGTTGGTATTCCACGATATTCTTGGCCTGTTTGAGCGCTTTACCCCCAAATTTGTCAAACGGTATGCCGATATCGGCAAAACGATTATTGATGCTTTATCAACTTATTCAAATGAGGTGAGGAGCGGAGAATTTCCCACGCCCCATCACAGTTTTGGCCTATCTGCAGAAGAAATTGAGAAAATGTATTAAAAATATACATAAGAGGAATGCATAT
Source organism: Candidatus Formimonas warabiya (assembly GCF_002777255.1). Taxonomy (GTDB): domain Bacteria; phylum Bacillota; class Dehalobacteriia; order Dehalobacteriales; family Dehalobacteriaceae; genus Formimonas; species Formimonas warabiya. The sequence continues at coordinate 3,832,226 of NZ_CP017634.1, read as the reverse complement.
GAGACGAGGAGACAAGACGATGAAAACCATAGTAGTCGGTGCCGGAGCAATGGGCAGCCTGGTAGGCGCCTTATTAGCCGAAAGCGGTAATGATGTAATACTTTATGATATTGCCAAGGAACAGGTGGATGCCATTAATGAGCATGGTTTGGTGATTGAACAGGGCGACGGTCGCCGCACGGTGAAAATGAAAGCGACCACAGATTTAAACCGGTTGGGCACAGCCGATTTGCTGGTCGTTTTAGTCAAGTCCTACGACACCGGGGCGGCGATTCTGGGGGTGAAGTCTTGTATTGATGCGCACACGAAAGTGTTGACTTTGCAAAACGGAGAAGGGAATATCGACGCCATCACCAAAGTGGTTCCTCCCCGGCAAGTATTGGCCGGAGTAACCTCTCACGGAGCGATGCTCTTGAGACCGGGCGTGATCCGCCATAATGGAGGAGCCCGGACCTTTATTGGTCCTGTGGACAAGGGGGATGATTCTTGGGCAAAAGAAATTGCCCAGCTGCTGAATGGGGCGGGCATGGACACAAGAGTTTTTTTGGATATCACAGGAACCATTTGGACCAAGCTGATCGCCAACGCCGCCATCAATCCTCTTACCGCCATTACCGGGCTGTGCAACGGGGCCCTTCTGGAAGATGAGAACTTATTAAAATTGATGGAGAGTATCCTGGAAGAGGGGAAAGCGGTAGCAGAAGCCCAGGGGATCAAGCTGTTCCGGGACGATATGTTTGAGTATACCAAGAGTGTCTGTGCGGCTACCCGGGAAAACAAGTCGTCCATGTTGATGGATGTGGTCAAAGGACGGCGTACGGAAATAGACGCCATTAACGGGATGGTGGCCATGCGGGGACAGAGATATCAGGTGCCCACTCCCGTCAATACCTGTATGACACGACTGGTACGTTCCCTGGAGAAGGGAAAGAGATAACCTGGAGCAAATATCCAGGTTCTTTTTTTGTCATGGTTGGCAAATTATTCTTAGCTCTAAGAATGGTTGTATGCTAAACCATGTGTTTTCTTTGCTAATTACTCGTGAAAGCAGGAACCCATCTTAAGATGTTCTTGCTCATATTTTTTTGTGGGGATCATTTGTTTCGGCATCGTTCTTGCAAAAATAAAAGTCTAAACATCCGTGCCATCAACAAGATAAAAGACTACGGGAAAATATGCCAAACCGGCAAGAAATTATTTGCAGTTTAGCATCATAGGTCATAAAATAAGGATGAAACAACGTTTCGCAAAACTAAAAGAGGGGTTTAATTAATGAAAAATGAAGCCGATTTAAATATTATTTCCATGGTTGACCGGGCGATTAAAGTAGTTCTAACTTTACATGATGCGCAGAATTCTTTAGGTGTCACCGAACTGTCTAATGAATTAGGATTGCCCAAAGCGATGGTATTTCGGGCCTTATATACTTTTGCCAAGTACGGCTTGGTGGAAAAAGACAAATTGACGGAAAAATATAGTTTGGGACCCAAATTTATTGAAATCGGGGAAAAAATTAAAAGACAAAATAGCTTAAATAAAATTGTCCTGCCTTTTATGCGGCAATTGGCAGGCGAAATAGGAGAATCCGTAAGTTTGGGCATCAAAAATGATCATCAAGTGCTGATTTTAGAATCAGTGGAAGGAGAATCCTCGGTATTAGTAGCAAAATTAAGTCCAGTGGCGCCGATTTACTGTTCTTCCATTGGCAAAGTTCTCATCAGTGCTGATCATGAAACCGACATTAAAGAGTATTTTGAGTCGGAGAAAAGAATGCCCAGGACGGTTAATACCATTGTAGATGTGGAACATTTTATGGCGGAAATCAAATCGGTCAAAGAAAACGGCATCGCATTTGACGATGAAGAATATGAATATGGGTTAACTTGTATGGGGGTGCCCATATTTAATCATAAAAGGGAAATTATTGGGGGAGTCAGTGTTTCGGCGCCGACAAGCAGGTTGAATATCAAAGGGAAAGAGAATATTGCCCAAAAGTTAAAAGAGACCGGTAATCTGATTAACCGGCAACCAATTTTTTTATAGACTATTTCTTCTTTTTTTAGGCAGGTTCTGAAACAATGTTTCATAGACATACAATTATAACAATTGATTTTGATCTGAAAATGAAAATTCTGCCGGGACCACAAGATTTTCCCTCAGGCACATGAAAACAAAAATTATGGTTCGGAAAAGGAGGAAAGAAACGTGAAACACAGGTTTATTGCAAAAAAATATTGGAATGAAATCTGCACCCCGATGACGGAATCTGCCTTTCTGGGAAAGGAGTATCCCGACCTGATTAACTTTTCGATTGGGGATCCCGATTTTACTACAGATGAAAGGATTATTAACGCTGCCTTTACCGATGCCAAAAACGGGCATACCCACTATACGGATTTATTCGGCGATCCGGAGCTGAGAGAAGAAATCTGCATGTATCATCATGATGTGTATCATTTCCAGGTGGGGCTGGATGAATGTTTAGTTACAACCAGCGGCAGTCAGGCCATGTTTCTGGCTTTAGAAGCTATTTTGGATGAGGGGGACGAGGTCATTGTCCCGGAGCCTTGTTTTACGCCCTATCCCTACCAAATTCGCATTTCGGGAGGGAAGCCGGTTGTTTTACCCACCCTTGAGGAGGATGGGTTTCAACCCGATATGGGGAGATTGAAATCCCTCCTGACCAATCGGACAAAAGCGATGATTATTAATACGCCTAATAATCCGACAGGAGTATGTTATTCTAGAGAGACGCTGGAAAGGATTGCCCAAGTTGCGATGGATCATGATTTGATGATCATTGCCGATGATATCTATCCCTTATTCAGCTATGCGGAACCCCATGTCCCGGTAGCGACCCTCGAGGGAATGCGGGAAAGAACCATTACCATCAGAAGCTTTTCCAAAGACTACGCCATGACCGGGTGGCGTGTCGGTTATACGCTGGCCCCGCCCTTTTTAACCAAGATGATGGAGGAAATCAATGAAAACAATGTATTCACCGCCCCTTCCATTTCCCAAAGAGCTGCTCTACATGGTTTGAGAATGCGCAACCTGGTTCAGCCCCCCCTGGTGGAAGAGTACCAGAAACGATCTTACTACGCTTATGAAAGGATTAAGAATATTCCGCGCATGTCGGTGCTCTTTCCCCAGGGTTCTATCTATTTGTTTGTCAATATTAAAAAGACAGGGTTAAACTCTCGAGAGGTTACCACCAAATTATTACACGAAGCCCACGTATTGGTCCTGCCGGGGTATGCTTTTGGGGCCAGTGGCGAAGGATACGTCCGCATCGCTCTTTCCGTGGGATTAGATAAGATGGGGGAAGCTTTTGACAGAATCAGCTTAATGGATATATTCTCCCATTAAATGCATCCGGTGAAAAGCAAAAGGGATCATGAGATAGAAAGGAAGGTGGGGAAGGGAATTTAGGCAATTATTTTTGGTCCGGTAACATGCCCAATAGTAAAGTTAAGAAAGGTGGGATGAACGATGACGATTCTGGATTTTATCATTATTGTACTGTACATGTTTATGATGTTTGGCCTCGGTTTGGTGGCGCGAACCAAAATTAAGAGTGTGGATGACTATTTGCTGGGGGGACACAGATTCAATACCTTTGCTCTGGTGGGTACGATTATGGCGACGCTGATCGGGGCCGGTTTAACCTTGGGGATCGCGGGTTCCGTTTATCAGCATGGAGCGGGGGTGATCTGGAATTACCTTGGCTTCGGGGTAGGGCTGGTGGTATTTGCCTTTATGGTGAAAAGGCTCCGGGGTACCGGAAAGCGCACGATGGCTGAAGTGATTGCCGGAGAATTCGGCAACCTGCCCCGCTTTTTTGTGGCCATTATTGTCGTGTTTTATTGCACAGGTATTGTCAGCCTCTGTGTAACCGGGATGGCCAGATTGCTTACCTACCTGGGGGAACCGCTGGGGATATCCATTACCACGGCGGTTGTCATTACCAGTATCATTACCACGATCTATACGGCCCTAGGGGGATTGTATTCGGTGGTCTGGACCGATGTCGTGCAGTTTGTGATTATGTTCCTGGTGGTGGTGGTGATCGGACCGATCATGGCCATCGCTACTGCCGGCGGTATCGGCACCATGCAAACGGCTCTGGCATCCCAGCATCTTTCCCTCTTTAATCCCTTTCAGGGCACTACTTTTACCTATGCCATCACTTCATTTTTACTTATTTTCCTGTCTGTACCCTCCGACCCGACAACTCCCCAGCGGGGCTTGGCCGCAAAAGACGTCAATACCGCCAAGAAAGCCTTTCTGTTCGTATCCATTCCGGTGGTGCTTTACGGCGTAGGCCTTCTTTTTATCGGCGCAGGGTCGATGACGGTGATGCCGGATCTTAAAGAAACATATGGAACCACAGAAGCGGCATTTCCCATATTTATCATGAAATACTATCCTACCGGTTTAGCCGGGTTTGGTATCGCCGGCTTAATTGCCGCCATTATGTCGACCATCAGCGCGATGCTTCTGGTCGGGGCCAGCCACCTGGTCTATGATATAGGACAATGTTTGTTTCCCCAGACCAAAGACGAGACCTTCAATAAAATTTTGCCCTGGGCGGTGATTGTCATCGGCGTGATCGTTACATATGCTGCCCTGCAGATTGAGTCCTTGCTGAATGTGATGTATTTCGTCTTCTCTTTGATTGGCTCGGCCCTGATGTGGCCTTTTATCTTTACTTTATACTGGAAAGGAGCGACGAAATGGGGGATTACGGCAGGTGTTGTCCTTGGGGCCATTTCTTGTCTCTACATGCAGATCCGAGGTATTTTGGGACCCGGCGGTGACCCGGTTTACTTGAGTATGGCCATTTCTGTAGCAAGCATCGTAATCGGCTCCCTCCGGGATCCCAACAAGAGGGTGAGACAATTACAGGATGCTCAAGAAGGCATCTAGACGCATAGCTGTCTGATCACCAATCAAAGAATGCGTGAGGATCGTGGGCTATTTTTCCTCCCGCATTCTTTTTTCAAATCAAGTTATTGTCCGAATAAAGTTTTTTAGAAATCTCATGGAAGCGACTTCTTCTGAAATGAGGGCTTAGATTGAAAGGAAAAACTTTTGATGGGGTACTTAAAAAGCTTCAAGCCGTGGTAGGTAAACAAAATGTGTTAAATAACAGAATAGATTTGCTCACATACAGTTATGCCGAGCATCTAAGGGGGATCAATCCGCTGGCCGTCATTTTCTTGCAAAACACGTTCCAAGTTTCCCAGGTGCTAAAGATTCTAAATCAATGGCAAATACCCTCTATTCCCCGGGGAGCCGGTACGAACCTTTGTGGGGGTACCATTCCTTTAGATGAAGCGGTGGTTCTGGAATTTGCGAGAATGGATCAAATTTTGGAACTGGATATCCTCAACCGGTATATTGCGGTCCAGCCCGGCGTTACCAATATCGCCGTGCAAAAGGCGCTGGAGCCTTTTGGCTATTTTTTTGCCCCTGACCCGGCCAGTATGCAGGTTTCCACCATAGGCGGCAACATTGCCGAGAATGCCGGGGGAATGAGATGTGTCAAGTATGGCGTCACCAGTGAAAACGTACTGGGACTGGAAATGGTGTTAAGCGACGGGCAAGTCTTTTTAGCCAACGGCCCCTTGGAAAGTGCTTTCGCATATAACTTTACGGGTCTGATGCATGGTTCGGAGGGGACCTTTGGGGTCATTACCAAAGCCTGGCTCCGCATTTTGAAAGCGCCGGAAACCGTAAAAACTCTTCTCGCGGTTTTTCCCACCGTGGACCATGCCGCCGCCACCGTATCCCAAATTATGGCCCGGGGAATTATTCCCCGGACCTTAGAAATGATTGACCAGCCCGTGATCCAAGCGGTTGAAGAACGGTTTAAACTGGGCTATCCGGCCCAGGCCCGGGCGGCGCTGCTAATTGAAGTTGATGGTTTTACCGACGATTTAGCAGGAGAAGTACCAAGCATAATGGCGATTTGTCAGAAAAACCGGGCCGGATTAATCCAAAATGCCCAGTCCGAAGCAGAAAAACAGCTTCTTTGGACGGGGCGGTTAGCCGGCATTAACTGTCTTACCACCAAAAAACCGGCCTATGCGCAGGAGGATATTGCCGTTCCCAGGGCTCAGCTTCCGGAGATGCTGAAGGCTCTGGAACAAACCGCCTGCAAACATTTTTTAACCATTGGTACGGTCTGTCACGCCGGCGACGGGAATTCTCATCCCGCTATTTTCTACGATGACAAAGATGGGGAAGAAAGCAGGAGAGTGGGGATGGCCTTTGAGGAAATTATGAAAGAAGCGATCAGGCTGGGGGGAACCATCACCGGGGAACATGGCGTAGGGGTGGAAAAATTAAAAGGATTAGGGCTGCTTTTTTCTCCCCATGAACTGGTTTTTATGAAAAAAGTGAAAGCAGCTTTTGATCCGGCAGGATTGCTGAATCCGGGAAAGGCCCTTCCGGATCATGCGGGCGATAGACCGGCTTTTGAAAGAAAGGGGCAAAAGGAAGATAGAGCCCAATTTTTACTGGAATTAAACCAATTGAGTCCCGTGCCCGGGTATTATCTGGCAGAGAGGGAGCTGATACCCTATGGTTATAACGGTCAAAGACCTTGGTGTGTTGTAAAAATACAGAATGTGGAAGGGCTACAGCAGGTGATTCAGTTGGCGGACCGCTTTAATATCCCGTTGGTTCCCAGGGGACAAGGAACAAAAATAAGGGAAACAGTTGGGAATCTACTCTGCCTTGATCTAAGCGGGTTAAATCGGATTCTGGACATCGATGCGGATAATCTGACCGCTACGGTGGAGGCAGGAGTTGGGCTGGAGGACTTACAGACGATTTTAGGCAATCAAGGGCTGCTCTTACCGGTTGACCCTCTGGAAACCGGTACGCCAACGATGGGGGGAATTGTAGCGGCAAATAGCACGGGCAGTCTAAGGGCGAAGTACCATACTTTGGAGAATCTAGTGCTGGGCATAGAAGTTGTGGATGCGGAAGGCCAAATAATAAAATATGGCGGTAAAACCATGAAGAATGTAGCCGGATATGATTTGCGCAAACTTTTCATAGGCTCCTGGGGCAAGATGGGGGTGATCACGAAAATCACGCTGAAATTGTATCCTTTGCCGGAAAGGGCGGTCTACCGCACCTATCGGGCGAAAAATTTCCGTGATTTTATGAACTTTATTGTTCAGGTGCAAAAAGCGGATTTGTCACCGCTTAGTTTTGATCTGATGGTGCAAAAGGGGAAATTTTACAGCAATATTGGCCTGGGCGGGCCTCAGCAGGCAGTAGACAGGCAGAGGGAAGCAATAAATCAATTGGCTGAGAAAAACGGCATGGAGCTTGTTCAGGAAATGGAGGATACAAAGTTACGTTATGGCAAAACCTTTTTTACCGACTATTTCAAACCGGGGATATCTCAGCTCAATCAATATGTGATCAGAAGCAGGATCCGGTTTACGGACATTCCCGCCTGGATGGAGGATATTTTGAAAATGGATCCGGAAGAGAAGGTGGGAATTTACGGACATATTTCGCAAGGAATTATGTATGCTACGATTCCCCATCCTGAGCCGGAAGCAGCCCCGGCAAGGTCGGAAGAAATCCTGGAAATCCTGAAGAATTTTTCCCATTCCTTCGGATATGGCAGTCACACAGTAGAGGGGAAGGACCTTTATTTTTGGGCCGGTGGGAAAGAATTCAAGGAACAACCGGGAGAAAACTTTCTCTGGAGACGATTAAAAGAAACATTAGACCCCAAGCATCTTTTTCATCCTGACCAAGTTCCGGGAGGGATAAAATCATGAACAATTTAGAGAGTTTAGCCGAGGCTTTGGCAAAGTGCAGCAAATGCGGCGACTGCCAGGCGGTATGCCCCATCTATAGAGAAACTAAAAAAGAAGGTTCGGTGGCCAGGGGAAGAAATGCCTTGTTAAGGTTTGCCATGGAAGAGGAAATACCCTTTAATGGGGATTTCAAAGAAACCTTGTACGAATGTTTATTATGCGGACGCTGTGCGGAAAATTGTTCCGCCGGTGTGCCGACGCCGGATATTTTACTGGCGGCCCGGGAAAATCTGGCCCAGAAGGATCTGCCTTGGGGACAAAAACTGATCTTTCATCATCTGATCCCTTTTCCTAAACGGTTGATGCTCACGAATCGCTTATTAAAGATTTATCAAAACACCGGACTGCGCTATCTGCTTAAAAAAAGCGGCCTGATCGGGGTATTGGGACCCTTAGCGAAATCGGAAGATGTCATTCCCGGGATCCCTCCTACTTTTCGGGATGCTCAGGCCCGTTTAAAGGAGAATCCTCTTCAGCCTACCTGCCGGGTGGGATATTTTTTAGGCTGTGGGACAAACCTGTTAAAGCCTGCCCAAGGGATAGCCGCTGTAAATACGCTGCGGCAAATGGGGTGCCGGGTGGAAATACCGGAAGTTTTTTGCTGCGGGTTGCCCGCTGTTACCTACGGCCAGGGTGAAGCAGCCAGGGAATTGGCCAGAAGAAATATGGACCTGCTTCAGAAGGGTAACTACGATTACATTGTATCCGACTGTGCCAGCTGTACCAGTATGGTGCAGGATTATCAAAAACTTTTTCCCCCCCAGGACCCTTATGCCGCCACAGCTAAACAAATGGCGGCAAAAATAGTTGATTATGCCCAACTGCTGCTAAAACTCGATCCCTGGAAAAGTTTATCCGGTGATGGGCAAAAGGTTACTTATCATGTGCCCTGCCATTTAGCGCGGGACCTAAAGGCTGGAGAAGAGCCAAAAGAAGTATTAAAAAAAATCACAGGGATCAAATATGTGGAATTACCGGAAGCCGATGTATGCTGCGGTGCCGGGGGATCCTATTTTGTCACCCATCCGGAACTGGCTGAATCTATACTCTCGCGGAAGATGGAGCAGATCAGGACCACAGGGGCCAATCAGGTCGTAACCAGCTGTCCCGTCTGCCTCATGCAGCTGGAGCATGGGGCCAGGATCTTTCATGTTCCTGTTAAAGCCAGGCATTTGGCGGAAATTGTTCAGGAAGCCTGGAGGCTTTATTAATCGGCGATCAGGTGATATTTGCGTAATTTCCGGTAAAGGCTGGACAGGCTGATACCCATATTTTGGGCAATTTGTTTTTTTGCTTGGAGGGAACTGCCCATGTGATCCAAAGCCTCCAAAAGAATTTGTTTTTCGCTCATTTCTAATTTTTGTTTCATATTTTCGCCATAAGCAGAGATAATATCAACTGTATTGAAAAGCCAGGAAGGTAGGGTGTCTTTCGTGATATGGCTTCCGTTGGGGCAAAAATTAATGGCATATTCAATGGCGTTTTCCAGTTCTCTCACGTTGCCGGGCCATTTATATTTTAATAGGATATTTAAGGCTCCCTTGGATAAGCCTTGAATATTCTTATTTAAGATGGAGGCATATTTTTGGCAAAGATATTCTATTAAAACCGGGATGTCTTCGCTGCGTTCTCTCAGCGGTGGAATGGTCAGGGGGATGACATTTAAACGATAGTATAGATCTTCACGGAATTGTTTTTTGGCGATTTGCTCCGTAAGATTCTGATGCGTGGCTGCAATGATTCTCACATCGACGGGAATATTTTTGGTACCGCCTACTTTTTCGATATTTTTTTCCTGCAGCACCCGGAGGATCTTTATTTGCAGGTGTAAAGGCATGTCTCCGATTTCGTCCAGGAAAATAGTGCCCCCATGCGCCAGTTCAAATTTACCCAGTTTTCCTTCATTTTTCGCTCCGGTAAAGGCACCTCGTTCATAGCCGAAAAGCTCGCTTTCCAACAGAGAATCCGGTATGGCACTGCAGTTGATGGCGACAAAAGGCTCCTTGGACCGGTGACTGGCACTGTGAACGGCCCGGGCAAAAAGTTCTTTTCCGGTGCCGCTTTCTCCTGTAATCAAAATCGTAGATGCGCTTTGGGCAACTTCCAAAGCAAGGCGTTTGGTTTTTTTAATAATGGCGCTAGTGCCGATGATATTGTCGAAGGCCGTGACATCCTCCCGGTTGGAAAGCCGGTAGGCGACCCGGAAGATTTTTTCTTCCTCCGAAAAGGATTCTACGGCACCAAGAATTTTTTTATTACTAGTGACGATGGTGGCATTGGAAATTAAATTGATGCCGTCGCCATTGGTATGTGTGCAGGGAATTTTTTCATCATAAAAGGATTTGCATTCCAATAAAGCCTTATTGAGCAAGGAATTAGGCAAAACGGTCGAGATATTATGGCCAATGGCCTCGTGCTTGGAAAGACCGAATACTCTTTCTGCTGTTTGATTGAAACAGGTGATGAGACCATTTTCATCACAGGAAATAATACCTTCATTGACAGAATTGATAATCGCCTCCAGGTATTCATTGGCCCGGGATAATTCGTTCATCGTCATCACCTGCTGTAGTTTGGTTGCCAATAGATCGGCCATTTTGGCCACAAAATCAATAAAACTGTTTTGATTGGCCACCAAGAGGTTTTTTTGGTGTTCGTTAAAACTGACGAGGCTGATCACGCCATGACATTTTTCGTTTACGTCAATGGGATAATAAATGCCTCCGGTAAAAATGCATTCGTCTTTTTCCGGACAGGGCTGACAGAGTTTGTTTTTGCCGGGATTGGTGATGACAAAGGGACGATTGTGTTTAATCACCCATTGGGTAATAAAGGAGTCGGTTCGTTTGGTAAGCAGAAAGCCTCTTACCCGTCCGGTAGCGCCCATAATTTTACACGTATCATCAATAATTTCCGTTTCTACATTCAGGGCGGCGGCAATCACCTCGGCGATACTCTGGGCGTCTTTTTGGATTTGATAAAGTTCTCCCATTTGATCCCCTCCGAAACGGTGTTTCACATTTGTCATGAGTGAAAAATTCGTCTTAGAATTGAGAACTCCTGCCGGTTTTGGGGTTGATATTTTTGAAATTCATATGTGCGATCTAAAACGATCCCTTTAAAATAGCAGGATTGCTCCGGCTTCGTGGTCAAAGTAAAAAAGCGGAAGGGTCTTTTCCTTTTCGGCATGGTTTTTGCATCAACAAAAATAAAGGCTTGACTGGATTGATGAAAGGAGGCAAGCAAGATGGCTGCGGGGAAACAACAATCTTTTTTGGATGTCACCTCGGAAATAGGAAAGCTTCAGGCGGTTCTTTTGCATAAACCCGGAAAGGAACTGGAAAAGCTTACGCCCAAGCATTTAACAGAACTGTTGTTTGATGATATTCCTTGGCTGAAAAAAATGAGGAAAGAGCATGACGAGTTTGCCGATACGCTCCGTCAAATGGGCACCACCATCTACTATGTGGATGATTTGCTGAAGCAGGTTCTGGAGAATGATGAGGTGAAAAAGCTTTTTATCCAGGAAGTGCTGCACGGTGACCAGATCATTTCCCCCGAACTGAATCAAGCATTGTTTTCTTATCTGGCTGAAAAGACGCCTGAGGAAGTAGCGGAAATTGCCGTGGCGGGTTTATACAAAAAGGATTTGCCAGATGAAAAAAAGCCCCGTACTTTGGCAGATTACGTCTATCGTGACCGTCCCCAATATATTAACGCCATTCCCAATCTTTATTTTATGCGTGACCCGGCCGCAGTGATCGGAAACGGCATCAGTATCAATTCCATGCGCACGGAAGCCCGAAAACGAGAACCGATGATTATTCGCTATCTTTATGATTACCATCCCCTTTTCAAAAAAGAATGCTCCCCCATGTGGTACAACTGTTCCATGCCCCATAGTATCGAAGGGGGCGACATCCTGGTCTTAAGCAAAGAAGTAATTGCCATCGGATCCGGAGAAAGAACATCCCCCTACGCGATTGAACTCATCGCCAAAAAATTATTTGCCGATGAACATCCCCTGAAAGAAATTTTAGTGGTGCATATCCCGGAAATAAGAGAATTTATGCATCTTGACACGGTGTTAACGATGATTGACAGGGATAAATTTACTATTTATCCGGGAATCCGGGATAAGGTTCATGTCTATAAACTGTCCCGGCAGGGGAAAGACAATTTTAAGGTTAGTGCGGAAAATAACCTGATTAAGTCGCTGAAAAAAAGTTTGAAGCTCCCTGCCCTTGATCTGATCCAGACCGGGGGAGAGGATGATGTTACGGCTGCCAGAGAGCAGTGGAATGACGGAACCAATACCCTGGCCATCGCGCCGGGAGTGGTCATGACGTACAGCAGAAATGAAGTGTCAAACGAGGCTTTGCGGAAGCACGGCATTGATGTGGTGGAGATAGAAGGTTCGGAATTGGTTCGGGGCCGGGGCGGACCTAGATGTATGAGTATGCCGTTGGTACGGGAAAAACTGTAAAATCCCTTTTCCGTTTATACCGATGCCCGCATGCTGAAAAAAGCCCATCTGGGCTTTTTCTTATGATATAATGAGGGCTAGGAGATGAGGCTAAATGAATGGTTTGGAGCAAAAAATATCCCAGGCAGTAGATTCCCTGAAAGAAGAAATGATAGAATTTATTCAACAACTGATGGCCTATCCCAGTTTAACCGGCCAGGAAGAAAAAGTGCAAATGGTGGTAGCGGAAAAATTAAAGTCCCTGGGACTGGAAGTGGATGCTTATTACATAAATTTTGATCAAATCACGGACCATCCCGCTTTTTGTGATGACGGCGTTTCTTTTGGAAACCGGCTCAATGTGATTGGACGCTGGAAACCAAAGCACGGCGCGGAAGGCCCAAAGAAAGGCAAGGCCGGCTCTTTAATCCTCAACGGCCATATGGACGTGGTGTCGCCGGGAAATGAGCAACTATGGCAAGGGTCCCCCTGGCAGGGGAGAATTGCGCACGGAAAGCTATATGGAAGAGGTTCCTGCGATATGAAATCCGGATTTGCCGCGGCAATCTTTGCCATCAAAGCCTTGCAAAAGATCGGTTTTTCTCCTCTCGGAGAGGTCATGATTCAAAGTGTGGTGGGAGAAGAGACCGGCGGAGCCGGCACCTTAGCAAACATCGCGAAAGGTTACAAAGCGGATGCGGCGATCATTTTGGAACCAACCCAGTTAAAAATCTGCCCGGTGCAATCGGGTGCCTTGTCTTTCCGGATCAAAGTAAGAGGCCGGTCCATTCATGCTTGTATGAAGAATAAAGGAATAAGTGCCATTGATAAGTTTTATTTGATATTTGACGCAATTAACACACTGGAATACCAGCGGCATCATCACTACCGAAACGACTTGTATGACGATCCCAAGAATATCGCACCGATTTGTTTCGGCACCATCAAAGGCGGCGATTGGCCCTCTACAGTGCCGGATGAACTGGTCGCGGAAGGGAGATACGGCATCTTCCCCGGTGAATCTCCCGGCGCAGCAAAAGCACTCTTTGAGGAAACGGTAAAACACGCTGCGGAAAAAGATGACTGGTTAAAAGAAAATCTTCCTGTCGTGGAATGGTTTGAAGGACAATTTGAATCCGGCATCACGGATATTCATGAACCGATTATTAAAACGCTCAGCGAGGCGCACCGGTGTATTTTGGGTCAGGATCCTGAGATCCGGGGCGTGACCTACGGGTCGGATTTGCGGCTTTTTACCAACCATGCCGGTATCCCGGCTATCCTCTACGGCCCCGGAAATGTAGAAAATGCCCATGCCGTCAATGAGTGGATTTCCCTGGATGAGATTTTTTACTGTATGAATGTGATTGCCTTAACCATTTGTCAATGGTGCGGGGAGTAGTGTGACGGATATTATTTTGGCATTGTTCTTGCATGTAATTTAGCGGTAGAAGCTGGGCATCGGGAAGGACTACTGTTTTTACTAAGGAGGGAAATTAATGTTTAAACATGCCATCGTGAGAAAGCCATGTCAAGCCATGATTGATGGAATTACTACGGCAAACCTGGGCACACCGGACTATGAACTGGCCCTGAAGCAGCATGATTTCTATGTGGAAACTTTGAAAAAATGCGGGGTTGAGGTGACGGTATTAGAAGCTGATGAAAGGTATCCGGACTCTTGCTTTGTGGAAGACGTTGCCCTCTGTACGAAAAAATGCGCCATTATTACCAACCCGGGGGCTCCCACCCGTAAAGGCGAAGAAGAAGAAATGAAGGAAGTCCTAAAAAGGTTCTATGAAAATATGGAATTTATCCAAGATCCGGGCACCGTGGAAGCAGGAGACATTATGATGGTGGGGGACCATTTTTATATCGGTCTTTCCGCCCGGACCAATCAAGAGGGCGCCCGCCAAATGATTCATATCCTAAACAAATGCGGCTTTACCGGTTCCATGGTACCGTTAAAAGAAGTGCTGCACTTAAAAACAGGGCTGTCTTATCTGGAAAATAACCACCTTTTGATTTCGGGTGAATTTGTGGAAGACCCTGCCTTTAAAGAATTTCACAAAATCATTGTTTCGGAAGATGAATTATATACGTCCAACTGTATCTGGGTCAATGATCATGTGCTGATTCCGGCCGGTTTCCCGAAGACGCTAAAAGAAGTCGAGCAATTAGGATATGTGGTCCATGAAGTAGACATGTCGGAGTTTAGAAAGCTGGATGGAGGGTTAAGCTGTCTTTCATTAAGATTCTAAATAAGATTTAGCCCGATAAAAAAACCGGTTGCGCGATCACAACCGGCTTTTTTTGTACTTTCACAATTTATAAGTTCTAGAAGGTTGAAAGTATAAGTGCAACTAAGGCTTCCGCCGTCGCCAGAGGCTTGGCGCAAGCCAAGTTTTCTAGTCTCTTTCAGGGGGCAAAGAGGTATTTAGAGGGAGATTTCTTTTGATAAAGCCTGTTTAATTTTATCTATCCCCCATTGCAGGTCCTCTTTGGTGATGATCAAAGGAGGGGCAAAGCGGATCACATTGTCGTGGGTTTCCTTGCACAGGACTCCTTTTTCTTTTAACAACTCGCAGTAAGGCCGGGCTTTCACACGAAGTTCCATTCCCACAAATAGGCCCTTTCCTCTAATTTCTTTGATCAAGGGGTTATTGATTTCCCGAAGTTCATTTACCAGGAAGCGGCCTAATTCCAGAGACCGGTCGGGCAAATGTTCCTCCATGGTTACTTTCATGGCGGCGATGGCTACTGCACAGGCTAAAGGATTACCTCCAAAAGTGGATCCATGGGATCCAGGTTCGAAAAGATCCATAATTTTCCTGTTGGCGGCGATGGCTGAGATGGGGAATACTCCTCCGCCCAGGGCTTTTCCCAGGATGAAAATATCAGGGGTGACATCTTCCCAGTCACAGGCAAACATTTTTCCGGTACGGCCGAACCCGGTTTGAATTTCATCCGCTAGAAGCAGAACATTATTTTCCCGGCAAATTTGCCCCGCCTGTTTTAAGAAGCCGTCCGGAGGAATCACAATGCCTGCTTCCCCTTGAATGGGCTCTATCAAAAGTGCGGCCGTATTGTCTGTAATCGCGTTTCTGAATGCCTCGATATCCCCGTAAGGGATGATTTTGAAACCAGGGGCAAAGGCGCCAAAGCTTCTTTTATAAGCCGGTTCTGAAGACATGGAAACTGCGGCCAGGGTCCGTCCGTGGAAATTCCCGCTGCAGACGATGATCTCCGCCTGATCCGGGGTAATTTTTTTCGCCTCATAGCCCCAGCGGCGGGCGGCTTTGAGCGCGGTTTCAACTGCTTCAGCCCCGGTATTCATAGGCAGTACTTTATCTTCCCTGGTTAGCTTACTCACCATTTCTAAAAAAAGACCCAACTGATCGTTATGAAATGCCCGGGAAGTAAGGGTAACTTTGTCCGCTTGGTCTTTCAGCGCCTGGATAATTTTGGGATGCCGGTGCCCCTGATTTAATGCGGAATAGCAGCTCAACATGTCCAAATATTTTTTCCCTTCCGGGTCTTCCACCCAGACACCCTCCGCCCGGGAAATTACAATGGGTAAAGGAAGATAATTCCGGGCACCATATTGTTCATTTAATGCAATAATTTCAGAAGTAATCGTCATCTTTTCATTCCTCCTGTGTGGTGATTATATTTTATGGTTTTTTACTGCAATTTATATGCCAGAAAAACGCTCTGAAATCGTAAAGATGAATTTTTTTGTTCAAGTGCCGGCAGGGGGAAAGTGAAAAAGTAGGAAAAGGCAAAAACAAGGGTCAAGGTGATTTGTCAATATTGAAAAATCTTTCTCATTTATGTTAATGAATGTGGGAATTGGCCTCGCTTTTTTCGGCGCATCCGGACCAAAAAGAAAAAACACGGGGATCCTGCCCAGGTTTTCCTTGCCAGAATTCTTGCCAGGTGTTAAAATAGTAGAAATATTTTACTTTACCATTTGAATTGATATTGTTATGGGGGGAAAAGCTGTGTTGATGAGTGGAGCCCAGGCAGTGGTGGAGAGCCTTAAAGCAGAGGGCGTGGATCTAGTTTTCGGCTATCCCGGAGGCCAAGCTTTACATTTATATGATGCTCTTTATGATTCAGGGATTACCCATATCCTGACCAGGCATGAGCAGGGGGCCGCCCATGCGGCAGACGGTTATGCCCGGGCTACGGGAAGAGTGGGGGTCTGTATTGCCACCTCCGGACCCGGCGCGACAAATTTGGTGACGGGAATTGCCAACGCCTATATGGATTCGGTACCGGTCGTTTTTATTACCTCCCAGGTACCCACTTCACTGATCGGGAAAGATTCTTTTCAGGAAGCGGATATTACCGGGATTACCACACCGATTACGAAACATAATTTTTTGGTAAAAAGACCCCAGGATTTGCTTACCGCCATTAAGCAGGCATTCTATATTGCCCGTACAGGCAGGCCTGGGCCGGTACTAATCGACATTCCCAAAGATATCGCAGGTGCGAAAGTCGATTTTCACTACCCGGAGAAGGTTAATTTAAGAGGATATCAACCCTTGTTTGCCGGAGACCAATGCAAAATCCGCTTGGTTGCGGAGGAAATAAAAAAAGCCCGGTGTCCCGTTTTTTTTGTGGGGGGCGGCATCAATATTTCTGAAGGCTGGGATGAATTTGCCCTCTTAGCGGAAAAGACGGGGATTCCTGTTGTATCCAGCTTAATGGGCTTGGGATCATTTCCTTCTCAGGAACCGATGCACTTAGGAATGGTAGGGATGCACGGTACTTATGCTGCGAATCAGGCCGTCACGAACTGTGACCTGCTCATCGGTATCGGTGTGCGGTTCGATGACCGTGTTACCGGCATGGTTTCCCGGTTTGCCCCCAATGCGGCGGTTGTTCATTTTGATATTGACCCGGCGGAAATTAACAAAAATGTGAAGACCGATATCCGGGTGGTAGGACATCTAAAATGGTCCCTGCCCCAGCTGAACAAAATTGTGGAGCCGGGTGAAATTGAAGATTGGAAAGAACAAGTGCTTGCCTGGAAAAATGACAGGCCGTTGAAATACCAAACTTGCGCAAAGGAAGTAAAACCGCAAAGCGTGATTCAGGCCATAGACGAACTGACCTGCGGTGAAGCGCTGATTGTGACGGATGTAGGCCAGCATCAAATGTGGACCGCCCAGTACTTCAACTTTAAAAATCCCCGGAGTTTTATTACATCCGGCGGTTTGGGCACCATGGGATTTGGCCTGCCTGCCGCCATCGGCGCCCAGTTTGGCTGTCCGGATAAAATGATTTGGACCATCTCCGGAGATGGCAGTATCTTAATGAATGTTCAGGAAATTGCCACTGCTGTAGAGCATCACCTGCCCGTAAAAGTAGCGGTGCTGAATAACAGGGGATTGGGGATGGTGCGCCAGTGGCAGCGTATGTTTTATGAAAAAAGATATTCCGGTTCCAAGCATGAAGTAGGGACCGATTTTGCCGGAGTAGCAGAAGCTTTTGGCGCCAAAGGCTTTCGGGTCGCCAATCAAAATGAGTTGCTGCCCGTACTGAAAGAGGCCATGCATATTACGGGCCCGGTACTGATAGATATTTTGGTTACGGAAGAGGAAGACGTGCTGCCCATGGTGCCTGCCGGTGCACCTATCGATCAGATGATAGGAGGATGAGGAATGAAATATACACTAGCGGTCCTGGTAGAAAATAGACCGGGAGTGCTTACCCACATTTCCGGACTGATCTCCCGCCGGGCTTTCAATATTGAAAGCATTACGGCCGGGCATACGGAAGAGCCGGATATGACGAGAATTACTTTAGTGGTGGATGCGGAAAATGAAGATGAATTAGAACAGGTAGTAAACCAGTTAAGTAAGCTGGTTGATGTGATTAAAATTATTAATTTGACGAAAGTGGACTCCATCAACCGGGATCTGGCCTTGATTAAAGTGAGGGCATTGCCGAAAAACCGGTCGGATATTGTAGACATCGTGGACATTTTCCGGGCCAAGATTGTGGATGTGCATCCGGAAACCATGGTGATTGAGCTCACCGGAGAAGAAGACAAAATAGACGCTTTATGTGAAGTATTGAAGGATCACGGCATCATCGAGATTGTGCGCACCGGAAAAATCGCCTTATCCCGAAGTGCCCAGGCGGCAAAAGACAGTTGAAGCAATTTTGTGAGGGGAAAACTCACCATTTGGTGGGTTTTTTCTTGGGAAATGATGCAATTGTTTCCCGGCATCCCGGGTATCGGCACCCGCTCCCGCGAGAAAATTCGGCTTGCGCCAGCCTGTGGCGACGGCGGAAGTATAAATTGTGAAAGTAAAAAAAAGCCCTGGCGGGCTTTTTTAAGTATTAATTAAGTTGCAGGAGTTCCTTTTTTCACGTCGAATTAAAAAATCAGGGTACCCTCTTTTGCGAAAAGACTGCAGGAGGCATCTGTTAGCACAGGTCTATTGGACTTGTTTTATTTTGATTGTTTTTGTGATTGATTTCCCATAATTGTGGAGCTGGGCATAATTTATCGTTGATGGGGATATTTTTTGATGAACGGGCTAGTAACTAATAGGTTCCAAAATTTATTTAGGCCTTTTCGGAGGGTAATTCCATGAAAATCGGCATACCTCGGGCGTTGCTTTTTTATTATTATTTTCCCCTGTGGAAAACTTTGTTTGAGGAATTAGGCCATGAGGTGATCATTTCTGATGTGACGAAAAAAAAGATTGTTGATGCGGGTGTAAAGGTTTCCGTTCCGGAAATTTGCGTACCCATAAAAATATTTAACGGTCATATTTTAAACCTGATCGAAAAGAAGGTGGATTATTTCTTTATTCCCCGCATGATCTCTGTGGAACGGGGGCTCACTTTTTGCCCCAAATTTTTGGGCTTACCGGATATGGCCAGGTATACTTTCCCGGCTTTAGAAGGAAAAATCATTACCCCGAAGATTAGCGCCAAAAATGAGACCATCTCTGATCTTGATTGTTACCGGGAGGTCCAGAAACTATTTAACATTGAAGAAAGAGAAATGAAGCGGGCTTTAAGGAAGGCCAAAAAGCACTGGATGGCCTTCCGAAAGATCAGCAAAAAGGGGTATCTGATTCATGAAGCCATGAATCTGGTGGAAAAGCCTCAAGAAGTAAAGCCTAAGGTGCATAAGGGCGACGTGACCATCGGGTTAATCGGCTATGTTTATGATGTTTATGACGAATTCGTCAGTATGAATATTGCTTCAAAATTAGAGGACATGGGGGCGAACGTCTTAACCTTTGAGATGTTGGAGGAAAAAATCATCGCCCGGGAAATAAAACCCATGAATAAAGCTCTATTTTGGACATTTTCTAATAAAATTTTAGGAGCGGGAATAAATTTTTATAAAGATCCCAGAATAGACGGCATTGTTCATGTTACGGCCTTTGGGTGCGGACCTGATTCCCTGCTCGGGAAGCTGTTGGAATTGGATTCTGGGGAGTTTAATAAGCCTTTTATGACGGTGCGGGTAGATGAGCATACCGGAGAAAGTCACTTGCAAACAAGGATTGAAGCCTTTGTTGATATGTTGCGAAAGAAAAAAAAGAAGAGGGTTGTGCAATGAAGGTATCTTTTCCTTATATGGGAACGCCAATTGGCTATAAAAAGCTTTTAACTCTTTTAGGTCACCAAATTATTGATCCGCCTAAACCAACCCAACGTACGATTGATCTGGGCGCCAAGTATAGTCCGGAATTTGCCTGTTTTCCCATGAAGGTTCTTTTAGGGACCTATATCGAAGCAATTGAAATGGGTGCAGACACGCTGGTATCCTCGGGGGGGCACGGCCCTTGCCGGGCCGGGTTTTACGGCGAGGTTCAGGAAAAGATTCTCAGAAGCCTGGGCTATCAGGCTGAGGTGATCATCTTTGATTCCTTTAAGCAGGATTTTTGGGGATTTGTGAAAAAAGTCAAGAAGATTAAAGGAAAAAGCTCCTGGCGGGATGTGTGGCACGCTTTAAAGCTTTCCTACCGTACTCTGAAGATCCTGGATTCCCTGGAAAAACAGATTCAGACTGTGCGCGCCTATGAGGTGAATAAGGGACAGTCCAACATGACCTGGGAAAGAATTGAAAAAATGCTGGATCAGGCGCTCACGGAGGAAGAGTTGACCCGCGCGGCAAAGGCCGGTCAGCAAATGATTGACGCGATTGAGATTTATCAAGTGCCGGAAAAACAAAAGGTGCGCATCGGCATTGTGGGCGAAATTTATGTGGTGATGGAATCCTCCGTCAATATGCGCGTGGAACAAAAATTAGGCGATCTGGGCTGTGAAGTCAGGAGAGCCCATTACCTTTCCGAGTGGGTGGATTACAATTTGATTCCCCACCGTTTTAGCAAACCTCATGAACTGGAGATCATTCGCAAGGGCGAAAAGTATATTGAATTATGTATTGGCGGCCACGCCAGAGAAAATATGGGCTATGTGGTGGATTACAAGGAGCAGGGTTTTGACGGTATTGTTCATTTAATGCCCTTTGGATGTTTGCCGGAACTTATTTCCCAAAGCATCCTGCCTAAAATGGCGAAAGAGCTGGATATCCCCATCCTGACCCTGTCTCTTGATGAGCAAACGGGACGCGCCAACAATTTAACCCGGTTGGAGGCATTTGTAGATTTAATTCGGGCCAAGAAAAACAGCACCAAGTTTAAGCATGTCAGCTAGGGGGAGAACGATGGAAGGTGTGTATTTGGGCATTGATGTAGGCTCTGTCAGTACCAATGTGGTGGCCATCAAGGAAGACGGCAGGGTGCTTTATTCCCAATACTTAAGGACTGACGGACAGCCCTTGGAATCAGTGAAAACTTGTTTCAAGCACTTGCGTGATCAGCATGGAGAAATTAAGGTGCTGGGCGTAGGGACGACAGGGAGCGGCCGACAGTTGGTGGGAATCATGGTCGGGGCGGATGTCGTAAAAAATGAGATCACAGCCCATGCTACGGCCACAGTTTTTGAATATCCTGAGGTGAGAACCATTTTTGAAATCGGCGGGCAGGACTCCAAGATCATTGTTGTCAATGACGGGGTTGTGGTTGATTTTGCTATGAATACGGTTTGTGCCGCGGGAACAGGATCTTTTTTGGATCATCAGGCCGAACGGTTAAAAGTGCCCATTGAGCAGTTCGGCGATCTGGCTTTAGAGGCTGTAAAAGATGTGCGCATCGCCGGGAGATGTACTGTGTTTGCGGAATCGGATATGATCGCGAAGCAGCAGTTCGGTTTTTCCAAAGGAGAAATTATTAAAGGGCTTTGTGAAGCATTGGTGCGGAATTATATTAACAACCTGGGAAGAGGAAAAATGTTGGAGCCGCCCTTTGTTTTTCAAGGGGGAGTGGCCGCCAATAAAGGAATCAGAGCCGCTTTTGAGAAAGAAATGAAGTCGGAGATTATCATTCCCCAGCATTTCGGCATCATGGGCGCCATTGGCGCTGCGCTGATTGTGAAGGATTATATCAGTGAAAGCGGTGCCCAGACCAAGTTTCGGGGCTTTGATGTGGCGGACTTGGATTTTGTCCCGTCCAGTTTTACCTGCTCCGGGTGTTCCAATAATTGTGAGATCATCCGGGTAGAGCTGGATGGCACCTTCGTGGCTGCTTGGGGTGACCGGTGCGGCAAATGGACCAACGGCACCATCTAGGTAGAAATTTTCCAATGTCATTACATCATCAGTAAAGAGTGGCCTTCTTTTTTGGCCTTGGTGGAAGCAAGGCTGGCCAAATTGATCAAATCATCCAATACTGCGGCATCATCCATATGACGTCTGCGCTGTCTTTTTCCCCCCGATAAACCTACTGATATTGTGATTGGTAGGTTTTTGTATTGAAAACTACGCTCAATTAACTGAATGGCCTCTTCCGCCCATTTTGTCAATGCTTCTATTTTCCGGATGGAAAGCACAATAAATTCATCCCCGCCGAAACGTCCCAGATAGTCTTGATTCGGTTTAATCGCGGAAGATAAAATTTGGCCGATGGTTTTTAAGCACTTGTCACCCATAATATGACCAAATTTTTTGTTGAATTGGCCAAAATCATCGAGATCAAAAAATAAAACGACAATGTCTATTCCTTCTCTCAAAAGTGTTTCACCGATAAACCGGACATAGTTGGAGTTATGTAAATCGGTCAGAGGATCAATGTGTTTTCCTTTTTCATATAAGAGATCGGCTTTTGTGATAATCCCCACCAGCGTGTTTTCCCACAGTACGGGCAGGTGTTCGATGCCGGCATCTTCCATGAGCTGAAAGGCCTGCCAGATAGAAGCATCCTTACTGATGGTAAGGGGGTGATCCGTCATGGCGTCGGCCACAAGTCTGTTCCCATTGGACTGACGAATATCTCGTGACGTAATAATACCAATCACTTTACCCTCCTCTACCACAGGGAGCCCGCCAATTTTATACCGGTCCATCTTTTGGGCTGCCTGCCGGATGCTTTCTTCGGGATGAGTCGTGATCACGGGATGTTTCATGATGCTGTCAACGACAGAAATCATAATTCAACCACCCTTTTTACGACGATTGTGAGATCTAATTGAGCTTTGGCCACCGTAGTTTCACTGACGGCTTTGACTCCTTCTTCCAGAATGATCGGGAGTAATTTCTCTTGGGGAATCAGATCCAGAAGTGATTTGCGTACGATGACTGCCTCGATATGGCCCTCCTTCTGGGGAATGATTTCATATTGATTTGGTGATAAAGCATTCACCATTCTTCGCGCCGCCTCAGGCCCGATGGGGGCTTTGCGGCCGACTAGAAGCACATCTTGCATGGGGGGTATTTCAAATTGTGAAAATTTAAGGGATATTTCGGCTTGCCGAACGGTTTCGTTAGAAGATGGCATTTCTATCTCCCCAATCAATTTTTTTTGAGAAGTAAGTGTGACCAGTGTTTGTGCTAAATGAGCGTCAAATTGGGTTCCGGAATTCTTCATCAATTCCGCACAAGTTTCATGCAACGACAGGGATGGTTGATAGGGCCTGCGGGAGATCATGGCGTCAAAAGCATCGGCAATACAGATGATTCTTGCTTCTAAGGGAATGCTCAACCCTTTCAGCCCTAAATACCCTTTGCCGTCCATTCTTTCATGATGATAAGCAATAATATGTTCTATCTTTTTGGTCCAAGGAAAGGCAGACAAAATATTGACCCCGGTTAAGGGATGCTGTTTAATTAAGTGCCATTCCTGATCTGTTAATTTTGTCGACTTCTCCAAAATGAGCGGTGCGATTTTAATCTTGCCGATATCATGGAGCAGACCTCCGATAGTAACGGTGATTACTTTATCCGGGGAAAGTCCTATTTCCTTTGCGATTAAAAAAGACCAGCGCGCCACATTAATCGAGTGCCTGAAAGTCTCATAATGGTGTTTTTTTAGAATCTGCAAGAGATGGACAATATTCCTTTTCGCCGGGAAGCATAAAAGCGGTTGATGAGACTTTTGCAGGGAAAGGTCAGCTGCATCAATAAAGTCTTCTGCCCATAAGTATTTAAGACCAAACAAAAAATAAAACCCTCCTTCGGTAGCTGGCTACCATGGTTATGCACCTTAGGCCCTATAGCTTTGCGCCACTGCCTTTCGACAGTTTTGCCCTTTCGGTTAAGGCGGAAATGGGACGAATAGCCGTTTATGCCGAAAAAAATACAGCCACGACTACACAAAGAAAAATACTTCTTCGGTAGCTGGCTGCCATAACAAAAATTGTTTTAGGCCCTGTAGTTTTGCGCCACTGCCTTTCGACAGTTTTGCCTATTATCGGAAAGTAAAATAACCAAAAATTTCTTTATATGAATACATTCTCCCAAGTTTGTCGAGCTTTGTCAATATTTTAGCCAAATTTTTCTTTTTAATTAGGCTTTATTCCTGTCCAGCCCGGTAAGATAAAAATTAAAGCATAAATTTGTCCATAAATGACACAAATATAATATGATCAATCGATTTGTTTTTTATGGAATAATTGGTTGGTGTATCGAGGTCATCTGGACAGGACTTGCTTCTCTCCTCAGGGGAGATTTGCGGCTGGTGAGCAGGACCTATTTATGGATGTTCGCTATTTACGGATTGGCCGTATTTTTAGAGCCCCTGCACGAGCGCGTCAGGCAGTATTCCTGGATGGTGCGGGGGACCGTCTGGATGGTGGTAATATTCTTTATTGAATATACCACAGGCTACATCCTGGATCTGGTCATTGGGGCCTGTCCCTGGAATTATGCCCGGGACGCTTCTTTAGCCACGTTCCGGGGGTATATCCGTTTAGACTATGCCCCGGCCTGGTTCGCAGCAGGACTGGCCTTTGAAAAAATTCATGATTACTTAAAGAGGATCGGTATTCGCTAAAATTTGAGCTTGTTGATAAACCCTCATCTACGTTGCGAAGGCCATGGACGGCCTAGTGTCGCGATGCCATGGATGGCAAGGAGCGACTACAGCTGCGCATTCTTGCTCGACGTACGTTAGTTGGGGACATTCCCCGCACATTATCTCTCATGCATTGGGGTGTGTCCCCTGACCTTAGCCGGTTTCTGAACAAGCTCTTTTATTAGATAGTCTAAGTTTTTTCCTGAAACAGCTTTGAGCAACAGTACATGTTCTAGGCTTCACCAAAAACCGAAGAACTGAAAAACCGTAAAACCCGTTTTTTCAAGGGCACTGAAAAATCCCCGTTTTTAGAGACGGGGATTTCTCAGTGCATAAATATGCGTTGTAATTTTCGTAGGAATAAGCGGAAAATTTGTTGGGTTTCGCTTGAAATAAAAAAGCAGCCCCAATCAGGCCGGATTTAGTGCGGAAAGCTTAACTATCCGCTTCACATTTACCACAAACGCTGTAAAATACGTTTGTAATCGCATGGCGTCAAGCCCCACGGAATCGGCTTTGCCAAGACCGTGCGCCACTTTCATTTCACCGTTTTTTTCTTCAATACGGTGCCGGATTTTCAGCCGTTCACGGAAGTATTCACCGGCTTCAAATTCAAGTCTTAGGCGGTTTTTCTCGTTCGGCTGCGTGATGCTGTAACTCCGTTCTTTCGCTTTTGATTTCCCAACACGGCACTGCTCCCATAGCGGGCATTTTCGGCACTTGACTTTGCTAAACACATATCTCAAATAGGTATTCCCATTCTCTGCGGCCCTTTTTTCAACACGCATAGCCAATTCCCCTGCCGGACATTGTAACAATCCGGCATCTTTGTTGAAAGAAAAACCTTCATCCAGCGACGAGGCGGCAGCAGCCGCCACAGCGGAATTCGTTTTAGCGAAAAGCATCACGCCGTCTTCTTCGCAAGTATCAAGGTTATCTTCGCTGACATACGCCATGTCGCCAATAATTTCCTTAACCTCAACACCATTGTTTTGGGATTTTTCAAGTAGTGCCGGAAGTTGCTTGCAATCCGCTTCTCCACCGTGTGTGACTTCAATGCCTGTTATGATCCGCTCTTCGCTCATAGCCAGATGGCTTTTATAACCGAAAAATGTACTGGTTGCCGTTTTGTGCCCAAAGCGGGCATCCTCATCGTTTTTGGAACGTATTTCACGAATACGCTGTGTGTCCAGCAATTCCTTAATGCGCTCATACAGTTCAATCAGCGAAATTTTCTCGCTTTGCAGTATGTCCTCTTTGACATTTTCAAGCAAGTGGTATGTATATTCGATTTCCTCCGCCAATTCTGCGGTTTCGCTTGGCTTTTCCGGAAACTTTTCGGAAAGCTCTATCATCTCACGGTAAATCTTTCTGCGGAATTGTTTGCTAAGTTCTCTCAGTACCTGTGTGACCGTTTTGGGCCGTGCCGCCGAGTTTGTATGGGTAGAATCCACTATGATCGCTGTGGATTTGATGATTCCTTTTTCTATCCCTTGCCGTATGGTTTCTCTTAGCATATCTTCCAAAATATCTTCTGTAATGCGGGTCTTGCGAAATTTTGTGAGCAAACTTGGATCTATCATTTCAGCTTCTGGGTCTAAATCCAGAAAGTATTTGTATGCCATGTCGGTCTGCGCGCCACTTATTAGCTTTTCGTCAGACAAATCGTACATTTTTTTCAAAAACATCAGCTTGAACATCATCTCCGGCTCCTTAGCCGGGCGCCCGAAGTTTTCACAATACTGTTTCCGCAACATGGGATTCACAAAGCTGAAATCTATATGCTCTTTGATTTTTCGCAACAGGTGTTCTTGGGGAACCACGATATCATAAAGCCCTTGATATGGTGACAAGGACAATTGCATTTGACTGTTGTCCCTCAGCATTCTCTCCCGCTCCCATCCATCCTTTCTTTCTATGCATAATTATACCAAAAATATATGAAAAAATCCATCCCGCTTATGCGAATGGACTTTTTCAGTGCCCTTTTTTTCTATGGTTTTCCCGGATCCCGGTAACCGGTACCCGGATCCCGAAGCCAGCCTTAGGGCTGGCTTCTAATGTACCAGAAAGCAGCTTCCCCCCCAGAACTCTCGTAAGATAGAGTTGAGGGGAATGCCGTCGGCACAGATGGGAGTAAAATACTGCAAAAAGCGGGTCAACCTTTTCGCTTCAGGGTGTTCCGGAGAAGGGGGGGTAATCTTTTGCAGTTCCGGTTCCACCAGGCCTTTCAATACCGCCAGTTCATAAGCTAACGCAGAATTAAAAATAAAATCGGCATCTTCCTGGAAAGGGAAAATATACTTTTCTTCTCCCCGGCGCACAGACGGCCAACGTTTCAAAGTTTTTTCCACACTGCTTCCCCTGAACTGAAGATCTCGGGCCATGCGGCGGATCAGCCGGGTATCGGAACTGGAGATGGGATTGCAGTCGTCGATATTTAATGGGGTTAAAGCGCTCACGTATATTTTTCTTTTATTTTTTTTCGGAATGGTGGAAGTGAGGATTTCATTCAAACCATGGATCCCTTCCACAATCAGAATTTGATTCTTTTCCAGCTTTACCTGCTGGGTACGGGAGGATCTGGTTCCGGTGACAAAATCATATTTAGGCACCCGGACTTCTTTTCCCTCAATTAATTGAGACAGGTGCCGGTTAAAAAGTTCCAGGTCCAAGGCATAAATATTTTCATAGTCCATTTCGCCGAATTCATCCGTGGGTGTATTGGCCCGGTCCACAAAATAATCGTCGAGAGAGATGGCTACGGGTTTAATTCCATTCACCCGGAATTGGATCGATAAGCGCTGGGCAAAGGTGGTTTTGCCGGAAGAGGACGGCCCGGCGATGAGGACCAGCTTTACATCCCGATAGTCGGCACAGATGGCATCCGCAATTTTGGTTAAATCCCTTTCATGAAGTGTTTCCGCCATCTGGATCACTTCATTATGGGATCCTGCTTCCACAATTTCATTGAGCTGGGCAATATTCTCCACCCGCATCAGTTCTCCCCGGCGCTCCGATTCCCGGAAAATAACGGACAGTTTTTTGGGCTCCTGATAGGGAGGAATCAGCTCGGGATGAGATTTGTCCGGAACGCGAATGATAAAGCCCGGGGGAAAATATTTCAGCTCAAAAAGTCCCAGGCAGCCGGTTGACGGTACCATAGGGCCAAAAAAGTCGTCGGTAATCGGTTCACAAGAATAAAGGCTTACGGTGTCCCCCGGCTTATATTTCAGCAAACTGGCTTTTTCCGGCCTTTCCTGGCTTTGAAAATATTTAATGGCATCATCTTTCGATACTTCACGCCGGGTAATGGGTAAATCATGATCAATCACGGCCTGTATTTCTTGTTCAATCTTCACCAAATCCGCTTCCCCAATGGATTCCTCTCCCCGCAGTTCGCAGTAATTCCCCTGGCCGATGGAATGCTCAATTTTTAACTTGTGTTTGGGAAATAGCTTCGTAACGGCAGCTAAGAGTACAAAATGAAGGCTTCTTTTATAAATCCTGATTCCGGTTTCCGAAGAAGCATCAATCCATTGTATCGTGCTGTCCGCGTATAGAGGATAGGTCAATTCCTGCAGTTCCCCGTTCACAAATGCGGCCATAATGGGAAAAGGGTGCGGCGTCAAATGCTGCAATACTTCCTGCAAAGACGTTCCTTGAGCAAATTCTATAAGTTTTTCCCCTATGGTAACTTGGATAAGTTTTAGATTAGGCATACTCATGTTGTCGGCCTCCTTGTAAACAATTATTTCAACATCCGGCTGAAAAGTCCTGCCCATTTTAAATTATGAAGCAGGGTAAAATAATGGTATTGACAAACGAATAATTTCGGCAGATAATTTAAGTGAGTACTCACTCATTTTTCCAATTTTTCAGGGGGTGATGATTTGTCGGAGACGAAGAAAGATTCACGTCAAATGATTTTAGATGCCGCACTAAGCCTTTTTAGCCAAAAAGGATTTTCCGGCACCACGACCAAAGAGATTGCCAAGGAGGCGGGTTTTGCGGAAGGGACGGTATTTCGCTATTTTCCCACCAAGAAAGATATCTTGATTGCCTTGGCAGAACCCCATGCGGTGGCAGGATTAAAAAGAGTGATGAACAGCTTGCCCAATCAGGATGAAGAATCCAATTTACGGGCTATTTTGGAAAACAGACTGGTCACCATCGCCCAGAATAAAGATTTACTGAAAGTAATCTTTACAGAAGCCCAATATCATGAAGATTTTCGAAAAGAAGTATTTGACAATATTGGCACCCACGTGTTAGGGACAGTGGCTGGCTACATGGAAAAGAGAATGGAAACAGGTATTTTTCGCAGCATCGATCCCATCGTCGCCACCCGGATTCTGGTAGGAATGATGCTCTCTCTGCTGGTGACGGAAAATTTTCTGCCCATGAAAGATTTTGATCAGGAAAAACGGCAAGGATACCTGGATGAAATCGTTCATATCTTTTTATACGGGCTCACAAAAAGGTAGAAAAACCGGCTTATTTTAGGGATAGATCAGGCTGGTCACATATGAAGATGGGAGATGCGGTGATGAGGAGCTGGGATCGGAATAAGATGGGTGTATCATCCCGGCGAACTCTGAATTTTTTTCAGGGAATTCTGAATACCTGAATTGTCAACCGATACTTTTTACGGAGGAGGAAAGGCAATGGGGAAAACGAGGATAGCAGCTCTTATTGTCGTCCTAGGTCTTTTAGCAGGGGCATATTGGGTCTGGCAAAAATATTTCCCGGTGGAGGAGCAAGTACTCCAGGCCACGGGCACCATTGAAGCGACGAGTGTGGAACTTACAGCCAAGCTGGCCGGGTCAATCGAAGACCTGACCATCAATGCGGGGGATACGGTGAAAAAGGGTCAGCTGATAGCCCAATTAAGCCGTAATGACCTGGTGGCCCAGCGGGAAAGGGATGAATTAAGCGTGGTCAAGGCCGAGGCCAGCCTGGCCGACCTGCAGTCCGGAGCGAGAAACCAGGAAATTAAAGAGGCGGAGGCCAACGTGAATATTGCCCAAGATAACCTGAAAAGGGCGTCCGACGATTTAGCCAGAATCAAAGCCCTGTTTGAAGCAGGAGCTATTAACCAGGCTGAGTATGAAAAGGCTCAGACCGACCGGGAAATCAGTGCAAATCAGCTGGAGGCCGCGAAATCCCGTTTGAGCCTTGTGCAGGCGGGCAATCGCCAGGAAGTGATCAATGCCGCTCAGGTAGAAATAGAGCGGAACAAAGCGATCCTGAAAGCGACGGATGCCATGTTGGCGGATCTCAAAATCTACGCCCCGATTGACGGGGTGGTTTTGTCAAAAAACTATGAGCCGGGGGAGTATGTGGGGGCAGGCGCTTCCATCGCTACTGTGGTTAATATGGATGACCTCTGGATCAAAGTGTATATTCCCACCGATGATCTTCCCCAGGTCATTTTGGGCCAGCAGGTGACATTTACCGTGAGCGGGTTGTCCAGAAGCTTTACGGGTACTGTGGAGGAGATTGCTACCCAGGGAGAATTTACGCCCAAAACCATTCAGACCAAAAAAGAACGGACCAATGTGGTATTCGCGGTGAAAATCAGGATCAGCAGCGAGGGCGGTGTCCTGAAGCCGGGCATGCCGGCGGATGTGGTTTTCCCCGGAGGCGGTCAAGATGATTAAAACCACAGGCGTGAGCAAGGCCTTTGGTCCCGTTCAGGCGGTCCGTACAGTGGATCTGCACGTGGAAAAGCAGGAAATCTGCGGCCTAGTGGGTCCGGATGGAGCGGGTAAGACCACTCTGATCCGGATGATCTGCGGGTTGGTGACACCGGATGCCGGCCAGGTCGCCATTTTGGGTGTGGCGCCGGAACGGCTGGCGAAAAGAGAGGATCTGGGTTATATGCCCCAACGTTTCAGCCTTTATGGAGACCTGACGGTGATGGAGAATATCAATTTTTTCGGCGCCATGTATAAACTGAACAAGAAGACCATTTTGCAGCGGGCGGATGAAATCCTGGAGATCACCAATCTCATTCCTTTCAAGGATCGGTTTGCCGATCATCTTTCCGGAGGGATGAAACAAAAGCTGGCCCTCACCTGTTCCCTGGTGACCCGTCCGAAAATTCTGGTCCTGGATGAGCCTACTTATGGTGTAGACCCGGAATCCCGCAAGGAATTTTGGCGCATCCTTTATGGTCTTAATAAAGAGGGGATGACCATCCTCATTTCTACACCCTATATGGATGAGGCGGAGCTTTGTACGAAGGTAGCCTTTATAGACCGGGGCCGGGTCGTGAAAATTGATACCCCCCAGGGGCTGAAAGAGAAATTCCCTTTTACGGTCCTGGAATTACAGGCCGAGTTAAAACAAGGAGAACTGCTTCAGAAGCTGGCGGGGGTGCAGGATGCCTATTTTTTTGGCGACCGTTACCACCTGGTGCTGCAGGAAACAGCCACGGTAGAAGAGATCAGGCGTTCCCTGGAGCAGCAAGAGGTTCTGGTCAGGTCTCTCCAAATCATCACACCCTCCATGGACGACATCTTTGTATCTTTGGCTGAGAAAGAGGTGCTCTAATGGAATACGTGGTAGAAACCCAAGATCTGACCAGAGTTTTTGGCAGTTTTACCGCCGTGGACAGACTGAATATTAAGATCAAGGCGGGTGAGATTTATGGCTTTTTAGGACCAAACGGGGCAGGAAAATCCACCGCGATCCGGATGCTGTGCGGCATCCTCCAACCCAGTGCCGGTTCCGCCACCATCCTGGGCTATGATCTCTTGCGGGAAACAGAGAAAATTAAAAGCCACATTGGTTATATGTCGCAAAAGTTTAGTCTCTATGACGACCTTACTGTTCTGGAAAACCTGAATTTTTATGCCGGTATTTATCGTATTCCTCGGAAAGAACGCCAGACACGGATTCAGGAAATGGTAGCCATGGCAGGTTTAACAGGGCGGGAAAAAGAATTGGTCGCCCATCTCAGCGGGGGCTGGAAACAGCGGCTGGCCCTGGGCTGTGCGATTATTGCCCGTCCCGCCATTGTTTTTCTGGATGAGCCCACCAGCGGGGTGAGTCCCACCAGCCGGCGCATGTTTTTCAACATTATCCAGGGATTGGCCCATCAGGGAGCGACCATTATGGTGACGACCCATTTTATGGACGAAGCGGAGCGCTGCCATAAAATTGCTTTCATTTCGGCGGGCAAGCTGCTGGCCGTGGATACCCCGGACTATCTAAAAAAGAATACCATTGAGGGTTCTCTGGTAGAATTAGCGATACCCCAGGCCATGGAGAAAATCAGTGCTTTGGAAAAATTGCCCTATGTGAAAGACTGCACCATTCACGGCTCTTTACTTCATGTCTTGCTGGATCATGAAAGGCATCTGGGAGATTTGCGTGACTTCAGCGGGGGAGAACCCAGACCGATCGTACCGTCCTTAGAGGATGTATTTATGGCCTTGACCAAACGTCAAAGGGGGGAACGTGATGCATAGGATCATCGCAGTGTTAAAAAAGGAATTTTTACAAATGCGGCGGGATAGGATGACCTTGGGCATGGTTTTTATGCTTCCCTTGGTCCAGCTTTTGCTCTTTGGCTTTGCGATCCAGACGGAAGTGAAGCATATTTCTACCGTGGTTTTCGACCAGTCCCTAACCGGTGAAAGCCGGGGGCTGTTGGACGCTTTCAGTGCTTCCGGCTATTTTGATATTCAGTATGCGGCGAACAGCTATGATGATGTGAATGAAATGATCGACAGCGGTCAGGCCAAGGTAGGGATTGTTTTTCCCCCGGATTTTGCCGCCAATGTAAACAGGGGCGTTTCCGCGCCGGTCCAGGTGCTGGTGGATGCCAGCGACAACATGGTGGCGAACCAGGCCATTGCCATCGCTAATTCCATTGGACTGCTTAAGTCTCAGGAGATCCTCACCCAAAAAGTCAGTCTGTCCGGACCGCCTTATGATATTCGGGTCCGCCCCTTGTATAACCCGGACGGCATTACGGCCTATTACATGGTACCGGCCATCCTGGGCGTTGTGGTGACCATGACGATGGTGCTGCTCACCTCCATGGGCATTGTCCGGGAAAGGGAACGGGGCACTTTGGAACAGCTGATGGTAACACCGATCAGATCTCTGGAGTTGATGATCGGAAAAATAGCGCCCTATATTGTGATGGGGTACGTACAGATTACGGTGGCCCTGATCATCGGTGTGGTTGTTTTTGGCGTGCCCATCAGAGGCAGCCTCCTGGAACTCTATCTTTTAACCCTCTTTTTTATCACAGCTTCCCTGGGATTGGGGCTTCTGATTTCCAATATCGCCAAGACCCAGATGCAGGCGATGCAGATGGGGTTCTTTGTGATGCTGCCCAGCATCCTCCTTTCCGGCTTCATGTTTCCCCGGGATGCCATGCCCCGTCTTGTCTATTACATCGGGGACATCATACCCCTCACCTATTACCTGGATATTATCAGGGGCATTGTATTAAAGGGGATTGGGTTTTCTTACCTGGTGGGCCAGGTAACCTCCCTGCTGGTTTTTTCCGTGGTATTATTGATTATCAGTACCCTTAAATTCAAGAAAAAAATCGCCTGATCCCTGTATCAACCCTTCGACAAATCTGCCGGGTTCCTGAGAGGTCTCAGCAAGACAGCAATATGGATGGAGTTGGTTTTCCCGGATCCCGAAAAGTCCTTTGGGCTTCCTTATTCTATGCGCTGGACATAGGCCTTATCGGCAACGATTTTTGTGATCCGGTATACTTTATTATCGGCTGAAAGATATTCGTCACCCACACTGAGGGGAACAGAGGTGTGGGTCAGGTATTTGTTGTTCCCCATATCCACTACCCAGTAACCGGGGGGATCACCCTGAGGCAGGTTTTTGCGCGGCGTGCTCTGTTTTATGAATGCGGGGACGGCAAGAAGCAGCACAACCAGGAGTAAAAAAATCAAGGGGAAAAATTTTCTCAATTGACATAACCTCTTTTTTTAAGATTATTCATATTGGTAGTTTTTCCCCGCCCGTTTTTATTATACTTTCAGACCTAAAGCCCTTTGGGCTTTTTACTTTAAATTTTCCGGATTCAGAGGTTGGAGACTGTCCAGGACAAAGCAGCCCTTTTCCCTGATTAAAACATCGTCAAAATAGATCTTTCCTCCCCCAAATTCTTCTGTTTGGATACAAACCAGGTCCCAATGAACGGCGGATTTATTGCCGTTATCGGCATCATCATAACAGGCCCCCGGTGTGAGGTGAAAGCTGCCCATAATTTTTTCATCAAACAGAGTGTCTTTCATGGGCTTAATAATGTAAGGATTGACTCCGAGGGCAAATTCACCGATAAATCGGGCTCCCTCGTCAGTATCCAGGATTTTATTAATCTTTTCCGTATTGTTGCATGTGGCATGAATAATTTTTCCGTCTTTAAACTCCAGGCAAATGTTTTCAAAGGTATAGCCCTGGTAAATCGTCGGCGTATTGTAGGTGATTTTTCCCTGGACCGAGTTTTTAATCGGGGCGGTATACACTTCTCCGTCAGGAATATTCAGGTGGCCGTCACATTTAACGGCCGGGATCCCTGTAATGAAAAAGGTAAGATCCGTTTCCGGGCCGGTAACGCGCACCTTGTTTGTACGGTGGAAGAGATCCACTAAGGCATCCATGCCTTGAGACATCTTTCGGTAATCCAGGTTGCACACGCTGAAATAAAAATCCTCGAAGGCATCCGTGCTGATACCTGCCAGCTGAGCCATGGAGTGATTCGGGTATCTCAGTACCACCCACTTGGTTTTTGGCACCCGAATTTTGTGATGAACCGGGTGCATCCAGTATTTCAGGTACAGCTCTATTTTATCTTCAGGGACCGTGCTCATTTCTCCCGTATTTTCTCCTGCCCGGGTGCCAATATAGGCATCCATTTCCTCCATCCGGGCGGATTCCCACCGGGCAATGGATGATAATTGCTCTTGACTGGCGTTTTCCAAAAGTACCCGGGTGATTTCGGGGTTTTTAATGGAAACAAAAGGGATGCCCCCTGCTTTATATGCCTCCTGGATCAATTCCTTTGTCAAGGCCACTTCAAAGCCGGTGGTCTCAATGAGGACTTTTTCTCCAGGCTTAAGCTGCACAGAATAATTGATCAGGTTATGGGCTAAGGCTTGAAATCTGGGGTCTTTCATTGATTATTTCCTCCTCTATGCCGGAAAAATTTACCGGAACACAGACATTTTAGCAAAAAATTGAAAGAAAAACAATTGTGCCGGGATAGATTAATTTTTTGAAAAGGAGAAAGAAAATTCTGGTTGTTGGGCGAAAGATCACTTATAATGTAGATAAAAGGAAGGAGGGATACAAAAATGAGTGGGATCATTACCAGATGGTTAATCAATGCTGTGGCGCTATTGCTTACAGCCGGGCTAATTCCGGGCATTACCATCACCGGCGTATTTTCCGCCATCGTTGCAGCTATCGTCTGGGGTATTGTCAATGCCGTGATCAGGCCGATAATTCTGGTTTTGACGTTGCCGATTAATGTTCTTACCCTAGGGTTATTCACTCTTTTCGTGAACGGGTTTATGTTAAAAATTGTGGACCATGTGGTGGTAGGATTTGATACCCAGGGATTTTGGGCCACTGTATTCGGTGCATTGGTGCTTTCCCTGATCAGCGGCATATTCTCGGTGCTGGTACGGGATCGTTAAAAACAAAGTTGGGTATGTGCGTAAATACAAGATTTTTCATGAGGTTGATCTGAGCAAATTCCCAGTTCAGGAGGTTGCTCAGATTTATTATTATACATAAATATTTATTTTTTTGCATAAAGCTGTTATACTATTAAGAAATTACATAAAACAAAATGGGAAAGAGGAGATGGATATGGCGGTTAATCTAAAAGGAAAAAGTTTACTCACATTAATGGATTTTTCCCCCCTGGAAATTCGGTATTTATTGGACCTGGCCCGGGATTTAAAAGCAAAAAAACGGGCGGGAGTTATCAATGATGTGCTCAGAGGAAAGAACATCGTGCTTTTGTTCGAAAAAGCATCGACAAGAACCAGATGTGCTTTTGAAGTTGCGGCCTTAGACGAAGGCGCCCATGTGACTTTTCTTGATTCCAACAGCTCTCAGATGGGGAAAAAAGAATCGTTGGAAGATACGGCCAAAGTTTTGGGGAGATTTTATGACGGCATTGAATATAGAGGATTTAAGCAGGCGGTGGTGGAAGATCTGGCCAAATTTTCCGGGGTTCCCGTTTGGAACGGGCTTACGGATGTGGATCACCCTACCCAGATTTTGGCTGACCTGATGACGATAGAAGAACATGTGGCCAAACCTTTACACAAAGTGAAGGTTGTTTTTGCCGGTGACATCAGAAATAACATGGCTTATGCCTGGATGTACGGATGTGCCAAAATGGGCATGCATTTTGTGGCATTAGGGCCAAAGGAGCTTACGCCCAATCCGGACATTATTAAAAAAGTGAATGAATTGGCCCAAGAAACAGGCGCCATCATTGAGGTTCTCTCGGATCTAGACGGGGTTAAGGGTGCGGACGTGATCTATACGGATGTGTGGGCATCCATGGGAGAAGAAGATCAAATCCCGGAGCGGGTAAAACTTTTGACTCCCTACCGGGTCACGACGGAAATGCTGGAGAAAACCGGCAATCCGGATGTTATATTTATGCATTGCTTGCCCGCCTTTCATGATTTTGAAACCAAATTGGCAAAAGAGCAAAAAGAAAAAGGATACGATATTCGGGAAGTTACCGACGAAGTGTTCAGAAGCAGGCATTCCGTTGTCTTCGATGAAGCTGAAAACCGGATGCATACCATTAAAGCGGTGATGGTAGCAACCCTCTGATTATGCCCATCGAAAAAAGCAATATTTTACTTCAATAAGATTATGGCCCTAAGTCTTAGCTTAGAGCCATAATTTTTTATTAATCCCGAAAAAAACCTACAGGCTTTCTTAATCAAAATAGATTTGGCCGTTTTCCAGTTTGGCGATGCGGGCTAAAGATTCCACCCGGATGCCGTCCTCTCTCAGAGATTGGCCTCCCTCTTGAAAAGCCTTTTCAATGACAATCCCTACGCCCACTAATGTGGCCTCGGCCTGGCGGATAATTTCGATCATCCCCCGGGAGGCTTCTCCCGTAGCCAGGAAATCATCAATAATCAGAATTCGATCATGATGGTCCAAATAGGTAGAGGATACCATAATTTCTACATCCTCTTGCTTGGTAAAGGAATGGACCCGCCCGAAATAGGCTTTTGTGGTCATGGTGGAGGGCATCTTCTTTTTCGCGAACACCACGGGTACTTTAAGGGCCAGGGCCGTCATAATGGCCACCGCAATACCTGATGCTTCCAGGGTCAGTACTTTGGTGACGTTACCACTTCGAAATTTTTTGGCGAATTCTTCGCCAATAGCCTGCATCAATATGGGGTCAATCTGATGATTTAAGAAGGAATCTACTTTAAGAATCTCATCGGAAATGACCTTTCCTTCCGAAAGTATTTTTTGTTTTAGCAGTTCCATGCAGTTACCTCATTTCTTTAGCGCTCTTCACGGTCATAGGGTAGTCCAAGGGCTCCGGGAGCACTAACTTTGCGGGTTTTCGTCTCCCGGGTAATTAAAATCAATACCAATATGGTACATACATAGGGAAGCATTTGCAAGAAGAAGGGTGAGATATCGATGCCCTTCGTTTGAATACGAAAGCCCAGAGCATCCACTCCTCCGAAGATGTATGATCCCGCCAGGCATTTGAGCGGGTTCCAGGTAGCGAAAATGACCAGAGCTACGGCAATCCACCCGCGGCCGGCAGTCATATTTTCCAGCCAGGACGGCGCATAAGCTAGGGACAGATAAGCACCGCCCAGGCCGGCAAGCATGCCGCCTAAAATGACATACAGGTAACGTGTGCGAAAAACATTAATGCCTACGGCATCTGCCGCCGCCGGGTTTTCTCCCACCGCATGCAAATGCAATCCCCAGCGGGTTTTATAGAAGATAACCGCCACAACAATGACCAAGATATAACTGAGATAAACCAAAGCATCCTGGCGGAAAAAAACCGGTCCGATGAGCGGGATGTCCGATAATATGGGAATGGAAAAGGGCTTGAAAGAAACAGGCGCCGGAATGCCAATGAATGATTTCCCCAAAAAGCTGGAGGTACCGGAGCCGAAGATGGTTAAAGCCAGACCGCTTACCACCTGATTCGCACGTAAAGTAATGGTTAAAAAAGCATGGATGAAAGCCATTGCTCCTCCGGCTGCTAAGGCGGCAAGAACCCCCAGCCAGGGATTCTGGGTGGAAACAGTCATCATAAAACCGGAAACGGCGCCCACAAGCATCATACCTTCCACACCCAAATTAATAATGCCCGATTTTTCTGTCAGAATTTCCCCTAAAGCCGCATAAAAGATGGGCGTCCCCGCAATAACGGCAGTAGCCAGCATCGTGACCCCAAAAGTGCTGTCCATTATGCTACCTCCTTTGTGGCCGGTTTATGATCTTTCCTGCCTAATTTAATATTATAATTGGTTAATATTTGGCTTCCCAAAACAAAAAACAGAATCAAGCCTTGGAGCATATTCACAGTAGCCACCGGCAGGCCGACAAGTTGGATGGCATAGCCCCCTACCAAGAGACCGCCGAGCAGAAAGGACACAAGGGCAAGGGAAGCAGGATGCAGCCTAGCCAGCCAGGCCACGATGATCGCCGTATATCCGTATCCCGGACTTAATCCATGCTGCAGTCTGCCGGCAATACCTGAAACTTCCGACATGCCGGCAATACCGGCTAATCCCCCGCTTAACAGCATCACCAGGCAGATGTTTTTTGGAATGTTCATGCCTGCATAACGGGCGGCAGCAGGGCTTTCTCCAATCACGCGGACTTCATATCCCCATTTGGTATGACCTACCAGGATATAAATAACGACTGCTGCTACGATGGCAAAGAGGAGTCCCAAATGGATCCGGCTTTGTCCCAAAGCGGGCAGAATAGCAGCAGAAGGAAATTGTGGTGTCAAAGGGAAATTAAAACCATTCGGATCTTTCCAGGGACCATAAACCAAATAATCAGCCAGTGCAATGGCAATGTAATTCATCAACAATGTGGTAATCGTTTCGTTTACCTTCAGGTAAGCACGTGGTATGGCCGTGAGCAGTGCCCAGAAGCCTCCCCCCAAGAAACCCATCAGGAACATAAAGGGGATCATGATCAAGGCGGGCAGTGCGGGGAAAGACAGTGCTACCCAAGTAGCGGCTATGGCCCCTAAATACAATTGGCCCTCTGCCCCGATATTCCATAACTGCATTCTAAAAGCCAAAGATACCCCTAGCCCGCACAGCATGAGCGGGATCGCTTTGACAATACTCTCGGAAATGCCGAATGAAGTGGTAAACGCACTAGTAACCAGCATGGAATATACTTGTAAAGGATTGGTATGGTTCAGCGCGAGAAAAATTCCCCCGATCAAGAGGGCAAAAAATATGGAAACAATGGGACTAACGACCAGCATCAACAGTGATGGAGTTGCTCGTTTTTCCAGGATAATTTTCATGATCCTTCTTCCTCCTGACCAGGCCTGATTCCCGCCATTAAACGGCCTAATGTTTCTTTCGTTGTGGTCGCGGGAATTTCCTCACCCATTATTTTTCCCTCATAAAGGACAATAATCCGGTCGGACAATTGCATGATCTCGTCTAAATCTTCGGAAATCAGCAAGATACCGGTTCCGGCGTTTCTTTGGGTCATGAGCAGGGAACGGACAGATTCGGTGGCACCAATATCTAATCCTCTCACAGGATAAACGGCTACAATCACTCTGGGGTTGGTGGAGATTTCACGGGCAAGCAAAAGCTTTTGCAAATTGCCGCCGGACATCAGTTTGACAGGAGTATCCAGGCTGGATAGTTTTACGTTAAATTCTTTTACCAGTGATGCTGCTTCCTGGCGCACCGGTAAATACCTGAGAAACCAGCCTGATTGCTGGTGGTTCCGGTATTTTTTAAGCATCACGTTATCGACTGCATTCAGATTGGGCACCAACCCCATGCCCAATCGGTCTTCCGGAACATGGGAAATACCTGCCTCGACAAATTTTTTGGGCGGTAACCCGGTGAAATCCCGGCCGTCAATGAGAATCTTTCCTTGCGTAATGCCCCGAAGTCCGGTGGCCACCTCCACCAATTCTCTTTGACCGTTACCGGCTACTCCGGCCACGCCTACAATTTCACCGGCATTAATTTGGAGTGTTATATCAGATAAACCGGGAAGGCCTTTATCATTTAAGGTCCCGACTTTTTCCAGTTTCACAATAGGATTTTCCCCATGGGCTACTCTAGCCCTTCGGTCATCAGGGATTTCATGACCCACCATCAGCTGAGCCAGTTCCCCTTTATTTGTGCGGCCTTTTTCCAGGGTAGCGATTGATTTCCCGCCTCGGAGTACCGTAACCCGGTCCGCCATTTCCATGACTTCCTGCATTTTATGGGTAATCACAATCACCGCTTTTCCGGTATCGGCCATTCTCCGCAGGGTGGAAAATAAGTCTTGAGATTCCTGGGGCGTAAGGACGGCAGTGGGTTCATCCAGGATCAAAATATCGGATCCCCGGTAAAGAATTTTGACGATCTCCACCCGCTGTTGTTCTCCCACAGAGAGCTGCCATACTTTCGCCCTCGGATCAACAGCCAAGCCATACTTTGCGGAAATCTCCTTAATCGATTGATAAATTTTTGCTTTGTTAAGCCAAAAGGACTGTTCCTTAAGACCCAAAATTACATTCTCGGCCACAGAGAGAGAGCCGACAAGGCGAAAATGTTGATGCACCATGCCGATACCGGAAGCAATGGCATCCTTTGGGGATTTAAAATGAACGGGAGTGTCTTTGATGAAAATCTGGCCCTCATCAGCTTTATAGAGCCCGGTTAAGATATTCATCAGCGTGCTTTTACCCGCTCCGTTTTCCCCCAATAAAGCATGAATTTCTCCTGCCTGAATTTCCAAATGGACATCTTCGTTCGCGGTAACGCCAGGAAATCTTTTGGTAATATTTTGC
Organism: Candidatus Formimonas warabiya; assembly: GCF_002777255.1. GTDB lineage: Bacteria > Bacillota > Dehalobacteriia > Dehalobacteriales > Dehalobacteriaceae > Formimonas > Formimonas warabiya. Next base: position 3,791,456 of record NZ_CP017634.1, on the reverse strand, counting down.
ATTTGAATCATCACGCTATGGGCCATTTTTATCCCCCTAAATAACAATGTTTGGCCGCCGGACCATCCCCGGCAGCCAAACACTGATCAGCCTAATTTGCTTAAAAGTTATTTGAGACTACCTTCTACTCCCTGGACAAACCAATTCATATTTAGTATTTCGTCGCCAGTCATCGTGGTTCCTTCAGGTACTTTGACAGTGCCGGTTTGATCCTTAATGGGTCCGGTAAAGATATTCAATTTTCCGGACAGGATGTCAGCCTTTTTACTGTCAATCAGCTGTTTGACGTCATCCGGCATAAAGCTGGCATATGGCGCCAAGTCAACAATGCCGTCAGACATAGGTCCCCAGTATTGTTCCGATTTCCAAGTGCCATCCTGAACCGCTTTTACGGTCTTGACATAATAGGGGCCCCAATTCCAGACCGGACCGGTCAAAATAGCTTTAGGCGCATATTTGGACATATCGCTGTTGTAGCTGAGGCCGTAAGCCCCGGCCTCTTCAGCAGCTTGCATGGGTCCCGGTGTATCCTGGTGCTGGGCAATCACATCGGCGCCTGCTTCCAGCAAACTTTTGGCGGCATCCTTTTCTTTGGCAGGGTCATACCAGGTGTTGGTCCAAACCACTTTTACCTTTACGTCCGGGTTAACCGAAAGCGCGCCCATGGTGAAAGCATTAATCCCGCGGATACATTCAGGAATGGGGAAAGCTGCTACATAACCAATATTGTTGGCTTTGGTCATTTTTCCCGCCGCAATTCCCGACAAGTAACGGGGTTGTTCGATTTGACCAAAATAGGTACCCACATTTTCCGCCGTCTTATATCCCGAGCAGTGCAGGAATACTACATCCGGGTGTTGGGCAGCCACCTTAATCACACTGTCCATATAACCGAAACTGGTGGCAAATATCACTTTGCATCCTTGATCAACCATCTGATTTAATACGCGTTCAGCGTCCGCCGGGTTCTCGGCGACGTTTTCGGCTTTCACCAGTTCCACAGCATCCCCGAGTTCCTTTTTCATGAACTCTGCCCCTTGATCATGGGCAAAGGTATAACCGGCATCGCCGATAGATCCCACATAAATGAAGCCAACCTTCATTGGTTCAGCTTGAGGCGTTTCTTCCGGTGTTTCTTCCGCCTGCTGCTTCCCACAGCCTACGGCGAAAGCCGCAATCATGAGCATTGCCAATAGCAATACCAAAATACTTTTTAATCTTTTCATTAATGAACCGACCTCCCAATTCAAATCTTCATTTTTCGTTCTTAATCGAGCTAAAATTTTCCCCCCTTGGCGCAATAATAAAAGTTATTTCCCCCCCATTTAAATTCCATGCAAGAGATAAAAATCCTGCCGGGTTTGGGAGCAGGACACGAAGATTTTTTCTCAGGGGATAGCTATTGTTCGTGTAAGTGGTGAAAACTTCCTGTGGCTTTCTCTCTATATAAATTAACCCAAAATTCCAGAAAGAATAATGCAAAGTTAAAACTTTTTCGCTAATCTAATAGTGAAAGTTGTCTCATGCCCTTGCCAAACCCCCAATTCAAATAGAGAAAAAACCGGAAGAGCTCTCTTCCGGTTTTTTCCCTTTCTTCGGCAGGCTCTTGACCGCACGCGCAAATCGTCTTATGATGGGGCTATTGAAATGGAGGGAAAGATATGACGCTGCTTTCTTTGTTTGCCACCTCCTTTGGGGTGGCTTTTTCCGGAGCCATGGTGCCCGGCCCCATGCTGACGGTGACCATTGATGAATCGTTAAACCAGGGATATAAAGCTGGTCCTTTGATTGTTTTAGGGCATGCCCTGGTGGAACTGTTTTTGTTGATAGGCCTGGTTTGGGGATTGAACAAAATCATTGTCATTCCTTGGGTCCAAGCCGTGATCGCGGGAATCGGCGGATTATTTCTCCTTTATATGGCCTATGGTATCCTAAAAGGTGCCGGAAAGGCAGAAATTGATTTGGCCGCCTCAGGAAAAGGTAAACCGGGAAAAAATATTGTGGCCAAGGGCATTTTGGTGAGTATTTCCAACCCCTATTTCATCCTCTGGTGGGCCACACTGGGATTAGCCTATGTGACCATCGCTTTGGGAAAAGGGGTGGTGGGACTGGGCGTGTTTTTTTTCGGACATATTCTGGCGGATTTTTTCTGGTATTTTTTAGTGGCTTACTTGATTGGGGAAAGCAAGAGATTTCTAAGTACAAAAATTTACCGGATTTTATTGTTTGCATGCGGAATTTTTTTGGCATTTTTGGCGGTGCAGTTCCTCTATTCCGGGTTTTCCTATGTTTTATAAACGAGCAAGGACGTCCCTAACCCGAGTACAATCGTAAGGGGGACTTGGTGTTGAACCCTTGAATAACTAGCTAGGGAGCATCCCTGCGTTTTTTATTTTTTCTGATTCCTATTTTTTTATACTTTCCAGTTTTACCCTTTAGCGCTGCCTTTGGTTTTTTACGTACAAGCTCCCCGGCTGTGATTTGGCATATCTTTTCAGCTCAGCGGCGATTTCCCCGATTTGCAGGTGATTTTGAAAATGGCCGGGGATATTATCAACTACCGCGATGGAGATACTCATAAAAGGGAAAAACTCTTTGCGGCCGGTTCGGCTTTTTGCCAAAACCCCCCCCGCATTCCGGTCTTCTTCCTCATATAAGGAAGAGATTTTCTCATCAAAGAGCCGGATGACTTCCTGGCAAAGCCTGTCGGCACATTCCGGCTGATCGATAATGATAATAAAATCATCGCCGCCGATATGCCCGATAAAAGGCCGCTGTAGGGAGCACAGCGCGACAGATTGGGTGAGGATTTTCGAAGTGAAAAGAATCGCCTGATCTCCCCGCTCAAAACCATACTTATCGTTATAGGCTTTAAAATTATCCAAATCAAGGTAAATTACGGAAAAGGGCTTATGATGGTAAATCAGGCTGGTTAATTGGTCCTGAATTTTGATATTTCCCGGAAGCCCTGTTAAGGGATTGGCGTTCCGGGCCAAATCGATTTGTTTATTATTGATAAAATCTAAAAGGTTACGCACACAAACGGTGCCGATGATTTTTCCGTTGTCTACCACAATGACACAATCATAGAGCCGTTGCGTGTTTCTGCCCATGGCGAGCTGGGCAACCTTTTCAATGGACACGGACTGGTTGACAATCAAAGGCTCGGAATCCATTAAGATTTTAATGGGACGGTTATGATAGAGGGCAAATCCATGCTGGGTGGCCAGGTGATGAAAGAGCTTGTCCCGCATAATCAGGCCGCCGGGGACAGCGTCCCGCCCAACGGGCAAACCCTCCCAATTGGGGTTTTCTTCAAAGGCGGAGTAAACTTCTCCCACCGTGGTTTCGGGATGAATCAGCAGCGCCGGATAGGTAATTTCTGCAATCATACCTAAATTATTGGTGATTTCTCTTGCCGATTGCTTTGCCGATAATATTTTGTTTGCCTCAGGGGAAACAGGGGGAAGGGGGTAGGCGGGCCGGGCCAGAAAAAAACCTTGTCCCAGGTCTACCCCAAGTTCTTGCAGCTTTTTCAGTTCTTCTGCCCGTTCAATTCCTTCGGCAATGATTTTGGCATTAATCTTTTGAGAAAATAGCACAAAGGTCTCCAACAAAGCTTCCTTGACAGGATCCCTGTCGATATCCCGGATTAAAGAGGTATCTATTTTAATAAAATCCGGCCTTAATTCGGCGATCGCCTGCAGGCTGGAATACCCGGCGCCGGCATCGTCAATGGCCACCGAATATCCTTGCTTGCGGTAATGGTAGAGGATGTTTTTGAAGCTGACAAAATCTTTAATCGAGGTACGCTCTGTAATTTCAAAAACCACGTTCTGAGGAGCAAAGCCGGTTTCTTTCAGCAACTCTTTAGTCATACCCGCGGTAAACTGGGGATCGTTAATCACCTGCGGGTTAATATTGAGGAAGAGCTTTCCTTTGCCGGCGAAATCCCAGGCGTTTTTGATGGCCAGCTCCCGGCAGGCTTTTTCTAAAGAATAGAGCACCCCGTTTTCTTCCGCCAAAGGAAAGAGAATGGCGGGGGAGGCAAACCTGCTCTCTTTTGGTCCCCGGCACAGGGCTTCATAACCGATGATTTCCCCTGTCTCCAGGGAAACCAAGGGCTGGTAGACCATGGTCAGGTTTTTGTTTTCAATAATCTGTTTCAGTTGCTGGACGATGGGTTTGGCGCTGGCATGCCATGATTCAGAGATCTTTATTACCTGAACGAGATGGGAACAAATTTCCCGGGACATTTGTTTGGACCCTTCCCCTGCTTGAAAAGGAAGAATGCTCACGGAAATATTTAAAGAATAGGGGAACCAGTTCCGCACGGAGGCATTTACCGTTCCTTCCACCTGCTGTTTAATTTGGAGGCTTAGTTCCTGAAGGAATTCCCCGGAGTCTTCCTGAGGTAAAAAAGAAGGGCTTTGAAGAGAGAGGTAAATCACAAAATCATCTTCCGACATTTTATGACAGGCAATTACTTCGGCATAGGGGGGACAATTTTTGACCAGATAGTTTTCCACGGTCCGGTTAAAAATGCGCAGAATTTCTTTACAGGTACCGGATTGGGATATATTTTTGATTTTTACAAAATTTGAGAGGCTTAAATAAACAATAATGACCGGAGTTTTTTTTTCAAACAAATATTTCTCTAATTTTTTCGCGAATTGGGGATGGGCTTCCAGAGGCTGTCCCTGATACCGGTGATAGTGGGAAATGAATCCGGACATAAGGGACGCGGGGAATTTGTTTACCCACTTTTTGATGAAATTCACGGCCTTTCTTTCCTTCCTAATGAGCGGTAAATAAAGAGGAATAAAGCCTTCAATGAGATGCATTCTGTTTGTTCAAATAATTGCGGATCCGTTCTAAACTGCTGTTCAAAATTTGTTCAGGGCCGATCCCCGTACTTACGATCGCTTCCAGGGCGGCACCCACTTCCCCAACCGAGGTCGAAATGTGGGCATCGCTGTTTACCACCAACAATGTTTGGTAATTTTTCGCATAGCCCAAAAACTGCCGGCACCGGGTGTCACTTCCCGGCCGGGAGTGGATAAATGAACTGTTATTAATTTCAATCGCCTTACCCAGTTTGCTTGCGGCATAAGCGATTTTTTCTAAATCCACCGGGAAATCAGGGTTGCCCGGATGACTCACAAAATGTACATAAGGATTATTTAAAGCGCCAATCATGGCGTCTGTATTTTCCTCCACCGAACCGGAGATGTAGCCGCAGTATTCATGAAAGCCTGCCAAAACCACATCTAAACCCGTGAGAAGATATTTAGGCACATCTATTTTTCCGGATGGTTCTATAATATTTGCCTCTACCCCTTTCAATACTTCTACTTCTGCTAAGTAACGGGGAATTGCCGTCAGGTTGGCAAAATAATATTCATGGGGTCCTCCGGGAAAATTTAAACCATGATCGGTAATGGCGATGGCTTCCAGGCCTTTCATTTTTGCTTCCTGGGCCATTTCTCTTACCGTGCTGTAGGCATGTCCGCTGGCGATGGTATGGGTATGCAAATCAACACGAATATACATCTTTTCACCCTCTTTGTCTAGAGCCAATTCTCTTTACCCCTATTTTACCGGGGGATTATTAATTTCTGCTTATCATGGCTTTAACGCTGTGTTAAATCATGAGGGGGCAGCTAACCAAAATATAACAAATCGGTTACACAGTTTTAATCCGATCCTAACGGGAAAAGTCTAAAATCTCCTTGTGACTATTTCGGGTTGACAAGGAGGACTTTTCATGAAGATATTGCTGACGATTTTAGGAATTCAAATCGTTTTCGTGTCCCTATTTACCATGCGCATGATTTTTACTCTAAAGAACCGGACCTATTTAGCATCCCTGATCAGCATGGTGGAGGTCTTTGTTTATGTTTTGGGATTGAATCTGGTTTTAAAAAGCCTGGATAATCCGGCGCATCTGGCTGTTTACTGTGTTGGCTATGCCTTGGGCATCTTGGTCGGGAGTAAGATCGAAGAAAAAATGGCCTTAGGCCACGTGGTGGTGCAAATCATTGCCCAGCGTGAGGATATCCACATTGCCGATACTTTACGGCAGAGCGGCTATGGCGTCACCACTTGGTATGCCGAAGGAAGAGACACCAGCCGGTTGGTGATGGAGGTACTGACGAAAAGAAAATACGAATCCCGTTTATTTAAACTGGTGGAGACCTTGAATTCAAATATCCTGATCATTTCCCAGGAGCCCCGGAATTTCCGGGGAGGTTTCCGGGTCAGCAGCACCAAGGATCACTCCTTTGCCGCTCCAGTGAAAAAGGCCGCCTGAACGGTGAAAAAAATATCCCTTAAAGCCGGCGAAGAAGTGTTTCCTTTGCCTGCCTTAAGGGATATTGGTTTACCGTTTCCATTTGGGGAAGGCAACGCCTGCGAGCAGGTTTTCCCCTGAAGCGATACTCTTTTCCCGGATATAGGACATAAATTGGGCCAAAAACTCCTGCCAAAGTTGGCTAACTTGCCCCTTTGCCTCGCTTCCTTGCTTTCTTAAGTCCACGCTGGCATCAATGGCACTTTTCAGATTGCGTATAATTTCCCGTAATTGTTGTTCTAATTCCTTCATGCCGGTCTCTTCTCCTTAAGTATTATTTAAAGGGTGGTGCTGCCGGGCCAGTTCCGCATCAATATCATTTTTTAACCGGTCGAACTGGGCCTGGCTCACAATGTCTTCCAGGTTTTCCCGAAAGCTGGAGGTCGTTTCTTTGATTTGGTCTGAAACACTCATCATTCCTTGCACGGCAGCCACAACGGCCGGCCGGAAAGACTTCACCACCGTAGGAAACAAGAGGGTAGTTAACACCCCTGTGCCAAATCCGGCCGCAAAGGTGCCTCCTTTAGAATCAAACATTCTTTGGGGAAATTTTGACCGGGACTGCCCCTTAATTCTTTTCGGCATATTTTGGCGGGCAGTGTGCATATTTTCAGCATCATGGCCCCGGCTTTTTTTTCGTCTGGGCAGAATAATCCCCCCTATAAGCGTTTACATGCTATTATTTCCTATGATGGAAAATTTTATACATTTGCTTGGCCCCTCAGTTGCCCGAAGGGTTTTTTAGCAGTCAAAAAACCCTGATCATCCAGGAGAGCTGTGATCAGACTAATACCCCAAACCACAAGCCATTCGCCCATAAACAGGGGTCTCGTTAGAAAAATCCGGTTTGCCCCCGGGAGTTGGATTGCCGCCAAGACCATGAGCAGTCCCAGAAAACCTGCGACCAGCAAATAACGATTATTTAGGAGCTTAATCGGGGAAGATGGCTCATCCTTCCGGCAGTCAAAGAGATGGAAAAACTGACTTACACCCAGAACCCCCAGGGCGAGACTGCGCGCGACGGGAATACCTTTCCCCAGGCCCCACTTGAAAACAGCCACCGTGCTAAGGCCGATGAATAAGCCCCGGCGCAGAATTTGTTTTCCTAAAACCCCGCTGAAGAGACCGTCTTTTACTTTGCGGGGCGGATGATTCATCTGGTTGGGATCGGGCGGGTCGGCAACCAGGGCGATGGCCGGAAGACCGTCTCCGGACAGGTTTAGCCACAACAGCAGTAAAGGGGTCAAAGGTAAAGGCATGCCCAACAAAGTAGCGCCCAGCATGGCCACCACTTCCCCCACATTGGTAGCAACCAGGTAGCGGATGGCGTGGCGAATGTTGGCGAAGATGGACCGGCCTTCCTTGATCGCTTTGACAAGGGTGGCAAAATGATCGTCGGTTAAGACCAGGGCAGAAACATCTTTTGTCAGATCGGTGCCGTTAATGCCCATGGCCACACCAATGTCCGCTTCTTTTACTGCCGGAGCGTCATTCACCCCATCACCGGTCATGACAACTACGTGACCCTGCTGTTTCAGTGCTTTTACCAATCTTAATTTGTGGTCAGGAGCAGCCCGGGCGATTAAATTGATGGCACCGATTTCCCGGGCCAGGGCAGCATCATCCATGCCGTCCAATTCCTGCCCGGTGATGAGGCGGTTTCCGGATGCCCCACTCAAGCCGATTTCTTTGGCAATCGCTTTTACTGTCAGAGGATGATCCCCGCTGATGATGATGACCTTTACCCCGGCAGACTGACATGCCGCCAGGGCGCCTTTCACCTCCGGTCTGGGCGGATCGAGAATTCCCGCCAGTCCGCAAAAGATCAGGTTATTTTCTGCTTCCGCCGTGGTCAGGGCACCATAATCCTCCAAAGGTTTCCAGGCCAGGGCCATGACCCGGAAAGCCTTGCCCGCCATTTGTTCTGCCTGGGCTAAAATTTTCTTCCGGGAAGCTTGGTTTAAGGGGGAGGCGGCACTGCCGCTCCAAATACTTGCGCAGGAGGGGAGGATTGTTTCCGGAGCGCCTTTGGAGAAGGCAGCCATAGAACCATCGGGCTGGCGGCAAATGACCGTCATCAGCCTTCTGTCCGCGTCAAAGGGGATTTCTTCCACCCGGGAATAGATCTTTTCCAGATCTTCTTTTTTGATGCCCATTTTGGCACCGGCGGTTAAGAGGGCTCCTTCCGTCGTGTCCCCGTGCACCACCCAACGCCCGTTTTCCAGGGATAAACGGGCATTATTACACAAAACTCCTGCCCGGAAGAGCTTCCTTAAACCGGGCGTGGGCCCTGCCATTTCCCTGTCCGCCAGAAAGAGTTTGCCTTCCGGGGCATATCCATCCCCGGTAAGGGCATATTTTTCTTGCCCGCAGAAAACTTCTCGTACCGTCATTTCATTCTTGGTGATCGTTCCCGTCTTATCCGTACAGATCACATTGGCACAGCCCAAAGTTTCCAAGGTGGGAAGATGCCGGACAATGGTGTTGCTTTTGCTCATCCGGTAAACCCCCAAGGTCAGGGCAATGGTGACAATGGCCGTCAATCCTTCCGGGATCGCTGCCACCGCCATGCTCACCGCGGTGAGAAACATGTCGAAGATCCCCTCTCCCCGCAGAAGACCCAGGGAAAAAATCACGGCGCAGATGATGAAGCAGGCAGATACGATAAATTTGTTCATACCGGCCAGCGTCTGTTGCAGAGGAGTCAGTTCCGGTTTTTCCTCAGATATCATCATGCCGGCAATTTTCCCTACCTCCGTGGCCATTCCTGTGGCCACTACCAGGGCGGCTCCACTGCCCCTGGTAATACAGGTGCCCATAAAAAGAAGATTGGTACGCTCTCCTAAGGGGGTATCCGGGGGAGTCACCCCCGGTTTTTTGCTCACCGGGGCGGCCTCCCCGGTCAAGGAGGATTCCTCTGCTTCCAGGTTTACGGAACGGAGCAGTACGGCATCGGCAGGGACCCGGTCTCCCGCATGGAGAACGATCAGATCCCCCGGGACCAGCTCTTCCGCACAAACAGTGATTTGTCTGCCCTCTCTCACTACCTGGGCGGTGGGTACCGTGAGTTTTTTCAAAGCTTTTAAGGATTTGTGGGCCTTGATTTCCTGCAGGATGCCCAAGAGGCCATTGATCAGAAGGATGGTAATAATGGTGATGGCGTCCGTATATTTTTCCGCCGCCAGGCAAAAGCCTGCCGCTCCTAAGAGAATGGTTACCATCACATCCCCCAATTGTTTTTTTATCAGCTGCCACACGGACAGACCGGGACTTTCCGTCAAGCGGTTGGGAGAAAAGACACGCCGGCGCAGGGCGGCTTCCTCTCCGGACAGTCCCTGTTCCTGGGAGCCCATCAGTTTGACAACTTCCTCGCCGGAGAGACTGTGCCAAAGAAAACGGGATTCCTGAAGCCGGTGGGCCAGTTCTTGAACCGGACGGTACCGGCTTTCTGCAGGCACAGGGTATGACGGGGCTAAACCTGGGGCGGGAAGGCCGAGAGGCACTACTGTGGCCGCTACTTCCTGAACAGCCGGGAAGGCGCTGCCTTGGGGTGACCGGGGAAATCTGTGCCGGGAGTTCCAGGCGACGAGAAAACCGGAGGCTACCTGCAGGAGCAGGGCGGACCAGGGCGTAACGGTGCCGGCTAATCCCAAGGCAGACCCTACCGCTGTATGTGCGGACACAAGGGCGGTGTTTTGGCGCACGACCTGGCGGAAAATATTCACCTGGTGAAAATAGTTCCCCAATTGACGCGGGTCTTTAAAATCAACGGCCAGGTGGGCAAAGTTCCATAATTGGGGTTTGACGTCCGAAAAAACCACAGATAGGTTGGCTGCCTCTAGAGCGGCCAGGTCGGAAATCTCCTGGCCGATCACCGCCACCCGGTGGCCGGCTTTTTGCAGTTGCCGGATGATGAAGGCTTTTTCATCCGGGGAGGATACAGGTCCGTACTCCAATAGGCCGCTGTCTTTGAAAGAAGGCAGATTTTCATGCTCATCCCGGAAGATGCCGATTCTCGCCACCCCGGCGGCACGCAAACTTTCTACTAGATCCCGGTAGGAAGGGTGAAAGTCATGCCCAATGCCAATGAGGCCGATGAGCTTATGGTTAAGGGAAATGTAAAGGGGGTTCTGCCTGAGGTGCTTTAAGCGCCAGACATACGGAAGAGCGGAAGAAAGGGAAATTCCCTCCCCTTTCATTAATTTCTCATTACCCACCAAAACAGGATGATTTTCCAGAAGACCTTTTATGCCTTTGCCTCTTTCCCATACCGGGTTTTCCAGGGCGAGAAGAGGAAGCTGGGCAATTTGAACCTGGTGCACCAGGTTCCGGGCCAAAGTCCCCTCCTGGTGCTGATAAGCCGCCGCCCCGATGAAAAGCACCTGTTCTTTGGAGTAATTGGGGTCTAGGGGAATAATATCCTTAATCTCCTGCCGGTCAGCGGAAAGCAGATTTTCGCTGCTGAACAATACCGTGTCAATTCCTGAGGACCGGCTTACCGTATCAGGGCGTAAGGACACCCAGCCGGTTGGCGCCCCTTGGTTCAAAAGGGCGGATTGAGGCAGCGCCGTGGTCAGGCCTGAGGCTAAAGAATATCCTGCCATCAGGGGAATCAAAGCTCTCTGCCTGCTCCCTGTCAGGGTGAAGGCGAGAAGAGCGGCTAAGGACGGTAATAAAATCTGTCCGGCAGGACGGGAGGGAGCATCTCCTCCGGGAGAGTGCCGGACGGCATCCGTCAGTTGGGTGAGCACCAGGTAGGCCAAGCCCGCGGGGGCCAGTCCTGTGGAGGTGGCCAGGAGGGCGGCGGCGCCCACAATCACGTGAGGGTCAAACCGTTTTTGTCTGATAGAATCGGTTATTCCTTCAAACAAGAGGGAGTAGCCCCAAATTTCTGCGACCAGGCCAAGCCCCCGTCCGGGCCTTCTGAAGAGGGGCGGGGCCGGGAAAGAACGATTCCGGGATAGCCACCATCCCCCCAATAGTAAGCCTGCCCAAGGCAGATGCTGGGAGACAGGGGCTTTTCCGGCTCCCGGTCTCATCTGGGTTGCTGCCGCTGCTTCTTCCTGACTGATCAAAGGTCTGGTGAGAAATTCGTTTAATTGGGACAGAGAAAGGGAGGCAGCGTCAAAGACAACCAGAAGGGAGGCAGTCCAAGGATTGGCTTCGGCTTTCATCACGCCGGTTAAATTATTAAGCTCTTTTTCCAAATACCATTTCGCTTCTTGGTTTCGATAAAGATAAGGTACCCGGAACCGCACCCGGCCAGGCAGATAATGGACAACTTTAATCGTGTTGATCTCCATAATTTCCCTCTGCTCAAAAAGTTTCATAGAGATTAGTTTGAAAAAAAGGGAAGAATTTTATTCATAAAAACCCGAAGGTTTTTCCATATCGGATACATGACATAGAAAAAAGTGGGAAATATACATGTACCGCATCATCATTGTATAGAATCTTAGAACACCCCAAAAAAGAGGTGAATGCTCGTGCAGGAAATCAGTGTATTGCCTGGCCGGATCCGGTGGAGAAATCCTTCGTTAACCTATAATAAGGCGTTGGCCAGGTATATCAACGTGTATGTGGATAACCTGTATGGGGTCAAATACAGTGTTGTAAATCATATTACAGCAAGCATTCTGGTTTTCTATGATCCTTTCAAGACAGATTACCGGATCATTGGCAGAAATATTGAAAATGCCATTTCTTCTGCCTTGCAAAACAAGCCGGAGCCCATCAGAGCATATGATGAATATGCTCAGGCACTGGAAAAAAGGGATCAGGCAAAAAGAAACTTCTTCATTTACGGGACGATTTATCTGGCCTTAAAAGTAAAAGACTCGATCTACGGCAAATTTCCCTTCAGCAAGAATATCAGAATCCTGCAGGCCGCTTCCCTTGTGACGATTATCGGCGGGTACCCATTGTTGAAAAGTCTGTATCAGAAATTTTCCAAGCACATACCTACCGACTCTGATCTTCTTTTAAGTCTGACCGCATTGTCCTTTACCCTGGCCAGGGAAAGCGCCAAGGGAGTTTCCCTGTTGATGCTGAAAGCACTGAACGACTATCTTAAGTACGCGGCAGACGCGGAAAGTTTCAGGCTTTTTAACCAGAGCAGAAGCAGGACTTCCGGGATGGCATGGCTTGTTTTCCCATCCGGCCAGGAAAATCTGGTGCATCTAGAGACCTTAAAGAGGGAAGATGTGATCGCTGTCCATGAGGGGGAGGTGATCACGGTTCAAGGGGAGGTTATCGAGGGGAGCGCTTACGTGAATGCCCTTTATTACAGCGGACAGCCCATCATTTCCCGCATCGCCAAAGGGAGCATGGTTGATGCGGGAATGTCCCTCCTTTCCGGGAACCTAAGGATCAAGATAAAAAGTCTTCCGGAAAAAACGGAAAAGGGATTCTTAAAAAAAGAGGACATGCGCATCCACCAAAGAGTGAGCCAGTACCGGAAAACCATCACGCCGATTGCGCTGGGAGCGGGTGCAGCCAGTTTTTTATTATCAGGCAATATCATGAATGCTTTAGCGGTATTATTGGTTCTTACCCCTTCCGGGGCAGGAACAGCATTAAGTACAGGCATGAAAAGCTATATCACGCTTTTGAACAAGCACAAGATTTATTTAAGAAGGCCGGAAGTTTTTGAAAAAATAATCGATACCAATCATATCTTTTTTGATAAAACAGGAACCCTCACATATGGAAGAATGGAATTGGTATCGGTCACATCCTTTGATCCTAATTTTTCCGATGCCGAACTTATTCAAATTTGTGCTGCCTGCGAAAGCGACCATTATCACCCTATTTCTCTGACACTACAGGATGAAGCCCAGAAAAAAAGCAGGGAGATACCCAGAGCAAAAAACGCAATCCTGATCCCATCTAAGGGTGTTAGAGCTACCTATGAACAGCACACGGTCCTCATCGGAAATAAAGAATTTATGCATGAAAACGGCATTGATCTGGGTGATCGGCAGGAAATGGTTCAGAGCTGGGAAAAAAGGCTGCTAACTCCTGTTCTGGTGAGCATCGATCACGAATTGACGGGAATAATGGCTTTAGCCGATGTGGTAAGAGAAGGCGCTGGCGATCTGATCGAAAGGATTAAACAAAAAGGTTCTGTTGATCTCACACTGCTGTCCGGGGATCATGCATACAAATCAAAATATATTGCCCAAAAACTGGGTATCGGTGATGTTTACAGCAATTGCAGCGATCAGGATAAAGCAAAGGTCATCGAGGAGTATAAAACCTGGGAAACTGTGATGATGGTGGGTGATGGGATCAACGATGTCATGGCGATGAGGGAAGCTGATACCAGCGTGAGCTTTGTAAACTTTTCCTGCGACCAGGTAAAACTGAATTCCGATGTGATCATATTTGAAGATCACATGCTGAGGCTTGCAGATATGATCGCACTTTCCCAGAGGGCCTATCGTAAGATGAATCAATGCATTTCCCTTTCCCAGTTATACAATATTTTTTTGGGGGGACTGGCCTTTGTGGGAGCGATCGATGCCTTTCAGGCAAAGAGCTTTAATACCATAAATTCCCTGATGGCACTGCTTTTTAACAAACAGATCGAGTATCTCAGTCCGGACAGGCTGAGATCACCGTCAGAGTTCAAAGGATGCTGTGAAATAATGAAGCAAAATACAAAGAACCCCTTCTGAAACATCATGAAAAGGTTCTTTGTATTTTGCCAAAAATTCCGGACAAAGCCAGCCGCTGGACTTCACGGGTATGAGCGGATAGCTGTAAAAGCCGCTAAGCGTCTTTAGGCATACATTCTTTCTGACCGGGTATTTTTACTCTGCTGCTGTTCCCAGGGTGATCCAAAGATCTGATCATGGAGCTGGTAAGCATGCTCGGCGATTCTAAAAGTAATCAGGTCGCGCATGCGTAATTTATGGTTGGTTAGTAAACCCTGTAGCATTAAGCGGAGTATTTTGACCCTATCTACGCCAATATGCTCCGGATCCAGTTCTAACAAGTACGGGATCAGACGGGCCAATCTCATATGACCGGCAAATTGCCTTATTTCTTGGGGCAGGGGCAGGGAAGACAAGCTCTGATCCCAAACCTTGACACTAAGATGCGCCGCTTCCTTGGTAAAAGCAATTGTCCGGATCGTCTCGTGAAAAAACTGGTTTAATGGCGCGCAGGTATTATCAGACTGGCTGGTGACGATTTCTTCCGGGGAGATAAACATATTCACCTTGGTGCCAAAGTGCTTTTCCAGTTTTACTTTCACTCTGGGAAAAATGAGATTACTCCAGGGATTTGATTGAATCAGGTATTCGTGAAGGTACTTTTCTACCTCTGCGGGGAAATCACCTTTTCCCACCTGAGATACTAAGGTACGTTCCATCTGATAAAAATACTGGTTTAAGGATGCGTCTGTCAGGCGCAGGCATTTTTCCACCACCTGGCAGGTTTTGGCCAGTTTTTGGTGCTCACTATTTAGTCCGAAAAAAGTGTTTGGTTGCAGTTCCATTCTTTACCTCATTATTTTATCGAATAAATGATTAATTAAATTATAAAAAAACACCGTTAAGTCCCGATTATTCGATTGTTAAAAAAATGTTAATTCTTTATTATTTTTTCAGTGTATGAACGGACTGATTTTGTTTCATAATAAACTTAAATCTGAACCAAGAGGTGATAAGATGAAAGCACTAGGTGCAATTGGGGAAGCTCTCTCGGAGGCATCTCCGTTAACTTTAGCGGCATTAGGTGTAGCCGCTCTATTTGGCGCTCCGGTCATTAAGAGTGGGTTGAGAACCGTAGGTGTTGCGACTGTAAAAGGGGCACTGGAAGTTTCCGATCAGTTGAGCGGAATTGTCAATCAGGGAAGAAAACAATGGGACAGCATTGTGTCGGAAGCCCGGGCTTATCAGGTACCTTATATGGAAAACGCAGCAGGAGCGACGATTGGGGCGGGTATTGGCGGAGCGATTGGAGCAGGATTAGGCTCTATGGCAGGCCCCGGACTAGGGACGACTGCCGGAGGCGGCATCGGCGGAGCAGTTGGTGCGATGGTAGGCGAGGAATTAGAAGACCGCGCCGGTGGTCAAAATAACCAGGAAATGAAAACAGAAGCGCATACGACGAAAGAAGAGCTTTCCGGCCCAAAAGCGGGGCCTAAACCTAAAACCGTGACGAAAGAGGAGCATAAACCGGGAAAATAAAAGCTTGGTAAGGGGGTGAATCTGATATGTTCAGCTACCCGCATCCGGGGTTTTGGATCCTACATGTTCTAGGTATCGCCTTTGTTTATACCATTGGAAAAGCAAGCAATATAGAAAAAGGCCGCATATGCCAGGTTCATGCGAAAAAGTAGAAGGAAGGATGAAAGTTTTGTTGATACCAAAAAATGTTACCAAATGGTTATATGGCAATTCTCCCTGGAGCTGGGTAGTTGCTGGAGCTGCAGTAATGGTGGGGACGCCGATCATGAGTAAAGCCCTCAGGTCGGCATTATTAGTTACAGCCAAAGGAGTTATTAGTGTGGCAGATGAAACCGGCCGAGCGATCGGTAACATCAAGGAAGGCTGGGAAGATATCGTAGCTGAAGCCCAGGCTGGTAGAAACCAAAGCTTGCGGGTCCCTGTCGGAGCGGGAGTCGGCGCTTTGGCAGGAGCCGGCATCGGCAGTGCTGTAGCCGGCCCCACCGGCAGTGCTGTCGGTACAGGAGTCGGTGCTGCCACCGGTGCACTGACTGCTATAAACCCAGCGAAAGGTGAAAATAAATAGTAAGGTGGGACTGTTTAATAAGTGATCTGCTTATGGAAACAGTCCCTTTTTTATATTTTTTTCTTAAAACGCCCCTTCCAGATACTTGGCCGTAATTTCTGATTTGGGGTTAGTGAAAATATCCTCCGGGAAGCCCTGTTCCTCGATTTGCCCCTGGTAAAAAAATGCCACATAATCCGCAATGCGTGCCGCCTGTTGCAGGTTGTGGGTGACGATGACAATGGTGTACTTTTTCTTTAAGTCTTGAAGCATATTTTCTATTTTCATCATGGAAATGGGGTCTAATGCGGCACATGGTTCATCCAGGAGGAGAACTTCCGGGTTCACCGTCAATGCCCGGGCAATGCACAACCTTTGCTGCTGGCCGCCGGACAATTTCAGGGCGGAATGATGCATGCGCTCCTTTACCTCATCGAAGAGGGTGGTGTCCTTTAATTTGGTGATGATGACTTCTTCTATTTTCTGACGGGTCATTTTGCTGCTGTTGTTCTCTTCCAGGGGAAGTTTCATATTATTGTAGATGCTTTTGGGAAAGGGGTTGGGTTGCTGAAAAACCATACCGATCTTTTTTCTTAGGGCAATGGGATCCTGGGTGGTATCGTATATATTTGTATTGTTAAAGGTGATAGTGCCTTGAATCTGAAAACCTTTGATTAAATCATTCATCCTGTTAAAACAGCGCAGCAGGGTGGTTTTTCCGCACCCCGAGGGCCCAATGAAAGCGGTAATTTGATGCTCTTTAATACTTAAATGCACATCGGAGAGAACCTGATTTTCTTGATACCGGACAGAAACACCGAGAACTTCGATCACAGAAGTGCCAGGAGTACTTACATTGCCCTTGCTCTGATTCAGATCAAACAAATTGAAGGGTGCCATGTTAGTCCTCCTTTACTTTGTTTTTATAGTTGCCAAAAAAATCAGTTAAAAGATTTAAGACCACAATCAGGATAATCAATACAAAAGAGGCGCCGAAGGCCTTCTCCGGCATATTTCCCTCTCCGGCGGGAGAGGTGTAATAAATGTAGGAGGTAAGGGTGGACCCGGTATTCTGGAGGGTACTGATCCAATTCACAGGCTGCCACCAGGGCTGGATGCCGGTCATGCGCATGGTGCCTCCCAGCGTTAACCAGACGATGGCGGTATCGCCAATGATTCTGCCCATGCCCAGGATTACTCCCGTAATGATGCCCCCCCGGGCCGAGGGCAGGACGATGTGGGACACGGTATGCCATTTCGTTGCTCCTAAAGCCAGGGAACCTTCCCGGTAGGAGTGAGGGACCGCCTTGATAGCTTCTTCGCATACTTTGATCACGAAGGGGAGAATCATCACGGCCATGGTAATGGCCGCCACTAAAAAGGACCGGCCAAACGCCCGGTTGGTGCCTTCCACTCCCTCCACCATGGAACTAAGGAAGCCCAGTTGAGGGATGGTGAAAATGGCCACGCCAAAAATGGCAATGACGATGGTGGGGACACCCGCTAAAACATCGATACCCAGGCGCAACAAGCCGACGGCCATGTTTTTTCCCGCGTACTCCGCCAGATAGACGGCAGTGGCTAAAGCCCAGGGAAAGGCCAGGGCCATCCCTAAAACCGCTAATAACAGAGTACCGATCAGGGGTGTGCTGATGCCGCCGCTGGTGCCGTCCTGGAGAGAAGCAGTGGGCTCCGTCAATAAAAAATCCAAACTAAGTTGCGCGTGACCTTTTACGAACAGGTAGACAATAATGCCCAAGCAGACGGAAATAGCCAGACCGGAGGAAGCCCAAGCAAAAAATTGGCCCAGGGAATCCCGCAATTTACCATTAATCAATTCCTTCACTCCTTTTCACAAAAAACTCCACCAGTTTGGCGCAGAGGCTGAGCAAGGTGGTCGTCAACAACAGGATCACCCCACAGGCAAATAAGGCGGCCTGAATGGAAGGTACCGACATCATTTCCGATTTGTTAACGATGGCTGAGGCCAAAGTTAAAACGGGTGTGAGGAAAAAAACCGGCCCGTGGGAGAGCTGGGGCACATTGCCGATCCCTCCGCTGACCATGGAAAGGGCAATGGCCTCTCCCACAGCTCTTCCTGTGGCGAGGATGATGCCGGCCAGGATGCCCGACTTGGCGGCAGGCAAAATCACCCGCACAATGGTGCGCCAATGGGAAAGCCCGAGAGCCAGAGAAGCTTCTTTATATCTCCTCGGTACCGCATTAATGGCATCTACGGAGAGGGCAATAATAAAGGGAACGATCATAATGCTTAACACCAGTATTCCGGCCAGCATGCTGTTCCCGGTAAGCTGGAAATAATCAATGTACTGAATTTGCAGGTCCCCGGTAATGAACAGCTTTTGAATATAAGGCACGATAATTAAGAGGCCGATTAAGCCGTAAATGATGGATGGGATGGAGGCCAACAGCCGCACCACCAGCTGGAGCATATTCTTGACCCAGGAAGGGGACAGCTCAGCAATCACCACCGCGGTGCCGATGCCCATGGGGACGGCAATGAACAAGGCGCCCAGGGTCGTAGTGATGGTGCCGATTAATAAACCCCAAGCGCCAAACTGCCATACCTGGGCTTCTACAGGGGCATTGAAAGCGTCGATAATTTGCCGGTCAAACCCTCGCTCGGTGACAAAAGATATGCCGCTGATCTTTAAAACATCCCAGGCCTTCAGTCCCACGAAAATAAAGATAAAGACAATGATCAGGGCGCTGACCACAGCCAAGGCTTGCACAGATTTTTCAAAAAAGAAATCCTTTCTTTTTAAAAATCTGATTCTGGACTTATTGAGCACGAAATAGGGGGCGCCGGCTTCAGGTCTTTCCATTTGCTGCAAAACAATTCACCACCTCAATATGGTATGGAAAAGAGAATAAAACAGAACCGATACTGCTCTGCACCGGATCGGGCAGAACAGTATCGGGGTGAATGGGAATTCCTTTTATACAATACAACCTGGGAAGGGAGGGGAGAAGTGGTTAGTCCTGGGCTTTCAAGGGTAAATAGTCTTCGGATACGAGCAGTTGGCCTTCAAAACTTTTCAGGAAGTTGATGAACTGGGCTGCTAATCCGGAAGGCGTCCCTTTGGTCACCACATTTAAGGTACGCACATAGGGCCAGGCTTTGGACAGGGCATTGGCCTGGGTCGCTTCAATACCGGCTATTTTAGGTGCTTTCACAGTTTTATCCAGGTAGCCCATGGAGAGAAAACCAATGGCGTTTCCATTTTGCGCTACAGCCTGCTTCATCAAGCCATTGGAAGTATGGGGAGTAGCTGTAGCCAGAACCGTTCCTTTCTTTTCCAGGGCCAGTTCTTCAAAGGCAGTCAAAGTTCCGGAGGAAGCTTCCCGGGTTTGGACAAAGATGGCGGCGTCACTTCCGCCCACTTCTTTCCAGTTCTTGATCTTTCCGGTGAAGATATCGAAAACTTGTTCTTTGGTTAAGTCGCTCACGGGATTGTTCGTGTTGACGATGACCACGATGCCGTCATAGCCGATGGTATGGCTGATCAACCCGGGGTAAGTGTCTGTGTCGCTTTTTTCCAGGTCCCGGGACACATTACCAATATTGAAGGTTCCGGCATGGGCTCCTTTAATTCCTTCCCCGGAGCCGCCGCCGGCGATGGTGATGGAAAGCCCTTTGTTCCTCGCCATTAATTTGTCTGCCGCCGCCTGGGCAAGAGGCTGAATCGTGGTGGAACCGCCAATCTTCAGGGTCCCGGTCATATTGGTGAAGTAAGTAATGGTGACGGTTTTTGCGGAAGCCGAATAGGATACTTCGGCTCCCAATGCTTCACTGACAAAACGCAGGGGAACCATGGTTTTGCCGTTGATCACCTGGGCAGGAACATCCAATGTTTTAGCGGCCCCGTTTACCTTGGCATTTTTTGAGTCCACCTTCAGTTCAATGTTCTTATCTGCGGTTTTAATGGTGATGGTTTTTGTCGCCGCGTTGAAAAGACTGGTTCCTCCCATTTCTTCGGCAATAGCGGAAATGGGCACTAATGTGGTGCCGTGGGAAAGGACAGGTGCCACCTTAAGAGCCAATTCCTTCCCGTCAAATTTCACCTTGATGCCGTCTGCCGCAAAGGCGGAAGCCGTCAGGGCGAAAAACAGGGCCAAGACCAGCATCCCTACGAAAGAATACTTGGGTTTAAACATGTGATAACCTCCCTTAATTATTAAGAAATAGTATTGTTTTATTTATATCACCGAAATGTTAACGGTATTGTTAACGTTTCTTTAGTGATTGTTAAGTTCTGGTAAATAATCTGTTAAGAGAGGAATAGAAAAAACCCTCTAAATACAGCATCCTTCTTCTGTCTGCTTCATTTAGAGGGAATTTTTTATCTGCTATTTTGTGCGGAGTTATGTTTTTGTGGCTGGCGGAAGAGAGAGATGCCGAAGCACAAGATCCAACCGGCCCAGCACACCGGCAGAAAGTAAAACCATCAACCAGTCTGTTCCCCTTAATGGAACCGTGGAAAAAACCGGACCGCATCCCGGAAAATAAATTGCCCCTAACATGAGGGCTGTAGATAGTCCGACGGCCATAAATAATTCCCGGGGATGTTTCTTCTGCCCGGAGGCAGCATTACAGTCGAAGGCATGGAACATCTGGTTGAGTATTAAACTGGCAAAGCCCAAGGTTCGTGCCTTGACTAGAGAGGCTCCGGAACGAAGACTAAAAGCAAAAATTCCGTAGGTAGCGGCTCCCGCCAGCAATCCTCTAAGGAAAAGGCCCCGCCACTGGTGCCGGTCCATAAACCGGCGGTTGGCCGGAATAAAATGAGATCCCGGAGGAGCTCCCCCTAGGGCTAAGGCGGGAAAGCTTTCCGTAACCAGGTTGACCCAAAGAATCTGGTTCGGAATGAGGGGGACCGGTTGGCCGGCTAGAACCGCCAAAAACATGGCCAAAACTTCGCCAAAATTTCCTGCCAGAACATAACGGATGGAAGTCCGGATATTTTCTTTGATGCCCCGGCCTTCTTTAATCGCCAGAACGATGGTGGGAAAATTATCGTCTGTCAGCACCACGTCGGCGGAGGCACTGGTGACGTCTGTACCGGACCGGCCCATGGCAATGCCGATATCCGCTTCTTTTACCGCCGGGGCGTCATTTACTCCGTCACCCGTCATCGCTACGATATATCCTTTGCTCTTAAAGGCTTTGACAATACGGAGCTTGTGCTCCGGGGAAGTGCGGGCAAATATCTCGACTTCATCAATCATAGCGGCCAAATCCTTGTCGTCCAAGTGGTCTAATTGGTTTCCCGTGAGAGATTTTCCCACGGGGGTCAGTAATCCAATTTGCCGGGCGATCGCTTCCCCAGTGTGGACGTGGTCGCCGGTAACCATGATCACCTTAATTCCTGCCTCATGGCAGGCGGCAACGGCCTCGACGACACCCTGTTTTGGCGGGTCTTCCATACCCAGAAGGCCGGAAAAAATCAGGTTTTCTTCCAAAACAGAGGGGTCCTCGTTGATGCCGGACGGACGGATTGTTTTATAGGCTGTGGCGATCACTCTGAGCGCGTTGTCCGCCATGCTCTCCCCCGCTGCGGAGATTTCTTTTTTCTTTTCCGGGGTCAGCAATTCTAACCGGCCATCCTGAAAACTTTTCGTACATTTTTCTAAAATCGCTTCCGGGGCTCCTTTCACATAGAGAGCGAGTTTACCCTCCCTGTCCTGGCAGACGACAGACATTGCTTTGCGGGTGGCATCAAAAGGCGCTTCTTTGCGCCGTAAAAAGGCCCCGGCGGTTTCCGGCCCGATCCCCGCCTTTGCTGCCGCCACTAAAACGGCACAATCCGTAGGGTCGCCTGCGATGCCGCTTTTTTCCATTTTCGCGTTGTTGCACAGAGCTCCGATGGTGAGGATGCCCAGGAGGTTTGGATCTGCGGAAGGAATCATTTTTTCTCCGTCCAGGAAGAACTCTCCTTCTGGCGTATAGCCGGAGCCTGTTACATGCCAGGTTTTTCCGGAAGAATAAACCTGCTTTACCGTCATTTCATTTTTGGTAAGGGTACCTGTCTTATCGGTGCAAATCACCTGGGTGTTGCCCAAATTTTCCACGGCAGGAAGCCGGCGAATAATGGCATTGCCTTTTACCATACGGCCTACCCCGAAGGCAAGGGCAATGGTAACCACTGCGGGCAATCCTTCAGGAATGGCACCTACCGCCAGGCTGATCCCGGTGCGCAGCATGTGAAACCGGGATTGCCCTCTCAGGCAGCCCATGATCACCATGCAGGCGCAGACGGCCAAACACCCGGACGTGATTTGTTTTCCCAGTTGATCCAAATATTTTTGTAAAGGTGTAGACTCTTCCTCCGTGTTTTCCAACAGGGCGGCGATCCTACCCATCTCGGTGGACATTCCCGTGTTAACCACGGTCGCCTTGGCTCTTCCTCCCGTAACATGGGTTCCCATAAATACCATATTATTTCGGTCAGCTACCGCTGTTTCCTCAGGCAGGGAACGATTGCCCTCCTTGGCCACAGATAATGATTCCCCGGTCAGGGCGGCTTCTTCTACTTCCAAGCTAGATCCCTCGATTAAACGGGCATCGGCGGGCACCCGGTCTCCGGGTTCCAGGAGGATAAGATCTCCCGGGACGATTTCCCGGGCCGGGATGAGAAGATTTTTTCCCTCCCGAGTTACCCGGGCCACAGGAGCAGCTAGCTCTTTTAAAGCGGCGAGGGCTTGCTCGGCGTGATGTTCTTGGATCATACCGATGAAGGATTCCAAACAGACGATCCCTAAAATGGTCACCGCATCCACCCTTTCGCCCAGGACAAAGGATACGATGCTGGCTCCCAAGAGCAGCTGGATCATGAAGTCTTTTAATTGGCTGAAAAACCTGGCCAGAAGGCTGGCCGGAGGGGGCTGATAAAATTGATTCGGTCCGAGAGTATCAAGCATGCCGGGGGTTTGGTCACATGTAAGGCCTTGATTTAAATGAGAGTGCAGCTCATGAATGGTCTCTTCCGCCGTCAAGGCATGCCAGGGTTTAACCGGTTGTACGAAATTTTTCATGGCTGGCGAAATCAAGGCTCCTTTTTTTCTCCCCGCCAAGGATTTATCAAGGGACCACCTGTAGACCCGGGAGAGATGAGGGGAACTGGCTTGGATGCTTCTTTTTTCTGTGAACTTGACCAGGGAGGAATTCAAAATCACACCAAAGATAGAAATATTGGCCATGAGTGTGGACAGGACCGGTGTAAGCAAATTGGCGCATGCCAGCGTTAAGCCCACCACATCCAGACAGCCGGCGAGAAATTTGTTGTTTTTTGCACAGTTACTCACTTCCGCACCAAAACTCACAAGGTCGGCCACCTGGTCCAGAGCGTGTTCCGGCAAAATAATGCCTGCCTCTGTCACCGGCGTAAGATATTGGGGGTTTTTTAACCCGATGGCTACGTCGGCCTCTCTGAGCGCAGCCCGATCGTTCATACCGTCACCCACCACGCAAACATGACAGCCTAAATGACGAAATTCTCGTACCACCTGCGCTTTTTCTTGCTCATGTAAGCTTCCCCATACTTGGCTGATCCCTAATTTCCGGGCCACATTTAGACAAGCATCCTGGGTATCCCCGGAAAGGATGCCCAACCGGGTAATGCCCATCTGCTTTAATTCCTTGATCAACAGGTAGCTTTCCGGGCGGATGGACTCCTCAAATCCAATGATGCCAACCGGTACCCGGTTGATGACAAGGGCAATCACGGTGGTTCCACTCGCCTGAAGTGACTTAATCTGTGGTTGATATTTCTTGAGAGAAATACCCCGGGTTGCCATATAAGCGGGTGTGCCTAAAAGGATAGATTGATCCCCTGCTTGACACCGGATTCCTGAAGCGTGCAGTCGTGTATCTTTTAACAAGAGGGGACCTGACTTGCCTGCCGTTAGTAAAGACGCTAAAGGGTCTCTTTTTCCGTATCCTGCACCTGACCGGATGCGGGAGGCCTTTACCAGGATCGTTTCTTTGGTCCAGTTATCATCCAGGGGGAGCACCTGGCTTACTTCCCACTCTCCGGTAGTCAGCGTGCCTGTTTTGTCAAACAGAACCGTGTCAATTTGTTCTGCCTTGAGCAGTTGCTCCGGGTTAAGGACTTGGACCCCCCGCTTAACCTGGTAGCGGACAGCGCTGCACAAAGCGGACGGGGTGGCCAAAGAGTAGGAGGCAGGAATAGCCGCCAGCAGCATGGTGAGAGACCGTTGGATATCTTTTGTCAGTAAAAAAGAAAAAAAAGCTAAAGCAAAAGATAAATTGACAAAATGATCCATGAAGCGGTCCTGGCGTAAATGTCCTTGTCCCAAACAGATCTTAACAGGAGAAGGAGCAGGGATTTTCCGTACTTCTAAGGATAGCCTGCCCGCCTCCACCAGATTGCCCGGTTCCACAACATCGTTTTCCTTCACCAAACGGTGTAAGGTTTTTCCCGTTGTGGGAGTTTCATTGATGAGGCCGGTTCCGGAGTGTACTCTGGCTTGAAAAGGAATCAATTCCCCGGCCTGGACCCGGATCAGTTCACCGGGGGTTACTTGGGAGGCAGGGATCATCTCCTGAGACCACTCTTGTTGCACCAGGATCCTGCTCAGGTCGGAGTTTGATTCCAGATGCTGCCGGGACTTTAGCACCGCCAAAGTTTGCAGCAAAGAGATCAGGTTGACCGCCCAGACGGTGGCAAGGCCAAATATATTTTCCCGTAAAAGCAGCGTGGCATAAGCAGTCATGCTAATGAGCAAGTCATGGCTGATTTTACCCCGGGTCAGGGAGCCCAAGCCGCTTCTTAAAATGGGATAACCGGAGATTAAGGTGGTAGCTGTCGCCAAGTGAAGTAAGGCGGGGTTGTCCGCCCAAGAAGGCCTGCCCCAAAATATTCTTTTTAAGAACAGATAGGATAATAAGGACCCTCCCCCCACCACATGGAGCCATTGAGACTTCAGCGGGGTATCCTCCGGTTCAATCACAGGAAGCACTTTTCCTTTTGCGGGAGGGCTTACGGATTCCGGAAGGCGGGGAAGGCGGGCCTGCATGGAGGCCCGGGTGTTTTCCTGAATCTCTGCCAGTAACCGGTGCAGGGTTAAAATAGTGGGATCATAATGGATGAGTAATTTTCCCGTCACAATATTAGGCAAAATGCCATTAACCCCATCAAGGGAGGACAGGGACTGCAGCAGTCCGGTGGCCAAAACTGGGTTGTTTCTCAGGCCGGATATTCTGATGCGCAATCTGCCTGGGATCCAGTGCATCTCTTTTGTCACAACCGCTAGGGCAGCCATCGGCAGGCCTCCTTTTCTGGAATCATAATTAAAGTATGGCAGCGGGAATAAATTAATATGTATTTGAGAAAAAAAATCCTGGTACCGCCAGGGGATTTTTTTCTTAACTGAAAATTAAATAGGAGAGAGGGAAAATCTTAATATTTGGCGTTTAAAATAAAGCACATAAAAACCCTGTACCCTGCTGATTTTCTTCAACTAATCTTGGTTGAAGAATTTTTTCTTAAGAACGCTTTAAGTTTGTATTAAGTATTTGTGCCTTGAAAGGAAAGCCTTTCTTTAGCAAGAATTGCATGATAGGAGAATAAGGGAAGGAGTTAGGAAATACATTGAAAACAGGGATCAAAGTCGCGCACATGAAAAAAAGGCTTATTTCATGGATGAATGACTTAGGCAAAAAAATGCCTAGGGGGAAAAACAGATGGGGGAAAAAGTATCTGGGTGCGGGATGGAAGCAGGCTTCCCGTCGTTTTCTGCCTTTGGTGAAATCTTTTTTTTACCGGCTGAGGCAAGTCGGGAAAAAATTTCAGGATGCGAAAAGCTTAGGATTAAAAATCGGGGGCAGCTTCACTCTGCTCATGGTCATCAGTATCTTTATTGCCATTACAGGCTTTGTCGGTATGAATAGATTGGCCCATGTATTTAATCAGAATCAAATTACTGTTTCTTTTGTGGACCAGGTATATCAAATCGGCGGGTCCGTAAAAGATTATCAGAGGACAGGTGCTTCTGAGGATATTACCAAAGTGAACGACCTGATGCGGGAATTGGAATCTGAGAGAAAAAAATTGACCACTAGTCAGGATGCGGACGGTTTGGAGGATATGTGGAAGTTAGTGGTGGAGTATCAAAAAAGTATTAATTCATATGCCTTGTTAAAAGACCGCCAGGACAAATTTTTCAATTCCTATCTTACCTGCGAATCCCAGGGGTACAGGTTGATGGAGGAGATTCTCACCCAGGACCAGGGTTCCGGTAATGTGGAACTGGAATATGAGCTGAAAACCAAGATTACGGAAATCGGGCTGGAGGTGCGCGGTTTTGTCGTGGACGGCGCAGAAGGTCCGAAAAAGGAGGCCTATTCTCTGGCCGCACGCCAAAAACTAAAAGAGGCGGAAGCTCTGGCCTTAACCCTAAAAGAAAAGCTCCAGGGGCAGGAAGCTTCTACCCATGGGGCCCAACTCCTGGCCCAGATCAAAAGTCTGGGCAGTGCTTTTGAGGGTATTACCGAGGCAGATGGGGAGAAAGTCAAGCAAATGGCCGCTGTAGTCAAAAACGGGGATACCCTCTTGAAAGCCGCCAAAGATCAGATGGTGTCCGGAGCCCGTCAGAGTAACAACACGAAAAGGTTTGCTTTTGCCCTTTTGGTTTGTGCCACAGGAGTATGCTTTGTCGCCGGAATGATTTTAGCGGCAGTGATTACCAGAGGGATTACCAAGCCTATTTTAACTACGGTGAATTTTGCCCAGGAGATATCCCGGGGAAATCTTTCCATTCCCGATTTGACCATCCATTCCCGGGATGAAGTATCCGTCCTGGGGCAGACCCTGAATGAAATGAAAGATAACCTGAACCGGATCGTCACCAATATTCAGGATCATGCGGGGGATTTGGCAGCAGCCAGTGAACAGATGCTGTCTTGTGCCCGGCTGATTGCCGAAGGGTCGCAAAATCAGTCCTATCATTTAACTACGATTAGCGCCGAAGTAAAAGAACTGGCAGGGGCGGCGGAACGGGTCTCAAATAATGCCCAAAATGCGTTGACCACCGTTCAGGAGGCTAAAGAAAAGGCCCAAACCGGAGAAGAAAACGTTTCTCAAGCTGTTTTTGGCATGCGGCTGATTCATGAAAATATGGAGCGGTCAAATAAGAACTCCTTAAGAATTGGTGAAATCATCAAGATGATCGATAAAATTTCCGGCCAAACCAATCTTCTGGCCTTGAACGCCGCTATTGAGGCTGCCCGGGCCGGTACCATCGGCCGGGGTTTTGGGGTGGTGGCCCAGGAAGTAAAAAAATTAGCGGATAGTTCCCGAAAAGAAAGCCAGGAAATAGGCCAGATCGTTTTTGCCATTCAGAAAGGAAATTTGGACACGGAAAAGGCGGTAAAAGACGGCAGTACCTGGACGGAAAGATCGGGACAATCTTTTCAGGCCATTGCCTCTTTAATTAATTTAACGGTGGACAAGGTCAATGAAATTACTGATGAGGCCCAAAATCAGGCCATAGGGAGCGGCAATGTAGTCTCCGTAATCGAGGAGGTTTCTCTGGAAGTAGAACAGACGGCGGCCGGAGCCCAGGAGATGCTGGCTACCGTAGAAGAGCTGGGGGCCAGGGCAGAGCAATTGCGTTCCATGGTGCTGGAGTTCCATGTGGCGTGAGGGTGGCCGGCCGGCTCTAAAAAGCAATCCCGTACCGCTTTGACAGTGATACGGGATTTTTTTTTGAAGTACGAGGGGACTTATTTAGATGAAGCCTCAACCCTTATGCAGCAAAAGTTGATCTTTTGGTTTTTCCCGGACCCCGGTACCTGGATCCCTGCCTTTTCCCTATAGGCAGACCAAGACGGCCGATATGGTTCCTAAAAGAGCGCCCATGATGACGTCGGAGGGATAATGCAAGCCCAGATAGATCCGGGAGATGCCGATCAGCGCGGCCAGGGGCAGCACAAAAGGGGTGAGGAGGGGAAAGTATAAAGCAACGACGGCGCTGAGAGAAAAGCTGGCCGCAGTATGACCGGAAGGAAAAGAATAGTCCTTCAGGATCAGAGGCTGCCAGATATTTGTCTCAGGAACCGTAAGAAAAGGGCGCCGTCTGGGTAAGATTTTTTTTGCTGCCTGCACCACAATCTGACTCCCCACCATGGCGTACACCACCTCTTTCCCCAGGGTTTCCCTGGAGAAGAAAAGCAAAGCCAAACAGATGAGGATGGAAGCCCTCAGCCCGCCCAGATGAGTCATCCTGGGCATTAATCTGTCCAGCAAAGAACAGCGCCACTTTCGGTTAATAAAGCGAAAAAGGAAAAGATCCCACGATAAAATAAGCTGCACGAGCCGTCACTCCTGTCACCAGGCAATATCTTGATGCTTACTGCTTTCATTTTGCATCTTGCAGATTAAAAAAAGATAAAAATTGAATTAAAACATTATAAAGATTGTAAAGGTTTTTCGCCAAAAAAGAAAGGGCTGTCTTCTGCAAAACGGCCCTTTTTATGGAAGAAAAATAAAATTTTACTTTTTGCTTGGGGGAGTTTTTTCCGGCACGATTTTTGTCGGGATTCTGGCCTCAGAAACGCCGTCCAGGTTAACTTTAGGAATCGAGCCTTCCAGCTCCTGAGTCAGATTTAGGGGGGCGGTGATTTTTTCCTGTTTCCTTTTTGACATGAGGGGGCCTCCTATCAATAGTCTTCATTCGTGGTGTCAACAACATTGCACAGGTTTTCGCTGCAGGTATAGCCGCATATAGGGCAGGTGGATGCCACCTGGCGCTGTGCCTCAAACATATTTCCGCAGCGGGCACATTTATAGGCGCGCACGGCATTATCAGGCATTCCGTAATTATCGGTCATTTTTTAGCCTCCTGGATCATTTTATCTCTTTTTAAATAATTTTATTATTAGGCTATTATGACAAAAAAAGGGAGCTTTTATACCAGATTTCCTGAAACGTGAAGTTCGCATAAGTCTGAGGGGAGCCCATATATTAATTTAGAGTGAATATTACAGCCGGGAGAAACTTTACTGGCTTTCCATCATTTTCTACACCTAAAAAAAATCGTGAAAACAAAAGATAATATCGGGAAGGAGGTAAAAGATATGCCCTGTTCCATCAATTGGTTTCCCTGGGGCAACGATACTTTTGAGCAAGCGTCGGTCCAAAAAAAACCGATTATGATGTATTTAACGGCACCCTGGTGCGGCTGGTGTGCTGTGATGGAAGATACAACTTACCAGGATCCTCAGGTGATCCATATCATTGAAAGAAATTTTATTCCCATGAAGGTGAATGTAGACCAATACCCCCACGTGGCGGACCGGTATCATTATGGAGGATACCCGAGCATTGTTTTTTTATCAGGAGAGGGCCATATTTTGAAGGGAGAAAATTATTTGCCCGGAGAGCAAATGAAGAGCCTGTTGGAGGAAGTCTTGCATGACGTGAGCAAACGCAAGCGGGTTCTAGCGCCCAGGAATGGGGAAAAACAAGCAAATTTGCCTGCGGGCTTCAATAAGGAAAACATGCTGTCCAAAAAAATGGACAAAGATTGCTTATCCTTGGGGCAGATCGACCATGTGATGGAGATCATTAAAAAAGCCTATGACCATGAATTTGGGGGATTTGTGGTATACTCGGCGGAAGCGAAATTTCCCTTCCCGGAAATTAACGACTTTTTAATTTCCTATACGGAAAAGAATTTTTGTCCGGAGGCAGAGACGATGTTGACCCACACCTTGGATGTCATGAGCACCGGTGAGATTTATGACCGGGAAAAAGGAGGCTTTTTCCGCTTATGTGAAGGACAGAATTGGACCTTGCCCCATGGGGAAAAACTTCTCGAGAGCAATGCCGGGCTTTTACGCAACTATTTGCTGGCATTTAACAGGTGGGGCGAGGAAAGATATGAAAGGGTGGCTCAAGATACCCTTCGGTATCTTATCGATCATTTATTTGATCCGGGAGTGCATGCCTTTGGCGGCAGTCAAATAGGCCATGAGGTTGATTTTTCTCCCTTTGCCAATTGGAACGGCATGATGGTCTCATCTTTACTCCTGGCCTACCGGGTTTTCGGTGAGAAGAAATATTTGGAGATTGCCTTGGCGGTGCTGCACTCTTTTTGGGCCAAGTGCTACCGTTTGGGCCGGGGCATGAGTCACTTTTTCTTCCAGGGACCGTCGGAAGTAGAACTTTTTTCTGACCAGGTAAAATTTATTTGCGCATTATGGGAAGCATATAATTGTACCCGGCAAATTGATTATTTGGAAAAGGCCCAATTATTAATGAAGCATGTGTATAAAAATTACCGGCTGCCGGAGGGATATTTTGGGGATATTCCCTTAGCCTCCGCCAATCCGGGCTATTTGGATATTCCCCTAGTTCCCTTTGTGGAAAATGCGGAGCTGGCCACGGTTTTTCTGAACATGGCCTGTGTGTTAGGGGACCGGTCCTATGCCCAGAAAGCAACCAGGTTATTAAAAAGTTTACATGGTTTGCGGGACAGCAATCCGGTCTTTGCAGCTAAATATGGGCTAGGGTTGCTGGAAAGGGAGAATTACCGGTCTCAAAATCAGACATTCCACACTTTGCAATAAGAGATAAGTATTTATTTTCCCATGTATTGTTCTATGATTATTTTGAAAAAGGGGGAAGAAAAAATTAACAAGACTGTTTTTTCGATCATGATTTGTTTCATGGCTTTTATGGCATGGTCACTGCCTGTCCAAGCCTGTACCGACTATACGTCTTGTCCGGAATTGCATTTTACAGACCCGGTCCAGTCAGGAGGGTACATTGCCGAACTTCAGGAATTGTTGAAATCTGCCGGGTATTATCGGGCCAAGGTGGATGGGAATTATGGCCCAATGACGGCAGAAGCGGTAAAAAAATTTCAGAGAGACCATGGTTTAGCTCCCAACGGTACTATAGAACATAAAACCTGGGATGCCCTGGCCGCGCTTTATGACCAGGCCATGGCAAGCAATCCAGGGGGAGACGGGCCGAAGGGCGAGGTGAGCATTTATATCGACCTCAATAAAAATCAGCTGCACATTTTGGATGATGGAAAACTTTTTAAGACATACTCCGTGGCGACGGGAAAATCGAAAACCCCCAGCCCGGTGGGAGAGTATAAAATCATCCACAAAGACCTGAACTGGGGAACAGGATTCGGGAGCAGGTGGATGGGGATCAACGTCCCCTGGGGAATATACGGAATCCATGGAACAAATAATCCTTATTCCATCGGTCGGTCTGCTTCCCATGGCTGTTTCCGTATGTATAACAAAGATGTGGAAGAAATATTTCCCTGGATCCCCATTGGCACAAGGGTGCTGATTATGGGCTATACGCCGAAGTTTCAGGGTTTTGTCCGACCCTTGAAATTAAAATCATCCGGGCAGGATGTGGTCATGCTCCAATACCGCTTAAAGGAGTTAGGTTTTGGCATCGATTACGCGGACGGGCGTTACGGAGGCCTCACGGAATTTGCGGTAAAGCTGTTTGAGGCGTATCATATGCTGCCTGTGGACGGAGAAGCGGATCTGAAAATGCTGAAACGGCTGGACCAGTACTTCCCCCAAAAGTAGAATCCCAACTATTTTGATCTTGTGCGATAGAAGCCCGAAGGGGCTTTTATTCTTTTTCACTGATACTCATTATAGCTTTTATAGGAATGAATGGTATAGCCGTTTTTCTCCAGGGTGGCAATAATGGGTTCTCCGTAGAAGGTATTCAGGCGAATGGCGATAAAGGTTTTGCCGTCTTCTCTAAAAACGGCTACCCGGGAAATATTTGCCCCGTCATTTTTGATGATCTGGGTGACGTCCGCCAGCACGCCGGGTTTGTCTTCCACTTCAATGGTGATTCTGGATCCTTGTTCTTTGACGCCCAGAAGTTCGATAAAGGCATCGAAAATGTTGGTCTCGGTAATGATTCCCACCAGCTTATTGTTTTCTATCACCGGAAGGGCGCCTATTTTGTGTTCCCGCATGATGATGGCGGCTTCTTCCACATAGGCGTCCGGAGAAATGGTCACTACTTTCTGGTTTTTGGGCAGGACATCTTTGATTTTCATTTTGGCCAGCAGGTAATTGATTTCAAAAACACTGAGAGTTGTGGCCGGGGAGGGGGATACTTCACTGATGTCCCGATCCGTGACAATCCCCACCAGCTTATTATTTTCCATTACCGGGAGTCGGCGGATGTTGTGTTTGCGCATTAATTCCAGGGCATCTGCAATGGTGGTCTGTCTGGTGATGGTAACAGGCTCTTTGGTCATTTTAGAACGAACATGCATGGGTTCATTCCTCCTCTCAGTCGGATGTTAAGGAGATTCATTCTACTATATGTTTCATAAGCTTGATAAATGTTCTTTCTACCAGTTCAGCTCAGTTCCTGCTCAAAAAATTTTTTCCGCAAAATTTCTTTTTTCGCACCCGGTAATAATTTTTACCATCCCCGGTTTTTTATGAATAGAAAGAGTGCTTGGGCAGGATTTTTTTTCTGGGCAGAGAAAAGTGATAGAAAAATGGGAAAGAGGGAGTGGGTTTTGATGAGTATCGATCAATGGCATCATGATAGATTAGGCGAAAAAGTGGTTCAGGCGTTGAGGAAAAATGAATTTGACGCCGTCTATTTTCCTCACCGGCAGGAAGCGATAGAGCAGGTGCTCACATATATTTCTCCGGGAGACGCGGTAGGCATTGGCGGGTCGGCAACACTAAACGAATTGGGAATCCCTGAAAAGGCGGCAGCCCTGGGGGCCAAAATACTCAATCACAATCTTCCCGGCTTGTCCCCGGAAGCCAAAATGGATATCCGGCGCCGGCAATTGCTTAGTGACGTATTTTTATGCAGCACCAATGCGGTTACGCTGGAGGGATATCTGGTCAATGTGGATGGCGTGGGAAACCGGGTGGGGGCGATGACCTTCGGACCGAAAAAGGTCGTGATTGTGGCCGGGATCAATAAGGTCTGTACCGATGAAAAGGCTGCCTTTGAGAGAATCAGCATGATTGCTTCCCCCAAAAACAATAAGCGATTAGAGACTTCCAATCCCTGTTTGACAACAGGTGTGTGCTGTGATTGCCAGGGAAAGACCAGGATCTGCCGTATTTATGCCGTGATGAAAAAGAGGCCCATGGTCAGTGATATTACCGTAGTTTTAGTGGGGGAAAACTTAGGGTATTAAAAGAAATTAAAAAAAAACGCGACCCTGTCGCGTTTTTTTTAATTTACTTTTCCAAACTTATCAAAAGGCCAAATGCGGAACACAGCTTTCCCCTCAATATCATCAACCGGGATATAGGATACATCTGGGCTGCGACTGTCATGGCTGTTTCCCCGGTTATCACCCATGACGAAGACAGTGCCCGGAGGCACAACCGTATCAATGTCTCCCTCGGTAAAGTTTCCATTAATATAGGGTTCGTCCTGTTTCTCGCCATTTACATAGACAATGCCGCCGGTTATTTTCAACCGGTCTCCGGCCAAAGCGATAGCCCTTTTTACATAGAAGGTACCGGGACGATCCGGAGCATCAAGAATCACAATATCTCCCCGGTCAGGTTTGGCGATGGTATAAATAATCCGGTTTGTAAACAATCGATCATGATCATGGAGGGTTGGATACATGGACTGGCCATATACCTCCGTTATTTGGAACAAGTAGGTTCTAATGATCAAAGCGATGATTACTGCCAGCAAAAAACTTTTCAAATATTCCCAGATGACACTGCTGATCGTTTTTTTCATCCATTTCCACCTCTCTCTCGATCTTTCTATTATATCACCCTTTGCTCAGTGTGCCAATTTTTTTAGGATGAAACCAAATGGAGCTGCAAATAATAACGAGCGGGGGTGATAACATGCACAAAAAAGCATGGCTTTTGCTGCTCGTTTTTTTGACCGCCATGTTGATACAACCGGCAAAGTCCTGGGCCGAACCCAAACTACGGGCGGAGGCGGCGGTGCTCATTGACGGGTATACGGGGGAAATTCTTTGGGAAAAAAATGCCCATAAGTTTAGGCACCCGGCCAGTACCGTAAAAATCCTCACCGCCTTAATAACCTTAAACCTGGAAAACTTAGATCAAAAAGTGGTGATTGGCAAAAAAGCCCACCAGACTTATGTGGGACAGACCATTGGCCTCAAGGAAGGGGATGTGATGACCGTAAGGGATTTAATGGGAGCCGCCTTGCTTTGGTCTGCCAATGATGCCGCGGTGGCTTTGGCCGAACATGTGACGGGAGATCCGAAACTCTTTTCCCTGTTCATGAATAAAAAAGCATGGGCTTTAGGCGCTTTTCAGTCCAGCTTTCGAAATCCCAATGGGTATTCCGTACCGGGACAGTATTCCACGGCCTATGATCTGGCCTTAATGGCCCGTGCCGCTATGGAGCAGCCTTTTTTTGCGGAGACGGTGAAAAAAAACAGTGTGGAAATCAAATGGCTGAATCGGGAGAAATCAAAGACAGTAAGCAACACCAACGGACTGCTGGATTTTTATGCCGGGGCTAACGGCGTAAAGACGGGAACGACAAATGCTGCCGGAGGTTGCCTCGTGGCCTCCGCGGTGAGAAACGGCAAATGGTATATTGCCACTGTTTTGGGCAGTTCCCGGAGGTATGACGATGCAGCCGGATTACTGAATTACGGTTTTGAAAAATTTGACCAAATTGTGGTGCGGCCGGGAGAGATCTTTGACCGCATCAAGGTGATCAACGGGGAGCCGGACTATGTGGAAGTGGTGCCGAAAACCGGTCTTTACTGCAGTTTTCTCAAAGATGCCGCCGGGGATTGGCAAGTGAAGAACAACATCGTCCAAACCGTCAAGGCGCCCGTGCGCAAAGGGCAAGTATTGGGCACAGTGGAGGTCTATTTTCAAGGCCAATTGAAAGAAAAAAGCGAACTGGCCGCAAATAACGGGGTAAAAAGGGCCCGCATCTTCAATTTTCGCAACAAGTAAAAGATAAAAAATCAAGTAGTGCAGAACTCCAGAAATTGGGTATAATAGAGGGGTAAGTGAATGGCGACATTCCTCGGTACAAGATGCAAGATCGTATCCTTTTTTCTTGCTTCTTGCTTCTGGTATCCTGCTTCTTGAAAGGAGATCCCTCATGAAAGAAGTAACCATTTATACGGACGGGGCCTGTTCGGGAAATCCCGGTCCCGGAGGGTGGGGCGCAATCCTGATTTATGGAGAACATAAAAAAGAAATTTCCGGCTTTGTCCCGTTAACGACCAATCAGCGCATGGAGTTGACGGCGGCGATCCAGGGGCTGAATCAGCTCAAAGAACACTGCGCCGTCCAAATATTCAGCGACAGCGCTTATCTGGTGAACGCCTTTAATCAGCGCTGGCTGGACAATTGGCAGCGGAACGGATGGAAAAATAGCAAAAAGGAACCGGTAGAAAACCAGGATTTGTGGAAAGAGCTTCTTAAACTGGGGTCGATGCATCAAGTACGCTGGATGAAAGTAAAAGGACATGCGGAAAACCCCTTCAACAACCGGTGCGATGAATTGGCCCGGGCAGAGATTTCCAAGCATAAGGCATAATTTGTCTTACCAGAGATCATAGCTTCTACGGATGACAATCTGCAGAGGCTTTTTCATTTGAAGATTCAATTCTTGTATAAATTCAATAAAAAAATTTTATTATCAGGAGGATTTAGCAATAGAGGCGAAGAAAACTAGATGATCACATCTAAACTACTTAAGGAGATTTGATCATGTCCAGTATTAAACAAATTCGTTCTTTTATTATGGTCGCGGACTTAAAAAGTTTTACCAATGCGGCAGAAGCTTTGTTTATGACCCAGCCTGCCATAAGTGCTCAGATAAAATCTCTCGAAGAGACCATCGGGCTTCCCTTGATTGAGAGAAATGATAAACGGGTGCAGTTGACGGAAGCAGGAAAACACTTTTACCGGGATGCGAAAGAAATTTTGACGGTATATAACCGGGCCATCGAGATCATGGAAGATTTTAAAGGATTGCACAGAGGAAAACTGGCTCTTGGAGCCAGTACCATTCCCGGTGAGTACCTGATGCCGAAATTTATCGGGGAATTCCGCAAAGAGTATCCCGGAATTAATGTTTCCCTGACGGTGGGTGACACGGGGCTGATTGTGGACCTGCTTTATGAGCGGAAAATCGACTTAGGGGTTGTGGGGGCAAAAGTGGAATCGGATCATGTGGAATTCATCCCCTTTTTACAGGATGAACTAGTTCTGATCGCAAGTGCCGAAAGCAGTATTCCTCCTGAGATCCATTACAAGGATTTATTATCAATGGAGATGATTACCCGAGAAGCCGGGTCCGGCACTCGGATTGCCGTGAAAGAGTCCCTGGCGGACCAAAAGATTAAAGAATCGGATTTGAACATTGTGATGGAATTAGGCAGTACCCAGGCGGTCATCACAGGAGTCTCAGCAGGTTTAGGCGTCGGTTTTGTTTCCAAGTGGGCCGCCGAAGCCTCATTACGGGCGGGAGTGGTGCAGCAGGTGACGGTTCAAGGTCTGAACCTGGAAAGAGATCTTTATATTGTGTATATGAAAAACTCCAGCGCCACCAGAACCAGAGATGTTTTTCTCCAACATTTGCTGGGTAGGGCTCTGAGCGCATAAGGGGCGATTAGTGTCCAAAAGCAAGCTTTTTAGCTTCAATGAGGAGGAAAGCCAAAATGGGCAAGAAATTACCCGGCACAGTTTACATTGCCTTTGGGGCTATTCTATGGAGTACAGGGGGTGTGTTAATTAAACTGGTCTCGGCTGACCCGGTTTTGATTGCTGCAATCCGTGCGGTGATCGCAGGTTTAGCCCTGGCTCCTTTTATTCGGCCCATCAAGTTGAGCTGGCAACTTCCGGCATTGATTTTTTTCTATGGGGCCTTGTCTACTTCTTTTGTGGTGTCCACAAAATTGACCGCGGCCGCCAACGCCATTGCGCTTCAATCTACCGCCCCTCTCTGGATTTTTCTGGCTACTCTTGTTGTTTACCGGAAAGTGAATTGGCACCAGGCCTTGCCGGTAGGCCTAATTGCTTTGGGATTGGGCGCCTTTCTCTGCGAACCGGCCGTAGGGACCAGCGCTATGGGAAATTTGGTGGCCATCGGTTCCGGCATATTTTTTGCCGTGAATACAAAACTTTTACAAAAGCTGGGCCGGGAAAACAGCATTGGACTTATCAGCATCTGCAATTTAGGTGCCGCCCCCTTGATTTGGTTGTTGGTACCGGAGGGGGCTAAAATTGCGGATGTTAATTTTACCGGCTGGGTGGTGCTGGTCATCTTAGGCGTATTCCAGCTGGGGATCGCTTATGTTTTATACACCATCGGATTACGCACGACTACCCCCCAGAAAGCTACCATGGTGGCTTTATTGGAACCTGCCTTTAATCCCATTTGGGTTTTGCTCTTTTTGGGAGAGATTCCCACTGTTTACGGCATTGTAGGAGGTCTCTGCATTTTGGCGGGGTTAATCACAGATACCTGGATTAATTCCGCCCCGCCGGCGGAGCAGGATACTCTCGCCCCAACCAATTCGGAGCGGGATACCGTTTCCGGCAATCCATAAAAAAAAGCCCTTAGGGCTTTCTTTATATTATATGGAGCTAATGGGTTTTCCCGGTACCCGGATCCCGCTTTTACACATTAAATCTGAAATTAATAATATCTCCGTCTTGCACGATATACTCTTTTCCTTCCAAACGGAAGGATCCGTGTTCCCGGGCCTTTGCCATGGATCCTGCTTCCTTTAAATCTTGAAAGGCGACAATTTCTGCCCGGATAAATCCTCTTTCAATATCCGAGTGAATCTTTCCCGCGGCTTTTTTGGCAGACAGGCCTTTTTTGATGGTCCAGGCCCGCACCTCATCTTCCCCCGCTGTAAGAAAGGATATCAGTCCCAAGAGGTCGTAAATGGCTTTCGCCAGCCGGTCAATGCCCGGTTCTTTCACCCCCAGGTCTTCCATAAAAAGCTGTTTGTCTTCCGGCTCCAGCTGGCTGATTTCAGCTTCCACCTGGGCACAGATTTCCAACACGATCATGTTGTGCTCTGTTCCAAAGGTATGAATTTCTTCTTTTTGATCGTAAGAACCACTGGTAAATTGCTTTTCATCCAGGTTTACCACAATCAGCATCGGTTTATCGGTGAGAAAGGTAATATGTTTGATAGCTTCCCTTTCTTCATCGGAAAACTTGATGGTGCTTACAGGCTGTTCATTTTCCAGGACATCCCGGATTTTCAGCAAGACGGTTTCTTCCAGCGGGTTTTCCAATTTCTTTTTTTTACCGCTGTTAATCCGCTCCAGACGCGTTTCAATTAACTGTAAATCGGCAAAAAGGAGTTCCATATTGACCGTTTCCAAATCCCGCATCAAATCAAGGGAGTTGTCCACATGAAGCACATCTTTGTTTTCAAAAGCCCGCACGATATGAACCAGGGCATCGGAATCCCGTACCGCAGCCAGAAATTCGTTGCCTGTTCCTTTCCCCTCACTGGACCCGCGCACCAAACCGGGCACGTCAATGACCTCGATTTGGGCAAAGGTCGTCTTTTTGGGGTGAAACATCCGGGATAAAAATTCCACCCGTTCATCGGGCACGGTAGCCATGTTAATATTGGTTGTCGTTTTTCCTGAGTAAAAGGTACTGGTTTCTATGCCGGCATTCGTCAGCAAATTAAAAAAGGTTGTTTTGCCCACCATGGGGAGCCCCACAATACCGCAGGAAAGAGCCATAAAAAAACACCTCCACTGGTAAATATTATACTTTATCGGGCAGGGAGGTACAAGGGAGAAAGAACAGGGATATTTTCTTTACAAAGAAGATAGGGGGATTTAAAATAACCTTAGCTTGAACGATTGGGGAGGAAGATATGAAAATTGCGGTTGGTATTACAGGGGCGACAGGTGTGATCTACGGGATTCGGCTGCTGGAAGAGCTGCGCCGGCATGATGTGGAAACCCATCTCATCTTAAGCGAGTGGGCAAAAAAGACCGTCGAAATTGAAACGGATTATTCCATAAAGGAAATAGAAGGGTTGGCTCACTGCTGCTATGACAATAGAAATCTCTGCGCGGCACCGGCCAGCGGATCCTTTCGCGTTTCCGGCATGGTGATCGTACCGTGCAGCATGAAAACCCTTTCCGCTCTTACCCACGGTTATGCGGAGACGCTGATCGTCCGCACCGCCGATGTGATGTTGAAGGAGAAACGCAGATTGATTCTTGCCCCGCGGGAAACCCCGCTAAACCCGATCCATCTGGAGAACATGCTGAAATTGTCCCGGCTTGGCGTCACCATCATGCCTCCCATGCCGGCTTTCTATCACCGGCCTGGTAAAATTGAGGATCTGATTGACCACTTTTTAGCCCGGGTTTTGGATCAGCTGGACATTGAAAATAACCTTGTCCAACGGTGGGAAGGACAGGAATAACTTTTGATACAGAAAACCCCCTGATCCGGAAGGATAGGGGGTTTTGTTATCGTCTTTTCCCGAACCCCGGTTCCCGGTACCCGGATCCCGAAGAAAGCCCTCCCGGGCTTTCTTAAATTAGATAGAATACATACAGGTAAACGGTGCAAATGACAATGGTCAGGAGCATCACGGGAAAAGCAATCTTAAAATATTTTACAAAGGTAATTTTATGCCCCTGGTCCTCTGCCATCCCAGTAGCGATGACGTTGGCACTGGCGCCGATGATGGTGCCGTTGCCGCCCAGACAAGCACCCAGGGATAAGGCCCACCAAAGGGGGGTCAGATTCATGCCGGAAAGGGCGCCCAGGTCCTTAATCATAGGGATCATGGTGGCAACGAAAGGAATATTGTCAATAAAAGCGGAAGCAATGGCCGACACCCACAAAATTGCCATGGTGGTTAAGACCAGATCCCCGTGGGTCAGGTCCAGGACACCCTGGGCCAGCATTTTGATGATGCCTGTTTCTTTGATTCCTCCCACCATAATAAACAAGCCGACAAAGAAAAAGATGGTCTTCCATTCTACTTCTTCCAGGATCTTTTCCGTCCTGACCTTGGATATAAAGAGGAGGAGGACTGCTCCGCTAATGGCAATGGTGGCTGATTCATAATGGAGTTGGCTGTGCAGGAGAAATCCTATTACGGTAAGGCCTAAAACTGCCAAGCTCTTCACAAGCAGAATGGGATCTTTAATACACTTATCCTCATCCATATCAAGAATTTTTTCTTTGGCTTCTTTCGTGGCCACAAGTTTTTTCTTATAGAGCAGGGCGAAGATATAGGTAGTTAAAAACAGCATGGGAAAAGCAATTACCGCGTCATTTAGGATAAAGTCCATAAAGCTTAAACCTACCGAGCTCCCAATCATAATATTGGGCGGGTCGCCGACTAGGGTGGCTGTTCCGCCCACATTGGAAGCAAATACTTCCGAAATAATAAAAGGAACGGGATTGATATGCAAATCCTTGGCCACACTTAAAGTAACGGGCAAAATCAAGAGAATGGTTGTGACGTTGTCGAGAAAGGCCGAGAGAATACCCGTAATCAATGATAGCAGGATAATGATGATAAAAGGTTCGCCTTTGGCCGTTTTTACTGTTTTCACCGCCAGGTACTCAAAGACGCCGGACCTTTTGGTAATCATTACAATCACCATCATGCTGATCAAAAGACCGATGGTATTATAGTCGATCTCCAGAAAAGCGTCCTCCTGGGCCAGTATTTTTAATAAGATCATTAATGCAGCGCCGGATAGGGCAATCACGGCCCGGTCGAACTTGTCCAGAATAATCAGTACATAGGCCGTGACGAATATGGCGGCAGATATTGCCACCTCAAGGGTTAAATGTTCCATGAAAATACCTCCTCTAGATGTTAGGGCACACACCTCTATTTCGGGTATTCCTCTCCCGTCGGAGGAATGTCCCCAATTTTAAATTTGCACATAAAAAAGGGTGGAAAGCTTGACAAAAACAGCTTTCCACCCAAAAAGCCTATTTCTTGAAAACGGAAAATCCGTCCAACCGACAACAACTATCGCTTATTGATCCATACTAACATAAATATCATTTATAATCAATATCGTGTGTTGTTTTTTCCGAATTTGAATACCGGGATGCGCAAAAATCCTGTAAGACTTTGTTAGATCAGATAAAATACGTACAGGTAAACGGTGCAAATGACGATGGTCAGGAGCATCACGGGAAAAGCGATCTTAAAATATCTGGCAAAGGTAATTTTATGTCCCCGTTCCTCTGCCATCCCAGTAGCGATGACGTTGGCACTGGCGCCGATGATGGTGCCGTTGCCGCCCAGACAAGCACCCAGGGATAAGGCCCACCAAAGGGGGTTCAGATTCATGCCGGAAAGAGCGCCCAGGTCCTTAATCATGGGGATCATGGTGGCAACGAAAGGAATATTATCAATAAAAGCGGAGGCAATGGCCGATACCCATAAAATGGCCATGGTGGTTAAGACCAGATCCCCGTGGGTCAGGTCCAGGACACCCTGGGCCAGCATTTTGATGATGCCTGTTTCTTTGATCCCTCCCACCATCATAAACAGGCCGACAAAGAAAAAGATGGTTTTCCATTCTACTTCTTCCAGGATCTTTTCCGTCTTCACTTTTGAAATGGCCAAAAGCAAGACTGCGCCGCCGATGGCAATGGTGGCCGATTCAAAATGAAGCTGGCTGTGCAGGAGAAAACCCAGGATGGTAAGACTTAATACGGCCAGGCTCTTCGTGAGCAGAACATGGTCTGTGATGCATTTGCTTTCGTCCATCTGCATTACTTTTTCTTTATTTTCTTTCGTGGCTACAAGCTTTTTCTTATATAATAAGGCGAAGATATAGGTGGTTAGAAAAAGGATGGGAATAACCACTAAAGCATCGTTTTTGATAAAATCCATAAAACTTAATCCTACCGCGCTGCCGATCATAATGTTGGGCGGGTCGCCGACAAGGGTGGCTGTTCCCCCCACGTTGGAAGCAAATACTTCGGCGATAATAAAGGGTACAGGATTGATATGCAAATCCTTGGCTACCGTAAAAGTAACGGGCAGGATGAGCAGGATGGTTGTGACGTTGTCAAGAAAGGCGGAGATGATGCCTGTGATCAGTGATAAAAGAATAATGATCTGAAAAGGTTCCCCTTTGGCAATTTTTACTGTTTTCACCGCCAGATACTCAAAGACGCCGGACCTTCTGGTAATCATCACAATCACCATCATGCTGATCAAAAGCCCGATGGTATTATAGTCGATTTCCAGAAAGGCTTTCTCCTGGGTGAGGATGTGCAAAAATATCATTAATGCAGCACCGGACAAGGCGATGATCGTCCTGTCGAACTTGTCCAATATAATCAGCACATAGGCTGTGACAAATATCGCAGCAGAGATCGCCACTTCAAATACCGAATGATCCATTCATTTCCCTCCCGATCGTTATTGATTGACAGAATTTTTTGAGCATCAGCGTATTAGCTCCTTTTGCTTTATGTAAAAATACTGCCACTATTTAAATATTATAGCAGTATTTGTTGGGAGTAGATTAATTTTTTTGTCAGTGAATTGATTTACTTGTTATTGGTAATCTCGTATAATTTTATTAACGTTACCTGTGATCACAGCTACTTGGTAAGCAAAAAGACACCTGCGAGGATGAAAACCGCTCCGCCTAGCTTGGTTAATGAGAAACCCTCTTTTAAAATAATCATCGCGGCGATATAGGTGACCAGGGGATAAGCAGCCATAATGAATGTGATGCGGGAAGCTTCGCCGAATTTTAGAGCATAAAAATAGAAAAGATGGCCTAATGCAGATGCAAATAAACCTTCTAATGCCAGCATTCCTAAAGAAAATTTGTCCAGGGTCAGGAATTGGTGAAACTCGTTTCGGGCCCCCAGGGTGATCAGCAAAAATAAGACTGTGACCAGGGTGCGAATAGAAAGGCCAATCATGGGGTCGGTCTTGGCAAGGCCTAATTTGCCGAAAATGGGTGCCATTCCCCAAGATAAAACTGCCAACAAGGCATAGGTATAAGGCTTCAATTTTTTCCCCCCTTTAGTATGGTCAGGGGACACACCTCGTCCAAGAAGCAAGCTCCAAGAAGCCAGAAGCAAGAAAAAAGGATAAACAATCTTGCTTCTTGTCTCTTACCTCTTGCCTCTTGAAAGGGACACACCATCCAA
Organism: Candidatus Formimonas warabiya; assembly: GCF_002777255.1. Lineage (GTDB taxonomy): Bacteria > Bacillota > Dehalobacteriia > Dehalobacteriales > Dehalobacteriaceae > Formimonas > Formimonas warabiya. Next base: position 3,748,172 of record NZ_CP017634.1, on the reverse strand, counting down.
GAAGCAAGATGCCAGAAGTCAGAGGCAAGAAAAGAAAGCTAAATTCCGAAAAAAGCGCAAACACCTTGTTTCTTGCATCTTACCTCTTGCCTCTTGTACCGAGGAATGTCCCGACTTTACCATCATTTTTGGGTTTTTTGGAGTAAAATATTCATGGCCCGCATTTACGCGCAAGATAGGGTGAGAGGACGAGGATGTATCGTTGGCGTCAAAGAGCCAGGAGGTGAATATTTTGACTGCCGATTGGGTGATAGGAGGAATCTTAGCGGCGGGGTTTTTTTTCGGATGGCGCAAGGGGCTGCTCCGGATTATCTCCGGAATAATGGGGCTGGTTTTGGAAATTTACCTTGCCGTTCATTTTAGCGGCCGAGTGGCCGAAGCCATGGACCAGTTTTGGGGTTTGACCGAAAAACTGACCGCTTTTTTTGCGCAGCACCTTCCAGTGGCTAAGCTGGCTACTTCTTTTCCTTTTAACCTTTTCGCCGGAAAACAAGGTGCGGACCAAACGGCGAATTTTCTTGCTTCCCCGGCGCACTATTTGTCCGGGCTAGTGTTATATATCCTGTCCTTTCTTTTGGTATTTCTTTTGACGAAAATATTGTTCAACATCTTCGGCCGTTTATTGACCAACGGTCTGGACCACACCGTCATGGGCCCTTTGAACCGGTTTTTAGGGGGAATCTTGGGCGTTTTTTTTGCCGGACTGATCATCGGCATCGGATTAATGGGCACTTCTTTCGTTTTAGGTCAGCCCGCTCCCTCCCAGGGGATTTTAAGCCATTTTGCCGCGGCACTGGATCAGTCTAATTTTGCTTTGTTTTTGGAACACTTATTTCAAAATTAAAATATCAGGAAAAAAGAAGGAAATAATAAAGGTGAGAACCTTTGACAATCGCCTTGGAAAGGAATGAATGCCCATATGGATGAAACGTTGCTGAAAGAGGAACTGGGCCAACTGGTGTACCGGCTGGGAGGAGATCTTTTCGGCATTGCCTCTTTTGATGACGTGGCGGATAAAATTGCTGAGGAATATGGGGATACCTATCATGATTTGGACCGGGCCGTCTCCGTGGCCGTGTTTTTTCCCAAAGCGGTGATCAATGAACTGGCCCAAGGACCTACCCATACCTATCTCAACTATTATGATGCCATCAATACCCGCCTGGATGATATTGCCTTAAGGATGAGCAATTTTTTACAGAAGAAAGGATATAAAACATTTCCTATCCCGGCTTCTCAACGGGTTAATGAATCGAAACTGGCCGGAATATTCAGCCACCGTTTGGCGGCACACCGGGCCGGACTAGGCTGGATCGGCAAAAGTTGCTCTCTGATCCATCCGGAGGTAGGGCCCCGTTTAAGGCTGGTTACGGTGTTGACCAATGCTCCTCTACCCCCTGACAAGCCTTTCCCGGAAAATAAGTGCGGCGCTTGTACCCTTTGTCAGGATGCCTGTCCCCCAAAAGCCATCAAAGGCATACACCACCGGGTGGAAGACCCGCTGGAAGTAAGGCTGGATGCCCAGGCCTGCCATGATTATCTGGCTAAAGTGCGGCATAGTTTCGGCAAAAGGATTTGCGGCAGGTGTCTGGCGGCATGTCCCTGGGGAAAATAACTTTTAAGTCAGGAAAGTGGGGTGATATATGTGCCGGATGATAAAATTCGCTTAACACAGATGGTTTCCGCATCAGGGTGAGCGGCTAAAATAGGTCCGGGGACCTTATCAAAGATTGTGAAAAAGCTGCCCAAGTTTACCCATCCTAATTTGCTGGTGGGACCGGAAGATTATGATGATGCAGGAGTCTATAAAATTAACGACGACCTGGTCTTGATTCAAACGGTGGATTTCTTTACCCCCATGGTGGATGATCCCTATGCTTTTGGGTCTATTGCTGCGGCAAATGCTTTAAGTGATATTTATGCCATGGGAGGAGAGCCGCTGACGGTGATGAATGTTGCCGCCTTTCCCCAATGCGGTGATTGGGACATTTTTGAGCAGATTTTACTGGGCGGTGCGGATAAGGTGAAAGAAGCGGGGGCTCTCCTCATCGGGGGGCACACCGTGGACGATCAAGAGCCCAAATATGGCCTGTCCGTGACCGGCGTGGCGAAGCCGGAAGAAATACTGACGAATGGAAAAGGCAAAGAAGGGGATGCCCTGGTGCTGACAAAACGGCTCGGCAACGGTATTCTCGTTACCGCTATTAAGGCAGATATGCTGGAACCCGGGACGGTTGAAATGGTGATGGGGGAGATGTCGGCCTTGAATAAGGAGGCCGCCCTTTCCATGAAGACAGCAGGGGTGACTGCTGCGACGGATATTACAGGGTTTGGTTTTTTGGGCCATTTAGGGGAAGTAGTGGCAGCCAGCCGGGTTTCGGCGGAAATTTGGGCAGACCGGCTTCCTGTATGGCCTGAAGCGGTGGAATTAGCTAAAATGGGGATGATTCCCGCCGGGTGTTACCGGAATCAGGACTATCTGAAAGAACGGGTGGAGTTTGCCCCTGAGGTGCCTGTTTTCATGCGGGATATTCTCTTTGATCCCCAGACCAGCGGGGGCCTTTTAATGGCGGTGCCCCAAGAGAGACTGGAACAGTTGACCGGTTCTTTAAAAGAAAAGGGTTTGGTCTTTTCTGTGGTCGGCAAATTAACTGGAGGAAATCCTGGAAAAATATCTGTAAAGGAGAAGGGAAAATGGTAACGAGACAAATCGATGCCAGGGGAATGAATTGTCCTTTGCCGGTGGTAAATACCAAAAAAGTCCTTGATGACATGGACCAGGGAGAAATTGTGACCCTGGTGGATAATGAAGCGGCCCGTGATAACCTGGTGAAGCTGGCGGAAGCACTGCACTGCGGGGTATCGGTAGAGCAAAAGGGCAATGATTACCAGGTGTTTATTAAGAAAGGTTCGGTAACGGATCTTCCTACCCATTTGGATCCTGAGCATGCCAGCCAAGCCTTTTTTGTGACTTCAAATACTTTGGGGAAGGGCAGTGAAGAGTTAGGGGCGGTCTTGATCAAGAGCCTGTTTTATTCTTTAACTCAAAGCGACCACCTGCCCCAGATCATCGTTTTTGTGAATAGCGGTGTTTACCTGGCTTGTGAAGGATCCGCCGTGATGGAATATTTGCTGGAATTGGAAAGACACGGCGTGGAAATAATCTCCTGCGGTACCTGCCTGGATTTTTACAATATGAAACGCAAGCTTTGCGTAGGATCCGTCACCAATATGTATACGATTTTAGAAAGATTATCTCTGGTAGAAAAAACCCTCACCATCTGACTTAACGCATAGGGAAAATGGATCAAGGGGGGAGATTCTTGTCTTTTTTGCAGAGAGGGAAGGCTTTTTTTCAGAGGATGGGGCAGGGACTGCTGGGCGGTCCGAAAAAGGAAAATCAATCTCCTCACATGATCGCTGTGTTGAAGGCTGCTTCCGGCAGGTTGCCGGACAGGCTGTTGGTACAGATGAGATCAGGGGGAATCAAACTGGTACCGGTGATTTTGGAGATCTGGCCCCAACTGGCCCCGGAGATCAGGGACCAGCTGGTGATTTTATGGGAAGAGGAAGGATATCTGGATCACTATATCCGGGCCCTGGGCGCCAAAGGAGAAGAGGAGCGCATTGGGGCCAGCGCAGTATTGGGGAAAATAAAGGACAAAAGACTGATTGTCCCTTTAATGAAGGCCTTGGGAGAACCGGGACAATATGTGCCGGCCCGGGTAGCGGAAGTTCTCATCTCATTGGGCCAGGAAGCGGTGGACCCGATGGCACACTGTTTAGCAAATTTACCGGAAACCCCAAAGTGCCTGGTTATTTCCATTTTGGAGGAGATCGGCGACCGGAAGGCTCTGCCGGCTTTAATTCATGAATTGTCCCATGATTCTGCCCAGGTGAGAATGCGCACTGTAGACGCCCTGGGGGAAATTGGCGATCAGGAGGCCGTAGATGCCTTGTTACTATTGATGAGAGATCCTGATTGGGGTGTCCGGTCAAGAAGCGCCAAGGCACTGGGAATGATGGGGGCCTATCAGGCCGTGACCATATTGGAGGAAGCGCTTCACGATGAAGCTTGGTGGGTTCGGACCAACGCCCGGGAAGCATTAAATAAAATCGTCCGACCTGTGGAGGAACAGGATGCTTAATTACTTGAAATTCATCTCGTCAAATACATTTCAGACCTTAGTAGAGCGGTATGGGACACCTGCCTTTTTGACCTGGTTTTTTTTGAATCTGGGAAAAACTATATTGGTCTTTGGAGCTGCTTTTATCGCCCAAAAAATATTGTGCCGGTTGATCAACCGGTTTTTCCGGAATAAAGAACAGGCAAACTCGGGTTTTACGGAAGAATTTAGGGATATGATCCATACCCTTTTGAAAACACTTGTTTTTTATGGGACTTATTTTGCCGCCATCTTATGGGCATTTCAGTTTTTTGGCGTAAATATTGTGGAAAAATTAAATCTGCTTATCCTGGCGGGGAATCTGCTCAAAATTATTGGCATCATTTTAGGGGCCAGAATTATTGTAAAAATAGGGCAGGCCGTGGTGGAACGGCTTTTTAATCATTCTGTACGCACCAACCTGTTTGGCGAAGAAAAAAGGATTGAAACCCTAAAGGTTTTGTCCAAAAGCGTGATCATGTACGCCGTCTATTTCCTTGCCGTCTTAATGGTTCTGGAGACTTTAGGCGTGAAAACGGGCTCTATTTTGGCCAGTGCCGGTATTTTAGGCCTGGCAGTGGGTTTTGGGGCCCAAAGCCTTGTCAAGGACGTGATTACAGGTTTTTTTATCATTCTGGAAAATTATTTTACGGTGGGGGAATATATTAATGCGGCGGGTGTGGGAGGAATTGTGGAAGAGATGGGTCTGAGAACGACCAAAATCAGGGACTGGTCGGGGGAACTGCATATTGTGCCCAACAGTCAAATCACCATGGTCACCAATCATTGCCGGGGCAAAGCAAGAGCGATGGTGGACATTGGCATTGCCTACGAGGAGGACATGGATCATGCCATGGAAATTCTCCAGAAAGCTGCAGACAAAGTAGCCGAGGAATTTGGTGAGGTGATTGTGAATGCCCCTGTCGTTTTGGGAATCCAGGATCTGGGGCCCTCTGACGTGATCATCCGCATTGTTGCCCACACCAAACCCATGGAGCAATGGCGCGTGGAACGGGAACTGAGAAGAAGATTAAAGCAGGCCTTGGATCGGGAAGGCATTGAAATTCCTTATCCGCGCCGGGTGATCATCCAAAATACGGTAGGAGTTAAGGAGGAATAGAACTTGGCTCAGTTTCATCTGGGAGATATTGTACGGCTGAAAAAGCCCCATCCCTGCGGGGGCTATGAATGGGAAGTAATGCGTACGGGAATGGATTTCCGTATCAAATGTCTCACCTGCGGGCACCAGGTAATGATCTCACGGCCCAATTTTGAAAAGAGGGTGAAAAAGGTCGTGAAAAGTAATGTACCTGAAGAAACGCCGCCTGCTGAAAGCTGACGGGGCGGAATAGAGAGCGTTTTCGGGAACCGGCTCCGTCTTTTAAAAAAATAATTTGTCTCTCTTGTTAATTTATGCTATAATACCGTGTGTCACTATAAGCAGTAGTGTCCCTGCCCCGCTGAGGCGCCTTTCGGCGCCGGGGCCGTTAGTCCAAAGGGAGGAGGTGAAGATCATGCGGGCATACGAAGCCATGTATATTATCCGACCCGATTTTGATGAAGAAAAAGTACAGGCGACGATGGAAAAGTATTCCTCGCTGATCCAGAACAACGGTGGTGAGCTGGTCAAAGTAGACCTGTGGGGAAAACGCAGACTGGCTTACGAAATCAACAAGTTGCGCGAAGGTTTTTATGTTTTGGCCAAATTCAACGGTGCGCCGGAAACTCCGGCAGAGTTGGAGCGTAACTTCAAGATTTCCGATGACGTGATCCGTTATCTGATTGTTAAAGAGGGAGAGTAAAAAAAACAGGTGGTGATTTTCCGTGCTTAACCGAATTGTTCTCATAGGGAGACTAACAAAAGACCCGGAATTGCGTTACACGCCAAACGGAGTAGCCGTGGCAACCTTTACTTTGGCCGTTGACCGGAACCGGAAGAATGCACAAGGGGAAAGGGAAACGGATTTTATCAATATCGTGGTTTGGCAAAAACAGGCGGAAAACTGTGCCAACTATCTGTCCAAAGGAAAGCTGGCCGCCGTTGATGGCCGTCTGCAGATCAGAAGTTATGACGGGCAAGATGGGCAAAAACGCTGGATTACCGAAGTTGTTGCGGAAACCGTACGTTTCCTAAGTCCGAAAGACTCGGGCGGCATGAGTTCTGGGGATTTCATCGGTACGGAAATCGAACCTCCTGATGACGATTTGCCATTTTAGGATGAGGAGGGAAAAAAATGTCTGAAAACGAACGTGGTGACCGGGGCGGCCGGGGAAACCGGGGGAACCGGGGACGTCGCGGCCGGAAACGGGTTTGCAGTTTCTGTGTAGATAAGATAGATGTCATCGATTACAAGGATATCGGCAAACTGAAAAAACATATTACCGAGCGGGGAAAAATTCTTCCCCGGCGGATTTCCGGCAACTGTGCCAAGCATCAGAGAGGGTTGACCCTGGCAATTAAGCGGGCTAGAAACATCGCTTTATTGCCGTTTACGACAGAATAAAGGTAAAAAAACAAGGGGAGCATTTGCTCCTCTTTCTTTTAATCAGTCGAAAGTCTAAAGTTAAAAGTCAAGAGTCATGTATTAGCTATTTTGTCTAAGTTTCAAAGGTTAAATGTCAGAATTCACTTATTACGGTTTTAGACTTTAGACTTTGGACCTTTGACTCATGTTTGTCACCTGTCCCCTAATCTGTCATAAATTGACCACCGGCTCCGGCAGGAAAAGGCCTAGGACTTGCAGAAACTATTAGGGATATTTTACTGGAGGGGGTAATTACATGCACTCCAACACCAGGGACGTAGACATAGCAAAAAACCTGAAGGTGATTGAGTGGCTGAAGGCAGAATTGGTTAGCTCTGTGGCAGCTTTACTCAGGGCGATGGTAAAGGGCAGTGAAGGGCTAATTTTAGATTGTATTACGGGAATAATAATCACGACCTATGTTTTGGGGAAACGGTTGGGCATTCCTTTTTCCCGCATTGATCTAAATGTGAAAGCCCGGCTGCAGGACAGTGCCATGAAAGAGCATGAAGTGGAGAAATGGTTTGGCGACATTACGGGCCTGAGGCATTATGTGGAGGAAAACAGACGGTGAAATTTGAACAAAGCGGATCCAACCTATCGGTACGTGCCCTTACAGAAGGGGCATTGATGGCGGCATTATCGGCGTTAATTGTAATTATTACCATTTACATTCCTTTTTTAGGATTTCTTGGTCTTTTTATTTGGGGTCTTCCTATTATAGTTTTAATTGTGCGACATAATATTAAGGTAGGTGTAATGGGATTAATAGTAACAATAGCAATAGTCGCTATTTTTGCTTACCCTGGGCTTCCCTTAGTCTTAATATTTAGTGGGCTTACAATATTATTTGGTTATTATTTTAAATATAAATTGAATCCAGTAAAAGCAATATTGTTGGGGATAATAGTGAATGTTTTTTCATTCTCTGCATCAATTCTCATAACGATATTCGGGTTAAATTTTACTTTTTCTCAAATAATTTTACAACCAATACAGGTATTAGATCAGAGTTTAATAATTTATAAACAATCGGAGTCTCTTAATAGGTATTTATCTTTACAAGGAATCACTTTTGAGCAGTTTAGGCAAACAATGCTTCACCAGGCAGAGATTTTGATCCCCGGTAGTTTTCTATTTGGATGTGCTCTTTTTTCTTTATTGATTTATTTAATAGCAAAAAGCATATTAAAGAGATTAGATTATGATGTACCTTTTTTGCCTCGTTTCCAAGACTGGCATTTTCCATGGTATATTGTATGGGCACTAATATTAGGTTTTGGACTAAAAATAATTGGAGACCATTTCAGTAATTCTTTGATACAAAATATCAGCTACAACATTCTATCAGTATTATTAGCTTTTTACTTAGTAGCAGGGATTTCTTTTGTTGTCTTCTATTGGAAAAATTATTCGCCTACCCTTTTTTCGAGAATGATGATTGTCTTTTTATTAGTATTTTCTGGTGCTTTCATTGGTTATTTGCTTGCAATGATCGGAGTTTTAGATTCATTGTATGATTTTCGACGTCTTGTTAAGAGAAAAAGAGAGGACTAAGCTGGATGCAGGCTTTTTGATCGGGAAAATAGAGGTGAAAGGAGTCGCCTTTTGTGTTTGAGCCATACCAAATGATGATGCTTTTTCTGGGACTGCTCTTGGTGGTGTTTGCTTTATATGCGGTCCAGAGAAGGACTTGGCTGAAAAAAGAGGAAAAATTGTTTCAAAAAATTGACATCGTCACAGAAGAACTTTTGGATTACATCCCTGTGGGTATCGCGGTGGTGGATGAAAAAGCGACCCTTCTTTGGTATAATTCTTTCTTTGGCCGGATTTTGGGCCGGGAAGACATCAAAGGAAATATCGGATATTTATTGCCCGAACTGGCCGTACACAGGCATCCCTGGTTTTCCCAGGAAAAGACGATTCAAATTACTTTAAAAGAGAAAATCTTTCGGGTAGAAAGCCGCAGGTTAAAAAACGGCAGTGGTTTTGTCCTGAGCTTTGAGGATATTACGGAGCGGGTAAATATCGATCAGCATCGGCAGGAAGATCGACCGGTGATCGGTTTGATTCAAATCGATAATTTTTCTGAAACGGTTCAAGATGTGGAAGAGGAAAAACGACCCCTTTTGCTGGCGGAAATCGATAAGGTTTTAGCGGAATGGGCCGTGAAGATGGAAGGGATCTTAAGAAAATATGCGGAAGACCGTTATTTATTGGTGATCAGTCAGGAGGCTTTGCGGGAAAGCCAAAAAAGCCGTTTTGACATTATGGACCGGATGCGGGAAATTAATTTAGGGAACAAGATTCCCCTTACTTTAAGTATGGGGATCGGCACTGGGGAAGAGACCATCATGGATTTGTCCCGCTTAGCCCATGGCGGGCTGGAACTGGCCTTGGGCCGGGGCGGTGATCAGGCGGTGGTCAAATGGGCCGACCGGGTTTTGTTTTATGGGGGAAAAAGCAATGTAGTGGAAAAGAAAACCAAGGTAAGAGCCCGGGTTGTGGCCTATACCTTGCGCCATTATATTCAGCAGGCATCCAACGTGATTGTCATGGGCCATGAAGGCTCAGATCTGGATAGTGCCGGAGCCTCTTTGGGTGTAGCAAAGATTGCTTTGAATTATGAGAAACAGGTGCATGTGGTATTGGATAATTCCTCCGGTACCTTAGATAGACTTTTGGAGATTATGGAAGATTACCCGGAGTATACCCGGAGAATCTTTTCCGGCAGAGAAGCCCTGCAAGCTGCCAACAAGGATACGCTGCTGGTGATTTGTGATACCCACAAGCCTTCTCTGTTAATTGAGCCGGCCGTGTTGGGAAAGGTGGGCCGGACCATTCTTATTGACCACCATCGCCGGGCGGAAGAGTTTATCAATGAAGCTCAGCTTGTCTATGTAGAGCCTTACGCGTCTTCCACTTGTGAATTGGTTACGGAAATTCTCCAATACCTGGGAGAGGAAGTCACGCTGGATTCTTTAGTAGCCTCGGTACTGCTGGCGGGAATTGTGGTGGATACGAAAAATTTTATTTTTCAAACCGGGGTCCGTACCTTCGAGGCGGCAGGTTTTCTACGCCGGGCAGGCGCAGAAGCTCATTTGATCCGAAAATTGCTCCAGGACGATTTTGATACCGTACTGGAAAGAGCCCGGGTGATCCAAAGCTCGGAAATTTTGTATGGACGTATTGCTGTGGCCATACTGGACCGGATCGTGCCCCATCATACCATTATTGCCGCCCAGACTGCGGATATCTTGCTGAGTATTGAGAATATTAAGGCTTCTTTTGTCCTTTATGCGGTTCCGGAGGGGGTCCATATCAGCGGGCGTTCCAGTGGAGAAATAAATGTGCAGGTGCTTTTAGAAAGACTGGGCGGGGGCGGGCATTTGACCGTGGCCGGCGCTCAGTTGAAGGGAATAGGGATTCCGGAAGCAAAAGAAAAGCTGAATACTGTTTTGAAAGAGTATTTAGAGGAAAACAGTGGCGTGATATGAGGTTTAGTACAAATTTGGGGGGTGTATGGCGATGAGAATTATTTTAACACAAGATGTTAAAAGCTTGGGAAAAAAAGGAGATGTGGTCCAGGTTGCCGAGGGTTACGGCCGGAATTTTTTGCTGCCCAGAGGACTGGGCATGGAGGCTTCTCCGGCAAACATGGCGAGTTTGGCCCACGAAAACGCCCGGCTGCAGGCCAAAAAAACGAAGGAGCTGGAAGATGCAAGGGCTTTAGGGAAAAAGCTGCAGGAAGCGGTAGTCCATATTGCTGCCAAGGCCGGAGAAGGGGGCCGGCTTTTTGGCTCGGTTACGAACAAAGAAATCTCCGAACAAATCCAGCACCAATTCCAGGTAGAAATTGACAAGAGGAAAATTGAGTTGAAAGAAGCAATTAAAAGTATAGGGACGTACGATGCGGTGGTCAAACTTCATTCCGAGGTTCAGGCTAAAATTAAAATCGACGTTTCCGCCCAGTGATCCCAAAATACCATGACAATTAAGCGCATACGACAGGAAGGGGTAAATTGAATGAAAGGGTTCTTAGACAAATTCATCGGCCAGAAGCAGCAAGTGGATATCAACAACAAGAGCGAGGATATTGAGCATCAGGTAGCGGCCTTATATTCTTTGGTAAGTGATATTTTTGGTTCGGACCGGGTGGTCATTAAGGCCACAAAACTGGAAGCGCTGCCCTTACTTCGCTCTACGGACGTAGCAGAAAAAGTGTTAGGGCTGCAAAAGATTGTTTTTAAGGATCCTACTTTAGACGCGGTTCCCCGCAGAGAGGATATTCCGGCCATTATTCAGGAAATCGAAGGAGAACTGGCTGATTATATTGCCCGCCGTTCCGTAGAGGAAAGACTGGAAAAAATGATTGCGGACCGCATGCAGGAACGGCATGAAGAATATATGAAAGAAATAAAAATGCAGATTGTCAAGGAGAACAGCGGGCCGGAAAATGCCCAGACCTTGAAAAAGCTGGCGGTATTGGAAAAAATGGAGCATACCAGATTGGCCCGTTCCGCCATGGAGGTATTAAGACCCCGGCAGTTGGAGGAAGTGGTGGGACAGGAGAAAGCGCTGAAGGCACTGATCGCCAAGATTGCCTGCCCGTTTCCCCAGCATGTGATTTTGTATGGACCTCCCGGGGTGGGGAAAACCTCTGCGGCCCGGTTAGCCTTGGAAACGGCCCAAAAAATGAAGACGACCTCTTTCGGGTCCGAGGCCAAATTTGTAGAGGTAGACGGAAACACCTTGCGCTGGGATCCCAGGGATGTCACCAATCCCCTCTTGGGATCCGTGCACGACCCGATTTATCAGGGCGCAAGAAAAGATTTGGCGGATACGGGCATTCCCGAGCCGAAACTAGGTTTGGTCACGGAAGCCCACGGGGGCGTGCTGTTTATCGATGAAATCGGGGAAATGGACCCCATGCTGTTGAATAAATTGTTAAAAGTCTTGGAAGATAAACGGGTTCAGTTTGAATCATCCTATTTTGATCCCTATGATGAAAATGTGCCCCAATATATCAGGAAGCTTTTCCAGGATGGAGCGCCGGCGGATTTTGTGCTCATTGGGGCTACCACCAGAAGTCCCGGGGACTTAAATCCTGCCCTCCGGTCCCGGTGTGCGGAGGTGTTTTTTGAGCCCCTGACGCCCCAGGATATTAAGAAAATCGTCATGAATGCGGCGGATAAGCTGGAAATTGGATTTGATGCCTCCGTACCGGATATCATTGCCGAATATACTATTGAGGGACGGAAAGCCAACAATATTCTCGCAGACGCCTTCGGACTGGCCTTGTACAGGCAACAGGTTTCTCCGGATGAATCGGGCGGAAAGGTATTTGTCACCAAGGAAGACGTCTATGAGGTGGTACAGATATCCCGCCTTGTTCCTTATGTCGTTCAAAAGGCATCGGAACAAAGGGAGGTAGGCAAGGTTTTTGGCCTCGGGGTGGCCGGCTTTGTGGGATCGGTTTTGGAAATTGAGGCAGTGACTTTCCCCTCAAAAGAAGGAAAAGGTCAGATCAGATTTAATGATACGGCAGGCAGTATGGCGAAAGATTCTGTTTTCAATGCCTCTTCTGTGTTTAGAAAAGTATGCGGTGAGGACCTTTCAGGTTATGATGTCCATGTCAACGTGGTCGGAGGGGGCAATATTGATGGTCCTTCTGCCGGAGTAGCCATTTTCTCGTCCATATACAGTGCCGTGTACCAGAAACAGTTGCGTCAGGATGTGGCGGTAACAGGTGAATTGTCTATTCAGGGCAAAGTGAAACCGGTGGGGGGAGTATTTGAAAAAATCTACGGCGCGAAACAAGCAGGGATGATGAAAGTCCTTATTCCTAAAGATAATGAAAATGATATCCCTAGCGGGATTAAGGGGATTGAAGTGATCACCGTTTCTACGGTGGAAGAAGCATTGGAGTATCTGTTGGCTTAAGGGTATTCCCCGGGTCAACAGGATCCGGTTTCCGGGTACCGGGAACCGCTATATTTTCGTGGGAGGCAAAGGAACGTGAGTGTCGCTTTAGACCGGGTTCCTCCGCAGAACCTGGATGCCGAGCAGGCATTGCTGGGAGCGTTAATGCTGGATAAGGAAGCTATTTTTAGCGTTGTTGAGCATGTCCGCTCCACCGACTTTTATAAAGAAGCACACCGGATTATTTTTGACTGTTTGCTTGACCTAAACGACCAGGGAGAGCCGGTTGATTTAGTGACATTAGTGGAGGAATTGCGTCAAAAAGGCCATTTGGAGAAGGTAGGCGGCATTTCCTACGTGGCTGCTTTGGCGAATGCCGTACCAACGGCCGCCAATGCAGTTTACTATGGCAAAATTGTCGCGGAAAAAGCCTTGCTTCGTTCTTTAATCAGTATTTCCACCCGGATTGCCCAACAGGGCTATGATCAAAGTTCGGAACCGTGGGAATTAATCGATGAGGCGGAAAAAATGATTTTTTCCGTTACCCAGCGTAAAGCCCGGGACGGATTTGTTCCCATCAGGGATGTGGTCGTCGCTACTTTTGAGCAGATCGGTCAGATCAAGGCAACTGAAGGGGTCACGGGAATTCCTACTTTTAAAAACCTGGATTACTATCTTTCCGGGCTGCAAAAAAGCGATCTGATTATTGTTGCGGCCAGACCGGCGATGGGAAAGACTTCCTTTTGTTTAAACATTGCCCAGAATTCCGGGGTCAAATACGGAAAAACTGTGGCCGTATTCAGCCTGGAAATGTCCAAAGAACAGCTGGTACAAAGGATGCTCTGTGCGGAAGCCAGAGTGGACCAATCCAAGGTAAGAACCGGATATGTTACGGAAGAAGAATGGCGCAGGCTTTCCGTAGCATTGGCTCCTTTGGCGGAAGCAAAAATTTATCTGGATGATACCCCCGGTATTACCGTATTGGAAATGCGGGCCAAAGCCCGCAGGCTGAAAGCAGAAAAAGGACTTGATTTGATTGTGATCGATTATATTCAGCTGATGCAGGGAAACCGCCGGTCGGAAAACAGGCAGCAGGAGATCTCAGAAATATCCCGCTCCCTGAAAGCATTGGCCCGGGAATTGGAAGTGCCGGTATTGGCTTTATCCCAACTGTCCCGTGCCGTGGAGCAAAGTTCCGATAAAAGGCCCACCCTGAGCCACTTGCGGGAATCGGGCGCTTTGGAGCAGGATGCCGATGTGGTGATTTTCATCCACCGGCCTGAGTATTATGATCCGGATACGGAACAAAGGGGTATTGCGGAAATCATTGTGGCCAAGCACCGCAACGGGCCGGTAGGAAAAGCGGAGCTGGCATTTTTAAAAGAATATACCAAGTTTATGGACCTGGCCAAAGAACCGGGCCAAGGATCCTATTAATTATTTATTGGTGAGCCAGGGAAAGTTCCCTGGCTCAAGATAACTTATCTTCGTTAAAGAAGATGGTAAGCCTTGCTGGCTGCCATCTTCCATTTTTAAGAAGCAGGTGAATCACCTCTTTACTTAAAGGAATTCGGTTCTTCTTTGGGGACGTATTTAATAATTTCTTCGTTTTCCAAAAACTTAGCTACTCTTTCCAACCAGTAATAATACTTTTTGTCTTCTTTGATTTTATTGAAATCTAACTCGGCTTGCCGTTTTATTTCGTCGTCTGAGCTTTGTAAAAGCTGCTCATAGATAGGTTCAACTTTGTCGTAATCTTTCAAGGCAATTTCTCTTTCCGCTTTAGCTTGCATGGCTACAAATTCCAAGTAATTCTTAAAAAAGTCTGTTCGGGCACGATAAAGATGTTTTCGGCTACCTTTTGTCCAAACACGATCAAGCATTTTAACATCAATTAAACTTCGTGCCACATTGCTCATGGCTGTTTTACTCATTCCCATTTCTTGGGCCATTTCGTCTAATGTCATGGGTTCTTCGTGGAAATATAGGATTCCAAACAAGCGGCCATTTGAGGGTGTTATGCCATATAGTCTGATTTGTTCCCCTAAAGAATTAATTATTATTTGTCTTGCTTTATCTAGCATTTCCCTTTCTTCTGTACCCATCAATTATCCTCCATTTTTTGAAAAAGATTCTACAGTACAAATTGTACTAAAGTCTTCTATCACTGTAAAGTAACAGGGATTAGTATCCCATGAAAACGGCTATAAATATAAGAGATCGGGTAATAGTAGGAGCATTTAGCGTAAAAATAAATATAAATCATGCATTTTATTAAGTATTTGTCTAAATCCGGAATTTGAGATGTAGAAAAAAGTGTATTATATTAAGTTTGTACAGTTCAAACTGTACAAACTTAATATAATTTGTTTCTGGGAGGATTTATTAAATGGTAAAGATGAAAATAATTGAACTAATAGGCAGTTTTGCAGAGAGAGGTTTTCAGCATGGCCAGTTACTTCAGAAGGAAATTCATGAATTTTATGAGACATGGATAAAAGTTGCACAAGAAGGCCCTAATCCTCCTAGGGAGAAAGATCTGCTTGAATATGCAAAAATGCACCTTCCTTATGCACAAAAATTTGCCCCGGAACTTATTAAGGAGATCGAAGGGATTGCCCAAGGGGCAGATATCGACTTTGAAAAAGTATTTTTTTTGAATTGTTACGATGAAGTGAGCAGCTATAGTCCTGATGTGGTAGCAAAAGGGCTAAAGGGTTGTACATCCTTTGCGGCAACGGGAACAGGCACATTTTCTGGATCAACGTTCATTGGGCAAGGCTGGGACATGGATAGTTGGTACATGCCATATATTTTTCACAGTAAGCCAACGGATCATGATAAGGAAATCATTGGTTTGATCCATCCCGGGCTAATTGGGGGTTCTGGGTTAAATGATTCAGGCATTGCGTTTGTATGGAACAGCTTAAAACCAACTGACACAAGAATAGGGGTGCCTGTAAATTTTATCGGAAGGAAAGTATTGCAGCAAAACAACCTATCCGGTGCGATAGGAATGGTAATCAGTGCTTATAGAGCTAACGGATTGAATTATTTAATTGCATGCCCTGAGGCTGCTGTAAATGTAGAAGCAACAGCCCAAAAGTACGCTGTCTCCTATGTTCACGATGTCTTTTCTCATGCAAACCATTATGAAGCATCCAGCCTTCTTGGATATGAAGAATATTTGCCTAACATCGTTCCCGACACCCTGGTTCGGAGCGGTAGAATGCGTCAATTGTTAGAACAATACAAAGGTTCAATAGATCTAAATGTCTGTAAAAAACTAATGTGTGACCATGTTAATTATCCAGGAAGTATTTGTAGGCATTATAGTCCAAATAGCCCGTGGCAGACTCAATCATCGATTATTTATTCACCGAAAGACGGTTTAATGCTTGCCAGTAACGGTAGGCCATGTGAAGTGGGTTTTGATGAATATCATTTAGAACACAAATCATAATTTAATTGTTGATAAACAGTTTCGGGAAAAGTGGTCTAAGACAGGGGGTGTTCAAATCATAAAGGTATCATTATAAAGAAAAATAAAAATATGTTTCAATTTGAAAAGGAGGTTAATCATGAATTTTTCTCATGCTGCTTTATTAGTAATAGACCTACAGATGGTAAGCTGGCCGAATGAATACTATGGTGTTCCCAATATGCCCCAAATTGTAAAAAATGTACAACCAGTCTTGACCGGGTGCAGGAATATGGGTATACCGGTGATTTATACGAGACAATACCATAGCAAAAGCGGTATTGATACATCTAGAGGAGAGCCACGATTACCTGAGGGCTATCCTTATATGGAAGGTTCAGCAGGCCTGGAAATTGTTTCTGCGATCAAACCGGCTGAAAAGGATATTGTAATTAATAAACACCGGTGGAGTGCTTTCTTTAATACGGAAACGGAAATTATTTTACGGCGTCTGGGAATTGAACATTTAATAATGTGCGGAGTAACTACTGATTGCTGTGTAATGTTAACTGCCTATGACGCCTTTTACAGGGACTATCTGATAACAATTATTGAGGATTGCTGCGGGGCAACGGAACATGCATTGCATCAGGCTAGTATCATCAATATGGCTAACTGGATTTACCAAAGCAAAATAATAAAGGCTTCAGAATTAGTTAAAGCTCTCGAGGATAAACCATATTCCGTTTGGGAATGGCAATCCCCTGGTGCATTCACATATACACCTGATACAATGACGCAGGTCTTTAGCAAGTTAAAATAAAAGCATTTAAGACAGTATTTTTTAAATTATGATAGGAATTACTTTTAAGAGAGGACAAATTTTAGTTTCCAACCATTTTCCCGAAATTTTCCCATGCTGAATACTATTCCCAATATTACCTCACCTTTGATCCCTTCCAACATTTGTTAACTTAATATTCAGCCTAAGATTAGATGCACATAGGTACTGTAAAGTAGCAAAGGAAAATAATAAGTAACATCTCACTACGATAATATAAGGAGGGTAAACCGGATGTCTGCAAAAAGTGAGACAGCATCTAAGATTCAGGAGGAGATTGACCAGAGGATTCAATTAATGGAATCCCCTGAATTTCAGCCAATACCAAGGCTAACTAATAGGGATTATCAAATCATACTTGGGGCCTCGATTATTTGTATGATCGGAATTATTCTGGGGCTCTATTAAAAAGTGAAGTAGTATCTTTAGTAGATATATTAAAGGAGGGGAATTTTCAGTGGACACCGAAAGCAGAGTAAATGAAGAAGTGTATTATGGGACAATCCCGATACTGCCGAAAGAAAGGATTTATGGTTTTTGGGATACTTTATTAATCATGAGTGGATTCGCCATCGCAACGTGGTGCTATGTTCAGGGCGGTTATATAGCAACAATAGCTGGCATAAAAGAAATTATTTTTTGTACTATTTTTGGGGCAACACTGGCTGGATTAATTCTGTGTTTAAGCATTATTGCTACAAATAGGTATGGCATAGACTTATGGTTCTACCAAAGAGCGGTATTCGGCTATAGGGGTCTAATTGTGGTGTGGCTCCTAATTTTTTCCGCTACTTGGGGATACGAGGCAATTGATGCTATTATGTACGGCAATGCCATTATCCTATTGTTTAAAGCGGGAGGTATTAATTTGGCCACATCGTGGAACCCCTGGATTGCTACGACATGTATTCTTTTCGGTTGGTGGATAGCGATTAAAGGGCCGGTTGCTGTAAAGACTTCTACATATATTATGGTGCCAAGTTTAATGCTCGTTGGATTAATTATTGTTTTCCTGGTTTTTAGCCAATATTCATTGATGGAAATTCTTGCGATGAAGCCAATAAATGCTGGTAATTATGGTAATAGATGGGAAACATATATGCTGATTTTAGAATGGAACATCGCTTTTGTAATTGCCTGGTATCCCAATATGGGGGGTATTCCAAGACTAGTAAAAACGGAAAGAAAAAGTTATTGGGCCCATGTTTTCGCTTGCGCTACAGTGATGGGGGTATTTATTATTATTGGTGCGTTAACCGGGATGGCGATGTCGCAAGTTACCGGGACGGCAAGTACGGACCCTACTGAGTGGTTAGTGAAACTCGGGGGACCTAAATTAGGATTATTATCTCTAGTTTTTATCTGTGTAGCAAATGTTACGACACAAGCAGTTGCTACGTATACTCTTACTGTTAGTACAAAAGTATTGAAACCCGACTGGGATTACAAAAAAGTTGCCACTTTTTGGTCCCTTTACTGCATTCTTTTAGTTTTTTGGCCGTTAGTTTGGAAATATTATACGACCTTTCTTGCCCTTGTAGGTGCTATTAGCGGACCAGCGATTGCGTTAATCATTGTAGACTTTTTTATTTTAAGAAAACAAAAGTTTTCATTAAGGTCACTTTATCGAAGTCAGGGTTCAGAAGCATATAACTATACTGCAGGTTTTAATATTCCAGCATTAATAGCTTTTTTTGCTGGGATGGTATGCTATTATTCAGTCTATGATCCTATTGCTACCGTACCCAAAAGCGGAATATTTTATTTTACTACTGCAACTGGATTAGCGATGATTGTAAGTGGGGGTATTTATGTTGTGCTGAGCAGATTTAAATGGGTTAATCAGTATTTAAGAAAAGATCTACATGGAGATTTTAATGGGCTTGATGGAAAGAATAGCTATCATCATTCTCAGCCAGCAAACCCGATGCAATAAGCGAAATGAAATCAAAGATAAGAACTCCCCTAAGTATATATCCAAATTTTGAAATATGAAGAGGTAACCAGTAAAGGTTACCTCTTCTCAGACTGCTGCGAAAGTCATCATTAATTTTTCGGATTAAAATAGTTCGTACATAGACGTTAATAATGTAAGTCAAGGGATGGTAGGCCTAATTTTCGAGATTTTCGTTTCCTACTTAGTGCTATTTTCGTGATAGATGATGAAGCTAGGGAAAGTGTTAAAAGTGAAAAGCAAATGCAAAAATCCCTGTAATATTTTTAGATCGAGAAAATATTACGGGATTTTTGCATCTTAATCTTGGTATCAGGTCAGGAAACTAACATATGTTAAGTGATGCTAATTAACTTCAAACGTGTCAAAAATAGTAAGAAAATATTTTTCCAAAGGTAAGATTGTCGGGAACATAATGGTATTTGCTTTTATCTATCCCGATAGAAGAAAAAAATCAATATGTTTAATTATTCAACGAAGTCAGTGAGTCAGAGAACCGTCCCCTGACTCACTTAAAATATTTTACAAAGCATCTCTTTTTCCGGAACAAAAAGGTTGGACTTTTTCGTCTAGTGAGAAGAAAAATAAGAGATATTTAACATGTTTGTGTCAGATTTTGTTTTCCGGAAAGGATGTTGGGCGTGGAGATCAAGATTGATAGCCTAAAAGTAAAGCATATTTCTTTCCGTGCCGGAGGCTTGGTATTACTTCTGTTGACGGGGATAGGCATATGGATACTGAGTAATACGATGCAGGCCCGCCACCAAGTGGATCTGCTGGAAAACATGCTGCAGGCGGAAAAATACCAGGAAGCCAGAGGGGTCTTTGAAGGCTTGAAAAAGTACGGTGGCACTTACAGTGAACAAGCAGCAAACCACATCACGGAGGCTTTGGCCGGCCAAATGGAGGCTGTCTTCAGTCAGGCATTAAAGGGTGATCCGGTATCTCCCGCCAAAATTCAAGGTTTAAAGCAATTTCCCGAGCAATTTTCCCCCCTATTGGATGCTGAACTGACTAAAGTTACCAACCTCTATTGGGATCAGAAAATCACCTATTCCATGTTGGCCGAGGAGCTAGGCGTCTTGCAGAGTATCACAGGCAAGACCACGGAACTGGCTAAATATCAATATTTGGCCCGGGCAGAAATGCTGCGCCGTCAGTATGCTTATGATGAAGCCGAACAAGTGTTGGATGAGGCTTTGCAGACTTATCCCGGAGATCCGCTGTTAACTTCCCGACTAACCCAGTGCTGGAAAGAGGCCGGGCAGTTGGTCCCATATGACGGACCAATTCCCCATCTCTTTTTTCATCCTTTGATCGTTTACCCGGAACTGGCTTTTGATGAAGACAATCTTGCGCAAGGGTACGAAGATTATTTTATTACCGTCCATGAGTTTAACAGAATCCTTGATGCCCTGTACAAAAACAACTACCTGCTAATCGGCCTGGATACTGTCTTTGCGAAGAGTGAAGAAAAGGGGAAGCCGGTTTTGGTAAAAAAGAAGCTATACTTACCACCGGGCAAAAAACCTCTCATTATTTCCATCGACGACTTGAACTATTATGAATATATGCTTAAAAACGGCAATGCCCATAAATTAATCCTGGACGGCAAGGGTAATATTGCCGTGTTATCCTTTACTCCTCAAGGAGAGAAAGTAATCAGCCGTGATCTTGAGATCATACCTATTCTGGATCAATTTGTCGAGAAGCATCCGGATTTTTCCTGGCAAGGGGAAAAAGGGATCATTGCCTTGACCGGATACCAAGGGGTGCTGGGCTACCGGACCCAAGACGGTTCTCCTAGTGCGGAGCAGGAAAAAAAGGAGGTACTCCCGGTGATTCGGCACCTAAAGGAGACGGGATGGTCCTTTGCCTCCCATGGCTATGGTCATCTGGATGCTGCCAAAGTAAGTTATAAAATTTTTGTCCGGGACACTTTGCGCTGGAAAGAAGAAGTAGAATCATTGACCGGTGCCACCAACATCTACATCTATCCTTTTGGCAGCAAGGTGCTGCCCGGGGATGCCAAGTTCCGGTACTTACTGGATTCGGGCTTTCAAGTGCTCTGTTCCGTAGGTCCTACAGAATATCTAAAGAGCACGCCCGCTTATGCCATGATGGACCGCAGACATATCGACGGCCTGGCTTTTTACTACCAGCGCGACAGGCTGAGGAATTTCTTTGATACTGAATCAGTAACAGATCCCATGCGGCCCGTACAGAAATAAAAGCCTAATTAAGGGTGGCTAATCCCTTACCCCTCCCGGCCTTCTCTGAACTCACTCGTTTCTCGAATTTAATGGCTGTTACGGCCAGAATAAGGAGATGGAAAAAAGGTTATTCTAAAACTATTCTTATCAAACGTAATTTTGAGCATTTACAAAGCCATAAGGGGAGATTAGCCATAGTGCCCAAGTATCTAATCTATCCGATGTTTACAGCCATTTTTGCCTTTGTCCTGATCGCCACCGTGCCCAAAACGGAAATCCGCCGCTTATCCATTTACGGAATTATCTTCGGGGGCATCATGGATGTGATCGTACACATCTTCGGCCATATTACCGGTTTGTTCAGCTGGATAAATTATGGCCCCTTTGCCTTTAAGGGGATATCCATTTTTGCCAGTGTTGCCTGGGCAATTTTTTTCATTTTATATTTCTATTTTTTGCCCAAACAAAAGCCCTTGAACTATATTTTTGTTAGCGCTGCAATTGGTACTTCTGTACTGTATTATAATCTGATGATTGATCTGGGCATTTTTGGAACACCAAGCAGGATGATTGTACCTATACTGGGTTTTACGCTATGGTTTGGTGTGGCCACGTGGGGATTTTATAAATTGAATGCCTTCATCGAAGGGCAGCCCCAGGACGGACAGCTCCAAAAGGAAAAAAGCAGCCCATGGATAAGATTGTCACCCCAGCCGGCCAGAAAAATTGAACAGAAAGAAAAGAAGAGAAGTATTAGATTAATCAGATACTGGCATAAGGATTAGAGGGCATTTTTAAACATATTTATGATATCCTCCCTGGAAGCCTGCCTGGGATTCGTAAAGGTAATAATGTCCTTTAAAGCGTTTTGAGAAAGTTCCTCAAGAACACCTTCCGCTACCCCCATTTGTTTCAATCCTTCCGGAATGCCGATCTCTGTACAGAGTTTTCTGATCGCTTTATGGATTTTTTTCATAGCTTCCCCTTTAGACCCGGCTTTTTGGCCAATTGTTTCACTTATTTTCATCATGCGATCTTCCGGGACAGATGGGCAATTAAATTCAATGACATAAGGGAGCAGAACCCCGTTATATACACCATGGGGCCCGGTATAGAACCCACCCAGTTGGTGCGCCATCGCATGGGTAAGTCCTAAACCGGCATTGTTAAAGGCCATTCCAGCCATTGCAGCGGCATACATCATTTGTTCTCTAGCCTCCAGATCATTGCCGTTATTGTACGCCCTGTCCAGATAATCAAAGGCCAGTTTTAAGGCCCCAAGGGCCAAATGATCTGTTATCGGTGAGGCCTCTGTAGAGATATAAGATTCTATGGCGTGTACCACCACATCTATTCCTGAGCTGGCAGTTACTTCCCTGGGCATCGTGGACATAAACATGGGATCGTTGACTGAAATAAAAGGTGTAATTTCAGGGTCGCCGATGGTCATTTTAACTTTTCTGGATTCATCTGCGATAATTGTAAAAGAGGATACCTCAGAACCTGATCCGGCTGTCGTGTTAATGGCAATTTGGGGAAGTACGGGTTTGGTCACTTTGTTATATCCTTCATAATCGCTAATGGCACGGCCGTTTGTTGCCAGTATCGCAATCGCTTTGGCACAATCATGATTTGTTCCGCCCCCAATAGAGATAATGAAAGCGTAATCCCGCTTTAACATATTGATCCCTTTATGAAAATAGGACAACCCATCTTGGACAAAAGAAACGGTTGGATTGGGGTGCAGCACGCCGTCAAAAATGTCATAAGAAATAAACAAGCTTTTTAAGATTGTTTCAATCATTTCCGCATACCCTAAGGAGATGATGTTTTTATCGGTAACAATGAGGGCCTTTTTAAGTTTCCAGGAAAGAAGCAGAGTGGGCAAGTCCTTGAGGGCGCCTACACCCATCAAATTGGTCCTGGGCATAATAAAATTGTGCGTATTCTCCATCATGATCTCCTGCTCATTAAAAATGATATGTGATCAGTGTCTGATCGATTTCCTTTAAGCATAATCATATTATTTTCCTGGCCAAAAAAATTATCCAGGAAACATGGGTAAGCCGGGCAATTTTCGAGCAGTTTTACGAATGACAGGAAATATGGTCTTAGGCTGGAAAAAGAGGAAAAGGGGCATCAAAAAAGGGAAAAAACTTGCACAAACGGTTACAATCATGTAAAATTAATAGAATAATCAAAGGGTCAATCCTGATTTTTGAATTAGAGGGAGGAAGTTTTTATGGCAAGGATGTACTACGATAATGATGCTGATTTGTCGCTGCTGGAAGGGAAAAAAATTGCGGTAATCGGCTATGGGAGTCAGGGACATGCCCAGGCGCAAAGCTTGAAAGACAGTGGAATGGATGTCGTTGTGGCTGAGAAACCGGGGAGTAAAGCCTGGGACCAGGCTGTAGCCGACGGAATGACGGTTACTACGGCCTCGGAGGCGGCTGCTCAGGCAGATATCATACATATTTTACTACCTGATGAATTGCAGGCCGGCATCTATAAAGAAGCCATTGAGCCCAACCTGAAACCGGGAAATATTATCGGCTTCTCTCACGGGTTTAACATTCATTTTTCCCAAATCGTGCCTCCGGAAAACGTGGATGTAATTATGATTGCCCCCAAGGGGCCGGGGCATCTGGTCCGAAGACAATTCAAAGAAGGCGCCGGGGTGCCTTGTTTAATTGCGGTGAAACAGGATTATTCCGGTAAAGCGAAAGACTATGCCTTAGCCTTTGCTAAAGGAATTGGCGGGACCAGAGCAGGAGTCATTGAAACAACCTTTAAGGAAGAGACGGAAACCGACTTATTTGGGGAACAGGCTGTTTTGTGCGGCGGTTTGACCCATCTGATCCGCTCCGGTTTTGAGACCTTGGTGGAGGCCGGTTACCAGCCGGAGATCGCTTATTTTGAATGCCTCCATGAAATGAAATTAATTGTTGACCTAATCTATGAAGGCGGCATTGCCAACATGAGATACTCCATCAGCGATACGGCTGAATGGGGAGATGTCTCTATCGGTCCCCGCATCATCACCGAGGAAACGAAAAAAGAAATGAAGAAAGTGCTGGGAGAAATCCAGAACGGTAAGTTCGCCCAGGGGTGGATTTTGGAAAACAGGGCCGGACGTCCCATGTACAACGCCATTGTGAAGAGAGACAAAGAGCATCAGATTGAAAAAGTAGGGGCAGAACTGCGTAATATGATGTCCTGGCTGAAGAAATAATGGAATGGCCGATGTAAAAACCCTTCTGTCTTAATCCCTTTCCAGCTCCCGCCGTTTGGAGGACAATTTCTTCCTTGGGCGGGAGCTTTGCGTTTTATTAAAAGATTTCTATCTAAGCTATAATTTTTTCTTGTAATTAGAATAAAAAATTTTTTTTTTTTTTTTTGAATTAAAACTAACTTCTTTTGAACCTATTTACAACAGGGGAAATATGGAATATATTGTAATCAATGTATGAATAGGGGGTGTAAAAATGGCTAAATTATTATACCAAGGACATTCGAGCATTAGAATTACATCAGATAGCGGGGTCGTGATCTATGTGGATCCGTTTGTCGGAGAGGGTTATGATCAACCGGCTGATATCATACTGGTTACCCACCAGCATTATGACCACAAGCGGATCGATCTTCCCAGTCGTAAAAGTGATTGCGTTGTCATTCAGAATTGGGATGCCATGAAAAACGGCGCGTATCAGACTTTCTCAGTAAAAGGAGTAACAATAACTGCTTTCCCGGCTTCCAACAAAAATCACAAGCGGAAGGAATGTGTCGGGTATATCATTGAGGTTGACGGCAAAAAATTGTATCATGCCGGAGACACATCAAAAATACCTGAAATGAGAGACTTAAAAAGCTTGTCTCTGGATTATGCATTCCTTCCGGTAGACGGTAAATTCAACATGGACGCAGCCGAGGCTGCCGAATGTGCTTCCCTGATCGGAGCTGCTGTATCCATACCTTTTCATACGGATCCTGAGGTGCTGTTTGACGAATCAAAAATAGAGGGATTTACCGTAAATAACCGAAAGATTATCAGACCGAATGATGAATTTACCCTGTAAAATAGTAAAAACCCTGTAACCTAGGGAACAAACTTACAAAAAGCTAAGCTGAGATATCGGATGATCATCCTTACTATCTCAGCTTTTGCTTACAAGGGATTTTTTAAAAATCTTAAATCCGGCAACTGAAAACCGGTCACCCGGATCCCGGACTTTGACCTAATCACTATACAGCTTACCTGCTACCGCATAGTCTTCTTTTTCCATTTCTCTAATTACGATGCTGACCGCTTCCGGAGGGCAGCTGAGGGTTTTGCAGACGGCGCCGGTTACTTCTTTTACCATTTCTCGTTTTTGGGCAACGGTACGTCCTTTTAAAATTTCCACCTGGATAATGGGCATTTTTATCACCTCCAAAATTATTTTATAGCACTTCGACGCGGGCGAAGCAATTCCTTTAAAAGCAGGCTGTGATTATGGCTAGAAAAGCAGGTTTTCAAAGAAAAATGTCAAATAAAAAATAATTTGGTTATCCTAAATAGGGGAAAAAAACTGGAGAAAAGAAAGTTTAGCAGAAAGGTGGGGTTCCCATGCGCATCGGTGTTTTAACCGGGGGAGGAGACTGCCCTGGCTTAAATGCGGTGATCAGGGCGGTAGTAAAAACTGCCGTCACAGATTATGGAATGGAAGTTTGGGGTGTCAAAGACGGATACAGAGGACTGGTGGAAGAAGAGCTTATTCCTTTGGGCATAGAACAAGTAGCAGGAATTTTGCCCAAAGGAGGAACCATTTTGGGCACTTCCAACCGGGACAGCCCTTTCCGGTACGGGATAAAAGTAAACGGACAGTATGTTTATTCCGACCAGTCCGACAAGGTTTTGCACGTGATAGATCAGTATAAGCTGGAAGCGTTGATTGTGATTGGAGGCGACGGCACCCTGACCATTGGCCAAAAACTTTCAGAAAAAGGGGTTAATGTGATCGGCGTACCGAAGACCATAGACAATGATTTATCGGCCACCGATGTCACATTTGGATTTGATACGGCTGTCACGACTGCAGTGGAGGCGATTGACAAGCTGCACACAACGGCAGAAAGCCACCACCGGGTGATGATTGTGGAGGTGATGGGCCGGGATGCAGGATGGATTGCCTTACATGCCGGGCTGGCCGGGGGCGCGGATGTTATTTTAATCCCGGAAATACCCTTTACGATCGAGGCCGCATGTAAAAAAATAGCAGAACGAAACGAGCGGGGCCGTCATTTTAGCATCATTGTGGCCGCAGAGGGAGCTGTTCCTTTGGGAGGAACGCCTGTCACCTCCGGGGTAAATGAAGGAAACATTTACAATCCTTTAAAACTGGGGGGCATCGGGAAATTTGTCCAGGAAAAGATCGTGGAATTATCGGGCCATGAAACAAGAGTGACTGTTTTGGGCCACCTGCAGCGAGGAGGAAGCCCCACTCCTTTTGACCGCATTTTAGCAACCCGGTATGGAACCGCCGCCGTCCGTGCCTTGGCCCGGGGGGAAAAAGTGTCCATGGTTTGTCTCCGGGGTCAGGATGTAACCACAGTTCCTTTGATAGAAGCGATCAAACAGCTAAAACAGGTTCCCCCCCAGGGAGATCTGGTCAAAACAGCCAAATCTATGGGAATTAGCTTTGGGGAGCCGCAAGAATCATAAATCCCCCTTTGCCTATTTAAACCTGACCGGACAGTCAGGTTTTTTTAATGAAAAAAATAACCAAAGTATAAGGTTTTGGGGGCGAGGATTCAAACCTTACACTTGGTATTTAAGAGGCATCCCTCTGATTAATTTATTCGCACAGGGCTGATTATTTGTGGGGGTGCAATTTTTTGACGTTTTAAGTTGTTTAATTTGTTGACGCCATCGACACCTTTTGGCTTTTTTTTCCGCCGGCTTTTTACTATAATGGGGTGGTGAAAAAAAGGAGGGTGTGATCCGAGTGAACAAAACAATGGTTATGGTATGTATTATTTTTGCCCTATGTTTTTTGGGTGTTTGCAATGAAGCGTGGGCTGATCAAGAGGTTTCCTTGACGGTGCATCAGGGAAGTGTCACCCAAACCGTTTATTTATCCGGGATCATCGGCAGTACCACTTTTCTTCCGGTCCGAGATATTTCTGCGGCGATTCATGTGCCCTTAGCGTGGGATCAGGATACCGGGTCGGTAGTTTGGCAGACCAATGGGCAAGCGACAGTAATCACTCCCGGGATAGAGACTGTTTATGTGGTAAAGGATGCCGTGACGCCCTATCAATTTGGGGAAAAAGCATTTATGGAAGAGGGAAGGGTGTATCTTCCCTTGAGAATGGTGGAATTATTGGGTGTAAAGGTCTGGTATGATGCAAAGACGGGAGGACGCGGATTAGATGTGCCTGCGCATATCAATGATCAGGCCGGTCCCCCTGCACCGGAAAAATTAAATGTGGTCCGTGACCTGATCGTTAAGGAAAAAGAAAAAATGCCCAAAAAGATGGGCTCTTATGCCACCTATTTTAACCTTTCCTATAAATCCCGCACGGAAAACTTAAAGCTTGCCGCAGAAGCGCTCGATAACGTAGCGGTTGCTCCGGGACAAATTTTTTCCTTTAATGATACCGTAGGGCCGAGAACACCCGAAAGGGGATACCGGGAAGCCATTATTTTTGTGAATAAACAAGAGGTGGAAGGGTACGGCGGGGGAGTATGCCAGGTCTCCACCACCTTATATAATGCCGTTCTCGCGGCGGGGCTGGAGGTTGTAGAAAGACACCGCCACAGTTTGCCGGTCACATATGTTCCTAAGGGCAGAGACGCTACGGTGAATTTTGGAACGGCAGACTTCCGGTTTAAAAACAACACGGAAAAAACAGTGATTCTACATGCTTCTGTGGTTAAAAATAAACTTTCCGTGGAAATATTCTCCGCACCCATTCAGTAGTCAGGAGCAAGAAGTTCAATAATTTTGCGCTAAAATTTCTCCTGAATTCCGGCTGGGGAATTCCGAAGAGCCGAATAGTAACCTTTTCAGAATCGTGATATAATGGCATTAGGAATGTCCTAACTTTTTTGGCAACATTTTTATAGTGGCGGAGAATCACTTTACCAGGCCGGAAACAAGGAGGGAGAAAGTTGGTCATACAGATGAAAGGAACCCTGCCGGGTTTTGTTACACTTAAAGAAGCCTTGACCCTGTCCCGGGAACAGAATCGGGAAAACCACCGGAAATTTGTCAACCCGGAGATGGTAACCCTTTTGGGCTTAATAAATTTTGACAAGATGTTTGTCCGGGCGGAAAATTGTTCCGTGTGGGATGCAGAAGGAGAGGAATATCTGGATTTTCTGGGCGGGTATGGGGCTCTGAACCTGGGGCATAACCACCCGGAAATTGCTGCCGCCGTGGAATTAGCGCGGCATACCCCCAACCTCCTGCAGGCGGCACTGAATCCTTTAGCGGGGGCTTTAGCGAGAAATTTGGCTCTGGTGACGCCGGGAGATCTTCAATATTGTTTTTTTGGCAACAGCGGGGCAGAAGCCGTGGAAGGAGCGATCAAACTTGCCCGGGCGGCATCCGGCCGGAAAAAAATTATTTCCTGCCAAGGGTCTTTTCATGGCAAGTCCTTTGGGGCTTTGTCCGTAACCGGCCGGGAAAAATACCGCAAGCCCTTTCAGCCTTTACTCTCCGAAGTGGAATTTGTTCCTTATGGCCAGGCGGAAGCCGTAGAAAAAGCCCTATGCGGCCGGGATGCGGCCGTTTTTATTGTGGAGCCCGTTCAGGGCGAAGGGGGTATTATTGTACCTCCCGAAGGTTATTTACGGCAGGTGAGAGAGATCTGTTCCTCCTACGGAACCCTGCTGATTATGGACGAGATCCAGACCGGGTTTGGACGGACCGGGACCATGTTTGCTTGTGAGCATGAGGGGGTTGTGCCTGATATTATGTGCGTAGCCAAGTCCTTCGGGGGAGGAATTATGCCTTTGGCGGCCTATATCGCCAAAGAGGCTGTATGGAAAAGTGCTTACGGCAGTGTGGATAAAGCCACCTTGCATACGTCAACTTTTGGGGGCAACAGCCGGGCTGCGGCGGCAGGAATCACAGCGTTAGAGGTGATGTGGCGGGAGAATCTGGCTGCTCAGGCAGCAGAAAAAGGGGCGTATGTAAAGGATAAATTATTGAAACTTCAGGAGCGTTATCCTTTTATCAGAGAGGTGCGGGGACGAGGATTGATGCTGGGCCTGGAATTTGCCCAGCCGGACCACAATTTTCTCAACCGTTTAACGGGAGGGGCTTTAGAAAAGGTAGCGCAAGAATATTTAGGGGCTCTGGTGGCCGGGGAATTGATGAACAAACACCATATTATCACGGCCTATACCTTAAATAATCCTAACGTGATCCGCCTGGAACCTCCTCTCACGGTTTCTTTTGCTCAATTGGATCGGATGGTGCAAGCATTAGAACAGGTGTGTGAAAAAAATAAGGGATTCGGGGACATGGTGCTATCCAGCGCGAAAACGGTCCTTGGCGCCCTGTTTAAGCGAAAGTAGAAGCGGGTACCGGGATCCGGGTTTTCGGTCAAGAATGCGAACAATAATGGTAAATCGATAAAAAATATTCGGATTTTATTTGACAATTTTTCCGGCTTCTGCTAAACTAAATAAGGATTATGGGCAAAAAAACCGACCATAAATTTTCATGGAGATAGGCCTGAATAGAGTTTTTAGTAAAAGATTCTATTTGGGTAATTTTTGTGCCAAAAAACGGTCACAATAGCAACAAGACAGATCAGGAGAGATGAAAATGAAGGATAAATATGATGTGGTGGTAATTGGAGCCGGCCCGGCAGGCATATTCACGGCCCTTGAATTGGCCCGAAGCAATCCTGACATCAAGACTTTATTGATTGATAAAGGACGTACCATTGAAAAGAGAACCTGCCCGGCCCGGGAGCAAGGTCATTGCTGTAATTGCGACCCCTGCGGCATTACCAGCGGCTGGTCAGGAGCAGGCGCTTTCAGTGACGGTAAGCTCTCTCTCTCTCCTGCGGTGGGCGGCCGGATCACCGATTATATGTCCCATGAAGAAGCTCAGGAAGTGATTCATTATACGGACAAAATATACCTGGAGTTTGGAGCGCAAAATGTGGTCTATGGTCTTGATGACAAACGCGTGGATGACATTATGTATGAAGCTTCTAAATACAGCATTCAACTGATCCCTTGCCCGGTGCGACACCTTGGGACGGAACGGGCTTTTGACGTATTGAAGGGAATGTACCATTATCTCATCAATGAAACCAATACCGACTTTTTAGAGCTTACCAAGGTGCGGGATATCTTGACGGATGAGGGCAAAGTGCGCGGGGTCCTGGTGGAGCCCAAGGGGAAAGACCCCTTTGAGATTTCTGCCGAATTTGTGGTAGCTGCTCCCGGCCGGGGCGGGGCAGAGTGGCTGTCTCAACAAACCAGGCTGTTAAATATTAAAACTGATAATAACGAAGTGGATATCGGGGTAAGGGTGGAAGTGCCCAATTCTATTTTGGACCATCTCACCCGGGATCTTTATGAGGCGAAGCTGGTTTACTATTCCGATACTTTTGACAACCGGGTGCGCTCCTTTTGTGTAAATCCCGGAGGCGTCGTTTCGGAAGAGCATTATGACGGGCAGATTGCCGTGGTCAATGGGCATAGCTATGCCGATGAAAAATTAAAAACCAATAATACCAACTTTGCTCTTTTGGTCTCCACCAAGTTTACCCAGCCCTTCAATGAGCCGATTGAATACGGAAAATATATTGCCCGTTTGGCGAACATGCTGACGGGGGGCGGTGTGATGGTGCAGCGTCTGGGCGATGTGATTAAAGGCCGGAGAACGGATTATGACCGCCTTAGGAAATCAACGACCATTCCCACATTAAAGAGCGCTGTACCCGGTGACTTAAGTTATGTCCTCCCCGCCCGCTATCTGACTTCGATTATTGAGACCATTAAGGCATTTGATAAAATTGCCCCGG
Organism: Candidatus Formimonas warabiya; assembly: GCF_002777255.1. Lineage (GTDB taxonomy): Bacteria > Bacillota > Dehalobacteriia > Dehalobacteriales > Dehalobacteriaceae > Formimonas > Formimonas warabiya. Next base: position 3,717,095 of record NZ_CP017634.1, on the reverse strand, counting down.
GAATCTATGCGCGGAATACCTTGCTCTATGGGGCAGAAGTGAAATTTTATTCTTCCAAGGTAAAAGTATCCCACAATTTTGAAACCGATGTGAAAAACCTCTATACCATCGGCGACGGAGCGGGTATTACCAGGGGCCTGATGCAGGCATCGGTAACCGGAGTGGTCGTGGCGAGAGATATTGTATCAAGCTTTAAGCACGGGGCTAAAAAATAATAAAGCTTAGTGGAGGTGCTGGTTCATGTCAGCAGTAGTGTTAATCGGAGCTCAGTGGGGAGATGAAGGAAAAGGTAAAATAACGGACTTCCTCGCTGAAAGAGCCGATATGGTGGTCCGATATCAGGGCGGCAGCAATGCCGGCCATACGGTCGTGGTAGGGGATGAAGAATATAAACTGCATTTAATCCCGTCCGGGATCTTGTATCCCAATACCATCTGCGTCATCGGCAATGGTGTTGTGCTTGATCTGGAAGTTATGCTGAAAGAGATTGCGGCATTAAATCAGCGGGGAATCTCTACGGATCATTTGCGTATTTCCGACCGGGCTCAGGTGATCATGCCTTATCACCGCAGGCTTGATGAGTTGCAGGAAGAAGGAAAGGGCGCAAACAAGATTGGCACTACGAAACGGGGCATTGGTCCGGCCTATGTGGATAAGGCCTCACGGGTGGGAATCAGGGTCATTGATCTATTTGATCCAGAAGTGTTCCAGAGAAAGCTGGAAACCAATCTGGAAGAAAAAAATACCCTTTTTGCAAAAGTTTATGGCGTGGAAGGTTTTAATAAAGAGGAGATTCTGGCCCAATATGCTGGGTTCATTGAAAAAATTAAACCTTACGTGGCGGATACGTCCGTGCTTGTGAATGATGCGGTAGATGCCGGGAAAAATGTCCTTTTTGAAGGAGCTCAGGGCACGCTGTTAGATTTAGATCATGGCACCTATCCTTTTGTCACATCCTCTCATCCCATTGCCGGCGGCGCCTGCATCGGCGCGGGAATCGGCCCCACGAAAATCAAAAAGATTTATGGGGTAGCGAAAGCTTATACCACCCGGGTGGGGGAAGGTCCCTTTCCTACAGAGCTCTTTGACGCCCTGGGGGAACAGATCCGTAAGGAAGGCTGCGAATTTGGCACGACTACCGGCCGGCCCCGGCGCTGCGGCTGGTTTGACGCGGTGATTGTGCGCTACAGTACCAGGATGAGCGGTTTGACAGGTATCGCTTTGACGAAGCTGGATGTCCTCGATAAATTGGACGAAATTAAAATTTGCCATGGTTATCATTACCAGGGAAAGGTAGTGCAGGATTTCCCCGCCAGCTTGAAAGCATTGGCGGAATGCACGCCCATCTATGAAGTAATGGAAGGCTGGAAGGCAGATACTACCCAGGCAAAAACTTTTGAGGAACTACCTCCTAAAGCCCAAAAGTATTTGAAACGGATTGAGGAATTGATCGGAGTTAAGATCTCTCTGGCCGCGGTAGGTCCCAAAAGATCTCAAACCATCGTCAGAGAGGAATTATATTGAAGCAAGTCCTGAAGGCTTTTACGGGATCTGGGTACCGGGATGCAGGGCCGTTCGGTTCTCTTTTCCGGACACCGGTACCCGGATCCCGAAGAAGGCCGCCAGGCTTTCTGAAAATGGGTGTATGACAGGCTCCAAATAATGGTATACTATAAACACTTTATTGTCTGGGCGAGAACCGTAAAATACCAATTGACAATAAAGGAGTTTTGGTGCAATATATAAAAGCAGTCAGCGCGGGCGGGAAAACCGCTTCCAAAATGGGCCGGGAAAATGTGAATTTACCAGAAATTGATGTTGACATGAAAAAGGTTTTATAGTATCATAAGTTCCTGTGAGACATGAGCCATTAGCTCAGTAGGTAGAGCACCTGACTTTTAATCAGGGTGTCCCGCGTTCGAGTCGCGGATGGCTCACCATTTTTTTTCTTGGCCCGTTGGAGAAGCGGCTTAACTCACCAGCCTTTCACGCTGGCATTCAGGGGTTCGAATCCCCTACGGGTCACCATTAATCATTGCGGGTGGTTAGCTCAGCTGGGAGAGCGCCTGCCTTACAAGCAGGATGTCGGCAGTTCGATCCTGTCACCGCCCACCATCAAAAATACGGAACTGTGGTGTAGTGGTCTAACATGCCGGCCTGTCACGCCGGAGATCGCGGGTTCGACTCCCGTCAGTTCCGCCATTGATAATTCAGCAGTCATGATACTGCTCTTTATTTTCTCTTCAGCTAACATGTTGCAATGGTTTTTAGAATTAAGTATAATAGATACCATAAAGAAAACAGTCACGATGCGGGTGTAGCTCAATGGCAGAGCGCTGGCTTCCCAAGCCAGTTACGTGGGTTCGATTCCCATCACCCGCTCCATTTATTTTTATGTGATCAGGACGGTTCCAGACAAGGGGACGGTTCTTCCGTCTCAGACGGAAGAACCGTCCCCTTGTCTGGTTGTCTCGCTTGTCTGCGGAAATGTGCCGGGAGGATGTCCGTGATGTTGCGTGAATTTAAACTTTTTGCTGATTTGCCCCCTGAAGCCTACAAAAAGATTCTGCCCTTTTTTAAAAAAAGGAATTTTGCCAAAAAGCAGCAGGTGGAATTTGCCGACTCTTTCCGGGATTATGTTTTTTTCATGAAAAGCGGCCGGGTGAAAGTCTCCTATTTTTCTCCGGAGGGTAAAGAGATTATTGTCACCATTCTGCACCCGGGGGATATGTACAGTATGCATTCGGAAGCCACCCTAGCTGTGATCGAGCCTGCGGAAATATGGTATCTCGGGTTAAAGGACTTTAAAAAAATATTACTGGACAATCCGGAGCTGGCCTTGGTTTTGATTAAAATATTAGGCGCGATTCTCAAGAATACCAATGAGGCGTTATTAAATCTGGCCTTTAAGGAGGTTAATTCCCGGCTCGCCGGCTGGTTGTTGAAAATGGCCAAGGAACAGGGCCTTGCGCACCGGGACGGGACTGTGATCGAGCTAAATTTGACCCATGAGGAGATCGGCTATCTCATCGGCAGTACCAGACAAACAGTGACAACCATTTTAAACCGTTTTGAAAGGGCGGGGATCCTTTCCCTCCAAAAGAAAAGAATTATTGTGCACAGGATCGAGGAATTAGAAGAACTTTGTTAATAAAAATCACAAAATAGGAGTGTCGGCGGGATGACAGTAATGCCCGCCTTTTTTTATTAAAATGAATGATATAAGACTCCAAAAATTCTGAAAATTGGAAGGGAGGAAGTGCGGTGAACCAGCTTTTAGTGCGGACGGAAAAGTGTGTGGGCTGTAAGACCTGTGAACTGGCGTGCAGCATCACCCATTCCCGGAGCAAGGATCTTGTGGGCGCTTTCTTAAGCGGAGAGCGGCCGGTGCGCAGGGTGACGGTGGAAACCAACCCAGAGCGGACGATCAATCTGCCGGTCCAATGCCGGCAGTGCCAGGATCCCAAATGTGTCCATGCCTGCATGACAGGGGCAATGTACCTGGATGCCGGGACCGGTCTGGTATTGAATCGAAAAGAGAAGTGCGTGGGCTGTTGGATGTGTGTCATGGTGTGCCCATACGGGGTGATTACCCCCAGTGAGGAACATAAGGTAGCAGTAAAATGTGACCAGTGCCTGTCGGAAGGCCACGACCCGGCTTGCGTGAAATCCTGTCCCACCAAGGCCCTGTCTTTTATGCCTATCGGTGCGTTTGATAAGACGGTGAAGAAGGCATTTCTGTCCAAATTTATTTCAGGTGAGGAGGTTTAGCCATGGATTATGGGAAAATGACCATAGACCCGGCTGCGGGCCAACTATTAGGGAAAGCGCGGAAAGACCAGGTAGAAACCGTTTGGGATCGCTTTGAGGCCCAGCAGCCTCAGTGCGGTTTCGGCTTACTGGGACTGTGCTGTCGCCATTGCAACCAGGGACCTTGCCGGATTGACCCCTTTGGCGAGGGGCCTAAATATGGCATATGCGGGGCCGATGCCGACCTGATTGTGGCCCGGAACCTTTTGAGACAGGTGGCGGCAGGGGCGGCAGCCCATGTGGATCATGCCTATGAGGCTATAGAAACCTTAAAAATTGCCACGGAAGAAAATGGGCCCTACACCGTGAAGGACCCGGACAAACTGAAGGCGGTAGCCGCCAAGCTGGACTTAGAGGTGGCGGGAAAGAATAATCTTGACTTGGCAAAAGAAATCGTGGATATTGCTTTCGGGGATTTCGGCAATCATACCGGTGCACCCATGAAATGGCTCCTGGCCACTGCTCCCCAAGAAAGGGTGGAAACCTGGCAGAAACTGGGGGTGCTGCCCCGCAATCCGGACCGGGAAATCCGGGAGGCCCTCCATCAAACAACTATGGGGATGGACGCAGACCCAGTCAATCTGATCCTGGCCACCGTCAAGCAGGGGCTGGTGGACGCTTATGCCGGCCTGCACCTGGCCACGGACCTGCAGGATATTCTCTTCGGTACGCCTGCCCCGGTGGCTACAGAAGCAAACCTGGGCGTGCTCCAGGAAGACTATGTGAATATTATTGTCCATGGCCATGAGCCCATGCTCTCGGAAAAGATTGTGGAATGGTCGAAGAAGCTGGAGGGTGAGGCACAGGCTGCAGGAGCTAAAGGAATCCAGTTGGCGGGGATCTGCTGTACGGGAAATGAGACCCTCATGCGCCAGGGCATTCCCATTGCCACCAATTTCCTGGCCCAAGAATTGGCCATCATCACCGGAGCGGTAGATGCCATGGTCGTCGATGTCCAGTGCATTATGCCCTCTCTGGCCCGGGTGGCTGCCTGTTATCATACCAAGATCTTTACCACCATGCCCATTGTGAAAATGCCCGGAGCAGAGCATATTGATTTTTCTCTCGCAGAGGCGGACAAAAAAGCGGAGGAAATTGTGCGCAAAGGGGTGGAGAACTTCCGCCGGCGGGATAAAAGCCGGGTCCACATCCCTGACGTAAAAACAAAAATGCTTGGCGGTTTCAGCGTGGAAGCCATCGTAGGGGCCCTGGCCAAGCTTGATGGGGAGAATCCCTTGAAGCCCCTGGTGGACAACATTATTAACGGAAATATTCTCGGCGCCGTAGGCACCGTAGGCTGTAATAACGCCAAGGTGGTGCATGATTCCTTCCATGTCACGATGGTGAAGGAATTAATTAAGCATAATGTTTTAGTGGTCACTACCGGCTGTTCTGCCCAGGCTTTGGCCAAAGCCGGTTTAATGGTGCCGGAAGCAGCAGACAAATATGCCGGGGATACGCTGCGCACAGTGCTTACTGCTGTGGGGAACGGGGCCGGTCTGAACGCACCTTTGCCCCCGGTCCTGCATATGGGCAGTTGTGTGGATAACTCCAGAATCGGGGATTTGTTAAGCGCCTTGGCTTCTTATCTGAACGTGCCCATCAAAGCCCTCCCGGTGGCCGCTTCCGCCCCGGAACACCAGCATGAAAAGGCCTTAAGTATCGGCACCTGGGCAGTGTCCTTAGGGGTACTGACCCATTTGGGTGTAATTCCCCAGGTATTGGGCGGCAGAAAGGTGACGGAAATTCTTACGGGAGATACGGCAGAAAGCCTTCTGGGCGGCAAGTTCTATGTGGAAACGGATCCCATCAAGGCAGCCCACGGGTTGATTGAGCATATTCAGGCAAAACGCCACGCCCTGGGCATATAGCTTGGGGGGTGGCAAAATGCGCTATTGTATCGTTGGCAACAGTGCAGCCGGAGTTTGGGCTGCGGAAGCCATTCGGGCCCTGGACGGCAATGGGAGAATTGACATTTTCAGTGAAGAAAATTACCCGGCATATGCCCGGTGTCTCACTTCCTACTATCTTACCGGGACCATGAAGGATGAGCAGATGCTGATCCGTCCCCCGGATTTTTACGAGACCTATGATCTGCACCTTCATAAGGGGGAGAAAGTAGTGCAGGTACAACCGGATCGCCAAGAACTCTATACCCGGTCTGAAAAGAGGTTTGCTTATGATAAGCTGCTTCTCGCCACCGGGGCTTCTCCGGTGCTGCCCGAGATCCCCGGCAGGCACCTGAAAGGAGTATTCCCCTTGCGCACCTGGGCGGATGCGAAAGGGATCCTGGCGTATGCCGGCCCCGGAAAACGGGCCGTGGTGGTGGGGGGAGGCTTTGTCTCTCTGAAGGCGGCTTATGCCCTGCTCCAAGCAGGACTCTCCGTAACCTGTATTATTTCCTCCGGGTCTGTATTGTCCCAAATGCTGGACCGGGAAGCGGCGGCTATGGTAGCAGGAGTATTGGCTGCTCACGGTTTGGAAATCAAATACCGCACAGATGTGGCGGCTGTCACCGGCAGAATGGACAGCGTCCGGGGTGAAGTTGTGGGTGGCGTACAGCTGAACACCGGGGAGGAGTTGCCTGCTGATGTACTGATTATCGGCAAAGGGGTGGCGCCCAATGTAGACTTTTTGGCCGGGAGCGGCATCGAAACCGGGCAGGGTATTTTGGTCAATGAATTTTTGCAGACCAACTATGCCGACGTCTATGCCGCCGGTGATGTGGCCCTGGGATATGATCTGATCTCGGGCCAACGCAGGATCAACGCCATCTGGCCCAATGCGGCGGACCAGGGAACCGCAGCAGGTAAAAATATGGCCGGGATTCCTACTGTTTATAGCGGTTCTTTAGGTATGAATTCAGCGGATTTTTATGGCCTGTCCGTGATTGCCGCCGGGTGGGCCAAAGGAGAGCAGGATCAGGGATATGAAGTGGTACGGCTCTATCCCGGGAAGAATTTGTACCGGAAATTTGTTTTTCAGGATGATCACCTGGTGGGATATATTCTGGCAGGAAAGACAGCCCAGGCGGGGATCCTCACCGCCCTGGTGCGGGAGCAAATTCCGTTGGGGAAAATGAAAGAGGAACTGAAACAGGGCTCCATCCGGCCCCGGTTCCTCTGGTAAATTCGTCAAGTGGCCAAGAAGCAGGGCGATGCTGTGCCTACAGCTTGCCCTGCTTCTTTCCACCTTGGGTGTTCACGCCCCCTCAAACCAGACCTTTTCCTAGGGATCTTTTTCCCGCCCGGTAAACATGGATTGCAGCTTGGCCGGGTCTTCCGTCAAGACGAAATAGATATGAATCAGGATCGTCACAAAGCCAAAGGTGGCTGCATAATGAAGGTAGATGACCCGATCCATGCTGAAATGGGAAAAAAATGTGTGGGTATAAAGCATAAACCCGGTGATCAGCTGGAGGATAAACAAGAAAAACCAACTGGTGTAAATAGCCTTTTGACCGGGGTTATATTTGGTGACGGACGGGCAGGACTTCCGGAGGAAAAAGACATATTTTAAAAAGGCAGGGGACTTTTTCAAATCCTGGGGCAAAAAGAAGACATCCTTCCAGGTTCCGGACAGGATATGATACAGAGTAAATACAGGGACAATGATGAGCAGAAGAAAGCCTGCCGAAGAATGAATCAGCCGTACCGTTCTTAAACTTATGTCCAGCCAGCCGGGATGCGCTCTGTAGAAGCCGGTGGCGATTAAAAGAGTAACTGTACATGCCAAGGACCAGTGCAGCAGGCGTATTCCTAAGGGTTGGGTAATTGTTGAGGGCACTTTTTTACTCATATTTCCTCCCTATGGCAGAGACGGCAGAATTGTCCCTTTGTCTATGGGTATCGCAAGTAAGCAATATTGATTTAATTGGTTTTCCCGGAACCCGGTAACCGGTACCCGGATCCCGAAAAGCCTTGTAGGCTTTTTTAATGCACCGCACAGGTAAAACAAGGGTCGAAAGAGCGGATGATTCTGCCGATTTCCGCTGCTTCATTTTTGGGATCAAGTTCGGTACCGATTAAGGCCTGTTCCACCGGACCTCGGACGCCCTTTTCATCCCTGGGTGAGAAATTCCATGCAGTAGGGGTAATAATCTGATAGTGCGCAATCCGCCCCTGGTCAATCTTCAACCAGTGGCCCAGGGCTCCCCGCATAGCATCGGTCAAACCCACTCCCTGGCCGGATGCTTTGGTTTGAAATTCCGTAAGAGAAGGGGCTTGGGGCTCTATTTGGTCCAGCCATGTTTCCATAAGTTGGGCAATTTTTTTTGTTTCCAGGGATCGGGCGACAATTCTGTCCATGGTTCCGCCTCCCCGGCGGTAGGCTCCGGAAATCCACCCCCGGGCCAGGGCGCCGGTTTCAAAGGGCCTGCCGTCATACCGGGGGGCTTTGACCCAGGTGTAGGCATTTTTCTTTTCTTTGTCCGGCACCGTCCTGGTTTTTTCCGGAGGCCCGCTGCTTTCTTCGGCATACCAGGAATAGGTGATGGATTGGGAAATTTTTCTTCGGTCCAAGGGCTCTTTCTGATCATAAGAGTTGATAATTCCGGCGGGAAAATCCTTTCCCTCAAATAGGCCGTAGCTGATAAAATTTCCCGAAGATTTCCCCAGCTCATAGCACTCCGGGTAGTAGTCGCCCAAAAGATAAGAGTCGGGGATCATCACATCGGAGATAAAGGAGTGAATTTTTGCCAACATGCTCCGGAAGGTGCTGATCTTCATGCCATCTGGAGGTACGCTAACCCCTGTGGGATAGAGGGTTTGCAGATGGGGCATTTTTGCCCCGAAAATTGCCAGCATCTGATGGGCCAGGGCAGCATATTCCAAGCCCTGCCAGTAGTGATCCATCATTTTTTTGTTTACAGTCTCGGGAAGGCGCAGGTCTTTGGGATAGGGGATAAAAGGATGCATTTCCGGCCCTTTCACGAAGCCGGGAAAGACGAGAAGATAAAAATGGGTTAAATTGTTATGGAGAAATTCTGCACCGAAAATCAAATTTCTTAAAAGGCGGCCATTGCTTGTCGGTGCAAGCCGGTAGGCCTCTTCCAGGGCCAAAACTGCGGCAATGGCATGGGCGGCAGAACAGATGCCGCAAATGCGTTGGGTAAAAAAAGGGGCATCCATCGGGCTCCGGCCCTGCAACATAATTTCAAAACCGCGAAATAAAATACCGGTACACCTGGCGTCTTGCACCACGTTATTTTCCAGATCCAGTTTTACGGCTAAAGGCTGATGCACCCGGGAGATGGGGAAAATTGTTTTGGAAGCCATTTAATCGTCCTTTCTGGGCACTAATTTACGGGTGATTTTCATGATGTTTCTCTTCTTACGGGGAAGCGCATCAATTTGCTTGATAATTTTTTTTTGATCCGACAAGATTTGCTTCAGTGCTTCGTCAAACTGTTTTTCTTCTGAAAGAGGCTTTTGGGGAACGGTTCCTCCCACCAGGTGTTTTCCTATTCTTCCCCTTAAGACGGAAGCCGTGAAATGACCGGCAATTGCCGCGGCGGTGATTCCTCCTGCCGTCAAACCTACTTTTGTGGCGTTGACTTTGATATTAGGCAGGGAAATATCCGGCAGGGGCGAGAAAAAAGGCTCGGAGGAATCAGGAAAACCGGGATTGACACAGCCGATACAGGGGGTGTTTGCTTTCACCGGCCAGTTGATATGGTTATTCCACTGGCGCTTCGGGCAGTCGGCAAAGGTGACCGGACCTTTGCAGCCTACTTTATAGAGACATCCCCTTTGTCCGGGAAACTTGGCGAATTCGCCGTTCTCAAATTGAGACCGCCTTTCGCACAGGTCGTGGATCGTTTGCCCAAAAAACATGGTGGGCCGGTTTAAATGATCCAATTCCGGAACACCATAAAGAATTAAATGCCCGATGGTGCCAATGATCCAATCCGGGTGGGCCGGGCACCCGGGGACATTAATCACTTTACGCTTTAAAAAATCCTGTACTCCCTGGCTTTTGGACGGATTAGGGTAGGCGGCACTGGGACCGCCCCAGGTGGCGCAGCTTCCCACGGCAATGATATGTTTTGCCTGAGGAGCCAGGCTTAAGAGCAGGTCCTTCCCCGTAACAGGCCGGTCGCCTTCAAAAAAAACATAATTATAGGTTCCATCTCCGGCAGTCACTACAGAGCCCTCGATGACGAGAAAATAGCGGCCTTTCTCTTCTTCAACCGTTGAGAGAAAGAGATCCCGGGCCGTTTGATCCTGGGCTGCTGTGAGCAGCCAGTGGTAGCGGAAGTCTACCATTTCGGTGAGGAAATATTTGAAATCGGGATCCTTTGCGTCAAATAAAGAGACGGAATTGCCGGTGCATGACCCTAATTCCAGCCAGATGAGAGGTGGTTTTTCCGCCTCTGCCCGGGCATAAGCTTCGCCCAGAAAAGGGGACAGCACCCGGCTTAAACCGCAGGCGCAGGCAGCTGATGTACAGAGCCTAAGAAATTCTCTCCGGGTGAGCATGAAGTATTCTCCTCTGATAATTCTAAGAAATTTCTTTTCTGCCATTTATTATGTCAAATTGGGCGCAGAACCATGCGAAAAATGAGGGATGAAAAAGTAGATGCGGTGTGATATAATATTTGGCGTGAAAAGAAGTTAATTTTTTACATAGGGGGGAAAGCATAGTGCAAAAACATATTAAGACCATCGTGGCGGGAAACTTAAAGGGGACCGTCAAGAGCGGAGGCTGCGGAGCTTGTCAGACTTCCTGCCAGTCCGCTTGTAAAACGTCCTGTACGGTAGGAAATCAAGTTTGCGCGAAGTAAGAAAAACGGCCTTAAACCTCTGAGGTGTAGGGCCTCATTTTTTACCCGATAATTTTTGAGGAGAGATACTGTGAATTTTAAGATAGGGGATACCCATAAGTTTGAAATCGACGGCACGAAAATCCTTTTGGATGTCAATTCCGGATCGGTCCACGTGATCGATGACCTGATGTGGAATTTTCATGAAAAGATGCTGGACAGACAAGGAAACTTTGAGGAAGCGTTGCGGGATTGTGCCGCCGAGTATGATGCCCGGTCACTGGCTGCCTTAAAAGAAGAGGTATTGGACCTGATCGCTCAGGGATTGCTTTTTAGCTCCGATGAAAACGTCAGCCAGTATGCGCTGCCGGAAAATCCCGTGCTGAAATCGTTATGTCTGAATATTTCCCATGACTGTAATCTCAGGTGCGCATACTGCTTTGCCTCCAGCGGCCCCTTTGGGGGGGAGCGTCTCTTAATGCCGGAAGAGATCGGCAAGAAAGCCATCGATTATTTGATGGCACATTCCGGCTCCCGGAAACACTGTGAGATAGATTTTTTCGGTGGGGAACCTTTGATGAATTGGCATGCCATCAAAGAGGTGGTCGCCTATGGACGGGAGCAAGGGAAAAAATACGGCAAGGAAATCAAGTTTACCTTAACCACCAACGGGGTGGCCTTAAATGACGAGGTGCAGGATTTTCTTAACCGGGAAAATATCAGTGTGGTACTGAGCCTGGACGGTCGTCCCGAAGTGCATGACCGGGTAAGGAAATTTCCCTCGGGCAAAGGAAGCTATGAAATCATCAACGCCCATCTTAAAAGATTTATTCAAAGCCGGGACTGCCAAAACTATTATGTGCGGGGTACCTTTACCGGCTTTAACAAGGACTTTTGCCAGGACGCCATTCATCTGGTGGAACAGGGGTATGATATTATTTCTCTGGAGCCGGTGGTAACATCTGAGGAGGAAGCCTATGGCTTGAAGGACTCAGATTTGCCCCATCTTTATGAAGAATATATTAAGCTGGCCCGGTATTACCGAAAAAGGAAGAAGGAAGGGAAGCCCTTTACCTTTTTTCACTTTAACCTGGATCTCCGCCACGGGCCCTGTCTGCCCAAAAGACTGACCGGCTGCGGGGCGGGGCATGAATATATGGTGGTTACTCCGGAAGGAGATTTTTATCCCTGCCATCAATTTGTGGGCCGGAAGGAATATAAATTGGGCAGCCTGGATTCCGGCGGACTCAACGAACCTTTAAGAAAAAAATTTCAACAGGCGCATATTTACCATAAACCCTGCTGTGTTGCCTGCTGGGCCAGATTCTACTGCAGCGGAGGATGTCACGCCAATGCCGATGCTTTTAACAAAGATATTTATCAGCCCTATGCGCTAGGCTGTGCCCTGCAGAAAATGCGCCTGGAATGTGCCATTTGGCTGCAGGCCTTGGATGCTTTGGAATAACCTTTCACGGAGGGCCTTTCCATGGTTGATGCTTTTCTAAGTGAAACGGTACCCCATTTACTGCAGGAAATTTCTTTGGGTACTTTTCTGGCCGTCTATCTAGCAGGGATTCTCACCAGCATCAGCCCCTGCGTTCTCGCCATGATCCCTGTTTTAATCGGTTTTATCGGCGGGTACGGCCAGCCTTCCAGATTGAAGGCCTTTCTGCTGGCTGTGTGTTTTGTTTTGGGCATGTCCGTTACCTTCGCTATTTTAGGTATGGTTGCGGTAGCAGTGGGGAACCTTTTTGGCCAGGTGGGCCCCATCTGGTATTTGATTATCGGCGGGGTGAGCATTTCTATGGGGCTCCAGTTATGGGGAGTCTGGCAGGTGAGATTTCCCGGATTAAAAATGGCTCCTCCCAAATTGGGCGGGGAACTGGGGGCATTTGTGGCAGGGCTTTTTTTTGGCATCGTTGCCTCTCCCTGTGCGACTCCGGTGCTGGTAGCTATTCTGGCCATGGCCACCGCCACCTCGAATATTGGGCTGGGGGGACTGCTTTTGTTTACCTACGGCCTAGGTCACGGATTCCTCCTGCTCATCGTCGGAACATGTGCCGGATTGGTGAAGGGAATAAGAAGTATCTCTCAAGGCACAAACATCATCAACTATTTTAGCGGCGCTATTTTAATACTGATCGGACTCTATTTTATTTACCTGGGCAGTTGACGAATCATGACGAATAATGGGAAATATGGCAGAAGAGGCACAAATTTTTGGTTTACCGCACCGCTTTATTATGGTATACTGAATGTGGTTTTTACATAGATAGATAGAAAGGGGAGGCAGGAACAAAAATCCTGTGGCGGGCTTCCTAAGACAGTCAAGCTACGGAAAGGGGGAAGGCATGTACGTTTTTACCAAGGATGATCTACAGCAAAACCGACCTCAGAAACGTAGAATATCGGGCAAAGGCAGTAGATCTTTTATTACAAAAAAAAGAGCACTATTTGCAGTAGGATTAATAACCTTGGTTCTTTTGGGGGGAATTTGGTTACAAAAAACCAGCACGGCCTACGCGATTGTTATTAACGGCCAACAAACCGCAGTATTCGACAGCAAATCACAAGCAGAGCAATCCATTGCGAACTTTTTAAAGAAAAAGTCCCAGGAAATCGGAAAGCCTGTGACGACGCCAGACAAAATTGAAATCAAAAAAGTTCAGGTGGAGAAAAAAGACCGCATGTTTGCCGGGAATACGGACAAAATTTTATCGGAGCAGTTAAGCATGCTGGTTCCGGGAGCGGCAATCGTGATTGACGGTCAGGAGAAATTGATTGTTGCCGATAAAGAAAGTGCCGAAAAGCTGATTCAAAAAGTAAAAAACAGTTTTACCCCTCAAGGTAAGGACCTGATCGTGAAAAAACTGGACTTGAAAGAAAAGATTCAGGTGGCAGAGAAGAATGTGCCTGTAAAAGAAATTATCAAAGAGGATCAGGCTTTTCAGCTTCTCACAGTTGGTACGGAAAAACTGGTTACCCACATTGTAGAGTCCGGTGAGTCGCTCTGGTCTATCGCCAAGGACAACAGCATGAAAGTGGAGGATCTTGAGGCCGCTAATCCTCAGATCAATCCGGATAAAATTCAAATCGGGGATGAAATTAAGCTGGTAAAAGCGGAACCGATGCTACATGTAACGGCGGTTGCAGAGTACACGGAAGTTAAAACAGTTCCTTTCGGAGTAGAAGTTATTTCCGATAAAAATGTGCTTCGGGGGAAAGAAACCGTAAAACAAGACGGTAAGGACGGATCAAAGGAATTCAAGTATCTTTTGGTCCAAGTTAACGGGCAACAAATAGACAAGCAGTTTTTAGATGCTACGGTGCTTTCTAAGCCCGTAAATAAAGTGGTCGTCAAGGGAACAAAATTAGTATTGGCATCCCGTGGCAGCGGCGGAAGCGGACAATTGATGTGGCCGCTCAGAGGCTCCATTACTTCTCCCTTCGGGTATCGTCACGGAGAATACCATACCGGGGCCGATATTGACGGCGACATTGGAGACCCTGTTCGTGCTGCGGAAGACGGTAAAGTCATTTACGTGGGCAGAGATGGGAATTATGGTAAGCTGATCAAGATTGATCACGGAGATGGCGTACAGACCTGGTACGCTCACCTGTCCGCCTATGAGGTTAGCTCGGGAGAAAAAGTGGCACGGGGAGACCTGATCGGCAGAGTGGGTGCAACCGGCAGAGCTTACGGTTCCCACTTGCATTTTGAAGTTAGAATCAACGGGAATGCGGTTAATCCTCTAAAATATTTGGATTAATAAAAAATATCAAAGCCGGATGCTTAAATGCCTCCGGCTTTTAAACTATTCAGGAAAAAATTTTGGAAGTGCAAAAGCCCTTCAGGCTTTGCATAAATCCCTTAAATTCATTTAAACTAAAGAAGGAGTGTTGAAATTTTTCCTGAAATATCACATAATATATTATATACTCCCATGGGGTATTATCAAAGGGGGGGAAAGTGTGGACCTGAAAAATGCCAAAACCATTGCTGTGGTTGGTCTCTCGGCAAATCCTTCTAAAGCCAGCTACCGGGTGGCGAAATATTTGAAAGAAAAGGGTTATGATATTATACCGGTGAATCCCGGGGAACGAGAGGTTTTAGGGGAGAGAAGTTATCCGGATCTCATCTCTTTACCGTCGGGAATTTCTCTGGACATTGTGAATATTTTTCGAAAGCCGGAGGCCGTTGGCCCGGTTGTGGATGAGGCCATCAAGCGCCGGGCGAAAATGATCTGGATGCAAGAGGGGGTTGTGAATGAAGAGGCAAAAAAGAAGGCCCTCGAAGCAGGTCTGGATGTGGTCATGGATACCTGTATTATGAAAGTGCATCAAGGCCAGATAGGATAGGGAGAGGTTGAATATGCATGACGTGATTGTGATTGGCGGGGGACCGGCAGGTTTGACGGCGGGGTTATATGGGGCCCGGGCAGGACTGAAAATTTTATTGCTGGAAAGGGCGATGCCGGGAGGACAGGCCGCAATGACCGAAAAAATAGAGAATTATCCGGGATATCCCCAGGGCATAGGCGGGCCTGAACTGATGATGAGTTTTATGGAACAGGCCTTACGCTTTGGACTGGAATATCAATCTGAAGAAGTAAAAAAAGTAAATTTTTACAGTCCAGAAAAGTCCGTTGAGACAGACGGGAAAAGCTTTTCCGCCAAAGCCATTATTTTGGCCACCGGATCCCGGCCCAAGTTTCTCAATGTACCGGGGGAAAAAGAATTTCAGGGCCGGGGCGTTTCTTATTGCGCCACCTGTGACGGGGCATTTTTCCGCGAGAAAAAAGTGGTGGTTGCCGGGGGAGGCGATTCGGCCCTGGAGGAAGCCATGTTTTTGACCAAATATGCCCGGGAAGTAGTGCTGATTCACCGCCGGGATCAACTGAGGGCGGCTAAGGTCCTGCAGGACCGGGCCCAGCGCAACGACAAATTACACTTTATGTTGGATTCCGTGATCGAAACGATTGAAGGCACCCAGGGGGTGGAAAAGGTAAGGCTGCGCAATGTGAAAACAGGGGAAAATAAGGTTGAGGCCACGGACGGTGTCTTTGTTTTTGTAGGACATATTCCGAACACGTCCTTTTTGGCAGGAACGGTGGAATTAACGGAGGATGGGTACATTCGAACAGGCAACCAGTTAAAAACATCTGTCTCCGGGGTATTTGCCGCAGGAGATGTGCGGGACAAATTCCTGCGCCAGGTAAGTACTGCAGTGGGAGATGGTGCAGAGGCAGCTATGGCCGCGGAACGGTACATTGCTGAACTTGGTTAACAGGCTTATTGAGCACATCACGACAGGAAACATTTGACCTGTTCAGTCGCTTGATATTATACAAAAGTTTATTGGAGGAGGTGAAAAAGATGTGTGAAGCATGTGGCTGCCAGAGCGGTATTGATACGGTCGTACTCCGGGTGGAAGGGATGAGCTGCGGGCATTGTAAGAATGCGGTGGAAAAAGCTGTAAAAGCTCTTCCGGGAGTAAGCTCCGCTGAAGTTACTCTCGACGACAGTACGGTTACCATAAACTTTGATACCCATGTTGTGGGTCTTGATGCCCTTAAGAAGGCAATTGTAGATGCCGGTTACGAGGTCGCTTAAGCTTTGGCTTTAAATCTTTCTTCTAAAACCCCGGAAAAGCCTCTGGGCTATTTTGGGGTTTTATGTTTCAGTTTTTGGAATAAAAGTTTTCAACTTTGCCAAAGCTATAAGGGACATGGGAGAATATCCGCGGTTTTAAACAAATAGGAGGCGAGCATATTGGCGTATCGAATTAGTGATGAATGTATCGCGTGCGGTGCATGTGCCCCTGAGTGTCCCGTTGAGGTAATCAGTGAAGGGGAAGATAAATACGTGATTGATGAAGAGGGATGCATTGAGTGCGGTAACTGTGCCGAGGTTTGCCCGGTGGGGGCACCTGAGGAAGTTAGCTAAAAGAACCTGTTAAGGGTTCTTTTTTTTGTACCTTCCTGGGCCCCTTGCCGAGGTAGTCCCTAAACCCCTGTTTACCCGTACCCCAGAAAAGCCCTCAAGGGCTTTTTCTTGTTAGAATTACCAATGAAGTGGCTGAATAAGTATAGTATAATAAAGAAGCAAAAAAATTGGCTTATGACAGCATGAATTTGACATCGGAATATTTCCGTGTCGACCAGGGGGGAGGGGTTGACATGAAGGGAAGCTTTTTTTGCCGCACCAGGCATGTGACAAAATTAATTATCGGCGCCATCATTGCATCCCTGGTGCTGCTCGTGGCTTTTTCCATCCGGTATCCCAATCTGCCTAAAGTACTTGTTTACAAGGCTTTCCGGGAATATGTCAGGATATCGATGACATGGAAAACCAGACACTGGGAAGAAATCGAAGGACAGAATTTTGTGCTCCGCTTTCAGTCGGGGGATAAAAATGTAGCCAAAATGGTCTTAGATAATGCGGAGGAGGCCTATGTGCCGGTAAACAATGCCCTGGATTATTATCCCAGGCGCAAGATTCCCATTATTCTCTATCCGGATACGGTATCGATGAATAAAAGCTTTGGCTGGGCCGCTGATGAAAGTGCCATGGGCGTCTACTGGGCAGGGGTGATTCGGGTTCTGTCCCCGAATTATTGGATTGAAGGGGGAGATATAGAGGCCAAATTTAAGTCTGATGGACCCATGGCCCATGAATACACCCATTTAATCGTGGATTACCTGGCCGGAGGAAACTACCCCCGCTGGTTCACGGAGGGGATCGCCCAGCGGGAGGAACGAAAAATCACCGGTTTTGAAATGGCCTTGACCGGGACCGAGGAGATTTATCCCTTGTCTAAAATGGATGCCGGGTATGATCTGCTGCCGAACCAAAGCGCCGCTTATCGACAGTCCCTGGCCATGGTAGATTTTCTGGTGGAAAGATACGGCGAGGATGCCCTGAAACAGATTTTAGCGGATTTAGGAAAAGGAAACAGCATGGACGGCGCCTTTACGAATAGCATCGGTATCAACATGCAAGGTTTTGAAGCGGAATTTCTGCACAGTATCAAATAAGGGATCCCTTGATCCCATTCATAAGCCCGAAAGGGCTTTTTTCATTATGACATGGGCTGCGTTAATTGTTTTCTCTCCGCCCATCGAGTCCGGCCAATGATCATCAGTATGAAAATTCCCGTTACGGCACCACACATTAAGAAGCCAACAGAGGGCCCAAATTTCTGGGTAAAACCGCCGACAAACAAATTGCCGATAGGAGTAGTTCCACCAAGAGAAAGAGAGTAGAAACTCATGGTGCGGCCCCGATATTCGTCATTGGAGTTTAACTGCAAAGTAGAATTTACCGTATTCATAAAAATAATATTAAAAAAACCAATACCCCCAATTACGATTACGGCTAAAAAATAAGAATGAATAAAGAATATCATGATCAGCAAGGCGGCGATGATCAAAGAACTGGCAAACATGGTCCGCCGTTTCGGGTCGGTACGGACTTGAGTCGCAACCAACAAGGCACCAACAAGTGAACCAATACCCATCGCCGAGAGGAGAAAACCATAACCATGTACACCCTTGTGGAGAACCTGATCAGCAAAAACCGGGAAGAGCACGTTGGTGTTCATGGCGAATGTCCCTACATCCAACACGGTAAGAACAGCACAGGATAAAACCGGCTTCCGGATAATGTATTTGAATCCGTCCGCGATGCTCTTAAGCATGTTCTCTGTTCTTTTCACTATGGTAATTTGCTGAGGACGAATGAGATATAAACCGATGAGTACCGGAATGAAGCTGATGCCGTTTAAGAAAAAACAGAATCCGGCACCCACATTTGCCATTAATAAAGCGGCTAAAGCCGGGCCGATAATCCGGGCTAAATTAACG
Organism: Candidatus Formimonas warabiya; assembly: GCF_002777255.1. Lineage (GTDB taxonomy): Bacteria > Bacillota > Dehalobacteriia > Dehalobacteriales > Dehalobacteriaceae > Formimonas > Formimonas warabiya. Next base: position 3,698,657 of record NZ_CP017634.1, on the reverse strand, counting down.
ATGCTGGAATTGAGGGCTAAGGCATTGGTCAAATCTTTTCTGCCCACTAATTCAATGATAAAAGAATGTCGGGTAGGCATATCCAGGGTGCTGACCAAACCCAGTATTGCAGCCAAAATCAGGACTTGCCAATAATAAATATGTCCGGACAAAACCAGGACAGCCAAAATGAAGGCCTGGATCATCAGCGCTGCTTGCGTAAATAGGAGTACCGATTTTTTGGGATACCTGTCGGCAAAAACACCGGCAAAAAGAGAAAAAATAAGCATGGGTCCAAACTGGGCAACCCCTAAGACCCCGAGTAAAAATGCAGATTTCGTGATCGTATAGACCAACCACTGTTGGGCAGTTCTTTGCATCCAGGTGCCCATGAGTGATAGGCACTGACCAAACCAAAAATAACGAAAATTTTTATGAGTCAGGGCAGGAAAGGTCCGGCCAAGTCTGGCCCTTAGCGCAACGTTCATGATTTATGCTCTCCCGTTTACTGATTTTCAAATTAGGCGGGTACCTTGCAGAAGATCAAACATAATCGTAACTGCGAGTAAATCCGCCGTTCCCCCCGGACTGATATTTTTGATGATAAAATCACGGTCCATGGCATGAATGAGATCGATCCCTTCGGCAGTAAACATGCCCCCTGCATCAAGTGCTTCGGATGCATATCTTTTCACATAGTTGAGCGTTTCCTTGTCGTGTCTTGCCGCAACATTTGTATCTTCATTTACCGCCATCAAATGCAAAAGGGTCTGAACAAGGATATCATTTATGGGGTAATCCTTCCTGGATTTCAATTGTCTTAGCACCGGCAGGGAATAGGTCCTTACGGTGGGGAATCCGTTTTCCACTTCTCCCCGGATTCCCCTGAACCCGTATTTTTGATAGATCCTTTCCCCATGGGTAAATCCTGCTGCCTTCTTCAGGGCATAAAGCTCCCTTGCACACAAGCCCCGTGTCATACAGGAAACCAGGGTACATATTTCTTCCGCATCCAGACAGGCGTCTTTTTTCCCTTTCAGACACCTGCCTGCCGCAGCACAAATAATTCCCATGGAAAATATCAATCCCTTGTGGGTGTTGGCCCCTCCGGTGGCCCGCAGCATGGCGTCTTCCGCTTCTTTTCCCAAAGGCCGCAGGCTTTGGAAAAGCCTCCCAAGATCATCTCCGTCAAACATGGTGCCCTGAAAAGCACATTTTATGAAATAGGAAGAAAGGGCAGCGGTACTGGCCATAAAACTGAAAAAATCCATGTCTTTATGGGCGCCCTGATTGAGCCTATCCACTAATCCGGGCTTGGGCGTTGCCGAGACTTCGTAAAGCAGGGCGGTAACAGCACATCGTCCTACAGCTTCGCAATATGCAACCATATATTTCACTCTACTATCCTTCCGGAAAAATATGCATCCGCAATGGTTTGAATCTTTTCTAGGAGAAGCTCTACAGGATGCGCCCTGCTTCTGGCGCAAACATGGGCATCTTCCTCGCATAACAGGCATTTGCGCTTGGGATATCCCAGCTCTTCACGGGAAATGGCAGACCCATTAGGCCCAATTACATCAAGATCCCATAATCTTCCTAAGGGATGCTCATTTTCAATCTGAAGCATCAATTCCTTTAACGCAGGTGCATCGGCCTTGACGACAACATAAGCCTCAGAACCGGTATTCGGCTCACGTATTTCAACATAGAGGAGACGATTTTCATTTTCCTCCATCTTTTCGATCAGTACATGGCAGCCCTCTCTGAAAATACGGGTGCTGGCAGAGGTTTTTTTATTTTTCCCCGGTATGTTAACCGTCATCGATATCACGGGCAAGTCGAATTTTTTGATTAATTCTTTTTGTTTTTCCGCCCGCTCATCCCGGGCTTTGAGCAGCTGCGCCAGGGTGATCTCACATGGGTGGGTCATTTTCAGACACCTTTTTTTACCTGGCGGATCACATCAATCACAGACCCGTCCCGGTATTTGACAATACCAACGATCTTATCTTCCCATTGAATGGGATCCGGCGTACCAACAATTCGGTCGGCCTTTGCTTTCAACTCTTCAATAGAGAGCGTAGGAATCCCTGCCGCTTTGAGGTTTTCCCCAATATCCTTCCTTAATGGATTGACGGCAATCCCTTGATCCGTTACCAGCACATCCACCGTATGCCCCGGAGTAACCACCGTATTCACCCGGTTCAAAATACTGGGCATTCTGCCTCTAATCAGCGGGGCCACAATAATGGCTGCAGATGCTCCGGCCGCGGTATCGCTGTGCCCGCCGGAAGCCCCCCGGATCACGCCGTCCGAGCCGGTAATGACATTGACATTGAAATCAAGGTCTATTTCAAGAGCACTCAATACCACGACATCCAACTGGTGGGCGGCACACCCTTCATTGTCCGGACTGGCATAGTATTCTGCATCGATCTGATGGTGGAACCTGTTGTGTTGAAGGGATTCCACAGCGGTCAGATCAAAGCTCTGCACATCCAGGAGCCGGTGGATCAGACCCTCTTCGTGCATGGCCACAATCTGGGCCGTGATGCCGCCTAAAGCGAAACTGGCTTTGATATTGGACGCGATCATCTTTTCCCGTAAAAATCTTGTCGTGGCCAGGGATGCTCCTCCAGACCCGGTTTGCAGCGAGAAGCCGTCCGTAAAATAGCCCGAAGCCTCAATGACATCAGCCGCACTTTTGGCAATGAGAAGGTCCTTGGGGTTATTGGTGTACCTGGTGGCACCGGATACAATTCCCTTCGGGTCTCCGATGGAATCTACCACCACGATATAGTCCGCCTGGGACTCCGGTATGCCAAAAGGCACATTCGGATAGGACACCAGGTTGTCTGTAATCAAGACCACATTTTTAGCGTATTGGGCGTCCACCTTGGCATAGCCCAGGGAACCACAGGCAGATGCCGCCGTATTTTGCCTGGAATAGCCGTTGGCATTGCCGTAGGGATCACAGGAAGGGACTCCTAAGAAAGCTACATCGATGGGAAGCTCCCCTGAGGCAATGGCCCTGGCCCGGCCTCCATGGGAATTGATTACCACCGGGATGTCCATTAATCCGTTGGAAATGGCACCGGCCAGTTCCCCTCTCAAGCCGCTGGTTTCGATCCTGCGGATTACACCGTTTTTAATATGCCCGATCAGGGGCGCATGAATATCCGTCAGGGAACTTGGGGCCAGAACAAGGTTCTTAAATCCCATCCGGTCAATCACATCCATGACCATGTTGACAATGAAGTCTCCGTTGCGGAAATGATGATGGAAGGATATGGTCATGCCATCTTTTAAGCCGGTGGCCCTGATTGCTTCTTCCAGGGAACCGATAATTTTATTCTTGCTGGGATTCATCTGGCGCTCTTTTAGTCTCTCAATGTTTTTGACCGGACCGTATCCTTGGATACTTTGAAAAGGCCGAAGCATCCCCAGCCCTTCAATTTGTATGGGAACTTCTCTGTTTACTCCATTCTGCATGATATCAGCCTCATTTCAACTTTACTTTTGCTGCTGCCGCCAGAGCAAGCACCCTGCGTGCTCTTTCCACAATGGGTTTGTCGATCATCCTGCCGTCCAGGCTGATCACTCCCGAGCCTTTCTCTTCGGCTTCAGCACTGGCTTCTATAATCCGCACAGACTTGGCAATCTCTTCTTGGCTAGGTGTAAATATTTCATGGACAATGCCAATCTGCCTGGGGTTGATGATGGATTTGCCGTCAAACCCAAGCTGTTTGATCAGCTTAACCTCGTTTCTAAACCCTTCTTCATCGTTAACATTGGAAAACACCGTATCCACCGCATCAATTCCCGCGGCTCTCGCCGCAAACAAGATCAGGCTCCGGGCCGTCAAAAGCTCAATCCCGTCCAGGGAGCGTGTGGTTTTTAAATCTGTGACAAAATCCTCCGCGCCCAGGGCGATACCAATCAACCGGCTGCTCGCTGCAGCTATGTGCTGGGCATTGAGCACGCCTTTTGCGCTTTCAACAGCGGCAAATATTTTGATGGTGCCCTGTTCCATGCCAACGGCCTTCTCAATCTCTGTGATCAACTGGTCTGCTTCCACCACATCCTGAGGAGTTTCTGTTTTAGGCATGCGGATCGCTTGGGGCCTGGCCCGCACAATTGCTTCATAGTCCTCTCTGCCAAAAGGCGTATTCAACCCATTGACCCTCACAATTACCTCCGTTTCACCATAGTCAAAAGTTCTCAGTGCATGATATACCAGAAGGCGCGCAGCATCCTTCTCCTTGATGGAAACCGAATCCTCCAGGTCGATCATAATGGAATCGGCGCCATAAATGTGGGCATCCCGCAACATGCCGGGATTGTTTCCGGGAACAAACAGCATCGTCCGTCTCAGCTTCTGCATCTACTCCACCTCCCATGGCTGGCAGTTGGCCCCGGCCGCTCTATTCACGGCCGTGATCATCCTGGCCTGAATGGTACAATCCAGGGCCCCTTTATCATTTGCCCGTACCAGTACATCCGTTACGCTCATTTTTTCCAATGTTGCTGTAATCACCTTTTTGATCTGACTGCCAAACTGGCTTTCCACCGTACTTTTCAGCTCAATTTCGATCCCTTTGCCTTCATTCTTCTCAATATGGATCATAATATCACTGGATTCAAGGGTTCCGGCCATTCCCACATTTTTGATCTCCACTTACTTCACCCCTTCTTTTAACATTTCAAGCAATCGATTACTCATTCTAAGGCGTATTCTTCGACTGAATCTTCTTGATAACCTCCTTGGCCTCGTCAGATAGTAAATAATGATACGTTGTTTCCGGTACAAGCTCTTTTACTTCATCCATCTCGCCCATTTGGATCAGTTCCCGGACTCTGGAAGCGCTAATCGCCTTTCCTTTGTGAGAGACCCTCGGTACGACTTCTACATCAATCCCTTTAGCCGGCAGCATCTCTTTCATGATACGGTTATAAACGGATGTCACCGGGCAATAGGGCTCTTCTCCCACGAACCTCTTGACGATGCCCAATGCCGGCCCGATATGTTCGGCAAAAACGGTGATGTCAAGCTTGGCATGGGTTTCTACATAATCCTGATATTCTTTGATAAAATAGGACGGAAAAGTAGCTTCAGATATGATGTAATCCTTTCCTTTATGAACGGCTGCATGGGGAATATGCCGTACACCCTCCTGGACCAGCCTGTATCGTACCTCTGAAGGGAAACTGGATCTATCTTCCCACAAAACAAAAATGTCCAGGATGTCACATCTTGCCGCGGCATACTCGATTAAGTATTGGTGCCCCAGGGTAAAAGGGTTGCAATTCACAACGATTGCTCCGCAAAGGCCGCCTTTTTTTCTTCCTGCCGAGACTTCTTCCAGATATTTTTTTATCCCGTCCCTTCTGTTCTCCATCAGAACTACCTTCATCGGCACTTCGGCAACCGGGTAGAAGCCCAATTCCGAAAAAATAAGTTTGTTCTCCGGCTTCGTATAAATAAATAGATGGGTTCGGCCTCTTTGATATTGCTCATTTACCAAATGGGTAATAACCCGGGCGGAGAGTCCCCTGCCTTGATACGCTTCATCAACAGCAATGCATTTGAGTACCCGGCCGGCAAAAGAACCGGCAGCGACGATTCTGCCGCCGTCAGTAAGCACCATGGAATATTCAAGATCCTGATCGACGGTGAGCCCTTGCTTTTTCAGAAAAGCGCCCAGTCTTTCCCTTTCACTTTGCGATGTGGGTTTGAGAACCTCTTCCATTAAATATTCCATCCGTAAAAGAACTCCTTAATTTATCACGCTTTTATTTTGTCGATTATCCCATAGGCAGCGGTCCTGTCTGGCTAATTTGCCACATTCTTTTTTATCCAGGGGAGTTTGCCTCCAACCTTTAATATTTTAGCATCTAATGGGGAGAGTGTGTGCACCAATTTAATTTTTGTTCCCTTTGTGATGTTGTTCAAGAAAACTTCCCCTTGAAGATCGCCTATTCCCACCTCTAAGAAGTCTCCCGTCTCAATCATGTCGTAATCACCAGGGTTTTCAAAAGTGAGCGGCACAATACCAAAGTTTATTAAATTTGCCAGGTGGATACGGGCAAAGGATTTCCCGATCACAGCTTTAATACCCAGATATTTGGGTGCCAGTGCCGCATGCTCGCGGCTGGAACCCTGGCCGTAATTCTCGCCGGCAATGATAAATCCCCCGTTCTTTTCCAGGGCATTTTTAGAGAAATTTTTGTCGACCGCTTTCAGAACATATTTAGATATTTCCGGGATATTACTGCGCAAAGGCAAAACTTTTGCACCGGCCGGCATGATATGATCCGTGGTGATATTATCCCCCAGCTTGACGAGAACCTCTCCCTTCAATACATCCGCCAGGGGTGAAAATGTAGGCAAAGGCTTAATATTTGGTCCGTAGACAACCTTGCTATTTTTCGCATCCTCGAAAGGCAGCGGTTCTATGATCATGTTATCATTTATCAAAAACTGATCCGGCATTTCGAACTTTGGATAGTCGCCTAACTCCCTCGGATCTGATAAAGTCCCTGTCAATGCGGATGCAACGGCCACTTCGGGACTTGCCAGAAAAACCTGAGCATCTTTTGTGCCGCTTCTGCCTTCAAAATTTCTGTTGAATGTCCTCACGGACACACCGGAAGAACAGGGCGCGGAACCCATGCCAATGCAAGGTCCGCAAGTATTTTCCAGTATGCGTGCTCCGGCCCGGATCAGATATTTCATTTCGCCGCTGTCGATTAAATGCTCAACAACCTGGCGGGATCCTGCACTGACCGTGAGATGAAGGTTTGGAGAGACAGTTTTGTCTTTTAAGGCATGGGCCACCACTTTCAGGTCTCTTAAAGAAGAATTGGTGCACGAGCCGATGGCTACCTGGTTGACCTTTAAACCGGCAACTTCCCGCACCGGTTTTACCCTACCCGGGCTGTGGGGAAGAGCCACCAAAGGCTCCAATTCACTTAAATTGATCTCCATGATTTCATCATACCGGGCGTCTTCATCAGGCATGATTTCTTGCCACTGTTCTCCCCTTCCCTGTGCTTTCAGGAATTTCTGCGTAACCTCATCACTGGGGAAAATACTGGTGGTACATCCGGTTTCTGTCCCCATATTCGTAATGGTAGCCCTGTCCGGGACAGTTAAGTTTTTCAATCCGGGTCCAAAATACTCCAGTACCTTGCCAAATCCGCCGTCTACGTTGATTCGCCTGAGTACTTCCAGGATGACATCTTTTGCGGAAACCCAGTCGGACAACCTGCCGGTAAGCTTTACACCCACAACGGCAGGATATTTTATTCTAAAAGGTTCGCCGGCCATGGCGGCAGCAACATCCAGTCCTCCCGCACCGATGGCAAAAGAGCCAATCGCTCCTGCAGTAGGTGTATGGCTGTCGGAGCCGATTAAGGTTTTTCCCGGACAGGAAAACCGCTCCAGGTAAACCTGGTGGCAAATCCCGTTTCCGGGTCTGGAAAAATACAGCCCGTACTTCTGGGCCACAGATTGCAGATAACGGTGGTCATCTGCGTTTTTTGAATCTGTTTGCAGGACATTGTGGTCTACAAAGCTGATACTTAACTCAGTTTTCACACGGTCAATGCCAATGGCTTCAAATTGCAGATATGCCATGGTTCCGGTGGCATCCTGTGTTAAGGTGTGGTCAATTTTTAAGGCCACCTCTTCACCTACGACAGCTTTTCCCTCGACAATATGCTGTCTCAGTATCTTTTCCGTTATTGTCCCAGACATGATATACCTCCCGATTTCGCTTGATAAATAGCTTTATACTGCTTAAATATGGGTTTTATTATATAGACTCTCCAAAAACACTGCCTTTAAAAAAATGTATTTCATCTAGAAAATCGTGCAAAATTTATTAATCATGATGAGTACGGATCAGTTATTTTTTAACGGTCCTTTTATTGCGGATCATGATATAATTAAAAGTATGGCGTAAAGTAATAAAGCATTTTCACTATTAAATCAATTTTAGGATATCAAAGTCTAGATCATTAGTGAAAATAAAGGATACTGAGATGGCAAAATACACTGCTATTCATCATTACCTGGAGTATTTAACAAACGAATTTGAACTTGAATTCTGTATTAATGATTTTACGGGACTATTATTGTCAGACCCAGACGTCACTGCGGTTTTGCAACCTTATATGATTCACAAAAATCCTTTTTGCCTTTACGTAAAATCAAATAAGACTCTTTATAAAAAATGCTATAAAATGAGAGATAAAATACTTGAAAAATCCGAAAAGGTAAAAGGGCCGTTTTATGGCATGTGCTACTGCGGATTAGAAGAATATGTTATTCCCATTATTTGTGCGGACCATGTGGTGGGCGTCATTTATGCCGGCCTTTTCTGCACCCGTGAAGATAAAGCTGCGGAAAGAATTAAAGCCGTATCGGAACGCTATAATATGAACATTTCTTTGATACTTGATAAATTTGCACTGGTGATACGGCAAAACAAATATGATCATAAATTTATGAGCAATATTTTAGGAATACTGGCGGAATACATCTCTCATATCTATACCGGTCTGCTGATCACGAATAAAAGTTTACCCAAAGCAAACTTAAAAAACCGCCCGGAAATAAACTATATCTTGTCTCATGCGATAGAATTTATTAAGCAAAATTATTATGCTCAAATATCTGCGAAAGATATTGCGTATTTTTGCCATTGCAGTGTTTCTACTCTAAGTCATATTTTTAAAAAGACTGTAAAAATGTCGATTAAATCCTATATTAATAAACTCCGTATGGAACACGCAAAACAACTTTTAATCCAAACGGATAAAAGCATTTCAGAAATTGCTGTAAAAGTTGGTTTTAACGACCCTAATTATTTTTCCAACACTTTTTCAAAGTTGAATGGCATGTCTCCCACCAGCTTCAAAAACACGTATATATCTTCCATCAAATAAACCTGGATCGCATGTCAGCAATAACCTCTGAAAAAAAGGCCGCAGGAGGTCTTTAATTTTAAATCCGGGGAGGAATAAAACGTTAATTAAAAGAATATATAAATACGGTATTGTAATAAAGGAGGGTTAAGCTTGTCCAGGTTGATCATCAAAGGGCCTTCCAGATTAGAAGGAAGCATCAAAATAAGCGGGGCAAAAAATGCCGCTTTGGCCATTATTTCCGCATCATTACTGGCAGAGGGAGAGACCGTACTGGAAAATGTTCCCCAGATCCAGGATGTGATGATTTTATCTGATATATTAAGTTCCTTAGGCGTCGATGTGTGCTGGATGGATGAAGAAATCTTAAGACTGAGGGTACCGGAAGAAATTGACCATGTCGCCACCTATTATCAGGTTAAACGCCTGCGGGCTTCCAATCTCCTTCTGGGCGCTCTTCTGGCCCGGAAAAGGGTGGCGGAAATATCACTGCCGGGCGGGTGTCAGATCGGATCCCGGCCTATGGATCTTCATATCAAAGGGCTGACTCAATTAGGCTGCCAAATTTCTATTGAGCACGGTTATATCAAGGCATCCCGCTCCCGCATGCGCGGGGCGAGAATTTATTTGGATTTTCCCAGTGTAGGAGCGACAGAGAATATTATGATTGCCGCTGCCGTGGCAGAGGGACAAACTATCCTGGAAAATGTGGCTAAGGAACCGGAAATAGTGGATTTAGCCAGCTTTTTAAATGCCTTGGGCGCAAAAATCCGGGGAGCCGGAACCGATGTGATTAAAATTACCGGGGTCAAGCGCTTGCAGGGGACAAGATACGGGATTATTCCGGACCGCATAGAGGCGGGCACCTTTATGGTGGGGGCAGCCATCACCCGGGGAAATATTCTGGTGGAGAATGTGATCCCTACCCATATCAAGCCGGTGAGTGCGAAACTTCAGGAGGCCGGGGTCTACATTGAAGAAAATGATTTAGGCATAAGGGTAATAGGCCCTGAGACAATTAAACCCATTGATGTAAAGACCCTTCCTTACCCGGGATTTCCCACCGATATGCAGTCCCAGATGATGGCCTTGCTGGCTTTGGCTGAGGGAACCAGCATGATTATGGAGAATGTTTTTGAAAACAGGCTCCAGTTGGCCCATGAGTTGAAAAGAATGGGCGCTAAGATAAAGGTGGAAGGGCGTACCGCGGTGATTTTAGGGGTAGAAAAGCTGTACGGGGCATCCGTGAAAGCGCTGGACTTAAGGGCGGGTGCGGCACTGGTCTTAGCTGCCTTAGCAGCGGAAGGCCAAAGTGAAGTTCATAACCTGGAAAGCATTGACCGGGGTTATTTAAATATCGAGAGGAAACTGTCTCACCTAGGGGCCGATATCATGAGAGCAGACTAAATGAAAAAATCGCTGTAAGCGATTTTTCATTTTTTAGAAGGAATTTGCCCCCAAATGCCTAATTTACTAGTTTGATTAAATTGGGGACATTCCTTGCTACAAGAGTCAAGAGGTAAGAGGCAATAAATAAGATGGTTGTCTTTCTCCTAACGCTGACTTCCTTTCTTGTCTCTTGGACGAGGTGTGGCCCCTGACATAAATTGGGGACATTCCTCCGGTGGGTTAGGAATGCCACACATCGAGGTGTGTCCCCTAACTTTAGATAAGGGGTATGAAATCATGGAATGTGCCACTCTCTTTAGCGGGAGCTCAGGGAATTGTATTTATGTGGGGACGGAAAGCACCAAGGTTCTGGTAGACGCGGGACATTCGGGAAAACGGATTGTCCAGGCCCTGAGCGAGTTACATATTGATATCAAAGAGATCCAGGCCTTACTGGTTACCCACGAGCATATTGACCATATTAAGGGGTTGGGAGTCTTATCCCGGCGCTATCATATACCCATCTATGCTTCTCCCAAGACGTGGACCGAGCTGGCTTGCATCGGGGAAGTGGATGAGCAGAATAAAAGAGAATATGACTACGGCATGGAAATCGGCGATCTGAAACTGGAGTTTTTTAAAACCTGCCACGATGCCGTCCAGCCGGTGGGAATCGCCTTTTTCCATCAGGACGGTGAAATAGGCATTGCCACCGATACGGGCTGTGTCACGGCCGGCATGAAAAAAGTCCTTGCCGGTGCCAATGCCCTCATTTTTGAAGCCAACCATGATGAACAGATGCTGAAAAACGGACCCTACCCATACCCTTTAAAGAAACGCATTGCCGGTGACCGGGGCCATTTATCCAACCGGACCGCCGGGGAAGCTTTAACGGAGCTGATTACCGGGGATACCCGGCAGGTGGTTCTCGCTCATTTAAGCGAGGTAAACAATACTCCTCAAATTGCCTTTAACTCGGTGGCTGAGACATTGCGGGAAACAGGTATTCTGGATGCGGTCGACCTTACCGTTGCCCCGCGCTACGCAGCCCACCCCCTGATAAAAATTAAACGTTTATAAAGGCATATCCGGTGCTGTTTATTGGTACAATATGGGAGGAGGGATGAAAAAATTATGAGCTATTTTAACGAGAATCATTATGAAAGACGACGGGGCCTTCTTTTTTTTGTAGCGATGATGCTGATCAGTGCAGTAGTAGGCGGACTCATTGCTCTTAACGGGGCGAAGGCTTTGGGCTTATTGGGCCCTGCCCAGGTGCCCCCGGGAGAGTCAAGGACAACTCCGGAAATTAACATCCCGCCTTCAGGAAACACTGCGGGAAAGACTGCCGTGGTGACTATTGCGGAACAGGTAGGACCGGCAGTTGTCGGCATCAGCAACTTAGACGTATACTCCGACTTTTTTCAGGGAGAACAGGAAGTGGAGAAAAGTACCGGATCCGGAGTGATCTTTGATTCTGCCGGCTACATCGTCACAAACAACCATGTGGTGGCAGGGGCCAGTAAATTGATCGTCAGCCTGGCAGACGGCCGGCAGGTTCCTGGTCAAATGGTGGGAACAGATCCCAGGACGGATTTGGCCGTAATTAAGATTAATGCAGGTGATCTCACGGTAGCCCGTTTCGGTAATTCCGACGACCTGCGCGTGGGCGATGTGGCAGTGGCCATTGGAAATCCCGGAGGGACGGAATTTGCCCGGTCGGTAACCCAGGGCATTATCAGCGGCCTGAACCGCCTGCTTATTACTGAAGAGGGGCTTCAGTTCAAGCTGATTCAGACAGATGCGGCGATTAACCCGGGAAATTCCGGAGGAGCCCTGGTTGATGTGAAAGGAAGGGTCATCGGCATCAATAGCATCAAGATTGCCCGGGAAGGCTTTGAAGGCATGGGTTTCGCCATTCCTTCCAACAATGTGCAGCAGATTGTGGCGGATTTGGTGAAATACAAAAAGGTGATCCGGCCGGCCTTAGGGGTGTGGATGATCCGTGATGTGGACAAAGAATTGGCCGACTACAACGACCTGGGTGTGGATTATGGAGTTTTGATTGATCCCCAGCCCTCGGGACCAGCCGCTAAAGCAGGGATGAAACGGTATGATATTGTCATTGAAATTGCCGGCAAAAAAGTAACCAACCGGTTTGATCTGCAAAATGAAATATTCAGCAAAAAAGTGGGAGATACTGTACCGGTAGTCGTGGTGCGGGATAGTAAAAAGGTAAGCCTTTCTGTAAAACTGGGAGAATTGGAACAGTAAGAGCCGGGATCATTGACGCAACATCATCTGTACGCGGAAACCGGAGTATTTTCTGTGGAGGCTGCATGAATATTAGAATTATTGCCGTGGGGAAATTGAAAGAAAAATATTTGACCGAGGGGATTCACGAATACATAAAGAGAATTTCTCCCCATGCCAAGGTGGAAATTACGGAAGTCCCTGACGAAAAGACGCAAGACCATCCGTCAGAGACCGAATTAAAGATCATTAAAGACAAAGAAGGGGAAAAAATCAGTAGGTACCTGAAAGAAGGTACCTACTTAATTGCCCTGGATATTCGAGGCAAGAACCTGTCCTCGGAAGAAATGGCTGCCATGCTGCAGGACTTGGGTGTGAAAGGAAAAAGTGATCTGACTTTTCTCATCGGCGGTTCCGTCGGTTTGGCCGACCATCTCCTGAATAAGGCGGGCTTCCGGCTGTCCTTTGGGCGCATGACCTTTCCCCACCAGTTAATGCGGCTGATTCTGTTGGAGCAGGTGTATCGGGCTTTTAAGATTAATATGGGACATCCGTATCATAAGTGACGGATAATTTTGGAAGTATTTAAACGGGAAGGCTTGCCTCGGCCTGTACTAAATAATAAAGAAATGCTTAGGCAATTGTTAAGTTCATTAAGATCGTTAATAGCCCCTTCTGCAGTATTGGCAGAGGGGGTTATTAACGTTTTAGACATTGTCCCCCCAAAAATAAACATGATTGCAAAACACTTAAATCAGGCTGTTTTGTTGTCTAGTTTTCTTAGCCCATTATACTAAGGCAATTATTTTAGGATTGGGACAAATTGCATAAAAGTAAGTTATTGTAGTGAACATGTCGATTAATTGACAAATATATATATTAATAGTAAAATATGTATATATTTATGATAAAAGATAAAAAATTTATATTATTCCATTAATGTAACAAACAAAATTTATAGGTGATATATGGATATTTAGTTAAATTCCAACAGCCATATAGGGCTCAAAATTACCTCGAGAAAGTATGAAAATAGGCTTCCATGTACTTCGAATAACTACTACTGCAAAGGCCTAGAAGGGGCCTTTTTCTAAAATATTAGAAATGACAGTACTTTTAAGATGAAAGCTTACAATCCGTGAAGTAGGTGCATTTAAAAAGGAGTAACCACAACGTTTAATGGTTTTTGAAAAATTATAAATTTGAAATTTTCCCATTAAGTGTCCGTTCCATATTCCCCAATGAAAAGAAATAACGATCTTCAGAAAAACATAATGTATGCGATCAGCATGACAAATTGCCGAGGAACTATAAAATGATACCAGCATTCCTCAAGGTTAAAAAGAGTATGCTTTTTATCATTGGTATTTTATGGAGATAAGAGCTATTTAAAGAAATTAAGTTATTTATTGTAATGCGAGGGGGGATTAATTTTGAATATTTAAAACCTTGTTTTCAGGGAAGTAAAATTTTGGAGGTGCATTATGAAAAATATAAGACTATTGTTATTGGTTGTTTTGTTGGTACTAATAACAGTCACATGTGTTTTTGCGAAAGAAAGTGAGTCAGAACTAAATGCACAGTTTGAACAATTAAAAATTGACAACATTCTATTTGAATTAGAAGAAAATGGTATCGATTTGGAGAATGAATACACTTCCTTAGATGAGTTGCTGATTGATGTAGACAAACTGTTTAATGAAAGTAAAATAAACTTAAAGATTAAAAAAAATATCGATAAGTTGACGAAGGCTGATTACGTTATTGAGTCTAATGATGGAGAAATTTACAGCTCTAAGCATGGGCGCTGTGGGAAAGTGGAAAAGATAGAAGAGAATCTGGAAAAAGTAAATGAACAATTACCCCTAAAATCTCTTGATCAAATAGTACCCATGAGTAAGGAAAATCCCACTGCCTCTGAAGTCCATGGAGGTACTGGCGGAGCTTTTTCCAGGGAACAACTGGAGTTCATTGGTTTCTATAAAATTAAAGCAGATATAACATTACCGACTGTGACTATTAATAAAAACCCTGAAACAGGGATTTATGATGAACAGGCTTGGGTATATTTTGGTTTTGACGATGAAAATTTTGCAAATGGAATTGAGGCGGGATTTGCTTATCAAACAGGTACACATCGGTGGTTACCCTATATCAGATATGGTGAAACACTTTTTAAATATGATGATACCCCATATTATGATGGGGACTTTATTGAAATGGTACGGGCGCGTGTTACGGATGATTCCACTAACAATGTACAATTAATGATTGATTACGAAACAATTATTTCAAGAACTAAGCAATTTAATAATTATAATACACTTTCAGTTAAGAAAGTATCCTCCATAGCAAAAGATGGCTTCGATGGAACTAATATTAGCGGAAGTTCAATAGACTGTATTTTTGATGATTGTAGAGCCGGTACAATTGATGAGCCGTACGAAGATTTTGAAGACTTTACACTGTATAGTTATTGGAGTGACAAATACAAAAAATGGTACGGAACAATTGATTGGCCGTTATCTATGATAGATCGTTCAGGTAATGCCATTTCAATTGATTAAAAAATATAAGATACCATGACTTCTGTTATGGTATCTTATATTAAATCCCCAAGATAAAAGGAGGAGTTGTAAATTTTGAAGTACATGAAGAAATTTATTGTGGTGATAGTAGTATTAATTTCCATAACATACCAATTCAATATTATTGCTCAAGAAGCCTCAGAAGAAAAATCGGTACTACTAAAAATCAACCAGTATTATGTCTTATATGCTTATCCTATTTCCCCTTTTATTAACGATAAAGGGGTATTAATGTTGCCATTAAGAACTTTTACTGAATTGTTAGGGGGAAAGATCACTTATGTTCCAGATGAACACCAAGTAGATATAGTTTTCCTAGACCGCAATGTTATTTTTGATTTAACCAAAGAAAAATTCTATATAGAGGCCGGAAAAATATTTATTTCTGCAAGGGAGTTTTTTGAGAAATTTGAGATATGTTTTAAGTGGGATCAAACCAATAGCTTAGTAGAGGTTAGTGACGATCGTTTGATGAAACATCCCCTTATCGAGGCATTTGAAGGTGGAGATGTGTACTCAGATGGGAACAATGTAATAAACAACAAAGCATTTGATCTGATTTCCTTTTCGATCGCGAATGATACCAAGGAACCCTACCTTAAAAGACTGACAATTAAAGCCAAGAATATTTCCGGATTGGATATTCCCGAGGGGATGGAAGATATACATCCAATATTTCTATATAATGACAATACCTTTGAATCTGAGTCGGACATACGAAGTACTCGACAACGACAAGCGTTTAATCCGGACCAAATTCGTACGAATACGTACCTATTCGGTAGTGATGAAAACCTGTTGGCTATACTTGCCTTAGGGCGAACTATCGACACCCGCAATTAAATGGAAATGTTATTTAAAATTATACCAAGAAAGAGCCAAGGATGTAGTAAAAGGGGATCGGGAGACTGGATCCCTTTTTTGTTATCGCTACTTTGGAGACCATTACCGGAATCATGGGGTCCTATTGATGCCAAGACTATGACAAACTAAACTAGTGTCTGTCTAGCCGAGTCAATGCACCTGTTTTTGACATGCCCTTTTGTCACTCATAGGGTGCAGCTTTTCGAACACGACATCAGATACTTTTTTACGTCTATAGTGGTTTCCTCTAATTCTTTCCCAAATTTCAAATGCTATTGCAAAATGAATTTGCACTAGCAATTTGCCCGAAGAACTAGATCTAAAAGTAAAAAAATGCGCCTTGGAAAGGCTTAGATAAGCCCATGCAAGGCGCATTTTTTGCTCGGAATTTTTCTTTAAGGCTAAAGTTCGCCCAATACAAATATTTGGGCGGCTTTTTTTATGTAAAACATGCCGATGCGTATGAAAGTGAAAAAAAATTGTTCGTGAACAATTTTTGTTATCCTTTGCGGATTCATTAAAGCTTGACCTAAGTGAACAAATTTTATTCTGTTATTCCCGGATTCTAATGAATTCTAAAAAAGCAAATGTAAAGAACCCTTGATTCTCAAGGGGTTGAGCCGATCAAGAATTGTGGCATAAACGTTGCAATACCATTTGACCAGAACTGACTGGCCTACCGATTGTGCGGTTACTGTGTGCAGTTAAATATCCAATAATTCGAAACGGTGAAGAAATGATAACTTGCGCACAAAACGAGAACTTAAGGTGGTGATGAAAAAAATGAAAACATGAACCCTTTGGCCGCTTTAGTGGAGTCAAAAAAAACAAGGAGGGAATTTTGATGTCAGTAAGTGATTTCGCATTAAATACGGAATTGCACGCCAAAGCGCAGCAAAAAAAAAGCCAACTGGAGATCGCACACGCAAAGAAAGGACTGCTGTGGGCGGTTAGTACCGGTGCTACATGGGGGCTTAACGGCATTTTGTTAAGTATTGCTTTAGTGATGCCTCCTTTCACGGGCTTAAACTCTCTTTACGCCGCGCCTCTTGTTGGCGCCGCAATTAACGATGGGGCTGGAGGTATCCTGCTTTTCTTTTATAATCTGTTCACGGGCAAATTCTTAGAGTATGGCAGAACTTTGCGTACACGACCCGGTATGATTGTGTGTTTAGCATCCCTTTTTGGCGGGCCACTGGCTATGTCTGCTTACTTAATCGGTATCAACCTGGCGGGGCCGATGTACACACTTGCTATTACCTCCATGTTTCCGGCGGTGGGGGCGATCCTTGCAGTGATCATTCTTAAGGAAAAGGTTGTACCCCGTGTTTGGTTTGGAATACTTCTTTGTATTACTGGCGCTGTAGTTGTGGGGTATATACCACCGACAGGAAATGCTTTCCCCCATTTTTATTTGGGTATTGGCATGGCAATCGTAGCCGCATTGGGCTGGGCCTTAGAAGGTGTTTTAGCTACCTATGGAATGGACATGGTAGATCCGGAAGTCTGTGCTGGCATCCGTGAGGCTACTTCTTTTGTCGTATATTTAGTTGCGATCATTCCTCTGGGTGCTTCATTCGCTCTATTTGGGAGTGTCTTCAAATACCATAGTTTTTGGTGGCTCTGCCTTGCCGGGGCTTCTGCAGCAGCTTCCTATATTGCCTACTATAAAGCCCTTAACATGACTGGGGCTGCCCGTGCCACCGGTCTTAATATCAGTTACGCCCTTTGGGGTGTTATTTTTGGTTGGTTGATTTTGCACTCAACGATCACGGCTAACCTAATTATTGGTGCCTTGGTTATCACCTTCGGCGGTATTTTGGTTGTGGCTAATCCGAAAGAAATGGTCAATCTAAGAAAAGTTTAAAAAGGCGGTGGAGAAAATGAAACTTCCTATGAGATTTAGGATTTTGACGCTGATTGCTAAAAAAGACACTCTTTCGGATGTGGATATCTTTGAAGCACTGAAGAGTGAATATGGCACGGAGGGCCAGTACAGAAAGTCTGAAATAATTATGCATCTTCACTCTTTACGGGCGGCCGGTCTGCTGGAAGACTGCGCTGTTTCGTTAAACGAGAAAGGGGACCTTCAGGAGTCCTTTAAATTAACGGATTTTGGGCGCAGTAGGCTCAACTTATTACCCCGGGATTGGCGAGATAAAATCGGTGTGAGCGGAGGGCGGCTTACTGCATAAAAGCGGGATTTAAGTGGGAAGGGACAAAATTAAAAAAATTTATCACGAAAGGTGAGGAAAATGGCAAGTAAAAACTTTGTTGAGATGGAAACACAGGTCATGAAGCATTATCCCCGCTGCACGGCGCAAATGTTATTGGATTTGCATCATGAAGTTTTAGGTGTCTCAGCTAAAACGGATGAACTGGCCCAGTTAACAAAAGAATGTTTTTTTTACAGCCAAATTCGGGAGATTGTGGAAGGGTATTATGATTTGGGGACCTTAGTCGATGCGTATCAGATCTTCGGGGGTTATATTAACACTACTTTTGGTATTTACACCGAGAAAGACGGAGAAAAGGAAACCTGGTTATTCCGTAAATATAAACGGGGAAAGGAAGTGGAATCTCTTTTATTTGAACATAAATTATTGCTTCATGCCCGCAAAAATGGATTCAGTTTTGGTGCCATTCCTATTAAGGCAAAAAACGGAAAAACGTATCATGTCGAAAAACAGATCATGCCTGAAGGAGAAGAAGACTTTTATTTTGCGGTTTTTAACTATATTGGCGGATCAAATAAATATGATTGGATTCCTAACTGGGCTGACGATGGAATCGCGGATACCACAATTTTGAGTGCGGCGATATCGATGGCTCAGTTCCATAATTCTACCAAGAATTTTGACCCAGAAGGAAGACATGGGGATAACATTATGGACAATGAGGATATCACAGTGAATGATATCATAAAAAAATTCCCTCAAACGCTCAAAAATTATCGCAAAAGCTATGCCGATACGGGCTACGAGAATGCCTATACGGAGTATTTTGACGCAAATTATAATTTTATGTCCCGGATGTGTGCCGCTTCCGTAATTCCCGATGAAGATTATGTGAAAATGATTTCCGTTCCCTGCCATTGTGATTTTCATCCCGGAAACTTTAAATATACTGAGGATGGTACCGTGTGCGGCAGTTTCGATTATGATATGGCCAAAATTGATTCCCGCCTGTTTGAAATCGGTTTAGCCATGCACTACTGCTTTGCGTCCTGGAAATCGGAAACCAACGGGAGCATCAGACTTGAACGTGTGAAAAAATTTATTGATACCTATAATACTGAACTGTCAAAAATGGGTGGCTTGGCCCCCATGAATGGGACTGAGAAAAAATATCTTTACGAAGTAATTGTACAAGGTGCCCTCTATGTTATTGGATGGTGCAGTGTTGCGTGTGTTTACAATCCAACCTTAAATCCCTATGAATATTTATTCTATACCCAACATTTGATTGCTTGCTTACATTGGCTGGAAGATCATGAATCTGAAATCCGGGAATTATCTAAAAGATTATAAGATTAGAAGGGATTGATGATTATGAATTTGTCATCTCAGGTAAAAGTATTGTCTCCGGATGAGATGAATATGGTTCATGAAAAAGCATTGGAATTATTGAGCAAACGGGGAATTGTCTTCGAATCGGATAACACGATTGAAACCTTTCGCAAACATGGGGCCAGAATCGAGGATCATACCGTTTTTATGAATAAAGAATTAGTGGAGAAATGTGTGGCCCAATGCCCTAAAACCTTTCGCTTGGAGGCATTGAACCCCCAAAAAAGTGTGACCGTTGGAGAGGGTTTATTAATTCACCCTGCCGGTGGGGAAGTTTTTGTTTCCGATCACAAAGGGAATCGACATACCCCCACTTTAAAAGATTTTGCTGATTTACAAAAAGTATACCAGGCTTGTGACAATGTAAATATTGCAGGTTTTCAGCCCTTGAGCCCGATGGATGTGAATGAAAAAGTCAAAGGTTTATATTGCGTCCTTAGTTCTATGCAGCACAGCGATAAACCTATCTTAAGCCCCATGGAACTAGATGCCATTGCTCAGAAAGAACAGTGCCTCCAACTTTTTGAAATTGCTTACGGCCGGGAAGGATATTTAGACAGTCACTATGTTACCTGGCATGCCGTATGTTCCAATTCGCCTTTCTTTTATTCCAATTTTGCCTGTGAAGGAATAAAGGTATACGCGGAACATAATCAGCCGATTATTCTAGTATCGGCTCCTATGACCGGGATTACCTCTCCCATTTATTTGTACGCAACGGTAATTTTGACAGTGGCTGAATCGTTGGCAGGCCTTGTTTACGCTCAATTGGTAAGGCCCGGTGTTCCTGTGGTAGCTTCAGCCTCTTTAACGTATGGCAATATGCGTTTTGCCACTTGGGAATGTGCAAGCCCCGATACCGCTTTGATGCTTGGCGCCACAATCCAAATGTTTAAAAATTTTTATCATATGCCGGCCCGGGCTCAAACGGGAGTTACCAGTTCCAAGATTATTGACTATCAATCAGGTATGGAAACCATGCAGAGCTTTTTGTTCTCGGCCCTGGCCGGGGTAAACCTTACCAGCCAAACAGTGGGTACTTTAGCGAATCTATTGGCCTCATCATTGGAAAAAACCGTACTGGACGATGAACTGATTGCCAGAGTCCGTTATATGATCAACGGGATGAATACGGACCCGGAGTCTATGGGTATGGCTGATTTGCTTAGTGCAAAAGCTTGCCAGGATTTTCTGACGAGTGATTCCACCATGATGCACCTCCGGGACGGCTGGCAGCCTACCGTATCCGATTGGAGATCTTATGATGCATGGGAACAAGATGGGCAGCAAGATGTTGTGGAATCTGCCCGGAGAAAAGTAGCACAGATCTTAGCAAATGCTCCTGAAACTTTACTTGATGCCGAGCAAGAAAAAGCAATGAAAGATTTTATTGCCAAAATTGAGCGCAAAATTTAAACATGTATCTTCGTCAATAAATAATTATGAGATGGGAATAAAACGTCCATTAAGCGATGTCCTTGCAGCTCAAAAATTCAGATGAAGTAAGAAATCTTTATCTGAATCTTTGAGCTTGCTCAAATAAATACATACAAAATATTAAAGGGAGAATTAAGAGTATGGCAAATTTTGAAGCATTGTCCCAAAGTGTTATTTCCGGGAAAGAAGCACAGGTTAAAGAACAAGTAAAAGCTCTGGTAGACGCAGGAGCGAATCCCCTCGAAATCATCAACCAGGGCTTAATCGCCGGTATGAACATAGTCGGTGCCCGGTTTAAAAATGGCGAAATGTTCGTTCCGGAAGTGCTCATGTCAGCAAAGTCCATGGCTGCCGGCATCGAGCTCGTCAAACCCTTGATCGCCGAAAAAGACATGCCCAGCAAAGGAAAGATTCTTTTAGGAACTGTAAAAGGAGACCTCCATGACATTGGGAAGAACCTGGTTGGTATGATGATGGAAAGCGGCGGTTTCAAAGTGATCAATTTAGGAATCGACATTGCCCCCGAAAAATTTGTCGCAGCTATTGAAGAACATCATCCGGACATCGTGGCTATGTCTGCTCTTCTCACCACCACGATGCTGCATATGAAAGACACCATTGAATTAATCAAAGAAGAAGGTCTAAAAGTAAAATGTATTGTGGGCGGGGCTCCGATCTCCCAGGATTTTGCTGACGAAATCGGGGCCGACGGATTTGCACCCGATGCTGCTTCCGCGGTAGAATTGTGCGCAAAGCTGATTGGCTAGGGTAGGAAGGAGAGATATCAAGAGATTCCGCTTCCTAAATTAGAGAAAAAAGATTGTTAATAATGGGATAAATATTCGTGCATAAAGGGCTGCTTTTATTTGAGCAGTTCTTTATGATAATTTGATGCTTAAACACGTAATAAATTTATAGATTTGCCAAGAGTTATATAGATGATTAGGATTTAAAAAAATAGAGTAGAGAAAAGGGGTAATCTAATGGCCATGGAAACCAGTTTGCAGGCACAACAGGCTCTTGTCAATCATCAATTGAGATATGCCAAAAAAGGTCTTTATCTCGGCATCATTTCGGGGGCGGCTTGGGGGTTAGACGGTGTTCTTCTCACAATTGCGGGCTATCTGGCTCCCTTCTGGATCAAAGGGTATTCTCTTGCTACTGTGATTGTAGCTTGTCTGGCCTCAGCAGCGATGCATGATTTGTTTGCGGGAGGGTGGGTGGCTATATACAATATTGTTACCGGACGTTGGGTTGAATACGCCCGATCATTAAGAACAAAGCCGGGAAAGATTATTTTGCTGGGAGCGCTATTTGGCGGACCCATTGGAATGGGCTCCTATTTAATTGCTCTTAATTTGGCAGGAGCCACTTATGCGATTTCCATTTCCGCTATTTATCCCGCTGTGGGTGCAATATTAGGTGTGATTTTTCTTAAGGAAAAAATTAATTTCCGGGTTTGGGTGGGGATTATCGCCTGTATGGCAGGGGCATATGTAGTTTCGTACACACCGCCACAAGGTGGCCTGGAGGATTTTCCTTACTTTTATCTGGGCATCTTTTTCTCTTTTTTGCCGGTTGTTGGTTGGGCTCTTGAGGGTGTGATAGCCACTTTCGGCATGGATTTGATTGATTCAGATGTGGCTCTTGGGCTAAGGGAAATTTTTTCGGGCTTTACCCTGCTCATTTTAGTAGTACCTTTGGCAGGACTTATTGTTGGAGCAGGCTTAGCGGGCTGGGATATTTTTGCTGGCGCTTTCAAAGCAGGCGTACCCATGATGTGGGTGGCAGTGGCAGGGTTAGCCGGCGGGTTATCTTATGTTGCATGGTACAAGTCTCTCAATATGACTGGTGTGGGACGGGCAATGGCTTTCAATGTTACTTACCCTTTGTGGAGTATTCTGTTTGGTATCGTATTTTCCAAATGTGGTCTTTATAGCTATTCAATAACAGTCCAAGGTGTCATTGGGGCTTGCATTATAACTTTTGGAACTTTGTTAGTGGTGGCTAATCCTAAAGAATTACTAAAATTGCGGAATTAGGGAGATAAGATTATTTGTCGCATATTTCAAGGATACCTGGGGATTATTCTGGAAATCGGTTCGGAGCAAAAAGGTTTAGCAGGTACTTTTATGGTTGGTTCACCTAAAATTCAGATTACACTATAAAATAAACCGCATAGAATTAGAAGGTATAGGATCAGGGTAAATAATTAGTTTTTAGAGAAACAGGGGACGATCCGAATGATGCCAGCAATTGACTCAATAGGACCGTCCCCATAATTCTTCCTTTTACCGAATGTGTTTTCCATAACACCCCGTTCCAAGATGCAGCTAGTAGCGAGTTTTCGGAGGAACTATTTGAAGAGAGAAATGATTTTATAAACCCTAAGCTACCTATGGTGAATATGGTATTTCTTTATTCTGTATTGCATGCCTTGACGGGATATTCCAAGAGCTTCGGCAGTCTTTGTAATATTTCCGGCATGATTTGTTAATGAAGTGATAATAATTTTCTTTTCATATTCTTCCATCATTTTATCGAGATGGTCCAAAACTATTTTTTCTGAGGGAAATGGCTGTGTAAAAGATGTGATAGATTTATTTTTAGACTCTTTTGGGGATGAAAATATATTTGTGTTGATAGAGTTTTTGATGTGAGTCGGAATATCATTGAGTGTGATTATATCATTCTTAGCTATTGTTACAGAATACTCTATAGCGTGCAGAAGCTCTCTAGTGTTTCCAGGCCATAAATAGTTTTTGAATAACTGGATCACATCAGGATGAATGCTGTAGCATGAATTATTAAGGATGTTATATTTATTTAGAAAGTATTCACATAATAGAATAATATCATCACTTCTGTCTCTTAGAGGAGGAATGTGGATGGAAATAGTATTCAATCTATAGAATAAATCTGAACGTATTTTACCAGATTCTACTGCTTCCAAAGGATCTTCATTTATTGCTGATATAATCCGAACATCACAGTCAATATCCTTTGAACCCCCAACTTTTCGATATTTCTTTTCTTGAAGAACCCTTAAAAGTTTTGCTTGAATAGAAATTTCCAAAGAATTAAGTTCATCAAGCAAAATAGTACCTCCATTGGCTTCGAAGAGTAACCCCTCTTTGTTGATACTACCTGTAAAACTACCTTTCTCTGTTCCGAATAAAATACTTTCAGCCAAATTCTCCGGAATTGCCGCACAATTAAGAGCCACAAAATTTTTTGTTTTTCTTAAACTTGCAGAATGAATACTTTGGGCAAAAAGCTCCTTTCCGGTGCCTGTTTCGCCGTACAAAAGAACAGAACATTCTCGATCGGCAACTAAAGAAGCAAGATTAACAGCCTTTAAAAAATCAGGATTATTTCCAATAATATCTCGAAAACTGTAGTACATATTAATGGATTTAGAATTAATCTGTGGTTTATCCTTTTTGAGACATGCTTTAAGTTTTAAAAGTTTTTTGTTATTTGATTCGAGTTGTTCTTTGGAATTCACAACACTTACTATTGCTTCCATTTCGTTATTCACGAAGACTGGTAGCGTTGAATTGAGGGTCGACACAAATTGATTTGAATATTGAGATTTGAAATAATCGCAATAGTCATTAATCGGATTTTCGCTATTAATGAAACCTTGTCTTTGGCTTTTATCAAGATCAAAATGATAAATGTCGAGCAGATGCTTACCAATGGTGACTTTCCTATTTGAATTTTCAATTTGTTGCGCCTTTATATTAGAAAAAAGTAAATAACCATTCTTATCAAAAATATTTATGCCGTCAGATACTTTGTCTAAGGCAGCTTCATATATGTTCAAACAATAAATTGAGTTTGTGATGAAAACCGTAAAATTATCATGACATGGATTGGTGAATTTATAATAATTTGCTGTGGTTCCTTCTATTGTTATAATTCCGGAATGAGAATTATCATCAAGATTGATGAAATCCTTTAAAGGCCGATCAAGAAACAAATCAAACCGGTGGTTATTGTTGTTGGATCTATTAATAGATATGATGTTGCGTATGATGCTGTGGCGGTCAACCTGACAAATTATATTCATTGAAATCATATGACATCTCCTGAAAATTGGTAGTATTTTCTAAGCCATTATTGATCTACAAAGAAAATTAAACTGTGCTATATTTGTAATTGTACCATACAAAATTGCAAATAGATTAAAATTATGTATCCTAGACTTTATTATGCAAAAAAGATTTGCGCTGCCAAATGGCAATGCGCCAAATAGCAATGCGCCCAATAGCCATGTTCATGCATAGACGTACCCGTAGAAAGAAGGCAAACAAGCTTTTAAGTATATATTAGGCAATAGAATAGTGTGGCACGAAAATTGCATCATCAATTAAATGATGAAGTAATCACAAATTGATTATTAGTTCCGGATCTCCCAATCAGACCTATATTCCGTCTCATGTTGACGGTTATATAGATATAAAACTATTTATACGAGGAGGATGCGTACATGAAAAGAACTTGGTTATTAATTCTGATGATGGTGGTCCTAATGTCTTCTCTGGTTTTGTTCTCTGCTTGCGGCGCCAAAGATACGGGTGCGCCGACTGACAGTACGGCCGAGGATCAGGCCAATACGGGCGACGCTTCTGGTGACAGGGTTATCCCGGCAGATGCCGATCCGATCGTTATTTCCTCGCTTAATTTTACAGAGAACGTCCTGCTGGGCCAGATGACCTATGATTATTTAAAATATCTGGGATATCCGGTTGAATCGAACCTCAACTTAGGTTCCAGAGGCATCTTGCGCGCTGGTTTGAAAAACGACGAGGTAGACCTGTACTGGGAATATGACGGCAGTATCGCCATGGGCGAAATGGCTGCGCCAGAGCCGATACTTGACCCTGACCAATGCTATACTGCTGTCAAAGACTGGGATGAGAAAACGAACGGTATCATCTGGCTGGATAAGTCCGACATCAACGATACATACTGCTTTTGCACCAGACAGGAGATCCTGGACAAATATCATATCACCAAATTCTCCGAAATGGCTGATTTGATCAAAAACGGCGAGCATTTCAAGATGTCTGCTTCACCGGAATATCAGACGAGAGAAGATGGCCTGCCCCTTTTGGAAAAGATCTATGATTTTTCCATGCCGCGTGAAGACTGCGTGACGCTGTCGATGGGGCTTGATCCTGAAGCTTTGGTGAACAAGGAGATTGATATTACAGAATTAGGCACCACAGATCCGAAGATTGTAAAGCTTGGACTGGCTGTCCTGGAGGATGATAAGCACGCTTTCCAGAATTACTATGCTGCGCCCATTGTCCGCGCCGACCTGCTGGAAACATTCCCAAATCTGGCAGAAGATATGAAGACCCTGAGCTCTATCTTTACCGTGACTAATATTACTGAACAGATAGCAAAAGTCGACCTTGACCAAACTCCCGAGGACCAAGTCTCTGTGGCGTTCCTGAAAGAGAAGGGTTTAATCAAATAATATTTGTTGACCGCTGCCCGCAAACATAACGTGAGGCTGCCCGGCCCCCCGTGTAGGGGTCGGTGACGGCCTTTGTTAAGATACTCTTATTGACCAGTTGAATGTGGGTATTAGTAGGGGGTAGTACTTTGGAGTCCTATATAAAATTCTTAAACAATTATTCAGATAAATTTTTACAGTATATTGCCAATCAGTTTGAGCTAATTATCCTGGTGACGGTTATATCACTGATATTGTGGGTCCCTCTGGGCATATTCTTGGTCCGGCACCGAAAGTATGCTCAAAAAGTGATGACTGTGGCAAATTTTATCTACTGTACGCCCAGCTTGGCTTTGTTTGTTATTTTTATGTCAATTCCCTTCTTAGGTATCGGCCGTACCTCAGCTTTAGTGGCAATGGTATTGTATTCGATGATGCCGCTGGTCCGCAATGTATACGTTGGGATATCAGGGGTGGATA
The DNA here is from genome assembly GCF_002777255.1 of Candidatus Formimonas warabiya. Taxonomy (GTDB): domain Bacteria; phylum Bacillota; class Dehalobacteriia; order Dehalobacteriales; family Dehalobacteriaceae; genus Formimonas; species Formimonas warabiya. The sequence continues at coordinate 3,671,697 of NZ_CP017634.1, read as the reverse complement.
AAACGGTCATTGAAGCCGCTAAAGGCATGGGCCTGAATAAAAATCAAATTCTGAAAAAGGTACAGCTACCACTGGCAATGCCGGTAATGTTTGCCGGTTTTCGTACGACTGTAATCATGACCACAGGTATGTCGACGATCGCGGTGTTTATCGGCGAGAAAAATCTCGGCCAATTTATTTTCGACGGCATGAATCGGCATTATATGGAGATGTTGATCGTAGGTTCGGTTTCTTTGTGCATCATTTCATTGGTGATGGATTATATCCTGGCCTTTTGTGAGAAGAAAATGGTTCCGAAGGGGCTGCGCGTGGGAAGAAACTAATGCTTGCAAATGCAGCTGTCTAGGTTTATGAATTGGCTGAAAAACATGTCATGAGGTGAATAACGATGATCGAATTAAAAAATGTGACAAAAACATACCCAGGCCAGTCGTTCAAAGCGGTCGACAATCTGTCCATGATCATGGAGACCGGTGAAATCACCGTTTTGGTCGGCCCTTCCGGCTGCGGCAAAAGTACCACGATCCGTCTGATTAACGGTATGATCGAAACCACGTCAGGAGACGTATTTATCGACGGCAAAAATATCAAGGATACCGATCCGAACCGTCTGAGGATGAATATTGGTTACGTTATTCAGCATATAGGTTTGTTGCCTCACCTCACAATCGCCCAGAATATCGCTATCGTGCCCAAGTTACACGGATGGGATAAAGGGCGCATAGATAAGCGTGTCGTGGAACTCCTGGAACTGGTGGGACTGGACCCCGGGATCACGAAAAATAAATATCCCCTGCAGCTTTCCGGCGGACAGATGCAGCGTGTGGGCGTGGCCCGCGCTATGGCCGTCGATCCGGCCACCATGCTGATGGACGAACCCTTCGGCGCCGTGGACCCAATCACCCGCCGCGGTCTCCAAGACGAGTTCCTGCGTCTGCAGACCGTCATGAAAAAGACCATCTGTTTTGTTACACATGACATAAACGAAGCTGTCAAAATGGGCGATAAGATCGCCATTATGAATAAAGGTCAGATCGTCCAATATGATACGCCGAAAAATATTTTATCCCATCCGGTGAATGATTTCGTTCAGGACTTTATTGGAGCGGACCGGATGGTGAAGAAGCTGAACATCCTGCTGGCAGAGCAAATCATTTATCCGATAGAGAAAACGCTGCGTATCAATGAAAGCGAGCTACCCAGAGCTTTTGACCTGATGCGTGAAAAAGGCGATTATCACGTGGCTTGCTATATCGACAATGCCGGACGGGCGGTAGGCTTGATCACAAAAGAGATGGAAAAAAAGCTGGTGGGCAATTTCACAATCGAAGGCCTGAAAGGCCTGATTGCCGATAACCAGAAAGCCGCCGTGCATCATGATACCAATTTAAGCGATGTTTTTTCGCAAATGCTGGAACATAATTCGGAATGCGTCCCGGTTGTGCGCAATGACGACATCATCGGTTCGGCCTTCTTCGACGATATCCGCATTTTTGTCAATAAGGAGGATGATGAATAAATGAATTGGGAAAGGATGGCCGGCTTTTTTTCTACTTCATATGTGCCAAGCCTGATCGAACATATCTTGATCACGATGCTTGCCATCGCCGTTGCTCTGATCATTTCTGTACCTCTTGGGATTTTTCTGACCCGGCCCCGGTTCAGAAAATATAGTAACGTTGCGTCCGGCATCATCAACATACTTCAGACGATTCCTTCGTTGAGTCTGATCGCTCTGGCCATGCCGGTCCTTGGCATAGGTATTAAGCCCACGATCATGGTGCTCAGTCTGTTTAGCATCATGCCGATCCTAAAAAACATGCTGGCCGGGATCAATAATGTCGATATCAATTATCTCGAAGCCGCGAAAGGCATGGGCATGAACCCGCGGCAGATATTGTTCAAAGTCGAACTGCCTCTGGCGATGCCGGTTATTTTGACCGGCGTGCGTACCGCTACCGTGATTGTAATCGCCAGTGCCACGATCGCCGCGGTCATCGGTGCCGGCGGACTGGGCGAATTTATTTTCCTTGGTTTAAGTATGAATTGGCCGGAACCGCTGCTTTTAGGCGGCATCACTTGCGCGATATTGGCCAGCGTAGCAGATCTTTTGTTGGCGAAATTGGCAGCCAGCTTTATTCCACCCGGTATGATCATAGAAGATATTTAATACTTTAAACCATGACAAATAGGAAAAGGGGTAGGGGTATTAGAAAATGGCTGAAACGATGACACGAGACGGTGTGGTACAAACTCTTTGCCGCATGTGCGATGATCATTGCGGCATTAATGTCTATATTAAAGAAGGCCGGATCATCAATATTGACGGCATGGAACATCATCCTTGGAACAAAGGAAGAATATGCCCCAAGGGGAGAGCCGCCTTAGATATTGCCTATTCTCCGGACAGGCTGAGGAAGCCTTTGAAAAGACAAGGAAACGACTGGCTTGAAATCAGTATGGAGCAGGCTTTGACTGAAATTGCCCAAAGGATGAAAGACATTCAAAAGGAATATGGGGATCGGAGTATCGGAATTTGGAAAGGTGAAGGGGTTGGTTTTAACCAACAGGAAGGCTATGCCAGAAGGTTTGCCTATGCAATTGGAACGCCAAATTACTTTTCTAATAATACGCAATGTTCTATTGCCAGAAAAATCGGCTATTTTTTGGTCAGAGGCCATAAACCTGTACCAGACCTGGAAAAGGCAAAATGCATTATCATCTGGGGAGTAAATCCCCCGTATTCACAACCCCAATTGACCAGAATGGTCTTAGATGCCCGGGAAAGAGGCGCCAGACTGATTGTGATTGATCCCAGACAGTCTGCCATGGCCAGGTGTGCAGATTTATATGTTCCAATCAAGCCGGCAACAGATGGGGCCTTGGCTTTAGGAATGATCAATTTAATGATCCAAAATAAGTGGTATGATGAAAGCTTTGTTGAAAACTATACAGTAGGCTTTAACGAACTTGCGGATTATGCGGCGAAGTTTACTGATGATTATGTGTCAAGAGAAACCGGCATCGATGAAAAGACGCTCTTGGAAATTGCAAAAACATTTGCCAGGAATGCACCCCGGGCAGCTATTTTTACCGGAAACGGATTAGATCACTGTGAGAATTGTGTCAACAACATTAGGGCGATAGCCAGCATTGGCGTGCTGTGCGGTTGTGTTGATCATGAGGGCGGGGAACTGATTCCCGAAGATTTAAATTTAAACGCGCTGGTGCCCAATTGGAGGGAACTGAAATATAAGCAACCTATCGGCAGCAAGGAGTATCCTGTTTTATATGATTTTGGCGAAAACCATACTCTCTTGGCGATGGATGCAATCTTGACGGGCAAACCATATCCCCTTAAAGGATTGATTCTTACTGCGGCTAACCCGGCTTTAACAAATGCCAATAGCGCTAAGGTTACGAAGGCTTTATCCAGTCTTGATCTTTTTGTGGTCAGAGACCTGTTCTTAACCGAGACTGCGAAATTAGCCCATTATGTTTTGCCGGCCGCTTCGTTTCTTGAACGGTCAGAATTATTTGTCAACAAGCAGTTTCAAAGAATCTATAAAACCACAAAAATAATCGAAAATAAAGAATGCGTTGATGAATATACCTTTTGGCAGGGTCTGGCACATAAGCTGGGGATGGGAGATTATTTTCCCTGGCGCAATGAGGAGGAAGTGAATGCCTGGCTGTTGGAACCCACAGGCATTACCTTGAAAGAATTAGAGACGAAACCGGAGGGTCAGGAATATAAACCGATTGAGTATTTGAAATATCAGAACCAGCCAAGACCATTCAACACTGCATCCGGGAAAATGGAGTTTACCTCAAATTATCTTAAGGAGCTGGGTTATCACGAACTGCCGGAATATCATTCTCCCTCCTACCTAACTGAGGCAAATGGGAAATTTCCTTTTGTACTAACGAGTGGGGCCAGGAATGTTTTGTTTAACAATAGCCGGTACCGGAACATACCCAGGTTTGTTCAGGCGGTTCCTTTTCCGGAAATTGAAATCAATGCCTTAGATGCGGCTCAAATAAGGGTAGTTGATGGTGAAATGGTTTGTGTTAGTTCAGAAGTCGGTTCCATTCAGATCAGGGTGAAGGTTGTGCACCCTTGCGAGATTGTCCGGGGTACAGTTGAAATTACCCATGGATGGAAAGAAGCGAATGTAAATTTATTGACAACAGACCAATTTAATGATCCGATCAGTGGGTTCCCCATGTTAAAAGCGCTACCGGTAGATATAAGAAAGATTTAAATATTTATTCTAGAGGAGCGTCTAACCTACTGAGACATATTAATATTGGGTTTTCAGAAGTATCTAGTAGGGATCGTGAGGTGGGAAGATGCAACTGATTACAGTTAATCTGGACAGGTGTGTGGGCTGTCAAAACTGTGAACGGGCTTGTGCTTTTGCACAGGCTGGAGACTTTAATGTAAAAAATTCAAATATTCGGGTTGGTGTCTATCCGGAAGAACGTTGCTGTCTGCCCTTAACATGTTTCCAATGTGAGGATGCACCTTGTATGGAAATTTGTCCGGCCGGAGCCATTACCCGCACCCGAGAAAGTAATGCTGTCCAAATAAATGCCCAAAAATGTGTAGGATGCAAAATGTGTATGTTGGCCTGCCCTTTTGGTAATATCCATTTTGATGCAGAGAAACATGTCAGCCAGAAATGTGATTTATGCGGCGGGGATCCCCAATGTATTAAGTTTTGTGTGTCCAGGGCTTTAGAATTTGTAGATGTCCAAGATGCCTATGCGTTTAAACGTTTTTCCGCTCGGTCAAAATTAAAAGGAAGTGTTTAAATGGAGGTTGTCATCATTGGTAATAGTGCTGCCGGGTTGAATGCCTTGGAAAGCTTCAGGAAAATTGATTGTGATTCACCGGTTACTATGATCTCTGCGGAACCGGGCCCTGCTTATTCGCGCGTTCTTCTGCCCTATTATCTGAGGAAAAGGATAACTTTTGAAAACTTATTTTTGAATTCCGCCGAGTATTACACTAAACTTCATGTGGAAACTGTTTTTGGGAAGAAGGTGACTCGATTAAATAGCCGAGATCATTTAATTTACCTAGATGATGGGGGTGAAATTAAATTTGACCGGCTGTTGATCGCTTCCGGGGCTTTACCAATGAAACCCCCGGTAACAAATTTGGAGGGGCCAGGGATTTATCATATGTGGACCCTGGAGGATGCGAAAAATATCGAAGCTTATTTTCAACCGGGAAAACGGCTTTTAGTTCTTGGTTCAGGATTTATCTCTTTGCAGGCGGCTTGGTCTGCTGTGAGCAGAGGGTTAGTTGTAACTATTTTTGAATTAATGCCACGGATTATGCCCCAGGTGTTGGATCAAAAAGGGGCGGATATTTTACACCGGAACATATTGGACTATGGTGTAGATTTAAAGGTTAATATGCCGGCGGAAAGAATAAGCAGGAATCGAGACGGTTCTATGACGGTATATGTCAAGGGCGAGGCTCCTCTGGATGTGGACTTGATCATTGTGGGAACGGGAGTCTGTCCCAATATGGGATTTTTAGACAAAATGATCAGGATAGACCGGGGAATTCTTGTTAATGACAGGATGGAAACCAGTGTTCCGGGTATTTTCGCTGCCGGAGATGTGGCCCAGGGGCCTACTACTTTTGGTGAACCCCATGTAATTCATGCGTTATGGCCTACGGCCGTTGAACAGGGCAAGGTTGCCGGTGCTAACATGTCAGGCGGTTGTAGATCTTACCAGGGAAGTCTGAATATGAATGTGACCCAAATGTTTGGCAAGACTGTGGCTTCTATTGGACAATTCCTGGATGGGGAGGGCTATGAAATAAGACAATTTTTTGATTCTGTCCATGGGCGGTACGGTAAAGTCGTTTTGGAGGGAGAGATCCCTGTCGGTGGTATTGTGGTAGGAGACGCCGATCAGGTGACTCTTTTAGGAAGAATCAGACCCTTGATTCGCCAAAAAAAGAAATTTGTCGGCACACTAAACGCATTATCGAAAGTTATTTGAAGTGTTCTTCCGAGGGACTCTCAAAGGAGTCTTAACAAGTGAGCTGCATAAGATGATCAAACTTGGAGGTAATGTAAAATGAGTGGACTAGAAAATTTTATCGCTTTATTCAAGGTACCGGACTTTATTCAACCATACCTGCATATTTTTGTTACTCAAAAAGAAATTGACTTAGTTGTCCATATGGGTGAGAAAGATTTTACGCTTGAGGGACTATCTGACTTATTAGGTGAGACCATGACCAGTGCTTTTTTGGAACAATGCTACCAAAGAGAAATTATTAATAGAGAAAAAAAAGAAGGAATTCTTTATTACCGGATCGCTGATTTCGCCCAAAGGATGAACAACCATGCCATGTTTGGAAATTACTATGTACTTCCCCAAAATATCCGAAAAGAATTAGATGAATGGTGCCTTAGTGAGTACCATAAAAAACATAACTATTTTCAAGCGGTAATAGAAAATCAGCCTGACTACGATAATTGCCATAATGACTTGATTATGCTTTTGCATGAAGCGGAGGAATTTGTTGATTCGTCAGATGAAATCATGGTTGTCCCCTGCGATTGCAGGATGCTGGCTGATCATTGTGACCGGCCTAGAGAAGTTTGCCTTAGATTTAATCGAAGTATCACGGACAGAACTAATGGCCGAAGTCTGACCAAAGAAGAAGCCAAACAACTGCTGCGCATGTCGGACCGGGAAGGGCTGATGCATACGGCTAGTCCGCATAATTGGCGGGAGGTGGGTCCCAGTGTTATCTGCAATTGTTGCGCCTGTTGCTGTTATCCTTTTAGGGCTGCTCAACAGTATGGAACCAAGGGGAAGTGGCCCAAGTCCCGTTATCTTGCTCACTTTGATCAGGAAAAATGTAAATTGTGCGGATTATGTATTCAGAGGTGCCAATTTAAAGCATGTTTTCTTGACGGGACGGAACGTGAGTTGAATGGAAAGAAGGGAAAGAATATCGGATTTAATCCGGAGCTTTGCTGGGGATGCGGCCTTTGCGCCAATTCTTGTCCGAACGGTGCTATTATGATGGAAAAAATCGATGAAAATTTGTAGTGTTTTTGAGTTTACCAAATTTCAATGTGTTTCTTCTAAGTTCCAGAGAATTAATGATTTCCATTTCCACCTATCAATCCAATAATTACTTCCATGGGGGCTGTAACAAAACTTAGCGAGCATTTTGTTACAGCCCCACTTTTATAAGGAATATTACTACAATGCCACGCTCCTCCCACCACTTTCTCATGCGAAAAGTTACTATTTTTGCGATCGTTCTCCGCTACCTAAAAATTTCCTCAAGTTTTATTATAGCCCCTTGAATTTTATCATTGAAAGGACATCTTTTATTTTAGGTTATCCTGTGGTCTGTCCTATGGATGGTTGATTTTATTCTTTTTCGATGCTGACTTCATTCAAAATTGCTAGCATCCTTTTTCCTTATAGTAGGAAATCCTCATTTGATGTTGTTAATTTTGAGTTTTAACGATTTTCATGAAGTATAAGATTATGTTTTATATTAAAACAATATAAGTTCAAAACACAGTTTTTTTCCTGAAATAATACACGTATGCTCTATATTAGAACAATGTTACTTAAAAAATATCCTTGAATTATTTATGCAAATCTACATCCATGAATTATTTTAGCGCCTTGCCAAATGGTAGTTATAAGTTCTTATAAACATGAGTTATGTCAATTGGCACAGAAATTGCAATAAGAAGGGTCGTCGGCAATTCAAGGCAGTAAATCAAAAGGAAAAAGAAAAAAATGAGCAAAGAAAAGTCCCTAAATTTTAGCTAATAGAAAAGAAGGGGAAATGGTAGTGAGATAAGGCCTTGAATACTGAGCTTACTAATTAACATGAATCATTGTGAAAGAGGGAATTAACATGACATTAACCCTAGAAGAGAGAAAGAAAAGATTATTTGGGAATCACGCTCTTACGGTTACTCCGTTTAAGGAATGTGGAGAGCTTGATGAGGAATCTACCCGGAAACTAATTGACTACATTATTGAACAAGGTGTTCATGGTATTCTCACCCTTGGCAGTTCTGGCGAGGTTTTCGCTTTGACTGTAGATGAACGTAAGAAGTATGTGGAAATTGCCGTTGACCAAGCCAAAGGAAGAGTTCCGGTTGGAGTAGGGGTAAATCATTCATCCAGTGATGAGGCTGTTCTATTAGCAAAACATGCTGCAAGTGTTGGGGCCGATTATATTTTTACTTGCCCGCCCTATTATCACCCGCACCGTGAAGAAGGGGTCTACCGTCATGTTAAGCATATTGCTGATGCTGTAAAGGATCTTCCGCTAATGGTCTATGATGGTGGAGCAGGAATCGAAATATCCCTGCCGCTTCTAAAAAGAATGGCCGATACAATACCAAACTTAACATGTGCAAAATTGTTTTTACCCTACCCTCAGAAAATTGCTTTATACAATGGTGCCACTGAGGGAAAAGTCCAAGCTTGGGCTGGACATGATCAAATGAATTTCCAAATGTTGCTTTATGGCGCTCAAGGGATGACTACAATTGCAAGCTGCGTCCTACCGAAAGAACAAAGTGACATGTTCAACTTAATACAAAATGGGCAGCTTGATGAAGCGAGAGACATCTATTATAAAAAAGTTTGTCCCTTAAGCTCTATTGCATTTTGCAATGTGTTGCAATATATCCAGTGTTATAAATATGCACTCAGAAAGATGGATATAATTGCCAGTGATAAATGTAAGGTTGTGATGGAGCCACTTGATAATTGCCGCAAAGCTGAAATGGATGCAGTGCTTAAGTTTATTGGTGTTATTTAGCATCAAATAATAATGAGCCTATTGATGATGATATTTAGATTTTAGTTTGAGTTGATATTAAAAGACATGATTATAAGGGAGGTTTGATCATGATTTAGATTTATGATACGAGCAGGTATATTCGGCAAAGTATCATTCTTGCGACAGTCAATTCCTATGCAAAAAGCTAAATGTTTATTTATAATCAGGAGTATTGTATACTGAAATCAAAGTGTCTTAACTTTGGAGGAATGATCATGTCGCAAATAAAAATGAGTTCAGAAAAAAGTCAGCTAGATTCATTTCTTATGGCATGGGAGCATTTTATTAACCAGGGAAAAGTTGATAAGTACATTCGGCCTGTAATTTTGAAATCCTGGCAGCGGTGCAAGGACTTACATGTTGATCCTTTCTCTACCAAGGTTACATTGATACTTACGCCAGTGGAGTTTGGGAAACTAAAGAAAAAAAAGAAAAGGTTCATCCAAGTTGCCCATCAGTATATTAACTTGCTTTATGAATATGTAAAGGGAAGCGGTTTTGTTATCTTTCTTACGGATGAAAATGGGGTAGTTCTTCTGCTCGCAGGAGATAAGGATCAACTGGATACTTATCGGCAGATAAACCTGAAAGAGGGTGCGATTTGGTCAGAAGAAGCAGCCGGGACAAATGCTGTTGGGACTTCCATTAAAGAACGCAAGGCAGTACAGGTTGTTGGCGGGGAACACTTTTGCGCAATACATCATGAGACTACTTGCTCCGCAAGTCCTATTTTTGGTGCTAGAGGTGAATTTATCGGTGTATTGAACATGTCGGCCAGATGTGAAAACGTTCATTCACATACTCTTGGTATGGTCGTGGCATCTGCAAAAGCAATTGAAAATGAATTAAAGATTAAAAAAGCTATGGACGAAATAAAGCAGACCAACGACATTATGAGAAGCACGATTGAGAATGTAACAGATGGCATCATTAGGGTAAATGCCCAGGGAGAGATAACGCAAATAAACAGTCAGTCACAAAAAATATTAAAGATTAATGAGGAATTGGCCCTGGGAAAAAAGCTGATAAAAATAGTACCGAGTTTAGGCAATATTGAAAAGATGATCCAAGATAACTCAGGCTGTATGAAAGAGTTATCTTTTGAGTCCAAAGGGGAAAGAGTTGAGGCAAATGTATGGATTCAGGCTCTTTCTAATGAGGAAAAACTTTATGACGGTGCGGTGCTGATTTTACAAGAAAGAGAAAAAGTCTTTCAACTGGTAAACAATATTACGGGCGCTCAGGCATCCTTTAATTTTGATTCTATCATTGGGAAAAATGAGAAATTGATGGAGGCTAAAGATCTTGCAAGTAAGGCGGCATTAACCAATTCCACAGTTTTGCTCTTGGGTGAGAGCGGTACCGGAAAGGAATTGTTTGCCCAGGCTATTCATAATGCTAGCAAGAGAAAGGGACCTTTTATTGCAGTAAACTGTTCTGCCATCCCGCGAAGTCTCATCGAAAGTGAACTGTTTGGATATGAATCCGGGAGTTTTACGGGTGCAGACCGTAACGGCAGGCCGGGTAAGTTTGAGCGTGCCAACGGCGGTACTATTTTTTTAGACGAAATCGGGGATATGCCTTCAGATTTACAGGCTATTTTATTGCGGGTTTTACAGGAACGGGAGGTAGTCCGGGTAGGGGGTTATAAACCCATACCGATTGATGTACGTGTAATTGCCGCCACAAATCGGGATATTTTGGGAAGAATCAAGGACGGAGTATTTCGTGAGGACCTTTATTTCCGGCTAAATGTAATTAAAATTGAAATTCCGGCGTTGAGGGAAAGAAGGAGCGATATACCTTTGCTAATAGAGAAGATTGTACCTTCCATCAGTAAAAAGCTGAATAAAAGGATTACTTCCGTATCTCCTGAGGCTATGAACATTTTTACAAAATATCACTGGCCGGGTAATGTTAGGGAATTGGAGAATATTCTGGAGCGAAGCATTCTAATGTCGCAAGTAGATCAAATACAAGTAAGCAGTTTACCGTGGTGTGTTTTCACCGGGGATAATCAAAAACATGAGGATATGACGAAGGTTTCGACGTTAAATGAAGTTGAGGAAGCAACAATTCGAAAGGCTTTGGCACAAAAATCCAGCATCTTAGAAACTGCTAATGTGTTGGGCATTAGTAGAAGTACTTTGTATCGCAAAATGCGAGAATATAACATCATCTATCAGGAGGACAAATGAATAGATAATTAGGGTTAAGAAGGGGGATTCAATCATGACTAAGAAGAATATTATTGATTTTCAGAGAATGGCGGCCGAAGGGGAAAAGATTACCTGGCTCACCGGATATGATTATTTAACCGCAAAATTACAGGAAAAAGCCGGTGTGGACATGATTCTGGTAGGGGATTCCTTGGGGATGGTCTGCCTGGGTTATGACACGACATTTCCGGTGACCATGGATGATTGTATCCGACACTGCCAAGCTGTAAGAAGGGGTGCCCCCAATACATTTATTGTTGGGGATATGCCATATATGTCTTATCAGGTTTCCGACGAACAAGCCGTGGCCAATGCAGGCAGATTCGTGAAAGAAAGCTTAGTGGACGCTGTCAAACTGGAGGGCGGCGGAGCCGCAATGGTGAGCAGAGCCAAGGCGATAAATGAGGCAGGCATTTTGGTGATCGGCCATATTGGACTGACTCCCCAATTTATGGGCCAGATGGGCGGATACAAGGCCCAAGGTAAAAGTGCCGGAGCTGCTTTAAAACTGGTTAACCAGGCCAAAGCGCTGGAAGAAGCCGGTTCCTGCATGATCCTTGTAGAAGGTGTTCCTGCCGCTGTAGGGAAAGCGATTACCGAACGGGCCAAAATTCCTATTTTAGGCATTGGGGCAGGCTCTTATACTCATGGCCAATTGATAATTTATGCAGATATGGTCGGCATGTATGATAATTTTGTACCGAAATTTGTTAAGAAATATGCGGATGTGGGAGCGATCATGGTACAAGCCTTTAAGGATTATGTGGATGAGGTGCATCAGGGTTCCTTCCCCATAGACGAAAAACATACTTATCTGATGAAAGAAGAGGATGAGAAGGAGTTTTTAGCTCTTCTGGCAAAAACCGAAAACTAAACTCCTTACCGCCAACTTTATTCAAATAAAGCATTTTTACGCGGTATTATTAAAGGTGGCTCATGCGAGGTTTAGCATCAGCCACCTTTTCCACATAAAAAGGATTTTAAGGTTATTTGCGTTTGATTAAGGAGAGAACAAGATGGATGTAAAAACGATGAACCTTGATAAACTGGATTATGCCGGCGCCCAGGAGGTGTTGGAAAGACTGCTGAAACTGGATTACCATCCCGTAGCGATAAAATTCTTTAAAACTCAAGAGGAAGCCGGCCAATATCAGGCGGAAATGAAGATAGCGTCCAAGGTAACTTTTTGCCAGTTCACGGCTGTTTCACGCATGGCCAACTACATACTAAAGGGTACCAAAGATAGTATTATGTGCGAAAACTGCTTAACATCTTTTGGCTATGCTGAGCCGTCGGAACAATTAGTCAGGGATCATATGAAATATGTGATGGATATGGAGAAGGCAAAGCAGGTGGTTGCCAGCAAGCTGAGCCTGCCTTTGGGGGAAATTCACTCTTTTATCACTGCTCCCCTTGGGAAAACGCCTGTTGATCCGGATGTAGTCTTATTTATCTGCAACCCTTTACAAGCCTATCACATTCTCAATGATTATGTCGGCGCTTTTAATGTACACCCTTTGCAGTTTAATCAGACGGTAAGTTCTGCAGTATGCGGCGGTGCTGTCTGGAGTTACCTAAACCATAAACCCAACATGAATACGATGTGCTCCGGCAGCTATACCTCAGGTAAAACTGAGAAGGGTGAGGTTAATGTTTTTATACCCGGTGATCAGATTATTGGGGTAGCCCGGCAATTAATGAAGCGGACTGAATTCTCAAAAGGTGCCTCCTTCCCCTATAGCGGGACTGAGTGGCCCGGTTTGGATGTCTGCAAGAAATGTCCCATGATTCGTTTGAAGGATATAGATTAGTTCACGAAAGGTGGTATCGAGAGATATTACCTTTTTTTAATGATGGGATCTTTTGAGGATCATCTCTGATAATTTTTATAACGGGGCGGATAATGTCCCCCACCCCTGCAGGTGGCGGGTACTGATTTAGCTTTCAGGCGGTGGGCATATCCCCGCCTCGTTGAAACGCGCAGAGGTAAGAAAATTTTCCTACAACCGGAAAATTTTCTACCGATGCGTTATAAGCGGTGTCACAAAAGAATTTGTCCGAGCATAGATATTATGGGAAAGATCAACTGGTGTGATTTGAAACAAAACATGGCTGTTTCAAAAAAAGACATTTTCTAATCGCAAAAAAAGCCCTATAGAGTGTCCGGCATTACGGACAATTATTTTAGAAAAACCCGACTCATCTGGAGGAGATTATTTGTCTGCAAAAACCCTGAATTTGGACAGGCGCTGATCTTTTTGAAAACCATTACTATATAATTGGCACGAAAATTGCTATATATCATTGTATTTCTTGGTGTTTTTTTCGCCGGCACCTTGATGCAGGTGAAGGAGGTGGTAACATTTCCCGGATGGAGGTTACTGACAAAGCATTAAAAAGGTTGGGAGAATTTTTTAAGGTAAATGGTAAGCGGCCGATCAGATTGGAAGAGTCTAGGAGCGGATGCGGCTGAGCATCAAAAACTGAGGTCTTGATGACTCCAAGCGATGTGATGGAAGATGACGAGGTTTTTGAAATTAGTGAGATTACATTTGTGGTAGAGCGGAAACTTTGGAAGAGAATATGTCCGGTTAAGATTGATTATCAGGTTAAGTTGCATGAAAGAGGTTTTGTGATAACTTCAGGCAGTATACAGGTTCCCGGCGAAGGCACATGTAATATTTAACTATATATTTTAATAGGAGGCATTTTTTATGAGTAATATGGCAACAGCACCGGAAATTAACACACGTGTAGTTGATGAGGAGCGGGTAAAGAGGCTAAAAAGTTATTTGTTAGACGCACCTCAAAAAGTAGACATCGAACGGCTCAAACTGCTGGCGGAGATTTACCCAAAATTGGATGGCTATCCCGCGATCATAAGGAGGGCTAAGCTGCTTGAATACATTATTGAAAACAAGACTCTGTACATTGATGATAACTTTTTTGTGGGCAGTGTAACCCAGTATGTGGCGGGAGTCTACCCTTTCCCTGAGTGGAACTGTGACTGGATGAAGGATAAAGAAGGAAAAGCAGTAAGCCACCTGGGTGAGATCAAAATTACCGATGAAGACCGGAAGGTTTTTGATGAAATCGTTAAGTATTGGGACGAGCGCAGCTGCTACCCCAATGCTAACAGAATTTTTGAAGAAGTATACGGCTATAGCTCCCTACCTGCCCAGGAAACAGGATTGTTCTATGATGGCAACTCCTGGCCTGCCGGGGGCGGAACTATGGATTACAACATGATGCTGGTTCGAGGGGCGAAAAGCATCATGGAAGAGGCAAAAGAACGGAAGGCTGCCTTGCTTTTAAATAGTGAGAACAGATCCAAAAGGAATTTCTACGAAGCAGTAATCATCGTTATGAACACCCTGATCCGTATGGCAGAGCGTTATGCCGAACTGGCGAGAAAAATAGCCTGCGAAGAGAAAAATTTCGAACGCCGCCAGGAGTTACTGGAAATAGCGGAAATATGCGATCATGTACCCGCAAACCCGGCATGCACTTTAAAAGAAGCTTTACAGAGCTTCCTGCTTACCCACTTGTTGCTGGAGATCGAAGTAACCGGCTGCGGTTATTCATTGGGTTACTGGGGGCAGTACATGGAGCCATTCTATCAGAAGGATATAGCTGAGGGAAGAATTACCAGAGAAGAGGCCCTTTACTTGACTAAGCTAGTATTTATCAAGCTTCAGGAGATCGGCTACTATCACGGGCCTAAATTCGCCAAGGCTTGGTCCTCCCATGTGGGCCAGACTCTATGTATCGGCGGTCTGACTTCGGATGGAAAAGATGCCACCGGTGAAATGGACTATATCTGCTGTGATGCCCATATTGACCTGAAAAATATCCAGCCTCCGCTGGCTTTGTTCTGGCATCCCGGTCTAAAAGAAGATTTTCTCTTTAAGGCTTTAGAAGTAGTAAAAACCGGTGTCGGACACCCGCAATTCATGAATGCCCCATTGGCTATTACCAGGGAAATGGATAGGTATATTGAAGACGGTGTTACTTTAGAAGAGGCAAGGCGGGTGGCCATCTTCGGATGCGTTGGTACCGACATCGCCGGCTGTACCTCCCACCCTGTGGAGGGTGAAGTGTGTATTGCCAAAGCTTTTGAACTTGCCTTTAACAACGGTGTGGATCCCCTTACCGGTATTGAGGTAGGACCCAAGACCGGAGACCCGGCAGAATTTGCCTCCTTTGATCAATTATTTGAAGCTTTCCGGACCCAGGTTGACCTTGCCGTGAAAACAATGCGCGGACATGGCCGGTCAGGAAACAATTATCAAGCGGAAAATCTCCCGCTGCCGCTGCGTTCTGTGATGACAGGCGGATGCCTTGAATCCGGTAAGGATTGCTGGGACAATGGCGCTAAGTATACCGCTGATTTAATGATTAATGTGGCTACCGTCGATGCGGCCAACTCTCTTATGGCTGTGAAAAAACTATGCTTCGAAGATAAGAAATTAACCATAGCTCAACTTAAAGAAGCGCTGGCGGCAAACTTTGAAGGTTATGAGCATGTGCAAAAAATGTGCCTGGATGCCCCTAAACACGGAAATGACGATGATGAAGTGAATGCATTTGTGCGTAAGTGTTACGATCTTGTTTGGGAAGCTTATTACAAAGCAGGCCGCAACTACTGCGGTAAAAAGGGAAAACCCGAAGCGTATTCCAACAGCTTGCACAACCTGTTCGGTGCGGTAATGGGAGCTTTGCCTACCGGTCGGGAAGCATACCGGGCTCTTACCGACGGCAGCGTATCGGCTATGCCGGGGACAGATGTAAACGGGCCTACAGCTTTGGTTAACTCGGCGGCTAAAGCACTTGATACGGTGCGCTTCAACTCCAATCACTTTAACATGAAATTCCATCCGGCAGCGGTGGAAAGTCCCCAGGGAATGAGAAAACTTCTGGCACTGATCAAGACCTATATGGATCAGGGCGGGTCGCATATTCAGTTTAATATTGTCAGCAGTAAAACCCTCCAGGCTGCTCAACTGCATCCTGAGAAGTATAAGGATTTGGTCGTTAGGGTGGCAGGGTTCAGCGCATACTTTACCAGATTGGATCCTGGCGTGCAGAATGAGATCATCAAGAGAACTGAATTAAACTTCAACTAATATTAATTAACTACCTTGATGGCGGTAATAAAACCTCCCGCTTTGGGCGGGAGGTTTTAGCCAGAAAAGGGGAAGGCGACAGTATGGATAATAAAGAGATTGCATCGGAAAGAAAGGCGCTTATTTTTAACATCCAGAGGTATTCCACTGAAGACGGTCCGGGGGTAAGGACAACGGTGTTTTTCCAAGGATGTCCGCTCAGGTGTCTGTGGTGTAGCAATCCGGAGTCAAAGCAGCATAAACCGCAGATGCTTTATTTTGAAAACACATGTACAGAGTGCTACTCCTGCCTGAAGGTTTGTCCTAACGGGGCCAACCAAAAAAAGGATGACGGTACAGTTTGGGTGGATCGTAATCTTTGCCAGAACTGCGGCGCTTGTGTAGAAGCTTGCCCATCTAATGCCAGGTCTATTGCCGGAAGGTGGATGACGGTAGACGAGGTTTATAAAATTATTGACAAAGATGTTATATACTATATGAATTCCGATGGAGGGGTAACACTTGGTGGTGGAGAGTGCACTTCTCAACCTGAATTCGTCTTGGAACTGCTGGACAGATGCTACCAAAGAGGTATCCATATCTGTCTCGATACTTGCGGATACGCTCCCTGGAGTATATTGGAAAAAATATTGCAAAAGGTTGATTTAGTCCTATTTGACATAAAGCATTTAGATCCTGTGAAACATAAGGAATTTACGGGTGTAGACAACCGGCTTATTTTAGATAATGCTTCTAAAATAAGACAAATGGGTAAAAAAATTATCATCAGATTGCCGTTAATTCCCGGGTATAATGATGACGAAAAAAATATTACGGCAATAGGACGATTTATGAAATTATGGGGCCTGGACAGCATTGACATACTCCCTTACCATCGGCTGGGTGTAAATAAATATCATGCCCTTGGTGAGGAGTATATGCTTGAAAATTTACCGTCATTACAAAAGGATAATATCAAAAGCAAGGTCAAAATATTGGAGTCTTTTGGACTGAAAGTAAATGTAGTTTAATGTGATCATTAAAAATTGGAAGTATTCTCCTGCGTGCCATGGTATACATAATACTGTGTGCATATAGAACAAATGATGTCAATGGGTACTGATGGATATAAGCGCCGACGTTACTTTCTTTGCCAAAAGTGACGAAAGGAGACAGAAAATGGCAAAGGAAGATATATTAAAAGAGGTCCGGGAAAAAGGTATTAAATCTATTAGATTACAGTTTACAGATATTCTAGGAATCCTAAAAAATGTGGCAATTACAACTGCACAGCTAGAAAAGGCACTTGAAGGAGAACTAATGTTTGATGGCTCGTCCATTGAAGGTTTTGCTCGGATTGAAGAGTCTGATATGTATTTACGACCAGATCCAAACACTTTTACAGTTTTTCCTTGGCGCCCGATTAAGGGGGGCGTCGCGCGTTTGATTTGCGATGTTTTCAATCCCGATGGAACTCCTTTTGAAGGAGATCCGCGTTATGCTTTAAAGAAGGTTGTGGCTGAGGCAAGTTCGATGGGTTACACTTTAAATGTTGGTCCAGAGGTGGAATTTTTTTTATTCCAAGTTGATGGTGATGGTAGACCTACGACGATTACGCATGACAATGCTAGTTACTTCTATATGACTCCGGTTGACCTTGGTGAAGAAGCACGTCGAAGCATGGTTTTAACTCTTGAACAAATGGGTTTCGAAATTGAGGCATCGCATCATGAGACTGCCCCAGGGCAGCACGAAATCGATTTTAAGTATTCTGATGCCTTAGATACAGCTGATAAAATTGTAACTTTTCGTTTTGTTGTACGCACGATAGCTCAGCAACACGGTTTGCATGCAACCTTTATGCCTAAACCAATTGCTGGAATTAACGGTTCGGGAATGCATACGAATCAATCACTTTTTATGAACGGCCAAAATGCTTTTTTTGATCCAAATGGGGAAATGGGCTTGTCGAAAGAAGCATATAACTATATTGCAGGCCTAATGAAACATGCACATTCTTTTGTTGCTATAACTAATCCAACGGTAAACTCCTATAAGCGTCTTATACCTGGTTTTGAGGCACCATGCTATATAGCATGGTCAGCACGTAATCGTAGTCCTTTGATACGGATTCCTTCCAAGCGGGGTAGTTCAACAAGAA
The DNA here is from genome assembly GCF_002777255.1 of Candidatus Formimonas warabiya. Taxonomy (GTDB): domain Bacteria; phylum Bacillota; class Dehalobacteriia; order Dehalobacteriales; family Dehalobacteriaceae; genus Formimonas; species Formimonas warabiya. Next base: position 3,653,349 of record NZ_CP017634.1, on the reverse strand, counting down.
TTGAAGCCCGATTTCCAGATCCTTCATGTAACCCTTATTTAGCCTTGGCAGTTCAACTTAAAGCTGGTCTAGCGGGGATTAAGGAAAATTTGACTCCTCCTTCGGCGGTATCACAGAATATCTATAAAATGTCGGATGAAGAACGCAAAGCTCAGGGGATTCAAGCTTTACCAGCAAATCTTTATGACGCATTACAAGAACTTAGCCGTGATGGTTTAATCAAGGAAACCCTGGGAAAACACATTTACGAACGGTTTATGAAAGAGGGAATCAAAGAATGGGACAGGTATCGCTCCACGGTACACCCATGGGAAGTATCAAGGTATCTGGAGATGTATTAAGAATACAGATAATTGACTTTTAAGGACTGATTTAAAGAATGCCAAACATAAAGTTGAATTGATATAAGTTGTGTAGCAGTTTGTTACATCATTAATAAAATAGGTTCCAATATGATACATATTTTGCTCTAATTTAAGACGTGAAAACGATGTAACCTTATACTTCGCTATTATAGCAACCTTATCATGTGCCTTCTGTAGGTTGGCATATAACTTGCATAAAAACTTAGTTATATGGACGATAAGAACAATCGTAGTTAGTAAAAGGAAAATAATTTATGAGAAAAAATTGGACAAGTCCTCAATTGTAAAGAATACTGAGACCTAAAATCCTTTTCTTAAGATATTTTTGAGTTAAGGATTTAAGCCAAAGTATCACTAAAGCTATCTGTAAAGGAGTGATGCGTCGGATTTGCATTGGGATGGGTTATGAGAGGCTTATTGGTTCGACGGCTACCATGTATACAGATTTTTCATCTTCAATTGTAAAGGAGTGATGTGGACAATTTTAGTTGTGCCGAATCAGATTTTGTCAAAAAGATGTGTCATAACTCGGCAGCTATTAATAAGTTTCGGTTTAATACAGACTCAGACGGAAAGCCTTGATTTTAATTTTATATTCTAATCGCCATTCAAAAGTAAAAAATGTATGGGGGTAAAAGAAATGAGAAAATTACTATTAATAGCCTTGGTGATAGTCTTGAGTTTAGTTATGGTTACTGGGTGTGGCACATCAAATTCTACGACTGACAGCACAACCGACAGTGCAACTGAAAATGAAACAACCGGTGGTGAAATTTTGATTGGTGGTAACCTTGAATTGACAGGTGGCGCGGCACCTTTCGGCAATGCTACGAAAAATTCAGTTGAGCTTGCTTTCGAACAGGTGAATGCAAATGGTGGTATCTTGGGCGGCAAAACATTAAAGTTTATTGTAGCAGATAATAAGACCGACGCAGGCGAATCTACTGCGTCTGCCGTTAAACTGATCACCCAAGATAAGGTTCAGGCTATTATCGGCTGCCAAACCAGTGGTGACAGTATTGCCGCTTCCCCGGTTTGTGAGCAGAACAAAATACCCATGATTTCTCCTGCTTCCACAAATATCAAAGTTACCGTTGAAAACGGAACACTAAAAGCCTATATTTTCAGAGCATGCTTCATCGATGATTTTGCTGGTACAGTGGCAGCAAATTTCTTGTCTAAAGACAAAAATGCTAAGACTGCTACCATGATTATTGACCAGAAGAGTGACTACTCAAAAGGTATGGCAGAAGCATTCGAAAAGACCTTTACCGCAAATGGCGGTTCTATTGTCAGCACAGAGAAATACACCGCCGGTGCCGATACCGATTTCCGTGCTATCCTGACCCGTATCAGTTCCGCGAAGCCTGATTGCATCTTCATCCCCGGTTTCTATCAGGAAGTTGGATTAATCATCAAACAAGCCAGAGGTTTAGGCATGCAACAGCCAATTATGGGCGGCGACGGCTGGAGTTCACCACAGCTTGTTGAATTAGCCGGCGGTCCGGAAAATCTTAAGGATTGCTTTATTGTTGACCATGTATCCTTGACAGACCCTGCTGTTGCTGATTTTGTCAGCCAGTATAAAGCCAAGTATAATATTGATCCCAATGCTGAGGCGATTCTCGCTTATGACACTGCCAACCTTTTGATTAATGCTTTCGAAAACGCCGGTTCAGCTGATCCGGAAAAAGTGCGTGAGGCTTTAGAGAACACGAAGGATTTCAAAGGCCTTGCCGGGGTAATTAATATGGATCCGGCAACCCACAACCCGCAAAAGAGTGCAGTTATTACTGAGTATATCGACGGAAAACCGACCTTCCTGCAAAAAATTGATCCTCAGTAAGCTAAAGACCGCTAACTAATTAGGGCATTTTTAATTGAGACAACCCAAGCATGAAGAGGGGGCGCTGAACCCCTTCTTCGTGCGCTATATGTAAAAAAAGGAAGTGGAAAGATGGCAGAAGTAATCCGGGAAATGATTCAACAGTTGGTTAACGGTATCTCACTTGGCAGTGTGTACGCTTTGCTCGCGTTGGGTTACACCATGGTTTACGGAATTATGAACCTAATTAACTTTGCTCATGGAGACGTCTTTATGGTCGGAGCTTATGTTGGTTGGTTTGCCACAAGCGTTCTGCATTTGTCCTTTTTCCCAGCTCTGATCATTTCAATGGCATCGTGTGCTATTCTGGGCGTCGTAATTGAAAGGGTTGCTTACAGGCCGTTGCGTGCGCGCAACGCGACAAGGATCTCATTCTTAATTACAGCCATTGGTATGTCTTTACTCTTGGAATATGGTGGTATGCTTATTGTAGGCCCTGATATCCGTACTTTCCCTCCGGTCTTCCCGGATAAAAGTTTTAATGTTGCTGGCGTATACTTTCAGGCCGGCGATTTACTGATTATTTTTACCGCAACCTTGTTAATGGCTTTGTTACAATACATCGTGCACTATACGAAAGTCGGTAAGGCGATGCGGGCAGTTTCTTTTGATAAAAATGCCGCTCTGCTTATGGGTGTGAATGTTAACACTACTATTTCCGCCACCTTTGCCATCGGTTCTGCGCTGGCAGCAGCAGCAGGTGTTCTTCTGGGGATGTATTTCAACACCATTCAACCACTGATGGGGTTATTCCCTGGTATGAAAGCCTTTATTGCGGCGGTCCTTGGAGGGATCGGCATTATCCCCGGGGCAATGGTTGGAGGTATAGCCCTTGGTGTGATAGAGGCAATTGTCAGCGGTTTAGGTGCGTCTACATGGCGGGACGCGGCGTCATTCTTAATCCTAATTTTGGTGTTACTTATTAAGCCAAGCGGCATATTTGGCAGTAACATAAGAGAGAAAGTGTAGGTGAAATTAAGTGAACAATTTGATCAATCGCAAGAACATCTTTTCATCCCTGGGAGTAGTATTATTTTATGGCATAATCCAAGCGTTGATTGTCACCAATATTTTGCCTCCATTTTATCAGCTAACCTTAATTTTAATGTGTATTTACGCACTTCTAGCGACCAGCTTAAATATGATTAATGGAATAACCGGGCAATTTTCCATAGGCCATGCCGGTTTTATGGCCATCGGCGCCTATGTTTCAGCGATAATGACTGTTAATTTTCATATGCCTTTGATCATCGCATTGCTTAGCGGGGCAATTGTTTCGGCAATAGCCGGCTTCCTGATCGGACTGCCCAGTCTTAGGCTTTATGGTGATTACCTTGCCATTGCCACATTGGGTTTTGGTGAAATCGTACGTATTTTCTTTACGAATTTGGATTATGTGAATGGTGCTTCCGGCTTTACGGTTCCCAGTACTATTACCTGGACTTGGACCTTTGGGGCCTTAGTTATCAGTTTGCTTTTTATGCTCAATTATATTAACTCCACCTTTGGCCGTGCCTGCATTTCCGTACGGGAAAACGAAATTGCCGCCGGCACCATGGGGATAAACACCACAAAATATAAAGTAATAGCCTTTGTATTTGGATCTTTTTTCGCTGGTTTAGCAGGAGCTATTTACGCCAATTACATGTTTCTGGTCCAGCCAAATACTTTTAGCTTTTTGAAGACCTTTGATATTCTCGTCATGGTTGTTGTCGGTGGTTTAGGGAGCATGACGGGAAGCATCGTCGGTGCCGTAGTTATGACGGGAGTGTCAGCCGCCTTAGCCGGTATCCCAGAGTGGCGATTGGTAATAACTGCCTTGATCATGATAATCATGATGCTGTTTAGGCCACAAGGCTTGTTGGGAACGAAAGAGTTCACCCTTAGTTTCCTAGGAAAGAAGGATGAGAACAATGTTACTGAAATTGAATAATCTTTGCAAACAGTTCGGCGGATTAAAGGCAGTTACTAACTTGAATATTGAGATTAACGAAGGTGAGTTGATTGGGCTTATCGGGCCTAACGGTGCCGGGAAAACTACTGTATTCAACCTTTTAACGGGTGTTAATGAACCAACTTCCGGTAAAATCCTATACCAAGAACGGGAAATTAGTGGACTTAAGCCTTATCAGGTAACCCAACTGGGCATAGCCAGGACATTCCAAAATATTAGGCTGTTCAACAACCTGAGCGTAGTGGATAATGTCAAAATTGCCTACAATCAGCACGCATCCTACAATACCGTCAGTGCATTGCTGAGATTACCTAACTTTTTCAGCGGTGAGAAAGAGATTACCGCGAAAGCCATGGAATTGCTGAAAATCTTTAAACTTCAAGATATCGCCCATGAAATTTCCAGCAGCCTGCCCTATGGACAGCAACGGAGATTGGAGATCGCCCGTGCACTGGCCGCTAAGCCCAAGTTATTGCTATTGGACGAGCCGGCTGCCGGTATGAATCAGAAGGAAACTCAAGATTTAATGGAATTGATTGATTGGATCCGTAAGGAATTTAGTTTGACTATTCTTTTAATCGAACATGACATGGCCTTGGTAATGGGGATATGTGAACGGATTTATGTTTTGGATCACGGAGAAACTATCGCCCACGGAACGCCGAATGAGATTAAAAATAACCCTCTGGTCATCGAAGCTTACTTGGGAGAGGAGGTTCAGCAATGCTAGTTCTGGAAGAACTCAATGTTTATTATGGTGCGATACACGCAATAAAAGATGTTTCATTCCAGGTCAACAAAGGAGAAATCGTCACTTTGATCGGTTCTAACGGAGCTGGAAAGAGTACGACACTACAAACAATTTCCGGTATACTCCGGCCAAGAAAAGGCAGGATTTTGTTTACGGACCAGGAACTCTCCGTTTTATCTCCGTCAGCAATTGTTGCAAAGGGGATTTCCCAAGTTCCAGAGGGTCGTAAGATCTTTGCCAATATGTCAGTGTACGAGAATTTGGAAATGGGCGCTTATATGCGCCGGGATAAGGCAGAGATTAAAAACGATATTACTAAAGTTTTTAAGATTTTTCCACGGCTTGATGAACGCCGGAGCCAGCTGGCGGGAACTCTTTCTGGTGGAGAACAGCAAATGTTGGCTATGGGCCGAGCTTTAATGTCCAGACCCCAGCTTTTACTGTTAGATGAGCCGTCGATGGGCTTGGCACCTATTCTTGTTAAGCAAATTTTCGCAATAATTAAGGAGATCAACGAAACAGGTACCACAATTCTTCTAGTTGAACAAAATGCCAATATGGCTCTTTCCATTGCTCATCGGGCATATGTGCTGGAGACAGGTAAGATTGCGCTATCAGGTACTGCAAAAGAATTGGCTTGCAGCGAGTCTGTGCGCAAGGCTTACCTTGGTGGTTAATTGAAGAATTATTAGGAGTACAAATTTGTGACAAAAGAATGAAAATGATCCAATATGACACAAATAATGTTCTATTTTAAGACGGGAAAAAAATTTCCACTTAGGATCTAATATATCTAAGCCTTTCAAGATTGGCATAAAACTTGCTTAATAATAAAGTGGTATTACTTTAATTTTATGTATGGCAACAAATTAACAAATCAAAGGAGAGTGTTTTTTAATGTCAAAAGTTTTTTTTGAAGTCTTACAAAAAGAAGAATTTGAACAAGTCGTTTACGGGTATGACAAGTTCTCAGGTTTAAAGGCCATTATTGCAATCCATAATACAGCTTTAGGTCCTGCATTTGGGGGAACAAGGATGTATCCGTACGCCAGTGAAGATGATGCAATATATGATGTGCTGCGTTTATCGAAAGCAATGACTTATAAGAATGCGGCTGGTGGGATCAATTTTGGCGGCGGAAAAGCTATCATCATTGGCGATGCGAAAAAGGACAAGACCGAAGATTTGCTCCGGGCCTATGGTCGTTTAATTGAGGGACTCGGTGGAAGGTTCATCGGCGGTGTAGATATCGGCACAGATGAAGACGATATGGTTATTGTCCACCAGGAAACCAATAATTGCACCGCTTTACCGGAAGCATACGGTGGTGGCGGCAGTACTTCCATGGCAACAGCTCATGGCGTATATAACGGTATCAAAGCTGCCGCTGATGAAGTATTCGGCTCTCCTTCTTTAAATGGGAAAACTGTTTCCATCCAGGGAGTTGGTCATATAGGTTTTGCGCTGGCTCAATCTTTGAAAAATGAAGGAGCCAAGGTAATCGTTTGTGATGTTGACCCAACTAACCTGAAAAAAGCACAGGACGAGCTTAATGTGGAAGTAGTTTCTCCGGAAGAAATTTATGATCAGGAAGTGGACATTTTCGCACCGTGCGCCATGGGAGCTATACTTAACGATAATACAATACCTAGATTAAAGTGTAAAATGATTGCCGGTTCAGCTAACAATCAGTTGAAAGATGAAGATAAGCACAGTAAGATGCTTGTTGAACGAAATATTGTATTTGCTGTTGATTATATTCTTAGTGTTGGCGGATGTATCAACAATTCTCACCAATTCATAGGTTATAACCGTGAGCGGGCATATGCGCAAGTAGCCGGAAATATTACTACTAACATTCGTAAGGTTCTCCGGATGTCCCAAGAGAAAAATATTACAACTGTTGAGGCCGCGCGTCAATTGGCCGAACAAAGAATTCAATCGGCAATTAATCGGAAGAGCTGGTTTCTCAATAAATAACACAGATTCATCTAAAAAACTCTTGACGGGATTAGCCAAAATAGCTAATTTTATTTTCAGAATAAGTTATGAGTTTTAGGGGCAATGGCGCTCTTAATAGATGATTGCATCTTTTAAGGGCGCCTTTTATTTATTAAACTAAAAATTTGATTCTGGGGAGGAGATATCATGGATTATTTTGGGGTAAATGTATTTAATGAAAGTGTCATGCGGGAAAGGCTTCCCAAGAATGCATTCAAATCACTGAAGAATACCATTAATAAGGGACTTCCTCTTGACCCGGCGGTAGCGGAAATCGTAGCGAATGCCATGAAAGACTGGGCTATTGAAAAGGGAGCAACACATTTTACACATTGGTTTCAACCTATGACAGGGGCAACAGCCGAAAAACATGAATCCTTTATTTCGCCGACAACAGAAGGAAAGGTACTAATGGAGTTTTCCGGCAGGGAATTAATTAAAGGGGAACCAGATGCTTCTTCCTTTCCTAGCGGAGGGCTGAGGGCAACTTTTGAGGCAAGGGGATATACAGCCTGGGACTGTACTTCTCCAGCTTTTTTGAAAGAAGAGGGCGGTGTAGTTACCCTTTGCATTCCTACAGCATTTTGTTCTTATACGGGTGAAGCCTTGGACAAAAAGACTCCTCTGCTCCGTTCTATGGAGGCGTTATCTAAACAAGCAATAAGGGTTCTGCGCCTTTTTGGCAATGAAACCAGTTCTAATGTGAAATCTAATGTAGGGCCTGAACAGGAATACTTTTTACTTGACCGTAAGTTTTTTGAAAAACGATTGGATCTGGTATTAACAGGACGCACTTTGTTCGGGGCGATGTCTCCTAAAGGGCAGGAATTAGGGGACCATTACTGCGGCAGCATTAAAGAAAGAGTTGTCGCTTTTATGAAAGAGGTAAACATTGAGTTGTGGAAATTGGGAATTTTAGCAAAAACACAGCATAACGAGTTAGCTCCTGCCCAATTTGAGCTGGCTCCAATCTACACTTCCGCAAACATTGCTACTGATCACAATCAGTTGATCATGGATATTCTTAAAAAAGTTGCTATAAGGCATGGACTAGTATGCTTGCTCCACGAAAAACCATTTGCCGGTGTTAATGGTTCAGGAAAACATAACAATTGGTCTCTGGGCACTGATGACGGACTAAATCTTTTAGAGCCGGGGAAAACTCCCCACGAAAATGCCCAATTTCTGACATTTCTATCCGCCGTGGTAAAAGCAGTGGATGTTTATGCTGAGCTGTTAAGGGTTTCCGTAGAAAATCCCGGCAACGAACACCGGTTGGGGGCGCATGAAGCTCCGCCTGCAATTATTTCCATTTTCCTAGGGGATCAGTTATCTGATATTTTCGAGCAATTGGCTAATGGGGGATTAAAGAGTTCGAAACAGGGAGGAAGCATCACTGTAGGTGTTAATACCCTACCCACCCTAGCAAAAGATTCAACAGACCGGAACCGGACCTCTCCCTTTGCCTTCACCGGTAATAAGTTTGAATTTCGCATGGTGCCGTCTTCATTATCTGTTTCAGGCCCTAATGTGGTAATTAATACTATCGTTGCGGAGACACTGAGCCAAATAGCGGACAGGTTGGAGCAAGCTGAGGACTTTGACACCGAATTGCAGCTCTTGCTGAAAGAAATTGCCCTAAACCATAAAAGGATTATCTTTGATGGGAATGGTTATGGAGAGGAATGGGTTCAAGAATCTAGAAAACGAGGTCTCCCCCATATCAAATCTATGGTAGAGGCCGTGCCTCATCTGATTTCAGAAAAAACAATCCAGGTATTTAGCAAGCATAAAGTGCTAAGTGAGAAAGAACTTCATTCTCGCTATGAAATTCTTATGGAGCAATACATTAAGAATATTAATATTGAAGCTCAGACGATGATTTATATGACAAAAAGACAGATCATCCCTGCCGGCATAAAATATGTTAGTAATTTGGCAGCTTCTATTAATAGTGTAAAGAATGCTTCCGCTGATGCTGTTGTCTCAACCCAGGAGGCAATTCTGATTGAGACATCTAAGACTCTTGCTTCTTTAAAGGAGAAACTGAACCAATTGGAAATGGCAACTGATGAAGCTAAATCTATTGAAGAGATATATGAAAAGGGCGTGTGCTATCACGATAGGGTTTTCATGGCTATGAAAGCATTGCGCATAGAAGCGGATACATTGGAGACTATTGTGGATGAAGAATTATGGCCTCTCCCGACCTATGCTCAAATGCTTTTTATGCTTTAAAGCGAATCTATCATAAGCCCATATGGCAAAAGATCTGGGATTGCCGCTGACTACGACAAGAGCAGCGTCAATCCCTTTAATTTAACTAAATAAGGACTCCCAATACTGCTACAGGGAGAAGGATTCCAATCCGGGAAGGAGAAAATACCAATCATTGAAACGTTGAGGAGGAATCAGATGCTAAAAGAGGACATAATTCAAATTGCAGGGCATTTTTTCAATAATTCAGATGACAATATTATTTCGGAACAGGTGGCACTTTCAAAGAATGTAGTTGGCATGAAGATTTTTAAGACACCGTTAATTGCTTTTGGTGCTGCAGATGATAAGTTATTTAATTCTTTGAAAGATCCTTCCATTATCGGGCATCATTACTTGACTCCCCTGGAATGGCTGCCTAATGCAAAAACAGTGATATCAATTTTTATACCATTTAGCGATGAGATTATCAAGAGTAATATGAAAGATAAAATTTGGCCGTCAGAAGGATGGTTGCATGGACGTGTTGAAGGACAGGCTTTAATATTTAAGCTTTGTGAACACTTAAATTCAGAGCTGATTAATGCTGGATATGAAAGTTTGGTACCTTCCCGGGATAAAAGATTTTGGTCCTTTACCAATTCAAATCTTGCGGCAACGGAAGATGATCCTATTGGGGAAACCTCTCTTAAATTTACAAGCAATTGGTCAGAAAGACATGCAGGTTTTATTTGTGGCCAAGGGACCTTTGGACTTTCAAAGGGGTTGATTACGAAAAATGGCATTGCCGGCCGGATGGGCAGCATCATCACTAATTTATCTCTACCGCCTGATAAAAGAGAGTATGAGGAGATTTACCAATACTGTTCTATGTGTGGTAAATGTGCTGAGAATTGCCCGGTTAACGCTATTTCCCTGGAAAAAGGCAAAGACCATTTAATTTGTGCTAAATTCTTAAACAAGACCAAAGAAAGACTGCCGCGATATGGTTGTGGAAAATGTCAGGCCGGAGTGCCCTGCGCAAGCGGTATCCCTGGAAATTGACAGAAGTATCGGTACAATTGAGGGGGGTATTACCAATGGTAATAAAACGGTCGGTCTGTCCATATGACTGTCCTGATACATGCGGATTGATAGTCGAAGTTGAAAACGATCAATTGCTTAAGGTATCCGGGGATCCGGACCATCCCCATACCAAAGGAATTTTGTGTCCCAAGATGGCTCATTATGAACGAACTGTGCATTGCCCAGACCGGTTAACTCATCCTTTACTGCGCACAGGTGAAAAAGGATCGGGTCGTTTCCAAGCAATCACTTGGGGCGAGGCACTAGATCGCATTACTGATCATTGGCAAAGAGTAATTTCAAAATATGGCGGGGAAGCGATTTTACCTTACTCCTTCGCAGGTACAATGGGAATTGTCCAACGTCAATGCGGCGAAGCCTTTTTCCACCGGTTAGGTGCATCCCGTCTCGCTCGAACTATTTGCTCACCTGCGAAAGATTACGGTTGGTCTTCAGTAATGGGAGGAACATTGGCACCCCATCCTGACGAAGTCTTAGACAGTGACTTTATTATATTATGGGGTACCAACGCGTTAGCGACAAATGTTCATCTTCTGGAAAAGATCCGGCAAGCGAAAAAGCGTGGGGCTATTGTTTGGTTAGTTGATACCTATGAAACCCCGACTGCCCAATTTGCCGATCACATTGTCTTAGTCCGGCCTGGTACCGACGGGGCCCTAGCCCTCGGGCTAATGCATATCATGGATAGAGAGGATTGGATTGACAAACAATTTATTGAAACCCATGTTCAGGGATACCAAGAACTGCAAAACCAGGTTCTGCCTAGATACTCCCCGGATAAAGTCAGCCAAATAACTGGGATCGACACAGAGTTGCTTCATAAAATGGCCAAGGGGTATAGCCACGCCCGGGCTCCGTTTATTTCATTAGGGTCAGGCCTTTCCCGTTATGGTAATGGGGCAATGACGGTACGAACAATTACCTGTCTTCCCGCTTTAGTAGGAGCTTGGTCTAAGCCCGGGGGTGGATTGCTTGGCGATATTTCGATAAAAACTCTGCCTGTTGAACCGGTTACACGGGAGGATTTCCTGACAAAACCCACCCGTATTGTAAATATGAATCAATTAGGTACTGCTTTAACAGAATTAACAAAACCTCCCATTATGAGTCTTTATGTCTATCATTCAAATCCGGCTATAGTTGCTCCTGACCAAAATATGATTATTAAAGGGTTCATGAGAGAAGACTTATTTACCGTGGTCCATGAACGGTTTATGACAGATACTGCCCTTTATGCAGACATAGTGCTGCCTGCTACTACCTCTTTGGAACACCCCGATATCTATCGGGCATATGGCCATTATTGCGTCCAGAGAGCAGAGGCGGTTATTAATCCATTAGGTGAATCTAAATCTAACTGGGAAGTTTTTCAGCTATTGGCAAAAGATATGGGCTTTAAGGAGTCTTATTTTTACCAAACCGCGGATGATCTTATTGAGCAGCTTATTACAGAGGCTTCACCGTGGCTTAATAGCGCACATATTCTCGAACTTAAAAATGGGTATCCAGTTGAAGTATGTCGTCCTGGGGATTATAAGATGTCCTTTCATACTCCATCCGGCAAAATAGAAATATTCAGTCCTAATGAGACTGAACCGCTTCCTTACTATAAGGAACCCCACAGGGACGATGCTCCTTTCTATCTGATGAGCTCCCCGAGTTTATATTCTCTTAACTCGTCCTTTAATGAGCGCCCGGAACTCTTACATAAAAAAGAGGCGGCATATATGAAAATGAATCCAGTCGATGCTAAAGAAAAGAATTTAATTGACGGTCAGGAAGTAGTGGCCTTTAACGAAAGAGGCTCAGTACATTTTATTTTAAATGTAACAGCTAAAGTCCCCCCAGGAGTAGTTGTCACGGAGGGACTGTTTTACCTTAAAGATATGCCAGGTAACCGATCCGTAAATGCACTTACATCCCAGCGACTGACCGATAGAGCAGCTGCAAGCACCCTCTATGATGTTAAAGTCGATGTAAGACCAGCCTAATCTGTGCTCCTCTCCATTGCTGGGACGTAGTATATCAAGGAACCTTCAGCGATATATCAGCAGGCTCTTGGTATGAGGAAAGCGCCTGCAAAGAATGTGAATTTAAAGATAGATGTACAAAAAGTAAAAAGGCAGAGTTGTATGTCGGCATGTAGATCAGGATTTTCTTGACACCATTGGCTTACAAACCGAAATGAACATGGAAAAATGCAAACTCCGTCAAATGATTGTTGAGCACCCATTTGGTACGATAAAACGAAGCTGGGACGCATATTATTTTCTCACCAAAGGGGAAAATTTCTGTTACTGTAGAGATTGGGTTATCATTTTTATCCTATAACTTTAGACGGGCCATAAATATTCTAGGAGTGAGAGAAATATTGAGATTGTTGGGGAAAAGAAGGAAATCGATACTGGTATGAGTACTGGCTTCCCCTATTAATAAGTAATTTATTGGTAGATGATAGACAGGTTTAGAGGCCCACACCTAATAATTTAACATGACTTTTCACACGGCCTGCGGTCCCCGCGATTCCCTACATTACGGAATATAAATGTTTCCTGAAAATCAGCTGGGGTATTTTCTAATGAAGATACCCCAGCTTTTTTTATGCCCCTTTTTAGAGCTTCAAATTAATCATGTCAATAAAATGAAGGTAATCAAAATGGGAAACGAAACAATGCGTATCTTTTTCCCTCTGAAGATCGTCAACTATCCTCAATATGACTGCTCGGAGGATGAGCGGGAGGATATCTCACCCAGGGAGGCCGTGGCATATGAGAATCAAATCCTCGCTGCATCGCCAAGGAGAACCGGCACTTTAAAAATGATCGTGGTCTTGCCGAGTACATTCACGACGATGCTCTCAAGGAAAAGGTGTATAGCCCGTACCCATCGGTGGAGATCGTCTATGGAGAGCTGTGGGGAGTCATGACCGTAGGGCTGAAGGAGCCTCTCTCCGGAGAAGAAACTGCAGCGTTTATGGATTATGCGACATGTCGTATAACTCCAAATTTGTTGAAGCATGGTTTTAGCTCTTGAACAAATGGGTTTCGAAATAGAAGCATCGCATCACGAAACTGCCCCGGGGCAGCATGAAATCGATTTAATCAAGGACACCTTGGGAAAACACATTTATGAACGGTTTATGAATGCGGGAATTAATGAATGGGATAGGTACCGCTCCACAGTACATGCATGGGAAGTATCGAGGCATCTTAAGATGTATTAAAGGAGCACCGGATATTTTGAAGTATGTGAAACACTTGTAGATTCAAATATACATATACAATTTTTGTAGCAGCTTGTTACAAGCTTTCCAATATGATACATATTCTGTTTTAATTTAAGACGGGAAAATGTTTTAACTGACTTTCCAATCAAAAGCAGCCTTATAATGAGTCCTTTACAGGTTGGCATATAATTTGCATTAAAATCAGAATATAGTGATCAAATTAAAGAAAAAACTTGGACAAGTCCTATACTATAATGAAATACAATTTCACTAAAAGGGATAATTGTTGCAGAGGATGATAGTTTTGCCTAAATTACGGAGAAAGGAGGCAACCAAAATGGTTTATATCTGAAAATTCAGAGGATGTTGGTGAAGAGGATCTTGGTGAAAAGGATGTTGGTGAAATGTAAAAGTAAAAGAACTGAGGAGGATAAAAATGTATCAAAAAGCAAAAAAACCTGTTTTTGTTTGTTTATTGCTTGGATTGCTGTTTGGCTTAATGTTAAATACCGCGAATGCCCAGGGAACAGACCCTAACGCTCCCGATTATATTCAAACCCCAACGGAATTTATAGGACACGATATGACACAAACATTAACTCGGCAAACAGAAGTCCTTGACTACATGAGGTACCTTGCCGAGCGTTCAGATCGGTTCGAATATTATAAAGCAGGTTATAGTGCCAGAGGTACGGAAATGGGCTATGTTGTAGTATCCACACCAGACAATCTGGCACATTGGCCCGAGTACTTAGAAGTAAATAAAAAGCTTCTTGATCCGGTAGGTAATAATCTTTCCGCCCAAGATCAAAAAGACCTCATTGACGATGCTCCAATGTTCTATATGTTTGATGCTGGCATGCATTCTTCTGAAAATGGTCCCGTTCAAGCAAGTCCTTACGCTCTTTATGATTTTGCGACGGCCCCGGAAGGCTCAGAGTTATATAATGCTTTGTCAAAACTTATTGTCGTATTTTTTCCTCAGCACCCAGATGGAAGCGATGACGTCGTAGACTGGTACGAAAAGTATGGCACAAAAAGTAATCTTCCAACCTACGGCGGTTGGGTCAGCCACGATAATAACAGAGGTGCCTGGTATCAACAGCCTATTGAAATAGCAGTATGGTGGGATGTGTGGTCTAAGTTCTGTCCGCCTTACTATTATGACTTTCACCAGGGTAATTCTGCTGAAGGAATGTACAACAATACCTGCTTAAAGCCGGCAGAGACAAATGTCAATACCGACTATAGTTTGTTTGCTTTAAGCAATGAGATTATCGGTGAAATGTATGGCGAGATGGGTCAAAAAGAATATGCACCCGGTAAGAAGTATACAAACACGACCTTTTCTGAAATTACCATGGACTATCCAGGTTATGTTGCTTCAATGTCACTGCTGCACCAAAGAGTGGGCGCCGGATCGGTAGAAATTGGTTGTACAGGCGTACAATCGCTTGGCTGGGGTGGTGTTTACGCCCATGAAGTAATGGACCAATTGGTGATAAAAGCGGCCAAATATAAGAATTTAATCATGGAAAACAGAAACCGGGTAGTTAATGAAACAATTGCAAAGGGTAATCATACCCCAAACTTTACCTATAAAGAGTTTGACTATGAAAATCTCATTGTGAATGGCAAAGACTATTCTAAGGATCCTTTAATGACTATCATTGACGAAGACGCTGACTATGAAGACTATCTCAAGCTGAGTAACAAAGACTATTCTAATTATCCTTATGCATATATTATCCCGGAAGCAAGCGCTCAGAAGGATCCGAATTTAGCAGACAAGATGGTAAACATTTTGATAAAAGGATTAGTGGATGTCCATAAACTAAATTCAGATTTAGTTATAGGAAATACCACCTATAAAGCAGGCAGTTATGTCGTACTGTTGGGTCAAACCTATGGAAACTTTGCGAAGGCTGTATTAGAGAAGCAGGATTTCTCAGTTACTGCAGGCACCGGTACAAGACCCTACGATGTTGTTGGCTGGACCATGCCTCTCCAAATGGGGGTTAATTGCGTAGAAATTCATGATTCCGCAGTACTTAATGCCGACATGACACTGGTTGATCATGCAGATATGGCGGTCGGTCAGGTAATAGGAGATGGGGGTAAGAATTTTGTTCTTAGAAACCAACAGAACAAAGTTATCGACGCTGTCTGTGACCTGTTAGAGGATAAAGTGAAAGTCTCATGGAGTGACAATTCATTTACTGTAGACGGGATTGATTTCCCCAAAGGAACAATAATCGTTCCCAACCAAGACGAAGACGTTGAGGAACTCGTGGCAGATTTGGCAGATGAGCTAAAACTGACCTTTTACTCAGTCGGTAACATAGACGTTAAGAGTAAAGAAATTAAACTTCCCCGGATCGGCTTATATTATGACTGGAGCAACACCACGCAAGAGGGATGGAACAGAATGGTATTTGAAGAATATGACCTCCCATTTACGCGGGTAACTAAGAATGAAGTTTTAGCAGGTGATCTTAATAAACATTATGATGTAATAATTATTTCGGATCAAAGCGAGAGCAGTATAGTAAATGGAGCGACAGCTTCTTTTATGCCGGATTATATGAAAGGCGGATTGGGCACAACAGGAGTTGCTCTCTTGAAGCAGTTTGTAGAAAACGGTGGCTATTTAATGACCATGAATGCTTCTTCAAATTTAATAGTTAACAGGTTTGATGTTGGATTAGCACAAAAATCAACACAAGAAAAAGGTGACTGGTATTGTCCAGGAAGCATTCTACAAGCATATGCTAACCCTGACGCAGCGCCGGCATATAGCTTTGCGTTAGATACAAATTGTCCTGTTTTCTTTAATAATGGTCCAATATTTAAAGTAACCAATCCAGACGCAGTGAGTGTACTTACTTATGCCTACGATAAGTTAATGTTAAGCGGCTATACTGTTGGTGAAGAAGCCGTTTTAAGTACCCCGGGAGCCGTGGAAATTCCATTGGGAGCAGGACAGATTTTGGCGACTGGCATGAAACCAATGAATCGGTCCCAAGCTGATGGTAATTTCCCAATAATATTCAACTTTATGCTTGAGTCGGGCACTGGATTGGGTGCAGCCCGTGCAGATTTGGAAGCAGAGCTGGCAACCGGCAAATACACAGCAGCAACGGTCGCATCCGCCGTGTATGTGATTGACGGTGTCAACCAGGCGATTTCTGAAGGTACGTCCACTGAACAAGAAGATGCATTGCTTTTGGCCATTGCGAATGCCAAGGATGCGCTGGTCGAGAGGAATCAGGTATCTTTGAAAGTGTCGCCGAATGTCATCCTGGGACCGGACAAAGAGATTACCTTGCGCGTTGCGGTGGATTATTTGGAAGGCGTCAGCGTTTTGGAAAGCCAGATCAAGCTCAACGACGACAGATTTGAGTTTGTGGACATCAGTCCGCTGGTCGAAGACGTGATGTTTACCAGGAACCTGGAATATAACGGTAATCCCGAAATAGCCTACTTCAACATGTACCAAATCGACGGAATTCCTGATGCGCTGCAAGCTGACTTGGCGGATATCACCATTAAGCTAAAAGATGGCGAAACAGCAGCTTCGCTGAATGCGGTTCTGGATTCTGTAGACATGTATGTCGGTTATGTTGATGAAAATGGCGTACATCAGTCCGAGGCGATTCCATCCAAGGTTGTTGGTGAGGGCGAAGCTGAAGCAGAGATTTACTTCCCCAGCAGCGTTACCGGTGACTTTGACGGTGATGAAGAAATAAACGGAGCAGACCTTTCCATCGCACTGACCTATTATGGCGCTTTAGATGAAGACATTGACTGGTTCACAAGCGGGGCATGGTACGTTGATCTCGACGGGGACCATGATATCGACATTGCGGACCTAACCATCTCTGCTTATCTGGCGGCTCACTTTGTAGATGAATTGTTGATACAAAGCATTGATGAGGAATTGATCCCTGATGAAGGACAGACACCTGATGAAGGACTGACACCTGATGAAGGACTGACACCTGATGAAGGACTGACACCTGATGAAGGACAGACACCTGATGAAGGACAGACACCTGATGAAGGACTGACACCTGATGAAGGACAGACACCTGATGAAGGACTGACACCTGATGAAGGACAGACACCTGATGAAGGACTGACACCTGATGAAGGACAGACTCCTGATGAAGGACAGACTCCTGATGAAGGACAGACACCTGATCCGGAACCAGTTCCCGAAGTTTAATAACCCCTGATTCAGAATAGCATCGAGTAATAATAACCACAATATGCATGACCACCTGGATCCACAGGGCGGTTGCCATCAGCCGTCCTGCGGACCCAAATAAAAGGAGGTGCGGAATATGGAAACGAAAAGGGGATTTAATCCAAAGCTGTTCGTCAGTTTATTGGTTGTTGCCATACTGCTGATGGGAATGCCAGGCTATGCACAGGCATTTGATAGTGACACTTCCGGAAATGATTCTACCATTACCTTGGATCCAGGTGAAAACACTTTTACATATGATGTAGAATTTAATGATATTGAACAGCCCTTTGCGTCTGCAGAATTTACCATAACAGTTAGCGATGGAAACTATGTTAATGTGAAAGACATCACTTTTGATAGGGATATCAGGAAGAAGGCCAGCGGAACGGCTTTATCCGAACCAAGGGCAAACGGTAATGAAATAATGTATAGTACAGGCTTCTTGTCCACGGAAAACCAATTTTCCGGAAAACTGACAGTTTGCACCATCGAATTCAGCTATACTGGCACCAGCCCTCAGACCGTAACATTAAACAATTTAAAATTAGAACGGTTTACCGGCAACACGTTTGATGGCATTCCTGAGCTGGAAGAAACAGAAGAATCATGGAGCAAAACGATCACAGTCACAGTATCAAGTGACACTCCAACGGTAGCAGCACCGACGGCCAATCCTTTACCGGGCGTATACAGTTCTCATCAGTCAGTCAGACTGTCAAGCGCAACGGCTGATGCGGAAATCTACTATACGGTTGATGGTTCAGAACCTTCGGATTCAAGCACGCTTTATTACAGTCCTATTACCGTGAATAGCAGTATGACGATCAAGGCTTTTGCGGTCAAAGCAGGCTATCAGGATAGCGCGGTTAAGACTTTTTCTTATACAATTTCAAGTGACACCCCAACGGTAGCAGCACCGACGGCCAGTCCTTCACCGGGCGTATACAGTTCTCATCAGTCAGTCAGACTGTCAAGCGCAACGGCTGATGCGGAAATCTACTATACGGTTGATGGTTCAGAACCTTCGGATTCAAGCACGCTTTATTACAGTCCTATTACCGTGAATAGCAGTATGACGATCAAGGCTTTTGCGGTCAAAGCAGGCTATCAGGATAGCGCGGTTAAGACTTTTTCTTATACAATTTCAAGTGGCGGGTCAGGCGGGTCAGGCGGGTCTGCGCCAACCACCAACCCGGAGCAGCAGGACGGCGGGGTCACGTTTAAAGATGTAGGTGTGCAGTATTCATGGGCGCAAGAGGCGATTAGCAACTTCGTGGCCCGTGGCGTTATAAAGGGGTATGATGACGGAAGCTTTAAACCTGGAAATAATGTGACGCGGGCAGACTTTGTGGTGATGATTACAAGATTGGTCGATCTGAACGTCGAAGGCAATGTGCACTTTAATGATATTCCTGCCGATCAGTATTATACCCAGGCAATCGGACAGGCTAGCGAAGCGGGTATAATCTTAGGTCAAGATAACGGCAGATTTGTGCCCCTAGGAAACATCACGCGGCAAGACGCTTTTCTCATAATATACCGCCTGTTAAATCGACTGGGAATAACAGATGAAACTAAAGCATCCTTAAGTTCATTTAGTGATGCATCTAAAGTGGCGCCATATGCAGAGCAAGCGGTATCATTTCTGGTAGGGAAAGGGATGATACAGGGGAGCAATGGTTTCCTCAATCCAACGCAGCATATCACACGTGCGGAAACCGCTGTTATTCTCTATAGAATTGCTGATCTTTTTAGCTTATAAGGTCATTTTAAAACAAACTTCCCTAAGAGGGCGTTGCTAACTGCTTCCAGTAGTTTTGATGGGGTTCCCGGAGCAGTGGACCGGGTATCTGCAATGGCTGCGGCATAAAGGGGGAACGAAACGTAGTCATTGACATCGGCGACCTGACGATCTTGGCTTATCTTGCGGCACACC
Source organism: Candidatus Formimonas warabiya (assembly GCF_002777255.1). Classification (GTDB taxonomy): domain Bacteria; phylum Bacillota; class Dehalobacteriia; order Dehalobacteriales; family Dehalobacteriaceae; genus Formimonas; species Formimonas warabiya. The sequence goes on along the minus strand of NZ_CP017634.1, from coordinate 3,633,676 downwards.
TGACATAAATTAATTTAGACGAGGGTGCATTTAACTGAGGGATGGTTAATGGGCAGCCATCCCTCTAAAAAATAAAAAGTGGAGGTGCAGTGGATGAAGGGAGAGCATATAAAGCTGGTCATCCTGCTGGCAGTGGTATTGCTGATCCTCGGTACGACGGGCGGAGCACTGGCATCTGACCAAGAAACGTCCATTATTTTGCAACCGGGGCATAATGAATTTACCTATACGGTAGAATTTGACCCGATCGAAGAACTATATGCTTCCGCCCAGTTTGATATCACGGTAAGTGACAAAAATGAACTTACAGCAACGGAAATTACCTTTGATAAGGATAACATTGTAGCTAAAGCCGGCGAATACGGCGACCAAGTTGATACGATCAAATCCGGCGGGAGAGTAAATGGCAATCAGGTGTTATATCAGGCAGGCTTTTTTTCACCAGAAAACAGTTATGAGAATGAGGGATCCATCTGTACCGTCACTTTCCAGTATACGGGAAGCACACCCCAGACGGTGAAATTTGATAAATTAGAGCTATGGCGGCTGACCGGCAAAGTGACGAACGGCATACCAGAGCTTAAGAAGGAAACTCTGGACTGGAGCAGGACAATCCAAATATCCCGGGGTACGCCACCACCGCCAACCGTGGCCAAACCAACAGCCATTCCTGGGACGGGCACATACGAAAGCGTGCAGCATGTCACCTTATCCTGCGCCACGGCCGGAGCGGAAATCTATTATACGACAAACGGTTCGACGCCAACCAGTTCCAGCACGCCCTATACAGGACCAATCACCGTGGACAGAACCATGACGATCAAGGCCTTTGCTGTGAAGAGCGGCTATGAGGACAGCGAGGTGGCGGAGTTTGCCTATACAATCCATACAGGCGGCGGCGGTACTGGTTCCGGCGGCAAAGAAGAAAAACCGCCTATTGTCAGCGAAACCAAGGAAAATACTACTTCGGTAAGTACAGTGACAACGAGCACCACGGACAGTACCGGAACAACAACTGCTGCGGTGGACCAAGCTACCGCAGAAAAGCTTGTTACCGCTGCCAAGAGCGCTGAAAAAGAAGGTACTGAAGCTGTTGTGGTAATCGAGATAAAAACAACGGAGCAGACCAGATCAGTTGAACTAACCATTCCAAGAAATGCCTTGGACCGTTTGGCCAAGGAAACGGATGCCAATCTCAAAATAGATTCGGGAATTGGTACGATCACCTTTGATGCAAACGCTGTCGAGAGTATCAGCGGTGCGCAGGGTTCGGAAGATGTCAAAGTGAGCATGGAAAAGGTGGACAATTCCACACTCACCGAAGCACAACAAAAAACAGTGGGAGACCGTCCCGTTTACGATTTCTCGGTGACAGCGGGGAGCCAACTGATTTCCAGCTTGGGCGGCGGCAGTGCTAACATAAGCGTACCCTACACCCTTAGGGATGGCGAGGACAAGAACGCCATTGTCGTTTACTTTATCGACGAATCGGGCAATCCCCAGGAGATGCGCGGAGCGTATCACGAGGCGACGGGAACGGTTGTTTTTACGGTAACCCACTTCTCCAAATATTTTATCGGCTACCATAAGGTAAGCTTTATTGATGTTGCTTCCGGCGCATGGTACAGCGATGCGGTAAACTTTATCGCGGCAAGAGGGATCACAACTGGCACGGAACCGGGCAAATTCAGCCCTAATGCTGCAATCACGAGAGGGCAGTACATTGTGATGCTGATGAAGGCATACGGCATAGCGCCTGAAGAAAACCCGCAAGACAACTTCGCGGATGCCGGAAACACCTACTATACCGGCTATCTTGCCGCAGCAAAGGATCTTAAGATCACCCAGGGAACCGGCGATAACAAATACAATCCTGGCGGCGAGATTACGCGGCAGGACATGGTTACGCTGCTTTACCGGTCTCTTGACCTACTCGGCGAACTGCCGGAGGGGGATAACGGAGCGCGACTTTCCGGCTTTGCCGATGGGACGGAGATTTCAGACTATGCCAAAGAGGCGATGGAAGCGCTTGTCAAAGGCGGCATAATTACCGGAAGCAATGGAAAACTGGACCTGAAGGGCCGGTCGACAAGAGCTCAGATGGCACAGGTACTTTACAACCTGCTTTCGGAAAATGTGGCGCAATGATGGGTGTCGAGAGGATTGAGTAATTAACCAAGATAGGTGCAAAAATAGATATCCGCTGAAGATGGATATTTGATTCTGAGATTTTGAAGGGCATTCTCGATTCCACAGGTAATGTTACCTGCGCCGAAGTTGCAGCGATGCTAATGCGGTTTGTCCAAAATGTGGCGAAATAATTACCAAAGATAGGTTCAAAACATAGTAATCCAATTGAAAAAACTTCGTCTTTGCATTACTAGTGTTGCAAAGACGAAGTTTTTTAAAGCAGACAAGGGGACAGGAGACTGTGTCTGACCGGCTGTTGATCGCTTCCGGGGCTTTACCAATGAAACCCCCGGTAACAAATTTGGAGGGGCCAGGGATTTATCATATGTGGACCCTGGAGGATGCGAAAAATATCGAAGCTTATTTTCAACCGGGAAAACGGCTTTTAGTTCTTGGTTCAGGATTTATCTCTTTGCAGGCGGCTTGGTCTGCTGTGAGCAGAGGGTTAGTTGTAACTATTTTTGAATTAATGCCACGGATTATGCCCCAGGTGTTGGATCAAAAAGGGGCGGATATTTTACACCGGAACATATTGGACTATGGTGTAGATTTAAAGGTTAATACGCCGGCGGAAAGAATAAGCAGGAATCAAGACGGTTCTATGACGGTATATGTCAAGGGCGAGGCTCCTCTGGATGTGGACTTGATCATTGTGGGAACGGGAGTCTGTCCCAATATGGGATTTTTAGACAAAATGATCAGGATAGACCGGGGAATTCTTGTTAATGACAGGATGGAAACCAGTGTTCCGGGTATTTTCGCTGCCGGAGATGTGGCCCAGGGGCCTACTACTTTTGGTGAACCCCATGTAATTCATGCATTATGGCCTACGGCCGTTGAACAGGGCAAGGTTGCCGGTGCTAACATGTCAGGCGGTTGTAGATCTTACCAGGGAAGCCTGAATATGAATGTGACCCAAATGTTTGGCAAGACTGTGGCTTCTATTGGTCAATTCCTGGATGGGGAGGGCTATGAAATAAGACAATTTTTTGATTCTGTCCATGGGCGGTACGGTAAAGTCGTTTTGGAGGGAGAGATCCCTGTCGGTGGTATTGTGGTAGGAGACGCCGATCAGGTGACTCTTTTAGGAAGAATCAGACCCTTGATTCGCCAAAAAAAGAAATTTGTCGGCACGCTAAAACTAAGTCCCGTTATCTTGCTCACTTCGATCAGGAAAAATGTAAATTGTGCGGATTATGTATTCAGAGGTGCCAATTTAAAGCATGTTTTCTTGACGGGACGGAACGTGAGTTGAATGGAAAGAAGGGAAAGAATATCGGATTTAATCCGGAGCTTTGCTGGGGATGCGGCCTTTGCGCCAATTCTTGTCCGAACGGTGCTATTATGATGGAAAAAATCGACGAAAGGTAAACACAAAAATAAATACGATAAAGGAATATGAAGATGCACTAATTATGGGGAGATCGGGAATAAAAAAGAGCCATACTAAAAAAGAATAGTTGCCTTCTGCAAATTATTCGATGGACCCGATATGGCCATCCGTATCATAAGTGAAACGAATTTTTTCTGAGAAGCCTTGGGGGACAAGGCTTATTTGGGATTTTATTGGGAAAAGTATAATTAGATAAAATTGTGGCAAACAGAACATCCCCTTGCCACCCGGTATTAATACTTGTCTTAACGCTCCAACTGTGATATAGTTACCATAACATGAATTAGATCCTGAAATCACAATGTAAAGGGTTGCTATTTGTGCGAAAGAACCTTTTACAATATGTGATTTTTCTTTATTTTGGAAAGAAAAAATACATGTTAAATTAAATTCGGAGGTAATATCATGCAAAAAGGTACAGTAAAATGGTTTAACGCAGAGAAAGGCTTTGGCTTTATCCAAGTTGATGAAGGGGGCGACGATGTATTTGCCCATTTTAGCGCCATTACGGGAGACGGCTTCAAATCGTTGGAAGAAGGACAACGGGTTGAATTCAATGTGGTAAAAGGCAATCGCGGATTGCAAGCTGAGAATATTGTAAAGCTGTAAGAAAAAATGTCCTTAACCTTTGGTTAAGGACATTTTTAATTGTTGATAACCTTATTTAGAAAATCATCAGCCTCTTCTTGATCAATTCCTTTTACTAATCCAAGCTCACTGGTTAAAACTCGCCGGGCATTATCCAGCATATTTTTATCTCCTGCGGCAAGTGCCCTCTTTTTACCTATTTGTGTTAAATCACGGATAACCTGAGCTCCTTTGTATATATCGCCACTTTTTAATTTATTCATATTACAACGGTATCTTTGAACTGGATTCTGGATTGGATCAGATGCTTCATGACTAAAAGTTGTTAATGCGTCTTCCAAAATTTCTAAATCAACAATCTGTCTTATTCCTATGTTGGATCCCATAGGAAACATTACTTGCATGTTTTTGATACTCATTACATAATAAAGCTGTTTGTATCCTAGTATCTCTTTTTCTTCAATTGCCTCAATAACACCTGCTCCATGCATTGGATAAAAAATCTTATCGCCAATTTGAAACATTATATCACCCCCCTTATAGAGTAGCATAATAAGTATACCACAAAATACGGAATTTAGTAAAAAAATATTTTACCATATTTAAAGAAATAATGTCAATACATAATAGGGTAAATTAAAAATTAAATTTATAACATCATAAATACAATAGGAAGTTGTGCGTAGATCTTTACCCTAAGAAACGAATTATTTATTTGACGGTTTGTAAGTTTTGATTTTGGGTAATATAAGTAATATTCGGAAAATAATATGGTAATTTTGTTTATTTACGGCGCGTTAGCCGAAAGGAGTGATTTATTTTATGGAAAAGGTCATTTTAAAGGCAATAGAAAGAATTGAAAAACCTAGAAAGGTTAGGGAAGCGGGGTTTATTCCCGGAGTACTATATGGTGAAGGTTCAAAAGCAACTTCAGTAAAATTTGAGGCTTCCGCTTTAAAAAGGATTCTGGCTAAACACGGCTCTAATGCGAAAGTTTGGGTTAGCATGGATGAGAATGAGAAATTTGGATTTATCAAGGAAGTACAGAAACATCCGGTGGAAGGAAACGTTATTCACTTAGATGTACAGCTTGTTTCCAGGGATCAAGAGATAAAACTTCAACTTCCCATATCTTTTATTGGAATTGAAGAATTAGAACACAGAATGCTACTGCTTCAAGTGTATAAATCTGAGATAGAAGTTGTTGGTAGAACCAACTTAATGCCCAATGTTGTTGTTGTAGATGTATCAAATAAGGAAATGGGTGATGCCATCACTTTCCGGGATTTCGATTTAGACAATCAGATTAGAATTAATGATTCAAAAGATGAAATATACGCAGTAATAAAAGCGAATAAGGAACAACCCGCTGAGGAACCTACTGAAAACGAAACAACCTAAAACAAGTATATGGGGATTACTGCTTTGAGGAGACCCCTCTGCCAAATCAGGCCGTGGGGTCTCCTCACTTAAATGTCAATACAGTTGAATACAATAAGTTATTTGAACAGGAACAAGCCCGTTTTCTCCGGGACAATTATCAGAGTCCTCGTTTTCGCTCCTGTTTAGTAAAAGTCCGAAGCGAGGAGGCTTAATAAGTTGTTTGTTGTTGGTTCTTTTGAATATAATTTGCATTTGGAGCTGGCTATTTCGGAACTGGAGAAAAAAGGAATTCACCGGGACGCAATAGCCGCTGTTATCATGGACAGCCGGGTGGAGGAAAGAAAAATATTAGATACCATCCACCGCGCCGATGGGATAAGCTCCTTTGATGCCGCTGCACTTTTAGGAACATTCGGTATGTTATTGGGGGCCATATATGGATTTGTTCTGTACTGGGGCCCAATTATTTGGGGATTAATCGGTTTACTGTCGGGAGCTATTTTAGGCTTGCTTGGTGACATCTTTCTATCTCAAATATTTGGTAAAAAGCGGTTGTCAAGCAAGGCAACCGGCACTGCAAAAGGAACAGCTGCCCAGGTGGTTATCATCGTTGAATGCCGTAATGATCTGGCGGAAATGGTGAAAAATATTCTTTGGGATAATCTGGCTCTAGCCGTGGGGACTCTTCCCGGTTGATTGTAAACCGGTTTAGTAATCGGGAATATTAGACCAGCTAACGTTGAACTTTTGATAGAAAGAGATAGAAGTGGATTAACCAAAAACATTTTAAACCGTTTTTGTGAAAAAAGTGGACTAGGCGGTAATTCAAAACTTAAAACAAAAGGGAGTGTCGCAAAACTACTTTTATAGTAGTTTTTATTGATTAATGCAAAGAGATAGAACTGTCCTTTAAGTATATCCAGGCGGCTATGGAAAACCATACAATAAAAGTTAGGGGCGCAAAATATATATAGCTTCCTATATATTCGAACAGACCAAGCTGCTTCAAAACAATGCCCACCATATATCCAAAGAAAGAAAAACCAATAATATAAGGGTACAGGAAAATTCTTCTCACCGGCAGGAAATAGAAGAAAAGCATAAACGCAAACATCCACGCAATAGGTGTCCAGAAAGATACAATACCAAAGATGTTAAAAACCCCCATGTTTTTATATCGAATGATATGTAAAAGGGGACCGAAAATAGTGGCAACTATTAAATCACCAATAGCTCCAAACATAAAACCGTAAATTAAATATCGTTTGTAGACATTTCTCGGGATGACAATTACTGTAGCCAAACCGAATAACAGGGCTTTATAAAAGAAAAACACACTTTTACCTAATCCGATAAACATGCCCTTCACCTCAGAATGTAGTTTAGTAATAGATTCTTTGCTTATTCTGTATCTAAATGTTGCTTTATGTTTTTTGTTGTTCGCAACAAATAGAGGGTACTTAATACTCCAAAAGTGGTATGGGCAATAAGGTCAACAAGTGCCTCCAATTCAGTACGATATAAGTATGGTCTTGGAGCAACTAAGTTTGGGATAACTGCAACATGAGCGATCCACAATACGATGCCAAGGCCAACACCTTTATAATAGGGGTAATCTGAACCAAATTTTTGAAAAATGAGCGCTAGTAATATACCAGCTATTGCTCCGACAAACAAATGAGTAGCCAGTCCAAAAGCAAACTTGATGGCTGTAACTTTAGCAAAGGGAAAAATCAATTGGGAAATATAGTGGGCTGTCAGGGTGGTTCCGAAAATAAAGTATCCTATGCTATGTATTACCAAATCCCCCATACTACCTGCCAAACCAGCATAAATCCCTCTTTGGATAGTATCAGTCAAAGTGAACTCCCCTTGTTGGTGCTATTTGCTGTTTATTCTGTGCATTCTTTCTTGGATTTATGATCTATCGGGTAGGAAGATATGCCATAAATGAAAATATATTACCATCAGAAGTTCTAAATATTTTCCGAATTTTTTTGTTTAAACTTGGCAGGGTAATATCATTCTACCAAGCTGAGGAGATACACATGAGTTAAGAGGACAATTCCTCTTGACTCATTCTTATTTACAGAGGGAATAAGGAAAGCTAAAATAGCGTTAGAGGGATGTGATATATGAATGAACGTTAAGCTTAAGGGGTTAGTGCAAGAAATAGAGCCTTTGCTTGTTCAATACCGGCGGAATTTTCATAAATACCCGGAAGCAGGATGGACGGAATTCAGAACTGCCGCAAAAATTACAGAGATACTTCTCGAGCTGGGATACTCGGTAAAATTAGGTGCCGACGCAGTCAGTAAAAGCGATATGTTAGGAGTTCCTCCGGAAGAAGAACTAAAAATACATATGAACCGTGCAGTGAAGCAGGGGGCCAATCCTGAACTGGTAAAAGAGATGGAAGGCGGACTTACCGGAATTATTGCTGAGTTAAATTGCGGCGAAGGACCTACTGTTGCCTTACGGTTTGATATGGATGCCAATGATATCGATGAACCGAAAGAAGAAAAACACCGGCCCTTTCGGGAAGGATTTTCTTCGGAAAACCCGGGAGTGATGCACGCTTGTGGCCATGATGGACATGCTGCCATAGGTCTGGGTGTTGCGAGGATGATTGTTAAAATTAAAGATTTATTGCAGGGGAAGATTCGATTGATATTTCAACCGGGCGAAGAGGGAGTTAGAGGAGCTAAAGCGATGGTAGCCCGTGGTGCTGCCGATGGGGTTGATTATATTCTGGGAGCGCATATCGGTTTTCAGGCAACGAAAAATAGGCAATTAATTTGCGGCACAGGACATTTTTTAGCTACATCTAAATTAGATGTGAGTTTTACCGGAATTCCCGCTCATGCAGGTGCTGCACCTGAAGAAGGGCATAATGCTCTTTTAGCTGCTGCTTGTGCCGCACTGAATCTGCATGCCATTTCCCGCCATGGAAAAGGATCTACCAGAATTACTGTAGGGACTCTAAATGCGGGACAAGCCCGAAATGTGATTCCTCCCCATGCGGAAATGAAGATAGAAACCCGGGGAGAAACTACAGAAATCAACGAATATATGGTTAACTCCGTACGCGATATTATTGCCGGTGCGGCAAAGATGTACGGGGTTGATTATGAAATAAAAATTGTGGGTGAAACAATAAGTGGTGAGAGCAGTCCGGAGTTAATCACCAAAGTTAAAGATATCGCCCAAGGAACCGGGTTGTTTACTGAATTAATAGATTATGTAAGCTTTGGGGCAAGTGAAGACTTTACCGCCTTTATGACAACGGTCCAAAAAAACGGTGGTCAAGGCACCTATATGATGATTGGTTCTCAACTAGCTAGTGGGCATCATGACTATTATTTTGACTTTGATGAAGCTACTTTAGCGTGCAGCGTTGAATTACTTTTAGAAATTGTCGTTAACCTTATCGGAAAATGTCAGGAGGACCGGATTATTAATATTACCTGATAACAGGAGAAATGCTGGTTTTCAGGCCCATCCGGGAACGGATAGGAGAGGTATTTACAGTCCGGTTTATCCTTGACACACCTGGTTTCGACCTTGTGTTTTAGCTTGGAAAAGAGCATTGTCAGCCAAAGTTACCAGCTTTCCGTAACCTGTTTCAAGAGACGGTTTGGCACATGCTACTCCAACACTAATGGTGACAATTCCTAGAGGGGACCCGGGATTCTTGATTCTTAAATTTTTTACTGCTTGGCACATTTTTTGGGCAATTCTGCGGGCTGATTCCAGATTTGTTTGCGGTAATATAGCAACAAATTCGTCTCCGCCGAAACGAGCGATCATATCACCGGGGCGCTTCACGATTTCAGTTAATTTAGACGCGATTTCAGAAAGGCATTTGTCTCCTGCTTGATGCCCCATATGGTCGTTCAGTTCTTTAAAGCTGTCGATATCAATAAAAATCAAAGAAAGAAATTGATTCTTTCGCAGAGCTCTTTTCCATTCTCTGTTTAAGGTGTCATTGAAGTATCTGCGATTAGGAATTTGGGTCAGATCATCCAGGTATGATAAATTCTCCAGCTTCTTGTTTAGTAACTTGATTTGCTCAAAGGCCTTACCGGCTTCTCTCAAATCCTGCAATTCCGTGATGTCGCTGAAAACGGCGACGATGCCCACCGTTTCACATTCTTTGTCAATTTCCATTTTTATATAGGAAGTAGATAGAAAAAGTGTTATTAGTTTTTTCCCTGTATAATAATTGACTATTTTTCGGTGAACTTGTGGTGATTCATAGATGGCATCCAATACAGTCTGATTAAAGTTGTCGTTTTCTTTATCGCAAAAAAAGACTTCACTATATTTTTTTTCTATTACGTCTGCACGTTTTTTTTCAAGTATTCTTTCCGCTGCCGGGTTAATCATGGTAATAATCCCATTTTTATCGACCGTAATGACGCCGTCTTGCATGTTTTCGATCACATGCTTGTAAATGGCTGCGCTGTGCATAATCCTATCAAAGAGCATTTTTCTCCCTCCCTTAAGTAAATTTAAAGCATCAAATAGTAATGAAGTTTCTTCTATCTTACGGGAATTCCTTTTTATCTGTTTAAAAAATTATCGGCGTGTTAAAAATAGAGATATGAGGTGAAACAGAATCTTTACCTTCTTGAAAAATTTTGTAGATAAATTTATCTATTAGGTGTATGATTAACACTGATGCATATGGCCCATTGGTCAAGCGGTCAAGACGCCACCCTCTCACGGTGGAAACAGGGGTTCGATTCCCCTATGGGTCACCAAAGAAGGAAAGGACGGTTCTTGGCAAAATTGCCTAAGGAAGCCGTCTTTAATTTTAATGACAAGGAAAATGAGGAAAAATGATGGATTATAAGAAGTTGGCGGATACGCTTTTTCCAGGCATTACGAAATCAATATCTTACTATGAAGAAACTGTATTTCCCCAGAGAAACTTAAGTGAGGGAGCAAAAGTCACCAGATTGGCACCAAGCCCTACCGGTTTTATTCACCTGGGTAACCTATATGGCGCCTTCGTAGATGAACGTTTAGCCCATCAAAGCGAAGGGGTATTTCTCCTGCGCATTGAAGATACGGATGATAAGCGTAAGGTAGAGGGAGCGGAAAGAATCATTATCTCCTCCTTAGAATACTTTGATGTAAAATTTGACGAGGGAGCAAGCATGGATGGAGAAATAGGGAATTATGGACCCTATTTTCAAAGCAACCGGGGAGAGATTTATCAGACTGTGGCGAAATATTTGGTGGAGATGGGCAGAGCCTACCCCTGCTTCTGTACGGAGGAAGAATTAGGAGAAATAAGGAAAGAGCAAGTAGCGGCAAATATCAATACCGGATATTATGGGAAATGGGCCAAGGATCGGGATTTGTCCTTAGAAGATGTCCAAAAACGTTTAAAAAATAACCAAAGTTTTGTGATTCGCTTGAAATCCCTGGGGAACCAGGAAGAAACATTTGAGATTGACGATGCCATTAGAGGCCGCCTTACATTGCCGGTAAATGATCAGGATGTAGTTATCTTAAAGGGGAACGGCATACCTACCTATCATTTTGCCCATGTGGTAGATGATCATTTGATGAGAGTTACCCATGTGGTACGGGGAGAAGAATGGCTTTCCACCTTACCCATCCATTATGAATTATTTCATACATTAGGTTGGGCGTTGCCGGTATACTGTCATACCGCTCATTTAATGAAGATAGACAACGGGGTAAAGAGAAAGCTCTCCAAGAGAAAAGATCCGGAATTGGGATTGGAATATTACATGAAATTAGGTTATCATCCGGCCGCAGTCAGGGAATACCTGCTGACAATCTTGAATTCTAATTTCGAAGAATGGAGAATTGAAAACCCGGACAGCAGTACGGATGATTTCCCGTTTACTCTGAATAAAATGAGCAATTCCGGTGCTTTATTTGATTTAGATAAGTTGAATGATATCAGCAAAAATGTTTTGGCAAAAATTCCTGCGGAAAAAATTTATCATTTTCTCCTGAAATGGGCGAAGCGCTATGGGAGAGAAATGGTCCATCCTCTAATGGATGACAAGAATGCGGTAGTAAAATTGTTGTCTATAGGCAGAGATTCTCCCCAGCCACGTAAAGATTTAATATATTGTGAACAAATCATGGAGTTTATAAGCTATTTCTTCGACGATTATTTTCAAGTGGTTGATCCCTATCCGGAAAATATTGAGGACGCCGAAGCTAAAAAGCTCTTGAAAGCATATATTGAAACCTATCAGCACAGTGACGACCAAGGCCAATGGTTTGATAAGATCAGAGTAATAGCCACAGAAAATGGATATGCAGCGAAACCGAAGGACCTTAAGAAGAATCCCGGAATGTACAAGGGCCATGTGGGTGATGTAAGTACTGTCGTGAGAATCGCCCTTGTCGGTCGTAGCTCCTCACCGGAACTTTGGGAGATTCAACAAATTATGGGCGAAGAAAAAGTAAGGAAAAGAATTCAAAGCCGGATCCAGGGGATTTAAGAAGGTGTGACGCATACAAAAGCTGAGATAGGAGGATGAACATTTTTCAATATCTCAGCTTTTTATATGCCCTTTATTAACGCATAGGGCAAGGCGGCACCCCTTTTTCGTAAAGTCAGAGGGTCTAAAGTCGCGGATATCGTAGCTTTATGAAACAAAGGATATAGTAAATACTGAACCTTGCCCCAATGTACTATCAACAGAAATTTTCCCTCCATGTTTCTCAATAACTGTTTTTACAATCGATAAACCAAGCCCTGCCCCGCCTGCCTTGCGGGAGCGCGATTTATTCACACGGTAAAACGGCTCAAAAATCTGTTCTAGCTCGTCTGCCGGGATGCCATTGCCAGTATCGGCTATCATGATCTGCCCGGCTTTCTCTTCTGCCTTGGTTTCAATCAGTATTTTTCCGCCCTCCTGATTGTATTTAACTGCGTTTTCCACTAGATTGAAACAAGCTCTGTAAAGCAAAACCTGATTACCGCAGACAGTTTTAAGACCACATCGGAATTCCGTTTCAATATGCCTCTCCTCCAGAACCGGACTAAGTTCGCTCAAAATGGATTCAAACAGGTTCTTCAGGTCAATGGAAGCGGTTTCGAATTCCTCCTGCTCATAGAGGCTCATCAAGTCGTCCACAACCGCCATGAGACGGTTCACATTACGTTCCGTCGTTGCGAGTGTTTCCTCGTAATCGGAAACGGACGGGTTTTTATCCAGATGCAGCACCTGTATCCCGGCGTTGATCGTGGCAAGCGGTGTTTTGAGTTCATGCGCGACATTGGCGGAAAACTGCTTCTGCCGTAGGAAGGATTTTTCCAGCCGGTCAAGCATAATGTTAAAGGAACGCCCCAGGGCCCCGACCTCATCATTCCTGTTGTCGTCCGGGATACGCTGCCGCAAATTGTCCTCGGAAATTTGGGAAATTGTTTGGCTCAGATCATGGATCGGCCGGAGCGATCTGCCCGCGACAACATAGACCAGACACATGCCGAGTACGGAAACAAAAGCAAGGATCAGGATGTTCGTCGTATCAAATTGTTTCCTTGCCTCGGTCAGTATCGGCACGTTTGTTTCGGGGAAATTTGTTACCGTGCCGTTGGAATATAGTTCCGCCTGACCGCTGGGGATTATTTTGTCCGGAACAACCGTAAAAGTGCCGTCGGTAAGCGTTACCTCGTTGAATTGGAGACGGGCGTTATAGGTAGCGCCTAAGGTCAGGATAAGGGAGCAAAGCAGCAGAATTGCTCCGGAAAGTAATGTGATGCGCATTCTCAGGGATATCCTGTTCATGATTTTCATTCCCCTGCCTCCTCGATTTTATAACCCATGCCGCGGACGTTCCGGATCAGCTCCTGATGGGAGCCGGCATCGCACAGCTTCTTTTTCAACGTATGAATGTGATATTTCAGCGTGTCGGGGAAAAGCTCCGCATCACTGTCCCACACATGGTTTAATAGCTGTTCTGTTCCGACGATCTGTCCTTTGTGGAGCATCATATATTCCAAAATGGCATATTCCTTTTTCGTGAGAGGCAGTTTTGTTTCCTGAAAAGAAACCGCTTTTGCCGCCATGTTCAAGTTTAATCCGCCGCAGGAAAGTTCATTTCCCTGCTGAATATAAGCAATCCGCGATAAAACCCGGATTCTTGCTTCCAGTTCCAAAAAATCAAAGGGCTTAGTCAAATAGTCGTTTGCCCCTGCATCCAATCCCTGTACCCGGTCGTCAACCGCGCTTCGGGCGGATAAAATCAAGATTTTTGTCTTTTTATCCGTTTGCCTGATATTTTTTAAAACCTCCAAGCCGTCCATCCTGGGCAGATTGAGATCCAGCACGATTACGTCGTATTCATTTACGTTGTAATAATCGAGCGCTTCTTCTCCGTCATACGCAGCATCAACAGCGTAACCACACTTGCGTAGCCCTCTCGTCACAATTGCCGATAATTCTTCTTCGTCTTCGATCAGCAGTATCTTCATAAAACCTCCCTTAACAAAACAGGCAAGGTGAACAGTCTGCTGCTGCTCACCTTGCCGATTTCAGATTACTTTGCGGCTGTGGTATAGTTTGTGTGCCCACCGGCGATCTGCGGGGTAACACCTTTAACCACGGTATAGGTGCCTTCTTGAACATTAGTAGTATCTATACTGCCCGATACAGGCGTTGATGCCAGGCCCGGAGCAGTCTTGGCTGTCTGTCTGCCGAAGATCTGCGGGGTAAAGTCTTTGACAACAGTTAAGGTATCTGCTTGAATATCCATATTGGCCAGATCCACATAACCTGCCGGGGTAAGAGAAGGTCCCGTTGCCGCTAATGCCGTAACGCCTCCCAGAGACATTACTGCTGCAGCAGCGAGACTTACAATAATCTTTTTGTGCTTTGTAAAAAACATCCTTGTTTACTCCTTTCCATTGTTGTCTGGATTTTTTAGGGTTGCAACCTGTAATCAGAGTATAACAAGTCAATGGTTGAGAAATAGTTAGGATATTTCAAGTATAAATCATTTTTTGATGCAACTTTTATTTTATTATATCTTACTACTTCCACCGGTTTTACTCAAATTCCAGTTTTTGGGCAAAGAGGAGTCTTAATTACGTGGAAAGCCAATCACTCGTTTCACCATTCAAAGTTATTTCCAAGCAAAAAAGGATACCAAACTGTTGCGGTATGCGCAAGGTAGGCAATAGCCTTTCATATTGATACCATATAATGGACTAAGAAAACTAGACAACAAAACAGCCTGATTTAAAGTGTATAATGAGGTATGCGAAAAACATTTACAGGAGAATTTAAAGCCAAGGTTGTACTGGAAATTCTAAAGGAAGAAAAATCCATATCCCAGCTTGCTGCCGAATATGAAGTACATCCAAATCAGCTGTCTAGTTGGAAGAAAGAAGCAATTGAAGGGCTCCCTCAGATACTTGCAGATGGACGCAGGAAGGATGACGAAAAAGAAGATCTAAAAAAGCAAGTGCAAGATCTGTATACCCAGCTTGGAGAGGTCACCGCCCAATTCAATTGGCTTAAAAAAAAATCTGGGATCGACCCTGCCAAGAAGTGAACGGATTGCCCTTGTAGATTTTGACGATCCCGAAATGTCCGTTTTTGTGCAAGCTCAAATGCTTTCTCTCAATCGGAGCAGTCTTTACTATAAACCAGTTCCACCATCAGAAGAGGAAATTCGGCTTAAGCATGCCATTGACGAAATTTATACTAAATCACCCTATTTCGGTTCGAGAAGTATTACGACGGTCTTAAAACGAGAGGGACACTTGGTTAGTCGGTCAACGGTTCAAAAATATATGCGTGAAATGGGCTTGGTTGCAATACATCCTGGTCCTAACCTCAGCAAAAGAAACCATGAACATAAGGTTTATCCATACCTACTTAGAAATATTACCGCCAGTTATCCAAACCATATTTGGGGAACTGATATTACCTATGTCCGCTTACGACGCGGCTGGCTTTACCTTGTAGCATTTCTGGACTGGTATTCACGTTACGTGGTTTCATGGGAATTAAGTGATAACCTTGAAGTTGATTTTGTTCTTTCCGCATTGGAAGCAGGTCTAAAAATCGGAAAACCTGTAATTGCCAATAGCGATCAGGGTAGCCAATTTACATCCAGACGATATATAGATACGCTGATAAATAGTAGCATCCAAATTAGCATGGACGGAAGAGGCCGGGCATTAGATAACATTTTCACAGAACGATTATGGAGATCTGTTAAGTACCAAGAAATATATATTAATGATTATGCAAGCCCTAGAGAAGCCAGGTATGGTATTGGAAGATATCTTGAAAGCTACAACACATACCGGCCACACCAAGCATTGAAGGAACTTACTCCGGCAGAAGTTTACTTTAAAAAATGACTTCTTAAAACCCTGGAAGGGCTCTGCCCCTCCAAACCACCCCGCCCTCGCCGGGAGGCAACCGGTCTGTTATGAACAGACCGGAAACAAAAGGGTCTTGCTGATCAACATGTCAAGGGCAAGCAGCTTCGCTGTCGGCAAAGCCGACCCTTGACATAATATCTAATCCAGTGGAAATAATTAACGGAATTACCAATACGTTTTTAAATAAACTTACAATTATATACAATTATCAAGGAGCGAAAGGTGGTGTGAATACACCTTAAACAGGGTCAAAAAATTGTCTTGACAAAGTAGTCCACCATACCAATCCGGAAACCGGGCACCGGCAAAAAATATTGAGATATTAATAAAATAGAATTTAGAGACATATATATTACCTGAATCACCGGAAACAACCAAAAACCTTTAGCCTTTTGAACTTGTACCGGCTTATGTGTATTTGGCAGCTAAAGATTCCTTTTATGTGACCGGACAGGTACTCCACGTTAATGGCGGAAAGATACGTTACTCGTAGCCGGTATTGCCGGGTATTTTTAAATGGAGTCGAATACCAAAATATAAATTGGTGGGAGGGAACGATTGTGAGTTATACAGTTAAAAAAGGGCAACCCCAAGGATACCCATTTTATGTTACGAATAAAATTAGAGAAGCATTAATAGCCGAAATTTATGCTATAAATGGCTACGCTGAGCATATTGCAAATTCAAATATGGAAGACATTAATGCCACTTGGAGAAGCATTATGGACGATGAAAAGAAGCACTATGGCTGGTTTCTTAACCTACTGCGCCAATATGACCCCGTCCAATATAAAAGTTATAAAGATCATATCGATGATAAATTAGGTCCTAAAGACCCTATGCAAAAATATAAACCTGATTACACCAAACAGATAATCTTAAATAATATCAGAGATGATATAAAAGGTGAACTTGAAGCCGTAATTCTCTATGAGCAACACCTGGCCCAAATTTCTTATCAAGACATAAAGGATGTTTTCTATGCAGTAGCAAGTGAGGAAAAGGAGCATGCCGAACATTTGACACAACTATTATTAAAATATGACCCGGATCAATATGATTCTCTTGAATAAATGCTTTAAAAATATCCTTGTTTCTTAGTTACTTCCCGCCTCCCCAATTACGGATAATTTTACCTTTGCGTATTCCGATTGGAGAGCCTGAAATGGATAGGAGAGGAAGAATCAGAAAGGAAAATGTTATTTTTTGTAGAATAATAATTTTTATTGTCGAAGTTAAGCAGAAGCGGGTGAGCTATTGAGTCGCGTCAGAATGCTTCTTTCTCTGGTAGGCATATTCTTCATATTGGCGGTTTTTGTTTCTAGCGCAGAAAGCGGATCGGTCAAAAAAGAGGGGACCAGCGTTTTTGCAACCAAGGGTGTCTTGGATTTGCACGGGATTGATCTGGAAGATACCGGAACAATTAAACTCAATGGTGAATGGGAATTTTACTGGAATCAACTTTTGCAGCCGGAGGATTTTGCCGGAGAAACAGGGGTTAAGCCGGTGCTGACCGGGTACTTAGCGGCACCCGGCAAGTGGACCCGGGAGGTAAATCACCAGGTAATACCAGGCAGGGGATGTGCAACATACCGCCTCAAAATAAAACTGGATCCGTTAAAAACAGTTTTGGGATTAAAAACAGAGGATATTCGATTTGACAGCCGGATCTATGCAAATGGGGACTTGTTAACGGAGAATGGCCGGTTTTCGGTGACCGGCAAGCATCCATGGCCCGGGAATACTCCTCAAACGGGGTACTTTGATTTTGCTGGTGATGCGGTAGAAATTATTATCCAGGACATGAATGTTGATTTTATCAGCGGGGGGATTCTACAGCCCATATATTTTGGGAACCAGCAGAATATTGAAGATAAAAGGTTTATTTTTTTGGCAAGGGATCTGATGTTTTCTTCTTCTCTCTTAATGATTTCCTTGATCTATTTTATGGTATACATGGCGGGATTTATCAGGAAAAGAAACGATCATATATTTCTAGTGTTCAGTTTAAGCTGTTTTTTTTATGCCCTGGGCAGTGCCGGTTTTGGCGAAAAAGTGTTTTTCCAAATGGTCCCTTGGTTACCTACAGAAATGGCATATAAAATTGTGCTGGGCAGTTTATACCTGGCTCTAATTTTTGATATGATTTTTTTAGCAACGATTGGCCCGGAAATAATTCCTTCCTTATTTCTTAATGGATCTATCGCTGTTTTTACTGCTATGATTATGCTGATAGCTTTCACCTCCCTATCAACCTATTCTCCGTTCATGGATATTTTCAATGGTATATCTAATTTTTTATTGCTGGGGATACCTGTGTTTATTTTCCGAGCAATCAGGAAAAAGATCTATGCCCCAATGGGGAAAAAGAGTATGATGATTCTCTTGGTGGCATTTTTATTTCCTTTTCTCTCCGGCATCACCTGTATCTTTTATGATCATGGCATTCTTCATGGGTATTGGGCGTTTAACGGCAGCATCTTATTATTTGTGTTGCTGATCGCCCTGCTTCTAGCACATCGGCATACGGAAGCATTTTTAAAAATTCAAACAACTTCCGAAACGCTGATCAGGTTTGATCAATTGAAAGATGAGTTTTTAGCAAGCACCTCCCATGAACTGCGTACCCCTCTCTATGGCATTATTAGTATTGCCCAGTCTTTATTGGAGGGAGATACGGGAAATTTAACGAAAACCCAGAAAGAAAATATGGAGATGATAAAGTCCTCAAGCCACCGCCTGTACAATTTAACCAATGATATTCTGGATATTTCAAAACTAAAGCAGGGTGAGATTAAACTCGATTTGAGACCGGTAACGGTTAAAGGAGCAGCATCATCCGTTATTGACGTGTTTCGATTCTTGGTAAAAGAGAAGAATATATCTTTACGCAACGAGATTTCCGACAACCTTCCCAATGTTTTGGCTGATGGAGCAAGATTAAAACAAATATTATATAACCTGATTGGAAATGCCGTAAAATTTACTGAGCAAGGCAGCATTGTCATTACGGCAGTATGCAAAAAGGGATGGATGGAAGTTGCTGTACAGGATACGGGCATTGGAATCCCAGCCGATAAACTTTCTCAAATATTTGATGCCTTTGCCCAAATAAACGGTGATGTATCTGCTAGACAGGGCGGCGTCGGACTGGGCCTGTCAATTGCATCTAAATTGGTAAAACTTCATGGGGGGGAAATCTGGGTCCAATCAGAGCTGGGAAAAGGGTCTAAGTTTTTATTTACTTTGCCGGTCACAGAGGAATTTCTCCAGAAAGAGAAATATTTGCTTGAGGCGGAACCTGTCCGGATCCTTCATGCCCAAACAGTAATTGCCACGATGGAATTTAAAGGCTGCACCGGGTTAAAAGTGCTTGTAGCAGAGGATGATCAAGCAAATTTGTATGCCATTATTAACACGCTGGCCCTGGATGGTTATATCATTAAAGGAGTACCCAACGGGCAGGAAGTTTTGAAATTGCTGGCAGATCGCTGTGACTTTGATTTGGTGATTCTGGATCTGATGATGCCGGGAATAACCGGTTTTGAAGTGCTGAAAATCGTGCGCCAAAGATATTCTTATGTTGATTTGCCGGTTTTGATTCTTACCGGCCGGACCTGCAAGGAGGATATTAACGAAGGCTTCCGTGCCGGGGCAAATGATTTTTTAAGAAAACCCTTTGAACCGGGGGAATTGCGCGTGCGCGCCAAAACATTGATCCAACTTAAACGGCTTGTAAAAGATAGAGTTTCTACTGAGCTAATGTTCCTGCAAGCACAGATCAAACCCCATTTCATATTCAATGCCTTGAACATAATTTCTTCTCTTAGTATCCGAGAACCGGAGCGGGCAAAGGAACTTGTGCTGGATCTATCGGATTACTTACGCGGCAGTTTCGATTTTGAAAGTCACAATGGACTAACTACCCTTGAAAAGGAGTTGGAACTTGTAAGGGCGTACCTGGCCATTGAAAAAGCACGCTTTAAAGAAAGGCTGACAGTAGAATTTGATATTGAAGAAAATGTGGATTGCAGGATCCCTGTGCTGTCTATCCAGCCATTGGTAGAAAATGCTTTAAGGCACGGTATTATGCCTTTGATTGACGGGGGGAGGGTAAGCGTTTCAGTAGGCAAGGAAGGGGACCATGTCAAGATAACTGTAAAAGATAATGGAGTCGGCATAAATCAGGATATTGTAAATTCTCTTTTGTCGGGACAAGGAATCAAGGGAAGTATCGGATTAAAAAACATCCACCAGCGGCTTATGGTTTTATACGGTAAAGGGCTTGATATAGCTGGAGAGCCGGGGAAGGGTACGACAATAGAATTTATCATACCATGCCATAAAAAAGGTGAGTAGCGCATGAATATTTTGATTGTAGATGATGAAGCTGATTCGTTGAAGGAAATAGAGGCACATATTCATAAATTCGGCAGTTTTGACTTCTGTGTGACCTGTTCAAACGCTTTGGAGGCTTTGGAACGGGCAAAGAAATGTTCTTTTGATATGGCTTTGTTGGATATTGAAATGCCGGTGATGAACGGTCTGGAGCTTGCTGAGAGGTTGTCTCAGATCTCTCCCCATATGGGGATTATTTTTATCACTGCTTATAATCATTATGCCACGGAATCTTTTGAGGTAAATGCGGTTGACTATGTTCTAAAACCGGTTAGGGAAGAACGGCTTTTCAAGGCCCTAACCAAATTTATGGCAAAAAAACAAGAAAAGAACGGAATAGAGGACAAGGACAAAAGGCTGTATATCCATATGTTTGGTAAATTTACCGTGCATAGGGGAAATGAGCTGTTGGCATGGAATCGTCAAAAATCAACGGAGCTTTTTGCCTATCTTCTGGAAAACAAGGGTTGCCCCTTGCACAAAGAAAAACTTTGCGATTTATTATGGCCGGACGTAGCACCTAAAAAGGCTTTGATGAATTTGCAAACGGCTATGTATTCTATTCGAAAAACCTTTGGAGCGGCGGAGAAGGAGCAGTTGGAAATAAAATATGCCGTTAATAAATATACTTTAACCCTGAAAGATGCCGTTATTGATGTCGACCAATTTGAAAGCTTGATGCAAAAAGCGAGGGATTCTAAGGATATAACATATATGGAGCAGGCCATAAAACTGTACACCGGTGATTATCTGGAAGAGGAAGGATGGCTTTGGGCTGAACCGCAGAAACTATTATTACGCAAAAAGTACTTGACGGCTTTGCAAAAAATAAAAGGGAAGAATCTATCTTAAACGTAATAGGGGCAATGTAAAATATCCGGAGAAAAAATGTAACATAATAAAAATTTTAAAAAAACGACGAAAAATATCGTTTTTTGTTTTTTTGTCAGAATCGTGTCAGAACAGAAAAGTATAATAAAAATGGGCAAAAAGGTTCAATATGGTAAACATACTAAATTCAGATAAGAAATGATCAACGCTCTTAAATTTTTCAAGAAGCTGATAAAATGTAGTATTTATATTCTATTCCATATATTTAAAACGATTGAAATGAATAACGAGAAAAGACGATAAGGATAGAGATAGGAGAGGGTCTCGATTATGCATTTGATAGGTAGATATAAAAAGATCATTGCAAATATATGTATTATGTTGATGCTGGTACAAACACCAGCTTTTGTAGCTTTTGCCGATGACTCCGTATTCATAACCCCGAATGCTGATATTGGTGGACAGACAGAGCCTGAAACAACACAGGAAACAACACCGGAAACAAAGCCGGAGACAACGCCGGAAACACAGCCGGAAATAACACCGGAGACGGAACCGGAAACAGAGCCGGAAACGACACCGGAGACTGAGCCGGAGGCAACCCAGGGGACAGAGCCGGAAATAACGCCGGAAACAGAGCTGGAAACAGAGCTGGAAACAACACCCCGGTTAGAATTGGAAGAAATGTTCCAGTTCGAACTGGAAACACTGGATATG
This sequence comes from Candidatus Formimonas warabiya, assembly GCF_002777255.1. GTDB lineage: Bacteria > Bacillota > Dehalobacteriia > Dehalobacteriales > Dehalobacteriaceae > Formimonas > Formimonas warabiya. The sequence goes on along the minus strand of NZ_CP017634.1, from coordinate 3,611,777 downwards.
CCGCAGATCACCATGAGTACTTCCGACTGGTCGCAACAAGTGGAAATGACCATAACAGGCGCTGTGCCGGAAGACGGAAGTATCCAATACCGGATCGATGAAGGAGATTGGCAGGAATATACCGCGCCGGTTTTCATGACGGAAGAAGGATTCCACACCGTATATACACGTATGAGCAGTAATGATGATGCTTACTCAGAAGAAGCATCGGCTGAATATAGACTGGATGCTACCGCTCCGGGAATAGATGCCACCAGTGCGGCGGATAATGATACTGTGGAGGTCACCGTATCTGTGACAGAGGAATATACTTCTGTTGCTCAGGTAAAGTATGCCCCGGGGAATCAGACGATAGATTATTTTTCAGAGCATGGAGATATTTATACGGGGGCTTTTGCCGCCACTGTGGGAGAAGAGTATACCATCTTTGCTGAAGACAGTGTCGGAAACGGGACTGTAACACACTATACGGTAAATACGGCGCCTGTGATTTCCGGCTTGGTCAAAACAGTAAATATTTATGAAGAGGCAGAACTGTCTGTTACATTTTCCGTATATGATGAAGGAACAGATGCCCAAAGTCTTATTGTCACCGTTGAGGCAGAGGACCAAACTTTATTTCCCGATCCATTTATGGTTGAGAATACAAATGGATCTTGCGTAGCAACCGCTACGCCTGGGTTAAATTTATCGGGGACCAGCCGGATAACGGTAACTGTGTCAGACGGCACGCTTAGCTCAAGTGAAGATGTTGACGTCACCGTAACAGATGTGAATGACGGGCCGGTGGCAGAAGATGATACCGTAGTTGTAGCGGAAAACTCATCTGAAGTGATCGACGTATTAAATAATGATACCGATGCGGAAAATGATCCTTTAACGATCATATCCGTCACTCAGCCTGGCCACGGCAGTTCTGTTATTACAGAGGATAAAAGTACTGTCACCTATACGCCAACTGTTGATTGGAATGGACAAGATACATTTACATATACCATAGAAGATTCCGCACATGAGACCTCGACGGCCACGGTTTCTATCACCGTGGAGCCGGTCAAGGATGGACCAACGATTTTCCTTAACGACAACGACTGGGCAAACAATATTTCGGTTACTATTTCCGGGGATGTACCACAAGATGGCAGCATCCAATATCGGATCGACGATGGGGCATGGGAAACCTATACCGATACCGTACAAATGACGGAAGAAGGTTCCCACACGGTATCGGCCCGGATCTTAAACAAGGAAGGGATTCCGACCAAAACTACTTCCACCGTTTATTACCTGGATCATTCGGCCCCAACCATCAGTACCACCTTTAGTTTGGACCCGGGAGATTTAACGGGAACGGTTCATGTGAGCACAAACGACCAATATACGCAGGTAGTAACGCAAAAATACGCAGTAGGCAATCAATCGGCAGAGTATTTTATCAGTGACGGATCAGATTTTACCGACTCATTTGCTGCCGAGAAAAATATCCAATATACAATTTATGCCGAGGACAGTTGCGGTAATGCTGCCATCGAACTTTTTACCCTGGGCACAAGACCGGAGATTTTAAATTTGCCGGACGAAATCTCCCTCGATGAGGATCATGTTTTATCCATCTTATTTGATATCAATGACAATGAAACGGACCCCCATGATCTTCGTGTGGAAGTTGTGGCAGAGGACACGGATTTGTTCCCCCACGCCGTTGAAATAACCAATACGAACGGCTCCTGCGTTGCCGAAACCATGCCGGGAGAAAATAAAAATGGCGCTACTGTTTTCACGGTTACCGTAAGCGATGGGGAATTAAGCGCTACAAAAACTGTGGATGTAAACGTAGTTGAGGAAAATGATCCTCCGGTAGCAGTTAACGACAGTAAAGAAACCGATGAAGATACGCCGGTGGTGATAGATGTTCTGGAAAATGATGCCGATGCGGATGGGGATGATCTTCTGATATTATCCGCTGCCGACCCGGATCATGGTACGGTGGCAATCTCTTCCGACCAAAAGACGGTTACCTATACCCCGGATGCAAATTGGTTTGGCGAAGAGGAATTTACCTATGAGATTGAGGACCCGGATCATGCCACGGTATGTGCAAGTGTATATATAAATGTAGCTTCGGTAAACGACGCACCCGTTGCCCAGGATGATGAAGAGACGACCACCAAGAATGTAGCGATAGAGATCGATGTTTTGCATAACGACAGCGATGTGGATCTGGATCCCCTGGTGATTGACAGCGTGTCAGATGTGTCCCATGGCACCGTGCAAATTGCCGAGGACAAAAAAACCCTGACCTATACGCCCACGGTCAATTGGTACGGTACGGAAAACTTCAGCTATACGATCATGGATGTTCCGGGCGGGGCTACCGCTACAGCCCAGGTTACTGTAGAGGTAAATTACTTTGACTATGATCCCCAGGTGATCGATCTGGAAGAAACATATGAAATGAATGAGGATACGGTCCGGGATATTGACTTTGCTTTATCCGACGACGTAACTGCCGATGAAAGTCTCACGGTTCAGGTTACCTCTTCAGACCAGTCGATTATTCGTAATGAAAAGATTACCGTCATCGGACTGAGCGACAATGATCCTGCCCTTCGATTGCACCTGGTGCCCGAGGCAAATAAAAATGGCCAGGCGACAATTACCATTAAGGTGTCGGATAGTTTTAATATTGGTACCTATCCCTTTATCCTGAACATCTTGCCGGTAAATGACGCCCCTGTTGCAGGGAATGATTCATTTAGCTTTACGGAAGATACTCCCATCACCTTTACGGTGGCCCAGCTTCTGTCAAATGACAGCGATGTGGAAAATGATCCCCTGCACTTTGCCGGGTTAATAACCAGTACGGCAAAAGGGACATTAGATTATAACGATTCTGCAGGGACATTTACCTATACGCCCAATGCTAATGTAGATACCAATGACTCTTTCACCTATCAGATTTCTGACGGTAGTACCGGCTGTTTAAATCCGGCCACTGTCACCCTGGCCTGCAGACCGGTCAACGATGCACCGTGGATGGATGATCTTTCTGATCAAACCACGCCCGAGGACAACGAAATCTCAGATATTCCCCTGCACCTGGGGGATTATGAAACAACCCCCAACCAATTAATACTGACACTGGCCAGTTCCAATCAGAGTATTGTCAGCGATGCAAATTTAAGTGCTACCGGAACAGGGACGGACCGTTTGCTTAGCATCATGCCGAATGCCAACGTTTTTGGCGATACCAGGATCAGTGTTACAGTCAGCGACGGTGAGTATTATACGACCAAGAGCTTTTTGCTTTCTGTTACATCGGTGCAGGATGCACCCGTTGCCACCGACGATGTGGCAACGACCAAAATCAATCAAACCATTCAAATTTCCGTTTTAACAAATGATTATGACGTAGACGGTGATTCCCTGACGCTTTTTTCCGTTACCCAACCGGCCAAAGGCAGTGCTTCCGTGAACGGAGACGGGACAGTTTCCTATACGGCGGACGGCACTTATGTCGGGGCAGCTACATTTACCTATACCATTCAGGATGGAAACGGCAATAGTGCTACCGGTAATGTACGGGTAACCTGTCAAAACGATATCCACGTGCCTATTTTAACAATGATCCCCCGTCAAATAATTGCCGAGGACAGTTCAACCGGTGATCTGGCGTTGCGTGTCATGGACTCCGGGGATTTATCCAGTGTCAGTCTCAGCGCATCATCCGGCAACCATGAAGTAATAGCAGATAATGGGGTATCCCTTCATAAAATTAATGATGCCAATTATACCGTTCAGGTGACACCATTGGACAATCAGTCCGGGTCCTCGACGATTACCATCACTGCGACAGATTCCCAGGGCAGCCAGTGCAGCATCAATTTTACTGTCACAGTCTATCCCGTGAATGATCTTCCTACGGCAGTAGACGATCTAATTTCCACAGAGGAAGACACCCCGGTTGAAATGAATCTGATGGCAAATGACAGCGATCCGGAGTCTTACGTGACGGTACTTTCTGTGGGGGAAGCGGAGCATGGATTATTAACCTATATCGGAGGCGGAAAGTACCAATATACACCTGATCCGGATTGGAACGGGACAGAAATGATTTCCTATGCCATTATGGATTCTTCCGCAGCACCTGCTTCGGCTCAAGTGACCATTGAGGTCACACCTGTCAACGATGCGCCTGTGGCAAGGGACGACGGGGTGTATCATCATGATTTCAGCCAGCCTGTGACCGTACCTGTTTTAGATAATGATTACGATATTGATTCCGGGGATATTTTAACGGTAATAAGCTGTAGCGCGGATTCCTACACCATTAACGAAGATGGCTCCATCACCTTTCCGGCCCAGCCGGGATTTCACGGCACGGTTTCATATACGTATACCATTGAAGATAGTGGCGGATTAACTGCCACAGCGACAATTATTCTTAGTTCCTATGGCGGGACAGGCTATTATTTGTCGTCTTATTCAAATACGATCATGGAAGACAGCGGAACCCTGGCGATTGATCTTTCCGGGTATATCTCGAATCTTACAGGCAATCCCTTGACATTGGGCGTTTCAACAGAAGAGGGCAAAAAGCCTACCCTGGGAACAACCAGTGTCAACGGCATGATTATTGAATACACACCGGGACGAAATAATAATGGAACGGAACGGTTTAAATATACAGTAACCGATGGCGACACCGTCAAAGAACAGGACATTGTCATTTACATCAGGCCTGTTAATGATGCTCCCACCCTCTCAAGTGTGGCCGACATCACGGTTGACGAAGATACCCCCATAGATGATGTGGACGTAACAGTTGATGATGTTGACAACGCTATTTCCGGCCTTGTTTTTGAGATCGGTTCCTCAGATCAGTCTGTGATTGCCCGGGAAGGAATCACAGTCCAAAAAGACGGGGAAACCTATACCCTGGAATTTGTCCAGGTTCCCAATGCCAATGGGGAAACCACGATCATGATGAAAGTCAGCGATGGCGTTGCTTATGCGGAGGAAACTTTTCAAATTTCCATCACTCCGGTCAACGATGTTCCGGTTGCCATAGAGTTAAATAAAACCTTAGATGAAGATACGGAAATCGTCATGAATCCTGCGGAGAATCAAATTGACCCGGATATTATCGATGAATGGACGGTAGCTATTGTGGCGCAGCCGGAACATGGCGCTGCGTCGGTGGATGAGAACGGCTTCTTGGTATACACCCCTGATCATAATTATTACGGGGAGGATTTATTTACCTACCAGGTTACCGACAGAGCAGGAGAATCCAGCACAAAGGCGGTGCATTTAACTGTAAACCCGGTCCACGATCCCACCGGCATTGAGAATTTGCCCGCATCGGTGACAACGGAAAAAAACACGAGTAAACCCATCACATTTGATATTCCCAACCCGGATCATGACCTGATTACGGTGACCCTCTCCTCAAAAAATACAAATTTAGTTGATAATAGCACGGGATTCTTGCTGGAGAAGAGTGGCACCCATTATACCCTTACCGTGACCCCAAAACCAAATACCAGCGGCAACAGTGTGATTGTGGTGACAGCCAATGACGGAACCGAAGACTATGTGGCCACCTTTGTTTTCATTGTTGATCCTACAAGCGGGTCGGTCCTGGCCTATGATGACAGCTATACGATTGATGAAGATACGGTAACCGTATTCCCTGTCACCGCTAATGACAGCGATCCGGATGGAGACTCGTTTCATGTGATCAGTTATACCAATCCCCAGCACGGAACTGTCACGAATAATATGGACGGCACCATAACCTATCGACCCAGTTCAAATTATCATGGGGCAGACAGTTTTACCTATACCATCTCCGACGTTTTTGGCAATACCATGCAGGCTACGGTTTCCATTACCATTAATCCGGTCAACGATGCCCCAAGAGCCGTTACCGATTATAAAACAACGGAAGAGGATACGCCGTTTACCCTGAATGTGCTGGCAAATGACAGCGATGTAGAGTCGGATCGCATTAGCTTGGTCGGAGTGGCACAGCCCGGTCACGGCACAGTCACATTCGACGCCGCCAGGGGAGAGGTTACCTATACCCCCGCATTGAATTACAATGGCCCGGACAGTTTCACCTATACCATTAGCGACGGTTTCTTGGAAAGCACCGGTACGGTAAGCATCACGGTGGGATCCTTCAACGATCCCCCTGCCGTTACGTCAAATAGCGGCTCTTGGATGTGGGAAATGAATGAGGATATAAGCGCAACCTTTGGCGTGGTGATTTCCGACCCTGAAACCTCAAGCGCAAATCTGCTCACAAAAATCACGTCCACAAATAAGGAGCTAATTGCGGACAAAAATATCAAGCTTACCGGAACAAACGGGAACTACACTATCCAGCTTACCCCGTCGTTAAATGCCAATGGGAGTTTGCAGCTTACCATTACCATCAATGACGGCGTTAACACTACCACCCAGGCGGTGGATGTGATCGTTCACCCCGTTAATGATCTTCCTGTGACACAAGATTATCATGTCACTATGGATGAGGACGATACCTACAGCGGGCAATTAACCGCCACGGATGTGGAGGATAAGATGGCGGATATGACGTTGACCTTTTCCTTAATAGAAGGTTTTACGACAGAACATGGCACAGTGGATGTAAATGCTGATGGGTCATGGTCCTACGAACCGCTGGAGGATTATTTCGGCAGCGACAGTTTCCGCTTTGTCGTCATGGATCGTGATGGAGGGACGGATGAAGGGACCGTATCTATTACCATCAATGCTGTCAATGACGCACCGGTGGCAAATCCGGACACAAGTACATGTGATGAAGACGGATCTGTCCTGATCGATCCCTTGGCAAATGATACCGATGCAGAATTGGGGGATGAAGCGGATGATTTATTAATTGACGGCGTGTCCGGTTTGACCCATGGACGGGTAAGCATTGCGGATGATAAAAAATCCCTGACCTATACGCCGGACCCAAACTTTAACGGATCGGAAACGTTTAACTATACGATCAAGGATAAAGGCAATCTGACCGCTACGTCCCCAATTACCGTTACGGTCAATGCCGTGGAGGATTTACCCCAGGCGGTAAATGATGCTTTGTCCGGGGACGAGGATACCACCGCCACCCTTGATGTGCTGGAAAATGATGGGGATCCGGACATTCAATACGGAGGAGATGCTCTTACTATTATCAATAAAACGGACGGGTCCTTCGGTACTGTTGAAATCACGCCGGACGGCAAATATTTGGAATATACTCCGGATACAGAAAACTGGAACGGCAGCGACACATTTACCTATACCATCAGAGACCATGAGAATAATGAATCGACAGCAACCGTCACCATGACGGTCCGGCCGGTTAATGATGCGCCAGTAGCCAAGGACGATAGTGCCGGTACAGATGAAGATACTCCTGTGACTAAGGATCTCATAGCAAACGACGAGGATGTGGATCTCAGCCGTGAAGGGGATAGTCTCACCATTGTATCGCCTGTAACGGCAACGAACGGCATCGTAACCATCTCAGAAGATAAAAAATTGATTACTTATACGCCAAATGCCGACTGGCATGGGACAGATACATTTACTTATATCATGCGGGACGATGCCAATGCCCGGTCAACGGCCACGGTAACCATAACGGTAAATGCGGTAGACGATAATCCGGTGGCGGTAGCAGACACAGCCGGCTGCAATGAGGATTCCAATGTCAATATAAATGTGCTTGCCAACGACAGGGATGCCGACATTGCAACGGACAGTGATGAAATAAACGTCACCGCTGTAACACAGGGAGAGCATGGCAGCGTAGCCATAGCGGAGGACAACAAGAGTGTCACCTATACGCCGGCGGCAAACTACCATGGAACGGATACCTTTAACTATACCATAACGGATGAAAATAATCATAGTGCGACAGCAACTGTGACAGTAACCGTGGCGTCTGTAAACGACCCGCCCACGGCGGTAGACGACGCCGCGTCTACAAACGAAGACACAGCCAAAAATATAATGGTACTGGCCAATGATACAGATATTGACTTATCAACCGGGGGAGATAATCTGACCATTGTCTCGGCCACAAACGGGACCTACGGTACGGTATCGCTGGCGGGGGATAAGAAATCCCTGACCTATACGCCAAGTACCAACTGGCATGGAACAGATACATTTACCTATATCATGCGGGACGGTGCCAATGCCCGGTCAACGGCTACAGTAACCATAACGGTAAATGCGGTAGACGATAATCCGGTGGCGGTAGCAGACACAGCCGGCTGCAATGAGGATTCCAATGTCAATATAAATGTGCTTGCCAACGACAGCGATGGCGATATTCCCATTGATGACGATGAAATAAACGTCACCGCTGTAACACAGGGAGAGCATGGCAGCGTAGCCATAGCGGAGGACAACAAGAGTGTCACCTATACGCCGGCGGCAAACTACCATGGAACGGATACTTTTAGCTATACCGTAACGGATGAAAATAATCATAGTGCGACAGCAACTGTGACAGTAACCGTGGCGTCTGTAAACGACCCGCCCACGGCGGTAGACGACGCCGCTTCTACGAACGAAGACACGGCCAAAAATATTACGGTACTGGCCAATGATACAGATATTGACTTATCAACCGGTGGGGATAATCTGACCATTGTTTCGGCCACAAACGGGACCTACGGTACGGTATCGCTGGCGGGGGATAAGAAATCCCTGACCTATACGCCAAATGCCGACTGGCATGGGACAGATACATTTACCTACATCATGCGGGACGGTGCCAATGCCCAGTCAACGGCTACGGTAACCATAACGGTAAATGCGGTAGACGACGATCCGGTGGCGGTAGCAGACACCGGCAGCTGTGATGAGGATACCTTTGTAAATATTAACGTCCTGGACAACGACACTGATGGCGACATTTCCATTGATGCCGATGAAATAATTATTGCATCTGTAACACAAGGTGCTCATGGTGCAGTGAAAATAGAAGCCGGTGCAAAGAGCTTAACCTATACCCCTGATCCTGACTGGAATGGAACAGAAACCTTCCATTATACGAGTCGCGACAAAAACGGCCATACAGCCACTGGCACAGTAACAGTGACGGTTCGTCCTGTACCTGATCCGCCGACCGCGGTAAATGATACAGCTGTTACGGATGAAGATGAAGCGAAAACCATTGATGTGCTGGCAAATGATACAGATCCTGACTTGCCCCTTCATGATAATCTGACGATTTACGAAGCAACAGACGGAGCAAACGGGCGTGTAAGTATTTCCGGCGATAAAAAGATATTAACCTACACGCCGGATGCCAACTGGAATGGAGACGACTCCTTCACCTATACGATGGAGGATATTACAGGCACTCGGAAAACGGCAACTGTCACTGTCACGGTAAATATCGTAAATGATGAACCGGTTGCCCATGACGATAGTGCGAGTACAGACGAAGATACCCCGGTAACATTTGATGTGGCCGGCAATGATACGGACATAGATTTTGACTTTGAGGGGGATGACCTTACCGTAGTATCTCCTGTTACCGCACCCCACGGCACAGTGGTGGTATCGGCAGACGGCAAGTCCTTAACCTATATGCCGAACCTGAATTGGAACGGGGAAGATACATTTAATTATACTATTCAGGATGAAAATGGAGGGACAGCCACCGGCACAGCAACAGTGACGGTTCGTCCTGTACCTGATCCGCCGACCGCAGTAAATGATACAGCCGTTACTGATGAAGATGAAGCAAAAATCATTGATGTGCTGGCGAATGATACAGATCCCGATTTGCCCCTTCATGATAATTTGAAGATTTACGAAGCAACAAACGGAGCAAACGGGCGTGTAAGTATTTCCGGTGATAAAAAGACATTAACCTATACGCCGGATGCCAACTGGAATGGAGACGACTCCTTCACCTATACGATGGAGGATATTACAGGCACTCGGAAAACGGCAACTGTCACTGTCACGGTAAATATCGTAAATGATGAACCGGTTGCCCATGACGATAGTGCGAGTACAGACGAAGATACCCCGGTAACATTTGATGTGGCCGGCAATGATACGGACATAGATTTTGACTTTGAGGGGGATGACCTTACCGTAGTATCTCCTGTTACCGCACCCCACGGCACAGTGGTGGTATCGGCAGACGGCAAGTCCTTAACCTATATGCCGAACCTGAATTGGAACGGGGAAGATACATTTAATTATACTATTCAGGATGAAAATGGAGGGACAGCCACCGGCACAGCAACAGTGACGGTTCGTCCTGTACCTGATCCGCCGACCGCAGTAAATGATACAGCCGTTACTGATGAAGATGAAGCAAAAATCATTGATGTGCTGGCGAATGATACAGATCCCGATTTGCCTTTGCACGATGATTTAACCATTTATGCGGCGACAAATGGCGTAAATGGCACTGTAAGCATCTCTCATGATAAAAAGGACCTGACTTATACGCCGAATGCCAACTGGAACGGCATCGATTCTTTTACGTATACTCTGACGGACACAACGAATAAAAAATCCACGGCAACCGTGATTGTGGCAGTAAATGCCACAAATGATACAGTTGTGGCGGTTGACGATACTGTAGTTATAAACGAAGATGTTACCACAATTATTGATGTTTTATCTAATGATACAGATATTGACAATGATCTTGAGGGAGATGTGTTTACGGTTGTTTCGGTAACTGTTCCTTCGCATGGCACTGCTCAAATCGTAGCAGAAGGAAAACTTGTAAGGTATAAACCGAATGCGAATTGGAACGGGATTGATACATTTTTATATACTGCGAAAGATAAAAATGGGGAATTATCAACAGCCACTGTTACCGTCACAGTAAACCCGGTAAATGATGCCCCGGTAGCCTTGGCGGACACAGCAACAACCAACGAAGATACAGCGGTAACCATAGATGTCCTGGCAAACGACACGGACAATGATGCCGGAGATACCAAAACGATAATCGAACCATTAACCGCACCTCATGGCACCGTGGCTGTAGATAGCGGCAGGCTCGTCTATACGCCGGATGCCAACTGGAATGGAACCGAAACTTTTACCTATACCATGGAAGACAGTGCTCATGTGAAGGCAACAGCAGAGGTCACCGTTACGGTCACCCCGGTGAATGACGGGCCGACTGCGGTGGATGATGTGGCAGGCACGAACGAAGAAACGGCGGTAACCGTCCATGTGCTGGCCAATGATACCGATGTAGATCTCGGCCGTGAAGGAGATAATCTCACTATCGTTTCCGCAGAAAACGGGGCAAACGGAACAGTAACAGTAGCAGGAGATAAGAAATCCCTAACCTATACGCCTGATACCGACTTCGTGGGTACAGACAGCTTCACTTACATCATGAAAGATAAAGGAAATTTAGAATCGACAGCTACCGTTACCATAACAGTAACAGATGCCAACGATGCACCCAATGCTGTGGATGACACGGCAACAACCAACGAAGATACAGGAGTAACAATAGATGTTCTGGCAAACGACACGGACAATGATACGGGAGATACGAAGACAATCATCGAACCATTAACCGCACCCCATGGCACAGTGGTTGTAGATAACGGCAGGATAGTCTATACGCCGGATGCTGACTGGAACGGGACGGAAACTTTCACGTATACCATGGAAGACAGTGCCCATGTGAAGGCAACAGCAGAGGTCACTGTCACGGTCAACCCGGTAAATGACGGGCCGACTGCGGTGGATGATGTGGCAGGCACGAACGAAGAAACAGCGGTAACCGTTCATGTGCTGTCCAATGATACCGACGTAGACTTAAGCCGTGAAGGAGATAACCTTATCATTGTTTCCGCAGAAAACGGGACAAACGGAACAGTAACAGTAGCAGGAGATAAAAAATCCCTAACCTATACGCCTGACACCGACTTCACCGACACAGACAACTTTACTTACGTCATGAAAGATAAAGGGAACTTAGAATCGACAGCCACCGTTACTGTAACGGTAACGGATGCAAATGATGCCCCGGTAGCCTTAGCTGATACGGCAACAACCAACGAAGACACCGAAGTAACCATAGATGTCCTGGCAAATGATACCGACAACGATGCCGGAGATACAAAGACAATAATTCAACCATTGACCGCACCTCACGGCGCAGTGGTTGTAGATAACGGCAGGATAGTCTATACGCCGGATGCTGACTGGAACGGGACGGAAACTTTCACGTATACCATGGAAGACAGTGCCCATGTGAAGGCAACAGCAGAGGTCACTGTCACGGTCAACCCGGTAAATGACGGGCCGACTGCGGTGGATGATGTGGCAGGCACGAACGAAGAAACAGCCGTAACCGTTCATGTGCTGTCCAATGATACCGACGTAGACTTAAGCCGTGAAGGAGATAATCTCACAATCGTTTCCGCAGGAAACGGAGACAACGGAAGTGTTACGGTAGCAGGAGATAAAAAATCTTTAACCTATACGCCTGATACTGACTTCATCGGCACAGACAGCTTTACTTACATCATGAAAGATAAAGGGAACTTAGAATCGACAGCCACCGTTACTGTAACGGTAACGGATGCCAACGATGCGCCCAATGCTGTGGCAGATACAGCAACAACCAACGAAGATACAGCGGTAACCATCGATGTTCTGGCCAATGACACGGACAATGATGTCGGAGATACCAAAACGATCATCGAACCATTAACCGCGCCTCATGGCACAGTGGCTGTAGATAACGGCAGGCTTGTTTATACGCCAGATGCCAACTGGAACGGGACGGAAACTTTCACGTATACCATGGAAGACAGTGCTCATGCGAAGGCAACAGCAGAGGTCACTGTCACGGTCACCCCGGTGAATGACGGGCCGACTGCGGTGGATGATGTGGCAGGCACGAACGAAGAAACAGCCGTAACCGTTCATGTGCTGGCCAATGATACCGACGTAGACTTAAGCCGTGAAGGAGATAATCTCACAATCGTTTCCGCAGGAAACGGAGACAACGGAAGTGTTACGGTAGCAGGAGATAAAAAATCTTTAACCTATACGCCTGATACTGACTTCATCGGCACAGACAGCTTTACTTACATCATGAAAGATAAAGGAAACTTAGAATCGACAGCCACCGTTACGGTAACGGTAACAGATGCCAATGATGCCCCGGTAGCCTTAGCCGACACGGCAACAACCAACGAAGACACGGCGGTAACCATAGATGTCTTGGCCAATGATACGGACAATGATACGGGAGATACGAAGACAATCATCGAACCATTAACCGCACCTCATGGCACAGTAGTAGTTTCGAATGGGAGACTTGTCTATACGCCGGATGCCAACTGGAACGGGACGGAAACTTTCACGTATACCATGGAAGACAGTGCTCATGCGAAGGCAACAGCCAGTGTCACGGTAACAGTGAATGCGGTGAATGATGTACCTAATGCTATAGACGATGTGGCAAGCACCAACGAAGAAACGGCGATAACCATTCATGTGCTGGCCAATGATACTGACGTAGATCTCGGCCGTGAAGGAGACAATCTCACCATTGTTTCCGCAGAAAACGGGACAAACGGAACAGTAACAGTAGCAGGAGATAAGAAATCCCTAACCTATACGCCTGATATCGACTTCACCGGCACAGACAACTTTACTTACGTCATGAAAGATAAAGGGAACTTAGAATCGACAGCCACCGTTACTGTAACGGTAACGGATGCCAACGATGCGCCCAATGCTGTGGATGATACGGCAACAACCAACGAAGATACGGAAGTAACAATAGATGTCCTGGCAAATGATACCGACAACGATGCCGGAGATACCAAAACCATTATTGAGCCGCTGACCGCACCTCATGGCACAGTAGTAGTTTCGAATGGGAGACTTGTCTATACGCCGGATGCCGACTGGAATGGAACCGAGACTTTCACGTATACAATGGAAGATAGTGCCCATATGAAGGCAACGGCAGAGGTCACTGTCACGGTCAATCCGGTAAATGACGGGCCGACTGCAGTAGACGATGTGGCAGGCACCAACGAAGAAACGGCGGTAACCGTCCATGTGTTGGCCAATGATACCGATGTAGATCTCGGCCGTGAAGGAGATAATTTTACTATCGTTTCCGCAGGAAACGGAGACAACGGAAGTGTTACGGTAGCAGGAGATAAAAAATCTTTAACCTATACGCCTGATATTGACTTCGTCGGTACAGACAACTTTACTTACGTCATGAAAGATAAAGGGAACTTAGAATCGACAGCCACCGTTACTGTAACGGTAACGGATGCCAACGATGCGCCCAATGCTGTGGATGATACGGCAACAACCAACGAAGATACGGAAGTAACAATAGATGTCCTGGCAAATGATACCGACAACGATGCCGGAGATACCAAAACCATTATTGAGCCGCTGACCGCACCTCATGGCACAGTAGTAGTTTCGAATGGGAGACTTGTCTATACGCCGGATGCCGACTGGAATGGAACCGAGACTTTCACGTATACAATGGAAGATAGTGCCCATATGAAGGCAACGGCAGAGGTCACTGTCACGGTCAATCCGGTAAATGACGGGCCGACTGCAGTAGACGATGTGGCAAGCACGAACGAAGAAACGGCGGTAACCGTCCATGTGTTGGCCAATGATACCGATGTAGATCTCGGCCGTGAAGGAGATAATTTTACTATCGTTTCCGCAGGAAACGGAGACAACGGAAGTGTTACGGTAGCAGGAGATAAAAAATCTTTAACCTATACGCCTGATATTGACTTCGTCGGTACAGACAGCTTCACTTACATCATGAAAGATAAAGGGAACTTAGAATCGACAGCCACCGTAACCATAACGGTAACGGATGCCAACGATGCGCCCAATGCTGTGGATGATACGGCAACAACCAACGAAGATACGGAAGTAACAATAGATGTCCTGGCAAATGATACCGACAACGATGCCGGAGATACCAAAACCATTATTGAGCCGCTGACCGCACCTCATGGCACAGTGGTAGTGTCAAATGGCAGACTCGTCTATATGCCGGATGCTGACTGGAACGGGACGGAAACCTTCACCTATACCATGGAAGACAGTGCCCATGTGAAAGCAACAGCCAGTGTTACAGTAACAGTGAATGCGGTGAATGATGCACCTAATGCTATAGACGATGCTACAAGCACGAACGAAGAAACAGCCGTAACCGTTCATGTGCTGGCCAATGATACCGACGTAGACTTAAGCCGTGAAGGAGATAATCTCACAATCGTTTCCGCAGAAAACGGGACAAACGGAACAGTAACAGTAGCGGGAGACAAAAAATCCCTAACCTATACGCCTGACACCGACTTCACCGGCACAGACAACTTTACTTACGTCATGAAAGATAAAGGGAACTTAGAATCGACAGCCACCGTTACCATAACGGTAACGGATGCCAATGATGCACCCAATGCTGTGGCAGATACAGCAACAACCAACGAAGACACGGAAGTAACAATAGATGTTCTGACAAATGACACGGACAATGATACGGGAGATACCAAAACCATTATTGAGCCGCTGACCGCACCTCATGGCACAGTGGTAGTCTCAAATGGCAGACTCGTCTATACGCCGGATGCTGACTGGAACGGGACGGAAACTTTCACCTATACCATGGAAGATAGTGCCCACGTGAAGGCAACGGCAGAGGTCACTGTCACGGTCACCCCGGTGAATGACGGGCCGACTGCGGTGGATGATGTGGCAGGCACCAACGAAGAAACGGCGATAACCATTCATGTGCTGGCCAATGATACCGACGTAGACTTAAGCCGTGAAGGAGATAATCTCACAATCGTTTCCGCAGAAAACGGGACAAACGGAACAGTAACAGTAGCGGGAGACAAAAAATCCCTAACCTATACGCCTGACACCGACTTCACCGGCACAGACAACTTTACTTACGTCATGAAAGATAAAGGGAACTTAGAATCGACAGCCACCGTTACTGTAACGGTAACGGATGCCAACGATGCGCCCAATGCTGTGGATGATACGGCAACAACCAACGAAGATACGGAAGTAACAATAGATGTCCTGGCAAATGATACCGACAACGATGCCGGAGATACCAAAACCATTATTGAGCCGCTGACCGCACCTCATGGCACAGTAGTAGTTTCGAATGGGAGACTTGTCTATACGCCGGATGCCGACTGGAATGGAACCGAGACTTTCACGTATACAATGGAAGATAGTGCCCATATGAAGGCAACGGCAGAGGTCACTGTCACGGTCAATCCGGTAAATGACGGGCCGACTGCAGTAGACGATGTGGCAGGCACCAACGAAGAAACGGCGGTAACCGTCCATGTGTTGGCCAATGATACCGATGTAGATCTCGGCCGTGAAGGAGATAATTTTACTATCGTTTCCGCAGGAAACGGAGACAACGGAAGTGTTACGGTAGCAGGAGATAAAAAATCTTTAACCTATACGCCTGATATTGACTTCGTCGGTACAGACAGCTTCACTTACATCATGAAAGATAAAGGAAACTTAGAATCGACAGCTACCGTTACCATAACAGTAACAGATGCCAACGATGCGCCCAATGCTGTGGATGATACGGCAACAACCAACGAAGATACAGTGGTAACCATAGATGCCCTGGCAAACGACACGGACAATGATGCCGGAGATACCAAGACGATCATCGAACCATTAACCGCGCCTCATGGTACAGTAGTAGTGTCAAATGGCAGACTCGTTTATACGCCGGATGCTGACTGGAACGGGACGGAAACCTTTACGTATACCATAGAAGACAGTGCCCATGTGAAGGCAACGGCAGAGGTCACCGTCACGGTTGCCCCGGTAAATGACGGGCCGACTGCGGTGGATGATGTGGCAGGCACCAACGAAGAAACGGCGGTAACCATCCATGTGCTGTCCAATGATACCGACGTAGATCTCAGCCGTGAAGGAGATAATCTTATTATCGTTTCCGCAGGAAACGGAGCAAATGGGGCAGTAACGGTAGCAGGAGATAAGAAATCCCTAACCTATACGCCTGATACTGACTTCATCGGCACAGACAGCTTTACTTACATCATGAAAGATAAAGGAAACTTAGAATCGACAGCCACCGTTACCATAACAGTAACGGATGCCAACGATGCACCCAATGCTGTGGCAGACACAACAACAACCAACGAAGATACAGTGGTAACCATAGATGCCCTGGCAAACGACACGGACAATGATGCCGGAGATACCAAGACGATCATCGAACCATTAACCGCGCCTCATGGCACAGTAGTAGTTTCGAATGGGAGACTTGTCTATACGCCGGATGCCAACTGGAACGGGACGGAAACTTTCACGTATACCATGGAAGACAGTGCTCATGCGAAGGCAACAGCCAGTGTCACGGTAACAGTGAATGCGGTGAATGATGTACCTAATGCTATAGACGATGTGGCAAGCACCAACGAAGAAACGGCGATAACCATTCATGTGCTGGCCAATGATACTGACGTAGATCTCGGCCGTGAAGGAGACAATCTCACCATTGTTTCCGCAGAAAACGGAGCAAATGGGGCAGTCACAGTAGCAGGAGATAAGAAATCCCTAACCTATACGCCTGATACCGACTTCATCGGCACAGACAGCTTTACTTACGTCATGAAAGATAAAGGAAATTTAGAATCGACAGCCACCGTTACCGTAACAGTAAACCCAGTAAATGATGCCCCGATAGCTATGGCAGACACAGCAACAACCAACGAAGATACTGCGGTAACCATAGATGTCCTGGCAAATGATACGGACAACGATGCCGAAGATACTAAAACCATTATTGAACCGCTGACTGCACCCCATGGGACAGTGGCCGTAAATAACGGCAGGCTCGTCTATACGCCGGATGCTGACTGGAATGGGACCGAGACTTTTGTATATACAATGGAGGATAGTGCCGGTTCGCAATCGACAGCCACGGTCACAGTAATAGTAAATGCAGTAAATGATAGTCCGGTTGCTGTGGAAGATATTGTGAGCACAAATGAAGAAACGACAGTAACTATTGATGTTCTCACGAATGATACTGATGTAGAACTAAGTCATGAAGGTGACAACTTAACCATCCTATCCGCACAAAACGGCACAAATGGAAACGTTAAAGTTGCGGAAGATAAGAAGTCGGTTACATATACTCCAAATGAAAACTATAGTGGAATCGATACCTTTACTTACTCGATTAAGGATAGTATAGGTGCCCAGGCCACAGCCACCGTTACAGTCACAGTAACAGGAGTAAATGATGGACCGGCTGCGTTAGAAGACTCCGCAAGCACCGATGAAGAAAGGCCGGTAACCATAGACGTTCTGGCAAACGACATCGACATCGACCTGAATTATGAAGGAGACAACCTGACCATTGTAAGCGCAGGGAATGGAGCCAACGGAACGGTCACGGTAGCGGATGATGAGAAGTCTGTCACGTATACGCCGAAAAGCAACTTTGTGGGCACGGACAGCTTCACATATACCATGAAAGATAAAGGAGACATGATGTCGACAGCCACAGTCACGGTAACAGTAACAAATGTCAATGATGCCCCGGTGGCCTTAGCCGACATGGCAGTAACCAACGAAGACACAGCGGTGACCATCGATGTGCTGGCCAATGATACGGATATCGATGACGGGGACAGCAAGACCCTCATCGGGCCGGTGACTGCGGACCATGGCACAGTGGAGATAGAGGGAGGGAAATTGGTCTATACGCCAAACGCGGACTGGAACGGGACGGAAACTTTTAGCTATAGCATGAAAGACAGCGGGGATGCCCAAGCCACGGCCAACGTCACCGTCACGGTCATCCCGGTGAATGACGGGCCGACTGCAGTGGATGATGTTACAAGCACCAACGAAGAAAAGGCGGTAACCGTCCATGTGCTGGCCAATGATACCGACGTAGATCTCAGCCGTGAAGGAGACAACCTAACCATTGTAAGCGCAGGGAATGGAGCCAACGGAACGGTCACGGTAGCGGATGATGAGAAGTCTGTCACGTATACGCCGAAAAGCAACTTTGTGGGCATGGACAGCTTCACATACACCATGAAAGATAAAGGGGACATGACGTCGACTGCCACGGTCACGGTAACAGTAACAAATGTCAATGATACCCCGGTAGCCTTAGCCGACACGGCAGTAACCAACGAAGACACAGCGGTGACCATCGATGTGCTGGCCAATGACACGGACAACGATGCCGTAGATACCAAAACGATCATCGAACCATTAACCGCACCTCATGGCACAGTGGCTGTAGATAACGGTAGGCTCGTCTATACGCCGGATGCCAACTGGAACGGGGCGGAAACTTTCACGTATACCATGGAAGACAGTGCCCATGTGAAGGCCACGGCCAACGTCACCGTCACGGTCAACCCGGTGAATGACGGACCGGCTGCGGTGGGAGATTCCGCAAGCACCGATGAAGAAAGGTCAGTAACCATAGATGTTTTGGCAAACGACACCGACATCGACCTGAATTATGAAGGAGACAACCTAACCATTGTAAGCGCAGGGAATGGAGCCAACGGAACGGTCACGGTAGCGGATGATGAGAAGTCTGTCACGTATACGCCGAAAAGCAACTTTGTGGGCACGGACAGCTTCACATACACCATGAAAGATAAAGGGGACATGACGTCGACTGCCACGGTCACGGTAACAGTAACAAATGTCAATGATACCCCGGTAGCCTTAGCCGACACAGCGAGTACCAACGAAGAAACGGCGGTGACCATCGATGTGTTGGCCAATGATACGGATATTGATGATGGGGACAGCAAGACTATTATTGAGCCGGTGACTGCCCAACATGGCATGGCAGCGGTTTCCGGAGGAAAATTAGTCTATACGCCAAATGCGGACTGGAACGGGACGGAAACCTTTAGCTATACCATGAAAGACAGCGGGAATGCCCAGGCCACGGCTACCGTCACAGTCACGGTTCAGCCGGTAAATGACCTGCCTGTTACTGCAGACTATAGTTATATCATTACTTCCGGGTCAACCGTAAAAGGGCAAATTGTTGCCACCGATGTTGATGGAGATACGCTTAATTTTGAACTACAGACTGCACCTGGTGCGATAAATGGGAACTTTATCATAAACAGTACAGGTGCTTGGACCTTTAATTCCCTGGCGAAATATGTGGGAAATCAATCTATCGCAATAAGGGTTTCAGATGGACATGGAGGCACAGTAACCGCCACCTTAAGTTTTGATATTCGTGCATTGGCGATAACGAAAGAATACATTGAAACAACGGTAAAAAATTCGTCTATTGATTCAAGTGTCGATGTGGAAAATGGAGCCACTTGTGTTATTGGTGTACATCCCCAGCATGGACAAGTAGATTTAGCAGCTAACGGCACCTATAAATATACGCCTAATCCAAATTATGTCGGTACGGATCAATTCACCGTTTTGGTAACAGGCAGTGATGGGAGACAGGTCTTGCAACTGGTGCGAGTTGTGATCAATGACAAAGATTTAACGCTGGAAGGGACAGTATATGATGTGGAAACACATAACGTGGTTAGTGGTGCAGAAGTATCCCTTCTTGACCTGGCAGGAAAGACCATACAAAGAACGACCACGGATGGTGCCGGCAAATATAAATTTGAGGCGATCGTGGAAAATTATTATCATATCGTTGTTACCCATCCCCACTACAGTGAAAACAGGCATGTTGCTGAAATTACTTTTGATCGGGCTCCCCAGGGAAGCATCATAGAAGATTTTTACCTGGCGTCATTCAATATCCAGTTAAGTGCCAACCCAACTACGATAAAAGGAGACGGGATAGAATCTACATTATTGACCGCGATAGTGACGAATAGAGACGGGCAGCCCATCAGTAATGTAACGGTAACCTTCGAAGCACCTATGGGTACTTTTTCCGGGAATGCTACATCCGTTACGGGCAATAATGGCGCGGCAGAGATCAGATATACCTCTGCGGATATTTCTGCCATCAACAGCACCGTAATTGTACCTGTAACAATAACGGTGAGAGATGAGGAGAGAGGGCTATTTGCCCAAGAAAGCATCTTTGTTACCTTTGCTCCGGGCTTTATAACCGGTGTGGTCACGGAGAGTGGTACCGGAGGTTCGTCTGTCGACCAACGCAAACCTGTTGCAGGGGCAAAAGTGGTCGTATACAAGGATTTTGATGATGACGGAATTACTGATTTCTCCTTTACCCAGATCACAGGAGCAGATGGGACATATCGGATTGCTGTACCGAAGGCGGGCATTGAATATGAAATTATGATTACCAAGCCTGTTACGGTAGGCGGAGAAACCAGTGAGATGGAATATGTTCAGACAGCAAGAGTGGATGAGGTAGACGGAAAAGCATTTTCTTCAGATCTTACGGCGACCGGTCTGATTATTGCCAAAGACCAGGAAGGTAAGGAACATATCGTTGAAGATGTTTCAAAACTTAAATTTGAAGTACTGGACCAGGCAACCAGAGAGGTAGTGAATGATATTGATAAAGGAATGGAATCGGATAGAGGGATTTTCCGCGTGGAAAACCTGCAACCAAACAAAAAATATATGTTTGTCGTTACTTATGAGGTTGATGGGGTAGAGCTCTGTGGCGGCGAAATAGAAGTAGAATTAAAAGATGATGGTGAAATCAATATCAGTCAAATATTGATCGACCCGTATGGGGTCGTTAAAGATGATAAAACAGGCGCGGTTATTCCGGGTGCTGAGGTCATACTGCATTATGCCGATTCAGAGCGCAACAAGGCAAAAGGACATGATTCCGGGGAAAAGGTATTGCTTCCGTCACTGGATTTTCCGCCCAATGATAATGCCAACCCTCAGAATACGGATGTGAACGGTGACTATGCCTTTATGGTGTTCCCTGAAACAGACTATTATATTACGGCGACTAAAGAGGGCTATCTTTCTTATACCAGTCCCACCATCTCAGTGGAGTATTCACTAGTTAAACACAATATTTTTATGACGAAGATCCCATCTGAGGATGATCCTGGTTCTGGAGGGTCGGGAGGATCAGGAGGATCAGGTGGAGGAACGGAAGAAACAAATGAGGCCTCCGGCAATGAGTTGAAAGACCTGGGCGTAACAATATATACAAATAAAATGAAAGTAAGTGAAGGAGGCCAGGTTCAATTAACGATTCCCTTTATCAATAAGTCGGAGATTGAGGTTAACAATGCCCTTATTACGGTGTTCATACCTGAAGGGTTAAGCTTTGTAAGCAGTGAAGGAGGAATAAAAGAAGGGAATACCGTCAAATGGAACAAAGAGGGTATTCAACCGGGAAGCAAAGAGTATCTCATATTAAATTTGAAGGCCGACACCATTGATCAGGGAGAGGTTTTCAAAGAAATCCTTGTTGCGGTAACGAGTGAAGATCAATTATCTTTGTTGGAGGATGACACTTCAAAAATTCAGATTATGGTTTATTCAAACCGCTATCTAAAAATTCATCACCGCTATATTAAAGGCACACCGGCAGGTGAATTTAAACCGGAGAATAACCTTACCCGGGCTGAAACCGCAGCAATATTTGCCCGACTGTTAAATCTTGAGGGTACCGTGACAGACAAGACGGAGACTTATTCCGATGTACCGGGCTCCCATTGGGCCCATGAATATATTATGGCAGTTACGCAAAAGGGACTGATGAAGGGAGAGGGAAATGGGACCTTTGCTCCCAATCAGGCGATATCCCGGGCTGAACTGGCTGTTATCATTGCCAGATACTTTGGGGTTGAACGCGATAGCAATATTCCGCCTATTGAGGTACATTTTAGCGACATTGACCAAAACTGGGCCAAAGGATCTATTGAAGAGGTGTACCGGTATGGTATTATTCAGGGCTATCCGGATGGTACTTTAAAGCCAAATAGCAGTATCACCAGAACAGAAGCCGTTACTTGTATTAATAGGATGCTTTACCGAGGTCCTATAGGAGAAGGAAGAGATGTATTCCCTGATGTGAAACGGACCTATTGGGGTGCGGGAAATATCGAGGAAGCATATCATTCTCATCAATATATCATCAATGAGGATGGGACAGAAAAAGTAGAGCAATACATTGAAGAGCCGTTATGGTAAGAGAGCGTTATTTTTAAGGAGATGATCAATTTAGCCCATATTATTTTGTTTTTTCAATAATATGGGCTAAAAGTTCACCAATATCTTTAATATACTGCCCTAAAGTGTGTTCCCAAGTTTTTAAACAGGCTGTTCCCTTATTGGTAATCGAATATACTTTAACAGGTTTTTCTTTTTGCGTAATTTTCCAATGGGAAGAGATATAACCGGTTTCCTCCATGTTTTTCAGCATCCGATAAAAGCCGGTTGGATCAAGTTTCCCATATCTTGACATCGTTCCCTGATTTACATGCTTTAAAAGCTGCAATCCGTTTAGTTCCTGATCATATAACTCCAACAGAATGGAAGGACGGATAAATTTATCCAGATAAGCTCCTTCGCAGGCACATTTTGACTGTTTCATCATATCCCCCGCTTTTTTATTTTAATTATTGTAATACGTTCTGCTTTGAAAAACAAGGTATCCGGACGATCCCTATCTTAGAGGCTATTAATACTAATTTTATTGTATTTAGAAAAAAAAACCAGATATGATTGACTTCTTTTACGCACAAATTTATAATATTTTTGTAATATAGACTTTGTCTGGTATCAGACAAAGTCTATATTACTTTCTTGCTGATAATAAGATTTATACAAGAATCGGGGGAAGGAGGTCATGATAGACAAAACAGGAAATAGCGCTATTGCGACCGGAAACAGCTGCATCACCGCCTTTTCTCCCGGGCAGGATACAAGCGGCGCTCTGGCCGGGCAGAATTACCGGTTGCCCGCTATCTTTACGAAAAGGCCGCTTATTGGTATGATCATAGAAAGGAACCTGTTTATCAGATCTATTTTGAGGGCAGATACCGGATCAACCGGTAAAGAAAGAGAGAAAAAAGATGAAAATTGAAGCCGAATTGCACAGGATACTAGAAAAAGCCTGGTGCAGCATCCCGCTGACCCGGCAAGACTGTAAATACCTGCTGTCTTTGGAGGAGACAAGCTTTGCGTCCGGGCTGCTCCGCAGCACGGCCGGCAGTATCATCCGGAGTAAAAACGATAACTCCGCCGTTATCCTGGGACAGATTGGCGTAGATATATCTCTTTGCCCGGGGGGCTGCAAATTCTGCGTTTTTGGGGATGGACACACGAAATTTACCTCCAGTCATATGAGCGAGGAGGAACTCTATGAAAAGATAGAAGGCTTTTGCAAATTTGGCGACCTGTATGGTCTCTATTTGATGACCATGCATCAGTATGATCTGGATCATTATTTGCGCGTCATTCGTCAGGCCAGAAAATCGGCTTCTGAAACGACGCAGATCTGGGCGAATGTAGGAGATTCCGGTCTTGAAGCGCTCCAAGAAATCCGCAAGGCAGGTGTCACCGGGATCTATCACGTCTGCCGGATCGGAGAGGGGAAAGACACCAATTTAAAGCCGGAAGACCGTATCCGGACCATGCGCCATGCACTTGATGCAGGCCTTGAACTGTATACATGCTGTGAGCCCATCGGTCCGGAACATACCGTAGATGAACTGGTGGACAATATATTTATCGGCGTAGAAATGGGCATCACACAGCATGCCGCCATGCGCAGGGTGGCGGTTCCGGGAACGCCTCTAGCAAAGTACGGCCAAATCAGCGAGTTAAGGCTTGCCCACATTGTGGCCGTAATCGCTCTCTGTTCTCTTACCGTACCCACCATGGCCTACATCGGTGTTCACGAACCCAATGCGCTCAGTTATGCCTCCGGCGCCAACATCATTACGGCAGAAAGCGGGGCAAATCCCCGGGACTGCCAGGGCGATACCTCTAAAAATCGCGGCATGGATATGGCCCGCTGCCGCAAAATGCTCTTTGAGTGCGGCTTTACTCACATCCGCCGGGGCGATGAGAGCAAGATCCCTTTGAATTTAGAATATCTGCACCAGACGGATTCCTTAAACTAGTTGGACCATTTTTCACAAAGTCTAATATATCGGAAAGTTGACGGGCATAAATCAAATTTTAAATAAATGGAGAAGGGTGTTACATATGATAAAAAAAGTAATTTATTTACTGTTGGTTACAGTGGGGGCATTATTTATCCTTGCAGGCTGTTCGGGCGGGAAAGAAGATGGGGCCTCCAAAGAATTTGACGTCAATACCGATTTTGACACCATGATCGAACAGGCAAAGGGCACAACGGTCAGTTTTTACGGATGGGGCGGCGATGAACAGAGAAACAAATGGCTGGATACTACGGTAGCTTCTGCTTTAAAAAATAAGTATGACATCACCCTGGAGCGTGTGCCCATGGATATTGACCAGATTCTGGCCAAGCTGTCCGGCGAAAAACAGGCGGGACAGGAAAACGGCTCTATTGATATGATCTGGATCAACGGGGAAAACTTCTATTCCGCCAAAGAAAACGGGTTGCTCTTTGGGCCTTTTGCCGATAAGCTGCCTAATTTTCAAAAATACATTGACGCTGATGGGGCAGAAATCCAAAAGGATTTTGGTTATCCCATTGAGGGATATGAGGCCCCCTATGGCAAGGCGCAGCTGGTTCTAATCAATAACAGCGCTGTGACCCCCGAAACACCGAAAAACACGGCGGAGCTTCTGGAGTATGTGAAAAAATATCCGGGAAAGGTTACCTATCCTGCTCTGCCGGACTTTACGGGCAGTGCTTTTGTGCGCAATGTCATCTATGATATGGTGGGCTATGAACAGTTCATGGATATGCCGGCCGATAAGGAGACGGTCAAAGCTGCCATCGAGCCGGCATTGGCTTACCTTAGAGAGCTGAACCCCTATTTGTGGAATCAGGGAAAAACCTTCCCGGCTACTTCTACCGAGGTAGATAACATGTTTGCCGACGGTGAACTGGTCTTGAACATGAGTTATAGCCCCTATTCCGTTGCGGTCTCGATTGAAAAGGGTATTTATCCGGATACGGCCCGGTCTTTTCTCTTCGATAAAGGCACCATCGGCAACACAAACTATATCGCTATTGCCGCAAACTCGCCGCACAAGGCGGCCGCCATGGCTGCGATCAACGAAATCCTTTCCGCTGAGTTGCAGGCAACCCAATTCTCCGAACTGAAGGCCTTGCCTGTGGTGGAATATAGCAAATTGACGGCTGATGAAAAAGCCTTATTCGATCAAGTGGATATCGGCAAGGGGACGATTCCTCAAGATGAGCTCCTTTCCAAAAGATTACCGGAAATGCCGGCACATTTGGTTCCGCTCATTGAGGAAATCTGGGCGGAAGAGGTGGTAGGCAAGTAATGGGCCGCTCATCTCAATGGACCCCCTACCTGCTCCTTTTGCCTATACTGGTACTCGGCTTTCTTTTCTTTTTAGGTATCGGCAATGCCTTGATCCAGAGTCTGGGATATATTCCGGCCTTTGATATGACTGATTTTACGCTTCAGTATTATCAAGAGGCCTTCCAGGAGCCAACCCTGCTCGCCTCTATCCGGGTCAGTCTTGTCATTGCTCTGGTTTCATCCGTACTGGCAACGATATTCGGCGTGCTGCTTTGCGCTGCTCTTGTTTTAAACGGCAAGGTGGGGGGGAAAATCTTGCAGGTGATCAAACTGCCTATTCTGATCCCCCACATGGTTGTGGCCTTATTCGTGATCATGTTCTTCTCTCAAAATGGCTTACTGGCGCGCATTCTTTATGCTTTGAACCTTCTGCATGTACAGGGAGACTTTCCTGCCCTCTTATTCAGTACAAACAACACAGGTATTATCATCGCCTATCTATGGAAGGAAGTCCCCTTTGTCGCTTATTTTGTATTGGCGTTAATGGCAAGTATTAATACCACACTGGGTGAGGCCGCGGAAAACCTGGGCGCTTCGGGAATAAAATCTTTCTTTTATGTG
This sequence comes from Candidatus Formimonas warabiya, assembly GCF_002777255.1. Taxonomy (GTDB): domain Bacteria; phylum Bacillota; class Dehalobacteriia; order Dehalobacteriales; family Dehalobacteriaceae; genus Formimonas; species Formimonas warabiya. The sequence continues at coordinate 3,584,703 of NZ_CP017634.1, read as the reverse complement.
ACCCTGCCTCTCTCTATGCCGGCGGTGCATAAAGCTTTTTTAATCATTTTCGCCTTTTCCTTTGGCGCTTATGAGCTGCCCTTTCTGCTGGGGGCAACTTTACCAAAGGCCCTGCCCGTTCAGGCCTATATCGAATATATCGATCCCGATTTACGCCACCGTTCCTATGCGATGGCGATGAATGGGGTAATGCTGTTAATAACACTGGCCATATCCGCAGTTTATTATTTACTGTCCGGAAAGACCAATCAAACAAGTGGTGACCGGAATGAGATTTAAAAAGCGCAGGTTGCTGCAGATGTTTTTGTATACCTCAGTTTTTTCTATTGTGGTACCTCTTTTCCTTTTGCCGGTCTGGAGTTTTTCCAGCCGGTGGACCTGGCCTCATCTTGCACCGGAAGGGTTTTCCCTGCGTGCCGTGGAGGAGCTGTTGGGCCCTCATAACCATGTGCTCTCTGTACTGCTTTCCAGTATGGGACTTTCCTTCATTGTGGCGGTGCTTGCGGCCGTCATTGGCATGATGACCGCCCGGGCCCTGGTATTTTATGATTTTAAGGGCAAATCGCTGGTTTCATTTGGCACCATCTTGCCGATTATTGTTCCTGGTACGGCTTTCGCCATGGGCATCCATGTGGTATTCATACATCTGGGATTGGCAGATACCTTTCTGGGCGTGATCCTTGTCCATTTGATCTATGCCTTGCCCTATACGGTAAATATTATGACAGATCTCACCCATGCCGTAGGGAAAACGCTGGAGACGCAGGCCCAGGTTCTTGGCGTTCCACCGGGAAAGGCATTTTTCTATGTCACACTGCCCCTGATTATGCCGGGAATGATGTCTGCGGCCAGCATGGGGTATATCATCTCATTCAGCCAATACTTTTTAACGCTGATGATCGGAGGCGGCAAGGTCAAAACCCTCACCATCGTCATGATCCCCTTTATTCAGGGCGGGGACCGGACCATCGCTTCTGCTTATGCTTTGTTATTTATCCTGTCCACGATGATTGTTTTCGTTCTCATCGAACTCTGTATGAAAAAATTTGTTTTCTGGTATGGCAAGATGGACTAAAGGAGGGAGACTGTTGGAGCTCTCTTTGCAAAAAATCTCCGTGTCTCTTTCAGGGAAAGAAATCATCAAATCTGTCAGTCTTACGGTAGAAAACGGCACCTTCGTCTCTCTTTTGGGGGCATCCGGCTGTGGGAAAAGTACGCTCTTAAAAACCATTGCCGGGATCATTCCTCAATCCGGCGGTTCGATTATACTGGACGGGAAATGTGCGGACAAATTGCCTCCTTACAAGCGGGGCACCGTGATCGTCTTTCAGGATTTCCGCCTGTTTCCCCATCTGACGGCAGAAGAGAATATCGGCTTTCCTTTGAAAATGCGTGGGGCGTCTAAAAAGGAATATTTGAAAACCGCTGCGGAGCTGTTGGAAAAGGTGCAGCTGAAAGGCTTTGAAAAGAGCAAGCCTCATCAAATGTCCGGCGGGCAGATTCAGCGGGTGGCCCTGGCCAGGGCGCTGGCCGCAGGGCCCAATGTGTTGTTGCTGGATGAGCCCTTTTTCAGTTTGGATGAAAACCTGCGCCAGGATATGCGCCACCTGGTGCTTAGACTGCAGCGAGAGTTTAAGATTACCACTGTGCTGGTGACCCATGACTGGCAGGAAGCGTTAAGTATGTCTGATAAAGTCGCTCTTATGATGCATGGTGAAGTGGTGCAGTATGACACGCCTGAGATCATCTTTGAATCTCCCGTCAGCCGTGAAGTTGCTGAATATTTTGGAGATGCTGTCTATGTAGACGGCAGCATCAAAGATCATGTTTTCACAAGCGACATGATCACATTCCGCGTAGACCGGCCGGACGGCCTCTATCAGGCCATGTTTCGTCCCTCCGCAGTACGGATTGGTTTCACAGGTGAGAAAAATTTTCAGATTTGTGAGATGAACTACAAAGGAGAAAACTACAGCGCTGTTCTGGCGCACAAAATTACCGGAAACAGGATCAATGCCAACGTTCCCTCTCCTTGTAGGCTTCAATTAGGCGATTTGGTGTCCCTATCCTTCGATCCGGATAGAGCCGTCCTGTTTCCCCATCCATGATAAGCCCTCCTCTTTAAGGGAAGTCTATTTTTGGTAATCCGTTAACTGTCCTCAAGTCATTTACATAGCGCAGGGAGAGATAAACACCCCCGTCTGTGAGAAAGATTAATTTCATCGGATGGAAAAGAATTTCTGAAGGAATTAACCGATAAAGGTCAAATATTATCTTCACAGACTTTATCACTTTACAGGAATGAAGCTGACTAAATGCGGAGGTGTGCAACATTGAATCTTGATATGACATGCCAAAGGCAGTTGCTGGAACAAATCATTCAGGAAATAGATGAAGCAATTTTAGTTGTGGACAGTTCCGGAGTGATTAAGCTCTGTAACGAGCAAGTTTTCCAAGTGTTAGGAATGTCGGCTTCTGATGTAGCGGGAGCTGTTTTGGACGAAATTATGCCGGGTTTGCATTTAATAGAGCATAGTTCCCAGGCCTATCTCATTCCTGAGAGAGAGCAAATAATCAATGTGAAAGTAAGGATTTTAGATGATGAAAGCCAGGAAAAGCTATATTTACTTGTTTTATCCAGGGGTGATCAGGATAGGGAGAGAGCAACATTGCTTCGGAAGGCCTATGAGGTTGCCCTTGACAATATTGATGAGGGTTTAATCATTGTGGACGGGGAAGGAAGAATTGTTTACCTGAATCAGGTGCAACTGGAGTTTGATGAACTAAAAATGAAGGAGATTAATGGGAGATACACCTGGGATGTTTATCAATTCAACCGGGAAATCAGTACCTTGTTAAAAGTACTTGAGACAGGACAATCGTTCGGGGATTATGTCCATTACTATATCACCAATGGGGGACAATATGTCCGGGTGACGGGCAACAATTTTCCTGTGACCATTGACGGCAAGGTGGTTGGGGCGGTAGCGGTCTACCGGAATTTAAAGAAAAGTGAGGAAATGGTGGGTAAGATCATTGAACTGCAAAAGAAGCTGCACCAGCACCAGATGGAACAAGGAATGGCATCTTTCGACACCGGTTCAAAAAAGAAATATTATACCTTTGATGATATCTTAGGAGAAAGCGAGCACATTCAAGAGGCTTTATCCTGGGCGAGAAGAGCTGCCGTTACGGAGTCACCTGTATTGCTTCTGGGTGAGACCGGGACCGGAAAGGAAATGTTTGCCCAGAGTATTCATGCGGCCAGCAACAGATCGAAGAACCCTTTTATCGCCATCAACTGTGCGGCGATTCCGGAAAGCCTTCTGGAAGGGATTCTTTTCGGTTCGGTAAAAGGGGTTTATACCGGTGCCAATGACCATAAAGGATTATTTGAAGAAGCCGATACCGGGACACTTTTTCTCGATGAAATAAATTCTATGTCCCTCAATTTGCAGAGTAAGCTCTTAAGAGTATTGGAAGAAAGAAAAGTGCGGCGCTTAGGAGGAAAAACGGAGATTCCTGTGGATGTCCGTTTAATTAGCAGTTGTAATTTGGAGCCAAACCGGGAGATCACGTCTCAATTACGGAGTGATTTGTTTTTTCGCTTAGCGGTTGTAACCATTAAAATACCCCCTCTGCGCATCAGGCGTAACGACATTAAACTACTGGTAGAATACTATATCAATTATTTTAACGAGCTATTTGGCAAGAAGATATGCGCGGTATCTCCCAAAATTGAAAAATTTCTCAAGGACTACAGTTGGCCGGGAAATGTGAGACAGCTGAAACATTGGGTGGAATGTGCCATGAATCTGGTCCCGGAGAACGAGAACATTCTCGATGAAAATTATACCCCCAAGGAAGACCATATTTTTAATTTTAACAACAATAAACCACAAGAAAAAATAGAGGATGGTCCCTACGGCATAAAATATAGAGACATTGTCAATCAGATTAAAGAACAGGAATGTATTAAAATCAAAGAAATGTTAGAACGCCATAAAGGCAATATTACGAAGGCCGCTCATGAGATGGGAATGAGCAGGCAATCCCTCTTGTACCGGTTGCGCAAGTACGGAATGAAATAGGTTCAATTCATAGGCGGATGAAAGATCAGATGGGATTCTAACAAAGGGGAAATTCAGAAAATAGTAAAAAAGAGTAAAAAATCGCAGAATGAATTCTGCGATTTTTTACTCTTTTTATCGTTTCCTCTCTGCCTCCTCAAGGTTTTCCTAGGGAATGGCTTTCTGAAAAACGTTACATAAACGATGAAAAGGCAAACACGGGCGAAAGAAATGGCGATCCGAAAAATTGGCACATGTTTTGCAAAAACATGTCAGTACCAAAAACATTTCTCTTTGGTGGTTTTGAAGGAGGGGATTCATGAAAAATATTTCACGGCAGGAATCATGATGAAGCAGGAAGGAGAAAAGATGTAATTTTCGGAAATTCCGGAAAACAGACTTTTTCCCAGAGATGTTGCGAGAAGGTGGGTGTTTTTTGAGCCAGGAAACTTATTACTTAGACAATTTGTTGGATCAGGGGCTTTCAGGCAGGCCGGTTTCCCCTGAGAAAATCATGTTCTTACTTAATTTAAATAAGGACGAGGATCTGGAAAAACTTTTTCAGGCTGCCCGGGACAGGCGGGAAAGGTATTTTGGTCAAAAAATCTTTCTCTATGGTTTTATCTATTTTTCTACCTGGTGCCGCAATGACTGTACCTTCTGTTATTACCGCCGATCAAACCCGGAAAGCAACCGGTACCGGAAAAATGTTGATGAGACCATAGAAGCGGCTGTCAGATTAAAAGAATCCGGTGTTCATCTGATTGACTTAACCTTAGGAGAGGACCCTTTTTACCAGAGACAAAAGGGATTCGATGATCTGGCAGACCTGATCAGCCAAGTAAAAAGGGAAACCAAATTACCTGTAATGATCTCTCCGGGAGTTGTTCCGGAAGATGCCTTGAAGAAATTGGCCGCTGCCGGTGCCGATTGGTATGCCTGTTATCAGGAAACCCACAGCAAAGTGCTGTTTAACAAGCTGCGCATTGACCAAAGTTATGATGCCCGGTTGCACAGCAAAAAAATGGCCTTGAAAGCAGGCATGCTGGTGGAAGAAGGCTTATTGACCGGGGTAGGCGAGTCCCTTTCTGATATCCTGATTTCTCTGGAGCATATGTCCCGCATGGGCGCCCGCCAGGTTCGGGTCATGAGTTTTGTGCCCCAGAAAGGCACCCCCATGGAAGGATGGAGAACTTCTTCCCGGGTCCAGGAATTAAAGGTCATTGCCGTGATGCGCCTGCTTTTCCCGGACCGATTAATTCCGGCATCTCTTGATGTGGACGGGATTGACGGACTGCAGGACAGAATAAAGGCAGGGGCAAATGTAGTTACTTCTTTAATCCCCCCCCAGCTTGGTTTTGCCGGAGTGGCCCAAAACAGTAAAGATATCAATGAAGGCTATCGGACGGTTTACGAAGTAATCCCCATTTTGGAACAAATGGGTTTAACAGCAGCAAGTCCGGGGGAATACCGATCCTGGGTCAACCGGGAAAAGGATAAATTACGGGAAAGCAATTACAAAACAAAAGGTGCCTGATGGAATCAGGAAGGAACAGGAGGATGAAGTTCATGCTTATTGTGGGAGAACTGATCAATACCAGTCGAAAGCAAATTAATGAATTAGTAGAAGCACGGGATGCGGCGGGAATTAAAAAAATTGCCCTGGACCAGTTTGAGGCCGGCGCAAACTATATCGATATTAACTGTGGAACCCAAGTTTTTGACGAAATTGAGACAATGGAGTGGTTGGTAAACACCGTTCAGGAAGCTGTGCAGGCTCCCTTGTGCTTAGACAGCCCCAACCCGAAAGCGATTGAAGCCGGACTGGCCTTAGTCAAGTATGGCCAGCCCATGATTAACTCCATTACGGGAGAAAAAGAGCGCTATGAGCAAATTCTGCCTTTAGTGTTAAAATATCAAGCCAAAATTGTCGCTCTCTGCATGGACGATCATGGCATGCCTGAAACGGGAGAAGACCGCATGAAGGTGGCCCGCGCTTTGTATAAAGGTTTAACAGAAGCAGGGGTTCCGGAAGAGGATATCTATTTTGACCCTTTGGTAAAGCCCGTCAGTGTCAGCAACAATGCCGGGATCGAAGTTTTGGATACCGTACGCTTAATTACCGAAGAGTTTCCCCGTGTGCACAAGATCTGCGGGTTGAGCAATATATCTTACGGACTGCCGAACCGAAAAATATTAAACAGGCTTTTCACCGTACTAACCATGGGCATGGGCATGGATGGATACATCTTCAATCCTTTGGATAAGACCATGATGGGGTTTGTTTACGGGACGCAGGCCCTTTTAGGTAAAGACAAGTTTTGTATGGGTTATTTAACGGCCCATCGCAAAGGAATGTATGCGGAATAAAAAAGCAAGATGCGGAAAAATTTTCGGAGGTGAAAGAAGTGGCAAGGAATTTACACGCAGGGTTTAACCGGATGGATGGTTTTGCGCTCAATACTTTTAGCCAAGATGAATTGTATGCCATTCACTGCGCTACTTTGGATGTCCTGCACCATGTAGGGGTCCGGGTAGACAGTCCGGAAGCCCGGGATCTTTTTGACGGCGGCGGCGCCTTTGTCGACCCCAAGACCAATATTGTCAAGATTCCTCCTTACCTGGTGGAAGACGCCATCCGTTCCACACCCGGTACCCTGATCCTGGCTGGTCGTGATCCCAACAAGGATTATTGTATGGAGGCGAACCGGGTCGGATTTGTCAACTTTGGGGAAGGGGTTAATGTGATTGACCCGGTGACGCGCAAATACCGGACTACGACCAAAGCAGACGTAGCCAATGCTGCCCGCATGAGCGACTATTTATCGGAAATGGACATATCCTACCGGGCCGTGGTTGCCCAGGATCAACCGGGACATGTCCAATCTCTCCATAATGCGGAGGCCATTTTTCCCAATACCACCAAACACTTTTTTATCGGCGCCGACGGCGTGAAGAATGCGAGAAAATTGATCAAGATGGCCCAGGCAGTGGCCGGAGGAAAGGATCAATTAAGAGAAAGACCCTTAATCACCTTCAACGTTTGTCCGACCAGTCTCTTAAAACTAATTCCTGAATGTACGGACGTGGTGATAGAGGCGGCCCGGGCGGGTATTGCCATTAACATCATTTCCATGGCCATGGCGGGAGCCACCTCTCCGGTGACCTTGGCGGGAACATTGGTCACCCATAATGCGGAAGTATTGTCCACCATCGTGCTCAACCAATTGGCCTGCAAAGGTGCTCCCTGTATCTATGGCAGTTCCACCACGATTATGGATATGAGATATACCACGGCGCCGGTAGGAGCGCCTGAGTTGGGCATGATCAGCGCATCGGTGGCAAAGATGGCCCAGTACTACCTGTTGCCCAGCTTTGTGGCCGGTGGGTAGGCAGACAGCAAAATACCGGATGCTCAAGCAGCTCATGAAAAAACCCTTACCGCTCTTTTGGCAGCCCAGGGTGGCGCCAATCTGATCTACGGGGCAGGGATGCTGGAGCTAGGGATCACTTTTGATTTTGCCCAATTTGTCATGGACAACGAAATGTATAAGATGATCAGAAAAGCTGTGGGCGGCATCAGTGTTACCGATGCCAACATGGCGGTGGATATTATCAAAGAGATCGGCCCGGGCGGCGAATTCATCAGCCACGCCCATACCTTTGAAAACTTCAAAAGAGAGCAATCCCAAAGCAAGCTAATTGACCGCACCATGCGGGAAACATGGCTGCTGAACGGGGGAAAAGACTTTACGGAGCGGGCCTATGAAGAGGCGAATCATATCCTCAGCACCCATCAGGTAGCGCCTTTGGCACCGGGGGTAGAGGCTACGATCAGATCGATCGTGGAAGAAGCGGAAGAAGAGTATGGGATCAAGAAAAAATAAAGAGATAATTTTTGCCCAACAGGCAAAAAAATGATAGGAGGTATGGAGATGGAACAGGAACAAATTTTTATAGAGCTGGCAGGAGCGGTTTTTGAAGGCGACGAGGATCTGGTGGCCGAATGGACAGACAAGGCAATCGCAGCAGGGTTGGACCCCTTGGCGATCATTAATGACGGTTTGACGAAAGGAATTCAGCAGGTGGGCGATCATTTTGCTGCGGGAGATTATTTCTTACCCGACCTGCTCCTGGGCGCCAAAGCCATGGATGCCGGGATTAAAAAACTGGAACCCCTTCTGGACGGGACAAACAGAGTATCCTTAGGCAAAATATTAATGGGAACGGTGCAAGGAGATTTGCATGAAATTGGGAAGAACATTGTGATCATGATGTTGAAAACGGCAGGCTTTGATGTATTCGATCTGGGTGTAGACGTGCCTTCGGAAAAATTTATCCAAAAGGCCAAGGAATACCACCCGGATGTCATTGGCATTTCCGCCTTGTTAACGACCACCGTGGGCCGGCAAAAAGAGATTATTGAGTTGTTGGAAGAAGAAGGCCTGAGAAAAAAGGTAAAAGTAATGATTGGCGGAGCGCCCATTAACCAGGCCTGGGCAGACAAAATCGGCGCCGACGGTTATGCGGAAGATGCTTCCGTAGCTGTGTCCGTAGCGAAAAGGTTAGTGGAGGTGCACGCAGGATGAGATTCGATTACCTTTCCGAGGAGCAATTGGCCCAGGTTCATGAGGCCAGTTTGGATCTTCTAAAGCGGGTAGGGATCGGTACCCAATCCCAAAGATTGAAAGAACTGCTTTTGGATCACGGGTGTAAAGAGAAAGGAAACCGCGTTGTTTTTACCCAAGATGTGATCGACAAAGGATTGAAAACAGCCCCCTCCTCTTTCCAGCTGTATGGGCGAAAAGACGGTTACGTGCTGGATATCGGCAAGAAAAAAGCCTACTGCCAGACTCTGGTAGGGGCACCTTCCGTGATTGATTTGGAGACAGGCCAAAGAAGAGATACCCTGATGCAGGATTTGGCGGATATTACCCGGTTGGCGGATGCCCTGGACCATGTCCATATTATTTCCCCTTCTTTCCCCAGAGATGTTCCCCAAGAAATTATTTTGACCCTGGAAACCGCCACTTTGCTCAGGAACAGCTCGAAACCCTTTAGTATCTGTGTGGAATCTTGCCGCGAAATGAAATATATCCTGGAAATTCTGATTGCGGCGGCCGGCAGCGAGAAGGCTCTGAAAGAAAAGCCTCTGGCTACTCTTCCCGTATCCCCGGTGAGCCCCCTGGAATATGGCCTGCATCCGGCCGAGGCCATGCTGGATATTGTCGCAGCCGGAATTCCTCTTGGCGTAGAACCCAGCCCTACCATGGGTGCTACGGGTCCCATGACCGTAGTCGGATGCACGGCCATGCATAATGCGGAAATGTTAGCCGGTGTCATTGCCGCGCAGCTTTATCGACCGGGAGCACCGGTAACCATGTCTTCCCGGACGGGATTTATGGATATGAGAACCGGTTTGTGCTTGTGGGCTGCTCCTGAGTTCGGGCTGGCTGCCCTGGCCGCCAATCAACTGGCCCGGTACTATCAGATCCCTTGCGCACCGGGGGGATATTCCGGGGCCTCTAAGATTGCCGATGCCCAGAGTGCCTATGAACACATGTATAATGCCCTGGTACAGGGACTGGGCGGGGTGGATATTATTGGTTCCGCCGGGTCCTTGGACAATGCCTTGATCAAGTGTTACGTGATGCTGGTGATTGACAATGAGATTTCTGCCCTGGTTCAGAGAACCATCAAAGAGGTAGAAGTGAATGAAGACAAGCTGGCGGTGAATGTGGTCGCGGAAGTCATTGAAAACCAGGGCAATTTCCTGGAACACAAACATACCAGGAAACAGTTGCGCGCCGGGGAATTGTGGGTGCCCGGCATCAGCCAGCGGCAGACCTTCGAACAGTGGGCTGTCAAAGGAGAAAAACTGGAGGATATTGCCAGACAAAGAGCAAAGGAGTTGCTCGCTACCCATCAGGTACTGCCTTTGGATGATGAAGTGGAAAAAGAATTTGACCGCATTATTGCAGCAGCAAAAGCTGATTTAACCTGACTAACTTGGCGTAAGACTCCCGCTTCGGGAGTCCAACGCCAATTAAGCCATGCATTTGCAGTTCTAAAACTTGGTAAGAAAAGCACTTACCAAGTTAAGAACTTGCTTCAATGTAGACTTGCTAATTTCATTCCCTGCCTGTATCCCCAAGATCACGGAGATCCATTTAACCCGGGTAAAAGGTTGCCTGCCTTTTGCCCGGGTTATACCGCCACAAGAAGGCCAATTCATTTTGCGACGGGGTGAAGAAATGGAACAGAACAACTTCCTGATCAAAGACTTGCTTCAACCAATTATTTCGGAAATCGATCTGGGATTAGCGGTGGTAGACGCTCAAACAGGAGTGCCAGAAATATTTAACCGCTTTTTTTCCCAAATCCTTGGAGTAAAGGATCCTCTTTTAAAGGGAAAAAGTATCAGGGAAATGATTCCCGGTCTTACTCTTGGGGAAAGCGGCCCCCGGGAATTTTTCCTGCCTGATCTGCAAAAAATTGTGCGTGTGAAAACAATACCGATAGGAAACAACACTTTTTTCGTTATCATGTCCGAGGTCATGAACCGGGATGAAACGAAAACAGTTTTGCTCAATGAAGCCTTCAAAATTGTTTTGGATCATATTGATGAAGGGATTATTGTGGTGGATGCGGAAGGAAAAATTATCTACTGCAATGAGGTCCAGTTAAAATTTGACGGCCAAAAATTTGAAGACGTGGTGGGGAGATATTCCTGGGATGTCTATAATTTTGAGAAAAAGGACAGCACCTTGTTTAAATGTCTGCAAAAGGAAGAGCCGTCAAAAGCTTATGTTCATTACTATCTTTCCCGTGCCGGCCAGTATGTGCGCGTCACGGGAAATAATTTTCCCGTCAAGCAGGGTTCGAAAACCCTTGGTGCCGTAGCCATTGATCGGAACTTGCAAAATAGCGAGGAAATGGTTGCCAAAGTAGTGGAACTGCAAAAGACCCTTCAGGAAGGAAAACGTGATTTGGCCGGGACCCTGGGAAGCGGCTATTTACCGGAGAAACGCTTTTTTTCCTTTGAAGATATCCTCGGGGAAAGCGACGCCATCCGCCAGAGCCTGCTCTGGGCCAAAAGTGCCGCCCGCTCCGATTCGCCGGTTTTTCTTTATGGGGAAACCGGAACGGGAAAAGAAATGTTTGCCCAGAGTATTCACAGCAACAGCAGCCGCAACCTGAAACCCCTTATTTCCATTAATTGTGCCGCCATCCCGGAAAACCTGCTGGAGGGGATCATTTTTGGCACGGTGAAAGGCGTGTTTACGGGAGCTACGGACCGGAAAGGTCTCTTTGAAGAAGCGGACGGGGGCACGCTTTTTTTAGATGAAATTAATTCCATGCCCCTCAATTTACAGGGCAAATTGCTGCGGGCATTGGAAGAAAGAAAAGTCAGGCGCTTGGGGGGAAAGCATGAAATACCGGTTGATGTACGGATCATTAGCAGCTGTAATAGCGAGCCGACAAAAGCCGTTGCGGAAAAACAGCTGCGCAGTGATTTGTATTATCGCCTGGCGGTAGTTAATATTGAGATTCCTCCTTTGCGGATAAGAAAAAGGGATATTCGGATTTTGGTCGATTATTTTATCCAGTGCTTTAATATCAAACTGAAAAAAAATATTTATGAAATTTCCCCCGAGATTTATGGGCACCTGGAGGAATATGATTGGCCGGGCAATGTCAGGCAGCTCAAGCACTGGGTAGAATGTGCCATGAATATGGTCCCCGAGGATCAGACCATCCTGATCGAGGAATATGTTCCCCAAAAATTCAACTATTTTTTTATCCGGGAATCCAATCTGGGCTTAAATATTGTCAATCATCCCAGTGTGGAAAGAGGCGTGGAGGTTTCCAAGCAAATTCGGGAGCAGGAAATCGTGAAAGTGGTGGATGAATTAAAGCGGCATGGGGGCAACATTACCAAGGCGGCAAAGGCCTTCGGCATCAGCCGTCAGGGATTACAGTATCGCATGCGTAAACTGGGCATAAAATAAAGATAACATCAATGACCGAATGACGATTCGACGCAAGAAACGGCAAGTAATCGCCGGTCCTCCCGGGTAATTACTTGCCATTTCTTGCGTTTTCGGGCGGTTGGTCGAAACGATCCTTTCATTCATGAAAAACCTGGAGAGGAGAAATGCCGGTAAAATCAAGGCATCCGCGGAGATGAAAGAATTAATGGGATTCTTTTAAAAGAATAGGTACATTGGCATAACTGTTGCTTTATCTATTGTTGGGATCCTGGTAACATGAGATTTTTTGATGCGAAATAGGAAAAGGAGGGTTTAAATGAAAAAGTATTTTACAAGGATGGGCGACGGTTCCGCAGTCTGGATGAGCGATGAAGATATTCGCTGGGATTTAGAAGAAGGAATGAAAGACGCGGCAGACCGGGGAAAAATTCCGGAGCTAACTGATGATGAGATCGAGCAATTGTTCGAAATCATAACCCATCCGCAAAAAACCGTGAGCTGTGAAAGAGGAAACGAAGCAGTTGTTACCTTTGATGCAGGGACATTGAAGTTACCTGTGCGAGCAGGGCTTCCTATGGATAGAACCACGACCATCCTCACCCACGAAAGGGTTTTCTGTTCGGATACCATGGAACTTTGTGCTACGGACTACAGTTACAAAGCCTTAAAAAATATCGTCAGTGAAGAGGCCATGGCCATGGAGCGGGCCCAATTAAATTGCATCATTCCTATTTTTTATGGGGCCATGCCTAATTTGGGGCTATACACCAAACCCGACGGACCCATCGATAACTGGTCGGAACTTTTGCCTCTGGCGAAAATTCCGGAGGCCAGAGCTGCCCAGGAAGAAGCAGTGGAGCATGCTGTCAGGGATATGGTCTTTATTGCCAGCGCCCTGTACGAGAGCGGTGCGGATGGGATCAACTTTGATACCATCGGCGCATCGGGAGACGGAGACTATTTAGCGGCCTTAAAAGCGGCAGAAATTTTAAAGGACAAGTATCCCGGGATTCCCATTGAGATGGGTATGGCGGGAGAGTTTGTCCTAGGCATGCACGGACAATTGAAATATGATGGGGTAAGATTGGCAGGCCTTTACCCGCATCAGCAGGTAAAAGTATGTGAAAAGGCCGGAGCAACCATTTTTGGCTGTGTGATTAACACCAACAGCAGTATGTCCTTTGCCTGGAACCTGGCCCGGACAGTGACATTTGCCAAAGCCTGTGTGGAAGCGGCGGATATCCCGGTTCATGTCAATGCCGGGATGGGCGTAGGGGGAATTCCCTTAACGAATACATCGCCCACCGATGCCACATCCCGGGCTTCCAAAGCGATTATCGAAATTGCCAAGGCCGACGGATTGTAGATTGGCCATGGTGATGCCTACGGGATGGCTGTTACCCATGAGGTTGCCACAGGCATGGGCGGAATACGGACTGCCGGAGATCTGGTAGCACGGATGCAAATGCTGAAGGGCATGAAATTAAAGGATGCGAAAGAATATGTAGCAGGGAAATTAGGGGTTTCTGTGTTCGATCTTTCAGATTCCAATATGATGAAAGAAATAAGAGAACAGCTTGATATCGGCCACGTGTTGGACCGGACCAAGTGCGCCAATGGCATGGAGGCTAAGTTTAATATCGCGCGGGTTCTCGATATCGAAATCAATAGTGTGAACAGGTTCAAAAGTAAAATTCATCTGGTATAAAAAATCAAAAAAAAATGTGAAACGAGGGGGAAGGAACAGTGAGTCGTGAAGCACTCATTCAGGAAGCGATTGATACAATCCTTAAATATGACCAGGAGCGGGCGGTCCGGGTCGCCCAACAAGTATTGTCCGAAGGTTTGGATCCCGTGGACATTCTTACCAATGGATTTAGCGCGGGAATCCGGCAAGTGGGAGATCTTTTCGGCCGGGGAGAGGTGTTTCTCCCTGAATTGATGCTGTCTGCAGATGTCATGAAATCTGTAACCGGAGCCTTTGAAGGGGCGATAGAAGGCAAGGAGGCCCATAAAAAAGGCAAAATGATTTTTGCTACTGTGGAGGGAGATGTTCATGACATTGGCAAAGGTATTGTGATATCTTTGATTAAAACCCAGGGGATTGAAGTCATCGACCTGGGACGGGATGTTCCGGTAAGCAGAATTATCGAAAAGGCTGTAGAAGTAGATGCCGATTTAATCGGTACTAGTGCCCTACTCACAACCACGCTGGTGGAACAAAAAAAGCTGGAAGAGGAACTGAAGAGATTAGGGCTGCGCAATCAATTTAAGACGATGGTAGGCGGTGCTCCTGCTACGCAGCGCTGGGCAGACAGAATTGGCGCAGATGCCTATGGAGAAGATGCGGCTGATGCCGTAAACAAAGCCTTAGCATTGTTAAATGAATAAACAGGATGATCCCGGGAAGAGGGCCCGAAAGGACGCTCTTCCCTCTGCCCTTTGGCAGCCCAGAACAGAAGCCGTTTACCTGATAACCCTGGGCGGAATTGGTTTCGATTCCTCGATATGGGATCCGGCAATGATGGAAGGAGAATAGATGGCATGGGAAAAGCGATTATTGTTACCGATCGAAAAGGTTTTATTTTATATTTCGATTCCCAGGCTGAAACCATATTCGACGTGAAAGAAGCTGATGTAACAGGAAAATATATCACAGATTTGGGTAAAAATTATGTGATTTTAGCCGAAATCTGCCTGAATACGGTCCGGTGGGAAAGAAAAGTAGCGAGGATCCTGAAACTAAGGAAAGGGATGATTGTTCTGGCAACGGGAATGCCGCTGTCCGATAATGATGGTGAACTGATCCGGGTCATGATGACATTAAAAATAATGCGCAGAGACAGGAGCCGGTTCTGTGATTGGAAAATGAAAGAATTGTTAGAAAGATTGTCCAGCTAAGTGTCTAAAACTGCTTCAATTACCCGTTTCGTACAATAAAAGAAAATGCAAAAAAATAAATGAAATAGTATCTTGATAAAGGAAATGGTTTAGACCGGGTAATGCTTTTGACCGAAGGCAGGGGATAGTAAGGGGCGATTTCTGAATGGCACGTTTATGGCAAGCAAAATCAAGATTGTTTTAGGTTTGGTAATACGGGAAAAAGGAGGTGCCTATTTGTCCTAAAATCGTCGCCGGATCAAACAGCTATGCACAGCTTGCCACCAGATAGACAGAGAGAAAAATAAAGGAGGAGTAACAATGGATAATGGTAAACCAAAACCGGTATATGCCAGAGTGAATAAGACCGTATTTGTCTGGTCCGCACTTGCCTGTTTGATATTCTATGGGCCAATGGTCGTGTTTCAAGAAGGGGCGCAGAATCTGGTCAATAAATCCATGAGTGTTATCACGCATAGTACGGACTGGATGTGGGAATTCGTGGTTTTTGGATGTCTGGTATTTTTAGCCTGGCTGGCTTTGGGACGGTATGGCAAAGTGAAATTAGGAAGACCTGAGGATAAACCGGACTTTTCTGTTTTTACCTGGGTGGCCATGATGTTTTGCGGTGGCACCGGGGGAGGTCTCGTCTACTGGTCCTTAAATGAACCCATTTACTATTTACAATATCCTCCCTTTTGGCTGGAACCTTTTTCCCCTCAATCAGCCCAATATGCCTTAGCCTACGGAATTTTTCACTGGGGTTTCAGCGCTTGGGCTACATTTGCTGTGGCGGCTGTTGCTTTCGCCTATATGTATTATGTCCGGAGACGGCCTTATCTTTATCCCAGCTATGCCTGCCGGGGGATTCTGGGCAGCGTGGTAGACGGCTGGGTAGGAAAACTCATTGATGCCGTTGTTGTCATCGGTTTGGTGGGCGGGATGGCTACTGCTCTTGGCTTTATTGTACCGATGATATCAAAGGTTTCCGCAGACTTCTTTGGCATTCCGGAAACCACAGGCTTTAAAGTGCTGATTTGCTTTGTGATGGCGCTC
This sequence comes from Candidatus Formimonas warabiya, assembly GCF_002777255.1. GTDB lineage: Bacteria > Bacillota > Dehalobacteriia > Dehalobacteriales > Dehalobacteriaceae > Formimonas > Formimonas warabiya. Next base: position 3,568,703 of record NZ_CP017634.1, on the reverse strand, counting down.
GTCTATGGCTGGAGCTGTTATAACGGTTTAAAGGGCGGTATTGCCCGGTTGGCGGATTTTAATATGTATTTGACTTTTATTTTACTTGCCTTTGTGTTGCTTGTCGGTCCAACTGTCTTCATGCTTTCTTTGTTTTGTGATAATTTTGGCGTGCTGCTGCATGATTTTGTGCGCATGAGCTTTTATACCGATCCTGTCACAAAATCAGGCTTTCCCCAAGACTGGACCGTTTTTTACTGGGCCTGGTGGCTGGCCTGGGCCATGTACGTAGGCCTTTTTGCGGCCAGAATTTCCAAAGGCCGCACAATCAGGGCACTTATTTTAAATATGATCTTTTCCTCTACGCTGGCATGCATGCTCTTTTACCTGATATTTGGCGGTTATCAGGTAGACGCCATATTGAATCACGGCTCCCAGGTGGCGCAAGTTTTGCAGGACCAAGGGGGACCGGCCGTCGTATCCTTCTTCTTGAATTCCCTGCCCTTAAAATGGCTGGTCATTCCCTTCTTTATTGCGGTAATGGTGATTTCAACGGCCACTGGTACGGATGCGGCTTCCTTTACCCTGGCCAATATGACCTGTCATGAAATCCGGGACGGGGTAGAACCGCCCAAGTGGATCCGGTTATTTTGGGCCGCGATGCTCTTTTTTGCCTCTACCGCGCTGCTATTAGTGGGTGGCATGGACGTTGTTCAGTTGTCCTCCGTATTAACTGCTGTGCCGGTGCTCCCTCTGCTGGTGATACTGGCGATTTCTACAGTTAAGTGGCTGCGGGAAGATTTTGGCTATGACCCCTATTTAACCACGGACAAGTATATGGATGAGAGCAGTGCCGATTATCAGCGGGACAGTCTCGGTTCTGAAATATCCCAATCCCAAAATATTTGAGCTGAAAGGCCTATGATCATATAATGTCTTTAGGAAGGTGGTCCTTACCCTCGACAGGAGGGTAAGGATATGTCCTCCCATAAATCTTTCCATCAGTATCTTTATTGTGAAAGAGTATTTATGGGAGGACAAAATTAGAAAATAGGGGGATATGAATGAATAAAAAATCTACCTGTCTCTTTCAACCGATTTCTATCGGCAATGTGGAAATCAAGAACCGCATCGGCATGGCGCCTATGTCTGTCTTTGGGATGGTATCGGCAGATGGTTGTTTTACTCAGCGGGGCATCGACTATTATGTGGAACGGGCCAAAGGTGGGGCGGGTCTCATCATTACCGGATATTCGGAAATTGAAAACGAGGTGGAGGTCTCTCTCTCGGGGATCGTTCAAAACCCCTCTGTGAACCCGCCCAGGTTTATTTGCACAGCCGGTGAAATGACGGAAAGAGTCCATACCTATGGAGCAAAAATATTTTTGCAAATCACCCTGGGTCTGGGCAGAGTAGGTTACGAACCGTGGATCAGCTGCAAGCCCATTGCGCCTTCGGCCATACCGAATTTTTGGAACCCGCAGGAGACGTGCCGGGAAATATCCCTGGAAGAAATTCAGTTCTTAATAAAAAAATCCGGAGAGGCTGCGAAAATCGCGAAACTTGCCGGTTTTGACGGCGTAGAAATACATGCCGTTCATGAAGGGTATCTATTGGACCAATTTGCCCTGGCCATGTTTAATAAAAGAGGAGACAAATACGGCGGCGACTTAAGAGGGAGGCTGGCTCTTTCCACTGAGATCGTTCAACAGATAAAGGGTGTAGTAGGGCAGGAATTTCCTGTGATCATGCGGTTTAGTGTGAAAAGCTTTATCAAGGACTGGAACAAAGGCGGTCTTCCGGGTGAAACGTTTATCGAAAAAGGCCGGGATGTGGATGAAGGACTGGAAGCTGCCAAGATTCTTCAAGAGGCAGGATATGATGCACTGGACGCTGACTGCGGTACTTATGAAGGTTTTTATTGGGCCCACCCGCCCGGATATCAAAAACACGGGTGTTATTTACCCTTTGTGGAAAGACTGAAAGAAGTAGTAAAGATTCCCATATTAATGGCGGGAAGGATGGAGATACCGGCCTTAGCGGAGAAAGCATTATCCGAGGGTAAAATCGATATGGTACTGCTGGGCAGAGGTTTACTGGCCGAACCCTTCTGGCCGGTAAAGGTAAGATCTAATCAAATAGAAAAAATAAGACCCTGTCTGGGCTGTCATGACGGCTGCCTGGGCAGGCAAGACCTGTGCCGTCCTCTTTCTTGTGCCGTAAACCCGGCCTGTGGACGGGAAGTAGAGTATGCTTTGCATCCCCCGCTTCAGCAAAAGAAGGTTCTCATTATCGGCGGCGGTGTGGCAGGATTGGAAGCTGCCAGGGTTTCTGCGCTGAGGGGGCATCAGGTAAGCATGTATGAAAAAACCAATCAATTAGGAGGACATCTCACCGAGGCATCCGTTCCTGACTTTAAGGAAGATGAAAGACGTCTCATTGACTGGTATAAAAATGAACTGGACGAATTAGGTATTCCCATTTATTTGGGAGAAGAAGTGAGTGCAGAATTAATTGAGGCAAAGAAGCCTGAAGTAATCATTGTCGCTACCGGCTCAACGTCCCGAATTCCGCAAATACAGGGAGTCGATCAAGATCATGTATTGACGGCATGTGAAGCCTTACTGGATCAAGAAAAGGTAGGAGATCCTGTCGTGGTGATCGGAGGAGGACTGGTCGGTTGTGAGGTGGCATTATGGCTGCGCCGGCAGAACAAGAATGTCACGATTGTGGAAATAACCGAAGAGCTCATGTGGGCAGGGGATGTTCCTTACGCAAATAAGCAAATGTTACATGATTTGTTGGAATGGCACAATGTAAAAATCATGACCGGCACAACTGTGGCAGAAATTAGCCTGAATAGGGTTGAAATAATAGACAGGTCTTTTCAGAAAGATGAGATTCCGGCCGCTACCGTGATCCTGGCAACCGGCTATCAACCCGACAGACAATTATATGAAAAAATAAAAGATTTAATACCGGAAACCTATCTCATTGGTGATGCCCGAAAAGTAAGAAACATCATGTGGGCCATATGGGATGCCTATGAAATAGCGCGCAGCATCTAATTGTAACTATGTCAAGGGACCTGTCCCTGTGACAATTTGATATTCTGAGACTGAACCTATTACTGATTTATCAGGGGTTTAGTCTTTTTTTATTTTGAGCAGCAATATGCCGGCAGAAAGATGGGCGAAATATTAGGCTATTTAGGACGCCTAATAAAGCTAATATTCGCCTATTAAATCACCTATATCGCCTAATAGGAGAGAAAGAATTTAATATACAATATGCAAGAATTCTATCAGCGTATGCCGCCCAAGGGTTTTCAGCTTTAATCCCTCTTTTATCGGGAGTGGCACAGAACTTGCTAAATGGCATGGTAAGGCTTAAGCTCTCATTTTACGAGGAAGGGAGATCAGTTATGGGGACCATCCATAAAAAGAAATGGACATAAGGAAGCTTTTTTCATGGTCATTATTGTGAAATCTTTAACGAGAGATGCAGCAGGAAAATAAACAGAAGTCTAGCTAAAAGACGGAGGAGGCCTATGATCGAAGTACCCATGTTTGAAATGAGGATAGATACCGCCAAAGAAAATAAGGCCGGTGAAAAATTAGGAGCGGCAACCAGGCCCATGGTCAAGAACGACAAGCTGAGGGCAGGAGGTAAACAACATGTATAAATTGCTCAGTCCTGCAATGATTGGACCCATTCAGTTAAAAAATCGGGTTATTTTTCCCTCTATGTGTTTATATTTTTCCGATCAAGACGGTAATGTCACAGATAAACTCTATACCTTTGTAGAAAGACGGGCCCAGGTCGGAGTGGCCGGCTTCATTATTCCGGCCAACCCGCATGGCACAAACAAGCCTAATCGGGCCTCCATTGCCGATGACAGCCGGATATCCCAATGGCGCCGTTTAACAGATATGGTGCACCGTTATGACAGCCGTGTTTTTTGCCAGCTTCATCCTTCGGGCATTCAGTTCGGACGGGTGGGCTTTTCCAAGAACCCCCTGGAGCATACCGCCGAGGAGGTCCAATTTCTTATCGAATCTTATGCCCAGGGAGCCTTACGGGCTAAAAAAGCAGGCTTTGACGGCGTAGAAATTCATGGCGCCCATGGCCATGAGGTCGCTCTTTTCCTTTCCAGCCTGATTAATCAGAGGACGGATCAGTATGGCGGTGATTTGGCCGGACATGCCAGATTAGTCACGGAAATGATCAAGAAAATCAAGAATTATGCGGGCCAGGATTTCCCGGTGATCCTGCGCATCAGCGGCGAGGAAAGGTTACCGGGGGGACGGCAAATGGCGGAAACCATTGAATTATGCCGTTTGGTGGAAGCCGCCGGTGCGGATGCCATTCACGTATCGGTAGGGATGCCGGATAGTGAGCAATGGGAATGCCCCTCCTCGGACATCCCCCAGGGACATATTGCCTGGATGGGGGAAATGCTCAAAAAGAATCTTCAGATCCCGGTGATTATTGTAGGACGGATCGTGGACTGGACTGTGGCCGAAGAGATTATTGAGACGGAAAAGGCAGATTTTGTTACCGTAGGTCGCGCTCTGTTGGCGGAACCGGACTGGATGAAATCTATCGGTTGCCCGGAACAAGACCTGATTCGCCATTGCATCGGCTGTAATCAAGGATGCCGGAACAAGCGGGGAAAGAAAAAATCTCCCTGCACCTGTTTGCAGAACCCCATGCTGGGACAGGAAGAACTGGTAGAGATCAAAAAGGATGAAACAATCAAAAAGGTTTGTATCATCGGCGCAGGGGTCGCCGGGCTGGAAGCCGCCGACGTGATGAGCCAAAGAGGACATCAGGTGACGGTATTTGAAAAAGAGAAGGAATTGGGGGGAATATTTCGCTGGGCCAGTGTCCCACCTGGGAAAAAAGACTATCTTAATCTTCTCCGGTACTTTGAAAAGGTGCTGACGCGACGGGGGGTAAAATTTGTCTTTGATCATCAGATCAACGAACTGCCAGGGGGCTTCGACATCTATCTTTTGGCCGTAGGCGGGCGCGAGATCATCCCTGCTTTGGAGAATAACGGGGCCGCTCTCTACCGGGCCATAGACCTTTTGTCCGGAATCAGGGAAGCGGACGGGGATTCTTTTGTGGTAGTGGGAGACGGTCTGGTAGGATACGAGACAGTGGATTTCCTGATCGCAAAGGGTAAAAAAGTAATCATGGTCGGCGACAATCCGGAGGATCCTTTAGCCCGGCTGGGCATCGCCCGCTGGCGTTTTATGGAAGAACGCTTTCAGAAAGGAGAGATCCGCATCATCCGGGATGCCCTGGTTATCTCTCTGGGCACCGACTCCTTTACCATTAAGAATAAAAATGGGGAAACTGAGGAAATACCAGGCCGCTATACCTATGTCCTGGCTTGTGGATACGGGGCCAACGAAGATTTGTACCATCAGGCCCAGGATCCGGATCAAGAAGTCTATTTGATCGGGAGCGCGAAGGTCGCGGGGGATGCGATGGATGCTATCCATGATGCCTTTCGCACCGCTCTGGGGATCGTGGTGAAATGAGGTGAGATAAGATGGCTATGACCGTAACGGAAAAAATCCTGGCGCAGGCCGGCGGCCGAAGTTTCGTAAAACCGGGAGATATTATTACGGTACAGGTGGACCGGGCCATGATTCATGACAACAATGGACCCCTTGTGATCAAAGAATTCAACAGGCTGAATATTCAGGATGTCTGGGATCCGGAACGGATTGTCTTTGTGATTGACCATCACAGTCCCTCTACCTCCGTAAAAGCAGCCGCTCATCAACAGAGCATGCGCAAATTTGTGAAAGATAAAAAAATTCGTTATTTTTATGACTGCGGGTCGGGAATCAGCCACATTCTGATGCTGGAGGAGGGTCTGGCCGGTCCCGGACAGGTGATTGTGGGTTCGGATTCCCATACTACCGGTCAGGGTGCCCTGGGCAGCTTCGCCACCGGGATCGGTGCCACGGAAATGGCGGGTGTGTTGGCCACGGGGACCACCTGGTTCCGGGTTCCCGAATCCATTCTGATCACCATCACCGGGACCCTTCAGGCGGGGGTAGATGCCCGGGATGTGATCTCTCAGGTGATGAAAAGTCTAGGACCTTCAGGAGCCAATTACTATGCCGTAGAATTTACCGGACCTGTGATCGAGGGATTTGAGCTCAGCGAGAAGGCCACTCTATGCGTCATGAGCATGGAAATGGGTGCCAAGAACGCGATTATTGTTCCTGCTCATGGCCCGGGGGTGGTTAAAAGCGATGCGGACGCAGGCTATCATGCCCGGCTTTTCTATGATGTTTCGGGGCTGGAGCCTTTGGTATCCTGTCCCAGCTTGCCTACCAATGTGAAAACGGCCCGGGAGGTAGAACAGGAGAAAATATTCATCCAACAGGCTTCTATTACCTCCTGCGCCGGGGCTTCTTTGCGGGATTTAGCCGTTGCCGCCAGCATCATGGCCGGGCATCGGGTCCACGAGGGGGTTCGATTGATCGTCGTACCGGCCACAAGAAAAATTTATGACCAGGCTTTAACTCAAGGATATCTAAAGAAAATTTTTGACGCGGGGGGAATTATCTGCTCACCGGGTTGTGGAAACTGCGGCGCCCATGATGTGGGCATCCTGGCTCCCGGTGAGGTGGGCCTCAGCTCTTCCACCCGAAATATGCCGGGCCGCATGGGGCCGGGAGGGGAGGTGTACCTGTCAAGTGCGGCCACGGTAGCTGCTTCCGCAATTAGAGGATATATCTGCGACCCTCGAGAATTTATATCATGTAGATCGTGAGGTGGAAAGGGTTTGGCGAAATGCTGGAAATTTGGTGATAATATTTCTACAGATGAAATTATACCCGTGCAGTATATGGTCGTGGTAGACCCCCGGGAATTGGGGACCCATATTATGGAGAATGTGCGTCCCGGCTTTGCCGGCCAATTTCAGACCGGAGACATTATCGTAGCCGGAGAGAACTATGGGTACGGATCCAGCCGGGAGCATGCCGTATGGGCCTTAAAGGGGGCGGGAACCAGCGCCGTGATCGCCCGCTCCTATGCCCGGATTTTTTACCGCAATGCCTTAAACATCGGGCTGCCGGCCATCATCTGTCCGGAGGCTGTGGACGGAATCGAAGAAGGAGACAGCGTGGAAGTGGATCTGGAGAAGGGAACCATTCATCATCTGACCAAAGGAGTAACTTACTCTTTTCCCCTTTTCCCCTCTTTCCTCCGGGAAATCATGGAGAACGGCGGCTTGATTGAAACATTGAATGCCATGGATTTAAAAAAAAGGATTGATTGATAGAATGGTGCCTGGGACGAAAAAATTAAGGAGGTTAAGGATAATGTCTTATCGTAAAATAATCGTGGGTATGCTTGGCATGGTCTGTTTGTTGGCGATTTTGGGCGGATGCGCCGATAAAGCCGGGACGGAAGCACAGAGTGGGTGGCCGGAAAAAGAAATTCATTTTATCTGGCATTCCAAAGCAGGTTCCTCCGGAGACATTCTTTTGCGGAATTTGGGCAGCGTCATAGAGCAAAACCTGGGCAAAGCCGTGGTGGTGGAGAACAGGGAAGGAGCCGGCGGTTATAATGCCTGGGATTATCTGAGGAAAGCCGCTCCCGATGGTTATACCTTTGGGGGAGTTGCACCCACCTTCCTTAGTTCCATGTTGATTAATAAGATGGATATCACACCGGCGGATTATGACCCGGTGGCAGTTCTCTTCACGGATCCTTTGATTATGTATTGCCGTACCGACAGTTGGAAAGATTTTGACGATTTTGTGGCCTATGTGAAGGAAAACCCCGGTGTGGTAAAGATTGCCGGAGGAACTCCCGGAAATGTGGATTTCATGGCGCTGCGCGATTTGAAAGAAAAAGCGGGGCTGGACATCAAAGAAGTGCCTTTTGAAGGGGGCGGAGAAGCTCCCGTGGCTGTGGTGGGCAAACACCTGGACATCGGCATCGGGGAATACGGGGAAATCGGTCCCATGGTGGAATCGGGCAAGCTAAAGATACTGGTGAGCTTCAATCCATTGCCCGGTACCGACGTCAAAACGATCCAAGACTATGGTTATGATATTCATGTGGAAAAGTTCCGCGCCATCGTGGCGCCCAAGGGCACGCCCCGGGAGATTATCGACCAGATGTACCAGGCGATCTCCGAAGCTTTTAAAGATCCTGGCTTCATTAAGTACTATGAGACGGCCAAAATGGTTCCCAACCTGAAAGGTCCCGAAGAGGCGGCCCAGATCATCAATGAGCAATATGAGCAAATCAAGAAGACACTGGAATAACAAGTGAACCAACATGCCAAAAGAGGCGCCTGGTTCTGCGCCTCTTTTGCGCTCTGTTAATCAATACCATGTAAGGGGTGATAACCATGTTCAAAAAGGATGATTGGAAGACGGGTCTTCTGGCCTTAGGCGCTGGTTTGTTCATTCTCCTTTTTTCCCTGCCTCTCAATGGCCGGGTCCAACAGGCGCAGCAGTTAAGCGAAGTCATGGGGCCTTCGGGTTTACCCAATATTATTGCTGTGCTGATGATCCTTATTGGTTTGGTGCATTTAGCCGTTTCTTACCGGATGCGGGATCAGAATGCCCATCCGGACAGCATCAAGGAAAAGAAAGAAACAAAGAAGGGCATCCAGGAGGGGATTTTGTATTTGGTGATTCTGGTTTCCCTTGTCTATATCTTCTTGTTGCCCAAACTGGGCTACCTGCTCATGACGATCATGCTGATGGCAGTTCTTTTATATTTATTCAATGAACGGAAATGGCAGAAAGTGCTGATCATCAGTGTGGCCTTCAGCGTCTTTTTGTACTTTGTGTTCGGCGAACTTTTAGGTGTTTTGCTGCCTGTCTTATTTGGGTAGAAACCAGTTCTGAAAAGGAGTTGATAAACGTGCTGGAACATTTGGCATTAGGAATAAATTTTGCTTTCGAATGGCACGCCATCCTCATGATTTTCCTGGGTGTTCTCTGGGGTATCATAGGGGGGGTTATCCCGGGCATTAACGCTACGGTGGCGATGTCACTGATTCTCCCCTTTACCTGGGGGATGCCGCCCCACATTGCCATCATGCTGCTTCTGGGCGTCTATGCCGGCGCCGAGTATGGCGGTTCCGTACCGGCCTGCCTGATTGGAACGCCGGGAACCAATGCTGCGGCCTGCACCGTAATCGACGGCTATGAAATGACGAAAAAGGGGCGGCCAGGTTTGGCCCTGGGCACCTCTCTTTATTCAGGCGTTATCGGCGGGATGGTGGGGAATATCGCACTGATTATCTTGGCCATTCCCCTGGCTTCTGTGGCCCTGGCTTTTGGGCCGGCCGAGTATTGCGCCATGGCCATTATGGGTCTGACCATGATCTGCACCTTAGGGGGGAAAAATGTTTTTAAGGGGATCCTGGCCGGCCTGTTCGGCATTTTTTTAGCCACAGTGGGCATGGATATCTCCGGCGTGACCCGTTTTACCTTTGGGATTCGTTCCCTGAACGAGGGTTTTGATCTCATTCCGGTAATGATGGGCCTGTTTGCCGTTACCGAAGTCCTGAAACAAACCCGGGAATGTTTCGGCGGGGAAACTTTTATTGGCAAGTATGAGGCCAAAGGGAAAAAGCTGCCGAATTGGCAGGAAATCAAGCGGATGACGCCGGTCTCCCTTTTTGCCGGTGTCATCGGTACCATCATCGGCGTGATGCCGGGTGCAGGAGCGTCCACTTCCTCCTTTATCGCCTATAATGAGGCGAAAAGATGGTTCAAGAATACCGATACCTTTGGCCAGGGGGAAGACATCCGTGCCATTGCCGCTCCGGAATCCGCCAATAACGCCGTGACCGGCGGGGCGATGGTGCCCTTACTGTCCCTGGGCATACCGGGGTCCAATTCTACCGCCATCATGCTTGGGGCCTTGATGCTGCATAATGTGGTTCCCGGTCCCACGATTTTTGAAAGAAACCCTGAGATCGCCTACGGTGCCTTCATTGCTTTATTTATTGCCAATATTTTTATGCTTGTTCAGGGACTGGTTTTTATCAAAGTCGCCTATCGGATTACAACCCTGTCCAGGCCGGCCCTGTTGGCTTCCATCATTGCCCTTGTCTTTACCGGGGCTTATGCCGTAAACTGCCAGATTTCCGACATCTTTCTCACGCTGGCCTTTGGTCTGGTCGGCTACGGCATGAAAAAGATTGGGTTGCCTCCTACCGCCACAGTTCTCGGCTTTGTTCTGGGACCCATCATGGAGAATAACCTGCGCCGGGCGCTGATTATCAGTGACGGCAGTTATTGGAATGTGTTTTTTGGCAGCCCCCTGAGCTCCGTATTAATCATCATTTCTCTCGTCAGTCTCGGCTTGACGATTTACCGGGGCTGGAGTGACACGCGCCGCGAGAAGCAGGTGGTTATGCCCTGATCGTCCTTGCTGCTCAAGAGGTGATATGAGCTGCTCCGGGATGCAGGGAGGACAGGCAAGATTTGTGGGATTTTTAATTGCGCAAATGATTGTTATAATGAGGAAAAGCCTTGTCTGGAGTGAAAGAGATGCCTGATAAAAAGATTGTCTATATCGTCTCCCAAAACCCATTTACCTGCGTTCAGGTGCAGCAGCAGCTGACCCAGTATTTGGCAGGATATATTGAAGTCCGGACCTGGTGCTTGAAGGACACCGAGGAAGTACCGGCGGAAAAGGATTGCGACCTTTTTATCGCGGCCAACAAACCTGTTTACCGGGAAATTAGAAAAAAGCTTCCTGCCGACCAGCGGGTCTTGATGGCGAATCGCACCCTGGAAGTGGACAGCCTGGAGGAAATTATGGCCCTGCCCAAGGACAGTGAAGTGCTGGTGGCAGGTTCTTGGAAGGAGACCGCGCAGGAGAAGATTGACCTGCTCCGGGGGTTCGGACTGGATAAAATTCGTTTTTATCCATACTGGGATGGCTGTGAGGATTATCCGCGCCATGTGGACATTGCCGTAATTACCAGTGATCAGGCCATTCCTCCCGAAATTAAACGGGTGATTGACATTGGGGTGAGAACCCTCGATCTATCGACCTTTGTAGAAATCATTGTGAAATTGGATTTGCCCCGGGAAATTATCGATGACATCTCGAAGCATTATATTGCTACGATCTTCCATTCTGCGGAAAGACGCTCGAAAATTGCCGAACAGAGCGCCCGGCTGAAGCAGCGTCTTCAGGTGGTACTAAATACGGTGGACCAGGCCATTATCGCCATTGACGAGACCAATGAGCTGGTTGTGTTCAATCCCGCGGCAGAAAAGCAGTTGAGTATTGCCGCAGACGCTGTCCTGGGCAGAAATGTGGGGGAAGTGCTCCCCGAGGTTGATTTTCGCACGGTATTCCAGACCGGGGAAAGTCTCATTAACAGTATCCGCTGTATCCGGAGCAACTATTTTGTAGTCAATATCAGTCCCATCCTTGATGAAGAGAATAAAGTGCTGGGCGCCGTGTCCACTCTGAAGCCGATTCATGAGGTGCAGGAAATGGATACCAAGGTAAGGCGGGAATTAAAGCGCAAAGGGAACATCGCCAAGTATTCCTTTGAGGATATCATTGGCGAGGCTCCCGCTTTAAAAAGTACCATCGAAATGGCCAAAACATTTGCCGGCACCGATCTGACCATTCTCCTTGAAGGAGCGAGCGGAACGGGAAAAGAGCTGCTGGCCCAGGCCATCCACCTGGCTTCTCCCCGCAAAAACGCTCCCTTTGTGGCCATCAATTTTGCCGCCCTGCCGGACAATCTGGTCGAAAGCGAACTTTTTGGCTATGAGGAAGGCTCCTTTACCGGGGCAAAAAAGGGGGGCAAATCCGGCCTTTTCGAGGAGGCCCATACCGGTACCATTTTCCTGGATGAAATTGGCGATGCCTCCTTGGAAGTGCAGAAGAAATTGCTGCGCGTCCTGGAAGAAAGGGAAGTGAGAAGGATCGGTTCCAGCACGGTTACACCCATTAACGTAAGGGTGATTGCCGCCACGAATCAGAGTCTGAAGCAACTGGTGAAACAGGGTAAATACCGGGAGGATTTATACTACCGCTTATGCACCATCCAGGTGATGGTTCCCACTTTGCGCCAGAGAAAAGAAGATATTCCCCTGCTTTTTCGTTATTTTGCCCGCAAGCTGTATCAGCGGGAATTAGGCTTTACTCCGGACGTCCTGCGCCTGCTTATGGATTATCATTGGCCGGGGAACATCAGGGAGCTGCAAAATATCACCAACTACCTGTGCGGAATTATCAAACCGGAGGATAGCGTTACCACCCAATATCTCACCACTTATTTAACACAGGATGTGCCCACATGGGGGGCGCCTGCTCCGGTTGAGACCGGTACCGATGACCTCATGAAAAATGTGATTCAGGAATTTGATAAGCTGGGTGGCCAAGACTATTTAAAGGAGATTATTAAGAAATTTCATGAAGAAGCTACTTTTAACAGGGGAGTGGGACGCCAAATGCTGGTTTCCAGCCTGGCCCAGAAGGGCATGCCCTGCCCCGAGCATAAAGTACGCCTCTTTCTCAAGAAGCTGGAACGTGCCGGGTGCATTACTGTAGGCACCACCAGGCAAGGTTCCCGGCTGACCCATTTAGGCGAGGCTCTGCATCGTTTGTTTACCCAAAGGATGTAGATACCACAGGAAGGGAGTTATGAGCAAATGGACACACAATTTGCCCTCAGGCTTGCCCTTACCCTGTTATTGGGTGGGATTGGGGCCTGGGTGGCAATGAAAATAAAAATCCCTGCCGGTGTTTTTTTAGGCCCCATTCTCATCATCGGGGCCTATCAGGTGTTTTACGGCCCCTTGATGGACAGACCGGTGTGGTTAAGGACCATGGTACAGATTGCTGTCGGCATCGTACTGGGTACCAGCTTTGCTAAAGTTCACCTGGACGGACTAAAAAAGCTGATCAAGCCCACGGTAACTGTCTGTGCCCTGATGCTGGGAGGCGGTTTATTAATTGCGTTGATTTTAGGCATCACCACAGATTGGGATTATAAAACGGTAATTCTGGCCACCACCCCCGGCGGCCAGGGGGAGATGGCGATTCTTTCGGACAGTGTTGGCGCCGCAACCGAGAAGGTGATCATCCTGCAGCTGGTGCGCAACCAGTTGGTAATGCTTCTGATGCTGCCCTTGGCCCGGGCCTTTTACAGCATCAAGCCCAGCAGGAGGCTGCAAAGCGATGAAGATTAAATTGGCCACGATCTTGAGCGCAATTGCCGGGGGCCTGCTGTTAACCTACCTGAACATTCCGGCCGGCGCCATGGTGGGAGCGATGCTGGGTACGGTGATCATCCAGGTGAGAGAAAAGGACAAAATGGAGGTGCCCCTGAAGGTGCGGCGTTTAGTGCGCATGATTATGGGCGCTTATGTGGGTCTGGGGATCACAGCTGAAGGGATCAGGCAAGTTCGCGACATCCTCTGGCCTGCCATTATGACCATTGGGGGAATGAGCATCCTTACCCTTCTGACCATGCTTATTCTCCACAAACTTTATGGCTGGGATCTGAAGACGGCGATCTTAAGCTCGACACCGGCGGGCCTATCGGAAATCGGCATGAACGCAGAAGATTTTCAGACCGACCCGGTTCCCATTACCACGATTCACCTTTTTCGCTTAATCACGGTTCTGATCATCATTCCCATTGTCATCAAGGTGCTTGGTTTTGTTTTTCTATAAAAGATTATCGAACGCAGTAATCGGCTGGTCTAACAATTCTATCGATCTTTTTCGTTAACCCAAGGGAACTTTGTCCCTTGGGATTCATTTTTAATGTGCTGGTTCTTCCTTATGTCAAGGGACCTGTCCCCCTGACATTGTGGCATGAGGGATTTCCCATAACATGGGAAATTAACTGTCTTTTCTATTTTTTCCAAAAATTTTATATAATTTAATGCAAAAAAATGTCGAAAGAGTTATAATATGTGTGGAAAAGCATGCAAATATGTACTTAAAAAGAAATTTTTTCATTCTTAGATCTCAGAAAAAGGTGAAAGGACGGTTGATTTGTTAAAAGCGGCTTATGAAAAAGAATCCATGGAACAGCCCTATATTTATGGAAAGGTAAGCAGGCTTGCTTGCAATTATTGCAGTGATCAGATTTACTGAAACGAAACAAGAAATGGAGTGAGTAATGATGGTGCATATCACACAGCTGGAGAGTTTTAAACAATTTGCCGCTTTTATTGCTGACCTCGTTCCCGGGGGGGTTGTTTTCACAATCGTCGAAGGTGACCAAATTACGTGGAAATTAGCATCCCAACAGTTTGACCTGTCCACACTACAGGTAGGCAGCCAAGTCAGCGATCAAAGTGTAGCCTGCAAAGCGATCGCACAACAAAAAGAGTTGATGGAAAATGTTCCCCGCACGATTTACGGAACGCGGATCACTGAAAAATCGATCCCCTTTGTAAATGATAAAGCAGAAATTATGGGGGCTCTAAGTATCCTGATTCCCCGCACCCATCCTGTTGCCCGTGCTTTTCCGGATTTTGCCCCCCTGATTGCGGAGATGTTCCCGGAAGGAGCTTTTTTGTATTTTACTGATTTAGAGACATTTACCCATCGTCAAGGGTCTGAAAAATTTGATATACCGAGGCTTCAGCCCGGAAAAGTATTAAAGGGAAGCGGCTCCAGTGCCGAGGTGATTCGAACCGGTAAACCGATTCAAAAGGAAACGGATGCCAGTGTTTACGGGGTACCCGCTTTGGTTATGACCTATCCTGTTTTTGACGAAGATGATAAAACTACGGTAGTGGGGACATTCGGCCTTGCCCTGCCGAAACAGTTATCCTCTGATTTGCATGAGATGGCTGATAAACTAAGTGAAGGAATGGAGCAGATTTCTGCCGCCGTTGAGCAATTAGCCGGTTCTGCCTCCCAGATAAACGTTAATGAATCGGCGCTTCATACTGATATTCAGGAAATGGACAGGCTCTCCGATGAAATTGACAGTGTCTTGGATTTCATCAAGCAAGTAGCAGACCAAACAAAAATGCTGGGCCTTAATGCGGCAATCGAAGCGGCCCGGGCCGGACAAGCAGGTGCCGGCTTCAGCGTGGTGGCGGAAGAAATCCGAAAATTATCCGATCAATCGAAAGATACGGTAGTGAAAATCCGGAGCCTGACGAAAGATATCAAATCGAAGGTTGAGACCACGGTGAAAGGCAGTGAAACCATTCTTGCCTCCACCCAGGAGCAGGCGGCAGCATCGGAAGAAATAACCGCCAGTGTGGAAACAATGTCAACTCTTGCTCAAAAACTGAACGAGAAAGCGAAAAGCATGTAAGATGTTGATCTGATCGGACAACCCCGGCAAGGCATGAAAGATTTTGCAAGTAGGGCTTAACATGGAATTCTTGTGTGGCATAAATCGCCTGATTACATATTTAAAATGAAGAAAAAGGTCTTTTCAGGACAGGTACCCTGATGAAGGATCCATCAAGGTGCCTGTCCTTTTGATTTGTTTTCTATGTCCTGAATCTGGGCCGGGAAGGCCTATTCACAACAACTAGGTCTTTGGGAGGAAATCAAGTGACCATACTTGTTCGTCAAGTAGGAATTATAAATGATCACCCGGACGGCCCCCAATTCTTTCCCCTTTTCCTGGTCAGTCAAATGAATATACCCGGTACAAATTTGGGCTTTGTTGATTTGTTCTGGCGGTATTTCCGTTTCCAGATCCAGCATCAGCCCTTGGGAGGGCAACAGGGGATCCTTGATGATGCCACTGGCGGCATCAAAAGAAGAATGGGGAGTCGTGATGCGCACCGGAGCGGGAAAGCCGGAGGTGCTGATCTTTAACCTTAAAGGACGGTTTGCCTGATTGATGATTGCCCCGGTTTCTTGTCCGCTTAAGGTCACTTTTCTCACCACAGATCTGTCCAAAAAAGTAGTTTTAGAGATATCGATCATTAAGGTTCTTACTTCGTTCGCAGGCAGGTTGATATGGAAGGAGGCCTGTTTTACGGAAGCCGGCTTTAAAAAGTAAAAGCCGGTAAGGGCGATGAAGACAATAATAACCCCGGCTGCTATGAACCATTTAAGTCTGTGTTTATTTTGCATAAAAAAATCCCTCCAGATCGGTGCATCATCTGTATTGATCATAATATAAATGAATAGACAATCAAAGAAAGAAAAGACATAATAAAAAAGTTTTATGATACCATAAAAGCCAATAAAAATAAGCAATTAGAAAAACCTGTCTGATCCTTTTATAATGGAAAAGAAGTTAAAGCGAAAGGGGAGTTTGGAAAATGAAAAAATATTTTAAACTGATATTTGTAGCGGTATTGGCCTTATTTGTGATCATCAGTGCGGGATGCGGCAACCAGACGGAAGGACAGCAGACAGGGGAACAACAAAATGTAGAGGGGTCCGATCAACAGACTGCACCGCCGGCGGATGCGGTAGGGAACCTGACGAAAGAGAATCCGCTGGAGGTAAATAAGGAGGAAGGGACCGTGACCTTCCTGGCTCAGGTAAACGGGAAATATTTTTACGAGCCAACCCGTCATGGGGCTGTTTTTGCCGAAGGGGGAAATGGGGAGAAATCCGTTTTCCGGGCATTCGCAGATCCGGAAGCATTTTATCATGCCTTGGTGGAAATCGGGGCCACAGCGGGAGAGAACATGACCATGGAAAATATGGAGACTACAAATGTTCAAGGCGATGGGTTTGATGTTACGGTGACCTGGACAGGTGCGGAAAAAGAAGTCACTCTTGATGAAGCCATTACGGACAGCAACGGGACGCCCTTTGATATCAGATTTGGCGGAAACCTGAAGAATGCCCAGGATAAAAAGACAGGTTGCCTGATTTGTCTTGACAGCTGCCCGGTGGGGATCACCAGTAATGCCGCTTATACCTTTGGGGCCGTAGAAAGCCGTAAAGATGTAGAGTTCATGGGAAATAAAGACGTCTTGCCGGCAGACGGCACATTTGTGGCAGTCAAAATGGCATTAAAGAAATAGGGTCGATTCTACACCGGACTAGAATCCAGAGATACACGGGCTGGATCTGACAAGTTGCGCTGAATTGTACGTAGGGCATTATCTTTTGGGAGGTATTGCCCTTATCTTTATGATCATTGTTTATGCCAAGAAGAGTTTTTTGGCGGAGCAGGTTGCTGGGGAGCCAACAGGAGAGAGGGAGACATCATGGGAAATAGGATCGGGCGATGCTTTTTTTTCGGGTTTATTTTGGGGTTTTTTATGGCAGTGGTGTTAAATCAGTGGATCTGGCTGGCCATGCGCACAAATATTTCCCTGGTGATACCGGCCTGTTCTTTTCTGGCGGTAATCTGGGCATTCTTCCCCAAGCGCCCTGTGCACCGGTTTGTTTTCTATGGTGCCGAAATTCTCTTTTTGGCTGTTTTTTTGGTGATTTATCGCGACCCGGCTGCCTTCGCCATCATGCCGGCGATTATGCTCAAAGAAGCTTTTTTCTTATCTTTCCTTTCTCTTTCCCAGGCAAACGGGTTGCTTCTGATATTGCTGGCGACCGGGAACATCCTTTGGTTCCTGCCGGGAAAACCGGGCCGGAATGGATCCCTGCGTAAGGAGGATATCTATGCTTGATACCCGTGGGAGAAAATTTGTTGATCCTGTGATCCAGTTTAGCGCGAAATTTTTGCTCAAAAAAGGCTTTTCGGCCAATTTAATTACCTGGATTGCCTTTGTGACCGGCATCCTGTCCGGCCCCTTGGTATGGGGCGGTTATCCCCTTGCGGCGGTGATCATCCTCTGGGTGTCCGGCTTTTTGGATGCGGTGGATGGTGCCCTGGCCAGAATGACTAAACCTTCCCCCTGGGGGACAGTGCTTGATGTCACATTTGACCGCATGGTGGAAATCAGCGTAATCCTGGGATTAGCATTCCGCTTTCCCCAGGCAGCCTGGTCCCTGCTGCTCCTAAGTGTGTCCATTATTATTTCCATGACGGTTTTTCTCACGGTGGGGGCAGTGACGGAAAAAAAGGGGATGAAATCTTTTTATTACCAGCCGGGGTTGGCAGAGCGAACGGAAGGGTTCATCATGTTTTCTTTGATGATGGTTTTTACCGGCCAATTGGTGGTGATCTCCCTGGCCTTTTTTGGCATGATTCTTTTTACAGCCGGTCAGCGGTTGCTGGAGGCAAAGAGGCTGTTGACAAAAGAAGAGTAGCAATTTCAACCTGACTAACTTGGCGTTTGCCGTTCTTCATTCGGATGGAGTAAAAGAATCTGTATCTGAATGAAGAACTTGCTTCAATTTGGCGATGACAGAGCAAAAATGGAGGAGTGTGTGTCCGTGATGGGTTTAAAGAAAAAAACAGGTTTCAAGCTGGCTGTGTTTATTATGGTATTGGCTATTGCCTTTCTTGTCCCCCCCTGCCGGGAGAAGATACAAGACATTTTGGTGCTATTTTCTACCTTGGATGTGGATGCGGTCAAAGCCTATATTCTTTCCTTCGGGTGGTGGGCGCCCATTGTTTCTTTTCTCTTAATGGTGTTTCAATCCGTTTTGGCCCCTCTTCCTGCTTTTTTGCTGACCTTTGCCAATGCGGGCCTTTTCGGCTGGGTGAAGGGGGCCATTCTTTCCTGGTCCAGCGCCATGGCCGGAGCAGCAGTATGTTTCTTTATCGCCCGGTTTTATGGGCGGGAAGTGGTGGAGAAACTAACCGGCAGATTTGCTCTGGAGAACATCGATGCTTTCTTTAAGAAATATGGCAAATATGCCATTCTGATTGCCCGGCTCCTCCCCTTTATATCCTTTGATATTGTCAGCTATGCTGCTGGACTTACCTCCATGGGCTTTTGGCCCTTCTTCTGGGCCACCGGACTGGGGCAGCTTCCCGCCACTATAGTTTACTCCTATGTGGGCGGAATGCTGGTAGGGGGCGCGAAAAAGTTTGTTTTTGGCCTGCTGCTGCTGTTTTCCTTAACCGTCCTTGGTTTTCTGATTAAAAAGATCTGGACCGACAAGAACAAAGACCTGAATCTAGGCGAAAAAACGACCACCCGCTAGGGTACAGGGAAACGATTTTATGCCTGATAAAAAGGATGGACATATTATGAATCAAAAGGGTAAGATTAAATTAGGGCTGAAAATCCTCGTTTCCATCCTCTTGCTTGGCTGGCTTTTATGCTCGGTGGAATGGCCCCAAATTTGCCATTGCTTGCATCAGATCAAGCCCTTTGCCCTGATTTGGGCCGTTTTTTCCATTATTGTGGCCATGATCATTAGTGTTGTGAAATGGGGTTTATTGATTCATGCCCAAAGGATTCCCGCCTCTTGGAAGGATCTCTGGCAGGCCTATTGGGTGGCGCTTTTTTTCAACAACTTTCTGCCCTCCAGTATTGGCGGAGACGGCATGCGTATTTTTTTAGTCGGTAAAAAAACCGGGGATATGGCCGGGGTTAGCGTTTCCGTCGTGGCGGAAAGAGTGTTGGCCACCTTGGGGATCGCTTGCATTGGTTTGCCGGCCTTGATTCTAACCGGTACATCCTTGAAGAACCTGAAGGGATTATTTGTTCTGCTTTTACTAGGAAGCCTGGTCGGGGTGTGGTTATTAATCTGGGGTAAGGTGCCCGGCTTTTTAAAAGGAAAACAGGGAAAAGGGGCTGTTTTCCTGAGCCGGTTTATCAGCCATGGAGGCAGGCTGAAAGAGCAGCCCGGAGTGATAGGGAAAGTAGTACTCTGGTCTGCTTTGTTTCAACTGGCCAATGTGGCGGTCAATTATTTTATTTTTCAGGGGTTGGGTTTAACCGGGGTTAGTTTTCTCGAGGCCATGCTGGTGGTTCCCGCTGCTGCCGCCATTTCCATGGTGCCGGTAGGGATTAATGGTTACGGCATCCGGGAAGGTGCCTATATTACGCTTCTCGCTCCGTTTGGGGTGCAGCCTGCTGCTGCTTTTACGGCGTCGGTGCTCTATGCCTTTTTGGTCAGCTTGTGCAGCTTATGGGGTGGTATGCTTTGGATCGGCATCAAAAAGAAGGAGGGAGAGTTGCCTGTTGGCACAGAAAGCTTCGGAAATCAGTAAAGAAGCCATGCATCAGGGCCGTAACTGTTGTGAAGCGGTCTTAATGGCGGCGGACCAGATCTGGGACCTTCGTTTACCCCAAGAGACCCTGGCGGCGGCAAAGTATTTTAGACATGGCATGGGAAGCGGATGTTCCTGCGGAGCTCTCGTTGGCCTGGTGATGGTCTCGGGAATTCTGTCCAGCCGGTTTCCCCATCCCAAAGGGAACCAATTGGTTCCCGACCTGTATAAACAGTTTGTCGACCGGTTTGGCTCTTCCTGCTGCAGAGAACTGCGGAGGCAAAGAACATTGCCCCAAAGATTTTTCAACAAAGGCTGCAAGCAATTAACCGGGACGACGGCGGAGATGCTGGTGGAGGCTTGGGACCAGGTGATCCGGGACGGGAAAAGTAAAAGCAAGGGATCATTCTGAGCAGCCCGGGATTAACCGGTGCTGTTTGCCAAACTTTTTGCCAAATCGATAATTTTTTGCTGCCGATCACTGGCCCCTTTGGTGAGATAATGCACAAAATGGGTCAACCACTGCGTTTCATTTGCCGTCCTGTGCCACTCATCCACAAACAGGTCACGGGTGCCGGTAAAGGTTGTATCTTCAAAAAATTTTGCCACCAGGATCGCCATTTCGTAATCACCCAGCAGATCAAAAACAGCGGCATATTCATTGCCGAAAAGGCAATCTGCCCCTAAAATCTCCATCAAATCCTCCAGGCTACGGACTTTGGACATGATCAGGGAGGCCTTTGCCGGGCCGTCTCCGCAGTGCTGCAGTTCATCAATAACGGCACGCAATTGCTCGTCACTTAGTTTTTCTCCCGCTTCATAAAGGAGCACCGGCGGCGGATCCATCCTTTGCGAAACCACCAATAAAGAAGGAAGGGTATTCTGCTCTATGGCATGATACAGCGCGGGAAAGAATGCCCAGAGAAACTCCCGGAGGTATGTCTTTAATGAAGGGCTGATATCCTGTAATTCCCTAAGCATGTTATCCAAGGCATTTTGTACCCTTTCCCAACACTGCTGCTTGGTGAGGTTCTGCAAAGTTTTTCCGATCAGATCGCATTCCCCCCAAGAGAGGGTGAGCTCAATTGCCCTTTTGCCCAGCAGAACAGAAAACAAAGCGTTTTTCAGAATTAACTCGGAAATATTAATCAACATTTCTGTGCACTCAAAGCCATACTGCTGGCCATAGCCTTTTAAAAGCAAGTTGATTTCCTCTGGCGAGAAGTGTCTGCACAGTTCGTTTTCCATCTTCAGTTTTTCCAGATAATTTTTGATATAGGAAATACCGGTCCGGCTCATATCATCACAGAGCAGGGGATAATCAATATTTGCCACCGTGTTGTGGGCGTCAAAATAAACGTCATAATTTTGAAAAAAGGACTGAATTCCTTCATTGATCGTGTCCTCATAGGCAGTAAGGGAAACTTCCAGCTTGGTGCTTTTTACCTCTTGATAAATGTCCCTGGCTTGACACACCTGGTTTTTTGTCAGTTCGAGCCCTCTCCTGTGGATCTCTTTAATACCGGTAGTTTTTAAAATACGTATGCTCTGCTCATGATTTTCCAAGCCCATCAGATAGGAATTGATACAATAAAAGATTGACTGCAGGATAGACTGGGCGGTTTCTTCCTTTACAGAACTGCTGTCATAGTGTGTATACTTCAGGATATACTCCTTTAACAGCTGCAAAACCTGTATCTGGATGGCCTCGATTTCCGCCCCGGTAAAAATATTAGCCCTGTAGCCCTGGTCCATCAGGGAAAGCGCAAATTGATTAGCGTCGGGATTCAAAACATCTCCTCCTCATCCAAGTAATCCTCCGGATCCTCCGATACCTCATCTAAATTGGCATAATCCTCCACACCATAACGCAGGTTCCGGGCCAACTGTTCCAGGTCTCGGTTAAACAGCAGTTCCAGTGATCCTTTGCACCGGTTTTCAAAGTAGTCCCGCATCAACTTAATCAGATCATCGTCGGGAAGTAAATCCAAGGTTTCATTTTTCAGATAGTAGAAAGCCTCCACCAGATCATGAAGGGTCTGTACATAGTTTTCCTGCCAGATAAAGGATGAAGAGCAAAAGGAGACGATGATTTGGCCAATGGTTCCGCTTCCTATTTCGATTCTCCCATTTGCCTGAAGGGCCCCATTCCTCGTCTCCACAAGGTCAATAGCGTCCTTCTCCGTTAAGATCAGGCCATACCGGTGGGACAGTTCATTTGTTTTCATAATTTCCTCAAGGGCGGTACGTTTTGAAAGGGCAGCTAAGGGAAAGGAAAGAGAAATCATGTTCTGCACAAGTGACACCTCCCCAACAGAAAAATTTTTCTCAGGTCTCTTGACAAAGATAATCAAACATGATATAGTAAAATAGAATTATTGTATAAATAATAATTTATGTACCAAGTTTTAGTATAGCAATATTTCTGTGAGAAGTCAATAACGAAAGTTAATTATGGCTGTTGCAAACGAAATAATTCGTTGGGTACCAGCCTATTTTTATGCTTAAAAATAAAAACTGCGGGCCCCGAAGAGCCCGCAGATGCTGTATCATTAAGTGCCAACAACCAAATCAGATAATAAAAATTATAGGCTGAATTTAATGGGAACCATGCACACTTTTACCATAATTCAATTCAAGAACCGTCCCCGAATTTCCCCCCCTAATTTCCTTATAGCTTCGTCCTGATTCTTTCAATGGCCTTTTCTGTGTTTTCCCTGGTACCAAAGGCGGTTAACCTGAAATATCCTTCTCCGCCTGCGCCAAAGCCGGCGCCGGGGGTGCCGATCACGTTGGCTTCCTTCATCAGTTTATCGAAAAATTCCCAGGATCCCATATTACCGGGAGTCTTCAGCCAGATGTAGGGGGCGTTGATCCCTCCGAATACCTGGTAGCCGGCATTTTTCAGACCTTCCCTGATAATTCGGGCATTTTCCATGTAGTAGTTGATAATTTCTTTGATCTGCTTTTGCCCTTCCGGGGAAAAGACCGCAGCTGCACCGACCTGAACCGGGTAGGAGACGCCATTGAATTTGGTGGTTTGTCTTCTTAGCCACAAGGGATTCAGGCTGTAGGCCTTGCCCTTGGCGTCGTAAGCTTTCACTTCTTTGGGCACGATGGTATAAGCACACCTGGTTCCAGTAAAACCGGCGGTCTTGGAAAAGCTCCTGAATTCCACCGCTACCTCTCGGGCTCCCTCAATTTCGAAGATGCTGTGGGGGACTCCCTCCTCCCGGATGAAAGCCTCATAGGCAGCGTCAAACAAGATGATGGACCTGTTTTCCTTGGCATAATCCACCCATTTTTTCAGTTCCTCTTTAGAAAGCGTCATCCCGGTGGGGTTGTTGGGAAAGCACAGATAAATCATGTCCACTCTGGTCTGAGGGAGGGGAGGTTTCATGCCGTTTTCCTCAGTGCAGGGGAGGTAGACGATTTTGTCAAATTGTTTGTTTTGGTTTACAGGGCCGGTCCGTCCTGCCATAACATTGCTGTCTACGTAAACCGGGTAAACCGGATCGCTCACAGCCAGAATGTTGTCCTGGGCGAACAGCTCCTGAAAGTTGCCCGTATCGGTCTTTGCGCCGTCGCTGACAAACACCTCATCAAGGGCCAGTTCTACTCCCCTGGGAAGGAAATCGTTTTCGATTATTTTTTTGATCAGAAAATCATATCCCTGTTCCGGACCATAACCCCGAAAGGTTTCCTGGCGGCCCATTTCTTCCACCGCCCCTTTCATAGCCTCCACAACAGCCTGGGGAAGGGGCCGGGTAACATCTCCGATACCTAGTTTGATGATATCGGCCTGAGGGTTTTCTATTTTAAACTGGGTGACTCGGCGGGCAATTTCCGAAAAAAGGTAACTTCCGGGCAATTTTAGGTAATCTTCATTTACATGTGCCATATTTTACTTCAATCTCCTTTCCGTGAAAATTTAGAACGATATGGAAACATTATATTGATCTTGAGCAGATTTTTCAACTTTATCCAAGAGAAAGGCGCATATTTTATGGTAAAAAATTTCTTCGGGCCTATTCTAGGGGAAATAAATTCAACCCTGCTTTTTCTGAGAAGAGCGGAGTTCCCCGCGAAAATCGACCTTTTTATACAATTATTTGGCAGATATTTCCTTCATAAAAGGATTGCCTTAGGCAGAGACTAACAAAAATATCATTGATAGGGGTGAAGTCCGTGGAGAACAAGAAAACACCGCAAAACCAAGGGAAGCGGCCGGATAAAACGCAAACCGATGCCCAGGAAGAAACAAGCTATACTTCAAATAGTGTCACAGAAATTATGGAAGTGGTGGACAGCCTTCCCTAATCATTTTGGAACAAAAAAGAAGAGGTTTCCCTTAAATGGGCGCCTCTTCTTTTTTATACAGCTATACGCAGCCTTGAATGCAGCTGAAATCACACGCTAAACAGTCTTCTTCATCTTTGGTGAGGCTTAAGGCTTTTTTGTTTTTATTTTCTAAGGTATCTGTCGGCTCTAACCGTTGACTCTGTTCCACCGATATCACCTCCTGTTCCATAGTATTTCCCGAGTAAGGTCTTTTGTTGCGGTCCTGTTCGGATAAAGGCGTGGTTTATTTTTCCAAGCATATTATAAATTTCTAAAAGAAAGAATAACAAAAGAAGGTTGCTGTGGAAAGGGGGGAGAGTTGTGGCCGATCCTTACGCGCGCAATATGTTTGGCCAATTTAACCCGTATTACGCTAAAATACCTGTTCCGGGCAGGTTGGTAGTGGTATTGGACGGTATCTTTGAGGAGCGGGGGCTCCAGTTAATCAGACAATCTTCCCGTGCCATCAAGAAAAATGAGGTGCACGAGTTTATTATCACCGATGAGCAGGCTAAGCCGGGGGATACGGTCAACCGTATCGCCTACCTGGGATTTGCCGAATTTAGCGCCGGGGGGGTTGTGATTGTAGGTGACCCTGTATTCATTGAAAATCAGCAGGTGGGAAGGATTGCCGGATTTGATGAAACACACATGCCTAACCACTTAAATATCGTCCTGTCCGGGAACAGGAAACCGGGCAAGGAATGGGGCGTTGCTTTGAACGATCAAATATTAATTGGTAAGGGGTGAGATAAAGTGAGCTTTGAACAAAAAATTACTGAATTGGGCTTGTCGATTCCGGAGGTGGCCAAACCGGTAGCAGCTTACGTTCCGGCTGTGCGCGTGGGCGACTATGTGTATACTTCCGGGCAGATTCCTTTCGTTAACGGGGAATTGAAGTATCAAGGAAAGGTGGGCAGCGATGTCACGGCGGAAAATGGCTATGACGCAGCCAAAATTTGCGCCCTGAACTGCTTGGCCGCGATCAAGAGTGTGATTGGGAATTTGGATGCCGTGGAACGGGTGATTAAAATCGTCGGTTTTGTCAATAGCGCGGGCGGATTTAATCAACAGCCCAAGGTTGTCAACGGAGCCTCCGAGTTAGTGGGGCAGATATTCGGTGCTGCCGGTGCGCATGCCCGTTCTGCTGTAGGTGTTTCGGAATTGCCTTTGGATGCAGCTGTAGAAGTTGAAATGATTGTAAAAATAAAATAGGAGGAAATAATCATGGCCAAACCCAAATTTAAGTTCCAGATGTACAAAACTTTGCAGGCAAATATTCCCAATATCTATGCCGATGCCAGGAAAGCGGCGGATGAGATCGGCATTCCCAAGGAAATCAGAGGAAAATTCGGCTTAACGGGCGCCATTTCCGGATGCCCGGCTCCCCTCCGGGACGATATTATGAAGGCGGGAGAAGATGGGGCAAAAGAAGTGATCCCCTTAGCCAAGCTGGTGGATGATATCCGGGAAATTGTCAAAAGCGTGTATGGCGATGAATATGATGCGGCGCCCACCTCTACCTGTGAAGCCGGTTTATGGGTCACTTTTGACAGCTTGTTTAGCCCGCCCGCGTTGGGCAGAGGGGACAATTACCGGTCCCGGTATATTGCCTTATATGAAAAACACCTGCATCATCAAGGCGCTTACGGACGGCCTTACCCGCCTCGGTACAAAGATATTCTTGCCGACCGGGGCACGACTGCCGGAGAACTGGGCTTTTATGGAAAACGCCAAAACAATCTTGATACCGTGATCGTTCCTTTGGCAGGAGCCAGATATGATGTGCACGGGATTAAGTACCACCCGGTACCGATGCTCACCGATGTGGATCCGGAAGAATCCCTGGAGATGATTACCAACCATGCGGAGGTGCATCTTCCCTTTTTAGCAGGTTTTACCGGTTTAGGCTATGAAACCCCCGGTTACGGCTATGCGGTAAAAGATGAAGAGGGTACGCCCCTGCTGCAAAAAGGTCTGGGGGAACTTGCCCATGGTTACGATTTGCCCTATGTGATTGATAATGCCTGGGGTTTGCCTTTTGTGGGGTGCAATCCGCTCAAAACCGGGGCGGATGTGATTATTTACAGCATGGACAAGGCTACCGGAGCAGCCACCAGTGGCTTGATTATCGGCCGGGAAGATTTAATGGTACCCATCCGCCGGGCCCTTGGCATGCATGGTGACCGCTATGGGACCACAACCTCTTATGGGAAAGCGGCTTATGTTACTTTTGATGCCGGGAAGGAGGCCCTTTTAACTCAGATTCAGGCCTTGAAAGTCCTGCGGGATGAGCCGGAAGTGCTGACCAAACCGGTAGATGGTTTAGAAAAAATTGTCAAAGAGGAATTCGCTCAGATTAATCTGCCCAGCCATTTAAAGAACGGCATTGTCATCAGTAAATCCTATAATTCTACCGCGGTGGAAGTAAACTATGAAAAAACCTGGCAGGGCGGGGAACTGGGGATTCCTATCTTTTCGATTGAAGACATGTATGCGGGAACCAATATCTTCCAAACCGGATGCGCCCAAATGGGCATTATCCCCACCGTAGCTTATGACGGCAATATCTACATTTCGCCCGGCCTGGGTACTTGTGACAGCAAAGGGCAATTAATAGAGGAAACCATGCGCTATGGCATTAAAGGGTTGGTAAAATTAATCGAAATTACCTGCACCTACGCTGGCCTAAGGGAGTAAAAAATTTTTCCAGACGAGGGGGTAGAAAGATGCCTACAGTTGTCGTAGTAGGAGGAGGTTGGGCAGGTTGCAGCGCTGCGGTTGCCGCCAGAAAAGCAGGTGCTGAGAGAGTGGTTTTGCTCGAACGGGCCGACATGCTCTTAGGTACAGGGCTGGTAGGAGGCATTATGCGCAACAACGGCCGTTTTACCGCTACGGAAGAAGCATATGCCTTAGGGGGCGGAGATATGTTCGATGCCGTGGAGATGGCAACCCGTCACCGCAATATCGAATTTCCCGGCCATCAGCATGCCAATCTTTATGATGTGGCGAAGATAGAACCTGCCGTACGAGAAATATTAAGTAAATTTGGCATTGAGTTTCAAACAACGGCCCGGGTAAGAGATATTACTATGGATGGGGCAAGGATCAAATCGGTGATTACCGATAAGGAAGATGAGGTATATGGTGACGTTTTTGTAGAAGCCACCGGTACGGCCGGGCCTCAGGCCAATTGCAGCAAATATGGCAATGGTTGTGTGATGTGCATTATCCGCTGTCCTTCTTTTGGCCCCCGGATCTCGGTAGCATCCAAGGCAGGAGTGAAGGAACTGAACGGCAGGAAAGCAGATGGCTCTCTCGGTGCCATGAGCGGATCCTGTAAATTGCTGAAAGAATCTCTGGGCAAAGAAATCGTAGAAGAGCTTGATCGCCGTGGCGTAGCGGTGGTGCCGATTCCTGAAAATCTGAGAAAATCGGAATCTCTTTCGATTAAAGCGTGTCAACAATATGCCCTAAAAGAGTTTGCGGAAAATGTGGTTCTCCTGGATACCGGCCACGCCAAGCTGATGTCCCCCTTCTATCCTTTGGACAAGCTGCGCCAGATTCCGGGATTTGAAAATGCCCGGTTCGAAGATCCCTATGCCGGCAGTATGGGAAATTCCATGAGATACCTGGCCATGTCGCCCCGGGATGATGCCCTCAAGGTGAAAGGCGTGGACAACCTTTTCTGCGCCGGAGAAAAGGCCGGCCTGCTGGTAGGCCATACGGAAGCCATCGTCACGGGAACCTTGGCCGGGCATAATGCGGTGCGGTTTGAGATGGGAAAGGAACCGTTGGTACTGCCGGACAGTCTGGCCATCGGCGATGCCATCAGCCACGTGAATCAAGCGATGCAGACAGAAGACGGGCTAAAATTAAAATATACTTTTTCCGGGGCCCAGTACTTTAAGCGTATGAAGGAAAAAGGCCTGTACAGTACCGATGTCCCTGCAATCAAAAGTCGGGTTGAAGAGGCGGGATTGAGCGGGGTATTTGCTCAACCAGTACATTAAGGAGGGAGTCCATATGTCAGTAACACTGACGTCAGTTCACTGGCTGTTCCTTTTCTGGGTATTCGTGGTCATTGTCGTGATGGGCTTACGTAAGGATCCGCTCGTTCCCTGTATTTTGGGCTTATTAACGGTGGGATGGCTGTTTAAGCACAGCTTTGTGGCAAGTATTTCCGTGGTCTATAATGCCTTGATTGTAGCCGGCACCGAGTTTTGGGGGATTATTGTGGTAATATCCCTGATCGTGGCCTTGTCAAAACTGCTTAGTGAAACGGGAGCCGATTACCTGGTGATGAGCCCGGCGGCCCGGCTGATGGTTAATCCGGATGTTGCCTTCTGGGTTCTTGGCATTACCATGCTGCTGGCTTCCTGGTTCTTTTGGCCTTCACCGGCCACGGCTCTGATCGGCGCCATTATGTTTCCTGTCGCCGTGCGAGCCGGATTACCTGTGATGGGGGCGGCGATGGCCATGAACTTATTTGGCCATGGCATTGGCCTGTCCACGGACTATGTGATCCAAGGCGCGCCTACTATTACCGCCAAAGCGGCAGGATTTGCCGACCCTTCTCCGGTGATTTCCGCCAGCATCCCCCTGATTATCACCATGGGTTTAGTTACCACCGTCACGGCCTATCTGATGATCAAAAAAGATATGCGGAAAAATCCGGAGGCCTTGAAAGCGGAACAGGACGCGCTGATGGCAAAAGAAGTGAAACGGGAATTAAATTGGGTTTCCTATTTCTTAGCGGTGGCGACTCCGGTGGCTTTTGCCCTGGATGTGATCGCCATGTGGATGCTGCACCTGACAGGAGGAGATGCTACCGCTCTGTTGGGGGGCACGGCAACCCTCATTCTGGCTGTGGGCACCATATTCAAATTTGGCGTGGACGGTTTGGAGAAAATTACCGACTATATCCGGGACGGCTTTATGTTTGGGATCAAGGTTTTTGCCCCGGTGGTGATTATCGGGGGATTCTTCTTCCTGGGTAAAGGCGAGCTGGCCAAAACCATCCTTAGCGCCCCGGAAGCCACGGGCTTTTTGGAGGATTTTGGGGTCGCCCTTTCTCAGGCAGTGCCTCTGAATAAGGTTTTCGTGGCCTTGGTCAGTTTAGCGACCGGCATCGTCGTGGGCCTGGATGGTTCCGGCTTTTCACCCCTGCCCTTGGTGGGAAGTGTTGCCGCTACTTTAAGCAGTGCTCTCACCGTTGATAAGGCTACCTTGGCCGCTTTGGGACAAATTGCCGGTGTCTGGACCGGCGGGGGAACCATTATTCCCTGGGGGCTGATTCCTGTAGCAGCTATTACCGGGGTTAATCCTATTGAGCTGGCCCGGAGAAATTTCATTCCGGTAGTCCTGGGCTTCATTGCCACCACCATCATCGCGATCCTGATCATGTGAGGATCCATTTATCTCTCGAAGAAGGTGATAGCAAGTATCACCTTCTTTTGTTAATAGGGATGAAGGGAAATTTCACGTTGTATGGGGATAATGTTTGATGGACACTATGCAAATTAGGCTGGGCGTTGCCGGCACCGCGAAAAATACAGGCAAAACTACGGTTACGGCGAGCATGATCCAAGAGCTACGGAAGAGGGAATGCAGGTTTTTTTTAACGAGCATTGGTTATGACGGAGAAAATATCGATAATGTGACCGGGTTGCCTAAACCGAAGCTGAGGGTAGAAGCCGGGGATATTGTGGTGACGGCGGAAAAATGTTTGATTTCCAGTACGGCTGCCCTGGAAGTCATGGGGAAAACCGATATATTTACGCCCCTGGGCGAAGTATTGATCACACGGGTGAAAAAACCCGGCCTGGTGGTGACGGCAGGCCCCAATAAAAGTTCCGAGGCGCGCCGGTTAAATGATTTGCTGCAAAAGCTGGGGCCAGGAATCACCATCTTTGACGGGGCCTTAAACCGCATCGCCCCTATGACGGAAACAGATGGGTTTATCCTGGCCACGGGAGCAGCCAAAACACCGGATATCCTTAGCCTGGCCCAGGAAACGGAAATCATCTGGCGCATCTGCAACCTGCCCACCGTGCCCCGGGCAGCTGAGTTGGCCCAAGGGGCACCGCCTGTTGCAGCACTGCTCAGTCCGGACTTAAAAGTGATCAAAAGGCTGGACACACCTTCTCTTCTCTCGGAAAGGGATATTATCGACCTGACCGACACGCCCAGAAAAGAAGGCAGCTATCTTTATATTCCGGGCATCGCCAGTGAAAAATCCTTTCATAGGGCCTGTGCCCTGTTTGAGAGGCAAGGGGGGCAGGCTTTTTTCACCTTTGCCGATCCCATCAAAATCCTTGCTGCGGGAAACCCCTCTTCCTATCACAAATTAATCGTCAGGTTGGAAAAAGCAGGTATCTTTGTAGGCGTGCTGCGGCGTGTCCCTCTCCTGGCTGTGACTGTCAATCCTTTTTACTCTCATTATCGGGTCGAGTCACATACCTATGATCCTGCCTTTGTCGATGCGGAACAGCTCCGGGTTTCCGTGCAGAGAGCGGTGCAAGTGCCGGTATACAATATTGTGAAACAAGGTCCTGAAGCGTTGGTCGATCTCATTCTAAGCCGAAAGGAAGGGATGTGACATGCATAAGTCTTTAGAACAGGTAATGGATGCTTTGGATGTGGAAACTTTTTTTGTTTGCGATAATGAAGAGCAAGGGCGGAATTTAATGATCGGTATGCTGAAAGAGCTGGGGTTCAATGATGTGGATGTGGTGTTTGCCCAACATGAAGGGCCGGGTGTGCGCGTGAGAGGCCGGGCCTATGTTTACCGGCCGGCAGATCGATATTTTTGGCTGCTGCCGGATGTGTCGCTGAAGGGGTGAGTTGAGATGAAAAAAGTACTTTTGGCACCGATTGATCCGGTACATGACATTGGACTCAAAAAAATTTCCCGGGGTTTGGCAGAGGCGGGATATGAAACGATCCTGTTACCGCCGGACTTAGCGCCGGAAGAAATCATCGAACAGGTTGTGCGTCAGGGGAATGTGGATACCTTGCTCCTGAGCCGCACCTTAGGTTACGGGGTAGCAGAACTCCTGGCCAAATTTATCGACCTCACGGATGCCTCAGGGATTCGGGAAAAAATCAAGATCGGCATCGGCGGCATGTCGATCCGGCCGGAATTGGCCGCCGAGCTTGGTTTTGACGGGGGCTTTGGCCCCGGAACCACTATAGAGGAAGTCATCTGCTTTATTGAGGGTACCTGTTATAATCCTGACCCCACCCGATTCCAAAAGGTAAAAAGAGATATGACGGCTCCTTATGATTACCAATATCGACATGTCCAGATCGGGGAAAAGCTGAGCCGCATCTCCGATATGATCATGGCATGGGTCAAGGATAAGACCTCCCCGGGGGTGGAACGGGCCCGGCTGCGGGATGAGCTCTGGGATGTGGCGAGGTGGCGCAACCGGGAAGGTAACGGGGATTTAGAGAAGTACTATCCTGATCTCTGTGATGAGCTGCCGAAAAAATTTTATGCCGGCGGCATCCTCCACCCCAAAACACGCCGATTTACCCGGGAAGAAGTGATCGGTTTAGAAAAATATTTAGCCGAAACCAAAGCCCGCATGTCTGTACATAAATTGCAGCATACCCGTGTGAAACCACTGGTTTTTAATCAGTATGGGACGGGCTGCCCCTTTATGGATATCGGTCATATTTTATCCAGCGAAGCTTGGGGAATTGATGGGGTGGTCCATTTTGACCCTTCCTGGGGAGCCCGCACAGAAGGCTTTCTGGACGGCTTTTTAACCCACCAGGAAGATGGCACGGTGATTACGCCGGCGAATTTAAACCGGATTCATTCCGGGTTGGAAAAGTCAACCCTCTGGCAGGTCCGGGCCCACCGGGGTCTCAATACGCCGGAAACGGTGGTTTTGGCCGGGAAAATCGGCGCCGACCTCACCAAAATCAATTTCTGCTACGGCTGCCTCGGGGCGGGCACGGACCCGGCCAGGATGGTGGTGGACGGATATTACAGCATCCAATATGCCCAAAAGTATGGGCTGCCTTTTGATGTGGTCACAAATGAAGAATTGTCCGGTGTTCCGGCCTATAAAGCCTTTGCCGGCATGCTGATTGTGACCGATCTGGCTCTCCGCCTGGGGGCCAGGCCTATTCTCCAGCCTCTTTTTGCCTATTCTCCGGAAGTAATGATTAATGGCAATATGACGGACAACTATATTGATTTTAATGCCGCCAAAATATTGGCCTTACGCAGCATCATCAATGCTCCTCTTTGGCCGGGAGCCCCCATCGGTTTCCTGACCCATACGGAAGACCGGGTCCAATCCGCGACGACTACGGCCCTGCACGCCTGTTTAGGGATGTCCCTGGAAGTAGATGCCATTTCTATTGCCTCAACGGATGAGGCCTATTCCGGCGGTCCCATTACGGTGCCTGCTAAGATCGACACCCTGCATTCGGTCCATGAAGGTTTCCGGTTTTTTGGCCAGGCCGGGATCCAGCCCACCGAACAGGCCCCGCGATTTGCCGAGCAAATTGTGGAAGGTATCCGGTCTGTTCTGGATCAGGTAATTCAGTGCGGCGATTTCACCGAGGCGATTCACAAAGGGATGCTGGGCAGCCGGGAAGACGGGGCCTATCCGGGAAGAGTGGGAAAAGATACGGTCACTATTAAAAGATGACATATCCGAAAAAAGCGCGGCGAAAGACCGCGCCTTTTTATACTTGTCAGAAAATATATAAATTCAAAGGTGACAAGTATAAGTGCAACTAAGGCTTCCGCCGTCGCCAAAGGCTTGGCGCAAGCCAAGTTTTCTAGTTAAGTCAAGGATAAAAAGGACATATTCCGGGTAAAAATTAGGACAGAAAAAAACAAATATTGACAAAGGTAAATTTTTCATGATAAGCTAAAAATAAGGAAGTAAGCGCTTACTTCCTATGGAGGAATGATATGGGAAGCCACTTGCTACCAAGAAAGGAAGGCATCATCTTAACGGTAGTGGACATCATTAATGAGCTGGGGATACAGGGGTTATCCACCCGGGAGATTGCCAGAAGGCAAGGGATATCTGACGGCGCTTTGTTTAAACACTATAAGACAAAAAATGATATTCTCCTGGCCGTGCTGGACTATTTTGCCCAATATGACAGTGATATTCTCCAGTCCATTGAAGTCTTGGAATTAAAGCCCAAAGAAGCGATCACCTATTTTGTGAATGCTTTTGCGGAATACTATGAGAACTACCCCGCCATCACCGCTATTGACCAAGCCTATGATGTGCTTTTTTGCGATCCTGCCCTGGCAGTAAAGGTAAAAAACATTTACACCGACCGCACGGACTTTATTCAGAAAACAATTGAGCAAGGGCAAAAAGTGGGGCAAATCTGTCCAGATGTGGATAGTGATCATTTAACGCATATTGTGGCAGGTTCCTTTCGATCCGTATGCCTGAGCTGGAGGCTGAACAACTATGCATTTCCCTTGAAAGAAAAAATTCTATTAACTCTAAAAGTGATTTTAGATGCTTTTACTCCCTCTGTGAGACAACAATAGAATGGAGTGTGGAGAATGAGAAGAGTACTGATCGTTGACGATGCTTTGATTGCGAGAAAATTACTGCGGACGATGCTGGAAAAGAACGGCTTCGATGTGGTTGGGGAAGCGGAAAACGGGGCGGAGGGGATTCAAAAATATCATGAGCACCGCCCCGATTTAGTGACCATGGATATCACCATGCCTGAAATGGACGGGATTCAAGCACTGAAGGCGATTAAGGCCATGGATCCCCGGGCGAAGGTAATCGTGATTTCCGCGCTGGGCCAGGAAGTCTTTGTAAAGGAAGCGGTAAAATGCGGGGCGAAAAATTTTTTGCTGAAACCCTTTAAGGAAGACAAGGTTATTGAGACCTTAAATAAAATTGCCGCGATGTAAGGGACAGAACAAGGAGGACAGGGTATGTCGGATCACCTTAACCGTGAGCCAATGGTGGATCTGTTTATTTTTGAAACGACGCAACTGTTGGAAAAACTGGAACAAGTAATCTTGAACGGCGAAAAGTCAGGTGGCTTTACACAGCCGGTGATCAATGAGATTTTTAGGATTATGCATACGATCAAGGGTTCGTCCGCCATGATGCTTTTTCAAAACATATCTACTCTTGCCCATGCGGTGGAAGACCTTTTCTTTTTTATTCGGGAAGAAAAGCCGGAAAACGTAAACTACTCGGAACTTTTAGATTTGGTCTTTGAAGGCGTTGATTTTTTTAGAGGGGAAATGGAGAGGATCAAAAATGGGGATCAGGCAGACGGAGAACCCGGGCCTTTGATGGGAAAAATCAAGGGATTCCTGGTGGTCCTGAAGCAGCATAATCTTTCCCCGGTCCGGGAAGCAGGGGCGGAAGAAAAGGAAGATCTCCCGCAGAAGTATTATATCACGCAGAATAAAATACCCGTGCCGGCCTCGAAAAATGCCTTTGAAGCGGTAATATTTTTTGAAGAGGGTTGTGAAATGGAAAGCCTCCGTGCCTATGCCTTTATCCATGATCTGAAAGAACGGGCTGCGGATGTTTATCATCTCCCTGGGAACTTAATTGATGATGACGACAGTAGCCGGGTGATTCAGGAAGAGGGGTTCCGGGTATTATTTATCACCGAGCAGACTTATGCAGCAATGCATGATTTTTTTATGCAGATCCCCTTCTTACAGAAATTAGAACTGATCCAGTTGGAAAACGATGAGAAATTCAAACAGCTCTCTCAGCGCAGGCAGGTGGAGTCTGATGAAGCATGCGGTGAGGACGGGCAGTTGAGAAATAAAGGGGATCAGGGGGAAAAAGGGCCCCAGACGAATTACCAGAGCATGATTCCTGTCCATGTGGCCAAGCTGGACAAGCTTATGGATTTGGTAGGAGAATTAGTGATCTCAGAAGCGATGGTAACGCAAAACCCCGATTTAAAAGGTCTGGAATTGGATAATTTCCACAAGGCAGCCCGGCAGCTGCAAAAAATTACCGGTGAATTGCAGGATGTAGTTATGTCCATCCGCATGGTGCCTCTGGCCACCATTTTTCAGAAAATGATCCGGGTGGTCCGTGATATGAGTAAAAAGCTGGACAAAGAGGTGGAACTGGCGATCATTGGGGAAGAAACGGAAGTAGATAAGAATATTATCGAACATATCGCCGACCCTCTGATGCACCTGATTCGAAATTCCCTTGATCATGGCATTGAGCCTCCTCTAGAAAGACAGTCAAAAGGAAAGGTGGAGCCTGCCAAGATTACGCTGGAAGCAAAAAACGCAGGCGGAGATGTCTTGATTCTGATTAAAGATAACGGCAGGGGTTTAAATAAGGAGAAGATTCTGGCCAGAGCAAGGGAAAACGGTCTGCTCCATAAGCCGGAAGGGGAATTCTCTGACCGGGAAATCTATCATCTCATCTTTCTCCCCGGCTTCTCTACCAAAGAGACCGTTACGGAGTTTTCCGGCCGGGGTGTGGGCATGGACGTGGTGGCCAGGAATATTGAAACGGTGGGCGGCTCTGTGGCGGTAGAGAGCAGGGAAGGTGAAGGTACGGCGATCATGCTCAAGATCCCTTTGACCCTGGCGATCATCGACGGCATGAATATTCGTGTCGGTTCTGCAAGATACACCATTCCCATCACGGCCATCAAAGAATCCTTCCGGCCCCAAGAAAGGGATATCATTACCGACCCGGAAGGAAATGAAATGATGATGGTGCGGGGGCAGTGCCTGCCCATCCTGCGTCTTCATGAATTATACCGGGTAAAAGCCGAAGCCGCCTCATTTACGGACGGCATCATGATCCTGGTGGAGCAAGATGAAAAAAACCTGTGCATCTTTGCCGATCAATTATTAGGACAGCAACAGGTGGTTGTGAAGGCCCTTCCCGGCTACATCAGAAACTTTAAAAAAATTCACGGGTTGGCAGGGTGCACCTTGCTGGGAGACGGCAGCATCAGTTTAATACTGGATATTGGAGGTCTAATACCTGAAGCGGGAAAAGCAGGAAATCTATAAGCAAAGGAGATGCGACAGATGGCTGAGACATTTGTGCAGGAATTAGGGGACCAGGAAGAAGATACGCAGAAAGGGAAGTTCTTAACCTTTTCTATTGGTCCTGAGTTTTATGGGATTGAGATCAAATATGTTACGGAAATTATTGGTATCCAGTCCATTACCGAAGTCCCGGAACTCCCCGAATACGTAAGAGGAATCATTAACCTTAGAGGCAAGATCATTCCCGTCATGGATGTACGGCTTCGTTTTAAAAAGCCCTTTCGGGAGTATAATGACCGCACCTGTGTGATTGTGGTCGATCTGCAGGAAATATCCATCGGACTTATTGTCGATTGTGTCTCGGAAGTCTTGTCCATCCCGGAGCAAGAGATTGTTCCCCCTCCGGATCTCAACAAAGGGGGGAGCAAATTTATCAAAGGAATCGGTAAAGTGGGCAGTGAAGTAAAGCTGATCTTGGATTGCGACAAGCTTCTGAAGCAGGATGAAGCAGAGCTTTTAGAAAATGCGGTCATGAAAGAGGAGGAAATATCATGAAGTGGTTTTATAATTTGAGAATCAGTGTGAAACTTTTGGCCGGCTTTTTTATTGTCGCCATCATCGCCGGGGCTATCGGAGTTATAGGCGTGAAGAATATTAAAGAAATTGAGAGCCTTGATACGGACCTTTATGAGAAGATGACTGCTCCTTTGGGAGAATTGGTGACGATCACTGAATCATACCAGCGCATGCGGGGCAATGTCCGGGATATCATCCTAGCTTCCACGCCGGCAGAATTTGATGATTATGAAAACAGCATTAAACTGAGAAATGATGAGTTTGCCAGCAACCTGGAAAGTTTTAAAAAGACCCTGCTATCCGATGAAGGGGCAGCCGCAATCAAGGATTTAGAGGAGGCGAAGGCCAATTACGATGAGGAAGCTGCCAAAATAATTGAACTGGCCAGAGCAAACAAAGACCAGGAAGCGATTCTTCTCCTCAAAGGTGATGCGGAAACCGCCACTCAGCAAATGGAGGATGCCCTGAAGCTGGTAACAGACCTGAAGGTTCAGTTTGCCAAAGAGGCTGCAGGGAACAATACCCAGACCGCCAATGCCGCCACACGCTCAACCGTCATTTTGTTAATTGTCGGGGTTATTTTGGCCCTGGTGCTGGGCATATTCATTTCTTCCTCCATCAGCAGACCTGTCAAAAAGATTGTGGCGGCCGCAAACAAAATTGCCCAAGGGGATCTGAACGTAAATGTTGATATTCAGACAAAGGATGAAATCGGCATCCTGGCTGCATCTTTCCGCACCATGACGGAGAATATGAATAATGCCCTGTCCCATATCAATGCCGCGGCGGAGCAGGTGGCTTCAGGGGCGAAGCAGGTATCGGCCTCCAGCATGGCCCTTTCTCAGGGCGCCACGGAGCAGGCAAGCTCCATCGAAGAACTTACGGCTTCCCTGGAAGAGATCTCCTCTCAGACCAACCTGAACGCCCAGCATGCCGGCGAGGCAAACACCCTGGCGGAAATCGCCCAGACCAATGCTTTGCAGGGAAATGACCAGATGAAGAGCATGCTCAAAGCCATGGAAGAAATCAATGACGCCTCGTGCAATATTTCCAAAATCATTAAGGTGATTGATGAAATCGCCTTCCAGACTAATATTCTTGCCCTAAATGCTGCCGTAGAGGCGGCCCGGGCCGGTCAACACGGTAAGGGATTTGCCGTTGTGGCGGAAGAAGTGCGCAACCTGGCGGCCCGTTCTGCGAATGCCGCCAAAGAAACCACCGATATGATTGAGGGATCGATCAAGAAAGTGGAAGGAGGTACTAAGATCGCCCATGAAACGGCCGCCGCCCTCAATCAGATTGTAGAGAACGTGGCAAAGGTAACGGGCATTGTGGGCAATATTGCTGCCGCTTCAAACGAGCAGGCCGCCGCCATTGGCCAGGTCAACCAGGGGATTATGCAGGTGTCCCAGGTCGTTCAAACCAACTCGGCCACTTCTGAGGAAAGTGCAGCCGCCAGTGAAGAATTATCCAGCCAGGCAGAACTGTTAAAGGGGCAGGTAAATAGGTTTAAGTTGAAAAGAGTGGGCTTATCCTCCTACAAAGAATTGGAAGAGATCAATCCGGACGTTTTAAGGGTATTGGAAGGTATGGCGGAGAAGAAAAAGAAAAGCAGCCCGGACATAGAGAACTATGAAGAAGCGGCGGCCGCCAAGCCTAAATTGGAAATTGCCTTAAGCGATAAGGAATTCGGCAAATATTAATGCTCTTAGCGCAGGGGGAGATGGTACTCCCCCTGCGTATTAAGGTCGGTGATGCGCGTGATCAACATTACGGAAAAAGAATTTAAAAAAATATCCCATTACATCCAGGCCAATTATGGCATTCAATTAAAAAAAGAAAAGCAGACCCTGGTCACGGGGAGGCTGTACCATGTACTGACCAGTAACAACTTTCGCAATTTTACCGAGTATTATGATTACCTGGTCTCCGATCCAACAGGAGACGCCGCAGGCACCCTGATTGAAAAGATTACGACCAACCATACTTTTTTTATGCGGGAAGCCGACCATTTTCACTATTTTAGGGATCAGGTATTACCCGTACTTGTGGAAACGGCAAAAGACAAAGATTTGCGCATTTGGAGCGCCGGATGCTCCTCGGGCGAAGAACCCTATACCCTGGCCATGATTTTAGATGAATTTCTGGGAAAAGAAAAAAAGTGGTGGGACACCAAGATTTTAGCCACAGATATTTCAAACAGGGTCCTTGATCAGGCTGTGAAAGGGGAATACCCTAATGAGCATCTTACCTCACTCCCGGTGCACTGGAGGAACAATTACTTTAAAAAACTGAACGGAGAAAAGTCTGTTTTGGTAGACCGGATCCGGAACGAAGTGATCTATCGAAAGTTTAATCTGATGGAGAACGTATTTCCTTTTAAGAGGAAATTCCATGTGATCTTTTGCCGGAACGTGATGATCTATTTTAATGATGAGACCAAACTGGATTTGGCGGGGAAATTTTATCACTGGACCGAGCCGGGAGGATATTTATTTGTGGGGCATGCAGAATCATTAAATCGTGACCTGTGCCGGTACAAATATATCATCCCTGCTGTTTATAGAAAGGAGTAGGTAGGAATGGGAAGGAAAATACGCGTTCTAGTTGTGGACGACAGTATGGTGTTCAGAGCGGTACTGTCCAGAGGGATCTCTTCCGACCCTTATATTGAAGTGGTAGATACTGCAGCCGACCCATTCGAGGCCAGGGACAAAATCATCCGCTATCAGCCCGATGTCATGACTTGTGATGTGGAAATGCCGAAGATGAATGGCATAGAATTTATCAAAAGGCTGATGCCCCAATACCCCCTTCCTGTAATCGTAGTCAGTACGATCAGCGCGGCCGTTTTTGATGCGATGAATGCCGGAGCGGTCGATTTTGTGACCAAGCCTGATGTCCAGTCCGCAAAAAATGTGGAAATATTTATTCATGAACTGATTGTAAAGATAAAAATTGCCTCCACAGCCAATGTATCCCCCTTAAAGACAACCCATCCGGGCCAACCGGCCCTGCCCGGGATCAAAGCTGATCTGGGTGATAAAATGATTGCCGTGGGGGCTTCCACAGGAGGCACGGAAGCGATCTATAAGATTTTAAGGGCCTTGCCGGCCAGAATGCCGGGCATGGTCGTGGTCCAGCACATACCTCCTTTGTTTTCCCGCATGTTTGCCGAAAGGCTGCACAACTCTACCCCATTTCAGGTCAAGGAGGCAGAGACAGGAGATGCTGTGGAACCGGGACGTGTTTTGATCGCTCCCGGCGACAAACATATGCGTGTGAAAAAAATAGGAGACAGGTACAAGGTCGAGTGTTTCCCCGGGGACAGGGTAAACGGCCACTGTCCTTCGGTAGACGTACTCTTCGAATCGGTGGCCCAGGAAGCAAAAAATCAAGCAGTCGGTGTCATTCTAACAGGAATGGGTTGCGATGGCGCCAAAGGTCTGCTCCATATGAGACGAAATGGGGCACGAACCATGGGACAGGATGAAAAATCCAGCGTGGTATACGGCATGCCGAAAGTAGCCCTGGAAATAGGAGCGGTGGAAAAACAGATCTCCCTAGAGAATATACCGCTCTGGATCTATAAAATTTTTCATTCCTAATTGAAGGTGGTTTCCATGAGCAAAAAATACCTGAATCAGGCAGACGATAAAATGGCATTTACCCTGTCCTGTATTGGAGACGGGGTCATTACCATTGATCTGGACGGTAAAATCACGTTTATGAATACGGCTGCGGAAGGTTTAACGGGATGGGGGGCGGAAGAGGCCTATGGCCAAGATTTTCAACAGGTTTTTGTAGTCATCGATTATGAAACGGGAGAACCCCTGGAAAGTCTCATGGATTCTGTAGCCAGGATGGATAGGGTAGCCGGACTAAAGAAGGACTCGGCCCTCTTGTTGAGAGACGGGAGAAAAAAGTATATCTCGGCCAACTGTTCCCCGATCAGAAATGCCCGGGGGGAGAATACGGGCATGGTGATCGTTTTTCGGGATATTACCAGAATCAGGCAGGTGGAGGAACAATTAAAAACGGAGCGCAATAATTTTAAGTCCATCTTTGAAGCTGCCCCCATGAGTATGATTATTGTGGATGAACAGTTGATCATTAAGCAGGTAAATCCTACCTTTCTGCGCACGATTGGGAGAAGCGAGAAGGAAGTTGTCGGGCGCAAACTGGGTGAAGGCCTTTTATGCCTCTACAGTTTTGCCAAAGGATGCGGCAATGGGGGAGAGTGCCAATGCTGCGATTTGCGCAATAAGGTGATCCAGCTCTTCCATACGGGTAAGCCATGTCAAGGCTTAATTGTCAAATATCCCAGTAGACTGCCGGAAAAAGAGGTGGAACCCTGGTACAAAGTGAATCTGGTTCCAGTGGCTTTAAATGGCAAAACCCATATTATGATCGCCATCGATGATATTACGGAGCTAAAAAGTGCGGAAGAAGGGTTAAACCGGTATCGCCTCCTTTCCGAAACAGCCCGGGACATTATCCTGTTTGTGGAACGTGACGGCCAAATTATTGATGCCAATGAGGCTGCGGTAAAAGCCTATGGCTATACCCGCACAGAGCTGCTGAATTTAACCATCTTCGATTTGCGCAAGGCAAAAGACTTAGCTCTGAAACAGATGAAACAGGCAGAGCACAAAGGTATTTTCTTTGAGACGACCCATTATCGAAAAGACGGCACTTCTTTTCCGGTGGAAGTCAGCTCCCAGGGGGCCGAACTGGAAGGCAAGCAGATCCTGCTCAGTATCATCCGGGATGTAACGGAGCGAAAACTTGCGGAACAGGTGCTCAAGGAAGCCAAGGAAGAAGCGGAAGCGGCCAGTCGGGCAAAAAGTGAATTCTTGGCAAACATGAGCCACGAAATAAGGACGCCTTTAAATGGTATTGTGGGCATGATCAATCTAACCCTTTCCACCGATTTAAATTTTGAGCAAAAGGACAACCTGGCCACGGCAAAAACATGTGCCGATTCCCTGCTGAATATTATCAACGACATTTTAGATTTTTCCAAGATGGAGGCCGGAAGACTGGTGATCGAGGAGACCAATTTTTCCCTCCGGGAGTGCCTGGAAGAGGTCATTAAAACCCATTCTCCCCGGGCCGTAAGCAAGGGGCTGGAGTTGAACTATACCCTCTCTTCCACCATTCCAGCCTTTTTGGTGGGTGACCCATACCGGCTGCAACAGGTATTGCATAACCTGGTCAGCAATGCCATTAAGTTTACGGAAGCCGGAGAAATCACGGTCTCCATCAAAACCATTGCCCACACCCCGGAATCTGCAGAATTGAAATTTGCCGTATCGGATACAGGGATCGGCATCGCCCAATCTGATTTAGGCAATCTTTTTCAGAGTTTCAACCAAATTGACAGATCCTTTACCCGCAAGTACGGCGGTACCGGCTTAGGGCTGGCCATCTCCAAACAACTGGTGGAGATGATGGGCGGAACCATGGGCGTGGTAAGCGAAAAGGATCGAGGCAGCACCTTCTACTTTTTATTAAAATTCAAGCTGGGCAGACCCGTGCCGGAAGAACCCAAACAGAGGAAGGTTTACCGGTCCAACAACCCATTGCATATTCTCTTAGCCGAAGATGATGCGATCAACCAGAAGGTGATATCCCGCATGTTACAAGAAGGGAAGCATGTGGTGGAAGTGGCCGGCAATGGAAAGGAGGCCATAGATTTGTTTCACCGGCGGGACTTCGATCTCGTTCTTATGGATATTCAAATGCCTGAACTGGATGGGATCGAAGCCACCCGAAGAATAAGAGAGAAGGAGGGAAGCGCCAGGCACACGCCGATTGTGGCCTTGACCGCCTACGCCTTGCAAGGAGACCGGGAAAGATTTCTCTCCATGGGCATGGACGAGTATATCGCCAAACCGATCCAAATGGAAGAATTGTATTACATTTTGGAGAAAATTTCCCCGGCAAAAGATGATCCGCCCAAAAACCTACCCCACGGGGTGTTTATTGATGACCAAGGCAATATTGTTTTTACCAAGAAAAGTGAGTTTCGCATGGATCAGGACATGATTCCGGTGTTGAGGGAAATATTAGCATGTATAGAAGAATTGGAGCCTGCTTTCCAAAAAAACGACCTGGAGGCGGTGGAAAGAATCGCCCATAAAATCAAGGTGCTGTCAAATCGGGTGAATGCGGATGAAATCAAGATCATGGCATTTAAGATTGAACTTGCCGCCCGTCGGGGAACCCTCATCGATATATGGAACTATGTAAAACTAATTAAACATGAATGGGATACCTTTAAAAAATCAACGGTTCTAAACGGAAGGGGGGTGTAGCCATGAGGATTCTAATTGCCGAAGACGATTTATCCAGCAGGAAATTCTTATTTAAATTTCTATCCCAGTTTGGGGAATGCGATATGACGGTAGACGGACTGGAGACCTTAGATGCATTTTTAATGGCCATTAAGGAGGACAAGCCCTATGACCTGATCTGTCTGGATATTATGATGCCGAAAGTGGATGGGGTAAAAATCTTAAAAGCGATCAAAGATTTGGAGGTGCAAAAAGGCATCCTTCCCGAAAAGCGGGTGAAAGTGATTATGACTACGGCTTTGGCAAAGACACAAATTGTCCAGAATGCCTTTGAAGCGGGTTGTGATGCTTATGCCAGCAAACCCATTGATACGGAAAAGCTTGTTGAGGTGCTCCGGAAGCTGGGGCTGATCCAAAATAAAGAATAGGTCTGATGCTTGAAATTAACGTTGTGGTCTGGTAAGATAGGTCCATCCATAGATGATCCATGAAACAACTTTTCGACGAGAGGAAGATAGAGAAGACGTGGGAGGCACGATGTAACGTGGCGATCTTGCGACTTCTCTATTTTGGTTGCCCGGGCACCCAAAGCGGAGGTCGTATGCTGAAAGTATTGATGCAAATTTTGGTATTATTTTTACTGATCGGGGTAGGATATTTCTGTAAAAAAACCAGGCTAATCAGCAATCATATGAACCAGGATGTGGGAAATCTTCTGGTCTATGTTTCCTTACCCGCCATTATCATTGTTTCTTTAAACGGTTTAAGCTTATCGGGAAAACTGCTGGCAGAAAGCGGCCAGTTATTACTGATATCCTTGTGCACCTATCTGATCTTTATTTTATTGTCATACCCTTTGGTCAAGGTGTTGAAAGTAAAGGGCACAACCCGGGATATCTTTCAATTCGGCCTTGTCTTCGGCAATACCAGTTTTATGGGATTTCCTGTGGCATATGCCATTTTTGGAGAACCGGGGATATTTTTTATGGCGGTATTCGATGTCT
The DNA here is from genome assembly GCF_002777255.1 of Candidatus Formimonas warabiya. Lineage (GTDB taxonomy): Bacteria > Bacillota > Dehalobacteriia > Dehalobacteriales > Dehalobacteriaceae > Formimonas > Formimonas warabiya. The sequence continues at coordinate 3,524,444 of NZ_CP017634.1, read as the reverse complement.
CTTTTGCCTTGTTTGTGTGGACCTTCGGGGTGATGGTGGTGTGCCGGCCGGCCCAGGAAGCGGCGACGAATCACGCGGTCAGTTCCTGGCTTCCCATGCTGAAGCAAATCGTCAACCCCAGCATCATCGCCGTTGCTATCGGATTCCTTCTCCTGGTCACTTCCACTAAATTACCGGGACCGGTGCATCAATCCCTGCAATTATTAGGAAGCTTAACGACCCCTTTATCCATGATTTTTATTGGTTCTGCTTTAGGAGATATCGAGGTAAGAGTCATTTTCCGGGACCTGAAGGTACTGCTGTGCAGTTTGGAAAGATTACTTTTCCTGCCCCTCATCATCTTCGGTCTATTGAAATTATTCCATTTCACCGGCTACCTGATGAACATACCGGTGCTTTATGCTGCCATGCCTGTGGCAGCCATTACTTCTATTCTATCCGCCAAGTATGGCAACGATTATCACCTGGCGTCCAGATTCATCTTTGTCAGTACTTTGTTGTCTATGGTCACAATTCCCTGTATTGTTTGGGTGCTGCTTCGGTAAGGGGGGGGAAGTGTCCTGGCGGAATGCAAAAAAATTGCGATCTGTAGAGATTTATTTCTATAATTGTCCATAACCTTGACGTGAATTTGCCGAAAGTTCTATAATGGTGCATATTGAATAATCTATTTACCCATATTATAATATAATAGCTGTTGTTGAGGGAGCGCTTCCCACAAAGTAAGGAACTTTATGAGTTCCATTATTTTACATAGATTCTATAATTTTAAAGGGAGTGATTTGAACAAATGGATGCAATATCCAAAAAGAAAACGGCGAAAGCGATGTTTAAAGGATTATTTACTATGCTTATGTTACTGCTTTCGCCGGCCATGGCCTTTGCCAGTGAAGCCAACCTGAAGATTCCGGAATTAACGCCGGCGCAGAATACTTCACTTACATTCGGCATCGGGGTTTGTCTTTTGGGCATGCTCTTTGGTTTCTACCAATTTACCAGAGTAAAAAAGATCCGGGCCCACAAATCCATGCTGGATGTGGCAAATATCATTTATGAAACCTGCAAAACCTATCTGGTCCAACAGGGTAAATTTCTCTTAATTCTGCTTGCTTTCATTGCTATTTGTATTGCCTTCTACTTCGGCTTCCTCCAAGGCACATCCGTAGGCGGGGTGCTGCTGATTCTGTGCTGGACGGTGATCGGCATTCTGGGTTCTTACAGTGTAGCCTGGTATGGGATCCGCATGAATACCCTGGCCAACAGCCGGATGGCTTTTGCCGCTTTGGAAAGAAAGCCTTTGAAGCTTTTAAATATCCCCCTGGATGCGGGCATGAGCATTGGTGTGCTGCTCATCTGCGTGGAATTGATCATGATGCTGATCATTCTGATTTTTGTACCCCGGGAACTGGCCGGGGCCAGCTTTATCGGCTTTGCCATCGGTGAGTCCTTGGGAGCCAGCGCCTTGCGTATTGCCGGGGGTATCTTCACCAAGATCGCCGACATCGGCTCCGACCTGATGAAAATCGTCTTTAAGATTAAAGAAGACGACCCGCGGAACCCGGGCGTGATTGCGGACTGCACGGGGGACAACGCCGGAGACAGCGTAGGACCGACGGCGGACGGATTCGAGACTTACGGTGTGACCGGTGTGGCCTTAGTGTCCTTTATTGTGCTGGCAGTGGACAGCTCCCTGCAGAGCACCATGTTGACCTGGATCTTTGTGATGCGGATTTTAATGATCATCACCTCCATCGCTTCTTTCTATGTGAACAAAGTATTCAGCCAGGCGAAATACAGCAACAAAGACGACTTCGATTTCGAACAGCCCCTGACCAATCTGGTGTGGATTACCTCGATCCTTTCCATCATCGTCACCTTTGCCATCAGCTACCTGATGCTGGGACCGGGATCAGAACTGGATCAAATGGCGCAGGGCCTCTGGTTCGTGCTCTCCATCATCATCAGCTGCGGCACCCTGGGGGCGGCCTTGATCCCCGAATTCACGAAAATATTCACCAGCCCCAAGTCCTCTCACGTGGCGGAAGTAGTGAAAGCGTCCCGGGAAGGGGGTTCTTCCTTAAATATCTTATCCGGTTTAGTAGCGGGTAATTTCAGCGGTTTCTGGATGGGCATGGTCTTCTTCGGCTTAATGTTTGCCGCCTATTTTGCCAGCGGATACGGATTAGGGGAAATCATGATTTATCCCTCCATTTTCGCGTTTGGTTTGGTGGCCTTTGGCTTCCTGGGCATGGGTCCTGTGACCATTGCCGTAGACAGTTACGGACCGGTCACGGATAATGCCCAGTCCATCTACGAACTATCCTTAATCGAATCCATCCCCGATATCGAAAAAGAAATTCAGGGAAAATTCGGCTTCAAACCTGATTTTGAAAAAGCCAAACATTATCTAGAGGCCAACGACGGTGCGGGGAACACCTTCAAGGCCACGGCGAAACCCGTCTTAATCGGTACGGCTGTGGTAGGCGCCACCACCATGATCTTCTCCTTAATTCTCGTCATCCGGAATGTCTTAGGGGTGGAGCCGGAAACCATCCTCAACATTTTGAACCCCTACACCATCTTAGGCTTCCTGTGCGGGGGCGCGGTAATCTACTGGTTTACCGGAGCGTCCACCCAGGCCGTAACCACGGGGGCCTACCGGGCGGTAGAATATATCAAAAAGAACATCTCCCTGGACGAAAATGCCAACCAGAAAGCGGCCACAGAAAAGTCCAAAGAAGTGGTCAAAATATGTACCCAGTATGCTCAGAACGGCATGTTCAACATCTTTATCGTCATCTTCTCCTTTGCCATGGCCTTTGCCTGCCTGTCGGCCCCGAAAAACAGCAATGAACCGGTAGCCCTCTTTGTAGCCTACCTGATTTCCATTGCCGTATTTGGACTGTACCAAGCGGTATTTATGGCCAATGCGGGCGGATGCTGGGATAATTCCAAGAAGGTAGTAGAAGTAGACCTGAAAGAAAAAGGCACTCCCTTGCATGATGCCACAGTAGTGGGGGATACGGTGGGAGATCCCTTTAAAGATACCTCCTCCGTAGCGCTGAACCCGATCATTAAATTCACCACCTTATTTGGTTTGCTGGCCATGGAAATGGCGATTTCCGAATCCTTCCGGAATATTGCGCCCACGATCGGCTTTGTCTTCCTGGCCATTGCCCTGTTCTTCGTCTGGCGTTCCTTCTATGGCATGAGGATTCAGGATAAGTAGAAAATATCTATTTTGGTTTTGCAATTTAAACAGCAACCTCACAACAAATACCTGTTGTGAGGTTGTTTTTTCATACCGCTTTTTTAAGCTTCAATATGGTATTCGTCTATTTTTCTGGGGGTAACCAGGGGGAACCGTCCTCTGGCTATTCTGGCTGTGGATGCAAAATGGGAAAAATTATTAGCTCGATGCAAATAAGGGGCAAATTTGCGACGGCCTCCCATAGGGAGGCCTAAAATGAAATTGTCGAATGCAGAAAGAAGCGGAGGACTGGGAATAGATAAGACAGGGTCAGAAATCGATCCTGTCTTTAGTTTACCCAAAAATCCTGATAGATTTTTTTAAATCCCGATGTTGTAGTCGTCTATCTTTCTGTAGAGGGTTGTTCTTGAGATGTTAAGGATTTTTGCAACCTTTGCCCGGTTGCCATTATGCTCTTCTAATAGGGAGATTATCAGTTGCTTTTCATATTCCTTCAAAGGTACTTGGCTGCCGGCCGCGATGTTTTTTGGCGTGCCGTTGGGACTGAACATAAATTCCGGCAAGCTTGCGGGAATAATAGTGTTGCCGTTTGTAATATTTATCGCTCTCTCCAAAATATTTTGCAGTTCCCTGATATTACCTGGCCAGTGATAGCTGCCGAATATCTCCAATACTTCGTCGCTTATGAACTTTACATTCGTATTCAATCTTTGATTCAAGATATTAAGGAAATACGTTGCCAGTGTGCTTATATCGTCTTTTCTTTTCTGCAGGGGAGGAATGTTGATGGTTAAAACATTTAATCTGTAGTATAAGTCTCTCCTGAAATTCCCGATTTTAATTTCCTTCAAAAGGTCTTTGTTGGTAGCGGCGATGATACGCACATCTACGGGGATTATTTCTTTACCTCCTATTCGGACAATCGAGCTTTCCTGTAGAACTCTCAACAGAATCGCCTGAAGATCGAGAGACATCTCGCCTATTTCATCAAGGAAAAATGTGCCTCCGTCAGCCAATTCGAATTTCCCCGGGTTACCTCCTTTTTTTGCTCCGGTGAATGCTCCCTCGGCATAGCCGAATAGTTCACTTTCAATCAACCCCCGAGGCAGAGCGGCACAGTTGATACCCAGGAAAGGACCTGACCGCCGCGGCCCGGCATTGTGAATGGACTGGGCAAAAATTTCCTTCCCTGTACCGCTTTCACCCAGCAATAAAACATTGGAAACGCTGTTGCCCGCAGCCTTGGCAAGTTTGATGGTTTCTTTGAATTTGGTGTTATTGCCGATGATATCGTGGAATGTGTAGCGGGCCCGCGCTCCCACCATCCCATTGACCAGTTTTTTCATCATTTTCATTTCCCGTAGGACCAATACCATGCCGATAATTTGATTGTCCCGGGAGTGGATCAGCCGGTGGGTGACGGTAAAACTTCCCTCATCCATGAAAAATATGTCACCGTTGGATATCTTGAAACAGTTTTCAATCTTGTCGCAAAGAGGGTGGTGGGATCCGAGCACCTGGCGCAAAAGAGTGCCCACAATTTCCTTCATGGGCCGGTCGATTTTCAGAATCCTTCTGGCCGTATTGTTGATATGGGTTACCGCTCCCTCTGTGGTCAAGGCCACAATGCCCTCGTCGATGGATTCCATAATGGCAGTCTTATAGGTGTTGGAGATAGCGATTTGTTTAAAGGATGTTTGCATCTGCAGGTTGTCTTTAATGGCATTTACGCCGGCCACCACCATGCCCAGGGTATGTAAATGGACCTGATCGCATTCCCCGGTCATGGAGAGCACGCCCAGGATGGCCCCGTTTTCATCGAAGATGGGCGCGGAGGAGCAGGTCCAGCTGTGGAAGGATGTTAAATAGTGTTCCGCCGCAAAAACTTGAATCGGGGCCCGAGTCAGGAGAGAAAGACAGATAGAATTGGTGCCCAGGGATTCCTCGGTCCAGATGTCTCCAATATGGGTCCCTGCTTTTTTGACGATTTTGTCCTCGCCTACCAGGTCAAGAATCATGCCGTTTTTGTCGGCCAAGGAGATGAGAAAGCCTGTCCCCTGCACGAAATCGAAAAGGTTTTTCATGATGGACAAGGAAGTATTAATAAATTGTTGCTGGTCCGATAATTCTTTTTCGATCGTGTCCGGGGCCGTTCTTTGGATGCGGAAAACATTGGGATCGATGCCCAGCGCCTTGCTCCGTCCCCACGACTCGGCGATGACAGGCCTTACTGTGGGGTCAATACTGCTGTCATGGACAAAGGTTTCCCACGCTTTTTTCAGTGATTCTTTTCTGGTCTCCAGAGTTTCCATCAATGCCATCTCCCATCAAGAAAAATATCCGCCTAGGATGTCCATATATATTACATGTCCAATAATGTTACAGTGACACTGCAACAGATGAAACATCAACTCCTGCAAAAATGTACATTTAATGAACAATAATTGAGCTACTTTTATCATACATCTCATTTCGAAGCTTGTAAATCGTGATCTGCATTTTGGGCAGTTCTCTTGAATTATTCCAAGATTACCAACAATACACTGCCGAAAGAGCTAAAAAATTAACAGAATTAAAGGAAAAAATAAAAAAATTGCAGAATGAGCTTTTTTTGGTACCTTTCTTGCATATTTTTAATTTTTGAAAATTGCTGGCAATTCAGTACTGTCAAGATAATCAAATTGGAGGGAAAGCAAAAGATGAGAGTGTGATCTGGCCGCTGACGTCTCGGGTAGTCACAGAATAATAGAATGGAGGGAAGACATGTTAAATGAAGTTATCCCCTACAGGCCCGAATTGGCTAAGTTTTACAAAAAAAGAGGGTACTGGAAAGAGGAAATTTTCACAGATGAATTTGACCGGATGGCCCGTCGTTTCTGGGACAAAGAAGCACTGGTCGGCGGAGATCAAAGATACACCTACGGTGAGCTGAAGACAAAATCAGACAGGCTGGCCATGCATTTTCTGCACATGGGGCTGAAAAAAGAAGACAGAGTAGTGATACAGCTTCCCAACATACCTGAATTTTTAGTTATATATCTGGCTATGCAAAAAATAGGTGTTATTCCGGTGATGTGTTTGCAGCAACACAGGTATACAGAGATATCGTATCTCGCCAAAAAAGCCGGCGCCATAGGATACGTGGTAGCCGGCACTTTCCGCGGTTACGATTATCGGGAGCTGGTTGAAGAAGTCAAAGCCAATATGCCTGAGATGAAGTACTGCATGATAGCCGGGCTTGGCGAGGAATGCCCCAAAGGCTATTATTCCATTCACGATCTGATGGATGATCCGATTGAGCAGAGAATGTCGCCTGAAATTCTCGAGCTTGCCCATCCCAGTCCGGATGATATATGTATCCTTCTTCTTTCCGGCGGGACAACCGGTATGAACAAGCTGATACCGCGTGAATATAACGCCTACAGGTATGTGGGTTATGAGTCCAGCTGGGAGTGCGCGCTTACCATGTATACAAGGTATCTGTGCGTTGCCCCGGTGGCGCACAATTTTGTTTTAAACGCTCCTGGAATCCAGGGCTGTCTCATGTTTGGCGGAACAGTTGTCATGGGTACCTCTACCCGGATAGAAGATATTTGTGCATTAATTGAAAAAGAAAAGATTACCCACGTGCCAATGGTTCCCGCTATGATTATTAAACTATTAGATTTTGAAGATAGGCCTAAATATGATCTCTCATCTTTAGAGATTATCATTAATGGTGCATCTAAGCTTGAGTACAACGCAGCCATTAGAGTAGTGCCTGAATTAAAATGCAAACTGATTTCCCAGTTCGGCATGTCTGAAGGTACGATCACGCAAACGAGTTTGTTGGATACATGGGAGGTTAATTATACTACGATCGGGTTGCCTGTATCCCCGGATGACGAGTACAAATTTATGGCTGTAGATGGCTCCGGAGAGGTTCCTTTCGGAGAGGACGGGGAGATTTGGTTCCGTGGTCCGTATACGATCAGGGGTTACTGGGACGAGCCTGAGAAAAATAAAGAGGCCTTTTCGGAAGACGGTTTTTATAAGAGCGGCGATATTGCCAGAATGCATCCAAGCGGCAGGGGCCTAATAATCTCCGGCCGTATTAAGGACCTGATCAACCGAGGCGGAGAGAAATTCGCCTGCTCGGAAGTTGAGAACCTGCTTCTCAAGCATCCCAAAGTACATAACTGCGCCTTGGTTGCAATGCCTGATAAGATACTGGGAGAAAAAGGCTGTATGTTTGTAAGCCTGAATAATAAAGACGACACGCTCACGCTGGAAGAAGTTTGCGAGTTCCTGGGAGGGAAACTGGCTAAATTCAAGTTGCCTGAACGGCTTGAAGTGCGTGATGAGTTAGTGGAAACCAATGTAGGAAAAATTGAAAAGAAATTATTGCGGGTTGAAATCCAGGAAATTATGGAAAAAGAGGGCTTACTCTAAGTCAAGGAGTTAAGAAGGTAGCCGGAGCGGATTGCAGGAGTAAATTGCGATCTGCTCCGGTTACAAAGCAATAATTTAAACAACTTAAATTTAGGAGGCGCTTTTAAATTTATCAAGCAAGTTGAAAACAGGCCGAAAGATATTATTGAGTGTGTATACTGCAATACCTGCATGGAAAGAGACCAGACTTGGGAACCGGTCATTTGCATCGTAGCAGAAAAGAAATTAGCCAAATTAGGCAAAAAGGCAATCTAAGGAAGTCGGCAGCTTCGACGCCGGATACGGAAGCGCCTATCTGGCACGGATAGTGGGCGAAAAAAAGCCCGGGAAATATGGTTCCTTTGCCAACAATACACTGCAGAAGAATCCTTGCAGATGGGACTGGTAAACAAAGTAGTTCCTCCTGAGCAATTGGAGGAGGAAGTGGAAAAGAACCGCTCTTACGGCTCTGAAAGCATCCTTTAACGCTGATACTGAGTCGGTCTGGGGAATCCATTCCATGGCCGGGGTGGCCTTAAATATGTATTATGGAACTGACGAAGCAGTGGAGGGAAAGAATGCTTTTTTAGAAAAGGAAAACCTGACTACGGCAAGTACCGGAGGTGATTATTATTCAATCATAGAGATTATTTTAGGGGAGATGGTTTATTAGTTGGTCAAAAAAAAGTAGGGAGGCAAAAGTGATGCATTCGGTTAATGTAAATAAAGTTATTGATGAGAGTAAATTCAATGGCTATCACCTCCTAATCCTGATTTTATGTTCCTGTGCAATTATATTCGACGGATATGACCTGGTGGTTTACGGTACCATTGTCCCTGTTTTAATGAAAGATTGGAATATATCGCCGGCGCAGGCGGGGGCGCTTGGCAGCTATGCACTTTTTGGAATGATGATAGGCGCCTTGGTTTTTGGGCCACTTGCCGACAAAATTGGAAGGAAAAAAGTAATCCTGATGTGTCTGACACTATTTGGACTCTTTACTCTGATGGTGGGTTTCGCTCAAGGACCAAACCAATTTGGGTTATTCCGCTTTATCGCAGGGCTAGGGCTAGGCGGAGTCATGCCCAACTTAATTGCCATGATTACAGAGTATTCTCCAAAGGCAATCCGCAGCACGCTTGTAACAATTATGTTTAGCGGTATGCAAGTGGGCGCAATGATTGCAGCCGGGGTGGGCATAGCTGTTATTCCATCTTTCGGTTGGAGGGGGATGTTCTTTATAGGTGGTTTACCGCTGTTGCTATTACCATTGTTTCTGATCTTCATGCCCGAATCAATGAATCTCTATGTTGCCAAAAATCAGGATGAAAGAATTCAGAAATGGTTAAAGAAACTCAGTCCGGGTTACAAGCCGGTGGAAGGAGAAAAATATTCTCTGGGGGCAGCAAAGGCAAAGGGTATGCCGGTGGTAAGTTTGTTTGAGAACAATAGGACAAGAAGCACCAGTATGTTCTGGGTAACAATGTTTATGAGTTTACTGATGACTTACGCCTTACAAACATGGCTTCCCAAGCTAATGCAAAACGCAGGGTACTCCATGGGTTCAAGCCTGTTATTCATGGTGATTTGCAACGTAGGGGCCATTATCGGAGCCGTCATCGGCGGATTACTCGCGGACAGAATAAATGGCAGAAAAGTAATAATAGTATTTTATGCTATATCCTTCATCGCGATCTGCCTGCTCAGCTTTAAATCCAGTACATTTATTATCTCAATTCTGGTTACCATTGCCGGGGCTACTACAATGGGCACTCAAATTGTCTGTAATGCCTATGTTTCTCAATATTACCCCAATAATGTTCGATCTACCGGGATTGGGTGGTCTTTAGGTATAGGACGTCTAGGAGGAATTTTTGGCCCTATGATGGTTGGGTCTCTACTCTCGATGAACCTTTCACTCCAGCTAAACTTTATAGCAATAGCTATTCCCGGTTTAATTGCGGCTTTCGCCATGATGATCGTACAGGAAAAATATAACAGTGCCAGCACTTTGGCAACTTCCCGTGAGAAGCTGGAAGCAGATATAGGGAATAAGGCCCTGTAGACTGTATTATTGTTGATGGACGGGGTATTAAGAACCCGATGGCTTTCCCCGGGAAGCTGATTCCCGGGGAAAGCACCATTTATGAGACCATTCGAGATTGGTAGGCATTTCAGCATCCATATAGGACCTGGCTACCCTTGCGGAGAAATTGAGAAACTGCACCAAATTAATTAATAGCAGAAGAATAACAGGGTGGTGAATGACATGATGCAAAAAGAAAAAAAATATCAGACCATGTCTGGGGTTCCTTTAAAGGAATTATATTCTCCGACTGATCTGGAAAGCATGGGATTTGATTATAACAAGGACCTGAACAGTTCCGGGCAGTACCCATTTACCAGAGGAATCAAACCCGGAATGTACAGGGATGAGCTATGGATAATGGGCCAGTATTCAGGGTTTGGCTCTGCGGAGGAAGCAAACCTTCGCCTCCGGTATTTGCTGGAGCAGGGGCAGACTGGATTTTCAATCGCTCTTGACCTGCCTACCCAAATAGGACTGGATTCAGATAATTCTCTTTCCGGCGGTGAAGTTGGCAAGGTGGGTGTAGCCATCGACAGTATTGAAGATATCGAAAAACTGTTTGACGGCATACCCCTCGAAAAAATACGCCAGATAAGGACTACAGCCAACGCTATCGGGCCAATGATGACAGCGCTTCTTGTGGGCTTTGCCGAAAAAAACGGCATAGATCCCAATAAGATCAAAGTTCTGCTCCAGAATGACCCGCTGAAGGAATGTTTTGCGCGCGGCGCATATATTTTCCCTCCTGACGCAGCTGTAAAACTGGCCGTAGACGTGATTGAGTACTGTTCCCAAAGGCTCACCAACTGGGTTCCCATGGCACTAAGCGGCTACCACATCAGGGAAAGCGGCGCTACGGCGGCTCAGGAACTGGCCTTTTGTTACGCGGATGGAATTAGTTATTTTAATGAAGCAGTGGCGCGGGGAGTGAGCATAGACCAGTTTGCGCCTCAAATGTACACCTTCTTTGCGTCTCAGATTGACCTACTGGAAGAAGTCGCTAAGTTCAGGGCTGCCCGAAAAATCTGGGCCAAAATTATGAAGGAGAGATATGGAGCGCAAAACCCTGACTCCATGAAGCTTAGTATTCTGGCATATACAGCCGGGAGTACGCTGATCGCCCAGCAGCCGCTCAACAACATAGTCAGGGTGACCATAGAGACTTTAGCGGCAATTCTGGGAGGAATTCAGACACTTGCCACCTCGTCTTATGATGAGGCTTTCTCGATACCTACCGAAGAAGCGGTAACAGTGGCGCTGCGTACGCAGCAGATAGTCGCCAATGAATCGGGAGTGATAAATACGGTTGACCCGTTAGGCGGCAGTTATGCCATCGAGAGCCGGACGTCAGAGATAGAAAAAGAGGTTTATGAATACATAGAACGCATTGACAATATGGGTGGCGCCGTTCAATGCATAAAAGCCGGGTACTTTCAAAGAGAGCTGGCCAAAGAGGCGTATAGATTCCAGAAGTCAATAGGAGGCAAGGAAAGAATAATAGTGGGACTGAATGCTTATCAGAACGATGAAGAGGAAGATATCCCGATCTTTGTAACCGACCAGGCGTCCGAGACGAAGCAGATCAAAAGATTGAATGAACTGAAAGGGCGGCGCGACGCCGCGCAGGTGGCCAAAGCAATAGAAAAACTGCGCAGGGATGCTTCCAAGGGTAAAAATATTGTACCGGCAGCAATCGAGGCAGCAAAGGCATATGTCACCTTAGGCGAAATGACAGATTGTCTAAAAGAAGTTTACGGCGCTTTCACAGATCTCGGGGTATATTAAACAGCTGGAGGTAGCGTGGCAATGGATAAGAAGATAAGGGTTTTAATTGCAAAACCCGGACTGGATGGACATGACCGGGGGGCAAAGGTTATTGCCAGTACTTTAAGAGATGCGGGGATGGAAGTGGTATATACCGGCCTGCGTCAGACTCCTGAGCTGATTGTGGCCTCGGCGATCCAGGAAGACGTCCAGGTGATAGGATTAAGCATATTATCAGGAGCGCATAACGTGCTGGTTAAAAATATCATGGCCCGGCTTCAACAGGAGGGGGTAAATGATATCCTGGTGCTGGTAGGCGGAATTATTCCGCAGGCTGACAGGCAGGGCTTAAAGGAAATGGGTGTAGGCGCCGTTTTCGGCCCCGGCAGCCAGGCGGAAGAAATAGTCGGCTGTATTGAAGCTCATTTTAAAGAAAACAATAAGGGGGTAATGGCTCCATGAAACCATTGGAAGGAATAAGAGTACTGGCCTGCGAAACACAAGTGGCCGTTCCTTTTTGCACCCAGATGCTGGCCGATATGGGCGCTGAAATAATTAAGATCGAAACTCCGGGTCGGGGCGACGCCGCCAGAGAACCGGGTCCCATTTTAAAAAATGCCAAGGGAGAGAAAGTCAGCGGATATTTTTTGCGGTTTAACCGTAATAAAAAGAGTATCACCGTAAATTTAAAAGATCCTCAGGGCCTGGAAATAGTAAAAGATCTAATCAAAAGCAGCGATGTGATGCTGGAAAATTTGAAACCTGGCACACTTAAGAAAATGGGCCTTGGCTATGAGGATGTAAAAGAAATAAATCCTAAGATCATTTATGGTTCTGTCAGCGGTTTTGGGCAGATGGAAGAACTTAAAGGGCCTTATTCGGAAAGGCCTGCTTATGACATCATTATTCAGGCGATGGGCGGGTTGATGCACCTCATTGGTGCTCAAGACGGACCGCCGCTTCACCCCATGATTGCATTCGGAGATGTCGTTCCCGGAATGCTGATGGCATATGCCGTAAGCCTGAGCCTTTATAAAAGGGAGAAGACAGGTCTTGGTGAGTATATAGATATTGCTATGTTTGATGTGATGATGGCTCTGACGGAAAGAGCCCTGACCACATATTCATTTACCGGAAAGGTCATGAGCCGCGGTAAGGAAAGTCTGATTCATCCATGGGGCGCTTACAAGACCAAAGACGGATATGTGGCTATCATTGTTCAGGAATCTAAGATGTGGAAACGTTTTTGTGATGCAATTGGCCAACCTGAGTTATTTGAAAAACCCCAGTTCGCTGATTCCATGCTGAGGGCAAAAAATCGCCAGGAACTGGACCCGATCATTGAGGAATGGATGACCCAATATACCTCAGAAGAGGTTACCGAAAAGCTTTTGGCGGCAGGACTTCCCTGCGGCCCGGTAAGAAACTCAGAGCAAATCTATAACTGCGACCAGGCAAATGCCCGCCGCATGTGGATTGAGGCTGATGACCCGGTGGCGTCGACGATCAAATTGGTCGGCAGCCCCGTTAAATTAGGCAGTATGCCTGCACCTACAAAGGCTAAATCCGCTCCGCTTTTGGGTGAGCATACCGAAGAAGTATTGTCGTCAGCTCTTGGTTACAGCAAGGAAAAAATAGAGACTCTCAAGGATGAAAAAATAGTCTAGAAGGCTCTGTTTATTTAAATAATTAGCAAAAGGGGTGAGTGGCTGCAATGGCAAATGAAGAGAAGGTTGTAATACCTATTAAAAAAGACATGTGGGAAATATCCGGGGATGGGACGGTAAATTTGATCGGCAGTAAATGCCTTTCCTGCGGAGAGCTGTTTTTTCCGGAACAGGCAAAAAACATTTGTACGCACTGCCAGAGCAATAATCTTGAGAAAATTAAATTAGACGGTCATGGAACAATTATGAGTTTTACGGTGGTTGAACAAAAACCGGCAGGCGGTTTTTACTTCGGTCCCGTACCGTATGCTTACGGCTGGGTGACACTGAATGACGGAGTAAGCATTGAAACGTTGTTTACCGGCTGTGAACTGGATGAACTTAAAGTGGGTATGGAAGTAGAAGTTGTTGTGGAGAAACTTCATGATAATGCTGAAGGGGCTGAAGTGCTGACTTATAAATGTAAGCCGGTGAAAAAACAGGCAGGGGGGCCCAGATAATGAAACCATTAAATCAAATGAGGCAGGTTTATGTAGCAGGTATTGGAATGACCAGGTTTAACGCATACCCGGATGACGTTAAATGGTTTGATCTGGGTGCAGAGGCTATCCTTAGTATATTAAAAGATGCTGAGATGCAGTGGTCTGATATCCAGGCAGCTTTCTGCGGCAGCGTTTACCAGGGGACAGGGTCCGGACACCAGGCAATAAAAGAAGTTGGGCTTACGGGAATTCCCATTGTAAATATCGAGAATGCATGTTCCAGCGGAGGATCTGCCTTCAGGCTGGCTTATCAATCGGTAGCGGCTGAAATTTATGACTGCGTTCTTGTACTCGGTATGGAGAAAATGCCCAGGGGTCCCATTCCCAGCACAGCCTTTAGACCGTGGGAGCTTGAAATGGGTTTTAACCTGCAGCCTGCCAATTATGCTAATGAAACTTTGGAATATATGATTCAAAGCGGTGCAACGGTTGAAGACTTCGCCCGTGTCAGCGTAAAAAACCGCAAAAACGGTTCGTTAAATCCCCTGGCGCGCTTTCAAAAGCTTGTTACCATAGAAGAAGTAATGGCGTCCAGGCCGATAGCATCACCGCTCAGGCTTTTACACTGCTGCCCTCTGGCTGACGGAGCTGCCGGATTCATCCTTTGCAGCAAAGACAAATTAAAGTCGGCAAGTAATGCTTTGACCGTTGCCGGCTCAGTGCTTACAACGGGAGTATATGGCGACCCCTTTTATCAGTCGGCGCAAAAACATAGCATTAAATTCCCGCCCAAAGAGGGCATGACAGAAATGTCTGCCAGAATGGCTTATGAAGAGGCAGGGATCGGACCCGAAGATATTGACTTGGCTCAGGTATATGACAGTATGTCTCCATCCGAATTATGGGACATTGAAAAATTGGGCTTGTGCCCGAAAAATGAGGCGCCAAGTCTGCTAAGAGCTGGTAAATTTGACATTGGCGGGGATTTGCCCACCAACACAGACGGAGGACTTATGTCATGCGGCCATCCGCTGGGAGCTACAGCCTGCAGGCAAATATATGAGATTGCATTACAGCTCAGAGGCGAAGCCGGTCCACGACAGGTTGAGGGTGCAAAAGTCGGCATGACCCATGCCTCGGGGGCAGGCCCCAATGCCTCGTGTACGATTCTTAAAAAATAATTAAAATTATTATGTGAGGAGTGGCAAAATGAACATTCTCGAACCTGTAAAGTTTAAAAACCTCGAGCTCAAGAACAGAATTGCCTGGACACCGGCGGTCACCTGCCTCGCAGACCAAGATGGCATGATGACCCCCGAACTGATCGACCGTCACATGAAACGCGCTAAGGGCGGTTTCGGCCTTCTTATGGTCGAAGCTTGCGGCGTTAACAAAATGAAGAGCCCCGGCCTGCTCCGCCTCTGCGGCGAGGAGTATGTCGAAGGCCACAAGAAACTGAACGATGCTTGCCATTCGTTTGGCGCAAAAACCACCATTCAGTTGATTCACTACATGAAACAGTCCCCCCGCAACAACTACAAACGCCCGATCGAAGAAATGGACAAGGCAGAGATCCAGGGCGTTATTAAGGAGCACATCGATTCCGCTATCTATGCTAAAAAAGCTGGTTACGACGCAATCGAGCTGCACGTTGCCCACGGCTACACCCTTTCTTCCTTCGTCTCCCTGCTGAACTACAGAGATGACGAGTATGGCCGCAACACCAAAGGCCGCTGTAAGATCGTTACCGACATCATTGCAGCCTGCCGCGAAGCGCTGGGCGATGACTACTGCATCGGTCTGCGTATTTCCGGTGAAGAGTTTGTTAAGGGCGGCAACACCCTGAAACAGACCACCGAATGCGCTAAGATCTTCTGCGAAGCCGGCGTTAACTTCATCAGCGTATCCGCCGGCGGCAAAACCGAAGACGGCCCGTGGTATACCGGTTATTCCGGCGAGCGCTGCATGGCTCCCGCTTCCTATCCGCAGGGCCTGCACGTATATCTGGGCAAGGGCATCCGCGAAGTCTGCAAGGGCTACAATGTTCCTGTTATCATCGCCGGCAAGCTCGACACCCTTGAGTTTGGCCAGAAGGTCATCGACGAGGGCGGATGCGACATCGCTGGCTACTGCCGTCCCGGTATCGCTGATCCGGAATTCGTCAACAAGGCAGCTGCAAAAGATCCCAGCCTTGTTAAATGCGTATACTGCAACACCTGCATGGACCGTGACCGCGCTCATGTGCCGGTTAACTGCATCATTTGGGAGAAGGTCTGCGAGAAGAAGGGCGTCGATCCCTATGCTCCTCTCTACCAAGGCTAATATCATTTAAATGCATGCGAAGGAAGCCTTGCTTTCTTTTGAAACAAGGCTTCCTTACTCCGCGCCCGACACTGCGGCGTACAAATAAGGAGGTTGCAACAAAAAATGGCATTTCAGGATATCATTTATGAAAAGTATAATAACCGGGCCAAGATTACCATTAACAGACCTGAAAAGATGAATACGTTCACCAATCACACACTAAACGAGATGATCATGGCGCTGCAGAGCGCGTGGACTGACAAAGAGGTTGGGGCTATCATCATCACAGGGGCAGGAGATCGTGCGTTTAGTATTGGCGGCGATATGACAAATGAAGCTGAACCTCAGCTCCTTGAAAAGCTGCCCATGCCCAATCTGTGCGCTCAGCTTTTGCAGACCATCCGCACCATCCCTAAACCGGTTATAGCAGCAGTCAACGGTTATGCCATCGGCGGCGGTCATGTAATTCATGTCGTCTGCGATCTCACCATCGCAGCCAGCACAGCGAAGTTTGGTCAAGTCGGCCCGAAAGTCGGAAGCTTTGACGTCGGCTATGGCAGCGCATACCTTGCCCGCATAGTCGGTGAAAAGAAGGCTAGGGAATTCTGGTACATGTGCAAACGTTACACAGCAGAAGAGTGTTTGCAGATGGGACTTGTCAATGCGGTAGTCCCGCCGGAAAAACTGATGGAAGAAACGGATAAATGGGTTGACACCATTGTCGGGCACAGCCCAACCTCCCTGGCTGCGGTGAAAATGTCTTTCAATGCGGACACAGAATCTGTCTGGGGTATTCAGTCCATGGCAGGTATTGCGCTTAATATGTATATAGACACAGACGAGGCATTAGAAGCGCACAACTCGTTTAACGAAAAGAGACCTCCCAACTATGCCCGCTACCGCTAATGCGTTTGAGTTTCTGAAAGATTAAACATTAAAGGAGGAAAGAGTCATGGCTAAGCCTGAAGGAGACAGAATCCCGAAAACTCTTGAACAAAGAGGCTTCTACGTATTGGATGTCCACGCACATCCCAATGTTAAGGGTGGATACCCTCCCGCAATGAAGGCCACGCTGTCCGCCAGAAAATACACCCAGCCAAATTGGGTCGGAAAGTCGGGCAATAGAACCTTAGAGGACTTGTATGAAGAATTTCCTGAAAGAGATGTAATGGCAAAAGATGCGATCGCCCACGGCGTAAAAATGCAGCCGGTCGGCTGGGATGCTACGAGCAGTACCGGAGAAAAGCCCGTCAGCAACGATTTTGTTTACGGTTTGTGGAAGGAGTTCCCCGATGCGTTTTTAGGAGCATGGGGTTCAGTAGACCCTTGGCAGGGCCAGAAGGCCCTAGAGGAAGCAGAAAGAGCTCTTACGGAACTGAAATTGATCGGTTTAAAGTTCCAGCAGTGTTCTCAACGTTTCTATGTCAACGATAAGAAGTTCTATCCCTTATGGGATCTATGCCAGCAACTAGGCGCGCCAGTTCAATTTCACGTTGGCTATACTGGATTAGGCAGCGGCGGCCCCGGCGGAGATGGGTTTTACAGTATGTCTTATTGCCAGCCTCTTCATGTAGATGAAGTAGCTGCGGATTTCCCGAACCTGAAGATCATCGCGTTGCATGCGGCGGAACCTTGGCCCGAAGTTATCAACCATGTGGCTATGCATAAGGGGAATGTGATGCGCGAAACCTCCGGTATGTGGCCCAAATATTTCCCTCATTGTATGACGTATGACATGAACAGACGTTTACAAGACAAATTCGTATTCGGTTCCGAGTGGGGATATTTCGATCTCGGCGAACTCCTGAAACAATGGGAGGAGATAGATCTAAGACCTGGTATAATGGAAAAAGTAATGTATAAAAACGCCCTCAATTTCCTTGGCGAAAGGTTTGAGAAGTGTGGACTAGACTTAAGTCCTTGGAAAGGATTAGTCTAACAGAATCAATGACCATGCGCCAATAGTTGGTATATGTCAAACGTTACTCGGCGGAGATGAGCGCATCTTCTGGAATTGCCCGATGGGGCCAACGAGCGCTTTCGCTATCTGATCGAGCAGGGGCAGACGGGTTTCTCCGTGGCGCTGGATTTCCCCACGCAGATGGGTTACGAACACAGAGCCGGTAGTCGGTCATTGAATGAATCCATCAGAGCATCGACTCGGTAAAGGAGCAGGACTGACACCACCTAGCGGGCAAGCAGAACGAAGGAATTGAGGGCATCGACCCTGTTAGACATGGGGGGATTGCTGCTGCGGGATTTGTGGGTTACCGTATGACCTGTCATCAAGAAACCACTTGAAGCTGTTTTGCGATACCCTTTTCCCCGCTGGATTTGGCGCTTGACGCCGTCCATACCCGTAGCCGCTTTGCGCAACTGGCGAGATACTGTGATTTCGGGAGCTATCGGAAGAAAATTAAAGATTATTGGAGGATGGTCATAAGTATGAATCAGAAGCTTCAAACCATGCTGGATAAAAAAGCACACATTATGCTCCAAGGCGGGCAAGATAAAATTGACAGGCAACATGCGAAGGGCAAGCTGACCGCTAGAGAGCGAATCGACTTGCTGTTTGATCCAGGCACCTTCGTGGAATACAACATGTTCGTAAAACCCAGGGCAACCCGGTTCGGCATGGATAAAGTCGACGCACCAGCAGACGGGATTATCACGGGGCACGGGCTTATCAATGATAGAAAAGCCTTTGCGTACTCTCAGGATGCCACCGTGCTGGGAGGAGCGATGGGTGAAATGCATGGATTGAAGCTAGCCAGGATGCAGGAGTTGGCGGTGGAAGCTGGGGTACCCATCATCGGGCTCAACGATTCCGGTGGCGGCAGACTCCAGGAAGGGCCTGGAGCGTCAGTATACGGTACCGTCTTTTATAACAACGTGATGGCGTCCGGAGTCATTCCGCAGATTTCAGCTCTCATGGGTCCTTGTGCGGGTGGCGCATCTTATTCCCCGGCTCTCAATGATTTTATCATCATGGTCGACAAGACCAGCAAAGCTTTCATCACCGGTCCTGCCGTCATCAAAGAAGTAACCGGTGAGGACGTAGACTTCGAAACTCTGGGCGGTGCAATGACGCACAGCACCAAATCGGGCCTTTCTCAGCTAATAGCGATCGACGACTATAACTGCATCGAACAGATCAAATGCTTGTTGAGCTTTTTCCCCGATAACTGTCAACAGCTTCCCCCGATCTATCCAACAGACGATGACATTTATCGCAGGAACGAAGAACTCAACGACCTTGTTCCCGTTAATCGACGCAAAACCTACGATATAAAAACCGTTATTACAATAATCGCCGACGACAATTTCTTTTTTGAAATTTCTCCGTTATTTGCCCGCAATATTGTGGTCGGGTTTATTCGCATGGGTGGTATGCCGGTCGGTGTCATCGCCAGTCAACCTAACTACATGGCGGGTTGTCTCGACATCAACGCATCCTGCAAAGCGGCGCGCTTTATCCGAACCTGTGACGCCTTTAATATTCCGCTTCTGTCGATCGTGGATGTCCCGGGATACCTGCCCGGGGTCAAGCAGGAACATGATGGCATCATCAGGCACGGGGCCAAAATGCTCTACGCATGGGCGGAGTCGACGGTCCCCAAGATCGTCATGCCGATCGGAAAGTCCTATGGCGGCGCCACGCAGGCGATGTGCAGCATAGACATGAAGGCGGATTTCATCATTGCATGGCCAAGCTGTGAACGTGCAGTGGTTGGATCCGAAGGCGCCGTGAAGGTACTTTATAAAAAAGAGATCGAGCAGGCTGAGGATCCTGCCGCGGCCAAGGCAAAGTACACGGAAGAGTACGAAGAAGAATTCTTAAACCCCTACCGTTCCGCTGAACTCGCAAAATTTGAGGATGTGATTGAGCCAGCTGAATCGAGAATGAAGATCATCCAAACGTTGCGTATGTTTTGGGGTAGAAAAAAAGAGCGCCCAGCACGCAAGCATGGGAATATCCCTCTGTAAGGGAGTACGCTAGAATATCGGAGGATTTGCTAAGCCAGTCTCTTAATTAGAAGGCGAAAGAAAACCGGATTTTGCTAAGTACCGAAAATAGTTGGTAAGCTCTAATTATTTTGAAAAACAAATTTGTTGGTTCGCCTCAAATAAAAAAGTTGGACGTATCGGGGGAATTTTGGGACCATTGATCATGGGTCGCTGCTGGGCATGGGCTTTTCCCTTCAGCAGAATTTCATGATTATCACCATTCCCAGTTTAATCGCCGCTTTCGGCATGATGGTGGTCCAGGAACGATACGGCTATAGCCAAACTTTTGCGGTTGCCCGACAGAAGCAGGAAAGCGGAACCGCTTGAAGCAGTTTTAGAACTGCGAATACAGCGTGAGAAGTGCAAATGCCTGACTAACTTGGTGTTTGACTTCCGTCATCAAGCGGCAGGGGACACAGTTATTGGGGACATTCCTCTGTAAAAGGTGTGTCCCCTGACTGCTCAGGAATGTCCCCAATTTATGCGGACGACGTAAGCAAGTTCTAAGGTTTGGTTGTATTTTACCAAACCTTAGAACTGCGAATACAGAGTAAGCCAAATTAGTCAGGTAAAAAAGGTAAAAGGGGGAGATGACCCAATGGATGATCAAAACAGAGACGGGGAGGGACAACAAAGCCTGGAAGTACTTTCCCTGCCGCCTGAAGAAAAGGACCCCATTTTAGAGTATTTTGTGCGGCTGGCGCCGCTGATTCAGGAATTGATTCCTTTGGACTGTATGATTGGCATATCCGACCGGGAAAAGTTTCTCTACAACCTGGATGGGCGAGAGATTAAAAATCCTAAGGCAATCCCTGGGAAGCCTATTCCCGGGGAAAGCGGTCTCAGCAAGGCGATTCAAAAGGAGGGGACGGTCAGGATCACGGTATCCGGGGAGACTTACGGGGGACCGGCATTCAAGACTACCACCGTACCTGTAAGGGATGAGGCGGGCCGTGTTATTGGTGCCGTCGGACTGGCCTTAAGCCTGTCCGCGCAGGATGCCTTGACGGAGGTTGCCGGCACTGTGGCTACCCTGGCCCGGGATGCGTCGATGGCGGTAGAGGGGCTGGCGGAGTCGGCGCAGAATCTGACCAGGCACCATGAAACCCTTCTTTCCGTAGTAGAGGAAGTGCGCCAGCAGGTAAGCAAGACCGAGACGATTTTGGGTTTCATCAGGGAAGTGGCGGGAAAATCCAACCTATTAGGCCTAAACGCTGCCATTGAGGCGGCCCGGGCAGGGGAAGGCGGCAGGGGATTCTCGGTGGTGGCTGAGGAAATCAGGAAGATGTCGGCCTATAGCACCAATTCCGTGAAGGAGATCAAAGATATATTGGTCGCTATCAACGAAAAGGTGGGCAAGATGGCCAAAAGCATTTCCCAAGTGTCGGACGAGGCCCAGAATGAAGCCGCTGCCACAGAGGAGATTTCGGCATCCGTCCAGGAGCTGGCTACCCTTGCGCAAAAAATAGAAACAGTGGCCCAGATCATTTAAAGCAAAAGAATAACAGGGTGGTGAAAAACATGTCCCAAAAAGAAAAAAAGTATCAGACCATGTCCGGGATACCTTTAAAAGAACTTTATGCTCAGACGGATCTGGAGCGTATTGAATTTGATGATAACCAAGATTTAAATAGATCCGGGCAATACCCTTTTACCAGGGGGATCAAGCCTGGGATGTACCGGGATGAGCTTTGGATTATGGGCCAGTATTCCGGATTTGGCTCCGCCGAGGAAGCGAATCTGCGCTACCGGTACCTGCTGGAGCAAGGACAGACCGGCTTTTCTATTGCTCTTGACCTGCCTACCCAGATCGGATTGGATTCCGACAGTTCTCTTTCCTGCGGGGAGGTGGGCAAAGTAGGTGTAGCCATCGACAGTCTGGAGGATATGGAAAAGCTGTTTGACGGCATTCCCCTGGAAAAGGTGCGCCAGATCAGAACCACCGCCAACTCCATCGGTCCTTTAATGACTGCCCTGATTGTGGGCTTTGCCGAGAAAAAGGGCATCGATCCCAACATGATCAAGGTTCTGCTTCAAAATGACCCTTTAAAGGAATATTTTGCCCGGGGTACCTACGTTTTTCCTCCCGACGCGGCTGTGAAGCTGGCCGTAGACGTGATTGAGTACTGTGCCCATCGGCTCACCAATTGGGTTCCCCAGGCCCTAAGCGGATACCACATCAGGGAAAGCGGTGCTACGGCCGTTCAGGAGCTGGCTTTTTGCTATGCCAACGGCATCAGTTATTTTAAGGATGCGGTGGACCGGGGGCTGAATATCGATCAGTTCGCCCCGAAAATGTATACCTTTTTCGCCGCCCAGATGGATCTGCTGGAAGAAGTCGCCAAGTTCCGGGCGGCCCGCCGGGTCTGGGCAAAAATGATGAAGGAGCAATATGGGGCGAAAGATCCGGACTCCATGAAGCTGAGCATCCTGGCTTATACCGCCGGGGGGGCTCTTACCGCCCAGCAGCCTCTGAACAATGTGGCCCGGGTGACCATTGAGGCTTTGGCAGCGGTTTTGGGCGGGGTACAGACATTGGCCACCTCCTCTTTTGATGAGGCCTTTTCCATACCTACGGAGCAAGCCGTCACAGTGGCCTTGCGCACCCAACAGATCATTGCCCATGAATCGGGCATTGTTAATACCGTTGACCCTCTGGGGGGCAGTTATGTGGTGGAGAGCCTTACCTCGGAGATTGAAAAGGGAGTTCATAAATACCTGGGCCGAATATCGGAGATGGGCGGGGCCGTGGCATGTATCAGAAGCGGCTATTTTCAAAGAGAACTGGTCAAAGAGGCCTATCAATACCAGAAATCTATCGAGACCGGGGAGAGAATCATCGTGGGCGTAAATGCTTATCAAAGCGGCCAGGAAGAGAATATCCCCATCTTTGTTACCGGCCCGGAAACTGAGGAGAGACAAGTAAAAAGATTGCATGAACTAAGAGGGCGGCGTGACGGGCTGGCTTTGGCCAAGGCCATGGATCACCTGAAGAAAGAGGCCACAGCGGGGAAAAACATTATTCCGGCCGCAGTGGAGGCGGTAAAAGCTTATGCCACGCTAGGCGAAATAACCGAGTGTTTGAAGGAAGTTTACGGTACTTATAAAGATCTGGGCATATATTAAACAGCTGGAGGGGATCGCACCAATGGAAAAGAAAATAAGGGTTTTAATCGCAAAACCCGGATTGGATGGGCATGACCGGGGGGCTAAGGTGATCGCCAGCGCGTTAAGGGATGCCGGGATGGAAGTGGTCTATACCGGCCTGCGTCAGACTCCCGAGCTGATCGTAACTTCAGCGATTCAGGAAGATGTTCAGGTGATTGGATTAAGCATCCTCTCGGGAGCCCATCTGGTGTTGGTAAAAAACATTATGGCGCGGCTGGGGCAGGAGGGAATTGAGGATGTCTTGGTGATCCTGGGCGGCATCATCCCTCAGGCGGACAGGCAGAGCCTGAAGGAAATGGGTGTGGGTGCCGTTTTCGGCCCCGGCAGCCGGTCGGAAGAAATAGTCGGTTTTATTCAATCCCATTTCGAAAATAAAACAATCTAATTTGTAAGAGGGGAGGACTTTACCATGCAAGGAAAACCTTTGGAAGGAATCAGGGTGCTGGCGGTGGAAACCCAGGTGGCTGTTCCCTTTTGCACGATGATGCTGGCGGATGCAGGAGCGGAAGTGATCAAGATTGAAACGCCGGGGCGAGGCGACGTGGCCCGGGAACCGGGTCCCATCATCAAAAATGAAAAGGGAGAAAAAGTAAGCGGATATTTTTTGCGCTTTAACCGCAATAAAAAAAGTATTACCTTGAACTTAAAAGATCCCCAGGGCCTGGAAATCATGAAAGAGCTGATCAAAAACAGCGATGTGCTGTTGGAAAATTTGAGCCCGGGCACGCTGAAAAAAATGGGATTGGGCTATGAGGTGGTACAAGAGGTCAACCCGCGCCTGATCTATGGTTCTGTGAGCGGTTACGGTCAGATGGAAGGACTGGAGGGCCCCTACTCCAAAAGACCTGCTTATGACATCGTCATTCAGGCGATGGCCGGGCTGATGCATTTGATTGGCAATGAAGACGGTCCCCCCCTGCACCCGATGATTGCTTTCGGCGATGTGGTACCGGGCATGATCATGGCCTATGCCGTGATGTTGAGTCTCTATAACCGGCAAATGACAGGCCGGGGCGATTATATCGATATTGCCATGTTCGATGTGATGATGGCCCTCACCGAAAGGGCCAATACCCTGTATTCCTTGACAGGAAATGTCATGAGCCGGGGCAAGGAGTCCCTGATCCATCCCTGGGGAGCTTACAAGACCAAAGACGGCTATGTGGCGATCATCGTACTGGAAGCAAAGATGTGGGAACGTTTTTGTGATGTGATCGGGCATGGGGAATTTTTTGAAGATCCCCGGTTTGCCAACGCCATGCTGCGGGCCAAAAACCGCCGGGAGCTTGATCCCGTAATTGAGCAGTGGATGGAGCAGTATACTTCCGAAGAGGTGACGGAAAAGCTTTTGGCCGTGGGGGTCCCCTGCGGTCCGGTAAGATCCTCCCAGGACCTTTACCATTGCGCGCAGGCAAAAGCCCGGCGCATGTGGGTGGAAGTAAATGATCCGGTGGCATCTACCATCAAATTAGTAGGCAACCCGGTAAAAATAAAGAGTATGCCTGTGGAGACAAAGGCTGATCCTGCGCCCCTTCTGGGCCAGCATACCGAAGAAATATTATCAGCCGTCCTCGGGTTTGACCGGGAAAAGATCGAAATGCTGAAAAACGGGAAATTAATCTAACCTGACTAACTTGGCGTAAGTCCCCCGCCATTAGAGGTCAGGGGACACACTAATTGGGGACATTCCTCAGTAAGAGGTGTGTCCCCTGACCTCTATAGGAATGTCCCCAATATATGCGGGAGTCCAACGCCAATTAAGTCATGCATTTGCAGTTCTAGGGAAATCAAAGGGACGGTTCTTTTTGCTTCTCTGTTTAAGTAAGGAAAATATGGATAAATAAGTCCAAAGATAAAGGAACAGGGAACTGTCTGGTAAAAAGATAAACAGACAAGTCCCTGTCCCCTTTTCTGCGTCCTCTTGTCTATTAAAATGAAACCTCGCGAAATTGGGACGGGAGATCCTGCGGGAAGTTGGCCTGGAAGCCTTCGACACCATGCATGAAGCCGCCCAAAAAGCTGTTCAGTTGGCAAAGAACGAAGGGGGGAGAAGCACAGATGGCGATCTATATTGATCAGCATACCCAGGTATTAATTCAGGGAATCACAGGAAGGCAAGGGACCTTTCATGCTTGGCAAATGGTAAAGTACGGCACAAAAGTTGTCGCAGGGGTCTCTCCCGGGAAAGGCGGGCAGAAAATTGATGATATTCCCGTATACAACACCGTCGCGGAGGCCGTCAACGACCAGCCCATCGATGCCTCCATCCTTTTTGTGCCGGCTGCCTCTGCCAAGGATGGGGCTTTTGAAGCCATGGCCGCCGGCGTGAAATTGCTGGTTTTGCTGCCGGAGCATATTCCCATCCATGATGCCATGGCGATCGTCAACTACGCAAAATGTAAAGGAACCACGGTGATCGGACCCAATACCTTTGGGGTGGTATCTTCCGGAAAATGCAAAATCGGCATTCCGCCCAACCAGTATTTTGTGCCGGGTCCTGTCGGGGTAGTGGCCCGTTCCGGCACCTTAAGCTATGAAATCGTAGGGGCGATGGCGGCGGAACGACTGGGCACAACGACTGTCGTCGGTTTGGGGGGAGACCGGGTGGTGGGATTAAACTTCATCGATGTCCTGAAAGAATTTCAAAAGGACCCGGAGACAAAAGTGATCGTATTGGTGGGAGAAATCGGCGGCACGGCAGAAGAAGAAGCGGCGGCCTACATCAAAGAGCACATCACGAAGCCCGTTGTGGCTTACCTTGCCGGCAAGAGTGCCCCGGCCGGAAAGCGGATGGGTCATGCGGGGGCGATCATAGAGCGGGGCATGGGCACCTTTGAAGGGAAGGTGAAGGCGTTAAATGCTGTGGGTGTAGACGTGGCCACGCTTTCCTTTGAAGTCCCTGAACTGGTAAAGAAAGCTTTAAATAAGAAAATCGCCTTTGGCGCATAAGCGCTCATTTCATTCGCCTAACAGCCAAGGTAAATTTTCTTGATAGCAGAAAGTATTTTATACTCTCTTAGCTATTAAAAATCAGAGAGAAAGGGGAAAAAAGATTGGGAGAGAAGAGCAATTATCTGATCCGGAAAGTACACTCCTTACTGGGAATCATCCCGGTAGGGATCTTTCTCATGGTGCACTTAAGTTTAAACAGCACGGTATTCTTTGGGGGATACGCCAACTACCTGGTGACGGTAGAATGGATGAAAGGGCTTCCCCTGATCATGGTAGCGGAGGTAGTGATCATCGGCATCCCCATCTTGTTTCATGCCCTATATGGGCTGTGGATCGTCTACGTAGCGAAAAACAATGTGCTGAAATTCCCTTACCTGAGGAATTGGGCCTTCTACCTGCAAAGGATCACGGCCGTGATCACCCTGGTCTTTCTCCTGGCCCACGTAGTGAGCTTAAGATTCCTGGAGCATGAGCCGGCCGCCGTAATCCAGAGCCTGGCGGGGAGCCTGCATCATCCCCTCTTCTTCATCCTGTATGCGGTAGGGGTCTTATCCGCCCTCTTTCATTTTGCCAACGGGCTGTTCACCTTTCTCATCTCCTGGGGGATAGCGGAAGGAGACAAAGCCCAGAGAATCTTCACCTGGTGCTCCGGGGCGGTCTTCGCCGCCCTGGGCATCCTCGGCATCAGCATCCTCAGCGTGATCGCCCGTTTCTAAGGTCTTAGAGAAATCCTGCATCGGCAGTGCTCAAACTGGGGCAAAAAACCCTTGCGCCAGAAAAGAACCAAGCGACATGCAGACAAAAACCAGTAAGGGAGGGAAAACCCTTGAAGAAACCAAAAATCATCGTCGTGGGGGGCGGCCTGGCCGGCCTCATGGCCACCATGAAAATCGCCGAAAAAGGGATACCCGTCGATCTCATCTCCCTGGTGCCCGTCAAACGGTCCCACTCCGTCTGTGCCCAGGGCGGGATCAACGCTGCCCTCGATACCAAAGGAGAAGGAGATTCCGTCTGGGAACACTTTGACGACACCATCTACGGAGGAGACTTCCTGGCCAACCAAACCCCGGTCAAAAACATGGTAGAAGCCGCCCCCGGCCTCATCTACACCATGGACCGCATGGGCGTCATGTTCAGCCGGACGCCGGAAGGACTCCTCGACCTGCGCCTCTTCGGCGGGGTCAAAAAAAGACGCACCGCCTTTGCCGGGGCCACCACCGGACAGCAGCTGCTCTACTGCTGCGACGAACAAGTACGCAAACACGAAGCCGCCGGCCTGGTCACCAAATACGAAGGATGGGAATTCCTCTCCGCCGTCATCGACGACCAGGGCATCTGCCGGGGGTGCATCGCCCAGAACCTGGCCACCCTGGACATCCGCTCCTTTAGCGGCGACGCCGTCATCCTGGCCACGGGAGGGGGCGGCCTGATCTTCGGCAAAAGCACCAACTCCGTCATCTGCACCGGCAGCGCTGCGGGAGCCGTCTACCGGCAAGGGGTCTGCCTGGCCAACATGGAATTCATCCAAATCCATCCCACCGCCATGCTGGGGGACGACAAAACCCGGCTCATGTCCGAATCCGCCCGGGGCGACGGGGGCAGGATCTGGACCTACAAAGACGGCCAACCCTGGTACTTCCTGGAAGAAATGTATCCCGCTTACGGCAACCTGGTACCAAGAGACATTGCCGCCCGGGCCATCTACCAGGTCTGCGTCGAAATGGGCTTAGGCATCGAAGGGCAAAACCAGGTCTATCTCGACCTCACCCACCTGCCCGCCGACTTCCTCACCCGGCGCTTAGGAGGCATCCTAGAAATCTACGAAAAATTCCATGGGGACGACCCCAAAAAAGTACCCATGAAAATCTTCCCCGGGGTGCACTACTTCATGGGCGGCCTCCATGTCGCCTGGAACCACATGACCTGCATCCCCGGCCTCTTCGCCTCCGGAGAATGCGACTACATGTATCACGGCGCCAACCGTTTAGGAGCCAACTCCCTCTTATCCGCCCTCTACAGCGGCACCGTCTCCGGCCCCGCCGCGGTCAAATACGTCACCGGCTTAAACAAACTGGGGGCAGAAGATCAAAAAGCCCTGGACCAAGAACACCGGCGCCAGGTAGAAATAGACGACAGCGTCAAAAAAATGCACGGCCCAGAAAACCCCTATCAACTGCACCAGGAAATGGGGGAAATCATGTCCCAGAACGTAGCCATCGTCCGGCACAACCCGGCTCTCGAAAAAACCGACCAGGTGCTCCAGGAACTAAACCAACGGTGGCAAAACATCAACATCGTCGACCACAACGAATACAACAACCAGACCATCCTGTTCACCAAACAGCTGAAAAACATGATGGCCATGGCCCGGGCCATCACCCTGGGCGCCCTAATCCGGAACGAAAGCCGGGGCTCCCATTACAAACCCGCTTATCCCCAAAGAAACGACGAAGAATTCCTCAAAACGTCCAAATCCCGGTGGACTGAAAAAGGGCCCGTCATCGAATGGGAAGAAGTAGACACCTCCCACATCCCGCCCCGGAAACGGGTCTACAACGTCGACAAGGAGGCGGCCAAAAATGGATAAACAGATCCAGCTCAAAATCAAACGGCAGGACCAGCCCGGCGCCGGCCCCTACTGGGAAGAATTCCGGGTACCCTACAAACCCAACATGAACATCGTCTCCGTGCTCATGGAAATCCGGAAAAACCCCGTCAATGCCCGGGGAGAAAGCACCAACCCCGTCGTGTGGGAATGCAACTGCCTAGAAGAAGTATGCGGCGCGTGCACCATGCTCATCAACGGCGTGCCCAGGCAATCCTGCTCCGCCCTCATCGACAAAATCTATGAGAAAACCGGCTTCGGGACGCCCATCACCTTAGCACCCTTAAGCAAATTCCCCGTGATCCGGGACCTCATGGTCGACCGAAAAATCATGTTTGACAACCTCAAAAAAGTCAAAGCCTGGGTGCCCGTAGACGGCAGCTTCGCCATCGGCCGGGGGCCCAGATTTACCGACCGGGCACACCGCTGGGCCTACATCATCTCCCGGTGCATGACCTGCGGGTGCTGCATGGAAGCCTGTCCCAACGTCAGCGCCAAATCCCAATTCATCGGCCCCGCGGCCATCGCCCAGGTACGGCTCTTCAACGTCCATCCCATCGGCGCCATGCACCAAGAAGAACGGTTCGAGGCCCTGGTGGGGGCGGGAGGGATCCAAGAATGCGGCAATGCCCAGAACTGCCGCCAAGTCTGTCCCAAAGAAATCCCCCTCACCACCCATATCGCGGCCATGAACCGGCAAAGCCTCAAATACACCCTCAAACGCTGGTTCACCACCTAAGGGTAGGAAAAAACAAACCGTTTGCCGAAAGGAGGTCATCCTCTTGAAAACCATCGCCTATCAAACCATCGTCGACCAGGTCGCCCGCCTGTGCATCGAAGCCAACTACTACTTAGGAAAAGACGTCCAAGACGCCTTCCAAAAAGGATGGGAAAACGAAAACTCCCCCACAGGCAAAGACATCTTCCAACAGCTCATCGAAAACGCCCGCATCGCCGCGGACGAACAAATGCCCATGTGCCAGGACTGCGGGGTCGCCGTCGTCTTCCTAGAAATCGGCCAGGACCTCAGCGTCACCGGAGGCGGCCTCACCGACGCCGTCACCCAAGGGGTCATCCAAGGCTATGCCGACGGCTACCTCAGAAAATCCATGTGTGATCCCTTCACCCGGCAAAACACCGGAACCAATGCGCCGGCCATCATCCACACCGAAATCGTCCCCGGGGATCACTTAAAAATCACCGTCGCACCCAAAGGGGGAGGCAGCGAAAACATGAGCGCCATCGCCATGCTCCCCCCCTCCGCCGGAGTAGAAGGACTCAAAAAATTCATCATCGACCGCATCGACCAGGCCGGGTCCAATCCCTGTCCCCCCATCCTGGTCGGGGTAGGGATCGGGGGCAACTTCGAATACTGCGCCCTCCTGGCCAAAAAAGCCCTCCTACGAAAAATCGGCGCGCCCAGCCCCTTACCCCAGATCGCAGAACTAGAAAAAGACCTGCTCAGTGACATCAACAAACTAGGCATCGGACCGGCCGGGCTGGGGGGGCGGATCACCGCCCTCAACGTTGCCGTCGAATACCATCCCTGTCATATCGCCAGCTTCCCCGTAGCGCTCAACATCAACTGCCATGCCGCCCGGCACCAAACAGTCATCCTATAGGAGGTGTAGAAAAAAATGGCCGTCATACACTTAACCACCCCCCTCACCGAGGCCGACCTACAACAGCTCAGGATCGGGGACCAGGTCTATCTAAACGGCATCATCTATACCGGCCGGGATGCGGCCCACAAAAGACTGGCCGACCTCATGCGCCAGGGGCAAAACCTGCCCCTCGACCTCAACGGCCAGGTCATCTACTACGTCGGGCCCTCCCCGGCCAAACCCGGCCGGCCCATCGGCTCCGCCGGGCCCACCACCAGCTACCGCATGGATGCCTATGCCCCCCTGCTCATGGAAAAAGCAGGACTCAAAGGCATGATCGGCAAAGGCATGCGCAACACAGAAGTCAAACAAGCCATGCAAAAACACAAAGCCGTATACTTCGGAGCCACCGGAGGAGCCGCCGCCCTCATCGCCCAAAGCATCAAAGCCGCGGAAATCATCCTCTATGCCGAACTCGGCCCCGAAGCCGTAAGAAAGCTCACCGTAGAAAACCTGCCCCTCACCGTCATCAACGACATCCACGGGGGCGACCTCTACCAGGAAGGGGTCAAACAATATCGCCTGGACTAAACCTCCGGAAAAAACCAGAAAAAGAGAGGGAACATACCATGGACATCTACCAAGAATCACTACAGCTCCATCAAGAAAAAAAAGGGAAAATAGAGATCGCCCCCCTGGCCCCGGTCACCAATCAAAAAGAACTCAGCCTGGCCTACACCCCCGGCGTAGCCGAACCCTGCCGGGTCATCAGCACCGATATCAGCGCCGTCAACACCTACACCCGGCGCTGGAACATGGTAGCGGTCGTCTCCGACGGCACCGCCGTCCTAGGGCTGGGTGACATCGGCCCCCAGGCCGGCCTGCCCGTCATGGAAGGGAAATGCGTCCTCTTCAAAGCCTTCGGCGGCGTAGACGCCTTTCCCCTCTGCGTCGGCACCAAAGACCCCGATCAAATCGTTCAATTCGTCAAGCTCCTAGAGCCCACCTTCGCCGGCATCAACCTCGAAGACATCTCCGCGCCCCGCTGCTTTCAAATCGAAGAACGGCTCAAAAAAGAAACCAACATGGCCATCTTCCATGACGACCAGCACGGCACCGCCATCGTCTGCATGGCCGGACTAATCAACGCCCTCAAAATCGTCGGCAAAAAAATCGACCAAATCAAAGTCGTCACCGTCGGGGCAGGGGCGGCCGGCATTGCCGTCATCAAGCTCCTCATGAGCATGGGGGTAAAAGACGTCATCATGTGCGACCGCACCGGCATCATCCACCAAGGGCGGGAAAAAGGGATGAACCCCGTCAAAGAAGAAATCGCCCAAATCACCAACCGGGAATTACGAAAAGGAGGCATCGGCGACGCCTTCCAAGGGGCCGACGTCTTCATCGGCGTCTCCGGGCCCGGACTAGTCACCCCGGAAATGATAGCGAGCATGAACGCAAAAGCCATCGTCATGGCCATGTCCAACCCCACCCCCGAAATCATGCCCGATGAAGCCAAAAAAGCCGGGGCGGCAGTCGTGTGCACGGGCCGGTCCGATTACCCCAACCAGGTCAACAACGTGCTCGCCTTTCCCGGCGTATTCCGGGGCGCCCTCGACGTAGAGGCCCGTGATATCAACGAAGCCATGAAAGTGGCGGCAGCCTATGCCATCGCTAGTGCGGTCAAAGCAGAAGAACTGTCCCCCGAATTTGTCATTCCCAAGGCCTTCAATCCCGATGTAGGGCCGGCGGTAGCCGCTGCGGTAGCACAGGCGGCCATTGAGAGCGGCGTGGCGGGGAAACAAGTGGATCCGGAATGGGTCGGGCAGCACTGCCGTGAAATGTATACCATTGCTTAATGAACAGGAGCCGGAAGTTACCGCTAAAATTTACCCGGCCCAATTTGGCCAATTGATGAAGGATGAGAATCAAGATACGGGTAAGGTGACGATGGTGAATCGTGTCCAGGCTGCAGTGAAATTCTCGAACCCATCCATGAGGGAAAACATTGACCAGGCCATGCGGTTTATGGAACAAAACTACCCGAAAGACATCAAACTTGGGGATGTAGCACGGCAGATCTATTACAGCCCCTGTTATTTCAGCCGTGTCTTTAAAGAATTAAGAGGATGCAGTTTTCGGCAATACCTCACGGAAATACGCATGGCACAGGCGCGCAGACTGCTCCTCCATTCAGACCTGCACATCTCCGAAATTGCGCAACGGGTAGGCTATCATGATGTCCACTATTTCATCAATGTTTTTAAACAATGGGAAGGGTGTACACCGAGAGGCTACAGAAAGACGCAAAGACATAGAAAGATCTAAAGAAAGATCTAAAGAAAGATGATCATTTAAGAGGAGTGATTTAGACAAATGGATGCAAAACCCAAAAAGAAAATGCTGAGCGCAACCTGGGGAGGATTTTTAGGACTATTGATGCTGTTTTTTTCGCCGGCCATGGCCTTTGCCAGTGAAGCCAACCTGAAGATTCCGGAATTAACGCCGGCGCAGAATACTTCACTTACATTCGGCATCGGGGTTTGTCTTTTGGGCATGCTCTTTGGCTTCTACCAATTTACCAGAGTGAAAAAGATCCGGGCCCACAAATCCATGCTGGATGTGGCAAATATCATTTATGAAACCTGCAAAACCTATCTGGTCCAACAGGGTAAATTTCTCTTAATTCTGCTTGCTTTCATTGCTATTTGTATTGCCTTCTACTTTGGCTTCCTCCAAGGCACATCCGTAGGCGGGGTGCTGCTGATTCTGTGCTGGACGGTGATCGGCATTCTGGGTTCTTACAGCGTAGCCTGGTATGGGATCCGCATGAATACCCTGGCCAACAGCCGGATGGCCTTTGCCGCTCTGGAAAGAAAGCCTTTGAAGCTTTTAAATATCCCCCTGGATGCGGGCATGAGCATTGGTGTGCTGCTCATCTGCGTGGAATTGATCATGATGCTGATCATTCTGATTTTTGTACCCCGGGAACTGGCCGGGGCCAGCTTTATCGGCTTTGCCATCGGTGAGTCCTTGGGAGCCAGCGCTTTGCGTATTGCCGGGGGTATCTTCACCAAGATCGCCGACATCGGCTCCGACCTGATGAAAATCGTCTTTAAGATTAAAGAAGACGACCCGCGGAACCCGGGCGTGATTGCGGACTGCACGGGGGACAACGCCGGAGACAGCGTAGGACCGACGGCGGACGGATTCGAGACTTACGGTGTGACCGGTGTGGCCTTAGTGTCCTTTATTGTGCTGGCAGTGGACAGCTCCCTGCAGAGCACCATGTTGACCTGGATCTTTGTGATGCGGATTTTAATGATCATCACCTCCATCGCTTCTTTCTATGTGAACAAAGTATTCAGCCAGGCGAAATACAGCAACAAAGACGACTTCGATTTCGAACAGCCCCTGACCAATCTGGTGTGGATTACCTCGATCCTTTCCATCATCGTCACCTTTGCCATCAGCTACCTGATGCTGGGACCGGGATCAGAACTGGATCAAATGGCGCAGGGCCTCTGGTTCGTGCTCTCCATCATCATCAGCTGCGGCACCCTGGGGGCGGCCTTGATCCCCGAATTCACGAAAATATTCACCAGCCCCAAGTCCTCTCACGTGGCGGAAGTAGTGAAAGCGTCCCGGGAAGGGGGTTCTTCCTTAAATATCTTATCCGGTTTAGTAGCGGGTAATTTCAGCGGTTTCTGGATGGGCATGGTCTTCTTCGGATTAATGTTTGCCGCCTATTTTGCCAGCGGATACGGATTAGGGGAAATCATGATTTATCCCTCCATTTTCGCGTTCGGTTTGGTGGCCTTTGGCTTCCTGGGCATGGGTCCTGTGACCATTGCCGTAGACAGTTACGGACCGGTCACGGATAATGCCCAGTCCATCTACGAACTATCCTTAATCGAATCCATCCCCGATATCGAAAAAGAAATTCAGGGAAAATTCGGCTTCAAACCTGATTTTGAAAAAGCCAAACATTATCTAGAGGCCAACGACGGTGCGGGGAACACCTTCAAGGCCACGGCGAAACCCGTCTTAATCGGTACGGCTGTGGTAGGCGCCACCACCATGATCTTCTCCTTAAT
Organism: Candidatus Formimonas warabiya; assembly: GCF_002777255.1. Lineage (GTDB taxonomy): Bacteria > Bacillota > Dehalobacteriia > Dehalobacteriales > Dehalobacteriaceae > Formimonas > Formimonas warabiya. The sequence goes on along the minus strand of NZ_CP017634.1, from coordinate 3,490,082 downwards.
TCTCGTCATCCGGAATGTCTTAGGGGTGGAGCCGGAAACCATTCTCAACATTTTGAACCCCTACACCATCTTAGGCTTCCTGTGCGGGGGCGCGGTAATCTACTGGTTTACCGGAGCGTCCACCCAGGCCGTAACCACGGGGGCCTACCGGGCGGTAGAATATATCAAAAAGAACATCTCCCTGGACGAAAATGCCAACCAGAAAGCGGCCACAGAAAAGTCCAAAGAAGTGGTCAAAATATGTACCCAGTATGCTCAGAACGGCATGTTCAACATCTTTATCGTCATCTTCTCCTTTGCCATGGCCTTTGCCTGCCTGTCGGCCCCGAAAAACAGCAATGAACCGGTAGCCCTCTTTGTAGCCTACCTGATTTCCATTGCCGTATTCGGACTGTACCAAGCGGTATTTATGGCCAATGCGGGCGGATGCTGGGATAATTCCAAGAAGGTAGTAGAAGTAGACCTGAAAGAAAAAGGCACTCCCTTGCATGATGCCACAGTAGTGGGGGATACGGTGGGAGATCCCTTTAAAGATACCTCCTCCGTAGCGCTGAACCCGATCATTAAATTCACCACCTTATTTGGTTTGCTGGCCATGGAAATGGCGATTTCCGAATCCTTCCGGAATATTGCGCCCACGATCGGCTTTGTCTTCCTGGCCATTGCCCTGTTCTTCGTCTGGCGTTCCTTCTATGGCATGAGGATTCAGGATAAGTAGAAAATATCTATTTTGGTTTTGCAATTTAAAAAACAACCTCACAACAAATACCTGTTGTGAGGTTGTTTTTTGGAATAATCTTGCCCAAAATGGGTTAAACAAATTGTGAATATCGGAATTTACATTGTGAAATCTCCGGGAAGGACGTACAATTAAGGTTAAGGCCCGCAATTTTTTGGCGAAAAGGAAACCCGAAAGGGGGAGAAAGTCATCTTTGAGCTGATATCTTCGTCCATGAAATACGTTTTTACTTTTTTGATTTATCTTTTTATTTTCTGGATTGCCCGCTTGATTTATCTGGACATCAACATTATGTACCGTTTCCGGCCCCCGGCCAAGGGGAACCAACCCTATCTGAAGCTGATTAACCAGCGGGATCAATTGAATTTTAAAGTGGAGGAAAGCTATTCCCTCAGCAATGAAACAAGCATCGGGCGCTCGGCCCGGAATGATATCGTGCTGCAGGACCCCTTCATTTCCAGTGAACATGCCCGCATCATTCTTGGGGAGGGCACGTATTTTTTAGAAGATTTGAAAAGTAAAAACGGCACCTATATGAACGGCAGCAAAATGACCGGACCGATGCCGCTGCGCAACGGGGACCGCATCTCCTTCGGCCTGGTGGAATTTCTTTTTGTATCAGATCAAAAATGAGGTGTTGCCCGTGTCTGTTCTGCAAAATTACCGCAGACCCGTAAATATCATTGCCCTGATCAACCTGATTGCTTTTGGCCTCCTGTATTTATACCAAAAGCCTCTCAATAATCACATTGCCTTGGTGGGCGGCTCCATGATCGGCATCATCTACCTGGCCAACATCCTGGTGATTAAACTAAAATACGAGGATGAAATATTATTTCTCATTGTTTCCATGCTTAGCACCATCGGCATGATTATTCTTTGCCGCTTAAATCCCGATCTGGGCTTAAAACAAATCCTGTGGTTTGTGCTGGGAAATGTGATATTTTTTTGCACCGCCCTGATCTATCGGAAAATTAATTTCCTGGATCAGCTGATCTATATTTATCCGCTCATTTCTTTTATCCTTTTTTGTCTGACCCAATTATTCGGCACCAGTGTCAAAGGGGCGACCAACTGGATCCTGATCGGAAATTTTAGTTTTCAGCCCTCGGAAATCATGAAATTATTGTTTGTGTTCTTCATTGCTGCCTATTTCCGCCATCCGGAAAAATTGTCTCTTAAAAATATTAAATTAGGGGGACGGGAAATTTCCCTGGATAGTAAGTATCTCTTTTCCCTTTTCGTGTATATGCAGATGGGTCTCTTGGCCTTGCAAAAGGAATTAGGTACGGTCCTGTTATTTTTTCTCATGTACCTGGTTTTGTTTTATGTCTTTGACCATGATGCCCGGTTCCTTCTTGCCAATGGCATCATTTTCTGCCTCGGGGCGATTATGGGTTATTTTCTTTTTCATCATGTTCAGGTGCGGGTGGAAGCCTGGCTCAACCCCTGGGCGGATGTTCCCGGCAAAGGATTTCAGATTACCCAATCTCTTTTCGCCATCGGGTCAGGGGGCTTTTTCGGCACCGGCATCGGATTGGGGCAGCCGGATTACATTCCTGAAGTCCATACCGACTTTATTTTTTCCGCCATTTGTGAAGAGATGGGTATCTTCGGAGGCATCGCCGTCATTTTGCTCTTTTTCATTCTCTTTTACCGGGGCATCAAGATTACTTTGCAGGTAAAAGACAGTTTTCACAAGGCCGTGGCTCTGGGCGTGGCGGTGATGTTTGGCTTCCAGGCCTTTATCATCATCGGCGGTGTGATCAAATTAATTCCTCTCACAGGCATTACGCTGCCCTTTATCAGCTATGGGGGAAGCTCGTTAATTACCAGTTTTATCGCTTTAGGCATCCTGCAGGGGATTTCTTCGCACAAATCTGCCGGAGAGGAGGAGGTTGTCCATGCCTCAGAACAAGAGAATCATTAATGTTTTAATTTTGATGAGTATTCTTTTTATCTCCCTGATCGGCTATTTAACCTACTTTGAACTTTTTATGAAGGCAGATATTATCTCCAGCGCCTATAACCGCCGGCAATGGCAGCGGGAAACCGGCACTTTGCGGGGCACTATTTTTGACAGCACCGGCATCGCCATCGCCAAAAGTGAAATCAAGGGGGAACGCCAGGAAAGGATTTATCCGTATGGTCCCCTGTACAGCCATGTGGTAGGATATAACTCTACTTCTTATGGAAAATCCTTGCTGGAGGCAAAATTTAACAATGACTTGTTAAACATCAATCCCCTTAATCCGGTCCTGGATTTAAAAGATAGATTGTTGGGCAAACCGAGTGTAGGGAACAACCTGATTTTAACCATCGATCATGGTTTACAGGCCTATGCCGCCGACCTCTTAGGCAACAGGAGCGGGGCCGTAGTGGTGCTGAAGCCGAAAACGGGAGAAATCCTCGCCATGGTGAGCAAGCCGGATTATGATCCCAACCGGCAAAGTTTGGAGGAAAATTGGAATCAATTGGTTGAGGCGGAGGACGATCCCTTATTACCCCGGGCGACGCAGGGACTCTATGTTCCCGGCTCCACCTTTAAGGTGGCGATCAGCCTGATGGCCGTGGAAAAAGGGTGGAAGACGCGTACTTTTGAAGATACGGGAACCGTAGTGATTGACGGAAAGCCCATCAGCAACTCGGGAAATAAAGCATACGGCACCCTGGACCTGACCCATGCTTTGGCCGTATCCAGCAATGTGGTTTTTTCCCAGATAGGGGTGGGACTGGGTCAGGATAATTTAAAAAAGCTGGCAAAAAACGTGGGCATCGGCAGAAAAATCCCCTTTGATTTGCCTGTAAGCTCAAGCCGCTTTGATTATCAGACCATGAGTAAAACCGACCAGGCGGCAGTAGGCATGGGACAGGGAAAAATTTTAGTTACTCCCTTACATATGGCCTTAATTACCGCAGGTATTGCCAACAATGGGGTGGTGATGCAGCCCTTTATCGTCGACCGGGTCGTTTCGCCCCAGGGGACCATTCTGAAAGACCGGGAGCCGGAGGAACTCTTCCGCATTGCCCCGCCCGATATCGCCGGCCAGGTGAAAGAGATGATGCAGGAGGTAGTTGTCAGCGGTACGGGAAAGAATGCGCGCATCTGGGGTGTGAATGTGGCGGGAAAAACCGGGACCGCCCAGAATGAACTGAGCCGCTCCACGGCAGATAAAGAACATGCCTGGTTTATTGGATTTGCTCCCGCGGAAGATCCCCAAATAGCCGTGGCGGTGATACTGGCTTACAGCGGTTCTACCGGGGGAGGACAAGCGGCGCCCATCGCCAGGGAGCTCATGGTAGACTGGCTGAAAAAACTGGGTATGCTGTAACAGCTTGAGGAGGAGAACATGGGGCTTAATAAAGTCTCAGACAGAGGGGGAATCAGGAATGGAAAGAGTTTTTTACATGCAGGAAAAGATGCTGGAGAAGATTGAGGAACTGGCCCACCAGGACATGGAGCGGGATATGCCTTTAAACTGGGAGAGAATCCATATGATCAGCTGTGCGAAAGCAGGCCAAATCCTCGCTTTGAAACGAGGGGTTGATACGGAACTGGCGGCTATTGCTTGTTCTGTCCACGATTATGGCCGCATTGTTACCGGCAGGCAAAGAAATCATGCGCAGGCAAGCTTTGAGCCTCTCAAAGAATTTCTTGCCGCCAGCGGCTGGTTCTCCGCCCGGGAAATTGATGAGATCACCCGGACCGCACGGAATCACAGCAGTAAAAAGGAAATAGGCACTCCTTTGGAAGAAGTCGTCAAAGATGCGGATGTACTTGACTGCTATCAATTCGGCCTTCCTTTGGAAAGGGAAGAACAAAGGGAACGCCTGGGCAAAATTCTTCAAGAGATCAAGGGCTGACTTCTCCCCAGGAAAAAGAGGATGGTTGTTTCGGGGAGGAAAATTGGGAACATCTGAAAGAGAGGAATGGGGCATGGAAAAGCGGTCGGTAAAAAGAGTAGCTGCGGTACACGACTTATCCGGGTTTGGGCGATCATCTTTAGCGGTAGTAATTCCTATTTTATCAACCATGGGCCTTCAGGTCTGCTCGGTGCCTACAGCAGTTTTGTCTACACATACCGGAGGATTTGAGGGGTATAGCTTTGTTGATCTTACCGATTCTCTGGAAGAATTTTTTGCCCATTGGAAGAAGCTTAATCTTGATTTTGATTGTATTTACACCGGATTCCTGGGCTCATCCAGACAGATCAGCATCATTTCAAAATTTATTGATGATTTTGTGTCCAAAAAGGATACTCTGGTAGTGATTGACCCGGTGCTGGGGGACAACGGAAATTTATATAGCACCATGGGTCAGGATATGGTGGAGCAAATGCGCACACTGATTAAAAAGGCGGATATGATTACACCCAATTTTACGGAAGCGGCTTTTCTTTTAGACCGGCCTTATCATTTAGATATCGGGGATCAGGAAATAAAGAAATGGCTTTATGATTTATCCCAAATGGGACCGGAAAAGGTGATCATCACCAGTGCCCCTGCCCGGGGAGCTTCCAAAACGACCAATGTGGTGGCCTATAACAGAGAAGACAACCGGTTCTGGAAAGTGAGCTGCGTCTATATTCCGGCCCATTACCCAGGGACAGGGGATGCCTTTACCAGTGTCATTGTGGGCAGCCTGCTGCAGGGGGACAACCTGCCCATTGCCTTGGATCGCGGGGTGCAATTTATCACTGCGGCCATCAGAGCCAGTTACGGCACAACCTATCCCAACAGGGAAGGGGTGCTGTTAGAAAGAGTTTTGGGACATTTGAATATGCCTTTTCTGGTCAGCAGCTATGAGCTCTTAGAATAAAAAACTGTCCTTCTTGCCTTTTTCAGGGAACTCCTTTCGGCTAAAAAACAGGGATAAAGACGGAGCGGGAGGAGAAAATAAATGTGAAAAAGGTATAGGAGGATGTGTGATGCGGATGAAAAATGGTGCCAAAATATTCATTGTAGCTCTTTTAATGACCGGATTGATCATAGCCTTTGGCTGTGCGAAGGCTCAAAAGAAACCTCTTGCCAACCCTGATACAACCCCCAAAAATGCGCAGCAGGCCCGCAACACTTATAAACCCCACGTAACTGCCTTTTATGTGGAGCCGGGGAGTGAAGGTTCTTTTGCCTCCCTGCAGCGTTATTACAAGCACATAGACATGTTTTCCCCCTTGTGGCTGACAGTAAAAGCGGATGGTTCCATCAAAGATATGACCGATAAGACTGCTCTGGAATTTGCCAAGAAGAAAGGGTTAAAAGTCATACCCTTGGTCAATGTGGCAAACAGCAACGATATCGTACTAACAACGCCGGAAATACGGGATAAAACGATTATCAACCTGGTCCAATTACTGAAGACCCACGATTTTGACGGGTACAACATTGATTTTGAATTCATTCCCAAGGGAACAAAAAATTATGTTCATGACAAAGATCTCCTCACCAAGTTTATGAGCATTTTGCGCGAGAAAATGAAACCGATGGGTAAAACATTAAATATGTCGGTAATCCCTCATTTTGAGGTATCTACAGACGTTTCCGGCATATATGACTATACCGCCCTGGCTCCTCTGGTGGATGTGGTAACCCTGATGCTCTATGACAGGCACCAGGCTTCCAGCCCTCCCGGCCCTGTTTCTCCCTTAAAGTGGGCGGATACGAATATCCGCACCACCATGGACCAGGGCTTCAAGCGGGAGCAGATCTGCGTGGGAGTGGCCACCTACGGATACGATTGGCCGGTTGCCAAAGGAGGCGGCTATTCCAGGCCAACGAAAGAAATATTACGGGAAGCAAGTCAAAAGGGCATCGATGTCAAATGGAGTGAAGAATTTCATGAACCCTATTATGTTTATCGGGACCCGGATACGGGAGGGAACCGGGAGGTATGGTTCGAGAGCAGTCAGACCATTAAAGAAAAAATTGATCTGGTCGATAAATACAAGCTGCACGGAATTTGCATTTGGAGACTGGGATTTGAGACCCCATCCTTCTGGAAGGTGATTGGGGAGAAAATAAAATAATCAGATTAAGGAAGAAAATGCTTTTCCGAAAAACGGGGAAGCATTTTTTGCAAGGAAAGCTTTCGGACATTTTTGCTCTGCGGTGTAACGATACATAAGGCAAACTTTATCAATATTTTTCCTTGTAAAAGGAATGATAGTATGATATATTTATACCAGTAGGGGGTATAGGTATATAATAAGAGGAGGTGCATTGGCATGGAAATTACTCTGTCTGATTCGGCCCAAAAAGAATTGGTTCCGTATCTGGGGAAAACGATCCGGATTTATTCTTCCGGGGCAGGCTGAGGCGGACCGCGATTGGGCATGGCTCTGGATGAGCCTAAGACGAACGATATGGTGATTGAAAAAGCAGGAATCAAATTTGTTGTGGATAAAAATCTGGAAAACTTTCTTCCCTTTGTAAATATTGGCTTCCGCCGCAGTTGGCTTGGTACCGGCTTCTATGTGGAACCGGGAAAGGATGGCCCCCATGCCGACGGATGTTGTTAAGGTGATTTTCCGGCTTCTAGGAAAATAAGCCCTTTCGAGTTAGCCTCGAAAAGGCTTTTTTTTTGCCGGAGATTTGGCGATCCGGTTAAAAACGGATTACTTTGATAAAAAGGACGCCTAAAAAAGCCAGAATTACTCCGGCAATCTTGTTTTTCAAATTCCATCTTTCTTTTAATAAGAGAATGCCTGTCATGATCGTTAGGACCGTGGTTATTTGAGATAGCGGCCCGACCACAGACAACTCTCCGCCCACCTGGTAGGCCCGGTAAAGAGCCAGCGTGGAAATCATCTGGAAAAAACAGCATAAAAGGATGAAGTAGGTGGTTTTTTGAGGTTTCAGGAAAGCTTTCATTTTCCCCAAAGTTCCGGGCATAAAAATAGCCGTGATCAGGGAAGGAAAGATATAAATGATCACCTGGTAAAGGCAAACGGAAAAATAATTTAAGGCGTACTTATCCAAAGCGTAAGCACTGCTGATCATCAGGGCATAACCCAACGTGTAAAAATGGGGCCGGGCAAAATTGGTGAATTTCCCCTGGTCCCAATAGGTTGCCGCCAATCCTAAAAAGATCAGCATCACACCGACGAATTTGCTGAAGCCAAGGGTTTCATGGAAAAAAACCACTCCAATCACCATCACCCAAATAGACCGGGTGGTGGCCACGGCTTCGACCTGGCTGACCTCGATCTGTTTCATGGCATGATAAAATAATGCCATGCAGGCCGTGTAAAAAATGCTGGATAAAAGAACGGCCAGCCATACTTTGAGGTCCCAAGTCAGCACGATCTTTTCCACGAAAAGAAAGGGGAGCGTCATGATACCTACGGTGAAAAGAAAACAGGCACTAAAAGCTGTCGGATCTACCGCGTCATCTTTTACCGCCTGCTTCTGAATGATTTTTGATATTGTATTTGTGACAATATAAACTAAAACCAAAGGGAACCAGCTTAAGGTCATGGTCATGCTCCTTGGATCAGATTCACCACAAATCCATTATACCAAAAATTAACCTAAAATTAACATAAACTTAACAAGAAATTAACAAAACCACCGCCTTTTTCATCTTTGCAGGGGCAATTCAATCCGTACCACTGTTCCGGCGTTCAATTCACTCCACACATCAATTTTACCCTGGTGATTGTCGATGATCCATTTGGCAATAGCCAAACCTAACCCTGTGCCGCCGCTGGACTTAGTTCTTGATTTATCTGCCCGGTAAAACCGGTTGAAAATATAAGGAAGGTCTTCCTTAGAAATGCCGATACCGGAGTCTTCAATGCTGATCACGGCTTTTTTCGCTTTTTGATAGAGATTGAGTTTAATGGTGCCCCCGACCGGAGTAAATTTGATGCTATTGTCCATAAAGATTCTGATCGCTTCTTTGATCAGCTTCCGATCGGCTAAGACCATAAATTCTTCATTCCGCTCGTTTAATATTTGATGATGGGGATCGATGAGCCGGGTTTCTTTCAAAATTTCCTGGACCACTTCGCAAAGGGGAAAACTCTGTTTCTCCACCTTTTGGGAATTCTTATCACCCCGGGCGAGAAACAACAATTTTTCCACCAGAGCATTCATGCTTTCCGCTTCGCTCTTAATGGCAGAAATGGATTCTTCCAGCACTTTCGGGTCGTCCTTGCCCCAGCGCACCAAGAGATCTGCGTATCCCTGGACGACAGCAATGGGGGTCCTCAATTCATGAGAGGCATCGGAGACGAACTGGTTTTGCTGTTCCACCGACTTTTGGATGCGATCCAGCATCTCGTTAAATGTTTTGGCCAAGTCTTTTAACTCATCTTTGGAACCTTTCACATTCAGCCGCTTATCCAGGGCATGAAAGGAGATTTCCTGCACGGTTTTCGTCATTGTTTTAACGGGGGCCAGGAGTTTTCTGCTCGCTCTGGCGCCTATGAGAATAATGGCGATCAATCCGATCAGGTTAAAAAAGCTCAGGATCGCCCCTAAGAGATGGGTGTAATTTTCAGGCGGGTGGTCTTGGATAAAATAATTAAAACTGCCCATAATACCGGCGCTCATAAAGGAAAAAATCAAAAGAAATAACCAGACATAAGTGAAGGTGATTTTGAAGGTGATGGAAAAACGGATTTTTTCCGTGATGCCGTCGAGAATACTATGCAGCAAGCGAAAGGTAAACCGAACGATCAGGGCAGCGATCACGAAGAAGGCTCTCATCACCTTAAACAAGGTGGTGAAGATCAAGATCAGTTTATTCTTCATATTTCAGCTGGTATCCCACCCCTCGTACGGTATGAATAAATTTCTGGCGATAGCGGTCGTCAATTTTGCTTCTGAGATAGCGGATATAGACATCGACAATGTTAGTGTCCCCGGAATAGTCATAGCCCCATACTTTTTCCAAAATGGTGTCTCTGGTTAATACGATTTCATTGTTCAGCATCAGATATTTCAGTAAATCAAATTCCGTTTTTGTCAAATCGATGGTTTCCTGATCAAAGGTGACCGTATACTTTTGCGTATCAATTTTGAGGGGGCCAACCTGAATGATCTGTCCCTTCCCATGGGCCACCCTTTTATGTTTGAAAGCAACCCGGATCCGGGCGAGTAATTCTTCAATGGCAAAGGGTTTGGTCAAATAATCGTCGGCGCCGAAATCCAGGCCCATCACCTTGTCCATGATATCATCTTTGGCCGTAAGCATAATCACCGGGATTTCGGAGACTTGTCTCAAACGTCTTAATACTTCCATGCCGTTTAGGGAAGGAAGCATCACGTCCAGGATCACCAAATCGGCATTACCCTGCTGGGCTTTTTCCAAACCTAACCGGCCGTCCTGTTCCTGATCCACGGTATATCCCTCATGTTCCAGCTCCAACTGGAGAAACCGGGCGATTTTCACTTCATCCTCAATGATGAGAATTCTTTTCCCTGACATCATGGACCCCTCCTGCGCACCTTCCTTATATATTATATAATTTAATGAAATTGTCGATGAAATACAAGAAAAAATAAGCCTGCAGGAAAAAATACCCGCAGGCCGTGTCGTTTTCCCGGATATCAAATTTTTAAGAATTTTTGATCTCTTCCGCCACTTTATTGGTGATTTTGGTCACCTTATTGGAGATATCCTCAATGTTTTTGTTGATGCCGTATTCCTCGCCGTTACTGTTATGAAACCTGATTTTACAACCTGTAAACAGGGCCAGGATCAGCAGGGCTACGGAAAGGGGCAGGGCGAACACAACCAGCACCACGGCAATGGTGGAAGGAATATTTAAGATCGTCCGCTCTTCGTGAGAAATCACAAGACCGATCCGGTTTAATTTTCTAATGATGTTTTTTGTCTTTTGCCAACAAGATGAAGGGCCGGAGCACTCTTTTTCCGGCTTAATCTTATTTTCTTCCTCCAGAAAGGCTAAAGCTTCCACAATGTTCCCTCCGCATTTTTCCAGGGCTTCTTTCGCCTCTTTGTAGCTCACATTTGCTCTTTTCCTTAATAGATCAATTTGTTCTAAGGTGATTTCCATGTTCATTCCTCCGTTTAAATTCTATTATGGATAAAGCATAGGCCACTAGATTTAGAACGGTATTAGCTGAAGATTAGAATTCGATTAAAATCATTTCTATAAACAATTAAGAATTTGCTATTATTCAGAAAAAAGTGCAAATTTTGTCAAAGCGAGGCAGGTTATTCCACCTCTGAAGTAGAATTTAAGGAATTATGGACTATAGATGCGGGCATATTCAGGCGATAGGGCAGAGCAAGAAAGGAGAGCGTGTGATGGAAAAGGATGTGCATGAGCAGAACGGGAATATAGTTTCTATTCTCAGGGAGCTTTTGTCTGCTAACGCTGCCATCAGAAAAATTCCTTTCAAAATATCCTTTAGTTATCTATTATTGGGTGTTGTCTGGATCTTTTTCTCCGACAATTTTATTGAGGCCTTTGTCAAAGACCGAGCCCTGATTACTCCCCTGCAAACCTATAAAGGGTGGATCTATGTCACTGTGAGCGCTTGTCTGATCTACCTCCTCACCAACATGTATGTGAAAGCTTTGCAGAAATCAGGGGAAAAGGTAAGGCAAATTTGTGTGCAGTTGAAAGAAACAGAGAAAAATTTGGCGGTAACGGAAGACCTGCTCCGCACAAAATCGGTGGAACTGGATAAAACCGATCAATTCCGCAGGCTCAGTGAAGAAAGATATAAACTGGCCATTGAAGGATCAAATGACGGTTTGTGGGATTGGGACATTGCCGGGGATACCATGTATTATTCAGACAGGTGGAAAGATATGCTGGGCTACGGCATCAATGAGGTGGAGCACCATTTTGACGTCTGGCGGACCCTGCTTCACCCGGAGGATGCCGGCCCCACCATCCAAAATCTCACCGACCATTTAGCGGGCAAAACGCCCTATTATCAATGTGAGCACAGATTGAAAACCAGAGACGGCACCTATAAATGGATTCTGGCCCGGGGAAAAGCTAAGTTTAATGGGGAAGGGAAGCCTGTGCGCATGGCGGGATCCCACACGGATATTACGGAGCGGAAAAACTTTGAAAATAGAATCCATCACCTGGCTTTTTACGATACCATTACAAATATGCCGAATCGGGCATTCCTGCAGGAAACTTTAACCCGGGAACTGGCCGGAAACAGGGACCGGAACCGGAAATTTGCTTTGATGTATTTGGATCTGGACAACTTTAAATCGGTAAACGATACCCTGGGGCATCTGTGCGGAGACCAGTTGCTCAGGCAAATTACCGCAAAAATCAAGGAAGTTTTGCCGGATCACCTGCTTTTCTTTCGGTTTGGCGGGGATGAGTTTGTGATTCTGTTTCCGGATATTAGGAACCGGTCTGAGGCGGGGGCAATTGCGGAAAAAATTCTCCAGGTATTTGAGCAGAGATGGACCCTTGCAGGCAAGCAATTCTATATTACGGCCAGTGCGGGAATAACTGTTTTTCCCGACGACGGTACCGATGAAGAGTCCCTCTTGAGAAAGGCGGACACCGCCATGTACCGGGTAAAAAAGTCCGGAAAAAATACCTTCAAGTTTTACAGCTGGGAAATGGATGATGCATTTTTACATAAAGTCGAAATGGAAAACGAATTAAGATACGCTTTGGAAAAAGAACAGATGGTTGTTTATTACCAGCCCATCATCGACGCTGTGTCCGGCAGAATGAGCAGCATGGAAGCACTGGTCCGGTGGAACCATCCCGTAAAAGGCCTTTTGGCTCCTTATTCTTTTATTGATATTGCTGAAGAGACCGGGCTGGTGGTGAAAATCGACCAGTTGGTGCTGAAAAATGTGTGCCGCCAGTTAAACGAATGGCGCAAAAGAGATTGTACCCTGTTACCGGTGGCAGTTAATCTTTCCGCCCAGCAATTCGAAAGTGCCGCTTTTCTGGACATGCTCCAGGAAACGATGGGGGAATCGGCTTTGCCTCCAGGCAGCCTGGAATTTGAAATCACGGAAGTCACGGCCATAAAAGATTTGGAGGCGACGGTGAGAACCCTAAACCAGTTAAAAGAGAAAGGGTTTAAAATCTCCCTGGATGATTTTGGCACCGGGTATTCTTCTTTAAACTATTTAAGGCTGCTGCCTATTCATACCCTTAAGATTGACCGGTCTTTTATCCGGGATATTACGGATAATGTGGAAAAAAGAGTGATCACCGAAACCGTGGTATCCTTGGCTCATAAGATGAACCTGACCGTGGTTGCCGAAGGGGTGGAAACGAAAGAACAATTTTATTTTTTGCGGGAACGTCACTGTGACAAAATGCAGGGATTTTTTTTCAGTAAAGCATTGGCCCCCGGCGCATTGGAACAAAGGTACCTAAATGTACAGATTTCCCCCCAAATAGGTGAGTTCATTTCCTAATAGATTTTATAAAAATGACAGACTTTTGCGGTAAAAGGTGAGATGCCAAGGAAAGAAAGGAGATTTACGGATGAGAACGGCTGCGATAATCAGGAGCGCTCAGCACGGCGACATTCCGGCGGTGGTTGCGCTGTTAAAGGTTCTTTTTTCTCTGGAGACGGATTTTATGTATCATGAGGAAAAGCAGCGGCGGGGCCTGGAAATGATGCTGCAAGATCAGGAAAACCGGTGTATTTTTGTAGCGGAAATGGACCAGCGAGTGGTAGGAATGATTACCGGCCAAATGCTCGTTTCCACTGCGGAAGGGGGCTTATCCGTTTTAGTAGAAGATATGGTGATCGAGGAAAATTATCGCCGGCAGGGTATTGGAAAAGAATTGCTTCATGCCATAGAAATTTGGGCATGCCAAAAAAATGCCAGAAGACTACAGCTTCTGGCAGAGGTGCATAATTTTCTGGCATTAGCCTTTTACAAACAGTTGAATTGGCAAGAGACAGGCCTGAAGTGCTTGCAGAAAAAAGCACCGGATCTTCTGGGAAAGCGACCTTAGGGCGTACTTAGACGTAGGCAGGATTTGCGCAGCGTATCGGCCGCTTTGCGCACATCCTTTTGGCATAAGATGGCGGAGATGACGCAGATGCCGTCAACGCCGGTTTCCATGACACTCCAGGCATTGCCTACATGGATGCCTCCGATGGCCACGACAGGAATTTTTACCTGTGCTTTAATCTGTTTTAATTGTTCTAAGCCCACATGACCGGCATCCTTTTTGGTGTCGGTGGGAAAGACCGCACCAACCCCTAAATAGTCCGCCCCTTGCTTCTCGGCAGTGAGCGCTTCTTCCACCGTAGCGGCGGAAACACCGATGATTTTCTGCGGCCCCAGTAACTTCCGGGCCACTTCCATGGGCATATCCTCCTGGCCGATATGGAGTCCCTCCGCATCGACGGCTAAGGCAATATCCAGCCGGTCATTGATAATTAAAGGAATCTGATATTTTTCGGTGATCTTTTTGATCTGGCAGGCGATCTCCCAAAAATCCTTGGTGGAAACGTCTTTCTCCCGGAGCTGTACCACCGTCACCCCGCCATAGATCGCTTCCTCCACGCTGGTGCATAAATCCTTTTGACCCAGCAGCCCCCGGTCCGTTGCCAAATAGAGTTGATAATTCATCATAGGTTTACGCAAGGCTGATTTTTCCTCCTCTGAGCAGGGATTCGGGAGACAGGTTGAAGACGGCATCAAACAGGCGCACCCGAAAAGTGCCGATTCCTTCTGCTTCTTTCAGGGAGTGACAGGCAATTTCTCCGGCCAGCCCCATGGTCATAATGCCGGAGGCGGCGCCTAAAAAAAGGTCCTTTGTGGCTCCACAGTATGTACCGATTAAAGAAGTAGTCATGCAGCCCGTTCCGGTAACCCGGGAGAGCATTTTGTCACCGTTGGTGATCAGGCAGGTTCTGCTGCCGTCGGAAATAATATCCGTGGCTCCGGTAATGGCAATGACGCAGCCCTGTTTTTGGGCCAGATTTTGCGCAATCCTTTCCCCCCCGGCTTCGTCTGCCGTGGAGTCAACCCCTTTAATCTGCACATTGAGTCCGGAGAGGCATTTGATCTCCGACATGTTCCCTCTAATCACGGCAGGTTGGGTCTCCCGGATGATTTTTACCGCCGTATCGGTTCTTAACGTAGTAGCCCCAATGCCCACAGGATCGAAAATGACGGGAATGCCGTGTTCCCGGGCGGTCTGCCCGGCCAGAATCATGGATGCAATGGTGCGTTTATTCAGGGTGCCCATGTTGATCACCAGGGCGGAGGCCAGGGAGGCCATTTCTGCTACTTCACCAATATCATCCGCCATGACAGGGGAGCCGCCGACAGCCAGGACCATATTGGCACAATCATTGACGGTGACGTAGTTCGTCAGATGATGCACGAGGGGGCTTTTTTCTTTTACTGTGCGTAAGTTTTCTGAGATACTTTTAAGCATTTCCATGTTTTTGTACACCTCCATGTTAATAAATAGATACCTCCTGTGCACGCCATCACCGGGGCAGTAGCGCCGAGGATCAGATCAAATTTAATAAACTGGTAATAAAGGACAATGCCCAAAATCCAAACCAGGAGAGCATTCCAATTGATCATCAGCTGGGGGTCGGCTTTTTTATTTTTCAAAATAAAGTAGTCCGTGAGCACGATGGCAAATAGGGGAGCAAAGACGGAGCCGATGGCATATAAAAAGTTTTCGTACTGTTCCATGTTGACGAGAAGGGCTAAGATGGTGCCCAGGCCCCCCATGACTAGCGCCACGGTTTTTTCCGGCAGCTTCGGGAAAAAGTTTAAAAAGGTTACCCCCGCCGAATAGGCATCCAAAAAAGTAGTCGTGACGGTAGATAATATGACGATGCCCAGGGCGACAAACCCTAAATTGGCGACCAGCATCATGGCGGTAATGTCGGAGTTTTCTGCGGCAATGGCTGTGCCCAGGCCGATGATATACATCCAGCAGCTGCCCGTAAAGTACCCCAGCCAGCTGCCCCATGCGCCGTCCCGTTTGTGCCGGGCAAATCTGGTGTAATCGGCGATCAAAGGAAGCCAGGACAGGGGCATGATCACGTTCAGTTCGATGGCCGTGCCCAAGGTCATGGATCCGGCCGGGCGTTTCGTAAAGATGCCGTCATCCTGAAAGACCACCAGGCTTAAGAGGATGGTTAGAATGAAGAGGGCAAACACTGCGGTAAGATTCCACTTTTTCCACCCCTCTTTGCCGGTCCAGATCCAGAGGCAAATCAAGAGGCCGATAACGACACTCCACAGGGCGATATGGTCAAAGGACCAGAGGGTCTTCGTAATCTGATTGACCGACCTGGCGCCGGCCATGATCATCACGGCGGTCCACCCTAAGAGCTGCAGCACGTTTAACCCGGAAAACAGGTAGGAACCATAGGTACCGAAAGAAATCCTGGTCGATGCCAAAGCAGGGATGCGCTCCTCGGTACCGATGATACCGCCTAAAACCAGGATGGTTGTACCCATGAGATGCCCGGCGATAATGGCGCCGATTCCCGTCTGGAAGCCCAAGGGAGCCAAAAGTCCTCCCGTCATGATCTCCGCGATGGAAACGGCGGCGCCGAACCAGAGAAAAGCAAAATTGAGGGCCGTAATATTGTTTTGGGAATTATTCGGCATCGATAAGCCCTCCTTTCTGATACAAAACATAGAAATGGTGGGTGGGACCGACCCCTTTGCCGATGGACAGAGCGTGCTCGATAGCCACGGTGATGTATTCTTTGGCCTTTTTTACCGCCTCCAGTAGGTTATCCCCTTTTCCCAGGTTGGAGGCAATGGCAGCGGATAAAGTACAACCGGTGCCATGGGTGTTTTTGGTATGAATTCTCGGTGATTTCAAATAGGTAAAGGCCTGTCCGTCAAAAAACACGTCGGTTGATGACGCGGCCAAATGGCCCCCTTTGACCAGAACAGATTGAGGGCCTAGGGAAAAAATTTTGCGGCAGGCTTCTTCCATATCCCCTAAATTTGCTATCTCCATCTCTGTGATCACTTCCGCTTCCGGAATATTGGGTGTGACAATTGTCGCCAAGGGCAACAGGGTATGGACGAGGGTATCTTTCGCCTGGGGATTTAACAGGTGAAAGCCGCTTTTTGCCACCATCACCGGATCCAGTACTACGTTTTGCGGTTGATATTCTTTCAGCTTGGCAGCAATGGTTTTAATGGTATTTACCTGTGATACCATGCCGATTTTCACGGCGTCCACTTCAATATCCTGAAAAATCGCGTCGATCTGCTTGGCAATCACGTCGTCATCGATGTCCTGAACCGCAAACACCCCTTGGGTATTTTGGGCGGTGACGGCGGTAATGACACTCATGCCGAATACGCCGTGGGCGGAAAAGGTTTTAATGTCCGCTTGAATTCCTGCGCCGCCACTGCTGTCTGATCCGGCAATGGTTAATACTTTTTTCATTTTATGGTTCATTCCTTTCCGTTTAAATAGGTCTTTTTAAAATAAGCAATGATCCTTTCCCCGTATTGTTTCCAATAAAAAAAGCCCATGTCCAGAATCAGGACCTGAGCTCTCAAAATAATCTTAATACCGAAGTGCTTCTTCCCTACGCTGGCATTATCCAGATCAGGTTAAAGGGTTAAAGACTTAATCGGGTCTTTATCTCAGCCGGCCTTTTTCCAGCACCCCCAGCCTAAACGCTATGCGATTGAAATTTTTCTCGAAAAAAATCAGAGAAATGAATTGTTGTAAGTTATTAGATAGATTATATTATTTAGAGTAGGTCTTTTCAAGTAAAATTTTTTCAAAAGGGCTATTACTTTTTGGGAAAGCAGGTAGAATGAAGTGAAAAAAGTTGCGCTGTTAGTTACATTTTTTCTTTTGGCCGTCTCCATGGGAGTGGGGTATTATGTGGGCAAACAAAAGGCCGCAGAACCCAAAGTAAAAGTCACGGCCGTCGTCTATCACCTGACAGATGAGGAGTTTCAGGAGGTGGACCCGACGGGTTTCATCAATCCCACCAAAGAAGATTTTAGGAAATTTGTTTTCGATTTAAATGTCACCCAACCCAAAGAGATCCGGGATCGAAAAGTAACCCTTCCCCCAATGAAAGAGGGCATCAATCAGTATGACAACAGCTCTCGATATTTGTCCGGAGAGAGCTCCCAACAGGATAATCCCTTGGAAGATTTTGCCCGCTATCATGAGGAGTTTATTTTTTACGCCAAGGGATTAGACAACAGCACCATCAAGGGTATCTATCGCCCCCAAATGGTCACCGTCTCATGGACCACGAAAGAGGGAGAACCCAAAAGCAAGCAAGTAGGCATTGGGGAGAGAATCAGATTTAAATAAAGAAACACGGGGACGGTCCTAGCGTTTCCAGTTCTGCCTGGAAGGAGGAAACAAAAATGGCACAGGTTAAAACAAACGCCATGCGCATTCTCGATACCAAAGGGATTGCTTACCGGGTTATGACCTATGACAGCCAGGACGGAAAAATTGATAGCGTGTCTGTGGCCCAAAAAGTGGGCAAAGCTCCTGAGACAGTTTATAAGACTTTGGTAACCCAGGGCAGCAGCAGAAATATTTATGTCTTTATCATCCCTGTAGAAGCTGAGTTGGACTTGAAAAAGGCGGCTCTCTGCGCAAAAGAGAAAAATATTGACCTGATACCGGTAAAAGATATTCAAAAGTGGACCGGTTATATTCGGGGAGGGTGTTCCCCGGTTGGGATGAAAAAATCTTATCCCACTTTCATTGATGAGAGTGGGTTGCGTCTGCCCGGCATGGCAGTGAGCGGAGGAAAGATCGGGATCCAGATCGAATTGAGCGGGGAAGATTTACGAGAGGTTACCGGGGCGTCCTGGTGTGACGTAATCAAATAATAAAAAAAGCCCAAAGGGCTTTTTTTATTACCAGCTATTCCGGCTGCGTGGTTGATAGCAGTCTCTGCAATACACCGGTTTCTCACCTGTGGGTTGAAAGGGAACGGTTGTTTCCTTTCCGCAGGAAGAGCAAACAGCAGGGTACATTTGACGTTCTTGACGTCCAAAACCGCCCCTGTGATTAGATCTGCTCTGGGCTTTTTTCGCCGCACGGCACTGGGGGCAGCGACCCGGCTCATTGGTAAACCCTTTTTCCGCAAAGAACTCTTGCTCGGATGCGGAGAAGGTAAACTCGTTGCCACAGTCTTTACATACTAAAACCTTGTCGTTAAACATGAAATGGCCTCCTCAAATTTATTGCGCTCGGCAAAGGAAAATCCTAAATCTTCCCTAGCCTCAGGCCATCGAGAAGGTTTATGTATATCCATTAACTATCGAGCCTTATAAGTATACCCAAAAAATAGAAAATTTACAAGTAAAATATTATCTTTCTTTACCAGCGCAACCCAGGCAGAAAATAGGGATGAAAAAAAGCCGGAGAAAACTGTCAATAAACAGACATCATCCGGTAACAAGTTTGTAACAAAGCACACCTAAAATACCAACAGCAGGAAATATCCAGGAATAAAAAGGAAGGTGAAATCAGAGAATGAAAAAGGAGCTAAAGAAAATAGCAAGCGGATTTATTTTAGGGATCTTGTTCCTATGGGGAGGAACCGCCGTATGTGCGGACAGCACCACCAATGCCCCAGGAGGCCCTCCCACCGGCATGCCGGGGGGTGGCGGCATGGAAAGCATTCTGGAGGCAGCGGTGACCGATCAGGTGATCACCCAAGATACCGCTGATAAAATCAAAGCATATGTGCAGGATCAGCAAGAGGCAAGAAAAGAAGAAATGGAAAAAATGCAGAGCCTCAGTGAAGAGGAACGTCAGAAATATTCGGAGGAGCACAAAAAGGAAAATAATTTGTTTGCCACACTGGTGCAAGAAGGAATTCTCACCCAGAGCCAAGCGGATACCCTGTTGAAAATGATGCCGGTCCCCAGTGGCCAGGGACCGGGAGGAATCAAACAGCCTCAAAGCAATGCCGGCAATACCGAGATAAAAGTGGTAATAAACGGTTCCCCCAAAAGCTTTTCCCCGGCACCGGTAAATAAAGACGGCAGTGTACTGGTGCCCATGCGCAGCTTTTTCGAAGCGCTGCGATGCCAGGTTACCTGGGATGAAGCAACCAAAACAGCCGTGGGCACAAAAAATGATACCGTAGTTAAATTAACAATAAACAAAAATAGTGCCTATGTGAACAATCAAATCAAGTCGCTCACCACTGCTGCCCAGGTGATCAACGGAAGCACCTTTATTCCTCTGCGCTTTGTAGGAGAGGCCTTGGGCGCCGAAATTAAATGGGAGAACGGTACCATTACCATTAGCCAAGAGTAGAATGAATGGGTCCGGGTAAGATAAAAGATGCCGAAAATAAACCCAAGAAAAAATTTTCCAAAAATTTCTTGCAATTTTATTTGCATTTATGGTAATATTAACATTGTGTTGAAAAGAGATAACAACCGAAATATCTTGAGGCCTCTGGGATCCGGTTCGGACGAAAGGTTTTGTGTAGTTGATCTTCTTTTTAATGAATTAATTTAAGGGAGGCTTTTACATTGCAAGGAAAAGTCAAATGGTTTAATGCGGAAAAAGGTTTTGGGTTTATTGAAAGTAACGAAGGTGGAGACGTTTTCGTTCACTTTTCAGCCATCCAAAGGGACGGATTTAAAACCCTGGAAGAAGGGCAAAAAGTGGAATTCGATATAGTTCAAGGCAACCGTGGACCACAGGCATCAAATGTTACTCTTGTCTAATCACGATTAATTATTTTATGTGTACTGGAAAGGACGTTTCCGGATTCGCGGAAAGGTCCTTTTTTTGGAGGAAGGAAAATTAATGCCAACATTTTATGATATGGGGCTTAGCGACCCCATCATTAGAGCCACATTGAACATGGGGTTTGAAGAGCCTACCCCGATTCAAGAGCAGACGATACCTTTTGCCCTGAAGGGCACTGATGTCATCGGACAGGCGCAAACAGGAACGGGAAAGACGGCAGCTTTTGGGATTCCCCTGGTAGAGAAAATGGATGTGGACGTGGAAGTTGTTCAAGGATTGATTGTTGCTCCTACCCGGGAACTGGCCATCCAAGTGGCGGAAGAATTAAATAAAATCGGCCGGTTTAAACACATTCGGGCCCTGCCCATATACGGAGGGCAGGATATTAATTACCAGATCCGGGCTTTAAGGAATAGGCCCCAAATCATCGTCGGTACGCCGGGGCGTTTAATGGATCATATGCGAAGAAAGACGATCCGGCTGCAGCATGTGACCATGGTGATTATTGATGAAGCAGACGAAATGCTGAATATGGGGTTCATCGAGGACATCGAAAATATCCTCAGGGAAGTGCCGGAGCAAAGGCAAACACTGCTTTTTTCCGCTACCATGCCCAAGCCGATTCAGAACTTGGCCCAGCAGTTTATGCATCATCCTGAGTTTATCAGCATCAAGAATAAAGAGGTGACTGTTCCCGATACGGCACAAAACTACATTGAAGTCCAGGAAAGGCAGAAGTTTGACGTTCTGTGCCGCTTGTTGGACATTCAGACGCCGGACCTGGCCATTATTTTCGGCCGGACAAAGCGCCGGGTCGATGAATTGTGCGAGGCCTTAAATACCCGGGGGTATTCCGTAGAAGGGCTTCATGGCGACCTGAACCAATCGAAAAGAGACAGTGTGCTGAAGCACTTTCGGGAAGGAACGACACAGATCCTGGTGGCCACGGATGTGGCGGCCCGGGGACTGGATATTCCGGGAGTAACCCATATTTATAATTTTGATATCCCCCAGGATACGGAAGGCTATGTGCACCGGATCGGACGAACCGGGCGGGCGGGAAAGACGGGGCTGGCCGTGACCTTTGTCACACCCCGGGAGCTGGGACAGCTGAAATTGATTGAGCAGGCGATCCGGAAAAAAATTGACCGCAAACCTGTGCCCACGCTGATTGAAGCCATTGAAGGGCAACAACGGCTCACCGTGGAAAGATTAATGAAAGTAGTAGAAGAGGAAGATACGCTTCCCTACCGTGAATTGGCTGAAGAGCTGCTGGAGGAAAATGATTCGGTCTCTCTCTTATCTGCTGCCTTAAAACTTCTTACGAAACAACCGAATGTGACTCCGGTCAACATTACCGAGGAAGCTCCTTTGAAAACCAGAAAATCAAGAAACATCATGGCCCGGCAACAGGAGTACCGGAAATGGGATGGGGAAAGAGGATTTAATAAGGCGCGCCGGAACAGACCGAAGCCGGCTCAAAAAGTTAACAAGTATTGATCAATTTCTCAGAACGAAAGGCCTCAGCCCTAAAAGGGGAGAGGCTTTTCTGCTGTTTTGGCAGATAAAAAATTGTTTTTAGGAAATTTTTTGTTACAATAAGAAGAGAAAAGAGGGATTTTGAAGGAAGGGGACAAGCAATGATAACCGAAGCGGAACAAAGGGTTTATGAAATCCTGGATCAATTACATATTCCATATAAAAGATACGAACATGGACCTGTTTATACCATGGAAGAACTCCGTATTGCAGATTTGGGCATAGAAGGAGAGGACTGTAAAAACCTTTTTGTCCGAAACCGGAAAGGGGACAAACACTATTTGGTGATTATTCCCGGCCCCCAAAAAGTTGACTTAAAGAAGACGGGAGATGCCTTAGGTGCGATCGGATTAAGTTTTGCTTCTGAAGAAAGGCTAAAGAAATATTTAGGGCTTACACCCGGTGCCGTTAGTCCCTTTGGCCTGATCAACGACCGGGAAAAAGAGGTAGAAGTTGTTCTGGACGAAAGTCTAACCAGGGCCGCATACGTAAATTTTCATCCCAATATTAATTCGGTGACCATCACCGTGACCTATGAAGACTTTTTAAGGTTCCTGGACTGGTGTGGGAACAAGGTCCATTTTGTCCCCCTGTCTTAAGGGTAATGATCCCTAGTTTTGAAAACCGGGTGGCGGCAGGCAGTCTGACCATAGCTGAGCGCGCCCGCCCACCGGCCCGAACTTGTCCCGGAAGAAGTGCATCAGGAAATCCATCGAGCCCTGCGCTGGGCTAAAGAAAACCTAGGCCTTTAGACGGGCGAAAAACTTTTGATCCGTGTTAAGAATGTGCTGGGTGATCCAGTCTACGGTAAATTGGAGGATGTCCAAAATGGTCTTGTTTTGAGACCGGTCGATCTCTTCGCCTTTGAACTTTTCCAGGGTCTTGATAAAGTTGGCATGTTCTGTCTTGTGTTTGGGCGCATCCGGTAAATTGTGCTGGTCCATTAACTTTTCTTCATATTGGAAATGGTATTTGGTATAATCCTTTAATTCCTGAAGAATGCCGATGATTTCGTCATAATGATCCAAATCATCTTTTACGAGGGCTAAATCGTAGATTTGGGCGCCAATTTCAAAAAGCCTCTTGTGCTGGCTGTCAATTTCTCCAATACCTACAGTATAGCTATCCTTCCATTTGAATGACATAAAATCCCCTCCATTTTTTCCATCTATTTGATGGTTTTATTATAGCATATTCTGGGGAAATTGAGTTTTTATCTCAGAAATAAAGTGTTTTTTAGCATGATTTGACGAAAAATTCAAGCACAGAAAAAAATACAATGTACATCTGTAAAATCTCTTGCAGCCGGATCGATAATATGATAAATTAGTATCAAAGTTAGTAAAAAAGCGATGATGTGATTAAGGGCAACGGCGCTCTTAAAAGATAGTTCATCTTTTAAGAGCGTTTTTATTTTTAATGGAAAATTATAGAAAGACAAAAGGAGAGATTAAAATGGAGATTTTTGGTTTAAATGTCTTTAATGATGCCTTAATGCGTAAGAGTTTACCGAAAAATGTGTACAAATCCTTGCGTAATACGATTGACAAAGGGCTGGCCCTGGATCCCAGCGTGGCTGAAGTAGTCGCCAATGCCATGAAGGATTGGGCCATTGAAAGGGGTGCCACCCACTTTACCCATTGGTTTCAGCCCATGACCGGCGCTACCGCGGAAAAGCATGATTCCTTTATTTCTCCTACTGCCGACGGCAAGGTGATCATGGAGTTTTCCGGCAAAGAACTGATTAAAGGAGAACCCGACGCCTCCTCCTTTCCCAGCGGAGGGTTGCGCAACACTTTTGAGGCGAGAGGTTACACGGCCTGGGATTGCACCTCTCCTGCTTTTCTAAAAGAAGAAGGCGGGACAGTCACTCTGTGTATTCCCACTGCTTTTTGGTCCTATACCGGGGAGGCCCTGGACAAAAAAACTCCCTTGCTCCGTTCTATGGAGGCCCTGTCCAAACAGGCGATGCGTATTCTCCGCCTTTTCGGCAATGAAACCAGCACCAGGGTTATCACCACGGTGGGACCGGAACAGGAATATTTTTTGATTGATAAGAAGTTTTATGAAAAACGGCTGGATTTAATATTGACTGGGCGCACCTTGTATGGTGCCATGCCCCCCAAAGGACAGGAGCTGGAGGACCATTATTTTGGCAGCATCAAAGAACGGGTTGCCGCCTTTATGAAGGAATTAAATACGGAGCTGTGGAAACTGGGCATTCTGGCCAAAACTCAGCACAATGAAGTAGCTCCCGGTCAGTTTGAAATCGCGCCTATTTTTTCTTCCACCAATATTGCCACCGACCATAACCAATTAGTGATGGATGTGATGAAAAAAGTAGCGGTGAGACACGGTCTGGTCTGTCTGCTCCATGAAAAACCCTTTGCCGGGGTGAACGGTTCCGGGAAACATAATAACTGGTCTATGGCCACCGACGACGGGCAGAATTTGCTGGAGCCGGGGCATACCCCCCATGAAAACGCCCAGTTTTTGACCTTCCTTTGTGCTGTGGTGAAAGCTGTGGACGATTATGCGGAATTACTCCGGGTTGCCGCTTCCAATCCCGGTAATGACCATCGTCTGGGCGCCAATGAAGCTCCTCCCGCGATTATTTCTATTTTCCTAGGCGATCAGTTGTCTGATATCTTTGACCAGTTGGGGAACGGGGGCTTGAAAAGCTCCAAGCAGGGGGGAACCATTACGGTAGGGGTCACTACTTTGCCTGCTCTTTCCAAGGACTCCACGGATAGAAACCGGACTTCGCCCTTCGCCTTTACGGGAAATAAATTTGAATTTCGCATGGTGCCCTCATCCTTGTCTATTGCCGGACCTAATTTTGTGCTCAATACCATTGTGGCGGAGGTACTGGATCAAATTGCCGACCGGCTGGAAAAGGCCATCGATTTTGAAGGGGAACTGCAGGAGCTTTTGCGGGAAATCGCCCGGAAACACAGCCGGATTATTTTTGACGGCAACAATTATGCGGAAGAATGGGTGGAGGAAGCGGAAAGGCGCGGCCTGCCCAACATCAAGTCCCTGGTCGAGGCCTTGCCTTACCTGATTTCTGAAAAGTCGGTGCAGCTATTTGAAAAGCACCATATTTTAAGCAAGGTGGAACTCCATTCCCGTTATGAGATCGTCCTGGAGCAATATTGCAAGCATATCAATATCGAGGCCCAAACCATGATCGATATGGCCAAAAGACAGATCATTCCGGCTGCGGTGAAATATGTGACCTCTCTCGCCACTTCCGTGGCGGCCGTGAAAAATGCCTCGGCGCTGGCCGACACCTCCGTCCAGGAGGGGATCTTAAACGAGGCTTCTGCTCTTCTTGCTTCCTTGAAGCAAAAGTTAAATCATTTGGAGGCGGCCACGGCCCAGGCCAAAGCCATGGATGATTTGTATGAGAAAAGCGTATTCTATCGGGATGGCGTCTTTAAAGCAATGAATGACCTGCGGCCGGATGCCGATAAATTAGAAACAATAGTTGATGCGGAACTTTGGCCTATGCCCACCTATGCTCAAATGCTGTTTATGCTGTAAGAAAAAAGCCTAAAAGGCTTTTCGGGTTCCGGGATCCGGGGTACCGGGAAAAGGCAATAGACAAATTCTTGCCGTCCAAGGCCCCCGTTATCCGCAACTTCTAAAACGATTTTTACTGTTCATAAAAAATAATGAGACCTGGTTTTCCGGTGGAGACCAGGTCTTTTTATACGTTAGAATTTATAAGTGATGGGTATCGGCAAGTAAGGTGATATTGATTGAATCGGTTTACCCGGTAACCGATACCCGGATCCCGGCCCTTGGGGCTTTTTTATTTTTTTCATAATCGGGGAAGCTATTGAAAGATGTTTAAACGCGAAAATAAAAGGAATTTAGCATATTTTAGCTAACTCTATTTTAGGTAATTGTTTTTATTTAACCTCATCCCCCATAGAGGGCTGGGAGAAAGGAATCAGCGGATATGAACGGCTTTCAGATGAAAGTACTGGCCTGTGCATGTATGTTTATTGACCATGTGGGCGTGATTTTTTTTCCTCAGGAGATTTTCCTCAGAGTGATCGGCAGGCTTTCCTTCCCTTTGTTTGCCTGGCTCCTTGCGACCGGTTTTCTCCATACCCGCAATGTTTTTCGCTATCTGAGGAGACTAATCTTCTGCGCTGTTTTGTTACAGATTCCCTATTCCGCTTATTTTAAGGACTTTTATCTAAATATCTTTTTTACCCTATTTTTGGGTCTGGCCGCCATTTATCTTTATCGCGCCACTTCGAATCAGGTGAAGGGTTTTGGGGCAGTCTTCCTCATCGCCCTTTTTAGTGAACTGATCCAGGCAGACTATGGTTTTTATGGTGTGTTGAGTATTTTTTTATTCTATTTCTTTTATACGGATTTTAAAAAAATGGTCCTGTCTCAAGGCTTATTAAACATGGTCGATCTGGGCCTTGCCGCCTTTGCGGCAGGGTGGCGTCTCAGCAATATATCCTCTGTGGATTTGGTGCAACCCTTTTCTCTGGGGGCTCTCTTTTTTATTTTCTGGTATAACGGCCAAAGAGGAAGGAATCTGAAATATACTTTTTATATTTTCTATCCCGCCCATTTAGTTTTCCTTTACGGGATCAAATTGTTACTGGCCTATTAACAGCCAGAGGGAAGAAAAGGAGCAGATCAGGCGAGGGGACTTTACAGATATTGACTAATGTGATATCATAATAATATCTTAATGATATAGAAGGAGGAAACAGGTATGTCGGAACACCAAGCGTGGAAAATAAATGGGTTTGTGTTCATCTTATTGTTGCTCGGGATGGTGGCCGGAGCAGTATACGCCTTTATCAACATCCAAATCATACTGGGCATCCTCTTGGCGGTTTTGGTTTGTGTGTTATCTGCCGGGATTTTGATTGTCCAGCCTAACCAATCCAAGGTATTAACGTTCTTTGGACGCTATATCGGTTGTGTCAAAGAAAGCGGGATCTGGTTTGTGGTTCCTTTTGCCTTGCATAAAAAGGTTTCTTTGCGCGTACGTAATTTTAACAGCAAAACTCTGAAGGTCAACGATGTGGAAGGGAATCCTGTTGAGATTGCAGCTGTGGTGGTTTTTAAAGTAGTGGATTCGGCCCGGGCTGTGTTCGATGTGGAGGATTACGAAAAATTTGTGGAAATTCAGAGTGAAACCGCTTTGCGCCATGTGGCCACCCGGTATCCTTATGATACCTTTGAAGAAGGAGGCTATTCCTTGCGGGGCAATGCCGATGAAGTGGCGGGGGAATTGGCCCGGGAGCTTCAGGAGCGTCTGCAGGTGGCCGGGGTGGAAGTATTGGAGGCTCGTCTGACCCATTTGGCTTATGCCACGGAGATTGCCAGCGCCATGCTTCAGCGCCAGCAAGCTACAGCTATTTTAGCGGCTCGCCAAAAAATTGTGGAAGGGGCTGTGGGCATGGCGCAAATGGCCATTGCCAAACTGGAGGAAGAAGGCGTGGTTGAACTGGATGAAGAAAGAAAAGTGGCCATGATCAACAATTTAATGGTCGCCATCGTTTCCGACCGGGCAGCCCAGCCGGTAATCAATGCCGGCAGCCTGTATTAAATGTGGGGTCATCATGGCGCCGAAGAAAAGTTTTCCCTTGCGGATTAGTCCCGAACTTTATGAAGTCCTGGAACGCTGGGCGGCAGACGAGTTTCGCAGTGTGAATGCCCATATGGAGTTTATTCTTCGCACAGCGGCCGCGAAAGCCGGTCGCCTGACCAAGGATAAGGCACCGGATCAAGAAGGAGAAACCAGTAGAGAAAAGATGTAAAACGAACGAAAGAAAAGTTGCAAAACTGACTAAAGGCAGGAAAACAACCGGGCAGGAAAATGCTTGGGTTGTTTTCCTTTTTTGGGGGAGAGAAACCTTTATAGAATTGGAAAAATTTTTTAAAGTATATTGACATTAAGGTATTTAGGTACTACAATACATATATAAATTAAAATAAATTAAGGAGGTTTTTCCAAATGAGTATGTTTTGCTTCCAGTGTCAAGAGACTGCCAAAGGAACAGGCTGTACTGTCAGGGGTGTCTGCGGTAAACCGGATGATGTGGCAAGAATGCAGGATTTATTGATTTATCTTCTGAAAGGAATTTCCTTTTACAGCGTGGAGGCAAGAAAATTAGGAATTGTTCATGAAGAAACCGACAAATTTATTATGGAAAGCTTGTTTTCCACCATTACCAATGTAAATTTTGATAAACAGGTTTTTGTGGAGAAGGTAAAAAAGGCTTTGGCCTTGCGGGAGCAAATGAAAGCTTGGGTGATGCAGGCAGGGGGAAATATGACGGGGAACCTTCCTGATGCCGCAGTCTGGACGGGTGAAACCGAAGGGGATTTTGACCAAAAAGCGGAAACCGTTGGGGTTCTGGCTACAGAAAATGAAGATATCCGCTCTTTGCGTCAACTGATCACCTATGGGTTAAAAGGGATGGCCGCTTATGCCAAACACGCCTATGTTCTGGGCTATCAAGATGATAAAATATTTGCTTTTATGGAAAAGGCCTTAGCGGCCACACTGGATGATACCTTAAGTGCCGATGAATTGATTGCTCTCACCATGGAGACCGGCAAATACGGGGTTGATGTAATGGCTCTGCTGGATCAGGCCAATACCTCCACTTACGGTCACCCGGAGATTACCAAGGTGAGCATCGGCGTGAGAAACCATCCGGGGATTCTTGTCAGCGGCCATGACCTGAAGGATTTGGAAGAATTACTGAAACAGACGGCCGGTACCGGGGTAGATGTCTATACCCATAGTGAAATGCTTCCTGCCCACTACTACCCGGCTTTCAAGAAGTATCCTCATTTTGCCGGAAACTATGGCAATGCCTGGTGGAAACAGGATAAAGAATTTGAATCCTTTAACGGGCCGATTTTGATGACGACCAACTGTCTCATTCCCCCCAAGGATTCTTACAAGGACCGGGTTTATACCACCAGTGTGGTGGGATTCCCAGGGCTGAAGCACATTGGGGATGCGGAAGAGGGAAAAGAAAAAGATTTCACGGCCATCATCGCGCATGCCAAGAAATGTGCCCCTCCGGTGGAAATAGAAACAGGAGAAATTGTGGGGGGATTTGCCCATAACACCGTACTCAGCGTAGCGGATAAAGTAATTGAAGCCATTAAGGCAGGGGCGATTAAGAAGTTTGTCGTCATGGCCGGCTGCGACGGCAGGATGAAGAGCCGGGAATACTACACGGAATTTGCCGCCAAACTTCCCAAAGACACCATTATTCTTACGGCCGGTTGTGCCAAATATAAATACAACAAATTGGATCTGGGCGACATTGGAGGCATTCCCCGGGTATTGGATGCGGGCCAGTGTAATGATTCTTACTCTTTGGCGGTAGTGGCCCTAAAACTGAAAGAGGTTTTTGGCCTGGATGACGTGAATCAGCTTCCGATCTCCTACAATATTGCCTGGTATGAACAAAAGGCTTGTATTGTGCTGCTTGCCCTGCTTTACTTGGGTGTGAAAAACATTCATTTAGGGCCTACCTTGCCCGCTTTCTTATCGCCCAATGTAGCCAAGGTACTGGTGGAAAACTTCGGCATCTCCGGGATTTCAAATGTGGAAGATGATCTGAGAAAGATGATCTAGGAGTTGTTTTTGATTGAAAAAAAGGGGATAATAGGAAAGAAGGAGTGTCCTGTTATCCCTCTTTTTGGATCAGGCAGTCGTAGAACGATCAGGTGTAAGATAAGAGGTGTTGATAAGTGCCGGGCGTAGTGCATATTTCCGAAATGCTTTCCTTGGCGCTCCATAGTGTGGTGCTGATTGCTGCCAGCACCAAGGAAATTGTAAATGTGAAAGAGATTTCCGCGGCTACAGGCTGTTCCGAGGCTCACCTGGTTAAGGTCCTTCAGCGCCTGGTCCGGGCAGGTTTCCTTTATTCCATCCGGGGACCGAAAGGGGGATTCGGCATGGCTAAATCACCGGAAGAGATTTCTCTTTTGGACGTTTATCAGGTCATCGAGGGTCCGGTGAAGCTAGACGGATGCCCTACGAACCGTCAGGCCTGTTGCTTTAAGGCATGTATTTTCAGAGGACTTCCTGAGAAGTTGAACCAGGAGTTTATCGGCTATTTGGAAACAAAAAAAATCAGTGAGTTTTTATAAAGTTCCAGTCTGCCGTCTATATTCTCCAGCCCCTGACCGAAACCACGGAGCAGGGGCTTTCTTACGAGAGGACGTTTATGCCAAAGGTTTATTTACCCGGGAAAGAGGAGTCAAATCAACTTTTCTGCTAAGGAAAGAAGGATTTCAAAAGCAATGAGAATAATGATCATCCATTCTAGTCTGGTGCCCCGTTCGGCATGGGTGAGATCGCTTAATACCTGGGTAATATCCATTAAAATTTCCGTCTTATGGTGGATAGACTCATACCGGTCATCAAGTTCAAACAATTTGCTCATATCGGTAAAAAATTCTTGGCTCTCCTCGTTTAACCAGGTAATCTCCGGCTTATCCAGTAACATAAGATAGGAAATGGTATTGTACTTAAAGCGGAGGACCTGAGAAGAGATGAGGGCGAGACTGCGGTCGGAAATGTTCAGACGGCCCTTTTCCAAACGGTCGATCTTGCTTTCAATTTCATCCAGTAATCCATTGATGGCATCTTCAATTCTATCTAAAGCAACGGATTTTGCCAGTACAATTGCCAATATTTCCTGATGATAATTCTTAAATTCCGGGGAGACGATATAGTCGAAGTTAAAAACTGTCTGGGATTCCGGGTTGATTTCCATCTTATAATCGTCACTATAGGTAAAAGGGGACTGAATATTCAGGCTGGCATCAATTTTGTGCAGATATTTTAAGATGTCGGTGATTTCATGGTCCTGGCAATTAATACAGACAAGGCTGCCAAAGGAAAAAACGAGGACCGTTTTTTGCTCAGGAACCTGAAGAATTCCTTTTAAATAGTTGTTTCCCAGGATGAGAGGATCTTCCCACTTGAACTTTTTTTCGATGCCGAAATGGGCGGCCATTTTGTTCAAATTTATTTCATTATCTAATGCCAATGCTTTGAATTCAGCAATCTGCATTTTTCCACTTTCCTTTTTTTGTTTGATATTAAATATTATGCCAAAATAAGGTGTTAAAAGCAAGCTTGTCCTGCTTGGATCGGGAAAAGGAAAAACATGATTGCAGGAATTATCGCTGCAAGTGTTGAAAAAGAAATAATCGGAATTTTCACCGGAAAGGAGTTTTTTCATGAATATTGCTTTTTTCCTTATTCCCAAAAGAGAGATTGTATATTTGGCGCCGGATTGCACCATGCGGCAGGCATTGGAAAGAATGGAGTACCACCGTTATACGGCGGTGCCGATCATTGATAAAGAAGGAAAATACGTGGGAACGATTACCGAAGGTGACTTGCTCTGGAAATTAAAAAACACACCGGGGCTAAGTTTTGAAGGAACAGAAAAATTATTGATCAAAGATGTGCCCAGGAGAATTCAAAATAAACCTGTCCGTATTGATGCCAGACTGGAAGACCTGCTTTCTTTGGCCATTAGTCAGAATTTTGTTCCCGTGGTGGATGATTTTGACACCTTTATCGGCATCATTCGGCGCAGAGAAATCATCGAGTATTATGCCCAAGGGTTGGCAAAACCCTCTGCACCGTAAACATTTTTTGTCCATGGTCTAGTCTCATTCCGGCCAAAAAAAGGAGGCGCAGAAAACGATTGTTTCGGCGCCTCCTTTCCTGCTTTTTGGAGTTAGAGAGACTTCAGGCTCGGCTCCTTTTTCCTGGCGTTGAGCCGGCAGGTATTTTTACCAATTTCGGCTGCTTCCGCCGCCTCCGGAAGATCCCCCGCCGAAACCTCCGCCGCCGCCACCGCGGCCACCACCCCCGCCGCCCCGGCGCAACGAATTGAGAATAGCCCAGGTGATCATGCCGCCAAAGAACTTGAAATCCAAAAAAAGGAACAGGATTACGCCGATGGCGATGAGAACGGTCAACCAGGGAGGCAAGCTATTTGAAGAAGACGGGGCAGGTGAATCGGTTCCGTTGTCCCCGGATAATTCAATTTTATACTCATCCGCAATAACTCCGGCTAACACCGAATAGGTGTCTAATACGCCCCCGTCATAGTCTCCCGCTTTAAACTTGGGAATCAAATATTCGTCTTGAATGCGTCCTGTTTTTCCGTCCGGCAGGGCTCCTTCCAGGCCATATCCCACTTCAATACGGGACTGTCTCTCCGAGGGAGCAATTAATAAGAGTACCCCGTTGTTTTTATCTTTCGCCCCAATTCCCCAAGCCCGGAATAAATCGTTGGCATAGTCTGCTATGGCCATGCCGTCCAGGCTTTCTACCGTTACAACCGCTAGCTGGGCGGTCGTTTTTTGATCCAGTTCCGCTCCCATGTGCAGGATTGTTTGTTCCGTTGCGGAGGAAAGGATGCCGGCATGATCCTGAACATAGATATCTGCCGCCGGTTTGGGGGGAAATGAAGCCTGCCCGTATACGGCCGGAATCAAAATAAATTGAAAAAGAAAAACAGGGAGCAATAATTTGAAAAACAAATTTCTCATCTTAACATTCATGCCTTGATTCCTTCCCCTTAGAATTCAACTTGCGGGACCTCTTGCGCACCTTCCTGGGCTTGAAAGTATTCTTTGGCCGGGAATCCTAGGATGCCGGCAAATAAATTGGTGGGGAATCTCTTTATTTTCGTGTTGTATACCTGTACCGAATCATTATAATCCTTTCTCGCCACAGCAATCCGGTTCTCCGTACCCGCTAATTCGTCCTGCAGCTGACGGAAATTCGCATCTGATTTTAGTTGGGGGTAAGATTCCGCTATTGCCAAAAGCCTTCCTAAGGCGGAAGTCAGTTCTCCGTCAGCCTGGGCGGAGCTGGCGGGGCCCTGGGCATTCAAGAGTTTGCTTCTTGCTTCGGCCACAGCTGTAAATATTGTCTGCTCTTGAGCGGCATACCCTTTTACTGTAGCGACCAAATTGGGGATCAAATCTGCTCTTCTTTGCAGTTGATTTTCCACTTGGCTCCATTTACCGTTGACATCTTCATTTAGCGAGACCAGGCCGTTATATGAGGAGAATACTCCGAATAGGAGCAACACCACAATAACCAGGCCAATGATCAGTCCCTTCTTCATTTTTTTCCCTCCTGTTTGTTATCCCTTAGATTCCTGATGATGGTACTTACGTACAGTATAAGAAACTGACCTGCCGCGGTCAACGGATAAATTCTGGTTTCTAAAAATTCAATTCAGGGACGGTTCTTGAATTTCATTCAATTCAAGAAGAACCGTCCCTGAATTTCGAATTTCCTAATTGAAAAAAATTATTTTTTACATAATTTTAATGCTTTCGGCAATTTTTTTTAATTTAAACTTAAACTCTCTTTAATATAATTTAATAAATTTAAAGTTTTGGGGAGGGAACAGACTAATATTAAGGAACAGCTGGTTTCTTTAGGTGCATTGATTATGATCAACAAAGGAATGTGAAAAAAATTGAAAAAAATTTATGTCCTGGATACTAGCGTACTGCTGCAAAACCCTCAGGCCCTTTTATCCTTTGAGGATAATACCGTTGTGATCCCGGAAGTAGTGATTGAAGAATTGGACAATAAAAAGGCTGACCAGGATCCGGAGATTAAGGCCAATGTGCGGTGGATTGCCCGTTTTTTAGATGGGCTGCGCCAGCAAGAGACATCCCTTTATGAGGGCGTGAAACTGCCCGGCGGAGGATCACTAAAGGTGGAAATGAATTGCCTGGATGTAAAACTGCCGGAAACGTGGAAGGGGACGAAAGCGGATAACCGCATACTGGCGGTTGCCAAAGGGCTTCAAAGAACCGGCCAGCCGGTAGCAATAGTGACAAAAGATATTTTTATGCGCATCAAAGCGGACACCATCCAGGTAGAAGCCCAGGATTTTAAAAGTGATCA
This sequence comes from Candidatus Formimonas warabiya, assembly GCF_002777255.1. Taxonomy (GTDB): domain Bacteria; phylum Bacillota; class Dehalobacteriia; order Dehalobacteriales; family Dehalobacteriaceae; genus Formimonas; species Formimonas warabiya. Next base: position 3,456,148 of record NZ_CP017634.1, on the reverse strand, counting down.
AGTGGTAGATTTATCGGAACAATATACGGGCTGGGAAGAAGTCCGGGTATCTGCAAAAAAGATTGAAACCATGTACCGTGAGGGCGTGGTACCTTGGTCCAAGAAAGAACTTCCGAATAAATTTTTTATCTTAAAAAACAGGTTAAACCCCAAACAGTCTGTTTTAGGAAAATATACGGACAAAAAAATAGTTCTGCTAAGAGATCCGGAACCTAATTTTTATGGTTTTAAATTAAACACGCTGCAAAAATTTGCCCGAGAAGCACTATTAGACGACTCGGTTCCTCTCGTCACCATCTCCGGTGCCACGGGAAGCGGAAAAACCTTGCTCGCTCTGGGCGTAGGGTTGGAAAAGGTTGATGCCCGGACGGTTCGGCGCATGCTTATTTGCCGGCCGAATATCGGCATGGGGGAAGATATTGGGCTGTTACCCGGGAGAGAAGAAGAGAAAATTGCTCCCTATATGCGCCCTATTATCGATAACTTGGAGCAACTGATCGATTCCAAACCCAGTTATGATAGCGACAAGGAAATAAATTCCAAGGTATCTTATTTGTTTGATAAAAGGGTTATTGTTACGGAGGCCATTCAATTCTTGCAAGGACGGTCTATTGTCAAACAATGGATCTTTATTGATGAAGCACAAAATTTGACCCCCAAACAAGCGAAAGGAATTGTCACCAGGGCGGGAGAAGGGTCAAAAGTGGTATTGGTGGGGGATCCTGAACAAATCAATCATCCCTTCCTGGATGCCAGGACAAACGGCTTGTCTTTTACCATTGAAATGATGAAAGGAAGTACCCGGCACTCCCATATTACCCTGTCTGAAACCAAAAGATCTCTTCTTGCTATGGAGGCAGGCAATCGCATGAAATAATCCCTATTCCCTTAGAAAAAAGGTGGCCCGGGGCGGCAGAGATCACTCTGCCGCCCCCTTTCCTGCAGGAAATTCAGGGACGGTTCTTGAATTGATTCAATTCAAGAACCGTCCCTGAATTTCCCCAATTTCCAATTTTTTTGTGTCTGGGGTGATCTAGAATTACCCAGATCTAAAAGTTTATGTTAACGTATTTTTAAAAAAGGGACTTTCTATATCTGTGGAGAACTAATGTTTGTAGGAGAGAATATGATAAAGAAGGGGTGCATCTATGGAGATTATTAGTTCTCATCCTTTGTTCGCCTATTTATTCATTTACTTCGCCAGGGTGATTGATGTGTCTCTGGATGTTTTCCGGGTATTATTATTAACCCGGGGATACTCTATTCCTGCCGCGGCCATCGGGTTTGTAGAAGTCAGTGTTTTTGTCCTGGCTTTGGGCACCGTGTTTGCAGGAGGACACCTGGACCTTTTCAAGGTTGTTGCCTATGCGGGAGGATTTGCCACAGGAAATCTCCTGGGCATCAGGATCGAACAAAAAATGGCGATTGGATACACGGTGGTGCAGATTTTCCCTGAAAAAGAAAACTGTACCAAATTAAGAAACCTATTGCGCGAGCATAATTATGGCGTTACTTGCATCCCGGGAGAAGGGAAATGGGGCCCTAGGGAAATTCTGGTGGTAACCATTAAAAGAAAGGATTTGCCCGATATTATTAAAATCATGGATCAGGTTGCTCCGGAGACCTTTTTTAATACTTCGGACATCCGGTCCATCCATGGGGGAATTTTTCCCCACCCAAGACGGAGAGCGATGTAAAATAGGAGCAGCATAGCTGCTCCTAAAATTTTTCCTTATGATGTCACAAAAGTCTTGCCGGTTTTGTTTATATCATAGAGACAGGAAGGGAGGTGCTCCCTATTTCAGTTGATAAATTATCCCGGGAGAGATTTATCAAAGAAGACCATGAATTCCAAGCGTTATATCAGAAATATTTCTCTGTGATTTTTCGTCACGTAAACTACCTGGTTGGGGGAGACGCTTCCGCAGCCGAAGATATTACCCAAGAAACCTTAATCAAACTATATGCGTCGCCCCCGGTAGCCGACGATTATCTTACCGCCTGGTTATTAAGAGTCTCATCAAACTTGGCCTATAACTATCTCAAAAACCGTAAGCAGAGAGAGCTGAGGGAAAGCAAGGCTTATTTCCGCAATATGGATCCCACGGGCTTGTGTCTTCCGGAGGAGGCTGTTGTTTCCCACCAAGAAGTGTTAGCAGTAAAAGAGGTTTTGGATCAAATGGATGAAAGGGATCGCCTCTGTTTACTTCTAAAATTCTCCGGATTTAGTTATACGGAAATTTCCCAAATAACCGGAGTGCCAAAAACATCGGTCGGTCAAGTTTTGGCCCGGGCTCGGGATAAGTTTAAGAAGGAATTTATTTTAAGACATGGGGGGAATCGATGATGTGCTTAGATGAGAATGTTTTGCAGGCCTACTTGGATGGAGAGGTCTCCGGGAAAGAGCACAACCTGATTAAAGATCACCTGGCATCGTGTTCCCACTGTCAGGAAGTATTAAAAAGATTGGAGGAAAATGCCGCATTTGTTGATATCCATTTAATCACTTATCAAAAACAACTGGAGAAAATGGAGTACCCTTCGATGATGGTTTCTTCCAGATCTGCTCAGCAACCCAAAAAAGGAGTGTTTGATATGGTACAGAAATATCGTAAGCTGGCCGGTGCTGTAGCAGCGGCAGCCTGCCTGGGAATCCTGTTCAGTTTTGCCCCGGTGAGAACTTGGGCGGCTCAATTTTTAACGCTTTTTCGGGTCCAAAACGTGGCGACAACAACAATCAGTGTAGAAGATATGGAAAAAATCAGTCAGGCCTTTGATGACCAGGGGATCAATTTGGATATTAAAAACTTAGGAAAAGTGGAAAACCAAAAGAAGGGAAAACATCGTTCTGTGGATTTGGAAGAGGCCAAAGAATTATTGGGATATACTCCTTTGACTCCCTCTTACCTGCCGGACAATATGGCATGGAGTCAAGAACTGTCCTATGAGCCGGAGAATATCATTGCCTTTACTTTTGACATTAATAATTTAAACACCGTTGTAGAACAGCTTGGAGGAACCCATCTTTTCCCGGAGAACCTTGACGGCCAGACCTTCACCTTATTCTTACCGGATAGTGTAACTGTTTCAGCAAAGTCCGGAGAGGAAGGTAAAAATCAAGCCATCCATTTATTGCAGGCAAAAAGCCCAGAAATGGATGTACCAAAAGATGTTGACGTGGAAGAAGTAAGGAATGCGGTTCTTGATCTGCCCGTTATTCCGGATGACGTCAAACAAAAATTAGCCGCATTGAAGAACTGGCAAAATACTCTCTACGTTCCTCAGCCGGCCCACGGCAGCACGAAACCAATAAAGATCAACGGTATTGACGGCGTCGCCATCACTGACCAGGGGAAAAAGGATGAGATTTTAATTTGGCAGGATCAAGGTTATTTTTATAGCCTGGGAGGGGAAAATGTACCTGAAACAGAATTATTAAAAGTAGCAGAATCTTTGCACTAATTGAGGTGTGGTATGGTCATTGAGACTTACAACCTGACCAAATGGTATGGAAATAAAATTGGTTGTCAAAATATTTGCCTCTCGGTCTCCGAGGGGCAAGTATTTGGTTTTTTAGGGCATAACGGAGCAGGAAAAAGTACCTTAGTAAAGATGCTGGTGGGCTTAATTTATCCTTCTGCAGGAGAAGCAACAATTTTTAGAAAACCCTTAGGGAATCCTGAGACCAAGAAAATGATCGGTTTTCTGCCGGAAAATTTTCGTTATCATGATTGGCTTACCGGTTATGAGCTTCTGCATTTTCATGGGGCCTTATACCACATTTCTTCCCGGGAACGGGAAAAAAGAATAAGAGAAGTACTGGATCTATTGGGCCTCACGGGCCACGAACATCATAAAATTAAGACTTATAGCAAAGGGATGCAGCAGAGGTTGGGCTTGGCGGGAGCGCTTCTTCCCGACCCGGATTTGCTCATCTTGGATGAACCCACTTCTGCCATGGACCCGTTGGGAAGAAAAGAGATCCGGGACCTAATTTTGGGTTTGAAATCCCGGGGAAAAACGATATTTTTAAACAGCCACTTGTTAAGCGAGATGGAAATGGTATGTGATCATGTAGCATTAATTAAGAAGGGAACAATGATTGCCCAAGGAAGTATCCACTCCTTGTTAGGCCAAATATGCGAAGTAGAAATGCAGGTTGCAGGCTTGAATCAGGGCATATTTCAAGCGATATCCGGCATGGGATGTGCCTATCGGCAGGAAAATGGCCACCTGATTGTGACAGTCAAAACGAAGGAGCAAATCCCTTATTTGGTGGAATCTGTGGTGGGAAACGGAGGCAAATTGTATCAACTTCAGATGCGGCACAATTCTCTGGAAGAGTTATTTCTGGAACTGATGGGGGATGGAGGAAAGAACCTTGCTGACAATAGCTCGACTAGCCGTGAAAGAAATATTTAGTAAAAAAGTTTTTTATATTGTTTTGGCAATGACCGCTGTCTTTTTGCTTGGCTATGGGATGGTCCTGCATTATTTGGTCAAAGATTTGCATGACATGGGTCCCAGTGTGGAAAAAGTGATGATGCTGTCTGTGCTTTTGTCTCTGGCCTTTTATTTTTCTACCTTTATTGTGGCTTTGATGACCATTTTTTCAACCGTTGGTGCCATCTCCGGAGAAATTGAATCCGGCACGATTCAAGCAGTAATTTCCAAGCCCCTTCAACGCACCGAATTTTTGTTGGGCAAGTTTTTGGGAAATGCGTTGATGATGCTTGGTTATTCCGCCTTACTGTTTTTCGGCGTGACCGGAATTAGCCGTGTCATAACCGGCTATCAGTTAGCAGGTGTGTGGCATGCTTTCATGCTTTTTGAACTAATTCCCCTGGTATTATTAGCAGTAAGCTTTTGGGGATCATCTTTTTTGTCTACGCTGGCTAATGGCATCACCTTATGCATGCTCTTTATCATAGGTGCAGTCGGGGGGATGGTGGAACAAATCGGTTCCATATTAGAAAAAGGTTCCCTGATGAACATCGGCATCGTTACCAGCCTCTTGATGCCTGCCGACGCTTTATATCGCAAAATGATCTTTAGTTTACTCACAGGTCCGACCCATCCCCTCGATATTTTTTCTTTTAATCCTTTTGCGTGCAGGTATCCCCCCAGTAATATGATGGTGATTTATACTATTATCTATGGTATCTTCTTTTTGGTTGCAGCGGTAAGGATGTTTTCCCAAAGGGATATTTGAAATTACTAGTTTTGCATGTTTTTGAATCCCGGTCACCAGTACCCCAACTAGAAAAGAGTAAAATGGATTTTTTTTCCATTGACTTTTTGTTTAGTGTTATAGGATAATAATTAAAATTAAATATTTTATGATAGAGGTGCGGGCTATTAATAGTATGTACCCGGAGCAGCCGGCCATGAAGGGTGCAGAAAGGAATACCCGCCGAAGTGTGAGGATTTGGCTGAATTCTTATGCTGGGCTTGTATTGAACAAATACAGGACTGTCACCCTTCTGCTTTTGGGTGGAGCGCTATCGAACACAAGATAACTGAAAAGCGTTTATCTTTTCGGGCGGTTGTGGATGTGCTCATTCATAGCCGCCTTTTTTATACTTTCAGAATTTATAAGTTTTAAAGGGTTGAAAGTATAAGTGCAACTAAGGCTTCCGCCGCCAGAGGCTTGGCGCAAGCCAAGTTTTCTAGTATCTTGAAGTATGGCACAAAACACCTCCAAAAGTAGACCAATCGTCTTGGCAAAAAATATAATAATCAGGGGGATTCATGATGGCAGAAAAAACACTACCGTTTACGAAAGAACAATTGGAGGAATTTATTAAAGAGTATGGCACTCCTTTTCACATTTATATAGAAAAGGATATTCGGGAAAATGTCCGGAAACTGAAATCCGCTTTTTCTTGGGCGCCTGAGTTTAAGGAACATTTTGCTGTGAAGGCTACGCCCAACCCTTATATTTTAAAGATCCTCAGGGAAGAGGGTTTGGGGGCTGACTGCAGTTCACTGACGGAATTGATTCTGGCGGAAAAAGCGGGCATAAAAAAAGAGGATATCATTCTTTCTTCCAATGATACACCGGGGGAAGAATTTCAAAAAGCAAAGGAATTAGGGGCGATTATTAATCTGGATGATATTAGTCATATTGATTTTTTGGAAAGAGTGGCCGGTTTTCCGGATTTGATTTCTTTCCGTTATAATCCGGGGCCCTTGCGCGCCGGGGGAAACGATATTATCGGCAAACCCCAGGAAGCAAAATACGGACTGACAAAAGAGCAGATCTTTGAAGCCTACCGGATCATGAAGAATAAAGGGGCCAGACGTTTTGGCATTCATACCATGGTAATTTCCAATGAATTAGACCCGGAATATTTTATCGAAACCGCCAATATGATGTTTGACCTGATCGGGGAGATCTACGAGAAATTAGATATTAGAATAGAATATCTGAACTTGGGAGGCGGCATCGGCATCCCCTATCGGCCTGAAGAAGAGCCGGTTGATTTGGATTATGTAGGAGAGGGGATCAGAAGGAGTTATGAGGAAAAAATTGTGGCCAATGGTCTGGATCCCGTAAAAATTGCCATGGAAAGCGGCCGGATGATCACCGGGCCTTACGGCTATCTGGTGACCAAGGTACTGCATAAAAAAGAGATCTATAAAAACTATGTCGGTCTTGATGCCTGCATGGCGAATCTGATGCGCCCCGCTTTGTACGGCGCTTACCATCATATTACCGTACCCGGTAAAGAAGATTGGCCCCTGGATCATATTTATGATGTGACCGGCTCTCTCTGTGAAAACAATGATAAATTTGCCATAGACCGGCCTTTGCCCAGAATCGATATTGGAGATATTATCGTCATACACGATGCCGGAGCCCACGGTCATGCCATGGGATTCAACTATAATGGCAAGCTTCGCTCCGCCGAATTATTGTTAAAACCCGATGGACAGGCGGCAATAATCAGAAGGGCGGAAACTCTGGAAGATTATTTTGCCACTTTGGATTTTTCGAAGTTATAAAACCGGTGAACCGGTTATCAGGAAGCATGATTCCAGGCGATGATCAAAATATGATTTAGTAAAACAAATGTAATCATGATTCATGACGCATCCTTGTTACGAAAAAAATAACAGCATCTCAAATATTATTTTGGGATGCTGTTTTATTCATGTGCGCCACGCATGACGCGTAACTAGGCGGTGAAAGTCCGCTATGGGGGCTGGCAGTTGCCAACCATTAGCCAATGGCAAGGGTGTCCTTCGCGAGGAGGAATCTGAATTATCCAAGAGAAAATACTATCCGAGATATTCAATCAAACATTGTATTTTTATGGCATCCAAGAAAAACTCCTCGGATAAGTTCTATCCAAGTATAATGCGTCATGAAACAATGAAATACGTACATTATACAAGGAGATGAATGCAATGGACTTTTTATTCAAACCTCAGCAGCTTGAAGGGCAAATCAAAAAATTTCTCACCGCCATGAAAGGAAGGGGATATTCAGAAACAACTCTTAAAAGCTATCAGTCCTTTCTGAGAAAAGCATGCTCATTTATGGAGCAAAATGGAACCTTAAGCTATACAAAAGAGTATTCGGAAATGTTTTTGACAGATATTCTTTCTGAACTTCCGCTTTCAGAAAGCTATAAAAAGCATACCAGAACAGCGGTAAGGAGATTCAATGAATATCTGTCTGGTTCGCCTTATGCTTACAGGCAGCCACAAGGAGGGATTGAACCACCGGCGGTTTTTCGAAAAATACTGGGATGTTACCTGATGGAAATGGCAGACCGGGGGCTAAAGCCGGCAACGATAGCCTGCAGACGTATTTTCGCTGCGCAATTTTTAAATTCGATTGAAGGGCAGGGAATCAATTCCATAGCAGATATCACTGCCTCGCATGTAGGAACAGCCGTGCTTTGTGCAGGTTCTATGGAAGGAATATGTGAAAAGCTCCCATATTTCCTTAAATACCTCTATTGCAGCGGCCTGACAAAGGGAGACTTGTCAAAAGCAGTTCCGCCATTTTTGCCCGATAGAAAGCTTCCAACAGTTTACAAAAAAGAAGAGCTCCGCAAAGCACTGGAGAGCATCGACTACGGCAGCCTGATTGGGAAAAGGGATTACGCTATTCTTCTGATGCTTGCGACTTATGGGATTCGCGCCACTGATCTTGTACGCCTGAAAGTGGGGGATATAGATTTTCAACATAACTGTTTTTCTTTTATCCAGTCAAAGACAGGGAAAGAATACCGTGCAACCCTGCTTCCGGCGGTAAAGAAAGCTTTCTTATCCTATCTTACAGAAGCAGCTTCTGTTCATAGCCAAACTTTTCTCTTCCGAAGGGTTTCAGCCCCTTGCAGCGCATTGTCGCGGAGTGCAGTCTGGAGCATCGTGGCATCAAGGCTGAAATGCTCTGTTGTTATCAACGGCAGGAAAAGAGGTGCTCATGCAATCCGCTCAAGCATGGCAAGCGGGCTGATTGCTGACGATGTCCCTTATACGGTAGTCCAGAAGGTGTTGGGGCATACAGATCCGAATGCAACAAAGCGATATGCATCCATCGACACAGAAAGGCTTCGCAAATGCGCACTGGAATGCCCTGAGGCAACCGGGTGTTTTGCTTCCTATCTGGAAGGAGGTACCTGGAAATGAGACTGTATTCCACTGTATTGGGGGAGAAAATGTGTGCCTATCTCAACCTGTTGGACAAATCAGGAAGATATACGCCGCATGTTGAAAGCCTGTTCAGGGAGCTAGAGCGGTTCATTCAGAAAGACAGCTCTGCCGAAGAAGCACTTTCGCCGCAGGCCATTTTTGCATGGGACAGTCAGCTGATCTGTTCTCAGGCAACAAGAAAGAAAAAATATATTGTACTGCGAGGGTTCATGAGATATCTTTCAGCAGAAGGAATCCATTGCAATATCCCGGAAACTCCGCGGAAAACAGCAAGTACATATGCACCTTACATATTCGACGAATCAGAGTGGAGACGCATGATACAGGAAGTAGACAATCTTTCATACGCTTTAAAAGTTTCCGGTTCCGATATGCCGATAGCTTTCCCGATGATCATAAGGCTCCTCTATGCCTGCGGGCTGCGTCTTTCAGAAGCTCTTTCGTTGAAATCCGGGGATATAGATTTTGACAGAGGCTGCCTGACTATCCGTAAAGCCAAACGTAACCGGCAGCGTCTTGTGCCAATGAAACAAAGCACTGCTGACCTGCTAATGAAATACTGCATCAGGAGAGGACTCCTGCAGGAACCGGAGGATCATCTTTTTGCCGGAACGGATGGAAAGCCCTACAGCAACAGCTGGGTGGAACGGTGGTTTGCTGTTGCATTGGTATTAAGCGGCATAAAGCAGGAACGCCGTTATCCGGGAGAAAGGGGCATTTGTCCCCATTGTCTTCGCCATACATTTGTATTCCGCTCCTTTCAGAGCTCGGGCGATTCATTTGATGGCACAGTTCCTTTTCTATCCACCTATCTCGGTCATGAAAACATCATGGAAACAGACCGTTACCTGAGGTTCTCTTATGAACTGTATTCCGAGGCGCAGGAAAGAATCTCGGACTATACAAGAGGGTTGTTCCCTGAGGTGAAGGCATGAGAAAAAACAGCGCTTTTCTTGATGTGCTTTCATCATACTTTACGGAATATCTGCCTGTTACCAAAGGGCTGAGCAGTAACTCCATCCGTTCATATAAATACTCATTCCAGCTCCTGTTCAGCTTTTTAAAGGAAGAAAAAGGGGTTCTTCCAGAAAAGGTAACATTCCATACACTGGAAAAAGATATGCCGGAGCAGTTCCTGTCATGGCTGGAAAAATGCAGATCATGCAGCATAAGCACACGAAACCAGAGGCTAAGCTGCATATCCTCTTTCTCTAAGTATGCCGCCAGAAAGGAGCCGGTCGAAGCAGCCGGGTTCCATGGGACGCTTTCTTCCATCCCCAAAAAGAAGGAAAGTGATAAAATGCCTGTATACTTTACCAAAGAAGAAATTTCCATTATGCTGCATCTTCCTTCCGGGATTGGAACAGTTGGCTACAGGGATCTTGTGCTGTTAAGCGTACTCTATGCAAGCGGTGCCAGAGCACAGGAATTATGCGATTTAAAGGTATCTGACATCCGTTTTGGAGAGAAAGCTTCAATCAAGCTTATCGGTAAAGGAAAAAGAGGCCGGATTATTACAATTCCTGATGATTGTGCAGTCCTGCTCAAAACATATCTGGAACACGAAAAGAAAGCGGTGGAAAGCCATGTTTTTTCAAGCCAGGCTCATGAACATATGACAATTTCCTGCGTTGAGGAAATCGTAAAGAAATATGTAAGGGAAGCAAAAAGAAAACATCCGGCATTATTTAAGGAAAAAATATACACTCCCCACACATTCCGGCATTCCATAGCGGTTCATATGCTGGAGGCCGGCGTGCCTTTACCAGTAATCAAAAACTTTCTTGGACACGTTTCTTTGGAAACGACGTTGATTTACGCAACCGTAAGCGATGAATTAAAGGATAAGTATTTGGCGGAGCACAGCTTAGCCAATATTCTGCCTGTTAAAGCAGCTCTTGCTTATGAAGACATAGGATTAGAGTTTTTAAAGAAGATATAACAGGAAAAGTTATCCGAGGAAATTTGCGTGTTTCACTTGCATACCAGCGCACTTCTGCGATTCCTCGGATAATGTTTCCTCTTGGATAATTCAGATTATCTGAGTTTTCAGATAATCTGAAGGAAGCCTACGGCAAAGTTCCGACCCGAGGAACACGAATCGTATCAGGCATCCGAAGTGGGATGAGTCTGCATGACAAGACAAATCCAATAAACTGCACGGACACGGGGATGTAAATACGGCGGGTACATGGGATGAAAGTTACGTGTCTTACCGTGGGAGGTCTCACGGACGCATGGAACGAGTTAGCGAAATGCGGTTGAAACAAGATTTACCGTGAGAAGTCAGCAGATACCATAGTAGTAACGCAGTCGACGGCGTTATGAAGGGTTGAACCTAAGGAGGTGTTAGTCAATGAATGTTACCAAGGTCGGGATAAAAGAAAGCAGAATACCTTGCTGTGGCAAGGGCTGCTCGCAAAGAGATAGTGCGGAACACGAAGGGTATGCGGGAGCGCTCACCGACAGGAGGATAACTGAAAACAACAACACCAATGCCGACAGTGAAGAGAACGGACTTTTAGAGAGAATTTTAAACCGAGACAACCTCAACAAAGCATACAAGCAGGTTAAGAGAAACAAAGGCGCACACGGAGTCGATGGGATGGAAGTGGAGCATATTTCGCAATATCTCAAAGACAATGGAGAGGAACTCGTAAAGTTGGTTCTGGACGGAAAATATCGTCCTAATCCAGTCCGAAGAGTAGAAATACCCAAGGACAAGGGAAAAATGCGGACGTTGGGGATACCAACAGCAGTAGACAGAGTGCTGCAGCAGGCAATCGCACAAGTACTGTTACCCATCTTCGAACCCCAATTTGCAGAAACTAGCTACGGCTTCAGGCCGAAGAGAAGTGCTCATGACGCGCTGAGGAAGTGTAAGGAATACGCGAACGAAGGGTATACCTACGTTGTAGAGATGGACCTAGAGAAGTTTTTCGATACGGTAAACCAATCGAAAATGATTGAGATACTGTCAAGGACAATCAGAGATGGTAGAGTCATATCCCTAATACATAAGTATCTCACGGCAGGAGCAGTAAACAGAGGGAGATTCGAGGAGACAGAACTTGGTCTCGTTCAGGGCGGAAACGTCAGTCCCTTATGTAGTAACATCATGCTGAATGGACTTGACCATGAACTGGAACGTAGAGGAATCAGATTTGTCAGATATGCGGATGATGTGCAACTCTTTGCAAAGACGAAAAGGTCAGCGCAAAGGATGCTGGAGCACATCCTACCTTTCATTGAGGACAAACTGCTTCTAAGGGTGAACAGAGAGAAAACGGTGGTTGCCTATATCGGCAAAGTTAAATTCCTAGGATACGGATTCTATCCATCAAAAGATGGAATCAAACTTCGTGTCCATGCTAAGAGCATCAGTAAGATGAAAGCAAAAGTAAAAGAGATCACGTCTAGAAGTAACGGACTCGGATACGAACTACTGAAACTTAAATTAAAACAATTCATAACGGGGTGGGTAAATTATTTCAAACTCGCGGATATGAAGAAGATGCTTGGGGCAACCGATAAATGGCTGAGAAGGAGAATTCGCATGTATATCTGGAAACAGTGGAAGAAAATCCGCACCAGATATGCAATGCTGAAGAAACTCGGACTCAACCATGACAATGCCATTAAGTTTGCGTGCACAAGAAAAGGCTACTGGCGGATCGCCAATAGCCACATTCTAAATGTCACCGTAACCGATGCCCGCCTCAGACAGGCAGGTTACGTATTTTTCTCGGATTACTTAAAATCTGTCCAGGTGTAAACTTGGGAACCGCCACTTGCGGAACCGCTTGAGTGGTGGTGTGAGAGGTCGGCTACTCAAATAATGGGTAGCCTCCTACTCGATTCTAACTCTAAATATGGTTATCTGGGTTGTTGTTATATTAAGGATATTCTGGTTTGTGATTTTTACATGGACCGTATTTCTTCCTCCAACTCTAAGAGTTGCTGCTTCAGAATTTCAATCTTTTCCAGGAGGGATTCCTTCGGTTGGACCACCTGAGGCTGTTCCTGACCCGGTTCTGGTTTTTGGCCGGGCTCTTCCGGCAAACCTTTTTTGCCGAAAAATTCCGCAATGGCTTTGTCCAGAGATTTCGTCTCAACCAGGATCAGTTTCTTATCAACAGCGAACACGATGGCCTGCATCTGAGGAATGGATGCCCCTTGTTGTTCCGCCCGAATATAAATGGGCTCCACATAAATAAACCCGTCGTCAATGGGAACCACCATCAGGTTGCCCCGGATCACCTCCGAATCCCCTTGCCCCCAAAGGGTCAGCTTTTGGGAAATGGAGGGATCCTGGTCGATCATGCTGTCGATCATTAAAGGTCCCTGGATTTCCACATTTTTAGGCATCCGGTACAGGGCCAGTTGGCCATATTCATCGCCGTCGTTTCTGGCGGCAAGCCAAGCCACCATATTGTTCCGGTGCTGTTCCTGCCGGCTGGCCGGAGTAAAGGGAATGGTCAGGGTATACTCGCTCTCTTGCTCGCCGGGCAGTTTCATAATGGTATAATAGGGATCGATATTGCTGGTCCCTTCTGTAGTCACTTTTTTGGCAATGTCCCAGGTATCCTCCCGGTTGTAAAAGATGGAAGGATTATCTACATGGAAATTCAGAAGAATATGAGACTGGATATTAAAGTAGTCTTCCGGGTAACGCACGTGCTCCTTCAGGTTACTGGGCATGGCGGATGCGTCTTTAAAAATTCCCGGAAATATGGCGGAAACCGTTTTAATAATGGGATCGCTGGTGTCAAAGGTATAAAAATTAACGGTTCCGTTGTATGCATCAATGACGATTTTTACAGAATTACGCAGATAGTTGACGTCCCCCACGGGAGAAGAATAGGGGAATTTGTCCGTGAAGGAATAGGCGTCCAGGATCCAATATAATTTGCCGTCGTCGGCGGCAACAATATAGGGGTCCTGGTCCAGTTTTAAATAAGGCATCAGGGTATTGACCCGGTCCACAATATTTCTTCGCATCAGCAGTTTGCTGTTTTCTGTGATTTCGCCGGCAAAATAGAAGCGAAAGGTATTAAAGTAAGCGCTGAGAAAGAGCTTGTCGAGGCCTGTTAATTTCAGGCCGGTGGAACCTTGATAGACATTTTCCATGTTGTTGTCGCCCAGGGTATAATCAAACTCCTTGGCAGAGGTATTGCCGATCACATAACCGTACCGGCTGTCGTTGGTCAATTCTCCGAAATAGATGCGGGGTTCCTTGATGTCAATACCTTGGACTTCTGACTTGGCAGGAATATCTTTCACAATTAAGCGGGCGTAGCCGGATTCGTCGATTTCATTGGCCAAAGTGGCCGCAATGCCGTATCCGTGGGTATATCTCATGGTCAGGTTGACAAAGGTGCCTGCTTTTTCCGTAAGGGATTTGTCCGATATTTCCCGGGGGGCCAGAAGAACTTGGCGGTACTTCCCGTCTATCTGATAGCGGTCGATGTCAATGTCGTTGAACTGGTAATAGTAGGTTAAACCCTGGTTTTGGGACAGGGCGGCTTTGAGGGGGTTCGGGTCATTGAGACGGATGTTTTCGATGGTGGACCGGTTGTTTTGGATGTTCTCCCAAGTAATTTTTGCTGTTCCGGGATAGTCCTTCACCACCAGATCATTTAAACCATAGGCCAGCCTGGTGAATTTTATTTCCCGTTCAATGTAGGGTTTTTCTTTGAAAAATTCGTTATTGCTCACGGTATATTGCACAAAGCTGTGCACCCCCATGCCGAGGATACCTGCTAAAAGGTAAATTACAATGGGTCTGGTGACCAAACGATGATCGTTGATGAAAAAGAACAAAAAAGCGGCGATGCTGCACAAAACAGCCAGAATGGCCAGTATGATGGACAAGGGCAGGGTTACATGAATATCGGTATAACCTGCTCCGTAGACGTAGCCTGCTTGCGAATAAACAATGGTATACATGGCAATAATCTGTTTCAACCCGTAAAGAATGAACAAAATTCCTATTAAGCAGGACCAAAACCTGCGGATACTCCGGGGAATATGCAGGCTTCCTTTTTTGAAGAGATTTCCTTTTAGTTGAATTAAGCCTGTTAAAGGAAAGAAAAAGAGACTGGCCAGAAAGATCATAGTTAAGGATGAAGTAAGTGAATTCAAGACAAAATTGTAAAAGGGCATTTGAAAGACATAAAAAGATACGTCTTTATGAAAAATCGGATCGTCCACATTAAACTTGGCATAGTTTAAGTATTCCAGCAATTTCATCCAACCGTTTTCTACGGTCTGCAAGGACAAGATAAAGCTGAAGGCAATGCTGACCACAAAAATAACGGCAATCACTTTTCTTTTATTGATCGGGGTTACGTTGACTTCTTCAGCAGGGTCCGGGTATTTCAGTACCCGTAAACGAAAATTTTTCCAAAAGGAAGGGTTTTCTTGCTCTGCCCGCTGGTAAGTCCGGAACGCGATCAACCCCATGCCAAACAGGATGAGAAAAAAAATCAGAAAGGAAATCACGCCGATGGATAACTTGGCAATGATAGGCGTAGTAAACAGCTGGCTGTATCCGAGATTTTTAAACCAGATGTAGTTTACGTAAAACCCGGAGGTGATTTTTATCAACAAGGCTGCAAAAAAAAGGAAAGCCAAAACTTGAAAAAGTCGAATTTTCTTCATGGGATCCCTCCTTAACCGGTTAACAAAGTTATTGATAGATGCTTTTATTCTTCAAACCATAGGCATATGCCTTTAAATAAACGAAAAATTTTTTTTCCTTTTTTTGTACTTCTTAGGATGATACCCTTCAAAGTTGAAAAGAAAAAATGGGATCAAGGGAAAGGGAATAAAATAAAAACCGGGAAATTTTTTCTCCGGTCGTTTACTTGGAAAGATGCACCTTTTTTGCCTGGAGGGCATTTATGGATACTTATGGCCCGCATGAACAGTTTTCTTGCTGCCCTGTCAAGGCTTTTACCAGCTTACGGAGATCCTTAATGTCAAAGGGCTTTTTCATAAAATAATCGACAACGCCATTTTCGTGGGCGGTGACAACTTGGTCCAGGTTTACAGATGAAGCCATTAACACGATGGTTCCCTGGCAAAAGGCACGAATCCGGTGATACAAGTCCCAGCAATCCACTCCCCGTATCCTAACATCCAGGAGGATTAAGGAAAACCTGTCGTTCTGAACTATTTCCAAAGCCTTTAGTGGTTCCGGGCAAATACACACATCATAGCCTTCACCAATCAGGACATCCTTTATTAGCCTACAAACCCCAAGATGACCATCAACCACCAGTATTTTGTGTAACATAGGTCGACACCCCTTTGTTGTTAATATTGGTCAGCTTTCACTTGATTGATGATACTATCGATTACTGATTCACTCTGGTCAATTTCCTTTAAGATCAGGAATAAATAGTCGACATCTTTTCTTTCGATTTGTAATTGTAAATATCCTTTGATCACGGTGAGATGATTTAATATCTCGTCACAAAAATTAAGGATATCATGGTTTTTCATTCCGTACCTACCCCTAATATTTTTGTAGTTCAATGGGATTAGTAAATTGGACATATAAAAGTATTTTACCATATTTGTAATTAATTTAAACAGGTACTGCTTAATTTATTTAACAAGTTTGTTAATTTCAGGGACTAAGCGATCATAAAACCACCTATGTGTGGTATGCTTTTATATTAAAAAAATAATCTAAAATAAAGGAAAACAAAAAAAGGCTGAAGAATAAATGATTAATTTTAACTGCGACCCTACCCAGCTCTATAGCAGCGCGTGCATCCAGCGGATGACCACTATGATTGAAGGAAACAGGGATGAAATCTACTGGAATGATATCGATTAATTGGTGGTTAGGGGATTCCAGGGAGAAAAATATGCCAACATATAGAATCGCCGATTTAACAGTAGGATTGCAGGCCAACGGTCACATCCTGGCCAGGCGAAGTCAGCCCTATTTCTTTGAGACAACCCGCCCGGTTGATTTCACGATCTTCTTAAGCCCGGATTTCCTGCAGCATAAACAACAGGAGAATCCTCACTTGAGTATGGACGAGTGCGAATACATCTGGACCGGTGCCGACTTCTACCGGCGGCTATTAAATTTTGACGGCTTAATGCTCCATGCCTCGGCCCTGGCTTATGAAGGCCGAAGTTATCTCTTCTCCGCCTCCTGCGGAACCGGAAAATCCACCCACGCCAGGTTGTGGCGGCAGCATTTCGGACGGAATCAGGTCAGCATCATCAATGATGATAAACCGGCTCTCCGGTACATGGATAACTCTTTTTATGTCTACGGAACCCCCTGGAGCGGCAAGAGCGAGCAGAACCTGAATGTAAAAGTACCTTTGCAGGCCGTTTGCTTTTTGGAGCAATCCCGGCATAATTGGATCGAAAGATTAGAAGCGCAAGCAGCCCTGAAACTAATTTTGAATCAAACTTTGCGCCCTCGTGAGATCCAAGGGATGGAAAGCCTACTCACCATACTGGATAAACTGATCAGGCAGATTCCCTTCTATCAAATGGGCTGTACTATCGATGTTGAAGCAGTGGACATGGCTTATCAAGCCATGTCTTCAATTTGAAAATTTAGCCTGACTAACTTGGCGTAAGTCATGCATTTGCAGTTCTAAAATTCAGATGGAGTAAAAGAATCTCCATCTGAATTAAGAACTTGCTTCAAATTCCGGTTGAAGAGGGTGAAAAAAGTGAAAATAAAAGAGGGATATATCCTGCGGGAGGTAGCAGGAAACAGCGTGGTAGTGGCAGTGGGCAAGACCGCTTTGGATTTCAACGGACTCATCACCTTGAACAGTACGGGGGTTTTTCTCTGGAAAATGCTTGAAAAAGACGCAGATGAACAGGCATTAGTGGCAGCGATGCTTCGTGAATATGAAATTGATGCCCCGACTGCTAAAACTGATATCGCAGAATTTATTGATAAGTTGAAAGGCGCGGATTTACTTGCCTAAGAGAATTTTTTTGAAGGAAGTATGCGCACTGATGGTGGAGATCCTGCAAAGCGGCGGGGAAGTAGCCCTCGTACCGTCTGGAAAGAGCATGCTTCCTCTGCTGCGCGACCGGCAGGATAAGATCATACTGGTCCAGGCCCCAGAGAAACTGAAAAAATACGATATTCCTCTTTACCGGCGCCATAACGGACAGTTTGTCTTGCACCGGATTGTGGCTGTCAAAGAGAATGGCTACGTTTTGTGCGGCGACCATCAATGGGAACCGGAATACGGCGTCAGGCACGATCAGGTTATCGCTGTAGTGAAAGCCTTTTACCGGGGGAAAAAGTATATAGACTGCAGCAACAAGGCCTACCGGCTGTATTGCCTGATTTGGACCAGATTGTTTTGGGTCAGAAAGATCTTCTTCAGGTTTCAGGGCCTGGCCCGCCGGGTAAGGAAAAGTATCTCATGAAGCTACTTCCCTTCCGGGCGAAAACACCAAAAAAAGGCTCTTGCACCATTTGGCGGTTCTGTCAGGCAAGTCCTGTCTGAGGATATCCCATTACCAGGGGTCCCGGATGTTTGTGAGAGGGTCCTTGGCATGGGAAATAAGCGTATCCGTACAAGAGGGGGGAAACAGGATGAACGAAAAACTGGATAGAGAAATAGCCGGGCGCTATTTAATCTCCCTTTTGGCTGCAGTACTGCACAACGAGGTTCCCCCGCCCATACCGCAGAATCTGGATCTGTTATTCCTCTATAAGCTGGCATCCCGGCACAGTGTGGCGAATATGGCCTGTTATGGGCTGAGCCGTCTGGACCCTTTACCGGATCCGGATAAAATGAAGGCTTTTCAGGAAGCCCGGAAAAAGGGCCTGGCCAAGGAAGCCAGGCAAGAATTGGAGGTCCGGCAGATCCTGTCCGCATTGGAGGAAAATTATATCAAGTGTATGCCCCTCAAAGGATTTATCATTAAACATTTCTATCCGCAGCCTGATATGAGATTGATGGCTGATGTGGATATTTTAGTTGATCATAGCCAAATGAAAAGGGCCAGAGATACGATGCTGTCCCTTGGTTATACAGTCGAGCATACGGGCGGCCACCATGACGTATATCACAAACAGCCGGTGATGAATATTGAACTTCACCGCACGCTTATTCCCGAAAGAATGGATCGTTTACATACCTATTTCGAGAGTATTTGGAACCGGGTGAAATTACATGCCGGGACCAGCTACCAATATGAAATGTCCCAAGTGGATTTCTATATTTATCTCATGGCCCATATGGCCAAGCACCACCGAGGCGGCGGCACCGGCATACGGTCGGTGATGGATGTGTGGGTATACAGGAACTACTACAAAGAACAAATAGATGGGAATTATGTCCGCGCTGAATTTGAAAAAACAGGTTTATCCGGCTTTGCCCAAAGTATGGAGGGGTTGTCTGAACAGTGGTTTAACAAAAAAATAGATCAAGAAATTGATCAGGAAGTGGCCGCTTATATTCTTGCCAACGGTACCTATGGTTCTGGTAAAAATGCTGTGATAAATAGGTTTATTCGAGAAACGAAGGAAGCGGAAGGTTTCACTGTAGCCAAACTAAAATTCGCTTTGCGCATGCTTTTCCCGGCAAGACCCCATATGGAGATACTTTTTCCCTTTCTGCATAAGATGCCTTTTTTAATGCCGGTATGCTGGGCAATTCGGGGAATGCGTACGGTTATATATAGGCGGTCCCGCATTAGACAAAATCTCGGTCTCATCACTTACTTAACAGAATCCAGAGTAGAGAAGATGAAAAAAATTCAGCAATAATCAGGGTAAAAAAGTTTGCCCGTAGTTTTGCTGTTTTTTTTATTTCGCCGCGAAAAGGCCGGGGCAGGCCCTATTTTTGACCCCCGAATAGAAAAGAGTTCCGGCGGTCAAATCGCCGGAACCCATGTGTTGTGTGCTTTTTATGTGCGGGCGGGATCTGCACCCACCCGGTTTTTTCAGAAAAGTTTAGCCGATAAAATGTTGCGTAAACATTTTACCATAAGGGCCTCCGTCGATAATACCGATACCGATGTGGGTATAGTTTTTGTTCAGAATATTGGCTCGGTGTCCCGAACTGTTCATTAAGCCTTTATGCGCCCCATCGACTGAACTGTTGCCGGCCAGGTTTTCCCCTGCCGTGCGATAGGTGATCCCTTGACTCTTCATCAGGTCGAAGGGTGAGCCGTAAGTAGGAGAGTTGTGATCGAAATAATTGTTATCAATCATATCCTGGCTCTTCATTCTTGCCGTTTTTACCAGGCGCATATCCACTTCTAAAGCGGGCAAGCCGGCGGCAGTTCTTTCTGCATTCACCAGGTCAACCATTTTCTGTTCGTCAGCAGTTAAACCGGCTACAGGAGTTGAGGCTGGAGTGGAATTTTTTTCAGGTGCCGGTTTGGTTGCTTTAGGAGTGGAATTCTTGGCAGGTACCGGTTTAGTTACTGTCGGCTTGGAAGCGGGTGCCGGAGTTGATTGAAGCTGTGTCTTTTTGCAGTCTTTTGCTGTTCCGGTTTGCACCAGGCATGTCCCGGGGTTCGGGCACAGGTTTTTACTCAAACATGAAGTTACGTTATTGCAGGATTGATCCACACAGTCAGTATTGTTTGAGCAAGAACCTAAACCTAACCACTTCTGAAATTGGTCCACAGTAATTTGCTGGTTACCGGTGTTCTTTAGGGGACATTTGGTTCCGGAGGTTCCAAGGGAAGCGGCCCATGCCATGGTGGAAAACAGCATTGTAAACACCATGATCAAGCACACAAGCAGGCCTAGACGAGTCACTTTCTTCATTTAACATTCCTCCATTCTTTTCCTCTTGTGTTATTTTTTCTGCGGAAATTAGGTGCAGAAAATTTATGGTTTTTATCTTACTATACTTTCACATAAATTTCTGTAAGTAAATTTTGTCAAAGGTATTTACAATTTTCCAATTATATGCTAAGATGCACGTAAATAACCTAATATATTACTTTTGAAGAAAAAATTTTTAGTTGTTTGAATAATTTGTCGAAATAAAACCATAATGCATTCCGATAATGGCAAACCCGGCGAAAACCGGGGACGCAAAGCTACGGGCCTAAGGTAAATACTATGGTCGCCGGGTTACCGAAGATGACTAGTATGGCGTGATGATACGTATATTAGCTCTATTTGGTAACCACCAAATAGAGCTTTTTGTTTGTTTAGGGAAAGGGAGAGTGAGAGATTTTTAAGAGGATATTATTTGATTCTGCTGCCAAAATGCGTTCTTTTAACAGCCACCCTCAATAATCTGGTTAGCTAATAATTCCCCTAGTATTAAATATCGCTAAGTCTTCCTCAAATCGGGCATTTTGCAGCAGAATCATATTTCTAAATGAAACCATAAGACATTCCGATAATGGCAAACCCGGCGAAAGCCGGGGACGCAAAGCTACGGGCCTAAGGTAAAAACTACGGTCGCCGGGTTACCGAAGATGACTAGTATGGCGTGATGATACGTGTGTATTAGCTCTATTTGGTGACTCCCCAATAGAGCTATTTTTGTTTTACTAAAAAAATGCTGGGGAATCTTTGAAAGGAGATCATATTTGATTCTGCTGCAAAAACACTGTTTATACAGCACCCCGCAATCTGTTGCTGGCAATATTTATCAAGTACTATTTATCGTTAAGACTTCCTCAAATTTGACTTTTGCAGCAGAATCATATTTCGAAATTGAACCATAACGCATTCCGATAATGGCAAACCCGGCGAAAGCCGGGGACGCAAAGCTACGGGCCTAAGGTAAAAACTACGGTCGCCGGGTTACCGAAGATGACTAGTATGGCGTATGATACGTGTGTATTAGCTCTATTTGGTGACTCCAAATAGAGCTCTTTGTTGGTCGGATATCATTGAGAATTACTTTAAGGATCTTGTGAGGTTAAATAACTTTTAGCGCGCGCTAAATGATGAAAAGGCATTCCGATAATGGCAAACCCGGTGAAAGCCGGGGACGCAAAGCTACGGGCCTAAGGTAAAATTACTATGGTCGCCGGGTTACCGAAGATGACTAGTATGGCGTGATGGTACGTGTGTATTAGCTCTATTTGGTGACTCCAAATAGAGCTTTCTCTTGGCCGATATCCGGATATTATTAAGATTACTTTAGGATTTTGTGAGGGTTAAATAATTTTTAGCGCGCGCTAAATGATGAAAAGGCATTCCGATAATGGCAAACCCGGTGAAAGCCGGGGACGCAAAGCTACGGGCCTGAGGTAAAACTACTATGGTCGCCGGGTTACCGAAGATGACTAGTATGGCGTGATGATACGTGTGTATTAGCTCTATTTGGTAACCCCCCAATAGAGCTATTGTTGTTGTTTGGTCCCTAAGAAAAACGCTCTTGGTAACGGAATGAGTGAAATGAGGAAGGAGGTGCAAATCATTAATGCCATAAAATATTTAATCTACGATGAAAAGGGACAGGGAATGACGGAATACGGACTGATTATTGTTTTGGTAGCAATAGCTCTAATGGTATCATTAGCGACATTTAAAGATAAATTACTGGCACTCTTAAGCAGAATCATTCTTGCACTACCAATAGTTTGATGTGCCAGGACGCAGGAAGTTTGGTATTTTAAAAAATTACAAAAATTTGAAAAGGGAGACGTGACAAATGAACATGATGAAACAGTTATGGAAACAAGAAGAAGGACAAGGAATGACGGAATACGGGCTGATCATTGCTCTGGTCGCAGTGTTGCTTATCGGATCTTTAGTCATATTTAAAGACAAAATTGCCGCTGTTTTTGAAGGCATCAGCTTTGATGACCCTGATGCAACCACGCCGTAAGAAATAGCGGCAGCCTCCGGCAATAGGCCCTACTTGAATTTAAGTAGGGCCTTCTTTGACAAAATGCTTTACCACCATAAAATTTTTTAAATGCAAAAGAGGTTGGGATGATGCGTGACGTGCTCTTACTGGTAACAATACTGGTTTGCCTGGTGACGGATTTGAAGCACAGGAAGATTTATAATGCGGTGCTGGTACCTAGCCTGGTGCTGGGTATGGTAATCAATTTCATTGATGATGGATGGGTAGGTCTGCTTGTATCAGGTAAGGGTTTTATCTTAGGATTGGGGTTATTATTTGTACCCTTTTTATTAGAGGGCATTGGGGCGGGTGATGTGAAGCTTTTGGCCGTCATTGGTGCCATTAAAGGAACAGAATTCGTCTTTTATACTTTTTTAGGGACTGGGGTGGCCGGGGGACTCATCGCACTGGGAATTCTGTTGTTTCAGGGACGGTTAGGGAAAGCATTGGGTAACCTGGCGAGGGGATTGGTTATTTTGTTTTCCACCCGTTTTCGTGTGGTCACATTTGGGGACAGCAGTGAGCAAAATCTTTTTCCATACGGAATTGCGATTGTTGTAGGTGTTTTGGCCACCTATGCGGTTGAGGTGATGTGAACGATGATGAAATTAATCAAAAGCTGCAAAGGACAAGCCATGGTAGAGCTGGCTTTGATTTTGCCGGTATTGTTATTGCTTATTTTTGGCATTGTTGAGTTTAGCAGAGTTTTTTCCACCCAATTGCTGATTACCAGCAGTGCCCGGGAGGCTGCCCGGGAAGCGGCAGTAGGTGCTTCGGATGCCACGATTGTTTTAAGTGCGGAAAACAGTGCTTCCATACTGGACAGTTCTAAGATGACCGTAACCATTTCGCCTGACGAATCAACAAGAATAAGAGGTGACTCTGTCACCGTTCGCATTGCATATCCGGTTAAAATTTATGCCCCTATTATCTCGAGTTTAATAGGAGATCCCTATACGGTGAGCAGCGAAATTGCCATGAGAGTAGAATAGGTGATCAATATGAATAAGAAAATATTTGACAATGAAAAAGGCAGTGCCATGATCCTTGTGGCACTAGGAATGGCTGTACTATTAGGGTTAGTTTCTCTTGTCACAGATACGGGCTTGATATTCGTTTCTCAGGCTAAATTAGTAAACGCTGTCGATGCAGCTGCCCTAGCCGGGGCTCAGGAGCTTCCCGGGAGGCCTGACCTGGCGGTTACTGTTGCAGAGAATTATGCGGTGACCAATGGGGTTAATGCCCATGATTTAGATATAGAAGTTATGAATGAAAATAAAGCCATCAGGGTGCAGGCGGAAAGAAATGTTAACCTGTTATTTGCGAAAATATTAGGCATTAACACGGGATTTGTGGAACATGAAGCTACAGCTCAGGTGGGGCCCATTGCCGCTACCGAGGGGGTAGTCCCCCTGGGAATCCAGGAACAGGAGCTGAATTTTGGCGAACAGTACACGCTAAAAGTCGGGGCGGGAGAATCAGACACTGGATGGTTTGGGGCTTTAGCTTTGGGAGGTCCGGGAGCTAGTACCTACGAAGAGAACCTTACTTATGGATATCCTGAAGTAATCAGTATTGGGGATATTTTGGATGTTCAAACAGGAAATATTTCCAATCCCACAAAAAGGGCCATTGATTTTCGCCTCCTAGCATGTAACCATACCCCCTATTGTACGGTGGACCATTTCCAACGAGACTGTGCCAGATTGGTAAAGATTCCTATTATTGAAAAAATAAATGCGCGGGACGTAAAAGTGGTGGGTTTTGGGGTGCTGTTATTGGATGATGTTACCGGTCAGGGAAATGATTCTTATGTGAAAGGACGGTTTGTGCAAACAATCCTACCCGGGGAAATTAGCGGAGAAGCAGAAAATTTTGGGGTCTTGGGCGTAAAATTGATCGAATAAAGGCCCCCTAAGGCAATTCTTTAAATTGGGGACATTCCTCCGACGGGATAGGAATGCTGATATAGAGGTGTGTCCTCTGACATAAATTGGGGACATTCCTCCGACGGGATAGGAATGCTGATATAGAGGTGTGTCCTCTGACATAAATTGGGGACATTCCTCCGACGGGATAGGAATGCTGATATAGAGGTGTGTCCCCTGACATAAATTGGGGACATTCCTCCGACGGGATAGGAATGCCTGATATAGAGGTGTGTCCCCTGACCTTTAAAGGAGGAAGAAAAGTTGCGCGGTAAACTGGTTTTTTTTCTGGCAGTCGTTTTCGGTTTAGCAACATCCGTTCTTTTGTATAAGTATTTAGCGGACGCAAAACATGCTTTGGACAACACGGAATATGTGAAAATTGTTGTAGCGGCTCAAGATATTCCAGCTAAAACAAAAATTACTGAGAAAATGGTGGCCTTTAAGGAAATACCCCAAAGTTATCAGCACCCGAAGGAAACCACCCATGCGGAGGATGTGGTCAATAGGATTCTTTTAATTCCGGTAACAGCAGGAGAAAGTATTATGATCAATCAAGTTCTGGACGCTGATGACCGCACGGAAGGCTTAGCTTTTATCGTGCCGAAAGGCAAAAGAGCGCTTACCGTTCCTGTTGATGAAGTGAGCGGGATCGCAGGATTGCTAAAACCGGGAGATAGTGTAGATGTACTGGCCACAGTGGTGATCAATGAGGTTGCCTATACTTCCGTGCCCTTACAGGATATTGAGGTGTTGGCGGTAGGAAAAGAGATGGATGAGAAATCGGATACCTCCCAAAAGGATCCTAAAGAGTATAAAACTGTTACGCTGGCTGTTACCTTCACGCAGGCAAAGCGTTTAATGATGGCCAGTCAACGGGGCGTGATCCGTTTGATGCTAAGATCTCCTATTGACAATTCATGGGGATATTCGGCACCTTCAAAGCTGGAGGACTTACTAAATGAAAATATCAATCAAAAAGCTGTCGAGTATGGCACAGGAGGAGATGGAAGTGGAAAGGGTGCAAATCCTAATAGTAAATGATCATGACGAGGCGAGAAATGATATCCGGCGTATCTTAGAGCAAGAAGCAGAATTCCGGGTGGTGGGAGAAGCTGTCAACGGGGAAGAGGCTCTAAACAAGGCCAAACGGCTGTTGCCCGATATCATCGTCATGGATGATGAAATGCCGGTAATGGATGGAATTGCGGCAACAGAAAAGATTATTTTAAATGATCCTCATGTCTCCGTCATTATCATCAGTATGCAAAGCGGTCCGGAATACTTAAAAAAGGCAATGGTCGCCGGCGCAAGAGAGTATGTGGTAGAGCCGATCAATGGGCAGGAATTGGTGGATACCATCAAACGGGTAAACTACGCAGAAAAAATCCGCCGGGATAAAAGCATGGGGAAGAGAAAATCTGTTTCTCAGGATCCCCAGATTATTACTATTTTTGGCGCAAAAGGCGGGGTAGGAAAGACCACACTTTCCGTAAATTTAGCCGCTCATTTGGCGAATAAAACAAAAGGTAAAATAGCGTTGGTGGATTTAGACCTGCAGTTTGGCGATATACCTATTTTCTTTAATGTCGTGCCCAGGAAAAGCATCGCAGAGCTGGTCCAAGAAAGAGGAAAATTAAATATCCAGTTGATCGAAAACTATTTGCTTACCCATATTTCAAATGTAAAAATCTTGCCCGCGCCGATGAAACCGGAATATGCGGAACTGGTTGACGCAGAAAATATTTCTAAAATCCTCACCATCTTAAAAGAAAATTTTGATTACGTCATTATTGATACCCCGCCGTATTTTCAGGATACTACGCTCACGGCATTAGAAATGTCCCAGCAGTTATTATTGGTCATGACATTGGATTTGCCGGCGATTAAGAACATGAAACTAAATCTGGACCTGCTTCATTCATTGAACCAAAAGAATAAAAGTAAACTTATTCTGAACAGAGCCACAGAACATCTGGGCATTACGATTAAAGATGTGGAGACCTCGTTAGACTTTTTCATTGCGGAAACGATTCCCAGTGACGGAAAACTTGTGGTAACTTCCGTGAATAAAGGAATACCTTTTGTGTTAAGTGATACAAAGGCCAAACCCAGCCGGTCCATAGACAGAATTGCCGATCTGGTGATTCATGATAAGGGATATCAAGAGGACCTGAGCCAAAAGTATCGCAAGAAATCTCTATTTGGAAAAATGTTTGGTTAACCTGACTAACTTGGCGTAAGGCTCCCGTAGGCGGGAGTCTAACGCCAATTAAGTCATGCATGTGCAGTTCTAGAATTCAGATGGAGTAAAGGAATCCCCAGATGAATTAAGAACTTGCTTTAACAAAAGGAGTGGGCTTACATGTCTTTATTGCAGCGTTTAGAGAAACGAAATGCTCCTCAGGAAACCGTGATGGAACAAGAAAAAAATTATGCGAAGGAAGAGTTTAAAGATAAATACGGGGAATTAAAAATAAAGGTACATAAAGAAGTAATTGAAATTTTGGATAAGGAGTTGAAACAAAACCGGGGGTTTTCCGACAACGAGATCGCGAAAAAAGTGGAAGAAGTGATTAATACTATTTTGGAACGGGAGGCCAGTTTCTTGCCCTATTCCGAAAGACAAAAAATTTCTTCCGAAATTTTGGACGAGGTTTTAGGGTTAGGCCCGATAGAGTCCTTAATTAGGGACAGCGATGTCAGTGAGGTGATGGTGAACGGCCCCCATCAGGTTTTTATGGAGAAAAAAGGAAAGATACTTTTGTCGGAGATCCGTTTTCGGGATGATGAGCATGTGATGCATGTAATTGAAAAAATTGTCGCCCCCATCGGCCGAAGAATTGATGAAAGCATGCCCATGGTTGATGCCAGATTACCGGATGGCTCCAGGGTAAATGCCATTATTCCCCCTTTGTCGTTAAAAGGACCGGTGGTAACCATTCGCAAGTTTTCCCGTGATCCTTTAAAAATTTCCGACCTGATTCGATTTGGTTCTCTTATACCGTCCATGGCGAAATTTCTGGAAGCCTGTGTGCGGTCCAGGCTCAATATTGTCATCTCCGGCGGTACGGGGAGCGGCAAAACAACCACATTAAATGTCCTCTCCGCATTTATTCCCCATGATGAACGGATTGTTACCATCGAGGATGCCGCTGAGATTCAACTGCGGCAGAATCATGTAATTACCTTGGAAACGAGAGCGCCGAACATTGAAGGAAAGGGTGCTGTGACCATGCGGGATCTGGTACGTAACTCCTTGCGCATGCGGCCTGATCGGATTGTGGTAGGTGAGGTGAGAGCAGGAGAGGCCCTGGACATGCTGCAGGCTATGAATACCGGCCATGACGGCTCTTTGACCACAGGGCACGCCAATAGCCCCCGGGATATTCTTTCCCGGTTGGAGACCATGGTATTAATGGCCGGAATGGATTTGCCCATCCGGGCCATCCGGGAGCAAATTGCTTCGGCGGTAGATATCATTGTCCAGCAAAATCGTTTAAGGGACGGGAGCCGGAAAATCACCCATGTGACGGAGGTGTTAGGGATGGAAGGGGATACCATTGTTTTACAAGATATCTTTACCTATGAGCAAACAGGAATAGATCCGAGTGGAAATATAATCGGGGCACACCGGGCAACCGGTATCATGCCCAAATGTGTGGATAAGTTTGAAGCGGAAGGCATTTTTCTTCCTCAGGATATCTTTATGAAATAAAGAACAGGAGGATGATCGGTGGAGATCATGATTGCCGCATGTAGCGGTATTACCGGAATCAGTCTTTTTTGGGGCCTCTATTTACTGCTCACGGAAAATAGGCGAAAGATGACGGAAAGAATAAAAAAGTACACCAAAGATCACTCGGGCCATCATTCGGATGAAAATCAGAGAAGAAAAGGGAGAATGAAGGTAAAAAACATCTTGCGTGCGGCCGGAAAGATTTTTGCTTCCCGTTCCTTTACCAAAAAGGTGGAAGAGGAGTTGTCCAAAGCGGGCATTCCTCTTCGGGGAGAAGAGTTTATTGTCCTTAATATTATCAGTTTTCTGGCGGGAAGCGTAGCAGGTTTGTTTACCAGAGGGATTGGCGCTGGAATGGTATTTGGCGCATTGGGAATGGCTTTTCCTTATTTACTTGTCAAAAGAAGAAAACGAAAGAGACTGGAAAAGATCAACTCGGAGATCAGTGATTGTCTTACCGTAATGACAAATTCCTTAAGGGCGGGATACAGTCTCCAGCAAACGATGGATTTGGTAAGCAATGAAATGACAGGCCCCTTAGCAATGGAATTAAAAAAAACGATCCGGGAAATAAATTTTGGTACGCCCACGGAAAAGGCTTTAAGCAATTTGGCAGCGCATGTGGAGAGTGAAGACGTGGATTTAATGATCACCGCAGTTTTAATCCAAAGGCAAATCGGCGGTAATTTGGCCGAAATCCTGGATAATATTTCTTATACCTTACGGGAACGCATCAGAATTAAGGGGGAAATTAAAACTTTAACCGCGCAAGGGCGGATCTCCGGTTTAATCATCGGTTTTATGCCCCCGGCTATTTTTGCCCTCCTTTTGGTGATCAACCCTAGTTATATCAGCGTCTTGATCCAAAGTAAAACCGGATTTTTTATCATGCTGGGGGGAGTGCTTTCTGAGTTGTTTGGGGTGATCATGATCAGAAAAATAGTAAATATCGAAGTGTAAGTCTCCCAGCAGAATTTTAAAGTTTTATTTATGGCCGGGATTGGAGGGAGTAAGGTGTTCATTTTTATTATCATCATGGGCTTTATCACAGGGTGTTCCTTTATTTACGGGATCTACCTGATCGTAGCCGCGGACCGTTTACAGATCGAAAAACGGTTGAAACAAATCAAGCAAAAAGCTGTTCCCAAACATGAGATAAATGAGGAATTACAGCGCTCCTTTTTTGACCGGGTCATCCGGCCCATTCTCAAATGGGTTTCTCTCATTACAAGCCGGTTTACTCCCGTGAAAAAAAGAGTTGATTTAGAGAAAAAGCTGCTATTAGCGGGAAGACCCATGGGGCTAACTTCCTACGAGTTTATTTCCCTGTATTATGCTATGGCGGTACTTTTCGGATTGATCAGCTGCAGTTTGGCTTTTGCTGCCAGGTTAAATATCCTCACCCAAATGGTCTGCGGCTTATGGGGGTTGTTTTTGGGGTACTTCATGGTTGAACTTTACTTGAGAATGAAAACGAGAAGCAGACAGGAGCAGATCTCCAAACAAATACCGGACGTGTTGGATTTATTGACGGTAAGTGTGGAAGCCGGATTAGGCTTTGATTCAGCTCTGAGCCGGGTGGTGCAAAAAGTGAAAGGCCCCATTTCGGCAGAATTCTCCACTGCGCTGCAGGAGATCAAAATGGGTAAACAGCGCAAGGATGCTTTAAAAGATTTAGGAAGCAGAACCGGCGTAGAGGAACTAAATGCATTTATCAGCGCCGTGATCCAGGCGGACCAGCTGGGTGTGAGCATCGGCAATGTGTTAAGAGTGCAGTCGGCCCAGCAGCGTAATGCCAGGAGACAGCGCATTGAAGAAAAGGCGATGAAAGCTCCCATCAAAATGCTGCTCCCCATGGTGTTTTTTATTTTTCCCACCATCTTTATTGTGATATTGGCACCTGCTGTGATTCAGTTAATTGAGAATCTGTCCAAATAATAATTTGCCCAATATTTGTGCGAAAAGAGAGGATAGGGTAAATTGTCCCTCTAACTTCATGAAATAGGAGGTGTCCTGAGTGCCGGACGATCCCTTGCAGAGAAGAATTGATTTTTCCCTCAATCTGCTGTGTGCGCTAAAAAATATCCAAAATCAATTGGCTCATGAATTATTAGAGATAGAAAAGACCTCGGGTTCTGTTTACGAAAAAATTTTTGATGAAGACAGAGGGAATATCCAAGACCAAGTTGATAAATATAAGGCAAATATCGAAAAAAATGTAGCGTTAAATTATGAAATCATGAATCAAATAAACTTATGGTATGATTTTGTGAAAAATCCCAGAAAAATGAAAGGATTGTTTTTTCCTGTTCAATTCTATTTCTATCAAAGAAAACTGAAGAAAAGGATCAGAAAAATAAATCGGGAAATTGGCAGCATGACCATTGAAAACCGATTTATCATGGAAAAGCTGACCAACTGGGAGCAGGGGCTGGAACAAAAAGCCCTCCTGCAGATCAAGGAGGGTGATTATTATCAGGGGTATCTGCGGCTGGAAACAAGAAAAAATGAACTAGTTTCAGATTTGGAATATGTCCTATCGACCCTTCCCCTCCCATATCCTGTTCAGTTAGACTTCAAAGATATTGACGGCTTCATGACACAGCTGAGAGGGATCTCTTCCCTGTAATTTATGATAGCGCCTGTGGCCTTATGCAGTCCTTCAAGGGTAAGAAAACAAGGATGTGAAAGGATATGTATACAGAAAATATTTGTTTGAAAGACTATCCGGAATGGTATCGATTGGAAAGAGAGACGGAAAAAATAATTAACAAGCTTTCTCGGGGGGAAGAATTAAAGTTCTATCTGAAAAATCCGGATGAATATATCCGGCGTCTTGCGATTTTAAGGATCAATAGCCTGAAATTAAAAGGTGCCGTCAATGCTCTGGAGGGAATCTTGGATGACCCGTCGGAAAGTCTCAGCAATAAAGAATTAGCTGCCTGGACGATTAAATCCATTTGCTTAAAATGGCAGATGGAATTATTTATATCTCATCGAATGATCTATAAATTTACCGGAAGTGAGCAATACTATGATCTCTTTAGGATCAGTTTTGAGGATTCATTTTCTTCCCCCCGGTTCAATCTCTCCTCATCGCCCCTTACTTCAAAATTAGAGCGGGAAAACGGAAATCACCATCGAAATCAGGATATTCGCTTTGAAACATGTTTTTCCTTTCAGGAATGGTTAAATGCGTGTTATAGCGAATTTCTCAGCACCGGAAAGCAAAAGCTGATCAAACTTCCTTCCACCATCCTAACAATGGCAAAGAGTCTTTCTGAGAAATTTTTTACCACCTGGTACAGCAAAGTAAAATTGTTTTTTACCTGTAAATTACCCTTGATGCTCACTAATTTGCTCTCCAATCTCAAAACAAATGAGAAAAATAAAAGAAAAACTTTCTTAAAATACGAGAGGTACCCCAAAGATTCGGAACGTAAAAAAAGCGCCCCACTCGTTGTTTGCGTGAGAGGCGCGGTAGATCGGATATTTTATCTATTTTGTTTTCCCCTAAGATTAATCATGAAGCATAAAATGGGTACCCTGGCCGCTTTATGCGCCTGCTATTGCCTGCTCACATTTACAGATACGGGAAAAATAATTTCACAGAAATATTTTGGCGTAAGTTTTTACGACTTGCAAAATCAATACCTCAATGAAAAATTTATGGAAACTTGTGATGAGATCACGACTATTGTGAAGAAAGTATTGATGATCGCCTGGCTCCAACTGAAAGATATCGGGGACTGGCTGTATGATCAATGGCTGGAAGAAATCCGTAAATAAAAAAGCTGAGGAAAAACCATCTGGGGAGAGAAAGGATATGAAAGTTATCAAAAAGGATGGTCATATACTGATCGCTGACCGGGTCATGGTTGCTCAAACTTTTTGGCGCAGGTTGATCGGCCTGTTAGGCCGAAAGGGCCTGGGAGAGCGGGAAGGCCTTTTATTGCGCCCCTGTGCCGGGGTACATTGTATGGGAATGCGGTTTCCGATCGATGCTGTTTTTCTGGATAAAAATAACCGGGTGATCAAAACGGCAAATCACCTGGCCCCCGGTTTTACCGCTTGCCAAAAAGGCGCAGTAGCGGTTTTAGAATTAAAAGCAGGACTCATGAAGGAGAAAAACATTGCCTTGGGTGACCGGCTGATCTTTATTGAATAATAAAGGCCGAGGGCAACCTTCTTTCCCCGTACTGACTGCTGGGGCTGTTGATCAGCTTTTCCTCGTAGTACATGGTGCTTGAGGATCCTCCATCCAAATTTGCCGCATTGACGGCTCCATATTCCAGCATGATGTCTTGGACATCTTTCAGCGTAGCGCCGATGCTGGATACCTGGCGTCCGTCAATCACCAGGAGAAGGACCGTGCCGTCTTTTGTTTGACCGATGGCGGTGCGGGGGGCGATTCCCCAGCCGCCGTTTCCCGTGGTGATGGCAGGTACGCCGTTCACAATAATAAAAGGGCGAAAGGATACGGCGTCACGGATGTCTAGCTTTTTTATTTCCTTTAAAGTATATTTTCCCAGCACCAGCACATTTTGTTTCGTGAATCCGATCACGTTATATTTGGATGATTTATCTGCGTAAAGAATTTCTCCGTCTTCTATAATGATTCCTTCCGGTACGCCTCCCGTTCCATGGCCGCCCGGATCAATAAATCCTCCTGCGTTGACGCCTCCCACGGCATGGTATTTTTCGATGATTTCCTGTAATTTCATTCCTTTTGATCCTAAATGCTCCGACGTCCCTACCTTAATCCTTTCCGGACGGCTGACCAGAAGCAGGTACCCTTTAAAGGTGGATGTGCTCACATCTATGAGCTGAATATGATCCGGCAACTGGTTCTCTTCTTCAATAAGATCTACATTCGTTGGGAAAAGAAATTCGGTTAGGGCATTTTTACGCATGATTTCGGCGATTTTATCCGCGGAAAAAAATATCTTGGCTAGATATTGGTGCTGCATGGTGGTCATGGCGGAAGTGACATACAAGTCCCTCAAGCCGGTAAAAGGTCCATACAAGACGAAGGCCAGGCTGGCTATGCCGGTAAGGAAAAGCAGCATCAAAACAAGAAAAAAATTTTTCAAGAATTTTGCCATATCCAAAGGCTCCCGTGTAAAGATTTTTTCATGCGGTATTTTTCTGGGCGGATCTTTCATGTCCTCTAATTGGTATACGAAATTTTAGGGATAAAAGTTCCGCAGTTTTTTTGGAATATTTTTGTGTGCCCCATCCTCCTGCTATATTTTTTCGAGAGAATCATGTAAAATAGTGAAATATAAAGGAGGTTGCACCGATGCTGGAATTAAAAGATATTACCTTTCAGGTGGACGAAGAACAAGGACAGTTCGATATCCTAAACAAGATCACCTTTTCCCTGCAGGAAAACAAGATCTATGTGATCACCGGACCCAATGGGGGAGGGAAGTCTTCGGTAGCGAAAATTATTATGGGCATTTACCGGCCTACCTCGGGAAAAATATTTTTTCAGGGGCAGGACATTACTGATTTAAGTATCACCGAAAGAGCCCGTCTGGGCATTGGCTACGCTTTTCAGCAACCTCCCCGGTTTAAAGGGATCAAGGTGAAAGAGCTGCTCCAGTTAGCGGCGGGAAAAAATCAGGATATCAACGTGTATGACCTGCTTCTGGATGTGGGACTTTGCGCCCAGGACTATTTAGACAGAGAAGTAAACGCCAGCCTTTCCGGAGGGGAATTAAAGAGGATTGAAATTGCCACCATCCTGGCCCGAAATCTAAAACTGGCGGTTTTCGACGAACCGGAAGCCGGCATCGACCTGTGGAGTTTTCAAAAACTTGCCGAAACCTTTGCCAACATCCACAAAAAATATCAGACCGCTATTGTGATTATTTCCCACCAGGAAAGGATTTTAAACCTGGCCGATGAGGTGATCCTGGTGGCCAATGGAGAAATCGCGGAGATTACTACCAAAGATAAGGTTTTGGCCGATATCCAGAAAAGGGATCTGGACTGTATGTGCAGTAAAGCTTGCGACAAAGGAGTGGTACCGCGTGCTCAATACGGTAGATAAGGTTTTATTAGAGGCTGTAGCCGGCCTTCATGACATCCCTCAAGGCGCCTATAATATTCGCAAAAACGGAGCAGGAATCAGCC
This sequence comes from Candidatus Formimonas warabiya, assembly GCF_002777255.1. Taxonomy (GTDB): domain Bacteria; phylum Bacillota; class Dehalobacteriia; order Dehalobacteriales; family Dehalobacteriaceae; genus Formimonas; species Formimonas warabiya. The sequence goes on along the minus strand of NZ_CP017634.1, from coordinate 3,421,832 downwards.
GGGGTACTACTGCCAACATCAATATTGTCACGAAAACGGACAAGCCGGGTATCGATATTCTGGTAAAACCCCACACCAAAGGGGAAAGTGTGCATATTCCCGTCATTGTCTCTGCCGAAGGCTTGGAGGATGTGGTTTATAATACCTTTGAAATTGGGGAAGGGTCCGACGTGCTGGTGGTGGCGGGATGCGGCATCCATAATCCGGGCAGCAAAAAGGCGCAGCATGACGGCATTCACGATTTCCATGTGCGCAAAGGGGCCCGCCTGAAATATGTAGAGAAGCACTACGGCCAGGGGGAGGGCAGCGGAGAAAAAATTCTCAATCCCAAAACCATCATTGAAGTGGAAGAGGGTGGAGTAGCAGAACTGGAAATGGTGCAGATTAAAGGCGTGGACCGGACGAAAAGGGATACGGAGGTCCGGCTGCACAAAAATGCCCGCCTGATCGTGGTGGAAAGGCTGTTGACCTACCGGGACCAGACGGCGGAATCGATCATCAATGTGGAACTGGTGGGCGAAGACTCTACGGCGCAAATTATCTCCCGCTCCGTAGCCCAGGATACCTCCCAACAGGTGTTCCACCTCAATATGCGGGGAAAAAACAGGTGCCGCGGGCATATCCAGTGCGATTCCATCATCATGCACCAGGCCCGGGTCTCCTCTGTTCCGGAGATTAGCGCTTTCCATTCGGATGCCCAGCTTATTCATGAAGCCGCCATCGGCAAAATTGCTTCCGAGCAGCTGACGAAACTGATGTCTCTGGGACTGACAGAAAAAGAAGCGGAAGAGACCATTCTTCAGGGTTTCCTGAGATAAGCCGGCAAAACTGGATAAAGGGAAAAATTGTTAGCACTCAATTGAGATGAGTGCTAATTTTTTCTTGAAATTTTTTTGCGGGAGAGATAGAATAAATAATAAAAAATTTACATTTAGAGATATTGGAGGGATTTCCTTGCATCAGGAAAACGGCAGTATTTCTATTCATACGGAAAATATTTTTCCCATCATCAAAAAATGGTTGTATTCCGACAAAGATATTTTTGTCCGGGAACTGATTTCCAACGGGGTGGATGCCGTAAATAAATTAAAAAGACTGTCTGCCTTGGGAGAGGCTGACGTGGCGGAGGACACGAAATACTGGGTCCGGGTAACCTTCGATAAGGACCGGAAAATACTGCACTTTAGGGACAACGGTATCGGCATGACGGCGGAGGAAGTAAAAAAATATATCAACCAGATTGCTTTTTCCGGGGCCGAGGAATTTTTGGCCAAATATCAGGACAAGTCTGATGAAGGGAACCAGATTATCGGCCATTTTGGCTTAGGTTTTTATTCCGCCTTTATGGTCGCGGACCGGGTGCAGATTGATACCCTGTCCTATCAAAAAGATGCGGAAGCGGTAAGGTGGGTATGTGCCGGCGGCACGGAATACGAGTTAAGCCCGTCCGACCTTACAGAAAGAGGAACAACCGTTACCTTGTATTTGTCCGAGGAGTCCGGGGAGTTTCTTGATGAATTCAAGCTCCGGGAGATCATCGACAAATATTGCTCCTTCCTGCCCGTAGAAATTTTTTTGCAGGATGAAAAGCAGCCGGACCAGGCCAAAGAGGAGAAACCCCTGAATGATATCCATCCTCTCTGGATGCGGGATCCGAAGGAGTGCACCAGTCAGGACTATAAGGATTTTTACTATAAGGTATTCATGGATTATCGGGAACCTTTATTTTGGATTCACCTCAATGTGGACTACCCCTTCCACCTGAAAGGGATTCTCTATTTCCCCAAAATCAGCACGGAATTTGATCGCCTGGAAGGGAAAATCAAACTATTTAACAACCAGGTTTTTGTGGCGGACAACATTAAGGAAGTGATTCCGGAATTTTTACTGCTCTTAAAAGGAGTCATCGATTGTACCGACCTGCCCTTAAATGTGTCCCGCAGCTTCCTGCAAAATGACAGCAACGTGATCAAAATCTCCCGGCACATTACCAAAAAGGTGGGGGACAAGCTGTCGGAGCTGTTCCAGGGAGAGCGGGAAAAGTACAATGGGTACTGGGAGGATCTCAATCCTTTCGTGAAATATGGGTGCATCCGGGAAGACAAATTTTATGACCGGGTGAAGGATATTTTAATTTACCGGACCACCAAGGGGGATTATGTGACCTTGCAGGAGTATTTAGACCGGAACAAATCCCAGCATGAGAACAAGGTATTTTACGTCAGTGATGAAAAGCAGCAGGCCCAGTACATCAACCTCTTTAAAGAGCAGGGCTTGGAAGCGGTGATTTTGTCCGGGACCATTGACCTTCATTTTATCCAGTTTATCGAAAGCAAAGAAACCGGGGTACACTTTAACCGGATCGATTCCGATCTCTCGGAAAGCATGAAGCGGACGGATCAAGAGGATGACCGGGAAATGGGGTCAAAATTGGATGCCATCTTTAAAAGTGCTTTAAATAAGGAGCAGCTGAAACTGCAGGTGGAGCATCTGAAGGCCTTGGAGATGCCGGCTATGGTTCTGCTCAGTGAGCAGTCCCGGCGCATGCAGGACATGAGCGCCCTTTTCGGCCGCGGGGACATGAAAAATATGTTTCCCGACGAGGAGACCCTGGTCTTAAACGCAGACAACGATTTGATCAAATCCATCGCCCGGCTGGGTGAGCAGCCGGATAAAAAAGAAGAAGCGGAGATGATTTGCCGGCATGTCTATGACCTGGCCATGCTGAGCCACAAGCAGCTGGAGCCGGCGGCCATGACGGAGTTTATCACGAGGAGCAATAAGATTCTGAGTTTGTTGGCTCAGGAAAGAGAAGGATAAAAGACAAACCCGGCAAGGAACATGTTCCTTGCCGGGTTTTTATGAAAATTTTAATTTAATCGTAATCCGAGTATCGTTTGAAACTTCCCGATGTGGACAAAGAAGCCATGTTTGCATCGGAGTCGCTGCTGTCCTTAATATAGCCCTTCACATCGGCGTCATCATACTCGTCTTCAATATCCCCTTGGATGTCTAGCATAAAATCTTCAATTTCATCGTCGTCCAGTTCATCCCACTCATCTTCGAAGCTGGAGTATTTAATTTTCACTGTAAAGGTAATGGTACCGCTTGTGCTTCCGGAAAGTGAAATAGAAAGTTTGTCGATATCGCCCAATTCATCATAGTCATCCTCCAACTCATCTGCGAAGTTACTGAGGCTGCTGGAACTGCTGCTGATTTTTACCGTGCCGCTGGAGTTGACGGTAAAGGTCTTTAGAGTTGTGGAACCGTCTCTTACCGTCCCGGAAATGTCCGGGTCGTCATATTCATCGTTAAGGTCGTCCGCGATATATTGGAGCAGTTTGGTTTGCTTGGTGCTGGAAAGATCGTCCCAGTCATCTTCATCACCGATATCGACTTTCACGGTAATTTTGCTGGTACTGCCGCTTAAGGTAATGCTTACATCCATTTTTTCGTAATCTTCGTAATCCCTATTGAGCTGTTTTTCCATGTCGCTTAGACTCTTGCCGCCGCTTTTTGCGGCTAGTTGCGTTTGCAGAACCAAAATTTGATTGTCCTTTTCCTTGATTTGGGCCTGTAAACTGGTGACCAGATTATCCGGTTTGTCCGTAATGGTCACTTGCTGGAGGGTGGCGTTCCAGTCCACATTCTTGTTAAAAAGATTGGCAAAGGCCCGTAAGGGCAAATAGGTGCTGCCGTTGACGATAATGGGCTGGCTTTCCATGGTCACCTGCTGTCCGTTCAGTAAAATTTTTAGGGCTTTGAACTGGGCATTTAAGGTAGCGGAAATGCTGGCAGCGAAGCTTGTGGTGCTAAAAGACAGGGACAGAACCAGAACAGCAACCATGATGGCGATAATCTTTTTTTTCTTTGTAAACATATGTACCTCCTTAAATGATAATTTTTTATATTTTTCAAAAAATTTTTTAGTATATTATAGCATAGAGACGAAAAATTTCCTGAAATTGTTCCCGAAAATTTTTTATTTCTTACTAAAATTAAGAGTTTTTTTATGTTCTGTTTTGCCGGTAAAAATAAAGGCAAAACGATTGTTCAATCGTTTTGCCTTTATTTTTTAATCGTACACTAATCTAGCATGAAAGTCTAATCAATTTCTGCGTTGTCACCATTATCAGCGGTGAAGGTATCCAATTTATTGTTGCTGTCATCAGAATCATAGAAAGTTCCTGTAATGTCGCAATCTTCAAGTTCGTCTACTTTCCAGACATCATCGCAAATATCGTCCAGGTAGTTGAGGATCCCCTCCGTATCAATGCTGTACCAAAAGTCCTCATTATCTTCATAATCTCCATCTCCAGCGTCAACAGCATCGTCCAATTCTAAATAGATTTTGATGGTGATATCATCTTCATCCCCGGATACAACGATTTCATCAAATCCAATATCGTCATTGTCCATATAATCCGAATCTCCGGGGGAATCATAGTTGTCATTCAAGTCGCCTTCCAAATCATCGATCGCATTATCAACGTCGTCCTCATCATCATTTGAATTGCTGTCCAGTTCATCTTCCAGATCGGCAATTTTGTTCTTCGCGCTTGTGAGCTGGGCATTTAACGTGATGATCTGGTTTTCTTTTTCCGTGACTTGCGCCTGTAAGCTGGTCAATTGATTATCCGGTTTGTCCGTGATGGTCACCTGCTGCTGAGCCGCATTCCAGTCTACATTTTTGTTGAAAAGATTGGCAAAGGCCCGTAAGGGCAAATAGGTACTGCCGTTAACAATAATGGGCTGGCTCTCCATGGTGACCTGCTGCCCGTTCAGCAATATTTTCAGTGCTTTATACTGGGCTTTCAAGGTATTGGAAACAGTGTCTGCGAAGCTTGTGGTACCTAAAGAGAGAGCCAGAATCAGAGCGGTAACTGTGATAGCGATAACTTTTTTCTTCTTTGTAAACATATGTACCTCCTTGGATTTTAATTAGTATTTATATTAACTTTAATTATAGTTAATAAAGATTTTTTCTTCAACAAAAAGAGAGAAATATCAAAAGAAATAATGATCCGCTTTCGTTATTATTATATAGAAGTCATGTTACAGGTTTGTTACAGTCAATATCTGTTATCAGCCTATTATATCAGTAATAAACATGCACGCCAAATGATTTTTTGCCCATTTCTCAAAAGAATATCTTTTCAGGGTTAATTTGCATTTTTTCAAGGCATATTATAGAATAGAGACGAAATTTTTCCTCCCTTTGTTCCCGAAAAAATAAGTCAAAGGTCGAAAGTTAAAAGTCAAAAGTCAAAAAACTTTACCGGACCTGAAAAATTTTGACTAACTTTCAATTTTAGACTTTGGACTTTAGACTAAAGGATGTGCTTTTTTTGCGTCAGGCTATGGAGCAGTGGATTTTGGTGATGCGGTTTATTAAGGAAGTGTTTCCGAAAGTAGAACAGGCTTTGGCAAAGTGGCGGGAGCGGGCGGAAAGGATTCCTGATCAGGAATTACGCCGTCAGGCCTTGGCCAGTATCCATATGAAACGGTTCCATTGCCAGGGAGGAAGTATTTATGCCTTATATCCCGGGGTAAACCAGGACCTCATGGTCCGGTTTATTGTCGCTTTTCAGACGATCAGCGATTATCTCGACAACCTGTGTGACCGGGCAGGATGTGAAGAGGAAAAGAGTTTTCGCCAACTGCACCTGGCGATGACGGAGGCCCTTTCCCCTGAGCTTCCTTTGTCGGATTACTATGCCTATTATCCCTACCGGAATGACGGAGGCTATCTTACCTCCTTAGTTGAAGAATGCCGCGCCTGTTTAAGTCATTTTATTTCTTACCGGCTGGTACGCAAAGAGGCGGTAGCTTTAGTCTCCCTTTACAACAGCCTCCAAAGCCTGAAACATCTTGGGGTGGACCGGCGGGAAGAAAAGATGGTGGCCTGGGCCTCTCCCTGTGTAACCGATTATCCGGATATCTCTGTTTGGGAATTTGGGGCTGCCTGCGGGTCCACTTTGGGGGTTTTTGTATTGTGCGGGGCCGCTTGTGCTGCCGATTTAACAGAGGAAGACGTGAGGAAAATAAAAACCGCCTATTTTCCTTATCTGTGCGGGCTGCATATTTTGCTGGACTATTTCATTGATCAGGCGGAGGACCGCCGGGAAGGCGATTTGAATTTCTTTTTTTATTACCATGACCCAGGCCAAATGAAGGAAAGGCTGGCCTACTTTTTACACCAGTCTCTCACAAAAGCCGGCATGTTGGAGCACGCATCCTTTCATACCGCCGTGATTGCCGGGATGGTCTCCTTATATCTGTCTGATCCCAAAACATCGGAGGCATGGCTGAAAGGCACGGCACGCACTTTAATCAGGAAGACCGGAAAAACCTGTACCGGGTGGTACCTAATCTGTAAACTGCTGCGCCGGAAAAAAATAATTTAATGAGTCAGAAGTCTAAAGTACCAAGTCGAAGGCTGGCCGCAGAGTCTTGAAGCGCAGTTAAGGATTTGATACTTTTGACCTTTGACTTTGGGCTTTAGACTGAACTATGAGGTGCGTTCCAAAGCTTGATCCACAATGTATTCCAGCATGTTCCGGCTCATGCCCTGAGGCAGTTTGGCCAGCTCCGCCTTGGCGATCCCGGCACAATGGGCGGCCACGTTTCGGGCTTGGTCCAGCAGTCCGGTTTGGTTTAACAAATCGATGATCATGGCGCAATTTACTTTGTCCAACCGCCGGGTTTTGATGATTTCCCGCACCTGGGGGCCATGTTCCGGGTGCTTTAATAAATATAAGACAGGAAGTGTTAAATTACCTTGAGCCAGGTCCTGGCAGACCGGTTTACCTAGAATCTCACTGTGGCCGTCAAAATCTAAAAGATCGTCAATAATCTGAAAAACATAGCCCAGGTTAGTCCCGTAGATTTGTAAAGCGGTTTCTCTGGCCTCGCCGGCATGGGAAATGATCCCTCCGGCTTGACAGCACGCCGCCAGGAACTTTCCTGTTTTTTGGTATATTTTGTGGAAATAATCCTCTTCTAATTGAGATGTACGGAACAATTGGTCCGCTTGGGTTATTTCCCCTTGACACATTTCTTGGATCGCCGTGACCATTAGTTTTAAGGTGGCATGGAGTTGGGCGGATACCAAGAGGTCAAATGCTTTGGCAAATAAAAAATCCCCTGCTAAAACTGCGTTTTTTTGCCCCCAAAGGGCATATAAAGAGGGTTGGCCCCTGCGCACCAGGGACTGGTCGATGATATCGTCATGGACCAGGGAGGCCATATGAATTAATTCAGCCGCCGCCCCCGCAGCGACCAATCGGTCTCCGGAAGGGGAAGAAACTGTTTTCCCGCTTAAGATTACTAATAAAGGCCGAAGTCTTTTTCCTCCTGATTCCAGAAGATAGGTGCACATGTCCACGATGGTTCCTGTGCCGGATCCAATCACTTCATGAAGTAAAGATTCCACCTGGGTAATTTCCGGGACCAGCTGCCCTAATTTTGTCTGCTGGGTTGTCCAGGGCTGGTTGGTATAGATTTGTTCCATGCTTGAAAGACCTCCTTGCGGTGTTTCTTAGTATTTGCTGGAATAATAAAAAATATTGGTGCATAATTACCATAAGGAAAAATTAAAAAATAGGATATGCTTTTTAGGTGAGCCAGGGTAAAATGAGGTATAGTTTTTTTGTCGACTCTTAGTAAAGGAGAACAGGATAGTGAGCCCACATGAAATAGAAAGAATTGTCAAGGCGACGATTGAGGCGATGGATATATATGGTGGAGACCGGGGCTTTATGGAATCAGTAAAAAGATTTAATCTGGGTGAAGAAAAACTGGAATTATGGATCAGTGCCTACGAAGCAGGAGGAATTTCCGGTATTCGGGCCTTAACGGAGCTTTTTACCCCGGACAAGGAAACCATGAAAGAGGCCTTAAATCAAATTAATGACTTTTTTATTACTGCTTGGCCGGCTTTGCAGTACCGGGTAGTACGGCGTCAAAACAGAATCACGGTCAGTATTAAGAATAAGGGGCAAAGCGGTTTTTACGATCTCTGCCAGTTGAGATACACGCCCTTTGACGGTATGTGGCATTTGTACTGGAAAAGAAGCAACGGGAAGTGGTGCCCCTATGTTTCGGATATCGAGAATATCGGCGGATTGTTATGGAAGACCTTATACCTGTTAAAACTGGATGAATTCGGCTGTTTTTTCGGATAAGAGAAGGGGGTGGGGATGCGGATTTTGTCTGGGAATGAGCAAAAACCGGGTCTGGCCTAGAAAAGGGTTAATTTATCATATTCTGGAGATAATAAAAACCAAGGACATCTGTCCTTGGTTTTTTTATCTTTTCAGAGATTTACCAGTTTGAAAAGGCTTCCGCCGTCGCCAGAGGCCGGGCGCAAGCCAAGTTTTCTAATCCAGAACTCAGGAAGGATTGACATTATGCCGCTTTGGGTTGTTGTTCTTTGCATTGCTGCCCTATTGTTAGTATTAAGCTGGCCGGTAAAAAGGCAAAAATATATGGACCAGGAATCGAAGGATGCTTTGCTGAACCCGGAAGAATTGGAAAAACATGCCCAAGAAATTGCCCAATCTCATACCTTCAGTAAAAATACCGGGTCCTCCGACTGCCTCTTGTCCCGGATGGACCGAAACTTTCGTTTGATCACTGCGGTATACCGCATGTTAAATCAAGATATTAAGGAAAAAATACCGGTTCCTCCTGCCGCCGAATGGCTGCTGGACAATTTTTATCTGCTGGAAGAACAGGTGAAAGAAATTAGGCAAAATTTGATCCGGGAGAAATGCCTAAGGCTGAATATTTTAGACAGCGGTTTTTTAAAAGGCTACCCCAGGGTTTATGCCATCGCTCTGGAACTGGTGTCTCACCTGGATGGCCGGATTGATGAAAAAGTAACGGTGGATTTCATCAAGGCGTATCAGTCCAACAGCATCCTTTCCATGGGCGAGTTATGGGCCCTGCCCATGATGCTGAAAATGGCCTTGATGGAGAATCTGAAAAATATTTGTGCAAAGGTAGGCCGGTCCCAGATGGAATGGTGCAAAGCAGAAAAAATGCCCCTTAATGCTTTGCCGGATCTGGATGGTTTTATGGGGGCGCATCATACCTTGCACAAAGGGGCATTTTCTCTTGTGGAACATCTGTTGAAAAGGGCCCGCCGGGAAGGGGGGGACACCTCTCGTCTCTATGATTTTTTGGAGAAAAAATTGCAGGAATTTGACCTTGCTGTGGAACAGGTGGTTCAGGAGGAACACCGGGAGCAGGCAGCCAGGCAGGTGGCCATGGGCAACTCCATTACCAGCATGCGGTTGCTCACGTCCATCAATTGGAATGATGTCTTTGAAAATCTTAGTTTTGTGGAAGGGATGCTGCGGCAGGACCCGGACGGTACATACTCCCGCATGGATTTCCCCTCGCGGGATTATTACCGGCATCAAGTTGAGAAAATCGCCAAACAACTGAGGACATCAGAGACCCATGTGGTGAGAAATGCCCTGGAATTGGCCCGGAGAGGAGAAGGGAAGAATTTTAAGGCACGGCATATCGGCTACTTTATTTTTGGTGAAGGGAAAAACTTATTGCTTCAGACCATCGGCAAGAGAAAGGGCGGGGCAAAGAGCTTTTCTCCCCTGGCCAGATATTTAATTTATGTGGCTTCTCTGACCGGTCTCCTGGTGGTACTGTTTCTTTTTTATGCCTATCAGGCGGCGCCGGAAAAAAAGATTTCAGTTTTAGTGCTGGTGGGACTGGGGGTGCTGATTCCCGTAAGCGATATTGCCATCAACCTGGTCCAGCGTGTGATTACCAGGAAAACTGCTCCTGCCTTTTTGCCTAAATTAGCGTTTGGGGAAGGGATCCCGGAAGAAGCGGCTACCTTGGTGGTGATTCCTACTTTACTCCCCAATGCCCTGCGGGCAAAAGAGTTAATTGACCAGTTGGAAGTACATTATTTGTCAAATAAAGAGAAGAATCTTTATTTTGCTTTATTGGGTGACGTGAAGGACGCGGAAGAGGAAAATCTGCCCGGTGATGAGGAAATATGGGAGAGTGCTGAAGCAGGGGTCAAAAGACTGAATGAAAAATACGCCGATCAAGAGCCGATATTTTATTTCTTTTTGCGGAAACGGAGATACTTGGCGCGGGAAAAGAGATGGATGGCCTGGGAGAGAAAACGGGGCGCCTTAATGGAACTGAACCGGCTGCTGGCCAATCCGCGGGATACAGGTTCTTTTAGGCAGGGGAGCGATCCGGCCTTTTTAGAAAAAATCAGGTACGTGATCACGGTCGATGCAGATACCAGGATTCCCCTGCATGTAGCCAAGAAGTTAATCGGCACCATTGCCCATCCCCTGAATAAGGCCGTATACGATCCGGCAAAAGGGATCGTAATGGAGGGATACGGTTTAATTCAACCGCGCATTGGGGTCAATGTGGAAAGTGCCAATAAAACCCTTTTCTCCAGAATCTTTGCCGGGCAAGGGGGGATCGACCCCTATACTTCGGCGGTATCCGATATTTATCAGGATTATTTTGGCGAAGGTATTTTTACCGGAAAGGGAATTTATGAGGTGAAGGCTTTCCAACAGGCATTAAACGGGGTGATTCCCGAGAACACCGTATTAAGCCATGATCTTTTGGAAGGCTGTTATGTCCGGGTTGGGCTGGCGACAGACTTGGAACTGGTGGATGCTTATCCGGCCCGCTATAATTCCTATATCATGAGAATGCACCGCTGGGTGCGCGGGGATTGGCAGCTGATCAGATGGCTGGTGACGAAAAACTCCCTTTCTCCCCTCTCTAAATGGAAAATTTTTGATAATCTGCGCAGAAGCCTGATTTCTCTGTCTGTGCTGCTCCTTTTTACTTTAGGGCTGACGGTTTTTCCCGGAAAAGCTTCTGTTTGGCTGGGACTGGGTTTGCTTGCCGTGGGTCTCCCCTTGGTTTTGGGGTTTCTTGATTTTTTGATTTTTAAGCACTATAAGACCGAGTGGAAAAAATGTCACAGCAATATGATTTTCGGCCTGAAAGCCGTTTTGTATCAGGTCCTGCTCACCTGGATTTTCTTGCCCTATCAGGCTTACATGATGACCGACGCCATGATCAGGACTTTGTACCGGGTGTTTTTTTCCCGGAAAAAAATGCTGGAGTGGGTCACCGCGGCGGATGTGGAAAAAACTCTTAAGAATAATGGGACCAGCTTTTTTTATACCATGTTTCCCGCCCTTGGGGAAGCGGTGATCATATTTTTCCTGGTGCTCTTTTGGGCGCCGGAAAATTTAGGGTATGCCTTTTTTAGTTGTTTAATGTGGATCGGGTCTCCCTGGGTCGCCTATCAGATCAGCAAAGACGACGGGAAAAAGCAGCCTCATCTCGACCGGGAGGCCAAAGAGGCCTTAGAGGCTCTGGCCCGAAAAATCTGGGCTTTTTATGAGGATTTCGCGGGGGAGAAAGATCATTTTTTACCCCCGGATAATTATCAGGAGAATCCTCCCAACGGCATTGCCCACCGTACTTCTCCTACCAATATCGGCTTTTTGCTGCTGGCTATTTTAACCGCCCGGGATTTTGGCTTTATCCATACGGGGGAAATGGCGCAAAAGATCGGCCGCACCCTTGATACGGTGGAAAGGATGAAAAAATGGAAAGGCCATTTATATAACTGGTATGATACCAGGACACTGGAGATTCTCCGCCCCGCTTATATTTCATCTGTGGACAGCGGGAATTTTGTCGGCTTTTTAATCACCCTGAAACAGGGCCTGGCCGAGTATCTGGAGCGGTCTTTGGCGGAGCCGGATGGCATTGCCCCACAACTGGAGCACTTAATGGCGAGAATTGATGCCCTGGTTTCCGCCACCTATTTTGCTCCTTTATTTGACGAACAAAAACAATTGTTTTCCATTGGCTATAATGTGGAAGAAGAAAAATTGACCAACAGCTACTATGATCTCTTCGCCTCGGAAGCCAGAATTACCAGCTTTTTGGCGGTCGTCCGGGGAGAGGTGCCGGAAGAGCATTGGTTCCGCTTAGGAAAATCTTTAACCATGGTGGATGGATATAAGGGACTGGTTTCCTGGGCCGGTACCATGTTCGAGTATTTGATGCCTCTTCTCATCATGAAAAGCTATTCCAATACCCTGCTGGATGAGACATACCGTTTTGTAGTGAAGGCCCAGCAGAAGTACGGACTGCAGCGGAAGGTTCCCTGGGGGACATCCGAGTCCGGCTTTTATGCCTTTGACATTCAGCTGAATTACCAGTATAAAGCATGTGGTGTGCCTGATTTAGGGTTAAAAAGAGGGTTAATCAATGATATGGTGGTGTCACCCTATTCTACTTTTTTAGCTCTGCCCCTTGATCCTGTAAGCGCCTGGGAAAATATCAAAAGGCTGCGGGAAGACGGCGTGGAGGGGAATTACGGATTGTACGAAGCAGTGGATTATACCCCGGAAAGGCTTTTCATGGGGAGGAAAAAGGGGATTGTGCAAAGCTATATGGCCCACCACCAGGGCATGAGTTTAATTGCCTTAAATAATTTCTTCCATGAAAATGTGATGCAGCGGCGCTTCCACCAGGATCCCCTGGTCAAGGCAGGCGAACTTTTGCTTCAGGAGAAAGTGCCCCTGCGTGTGATCCTGACGAAAGAAAATAAGGAAAGGGTAGAGCCTTTTGCCCCGGAGGAAAAAGAACAGGCAGACGCCATGGGGAAGTATGTGGCACCCAATCTGTCCGGGGTTTCCTGCCACCTTTTATCAAACGGGCGATACTCTGTCCTGGTGACCAAAGAAGGTCTAGGCTACAGCCGTCAGGACGGCGTGCAGGTGACCCGGTGGCGGGACCGGGGTTTTGCCGGCAGATCAGGTTTTTTTATCTTTGTGCGGGAAATGCAATCGAATCAGGCCTGGTCCGTCACCCAAGAACCTTTCCTCAAGGCTCCCGATCAATACCAGGCGATTTTTTCTCCCCATAAGGCGGAATTTATCAGGGATGACGGTCTGATCACCACGCACACGGAAATCACCGTCTCTCCGGAAGACCAGGCGGAAATCAGGGAAGTCTCTTTGGCCAATCACGGGGAGGAACCGGCGGTTCTGGATATTACCAGTTATTTGGAGATTGTGCTCACTTCCCATGCTACGGATGTGGCCCATCCTGTCTTTAGCAATCTTTTTGTGCGTACGGAGGCTTTGCCCAAATATGAGGGAATTTTGGCCTTTAGACGGCCCAGAGAAAACAACCGGCCGGTTACCTGGGCCATTCATACCATGGTGGTAGACGGAGAGGCACTGGGAAATTATCAGTATGAAACCGACCGGGGCAAGTTTTTGGGGCGGAACCGAACCATCGCCTATCCCTTGGCATTGGATGCGGGACATCCTTTGTCCAACAGCATTGGTCCGGTGCTAGACCCGGTACTGAGTTTGAGAAGGCGGATCAAAATTAACCCGGGTAAAACCGCCAAAATTGCTTTTGTGGTGGCGGTGGCCGATGACCGGGTCCAGGCCATGGAGCTGGCGGAAAAATACCATGAGAACGCTTCCATCAAGCGGGCCTTTGAATTGGCCTGGTCCAGAGGCCGGATCGAGGAGGGATATCTGAACCTGAAGCCTGAGGAGACAGAAGTTTATCAGGAGATGGTTGCCCATCTGGTCTTTCTCAGCCCTTTGCGGCGCAAATATCAGGATCTTTTCCGCAAAAACCGGAAAGGACAGCCGGGACTTTGGGCTTACGGGGTTTCCGGGGATTTGCCCATGGTATTGGTGACGATCAAAAATACCGACGAAATAGGCCTGGTGAAAAGCGCTCTCAAAGCCCATGAATACTGGCGTTTTAAGGGGCTTAATGTGGATCTGGTGATCTTAAATGAAGATGAAACCGGCTATTTGCAGCCGGTACAGGATCAAATTATGGAGACGGTCCAGTCCAGCCTGGCCCGGGAAGTATTCAACTGTCCCGGCGGCGTATTTGTCCTGAATGCCCGGCTGATGCCGGCCGAGGATAGAGTGCTGTTCTTTACGGTAGCCAGAATTATTCTCAAAGGGGAGGACGGGCCTCTGGCCGTGCAGTTAAAGACAGACCGGGAAGCGGACCATTTACCGGAAGAAAAAATTTTTCCCGGGCCGAAAAGGGCTTATGTTTCCAAGGACACACCGCTCAATCTCACTTATTTTAACGGGTACGGTGGCTTTGATTTAGAGGGGAAAGAGTATGTGATCCGCTTAAAGGAAGAGATGCATACGCCGGCTCCTTGGACCAATGTGATTTCCAACCCGGGTTTCGGTTTCCTGGTCACGGAAAGCGGGGCCGGTTTCACCTGGGCAGAAAACAGCCGGGAGAATAAACTCACGCCTTGGTCCAATGACCCGGTCAGTGATCCCCCGGGAGAAGTTTATTATATGCGGGATGAAGATTCCGGCGCACTCTGGTCCCTGACTCCTCTTCCCATCAGGGAAAAGGAAAGCTATACGGTGCGGCACGGTCTGGGATATTCCCATTTTCGTCACCACAGTCAGGGCATCGGTCAGGAGCTGACCCTGTTCGTTTCTCCTGATGATCCGGTGAAAATTGGCCTGATTCGTCTCACCAATCAGGAACCGGAGACCAGAAAACTGTCTCTTACTTATTACCTGAAACCGGTTCTGGGGGTGACGGACCAAATTACCCAGCAGTTTATTTCTTCAGAATACCAAGGGGATCTGCATAGTATCATCGTGAATAATTCTTATCAGCATGATTTTCCCGGCCGGCTTGTTTTCGTGAGCAGTTCGGAACCTGTACACAGCTTTACGGGTGATGAAGAAGAATTTATCGGCAGGGAAGGCAGCCTTGTGTTTCCTCAAGCCTTAAAACGGGAAAAATTGTCTGACAGTTTGCCGACCGGATCCTACTCTTGTGTGGCGGTTCAGGTGGCATTCGAATTGCCTCCGGGCGGTGAGAAAGAAATCGTCTTCTTGCTCGGGCAGGAGAAAAATATGGAGGCTGTTCATGCCTTGGTGCCCAAGTATTTGAGCCCTGTTTCGGCAAAAGAAGCTTTGGCCCGGGTAAAAGCGTCCTGGCTGGAAAGGTTAGGTACCATCCAGGTGGCTACGCCTGATCTGTCCATGGACATCATGATCAATTATTGGCTGTTGTATCAGGTGCTTTCGTGCCGGGTATGGAGCCGGTCCGCCTTTTATCAATCGGGGGGGGCTTATGGTTTTCGTGACCAGCTTCAGGATGTGTTAAGCCTGATCTATGCCCAGCCGGAGGTGACCAGAAATCAGATCCTGTTACATTGCGCCCACCAGTACCTGGAAGGGGATGTTCAGCATTGGTGGCACCCGGGGGCGGGAGACAAGGGGGTCAGGACGAGATTTTCCGATGATTTGTTGTGGCTTCCTTATGTTGTGGCAGAATATGTGGATAAGACGGGGGACTTTGACCTGTTGCATGTTCCGGTGCCTTATTTGGAAGAAGAACCTTTGAAAGAGGGTGAACAAGAACGATACGGCATACCCAGGGTATCTCATGAGACGTCTTCCGTCTATGAGCACTGCATCCGGTCAATAGAACGGGCCGCCCAGTTTGGGATCCACGGGCTTCCTCTCATGGGTTCGGGAGACTGGAATGACGGCATGAATGCCGTGGGCAGCAGCGGCCAAGGGGAAAGTGTTTGGCTGGGCTGGTTTTTGGTTAAGGTTTTGCAATCCTTTTCCCCCTTGTGTCAAGCCATGAAGGACCCGGAAAGAGCAGAGAAATACCTGGACACAGCGGTGCGGATCAAACAGAATATTGAAGAAAATGCCTGGGACGGCAACTGGTACCGGCGCGCCTATTTTGACGACAGCAGGCCTTTAGGGTCGGCGGAAAATACCGAATGCAAAATTGACTCCCTGGCCCAGTCATGGGCGGTGATTTCAGGTGCGGCCCGGGAAGACCGGATTCGTGAGGCTATGACGGCAGTGGAAAATTACCTGGTCAAAAAGGAAGAAGGGTTGATTCTCCTGTTGACCCCTCCTTTTGACGCCGGTGATTTAAATCCGGGATATATCAAAGGCTATGTGCCCGGTGTGCGGGAAAACGGAGGCCAGTATACCCACGCGGCGGTTTGGGTCATCTCTGCCTTTGCCCGAATGAGTCTAGGCGATAAAGCATGGGCCCTGTACCACATGATTAATCCCATCAATCACAGCAGGACCTCCATTGAATCTGCGGTATACAAGGCTGAACCCTACGTGATGGCGGCGGATGTTTATGCGGTTTACCCCCATGTGGGCAGGGGAGGATGGACTTGGTATACCGGAGCGGCTTCCTGGATGTATCGGGTGGGCCTGGAAGAGATTCTAGGTTTGCGCAAAGAGGGGGAAAAGCTTTTCCTTGATCCCTGTATCCCCCGGGACTGGCCGGAATACGAAATTAAGTACAAGTATCAGCAAACCCTTTACCAGATTCATGTCCGGAATCCTTTGGGTGTAAATAAAGGGGTGAAGACAATGATGCTGGATGGCAAAGAAATGAAAGACCTGATCATCCCATTGGTAAATGATCAAAAAGATCATCAGGTGCAAGTAGTGATGGGGTAATTATGCAGTCAAAGGTTAGAGGTCGAATGATGGTTGCTATTTTGCGCTGAAGACAAAAAAATTACACTTGACATTTTATGGGCGACATAATACTATAATCTCAACAAGGCCATGAAGGCCGGAAAACCTGTATGTAACAGGTTGCTGCTTCATGGTCTTTTTTCTTTTCCGGTTCTTGTCCGGTTTTATGAAAAAGGATTCCTTTGTTTTTGGTTTTCTAATCCCGGTAACCGTGTTTATGATTTGAAAAGGAGTGACGATAGATATGCATATGGCAGATGCTTTAATATCTCCTGCCGTAGGAGGAGTGATGTGGGCCGCTTCTGCAGGGCTTGCCGCCTACTCGGCTAAAAAGGTGCAGGCAGATCTAGATGAGAGCAAAGTTCCCCTCATGGGTGTGTTGGGAGCGGCAGTGTTTGCCGCCCAAATGATTAATTTTACCATTCCGGGCACCGGTTCCAGCGGGCATCTGGGCGGGGGATTGATTCTGGCCGCTCTTTTAGGCCCCTATGCCGGATTTCTCGTCATGGCATCTATTCTGACGATTCAAGCCCTGTTTTTTGGGGATGGGGGGCTACTGGCCCTGGGTTGTAACATTTTTAATATGGGCGTTTATTCCTGTTTTATTGCTTATCCCCTCTTATTTAAACCTTTAACGAAAAATAAGTTCTCTTCCGGCCGGATTTTTTTCGGCGCCACCATTGCGGCGGTGATTGGACTGCAGTTGGGGGCCTTTAGTGTGGTTCTGGAAACCCTTTTTTCCGGCATCTCCGACCTGCCCTTTGGTACTTTTGTGCTGTTAATGCAGCCCATTCATTTGGCCATCGGTGTGGTGGAAGGACTGATTACCACGGCGGCAATTACCTTTGTCTGGAAAGCCCGTCCTGAAATCATTGAACGGGCGGCGGAGGGGAAAGCCTATGGCAAATTATCTATGCGCAAAGTAATTGTAGGATTTGCCCTGTTTGCGGTGTGCACGGGAGGGGCCTTATCCTGGTTTGCCTCTGCCAATCCGGATGGTTTGGAATGGTCCATGTTTCATACTTCAGGGAAGGAAGAATTAGAAGCGCCTGGGGGAATTCATCAAGCTTTGGCGGCCCTACAGGAAAAGACGGCTTTTCTTCCCGATTATGGCTTTAAACAGGCAGAAACAGCGGTCACCGAAACGGAAACGGGCAGTGAAGAAACCTGGCCGGCGGTAAACGGGGGAACCTCCCTTTCCGGATTGCTGGGCGGGTTGCTGACCCTGGTTTTTGCCGGAATGATCGGTGCCGGTTTGCGCTTTATGAAGAAACATGCATAAAACCCGGGGGAACCAAATATGATAAGGGGCGGGAACCAAAGGTTCCCGCCTTTCGTATCCGTATGGGAACCCGGAACCTGAATAGGGTATACTTTTTTGTCCAATTGTAGTATCATGATTAAAATATTTCACAAATAGGGAGTAGGGACATGGCGAACTTTGCTTCTTCCTGGAACAGTTTAAGATTATTTGACGAGTTGTCCGCGAAACAAACGATGATCCATGGTTTGCACCCTCTGGCAAAATTCCTCACCACCCTGGTATTTATTATTGCCATTGTTTCCTTCCACAAGTATCAGGTGGTAGAATTGCTGCCCTTTGCTTTATATCTGATTGTCGTCATGGTTTTAGGCGATTTGCCCCCGGGGCCGATTTTCAAAAGGATGCTGATTTCCCTGCCCTTTGCATTCGGCGTGGGCATTTTCAATCCCATTTTTGATCACACTCCCGTGATGGTGCTGGGAAGTACCGTCCTTACAGGGGGATGGGTGTCTTTTTTGTCGATTATTTTGCGCTTTTGTTTCACTGTTTTAGGGGCCTTATTACTGATTGCTACCAGCGGCATCGGAGGGGTAGCCTCTGCCATGCTCAGGCTGAAATTACCCAAAATTTTTGTCGTTCAGCTGCTTTTTATGTACCGCTATCTGAGCGTGATGCTGGAGGAAACGGCACGGGTGCTCCGGGCCAATGCCTTACGGTCCCTCCGGGACAAAGGTGTCCATTTTAAAGTGTGGGGGTCATTATTGGGCCAACTGCTGTTAAGGACCATCGACCGGGCCCAAAGGATCTATCAGGCCATGCTCTGCCGCGGTTTTACCGGGGAGTTTCCCGTGCTGAAGACAAATCGAATCTCCGGAAAGGATATTCTTTATGTGTGCGGCTGGTCCGGGTATTTTATCCTGGCCCGTCTCTATAATATTCCCGAGTTTATGGGGTCATTATTTTTGGGAGGCATAAAATGAGCCATCATATCGTAGAAATGAAAGGAATTAGATATGCATATCCCAACAGCAAGACGGAGGCCTTGCAGGATGTGTCTTTTCGCATTACCCACGGAGAAGCGGTAGGCCTTGTAGGGGCTAATGGGGCCGGTAAATCCACCCTTTTACTCCATTTAATCGGTTTTCTTTTTCCTGCCAGCGGTACCGTCCGGGTGGGCGATTACCCGGTAACCCAAAAAACGCTCCCTCAGGTAAGGCGCAGTGTGGGGATGATTTTCCAGGATCCGGACGATCAGCTTTTTATGCCCACCGTTTTTGAGGATGTGGCCTTCGGCCCGTTAAATATGGGGCTCCCTGTTGAGGAGGTTCAGGAACGGGTCAACCGGGCCCTGGACACTGTGGGCGCTCTTCATTTGAAAGACCGGCCTCCTTATAAGCTTTCCGGCGGGGAAAAAAGAGCGGTGGCCATTGCCACGGTGCTCGCCATGTCCCCGGATATTCTGATTATGGACGAACCCTCCGCGGCTTTAGATCCCCTGGCCCGGCGCCGTCTGATCAACATGCTGTCCGGCTTTACGCACACGAAGATTATTGCTTCTCATGACCTGGATTTGGTTTTGGATCTTTGTGAAAGGACCATTGTACTAAGCAAAGGGCAAATCGTTGCCGATGGACCCACCAGGGAAATATTTCAAAATGAAGAAGTGCTGCTAAAAGGGCACTTGGAGAAACCTTTGCGCATGCAGGGTTGTCCTGTGTGCGGAAAAAACGTATAATGTATAATTAAGTATGCCTGACAATGATATCAGGGTTGGAGGAGCATTAGATGAACGATTTTATTAGTGCCGTGATTTTAGGAATCGTAGAAGGGATTACAGAATTTTTACCTATTTCATCGACGGGACATTTAATTTTGGTAAACCGGTTTGTCGGATTTACAGGCAAGTTTGCCAATACCTTTGATGTGGTGATTCAGTTGGGGGCGATTCTTTCCGTCATTGTATATTTTTGGAACCGCTTATTTCCCTTTGGGTCCCGCAAAAGCATCATTGACAAAACTGAAATCTGGCGCCTGTGGCGCAAAACCATTGTGGGCGTGTTACCGGCTATTGTCCTGGGCGTTTTATGCTGGGACTATGTGGAAGAAAAATTGTTTAATCCTTTTACGGTGGCCATCTCGCTGGTGGTGGGAGGGATCATCCTGATTATTTTGGAGTCCACCCACAAAAAACAAGCCATCCGATCCATAGGAGAGTTAAGTTACAAAACTGCTTTTTTGATCGGCCTGTTTCAGTGTTTAGCCATGATTCCGGGTACCTCCCGGTCGGCCGCCACCATTATCGGCGCCATGGTTTTTGGGGCCTCCCGGGGTGTGGCCACGGAGTTTTCCTTTTTTCTGGCCATACCTACCATGATGGCTGCCTCCGTTTATTCCCTATATTCTATGCTGGAGACGGGGGCTGTGATTACGGCCACCCAGTGGCAGGTGTTGGCCGTAGGATTTGTAGTTTCTTTTTTTGTCGCCTTAGGAGTAGTTGCTGCTTTGTTAAGATATATTCAAAAAAGAGATTTCAAAATATTTGGCTACTATCGGATCCTCATTGGCCTCGTGGTTTTGGTTTTCGGATATCTGGTATTCTAAAGGCGTTTTAAATCAGATCATGGACCACCGTCATAAATACCTGCACCATTTCCGGGTCAAATTGTGTTCCGGCATGCTGCCGCAGTTCTATTAAGGAATCTGAAATACTGCGCTCTTTCCGGTAAGGGCGGGGCGTAGTCATGGCCGCAAAACTATCGGCTACGGCAATGATCCGGGCCCCTAGGGGGATGCTATCGCCAGACAATTGGTCCGGGTACCCTGTGCCATCGAAGCGCTCATGGTGGTGCTTGACCAGGTTGATTACCGGGCCGGTGTCCGGAAATAGGGATAAAATTTGGGCACCCCACAGGGGATGTTGTTTGATGGAATTCCATTCATCCTCGGTGAGGGGACCTTTTTTATTCAGAATGCTTTCCGGCACTTCCAGTTTTCCCACATCCTGAAATAGAGCGCCTAACTGCACATAGATGATTTCATTTGGGGGCAGTGATAAGGCTTCGCCCATTGCTGCGGCGTATTTTGCCACTTGCTCGGTGTGAAAAAGGGTATATTGATCTTTGGCATGGATCATGATCATGATAAACTGGGCAAAAGAATGGAGTTCTCTTAAAGGATGATCAGGATGATCCTTTAAAAAGAGCAGGCCGGAAAAATATTTGCCAATTTCAGGGAGATGATTTTTTTTGGTTTGATCCAGCTCTTCTTCAGCCCTTTGGATCAGCTCCTGCTTGTTTAAGGCCCAAGCAGGATAACAGGCAGTTCCCGTAGAAAATAGGATTCTGTGGTTTTTTAATGGCACCGGTTTCTCCATAGCCAGTTGAATTTCTTTTATCAGGGCGCAAGCCTGGGGCCTATCGTAGCCCGGGAGAATTAAGGCAAACTTGTTTCCCCCATATCTTATGGCCGCACCAAGCGGAGGAATCATTTGCTTCATCCTGTTTGCGCAGTTTTTTAAGATTTCATCTCCTCCCCCATATCCCGGCACATCATGATCGATAGCGCACAGGACCAGGGAGAGGGGTTGACCTGTTTTTTCTGCTTCGGACAGTAATTCATCCAGCTTATGATCAAGGTAACGGTGATTAGGAAGGCCGGTTAAATCGTCTGTATGGGCCAGGATCGTCAACGCCGCGTTTTTTTCCCTTAAGTATGCCTGATTTTCCAAAGCTGCACCTATTTCGTCGAGGGATTTTTCCAGCTTTTTGATGGGTCTGACCATGCTTCCTGTGAGGAGATAAGCAGAAATCAGCACCATCACCAGGCAGGTCAAAAAAATGACGAGCAGGTAGTTTTTTCCTTCCGAGGGGACGATCCCCGTGCTGGCGGCAAAAAAGATGCCCAGCGGAACCAGGCCGGCAAAAAGAAGCATCAAAAAAAGCCGGGCGCCTAAATTTTTCGCCATTTTCCCATCCCTCCCCATTTACTAATTATACCCTGGGATAGGGAATCCTTCCATAGAAAAAACCAAGCCCGGGTTTGCTTTTCGGCTCATGAGAAATTTTTTTGCACCTTGCCCTCCGGCACGCCTAGGAGGGAGAGTTCTCTAGGGGTTACAGGCACCGGTTCCTCTGGCGCAGGGAGTTCTCGAAAAAGCACAAGACGCTTTTTTCGCTCCAAAGTTTTCCGTTGAGAAAAGGAATTTTGTTGTGTTAAACTTGATATGATTTATTTTAAAATTTTTGCAAGTTTTTCTCTCGAATTTTTGTATTATATTATGGATAGGTAAAGGATGTGGTCTTTGTTGGACCGCCTGCAAGATGAACAACTGGTTGAGCTTTGCCTACAGGGAAAAAGAGAAGCTTTTGAAGTGCTTGTTAAAAGGTATGAACGGCAGATCTTTAGTTTGGCTTATCGTTTAACGAATAATTATGATGATGCTGTTGATTTGGCTCAGGAAGTTTTCTTACACCTTTTTCGTGTTTTGGATAAATTTGATGGTGACCGGAAATTTTTTCCTTGGATGTACCGCATTGCCACCAATGTTTGCTATAATGCTTTGAAAAAAAGGCCGAAAGAGTTTTTACCATTGGATAATGTGATTGAATTTACTTCGCTCACTTCCGATCAGCCGGAAGCCTGTTTTGAAAGTAAAGAAATCCAGGAGACGGTACATAAGGCGATCGCGGAATTGCCTGAAAATTTTCGCGTCCCCATGGTTTTGAAATATTTGGAGGACATGTCTTATCAGCAGATTTCCGAGGTGATGAATCTTCCCGTATCTACCATCGAAACCAGGCTTTATCGGGGACGGATATTACTTCAGAAACGTCTTAGTAATTTAGTGGAAAGGGGGGCAAAAAGTGGACTGTCAAGAGGCTAGAAAAATGTTTTTTCCATACGTGGATCATGAGCTTTCTTTGCAGGAAGAAAAGGCCCTCGATGACCATTTGTCTTTGTGCACGGACTGTCGTACAGAATTCGGTTTAGTGCAAGACACCGACGATCTGTTGAAAAAGGCCTTAGGCCATGTAATCCCCCCGGTTGATTTGACGGATAGAATTATGGCCCAAATACCTTTCCCTTGTGAGAAAAAGGTAGCCTCAGCTGCTCACCCGGAGGAAGTTTTGGGCTTGGCGGCACGGATGAAAAAATATTTCCGTGGCTTAGGTGAAGGGTGGAAAAGGCTGGCAGGCGGCTGGCAGTTTCGGACTGCCGCAGTGACCTTAGGATTATGTGCGCTGGTTTTAGCGGGCAGTTGGGGAAATATTTTCGGCACGCCGCTCGTGAAAAAACAGCCACCCGACGATCAGATTGCTTATGTAAATCCGGATCCGGCAAAAACGAGCCAGGTGCCGGACAGTGAAGCAGATGTCACTGAACCTACGGCACCGGCTGATTCTGAACCGAATACAGATACGGAACCGAAAGACACGAACCCAAAAGGTACAGAGCCAAAAGATGTTGATCATAACCCGGCTTCCGGGGATGAGGAGCAAAAACCGGATTCGGAAGCATCTTCCCAAGAGAAGCCGGCGGAAACCGTTTCTCCGCCTGAAACAGATGTGATTGAATTACCCTTGTCTGCTACCGGCCAAACTCAGAAGAAGACCATTGAGGTGGTGCCGCTGTTTGAAGACAAGGAGGATAATGCTTCCTATCCTGTTCTGTCCGGGGATGGCAAGTTTGTTCATTATCTTGTATCCGACAATGGGGACAAGGAAGAATGGAAATTGGAATTAAAAGAAGGCGCCAAGCCTCAGATAGCCCAGGGGGATTTGGTTTTTCAAGATGGAAAGTATGAGGCGCCTAAGGTAAAAATCCCCGAATGGCTAACTGACACGGAACCGGTGAAAGATGCCCGGTCTAAAGAGGTTGCCTGGGCTCCTGGTCAGAGACAGGTGGCGATTAATCTGAATTCTCCTAATCCGGATTCCACCGGCCTGTGGATTGGGCAGGCGGATGGGTCGGTCTTAATGCAGGTGGCTCCGGAGGGGGGAGGCCGTGCCGTCGCCTGGTCCCCGGACGGCAGAAAGATTGCCTTTACAGACCCTGATGTGAATCTGTATGTGTTTTATGTGGAGGAAAACATGCTGGTTCCGGTGACCAATTCCAGTGAGAACGAGAAATTCACCAGCTTGGCACACTTTGTTTGGACACCGGATTCGAAAGGAATCATTTTTGACGGCAAGAAGAATGCCGACTCGCCTAAGGGAATTTATCGTGTCACCTTGCCTTAACCGTTTGGATTAATTAAAGATGGTTTTTATGATGGGGAACCGGAAGGTTCCCTCTTTATTTTTTCCGGCGTTCTCAGGGACATTGCCCATGCCTTCCCGGCTATTTCAATTTGTTTTTGTCAATACTATTTGGTAAGATAAGACAGGAGGACAAGGGGCCAAGGGGAGTTTTCATCCCGGTACCCGGTACCCGGAAAGGGGATGCCCTCTTTTTACAGAGAGATCTTTTTTTTGGCAGGAGAAACAGGATAAGAGGCGAATAGAGTAAAATCATGGTATAAACGGAGGTCGTTTTTTGTGAGTATGGTGGAAAACATGGAGAACCAAATCAAAGGACAGATTGAGCAGGCGGCTCAAAAAGCCAAAGCTGCCGGCCAATTGGATTTTTCTGCACTGCCTGATTTTGTTTTGGAGGTACCCCGGGAAAAAATGCATGGGGACTTTGCGACAAATATCGCCATGCTGATGGCGAAAGAAGCAAGATTAGCGCCCCGTAAAATTGCCGAGATCATGGTCGGGCATTTTTCTACGGAAGGTACTTGGATCGATAGAATCGAAATTGCCGGTCCCGGATTTATCAATTTTTATCTCAATCATACCTGGGTCTATGATGTTTTGCCGGTGATCCTGGAGCAAGACGATGCGTATGGAAAGTCAAAGGTAGGTAAAGGCAAAAAGGTACAGGTGGAGTTTGTGAGTGCCAACCCTACAGGGGTGCTGCATATGGGAAATGCCCGGGGGGCGGCTTTGGGGGATTCCTTGGCCAGTGTACTGGCGGCTGCCGGGTTTGATGTTTCCCGGGAATTTTATATTAACGATACCGGTAACCAGATTGAAAAGTTTGCCAAATCCTTAGAAGCCAGGTATCTGCAATTATTGGGACAAGAAGTACCCTTCCCGGAAGATGGGTATCACGGGGAGGATTTAATTGATACCATGAAAAACCTGATTCAAAAAGTGGGCGATAAATATCAGA
This sequence comes from Candidatus Formimonas warabiya, assembly GCF_002777255.1. GTDB lineage: Bacteria > Bacillota > Dehalobacteriia > Dehalobacteriales > Dehalobacteriaceae > Formimonas > Formimonas warabiya. The sequence continues at coordinate 3,396,779 of NZ_CP017634.1, read as the reverse complement.
ATATGGATGATGCCCTGCGCCGGGAATTTCTTGTCCGGTATGCTTTGGATGAAAAAATTTCCAGTATCCGGAAGGTATTGGAGGATTTTGGCGTTCATTATGATGTTTGGTTCAGCGAACAGACCCTTCATGATAGCGGAGAAGTGGAAAAGGTGATCGCGGAATTAAAAAAGAAGGGCCATATTTATGAAAATGAAGGGGCGATCTGGTTTAATACCACCCAATTCGGCGATGAAAAAGATGAAGTGCTGGTCCGCTCCAACGGTGTGCCTACTTATTTTGCGGCGGATATTGCTTATCATAAGAATAAATTCAAAAGAGGGTTTGAACAGGTCATTAATATTTGGGGCGCAGACCATCACGGTCATGTGGCCCGGATGAAAGGGGCCGTTAAGGTTCTTGGCTATGACCCCGACCAGCTTACCGTGATTTTAATGCAGTTGGTGCGCCTTTTCCGGGACGGGGAAATTGTGCGCATGTCCAAACGCACCGGTACCTATGTGACCTTAAATGAATTAATGGAGGATGTAGGAAGGGATGCGGCCCGGTACTTTTTTATCATGCGCAGCCCGGACAGCCAGATGGACTTTGATTTGGACCTGGCCAAGTCCCAGTCTGCCGATAATCCGGTATTCTATGTGCAGTACGCCCATGCCCGGATTTGCAGTATTTTAAGGCAGGCGGAGGAAATGGGCTATCAATGGCCGGATCTTTCCCAGGTTGATTTTAAAGTTCTTTCAGACCCCTCCGAAATCGCTCTGATCCGAAAAATGGCCGACCTGCCGGATGAAATAGTTTCTGCGGCTTTAAATATGGCGCCTCATCGCATGACAAGCTTTGCCCATGATTTGGCAAGCTTATTCCATGGTTTTTATACCAATTGCCGGGTATTAACGGAGGAGACTGAGATCAGGAATGCCCGATTGCTTTTAACCAAAGCCACAGGAATTTGTATCCGCAATGTTTTGCGCTTAATTGGCGTTACTGCCCCGGAACGAATGTAAAAAGGCGATTGACAGTCCTTCGAAAAAAGGGATAAAATAATGAGGGCATTTGGACAGGAACGTGCGAGGAGGGAATGATCATGGCCAAATTTATTTTCGTCACGGGAGGAGTTGTTTCTTCTTTAGGTAAGGGGATCACGGCAGCTTCCTTGGGGCGTTTGCTAAAAAGCAGAGGAGTAAAGGTCGCCATCCAAAAATTTGATCCCTATATTAATGTTGATCCGGGGACCATGAGTCCTTATCAGCATGGAGAAGTGTTTGTTACCGATGACGGGGCGGAAACAGATCTTGACCTTGGTCATTATGAACGCTTTGTGGATATCAGCTTAAGCAAGAACAGCAACGTTACCACCGGAAAGGTATACGATTCGGTGATCAAGAAAGAAAGACGGGGAGATTACCTGGGGGGAACAGTTCAGGTGATCCCCCATATTACCAATGAGATTAAAGAACGTATTTTTCGGGTGGCGAAAGAAAGCAATCCGGATGTGGTGATCACGGAAATTGGGGGTACGGTAGGGGATATTGAGTCTTTGCCTTTTCTGGAAGCGATTCGGCAGATGAAGGGGGATATCGGGCGGGATAATGTTCTTTATATCCACGTCACCTTAGTGCCCTTTCTCAGGGCAGCCGGTGAGGCCAAAACCAAGCCCACCCAGCATAGTGTTAAGGAATTAAGAAGTATCGGCATTCAGCCCGATGTGATTGTGTGCCGTTCTGAAATGCCCATATCTCGGGAAATGGAAGAGAAAATCGCCCAGTTCTGTGATGTGGACAAGGATGCCGTGATTCAAGCCATTGATGCGGAAAGTATTTATGAAGTCCCCTTGGCGTTAAAGCAGGAAGGCTTGGACGATATCGTTATTGAACGTTTAGGCTTGCAGTGCAATGAGCCGGATTTGGAAGACTGGAAACAAATCGTGCATAAAATTAAAAACCCCAAATTCTGTGTCACCATTGCCTTGGTAGGAAAATATGTGGAACTTCAGGATGCCTACTTAAGTGTGGCGGAGGCTCTGCGCCATGCGGGAATTTTCCATGAGGCAAAGATTAAGATTAAATGGGTTTATTCTGCTGATTTAGCCGATGATAATCTGGAAGAACAATTGGGGGATGCGGATGGGATTCTTGTTCCCGGCGGGTTTGGAGACCGGGGTATTGAAGGGAAGATTTTGGCGGCCCAATTTGCCCGGGAAAGGAAAGTGCCTTTTTTTGGCATCTGTTTGGGGATGCAATTGGCGGTAGTGGAGTTTTCCCGCCATGTGGTCAATTTTGCCGACGCCAACAGCAGTGAATTTAACGAACATACCTCCTATCCCGTGATTGATCTTTTGCCGGAACAAAAAGAAATTGAGGATAAAGGCGGCACCATGCGCTTGGGTGTTTATCCCTGCAAGTTGATGGAAGACAGCAAAGCTTATGAAGCCTTTAAAGATGAAGTGGTCTATGAACGGCACCGGCACCGCTATGAGTTTAATAATGAATATCGGGAAATATTGCAGAGTAAGGGGATGAAAATTTGTGGAACATCTCCTGACAGCAGACTGGTGGAAATCGTAGAATTGGTTGACCATCCCTGGTTTATCGGCTGTCAATTCCATCCGGAGTTTAAATCCCGGCCGGACCGGCCTCATCCCTTGTTCCGCCAGTTTATCGGCGCTTCCCTGGATCAAAAATTGAATAAATAAAAAAGAGCGGTCACCGCTCTTTTTTTGCAGTGAGTCAGGGGACGGTTCTCTGACTCAGGTTGTTAAGTTCCTTTGTTCCTTTTGGGGGTGAGTCAGAGAACCGTCCCCTGACTCACCCCGAAGGCAGGAAATTGATCCCAATCCACGAATAGGTATAAGGAAATCATGAAATGATATTGATGCAAAATGTACAGCAAGGAGGAACAAGGCGTTGGATTTTCAAGCGCGGTTAATGGATAGTTCAGAAAAAGCATATTTCAATAGATTTATTGAATCATCGCCGAAAGGACATGTTCTGCAGACTTGGGAGTGGGGAGACCTAAAAGCAAAAACAGGATGGATTCCCTTCCGGATCATGATCGAAAAAGAGGGACAGCCGGTAGGCGCGGTGACGGTTTTAAAAAGGGCCATTCCCCTTTTAAAAAAAAATATTTTTTACGCTCCCCGGGGACCGGTTCTGGATATCAAGGAACCAGGCTTGTTTCCCTTTTTGCTCACGAAAATGAAAGCTTTGGCCCGGGAACATCAGGTAATTTTTTTAAAAATTGACCCGGATGTGCCCGCCCATGACCTGGCGTGGCAGGATGCCTTGAAACAGGCAGGTTTCCGGAGCGCGGACAAAGGAGAGGGTTTTGAGGGAGTTCAGCCGAAATATGTGTTCCGTTTGGATATTTCACCGGATAGTGATCAGTTAATGCGTAATTTTCACCAAAAAACCCGCTATAACATTCGGCTGGCGGAACGGAAAGGAGTGGAGATTGTAGAAACCGGGACCAGGGAAGACTTACCTGTTTTCTATCGCGTCTTGCAGGAGACCTGTGAAAGAGACCACTTTTTGGTCCGGTCCTATCAATACTTTGAGGATTTGTATGATTATTTGGTGCCGCCGGGTTATGCCAAGCTGTTTCTGGCAAAATTAGGCGGCAAGGTGATTGCTGGTACGCTGCTGTTAAAGTTAGGGGATAAAGCCTGGTATCTTTATGGGGCCTCCAGCAACAAGGAGCGTAATGCCATGCCCAATTACCTGATCCAATGGACGATGATCCAATGGGCAAAAAGCCAGGGTTGTACCCTCTATGATTTTCGCGGCGTGCCCGGCCAGCTGACGGAAGAAAACCCCCTTTACGGGCTGTACCGGTTTAAAAAAGGGTTCAGCGGAGAATTTACGGAATTTATCGGGGAATATGATTTAGTTTACCAGCCGGCTGCCTATTGGCTGTATCAGACGCTGGAGCCCCTTTACTACCATGGGGTGCGCAAGTTGATTGGATTAAAGAAAAAGTTAAAAAAATAGGTTGCAGGGTTTTTGTCCTGGAAACCGGATCAGGGAGTATAGGCATGCATAATTTTATTCGCTGGATTGAAGTGGATTTAGATGCTATTATTAATAATTTTCGGGAGATTAGAAAATTAGTTCCGGCCCCTGTGAAAATTCTGGCCGTGGTCAAATCCGATGCCTACGGGCATGGAGCTGTGGAGGTGGCCCAGGTTTTAGCAGAGACAGGAGTGGATATGTTTGCTGTAACAACACTGGAGGAGGGACTGGAACTTAGACAGCATGATATTTCCACACCGATTCTGGTGTTTGCCCCCATGTTGCCTTTTGAGGTCGACATCATGGTCAAATCAGGCCTAATTGCTACGATTGACGACATGGGAGCTTTGGAGGCCCTTGCTTTAGGGGCAAAGAAACAGAGCATCCGGGCCAGCTTTCACTTGAAAGTAGAAACAGGCATGGGACGATCCGGCCTTTTGCAGGAGCAGCTTTCTGCTTTCCTCAGCAGGTTAAAAGATCTTCCTGCCATTGAAATGTCCGGCGTCTATTCTCATCTGGCCACGGCGATGATGGCGGATAAGCGTTTTGCCCACAAGCAGTTTGCCGTTTTCAGCCAGGCGGTGCATGAAATTAGACAAGCAGGTTTTTCCGTTATTGCCCACATTGCCAATAGTGCGGCGGTGCTGGATCTGCCGGAGATGTATTTGGATCTGGTTCGGGTGGGCACTTTGCTTTACGGCCAGTATCCGTCTGATCAGGTGGCCCGGAAAATTACCTTGAAAGACCCCTGGCAGATGAAGGCCCGCGTGATCTCCCTGAAACAATTAAAGCCGGGAGACTCGGTGGGATATGGCCGGGATTATGTGGCAAAAAAGGCCCTGGAAGTAGGCATCATTCCTGTGGGATACGCGGACGGCTTTGGCATGGTTCCCCATACCAGGCCGGTAAAACCTTATGATCTTGTGAAATCTGCGGCAAAATCTATCTCAAACATGGTGGGAATTGTCCCGGCTCATTTCGTGACTCGGGGACAAGAGCGATTGCCTGTTATCGGCAGGGTCGGCATGCAGTTAAGTATGATCGATGTGACAGGAAAGGGAATCCATGTGGGTGATGAAGTGGTGATTCCCTTGAGACGGACAACCTCGGGAGCCCGTTTGCCCAGAATTTATGTGCAGGATGGTTCCTTGAAGCGGTTGCGCAGTATTTGCCGTTGGGAAGATTACAGAATTTAGGAAAAAAATTTAGATATTTTTGTTTAAAAAGAAGGAAATTACTAGGTGAACTGAGAATCATTAACAATCAAAATACCGGTAATGAACCAATGGGGGGACAAACATGGGTACTACACCAAAAGAAAATTGGTCCATTCTAATTGTGGATGACCAATTGGGCGTACGGAGATTGCTCTTTGAAGCGCTGAAAGATGAGTTTATGGCAGTATACACGGCAGGAAGCGGCATAGAGGCCATTGAGCAAGTGCAGGAGTGTAATCCAGATTTGGTTGTGATGGACATGAAAATGCCCCGCATGAATGGGCTGGAAGTTCTAAAAACCTTGCGACAAATGAAATACGACAATCCAGTGATCATGATGACTGCCTACGGGGAACTGGAGATCGTTTCTGAGGCGGCCAAAATGGGTGTGAAGAAACATATCACCAAACCTTTTGATTTAAAGGAATTAAGAGTATTAATTAAAGAGACCCTAAAAGAAACCAGTATCGCGTAATAAGTCCTCACTCCTGAAGATAAAAATTTTGCAGGAATTTGTCGCAGGATGGCGAAATAGTACCAACATGAGGGTATGAGGTGTGAAAAAGACACGCCTAACAAGCGGGTCTGTATCCCTTTTGTTTTTTTATTCCTGAAGTTGGCCGGGGCCATTGCTTTAAAGGGGGATGCATGGATGGTGATTAATACCGGCACGGTTTTAGCTATGCGCTGTCCGAAGTGTGGAAAATTAAATTTTCATGCCATTTCGCTGTTTGCTTTTTCCGGAAAAAGCAGCGTGTGTTTTGACTGTGATTGTGGAGCGAGTTCGGTGGTGATTGCTACTTCAAATTATAAAAAGTTTACTTTAAAAACCGACTGCGGCATGTGTGAGACAAACCACTTGTTTTATCTGAGTTATAAAGAACTGTTTTCACCGGAAGCCTTTCCTTTGGTATGCTTGGACACCGGTTTGGAGATTGGCTTTGTCGGGTCTAAGGAAAAGGTGAAGGATGCCGTAAAAAATCAAGAGCGCACATTTGCGGATTTAATTGAAGACACCGGTTTTGAGGAGTTTTTTGATAACCCGGATGTGATGTATCAGGTTTTGGAATACTTAAACAATATTTCTGCCGAAGGTGCTATTACGTGCAAATGCGGCAATCATAATATTGATTTGGATATTTTGCCGGACCGTTTAGAAATGGTGTGCAGTGATTGCGGCAACAGGGGAATTATTTTTGCCGAAACCAAAGAAGACCTTTTAACATTAAAACAATTGGGGAAAATAGAATTATCGGATCAAGGATTTGTGATTAAGAACGTGCACAAGCCAAAAAGAAAAAAAGGACAATGGAAAAAATAATCTAGGACGGTGAAATGAATGTCTTTAGTTCCAGTAAAGGATTTACTCGAAAAAGCTGAGAGAGAAGGGTATGCTGTCGGGGCGTTTAATTGTAATAACATGGAGATTATTCAAGCGATTGTAGATGCCGCGGAAGCGGAAAAATCTCCCGTGATTATTCAGGCCAGTCAAGGTGCGATCAAGTACGCCGGACTAGCCTATATTGTGGCATTGGCAAAAATTGCTGCAGATCAGGCAACAGTTCCCATCGCCTTGCATCTTGACCATGGAACCAGTTTTGCCCAGGTGATGCAGTGTATTCGATATGGTTTTTCTTCCGTGATGATGGACGGTTCCAAACTGCCTTTGGACCAGAATATTGAGATCACCAAAAGAGTGCTGGAGGTGGCCCGGGCCGTGGGCGTTTCCGTGGAAGCGGAATTGGGGAAAATCGGCGGCACGGAAGACGACATTACCGTACATGAGAGAGAGGCTCTTTTTACCGATCCGGAGGAAGCGAGAATCTTTGCGGAAGCAACGGGAGTCGATGCTTTAGCGATCGCCATCGGCACCGCCCATGGCCAGTATAAAGGGGAACCGAAGCTTGATTTCCCCCGATTGGAAAAAATTAAGTCTTTGGTAAAGATACCCATTGTACTGCATGGCTCCTCCGGGGTTCCGGATGAGGCCATCCGGGAGGCGATTCGGCTCGGTGTAAGAAAAGTAAATATAGATACAAATATTCGAGAGGCTTTTGTGAAAGGGGTGCGGGAAGTAATCGCCCAAGACCCCGGTGAAATTGACCCGAGAAAGGTATTAGGGCCGGCAAAAAAAGCCATGACTGCAGTGATCCGGGAAAAGATCAGGCTGTTTGGAAGCGCCGGTAAGGGCTAAGGATAAAAAAAGAGCAGGATGCCCTGCTCTTTAATTTCTTTTTTCCCAAGTATCATTTTTTCCCCTTTTTGAAATTAATAATGAATAGGGGATTTGTTCTAGCTGGAGGTGCAAACATTGTTATTGTTTATTGACAGTGCCAATATTCAAGAGATCCGGGAAGCCCACGCGCTGGGGGTGATCTCCGGGGTTACCACAAACCCTTCTTTGATTGCGAAAGAGGGCAGAAACTTTCAACAAGTGGTGAAAGAAATCGTTTCCCTGGTGGACGGTCCCATCAGTGCGGAGGTTGTTTCCCTGGAAAGCGGGGGCATGGTGGAAGAGGCAAGGGAACTGGCAAAAATTCACCCCAATATTGTGATCAAGATTCCCATCACGCCCGAGGGTTTAAAGGCTACCCATATTTTAAGGCATGATAATATTAAGGTGAACATGACGCTGATCTTTTCTACCAACCAGGCTCTTCTCGCGGCAAGGGCGGGGGCTGCCTTTGTCAGTCCCTTTGTGGGACGGTTGGATGATGTCAGCCATGATGGCATGCATCTGATTGAAGAGATGGTGGCAGTTTTCAAAAATTATTATCTTTCCACAAAAATCATTGCCGCCAGTATCAGGCACCCCATCCATGTTTCTCAAGCTGCCCTGGCGGGTGCCGATATTGCCACCGTTCCCTTTAAAGTACTGATGCAGATGGTCAAGCATCCCTTGACGGATGCAGGCATCGCTAAATTTTTAGCTGACTGGGAGAGCGTAAAGAATAAATAATTTTGGGAGGAGAACCGGATGGAAAGAGAATTCACTTTGGAATTCGTACGTGTCACGGAAGCAGCCGCTTTGGCCTCAGCCAGATGGATGGGCCGGGGTGATAAAATTGCCGCAGACGACGCTGCCGTAAAGGCCATGAGAGCGGTTTTTGATACCATTGCCATGAACGGTACCGTGGTGATCGGGGAAGGTGAGCTTGATGAAGCTCCCATGCTTTATATCGGAGAAAAGCTGGGCCACAGCAGTCATCCCAAGCTGGATGTAGCCGTTGATCCGCTGGAAGGAACAAATTTGGTCGCCAAAGGCCTTAACGGGGCCATTGCCGTGTTGGCCGTGGCGGAATCAGGATGCCTGCTCCATGCCCCGGATATGTATATGAATAAAATTGCCGTGGGCCCGGGAGCCGCCGGGAAAATTAGCCTGGATGCCCCGGTCAGGGACAATCTGAAAGCAGTGGCAAGCGCCTTGAAAAAATCTCTCAACGACCTTACTGTGGTGATTTTGGACCGGGACCGGCATGAGCAGGTGATTAAGGACGTCCGGGACTGCGGGGCACGGATCAGGCTTATTTCAGACGGGGATGTATCCCCTGCTGTAGCAGCAGCCGTAGCCGGGTCGGGCGTTGACGTGATGATGGGTATCGGAGGGGCCCCTGAAGGCGTAATTGCTGCGGCCGCTCTGAAGTGTTTAGGAGGAGAAATGCAGGGGCGGCTAATGCCTACCAACGAAGAAGAGTATAATCGGGCCTTAACGATGGGAATCGGTGATGTGAATCGCATGCTCACCATGAATGATCTGGTGCGGGGAGATGATGTCATTTTTAGCGCTACCGGCATTACGGACAGCAGTTTGCTCAAAGGTGTAGAATATAATGCCACGGGGGCAAAAACATATTCTTTGGTAATGAGAGCAAAAACAGGAACGATCCGGTTCATTGAAGCCACGCATATCTTTGCTAAAAAGCCCTTAATTGGAAAATTGAATGTGATGTGTTAATCCAGGTTCCGGATGGGGCAAAGGTGTTTTATTTGTGAAATTTTAGAACTGTTCAGGGAATGATTGACTAAAAAACTTTTTTGGTGGTATACTCTAACTAAAGTGAAAGTCTTCCTGCTTCGCTGGAAGACTTTTTTGCAATCTGAGCACGAAGAGAGTTTTTGTCGACCCCACCAGTGGGCTTTGGGGTATTGTCAATTCCGGTACCCGGATCCCTAATTCTGTAAAAAGCCCCAGGGCTTTCTAGTCACATCATTGTTATCTCCTGTTTTTTCAAAAATAATTTTCACCAAACAATGATTACCTTGCCAGAGTATTTCCGGTTGACTTTTGTTGCTGCGGATGACAGACGACTTATTTGCGGGGGAGAATTAACAAATAATGAAGTGTAGGCGCTGGCTTCGTTTAAAAATGTTAAGAATTATGCGCTTGAGGGGAAAACCTGAGTTAATTGCCAAAGGAATTGCAATTGGTGTTGGGGTAGATTTTCTGCCCACTTTTGGGTTGGGAGCCATATTTGCTTATCTGTTTGCCACGATAGGAAGAGTAAACCGCATTTCCGCCGTGGTTACTTCTCTTGCTCTTAAATGGCTGATTCTACCCTTTTATGCCGCCAATATTTTTGTGGGACGCATTATTCTGGGGCGACCGGTGGAAAAGGTAGATGTGCCGAAGGGATTTTCTTTGAGCCTGGACAGTATCAAAAATTTAAGCGATGCCTTTTTTTTGGGCAGTGTGATTAATGCCCTGATAAGCAGTGTGGCTGTTTATTTTATTTCCTTGTATCTGATCAGGAATTTTCGGAACCGGAAAAGACGAATCAACAGTACCGTGATTCAATAAAAAATAAAAAAAGAAAAGTTTGTAGGAGGTTCATATGTCAGTTGCGGATTTGGAAGCCAAGACCATGGCCGAATTATATAAAATCGGCCGGGAATTGGAAATTCCGCGGTATTATCAATTGCATAAAAAAGAATTGATTTTGGAAATTATGAAGACAAAAACGGAAAAAGACGGGCTGCTTTTTGCCAAAGGAATCCTGGAACGTTTGCCGGACGGTTATGGCTTTTTACGGCCTGTGGGCTATTTGCCCAGTGCGGAAGATATGTATGTATCTCCCTCTCAAATACGAAGATTTGATTTGCGTACAGGTGACTGCGTGGCAGGTCAAATCAGAAAACCGAAAGATAGCGAAAAATATTATGCTTTGCTCAGGGTAGAATCTATCAATGATATGGACCCGGAGTTTTCCCCCGAAAGGTCCCATTTTGAGGGACTTACGCCCATTTATCCCCAGGAGAGAATTACTCTGGAAACGAAAGAACGGGACCTGGCGACCCGGATGATCGATCTGATTGCTCCCCTGGGAAAGGGACAGAGAGGATTGATTCTGGCGCCTCCAAAGGCAGGAAAGACCACCCTGCTGAAAAAGATCGCCAACAGTATCAGTCAAAATTATCCGGATGTCAAGCTGATGATCCTGCTCATTGACGAGCGTCCGGAGGAAGTAACCGATATTTCCCGTTCCGTGAAAGCGGAAGTCATCAGTTCCACTTTTGATGAACTGCCGGAAAATCATGTCAAAGTTGCCGACATGGTATTGGAAAGGGCAAAAAGGCTGGTGGAACATAAAAGGGATGTGGTGATCCTCATGGATAGTATTACCCGGCTGGCCCGGGCCAACAACCTGGTCATTCCTCCCAGCGGCAGAACCTTGTCCGGGGGATTGGATCCTATCTCTTTACATAAACCGAAAAGGTTTTTTGGCGCGGCCCGTAAAGTTGAAGAGGGGGGCAGCCTGACCATATTGGCCACGGCCCTGATCGAAACGGGAAGCCGGATGGACGATGTGATCTTTGAAGAATTTAAGGGTACCGGCAACATGGAGCTGGTGCTGGACCGGAAGCTGGCGGAAAGAAGATTATTCCCTGCCATTGACCTGAAACGGTCCGGGACCAGACGGGAAGATCTGCTGCTAAACAAAGAGGAAATTGAGTTAATGTGGCATTTCCGCCGCATCACGGCTTCCATGAACAGTGTGGAAGTAACGGAAATGCTTATAGATGCCCTGGATAAAACCAAAACCAATGCGGATTTGCTTAGAGCCTTACCAAAGCTGTTCCCCGAGTAGGCTTTTCAAGAGTCGAGGAGACGGTCTGGGAAAATTTGTGGACTCAGCAAAGGTGTACAGAAACCTGAGATCAAATTATCGAAAGAGATAGAGATGGCATACGACCGGACCTATCTTTTTTGTTTTCCCGGTACCCGGTAACCGGTTCCCGGATCCAGAAAAAAGCTCTGAGCTTTCTCCTGCGTATATTTTTCCCACCTTTTGTCAATTATATAGGACGAGTGGTTCTCAGGAAGGAGTTGGAAATGCATGAATAAAGCCACAAAATACATTGCCGTGATGACCGCTGTCCTATTCATATTGTTTCCCATACAGGTTTCCGCCACTGAGGAAGAGAATGAAAATTCCTACCGGATTACCTACTATGTGGAAGCGGGAGATACCCTGAGCAGGATTTCCCAACACTACGGAGTTGATTTTGAGCTGCTGGCAGCCATGAATAATTTAGATACGGACGCAAGGGTTCTTCAAGGACAGCGTATTTATGTCCCCAGGGAACCGGAAATTAACTATTCTTTGGAAGCGGGAGATACCTTGTGGAATGTTGCTCAAAAATACGGGGTCCATGTGGATGATCTGGTTAGCTACAACCAAATTACCGATCCAGGCAGGCTAAAAATCGGCCAGGTGATCAAGATACCGGTACAAAGTGCTGAGGAAATGACCCCTGTCAGAGTCGCTGCCAAACCTGCGCTCAATGTCGCCTCCCGGGGACTAAGCGGATTGTCTCTGCCGGTAATGGGGATCATCAGTTCCGGTTACGGGTGGAGAAAAAGCGGTTTTCACCATGGAACGGATATTGCCGCCAAGACGGGAACACCAATCCGGGCCGTAGAAGCCGGGAACGTGATTTTTTCAGGATGGCGCGCTATTTATGGGTACTCTATTACCATTGATCACGGCAATGAAATACAATCTGTTTACGGACATGCCTCTAAACTGCTTGTCAAAAAAGGACAGCAGGTAAATAAGGGGCAAATAATTGCCCGGGTGGGTGATACGGGTAGAACCACCGGTCCTCACTTGCACCTGGAAATTCATGTAAACGGCAAGACAGTGGATCCGATGCGTTATTTGCCTAAATTATAATTCTCACTTGACTTTCTTATTCAGGTAACATACATTAAAAGGCGATATAGTTTATCGCCTTATTTTTTTGGCAATCCCAGGACCCGAATTCCTGCTTTGATGGTTTCCCGGTACCCGGATCCCGAGTCCCGGACTTTTTTAGTAAAGGATGGTATGCGTGCCTAATCTGCTTTTTGCCCGAAGTAACGGCGAGTTATTGGATCTGCCTGGCCTGAAGATGGCCGGACGGACAGGATTCTCTCTTGTCTCTCCCCGACCGGATGAGCTGATTCCTCTTCCCCAGGGAGCCACCCTGACTGCCCTGCCCGGCCGGCTCCCGCTGGGGATAGACAGGCACACGGGGAAGTTCCTGTCCTTAGGCTTTAATCCGTACAGGAGAAACAAAGAAAGGGTTTGGGCGGTAGGGGCTTTGCTTCCTCAAGGCTTTACACGGACCCTGGTGCCTGCCTATGCCGGTGCGAAAGGGCAAAAAACTCTTCCCTTGTTGGGTTATACGGCAGTAGGCCTTCACCGGGGCAAATTTGTGGTGGCGGCAGTTCAGACCGATGAGGATTTTCTCTGGAACCCGGAAAATTATCATACACATGATCTGCCGGAACGGGTAAATAGAAAAAAGCGGGAGTTTCCCCAAAACCGGCTGGTAGCTCAATTGGCTACCTGTTCTTTGGAATACGGCTGCTTTACCGCCCAAAACATTTTTTACGGCAGGTGGGAAGGGGGAATCCCCGTTTCGCCGGAATGCAATGCCCTGTGTGTGGGATGCATTTCATCTCAACCCTCAGAATGCTGTCCGGCGCCCCAGAGACGATTGAATTTTGTCCCCACCGTCCAGGAAATTGTTGAATTGGCTGTGCCCCATCTGCATAGCGGAGAGAATGCCATGATCAGCTTCGGCCAGGGCTGTGAAGGAGAGCCGTCTCTTCAGGCCGGCTTGATTGCGGAAAGTATCAAACAGGTGCGCAAGGAGACCGCTCAGGGGACGATCAACATCAACACCAACGCAGGGCATACGGCAAATATTAAAAAGATTGTGGATGCTGGTATCGATGCGATGCGGGTAAGCATGATCAGCCCTACGGCCCAAATCTATCACGCCTATCATCGTCCCCGAAATTATGGCATGGGGAACGTGATTGATTCACTGGCTTATGCCGCCCGGGCAGGGGTTTTTACTTCCCTAAATTTGCTGGCCTTTCCCGGCTTTACCGATGACGAATCTGAAATAAAAGGTTTAATCGATTTAATCAAGAGGGCGGAAGTGAAAAAAGTACAATTAAGAAATTTAAATATTGATCCGGCGTATTTTTTAACAATCCTTCCCGAAAGGAAGTACAAAACAAGGGGAATTCCCGGCATGATCAGCATGCTGCGGCAGGAAGTACCTGATTTGGAAATAGGCAACTATTCCAGAGCCGTGATGCGTGAGTAATTCAGGGACGGTTCTTGAATTGAAAAGCGCGGTGTAATGATTCTCCGATGCCCTTGACGTGTTCCAGTTTTGCTGTTTACAAATTAATCCCAATATGCTATAATGTTGCCCGTTGACATAAAATGGTCAAGTTAGGGTAAGAAAAGAGGTGACGGGCATGAAAGAAGGTATTCATCCGAAATACCAGGAAGTAGAAGTTGTTTGCGCATGCGGTAATAAATTTACCACCGGCTCTACCAAAAAGAGCATCAGGGTGGAGGTTTGTTCGCAATGTCACCCCTTCTACACAGGAAGCAAGAGATTGCTGGTGGAACAAGGTGGGCGTGTTGATAAATTTAAGAAAAAATACGGCATCAAATAAAAGCAGAGCTCAAGTGCTCTGCTCTTTCTTTATTTTCCCCGTCTTGCCTGGAATACTTTAATTGAGTATAATGTGTTTTAGGTAGAAAGAAGGTGCTAAAATGGCGAAGCCATTTCAATATGGTGGTCAGGCTGTGATCGAAGGCGTGATGATGTTGGGTGCAGGGGGCAGCGCGATTGCTGTGCGCAAGCCTTCCAACGAAATTGTTTTGAAAGAAAGTACCCGTGTTCCTTTAAGAGAAAGATTCCCTGTGCTGAAGTGGCCCATCCTCAGAGGGTGTGTCTCCTTGTTTGAGTCGTTAATTTTAGGCATGCAGGCGATCACCTGGTCTGCCAGTCAGGTGGGGGAATCGGAAGAAGAGCAGTTAACTTCATGGGAATTAATCGTTACCGTGGGAATTGCCCTTGTTTTAGGGATCGGCCTATTTATCGTCGTCCCGGTATCGGTAGCAGCCTTTGCCCTGCCCTATATCGGGCAGTTTGGGCGCAGTACTCTGGAGGGGCTGATCCGGATCGGTCTTTTTATTGGGTATGTGGTTGCCATCGGCCGGATGAAGGATATTCAGCGCATTTTTGCCTATCACGGGGCAGAGCATAAAACCCTTTCCACATATGAGGCCGGTGAAGAATTAATACCGGAAAATGCGCGAAAATACAGTACCATTCACCCCCGGTGCGGCACCAGCTTCATTTTGATGGTAATGCTGCTGATGATTTTTATTTTTACTTTCGTGGGGCAGACAACGGTATGGCTGCGTATCTTAATTAAGTTAGTGATGATGCCGGTGGTTGCCGGATTAGCTTATGAGGTGATCAAGTTTTCCGGCCGTCACTGTGAGTCTAAGCTGGTGCGTTTTTTAGTAGCTCCCGGCCTTTGGCTGCAAAAACTGACTACCCGGGAACCCGATGATGCCCAACTGGAGGTGGCGATTACTGCTCTTAAGGCGGTATTGCCGGAAAAAACAGAAGTCTTAGTAAGATAATTTTTTGTTGAGGTGATATGATGATTGATAAGCTGCAGGCTTTGGAAGATAAATATGAGGAGCTGGCCCAGCTGATCGGAAACCCCGAGGTGATTGCGGATCAAACGGAATGGAAGAAACACGTCAAAGCCCATTCCGATCTGGAAGATGTGGTGGGCGTCTTTAGAGAATTCAAGAAAGCCACAGCCGGACTGGAAGACGCCAAGATGATGCTTAAGGATAAGCTGGATGATGATTTTAGAGAAATGGTGGAATCTGAAGCGGAAGAATTGGCAGAGAAAGTATCCCTGCTGGAAAAAGAACTGAAGGTGCTGCTCCTCCCCAAGGACCCCAATGATGAGAAAAACGTGATTGTGGAAATCCGGGCGGGAACGGGAGGAGACGAAGCCGGTTTGTTCGCCGGGGATTTGTTTAAAATGTATGCCCGGTATGCGGAGAAAAAGGGCTGGCGTATGGAAGTTCTTGACGCCCATTATACGGATCTGGGCGGGTTCAAGGAAGTAATCTTCCTGATTGAAGGAAAAGGAGCCTACAGTAAACTTAAGTTTGAAAGCGGGGTGCACCGGGTCCAACGCGTGCCTGACACGGAGGCCAGCGGCCGGGTGCATACCTCTGCGGCCACGGTGGCGGTGCTTCCGGAAGCCGAGGAGGTAGAGGTGGAGATCAACCCCAATGATATTCGGGTGGACGTATTTTGCTCCAGCGGGCCCGGCGGTCAGTCGGTGAATACTACCCAATCGGCCGTGCGTATTACCCATATTCCTACGGGAATTGTGGTATCCTGCCAGGATGAAAAATCGCAAATCAAAAATAAGGATAAAGGGATGCGCGTTTTACGGGCCAGATTGCTTGAAAAATACCAGGAAGAACAGCAAGGGGAACTGGCCAATACCCGAAAGACCATGGTGGGGACAGGAGACCGCTCGGAACGGATTCGTACCTACAACTTTCCTCAGGGCCGGGTAACCGATCACCGCATCGGCCTGACCCTGCACAAACTGGAATGGGTCCTTCAAGGGGAGTTGGATGAAATCATTGAGGCCCTCATTACCACCGATCAGGCGGAAAAATTAAAGAAGGTTGACTAGTGAAGGATTTTAGCGAAACCGTGATAGGATTACTATCCCAGGGAAAAACAACTCTGGCCGGCGCGGGAATCGAAAACGCCCGGCAGGAAGCGGAAATACTCCTGGCTTTCAGCATCGGGGTAGGATACAAAGACCTGTTGGTCCAATTGGATCAGCCTGTTTCAGCCGGGGCAGCCCGGAAGTATGCCCAATTGGTAGAGAAACGGCGGGAAAAACATCCTTTGCAGTACTTGACAGGAATCCAGGAGTTTATGTCTTTAGCGTTTGAAGTCAACGAGGCTGTTCTGGTTCCCCGGTGGGATACGGAAAGCCTGGTGGAACTGGTACTAGATAAAATGAAACATTTTGCCGCTCCTGCAGTAGTTGATGTAGGTACCGGCAGCGGGGCGATCGTGGTTAGCCTGGCTAAATATTATCCCCAAGGGGAATATTATGCCGTAGATATCTCACAAGATGCCTTGGAGGTAGCAAGACGGAATGCCCTCCGCCATGACGTGGCCGGGAAAATTACTTTTCTGCAGGGAAACCTGCTGGAACCATTTTTGGGCGGGGGAGATTATGATATCGTCGTGTCCAATCCCCCGTATATTCCCCAGAAGGAGCTTCCTTATCTCCCGGCCGACGTTCAAAAGGAGCCCCGCTTAGCACTGGATGGCGGGGAGGACGGGCTAAGCTGCTACCGGCTGTTGGTGCCCCAGGCCCAAAGGGTGCTAAAGCCGGGCGGATTTATTTTTTTGGAAATCGGCGATCACCAGGGGGAAGATGTTTCTGCCCTGTGCCGAAGCTATGGTTTTTCCAACGTCACAATCTCTCAAGATTATGGACATAGGGATCGAGTCGTATCCGGACATCTAAAGAGGTGAATAGAGTGTCCCAGGAAAAAGCAGCAATGCAACCCACCCGGGAAGAAAACTTGTGGTGGGCCCTTTTTTTAACTTTTTTTAAGATTGGCGCCTTTACCATCGGGGGCGGCTATGCCATGCTTCCTCTGATAGAAGAGGCGATTGTCCGGAAAAAGAGATGGATGGAATCGGATCAGTTTTTAGATATGATCGCGATTTCTCAATCCGCTCCCGGCGTGATTGCCATCAATTCCGCAGTTTCCGTAGGCTACCGGATCGCCGGCTTCCCCGGCGCTCTTGTCGCCACCTTTGGCGCCGCTCTTCCCTCTTTTCTGATCATTATTTTGATTGCTGTTTTTTTCTCGAACTTTCGTGAGAATCCTTACATAGAGGCTTTTTTCAGGGGGGTTGGCCCTGCGGTTACGGTGCTTCTGGTCTTAGCGGCCGTAAATATGGGCAAGAAAGCTGTTTTTGATCGGGCGGGCATCCTGATGATCGGGGTTGGCCTGGCGGCGATCATTGGGTTCGGTGTGCATCCGATCTGGGCGATTTTGGCAGCCGGCGTGTTTGGGGCGGTGTATTATCGGAAACGATAAGGATGGACGGTGTATCGGAACCCGGATCCCCGGTAACCGATAAGAAAGAAATGCAGAATAAGGAGTATGTTATGCCTATTCTCATACAATTGTATCTTACCTTTTTCAAAATCGGCCTTTTTTCTTTCGGCGGGGGCTATGCGATGATCCCGCTGATGGAAAAAGAAGTGGTACGGATCCATGGGTGGCTGACACTGTCCCAAATGGTGGATATTATTGCCATTTCTCAAATGACGCCGGGACCGATTGCCATTAATTTAGCAACTTTCGTGGGTTATCAAGCGGGCGGCTTTTGGGGATCTGTCGGTGCCACCATCGGCGTCATTACCCCCTCTTTTCTGATTGTGCTGTTAATCGCCAAGTTTTACAGCAGGTTTCGGGAGTGGGAAACGATGCAAAGGGTATTTAAAGGAATCAGACCCATGGTCGTAGCGTTGATTGGCAGTGCCGGATTGTCTATTGCCCAGTCCTCCATGGTTGATGCAAAAGCCGTCATCATTGGCGTATGCTCTTTTTTGGTATTACAATATGCTCAAGTATCACCCCTGTTTGTCATCCTGGGTGCCGGGCTTTTAGGGGTGATCCTTTACCGTTAGGAAGATGAGGTGGTGAAGATATGGAAACAGAATACATAATCGTGGACCCCTTAAAACCTGATCAAAATGCTTTAAAGAAAGGGGCCCGGCTTTTACAGCAGGGAGAGGTGGTGGCTTTTCCCACGGAAACGGTCTATGGGCTGGGGGCAAACGCATTAGACGTTCAGGCAGTGAAAAAAATTTATTTAGCCAAAGGCCGCCCCTCGGACAATCCTTTGATCGTACATGTGGCCGACAGGGAGCAATTAATTCCTTTGGTCAAAGAAGTCCCCGAGAAGGCCTATGATTTGATCGACAAATTTTGGCCGGGACCATTAACCTTGATTTTTCCCAAAAGCGCCTTGGTACCGGGTGAGGTTACCGCCGGACTGGATACGGTTGCCGTGCGCATGCCCAAGCATCCCGTCGCTTTGGCATTGATTAAGGAGGCCAATGTTCCGGTGGCTGCTCCTAGCGCCAATGCCTCAGGAAAGCCCAGTCCCACGGAGGGAAAACATGTTTGGGCCGATCTGAACGGAAAAATACCTTTGGTGCTTGACGGCGGGGCCACAAAGGTGGGGGTGGAATCTACCGTCCTGGATGTGACCGGTGACCTGCCCCTGATCTTGCGGCCAGGAGGAGTAACACGGGAAGAATTACAGAGCACCATCGGACCGGTGGAATATGACCCGGGCTTAACTGAAAAGAAAGTGCCCCGGGCACCGGGAATGAAATATACCCATTATTCTCCCGAGGCCGATGTGGTCCTGATTACCGGAGAGGCCAAAGAACGGAAAGAAAAAATGAAAAGGCTTTTTCTGCACCTGACACAGGAAGGAAAAAAGGTGGCCCTTCTTTTATCGGAGGAGACCCAAAAGGAAATGACAGGCCAAATTGTACCCTATTATCAGGAAGTATTGGGATCACGGCAGGACCTGTCCGGGATTGCCCACCGGTTATTTTCCGCTTTTCGCAATTGTGATTTATCCGGGGCGGAAATTATTCTCATTGAAGAATTTTCCCATCAGGGGATGGGAGCTGCGGTAATGAACCGAATTCGCAAGGCGGCGGGTGGTGTACAAGACGCCCCATTGACCATAGATATGGGGGATCTGGATGATTGAGTAATGGTCCGGTGACTGTAGCCTTGGGAAAGGAATGAGTTAATTAGGGCATAAATTACGAAAAATTGAATAATTTTGAAGTAAAATGCTTTTGCGAGGTCTATGATGCAGACGATACTGCTTTATAGCGTGGTCGCCGGTTTAGCCACCTGCCTGGGCGGACTTTTGGTTGTGGTGATCCAAAAACCGGGGGAAAAGTTCCTGGCCTTAACTTTAGGATGTGCTGCCGGGATCATGTTTGGCGTGGCCATCCTGGATCTGATCCCCTCTGCGTGGGTCTATGGCACCCCGGCAAAGTTTTTTTCCGGATTTGGGGCGGGCGTGCTGCTGTTAAAAATACTGGATCTCATTTTGTCAAAAATTACCCTGGGCGTGCCCCGGGCCAGAGACCGCATCTATTTACTGAACATGGGCTATCTGGTGGCAATCGGCATTGCCCTCCATGACCTGCCTGAAGGGATGGCGATTGCGGTTGGTTATGAAGCGGCGGGCCAATTGGGACTTTTGATTGCTTTGGCGATCGGACTGCATAATATTCCGGAAGGAATGGCCATCTCCGCCCCTTTGAAAATGGCAGGGATGAGAGGCGGGACTATTCTTCTCATCACAGGCCTGACCAGCATCTTTACACCTCTGGGTACATGCATCGGGCTGATGCTGGTTTCCTTCTCCCGGTATTTTATTTCATTTTTGCTGGCAGCGGCAGCAGGGGCGATGCTGTACATTGTGTTTGGAGAGATTGGACCTGAATCAAGACGCAGGCATCCCAATTATGCCAAATTAGGTATTGCGGCGGGCATTATGGTGATATTGTTAATATCCCTCATCCATTAGGTTTTCTTAGAAAGGATCTGCCGAAATATGAAATGGGAAAGTGGCATATAATAAGGGTAATCTTTGTCTTGGAGGAAAAACGCATGAGCCTATACACTCTCCTTTTGATCGCATTAGCCCTGGGAACGGATGCCTTTGCCCTGGCGGTGGGAATTGGCGTCACCGGAATCAGAAAGCAAAGAATCATCATTGTCTCTGCCGTGGTATGCTTGTTTCATATTGTGATGCCTTTAATCGGGCTGGGGATTGGGATCGTGCTGGGAAATTTAATTGGGGATGTGGCCACGATTATCGGTGCTGTGGTCTTGATTCTGATCGGATTAAACATGCTTTGGGCTGTGATCAGGCAAAGAAATGTCGTGTTTTCCCTTCCCCAAGCCAAGAAGCAGTTGAATTTTTCCCGGAAGAAAAACCAGCCTGTGGAATCTTTCTGGGGATTGATCATGCTGGCGGGGAGTGTCAGTATTGATGCCTTAAGCGTAGGTTTTGGCTTAGGCGCTTTGAAAGCCCAGATTTGGGGAACAGTAGCTGTTTTGGGCATTGTGGCGGGAATGATGACCGCCCTGGGATTTTTTTTAGGCCGGGGATTGGGAAGCTGGATGGGAGAGAAGGCGGAGATAGCCGGAGGAATCATTTTGGTAGCAGTAGGAACAAAATTGCTTTTTTAGGGAGGGACCATGAGTGGACAAGCAGAGGACCATACTTTTTGTTTGTACGGGAAATACCTGCCGCAGCAGCATGGCTGAGGCGTTAATGAGACACAAACTTGAAGAGCGAAATATTGGCCCGCACGAGATCAATATTCTGTCCGCCGGCACAGGGGCTTACGACGGATGTCCCGCCTCTCCCCGGGCCACAGCGGTGTTGAAAAGCAAGCATATTGATCTTTCTTCCCACCGGTCAAGAAGGCTAACCCCTTCTTTGATTCAGGAGGCAGACTATATTTTTACCATGACCATGATCCAAAAACAGCAGGTGCTATTTCTGGATCCCGGGGCGGAGAAGAAAACCTACACCCTAAGAGAATTTATTTTTCCCCATGGCCTATCGGATGTCAATATCGATGATCCTTACGGGGGAGATGAGGAACGTTATCAAAAGTGTGCTGAGGAGTTGGAAGCAGCCATTGAACGGCTGATAGAAAAAGTAATTTGCTGATTTAAAGGAAAATGTTGTTTTTTGTAGAATTTTTTTATTTTATGAATTTGTGAGGTGGACAAGTTGAAGCTGGCACTGGGCAGTGATCATGGCGGATTCCGCATGAAGGAAATGATCAAAGCGTATCTGCGCACAGAAAACATAGAGTTTGAAGACTTCGGGACTGCCGACGAGAATGCGGTGGATTATCCCGACTTTGCCGAAAAAGTGGCTGAGGCCGTGGCCGGGGGGCTTTATGACCGGGGGATCTTGATTTGCGGTACGGGGATTGGCATCGGCATTGCGGCCAACAAAGTCCCTGGAATCAGGGCCGCTTTATGTCATGATGTATTTTCCGCCCGGGCGTCCCGGGAACATAATAACGCCAACATTCTGACCATGGGCGAACGGGTGATTGGCCCGGGCTTGGCCCTGGAAATCGTAAAAACCTGGCTTGCCGCTGAATTTTCCGGGGGGCGTCATGCCTGTCGGGTGGAAAAAATTGCCGAGCTGGAAAGGAAATATTATAAATAATCATCAAGATGCGGAGGAGAGTTTGTGGAGGAAATGGAGTGTAGGAATTTTGTGGAACAGGTAGACCCGGAAATTGCCCGGGTGCTCCAAATGGAATTGTCACGGCAGCAAAAGAAGATCGAGCTGATTGCTTCGGAAAATTTTGTCAGCCCGGCCGTGATGGCTGCTCAAGGTTCTGTATTAACCAACAAATATGCGGAAGGGTATCCGGGCAGAAGGTATTATGGCGGCTGTGAATGTGTGGATCTGGCGGAAGACTTGGCCAGGGAACGGGCTAAGGCTGTTTTTGGTGCGGAACATGCCAATGTGCAGCCCCATTCGGGCGTTCAAGCCAATACCGCCGTGTATTTTGCCCTCTTACAGCCGGGGGATGCAGTTCTGGGGATGAATTTAGCCCATGGCGGCCATTTAACCCATGGCAGCCCGGTGAATATATCAGGAAAATATTTTCATTTTTTCTCTTACGGTGTGGATAAAGAAACGGAACAGATTGATTATGATGAAGTGAGAAGAATTGCCCGGGAGTGCAGGCCAAAACTGATTGTGGCGGGGGCTAGTGCTTATCCCAGGACCCTTGATTTTGCCGAGTTCCACAAAATTGCCCATGAAGTGGGTGCAAAATTGATGGTAGACATGGCCCATATCGCCGGACTGGTGGCGGGCGGATTGCATCCCAGCCCTGTCCCTTATGCCGATGTGGTCACGACTACCACCCATAAGACTTTACGCGGACCCCGGGGCGGCATGATCCTGTGCCGGAAAGAATACGCGGAAGCGATCGATAAGGCCATTTTCCCCGGCATTCAGGGAGGCCCCTTAATGCATGTGATTGCCGCGAAAGCTGTGGCTCTTAAAGAGGCCCTGACGGATGACTTTATCCTTTATCAGCGGCAGATTATTGCCAATGCCAGGGTGTTGGCGGAGGAATTAACCCATTATGGCTTCCGGCTTGTTTCCGGCGGCACCGATAATCATCTTTTATTGATTGACCTGAGGAACAAAGGCCTGACCGGAAAGGAAGGGGAACACATCTTAGATGAGGTGGGCGTCACGGCAAATAAGAACGCCATTCCTTTTGATCCCCAAAGTCCTTCCGTTACCAGCGGCGTCAGAATGGGTACCCCTGCCGTAACAACCAGAGGAATGAAAGAAGCTGCCGTGAGAAAAATAGCGGCGATCATTGATGCTACTTTGTCTTTGGGCAAAGACCCGGATAAACTGGGGGCGGCCCGAAAAATGGTACGGGAATTAACGGAGGAATATCCTCTTTACGCAGATCTGTAAAAAGGGGCAGGGGACGATTCCTTGTGCGGGAAACTATTTTTTTCGTGACAAGGAGCCGTCCCCTGTCATAGCATAGAAAGGAATGGGAGTTTTCATGGCAAAAGTCCAAGTATTTGATCATCCCTTGGTTCAGCACAAATTGACGATGATCCGCGATGAGAATACGGGGGTTAAATCCTTTCGGGAACTTGTCGATGAGCTGGCAATGTTGATGACTTATGAAGTGACGAGAGATTTTCCTACGGAAGAGGTTGATATCACCACACCGGTGGCGCCCGCAAAGGCCAAAGTGATTGCCGGGAAAAAGGTGGCCATCGTGCCCATTCTCCGGGCCGGGCTAGGCATGGTAAATGGTATTCTGCGCCTGATTCCTGCTGCCAAGGTCGGTCACATCGGCTTGTACCGGGATCCGGAGACTTTACTGCCCGTCGAGTATTATTGCAAGCTGCCCAATGATATCCAGGAAAGAGATGTGATTATTGTCGATCCCATGCTTGCCACCGGAGGATCGGCCGCCGCGGCGATCGGGTTTCTGAAAGACCGGGGCATTAAAAGTATGAAATTAATGTGTCTGATTGCTGCACCCGAAGGGATCAGGGTCGTCCATCAAGCCCATGAAGACGTGGATATTTTTACAGCAGCCATTGATGATCACTTAAACGAGCATGGGTACATTGTTCCCGGTTTGGGAGATGCGGGAGACCGGCTGTTTGGCACAAAATAATCGGGGGATGGGATATGAGAAAAAGTTGGGATCAGTATTTTATGGAAATTGCTTACTTGGTTGCTTCCCGGTCCACCTGTTTAAGGCGCTCTGTGGGTGCGGTGGCGGTGAGCGGGGATAACCGGATTTTAGGTACCGGTTATAATGGGGCTTTGCCTGGGGCACCCCACTGTGATCAGGTAGGGTGTCTCCGGGACCAGCTGGAAATTCCCCCGGGCCAGCGCCAGGAAATTTGCCGGGCCCAGCATGCGGAGGCAAATATTTGCAATTTTGCCGCCCGGCACGGGGTAGCCTTGGACGGGGCCACGGTGTATGTAACGAATCAGCCGTGCACCACCTGCATTAAGGCCATGGCTACCAGCGGCATCAAAAAAGTGATTTTTGACGGGGACTACCCCGACCCCTTTGCCTGTCAGATTGCCCGGGAAGTCGGCATGGAACTGGTAAAATTAAAGGGAGGTTGAGTGTGTGTGGTAACGAAAACGATTAGTTTGCCCAAATTGAATAATCTGTCCCCCACCATGGAATCAACGGCTTTAAAGCTGATGGAAGAAACGGGTGAACTGGCCCAAGCGATCGGGAAATTCCGCGGTTTAAATGGAGAGCAGGTTACGGTAAAGGAAAGTGAAGTCGTACAAATGATTGCGGAGGAATTACTGGATGTGGCCCAAACGGCTGTTTCCATGATGTTTGTGATTGAGGAAAAGTTTGGCGTCAACATTGATTTTGTCGTTAGAGAGCATATCGCCAAGTTGAAAAAGAAAGGATATATAAAAACCGAGGACGCGTAACTTACTAGGAAAGGAATCTCCACTATGATTAAAGTTCTCTCCGTTTTCGGCACCAGACCGGAAGCAATCAAGATGGCGCCGGTGGTGAAAGAATTAAGCAAATTTCCCGGAGAAATTGTCTCTCAGGTGGCCGTCACCGCTCAACACAGGGAAATGCTGGACCAGGTTTTAGACTTGTTTCACATCGTGCCGGACTATGACCTGAATCTGATGCGCCACGGCCAAACCCTCTATGACATTACGGCGGGGGCCCTCTTAGGCTTAAAGGATATTTTAACACAGGAAAAGCCGGATTTGGTATTGGTCCATGGGGATACCACCACCACATTTGTGGCGGCTTTGGCGGCCTATTATCAACAAATAAAGGTGGGACACGTGGAAGCGGGATTAAGAACCGGGAACAAGTACGCCCCCTTTCCGGAAGAAATGAACCGCCGCATGGCGGGAAGTTTGGCCGACTATCATTTCGCGCCCACGGAAACCTCGAAGAAAAATTTACTCAGGGAGAATGTACCGGAAGAGAGCATTATTGTCACGGGCAATACCGTGATCGATGCTTTGCTGGAGACGGTAGGTAAAGAATATTGTCTGACCGGGTTAGGTTTGGATCAGGTAAACTGGAAGAAAAAGATTCTCCTGGTCACCTGTCACCGCCGGGAGAATTGGGGAGCACCCATGGCCCGGGTTTTCCAGGCCATTCGAAAAATAAAAGAGATGCGACCGGATACGGAAGTGATTTTTCCTGTGCACAAAAATCCTCTGGTACGGGATCTGGCCCGGGATATTTTATGTGGCACAGGAGGAATTCATTTGATTGAGCCTCTGGACTACCAGCCTTTTTCCAACTTAATGGCGAAGAGTTATCTGGTACTCACCGATTCAGGGGGGATGCAGGAGGAGGTTCCTTCCCTGGGCAAACCTGTGCTGGTCCTTCGGGATACCACGGAAAGACCCGAGGCATTGGAGGCGGGTACCGTCAAACTGGTGGGTACGGATGGAGAAAAAATTATCAAAGAGACGGTACAGCTGATAGACAACCCTCATGCCTACCATGAAATGGCAAATGCGGTGAATCCTTATGGAGACGGGAAAGCATCCGGGCGGATTGTTCGGGCCATATTGAAGTTTTTTAGGGGAAATAGCTGTTAATTCTATGTTAACGCTATATTAAGAAATGCGCAAAAAATCTAACATATCGCACTAAATTCAACTTGTTCAAAGAAGAACAAAGGCATAACATTATCTTAAACATAAGTAAAAAGATATCGAAATATAGGGTTTGATGGTTTATTTCTTGGTCCGGGAAGCTTTGCCGGATGCGTTGAACCGGTGGGCAGCGGAGAAATTTACAAATGAATACATACATTCTCTTTTAAAATTGAATAATGAATAATAGGTGCAAGCATTGACTCTGGCAAAACAAGGGTAACCGTATCTAAAAGCTCCAGGCTGGTAAGGATGGAGCAATCTACAGATCTGACGATCTATATATTGGGAGTCTTAGGCGGAGGCTGGACCGATCAAAAGCCCGGCACGTCCCCTTGGTTTATGATGGTGAGAATATGGCTTGCAATTTTTATGTCCATTCGGTGTTGGCACCGGACAGGATGAAGTGGGATCCATGTTAATTTTTGGCACCGGCAGGAATAAGACATTTGCTGTAGAATACTAGCCAGATTATACGAAAATTGGGGACTTTCCGGGGGATTACCGCCATATTTGGGAAAAAGGCAGGAGGATGTATGGTGGACAAGGACCGGCAGAAAGTATTACAGGCACTTGCGCTTGTTTCAACGATTGGTTTCGAAATGGCGACCTGTGTGGTCTTAGGTTTTTTTGCCGGACGCTTTTTGGATCAAAAAATGGGTACGGATCCTTGGTTGATGTTGGGGGGAGTTATTTGCGGCGTGGTCGTGGGCATGATCGGAATTTACACCTTGGTAACTTCCTTCTGGAAGGAATGAAGGCAAGTGGAATTTGAACGGATTACATCCAGGGTTTACCGGCAGGGACTTTTCCTGATGGGAGTTGCTTTGGTCTGCTGGCCTTTCCTGAAAGATAAAACCCTGGTATACGGCTTTTTGTTTGGAACATCGGTCAGCCTGATTTGTGCCTATTTGTTGATAAAATATACCACCAAAGCTTCCGCCA
This sequence comes from Candidatus Formimonas warabiya, assembly GCF_002777255.1. Classification (GTDB taxonomy): domain Bacteria; phylum Bacillota; class Dehalobacteriia; order Dehalobacteriales; family Dehalobacteriaceae; genus Formimonas; species Formimonas warabiya. The sequence continues at coordinate 3,369,928 of NZ_CP017634.1, read as the reverse complement.
TGGATATTTGGCAAGGAAAGTTTTTGTTGAAGCAAGTGGCCGGGATTCGGATTACTTTTATGATTGCCTCTCTTTATATTGCGGCAAAACTTCCCGAGATATTCAATCTAATGGCGGCAGGCGCCGGGTTGCTGGTGGTTCCCCTGATTATTCATTTAAATACCACGATTTCTGCTTTTATTAGTATTATTCATTCAAATAAGAATTAATTTTTTCAAAGGGGGTGAGATGCTCATATGGAACACGCACAGGTCATCTGGAACTTTTTCGGACTTGAAGTAAATGCCAAGACGATGATTATGACCTGGATTGTTATGGCCGTTCTGCTAATCCTGGCTTTCTTTGTTCGTTCGGGGGCGGATATGAGAAATCCCGGACGGATTGCCAATTTTTTTGAATGGGTTTTTGATTTCGTTTCCGGGTTGGTAAAAGCGAATATTGATGAAAAGAGGGGCGCCAATTTAATGTCTTTGCTGGTCACCTTGATTCTCTTCATCTTCTTTTCCAACTTATTGGGACTATTCCCCAATCTGACTTTCGGAGTCTTTGGCCATATTGTGGAAGGGCCGACCATGGCATCACCGACTGCTGATTTGAACACGACCCTTGCCCTGGCAGTCTTAGTGAATGTCTTAGCGATTATCCTGGGTATTAATTATCAGCGCGGCCATTATTTCAAACATTATTTGGAGCCCTTTCCGCCATTTATTTTCATCCATTTAGTCGAGTTGCTGGCAAAACCGGTCACCATGGCTTTCCGTCTTTACGGAAATATCTTTGCGGGAGAAACTTTAATTGCGCTAATTTTGTCCATGCCGATTTTGGGATTGGTTTTCGGCGGGTTTATTCCCCAAATTGTCTGGCTCGGGTTTAGTATTTTTGTAGGGGCTATTCAATCTTTTGTTTTCACCGTTTTGACCATTGTTTATATTTCTCAGGCCATTGGGGCCGCTGAAGCAGAGTCTCATTAATTTTTTGGAGATTTTCTGGATTGAGGATTTTTAACAGAAGTGAAATTCGGAGATGAGAAAGGGGGGATATACATGGGTGCTTTAGCAGCAGGTATTGCAGTAGGTTTGGCAGCTCTCGGTGCAGCTATTGGTGACGCTCTCGTTTCCAGTAAAACAGTTGAAGGGATCGCCCGTCAGCCAGAGGCCAAAGGTGTTCTTCAAACGACCATGTTCATTAGTATCGGTCTGATTGAAGCTCTTCCGATTATCGCAGTGGTGGTAGCGTTCTTGTTAATGAATAAGTAATTCTGATTAGGGTTCGGCGTGTGGGAAGAGGGCGATTGGGCGGCTTTAGGTGCGGTCGCCTTCTTTATACGCCACATTTACCTCGAGAGGAGGATTCTGATGGAGATACTGCAAGAATTGGGATTAAACGGCACATTTCTCGTCCAGTTGGTTTGCTTTGTGGTGCTGGTATTCCTGTTAAAACTTGTAGCTTATAAACCGCTTGTGAAGATTATGTCCGAGCGTAAAAAATATATTGCAGAACAGATCAACGCTTCTGAAGCCAGCCGGGAAGCAGCAGAGCAAATTAAAACCGGTTTGGAAGCGGAACTGAAAAAAGCCCGGGAAGAAGCCCACGCTATTGTGGAACAGGCGACGAAAAATGCGGAAAGCCTGAAAGATGAAATTCTGGCCAGCGCCAAGTCAGAAGCGGCGAAGGAATTGCAAAAGGCGAGAGAAGCGATTGAGGTGGAAAGGGAAAAAGCGGTGGCGACCCTGCGTCATGAGGTAGCTACCCTGGCCGTGCTTGCGGCCGGAAAGATTCTGGGTAAGGCCATTTCCACTGAAGAGCATCAGGAGCTTGTGGATCAATATATTCAAGGGGTAGGCGAAATTCAATGATCAATAAAACAGTCGCCAGACGATATGCCCAAGCGCTTTTTGAAATTGCCAAAAATCACAATGCCCTGGACAAATATGCCGCGGACTTGAAACTGATCATGGAATTAATGGAGAGCCGGGAGGATTTGAAAAAGTTTTTTTATGGCCCTTTAGTACCGGGAGCCGCCAAGAAAGACCTGATCAAGAAGGCTGTTTCCGGTGCGGTGGACCCCATGGTGTTTAATTTTATCAACCTGATTATTGATAAATCCCGGGAAATTTTTCTGGCAGATATCGTGGAAGAATTTAATCAATTTTTAGCTGCCGAGAATCAGACCCTTACGGCAAAGGTGCGCTCGGCGGTGGCTTTAACGGAAGCTCAGACCGGACAATTGGAAGATAAGCTATCCCGTCTGACCGGGAAAAAAGTTAAGGCTGCCGTAAATGTGGATCCGTCATTAATTGGCGGTATCGTTGTGCGCATAGGCGATACGGTTTATGACGGCAGTATTGCCAAACAGCTCAATATTTTAAAAGAACACCTCCAACTGATATAGTTGGGAAGATAGGGGTGAAAGCAATAAATGAGCATCAGACATGAAGAAATCAGTTCCATTTTAAAACAGCAGATTGAAAATTATCAAGCTGATGTGGACGTTTCTGAAGTGGGCACAGTGATCAATGTAGGTGACGGCATCTGCCGGATTTATGGCATGAAGAATGCTATGGCCGGAGAGTTGATCAAATTCTCCAACGGCGTGTCCGGGATGGTCTTGAACCTGGAAGAAGATAACATCGGTTGTGTTATTTTGGGACCGTACACCGAGATTCAAGAAGGGGACGAAGTAAAACGCACAGGCCGGATCATGGAGGTTCCCGTAGGGGAAGCGCTGATCGGCCGGGTGGTCAATCCTTTAGGGGAGCCCCTGGACGGAAAAGGGCCCATCAAAACGGAACATTACCGGGCGGTGGAATCTCCGGCCCCCGGTGTGGTGAAAAGACGATCTGTTTATGAACCTTTGCAAACCGGTTTAAAAGCCATTGACTCCCTGGTACCCATTGGCCGCGGCCAGCGGGAACTGATCATCGGCGACCGCCAGACGGGGAAAACGGCTGTAGCCATTGATACCATTATTAATCAAAAGGGCAAAGGCGTTATTTGTATTTATGTGGCCATCGGCCAAAAGGCATCCACCGTGGCGAGCGTGGTCCAAAAGCTGGAGCAGTTCGGCGCCATGGAATATTCCATTGTGGTCTCCGCAACGGCCAGCGAACCGGCTCCTTTGCTCTATATTGCGCCATACTCCGGCGCTGCCATGGGCGAGTATTTCATGTACAATGGAGGCCATGTGCTGGTTATTTATGATGACTTGTCCAAGCAGGCGGCGGCCTACCGCGAATTATCCCTGCTCTTAAAACGACCGCCCGGCCGGGAAGCATTTCCCGGAGACGTTTTCTACCTCCACTCCCGTCTATTGGAGCGGGCGGCGAAATTGAGCGACGAGATGGGCGGCGGATCCATGACCGCACTGCCGATTATCGAAACCCAGGCCGGTGACGTTTCCGCATACATTCCGACGAACGTGATTTCCATTACCGACGGACAGATTTTCTTAGAGTCGGATCTGTTCTTTTCCGGCGTCCGTCCTGCCATTAACGTAGGTATTTCCGTGTCCCGGGTAGGGGGATCGGCCCAGATTAAAGCCATGAAGCAGGTGGCCGGCCGGCTCCGTATGGACCTGGCCCAATACCGGGAATTGGCCGCATTTGCCCAATTCGGATCTGATCTGGATAAGGTCACCCAGGCCACCCTGTCCCGGGGGGAAAGAATGGTAGAAATCCTGAAACAGGACCAGTATTCTCCCATGCCCGTAGAAGAACAGGTAGTAGGTATTTATGCCGCCGGAAACGGCTTCTGCGACGACATTGAGGTGAAGAGAATACTGGGCTTTGAAAAAGGATTGCTCAATTATCTGCACAACTCCAAGCCGGAAATACTGCAGACCATCCGGGATGAAAAGAAATTATCCGATGAAATCATCGAACAATTAAAGACGGCCATTACCGAATTTAAGAAAACTTTTATGTAAGCCTTAATAGGGTGATTTTGCCGCCAACTAACACCAAAAGGTGGTGATACTGTATGGCAACTGCGCGGGATATTAGAAGGCGGATCCGGAGCGTGAAAAATACCCAGCAGATCACAAAAGCCATGAAAATGGTCTCCGCGGCCAAGTTGAGAAGAGCCCAGGAAAGTGTGCTGGCCGCCCGTCCTTACGCCAAGAAGATTCAAGAGGTATTGGGTCGTTTGGCAGGAAGCGCCCAGGATTATTCCCATCCTTTGCTCGAAGCCCGGGAAGTGAAAAAAGTGGGATTGGTAGTGATCTCAGGCGACCGGGGTTTGTGCGGCGGATTTAATGCCAATGTGATGCGCATGACGGACACTTTTTTAGCAGGTACCGATCATCAGGCCGGGATTGTCGCCATTGGCCGAAAAGGCCGGGATTATTTCCGGCGCCGGGGACGGGAGATCACGGAAGAATACATCAATATCGGAGACAACCCGACTTTTATTCAAGGCAGGGAGCTGGCCAAAAGGGTCACAGCTTTGTATTTAGAGGGCGTTTTTGATGAAATTTATTTAATGTATACCGAATTCAAGACGGCCATGTCCCAGAAACCGGTGACACTAAAGCTTCTGCCTGTGGAGCCCGTACAAGGAAATGACCAGAAGCCTGTTGAGTATATCTATGAGCCATCTGAAGCAGGAGTAATGGATGCCCTATTGCCTTCCTATGTGGAAACCATTGTTTACCGTGCCCTCTTGGAATCAAAGGCCAGTGAGCACGGGGCCAGAATGACGGCGATGAGTTCGGCCACGGATAATGCCGTAGAGATCATCGCGAAGCTGACATTGAATCTGAATCGTGCCCGCCAAGCGGCAATTACCAAGGAAATTTCCGAGATTGTGGGCGGCGCGGCGGCACTGCAGTAGAACCGTGATTGGAACCTAAGTCACTCGTCACTTATCATTGGGGACATTTCTCCGCCAGACAGGAATACCTCATAAAGAGGTGTGTCCCCTAACCTATGTAAGGGAGGTTTAAGATCGTGGCAATTGGAAGCGTAAAAGAAGTCATCGGACCGGTTGTGGATATCGAATTTCCCGCCGGCCAACTTCCGAATATTTATAACGCTGTTTTAATTAAGAGCGAAGACCAGAAGACGGAAGAAGCAAAATCAAAAAATATTCACATTACCCTGGAAGCAATGCAGCACCTGGGGAATAACACCGTACGCTGCGTGGCTCTTTCCTCTACCGACGGTCTTCAAAGAGGAATGTTTGCCCAGGATACAGGCGCCCCCATTACGGTTCCGGTGGGACGGAACACCTTAGGCCGGATGTTTAACGTAATTGGTGAACCTATTGACGGCATGGGCCCCATTGAAGTCACAGAGACTCTGCCCATTCACCGGCCGGCACCGGATTTTGATGAGTTGCAGCCCTCCACGGAAATTTTGGAAACCGGCATTAAAGTGGTAGACCTGTTGGCTCCATATGCCAAAGGGGGTAAGGTTGGTCTCTTCGGGGGTGCGGGCGTAGGAAAGACCGTTCTAATTCAAGAATTGATTCGCAACATTGCCTATGAGCACGGCGGTTTCTCGGTATTCTCCGGCGTGGGTGAGCGCACCCGGGAAGGGAACGACCTGTGGAACGAAATGAAAGATTCCGGGGTTATTGCCAAGACCGCCCTGGTCTTCGGACAGATGAATGAACCGCCCGGCGCCCGCTTGCGCGTTGGTTTGACCGGATTGACCATTGCGGAATCCTTCCGTGATTCGGAAGGTCAGGACGTGCTTCTCTTCATCGATAATATTTTCCGCTTTACCCAAGCCGGTTCCGAAGTGTCGGCACTCCTGGGCCGGATGCCTTCTGCGGTAGGTTACCAGCCCACCCTGGCTACGGAAATGGGTGCCCTGCAGGAACGGATTACCTCCACCAAAAAAGGTTCTGTCACTTCTGTACAGGCCATTTATGTGCCCGCCGACGACTTGACGGACCCCGCGCCGGCGACGGCCTTTGCCCACCTGGATGCCACAACGGTACTGTCCCGTTCCATCGTGGAATTGGGCATTTATCCCGCCGTGGATCCTTTGGACTCTACCTCAAGAATCCTGGATCCCAGAATTCTCGGAGAAGAGCATTATCAGGTAGCCCGTGAGGTGCAAGGAATTCTCCAGCGCTATCGGGAACTGCAGGATATTATTGCCATCCTGGGCATGGATGAATTATCGGAAGAAGATAAGATCATCGTGGCACGGGCCAGGAAAATTCAGAGATTCCTTTCCCAACCCTTCCACGTAGCGGAAGCATTTACCTCTGTTCCGGGTAAATATGTACCGTTAAAAGAAACCATCCGGGGCTTTAAAGAAATCATTGAAGGGAAACATGACGCCTTACCGGAACAAGCTTTCCTGATGGTGGGCACCATTGAGGAAGCGGTGGAAAAAGCAAAACAGCTTGAAGGGCGTGGTTAATCATGGCAGATAACCCCATTACATTTGACGTGGTAACCCCCGAAAAGATTATTTTTTCCGGGGCCATCGAATCGGTCATCGTCCCCGGCGCCCTGGGCTATCTGGAAGTTCTGCGCGGCCATGCCCCCCTCGTCACAGCGCTGGATGTGGGTGTGGTCACCATTAAACAGGACGGCAAAGAAAAAAAGATGGCCATCAGCGGCGGCTTTATGGAAGTGATCCAGAACAAGGTTACTGTTTTAGCCGATACCGCAGAACTGGGCGAGAAGATTGATGTCACCCGGGCCGAGGAAGCAAAAGATAGGGCGGAGAGGCGTCTTACCGAGCATGCCGCCGATTTGGATGTCTTACGGGCGGAAATGGCTTTAAAGCGGGCCATCAGCAGGATCAGAGCAGCCAAGTAAAGACTTCCTCATAACGATTTCAAGGGCCAAATGTAAGTAATAGTTTCACTAAAATATTATTAAACAGGTACGCGAACAGGACTGGGCTGAATTCATAAGCTCAGTCCTTTGTGCGAGTCAGAGTGAGTCAGGGGACGGTTCTTTGACTCACTTTCCGAGACCAGCTGTCAGGAAGAGGCGAGTCAGGGAACCGTCCCCTGACTCACTCTGACTCACTGACTTACGTATATTCTTTTTCCCAGATGGCAATTATAGTGAAGAATACCATTGGGGGGGAAGAAGATGAAGAAATATTTATTGCCATTTCTGTTGCTGTTAGAGCTTTTGGCAGGTATTCTTATTGTAGTGAATTTTTATCTCAGAGATATTAATCCTGTCATGAAAACAGTAGACCAGCCCATGCAGGCTGCCTTTGAAAGCTCCAAGTCTGTCTTTTCCGAAGTGAAGCTTCAAGGCTGGGCAAAAGTGGATGAAAAGTTTTGCTCGGCACCGGAATTGGATCATTATGGGGGACTGGTAGAGAATATTTTAGGAGCCCCTGCTTCCCTGACCAGGGAGCGCATCGCAGATGAGGGATTTCATAGTTTACAGTTAAAAGGAAAACTTTCCCAAGGACAAAGCGTGGAAATTATTTTTCAGTCTTTACAGGACAAAAAAAAGGACGACAAAACGTATTTAATTATAAATATGGTTGATACCAGGGGACCGGAATCCTTGGATTGGTCGAAAGAAAAAATGGTCGCGGCCTTTCGGGAATTCCAAAAAGAGCCGGAACTCAACCAGTTAATGGTGGGGTTTAAGCCGGGGAAATTGACCAAAAGTGCTTATCGGACCTTAATTAATGAAATTTTTTCTTCCATCGGGGGAAAAATAAGTGGGGGGGTTGAGGAAGAAAATTATATCAGTAAGACGGGTTATGTGCCCAATATTCATGATAAGCTGAAAGTGGGAAGCAATGATGTGAATATGCAGGTCGCCATGTCTTACAATGAGCTGGAGAACAAGACCTATATCTACATAGGATCTCCTTTGGTGTTTTATGATTATTGAGATAACATGGCATGAGCGGAAGTAAAATCAGCACGAATGAAGAAGGATATTGACTGAATTTGTGGAATATTGCAAGGAATAGTAGTCAGGGAGGAACAGAATTTTGGAAAGGATAGTAGTTGAAGGAGGCGTACCTTTATACGGAACAGTAAACATCAGCGGAGCAAAAAATGCTGTACTGCCTGTAATAGCTGGTTCTCTCCTTGCGGATGGATTCTGTCAACTGAATGACATCCCCCATTTGGCGGATGTGGAAACTATTTGTGAAGTCTTAGGTTTTTTAGGTGTTCATACCAACTTTCGGGGACACAAACTGGAGATTGAAGCTTCGGATCTTTCCCAATATGAAGCACCCTACGAATGTGTGCGCCGCATGAGAGCTTCTTTTTTGATCATGGGGCCTCTGCTGGCCAGAATGGGTCGGGCCAGGATGTCATTACCCGGAGGCTGCGCCATCGGCAGCAGGCCTATCGACCTGCACCTCAAGGGTTTTGAAGCCTTAGGCGCCGACATAACCATCGGTCACGGTTATATTGAGGCAAAAGCCAAGAGATTGATCGGGGACAGGATTTACCTGGATTTTCCCAGTGTGGGGGCTACGGAAAACATTATGATGGCGGCGACCCTGGCAGAAGGCAACACCATCATTGAGAATTCGGCTGAGGAACCGGAAATCGTCGATTTGGCCAACTTTTTAAACGCCATGGGGGCAAGAATTAAGGGGGCGGGAACCAAAATCGTGCGCATTGACGGTGTCGACCGGCTTAGGGGCGTGCAGCACACCGTAATTCCGGACCGGGTGGAGGCAGGAAGCTTTATGGTGGCGGCTGCGGCTACCGGAGGCAATGTCCTGGTGAACAATGTGATTGAAGATCACCTCAAATCTGTGGTCGCCAAGCTGAAAGAGGCGGGCGTGGAAGTGATTGAAGAGTCGGAAGGCCTTCGGGTGATTGGACCGGAAGTGATTACGCCTGTTGATATTAAGACCTTACCCTATCCCGGGTTCCCCACGGATATGCAGGCCCAGTTTATGGCGCTCATGGCCCGGTCCAGAGGGACCAGCGTCATTACGGAGACGGTTTTCGAAAACCGTTTTATGCATGTGGATGAATTAAATAGAATGTCGGCAAATATCAAAATAGAAGGGCACAGCGCTGTGGTGAAAGGTGTTTCTACGCTGACGGGAGCGGATGTGAAGGCAACCGATTTAAGAGCAGGGGCGGCCCTGGTTATCGCCGGCCTTGCCGCGGAAGGAAAGACCTCTGTGGGCTGCATCCATCATATCGACCGGGGTTATGAAGACTTCGTGGGAAAACTCCAGGGGTTAGGAGCCCGGATCGTGCGCGTGGAGGAATAAGACACCAAAAAACCCTTTGGGCTTTTTGGCATATTCCCTTTTTTTCTTCATATGGTTAGGTAATAAAAAACGATATGGAGAGAAAGCATGCGCAAAATATTTTTTTATTTTTTGATGATTTTGACCTTGGGGATGGTGCTGTTAGTCAAATACTTCGGTCCGTGGGAGACAGGAGGAGAAAAAGGTCCCCCCATTCGTGTTTTTTTTGTCCAGGAAAAGAAAACAGTTTCTCTGCCCCTGGAAGAATATCTGGTGGGGGTGCTGGCAGCGGAAATGCCCGCGGAATTTGAAAAAGAAGCATTAAAGGCCCAGGCCATCGCGGCCCGGACTTATGCCTTAAAAAAAATCAAATTCAGTACGAAAACTATCAATCAAGAGCATCCCAACGCCGATGTGTGCACCGACCCGGGCCATTGTCAGGGCTGGTTATCGGAAGAAGAGATGAAAAAAAAGTGGGGATGGTTAAGATATTGGGAGTATCAAAAAAAATTAAAAGCAGCGGTAAAGGCCACCTGTGGAGAAGTGGCCACCTATGAGAAACAATTGATCGACCCGGTATACCACTCCACCTGCGGGGGGCGTACGGAAAATTCGGAAGAAGTCTGGACCTATGCCACCCCTTATTTGAAAAGTGTCCCGTGCAAATGGGACCAGGATTCTCCGAAGTACCGGACCCGCTTGTTGATCCCTTTTTCTCAATTAAGTGAAAAACTAGGCGGGAAGATAAATAACCCCTCAGCCTTCACCATCAAAGCTTTAGAAAAAACCAAGACCGGAAGACTGAAGACGATCCTGGTGGGAAATAAGCGGATGGCGGCAACGGAATTCCGGAGAATTTTCGGCATTAATTCCACCAACTTTACCTGGAAGATCCAAAAGGAAGGAGTGGAGTTAACCATTGTGGGTTATGGGCATGGAGTCGGGATGTGCCAATTCGGGGCCAACGGCCTGGCAAAAGAAGGCTATAATGCGGAGAAAATTTTAAAGTATTATTATCAGGGGATCGAAATAGAAAAATTATATTAAGCCGGATAGATGAGAAAACCTCTTGCTATGTATATTATTACCATAAAATGGTTATAAATGGAGCAAGAGGTGATTTTTATGTTTGGCAATGTGCATAAGATCAAAGATATGGAGATCAATAAAATATGGGTTTCCTTTGCAGTATTACTGGTGCTAACCATTGCCGGAAGCGCCTATTTTGTTTCCCAAAGAATAGATCGAAGTCCTGTGGAAACAAGCCAATCTGGGGATCAAAGCCCGTCGGCTTCAGGTGCCAGGGAGGAACAGGCAGCTGAAGTCGGTGCTAATCAGGTGGTTCAAGAGCCCGTGCAAAAGTCGGCAGAGATTCCCCTGGCGGGCCCGGCGGATGAGACCCAGGATATCGTCATGAGGTGGCCGGGGCAAGGGCAGGTAATTACCGGATTTGGTTTTTCCCACTCAGAGACATTTAATGATATCAGGTTCCATTCGGGTATTGATATTGCCCTACCCCCGGGCTATGAGGTGAGAGCAGCGCTGCCGGGTACAGTCACCTCAATCGCTTCCAGCCCCTTATGGGGGTATGAAATCGCCATTAAACACGGAGAAAAATTGGAAACCAGGTATAAAGGCATCAAGCCGGAGAAGGCTGAGCCGGGATTTACGGTGGCGAAAGGTGAAATCATCGGCAGTGTATTGGTCTCACCTAAATATGAAGCGAAAATGGCCCCCCATCTTCACTTTGAAGTCTATGAATACGGAAAAGCAGTAGATCCCATGGCATACCTGCATTAGCAGGGATAAAGGGAGCCAACCGGGGACGGATTATCAGGAAAAAAGAAGAGCTAAAGGACAAGGGATTTAAGCGGTAAGCCCTGTTCCACGCACCGCTTTGACTTTGACAATTCTTTTTTCCTCTATTTCTTCCACCTTAAAAGTAACGTCCGTATATTCTACAACAGGTTTTTCCTCGTCATCCGGAATTCTTCCTAGCTGCCCCAGGATAAATCCATTTAAAGTATCATATTCATCTACCGGGAGTTCGATTTCTAAGGACTCCTTTACTTTATCCAGGCTGGTGTTTCCGGCGAACAAATACGTGGTTTTATCAATTCTTTCAACATCCCTTTCTTCCACATCATGTTCATCAAAAATATTTCCCACGATCTCCTCCAGTAAATCTTCCACTGTGACAATTCCTGCTGTTCCTCCGTACTCATCGATCACCACTGCCATTTGGATATGGTTTTTTTGCATTTCCGTAAATAAATCATCTGTTTTTTTAGACTCCGGAACAAAGTACGGTTTTCTTAAAATATTTTCCAATTTGAAATGTTCTTTTTGGTCTTGATAAATAAATTGTAAAAAGTCCTTGACGTGAAGGATCCCTACAATATTGTCGATGGTTTCTTCATACACGGGTATCCTGGTAAATTTGTCCCTGATCATGATCTTCAGTACTTCCTCAAAACCGGCGTTAACAGGGACACCTACCACATCCGTTCTGTGGGTCATGATTTCTGAAACATCCGTGTTGTCAAACTCGAAAATATTGTTGATCATTTCTTTTTCTGTACTTTGAATCACTCCCTTCTCCTGTCCTACATCAACCATCATGCGAATTTCTTCTTCCGTAATTCTTTCTTCGTCGGCTTGGGGATTCCCCCCCATTAATCGAATGAAGAAGTTTGTGGAATGGGTGAGGAATGCCACAAATGGCCCTGTAATCCGGGACAAAAAGGTTAAGGGACCAACAGCAAACAGAGATATCTCTTCCGATTTCTGCATGCCAAATCTTTTTGGTACAAGTTCGCCAAAGACAAGGGTAAAATAGGATAAAATAACGGTAATGAATGTTACCGATACAGCCTTTAGTAGGGAATCATGGACCGGTAATCCGGTAGTTTTGATAAACTGCACCAGTTTATCCGCAAAACTTTCCGAGGCAAAAGCACTGGCCAGGAAACCGGCCAGGGTGATCCCAATCTGGATGGTGGCCAAAAATCTGCTTGGCTCACCTAAGAATTTCTGAAGCAATAGGGCTCGTTTATTTCCTTTATCCCCCATCTTTTTGATTTTATTTTCACTTAATGAGATCAGGGCAATTTCTGATGCAGCAAAAAATCCATTTAGCAGAATCAGCATGGCTAATATGACTAGTTCTGAAAACAATCCGCTCAACCCCCATAGATAAATAAATTTGCATATAAAAAAAGACATAACTACCTTACTGCACTGGGCAGGCAGTTATCGTCTTTTTTTAAAAAAAATATTTGCACCTCTTTCAGGCAACTACACCATTGTCCATCTTGACTTCTACCGTCAGGGTGGTCATCCATGAAATAATTTCACATCCTATTTTCTTTAATACGAATTTAAATGATAGTTTTCTAATAAAGTACAACATCGCAAAATGAATGTCAATAAAGCTAATCACCCTAATTATCCCCTGAGCTGTTGTTTGCGTTAATTATTTAAAATTAACACCCATTATCGGCATAAAACTGAATCAATAGTACCCCGGTGAGCCTGGCCGGGACCAGGGAAAAAGATTTGATTCAGGATACCCTTCAATTTCAAACGTGCATAAACCGATTTTTTATCACCAATAAAAAGGATATTGCCGTCTGGACCATTGTATGCCTGTCTATATTGAGAAGCTGGTATTTTGCTGCCCCGGCTTACCCCTTATTCCCGGTTGCGAAGCCTCTCCTCTATTTTCCAAAAGATACCAAAAAAGAACTATCAAGCGTGGCCGCTTTTTAGTTCTTTTTTTTGGTTTTTCCCAATATATATTTACAAAAAAGGCGGTAAGGGAGGCTAGTTTATGCAGGACTACATTCAGAAACGCGTGCTGGAAATTAGCCAATATATTTTAGAATCATCAGCCACCGTGAGACAGACAGCCACTGTTTTCGGCGTTAGTAAGAGTACCGTTCATAAAGATGTTACGGAGCGGTTACCTTTAATAAACGAAATGGTTGCGAAACGGGTTAGGCAGATATTGGAAATTAACAAAGCAGAAAGGCATCTGCGGGGCGGAGAAGCAACAAAAAGAAAATACAGCACAAAGAAGAAATAAGACGCAAAATAGAGGATTTTTTCACTTAAGAGAGAATAATAAAACTAATTGTGATTATTTGGCTTATCGTGTCTATAAGAAGGCAATACTGAAATAGACCTTTGATTCGAAGGCGTAGCCTTCGTTTTTACTGGACTGAAAAAGGACAAGCCTACCAGACAAAGAGGAGTAAAACAGGGACGCACGAAAGGGAGAAGGGAAATGTTTAGTCGGTTTAATTTTGGCAACGATATTGGAATTGATTTAGGTACGGCGAGTATTCTGGTCTATGTGAAGGGGAGAGGGATTGTCCTCAACGAGCCCTCCGTGGTGGCTATTGACCGGGAATCGAGCCATATTTTTGCGGTAGGCGAAGAAGCACGGCGCATGCTGGGCCGTACGCCGGGGAACATTGTAGCGGTCCGTCCTTTGCGGGAGGGTGTCATTGCGGATTACGACACCACGGAAAAAATGCTCCGCTATTTTATCACAAAGGCTTGTGGAAAAAGCTGGCTCTTTAAACCCAGGGTGATGGTGTGCATCCCTTCCGGTGTTACGGGCGTGGAAGAAAGAGCGGTGCGACAGGCCGCCTTGTCCGCAGGAGCAAGACAAGCCTACTTAATTGAAGAACCATTGGCCGCCGCCTTGGGAGCAGGCTTGGATATTTCCCAGGCCAGCGGGAATATGGTTATTGACATTGGAGGAGGTACGACCGATATCGCCGTACTTTCTCTGGGCGGAATTGTGTGCAGCAAGTCTCTTCGCGTGGGCGGGGACAAATTTGATGAGGCAATTGTGCGCTACATCCGGCGGGAACATAACCTGATGATTGGAGAACGCTCCGCTGAGGAACTGAAAATCAACATCGGCACCGCTTATCCCCAGGGATTGAAAGAAAACAAAATGATGGAAGTAAGAGGAAGAGATTTAATTACAGGACTGCCCAAAACGATTGTGATTTCTTCCAAAGAAAGCTATGAGGCCATCGCGGAACCGGTTGATGCGGTGGTGAGTGCGGTGAAAGAAGTACTGGAAAAAACTCCTCCGGAATTATCTGCCGACATTATCAACAAAGGAATTGTTATGACCGGCGGGGGAGCGCTGCTGAATGGACTGGATGTTTTACTGGCCCGGGAGACCGGTCTGCCGGTTTATGTGGCGGATGATTCCATTTCCTGTGTGGCAAACGGCACCGGAAAGGCCCTCTCCCAACTGCATGTTTTGCAGACGACGGGAAGTTTTAAAAAGGAATAAAAGTGACGCGGCACCTGCCGCGTTTTTTGTTTCTCCGGATCCCGGTAACCTGTGCCGGATCCTGAAAAAGCCCTTTGGGCTTTTGGCATGCATTTTCTTCCTATCTGATGGTTAAACTAACCATTATGCTTGATGGGAAGGAAGTAAAAAATGTCTTGGAAGCAACTGCACATGGCCATCGTGGTGGGAGTTTGCTTAGGGGTTTTTTCCGCTTACGGGTATTTTGATCTCACGTTTAACCAGGAAAAACCTTTCGCAACCGAAGAACCCCAAAGCAGGGAAGTGCTGTCGGATCTAAAGAAAGATGCCTCTGAAATAGGAGAGAGTAAGGAAACAAGGGAAAATAGGACCAATCAGACGAATACGGCGCCGGAAATCCTGCCGGAAAAGGCTGCGCATTCGGTTCCTGATGCTCAGATTAAAGATAGGACCTCTCCTAAGTCATCGGAATTAATCCCAGACAGCAGAACCGTCCCCTTGTCTGAAATTGGGCATCAAAACAAAACATTAGCCAATTACAATATCATGTTTTTCGGTATTGAAGACAAAAAGCTGCAGATGCTCACCGTCTACAGCATTAATAAAGAGCACAAGTGGAAATCAGGAACCGTTTTTATCCCTACGGACACTCTGGTTCCGGGAACCAGGAATCAGTCTGTGGCCGAGTTTTTCTATCAAAACGGTGCGGAAGAAGTAAAACGGCTCATCGGAACGGCCATGGAAATAGAGATTAACTATTATGTGATGGTGGACCGAAATTTGCTGCAGGAAGTAGAGCCTTATTTGGACCCCATTTATGTGAATGGCGAAAGGGTGAACCTGGCCCAGCTCTTTACCAAAGAAATTACGCCCCAGGACGAAATTATTTTGGCTTCCCTCTTGAAAAATTTAACCAAACCTACGGTCTATTTCGGCGTGCTGCCCAAATTGGTTTGGACATGCAAACAATATATCCATACCGACTTTGAACTGAACTGGCCCAACCTCTGGGTCCATTACCAAATCGCTAAGAATATCGACACGTCTTCCGTTACGAAAAAAATACTGCCCGGTACCTATGTGTCGGTCAACGAGAAAAAGTTTTGGGTGCCCAGCCAGGAGGGTTGGTGGAACACCGTATATGCCGTAACAAATTAAAGCAGGTTCTTTACTTGTTAAGCAGTTTCTAAAATTGCGGCCGAAAAAGTTTTTATGCTTGCCCATAACGTGAAAAAAGCGGGACAAAGGTCACGCTTTTTTTATTTTTTTGGTGATTTCCTCCAGGCGGTCATCGATATCTATAATCTTAACCAGTATTTTCGCCTTGTCCTTGGTTTGAGCCTTCAGATACTCATGCAGCAATAAATTTTTTTCTTTCTTGAGAGACGCGATTGTCTCTTCTGTCATCGCAGGTTCCCCTTTCTAGAATTAGGTCTAAAAAAACTATATCTCAGGAGTTTTAAAAAGTAAAGAAATATTTTGAATATTTGATTTAGTAGTAAAATACTGACAAAAATGTGAAAAGCACCGGACGAATCTCAGTTTATCTCGACAAATTAACAGGAAATCTGCTTAAAATGTAGAAATGTAAAGAGATGTATGATAAAATTTCATACTGATGTCTCATGCGTGAGGGGACCTTTATGACAATTGTCCGGCGTTTCACGATCATCTTTCTGGCCCTTTTTCTGACCGGGTTTTATTTTGGCCCGAAAGTGACGGCTGGTTTTTTAAATCCCGCCTCAGAGGATGATCCTTTAATCACCAAAAAATGGGTGGACGGCTATATTTACGAAAAGTTTTCTTCCCTGCACAATCAGGCACTGGCCCTGGAACAGACGATTCAGGCCCTGGATGCCTCTGTGGAACAAATTAAAGACCAGGCTCGTCCCACTATTATATTAACCATAGGCTCCCAAACCGGGTGGGTGGGACAGGAAGAAAAAAGACTGGACGTAGCACCTCTTCTTGTTTCCGGGCGGATTCTCCTTCCTTTGCGTTTTGTGGGAGAAGCATTGGGAGTTGATTTTGCCTGGGACCAGCAATCAAAAACAGTGACCTATCTTTCCCGCGCCGGAGAAGTGGTCTTGACCATGGGCCAAAACCATGCCCAAGTGGGGAGTGAGTCGGTTGCCCTGGACGTCCCCGGGAGAGTGACGGAGGGAAGAATCTTAGTGCCCCTGCGTTTTATCGGGGAATCACTGGACGCAAAGGTAATCTGGCATGGGGAAACAAAGAGTGCGGAAATACGATAAAGACAGGAAACCGGCCCGCCGGTTCCGGAATCAAAAATAATACTATGTGCACTTTGGGTGAGGAGAGATCTATTTTGTCAGATTCGTTGGAAGAGCAATTTTGGGGAAATAAACGGACTCAAGAAGATCAGCAAGCAGAAACGAGAGCGGGAGAAAGAAATGTGAAGTTTTTTTTGGCCCTCCTCTTTTGTATGGCTTTTTTTCTTTGGATCGGTTTTCAGGCGGCTTTCTTTTTTCCTTTAGAAACCACCGAAGCCCGACCGGACCAGCCCGAGGGCACCGGTGCTCAAACCGGGCCGGTCAAGGACGATAAACAAACCATCCTGGTTATTGGCAGTGATCGAAGGAAAAATGAACCGGCCCGGGCCGATACCATCATCCTGGTGTTTCTTGATGCAAAACAAAAAACGGTGCGAATCCTGAATATTCCCCGGGATACCTATGTAACGATCGCGGACAAGGAAATAAAGACGAAGATTAATCATGCCTTTGCCTATGGGGGCATGACGATGGCGAAAGATACGGTGGAACGGTTTTTGGATATTGAAGTGGATCATTATGTGGATACGGATTTTAAAGGATTCGCCAGTCTCATTGATGCCCTGGGCGGGATCACCCTGGATGTGGAAAAAAGAATGTACACCCCGGAGGAAGGCATTGACCTGCAGCCGGGACTGCAGGAGTTAGACGGGGAGCAGGCATTAGGCTACGTGCGTTACCGTGGTGACGGTTTAGGTGATATCGGGCGGGTGGAACGGCAGCAGAAATTTCTTCCCATTCTTGCGGATAAGGTCATGAGCCTGAGCACCCTGTGGAAAATTCCCAAACTGGCAGGAATTTTTAGAGATAATGTGGAGACCGATATATCGCTGAAACAACTGTTATTACTGGCCAACGATTTTAAAAATTTGGATGTATCCCAGATTGATACCCGCATGTTGCCGGGCAAACCCGAATATATTAATGGTGTGAGTTACTGGATTACTGATCCTGATGAAGTTGCCCAAATGATAGACGAGCTTGAGAATGGGACCACCCCTGAAGAGGCAGAGCCGGAAGAAACGGAAGAAACGCAAAAGGAGCAATAAGCATGGCGTTACTAAAAATTCTCGGGGTCCGCGTGGACAAGGTAGATATGATGGATTCGTTATGTTTTGTTGATTCCTTTATTCAAGCAGGCCGGTTCCATCATATTATTACGCTTAATGCGGAGATCATTTATCGTGCCCAATCTGACGACTCCCTAAAAGAATTAATCAATTCCGCCGATCTGGTTACGCCTGACGGGTCGGGTATTGTCTGGGCGGCCCGCTATCTAGGGGAGCCTGTCCCGGAAAGAGTGACGGGGATTGATTTGATGCTGGAAATCTGCAAGCAGGCCCACCATAACGGCTGGAAAATATTTTTGCTCGGGGGCGCACCGGACGTGGCGGCAGAAGCAGCGGAGAAATTACGGGAAGAATACCCCAATATCAATATTGTCGGCACCCATCATGGATATTTTCAGGAGAGCGAGGAAAAAGATCTTCTGGTGCATATCGACAGCTTGAAGCCGGACATTATCTTTGTGGCCCTGGGGGCACCCCGCCAGGAATTTTGGATTCGCCGCTACCGGGACAGCCTTCCCGTGAAAGTGGCGGTCGGGGTAGGGGGAAGTTTTGACGTCGTTTCCGGCAGAGTCAGGAGAGCACCCTTATGGATACAGAAATTGAAGCTGGAGTGGCTGGCCCGCTTGATCAAGGAGCCCTGGCGGGCGAAAAGGATGCTGGCTTTGCCCAAGTTTGTACTCCAGGTAATAAAGAGTAAAAGCGCTCAGGAAGCCCAGCAGAAAAAATCCAAGCAAAAGAGGCTGCCCTAAAGAAACCGGAGAAAAATAAAAAATAGGCCCTTTGATGAGAACAGCCTAATCTATGATATTTAGACAAATCGCCACCCGTCGGTGGGATTTGTTTTTTTTGCCCCTTTCACCTCCTTCCTTGTTTTCCAAGAATTCTCTTTACAAATCACAGATTCCGGCCTAAAATAGTTAATAAGTAAATAGTAAATACATTAACTATATTTCAAATTTACCGGCTAGAGGAGGGCGACCATGTCTGATGATGTTTTGAAGAAATTGCCTGCTTACTGGTGGGTAGATACCAACTCGGGCAAGCTGATTGTCAATATGGCTACCACATATGGATTGTTAGAAAGTGTTTATGGGGACTTTTTTTCTCAATGGGGGTTGTCCGAAACAAAATTCAACGCCTTGCTCCTCTTACACAAGAATGAGGAAATGGCTTTGTGGGAACTGGGAAAAAACATGCTGGTGAGCCGGGCCAATATTACCGGCCTCATGGATCGTTTAGAAAAGTCGGGATTGGTCACCAGGGAGGTAAATCCCCTGGACCGGCGCAGTTTGACCGCAAGATTAACTTTAAAGGCCAAACACCTGGTGGAAGAAGTGATTCCTCAATTGAAGGAATTTACGGAAAAGGTGATGCATACCTTGTCTGAAGAAGAAAAAGAACTGTTCTTAAAATTACTGAGAAAAGTGCAGCAGAGCAATATGGGGGAAGTAAAATGAAAAGAAAATTAGCCGGTATGTGCCTGATTTTAGTATTCTTTAGCGTATTTTTTTTCTGCCGGATCGGCCTGGCCCTTGCCCAGGAAACCCCGGAAACAACAACAGACCAAAGCAGGGCGATCAGCCTGGAGGAGGCGATAAACCTGACCCTGGCCAATAATGTAGATCTGAAATTATTGGAAAAACAAATTACGGCACGGGAGCTAGATCTTGATAAAGCAGATTTTTACAGCGAGAAGCTTTGGGATGCGGATGAAAAGGTCCAGGAAGGATGGGAGGAATATTATCAGCAGCGGCACCAGTTTAAATTAGCCAAGGCAGCGGGTGTTTTGACCGAGGCGCAGATTGCGCAGATGGAAGAAGAACTATCCGCCGCAGAAGAAGAGCTGCAAAGTAATTCTCAGTATCAAGTGGATAACCTTGCCAACGCTCAGGTGACGGAACTGTATCAGACAAAAGCCGCTCTGGGATTGAATGTTACGAAACTGGGCGTTGATATTGCCAGGAAAGAATATGCCTTGCTGACCAGACAGGATTATTACGAGGTGCTGAAAGACCAGCGCCTGGTCGCGGTAAAACAGGCGGCGGCCCAAAGGGCACAAAGCCAGTATCAGCTTGCTCTAGACAGCTACCAGGCCGGTTTCCGGGCCAAGGATGATATGCTGATGGCCCAAGCCCAGTTGAGCCTGATGAAGGCGGATGTGGCCAAGGCCCAAAATGACCTGCATCTGGCAGAAATCGAATTAAAAAAAGTGATGGGTCTAAGCGCCGATACACCGTTAAAATTAAAAGACGACTTTTCCGGGACAGAGAGCATTACCCCGCTGGAACAAGGGCTGGACCAGGCTTTAGAAAACCGGGTGGAGATCAAAAAAGCGGATATGGAGCTCCAGGTAGCCCAAATCAACATGGAACTGGCGAAAAGGTATACTGCGCCCAAAACTTTTGATTACCGGCAGATTCAGCTGGATTTGGATAATGCCCGATTGACCCTGGACCAGCAGAAGCTGTCCGTACAGGCGGAGGTATACGGCTCTTACCAGACCGTTCTGGCCACCGGCACCATGCTGGATTGTGTTACGGAGAGTGTGAAACAGGCGGAAGAGGCCTTGGAGATTGCTACATACCGGTACCAGGAAGGCTATGGGATTCCTTCCTCGGTGCTCAAATCACTGAATATGGAGGATGCGGGGGGCACTGTTTTTGAAGTGCTGGCCGCCCAGGAAAAATTAAGCGAAGTGGAAGAAAAAGTGGTGGAAATCACCTATGGCTACAATCTGGCCAAAAGCAAATATGCGGTAGATATTTGTGCCGACCTGGCAACGGAAAAGGATGAACAGTTTAAAAAGTGACGGTTGACAATTAGGAGGACTGTTCGATGAGTTTCAATGGGGAGGAATATCGATGAGAAGTAGAGAGACCGGCAAATGGGGTGTCTTTGTCTTAGCAGGGATGATTGCCGCTGCCGCTGTGATCAGCAGCGGGTGCAGCCGGGCCAATGCGTCCACGGGGGGGTTTGACCCGGATCAGGGACTTGTAATCAAAGGCAGTGTGGATATGGAAGAAGTTGATTTGAACACCAAAATTCCCGGAAAAGTAGTCAAAATCTATGCAGAAGAAGGTCAAGCGGTGCAGAGCGGAAAACTGATTGCGGAGATTGACAGCAACCAGCTCCAGGCCAAAAAAGCCCAGGTGGAGGCCCAGGTGAGGATGGCCCGGGAAGCGGTGGAACTGCAGAAAAAGATCGCGGACGCCAATGTGGAGCAAGCCTCCGGAGCTTTTGAAGCCGCTCAGGCCCAGCTGAATAAGGCCCATGAAGGGGCCCGCACCCAGGAAATAGAGCAGGCCAAGGCCTATTATGAAATGATGCAGAAAACCTATGAGCGGGTGCAGAAGCTTTATGAAAAAGGGGCCATTCCCGCCCAAAAGAAAGATGAAGTGGAAACCCAGCTGAAGGTGGCGGAGCAACAGTATTCCCTGGCCCAGGAAGGGGCCCGGGAGCAGGATGTGGAGTCGGCTCAGGGGCTGGCCAACCAGGCCGCGGGGGCCCTGAGTGCGGCCAATGCGAGCAGGCTGCAGGTGCAGCTGGCGGAGCAAAAATACCAGGAAGCCTTGGCCGGGTTGGCAGAAGTCAATTCCTTGCTTCAGGATACCAAGATCGTGGCCCCCAAGAGCGGGACGGTGGTGGAGCTGAACTGCGAGGAGGGAGAACTGGTTTCCACCGGCATGCCCATCGCTACCGTGGCCGACCTGACCAAAATAGAGCTGAACTTAAGTGTTTATGAATCGGATTTAGCCCGGGTCGCATTGGGCCAAAAGGTTCAGGTCAGGTTTGCCGCCACAGGCGATAAGATTTTTGCCGGCACCGTAAAAAGAATTTCCCCCAAACCTCATTTTGCCACCCAGCGGGCCACCAACAATGAGGAAGATGATGTGCTGGCCTATGAAGTGAAAGTGACGTTGGAAAACTCGAATAACGTTAAGGTGTATCCGGGCATGACGGCTTATGTCCAGTTTCCCTCCCGGGAAAAGTAAAGGAGTAAAAAAATGCGCACTGTGGGGCGGGAAATAAAACGAATTCTAGGGAGCAGGTGGACCGTGTTTTTCTTCCTGATCATGCCTCCTCTGCTCACCGTTTATTTTGGGCTGCTGTTTCAGCAGGGCGTCATCGAACATGCCAGATTGGTGGTGGTGGACCAGGACCAAAGCAATTTAAGCAGGTCCCTGGTGGACCAATTTGCCGATAACAAAGGCTTTGACCTCGTCGGGGCAGTGGAGGATCTGGACACCGCAGTAGAAATGGTAGACCGGGAACAGGTGGATGCAGTAGTTGCTGTGCCCCCGGGCTTCAGCCGGGATCTGAAAAAAGGAAAAAGCCCTTCCGTGCTTTTCGTCGCCGATGCCTCCAATATGGCGATTTCCTCCAATGCCGTCAAAAGGGCGGGTGAAATCATCCTTACCTTTCAGGCCGGGATCGAGATAAAAACGCTGGAAAGCAAGGGATTACCCCCCGACGAAGCGCAAAATACGGCCCTTCCTTTACAGTATGTCTATCAACAGGTGGGGAATCCTTCCGGGAGTTTTTACGATTTTCTGCTTTGGGGTTTGATTGGCGCTGTGGCCCATTTTCCCATCCTGGTTTTTAGCGCCGCCTCCTGGGGTGGGGAGGCAAAGGAACCGGATTTTCCGGGGATTGCCGCCAAAATTGCCGCCTATTCTTTTCTCGGCATGGGTGAGGTGCTTTTTTGCCTTTTGCTGGCCATACTATTATTTCCCCTGGTGTTTTACGGGAGCTATGGGGCGCTTCTCCTTTTGGTGGCATGCTTTGTCGTTGCCCTGACAACCTTGGGTACTTTTCTTTCCCTGGCCCTGCCCAGTCCCATCGTTGCCAGCCAATGTGCCGTCATCGTCGCTCTGCCCGCCCTCCTGCTTTCCGGACATACCTGGCCTATGAGCGGTTTTCCCTGGTTTGTGAAGATGCTGGGCCGGATCGAACCTCTCACCTACTTTGCCGATCCCCTCCGGGAGCTGGCCCTCACGGGCAGAACGGGCGCCCTGTACCGGCAGGGCATAGAGGTTTTGCTTTTGATGAGCGCAATTTGTATCATGGGCATATTCTTTGCCTGCACAATAAGAAAGAAGGTACATACATGGAAGAGCCAAGCTTTTTCCGGCTGATGCGGAAGGAATTCTCCTCCCTGCCCCGGAACAAGATGCTGATTTTGAATGCCTGCTTTATGGTGGCCCTGGTTTTTTTAATCGGCTTTTTATACCGGGCGGGGGCGCTCAAATCCATTCCCCTGGTGGTGGCGGACCTGGACCAAAGCTCCACCAGCCGGATCATCAGCCAAGGATTTTCGGAGAGCGAAAAGTTCACGGTCACCCAGGTAAGCGACTATCCCGCCGCCTTGGAGATGATCAAGGAAGGGAAGGCTATAGCGGGACTGGTCATTCCGGAGGACCTTTCGGCGGACATCAAGAACCAAAAAGGGACCGAACTGCTCTTAATTATTGATGGCACCAACTATATCGCGGCAAATACCGCTTATGCCAAAGCCAGCGAAATCCTGCAAACCCTGAATGCCGGCATTGCCTTGGAAACCCTGCAGGGCAAGGGATTCCTGCCTGATGAAGCCCAAGCAACGGTACAAAGAGTGATCCTGGAACAGAAAATTTTATACAACCCCGACTATAATTATGCCTATTACCTCTCGTACGGGGTGTTCAGCGCCGGCATCTTCAGCCTGGCCATGTCGGCGATTGCCTTGACCCTTTGCCGGCAGAAAAGGACACATCATTTTTCTTTGGGGGAATTAGGGGCAAAAATAATTACCTACGGTGTTTTCGCCTCTGTGGTCACCAATATCATTTTTCGATTGGCCGAAATGGTTTTTAAACTGCCTGCCCGGGGCAGCCTGGGGAGCTTTTTTGCCCTCACCCTGCCCTACGGTTTGTTGATTGCGGTCTTTGCCCTGATGCTATTTTCCCTGGCCCGGGAAGAAGTGAGAATCTTTCAGGCGGCTGTGTTTTTCGCCACTCCGTTGTTCTTTGTCACAGGATACACCTGGCCTTTCCAGAGCATTCCGGATCTTTTAAGACCGGTTTATTACCTGAATCCTTTAACCCCCTTCCTGAATGGGGCCCGGGCCTGCCTGGTGATGGGGGCGGACTGGGGTGTGCTGGCCAAATATGTGGTCTGGCAGCTGGGATTGGTTACCCTTTATCTTCCTTGCGCATTTTTGTTCTATAAAAGCCGTACACACCGTTCTGCGTGCTGACAAGGTTCATGAAAATGTTTTTCGTCGTTGAATCCTTGTCATCTTGGTAACACCGTTACCAATGACATAAACCCTGTGCCTGGATCTATCCTGGTGTTCCCGGTCCTAAAAAATCCTTGCTTCGACATTATTCCCCATTTATAATGAAAGGGGCAAATTGGACAATCTATCCAAATGTATACCCCAGCAACCAATGGTGGAAAAAATTTTTAAAAAAAATGACAAAAATGTGCAAGAAATTTTTAGCATAAGTTGTATTTAATTATGTAAGTATCAAGTAGCTTGTCTTTCAAATTGATACAAAGTTTCTAAAGGGGCTAGCCTTTAGACATTTAGAAAGTAAATATTCAGGAAGGGAGTGGGAACCAAAACGCAAAAATGATTTAGTTGCCATGAACAAAAGAGGAGAAATCGAAATCAGAAAAAGGGGGATTAAAACTTGAAAAAGCTGTTAACAGTTCTACTTGTAGTAGCATTAGTGCTTGGCCTGGGCAGCGTAGCTTTGGCGGCTGGTTTCAGTGATACCACTGACCTCAGCAAAGACATCCAGGGCAGCATTAATAAATTAAGTGCATTAAGCATTATCAGCGGCTATCCGGATGGCACCTTCAAGCCGGCTAACACCATTACCCGGGCTGAATTTGCCAAGATTGCCTGCATTGCCGGTGGAATGGGCGCCAATGCCGACGTGCTGAAAAGCTCCACTTCCAAATTCACCGATGTGGCGGCCGGACAGTGGTATACCGGTTTTGTAAACCTGGCTAACTCCCAGGGTTGGGTCAAAGGTTTCCCGGATGGCACCTTCCGTCCCAACGCCACCATTACTTATGCCGAAGTAATTACCGTTTTAACCCGTCTCTTGGGCTACAATGACAATCTGCCTGGACCTTGGCCGGTAGATTACATTGCCAAAGCCGGTGCGCTGGATATCACTGAAGATGTTTCCTTTGATGCCAACAGCGCCGCTACCCGTGTTGACGTAGCCGTTATGGCCGACGCTACCTTGGATTGCACCATTGTAAAATGGGACAACGACACCGAGGACTTCGAAGAAGACGAGGATGACACCACTTTGCTGGAAGATTCCTTTGATTCTGCAGTAAACGACGACTACTATATCGCCGACTCTAAATATGACAACGGCACCTGGAAAATCAAAGTTGAAGCCACTGATGAGGATGAAGAGGGACTTGCCACTTACAGCGACGAGAATGATGGGAGCCAGCCCAGCAAGTGGTATGATTTAGCAGATAATGTTGTTGTCTCCGATGATTCCTTGCCGACAGGCTTGGGCGGCAAAATCGCCGACCTGGTCTACAATGATGATGATGAAGTCATCGTGTTTATTAATGTGACGTCCACCTCTGTTTCTTTGGACGGGGAAGACTTGGACATCGATGCAGATGATATCGAGAACTCTGACAATGGTACAAATGACGATGATGATGATTATACTTATGGAACCAAATATGATGTCGACGGCAAGAATTACGATATCGCCGATTGGGTGGTCGACACGGAAAGACTTATCCCCAACCCGGATGCGAATCGGTATTACAAGGTCCGCCTGAACAGCGACGGAGAAATCTTTGATATTTCCGCAAAAAATAATAAGACTCCGGCCATCGTGGATGAGTATGATGCCGACTCCGCCGAACTGAGCCTGAAAGATCCGGGCAACCACGGCGCCTACGAAGACATTGAAGACATCGATTTTGACAGCGACGACGTATTAATTGAATCCGACACCCTGGGCAAATTTATTGAGCCCTCCGAGTTGAAAGAAAACGATTTGCTTTTAGTTGACGAAGATCCCGACGCTTATGGTTATGACTATTACATCGAAGTGCTCACTGGTATTGACCAG
This sequence comes from Candidatus Formimonas warabiya, assembly GCF_002777255.1. GTDB lineage: Bacteria > Bacillota > Dehalobacteriia > Dehalobacteriales > Dehalobacteriaceae > Formimonas > Formimonas warabiya. The sequence continues at coordinate 3,343,999 of NZ_CP017634.1, read as the reverse complement.
GAAGGCACCTTGGACGGCTTTGAAGAAGGCGAAGATGCTGACGATCTCGACCAAATCGAGATTAGCGGGGAATGGTACGATGTAGCAGGGACTACTCTCCTCTCCACCGATGGCGGAGAAGACTTTGATGGAGAAATTTCCAACAGCGATCTGGAAGACAGCTATGATGCCACCATCAAGTATGCGCTGAATGGTTGCAATCAGGTTACAGTTGCCATTAGTGATGCCGACGGCAGCGAAGGCAACACCAGCTATGGTGTGGTAACCGAGGTTGTGGATACCAATGCCAGCGGAAAGATCACCAAGATTAAAGTGATGAAGAAAGACGGCACCGAATCCAGCTATACCGTGGATACCAGTGATGTAGAAGTATACTACGCACATACTGATGGTACCTATACAGGTAAAGAGCTGGATGTGGACGATTTCATTAAGTTCTCTGTAAATGATGATAATGAAGTCGACAATCTGACCATCCTTGCATATGACAATGGTGGTGGTCCCGATGGCTTCACTGACCCATCTGCAGCGGGCTCGGCTAATGTAAGAGACGACTACTCCGATGAAGACAGCGCAGACTATATCGGAGAAATTATCGGCGGTGACGACGATAATAATAGGATTACATTTACGAGAGACTCTGACGGCAGAACAATCTCCTATAAGGTAAACGACAGCACCATTGTGTTTAATGCCGACCCGGCTAACGATGATGATGTAGCCGAGATTGTAGACGTAGACGACCTGGTGGATTGGGCTAGTGATTCATCAATTACCGATAAATATGCCTACGTACAATACGACGGCACGACCGTAGATTACATTTTCATCCACAGTGATGTTTCCGGCAGCACCGATGTTGATTTTGCCGCAGTCTTAAAGGCCTACACCAAGTCCTCCGATGACTGGGTGAGAATCGATGCAAAAGGAAACACAGAAAACTATGAAGTAAAATCCGGTAATCCGGATAAAGGTTCCATCTATAATTACAGCATTACAGGCAATAAGTTTAGCACAAAGAGATACACCGGTTATTATGAAGATGGATCCGAATTAGAAGTAACTAGTGCTAATGCCGTATTTGATCCGGAAGATTCGGTAGTTGCAGACACCTACGGAAAGGTGAACAAAGTCGACAAATCCGAACTGACCTTAACCCTGACTGATGATACGAACGTGATACTGGATGCGGACACCGTGATCTACGATTACAGCGATTACTATGATGACGGCAGCGATCCGGATTATTGCAGCAGCATCAGTTCCATCAGCAAAAACGATTGGGTCTGGTATGTGCTGGATGAAGACGGCAATGCAGATCTGGTCGTGATCATCAACAACAACGAAACATTAGATTAATTAGTTTATACAAAAAGAACGCTGTCCGTACGGACAGCGTTCTTTTTGTATAGATGCGCCCAGGCACGGACGTATTCTAACGGGTGCAAGTCCCGAGTGCGGGTTGATAGTGCCAGGCACATAGTCCAATGCATGGGTGTTCACCGCAAGGTGGATCTGAAGGAGGCCGTAGCTAGACTTCTGGCCTGATGAACAGGAATCACATAAGGCATACGCAGGCTGGGTAAGGTTGCCACCCAAACTGAAACCCTAAAATATTCGGAGGCTTACAGTGTAGATGTGGCAGGTGAATGGAAGGAAAGACTGCGCTCTTAACCGGGGTGGTCTCATGGACGTGTGGAAATAACAAAGTATGTAGTATGGTTAAATAAAATTTACCGTGAGAAGTCAGCAGAGGCTAAATTGTACGTTGCCAGGCGCACAATTTAGGCTAATGCAAAATTCGCTTTTATCAAGAGTTTACACATTTCAAAATCTACATCTGCATTTTGAAGAATACATTACGGACGCATTGGTTTTGAAAGATGAAGCACTCCTCTATGTGCCTATTCCTTGATATAAAATATTAGTTTACAAAAGCCGGGAACGGAGGCCCAGTATTAAAACTATAATGAAACAATTAGAAATAGCCATCACTATCGATTGTTGGGCTACATACTTGTATAGCATAGAAAGGCTTAGAACCTGTTCTCCGTTTACCCTAAGATCAGAATTTAGCCCTATCCCCTGCATGGCCGAAACTATATCCAAACCATCCGGCTGATCCAAAACTACATTTTGAGCCAAACTAACAGAGTGAAAGGTACTACGTGATTGCATTAGATTCGTCATAAGAGCGATTCCAAAAGTGGTTGCTACATTCCTAATAACATTCCCCAAGGAAGAAGTGGTACCGGCTGATTCTTTTGGAAGACTTACCATCCCTACATTAATGGAGGGGGACAACGCTAGCCGTATCCCTATTTCGCGGATCCTTAACAAAAATGTCATTGTGCTAAAAGATGTAGAAGCATTAAAATCCTTCATGACGTATGATGCACCAGTCATAATTACCATGCCTATAAGGACCAGGTACCGAGCCCAATATTTATCAAAAAGCTCACCGCTGATGGACATAAATATAGCTGTAACCAGCGCAGGTGGCAACATGACCAAGCCGGTTTGCGTGACGGTCTGTCCCAATACGCTTTGCATGAAAAGGGGAAAAAGATAAATTGCCACTACCATAGCGACTTGAACGACAGAAGAAATATATAGTAGATAAAGTAAAAAAAGCTTATTTAAATAGTCTCATATCAAGCACTGGTTCCAGATATCGCAGTTCGTGAACAACCATCACAAGCAAATTTACAATTCCTATAGCCAACTCCCGACTATCACGGGATCAGAGGGAATGAGAGTAGCAAAAAACTGCCCATCCTCTTAACAGATGGGCAGTTCCCTTTGTAAAGCAATCTCTTTTTTTGAAACGGATCTGTTTAACTATTTACTTAATGTTGTTTACGATTACAATCAGGTCCGCATTGCCGTCATTATCCAGAGCGTACCAGATCTTATCGTTTTTGCTGATGGAGCTGATGCTTTTGCAATATTCCGGATCGCTGCCGTCTTTGTACCAATCGCTGTAGTCGTAGATCACGGTGTCCGCATCCAGCATCACATTTGTTCCGTCGTCCAGTGTGATGGTCAATTCGGATTTGTCAATAGCCGTCACTTTATCGTAAGTGGTTGCACTGACTGTGTCTTGGGGATCAAATATTTCACCGTTAGTTTTTGCTTTAAATTTATTGCCTGTAATGCTGTAATCATAGATAGAACCTGCTTCAGGAGCTTGAGAACCATTTACTTCATAGCTTGCTGCGGTTCCTTTGGCATCAATCTTCACCCATTTGTCTCCGGACTTGGTATAGGATTTCAAGATTGCTGCATAACTGACATCAGTACTGTTGGAAACATCGCTGTGGATGAAAATGTAATCTACGGTAGAGCCGTCATACTGTACATAAGCATATTTTGTACCCACAGTGGTATCCGCAGCCCAATCCAGCAGGTCGCTTAAGCTGACGATTTCAGCTCCATCGTCGTCGCTAGCCGGGGCGGCATTAAAGATGATGGTGTTGTCGTTTACCTTATAGGAGACTGCACTGCCGCCGGCTTTCTTAAATGTAATCTTGTTGTTGTCGTCGTCACCGCCGGTAATGGTTCCGATATAATCGGCGCTGTCGCTATCAGAGTAGTCGTCTATTACGTTATCCGAGCCCTCTGCAGATGGGTCAGTGAAGTCGCCGGTACCACCATTATCATATGCAAGGATGGTCAGGCTGTCGATTTCATTGTCTTCGTTGACCGAGAACTTAATGAAATCATCCTCATCCAGTTCTTTCCCGGCATAGGTACCGCCATGGTTAGTAGTGGCACCAACCGCGTAGTATACTTCTACATCACTGGTGTCCACGGCATAACTGGCTTCGGTGCCGTCTTTCTTCATCACTTTGATTTTGGTGATTTTTCCGCTGGCATTAGTATCCGTAACCTCGGTTACTACACCGTATACGGTGCTGCCTTCACTGCCGTCCGCACTACTGATGGCGATGCAGACCTGATTGGATTTATTCAGCACGTACTTCAGGGTGGCGTCATAGCTGTCACTCAGATCGCTGTCGTTAAGCTGTCCGTCAAACTCATCCCCGCCATCAGTGGAAAGGAGAGAAATATCGGCAACATCGTACCATTCTCCGCTAATCTCAATTTGTGCAGGATCTCCGGCTTCGAAGCCGTCTAAGGTGCCTTCCTGGGTAATCCCGCCGGCGACTTCGATATAATAGTCATAGCCGTAACTGTCTTCGGATACATAAATTACGTCGTTTTCAGCCAAATCTTTAGGCTCAATAAATTTGCCGCCTTTTTCAATCAATACGCTGTCGCTGCCGAAGTCAATGTCTTCGATATCAGCATAGGCGCCGTAGTTGCCTTCTTCTTTTACGATCAACTGATTGGCATCCGCGTCATATTCATCTACGATAGCAGGAGTGTCGGCATTTCTTTTGCTGACCAGGTATACCTCATCATCATCACTGATGAAAGCACGGTAAACAGCGTCGCTGTTATAGTCGGTAGCATCTTTTTCGCCGTATACGTAGCCGTCAAAATAGCTGGCCTGATCGTATTTGGTATCGTCAATGGTAAATTGGTCTTTGGTATCATTGTATTCCCAATCTTCACCGTCAACGGTCGCTGTGGTGGAGGTAATTTCCAGATAGAGAACTTCCTCATCGTCATCATTATAGAGGATATCCACCATGGCGTTGTCCAATCCGGTAGGAAGGGATCCATCGGAAATGACGCAGTCTTGGGAGAGGTCAATCCACTTTTCATCCAGAGCCTCGTCCTCATCGTCGGTAGCAGTTACTTTAATGCTCCAGACTCCGTCATCATACTTGGTGTCGGTGACTATATAGTCTTCGTTGACTGCGGTGCTGAAGTTTTTATCCAGCAAAGAGATTTCGTTATCATCACTGTCTTTTTGTTCATCAAAACTTTCCGTGTCGTTATTCCATTTTACAACGGTCGCATCCAAAGTAGCGTCGGCCATGATCGCAACGTCGGAACGGGGGGCCTCAGCATTGGCGTTTAAAGAAACCTTCTCAGTTATGTCCAAGGCGCCGGCTTTGGCAATATAATCTACCGGCCAGGCACCGGGCAGGTTATCGTTGTATCCCAGAACACGGAGCAGTACGGTGACAACCTGGGCATAGGATATTTTCGCATTGGGACGGAAGGTGCCATCCGGAAAACCTTTCACATAGCCCTGGGAAGCTGCCAAGTTGATATAACCGGTATACCATTGATTGGCGGCTACATCGCTAAACTTGGTAGTGGAATCTTTCAGAACGTCGGCACTTTGTCCTAAACCGCCCAAAATAATGGCGATTTTGGCAAACTCGGCCCGGGTAATGGTGTTGGCCGGCTTGAAGGTGCCGTCCGGATAACCGTTAATGACTTCTAAACTGTTTAATTTTGCAATGCTGGCTTGGGCATCTTTGCTCAAATCACCAGTGTCGCTGAAAGTAGCCGCAAAAGCTGTTCCGGCAAAGCAGAGCATCATTGCTGCTATCACCAAAAAAACAACTGTTTTCTTCACACAAATGTCCTCCTTTAATGTCAAAGTTGAATTTTGGTATCTTCTCGTTAAGTTCAGTGATCAAGATGTTTTGGTTGATCGGTAATTGTCCCCTCCCTTCAAAAACTATTTTAAGTAACATACTTTTATGAGTGGGGGTATTTCCCCAGCTATCCGCTCTTAGATAGCCCGTACATATATAAATACTTAACAGGGAAAAGAAAACTTGCAGCTTTTTTTCTGGGAAATGATGGATGAATAAATCTGGAAATTCGGGGACGGTTCTTGAATTGAATAAATTTGGCTACGCATAAGTGATAAAAGAATAGAAGGAATTGGTCCTTTACAATTAATAAGGAATCGAAACACACCCAAAAAAATAAACAAATAGAAATTAGAAATAACCTCCTGCTTTAACAGGATTTATGGCAAATTGATCGAATAAAAAGATAAAAGGATGAAGGGAGCAAAAAAATATATGGCAAAGCCAAAACTTGTCAGAATCTGCCTTATGTTTTTCATAATGATCATTTTGCTAAGCGGAAGTTCTTTGGCTGCATCGACGAGGTTTTTTTCCGATGTCCCTAACGGTCATTGGGCAGAGCGGTATATTGCCCGGATGAACCTGATGGGTGTGGCAAAAGGCTACGATGACGGATCTTTTGGGATTAACAAACCGGTAAATCGCTTGGAAACGGTGGTAATGATTATCCGGGCGATGGGTTTAGAGTCCCAGGCGGAAGGGAAAAGCATCCCTTTGACTTTTCAAGAGCCAGAGGCAGTTCCTGCCTGGGCCAAACAATATATAGCCATGGGAGTGATCCAGGGAGTTATTTCCGGTAATGACCTGGTCTTATTCCGGGGGGATGATTTTGCCAAAAGATATGAAGTCGCCCAGTTTATCGGCAAAGCCTTGGGCTTGGAAGCTATAGCCCCTAACCATGCATCCGACGTTCTGTCCTATTCGGACGCATCGGATATTCCGTCCAGCGCCAGGGGATATGTGGCGTTGCTTAAGTCAAACGGCATGATGACAGGGAATGAGGACGGGACTTTTCGTCCTTTGGAAAACGTGACCCGGGGTGAATTTGCCGTACTGATGGCCAGATTGGATGAAAAACTGGGAAAACTCCCTGAAAAAGAGGTGCAGGGGACGGTTTCCCAGGTTACAACCTCCACTATTACCATCAAGACGGATTCCGGCTATGAGACTTTGACCGTAGGGGAGGACTGTTTAATTTTTCCGGACATGGCTTTAAATGATATTCCTGTTTCCCGGCAGGTTTTTGCCGTAAAGACCGGGTTTAAGGCTCTTTTGATTGATACTGTGCCGTCAGGTGCTACTGAAGACAATATATCCGATAATCCACCCGACAATCCGTTCGGCAACACGGACACCGATATCATAAATACCGGTACCACTGAGGCGTTTACCGGTCAACTTTCCGTATCGATAGTATCTGTCAATTTTATTCCGCGCCTCAGCGTTACCGTCAAGGATGAGGATAATAAAATTAAAACCTATCCCATTGCGGATACCTGCAGTGGTGTGAGCAGAAACGGCAGCAGCGCTTTATTAAAAGATATAGTGTCGGGAGATCAGGCCACCTTACAAATCATCAATAGTGAAATAATCGGGATGCAGGCTGAAACGGTCAGCAGCAAAACGGAAGGCACGGTCAAGGAAGTGCTGGTCTCGGACGAAGCTGTTTTAACCATTACCGATGAATCAGAAAGAGAGCGGACATTTCTGATTGATAATGAGACAAGGATCATAAAAGACGGAAATGACGGCACGGTTTTGGATCTGCGGGCAGGAGATGCAGTTGAACTGCGTTTAGAGAGCAATCGAGTCAGCCGGATATATGCGGAATCCTGGGAAGAAAAGGACCAGGTGATCGGGGAAGTAACCAGAATAATTCCTGATCTGAATTTACTGGTTATCTCGGGAAAAGAAGATATGGAGACAAAAACATACATTGTATTTGCAGATGCTGATACCAAGATGATCACAGCAGAGGGGGATCTTTTATCCCGGTTAACCCGCTTAAAAACAGGAGACAGGGTTGTGATCGTGGGTCAGATTCAGGGGAATATGATCACGGCAACTTCCCTTGTGGTTATTGGTCAGGAAAACTGATATTTTTCTTTATGGCGGGCTCCCGTTTTTAATTTGGCGGGGGCCTTGTTTTTTAAATAAAAATTTTAAAATGAATCATGTATCTTAAACAAATCTTAATTGACAGGGGATTCTCCATACCCTACAATATAAAGCATACTGACCGACCCGTCGGTCGATCTTGGTTAGGAACATAATTGGGAATACAAATTACAAACAGTGAAAGAGAGGAGAACGGAGTGGTAATCAGGAAAAAGCAGCTCGTGATTTTATTGATCCTAATCACGAGTTTGTCAGTCTTCGCCGGTTGCGGTCAAAAGGAAACCCCGGCCGATCAGCCCCAAGAAGAACAGGCGGTCTTAGTGGAGGCAGGAAAGGTAGTTACCGGAGATATCTCGAATACCTCCACGGTCAACGGCAAGATTGCGCCAAATAAGGAAGTGAGCATTATCCCCAAGACACCGGGAAAGGTGGCGGAGGTTAACTTTCAAGTAGGGGACCGGGTACATCAGGGAGATATTTTGATCCGTTTGGACAGCACAGAGCTTCAGGCCCAGTTGAAACAGGCAAAAGCAGGGTTGGCTCTGGCCAAGGCAAATTATCAAAATGCTCTCACCAACCTGGAGCGGGTAAAAAGTTTATATGAACAGGGAGCAGTGTCCAAGCAACAGTTAGATGATGCCCAAACGCAGGCTGCCGTGGGAAGCACGGATAGTGCTTCCGCTTCGGTGCAACTGATAGAGGCCCAATTAGCCAATACGGTGATCAAATCTCCCGTGGACGGGATTGTGTCGGCCCGAAATATTGAAGTTGGTGAAATCGCCGGGCAAAGCGCCGTGATGACGATTGTGGATATTGAAAAGGTAAAGGTAGAAACGAATGTAACGGAAGCGGAGGTAAACAAGCTTTCCTTAGGACAAAAGCTGGATGTACGGGTATCCGCTGTAGGTGATCAGCCCTTCTCCGGGACGATCCGCACCATTAGTCCTGCAGCCGACAGCCAGGTCAGTACGTTCCCCATCTCCGTGGAGATCCTTAACCCCCAGCACCAATTGAAGCCGGGCATGTTTGCCGAGATTAAGCTGGCCCTGGAAACCAAAAAAGGTGTGCCGGTGATTCCCAAGCAGGCGGTGATTGACAGCGGGGATATGAAATATGTTTTTGTAATTAAAGACAAAAAGGCGATCCAAACGGAAATCAAGACCGGAGTAGAAGACGACACCCGTGTAGAGGTGGTATCCGGTCTTACAGCGGGTGATGCCATTGTCCTCACAGGTCAGAACAAGCTGCAGAATGAAACCCCCGTGACGCTGTCGGGAGGTATGTAATCCATGAAGATTATTGAATCTTCCGTAAAACGTCCTGTCACCATCTGCATGGTTATCTTATGTGTGGTTTTGTTGGGATTTGTTTCATTATCCAGACTGGCTGTGGATCTTTTTCCGGATATGAAGTTTCCCGTAGCCATTGCCATTACCCAATATTCCGGAGTCGGTCCGGAAGAAGTAGAGTCGATGGTAACCGAGCCTCTGGAAGATGTTTTGGGTACGGTGCAGAATGTGGATAAAATCCAGTCCCAGTCTATGGCCGGACAGTCCATGGTCATTGTCTGGTTCAACTGGGGCACGGATATGGATTTTGCCACGCTGCAAATGCGGGAAAAGATTGATCTGATCAAAGGCTCTTTCCCGGACGAGGTTACCGATCCCATGGTGATGAAAGCGGACCCGTCCATGATGCCGGTGGTCCAATTAGGTTTGTCCGGAGGGAAAGACCTGATGGACCTGAAAAAAATCGCGGAGGATGTGGTAAAACCCCGTTTGGAACGTTTGGCCGGGGTAGCTTCCGTCAGCGTTACCGGAGGGTATACCCGGGAAATCCAGGTATTAGCAGATCCGGTAAAAATGGAAGCCTATGGCATCGGATTAAACCAGATCAGTCAGGCCTTAAAGGGAGAAAATATGAATGTGGCCAGCGGGCGGGTTACAGAAGGGAAAAAAGAGCTTTATGTCCGCACGATCGGCGAATATACTTCCTTGGATGATATCAAGAATATCAACATTGCCCTTCCCGGGGGCGGCACGGTTTTCCTGAAGGACCTTGCCGAAGTGAAGGACGGTTTTGCCGAGCAGCAGCAGTATACCCGGATGAACGGGGAACCCAGCGTGGGAATTAGTGTGCAGAAGCAAAGCAAGGCCAATACGGTTCAGGTATCCAACCTGGTGCAAAAAGAGCTGGACCAGATCGCCCGGGAAATTCCCGGAAACGTGAAAGCCGTGACTGTTTACGACCAGGCTACATTTATCCGGCAGTCCATCGGCAGTGTGTCCTCCCACGCCATGACCGGGGGGGTCCTTGCGATCCTGGTGATTTACCTGTTCCTGCGCAACCTGCGCAGTACCGTCATTATCGGGCTGGCCATCCCCATTTCCATCATCGGCATTTTCAGCGTGCTCTATATGGGGGGCTTGACCCTCAACATGATGTCTTTAGGCGGGTTGGCGCTGGGAATCGGGCATTTGGTGGACTGCTCCATCGTGGTATTGGAGAGTATATTCCGTTACCGGGAAGACGGCTACAGCTTAACGGAAGCTGCCATTAAAGGCGGCAGCGAGGTGGGCATGCCGGTAATTGCCTCTACTCTTACCGTGATGGTAGTATTTCTGCCGATTGTATTTGTGCAGGGGCTCGCCGCCATGCTATTCCGGGAGCTGGCTTTAACCGTGGCCTCCTCCCAAGGGGTCGCTTTATTGGTTGCGCTCACTTTAGTACCCATGCTTTCATCAAAACTTCTCGCGGTGGTGGATAAGAATCAAGCAGCAGAGGGAGAATCAGGAAAACAAAACGCTTTGAAAAAGGCCGGCTCCAAAGTGGGAGATTTATTTGGCAGGCTGGAGCAGGCTTATGGAAAAGGATTAGCCTGGTCTTTGGCCCACCGGAAAAGAGTAGTCCTGATCGTAGTTGCCGCAATGGTGGCCAGCTTGGCTTTGGTTCCGGTCATCGGCATGGAATTTATGCCGAAGGTGGACAGCGGAGAACTGGCGATCAGCGTGGAGTTGGATAAAGGAACAGTCTTATCTGAAACGAATAAGGTGGCGGAACACATTGAAACCGTATTGGGCGACATCAAAGAAGTGAAAACCGTCTTTACCAGCGTAGGGGCGGCCGGAGATGATTTTATGGGCAGTTCCACACCGGAAGTGTCTCAAATGCGGGTGATGCTGGTGCCCAAGGCGGAAAGGCAGCGCAGCGCGGACCAGGTGGCTGATGATATCCGGCAAAGAATCCAGGAGATCCCGGGGGCGGATATTTCCGTAACTGTGAGTGACAGTACAGGAGGAGGAGGCCAGTCTTCAGCGCCTGTATCCATCCAAATCAGAGGAGACGATCTGGATGTACTGAAGAGCATGGCAGAGGAGATTGTGGACGTGGTCAAGTCGGTGCCGGGGACCAGGGAGGTAGAGTCCAGCATCACCGTGGGCCGGCCGGAGTTGCAGATCCGGGTGAACCGGGATAAGGCGGCTGCCTATGGGCTGAGTGTCTCCCAAGTGGCGTCGGCGGTACGGGCTGCTTTTGAAGGTGACGTTGCCACCAAATACCGGACCGGAGGGGATGAGATCGATGTACGGGTAATTCTGCCGGAGCATTACCGGGAAAATGTGCGGGATTTAAAAGACGTCATCGTGCCGACTGCAAACGGGGCCCAGGTTGCTTTAAGCGATTTGGTGATCACAAATATAGATGCCGGGCCGACTCAGATAGACCGGGAAAACCAGGCCAGAACCGCCACGATTAACAGTCAGCTGAGCGGGCGGGATGTAGGCAGTGTCACGAAAGATATCCAGGCCAAATTGAAAGACTTCAAACTTCCCCAGGGCTATACCATAGAGTATGGGGGGGAAAATGCCGATATGATAGAAGCCTTCAGCAGTTTGGGATTGGCGATGATCCTGGCGATCATTCTGACCTATATGGTGATGGCATCCCAGTTTGAATCCCTGGTTCATCCCTTTGTGATTATGTTTTCCATCCCCACCATGATTATCGGCGTTATCGGCGGGTTGGCCCTGACGGGGCGGAGCTTCAGCGTCACCACTTTTATCGGCTTAATCATGCTTACCGGTATCGTGGTGAATAACGCCATTGTTTTGGTGGACTACATCAATGTGCTCCGGCGCCGGGGACTGAGCAGGAATGAAGCCATCACGAAAGCCGGCCCCATCCGGCTGCGTCCCGTTTTAATGACGGCCCTCACGACCATTCTAGGGATGGTTCCTTTGGCCCTGGGCATCGGTGAGGGGGCGGAAACCCAAGCTCCCATGGCGACTGCCGTGGTGGGCGGTTTAAGTACTTCCACCATCTTTACCTTGATTTTTGTTCCCGTCATGTATACCATTATCGATGATTTTGGACAGTGGTTGAGAAGGGTATTCCGGTTGGGTGCCAAGAAAAAAAGTATCTCAGAAGGGGAGGTAATATCATGAAAAAGAGAGTTTTATGGGGAGTGCTTGCGGTACTAATCATATTAGCGGCCAGTGTTTCTGCTTCTATGGGAGAAAGTGCTGTTCCCGAGGCAAAAAGCCTTAGCCTGAACCAGGCCATCGAACTGGCGATGAAAGATAACGCCCAGGTGGAATTGGCCGGCTTAGGCGTGGAAAAAGCGGCCTTGGAGCTGGAAAGGAAGGAGTTTGCGAAGAGAAAAGCACTAAATAAAATAGGGACTACAGAAACGAACATGTTGGGTGGCACATCGGTTGTCAGAATAGATCAATCAACAGCAAAGACCATTGATGTTGATCCGGTTTTAGCCCAGTCTCAAAAAATCGTGGCGGATGTAACCAAATCCTATACGGAAAACAGTATTAAATATGGGGTAGAAGCCGCTTATTATGGGGTACTGAGATCAGAGAAGATGCTGGAAACGGCTCAGTCCTCTTTTAAAAGAGCCCAGGAGCAATTAAAACAAGCCCAAGCCAAATTTAAAGCCGGTACGGTCGCCAAGATTGATGTGATTTCTGCGGAGGCTGAACTGCAGTCTGCGGAGGCGTCTGTAAATGAAGCGGAAGCAGGACTTCAAAAGGCGAAAATGAACCTGAATCAAACCCTTAACCTGGATCTGGATACGCCGTTAAATCTCACTGATAAATTTACCTTTACAACTGGCGAACCTATTGATGTAGCCAAGGTGATCCAGGAAATGATGGAAAAGGATAAACCTTTTGTGGCAGCCCGAGAAGCCAATCATAGCAGTGAGGTGACGATGGATTACTATAAGAAATATTATACGGCCAATACCTTTGATTATCGTAGTGCTGCTTATGCTTACAAAGATGCGGAGGTTGCCTTTAATACGGCTAAATCTAACCTGGAATTAAATATCAAAGCGGCCTATTTAGATTTAAAGACCGCGGAGGATAATTATAAAGTCTTAACCAAAAGCCTGGAACAGGCTCAGGAGGCATACAGGTTAACAAAACTGCGTTACGATGTAGGAATGGCTACCGGTTATGATGTGTTAAACGCAGAGGCAAGCCTGAAACAGGCTGATTTAGGTTTGCTTAATGCCTTATACAATTACAACCTTGCCAAAGCCAAATTTACTTACGGCATCTTTGGAAGCTCTTCAATGTAAGGGAAGGGGCTGCAGAAGGTGGCTTTAGGTTTTGAGTCAAGCGATAAAAAACTGAGAATTATACGGTCTGCTGCCAAGGTTTTTGCCCAAAAGGGTTTCCACCGGGCAAAGATGGAAGAAATTGCCCAGGAAGCCGACGTGGGAAAAGGTACGGTCTATGAGTACTTTTCCAGTAAAGAACAATTGTTTTTTGAAATGCTGCAAATGGGAAAGAACTTCTATCATGATTCTTTGACCAAAGAGGTAAATAGTGAAGTAAGCCTTCAAAATAAATTGAAAAAAATAGCGTATCTTCACCTGAAATTTATTCAAGAATATAAGGATTTTGGCAGGGTGATGATGCAAGAGTTCCTGCAATTGGGAAGTGAGATGCAAAATTATTTTTGGAAGGCTCATGAGCAGGAAATCACCTTATTAAGCCAAACTTTTCAGGACGGCATGAGCCAGGGGATCCTTCGGCCTTTGGATTGTAAAGTTGTCGCGCAAATTTTTCATGGTGCGGTTCACTCTATGGGGGGACCGATGATTTTTCTGGACGAAGAACCTGATCTTGAGCAGCTATCAACAACAATAATTGAAGTATTTTTTAAGGGAATAGCGAAATAAAGTTAAAGTGCGGTACGAAACCGCACTTTAGCTTTATTTTGCTATTTTTAACAGTAAATTCAGGATCGTCTATTGGTATTTCATTGAAAAATTGGTGTTAAACTGATATAATTTATTCAATTAATTGTGTGATATTTAGGAGGGCAATTTAATGAAAAAGCTTTTCGTCCCAATGGTCATCGTGTTTCTTTGCATGTTTGCGTTTCCGGTATTTGGGGCAGTAGAATATGAATCCCTACGCTTAAATCAAGAGGATATAGAGAATTATGCTGTGGGTACGAGTGTTAGCTTTAGAATGATGGATATGGATATTACTACGAAAAGGCTGGATATCAATGATGAAGCTCTCCGGTATATGGAGAAAAAGGGAATCACCTTAACAATTGAGACGCCTAAGGTTACGATGATTTTTTCCCCGGAATCGTTTCTAACCCAGGAATGGAAGCAGGCGGAAAAAAGCGGGGAACCATTGACTTTTCGAGTTGTATTAAAGAAAGGTGATATTTCCAAAGTAACGGATAATTTTGATGAATGGTATTATAACCAGATGGGGTTATACCGGTTCAGTACATCGGCCTGGGATCTGTCCGGAGAAGTTTTGATCGGAGGGAAAAAGGAATATGATGTCAAGAATTTCGCGGTGCCTGTAACCCTAAAAGTTACATATCCTTATAACAGCGAGACCAATTCTGTAAAAGAAAATACTTTGGAATTATATATGCTGAATGAAGAAAAGGCGAAATGGGACTATGCGGGGGGCAGTGTGAACACCGAAACAAAAGTGATTACCCTGAACACAAATAAAACAGGTTTGTTTATCATTCTGTCCAACCAAAATCCCAAGCAATTCACAGATATCAACGGGCACTGGGCAAAAAACGATATTCAATTCATGTTGGACAAAAATGTGGTTCAGGTGACCGGCGATAAAAAGTTTTACCCGAACCGGGATATTACGCGGGCGGAGTTTGCCGTATTTCTGTCCCGGACCATTGGATTAAATGATAATACGGGAAACAAAAAGTTTAAAGATGTGACCTCTGACAAGCCATACTACCGGGAAGTGCTGGCGGCAGCCAATTCCGGAATTGTCGCCGGCGTCAGCGGGGACCGCTTTAATCCTGAGGCGAAAATTACCCGCCAGGAAATGGCTGTGATGCTGAACCGGGCTTTAAAATATGCCAAGGTTTCCGTCAAAACCAATCAGGATTTGTTAAATAAATTTAGCGACGGGAAACAAATTGCCGGTTGGGCAAAGGAAAGCGTTGCCTCAGTGGTGACAGCAGGTATAATGGGAGGAAGGCAAAACAATAGTTTTGCTCCTGAATCATTTGCCAGCCGGGCCGAAGCGGTGGTAATTCTGCACCGGCTGCTTAACATAACGATAAAATAAGAAGAAATTATTCTAATCTTTAAAAAAAATTTTAAAGTTGGCAGGATTTATGATAATAAAATAGAAAAATTAGGAAAGCTCCCGTTTATTGTCGTCTTATCTTTTTCGTTTGTTCTCACTTTACCTTTGAAGATCCGATTTAGGTTACCTGACTTTCTGAAAAACGCCCGTCAGGTGCGTTTTTCTTTGTTATAGATTAACAAGCTTTTATCTTTGTGGACAAGCATCAGAGGCGGTTAGGTTGCTTGTAAAGGGGTTGGTTATTATTGAGTTTTTTTAATTGCGTTAGAGAATAGAGAATTATTATAAGGAGGAGAGGCGATAATGAATTTGATTTTTATAAGAAAGATGCGTTTCATTTCTGTACTGTTAGTTGTATTTATGGTGTTCGGGTTGTTTCCGGCAACAGTCTTTGCCGCCGGTCAAGAGGATGAGAATGATGCGGGTGAAGTAATTGATTTAATTCTCGCTATTTTAAACAATGAAGACTATGCGGGAGACCTTGCTGAACTGAAGGACCGTTTGGAAGGGATTACTCCCCACCATTTGGATTTTTTGCTGGAAAAAATGGAAATGCTGATCAGTGCCAGAAATAGCATTGTTCCTGAAAAAACAAAGGAAAAACTGCTGGCATATGGCATTGACTCCGATACGGTTGAGGAATTCTTGGATGCTGTATTTTATAAAGAGGATGCTGTTTTTGGCGGGGATGAGTTCCAAAGATTTATTGATATTTTAACAACCCTGCTAGGAAAACAAAATGTTACCCTTGATGACATGGACGATTTACTGGATTACTACCATGGCCTTGATGCGGCTTTCACGGAGAAATTTCCCGATGCTGTCGGTGCCGGCAAGGACAAGTTAAAAACATATGATTTAGTAGCTCTTTCAACTGCATTTTTCCGGTTGTTTAGTGAGCCCATAGATCCTTTTGCGCTTACTCCGGAGAATAAAGTTTTTATTAATGGGGTTATTGATGCGTTGCCAGGGGATGTTAAGGAGAAACTTGTTTTATACGGGATCGATTGGGAGGCGTATGACACTGCCATCGAAACAGCTTTGGATGAAGGCTTAATTACTGATGACGACATTGCGACCATTCGCAGCATTTTAGGTTTATCGGCACCGGTACTGGCGCCTACGGCCAGCCTTGAGGAAGGCATCTATTACAATGATGTGTCCGTTATGTTAGGTACCCTTACTGCCGGGGCGGATATTTATTATACGACAAACGGAAATGATCCCGTGGTAACTCCCAGCCAGAAATATTCGGGAGCCATTACCATCAGCAGGACTACAACCATCAAGGCTATGGCGGTTAAGGATGATCAGAGCAGTGAAATCAAAACCTTTGTTTATACGATTAAGACTGCTACCCCTACTGCCAGCCCTAGACCGGGTACATACAGCAAAGAAGACTATCAATCGATCAACGTATCTTTGAGTAGCATTACATCAGGGGCTAATATCTATTATACTACCAACGGGAATACACCGACTACCAGCAGTAGCCGGTATTCTGCCCCGATTAATATTTCGGAAGATACGGTAATTAAAGCGATTGCTGTGAAAAACGGAGTGAGCAGTCAGGTAGCTAGCTTCAGTTATAAATTTGTAGTTAAGGAAATTGCGATTTCTGATGATTATGCGGTAGACCAAGACGGCACAGCGGACATAGACATTCCTGATATTCCTTTGGGTAATGACGGGAAAACCCAACCGGTTTTAGCGGTAATTCCTGTATCCTCTGCGTTAAGCCAGGCTCTGGGGCTTCCTGCGGGATCCTCCTTGGCCATTACAATTCCTCCCTTAGACTTAGGGGGCGGTCAGGCTTCTGTGGAGATCAAAAAGGCGGAATTGTCCGATGAGTTAAGTGAACTGGGAAATAGAATTCTGGCTATAGAAATTACCATCGACGGATTAAAGGGACAAGAAGTAACGTTGGTGTTGCCTCTTCCTGAAGGCCTGGATCCAGACGATAATGTGGGAGCTTTCCACTTTAACTCTGCGAACAACCGGTGGGAATACAGGGAAGCAATCATAACTGATGATGGAGTGCAGTTTGAAACTAATTTGAGTCCTGTGGCGATAGCGGAAGCGGTGGAAATTCCGGAAATTACCGGTGCCGTACCGACTTCTTCTTCGGTAGCATTGACCTGGACCAGCAGTCTTGTTGGAGGAAGTTATGAAGTTTACCAGGGTAATACCTTGGTAGGAACTATCACCAACGAACCCTATACGTATACGTATACGGTCACCGGCTTACGATCCGGCACCACTTATACCTTTAAAGTCAGGGCGATTGATGCCAATGACTTGGAATCGGATTTTGCCCAAATTGATGTCACGACTTCCGGCAGTTCCGGTGGTGGTGGCGGCGGTTCCAGCACCGGTTACACCATCAGCGACAGTGAAGTGACGAAACAGTTGAACGCCGGGAATAAGGCCATTACCATTACGGTGCCCGAGGGAACCAAAACAATCAATATCAGTGTCCAGACGTACAAAAAGATAGCTGCCGCGGATAAAGACCTTGTGATTAATACGGACAAAGTTTCCTTCACGATTCCCGCCGGGGCCTTTGCAGTAAGCGGCTCATCCGGTAAAATTACCTTAAAGGTGAGCGAACTGACAGCATCGAAAGATCTTACCGACAAATTGGATGCCAGCATGAAGCTTGTGGGGAAAGTGTTTGATATCACCAGTACACCGGCGCCCCAGGAAGAAGTTGATGTAACCATATCCTATGACGGATTAGATCTTTCCGGGATAGATGAAGACTTGCTGGATGTTTATTGGTATGATGAAGCAGACGGAACCTGGGTGGCCATGGACGGAAGGGTGGATGAATCAGATAATGCGATAGAATTCAGCACCACCCACTTCAGCAAGTATGCCGTTCTTGCCAGTGAAGAACCCCTGACGTTTACGGATGTTAAAAATCACTGGGCAAAAGCGGATATTGAATATATGGTTGAGAAGGGTGTGGTGAAAGGGATTACCGACACCAAGTTTGCTCCCAATGATCCGATTACCAGGGCCCAATTTGCCGCGTTAGTGGTGCGGGCTATAGGCCTGGAAGCGGATCCCGGATATGCCTTGTCCTTCAGCGATGTAAATAAGTCTCAGTGGTATTACGGTGAAGTGGCCGCCGCCTTTAAGGCCGGTATCGTTGAAGGCACCAGCGCCACCACCTTTGCACCGGGTGCCAACATTACCAGGCAGGAA
This sequence comes from Candidatus Formimonas warabiya, assembly GCF_002777255.1. Taxonomy (GTDB): domain Bacteria; phylum Bacillota; class Dehalobacteriia; order Dehalobacteriales; family Dehalobacteriaceae; genus Formimonas; species Formimonas warabiya. Next base: position 3,325,539 of record NZ_CP017634.1, on the reverse strand, counting down.
ATGGCTGTGATGATTGCCCGGGCCATGGCGACGGCAGGTGCGGAAACGGATCTGACGGACGCCCAGATCCAGGAGAAACTGGCCAAATTCAAAGATGCCGCTAATATTGCCTCCTGGGCCCAAGCAGATGTGGCCAAAGCCGTAGAATTCGGCATCATTACAGGCAGAACCGACGATACCTTTGTGGCGAAGGCCAATGCCACCAGAGCCGAGAGTACTGTAATGATCAAAAGAATGTATGATCAGATTCAATAGAAACCAGCTGCAAAAAAGGGTACCGCACGCGGTACCCTTTTTTGCAATACCAAGCAGGCTTCCAGAAAAAAGCTCTCTGATGAAATAAAGCGGATGGTTGTCTTGGAGCATTTTGTCGGTTTATAATGAATGGAGAATAATTTTGGTAAAGGAGAGGGGATTTGTTGTCCAGAGTGAAATATTACATAACGAAAAGAATCACGGTTACCGTTTTAATGGTCTTTCTTTTTTCCCTGATTGTTCCCTTGTGCCCAGTCCCGGCTTGGGCAGGTTCCTTGGATGATATTTATGATACAATTAGTTCCCAATATCCCGAGGAACTGCAAAGGATGAAAGATAACGGGGCGTCTGAATCTGACATCAGAAGATTTATTTCTGCGGTGGAAAGTGAGTTGAAGGAAAATAACAGGCTAACCGAAGAAAACATTGAAGATGCGATGGCCGATGCCATACTGAATTTATTTTTATCCGGCGACCATGACAATGTTTTTGAGGCTGTTTTTACAGGCTGGAATTTGTCGATCAGTACATTAATGGATGCTTATAGCAATGGGGGCACGGATGAGGTGCTTGACCTGCTTCCCCAAAGCTTTTTGGCCATTGGAAGATTGGTGAAAGATAAGATTCTCAATGCCTCTGATGAACCCGGCGGCGGTGGGGGCGGCGGCGGTGGCGGCGGTTCCGCTAAAGAATCGTCATCTGTAGCCGACAGTGCCGAGATTGCACGCCAAATTAAAGCCGGCGCCAAGGAAGTATCTTTAAAAATGGCGGACGGATCCGGTGCGCTCCAAATTAAGGCGGCCGATTTGACGAAAATAATTGGAGCCGGCATGTCCTTGAACATATCCTGTTACGGCACTGAAGTAAGCTTGACAATACCGCCGGAAGTGCTGTCCGGTTTTTCCGGAAAGGATCTTCAGGCTGCCGCTGCGAAACTCACTGCCCAGGAAGCGGAAACCGTCACAGGAAAGCTGGCGGCCGGGATGAAGAGAGTGAGCGGTATTTTTGAATTAAGTTTGAAAAACAGCTCCTCTGTTTCTTCAGGACCGGATTTTGCCAAACCGGTTTCCTTGGCCTTTTCTTATGGAGAAAGCTTTGTGACCAATGCCGAGGAGGACAATTTGTCCGTCTACAGGTACAACGAGGAGACGAAAAAGTGGGACCCGTTGGAGGGGACTATTGATAAGACAGGAAAAGTGATCATTTGTCCGGTGACCCACTTTAGCAAATACACGGTGATGACCCGTCCGGTGAAAACCTTTAGCGATATTTCCCAGCACTGGGCCCAATCAGACATTGAGTTTCTGGCCAGCCGGGGGATTATTAACGGGGCCAGTGAAACTACTTTTGCCCCGAATCGCCCTGTGACCAGAGGGGAGTTTGCCACCTTACTGGTAAATGCGTTAGGCCTTCCTAGCCAGGAAATCGACCGGAAATTTACGGATGTATCCCCAGAGGCCTGGTATGCGGACAGTGTTTACCGGGCTTGTGCCGCCGGCTTGGCGCAAGGTGTGAAGGATGATCTTTTTGCTCCTAACAACAATATTACCCGGCAGGAATTGGCCGCCATGGCGGTGAATGCGCTGACTTATAAAGAGAAATTAGAAGAGCCGGAGGGCGAGGAGGGCAGCCTTGCCGCTTATTCAGACCGGCAGGAGATTTCTCCCTGGGCGGAAAAAGCTTTGGTGCTGGCCATGGAAAATGAGATCATGACCGGACGTTCTGAAAAGATTCTTGCCCCCCGTGCCCAGACTACCAGAGCAGAAGCTGCGGTGATCATCAAAAGGCTCTTGTCAAAAATAGAATAAGACAAAGGCTGACGACGATAGGGTTATTTATGTTATCTAATCAAAAATGGGGTTGATGATCATGCAAAAAAAAATTTGTTTGATTCTTCTGGGTTATATGGCGGTCTTGTCTGTTGTCGGGGTAGGGCTTTATTTCCACGAGCGTTTGCAAAACCTGCCGATTCTGGAAAAAGCTTTGGTGGAAGAAATCTTAACCTTTGATGAGGAGACAGGCCAAAAACCTCAGAGTACGGAAAAGACTGAAACCTCCGACCCAATCCCGCTTCCTGAAGAAGATACCGGTTCAAATTATTGGGAGAACTATGAACAGGGGAGCCAAGGCACAACAGATCACGCATCAACGGAATCCCGTCTGAAGGAGGCAGATATTTCTTCAGGAGACCAAATGAAAGTCCTTAAGATCGTCAAGAAAAGTTTGAGTAATGATGAGATCATGTATATTTTGTCTTTGGCAAAAAATGGTTTTACTGCGGATGAAAAAACTGAAATCAAGACCCTATTACGCAGCAAGCTCAGTGACAGTGATCTTAAAGAATTAAAATCGGTTGTTCTAAAATATCTGTAAAAAATCATAGCATGGAAAAAGGCTTTGTTTTCAGGAGAACAAAGCCTTTTTTATTTTAAGCGCAAAAATAGGTTGATTTTTTACAAGTTGAATCTTGCTGTTTATTGGTTTATAATTATCGTAAATATTGTCATTTAATAACAGATGTTGATGTGTGGCGGCAAAACAAAAAATCGGAGATGGGGAGCAGAATGGAACAAACACAACAAGAAATTGACCAGGTAGAAGAGATTGATTTAAGGCAGTACATAAGTGTGTTGTTAAAATGGAAATGGATGATCCTTCTTTTTTCTTTGGGCTGTGTTTTAACCAGTTACATTGTCAGCGCTTTTATTTTGACGCCTGTTTATGAAACTACTTCGGTGCTGATGGCTACCCAGCCTAATTATGAAAGAGTCTACCGGGAGGAAAACGGCTCTCTGGAGTCCACGGTAGACAGTTTTTCCCGGATGCCCACTTTAAATCTCAATACTTTTACGGGGCAATTTAAGAATACGGAAATTTTGAATAATGTGATCAAAAAATTACATCTGGAAGAAGAAGGGTATTCTGCCAAGACCTTGGCCCAAAAGATCACTGTTACCGGGAACGAAGAAACCAATATGATTGAAGTTAAAGTGATTAATACGGATGCTGCCCTGGCCACATCCATCGCCAACACTTTGGTGGATGAATTTTATGCTTTTTTGTTTACCAGCAACCAGAAGCAGGCCAAAGAGGCCGTGGCCTATCTGGCTTCCCAGTTAAAGCAGACGGAGGACGAATTGAAGAAAACCACGGAAGCCTATCAGGAGGGGAAAGCCCAGGCGAGAAATTCAGATTCCCTGGAAAAGGAACTGATGAGCAAGACCGACATCTTGACGACTTCCAATGCCCAGTTGCTGCAGAGTCAGGTATTGCTTGAACAGTTAATTGCGGGAAAGAACCGCTTGGAAGAAAACCTGGCCAACACACCCGCCAAGCTGCAAACAAATTCCTGGAATGATGGGAACAGAGAGACCGGTGATATCAATGCGGACGGCATTGAGGATCTTACCGGAGAAAACGGGACGGCGGCGGATGGCGGCAGTATGGTTACCGAGGAGATCAACCCGGTATACCTGGAATTAGTAAAAAGCTTAAACGATAAAGATGCGGAAATTGCTCAGACCAGAGCCCAAATTATCGGCACCCAAAAAAATATTGGCCTTCTGGAAAAGGAGATTAGCGATCTACAAGCGGAGCTTTCCAAAAAACAATTGGAAGAAGCTACCGTAAAGCGAAAAATGGATTCTCTGGAAAACGCCTACACCGTGCTGAACAGCAAAATTATCGAAACAGAGATTGCCAAGTCCGCAGACTTTGGGCGCATGAACCTGACCCTGGTTTCACCGGCCTATTTTCCCAGTACGCCGGTTAAGCCCAATAAGCAGCTGAATATGGCCATTGCCGCCATCTTAGGCCTGATGGGAGGGGTTCTTATAGCTTTTGTTTTAGAGTTTTTTGATGATACCGTGAAAACGGCTGATGATTTGAAAAAATTAATGGATGTGCCTGTTTTGGCCACGATACCGACGGGAAGACATTAGCGTGATAGAATAGAGAGGGTTGTGTGCTTATATGAAAAGGTTTTTTACCAAAGATATTCCGCTAGGTACCAGAAAGCTTTACACCATGGATCATCCCAAGGCCTATATCAGCGAATCCTTTAGAATGCTGCGCACAAATTTAATGTATACCAATGTGGACCGGCAGGTTAAAACCATCTTGTTCACCAGTTCCGGGCCTCAAGAAGGGAAGTCGACGATCGTCTCCAACCTGGCTGTGGCCATGGCCCAGACGGGGAAAAAATTATTGCTCATGGACTGTGACTTAAGAAAGCCGGTGCAGCATGAGATCTTCCAGTTGACCAATGAAATCGGTTTGACGAAGTATTTAACCGGGTACTGTTCTCTGGATGAGGCTGTGCAAAATACCCAATTGCCCAATTTGAACGTACTGTCCAGCGGCCCTATCCCGCCCAATCCGGCAGAGCTGTTGGGTTCCAAGAGTATGGACCGTTTATTGGATTTGTTGAAAGAGCAGTATGAAGTAATTCTCATTGATGCACCTCCCGCGATTGCGGTAGCGGATCCCATTATTCTTGCCGGCAAGTGCGACGGCGTGATTGTGGTCGTTCGGGCCGGTTTTACCAAATTAAATGCCTTAAAAGAAACAAAGGAGCTTCTCAAAAAGGCGGAGGCACCGCTTTTAGGCACTGTTTTGAACGATTCCACGATGAATGGCGGTAATTATTACAAGGGATATCGAAAGTACTACCAGCAGTATTACCGGAAATATTACGATGAGTGATAAGGGTGTGGGGCCATGATCGATATTCACGCACATATTTTGGCCTGCGGAGATGATGGTGCCGCTACCCTGGATGACACCATCAGAATGGCGGCAGCGTTTTCCCAAACAGGGGTTACCATTGTGGCAGCAACCCCTCATTTCATCCGGGGAAGCTGTGAGATTGGCAAGGAAAAAATTTTCAACTGCATCGCTGAGTTAAATGATGTTTTAAGCGCTTACCATTTGGATATCAAAATCCTGCCGGGAATGGAAGTGGAGATCTGCCATGAAGTCCCCGGTTTGTTTAAACAGGGGAGACTGTTAACAATCAACGACACGGGCAAATATTTGCTGGTGGAGCTGCCCTTTTACAGTATGCCTTCTTTTACCCGCCATGTGTTCTATGAATTGAGACTGATGGGCGTTACTCCTATTCTGGCCCATCCGGAGAGAAACCGCCAGCTCGGCGAGAACGAGGATTTGGTCGCTGAAATGGTTCAGCAAGGTGTTTTGATGCAAATCAATGGGGGAAGCCTGCTGGGGTACTTTGGCAGTAAGGTGAGACAGACGGCTCTGTCCCTGGTGGAACGGAACCTGGCTCATATGATCGGGGGCGACGCCCATGAGCCGGGGGGAGAAAGAGGACCGTGCCTGCACCTGGTGCATCCTGTTGTGGAGAAACTTGTGGGGAAAGAAGGATGTCAAGTATTAACCCAGGATAACCCTTTGGCCGTGCTGGAAGGCCGGGATGTGGTGCGTTGGGAACCGAAACCGTTAAAAACAGGGGTAAGCAGGTTTTTCCGCAAGATATTTGGATCATAAGACTTGGGCACGGCTTCCGGCCGTGCCTTTTTGACGCAAGTTCTTAATTCAGGTGAAAGCCCAATTCCCGCAACCCCGAAGAGCTTTATTTAAAGCTCCTTCGGGGTTTGTTATCGCCGAAAGATGTGGTAAAATAAAGATATTGTTGAATTGTACGGTACGGAGGATAAAGATGTTGAATAAATGGATGAAGTATCTTTTACTGGGCATGATTGGGGTAGGAATTTTGATGGCCTTTTTTATCGGCTGGGAGAGGCATCAAGTGGAACAGGCCAACAAAAAGCTGGAGGTAACGGTAGACTGGAGCCAGGTAAAAGATCTGGCCGGCCGGGAGAACATCTCTGAAGAAGCGGTATTGGCAGGATTAAAAGAGAATATTACAGGTGTCCTCATCAAAGAGCCGACACTCAATGATTTAAAGAACGCCGGCCAGGTTTTGGTGAAAACCGGAACGGAAATGCTGTGGGAATTAAAGCTCGGGACCGGTACCGGCCGGCTGCCCGTACAAAATGAGGCTGCTGCCGAAATTCATGAGGATTGGAACTATCTCATCTTTTCCGATTCCCAGGTCATGAACAGAGTAAGCCGGAATCTTGAGCTGAAGACAGGATCAAAAGCAAAAAGTATGGTGCATTATTATCTGCAAGCCGACCAGGGCGTCATTCCTGTTTTGGGAACGTCTTTGACATCAAAAGACCTTTCCAACATGGGATTGGGTTTTGATGAAAAGGAGTTAAAATTAATCAGTTCCCTGGATTTGGATATTATCCCTCAAATCCGGTCCTGGCGGACCGTTAATGAAAACGGACTGGATTTTGTTTTCGGGCAGTTTAAGGACTTGCCGGTCAGCGCGGTGTTTTTTAACGACAGCGATCTTCCGGGCGTAGGACTGCCGGCTCCTAAGCAAAACGATGCTTTTGAAAGCCTGGCCAAACATATAGAAGGTCTAGGTGTGCCGGTGGGCATGGTGGAGTTTTTCCCTCAAAAAGGGTTGGCGACCGTGGCCAAGTATCTGGATAAGAATGTGGTCCGCCTCCACTCCATTCCGGAAGATGAAATGTCTGCCATGACCCAGACGAAAGCGGTAGACAGGTTTACCCTGGCTGCTTCCGAACGGGATATCCGGGTGCTTTTCGTGCGTTTTTTCCCGGATATGGGACTGCATGAGACAAAATTGTACCTGGAAGAACTTCAAAGCTCTTTGCAGGGTAAAGGCTTTATTTTCGGGAAACCGGAATCTTTCGGATCTCTGCCCTTTTCCCGGATCTACCTGTTGGTGATTACTTTGGCCGTGGCTGGGGGGGGAATGCTGCTCTTTCGGATCGTCGGTTTGGAAAAATGGGGATTGGTGTTAGGCGTATTAGGATTTTTAGGCACGGCCGGGCTCTTGTTCATCGGTCAGGTGGGTTTGGCCCGAAAAGGACTGGCTTTGCTCGCAGTAATTATTTTTCCTACCCTTTCTGTCACCTGGTACTTGAGAGAAAAACCCTCCGGAGTCATCAAGTCCATCTGGCTGTTCATCAAGGCCACCCTGGTGTCGCTGATCGGCGCTGTTTTGACGGTGGGGTTGCTTGGGGACAAAGCCTTTATGTATACGTTAGACCAGTTTATGGGCGTTAAAATCGCCCACCTGGTTCCCGTCATGTTGATTATTTTTATTTTCTGGTTTCTCAAGGATCGGGGGGGAAAACCATGGAAAAAGCTGCTCAAACTATTGGATTATCCCGTAACGGTAAAATATGTGGTTCTTTTAGGCGTTTTGGCCGTCGTACTATTGGTTTATATTATGCGCACAGGCAATGAAAATGCCGCTGTCTCTGCCTGGGAACTGGCCTTGCGCGCCAGGCTGACCGACCTGCTCGCTGTAAGGCCCCGGACAAAGGAGTTCTTAATCGGTCACCCCCTGATGCTGCTCATGTTTTACTTGGGCTACCGGGACAAGTATCTTCCTGTTCTGCTCGTGGCCGTGATCGGCCAGGTTTCCATCGTCAATACCTTTGCCCACATTCATACGCCTTTGCTCATTTCCCTGATGCGGGCCTTCAACGGCCTGTGGCTGGGGATCATTTTGGGACTCGTATTGATTGGAGTGTACAAGGTGGGTAAAATAATTATGGAAAAATGGCAGCTGACCATGAATAAATAACCGTTTCGGATCCGGTAAGCGGTTTCCGGAAGCCGGAATCATCGGGGAATAGTATGGTAAAAATAACCGATGGATAGGACGGAAAAGAAAATGAAAAATATAGTTTTGTCCGGTTACTATGGTTTTAATAATATCGGGGATGAAGCGGTTTTGGCCTCGGTGATTCAGGCCTTGCGTGATGAGATGCCGGACGTTCAGATTACTGTTTTGTCCAATGATCCTCAGCAGACGGAAAAGCAATATTCTGTTCAGGCAGTGAACCGGTGGCGTGTGGCCCAGATTATTCCTGCCTTGCGCCGCTGTAATCTCTTGATCAGCGGAGGGGGCAGTTTGCTGCAAGACGTCACCGGGCCCAAGAGCATTCTCTATTATTTAGGGGTGATCCAACTGGCCCACTGGTTCGGAAAACCGGTGATGATTTACGCCCAGGGCATCGGTCCCGTAAAGCGTTCCTGGGCTCGAAAACTCATGGCCCGGGTGTTGAACAGGGTCAGGGCGATATCTGTCCGGGATCAGGCATCCAAAGCTGATTTGGAGGCCATGGGGGTTTCCCGGCCTCCCATTGCAGTAACGGTTGACCCGGTGATCGGCTGGGCGCGGCCGGGGGATAGGCATTTTCCGGACAGTTTGCATCCTTTAAATTCGGATGAAAGAAAATGTGTCGGGGTCAGCCTGCGGCATTGGGACGGGCTCAATGAGAAGGAAATGGCTGCCGTGTGCGATTTTATTGGCGAAAAAGGGTACCGGGTGATCTTTTTACCTTTCCATTTTCCCGGAGACATTTCGGTATGCCGGAAAGTAGCCAATTTGATGAAAGGAGAGAGCTTCCTGGTAAAAGATAATTTCAGCCCTGGAGAGATGATGGATGCGGTGGGCAGCATGCATTTAATCATCGGCATGCGTCTTCATGCGTTGATTATGGCCGGGGCTCAAGGGGTCCCCTTTGTTGCCGTCAGTTATGACCCCAAAGTAGAACGTTTTGCGGAATTGATGGGGCAGGCGGCAGCCTGTTCGGTAGAGACCCTGTCCTGTGCGGATTTAAAAAGAGTTGTGGAACAAATTCTCGGCGATTACAGTCTAATAAAGCAGGATCTGCTTCAAAAGACCGAGGTTCTCAAAATCAAGGCCCGGGAGAACGCCAAGATTGCCGCACAACTGATCCATCAGGGAAATTGTCAATTGAGCTAGAGGGAGATATCGTATGAAAAGAAGTATTGTGGGGGCAGTAGGCGTTGTTCTGGTCATGAATCTGGTCACCAAAATCCTGGGCTTTGCCCGGGAAAGTTTTATTGCCTGGGGGTTTGGCTCGGACTTTCACACCGATGCTTACTTCATTGCCTATACTTTGCCCTATTTTTTACAGGCCATCCTGGGCTTTGCCCTGGTAACGGCGGTCGTACCTGTATTAACGAGATATTTAGTGGATGAGAATTACGATGAGGCCTGGCATGTGGCCAGCACCATCTTAAATCTTACCCTGGTGGTTCTTACCCTGGTGACTCTTTTGGGCATAATGGGAGCGACGGTTTTGGTAAAGATTACCGCTCCGGGCTTTAATCCTGTTTCCGCCCGGTTGGCTGTTACTTTGACTCAAATCATGTTTCCTTCGGTGGTTTTTATGGGCGTGGGCATGGTCATTACCGGCATTCTGAATGCATCTTACAAGTTTGCGGTAGCGGCCTTTGCGCCGGGTTTTTCGAATCTGATTATTATTTTTTCCGTCATATTTTTCTCCGCCCATTATGGCATTACGGGCCTTGCCGTGGGAACATTGCTGAGTTTTCTGGGTTTTCTTCTCTTGCAGGTTCCCTTTTTGAAAAGTGTGAAATTTAAATACAGTTTTGTTTTTGACATCAAGCACCCGGCTGTGCGCCAGCTCATGGTGACAATTGGCCCCATCATTTTGGGCGTGGCGGTGAATCAGATTAACCTGGCCCTGAATCGGGTATTCGCCTCCTGGCTGGCTGAGGGCAGCATTTCGGCATTAAATTATGCCATGAAATTAATGAACCTGCCTCAAGGCGTTTTTGTCGCTGCCGTGGCATCGGCGATCTATCCCACGCTGGCCGCACAGGCGATCAAAGGAGATAAAAAATCATTATCCGATACCATGCTGCGGGGACTAAGCATGGTCAGCCTGATTACTATTCCTGCCGCAGTTGGGCTGATGGTGCTGCGGGTTCCCATCGTCCAGTTATTGTTTGAGCAGGGAGCCTTTGATCACAAGGACACTATTGCCACCGCTTCGGGTTTGCTCTATTATGCTCTGGGCTTGTTTCCTGGAGCGGCCTATATGGTAATAACCAGGGCCTATTACGCGGTAGGCGATGTGAGGACCCCGGTCGTCGCAGGAATCGTGTCTGTAGGTGTGAATGTAATCTTGAGCGTGGCTTTGATGGGCCGCATGTCCCATTCCGGATTGGCACTGGCCTATTCGCTTGCTACTGCAGCGGGAACCTGGTTCCTTTTTATCCGGTTAAAACAGCATCTGCCAAGTTTGAAAGGGCGGGAACTGTTTGTATCCTTCGGAAAAATTTGTTTGGCCTCAGGTATGATGGCGATTGTGGCTTGGCTGGCCGCTGATTTTTTCAGCGCCCGCTTCGATATGGGGGCAAAACACAATCTGGCTTTGGCGGTGATGACGGCTATTTCTGCCGGGGGCCTCAGCTATTTTATTTTCGTTGTGCTCTTAAAAGTGGAAGATGTCCGCCTGATTTGGCAGACAATAACAGGAAAACTAAAAAAGAACCGGGTATAAATAAAGGAGAATAGGATCTTTTGTTGAAGTATTATTATGATTGTCCATTAATTTCCGGGAGAAGTGGTTTTTACCGGAAGGCTAAAACCGGCGCCTGATGCTTGAGTAAAATATTGAGGTGATCACGTGTTGGATATCAGAGAAATTGAAAAAATTCTGCCCCATCGCTACCCTTTTCTTTTGGTGGATAAAATTTTAGAAATGGAAGAGGACAAGCGCATTGTGGGACAAAAAAACGTAACGGCGAACGAACCTTTTTTTCAAGGCCATTTTCCCGGTTATCCGGTGATGCCCGGGGTACTGATCGTGGAAGCTTTGGCTCAGGTAGGCGCGGTCCTGGTCTTGCAGAAACCGGAATTTGCCGGTAAGATTGCCCTGTTTGCCGGCATTGATAAGCTCCGTTTTCGGCGGCAGGTAATTCCGGGTGATATTCTGCGCCTGGAAGTAGAAGTGCTAAACTTCCGAAGTGCCGTGGGAAAGGCGAAGGCAGTAGCCACCGTAGAGGGAGAATTGGTCTGCGAAGGGGAAATTATGTTTGCGATTCAAAAAAATTAGTTATTTTTGCATTATTTTATAATAATTCTATCTTGTCTTTTCTTTCTACTGGTATTAAACTAGATTTGGTTTAGGTTTCAATGATAATTTCAGGGAGAGGGAACAATGTTAAAACTAATATTGAGCATATTTGTTGCTTTTGCGGCAGCATACGCCTTAACCCCTGTGATGATGAAAGTTGCCGTGCGGGTTGGGGCGGTGGATCAGCCTAATGAGCGAAAAGTACACAAAGGTATTATCACCAGGATTGGCGGCGTGGCCATTTACGGTGGCTTTGTCGTAGGGGTTCTCCTGATGCGGGAACTGAATCTCCAGGTATGGGGCTTGCTGATCAGCGGGACCATGGTTATGGTCCTGGGCTTGGTGGATGATATGAGGGGGATCTCTCCCAAAGTAAAGCTGCTGGGACAAATAGCGGCAGCGCTGGTACTGGTTTACTTTGGGGTGCAGGTAAAATTTGTCACCAATCCCTTTACCGGGGGAATCCTTCCTTTAAATATTTTCAGCATTCCTCTGACGGTTTTTTGGGTCATCGGTATGAGTAATGCGGTGAATTTAATCGACGGGTTGGATGGACTGGCGGCCGGGGTATCTGCCATTGCCGCCGCGACATTGGCTGTCGTGGCCTGGACCCAGGGCCATTATACGACCGTGTATTTAGCTTTGTTTTTGGCAGCGGCATCCTTGGGATTTTTGCGCTTTAACTTTCATCCGGCAAAACTTTTTATGGGCGATTGCGGGTCCCTGTTTTTAGGGTATATTCTGGGCGCACTGGCTGTAATGGGCCTGTCCAAAGGGGCTACCGTCATCTCCTTGTTTATCCCGGTGGTTATTCTGGGCATTCCCATATTGGATACTTCATTTGCCATTATCAGACGATTCTTTAATAATAGGCCCATTTTTCAAGCGGACAAGGGTCATTTGCATCATCGTTTGTTGGAAATGGGTCTATCCCATAAACAAACGGTACTGGTTATTTATGCCATTACTTTCTTCCTGGGCAGCAGTGCCGTTTTATTGACCATGCTCACAACGGCCCAAAGTGTCGTCATTTTGATTGGTATTTCAGTAATGATCCTGATTGGGGCTGACCGCATCGGTATTATTACGGGACAAAAACTGTCTGGTCGTATCCATGGGAATAAGGCGAAAAATTATATCGGCGGTTAAGAGGAAGGAGTGGGGAGATGACGAAAGGACGGGCGGCGCTGCTGGTAGTAGCTGCGATTGTTTTTTTGACGGTAGGTTTTGTGATCGGACAAATGGTGCAAGCGGCAGGGGCGATACCCGGCACTGCGGGAGATCCTCTTGTGGCCCAAAGCTATGTAGAAAAAATTGTGGGTGAAACCGTGGCAAGCCTGCAGACCAAATTGGATGAGATGCAGGCAAAGGTAGATGATCTTCAAGAAGAGGTAGACGCATTGTCCGGTGACACGGGGACCAATAAAGGGAGTGGAAAAACCACGCTTCCCCAATCATCAAATCCTCCCGCTCAGGGAAAGACAGTCGTGGTAAGCGGTGATTCGGCCAATATTCGGACAGGCCCCGGGACCACTTATGCTAAAGTGACCACTTTGGTAAAAGGCGATACCGCCACCATGGTTTCGGAAGAGAATGGATGGTATAAAATTACTTTACAAGACGGAAAAGAAGGTTGGGTGGCCAACTGGCTGGTTGAAGTAAAATAGACTTGAGGGAAAAAATGTGGCCCCGGCCACATTTTTTTGTCGCATAAAAATGGTGCTACGGACAAACCTAATCATGAACAAACCTGTAAACCTGTTCTGAAACAAGGGATGGCAAGATGCCGGCACTAGCTTTGAAGGAGCCTTTTAAGCATGGGAAATGAAGAAATCTTCACAATGATTCGTCAATTGGTTGATCCCGCACCAAGGGAACGGAAGAAAGCTCTGGAATATTTGGGGAAATACCCCGACCGCAATGAGGTTGTGCAGGGCTATTTGCTTCAGTTGCCTCAGGCGGAACGGCCTTTGGCTATTCTTTTATTGCAGAAAATTGAGCAAGAGGGAAGAGGAAAATCAGGCGTGGCTGCCCAGGTGATGGCATTGATCAGGCATCCGGATTACCAGGTGCGTTCCCGTGTTTTTATTTGCTTAGGCAGGTTGCAGGATCGGTTCATCAGCCTTCCTTTGGTGGATTTTGTGGGAAGTAACCCGGGAGAGGAATGGCAGCTGCGCGCCTTGGAGTGTCTTTATCTTTTGCATGACCAAAGGGTGGTACCCGGCTTGTCCCTTTTTTTACGTCAAACAGATAACCCTTTGCTGGTGCGGGGAATTATCTGGCTTTTAGGCAGCTTAGGGGGAAAAGAGCCGTTGGATGTGATTGCCAGGTGGGCGGCCAGTCCGGAAGGACGGATCGTAAAAAGTGAAGTAATTCTTGAGGCTTTGGCTTTAGCCATTGCTTCCCTAGAAGAGGGAATGGCTTACTGGGAGGAAGTAAAGAAGGAAAATCCGGTTCTTGATCGTTTTTTTCGGTACAGTATCTTGCCGGAAATTGATCCGCCCCATTTTTTTGTCTATCCCTATCCCGATTATTTGCTGGATCAGGCTAAGGCCAGAGGTATGGGCGGGAAAGAGTTTAAAAAATTATTCTATTGGGATCGGCCGACGTGATTTTTCGACAAAAGGTATGATTTTTTTCGGTCAGATTTTTGGGCAATGTGCGAAAAATGAACAGGTGATAAAGAATCACCTGTTTTTTGTGTCTGATTAAGGGTGATTATTGGGGAAATAAAATAAGGAAGACTCGACAAGGAATTGCCTGTTTCTGTTGCCTCTCCTGTTATACTGACCTAGATAGGATATATTAGGGGCGAAAAAACAGGAGGCAATAGAAGTTGGTCAGTAAAGGAAAGGTGCTAGCCTGGACGGAAAATTTTTTTTGTCTGATCCTGATCATGGTGTTGAGTCTTTTAATTATTCTGCTGGTCCAACAGGAGAAAAATGGGGGTGAGGCGCCTAGTTTTAAGGGATATAAAATGATGATTGTCTTATCGGGTAGCATGAGGCCTACCTTTGACACCGGTGCCCTCCTTGTGGTAAAAAGAGTGGATCCACAGACCATCACAAGGGGAGAGATTATTACCTATCAGGATACGGAAGATACAAGGCGATTAATTACCCACAGGGTGATACAGGTTGTAAGGGAAGGGGAGCAAACCTTTTTTGTTACGAAAGGGGACGCGAACGAGACGAGAGATTTTGCTCCTGTTCCGGAACAGAATGTGGTAGGACGAGTAAACTTGTCCATCCCATATCTCGGGTATGTGATCGAATTTTCCCATTCCAGGCTGGGATGGGCATTGTTCATTTTTCTTCCTGTCCTATTGGCGATAGCAGGAGAATTCTGGGTAATCTATCAGTTATCAGGAGGAGAAAAAACCGTTAAAAAAATGAATTAGGATAAGGGGGTAGGGGGTTGCCGTATAAGTTATGTCCAAACTGTAACCGATCGTCTTATTCCGCCAGTGACCGCGGAATATGGAATTGTCCTTACTGCGGCAAAGATATTACTTTTATTCCTAGTACTTCAGAGCAGTCAAGAAAATCCGCCGACAGCGGTAGAAAAAAAATTTTTCCCAACCATTTGCGGTTAGTTTAGGTAAACCAGTAGACGTATCTTTTGGATACGTCATTTTATTAACAGGCAATGGAAAGGTTTTCTCTGCTGAAAGGGGATATCTTCCCGGTTTTGGGCAAAAATATTTTATAACTATTCAGCAGTCCTTTTAGGCGTGAGTCAAAAGTCAAAAGCCCAAAGTCGAAGGTCTGTCGAAGTTTTAAAGCCCGGTTAAGGATCTTTCACTTTTGAAACTTAGACAGGACAGCGCCCAACTAATAAATGACATTTGACTTTCGACTGACAGTTTAAGTTGTTAATTGAGGGCTTAATTGGTAAAATAGAATAGAGTGGCAAAATAAACTCCAAAAATAGGAGGGTAAAATGAGGAAGATTAAATTCGGTACGGATGGCTGGAGATCGGTAATGGCAGAAAATTTTACCTTTGATAATGTGAAACTGGTCGCTCAGGCTATTGCGTCCTTTTTACAAGACCATCCTTTAAAAGACAATGGTGTGGTTATTGCCTATGACAACCGCTTCCTGTCAGAACATTTTGCTGCCGAAGTGGGAAAAATCATGGCAGGAAACGGCATTAAATCATACATTGCCAACAGGGCTACTCCGACACCGGTAGCCGCCTATGCCATTACCACCCATAATGCCGCAGGGGCGATTATGATTACGGCGAGCCATAACCCTCCTGAATACAATGGGATCAAGTTTATTCCTGAATACGCAGGACCTGCCCTTCCGGATATTACAAATAAAATTGAGGACGAATTGTCCAAAGTGATGGATGAGGGGTTAGTTTACGAGATGGCACTAAATACGGCCAAAAGCGAAAACCTTTATGAGGAATTTGACCCCATGCCGGAGTATAAAAAGCATCTCAAGCAACTGATTAATTTAGATGCCATTTGTAAAGCGAATTTACGGATCGTTGTTGACCCCATGTTTGGAGCCGGGATCAATTACCTTGATCAGATTCTTGAAGAAGAAGGATGCAGTGTAATTACGATTAATAATTATCGGGATCCTCTTTTTGGAGGCAGTATTCCTGAACCTTCGGCGAGGGTATTAACCAAGTTGAAATCCCGGGTATTGTCGGAAGGGGCGGATTTAGGGCTGGCTTTGGATGGTGATGCCG
Organism: Candidatus Formimonas warabiya; assembly: GCF_002777255.1. GTDB lineage: Bacteria > Bacillota > Dehalobacteriia > Dehalobacteriales > Dehalobacteriaceae > Formimonas > Formimonas warabiya. The sequence goes on along the minus strand of NZ_CP017634.1, from coordinate 3,309,588 downwards.
ACCGTTTCGGGGTCATTGACTCCAACGGAGACTATATAATTCCCAATAAGGTTTTATACATGCTGTACTATCATCTCCTTAACGTGCGCAAGTGTCGCGGTCCGGTGGCCCGTTCCGTGGCAACTACCCACATGTTGGACCGCATGGCGGAAAAATTCGGCTACCAGGCGGAAGAGACTCCTGTCGGTTTTAAATTTATTGGCGAATCCATGAGAAAACGGGGCAGCATTTTGGGGGGAGAGGAAAGCGGGGGATTGTCCATTCAGGGACACATTCCGGAAAAGGACGGCATTCTGGCCACTCTGTTGATGGCGGAAATCAGGGCCATCCACGGCAAAACTCTTACGGGAGTAATTAAACAGATTACCGATGAATTTGGTACTGTAGTCAGTGAACGTATGGATGTCTGTGTGGATCCGAAGGAAAAGGACCGTATTATGGAAGAGTTAAGGGCCTTTGATCCTGCTGTATTCAACGGACGCCAGGTAACAAAACGAATCTCTCTGGATGGAACTAAGGTGATCCTGGATGACGGGTCCTGGGTATTGATCCGGGCTTCCGGTACAGAGCCCTTGTTCCGGATTTATGTAGAAGCAAATTCAGAGCAGCAAATGAGGGAAATGCAAAAAGAAGTGCGTGCGTTTTTTAAGATGTAAGGAAAGCCCTTTGGGCTTTACGGGCTCGGGATCCGGGTACCGGTTTCCGGGAAAGTCAAATAGAAATCACTGTATAGGAGAACCTTCCTACCTCAGAAAACTTGGCTTGCGTCAAGCCTCTGGCGACGGCGCAAGCCTTAGTTGTACTGATACTTTCAAACCTTTTGGACCTTATAAATTTTGCAAGTATAATAAAGCGCGGTAAGGCGCTTTTTGTGTGAAGAAAAGCTCTCTAGAGCTTTTTTCTATTATCTATCATATCTTTGTAGCATGAAGAGCATAGTTCCCGGTCTTTTCCAATTAGTACCGGGCTGTCATTTTCTAAAGGATCTGAGTCTCGCAATGATTTTCCGCAGATCAGGCATTTATCTACCTCGTAGTCCATGATTTCAGTCACTTCCTTAAAATTGGTACTCCTAACCTCAAAACAAAAAAATTTTTTCCTTTTCTTTTTCCCGAATCCCGAAAAGCCCTTTGGGCTTTTTTAACTATTATGTGTCAACCGGTAAAGATTATACATAAAATATGGTACTTCGTTTATGGGAGGTAAAAAGCAGATGACGGGGCTGTTTGCTTTCCTATCCGTGTTGGCTGGATATGGGATCATCCTGGCTGTGGCCGGCTGGTTCATGTGTAAGGCAAAGCTGGCGGGGAAAAAGAATATTCTCATTTTAATTTTGAAAAATTCGGCAGATTCGGTAGAATATATTATGTGGGATGTGTTCCGGCTGCAAAGTTGGAATTACCGTGATTTCAGCTTCATGGTGATTGACGATAAGTCGGAGGATGATACCTTATCCATTCTCAAAGCGATCAGAGAAAGGCACCCCTTTGTGCTGGTCAGTGCCTCGGTGGGGAAAAGATTTGAACGCATGAAGAGATGGCAGGGAGAGAATGTGCGTGTTCTTTCTGTTGTCGGCCCGGAGCCGCCCAGGCTGGTGCGAAAAAGAATGGTTGTTTTGCTCAATGAGTGCCGGTTGGGATCCGAGTTCCAAGAGCGAAGTTTCATGTAAAAAAGTTGTTGGTCATGATCCGGGCAGAGGTATTGTGTCGGATTGTTTGATGGGAAGAAATTTAAATCGACAGGGAACAGAAAATAAGTAATTTCATACCTGAGTCAACCGGTATAAAAATCAAAAGGAGATTTTATGCCGCTCATGGGTATCTAAAAAGGGGGAATTTTACATGTTACGGCTAGTATGTGCTGACTGGTGGCGGGCTTTGTTAAATTTGATCTTCCCGAATTATCGATGCTTTTCCTGTGGACAAGAAGGCGGGTTGGATGGTACTGGCCTTTGCAGCCAGTGTTGGAGCCGGCTGGAGGAAATGGAAAACAAATATCCCCCTTGTGCTCATTGTGCTTCTTTTGTTTTCGAGACAGGATCATGCTGTATCAATTGCCGGCAAAAAAAAGAATATTGGTTTGATGGAGCAAGAGCGGTTTTCCCCTATGAGGGAGCCATGCGGGACATCATTCACCAGTTCAAATATCATGGTGTGACAAAATGGGCTGTCCCGCTCGGATTGCTGATGTTGCGCACCATAGAGAGGGATGCCAGATTTCATGATGTGGAGGTGCTGGCTCCCGTACCCCTTCATATCAAAAGAGAAAGATCAAGAGGCTATAATCAAAGTGAGCTTCTGGCCCGGGAAATCGGCACAGGGTTAAAATTGCCCGTTGTCCCGGATTTATTACGACGGATTGTAGATACTCCCTCCCAGACAGGGTTGAACAGAAAGGCCCGGCAGGAAAATTTAGGCGCTGCATTTGTGGTAAAAGACGTGAAGGCTGTAACGGGGAAAAACATTCTTCTGGTAGATGATATTTATACCACGGGGGCTACCATAGAAACCTGCTCCCGGATTCTGAAGATAGAAGGGGCAAAATCTGTCTGGGTTGTTACCTGTGCGGCGGGAAAATCGTATTAAAACTGATTTTCCGACAGGTTTTTTATCCTCCACAGGGAAATACACAGGAGAGAAACTAATTTTAGCTGGTTATTAACAGACTTATCCACATTATCCACAAAAAATGCATCCACAAAGAACATTGGAGAAATCGGGTTTCGACACAATGCCGTTTTTTTGCACTTAAAAAACATCCCTTAGGAAGATTTTTGGGCAGGAGTATTTTTTGCGGCCATCGGGGAAAAAATGTACGGGAGAGTGTTTTCTAGAAGGATTTTTTGGATATTTCGGGAATAATATTATTATTAAGATAACGGTGGAAGGAGCTGGTTTTATGAAGATCATTCTTAAAGGCCGGAATATCGAAATCACCGATGCTCTTCGCGACTATGTGGAAAAGAGATTAGGTAAGCTAGACAAATTTTTTGATGAAGTGAATGAAGCACAGGTTACTTTACTGGTTGAAAAAGACCGCCACCGTGTGGAAGTGACAATGCCTCTCAATGGCCTGATCCTTAGAGGGGAAGAAGAAACTTTAGATATGTACAGCTCAATTGATTTAGTCATTGAAAAACTGGAAAAACAAATCGACAAATATAAGACGCGCATCAATCGGAAAGTTAAAAACCATAGCATCAAGGATATAGCCGTCAAGCTTGAAGATGATCGTGACGAACCAAGAATAGTACGGACGAAGCGCTTTGCATTTAAACCGATGCCTGTTGAAGAGGCAATCATGCAGATGAACCTGCTGGGCCACAGCTTTTTTGTATTTTCCAATGGGGAAACAGATGAAGTAAATGTGGTTTATAAGAGAAAAGACGGCAATTATGGATTGATTGAACCAGAATTCTAAAAATTTATCTGGATGAAGCCGGGTGTTTGCCACCCGGCTTTTCCGTGTGACAAAGGGGATGGTTCTTCTTCTTTTTGTGAGGAAGCAGAACCATCCCTTTATTATGATGAAGTTTTCCCTATGAAAAAAAAAATAAAAAAAGGAAAATAAGGATTTAAGTCGAATCTGATTAAGTAATAAAAGGAAGAATTTAGAATTATTGGTCAATGAGGTGTTAATATGGGAGTGGATCATAGTAATTTAGGTTCTGGCGGACAGATGTACGAAACGGTGATCAAACAGATCCGGGGAGTCATCAGCGCCCGGGTTATTTTGGACAAGGATGGGAATTTTGAGGAAGTTCATATCTTAGCCAATACGGAAAGAAGCCCCAAACAGATTGTCCGCGATGTAGAAACTGTCATCATGGTAGCTTTTGGCATCGCTCTTGACCATAAGGTCGTCAGTGTCGTGCAGATGGGGGACGACCATTTAAAAATGACTGGCGATCATTGGAGACCGCGGATACACAGCATTAACACTTCCATATCCAGGCAGACAACGGATGTTTCGTTAAAGATTATGATTGAAGACAAGATTATAGAAGGAAAGGCTTCCGGGCCTAATTCTCCCATCAATCGGATGCGCATGGTGGCTGAGGCCGCATTGGATGCTTTGGAGAAATTTTTTGAAGGTAAGGTGCACCTTTCTGTGGACCAGGTTGCCAAAGTCAGGTTTGGCGGAGACGATGTGATTATTGTTTCCGTTTTCTACGTAGGCCTGGAAAGTGAAGATGTTTTGCTGGGCGCGTGCTTTATTAAAGGTGATGAAAGAGAAGCGGTATGTAAAGCTAGTTTAAGTGCGGTAAACAGAAAATTAGCCTATGTGCCGGGTGCACAATCAAGTTAAAAAAGGGCCGACAAATACCAGGGGAAACCTAATGTATTGATTCACTGCTTTTTTGATAATCCGAGCGGAGCGGCAACCACTGAACAGATAGCGGAGGTTCAGAATAAACCGCAAGGGGGATTATACAGTGAAAGCTACCTTGCTGAAGGTATTTATCACTTTGGCTACCTTAGTGTTAGCCGGTGGTGCAAGATTTCGTACATAAGAAAATAGAGTTATTTGTCGGCCCTTTTAATTTTAAATTAACTGGTGATAAATTATGGTTTTATTTAAACAAAAAGCCTATTGTTTATTTGTCTTTGCTCTTGGTGTGGGGACTTTTTGTTTACTTGGTGATTATCGGGAAATTTTGCAGGTAAATATCTATTCGTTCCTTACTTTTGCGGCTATTTCCCTCATGGCTGAGTACTTGCCGGTAAAATTGCCCATAACCGGTCACGTAACCGTTAATTTTGCCATAGATTTTGCCGTCATCCTCATTTTCGGACCGACGGTAGCGGCAACGGTGGCAGTAAGTACGTATTTGATCTTTGAAATGATCAATTTTCGTAAAGTGAAAAATGTATTTATGCCTCTTTTTGATGCGGGGCAATTTACTGTGACCATTCTCATCTCAGGACATATCTTTATGTTGTTGGGCGGCGTACCCGGACAGATTGAACACAATATTTTTATCCCCGCCTTGGCTACCATTTTTTTCTATCTGGTCTTAAATTTACTTTTTTTTATCTTGTATTCATCGATTACCAGCAATATATCGATTTTACGTACCTGGCTCACCGGGCTGAAGTGGACGATGCCCAATTATCTTGCCTTAGGGGCCTTAGGGTATATTATTGCCGTGATTTATTCCTATCTGCATAGTTTTGGGGTGATTATTCTCTTTATCCCCCTGGTATTAGCCCGCCATTCCTTTAAGCTGTACATGGATATGCGGGACGTTTATTTAGAAACCATTATGAATCTGGCTTCCATCATAGATGCCAAGGACCATTATACGGCAGGTCATTCTAAACGGGTAGCCCAGTATGTGGTGGCGATTTGCGAAGAAATGAATTTGCCCGACAAGTATATTGAGGATTTTAAAGATATTGCCTTGCTCCATGATATTGGAAAAATCGCCATTCCGGAACATATTTTGAATAAACCCGGACGTTTGGACGACTGGGAAATGGAGAAAATGAAAACCCATCCTACCGTGGGTTATGAAATTATTAAACAGATTACCTTTTTAAAACACCACAAAATTTGTAAATATCATCATGAACGATTAGATGGAAAAGGTTATCCGGAAGGCTTAAAGGGTGATGAGATTCCTTTGGGCGCCCGGATTATTGCGGTGGCAGACTCTTTTGATGCCATGACGTCGGACCGGCCTTATCGGAAAGGGATGGATGTGGGGAACGCCTTCCGGGAATTGGAAAGGTGCAAAGGGACCCAATTTGATCCGGCTGCCGTGGATGCATTTATTCGGGGATATCCTAAACTTACGCAAAAATTACAAATGGATCCTGCTGCCAAACCAGCGTGCGACCAAAAGATAATGGAGGAATGATATGTTATATGAAGCAATTATCATCGGTGTGGTGGCGGGATGGCTGGCGCGGGGAAGATTAGCCAATCTGGCCAAGATCAAACTATCCGCTGTGTGGCTGGTATTTTTGGCTTTTATCATCCAGTGGGGGATGGATCTCCTTTGGACAAGAGGTTTCACGGCGATGGATGATTACCGGTTGTTATTCTATGGGGTTTCTTATGCTTTGCTGCTGATATTTTTGTGGAAACATCGCCGCCTGCCGGGAATTAAAGTATTGGCCTTGGGTTTTGCCTTGAATTTTCTTGTCATTGGGGTCAACGGGGGCGCAATGCCCGTAACCATTGACGGGTTGGATCCGGGATTAGCTCAGCTTCTAGAGGATAAAGGCGTGATTACCTATTCCATGATCACAGAGCAGACCCGCCTGCCCTGGCTGGCAGATACCCTGATTTTCCCCTGGCCGAAGGCAAAAGCTTTTAGCATCGGCGATATTTTTATTTCGCTAGGTGTTTTTTGGCTGGTTTTTAAATCCATGACCGTGAAAAGATTTCCGGAAAAGCTCACCTCCGTGCGCACGCTCAAGATATGAAACTTGAACATAGGACCTGGAAATGTTAAAATATAGTGATACCATAAAAGGATAGGAACCATATGGTTCCTTTCTTTTTAGTATAGGAAACAGCAGAAAGAAATTGATAATTGTCCGTTGTCAATTGTCAAATGTCCATAAATATGAAATTGGAGGGATTAGCTTGCTCAAGTTTTTAAAGAGCCTCCTGGATGATAATGCCAGAGATATCAAGAAATATAGCAAAGTGGTGGAAGAAATTAATGCTTTGGAACCGGAAATAGAGAAGCTCTCTGATCCGGACCTGCAGGGGAAAACCGCCCAATTGAAAGAAAAACTGGCCGCAGGGGCTTCTCTGAACGACATTTTGCCCGAGGCTTTCGCCGTGGTCCGGGAAGCATCCCGCCGGGTACTGGGGATGCGCCATTTTGATGTGCAACTGATTGGCGGTATGGTCTTGCATCATGGCAGAATCGCGGAAATGAAAACCGGGGAAGGAAAGACCCTAGTCGCTACCCTGCCTGTTTATTTAAACTCCTTAACGGAGAAGGGTGTTCACGTGGTTACGGTGAATGATTATTTGGCCACCCGGGACAGCGAATGGATGGGGAAAATTTATAAATTCTTAGGATTATCGGTGGGTTTGATTGTGCACGGACTGGATTTTGAGGAACGCAAAAATGCCTACCGTGCCGATGTTACTTACGGAACCAATAATGAATTCGGCTTTGACTATTTAAGAGACAATATGTCTATTCACCCGGATCACATGGTACAGCGGGAATTAAACTACGCCATTGTGGACGAGGTGGACAGCATTCTCATTGATGAGGCCAGGACTCCTTTGATTATTTCCGGGCAGGCAGATAAACCCACCCAATTGTATTATACCGTCGCCAAGGTTATTCCCCGGTTAAAAAAAGAGGATGATTTTGCCATCGATGAAAAGGCAAGGGTGGTGACTCTTACGGAGCAGGGCGTATCCCGGGTCGAGCAGATGTTGGGGGTGGAGAATCTTTATGATAATGCCAATATGGAGATCAGCCACCATGTGAACCAGGCCCTGAAAGCCTATACCTTGTTTAAGCGGGACCGGGATTATGTGGTGAAAGACGGAGAGGTCATTATTGTCGATGAATTCACCGGGAGATTGATGTTTGGGCGCAGGTACAGCGAGGGTTTGCACCAGGCCATTGAGGCCAAGGAAGGGGTCAAAATTGAACGGGAGTCCCAGACGCTGGCCACCATCACTTTCCAGAACTATTTCCGTATGTACAAAAAGCTTTCCGGGATGACGGGTACCGCCGCTACGGAAGAAGAAGAGTTCCGGAAGATTTACGGCATGGATGTGGTTGTGGCCCCTACCAACATGCCGATGGTGCGCAAGGACCATCCGGATGTGATCTATCGGACGGCAAAAGGAAAGATCAATGCCGTTGTTGAGGAAATTGTCGCCAGACATGATACCGGGCAGCCTGTATTAGTGGGGACCATCTCTATTGAAAAATCCGAGCAGTTTAGCGAGGCATTAAAAAAGAGGGGAGTTACCCACCAGGTGCTGAATGCCAAGTTCCATGAAATGGAGGCGGAGATTGTGGCCCAGGCCGGCCGCCATTCGGCTGTGACCATTGCCACCAACATGGCGGGGCGTGGTACGGATATTTTATTAGGAGGAAACCCGGAATTTCTCGCCCATGCGGAGGCACGCAAAGCAGGAAAAGAACTTGACGATGAGGAAATGCGCCCATGGATTGCAAAATACAAAGAACAGACGGATGAGGAACGGCGCAAGGTGGTGGAACTGGGAGGCCTGCATATTATTGGTACGGAACGCCATGAAAGCAGGCGCATCGATAACCAGCTCCGGGGCCGGTCCGGACGGCAGGGAGATCCCGGTTCCAGTAAGTTTTTTATTTCCATGGAAGACGACCTGATGCGCTTATTTGGGGCGGAAAATGTCACCGGTATGATGGATAAATTAGGCATGGACGATTCCATGCCCATTGACCATCCCATTATCTCCAAATCCATTGAATCAGCTCAGAAACGGGTAGAAGCGAAGAACTTTGAGCTCCGGAAACATGTTTTGGAATATGATGATGTGATGAACCAGCAGCGGGAAATTATTTATGAACAGCGCCGCCAGGTGCTGACCGGGGAGAATCTGAAGGACACCATTTATGACATGATTCATGATGTGGTGGATCGGACGGTGGCCTCTTACGCCGGGGGAAGTCCTCATCCGGAAGAATGGGATTTAAAAGGCTTGTTGGAATCGGCTCATTTGTTCCTGCCCAATCATGCCCTGACTGAGGAAGACCTGAAGATGATGCATAAAGACGAGATTCCTCAAATGTTTGAGGAAAAGGTGAGAGAATTCTACGAGAAGAGAGAAGGGGAATTGGGCGAGGAGACCCTGCGTGAGCTGGAACGGGTCGTCATTCTCAAAGTGGTGGACAGCAAGTGGATGGATCACCTGGACGCCATGGATCAATTGAGACAAGGGATTGGACTGAGGGCGTATGGACAGAAAGATCCTTTGGTAGAATATAAATTCGAAGCATATGATATGTTTCAGGAGATGATTGGAGAAATTCAGTCCGACGTGGTCCGGTATCTGATGAGAGTGAATGTGGTTGAGGCCCCTAAGGAACGGACAAATATTTCGGAGAATCGGGCGGAAGACCAGGTAAAGAAACCCGTACGGAAAGAAAAACAAATCGGCAGAAATGATCCTTGCCCGTGCGGGAGCGGGAAAAAATACAAAAAGTGCTGTGGCGCGCAAGAGTAACAATAAAATTGGGGACATTCCTCGGACAAGAGGCAAGATGCAAGAGGTAAAATGCAAGACTGTTTATCTCTTTTCTTGCTCCTTGCTTCTGGCATCTTGCTTCTTGGATGGTGTGTCCCCTAACATTTTAAGGGGGGATAGGGATGCTTGCTGATTTAAAGAAAGAAATTGAAGAGGCAGGGTGCCGTCTGAGAGAATTGAGGGTTTCTCTTTGACGTGGCCAAACGGGAAGAAGAAATAAAAAAATTGGAAGAGACAACCTTGGGGCCTGGTTTTTGGGAGGACCGGGAGCAGGCCCAAAGAATATTGCAGCGGATTACCGATCAAAAAGAACGGGTGAAGCGCTATGATCAATTAGCGTCTCAATTTGAGGATATCAAGGTCCTTTGGGAGTTAGGCACGGAAGAAAGTGATGAGTCGGTAGAACATGAAGTTGCCGCCCAAATGAAAAGCTGGATCAAGAGCCTGGAGTCCATGGAATTAGCCGTACTCTTATCAGGGCCCTACGATAATCATCATGCCATCTTATCTTTGCATGCCGGGGCAGGAGGCACGGAAGCACAAGATTGGGTGGCCATGCTCATGCGCATGTATACCCGGTATTGTGAAAGGGAAGGCTTTAAGGTGGAAGTGCTGGATTATTTGGCCGGAGATGAAGCGGGAGTAAAGAGTGTGTCCCTTTCTGTAGAAGGGCTGAATGCCTTTGGATATCTCAGATCGGAAAAGGGCGTGCACCGGCTGGTAAGAATCTCTCCTTTTGATGCCAACGGGCGCAGGCATACCTCCTTTGCTTCCGTGGATGTTTTGCCTCAGGTGGAATATGACGACGAGGTAGAAATAGATCCGGATGACTTAAGAATAGACACCTTTCGCTCAGGGGGCAAAGGAGGCCAGCATTTGAATAAAACCGATTCCGCCGTGCGTATTACCCACATTCCTACCGGCATCGTCACCCAGTGTCAGGACGAAAGATCCCAGCATGCGAACCGGGATAAGGCGATGAAACTGTTAAGGGCGAAACTGCTGGAGATCAAACGCCGGGAACAGGAGGAACAGATGGCTGAACTCCGGGGTGATCAACAGGAAATTGGTTGGGGCAGTCAAATCCGGTCTTATGTATTTCAACCCTACCGGCTGGTGAAAGATCATCGTACCGGCATGGAAATGGGTAATGTGGACGCGGTTATGGATGGAGAGCTGGACACCTTCATTGCGGCCTATTTGCACCAGTTCAGGCACAAGGATTAATTTGTTAGCGGTTAGGGGACACACCTCGTTCAAGAAGCCAGAAGCAAGAAATCTTATTTCTTGCCTCTTGTAACGAGGTATGCCCCCAATTGATGGGGTGTAGTTGTTTATGCGTTATCGTATTGTGGGCGACCTAATCGGGGTTACGGTAGGCAGTTTCATCACTGCCCTCGGCTTGGTGGCTTTTTTGATTCCCAATAAAATCGCTGCCGGTGGAGTAAGCGGTCTGGCGACGGTGCTTTATTACGTTTTTAAATTCCCGGTTGGTGTGAGCATGTTCGTGATTAATATCCCGTTGCTTCTCTTGTGTACCAAAGAATTAGGGATGAAATTCGGCATCAAGTCCCTGTATGGAACCTTTGTGATTTCATTTTTTGTGGATGGTTTAGCCACGATTGTGGACAAACCATGGACCCATGATCCTCTTCTTGCAGCGGTTTATGGAGGAGTGGTCTGCGGTTTGGGATTAGGCATTGTGTTTCGTTCCAAGGGAACGACGGGAGGGACGGACCTTGCCGCCGCGCTGCTGCACAAATTTGTCAAGATCAGTTTAGGTTACTCCTTATTGTCTATTGATGCCATGGTGATCATTTTAGCAGGGATTGTCTTTGACATTGAGAAGGCCTTGTATGCTTTAGTGACGGTCTTTGTTACCGGCAAAATGATTGATGTGATCCAAGAAGGGGTTACTTACGCCAAAGCGGCCTTAATTATTTCTGAGCATCACCGCCAAATTAGTGAAGAGTTGTTGACCCGGATGAGCCGGGGTGTCACCTCTTTCCAGAGCAAAGGAGCATATACGGCGACTGAGCGGGAAGTTTTGCTCTGCGTGGTGGCCCAGTCCGAGGTAAGTACCTTAAAGAGTATTGTCTACAGCGTGGATCCTAAAGCTTTTGTCATCGTGGCCAATGTTCATGAAGTATTGGGGGAAGGCTTCAAACAGGCCGATTACGGCCTGCCGTAAAAGAGCAGAGAACAAAGGAGCGAAAACCGAAAACATGGAGGTACATATAAAATGGATTCAGAAACAGTCAACTTGCTGAAAGACAAAGCCAAAGAGATTAGAAAGGACATCATTCAGATGCTGGCAGAAGCAGGCTCCGGCCATCCGGGGGGATCTCTTTCCGCCGCCGATATCGTAACTGTTTTGTATTTTCATGAAATGCGGGTCGATGCGCAAAATCCCGCCTGGCCGGAGCGGGACCGTTTTGTACTGTCCAAAGGACATGCTGCCCCGGTTTTATATGCCGCTCTTGCCGAAAAGGGCTTTTTTCCCAAAGAGGATCTATGGACCTTAAGAAAAATTGGCAGCAAACTGCAGGGCCATCCGGATATGAGAAAAGTACCCGGCGTGGAGATCTCTACCGGTTCTTTGGGACAAGGTCTCTCGGCGGCGAATGGAATGGCTTTGGCAGGGAAAATGGATGGGGCCGGCTATCGGGTTTATGCGTTGCTTGGAGATGGAGAATGTCAGGAAGGCCAAATTTGGGAGGCGGCGATGTTTGCTGCCCATTATCACTTGGACAATTTGGCCGTGTTCCTGGACCATAACGGACTGCAGATTGACGGGAAAATTACCGATGTGATGTCCCCGGAACCGGTAGATGAGAAATGGCGTGCCTTTGGTTGGGATGTCCAGGTCATTGACGGCCATGATGTCTCCCGTATCCTGGCTGCCCTGGATCATGCCAGAACCGTCACGGGGAAACCATCCATGGTAATTGCCAATACGATAAAAGGAAAAGGTGTTTCCTTTATGGAAGATGTCGCCGGATGGCACGGGGTGGCCCCGAAGCGGGAGGAAGCGGAGAAGGCATTGGCGGAGTTGGCAGGGGAGTAGACCGGATAACCCCTAAATTATCCTATGAGATGGAGGCTGCTATACATGACAACTAAGATTGCCACCCGGGAAGCTTATGGAAGAGCTTTGGTTAAATTGGGTGAAAAATATGCCAATATCGTGGTTCTCGATGGTGATTTGTCTAAATCCACGAAAACTGCGGATTTCGCAAAAGTATTTCCGCACAGGTTTATTAACGTCGGCATTGCCGAGCAGAACCTGATGGGAACGGCGGCGGGACTGGCCACCACAGGAAAAATTCCCTTCGTCAGCACCTTTGCCATGTTTGCTACAGGACGGGCTTTTGAACAGATTAGAAACACCATCGCTTATCCCAGGCTAAATGTGAAAATTGCTGCGACTCATGCGGGTATTACTGTCGGGGAAGACGGGGCCTCCCATCAAACGGTGGAAGATATTTCGTTAATGCGGTCCATTCCTCATATGACGGTAATTGTTCCGGCTGATGCTGCGGAAACAGAAGCAGCTGTTTTAGCGGCAGCTCAGGCGGAAGGTCCTGTTTATATCCGGCTGGGTCGCTTAGCGGTTCCGGCCGTTAATGATGAAAATTACCGGTTTGAATGGGGGAAAGCTGTCGTACTGCGGGAGGGCACAGACGTAGCCCTGATTGGTACGGGACTGATGGTGGATGCTTGTGTGCAAGCCGCTAAAGTTCTAGAAACGGAGGGCATTTCAGCTGCCGTCCTGAATGTTCATACCATTAAGCCCATCGACCGGGAAACTATTGTCCGGGTTGTTAAAACTACGGGAGCTGTGGTTACGGCAGAAGAGCACAGCATTATCGGCGGATTGGGCAGTGCCGTGGCAGAAGTTTTGGGCGAAAACCGGCCCGCTCCTTTGAAAAGGGTCGGTGTCTTGGACAGCTTTGGTGAATCCGGGGCCCCTCAAGACCTGTTAATAAAATATGGTCTGACGGCAGAAAACATTGTGAATGGGGCCCGGGAAGTGATCAAGCGAAAATAGGGCAGACAGGGGGACCCGTGAGGAAGTTGTTGACAAGGGAACTGGAATGTGGCATAATCTTGATTAGATACAAGGGAGTATCTGATAAATGGCAATGACGCCTTTCATTATTTGAGAGGCGTTTTTTATTTTCCTTGGATCAAGCAGGAAAAGATTAAAAAGTGTAGAATTAATAGAATTAATTGAAATCAATATGAAGTCCAAATTTATTAAATTGTATGATAGAAGAGATCGGAATAAGGGGAATTCTTATTTTTATTGTATTGTAATATGGTCTGACCTTATGATGAACAGGTCATAGTTGATAGGACAGAAGGAGGGAAAAGCATGGGAAAAGGGAGTGAATCATGAAATAGATCTTTAAGGAGTTAAATTATTTTACATAAAGAATACTCATGAGGAATTTTACAGAATGGGGGACATTCCGCGCTACAAGAGTCAAGAGTCAAGAGTCAAGAGGCAAGAAACAAGATTCCTTCCTCACTCTAACTTACCTTTCTGGTTTCTGGCTTCTTGTATTTTGGATTGAGGAATGTCCCTAGTATAATTGGGGACATTCCTCAGCCAGATAGAAATGCTCAATATAGAGGTGTGTCCCCTGACCTATAATAAAGGAGGCAAAAAAATGTTAAAGTTTTCCCGGATTATTCATGCCATTGATGCACACACGGCGGGAGAACCGCTCCGGGTGATCACTTCCGGTCTTCCCCCCATTAAAGGGAATACCATTTTGGAGAAGCGCCGTTTCATGCTGGAAAATTATGACCATATTCGAAAAATGCTGATGTTGGAACCCCGGGGCCATAGCGGGATGTACGGCTGTATTATTACGCCTCCCGTAACCGAGGATGGAGATTTTGGTGTGATTTTCACCCATAATGAGGGATATAGTACCATGTGCGGACATGGGATTATTGCCGTGACGAAGGTAGTTATTGAAACCGGTATGATTGAAGCCGCCAACGGAGTGAAAGTGGTAAAAATCGATTCTCCGGCGGGACGGGTGGTAGCCTGTGCCGAGGTCCGGGACGGCAGAGTGATCCGGGTCGATTTTGAAAACGTCCCTTCTTTTGTTTATGCCCGGGATGTGAAGGTCAAGGTGGGGGGCATCGGGGAAATCACCGTGGATATTGCCTATGGCGGAGCATTTTATGTTTGGGTGGAGGCAGAAAAATTAGGTCTCGAAGTGACCCCGAAACAGATGGATGATTTGGTACGCCGGGGCATGGAATTGAAATATCAGATTATGGACCAGATGAAAGTGGTCCACCCCTTGGAACCGGAACTGTGCGGGATTTATGGCACCATCATTACCGCACCGGTGGAAGAAGTGGAGGGAGGACTGGATTCCAAGAATGTCTGTATTTTTGCGGATGCCCAAATTGACCGTTCTCCTACCGGAACAGGCACTTCGGCCCGGGTGGCTCTTTTGCATGCAAAAGGCTTATTGAAAAAGGGTATGACTTTGATTAATAAGAGTATTATCGATACCCCATTTACCGGAACTATTAAAGAATTTACCAAGGTGGCTGATTTTGATGCCGTGATTCCCATTGTGGGGGGAACCGCTCAAATTGTAGGATTCAATCAACTGGTTCTGGAACCGGAAGATCCTCTGCCGGAAGGATTTCGCATTACTGGTGGTTGATAACTACATGCAGGGGGCATGTTTGTTATAAGACGTCACATTTGACAGCAATGGTTCGCTCTCAAGCTTTGCAACTGAGTTTTATTTGGCGACGAAGGAGGTGAGTCTGAACCGACAGTTTTGATCAAGCTATTTTTATCTAGAGAAAGGGTTTTCAAAACCAAGCGAAGGAAGAACGAAGGGGGTTAAAAAATTAATGTCTAAAAAAACGTTATTCTTGGTAGTGGTCATGGCAATGCTGGCTTTAGCGGCATTCGGGTGCGGACAGCAGCAGGCCGAGCAGCCGGCAGACAACAACACCGGTACGGAAGAACAACAATTTGACGGAGAAATTCTTGTAGGTATTATGGTGCCTACCACCGGTTCTGAAGCAACATACGGAAAGGATATGGAAAACGCCATTAATATCGCGGCGGATCAAATTAATGCTAAAGGCGGGGTGATGGGTAAAAAAATTGTTACCGTTACTGCCGATGATGCCTGTGACCCGCAGCAATCTGCTTCTGCTGCCAACAAGCTGATTTCCCAGGGTGTGGTAGCTGTGGTAGGCGGCTATTGCTCCGGCGCAACCATTCCCACTTTGACCCTTTATAACGATGCCAAGATTCCTTTTGTGATTACCGCAGCCAACTCCAGTAAGATCGAGACCGAAAACCCGGGCAATGCCTTCGAAACCAACGGAACTGCGAAGCACCAGGTCGAAAAAGCCATTGAAATGTGGACCAACGGCGGCGTGAAGAAAGTTGCCATCGTGCATCAAGGGGACGCCTACTCCGAAGACTTGGCCAAAATGGCTGATACGGAATGGAAAGCAGCCGGCAACGAAGTAGTTGCCATGGAAGTAATGAATAAAGGGGAACAGGATACTTCCGCTTTAGTAACCCGGATCAAAGCGAAGAACCCGGATCTGGTGTTCTGGACCGCTTACTTTGCGGACGGCGGATTGCTGATCAAGCAGCTGCGCCAAAGCGGTTATACCGGAAAAATTATGGTCGGTGACGGATCCTGCTCGCCTCAGCTGATCGAAATCGGCGGCACGGCTACCGAAGGCGTTCAAGTATTATCCAGCCCGATTGCCGATTATCTGCCGGCAGCGAAACAATATGTGGAAGATTATAAAGCGAAATATAGCATGGATCCCGGCCCCTATTCCGCGCTGGCTTTCGATGGCTTGGGAATTTTGGCCGATGCCATGACCAGAGCCAATGCTACAGATTTTGACGCTGTCGTAAAAGCTTTAAGTGAAACCAAAGATTATCAAGGAATTGCCGGAACCACCACCTTTGCGGAAAATCATACTTTGGCCACCAGTAACTTCATGGTTGTGGAAGTGAAAGACGGCAAGTTTGTGCTGGTTCAATAGAAATAAGTAAAAACCACTGGAACATATGCCAGCCCTGCACAGGGGCGGGCATATGTTTCTCAAATTATGCAGGAGAGGATGAAATATATGGGCTTACAGGATATTATCCTCCAACAGCTTGTGAACGGACTTATTTTGGGCTCTTTTTACAGTCTTGTAGCTCTGGGGTACTCCATGGTTTATGGAATTATTAAACTGCTTAACTTTGCCCACGGCGACATCTATATGACCGGGGCATTTGTTGGTTTTGCTATCTTGGGCGTGGTGAGCGATGCGATGGGCAACGGATGGTTGGGTATTCTGTCTGCCATGGTGTGCAGCATGATCCTGGTGGGCTTGTTAGGCGTGATTATTCAGCGCATTGCCTACCGGCCTCTGCTGAGTGCCCCTCGCTTGTCTATATTAATTACTGCGGTGGGCGTATCTTTGATATTATACAACTCGGTTATGGTAATCACCGGAGGGGAATACAAAGCTTTTACCACGGGTTTAGGTTATAACGGGTTTGATTTTGGTTCCGTTCATATTACCTATACCCAAATTGTTTTAGTCCTTTCCACAGCTACTTTAATGTCCGTTCTGGCCTGGTTTATCAGCAAGACCATGTATGGCAAGGCGATGAGGGCCATCTCCCTTGACCAGGATGCCTGCCGTTTAATGGGGATTAATGTAAATAAAATCATTGCCCTGACCTTTTTTATCGGATCTGCTTTGGCTGCAGCTGCGGGGAACATGGCAGGAGTTTATTATGGCAGCATCCACTTTTTCATGGGGTTTGTCATTGGGATCAAAGCATTTACTGCGGCAGTAATCGGGGGAATCGGCAGCATTCCCGGGGCTATGGCCGGGGGGCTGATCCTGGGGCTGCTGGAAGCGGCGGGTACCCAGGTTCCCTTTATCGGTTCAGAATGGAAGGATGTATTTGCTTTCGGACTGCTGATCCTGCTTTTGATCTTTAAGCCTAATGGCATTTTAGGTAAAACAGAGATTGAGAGGATGTAATGCCATGAACATAGAAAAAGAAAACGTGCAAATAAACGAACAGCCAGGCTCTGCTGACGGTAGAAAGGCTGTAAGCGGAAATGCCTTTACCCGGTTTATGGACAGCATTTACGAAAAGATGGAAAATAAAAAGATTCAATATTTAGTACTGGGCATTCTTTGTGCTGCCATTTTAATCTTGCCTCAGGTGTCAAACAACTATGTGATGGAAGTAATGACCAATGCCTTCTTTTATATGGTTCTCTGCCTGGGGTTAAACATTACCGTTGGTTACTGCGGTCTTTTAAACTTGGGTAATGCGGCCTTTTTTGCCTTTGGCGCCTATACGACGGGGATTCTGGTGAAAATGGGCATAAGCTTTTGGCTGACCATCCCCATCGCCATGGTGATCTCGGTGATTGTGGCCTGCATTATCGGGGGGCCTACACTAAAATTGCGCAGTGACTATTTAGCTATCGTCACTTTAGGTTTTGGGGAAATCACCCGGTTAATTGCCCGGAATTTGAGTATCACCGGAGGAGCCAGCGGCTTGGTCGGTATTCCCCGGCCGGAATTCTTTGGCATGAAGATCTACTTGATCAACCATTTTTACTACGTGTTTTTTATTCTCGTGGTGATTGCGATTATTGTTTCTTACCGGCTGCATCAATCAAGATTTGGCCGGGCCCTTGAGTATATCCGGGAAGACGAGGATGCCGCGGAAGCGATGGGGATTGATACGGTAAGATATAAATTATTGGCCTATATTGTGGGTTCCCTTTTTGCCGGTGTGGGCGGATGCTTCTATGCCATTAAAATGTCCGCCGTTTCTCCCGAATCCTTCCTGTTTCTTCAGTCGGCCAATGTGCTTTTGGCCATCGTACTGGGTGGCATGGGGAAGATTCCTGGAGCCCTTCTCGGCGCCTTTCTGCTGGTTTTATTCCCGGAAGTGTTCAGGAGCATTGGAGAAACCCGAATGCTCTTTTTTGGGATAGTTTTGGTTATGGTAATGATTTTCCGTCCCCAGGGAATATGGCCCGAGCGTAAAAGCTAGAGCCCTTTTCCATCAGAGGACTCCATTAAAGAGTAAAGGACGAGGTGAATATGGCGATCTTAGAAGTAAAAAACTTGACCCTGAGATTCGGCGGTGTTACCGCTGTAGATGATCTCAGTTTCGATGTTCAGGAACACTCGATTACCAGTTTGATTGGCCCCAATGGCGCGGGCAAAACATCGGCTTTTAATTGTTTGACCGGTTTTTATAAAGCTACTTCCGGAGAAATTCTTTTCCAGGACAAAAGCGTGATGCGGATGAAACCCCATGCCATTACCGAAATGGGGATGGCGCGGACCTTCCAGAACCTGCGTCTTTTCAAAAATATGACGGTATTGGAAAATGTCATGTCCGGTATGCACTGCCGTACCACCTCCGGTATCGGGGGGGCCGTTGTCCGTTCTCCCCACCAAAGAGGGGAAGAGAAAAAAATTCATGAGGTAGCAGAGGAATGCCTGGATTTTGTAGGTATTTTGAATAAAAAAGACCGCTGTGCCCGGAATCTTCCTTACGGGGATCAGCGCAGAGTAGAATGGGCCCGGGCCTTGGCCACCCAGCCCAAATTGCTGCTTCTGGATGAGCCTGCCGCCGGTCTGAACCATGATGAAAAGCAGCAGTTAATGGCTCTGATCCGCCGGATCAGGGATGAGCGCAAGATTACCATCTTTTTAATTGAGCATAATATGGAATTGATTATGAAGATATCTGAGAAGATTGTGGTGATTGACTACGGGAAGAAAATTGCCGAAGGTACGGCGGATGAAGTGAAAAACAATCCCAGAGTGATTGAAGCCTACCTGGGGAAGGAGGATGAGGAAGCAGTATGAGCGAAGTAGTTCTTTCCTTACAGGGCTTGCAGACATATTATGGAAAAATCCATGCTTTACGGGGTATCACTATTTCGGTAAAACAAGGACAGATTGTCACCCTGCTCGGTTCTAACGGCGCTGGTAAGAGTACCACCTTAAAGACGATTTCCGGGATCGTGCATGCATCCTCCGGCAAGGTGGAGTTTATGGGGAAAGATATCACCACCCTGGCGCCTCACACCATTGTGGAAATGGGTGTGATCCATGTTCCTGAGGGAAGGCACATTTTTAAAGATCTCACAGTGAAAGAAAACCTGGAGTTAGGTTCTTTTACCTTAAAGGATGAAAAGGAACGAAAGAGAAGACTGGACAGGGCTTTTGACCGGTTCCCCAGGTTGCGGGAAAGATGGAAGCAGATGGGCGGCACTCTGTCCGGGGGAGAACAGCAGATGCTGGCTATCGGACGGGCCTTAATGACGGAGCCGAAGGTTCTCTTGCTGGATGAACCTTCCATGGGTTTGGCCCCGGTAATTGTGCAGGAGATCGGACGTATTATTAAACAGTTGAACGAGGAGGGAACAACCATTCTTCTCGTGGAGCAGAATGCGAAAATGGCCCTTAAGCTGGCTCATTATGGATATGTGATGGATACCGGATCTATTGTGATGCAAGATGACAGTGCGAAGCTGAGAGAAAATGAAAGTATTGTGAAAGCATATCTGGGCGGTTAATGTTTAAGGCTCCATCTTTGCCCCTATCCGAGCACGAAAAACAGTTGATAAGTGGTGAGGGAATTGGTATTTGAAACGATTCAACGCAGCACAACTCCTTTAATGATTGTGAACCAAATTCGAAAACACCTGGAAACAGGGAAACTCAAGATTGGGGACCGACTTCCTTCCGAACGGGAATTGTGTAAAATGTTTGGGGTTGGACGCTCCTCCGTGCGGGAAGCGATCAGGGCACTGGTTGTGATGGGAAACTTAGAGGTGATTCAAGGCAAAGGAACCTTTCTCTGCCAATCTGAAGAGGCCAGTGATCAATCTTCCCTTTTGGAAAAGGCTATGGCTGCCCTACCCTTCTTTGATTTAATGGAGGCAAGGGAAATACTGGAAATAAAGGTCGTGCAATTGGCGGCGGAAAGAGTTGATAAGGCGGATATTCTGCGTATCCATAAGGCTATTAACCGGATGGCGGAAAGTACGGATGTGAAGACCTTTTTAAATGCGGATCTTGATTTTCATAATGCCCTGACAGAATCAACAGGTAATCTGGTAATCAGAGAGATGATGAAAGTGATTACCAGAATGCTTTACAAAGATAGTTATTTTGTGGCTATTTCTGTCGACACGCGGGAAAATAGTATTAATACTGCGCGCCAGATTGTTCAGTGTGTAGCACGAGGGGAAGCAGAAAAGGCGGGAGAAGCCATGCGGGTACATTTACGCGCGGTGGATGCCAAATTGAAGGATTTTATCGCGGAAACGGCAAAGGGAGGCAAGGCTGAAGCCTAGCGGACCAGCAGGTGTCAGGGGGACGGGGTTGTTGACACACTTGTGTGTCAACAACCCCGTCCCCCTGACACCTTGATCGAGGAATAGGAAGGTAGCGGTAATGAAAAAACTGTTTTTGGTGATATTCATTGTGGGTATTTGTCTTTCCTTGGGCGCCTATCTCTGGCAGACCCAGGCATCCAAAACCCTTCAGGCGCCGGACATTACGCCGGATCAATTAGAAAAAATGATGGCTGATGGAGAGGATTTTTACGTTTACTTCTATTCCCCCACCTGCCAGGATTGTCTCAAGTCCGAGTCTAAGCTGGCCCAGGCTGTGAAAAAGCTTTCCATCACAAATATGAAAAAGCTGGATGTGAAAAAATATGAATCTGTGCGGGAAGAACTCCAAATACCCGGAACCCCGTCCATCTTTGTTTATCAAAAGGGCAAGCTGGTAAAAGGAATCACCGGAGCTTTTGATACGACCGATGAATACGAAAAATTCTTTTTAGAAACAGGTGGAGCTTGATGATCTTAAGATTATTGCTCGCAGCAATTTATTTATTTGCCGGTGCATCCAAAATTTTTCATGTACTGCTTTTTAAAGCCACCATTATGGCGTACTACTCCATGCCGGAATGGCTGGCCTTCTTGATTGCCCTGGTTTTCCCCTGGATTGAGATCCTGGCCGGGTTGTCCCTGGTTTTGCAGTGGAAGACCAAGTATTCCAGCGCGTTTTTATTCCTGCTTTCCTTATTTTTTTTCGTCCAGATGATTCTCAATTACAGCAATATTTTGCCGTACGGATGCGGGTGCTTTGGTTTTGGCGGCCCGGAAAAAATTACCTTGTATCATGTTTTCAGAGATTTGTCCATTGCTGTTTTAGCAGGATTTGTTTTTTACCGGGAATGGAAGAAGTAAAAGTCCGTAAGGACTTTTTTTTTGCCCTTTTTCTGCCAAATTAAAATTTTAAAAGGAATTTATTACTTTCTTGTCGAAATACATTACCAAATGTCTGCCAGCTACTGACCCAAGCTAGATTTCCAGGGAGTGACTGTGATGATGATTCAAATGGTAGGTGTTTCAAAATTATATCAAAACGGGGTTGCTGCCCTTCACGATATCAATATCCATATTGAAAAAGGGGAATTTGTTTTTCTCATTGGCCAAAGTGGCGCCGGTAAAACCACTTTTATCCGGTTACTTTTCCGGGAGGAGCTTCCCTCAACAGGACAGATTATGGTGGGCGGGAGAAGTATCATCAGACTTAACCGCAAAGAGATCGCCATTCTAAGGCGCAATATCGGCGTCGTCTTTCAGGATTTTCGCCTTTTGCCCAACCTAAATGTGTATGAAAATGTGGCTTTTGCCATGAGAGTAACGGAATGTGCCAAGAATGACATTTCCCGGAGAGTGCCGGAAGTCCTGGACCTGGTGGGTTTGGGGCACAAAAGCGGTTCCATGCCGGCTCAATTATCCGGAGGAGAGCAACAGCGGGTTGCCATTGCCCGGGCCATTGTAAACAAACCCATGGTGGTTATTGCCGATGAACCTACGGGAAATTTGGATCCGGAAACGTCCTGGGATTTGATGCGGCTGTTGAATGAAATCAACAAAACAGGGACAACAGTTTTAGTGGCCACTCATGCCAGAGATATCGTGGATGTAATGCGAAAACGTGTGCTGGCTTTGGAAAACGGCAGAATGATGCGTGACGACACGGGGGGTGGCTATGATGAAAATAAGAACAATGGGTTACTTCTTTAAAGAGTCGTTGATCTCCTTACGGAGAAATGGGTGGATGAGCTTTGCTTCTATTCTCACGGTAGCCATTTCCTTGTTTGTCTGTGGGATTTTTTGGCTTCTGGTCTTAAATGTCAATAACGTGGCCGATTCCATTGAATCCAGCGTTGAAATCAAAGCCTTTTTGCACGACAATACACGGTTGGACCAGATTGAGATCATTGAAAAGCAAATCCGGGCCTTACCGGGAGTGAGTGAGGTTGATTTTGTCAGCCGTGATGAGGCTTTGGAGTCTTTACGAAAACAATTCGGCGAAAAAAATGATTTGCTGGACGCATTAGAGGGAGAAAACCCCTTGCCGGATTCTTTTACGGTAAAAACGAAAACGGCTGAGGATGTGATCCCGGTAGCGCAATCCATGGAACAAACAAACCTGTTTGAAAAAGTCCGCTATGGGCAAGGCGTAGTGGAAAAACTTTTTGCTTTAATTAACTGGATCCGTCTCCTGGGCGTAGGAATTATGACTCTTCTGGGCATTGCGGCGGTGGTCCTCATTGCCATCACTATCCGCCTTACGGTGTATGCCCGGAGAAAAGAAATTACGATCATGAAATACGTGGGTGCGACGGACTGGTTCATCCGGTGGCCTTTTCTCTTGGAAGGGGTGTTTTTAGGCCTGATCGGTTCCTTTGTGGCCGTGATGATTCTTTTTTGGTCCTATTCGTCATTGGTCAAGAATGTCAGTGTTTCCCTGTCCTTTATTCAATTAATCCGGGAACCCGGCTTGCTGTGGAATATTAATGCCGGACTGATGCTGACTGGAACTGCTTTGGGCGCCCTGGGCAGTATGATTTCGCTGCATAAGTTTTTAAAAGTGTAGATATTGGTCGTAGAAATTCTGTGTAATGGGAGGAAATAACTGTGTCCTGGTTTCGTAGTTATAAAATAGTTTTAGGGCTGGCCCTGTTCGGCCTGTTGTTGATGGTTGGCCTGATTCCGGCCTACGGGGATCAATTGGACAGCTTTAAAGCGCAGCAAAAAAAAGTTCAGCAGGAAATGGAACAGCGGAAACAGCTTTTAAAGGAAAAAGAATCCCAGAAACGGACCTTTCTGGGCCAATTAGATGCCTTGGAAAAGGATATGACAGAAGTTCAAGAGGACTTGGGCACCCTGGGAAATCAGCTCAAGAATGCTGAAGCGCAGGTTTCCCGTACGCAAAAAGAACTGGATCGTACGGAAGAAAAATTAGACCAACGGATGGAATTTTTTAAACAAAGGGTGAAGGAAGTCTATTTAAACGGACAGGTTTCTTACCTGGAATTGGCCTTTCAGGCGACCAGCGTCAGTGATTTCTTAACCCGTTTTGATTTGCTGGAGAAGTTGGTGCAACAGGACGTGGACCTGTTAGATGAAATTGAGACCCAAAAGGAATTGGTGGCAGAGAAGAAAGCCCAGCTGGAGGGTGAGCGCAACCGGATTGCCGAAGTCAAAGCCTCCACGGAAAGAACGGAAAAGGTCTTGGCGCAGAAGCAAGAACAAAAGAAGCAATTGCTTACCGATGTGGAACAGGATAAAAAGAAAATAGAACAGGCTTTGGATGAACTGGAGAGCCTGTCCAACCAGCTTGGGGAAAAAATTAGAAAGATTCAGGAGGAACGCAGCCGGAATTCCAAAAACCATTTCAGCGGTCAATTTGCCTGGCCTACGCCGGGGTATACCAGGATTACGTCCCCATTCGGGTACCGGATTCATCCCATTTTAAAGACGAATCGCATGCATACGGGGATTGATATCGGGGCACCTGCCGGAACGAGCATTCATGCTGCTGATGATGGAACCGTGATTTTTGCCGGATCCCTGGGTGCATATGGAAATGCCACCGTGATTGACCACGGAGACGGCATCTCGACCATGTATGCCCATCAATCCCAGATTCTGGTTTCGGAAAACCAAGACGTAAAGCGAGGAGAGGTCATCGGCAAGGTAGGAAGCACCGGCTGGGCGACAGGACCGCATCTCCATTTTGAAGTGCGGAAAAATGGCGAACCTGTAAGCCCCTTGGGCTACTTACAGTAGAAGAAAATCAGCAAAATCAGAAAGCAGGAAAACCGGGGACGGTTCTTGAATTGAATGCATTCAATTCAAGAACCGTCCCCGGTTTTCCTCTGGCAGGGGTTAAAATCCTTGCCTTTGTTGTGTTTTCATTAATATTGAAGTACAATTGAACATATAAATATTGAAGTATGGGGATGAAGTGAAGAATTATATTACAGCTTCAGAGAGAGGATGAAATAAATGGCGAAAAGACGTAGTTTTTTTATAGGAGTAGCCGCAGGTTTTCTCCTGGCCCTTGGGCTTTTGGTGCTCGTAGTGAGTCTCAATTCCTGGCATTTGGGAAATGGATTGAAAGTAACAGCCTTGATCAAAAGCCGGGCTTTGGAGCCTTTAAAAGCCAGCCAACTGGTCGACGGTGCCATGAAAGGGATGGTGGAGGAACTTAAGGATCCCTATTCCGCCTATTTGGAGCCCCAGGATTACCAGACGCTGCAAACCCATATGAAAGGTACATACGGCGGGCTGGGAATATATGTGGGTATTCCCAAGGATACCAAAAAGCTGACGGTGATGGCGCCTATTAAAGGGACCCCGGCAGCTAAAGCGGGGATTAAATCAGGGGACGAAATTTGGGAGATTGACGGAAAAAGCACCACAGAAATGGATATCGATACTGCGGTGAGCTTGATGAAAGGGGAGTCCGGTTCAGAAGTTACCTTAGGGGTGAAACGGCCTAACCAGGAAAATCTTTGGCAGGTGAAACTAGTCCGGGAGATTATTGAAATTCCTTCCGTAGAAGGGAAGGTACTGGAAAAATACCCCCAGATTGCCTATGTGAATATCTCGATGTTCAGCGATGTCACGGCCAAAGAATTAAAAGAGACGGTGGAAAAACTGAAGAACGAAAACAAATGCCGGGGGCTGATCCTGGATTTACGCAATAATCCGGGAGGAGCCTTAGATGCCGCTGTGGCCGCAGGAGGCTTTTTTGTCCCCAAAGGGAAACCGGTGGTTTGGATCGTCGATCGGTATAACACGGAATCTTACCCATCAGAAGGAAATTTGATCGGTCTTCCCTTAGTTGTTTTGATCAATAAAGGCAGTGCCAGTGCCTCCGAGATCCTGGCCGGAGCGATCAAGGATGTCAAGGCCGGCACCCTGGTGGGGGAAACCAGTTTTGGCAAAGGAATTGTGCAGAGTGTTTTTGGCCTAGATGACGGGGCTGCTTTGAAAATTACCACGGCGAAATACCTGACCACGAATAAGAATGATATTCACAAAAAAGGAATCGTTCCTGATGTGAAAGTGGCCCTGCCCGAGGGGACGGACCCAACGGTAATCTACTCCGGAAATCCGGAAGAAGATGTGCAACTGAAAAAGGCAGTGGAAATTTTACAGTCTAAGATGGGGAAATAAACCACGGGGATTTCCCCGTGGTTTATTTTCATAAAAGGGGCGCTTTGATGTGCTTTTGTTAGAGGACTTCTTTCAATTGGTCATGATGGTGCTGCAGTCCTTTTTTCGCATGATTCTTTTTTCCCAGGATGCTCTCTTTTTTTGGCTGATTGTGCTCCTGGTGGCCTTTCAATATCGCAAAATGCAGCAGTCCAAAGAAGCCTGGTTCGGCATTTCCGGCGAACCTGTTTGGCCCCACATTGGGGCCGCGGTACTGAGCGGGTTGGTGGGAGGACTGGCAGGCAGCTTTTTGATGGTTTTTGTGGGCGTCAACCTGGCCGATATCGGGATTGCCTGGCTCTGGCCTTTGGCCATCGTATTAATGCTGGTGCACCCCCGGTTTTTATGTTTTTCTTATGCCGGAGGCTTAATATCTTTATCCTATTTACTTTTTGGCTTTCCCCAGGTGAATGTTCCTCAATTAATGGCTTTGGTGGCACTGCTCCATCTGGTAGAAGCCATTTTGATTTTTATCTCGGGGCATGTGGGTGCAGTGCCGGTTTATCTGAAAAACAGAAAAGGGCATGTGATTGGCGCTTTTAATCTTCAGAAATTATGGCCCATACCCATTGTGGCTTTGGCAGCGGTGAGCCTTCCCCCGGATCAATTGGCGGGAGCTTCGATCAACATGCCGGATTGGTGGCCTTTGCTTAAACCGGCAGGAGCAGCCCTTCCGGACCAGCTCACCTACGTGATGTTTCCGGTGATGGCCGCCTTGGGCTACGGAGACCTGGCCGCGACTTCCCGGCCCCAGGAAAAAACCCGGAGATCAGCGGTTTACCTTTTTATGTTCAGCTTTGTTTTGCTGGGCCTGGCTGTAGCCGCTTCCTATGCCGGCGGGACGGCATTTCTCGCTGCTTTGTTCAGTCCTTTAGGCCACGAACTGGTGATTTGGCTGGGGCAAAGGGAGGAATTGAGCGGAGATCCTCTCTATATCCAGCCGGAAAAGGGCGTGCTGATCCTTGATGTATTGCGAAATTCCCCGGCGCACCAATTGGGTTTGGCGTCCGGGGACATTATTCTTCATATTAACGGGGCAGAGGTCAATGGGAAAGGGGATCTTGCTGCCGCCTTAGAAGAGTCCTGGGGGATGGTAGAGGTGGAATGGTTGGAGTATCCCACGCGCAAGTACCGGAGAAATCAGATCAGAAAGCCTTTGCATCAAGAGTTTGGCACGATTTTGGCTCCCGGATCCTTGGATTATGCCATGGTAGAGTTTCACACCGGTGGACTGCTGGCCCGGTGGATCCGGAAAAGATAAGATATGTTTTCTAAAACACTTCCTCTATCCCGTATTCCTGGGTTCCTAATCCCCTCTTTGCCAGCTCCTCCAATTGAATAAAAGGATTTTTACCGTGCAGCCGCTCAAAAAGGTGGCCTTGCTCGCCCAGACTGATTCCCTGAGGCACTCCTGATTCAAGCAAGTCTTCATATTTAATGGCATCAAGACAGGCTCTTTCAATGGCCACAATGTCCTGGGCCGCCATAATGCCGATATCCGGTACCAGGGATGGCGTGGTAAAGCCCCAGCAGTCGCATAAGGCGGTAATGTTGATTAAGAAATTGATGTAAAAAACACAATCCGCCGGGAAAGTTTTCAGCACCTCTTCCGTGCAAATGGCCATCCCTGTTTGGAAGTCTTTATATTGCTGGTTGTCCATGGTTAGAGCGCCGGTAGGACAAACTTTGACACAATGCCGGCAGTAGGTGCAATGATGGTAAAATACTTCGTATTTGTCGTTCTTGTTGAACTTATTGGCGTGGTAGTTGCAGTTCTTTAAACAAGCTTCACACCTGGTGCAGGCCTCTTCATTCCAGGTAATTCCTCCCTCCAGGTGATGAATCTGCTGCCTGGTGCGATCCGTGACGCACCCCATGGCAATGTTTTTGCATGCCCCTCCGTACCCGCACGCTCCGTGACCTTTCACATGGGATAGATCGATCATCACTTCCGCATCCTGAATATGGCCGGCAATATCAATGTTTTTCAGTGTTTTGAAATCTACCGTCTTTTCGTAAAAATATTGATCCATCATGCCGCAGGCAGGAACGAGAGGAACGCCCAGATAATCCTCGGTATAACCCCGGCTTTTCGCCCCGGATACAATTTGGTCCGTAATAAATACCTTGGCGCCGTAATCTCGCAATTTATCGACCAGGATCTTGACAAACAAAGGGTGAATCGTGGAATAGCCGATTTTCCTGCCCAGGTGCATTTTGACCGCTGTCCATTTACCTTTGACGATTTCTTCCATGCCCATGTGGTCGATCAACCGGGCAAATTTTGCCGGAAGGGTAGCGCTTTCATCATATTTCTTAAATTTTACCGATGAAAATAAGACTTTGGATCCCATGATACATCTCCTTCTCTGATTCATTTTTTCGTATTATTTCATATTATAGCACAATATATGATTTGTTTCCTTTGGTTCAAGCACTAGGCAGTGCTGTTGCTCATACCATAGTATAGATTTGTAACCCCAATATGATTTCAAGGAGGAGAGTGAGATGTCTACATGAAAAAAGGGAAAATAAAATATAGTTTCCCGGGAGGAAATACCCCACGCGGCTTTTATTCCTTTTATAATTTGGGATTACAAAATATGGAGCGGGTATTTATCCTGAAAGGAGGGCCTGGAACGGGTAAATCCACCTTGATGCGGAATATTGGCCTGGAAATGGCAGAGCGAGGGTATAACGTGGAATTTTGGCAGTGTTCCTCTGATAATGATTCTCTGGACGGCGTGGTGATTCCCGATTTAAAACTTGCGGTCGTGGATGGAACGGCTCCCCATGTTGTGGATCCCCAATATCCCGGTGCCGTTGACCAAATCGTCAATCTTGGGGATCACTGGAACGAGGAGTACCTAAGAGGGCATAAGAACGAGATCAAAAAATTAACCGGAGAAATCAGCAATTCTTTTTCTACCGCCTACCAGTATTTGAAAAATGCGAAAACTGTCTATGATGAATGGAAAAAGATTAATGTAGCGGCCATGGATTTTGAGAAAGCAAATCAAAAAACGGAGAAATTGATGCAGGAGATCTTTCGTACCAATGCTCCTCTGGTGCGGCATATGTTCGCCGGGGCCATCAGCCCCGGGGGAATGGTCAATTTTATCAAAAATATTACGGAAGATTGTAAAACCAGATATATTTTGAAGGGTCTGCCCGGAACGGGGAAATCTTCCTTGATCAAAAAGATTGTGGAAGGAGCGGTAGACCGGGGATATCAGGCGGACGTTTATCATTGTACCCTTGATCCGGATAGTATAGATATGGCAGTGATTCCCCAATTGGGTGTAGCGGTGCTGGACGGCAGTGTCCCCCATGTGGAGGATCCGGAACGCCCCGGAGACCGGGTGATCAACATGTTGGACTGTCTTGATTTGGATGCTGTAGGACAGAAGTCCGCCCGGCTGGAAGAAATCCAAGCAGAATTCAATCGTTTGATGACGGAAGCGATCAGCAAAATTACCCAGGCAAAAAATCTTCATGATGCTTTGGAGGTATTTTATATTAAAGCTATGGACTTTGAAGCCGTTGATGAAACGAGAAATCAGGTATTGAACAAAATCCTGGCCGCAGCGGAAAAAGGAGATATCCTGTAAAAGAGTAGCAATGAACCATGAACCATGACAAAGACTGGATAAAATTTTCTCCCTGAAAAAGAACAAATGGTATCATGAAGGGTAGGTTGAACCTACCCTTTTTGTTATCTACAAGTAAGCAATATGGATTCTGCTCTTTTCCCGGCTAACCGGTACCCGAACCCGGAAAAGCCCTTTAGGCTCCTTTGCCAGGTTTACCCAGTTGCTAGAATGGCAAAAATATGATAGATAAGAAAGGGAAGAATCCTGTCCCCTGCAGTGGGGGCTCGTTCGAAAGATTTTACCAAACAGGTGTTCCCTGAAAAAAATAATATGGTATAATATGAAGAAGGAATTAAATTTGGGAGATTAATACCATGGATTATTGTCTGAAATCCGAATACCGGCCTAAAGGGGATCAACCAAAGGCCATCGATGCTCTAACGAAAAACCTATTGGCAGGGGAACGGCACCAGGTCCTGCTGGGGGTGACGGGATCCGGCAAAACCTTTACCGTGGCCAATGTGATTGAACGGGTAAAAAAGCCTACCCTGGTGATTGCCCACAATAAAACACTGGCTGCGCAATTATGCGGTGAGTTTAAAGAATTTTTTCCGGAAAATGCCGTGGAGTATTTTGTCAGCTACTATGATTATTACCAGCCTGAGGCCTATATTGCCCAAACGGATACCTATATTGAAAAGGATGCCTCCATTAATGATGAAATAGAAAAGATGAGACACTCCGCTACCGCTGCTCTCTATGAGCGGAAAGACGTGATTATTGTGGCCAGTGTTTCGGCCATTTATGGTTTAGGCTCTCCTGAGGATTACCAGCAGCTCACCTTAAATCTCCGGGTAGGTCAGACCCATGACCGGGATAAGATCATCCGTAAATTAGTTGATATTCAATATTATCGCAATGAGATGGACTTTCACCGGGGGACCTTCCGGGTCCGGGGAGATGTGATTGAGATCTTTCCCGTATCCTTTAGTGAAAAGGCGATCCGGGTAGAAATGTTCGGGGATGAGATCGAAAGAATTGTCGAGATTGACACCTTGACCGGGGAAATCTTAGGCCTGAGAAGGCATATGTCCATCTTTCCGGCCAGCCACTATGTCACGGAAGAAGAGAAAATGAAAGCAGCGATCACCAATATTGAAAGAGAACTGGAAGAACGTCTCAAAGAATTGCGCGCCCGGAACAAGCTGTTGGAAGCGCAAAGATTGGAGCAACGCACCCGTTTTGACCTGGAAATGATGCAGGAAATGGGCTACTGCCAGGGGATTGAGAATTATTCCCGGCATCTGACGGGAAGAGCCCCGGGAGAGCCCCCCTATACCCTTTTGGATTATTTTCCCGAAGATTTTTTGCTCATCATAGATGAGTCCCATCAGACCCTTCCTCAGTTGCGCGGCATGTACGAAGGAGACAAATCGCGCAAGACCGCCCTGGTGGAATACGGCTTCCGGCTTCCTTCTGCCTTGGATAACCGGCCCTTGATTTTTCATGAATTTGAAAAGAAAGTGAACCAGGCGGTCTATGTTTCCGCTACTCCGGGTCCCTATGAACTGGGGCACAGTAAGAAAATAGTAGAACAAATCATTCGCCCTACCGGGCTGGTGGACCCGGAAATTGACGTGCGCCCGGTGAAAGGACAGATTGATAATTTGGTAGCGGAAATCAGAAGCCGGGTGGAGAAGGACCAAAGAGTTCTCGTCACCACCTTGACAAAAAGAATGGCGGAGGATTTAACAGACTATTTGAAGGAGCTGGACATAAAAGTCCGCTACCTTCACTCCGATATTAAGACTCTGGAGCGCATGGAAATCATCCGGGAACTGCGTCTGGGCACCTTTCATGTCCTGGTGGGGATCAATTTGCTCCGGGAAGGATTGGACCTGCCGGAAGTATCTTTGGTGGCGATTCTTGATGCGGATAAAGAAGGCTTTTTGCGTTCGGAACGGTCCCTGATCCAGACCATTGGCCGGGCGGCCCGGAATGTGGAAGGCCGGGTGATTATGTATGCCGATACCGTTACGGAGTCCATGCAGAAGGCGATCGACGAGACCAACCGCCGCCGCCTGCTTCAAATGAATTATAATCAGGTGAACCATATTACCCCGCAAACGGTGCAGAAGGCAGTGCGGGACGTGTTGGGCACGGCCCTGGTGGCGGAATCCCAAGAGAAGTACACGGCAGGGGATAAAAAGGAAAAACTGTCCAAGAAAGAAGGAGAGAAATTGATCCGCTCCCTGGAAAAAGAAATGCGGGATGCGGCCCGGCACCTGGAGTTTGAACGGGCGGCCCAGCTGCGGGATGCCATTATGGAGATAAGAGCCCAGATCAGAAGTTAAGAGGACAGAATAAGCCGATCATAGCGTTAACCATTGATACCCGGTCCCCGGTAACCGGATCCCGGTACCCGAGACCCCAAAGAATTGCACTATAAGGAGAAAAATATGTCTAAAGATAAAATCATCGTCAAAGGAGCACGGGAGCATAATTTAAAAAATATTGACGTCCAGATTCCCCGGGACCAGTTGGTGGTTATTACCGGGCTGAGCGGTTCAGGGAAGTCATCCCTGGCTTTTGACACCATCTATGCGGAAGGCCAAAGAAGATACGTGGAATCCTTGTCGGCCTATGCCCGGCAGTTTTTAGGCCAAATGGACAAACCGGATGTGGATTATATTGAAGGGCTGTCTCCCGCCATTTCCATTGATCAAAAGACCACCAGCCGCAATCCCCGCTCCACCGTGGGTACGGTGACGGAAATCTATGATTATCTCCGCCTGCTCTATGCCCGTATTGGCAAGCCCCATTGCCCGAAATGCGGGAAACCCATCGCCCAGCAGACGGTGGATCAGATGGTGGATATCATTTTAAGCTATGGAGAAGGTACCAAGCTGCAGGTTCTGGCCCCCCTGGTGCGCGGGAGAAAAGGAGAGCATGTCAAAGTTTTTGAAGAGGCGCGCAAAGCAGGATATGTACGGGTCCGGGTCAACGGAGAAATCCTTGATCTGGGGGAACCAGTGAAACTGGACAAGAACAAAAAGCATACCATTGAGCTGGTGGTGGACCGCATCATCATCAAGCCGGGCATGGAGAAAAGACTGGCGGATTCTTTGGAACTGGCCTTGGGCATGGGGGACGGCGTGGTGATGGTAAACATTGCGGGACATGAAGAGGTTCTCTTCAGTCAGAATTTTGCCTGTGTAGACTGCGGGATCAGTATGGAGGAAATCACTCCCCGCATGTTTTCTTTCAATAATCCCTATGGGGCTTGTCCCACCTGCGGAGGCCTGGGACATACCATGAATATTGATCCGGATTTGATTATCCCGGACCGCAGCCTGTCCATTCGGGAGGGAGCCATTGCCCGCTGGAACAGCAACACCCAGGGCTGGTATTACCGCTTCATTGAAGCACTGGCCCAGCATTATCATTTTCGTCTGGACGTGCCTCTCAGGGAACTGTCTCAGGAAGCCATGAATTATATTCTTTACGGGACCGGGGGAAACAAAATCAAGGTAGAATATGACCATCCTGACCATGGTGTTCACGTGTATCAGGTGGCCTGGGAAGGGATTATCAATAATTTTGAACGGCGCTATAAGGAAACCAATTCCAGCTATATCCGGGAAGAGATTGAACGCTATATGTCCATGAAACCTTGTCCCCAGTGTCAGGGAGCCCGTTTGCGCCCGGAAAGCCTTTCCGTTCTGGTGGGGGAAAAGAATATTTTTGGCGTCACCAATTACTCCATTTTGGAGGCCAGGGAGTTTTTCCGCACGTTATCCCTCACCCCCCGGGAAACCATGATTGCCCGGCAGATTTTGAAAGAGATCCAGGAACGGTTGAGCTTTTTGGTCAACGTAGGTCTGGATTACCTGACCTTAAGCAGAACGGCCGGTACCCTGTCCGGCGGGGAAGCCCAGCGCATCCGGCTGGCCACCCAAATCGGATCCAGCCTGGTGGGGGTGCTCTATATTCTGGATGAACCCAGTATCGGCTTGCACCAGCGGGATAACGCCCGGCTGCTGGCCACCTTGAAGAAGCTGCGTGATTTGGGCAATACCGTGCTGGTGGTGGAACATGACGAAGATACCATGTATGAGGCGGATTATATTATTGATATCGGACCGGGGGCCGGGGCCCACGGGGGAGAAGTGGTGGCAGCCGGCACCTTACAGGAAATTTTAAATTCGGAGAATTCCATTACCGGGCAGTATTTAAGCGGCAGAAAAAGAATTCCCCTGCCGGTCATGCGCCGTTCTCCCAACGGAAAATGGCTGGAAGTACTGGGCGCCCGGGAGCATAACCTGAAGGATATTGATGTCGCCATTCCTTTGGGCATGTTTGTTTGTGTCACCGGGGTATCCGGTTCGGGTAAGAGTACCCTGATCAATGAAATTTTGTATACCGGCCTGGCTCAGCGATTGCACGGGGCCAGGGATTTGCCGGGTGCCCACCGGGAAATCAAAGGCTTGGATTATCTGGAAAAAGTAATCAATATCGACCAGTCTCCCATCGGCCGCACGCCTCGTTCTAACCCGGCTACGTACACAGGGGTTTTTGACGCCATCAGGGAGCTGTTTTCCCTTACCCCGGAAGCAAAAATGCGGGGATATCAGCCGGGACGGTTCAGCTTTAATGTCAAAGGGGGAAGGTGTGAGGCTTGCCAGGGGGACGGTATTATCAAGATTGAAATGCATTTTTTGCCCGATGTCTATGTCCCTTGCGAAGTATGTAAAGGAAAGCGATATAATCGGGAAACTTTGGATGTGCGCTATAAGGGGAAAAATATTGCCGATGTGCTGAATATGACCGTGGATGAAGCGACGGAATTTTTTCAGAATATCCCTAAAATACATCGCAAGCTGAAGACGCTCCAGGATGTCGGATTAGGGTATATTCGGTTGGGACAGCAGGCAACGACCCTGTCCGGGGGCGAAGCCCAAAGAGTTAAGCTGGCCGCGGAACTCAGCCGGCGAAGCAACGGGCGCACCCTCTATATTTTGGATGAGCCCACCACCGGTCTGCATACGGCGGATATTCACCGGCTCCTGGAAGTATTGGACCGGCTGGTAGAAGCGGGGGACACGGTTTTAGTGATCGAGCATAATCTGGATGTGATTAAAACGGCGGACTATCTGATTGATTTGGGGCCGGACGGGGGAGACCGGGGCGGACGGATCGTGGCCGCGGGAACACCGGAAGAGGTGGCACAGATAAAAGAATCCTATACCGGTCAATTTGTCCGCAGAGTATTGGAGCGTGAAGGCCATGGACGTGACGGAAAAATTGCGCGTATTACCGGATAAACCTGGCGTTTATCTCATGAAGGATGCCCAAGGGGCTATTATCTACGTAGGGAAGGCTACTTCCTTAAAACAGCGGGTCAGGTCCTATTTTCAAACCAGTAAGCACCATACCCCGAAAGAGCGGTCTTTAATCGAAAAAATTCAGGACCTGGATACCATTGTGGTGGACTCTGCCGTGGAAGCGTTGATTCTGGAGTGTAACCTGATTAAGCAGCACCGGCCGAAATACAATATCCGCTTAAGAGATGACAAGCATTATCCCTATTTGAAAATCACCCTGGAGGATGATTTTCCCCGGGTCTTAGTCGTCCGCTCCATGAAACCGGATGGGGCGAAATATTTCGGCCCTTATACCAGTTCGACGGCTATGAATCAGACTTTAAAAATTATTAAAGATATCTTTCCTCTTCGCTCCTGCCGGCAAGAGAGGGTGGATCCAAAAACCAGGGCCTGTTTAAATGCCCACATTGGCAAATGCGCCGCTCCCTGTACCGGGCAAATTTCTCCGGAAGAATACCGGGATCTGGTGCGGCAGGTGGTGCTTTTTTTAGAAGGCCGCCAGCAGGAAATCATCAGACATTTAGAAAGAAAAATGCAGGAGGCGGCGGAAAACCTGCGCTTTGAAGAAGCGGCCCGTCTCAGAGATCAAATCCGTGCCGTGCAGCAGGTAGTAGAAAAACAAAAAATTGAAAATGACAGTTTTGAGGACAGGGATGTGGTAGGCTTAGCGACAGATCAAGACCTGGCTGTGGTACAGGTATTTTTTGTGCGCAGCGGCAAGGTGATGGGTCGGGAGCATTTTTTCCTCACCAATGTGGACCAGGATGGGGCGGAGGTGCTTTCCTCCGTATTTTTGCAGCAATATTATGGTAATGCGGAGTACATTCCCCGAGAGATTGTGGTCCCCGGTCAGGTTGCCGAGGAAGAACTGCTCGCGCAATGGCTGTCCATGAAGAGGGGTTCCCGGGTCCATATTCATGTTCCCCAGCGGGGGGACAAAAAACGATTGCTGGATTTGGTGGTAAAAAATGCCCAAATTGTCCTGGCCCAGCACCAGTCCCTGAAGGACCGGCGCAAAGAGGAAGCCGGCGCTGCTCTGGAGCAGTTGCGCTGCGAGTTGAACCTGCCTCAGAGTCCCTATCGGATCGAATGTTATGATATTTCCAATATACAGGGAACTAACTCCGTAGGCTCCATGGTGGTCTTTCTGGGCGGAGAACCCGCCCCCTCCCTGTACAGAAGGTTTAAGATTAAAACCGTGGAGGGGCCCAACGATTTTGCTTCGCTCCAGGAGGTTGTTGGCCGCAGGATCCGGCGGGGACAGCAGGAGCGGGAGGAAATCAGGGAAGCCCGTTTGGCGGTAAAGGATGCCAAGTTTGCGGATTTTCCGGACCTGATGATGATCGATGGGGGAAAAGGCCAGCTGTCTGCCGTGAAAGAAGTTTTGGACCAGTTCCAGCTCTCTCTTCCTGTGTTCGGACTTGCCAAAGAATTTGAGCATCTTTTCCGCCCGGATGACGGCACCCCGATTATTCTGGAAGGACACAGCCCGGCTTTTTATTTGATTCAGCGCATTCGGGACGAAGCCCACCGCTTTGCCATTACCTATCATCGTCAATTACGGGCCAAAGAACAGGTGAAATCTGTCCTGGATGAGATTCCCGGAATCGGTCCGGCCCGGAGAAAGGCCTTGCTGCGGGCTTACGGTTCGGTAGAGAAAATCTCCCGGGCCAGCCAGGAAGAACTGGCTTTGGTGGAGGGGATGAACCGGGCCGCCGCTCGGCAGGTATATGAATACTTTAAGCGAAATAAATAAAGGAGTCCCAAAATGAGCTTTAAACTAATTGCCGTAGATTTGGATGACACTTTGCTGGACAGTAAGTGCTGCATTTCTCCCCGCGTTAAAGAGGCCATGAAGAAGGCACGCTCCCAAGGGGTCTTTGTCACATTTGCCACCGGCCGCATGTATGCCTCTGCCGTTCTTTATGCGCAGGAGCTGGGCATTGATCTTCCACTCATCACTTACCAGGGAGCTTTGGTAAAAACCTCTGCAACCGGGGAGGTATTGCTGCACAAGACCATTCCTTTGGACTTGGCAAGAGAAGTGATTCAAGAAGGGGAAAAAGTAGGGCTTCAAACATACATTTACTTGGATGACCGGCTTTATGTGTCCGTCATCACACCGGAAGTGGCGGCCTATGAAAAAATGATCCGGGTTCAGGCAACTGCGGTAGGAGACCTAGGGCACTTTTTAAACCAGGAACCTACAAAAATATTATATTTATGGCCGGAGGGAGACCTTTCGGCTCTATGGAACAGAATGACGGATTTATTTGGCCGCCGCCTTTACATGACCAAATCGGCACCCTGCTATGTGGAATTTACCCATCCTGAAACAAGCAAGGGAAACGGGTTGCGGGCAGTAGCGGATTATTTGGGCGTGAAGAAAGAGGAAATTATCGTTTTCGGCGACAGTTACAATGACTTGGACCTGTTTCGACAGGCCGGCTTTGCCGTGGCTATGGGAAATGCCTGGGATGAGGTAAAGAAAGCGGCTGATTATGTAACTTGTTCCAATGATGAAGACGGCGTGGCCGAGGCCATAGAAAATCTTGTTTTACGATCCCCCCATGAATAACTGAAGGAGCAGCGAAAAAATGAACTATAAACTGATTGCCGTGGACCTGGATGATACTTTACTGGATGACCGGTGCCGGATTTCTCCCCGGTCCAAAGACGTAATTCAACAAGCCCAAGCAAAAGGAGTCCAGGTAACCCTGGCCACCGGCCGGATGTACCGGTCCGCCCTGCCCTTTGCCCTGGATTTGCATATCGATGTTCCCCTCATTACCTACCAGGGCTCTTTGGTAAAAACATCCGTGACAAAAGAAATATTGTACCACAGGACTGTGCCGGCAGAACTGGCCAAAGAGGTAGTTGCTCTGGGAGAAAGAGAAGACCTGAGCATCAATGTCTATCTGGATGATGATCTATACGTACATAAAATAACTTCCGAAGTCAGGACCTATTGCCGGCTGGCCCGGGTACCCTATCAAGAAGTAGGAAATCTGTCCTCTATTTTGGACCGGGACCCTACCAAGCTGCTGTTTATCGGCGCGGCGGAAAAGTTGGATCATCTTTGGATCAAGGTGAAAAAAATATTTGGCGACCGGCTTTATATTACTAAATCAAAACCGCAATATCTGGAATTTACCCATCCCCAGGGGACCAAAGGGCATGGACTGAGTGCAGTCGCCCGGCATTTAGGGGTGCAAAAAGAGGAAATTATCGCTTTCGGCGATAGTTTTAATGACTTGGAATTATTCCGGAATGCCGGTTTTGCTGTTGCCATGGCAAACGCCCGGGATGAAATCAAAAAAGAAGCCCATTACGTGACTGGTTCCAACAATGAAGAGGGCGTGGCCAGGGCGATAGAAAAGTTTGTGCTCTGTTCATAAATACCTCTTTTTTGTAATAGACTAAGGAAGTCAAAATGTAAAACCGTTTTCAAGGTGGCAAGGGCAGAGCAAGAGAAAAATAGCAAGGACGATCTGTTTCGACAGGAAAGTGCTAAATGATTTGGTATTATTGTTGAGGAAAGATCCATATTCCATACCTAAATCTAAAGGGGGATACCGCTGCATGCAATATCAGGTTAACCTGGATGACAGGGAAGCATTAAAAACCATTGACGGGGGTCAGATGCTGGGGGCTTTGGCCGGCTTGCCGGACCAGTGCCGGGGAGCGGTTGCGCTGGCCCGGAACCAGGAAATTAATTATTCCCGAAGCTTTCAAAACGTTGTTGTTACGGGCTTGGGGGGCTCTGCCATCGGCGGAGATTTTCTAAGAGTTTTCTGTGCCGACAAGTCTCCCGTGCCGGTGACGGTGAACCGGGACTATCATCTGCCGGGCTATGTTAATGAACATACCCTGGTTTTTGCCGTCAGCTACTCCGGAAACACGGAAGAAACCTTAAGCGCCTATGAAGAGGCCAAGGCAAAGGGGGCTGCTGTTGTTGCTGTTACCAGCGGAGGTAAATTGGCTGATTTAGCCCAAAAAGACGGCATCCCTTTTCTGGCCATTCCCGGCGGTCTGCAGCCCCGGGCGGCCACCGGCTATCTCTTTTTGCCCCTGTTAATCGTGATGGAAAAACTGCACCTTATTTCCGTCCTAACCGATGATCTGGAGGACTTAGGCAGGGCTTTGGAAGATATGGGCCGGAGGCTGGCCCCTGAAGTAGAAGAAACCAATAACCCGGCGAAACAATTGGCGAAACTGTTTTATCAAAAAATCCCGGTGATTTGGGGTGTCTCAGGTACCACAGAAACGGTGGCCATGCGCTGGAAGGGCCAGATCAATGAAAACAGCAAAGCGCCCGCATACTTTAACGTGCTGCCGGAACTAAACCATAACGAAATTGTGGGCACGGAAGCACCGGCAGAATTGTTAAAAAAGATAGAACTGGTTTTTCTCCACTCTCTTGATGATCACCCCCGGGTCGAGAAAAGATTTGAGATTACCAAAGAAATTATCGGCGAGCGGGTCAGCGGCATCACGGAAATCTGGGGAGAAGGAAATTGCCTCCTGTCCCGGATGTTCACCCTGACCTATTTGGGAGACTACACCAGCGTTTACCTGGCTATTTTGTACGGAATCAATCCCAGCCCGGTAGAATTAATTACACTGCTCAAAAATAAATTGGCGGAATCATCCTAATGCGGGTTACATACCCGCATTTTTTTTGCCCATTAAGGGGGTAAAGGAACGTTTTCTGAAAAAAAGATGTCAGAATGGAAAACACTCTGGTAAAATGAGAGTACAGTCGAAAAAAAGAGCATTTAGGTGTAAGCTAAGTGGGGGGCAAACTACATGCTCAATGCAGGAAAGATAAAATTAGGTTTGGTTTCCAGCATGGCCCTGGTTTTTCTTTTGATGCTTTTCTCTTCCGGCACGGTGGCGGGACAAACAGAACCTTTTTCGGCCATGGAAGAAAGGCTGACCGGACTTTCTGATCAAAAAAGGGAGGTCCTGGAAAACCTATTTGCCATGGAGCAGGAGATAGAAGAAGCGGAGAGAGCGGAAGAGGCCATGTCCCGGGAGATGGAAACCATGCACGGGGAAATAGCAGGGTTGGAGAAAAGGATTGCCGACGGGGAAGCAGCCTATGATCAAAAGCGGGATACCTTGAAGCAGGTCCTCCGAACCTATCAGCGCTTGGGACCGGGGTCTTACATAGAAATTATTCTGGATGCGGAAAACCTGACCATGCTTCTCAGAAGGATCAATACTTTGCGGGACCTTACCCGCAACACGGGAGAGCTTTTGGACACGCTGGAGGAAAGCAGAGAGAGGCTGTCGGCTGAAAAAGCGAAGTTAGGGGAAAAGCTTGCTCTGTTGCAAGAGAAACAGGAGCAATTAAGAGCATCCTTAAGGAAGAAATTACAGTTAAAAGAGGATCAGGAGAAGTATCTGGCCTCTCTGGAGAAAGAGAGTGCCGATTACCGGGAATATCTGGGGGAGATCCGGCAGGTGTGGGGTCAACTGAAGCCTTTATTCCAAGAGACAACAAAGGAAATTTCCCGTATCATCGCCGCGGGCAGCTTTCCCCCCGATGCCTTGAAAACAACCTTTACCTTTCCCGTCCTGAAGGGGTCCCTGGGTGAGGAAACCTTTAATGGGATTCTAAAAGGGCATGCCGGCCTTCCGGAAATAGTGTTTCGCTTTCACCCGGGTAAGGCGGAAATGAGCTTGCCCCAGCAAAATCTGGTCCTGACAGGGACTTTTGTGATTCAGGAGGGGGATATTCTAAAATTTCAGGCCCAAGAAGGCAGTTTTTACGGGCTGCCCCTGGAAGCCGCGGCCATTGAAGATTTGTTCCGGGACGATGCTCTGGTCTTTAATTTTCATACGGTAATGGGGGGCAGCATCCTGCAAGGGATCCATATTCAGGAAGGCTCCCTGGAATTAGAGATTATCATCCCTACATTATTCAAGTAGATACCGGGAGGCGAGGGAAAAATGATTGAAGCAAAAGGGGTTTGTTTGCGGTATCCTGACGGCACCGAGGCCTTACATCAGATTGACCTGGAAATCGGGCCCGGTGACCTGGTCTATCTTACGGGGCCCAGCGGTTCGGGGAAAACCAGCCTCTTAAAACTTTTTATGGGCATGGAGTATCCCACATCCGGCACATTAAAGGTGCTGGATCAGCCGGTGACGAAAGATCAGGCAGGGAATATCAGGCGCCTGAGGAGGGTGATGGGACCCGTGTTCCAGGAATTCAGGCTGATCAGAGGGAGAACGGCCCTGGAAAATGTGATGCTGGGCATGCGGTTTCTGGACCTCCCTCCTGCTCAAATAAAAGAGAACGCCGGCACCGCACTGGTGAAGGTGGGTTTGGCGCATAAGGTCCTTTCCCGGGTGGAAAACCTGTCCTGGGGGGAGTGTCAGCGGGTGGCCATCGCCAGGGCGGTGGCCCGGAAGCCGGCCGTAATCCTGGCGGATGAACCGACGGGCAATCTGGACCAGGACAATGCGTTGAAGATCCTGGAACTTCTCACTTCTTTCCAAGACCGGAAAACCGCGGTGATTATTACCACCCATGCCACTCATTTGATTGGGCACCAAAACGGCGGCACGTTGATCCGGCTGGACCGGGGAAACATGCACTGGGAAAGGCTAGGCTGACCGCTATGAGGATTCTTTCTAATACAGGTTACTTTTTAAAAGAAACCAAAATCATCGTCCAATTGAATTTGCTTTCCCATATTTTTTCCCTTTTGAGTACGGGACTGATTGTTTTTATCCTGGCCATGGTCATTTCCGGCTGGTGGGTGAGCAGTCAAGTGGTGGCAGCCATCCAGGGAGAGGCGGAAATCAACGCCTATTTTGATGAAAACATGGCTCCTGGCGCTGTTGGCCAGTTGATGGAACGGATGAAGGGGATCCCGGGTGTGAGGGAGGTACGGCTGGTCGATCAAGAGGAAGCCTATGAGCGGATGGTGGAGATTCTGGGCAAAGAAGCCCGGGTCTTGTCCTTATTCGATGAGAATCCTTTCAGCCCTTTCCTGGAGGTGAAAATCGACCTGGCGGAAATGGACCCCATCCTGAAAGGGTTAGCGTCGATGCCGGGGATTGAATCCGTCCGGGATAACAGGGAAGTATTGGACCGCCTGCGCAGTATGGCGGGAGTTTTGCGGTATTTGGGGTGCCTGATTGTTGCTGCTGTAGGCATATCCGTACTGGTGATCGTCTCCCATATCATCAGGCTGGGCATATACAACAACAGGGAGCAAATAAATACCTTGAGACTGCTGGGGGCGCCCGAAATTTTCATTGCCTTTCCCTTTGTGCTGGAAGGATTATTCTTAACCCTGGGAGGCAGCATCCTGGCCGCGGCCATGTCCGGGCTGGCCTTAAAATTTGTTTATGCCCAGATGGCGGGACCCCTTCCCTTTATTCCCCTGCCCCCCCTGGACTTGCTGGTTACGGGCCTGGTAATTCTGGTGATCTCTTTGGGCGTACTTTTGGGGATTGCCGGCAGCCTATTCGGATTGTTGTCCGCAAGGAGCTAAAAGGACACCGTGTTGCGTCCGGCATTTTTTGCCCGGTATAAAGCGGCATCAGCCCTGTTCAGAAGAGCTTCAAAGTTTTTATCGGTACGGGCCAGAAAGGCGATACCGATACTGACGGAAAAGCGAAAGGGGCCCTTTTCGGCATCAATCTGCAGTTGGGAAACGCTTTCCAGAATCCGGTGGGCGATCACAAGAGCCATTTCTTCCTGGATGTCCATCAGAAGCACGGCAAATTCATCTCCCCCCAGGCGGCAAAGAATATCATCTTTGCGAATAGCCTGATTAAATTCTTCGGCCACTTTTTTTAAAATCATGTCGCCTACGGCATGTCCTTTGGTGTCGTTGATTTCTTTGAATTTATCAATATCGATCATAAAAAGGGATAAACTTCTCTGCTGTTCTCTGGCGCTCTCAAAGGCGTTCTGGGAACTTTCAAAGAAAAATTTCCGATTATGGATACCGGTAAGATAATCGGTGACGGCTTCTTTTTTTAATTTCTGCTGGACGATTCTCAGTTCATAAATATTCATCAGCAAGATGGCAATGGAGAGGAGACAGCTGATCAAAAAAATGTAGAGAATTACCCGCATGGTTTTGTAAAAAGGTTCCAATACTTCCTTTTTGTCAATTAGTTGAATAATGCCCCAGTGGTTGATGTCCAGCACCTGATAGGTTAAATAGTATTCCCGGTGATTTAACTCAATCTCTTCATACTCTTTTTCTTTTGCTTTCAAAGGCCCCAGGTAGGGGAGCAAATTGGTCAAACTGATTAATTCTTTGTTTTTGGGGTTTTCACTGGTGAACACAGTGGTGCCGGTGCTTGTTAATAAATAATTTTTGCCGTTTTTGCCTATGACAAAATTCTGCATGAGGGGGGGAAGGGAATCCAACGAAATATCCACAGAAACAAATCCCTTGATAGTGCCTTCCTCCCGAAGCGCTTTCACACAGGAAATGGCCAGCGTATTGGTGGTATATTCATAATAGGGCTGGGAAAAGGCGGCTTCCCGTGAGGCTACAGCAGGCTGATACCAGGGCCGGATGTTGGCGGCAAATGATGTGTCGGTGATGATTTCGGAACTATCCAGGCAGAAGTTGGCCGCCTCATTGGAGACCCAGGCTAAATAAATGGTGGGATTGGCTGCCTGGATATTCCTTAGCGTTTTCAATACCCGGGGATACAAAGGATGGCTCCAAATGTCTTTTCTGGTTCTGACCTCTCTTAAATACTCGTG
Organism: Candidatus Formimonas warabiya; assembly: GCF_002777255.1. Classification (GTDB taxonomy): domain Bacteria; phylum Bacillota; class Dehalobacteriia; order Dehalobacteriales; family Dehalobacteriaceae; genus Formimonas; species Formimonas warabiya. The sequence goes on along the minus strand of NZ_CP017634.1, from coordinate 3,265,982 downwards.
GATTTCGTTATTGGTTTCCAACTGCTCTGCAATCAGCTTTGTCTGGACAAAAACATCCGATATCCTGATATTGGTAATTTCTTTCAATAAGAGAATTTGTTTGATGGCATCTGCTTTCATTTTTTCATAGACTATTTTTTCAATCAAGATAAAGGTGCAGGTAAATAATAAGACAATGATGATCAGGCTTCTGATCAATATTTTGTTCTTGGAGATGGGCCCTACTTTCATAACGCCTCCGGATGCGGCTACTGAATGTTTGACAGCCAAGCATCAACCAACTTTTTATTTTTTTCCGCCCACATGGTCATGGATTCCTCACGGTTTTGGGAAGAATCGTTTTGAATGAGGAGAAGCTCATCCAGCTGTTGCTGATCGAGTTGAAAATTATATAAAAATTGCGCCACTTGGGGAAAATCATCGGCAAAACCTTTACGGGTAACGGTATGGAGACTTTCTGCCCCCCCATAAATAAACAGAGGGTCGTCAAGAAATTTTAAATCCCATTTGGCAAATTTCCAGTGGGGAGACCAGCCGGTAACCACAATCCATTCCTTGCGGTCAATGGCATTTTTTAATTTTTCCACCATTTCCGGGCTGCTGGAGGTAATCAGTCTAAAGTCCAGGCCATATTCTTTAATGGCCTTTTGGGTACTTTTAATAATACCGGCCTCAGGTTCGATGCCGATGATGGTACGGTGAAAGGCATCTTTCTCATCGTTTAGCTGCGTAATACTATTGATGGTGACATAGGCGGGCACGACCAAACCGGTTCTGGCTCCGGCAAAATTATCTCCTAAATTTTCAATCTGGCTGCCATACTGATAAATGAATTTTTCGTGGGTAATGGGCAGCCAGCAGTCCAGAAAAATATCGCATCTTCCCTCTGCCAATGATTGAAAAACATCATCAACCTTGAGCGGCTTTACTTCTACCTGATAATTCATTTCGTTTTCCAGGATTACTTTGATCAGTTCTGTCATACAAAGACTTTCCGGCCAATCTACCACGGCTATTTTGATCTTACCCTGGGTATGCTGGCTGCATCCGGAAAGATAAAATGCTAAGAGGGTAGTTACCAGCATCATGATCAAGGTGTTTTTACGCTTAATCCTACTCACCTCCAGCAAAAGAAAAAGAAATGAATATCTCGGGCATTCCATATTTTATTACTATTTCGATAACTTTCCTACTTATACAAAATTCTACAACTTAGATCTTTTTCCTGCCAAATAGAATTGTTTCCTGTAGAAGATGGAAGAGATTACATCTACCCTTAGGTATCTTGTTAGAGTAATATGGAACTAGAAAGGGAAATACCAAACAGGTTTTGTCTGATTTGACAAATTTTCAGATAGCAGGACTTGTCCCAACCTTTAAAAATTTGTCATGTTTGTTAAATAAAAAGACGAAATTGTGATTTGCACTTTTAAACACAATCATTATTTGCTATAATCACAACGATGTATTATAGCCATAGTGTCTAGAAAGCTGGGATGGAAATGATGCAAGAACAAGTAGGCGTAGTACTTGAGGTATCCGGAAGTATGGCGAAAGTGAAAGCGACCAGGCATAGCGATTGTGAAAATTGTGGTGCGTGTCCGGGTAACCAGGCCATGGTTCTTGAAGCACGGAATCCTGTTGGGGCTAAACCGGGACAGCGTGTGGCCTTTGAGGTGAAGGAAGTAAACATGCTCAAAGCAGCCTTTATTGTTTATATGCTCCCGCTGGTCGCCATTTTTTTAGGGGCCTGGGGGGGAAATTGGGTGAGCCATCACTTTGGGCTTCCTGTGTTACTGCTTCAAATCACCGGGGGATTACTGGCTTTTATTTTGTCAGTTATCTATATTAAATTTTTTGACAGCGCCGCCCATGGCAACAGCCAAATGCAGCCTGTCATCACCCGCATTTTATCCTAGGCACGGCATAATTTTTCCTCAGGCGTTACCACATATTTTTTGTTAAGGAGAGGTGTGAAAAAATGCACAAAAGTTTCCGCGGCGGCGTGCACCCCAATGATCGGAAGAACTATTCCGCTGATATACCGATCGAGCTTGCACCACTGCCAAAGAAGGTTGTTATCCCGGTAAGCCAACACATCGGCGCACCGTGTACTCCTTTGGTCAAGAAAGGAGATGCGGTGAAAAAAGGGCAGCTGATTGCCAAGAGTGACGCTTTTGTCTCCAGCCCTGTCCATGCTTCCCTTTCCGGGACAGTGGTAGATGTAGCAGAATATCCCCACCCGGTATCCGGCAGGGCCCAGGCCATCGTCATTGAGAACGACGGATTGGATGAATGGGTGGAAGGCCTTCCTTTGGAACGGGATTGGCAGAAATTAAGCCCTGAAGAGATGCTGAAGATAGTTCGTGAGGCAGGAATCGTCGGTATGGGCGGCGCAACCTTTCCCACCCACGTGAAGCTGGCACCGCCGAAAGAGAAAAAAATCGACTATTTAATCATCAACGGGGCAGAATGTGAGCCTTATTTGACATCGGATTATCGGGTGATGCTGGAATGGACGGACCGGATGGTGACCGGTGTCCAAATTACCATGAAAATATTAGGTGTTTCCAAAGGTTTCATTGGTATTGAGGATAATAAGCAGGATGCGGTGCAGGTGTTGAAAAAGGCCTTTTCCGGCACCAATGTGGATGTGGTGGTCTTGCCCACCCGGTACCCCCAAGGTGCGGAAAAAATGCTCATTAAAATGCTGGTGGACCGTGAAGTACCCTCGGGCGGATTGCCCATGGATGTAGGTGTCGTCGTGCAAAATGTGGGTACGGTGGTAGCCATTTGTGATGCCGTAACCAGGGGAATTCCCCTGATTGAAAGAGTTACGACGGTTTCCGGTTTGGCTGTGGCCCAACCGAAAAATCTTTTGCTCAGAGTGGGCACCACCTTTGCCGATGTCGTAGAGTTATGCGGCGGCTTAAAAGAAAAACCGGAAAAAATTGTCATGGGCGGACCGATGATGGGGATGGCCCAGCATACTTTGGAAGTCCCCGTGATCAAAGGTGTTTCCGGCATCTTGCTGCTGGCCAAAAAAGAAGTAAATGAGGGGAAAGAAGGACCCTGTATCCGGTGCGGACGATGCGTGGAAGCCTGTCCTATGGGTGTGATACCCAGTATGTTTAGTATCCTGGGACAACAGGGACGTTTTGTGGAAGCGAAAGAAGAGTACCATGTACTGGACTGTTGTGAATGCGGAAGCTGCGCTTATGTTTGCCCGGCGAAACGGAATATCCCTCATTATGTTCGCTTGTGTAAGGCACAAAATGCGAAGGCAGCAAATAAATAGGAGGTGAGAACAGATGAGTGTGAATTTGGAAACGAATATGTTAACCGTATCTCCTTCTCCCCATATTCGGACAGAAGAGTCAATTCCGAAAATTATGTGGAATGTTAATTTAGCGGTAGCCCCTGCGGCATTATTCGGGATTTTCTATTTTGGGCTTCCCGCCTTGATCACCATTGCCGTGAGTATCATCTCGGCAGTAGGGACAGAATATCTGATTCAAAAATGGCAGAAAAAGCCCGTCACCATTAACGACGGTAGCGCCTGTGTCACCGGTTTGCTGCTGGCCATGTGCTTACCCCCTCAAATCCCTTTTTATATGACGGCTATCGGTGCTTTTGTGGCCATTGCCATTTCCAAGCACACCATGGGTGGTTTAGGCTTTAACATTTTTAATCCGGCCCATATCGGACGGGCGATCTTGATGGCATCCTGGCCCGTGGCCATGACCACCTGGAGCGCAAATTCCTTAAGCAAAGTGGATGCCTTGACCACGGCTACCCCGTTGAATATTTTAAAACAACACGGATATGACCAATTAATCCAGGTATTCGGCAGCCAGTCGGAATTATATAAGGCTTTATTCTTAGGCACCAGAAACGGCAGTTTGGGGGAAACCTCCACTATTTTGCTGCTGTTGGGCGGTTTGTATCTCATCTATAAGGGCTACATCAAATGGCAGGTTCCCGTGTGCATGATTGGCACGGTGGGACTTTTGACCTGGATCTTCGGCGGCAGTGCCGGATTATTTACCGGTGATCCTCTTTTCAACATGATGGCCGGCGGCTTATTCATCGGTGCTTTCTTTATGGCCACAGACATGGTGACCGTACCCATTACCACCAAAGGACAAATTATTTTTGCCGTGGGTGCCGGTTTTATTACAACTCTTATCAGGTTAAAAGGCGGTTATCCGGAGGGGGTTTGTTACTCCATCCTGCTGATGAACTGTGTGACGCCTCTCATCGACCGTTATGTTCGGCCTGTTAGATTTGGGGCAAGGAGGTAGAGAAATGTCTGACGCACATGTGCACGCTCATGAAGGGCAAAATGACAGCCTTTTTAAGATTGCGCTCAACTTAACATTAGCTTGTTTTATTTCCGGGGCCATTATTGCCGGAACCTATGCTTTCACCAATCCCATTGCCGAGAAGAAAATGGTGCAGTTAAAAGAAGATGCTATGAAAGATTTGGTGAAAGATGCGGAAACCTTTCAACCTGTGGAGGGGAAAGATAACTGGTATGTAGCCGTCAAAGGCGGTGAAGAAATTGCCTATGTGGTACCAGGGGAAAGTAAAGGCTACGGGGGAAAAATTGAAATGCTGGTGGCCGTGACCCCGGACGGCAAGGTGATCGATTATAACATTATTAAAATGAATGAGACACCCGGCCTGGGAGATAAAGGGGCGAAAGAACCTTTTAAAACCCAATTTGCCGGTAAAGCAGCGGAACAATTGGAAGTGACCAAAGATCCGTCCAATCAAGAGAATATTCAGGCCTTGACCGGTGCCACCATTACCTCCCGGGCGGTTACCAAAGGTGTGCGGGACGCTGTGGAAGAAGTTACGGAATTTACGGGGGTGAAATAAGCAATGAGTGAAAAACAATCCGTGTGGGCAACTTTTAAATATGGTGTCTTTGAGGCCAATCCTATTTTCGTTCTTGCTTTAAGTCTTTGCCCGGCATTGGCTGTGACCTCCAATATTATCAGTGCTTTAGGGATGGGCTTTTCCGTGATGTTTGTCATCACGGCCAATAACGTGGTAATCTCCATTGTGCGGAAATGGGTAAATCCTAAAGTACGGGTTCCCGTGTATATTACTTCCATTGCCACCATTGTTACTTTAGTGCAGCTCATTTTGCAGGCCTTCTTTCCCACCTTGTATCAAGAGTTAAGTATTTATCTAGCGCTGATTGTGGTGTTCGCCATTATTCTGGCCCGGGCGGAAGTGTTCGCGTCCAAAAACACGGTATTCCCCTCTTTCCTGGATGGTTTTGGCATGGGAGTGGGCTTTACCGGGGCGATGCTGTTAATTGCGGCAATTCGTGAATTGTTTGGCAACGGAACTTTAGCAGGGATCCAGATCTTCGGGTCCTGGTACAATCCGGCCTTAGTGATGATTTTGCCTCCCGGTGGCTTTATCACCATTGGCTTATTAATTGCCTTGTTTAATTTAATTAAGCAGCACCGGGCGAAACTTCGTAGTCAAAGGGGTGAGGCATAATGGCGGAATATTTTACCCTGTTTATGGGTGCGGTAATTGTCAATAACTTTGTATTAACCAGATTTTTAGGGCTCTGTATCTTCTTTGGCATATCCAAAAACTTCAGCGCTTCCGTCGGCATGGGGATGGCCGTTACTTCCGTAATGACCTTAAGCTCCATTTTGGCCTGGGTCGTTTACAACTATGTGCTGGCCCCCTACAACCTGACCTTTTTAACGACGGTGGTATTCGTGGTTTTGATCGCCAGCTTCGTGCAGCTGCTGGAAATGATTATTAAAAAGCATGCCCCTACTCTGTACGGCATGTGGGGGATTTACCTTTTGCTCATTGCCACCAACTGTATCGTTTTAGGGGTACCTTTAATCAATGCGGAATCCAACTTTAATTTTATCAAGAGTGTCATTTACGCCATTGGTTCCGGTGTCGGTTTTGCCGTAGCGATTATTTTGATGGCCAGCTTACGGGAAAAGCTGCAGTACGCAGATGTACCGAAACCGTTACAAGGGCTTGGCATTGCCTTTATTCTGGCAGGAATGCTGGCGTTGTCCTTCCTTGGGTTCTCCGGCATGATTCCGCAATAATCTAAAGGAGGGGAGGAGATAAAATATGAATACTTCAATTCTGATTTTAATCGTGATGACGGCCATTGGATTGTGCTTTGGGTTAATCCTGGCTTTTGGGAATAAAAAGCTGGCCATTGAAATGAACCCGTTGATTCACATTGTGGAAGATGCCCTGCCCAAGGGCCAGTGCGGGGCCTGCGGGTATGCCGGCTGTCTGGCTTATGCGGAAGCGGTGGTCCTTGATCCGGATGTACCCCCCAACATGTGTATTCCGGGCAAAGAAAAGGTAGCAAAAATTGTTGCCGAACTGACCGGAAAAACCGCGGAGGCCGTTGAACCAAGGATTGCACAGGTGAAATGTGCCGGTTCTCATGCCAAGGCAGTGATCAATTACAACTACGACGGTGTTCAGGATTGTGTGGCGGCCAATCTTTTATTGGGCGGGCCCAAGTCCTGTAAGTATGGCTGCCTGGGCTTGGCTACCTGCGTGAAGAATTGTCCTTTTGATGCCATGACCATGAGTCCGGACGGGCTGCCTGTGATCGATCCCAATAAGTGTACCGGCTGCGGCAAGTGTGAAACGGTTTGTCCGCGCCACGTGATTTCCATGCTCAATCTCAAAGCCCATGTCCGGGTGAATTGTAATTCCAAAGATAAGGGTCCGGTGGCGAAAAAAGCGTGCACCGTGGCATGCATTGGTTGCTCCCGCTGTGCCAAAGATTGCCAGTATGGGGCCATCAAGATTGAAAATAACCTGGCTGTGGTCGATACCCACGTTTGCCTGGAAAAATGTGATAATGCCACCTGCCTTGCCAAATGTCCCACGGGGGCGATTAAACCTGCCGTATTCGGGATTGTACCCGGTACGGAAGGACAGGAGAGCATTGATGCCATCTGCAAAGTATGTGCGCCTGAGGCAAAAACAACACCGCCGCCGGCCATGTAATACTTACGGAATAAAGCACCCGTCCCGGGTGCTTTATTTTTTTCTTTCAGGTGTGCTATATTAATAATATGAGAATGATTTTGATAAGCTAAAGATGAGGTGCAGGATGGGTAGACAAAACAGATTTATGATCATGATTGCTTTATTGCTGGTAAGCAGTTTGACCTTGTCCGGCTGCAGTCTGCTGAAGCAGACAAAAGAATACGCCAGACAGGAGTTCCTTATGGATACCGTGATCAGTATCACGGCTTACGGGGAAAATGAAGCGCAGCTAAAAAAAGCTGTCGACAGCGCCTATGAGGAAATGAACCGGATCGCCCTGCGCACAGACCGCTTTGCCAAGCCTGATACACCTGCTTATGAAGCCAGTGAGATCTGCAGGATCAATGAAGAAGCCGGGAAAAAGCCTGTGCGTGTCAGCGATGATGTTTATAACATGATTGAACTTTCCTTAAAATATTACAAAATGAGCGGCGGTGTTTTTGATATTACCATTGGGCCGCTCATGGATTTATGGGGTTTTGGCAAAAGCAGCCAGCCCCACGTGCCCTCCGATGCCCAAATCAAAGAAAAGCTGCCCCTGGTGGACAGCAGTCAGGTGATTTTAAATCAAGAACAGCACACAGTTTATTTAGCCAAACCCCAAATGTCCCTGGATCTGGGGGGAATTGCCAAGGGTTATGCCGCGAGAAATGCGGGCGAAGTCTTAAAACAAATGGGCGTCAAACAGGCTTTAATCAATGCCGGGGGGAATATCGTCGTCATCGGCAAAAAGGATGATCAAGAGCCCTGGAAGATTGGCATTCAAGATCCCAGAGACCCGGAAAATATCGTCGGCGTGTTATCCTTAGTTGATGAGACTTCAGCCACTTCAGGAGATTACCAGCGCAATTTTACGGAAAATGGGGTACTCTATCACCATATTCTTTCGCCCAAAACAGGAAAACCGGCGCGAGATACCTGGAGCGTTACCGTTGTGACCAAGAATCCCGGCATTTCAGATGGATTAACAACCACATTGTTCGTCTTAGGACCGGATGAGGGGTTGAAATTTCTCAAGAATTTTCCCGGGGTAGAAGCTTTTTATGTGGGGGCAGACAAAAAAATCCGGGTTTCCCCCGGATTAAAAGATCAGGTTACGGTTGAAGCGGGGGAAAAATATCTTTATGACGAAAAGAGATAAAGGTTTGGTGGGGGGAATTGCCCTGATCGCTTTGCTCAGTTTTCTTTTTACTTCCGGTTTATTTAAACAGGATAGTTCCGGCACGGCCGTCATTAAAGTGGGCGGCAAAGCGATTGAGGAAGTTAATCTGATCAAGGAGCAAGGAGAAAGACAATTTATTGTGCAAGGTGTGATCGGTCCCACCACGGTAAAAATAAAAGACCATCAGATCAGTATTGTGACCGCACCCTGCCGGGATAAGATTTGTGTGCACCGGGGCTGGATTAAAAACCATGGAGAAGCAATTGTCTGTGTACCGAATCAGGTTGTCATCGAAATGAAAGGAAAGCGGGCCAACCTGGATGATATTACCCGATAGCAAAGATCATGTGAAGGCAAAAACGGAGGTAAACGATGAAAATCACAGGGGATTTTCATACTCATTCTAAATACAGCGACGGGCGGCATACCATTGTGGAAATGGTTGACGCCGCACGGGCGAAAGGATTGGGGACCATTGCCCTTACAGACCACGGACCCTCCAACATCGGTACGGGTGTGCGGGCAGCCCAGACTTACCTGGTGATCAAGGATGAAATCAGCAAGCTTCAGGAAAATCGTCCTGATATCCGGATTCTGACCGGAGCGGAAGCGGACGTGGTTAGCTGTGCAGGTGATATTGATGTGCCTCAGGATGTGGTGAAGCAGCTGGATCTCCTGTTAGTGGGCCTGCATCCCTATGTAAAACCCAAGGGGTGGAAAGACGGATTCACTTTTGTGCTGGGGAACCAGATCGCCAAACTGGTTCCTCCCTTACAGAATCGGATGAAAAGTATCAATACCAAAGCACTGGTAGAAGCGATGCATAAACATGATGTGCTGGCTATTACCCATCCAGGGCTGGGCATGCCCCTGGATTTGGACGAAGTGGCCAGAGCCTGTTTGTCCACCAATACCGCTTTTGAGATTAACACCGGCCACAATTTCCAGAAGGTGGAGGACATTAAACGGGTGAGTGAAAAAGGCGTAAGCTTTATCGTCAATAGCGATGCCCATTTTACCAAAAGCGTGGGCAATTTGGAGACGGGCCTGGCTTTGCTGGCCCATGCCAATGTCCCGCCGGAGCAAATCATCAATGTGGAGATGTGAAAAGATCGAGTACCGGTTTCCGGGAAAACCAGAAGTGATGGGAGCCGGTCTGGATTAACTGGAAGCAGCCTGTTAATAAAGTTAAAGAAACATTTCCTGTTCAGAAAAATTCATTGACAATTATCATGGGACCGTTGACAATTGAATTAGGGGTTTGGTCTTCTCGGGCGGGTTTTGTTTTTCATACCCGGCTCCCGGAAACCGGTTCCCGGATCCCGAAAAATAAAACTATCGGATTGGAATAAGGTTTATTGCGCAGGGACTTGAAGGTGCAGCGAGAAGGGGGTGCGCACACATGCAGGAATCAAAACACCGGGAATTTCAGATCGAGATCATTACCGGGATGTCCGGCGCCGGGAAGTCGCAGGTGATCCATTCTTTGGAGGACCTGGGGTTTTATTGTGTGGACAATCTACCGCCTACCCTGATTCCCAAGTTTACGGAACTGATCTCCCAGTCCCGGGGAAAGATGAATAAAGTCGCTTTAGTGATGGATATCCGGGGCGGCGAGTTTTTTCCCGCCTTGTTTGAAGCCCTTTCTCAATTAAGGTCAAAAGAGATCAATTACGAAATCATTTTCCTGGAAGCCTCTAATGAAACTTTGGTCCGGCGCTTTAAAGAAACCCGGCGGCGCCATCCCCTGGCTCCTCAGGGCAGAATTTTAGAGGGCATCACCCAGGAGAGAATCATGCTTCAAGAGCTGCGGGGCATGGCGGATAAGATCATCGACACTTCCGATTTAACGAACCGGCAGCTCAAGGACCAGGTGCTGGAATTGTTTTCCGAAAACAAGCAGGGTCAACTGTCCATTACCATCATGTCTTTCGGGTATAAATACGGGCTGCCCCTGGATGCGGATCTCATCATCGACGTGCGTTTTCTTCCCAACCCTTTCTACAACGAAACCCTGCGGCCCTTTACCGGGGAGCACGAGCAAGTGAAAAATTTTGTTTTAACCCATCCTGTGGCGAAAACCTTTTTGCGCAAGTACATTGGTTTGCTCAATTTTTTAATTCCTCATTATGCCGCGGAAGGGAAAACCCATCTGGTCATTGCCATTGGCTGCACCGGAGGTCAGCACCGGTCTGTTACTTTGGCCAATCGCATCGCCAAAAGCCTTGTGCGCAGAGGGTACCATGTTTCCATCTCACACAGGGATATTTTAAAAGCGGGTGTGAAACAAGAATGAATTTTTTGCGCTGGTTATATCCGGGATTAGGCTTAAAAAGATGGATTCTGGTCATTATTTTTGGCCTTTTTTGTGCTGCCGAAGGCTTGGCCGTGGCGCAAGGTTCCGAACTGATCAGCCTTCTGGAACGGCCCTTACTAAAAATTGTATTGGGGTTAACGGGAGACACTTTTCGCATCGCGGCCGGCACCAGCATTGTGATTGCAGGTGTGGCGGTGATGGGCCTGGGTTTTCGGCAGTTGATGCGCAATGTGTTAACCGGTCTATTCCCGGGCACCGGTTCCCGGTGGGGGGAAAAGCTGCTCCTCCAGCATCAGTTGAAGAAAGGGCCTAAAATAGTCGCCATCGGCGGCGGCACCGGATTATCCGCTTTGCTGCGTGGGTTGAAAGAGGTGACCAGCAATATTGTGGCGATTGTCGCCGTGACGGATGATGGAGGAAGCTCGGGCCGGTTAAGAGGCGATCTGGGGGTACTTCCTCCGGGTGATATCCGGAACTGTTTAGTGGCATTGGCTGACCGGGAAAGTGCCATCGAAAGGCTGTTTAATTATCGCTTTTCTCAGGGATCGGAGCTGGCCGGTCATAGTCTGGGCAATCTCCTTCTGGCGGGCTTAACCCAGGTTACCGGTGATTTTTCCGCTGCCGTCCAGGAGGTGAGCCGGATCCTGGCGGTGAAAGGTCAAGTACTTCCTGTCACTTTGGAGGATACGGTCTTAAAAGGGGAAATGGAAGACGGCAGGATTGTCACCGGGGAAACAAGTATGGTGGCCGATTCCTGCCGGATTAAGCGGGTTTTTTTAGACCCTGCCCATTGCACCCCTCTCACGGAAGCAATTGAGGCCATCTTGGCTGCGGATGCGGTGATTCTGGGACCAGGCAGCCTTTATACCAGTGTGATTCCCAATTTATTGGTGCCGGGGATTGGGCAAGCGATCCGGGCATCAAAAGCAAAGGTTTATTATATCTGCAATATTATGACCCAGCCCGGGGAGACCGACGGCTTTTACGCATCTCACCATGTGCAGGCGATTTTGGATCACTGCGGACCGGGTTTAATTGATAAAGTGATTGTCAATAATGAGGAGATTTCTCCCAAACTGAAGGCAAAATACCTTGCTCAGGGAGCGGAGCCGGTGCAGGCAGATTTTGCCCATCTCAAAGAACTGAAAGTGGACGTGATCCAGCATCCTCTCAGTGCCCAGAATGATCTGGCCCGGCATGATCCCCAAAAAATTGTCCAGGTGCTTCTGGAAGAAATTCCCGGAAACCTCGCTTCTTTATTTAAATAGCCCCTGTCAGGGGGGTCTCCTGACACCTTCCCGCCGTCAAAAAGCCCTTCCCCCGGACGCTTCTGACAAATGGAAAATGGCCCTTGGTTAAGGGTGCTGTTTTTATGTTATAATATATCAGAGGTGGTTGGGGTGTCTTTTTCGGTCAAAACAAAGGATGAATTGGCCCACATTATTTCCTATAAACGGTGCTGCCAGTTGGCTGAATTTGTAGCCTTGATCAGGATGGACGGTACCATACAAATCAGCTCCTATCAAAAAGTGTCCATTTCCGTGATTACGGAAAACGCTGCCGTAGCGCGCAAGATATTTAAACTGGCGAAAGAATTATTTGATATCCAGACAGAGATCCTGGTGCACAGAAAAAGCAGGCTAAAAAAGAACAATGTCTATTCTATCCGTATTCCCCCCCAGCCTCAGGTCGGGCAAGTATTACATATTTTAGGACTAACAGATCAGAATAATCATTGGATTCCGGATTTTCGGGATACCTTTCCCCGGAGCCTGGTGAAAAATCAGTGCTGTAAACGGGCTTACTTGCGCGGGGCCTTTTTAGGGGGAGGGTCGGTGAATAATCCGGAAGGGACCTATCATCTGGAGATTATCACCAATGATAGCGCCCATGCAGAAGCGATTGCCGCGCTGCTTCAGGACTTTGACCTCACCGCTAAGATCAGCAGACGGAAAAACTGGTACGTGGTTTATCTCAAAGAAAGTGAACAAATTGTCAATTGCCTCAACATCATGGGGGCCCATCATGCCTTGCTGGACTTTGAAAATACCCGGATTATGAAGGACATGAGAAATCAGGTCAATCGCCTGGTTAACTGTGAGACCGCCAATTTAAACAAAACGGTAAATGCGGCGGTGCGGCAGATCGAGTCCATTAAGATCATTCAGTCCGTCATGGGGCTGGATAAGCTGCCCACCGCTTTAAGGCAGGTGGCGGAACTGCGCCTGGCTTATCCGGACATCAGTTTGAAAGAATTAGGTGAGGCGGCCACACCCAGGTTAGGCAAATCAGGGATCAGTCACAGAATGCGAAAATTAGAGATGATTGCAGAAAAAATCCAAGGGCAAAAAAATAAAATTTAAAAAGGTGAATAAGTTTTAAGGCTTTTATTGTTGAAATAACAGGAATTCCGGCCAAAAAAAAGAATACTATAAATATATAAAGAATAATGAATGAATATAAGGTGAAATGGTATGGAACCAAAACTCATCCTGGAACAAAGCCAAAAACTGATTATGACCCCGGAACTGAAACAGGCCATTACGGTCTTGACTTTGCCTGCCTTGGAACTGACCAATTATATTCAGCAGCAATTGGAAGAAAACCCGGTGCTGGAATTGCCGGAAGGTTTGGCCGGGGAATCTGATCTGCCGGGAAATGAGGATGGGAGCCCGGACTTGAAGGAATTGTTTGCCGATTCCAGTGATTTGGGACTGGGGCCGGGTATTTCCCGGGAAAGAAAAGAGACGGTTTTTGAACCCGTGGCGGTACAGCATTCATCCCTCCAGGATTACCTGAAGTTTCAACTCCATATTATTAAATTAACCCCCCAGCAAAGCCGCATCGGCGAGTATATTATCGACAACATTAATCATGAAGGTTATTTGACCACCACCATTCCCGAGATTGCCGAGGCTATCAAAGTGAATACCTCGGATATTACGGATCTTTTAACGATCATCAAGACCTTTGATCCTTCGGGCGTGGGTGCGTCTAATCTGGGGGAATGCCTGGAACTTCAGCTGGATCCCAGTGATCCCAGATATGAATTGCTCGTGGAATTGATTGAAAACCACCTGGATGATATTGCGGCGAACAGATTGGTCCTGGTGGCCAAAAGTCTTAAGATTTCCTTGAAGGAAACCCAGGACCTGGTATCCGCCATCAAAACTCTGGATCCCAAGCCGGGGCTGCAGTATGCGGAAGAAAAATCGGTGGAATATATTCTCCCCGACGTCGTCATTGAGCGGGTAGGAAATGAATATGTGGTTTTAGTCAATGATACCACTGTTCCCCGGCTCAATATTAATTCCTATTACCGCAATCTGGTGCGCAATGATTTAAAGGTGGACGACAGTGTGCGCAAGTTTGTGGAAGGAAAGCTCAATTCGGCCGTATGGCTGATCCGAAGCATTGAACAGCGCCGCATTACCTTATATAAGGTGGCTTCCGCCGTGGTGGAATACCAGCGGGAATTTTTGGATAAGGGAATTGCTTTTCTGGTTCCTCTCACCTTAAAAGAAATAGCGGAAAAGGTGGGGGTCCACGAATCAACAGTGAGCCGGGCCATCAGCAGTAAATATGTGCAAACACCCCGAGGGACCTTTTCCTGGAAGTTCTTTTTTGCCAGCGGCATCGTCACTTCGGAAGGGGATGCGGCCTCAGCCAACTGGATTAAAAAAATGATTCAGGACTTTATTAGTGCGGAGAATCCCAACCAGCCCCTCAGTGATCAAAAATTAACGGATCTCTTGCAGGGAAAAGGAATCAATATTTCCCGCCGTACGGTGGCAAAATACCGGGAAGATTTAAGTATCCCCAGCTCCAGCAAAAGAAAAAGATATTAATTCAATTCGCAACAAAGCTAACATTTCGCAATAATTTAATCTTGTGGTATCCTTATATAAATAATAAAATTTTATTTGAGGGGAGCTTTAATGAGGTACTCCATTCAAGGAAAATAGTCTTTAATTGATCATATCCGGCCGTAAGAGGCTTTCTCTCTGCGGCCTTTATATATTTTTTTCGGTTTTTGCATAAAATGATAAGTGTAATTTATCACATGATGATTTTGCACTCTGCTGAAAGGACGAGATAGCGATGTCGGGTCAATTTGATAAGATTGTGGAGGCAATTCTCAGCGGAAATACGGCGGCTGTCCGGGACCAGGTAAAAAAAGCATTAGCCATGGGAGAGGACCCGGTGAAAATTATTTCCTCCGGTCTGGTGGCTGCTATGGATATCGTAGGAAATAAGTTTGAGCGCAATGAAATTTATGTCACCGAGCTGATTGTCACGGCCCGGGCCATGCATGCCGGGCTCAATGAAATACGGCCTCATATGGCGGCCCATAATGCGGCAATCGCCGGAAGAGCTGTCATCGGCACCGTGGCGGGAGACCTCCATGATATCGGCAAGAATCTCTTAAAGCTGATGTTGGAGGCATCCGGCTTTGAGGTTTTTGATTTAGGGGTGGATGTTTCGGCGGGAAGATTTGTCGAGGCGGTGGCCAAGCATAAACCCCAGGTCCTGTGCCTGTCCGCCCTCCTTAGTACCACGGTAAAAGCCATGAATGAGACAGTCGATGCTTTGCAGGAAGCCGGGCTCCGGGACCACGTCAAAGTGATTGTAGGGGGGGCGGCTCTAAGTGCCGAACTGGCTGCGAAAATCAGGGCGGATGCCTACGCTGCCGATGCCGTCTCAGGAGTTCAGGTGATTAAAGAATTAGTGAGTTCCCCGGATGATCCGGCGGCCCCTTTTATTCTGGAAAATATTTTTTCCGGCACTTCTTTGGAGGAACTGCAAAAGGCCTTTTCCGCTCTGGTGGGCCTTGACCTGATGGTGGTGGATTCCTGGGGCCATCCCATTTCCGCGCCAGGATCCTTTCTGGGTTGTTCCAAATATTGTCACGAGGTGAAGACTGCTTTAGGCAACATCGGCTATCAAACCGTACCTTTGTGGGAAGGATTAAAGGATGCCTTTGCCTATCGCTGCCGGGCCGGTTTAATTGAAATTACCTATCCTTTGATTGGCAGCGTGGGAAAGGTAGGGGCGATCATGGTGGGACACTTTTTGATGGAGGAGGACTGTCTTCCCGGCCATTGTCCGGAAGGAATTCCCGTGCTGTCCAGAGAAAAACTGGAGAATGTGTGTCAGCTTCTCTCCTTTCTGGGCGGGCGGATTATCGACTTGAGCCAGGCCCTGGCGGCCAACCGTCAGTTGGAAGAGCAGCGGGCCAGCTTTATCCATTTTATGAAACGCCAGCACCGGCTGGAAGAAGCTTTAAAGGATGCAGAACTAAATGCTTTACAGTTACAAGTAAATCCCCATTTTCTTTTTAATGCCTTAAATACCATTTCCCGTTTAGCTTTGCTGCAGGGAGACTCTCTTACCGAACGGGTGGTAGGAGCCCTGGCCCGTCTCATGCGGTACAGCTTATACCAGGTTAAGTCTATGGTCAGTGTGCGGGAAGAGGTGCGGGCGGTCCAAGACTTTTTGCTCATTCAGGAGGCCCGTTTTCAAGGACGGATTACCAGCCGGGTGGAAATTGATGAGGACATCATGAGTGGCCAGATGCCCTGCATGATTTTGCAGCCTTTGGTGGAAAATGCCTGCCTGCACGGCCTAGAGCCCCTGAAAAAAGGCGGCATTGTCTCTGTCCGGGGCTGGCTGGAAGACGATCAAATCTGCTTTGAAATTGAAGATAACGGGGTGGGGATGCCGGACCAGGTGAAAAAGGACATCTTTCAGATGCGGGTGAGATCCGACAGCCGGACCCAGGTGGGCGGCTTAGGACTGCCCAACGTCTTAAGGCGACTGCAATATCAATTCGGCAGCAGGTGTGCTTTGGATATCGACAGTTCCCCCGGGAAAGGAACCAGGCTCCACTTGTCGTTTCCTTTTCAGGAACGTGAAGGGAGGGATCAGGAGTGTTGAATATTCTCATTGTTGATGATGAACCCTTAGAACGTCAGGGCATCCGCTTAATTTTGGAGACATACCGGCCCGGCGACCGCATTGTGGGGGAAGCGGGAGATGGGGAAGAAGCCGTGCGCATTGCTACGGCGGTGAAACCGGACGTGGTTTTGCTGGATATTCGCATGCCTGGGTTGGACGGCATGGAAGTGGCCCGGTTGTTAAGACCGGCGCTGCCGGATACCCGGCTGGTGGTGGTCAGTGCTTACGGAGAATTTAATTATGCCAAAAAGGCAGTGGGTTTGGGTATTTCGGATTACCTGCTCAAACCGGTCGATACCCAGGAAATGATCAAGCTTTTAGACCGCTTGGATGCCCAGGTGGCTTCGGAACGGGAATCGAAAGAGGAAATGGAAAGACTGCGCGCCACCCTCCAGGATGTGATGCCGCTGATCCGGGTCGGCTTTGTGATGGACCTGGTCAATGGCAGCCTGACCAATGCGGAGGAAGTAACCAACAGGGCGAAATTTCTCAATATTCATCAAACCTTACGTTTAGCCCTCCATGTCTGGATCGATAATTTAAGCGGGCATAAAACCTACCGGTCGGAATTGGAGCATCAAATCCTCCAGAAACAGGTGGGAGATGCCATCCAAGCCGCGATCAATCAATGGCCGGGGGCGCTCATGGTTCCGGTGGGAAGCGGACAATTTGTCGTCCTCCTTCCTGCCGAAGACGCCGAGGAGGAACAAGCCCTGCGCGAGGCCAGTCAAAAGCTGGGAGAGGAAATCTGTTGCGCTGTGCGCTCCGGCACCACAGCTACCGTTACCGTGGGCATGGGCCGGCCGGCCAAAGGACCCAGCGGGCTGGCCCGGTCTCATGCCGAGGCTTTGGCCGCCGGGGAATTCCGCCTTTTATATGGGGGAGACCAGGCGATCCACGCCGATGACGTCACCACCCCCCATGATTCCGGCATTCTCTTTGAACAGGGAAATGAAAAAGGCATGGCCATGGCCATTCGCATGGGAGACTGGGAGAGGACGAAACAGCACTTCCTGGCTCTCTGGACGGATTTTCCCCTGGAGCAGAAACTGAATGGGGCAGATGTGCGCATGAAGCTGCTGGAGATTTCCGCCATGGCTTCCCGGGCCGCCGTGGAAGGCGGGGTAAAACCGGAGGAAGTGACCTCCTTGAACATTCCTTCCGATAAAGAAATTAATTCCATGAATTCCGTAGCCTTGATTCAGGAGCATGCCCTATCCTGGCTGGGCGAGCTGGTGGGAAGAGTGCGGGCGTCTCGGGAATTCCGCAATGCCAGTCTGGTGGAAAAAGCCGTGCGTTTTGTGGAAGAGAACTATCATCAGGAATTAAGCCTGGAGGACGTAGCCCACCAAGTCTATCTCAGCCCCTGTTATTTTAGCCGCTTATTCAAGCAGGTGAAGGGATGGAGTTTTTCCGAGTATCTCACCCAGGTGCGCATGGAAGAGGCGCGCCGGTTGTTGCTGAATACGGATTGTCAAATTTCCGAGATCGCGGCCCGGGTCGGTTACCGGGATGCCCGTTATTTCAGCCAGGTTTTTAAGCGGAATGAAGGGTGTACCCCCATCAGCTACCGCCGGGATGCCGTTAAATATAATTAATGGCTTATCTAAATCGCAAGAATAAGGCAATAAATTAATAAGAAAAACTCAAGTTCATTTGACAAAAAGAACTTGAGTTTTTTATTTTTACATAGTAAGATAAGTTTATAATGTTATAACAAATTTGTCATAACGTTATAAACTATTCATAGAATAGGAGTAACAATTACATATTCTTTGCTTGGGTTGTCCGGTTCTTTTGATAGAACGTAATTTGAAGTTAAAGAAGGGAAATGAATTGATGAAAATTGTACCGTTGGGAATTGATCGCAATGCTCCGGAACCATTATATTATCAGCTCAAACAAATCATTCTGAATCAAATTAGCCAGGGAATTGTCAAACCCGGAGACCTGATTCCCGCAGAAAGAGAATTGATCGAAATCCATCAGGTAAGTCGCATGACCGTGAGGCTTGCCATCCAAGAACTGGTCCAAGAAGGCTATCTGGTCAGACAACAAGGAAAAGGAACCTTTGTCGCCCAACCGAAAATCCGGCGTGTCATAGGGGAATTGAGAAGTTTTTCGGAGGATATGAGTTTTAGCGGGCGTAAACCGGGGTCCACACTTCTGGACTTAAGATTTGAACATGCCGTCGGCCAAGTTTGTCAGGCTTTAAAAATAGGGGAAGGAGAAATGGTGTGGGTGGTAGAGCGTTTGCGTACCGTAGATAATGGCGAACCCCTTTCTTACAACCAGTCCTTTTTAAAATTACCGGAAGGAACCTCTTTGACCATTGAAGAGCTGAAGCAGGAAGTATCCTTGTGGGCCTTGCTGGCCCGTAAGGGAATTCACCTGACGGATGTGGAGGAAACGGTACAGGCCATTGTGGCCAGCCGGCGCCAGGCCGAACTGCTCAAAGTGAATGTGGGGGATCCTCTTCTTGTCATTGAAGGCGTTACTTATTCGGAGCAGGGGGTACCGATTGAATATTCCCATAATGTGAACCGGGCGGACCGGTTTAAATATTTTGTTAAAAAGGCCCATCAATAAAGCAAAGCAGTGCGAAGGAGGTAGGATCATGGTCAAAACAATGCAGTCCATGTGGCTTGTGGCCCCTAATGCGATTGAATCCAAAGAGGTGCCGATTTATGACCTGGAGCCTGATGAAGTGTTAATCAAGGTGGCCTATTGCGGTATTTGCCCTTGGGACCTGCGGGCCTATCTAGGTAAAAAAAAGGTGCCCCTGCCCAGAATACTGGGTCACGAAATTGCCGGGACGGTCGTGGAAGTAGGTCAAAAAGTACGTGATCTGGCCATCGGCCAGCGGGTGGTAGGGGACTTTATCGTCAAGTGCGGCTATTGTGACAACTGTCGAGAAGATAGAAGCAATTTGTGCACAAATCCTACCTATCTTCCCGGGGGATTCGCGGAATATGCCAAGTGTCCCCGAAAGAATATTCATCTCATCCGGTCCCAAGGGACCAGTATGAAGGCGGCTGCTTTTACCGAACCTTTAGCCACCGTTTACCGGGGACAGTGCAAACTTCATCTAAAACCCGGTGAAACAGAGCTGGTGGTGGGAGCAGGACCCATCGGCCAGATGCATGCCCAGGTTGCCCGCTATTTTGGAGCAAAGGTGATTGTGGCTGATTTACTTCAGGAACGCCTGGATCTGGCCTTAGAATTAGGGGCAGATGCGGTGATCCGGAGCAGTTCCGGCTTAGATCTGGCAAAAGCCGTCAAAGAAGTAAATCAGGGAAAAGGGGCGGATGCCGCTGTGGTGGCGGTACAATCGGCTCCGCTGGTGGTGGAAACGGCAAAAGCTTTAGCTGTAGGGGGACGCTTAAATATTTTTGCCGGGATTTATCCGGTAGACCCCTTAATCATTGACCCCAACCTGATTCATTATCAAGAATTAACGATTCTGGGCTCGGCGGACAGTACGGGCAACGAGTTTCATCAAGCCTTGAATTTTATTGAAACAGGCCGGGTGAAGGTAGAAAAATTGATTTCTCATCTGCTGCCCCTGGAAAAACTCCAGGAGGGGCTGGATATTGTCGCCGCCTATCAGGGGATGAAGGTGATGATGGAGGTAGGGGGAGAAAATCAGTGAAGCATGACGGGCTGGGGATTTTAGGGATTGATGTGGGGACTTCGTCATTAAAAGCAGTGGCATTTAATGGCACAGGAGAGATCCAGGCCCTTTCCCGAGTAGCTTATACCTATGCCATCCCCCAGTCCGGTTGGGCGGAAATTGATCCGGAAACTTGGTGGCTGGCCTTGAAAAAGGCCCTCCTTGATCTGGAAAGCCAAGACATCCAGCTGAAAAAACTATCAGCCGTTTCTTTTACAGGGCAAATGCATACGGGGGTACTGCTGGATCAGGAAAACGTTCCGATATCCCCGGCCATTCTGTGGCTGGACCGGCGTGCCGCAGGGGAAACGGAGGAATTAAGACAAAAATTAAATCTGCCCCCTTATCAATTAAACAGTACATACACATTACCGAAATTGCTCTGGATGCATCGGCACCGGCCGGAATTAATGGAGAAAGCAAAGCGCATCTTATGGCCGAAAGATTACCTGCGCTGGCGTTTTACGGGGGAAATCTGTACCGACGAAACAGACGCCATCGGGTCCGGTTTATATGATTGGGAAGGGAAATGCTGGGACCCGGAGCGTGTGAAAATGCTGGGCTGGGCGCCGGAGGTCTTGCCGCCCATCAGACCTTCAAATGCCGACGGTGGCACGGTCCTGTCCTCTGTGGCGGAAGAATTAGGGCTGAACCCAAATCTCAAAGTGGTGATTGGCATGGGAGATATGGCAGCCTTGCTGGGAGGGGCTCCCCTGAAAGAGGGGCGCGTAGTTTGCTCCTTAGGCAGTTCTTCCATGATTTTTACCCGACTCTTTGATCACCGTAACGTATCGGCCCCTGACCATTCTCTATATTCTCTCCGCATGGGTTCCTTTCATCTTTTTGGCGGCGTTTCTTCCATCACCGGGGCGGCCCTGGATTGGCTCTATGAGCAAGTTTATGGAGGCCGGGAACGTCACATACCTTTTGAAAGCTTTATTCATGCGGCCCTGGACGTAAAACCCGGTGCCGAAGGCCTCGTCTTTTTGCCTTATTTGGCGGGAGAGAGAAGTCCCTATTGGAGTGATCAAATTACAGGCGGTTTTACCGGGTTAAAGATTTCCCATGATATGCGTCATCTGACCCGGGCGGTCCTGGAAGGAGTGGCCTTCAGCCTGAGGCATATCTTAGATCTTTTTCGAGAATCCGGGGTCCCGGTTACGGAATTGGCCCTGGCGGCAGGGGGAGTAAGAACGCCCGGTTGGGCCCAAATCATGGCGGATGTGTGTCAAATGGACGTCTTCATTTATACGGGCCAGGAAACCGTAACCCGGGTGCTCTTTGCCGCCTGTATGGATTATTTGGAGCAAGCAGATTTTGAAGAGATATTGACTGCTTCCTTTGATCAACCCCGGGTCATTTGCTGCCGGCCGGAGTTAAGCGGGGTTTATGAGGAGAATTATCAGAAATATCGTCAGTTTTCCAGGTTTGCGGCGGCCAACGCATCAAAATAATGGCACCTCAAAAATAGGAAGGAGTGTTGGATCATGTCAGGGAAAGAAAGAAGAATGCAACGAATTTTTATCGGACCCCAGCGGAGATGTTTGATGACCCCCCTGGATCATGCCCCCTGGTTAGGGCCATTACAAGGGATCCATCAACCGAAAGAAATTGTCCAAAAGGTTTTGGCCGGAGGAACCAATGCCCTTTTAGTGACGCCCGGTTTTTTGAAGCAAGTGGCTTCCCTGGTTTCACCCGAGATTGGCACCGTATTAAGAGTCAGTATTGTGGCGGGTCCCAGTGCAGAAGCGATCCAGGAAACGCCTGCCGCTACTCTGGAAACCGCACTGAGGATGGATGTGGACGCGGTAGCTGTTTCCATCTTTTTCGGCCGGGGCGGCGAAAGTGGCATCATGCGCTGGATGAGCGAGCTGATTGAGTCGGCGTACAAGTATGATATGCCCGTTTTGGCAGAAATGATGCCTGCCGCGGACAAATTCTATCAGGCCGACGCCATTGCCCATGTGGCCCGTTTAGGCATGGAGTTGGGCGCAGATATTATTAAAACCAATTACTGCGGGGACCCTGTTGCTTTTAGACAAGTGGTGGATGCCGTCCGCTTGCCCATCATTATTGCCGGAGGAGAAAATAAAAAGGGCGAGGATAAGGTGGAAGGGACGATCAACCTAATCAAGGAAATCGTGGCCGGAGGCGCATCCGGCGTGGCCATTGGCCGCAAGGTCTGGCAGGATGATGATCCGGAAGCTTTAGTGCGAAAAATGAAAGAGGCTTTGTTTTTGGAATAATCCTGGGTCTAAGGAGGTTGACCGGAGTGAATGGGGAAAAGATGGTGCATGAGCTCTCCCAGATTGTTGGTCCCAAATATGTCACGGTAGAGGAATTTATTTTACGTACCTATACCAATGATTTTGGCGTGTCTCTGCCCCGGCGGCCGGTGGCCGTGGTGCGGCCCGGATCCACAGACGAAATTGGGGAAATTATGAAATTCGCCCATAAAAATAAAGTTCCCGTTTCTCCCCGGGGGGGCGGGTCCGCCCAGGAAGGCGGCTGCCAGGCCGTCGAGGGCGGCATAGTCTTGGAGACCCTGCGCTTGAACCAGATTCTCCATATTGATGAGGAAAATGCCACGGTAACGGTGCAAGCAGGGGTGACCTTCGGGAAATTAATGAACTCCTTAGAAGAAAAAGGATGGAAAATCGGCGTGGCGCCTTCCGGAGCCTTAGCCGGAACGGTGGGGGCCCATTTGTCCCGCCCGGGTGTGGGCTGGGGCAACATCAAATACGTCAGCCAGGGGGATCAGATTTTAGGCGTGAAAGCGGTACTGCCTACGGGTGACGTGGTCAATACGGGAACAGGGGCCAACCCCCAAGCCGATACTTTCTTTCGCTATGCCTTAGGTCCGGATTTAACGGGGCTGTTTTTAGGCGCGGAAGGCGCGTACGGCATTGTCACAGAGGCCACTTTACGGCTGTATCCTTATCCGGAGGAAATATATTTAGAGCGATTTATTGTGAGAGACCGCGGTGTGGCGATCAAAATATTTCAGGAAATAGCAATACACAATCTTACCTGTTATATTTCTGCCCCTCTGGTCAACCCGGATTATGTGCTGTTCGATATTAATATTGAAGGGTATCACGACGAAGTGGCCCTGCGCAAAGAGAGAGTCCGTGATCTGATTTTGAAATACCCGGGGGTTGAGTTAAGAGGTGCCGAGGAACCGAACAAGTTCTGGAGTTACCGCTGGTATAATACGGGTATGGAATTTAAAGAGGGCATCGCCGGGGTGGTAAACTTTTTCCTGCCTTTTGATCAATTGGACGGCGGTCTGCGCGTGATGCGGGAAATCATAGACCGTCATCAGATTAAGAATTATGTGCAGCAAGTTTTTCCCGGACCGTCGGCCTCGGAAGTAGTCGCCTTATTATTCCACTTTCCCGGAGATGAAGAGGAGTACCATAAAATACGGGCCGCCTTAGATGAAATGATGGATAAAGCCCTGGAAATGGGCGGGGCGCCTTATTCCAAAGGGAGGCAATGGGCCCCCTATCTGAAAAAATATCTGGCAGACACCGGTTATGGGAAGCTGGCCCAAGCGATCAAGACGGCTGTGGACCCGAATCACATCATGAATCCTGGCGTCGCAGGCCTCTAGGAGGGGGATCACCGTGCTGAAAGACTATCTGGATAAAATTAATCATTGCACCCGATGCGGCTTCTGCCGGATCTGGGGGTGGGCCGACCTGGAAACGGTTTGTCCTGTCTATAAATATACGCCCGGTTGGGAAACCCAGTATGCCCGGGGCAGGGTAAAATTAGCGAAAGACCTCAGTGAAGGAGAATTAGACCTGACCCCGCAGATGGTGGAACATATTTATCAGTGTACCTTATGCGGCCGTTGTGAAGTAGCCTGCCCGGTGGAGATGCCCTTACATGAAATATTTCAGGCCCTGCGCAGGGAAATTGCCGAACAGGGCCGCACAGTTCCGGAACACCGGGTGATGGCGGAAAACATCGAAAAAGTTGGGCACCCCTTTGGAGCAAGAAGAAGACATAAGTATGCGGACCGGTCCAAAGAGGAGGGGAAAGTAAACATCCTCTATTATCCCGGCTGTAATGCCAATTATAACGCGCCCAAAATCATCCGGGCCAATAAGGAGATCTTCACCAAGCTGGGATGGGATTTTCATATCATGGATGAAGACGCCTGCTGTGGCTATCCGCTCTATGAAAGCGGACAGATCGAGGAAATGAAAAAAGCAGGGGCAAGAAATCTAGATATCATCGGGCAGTATCATCCTAACCTGATCCTTACCAGTTGTCCCGGCTGCTTTCATGCTTTAAAAAATATCTATCCCCACCTGTTAGGGTTGACGCAGCCTTACCCGGTGATGGATATATCGCAGTTTTTATTTTCTGAAATTAAAAATAATGTATCCTTTTCTCATTATGATCAGGTCGTTACATGGCATGATCCTTGCGTATTGGGAAGACAATTGGGGATCTATGAAGAACCGAGGCAGTTGCTCCAGTCTATACCGGGTCTCCGCCTTGTGGAAATGAAGCAACATCATGAAAAGTCTAAATGCTGCGGGGCCAGTTTGGCGGAAGTGGAAAAAATGAATGAGTTGTCCATGCAGGTGGCCATAGACAGGATCCAGGAGGCGGGAGAAGCAGGGGCCGACGTACTGGTGACCTCCTGTCCGGCCTGCTATATCAACCTGAAAAGAGCCGCCGGTTTTTCCCAGTCAAAAGTCACCGTGAAATTCCTTTCGGAGATTGTGAATGAGGTGCTGAATCATGAATAATTCATGCAAACGCCAGGTAGACATTTTGATTGAACACGGGCTAATCGTCCCTGTCACCGGTCCCGATCAGATCATGGGTGATGGGGCAGTGGCGATAGACGGGGGTAAAATCATCGCTGTCGGCCCCCAAGAAGAATTGGGCGAAAGATATTCCGGCCGAAAAACCATCGATGCCCGTCATAAAGCCGTGCTGCCCGGTTTAATCAATGCCCATTGCCATTTCCTGCAAAATTTTCTCAAGGGCGCCAAGGACGACCTGCCTTTAATCAAGTGGATCGAAGAGGTGAGCTTTCCCCGGATCAGACTGGCGGTCCAGGATTATTTGGCTCACCGTCCTGAGCTTCAGTATTATGCCACGCTGCATGGCTGTATCGAGGCCCTAAAATGCGGCATTACCACGGCCGTGAACATGGAATGGGCCACGCCCCTGGAAACCATCGATGTCTATGAGCACACGGGAATCAGAGGGGTGCACACCCTCACCTTTACGGATAATGATCAATGGACGCCCCCGGAGGCGATTTTAAGTGACGGGGAGATATTTGGATTGGCGGACCGGTTGATAGAAAGGTGCGCCCGCTCCAAAGACCGCCGGGTGGCCTTTTGCTACGGCATTGCCTGCCCCAATTCCTGCTCCCCGGCATTGATTTCCAAGGTGCGGGAAGAAGCGGATAAAAACAAGGTTCTGGTGCATCTTCATTTGGCGGAAACGAACTTCGAATTTCAGAACATCTCGAAAAAATATCACAAAACGCCCACCGGTTATTTGCATCAATTAGGCATCCTGGGACCGGACGTTTTTGTCGCCCACGGTATCTGGCTTACGGACGAGGACATTCAGATTCTCAAGGAGACGGGCACTTCCGTGGTCCATAATCCTGAATGCAACATGAAAATCGCCTCCGGCGTGGCGCCCATTGCTAAAATGGCCCGGGCCGGCATCAATATTTCTTTAGGCACGGACAGTTGCGCGGTCAATGATAATACCGATCTCTTCGAAACCATGCGTACCACGGTTCTGCTCCAACGGGTGCATCAGTTGGATTCCGCCTGCCTTTCCAGCTACCAGGCCCTAGAAATGGCGACCCTGGGCGGAGCCAGGGCCATCGGCCTGGGTGACAAACTGGGTTCCCTGGAGCCGGGTAAACTGGCCGATCTGATTTTAGTAGATCTCACCTCCATCAATATGCGTCCCGTGAACAATGTGATTAACAATTTGGTTTACTGTGCCAACACGAATAATGTGGATACCGTGATTGTAGACGGCAAGGTCGTGGTAGAAAAGCAGCTCCTCCTCAATCTTGATGAGGAAAAGGCGGTTTCCCAGGCGGAGAAATTTGCCCAAAGGCGTTTTGAGGCCGCAGGACTGAAACTTCCCGCCTATTTTACACCTTAAGCGCAGGAAAGGGAGAGGAAAAAGATGAAAGTTGCCTTATTGACCGAGCCCTTGAAATTCAACCTTGTGGAGGAAGAAAAACCGGAGCCGGGACCGGATCAGGTGCGCATTCGGGTGGCCAGTGCGGGAATCTGCGGCACAGATATCGAAGCTTTTTTGGGAAATGTCCCCAGGGGATGGCACATCAGCTACCCTTTTAGAATGGGGCATGAGCTGGCGGGAACGGTGGATCAGGTGGGTGCCCATGTCACTACCGTCCGGGTGGGGGACCGGGTGGTTCCTGACGGCCGGTTAACCTGCGGGCATTGTTACCAGTGCCGGAGGAGAAAATTCAGTGCTTGCCTGAACGCGGGGTATATCTCCGGCGGCTTTATGGAATATACTGTTTACCCTTCCCGAAATTTAGTCAGACTCCCGGACGGACTGTCCTGGGATCAGGGCGCCTGGGCAGAACCCGTCTCCTGCTGCATCTATGGCAACAGCAAACTGGAGGTAGGCATAGGGGATACGGCGGTGGTTTTCGGGGATGGGCCCATCGGCATCATCCATGGCCAGCTGTTGAAAAAACGGGGGGCAAGGACGATCCTGGTGGGGGTGGCCGATCACAAGCTCAAGATTGCCGAACAAACGGGTATCGATGAGACCATTCACGCCCAAAGACGGGATCCGGTGGCCGAAGTGAGACGCCTCACCGGAGGCCGGGGTGCCGATATCGTCGTTGTGGCCGTGGGGCATGAAAAGGTTTTGGAGCAGGCCCTCTACCTGGCCGGCAGAGGGGGACAGATTTTATATTTTGCTGCGGCCTTAAAGGAAAAACTGGCCTTGCCCCTGGATCTGGTTCATTATCAGGAACTTAAGTTGATGGGGAGCTATGATTCTATGATTTGCCACTACGAAGACGCCCTTCAGGCGATGGCTTCCGGTGCCGTGGTGGTGGAGCCTCTCATTTCCCACCGGTTTGCTTTAGAGGATATTCAAAAGGCCTTTGAACTGGCAAGGAAAAGAGAAGGCTTGAAGATTTTGATCCAAAATAGGCATGTTCTCTGACATGCTTTCGAATTCATGGGTAAGGAGGGTCAGCGATGGAACTGAACGGAGTGGTGATCCAAGACACTTTTGCCGAAGCCTGGGCATTGGAAGTCGTGCGCCTGGTGATTACGGCCATTTCTGAGGAGGTAGCCCTTGGTGCCGCCCATCAGTTTGTGGGTGCCGCCGGCTCCAGCGAACTGGGATCCAGAATCAATGGGGGCATTGAGCGACGGGCCCTGCCCCAAGAGACCCCGGATGGACGACCGGGAATTATTTGCGCTGTGACCATGCCTCCCAACCGGCACAGTGATTTTATCCAAGAGCTGGCTTTAAGAGTGCATCTGGCCACTTTAATTCCCACCTGTGCCATTTTTAATGGTATGCTTCCCCAGATTACCGGCACGTCAAAAATGAACGTATATGAGCTGCTTCGTCCTCATTTTAACGAAAAGGAAGACCATGGGCAAATCGGCGGCCGCAGGGTATGTGTGGTACCCACTACGACGGGTGAGTTTGTTTTTGAAGAGGAACTGACTGTTTCCTTGCAGGGAACTGACGGACATTTTGTCTGTTATGCGGAAAATGAATCGGCTGCCGTCCTGGCTGTGAGCGCCGGGAAAAAGGCCCTTGAGGGAATTGATGGCGTATCCCCCATGGGATTTGGTTTGGAACAGGTATACCGGCTGGAGGAATATTGCCCGAAAATAAGAGAAAAGGTGGCCGGGTCAAAGGTTCCGGACCAGGTGGGCTCCATTTTGAATCTATTGATGTTTGGTGTGGAGGAGGCCCTGATGATGCGCGCCTTAAAAGAATCCATAGGTGCTGCCTGTAAAGTGCCTGGCGTGAAACAGATCGGGGCGATGAATTTTGGCGGGGAATTTGGTCCTTACCGGTTCTTCCTGCACCAAATCTTGAAATCTTGAAATAAGGACCGGCAACGGGGTCGGTCTCATTTTAGAAAAGAAAGGGGGATGCAGGGAAAATACGATTAAGGGGGGGATGGGCGAAGGAAAAAATCATGGGATGGATACTCTGTTCAGGGGCTGGTAAACTTCATGTAAACTTGCTAATTATGAAAAATTATTAGGAGGTGCCGTGAATGAGTGAAGTAATCGTGGAAAGAACCCGGGAAACAGTTCCGACTCCAAGTACGATCAACATTATCACTTGTGCCATTTGGGCGGGGATTATTGCGGTTTTACAGGTTTTGTCCATGCTGGGATTTTCGGTTTCTGCCGTTATTGTTAGTCTCAATATCGCTGTGAGCCTTTATGTGGTTTCCGGGCTTTGGTTCGGCGTCTGGGGCATTCTGGGTGCCTGCATTGGCATGATTATCGGCAACGTGATTGGCGGATTGCCCATTACCATTGTACTGCTGTTCCAAATTTGTACAATTTTTGAAATCGCTTTGCCGATGCTGGCCTTCCGCTTTTTCAAGTGTGATCCCCGGGCCCGGGATCTGAAGAGCATCGCCGTGTTTTTGATTTTTGGCGCCCTGCTCAATAGTTTAATTGGATCCTTCTGGAGCTCCTGGTATGTTCTCTTAGGTCAAGCGGCCCCGAAATTCTGGCTGGTTGCCGTGTTCCCGGGCTGGTTTGGGGGAGAATTTATTGGCAGAGCCATTCTGGGCCTGCTGGCCTTATGGGTCCTGTCCCCGTTTATCATGCGTTTTCGGGGATATGTTCCCAATACCTTTGATCGTTGGGTCGCGTAAGATGACTCTTCTGCTGGTTACGGATTAATAAGAATCATAGATTTCGGCAAAAAACGATTTTCTGAAGAGTATTCTCATCATTGGCCCTTTACTAAATTAATAAGTTAAATAAATAATTTTTAAGGAGAGGGATCACATGGTAGATACAAAAGGTTTGAACACCTGGACAATGGCAGCGATCATCTTTTGTGCCTTGTTTACTTTAGTAGCTACAGGACTGGTCACCTATGTCTTTACCGTCATTATTCCCAAGGCAGCGGGATGATCAACCTGGATCCATCAGCCCAGTAGAGAAATGATTAGTCAGATACAGATACCGCTAAGGTTTATGTTCTACTTTCAAAATTTATAAGTTTCAAAAGGTTGAAAGTATAAGTGCAACTAGGGCTTGCGCCAAGCCTCTGGCGAAGGCGCAAGCCAAGTTTTCTAATGACGAATCATTTTCTCCAAATGATGTGAAATGAATGAGTTGGGAGGGAAGCTTGTGGAAGCATCAATGGCCGGTTCCAGCGAATATCGGAAAACAATCTTTGGATATACCCCGAAATGGACTGCGTTTTCTGTATTTCATCCCTTGACCAGACTATTTATTATTTTGATTTTTAATGTCCCTTTTTTTATCATCAATCCCTTTATCAATATTTGGTTCTTTATTGCGGCCCTGATTTGTTTCAAAGTAGCAAAGGTACCGAGAAGCTATACCGTCAAATTTGTCCCTTTTCTGGTCACCTTAACCTTTTTTCTCTTTTTAAGTTTTGCCTTTTTCCCCTCTGTATGGATTACGCCACCCTATGAACATATAATTTTTAAGCTTTCCGGGTTTACCTACCATTATGAAAATTTGATCGCCTCTGTAACCATGTGGTGCCGCTGGATGTCAGCTATTTTTGGGGTCCTCTTTGTTTTTTCCGTGATTGACGAACGGGACATCAATATCGCCCTCAAGAGCCTGCGCATCCCCTATTTTCTCAGGCTGGCCATCTCTACCGCCTTGAGGTGCTTTTTCACATTTTATTATGACGCCATGCAGATCATTGAAGCCCAGAAAGCCCGGGGCCTGGATCTGGACAGTATGGGGGTCTTTAAAAAGGTGAAGTATTATGTGGCGGTGATGATCCCCCTGATTATGATTGAGCTGAAAAAGGCGGATGAAATGGCTGATGCGGCAGATTCCCGGGGCTATGTGGCCACCTTTAAAGCATCGGACTATAAACGGACGGAGTACATCGGCCATGAGGTCAAAGTAAAGATCCACGACCAGGCCTTGATGGTATTTTCCGTGGGCTTATTAGTCTTTGTGATCATTGCCAGAGGACTTCCGGGACTAGGAGACGTGATCCGCTTTATTCCTGCCGATCCCAGCTTTTGGACGAACTTGCTGTAGAGACATTCTGATTGAAGAAAGGTGGGCGAAATAAAATGAAGCAGCCCCTGATCAGTGTGCAAGATGTACATTTTACCTATCCGGACGGTACGAAAGCGCTCTTTGGGGCCAGTTTAGACATTTATGAGGGAGAAATGATGGCCATTGTCGGGCAAAACGGCTCCGGCAAGACCACATTGGTCAAACATTTCAACGGCCTGCTGAAACCGACGGTAGGCGATGTGCTGGTGGAAGGAATCAGTGTGAAGAAACAGCCTTTGGGACAGCTGGCCCAGAAAGTGGGCTATGTCTATCAGAATCCCAGCTTGCAGCTCTTCTGCCGCAGCGTACGTGATGAGGTCTCTTTTGGCCTAAAACTGGCCAAGGTGCCGCCGGACGTGATCAAAAAAAGGGTGGAGGAAGTGCTGGACACGGTAGGCCTGCTGGATAAGATTGAGGAATATCCCTTTTTTCTCACCACCGGGGAAAAACAACGGGTGGCCATTGCCGCCGTCCTGTCCCTAAACCCCAGTGTCTTGATTGTCGATGAACCTACCACGGGTCAGGATTTCAAAAGGGCCTATCAATTTATGGAGATTTTTGAACGCTTAAATAAAGAAGAAAATAAAACCATTATTTTTATTACCCACGAAATGCGTTTTACGACGGAATTTGCCCAGCGCACCGTTGTCGTCAATGACGGCAAAGTACTGCTGGACGGCCTGTCCACCCAGGTATTCACCCAAGTGGAAAAGTTGCAGGAGGCTTTTGTCACGCCTCCCCAGATCACCCAGCTGGCTTTGCAGTTAGGCTCTTTGGGAATCAGGCCCGATATCCTGAAAGTAAACGAACTTTATGCAGAAATTAAGAAAGAGTATCAAGACTTAAAAGTAGGTTGAGCAGAGGAGGTGGGCTGTCTTGGAATATGCCGTGGAAATTGAGAATTTATCCTGGATGTATAAGGATAATCAAGAGAAGGAAATCTGGTCCCTGAAAAACATCAATTTAAAACTGAAAAAGGGCGAGTTTATTGGCATTATGGGCCAAAATGGTGCGGGAAAGACCACCTTATGCCGGTGTTTCAATAGTTTGATTCCCAATCGGTTCAATGGACGCATGAAAGGGAAGGTAATTGTGGCAGGCAGCCTGGATACTTTTGAGAAAAAGATCCACGAATGTGCCCGCAAAGTAGGCATGGTTTTTCAGGACCCCGATTCCCAATTTATTCGGGGCACGGTAGAAGAAGAAATCGTTTTTGGTGCGGAAAATATGGGCCTCTCCATCGATGAGATCAAAAACCGGCTGGAATGGACCTTAAAAGAAGTGAATCTGTCTCCAGAATTTTTAAAAAAGCCCCCCACTGACTTATCGGGAGGACAAAAACAAAGAGTGGCGATTGCCGCCTCGCTCATTTCCAAGCCGGATATTCTGGTTTTGGATGAACCCACATCTCAGGTGGATCCCATGGGCAAGCTGGAAGTGTTCGAAGTGATTGAAAAGCTGCGTCAATCCCAGAATATGGCCGTGGTGCTGGCGGAACACCGGGCAGACGAAATCATGAAATTTGCGGACCGGGTGATCTTAATTGATGACGGCTGCATTTTATTAGATGAGCCGCCCCGGCAATTTTTCCAAAAAGTGGATTTATTGTTGGCGAAAGGGGTTTATCCTCCCCAGGTGGCCCAATTAGGCTATTTGCTGCATCTGGACCGGGAGATTCAGCTGCCCAAGGATGAAATACCGGTAACCATTGAAGAAGGAATCGCGTGCCTGACCAAGATTTTGGGGAAAAAATTGAAAGAGGGGGAATCAGAGTGCAATACCGCAAATTAGGGAAAACCGGTTTTGAGGTATCCGAGATCGGATTTGGCGCCTGGGGCATTGGGGGCGGCTGGTGGAAAGGGGCGGACGATGAAGCCGCCATCCAATCCTTAAACTTAGCCATTGACCAGGGCGTTAATTTTATCGATACCGCCCTGGGCTATGAAAACAGCGAGAATTTGGTAGGAAAGGTGATCCGGAGCCGCCCGGAAAAGATTTATGTGTCCAGCAAGGTGCCGCCGAAAAATTATGTGTTTCCCGCCGTACTGGGCAGCGACATCCAAGAAGCCTATCCCAAAGAATGGATTATCGCCTGTACGGAAAAGAGTCTGAAGCAATTGGGCCTGGAGTGCCTGGATGTGCAATTGATGCATGTTTATGTGAACAGCTGGGCCGAGAGTGACGAATGGAGAGAAGCGGCCCGCCTGCTCAAAGAACAAGGGAAAATCAAGGCCTTCGGCGCTTCCATCAATTTCCCCTACAACAGTCAGGATGACGGCATCTCCGCCATGGAGTCCGGTGATTTTGAAGTATGTGAGGTGGTCTATAATATTTTCCAGCAAGAGCCGAATCAGGATATTTTACCCGCCGCACAGAAGCATCATGTCGGGATCATTGCCCGGTGTCCTTTGGATGAAGGGGCTTTAACCGGTAAAATCGGCCCGGATACGGTATTTCCTGAGGGCAGCTTTTTAGAAACTTATTTTAAAGACGAGCGCAAAAAAGTGGCTTATGAAAAATGCCAGGCTTTGAAATGGCTGGTGGATGAAGGGTATGCCGGTTCCATTGCGGAAGGAGCTTTACGCTTTTGTTTAAGTCACGAAGCTGTTTCCACGGTGATTGTGGGCATGAGAAATCCCAAATGGGTGCCGGTAAATACGGCTGTCTCCGATCAAGGCCCTCTGCCTAAAGAGGCCATAGAAAGGTTAAAGATGCACGCTTTTGATCATAACTGGTGGTTATAAAAAAGTAGGGTGATCATCCATGGATAAAAATTGTCGGCCGGGTGCGTTGTCATACGCGGGCGGGATCATCCCTTTCGGAAAAGGGAGTCCCACCCTCTGTGTCAATGATCAAATGGGCTATCTGATTCAAAATCCGGAAGTGATTGCTCAATTGCAAAAAGAGGACCTTACTCATTTGGTTAAGCTTGCCCGAGAAAGCGTGTCGTTAGGACATTATGTGGTCAATATCCAGTTGATGGAGCCGTGCCTGGACGAAGAAAAATTATTTGTGAAAACAGTAGAAACCCTTGTCGGTGAAACAGGATGCTGCATTTCTGTGGATTGCCGAGACCCCAAATTAGTTGATGCTGCTTTGGCGGCCTATCCCTATAAGGCCATGTGCAATGTGATCAACGGCGAATGGGAAAATTTAGAGACTTTTTTGCCCATTATCGCCAAGCATGGTGCGGCGGTAGGAACGGCCTGCGTGTATGAAAAAGGGGTTCCGGAAACGGTGGCGGAGAGGCTTTATGTGGCCAGACGGATTGTCAATGAGGCGGGGAAATATGGGATTCCACCGGAAGATATCATGATGGACTGCGTCTGCCTGCCCATTGGGGTTAAGCCGGACAGTTTGCGGCCAACCCTCGAAACCATTCAAGTAATCCATGAAGAGCTGGGGGTAGCCACCTTACTGGGCTCCAGCAATGCAGGATATATGCTTCCCGACATGGAGGCGGTTAATTTGATTTATTATATTGCTACAGTAGCCGTGGGATTGGATGTAGCCATGATTGATCCCGGCATCCCTCAATTTAATTATTTTAATAAAATTCTCAAATTCTTAATGGGGTTTGATCCTTACGGCAAGGAATTTTTTGACCACTATCGGCATGTTAGAAGCAAAATGACCGGTCATTCATTTGCGCACGGGAGTGGGAGGGAGGGGAACGAGTGACCAAAGCAGCAGAAAGACTATCTGAGCTGTTAGGAGATAAAGTGACCACGGATGCCTTTGAAAGGTCTTTTTACGCCAGGGATTTAGCGCCGGTCCCCGGTTTTTTAAGCCGGACGATTTTTCAAAATACGCCGGAGATCGTGGTACGGCCAACTTCCCAGGATGACATTGTAGCCGTGATGAAGATTGCTTTAGAGGAGAAGATTCCTGTGACAGCACGGGCAGGGGCTACAACAGCTTTCTTAAATGCCGTGCCGGTCAAAGGGGGAATTGTTCTCGACACCACAGGATTAAAAGGAATCCTGGACATCGATGAGAAAAATCGATGGGTAAAAGCCTTACCCGGCACGTCATGGAAAAAAATCGATGAAGAGCTAATGGAATATGGACTGACGGCCTGTTCCCTACCCAGCAGTGCCGAGGCTTCTACGGCAGGGGGCTGGTTCAATATGGAGGGATATGGCATTGGCAGCGTCAAATACGGCGGATTCCATGATCAGGTACAATCTGCCCAACTCGTGCTGGCCGGGGGCAGGATCATCCGGTCGGAGAAAGAGGGGGAATATCCTCTCTCCTGGTTTGCCGGCTCGGAAGGCACGCTGGGCATTGTCAGCGAACTGGAGTTTCAGGTGCGGGAAGCTCCGGAATATACGAAAAATTATGCCCTGGAGTATGATACGGTCTCCCAGGTCCAGGAGGCCCTGGAAATGACGCATAAATGGGACGGACCAGATGCACCCTATCATGTGCACTGGTCCAACGGGGATTTCCATGAGTTTTTAGATCAATTGGGTTATCATGCGCCCATAAAAAATAATCTCTTATTGGTCACCTACCAAGGGAATCAAGCCCAGGTGCACCGGGGAGAGCAAATGGTCAAGGATCTTATGGGGAAAACCCAGGGCAAATGGGTAGACGAAGAGACGGCCGATGCAGAGTGGGCGGACCGGTTCCGGGCTATGAGAATCAAGCGGGGAGGGCCTACTTTGCTGGCGGCGGAAGTGCTCCTGCCCAGTGCCAGACTGGCCCACTTCTGTGCCCAACTGGCCGCCTTGGGGCAAAGGGCCGCCGTTTACGGCCATCTTCTGGACCGGGGGAGGATCAACATCCTGGTCATGTATCATGCCGATGAGACCAAAGTACTGGAGTATTTGTTTTTGATGGCCAAGACGAAAAAAATCTATGACGCTGCCCTGGGCCTGGGCGGAAGGCCCTATGGCTTCGGGGCATGGAATTCCCTCTACTTAACAAGAGCTTATGACCAGGACCGGATCCAGAGCATGAAAGAACATAAGAAAATGCTGGATCCTCTGGGTATTGTGAATCCGGGGAAGGTTCTCGACCCGCCCAAAGTGTTAAATCCCCGGCTTTTTGGCCTGGGAACGGGAAGCGCAAACTTAATAAGCGGTGTTCTTGGCATCGGCAGGGGGAGATAGAAATGGAGCATAAAAAGTTTTTTGAAGGCTTGGATAAAGAAACTTTGGTCTGCGCCCGCTGCGGCTATTGCCGCATCGACTGCCCGGTCTATCAGGTCATGGGCTGGGAATCGTCCGCGCCCCGGGCCCGGATCAAGATAGCCCGGGATCTTCTCGTGAACCAAAACAGGGAGGAGAAAAAGGGTATCCAGCGGATTTTTGAATGTACCTTTTGCGGGAAATGCCGGACCGATTGCACAACGGATATCGATACCCTGGAGGTCTGGAGAGAAACCAGAAAAGGAATTGCCCGGAGCAATCTGCTTCCGGCCCATGTACAAAAAATGAGTGCCACGATTCAAAAGCAGGGCAATGTGACAGGAGATGCCCAAGAGACCCGGACCATCTGGCTCAATGCTTTGGATCAGGAATACCGGTCCTATATCGGTAAAAAGTCTGAGCTTTTATATTTCCCTGGTTGTACCGGTTCCCTTTATCCGGCGGCAGCCACCATTCCCCAGTCCTTTGTAGAAATTCTCAGAACATGCGGAATCGATTTTTCCCTCCTGGGAGAGCAAGAACAATGCTGCGGCTTTCCTTTGATGGGGTGCGGCGAGTATCACAAAGGGAAAGAAATGATTTTAACCAATGTGAAAAATATAGGCAGCCTGGGCATAAAAACAGTAGTAACGACCTGTCCTTCTTGTTACCGGACCATGACCGAATTCTGGCCCCAGGTGCTGGAAGGTGCCGCCCTGCCCTTCCGGGTGATGCATGCCAGCCAGTTATTAGCGGAGTTGATTGAAGAGCGCAAAATTGAATGCAATGAACTGGTGGAAGAGGTTGCTTATCACGACCCCTGCGATTTAGGCCGAAACGGAGGGGTTTTTGAAGCCCCGAGAAAGGTGATCAAAGCCATTCCGGGGATTCAATTGAAAGAGTTGAAAAAGAACCGGGAAGAGGCAAACTGCTGCGGGGGTGGGGGGAATTTAGAAGCAACCAATCCGGGCTTAGCGGAACAGATCGCCCTCAACCGGTTGGAAGAGGTCAATGCCCTTGGGGTAAAGACCCTGGTTTCCTGCTGTCAGCAATGCAAGCGCACCTTATCCAATGCCGCCAGAAAAAACAAAATGAAGATCCGGATCTGGGATCTTACAGAATTAGTACGGAAAGCGTTGAAAAAGAAGGGAAAAGAGGTGTAGGGCCATGCACATAGAAGGATATCATTTTCCGGATGACCTCAAATATGATCGGAGCCATTTTTGGGAAAAAGTCGAGGGTGACCAGGTCACTTTGGGCATGACCGACTTTGCCGTCCGCTTGGCCGGAGAATTTGTCTTTGCGGATGTGGTGGAGCCGGGTAAAAAGGTGCACAAGGATCAGGTGTTTATGTCCGTAGAATCGGGGAAATGGGTGGGCCGGGTGATGGCGCCGGTGGATGGGGAAATCACGGCCTATAATGAAGACCTGGAATTTGAGCCGGAAAGGATCAATGAGGACCCCTATGGGAAAGGATGGCTGGTGAAAATTAAGGTTTATGATCCAAGCCAGTTGGCGGCATTGATGGATGTAGGGATGATCGAGCCCTGGCTGAAGGAAGAGATCAAGCGGGTGAAGGGCGAATAGACGGGAGGGGAGGGGCGCGGGATGAAACCGAAAGAAATGGTGCTGGATGCGCTTCAAGGGAAAAGGGGACCCATTCCCTGGATCGAAATTGAAACCAGGGATGAGCTGATTGCCAAAACCTTTGGCCTGGAAAAGGTGGGTTGGCAGGAAAGAGTCAAGTATGCCAAATTCGTCGGCCAGGATGCCGTCGGTATTGCCCATTGGGACCGCTTTGGCAATGAAATGGTGGAATATAACGGGGTGCTGGGCTTTAAACCCTTGATTAAAGAACGGGAGGACCTGGACAAACTGAAAATTCCGGAAGAGATCGACGAAGATTTTCTCAGGAACCGGGTCAAAGAGGCCAAAGAAGCCATCGGCGATTCCGGACTGGCCCTGTTTGTGGCCCACATTTTCTGTTTGGATCCGGTGATTATTGATCTGGGGTTTGAGAATTTCTGCTATAAACTCTATGAGGACATCGATTTGATCAAAGAAATCATGGAGCGGTATACCCAATATTTTATGAAACTGGACCGCCTATACAGCAGCATGCCGGAAATCGATTTTATTTGGGTGGGAGAAGATATTGCCTTCAACAGCGGCACCTATGTGCAGCCGGAGCTGTTCCGCAATCTGGTGCTCCCTTATTTCAGAAGGATGGCGGAAGAAATAAAAAAACCCTGGATTTACCACAGTGACGGCAATATTACCCAGGTGATAGAGGACTTATTAACTTTAGGGATGGATGCCATCCACCCCATTCAGCCGGATGTGATGGATATTTACAGTTTGATTAAAACTTTAGGCCAGAGAACCACCTTAATCGGCAATGTGGATTTAACTCTTCTCACCCGGGGCACACCGGAAAGTGTTTATGCAGAAGTGACGAAATTAATGGAGACCTGCGGCAGACAAGGACGGTACATCCTGTCCAGCAGTAATTCCCTGGCCAACTTTGTGCACCCGGATAATGTCATTGCCATGGGGAAAGCCAAGAGGGACTTCTTAGCAAAAAATTATGGCTTGTAAGATCTGTTCAGGATTTAAATAATTTGCCCGCCCTCAATATGTTTTTTTATCATTTCCTGTGTCACCGGCAGACGGGAAAAAGATGTCCCCAGCGCATCATTTATCGCGTTAATGATGGCGGCGGCAACAGGTACTGTGGCTACTTCGCCAATGCTTTTTGCCCCAAAAGGACCCGGTTCTTCAGTTTCTTCCACAAAAGAAATGTGAATAGGAGGCATATCCTTTGCTTTAGGTATGTGATATTTTGCTAAATGTGCATTCATTAACTGACCGGAAGTGGGATCAATTTTTAGTTCTTCGGATAGGGCGAAACCTAGGCCCATTTGAATTCCCCCCTGAATCTGGCCTTCTAGAAGCAGTGGGTTAATTGCTTTTCCTACATCATGAACAGCAGCATAGTCGATAACATTGACTTTTCCCGTCCTTAAATCGATTTTTACATGGGCAAAGTGGGCGCCATATGTGGGAGGACCGAAAGTGGAGTGGTAGCTAATAGTGGCAATAAGCTCTTGCTGTTTTTTCTCTTGGCAATAAGAAACGATATGCGCAGGTGAAATGCTTTTTTGAGGAGCGCTTTTTGAAGTAAACTTTCCATGATCAAAGGTAATATCCTCCTCCCTAGTGTTTAATATTTCACATGCCATGCCGAATAAAAGTGTCAGCATTTTTTCCGCTAGTTTTTTAGCTGCTGCCCCACCAACCCAGGTATTTCTGCTGGCATAGGCGCCCAAGTCATAAGGGGTATTTTCCGTATCGGCTTCGATAACCTCTATTAATTCGGGTTCAATATCCAAAATTTCACTGATAATTTGGGTGAGAATCGTGTAAGAACCGGATCCTAAGTCATGGATACCGGTAAGTAAAATGGCGCTTCCATCCTCGTTGAGCTTAAGAGTCATACAAGTATAATCGCGATGGATGGGGAAAACCCCATTGCCGTGAACGCCGCAGCTTACACCAAAACCGGTCCGGACAAATTTCTCATTTGTTTTTTTCCTTTTTTCCCATTGAAAAATATGGGCCCCTTTTTCAAGACAATCAACTATTCGGCAATTTCCCAGGGCATGATTTGAATGAATCTGCTGATAGGGTCTGACTAAATTTTTCAATCGCAGCTCTACCGGATCTAATTTTAATTTTCTGGCGATCTCATCCATATGAATTTCCAGCGTAGTAATTAGTTGAGGGGAACCATAACCGCGCATAGCACCTGAAATCGGGGTATTTGTATAACAAGCAACAGCCTTAAAAGACATATTTGGCACCTTGTATAACTCAAATGCTTTTCCGCACATGGTTCCCGTGACATTTAAAGCGCTGCTTGCATAAGCTCCTGTGTCAATGATACCGTCTATTTCCTGACCTATGATGATACCATCCTTGGTAAGGGCCGTTTTTATGAAAAATGATGTCGCATGTCTTGTGCGCGTGGAAACCATCGTTTCTTTCCTCGTGAGTTCAATTTTCACGTATTGGCCTGTGATTTGAGCCAATAAAGCAACTACCGGTTCCAAAACCATTTCCAGTTTTCCCCCAAATGCACCGCCGATCGTTGGTTTAATCATATGTATTCTATGGATAGGCAGATGAAATATTTTGGCCAATAAAAGTCTGGTAGCAAAAATATTTTGATGAGGAGACCAAACGGTTAGTTTGGCATCTTGTGACCAATGGGCGATGGACACGTGGGGTTCAATGGCGCAATGATGGACCTTAGGAGTGGTTATTCGGCTTGATATGAATAAATCTGCTTGTTCAAATGCTTCGGTGATATCTCCGATCTGGGATTGGATTTCACTGACGATGTTACCACCGGGATGAATGGGATATGCATCTACCCGGAGAGATTCTTCAGGAGTAAAAGCAGCAGGCAATTCTTCATATTCGACACGGATCAGTTTTATCGCCTGACGGGCGATTTCCGGACTTTCTGCAGCTACTGCCGCAACTTTGTCGCCCACGTATCTGACTGTGGAATCGAAAATCCTCTCCGTTTCCGGAATCGCATGTCCCAGAAATCGGCAGGCACTGTTAAACTTAATCTGGGGGGAATTTAAATATGTCACGATAGCCTTAACCCCTGGCACATTTTCAGCAATCGAGGTATCAATTTTTTTAATTCTAGCATGTGCCACTGGACTAAAAAGAATTTTGCCATATAGCATGTGGGGGAAATACAGATCAGCGGTATATTTGGCCTGTCCTGTAACTTTTAAAGCCCCATCTCTAATGGGCAAAGGCTTTCCCACATATCTGTAATTCATGCCAATCACCTCATATTCCTGAAAATATTAAACATGAAAATTTTAATATTATTTTATCAAATATGAAAACAGGATACCAGGGTCAGATTTCTTTTTGAGATAAGATAAAAAAAACAGCTCCGCAGAAGCTGTTCTTATTTTTGTTTAAAAAGTTGGTAAAGAACTTACGACAAAGACCTTTGCGGTTTCATTTTTAATATTTTCCCAACGATGGGGGTGTTTCGCCGGATAACCTATGGTATCCCCTTTTTTTAAATCATAGCATGTATCATCACACCAAACCCTGATTTCTCCCTCTAATACGTATAAAAACTCTTCTCCATTATGTTTCACGGTTTTACCTGAGCTGGAACCTGGAGGAACAGTCATGATCGTTGGCTCTAAATTAATTTTACTGCCCCATAAAATAAATTCTTGTTCTGAGGGTGCGCCATTTGGGGAAGGCTGCAAGATAATTCTCGTCTCCTCTTTTCGCACAATTCTGACATCCTGATCAAACTTATCTGGAAAAAGATTGATGATGGATGTTTCGAATGCTTCCGCTAATTTACTTAAATCATTTAAAGTAGCTTCTGTCTTATCATTTTCCAAACGGCTTAAATAGGATATTGATAAGCCGGTTGTTTCCGCCAGTTCTTTTAGAGTAAAACCTTTACTATTACGAATGGTATTTATGGTGGAACCGATCGTTGTCAATGGGATCATACCTCCTTTATGCAAGGACCTCTTTTTACTAAACCAGTTACTATTATATGTGAAAAATTTAATTCTCGCAATTATTGTAAGATTTATAGGAGGATGTCACCCATCCTATTTTCTGAGCAAAAAACTTTACTATTAAAAGGCCACTAAGGTCAACAAAAAAATATGTTATCTCTTGACTTTGACACGAAATCCACAAAAGAAATGGCCCTAGTCCCTTGATATAAGGGAGATAGGGGCCTTGCTATTTTGTCATAAATAGGCAGAGTAAAACCTCATTTTTTGGCTTGTGTCAAAAAAATTTTTTATTTCCTCAAGGCGGAGTTTTTTATTGCGACAGCCCCTTCTCGGCTTTTTACATATAGAGGAGGATGGGAGATAACACGGATCATGGATTTGTCAGACGCGACGGTATTTCAGCAGGGCGAAGTAGTCTTTGGGATGCTTCTTGCCGATTTGAGCAACGTAGATGGAACCCTCAGAATCAACCGCTACGCCATGGGCGGCGCGGTAGCCGATATTGGGATCACAGATCAGGTCGTTCTCCAGGCGGGATATAAGCCTGCCGTCCAGGCTCAAAATGCTGATCCGTGACGGTGAACCGTCAAAGACGTTGCAGCGCTTTAATTCCGCCACATACATGATACCGTCGCGGATCACGACGCCGGCGGGACGTTCCAAGCCGGTCCACTGGTCAAGATAGTTGCCCTCATGGTCGAAGAGTTGGATGCGGCAGTTCTGCCGATCTGCAACATAGACGATCTTCTCATCTGGACTCAAGGTGATTCCATGGGGCAGATTGAAGTAGCCGGGTGCGTCGCCGGGCTCGCCCCAACTGAACAGCAGCTTGCCCTCTGCGCTGAACTTGTGCACGCGGGCATTGCCATAACCATCCGATACATAAATGGAGCCGTCCTTCGCGATTACCAGGTCGGTAGGGTAATTGAACGGACCGCCGCCGTGGGTGATCGTCTTGTAATCTTTGTTGACGCAGCCTGTGTCCGAAGGGACCCCCTTATTGCCCAGTGTGAAGTCCACCTTCCGGCCCGCGTCGAACCTGTACACCGCATGTCCCGCGTCGTCCACGCAGAAGAAGGTGCCGCTTTCGTCCAGATAGGCCGCATGGGCCCGGCCGAACCCATCGTTGCCGAATTGCTCGAGTAAACGGCCCTTTCTGTCCATGA
The DNA here is from genome assembly GCF_002777255.1 of Candidatus Formimonas warabiya. Classification (GTDB taxonomy): domain Bacteria; phylum Bacillota; class Dehalobacteriia; order Dehalobacteriales; family Dehalobacteriaceae; genus Formimonas; species Formimonas warabiya. Next base: position 3,223,605 of record NZ_CP017634.1, on the reverse strand, counting down.
CGACGACGGGCGGCTTACCCCGGGACAGGATGTAGACGTGATCATTGGCATCAACAGCCACGCCGGGAACGGTACTCATGTCCCACTCGTGCCTCCGCTCGCCCCAGCCCTCTACCAGTTCATAAACATAGTCTCCAAAGCCATAACGCATTATTGAACGCCTCCATCATGAAATATTTTAGGGTTTGTGCCTGTTTTTCTCTTCATCTTTGCATAAGCGCTGATGATGATGCAGCAGAGCAACCAGCTCACAGGATAGCAGGAAAGAACGAAGTAAATCGACTGGAAATGACTCCAGCCCAGGTTCAGATAGAGCTGGCGCAGAATGACGTGACAAAACAGCAGGATGAACATGGGGTTTTTGCTGTCGCCCTGTCCCCGCAGCGCGCCGACCTGAATATGGTTTACCGTGTTGATCAGATACAGCGGGGCCAGAACGGAAATGATGATTTTCCCATAATACAGCACGTCCCCATCATGGTTGAACAATTTGATCAAGGATCCGTTGAAGCTGACAAAGAAGACCGCATAAATACCGGTGATCAGCAGAGACAAACGCAGTGCCGTGCGAATTCCTTTATGAATACGTTCTTCTTTTCCCGCGCCGACGTTCTGACCGACGAAGGTGGCGGTCGCTATGGACATGCTCTGTGTGGTCCGGTTAATGATCTGGTCCAGCCGCTGATGCACGCTCCAGCCGGCCATGGCGCCGGAGCCGAATTTGTTTATATAGGAGAGCACGATGGTGTTGGAAAAAGAAGTAATGGACTTTTGCAGGCCTGCCGGCAGCCCTATATCGATTACCCGGCGCAGGATCGCCTTGTCTATATGCAAATGCCGGAGCTCGAGACGGTAAATATTCTTTGTGCGGCAGAGGTTGAACAGCAGAATTAAGGAGGAAATGAACTGGGCGATGATCGTGGCCAAGGCGGCTCCGGCCACGCCCATGCGGAAAACCAAAATGAATACCAAGTCTAGGACGATGTTCAGGGTTGTGGTCAGGAGCAGAATATAGAGAGGACTGCGCGAATCTCCCACCGCACGCAGAATGCCCGCGCACATATTATACAGAACCAGAGCCGAAACCCCGGCAAAATAGATCTGCAAATATATTTTGGCATCCGGAAAAACATCCTCCGGCGTACCGAGCAACCGCAGCATCATAGGGGTCCCTGCTACGCCAATTACCGTAAAAGCCAATCCCATGAGCAGGGTAAACAGGATCATCGTATGGACCGTATTTTTCAACTCCGCTTCCTGATGGGCGCCGTAATACTGGGCAACCACGACCGTAGCTCCTGTGCTTAAACCTGTAAAGAAGCCAATCAGCACAGTGACGATATTATTGGTGGCTCCCACGGCGGCCAACGCCTGTTTGCTCACAAAGTTTCCCACGATAATGCTATCCACCGTGTTGTACATCTGCTGAAGTATTTCACCCACCAGCAGCGGAATGGCAAACAGGAGCATCTGTTTCCAGATGACTCCTTCGGTCATATCGATTTGTTTTCCTGGGGTCGGGGTTCCACTCATATTTAAATACCTCAAGTACTCAGACCAATTATCTTTGGCGAAATTTCAGCAAAAAACGGCTTCCGGTGGATTCGGTCGCCGTTTTTTGCTGATACTGTTCAGATACTCTCTTCTATTGCACGCCGGCTCCTGATGCCTCTGACGACAGAGAGAACGACAAATCCCACCATGAGGATCACGAAAACGAGGCAGACCTTGCGGGTAAGAAAGATGCTCCAGTCCCCGTGGGAAATATACAATGAGCGCCGGAGGGAGTTTTCAAAGACCTTCGCCAGGACGAACGCCACAACGAAGTTTGTCTGGGAATAGCCGGCCTTAATGGCAAAATAGGCAGCGATCCCTATGCCGAGGCAAATCCAGATATCTATGCTCATGTAACGGGTAACATAGCTTCCCGCAAAACTGAAGAAGATCAAGAGCGGCGCCATCAACGTGTCGGGGATGTTCATGATCCTGGCGAAGATCCTGGTGCTAAAGATGCCGAAGAGAAACATGAGGATAACGCTGCATAAGACACCCCACATAACACCGTAGACCAGTTCGGGATTGTTTTTCATCAGCGTGGCGCCGGGTGCGATGCCGTGCATGACCAAAGCGCCGCCGATAAGGGCGATGCTGCCGGAGCCCGCAATGCCCATCGTCAGGTAGGGGATCAGGTGTCCCCCCACGCAGGCATTGTTGGCGGCCTCCACACAGGCGATGCCTCGGGGATCCCCTGTCCCGAAAGTGTCTTTATGTTTCTTCATGCTCTTACAGATGTTATAGGTAAAGACGGTCGTCGGACCTGTGCCCAGCCCGGGGATGAGGCTGGTGAGCGTGCCGATGGTGCTGCCCAGGAGCATCACCGGAAGGCAATTCCTGAAATCGCCCTTTTTGAAATTAAATTTCAACTGGCTCTTGTCCACAATGAGTTGCTCTCTTTCTTGCTTGTCGACGAGGGATTCGATGATCCGGGGAATAGCGTAAAGGCCGATAATAACCGGGACGAGAGAAAAACCGTCATCCAGGACATGGGCGCCGAAGGTAAAGCGCGGCTCACCGCTAAACGGGTCGACGCCGATGGTGCACACAAGCAGTCCCAGCAGAATGGAGAGCAGGCTCTTCGTCCCGCTTTGGGTGTTAAGGCAGACGATGGAAAGAAGACCGAAGGCCGTGATGCAGGTGATTTCCGGGTCGGTGAGCTTATAAATGAGAGGCATAAGCGACACGGTGAGGAACATGAGGGCAGCGACGCCAAAAAAGCCTCCCACCGTAGAAGAAGTCAGGGAAATAGCTAATGCCCGCCCAGGCTCGCCCCTTCGCGCCATGGGCACGCCGTCAAACATCGTGCAAACGGCACCCCCTTGGCCAGGAATGCCGAGCGTGATGGAAGAAATACTGCCCCCATATTCGGAAGCCTGATATATGCACATGAGCATTGCTATGCCCACCACGGGGTCCAGGCTCAGGGTAATGGGCAGCAGTAGGGCTATCGCGATATTATCTCCTAGAGCGGGCAGCGCACCGATGAAAAGGCCTATAATGCAGCCGATCACCATGAGAAGAATTGTACTCGGCTGTAGGAGTGGGCTTATAACTTCCCAAGAGAAAAGGCTCATATCAAAAACTCCTTCAAATGTTAATCTTCAATATGAATGCGAAAGTGATGTATGCCACAACAGTAAAGCCAACGCCTACGATAACAGCAAAGATAAGGCGCCTGCGCTTCGGCCTGCCTGTGTCGTGGAAGAGATAAAGGATACCGCTGATACCCAGGGCCATGGATACATAGAAGAGAGCCAAAAGTTTCCAGATAAGCTCCATGGCCACCATGATGCCCAGAACGAGTACGAAGCTCTTCATACTACCCAGGTCCACTTTATCATCTCTCTCCCTGCGCCTTTTGATCAGATCACTGACCAAACCATATGCGCTGACAACAATGATGCAGGAACTAAGCAGAATGGGGTAGTATCCCGCCGACTTGTAAAAGGTTCCAGATGATTTGAGTGTGGTAACAGCAAGAAAAAGGAACAGCGCGCCTATCAGGAATATAACAATCTCCGAGATAATTGATAGAGTTAGGCGATTCATGATGTTTCCCCTCTTTATTGAAAGAATTACAAAACGGCATGGAAATGACAGCCTTTTTCACTTCTCTCATGCCGTTTTGCAGGAGTCTAACCGATCATTTCATGTGTGAAATAGCCGTTGTGCTGAGATCCATATAATCCTTGACATAAGCGGTTAATTATTCAGGGCCTAGATCCCACCTGACCTGGTTGTTATTTTGCAGGAACTTGGTCCACTCGTCGGTGTTCTTGGCGTTCTCGATCAGCTTGGCCAGGTACTCGATCACAGCCTGATCATAGGAGGCCGGGCAGAAGAAGGCCCTCCACACAGAATTGCCGATGGCGGACGAGATACCGGCTTCACCGACGGTCTCCAGGTCAGGAGCGGAATCAAAACGTTCCGGACTGGTCACGACGAGGCCCTTGTAGGTGCCTCCAACGATATCGGTGAGGATGTTGCCGAATGCGTTGGAACCGATATCAACGTCGCCGGCCAGGACGCCGACCCGGACGCTGGCGGCATTGTCATAAGGAACGTACTCGAGATCTATGCCTAACTCATCCATGAACAACTGGTGGAGCAGCTGTTGGGAGCCCTGGACACCGCTGCCGCCCCATTTGAGTTCACCGGGATGGTCTTTGGCGTAAGCAACAACATCCTGCCAAGAATTGAAGGGAGAATCGGGGCGGGTAAATACAACGATGTAGTCGGTCGAAATGGAGCAAACAGAGGCAACCTGGTCACTGGTGTAGGGACTGGAGCCGGTGGCCCAAGCGAGGGGCAGAGAGCAGGAGTGAGCAACGACAGAGACATGCTTCTTGTCATTCATCATGTCGGTCATAACGTTGGTGCCGCTGCCGCCGGAGATGTTCTTATAGACGACCTTGACGCCGGACTGCTTCTCAATAATGGGACCAAGGGTCCTGATGAAGAGGTCCCCGATGGAGCCGGGAGTACCGTCGGTGTACATAACCATTTCGGTGAACGGGGGCTTGTCGCTCTCTGGGGCAGGGGGAGCAGCCTTCTCGGAAGTGCAGGCGACGGTGAACGCCAAACATAGCCCGAGTATTAGCACCAGAATAATTCTCGCCTTTTTCATTATTTTTCCTCCTTACTTTTTTGGTATTAATACAAGTAGATATTATTCTACCGGTATTTCGAGTTCGACCAGGGGAGCGTGAAACTGGCAACCGTATATGTCGGTATCGTGGAAATCCCCGGACGGGTAGCGGCGCGGGAAGGAGAACTTGACCGCACAGGCGAGGGGCAACTCATAATACTGCACCTTTTCCACCGGTACGTCGTTCAGCTTACTGATCAGCTCGGGCGTCACAACCCCCGTATCCAATACTTTTTTGTAAGTCTCATAATCACCGTACAGAATATCAAGGGACATTTCAAAAGGTCCGGCGTTCTTGGAACGGATCATCTTGGTAAGCTTATAAAATTTCATGACATTCCACCTCCATTACAACTCGTAATACTTGAAGCGTACCAGTTCAAGAGGATCATCCAATTCAAGCACGTGGTTGAGGCAGAAGGAATATGTGGCGCCGCCGTCAAGGGTCGACATAGTCGGCGGAGAAAAGGGGAACGCCATATTACTCTGGAGCCCCTCCCACTCTTTGATGGGAGTATGCAGGGCAATGTGCCAGATGTTACCCAAAATGGCCTCTGCATCAGATTCGGTCCTGGCTACAACATCGAACACAACACCCACCTGGCCAGGATCGGCAGCGTTTGGATTGCCGTACATAAAGTAACGCAACAAATAGTCTTCCTTCTTGAGTCCCATGGTTCTCTCAATTTTTCTCTGGGCGATATCGATGCAATTCTGGATGTAGCTGTCTAGCTGCTTAAGGATCAAGGGGTCTGTGACCCCGCCTATCACCACGCGGCGATATCCGAGGAATTTGACGCCCTCGACCTTGCACGTATACTGCTTGGCGTACTCAAAGCGGCTTCCGGTGATTTTGACGCTGCGCTCTCCGATTTGCTCGTATACTGTATCGGTCGTGATCAGAGCGCCGCTTGGTTCAACCAAGTGGAACGGGTCGGCATTCTCGTATAGAGTATGGGCAGCGCAGGATGTGGGCGAGCATCTCATAATGGGGTTAGGCGGCTCCACGACCAAAGAATTCTCCGATACCCATGCCATCATGCAGTCATTATAAGGACGATGGACGCAACATGCCGCACCGCACTCGAGTAATTTTCCGGCGTGCCAGGTATAGGCGTTATCGAGCCCGTAGAACTTCGGCACGGCCGCGAAGATTGCCGTATCAGTGGAACGCCCGGCAATGATGACCTGGGCGCCTTCCTCCAACGCCTTGCAATAGGGCTCGGCGCCGATGACGGCGACGCAGCGCGTGACACTTTCGATATCCTCCTCTTTGAACTCCGGTACATCGTTTAGAGCCTTCATCTTCCCTGCGCGCAGGTATTTACGGAGCGTTTCCGGCTTGATCTCGGTTTTGATCTCAGCCAGCTTGAAGTGCAGGTTTTCCTCTGCAGCGATCTCCTTAACGATGTCCATGAGCCAATCAACGTTCGGGTCCGCACCTGCGGTGCCGGCTGAGCCAATCAGGACAGGGATGTTGCGTTTCACACCCTCAGTGATCATCAGTCGAAGCTCCCACTTGCTGGCCTTGCGGCTCATGCGCGGCCTGCCCATGCCGAGGTAGTACGGACCCGGGTCGATGGAGCCGGAATCGGCTGCAATGACGTCAGGCTTCATGTCCAGCGCCTTATAGAAGGTTTCCTCTTTGAATCCTCCTCCCAGGCTGCCGTTTGTTGCGAGTAAACAAAACTCCTTCTTCATCGGTTATCTCCTTCCTTATTTGCTTAAATCTGCGAAAATTCTTGTTTAAGCAAGGCTTTGAATCCGCCCAACTCAAAGATCTTTTTGATCATTTCCGGATAGGGTTTAAAGTGGATGACCTTTCCGGTAGTAAGGTTCCTGACCTCTGTCTTGTCCAGATCGACCTCCGCCTCGTCACCTTCCTGGAATTCCTTGGTGATCCCCGGCACCTCAATCACAGGAAAGCCGATCGCGATAGCGTTCCTGAAAAATAACGGGCTAAAGGATTCGGCAATGATACAACCGACCTGCAGTTCAACAAACAGCCTGGGCGCCGGTCTGCTGGAGCCGCTACCGCAGTGCCTGCCCATTATTACAATGTCGCCGGGGCATACTGCATGGCTGAATTCCGGTCGTATCGCAGACATGCAGGAATATTTTTGCTGATCCTCCGGTACTCTGCCGTAGCGGGCACTGATCGGCATCATCAAATCAGTGCTCATGTCGTCGCCAAACTTCCATACTTTTCCTTTAATAGCCATTATTCATTACCCCTTCCACTTAGTCAAAGCAATGTGCGTATTTTCTGGGATCCGTGATCTTTCCGTGAATAGCGGAGGCAGCCACCGTCGCCGGAGAAGCCAGATACACCTCGGCCTCTTTGCCCTGGCGGCCCTTGAAGTTCCGGTTATTGGAATACAGGCCCGTCTCTCCCTTGCCGAGGATTCCTCTGTCGCCCGCGCAAAGACCGCATGTGGGACCCTCCACCATGGCGCCCGCCTTGATGAAGATGTTCAGCAGCCCCTCGCTGAGCGCCTGCTCGTATATCTTCATAGAGGTTGGAATGACGATCAGCCTCGATTCGGGAAATACTTTTTGACCCTTCAGTATCTTGGCCGCCACGCGCAAATCATCTAAGCCGCCGTTCGTGCAGGAGCCGATAAAGAACTGTTGGATAACCTGGCCTTCCACCTCCTCGACGGGCTTTACGTTCGAAACAGAAAACGGGCAGGCAATCTGCGGGCCAATCTTGGAGACATCTATCGTATAGATGGCGGAGAAATCCGCATCTTCGTCGCTGGTAACGGGTACAAACGCCTCGTCCGTACGCGCTTTGACGTATTCGAGGGTCTTTTCATCGGCTTCAAAAATAGCGAACTTCGCGCCGATCTCAATGCCCATGTTGGCGATGGTCATACGTCCCGATAGCGGGAGCGCGTGAGCGGCCTCGCCCACAAACTCGACGGATTTATACAGTGCTACATCCGTACCATATTTGCCTGCAATATGAAGGATCATATCCTTTGCATAACTCATAGAGGGCAACTTGCCGTTCAGGACAAAGCGGATCGTCTCGGGAACCTTGAACCACGTCTTACCCGTTGCCAAAACGTAGGACATCTCGTCAGGGCCAAGACCGCGGGCGGCCACGTTGAACGCCCCATACGTGCAAGTGTGCGAATCTTCGCCGACCACCAGCTCACCCGGTCTCGCATAGCCGTTCTCGATGAAATATGTATGACAGATTCCGTGACGGCCTATCTCACCAAATTTAACGCTATATTCTTTGGCAAATTTTCTGGCAATCACATGGGCGTCGGCGTGGAACTGGGTCGCGGGCGGCACATGATGCTCGAGCACCGTGACCACCTTTTCCGGATCGAAAACCTTCGTGATGCCCAGCTCTTTGAAAGTGTTGTAATGTTCCTGTACCTTATAGTCGACGATCATTGTCCTGTCAACATAGGCCATGATCATGTCCCCCGGCTTGAGTTCCGGCAGCCCGGCGGTACGGGCCAAAATTTTTTCGGCAATTGTCTTTCCCATTTTATATCTCCTTCCAGACCATGAGCCTGGTCAGTTCCTCGACGGAATCCAGCTTCTCCAGCTCCCAGACTGACTTGATGAGGGATTGGATTTGATTGTCATCCATATAAGGCCTGGCCGCTTTCCTGAACTTCTCCTCGATCTCCTCATCGCTGAACGGCGTGCTCGAGTGTCCGGGAGGAACGTCGACCCGCTCGGAATAACAGTTGCCCTTCTTGGTCCTGATTTCGACGATGGCGCCGCGGTTGCTCGTCCCCACAAGGGAGGCATCCTCTTCGATCGTGATCTTTTCAATCAGATCTATCAACTCCGGATCCTCGAATTTGTCAGGCGTCAGCTGACATGGGCCGACATTTCTCTCTTTTATCGCCATGGCGACCGAGAAAAATGCGCTATGCGTGGCATTTTCGGTGTTTCTGGCGTATTTCTTTCCAGGTACCAGGGTGGTATGGCGTGCGACGCGAGCGTTGGTCTTGACCTTGACTGCTTCCACGTCTTCCGGCTTGATATCATATTTCTCAACGAGATTGAGGGCCGCCTGGATACCGCCGTGGTTGGCGTAGTTCATGCAATAACCCTTGAATGAAGTGCTATCTAGAATATACCAATGAGCGAAATCCACGATATAGTTCAGATCCATCTCATTGGCCACGACGACCTGACGGAAGCCCTTTTCTCCCTCGATGACGTTTACGACTCCGGTCAGCCCGCCTTTTGCCAGCATACAGGCAAGAATGGACTGGTAAGCGCTAAAGCCGAAGCGCAGGTTCTTAACCATCCTGCATTCCACAAGGTCGGTGTCGAGAACGCCCAGCGTGGGGGCAAAGGGGCCGGAAATTCCCATGGCGTTAGCAAGCTGATCCTCGTTCAGGCCCATAAGCTTACCAATGGCGGGAGGCATGTTCAGCCCCGCCCGGCTGTCGAAACTCCATCCCTTCGCCTCGATGCCGCGCTTACCGCCGGGTATGGACTCCATGATCCGTTCACCGATCTCGTAAGAGAGCACGATCGAGACAAGGAAGTCTGCGGGCGTCGCATGCTCGCGCTCCGCAACTGCCAGCAGGGCGGCTATGCACTCGCTGTTGTGTCCGCCGCCGCCTACGTCGTTGTAGTCCAGATAACGGAGCATATACGAGTTCAGTAACGTTGCGTTCAGCACGCTGGTCTTCTTACCGGATCCGAAGAGGGTCGATTCCGGTATGCCGCCGAGGGCGTTGATCGTATTCTCGATGATCGGCCGGCCAGGACTCTTGGACGCCGCGACCGCACAGGCAAGCGTATCTAAAAGGATACGTTTGGCCGTATGTACAACCTTAGGCGGCATGGAATCATATTCCATGCTAAGCACGTAACGGGCGATCTGGTGGGAAATACTCGTTCTCTTGATTAGGCTGTCAGTCTTCCAGGCTAAGTCACTGTTTCTTGACATGCTTTTTATCATTCCTTTCAATTTTATTCTGACCGTTGTTCTTATTTTTCGGAAATATCACGTAATATCTTCTTGTTTCATTTTTATCATATCTTGTTAATTTAATAAATAATTATTATACTTATAAACAAGTTAAGCATATACTTAACTAACATGCTTGGGAGGGAAAGTCCATGAATTTTCACCAGATGGAATGTTTTTTGACCGTTGTGGAGGAAGGTGGAGTATCCCCGGCCGCCCGGAAGTTGTATGTTTCGGAGTCATCCATCAGTCAGACCATCCGGAAGATCGAAACGGAACTTGGCGTAACGCTCTTCAATCGCTCCTCATACAAGATGACCCTTACTTACGCGGGCAAGCAGTACCTCCAGACAGTGTCCGGCATATTGCAGCAACACAGGAATTTTTTGAACGGAATCAGCGGTTCCGACAATAATATTTCCGGCGAACTCTCTATTTGGCTGTCCGAAAAACGGGCTAAAGACTTGCTTCCTAAAACATTGCCTGTTTTTATGAAGTGCTACCCCAACGTCAGAATAAAAATATGGGATCAGCGGATCCCCCTTGATGCCAGGGAGAAGCTGCTGTTAGAAGGAAAATGCGACCTGTTCATATCCAACCACAAAACTTTAATTAACGAAATTGGGAATATCCCGCTCTGCAAAGAGCAGCTATCTTTGATTGTTTCCAAGAACTCCGACGCGATCCCGCGGCTTTTTCCCGATGGCGTGATAACGGAAAAAATTCCCGCCATCAGGCTGCATGGGGAAAGACTAATATTGCTGCAGAGGATGTATCATGGGCGGATCCTGGTAGATCAGATATTCCATGATCTTGATATTGTTCCGAAAATTGTTATGGAGGTCACATACAATGAGACCGCGAAGGAATTGGCCATCGCAGGGATCGGATGTGCATTAAGCGACGAGATTCTGATACATGATCATATCTGTAATATTGATCGGGGAGATTATTACGCAGTTTTGATTGACCATCCTTTTGCCAAAAGAGATATTGTCATCTCATATAACAAGTTATATCATCTGTCTAGCTTTCACAAAGCCTTCATAGACATCATGATAGAGCAGTTCAACTAATTGCCGGATCCGCCGAATACCAAGAAATGGCGTGTCGCAAAATGTTTATTTTTAATCAGCTGAAAAAAGCTTAGGGCCTCCTATTTTCAAAGGTTCTTAAGCTTTTTTTGTTCATCGAGTGTCAAAACAGAATGATATGCGAAAAATGTAATTCTCCAATTGTTATAAGTTTAATGGGGGAATGCTGGCCTTCCTATTTTCTGATCAGAAATGAATAAAAAAATCTGAATAATATGTTTAAGAAATAGAGGATTTAATCATTGTACCACGAAATATTTCAATTATAAAAAAACATTAATAAAATTTTCAAAAATGAAATATGATTTGGCAAGGAGGTGAAAAGTATGGAGGTGAAAATATTAGGGATTAGTGGAAGCATGCGTAAGGACAGCGGTACGGAACATGCTGTGCAAGAGGCTTTAAAGGCTGCCCAAGAAATTGATGCGGATATAACCACGGAGTTTATCAGCCTCAATAGCAAAAAGATCAATACTTGCATTCACTGCGATAGGTGTTTCAAAAAAGGAACCTTGTGTGCCCTGAAGGATGATTTTCAAGAAGTGCAAAAATCATTCTTAGAGGCGGACGGGTTTATCCTGGGCAGTCCGGTTTATAACATGAATGTGACCCCTGTTTTATCCGCATTCATGAGCAGAGTCAGGCCAACTTACTTGGTCCATCCGGGACATTTTACCCGTAAAGTGGGAGGAGCTATTGCTGTGGGAGGGGGGAGAAATGGGGGACAGGAAATGACTATTCTCAATATTCATAACTTTTATCAGACATATGAGATCCTTTGCTGTGGAGGCTCGTTGGCTGAACCGGCCGGGGCGATGCTCTGGAGTAGGGACGGCTCAAGAGAAGGGGCGAAAAATGATGCGCCGGGGAATATGGGAGCAGTCAGAATTGGTAAGAGAGTTGCCCAAACTGCCGCCTTTTTAAAATTTGGGTGGGAGTGCTTCGAAAAGGAAGGAAAAAACATTTATATTACCCAAAAATGGTTTGATTATTGAATTTCTGATCACTGCACAGAACCAAGTCAAAAGAAGGTGATGGCTATCAAAAACACCATACTCATTAAAAATGGTTACATCGTGACGATGAACGGGAAGTCGGAAAATTTTTTGGGAGATATTTTAGTTGAGAATGATCGAATCAAAAAAATTGAAGCAAGAATTGTGGATAGAGCAGATCAAATCATTGATGCATCGGATAAAGTGATCATTCCGGGACTGATTCAAACCCATGTCCATTTATGCCAAACCTTATTTAGAAATATTGCCAATGATTTAGCACTGATGGAGTGGCTTGATATTATTATGCCTTTAGAAAGCTGCCATGATGAGGAGACAGCATATATTTCGGCCAAATTAGGTATTGCTGAGATGTTGAAATCAGGTACAACAACGATCAATGACATGGGAGCTGCGAACTTTGCCACAGAAACAGCGTATGCAGTAAAGGATTTAGGGATCAGAGCCCAACTGGGCCGGACGATTATGGATAGTGATTGGGCCCCGGAATATTTGCGGCACGACACGGAAAAGGGTCTTGTGGAAACGGAAGATTTTATCAATAAGTGGCATGGTCAGGCCGATCATAATATTACTTGCGGTCTGCCGATTCGATGGATTTTAACAACGACCGATCAATCTCTCAAAGGTCTAAAAGATATTGCGGCAAAATACCATGTCCCCATTCATACCCATGCCAATGAAAATCTATCGGAAAATGAAGTCATATTCCAAGAAAAAGGGATGTCCACAATTGAATATTTTTGCAAGCTCGGTTTAACGGACCATAAGCTGCAGATGGCACATTGCATATGGGTATCAGAAAAAGAAAAGCAGATCCTGAAAGAAAATAATATCAGTGTTTTGCATTGCCCATCATGCAACAACAAAGCGGCGTCTGGAATTGCGCCGGTTCCGGAGTACTTGAGTGGCGGCATCAATGTTTCCCTGGGTGCTGATACCGCTGCATGCAATGATAATTTGGACCTATTTGTGGAAATGCGCTTGGCCGCCTTGATGCAAAAACCGAGACTGGGACCTACATCCATTTCGGCTGATGATGTTTTTAAAATGGCCACATCTGAGGGAGCAAAAGCTTTGCTGTTGGATAAACAAATCGGTAGTATTGAGGTTGGCAAAAAAGCAGATATTGTGATTCTAAACCGGAGTATCAGAAATAGCCCTTTTAATATTGACAACGTCATTCCGGCACTCGTATATTCATTTAACGGCAGGGATGTAAATACTACTGTGGTAAATGGAAGAATCCTTGTCAAAGACGGCCGGTTAGTAGATTTTGACGAACACCAATTAATGAAAGAGGCAGAATACGCCATCAAGAAGGTAATTGCAAAAGCCAAAAAACTAAATCGCTACCAGGATAAGAGGTGATGGACAGGATACGAAAATCCTCCTCTATTTCATAGATGAATAGAAGCTGGGCACAAACAATAATACCTCCTACGTGTAACGCTTAATCTATAAGTAGAGAAAGGATCAGAACAACAGGAATTTTTGGGTCAACCAACTGTTCCCCCCCCCAATTTTAATTTTAGGAGGTATTTTAAATGAAATTTAACTATTCTACAAAAGACATCGTTACGTTGATTGTTGTTGGTGTCATTATGGGTATTGTAAGCACTGCCAATGGATTCTTGTTTAGTGCGTTATTCGTTTTACCTTATGGCAATATTATCTCCGGCTTTATTGGATTTATCTGGTACATTGCGGGTCCATTGGTCATGTTTTTAGTTCGAAAACCAGGTATGGCATTTTTAGGAGAAGCTGTGATGGGCGTTATGTCTGTGATCACAGGACATCCTGCGGGTATTGCCATGATGGGTTGGATCGCTCTGGAGGCAATCGGTACGGAACTGCCCTATCTTTGCACAGGATATAAGAAATTCGGTTTGGTTCAAATGTTAATTGGGGCTGAATTAGCAGGATTATTCTCTTATTGGTTTGGGATCTATTTCTACTCAACCTATCAATATGGTTGGCAGGCAGTCTGGTATCCCTACCTGGGATTTGTGGCAATTTCCTGGCTGGGAGGTTTGATCGCTTATTATATTGGCAAAGGATTATTGAAAACAGGGGTGGTAGGCAGCAATTTTGAAGATACAGATCAAACGGGCATCACAAATTAAGAGATTCTAATAGATAGCATGATTTCCCTGGGAAAGCTCTAATTTTCCCAGGGAAATCAAATCGTTGAGGGGGTGTGAAAAATTAGCATCGAAATAAAAGATCTTTCAATAGAATTTACTCTAGGAAAGCCGGTGTTAAACGGTCTTAATCTACAAATCTCCCCTGGTGAATTTATTCTGGTCTTAGGACCCAGTGGTTGTGGAAAGAGTATATTCGGTTTATGCTTTAATGGAATTATCCCCCAGGTGATGAATGCTAGGTGCTATAAAGGTGAAGTATTAATTAATGGAAAAAATCCCTTCTCTACTCCCATCGCGCAAATGGCTACAGAGGTGGGATTAGTGTTTCAGGATCCTGATGCCCAGCTCTGCTGCATGTGTGTGGAAGACGAGATCGTATTTGGCATGGAAAATTTACTGATGCCCAAAGAATTGATTAGAGACAGGCTTGATAATTCATTAAATATGGTGAATTTACAGGAGTATAAAGACGCTTATACCTGGGGACTTTCCGGGGGCCAGAAACAAAGATTGGCAATCGCCTCGGTATTGGCGATGGAGCCCAAGGTACTTGTTTTAGACGAGCCAACATCCAATTTAGATCCTCAGGGGGCCAACGAAGTTATTACCATTCTGAAAAGGATCCGGGAAGAAAAAGAAAATATCTCCATCATTGCCATCGATCATAAGGTAGATGAATTAATCTCCGTTGTGGATAGGCTCATCATTTTTGATCAAGGGAATGCGATTTTAGACGGAAAGCCTCGGGAGATCTTAAAAGAGCATGGCTATGCCCTAAGGGACTTGGGTGTAAATCTTCCCCAAATGGCGGACCTGTTTTTGGATTTGCCTGAGGAAATAAGATCTACGGCAAAAGAGTTCCCTTTAACCATAGATGAGGTTACGGAAGTTTTAACCCCATTTAAAAACCAGTTAGAAGAGGCGGAGAATATTACCGGCATGATTAAATGCCAAATTCCTTTAGTGAAGATCAAAGACGTGATGGCCGGTTATCCCCAAAGAAAAGATGTTTTGAAAGATGTTAATTTAGAAATTAACCGAGGAGATTTCCTGGCCATTATCGGTCAGAACGGTTCCGGCAAAACTACTTTGACAAAATTATTAATCGGTCTGCAGCAACCCTACCGGGGAACCATTACGATTCACGATCAAAATATCGAAAAAATGGATATTGCCCATTTAACTGAAAAAGTGGGCTATGTATTTCAATATCCGGACAACCAACTAATTACCGATACAGTCTATGATGAAGTAGCCTATTCATTAAGATTAAGAAAGACTCCGGAAGAGAAAGTTAATGAGATGGTTAATTATGCCCTAGATACAGTAGGATTAAGTAAAACATTAATGAAAAGGCATCCCTTAACTTTAAGTATGGGTGAAAAAAGACGTCTCAGCATTGCGACGATGTTGACGTTGGATCAGGATTTACTAATTCTGGATGAACCCACGATGGGACTTGACTGGGGTGTACTTTCTTCTATTATGAACCTGTGTGCGGAACTAAATAAGGCGGGCAAGACGATTATATATGTGACCCATGATATGCGTTGTGTGGCAGAATGGGCGAGCAGAGTGGTGGTCATAGACGAAGGTAGGATATGGTTCGACGGTCATCCGGGAGAATACTTTTCCTTGCAAGAGCTGCAGAATAAAACCTTATTAGGCAAACCTTCCATTTGCCGGCTGTCGGAAAAAATTTCTCCCCATCAGAATCGGGTATATTTATCCAATGCCGAATTAATCCAAGCGCTAAAGATTCCGGGGCTGAGGAGGGATGTCTCATGAAAGAAACCATCTTTTCCTATAATTTAAAAAGGTCATTTTTGCACGGCATCGATCCCATCAGCAAGTTAATTTGGCTTGTGATCATTGGCATTCTTGCCATGGTTTTTCAAACTCCCTTCATTCAAATCGCCTTATTTCTATTGCTGATGGGTACGGCAACCATATTGGCTAAGGTTCCTTTTCTCAGTGTTTTTGTAAAATTGAAGCCCATATGGATCCTGGCCTTGATCATACTGGTGATCCAATCCATCGTCATCCAGGGAGATCATCTTTTGGTAAAAATAGGCCCGATTACGGTTTATTTAGAAGGTATGATGGTTGCGGTATCTGTAGGTCTGCGCATGGTCAATATTGCCTTGGGGTCTGTGATTTTTCTGTTTTCCACGCATCCCCGGGATTTGGCGATCAGCGTACACGAGAAATTAGGGTTGCCTGTAAGAGGAACGCAGGCATTTTTCCTGGCCTTGAGATTTTTACCTTTACTGCAGGATGAGTATGAAGATTTGGTTGCAGCCCAAAAAATCAGAGGAGCCGGAGGCTCGAAAAGTTTAACGGAGAAATTTTCCCGGCTCAAACGTTTTACGGTTCCTTTTCTTTTCTGTGGATTGAGAAGAGCTCAAATTACGGCGATGGCAATGGATTCCAAAGCCTTTGGAGCAAATCCCAATAAAAGATATTATCATGAAGTTAATTACCCTTTGTCCGGGAAGATATTTGTATTAGGTTGGATCATCATCATTGGGATATTTTATTACTTAGTTTCGAACGGTTATGTACAAAACATTGAACAGTTAAGATTTGCCTGTGATTATTATCGGTGCCCAGTATGATATTGTGAATAAAAAGGGGACGGGAAAATGGAAGCGGTTTCTCTGGATATTAACGGGAAGACATATCATTTGACTGTAGAAAAAAACTGGACGCTTCTCTATGTGATCAGAGAGGTTTTAAAGTTGACCGGCACCAAATGCGGGTGCAATACCGGCGACTGTGGCGCATGCAAGGTATTGGTGGAGGGCAGGGCGGTAAACTCGTGCCTGATTCCGGCCCGAAAAGCGGCGGGCAAGACCATCCTCACCATTGAAGGGCTATCCCATGCCGACCGTCTGCATCCCATTCAGCAGGCTTTCATCGATGCCGGTGCCGTGCAATGCGGCTTTTGTACCCCGGGCATGATCATTTCCGCAAAAGGATTGCTGGACCGCAATCCCCACCCCACCAGGGCAGAAATTATTGAAGCCATTGACAATAACCTTTGCCGCTGTACGGGCTATGTAAAAATCATTGATGCGGTAGAATTAGCCGCCCGGAGAATGGGGGAGGGAAATAAATGAGCGAACTGCATTATGTGGGCGCCCGGCTGCCGATCCGTGACGCCGCCTTAAAAGTGTCCGGGCAGCTAAAGTATACGGCAGACCTGTTTTTCCCCGGCATGCTGTACGGCAAACTTTTATTCAGCCCCTACGCCCATGCCAGAATTAAAAAGATAGATACCTCCGCAGCGGAAGCGCTGCCCGGCGTCAGGGCCGTGGTATCCTGCTTCAATGGACCGAAAACAGTCTATAACAGCGCCCAGCGTTTTATCGACCACAAGATTCCGGATACAGAATTTGTTTTTCCGGAGGTGGTACGCTTTGTGGGAGACAGAGTAGCGGCCGTAGCCGCCGACGACCTGGAAACAGCCGTAAAGGCAATCAAACTGATCCAAGTGGAATACGAAGAGCTGCCCGCGGTTTTTGACGCGGAAGAAGCGTTGAAACCGGATGCCCCTATTATTCATGCCGGGGGGAATAAGGTAGGGGAATTCCTGGTGCAGGCAGGGAACATAGATGAAGCCTGGAAGCTTGCCGACCATATTTTTGAAGATAAGTATGTATTGCCTGCCGTGAGCCATGTGGCCATCGAGCCTCATGCGGCGGTGGCCCATTATGACGCCGGGGGGAAATTAACGGTCTGGTGCGCCACCCAGAATGCCTTTAATTACCGCATTCTGTTAGGGAAGATTTTTGATCTCCCCTTAAATAAAGTGCGCGTGATCAGACCGGCTATCGGGGGCGCCTTCGGGGGCAAGCTGGAAATGACCATTGAACCCGTGGCGGCTCTCCTGGCCAAATTGACGGGCCGGCACGTCAAGCTGGAATTAACCCGGAAAGAGGTCTTCTTATCCACCCGGACCAGAACCAGTGCCGTGGTGTCTGTCAAGACCGGGGTAAAGAAAGACGGCACCTTAATTGCCCATGAGATGAAAGTGATCGCCAATACAGGGGCTTACGCATCCAGTGCTTTGAATGTGGTGGGTGCCATGAGCCATAAAATTTTTAAGATGTATCAAATGCCTCATGTGCGCTTCGTGGGCATTCCCGTCTATACCAATTTGCCCATTGCCGGCGCCATGAGAGGCTATGGTTCTCCCCAGGCTTTTTATGCCCAGCAGGTACATTTTCGGCGCATTGCCCAAACCCTGAACCTGGATTTTGTAAAATTCCAGCTGAAAAATTTAGTGGAGCCGGACAGCTGCGAACCCATGCACGGCAACCCTATGGGCAATCCCCGCCCCATGGATTGTGTCGCCAAAGGAGCACAGGCCTTCCGCTGGTTTGAAAGAGATCTTTCTCAGGATCTGGGCGGGAAAAAAAGAGGGATCGGCATGGCGGTAGGCTGCCACGGCAACGGCTGTTTTGGCGTGCACCGGGACTACACGGCCTTGATTCTGAAAATGAATGAGGATGGCTCGGCAGTTTTTTATACCGGCACCCATGATATGGGAAATGGCACCGTGACGGCGGAAACCCAGATTATCGGCGAGGTTTTGGGCATTCATCCTGACCGTATTGAATGCATTGAAGCGGATACGGACACCGTGCCCTGGAATTTAGGGGACTATGCCAGCCGGGGCGTCTATGTTTCCGGCCATGCCGCCAAAAAGGTAGCGGAAAATGTGAAAAATCAGCTGATTCAGACGGCCGGAAAAATGCTGGGCCTCCCTGGCGAAGAATTGACATTGAAAAACGGCTTTGTGGTGAGCGGGAACAATCCGGACAGAAAAGCCGGCCTGAGCGATGTGATTATCTTTGCCCAAAAGGAAGAGCAGAGAGATATGATCGCCGCGGAATCCTTCAGTGACCCTTTTGGACCTTATTCCTACGGCGCCCATTTCGCCGAAGTAGAGGTGGATGAGGAAACCGGCAAAGTCCGGGTCTTAGATTATTTGGCGGTGCATGATGTAGGCAAGGCCATTAACCCCATGTACGCGGAAGGCCAGGCGGAAGGCGGGATCCAGATGGGGATTGGCTATGCCCTAACGGAAGAATTGACCTATGATGAGAAAGGAAAAATGACCTGCCCCCATCTGAAAAAGTATCACATGGTGAAGGCGTCTCAGATGCCCAGAACCCGGGTAATGCTGATTGAGGAAGGAGAAGAGTCTGGGCCCTATGGGGCCAAGAGTATTGGTGAATGCGCTACGGTGCCGTCCGCACCTGCCGTCGTCAATGCGGTATGCAATGCCTTAAACATCAACCCGGATCAGTTTCCCTTAACACCGGAGAGAATTAAGGAGTATCTCATCAAAAAGTGAGCGCTATTTTATTTTTTCGGTGGTGCCGTAGAAGCACGGGTGATCAGTGTCACGGCATACTTAATCTCTACGGCCGGCCGCTGGGGGTCCTGGATCCTGGCGAGCAATGTTTCCGCCGCCTGTTTCCCCATGGCCAGGGAGGAGGCATCCAGGGTCGTTAAGGGGGGATTGAATTCCGCGCTGCCCGGTTCATTATTAAAACCGATCACGGAAACATCCTCAGGAACTTTCAAGCCCAGATAGCTGGCCGCGCCAATGGCCCCTAAAGCCATGGTATCGGTGATGGTAAAAACTGCGCTAGGAGGCTCCTTTAAGGTCAGAAGCTTGATCATGGCATCCCAGCCCCCCCGGGAAGTCCACATGCCTTGCTCCACGTATCCTTCCTTGATGGTCAATCCCAAGTCGGACATCGCTTTATGAAAAGCCTGGAGCCGTTCCTGGCTGGTGATGCTGGTGGCATCCCCAATAATCGCGGCGATTCTGGTGTGGCCGAGATGAAAGAGATGGGTGCACGCTGTTTTAACGCCTTCATCCAAATTGAGCAGCAAGGAATCAATTTTTTGGGACGGATTGCTCCGTTCCACTAGTACCTTGGCCATCTTTTCCGGTAATAATTGGGTAGGGGGTGTACCGCCGGCCGAGCTGACGAAAATGACGCCGTCCACCCAGTGCTGGCGTAAGGAACTGCAAATAAACCTTTCCTTGGCCCGGTTCTCATCGGAGCTAAAAATGATCAACCCGTATTGGGTGTTTTTTTCTTCCAGGGCTGTTTGAACCCCGTGGGTAAAGTTGGCAAAGGCCAGGTTGGAAATGCTGGGCACCAGTAAGGCAACGGTTTTGCTGTGGGAGGTCTGCAGTCCCCGACCGAAAGGATTGGGCTGGTAATCCAGCTTTTTAATGCAGTCAAATATTTTCTCCTTGGTTTCCTCGCTCAGAATTTCGGGATGATTAAGGGCCCGGGATACGGTGGAATGGGATACCCCTGCCAGAGCAGCCACATCTTTGATCGTGGCCGGCCGGTCTAAAGAAAACGGATGCTTCTTTTCAGTCACGCGGGAATCCTCCAAAAAAATTTTTAGAATTTGATCGGCACATTAAATCATGAAAGTGAAGCAAGTTCTTAATTTAGGTGAAATTTCATGAGGCTGTACCTATCAATGTTAACGTTTGCATAAAAAGAATAAAGCCATTCCCTCATCTTGTCAAGTTTTATCTTTCATGAACTGATCAAGCAATAAATAAGCGGAGCAAGTTCTTAATTTGAAAAAAACATCATTAAGTAGGTAATGCTGTCTAAATAGTGCATAATACAGCGGAACGTGACGGTAAAAAAACTGCACACGTGGGCAGGATAATTCTTCATAAAATCGAAATCTACGGGTAAAAAAATACTGATTATTTGACCATAGAATGAACACGTGTTCAGAATACGCCTTGCCAAAGGGCACCAGGACACCAGTGATCTGAGAAATCCCAAAGGAGAGGAGGGTGGTCGGTTAAAAATCGGGAGCAAAAGTTTAGGGGGGAGGGAAAATGATGAAATGTAAAAAAAGCAACCTGATGATCACTTTTTTGGTGGGCTTTGCTTTAATCTTGCCTTTCCTGTTAACCGCGTGTGCAGGACAAGAAAAAGATGGGAAAGAAGACAGTGAAAGTACGGGGAAGGAACCTTTGAAAGTTGCCTTGCTTCTGGACGGCAATATTAAAGACGGGGGATGGAACCAACTTCCTTATGAAGGCTTGATGAAAGCGGTAAATGAATTGGGCATCGTGGGAGACTATACGGAGCTGATCCCGCAAAATGAGATTGTAGCCGTGATGCGGGACTATGCCAACAAGGGCTATGATGTGATTATTGCCAACGGATATACCTTCAGTGATGCTTTGCTGCAGGTTTCCGAAGAATACCCGGACATTAAATTTATCGGCACCAACGTGCCCAATGCCGGACCCAATTTAGCTACGGCCCGAATCCAGTATGGGGTCAATGGAGATTTAGCGGCCCTGTTGCTGGGTACGATGACAAAAACCAAAAAGGTAGGCTATGTTTGTGCCGTTGAGTCTCCCCAGATGGAATGTGAAGTAGGCAACATGAAGAAAAAATTGCAGGAAATAGACCCGGAAATTGAACTCAAGGGCGTCTATACCGGCGACTGGTCCGACGTGAATAAAGCCAAACAAGCAGCCACCTCTTTGGCGGATGACGGCGTTGACATCATCATCAACAATATTGACGGGGCCACTGCAGCCGTAGCCCAAATGGCAAAGGAAAAGGGCATCCACGTGGTGGGCTGGTCCGGCGATGAAGTCGGTCTTGATCCGGACACCATCCTTACCAGCATGCTGATTAGAAATGACATCGTCGTCTATGCGGCGATCCAAAAAATCCTGGCCGGAGGATATACGCCGGGGCAGTCCATCCAATTCGGCCTGGACAGCGGGGCCCTTGGCTTCGGCACATTCGGCAATGCCGTCAGCCAAGAGACCATTGAGATGCTGAAGAAGGAAACGGAAGGAATCATGAACGGCACGATTCAAGTAAACACCGCAGTGAACGGGTGGGATTAGAATACGGGCAGCAGGAAGAAGGAGGATCCTCCTTCTTCCTGATCCAGGAGAGAAATGTATGAAGAAACTGGAGATAGTTGGTTTAACGAAACAATTCGGCGATATAGCCGCCAACGATGGGGTTGATTTTGATTTAAATGAAGGGGAAGTACATGCCATTATTGGAGAAAACGGGGCCGGCAAAACCACTTTGATGAAGTGCATTTACGGGCTCTACGCTCCGGACGGGGGAGAGATCTTCTATGAAGGCAAAAAATTTAGTTTCCATAGCATTCATGAATCCATAAAAAATGGCATTGGCATGGTGCATCAGCATTTTATGCTGGTACCCAATATGACGGTATTAGAGAATATTATGCTGGGGCTAAAATCAGAGCGGGCCCCATTTTTGGATCAAAAGAAGGTATCCGCCCAGGTGACCGGCCTGATGGAAACTTACCAGATCAGGGTTGAGCTGCATCAGGAAATCAGAAACCTTTCTGTGGGGGCCCAGCAAAAAGTGGAAATCCTCAAAGCCCTTTACCGGAAAAGCAGTCTTTTAATTCTTGATGAACCCACAGCGGTTTTAACTCCCCAAGAAATTGAGGAATTGTTTGCCTTTATTCGGCAGTATACCGGAAAGGGAAATGCCGTGGTTTTGATTACCCACAAATTAGACGAGATCCTGGAAATATCGGATCGCATCACCGTGATGAGAGCAGGTAAAAGCGTGGGGACCTATCAGCGGAAAGAGATCAAGGACAAAAATGAGCTGGCCGTAAAAATGGTCGGAGAAAACATTGAGCTGCTTGTAAAAAAGGAAAAGACAGGACGGGATTCCCGGACCCCGGTGTTGCAGGTAAAGAATTTAGTGGTCAAAGACAATAGAGGCCTAAGGGCCGTGAACGGGGTTACTTTCAACTTATATCAGGGAGAAATTGTCGGGGTGGCCGGTGTGTCGGGAAATGGTCAGACCGAGCTGGCGGAAGCCTTAGCGGGACTGAGAAAGCCGGGGGCAGGGAGCATGATGCTGGGGGAAGAGAATATTAGTACTTTAAACCCCAGGGAAAGGCAAAAAAGAAACATTCGGTATATCCCTGAGGACCGGCACAAACACGGGTTAATCCTGGATTTCTCCGTAAAAGACAATTTACTGCTGGGCAGATATTATCAAGAACCCTGTTCTAGCGGGGGAAAATTAAATCATACCTATAATGATTCCTTTGCCCGGAAAAAAGTAGAAGAATACCATGTGTTGACACCGGACGTAAACGCCCGTGCCGCCCACTTATCCGGGGGAAACCAACAAAAATTAATCTTAGCAAGGGAACTGGCTGTTCCGCCCCAAGTGCTCATCGCCGCCCAGCCCACCCGGGGGTTGGATGTAGCCGCGACAAAATTTGTGCAGAGATGGATCCTGAAACAGAAAGAAGCCGGGACCGCCGTATTGTATATATCTACGGAGCTGGAAGAAATATTTGACATGAGTGACCGGATCATGGTTTTGTACCATGGAGATATCGTGGGCGTGTTTGATGCCGGCGCCGTGGATCTTTGGACCGTGGGCTTGCTGATGGCGGGGCGCCGGTAAAGACAGGGGGTGAGGAAAAGAGTGATGAAATATGTGCGATTTTTTGAAACCAAAGGGATTTCCGCCCTGCTGTTTCCTCTTCTGTCCTTGCTGTTGGGCCTGGCGGGGGCGGGCGTGATCATTGCCCTGTTTGGCGTCAACCCGGTCACTGCTTATAAAGAAATGTTCCTTGGTTCCTTTGGGTCAAAATACGGGTTTTCTGCCACCTTGCTCCGGTTTATGCCCTTGGCTTTTGCCGGTCTGGCGGTCGCTTTATCTTTTAAAGGGGGCATCTTTAATATTGGTGTGGAAGGACAACTGTATATGGGGGCCCTGTTTTCCACCTGGGTAGGTGTCTCCTTGGACGGCATTCCGGCCATGATTCATATCCTCCTGGCTTTAGGTGCCGGAGGTGGGGCAGGAGCCTTATGGGCTTTTATTCCAGGCTATCTCAAAGTAAAAAAAGGATTTAATGAAATTTTAGTATCTATTTTTATGAATTTTATTGCCATTTACATTTTGGGGGCCTGCGTAAGCACCTTCTTAAGAGCTCCGGGACAGGGCATCCCCTGGAGTCCCAAAATACTTCCCTCCGCCCGGCTTCCCCAATTACCCGGGACGGATCTGCACGGGGGTCTGGTTCTGGTGCTGGCCTGTGCATTCTTGATCTATTATATCTTTCAACACCGGACACTCGGGTATGAAATCAGAGCGGTAGGATCCAACCCGGATGCTTCCGTCTATGGGGGCATTCAGACGTCAAAGGTGATTATGATCACCATGGCCCTGAGCGGTTTTATCGGTTCCCTGGCCGGAAGCGTAGAGATTTTGGGGGTCCAGCATCGATTAACGGAAGGGTTTTTAGTGGATTACGGTTATCACGCCATTCCGGTTGCTTTGCTGGGCGGGCTGCATCCTGTGGGAACGCTGATCGCCGCCTTTTTTTACGGCGCGCTGCTCAATGGGGCCAGTTCCATGCAAATTGCTTTGGGCATTCCCGTGTCCATTGTCAAGGTGATGATGGCACTGGCAATTTTGAGCTCTATCGGCATGGTTGGTCTGAGAAAAATATTTGAAAAAAGAAGGCCGAAAAAGAGGAGCTGAGAAGGGATGGAAAGTTTTATCATCAGCGGCCTGGCATTATCGACCCCCATACTGCTTGCCGCTCTGGGCGACTTATATGCGGAGAAAAGCGGCGTCCTTAATTTAGGTATTGAAGCCTCCATGATTATCGGGGCCTATTTTTCCTACCATGTGGCGTTTTTTTCCGGCAGCGTCTCTGGGGGCTTACTTGCTGCCGTCGGGGCAGGCCTGATTTTGGCGCTGATCCATGCTGTTTTTTTGGTGTTGCTGAAATGCGATCAGGTGGTCTACGGGGTGGGGATCAATATTCTGGCTTTAGGTTTAACCAGCACAATTTTCCGCAAGTCTTTTGCCACAGGAAACGGATATGAGAAATGCCCCGGTTTGCCTAAAATGGACTTTGCCCTGGTGCGAGATATTCCCTTTCTGGGCGATGTTCTCGCCCAGCAAACCATTCTGCTTTTTCTGGGACTGGTGTTTCTCATCGTCACCATTGTAGTCTTTTCCCATACTTCTGCCGGTCTGAAAATAAAGGCGGTAGGCGAGCACCCCTATGCGGCGGATACCCTTGGCGTTAGTGTCGCCAAGACACGATATGCCGGTTTGCTGATCAGCAGTATCTTTGGAGCGCTGGGTGGGGCCAGCCTCACCATCGGTGATTTACACTTTTTTCAAGACGGCATGACAGCGGGAAGGGGCTATATTGCTTTGGCAGCCATTATTTTCGGCCGGTATCAGCCTTTGGGCGTGCTGGTGGCCGCCCTGATCTTCGGCATGTCCGATGCCTTTCAGCTGCGCATGCAGATTATCGGATTCAATATCCCGTACCAAATTTTTTTGATTGCCCCCTATTTGATCACCCTATTGGCTCTCTTTGTCGTGGGTCCGTCTATGGCCCCCCGTTATAACGGAAAACCTTTCGAGCGGGGAGAAGAGGGGTTTTAGACGCCATGGGCATTAGGTACAGAAAGGACAAAAATAATGCACACGTGAGCAGGAAAATCCTAAAAAAGGTCGAAATATATGGGTAGAAATCTCACATAGTTGTGATAATTACAGGAATATTTTTTTTGAAATATTATGAACACGTGTTCATAAAGGAGGTGGGAGTTCCCATATAATAAATTTAGGAAAGAAAGGAAAGGGTTTTCGCTTCGTTTATTGTAGTGACTGAAATAATTTAGTGGAGGGAGTGGGCAAATTTGTCGGATTTATTTAAGAGAATTGCCGATGCGGTGCGAAACGGCAGCAAAGAGGATGTAAAAAAACTGGCTGATGAAGTACTGGAAAACAAGGTTAGCCCCATCGAGGCCATTCAAAAAGGTGGCGTCAGCGGACTGGAGCAGTTGGGAGAAGCATTTGAGAATCTGGAGGCCTTCTTGCCGGAACTGATGTTGGGCGGAGAAGCCATGAAGGTATTGATTGATTCCTTGACCCCTTACATGGGCAGCGAGAAAAGTGCCTTTACCGGAAAAATTGTCATTGGTACCGTGAAGGGTGATCTTCATGATATCGGCAAAAATCTGGTGGCCACCACCCTCTCGGTAAATGGTTTTTACGTAGTGGACTTGGGGGTCGATGTCAGTACCAACAAATTTATCGAAAAGGCCCTGGAAGAGCAAGCCGACATCATTGCCATGTCCTCTTTATTGACGACTTCTGCCTATTACATGGAAGAGCTGATTAAACGGCTCAAACAAGAAGAACTGAACACCCGGTTTAAAGTCATTGTGGGGGGCGGGCCCATCGACCCCAATTGGGCGCGGGTCATTGGGGCCGATGCTTACGCCAGGACTGCCGTCGGGGCCGTAAAGATATGCAAAAGCTTGATGGGAACAGATGTGATTACGGAGATGCTCATGGGTGACTAATAATTTTCTTTGGAGGTGATCTTAAATGGGTTCTGCAGTCGATATTTTAAAAACACTGGACCGGGTCAGAACAGGGAAGCGGGTGACGGAAAAACAGTGGGACTATGAAATTGTCCCCCAAACCATTAAAGATATTGTGGCGAAATATCACCTGGAAAAAACCTGCGATATTACGAAGCCTGTCAATGAAGACATGGATCTGGCGGACCGGTATTTTGAGGCGGGAAAGGAAGCGGCTTTACGGCTGGGTATCTTTTGCACCAATACCGAGACGGTGGTAGAAATTGATGAAGAAGAACTGCTCCGGGGGATCGAACAGGCCCCCTCGGAAATGACCCTGGGTGAGGGACAGGAAAAAGTCACCATCCAGGCGAGAAAACCCAGTGACGGCAAGGCGCCGAAATACGGTGGACCCTTGTCCATCCAGATGAATGAAGAATATTATGTTCCCGTGGCCCAGGGCATTCTGAGCAGCCGCTTGATTGATATTCATGAGGGCCCCTCTCTGGACACGGTGTTGGGGTCACCCCTCTTGGCTCACAGTCCTTACGAAACCTTCGCCGGCTTTTATGAAGCCCGCCTGAGAAGGGAAGCCCAGTGGCGGGCGGGCCGGGTCGGCATCGGCAATATGCTGGTGGCGAGCAGCAGTACGGAATACGGCAATCTGGCCGCCTTCGGGGTCTTTAAACAGCCCCAAATTGCCCTTGTGCTGATCCCGGCCGCATTAAAGACCAATTACACCAGCCTGCATAAAATTGTGCAAACTTTGGAATTGGGTGGATACGTTGAATCAGGATCGCCGGTGATGATCGGGGGATATACCGGGGGACCGGAAGGGTGTGCTGTGGCAGGCATCGCCACCGACCTGCTTCAGTATCCTGTGCACCGGGCCCATCTCTCGGGGGCGCCCTGTTATGATTTGCGTTACGCGGGAAACAACGGGCGGCATGCCATCTGGTCTCAGACCATTGCCACCCAGGCCGTAGGCCGGAATACCCATATTGTCAAATTAAAGACGATCAACCAGGTTTCCGGGCCCTGCACAGAAATGTTTTTCTATGAAACCATTGCCGGGTTTACGGCAGCAGGTGTCTCCGGCCTGGAGTTTACCATCGGTCCCAGATCAGGCGGGGGCAAATATAAGAATCATCTGACTCCCCTGGAAGCCTGGTATACCTCGGCGGTGTTCAAAGGAACAGCCGGTTTAAGCGCTCAAAAAGCCAACGAAATTCTCAATGAAGTGATCCCCAAATATGAGCATGAGTTGAAGAATCCCCCCAAAGGCCAGAGTTTTCCGGAGTGCTTTAATGTGAAAACCCTAGAGCCGTCCAAGGAATATTTGGATCTTTACCTGAGGATGAGAAAATATGCCGCAGAATTGGGTATTCCCCTTCCTGGAGACGGAATATACTCATGATCGCTTCCATGCAAGTTAACCAAAAACAGCTTGCAGAAAGCTGTTGCCCCTGTAACCATTCCCAACTAAAAAACCTCACTCCTGAGTATATGAGCAAAGACCTGGTGTATCCATTGCATCCGGGAGCAGAGAAAGCTTACCAGGAGAAAGAAAGGGGCCAATCGGCCCTTTCTTCCTCCCTTTGACTAAGGCAATATGTACAAAAAGCAAAGAAATGGTAAAGAGGTGGTTCCTGTGACTGATTTACGTGTTTTTGCTGAAAAGATCGGTGATTATCTTGAGAAAGAGCAAGATCATCTGGTGCAGTTTCTCAGAGATTTTATTGCAATTCCCAGTGAAACTTATAACGAAAGAGAAGCCGCAAACTTTTTCGCGGATAAAATGCGGGCAAATGGTTTTGACGAAGTGAAGCAAGACCGCATCGGCAATGTTTTTGGCCGTATTGGCTCAGGTAAAACTGTTATTTTGTATGATGCCCATATGGATACGGTTGAGGCCGGAGAGCTGTCTGCATGGAGGTTCGATCCATTTAAGGGTAAATTAGAAAATGGTATTGTTTATGGACGTGGTGCGGTTGATGATAAAGGCTGTTTGGCGGCTTTTGTTTATGCAGGTAAGGCCCTTAAAGAGTTGGGCCTTGATCAAGATTTTACATTGTATGTTGTCGGCGCGATCGCCGAAGAAGATGTAGAAGGTTCTGCTCTTGAGGATTTGATGGAATCAGAGCCCCAAATTAAGCCGGACTATGTTTTGATCGGAGAATCCAGTGAAATGAGAATTACGCGGGGACATAAAGGACGCGCTCTGCTGCAAATCAATGTTCCCGGTAAAGCTGCCCATGCCAGTGCGGCCCACTTGGGTGAAAATTCCTTAATAAAAGCAATCCCGGTTATTCAGCTGCTGGATGCCTGGAAAGACCTGCCGGAAGATCCTTTCCTGGGAAAAGGGACTCTGGAGGTAACTAAGGTAGCGTGCAAGACGCCTTCCTTGAATACAATCCCGGGAGAGACTGTTATCTACATCGACCGCAGGACAACAGCAGGCGAAACCAAAGAAGACTTATTAAATGAAGTAAGGCCCCTTGTCGAAAAAATAGGGGCTACCGTCAAAATTGTGGAAGTAGAAAATCCCAGCTATACAGGTTATGTGAAACATGCTGAGGAATTTTTCCCTTCTTGGGTGATTCCCGAGGATCACGAACTGGTTCAGGCAGGAGCCAGATCATTTAAAACCTTGTTTGACAAAGACCCGATCATCGGCAAATGGAATTTCTCCACTGACGGAACCCAAACATGCGGCAGAGCAGGAATTCCGACGATTGGTTTTGGACCGGGCAATGGCGCTTTTTGTCATTCTACCGATGATCAAGTGCCGATCAGCGAGTTGGTGGATGCCGCTAAGTTTTATGCATTGCTGCCATTGGCCATCACGAATAAATAATGATGAATGAGGAGGAAAAAGGAATGCAAACACATTTCAAAGGCAAACACCTTTTATGCGAACAGGACTGGACGAACGAGGAACTGGAAACTTTATTTAAAGTAACAGAAGATTTAAAAATGAAGTATGCCATGGATGTGCCTCATGAGCTGTGCAAAAACAAATCTTTATTTATGCTGTTTTTTGAAGAATCAACGCGCACCAGAAACGCTTTCGAATGCGGGATTACGCAACTGGGCGGACACGCAAACTATTTAACACCAAAAGCAACCCAAATTGACCATGGGGAAACCGCCAAAGACACGATTGAAGTATTAAGCCGCATGGGCCATGGGATTGGCATCCGCAACACCCTGGTGGGCGGTCATAAGTGGATGGCTGAAGTTGCTAAGCATGCTAAAATTCCTGTCTATAATATGCAGTGTGATATTTGGCACCCCACTCAGTCCATCTGCGATTTGTATACCATCAGAGAAAAATTCGGCACTGACTTAAGAGGCCGTAAGTTCGTTATTTCCTGGACTTCCGCGCCTAATTACGTTCGTCCCTTGTCCATGGCGCAATCTTTAGTCGCTTTAATGCCGCGTTTTGGGCTGGATGTGACCTTAGCCCACCCGGAGAAATTTGACTTGATGCCGGAAGTAATAGAAATGGCGAAAGAAAATGCCAGAAAAGCCGGTGCCAAGTTTGAAATCGTACATGACATGGATCAGGCCTGCAAGGATGCAGATATCATTTATGCGAAAGGCTGGGGCCCGATTATGCATGTAGGAAACGACGAAGAAGCCGGCTTAAAGCTGATCGATGAGAATCCAGGCTGGTTGGTGGACAGCAGAAGAATGAAGCTGGCGAAAGAGTCGGCGATTTATATGCACTGCATGCCGGCAGACCGTGACGTGGAAGTTACCAGCGAAGTGATGGATGGTCCCCAATCCGTACTTTATGATCAAGCGGAAAACAGAATGCACACGATCAAGGCTTTAATGGCTTTAACCATGGGCAATGTAGCCTCAAGACGATAATTGGTAACCTTAAAAGGGAGGGATTAAAGGATGGCAGGAACCCTGATTAAAGGTGGATACCTGATGACCCAAGAAGGCATTAAGAAAGACTGGGGCATAAGAATTGAGGGTAATAGAATTGTTGAAGCTGCTCCTAATGACCTATTAATGAAGCGTGTCCCGGAAAACTGTAAAGTTTTAGACGCTTCAGACAGGTTGGTGTCACCCGGTTTTGTGAATGGACATATGCACATGTATGGGGTGCTCTCCCACGGTATCACCGTTGAAGCATTGGTCACGGAGTTCTCCAGCTTTTTGGAAGACTTCTGGTGGCCTTATGTTGAGGACCGCATGGATCATGAGTTAGTTGAGAAAACCACCAGGTGGGCGTGTGTCGAAATGATTAAGAGCGGCATTACTACTTTTATGGACGTGTTGGAAGGACCTAATTCTATACCGGGTGCATTGGAAGTAGAAGCAAAAGTTGTCCATCAGGCCGGTCTGCGCGGAATTCTCACTTTTGAAGCGTGTGAAAGGATGAATAAGGAAAACGGTCAGTTAGGACTTAAAGAGAATGCCGACTTAGTCAGAAAGTATCATCAGTCGGAGAGTCTGGTTCAGGGAATGATGAGCATTCATACTCTTTTTACTGCTGATCGGGAATATGTGGTGCAGGCGAAAGAACTGGCCCAGGAACTGGGATGCGATATCCACATGCATCTTTCCGAAAGTGTTTATGAGCCAAATTGGACCTTGTCCAAATATGGCAAAAGGCCTGTTGATATCTATGAAGAGTTGGGCTATATGGGTCCTAATGTAGTTGCTTCTCAGGGGGTTCAACTTGAACCTCACGAAATCGACATCATAGCAAAACGAGGAGCAAAGTTGGTTCATATGCCTCTCTCCAACTGCGAAGTCGGCGGCGGGGTAGCCCCTGTGCCTGATTGTTTGGCGAAAGGAATTAAGGTAGGTTTAGGGACCGACGGTTATGTAAACAGTTTCTTTGAAGTCATGCGGGGAGCTTTCCTGATCCACAAGGCATACCGTCAGGATCCCCAGGTAATGCCGGCTAAGGACGTCTACAGAATGGCAACCAGTTTGGGCGCGGAGGTCCTTGGTTATCAGGACCTGGGTAAACTGGAACCGGGCTGTCTGGCTGATATGATTACCATTAAAATGGATACGCCAACCCCGATTAATGAGCATAATGTCTATGACCAACTGGTTTTGTTCCGCAATCCTTCTGATGTGGTTGATGTGATGGTGAATGGGAATTTGGTCATGGAAAACGGAAAACTATTAACTTTGGACGAAGAGCAAGCCAAAGCTGAAATAAGAGAAAGTGCTGATCAATTCTGGAAGGGCAATAAATAGTGTTCCTTATCACTGGGGGGTGAGATGATGCCGCTAATGGGAGGTAAAGATTATAAAATACTCAATAAACCTGTACCTCGTGTCGATGCTGTTGACAAGGTTACAGGACGTGCTCAGTACGCAGCTGACCTAAAATTTCCCGCTATGTTGGTTGGTGGGTGCCTGAGAAGCGGTTTAAGCCACGCAAATGTGGTGAGAATTGATACCTCAAAGGCAAAGGAGACTCCTGGGGTGAAAGCGGTGTTAACTGCAGCGGATATTCCGAAGCCGCAGAGCTGGGCTGATTACATGTACATCACAGACAAAATAAAGTATGTGGGTGACGTGGTTGCCATCATCGCTGCCGAGGATAAAGAAAGTCTGGAAGATGCTATGAAGGCAATAGAGGTGATCTACGAAGAACTGGACGGTGTTTATACAATTGATGATGCCCTGAAAACTGGAACTGTCCAAGTAAGGGAAAAAGGCGTTGGATTGGTAGACGGCATCCCTACACCAGGGACAAAAGGGAATGTATTTATGGATTCCTATTTCCGGATTCGCAAGGGAAATGTAGAAGAAGCCTTTAAACAATGTGATGTGATCATCGAAAGGGAGTACCGGACTCAATTCGTGGAACATGCCTACATTGAACCTGAGGCCTGTGTCGCTGTTTCCCATCCGGCAGACGGCATCATGACAGTATATTCCTCTTCTCAAAACCCCTTCTTCAGCAGGCGTTATATTGCTGATGCCCTGCAATGTCCCATGAACAAAACCCGTTTAGTTCAGCAGACATTGGGAGGGTCTTTTGGGGGAAAAGAAGAACTGGCCGGGTTGAACGTAGGCCGGGCGGCACTGCTGGCCAGGGCAACGGGACGACCCGTCCAAATGATACTAAGCCGGGAAGATTCTATCCTGGAAAGTTCTAAAAGGCATCCTTTCCGGTTTCGTTATAAAATCGGGGCCACCAAGGAAGGCAGAATTTTGGCTTTAGAGAGTGAACTGATCGATAACAGCGGGGCATACAATAACCAGACCCAGTATATGAATTGCCGGGCATCAATACACTCAGCCGGTGTTTATCAGATCCCGAACGTGAAGAACGATACTTTTGGCGTCTTTACCAATAATATTCATAGTGGTGCCTTTCGGGGCTATAGTTCGCCCCAGATCATCTTTGCCCAGGAGTCTTTAATGGAAGAATTAGCGGAAGCTTTAAACATGGATATCATTGAACTGAAGAGAAAGAATCTTTTGCGGCAGTATGATCTCACGGCAACCAGCCAAAAACTTGTCCAACCCACTTTAATTACAGAAATGATGGAGCATATGCTGGAAAGCACGGATTTTGTGGCGAAGAGAGAGAATTATCAAAAGCAAAAGGTCGTGAAGAGAAAAGGAATTGGCCTTGTGACCTGTTATAGAGGCTGCGGTTTTGGCGCAGAGTCACCGGATGCCTCAGGGGCAATGGTTACTGCTTTGGAGGACGGAACGGTGATGATCCATTCCGGGATTTCAGAAAACGGCCAGGGCCTGAAAACGGCTTATGCACAGATTGTGGCGGAATCTCTGGGGGTAAAGGTGGACGATATTCATCATTACGGCATTGATACCCATGCCATTGCCGATAGTGGGATGTCCGTTGCTTCCCGGGGAACCGTGATGGGGGCTCAGTCCATAAAAAAAGCGGCGGAAAAATTAAAAAAGCTGCTGCTGGAGACTGGGGCAGAACTATTGCATGCTTCGCCTTTGGATGAAGTGGAAATTGAGGACAGCATGTGTTTTGCCAAAAGCAATCCGGATATAAAGCTGCCGTTAAGTGCGGTTTGTGCCACCAGACTTTGGTCAGGAAAGCAGCTCAGCGTGTACGAATGGTTTGAACCCAAACCGCTGCATTTTGACCATGGTACCGGACAGGGAGACGTATTCCCAACCTATTCTTATGCTTGTGTGGTGGCTGAGGTCGAGGTTGATTTGGAGACAGGCTGTGTAGATGTGTTAAAAGTTTCTTCCGGCCATGATTGTGGTACCGTCATAAACTCGGCTTTGGCCAAGGGTCAGATCTACGGCGGTATTGCCATGGGTATGGGTTTTGCAGTGATGGAAGAAGTTGAGGTGAACAGAGGGAGAGTAGGAAATAAGAACTTCGACGCATATATTTTCCCCACGGCCATGGATGTACCTGCCATGGAAGCAGTTTTGTTTGAGTGTGATGACAAGGAGGGAACTTTTGGGGCCAAAAGTTTGGGAGAGCCTGCTTTGGAAGGGGTGGGGGCAGCCATAGCAAGTGCGGTAAACAGCGTGCTGATCAATGCGAAAGGAGTTCGTCTCAGAAGACTGCCTTTTGACCTGGAGCGTGTTCTTTTAGGGAAATCCTTAAGAGCAGGAGGTAATTCCTAATGATGCGTTTTGCATATCTTCGACCTACTACAATTAAAGAAACATGTGAATTACTAAACAGATACGGCCGTGCGGCGAAAGTGATCGCCGGCGGTACCGACTTAATGGGGCAAATCCGTGATGAGGATGAGAAGCTGGCGGGATTACAGTATGTGATCGATATCAGTGGAATCGATGAACTGGGCTGTATTGAGGAAGACAGCAATGAAATACGTATCGGACCTCTGGTTACCCATGATCAGATAAGCAGCTCACCTTTGTTGCGTACTGCTGTCCCCTTCTTGGCGGAAGCATGCAGTACTGTCGGCTCTCCGCAGATCAGACATCGGGGCACGTTGGGGGGCAGCGTGTGCAATGCATCTCCGGCGGCGGATCCTGTTCCGGTTCTGATCGCCCTTGACGCCAATGTGAAACTGGAGAGTGTCCGGGGGGTCAGGGTGCTTCCTCTCGTGGGTATTTTTGAAAAGCCTTACCGGACAAATATTGCTGCCGATGAGCTGTTGACAGAAATTAGTTTTATGCGGCTCCCCATAGGTTCCAGAACCGCTTTTATCAAGCTGGGCCGCAGGAAAGCATTGGCCATTGCCCGGATGAATGTAGCGGTCAGTGTTACCTTGGATGAGGTCGGTAGAGTGATCGAAGCTAGAATTGCTCCAGGGTCAGTTCTTCCCAAACCTGACCGGGTAAGTGGTGCCGAAGAGGTGTTGGTAGGCAATGAGCCGAAAAGTGAACTGATTGAGCAGGCAGCTGAAAAGGTGGCGGAGGAAATGATCAAAAGGTCAGGCATCCGTTGGTCGACGACCTACAAAGAGCCGGTAATCGCAGTTCTGACCCGAAGGGCACTGAATCAGGCACTGGGGGTGGGATAAATGGATAAAGTTTTGCTGAATATGGTTGTCAACGGTAAACCGGTCAGTCTTGAAATTAAGCCCTATACCAGACTGTTGGATGTTCTGAGGTACGATTTAGGTCTTACCGGGACAAAAGAGGGCTGCGGTATTGGAGAATGCGGGGCCTGTACCGTAATTGTGGACGGACAAACGGTAAACACCTGTTTAACTCTGGCTGCATCTATGGAAGGCAGGCATATTACCACGATTGAAGGGCTGATGGAAAACGGGAAAATGCACCCGATTCAGGAAGCCTTCATTAAACACAATGCGGTGCAGTGCGGGTTCTGTACTCCCGGTCTGATTATGAGCGCTAAAGCCCTCTTGGATGCAAACCCGGAACCAAGCAGGGAGGAAATTAAATTGGCTATTTCCGGCAACCTATGCCGCTGCACTGGTTATGAGCAAATCATAGATGCCATCCGGGATGTGGCCGGGCAACCAAATAAACGAGAAATCTTCTGAGGTGAAAAATCGGAGGGGAGAAAATATGATTGATTTCAAAAAATTAAAAGGGGCAGATCTTGCCACAGAGCTATGTGGTCTTAAGCTGCAAAGTCCTTTCATTCTATCTTCAGGACCCCTGTCCTATGCTGCCGAAGGTATGATCAAGGCCTACCAGGCAGGCTGCGGTGCAGTTGTGACGAAAACCATCAGACATCATGCTGCGGTTAACCCCGTGCACCATATTGGAAAAATCAACAGGGATTCTTTGATTAACTGTGAAAAGTGGGCAGATTCGCCTCCGGAAGTCTGGTTTAACAGGGAAATCCCCATGGCCAAGAAAGCCGGTGTAGTTGTCATTGCCAGTGTTGGCCATACGCTGCCGGAAGCTGAAGACCTGGTTAAGCCCTGCGCAGATGCCGGAGCTGATCTGATCGAGTTGGTTTCCTACGCGGAAGAAACCCTGCTTCCTATGCTTGGAGCTACTTTGGAAAGAGTTAAAATACCGGTACTCTGCAAGTTGAGCGGAAACTGGCCCGATCCTGTGGCTACAGCAAAAAAATGCCTGGAATTCGGTGCGGCCGGTATTACCGCTATTGATTCTCTTGGACCGACCCTCAAGATTGATATTAAAAAAGCCAAACCTGAGATGATGGGGGAAGGCGGTTACGGCTGGTTGTCCGGTGGTGCGATGAGGCCAATCGCTTTACGGATCAACTCGGAAATAGCCAGGGGCGGCTGCCCCAACCTGGTTGGTACCGGTGGCATCACTTGTGCGGAAGATGCCATCGAATACTTGATGGTAGGCTGTAATGCCGTCGGGGTACACTCTATCGCTGTCCTAAAAGGTATTGAGTATTTTGAAAAGCTGAATAAGGATACGGCGGCCCTTTTAGAGCATCTTGGCTATAAGGATATTCGGAGCGTCAGGGGGGTAGCTTTGCCTAACTTCCCTAAAGAAGATATTGTGGCAAAACTGAAGTTCCATTATGAACCCGATTTACCCCCCTGTCAGGAGGCCTGTCCGGCAGGAGTGGACGTTCCCCTCTATATTGACCAGGTGAGAAGAGGGCATTATCTGGATGCTTACAAGACCATTAGTGCAGATAACCCCTTTCCCGGCATTTGCGGTCGGGTGTGCCACCACCCCTGTGAAATAAAGTGCCGCCGGGCTCAAGTGGATCAGGCCCTGCACATCCGTCTGCTCAAGCGCACTGCAGCCGACAAAACCTATGAGAGTTGCGGATCAAGTTTGCCTTTATCCCCGATGAGGCCGAAAAATGGGAAAAAGGTGGCCATTGCCGGGGCGGGACCTGCCGGTCTAAGTGCCGCCTATTACCTGACCCGGCTGGGGTATCAGGTGAAGGTATTTGAGGCGTTGCCCGTGGCCGGGGGCATGCTGGCCGTCGGCATCCCCGACTACCGGCTGCCTCAGGAGATTTTAAAGAGGGAAATCACCCGCATCGAAAACATGGGTGTAGAGATCCAAACCGGAACGGCCTTGGGGCAGGACATCACCATGGAAGAAATCAAAGCACAGGGATATGAGAGTATTTTAATCGCCGTAGGGGCCCATAAAGATCCGGAGCTTAAAATCCCCGGGGCAGATCTGGCCGGCGTCCTGTCCGGGATCCGGTTTTTACGGGATGTGAACCTGGGCCGGGCCGGAGGGCTGCACGGGAAAAAAGTGGCCGTGATTGGCGGGGGAAATGTGGCCCTTGATGCGGCAAGATCTGCTTTAAGGCTGGGGGCCGGAAAGGTGACCGTCGTCTACAGGCGGCAGCGGGAAGATATGCCGGCCACTTGCGAAGAAGTAGCCTATGCGGAAGAAGAAGGGGTCAAATTCCGTTTCCTAGCCGGGCCAAACCGCATTGAGGCGGCAGGCAAGGGGTATCAATTATTTTACGATCCTATGCAGCCGGGGGAGGTGGATGGTTCCGGAAGAAGAAAACCGGTCCCCACCGGGGAAGAGCCGGTGCCCCTGGACGCGGATCTGATCGTGATTGCCACAGGGCAAAATATAGACCTGTCCGTCCTGGGCCGATATCATCGGGGGGATTTAGCGGAAGCAACCAAAGGAATATTTTTTGCGGGAGATTGTACCACAGGCCCCGCTTCCGTGATTGAGGCCGTCGCAGCAGGGAAGAAAGCCGCCTGTGAAATAGACCGTTTCTTAGGCGGGGAGGGAAAAGTAGAAGAAGAAAACAGTTCTCCCCGCATGCACTTTGTGGAAGTAGCGGAAGATGATACGATTCGGGAAAAGAGTTTGATCCTTCCCGTGGAGAAGCGGCTGCCCGGGTTCGGGGAAGTAGAGTCAGGGCTGTCCGAAGAGGCAGGCAGAAAAGAGGCCATGCGCTGTCTCCATTGCGGCTGCATCAACTGCGGGCGTTGTGTGGCCGCCTGCGCCTATCAGGCCCGGGCTTTGCATTACCCGGAAATGACGGTAAATGAAGAGTTGTGCCGCAGCTGCGGGTTATGTGTCTCGGTTTGTCCCACGGGGGCTTTACGGGCAGAAATTGTGGATTGATTTATCAAAATCCCCTGAAGTATGATAAAAAAGGAATAGTGTGCTCACACTAATTCGTAAAACTATGGTCATTACGGAACGAAAACAAATCCATCTCCTGCTGATTATGATCAGACCAAATGATAAATAGGATAGGAGCAGATACTATGTCATCCTGGCGACTTTTGGACACCGGCATCCGCAGCGCAGCGGAAAACATGGCTTTGGACCAGGTGATTCTCTCTGCCAAAGCCCGCCACTGGGTACCGAACACGTTGCGCTTCCTCCAGTTTTATCCCAGCGCCTTAGTTGGCTTCCATCAAGCGGTGGAGCAGGAAATCCGGGTCGATTACTGCCGGACTCAGGGGATCGAAATTAACAGGAGAATCACCGGCGGGGGAGGGCTGTACTGGGACCAGGCCCAGCTGGGCTGGGAGATCTTTGCCCAAAAGGATGAGGCCATTTTTCCGGGTAAAATAGAAGATTTATATCGCAAACTTTGTGAAGCCGTGATCCGGGGCTTAAAAGACCTGGGCATTCAGGCGAAATTTCGTCCCCGCAATGATATTGAAATCAATCACCGCAAAATTTCCGGAACCGGTGGAACGGAATTAGGAGGAGCCTTTTTATTTCAAGGGAGCCTGCTCATCGATTTTGATGTGGATACCATGCTCCGGGTGCTGAGGATTCCCACGGAAAAGCTCCAGGACAAGGAGATTCAAAGCGTCAAGGAACGGGTCACCTGTCTCAAAAGTGAACTGGGCTATCTTCCCCCCCTGGATCAGATCAAGGCTTTGATCACCAGCGGCTTTGAGGAAGTTCTGGGGGTTGATTTCACCCCGGGTCCCTTAAGCCCGGAAGAAAGAAATTTGCTGGACCAGGCTTTGCCCAAGTTCCAATCGGCATCCTGGATCTTTCACACCCGGCGCTCCCCGGTCCAGCGCCAGGAACTGCGCTCCGTCTTAAAAAAACAGGGAGGCCTGATCAAGACTTCCGTGGTGCTGGATGGCCGGACAAAGCGGATAGAATCGGTTTTGTTCACCGGGGACTTTTTTGTCTATCCTCAGAATGCCCTCTTTGATTTAGAAAGTTTATGTAAAAAAGCGCCCGCTCAGTATGAAAAAATTGCGCAGATCATCCGGGAGTTTTTTCTCCACCAGGAGATCACAGTGCCCGGTTTTGGGCCGGAGGATTTTACCCGGGCCG
Organism: Candidatus Formimonas warabiya; assembly: GCF_002777255.1. Lineage (GTDB taxonomy): Bacteria > Bacillota > Dehalobacteriia > Dehalobacteriales > Dehalobacteriaceae > Formimonas > Formimonas warabiya. The sequence goes on along the minus strand of NZ_CP017634.1, from coordinate 3,184,590 downwards.
TCTGGACCGCCGTTGAGAAAAGCAGTTTAGCCCGGCAAGGCATCGATTACGCCGATATTAACCGGGTTTTTACCGTGGGGGCCTCTTTTCATGAAATAAAAAATCCTGCCGTGCTGTTGCTTCCCTATTGTGCCAAGAAGGTCACCTGTCCTTACCGTTATGATCAGGGATGCGGTCAATGCGGGGAATGTACGGTGGGGGACGCTTTCCGGATCGCTGAGGAATATGGCTTGACGCCCATCACCATTCAAAACTATGAGATGCTGGAAGAAACCTTACTGGATTTAAAAAACCGTCAGGTGTCCGCATTTATGGGAATCTGCTGTGAGGCGTTTTATATTAAGCATAAAGAGGATTTTGAAAGGATCGGCCTGCCCGGGATTCTGCTGGATGTGGATCATTCCACCTGCTATGACCTAGGTCAGGAAACCCAGGCCCATCAAGGGAAATTTGAAAACGAGACCAGCCTAAAAATCGGTTTGCTGAAACAGGTATTAGAGATAAAAATATCCCACCGGCCCTTGTGGGCGGAGGAGAATGGATCATGAACGGACCCAGGGGAAAATTTGATTTCGATGTGGCTATTGTGGGGGCAGGTCCTGCCGGGGCCACGGCAGCGAAAATTTTGGCAGACCGGGGTATCCGGGTGGTGATGATAGAAAAGCGTACCTGCGTGGGCATCCCCGTCCAGTGTGCCGAGTTTGTGCCTGCCTTATTGACAAATTTTTGTGCCATACCTCCTGAGACCATTGCTCAAAAAATCAGTCATCTGGAAACGGTTTTACCCGATGGAAGCAAAACACGGACGGCTGCGCCCGGTTTTGTCCTGCACCGGGCCCTTTTCGACAAATATCTTGTCACGGAAGCTGTCGGGGCAGGTGCTGCACTGCTGATGCAGACCAGAGTAACGGATGTGACGGGACAAGAAATTAGGGTGCGGGGACCAGAGGGGCTTTCCGCACTGAAGGCAAAAATAATAATCGGGGCGGATGGGCCCAAATCGCTGGTGCGGGAGAAAATGGGGATTGCTGCGCCGAAAACTGCCCGTGCCTGGCAGGGGGAAATTGTATTGTCCCAGCCCCAACCTGATACAAAAGTATTTTTCCATCCGGATTTTTATGGGGGCTACGGGTGGCTGTTCCCCAAAGGCAAAACAGCGAATGTTGGCTTCGGCATGGTTATTGAGGAGGAAAACAGTGCTTTTAAACAGGCAAAAGAAAGGATTTTTCCTTTGCTTGGCATAGAAAAGCCGGTAGTTTTAGGCTCTACGGCCGGGACCATTCCCATTGGCGGTTTCTGCCCCAGACTGGTGCAAGACCATCTATTATTAATCGGGGATGCTGCCGGGGCTACCCACCCCATGACGGGAGCGGGCATCGCCCATGCTGTAATCAGTGGAACTATTGCCGCCCGCATCACTCCGGAGGTATTGGACCGGGGTGATCTTTCCGGCTTAAGGAAATACGAAGAGGAAGTAAGGGCCTATTTAGGAAACAGCTTGGATTTAGCCCTTATGAACAGGCAGTTTCAAGAAAAAAACTGGCATCCTGATCCGGAGCGGTTGGCGCAGGTAATCCGAAGGACCTGGATTGCTTTTAAAGAGTACGGAAATCGAGCAAAGGGGGAAGGGAGCAATGTCTGATTTCGCGGTGCAGAAGGCAGAAAAGGTGTCCCGGCAAAGTCCTGATTATGCCCAGACCAGTTTGGCATCCAGCTTGACCCTGGGTTTTCAAGAAGGGCTCTTTTACCGGGATGTGGTTTTAAAATGTCTCAATCTGCTCGTCACCTATGATCAAAAATGCGGGGCCAAATGCAGCTACTGCGGCCTGGCCGGCAACAGGGACCTGACCGGCCGGGGAAAAACCTTCATTCGGGTTTCTTGGCCGGTCTATGCACTGGCAGACATCATTGAGGCGGTCAAAACCAAAAAACACGGTTTAAACCGGGTCTGCGTAGGGATGGTTACCCATGGCAAAGCCGGGGAAGATACCATCTCCATGATCCGGCTTTTAAAAAAGGAAACCGGTTTATCCATTAGTGCCTTAGTTTCACCCACCGTGCTCAAGGAAAATGACCTGCTCCGCATCAAAGAAGCCGGCGCGGACCGGTGCGGCATTGCCATTGACTGCGCTACCGAAGCGCTCTTTGAAAAATACCGGGGCAAGGGTGTGGGGGGGCCCCATTCCTGGGTAAATTACTGGAACACATTGGAGCAGGCAATTCAGGTTTTCGGCCGGTACCAAGCGGGCGTACACCTGGTAGTGGGGTTGGGTGAGACGGAATACGAAATGGTCTCCACCATCCAAAAGGCCGATGATCTGGGCGCCGGGACCCATCTTTTCAGCTTCTACCCGGAGCCGGGAAGCAAAATGGAAAGCTGGCCTCAGCCTGACTTGGGACATTACCGGCGCATGCAGCTGGCCCGTCACCTGATCAATGAAAAATTAGGGAACATCAGAGAGATGAAATTTAATGACAAAGGCCAAATTATTGATTTTGGCCGGGATATCACGGGCTGTCTGAAAGATGGCCGGGCCTTTATCACTTCCGGTTGTCCGGGAAAAGACGGTACGGTGGCGTGCAACCGTCCTTACGGCAATGAACGGCCTTCCCAGCCCATGCGGAATTTCCCCTTTGATCCCGATGCCCATGACCTGAAAATGATTGAGGACCAACTCTGGGACGGAATAGAGGTGTGAGAGAGATGGAAATCACCCGGGAAAGGATTTTTTCCCTGCTGCAAACCCCTTTTGAAGAACTGCTCGCCCAAGCCTGGGCAATCAGACGGCAGCATCATTTTTCCTCCATTTCCTTCGCCGCCCCCAGTGCCAAACATTACGAAATTGACGGCTATCAAAATAGTCCCCATGCCTTTGCCGCCATCTCCCTTACGGGGTCATCCTGCGCATTGGGTTGTGAGCATTGTAAAGGCAAATTATTGGAGAGCATGGCTGCGGTGAAAAACTCTCGCGATTTAATGGAACGGGGCGAAAGACTGCGGGCCGCCGGCTGTGCGGGGATTTTACTAAGCGGGGGCGCCGATGCCCAGGGGGAGGTGCCCTTGTTAGGCTGGGAAGAAGGAATTGCCGGACTGAAGAAAACGGGTCTCAAAATCATTGTCCACACCGGCCTGGTCAGCCCGGAAACGGCCCGGATGCTGCACAGATGTCAGGTGGATCAGGTATTGGTGGACGTGATCGGTGATGGGAAAACCATTCGGGATGTGTATCATCTGGACCGAAACCCCGATGATTATGGAGAGTCTTTGCGGCTGCTGCATGCCATGGGGCTCTACGCCGTCCCTCATCTTGTAGCAGGACTCCACTATGGGGAGATCCGGGGAGAATATGAAGCCCTCTACCAGATTGCCCAAATAAACCCGCCTATCCTGGTGATTGTAGTGTTTAATCCTTTGCCGGGGACACCCATGGCCCAGGTAAAAGGGCCCCTGCCGGAAGAAGTGGCCCAGGTGATTGCCCTGGCCCGCATTCTCAACCCCCAGTCAAAGGTGATGCTGGGCTGTGCCCGGCCTGCGGGCAAAAAGAAAAAAGAGATAGAGCACTTGGCGTTGCGCGCCGGGGTAAACGGCATGGCCTATCCCACGGAAGAAACGGTAAAGCTTGCCGGAGCACTAGGCCTGGAGGCTTCTTTCAGCCCCCTGTGCTGCAGCCTCCTTTAGATGATGGCGATCCATCACAGGAGATAACAAGGATGAAGGAGAAGGTGGTCTTGATGCTGCCAAAGGAAAACTCCGCCTTAATCAGCTTTTGCCGGGAATTAATTCAGATTCCCAGTCTGTCCGGAAATGAGGAAGGGGTGGCGCAACGGATCCGGCAGGAAATGCTTCATTTGGACTATGATGAAGCGTGGATTGATCAATGGGGAAACGTGATCGGCCGCATCAAAGGTCACGGTCCCAAAAAACTGTTATGGGACGGCCATATCGATACCGTGGAAGTTTCTGCGCCCGGTTTGTGGTCCTACTCGCCTTTCGGCGGGGAGATGCACCAGGGGCGCATTTACGGCCGGGGAGCGTCCGACATGAAAGGGGCCATGGCGGCCATGGTTTATGCGGGAAAAGAACTGATCCAGGAAAAAGATTCCTTGCAGGGGGACCTGTTTATTTCCGGAACCGTCTTTGAGGAAACTTTGGAAGGCGGATCCCTGGCCCGGGTTTTGGAGCAGGTAAATCCGGATTTTGTGGTGATCGGGGAGGCCTCGGAACTGAAGCTAAAAATAGGGCAAAGGGGCCGGGCGGAACTGGTCGTCACCACAGAAGGGAGAAATGCCCATTCGGCAAATCCCCAAAAGGGCTATAATGCGGTGTATGCCATGATGCAGCTGATCAACCGGATCCGGGAAATCAAGCTTCCCGTCCATGATTTTTTAGGGGAAGCCATCATGGAACTGACGGATATTATTTCATCCCCCTATCCCGGGACATCCGTGGTACCCGGTCTATGTAAAGCAACCTTTGACCGGCGGCTTTTAATAGGCGAAAAGAAAGAGGACGTGTTGGGGCAGATGAGGAATTTGATGGCGCAAATGGGGCAGGAAGACCCTGCTTTTAAAGGGGCAGTAAGTTGTGCCTATGGCAGGCACCAAACCTACACCGGTGAAATCCTGGAAGGAGAAAGATTCTTTCCTGCCTGGCTCATGGACCGGCACAGCGAGATCGTGGAAAAATCCGTGAAAGCACTGGAAAATTTGGGTGGCACACCGGAAATCACAAGCTATTCTTTTTGCACCAACGGCAGCTGCAGCGCCGGTATTTGGAAAATACCCACGGTGGGATTTGGACCTTCCCGGGAGGATCAAGCCCATGTGGTCGATGAATATATTAATATAGAGGAATTAGAGAAGGCTTCTTTAGGCTTCTTCTATTTAGCCAAGGAATTATTAAAATAATTTAGGTCTCTGAAGGGGAAAAAATAAAGCTTTGCCTGGCTGGAGAGGATCAAAGAGAGGTACGGATGGGAGGAGAGCCCATGGCCATTTTGCTGAAAAACGGCAGCATTGCCGCAGAGAACGGCGTCAGGGAAGCCGATTTGCTCCTGCAAGATGAAAAGATTGTCCAAATCGGTGCGGGACTAAAACCGGGCCTGGATACGGAAGTAATCGATTGCGCGGGAAAATATATCCTGCCCGGCATCATTGATGCCCATGTCCATTTCCATATGCCCTGCGGACCTTCCGAGCGCACCATCGATGATTTTTACAGCGGCAGCGTTGCCGCGGCCTGCGGGGGAGTTACCACTGTGATTGACTATGTAGAACCGGAAAATGACCAGGGGCCTCTGGAGGCAGTGGCTGCCCGGAAAAAAGAAGCGGACGGGGCGATTTGCATTGATTACGGGCTCCATTATGTGGTCAACCGTTGGGAAGAAAAGCTTTTTGAGTCCTGGGAGCAGGTCATTGATTCCGGCCTTGCCAGTTTTAAGGTGTTTACGACCTATGATTCTTCCCGCCTGCCCTATGAAGATGTCGCCAAATTACTGGCCTGGAGTAAAAAGAGAGGCGTTCTGGTAACGGTCCATGCGGAAGAGGACGATATCATTCAGGCAGCAAAAAAAGAGCTGACCCGGGAGGGGCATCTGCAACCAGCCTATCATGGCAAAAGCAGGCCGGTGGAATCGGAAGCAGCAGCAGTAAAGAAAATCATCGCTCTCGCCGGGGAAACAGGTTCCCGGGTCTATTTTGTGCACATCTCTACCTGTGAAGCAGCCCAACTGATTGGGCAGGCCCAAAAAGAGGGGAAGCAAATTCTGGGGGAAACCTGTCCCCATTATCTGGTTTTAGGGGATGAAGTTTATGCAGGCGCCGACCCCCAATGGTATATCATGTGCCCGCCGCTAAGGGAAAAAGAAAAACAGCCTTTTTTATGGTCTGCCCTGAAAGAAGGGGTCTTTTCCGTCGTCGCTTCCGATCACTGCGCTTTTTCCAAGGAGCAAAAAGGAAGGTCCCGCACCTTTTTCGAGACCTTGTCGGGAATTCCCGGCGTGGAGACATTGCTTCCTGTCATGTACGCTTACGGGGTTGCTCCCGGCCAGATCACCATGACAAGGCTGGTAGAACTGTTAAGCACCAATCCGGCCAGACTGTTCGGCCTGTATCCCCAAAAAGGAGTGATCCGGACCGGGAGTGATGGGGATATCGTGGTGTTTGATCCCCAAAAAGAAGTGGAACTCTCTTATCACCGGCTCCATTCCAAAGCCGGTTATTCCCCCTTTAAAGATATGCACGTAAAAGGGTGCCCGGAAATAACCGTCCTGAGAGGAAAGGTGATTTATCGCGGGGAACAATTTTGTGGGGCAAAAGGGTATGGCAAATTTGTGCCCGGCCGTATATGAGCCAGGAAGGGCAATATTATAAATGATGTTTTATGAAAAAAAATCGCCGCCTCCATGCGATCTTTTTTATGTATAGGTCTTAAAAGGAAGAATAATAATAACGGGGAGAAGGATTTTTAAAATTTTTGTGGAATGCTAAGTTGGGGCTGCCAAATTTATCCTAGAATTTAGCATATCTAATTCCTGGGGATTCCCCAAATTAATAAGGAGGATGTATGATGACTGTAAAAGTTGGTATTAATGGTTTTGGACGGATTGGAAGGCTGGTTTTCAGAGCGGCGTTGGAGAAAACCGGTCTGGAAATAGCAGCCATTAATGACCTAACCAGTGCTGAAACGAATGCGCATTTGCTGAAATACGATTCGGTACACGGGACCATGAAGGCCGATGTATCAGCAAAAGACACCAACATCGTGGTAAACGGAAAAGAGGTTAAGGTGTTTGCGGAGCGTGATCCGCAAAACTTACCTTGGAGAGATTTGGGGGTAGATATCGTGATTGAATCTACCGGCTTATTTACCGATGCCACAAAAGCGGCCGCCCATATTAAAGGAGGAGCGAAAAAAGTAATCATTTCCGCTCCGGCGAAAAATGAAGATATTACCGTTGTCTTGGGGGTTAATGAACATAAATATGACCCGAAAGCCCACCATATTATTTCCAACGCCTCTTGTACTACCAACTGCCTGGCTCCTGTGGCCAAGGTGATTCATGAGAAGTTCGTCATGAAACGGGGTTTAATGACCACGGTGCACTCCTATACCAATGACCAGCGCATTTTGGATCAGGCCCATAAGGATTTACGCAGGGCCAGAACGGCCGGTATGTCGATCATTCCCACTACTACCGGAGCGGCCAAAGCAGTGGCCTTGGTTCTTCCTGATCTGAAAGGAAAATTGAACGGATTCTCCATGAGAGTACCGACACCGAATGTATCGGTCGTTGATTTGGTGGCGGAACTGGCTCAAAAGGTTACTGTGGAAGAGATCAATGCTGCTTTGAAGCATGCGGCCGACAATGAACTAAAGGGAATTCTGGCCTTCTCCAATGAGCCCCTGGTCTCCAGAGACTATAATGGAGATCCCCATTCCTCCATCGTCGACGGGCTGTCCACCATGGTGATCGAGGATACCTTAGTGAAAGTGATTGCCTGGTATGACAATGAATGGGGCTATTCCTGCCGGGTCGTGGATTTAGCGGATTTTGTGGCGAAAAGCCTGTAAAAATAGAAAATGAACCATTGTCAGCTGACCGGAATAAAATAGTAATGATGGACAACTCCAAAATAAGGGGACAGGTTGACGATGGAGAAAAAAACAGCATGGGACGCATATCAAAGGGGATGTTTTTGAGACATTGACATTGGCACCCCAATTGTCAATTCGTTTTTCACCTGACTAACTTGGCGTAAGCCTCCCCATTGATTGGGGATATTCTAATGGCGGGGGTCCAACGCCAATTAAGTCATGCATCTGCAGTTCTCACTCTGTATTAGCAGTTCTAAAACTTGCTAAGAAAATCACTTAGCAAGTTAAGAACTTGCGTCAGAATTCAGATGGACTAAAAGGACCTCCATCTGAATGAAGTATTTGCTCCAATAGGGGGTTTGTGAAATGAACAAGAAAACCATTCAGGATATTGATGTCAAAGGAAAAAAAGTGATTGTCCGGGTGGACTTTAATGTCCCTGTTGATGATCAGGGAAAGATTACGGATGAGACCAGAATCACGGCGGCTTTACCGACAATTAGCTATTTACGGGAGAAAGGGGCTGTAGTGATTCTCATGTCTCATTTGGGACGGCCCAAAGGAAAAGTGAATGAAAAATACACCATGGCTCCTGTGGCGGCAAAATTGAAAGAGCTGATCGGACCGGATGTCTTGTATGCCAAAGATTGTATTGGGGCGGAACCAGAGGGAATGATCGAAACCATGAGGCCGGGAGATGTGCTTCTGCTGGAAAACCTGCGCTTTCATAAGGAAGAAGAAGAAAATGATGCCGCTTTTGCTCAAAAACTGGCTGCCCTTGCGGAAATTTATGTGAACGACGCTTTTGGTACCGCCCATCGGGCCCATGCCTCCACGGCCGGGATTGCCCAATATCTGCCGGCAGTGGCCGGATTCTTGATGCAGAGCGAAATCGGCATCATGGGTCGGGCCCTGGAGCATCCTGAGCGGCCCTTTGTGGGGATTTTAGGAGGCGCCAAAGTATCCGACAAGATTGGTGTGATCCAAAATCTGATCACCAAAGTAAACGTCCTGATCATGGGCGGGGGCATGGCCAATACCTTTCTTGCCGCCCAGGGAAAAGAGATGGGGAAATCCTTGGTGGAAACGGATAAATTGGATTTAGCCCGCTCTCTCATGAAACAGGCCCAAGAAAAAGGAGTAGGGCTCCTTTTGCCGGAGGATTTAGTAGTCGGAGAGGCCTTGGCTGCCGACGCCAAGCACCAGGTTGTCGGGGTGGGTCAAGTGCCTGCCGATTGGATGGCATTGGATATCGGGCCGGCGAGCCGGGCCGCTTTCGGAAAAATTGTCCGGCAGGCAAAGACCATTATCTGGAACGGGCCCATGGGCGTATTCGAAATGGAAGCTTTCGCCAAAGGCACCGAAGAGATTGTCAAAGCGGTGGCTGAGGCCCAGGCCGTGAGCATTGTAGGCGGGGGAGACTCGGTGGCGGCTGTACATAAAACGGGTCTGGAAGGGAAGATTACCCATATTTCCACCGGAGGAGGAGCATCCCTGGAATTCCTGGAAGGGAAAGAGCTGCCGGGAGTTGCCGCCTTGCAAAACAAATAAGCGGGTGACAGGGTTCAGACTACCGAAGGCCTGAACCCTGGTCCCTGATTTGGGGGAAGATAAAATGCGCAGACCCATTATTGCAGGAAATTGGAAAATGTTTAAAACGCCGGGAGAGGCATTAAGTTTAATTAATGACCTGAAATCCTTGATTAGCCATGTTCAGGCAGAAATCGTGGTTTGTCCTCCTTTCGTAGACCTGCCCGCCGTTGTTGTTGCCGTGCAAGACACCGGCATCAAGGTAGGCGCACAAAACATGCATTGGGAGCAGGAAGGGGCTTTTACAGGGGAGGTTTCGCCTGTGATGCTGGCTGCTGTAGGGTGCCAATATGTGATTATTGGGCACTCCGAGAGGAGACAGTACTTTTTTGAAACAGACGAAGCGGTCAACAGGAAGGTAAAGGCCGCTCTTGCCCATGGTTTACGGCCCATTGTCTGTGTGGGTGAAACATTGGCCCAACGGGAGGCAGGTATGACGGGCACCGTCGTGGAAAATCAGGTGCGCACCGGCCTCACGGGCTTACCCCAGGAGGGACGGGAAAATTTAGTCTTGGCTTATGAACCGGTGTGGGCCATCGGTACAGGGAAGAATGCTTCCGCGGCAGATGCGGAAACAGTGATTGCTCAGATTCGTGCCCTCTTGGCCGACATGTTTGGCGCCGAAACGGCAGCAAAAATCCGCATTCAGTATGGGGGCAGTGTCAAGCCCGAAAACATTCAAGAACTTATGGCGCAGCCCAATATTGACGGAGCTTTGGTAGGGGGCGCCAGTCTTAAAGCGGATTCTTTCAGTAAAATTGCTGGTTTTTGATAGGAGGAAATTCGGTGACTAGTCAAGGAAAGCCTTTAGTATTGACGATTTTGGACGGCTGGGGTCTTCGTGATAAAGCTGAAGGAAATGCCATTGCCTGCGCTTGGGTGCCTAATTATCACCGGCTTTGGGATGCCTATCCCCATACCACATTGAATGCTTCCGAGGAGGCGGTGGGGTTACCTGAGGGACAGATGGGCAATTCGGAAGTGGGGCACTTGAACATGGGAGCGGGGAGAGTGGTGTTTCAAGAATTCACCCGCATTACCCGCGCCATCAGGGATAAGAGTTTCTTTGAAAACCTGGTATTGTTAAAAGCCATGGAACATGCCAAAGCAAACAATTCTTCTTTGCATCTGCTGGGACTGCTTTCCGACGGGGGGGTGCACAGCCATCTGGATCATTTGTTTGCTTTGCTGGAAATGGCCCGCCGCCAGGGACTAACCAAGGTCTATGTGCACTGCTTTTTGGACGGGAGAGATGTTCCTCCCGCCAATGCCAAAGAATATATCCTGCTTTTGCAGCAAAAGTTTAAAGAATTAGGCTTTGGCGCTGTGGCTACGGTGATGGGACGTTTCTATGCCATGGACCGGGATAAAAGATGGGACCGGGTAGACAGGGCCTACAGGGCGATGGTCTACGGAGAAGGAATAAAGGCCCCCCTTGCTCAGGTGGCGGTGGAACAATCCTATGACAAGAGAATTACCGACGAGTTTGTAGAACCTACCGTGATCGTTGATGAAGCAGGTAACCCTAAGGGTACTGTTCAGACCGGAGACAGCATCATTTTTTATAATTTCCGGGCCGACAGGGCCCGGGAAATTACCCGGGCTTTTGTGGATGAGGATTTTTCCGGTTTTGACCGGGGCAACAATCCTCCCCAGGTGCACTATGTCTGTATGACCCAATATGACGCTACCATTCAGGCCCCGGTGGCTTTTCCGCCCCAGAACTTAAACCAAACCTTGGGACAGGTGCTGGCGGACCGCGGCTTGAAACAGCTGCGCATCGCGGAAACGGAAAAATATGCCCATGTGACCTTCTTTTTTAACGGCGGGGTAGAAGAGCCGAATCCGGGAGAGGACCGGATTTTAATTCCCTCTCCTCAGGTCGCTACCTATAATTTGCAGCCTCAAATGAGCGCTTATGAGGTAACGGCAGCAGTGATTGACAAAATTAAGAGCGGTATCTATGATGTAATTATATTAAACTATGCCAATCCGGATATGGTCGGGCATACCGGGATGATGGAGGCAGCGGAAAAAGCGGTGGAAGTCGTTGACGAATGCCTGGGCAAAGTAGTGGAGGCCGTGCAGGAGCAGGGCGGTATCACCCTCATTACCGCTGATCACGGCAATGTGGAATGCATGATTGATGAAAAAACCGGCGAGCCTCTCACGGCGCACACGACGGATCAAGTGCCCTTTATTTTAGTGGCGGATCAACTGAAGTCTGCCCCATTAAGAAGCGGAGCCCTGGAAGATATTGCTCCCACCATGCTCTATCTTTTGGGTTTAGAGAAACCGCAGGAAATGACGGGGAATAATTTGATTATCTTATAAAAAATAGGAGGTAGAATCATGTCCCTAATCGCGGATATCAATGCGAGAGAAATTTTGGATTCCCGGGGTAATCCCACGATTGAGGTGGAGGTATTTTTAGAAGACGGCACCATCGGAAGAGCCGCCGTCCCTTCCGGTGCCTCCACGGGAGCCTATGAGGCAGTGGAACTGAGAGATGGTGACAAGCAGCGTTACCTGGGCAAAGGTGTTTTGGATGCTGTGGCCAACGTACATACGATTCTGGCTCCGGAAATCGTCGGCTTAAGTGTTTTAGACCAGGCCCATATCGACAAATTGATGCTGGAACTGGATGGCACTCCCAATAAGGCCAAATTAGGCGCCAATGCCATATTAGGGGTGTCTTTGGCCTGTGCCAGGGCAGCAGCCAATTATTTAGATGTTCCTCTTTACCGGTATTTGGGCGGGGTCAATGCGAAAGAGTTGCCCGTACCGATGATGAATATCCTGAACGGGGGACAACATGCCGACAATAATGTGGATATTCAGGAGTTTATGGTGATGCCGGTGGGGGCGGCCAGCTTTGCCTCCGCTTTACGGATGGGGGCAGAGGTATTTCACAACCTGAAAAAAGTCCTCAAAGCAAAAGGCTATAATACGGCAGTCGGTGACGAAGGAGGATTTGCTCCTAATTTGGGCTCCAACGAAGAAGCCCTGGCCGTGATTGTGGAGGCCATCAAAGCGGCCGGATATGAACCGGGCAAGGATCTGATGCTGGCTGTGGATGTGGCGGCATCCGTCCTTTATCAAGACGGCAAGTATGTTCTGAAAGGGGAAGGCCTGGAAAAAACCTCTGAGGAAATGATTGATTTTTATGCCAAACTGGTGGACAAGTATCCCATTATCTCCATTGAGGACGGGCTGGCGGAAGATGATTGGGCCGGCTGGGCCAGGCTTACGGAAGTATTAGGCAAAAAGGTCCAGATCGTGGGCGATGATCTCTATGTCACCAATACGGAGAGATTATCCAAAGGAATTCAAACCGGGGCGTCCAATTCTATTCTGATTAAGGTAAACCAGATCGGCACGCTGACAGAGACTCTGGATTGTATCGAAATGGCAAAACGGGCAGGCTTTACCGCTATCGTTTCCCACCGGTCAGGGGAAACCGAAGATACCACCATTGCGGATTTAGTGGTAGCCACCAATGCCGGACAAATCAAAACCGGCGCTCCTTCCCGTACCGACCGGGTCGCGAAATACAATCAACTGCTCCGCATTGAAGAAGAACTGGATGAAGTGGCGGCCTATGCGGGAATCAATGCCTTTTACAATCTGAAAAAATAAAGAAAAATACCTGCCGGCTTACTAACAAACAGGACCTGAATCAGTTGTACGCAAAAAATATTTGTGGTACAATAGATTCACTGATTTAAAAACGGAGGGTGAGTTTGTGAAAACTTTTTTGATGATTATTCAAATGCTGATTTCTTTAGGATTGATCTCCACTGTGTTGCTCCAGTCGGGTAAAAGCGCGGGGATGTCGGGAGCCATTGCCGGAGGTGCGGAGACATTCTTTGGAAAGAAAAAAGGCATTGATGAGCTTTTAAATAAAATTTCTGCGGGACTGGCCATTGGTTTCCTACTACTGACACTGATCATATCAATATTCTTTAAATAATTTGCATCGGAAAAAAAGTGTTGGGTATCACCCAGCACTTTTTTCTTGAAAAGCCCTTTTGGACAGGTTAGGGACAGAAGATATCAAAGGGAGGAGTTGTCATGATCGACCAGTACGATTCCATGTGTTTTGCCTGCGGGAAGAAAAACCCCATCGGCTTAAAGCTGGAGTTCAAAAAAGAAAGTGATTGCTATTGTACCGTATTTGTGCCCCGGGAAGAGCACCAGGGCTATCCCGGACTGATTCACGGCGGCATTACGGCGGCAATTCTGGATGAAGTATGCGCCCGGTCCGTGTTTGTGGAGGGAATCATGGCTTTTACCGCCTCCTTAAACATTCGCTACCGGAAAGGCATACCCATCGGCAAACCGGTCACCTTCTCCAGCCGGGTGGTAAAAAAACGGGGAAGAATGCATGAGATTGAAGCCAGGGCTGTTCTGGAAGACGGGTCTGTGGCGGCCGAGGCTAGCGCGAAAATCATGGAAGCCCTCCATCAGGAGGTGCCTATATCATGACCGGATCCCGGTACTCATCCGTGTGTATGTCAAATTTGTGAAATGGGCAAGATATATTATCTAATTAAAATATGGAGCGAAATTGATGGAGAGAGAAATCTATTTTGATAATAGCGCGACCACCCAGGTGCACCCGGATGTGGCTGATTTGATGCATGAGACCATGATCCGTAATTACGGCAATCCCTCGTCCCTGCATAAAAAGGGGGTCCAGGCGGAGCAGGCCGTAAGCCATGCCCGGAAAATCATCGCCGGGGCTTTGGAAGTCAGCCCGGAGGAAATCTACTTTACTTCCGGGGGTACAGAAAGCAATAATACCGCGATCAAAGGGATTGTCCATGCCTATAAAAGCCGGGGCAATCATATTATTACCTCCAATGTGGAGCATCCTTCGGTGCTCAATGTTTTTGACCACTTAGAGGAATTAGGTTTCCGGATTACTTATTTGCGCGTAAAGGAAAATGGGGTCATTGATATGGAGGAGCTGAAGGAGGTTCTGTGCAGCGATACCATCCTGGTCAGCCTGATGCATGTCAACAATGAAGTGGGTGCCGTGCAGCCGGTTCAAGAGGTGGGGGAAGTTCTAAAAGGGTATCATAAAAAGGTGTTTTTCCATGTGGATGCCGTGCAATCATTTGGTAAACTGCCGGTTTTTCCCGCGAAATGGGGGGTTGACCTTCTTTCGGTGAGCGGGCATAAAATTCATGGCCCCAAGGGAATCGGCATTCTTTATGTAAAAAAAGGAACCCGTCTCAAACCTTTGGTAGAAGGGGGCGGACAGGAAAAGAGCGTGCGCTCCGGCACGGAAAATGTACCGGGCATTGTGGGATTAGGTAAAGCTGTGGAAATTGCCGTGAAAGACCGGGATGCCCACGCCAAAAAAATGGATGCCATCAGAGAAACATTGGCATCCCGGATTAAGGAACAGGTAGCGGACTGCCGGATCAACAGTAATTTCGACGGTTTAGGGGCCCCCCATATTTTAAATATTTCCTTTCCCGGCACAAGAAGCGAGGTGCTGCTGCACTATTTGGAGCAGGACGGCATCTATATCTCCTCCGGGTCTGCTTGCTCCGCCAAAAAAGGAAAGCTGAGCCATGTTTTAACCGCGATGCATCTGGAAGAGGAAGAAATGGAGGGCTCCCTCCGGTTTAGTTTTTCCTACATGAATGATCTGGAGGAAGTCATGCCGGTAGTGGAGAGTGTAACCAAAGCAGTGAAAGAACTGCGGGCGTTAACGGGAAAATAGCGGGGGAGGTAACCGATGTACGAATTAATTCTGGTACGCTATGGGGAACTGGGCCTCAAAGGAAAAAATAAGCATCAATTTATCAACCGGCTGGTCCTGAATATCAAGAGGGCCTTGAAGGATCTGCCTCCCAGAGAGGTAGAGTCCACCTGGGGGAGGATCTGGGTTCCCGTAAAAAATGACCTGGACCGGACCATGGAACGGCTGCAGCAGGTATTCGGTATTTATTCCGTCAGTCCGGTGATCAAAACAGAAAAGGATTTGGACGCCGTACAGAAAGCGGCTTTAAGGGTACTGCATGATGCTCTGCCCCAGGGGGGAACTTTTAAAGTGGAGACCAAAAGGTCGGATAAAACCTTTCCCATGACGTCTCCCGAGATCAGCAAAGCCGTGGGATCCTATCTTTTTGCCAACAGTCCGGACATTTATCAGGCCGATATGTATCATCCCCAGCATACGATTGATGTGGAAATCAGGGGAGAAGGGGCTTTTGTTTACGGACAGGTGATACCCGGGGCCAAGGGACTGCCCGTAGGATCCAGCGGCCGGGCGGTGCTGATGATTTCCGGGGGTATCGACAGCCCGGTGGCGGGCTGGATGGCCATGAAAAGGGGTGTTACCTTTGACGCCGTCCATTTTCACAGCTTTCCTTTTACCAGTGAAAGGGCGAAGCAGAAGGTCATCGATCTGTGCCAGGTTTTGGCCCGGTGGGGTGGGAAAATCCGCCTCCATGTGGTGCACTTCACGGAAATCCAAAAAGCGATCCGGCAGAACTGCCGGGAAGAATACGGCATTACCATCATGCGCCGTATGATGTTTCGTTTGGCGGAAAGAATTGCCCAACAAAATAGGGCTTTTGCCATTTATACCGGAGAAAGCGTGGGCCAGGTGGCCAGCCAGACCCTGGAGAGCATGTTTACCATTAATGATGTTACCAACATGCCTGTGCTGCGTCCCCTGGTGGGTATGGACAAAGAAGAAATCATCAAAATTGCCCAGCACATCCATACTTTTGATATTTCCATCCGTCCCTATGAGGATTGCTGTACCGTGTTTCTGCCCGACTTCCCCAAGATTCGTCCCCGGTTGGATGAAGCCCGGAAGATGGAAGAGAAACTTGACATAGAAGGTTTACTGGCTGAAGCATTAGATAAAACAGAGGTTTTGGAGATATTCCAGGAGGAGATTTCATGATCACTGCTGCGGAACTGCTTTCCTATATGCGGGAAAGCACCTATAAACCATTGAACGCGGAAGAACTGATTCATGCTTTGCAGGTAAAGGATATCCAGGAGTTTATTGCCCTGCTCCGGGATATGGAAAGCCGGGGGCTCATTGTTTTTACGCGGAAAAACCGCTACGGGCTGCCGGAAAGAATGGGCTTAATCCCGGGACGCTTTCAAGGTCATGCCAAAGGATTTGGCTTCTTGATTCCGGACAATCCCGAGCAGAACGATATCTTTATCAGCGCAGACAATACCAGCGGGGCCATGCATAACGACCGCATCATGGTGCGGGTGATGAAACAGGTGACTGGAGTACGCCAGGAGGGTGAAGTGATCCGGATTCTGGAGCGGGCCAACAACCGGGTGGTGGGCACATTCGAGGACGCCCGGAGATACGGCTTTGTGCGGCCCGATGAAAAACGGCTGGCCCAGGACATTTTTGTGCCCAAAGAATCTTTCAACGGGGCCAGGGACGGCGACAAGGTGATTGTGGAAGTAACGAAATGGCCGGAACCCAGAAGAAACCCCGAGGGGAAGGTGGCAGAGGTATTCGGCCGGGCTGGTGCTCCGGGAATTGATGTTTTATCGATCATCAAAAAATTTCAGCTTCCGGAAGAGTTTCCGGAAAATGTGATCAGAGAAGCGGAGAAAGTGGCCGTGATCAGGCCGGAAGATTATCAGGGACGACGGGATTTGCGCAGCCTGCCCATGGTAACGATAGATGGGGAAGATGCCAAGGACCTGGATGATGCCGTTTCCCTGGAGCTTCTTGCCAACGGCAACTGGTATTTAGGGGTCCATATTGCCGATGTAGGGAATTATGTCAAAGAAGACAGCTTTTTGGACCGGGAGGCTTTTCAACGAGGGACCAGTGTTTATATGGTGGACCGGGTGATTCCCATGCTGCCCAGGCAGCTGTCCAACGATATTTGCAGCCTGAATGCCGGGGTGGACCGGCTGGCCATGACCTGTTTTATGGAGATCAATCCCCAGGGGTCCGTAGTAGCCCATGACATCACTCCCTCGGTGATTCAGGTCAGGGAGCGCATGACCTACAGCAATGTGAATAAAATTCTCCTTCAGAATGACCTGGAGTTGAAAAAAAGGTATGAAGATTTTGTAGCCATGTTTAAAAATATGGCTATGCTCATGCACACCCTGCGCCAAAAGCGCATGGAAAGAGGCGCGATCAATTTTGAATTTCCTGAGGCAAAAGTAATTTTGGACGAGCGCGGGAAGCCGGAGGCGATTGTGAAACGTACCTCTGATGTAGCGGAGCAGATGATTGAGGAATTTATGATTGCCGCTAACGAAACGGTGGCCTCAGAATATTACTGGCGGGAAGCTCCTTTTTTGTACCGGATTCACGAAGTTCCAGATCCGGAAAAGGTGGAAGAACTGAACGAATTCCTGCACCGTTTCGGCTATCATATCAAAGGAGCGTCCCATGAGATCCATCCTAAGGTCTATCAGGATATCATCGATAAGATAGAAGGCCGTCCGGAGGAACGGGTGATCAGTACGGTAATGCTCCGGTCCATGCGTCATGCCCGTTACCACCCGGAAGCTCTGGGCCATTTTGGACTGGCCTCAAAATACTATTCTCATTTTACCTCTCCCATCAGGAGATATCCGGATCTGGTGATCCACCGGGTGATCAAGGAGTATCTTGCCAAGGGCCAGCTGAATGAAGAGCGCCGGACCAAATTGCGCAAACGGATGAATGATTACGCCGAGCAGTCTTCCTTTAAGGAGAAAATCGCCGAAGATGCGGAACGGGAATCTCTGGACATGAAAAAAGCCGAGTTCATGGAACGGCATATCGGCGACACCTTCGAAGGAATTATTTCCGGGGTGACTTCTTTCGGCATGTTTGTGGAACTGGATAATACCGTGGAAGGCCTGGTCCATGTTTCCACCATGACCGACGATTACTATCAGTTCGAGGAAAAATTGATTGCCTTCCGGGGCCGCCACACGAGAAAAATGTATAAGCTGGGGGATGCGGTAAAAATCGTGGTGAGCCGGGTGAACGTAGAAGACCGGAGCATCGATTTTGAACTGGCCGCCGACGAATAGTAGCCTTTCCCGGCTGGAAACAGGATACCGTTGACTTTGATAGCCCGTGTGTTATAATAATTACACACGTTGATTTCTTATGGAATGACGAAACCCTGCGGCAGGTTGTGCGTTAGTTTGATCTGTACGTGAGGGTTTGTTTTTCGGGGTGCCGTATGAAAGAGAAGCAAGGAATAAAGATCGTTACCGACAACCGAAAAGCGCGGCATGACTATCACATTCTGGAAACCTATGAGGCCGGGATGGCTCTCCAGGGTACGGAAGTGAAGTCACTGCGGGGAGGAAAAGCCAACCTGAACGATGCTTTTGCCCGGATTGAAAACGGAGAGGTCCTTTTATATAATATGCATATCAGCCCTTATGAGCAGGGCAACCGTTTTAACCACGATCCCAAGCGCACCCGGAAACTGCTCATGCACAAATATGAAATCAACAAGCTTTTTGGAACCGTACGGGAAAAAGGTTTAACCCTGGTTCCATTGAAAGTCTATTTCTCCCGGGGCCGCGCCAAAGTGGAACTGGCCCTGGCCCAAGGTAAAAAGCTCTATGACAAGCGGGATGATATGGCAGAAAGAGACGCAAAAAGAGAAATGGACAAAGCGTTCAAGGAAAGACAGCATTATTAGCAGTCTACTTCTAAGGCCCACTGATTAACAGTTAGTAGCTATACAGTAGACAATCCACAGTCCCTAATCGCCAAATAAATAACATGGGGGCGTACTGGATTTCGACGGGGGATGAATTGGCGAGAGTAGCGAGCCGGGGTTCCATCAGCCCGTTAAACGGTGGAAATTAATTTAAACGCTAACGATAATTACGCTTTAGCTGCTTAATGCAGCTAACATCCTACCCTCTGCTCCTGCGGTGAGGAATAGGGTGTCATTTTAGCAGGATACTCTGATCCCAATTCTCGGAGGGATCAGGGGAAATTCATCGAGATAGCGACCGCGCAGGCTGTTTGTGGCCGGCAAGGGAGCGAAATCTAAAGCACAAACTGCGCTCGGAGAAGCTTTTGTGGGTTCTCTTTCGGACAGGGGTTCGATCAACAAAAGGGTCGCCCTGGGTGGCAACATCCAGGTGAAAACCCGGCTTACATCGGTGAAACCTAAGTAGCGAAAAGCTATATGGCAATACCGAGGGGTGCAAGCCCTGTAGAGACTCAAGGCAAAGCCTTGGATGGAGAGGTCAAAAAAACATACTCTCCATAATACGCCGGGTACCCATGAAAATGGGTAAAGATATAGTCCATGCCGTAAGGAAACTTATGGGAAAACATGTCCCCTCGCCTCCACCAAATAAGTACTCAAACTTTGATACAATGAAAACTCCTTGCCACAAGGAGTTTTCAGCGTTTTAGACCTAAATTAGCAGTGTTTTCAGCGGTGCTTTTTTCTGTTTTTGCACCCTTTCGTTGAAAGATGCACCCCCCTGAGGCGGCACCGCACCCCTTGTGACGGACAACTATTTTGCACACCCCGAATAAATGCATGAAAAACCGGCAATAATCATAATGCTTTTACTTGCAAGCAGGATCGCGATAGGTAAGGGACTTCCTCGCTCATCGATTAAATGCCGTTCGGAAGGCCCTTTTCCCCCGCTTCAGACCGGACATGAGACTTTTACCTCATCCGGCCTTCCATCAATCTACTATTTTCGCTTATGTCAACTTTTCTCTCATCCTGGTTAGTTTACGGGATTTTGACTTAGGTAGATTTGAAATATTGCAGTTACTATGAATTAGGTCATGACAAGTTGTGCAGACACTAACAAGATTAGGTACTCGATTAACCATGTCGAGGGTTAGCTTTGTTTGAATATGGTGAAATTCCACATTAGTTTCACTTAGATACTCGCCGCATATGCGGCATTTACCTTTATCTCGATTGAAGGTATACCCACGATTTAGGAAGTATTCAAAGTTATATGGGGGGCTACCTTTATTGTGGATCTTGCTTAGAAGGTGGGAACTAAGTATTTCGTCTTGACGGGGTAGAGTTGTCTTTTTCCCCGTTCGTTTTAAATAAAGTTCTCGGCCTTCCACAGTGTAAGGAGTTTCTTTCCGATTTTTCAGCTTGATCTGTTGCCATTTACAGAAACTGAGAGAAGTAATTCCAATAAGTCTATTACCGTCTTGAATTGCCGCAATCTTTTTTGTATATTGCTGATGTATATCTTGTAAATTACTAACTTGATTGGCAGGAACCATACCGCCACCTAATTTTTTGATTACACGAGAGGCAATAGGAAAAATCCCCCACGCATGTTTACATAGGTCTAGGTAAACATGGGTTGCCGCCTGATAATAGTTGATTATGCCCCTAGTCATAGCGTTTACCTTTAGGATTTGTTGAAAAATTAACTCTCGATCGGGTTGTTTGTAAATCTTCTTAACTTCTTTGCGGATTTCTGCAACCTTGCACTTTAGTCGCTCCGGGTGAGGATGGGTTTTCGTCACATAGCCTTTTCGGGCTTTGCCCGACGGCACTACTTTATACGTGAAGCCTAGAAATGAAATAGGGCTCTTTTTAACACAAGTAAGTTTAGTCTTTTCTTCCGAAAGTTTAAGCTTAAGCTGGTCTTTCAGCTTTTGCTGTATATGGTTCTTCCATCTTTCGGCATTCTTTTTTGTGTTAGTAATGATAACCCAATCATCGCAATAACGTACTAGATAGGCCGGTTTTAGTGTTCCTTGGTTTCTTAGAGCTCTGAGTCTGCCATTTGCAAATGCGTATTGATGACGCGTTTTCTTATTCTCCCAAGCATTGGCGATGTACTCGTCAAAGGTATTTAGGTAGGCATTAGCTAGCAGTGGAGAGATAATTCCACCCTGCTGAGTGCCCTCCGGATTAACTTTGACTTCGTTCATTATCCCCGTTTTGAGCATTTGTTTAATCAACATAAGAATGCGTCGATCCCGGATACCAAGATGCCAAAGTTGTTTGATTAACTTAGTATGACTAATGGTGTCAAAGAATTTTGAAATATCGCCTTCAATGACCCAATGATACCCAGTTTGGTGAACGATGTTTGTTATCCTTTCCAGGGCCATGTGAGCATCCCGGTATGGCCTAAACCCATAAGAGTGGTTAAAGAACTGTGCCTCTAAGATGGGTTCGATAACAAGGCGAATACACTCCTGAATTACCCGATCGAAAATGGATGGAATACCTAAAGGGCGTGTTTCCTGTTTTCCTGGTTTTGGTATATGCACCCTGCGTATTGGAATGGGTTGGTAGTTCTTTAGGCCTTCTTGTACGGCATGAATTACTTCCCCAAATGGCTTCTCCAGAAAATCCCTTATTGTAGTATCGTCAGAACCAGGTGTTTCTGCACCTCTGTTAGACTTGATGTTGTGAACTGCGGTCTGAATAGTAATTGGGGATGAGATAATCTCCAGCAGACCTTTAAA
This sequence comes from Candidatus Formimonas warabiya, assembly GCF_002777255.1. Lineage (GTDB taxonomy): Bacteria > Bacillota > Dehalobacteriia > Dehalobacteriales > Dehalobacteriaceae > Formimonas > Formimonas warabiya. The sequence goes on along the minus strand of NZ_CP017634.1, from coordinate 3,162,952 downwards.
TTTCGGTTTCTCTCCACGTTCTTTGGCCATTCTTGCTTTGGCATAAAGTTCGTCTAGGTAGTTGTGTAGATCCCATTCGTTCTTCAAGATTGGATAGTCAGATTGTTGCTCCAAGCAGTCCTCCTTTGTATGGAGTATTGGTCCTGCTGGCTTTAGTCAGTTATGGTCCACGCCTTCCCTGACAGTTGACTTGCTTATTTAGTATGATTGACTATGCCCCTTCGCCATGTACGCGACTTTCCCGCGCTCGGACTACTACGGGCTGCTGCCCCACAGGTAATGCGGTCATTTCTTACCGCTTAGGGATATCAGCCTTTACCAACTTTAACATTCCCTCCTGTGGTTCCGTTGTTCCCCGTAACCTAGCTTTACACTGTGACTTTAGCCTTCTCCTCTGGCCCGCCAGTCGCCTTTTTATCCTTTGCTAGTTGGACGCAAGGCCCCATCCCTCTTCGGGAGTGAGACAGACAAAAAACCCTATATTTTTACGTCTGCGGCATGGACCCCACTGGGGGGTGAATACCTTCATTTTGGTATCCCGCATTTTACGAGCCTTACATACGGAGATTTTCGGTGAATAGGCATGGCCATTTTATAGCCCCCCGACTACATTCCCTTACCATCGCAGGTTCGGTTTTCGCCGACTTTATCGAGCTTCGTACACTTTCGTGGTAAACCGGAGGTGCACGTCGAAGCTTCAGGGACGGGTCTGCTAGCATTCAGACCGTAGCAGGAACTACCCCTGCCAATTCGGTTACAGAGTTCAGATATGTTAAACACATTCTGCCAGGGTTTTATTGACCATTTCTGGTCAGGTTAACCTGGAACAACGCGCACATAGGGCAACGCTGAGGAGCGACCCGAGCGGCTTACAAGGTTTGGCTTATACGAATGGGGCGGTCGGTTGACCGCTCTTTTCATTCGGTAAGGAAAACAAAAGCGATAAACCTCAGGGGTTCGGGGACGGCGTCTCCGAGAGCCTTGCAGCGGCTTCCCTTTCCTCAAAAGGCGTTAGGCCATTGCCCTGAATACGCTCGTAGTTGTAGTATTGGACAAATTCATCGGTCAGTCTCTCGGCTTCGGTAAGCGTTTTCGGCTTTTCGAGATAAATACACTCCGTCTTGAACGTGCTGAAAAAATTTTCCGCCATCGCGTTGTCACCAGGTGTTGCGGGCTTGGACATGGACGGAGTTATACCATTTTCAGTAACTTGAAAATGGTAGTCCCACGATCGATACTGCCCGCCGCCGTCGCTATGAAGAATCAGGTCTTTCGGCGGCGTTTCAGAAGCGACAGCCGCTTCTATCGTATTTTTGACGAGCAAGTAATCCTGCCGCTTCGCCGTCTTATGCGCCACGATAAAGTTGCCGCATAAATCTCGGATTGCCGACAGATACAGAGTTCCTTCCGGCACAACAATATAGGATATGTCCGTCACCCATTTTTGATTCGGTCTGTCCGCACTAAATCCCCTATTCATTACGTTCTCGTAACGCAAGTTTCCATTCGGCTTGTAGTTAAACGGATTTTTACGGCGGATAACTGATAGCATATTGTTCCTGCTTGTAATCCGCCACACCTTTTTATGGTTTACAGTCAGCCCCTTTTCGCGCTTGAGCCATTTGACGATCCTCCGATAGCCGAAGCGTCTCTTATGTCGTTTGTGGCATTCGGTAATTAAGTCAATCAGATCCTTGTCCGGATTCCCGCATTGCCCACGATTCATCCAGTCATAATAGCCGCTTCGTGAAACGTCATAAAACTTACACATTACAGCAACAGGATATTTTCCCGTAAATCGCTTGATGATAGCGTAAAATTGCGATTTTCTCACCCTCTTTCTGTCAGTATGAGAAAATTTCGCAGCAGATCTACCTCCATCTCCAACCGTGCTATACGATCTTCTTGGGAATCGGTTTTCGGGGTACGGCTGTGAATGTCCTCCTTGCGGACAGCCTCTTTGCGGCGTCCGGCCTTATCACGCTGTGGAATCCCCATCTTTTTTCGGTACCTAAGGCACCATGATTTTATTGTATCAAGCGGAATATTCATGGTCTTCGCTATGTATTGATAACTTTCGCCATCTCTGAAGTACATATTCAGAGCTGTTTCCTGTTCTTCTAAACTTCGCATAATTGATCACCTCTTGCCATATTATGGACAATTCGGTGTTCATTTATGCTGTCCGATTTTGGGGTGCAGCTATTTTAGTATGCATTTTAACTGTCCGAAATCAAGGGGTAAGTGCCTTTCCTGGGGGGTGCAAAATTTAAGGGGGTGCAAATAAAAATCGGCACTGCTAAAGTTCGTTATATAACTACCAAAAAGGGCCAATTGTCTTAAAACATTCTATTTACTATCATTTATTGGGCAGAATATTAGTTGTGTCAAGTTAAGGCCTATGTTCCCTTAGGATAAATGACAAAATACAGGCTGGCACACATCACTTATGAGTTATATTATGTCAACCTCATTGTATTCTGGCCGGTTACTTTTAGAAGATTATTTAAGTGTTAATATACTCTTTTTACACCAGTTAATTCAGCAGAGAAGTCATCGAGAGCAACTAAATCATCGGGATTAAGCTCTTTAATTGATGATTTGCCTAAGGCGCGAATGACTTGCTCCATTTCCACCACCATGGATCGTAACACATTAGCTACTCTTTCAGCACCTAGATTTATGTCTAATTTTTTATTATTTTTTGAGCTGTAGCTTACAAGAGTTGTAGCAGGCTCCCACGGTATTACTTTTTTATGCTGCTTATTGACTAGAGCATATAAAGGGACTGTACCAAGATATATTGCATCTGCGCCTAAAGCCAGAGCTTTCAAACAGCTTCCAGGATTAAAATACCCTCCGGATACAATCAGGCTTATTTGATCCCGGATTCCACGTTCACGTAAATATCGGACAGCACGAACCAGTGCATGAAGACTTGGAATCCCGAAATCATCCTGCATCGTTGGATTTGATACAAGTGCGCTGCCCTGTGCTCCATCAATAGCTATAACATCAAAACCTAAATCTATCGCTACTGCTAAATCTTCTTCAAGCGAATTGGTTGCCATCATTTTTACACCTATCGGGATTCCCTTGGCTCTCCTGCGTAAATCATTAATCAGTATTGGCCAATCCTTTTCACTATTAACACCTGGCGGAGCTATCAATCTGCTTATTCCTTGATTATGAGGCAAACCCATAAGCTCCCTGGCTTTACCTTTTACTTCATCTGGAGCAAGATAAAAGCTACCACTTTGAGCGCCTTGAGAAATTTGTACTTCCAACATATCTGCTGAAGCTATTTCTTCATCGGTACGTAATCCCCAAGGCCATTGCGATATCTGCAAAATGTATTTGCCGGCTTCCCTGTGTTCCTCCCGGAGGTACGGACCTTCGCCTGAATTTGTTGAAGTCCCGGCCTTCTTTGCACCTTTTGCTAAAGCTATTTTTGCGGACTCACTTAATGCTACTCCATAAGCCATGCCGGAAATCAGTAAAGGAATATTAGTAATTAATGGCCTATCTGCCTTTGAGCCTATAGTAACTTTCATATCAACAGGGGTGTCACCAGGCTTTGGAAGTTTCTTTAACTGCGGAGGTTTTGTGAACATTAGATTATCATATCCAACAAATTGTTTGGAAGTCCCCACCGGTCGATTAATGACAGTCCCCTGAGTAGCTCTTAAGTTGATTTCTAAAATGTTATCAATTCCTGCACGTCTGAAACCGGTCCATATTTCCATCATATTTTTACTATACTCATCTGTAGTCAACGTCTTAAGTACATCGCCAATTTCTTTTTGGGTTAGTTTACGCACAATAGTCTTAAGTGCAAAATAAGCAAAAGGTATACTTCCTAGCAGTATTCTTTTTTGATTACTGTTAAGCTCGTTTTTGTTAATGCCTCGTTGTTTTAACTGACCAACTATGCCGGAAATAGAAATACCGGAGAAGATTTTTGCTAGGAATGAACAGCTGCCCCGTTTTTTATTCATAGAATTATATCACTTCCATCCTTCATTGACAGCCTCTACTGAAGAAACCCATTTTATCCCTTATAATACGACCTTAAATAGTATTTGCAATTTTACCCCACCCCAATCCGCAAAGTTCATGGATAGGGCAGCACTAATATTTTAAAATATAGAGATTTGTTCATTCTCCCCTGGTATTAAGTTTATCCCGGCTCTGAGATTTAGGAAACAGACTCTGTGGTTCATCTATCTCCAAAGTTAAATTACTAGGCTTAAATAAACGTGTATCACCTAAGTTTACGGTAATGGCCATTTTGGTCGCACCAAAAACTAGGTGAGATATGTAAGTGGCTAGGGCATCTTTCGGTTTTACAGGAAATATGGCTGTGGCACCTAGTTTAGAGAAGACTCCGTACAAAGTAGTCCATTCAGCAGCTCCCAAACCTGCGCCTTTTAACAAATAATTATCTTTCCCCATGAGAGTAGCCCAATAAGTGCAGGTGACACCAAGTCCTCCTGCAATCATGTTATCTGCAATATAACCGACTAGTTTACCGTACTGCTTTGGAATATCCGATTTTTTTAGAAATATTCCGGCAGCAGTTGTATAGCCGTTACTTTTGGAGAGGCCAGTTCTATTAAAGAAATGTTCTACAGTAATTTTTTCCATATTACCCCCTAACCCTGCTATAACACCTAACAAAAACCTATCCTTAATTTTCTTCAAAATTTTCACCTCGGATTCTTTACACAATTCGAATCTTATGATCTTCCTGCCTATATCAATATCATTAGCTTGTCATTCCTTTGAGGCACATACATTCTTCCCCTTTTAAAAACTTACTTATCAGATCTTTTTATTCCCGGTTTTAAAGAGATTTTTTCAAGGTGAATATACATTAAACCATAAAATGAAAACCATAAAATAAAAACTATAAATAAAATTGGTTCATTGAAAGAATATAATCCAAAACCCTGTAAAACCTTAATTGTTCAACACCAGTTTTGGCGGACTTAAAAATCGAAATCTTCATATACTTATGCCTCCCATGTATACGGTAATAAGGCTAAAGATTATTCTTCCATCATTTCCAATCAAATATTTCTGGTAAATAGAGAGAATTACCAGACTGAACATTATCAGGTTTAAGTGTCGGAACTTCCTACATAATATACTATCAATTCTGTTATCAAGACGGAGCCCAAACTATACTTACCTCAAATGGAAATACATTTTGTTCAATTAGGCTTTAAAAAATATCTCCTACCAAAAACTCTTCCCTCTAAATCTCAAATAACATATTTATAGAGGCACATTTCTCTAAAAAACAAAAAAATCCCGCAAGGTCAGCAATCTGCCAGCCCTGCGGGTTTCATTTCCATATAATCATCAATTATCCTACTTTAACTTTTATTCCGGCAAGGAAAATGACCTCTGCCATACCATCTGGCCCAATTTCAATATGGTCGAAAGTTTTGAGCAATATTCATAGTGTATAGTTTCAATATGCCCCTTTTCTTCAATCAGTCCCATTAACTGGTTTTCCTGATCCCGTGACAAGTATATGATCGTTTTCTTTAATAATTTCGCAGTAATAACAGCCTTGAATCACTTTTTCTATCATATGATATCAAGGCCCATCTCTGGATCATGTTGAGTGGAAATCACTACTGTATCTACACGAAGTGGTTTATCACCTGGAATGAACTCGTCGAAAGAATATCTCTTTTGATATTTTTTAAAATAATTAAATGATATTTCATCTGCTCTATTGACATATTTTTAAAATTTTTAGTTGCCCTAGCATCCCTTTGATTACTAAACCTCAAAGGGCTGTCCGGCAATAGACCGCAACTAATTTTTCTTCACTGCTGTTCTTTAACAAAATTACCAACCTCCTTAATACCATAAGAATTGCTTATTGCACGACTTCTATCATCCTTAATACCAAAACAAATACTTAAACACAATAGTGATAAAACGGCCATTAGCATATAAGCATTAATAAAACTACCTGAGGCATTTTTAATATAACCACTTGCATAATTGCCTATCATAGCACCAAAGCCAATTGCAACATTCAAAAGGCCAAATAATTTAGCAGTCTTTTCCGGTGGGAGCATCCTCGAAACATAGGTCGGATGCAAGCCAAATAATCCATAAAATGATAAACCAAAAATTCCACAGGATAATAAAACGCAAGCAGAATTGTGAAATATAAGTAAAACTAAAATAGCTATCACCGAGATCCCATACATTATAATCATCGCTTTTTTCGCAGAAAACTTATCAGCCAATATGCCAGCAAAAAAACCACTAACCACGCCTAAGATCCCAAATAGGCTCCAGCTAATTCCAGCAATTTCATGATTTAACCTTAAATCCTCTTGGATAAATGGAACGATATAGGTCTGGAATGGCATCAAATATAATCCGGTCACAATAACCAGCAGAATTAAAAGAGTATATTGTAAATAATTCTTAGTCATTGGACTATTTGTAGTAATATCAACTGAATTATTTTCAATTTTCATTTCATCTGGATCGCTTTTTGGAAGCAAAGCTGTATTCTTAACCGAATAAACCACATACACTCCAAACGAGCCAATAATAAAACTTATGATCCCAAACACAAGCCAGACTGTTTGCCAATGATAAGTAATTAGGATGTAAGGAATCAGCATACCATTTAATATTACGCCATAAGAAGTGCCACTAGCAATAATCCCTAAACTCTTTCCGCGGTTTTCTTCAGCTATCGATCTGGCTACAAGTTCGACCATGGGAACCCATGCTGTCGCAGCAAATATTCCCAGTATACCCACAATTGTAAACAGTATCCATTTATCATGGACAAAATATAAACTAACCAAACTTAATGCGCTCAGCATTACTGATGAGCATATTAAAAGCCGGGCTCCGACAACCGCAGACATAAAACCGCCAAAGAACGAAAAAAGGAGAAATAAACCCATCTGGAAAGCATTAATCCGCCCCACAAACTCATAATTTAAATGTAAATCTTTCGCAATCTCCGGAGTGATAACAGCAAAAATATACCTTCCAAAAGCATATGTAATCGCAATAAAACTTGTTAGACAACAAACGTACAATATTGTTTGATAATTTTTCGACACTATGCAACCCTTCTTCCATTTTTTAATTATATTTTGTTGACCCTTTATAATGCTCCATATGCCTTATCTCAGTGTACCCTTATTACTATACTACTTCTTACTAAAATAGTTACTTATCAAATATTGTGCCAATAATTAATATCTAAATATAATCTACCTGACCAAGTATGCACAAAAAACGTTTCCCAATCAGTAAAAAAATTAAGAATATGTTCTACAGGATCTGAGATAAAGAGTAAAAAACGCTATCAAACAGCTGAAAGTTTTTTACAAAGTTTCTCTTTTACAAAAATATTTTGCATCCGCATAGATATTTTGCAAATTGTTTTTCCTTATTATTACAAACTTTAACCTTCTATCTTATATTATTCTGCATAAATATTTTGCGCATCAATTTCTCTTCTACTTTATGTTCTTTATCTCCAGGTAAAAAATTCTGGTAAACCTAGAACTCTTTTTCCTCGGTAAAATTTCACAACAACAAATAGCCATCACCACTAATCAGCATTGCATGTGTTGATTTAGAAATTATTAGAATGGATAAAAAATACAACCGGCTTAGGAACCCATTATAAGAAAAAAGAATTACAGCTCAGAAAAACACAAGAATTCATATACATTAAACATAAAATACAATGTAGCAATCTTCCCCCTTGAACAAATTACTCCATACCTAGTAATAATTCGGGAAAAAGCAAGAGCTAGGCTTATTTTATCAGAATACAAAAAAGTTACCCCGGAAATGGTAGGTATTCAAAAGATTTATTAAAGCAAAAAGAATTATTTTATGGAAAGTTTATGAGCATATAAAAAACAGACCCTATGACAGGTCTGATTTTTGTATTTTGTCTAATGACGGTAATATTGATACAATTTCACGCTCGCTCCGGCTGAATCTGCGCGGGTGCATTTTCGTCTTCGCGGATGCAAATTCAAAAAGACAGGTGCACCTTTTCATGATAGGTATTTAGACCTCGTCCTCAGTACTATAATGCTCGGAATACTTTACCATGTCCCCGATCCACATGACTGAATTTATGCCGCTACCGTGAAGCAATACCAAAACGGGCGCATCTTTTTTACCTGCCGCTATCACAAAAGCTTTTCCAAAGCGTGTGTCAATATTGACTTCTTCATGAGGAATCCGCATGTTGCCAAGAAAGGTATCATACGCTTTGTATACGGCATTCCTGCCCTCGGTTGTTTTAAATGCAAATGTGTTTGTCATTTTGATTCCTCTTCTATAGTAATAGCCAGCTTACGGCATCTTCCAAATTGGTAAATATGCGAAATGTATTTCTGGTGCTAAGCTCGGAAACCATTTCCTGAAAACGCACAGGAAAATTCTGCCCGCCTTTTATAGTTACAGCTACTTTGATATAGTTTCCAAACTTCTGTAGCACGGCGCCGGCAAGGCCTGTCCTTAACTTCACGAAATCATCTGAAAGGCTATCGCCGTCCAGAACCACTGCGTTCGTGTCATGTTCAATACAAAGTGAAATAATGTCAAGGGCATCTTGCTCCCTATGAATTAAGGAGCCTCTGCTTGTGAGATACAGATATCTTTTCCCTTGTCTTTCCACTATTTGATAGTTCATTGTTGATTCCACCTCGTTGTTTTCTTTTTGTATGACAGCTTCCGTCATAATACTGCTCTCATCCGGCAGCCCTGCAATAAATTCTTTTACCTTTTGAACCCATTCAAGTTCGCTGGAATAAAAGGACAAGATATTTTCTCGTATCAAATCTAAGAACAAAACTTTGCCGGAAGGCTCTTGTTCAGCAAAATAGCATTTATCGAGTTCTCTTTCAGATAAAACAGCTTGCATCTTAACTACATCGGCATATGACGCCAGCATGTTTTCCAAATCACCACGTTTTAATTGATTAGCCAAAGCAAGTTTAATCAAAAATTGCTTTTTGAAAACCGCTACATCAGTCACGGAAAGCAGCCAGCTTTTAAACTCATGTAGGCCATCGTCGGTGATCGTGTAGATATTTTTTGACGGTGAGCCGTCTTGATGTTGCACCTCTTTTGTAACAAAGCCTTCGTCCAATAATTCAACAAATGCTTTATATATCTGGTTATTGTTTCCAGACCAATACATAAAAGGTGTATGCTGAATTATTTTTTTTATTTCGTATCCAGTCAATGGTTCTCGGTTTAGAAGTCCCAGGATTACATGGTTTAATGACATAATACATCTCCTCCAAATATCTATCATATGTTAATAGTATCATATGGTACGGAATAAGTCTAGAGAGTTTTTGCTTTTTAGACTGAAAGTCTGCTTTTGTTTGAAAAATATCATAGTACTTTGAACACAAAAGCCTCGCCGCTTGCCGGACAAAAGCCTACAGGCGGCGAGGTTTTGATGATAGGTGGTTGCACTTTTTCACGATACCCCTAATCTTTTCACGTAAGGTTGAAAAGTGCCGGAGTGCGGGTGCATCTTTTCACGAAATGGCCTCAAAAAAGTAAAAAAGCCGCCTGTCGAGGCGGCTCGATTTTTCACGCGTCAACATTGTACAATATTGACGTTTGTTTTTGTCTAATGACTCAAATATTGATACAATTTAACGATACATCCCTCTGTTTTACGAGGGGGTGCATTTTCTTTTTTGGGGGTGCATTTTTGCAAGGGGGTTCAGCGCCGTTCTACTATGTCGAGAAGATACTTTGTTTCAAGAAATCCGGGATAATGATATTCGGTTTTTAGTACTTTTTGATATCTGGAGTAGCGGCCAAAACGCTAATTTTTTTACATAAAGTGGTTTAATGAAATCGTTCTACCAGGAGGAATAACAAGAAATTCCGTGTCCCACTCCCCGTTAACCAATCTCTCAAAATAACGCAAAGATCCTTGGACTTCACAAAACTTAACCTTAAGAAAACCTGCCACTTCCTTACTGTATTTCACATCTTCATCACAGTCTCCCACAGTATGAATAAACACTACCCTCTGATAATTTTTATATTCTTCTTCAATTAACCAACGGGCATTATCTTCTCCATATTTATCACAATACTCATAGAATTCGGACATAGGGTCACCTTTTTGCTTAATCCAACCCTTACTTAAATAAATAGTTGCTGGATGCTTTTCAAATTGGGCATCATACTGATTTCTTGAACCCAGCAGCAGACTGATGCAATCATGTACCCTAGGCACCACTATTTTATGCTTTTGGGAGCTCAAACCGGCTACCCCGTTGGAACATAATCCATACCCAAACAGAAGAGTATCATATTCTTCCGCTTCCTCAATTCTTTTCTTAAGCTGCCCGCGCAGCTTATCAGGAGTACGGTGCAACCTATATTCCAAAAATTCATGATCTATATTTCCGGGCAGTATTTCAAGTATCTCATCCTCCAAGGTTTGGCAAGCAAAAATCTTCGTATTATTCATTATTAACCTCCCAAAAATCATTGATAGTCTTTATAGACATAATGCCGGTAATGCAACATAACTCACAATACTTTGAAAACATTATTTTATTCAATTTTTCTCGGAATTGCCAACGAACAAGGTACACCAACCATGCATTTTCCGCATGTATCTCCCAAACCAATTGGATATTCCGGAACAATCTTGTCATAAATTTGTTCATTACACTTTTTACGATCAAAAAACACTTTACTATTTTGTAGTTGGAAAGTATTATTAACACATTTTTTTATACATTTTTTGCATGTACCGTTATACTTATAAAGACAATACTCCTCATCTGTTCTCGTTGTGGGGGTTAACTCAATATCAGTTATAACACTCCCTAATCTTCCACAACACCCGCTCTTCGTAATGAACATGTTATGGAGTCCAAATTTACCTATTCCCGAAATATATGCAACACTTCTATGGGACCAGTCACTGATCAATTTTTCCTCATCATAATTATACGTGGCAGGAAGTAATGACGCCTTGAAGCCTTTGGCAGTTATCTTTTCATATAGGTATTTGCATAAATCGTTAATTAAATTGTTAGTTTCAATGTTTGAAATGTCCCACTCCCTTGAACTTTCTTCTCCAAGAATGTTACTATCAACAACTTCCTTAGAAAAAGGTATAAAGAAGACTATTACAGACTTAGCATTTGGAACAAGATCCGAAGGAAGAGCGTGATTGGGTCCAATCAATTCCTTTAATTTTGGGAATAATGGATCCTGGGCATCAGCAAATCCAATTACAGGATCTCGCCAATCAGTTTCTGTTTTCTTTGAAGCTTTATAATTCCTCACATATCCCACAATTAACTCCACAATTTCGTTATTCACATTTCTTCCCCCAAGATCAAAGTATCGTTTTGCTCAATGCAGTAATACCGATGATTCTTTCTGGTTTATTCTGATGACTGTAAGAAGTGATCGACAGGTTCATCTGCCGAATTTATGATTCCGCTGCTGCAATAATTCTCGCCAATTTCAAATTTATTTCATCAGGCAATATCGCCTGGGGGCTATGGTTATCGATCAAGTATTTGACCTTGGCATTGAGCCGCTCGCCCATCGTTGTCTTTCCATCCTTCACCCAAACATCATACTTGTTTCTATCGAGGAGCGTTGGACGCCATAGTTCCCGGAAATGCTTAAAGGTATGATCTTTGTCAAAATAGTTGCCCCGAGGTCCAGCTTGGCCTATGACATCAGTGGCAAGTGACTCGTCTGTGATGGTCAGACCCATCAGGAGCCTCCGGGCGTACCCGATGATCTCATCACACATCGCCAGCTGTTCCATGGATTCCAGCGTTCCGCCCTCCAGAAATCCATTATCGCTAATAAGGTTAGCACCCACAAAGCTCTGGGTCATAATTGAGAAGGCAGCCTCAATGGCCGCCTGTTGGTCAACGACCTTAGCGTCGGTACAGCCAGAAGCGCCCCACGTGGGGATATTATAATAATGGCCCATTTCCGCAAAAGCGGCATTCATTAATTGGAACTCAGGATTCCCGTAACTCATGATCATGGTTTTCATGTCAATTGGGCCGTCAACACACCCCATAAAGCAGGGCGCACCTTTCCTGACCAATTGGCTGAGTACAACCCCGAACATGGTTTCCGCAAGAGAGAGCGCAACCGTCCCGGCACCAGTCACTGGTGATGTCCCTCCTGACATGGGTGCACTGACATGACAATTTGGGATCATATTTTCCGCGCAATACATCAAGCATTCAATCGCCTCTTCTGTCTGAATCAACGGAGAAACGGCTGTTGTAAACCAGCAAACCGAGGGTCGTTCCACGAAAGAATCAAGACCTCCTGATACAGCAGCAACCATTTCTGTCATCGCCATCTGATTCTTCAGATTTTTTGCCCAATGTAAAATGGGCTTACGGGTATTGTTCATCATAATTTTGAGAAGGTGCAGATCATTTGTTTCTACAGGAGCATCGCTGATGGTACCAAAATCCGTGGCAAAATCGATGTTTGGCAGCGCATCAACAACCCTCATGGCATTAATTGTATCTGTGCTGGTGGGCCTCCGGCGTTCTCCGGTATAAGGATCCATGATGTAGACATTGGAAGAGCCTGGTCCAAAGTAGGAATTGTATCCGCTGAGATTAATTTTCTGATTGCCGTCACGGTCCCACAGCACGATTCTGGACGGCACAGAAACAAGAGCATTTTCCACCAAATAGGAAGGCAGCTTAACCAAGGATCCCTCCACGCGGGCTCCAGCCTGCTGTAAAATATTGATTGCCTTCTTGGATTGAACATGCATGCCGATATTCTCCATAATATCTAGAACTGAGTTATGGATATCCTGCATCTGATCATGGGACAGCAGGCCAAAACGTACTCCTTCATTAACGGTTTTATTGCTTCTGATCATTTAACTCTCCTCCTGATGGTTCGCTATAAAAGTGATCATATATCCAAACGTGATTATTGATACGCATTATCATAAAGCAATATTGATGCCAATTATTTGTTTTCTTTTCAGGAGAAACAAAAAGGCCATGCAGCAATAAAAGGCTATCAGCCCTTGCAGCTGTTGCCTGGGCACAAAATAGGCAAATCACAAATTTGGTTACCGAAAAGCAGAAAACATTCTTACGCCGCAAGATGTAAAATTATTTTTTACAATTACAAATTATTTTTACAGATGCAACGGTAAAAAGTGCTGATAATATTATCATTTGCGTATTTGTAAAAATATTTTTTCGTTTTTATTGCTATTTTGAATAATAATCAATATGATTAATATAATTAAACATCATAAATGAAAATATTTTTATACAGTTTTTTTCGCTGTCTATAAGGAGGTTATCTTGATGCTGGATCTATTGGAAGAAGAATTGGCATCCTTACGCAGAGAAAACCAGCTTTTGCATGCTATCATCGACCGTGTTTCAGATGGCGTATATGCTGCCGACAGAGAAGGCAATATCCTGGTTTATAACAAGGCCTTTGAGCAAATTGAGGGAACCAAACAAGTAAAGATGCTGGGCTGCAAGGACAGTGACATCTATCTCTCCGAAACACTGCCCGTCGATGATTATCAGCGTTCTGCTGTCCTAAAAGGTAAAAAGCCCATTCTCAACCAGTTCATATCCTACCTTTCGCCGGCAGGGAAAAAAGTGGATTTGGTCTTAAATTCATATCCCTATTTTGAAAACGGCGAAATTGCAGCGGTCTATGAAATTGGCCGGGACGTCTCTTCCGCTAATGAACTGATGCAGCAGTTAATGGATAATTTCGACAGACATCTCCCAAAAATGCGGCATAATGGCACCCAGTTCAGTCTGAATGACATCATCAGCGCCAGTCCGGTTATGACTAAAGTCATCCTTCAAGCAAAACGCATAGCCCAGACAAAATCTATTGTCACGATTATCGGCGAGACCGGAGTGGGTAAAGAGCTTTTCGCGCAGGGGATTCATAACGCCAGTCCTTTTGCCAATAAATCTTTTGTCGCGATCAATTGCGCAGCTATTCCGGATACATTAATGGAAGCCTTAATGATGGGTACTGTGAAGGGCGCTTTTTCCGGCGCCATTGATGCACCGGGATTTTTTGAGCAGGCTGAAGGAGGTACGCTCTTTCTGGATGAGATTAATTCCCTCAGCTTACATCTGCAGCCAAAACTACTGCGGCTGATGCAGGAGAAAACGGTAAAACGGCTTGGCGACAACCGCGAACGTCCCATTAAATGTCGTATTATATGCGCCTCCAACGAGGACTTGTTTGAAACTGTAAAAAAGGGCCAATTTCGCGAAGACCTGTTCTATCGGCTGACAACACAGCTCCTCTATATCCCGCCCCTCAGGCATCACAAAGAAGATATTCCTGTATTTCTTGATAGATTTATTTCTGAAATGAATACCGAATTATCCTTAAATATCGCCCGCATTGATCCCGCCATCATCGATCTGTTTTCAGAGTATCATTGGCCAGGTAATGTCAGGGAGCTAAGGCATACAATTGAATGCGCCATGACTTTCGCTCAATCGGCTGACACTACACTCAGTCTGGAACATATCCCTGCGATTTTACGGACAAGGATCAGTCAGCAAGGATTATCAACAAATCAGAGTATTTCACCTTTGATAGAACAAAATCAAAAGTTAAACGATTTTCTCGCGGTATGCGAAAAAATGTTCATTGAAGCAGCCCTGGCAAGAAGTAAAGGCGTTTCCTCAACCGCCGCCAAAAATATTGGTTTATCCCGACAAAATTTCAATTATCGTCTGCGTAAATTAGGTATCGGATACAACACCTCAGATCCATCCCATACTTAGCCATTGTCTAATTCCTTTAGATTCGTCTTCTTTTAATTCTATGGAAGTATATTTTAACGTTTTCTCAAACCTTTTAACGATGCCTATACTTTTCAACGATAGGTGGGATTTCTGCCGGCACTTACCCCTTGATTTCGGACAGTTAAAATGCATACTAAAATAGCTGCACCCCAAAATCGGACAGCATAAATGAACACCGAATTGTCCATAATATGGCAAGAGGTGATCAATTATGCGAAGTTTAGAAGAACAGGAAACAGCTCTGAATATGTACTTCAGAGATGGCGAAAGTTATCAATACATAGCGAAGACCATGAATATTCCGCTTGATACAATAAAATCATGGTGCCTTAGGTACCGAAAAAAGATGGGGATTCCACAGCGTGATAAGGCCGGACGCCGCAAAGAGGCTGTCCGCAAGGAGGACATTCACAGCCGTACCCCGAAAACCGATTCCCAAGAAGATCGTATAGCACGGTTGGAGATGGAGGTAGATCTGCTGCGAAATTTTCTCATACTGACAGAAAGAGGGTGAGAAAATCGCAATTTTACGCTATCATCAAGCGATTTACGGGAAAATATCCTGTTGCTGTAATGTGTAAGTTTTATGACGTTTCACGAAGCGGCTATTATGACTGGATGAATCGTGGGCAATGCGGGAATCCGGACAAGGATCTGATTGACTTAATTACCGAATGCCACAAACGACATAAGAGACGCTTCGGCTATCGGAGGATCGTCAAATGGCTCAAGCGCGAAAAGGGGCTGACTGTAAACCATAAAAAGGTGTGGCGGATTACAAGCAGGAACAATATGCTATCAGTTATCCGCCGTAAAAATCCGTTTAACTACAAGCCGAATGGAAACTTGCGTTACGAGAACGTAATGAATAGGGGATTTAGTGCGGACAGACCGAATCAAAAATGGGTGACGGACATATCCTATATTGTTGTGCCGGAAGGAACTCTGTATCTGTCGGCAATCCGAGATTTATGCGGCAACTTTATCGTGGCGCATAAGACGGCGAAGCGGCAGGATTACTTGCTCGTCAAAAATACGATAGAAGCGGCTGTCGCTTCTGAAACGCCGCCGAAAGACCTGATTCTTCATAGCGACGGCGGCGGGCAGTATCGATCGTGGGACTACCATTTTCAAGTTACTGAAAATGGTATAACTCCGTCCATGTCCAAGCCCGCAACACCTGGTGACAACGCGATGGCGGAAAATTTTTTCAGCACGTTCAAGACGGAGTGTATTTATCTCGAAAAGCCGAAAACGCTTACCGAAGCCGAGAGACTGACCGATGAATTTGTCCAATACTACAACTACGAGCGTATTCAGGGCAATGGCCTAACGCCTTTTGAGGAAAGGGAAGCCGCTGCAAGGCTCTCGGAGACGCCGTCCCCGAACCCCTGAGGTTTATCGCTTTTGTTTTCCTTACCGAATGAAAAGAGCGGTCAACCGACCGCCCCATTCGTATAAGCCAAACCTTGTAAGCCGCTCGGGTCGCTCCTCAGCGTTGCCCTATGTGCGCGTTGTTCCAGGTTAACCTGACCAGAAATGGTCAATAAAACCCTGGCAGAATGTGTTTAACATATCTGAACTCTGTAACCGAATTGGCAGGGGTAGTTCCTGCTACGGTCTGAATGCTAGCAGACCCGTCCCTGAAGCTTCGACGTGCACCTCCGGTTTACCACGAAAGTGTACGAAGCTCGATAAAGTCGGCGAAAACCGAACCTGCGATGGTAAGGGAATGTAGTCGGGGGGCTATAAAATGGCCATGCCTATTCACCGAAAATCTCCGTATGTAAGGCTCGTAAAATGCGGGATACCAAAATGAAGGTATTCACCCCCCAGTGGGGTCCATGCCGCAGACGTAAAAATATAGGGTTTTTTGTCTGTCTCACTCCCGAAGAGGGATGGGGCCTTGCGTCCAACTAGCAAAGGATAAAAAGGCGACTGGCGGGCCAGAGGAGAAGGCTAAAGTCACAGTGTAAAGCTAGGTTACGGGGAACAACGGAACCACAGGAGGGAATGTTAAAGTTGGTAAAGGCTGATATCCCTAAGCGGTAAGAAATGACCGCATTACCTGTGGGGCAGCAGCCCGTAGTAGTCCGAGCGCGGGAAAGTCGCGTACATGGCGAAGGGGCATAGTCAATCATACTAAATAAGCAAGTCAACTGTCAGGGAAGGCGTGGACCATAACTGACTAAAGCCAGCAGGACCAATACTCCATACAAAGGAGGACTGCTTGGAGCAACAATCTGACTATCCAATCTTGAAGAACGAATGGGATCTACACAACTACCTAGACGAACTTTATGCCAAAGCAAGAATGGCCAAAGAACGTGGAGAGAAACCGAAATTTAAAGGTCTGCTGGAGATTATCTCATCCCCAATTACTATTCAGACCGCAGTTCACAACATCAAGTCTAACAGAGGTGCAGAAACACCTGGTTCTGACGATACTACAATAAGGGATTTTCTGGAGAAGCCATTTGGGGAAGTAATTCATGCCGTACAAGAAGGCCTAAAGAACTACCAACCCATTCCAATACGCAGGGTGCATATACCAAAACCAGGAAAACAGGAAACACGCCCTTTAGGTATTCCATCCATTTTCGATCGGGTAATTCAGGAGTGTATTCGCCTTGTTATCGAACCCATCTTAGAGGCACAGTTCTTTAACCACTCTTATGGGTTTAGGCCATACCGGGATGCTCACATGGCCCTGGAAAGGATAACAAACATCGTTCACCAAACTGGGTATCATTGGGTCATTGAAGGCGATATTTCAAAATTCTTTGACACCATTAGTCATACTAAGTTAATCAAACAACTTTGGCATCTTGGTATCCGGGATCGACGCATTCTTATGTTGATTAAACAAATGCTCAAAACGGGGATAATGAACGAAGTCAAAGTTAATCCGGAGGGCACTCAGCAGGGTGGACTATGCTAAGCTTAGCATAGTCCACCCTATGCAAAGAAAGCAACTATGCAAAGTAAACGCTGAAAATCCTTTGTCTAAGCCATTTCTTCTTGCTTTACTTTGCATAGTCTCCGAGGATATTTATGAGAATCGCTCTCAAAAATATCATATCGGAGGTACTTTTATGGAGAAAAAACTCTTACCAGACCTGATTTCCGAACTGGAACAGGAGCTTCTGCGGCTTGGTTATACCAAGGGAAGCATGACTTTTTACCGCAGACGTTGGAACCAGCTGATGGCCTATGCACAGGACCGTGACGAATACTATTACACGGAACAGCTCGGCATGGACTTTGTTCAGGAATTCTTCGGCATCACCCATGATGACTTTGCAAGGACTCTACCGCAGGCAGAAACACAGGAACTGCGTGTTATCCGCATGATCGGCGATTTTCAGCTTCATCATGCGGTGCTCCGACGTTATCTGAAGCATAAGACAATCCTGACGGAACCATTCTTTCTGGAAATGAGCAGCCGATTTCAGGAACACTGTGAGAAAAAGGGCTATTCCAAAGCAACCACAGACCACTATGTGAAGCAGTCGTCCTACATGATGGATTATCTGGTCACACAGGAGATGAAAGATTTCAGCACTGTTACACTAGACGTCATTAATGCTTACATACGTACACTGGCAGGA
Source organism: Candidatus Formimonas warabiya (assembly GCF_002777255.1). GTDB lineage: Bacteria > Bacillota > Dehalobacteriia > Dehalobacteriales > Dehalobacteriaceae > Formimonas > Formimonas warabiya. Next base: position 3,144,465 of record NZ_CP017634.1, on the reverse strand, counting down.
TTTACCTACAAGACTGTGGAGCAGCATATCTGTTCCCTGCGTGCTTTTTTCCGTTTCCTTTACCAGGAAGACCTTGTCCAGATTGATTTTGCCGCAAAAATGCCGATGGTGAAAGCCAGAAAGCAGACATCTATCCCTTCTGTATGGACGCACAAGGAACTGAAACAACTGATCAGTGCCATTGACCGTGGCAGCCCGAAAGGAAAACGGGATTATGCCATCATCCTGATTGCATGCCGGCTCGGTCTGCGCTGTACCGATATCAAAAACCTTTGTTTTGAAAACTTCAACTGGACAGAGAAGAAGCTCTGTTTCGTCCAGTCAAAAACAAGACAGCCCATGGAGCTTCCACTTGTACCGGAGGTCGGATGGGCAGTGATCGACTACCTGAAATACGGAAGGCCAAAGGTTGACAGCCCGTGTATCTTTGTGCGCCATATGGCCCCATTCCTTCCTTTTTCAGAAGGGGATCATCTGAATCAGCTGATAAAGGCATATATGGTAAAAGCACATATTCCGGTATCCAAAAAACACCGGGGAATGCACAGCCTGCGTCATACCATGGCCAGCGTACTTCTGGAAAAAGATACGCCGCTCCCCGTTATCTCTGATATTATCGGTCATCTGGATACGAATTCCACTGCCGTATATCTCAAGGTAGATATGAAACGGCTGGCAGAATGCCCGTTGGATTTCGAGGAGGTGCTCCGTCTTGGCTGAACCAGTTTTTACAGGACCATTCAAAAAGGAAATGCAGGATTTCATCTCGCTTAAGCACTCTGTCGGTTATAAATACAACACGGAACCCGGTATCTTAAAACGCTTTGATACCTATCTTGCAGTGAAATATCCGAAAACGGACACTCTTTCCAAAGAAGCCGTGACTGGCTGGTGTTCCAAAACAATGCATGAAACAGCTGCAAACCATTGCTCCCGGGCTTCTGTCGTACGTCAGTTCTCAAAGTACCTGGGCAGCATCGGGATCAATGCATGGATACTTCCAAAGAATTATTATCCGTCCGGCCAGCAGTATGTGCCTCATATTTACACTCCAGATGAGCTAAGACGTTTCTTTGCAGAGACGGACAAATGCCACTATTGTTCGGAAGTCCCATACCGCCATCTGGTCATGCCCGAGTTCTTCCGGATGCTTCTTTCCTGTGGCCTGCGATGCTCGGAAGCCCGGCTGCTGACTGTTGGGGATGTCGGTCTGGATCAAGGTGTACTTACCATCCGTGATTCTAAGAACCACAACAGCCGTCTGGTTCCTATGCCGGAATCCATGACACTAAGGCTCCAGAAGTATGCCAAGGAAGTCCATCTTTTTACTGAACCGGAAAGGTACTTGTTCCCCGGTTATGGCGGAAAGCCGATGACGGTCGGAAACGTTTATAAGAACTTCCGCCGTTTTCTCTGGAAAGCGGGCATCTCCCATACCGGTGACGGGCCAAGGGTCCATGACTTAAGGCACGCATACTGTGTTTACCGTCTGAAAGAATGGGCGGAGCATGACCAGGATCTCATGGTGCTGATTCCGATGATGCGTACCTATCTTGGGCATCAGACTTTCAATGAAACTGCCTACTACCTCAGATGGACAGCCGATGTTTTTCCAGATATACGGGTGAAGCTGGAAAAGTGCTTAGGGGATATCATTCCGCAGATGGAGGATTTCTCCCATGAGACCGACTGATTTCTCCATGCATCTGACCGATTTCCTGTCGGATTATCTTCCTATACAGAAGAACGTCAGCCGAAATACCATCAAATCTTACCGGGACACTTTTAAACTGCTCATTCTTTTCTATGAAAGAGAAGAAGGAATTCCGGCTGAAAAGCTCACGATGAAGAAGCTTTCATCCGAACTGATTGAGCGGTTCCTGAACTGGCTGGAAACAGAAAGAAAAAGCTCCATTTCCACGCGTAACCTGAGACTGACTGCCATCCACTCGTTTTTCCGGTATGCCCAGTCAGAATCTCCGGAATCCCTGTATCACTATCAGAAGGTGCTTGCCATTCCGGTAAAAAAGAAACGGCAGGCCGTAGTGGAACATCTATCACCGGAAGGAATTAAAATCCTGCTGGAACAGCCGGATAAAACCACCGCACAGGGACGTCGAGATCTTACACTGATGAGCCTGATGTATGACAGCGGAGCCAGAGTGCAGGAAATTATTGACCTTACGGTAAAAGACTTTGTTCCCGGGAGCAATCCGGTACTGATACTTACTGGAAAAGGCAATAAAACCCGTCGGGTTCCCATCATGAAGAATACGGCGGTGCTCGTGGAAAAGTATATTTCTGAGAACAGGCTTGATCTGGCACATAAGGCCAGCCATCCGCTCTTTACGAATAAGCAGCACAATAAGCTGACGAAAGAAGGAGTTGCCTATGTCATCAACAAATATGCTGTCATCGCACATGAATCATCTGAAAAAGTGCCTGAAAAAGTGCGGTGCCATATGCTCCGGCATTCCAAGGCGGTACATCTGCTGCAGGCCGGTGTGAATCTGATCTATATCCGTGACTTTCTCGGCCACAGTGACATCAAGACTACCGAGCTTTATGCAAGAGCCGATGCCGAACTCAAACGTAAAGCACTGGAAAACGCCTATCCGGATTTGGTGGATTCCAACCTGCCAGACTGGAGTAAAAACAGCAACCTGATGGAGTGGCTTTCTGAGCTGTAACAGTAATAAGCAGAATACTATGCGAAGTAAAACCAGGAAGAATGCCTTATTTTAAAGGAAAATGGCTCTTTCTTTGCATAGTCTTCTACTTTGCATAGGGTGGACTATGCTAAGCTTAGCATAGTCCACCCTGGGGCGTACCTGCTTCTGTACTTAATTTGACACCTTTCTCGACAGCACCGGATTTGAGCGACATCCATATTTGTTGCCGCATTGTCGGAGTTGTATAGGGTTTAATTAATTCGTAGAGCCTTTCGTGAGAGATGTTATCAAAACATCCTTTGATATCACCATCGATAAGTATTCTGGTCTTCTTTGTATTCACAGTACACATCCAGATTAATTCAAGGCAATCTCGCGTACACCTTCCAGGCCTGAATCCAAATGAGTTTTTATTTCCCCATACCGAGTATAGTGGCTCCATGATCAGTTGGAATATCTTTTGTTGTATTCTTTCATGAATCGTTGGAATTCCAAGTGGTCTTTTCTTGCCATTTTTCTTCGGGATGTAGACCCTTTTAACAGGTTTCTTCTCGACCTTAAGGTATGAACGATTGGCAGCTTTCGCTCTTTCTTTATCCGAAAGTATGGTCACGCCATCAATGCCTGAAGTTTTCTTTCCGTCGTTTATTCGCGTGACCTGTTCAATAGCAACTACTTTGCAGGAATATGAATGCAGCATAAGCCTCATAATCTGGTTTATTCTTTTACCTTCTCTTGCAGCAGCCGCTTTTACTAATCTGCGTTGGAGGTTACGTACATTTAGATGTGCTTGTTCCGTAGGTATAGCGTAAAGATTATCTCTTTTCACTGCTATGCTCTTTTTATCTCCTTGTAACAGTTTTTCAAAGCTCGATAGCTACAGAGGCTTCCCTCTGTTTCCTCAGCCATAGAGTTAGACTCCTTAGGCTCTCCTGAACTCTCGGCAAGATGACTTGTATAGGTTAGGCTCCTCCTTTACTCCGGATGATTTTGAACTATCGCTGTAGTAATTTGTGAATACCGCAGCCACCATCAAAACATACCCGATCATGCCCCAAGGTACGCTCCCAATAACGAAGCTTCTAGCAGAGGTTCACTTTCGTTTAACCATACTATACTCACGGGTGTTCGTCTCAGCATGGGCGTTAGCTTGACAAATTCACCATTTCTCATTGCTCCCCACATCCCCGTTTCCAGAAATGCAGTTATGATTAGTTTCAAGGGGATAGTCTCCCTTGGTAGGTATCGCAACCTACTCCATCATGCCTACGTTCAGGCGCACCACAAAATTATTGATACTCCCTTATCATGATAAATAATATCCATCCTTTCATTTATTAAATTAGCCCATGCATTTTTGCGATTCTAATTGCAGAAATTTTTCCATTTGCTTCAAGTTTTTGATAGATATTCTGAAGGTGCGTTTTGACAGTACCCGCCGAAACAACTAAGTGCTTTGCTATTTCTTCCCTACTTAAGCCCTCAGCAGTAAGTGCTAGTACCTCTGTTTCTCTTTGAGACAGCCTGATACTGCTTGTCTGACTGTTTTGGAGGCTCTTACAGTATTGTTCGCAGCAGGATAATACCTTTATGAAATATTTATTGTATGAACTGGTATGTACAATTTGTTTTAGGATTTCAATAATATAGGGAGCATTCTCAGCAAAAGGCATCACGATATCATCCGCCTGACCTTTAGCCAGTACTGCCCGTAACGCAGCTGCTCCTTCGTTTATTCCGTGCAATGATATTTTGCAACTGCCTCAAAAATACCATTATGTATAAAACCTAGTTGATTGTTGTATATTGCAAAATGCTCCTGAAAACTTTCTGTAAGTACTTCAAGCTCCAAATATTTGCCAGAAAGCATGACAGCCTTTCCATAAATGATATAGCTGAAGGCAATCCCCTGAAAAAACATATCAGCTTCGGTCATCTCTCCTGATTGCAGCCACCAGGGAATTTTTTCAGATTGGCCAAGACAGGCATATATATAACCTTTGCACAATTCAATCGCGCTATTGTGTATGGGGTTATTCATTTCTGATATATCATTCTCAAGCTGTTTTAACATATCTATGGCTTCATTAATTTTGCCCTGTATGATATATAATTTCATCAGGTTAAAGGTTGCACAGATAATAATACTTGTCTGGTCTTTTGTACGGGCTTTGTAAATTGTTTTGAAGCTAGATATTTCCGCATTTGACCAATCTCCGGTCTCCAAGGCATATTCAGCTTCTGCTAAATAATCTGAACCTGTTCCGTTTCCATTTGCAAAGGTGGAGTATACTACATATTTATCGGCTACAATCTGCATGATGCTTTTCAAGGTGCCCTGGTCCCTGAAATAAATATAAAGTAAATTTATTTCATCATAATTAACAAATGCATTTTCATGATGCAATTTTTTTAATATTTCAAGAGCTTTTTTTCCTGAGTAACAAATAAGGCTTGATCTGCAGTAAAGCTATTCATGATCGAAAGATCTAAAAGAAAATTCTGAATTTGGCTTTCATAAGCATTAAACATTGCCTTTTCAATCAACTCGTCAATAAAGCTGCTCATTCCAACAGGAATACCTTTTTCCAGCCCCATCAGAATGATATAGATCAGGGAAATCCATCCATCGGTATACTCATTGATTTTTCTGAAATTGTCCTCTGAGATCATATCTGACATCATTGTGCAGTAGTCACGGATTTCATGGTAATTGAATTTTAATTGCTGCTGGGATATCACATTGCATATACCCTTAAACCATAATTCTGTAAAATTCATGTTACTAGTAGATCTGGTGATGATTACTATAAAAAGGCTTGAAAAAACTCCGGGAATGGATAGCTGCATAATATGCATACAAAATGAGCATGTAAACAAAATTAGATGTGGAAAAAAATAAAACAAGAAGCAACTGAGTTAAAGGAGGCCTTAACATGGATAGTAATTTGTTCAGAAAAAGCTCGATTGAGCGTATTTCTTCACCGGAACAGCTGTTTGAGCCTACTTTTAATAATGCTTCGTACCCCTCATAATGGTGGCAGTATTATACTTTATCATTTTCTGCTATTCATACTTCTTCTCGATTACATCGGAAAAAAACAGATCCGAAAATGAGCAAAAGCAAAAATGAAACTCAAGCTGAAAGAGAAAGAAAGCTGTATTGGCGCTTAGCAGATATGAAAGTAATGGTTGAGAAGGAGTGAAACTGAGAGTATGATAAGTATATCACATTTATCGGAAACCTATGGCAGCCTTGAGGTTATAAAGTCCGGAATTGATGATATAAGCTATGCAATTATTAATAATTTTGCTGAAACATTAAGGAAGAATACCTAAACAACAAGAACACAATATCAATGGAAATAAAGAAAAATTTAAGGAGGAGAAAAAAATGAAAAGTGATGTACTAAAGCTTGATGGTACAATAGAACTAAATGAAAAAGCGTTTGTTAAGGTAGAAGCTCTGGCAAACTATTATGGGTTTGATTCAAGAGACGTACTTATTGTCAGACTTCTTGCAGAGGAGGGTACAAAGGCAATTTCCAATATCCTGCGATTCAATAATGGAGAACTATGGGTTGAAACAAGTGATAAGGATTTTGATATACATATAAAGGTAAATACTTTTCTTGAGGAAAATCAAAAAAAAGATTTTATAGCTATGTCAAAAGATAAAACCAATACGCCTAAAAAAGGAATTCTTGGCAGAATAAGCATGATTATGGATGAAATATTTTTTGGTGCAGGTATGCAGGCTACTGGTTGCTGCTATGATTTAAGCTGCTCTGTGATTCCTTATTATTGGTCGATGAGCGAATCATGGAATTCTGATAAGAAGGAAGACAAGTCGATAAAAGATGAATTTGAGGGTATTGAACAATCTATAATAGAAAAATTTGCGACCGATATTAATGTAACAGTTTTAACCAATAATGCAGAGCTTGTTATAAAAAAATCAAAATAAGAAGAGAATGGAGAATTATTGTGGATATAAAAAGAACTAAGAATGAAAATGTAATAACCTTGACACTTTCGGGCAGACTTGATTCTGTAACCAGCAGCAAACTGGGGGAAGAACTTTCAAAGGTATTTGAAGAGGGGTCAATAGATCTTGTCTTTGATTTTGAAGCATTGGATTATATAAGCAGTGCAGGGCTTAGAGTGCTCCTTACAGCACAGAAGAAAATGAATGCACTTGCTACAACAATGAAAGTTATCAATGCAAACGAAAATGTTAAGGAAGTGTTTGAAGTGACTGGTTTTGCGGGAATACTAACTATTGAATAAGCAATGCAGCCAATAAGATATACTTTGTGAATGAAGTGAAAATCAATCAAATTTCTATTGTTCAACAAACCAGGAATTTGTGTCTATCCTAATAAGAGATAAGGTGATTTATAGATATTAAGTTTTGCAAAAAGCCAAATAAGTCTGTTTCATATCACTTGGGATGGGGGTAAGGAATGTTTGATTTTACAAAGTATGATTTTTCCAAGGAGGCAAGATTTAGAGATGAACTTTTTAATAAAATGAAAAAATCATATGAAAAATCACAAAATAGAGTAATCGAGCTGTCAGATGATGCACTGAATGCGGTTGCGGCTGCATCTGAGCATTTTTGTAAAGAACTATGTCCATTTGCAAATATACGATGTGAAGACTGTGAAAATCATATTAAAATTGATAGTAGGACAAGCTGCATCCGAAGGTATTTAAAAAGATAAATCTACAAAGAAGATTGAAGGCTTAGATTTTCACAATTCTCACACTAATGAAAATAGTTTAATCATAGGATGATTCCAGGATTTATGATACAACCATATTGAAAGAATGTATTATATAAGAGATAGATTATGATATGATGATAGCATGTGGGGGATGATCGTATGAAGCTTGATAACGGGAACACAAAAAGACTTTGTTATATCGATTGGCTGCGGGTAACGACAGAAAATTAAAGAATAAACAAAGTCTAAATTTGTTGGTCCGGTTGGCAGCAGAGTTTAGATAATCTCAAAAATCTTTTTTTCACTATTAATCCACAAATTTTAGAAGAAGAACTGTGAAAAAATCCATAGTTCTTTTTTGTTTAAAGATATTATAGAAAGTTTAGTAGGTCTTGACATTTACATGGAAGGAATAACCATGAGATTTCAATTGCCAATAGGTATTATAATAAAAAGTAAAAAATGTTGGTGGGATGATAAGTTTTGTTAAACATTAATCCAATAACCCTGGCGCTAGTTTTGATTGCAGCTTTACCAGTCATAATAGGTGCTTTTAAGCAATTTACCAGAGAAGGGGTTCGCCGCTCTCTTTGGTCTTTGTTTGACAATCTGCTTTTTTTAGCAGGGTTGTTTTTTTCCATATACCTGACCAAAGGGGTCTTTTTTGATCATACCAGCGGGTGCTTCAAGGAAATCTATAGCCTGATTCCGCCAGACATCCAGACCCTTCTCTATGGACAGGATGTTCTGATTTATATAGTGATCGTACCCATAATACTATTATTGATCTCGTCTATCCTGCGACTGTTTCAAGGTGTATTTTACCGATCTGTTCTGTGCCCGTTGTCTGACGGATTGTATTCTTTGTTAGCCGCCGGGGGTCAAGTTGTAAAAAGTATTACCGGGGCTGTGATACAGGTTCCCAGAGTGGCGGTTTTTGTTTTTCTGGCAGGTATGGCACTTAATTTCTTTTCTTATTATAATCCATCTCCGGCGTTATCTGGTTGGATGAATCAATCAGGTATTTATCAAAAACTGCATGCAGAAGTATTATCTCCGGTTCTTAATTCTAATTTAGCTAAAAACATTCCGGTTATTATAAATGAATCTATAGCCGATACCATGAAAATAGTTATTCCGGACGACAGCCAGGGATATGAAACCGATCCATCGTTACAGCAACCAGACAACGGCCTTATCATTAAGTACTTTAATGGGGTCACCCTGGACAAAGCTGTTCAGTCCAATGCGGATATTAATCAGACTGCCAGCGTAATAGTGGGTAATGAGAAAAGCAGTACCAGGAAAGCATATTTAATTTATCGATGGATAGTTGGAAATATTGACTACGATTATAACAAAGCAGTTGAAGTGAATCGTGGTACTAATCAAATTGATTCAGGATCAATCATTGCGTTTAATACCAGAAAAGGCATATGTTTTGATTATTCGTGTCTCTATGTATCAATGTGTCGGGCAGTAGGTCTAAAAGTCCGCCTGGTTACAGGGCTGGGATACAACGGAACTGCATGGGGCGGTCACGCTTGGAATCAAGTTTATTCTTCCGATGAAGGAAGATGGATAAATGTCGATACTACTTTTGGGCGCAATGGAAACTACTTCGATAAACCTGATTTTATTGCTGATCACAGATCCTCTGAAATTCAGGGGGAATGGTAAGAAAAAACTCCTTGCTTGCGGCGGGAGTATATGTAATTAATACTAGGTGTGTAAATCATTAAAATACAGAAATTATCACAACCGCTTTTAAGCCGTTTGGGATGGATACGTTAAGTAAAAAAGTTTTTCGATTTTAGAAGAAAGAAGATGACATTGTGAAGCTAATTACGGAACGTTGGGATAGAGCTAATTTTTCTTTTTGACATAAAAAAATAGCTTTCAATGATAATTTGATTATCATGAAGGCTATTTTATATAAAGCTGTAGTTTTACTCAGCAGCTTCCGCATCTGCCTTAGTTGCATGAACAGTTCCCTTTGGATGCTGAGGGGGCGCATAAATGGAATACAATTTAATTGGTTTATTGCCAGTATTGATTAGATTGTGCCATGTTCCAGCAGGAATAAAGATCGCATAGTCATCAGACGCTTTTTCTTGAAAATATAGCCTATCCTTTCTATCACCCATCTTTACAATCCCCTGGCCTTCTTCAATACGTATGAATTGATCATGATCGATATGTATTTCCAAGCCAATGTCCTCCCCAACAGGAATGCTCATCAAGGTAAGCTGTAGATGATTTCCTGTCCATAAAGCAGTACGGAAATTGTTATTTTGTTTAGTAGCCTCTTCGATATTAACTACAAACGGTGCCGGCCCATAATCTTTCAAAATAATAGGACCATTATTTGATTGATTAACAGGTGGATTATACTGTTTAGTAGACTGGTTTGGAAAGCTAGAGTTTTGCATTGGTTCGTTGCGGTAGTAGGGATATGAATACATATTACAAACATTGTTCATATTGCCCGGGTTATACCTTGTTGGGCAAAAGTAATAAGGACAAGGATACGGATTATACGGAAAATACATTTTTGTTCATCCCTTTCACAGACTTTTTATGTTATCATATGTTCTCTACGTTCGGGATGTGTATGAACCCATACATTGGAGTTGGATTTTGCTAATATTCATAGTCAAGCCCATCTAATATTATTTATAACGTTAATTAGTATCAAAGTTTGAGTTTAATCATCTTAAATAAGTTCTCAATCTTTGATACAACTGGAGTCCATTGATACAAGAGATTTTCGGCATTTTAGAGCAAATTGGCACTGTTTAAAAGCGGCGCTTTTTCTGTTCTTGCACCACATCGTGGCGCAGAACCCCTAAAACGCACAAGTCAAAATGCACCCCTTGGGGGTATTTTATTTCACTGTCCATTTTTAGGGGCTCTGTTCAGTCTAAGAGAGATTTAAGTTTTTTAAGCTTTGTTTTATTTGGATAAGGCAAACTGGTCTATGGTCCTTTCTTCATGAGAAATGGCATGAACCATAATAAGATCATCCTCAACATTTACAACTACAAAGTGATATTCAGGAATTGGAGGGACAATAACCCCTTTTTTACTGGAATATGCGTCGCTTAACGGTGCTCCCCCTCCGCCGGTTACAACTTGATAAACTTCTCTGTTATATTGATACCTTCTGGTACTAAACCTGCTAAGAAAAAGCCCTCGCATCTATATTCGCCTAACTTGCCAATAAAAACTGGGATGGTGCACATTCTGTGGAGCATCCCAGTTTCATTTAGTCAAGCAAACTTTTTTTAACCCCATGTTTGTCCCCCTTTCGCCAGTGTTTTAATTACCTGACAAAAGTCAGACTCTCCAGAGATTCTGCCATCCCCTTTTCCGGTAATGATACCGGTGAATATTAACAAGATTATGCCAAACCATGAAAATGTTTTGCGAAAATATGAAAGATTATTAAAAGAAGACGATCATTGCTGCAATACAAGAAGATATCCTTTATAATAAGTAAAAATATGGCATTCATCAGAAAGACTAAGTTAGGAGGTAAAAAATGAACCTGTTAAAAAAACTAAATGCCATCTGGTTAGCCCTATGGATTATGTTAACTTTTGTAGTCCCAGCTTACGGTTATGATAATGAGACTGAAATCCAGACGGTTTCACATGCAGAAAATTTAATAGGCAAACCTTTTAAAGAAGGAGGAAATACACCAGAGGAAGGGTTTAACAGCACCGGGTTTATTCAGTATGTATTTAGAGAGGGAGAGAGTATAGTCCTTCCCGGATCGCCTTCCCAGTTATGGAAACTGGGTGAACCTATAAAACATAGTGAAATACAGCCTGGAGATGTTCTTTTCTTTACCGGAAGCAGCAGCCTAATACCGGCAATATATAAAGGCGATGATATCATTATTGTTGTAACGACAGATGAAGGTGTAGTAATACGGAATATAGCAGAAGATTCCTATTGGAGGGAGCGGTATAAAGGCGCAAGGCGCTATACAAATATAGCTGACAAATTAAATCCTGCGGCCGTAAAAGCTTTGGAATTGGTAGGGGCTCCTTATGAGCTTGGAGGTAATGATCCAGGGGGCTTTGATCATTCAGGCCTTGTACAATACGTTTTTAGGGAAGTATACGAACCGGATTTTCCAAGAACATCAAACGAACAATGGCGAGTAGGTCTGGAAGTAGATACGGCTGATCTCGAAACCGGTGATGTCCTATTCTTTCAAGGCAACGGTGTACGGCTACCGGGAATTTACATAGACAATGGGATTTTTGTTATCGTTACAACTAACGGGGTTGCTGTGGCAGATCTTGAAACAAGTGATTATTGGAAGTCCAGGCTGCTGGGAGCAAGAAGGTTTACAAAGGATATTATTGAGGGAGCCACCACCGTTAACAACCCAATAGTAAAAAAGGCCATGGATCTGCTTGGAACGCCCTATAACTCAGCAGGAAAATCGCCAAGCGAAGGCTTTAATACGAATAATTTTGTACGTTATGTTTTTAAAGATGTTCTCGACATACAGCTATCTGTCTTTTCCGACAGAATCTATGAAATAGGCGAAGCCATTTCTAAAGAAAATCTTCAGGCCGGAGACCTGGTGTTTTTCCAGGAAAGCAGTCTTATACCCGGCATTTATAAAGGAAATGGTATATTTATCGTTCAGACAACAGAAGGCGTTGCGGAAAGGGATATTGAGAGCACGTATTGGTCAGGAATATATAAAGGCGCAAAACGACTGACGGAGGCAGATATATATTATTCTCAGCCTGAAAGTTATCGGGAACATGAGAATCCAATTGTCCGGGAAGCAATGAAATATATAGGAACTCCTTATTTGTTAGGCGGAGAAACACTTGATGGTTTTGACTGCTCTTACTTAGTTCAGACAGTCTTTAGAGATGCCAAAAACATTTATTTGCCTCGCATAACTTATAAACAGATTGAAGTGGGTGAAACGATCGATTTTGAAAACAAGCGCCCTGGAGACGTGATTTATTTTCAAGGAAAATGGGAGCAGGATGGGAAAACAGGCCATGCTGCAATTTATCTGGGAAACAATTATATCATTCATGCATCCGGTGACGAAGGAATGACTACAATCAGCTATTTGGGGCAATATTTGATGGATCGCTATTTAGAAGTAAAGCGCTTCGACTCCCTTAGTTTGAGACGGGATTCCAGAGTAGTTGAAGAAGCATATAAAACCCTGGGGATACCTTACTTAGCAGGGGGAAATACCATAGAAGGCTTTGATCACACCGGATTTATACAATATGTTTTGAAAAAAGGTTCAGGCATAGATCTGCCAAGATATTCATTTCAACAATGGGCTTTAGGAAAGGAAATAAAAAGGGAAAATTTAAATATTGGAGATGTTCTATTCTTCGAAGGATCCGACAAAGTATTATTACCAGGACTATATATTGGAAATGGGCAGCTTATCATCGTAACAGAATCTGAAGGTGTAGCGATTCGTGATCTGAATATCTCAGATAGTTATTGGACTCCACGATATGTTGGGGCAAGACGATATGAAAAAAATCGAAAATAAGGGGACAAGACCAGCTAATCGTTGTCAATAGGATTTCAAAAAGTATTTTCAAAAATATTCTATGGGAGATATTTTATGATATTTCTGTTGGCTTTTTTTACTTGTTTTAACTTTAGATAACTTGCTATGTTAAAATCAATAATATTCAGGAGATGAGGTGTGATAATGTTTAGAGAAATGAGAAGAAAAAAACCATTACGTTAAACTGTATCAAAATTTGAGTTTAGCCTAATCATCTCAAATAGGTACTCAATCTTTGATACAATGAAAACTCCTTGATACGAGGGGTTCTCAGCGTTTTAGGGTAAATTACGCATCACTTCAAGTGGTGCCTTTTCTGTTTTCTGGACCCTTTCGTTGAAAGATACACCCCCCTTGGACAGAAATTAAGTGGCTTTTTCTTTGGAAATATTCCAGTTGTTAAAAATAATTTTCCGATAGTAGTGCTTATTATAATTCTGGTATCAGTCTTACCAATAATTATTAATTGTATTAAAACATGGAGCTCTAAGAAGAATAATCATATTAAAGGACATGAGGAACAATCCTAAGCATTCAAGAATTTGCCTCAGGGGGATTGCCCCAGTGGAGTTGTTAGATATTTGAGTTGATCCAAAGATTTAAACAAGGTTCTAAAGAGACTTTTGAACAGGTAATGAAGAATTATCATCAATACGCTTTTAAAATAGCATATGGAATAATCGGGGACGATCGAGATGCGGAAGAAATGGTACAGGAAGCTTTTATTACCGTTTACTATCAAATTGATTCTAATGGTATTGAGGGATGAAAATGGATTTAACAAATTTAGTAAATCACTATGGATATCTTGTTTTATTCACAGCACTAATGTTGGAACTTATTGCGTTTCCGCTGCCAGGGGAAGTCCTTATGAGCTATGCAGGTTATCTGGTATTTCAAGGGCAATTGGCTTGGTTTCCAAGCATATTTGTCTCGGCAGCAGGCGCATGTACAGGAATAACTTTATCATATTTGATTGGTTATCGGGTAGGTTCTCCGTTTCTTAAGCGCTATGGTCACTATGTTCACGTGGGGCCCGAGAAACTTGAGAAGACATCCTTATGGTTTAGCAGGTATGGAAATAGAATATTGGCCCTGGCATATTACATACCAGGAGTGAGGCACGTTACCGGATATTTTTCGGGAATCACGAGAATCTCCTTTCGCAAATTTGCTGTTTTTGCATATGCAGGTGCCATTTTATGGGCCGGTACCTTTGTTTCATTAGGGAAAATACTAGGACCCCGATGGGAACACTTTCATGATACCGTTAAGAAATACCTCCTGGTCGGAAGTCTTATTTTAGTAGCAGTCTTGGTTGCAATTTATTTATATCGGTTCTATAAGGCCAAGATTGTTGAGAGTACATTAATAATCTTACAAAGAGCATTTGAGAGCTTTCATTCTCTTGGACGGGTAAAATTTTTAATTGCTAGTACTTCAGCTGTTTTTATCATTCTCTTCTTTCTCATGTTGGGGTTGATTCAAGATTATCTAGCGAATGAATTCCAACTATTTAATAATATCGTGATACTTTTAACAGATTTAATTTTTAGCCAACGATGGTCTCCTGTGATGAAACTTTTTGGTTTCTTAATTGCCCCAAAGATATTTGTGGGGGTAATTATTCTAGGCTTGTTATGGGTTGTCATAAAGGGAAAGGATCGGATGATAGAGATCGCGTTTATTCTGATAGTAGTCGCGGGAGGACAACTTTTTGAGATCGGATTAAAACTTGTGTTTGGAATTTTCGGACCAAAGGAGTTGGATTTGGTAGCCGAACTTATTAATACATTTCCCAGTGGTGAAACTTTGATGGTTATTGCTACTTATGGTTTTGTTACCTTTTTGTTAGTACGCCATAGTAAGAATATCTGGGTTAAAAGAGTCGGACCCATTCTCTTTTTTATGGTTTCACTGCTTGTTGGACTGAGCCAAATATTCTTTCACACTCAGTATCCCAGTGATGTTGTCTCCGGTTATGTGTTTGGGGGAGTATGGCTCAGTTTGAATATCATTCTTTTAGAGGTTTTTCGTCTATTAAGGGATTCCGCAGAAATGTAGATTATTGATGTCGTTTTACATCTTGGGACACTTTTGGCAGTACTGGTATATTTCTGGCATGATTTTCTTGATATCATCATAAAAGGCCTATCCAGACCTTTTACCAAAGAGGGGAAATCTCTCTGGTTTATTGCAATTGCAACTATACCCGGGGCATTATTTGGAGTTTTGCTTGACGATCTTGTTGAAAAGGTATTTTGGGAACAGATTTTACTTACTGCCCTTGTGTTAACCGGTTTTGGTATTGTGCGCTATCTTACTGATAAGTATAGTAAAAAGATAGTAATATAGCCTGCTTATGGAACTAAATGGGGGTAATCAGAGTCTATTATTTGTATTACTTCCAGAAGAAACCAGGGGTTTTGATTATGAAATGGGGCTGTATTTGGTACAAGGAAAGGGGATTTATAAGAATGTTGAAAAAATGCGGCGGTCTGGTATTGGTATTATTACTTATTTTAATTTGTGTCCCCGTTTTAGGGGAGGATGTAAACGAACAACCAGTTTCCCTGGATAATGCTTTTATGGAAAGCACGCTCCTGCCCTTTGATTTTAAAGGGTATGCTTTTGTGAACGGCAAGTTGTTGGCCTATGATAACAGCGCAGATTATAAGAATTGCAATATCAACGACCGGGTGATGGTTCCCATCCGTTTGGTCGTCGATGTTTTAACGGATCTGGAGAATGCTGTTTATTGGAATACTTATTGGGATGCTGCTAAGCCGGATACTGTTATTTTGACAACAAGCTATGAACCTAAGTATAAAGTGGTTATTACCGCCGGCAGTAAGACAATGCAGGTAAACGGGAAGAACATCGCTTTAGATGTGCCGGCGCAGGTGATCGGAAACAGGATCGTATTGCCCCTTCGGGCCATAGGCGAGGCAATAAACCGGGAAGTGTGCTGGTTAGACGGTATGGTGATCATCAGCCAGGTTCCCATTGATCTGTCCAGTGCTAAAACGAAGGAGGTGGCGGCCAAGGCGAAAAACCAATTAAGCGCCTGTGGCAAGGATGTTGATGCCAAGCCCGATCCGATCGCCGTTTATCATGACGGATACTATGCTTTAAGGACTTATTATGACGCGAAAGATAATTATGTTAGGGAGTTGTATTATTATAAAAACGGGAAGGCCAGCAAAATTAATTTGGCGGGAGATCCTAAAATCAGTATGCCTTACGGCATTGAAGGCAACAGCGTAGTAGGCGACAGCCTTTACTACCCGACAAGGATCGGGGCGGAAACAAAGCTTTACCGGCTGGACTTTGCCACCAACAGCTCGGTGGAGGTTTGTTCCTTATCCGCAGATAATGTCAGCTGGTCTTTGGATAACGAGGGCTGGTTTGGTGGTGTTATCCGTTTGGGCCAGGATACTTTTGTTGTACTACATAGTGGAGATGGGACGATGGGCGGCGATACGATTTACCGCCTGATAAATAATAGCTTGGTTCATGTTGGCGATCCTAATTTGTTATCATCTATAGCACAGGTTGGTACCAAGCTATATTATACCAGCCTGGATAGTATGGGGATGACGGAAAATAATTTATATTATCTTGACCTGGCAAAGGATGAGCCGGCGGCCGATATCGCGCTGGATGGCTATACCTATGATCTCGTCAGGACGGTAACGGTAAACTTTACTTCTCTCGGCGTTTCCACCGATATGGAAGGCCTGGCGGTCAAGGATAACTGTATATATTCCATGCTTTATGAGGAGAAGGCGGAAAAAGACAACAGGAATGTGGTGAAAATCGATACCGCAGATAATACACAAACGATTCTGCCCATAGAGGTGAGTAAGTTCTGGCTGGTTACCGACGGTATCATTTATCAGGAATATACCAGCAGAAAACTGATGAAGTCGGACTTCGACGGTAATAACGCCAGGGTCTTGGCGGATAAAAACCTTGGTATGATCAAGGTTTACGGCAGTCAGGTTTATTATACGGTCTCTGGCGAGGCCGGGCTGTATCATCTTAATGCGGTAACGGAAGCCGGGGAAAAACTCAGCGATATCGTAACGGACGATATATTGATCAATAAATCCGGCAGTTATTTTATCAACAAATCTTATGAGGCGGGAATATTTAAAATCAGCGGAGGGAAGGCCGCCAAAATCGCCGACGGCTTTGTTCAAGGGTATATCAATACCGCCGGAGGTATTTTATATAATAAGCGGGGTTCGGCCGAGGTGTATTTAGCCAAGTGAAATAAATAGTAGGGGCCGGATTTGGGGCTTTTTGCTAAATATTGATACAATGAAAACTCCTTGATACAAGGAGTTTTCGGCGTTCTAGACCTAAATGAGCACGGCATTAAGCGGTGTTTTTTCTGTTTTTTGCACCCTTTCGGTGAGAGATGTACCCTCCTAGGGCAGAAATCTTACCCATCCTCGAAGGATCCTTGTCTAAAATTAGAAAAAATAACAATAATAATATATTTAATATCGATAATAATTTATTGTAAAACGATAAAGTACGTGCTAGAATCAAATTGACAATAAATAAGTGAGGTGTTTTTTATGGAACGAGCTTCAACATTTTTTTTAAAGTTAGCTGTTATTCTTATGGGTTTTCCCGTTCTTGCTTTGTGCATATTTTTGGTGCCGGAGATAGCGAATTATACAGCAGAATTGTTTCCAGATTGGGCTTATATGAAATATCTCGTTTTCGTCGATTTGTACGCAACGGCGATACCTTTTTACTTTGCTCTGTATCAAGCTTTTAAACTTTTAAGCTATATTGACAAGAACAAGGCGTTCTCGGAATTATCTGTAAAGGCTTTAAAGACTATAAAAAACTGTGCAATTACAATCAGTATCTTATATGTGGCAGGCATGCCACTCTTCTATCTCATGGGAGAGGCAGATGACGCCCCGGGTATCATACTAATCGGAATGATCATGATCTTTGCTTCAATGGCGGTTGCAGTTTTTGCTGCTGTTCTTCAAAAGCTATTAAAAAATGTCATAGATATAAAATCTGAAAATGACTTAACGGTCTGAGGTGAATAACATGGCACTTATAATCAATATTGATGTGATGTTGGCTAAAAGGAAAATGAGCGTGACAGAACTTGCAGAGAGGGTTGGAATAACAATGGCTAACCTTTCAATATTGAAAAATGGAAAGGCAAAAGCGATTCGATTATCAACTCTAGAGGCGATTTGTAAGGCTTTAGAATGTCAGCCTGGAGATATTTTAGAATATAAAAGAGAAAACAAATAGCTTAAAACGCGGAGGACAAAACCTTCCTGCTTACCTGGCTAGGCATTTCCCTTAACCCCAGCGCTCATTACTATGACAATATATTCGGAGGTATATATGAAAATAAAATTGATCTCCCCCAAAATGACATTAAGGCCGATGGACTCTGAGTTTAAAAGGGGTATGTCACCTTCTATGGCCTTATTAATATTAGCTGCGTTAACTCCTAATGAACATGAAGTGTATATAGAAGATGAAAACGTCGGAAAATTGAATTTAGAGGACAAGCCTGATTTGGTTGGAATTAGCGTAAATGTGGATACCTCACAACGCGCCTACGAGATCTCGAAACATTACCGCAAGCAAGGAATTAAGGTTATTTTAGGCGGGATTCACGTTAGTGCCAATCCGGATGAGGCCTTAGCTTACGCTGACTCAGTTTGCATGGGGGAAGCGGAGGAGTTATGGGAACAAGTTTTAGCAGATGCCCAAACTGGCGATTTAAAAAAGAAATATTATCATGAAAAGCCCACTAATCTAGCCAATACTCCTATGCCCAAATGGAGTTTAATCGACAAATCTAAGTATTTGTATACCAACGTTGTCGTAACTAGCAGGGGATGCCCCTTTCGATGCGAGTTCTGTTATAACAGTTGTGAATACGTGCATAACAAGTTTAGGAATCGCCCCATTGAACACGTTATTGAAGAAGTCCAAGCTTTGAGAACTAAGCAGGTCATGTTTATTGACGACAATTTTATTGGAAATATTGGCTGGACGAAGGAATTCCTAAGGCAAATTAAGCCGCTTTCTCTGAAATGGCATGCAGCAGTTTCAGCTAACTTAGTTCAGCACCCCGACCTTTTAGATGAAATGAAGGACGCAGGATGTGAAAGCCTATTCATTGGCTTTGAGACGATTAATAAAGCTTCCATTGAAAGCGTAAGTAAATACCAAAACAATATCGATAGTTACGAAAAGCTAATCCAGGAGATACACTCCAGAGGCATAATGGTCAATGCCAGTTTAGTATTTGGGTTTGATGATGATGAACATACCGTATTTGAGGAGACGTTGAATTGGCTTGTTAGAAATAAAATAGAGACAATGACAGCTCATATTTTGACTCCGTACCCGGGAACAAAGATTTATCAAAGATTGAAATCCGAAGGCCGCATTATTGATCATGAACCAACCCACTATAACACATCTTACGCAGTTTTCTCACCCAATAAAATGACTCAGCAACAACTTTATGAAGGTTATCTGAAAATATATGAGGACTTCTATTCAATTAAAAATATCATAAAAAGACTCCCCGATGACCGGAACCAAAGAGTCCCTTATCTGTTATTCAATTTTGTCTATCGTAAATTCGGGAAGATAGCATCAAAAATTGCGGGCTTCGGCTTGATGAATTATTGCGGCAAATTAGCGCGAAGATTGTCCTATGGCATTGATTAAGCAGCGGGGATATTAAACCCTTCTGCCAGATAAATATAAATTGCGTTTTTGCAAATAATAGCTAAGGAATTATTAAAGAATTCCCGTTCGTTAAACAAGGGTTTTTTAGTTTTTAATGATATGTCTAAAATAATGATAAAGGGATGAATAATTTTGGACGATAAGTTTATAGACGGAGTAATCGCCGGTGCAATAGCCGGACTCATTAAAAATACTCCTGATTTATTATTTCACAACTTATTGAATATTACTGGAAAATCATTTTGGGATTATGCGAATATTATAGCAACAGGGAGGCACCCCCATGGCCTAATTGAACAAATATATTCCTTTTTTTTCGAGATTGTTTTTAGCATCTCAGTTGGATTGATTTATATATTCGTTATTCCTTATTTAAGAACAAAGTACAATTTGCTCCGCGGGGCAATCTATGGAGCTATGGTCTGGTTTGCGATCAGGGCTTGGGTGACAGCTTTCCACATAGAGCCATTGATGCAGGAAGACCAAAGTACCATGATCGTTAACTCTATTCTATCGATCCTCTTTGGAATCATTTTAGAATGGTTACTACAAGTTCTAAAGAATAAGCATTATGAAGGATTATCGTGATTTTTAAATAATTTTCTTTACTCAAGACCGAAGAACTGCAAATAAAATTTTGCTTTGGAAGAGGTACAATTCTAAGCATTTAGATATGCCATCTCTTATATCTTACCCCCAAGATTTTACGAATCATATGGAACTTTTTCCCCTATAAAGGGTCTAAAATATATAGAATTAATAGAATAAATAAGCGGTAGGGGGATGGCTGTGTTGTATAAGAGATTGCTAGACATGAGAAAGATCATGATACTATTTATTTCGTTATTGATCCTCAATATTTCAACAACAGCAGTACATGCTAATGAATTGATTGAGCCAAAAATTCTAGATAATAAAACAAGCACATTAGTTGGTTGGAAGCAATATTTTCTCGAAGAAGGTAACAGTAAAAAGAAAATAATTATGAAAGATCTGTACAATGAAGTCCCGATGATTTCTTTAAATGAAGGGGATAATTACGTCACTGTTTTGCCGGATTCCGAAACTAAGGCTAAACCAATAAAATTAGTTGAATACACTAGATCTGGATTGGCCAATTTTTCCGGTAATGGGATAAAAATCGTAGATCAAGCCGGAAAGCAGGTATCTTTAGCCTATCCGAACGGGGCTATATTTACTGGTAATGACGATAATTTTTACCGGTTTGTTCGGACTGTTTCCGATGGGGAAGATGTGTTTTTTGTTATGGAAGGCAAATTTTATCTGCTGTCAACCCAAAATAAAAAAATTACATTCCTCACAAGTTTAAAAGATTTTATGGATGATGTGGTTTATTTTACTGTTTCCCGGCGTTCCGATCATGATTCTAAGTTAATTTCCGTCATTGAGTCCTACGGTGAGCCCCACCTGGGTTTTCATGGCCATTCCATATTAATTAGAGGGGACAAGCTGGTTAATTATTGGTCGAATGGATCCTATGGAGGAGGAGGGGTACTGCCTGCCTACCTTGGAGAAGATCAGGTAGTTGCAGCGCAGGGCGGACAATTAGCGGTATATAGTCTGCCTTCATTACAATCCAAAAAATATCCCATTAACATCAAGGAGCCGGGAATAGTATTTGCTAATCACGATTATGTGGTCCTGAAATCAAATGAAAAAAACATTCTGGAAATACTTGATCTTAAAACGGGTCAGATGGAAGAGCCCTATAAAGCACTATATAACGATGCCCAGAAAAAAATAGTTGAGGAAAATGGGGGAATATTTCAAGAAGGCGATTCTCTGCAATTTAATTCTGTCACCGGGGATGAATTTGTTTTTGAGGTAGAAAACGTATATCGCTTCGAGCCCCCGGCAGGTAATGTTTATGATTATTCGAAGGCTCCTGTCTATAGATACAGATATAACTATCCTACGAAAGAATTTAAGTTTGAAAAAATAGAAAATGTTTCTCATGGTTTAAGTGAAAGTCCGCTGATTAATGGTAAGGGTTTGAATATGGGAATCCAAGAGACGATGGAAAACTTGACGATATACCAGGGTGGGGAAATAGCAAGTTCCATACCCTATCCCAGAAAATACCTGGGCACATCCCTAACCGGACAGCTGCGCCAAACATTTTTCATAGAAAATATTAAAACAGGGGAGAAAAAAGAATCTATCTTTGTGATCAAGACCCAAAATACTGCTAATAATAGCGAGAAGCAGGAAAAGATTAAATTGCCGGCAGACTGCTTTAATACTATTTTAAAAGAGGCACTCTCGGCTGTAACTTACGGTAATAATACCTATTTAATCACCGAAAACAACATATATAAGGTATCAGGGGCCAAAATCGTTAAAACAATTCAGGTATCGAATATTCAATATTATTCAGCTGGTGAAAATAAAGTATATCTTTTTGATCAAAACAACATTTATGTACTAGACACGAAAACTGATCAGGTGAAACTTTTGGGGAAAAACCCTTATCCGAATACCCAGATGAACCACCTTAATCCCATTGATCAAAATGAAATGACCGGGGAAATTAAGCAAATTGAAGATGCTTACCAGAAGACCTTTAAGCAAGGTGAAATAGATGCCCTTTTGTTTCCCTTTGCCGAAAATTATAAGTATGCCGAACCGGTTTTTAATGATGGGACAAAAGGTTATTGCCTGATTATGGACAACTCGGTGCTTAAGCTTTCCGAGAGTTTAAAAAACAAGAGCTTTTTTGTTTATCAGTCTACAGCAAAGGAATATTCGGCACAGTTAAAAAAATATTATAACATTACCGTCTCAATGGAGGGGGTTGATTGGGAATATACCTATCGGACCGAATATCCTGTAGCCGTTACAAAGACAAAAGCAAAAATGTTTTATCACAATCAGGAGATCAAATCTGCGGTTTATCCCGTTATGCAAAATGGCAGCTTGCTGATTCCCATTAAGCAAACTGCCGGTCAGATAGGGTTGGAATTTGAGTTTGATCAGAAAAATGGGGTACTCACCTTAAAAAGAGGTAATCTGGAAGCCGAAATGACCGTTAACAGCAACAAGGCCAGCGTCAATAATGAAGTAGTTGAGATGAGTTCCCCTGTAATCCTAATGGATGGGGAAGTGATGGTACCTCTGCGCTTTATTTGCGAGAAATTTGGTTTTAAGAATAAATTGGAATATGATTATCAAAATATTTCTACGACTGAGGGAAGCAGAATCAGTAAGGTGTATATAGATTAGTTTCTTTTTAAGACAAATCATAACGTAAATATTGGTGCAAAGAAATGTTGCAAGGAGCATAAATTTTCTGTTTGGAAAGGTTATGCTTCCTTTTGATGCCGTGCTTTGATTAGAATATTTAGACAGGCTTATTTTTAATATGGCTCCCTTTTTTACATTATATAGGGTATTTTTACATAGATTTTTATGGGGTGAAAACTTTGATAAGAAAGAGTATTATGGTCACAACCGTTTTGATATTCGTGTTATTATTTTCTTCTTGCAGCAGTTTAAGACCTACAGAAAATTCCTCTAAAGAACTACTGGCAAATCGGGATGAACTCCCAAAATTACAACAACAGATTGAACAATTGCAAAATGAAAAGAAGTCGTTACAGTCCCAGATCGATAGCCTTCAGTCTGTTTGGTCGGCAGATTTAACCGGAGACGGTAAAAATGAAACCATCATCGCTCCACCATGGCCGACTCCTGTGTCATTATTTGAGCAGGGCGGTTCTCTAAAAGTTGAATCTGCTGAGAAAAATATTCTCATTGATGAAAAATCAGGCATCATGAGCGTTGTCGGCATTTATAATGTCGGGGCAAAAACGCCCGTGCTTATTACATTACAATGGGGCGGAGGCTCCATGGGGAATTATTACGGCGCTTATTTATTTGATCCTGATGATCATAAACTGAAAAGGCTGCAATGGGACCATTATGAGGTTGCTATTGGATCATTGGATGACAGTATGTGTAAGCCGGGAAGTATTGTGATAAAAAACCGCGGGTTAAAATCAAACGGAGAATATCAGCCATTTTATCAACGCTGGATTTTCAAGGATGGGCAGATGATGTCTGTGGAAAAATGGGATCCGGTTTTATTGGATACGGCATCCGAGAAGTAGCTGATTCCGCCTCGGGGAGACATTGAATGATACCAAGGAATTTATAACGAACAGCACTGGTATAACAGAGGAGACTTTGATTGTAATTTAAGGATTACAACCGAATTCTTTGGAAATTTTTTTGCTGTATAGTATTAAATCTGCAATAATCATATCTTCATTTTCCCTTATACGCACAGTTGGGCCTAATACACTGATTGTACCCAGAATCTCACCTTTATGATTAAATATGGGAGCGGCAATTGTATATAAGCCTAATTCAACTTCTTCATTTTCGAGGGCATACCCCTGAATTCTCACCTTTTCCAGAACTTCCTTGATTGTATTTATATCGCTTAAGGTGTTTTCGGTATATCTGATAAGTTTTATTTTCTTTAGGACTTCATTCAAGTCTTTTTGATTTAGGTTAGCTAGGATTAGCTTTCCCGATGCCGAGGCATGCAAAGGTATCTTGAGGCCAATCTTTGACGTCATCGCAAAAAATGAAAGAGGGGATTCTATCTTCTCAATAATGTAAAGGTTACCGAATTGATAAAGACAAAAATTGGAGGTTTCCTTATATTTATTGGTAAGTAATTTCAGATAAGGACGGACAATTTCTCTGATATCAAGGTCCTCGAGGACCAGAGTTCCTTTTTCAAGGAGTTTGGTGCCCAGTTTATATTTGCTTTTCTCCGGTATTTTTTCTATATATCCATTTACCTGTAGGGTAAGTAAAATCCCATGTACCGTACTTGCATTGAGATTTAAAATCTCACTTATTTCACTTAGAGAGAGCTCTTTTTTATTGTAATCAAAACATTCCATAATATCAATTGCCCTTTGGACCGACTGTATAAGTTTGGGGTTTTGACTCATTTTTACCTCCTATAAGTTCAACAAGGTTCTAAGCATAATATTACAACATTTTTAACAAAAAGAATAGAAATCAGGCTATATGGGCTAATTGACAAAAAAACAATTCGTATTATAATGATAATATCAAATTGATTCGATATTATCAAATATTACTTATTGCTGTCCCCTAAAGATAAAAATTAAAAATCTTGATGATAATCGTGCGCAGCTTTTGATGGTTATCCATCAAAAGATCCCCTTATGGACCATCTCAAATGATTAGTTTGGGATGGTTCTTTTTAAAAACTGTTGTAACGATTTTTTTTGACCTAACTTCCCAATAATTTAATCCAAAATAGATGCCATGCGGGTTTACCTGCATGGCTCCGTCATTTTTAAAAAGATATGATTTTAGTCACATGTGAAATATGCGATCTTTGTTTATAATCTTACCAGCCGGGAATGATGCTGGCACAAAGTTCGGCCAGGACGGCAAGAGAGTTGCCGATGATTACGGATGTGAGAGGGGAGTGGAAGGATGAGTAAAGCAAATATGCCAATAAAGTGGAAAGGCCCTGAGGAAAAAATAAAAATTAATTTTGAAGTAACAAAGAAAATAAGAAATAGAATGCTTTTGTTGGCGATGAGTCTCGTCCTGGCCTTGATGCTGCTGCCGATGGGCAGACCCATGGTTTGGGCGGCGGACGGAGAATTTTCCGGGGGGAGCGGCACGGCAGAAGACCCATGGCAGGTCGCCACTGCGGTGCAGTTGAACAACGTGCGCAACCACCTGAGTGGGAATTTCATCCTGACAGCGGACCTCGACCTGACCGCCTACCTGTCACCCGGCGGAGACGGTTATAACGCCGGCAGCGGCTGGGAGCCTATCGGCTCATCAAAGACAAGCAGTTTTACCGGCACTTTTGACGGCAACAACAAGACGATCGCCGGCCTCTTTATCAACCGGCCCGGCCAGGATAACACCGGCCTGTTCGGATATGTACAGTATGCTGACGAGCAGCACTCCGGCGTCATCAAGGACCTGGGGCTGCCTGGGGTCGACGTGACCGGTAAAGCAAATGTTGGCGGATTGGCTGGATACCTGGTCGGAGGCGCTATCACCGGCTGCTATGCGACAGGCGGTGTGACCGGGAAAGAAAGTAGTGTGATAGCAAGTACCGGCGGGCTTGTCGGATATGCCACCGGCTCCACTTTAGCTTTAAAGGACGGATCCATCGGGGCCTCTTATGCCGCTGTAAATGTTAGGTCGGTACACCATGCCGGCGGTTTGGTGGGAGAGGCAACGATGTGCGCCATCTGGGACTGCTATGCCACCGGCACGGTGACGGCAACCGGGTCAAGCGGGACAAACGGCCAATACGCCGGTGGGCTGGTATCCGTCATTATTATCTCTCCTCCGCCCAGAACATGCACCATTACAAACTGCTACGCCACAGGACTCGTCACGGCATCTAGACTAGCAGGGGGTCTTGTGGGGCAGATAAACACCGGTGGCAGCGTCGTGAACTCCTATTATGGCGAGACCACCGGGCGGACCGACAGAGACAAAGGCGAGTGCAAAACTGTGGCTCAAATGAAGCGGCAAAACACATTTAACGGCTGGGATTTCACGGCGGAAACAGGGATCTGGAGAATCATTGAGGGCTACACATATCCCGTGCTCCAATGGCAGACTGAGACACCTGAGGAGAGCAACGCCCTGATCGATCTGGACCTGGCCGCGCTGGAAATAACCTATGCCGAGGGCGACAGTGCGGACAATGTGACCCAAAACCTGGCGCTGCCTATGGTCGGGGCCCATGGCACGGCCATCGGCTGGAGTTCGGACGATCCTTCTACAGTAGCAGTCGATGGGACGGTCACCAGGCCAATCGACGGCAACCGTGCCGTGACGCTGCGGGCCACTGCGAGCCGGACGGGCGGAACAAGTCGGACCAGGGATTTTACGGTGACGGTCTTAAAGGCTGCCAAGGCGGATGGCCCTGAAGCGCCTGCGCCGCCGGAGCTCCTGAGTAAAAATCACAACCGCGTGACCCTGGCGGCCAACGCGGCGTATGAATACCGGGTAAACGGCGGTAGCTGGCAGGACAGCAATGTGTTTACAGGACTGACTCCCGCCACCCAGTATACGTTCACCACCCGCATCAAGGAGACGGCGACACACTTGGCCTCGGCGGAAAGCGGGGCGCTCAGCGTCACCACTGATCCGGCGCCGCAGATGGGCGGAAGCGTAACCATCGACGGCACCGCCAGGTTTGGCATGGAATTGACGGTAAACATCAGCGGTCTTACCTATGAACCCAGTGCCGAAGGCAATGTGCTTGCCTACCGGTGGCAGCGGGACGGGACGGATATCCCCGGTGCGGCAAACAGTACTTACACCCTGGAGGCGGCGGATATCGGCCGGATCATCACCGTGACCGTGACGGCCGACGGCATCCACGCCGCGGGTAGTGTGACCAGCACGCCGACAGCCGCCGCCGTCAAGGCCGACGGACCGGAAGCTCCCCCTGCACCGGAGCTTCAGCGCAAGACCTTCAACCGTGTGACGCTGACGGTCAACCTCGCCCTTGAATTCCGAATAAACGACGGTAACTGGCAGGACGGCAACATCTTCACCGGCCTGACCCCGGAGACGGAATATACCTTTACAGCCAGAATCAAGGAAACGGCTACCCATATGGCGTCAGCTTCAAGCACGGCCATGACGGTTACCACCTACGGCCTGGCGGAGAGGGGCGGAAGCGGCACAGCGGACGATCCCTGGCAAATAGCGACCGCTGCCCAATTGGATCTCGTTCGCAACGACCTGGGGGCCCACTACATTCTGGTCGACGATATTGACCTGTCTCCTTATCTTGCTGCAGGAGGCGCCGGTTATAACGGCGGTGCCGGCTGGGCGCCGATCGGCACAGGCGAGGGCAGCGGGTTCAGCGGGACTTTCGACGGCGACGGTTATGCCATAAGCAATCTCACGCTCCATAACAGCACGCTCCGGTACGCCGGGTTGTTCGGCTATGTGGCAAGCGGCGCGGCGCTGGAGAACATCAAGCTGACCAATGCCGTCATTGCTTCGGATGTCGCCGAGGCCTATGTCGGTGGCCTGGCCGGGCAAAATGAGGGAAGCATCGACAACTGTTCCATCTCGGGCAATGTCAACGTTTCTACGGCCCAATTTGCCGGCGGCCTCGTCGGCACCAGCAATGGAACGATCAACAATTGCAGCAGCGCCGGGAATGTCAGCTCCGGCGGCAAAGCCGGCGGGCTGTGCGGTTATAACGGCGGAACCGTTACCGGCAGCTATAGCGGCAGCAATGTTGTGGCCGGGATGGCCGGGATGTACGGGGTGGATTGCGGAGGATTGATCGCTTTCAACAGTGGTCTTCTGGTCAGCAACTGCTACAGCACGGGTAGCGTCACCGGTAGCGGCGGGGGCTCCGTGGGCGGCCTGATTGGTTTTAACGATAGGCAGAGCTCCTCCCTCAGCAACTGCTACAGTACCGGTCACGTGAGCGGCGGCTATTACGCCGGCGGCCTGATAGGGTTTGTTAACGGCGGGTCGCTTCAGCATTGTTACTATGACCAAGAGACCTCGGGTAAAAGCGACTCCGGCATAGGAAGGACTCCTGAAACCACTGCGGACATGAAACGGCGGGGCACCTTCACCGGTTGGGATTTTGCCAGGGACTCGGGTACATGGAGAATGATTGAGGATTACACTTACCCAATTCTGCAATGGCAGTCCCGGACTGCGGAAGAAATCGCCGCCGCCAATACCGTGATCGGTCTGGACAGGGACGCCCTTGCGATAGCTTATACCGAGGGTGACAGCGCCGGCAGGGTGACCCGAGACCTGACGCTGCCCTTAAGCGGCGCCCATGGCAGTACCATTGCCTGGGCCTCTTCTGACACCGAAACCGTGGCCAATAACGGCGCGGTAACCAGGCCGGCCAATGCAAACAAGAACGTTGTCCTGACCGCCACAATCAGTTATCCGGGCGGGACCGCCCGTCAAAAACAATTTACCCTGATCGTCATCGCCTCGGCAGGCGCCACCGGCGCCATTACCGGCACGGTCACGGATAGCGCGGGCCCGGTGGAGGGTGCTGCCGTGAGCGTAACGGCGGGGGGCGTCGCTTACTCGGCCACCACCGGCAGCAACGGTGTCTTTACCATTGCCAATGTGCCCCAGGGGACGGGCTATACCGTGACGGCAGCGAAAGCCGGCTATAACGGCGGCAGCGCCGGCGGGGTGAACGTAACAGCAGGGGAGACCACTTCCGGCGTGCGGATTATCCTGATCTACGACAATGGGGGCTGTCTGGTCACCTATCGCGGCGCGCAGCTGATCCCGCAGGGGGACGATACCTTTGATATCCGTTTTATCGGCACCCTTGACGACCTGGATGCGGACGCCGTCGGCTTTGTCTTCTCCAAATACGAGCAAGTGCCGACGATAGACAATGTCCCTTCCGAACAGGTGAGGTCGACAAGTACCGTGTACGATTCGGTGACGAGAGAGGGTATTACCGTTACGGCTAAGGACAGCGGAGGAACCTATATCATCGCCTGCACGGTTACCGGTATTCCCGCCGGCGAAGCCGGCGTCCCGCTCCATGTGCGGGCCTTTTCCCAAAAGGGAACGGTAACGGCGTTCACTCCGGTGTGGACGGTAACGGTTGCCGGGCTGCAAGACCTGTAATTGCGGAAAGGGGGGAGTATGCGATGAAAAAGGCTTATGAAAAGCCGGAGATGGAAATCATTGTATTTGAAATGGAAGATATCCTGACGACGAGCGGTTTGGGTTTCGACGGCGCCGGCTTCGATGACATCCTGGACTGGGAGGATATTACACACTGATTATTTGCCGTAGTCAAACCATCAAAGACGTTGAAGTAAGACCCCTGACTAAAGACGGCTACTATAAAAAACGCGCGTATGTTTACGGTGTGTTTAAGTTGTTTTGTTTATATATGTCATGGGTATGTCATGGGGACAGGTCCACTGACATGAAAGGATAAATTAGTAGGAAGATGGCCTATGTCAACGGACCCGTTCCTGTGACAGCCTTCTTAATAATACCCAAATTTGCGAAAGAACCCGTATGCCTTCGGATAAGACGGAATATGTACACCAAGAGATGCCCTTTTGCAAGTAAGAACTTATTTTACGTTATCGAATTCTATATTGATTTTATTCTTCAATAAACTGTATTAATTCTGAGTTGAATCTTTCACGCTGGTCGTAGAATAGGAAATGACCACATGCTTCAAAGGGCACAAGCTTAGAATTTTTTATACTATTCTTCTGTGAAACAGCTAACGGGTATAGGCATACTTGGTCATTGATACCGTGAAGGATCAGAGTCGGAACCTTAATTGTTTTCAGGTCGTAAAATAAGCCTTCTTCACCTAGCCATGTATTTGCAATAGCCGCAGTAGACCAACTGGCCGCTTGCAGACCCAATTGGAAAATCCAATATGATAGTGGCTTACTAACAGGATTATAGAAAATCATATTTCCAAAATCTCTTAATGCTTTGGGCCGATCAGTATATATACCTTGTATGATGTTAATTACAGCTTGTTTTTGAAGACCATATGGAAAATACGGGCGCTGGATAAGACTTGGTGCCGCAGCAGCAAAAAGAGCAAGCTTTGATACTCCGTAACCGTTATGCCTGGCCATGTACCGGACACAAATCGCACCTCCTGTTGAATGTCCTCCAAGAATAAAATTCTTTAATCTGAGCGCATGGACCACACTCCGGATATCATCTGATAAACGGTTATAATCGTAACCGGTCCAGGGCCTATCTGATAAACCGAACCCCCGGCAGTCTATTCCTATGCACCTATACCCCACTTTGGGCAATTGGTTAAACTGGTATTCAAATAAATTATGGTTACCCGGCCATCCGTGAATAAACAGGATTGTTTTGTTGCCTGACGGGTTTATATCTTCCACATAGATTTTTACATTCCGTTCAACGCCAATAAAAAATCCCATGTAAATTCCTCCCTTTTAAGTTTAATATACAGTATATTCACATGAGAATTCATATGTGAAGGTTTGCGCTTTGTAGTGCACCCTGTTGTCAAGACGCTTTTCAAATTATTTAAGCTATGGTGCACTTCCAAATAATTAATTTTTTTGAGCAACCACCGCATACGCATTTTACTGACTCCGGCCGCATTGGAGTGTCAAAGGAACGGGGTTATTGATAACGCCTCGAATTGTACTATTGCTTC
This sequence comes from Candidatus Formimonas warabiya, assembly GCF_002777255.1. Taxonomy (GTDB): domain Bacteria; phylum Bacillota; class Dehalobacteriia; order Dehalobacteriales; family Dehalobacteriaceae; genus Formimonas; species Formimonas warabiya. Next base: position 3,113,487 of record NZ_CP017634.1, on the reverse strand, counting down.
AGTGTCAGGTATACTTGATTCAAACAACCATTCTGCTGTGCTTTATATAAGGTATACTTGACACAATTGTGGGGTAATACAGTGAAAAACAATGTAAAGCGCTTTCGGGAAGAGCGCGGTCTAACACAAAAAGAACTGGGAGAGCACGTGGGAGTTTCACGCCAGGCGGTCAACGCGATAGAAACAGGCAAGTTTGATCCTTCGATTTAGCTTGCGTATGATCTGACGCAATTTTTTGGTGTATCGATTGACAACTGTGGTACTTGCAGACCTAGTGTATGTGTTCGTATGCAGATGGAGATAGAGATATAAAAATTATCTTCAAAAAGATATGTTTTTTTGTCACATATAAATAAAAACAGCTTTACCTGTAATTTATTATCAGCCGAATATAGAGTTCCAAATTATTAATAATAAAGGATTTTGGTTGGCTTTTTTAACAGGGTAGACGCAAAATTATATCCCAAAAATTGCCCAAAATTAATTGTTGACATTTAATACAAAAGGTAAATTTAATAAATAAATATTTATTTATTAATAGATTTGTAAGTGAGGCTATTTTTATGGCAAGAATTGCTGAACCTGAGAAAATGGAAAACATAAAAAGAGCAACGATGGAGGCTTTAGTCGAACATGGTTATGGGAGGATGTCAATTGCCTTATCAGTGAAAAAGCAGGAGTATCACCAGGCTATTTATACCGGTATTACAATAATAAGGAGGAATTAGTGCAACAATTAGTGGAATCCATTGTTGAGGATATGAAAAAAAACTTTTTATCAAAAATTGATACGGCAGTTAATGCTTATGAGGCTATTTATGAATATGTACAATTTCTTCATGAACAAGCCAATCTTGATCCCATACGAGCAAATTTTATTACTGCAGTTGCCCTTGATGTAAAAGTACCCTTAATTGAAAAAAAGGAAAATTACAAGGAAATCATTGAAATCTCACAGAGCTTTATTAATTTGGCTGGAAAAAAGAAAGAATTTAATCCAGAAGTCACTGCTAAGGAGGTAGCTTTGGTTCTATTTACAATTCCTTATAGAAATATAGCTTTATCATTGGATGAAGACAAAAATAAGAAATTTACAAAGGAGGAAACGAAAAGAATTACTGAAATTTGCTGAATGCTTTGAGATAAAAAAATTTCTCCATTAATAAATAAATATTTATTTATTAACTAATGAGGAAGGACGGCATAAATATGAAAAAGTTTTTATTGCTCTTTATTTTATTGACTTTGGTACTGAATTTATCTGGTTGCTCAAATAGTAAAACTGTTACCAATTAATTCAATGTCTCTTTAAAATTGTCATAGAAGTATTAAAAAAGGTTAAAATAAATTGTCGCAGTCCATCCAGCAAAACCTTATAATAATTTCGAAGGAGTGAATGAAGACCTTTCAATACCAATCTTTGAGTTTTTTGTCGAAACTACAAGAATCTTTATTAATATGGTATTAAAGGACACTTTTAGTCGCTACCAAGATATTAAATGGGTATTCCAACGTGCCGGGGCATTTATTCCGCTTCTGTCCAACAGATGCGATTCTTTCTCAATTCATGAACTTTTGTGTAAATCCTTATTAAAGAAGGTGAAAAATATATGAAGCTTATTAATAATATTAAAGACACAGCCCTGATTTTTGAAGGGGGCGGCATGAGAGCCAGTTATACAGCAGGCTTTTTAAATACACTGCTGGAAAATGAGATATATTTTGATTATGTTGCAGGGATTTCCGCAGGCTCGAGCCACAGCGTCAATTACTTGTCCAGGGATATTAAACGTTCTAGGCGCTCCTTTGTAGACCTGGTATTGGATCCTAATTTTGGCGGGTGGAAATCATTTTTTAAGGGAGAGGGGTTTTTCCGCTCTCAGTATATCTATGAAGAAACGTCTTACCCTGATGCTTCACTTCCCTTAGATTTTGATACATTTACGGCAAACCCGGCGCAACTTCGTATTGGTGCTTTTGAACGGAGCAGCGGAGAAATGATATATTATACGAAAGAAGATATTCATAACATGCAGGACTTGATGAAAATTGTTCGAGCCTCGTCATCAATGCCTATATTTATGCCTCCTACGTATTTTGGAGACCATTATTTTGTAGACGGCGGTCTGGGTGGCGGGATTGCTCTTGATATTGCCAAAAGGGATGGAGTGAAGAAGTTTTTTGTTGTCTTAACCCGTCCGAAAGGATACAGAAAAAATCCGATAAAATTCAAAGGAATCATTAAGGCTTATTATCATAAATATCCTCGTGTAATTGAAGCAATGTTCAATCGGCATATTATTTACAATCAAACCCTTGAAGAACTTGAAGAGATGGAGAATGAAGGCAAGGCCTTTCTTGTCTATCCGGATGTCATGCCGATATCTAATCGTGAGATTAATTACAAAAAGCTGTCTGAAAGCTATGAATTGGGTTATGCTCAAGGCAAACGGGATTTATCAAGATGGAAAGAATTCCTATGCATTGAATAGCTTTAATCCATAAGTCTCGACTCTCTTTTTTGCCAATCCGAGTTTTGCCTATGTTCAGTCATAAAGACCCCCGAGGCAAAATAAATATGGCGATGAGCATCACATTACTACGTTCTATTAATCTTTAAGTTGGTTCATTATAAAACGGTGCAGTGTGGATCCAGCCTTTCATCTTCCCATACTTTAGGTACTTATCAAATAAATCCATTTCCGTCTCCAGAAAGCCATGAAAGAATCTTCTTAAAGAATCATTTCTGGTTGATTCCACAGCAGCCCTCAGATGCAGGTCCATGGCCTCCTGAATTCCCCTGAAAATTGTGCGATAGATAAATTCATCCTCAATGGTTTCCGGATCAATCGGAGATTTAAAGGCCTCAGGCGGTCTCTGGGGCAGAGGAATTTCATATGTAGTAAGTTCCTTTTCCAGTTTAGAAGCCTCATTGTCAAGAACCAGCAAACCAGCATCCATTAACATGCGAAGATCCTTATCATGAGCGAAATTATAAAACAGCTTCGTTAATTCAAGCTGGTCATATCTTAAATTAATGTGGTCCCATAAATGGTAAGCTTCAGTAACGTTAAGGGGCTCTTCTTTAACGGGCTTAGCTGATTTAAAGGTGGGATCAGGTTCATGCCATCCCTTCATTTTTCCGTATTCCAGAAAGTCGTTGAAGTTGTCCAACTGTTTCTTCAAAAAAAGGCGAAAAATACTTCGCAGCTGGTCGTTAGTTGTGCTGGTTCGGACAGCACGGCTGATTCTAAATAAATCTTCCGTGGTAGCGCCAAATATGGATCGATAGATATATTGGTCTGTAAACTCTTCTACTTGTACTGAAGTCTTCACATCCTGAGGAGGCCTTCTCGTCTGCTTAATATTTAATTTAGTCGCCTCTTTAGTGAGGATATTGATTTGATCCTCCAGCCTACCTAGATTATCATTGATGGCAACGCTTAATTCCCGGTCGTGGACGAAATTCCGGAACAGTTGAATCGTCTCGACCTGTTCATGCCTTGAGCGTAATAGGCTCCAGATATTAAAGACTTCTTCAATGTCCACACTCTCTTTATCTCCTGACGCGTTCTTGAAAAGGGAAAAATTCATAAAGACCTCCTCAAAGAGATTTCATATAAAACTATTGTTCCTTCAAAACTGGATATTATGCCATAATAAATATAAATGGCTTTTTTGCAAAGACCGATCATTTTTGTATATAGAACTTGAGCCCTCGTGATCTAGGTTCTGTTACTTTTATTGCTTTTTTATGATATACTGAGTGCAAAATGAGTGAAACTAAAATGATTGGAGTTGAGTGCGATGAAAAAACCATTTATTATCGCTGTTGTTGGTTCATTGCGGAAGGATTCATACAACAGGCAGCTGGCGAGAGCAGCTCAGGCCATCGTCGGTGACCGGGCGGAATTTGAAATACTTGATTATTCCGATGTGCCGTTCATGAATCAGGATCTCGAATTTCCTGCCCCGGAAGCGGTGCGGCGTGTGCGCGATCAGATCAAAGCGGCCGATGGCGTCTGGTTTTTTACGCCCGAATATAATCACTATTTTCCGGGTGTCCTGAAAAACCTCATTGACTGGCTCTCACGTCCGATCAGCAAAGAAGAACCGCAGGTTCTTACCGGAAAACCGGCGGCTATCAGCGGTGTTACTCCAGGTATGTCCGGGACAGGGCTGGCACAAGATCATCTCGTTACCCTGCTCAGTTTTCTTGATATGCATATCATGAACATTCCGCGGCTCACTATTCCCAGTGTGGCTCAGCAACTTGATAAAGACGGCGGGCTTGCCCTGACGACAAGCGCGCCTTTTCTGGAGAAACAGGCCGATGCGTTTATTCGTTTCATCGCAGACGAGCAGCGATAGTAGGGCACTTACTGAAAAAATAGCATCTTTTGTACCTAACTTCTCATACGAAAATCAAAAGGACTTGAACCCGCGTGGTTTAAGTCCTTTTGTTTCTGCCATACTTATATTTTGTAAATCTCATGCTTCAGAGGGATTTTGAATGGTCTAAAACTGATTTATCGAAAAACAATAAAATTATATTTAATAACGATATAATATATGGTATGCTGAACAGTAGCAATTGTTGGATAATGCTAAGTCTGAAATAATCCCGGAATATTTTGTCCTGTTGAGGACTAGATAGAGGTCGATGATGAAAAAAAAGATTTTGCTGATACAACCGGAAAATAAAGAAATTAACAACTTTAGAAAGAAGCAATTCAATAATTTCGTTCAAATAACGATTCCGTATTTGGCGGCATTTATTGACGAGGACCTATTCGAAATCACACTGGTGGATGAGTATAGCCAAAAGATCCCTTTTGATATTGCCTTTGACTTAATAGCCATTACCGTAAATACTCCCAATGCATATCATTGTTATAAAATAAGTAAAATCTTTCGAGACAAAGGAGCAAAGGTGGTACTGGGAGGCCCCCATGTTACCCTGCTGCCCAATGAAGCCGAAAAGCATTGCGATTATCTTGTGGTTGGTGAAAGTGAAGAAACCTGGCCTCGATTTCTTAAGGACTTTTATAACGGAAGTGCCAAGGCAAGATATGAGCCCGCCCATGTGCCGTTGCTCAAAAATCTTCCCACTCCACGTTGGGATTTGCTCAAACATAGAACGGCGTTGATGAAAGGAGCCGTTTTTGCAACGAGGGGCTGTCCTTATCAGTGCAGATACTGCAATTTGAAGCAAATTTATTTTGACCGCTTCCGTACCCGCCCCAAAAGCGAAGTGATCAGTGAAATTAAAAGACTAAAATCAAGATATTTCGTATTTTGGGATGATAATTTTTTTGCCGATAAGCCTTATGCCATCGCACTGATGAAAAGCCTTGCTCCTCTGCATAAAAGGGGGGCGGCGCAGGTGACATTGGCAGACTGTATGGATGAAGAATTATTGCATGAAGCAAAATCCGCAGGATGCTTATATCTTTTTATCGGCATAGAATCCTTCTCGGAAGCATCTCTCAAGGACGCCGGAAAACAAATCAACCGGATTGGGGATTATCAAAAAATTATTCAAAATATACACAGGCACAACATGATGGTTCAAGCGGGAATTGTCTTCGGTTTTGATACCGATACACCCGAAGTTTTTGAAAGTACGCTTAAAGCATGCGAACAGCTCGGCATAGACGGGGCGACGGTCAGTATTCTTACGCCCTTGCCCCAAACACCGATTTATCATCAAATGAAAGAGGAAGGCCGCCTTGTTACAGAAAATTGGACTTGCTTCAATGGAAAAACATACGTGGCGTACACACCGAAAAACTTGACAGCCAGGCAGCTATATGACGGTTACGTGAATTTTAGAAAGAAGTTTTATTCATTATCCTCTTTCATAAAACGTATCCGTGTTTCGAGAACACATGTCCTGCATAATTTAATTATAAATCTAGGGTATCGATTGGCGATTCGTGAGACGACTTATCAAGATTTAACCCAAAAAGGCAATGAGGTTTTCTGGTGGTACATGGGCGGCGGGAGCGGCCTGGATGTGCAATATGATGCGGATTCTGCACAACCCTTTTATCCCGTAGGGAAATTTCATACTATCGCGGAACTGAAAGCGGCCACGGAAGCGGTTTATTCCAAACAATTTTGTGAGGACATTCTCTATCCTGTCGGTTTTAACGAAAACGCGGGGGGTTATATCCTGTTTAAGGAGATTGATGGTGTTCTTTATATCAACAATGATATTGGCGGCATAGGTATACTCGGCGAGATGACCGATCAGATTACCGTGAAAAGCAGTGAGCCGGAAAAGATAACCGTTGCCATCCTTGCTAAAGAGCCAGATCCTGAAAGCGGTGCTGAGAAAGAGGTTTCCTATGACCTTACCCTTGTTAAGGAAAACGGGGCCTGGAAGCTGGACAATTGGTATGATTACGGTGTCGGCAAAACTTTTTGATCCGTCCATCAATTCCTAAGGCTTTCATCTGATAGTCAGGGAGGCAGCGCGGTAAATGTGGTATCGACGGAGTATAATACGATCATTATGGAACCTGATGAGCCGGACCGTCCTGGCTATAACTTTAACGGCTGGTTCAAGGAAGCGGACTGCATTCATGCCTGGGATTTCATCAATGATAAAGTAATCGAAGACATTACGCTTTATGCAAAATGGTTAATGAACAGAGGAAGCGGCTCCGAAGAGGACGATTCCTCCGGCGGTTCCTCCCGGGGCAGTTCTGCTGCACCTGCCGTTACGCCCTCCACGGATCATTTTTCAGTGTACGGCGCGGGCTATACGGCTCCCTCTGAGAAGTTTACGGACATCGCCACCCATTGGGCGAAGGGATCAATCGATTATGTAGTGGGGCGTGGGCTATTCAGCGGCACGGCTGAAACGAAATTCTCACCTGACGCGGCCATGTCCCGCGGGATGCTGGTTACAGTCCTGGGCAGGCTGTCCGGCGTGGATGTGAGCGGGTATAAAACCAGCAGCTTCACCGATGTGAAAGCGGGCAGCTATTTCCTGCCCTATGTGGAATGGGCCTATCAGAAGGGCATCATCAGCGGCGTCGGCGGCGATCAGTTTGTGCCCGACAGGAATGTTACCCGTGAGGAGGTTGCTGTGATCCTGAAGAACTACGCCAAAGCCACAGGATATACCCTCCCGGTCACCCGTACCCCTGTCACATTTGCCGACAACAGCAGTATCGGCAGCTATGCCAGAGATGCGGTGAAGGCTATGCAGCAGGCGGGCATTATGATAGGCGAACAGAACAATGCGTTCCATCCCAAAGCCAACGCCACCCGCGGGTCGGTTGCGGCCACGCTGCAACGCTACATCGATCTGACCATCGACCCTGCAGCCAGGTAAGGTTGAGCACACAAGAAAGCCCTGCTGTCCCTTGGTTTTTCCAGCAGGCGGCAGGACTTTTTGTGTTTAGGGGTCGTTACAAGAAAAGTTCAATTTATTGCTTTGGCAATACCCTATTCAGCTTCTCTCAGACGCTCCACGATGCTTTGCCTGTCCGTGGTTTGATACGCGATCAGGGGAACCAGAATTCCTAAAACTAACAGCAGGGGCAAGACGATCACTAGCGGCCAGAAAACGAAGTGATAACGGGTGAACCAGATTTGCCCGCACATCGGACGCACAATCAGCAGTGAACAGCCGATACTAAGTAAAACCGAGCTTACCGCAGTCAAGACCGCATAGTAGCTGCCTTCAAAGCACAGCATCCCCACCAGTTGTCTGCGTGTCATGCCAATACTTTGCAGCATGGCAAATTCGCGGCGGCGCATCAGGATACTGGTCAAAACAGCGTTGATGAAATTCAAAACGCCAATGAGTCCGATTATCAGCGCCAATGCGCCGCCAATTAGAACGGCCGTATCCTGTATTCCTTCCAGACCGGCCAGTGCGGTAAACTTCGACGCATAGTTCATGGTCGGTTCGATACGGTCCGTATACTGTTTTAAAAAGGACTCCATATCGGCCTCTTTATCATCGGCAACGTTAAAAGCATAGCTCATAACGCAAGTGTTGCCGGTCAGTTCCTTGTATCTATCACCCGGTAAAAAGAAGATAGAGCCCATCCAGCTTCCGTCGGTATTGGTGTTTGGGTTTGCCACCACATGACCCAGCACGGTCATTTCCCGGACATTGCCGCCGCAGGTCAGGGTAATCATATCGCCAACCTGATGGTTAAAGCTGCCTGTTTCCGCGTTGCCGTGATCATCTGTGGTTACGCCCTCCAGGATATACCGGCCCGTGGCAAGCTTTTCCTTGTCAAGCTCCCCGTCCACAAGGCGCAGGCGGGAAAAGGGAAATTCGTCGAGACCGTATATGGCTGTGGAAAACGAACCGTCCGGCTGTTGATTTACTGTCTGGACTGTGGTCTCGCTTTGGTAACTGCCCCAGGAACCGTACAGGCGTCCGCCGGTCTCAAAGCCCTCCTGTTTGCTGACGGCATCCATAAAGCTCTCGCTTAACGCACTTTCCGCACCCCTGTATTTATGATTGAACAAATCCGCATGGCCAATCAAAAAGTCCGCATCGCTGAAATTCTCAAGGGCTTTGTTCACATCCACACTCTGTGAAAGAGTGAACACCGTGTTGGTAAGCACAATGCTGAGGCTTAAGCTAAGGATCACCAATAGGGTGCGCTTTTTATTGCGGCCCAGATTTGCCAGCGCCATCTGTTTTGGCCTGGCACCATTTTGGGAATTTTTAAATTTTTTTCTTTTGACCGGATGATCGGTATAACCCGCCGCTTCTATGGCAGACACCTGAGCCGCCATTTTTCCCGGCTTATGGGTGCTGATAAACACGGTAATCAGCGCAAATGCAGCGGCTCCGGCAAAGATGGGCGGGTCGGGCGATACCGAAACGGCGCTGCCGGCATAGGAGGACTGCTCCATTAATGCCGGCACAAGAGCCTTGCCCACAAAGAAGCCGGCCAGAAGTCCGAGGGGGATGCCGATGAAAGAGAGCATAAAAGCCTGACGGCGGATCATGGCGCGCAGCTGCCGGCCGGTGGCGCCGATGGTTTTCAAAAGGCCGTAGAAACGGATATCCCGCAAAACGGATATTTGAAAAATATTGTAAATGATTAAGTACCCCGTAAACACAAAGAGCAGCAGCGCACAGGCAAGACCGGTCATGGTTCCGGCGTCAAGGGCGACGCCTGTGGACATATAGGCCCAGTTGATGCCGGTGGCCATGTAATTCGGCGCATCCTCGTCCAGGGAAAACCCGCTTTCGGTGACAACGGTTTCCAGGTTTTGTTCGATATTCAGACTGTTTTCAAACTTGATATACCCGCAGACGGCTCCGGTGAGGGAAGAATCTTCATAGTAGGTGTTTTGCAGTTCGTCCAAATGGGTGTCCACATAAGCACGGGAGGAAAAAATATGTCCCACATTGTAGCCAGGATCGCTTTCCCACCAGCCCGCCAATCTGAAATCGCGCGCAACCTGTTTGCCGTGGACGGTGATCTTCAATGTGAGAGGCGCGCCGACTTCCAGGGGAACTCCCATCAGCTCCAGTGTTTTGGTATCGGCAATCACCTCGTTTTCGGCCTTTGGTTTGTGCCCCCTGGTCGGCTCGGCAAAACCATATTTCAGACCCACGTCGTCATAGTACCAAAACTCCGTATGGCGCTTGATAAGGGCTTCGTTGTCGACGCTGTCGCAAAGCGTGCGGCAGTATGCCATTTCCTTAATAAGCGGATGGCTGCTTACCGCGGCATATTCTTCATCGGTAACATATTTAATGACGGCATGTCCATCCCCGCCGGACATCACCATGGCAGCACGCTGCATGCTTTCCGCCGCGCCGAAGCCCATGGTAAAAACGCTGGTGAATAACAGCGCGGTCAGGGCAATGGCAATCACTGCGATAACATTGCGCGTTTTGGCGGCCCGAAAGCTCTTGTCCGCCAGGTTGCGGATGGCTCTTTTATTTTTTACCCTGATCATGCCCGTGCACCGCCCACAATTCTGCCGTCCTCAATGCGGACGATTCGGTCGGCCAGCTGCGCGATTTCCTCGTTATGCGTGATCATCACAATGGTTTGCCGGAACTTTTCGCTTGTGACCTTCAGAAGTCCCATCACATCCTGACTTGTTCTGCTGTCCAAGTTCCCCGTCGGTTCGTCGGCGAGGACAATCGCCGGCTTGGAAGCCAGCGCCCGGGCAATGGCAACCCGCTGCTGCTGACCGCCGGAAAGGTTGTTGGGCAGATTATTTAGCTTACTCTCCAGTCCTAAGGTAGAAATTATCTGATCGACATAGGACTTGTCCGGCTCATTGCCGTCGAGCTGAATGGGCAGGACAATGTTTTCGTACACATTTAAAACAGGGACGAGATTGTAGTTCTGAAACACAAAACCGATCTTTCTCCGGCGGAAGATCGTCAGTTCCTCATCCTTCAGCGCAAAGATTTCCTTACCGTCGACGGTAACGGTTCCACTCGTCGGCCGGTCAAGTCCCCCGAGCAGATGTAAAAGCGTGGATTTTCCGCTGCCGGAGGTGCCTGCGACAGCAACGAACTGGGAATTCTCAACCTGCAGGTCAACACCGTCCAGCGCATGAACGGCGGTATCTCCCCGGCCGTAATATTTTTTCAGATCCTTCGTTTCCAGAATGATCATGTGAATTCCTCCCAATAAAAAGTCTGTACTGCGTCTTTACAATACAGACAATAGCATGACAATCTTTCCACATTCTTTCTGAAATCTAACAGTTTTGAAAGATTTAAGAGATGGGCAGGAAAACAGAGAAGGTTGAGCCCCGGCCCGGCCGCGACGACACCTTCATATATCCCCCCTGGGCAGAAAGGATTTCTCTTGCCAGATACAGTCCGATACCGACGCCCTCCTGATTACGGACGGCTGCCGAGCGGTAGAACCGGGTGAATATTTTGCTGTGTTCTTCTCCCGCGATGCCGATGCCGTTATCGGTAATGTCGATGCGGCAAAAGAGCTCATAGGCAATGGCTTTGATGGTGATGGTGCCGCCGCTCCCGGTGTATTTCACGGCGTTGTCCAAAATATTATATACCGCTTCCGTCGTCCATTTCAGGTCAAAAGAGGCCTGAATGTCCGTGCCTTCAGCAGAGACGGAAATGTTCTTTGCGTCCGCTTTCGGCATAATCTGCTCAACAGACCGGATTATCAGGTTCTGAACGGTGTCCGGTTTCGGCATCACGGTGATAATGCCTGTCTCGAGACGCGAGGTCTTGACCAGGGAGCTTATCAGGAAGTTCAGTTTTTCGGCCTGAGCGGATAAGGCCTTGACGCAGACGGCACAGTCCTCCGGTAACGGGTGTTCGCTCAGCAACTGAGAGTAGAGCAGGATATTGGCAATGGGCGTTTTGGTCTGGTGTGATATGTCGGAAATGAGGCCTTTTATTTTATTCTTTTCTTCATTTAAGTTTTTCGAGGAAGCGGAGCATGCGGACAGGAAGCGCGCCATTTTTGCTTCCAGCGCAGACAAGGCGGATTCATCAAAAACACTTTCGGAGAAATCCCCGTTTGTGGCGCTGTCCAGCATGGTATTCAGCCTATCCATGATACGCCGCATTTTTTTTCTATAGATGAGAATGGTCGTCAGTGCAGCAGTCACTGCCGCCACGGCAACGATAAGGCCAATCAGAACCGGCTTGTCCATCACTTCACCGCCCATGTGTAGCCGATGCCGTATACCGTTTTGATGTATTTGGGCTGGGACGGAAAGTCCTCCAGCTTGTCCCTGAGTCGTTTGATGGCTACCGAAAGGGCGTTTTCATCAACATATTCGGCGCCGTCCGTCCAAACAGCATCCACCAGCTGAGCCCTTGTAAGGGTATTCCCTTTGTTTTCCATCAAAATCCGCAGCAGCTTCTGTTCGGTTTTGCTCAGCTCAATGAGAGCGCCGTTTTTCAAAAATTCCATTTTGCCGAAGGAAAATAAAAAGCTGTCTATTTCCACCGGATCGGCAGAAGGGGAATTTCCCTTTCTCAGCCGGGCATTTACTCTTGCCCGTAAAATCATTAAGCTGAACGGCTTGGTGATATAATCGTCTGCCCCCAGTTCCAGGCCCGTCACCACGTCCGTTTCCAGGTCATTGGCGGTGAGAATGATCACAGGAACAGGGGATGATCTGCGCAGTTCTCTAAGAAAATCGAGCCCGCTTCCATCGGGCAGATTAAGATCCAGAATGACCAAATCAAAATGGGCAGTCTCCATGTTCTGTCTGGCTAGGCGCAGGTCCTGTACCTGAACAAAGGAAAATTCGCTGTCCTTCAGTGCAAGAGATATGCCGTTACTTAAGGACATATCATCTTCAATAATCAATATCTTTTTTATATCGCATACCTCCCGCGTATGAATGATTACATGGTTCGGCGCATATGCAGTTTCTTTTAAAGTATAACATGAAAGGAGGGAGGTCCGACTATCTTTGTGTAAGTATCGACTGGGAAATCTTGGGCATCCAGCATCAGCCAGACAGATTCCTTGCTTAAAGATGCACAAGCGGCAAAAAAATGTCGTCAATAATCTCTGTCAGTGTTTCATCAGATACCGGCTCAAAAGTTGCAAGAAATTCAAACCGCAGTAAATCAATGGGTAACGAAATGATCCGGGGGCTGATTTTTTTTAAGCTGACTTCTCCCCGCATCTCCGCGTTTTTCAGGATCGTCATCATGATAGTGTGCCACTTTTCTTCTCCCTCTGAGCGCCTGATCTGCGTAAAAGCAGAAATAGATACTTTCCCTAGATGCTCGAGCATAAGGCCATGTATGGTTTCAGCACCGATCGTTTGCAGGGGCACTGTAATCCTGCGCAGCAGAATCAGTATATCGTTGCGCAGATCGCCTGTATCCGGAGCATCATCGGTAATTTTTGGCGTATATTTGTGTAATGCGGCAACGACAAGTTCGGACTTTTGGGGCCAGCGACGATAAACAGCCGTTTTATTTGTCTTTGCCCGGGCGGCGACTCCCTCCATTGTCAGATGGGCATAGCCGACCTCATTAAGTTCATCCAAGGCAGCCTGAAGAATAGCATTCTCAAGGATTTTGCCGCGACGGCGCGCGCCTGGGAGATGATCTGCATCATCCTTCTTTTTCTTAGTCATATATAGAGTTCCTTCTTTCAAAGTTTTTTCATTTTGTTCTTGCACTTTGTGTGCATATATTATACCATATGGACATAAGGTACTATACGTACCGTACCTTATTATCATAAAGAAATAAACAATTGTTGGAAAAACTCGGAAAGAAAAACTTGACCGGTTGATACTTAAGATGGCCATCATCACGGAAAAAGGCTTAACGCATGGAAAGGGGTAATAAATCATGAAAAAATATAGCTTGCTGTTCGTATTACTAACACTTTTAGGAACTGCCGGCCTAACTGGATGCAGCGCAGATAACAGCAAGGCTGAAAGTACTGTTTTCCCGGAGGTCGGTATCAAGAAGCAAGATGTGGTATATCTTATGGCAGGTAAAATAGAAGTCGGGGAAAAAGTGGACCTAAAGTCAAAGATTACGGCGAAAGTAGTTAAAATGAATGGGGATATTGGTTCAACGGTGCAAAAAGGGGATCCGGTCATTCAGCTAGATTCCAAAGATCTCCAGGTCCAGGTTGCCCAAGCCCGGGCTGCATTGACGCAGGTTCAGGCCTCACTCACGGGAGCTAAGGTTAATCACGAAAATGCCCAGGTCAATTATAACAGAAACAACCAGCTTTTCCAAGCAGGCGCAATCACCCAATCAGAATGGGAAAAATTCCAAAATACCCTGGATGTGGCCGAGACAACGCAAAACGTCTGCCAAGCTCAGCTGGAACAGGCCCAGACCGCTTTAGATGCGGCGAACATACAGCTTGACAACGGTACCATATTTTCGCCCATATCCGGCATCATTAGCGCAAAAAATGTAAATAGCGGTGAATTGGCTACTGCCGGGGCCTCCCTGCTAACTGTTGTCAACCCGGAGGCTTTATTGATCCATGCGTATCTGCCGGAAAGGATTCTTCACAAGGTAAAGACCGGACAGCAGGTGGTCATAAAAATCCCAGAGATATCGGAAAAAGAATATGCCGGAGAAATATCGGCCATTGATTCCGTCGTTGATGCGAGCAGCAAAACCGTTCTGGTCAAAGTCAGTTTCAAAAATCAAGATACCCAATTAAAACCAGGGATGTTTGCCGAAGTCGGTGTAAGAAATTAAGGGAGAGGACAAAAAAATGACGGGAAAACGTAAATTGATTCTTTTGTGTATTGCGGCAGCAATGATCATCACGCTTGGAGGAGTAGGCGCTTATTACTGGTATCATAATGCCTATTTTGTATCCACCGAGGACGCAAGAGTAGCGGGTGATTTCTTTCCGATCACACCTGAGATATCCGGAAAATTGCTTGAATTTGATGTGAAGGAAGGTGACTCCCTTATCAAGGACCAGATCATAGGCCGCATTGACGCAGAGGGTCTGGCTGATTTAAGGGTTGATATGTCTTTGCTTAGAGCGCCGATCAGTGGGTTGATGATTAAAAAACAAGCTGCGGCAGGTGGATTTGTTTCTGCCGGAACTGCGCTTGCCGTGATGGTTGATCCGAATCAGCTTTATATCAGTGCCAATATGAAAGAAACCGAACTTCAAAAAATAAAGGTTGGACAGAAGGCAGATGTAAAAATAGATCAATTTAAGGGGCAAGTATTTCAGGGTAAGGTGGCATCCATCGGTGAAGCGGCGGCTTCCGCTTTTTCTCTTCTTCCTTCTTCCTCAGGCGGTACATTTACAAAAGTTGTCCAGAACGTGCCGGTAAAAATCGCCCTGGAGAAAACAAATGTTAAGCTGCTGCCGGGTACCAGTGCAATTGTAAAAGTTCATATCAAGTAGGGGGCATCATGGACAACAAAAAAGAAGCTTCATATAAATGGCTGACAATGGGTGTCGTTACCCTCGTAATTTTTATGGCAAATCTGAATACCAGTGTGGTCAACCTTGCCACTTCGGCAATGATGAAAACCTTTGGGGCATCTCTGGGCCAAATACAATGGGTGATCAGTGCCTACACCTTAACGCTGGGCGTTACCATACCGTCAACCGGATATTTAAGTGACCGCTGTGGCTTTAAAAGAGTATTTATTCTTGCCGTAATGCTATTTACCGCGGGGTCGCTCCTGTGCGGAATTTCCTGGAATGTCATGTCGATGATCGCATCCAGGGTGATCCAGGGAGTGGGGGGAGCTTTTATTATATCGCTGGGCCTAACCATCCTCATGACTACTTTTGAAAAAAGTGAAATTGGCATGGTCATAAGTATCGTAGGGGTTTGTGGCATGGCAGCACCTGCTCTGGGACCAACGCTGGGCGGGTATATTATTGAGAATCTTAGTTGGCGGTTTGTTTTCTTCATGAATATTCCGATTGGCGTAGTGAGTACAATCATGGCGATGGTAATACTCCGGGAATCGGAGCATAAGCCGTCAAAGCAATTTGACCTGATCGGGTTCCTGACGTCGGCGGCTGGAATGGTATGCCTCCTTTATGTGCTTGGTAAAAGTGATGTCGATTGGCACGATATAAAGAATATCCTGATCATGATCATGGGATGTTACAGCCTGCTGATGTTTATTGTCAATGAACTGTTGATCCCGGAGCCGATGCTCAATCTAAGGCTTTTAAAGAATTACACTTTTTGCATGAGCAATATTATCATCAACGTTGCTCTATTGGCCCTCTACGGCGGTGTGTTCCTGATACCTGTTTTTTTACAGCAGATTAAAGGATTGAGTCCAATGCAGGCGGGGTTGATCCTTTTCCCCGAAGCCATAGCAACCGCAGTTGCCATGATGCTCTACGGGAGATTGGGAAGTAAGCTGGATACAAGAATATTTGCCATATCCGCCTTGATCTTGATTGTATTTAACAGTTATAGTATGTCCCATATCACCTTAGGAACTCCTAACACGATGATTACGCTGCTGTTAATGATCAGAGGCCTTGGCGTAGGTTTCCTGATCGCGCCGGTCCAGACGATAGGATTAAGTGGAATATCAAAGGCGGCCATGTCTAATGCTTCGGCACTGCTCAATACGGTAAAACAGGTAGGAACGTCTGTGGGCATTACAGTTATTACAAGTATTATGCAGCACCAGAATACCATCAACTATGCAGATTTGGCCGGGCAGGTGAATTATTTTAATCCCAATAGTATGAATCTGTTCAAAATGCTGCAAGGATTACTGGCCCAGGGCGGAATGACCCAGACAGATGCTCAGGCCGGAGCATTAAGCACAATCTATGGAATGATTGCCAGGCAGGCGCAGCTTCAAGCCTTGAACGATACCATGCTGGTGATTTCAATTATCGCGGGCATGATTATTCTTCCCACATTTTTACTTAAGGAGCGTAAGCAGCCGAAAGATAAATTGAATACATTGAAGGCACAATAGAGAGGGATAAAACCGATGTCGATTTCATTTATACTCCGTTTACATTTCCGGTATAAGCTAAAGATAGAGGCAGGAGGTAATGTTTCCCATGAGCAGGATCATGATTGTGGATGACGATAATTACATTCGGGAACTTGTAAGCACCTTATTAAAAAATGAAGGCTTTCGTACCGATGAGGCCACAGATGGCCGTGATGCGCTGCAAAAATTCAGCAAGACCATTCCCGATTTATGCATTATTGATATTATGATGCCCAATATGGACGGTTTTGAGCTGTGCCGCAATATTCGCCGCTATTATGAGGATATGCCGGTTCTGATGCTGACCGCCAAGGGGGAAATCAGCCAGAAGGTCAAAGGTTTTGAACAAGGGACTGACGATTATCTGACGAAGCCCTTTGAAGCTCCTGAACTGATCCTGAGAGTGAAGGCCCTGCTCCGGCGCTATAAAGTTATTTCATCACAACGTGTGCAAATCGGCACCTTAACCATTGATAAAAACAGCTATACCATCTTTACGGACGGAGAGAAGCCGGAGAAGCTGGACATCCCCATGAAAGAATTTGAACTCTTGTTTAAGCTGGCCGGCACTCCGAATAAGACGTTCACCCGCGATCAATTGATCGAAGATGTCTGGGGTTATGACTTCGAGGGGAACGAACGGACGCTGGATGTCCATGTGAACCGGTTACGCGAACGCTTCCCAGCGGAACAATACCGGTTTAAAATCACAACGGTGCGAGGGCTGGGTTATCGTTTGGAGGAGTTAACATGAAAGGCCTGGGGAAGATAATCGCCACTGCCGTACGCGCACTTGTTACAGGCATAATTAGCTTATGTTTTTTAGCTGCCGGCTATGGATGCGCTGAACTGCTTTTTTCCGTTACGGGCCGGCCGGCCCCATTCTGGGCTTATATTGTCTCGGGGATATTCGGCTTGCTGGTTTTTGCCGGAACCGTCAATCTGATATTTGTCGTCATCCATAAGGTATTCAATCGAAGGCACGGCGATCAGCGGATGGATTTTTATCATCATGTGACGGGCGCCCTAAAGAAAATCGCCCAGGGTAATTTTGATGTCTTCATTCCAAGCGCAGATTCAGACAGGCGAGGAAACGTCTACTTTAACGAGATCGCCGAAAGTGTCAATAAGATGGCTAAAGAACTCAGCTCAATGGAAAAGCTGAGGCAGGACTTTATATCCAATGTATCCCACGAGATCCAATCGCCGCTAACCTCGATCAGCGGGTTTGCCGCACTGCTGAAAAACGAAGCCCTTAGCCCGGAGCAAAGAAGCCACTACTTAGATATTATCGAAACAGAAAGCAAGAGATTATCCAAACTGAGCGATAATCTTCTGAAACTGTCGGCCTTGGAAGCAGATCAGACATCCTTTACGCCCCATGAGTTCAGGCTGGACAAACAGATAGAGAGCTGCGTATTGATGCTGGAGCCACAATGGCGAGAAAAAAACATCAGGCTTGACCTTGCGCTGGCAAAGGTCATTTTCTTGGGTGATGAAGAATTGCTCACCCAGGTATGGGTAAATCTGCTGCACAATGCCGTTAAGTTTACCCCGGCAGACGGATGCATCGGCATTGCCCTAACAGAGAATGAAAATGCCGTATGCTGTACCATCTCCGATAACGGCATCGGCATCCCGGAAGAAGATCAAATCCACATTTTTGAGCGCTTCTATAAAGTTGACAAATCCCGTGACCGTTCCTTCGGCGGCAATGGGCTGGGGTTATCCCTGGTGAAAAAGATTGTGGATATACATCATGGACAGATCAGCATGATAAGTGCGGTCGGTAAAGGGACGGAGTTTGCTATTACGCTGCCACGTTGAGAACATAAAGTGAAATGAAAAAAATGAGATCGAGACACCTTGGATGGAAAACATCTGCGGTGTTTTCTTTTTTTATCTGTTTACATTGCGTTTAAACTCAATTTAAGTTCCGTTTAAAGAGCAATTCTATGATACTCCAGACAACAAAATTTGAGACGTGAAAATAAAATTCAGGAAGCCGAGTTTGAAGCTGCCAAAAAACAAATTGAGAAAAGACTGAAATAAGGAAAGAATTATTTACGGATAGGCAAAATGGAGGGAATGCTGATGTTTAAAATGGTGAAACGACTTTCTCCTGCCGCGGTGTTTGCGGCAATCGTTTTTTTGCTGGTGCAGGTAGTTTGTCTGTTATATCTGCCCTATGTCACAGCGGATATTGTCAACAAAGGCCTGATGACAGGCAATATTTCCTATATCTGGTCCAAGGGTTTTCTGATGATTGTCTTATCTGTGGCCGGTTTGGTGGGCGCGCTGCTCAACACCTTTCTCTTTTCCAAACTATCCTATCAGCTGGGCGGCGAGCTCCGGGCCGACCTTTACCGGAAGGCCATGCGCTTCTCCAAGCATGAATTTGACAAATTCGGCGCGTCCTCTTTGATGACACGCAACACCAATGATGTGGCCCAGGTGCAGAACTTAGTGGAAATGGCCATGAAATTCCTGATCCTTTCACCGGCCATGCTATTTGGCGGCATCGCGATGACCTACCTGCTCAGTCCGGAACTCTCATTGATCTTTTTAGGCACTGTCCCCTTTTTGGCGGTCGCGGCGTTTGTGATTTACCGTTTTGCCAGCCCCCTCTACGCCAGGATGCAAAAGCTTCTGGACAGTCTCAACCTCTTTTTCCGAGAAGGGCTGAGCGGGGTAAAGGTGATCCGCGCCTTCAACAAGGAAAAGATCGAATATGAAAAATATAAGCGGGCCAATCAGGAATATACCAAAACCTCCATCACGGCCGCTACCATCATGAGCGTCTTTAGCCCCCTGATCACCATGATCACCAGTCTTTCGACCCTGCTCATTGTGTGGATCGGCGGCAATGCCGTGGCGGCGGGAACCATGGAGATCGGCACGATCATGGGTGCGATCAGTTATTCGGGGCAAATTCTGATGGGATTCGGCATGCTTACCAGTGTGATTCTCGCCGTTCCCCGCGGGCAGATTTCCGCAGGCAGAATCCAGGAAGTGTTGGATATGCCTGCGAGCATTAACGATCCTAAACAGGCAATCCATGCGGGGCACGAGAAAATAAGACTTGCTTTGGAAAATGTTGGTTTTCGTTATCCCGGTGCCGGGAAAAAGACCTTGGAAGGCATCAGTTTAACCGTACAAAAAGGACAGACCCTTGCTGTTATTGGCAACACAGGCGGGGGCAAGTCATCGCTGGTCAATCTGATAGCAAGGCTATACGATGTGGAATCAGGCCATATTCGCATCAACAATACGGATATTCGTGATCTGGACCAAAAAACCCTTCGTCAACTGGTCAGTTTCTCTCCGCAAAAATCTACCTTATTTTTTGGAACCATACGCGCCAATATGCTGATGGGTAAGCCCGATGCCACGGATCATGAAATATGGGCGGCGCTGGAGATGGCTCAGGCTACGGAATTTGTGCGCACCTTGCCTAAGGGCTTAGACAGTGTGGTGGAAAAAAGCGGCGGCAATTTCTCAGGCGGACAAAAACAACGGCTTTGCATTGCCCGGGCGCTCTTGAAGGACGCGCGCATCTATATCTTTGACGACGCTTTTTCGGCGCTTGATTTCAAAACCGATGCTGCCGTGCGCACGGCAATGAAAGAAAAACTGAGGAACGCGATTACCGTCATTGTTGCCCAAAGGGTCAGCACGATTATGGACGCCGATTTGATTGCCGTCCTGGACAAGGGCAAGCTGGCAGGGCTGGGCACCCATGAACAATTAAGCGCATCCAATCCTGTGTATCAGGAAATTATCCAATCTCAGTTTTACACGGAGGTAGTGGCATGAACATGAATATAAGCGGAAAAAGCGCGGGGGGAAGATTCCACGCTGCAGGTAATAAACCCCAAAATACGTGGGGTACAATTAAGCGGCTCCTGGCGTACATGAAAAAAAGCAGCCTGTTGATGGCCTTAACGGTTGTCATTGCGGTTGCAGGCACCTTCATGCAGGTGATCAGCCCTAGAATGCTTGGAAACGCAACCACCGTCATTTTCGAGGGGATCAAACAGGAGAGTGGAATAGATTTTAGCCGGCTGGGGGTCATCCTGCTTACTGTCGCCGCACTGTATGCCGGCGTATTCATCACAACCTTTTTACAGCAACGGATTATGGTCCTTGTTTCCCAAAAGACGACCTATTCCCTGCGCAACGAGCTCAAGGCCAAAATGAATAAGGTGACCGTATCCTATTTTGACAAAAATTTAAGCGGCAACCTGATGTCGGTGGCGGCCAATGATATTGACAATATTGCGACGAATTTACAGCAGAGCTTGACGGAACTGATCTCCAGTGCAATTCTAGTCGTTGGCGTTTTAGCGATTATGATTACCATCAGCCCGCTGCTGACATTACTTGCTTGTGTGATGATTCCCGGCAGTCTGATCATCATGAAACTCTTAACGCCCAGCACGCAAAAAAATACCAGGCAGTATTTAAAACTGCAAGGCGAGCTGAACGGGCAGATAGAAGAATCCTATCAGGGGTTTGTGGTGGTTAAGAGTTTTGGCGGTGAAAAGGAGTTGCTGGAAAAGTTCTACACTGTGAATGAAGGCATGGTCCAGTCGGGCTGGAGGGCGAGATTCTTCGGCGGCAGCATGATGCCAAGCATGAGCCTGGCGCAAAATATTATTTACGTCCTCATCGCCGTGATCGGCGCGGTGAAGGTCGTGGGCGGCTCGGTAACCATTGGCGATATGCAGGCATTCTTGCAGTATTCCTCCCAGTTTTCCAACCCGCTGGTGAAACTCTCCCAGATCTGGGGCAGTGTCCTCTCCACCATTGCGTCCGCTGAACGGGTGTTTGGCATGCTGGATGCGGAAGAGATGAGAGAGTATGGGGAGGAGTTTCCGGACAAAGCCGGCGAAACGGCTAAGGTCATTTTTGACCATGTCAGGTTTAGCTATACGGATGAACCGCTGATGAAGGATTTTTGCCTGGACGTTCAAGAGGGGCAGATGGTGGCAATCGTGGGGCACACCGGTGCGGGAAAAACCACCCTGATTAATTTGCTGGAGTGGTTCTATGAGATTCAGGGCGGAGGCATCCGGATGGATGGCGTGGATATTCGCAATATTGACCGGCAGGCGGTGCGGCAAAAAATGGGCATGGTCCTGCAGGATACCTGGCTTTTTTCCGGCACGATCTATGATAACATCCGGTATGGAAACGAAAACGCAAGCCAAGAACAGATCTACGCTGCGGCAAAAGCCGCCTACGCCGACGACTTTATTCAAAAGCTGCCGGATGGCTACAATACCGTTCTGAACGAAGAGGCCGGCAATATTTCACAGGGGCAGCGCCAGCTGATCACGATCGCGCGGGCCTTTGTCAGCAATCCGGAAATATTGATTTTGGATGAAGCGACGTCCAATGTGGATAGCCGCACGGAATTGGTTATTCAGAGTGCCATGAAGAAACTGCTTAAAGGACGCACGAGTTTTGTGGTTGCTCACCGGTTGTCAACGATTTACGATGCCGACCGCATTCTGGTCATGGATCACGGTGATATTGTGGAAACGGGAAATCACAAGGAACTGCTGAGTAAGAACGGAACCTACGCGGATATTTATCATAGCCAATTCGCGCAAAAAAGCGCCTAAGAGCCGCGGGTTTGTTGGAACTTAGAGAAAATGAAGGAGCGGTGAATGCCGCAGATACAGAATAGTCCGCCAAATTTCAAGATTGCATTTGACGGACTATGTTTTATTTCCGGTACTTAAGCAGGCTCATTTATTTAATGTTTCTTTTTACCAACACCATAAAGGCCTCCGGTGTGACAACCCTTACTTTAGGATTTTTCTCCAATTGGGCGGTCACTTTTGCGATACTGCTCATATCTTTGCTCCATGCATGCACATAAACAAAGGTATAGGCTGTCTCTTTACGGATATCAGTTTGGCCTGCGCGGACACGGGCGTTGATCTTTTCCACCAGGGTATTCTCTTCTTCCAGTCCGGCCCAAAGAAGGTCTCTACAGGATACCACTGGCTTGCCCTTTGCCCATACCATTAAACCTTTGTAATCGTCCTGCCTGCTGTAATTAAGATAAAACAAGCCTTCTATATCCGGTTGGGCTAGGTATTTCTCCCAAACTGCCCGATTAAAAAGTGCCCAATCGTCTATAACCGCTACATATTTCTGATCTACCTTTTTCATATAACGGTTAAGTTTTTTGGCATAATTATCCAAGTCGCTTCTGGGAAACTTGCTGGGAAACATATATCCTCTGCCGGAAGGTGAGACCAGAAAGTAATCGCTGCCCGTTCCCTTTTTTGCACTTTTGTAATACAAATCAAAAACAGTCGGCGTTAAATAAAACATGGATGGACTGATTGTCCATCCCATGTTGAAGCTGCCTCTCTCCTGAGCCCCGTACCATTTGGGGGAGGAGTAGTTTTTCCCCAGATACCACTGCTGGTTATCACCGTCCGACATGAGAAAGGTTACATAATGAACACCTTTCTCTCTACGCGGTTCGGCAAAGGCGCCCTGGCTCACCGGCAAGGAAGGAAATGCGCTCAGTACGCTTAGATTATAGGACCAGTCCGCCGCTACAACACTAACCCCATGCCTGGACGCTGTGCTTACATTAACAAATTCGTCAGGACCCCAACCAAGGCACAGGGCATCGGGGCCCATAGACCCGAACACTTTATTCCGGAGGGTTACCTTTTCCTTGCTGTCTTCATAAAACACTAAAGATTTCGTCATGATTGCATAATCCCGTAAGGCGGTATCCTTACCGGGTGACAACTGAATCACAACGGAATGGTTTAACCCGGAATTCCAGAGGTGATCGTAAGCCCAAGAGGCACTGGTATTTCTGCAGTCCCCCATCTTGTTTGTGATGCCTAAGGATTTTACTTTGGATTCCAAAGACGCATCAATGGCAATAGATTGTTTTATCGATGCCAATGAACAGGCATTATTTATGGAGGGATCATTTCCGGAGACATTGTCATAGATAACATATCCTTTTATATATCCTTTCAGGTGATTCAGCAGCATCCAGGGATCGCTGACCATTTGATAACCAATGCCATGTCCGGATTTCAAATCCTCCAGCCATATTTTGTAGTCCGGATTGGAACTGTTTAACGTGTAGATTTGTGTATCGGAAAGATTGGCTACCAAACCTTGCAGGGTAGCTATCATCGTTCTTTCCGGAGAATTCATGCCCTTTTGATCAATGACGTAAAGGAACTTGGGCTTTTTCGAACTTTTGATGTATGCTGATTCTTGCTTTTGCTTCCATTGTGACCATTTTGTTTTGAAATTGTCGGTGTTTTCCTTGCAGTATTGATAAAAGGTGTTTAGAAAATTGATTCGTTCCTTGGAATAAAAGCTCTCCACACTGTGGGGAGTCAGGTGTGCAAGTACAACTTGCCGTCTGATAATGTCTTCTGAAGAGACTTCCTTGGCATTTTTCATCATATCATACATGATCATAAAGGTTGTGGTTCTGCCAATACCCTCTTTACAATGAAAATGAAGCCAGGCATTTTCCGGAAGTTTACGTACGGAGCCGACGAAATAGTCAACCATCTCATCATTCGGAAGCTTCCCATCCGTAACAGGGATGCGCAGATAAGATATGGAATGGCTTTTCACCAATTTCTCTTCAGTCTGGACCTTTTTGGGCACAATGGTTATTTTAGGATGGTTATAGAAAGAAATGGGTTGGTTTAATGGAATACTTTTTAATTTCTTTTTTTCTTCACCTATCACCTGTTGCTTTGTCAAGCCTTCATTGGCATTATTTTTAGCATTTGCCCAGCTTACATCATTGCCGTTGATAAAACCATGAGATTCCTGCCTTAAATCAATATCCGTAATATGGTATGGAGCGCCGATGGATTCTTTAATTAATTTAAGTCCCTCTTCTGAAAATTGATGACTACCGGAAATGTTTAGCGTATCCAGCCCGGTCAGATTTAACGGTTTCTCATTATCCGTGCTGATCGGGTCGCAAGCCTTGCGAAAGTGTTTAGGAAGTACCTTCTCATTGATAGCGTCGATAACGAGATGGAGATCTTTATCGTCTATTTTTGTCTCAAGCTGCTTTGCCGCCGGGTCAGAATAAATGGTAAAATCGGATTGAAAAGCCACTACCACTATTAGTATCAATAACATTAAAATCATTACGCTGCGTATAGATCGTTTCCGCATATTGTCCACCTCGTTTTATCATCGTAAATTTTTATATTTTGCCATTAAGCTAAAGGTTTTTACTTCAATGCTTATAGTTTAAATATTTTTAAATAATATATGAGAACATTTCACATGTAAAATTTGCTGAATTCAGTATGATGTGGAAATATAAATGACATGGTACGAAGGATAATTTAATTTTTTTGATCCCATATTAATCGTAATTTTGCTTATTTCAGTAGGGATTCACAAAAAAAATGTCAGTGCATATTATGTTATGTAACATAGAATAATTTTCAGGTAAGCTGTAAGGAGAAAAAACATGTGCACCAATTTAACAATTGCAGGTAAATCGAAGGATTATCCCATGATCTCAGCACGAACGATGGATTTTCCCCGAGAACTTTCCACCAGCCTTCATTTCATACCTCGTTTCCAATCGTTTCCAGAAATTCCTCTCCCTGAAGAGATCCGATGGGAGAACAAGTACGCATTTATCGGTGCAGTACATGCTCTGTCTGGGGAAATAGGCTATTCCGATGGCTTAAATGAGGCGGGACTTTCTGCTGCTGCCTTATGGTTGGATTGCAGTATGTACCCTAAGCCTGCACCGCCTACCCCCATACTTTGCAACCATAATGTTGTGAGCTATGTTTTAGGGAATTTTGACAATGTTAACAAAGTGAAAGATGAACTTTCTAAGATAACGGTTATCGACATCGGTCGGCCTTTCGCGACCCCGTTGCACTTTATTTTTAGCGATGCTTTGGGAAACCATTTGATTGTGGAATTCATAGACGGAGAGATGAAAACCTACAAGAATAATGTGGGTGTGCTGACCAATGACCCGGCCTTTGATTGGCATCTTACGAATCTTCGCAATTACGAGACCTTAAGCCTGGAAAACAATCCTAAAATTTCTTTTGACGGCGAATTTTATGGAAGCGGTCAGCTTGGAAGCCCCGGCGACCCAACTTCTCCTTCCCGCTTCGTGCGGGCAGAATTACTGAGGCGCAGTGGGTTTCACCCCAAGAATACGCAACAGAGCATTGGATTAGCTCTACAAATTTTACAGACTATCGCCGTACCCTGTGGCACAGTCATGATGAATGGCTCCTATAATGAATTTGATTGGACTCAGTGGTGTATCATCAGAGATCATACCAACCGTAGTATTTATTTCAATACAGATTTTAACAGCACTCTATACGGTATCCATCTTAAAGAACTGGACGTTAATGGTTCAGAGCGGAAGAGCATTGACATCATACAACCTGACTGGTATGTGGATGTTACTAAAAAACTAGAATCAGTATAAATGATGCGCATATCCTAAATTTTGTATAAACCTCCAAGTTGGTATAGAATAGAAGACCAATTTGGAGGTTTATCTTGAAAATGGATCTGCACTGCCGGATTCTTAGACATCAATGTTTTAGTTGGGCTTATTGATAAATCAAAAATATTTTTAATAAAGTACAATCGGAGTATAATGAAGACAATAAAGGAGGAAGGCGGGGGATGTGTCAATGACAGAATTGCCAATGGAAAAAGCGTTTATGTTGATTGAGCCGGGACCTGTGATTCTGGTCACTACAAAGGATGAGGGCCGGAATAATATCATGACAATCTCATGGCACATGGTGATGGATTTTACCCCGAAGATTGCCCTGACAACCGGCCCGTGGAATTATTCGTTTCAGGCTCTGATACATACCAAAGAATGTGTGCTTGCCATTCCGACGATTGACCTTGCGGAAAAGGTGGTTGGCATCGGCGACTGTTCCGGTGCAGAGGTGGACAAGTTTCAGAAATTTGGTCTGACGGCATTACCGGCAACCGATGTAAAAGCTCCCCTGATTTTGGAATGCCTTGCCTGTTTGGAGTGCCGCGTGACTGACTATCTGGAGCCTCAAGGCATTTTCATTTTGCAGGGCGTACGCGCCTGGATCGATCAGGAACGGAAAGAACGCCGCACATTCCATGCCAATGGGGACGGCACCTTTGTTGTGGACGGAAACACCATAAATCTTCGCAGCCTGATGGAAGATAAGCTGCCGTCCGGCGTTTGACGTTCGTATAGCAACAAAGAACCTGTCTCATTCTTTTCCTTCATTAAGTGCCTCTAATTCCTCTTTTTTCATCGAGAAACTGTACTGGTCATCAGGGAAAAGTTTATTACGCACTTCGCTTACATATGCCTGTAAACCGAGGGCAATGGGTTCATTCACATTTGCATAGGGTTTAACGAATTTCGCTACCCGATCGACTCCATAAGTGAGAATGTCATGGTATACAAGCACCTGACCGTCAGTATCAACACCAGCTCCGATTCCTATCGTAGGAATTGCCAGCCGGGCAGAAATTTCTTCGGCAAGTTGTTTTGGAATACATTCAAGCACAAGGGCAAATGCTCCTGCTTCCTGGCATCGTTTTGCATCCTTGATCATATTTCTGGCGGCTGCGCCATCTTTCCCCTGAACTTTATATCCGCCAAGGACAGCCGCTGATTGGGGAGTCAGCCCCAGATGGGATACAACAGGGATGCCGGCTTTTACAAGCGCTTCGATATGAGAGAGCACTCCATCAGCCCCCTCTACTTTTACAGCATGCGCACCCGTTTCCTGAATAAGCCGTGCTCCGTTCAAAAGGGTATCCCTAACGGAGAGATGATAGCTCATAAATGGCATGTCCACTACGATGAAAGTGTTACGAGCCCCGCGCTTCACGGCCTTAGCATGATGAATCATATCCTCCATTGTCACAGGAATGGTTGAATCATAGCCTAGCACAACATTGCCAAGAGAATCCCCGACAAGGATCATGTCCACTTCCGCCTGCTCGACTTGTCTGGCAGACGGATAATCGTAGGCGGTAACCATGACAATTTTTTTTCCTTGATCTTTCATGTCCAAAAAGTCTTTTGTTAATTTCATGATCATTCCTCCTTTTTTTAGGAGAGGTGACAAAACAATGTGCATATTAAAAAAGGATCCTTTCTAACCAGAAGGATCCTTTTTAGACATACTTATACTTGTTTTATCCCTCTGTCCCGGTCCGTAACGGATCTAGGCAGAACCATTTTGATTTATTAAGTTATTTCATAAAAGGTGCAGTTCTAATGATACTGCCCAAATTGATTATAGCAGATTATCTATGAACTTGGCTACTCTAATCCTTTATTCATCCAAAGGATCTATGCCGATTTAGCACAAATATGAGAAATTAATTCTTTATTGTCTGATCAGTTGGTGATATCATAAGAGTAAATCAAAAAATAATATATTAAGTTCTGACCAGTAGGGTGCGCCTGACTGGAAGGAAGGTTTTGAGTATCCTACAGGAAAGAGATATTTTCTGACCTTTAGGGGTGAATGAAAAGTCTGGTAGATAATAAAAGACCTTCCAATGGAAGGTCTTTCTTTTTTCGTAGGTAACTGAAAACCGGAAAGGAGATAAAAAAATGAATAAAAGCTATGCCGCGGACTTTATTGATGAATCAAAAATCCAGCAACTGCTTAGTGAGACGGCGCATATTTCTAAAAGTGAGGTAAAAGAAATAATTGCCAAGGCAAAGGAGGCAAAAGGATTAACAACAAGAGAGGTAGCTGCATTAATTCAACTGGAAGATGAAAAGTTGCTGGAAGAAATGTTTAACGCCGCTTTAGAAATTAAGCAAAGAATTTATGGAAAAAGAATTGTACTTTTTGCTCCCCTATACCTGAGTAGCTACTGTATCAATAACTGTGTTTACTGTGGCTACCGTTGTGCAAATAAAGGGGAGCGAAAAAAGTTGTCTATGGATGAGATCAGGGAGGAAGTAGAGGCCTTAGAGCAATTAGGTCATAAACGTCTCATGCTGGACATGGGTGAAGACCCCCAAAATGCACCTATTGAGTATGTTGTGGAGGCGATGAAAACAATATATGAGACAATGAAAGACAATGGGGCCATACGAAGAATTAATGTCCAGATTGCCGCAACGACTGTGGAAGACTATCTAAAATTAAAACAAGCAGGGATTGGCACATACATTCTTTTCCAAGAGACCTTTCATCGGCAAACATATGCCAAAATACATCCATCCGGGCCGAAAAGAGATTATGACTGGCATACAACAGCCATGGATAGAGCCATGGAAGGCGGCATTGATGATGTAGGTATGGGTGTCCTTTTTGGACTTTACGACTATCGCTTTGAGGTTGTAGCACTGATGTTGGGCATCCGCCACCTGGAGGAGAAATTTGGCGTAGGGCCACATACCATTTCATTTCCCCGGATGCGGGAGGCGGAGGGTGTAGATTTGAGTACTTTCCCTTATTTGGTGAATGACGATCAATTTAAGAAAATCGTCGCCGTATTGAGATTGGCAGTCCCTTATACGGGAATGATTCTGTCTACGCGGGAAAAACCTGACTACCGGGATGAAGTTGTTGACCTGGGCATTTCCCAAATGAGTGCAGGATCTTGTGTGGGCATCGGCGGATATAAGGCCCAGCTGGAAAACCTAAAACGGGGGACTGAAGAATACGAAGACCTTCATTCTGCTCAATTCGAAGTAGCTGATCATCGATCTCCGGATCAGATTCTTCGTCATCTTTGTGAAGCCGGATATATCCCGAGCTACTGTACGGCCTGTTATCGTAAGGGAAGGACAGGGGACAGGTTTATGTCTCTTGCTAAAACCGGCGAAATCCAAAATGTTTGCCAGCCCAATGCTATTTTGACCTTTAAGGAGTATTTAATGGATTACGCAAGTCCGGAAACTAGAGAGATCGGAGAACAGGCCATCAAAGAACATCTGGAAATGATCACGAACCCTAAGATTAAACAAATGACCATCGACGAGTTGAAAAAAATTGAAGTTGGTACGCGAGATTTATATTTTTAAGTTGTGAACTTTCATCACTTTTTTGAAGGTCGAGTAGCCAGGGGAATCGCTCTCCCGGTCTACCCGACCTTTTTGTGATAAAACAGCAGAAAAAAATCTTCTTAAATTTTAAAAATGGCTATTGAATTCCAAATATCTCTATACTATAATGGAATACACAAAGTATTTCAGATAAGTACAATGGGTTCTACACAGGAATACCGAACGTCTTGCAGGCGCGGACATAGGGTTATTTAGCTGATGAAGTAAATTTAGGTATGAGGAGATGGTATGAATGTTGGAGAAAAGGATTGGATCATGGCTTATTTTGGCATCCTGGCTTTTCTGCTATGTTCTTTATTACAACACATCACTGATTGTAAAATGGTGAAAAAATAAACCGATTAAAACAAGATAAAAAAATAGCCGGAGGCCGGAAAAATACCGGTATCCGGTTATTTATATTTGGGGAAGGGATGTTTAAACTTAATAACTTAATACTTAATGAACTTCGATCCGGGAGCGCCGCAGATGCTGCATTTTTCCGGAACAGATTTTTCAATATTTCCACATACGGGACACAGATAGTAAAAAACTTCTTCTGTTTGATCTAAATTTTCTAATGCCTCTTTGTAAAGCCGTGCATGGACCTCTTCTGCTTTCATGGCAAGGGTGAAACTGTTGAGGGCAGCTTTATTGCCTTCCTTTTCAGCCTCTTTTACGAAATCAGGATACATGTTTTGGTACTCATGGGTTTCGCCATTGACGGCATCTTTTAAGTTGTCGGCTGTGGACCCAATTTTACCGGCTACTTCGAAATGTTTGAGTGCATGTAAAGTCTCCGCATCGGATGCTGCCTTAAATAGCTTGGCGGCGTTGATTTTTCCATCTGCCTCAGCCTTTTTGGCGTAGGCCAGATATTTTCTATTTGCCTGGGATTCCCCGGCGAATGCCTCCATCAGGTTTTTCAGAGTTTTTTGTTCTTCCATTTTTTTACCTCCCTTTATAAATTATTCTTTAGTTCCTCGATTTCTTCTTCCACCTCTTGAGCCCCTTCTGCATAGAATCCTTCCTCATCTGGAGCAAGTTCTTTCAGCAGTCTCAGGAACTCTCCTGCATGTACGCGCTCCTCATCGGCGATATCCTTCAATACTGCAATTGCCAGTCTATTGTCTGTCGATTCAGCAAGCTGCATATAAAGCTGGATCGCTTCATATTCTGCTGATACCATAAACCGGATCGCTCTAATTAATTCTTGTTCTGTCAGCTTGCGATCTTTTGCAAGTCCAGAAAAGGGATGTCCAAAATCAGGCATAATAACCCTCCTAAAAATTTATTTATATTTGAAAGGCGTCTCGGAAAGGCACCTTTAAAATATACGCTTTTCTCACTTTTTTCCATAAGCTGGGCACCCAAAAGCAAAAGAACAATTATAACTTTGTAATGATTACATTTTTATTATATTTATAAATTAATGGTTTTGCAATCCTAAAATAAAAAAATTTAGATAAAAATTAAAAAATATTTTTAAAAATATTCGGATGCCGGATCCTGGTGCCCGTTCCTTATCTCATCTATCTCGTATATTTAGGCTTGACAAGTATCACGATATATGACAAACTGAATAAAATTGATAGAGGCGCATTGTACAATCAGTACCCGAAGCTGTTAAGGTTTACGCAAGACCGTAGCTTCGGCGAAAGGTGTAGATGCCGAAGTCGGTCCTGATTGCGTAGGGACTGGGCTGGGTGGGCAAAATAAGATTTGCTCAACTGTCGCTTTTGCGGAGAGCTATCTATAGTACAGTATGATAAGAAATTACAGTATGAATAGGAATTATTCATACTGGTAATTTATTAGCTGATTCCGTAATCAGCTATTTTTTTTTAAAAAAAGGAGACGTATAAGCACATGAAAAAAAATACTATTTTCAAAGGTATCGCCACTGCTCTCATCACGCCTCTGGATGAAACCGGAATTAATTATGCGCAGTTTGGCAAATTGATCGACTGGCAAATTGCAGAAGGGATTGATGCCCTGGTGATTTGCGGAACCACAGGTGAAGCGTCGACCCTGAATGACGAGGAGCATAGAGAGGCAATTGCATTTGCAGTTCAGTACGCAGCAGGGAGAGTGCCGATTATAGCAGGTACAGGCAGCAATGACACCGAATACGCAATTGATCTCACTCGATGTGCCTGCGAAGCAGGTGCGGATGCAATGCTCGTCGTTACTCCCTATTATAACAAGGCTACTCAAAAAGGTTTGATTAAAATGTTTACTCAAATTGCCGATCAGAGCACAAAACCGATCATTCTTTATAACGTGCCTTCAAGGACCGGAGTAAATATTGAGCCTGCCACCTATGAAGTATTAGCTGAACACGAAAACATCGTAGGGATTAAGGAAGCAAATGGCAACATTTCAAAAATTGTGGAAACGATGGCGCGTATACGCGGCAAGCTTGATTTGTATTCAGGCAATGACGATCAGATTGTTCCACTGATGGCCCTTGGGGGAGTTGGCTGCATTTCCGTGCTTTCAAATATTATGCCGGCACAGACACGGGAGATTTGCACCCGTTTCTTTAATGGTGACATTGCCGGCAGTGCAGAACTGCAGTATCAATTATATCCCCTGATAGACACACTATTTTGCGAAGTTAACCCCATTCCGGTTAAAGCGGCTATGGCGGCTATGGGATTCTGCAAGAATTATCTCCGATTGCCTCTTACTGAAATGGAGGATGCAAACCGTGAAAAGCTGCTCTCCCTTATGCGCGCACAAGGATTAAACGTATAAGGAGCATGTCATGAAGCATGCCATGGAGACAGGTACATTGACATAAGTCCACTATTTGATGAGGCTCTGCATGTCAAGGGACCTGTCCCCGTGACATTACATTACTCTCGGCCCACGAGAAAGTCTTTGGGGTTTTGCCGTTTTGCCAAATCCTCGAAATATCTCAGCTTCTCCTTATCTTTGGAAAACCAGTAATAGTTGCCGTCCAAACTATATCCCTGCAGGTTGTACAGCGCATAAACCATGTTTACCAAGGACTGAAAGCTGGCGGCGTATTGGTCATGCCGGGTGGGCCGGGGAGGCGTGACCAGCTGGGATGTCAGGAGTATCGCTACTTTTTCCGGATAGTCCCTCAGCCACTGAAATACATTCCTAAAATGGAGGAACAGTCCTTTTTCCACCGGGATATCATTAGGGAGTTCGGCGGCCATTTCTAAAAAAGCGCGGGCATTTAAATCCTCCCTGCTCAATTCTTGTATCGCGGGATTAAACCGTTTGCTGATCAAACCGGCTTCTCTTAATTCCAGGAGTTCTTTGATTCTATTTAAGTTTAATACCTTGTTGTGATCCATTTTTTGTCCTTCTTTAGAATTTTATTACTGTTTTTGCCATTTCCCGGGATAAATATACCTCCTATGGGGACGATTTTATTTTTTATTCTTTAGGAGGAACTGATTGTATTTTGTGGAAATACAAGGCATTGAACCGTGAGAAAGAAAGAAATTTCTCTTTAGGGGCAAAAAGAGCGATCTATAAGGGATAGGGCAAGGAGGAAGAAAAATGAAAAAAATTCCAAGACTAGGGTATTTAATTCTGATACTGGTTGTTCTGTTCGGCTTCATGGCCGGCCCGGTATGGGGAGCGGGCGCAGATAGTACGGATGGGGGCAATCTTGTCTCGGTACGGAATAATCAAGAATTAATTGAGATGGATGTGCCGCCGGTCCTGGAGAAAGGACGGATTTTAATTCCCGTAGAGCCGTTGTGTCCCATTTTAAACATTGACGCTGTTTACGGCCCGGAGACGGGTGCTCTGACTTTGAACCTGGGCGATACCGATCTGGTTTTTCATCCGGGAAGCCCTGCCGCACTGGTTGGCACCCAAACGATAACCCTGGATGTTTCGCCCAGGGTTTCCCAGGACCAAATATTGATTCCTTTGAGATTTCTGGTGGAAAACTTAGGGTTAACTTTGTCCTGGGATGAAAAAACGAAGACGGCTCAGATCCAAGGAGCCGATACACATCCTTTTTCGGAAGGGATTCCCGCCCAGGATTTGGTCAACAGGTCGGCAGATAAGGTAAACCAGTGGTGGAAGGAAGAAAAGGGTTATGATAAACCGCCCTATCTTGCCGGTTCCCGGGTGACAGAATTTACGGTTACGGAGGAGTACACTTTTGCCCGGGTATATGATGGGGAAATTTCCGGCATGTACGGCGGCTGGGTGATGAAAGGAGCGGATTTGGAAGGTTTGACTCCCGCCCAGATTAAGGACAAATTTGCCTTGCCGGCTTTGCCTAAATATGTGGTTGATGTAAAAATTAGCCCAGGGACACGCTTGCGCGGGGGAATCACCAATGAGGTTCCGGAATGGGGAAAAGGCGGAGGAGTTCAATTCGACTTAATGGGGCAAAGAACAGGCGAATTCCTCAATTCAAGACTTTTACCGGGAGCGGAAGAGTAATGGCAATTAATTATTCTGTACGTCAAGGAGTTCTAACAGTTAATGGCCATACCGTCTCTTTTTCCTTCCCTGTTCGGACGGTAAAAGAAATGGATTGTTTGCTTGTCGTCTTACTGGCGATCCCTTTCGACCGGTTGGTTTATGATAACGTTTATGCTGTGGACAGTCAGGGAGAGATCCTGTGGCAAATACAGAATGCCCAGGAGATTTTTCCCGGGAAGAACAGGCTGCCCTATGAAAATATGATGATCCGGGAGGGAAAAATTGTTGTTTCCGATTTTTACGGTGCGCGTTTTTTTGTTAACCCGGCAAACGGGGAGATCATAGGCAGAGATCAGGTAAAATAAGCGATTTGGCAAGGATGTTGATTTAACTGGTTATCCTGTTATATAATAAATAAGGATTAAAAATAAGAACAAAAGTCCGTACAGGAGGATTTACCATGGAATGGTATTTTCCCAATGTACCGGAAGAAGGCCGTGGCCTCAGCTCTGGAACAATGACCAAAGGGTCAAAGGACCAAAGTGCATATTTTATTCGGTGATGCATTGTCCGGAGCCTAAAAGCCATCAGTAGCCGATACCGGGTTGATCTGCATAAACTTTACTGTAAAGCTATAGAAACAGGATAGTTTATTCTGTTATACATTTTTGCGGATAGCCCCTTGCCTTCGGTGAAAAGGCCGCATAGGGTTTTAATACAGCTCATGTAAAGCCTAAAATATCTTGCGTGAGCGTTTCGAAAACGATTCTGCTTTGATGGTTCGTTAATTTTGAAACGTTTTGTTAAGGTATGTTTTGCCTAATCAAGCTGCGGACAGCACACGAATGCCGCGGCTTTTTATTTCTGCATATTCCTTCTGAGTAATTGACTCTTGCTGAGCGAGGGGGATCTCTATTTTCTCCTGCTGGAATCATGGCCGCGGATATACCTGCGGTCCTTTATTTTTTGGTTTGATCATTCAGGATAGGCAAATATTCCGGTAGCACAAAAGGAGGAATTGAGATGAGCTTATTGGTGCTCAATCATATTATAAAAGAGTATCGGAACCGGGTGGTGCTTGACGGGGCCGATCTGAGAATCGAAAGAGGAGAAAGGGTGGCTCTTGTCGGACCCAATGGGTCGGGGAAGACGACTCTGCTGAGAATTGCCGCAGGGGTCGAATGCTGTGACAGAGGAAACGTGATCGTGGCCCGGGGAACAAAGATGGGGTACTTGACCCAAGACCTGCGGGAAATGGATCCCAACGGGAAGATCTTTCGCGAGACGGCGCTGTACCATGAAGAGGTAAGCAGGCTGGAGCAGAAAATAAAAAACCTGGAAAAAAGAATGGCGGAACCGGCCGTGCTGGATCTTCCGGAGGAATATGGCGCCGTCTTTTCGGAATACTCCCGACTGGTCGACCGCTATGAAAGCCTGAACGGATACACCATCGAATCTACCATCAAATCCATGCTTCTCGGGCTGGGCCTTAAAGAAGAGGCCCTCACCCTTCCCCTGGAGCTGTTAAGCGGGGGAGAGAAGATGCGGGTGGCTTTGGCCCGGATTTTGCTGGAGGAGCCGGACCTGCTGGTATTGGATGAGCCCACCAACCACTTGGATATTGACGGGGTGGAATGGCTGGAAGGATTTTTAAAGAGGTTTGGCGGCGGCGTTCTGGTGGTATCCCACGACAGGTATTTTCTCGACCAGATAGCGACCAGGGTTGCGGAGCTGAGCAGGGGTACGATTACAGAAAGAACAGGAAATTATTCCACCTTTATGGGACAAAAGGATAAAATGAAGGAGTTTGCCCGGAAAGAGCAGTTTAGGTTGCGAGAGGAAATAAAGCGGGAAAACGCCATTGTGCAGCAATTGAAGGGCACCAAAAACAGCACTGCCTGGAAGAGCAGGATGAAAACCGTGCAGCGCCTGGAAAAAGAACTGACGGTGGCCCTGAATGAGAAAAAAGAAAAGCATCACCTGTACCGGACCGTGGCGCCAAAAATGTCTTTTAACGGCATTCAGCATTTGAGTGCGGAAATTGCCGTGGCCCATGGACTGGCTAAATATTTCGGCAGTTCCCCTTTGTTCTCGGAGGTGAATTTCCTGATCAGGGGAGGAGAAAGGGTGGGGATCGTTGGGCCCAACGGGTGCGGCAAAACTACCCTGATCAATATCCTGCTCGGAAAGGATCAAGACTTCCAGGGCTTGGGCAAACTGGGCGAGTGGGTGAGATACGGGTATCTGGGCCAAGAAGTGGATTTTTCGGATGAGGGCCGGACCATCATGGAGGAATTGCTTGCTGTAAAGGAAATGGCCCCGGATGCCGCACGAGATTATCTGGCCGGATTTCAGTTTTATGGCGATGAGGTTGACAAGAAAATTGCCGTTCTCAGCGGGGGAGAGAGGGTACGGCTTTACCTGGCCTGTATGATTCTGGAAAGCCCGGACTGCCTGATTATGGATGAGCCTACAAATCATCTGGATGTACCGGCCCGGGATGCCCTGGAAACAGCCTTGCTCCACTTCAAAGGAACGGTGATCGCCATTTCCCATGACCGGTACTTCCTCAACCGCTGCGTCAACAGGATCCTGGAATTTACAGAAGGCACCGTAGCATCCTTTGAAGGAAATTTTGACGCGTACAAGCAGGCAAAAGCAGAAAGCCGGATCGTGAAAGCGCAGGAGCAGAATAAGAAGAGTACCGCGGCCACGGCAAAACAAGATGCCCGCAGGCCGGCTGGCCATGGGCCGGAGGAGCAGTCCGGGCCTAAGCCCGATCTTCGGGAGATCGAGACCCGAATAACCGGGTTGGAGGAAAAACGGCACCGGCTGGAAAATTCTTTTGACAAAGATACTCCCCCGGAGAGATATGTGGAATATCATGAAGTGATCAAAGAGCTGGAAGATTTGTATCAATTGTATCTAAGCGTTAGTACCATGGGATAAGATGCCTGCAGAGGGCAGGGGAACACCCCTGTCCTCTGCAGGAAAGATACTTTTTGTCTTTTTCTCTGCCTTGATAAGTGCTATGATAGTAGCCAGGAGTTGAAACAACATGATCCAGTTGATGGCGAAATGGAATAACTGGCTGGGAAAACGGATGTTTTTTGTGGTCCTGTCGGCTTTGCTGATCGGGTTTAATCTGAATTTGCCCAAATCTCCCGGGATAACTTTGCTGGGGATGGGGTTATTCTCCTATATGACCTTTGTCACCGCTTTGGGAACCAGCTTCAAAGAATTTCTCAAAGTAATGCATAAACCGTGGATCCCGGTCTGGATGCTTTTTTTAATTCATGCCGCAGTACCGGTGATTGCCTGGATGGTGGGATGGATCTTTTATCCCCATGGCCATTTAATCAGGCTGGGCTTTTTAATTGGCGCCTGTATTCCCGTGGCAGTTACCTCTATTATCTGGACTTCTTTAACAGAGGGCAGTATTCCCCTTTCCCTGGTGGTCGTGACATTGGATACGCTGGTGGTCCCGGTGGTCCTGCCCGTCTTTTTTTTCATCACCGTAGGCCAGGTGTTAACCATTGATTATGGGGATCTGATTTTGCGCCTGCTTTTGATGGTGACCATCCCCAGCCTGGCAGGGATGCTGATCAATGATGGGACCCGGGGCAGGTGGAATGGGTTTGCCCAATCGGTAGGAGGGCTGACGGCGAAAGTGGCACTTTTCCTGGTCATTTTGCTCAACGCAGGGATGGTGGCTTCTGAGATTCATTGGAATGGCGCCTTGATTAAATTGCTTTTGGTGGTCTTGCTCCTGGTTATCTGCGGATATTTAACCGGTTTCGCCGGGTCTTTTGTGGTGAAAGATCGGCAGAGCGGTATTATTTCCGCCATGATTTACAATGTAGGGATGCGAAATACAGGCTTCGGGGCCCTTCTGGTGATCTCCTATTTTCCTTCCGCAGTAGCCCTGCCGGTGATTCTGGCCATGTTATATCAGCAGCCGGTCGCTGCTATCATCGCCCATTTATATCAAAGACGTCCGGCCAAAATACCTGCCTCCGGGTGAAGCGCCTCATCGTCAAGCACAGATGGGTCCTTTATACAGAAATGGAATCACTATTCACCTTTTGACGCCGGCCTTCAGGTGTTATGATAGGAGCCGGGAGTTGAGAGATATGATGAAAATGATTACAGCATGGGATCACTGGCTGGGCAAGCGCATGTTTTTTGTGGTTCTTTCCGCCCTGCTCATCGGATTTAATTTATCTTTACCCCAATCACCTTTGTATACGTCCATAGCAATTGGGTTGTTTGCCTATATGACTTTCATCTCGGCTTTGGGGACCAGTTTCAAAGAATTTGTACAAGTTGTGCGTAAACCATGGATTCCCATCTGGATGCTTTTTTTGATCCATGCCGGTGCGCCGGTGATTGCCTGGATGGTGGGATCTATTTTTTATCCCCATGACCAGTTGATCAGATTGGGTTTCTTAATTAGTGCCAGCATTCCGGTAGGTGTAACTTCTATTATCTGGACCTCTTTAACCGAGGGCAGTGTTTCCCTGGCTTTGGTGATAGTTACTTTAGATACCCTGCTGGTACCGATGATTTTACCGGCATTTTTTCTCATTACGGTGGGCCAGGCGTTAACGATTAATTATCCGGATTTGATTATACAGCTCCTTTTCATGGTGACCATTCCCAGCCTGGCCGGGATGTTTTTAAATGATATGACAGGGGGAAGATTGCGCGGGTTCTCTAAATCAATAGGGGCATTTACTTCCAAAGGAGCATTTTTTCTGGTGATTTTAATCAATGCTGCTATGGTGGCTTCAGAAATCCCCTGGAATGTTTCCCTGATTAAACTGCTTTTGGTAGTACTGCTTTTGGTTGCTTGCGGGTATATGACGGGTTTTATCGGTTCTTTGGTGGTAAAAGACAGGCGCAGTGATGTGATTTCTCCCATTATTTACAATGTGGGGATGCGGAATATCGGTTTTGGAGCCCTTCTTGCGATTTCCTACTTCCCTCCGGCGGTGGCTGTTCCGGTTACCCTGGCCATGTTATATCAGCAGCCGGTCGCTGCTGTAGTAGCAAGCTTATTCCGGCGCTACCAGGCCAAAGAAGCTGCCTCAACACTAAAATAAACAAAAATAAGCACCCCGCCTCACTGGGATCATGAGAAAAGGGTGCTTATTGATTTGCGTGATGAGTTCAACAAAGGGAAGCTTGCTCAGCTTGCGCATAATATTTTTTCCGCAATGTGCATGTCCGGAATAAAACGGATGGCGTCTTTCAGGCAAGCCTCGTGTCCCAATGTTTGAAAATCAATATATTTTTCCAGATCTTTCGGGATCTGAAAAGGAAGCTGATGCTCTTGATATAACCTGCGTCCCAGATCTTCTTCGTTTGTGACGTTTTCGTAAATGACGTATTTCTTGTCCAGTGCGATGTCCACAATACGCATTAGAGGCAGTGTATCATATTTAGAGATCGCTGTTAAAATAGCGGGATCAAGACAGCCAAGCCTATTTAACTTGTTGTTTAATTCAAAAATATCCAGGTGATCCGGGAATGTACATTTGAATGGGGCATTTACCTCAAGCACGATGTAATCGTCGTCCTGATCAATTTCCATTTCCGCAAGTTTTTTTCTTAATATCTCTTCTTCCGTGGGCAATTCAATCCAGTTAATCACGAGAAGGCCGCAATTATAATAATTTGCATTGGTAATGCCTAATTTTATTATAGGTGAATCAGCCTGCGACATGATTCCCACCTCCATCATCATGTTGGAACGAAAAACGGAAAACTGCTAGGAGGAGTTAAAGATCAATATCTGCCTTCGTCTATGATCACGAGGCATCCTATTCATATTTACCACCCGACTTCATTGTAAACCCGGAGGAGGGATATTTCAAACCGCCGTAGATTTAATATTCTTTCTATTCAGTGGTATGAGCCCGTAAGGAGCCTTTAGCGGAGATATAGGAGTATATTTTTCAAGATAACTTCCAAATGCTCACCATTCTTGTTTTGGTTTGATTTCCCCAGGGAACCAAGCAGGAAACCGGCGAATTTTGCAGAAATGAAAAGTAGGGTAACCTGACATGACGTAGGAAAGGATGCAAAGGATGCGGCGCAGAATGAAAGGTTTTTTGTTTTGCTTGAGTGCACTGGCTGTAGCGGCAGTGATCTATGCCTTGATTGTGAGCCATTATGTGCAGCAGGAAGGAAAAAAGTATATTGTTGAAGCCCAGGATGCCCCCCAGGCCGATGCCATTTTGGTGCTGGGAGCCCGGGTTTTTTCCAATGGAAATGTGTCACTGATGCTGCGTGACCGGTTGACGGTGGGGTACGAGCTTTACCAAGAAAAGAAGGCGGCAAAGATTCTGGTCAGTGGCGACCATGGGCAGAAGGAATATGATGAAGTGAATACCATGAAGAATTTTCTCAAGGAAAAAGACATCCCCTCGGAAGATATTTTTATGGATCATGCCGGCTTCAGTACCTATGAAAGCCTTTATCGGGCCAGAGATATTTTTCAGGTGAAAAAAGTAATTATTGTGACCCAGGAGTATCATCTGATGCGCGCACTCTTTATTGCCCGGGAATTAGGCCTTGAGGCCTACGGCGTGCCTTCCGACAAACATATTTATCACGGGGTGATGCTGAGAAGCGAACTCAGAGAAAT
Organism: Candidatus Formimonas warabiya; assembly: GCF_002777255.1. Lineage (GTDB taxonomy): Bacteria > Bacillota > Dehalobacteriia > Dehalobacteriales > Dehalobacteriaceae > Formimonas > Formimonas warabiya. The sequence continues at coordinate 3,072,876 of NZ_CP017634.1, read as the reverse complement.
CGCGGCGAGAAATAAGGACTTTTTTACGGCTAAGCTGATCAAGCCAAAGCCCACCTACTTGGGCGAGGTGATTCCGGTAACCGGTGATGGACGGGCCACCGATGATCAATAGAAGTTGGGACAAAAGCATCCCCTTACGTAACTTTTCCCTCAACAAGGGGCTGATTTTGGGGAAGCTTTTTCATTTCAAAATAGATGAGGGTGCCTGTCAAAAGCACGGAAAGACCATCGGTAATCGGTGCCGTTCTCCATACCCCGGCAATCCCCCAGAAATGGGGCAGGATCAGGAGCAGCGGGATAAACAGCAATACCTGCCGGGACAAGCTGAGGATGGTGGATTGTACCGGTTTACCCACCGCTTGAAAGTAATTTGAGCATAAAATTTGAAAGCCGACCACGGGAAAGAGGGCAAAAAACACCAGCATGGCCTGGGCGGTCATTTCCGTGAGCGCCTGATTATCTTTGCTGAACAGCCCGGCAATTTGGCTGGGCCATAACCAGATGACGAGAAAACCGGCTATGGCAATACCGGTACCGGCAATGACCGCTTTTTTCAACGTTTCTTTGACCCGGTCATATTGCCGGGCTCCATAATTATAGCCAATCAAGGGCTGGGCTCCCTGGCTGAGGCCTACGATGGGCATGAACATTAAAGTGGAGATGCTCATAATGATGCCTACGGCAGACAGGGCTAAATTCCCCCCATAGATCATCAGTACCTTGTTCAAAAGCAGTTGTTGAATGCTATTGGCAATTTGCATGGCAAAAGGAGCAAAGCCGATCGAGACAATACTGATGATGATGGGTTTTTGCAGTTTAAGGTTTTTTAGCCTGATTTTTATCACACTGCGGCGGGAGAAAAAATAGCTTAACACCCAGACGGCGGAAAACAATTGACCCGATATGCTTGCCAAAGCCGACCCTTTAATCCCCAATCCTAATTTAAAGATAAAAATGTAGTTTAAAATGCCGTTGATCAAAGCCCCGATCACCTGTGTAAGCATGGCGACTCTGGGATTTCCCTCCGCTCTGATAAAGTTGTTCATACCCATGCTGGTGGACCAAAAGACAGCTCCCAACATAATGATATGGGTAAAATCCCGGGCGTAAGGTAAAACCTCTTTGTCGGCGCCGAAAAGAGTTAAAATTGGCTCGGAGAATAAGAGATATATCACCGTCAAAGTCAAGGGGAGGAGCACCAACATCACTGTAGCATTGCCTGCTACCTTTTCCGCTTCTTCTTTTCTCTGCTCGCCCAGACGGATGGAAATTAATGCCGTGGCGCCGATGCCGATCAGCATGGAAACAGCCATCAAAATAATCATAAGGGGAAAAGCCACGGTTGTTGCCGCAATGGCTAAAGGGCCCACTCCCCGGCCCACAAATATGCGGTCGACAATATTATAAAGGGCCGCTACCAGCATGCCTGTAATAGCAGGTACAGAAAATTTCCACAGCAGCCTGCCGATGCTTTGATCACGCATTTCTATACTTCTATCCATATCATCCACCCTGTAATTTTTCATAGATTCAACGTCATATCGTAAGCAAAAGATACATTGGCTTCATTTTCAGATAAACCAAGTATTTGATATAGTTTATAACTAAACTAATTTACGTGTCAATATTCGCATTCCTAAATAATAAAAGATAGGGGACGCCCGTGGGCATATTTTATCATGAAATTGTCAACCTGTTTTTACAATTAAAGGAAAGAATAAAACCTTGTCGAAATAACATCATGATGATCCGATTGTATATTGCGGTGTTCGAGAAGAAATTACTAGAACTGTTTGTTTTTGCAGGGCGGCTTTTCTGTGAGAAAGGATTGGTGATGAATAATGATGGAACTTCCGGAGGCTTTCGTACTGGCAGGTCAGATGAACGATACCGTGCAGGGAAAGGGGGTTGTGGCGGTTATTGCTGCCCAGACCCCCCATAAGTTTGCCTGGTACCATGGCGACCCCCTGGGTTATCATGGCCTGCTTGCCGGTCATGCCATTGACGCGGCAAAAGCATACGGCGGTATGGTCGAAATAAAAACCGGCCCTGCCATCTTGCTTATTGGTGACGGAGTGGGCTTGCGCTATCATGGCCCCCATGAAAGCCGTCCCTCAAAACACCAATTGCTCATTGAGTTTGAAGATTCTTCAGCCCTCAGTGCCACTGTTCAGATGTACGGGGGCATGTGGTGTTTTAAGGAAGGGGGTTTTGACAATCCTTATTACCAGGTGGCCAAGGGAAAACCGTCTCCCCTGGCAGACGAGTTTAATGAAGCCTATTTTGACCGGCTGATCTCTGCGCCGGATGTGCAGAAACTCAGTGCCAAGGCTTTTTTGGCCACCCAGCAGCGCATACCGGGATTGGGCAACGGCGTTTTGCAGGATATTTTATGGAAATGCCAGATTCATCCGAAACGCAAGGTGAATTCGTTATCCGATAAGCATAAAGAACGCATGCTCAGCACGGTGAAAACGGTACTAAAAGAGATGACGGAACTTGGGGGCAGAGATACGGAAAAGGACTTGTTTGGAAATCAGGGCCGGTATCAAACGGTGATGAGTAAAAACAATGCGCACCAGAAATGTCCGGTATGTAGCGGATTGATCACGAAAGAGAACTACCTGGGCGGCAGTGTATACTATTGCCCCCAATGCCAGGAAAATTAAAAACCAAATACCCAAAATACCGTCCTTTATATGCCCATACCTGCCCTCTCGCAGGTGGGTATCCTGAGTATGCTTTTGCCATCCGCTCGCCGGCGGCCCGGCAGCCACATAACATTGGATTCCCGTTGTATAAATGTAGGTTGGACATATTAAAGTTAACGTATATTTCAGGTATTTGTCGGTTCGGCTTACAACAGGGATAATGATATCAATCTTAGCCATCCTTTGCAACAAGGCTAAGTGGCGGTTACATGACAATTTCCTCTCATAATCCGGTGCACGGTACTTCATGCTTGCGTTTTTGAGCCCATGCGCCATTTGGTTCGTTTCTTAAGAGGACCCTTTCACCTTTTTGTGCCTGCAAATAGAGAAAAGCTAAAGGGGCGTAAGGATGATGCGGATGCCGGAAAATTTTTTTCGAAACTTCTTCCCGATCTGAAGTATAATATTGATAGTATTGGTAATAAGTTCAGGAACTGGAGCCAAATTCAAGGAGGTGTGCCTGAGGGATCTACATGAAAATCAACCAAAGGCATTATGGCGTTTTATTCACCCTGGCCGCTGCCATGTTTTTTGGCACCGGGGCCATTATTATTAAGCTGGCCTACCGAATCGATATTTCCAGCTGGGATTTTTTGACCCTCCAATATATTTGTTCCTGTGCCATGCTCCTGCCTATTTACTACCTGAACCGGTGGAGAAGCGGAGGCGCACCTGTGCCAAGGAAAGTACTGGGTCGATTAGCCCTCCAGGGTGTGGTAGGCTCATTCGGCGGGTCCATTTTTTTATTTTTAGGTTTCCAATATGTGGGGGCTGCAGTCGGTACCGTGCTTTTTTACTCCTATCCCGCTTTCGTAACTCTGGGGGCCATCCTCTTTTTTAAGGAAAAGGCGGGTCTTTCCCAGTATTCCTGTCTGGCAATCACCTTTTTGGGCACGATTCTGACGATCGATTTTTGGACAGTCAGCGTTGCCAATACACCCGCCCAGGGTGTAGGATTAATTATGGTATCCGCACTCTGCTATACCTTCTTTAGTTTGTATGGCCAGAGAAATTTGAGCGACTCCTCATCCCTGGAAATAACCACCTTTACCCAATTGTTCGCCTTTTTGGCCTGTATCATTGTCAAACCTCCTTTATTCCTTTTAGAGGGAATTTCTTACTATGCTCTTTTCTTAGGCTTTGTGATGGCTCTTTTTACGTCCGTCTGTTCCTATTTTTTATTGCTCAAGGGAATGTCCCTGATTGGCGCAAGCAAGGCCTCTATCATCAGTACTTTTGAAATCCCTTTTACCATTATCCTGGCCCTGATCATCCTGGGAGAAAGGCTTGCTTTCTGGCAGTTTTTGGGGGCAGCCCTGATTGTAGGCAGTATCATTTATCTGGATCTGGCAGAGAATAAAACTGAACCAAAAGGAGGGGGCCCGGATGGGATCCCTGAGGAAAGCCCGGAAGGACCTTGCTCTGGAGATAAACATCACATAATTTTGGAGGATCATGAATTTGAAGACGATTGCCATCGCATGCAGTACGCTAAAAGAGGAAGTAATGCTGGTTGCCCATGAGTTACAGATTGACTACCCCATCCTCTGGATCCAATCAGGCCTGCACAACACCCCGGAAAAACTGCGCAAGGGCCTTCAGGACCAAATCGACCATATTTCCAACGTGGACACCATTTTGCTGGTCTTCGGGGTTTGCGGGAATTCCCTTTACGGGCTAAAATCGGCGCATGCCAAGATCATTTTTCCCCAGGTAGACGATTGTATTTCCCTTTTTTTGGGAGGGAACCGGCAAAAAAGGGAATGGGATCAACAAGGTGCCGCCTATTATTTGACCAAAGGCTATCTGGAGATGGAATCCAATATCTGGACCGATTACCAGCATTGCCTGGCAAAATACGGAGAGGAAAAAACGAGGAAAGTCATGAGCACCATGCTTAAGGGCTATAAAAGTTTACGCATCATTGAAACCGGCGCCTATCAATTGCCGGAGATTCTGGACCATACCAGAGACATCGCTGGTAAACTAAGCCTGGAACATGAAGTGGTGAAAGGGACTCTTGATATTTTGTACAGATTGTTCCGGGGCCAATGGGACATAGGGTTTTCGGTGATAGAACCGGGGAAGCCGGTAGGTTTTTCCGACCTGGGCCTGGGGGGTTAATTTTAGGGCGGGCGATATTTCGAACACAGGCGAAAAGGTGGAATATAAGGTGGAATATAAAGTCAGTAATGCTGCACAAGGAGGGAATCTATGAAAACAGGAGCAGTGGTGGCGGTAGCCGGATTATCCTTAAGAATGAAATCTTTTAAGCCCATGCTGCAGCTCGCAGGCTCAACGGTGATCAAGACGGCGGTCTCAACCCTAAAATCGGCGGGAGTATCGCCCGTGGTAGTCGTTACCGGAAACAATGCCGAACAATTAACGAAGCATTTAGCCAATCTGGATGTGGTGTGCATTTACAATGAAAATTTTGCCACAACGGATATGTATTATTCGGCCTCTATGGGGTTGCGCTATATTCAAGACAAAACGGATCGGGTGTTCTTTTTACCGGCGGATGTACCGCTTTTTTCCCGCCAGAGCTTGTTTACTATGATGGGATATATGGATTGCAGCAATTGCCGCATTTTAACTCCTGAACATAACGGCAAAGGGGGACACCCTCTCCTGATCGATAGCAGTGTGATTCCCCAGCTTCTCTCATACCGGGGGGAAGAAGGGCTGAGAGGAGCGGTGGAAGCCTTTACCGGCTTAAAAGAGACCATTGAGCTTCCGGACATCGGCATGACAATTGACGCGGATAAACCGGAGCACTATGAATTGCTCCAACAGTATGCCAAAAGCATCACCTTGCGTGAGCCCATCACCTGTTCTGTCAAGATCAGTTTAAATCGGAAAGCCATGTTCTTTGACAGCAGCGTTGCCGAATTGTTGCAACAGGTTTCTCAAACCGCCTCACTCAATGAAGCGTGCAGCAATCTGGGTATTTCATACAGCAACGCCTGGAAAATCATTAAGATTGCCGAGGGCCAGATGGGATTCCCCTTGCTGCACAGCCAAACGGGCGGTGTTCATGGAGGCGGTTCCAGTTTAACGGAAGAAGGACAGGCGCTCTTGGACACCTATATCCAGCTTCGCCAGGAGGTAGAGCATTTTACGGAATTGAATTTTCATAAGGTTTTTAACCGTTTTCAGAAAGCGACAGGGGAAAAATGAGGTTATGTTAAGATCAGGGACGGGAGAGAAGACTTTGCGGGAGATTTATCTGATTCGTCATGGCAGGCCTGTTTTTGAGGGAAATGTGAAACGGTGTATTGGGCAAACGGAGTGCCCTTTGTCTCTTCTGGGAAAGCAGGAGATCCTGAAGGTAAGGGAGTATTTGGCCCATAAAAATATTACTAAAATATATTCCAGCCCTTTGCAAAGATGTCAGGAGTCTGCTCGGCTGATTGCAGGCGATCAGGTTCCCATCGTTTACCAGGAAGGGCTTAGAGAAATCCATATGGGGGATTGGGAAAATAAAACCTTTGAGGAAATCAAGGAGCAGTATCCGGACGAATACCGAAAAAGAGGGAGAGATTTTGCCCATTTTGCGCCTAAAAACGGAGAAAGTTTCGCCGCGTGCCTGGACAGGGGGAAAAAGGTTTTTCGGCATCTTGTTCAAGACAGTACCGGGAATATTGCCGTGATTGGTCATGGGGGGCTGAACCGGGTGCTGTTGTGCTGGTTGTTAAAGGCAGATTTAAATACGCTTTTTCAGATTAAACAGCCTTATGGGTGTATTAATTTACTGAGAGAAGAGGATGGACAGGTTTACGTGAATCAGGTTGGCTGCCTGATCCGGGACAATCCTGGCCCATTCTGATGCCGGTTCTGTAAAAGGTTCTTGTGGGAATGGACAAAATGAGATAAAATAATAGAAAATCATATCTCCGAGCCATTTCTCCTAAACATGTCATTCCCCATGCATGGGAGATGGACGCCAGGGTATATCGGGAAACGGATATGCCTCCCTTTTGGAAAGGAGAAGCTTTTTGCCGGATTTGGCGTAAAGGGGCCAACGGAAGGTTGGTGATTTATGCCTTTTTGCAAAAAACAAGTACCTCCTTTGTGAGGTATTTTTTTAGTTAATACAGGTGAAATTTTTCACATATTGGCAAAGGAGGGAGAAAGAGAATTACATTTGCTTTGTTCGAATCATAAAACGAAATATTAAATGGAGGAGTATTTTTCATGTTTAATGCCATTTCTGCCATTAAAGAACCAAAAAACGAACCATTGCTGTCTTATGCGCCGGGCAGTCCGGAGAAGGCAGCACTGAAAAAGAAATTACGTGAGCTGCAACAAGGGGAAATAGAGATACCTCTCATCATCGGCGGCAAGGAAGTAAAAACGGGGATGATGGGGGAATGCATCATCCCGCACAAAAAGAATCATGTACTGGCCAGATATCACATGGCTGGGGAAAAAGAAATCCGCATGGCGATTGAGGCCGCGAAAAATGCCCAGGATGAATGGGAAAAAATGCCCTGGGAGCACAGAGCGTCCGTCTTTTTGAAGGCAGCGGAGCTCCTTTCCGGCCCATGGCGCAGTACCTTAAATGGGGCGACCATGCTTGGCCAAAGTAAGACTGCCCACCAGGCGGAAATCGATTCGGCTTGTGAGTTGGCCGATTTTCTCCGCTTTAATGCCTATTATTTGGCCCAGATTATTGAGGAACAGCCCAACTCGTCCCAAGATTCCTGGAACCGTTTACAATACCGGCCTTTAGAAGGCTTTGTTTTTGCCATTACGCCCTTTAATTTTACCGCTATCGGGGGGAATCTTCCTACGGCTCCTGCCCTTATCGGCAATACGGTTTTATGGAAACCAGCCTCAACAGCAGTTTATTCCAATTATTTTGTGATGAAGCTATTGCAGGAAGCCGGGTTACCGGACGGCGTGATTAATTTTGTGCCCGGATCCGGCAGCAAGTTAGGAAATATTGTCCTCACCGATGAAAATCTGGCCGGCATCCATTTTACCGGCTCTACCCAAGTGTTTGGAGATATTTGGCGCACGGTAGCGGAGAATTTACGACAATATAAGGCCTACCCCAGGATTGTGGGTGAGACCGGAGGGAAGAATTTTGTTTTTGCCCACCATTCGGCGGATGTGGATGCTCTTGTCACCGCACTGATCAGAGGGGCTTACGAATACCAGGGACAAAAATGCTCGGCGGCTTCCCGGGCCTATGTCCCCCAAAGCATTTGGCCTAAAGTAAAGGAAAGACTTCTGGATGAAGTTTCCTCCATTAAAGTGGGCGATGCGGAGAATTTCACGAACTTTATGAGCGCAGTCATTGACGAAAAATCTTTGCGAAACATTGATACCTATTTCACCTATACCAAAGCGTCGGCGGAAGCTGAGATCCTCCATGGCGGCGAAGTCGATGACGAGGAAGGCTTCTTTGTAAAACCGACTGTGATCGTCACCACCGATCCCCGGTTTAAAACCATGGAAGAAGAAATTTTTGGCCCTGTGCTAACAATTTTTGTTTACCCGGATAATCAATTCGAGAAGACCATTGAGCTGTGCAATGAAACCTCTCCCTATGGACTGACGGGGGCGATCTTTGCCCGTGACCGCAAAGTGATCAGTGATTTGGAAAAACAATTGAACCATGCGGCCAGCAACTTTTATATTAATGATAAACCCACCGGGGCGGTGGTGGGCCAGCAGCCTTTTGGCGGTTCCAGAGCTTCAGGAACCAACGACAAAGCAGGCAGCAAGTTGAACCTTTATCGCTGGATCAATCCGAGAACAATTAAAGAGAATTTAAATCCTCCCCAAACTTACGGATATAGTTTTATGAAGGAAGAATAATTGGATCAGGGACTCTAAAATCCCGGGAAAGCCTGGGAAGAGGGAGATGAGCTGATCAAGGAAAAGAGTCCTCTCCCATGAAAATTATCATTATCCATTAATGAAATTATTCATGGGAGGGGACTCGTTGTTTTTGAGGGGAGAGGTAGAAAATAGGGGAGAGGGAAACAGCAGGACTGATGAAAAATATCATCAAAGTTCATGGAAAGAGGAGAGAGATCGTTTTTTTCTAAGGGCTCAGGGTGATCATGAAGGTTGGCAAGAGTTTTGCTATGTAAAAGTATGAGGTCTTTTAATAATACTTAATCAACCAAGGAGAGGGATGGACATATGAAAAATTATCAAATCCTTATTGATGGTAAATGGATGGAAACAGGCAAATGGATAGAAGTGTGGGACAAGTATCGTCAGGAACCCTTTGCTTTCATTGCCGGAGCAGATGCCGACCTGGTAAACAAAGCTGTGGAAGCGGCAGACAGGGCGTGGAGAGAAAACCCCTTAACCCCTTTTCAGCGCTATGAAATCTTCCTGAAGGGAGCCCAGATTCTGAAACGCCGGGAAAAAGAAATCGGGGAAATCATCTCCCGAGAAGTGGGGAAAACTTTGAAAGAGTCTTTGGGCGAAGTCGCGCGAGCCATCCATAATTTTATTATTGCTTCGGAAGAGAGCAAACGAATTGTGGGGGAAATCGTGCCTCTTGATGCCATTCAGGGAAACGAGAACCGTTTTTGTTACACCATCCGCCAACCCAAAGGTGTGATCGGCTGTATTGCTCCTTTTAATTTTCCCCTCAACCTGGTTGCCCACAAGGTATGCCCGGCGATTGCGGCAGGGAACGCCGTCGTGCTGAAGCCTGCTTCCGTCACCCCTCTTTCATCAGTAATCATGTGTGAAGTATTGGAGGAAGCCGGGCTGCCCGCCGGATATATGAATTTAGTACCCGGGTCCGGCGCAGAAATCGGCAACGCCATGCTGGAAAATAAGGAGATCGCCTTTTATTCTTTCACGGGATCTGCCGAAGTGGGGAAACAAATTGCCGCCAAAAACGGTTTCCGTCAATGCTCCTTAGAACTGGGATCCAATGCGGGGGTGATCATCTGTGCCGATGCTCCTTTAGAGCAGGCGGCGGAAAAATGTGTCCGCATGGCCGTGTCCAATGCGGGCCAGGCTTGTATTTCCGTGCAAAGGGTTCTGGTGGAAGACCAAATCAAAGAGGATTTTGTGGCCCGGATGCTGGAAAAGGCCCATACCTTAAAAGTAGGGGATCCCTTTGATCCGGAAACGGATGTGGGTCCCATGATCAGTGAGCAGGAGGCCATCCGCATCGAAAACTGGGTGCGTGAGGCCGAGGAGCAGGGGGCTCTTGTGCGCTGCGGCGGGAAAAGGATTCAAGGGGCCTTATTTGCGCCGACGATTATCGACCGCATTACCCCTGAAATGAAGGTATGGAGTGAAGAAGTATTTGCTCCCGTGTTATGTGTGGATACCTTCCGCAGTTTTGAAGAATCCTTGAAAAAAATAAATCATTCCAAATATGGGCTTCAAGCGGGCATCTTTACCACCAACATCGATAAAGCGATGAAAGCGGCAAAGGCCATTGAAACAGGCGGAGTTATCATTAACGATATTCCTTCTTTCCGGGCGGACAACGGTCCTTACGGAGGGGTGAAAGAGTCAGGTATCGGCAGGGAAGGGATCAAATATGCCATTGAAGAAATGACTAATCTGAAGGTGATTGTGTGGAATTTATAATTCCACTATGAGTAATAATTCCGTTATATTTAAACAAAAATATTGACACTGGAATACCCGGTAAGGTAGACTGGAATCGGATCATGAAAAAACCTTCGCGCCGGTTATTCTGGGGTGCCCTGCTGATCTGCTACGAATTGTCGGCCGACAAGGCATATGGGGACGCGAATATGCCTCTCCGTATAGAAAGGAGATAGGTTCTCACCGATAATTGTATGCAAGAAATGGACCTATTCTATCTTTCGGAATAGGTTTTTTATGTCCAATACGATGAGCGGGGGACAGTAAAAGAGATATGAAAATACTATACCGAAAAGAATTGATCGTCAATGGGAAAAATGTTTTTGTCATGGTTGACCCGGAAGATACTTTGGCCCAAGTATTGCGCACCCAGCTTCACTTGTTAGGGACGAAGATCGGATGTAACGCAGGACAATGCGGGGTTTGTTCAGTCCTACTGGACGGCAAGGTGGTGCGATCCTGCTCTCTGAAAATGAAAAGAGTGCCGGAAGAAGCCAACATTGTCACCATTGAGGGGATTGGCACCCCGGATCACTTACACCCTCTGCAATTGGCCTTCATGAAACACGGGGCCGCCCAATGCGGGTTCTGCTCCCCGGGCTTCATCGTTTCCGCCAAGGGCCTGCTGGATCAAAACGCCAGTCCCACCAGAGCAGAAGTGAGAGACTGGTTCCAGAAACATCGAAATGCCTGCCGGTGCACGGGTTACCGGCCCATTGTGGATGCCGTGATGGATGCAGCCCAGGTGCTGCGCGGGGAAAGAAGCGAAGAAGATTTGAAATTCAAATTGCCCCCGGACGGAAAAATTTTCGGCACGGATATGCCACGGCCTTCCGCTGCTGCAAAAGTCACCGGCACATGCGATTACGGTGCCGACTTGGGGCAAAAGCTTCCGGAAGGTACCCTGCACTTGGCTCTGGTGCAGGCCCAGGTATCACACGCCAAAATTCTTTCCATTGATACCTCGGCAGCGGAAATGATGCCGGGAGTAGAGGCGGTCCTTACTTATAAAGATGTGAAAGGTTCCAATAGAATCAACGGGTTGGTGGTCTATCCCTGGAATCAATGCAATGGATTTGACCGGCCCATTTTATGTGATGAGAAAATTTATCAGTTCGGAGATGCCCTTGCTATTGTCTGTGCCGATACCATCGAGCATGCCCGGGCCGCTGCGGATAAAGTAAAAGTTGAGGTGGAAGAACTCCCCGCCTATATGGACGCCCTGGAAGCGGCCGCAGAAGATGCCATGGAAATCCACCCCGGCACGCCCAATGTCTTTTTTGAACAGCCCACCGTGAAAGGTGGGGAGACCAAACCCCTCCTGGAAAAGGCGGCGTATGTGGTCAGCGCACAATATTACCTGCAAAGACAGCCCCACCTGGTCTTGGAACCAGACGTGGGATTTGCCTATTATGATGCGGAAGAACGTTTAACCATCCACTCCAAGAGCGTGGCCCTCTATTGCCATGCGGATATGATTTTTGAGGGATTAGGTATTGAGCGGGAAAAACTGAGATTAATTCAGAACAACGCCGGCGGCACCTTCGGGTACAAATTGAGCCCTACCCTGGAAGCGATTTTGGGCGTAGCGGTGATGTCCACGGGAAAACCGGTTTATCTGGAATACAATATGTACCAACAAATTACTTATACCGGTAAAAGGTCGCCCTTTTTCGTCGACTTAACCATGGGTGCCGATAAAGACGGTAAACTGCTGGCCATGGAATATGATTTCATCGTGGACCACGGCGCTTATTCCGAGTTTGGCGATCTTTTATGCACCAAGGGCAACCAGCTGATTGGCGCCGGATATAAGATCGATCATATCCGGGGGCGAGGCCGGGTCACCTTTACTAACCATGCTTTTGGTTCCGCCTTCCGGGCCTATGGTTCCCCCCAGAGTTTCTTTGCCTCGGAAAGCTGCATGGATGAGCTGGCCTATCAAGCAGGACTAGATCCCTTTGAGTTCCGCTACCGGAATTTATACCGGGAAGGCGATACCACTCCTACCGGGTGCCGGTCCGATGTCTATACCCTGCCCCAGCTTTTTGATGCGCTGCGCCCTGTTTATTATGAAGCAAAGGAAAGAGCAGAGCAGGAGTCTACCCCGGATATAAAACGGGGGGTGGGGATTTCTTTAGGCATTTACGTGGTGGGAAACGACAGTGCGGATGTGGCCGAGGCGGCTGTGGAATTGTTAAGCGATGGGAAAATTGCCGTGTATCACACCTGGGAAGATCATGGGCAGGGATCTGATATGGGCGCCTTAGCTTCTGCCCATGAAGCCTTATTTCCCTTAAACATCAAACCCGAGCAGATTAAACTTGTCATGAACGATACGGCTTGCTGTCCGGACAGCGGCATGGCGGCAGGGAGCCGGAGTCAGGTTATGGTCGGCAATGCCATTGCCGATGCCTGCCAGAAATTAATCGATGCCATGAAGAAGGAGGACGGCACCTATCGGACCTACGGGGAAATGGTGGCCGAGGAAATTCCGGCGAAATATACGGGCAACTTTGCGACCGGCCATCTGTGCACCATCCTTGATCCGAAAACAGGCCAATTCAATCCCTATGTAGCCTATATGTACGGGGTTTTCGTTTCCGAAGTGGAAGTGGATATCAAAACGGGAAAAACCAAAGTGCTGAAAATGACTGCCGGCATTGATATCGGCAAAATCGCCAATAAGACCGTGGTGGACGGCCAGGTTCTAGGCGGTTTGGCGCAAGGGATCGGGCTGGCCTTAAGTGAAGATTTCGAGGATATTCACAGACATACCACCTTGATCCGGTGCGGACTGCCTTTCATTGAAGATGTGCCTGACGAATTAAATATTTATTATTTAGAAACACCAAGAGAACACAGTGTGTTTGGTTGTTCCGGAGTAGGGGAAGCTCCCTTGACCAGTCCCCATGCTTCGATTATTAATGCTATTTACCATGCCTGCGGGGTGAGAATCAGATACCTGCCCGCCCTGCCGGAAAAGATCTTGGCCGGATTGAAGGACAACCACCAGGAATGATTCGAGTCAGCAAGTCAGGGGACGGTGCACCGTCCCCCTGATATTTCTCTTTACAAAACTCATTTTCAGGGTGAGGAGACAAAAATGGACCGAAAAAAATTGCTGGAACTGGAAAATGTCTGTATTCAAGGATTCCCTCCCCGGTGCACCGCGGCCTGTCCTGTCCATGTGGGTGGGTTACTGATGACGAAAGAAATTGGGGAAGGGAATTTTACTTCCGCCTTAAACAGCTTCAGGCAAAAAGTCTATTTTCCCAGGATCATGAGCAGAATCTGTGATCATCCCTGTGAAAAAAAATGTCTCAGGAAAGACGCGGATGAGCCCATTTCTCTTTCTTTATTGGAAAGGGCCTGCGTAGACTATGGCGATGGGGAAAAAAATATCTGGAAAAAGCCTTTCCGAAAAAAATCCCAAAAGGTGGCCGTGATTGGGGGCGGGTTGAGCGGTCTTGCGGCAGCCTTTTTTTTATCGGAAAAGGGTTATCCGGTGACCCTCTTTGAGCAAAAACCTTGCCTGGGGGGACAAATCTGGCAGTATCCGGAAGAGATACTGCCCCGGGAGGCCATCAAAAAGGATTTAGCCCTGCTGGATTACTTTGAGATTGAACAAAAGAGAGAGACCAGAATTGACGGGGAAATGTTTGCCGCCCTTGTGGATCAATGTGATGCCGTGTATCTGGGTACCGGTAGAGCGGGCCTGAGTGGATTTTTCTTCCCGGACCAGGTCAACTCCCTTACCTATGAAACAAAGATACCGGGGGTTTTTGCCGGGGGAAGCGGGACGAGAAAAGATCAGGCATACTCTCCCATCCTTTCCCTCGCCGACGGGAAAAGAGCGGGAATTTCTATAGACCGGTTCTTAAAGAAATCTTCCTTGACGGAGGCCAGAGAGAAGGAAGGCCCTTATGAGACCCAACTGGTGACCCGGATCGACCACATGGGGAAAGAGGGGAAAGTATCTCCCCAAGGAAGGGGTTTTACTCCGGAAGAGGCCCGGAAGGAAGCTGCCCGATGCCTGCAGTGCAGCTGCATGGAGTGCGTGAAAGCATGCCGGTATTTGGCGGCCTTTGAAAGTTATCCCCAAAAGTACATCCGGGAAATTTCCAATAATTTAGCCATTGTGATGGGGGTAAAAACCGCGAAAAGGCTGATTAATTCCTGTACCTATTGCGGACTCTGTGCCCGGGTCTGTCCTACGGGATTAGATATGGGGTTCGTGTGCGACCAGGCCCGGGAGGAAATGGTCAGAAAAGGGGTCATGCCTCCTGCGGTCCATGATTTTCCTGTGCAAGATATGCTTTTTAGCAATAGCGGCCAATTCCAATTGATCAAACATCAGCCCGGATGGGCCAAAAGCCAATACCTGTTTTTCCCCGGCTGCCAGTTGGCCGCTCTCTATCCGGAATATATCGAAAAAATCTATACTTTTTTAGGAGAAAAATTAACCGGAGGCGTAGGCTTGTTTTTACAGTGCTGCGGGGCGCCCGCCTTTTGGTCAGGAAGAAAGGAACTGTTCCAAGCGTCATTAAGGGAACTGGAGCAAAAGTGGGCAGGCATGGGGTCCCCCCGGATCATTGCCGCTTGTTCTACTTGCTTGCACGTATTCAAAAAAAATATTCCCTCCATGGGCATCCTTTCTTTGTGGGAAATATTTGAGCAATCCTTTGACTTTCCGGACATCAAGGAACCTCATCCAGAGATTTTGTCGGTACACGATCCCTGTACCACGAGAGATGAGCCCCAAATTCAGGATGCGGTACGCAGCATCTTGCATAAAATGGGCTATCCTTTTCAGGAACTCAGCTACAGCAAAGAAAAAACCAAATGCTGCGGCTATGGCGGTTTGGTCTCCTATGCCAATAAAAAAATTGCCGACGGCATGATCCAGGAGCGGATCTCGGAAAGCGATCATGATTATCTCACTTACTGCGCCGTGTGCCGGGAATATCTGGCCCAAAAAGGCAAACCCACCTATCATTTGCTGGATCTAATCTATGATCAGGGGGATCAAGAGCAGGCGGGCAAAAAAAAGGCCGGTTATTCCCAAAAACGGGAAAACAGGGTCAGGCTGAAGAAACAATTGTTAAAAAACCTATGGCGTGAGTCTATGGAATCTTTAGAGGAATCCCAGGGCATAGAAATTATCTTAGATGAGGATGTGCAAAGAAATCTGGAGGAGCGGTTGATCCTGATTTCAGACATTAAAAAAGTAATTGATCATGGGGAGAAGACGGGATACAAAATTTTAGACCCGGAAACCAATCATCTCATTGCCCATTACCAGCCGGACCTCATTACCTACTGGGTGGAATATTCCCCCGGAGAAAATAATGTCTATCTGGTTCATAAAGCATACAGCCATCGCGTACAGTTGATGGAGGATTTAAAAGAATCATGAAGAATAAAAACAGCAACAGCAAAAAATTAAAATGCCTGAAATGCGACCTGCTGCTGGAAGAGGAAAAGATCAATATCAATTATTTAAAAAGCACTTTTCCGGTGGAACTGTTGAGATGCCCGAAATGCGGCTTAACCTATGTTTCCGAAGAGCTGGCGCTGGGTAAAATTTTGGAAGTCGAAGAAACTCTTGAGGATAAATAGGAGTTTCAGGAAAAAAAGGGGGAAGAGTAATCATGGAAGACTATCAGCTCAGGATCTTGAGTTTAAAAAACAAAGGCTATTGTTGCAGCCAAATTATGGTGCAATTAGCGCTGGATTTATTGGAGAAAGATAATGAAGAACTGGTAAATTCCATGAAAGGCTTATGCAACGGGTTACAGTCAGGAGAGTTATGCGGGTGTTTAAGCGCGGGTGCGGTTGCTTTAACGATGCTTCTTCCCGAAGACGATGTCCGGGCCACCATGGAATTGGTAGACTGGTTTCATAACACCTATGGAACCGTCAATTGTTCGGAGTTACTGGAGGGAAAAGTGAAAGCGGAAGTATGTCCCGCTATTTTATGCCGTACCTATGAAAAAATCAGGGAGATTTATGATGAGCTGGCCGATTAGGCCGTATTTTTGCACCTGGGAAAGGATCGGGCAGGCAGATGACAGATCAGGGCAAGCGTTACCCGTTAGACCGGTGGATTAAAGCAAAAATAGGTGATTTTCCGGGAGAGGATCTCAACGTGAGCCGGCTGAGGGAATATCAAATCGGCAAAATTAGAGACACCATCTTCTATGCCAAAGCGAATTCCGGCTTCTACCGGGAATTGTTGCAGCAAGTCCATGCAGATGAGATCAGGGATTGGAGCGACCTGAGCCGGATTCCTTTTACCGGTGGGGAAGATATTCTTGATCATCCCCAGAGATTGGTCTGCGTCAATCAGAATCAAATTCACCGCATTGTCACCTTAAATACCTCGGGAACCACGGGACAGAATAAAAGGATTTTCTTTACGGAGGAAGATCAGGAATTAACGGCAGATTACTTCCATCATGGCATGGAAACCATCGTCGGTCCGGGAGATCGTGTTTTGATTCTGATGCCGGGAGCAAGACCCGGCAGTGTGGGGGATTTATTGTTAACCGGGTTAAGCCGGTTTCATTGCCGGGGCATTCCTTATGGTTTCGTGGATGATTACGACAGGGTGTTACAACTGATTTTTGAGCAAAAAATCACCGGCATCGTGGGCATTCCCACTCAGGTATACCAATTGGCCAGGCTTAAGGAATACCGCTATCCGGACCGGAAGACGGCAATGAAAAGCATCCTGCTCTCGGCCGACTATTCCGCTCCCTCCCTGGTCAAGGCAATCAAAAATGCGTTTCACTGTGCTGTTTTTGACCATTACGGCATGACGGAAATGGGTTTAGGCGGAGGCCTGGAATGTGATGTCTGTAGGGGCTATCACCTCAGAGAAGCCGATCTTTACTTTGAAATCATTGATCCCGAGACCAAAGAGGTTTTGCCGGACGGCTGCGTTGGGGAAATCGTTTTCACCACCTTAACCAGAAAAGGGATGCCTTTGATTCGGTATCGCACCGGCGACTTGAGCCGATTTTTGGATCAACCTTGTACCTGCGGGACAAGGTTAAAAACTTTGCAAAAAATTTCCGGCCGTTTAAGCCAAAGGCAGCCTTTTCATCACCAGGTGCTGACCATCAATATGCTGGATGATGTGCTTTTTAATTATCCTCGTTTACTCGATTATGAAGCCGTTTTAACGGAAGAGGGGCAGAAAGATTTTCTCACTATCTCTGCCCAGTTCCCGGACCAGGGAAGGGAGGAAGACTTGGATTATTTGCATAGCATGCTGATGGATGCCAAAATTTTTGCTCAATTTACTTTTGCCGGGCAAAAAGTTTTCTCTGCCAATGCAAATGGTAAACGCAAAATTAGGGACTTGAGGGGGTAAAAATCTATTTCTTAATGCAGAATTGCATTTTCTCATTAAAAAAAGCATTAACGGCACATGATTAAAAGCAGCCACTTTCTCTATGAATGGGAAAAGTTAATGCATTTTTTCATGGGGCCATTTTTTTCTTCACCCCAAAATAGCGTAATAAAAGGGTTTTCGCGCCTTCTCAAATGTGGTATGGTTTTTGCTATTCTATGTTTCGGGAGTCTAATTTTTTGCCCCAATTTCTGGTCATGATCGAAAAACGCAAAGGAGGAAAAGTGAGTGGCTTTCAGAAAAATGTTTCTTAATATCAACGGATCTGAGCGTATTCTGCTCTGTGACCCGGACCAGGACACCTTGGCGGATGTTTTGAGACGGTTGGGACTTACCGGAACAAAAGTGGGTTGCGGGACCGGACAATGCGGAGCATGCTCCGTGATTTTGGACGGTAAAGTTGTCCGGTCCTGTGCGAGAAAGATGAAGGCGGTCCCCGAATATAGCAAAGTGATCACCATCGAAGGAATCGGCACCCCGGATCATTTGCACCCCCTGCAGCTTGCCTGGATTGTCTATGGGGGAGTGCAGTGCGGTTTCTGTACGCCGGGATTTATTGTTTCGGCCAAAGGACTGCTGGACACAAATCCCAAGCCTACCCGGCAGGAGGTGCGGGACTGGTTCCAGAAACACCGTAATGCCTGCCGGTGTACGGGGTACAAGCCTCTCGTGGATGCTGTGATGGCTGCGGCCCAAGTGCTCCGCGGTGAAATGGCTATGGAAGAACTTTACTTTAAGATTCCGGAAAACGGCAGAATATACAATACGGCCTATCCCAGACCGGCCGCCCTGGCCAAGGTGACAGGGACCTGCGATTATGGCGCCGATATCAATATGAAGCTTCCGGACGGGGCTTTACATCTGGCCCCTGTTTTTGCCGGCGTGTCCCACGCCAGGGTTATTTCTATCGATACATCGGCCGCGGAAGAGATGCCGGGTGTCTTTAAAGTAATCACCCATCAAGATGTGAAAGGAACCAACCGGATCAATTTTCCCGTAGGGTCTCCCCTCTCTAAGATGAGTGGCTCGGAACGGCCCATTTTGATGGATGAGAAGATCTTCCGGTACGGAGACGTCTGCGCCCTGGTTGCCGCGGATAATGAGAAAAATGCCCGGGCAGCAGCGCAAAAGGTCACCGTACACTATGAACAACTGCCCGAATACTTAAACGCATTGGACGCTTTGGCGGAGGATGCCATGGAGATTCACTCCGGCTATCCCAATATGTACTATGAATATCCCTTGATTTATGGAGAAGATACAGCTCCTATCATGGAATCGGCCCCCTTTGTGGCAGAAGGCAGTTATTACACCCAGAGGCAGCCCCATCTGGTGATTGAACCGGATGTATCCATGGCCTATACCGACGAAAAGGGTATGCTCACCATTCATTGTAAATCTCTGGCTCTCTATGTGATCAAAAATGCCATCGCCGCCGGGGTGGGGGTTCCGGCAGATAAAATCCGGCTGATAGAGAATCCCACCGGGGCCAGCTTCGGCTATACCATTTCCCCTGCCGCCCAGGCACTGGTTGCTGTGGCCACCCTGGCCACAGGACGGCCCTGTTGCCTCGGATTCAGCTATGAAGAACACCACCATTTCACCGGTAAACGGGCACCTTCCTTTACCAATCTGAAAATGGCGGCGGACGAAAAGGGCAAGCTGCTGGCCATGGAATTTGAGATTGCTTATGATAAAGGAGCCTTTACGGAAGTGGCCCGGGTGATTACCAAGGGCATCCGTTTTATGGGTGCTCCCTACGTGATCCCCAATGCCATTGGCCTGAGCAAAGCAGTAACTACCAATCATGCCCATAGTACGGCATTTAGATCTTTTGGCTCGCCCCAGACCTTTGCCGCCAGTGAACAGCTGATGGATGAACTGGCCGAAAAAGTGGGCATGGATCCTTTGGAATTTCGTTATCTCAATGTGTACCGTCCGGGTGACAAGAGCATTAACGGCCATACCTTTGATGTTTATCCCATGCCGGAATTAATCGACAGGCTGCGCCCCAAATATCAGGAAGCCCTGGAAAGAGCCAAGCGGGAATCAACTCCTGAGAAAAAACGGGGTGTGGGGATTGCCTGCGGCATGTACAACGTCACTGCCGGTATTAATGACCATTCTGAAGTGGCTTTGGAACTGAACCCTGACGGCACGATCACCCATTATAATACCTGGGAAGACCAGGGGCAGGGAGGAGATATCGGTACCCTGGTGCATACCCATGAAGCGTTGCGTCCTTTAGGAATCAAGCCGGAACAGATCAAACTGGTGATGAATGATACGGCCATTTGTCCCAACTCGGGAAATGCTTCCGGCAGCCGTTCCCACTATATGAACGGAAATGCCACCCTTGATGCCGCCCAGAAGCTGATGCATGGGATGCGAAAAGCCGACGGTACCTTCCGTACCTATG
This sequence comes from Candidatus Formimonas warabiya, assembly GCF_002777255.1. GTDB lineage: Bacteria > Bacillota > Dehalobacteriia > Dehalobacteriales > Dehalobacteriaceae > Formimonas > Formimonas warabiya. The sequence goes on along the minus strand of NZ_CP017634.1, from coordinate 3,052,724 downwards.
ATGAAATGGTCAAAGAAGGGATACCCACAAAATATATCGGCGTGTATGATACCACCGGGCATACCATCGACCTGGACCCCAATACGGGACAGGGGGATCCGACGCCGGACTATACCTATGGCATTTTTATGGCGGAAGTAGAAGTGGATACGGCCACGGGCAAGACCAAAGTATTGAAAATGAATTTGGAAGCCGATATAGGCGTGATCGGCAGCAGGCAGGCCGTAGAGGGGCAGGCTTATGGGGGGCTGGCCCAGGGCGTGGGTCTGGCCTTAACGGAGGATTATGACGATGTGATGAAGCACAGAGGCTTAATCTCCTGCGGATTTCCCTTTATCAATGATATCCCAGATCAACTGGAAATCGATCATCTGGAGACACCAAGGAGCAGAGGTCCCCACGGGTCCGCCGGTTGTGCGGAGCTGTATTTGACATCTCCCCATGTAGCGATTATCAATGCCATCTATCATGCTTGCGGGGTTCGGGTGAGAGAGTTGCCCGCCACACCCGACAAAGTGCTGGCCGGCCTAAAGGCACGGCAAAAGGGTGAGGTACAAAAACCGAAGAAATATTTCCTGGGCTCAGACCTGTATGAACGGATCGCAGAGATCAAGAGAAATCCTTTTATGCTAAACCGGTAAAAGGATTCAAGCATGAGCATGTCCTGGCTGTACCTTCACCGGCGGCCAGGATATTTTGAATATATCCGGATGTTTCCATAAATTTGCGGAATTGGGGTTGCTTTTATGGACATGAAAGAAATACTCTGTGCAGGGGATAAATGTATCCAGGAAGAGCCTGCTTTTTGCACCAATCAGTGTCCCGTGCATGTGGATGTGCGTTTCCTGATGGCCAAAGTGCAGCAGGGCGACTTCACAGGCGCCTTTAAACATTATCAAAAACAGGTCATGTTCCCCGGTATTATCAGCCGCATTTGCCCCGCGCCCTGCCAAGAGGCCTGTTTAAGAAGTCAGCTGGATCATCCTCTGTCTATTCGGCTGATTGAGAAAGCCTGTGTTGATTTTACCAAAACAAGTGCAGTGAACCGGTTTGCCATACCCCGGAAGAAGAAGCAGGTCTGCATCGTGGGAGGGGGCTTAAGCGGGCTCAGTTGTGGGCTGAACCTGTCCCGCAAGGGATATCAAGTAAAACTACTGGAACAATCCGGCCGCCTGGGCGGTAAGCTGTGGCAGATGAGCCCGGAAATGCTCCCTCCGGAAATCATCTCCCAAGAGCTGGATTTGGTCCGGAATGATGAGGACCTGGAAATCTTTCTTCATACAAAGGTTGACCAACTGGACGGCCTTGAGGGGGATGCCTTCTTTGTAGCAACCGGAAGGGAAGGGGATCCCTTTGACCTGATTAATGCCGAAGATCACAGGGTATCCTTCCATCCCCTCACCCTGGAGAGTTCCCAAAAGGGCGTGTTTGTGGGAGGCAGTTTGCTGGCAACAGAGGGGGAGGATTCAGCGATCAATTCCATCGCCCAGGGTCTGCGCGCCGCCAGGTCCATAGAGCGGTATTTAAAGAATGCCTCATTAACGGAAGGGCGGGAAGGGGAAGTTTATCAAAAGACCAGGCTGCACACAAATCTTCCCCATCAGGAACCAAAACCCGCTGTTTTGCCCGCCCGCCCTGGTGCCGGCTATACGAAAGAAGAAGCAGGGGAAGAGGCAGGCAGGTGCCTTCTTTGTGAATGTAAATCCTGTGTCAGGGCTTGTCAATTGCTGGAACGGTATCGGGAGTACCCCAAAAAATACATTACCAATATCCAGCAAAGTTTACACTTGTTCGAAGTCGTGGCGGGCCGTTTTATCAATTCGTGCAACTTATGCGGTTTGTGCAAGGAAGTATGCCCCACGGACCTTGATATGAGTGAAATCTGTCTGAGCAGCCGGCGCATTTTACACCGGGGCGGCAAGCTGCCCCCGGCGTTTCATGATTTTTGGCTCAGGGATATGCAATTCAGTGGCGGTGAAAAAGCTTTTTTATCCCTGAATCCGCCGGGACGGGAAAACAGCTCTTACCTGTTTTTTCCCGGATGTCAGCTGGGTGCTTCCCGCCCCGAATATGTGATCAAGGCGTACCAATATCTCTCCACCCGTCTCCCCAACGGGGTTGCCCTTACTTTAGGCTGCTGCGGCGCGCCTGCGGCATGGGCCGGCCGGGAAGAACTGCACCATCAAGTGATCCAAGCGGTACAGACAAGCTGGGAAAAGCTGGGGAAACCGACGGTGATTCTAGCCTGCCCTACCTGCCTGAAGATGTTTCAACAATATCTTCCTGAGCTGAAAGCGGTGACCCTGTGGAATGTGATCAAGGAATATGGGCTACCGGAGGAGACGGCGAGAGGGAATGGGATCACGGTTACCGTTTATGATTCCTGCTCCAGCCGGTATGACCCGGCAACACAAGAGAGCATCCGGCAGTTGCTAGGGCAAGCGGACTATCACATCGCCGAATTGCCTTACCATGGCAAGTATGCCCAGTGCTGCAGCTACGGCGGGTTGATTTACTCCGCAAATCCTACCCTGGCCCAAGAGATCATCAAAAAGAGGACCGAGGCCAGCCCATACCATTATGTGACCTACTGTACCAACTGCCGGGATACCTTTGCCGCCGACGGCAAAGCTGCCTGGCATATGCTGGATTTGCTCTTTGGAAGTGGCTCTGAGCACGAGGCAAAAAGAAAACCGCCCAGTCTGTCCCAAAGGTGGGAAAACCGCATTACGCTTAAAAAACAGTTGCTAAAAGAAATTTGGGGCGTGGATGTAACCATGGATCAACGGGATCATGAGAGGATCGCCCTCTTGGTACCTGCTGAAGTGCAGGAAAAAATGGACCGGGAGCTGATTCTCCTGGACGATGTAAAAGGGGTAATCCATTACGCAGAGAGCACGGGAAATAGGCTTTTTGATACTAAGCGCAAGCATTTCATCAGTTATCTCCCAAAAGGCATCATTACTTATTGGGTAGAATATTTGCCAAAGGAGGATTCCTATGAAATAATGAATGTGTATAGCCATAGGATCCGGATTGGGGAGGGCGAGCGATAATATGCAGAATGAACAAGATACAGCTATTATGTGCGACAAGTGCAAGGTCTATTTGAAACCGGCAAAAATAACGCTCAGTTATTTAGGAAATAGTTTTATTACAGAATTGCCCAAATGCCCTCTCTGCGGTCTGGTCTATTTGTCGGAGGAGTTAGTGAAAGGAAAAGTAGCCCAGGTTGAGATGTCTCTGGAAGACAAGTAGGGTTGTCAGGGGGACGGGGTTGTTGACACTCGTGTCAACAACCCCGTCCCCCTGACAACCCCCCTGACAACCTGGCAAAGGAGGCGAAGGAATGGGAGTATACGAAAATCAGGCATGGATAGGATTGCCCGGTCATGCCATGCGTCCGGGAGGGCTGGCATTAACGGAGAGATTGCTGGAACTGGCCCAGTTGCAGCAAGGCGCAGGCATCCTTGTGCTCGGCTGCGGCATGGGAGGCACGGTCGCCCATTTGGATGCCTTGGGATATCAGGCCCTCGGTGTTGATTGCTCCCCGGACCTGATCCGGTGCGGACAGGCGGAATACCCCCAGAGCAGGCTGATGGTTGCCCGGGGAGAAAATTTACCTTTTGCGGAGGGAAGCTGGGAGGCCGTTCTTGCCGAATGCAGTTTATCTGTGATGGAACAGCCTGATGTACTGCTTGCGTGCGCCCATGTACTCAAGCCGGGCGGCAAGCTGCTCATATCCGATGTTTATGCCCGGCAGGAGGCCAGTGAGAGCGCCCTGAGCGCCGTTGAAGTGCGCCGTTTCCTTACAAGGGCCAAATGGGAGGAACTTCTTGATAGATGCGGATTCCGACGCCTTTTGTGGGAGGATCACACGGCTGTCTGGAAAGAGTTTGCGGCCCAAGTGATCTGGGAATACGGAAGCCTATCCGTCCTAGGGGATTGCCGGTTGGGACAGGACATTGCTCTTGTGAAACCGGGATATTTCCTGGCTCTGGCCGACAAGGAAAGGAAGGAATGTGATCATAACGGATAAACAAGACCGCCTGGTGCTGGAAACTACCGGGAGTATGTGGAGAAATATCCCAGAACTAGAAATGACTTTATGTAAAGGAAAAAAATTTTTTCTTGTGGGAATGCGCAAGATCGTTTAAAATAGTATCAAATATCTTGAATATTCCTTCAAGTCAATTGACCTGTAACGGATGTTATGGCCCTTTGACCTTTAGGTGCAACGGGAGACGGTTGTGCCTCCCAATGTGGAAAAGAGAAGGTAAACGGGTGAAAAACCGGTCTTTTCTGCTAAGAAAAGGACCGGTTCTATTTTGTTTGGACGGATATCATCATGTAGCCTTGGGACATGAGGAAAACCTGATGGCCATGGATGCGGTGGGGACGGCATTTGGGACAGAGAAGGTTTTTAGGCGCTGTTTTACCATGGAATGCAAAATAGGGAATGGAAGGGAGTGTTGTGTGTGGATGCAGTTAAATTAACGATTGATGGAAGAGAAGTTGAAGTTCCGGCCGGGACAACCATCTTAGAGGCTGCCGAACAAATCGGCATTGATATCCCCCGGCTGTGTTTTGATCCCGAATTAAGCCTTCAGGGATCTTGCCGTCTTTGCGTTGTGGAAGTGGAAGGAGCCCCGCTTTTGTCGGCTTCTTGTGTGACCCCGGTGGGACGGGGCATGGTGGTGCACACCGAGTCTCCTCTTGTCGTGGAAACGAGACGAACGATTTTGGAACTACTTTTGGCCAACCATCCTCTTGACTGCCTGACCTGTGAAAAAAATGGAGACTGCAGGCTGGCGGAATACTGCTACCGGTACGGCGTAAAAGACAGTTCCTTTGCCGGGGAGAGACATCATTACCCCATTGACGACAGTAATCCTTTCGTACTGCGGGATATGAACAAGTGTATTCAGTGTGGCAAATGTGTGCGGGCCTGTGCCGAAATCATTGGTAAGGACAATATTGATTATATTAACCGAGGGTTTGACAGGAAAGTGGCTACTTACGGTGACAAGCCCTATGTGGATTCGGTGTGTACATTTTGCGGCAATTGTGTAGCGGTGTGTCCCACCGGTGCTTTGACAGAAAAACCGATGCAGGGGAAAGGCCGCCGCTGGGAATTGGACCGGGTCAGAACGACCTGTCCCTTCTGTGGAGTCGGGTGTAATTTTGATCTTTGTGTGAAAGACGGCAAATTGGTGGGGGTCCTTTCCAACCCGGACAGTCCTGCCAACGGCCGGGCCCTGTGCGTGAAAGGGCGGTTTGGCTGGGATTTTGTCAACAATGAACAGCGCTTGACAACGCCGTTGATTAAAAGAGAGGGAAAATTTGAGCCTGCCTCCTGGGAGGAGGCCATTGATCTGATTTCCACCCGTTTCACGGAGATCAGGGAAAAGTATGGACCCAAGTCTTTTGCCGCATTAAGTTCAGCCAGATGTACCAATGAAGAAAATTTCTTGATGCAAAAATTTACCAGGGCGGTGATGGGCACAAACAATGTAGACCACTGTGCCCGTACCTGACACGCTCCCACAGTGGCCGGTCTGGCCACTACTTTTGGCAGCGGCGCCATGACCAATTCTATTGCCGAGATCAGCGGGGCGGAACTGCTCATGTTGGTCGGCACCAATACCACGGAAGCGCACCCGGTCATCGGCTATAAAATGCGGCAGGCCAAGCGCCGGGGCGCGAAACTGATCGTAGTTGACCCGAGACGCATTGAACTGGCGGAGGAAGCCGATTACTGGCTGCGCCTCCGGTCCGGTACCGATATCCCTCTGCTCAACGGGTTGATGCACATTATTATTAAAGAGGATTTGCAGGACAAAAACTTTATTGAAGAAAGAACGGAGAATTTTGCCGCTCTGAAAGAAACCGTGGAAAAATACACCCCGGAATATGTTTCCCGCCTCACCGGTATTCCTGTAGAGGACCTGTATGCGGTGGCCCGTCTTTATGCCAAGACAGATAAGGCCATGCTCTTTTATACCTTAGGGATTACGGAACACGTATGCGGGACAAGCAACGTGATGAGTATTGCCAACCTGGCCATGCTTACCGGCCATTTGGGCCGTCCCCACACCGGAGTGAATCCCATCCGGGGTCAGAATAACGTGCAGGGCGCCTGCGATATGGGGGCGCTGCCCAATGTTTTCTCCGGTTATCAAAGGGTGGTTGATCCGGCTGCCCGCACTAAGTTTGAAACCGCCTGGGGAGTAACTTTGCCGGCGGAAAACGGGTTGATGATTCCCCAAATGTTTGAAAAGGCCAATGAAGGGGAATTAAAAGCCATGTATATTTTGGGGGAAAATCCGGTTCTCACCGACCCCAACACCAATGAGATCCGTTCCGGACTGGAAAAGCTGGAGTTTTTGGTGGTGCAGGAGCTGTTTCTCTCAGAAACCGCCCAGTATGCCGACGTGGTGCTGCCGGCGGCCAGCTTTGCGGAAACCGACGGCACTTTCACCTCTACGGAGCGCCGGATTCAACGGGTACGGAAAGCGATCAACCCGCTTCCAGGGCAAGCCAATTGGCAGACCATTATCTCCATCAGCAATGCCATGGGCTATCCCATGAATTATACGCATCCGGAGGAAATCTGGCGGGAAATGGCCGCCCTTACCCCTTCTATGGCGGGAGTTTCCTATCCTCGCTTGGAAGAAAAAGGCATGCAATGGCCCTGTCCCACGGCCGACCATCCGGGGACACCATACCTCCATGGCAAGTCTTTCAGCCGGGGTCTGGGATTGTTCCAGCCCTCCGAGCATATTCCTCCGGTAGAAATACCGGACGAACAATTTCCTTTTCTTTTATCGACGGGACGTATTTTATACCATTATAATGTCACCACGCCTTACTCAAAGGGTATTCAGAGCATGTGGCCGGAAGAAATGGCCCAGGTGAATCCGGAAGATGCCGCCCGTTTAGGGGTGGGGACAGGAGAAAAGGTGAAAGTGATTTCCCGCCGGGGAGAGGTTACCACACGGGCCCAGGTGACAAACAAGGTGCCTGCCGGCATGATCTGGATGTCGTTCCATTATAAAGAAAGCCCCACCAATGTTCTCACCAGTCATGGGCTGGACCCGGTTACAAAGACGGGAGAATATAAAGTATGTGCGGTTAAGATCGAAAAAGTAGGGTAATACGGCTAGGGGACCAGGTGCCTGTGTTCCTTCTAAATTCAACCGAGGACAGTTTTTATAATCTATCATCCGCGATGGAGGTGAACCAGCTGTGACTGATTATACAGAAATTATCAATAGCCGCAAAGATCTTCCCGGAGGACTAATTGAAGCCTATCACGCGATCCAGAGAGAATATAATTATATTCCTGAAGAAGCGGTGCGTGAAGCGGCCCAAGTATTTGGGCTTCCTTTGGCGAAGGCCTTTGGGGTGGCTACTTTTTATTCCTATTTGAAAGTGGGACAACGGGGTAAATATGTGATTCGCATCTGTGCAAGCGCTCCCTGTCATATTGCCGGAGCAAGCGAGGTTGTTGATGCCTTGGAAAAAGAATTGGGTATTAAAATGGGAGAAACCACGGAGGACGGAAAATTTACCCTGGAGTGGGCGGAATGTGTGGGGCAGTGCCAGGATACCCCGGTGTTTACGGTGAATGGCAAACCCTTTGGCGGATTGAACAGGGAGCAAATATCCCAGGTTCTGTCCCTGTATAAATGATTTAAACAAGTGAGGGTTGGGAAAGGTGAGGAGGGAACTTAACTATGGGTGAAGAGATGCGCATTGTGCTGCGTAATTGGGGAAAAATTGACCCCCTCAAGATTGAGGACTATATAGGCACAGGTGGATACGAGTCCTTAAATAAAGCGCGTCATATGAGCAGGTTGGACGTCATTGAAGAAGTGAAAAGATCCGGGCTGAGGGGGCGAGGGGGAGCAGGCTTTAATACCGGCCTGAAATGGTCCTTCTCTCACAATATACCTGCGGATGAAAAGTATGTCATTTGTAATGCCGATGAGGGGGAGCCGGGGACCTATAAAGACCGCATCCTCCTGGAAAGCGATCCCCACAGTGTGCTGGAAGGGATGGCAATCTGCGGCTATGCCATCGGAGCAAAAAAAGGCTATATTTATTGCCGCGGTGAGTATCCATTTTTAGTGGACCTTTTGAATACCGCGATTGCCCAAGCCAAGGAAAAAGGGGTTTTAGGGGATTTTGACGTGGAAGTGCGCATGGGTGGAGGTGCCTACGTCTGTGGAGAAGAATCGGCCCTGATCGAATCCATCGAAGGCCACCGGGGAGAGCCCAGGTTTAAGCCGCCTTTTCCCCCGGTATCCGGACTCTGGGGAAAACCTACCATTGTCAACAATGTGGAGACATTTGCCAATATTGGGCCAATTATGGAAAAAGGTGCCGACTGGTATGCCGGGATCGGAGCAAAAAGCTATCCCGGGACCAAGGTACTGTCCTTGACGGGAGATGTGGCAAACTGTATTGTCATTGAGGTACCTACCGATACCACGATCAGGGATGTCATCTATGATTTTGGTGGCGGCGTGAAAAATGGCGGTCAGTTCCAGGCGGTGCAGATTGGGGGAACATCCGGTGCTTTTATTCCGGAATCCCTGCTGGACACGGCCATTGATTTCGATTCCATGCGGAAGATTGACGCTACCCTGGGAACCGGGGCTGTCTTTGTGATGAACCGGACCAGAGACGTGGTCGATATTGTGACAAGAATCGCCAAATTCTTTGTCCACGAGTCCTGTGGAAAGTGTACTCCCTGCCGGGAAGGTTCCTTCAGGTGCCACGAGATGCTGACCAGAATCAATGCAGGAAAAGGGACCGCAGAAGATATGGATAAGATTACCCGGTTAGGCAGGATCATGCAAAAAGCCTGTTTGTGTGGATGCGGCCAGGCTGCCCCAAGTCCGATTCTGACTACCCTGCAGCACTTCAGGCAGGAATATGAACGAAAGCTTGCGGCGGTCTGACAGAAGAATTATTTGATACGGCTTGTAAACTCTTGACAATATTTACCCCTCAACACATAATTAATAATAGAAAGATGATCTTCCCAAAATAATTTTATAATAATTCCGAAAAGGCAAACCCGGTGAAAACCGGCGACGCAAAACTACGGACCTTACGGTTTTACCCAAGGCAGCCGAGTTACCGAAGAGTATCTCATTGATGTTGCTTTCTGACTCTGTTCTGGTAAACCAAGCAGAGTCTTTTATTGTGCCGGCAAAATCAATAGATGAAGACCACAATTTCCCAGGAGCTTCTGGAATGGTCACCGTAGACAAAGAGACGGGTTTTGAGGAGGGAGAATTTTTTTGGACGTTAAAATGGTCGCTCCATTTGTAGATGCCTTTTTTGAAATACTGTTACAGTACGGCTTCTCAAAAGTAAAAAGAGGGAATCTCAGTTTAAAGGATAAGCTTCTGGCGACCAATGAGGTTACTGCTTTTATCGGCCTTTCGGAGGATATTAGGGGGATCGTGGCCTTTAGCATGAACCAGGAAACAGCCAAGGGGATTGCATCTATGATGATGATGGGAGTTCCTGTGGAGGAATTCGATGAGATGGCGCAAAGCGCGATTTCTGAGATGGCAAATATGGTTACGGGCTGTGCCTCCATCGGTCTGGAGCAAAATGGCCTGTCCGTCCAGATTTCTCCACCTACCCTTATTGTGGGGAATAATGTGCGGGGGCGGTTAAGCCGGGTTAAAACATTAGTCGTTGAGGTATTAACGGAAGTGGGCATGGTGGAAATAAACGTAGGTTTGGAGATGTAGCCGTAGGCGGCAACAAGGATTCCGAGCACCCAAAAGTGATCTCGGAATTTTTATTTTTTGAAGGATCCTGGGGGAGGAATAAAGGACAGGCTGGTTAATTTGGTGGAATGGATTTATAATATTTTGGGATGAAAAAAATAGTTTTAGCTCAAATTATTCCTATCAATAGATGCTGAATTCTGTTTTGAGTGAGGGACAAAGATGGGTAAAGTGGCAGGAAGTGGCTGTGATAGATTAATCCCGGAGGGTGAGCGGGCCCCCCTTCAGGAAATTGAAAGAAGTATTATTACGAAATATAAAAGGCAGATTTGGTCTAAATTTCTTACGGCAATCAACGATTTTCATTTAATTGAGGACGGAGACAAAATTGCGGTTGCAGTTTCCGGGGGAAAAGACAGCACCATTATGGCCAAGTTGTTCCAGGAACTGTATCATCATGGCAAGAGAAATTTTGCCCTGGAGTTTATTGCCATGGATCCCGGTTATCACGAAGACATCAGGAAATTACTCCTGGAGAACTGCCGGCAATTAAATATTCCCATTCATCTATTTGAGTCCGATATTTTTAAAATTGTAGATCATATTGCCCAGGACTATCCTTGCTATCTCTGTGCCAAAATGCGCCGGGGCGCATTGTATGCTAAAGCCCGGGAACTGGGATGCAACAAGCTGGCTCTGGGCCATCATTTTAATGATGTGATTGAAACAACTTTGTTAAATATGTTTTACACCGGATGCTTCAAAACCATGCTCCCTAAATTAAGGTCAACCAATTTTAAAGGGCTGGAATTGATCCGTCCCCTTTATTATATTGAGGAACAATATATTGAGAAATTTACTCAGGAGCACGGAATTTGGCCTCTTAACTGCGCTTGTATGGTGGCTGCGGAAAAGACGGCCAATAAACGGTATGAAATAAAAGCCTTGATTCAGGAACTGAAGAAAAAAATTAAGAACGTGGATCACTTCATTATGAAATCGGCCCAAAATGTCAATATGGATTGTATTGTAGGCTGGCAGCGGGAGGGCAAAAAGCATTCCTATTTGGATTTCTACCAGGAAGAATAAAGATGCATGGTACCGCCAAGGCCGGGGGAATCACCTCCGGCTTTTTGATTTAATTGTTTTTCCCGGTACCCGGATCCCGAAAAGCCCTCTGGGCTTTTTTATACTTTCAGAATTTATAAGTTTCAAAAGGTTGAAAGTATAAGTGCAACTAAGGCTTCCGCCGTCGCCAGAGGCTTGGCGCAAGCCAAGTTTTCTAGTGCCCCCATACCGGGGAAATTCTTTTGAATATCCTCTATTTTTCTACATATCTTTGATAATGAATCCTTTTTCTGATCGATGGTCCCGGTAAATGATAAATTGAAGGGTGATGATGCCATGAAGGAAAAAGCTAAAAAGATGATTTATCATCACTGGAGAAAAAAAGTTAAGAAAGTATCTAAATTTGGCCCTGTTTGGAAAGTGAAAACGAAACACGGGCAATATTGTTTGAAACGGTGGAAGCATGGAAAAGCCCGCCTGCTTTTTGCTTATCAGGTCATTGAACAATTATGGGAAAGGGGTTATTCCAGAACACCCCGCCTCCTTCCCGCCGTGAACGGCCTGCCCTATGCCAAGAATGATGAGGACATCTTTGTTTTGACAAAATGGGTAGGCCGGCCCTTGCGGGGGGAATCAAAAACAGAATGGACCCTAGCCGCTAAAGAATTAGCGGCCTTTCATCTCATGTCCCAAAACATTTATTTACCCCCCCAGGTGGAGCGATACTATTTCTCCGGAAAATGGCTGTTCCGCTTCCCGAAGCGGATTAAAGAAATGAAGGAGGCCTTTGACCGGTTTAAAAATCCCCAAAATATTTTTGAGGAGGAAGTGAGCAAAGATGCTCCTCTCGTACTGGAAACGGCCGAGGCCGCATTAGAATTATTAAGAAAATCTGCCTACCAAAGCATGGTAGAGGAAATTTACACAAGGCCCATGCTGTGCCATGGTAACATCAAAGCTAAAAATTTTACTATCGACGATGACGGCGCGGTCTTTGTGATTGATTTTGATTCTTTTCGGCTCGATTTGCCTGTGCAGGATTTGAGCGCCCTATTTTTTGCCGCTCTCTCATGCACCGGCTGGTCCCTGCCTTTTGCCCGGACCTTATTTGAGTCTTATCATGTAGTACGTCCTGTCAAACAAGAGGAGATTCCTATTCTAAAGGCCATTCTGCTGTTTCCCGACGATGTGTATAAAACCATTCATAAGTACTGCCAGGGAGAAAAGAGTCCGGAATCCTCCCTGAAAAAATGGCAGAAAGAATTCTCCCGCTTTATTCAACAACGGCTCTTTTATAAAAAGTGGTTTTCCTGGCTGGGACAGGATGATATCTAGAAAGGGTCTGATGTTGTATTAGCGGGGAATTATCCATATAATTTAAGGAGAAGGTATGGATGGACAATGTTCTGAAATGAAGGGACGGGTAATGATTGGATTGGCATTTTGACAAAGAAAAATGGCAGCCTTATTTAGATGACTGTTTTCACCGGCTGCATGAAATTCCGGAAGTGAGCTGGCAGGAGTATCGCACCACCGCATGGATCAAGGACCGGTTAAAAGAGTTGGGGTACGATCTTATTACCATCCCCAACAGTACCGGCCTGATCGGCATGCGGGGAAAGGGACCTTTTACGGTAGCTTTACGGGCAGATATGGATGCTCTTTGCCATTCCACCGGTGCAGGGGAGCAGATCTTGCATTCGTGCGGCCATGATGCCCACATGGCCATGGTTCTCACTGCTGCCGGAGCCCTAGCTCCCCTCAGCTTGCCGGAGGGGACGGCCCTGAAAATCGTCTTTCAACCGGCGGAAGAGCAGGGAGAAGGTGCCCTGCGTTTGATCGAATCGGGGGTCATGGACGATGTAGACTTTCTTTTTGGCGTACACCTGCGCCCGGGTGATGAATTGCCCGCAGGCAAATTTTCTCCGGCCGTAAAACATGGAGCAGCCCAGACGATTTACGGAGAACTGACGGGCGTACCTGCCCATGGAGCACGCCCCTACTTAGGAATCAATGTGATTGAGGTGGCAATGGCGTTTTTGCACCTGCTGCAAGGTCTTCATTTTACCCCGTTGACGCCTGCTTCGGTAAAGATGACCCGTTTCATGGCCGGCTCGGAAGCGGATAACATTATTCCGGGATATGGCCGCTTCACCCTGGACCTGCGGGCCGGAACCAATGAACAAATGGAGAAACTGACGGCACAGGTGGAAAGGATGGCTTCCCATGTCTCGGCAGCCTATGGAGCGGAGATAAAGCTGTCCACCGTGGGGAAGACTGTGGCCGCTGAAGTAAATAGGGAAGCGGAAGGTATTTTGTGCCGGGCGATTAGGGATAGTGCAGGCCCGGAAAGCCTAGCCTCTTCCCTTGCTACGCCGGGGGCCGAAGATTTCCATTATTATCCCCACCTTTGCCCCCGCATCAAGGCGGCCATGATGGGCCTGGGGTGCAATGTACAGCCCGGTTTACACCACCCGGAGATGCATTTTGAACACGCTTATTTAATCCACGGCGCGGAAATACTGGCCCGGGCCGCCTGGTATGCCATGGAACGCCGGTAGGTTGATACACGAGTATGTTGTTTCTCAGAGGGGGCAAAATAGATGCATGATCACATCATCATCCGGCGCTTGGAAAGCATCCCGGACATGGTTGCCGTAAATGAGTTGGAAAAGCTGGTGTGGGGTTCGCAAAATCCGGTCTGTGTGGAAGAGTTGCTTGTGGTGTGCAGAAACGGCGGCTTTTTACTGGGGGCTTTTCATGGCGAGCAAATGGTCGGGATGCTGTTCAGTATACCCTGTTTTTTACACGGACAGGTCTATCTTTGGTCCGATATGATGGGGCTCAGACCGGAATGGCGCAGCCAGGGAATTGGCGAAGGCCTGAAGCGGGCGCAGGCGGAGACGGCCAGGCAAGGCGGTTACCCCCTGATTGCCTGGACTTACGACCCCTTGGAAACGGTCAATGGCTATTTGAATATGGGGAAGTTGGGCGCCCATTGTTCTACCTATCATGTGGATTACTATGGAGCGATGGAAAACCAGTTGAACCGGGGTCTGCCCACGGACCGCTTTCAGGTAGAATGGTGGCTGGACCGGCCTCGGAGCTTTCTTCTGCCTCCGGGTGCCGGGAAGAGTCTCATCTCCTGGCAATTGAACGGAGCCGGTTTTCCCCGGCCGCACCGGGTGGAGGATCCCCTTCCGGATGGGGATAAATTGGTAGTCAGCGTACCTGCCCGCTTCCAAGACATGAAACAAAAGGATTTTGAGCTGGCAAAAACCTGGAAGGAAGTAACCCGGCAGGTCTTTACCAAATGCTTCGATGCCGGCTGGGCTGTTGGAGGATTTAACCTGCGGAAAACCGACCCGGTGCATGAGTACATACTTGTGAAACGGTCTACGCTGACGGTACCGAAGGCGCCCTGGATGGCAGGAGAAGGGTAAAGGAAAAGGAAAACGGCAGTACTTTGAAAGGAATGAAAAAGAACATGGAACTGCACTCGATTACTTTACGGGCAATGTTAATGCGCATGAGGCATCCTTTCACGACGAGTCTGGGCACGGAATGGGATAAGTACTTTATTCTGGTGGAAGCCCGGGACAAGGAAGGACGCAGCGGCTGGGGAGAATCGGTGGCCTCCCGGGAACCATACTACAATGAAGAAACGGTAAGCACAAACTGGAGCATCATGAAGGAATTTCTCATCCCCTTGATTTGGGCGCACAAAATCAGTCATCCCCAAGAAATAGGAGCCATTTTCCGACATATCCGCCGCAATAATATGGCCAAAGCAGCCCTGGACGGGGCTTTATGGGATTTATACGCCAAAAGGCAGGGCCTGTCTCTGAGCCGGCTACTGGGCGGGGAAAAAAAGGAAATTGAAGTAGGCATCAGCATCGGCATTCAGGAAACGGCAGAGAAGATGGTAGAACAGGTGGAGAAGTATGTGGAGGAAGGATACCGCCGCATCAAGGTAAAGATTCAGCCGGGGGATGATATTCCTGTGGTCGCAGCCATTCGCCGGCGTTTTCCCGATATCCGCCTCATGGTTGACGCCAACTCTGCCTATACCCTGGCGGATCTGGACCACCTGGCCCAATTGGACCAGTTTAATTTGATGATGATTGAGCAGCCCCTGGCCCATGATGATATTATTGACCATGCCACTTTTCAAAAGAGAGTTAAAACGCCCATTTGTTTGGATGAAAGCATTCATTCCCGGGAAGATGCCCGGAAAGCCATTGAACTGGGAAGCTGCAAAATTATCAATATCAAGATCGGCCGGGTCGGGGGCCTAGGAGAGTCCAAGGCCATTCATGACCTGTGCCAAGAAAAAGGGATTCCCGTCTGGTGCGGCGGCATGTGTGAATCCGGCATTGGCCGGGGGCACAACGTGGCCATTACCACACTGTCCGGATTTACTTTACCCGGTGATACCGCCGCATCCAGCAGGTACTGGGTGCAGGACCTGATTGACCCCGAGGTGATGGTGGAAAAGGGCCTGATCACGGTTCCCCAGGCCCCGGGGATCGGTTATGATCCGGTTGCCCGGAGAATTGATGAATGCACCTTATACAGTGAAGCTTTCCGTCCCTAAACAATCATCATGTATTCGTTTTGTACACCTGTAAGATACTTTACGGGTGTTTTTTTATGATGGTAAGGTTGGCTCTTTGGCAGGAATTAATTTTTGAGGTATAATTAGAATAATAAATCCCGTATTACAGGATTATAGTCCCGCCAGATGGGTTACAATGTGCCAAGTCGGGCGCGTACTTGGAAAGAGCCGGGTACCGTTCTGGCGGGAAACAGTTAAAAAGGGTGGTGGAAGGATGGAAGAGAAAATCAACCGGGAGGAAAAGATTCCTTACCGGAGAATCTGGCTGGTTTGTCTTAACATTATTTTTGCCCTGGCGGGTCTGAGCATTGTTTCGCCTATCCTGCCCCAGATTAAAGCCTGGCAGGATGTGAGCTACAGTATGATGGGCTTTTTTGTCGCTTCTTACGCGATGAGCCGTGTGGTAGTGGATCTTCCTTCCGGAATCCTGGTAGATCGTTGGGGAACATGTATCGTTACTCTTTCCGGTTTTACCGTGTCCGCCCTGGGATCCCTCATGTGCGGATTTGCCCCCAACTTGTATTTTTTGATTGCCGGGCGGATTCTCTCCGGGGTAGGATCCGGTCTTGCCGTTACTTCCCTGCAAACAGAGCTAATCCTGCTCGCCCCTCCTGCCTACCGCTCCCGCTCCATGTCCTACTTTATGCTGGCCAGGAGGGCCGGAGGCTCCCTTTTCCCCTTCTTGGGAGGAGTATTGGCCGCCTGGGGCAGATGGAGAAACGTATTTTTTATGGTCTGCGTGCTGAATGTGATCGGAGCCGCGATTGCCCTCTTCACTTACTCTGCCCGGAAATCGCACCAGTTGAAAGAAAAGGACCAGGTTCTTCAGGAAGAAAAAAACGGGGACGAGAAAGAAGCTTTCTCATTCTTTCAAGGGAAATTTCTCGTCATTTACCTGGTGGCTCTGGCCATCTTCCTGAACCGGGATGGAGTAGAAAGGACCCTAGTCCCCTTTTTCGGCAGCACCCTGTCGTTGAATTCCGTGCAAATTGGCCTGGGTTTAACCTTGAGTAGCCTGGCCAGTCTGGGGGGCATCTATTTAGGAGGCAGAGCGGCAGATCATTGGGGGCGAAAACTTGTCTTGCTGGTGGGAGTGGCTTTTCTGGTCCTGGGCAATAGTCTTTTTCTCTTTGTCCACAATTATGCCATGTATTTAGGCGTCAGTTTGATCTTCGGTGTGGTGGCCTTTAATATGGGGTTGCCCAACGTGATCATAGCCGACATGTCTCCGCGCAGGCATATCGGCAAAGCCCTGGGTTTGGGCCGGCTTTTCAACGACCTGGGAACTGTGATTGGTCCCTTGCTACTGACTCAAGTAATCGATAGATTTGGTTTCGGGGTTTCATTCTATTTTGGCATCTTTCTCATGACGCTGGCCTTTTTGTTAGTAGCCGTATTTCTGCCGGAAACGAGAAAAGCAAGTTTTTCCGGTACTGGTTTAAAGCAAAGCTGGCACAAAGAAGGCTGATACCCTCTTGCAAAAATAAATGATTAAGGTATAATGAATGACAATTAATTCCATATAACTGAATCGTAATCCTACAGAATGGGAAAGGAGGATCTGTGTGATCAGTAAAGCTTTTATGATTCTGGATAGTATGGCGGGAAACCGGGATCACAATACCATCGTTGCCTTAAGTCAACGAACGGGCATTCCCAAAAGCACTGTGCACCGAATTCTGGTTATTTTAGCCGAAGAAGGAATTGTCACCACGTGGCCGAGCCGTGGTTACGTGTTAACGCCCAAACTCTTGTCCATCGGATTAAAGGGCCTGGGGCAAAAGGATCTACTGGATGTGGCGATCCCATTTATGCGGAAAGTTTCGGAGAAGACGAAAGAAACAGTTTCTGTTAATATGGTTTCCGGAATTGAACGGATTTGTGTTTACCGGATTGAAGGAGAGTACTCCATTATCCAGAATATCAAAATTGGGGACCGGGGGCCGTTGCTGAAAGGAGCCGTCGGAAAGGTGCTTGCCGCCAGGCTCAGCAGGCCGGAATTGATGAGCATGATAGAGAAATACATCTCAGTAGGAGAACTCACCGGTGAGCAGGTGCCGGAAATTCTGACGGAAATAGAGCAGGTTAGTAAACAAGGCTTTGCTGTCAGTATTGCAGAAAGAGTGCCAGGCGGGGCTTCCGTGGCAGTTCCTATACTGGATATTTCCGGGCGGGCGTTGGCTGCTTTGAGTATTTCCAGTATGGCCGAAAGGCTCTCCCCGGAGACAAAAGATGCGTACACCCAAATCTTACTTTCAACCGCCAAGCAAATAACCTTTGAAATGGGTGGTCCTCAACTTTAGTGATTTCTTAATAGTTTTTATTGAAAACAATGGAAGAAAAACTAGATATTTCTTTAAAAAGGAGTTCATTTTTAAAAAAAGGGCTGGGGCTGTAACAAAATGCTTACTAAATTTTGTTACAGCCTCGCTTTTATAAGGAATATTACTACAATGCCACGTTCTTCCACCACTTTCTCATGTGAAAAGCTATTATTTTTGTGATCGTTCTTCACTACCTAAAAATTTCCTCAAGTTTTTTATTACAGCCCGAGCTTTTTGTTCAGATTTTTGGTGAAAATTTTTATAAAAATGATTTGACAAAAGACATAAGAATATCTATAATGAGTATATACTCAATGAGTTAGGAGTCAACAAGATGAAGGAGACACAGCGGCAAATCCAGAAAAGACAAACCCGGGCGCACCTGATTGAAGTCGCCTTGCGCCAGTTTGCCCAAAATGGTTTAACCACCACCAGGACCGCCGACATCGCGAAAGCGGCCCAGGTTTCCCACGGCACTGTTTTTGCCCACTTTTCCACCCAAGAAGCATTGTTAACCGCAGTGATCGAGGAATTTGGCACCCGGATCGCCCGGCGGCTGCATGAACTGGCCGGCCAACAAAAGGGGGTGCGGGAGATTCTGGAGGCCCATTTAAAGGGTTTAACCGAATATGAAGATTTTTATACCAGGCTTGTCATTGAAGGAAGGCTGCTTCCGGAGGGGGCCAGAAATACCTTGATCATGATTCAATCGGCCATTTCTTTTCACCTGAGCCAAGCTGCGGAACAGGAGATGAAGGCAGGAGTTATTTATTCCTTTCCTGTGCACCTGCTTTTTAATACCTGGGTGGGATTAATCCATTACTACCTGGCAAACGACGATGTATTTGCCCCGGGGGAAAGCGTGTTAAAACGGTATGGCCAGGAACTGCTTGATCATTATTGGTGTTTAATTACTCGGAAGAGCGGGGCAGATGATGCCATGGACGACAAGGAGGTGAATCATGGAACATAAGATGCCGGCGGGGAGAAAATGCTATGGACATCTTGGGGGAAAGCTGGGAGAGCGTATTTTAGAACGGCTTATTGAGCTGGAATGGTTGAAATTAGCGGAAGGCAGAACAACAGTCTATCAAATTACGGAAAAGGGAACGGAAGAATTAAAAAAAATGGGTGCCAATTTAGACTAAATGAGCCAAATGTATAAAAAGAAAGACATCTGGTGATATGTCAAGACAATATCTAAATATTCTTGTCTTGGGTTTTGTAAAAAAGGGTATAGCAAACAAACCCGTCCTTAAAAGCATCAAAAAAACAGGACTAAAGGTTTGTATTTAGTTAAGTGGTTGCTTCAACAGCTCCTCTCGTTGAAATATAGAGTTGATTATTGCGTAGCAGTGCATAAATCAACCTGACAAGTTTTCGTGAAGTCAGTGCGAGTGCTCTTTTATGCTGGAAGCGAGTCGCTTCATTACGTTTTTTATGGTAGAAAGCTGTGTATTCGGGATTATGGTTTTTGATTAAACTCATAACGGCTTCGCCCAAATAATAGCGAAGATACTTATTACCTGATTTAGTCATGTAAGTAATATCGCTGGTAAGGCGTCCGGATTGCTTTTTACGCCATGTAAGCCCAGCAAACTTTGCCAGCTTTTCTTCCGATTTGAAACGGTCAATAAAACCAATTTCAGCGATAATACCGGCAGAAATCACAGGCCCAAAGCCAGGTATTGACAGAAGACATTGATAGCCGTTGCTTGATAAACCTTTTACTGCTTTTTCAATAGCAGAATCAATTGTCTTAATTTCCTTCTCAAAAGACTTAATGCAGTTAAAGGAAGCAGCAATCGCAGCGTTTAGCGGTTCATACTGCGCTTTATCCAAACGGTAGGAATCACGTGCAGCACGTTGAAGCAGCTTAGCCTTGGCTTCAGGATCAGAAAAACGGCTTTTACCTTTTTCGCAGAGAAAATCAATAAGTTCTTCTACTGGAGCATATGCAATTTCATCCGGTGATAAATAGTCAGTTAGAACTGCAACAGAAGTTGCACCAAACCTATTGGAAAAAGGATTATCTTCTTTATCTCTTGGATTAAGGACAGCTAGTTCGCTGAATTTAATAAAAATGTTGGTAAGGATATAGGACTTTTCCCTAGCGAGGCTCTCAACCAAATGAAGTCTTACTCTGGTTAGTCGTTGTAGGGCAACGAAAGCAGAACCATTAAAGGGCTCAGAGGTAATCTTGCCGGTTCTTGCAAAATCGGCAATACCATAGGCATCGTTGGGGTCAGTCTTATCCATATCTACAAAAGTATTCTGATAGGCACTTGTCACCTTGGGATTCAGGCAGTAAACCTTGATATTCAAAGCTGCCAGCTCCGGCGACTGAAAAAGATAATTGCAAAGGTGGAAGCTGTAGAAAGAAGTAGCTTCCATTGCAGTGACCACATGAGTAGCTTTGGAAGAAACTGCTGTACGAAGGATCTCCGAAGTGATCAATGAAGCTCCAGATAAATTGTTGTTAAAAGAAACAGAAGCCAGTTGATTTCCAAAGAAGTCAAGAATGACAGCATGGTGAGCGCGTAAGCTCACATCTATACCGATAAAGAGTGTTGATAGCAATTGCTTTTTCATGGTAACACCACCTTTCGTAAGAGAATATTGGAATTACCAAAAGGAGCCTCCTTGGTTCAAATGCATCAACACCCTCGCACAAATCAGAACTCTGTCTGTTGGCTGTCATGCCGGCTGCTACCCACAGCGCCAAGCAGGCAGGAACAACACCTGGGTTTGAAGTTAACAAATTGAACAAGGGAACAGTCTTTCTTTGAAGTCACCATACGGTGCAACAGGATGAATAAGAACTAACCTTTCTGTAACCCGAAGAAAATTATACTTCAAGAAGACCCCTTCTGATAATTCCAATTCAATTTTCTTATGCAGTCATTTATGGATTGGAATTATAACTAGAAAAATGACTGTAAATATATAATACGAGGATGAGATGTAATGAAAACCTGTATTGCCTGTGGAATGCCTATGGAAGCTGTATCCGACTATGCGATGGGAGATACCGATAAGGACTATTGTGTGCACTGTGCGCGACCTGACGGCACGATGCAATCCTATGAAGAGAAGCTGGATTCCTTAACCGGGTTTATTGTGCGCACCCAAGGTTTGGATGAGCAGGCTGCCGCCACAGCAGCCAAAAGCATGATGGCCCAGCTTCCGGCCTGGAAAAACAGATAATGTGTACTAGCCAGGCTTGATCACTTGCAATACCTTGCGAAAAGCGGTAGGGATGGCTAAATTTTTTTGTTCCTCCTCCGGGATCCAGTGCAGGGTGGAGGCGAAAGCAGTGCCGGGCAGAAGCAAATAAGAAGAAATGTCCATTTGCCATACTTGATGGGTAAAGATATGGGTCACCCGGCCCAGGTTTTTACCCAGCTTTATTTTTAACCCATATTTTTCCCAAAACAAGGATTCCAGGGACCGGGCCGATCCTTCTTCCACAAGGGGGAATCCCCACATTTGGCCCAACAAAGTTTCCTTCCTCCGGTGTTCCAGGAGCAGGCAGTCCTGATCTTGAATCACAGCTACCCGGTAAAAGATGGTTTTGAGGGGTTTATCCCGCTTTTTTCGCACAGGAAGTTCATTTTGCCTCCCGGTGGCATAGGCGGTGCAGAGGGATTGGACGGGACATTGATCACACAAGGGCTCAAGGGGAAGACAAACAAGAGCGCCCAATTCCATCAGTCCCTGGGAGAAATCTCCGGAATGGGCAAGAGGAATCATGGGCCTTACCATCTGGCTCAACTCTTTTTTTGTTTCCGGACGGGTGATGTCTTTTTCCAGCCCTGTCAGCCGGGTGATGACCCGCAGGACGTTGCCGTCCACTGCCGCATAAGGCTGGTCAAAGGCAATACTCAGGATAGCGCCGGCCGTATAGTCGCCAATGCCGGGAAGGCTCCGTACCTCTTCATAGGTATGGGGAAATTGACCCCCATACCGGTCTGTGATCAGACGGGCCGCCCGGTGCAGATTCCTGGCCCTTGAATAATATCCCAAACCCTGCCAGAGGGAAAGAACCTCTTCCTCCTTGGCTTCCGCCAAGGCAGCAATGGAGGGAAAACGCTGCAAGAAGCGGTGATAATAGCCGATTACCGTGTCTACCCGGGTTTGTTGCAGCATGATTTCCGAAACCCAAATCCGGTAGGGATCTTTTGTTTGGCGCCAGGGGAGGTCTCTTTTGTTTTTCCCGTACCATTCCAGTATCTGATTTCCTGCTGTTCTTTCCCAATCTGTCATTTCCTTCTCCAGTCCGGGGGATTTCTCACATGACACAATTGAACGATATTTAATTTACTGCCGTCTAAAAGCTTTCAAGTACGTTACAGTTCTACTCTGCCTGCCATAAATTTAAGTTCCCGCTTGATTTCTTCCCGGATGGCGGAGAGATATTCCTCTCTTTGGGGGCTGTTCATGATATGGGCATAACGGCCCTGACCTCCGATGTATTCTTCAAGCGGAATGGGGGCCAGTTTTCCCTGGGCCAAAAGGGAGGTAGGGTTATTCAAGGTTACCTTCCCGTATGACCCTTCCCATAACAGCCAGGTTCCGGATTTCACAGCCAGCCGGCTCATTTTTACGGTATCACTGGCGGAAAATTTCCATCCCGGATAGCAGGGGGCGTGGATTTCGATATATTTGAACCCCTTGATGCCTTTTGCCTTTTGGACTTTGCGGTACAGGTCCATGGGGTAGGCCAGAGAGGCGGTAGCAACATAAGGAATCCGGTGCTCCAGCATTAAAAGGGGCAAATTCTTCCGGTGCACTTCTTTTCCCAGGGGAGTGGTTGTGGTCATGGCATGGATGGGGGTAGCTCCGCTTCTTTGCACACCGGTGTTGGAATAGGCCTCATTATTATAACAAAAGTGGATAAAGTCATCGTTCCTTTCTGCTGCCGCGGAAAGGCCCTGAAGACCGATGTCATAGGTGCCGCCGTCACCGGCCCAGTTAAACACAGTCGGTTTTTCCCCCTTGATCCGGCCCTTTTCCAGCAGGGCATCCAGAGCCAGGGTGAGACCGCCGGCAGAGGCTCCCGCAGAGGCAAAACAGATGTTCAAGACGGGCAGGGAGTAACAGGATTTAGGCAAAAGACCGATACTGGCCACGGCACAGGAAGGGGTCATGAGCATAATAGCGTTTTCTCCCAAAGCCTTGCCCACAATGCGCAGGGCCATGGTGGAAGGACATCCGGCACAGGCCGCGGACCCGGGAACCACATATTCCACATCGGAAAATTCTTTTATTGTCACGCTCATTTCAGCACCTCCATCATTTCACGGGCTTTCCCGGCGAGATATTGGGCAGGAAGGTCCTCGCCGCCCAGACCCATAACTTGGCCGGTGACCTTGATCTCATCTTTCCGGTCAAAAAGAGCGGCTTTGGCTTCGCCCAGCAACGCTCCCCCTCCGGTCCCAAAAGCACAGTTCCGGTCAAAAACCAGAAGCTTGGCTCCCGCCGGCAACAGACGGGATAATTCTTGGGCGGGGAAAGGCCTGAAGACGCGAAGTCTTAAACCTGCCGCAGGGATACCTTGTTTTCTCAGGATATCCACCGCCAATTCCATTTCTGCGCCCATGGAACCCATGGAAAGGAGGAAAAACTCGGCATCTGCCGGGCCATAGAGGTCAAAAAGACCGCCGTGCCAGTGGCCGGTGAGCTTTTGATACTCTTTCGCATAGTTTTCAATGATTTCTCCTGCTTTGACGATGTCTTCCGCCAGGCGGGTGCGGAAAGGCACATAGTTTTCCGAAGGAGTCACATTACCGAAAGTACCGCCCCAGTCTGGGTGCAGGCGCCACGCTGGCTCAAAGGGGGGAAGAAATTGATCGATGATGTCCTGATCTACAAGTTCAAAAGGCATCATGGAATGAGAGAGCAAAAAGCCGTCATAATTAACCATGACCGGGATATTGATTTCCTCAGCCACCTTGTAGGCTAGAAGAATGGTATCATATATTTCCTGGTTGGAGGCGGCATACAATTGAATCCAACCGGTATCCCTTTGGGAAACTGCATCCTGGTGATCCACATAGAGACACCAGGGAGCGCACACAGCCCGGTTCACGTTGGCCATAACGATGGGCAGGCGTCCTCCTGCCGCATAATGGAGAATTTCGTGCATATAAAGAAGACCTTGAGAGGAAGTGGCGGTAAAAACTCTGGCTCCTGCTGCGGCCGCTGCGGCCACTGCACTCATCACGCTGTGTTCCGATTCTACGGGCAGGTATTTGGCATCCAGCTCACCCTGGGCAATATAACCGGCCAGTTTTTCTGCCACGGAAGTTTGGGGAGTAATGGGATAGGCCGCAATCATGTCCACTTTGGCGGCCTTTACCGCCAAAGCGCAGGCAGCATTTCCCGTGTCAAGTATTTTTTTCATCTGCCCTCCTCCTTTACCATGGTGATTGCTTTCTTCGGGCATTCTGCCTCACAGATGCCGCATCCTTTACATAAATCGTAATCAATGCTGCGGTCTGTCTTGCTGATTACCCCTTCGGGGCAATAAAGCCAGCACAGAAGGCAGCCGTTGCATTTTTGGGGATCTAACTGGGGCCGGCTGGTGCGCCAGGTACCGGTAAGTCCGCCGGAACCTTTCAGCGGACGGGCCAGGGGATAAACGGACGGGTCATGCATGGGACCCACCTCCTTCGATTTGCCGCACCGCTTCATAAGCTTCTTTGGCGGCAGCGATGTTGGGAACTGCTTTGGGGCCGCTCCATTGTTCCTGGATCGTTTCCTCCACCAGGGAGAAAGGAAGATCGAGAATCCGCGAGAGAGCTCCCAGCATGGGAACATTAATAAAGGGTTCACCGCCGTAAACCAGGTCATTACGGACAGCAATACCGACGGCATCTACCAGCCAGTGCTTTTGGGACACGGGGAGGGGATTTTCCCCGTTGGCCACGATGAAGGCATCAGGGGCATAGCCGTCATCAAGCCCGATGGAGAGGAGATTTTCGTGCATCAGCACCAGAATATCAGGCTGGTAAGAGAGGGAGCGAACTTTGATGGGGCGGGAGTCAAAGCGAACCGCAGCTTTGACGGCGGCACCTCTCCGTTCCACTCCGAAAAAAGGCAGGGTTTGCGCTTCCTGCCCTGCCTTCAGGGCAGTTTTGGCCAAAAGTTCAGCCAGGGTGACCACACCTTGTCCACCCCGGCCGTGAATGCGCATTTCTAACATCATTGGAACCTCCTTATCAGGGGAGCAGATTTTTTACATTTATCATAGCCCTTTTCACGGCAGGTGACAAGGTTCCCGGAAGGGAACCGGCCCTCCTTAAGCCATGGCCCGGGCTGCGGCTTGCGGTATTTTTGTAATCATTTTTTGGTGCTATAAAAGGCTGGGTGCAAAATCTCATTCTAAATATTGTATCGGAAAATAAACATTTTCGTCAATGAAAATATTTTCAGAAGGATGCTTTCCCCTTTTCTTCGACCGGTGCAAAAATACAGTTATAAAAATGAAATTCCAAATTGAGGCAGCAGTCCAGACCGGTGGAAAAAGACCGGTTGCCGATGGCTTGCAAAACATCCTGAATATTGCCCTGCCCGGATAAGAAGAGCAAGAGGGCTTCACACATTCCTTTAGCTTCCTGGACGGCCAGGTCAAACAGTTCCGGAAAGGATAAGCGGCTTTCTACAGAACGGTCCCAGGGAAGAGACCAGGGGGAATGGCGCATATTCAAATAATCAAGCCCGTCCGCAATCACGGCGGGATAAATCATGCTGGACATCAGGGGGTATTTTCCGAGAATTCTTTCCAGAGAGGAGAGCAGCCTCTTTTTAAGACCCCATCGATCAGCAAGTACCGCCTGCACGCAAATCATGTCTTGGATCGCTTGAACTACCTGTGCGGTAGTAACGGAGATACCCATCATCTCCAGGTTGGATTGGTACATTTTGCCCAATAGGCCGGCTTCTTCTTTCTCCACCTGGATCAGTTGGGAAATCCTGAGGTCAGTGGGCCTTTTCTTAAGCATCCGGTCCAACATCAATAAGTCAAGAGCGGTTTCAAATATGCGGTGATAACAGGTATATTTGGCAGTGCTCAGTTCTCCGGGACGGATAAAACCTGATTTAAAAAAAATATAAGGATGGGTGTACAGGTCCAGGGCATAATGGCAGAGATAACCGCAGAGATATGCCGTAAGCCGGTTCCTTTCCCCGTCCCTCTGGTTTATAATATAGTTAATTGCCTGTGAGAAGAAATCACCAACCTGGTATTCATGCATTCGGTGCCCTATTTTCTCTACTCCCTGGCTTTTTGTCCAGGGCCAGACCCGGTGATAAAAAAAGATGTCAGGGCCTTGGGTACCCAAGTTAAATAATGCTCTATGCTCTTTGATCACTGTTTCCCCAGGCGTATTTTCCAGCAGTTGAGCGGCTTTTTCCCCGCACAGGTAGTGAGTAATCAGACTGGGCATATGGGTTATCCTTTCCTAATAATATTAAGGAGGAGATGGGATGCTGAGAGATTTCAGTCTCCAGGAAAAAAGCTGGATTTTGTATGATTGGGCCAATTCTGCTTATTCGGTCATTGTGACTGCGGCTGTCCTGCCCATCTTTTTCAAAACTTTGACCAAAGAGGCCGGTATCAGCCCCAATATGGCAGATGCTTATTGGGGATACAGCACGTCACTGGCTACCCTGATCATTGCCCTTATGGCACCCATCTTAGGTGCCATGGGGGATTACCGGGGTATGAAAATGCGCATGTTCCGGGTCTTTCTGCTCATCGGCGTCTTGTCAACGGCAGCCCTTGCCTTTACCGGCCAATGGTTTCCCATCCTTGTTCTTTACATCATTACCGTCATTGGTTTTTCAGGAGCCAACCTGTTTTACGATGCTTTTTTAGTGGATGTAACCACTGAAGACAGGATGGACCGGGTGTCCACCTACGGTTTTGCTCTGGGCTATATTGGGGGCAGCACCATCCCCTTTGTATTTTCTATCGCTCTGATTATGTTCGGCAAAGAAATTGGAATACCTGCCCTTTTGGCTACGAAGATTTCCTTTCTGATTACGGCCGTGTGGTGGGCGGTTTTTGCCCTTCCCATTTTAAAAAATGTCCGGCAGGTATATTTCCTGGAGCCAAGTCCCGGTTTGGTGCGAAGCAGTTTTCAAAGATTATACGGCACTTTTCGTAATATTAAAAATTACGGTGCCATCTTTCTCTTCCTTTTAGCCTACTTCTTCTATATTGACGGGGTCAATACCATCATTCATATGGCTACCGTTTACGGCGACAGTGTTGGGTTGGGGAGCAGCACCCTGCTCCTGGCTTTATTGGTAACGCAAATTGTCGCCTTTCCCTGCGCGATTCTTTACGGCATCTTGGCCAAGAAATTTGGCAGCAGTAAGATGATTCTTTTCGGCATTATCATTTATCTCATCATCTGTTACCTGGGTTATAGAATGGAGACGGCCCTCGATTTTTGGATCCTGGCCTTGCTGGTGGCCAGTTCTCAGGGGGGCCTTCAGGCTTTGTCCCGCTCCTATTTTGGGAAAATGGTTCCCAAGGAAAATGCCAACGAATTTTTCGGCTTTTACGATATTTTTGGCAAATTTGCCGCCATTATGGGGCCCAGTCTATATGGTTTTTTCAGCCAGGTTACGGGGGAGTCCCGGTATGGTGTTTTAAGCGTGATGATTTTATTTCTCATCGGCGGGGGGATATTCCTTGTGACCATATCAAGAAAAACTCTTCCTACCAGATAACCCGGCTTTTCTCCGGCACATATTGCGCATAAATCTGGATAAGATATCGTTAGCATTGGGAAAAGTTTCTCTATTTCTAGGAGGGATGATATGAAATCCAGGTTTAAAGTTGCTACCGTGATTTTGGCAGGGTTAGCAGTAGCCGGGTTGATTCTGTGGAATCCGGGAGAAAAATCCCGTCTTGCTTTATCGCCCTGGACAGAATGGTTCACCTTTACTTCTTCCCAAGGGACCGGTTTGGCGCCGGAACTTGAGAAGAGTACCCTCGCAAGGGTGAAGGAAGGACAGCGTATCTTTCGCTACGATACTTTTGGGGACGAAGATTTTTGGGGAAATACCTTAAAACTCCATCAGGCCATTGCCGGAGAAAAGCTGGGTGGTGTAGGTCCTGGAGTCAGCCCTAAGACCGCCCTGTCGGTTGGGCTAAAGGTAGATGCCCAAGCCCTTCCCCGGGATTTGGCCACCGGTCTGAAGGAAGGCAAAATCAATCTGGACGATCCTGCGGCGACCCTGGCCCTTTTGAAAAATAACGCCGTGGTGGGGCTTACAGGGTTCTTTGATGAACAAGGACAACTGACTTCTATGGGAATTCAATGTTCTTTATGCCATTCCACGGTAGACGACTCTATAGCGCCCGGAATCGGGCGCCGGTTGGACGGCTGGGCTAACCGGGACTTGAATGTGGGGGCGATTATTGGCCTGTCACCCAACCTGAAAGCGA
The DNA here is from genome assembly GCF_002777255.1 of Candidatus Formimonas warabiya. Lineage (GTDB taxonomy): Bacteria > Bacillota > Dehalobacteriia > Dehalobacteriales > Dehalobacteriaceae > Formimonas > Formimonas warabiya. The sequence continues at coordinate 3,024,494 of NZ_CP017634.1, read as the reverse complement.
TCGCCGACCGGTTAGGGATTGATGTGGCCACGGTAAAAAAGGTCCTGGCCAGCTGGGGACCGGGGAAATTTGACGCAGAGTTGTTGCAGGACGGCAAGGGGTTCCGCCCGGACGGGAAGGCTGCCGCGACGCTGCTTCCTCCAGCCTTCGGCCTCGCTGGGATCAACCTGCATACTTGGACAGGCTGGGGTTCCGTCCCTTATTGGAATGCCTATGTGGCGAACACCCAGATGAGAGGGAAGGGAACCTTTTATGACCCCAGGCTGAATAACCCGGAAAAATATCCTATCGCGGTGAAAACCAAAGACTGGAATATCAGGAACAATCCTGATTTAATTACTTCGAAGCTGCCGGACCTGCATCTTTACCAGCTGGTCCTCACTGCGCCTAAGCCTCCGACAGGCAGCTATGACCGGGAAGCAGCCCGCCGGGGTGAGGCTTTGTTTAATGGGAAGGCCACATGTGCCAGCTGTCATGTACCGCCCCTTTACAATGAACCGGGCTGGGCCATGCATACCCCCGGGGAAATGGGCATTGACGGGTTTCAGGCTTATCGTTCGCCGACAAACAGGTACCGGACGGCGCCTTTGGCGGGACTATGGACCCACCAAAAAGGAGGATTCTACCATGATGGGCGTTTTGCCACCCTCCTGGACGTCGTGAATCATTATAATGCTTTATTTAGGCTCAAACTAACAGATCAAGAGAAAAATGACCTGGTGGAATTTTTAAAATCTATCTGATCAGAATGGAGAAAGGGCTGCACCAAAGCCTATGGTTTTGGTGCGGCCCTCCTTCACGGAATATCAGGATTACAGCCCTTGCGAACATCTGGGGCAGATCCCTTTAAAATAAATGTTTTTGTCCGTGATTTGGAAACCGTTTAATTCGCCGGTGGCAAAATCATCAATGTTAATCGTGAAATCGTAAATGGAACCGCAAGAGTCACACTTAAAATGCCCGTGGTTTTTCATGGCGATATCGTATCTGGTTTCATGATCTTCGATCGTGATCACCCGTATTAACTGAGCTTCTAGAAAAGCATTTAAGGTATTGTAAACCGTTGACTTTGACAGGGTGGGAATTTCCTGGTGCAAGTCATGGAAGATCTGATCCACTGTAGGATGACAGCGCTGATTCATTAGATAGTCCAGTATCTTAATCCTTTGGTGGGAAGGCCGTATCTTTCTCCTGATCAACTCATGGGACAGATCATCAAACGATGGTTTCACATCTAACCCTTCTCCCTTTTTTGATGGGAAAACGTTTTATTGGACTAAATATAATTATGATTATTACTTTGTAATGGTTACAATTTAATTCTACTTTTAAAGAGCCCGTTTGTCAATCTTAACCCGGGCCAAAAAGAGACCCAAGTGGTGGGGTCACAGACACGGGCCTTTGACAGTTGAATAAAGAAAGAATCCCTGAAAGCCTTGAGATAGGCTTATTTTTTTGTCAAATTTTCGCACTTCCAATTGCGTGATAACGCGTGATATGTTATAATATAAGTAGTTTGGAGGATTGCTTATGAGATTAAAGGTATCACGTTCAAAAAATTCAGCTTCACTTTATGTTACAAAAACTGTTTATATGAATAAGAAAGAACGCACAATTACTGTTGAGAAACTTGGAACCGAAACTGAACTCAGGGAAAAACTTAATGGTGCAGATCCATATGAGTGGGCTAAAGAATATATAAGAAAATTGAATGAAAAAGAAAAGGAACAAATACGGAAAATACTTGTTCCTTTCGAGCAATCTAAAATTATTTCGAAAGACGAACAGCGTTCCTTCAACGGCGGATATCTATTTCTGCAAAAGATTTATCACGAACTCGGAATTCATAAGATCTGTAAAGATATTTCCCAAAGGTACAAATTTGATTTTGACCTGGATTCAATTCTCTCAAGGTTAATTTACGGCAGAGTTATCTTCCCTTCCTCAAAACTTGCAACATACGAGCTTTCTAAAAGGTTTATTGAGCAGCCTAATTTTGATTTACATCAAATATACAGAGCTCTTGAAGTGCTTTCCAAGGAAACAGGTTTTATTCAGTCCTCTTTGTATGAAAACAGCCTTAAGGTTTCCAAAAGAAACACCAGTGTACTTTACTATGATTGCACCAATTACTTTTTTGAAATAGAACAGGAAGACGGCAGTAAACAATACGGTCCGTCAAAAGAACACAGACCAAACCCAATAGTCCAAATGGGACTATTCATGGACGGGGATGGCATTCCTCTGGCTTTTAGCATTAACAGGGGTAATATGAACGAGCAGCTGACTTTAAAGCCATTGGAAAAAAAGATTTTATCCGATTTTGAACTTTCCAAATTCATCGTCTGTACTGATGCAGGCCTTGCTTCCGAAGATAATCGAAAGTTTAACGACAAAGATGGACGGGCGTTTATTACAACTCAGTCTATTAAAAAATTAAAAGAGCACCTAAAAAAATGGGCTCTTGCTCCAGATGGCTGGAAACTTCCAGATAGCGAAAAAACCTATGACATTTCCAAGCTTGATGAAATGATAGATAAAGCCACTACTGAAGATAAAGCCAAAATACGAGCTAAAGTTTTTTACAAGGAACGTTGGATCAAAGAAAACGGTTTTGAACAAAGGCTTATTGTAACCTACTCTATCAAATACAGGGATTATCAGCGTAAAATCCGTAACTCTCAAATAGAACGTGCCCAAAAGGTTATAGATGCAAACCCAATAAAAATTAAGAAATGCAATCCTAACGATTACAAAAGGTTTATTCATAAAACAAGCTGTACTCCTGATGGAGAAGTCGCAGAAAAAGAGATCTACAGCATTGATTCTACTCTCATCCAGAAAGAAGAAGCCTTTGATGGTTTTTATGGAATTTGCACAAACCTTGAGGATGATGTATCTGAAATCATCAAGGTAAATCACAGGAGATGGGAGATCGAAGAATGCTTTAGGATTATGAAAAGCGAATTCAAAGCAAGACCTGTGTACTTAAGCAATGATGACAGGATTGAAGCGCATTTTACCACTTGCTTTATATCGCTAATTATTTTTAGGCTACTTGAAAAGAGGCTCAACGAAAATTTCACATGCCACGAGATTATTGGCGGGCTGAGAGATATGGATTTTCTAGAAGTTAAAAACGAAGGGTATGTTCCAACCTACACAAGAACAGATTTTACCGATGCGCTTCATGATGCTTTTGGCTTTCGCACGGACTATCAGATTGTTGCAACAAGCATCATGAAAAAAATTTTTAAAGAAACGAAAAAGTAAAAAAAGTACGCACTTTTTACACATACATTAAATCCTGCAAAACCTTTCAAATCAAGGGCACTGAAAAAGTCCATTCGCATAAGCGGGATGGATTTTTTCATATATTTTTGGTATAATTATGCATAGAAAGAAAGGATGGATGGGAGCGGGAGAGAATGCTGAGGGACAACAGTCAAATGCAATTGTCCTTGTCACCATATCAAGGGCTTTATGATATCGTGGTTCCCCAAGAACACCTGTTGCGAAAAATCAAAGAGCATATAGATTTCAGCTTTGTGAATCCCATGTTGCGGAAACAGTATTGTGAAAACTTCGGGCGCCCGGCTAAGGAGCCGGAGATGATGTTCAAGCTGATGTTTTTGAAAAAAATGTACGATTTGTCTGACGAAAAGCTAATAAGTGGCGCGCAGACCGACATGGCATACAAATACTTTCTGGATTTAGACCCAGAAGCTGAAATGATAGATCCAAGTTTGCTCACAAAATTTCGCAAGACCCGCATTACAGAAGATATTTTGGAAGATATGCTAAGAGAAACCATACGGCAAGGGATAGAAAAAGGAATCATCAAATCCACAGCGATCATAGTGGATTCTACCCATACAAACTCGGCGGCACGGCCCAAAACGGTCACACAGGTACTGAGAGAACTTAGCAAACAATTCCGCAGAAAGATTTACCGTGAGATGATAGAGCTTTCCGAAAAGTTTCCGGAAAAGCCAAGCGAAACCGCAGAATTGGCGGAGGAAATCGAATATACATACCACTTGCTTGAAAATGTCAAAGAGGACATACTGCAAAGCGAGAAAATTTCGCTGATTGAACTGTATGAGCGCATTAAGGAATTGCTGGACACACAGCGTATTCGTGAAATACGTTCCAAAAACGATGAGGATGCCCGCTTTGGGCACAAAACGGCAACCAGTACATTTTTCGGTTATAAAAGCCATCTGGCTATGAGCGAAGAGCGGATCATAACAGGCATTGAAGTCACACACGGTGGAGAAGCGGATTGCAAGCAACTTCCGGCACTACTTGAAAAATCCCAAAACAATGGTGTTGAGGTTAAGGAAATTATTGGCGACATGGCGTATGTCAGCGAAGATAACCTTGATACTTGCGAAGAAGACGGCGTGATGCTTTTCGCTAAAACGAATTCCGCTGTGGCGGCTGCTGCCGCCTCGTCGCTGGATGAAGGTTTTTCTTTCAACAAAGATGCCGGATTGTTACAATGTCCGGCAGGGGAATTGGCTATGCGTGTTGAAAAAAGGGCCGCAGAGAATGGGAATACCTATTTGAGATATGTGTTTAGCAAAGTCAAGTGCCGAAAATGCCCGCTATGGGAGCAGTGCCGTGTTGGGAAATCAAAAGCGAAAGAACGGAGTTACAGCATCACGCAGCCGAACGAGAAAAACCGCCTAAGACTTGAATTTGAAGCCGGTGAATACTTCCGTGAACGGCTGAAAATCCGGCACCGTATTGAAGAAAAAAACGGTGAAATGAAAGTGGCGCACGGTCTTGGCAAAGCCGATTCCGTGGGGCTTGACGCCATGCGATTACAAACGTATTTTACAGCGTTTGTGGTAAATGTGAAGCGGATAGTTAAGCTTTCCGCACTAAATCCGGCCTGATTGGGGCTGCTTTTTTATTTCAAGCGAAACCCAACAAATTTTCCGCTTATTCCTACGAAAATTACAACGCATATTTATGCACTGAGAAATCCCCGTCTCTAAAAACGGGGATTTTTCAGTGCCCTTTCAAATCAAGGCTTTGCAGGATTTTTATTTTGATCAAGTGTCAAATACGGGAATTTAATTCTACTTTTAAAGAGCCCGTTTGTCAATCTTAACCCGGGCCAAAAAGAGACCCAAGTGGTGGGGTCACAGACACTTGGGTCTCTTTTTGGCTATTTATCTTTTTTGGCCAGAGCCTCTTTCCAGGCGTCTCCCAGGCTGTTTCCCAGGGAACCCTGGTCACTGAACCGGGCAATTAATTTCTGGTTGACGGCACTGGCTTTTCGGGAACTTCGGAAGTTTCCGAAGGCTTCTTCCTTTTCCGGCTGCCGGTGCCCACATTTGCGGTCCGGGCAGGAGAGCATTCTGCCCTTTTTGCCGTTCACCACCAGCATCAATTTGCCACACAGGGGACACTTGGTTTTCGAGATATTGTCTGCCTTGTACACGCTGTCCGTATCGGCAACAATGCTCTTAACCAATTCCACCGTGTTCTCTCTGATGCCGGAGATGAATTGATCCTTTTTCCCTTTGCCCCGGGCAATATCGGCCAGGTACTGTTCCCATTTGGCGGTGAGCTCGGGGGATCTTAAATCCGGGACGACCAGTTTGATTAGCTGCATGCCCTTAGAGGTGGGGACCAATTCCTTGCCATGCCGTTCGATGTAACTGGTGTGAAGCAATTTTTCTATGATTTCCGCCCGGGTGGCCGGGGTGCCCAAGCCGCTTCCTTTTACTGCTTCGCGCAGTTCTTCATCTTCGATGAATTTACCCGGGCTTTCCATGGCGGTAAGCAGGGTGGCCTCGGTATACCGGGCAGGCGGTTTGGTCTGGGATTTTTTAATGAGACACTTTTTTACCGGTTTGTGCTCTCCTTTTTTGGGTTGGGTGAGGGTTTGTTCCGGGATCATATCCTCATCCGGTTCGTCCTTTTCCCCGCTGCCGGTACCTACTGCCCTCCAGCCCTGGTCTGTGACTACTCTTCCCCGGGAAAAAAAGGTCTCCCCGTTTACTTCCGTAATCAGGGTAATCTGTTCATAACGGTAAGGAGGATAAAGCACGGAAAGAAACCTTTTGACGATCAGGTCGTAAAGACTTTTTTCCTCACCGCTCAGGGCGGATAAATTTAAAGGCTGTTCCGTAGGAATAATGGCATGGTGGTCGGATACTCTACTGTCGTCTACAAAACGCTTGGTGGTCAGCAGTTCCTTTTCCAGCAAGGGTTTAACTAATTTGGCGTACGGGCCCACGGCAATGCTTTTCAGCCGGATGGGCAGTGTAGGGATCATATCCCGGGTAATATACCGGGAATCCGTCCGGGGATAGGTGACCAGCTTATGCTGCTCGTACAGGTTTTGCAGAACCGAAAGGGTTTTTTGGGCGGAGAATCCATAGCGCCGGTTGGCATCCCTTTGCAATTCAGTCAAATCGTAGGCCAGGGGGGAGGGCTCCGTTTTGTTTTCCTTCTTGATTTCCTGGATCACGCCGGACTTTCCCTCTACCCGGCGGGCAATTTCTTCTGCTTCAGGGAGATGGAAGAGGCGGTTTTTCCCCGACTTGTCCCGCCAATCCCCGAAGTAGTCGCCGAAATCAGCCCGGATCGTCCAGTAGTTTACCGGAACGAAGTGCCTAATCTCATCTTCCCGCTGCACCATCATGGCCAGGGTAGGGGTCTGCACCCGGCCGGCATTGAGCTGGGCATTAAATTTACAGGTTAAAGCCCGGGTCACATTCAGACCGATCAGCCAGTCCGCTTCCGCCCGGCAAACGGCCGCGTCGTACAGGTTGTTGTACTCGGCACCGGGTTTTAAGCTGGCGAAGCCTTCCCGGATGGCCTGATCCGTTTGGGAGGAAATCCAAAGCCGCTTAAAAGGTTTTTTCCAGTTGGCCAATTCCATAATCCACCGGGCCACCAGTTCCCCTTCCCGGCCGGCGTCTGTGGCGATAATCAATTCAGGAACATCGCTGCGTTTCATTAAGTTCCGGACAACCTGAAATTGATGGGCGGTCTGCCGGATTACTTTTAGTTTCATTTTTTCCGGGATCATGGGCAAGTCCTCCAGCCGCCACTCTTTGTATTTATCCTGATAATCATCTGGTTCCGCCAGGGTGACCAGATGGCCGAGGGCCCAGGTGACCACATAGTCCGGACCTTCCATGAACCCTTTATTTTTGCCGGTGCACTTTAACACCCGGGCGATTTCCCGGGCGACACTGGGCTTTTCCGCGAGAACAAGCTTTTTCATGGACACGATTATTCCTTTCCCAGGTGAATTGGCAATTGACCATTGTCAATTTGCGAAGTTGTTAAGGGTGCCTTACCTGCACTATTTGTCAAACATGCCGCCTTTTTTGGGTTTCTTCTTTTTGATTCCAGGCTGTGCGTTGCCGAGAGTATCCGGACTACGCTTCATGCTTCCCTGGGAAGCACTCTTTTTCTTTTTATCCTCAATGATTTTTTGCATAATTTCCAGGGTCTTACTGGTCATACTATTACCTCCTCAACGTATCTTCCCCCTATTATATCACAGATATAAGGATTAGGGGACAGGACAACAACGGACCGGGAATAGAGCGCTTTTTAACAGATTTTACTGAAAAATTTTTCAGGATAGCAGAAGGTTTTTGGGCCATGATGACGAATAATTCTCTATTACGCCCAAAAAGGAGTAAAATAAAAACAACTAAATTATGTGTAGGATGGGAGGATGGTAGTAGTGGCGCTATCAATTATTTTAACGCTGCTTCCAATCGTTGTGATCTTATTGCTTATGACATGGAAGCAGTTGGCGGCAGATTTAAGTGGTACGATAGGATGGTTGTGCACCCTTCTAATCGCAATTCTGTTTTTTCATACCTCTGTGGAAGTGGGCCTGCGGGCCAGCTTAGCCGGTCTCATCTCTTCTTTTCCGGTTTCTTTGATGGTTTTAGCCTCTATTTTACAAATTACTTTTATGGAAGCTACCGGTGCCATAAAAAGGATCGTGGTTTTTGTCAAAACCCTGTCTTCTGCCGATAAGGCGGTGCAAATTATGCTGATCAACGTGGGGGCAGGCACCCTCCTTGTTTCCGTGGGAGCAACGCCGGTATCGGTTTTACCGCCCGTTTTGATCGCCCTGGGTTATTCTACTTTTGTAGCGATTGCCCTGCCCGCCCTGGGTTTTGATGCGTTATGCACCTTTTCTTTGTTGGGTGCTCCTTTGGTGGTATACTCGGATATGACCGGGGTACCCTTAACTCAGGCGGCTCAAGTTTTTGCCGCCTACCTGCCGGTTATTTCTACCCTGATTGGTTTTGGGATGCTTTGGATCGTGGGGGGAAGCAAATTAATGAAAGAGGGATTCATCCCTTGTCTCATTGCCGGTTTGACGAACGGCGGAGCGGCGGTGGCCATGGGGTATATTCCTTTTTTAAGCTCCGGGGTGGTGCTTACGGGAGTGGTTGCCGGAGCCTGCACCATTCTTGTGATGCTGCTTTACCTGAAGATATTGGGCAAACCAATTATCGATAAAAGCCAGTTAACGGCAGATGATTTAAAGGTGGAAAAAGAAATGTCTTTGTTTACTGCCCTTTCCCCCTGGATTATTTTAGTCGTAACCTTGTTTATTATCAATTTCTACCCGCCTTTAAAGGACTTTTTCTTTACCAAAATGGAAATGGCTGTTTCCGTGATTCCCGGTCAGGTGATTAAGACCAGAATGCTTTGGAACGCCTACACCTGGGTTTTGATCACGACCATTGCGGCAGCGGTCTTTCTCAGACCCAGCGGCAAGCAGGTAAAATATACGGTGACGAAATGGTGGAAACGAGCCCTGCGCCCCGGTTTTGCGGCAGCAATATTTTTTGCCATCGGTTTTGTGATGAACAACACCGGTCTGGAGAATGTGGCCGGAAAATGGCAGGTGGTAGAATCCAGCCACAATATGATTTGGATTCTGGCCCAAGGATCGGCGGCGGCCATCGGCAGCCTGTATCCCTTGATTGCGGCGCCTTTAGGGCTGTTTGGCGGCTTTATCAGCGGCAGTGAAGCTTCCACCGTGGCTATGTTCGCCAAATACAATTTGATGACTTCAGATTTACTGGGCGTAAATTCTCTTACCGTGGCGGCAGCTACAGCTATTGGAGGCGGGCTGGCCAGTGTTATTTCCCCCGCCAAGCTTCAGAATGCCGCAGCGACCATTGATGCGCTGGGCCAGGAGACAACAGTGATTAAGACGGCCTTTGTCGTTTCTCTCGTCATTACTGCCGTTACCGCCGTGATCTGTTTCATACTGGCATAAACTGGTCCAGGGCAAAGTAAAATTCATCATAAAGTTAAAACAGACTCGGTGATCGGGTCTGTTTTATTTTTCCTCAGGCCCCAAGGGCGTAACCTGCAAATGGGGCCCTTTGGCCCACAATTGGATGGTTATAGAATATGCCAATTGGCTGTTTTATTTCCTAAATGGGGCTGATATAATCAAAATTGGATGAGGCCAATAGGCAAATGGATTAGACGATTTATGGTTAGGAAAGGAATGAAGGATGTATGAAGATTTCCATTGACAAAGGCAGTTCCGTTCCTGTATATCTGCAAATCAGAAATCAAATCAAGGATCAGGTGCTCTCGGGTCTCCTGCCTCCCGGGTTTCGTCTTCCCCCGGAGCGTAAACTGGCAGAGATGCTGGGCATTAATCGCAGTACGGTGTTAAATGCGTACAGGGAATTAAAAGCAGATGCCTTGATCGATTCCCATATTGGGCAGGGGACAGTGGTGCTTTCCCCCAAACCCCCCGAGCCCTTTTCATTTTCTTCCCCGGCTGCCTTGCCCTGGCATCAGTTATTCAGCGGTTATGTTGCTTCGATCAAAGAGCCTCTGCTCCGGGACTTAATGGAGATCGTCGGCCGGGAAAATGTGATTTCTTTTGCGGCGGGTATGGCAGCCCCGGAGTTGTTTCCTTTGGAGATTTTTCAGAAAATCTATCGCCGGGTGACCCAAAGCTATGGTCCCGCGGCTTTTCTGCATACGCCCACTGAGGGTTGCTATTTTTTTAGAGAATCCATCAGCACATTTATGGGTGCCCGGGGGGTATCCCTATCTCCGGAAGAGATCCTGATTCTTTCCGGATCTCAGCAGGGGCTGGACCTGTTGGTCCGGGCCTTTCTCGACCCCGGAGATGCGGTAATCGTGGAAGAGCCCTCCTTTTTCTCTGCTATTCAGGCCTTTCAGGCTGCGGGAGCCAGAGTAAGGGAAATCCCTGTGGATCAAAACGGCATGCAGGTGGAATTGTTGGAGCCTATGCTCATCAAATACAAGCCTAAGTTTATCTATACGCTGCCCACCTTTCAAAACCCATCAGGTGCTGTGATGAGTTTGCAAAGGAGAGGCCGGCTTTTGGAGCTGGCCTATAAATACCAGGTCCCTGTTCTGGAAGATGATCCTTACGGAGAACTTCGGTATGAAGACCAGGGGTTGCCTTCTCTGAAGGCCCTGGATACCCGGGGTTATGTCATCTATCTCAGCACGTTCTCCAAAATGCTTTTTCCCGGGCTGCGGGTAGGGTGGCTGGCAGCCCCTCCTCCGGTGGTGCATAAACTTGCCCTGATCAAACAAATGGTAGACCTGCATCCGAACAGTTTGGCCCAATACTTGATTGATGCGTTTTTAAAGGAAGGATTGCTGGACCGGCACCTGGACCAAGTGCGCCGGGAGTATGCTTTGCGCCGCAATGTGATGCTGGAAGAATTAACAAGGTGGGCGCCGCCTGAAACCTATTGGAATGAACCGAAAGGGGGATATTATTTGTGGTGCCGGCTGCCGGAGAACACAGTGCTATCCAAATTGTTGACAAAATGTGCGGACCGGGGTGTGGCTTTTGTGCCGGGAGACGTTTTTTTCACCGGATCACCCCCGGGAAATTATATCCGGCTTAATTTCACTTTTTCCAAACCGGAAAAAATCAGAGCCGGGGTGAAACAATTCATATCCGCCCTGAACGAAACTTTGCAGGAAAACAAAACAAAAAGAAAGGGAATCAAGAACCAGATGAAACCTATTGTCTAGCAGACGGATCCGGGAAAGGAGAGACGTAATGAAAAAAGGACCTGAATTCATAAAAGGATTTGTAGACACTCTACCGGTTGGCATCAGTGTGGCCCTGTATGGGGTCGTTTATGGCGTATTAAGTCAGAAAACCGGGCTTTCCGCATGGACAGTGGCGGCCATGTCCCTTTTGGTTTTCGCCGGAGCCTCCCAGATAGCAGCTGTGCAAATGATTGCCCAGGGATGCAACCCAATCTCCGTGATATTTACCGTTTTTATTATTAATCTTCGGCACTATCTCATGGCAGCTTCCGTGTCCCCGTATTTAAAGGGAATTTCCCACCGCATCAAACTGTTGAATGCTTTCTTTTTGACGGATGAAAGTTATGCCGTATCTTATACCTATTTTCAGAATAATCCTCCTTCCCCCTGGTACTTCTTGGGGAGCGGTTTCAATATTTATCTGTTTTGGGGCGGGGCAGGTTTGGCCGGCTACTTCGGGGGAAATATCATTCCCCTCCAATGGAGTTATGCTTTTGATTTCGCCTTTGTGGCAGCTTTTATCGGCATGCTGGTGCCCATGGTGAAAGATTTTCCCGTCGTGGTTACGGTGATCGTAGCGTCATTTTTGTCTGTCCTGGGTTGTCTTTTCATCCCGGGCAAATGGTATATCCTCATTGCCGCTTTAGGAGCCAGCATAGCCGGATACCTGGCCGAGACATTCCGAGAGAAAAGGCTAAGTTCTACCTGCCGGGAGGTGGCAAAAAGTGGTTCATGAAATAGTCCTGATTATCGCCGGCGCAGCCTTGGCAACCTATGCTACCAGGTTTCCTCTGATGCTTCTGGCCGGAAAAAAGGATTTACCAAAAAAACTGGTCAGATTCATGGGGTACATTGCCCCGGCCGTATTGACCGCCCTCATTGTGCCTTTAATTTTTATCGATCAGGGGGAACTCCATTTTTCCCTGGCCAACAGAACTATCATTGCTTCCATTATCACCGTATTAACAGCCTACTTTAGCAAGAGCATGCTTGCTTCTGTGGTCGCCGGGATGGGCGCTGTGATATTGATTACATATTTGGGGCCCTTTTTTTAAGAGTACCTTATGTTAATAACTTTTGAAAATGTCACTCTAAAAGTAGTTCAATTATCGTTACAAAATGTCACCTCTAGCAGACAAGCCTCTCTCCTCTAGTCTGTGATATGGCTGTAAAAAGCGGTAAGGTGGAGTTGATCGAAATCAGGCTGGCCAAGGGGATGGGGGGAAAGTTTTGTTTTGTTGGCCAGAGAGATCGGTGCTGTAAAATCTGCTGTGAAAGCCAGAGTTGAAGTGATTAACCGACAAAGGAGTATTAGTGTCCCAGGTGGTAATTTCCGGCCTTGATAAAAGTGTGTTGAACTAGTTGTTGTGATAGGAGAATAATTACCATGATTCCATATAATTACAATCATTATAATAATTTACAATAACCAACGACTAAACCCCCAAAAAGCGCGACCTCGCGCTTTATTTCTTTATAGCTCAAAAACTAAACTAAGTGTTAACTGAGGATTAAATTAATACTATCCGAAACACCGGAAGTCAGAGGACTTGCTAAACAAGATAATAATCAAAAGTGTCAATAACTGAATCCTAAGTCTGGATGTAAAAATAATAAAAAATTTAAGTAAAATAGAAGGAAAAATTTTACATATATCGAATAAAGAATTTAATTAGCTCTTTTAAAAGGTAAAAATACTTATTATGACCAAAGATGGAGGCAGCATTAATGAATGGTGCTTTTTTGTTTTTATGCAAAGCTGTTATGAAATAGAGATTGTTATATCTCCTGGGGAGGTGAGGATGATGAAAGCAGGGTAATGCAAAAAGAGTTTGGACAGAAGATATGACCAACAAAAGTGAATGCAGTATAAAAAACCCTATATTAACCTGAGAAGAGGTGACCAGAGGCTGCGAAATGGCTGTGCCAGAAAGAGAGGTATGGTCGGTTAAACATGAAAAAACTGCTGTGTACTTTAGCTGCTTTATGCCTTAGCTTTATTATCAATTTCTTTAAGCTAAAAAATATAGTTGGAGGAGGAAACACAATGTTAAGAAAAATGTTTTTACTAGTGGTTTTAGTGTTCTTCACTCTGCTGAGCATCCCGGCTGGCGCAAAAGACGCAGAAAAAGCCGATTTTATCGATAACAGGCTTTCCCTTGAGGATCAAATCAAAATGGAAAACGTCATGAAAAACCTGGCTAAGGAAGACAGGGAAAATGTCCTTTTTATTGATCTAGATGGTTCTATTCTGGCTAATCGTTTGGAATTAATCGAAGAGTTCAAAAAAAGAAATTCTGACCTGCTTGGGAAAGACGGCAAATTGATAAGATGGTTCACGACCCAAACCGATACGCCTGAAAAGGAAATATCGTCAGCAACAACGGGGGAAATATCAATGGATGATGCAGATGCTCCGGCAGTCATAACATCAGCGCCATCATGGGGATGGAACCACCCGGCTAATGAATTACCCAATATTAAAAGCGGTCCCTATCGTAGAATTAGCTCTACAACAGGTTTTTCCTGTCTTACGGCCCAAATTTATTTACCGGATAAATATTCTGGTGAAGCATTTGTAAACACAGACAACGCTAAAGGTGATACATTACATATTTATTCAGGCGCTAACACGAGTGCGGGTAAGGTGGATGCAGGGTTACTTTTGAATTATACTTCCGAAACGTGGGGAATGTTTATTAACCCCAACCCAGATGATAATCCTAATGTTGGTTGGGCACAACCTAAAGACCTGGGAAACTTTAAAATGGGGACAACGGTAGATTTTAAATATTACACGCCTTGTGATAACCAGTTTGCTTTAGCCGTCTCCGGTGTCGATAAATATGGGAATCCTTCCAACCATACCGCGGTTGTGAACGTTCCGGAATCGTACGAATTTAGGTCTGACGGAGTAGGAATGCAAGTGAAAAGAGTAACGTCTATTGCTCAAACCTTCGATCATCAGGATTTAACTACAGGCTCTTTTTTGCGTAACGCGAAATGGGCAAATGTAAAAATTGGTACATCTTTAGGCTCTGTAGTACTGATGACGAATAATACCACTTCATCGGCCGATAGCGGTGGATTTAAGGGTGAGAATGTGCTGGTTAATTACACAGACCCGGCAAATGAAAAAGTCTGGATCAAATGTGGAGTAATACCCTATTCGGACTATGGGGACGTCAATGGAGACTGTCAAGTTTCTCCGGTCGATTCAACATACGTTTTACTATATGAGTCAGGGCAAACACCTCTTGAGGACTGGCAAAAGCTGCTTGGAGATGTAAATGGTGACAGCGAAATAACCTCCGCTGATGCTACTTTAATTATGCAATATTGGGCCGGAACAATTGATGTATTCCCGGTTCAAACATCCTCGAAACAAGGAATGGGAGATCCTAAGCAGACGACAGTTTTCGGTAGTATTGTTGCCGGGCAAGTAACAGGAAAGGCGGGAGATTTGGTGCAGTTGCCTATTACCGGAGAGAATATTTCCGGGTTAGCCGGTGGTATGTTTAAATTGGTGTATGACCCCTCCATAGCCATTCCTCAGAGCGTAGAATTTGGACCTTTGTTGGAGGGATTTTTAACAGCGGCCAATTTAGATCATTGTGCAGAAGGTAACATTATATTAGTCTTTGCTAGTGGCACAGGTATTAGCGGTACCGGAGAATTGGCCCGAATTACCTTTGAACTTGTAGCAGAAGGTGAAACAGATTTAGCATTAACTGAAGTCAGGGTAAATGGTGTAGAAGGGTATGATACTACAATTTCCGGTGAAAACGGTAAGATTATCACAGAGCCGAAATAAGCTACTGAGTAACATCTTTTAAGAGTCAGAAACATTGTTTTTCTTGCAAGGAGGTTTTGCTCATGAATAAACACTGTTTGGCTGCGCTGGCTGTTATAATCCTACTAACAGTGCTTTTGCCGGCAGGGGCACTGGCGGACCAGCCGGTTAAAGTGCTTTTGGATGGTGAAAGTATGAACTTTGACGTGCCCCCTGTGTTGGAGCAAGGCCGCGTGTTGGTCCCCCTTCGGCCTATGGTTGAGGCTTTGGGAAAAGAAGCCGCTTGGGATCCATTAAAAAGAATGGTAACAATTATCGATACAAACAATACGGTAAAATTGTTTGTCGACAGCCCAATTGTCTACAAGGGTGACCGGGAAGTAAAACTGGACATGCCGGTAACGATAAAAAACGGAAGAACCTTGGCACCAATTCGATTTATTTCTGAAGTGCTAGAAGCAAGGGTAGAATGGCAAAAAGAACCTAAGTTGGTTTCCATCTATCGGGAGCACAACTATTTGAAAAGCGCATTAAATGATTGCGAATACTGGCTGAATACTAAAAGCGGGGATCTGTACCTTTTGAAAAATACCGCGATGCTCCAAAAAATCGGGCAATTGCAGCTTAGTATTATAGGCATGGGATATATGTCTGCCGAACAGACCCCAAAAGGAAATGTACTCCTGACTGTAACTGACAATTTTGGAGAACCCGGCTATAACAACATAGTTTACGCCGTTTACCTGAGCGACAACAAAATTGCTCAAAGAACAATGGTCCATTACTATATCTGGTTTAAGCAAAACATAAAATTTTACCGGGAATATGTTGTGATGACGGATGGCAAAAAGGCCTATTTAGTCAATGATGATACAAACGAGATCGAAAAAACTTTTGATCTGGTGGCATTGGGTGGTCAAGACGATGATTATTTTATAGAATGGATGGAAGAAGATTATGTCTTAATCAGACCTAACCAGACAGGGATTTTGATGTTAATCAATCTAAAAACAAAAGAAAAGGTTTTGTTGTATAAAGAACTTTTAAGTGAACTAGAACAAAAGGATGTGGAAACAAATGAAGTTCCTTACTATGGTGATGGTGATCATCTCAAGTTCATAGAGGCAAAAAATAATGTACTCTACTTTAAAAATAATTCCAATTTGCAGAGAGATGATAAAATATATCAATATCCATTAACCAATACTTCCCAACAGTAAGTGCAGAGTGAAGGAAAGTGTCAGAGGGACGGGTTGCTGCTTTAGACTATGATTAAGCTAAAGCTGTACCTCGTCCCCTTGTTTTTCACAGCCCTGAAAAGGTATGAACAGCTTCTTGTATGCGGGATAGAACAAATTTTCAAACCTAATCAAAGAATTTTAGTATAAAAAAATAAAAACAATAATTAGTTAAAACAAAAAGTTTCTCTTCCTTTCGTGTTTATTAGAGACAACCAGGAATTGATTCCGGTCCGACCTTTAATGGCCCCGCTAAAAATTAGCATTGATATAGAGAAAACGAAAGACTTACGGATGGGGTCTGTTCAAAAGTACAGCCTTTCTTTAGGCGGTCAAAAAGTGGAGCTTTCAAAGGGAGAATATACCCTTTACCAATGGAAATTATTTGTTATTCCTGAAGTGCTGAAGAAACTAGATTTACCCCAATTTACCATAAAACCAGTCAAAGATTAAGAGGAGAAAAGATAATAATCCATGGTTGATTAATGAAGTGTATGGTAAAACTGTGTTGCCCCTGGGAACGGTAAAATAGGTTCTCCAAAGCTCAATTCGGGAAAATTTTTTGTTGAAAGGCAGATCGCTTTGATCTGCTTTTTTTGTGATAATAAAGATAAATCATGCTGCTTAAGATTATTTTATGTACTTACTTACTGATGTCCACTGTTACCCTAAGCCTTCTGGGAGCAAAAAGGCAAAGCAAGCTCCTAAGGTCTTTGATATTATTTAGGCAGGGGCTTGCCAAACGCTTAATAGGGCGATACTATGACAGGAGAATCAGTCTTAAGGAGGCGCGTTATGCAGGTCTCGGAAGGAAGGATAGGGAGAATTTTTATTTTGCGTTTGGAGGATGATGAGGTTATCCCTACCTGTATTGAACAACTTGCTCAGCAAAAAGGAATAAAATTCGGATGGGTGACGGTAATTGGCTGCCTGGAGAAGGGGGATGTGGCGATGGGTCCTAAGGATGGCGGGGAAAGGCCTCCTCAGCCGATGATGATCCCCATGGACGGGGTTCATGAAATGCTTGCGGCCGGTTTGATCGCACCTAATTCTGAAGGCAGGCCTATTCTTCATATACATGGGGCCATGGGCAGGGCGGGACATACCCTAGCCGGTTGTTTGCGGGAAGGGAGCTCTGTTTGGTGTTATGCGGAAGCTGTCATCTATGAGATTAATGGAACCAGTGGCGAAAGGATTTTGGATCAAGAGTCGGGATTTGTGATGCTGGATTTAAATCAGAATGACAATAATCATGCGAAGTGAAAGGAGTACGAGCAGTTTTAGTATTTAAAGAAAGGGGTGCTCCGTAATGAATGGAAGACGTCAATACCAGGATGCTTTTGATGACTCATTAAAAAAATTCCGCAATAAAAAGCCTCATGTGATGGCAGATTTGTCCTCTTCCAGGTGGGAAACGCCTTTCCTGAAGCTTAATTATCTAAACATTCCCCTTGCTGTCAACTGGGATACGGGAGAAATGATACCGGATGATTTATGGTTTGAAGAAAAGGTGATTATTTTACAATATCTAGCGGAAAGCTGTGGCATCGCCCATCTGCCCGCCAGGTGGCTTTCTTTTTTGGAACTTCCGGAAGGACAGCATCACTATCACCCATTTATGAAAGAAGCAATTGAGCCCTTAGCACAGAAATTCGGCGCAAATTTGGACCTATTTCGGAAAGCGGCAGAGAAGCTGGGGGGTGTTCCTGTTCAAGGAGGGGATGCGGCTTTTGAAATGGGCGTCTTTCCCAAAATTTCTTTGATGTTGATGCTGTGGGAAAAGGATGAGGGGTTTCCTGCCCGGGCTAATATCCTATTTGACGGTAACGTCAGTTGTCATTTGCCTACAGCAACTTTGTACATGCTGGGCATTTGTGTCTCCCGGCGACTGTTGATTTCGTAAATCAGGTTTGTGAAAATTTTCTTAAAATTGTTATGGAATTATTTTTTTTATTTTAATTTTATGTGAATTATAGTATGCTATATGTGGCTTAAAGTGCAATCTAGGGAGGGGCAATAAATGTTTAAGTTTTCTGCGAAGGAAGATAAGTTCTATGATTTATTTATTTTGTTTGCCGAAAATATTCATAAGTCTTCGGAAATGTTAAAGGATTTTGTGTATGATCTGGATCATGCGGAAGAGAAATTAAAAGCGATTAAAGATACGGAAGTGAAATGCGACCATACTTTACATGAGATTTTTACAGAACTGAATAAAACTTTTCTCACGCCCATTGACCGGGAGGATATCTATACCATTGGGAAGCAGATGGATGATATTGCCGACTATATCGAGGCGACGGCCAGTAGATTTGTCATGTTTAATGTGCATAAGGCCACTCCGGAGGCAAAAACCCTGAGCGATTTGGTCTTGAAAGGTACGGAGCAGGTGATTGAATTAATGCAGGCTTTTAAGGTAGTGAAGAAGGGCCATAAACTGCTCCCGGTGATTGTGGAAATAAACAGGTTGGAAGAAGAGGTGGACGCTATCTACCGGAAAGCGATCCGGAAGCTGTTCAGTGATACGGCCATACCGATACTTGATGTGATTAAGTGGCGGGAAATCTATGAACACCTGGAAAATATTTTGGATGCCTGTGAAGATGTGGCAAATACCGTTGAAGGGGTCGTAATGAAGCATGCTTGATGCAACTTTGTGGATTACCATCGTTGTGGTAGGTTTAGCACTTACCTTTGATTTTATTAACGGTTTTCATGATACGGCAAACTCCATCGCTACTTCGGTGTCTACCCGGGTCCTTTCACCGGCGGCAGCCATCATGATGGCCGCCTCTTTAAACTTTCTTGGCGCTTTTATCAGTGTAAAAGTAGCAAAAACGGTGGGGGCGGATATTGTAAACCCCGGCAGTATTCCTCAAACCGTGGTGATCGCCACATTATTGGGAGCCATCACTTGGAATCTGATCACCTGGTACTTCGGATTGCCCAGCAGTAGTTCTCATGCCCTGATCGGGGGACTACTGGGTTCCGCCATTGCCTTTAAAGGGTCCCTTTCCATTGTCCATTGGAGTAATTTTTTTGACAAGGTCTTGTTGTGGTTAATTTTATCACCCTGTATCGGATTTGCCGCCGGATTTATTTTGATGACTCTTTTAAACAGAATCTTAAGATCCGTTCGCCCGGTTACTGTGACGAAAGTTTTTTCCAAGGCCCAAATTTTCTCAGCCGCCTTAATGGCTTTAAACCATGGGGGGAATGATGCCCAAAAGTCTATGGGGATTATCACCATGGCTTTGCTAAGTGGAGGGTTAATTCCCCAGTTTGAGGTGCCCCTTTGGGTCAAAGTGGCATGTGCCCTGGTGATGGCGGCAGGTACTTCTGTGGGCGGCTGGAAGATCATTAAGACCATGGGAATGAATATGGCCCGCCTGGCTCCGGTAAACGGGTTTGCTGCCGAAACAGGTGCTGCCGCAGTGATCTTTACCGCTACGATGTTCCATTCTCCCGTAAGCACAACCCATATCATATCCAGCTCAATTATGGGAGTCGGGGCGGCGAAAAGGTTGTCCTGCGTCCGTTGGGTGGTGGCGAAAAATATTGTCTGGGCATGGGTTCTCACCATTCCTATTACGGCAACCATCTCCGGAATTATTTCTTATTTAATTAAGCTCATTTTTTAATCAGCCGCGACCTCTGGGTCGCATTTTTTGCGCTTATAGGACTTTGCCAACCCTGGATTCCCTTCCGGGAGTAGCTCGATCCCGCGGGACTCCGGTCATAGACAGTTGATTTTAGATAAATATTGGCATAAAATGAGAAAGTAATATTCCATAATTAGGGACATGGTGTGTCCCCTGACCTTATAACCTTAAAAGGAGAACGGACTGATGAAAACGGTGATTATCGGGGATTCATGCAGCGATCTTCCGGCCAATTATATTCATCAACATGAAATTCCCATTGTTCATTATTTGTATCTTTTTCAGGGAAAGGAATATTTTGATGATTTCGGTACCGGGATGTCTTATCAAAGCTTTTATAACGGGTTGCGCGCCGGAGAAATGCCCACCACGTCTCAGGTGAACATACATACCTTTACGGAGATCTTTACAAAATATGTACAGCAAGGTGCCGACCTGGTTTT
Source organism: Candidatus Formimonas warabiya (assembly GCF_002777255.1). Classification (GTDB taxonomy): domain Bacteria; phylum Bacillota; class Dehalobacteriia; order Dehalobacteriales; family Dehalobacteriaceae; genus Formimonas; species Formimonas warabiya. The sequence continues at coordinate 3,004,288 of NZ_CP017634.1, read as the reverse complement.
TCTCTCTTTTTCATCTGCTTTAAGCAGCACCTTTACCAATGCTGTGGCGGCGAGAAAGATGGTCTTGGAGCAGTATCCGGAAAGGGAGATCACTGTGATCGATACAAAAAGCGCCTCCCTGGGCGAAGGCTTAATTCTTCATTATGCGCTGGAAATGCTGCACCAGGGTGCCTCTAAAGAAGAGATTGTGGATTGGGTAGAAAACAACAAGCTGAGAATGAATCACTGGTTCACCGTGGAGGACCTGGAGCATTTGAGAAGAGGGGGCAGGGTTTCCGGGGCGGCAGCTTTTGTGGGCACGGTGCTCAATATTAAACCCATCTTGCATGTGGATGATGCAGGAAGGCTGATTCCGGTGATGAAAGTACGGGGACGGAAAAAGTCCATCAAAACCCTGGCTGACATGGCGGCAGAAAGAATTGTCGATCCGGAAAACCAAATTATCGGCATCAGCCATGGGGATTGTCCGGAGGATGCCTTTTCCTTGCAGGAAGCGATTCAGGAAAGAATACCTGTGAAGGGTTTCCTGATCAATCATGTGGGACCGGTGATCGGCGCCCATTCCGGGCCGGGAACTTTAGCGGTGTTTTTTCTGGGGACGCAGCGCTAGATGGATGGAAAACTGCCTTAGGGGCAGTTTTTTTGTGAAAATAATCAAAAAAAAGCGTGAAGAGGAAAAAACAAAAGAAATAATCGGTTTAGTTCCGGGAAAATGAATAAAATACCCTCATACAATGGAAGATAAAGTAATATGGCCCTTCAATTGGTAGTCATCGGATGTTTATCCCATTATAATGTAACTAATAGATTGACATCCGGCCTATTTGTAAGGAGAGTACTATGATCTGGGCCGAAAGGAGGTTGTGGTATGGAAAAATTTTTTTTACATAACATATTGGGAAAAATGACGGGTAAGGCCTTTTCCGTTCAATACTGGGATGGTACGGTAGAGAATTATGGTACGGGAAAGCCCCGGTTTAAGATTATTTTTTATCAACCAATCCCCAAAAGTAAGCTTTTAAAGGATATTTCCCTGGCCTTGGGAGAAGCTTATATGGACGGGATCATTGATTTTGAGGGGGACATTCAGGAGATCATCGAGACGGCTTATCAGGGCGGGGATCTGCTCATGTCCAAAAAATCCTTTAAAGGAATAAAAAACCTCTTTTCCCGGGAGAAGTCATCTACCTCCATCACGCAGCAGAAAAAGGACATTCAGCACCACTATGACCTGGGCAATGATTTTTATGAATTGTGGCTGGATGAGACATTGAGCTATTCCTGCGCTTACTTTAAGTCTGCCCAGGATTCCCTTTACCAGGCCCAGCTTCAAAAAATTGATCATACGCTGAAAAAACTTCAGCTGAAGCCGGGAGAGACCCTTCTGGACATTGGCAGCGGGTGGGGCTGGCTGATTATTCGGGCCGCCCAGCAGTATAGGGTGCAATCCTTTGGCATCACCTTGAGCGAAGAACAATACAAGAAGACGAAGGAACGGATTGAGGAACTGGGGCTTACCGGACAGGTGGGGGTTGAAGTGGCCGACTATCGCACCTTAGGAGAAAGAGGGAAAAAATTTGACAAGGTGGTCAGTGTGGGGATGGTAGAACATGTGGGTTATGCTAATTTGCCAAAATACTATGAAGCAGTAAGCAAACTATTAACGCCCGGCGGGTTATCCCTTTTACACTGTATTACCGGACAAATTGAGGGACCCTGCAATAAGTGGATTCAAAAGTATATCTTTCCGGGGGGCTATATTCCTTCCATCCGGCAATTAATTTCCCTGCTTCCCGATTATGACTATCATTTGATCGACGTGGAAAGCTTGCGGCTCCATTATGCCCAAACATTGGATCATTGGGCAAGGAATTTTGAAAAAAATGTCGATACGGTCAGGAACAAATACGGGGACCGTTTCGTGAAAATGTGGCGGCTCTATTTGAATTCCTGTGCGGCTTCCTTTCGGAGCAGCGGGCTGGATATTCACCAAATCCTTTTTTCTAAAGGGTTAAATAATAGCTTGGCCTTAACGCGGGATTATTTATATCACTAAAACATTCTGGATGAACCGGGGGCGCTCATGAAGATTCTGCTCACTTCTCTTAATGCCAAATATATTCATACCTCCCTATCCATCTATTACTTAAAGAGCTTTTGCGCACCCCTTTCCCATACCCATGATTTTACGGTCCGGGAGTATTCCATTAATGAACCGGTGCTGGATATTGCAGGGGAAATTTACCGGGAAAAAGCGGACCTGATCGGCTTTTCCTGCTATATCTGGAACATCAGGCCCACTTTGGAAATTTGTCAGGTGCTGAAAAAGGTTTGCCCGCAAGTTTTTATTGTGTTAGGGGGACCTGAGGTCTCTTTCGACGCTGAGGAAATGATGGCAAATCACTCCTTTGTGGATTGTATTGTCGTGGGTGAGGGAGAAGAGACTTTTTTTGAGCTGGTTCAATGCCGGGAGCAGGAGCTCTCTTTGGCGCATACCGCCGGCTTAGTCTGGCGCAAAGATCAGGCCGTTTTTCCTAACCCGGCGCGAAGTTTAATCAAGGAACTGGACAGGATTCCTTTTCCCTACGCGGCAGATGACTTGGCCCAGTTTGCCCATAAGATTGTATATTACGAATCCAGCCGGGGCTGCCCTTTCCGTTGTCAATATTGTTTGTCCTCCACCATTCCCGGCGTCAGGTATTTTTCCCTGGACCGGGTGAAAAAGGACCTGGAGAAGCTGATCCGGTCCGGGATCCGGCAGGTGAAGTTTGTGGATCGGACATTTAACTGCCATAAAAGCCGGACGAAAGATCTTTTAACCTTTTTACTGGCCTATCAAGACAGGGACCTTAATTTTCATTTTGAAATTGCCGCGGATTTATTGGATGAAGAAATCATTGCTTTACTGGGACAAGCGCCCCCCGGATATTTTCAGGTGGAAATCGGGGTTCAGTCCACGAACCGGCAGGTGCTGAAAACAATCCAAAGGGAGATGGATTTTGCTCAGGTTCAGGCTTCTGTGCATCAATTAAAAAAAGCGGGCAATGTGCATCTCCATCTGGATCTGATTGCCGGACTGCCCGGGGAGAACCTGTTCTCTTTCGAAAAGTCTTTTAATGATGTTTACACTTTAGGCCCCCACCAACTGCAGCTGGGGTTTCTCAAATTGCTCAAAGGCTCGGGATTAAGAAAGCAGGCGGAGGAATTCGGTCTTATTTACCGGGACCATCCTCCTTATGAAGTGCTGAAAACAGAGGCCTTATCCTTTGAAGAAATGCTCCAGCTGAGAAATATCGAAGAAGTTTTGGAGCAATACTATAATTCGGGGAAATATGGGCATACGCTTACCTACGCAATAAACAATTTTTCCGCGGAGCCTTTTGCTTTTTACAGGTATTTTGCCGAGTATTTGGCGCAAAACGGGCAGGAAAAAAAACTGGGGGCGGAAATGCGCGCCAAGATGCTCTTTTCTTTTTTGATCGGAATTTTGCCCCGGCGCGCAGAGCCGGTTATTTTAGACCTGATCAAGCTTGATTGGCTGGTGTCGGAAATGAGAAACAGATTGCCCGCCTGGTTGCTGGGCAAGTCCGGGGCAGGATCCACGGATTTTTTACGGGATCGGCAAATGCGGGAGAGATATCTTCCCCAGCACCTGGGGAGCACCATGAAAGAAATCAATAAATTCATCGCTGTGCATCGGTTCCAGCACCGGTTTTCTTTTCAAAAGGATAGGATCATAGGGATTGAAGAAGGAGAAAGTACCCTGCTTTTTGATTACTCCGGGATGAAGGGGAGGATCCAATATCCTTCGATCATCCCGATCAATTAAAACAATCATTCTCTGTTGCGGCTAGTTTTACGCTGCCAATCCATAACGAGAATAAAGATATTTTTGTTTTTGAGAATATTCTCAAAAATCCAACTTCCGTACCCCGGGCCAATTGGCGTTGTTATTCGTGCCATACCCTGTTATAATTGTTCTGAAAAGTACAGCGTCTAAACGTACAAAGTTTTACCTGGAGGTGTTTTTTTATGTGCTGTGGAAACAATTGTGAACCAAATGAAAAATGGGCTGTTCCGCTCGGGATTTCCAACCGTCATCTCCATTTAACCGAAGAGCACATTGTGGCTTTGTTTGGTGAGGGTTATGAATTGCAGAGCTTGAAGGATCTCTCTCAACCCGGCCAGTTTGCCTGCAAAGAAACGGTGACCATTGTCGGTCCTAAAGGAGTGCTCCAGGGCATGCGCATCCTGGGACCGGCCCGAAAGCAGACGCAAGTGGAATTAAGCCAGACAGATGCCCGCCAATTGGGGATTAATGCTCCTTTGCGAGAATCTGGGGACGTAAAAGGAACTCCCGGATGTATTATTATTGGTCCGAAAGGGCCCCTGATTATCAATGAAGGATGTATTCTTGCCAAAACCCATGTTCATTTTCATACCACGGAGGCGGAAAGATTCGGCATTGAAGATGGGGAAAAAATTGATTTATTGGTGAAAGGCGGAAAGACTGTTTGCTTCTATGATGTCACCGCCCGAGTGGGAGATACGATGAAATTGGATTTCCATTTGGATACCGACGAAGCCAATGCAGCTTTGGTAAAAAACGGGGATTTCGCTTACATTGTCAACAGAGATTAGGAGTACAGAAAATATTAAGTAAAGAAAAGCGCCGTCCAGGCGCTTTTCTTTACTTAACTTCCGTTCTTTCTCTGAACAAAAGGGTAATGGCATACAAACCTGCCAATCCCACCAAGGAATAGACGATCCGGCTGATGAAGGCTGATTGGCCGCCAAAAATGGTGGCCACCAGGTCGAAGCCGAATAGGCCAATCAGGCCCCAGTTCAGAGCACCAATAATAACCAATATAAGGGCAATTTTGTCCAAGGAAGCTACCTCCTTACTTTTTTAATCATCCGTATTATGCCAAATTTAGGAAGAATATATTCAAAGTATGGGAAAAAGGAGCAAAAATGATTAAATTTCTCATTCCCTATTATGTTTTTATCAATGCTATGGGCTTTATGATGATGGGCTGGGACAAGAGACAGGCCAGGCGAAAGCAGTGGAGGATTTCCGAACGGGCTTTGCTGTTCACGGGATTGGCGGGTGGAGCCATCGGCACGGCAAGCGGCATGGCATTATTTCATCATAAAACCAAACGCTGGTATTTCAAGGCGGTTTTTTCTTTCGCTATTTTAGCCCATCTGGTCATAGTCTGGTTATTAATTCCCTGAGGAAAGGTTTTATCGGCGCATAAACTGTTATAATATGAATAGGCCTTATTTTATGAAGAGGGCCGCAGATCTTTTTGCTTGTAGGTGAACAGGGTGAGAATTTTTGCCATTGGTGATTTGCATTTGTCTTTTTGCCGGCCTGTGGTGCCGCCGGAGTGGGATGGTGTGGTGCAGCATAAGCCCATGGATGTTTTCGGCGCCCATTGGCATCATCATTTTGAAAAAATATTCGACGCCTGGATAAATACTGTTAAAGGCGACGACCTGGTATTGGTACCGGGAGATATTTCCTGGGCCATGACCTTGCCGGATGCGTCCTATGATTTGGCGTTCTTGGGCGACCTCCCCGGAAACATTATCTTGATTCAAGGCAATCATGATTATTGGTGGGGAAGTATTTCCCGGGTGCGTGAAGCCTTGCCGGGAAATGTTTTCGCCCTCCAGAACGATAGTATTTGTTTCGGCGCTACCGCCATCTGCGGCACCAGGGGCTGGATATGCCCGAATCATACGGAATTTACCGACCATGATCAGAAGGTATACCAGAGAGAAATAAAGCGCCTGGAAATGTCTTTAAACTCCCTTCCTCCCAAGATGGAGAGCATTTATGTGATGATGCATTTTATGCCGTCTAACGATCGACATGAATGGAACGGTTTTATCGAGCTGATGGAGCGGTATCAGGTCAAACTTTGCGTATACGGCCACCTGCACCAGGGGGCCTACCACCTCAGGCTTCCTGAGGAAAAATGGCACATCGGGTTTTCTCTCGTGAGTGCAGATTACTTAGATTTTACGCCGAAATTAATCGGCCAGGTGCCGGATGTCTAGGACAATGGACGATGAAAATTTAGCATCAATCGGCAATTAGCCTGGGAAGGGAATGAAGGTAAAAATGAATGATATTTTTTTACGGGCATGCCGCCGGGAGCAGGTGGAATACACGCCTGTATGGTTCATGCGGCAGGCGGGCCGCTATATGGAAGAGTATATGAAAATCCGGAAAAGGTATTCTTTTTTAGAGATGTGTAAGACTCCCGAGCTGGCTGCCCAGGTTACCTTACAGCCGGTAGACCGCCTGGGTGTTGATGCGGCCATTCTGTTTGCCGATATCCTGCTTCCTTTGGAAGGAATGGGCATTGCTTTTGAGTTCTCCGAAGGAGAGGGGCCCTTCATTCATCATCCGGTCCGCTGCGCCAAAGATGTGGCGCAAATTAGAGTGCTGGAGGGGGAAGAAGCCACTCCCTATGTGATGGAGGCAATTCGTTTGGCCAGACGGGATTTGGAGGGGAAGGTACCGCTGATCGGTTTTTCTGCCGCCCCTTTTACCCTGGCCAGTTATCTCATTGAGGGCGGAGGATCCCGGGATTACTTAAACTGTAAAAAGATGATCTGGGGCGCTCCGGAAATTTGGCATGAATTGATGAGGAAAGTTTCCCAGGTGATCTTAAACTATTTGCGCGCCCAAATTGCTGCCGGAGCCCAGGCCGTTCAGCTTTTTGATTCCTGGGTCGGTACCTTAAACAGCGAAGATTACCGCCACTATGTCCTGCCTTATTCTCAAAAAGTAATTACAGGCCTGAAAGATTTAAAGGTTCCCGTGATTCATTTTGCCAATAACGGGGCAACCCTTTTAGAACTGGTGAAAGAGGCCGGGGGAGATGTCATCGGTATCGACTGGCGCATCAATATCGATCAGGCCTGGAAGAGGCTGGGATCTGAAGTAGGGATCCAGGGGAATCTGGATCCGGCTGTTTTGCTCGCCCCGCGCCGCATCATGGAGCAAAAGGCAAAAGATATCTTAGACCGGGCGGCAAACCGGCCCGGCCACATCTTTAACCTGGGGCATGGCATTCATAAGGATTCCCGGACGGAAGACGTTTTGGCCTTGGTGGAGGCCGTGCACGAATACAGCAGGCGCAATCTGAAAGCTAGGGCGAACCTTCATGAATAAGGGAGCAACCGGTATCCTGCTGCTGAATTTTGGCAGCCCGCATACTCCTGAAGAAATAGAACCTTTTTTATCCCATATTCTGAAAGGGAAAAAGGTACCCGGAGAAATGCTGGACAAGATCACAGAAAGGTATTCCTCTATCGGGGGAAGTTCTCCCCTGCTCTCGATCACCACCTCTCAGGCAGCCGGGTTAAGGGAAGAATTGAAAGGACAGGGGAAAGACTACCCTGTCTATATGGGCATGCTTCATGGCAAGCCTTTTATCAAGGACAGTGTGCGGCAGATGGCGGAAGAAGGGATAGACCATGTGGTGGCTGTAAGCCTGGCTCCTTTTTTCTCAAAAACAAGTACCGGGGCATACTTCCAAGCGGTGCGGGAGGCAGTAGAGGCAGAGCAGCAGGGGATAGGAGTTTCTTTCGGTAAACAGTGGCACACCCATCCTTTTTTTATTGAAGCAGTGGGAGAAAAAGTGACTGCCGGCCTGAAACATTTTTCCGCTCCTGAGGAAGTTACTGTGATTTTTTCGGCCCATAGCCTTTCTGAGGATGATCCTGAAGATGCAGGATGCTATCAAAAACAGTTTCAAGATTCCGTAGCTGCCGTTATGGCCAGGGTGAAGCACGGACATGTTTTTTCAGCTTTTCAAAGCAAGGGGATGAAGCCGGGAAAATGGTTAGGACCCCAGGTGGGAGAAATCATCGAGATGCTGGCCTCCCAGGGAGAAAAGCAGGTTCTCGCCGTTCCCATTGGGTTTGTGTCCGACCACATGGAGACACTATATGACCTGGATATTGAGGCTAAAAACAAAGCGGTTTCTTTAGGGATGGGGTTCCAACGCTGCCCGGCCCTAAACGATTCTCCCTTTTTGATAAAAGCTTTGGCGGCAACCCTGTGAAAGATGATGAAGAAAAAATACATAATAATCAGCAATGAAATTACGGAGTGGTGGATATGAAAAAAGTAGCTATCATCGGCGGAGGTATTGCCGGCCTGGCGGCAGCTTATGCGCTGGAAGAAAAAGGGGAAAATATAGAATATACGTTGATCGAAAAGGATGCTAGATTAGGCGGGAAAATCCTTACGGAAACTCATGACGGGTTTCTGGTGGAAGGAGGCCCTGATTGTTTTCTCTCGGAAAAGCCTTCGGTGATTAAACTGGCAGAAAAAATCGGCCTGGCAGACAGTCTAATCGGCACGAATGATGAATTTAAAGGAACCTATGTCTATTCCGGCGGCAGGGTGCACGCCCTTCCCGAAGGACTGATGCTGATGGTTCCCACCAAAATTGTTCCTTTTGCTTTGAGTCCTTTAATATCCTGGCCGGGGAAAATGCGCATGGCCTTGGATTTTGTGCTGCCCCGAAAGAAGGATGACGATGATGAAACTTTGCACAACTTTGTAGTGCGCCGTTTAGGGCGGGAGGCGCTGGATAAAATTGCCGAGCCTCTCATTGGCGGGATTCATGGAGGAAATCCGGAAACCATGAGCTTAAAGGCCAGTTTTCCCCGGTTTCTCGATATGGAAAGAAATTACGGCAGCTTAATCAGGGCGATGTTAGCCGCCCGAAGGCGGTCTCCGGCCAAAAGGCCAGAGGGATCCGGCGGCAAACCCGGAACCTATTTTATGTCCTTTAAAAATGGCATGGGTGAATTAACGGACGCTTTGGAAAAAAAGCTGGGGGGAAGGATTCTGAAAGGAAAAGAGGTCGTCAAAGTAGGACGATCAGGAACCCATTACCAGATACTTGGGGACGGATTTGGGGAGATCACCGCTGATGCCGTTATTTTCGCCCTTCCCGCTCCTGAAGCCGCCGCGTTAATCCGGGGCTGGGATGCTGCCAGTGCCGATATCCTGGAGGAAACTCCCATGGCTTCTTCCGCCACGGTATCTTTGGCCTTCCGGAGGGAGCAACTGCCTTTTTCCCCTGCCTCTTTTGGTTTTCTCATACCCCATGTGGAGCAGAGAAAAATCAATGCGGTTACCTTCAGCTCCATTAAATGGAATTACCGGATGCCGGACGAGGATTCTGTTTTGCTGCGGACTTTTGTCGGGGGGGCGAAGAATTCTCATCTTGCCTGTGCCGGGGAAGAAGAAATTCTCCACTGGGTAAAACAGGACCTCAAATCTATTCTGGGCATTTCCTCCAATCCCGTGATGTCTCGGATCCATCGCTGGATTCACGCCCGGCCTCAGTACACCATGGGCCATTTGGAAAGATTGCACAGGGTGGAACAGCGCTTAAAGTCTCTGCCGGGATTTTATCTGGCGGGGGGTTGCTACAGGGGGATCGGAGTGCCGGATTGTATTAACGACGGCATGAACGCTGCCGAAAACGTGATGCGCTTTCTGCACGGAACAAGGGAATAAAGGAATCACGATTGCCTTAAGAAGGGAAAAACCGGTCTACCGTCGTCTGCAGGAGCTTGGATTGTCAGTGGACGGTAGACCGGGCAGGAGCCATTGGTTATTTAGTCTTTTTCGTTGGGAACTCTGCTTTTGGTGGTCATATTATTCGGCGCTGTTTTCACGGGATTTTCTCTTTGGGTCCGGGCAAACGAATTTAATTCATGGTATTCTTTCGGGTCCTGCTGGTGGTTGACCAATTCGCCTTTGGTACGCAGTCTATCTCTTTTCATGAACATAACCTCCTTTGGAATCAATTTATTCATTCCGCAAAATATATTTTTTCGCTTTCATATTTTTCTCTTTTTTTTGATAAAAAAACCTGAAAAGTCTAAAGGTTTGTTTTTTCCTGTCGATAATAAGTAAATGGAGGATAATACCCTTTTTTAAGGGATAAGGAGGTTTAATAATGACCCGGGAAACAACAATAAACAACAATGAGTCGGCCTATGAACAATTGGTAGTATTTAAACTATGGGATCAGCATTATGCCATTGATATTGCCTCGGTACACGAAATTATTCTCATGGAGCATATTACCCGTGTACCCAGAACACCTCCTTTTTTGAAAGGAGTTATTAACTTACGGGGAAAAATAATACCGGTTGTGGATATGCGGAAACGTTTTTCCGTAGATTGGACTACCGAAGTTACGGAAGATACACGAATTATTATTGTGGAAGCCGGAACAGCCATTGTGGGCATGATTGTAGATGCGGTTACGGAAGTATTGCGCTTGACCCAGGAAGATTTGGAACCGCTGCCTGCTACAGCCGCCGGTTTTGACGCCAAGTTTATCCGGGCGGTGGGTAAAGTGGAGGACAAGCTGGTGATGCTGCTGGAAGTGAGCGATGTGTTCAGTCAAATTGGCAAAAACGAAATTGCCTAAGCGATTTTATCATCTATGATTAACGGGGGTGAGCAGATGTTCTCGCAAGAAGAAATAGACGTATTTTTCGATGAATTGAATGAAAAGCTGGAAGTCATGAGTAATGGACTTTTACTCTTGGAGAAGAATGGAGTAGATGGAGAGACCATTGATGAGATTTTTCGCGCCGCCCATACGGTAAAAGGCTCTTCCGGGATCATGGGTTTTGAAAAGATGTCCCACCTGACCCATGAGATTGAAAATGTTTTGGACCGGTTTCGTCATAACGATATGGAAGTAAGTTCCGAACTGGTTTCTTTATTGTTCGAGTGTCTTGATTGCTTAAAAATTCTGCAAAATGAAATTCATGACGGAGAAGAGAAGTCTGATATTAAGGTACTGGTAGAGAAGCTTCACACCTATTCCCAACAAGAAATGGCAGAACATCAAAGCACTGTGCCGGAGAAGAAGGATTTTTGGCTTTTAACCGAAGAGGAAACCAGACTGATCAGGGAAAACGCGGCAAAAGGGCTCCAGCCTTATGGTGTGAGAGCAATTTTTGACGCTCAATGCATGATGAAAACTGTTCGGGCCATGATTCTCCTGGAGAATTTATCCGGGGTGGGTCAGGTGCTCCGGTCTCATCCCACCAGGGAAGCCCTGGGGGACGATATAGAAGAGGATGAAATCGATGTCATTATTCTTACCGACCGGAATTTTAATACCATTCAACAATTAATCAATACGGTGGCTGACATCGCCTCTTTTGATGTGAAGGTATTATCCTGGGAGCAGGAGGAGGAACAAAATCTTCAGTCTTCCGGTGAAGAGCAGGAAGAGGAGGTAAAAAGGGAGAAAGATCCTTCGGACAAGAAGGAGGGAGAAAAAAATGTTTCCCACACCGTTCGGGTGGATATTCGGAAACTGGATACCTTAATGAATCTCATCGGTGAGCTGGTCATTGACCGCACCCGCTTGACCCAGCTGAATAATGTTTTTGAAAACAGGTACGGGGGAGACGGTGATATTGTTTCCTTACGCCAGATTTCATCTCATTTGGCCAGGGTCACCAATGAACTGCAGGAAGAAATCATGAAAACCAGGATGCTGCCCATTGCCCAGGTCTTTAACAGGTTCCCCCGCATGGTGCGGGATTTGTCCCAAAGATTTGGAAAGGATATCCAATTAATTATTGAAGGAAAAGAAACGGAGCTGGACCGTACTTTAATTGAAGCTATTGCCGATCCTTTGATTCACCTGATCCGCAATGCGGTGGATCATGGTCTGGAGCTTCCCGAAGAAAGAAAGAAAGCAGGGAAGCCTCTCACAGGGAAAGTATGCTTGCGGGCTAGGCAGCAGGAAAATCATATCGTCATTGAAGTGGAAGACGACGGCCGGGGCATGGATGAGGAAAAACTGAAGCGTCACGCTGTGGAAAAAGGCTTGCTTTCTCAAGAGAGAGCTAACACCATGTCCACCCGTGAGGCTTTAAACCTGATTTTTCTGCCCGGATTTTCTACGGCTAAAGAGATTGACGATGTCTCGGGACGAGGCGTAGGCATGGATGTTGTGCGCAAGCTGATCGAACAAGTGAACGGATTTGTGGAAATTCATACCGTCCTGGGCAAAGGAACCAAGTTTACGGTAAAACTTCCCTTAACGCTGGCAATTATCCAGTCCTTGCTGGTGGGGAATCTTGATGAGATTTATGCCTTCCCTCTGTCCAATGTCCTGGAGACCTTAAGAATACATAAAAAAGACATTCAATCCATAAAAAGCTGTGAAGTCATTATGCTGCGGGGTCATGTACTTCCCTTGGTCCGCCTGAGACGTCTCTTCGACGACGAGGTGGACGGGGATGCGGAATATCTTTACGTGGTAGTGGTCAGTATGGACGGAGAAAAGATCGGCATTATTGTGGACGACTTGGTGGGAGAACAGGAAATTGTCATCAAGGGTTTAGGTGATTACTTGGGCAAGGTTCCGGGATTTGCCGGCGCCACCATTCTGGGTGATGGAAAAGTGGCCCTCATTATTGATGTGAGGAGTTTAATTAACGTGTTGGAAGCGGCAAGCTAGCAAAAAAGGATAAGGCGGGAAGCAATGTGCAAAAAATAAAAGTCCTCATTGTTGATGATTCTGCGGTGATCAGGCTGCGCCTTAAAAAAATACTGGAGCAGGACCCGGAAATTATCGTCACGGATGCGGCAAGGAATGGGGAGGACGCCCTGCGTAAGATTGCCGCTCTGCAGCCCCATGTGGTGACGATGGACGTGGAAATGCCGGGAGTAGACGGTTTGGAAGCGTTGAAACGGATCATGGAGGATTACCCGGTTCCGGTGGTCATGTTGAGCGCTTTGACGGCCCAGGGCACTGTCGAGACCTTGAGGGCTTTGGAACTGGGCGCCGTTGACTTTATCCAGAAACCGGGCTTCATGGATGCCCGGGCTCTGGAAAAGTTTGAGAAAGAACTGCCGGAGAAAATCAAAACGGCAGCCACATCCACCGTCCATGGAAAAAGGCCTCTGCCCAAGCCCGCGGGCTCGATCCCGGTCCTGGGCAAAAAAAGCTCTCCTCTGAAAATGGTGGCGATTGGATGTTCCACGGGGGGACCTGCTGCTTTGCAGCAGATTATTCCTGTTTTACCGAAAAATTTTCCTGTTGCTGTGATCGTGGTGCAGCATATTCCCAAAGGTTTTACCCGTCCCATGGCGGAGAGGCTGGATAAGATCAGCCACATCACGGTTGTGGAAGCCGAACGGGGGACTGTGATCAAAGCGGGACAGGTATACATAGCTCCTGCGGGAAGCGTTTTTACAGTGAAAAAAACGGGGGAGGAAATAAGAGCCGAATTGGATGCCCTTACCACCCGATCGGCTTTTAAACCCTCGGTAGACGACATGATCTCTTCTGTAGCGGATGTCTATGGAGAGCAAGCTTTGGGCGTGATCCTAACCGGGATGGGCAATGATGGACTGAAAGGGCTCTCTGCCCTAAAAAGAAAAGGGGGAAGGGTGGTAGCGGAAGCGGAGAGTTCCTGTGTGGTTTTCGGCATGCCGAAGGCGGCCATAGAGGCGGGGATTGTGGATCAGGTGGTGGATTTAAGCATCATGGGAGAGACGATTGTAAAAAATGTCTTAAGATAACTAAAGTTTTCTGCCTGAAAGCCGATATAAAAGACAAAAGAAAATAAAAGTGGTGGTTTTGGATGAAGATTAACGGATATGTACCGGCCCAGATTCTAAAAACATATACTTCAAATAAACGTTCAGAGGGAACTGCCCAAAAACAGGATACTCCTCGAGAGGATTCTGCGGTCATATCCAAAGAGGCACAGGATATGCAAGCGTTGATCAACCACGCCATGGATATGCCCGATATCCGTACCGAAAAGGTGACTGCCATTCGGGAACGGCTGGAATCATACGAAATTGACTTGGACCAGTTGGCGGACCATATTGTGCAAGAGATGGTGGAAAGTAAAATTATTAAAGGACAGTGAAGCAGATGACAGAGCATTTAGTGGTTCTGGAAACAAAGCTGCGGGAACAGATGGGCTTTTGCCGGGACTTGCATAAACTGGTGCTGGAACAGCGCACTTTCATTAAAAACCGGGATCTGAAAGGACTTGAGGAAGTTACTGCCAGTTTAGAAGCTACATACAAAAATTTTTCTGCTGCTCAGACGGAGATGCAGGGTTGCTACGCAGAATGCTTAAACGCTATGGGATTGGCTCCCGATGTTACCTTAACTACGCTGGTAAACAGCCTTTCCGGTGAAATGAAAAGACGTCTTTCTGAGCTGGTGGAGGAATTGAGTACGACGATTAAGAAATTTCACCGGGACAATACTTCCAATTTAATGCTCATAAAAAATCTTCATTATACAATTGGACAAGTGTTAAAGTTTTATCAAACTGGTAATCATTTGTTGTATCAACAAAACGGGAATATTAAGACAGAGGCGCATACAACGGTTACTCTCAACAAAACTGTTTAAGGGTTAATCACGAATTCCCCGCAGGGTCTTGCGGGGAGGTTCATTTCTAAGTATCTGATGTGATTCTGATCCGGATCAAATTAAACTAAAAGGTTGGGTGAGAAATGTCTCTATTTTCGATATTATCAACCTCCGTGAGCGGTCTGAAGGCGAGCCAGACAGCATTAAGCGTGATTGGCAACAACGTGGCAAATGTAAATACAGAGGGTTATTCCCGACAAAGAGTTGACTTGAGCGCAAGTGCATCCTATGAAGCGGCGTATTTTAACGGCCGGTTGGGAAGCGGAGTCACGATTGAAGGCGTAAGCCGGGTGAGCAATCGGTACCTGGAGGGGAGAATCCAAAGAGAACAGGCGAATGCTGATTCTTGGTCCACCCAGTTAGAACTTCTGGATAAAATCGAACTAGGCCTGAATAGTCTGGATTTATCTTCCCGGCTGGGTGACTTTTGGGATGCCTGGCATAATCTGTCGATCAATCCCACCATGGAAAGTCCCGCCTATGAGATCAAGGAACGGGCCGATGCATTGATCGGTGCGCTGCAGTCGGCAGGACAATTATTAACAGATGCGGAAAACGAGATTAATGAAACGATTACGGACCAGATCACTCAAGCCAATTCACTCGGTGAACAGATTGCCAAACTGAATGCCGAGATCAGTAGCAGTATCAAAAAGGGACAAGAACCTAATACCTTCCTGGATCAGCGTGATGTTCTGCTCAGAGAATTGGTGGGCATCACGGGAGCTGCTGTCACCTATAATCAGGACAACACGGTATCGGTAACCCTAGACATTACGGATTCTTCAGGCACATCCCAACAATTAAGCCTGATTGACGGCAGCAACGTTACGGCAATTCCCGACGGGGCGGCTGTGGACTCAACCAGCGGCAGTTTATATGGATTACAGAAGGTCAGGGATAATGAATTGCAGGATTACAAAAAGGATCTTGACGACTTGGCGAAGTCTTTGGTAGAGAAAGTCAATGACCTGCATAACCCCACAGACACAGGAATTAATTTCTTTAAGGAGCCGGTGACCGGGGTAGCCGACTTGGCCTTAAGCGATGAGGTGAAGGCGGATTACAACAATATTGGTGCGAACACCACTTCTGTAGAAGAAAAAGCAACCCTAGCGACAAATATTTATAATTTGGGCACGGCCTTTGCGAAAGATGTTTCGTCTTTTTTTGAGAGAGTGGGCACTGCCGTTAAAGTAGCGGAAACCCAGAACTCTTACGAAGAGGATATGATGTCGGAATTGGAGAATCTCCGGGCGGATGTATCCGGGGTTTCCCTGGATGAAGAAACGGCTTATATGATTATGTATCAGCGCTCTTATGAATCCTCGGCCAAGTTATTAGCCGTGATAGATGAAATGTTGGAGACGATAATAAATATGGTGTAATATGCTGTAATTATGGAGGATGGCAAAAATGAGGGTTACTAATTACGCGCATATGCAAAATTGGTTAAAGAGTCAACGTAAAGTATTGGAGCGTTTGAACCGGGCAGAACTGTCCGTGATGTCGGAAAAGGCACTTCAGGTTCCTTCGGACAACCCTGCGGGTATGAGCCGGGTGATCAATTTAAATCAACAAGTGCGCAAGCAAAATAACTTTAATACGGCGATTCAGGATGGGCTGGGCTGGCTGAAAATGGAGGAATTAACCATGGACTCGGTGAGCGACGCTTTGGCTGATGCCAAGGAGCTGGCGCTTACCGCAGTAAACGGTACCATTACCAGCCAGGAAAGCTATTCCTTAATGATCATTCAGGCGGATGAGCTGATTGAGTATGTCGTGAGTTTGGCCAATACCACCTATGGGGGGCAATATATTTTTTCCGGGGACACAACGGATATTATGCCCTTCAAACTAAATAGCGGCGGCACTGCGGTAGAACCTTACGCCGGAGGAAATGGCGCCTTGAAACGCCAGATTCAGGAGGACCAATCTGTTGCCGTGACCTACCGGGGCGACGAGTTATTTGAGGACAGCGGTGTATTTGCTTCCTTGTTTAAACTGAAAGAAGGCCTTGCCACGCAAAATACGGACCTTCTTCAGGAGGCTATTGGTGACTTGGATAATTCCTTTACCAAGGCGGTCGAATTCCAGGGGAGTATGGGGATCAGAATCAATCAGTTTGAAAGTATGGAAGAGATGCATACGGATCAGATTGATTACTTGGAAACCCTGATCACCAGTATCGAAGATGTTGATATCGTGCAGGCGATCACCGACCTCAAGTCGGAGCAAACCACCTATGCGGCGGTTTTGGCGGTGGGAGCGCAAATCATGAATGTCAGTCTATTAGATTATCTAAAATAACAAAAAGGAAATTACACGGAAATTGCAGAACAAAGAAGTTGACCGGAGGGTGAACTTCTTTGTTGTATTTACTCTGTTGTTCATATTTATAGACTTGAGGAGGCGCCGTGACATGAGTGAATTACCGGTAAAAGTGACTTTTCCCAAAGGGATTCTAGGCTTTGAACAAGTAGACGGTTATATTTTAGACTCGGATGAGCAGGGCATTCTTTTCAGTATCAGAGGAGAAAAAAACACGGATGTGGCTTTTTTAGCCATTAATCCTTTTATTTTTTTCCCCGATTATTCCTTTGATCTGGAGGATTTTGCCGCGGAGAGCATTGGCCTGATGGATATTTCCGATGCCTGGATTTTTACCTTGCTCACCATGTCCAAAGACATTTCCCGGGCAACGGCCAATTTATTGGGACCGTTGGTGATCAACAAAAAAAATCATCAAGGCATCCAGGTGGTTTTGAATGATTCCCGGTATACTACAAAGCATGCGGTTTTTGCCGATCATCCGCTGAAAGGGGGAAATGATTAAATGTTGGTAGTAACCAGGAAGAAAAACCAGGTGATAGTCATTGGCGATAATATTGTAATCAAGGTGATCGATATTATAGACGGGGAATATGTGAAAATTGGCGTGGAAGCCCCCAAAAGCGTCAGCATTCACCGGCTGGAAGTCTTTGATACAATTGTGAAAGAGAATAAGGCAGGCCAGCATGATCCCATTACCCTTAATAAAACGGTGCTGAATGAACTGGGTAAGTTGTTTAAAAACCGGGCCGGGGCGGAAAACAAGAAAGATGAAGAAACGATGCAGAATAAGATCGAAAAATAGAAAAAATTTGTTATAAAGCTCTAAAGTACAGAGGAAACATACCGATATTATTACTAGACAGGAAAGGATATTGGACCTGTGCTTAAGCGGCCGATTAAGCTAGGGTTTAATATACGAAAAGGATGATAATCAAGGAGGAATAACAATGAGAATTAATACCAATACGAGTGCGGCAACGGCAACACGGTACTTAAACAACGCCACCAACAGCATCACCAAAAATATGTCGAAATTATCCAGCGGTCTGCGCATCACCAATGCTGCTGACGATGCTACCGGGTTGGTTATTTCCGAACAGATGAAAAACCAGATTACAGGTTTCGACCAGGCGATCAAAAACGCGGAGCAGGCAAGCGCCATGCTGAATACGGCAGAAGGCGCCCTGGGCCAGCAAGAAAACATTGTTTCCCGTATCCGGGAACTGGTTGTGGGAGCCAACACGGGTAATATGACCGATGAAAACAAGCAAACTACCCAGGACGAAATTGACGAATTGCTCAGCCAGATTACAGATATTGCCACTAATACCGCTTACAATACCAAGAAATTGTTGAATGTTTCCGGCGCTAGTGGAGCAAAACTATCCCTTACCTTCCAGGTGGGAGCTAATGCTGGTGAGACATTGAAGGTAGACGTTAAAGCCTCAAGGTTAAAAGATTTAGGGTCTGGCACAGCTGGGCTTAGCGGTTTTACAATCATGTCCGGTACTGTTGGAAAAAGCACCGGTGCCATGTCCGGCTTGATAGCAACATTAGACCTTGCCCTTAAGGATCTTTCCGAAAACCGGGCTACCTTGGGAGCAACCATTAACCGTCTGGATTATACCGTCAGCAACCTGGAAGTTTCCAAAGAAAATTTGGATGCATCCAAGTCATTAGTTACCGACGTGGATATGGCGGATGAATATGTGGATATGAGCACCAACCAGATTTTGGAACAGGTCAGTATGTCCATGCTGTCTCAGGCAAACCAAAAATCTCAGAGCATTCTTACTCTCCTGCAGGGATAAGATCTTCCTTCGCGGCCAGTGTCGTACCCCGCCACTGGCCGCTTTTTATCTTTAGCTTTTTACTTGATTAAAGATAAGTAGGTGATCAGAAATGAAAATTGGTGCCGGCGGACCCCAGGTCCAGACGGTGGAGGAATTTAATCTGGGCAACCGGAAAGCGGCGGAACCAAAAGTGATTGAACAACACCCGGAGCGGTTGGCGGCGAAGAGTGATGAAGGGTTAAATGTCACCGCCCCGTGGGATAAAGTTGTCCAAACCGTGAATGATTTGAATAAGTTTTCCGCCTTAAGCAATACCCATCTGGAATTTGAGATTCAGGGCAGGATAGAAGATCTAAAGGTGAAGGTGATCAATGACGAAGGGAAAGTAATCCGGGAGATTCCCCCGGAAAAAGCTTTTGAAATGCTGGGAAGACTTCGAGAATCGTTGGGAGCGATCATCGATTGCTATGTCTAAATGATGAATCTCAACAAAGGGGGTGAACAAGATGCAAATCACAGGTCTGGGCACCGGAATGGATATTGATAGTCTTGTGGAAAGTCTGATGACGGCTGCGTCAGGAAAACTGACCAAGATGAAAGCGCAGCAAAGCACATATGCAAACCAGCTTTCTACCTGGAGCAATATCAAGACCAAATTAACCAGTTTCCAGAGTGCCATAGAGAAGCTTCAATCTAAGGATGTTTTTCAGGGTAAAGCGGCAAAAAGCAGCAATGAAGATATAGTCACAGTTTCAGCCGGTAGCGGCGCTGCGACAGGAAAATACCACCTGCATGTTACTTCCCTGGCTACATCCACCCAGGTGGGAAGTGCCGCCCGCATGGGCAAGACGGTAGCTGCCGATGCCGCCTTAAAAGATGCGGGACTTGCCCTAACTGTTACGGCGGGGAGCATCAGTGTCAACGGGACTAGTATTGATATTGATCCCACATCGGATACACTTAATAATGTTCTCACGAAAATTAATGCAGCCGTTACCGATGTGTATGCCTCTTTTGACAGCGGGAGTGGGAAGGTTACTTTTGCGTACATAGGTTCGGATCCGGACGGGACGGTGCAATTGGGAAGCGGGGCAGACAGCAGCAACTTTTTTCAAGCTATCGGGGTAGATGGGCAGACCGGGGCGGAAATTATCAGCAGCACATCTCTGGGAAGCGTCAGTACAACCAAAGTTTTGAGCTCTGCCAATTTGAATTACGACAGTCTGGCTGCTTCAGGCGAGTTTGAAATTAACGGGATTACAATCTCTTATGACGCATCAACCGATAGTTTATCCGACATAATTGACAGAATTAACAATTCTGATGCCCAGGTGACGGCCAACTATGATGCTACGGAAGACAAGCTGGTATTAACGGCCCAGTATACCGGCAGCAAGACCATCCAAATGCAGGATCTCAGCGGGAATTTTTTAGCGGCGGCCGGCCTGTCCGGTACCACCCAAATACTGGGGGAAAACGCCGCCTATTCCATTGACGAAATCAACGGGGGCAGCACCCTGTATAACAGTTCCAATGAGATCAGCGGTGTTATAACCGGTGTATCTTTCACCTTGGCGGAGGAAGGCGATGCCACAATTACGGTGACAAACGATACGGAAGATGCGCTCAGTGCCATGAAAGAGTTTGTCACGCAGTATAATAACGCGGTCAGCGCCATAGCCACAGCCACCGGAAAAGATGGACTTCTCCAAGGAGATTCAGTCGCCAATCGCTTGAAGAATAATTTGCGCCAGTATACTATGAATGTGGTAGGCAGTGTTTCCGGGGACTTAAACTTAGCCTCGGAAATGGGGATCTCCATTGATAAAGATGGAACCATGACCCTTGATGAAAGTGCGTTTAAGGAAGCGATGGCCGAAAATTCCGGTGCGGTTTATGACCTTTTCAACAGCACGGACGGCATTGCCACCCGCTTGTCCAATGAACTGGATACTTGGCTCAAAGATTCTACAGGGATTATTCCCTCCCAGGAAACTTCCCTGAATAAGCTCATGGATAATCTGGACACGGATATCGAAACCGAGACCGAAAGGCTAGAAAGAAAACAGGAACGGTTATATAAGAAATTTAATGCAATGGATACCGCGGTAAGTGCCCTGGAAAGCCAACTGAATTATGTATTACAAATGATTGAATCCATGAATTCTGATAACGACTAAGGAGGAACCCCATCCATGGCGAATATCAACAACCCCTATCAAGTTTACCGGCAGACTCAGATTAAAACAGCATCCCAAGGAGACTTAGTCTTAATGCTTTATGATGGGGCGATCCGCTTTACAAAACAAGCTGCCGCTGCCCTGGAGGAAAAAAATTGGGAAAACTCGTGCAATTATTTTGTTCGGGCTCAAGATATCGTGGAAGAACTGGATCAAACCTTGGATCTAAGTGTGGGCGAGGTAGCGGAAAACTTGCATCGGGTGTACCGGAGTATGAAATATTTTTTGGTACGGGCCAATATGCAAAAGGATCCGGTATTGGCAGGACGTGTCTGTAAAATGCTGGAGAAACTTCGCGCCGCCTGGGCCGTTGTTTTCAGTAAGTCCCCCGGGCATGAAGAAAGAGAGGGGAGCATCGGTGCCTAATACAGAGGGAGACCGGTCCCCCAAAGTGCATTCCATGAATTTGCTCATGGCGTACTGTGAAGAATTAAATCGGTTGATCCAAGAACAGGGTGAAGCGGTTCAACAACAGGATTTTGAGAAAGTTAACGAGACGATAAAGGATTTTAACCGCTTAAAGGAGAATATTATTAGGGAACAGGGTTGGCTGCGCAACCATGATGGAAGTTGGAAAGAATCCAAGGAAACCCGCAAAACGATCCAGGATTTGCTTGAGAAGGCTGCCCAGGGCAGTAAAGCCAGCATCCGAACGCTGCAGGAATCTATGAAACAAATCAGGGCTGAGGTAAATGTGGTCAATCAAATCGGCACATACTTGAACCGGGGAGGCAAACAGCCGAAAATTATTGATAAAAGTGTTTAGAAAAAGCGCTGTCGGCGCTTTTTCGTGATTGCAGGCATGACCGAGGAGGGAACTGTATGCCAGAAAAAAAATTGAAAGATCAAAATATGCCATCCCGGAAAGAGATGCTGGACCAAATGACGATCAGTGCCAATCAATATCTGGACCGGGCTCTACCGGAAATTAAAGTTTTGGCGGACGGGTTTTATCAAGGCCCGTCAGAGGAGACATGGAAAAGCCTGCTCCAATTGCTGGAGGGGATTCAATGGCTGTTGGAGTATATGAATCACCTGGTTTGTCACAAGGAATTGTATGCGAACGGGGATAAATTCAGAGAAATATCGGCAAATCTGCAGAATCAATTGCATCAATTTGAGGAAGCCCTTAAGTCCCAGGATGCTACTTTGATGGGGGATATTCTTCACTTTGAAGTGATTCTTATCCTGGAATCAGCAAAAAATGAGATTCTGATGATCATTGACAAAGAGGGCATTGGACATGATCTTAACTGATAATATTATCGTTTTAAAACAATTGAATCCTGATATTTGGGAAAAAATAAAAGGCCTGGAAGGAGAAATGGCTCAATCCTTGATCAAGGTGGTCTTATCAAAAAGCGGCTTGTCTACCATTACCATTGATGAGGCGGGAGAAGTATATTTACACAGTAAATATGACCCGCAAAATGAAGCGGCACGGTTTATTTCCCAGTATAAGGAAGAAGATTTGGAGAAATATGAGCATATTTTCTTTTACGGTTTTGGCTTAGGCTATCATGTGGCGGAATGTATGAAAAAGTTTCCTGAAAAAGATTTTTCTATTTATGAACCGAGCAAGGAGGTTTTTTTTCATGCTCTTTCCGTAACCATTCTCAAGGAGTTGCCCCTAAAACATCTAAAAAACTTATTCATTGAGTTTCAACCAGATGATCTAGACAGTTATCTCAACAGTTTTGTCGGCAGCATGAATAAAGAAACATTGCTGGTAGCAATGCCCGGTTATGAGCGTTGTTTTTCTGAACATTACCGGAGATTTAACAGTGAGTTTGTGCAACGGTTAAAAAATAGAAAAGTTGCTCTGAATATAAATTTGGCCTTTGAAAAACTGTGGACGATCAACAGTCTCATGAATTTTGCTGAGGTTGCCAAAACACCCAACATCCTGCATGATATAGATAAAAGTCACTTTAAGGACAAGCCAGCTGTGCTGGTTTCTGCCGGACCTTCTTTGGAAGAAGAACTGGACAATTTAAAGTATATTAAGGAAAAGGGCTTGGCCTATATATTTGCTGTGGGGTCGGCCGTAAAAGCCTTGGTTGGGAAGGGAATTAGTCCGGATGCGGTATGCTCCTATGATCCAACACCTTCGAACAGGAATATGTATGCAGAAGTCAAACAACTGAAGATTACCCATATACCATTGATTTTTGGCAGCAGTGTGTATTGCGAAACGTTAGGAACCTATCCTGGGCCCAAAGTTCATATGGTTATTAGCCAGGACACGGTGGCTCCCTTTTATTTGTCTCATCCCCAGGGAAACCTGCATAAGCTGATAGATGCTCCCAGTATCGCCGTGGTGACTTTAGAACTCCTGATTAAATTGGGTTGTAATCCTATCATACTGGTAGGACAAAACTTAGCCTTCAGAAACGACCGGTGGTATGCTAAAGGAATTTATGAAGAAGATTTAGAAAAACAGACTGAGCGGGTAAAAAAAGCTTCCCTGGAAGTAGAAGATGTTTATGGCGGTAAAGTTCGTACAGAAGATTCATTGAATCGGATGAGGCTTCAAATGGAACAGTATCTCTACATATTTTCTCCATGCCGGGTTATCAATACCACAAAAGGTGGTGCAAAGATCGACGGTGCTGATTTTGTGCCGCTGGAAGCAGTGATGAAAGATTGTTTAACGAAAAGGGTTGTGACAAATTGGTTGACGGGACAGGAGAGTGCCCAGTATTCTACAAAACATAAATTGGAACAAGCAAAAATCATGGATGAATCTTACCAAGAGTGTCTTCAACTATTGGATAAAGTAAATCAAATTCTTCTTGATTTGGAAAAACAAGCGGCCAAAAACTATTCAAATCGTATCAGTCATCTTTTCCCTAAGTTGGATAAAGGCTTCAAACAACTGGCGAACAACATATTTTTCCTGTTTTTTTTGCTTCCTATGAATCGAGTACGTCATGATCTCCTGGTAAACAATATTTCAGAAATGCGTTTGGAAAAAAACATCATAGAGAAAGCCGGAAAAGTAGGAAAGAGTTTTGGCCCATTTATTAATGATTGCAGGAAAGACTTACAGTTAATTGAACCTTATTTCCGGGATGTCCAAGAAATAATTCTAAACCCTGAATCCACGAATTAAAGAGAGGTGGCAGTGTTTTTTGTTATGAAAATACTTGTTACTGGGGCAGATGGTTTTATTGGCAGTAATCTGGTCGAAGAAATACTTAAGGAAGGCTACCAGGTTAAAGCATTTGTATTTTATAATTCTTTCAACTCCTGGGGCTGGTTGGACACCTTTCCTAGAAAAATACTGAATGATATTGAGGTATTCCCGGGAGACATTCGTGATCCCAATGCAGTACGAAATGCGGTCAAAGGTGTAGAGGCAGTGATTCACTTGGCTGCTTTGATTGCTATCCCTTTTAGTTATTTGGCCCCAGATACCTATGTGGATACCAACATCAAGGGAACACTCAACGTGCTTCAAGCTGCACGGGACTATGGAATATCACGGGTGCTGGTCACATCTACCTCAGAGGTATACGGTACCGCTCAGTACGTTCCTATTGATGAAAAGCATCCTTTCCAGGGACAGTCTCCTTATTCCGCTTCGAAGATCGGGGCTGATCGATTGGCTGAGTCTTTTTTTCGCAGCTTTGACCTGCCTGTAACCATTGTCCGTCCTTTCAATACTTATGGCCCCAGGCAGTCGGCCCGGGCTGTGATTCCTACAATTATTACTCAACTTCTTTCCGGGGTCAAAGAAATCAAAATGGGTTCCCTGGAACCTACCAGGGATTTCAATTATGTCACCGATACGGTACGTGGTTTTTTGGAGATTTTAAAGAGTGACCGCGTCTGTGGTGAAGAGATCAATATTGCTACCCAAAAAGAAATTTCTATCGGAGATCTAGCTCGTGAATTAATTCGACAGATCAATCCCGAAGCTCAGATTGCCTGTGACGAGCAACGCTTACGTCCTGAAAAAAGTGAGGTACAGCGTTTGGTAGGGTCTAACGAAAAGATTAGGCGTATGACATCTTGGACGCCGGTTTTTACCCTGGAAAAAGGACTTGGCGAAACCATTGACTGGTTTAGGGATAACCTTGATAAATACAAATCGGAAGTTTATAACGTATAAAAAGTTGGTGATTCACGATGGGTCATTTTATTCCCCTTTCCGTGCCCAATTTCCAGGGGCGGGAACTTGCCTATGTTACCGATGCGGTAAGTCAGGGGTGGGTCTCCAGCGGCGGTGAATATGTTTCCCGTTTTGAGAAGCAAGTAGCAGCTTACACAAAAATGCCTGGTGCTGTCGCGTGTCAAACTGGCACGGCGGGTTTGCATTTGGCGATGTTGTTGTGCGGGGTACGAACGGGTGATCTGGTTATCGCTCCTACCCTGACTTTTATTGCTGCGGTAAACCCAATTCGGTATGTTGGTGCGGAACCGGTGTTCATGGATTGCGATCAAAGCTTGTGTTTGGATCCTGAAAAGTTAAAGTCCTTCTGCCATGAAGAATGCCGTTTTGATGATGGGATACTGATCCACAGGGCCACCGGTCGAAGAGTGCGTGCTGTGGTGGTGGTTCATGTTTTTGGAAACATGGCGGGTATGGAAGCCATCGTAGATATTGCGGTAAAATATGGATTGTTGATTATTGAAGACGCCACAGAAGCGTTGGGGACATATTATACCGGGGGAAGATTGGCTGGTCGGATGGCGGGTTCCCTGGGGCATGTAGGAGTGTTTTCCTTTAACGGAAACAAAATTATTACCACCGGTGGAGGCGGAATGCTGGTCAGTGGAGACGAAAATACCCTTAGAAAGGCGAAGTATTTGTCCACTCAGGCCAAGGATGATGAACTTTATTATATCCACGAGGAAGTTGGGTACAACTATCGCATGACCAATGTGCAGGCAGCGATCGGTGTTGCCCAACTGGAACAGTTAGAAAGTTTTATTAGGGTTAAAGAACGAAACTTTGCACTATATTGTGAAATCATTGGTACAGATGGTCCGTTACGGATGCTGCCCTTTCGGGAAGATACCAGATCTAACCACTGGTTTTATTCTCTTTATCTGGACTTGGAGGAAATCGGCCTGGATAGGGACGCGCTGATTCAGGAGTTGGAGCAAAGGGGTATCCAAGGCCGTCCCATTTGGGGGCTGATTCATGAGCAGAAACCCTACCGTGGTTCCTTTGCATATCACATCGAAAGGGCTTTTCATTACTTCGAAAGGGTGGTGAACCTGCCGTGCAGCACCAGCCTTTCTGAAAAGGATGTGGAAAAGGTAGCCTATACTGTTCTGGAATTTGCTGGAAGGTGATGAGGGGATTATATGTTTAATGTAGCGGATCTTGTTATTTCAGAGCAGGTGACAATTGTTGAGGCGCTCAAAAAATTGGATCAAACCGGGAAAAAGGTGCTGTTTATTACAGATGAAAATAACGGACTGAAGGCAAGCCTTACCGATGGGGATATCCGGCGCTGGATTCTTGCTTCCGGGGATTTAAATGCCTGCGTAAGCCGGGCAATGCATTTAAAACCCCGTTTCATTAAGAAGGGGGAGGAGCATAAGGCATTAAAAGTATTGAGACAGTATGGGTTGGATTCACTACCTGTTTTGAACGAAGCCGGCTGCCTGATCGATGTGTTGTTTTGGCATGAATTGGACGGTAAATGGAACCGGACAAATGTTCTCGAAGGGGTACCGATAATCATTATGGCAGGGGGTAAGGGAACCAGACTATTTCCTTATACCAAAATCTTGCCAAAGCCTTTAATTCCCATTGGTGATACGCCGATCATCGAGCACATTGTGAATCGGTTCTATAACTATGGTGCCCAGAGATTTTTTCTTACTGTCAACTGTAAAAAAAACATGATCAAATCCTATTTTTCTGAAATTGAAAAAGATTATGTTGTTGAATATGTGGAGGAGGAGACTCCGTTGGGAACGGGAGGCAGTCTCTCCCTGCTTAAAGGATTAATAGATTGCCCATTTTTTGTCTCGAATTGCGATATATTAGTAGATGCTGATTATGGCGATATCTACAACCACCATGTGAAGAATGGCAATAAAATGACTATCGTAACTTCCCTGAAAAATGTAGTTATTCCTTATGGGGTAATCCATTTAAATGGGGAGGGATTTATCAGCAGTATGGAGGAAAAACCGGAACTGCATTATCTTGTCAATACAGGGCTGTATGTACTGGAGCCGGATATCCTTGCCCAGGTACCGGGAGATACAATTTTCCACTTAACTGATCTGATCAGCCAACTTACCGCCAAAGGGGAAAAGGTTGGCGTTTACCCGGTAAGTTCCGAGTCATTTTTGGACATGGGCCAATTTGATGAACTTGAAAAAATGAAACGACGGCTTGGCATCGAATGATGCACAGAAAGGTGCGAATTAAGTGAAGAAAAACGTCCTCGTTTATCCTTGCGGTACAGAAATTGGACTGGAAATTTACCGGGCAGCCTGCAATTCCATCCATTTTCGTCTTATCGGTGGTTCCAGTACTTATGACCATGGGCGGTTTGTTTATAAAAACCATATTGATGGGATCCCGTTTATTACGGACAGCAGTGATGATTCTTTTATTAATGATTTTAATGCCATCTTGGAGCATTATCATATTGATTATATTTATCCGTCGATGGATGGAGTTGTCTACAAATTGGCGGAATTTTCCCAGCGGCTTGCTGCTACCCTGATTGCTCCTGATTTTTTCACCACATCGGTTTGCCGGTCCAAAAGAAAGACTTATGACCTTTTTAAGCACATTCTTGTTGTTCCCAAAGAATACATGTCACCCGACGAAGTGGAGTCCTTCCCCGTTTTTTTAAAACCGGATGTCGGACAAGGTTCCGCAGGTACCCAGGTGGCCCGTGATATGGACCAATTGAAGTTTTATCTCAAACAAAATCCCTCCCTCATGATCCTGGAGTATTTGCCGGGTAAGGAATATACTGTAGATTGTTTTACTAATCGAGCCGGGCGGTTGGTCTTCGTGGGAGGACGGGACCGAAAACGGATTAAAAGCGGTATCAGTATTAACGCAACGCAAGCTTATCACGACCAGTTCTTCTTTGTTGCAGAAAAAATAAACAGCTTGTTGCATCAAAAAGGCGGATGGTTTTTTCAGCTAAAAGAAAATGCCCGGGGTGAACTTTCCCTTTTGGAGGTGGCAGCAAGGATTGCGGGAACCTCTACTTTCTTCCGGGGCAAAGGCATTAATCTTCCCTTGCTTACCATGTTTACTTTTAACGGTCAGCAGATCGATGATGTCTTAGAAAATAAATACGATCTGGAACTGGATCGTGCCCTATATAACAGGTTTCGCATTGACTTAAAATACTCCCATGTGTACCTTGACTACGATGACACAGTAGTGATTGATGGACAGGTAAATCCCTTGATGATAGCGTTTATCTTCCAGTGTCTTAATGAACAGATACCCGTTCATTTGATTACCAAGCATGAGAAAGATATTCAGGCTGAACTGGAACAAAAACGGTTGACCCATTTGTTTGACGAAATAATCCATCTTCAGCGTTCCGAGGAAAAGTATGTGCGTATTCAGGAGAGGGATGCGATTTTTATTGACGATTCGTACAATGAACGTCGAAAAGTTTTTGAAAATAAGGGGATTCCGGTATTTGATACACATATGCTGGAATGCTTGTTAAAATAGATAGAAATTGAGGTGATGAACATTAGTAAGGTGATTGTTATTGCAGAAGCCGGCGTCAACCATAATGGAAGTATGGAGCTCGCTAAAGAAATGATTATAAAGGCGAAGGAAGCAGGGGCCGATATTGTGAAATTCCAAACGGCTGTTCCGGAACTGGTCATGACTCGTTCTGCGGGTAAAGCCGAATACCAAGTTAAATTAACCGGTGATCAAGAGAGCCAGCTCGAAATGTGCAAAAGAAT
This sequence comes from Candidatus Formimonas warabiya, assembly GCF_002777255.1. Taxonomy (GTDB): domain Bacteria; phylum Bacillota; class Dehalobacteriia; order Dehalobacteriales; family Dehalobacteriaceae; genus Formimonas; species Formimonas warabiya. The sequence continues at coordinate 2,975,515 of NZ_CP017634.1, read as the reverse complement.
CCACTTGCCGATTGATAGTTACAAAGAATTGAAGAGCTATGCCAAAAAAGCAGGCATAGAATTTCTTTCCTCTCCCTTTGATCTGGTTTCTATAGATGTTTTAGAAGAAATAGGGTTGGCTACATTCAAAATTCCCTCGGGGGAAATTACCAATCTGACCTACCTTGAAAAAATTGGGCGTTTGGGAAAAAGAGTGATCATGTCCGTAGGAATGGCGACTCTTGGGGAGATTGAAGCAGCAGTAACTGTATTGGAACGCTGCGGAACAAAAAGAGAGAATATTATTGTACTTCATTGCAATACTCAGTACCCTACCCCTTACGAGGATGTCAACCTCAATGCGATGCTAACCATTCGCGATGCCTTAAAGGTGCGGGTAGGATATTCCGATCACACACCTGGGATTGAGATTCCTATTGCCGCCGTAACAATGGGTGCTTGTGTGATAGAAAAACATTTTACTTTAGACCGTAATATGGAAGGCCCGGATCATAAGGCTAGCTTAGAGCCACAGGAGTTGTCAGCCATGGTGCAGGCGATACGTCATGTGGAGTCTGCTCTTGGTGACGGTATCAAGAGGCCATCCCAATCTGAACAGCCAAACATTTCTATTGCCCGCAAAAGCATTGTGGCAGCCCGGGCCATAAGAAAAGGTGAGTTGTTTACCACAGAGAACCTGATTGTTAAGCGTCCGGGTAACGGGATCTCGCCGATGAGATGGTACGAAGTATTGGGGCAAATTGCCTTGAAAGATTTTGAAGAGGACGAACTGATTAAGATATAAAAATGGGGAATAATGGTTAATATTATTTATTTATTTTATGAATTAATAAAGAGGTGGGGATATGACGTTAAACATATTAACTGAAGCTTCCGGAAGCCTCACATCAGCATATCTGATTAAAGCAGTACAAGAAGCAGGTTATCGAGCAGTAGCATCCGATATCAATCCGGATTGTGCCGGTCGTTACTTGGCTGACGATTTCATTTTAATGCCTTCAAAGAATGACATTAATTTATGGGAAAAGGTAGTACCTGCTTTAGCTCAACGTAAGGTGAATCTTGTAATTCCCTCTTTAGATGAAACTATGTTAGGCTGGGCTGAAAGAAAAAAAGAATTAAAAAAATTAGGAATTCATGTGGTAATATCAGAGGAATCTACTGTTAAAATATTTCAGGATAAGTGGTTAACATACCGATTTTTTTTAGAGAAGGGCATTCCCACGCCAAAAACGAGCTTGGAGCAACAATACCCTTTAGTTAAACCAAGACAGGGTCGAGGAGCGGTTGGCGTCGTGGTGACTTCAGATTCTGTTAATATGGAAGGCATGATTTCTCAAGAAGTGATTGAGGGAGAAGAATATACCATCGATGTTTTTTGTGATAAAATTTCAAATCCAATTTATATTGTTCCTCGAAAAAGGCAAGGAGTAAAGGATGGCAAATCTACGGGAGGAATTGTGGTAAAGCAGGTTGAAATCATTAGCTGGGTGGAAAAAATTTGCAAGTCCATTTCGTTTATTGGTCCGATAAATTTGCAGTGTTTTGTATGTAAAGACGAAACTATTAAATTTACTGAAATCAATCCTCGTGTGGCCGGAGGAATGGCGTTAGGCTTCGCAGCAACGGAAAATTGGATTAATCTCATAGTAGACCATTTTTTCTATGATAAAGATATTAAACCCAAACCAATAAAATTTGGCATGAAAATGATGAGGTACTATGCTGAAGTTTTTGTATCCTAAAATAAAATGGGATAATATTAAAGCTGTGGGATTTGATCTGGATGGAACTCTTTATGAAGAATTGGAGTTCATTTTGCAGGTTTACAAACCCATTTCCCGGTTGTTGGCAGAAACATGCCTGGCCGACAATAAAGAGGTTTATTCATGGATGATTAAACGGTGGTTGGAAAAGGGGAGTTCTTATCATCATATTTTTGAGGAAGTACTTGCTAGTTATGGGATTAAAGATGATCCTCAACAACAAACAATTGCAGAGTGCCTGGAAGTTTTCCGGGAGTTTGATCCCAAATTATGTTTGGCTGAGCGAGTGCGGATTTTGCTGGATATTTTTTCTGAGCAGTTTGAATTGTTTTTAATTACTGACGGTTCGCCTCACTTACAAAAGGCTAAGTTCCGGGCGCTAGGTCTGGAAAGATGGTTTAAAAACAAGAATGTGGGGATATCGGGAGCTTATGGCAAATGCTATGAAAAACCGGCTACATTAATAACCCAAAAAATCAACTTGCTTTGTTCAGGTTTACACCCTCAAGATGTAGTTTTCTTTGGAGATCGGGATGTTGACCGGGAATTTTCCATAAATGCGGGTTACCAGTTTGTCAAGGTGAAGCTCTTATATGCGGGGGAGACGAGTAAATGAAAAAACGTAAGGTTCTAGGTGTGACAGGAATCCGTTCAGAGTATGATATTATGTCTTCAGTGTTCGGTGCGATTCATCATCATCCTTTACTAGAATTAGAGTTAATTGTAACGGGAGCCCACCTTGCTCCTGCTTATGGATTCACTATTCAAGAAATCAAGCAGGATGGTTTTAAGATTGCAGATGAAGTAGAAAGTTTAATTAATGGAGATATTGCTTCGACACGTGTAAAAGGAATGGCGATTCAATTGCAAGGGATGGTCCAAACGGTCCGAAGGGTAAACCCTGACTTTTTATTAGTTTTGGGGGACAGGGAAGAAGCTATGTCCACTGCTTTAATTGGGGCGTATATGAATATTCCCGTGGTTCATATCGGGGGTGGGGATAGAGTTGTAGGAAATGTAGATGATCAGGTGAGGCATGCGGTTACAAAATTAGCTCATGTACATTTTGTAACGAATCAAGAAAGTTTCGACCGGGTAGTAAGGCTGGGGGAGCAACCATTTCGCATATATAATGTAGGAAATCCGGGCCTAGATAGGATTATCTCAGTTCCTCAATTAACAGCTGTGGAGCTCTCAGAACGATTAGAATTTGAAATTTTCGAAGGAGAACCCTTTGTTTTATTGATTCAGCATGTAATTTCTACAGAAATTGACTCTGCTTATTTTCAGATGAAACAAACATTAGAAGCAGTGAAGAAATTGGGTATCAAAACGATTCTCAGTTATCCAAATTCAGATGCCGGAAGTCAACAGATGATTAGGGCCATTAGTGAATTTGAGGATCTGCCTTTTTTATTTACAGCAAAAAATATTCCGCGAATTGAGTTTATTAATATTATGCGGAGAACCAGCTGCATGTTAGGAAATTCCAGTGCTGGAATATTGGAGGCACCTCTCTTAAACCTACCGGTGGTAAATGTGGGAAATCGCCAAAAAGGACGTTTGCATGCAGAAAATGTTCAATTTGTTCCTCATGAAGTAAATGCCATTTGTTCTGCGGTGGAAAAAGCACTGTTTGACCAATCATACCGTGAAAAGGTTGCAAAGTGTACAAATCCCTATGGAGACGGTCATTCTTCTGAAAGGATATCTGATATCCTGGCAAATATTCCGATTGATGAAAAATTATTGATAAAGGATATGGTCTATTAATGGGTAAAAATGTCATAGTTGTCGCTCCCCATCCCGATGATGAAACCTTGGGCTGTGGAGGTACCTTATTAAAGCATAAAAGCAAGTTGGATGTCATTCATTGGTTAATTGTGACGGGAATTTTACCTGAAAATGAAGTGTCTATGGTACAAATGAAACAGCGTGATATAGAAATTCAACAAGTCGCAGAAAAATATGGGTTTGATACGGTGCATAGTTTGCAGTTACCTACGACAAAGCTTGATACCATTCCCTTAAGCGTGATAATTGAAAAAATAGGCTGTATCTTTAAGCAAGTATTGCCTGAGATTGTATATGTTCCTTTCAGAGGAGATGTACATACTGATCATAGGATTGTTTTTGATGGGGTAATGGCGGCAACTAAATGGTTCCGTTTTAACTCTATTAAAAAAGTACTAATTTATGAAACTCTTTCTGAGACTGAATTTGGATCAAATCTTGAGGCCAAAGGTTTTTGTCCTAACGTGTTTATTGATATTGCCGATTATGTAGATTTAAAGGTAGAAATTATGAAGACTTATATCGGTGAAGTTGGAGAGTTTCCTTTCCCACGCAGTGATTTAGCGATTCGCTCCTTAGCATATATTCGTGGTGCAGCGGCGGGATGTATGGCTGCAGAGGCTTTTATGCTATTAAAAGAGATCTGTTGAACAGAAAAATATTTTTTTAAGTAGGTGAAAAATTGATTAATAACCAAAAAATTTTAGGGCTTATTCCGGCGCGGGGGGGGTCAAAGGGAGTTCCACGAAAGAATATCCGTCATGTTGCGGGAAAGCCGCTTATCGCTTGGACCATTGAAGAAGCGAAAAAATCAAAGTATATAGATCGATTAATCCTATCATCAGAAGACGAGGAGATTATTAAAGTAGCTAAAACTTTGGGGTGTGAAGTTCCCTTTGTGCGACCAGCGGAACTTGCCCGGGACGAAACCCCGGGAATTGATCCTGTATTGCACGCATTGAAATTCTTGCCTGGGTATGATTATATTGTTTTACTTCAACCAACATCTCCCTTAAGAAGTGTACTGGATATAGACGGTTGTTTAGAGAACTGTGTATTTCATAATGCCAACGCTTGTGTGTCGGTGTCGGAAGTTGAAAAGAGTCCATATTGGATGTATGAAATTGATGCTAATTGTTGCTTAAAACCCATAATCAAGATGGAAAAACCATTTACCCGGAGACAGGATTTACCTCGGGTGTTTGCTTTAAATGGGGCAGTCTATGTGGCAAGAATTGAATGGTTATTGGGAAAAAAGAGTTTCCTTTCAGAGGAAACAACGGCATTTATTATGCCACGTGAACGTTCCTTTGATATTGATACGAAGTTTGATTTAAGATTAGTTGAAAGTATATTTCAAAATACTTTGCAGTATTAAGGGAGGGTATAGTGTCAGAGACATTTAATAAGTATAATGCTCCTTGGAAGGAAAAAACTGTATTTTATACTTTTTTGAGAACCAGATGGTACCTGGAGTGATAGTTTCCCGTTAGCACGTTTTCATTTCGAATCAAATTCATTTCAACAATGGAAAAACAGTTATCTATTAGTTCTAATATTTTACTGTAGTTATAGTACATTTGAACAGTACCTTTTTCATGTTGTGTTTTTACAATTTCTTCTCCTGCGAATTCTCTTGCATGATTTGAATCATCGCCCGAAACAAGGTCCAGATAAAACAAACTATTTTCTTTTAAGATACGAGCAATTTCCTTGATGGCCCTTTTTGCCACATCGAAATACATACTGTCAAGTACACCGTGACTAATGGCATAGTGAAAATACTCACTTTCCCAAGGAATATTTTGGATATCTCCTCGACGGATGTGATTTTCATAGTTCGGAAGATCTAGATCGGAAGTCCATTTGTGAGCAGTTTTTATAGCCTCATGAGAAAGGTCAATTCCATAAGGATCCAACCCTATTTGAAAACAATAAATAATATGTCTACCAATTCCACATCCAACATCTAATATTTTTGGAATCGTGTTGTGAGTATGTATAGTTTGAAATTGATTTAGTCCTGTTCGTTTAACGATATATCTTGAAACAAAACGGATTACCTCTTCGTGGGGATAAAAAACAAAATTATCATGATTTAAATACGATTTCTCCCATTCCTCTTTATGGGTATCCACTTTAAGTCCTCCTTTTAAACAAAATATACAAGTTCTTGCTCTGCTAAGAGATTAAGCAAGCAAAGTATTTTGGAATATTATATCAAAGTTTTAAGGGAAATTAAAGAAATTGTAGCACAATCTAGCGATCAATAATACGTTCTATTATCAAAGAGAAATTAGGATTATCAAACGGTAACAGCGGCAGCTCAGTAGCCCCTAAATAGGGTGGAGGACATGCAAACAGAAACAAATTTTGTGAGGAAAGAAAAGTATGATGAATATTGATATTGATAAAGGGTTTGATCGAATTAATGATTTTATTCAGAATGGTAAAATATATGAAGCATGTGCAGAATTCCAAAATCTAATAAAGATTGCAGACACAGAAAAAGATAAAGAGCATTTGGCTATCTTTTATTATGAGTATGCAATCTTATTGTTCCACAATAAATCATATGAAGAAAGCGTAAAGATGCTTATTGCTGCCTATGATCTGGATTATATGAAGGATCAAATATTGGAGATGATTTATGATTGCTTTATTGATCCCAATAAAGAAGAATTTGAAGACACTTATAAAATAAATTTGCAGGCATTTGATTCAAACTATTTTGGTGAAAAAATTGTATTTAAGGATTTACTGCTGGATTTCATTCCTGTCACGGATAATCGATATTTTGTCTTTGATAAAGAAGAAAATTCTTTTAAAGGCCTGTTAGATATAACAGATATAAAAGAAGGAACAAAACAATATGTAGTTGAAAACTTACAGGATGAATTCTCAGATTTTTTATTTGTGGATATATGGGATGTTAGGAAATTAAATCAATATAAGCAGTCGCTTCAAGGTTATGGGATCTATTGTCTCATGAATTACCCGGGAAAAATGCTGGCATTTCTGAAAATACCCAGTATTATAAGCTTTTTTTCGGACATGATTGTGTTTGGTTCAGATGAAAAATTGTATCATTATTTTTATAATCGTAAAGAGGTATATTTGCCGCGAAATATTGCAGGGCTAGATCAATCCAGACGGGCAGAAATAAATGAACTGATAGACAAAATACATCAATACCGGCTAACGCCGGAAGGCAGGACCGATAGCAATGTTTTGCTGAGTATCTGCATACCCTCGTATAACAGAGGACACCGGGCATTAGAGAGCGTTTACAGCCTACAGAATATGAAATAATATGATGCTGAAATAGAAATCTTGGTTTCTGACAATTGTTCGGACAGAGGAAAGGAAGAATATCAAACTATATCAAAAATTGAGGATTCCCGCATCACATATGTCAGGCAGGAAAGAAATATTGGATATATTGGCAATATACCTTATGTCTTAAAAAAAAGTAAAGGAAAATTTGTGCTGATAGTAAGTGATGAAGATACGGTTGTTTTAAAACATCTGGCATATTATTTGAAGAAGTTGAAAGACGCAGATGACTTAGCAATCATCAGAAGTGCTACTACTTTTCAGTACAGAGGGCTCCAACCGGAGGTATTTGCCGCCGGGAAAGAGGCTGTTTCAGGTTTTATGCTGAGCAATAATTATATATCGGGGATTATTTATAACACTGAAATGATGAATCAATACAAGATATTTGAAAAGGCAGAAAAATACAAAGACAATATTGCGTATAGATACTATGTGCACATGGTTTTTGATCTATTGATTTCGTTCCACGGAAAAGTCATAGAAGATGACAGGCTTCTTATTAGTGAAGGGACGGCAGATCCTCATGGGGGTATTACCGATGAGGATAAGAATGAAAATGAGAAATTGAATTTATTAAATTATGCTACATACGAAAGCAGATTGCAGCAGCATGCTGCATGGGCGGAAATCTTCAGAGACGTATCAGCAGGAGACAATAGTTTAATGCGCATAATGTATTTTAAGCTATGCTGGAAAACAATATTTCTCATTTCTCTTGTAAAACAAAAATATATCAGCAAAGGCTTTGATTTCAATGAAATCTGCGAAAAGTGCCATATAGAATTCATCAGAAACTTTAAAAAGCTTTTTGATAAAATCGATTATGCGGAAAAGGAACGAGATAAGCTTAGAATTAAAGCATTAGTGAATAAGTACAGAGAAGAATAGGGGAGGTTTTATACGGATGAAAGTGGTATTATTGGCAGGCGGCTTTGGAACACGCATTTCTGAAGAAAGTTATTTAAAACCGAAACCTATGATTGAAATCGGAGATAGACCGATCCTGTGGCATATTATGAAGCTATATTCACACTATGGATATAATGATTTTATTATTTGCGTAGGATATAAAGGATACATTATTAAAGAATTCTTTGCGGACTACTTCCTTCATATGTCGGATGTTACCTTTGACCTAAAAAATAATATTATGAAGATTCACTGCAATCATTCGGAACCCTGGACGGTAACTCTTGTTGATACGGGTTTGGATACTATGACGGGAGGCAGGCTCAAACGCATTAAAGATTATGTTTCTGATGAATCATTTTTATTGACCTACGGAGACGGTGTTTGCAATGTGAATGTAAATGAATTGGTTGAATTCCATAAAGCTCATGGCAAAATGGTGACGCTGACGGCCATTCAGCCGGAAGGCCGCTTCGGTATGCTTCATATTAGCGATGAGAATTCTATCGACAGATTTAAGGAAAAAATTAAAGAGGACAGTGGTTGGATCAATGGTGGATTTATGGTATGTCAACCTGAAATTATGGACTACATAGAGGGTGATGCTACCGTCCTTGAAAAAGAACCCATGGAAACAATTGCCCGAATGGGACAGTTAAAAGCCTATAAGCATGCGGGATTCTGGCAATGCATGGATACATTAAGAGATAAAAATCTTCTTGACGAACTTTGGAAAAGCGGGGAGGCCCCATGGAAGGTCTGGGAATAAAGACCGGTCACCGGGGAAGGAAATTGCCTATGCTGGACATGACATTTTTTAAAGACAAGAGAATATTTGTTACAGGGCACACTGGATTCAAAGGCACGTGGCTTTGCAAAATGCTCATAAACGCAGAAGCAAATGTAACAGGATACGCTCTTAATCCATCCACCAATCCCAGCCTGTTTGAAATTAGTGGCATTGGAACTCAGATAAACTCGGTAATCGGGGATATTAGAGATTTGGCTTCATTAGAGAAAGCTTTCGGGGAGGCTAAGCCTGAGATTGTCATCCATCTGGCTGCACAGCCTCTCGTCAGGGATTCCTACAAAGAACCTCATTATACCTATGAGACCAATGTGATGGGTACGGTAAATATTTTGGAGTGTGTGCGAAAGAGTGACAGCGTGAAATCTTTCCTCAACGTAACGACAGATAAGGTGTACCAGAACAACGAGTGGGAATGGGGCTACAGAGAGAATGAAACCCTGGATGGTTATGATCCGTATTCCAATAGCAAATCCTGTTCAGAGCTGGTTACCCACTGCTATAAAAATGCTTTCTTTGCGAACGGCAAGGTGGCTATCTCTACAGCGAGAGCGGGCAATGTCATCGGTGGCGGTGATTTTGCCAACGATAGAATAATCCCAGACTGTGTGAAAGCTGTTGAAAAGAAGACGCATATCATTGTGCGCAACCCCCACTCCACAAGACCCTATCAGCATGTGCTGGAGCCGCTCTATGTGTATCTGCTGATTTTGCAGCGGCAATATGAAAACGGTAAATATGCCGGCTATTACAATGTGGGACCGGATGAGTGCGACTGTGTAACGACAGGTAGATTAACAGACTTGTTTTGCAAGATCTGGGGTGATGGGTTGACCTGGATTAACAAATACGATGGCGGTCCTCATGAGGCCAACTTCTTAAAGCTGGATTGTTCGAAGATAAAGAGCATGTTTGGATGGCAGGCCAGCTGGCATATTGAAGAGGCTATAGAAAAGACAATTGAATGGACAAGAGTATATTTTGATGGGGGTAATGTGCCGATGATAATGGATAGGCAGATAGAAGAGTTTTTATACAGAAAAGAACGATGGGAAAAATAGATAGAAAAGGAATGAGTGTTCATGTTTGACAACATGACGGAACAGCAAGCAAAAGAAATGATATTGGCTTTGGTGGGTGAGTATTGCGATACATATCACAATCAAAAAAAATACAAGGAAAGTGACAGAATTCCTTATGCCTCAAGGGTATATAATCATAGTGAAATGATCCAGCTAGTGGATGCCGCTTTGGAGTTTTGGTTAACGGCTGGGCGATATGCAGACCAATTTGAAAAGGAATTTGCAGAGTATCTTGGCATAAGGTTTTGCAGCCTGGTGAATTCCGGCTCATCTGCTAACCTAATCGCTTTTATGGCGTTGACTTCGCCTTTGTTAGGCAACAGGAGAGTTCAGCGTGGTGATGAGGTGATTACGGTCGCCGCGGGATTTCCGACTACAGTGGCGCCAGTAATTCAATACGGGGCAGTGCCGGTATTGGTAGACGTGACAATTCCTCAATACAATATTGATGTGTCCATGCTGGAAGCGGCCATATCAGAGAAAACAAAGGCTGTAATGATAGCCCATACGCTCGGCAATCCATTTGATTTAGGAGCAGTAAAAGCTTTTTGTGACAAACACAACCTGTGGTTGGTGGAGGACAATTGCGATGCTCTGGGATCAAGATATACTATCAACGGTGTAGAGAAACTAACGGGTACCATCGGCGATATCGGTACTTCGAGCTTCTATCCGCCGCACCATATGACGATGGGTGAGGGAGGCGCAGTATATACGGACAATCCTCTGCTAAATAAAATCATCCGTTCTTTGAGGGATTGGGGGCGGGATTGCATCTGCCCGTCAGGTCAAGATAATATGTGCGGTCATCGTTTTGATAGGCAGCACGGGGAGCTACCCTTCGGGTATGACCATAAATATGTGTACTCCCATTTTGGTTATAACTTGAAAGCTACAGAGATGCAGGCAGCCATCGGCTGTGCCCAGCTGGGGAAGCTCCCGTCATTTGTGGAACGGCGCCGGCATAACTTTGACAGATTAAGAGCTGGACTCGAGGGATTAAGAGATAGGCTGATATTACCAGAGCCTTGTGTAAACTCCAAACCGAGCTGGTTCGGGTTCCTTATCACCTGTAGGAAAGGGATTGACCGCAACAAGGTGGTACAGTATCTGGAGTGCAAGGGCGTGCAGACCAGAATGCTTTTTGCCGGTAATCTCGTGAAGCATCCCTGTTTCGATGAAATGCGGAAGAGCGGAGAGGACTACCGAGTGGTCGGTGATTTGTCTAACACAAATCGCATTATGAATGATGCATTCTGGGTAGGTGTATATCCCGGCATGACTGATGAAATGATTGACTATATGTCTAAGATGATTGCTAACGTATGCAAACAGGTATAAAGCCTAATCGGGTGATATTTGGCAGGGATACATGATTGGTAAGTCTTTTGTGTGTGAGGGAGAAATAATGGCGGAAAAAGAAATGCATCCAAACGAACCGATAAAAAAAGCCATCATAACCGGGGCTACCGGATATATAGGCTTCCATCTGACCAGACGACTGTTGCAGTTGGGTTGGCAAGTCGCTGTAATCAAGAGACCAAGCAGCAGTATAGGGAAGCTGGAGAGGTATAAAGGCAATGTAGAATTCTTTGATTATAACTGCTCAACTGAGAGTTTGAAACAGGCAATGGATGTGTTCCGGCCGGATATTATCTTCCATTTGGCTTCTTGCGTGATAGCCAGACATAAGACCGAACAAATAGAGAACTTGATCAATTCCAATGTCTTATTTGGAACGCTGCTTTTAGAGGCTATGCACTTATCTGGAGTAGATAAGATAGTCAATGCGTCCACCGCATGGCAGACAGCAGGAGGGTGTGATTATAAACCGTTCTCATTATATGCAGCTACAAAACAGGCATTTGAGGACATTCTTCAGTTCTATTCCAATGTGTACGGTATCAAGTCAATATCTTTACGATTGCCGGACACTTACGGACCTGATGATAGTCGTTCTAAAATATTGAACTTGGTTCATAGGGCGGCTCAGAGCGGAGAACCACTCAAGATGTCTGCCGGGGAACAAGAAATGGACTTGCTTTACATCGATGATGTCTTGAACGGTTTTATCAAGGGGGCTGAATTGCTGCAGACCACGAGCGAGAAGTGTAGTATCTACTCCCTAAGCTCAAGGAATCCGATGCGCCTGCGCAAGATTGTGGAATTATATGAGGCGGTTAATGGGGTTTCGGTAAACATCGAGTGGGGCGCTTTACCTTATAGAGATAACGAAATTATGAAGGGTGCTGTACCGAATAATGTGTTGCCTTCGTGGAAAAGTAAGGTGACATTAGAAGACGGGTTGAGAAATTTGTCTTTATGTCAGGAAGATGTGAATTCCATATAAATTATAAAACGCCGCAGAGGAGACACACAAATTACCTAAAGCTGGGATTCAGTGTCTGAATTGATTGCCACCTTAAATACCCAAAATGTTCAAATTGAGTTTTGAGGATTTATGTGGTATAATTTTACATAATAGTAATTAAGAAAAAGAAAGCCAAACTTTAGTAATTGTTTGGATAAAAGCTGCCCATTATAAGTACATACCTGAAAGGGAGGGGTTCTTTTGGAAGAGGTACTTAATACACTAGTAGATAGGATAGTACGGACTGCAAACCCCGATAAAATTATTCTTTTTGGTTCTCGAAGTAAGGGGCTGGAAGGACCAAAAAGTGATTATGATCTTTTGGTACTCAAGATTGGGGTGAAAAACCGCCGATCTTTGACACATCAACTATACAGGACTCTAGCCGATATTCCTGTTGCAGTAGACATACTGGTAGATACACCTGAAAAAATAGAGCGGTACAAGAATACACCTGGGCTCGTGTATGCTGAAGCTGCAAGGGGGCGGGTGGTCTATGAGCGATGAATTGTGGTGTCTGTGGTTACAAAGAGCAAAAAGCAATCTTGCAAGAGCAGAATTTGGTAGGCCAGCACCGGATATTCTATATGAAGACCTTTGCTTTGATGCCCAGCAAGCATGTGAAAAATCCCTTAAAGCCTTAATGATATATTTCAATGTCGAAGTCCCTAGAACGCATTCTATCGGGTATATTCTAAAGTTGATTGACGAATCAGGAAAAGTCCATGTTCCCGAAATCCTTAAAGAAGCCGCTATTCTTACCGATTATGCTGTAACAACACGCTATCCAGGAGATTGGGAACCTATCAACGAGGATGAATACAAGCAGGCCGTTTCTCTTGCTCAAGAAGTATATAAGTGGGTTTTGTCTATTATTAAGTGAGATGGGAATAATACTCAATAAATATCAAATAATTACCCCGTATGGAAAATACGGGGTAATTATTTGATAGGTCACTTTTTGTCGGAAGATAATTTTTTTGTATTAGGTACTTTAAATTAAAAAAATTTATAAAATTCTTCTTTTTCCCCTAAAGTTCGACAAAAAACGACCGAATATTATAATATCCAAGGGAAACGAAAGGTGGAATATCAGGCAAAGTGATATTCAAAAAATGCCTAAGCCGGGCAGATCACATTTTGGAAAATTAAACAGAATTTGATGGATACCCCCATAAAACTACCTCTGAAAGCGAATAATATAAAATTAACAAACTTTTTGTATTATTAACGATTTATGTGTTGAAACATGGATAAGATTGACATATAATATAATAAATACGCTAGTAGGACTTTCCTAACCTATCAACAAAGGCAAACCGATGGAAACATTGGGGCGCAAAGCAATGGGTCTAAGGCAATGCTATGACTGCCATGCCGCTGATGAGGAGTTAAAGTGCTTTGGGGGGTATTTATTGTGTTTGAGTCAACCTTTGATGATACCATACTCCTTGCGGTACGAAACAAACTATCTCGGCAAAGATAGTTTGTTTTTCTTTTTTTTAGGTATACGTTAATTATGGGGGGGATAAATGATCGTATGAGTGGATTTTTTAATAATGACGTGATAAGCCTTACCTTGAAAGAGCTTGATGCAATCGCTTTGCGGCAAAAGACAATTGCTCAGAATGTGGCTAATGTCAATACTCCGGGCTATAAGAGATTGGAAATACGTTTTGAAGACAAGCTGGCACAAGTTTTGAAAAAGCTTGATGAGGGGAAATTGACTGATGCTGATATCGAAGACTTGGAACCGGAAGTTGTTCAAACGAAGGGCACCACTCAACGGCAGGATGGCAACAACGTCAATTTGGAAGTTGAGATGACCCAAATGTTAATTAATACAGTTTTATACAATACTTTAACCCAACAGCTGAGTTCCCAAATGGCCAATTTGAGAACTGCGATGAATGATGGGAGGTGATAGCTTATGAAAATATATCAGATTATGGCCATCAGCGCTTCCGCTTTAACGGCAGAAAAACTGAGGCTGGATACCATTGCAAACAATATTGCAAATATCAATACCACGAGAACACGCGAAGGAGGGCCTTTCCAACGAAAAATAGTGGTCTTTGAAGAAATGTTGGAAAAGCAATCACCAGAGGGAATAGGAAAGGAAGTCGGCCAGGGGGTCCGGGTAAAAGAGATTGTGGCGGATGATAAAACACCTTTTAAACTTGTCAAGGACCCGGCTCATCCTGATGCGGATCAAAATGGCAACGTCCTTTATCCCAATGTGGATTTGAGTACAGAAATGATCGATATGCTCACCTCTCTAAGGGCCTATCAATCTAATGTGGCCGTACTTAACACAACTCGAGCAATGGCTGAAAAGGCTTTGGAAATAAATCGCAGTTAAGGAGGAGATAAGAAATGGAAATCAGTGGAGTTGCCTCCCAACCCTTGTTCGGCATAAAAACGGAAGAAAAGAAAACCCCTTCTGTCACCGAGAGTTTTGCTGATGCGTTATCCCGGATGTTGAATCAAGTGGAACAGGACCAAGTAAATGCAGATCAATTATCGAGAAAGCTTTTAACCGGATCTGTGGAGGATATCCATCAAGTCACCTTTGCCATGGAGCAGGCAAGACTTTCTTTAGAGATGGCCGTAGAGGTTCGAAATAAACTGGTTGATGGATACCAGGAGATCATGCGGATGCAGGTATAAGTTTTTGGATGGAGGAAATTCCCAATGGGATTAAAAGATGTTTGGGAACGGTTAAAGAAAAGATGGCAAGGCCTAACAAACAGGCAAAAAGTATTGTCGGCGTTAACCGTTATTTTCCTTCTCACTTCTCTAGGCTTGGCACTGAATTGGGCCACAAAAGTAGATATGGCTCCTCTTTATTCGAATCTGGATGCAAAAGATGCCGCGGCTGTGGTGGAACAGCTGAAGGAATCTAAAATCCAGTATGCGTTGGCAGACCAGGGGACAACAGTCCTTGTTCCTAAAAAGGATTTATATGATTTGCGTTTGCAAATGGCCGCCAGTGGTATTGTCACAAGTGGAGATATGGGATGGGAACTTTTTGACGAGAGCAAACTGGGAATAACGGATTTTGACAGACAGTTAAATTTTCAAAGAGCATTACAGGAGGAGTTGCGCAGAACGATAGTGGGACTTGACGAAGTTGATCAAGCAAGGGTGCATTTGGTGTTACCGGAAAAAAGTGTCTTTGTCAACGAAGAGGTTCCCTCTTCGGCTTCCGTAGCTCTGAAGTTGAAACCGGGAAAAACATTAACTGAGGAACAGGTACGCGGCATTGTGCTTTTGATCGCCAACAGTGTGGAAGGTTTGAAGCCGGAAAACGTGAATGTGATTGACATGAAAGGAAACATTCTCTCAAACAACATGGAAGAAGAAAGCGGCACTAGTTTAACGGGAACGGCCCTTACCCAACACCAGTTGACACAAGCCTTTCAGCAGCAAATGGAAAGCCAGTTGCAGGATTTGTTGGACAAAATTTTTGGACCTGATAAGGCCATTTCAGTTATTAACGCAGATTTGGATTTTAGCCAACATGAAAGACGTTCTGTAACCCATGGGAATCAGGTGATTAAAAATGAATCCGGGGCTTCTGAAACAAGCGGCGGTGATTCCGCCGACGGCATCAATAGAGACGCGGCAAGCGGTGAAGCGGGTGTAGAAAGTAATATTCCTACATACGATGCCGTTGACGAACAAAATACCGATGAGGAGAATCCCAATGCGGGAAGTCGTTCAGAGGAATACTCCAGGACCTATGAAGTAGATACCACAGAAGATACCATTGTTTTTGCTCCCGGTGAAATAAATAAGTTATCTGTGGCAGTAGTTGTTGATGGACAACTTACTCCCGATAAGATCACAGAAGTGCAAAACCTGGTAAGCGCTGCAGTAGGCCTACAACCGGATCGGGGGGACCAGGTCACCGTTTCCAGCATGGCCTTTGATACGACGCAAAAGGATGAGCTGGAAAAGAGCTTTGCGGAAGAGGCCCAGCAGCAGCAGGAGGCGGAAAGACTTAGGAATGTCCAAAGACTTTGGGCGGGAATCGGTCTTGCCGTGCTGGTCTTATTAGTCTCCGCCGGGGTGATCTTCCGCATGAGAAGATCCCGGAAACGACAGCCTTTGGAAGTGGTGCTTGATCAGCCGGTTTCTGTCAGCCAGATTGATCAAGAAACAACCTTGACGGTGGATGTTTTAGAAAGAAAGAGACAACAGGACAAAGCGAAAAAATATCTGGATGAACAACCGGAACAGGCGGCCAATATTTTAAAAACTTGGCTAACATATGATGAGTAGGTGAGTAGACATGGGTGTCACGAAAGTTGCAGGAGTCAGGAAAATTGCCGTGGTACTAATGGCGATGGGCGCCGAAGCGTCTTCTCGTTTGCTGAAACAATATTTTAACGAAGATGAAATCGAAAAAATTACTTTTGAAATTTCTCGAATTGCCAATGTGTCCGAAAATATGCGCCATCAGATTATGAATGAATTTTTAGAATTGGCAGAAGCCCAGCGTTTTATGTTGAACGGAGGGATTAAGTATGCCCGGGAATTGCTGGAAAAAACGGTGGGAGGCCAAAGGGCCAAGGAAATTCTGAACCGGTTGATGGAAGTCAATAAAAAAGTGCCCTTTGGTGCCTTGAAAAAAGTTGACCCCAAGCGGTTAGTGAGCTTAATATCTGATGAACACCCTCAAACAGTAGCTTTGATTCTGGGCTATTTAGATCCTACTCAGGCGTCGGTGGTAATGTCTGCTTTGCCTGATGATATGAAAGCAGACATTGCCAAACGGATTGCTCTTTTAGAACAGGTTTCTCCAGAAGTAGTAGATGAGGTGGAAACGGTTATAGAAAGAAAATTATCCAATATTTACCAATCTGATTACAAAAAAGCAGGCGGTATTACTGCTTTGGTAGATATTCTAAACCGGGTAGACCGGGGCACCGAAAGATACATATTGAATGAGTTGGAGAATCAGGATAGCGATCTGGTGGAGGAAATCCGGCAGCGCTTAATCGTCTTTGAAGATATTATTACCTTGGATGACCTGTCGATCCAACGGGTACTGAAAGATGTGGATTATAAAGATTTGGCCCTGGCGTTGAAAGCAGCCAATGATTCAGTGGCAAAACGCATTTATAACAACCTGTCTCAACGGATTAGAGAAATGATTAAAGCGGAAATTGAGTTTATGGGTCCTGTACGGGTAAAAGAAGTTGAAGAGGCACAACAGAAGATCGTCAAGATTATAAGAAACCTTGAGGAGGCTGGGGAAATTGTCATTGCACGAGGTGGAGAAGGAGAAGAACTTTTCGTCTAGTCCAACGGTTGTCAAAAGTTGGACCATTGAAGAAGATGCCGGCCACTTTGTTCTAGCTGCGGAACAACCAGCTTTTGAGCACAATCCGGAGGGACTATTGGAGCAAGAGGTTAGTGACATCCTTGCGAAGGCGAAATTAGAAGCACAAAGTATTCTGGACAGTGCCTATCGGGATGGCTATCAACAAGGCCAAAAAAAGGGGCATCAGGAAGGTTATGCGGAGGGCTTTCGGAAAGGCGAAGAAGAAGGGCTGAAAAAAACGGAAGAGTCCTTCCGCCAGGCCCTGGAAGTACTCTATCACACGGAAAAATGGCGGAAAGAACGAATTTTTGAAATAGAGACGGAAATTAAGAGATTAGCAGTTTCCATATCAGAAAAAATTATTCATACCCAACTGACGCTGGATGATCATGTGATTATCCAAATTGCAAAAACAGCGCTGGATGCGTTGGTTAACCCTAAATTTATCAATGTCTATGTGAATCCGAAAGATGGGGACTGTTTGATGACAACGAAAAAGAAATTGTCGGAAGAACTAAAGGAAAACATACCCTTAAAAATTGTCAAAAACCCTGATTTGCCTCCCGGAAGCTGTTGGGTGGAAACAGATAAAGGAACACTGGATGCATCCGTAAATGCTCAGATTCTGGAATTAAGAAAAACTCTGGAAATTGCTTAGTGATCCTCCCAGGAAAGGGGACACACCTGTGGAAAATGCAGAAAAAAGTTTGGATTTAACCGCAATTTTTGAAACGGTTCAACAGGCTAATCTCCTTAAGCCTGTAGGAAAAGTAACGAAAGTAATAGGATTAACCATTGAAGCGGCGGGGATTCAACCTGCCATCGGTGATGTTTGTGAATTGTTCTCTCAAGAAGGAGGGAGCAGAACCTTAGCTGAAGTTTTGGGGTTCCGTAATGATACGACGATTTTGATGCCCTTAGGAGAATTAAAAGGAGTCCGGCCGGGCAGTAAAGTAGGCCCGACAGGAAAACCCTTGACGATCAAAATAAGTGATGATTTTTTGGGTCAGGTGCTGAATGGTTTGGGTGATTCCCTGGATGGATCAGAAATTTCCGGCCGGGAAATAAATGTGGATAATCGTCCGCCCAACCCTCTGCTAAGAAAACCGATCACGCGGTTATTTGAAACAGGAGTGAAAGTTATCGATTGTTTTCTCACCTGCGGGGAAGGACAGAGAATCGGCATATTTTCCGGAAGCGGGGTAGGGAAAAGCACTCTTTTAGGCATGATTGCCCGCTCCGGAGGGGCCGATGTGAATGTGATTGCTTTGGTGGGAGAAAGGGGACGGGAGGTAAAAGAATTTATTGATTATGATTTAGGACCGGAAGGGTTAAAAAAATCTATTGTGGTGGTAGCTACTTCAGACCAACCGGCTTTACTGCGGGTGAAAGCTGCCTTTGTCGCTACGGCGATCGCGGAATATTACCGGGATCTAGGTAAATCGGTGCTGCTCATGATGGACTCGGTAACCCGGTTTGCGATGGCCCAGCGGGAAATCGGACTGGCTGTCGGTGAGCCGCCTACGACACGGGGATACACCCCTTCGGTTTTTGCCTTGCTGCCTTCTCTGTTGGAAAGGGCAGGAAACAGTGAAAAGGGATCCATTACGGCTTTATATACCGTACTGGTGGAGGGTGATGATTTAAATGAACCTGTTGCCGACTCTGTACGGGGGATTTTGGACGGGCACATTGTTTTGACCCGGGAACTAGCCAACGCCAATCACTTTCCTGCTGTTGACGTGTTGCAGAGTGTGAGCAGGTTGATGACGCAAATTGTACCCCCTGAGGATAGGGACCTGGCGGCTAGAGTGAGAAATATCCTCACGAATTATAAAAAAGCGGAAGATCTGATTAAGATCGGTGCTTATGTACCGGGGTCAAATAAGCTTACTGATGAGGCCATCAAATATTTTGCCCCGTTAGAAGATTTTCTCCAGCAGAATTCAGAAGAGCACTTTCCCCGGGACACGGCTCTTGACATGCTGAGAAAAATACTGGAGGCTAAACACTAGTGAAGAAATTTTCTTTTTCGCTGCAGACCGTATTAAATGTGCGCATGATTGCAGAAGATCTGGCCAAGCAGGAGCTGGCAAAGACGCTGCAACAATTAGAGGATGAAAAGAAAAAACTAGTAGTTCTACGGGAGGAATGGGAGGCAGTTTGTGCCCTCCCTTTCAGAGATACCTTCAATGTGATGCACCAGCAGTATTATCGGGACTCGGTGATGAACAGCATTGAAGTTCAAAATCAAGCGGTCATTCAGAAACAAGAGGTTGTTAACCAGGTGCGGAAAAAAGCCCTGCATGCGGAAAGAGAGAGAAAAGTATTGGAAAAGCTGAAAGACGGGCAGGTAAAAGAGTATCAAAAACAGGTTTCGGCTGAGGAACAAAGATTTATTGATGAAGTTGCCGTATTAAGGTTTGCCCGAAATGGCATCAACAAATAGAACACGGGGTGAGACAAGATGGGTCTAAGTGAATGTTCAATTCAGAGCTCCAGATCGTCTGAGGGCATTAAATTAAAAAGCAGCACCGCCAAACAATCGGAAAAACCTGATGCAGAAGATTTTTTTGCCTTGTTTGATGCAGTCATGTTAGCCCAAACAGTAGCCGCACAAGGATCCGAAGGAACAAGTTCCCCCTTGGATAACGATTCTGTTCCGGCAGCACCGCTATCTGAAACCCTGGGATGGCAAGGGCAAATTTTATCGGCAAGGGAAAATACCAACAATTTTACTGGGGGCAATGGGGTACTGCCGGAAGTTGGAGGAGGAATGTCCGAGTCTTTACTTAAGATGCCTTTAAGTGGGGAGCATCCTGCTGAAGTGCAACTGCCCCCATTATCCCAGGAAAATACCTTGGCAATTCAGGAGAATATCAATCAGGAAAGTACTCTGGTGATTCAGGAGAATATTGATACGGCACCAATGCTCTCAACTGGTTCTGATGTAGCCAAAGAGACAGCACCGGGAATCGGTGCGGTAATGGGGAATCTGCCTGAGACAAAATTTCAGGACGTATGGAATGTGCAACCGGAACAAAAGCCGGTGGAACCTATAAAAACTGGATGGGATCCTGGGCAAGGACTTCAGGCAAAGGAAAGCATGCCGGTTTTCTGGGGAAATACAAGTAGAGAACAAATTGTCCTTATCGATCATGGCGTAACCCAAGAAATGGCACCGGAAATTACTGAGCCAACCCAAGGGAGTGACTTCTTTCAGAGGTCAAATGGGCAATTAAATGCCATTTTGCCGGATGGACCGGAGCAAGTGGCTGTGAAAGACCCGGGAGTCATCCAAGAGATGACCGGTAACATCCATCCATCAAAAGAAGGGGATCAGCAATTTCAGGGACAAAGTACGCAATTAAATGCCATTTTGCCGGATGGACCGGAACAAGTGGCGGTGAAAGATCCGGGAGCCATCCAAGAGATGACCGGTAACATCCATCCATCAAAAGAAGGGGAGCGGCAATTTCAGGGGCCGAATACCCCAGTAAATACCATTCTGCCGGATGGACCGGAGCAAGTGGTTGTAAAAGATCCGGGAGCCATCCAAGAGATGACCGGTAACATCCATCCATCAAAAGAAGGGGAGCGGCAATTTCAGGGGCTGAATACCCCAGTAAATACCATTTTGCCGGATGGACCGGAGGAAGTGGCTGTGAAAGACCCGGGAGTCATCCAAGAGATGACCGGTAACATCCATCCATCAAAAGAAGGGGAGCGGCAATTTCAGGGGCCAAACACCCTATTAAATATTATTTTGCCGGATGGAGCGGAACAAATGGTAGTGAAAGACCCGGGAGCCACCCAAAAGATGACTGGGAACATCAATCCATCAAAAGAAGGAAATGAGCAATTTCAGGGGCCAAACACCCTATTAAATATTATTTTGCCGGATGGAGCGGAACAAATGGTAGTGAAAGACCCGGGAGCCACCCAAAAGATGACTGGGAACATCAATCCATCAAAAGAAGGAAATGAGCAATTTCAGGGGCTGAATACCCCAGTTAATGCTATTCTGCCTGATACAGCAGATCCGGTTTTGACCAGTCCGCAACAAGAAAAAAGTCTGCTCGAGCCGGTTGAAACAGGCTTGGGGTCCGGTCAAAGGCAGCAGGGGCTCCTTCATGATCCGGAGGGAGGTAAAAACGTAACAAAAGAAATCGCCCAAATTGACGGTAATCACACGGTGGGACCTGCGTCCGAAAAGGTGATGCCTGTTGCGTCACAGGCCCCGGAAAAGATCGCTTTAGAAAAACTTCCCGATAAAATCATCCATATGTTGGAGCGAACGTCTCCAAACCAAAAGTCCCGGACGCTGGAATTGCAGTTGGAACCGGAGACATTGGGAAAGTTGAAAATTATGATCAATTGGTCCAAAGGGAAAATATCCGCCGAGTTTTTTGCAGAAACCGTTCAAGCAGCGAAGGCATTGGAACAGTGCGTAGAAGCATTGAGGCAGAATTTGTACCAGAGGAATATTGATGTTGCTGCTTTAAGTGTGGCTGTTTCCAACCAGACCGGAGGAACAGACCGGGGAAACAACGGATTTCAGACACCCAAAAGGGGCAAGGGGAATCTGAGCGGCGGTTCTGTTCAGCAAATCCAGGGGCAAGGGTCCGGCGAAGAAAAGAAATCTATTGATTTATCGATCAATTATTTAGTTTGAGAAAGGGGGTGTCATAATGTATATTACGGGCTTGTCTTCCATTGATTCATCAAATTCGAGTATGGTAAACAGTTCAGCGTTAGATAAAAATGCTTTTTTGCAATTGTTGGCTGCCCAACTACAGTATCAAGATCCTTCCAATCCCCAGGACAGCAGCGAGTGGATCGGGCAAATGACCAGTTTTGCCATTTTGGAACAATTACAGGGAATAAGCACCAGTTTATCTTATTTTTATGATGCCGAAAAACAATTTCAAGCAATCCAAATGTTGGGGAAAGAAGTAGCGGTCACGGATCCTGATGGAAATACCATCGAGGGAACAGTCCAGTCTTTAAGATTTTCTTCTGAGGGACCCATGGTTAAAATTAATAATGTGGAATATGCGTTAGGTCAGGTGCAGGAAATTAAATTGAGTGAAAGCCAAGATTAATCAATTAAGGAGGGTTTTTATTATGATTAGATCTTTGTATTCTGGAGTCAGTGGCATGAAAAATAATCAGACGGCATTGGACGTCATTGCCAACAATATTGCCAATGTCAATACGCCAGGTTTCAAATCTCAAAAAGTGGCTTTTGAAGATTTGATGAGTCAGACCATCAGCAATGCCACAACAAGCAGCGACACCAGCTTAGGGGCAAATGCCTCCCAAGTCGGTGTGGGCAGCACTGTCTCAGGAATTGCCTCGAATTTTTCTCAAGGGATTTCCCAAACGACGGAACGGGATTTGGATTTGGCGATAAATGGTAATGGTTTTTTTGTGGTGCAAGATATTAATGGTCGTGTGTACTATACCCGGGACGGCGCTTTTGAATTTGATAGCGACGGGTATTTGGTAAATAGAAATGGTTATCGGGTCCTCAGCAATGACGGCTCGACCATTCAGATTACCGACACCATTTCCAGTGTTACGGTGGATAGTTCGGGCCTGCTTACTGCATTAGATGAGGAGGGGAATGCAGTTTCCGGTTCAGGGGTAAATTTAGGGGTTGCCTATATTTTAAATCCGGAAAGTCTGATCCGGGAAGGGGGAAACCTGTACTCAAAGTCTGCGAGTACAAGGGTTGATCCGGACGCATCCGATACGGACTTTGGAATTGATATTGCAGGAAACGGTGGCCGGGGTACCGTGCTATCTCATAGGCTGGAAGCATCCAATGTGGATTTAACCACAGAATTCTCCGATATGATTGTCACCCAGCGGGCCTACCAGGCCAATGCCCGGGTAATTACCACATCGGATACCATGCTGGAAGAGCTCATCAACTTGAAACGATAATCAATTTGTTTGACAAAAAGGTTTAGGGAGGAGGAAGGAAGAATGATTCAAATAACCACTATGGATAAAAGAAAGGTGGCTCTCAATCCTGACCTTTTGGAACGCGTAGAGACGATACCTGAAACAGTATTGACGCTTACGAATGGGAATAAGATTTTGGTTTGTGAAACCATGTCTGAAGTTATTGGGAAGTTCCTGACCTATAAGAGACTAATAGCCGGGGGCCCTGAGCTGCCGGATGCGGAAGACCAAGGATTCTTTAAGGAGAGATAACCGAAATATGATCGTGGACAATGAAAACAATGCTGAGGAGCCCCAAAAGAAAAAGAGCAAGAAAAAACTGGTGATCATCGCATTGATTGTTTTCCTGCTTGCCGTGGGAGTAGGCGCTTTCGGCGTATTAAAATTCAATGTTTTAGGGTTAGCGGGAAAAATACCCCATCAAGCGAAGGAGGAAAAAACAACCAGCCTTAGTTTTGATGAAGTGCAGGTGAATTTGGCCGATCGGGACCATTATCTAAGTACTACGGTTGTGATTGAATATCCTGAGAACAAGAAAATTATCAAGGAAATCACCGATAAAAACTACAAATTAAAGGATGCCATTATTGAAGTATTACGCAGTAAATCAGTGGATGATTTGGATACCGAGGAAGGTACGGCCAAGTTAAAAGAGCAATTACTGAACAGAATTAATGGTGAGTTGACCACGGGAAAAGCCAAATCCGTCTATTTTGAAGAATTTCTGATCCAATAGGGGAGGAGCTATGGATGACTTATTAAGCACGGAAGAAGATTTATCCTCGTTCTTTTTGGGAAAAAAAGACGCCGTGAAAAAGGTAAAGAAGGTGCAGTTTTCTCCTTTACAGAAGGTGGCCGTAGCAGAGAAAAGCAGTTCCCTTTCCAAGCTCAGGGATTTAAAACTTACTATTTCCGCTGAAATGGGAAGAACAACGATCACGATACGGGATCTTTTGGCATTAAAAGAAGGAGCGGTGCTGGAACTAGACAAGCTGGCCGGGGAAATGACAGACATTTATGTGAATGAACATAAAATTGCCCAGGGAGAAGTATTGGTGATCAATGACGTTTTTGGGGTGAGATTAAATTTTATAAACTGTATTAAAAAGGCCAATTTGAGAGAGGAAGGTTAAATGGACCAGATTTGGTGGACATTTTTAAAGATGCTGATCGCGCTTCCCATTGTTTTAATTTTAGTCTCACTGATGCTGCGCTATAATTTGAGGTCTTTTCAGCAACGTTGTGGACAAAACCGGATCATCCGGTTGGTAGACAGGCTGGCCTTGGATAAAAATACTGCGGTCTATATTGTGGAAGTACAGGGGAACTTTTATTTAATGGGAAGCCAGCAGAATCATCTGGTTTTACTCGACAGGCTGGACCATTTTGATCCTGTTCAGGAGCCCTGCACAGAAAGAATGGGGGATTTTGAATCTTTATTGACCGCAAAATTGTCCGGCTTTTCCCGAACCGTAACGGAGAAGCTTCATGGGGGGAAAGGTAAAAAGGAAAATGACAAATAGGGCAAAAATAATTTTACTGATCATTTTAGTATTCTTTGCTTTGGTGGTACCGGCTTATGGAGAACCGATCCCCTTTCCGAACGTTGATTTAAACATTCAGCAGGCCGATCAACCCCAAGAAGTAATGGACAGTGTGAAGCTCCTGGTCATTTTGACGCTCTTGTCCCTGGCTCCTGGTTTCTTAATCATGATGACCTGTTTTACCAGAATTGTGATTGTACTCTCTTTTGTGCGGTCTGCTCTGGGCACCCAGCAAATACCGCCCAACCAAATTATTATTGGATTGGCCTTAATTTTAACGGTATTTATTATGAATCCGGTATTACAGCAGGTAAACGATCAGGCCGTCAAGCCTTACCTGGCGGAACAAATCAGTCAGGAAGAGGCTGTGGAAGCTGGTTCTCTTCCCATTAAAAAATTTATGCTCAAAGAAACCAGAGAAAAAGACTTGGCTTTGTTTTTGAGCATTGCCAAAGAGGAAAGGCCGCAGAATCAAGACGCTGTTCCTTTTCGTGTCGTGCTGCCGGCATTTGTCATTAGTGAACTAAAAACAGCCTTTCAGATGGGGTTCTTGCTTTTCGTTCCCTTTTTGATCATTGATATGGTTGTGGCCAGTATTTTGATGTCCATGGGTATGTTTATGCTGCCGCCGGTAATGATTTCTCTTCCCTTTAAAATTTTGCTTTTTGTGATGGTGGACGGGTGGTACCTAGTGGTGAAGTCATTGGTGGAGAGCTTTTAAAGAAAATTGGCACTGTTCGGTAGACCATGAAAAAGGGATGGAAGTTAAAATGGAGCAGTTAATGATATTAAAAATAGCCCGGGAAGCTTTGTTGCTTATTTTATTGCTTTCCGCCCCGGCTTTGCTGGTGGGCCTTTTGGTGGGCGTGGCGATAAGTGTGGTGCAGGCGGCCACGCAGATTCAAGAGCAAACTTTGACGTTTGTGCCCAAAATAGTGGCTATAATTATTACGTTATTAATCACGGCGTCCTGGATGATGGACATGCTGGTTTCATTTACGGGGAACATTTTTAGTCAGCTGGCCAATTATGTATGGTAAGGAGAAAGGTTTTTGATCGACTTAACGCTTTGGCTTGTCTTTATCTTAGTCTTAATCAGGGTTGCCTCATTTCTTGTTGCCTCACCGGTTTTTTCTCTGAGGAACATACCCAATAACGTAAAAATAGGTGCCGCCCTGATTCTTGCCCTGGTTTTGCTTCCTCAAATTCAAACCGGGAATGTGCTCGTCCCGGATAATGCGGTGCAGTTTGCCGGCTATGTAGTTAGTGAAACACTGACTGGATTGGTCCTGGGGATGGCGGCCAGTTCCATTTTTGCCGCTGTGCGCATGGCCGGGCAATTGATGGATATCCAAATCGGTTTCGCCATGGCCATGATTGTGGATCCGGCAAACGGGACGCAAAACACTTTGGTCGGTCAGTTTTTATACCTGATAGGCGTGTTGTTGTTTTTTTCTCTTGATATTCACCATTTATTGATTTCCGCATTGGCGAAAAGTTTTGACCTGCTGGCACCCGGAGGCCTTTTAATCACGGGACAGGTTATCTTAAATCTCATGAAAACATATTTTCTTATGTTTACCTATGCGGTGCGTATGGCTTTACCGGTAGTCGTTGTTTTAATTATCAGTGATATTTCCTTAGGGCTGATTTCTAAAACCGTGCCCCAATTCAATGTTTTGATGATCGGCTTTCCCCTCAAAATAGGTGTGGGAATTTTGACATTGGTCCTGCTGCTTCCGGTATTAGCTACGATCATCGGCAATTTGTTTCAGACCATGGACAACCAGATTCTGCTGCTGCTGGGGGGAGGTTAAATGGCTCCCGAACGATCGTCCGCCGCTGGAGAAAGGACTGAAGAGGCTACTCCACGCAGGCGGGAAGAAGCGAGAAAAAAAGGACAGACGGCGAAAAGTATTGATTTTAATGGCGCTTTCAATCTTTTCGCCATGGTTCTAATGATATATATCTTTCAGGATCAGTTTTTCCAAAATTTTTATTCGTACAGCGGAGAGTTTTTTGGTCACCAATTATTGACAAAGACCGAAGAATTGCCGAACGTTTTATTCCATGCCGTAATCTTGTATTTCCAAATGATGTGGCCGGTTTTTCTTACCGCTGTGGTCATTGCTTTGGCTACAAATCTAGCCCAGGTTGGTTTTATGTTTACCGTTGAACCTTTGAAACCGTCTTGGGACAAGTTGAATTTTATTCAGGGTCTGCAGAGGATATTTTCCAGACGGACATTGGTGGATTTGGCAAAAAGCCTGGCGAAAATTGCTGTTATTTCTTTTGTGGTGATTATAGTAGTAAAAAGGAAGATCATCACCGTTTTCGGGCTTAGTAATCTGGAGATACCGACCATTGTCCAGGAAGGCAGACAAATTTTATTTTCCATAGCAGTGGCCGTAGTGATTGCCTATCTGATCATTGGCATCTTTGACTTGCTGTACCAGCGTTATGAATTTCGTAAAAACCTGCGCATGACGAAGGAGGAAATAAAAGAAGAGTACAAGCAGACCGAGGGGAATCCGGAAATCAAATCAAAATTGAAGGCAAGACAGAGACAGCTGGCTATGCGGCGCATGATGCAGGAAGTACCAAAAGCTACCGTGGTGGTCACAAATCCGACCCACTTTGCCGTAGCGATTAAATACGTGCGGAAGGAAATGCCGGCGCCGGTAGTTGTGGCCAAGGGAGCGGACCTTTTGGCGGAAAAAATAAAGCAGGTTGCCCGGGAAAATCAAGTACCTGTGATGGAAAATAAGCCTGTAGCGCAATTCCTTTACCGTCATACGGAGATCGGAGATTCGATTCCGGATGAACTTTACCAGGCTGTGGCAGAAATTTTAGCTGTTGTTTATCATAAGCATAAAAAACGTTTTTGAACGATGAGTCAAAAGTCTAAAGTCGAAAGTTAGTTAAGTGTCTTAAAGGCCGCTAAAGATCTTTGGCTTTCGGAACTTAGACAGAATCGTTCCGGAGTGTGAAATAATTTCTGACTTTGGACTTTAGACTTTCGGCCTTTGACTCATGTTTGGGAGGGGAGAAATTGGCGTCAAGAGCATCAACCTTGGAAATCGTAAAAGGGAATTATGATTTATTAGTGGCTGGTTTCATTATCGGCATTGTTTTAATGATTATTATTCCTCTTCCCACCTTTATGCTGGATATTTTATTAGTTTTCAGCATGACGTCGGCCATGATTATTTTTCTGATCACGCTGTTTACAGAGGAACCTTTGCAGTTTTCGGTGTTTCCTTCCTTGCTGCTGATCACCACCCTGTACCGTTTAGCCTTAAACATTTCTTCTACCCGGGCCGTTTTGTCCCAGGCTTACGCAGGTAAAGTGATCTCTGCTTTTGGAGATTTTGTGGTGGGCGGAAATTATGTGGTTGGTCTGGTTGTTTTTATCATTATTATGGTGGTGCAATTTGTGGTAATCACCAACGGATCCAGCCGGGTTGCGGAGGTGGCGGCCAGGTTTACCCTGGACGCTATGCCAGGGAAACAAATGGCCATTGACGCTGATTTTAATGCCGGGTTAATCACGGAAGACCAGGCAAGAGAACGGCGGGCCAAATTGCAAAAGGAAGCCGATTTTTTTGGCTCTATGGATGGGGCAACCAAATTTATCAAAGGGGATGCCATTGCAGGCGTAATTATTACATTTATTAATATTATCGGCGGCTTAATCATCGGCCAGACCAGCATGGGCATGAGTCTCACCGAGGCCGCCCAAACTTATACCATATTAACGATTGGAGACGGTTTGGTTAGCCAAATACCCGCTCTTTTGATTTCGACGGGAACCGGTATCATGGTGACCCGAAGCAAGTCGGGTCAGAGTTTCGGACGTGATTTTTCCGGCCAAATCCTCACCTTTCCCAAGGTGATCGCTTTGGCATCCGGGATCCTTTTCATTCTCAGTTTAGTGCCGGCTTTACCCAGGTTCTTGTTTTTAAGTATGGCCGCAGGCACCTTCTTTCTCTTTTGGGTGCTCCGTCAAGAAGAACAGAAGGACCAAAAGAGAATGGAGAGAGAAAAAATCCAAACCAGTCAGGAAGAACAAAGACAGCCGGAAAATGTGCAAAAGCTTTTTAAAGTGGATCCCCTGGAAATTGAAATTGGCTATAAGCTGGTCGCTTTAACGGACACCAGCCAGGGAGGAGACTTGCTGCAACGACTGGCCACCGTACGCCGGCAGTGTGCCTCGGAGTTAGGAATTTATGTCCGTCCCATTCGCATCAGGGACAATCTGCAATTGGATCCAAGTAAGTATGTGTTTAAGATCAAAGGAGTGGGGCTGGCCCAGGGGGAGATTATGCCCAATTATTATTTGGCTATGGATGCCGAAAATACCGGGCGCCGCATGGAAGGAATTCCCACCAAGGAACCTACCTTTGGCTTGCCTGCCCTTTGGATCAAAAGCGAGCAAAAAATTCCCGCCGAAATTCAGGGCTTTACCGTGGTAGATGCTGCCACCGTGATGATTACGCATCTCACGGAGTTTATTAAAGCCCATGCCTATGAGTTGTTGGGGCGGCAGGATGTAAAAGAATTACTGGATATGGTGAAGGAAAACGACCCGGCAGTGGTGGAAGAGTTGATTCCGGATACCTTGTCTCTGGGAGAGATCCAAAGGGTGCTGCAGAATTTGTTGCGGGAGCGGATCCCTATCCGGGACCTGGTGACGATCCTGGAAGCATTGTCGGATGGGGTAAGAAACAGCCGGGATGCGGATTACCTGACCCAATACGTGAGAATTGCTTTAGGAAGGACGATCTGCCAATTATTTGCCAACCAGGACGGCAAGATCTCTGTGATTACCTTGGAGCCAAAGCTGGAGCAATTAATTGCCGATTCCATCCAAATGGTTCAAGAAGGGGGATATCCCGTGTTGGAACCGGGAAAAGCCCAAAACATCATTGGGCAGCTGACCACGATATGGGATCAATTATCCTTTCAAGGTATGCAGCCGGTGCTTTTATGCTCCGCTAAGGTGAGACTGCCTTTCAGGCGTTTAGTGGAGAAGTATCTGCCGCAACTGAATATTATGTCCATCAGTGAATTGGTGTCCGATACAGAAATTGAATCTGTTGGGGTGGTGAAGATGGGTTGAAAATAAAGAAATATTTGGTCGATAGTATGAGCGAAGCCATCCGGATCATCAAACAGGATTTAGGCTTGGAAGCGGTGATTGTCAGTTCCAGAAAGGTGAGGCAAAAAGGATGGCTCGGATTTATGAAACCCAGGATCTGGGAGGTTACGGCAGCCATCGATAAGGAAAAAGGAACGGGAGCAATCGAGCGCAGTCCCAGTGATATTTTCTCCAAACAAGATGATATCAAACGGGAAATGGCGGAAATCAAGACGATCTTGAAACAATTCTCCCTGGGACAAGGCAGAGCGAAAACCAGTTTTAGTGATGCCCACTTGGCCCGCTGGGAGGAATGCCTTCTGGAAGCAGGGATTGACGCCAAACTAATTACGGCATTGCTTCATGAGATCAAGGTTGATTCGTCTCAGGACCAGGAGAAAATTGATAGCTCCATTTATGAGGAAATCCGCACCAGGATTTACTCTTTGTTAACCGAGATTTATCGTGACGGGCCCCGGAAAAGAATCTTTGCTTTTATTGGACCGACGGGAGTAGGCAAGACGACGACCATTGCCAAACTGGGCGCCCAATTTGCTTTGTTTCACCACAAAAAAATCGGCATTATTACTATTGATACCTATCGTATTGGCGCAGTGGAACAGCTGAAGATCTATGGGGATATTATTGAGGTTCCGGTGGAGGTAGTGATGACGCCGGCAGAACTTAGGGAGGCAGTAGACCGGAATAGCGATAAAGATGTGATTCTGATTGATACCTCCGGGCGTTCATACAAGAACGCCATGCAGTTAAATGTATTGAAAGGCTTTTTAGACAAGATTCCTGAGGCAGAAGTATTCTTGGTCCTGAGCTGTACCACAAAAGAGAGCGATTTGATCAAAAATGTAGAGAACTTCGCACGGCTCAGATTCTCCCGTTTCATTTTTACCAAAACCGACGAAACAAGCAGTTTAGGGAGCATCTTGAATTTGACGATAAAACTGAAAATACCGGTTGATTATATTACCAGCGGGCAAAACGTGCCTGATGATATTGAATTGATGCACCCGGGAAAATTAGCAGGAATGGTGTTGGGGGGGGAGATGAGTGATGGACCAGGCAGAAAGATTAAGAGACATGGCTCAGTATCATTACAAGACATCTGAGTCTGTGATTAAAGGACCGCGGACGATTGCCGTTACCTCAGGTAAAGGCGGGGTGGGGAAGACCAATGTGGTCGTTAATCTGGCCGTACAGTTAGGAAAAATGGGTAAAAAAGTAGTCATCCTTGATGCGGATATTGGATTAGCAAACACAGAGGTCTTGCTGGGCATGGTCCCGGATTCCAGTATCTACGATGTTTTCACCGGCGAAAAAACCATTGCCCAAATCGCGGTAGACGGACCCTTTGACGTGAAGCTGATTCCCGGCGGCACGGGCTTTCGAGATATCGCTCATCTGGAGCAAAATCAAATCGAAAGAATCAGCGACAGCCTGAACAAATATGTGGAGGGATATGATTATTTCTTTATTGATACGGGGGCCGGTATTTCCAAAAGCGTATTAGGCTTTATTGCTGCCGCCCAGGAAGTGATCGTGGTGGCTACTCCTGAACCGACTTCTTTAACGGATGCGTACAGTATGATTAAAATTCTGGCGGTTTTTAAGATCCATTCCTCCGTGCATTTGATTGTGAATAGAGCGGTAAGCAGTTCAGAAGCCAACCAGACGAGAAGAAAAATGGATATGGTGACGGGAAAATTTCTTCAGGTGAATATTAATCATTTAGGGTGTATTTATGAGGATCAATACGTGGCAAAAGCAGTAAAAAATCAACAACCCTTTGTGCTGTCCTATCCCAACAGCACTGCCGCCCAAAATATTCGGGAGATTGCCTCTTCCCTTTTGAATGTGAAGGAAGAAAAGGTTGATGGTGTTAGTAAATTGATTAAGAAATTAATTCATTTATTTGGCTAGGAGGCCGAAAGATGCAGCTAAATGAGTGCCTTGGTGTGAAGCAGAAAATAGAAATAAAAAAGAACGGGGACCGGGAGTTCTACGTTTCAGCCGTGCAACAATTAAATAACAACAGTCTATATATTGATGTTCCGCTCCTGGCCCGTCGCCCTTTGGTCCTTGCACCGGGTACCTTAGTCAATGTCCGGTTTGCCTCAGGAGAAGGACAGTTTGAATTCGATGCGCAAGTGGTGGGTTCTCACCCAGGAACCATACCCTTCTACGAAATATCCCTGCCCAAGGATATCCGGGTGGGCCAGCGCAGGAGTTTGTTTCGACTGGGTATCATCCTGGATGCGGAATGTTGGGAGGAAATGCCTTCTCCATCCCCCACGAGTAAGGAAAAAACCCTCCCAAAGAAGGTTAAGGCGAAAACCGTGAATATCAGTGGCAGCGGTGTGAAGATCAGTAGCTTTGAACCGTTAAAAAATGGCCAGCAATTGACATTATTGATTAAATTTGAGGGCGCGGAGCCCCAGAAATTTCTCACAAAAGTGATGTGGACGAACAGAGAACAGCGCTATGATGATACGTATATTTATTATTCCGGCCTGAAATTCGTCAATATTTCCCGTAAAGCTCAAGACAACCTGATTAGTTATCTCTTTAAAATACAAGCGCGCAGAAGATTAATTGAAAAAGCAGGAGAGTAATCGCATGGTTTCGGACTTATGGGAGAGGTTTTTGCAGAATCGGGATGAAAACTTAAGACAAGAGTTGATTCTTCACTATATCCCTTTGGTGAAATATATTGTGCAGCGGATTAATGTGAAAATTCCCCGCTCTTTAGATGAGGAAGATTTATTAAGCTGTGGCCTGATTGGCCTCATGGAAGCCGTGGACAAATACAATCCGGAAAATGGGGCCAAATTCGAAACCTATGCCACTTACCGGATTAAAGGAGCGGTATTGGATCAGGTCAGAAAAGCGAATTGGCTGCCTCGATCCGTGTTCCGAAAAATCCAGGCCCTCATGGATACCTGTCAGAAGCTGGAGCAATTCGGAGAGACACTAACGGAACAGGCGGTCGCCTCTGCCGCGGGGATGTCTTTAGAGGAATATCATGAAGCACTCGTTGATATCAGCAATATTGCCTGTGTGTCTTTGGATGAAGTGATCGTCTCCTCTGATTCCCCAGATCCGGTTAAAATAATGGAGGATTGTGAACTGAAAACAGTGCTAAGGAACGCCTTGGAAAGGCTGAACGAAAAAGATAAATTGGTATTATCTCTTTATTATCATGAAAAATTGACTTTAAAGGAAATTGGAAAGGTGCTCAATATTTCTGAATCCCGTGTTTGCCAGCTCCATGGAAGAGCTATCCTGCGGGTGCGATCATTGTTGGAGGAAATGGGCTATGCCTAATTTAATTCATCTTTTATTCGGTTTATCGGTAATGATGGCTTTATTGTTTATCGGGTTGATTTATTGCTTAAGTAAATTTCCTTGGTCTCAGCCTGATTCGGGGGCAACCCCGGATCCAGTAGAGATATCCCATCAAAAGGAAAAAAAAGGGGAGATTAGCGAAGAATACGAGACTGAAGAGGGAACTCATTTCGAACAAGAGCTGGATGAGATATACCGTCAATTGGAGTTACGGGAGATGCGGGACGCAGAAAAAAATTTGGATCAGGATTCCCCTAAATATAGCGATATTTACCAGGCTTTTGACGCAGGACAATCCATCACCGATATGGCGCGAAGCTTTGGTAAAACTACGGGTGAAATAGAGCTAATACTTAATCTGAGGGGACATCTGAAACAAGAGGAAATTATTTAGGGTAGAGGAGAGTGTGGTGATTAAGACGTTGGACAAGAACAGTTTTGGATGTGAGAACAAGTCGGAAAGTTCATTTTCGTCTTCCGGCAAAGGAGACCCCATGGCTTATCACGCCTTCACCCAAAGGCTGAAAACATCTGTGGGGATTGATTTGGGCGGCTATAAAACCACGCAAATGCAGCGCAGAATCGAACATTTTATTGAACGGTGCAAGTGCTCCGGGCATGAACAATTTCTCCAATTATTAAAGCAAAATACGGCTGTGAAAGATCAGTTTATCAAGTATCTCACCATTAATGTGACAGAATTTTTACGGAATCCGGATCTTTTTCGGTATTTAGAAACCAACATTCTGCCCGGAATGGTGCAAAAGACTGGTACGGTAAAAATATGGAGTGCCGCCTGTTCCAATGGTGCCGAGCCTTATTCTATGTCCATCATCATGCAAAGCAGTTTTCCCAGTAAACCTTTTCATATTGATGCTACCGACATTGATGATGAAATGCTGCAAAAGGCAAAGGCCGGGGAATACATGGGAGATGTCTTAAAAAACCTATCGCCCCAAAGATTGGCGACTTATTTTGAGCCAAACGGTCCGGGGGTAAGAATAAAAAAGTCAGTTTCCGCCCATGTGTCTTTCCGCAAACACAACTTATTATTGGATGTTTATGATAAGGGATATGATCTGATCGTGTGCCGGAATGTAACGATATATTTTACTCCGGAAGCCCAAGAATACTGTTACCAGGGATTTTCCAAGTCACTTAATTCCGGAGGAGTCTTATTTATCGGCGCCAGTGAAAATATTTTTAATTACAGAAAATATGGTTTAGAGAGGATTTGTCCCAGTTTCTTTCGAAAAATATAAATATAGGGGTTTGGGTATAGGGTTTGGAGAAGATGATAGATTAACAACAATGGGAGAGTGAAAAAATGGCAAGAATTTTAATTGTGGATGATGCAGCTTTTATGAGAATGATGTTGAAAAACATCCTGGAGAAAAATGGTCATGAGGTTGTGGGAGAGGCGGAAAACGTGGAAATTGCCGTGGAGATGTATAAGTCTTCCCAGCCTGAGTTGGTAACGATGGATATTACGATGCCAAAAGTAAGTGGGATTGAAGGGGTCAAACAGATTATGGCTATGGATCCCAGTGCAAATATTATTATGGTTAGTGCCATGGGTCAACAGGCGATGGTGATGGACGCGGTGAAAAGCGGCGCCAAGGATTTTATTGTCAAACCATTCCAACAGGAGAGAATTCTTCAAGCAGTGGACAAAGTGCTGCAGCGGGCAAAATTGATATAGCCGCTATAAAAGGAAGGTAGGTTGTCGGTTGTGACGGAAGTCCTTTTTCAACATGAGATTGATTCCCTAATTGAGTCCCTTGCCACAGGAAACTTAAACATCGATAGTTTTAAGCCGGCGCCCTCTTCACCGGTAAAGAACTTTGATTTTAACCGTCCCAACAAGTTTTCCAAAGAGCAGATGTTGAGCTTGGAATTAATCCACAATAGTTTTGCCAGAATGCTCAGCAACTTTATGTCTGCCTATTTGCGCTCGAGTATTAAAATCAGGGTGGCCCAAGTAGAACAGCTCACCTATGAGGATTTTGTCAGTTCGGTGCCCAGCCCCACCTTGATTACGGTATTTGGCTTGGAACCTTTAAAACGGACGGCCATCTTTGAAACAAATATGCAGTATGTTTTTCCTGTCTTGGAGCTGATGTTTGGGGGAAGGGGCAATGCGGCGGAAAAGGTTCGAGCTTTAACAGAAATTGAGATTTCGGTGATGAAGAAATTTCATGCCAAGGTTCTGGATCTTTTCAGCAGGGCTTGGACGGATATTTTTGAAATCAAAACAACAATTGAATCCATGGAGACGAACCCCAGGTTCAGTCAAACGATTACTCCTAAGGAAACGGTAGCGGTGATTTCCTTTGATACTTTTATTGGAGATTCCAGCGGCGTAATAAATATTTGTATTCCCTATATTGTCTTGGACCCGGTTATTAGCAGGTTGTCGGCCCATTATTGGCTTACGGAGAACATGGGTGCGCCGGATAACTTGGAATTAGCCTTTGCCGAGAGAACAGTCTCTAAAGTGAAAGCTGATTTATCCGTGCTTATGGGTACCGTAGATATTTCTGCCAGGGACTTTTTACAGCTGCAAAAAGGCGACGTATTACAGTTGAACCGGTCCATCAAGGAGGACTTAGATTTTTATGTCGATCATCTACTTAAATTTAAATGCAAACCCGGTACTTCGGGGAACAAACTGGCCATACAAATTGCAGGCGATGTTGAAGGAGACTGATACACATGTCTAAGTTTTTAAATCAAAGCGAAATTGACGCCCTTCTGAAAAAAGACTATGAACAGGAAGAACTCTTGTCCCCGGAGGAATTAGATGCCTTAGGTGAAGTAGCCAATATTTCCATGGGATCGGGTGCTACGGCTCTTTCCGAATTAGTGAACCATAAAGTAGAAATTACCAACCCGCAGGTTTTGCAGGTGGATTTAGAAGAGTTTCTGGATCACCTGCCCAAACCTCACTTAGCCATCAGCGTAGAGTTTATCAGCGGTCTTTTGGGGTCCAATTTATTGGTGATCAGTAATCAAGACGCTGGGATATTGGCCAAAATGATGATGGGGGAATCCCCCACATCCGATACGGAATATTTGGATGAGATCCAAATCAGCGCGGCCAGTGAAGCGATGAACCAGATGGTGGCATCGGCCGCCACCGCCATGTCCCAGGTTTTTCAACGTACAGTGAATATTTCTCCTCCGGATATTAAACCCTTCACCCATCAGGTGCTGGATGAATTAATCCGAAAAACCAAATTGGTTGCTATCAAATTCAATATGAAAATCGGGGATTTTTTAAATTCAGAACTTTTCCAAATCCTTCCGATTGAAACAGCGAAAGAGCAAGCGCGACTCTTATTTGAGACGACAGAGGTCCCACCCCCTGTTTCGGCTCCCGACAATCAAATGATTACTCCTTCGGTAAGTAATCAGCCGGTAATCAGCGAGCCTGTAAGTAATCCGCCTTTCAACCGGCCTATAGAGGAAGCTCCTTATGACATAAGAATGAATGCCGGTGCTGCATCGGAAGTTTTTTCCGGTGATACCAATATCGACTTGATATTAGATATCCCTCTTACGGTTTCCGTGATACTGGGAAGAACAAAAAAACCAATTCAGGAAATTCTCATGTACCAAAGCGGCTCGATTGTAGAACTAAATCGCTTAGTGGAAGAAAACGTGGATATTATGATCAATGATGTTTTGGTAGCTAAAGGGGAAGTAGTGGTGATTAATGATAACTTTGGTGTGCGGATTACGAATATCATAAACCCGAAAGAACGGATTACTCAGTTAAGAAACGGGTCATTGATATAAAAATTTCAGAGGAGGGACCATATTCACAGCTTTCGTCATGTGGCGCATAGGTGAAGGGGATGCAGAATAGGACAAAAGAGAGAGGAAAAAGAGGAGAATAAGGAGGACTAAAAAAAAATGAGGCTCAACGCGATTAGAAATAAACTTATGGTATTATTATTATCGACAACAGTAATATCCATTGTATTGATTGCGGTTTTTATCAATTACACCATGGAAAAACAGCTCACAGAGGATTTTATTCAGTCAACTTCTGCTGAGGTGAAGCAGGTTGACAATGCCATCAATGTATTTTTCCAAGGGATGAAAGAAAACTGTGCCTATCTGGCCCAAAATGCGCTGGTGCAGAAGCCGGACAAAAAGGTTACTACCTATATGGACAAGACCGGGGAGCAAGCGAAAATGACTCCTTCCCAAAATGGAGGAGATGAACAGGGCATTTATGAAGAATTTGTTAAATATGCCGAGTCTCATCCAGGCACGGCCTATGTCTATATGGGAACAAAAGACGGGGGGTATATTCAGTGGCCGGAAGAACAGCTGAATGACAATTATGATCCCCGGGTCCGACCCTGGTATGAAAATGGCGTAGCCGGCAACGGTCAGGTATTAATATCAAAAGCCTATTATTGGGAGCCGGCGCAGGCAGTGGAAATCAGTCTGAACAAGACGATTACCGATGCAGCGGGGCAAGTGATCGGGGTGATGGGCCTGGACACTAGTTTGAACACATTGACCGATTTGGTTAATAAAATAAAAATCGGCCAAACCGGTTTTGTCGTTTTAACGGAGCCGGACGGTACCATTTTAGCCCATCCGAAAAACAAGGAAATGAACTTCAAGAACTATAAAGACCTTAAAGTGGAGGGCTTAGAGGATATTACCAAGGCGAAAGACGGTGTTTTCGACGTCAAGATCAACGGCAAATCTTATTTGGCTAACGTATTTACATCTCCGGCACTGGGTTGGCGGTTTATCTCCTTGGTGGAAACGTCGGAGTTGCTCAGTGAAGCCAGACACATCCAATGGATTTCCTTCCTGATTGCCTTGGTTGTGATTATAGGAGTATCCCTAATCTCACTGGTATTTTCCAACCGCTTAGCGAAGCCTTTAACGGTATTGGCCGAACAGATGAACCGTACCGGTTCGGGTGATTTAAGCTGTGATATTTCCCCTGAATATCTCAAGAAAAATGATGAAATTGGATTGCTGGCAAAGGCTTTTAAACAAATGGTGGAAGGATTGCGCAACTTAGTGGTGCACATTCAGGAAAGTTCTGAAAATATGGCGGCAGCGTCACAGCAGATGTCGGCAAGTACCCAGGAAATTTCCCGGGGGTCCCAGGAGCAGGCTCATCAGGTACAGATCATTTCCCATACTATGGAACAGGTGTCCGGTGAGGATGAGCAATTAGCCCAGCAGGCAAGGGAGGCCGCCTTGGCGGCTCAGGAGGCCAGCGCTACCGCCAGTAAAGGCGGCGTGGCCATTACCAATGTGGTGAGCGGGATGCGGGAAATCAATCAAAACATGCATCAATTAAACCGGAATTCCCAAAAAATTGGCGAAATCATCTCCGTTATTGATGACATCGCGGACCAGACCAACCTGTTGGCATTGAATGCAGCCATTGAGGCGGCCCGGGCAGGGGAACACGGCAGGGGATTTGCCGTTGTGGCGGATGAAGTGAGGAAATTGGCCGAGCGTTCCGGAAAAGCGACCAAAGAAATTACCCAATTGATTGCCAATATTCAACAAGACATGGTTAATGCTGTGGCGGTCACGGATAAAGGAGAAAAAATGACGGAAGAAGCGGGACAGTCATTTTCCCGGATTACCGAGCTGGTAAATAAGACCTCAGGCTTAATTAATGAGATTGCTGATGCTGTGGAACAGCAGGCCACCAGTGAAGGTGATTTGCTGGGTGCCACGGGAAATATTGCTTCCGTTACGGAAGAAACGGCGGCCGGCATTGAGGAAATTGCCGCCTCTGCAGAAGAATTGGCCGCCATGTCGGAAAGACTGCAGAATATGGTAAAAGGCTTTAAAGTTAGTTAAGGATCTGGATAAAATTGGTTTAAGGAGGTTTTTAGATGGACAACCAATTTGTGCTCTTTAAAATGGTGGGAGAATTATATGGCATCAACATTACCTGTGTATCCGAAATCATCAGAATGCAGCAGGTAACCAAAATCCCTAAAACCCCTGATTTTGTAGAAGGAATTATCAATTTG
Source organism: Candidatus Formimonas warabiya (assembly GCF_002777255.1). GTDB lineage: Bacteria > Bacillota > Dehalobacteriia > Dehalobacteriales > Dehalobacteriaceae > Formimonas > Formimonas warabiya. Next base: position 2,936,065 of record NZ_CP017634.1, on the reverse strand, counting down.
CGGGGAAGGATCATTCCCGTGATTGATTTGAAAAAACAACTGGACTTGGGTGGCGTGGAACAAACCAACGATACCAGAATCATTGTTGTTTCGATCGATCAGGAGACGGTAGGATTAATTGTGGAAGAAGTAACGGAAGTTTTGACGCTGCCTTCGGAAAGCATTGAACATATCTCATCGATGGAAACAAAGATTAATTTGGGTTTCATCCAGGGGATCGGCCGGTGGAACGACAAACTGATTATTTTGCTGGAAACTAAAAAAATTCTTTTGGACCAGCAGTTCAGAGAATTAACCGAGTTAGTACTGGAAGAGCCTGCTTGATTGTCTCCAGCAAAAATAAAATAGAATCATGAGAAAACGGGGACAGGCACCTGGTTGAGTCTGAAAATAAGACCGATCAACCAGGGGACCTGTCCTCATGATTATGATTACACCTGATTATTGTTCAATCATGCGCATCATTTCATTGATATCATTAGTGGGGGCATGGCACGAGAAATCCCGGCACACATATGCCGTGGATTTTTCATGAATAGGATGATAATCTTTGATGAAGGGAACATTTTCTTCCAGAGATTTGTCGGCAACCAAAATGATGCTGTGGGGCAAAAATCTCTTGTTTAAGGCACGAAGCATTTCTTTGACACCTTGGGCCCCTTGTTTGCTGGTCAGAATGATCTCGTAGGACGGGCTTATCGTGTACAAATATGCCATGAGAAAATAGCAGTATCCCGGCGGGTATTGTTTCACCGTGCGTCCAAAAGTTTGAAAAATCCTCTCGGCTTTTTCTTCCCAATGGTTTTGCCCGGAAAGCCGGGCCAGGCGCAAAAAGTTAAGAGCCATTACCGAATTTCCGGAAGGACTGGCGCCGTCATAAATTTCTTTGGGCCGGGCAATCAGTTTTTCGCCGTCATTGCCGTAGAGGAAGCACCCTCCCTGGGCTTCATCCCAAAAAAGATTCATCACTCCCTGGGAAAGGTTTAAGGCTTCCCTTAAGTAGTTTGTTTCAAAAGTTGCCTGATAGAGTTCAATCAGCCCCCAGATGAAAAAGGCATAGTCATCAATATATCCCGGGTAGGCGGCTTCGCCTTCCCGATAACGGGCCAGCAATCTGCCGTCTTTTTGCCGAAGCTCTTTCAGGATAAAACGGGCGGCGGTGGCTGCTGTCTGCCCGTAAAGGGGTTTCCCCAAAACGCGGGCGGCCAGGCTGAAAGCGGCAATCATTAAACCGTTCCAGGATGTGAGGGTTTTATCGTCTTTAAAAGGGTGAATGCGTTTTTCCCGGGCGGAAAACAGACTTTGCCGCTGGGAGAGATACTCGTTCCGTTTTGTTAGAGAGTCTTTACCGATCAGGTTGGTAATGCTTTTTCCGGCAAAATTACCTTTCTGAGAAATATCATAAAAACGGCAAAAAGCTTCTCCCGCCTGCTCCCCAAGAATCTTCTTTACCTCTTCGGGGTCCCATAAGTAAAATTTTCCTTCTACTCCTTCTGAATCAGCATCTTCCGCCGAGTAAAAAGCGCCGTGGGGAGATAGCATATCTCTTTGGACGTAGGTGAGGATTTCTTCCCCAATCTCTGCGTAGAGCTGATTTTGGGTATCCTGAAAAGTTTCCAAGTAAGCGATGGCTAATAAAGCATTGTCATAAAGCATCTTTTCGAAGTGAGGAACCAGCCATTTTACATCCGTGGAGTAACGGGCGAATCCATAACCGATGTGGTCATATATTCCCCCCTTAAACATATTCTGCAGACTTTTTTCCACCATTTCCAGGGCTTTTCCTTCTTTAAATACTTTCCAGTACCGTAAAAGAAAAAATAGAACCTGCGGTGTAGGGAATTTGGGCGCTCGGCCAAAGCCGCCATAGATAGGGTCAAAGCTTTTTTCCAGCTGATGAAAGGCATCATGAATCACAGAGTCGGATAGATCTTCGGGAGGAATGCTCTCAGACAAGTGGGATTCCAGAGTTTTTAGAATTCTTTCACCGGAAGCAAGCACCTTGTTGCGGTCACTTTTCCATAAATCATCAATGCTGAGGAGAATGTCCCTCAGGCCGGGGATATGGCCTCGCCCTGTTTTGGGAAAATAGGTGCCGGAGAAAAAGGGTTCCTTGGCGGGAGTCATCACCACGGTCAGGGGCCAGCCCCCATGGCCGGTCATGGCCTGACAGACTGTCATATAAATGTGGTCCACATCAGGACGTTCCTCTCTGTCCACTTTAATGGATACAAAATGTTGATTGAGAACTTGGGCAATTTCTTCATCCTCAAATGATTCTCTTTCCATCACATGGCACCAATGGCAAACTGATTTCTGTAACCAATATCGTCAAGAGTACCCAATGCTTAGGAAAATAGGCTTATCTTCTTTTTTCGCCTTGTCAAAGGCTTCTTCGCCCCACGGATACCAGTCAACGGGATTGTATGCGTGTTGCAACAGATAAGGACTCTTTTCAGTCACTAAGCGATTGGGTACTCTGTTTGAATTAGTCATTTTATCACCTTCCTTCATAGATATAATAATTTAGTATACCCTAAAAAATAAAGGATACCACTATCATAATAGCAGTATCCTTCATATTACCTATAAACGACTTGAATTTTTATTTTCTCGTCAACCTTTGTATATACCACATACTCTATCAGTGTCTTATACAACTCGTTCTGTTCTTCCCATGTAAGGTCAGGATGGGCTATTAACTCTTTGAACTCCTTCAGTGCATCAACCCGTTCCGTTTTGCCTCTTTCCCTTAAATAGTTCAATTCCACTTCCAAGGCCTTGATGTCTTCAAGTATTTTTCCTTTCTCTGATTTCAGCTTGCCTTTACGCATTTTCAATTCATCTACTGAATATGCGCCAGCCTCATAAGCCTCATCTACACGGTCAATAGCAGTGTCCTTAACTTCAACAAGCCTTTTGCTAGTCTTGATTTCATCTTCAATGGCAGTAATCCTATCATTGTCAATCGTATCTATCTCATACTGTACGTCTGCTATGTGCTTTTCAATTAATTCATGTATCTTATCAATCAGTACCAGCATAGGACTACTTCTGTTATGACACTTATTGCCGAATGGGTCTTTATACCAACAATTCTTTACTGACAGTAAACCCTTTCTGTCAGACCGTTCAGTGAACCCTAAATAATGTCCGCAGCAACCGCACTTTATCAATCCTGTAAGAGGAAATATCGTTTTTGCAGTAGTCTTTCTAGGTGCCTTTGTTTTACGCTTTAAAAACACCTCTATTATGGTATGTTCCTCTTGAGTTTTTAACGATTTATGCAAGCCTTTAAACGTAAGCCATTTATCCTGAGGTATCCGTTTAAACTTTAATGCTATTGAAGACCTCTTTTTATGACCGTTGCCTTTTGATTTGCCTATGACTATGCACCCTCGGTCAGTTTCCTCACTATATTGAAGATGGGTTTTATCCAATAGTGTATCTCTGACCGTCTTACTCGTCCAATACCTTTTACCTTTTTTACCTGCTGTCAACCATCCTTTTTGATTCAGTTCATATGCTATTTGATTGGTAGATTTTCTATCAATAACTACTGAATCAATAATATATCTGTACGTTCTAAGTAATGTTTCATCTATGCTCAACATTCTAGCCTCTTTATTATATAAATAGGGAATAGGTGGAATACCATTGCTCCAATATCCCTTCTTAGCATTTTGAAACTTACCCTGTCTCAAACGCTTTTTAATCATTTTGTACTCTAACTTAGCAACGAATGATTGTATATCATAGGTGATATCATCCTGTTCGTTAGATAAATCCATGATTCGGTCTTTTATAACCAGTAATGTTTCTGAATCAATTAAAAGTTTCTTTACTAAATCTGACTCACTTGTACCAGCTCTACTAAGCCTATCTATATCCATAACCAAGATTGCATCATAACTATCCGGTTCATTTTCAAGATAGTACAGCAATTCTTGTGCCTTAGGCCTTAACTCTAAACTCTCCCCAGAGACGATTTCCTCAAATATGTCATATTCCCAACCATTTCTTTCACATATCTCAATCAATGCATTCTTATGATTATCAAGGTCTTTTTCACTTTCACCACGACTTTTTCTCAAATAGATTGCGACATACTTGATTTTAAAGTTCTCGTATGTAAACTCCATGTGTTGAACCACTATTTCACCTCCCCATGCAAGCGTGCTTTAATTTGAATCAGCTTCAAACTAAAACTCTTTAGTGCCTGCGAACTTGGCGAATTCGTTTCTATAACCAAGATGGACGGAGAGGTTACCGCTTCCTTATACTCTTTGTCAATAGCTGAAATACTTTCATTTACTGCTTTGTTGGATTTACCACAATCTTTATAAGTGCTTTCTATTTTCGCATTGTCCTGAACAGTTACAGAGTAGGGCATGTCAGATATAATAGATTTCTGACAGTTGTCATGTGATGTTTTCATAGCAAATACGCTCCTCTTATATATTTGCTACGAATACAAAACACGCCATAGTGCTTAGATTAACGATAAAATGCCCAATGTTCTCATGGAAAATTGGACACGTTCTAACCCATTAACACGTCCTTAAAGAAAATTCATTAATGATGTTATGCATATACAAATATTTCCACTAGTCCTAAAAAGGCATAAAAAATAAAAGAGCCGGACACTCATCACCAGTAATGAATGTCCGGCTCTTTTATAATACTTGTTTAATAACCGTGTAAGGTCATAATCAATAGGTCAGTTATATCTTCATTAAGTTTAAATACTTTGACTTGGTTCTCTTGTATACGCTGCTTTAAATAAGAAGTATTCGTATTTATTAAGCCCCATAGAGTACGTTCATCCTTTATTATGACTACACCATAGTTTGTAAATATTTTATATTCACATTCATTTTCTGCCATAACCATATTAATAAAGTTGATTATTTCCTCTTTTAAGTATAATTTCTCGTCAATATGTATTGTTATTCGGTCATAATTGTTACCTTTTGAAATTGTTCGTGAAAATCCCACACCTAAACTGTCTTTTACTATATCTTTTAGCATATCAGAATATCTACTCATCTTGCTTTTTATTTGTCTATGCTCACCCTTACTAAAATACTCGTTGCTAAACATGTAATTAACCCCTTAAACTGTTTGAAATGATTGTATCACAAACAAAGGTGCCTATAAACCCTGAAATTCGACAAATACAGCCTGCTACAACACTCCACAAGCCTTGATAATGCAGAAATAATCAACTGAATATAAAAAGTAGTTGGACACTCAATCATATGACCGAATGTCCAACTACTTTTTATTTTTTAATATTTACAAGCCCTCATAACAGCATCTTTATCTGTTGCAAGCGTTCCATGTCAATCTCTGAAAGGTTATCTGAAAATTGAAGGTGATTAAAATAACCTGCTGCGTCCGTATTCATTGTTTCTTCAACCTCGCTGATTATTCTCTTACTGTATGTTACCAGCTTCTGTATCAAATCATCGAAGTCCTCATCCGATAGAGTAGGGCAGTAATGATTTTGATTGAGTTTGAGGATTATCTTTTCATTTAAACTCTGTCCTATGCCATATTTTAACTTAGCAAGCTGTAACAACCGCCTGTAACCTGTTATATCGAAATTCCTAACGTAAATAACATTATATAGCATGTCATCATTTGAATTGAATAGTTTGAGTAGTTTCTTACGGTCATAGTCTACAGCTGCACTAGCCGTCTTTAAATTTATTTGATTACCTTCACCGGCATCCTGATTGTAAGACCTGATGGCTGCTGCCACACTACCACTACTGGACTTCAAATATATTTGTGTTGTCTTTGAAACAACCCCCGGTGCCATAACAAAACTTATATAGTTTTGCAGAAAAGCAACAGACTCTTTTCTTAATTCACGTTTACCAATCCTGCCTATTGGCTTTTCGTAAAGCTGACCAGTATAATCAACAAGGTCATTATAGATTTCTTTGGTCATCACCATAGTTTTATTCATGTCGTTCCAACTCCTTTAAGATAAAACTTTTAAGAATTTTAAGGTATTTTTCTTAATCTCCAATCTTATATTTCTGTCTATATATTTTGTTTTTCTCAAAACCCCACTCTGGAAGCCTTTGAAGCAAGAAAATTACAACCTAAAACCTTAAATTCTGAAATTTTATCAATATGAAGTTTGTCTGTTAGCTATAAATTTCTTTGAATCAGGCCTGACAGCTCTGAAAATCAAGGTTCAAATTGGTTTGCAAGTCGTTTATCAAAGGTAATTGTTTCACCTGCAATGTACCTCTTATGAACTAATACTGTTTAGATCCATGCAGACATACTTTTATAACCAGCCATGAAAATGTCCCAAATATTTCAACAAACCTTGATTTACTCAATACTCCAATTTCATAACATGCCATGTTTATGTAGAAAAAATCCTTCAGTATTCCAAATTCATTATCAATGCTTACACTTTGGAGCAGAATCAAACCGTATCAACAAGCCAATTTAATGTATCAGTTTTATTGAAACCTTATACTTTTTCATAACAGGGTATGCTATGATACCCCATTATCAACTAGGCCTTTTGCTGTCTAAAAAATCGTATTTTGAATCAATCAAAAGAGCCATGCACAAAGCTATTTCAATATTCCTTGAGTTAATACTAAAATTGAACTTACATTCTCCCATCTGGACGTATTTTTGATTTCACATTTATTTTATTAACCCCATGTATTACATGATTTCAAAGCATAAAGAACTTACTTTCACCCTTTGGAAAGATATTTTGATTTCACGTTCTACCAAATCCAATAACCCTTTGCTGGAACCCTCTGGTGCTTGTTCTAAGCCCTTTTTATATCTCACCCCATACCCGAATACCCCCAGAACCATTTTAACCCTCTGGACACCCCTTGAAATTGTTCCGGCAAATCCTCAATCTAAACTAGCCCCCATACCTTCAGACTCCATTTTAAGGCATAACAAAAGCCCCATCCTTGATTTCAGAGGTGCTTTTGTCGTTGGCTATGAAGTTGTAAAATGACCGTCAGTATCCTAGCTTTATATTGTAATTCGCTAGTCTGAATGTCTCCCGATTACTCTCCCGAACCATACGAATCAGATTATGAGAATTGCAGTATTCCTTGTCGCAGTAGTTGGCTATATAGTTCAAGACCCCCGAATACCCTTCCATGACAGCTTTATTTATTTCTTTAAGATTTTCATTGACCTTTCCATTATCTCTATTTATTCCACCCGAGTTAATCTCAACAGTACCGCTCTTTACCAATAAAGATATTGCTGCAAGCCTGAATGTACCAAAGCTGTAATGGAGATATAGGATAGGTGGCATTTCGTTCACGACTTCCAGTTCTTCTTCCAAGTAATCAAGGGTCGTGTTGGCAACGGCATACCTAAGCCTTTCTACTGCTTTTTCACCCTTGAGCCTGATAATGTCATTCCATTTTACGGAATTTGTAGACCCGTCAAGCTCAATCATGCCGCTATTCACAGCCTCTGAAAACACTTTCTGCGACAGATAGAAAATGTAGACCCCTGCATAAACCTTATAAGCGTAGGGTCTGCCGTTTTTCGATATAATCGTTTCGACCTTATAATTGATTTCCATTACATTTGCCTCCTCACCAAAAATGTTTTCGTGCCTTTTTCATGTTCAAAGTCTTTCAACAACTTTATTACAGGGATTTCATCATCAAAATTGACGATATCGAATTCGCCCGTTGCTGTTTGATAAAACCACATCCAGCACCCATAATCTACAACGTCAAACTCTAACCGACACATATCTTCCTCAATGCGCTGCTGGTCATTTATTTCCATGTCCTGCCTTCCTGCAACGTGCTTAGGGGATACACGCAGGTCAGAAAATGAACGGATAAAGGTATTAAAGTACCAATCAAACTTACAAAGGGCCTTATCCTCATCTGAAAATGCTTCGTACATCTGCAAAAGAGCCAATCGCAGCAATTCCTTTGTTTTCACCTTCAATCACGGCCTTTCAAGTTTTTATTTTTATTGTGTTGATTGTTTTTTCCCCAGATAATAAAAAAAGGTCAGATATGTACGAGAAGTACAATACCTGACCTCTATTAATTGAAACTGTTTAGCTTTTCTTTTTGGCTGCTGCGCCTTTACTTGCAGGCTTTTTAGGTGTCTGCTTGGGTTCATCCACTTTAACCGTCTCTGAACTTTCATTTTCCTTGACAGGTTGTTCAACACCTTCAGCCTTTTCCTCAATACCACCCGTTCCAAAGATTTCTGCCATTGTCAAATCAGAAGCTGGCATGAGTACACCGCCAACATCCAAAACCTCTTTAGGGTCATAACTTTTAGGGTCTGCATGGGTTCTCATGTCTGAAATGGTCACGCCCGGATATGTCACAATTTCACCTGATTCATCCAACCGCACACCAGCCACATCATAAAACCGCATGAGGGCTATCAGACCTTCAGTATCAATGGAAAATCTACCGCATTTACTCGTTATGACGGTATATTCATCCTCGTCATCATGAGAAACTTTTCTAATGATACTGTAGGTTTTATCACCTTGTTTGCCGGTTTCTACGGCGTTTCTATAATTGCCAACTCCTGACTTAATCTTAAAGTTATGCTGCCCGAACCCTTCAGAATCAGGTACAAGCTCGCCGTCAACGATTTTCAGACCGTTGACCATACCAGCCTTTACAAGCCGCAGTGTTTCTTTGGGAGTTACTTCTTCAAACTCGTAGTGTTCGCTTGCTGCATTAAAGAGCAAAAATCCAGCTATGCGAGTTATACCAAGGTCGAGCCGACAAGCTATATATCTCTTATCCATGTAATATTACCCCTCTCTTTAGAATAATGCTCTAAGATTGATTCAGCCTGACTTTCAGATAGCATAATGGCACATAAACTATCTAAATCGTATATGGCTATCGTTGCTGTGCAAGGAGTCATAGCCGTTTGAAAACTATGCTTGATAGTTTTCTCACCGACAGAATGTAAAACTATTTGACTCCGAGGTTGGCCCAATATTCCAAACAGCTTGAATGTTTGAGGATTGATGTTAACATCCTTTGAGTGCTGTTCCTCCCACAACTCCCAGAGATTAAGAAGAAGCAAATCAGGCACTATCTCCCTGAGCTGCTTTGCTACCAGTCGCTCCATTTCACCAGCCTTTTCCATGAATTGAAAATCTCCTTTCTCAATAAAAATTTTTATTATTTACCAAAACCACCACACTACTTTGCATGTGGCGGAGGAATTGTACCGCTTCTGGAAAAATTTTGCAACAGAAGGATTTATCAACTTAAAAATTTTTTTCTTACAAATTGCTGGAAGGGTAGGTGAGAGCCTATTGATGTAATTTATAGGCCCTGAATAGCCGCTCATGTGCATCATCCGCATACAATGAAATTAATAACTTCAATATTCCATGCTCCCCATAGTTAAACTCTGCAATCAAGATATTTCCTCCATAGACCTCAATCTGCAAATCTCTGTTATATGAATTCTTCTGCTCGTACAAATATCGTAGGAAAGCAATCTCACGAAGACCAGCCCCAAAGGGTGTAAATGTATCTTCTTTGTAAATACAGCCGTATTCTTCCTCTATAAACTTGTCAATAGAATAAGGGTGAGCCATGTGATTCATCACATCCACGAAATGACCAAACTTATCAGTTAAACCAGCCATATTAAGTGCTTGACATATAGCCTTCTCAACGTATTCTGACGGATTATGATTGATTTCCAACACCTGAAACAGTTTAGGGACATCAACACATGTCAGCCTCATTCTGACCGCACCCCACCCAAAGAGCATTTCAAAAGAACTGCCCCTATCAAAAGACTTGAAGTAAAACCCCTCGTCTTCAATGCGTTCCACCGACTCTAATATGTAGAATAAGGCATCAGCTATTGAAATATCAAACTTCACCGCTGGTTTAGTGCTAATCCTATAAAGTAATTCCATTGGTGACAATGCAATCATATGAGCAACAGCGTCATAACTGCCGGATAGAACGCTGTTAATCCAATCGTAAACATCTATCTCTCCACAATCTAAGCCCAAATCTTCAGTGTTAAAAGATTTCAGATACTGAATATATGACCTCATTGAACCTTCAAAAGCATCCTTTCTATTTTTATATATACTTTTGACCTTTATGCCTTTGATAAAATTCACAGTAAACAAATGTACAGGCTCGCCCTGCATGTTATCCTTCTTTTTTTTATCACGTTTCTTCATATCTCCATGCCTCCATATCCTTAAATTTTTCACATCCTCAAAATCACCATTCTCCACATATCAACTGCTTATAAAAATTTCTTTAGGTACTGACCTTGATTTTTGCAACTGTTGAAACTCCAAAACCACTTCTTTACCACTTACTCACACCAGAAATAATAGTATTGAAAAACGCCGGTAGGAGATCAGTACCCCTAATCATAAACCAGTGTTCCGAAAACCCCGACCTGAATCACTAAATCAATTGAATCTCCGTCCAAAATAGATATGTCAAACTCTCCATTAGTGACTGCTTTTGCTAATATATCAACCGTCAATTCCCTTAAACTCAAAAGCAAATCTTCTATGGTCAACCGCCCCATCAGATTATCAACGGTTCTTAATATGATACTGCCGCCTTGCACCTTGAAGTCAGATACCCAGAATAGACAGTCTCCACGTATGAGAGCCTTCCGAAGTATCTCAATTAATCCGTTTCTTGATATGAAAACCTCGTCACAAATGTTGTAATAAATGCTTTGCATGTCCATCACCTCCAAATCCCTATATTTATTGGTCTGGAAGGATACCAGAGAAAAGTAAGGATTGCAACACCCAATTTCCATTTATTATTGAGAAGCCAATAAATCCGACCTGCTTTTGAGCATGAAAAAAGGCTTGAGCAAAACGCCCAAGCCTTTTAACTATTGAATTGTTCTGATTATTGCGCCCCAGGGAAAGTTCCCCAGAATAACGGTCTGTCTATACCGTCCTCAGGATAGTAGTCTATAAAATAGAAACCGCCATCCTGATACCTGTCATCCGCAATCCATTCAATGTAGAAGTTATATATTTTCTGTATATCAGGAATTGTAAAGTACAACTCTTTCCTGATTTCATAGCCTGACAAGGTAAACTGTGAGTCACCTTTAATGACCAATGGAGAGACAGGGGTAGCCCATTCAGGACTGTTATCAAGTTTTATGCCTAATGGTGCTTCTAAAATCCTGTATTTTTTATCTATTGTCAGAGTATTATTGTCAGTGTCATGCACATAACCGAAGTATGGGAACCCATTAAATCCTGCAAAATCTCTAAGCCTCCAGTACCTTTCACCATTGACAGTATAGGTTTCATGGTTTCCGCTGCTTGTTACTGAATAAACTTTATAATCAGCCTGTACAGCATCTTTAGATATTACCTTTGCTGTACCGTCATAACCTTTGTTGGTGTCAATTAATACTGTGCCTGTTGCATTATCATAAGTGACACTGAAATCAATTATTCTCCCTACGTCTCTCAGCATCAAATAATTGGCCCCATCTATTGAGTAGACCAATGGATTCATTCCACCAGTATACGTTGATGTAAATGTTTGCGCTGTCAAACTCGCTGTCTTATTACCAGCTTTAAGAGGAGTCATTTCACCGCCTACGCTCTCATATGGTGTGAATTCCTTCAAATAAACATTGCTTGATATAACCTTGTTTTCAAATTTTCTTTCGCTGTAGACTACATCAAATTGCTTAGATGTGCCATTTAGAATATAGGCGATATCCCGTGCCTTCAAAAAATTACTGTTGTTTACATTGTAAGCAGGTACATTAAATGCTTTTCCATTGACACTGACCTTTGCTGTTGAAGGTATGGCTGTCACTGTCTCTTGAATGTTATCGTTCATATCCTCTGTGCCATCAAGGATACACAAGGTGATACCCGGGCCAGCACTTAATCCAGCAGATACATCTACGAGTTGAAGATATATACTATACATCCCCGGCTCAGACAATACCTTGGTTGTTGTTGTATGAGGTCCATCTTCCACATCACTAAACTCCAGCAGTATTTCTTCCGATGCTTTTGACCCTCTCTCTATGCTGCTGGTGCTATATAATAAAGACCCTCTGGCAATCTCATAGCCAAAAATTTTATCTATTGAACGTGTATTTCCATAGTTTCTTTGAAGTGGGTATAGATAATTCACGTCACCACCATAAAAGGTGACTGTAACAGGCCCTTTTGAAAATAGCATTGTTCCGGACTCTCTTGTTATGTATTCTTTGGTCATACCTGTTTTTGCTGAATAATCCTTTACAGAATAAGCACCGCCTATTTTTATTGTTTCCCTGATGATGTTATCAACCGTTATATATGCGCCTCTGCCAACTATTTCATGTGTTACATCATCTCCCATATCTGGATGGGAAACTATATTCCAGTCAACTTTGTAATTCATAGTGCCATCTGATTGAAGTGTCCTGTTAGTAACATATTGAGGGCAGTCTTTATAAATAGTAGAATTGTGTGATTTAAAATACTCAATGGTCTGTGCCTCAAAGTTGTCCTTATCAATTACTGTTAGATTGCCTTTGGTCAATGGTGCTGCCATAGCCGCCGTACTGAATAAACCTACCAATAGAATTGCCGTTGTAATTGTTGCTAAAATCCTTTTCATTACCTGTCCTCCTTAATTAATCAATGTTAATGGCCTTGCCAATAACTGTTCTTGTACCATTTTCCGTCCTCATGCTGGTCATACGCATGTCTTAAAAAGCTTGGAATATCATCATAGGTGCTATATACGGACTCTGCCGACTTACTAAACGAAGATTTACTTGGAAGAGAGTACATACCTACAACTTTCCACCTGCCGTCCTGCATTGGATAACCAGACTTCTTTTCATAATCGGGTATATCCTCATAGCTGGCGTATAAATCTGCATTGTAATGCCAATAACCATCTTTACTGTCTTTTTCATACTTAGCTACTTTGTCACTTGGAATCTGTTCAGAAAACTCATAAATGTTTACATCTTTTCTCATCCACGTTCCATCTGTGAACCCTATAAACAAATCTTTGCTGTCATCAGGTATGTCTTCATATGAATCATATGAAGCGTATAATGAAAACTCTGTTTTTAGCAAGATGGTATACTCACCTTTAGAGTCCATTTTATAAGTATTTACAGTACTTCCAGCCTTCGTATATACATATTCATGCATGTAATTTCCGTTTTCATCACCAAAATAGCCTACAGAACGCTCTAAAACTCCATCTGGAAGATTACTTGTATTTGGCTCTGATGTTTTTGGTGGCTGCTGCTGTGTCGGCTTTGATGGAACTGGTGTCTGTGCTACTTGCTGTTGCTCGTTAAACATTCCTGCATTATTGCAATATTCCAATTGGGCCAATGTCGTACCTAAGTCAAATAGCATATTATTTAGGAATTCATTGGTTTCCTCTGCCGATAAGCCCAGTTCCTCATTATTTTTCTTAGCTTCATTATAGAAAGCCCATGCTTCTCTAAGTGATAAACCTGATGATAAAATTGAATCTCCTGTTAAGGTTGGGTCTATTTTAGGTTCTTCTTTTGCAGTATTACTAACCGTTTCAGGTGTAGTCTCTGGTAATTGAGTGTTTGCTACATTTTCCTCCTGAGAAGTCATAACCTCATTTTGAGTATCCGCTAAACTATCCTCAACTGGCTCTGCTCTGTTCAGAATACCTACTGCCAGCCCAATACCGCAAATGAGTAATAGACCGGCTACTATCCCTATGACCTTTCTTTTATTGTTTTTAACTTCCAAATGTTCCCTCACTCCTTAAAATATGAATCCTTCCTATTTTTCAATGGGTGTCAAGTTCGTAATCGTCGCTACCACCGCCACCTGAGCCAGAACCGTCTGTAATTACTTGATTACCTTGCCCTCCAGAAAACGAATCAGAATATCCGTCTCCGTCTGAATCAGTGTCAGGTACGTCATTATTGTTAGCTGGTTGTTGATTGCTTGGTTTCTGACCGCCACCTTGATTTCCTTGACTTGGCTCTTGTGCTGATGGCTGTTGAACCGTTTCTATTGTTTCTCCATATTTTTCAATAGCTTCAAGGGAAGTACCCAGCTTTTTAACCATTTCAGAAAGATAATCCTTTAATTGTCCAGATGCTTTCATAACCTCTACCATGTGATAGGCCTCGTCCATGGTAACCCCTGATTCAAGTATGCTATCACCACTGATATCCATTTCTATTGAAGTATCAAGCGACAATTCGTTATATGTAACTTCCAAATCTTCTAAGGTTGCCTTTGCTGTGTCAAGCTCTGTTTGTGCTGTTGAAAGCTCATTTTCTATGCCAGATAAACTTTCCTTTGCCTTACTGTATTGATTCACCAGTATTACAGTTCCTACAATACTGCCAACCAACAGTACCCCGAGAATAGCACTTATAATAACCGTTTTATTCATCATGTGTTTTTCTCCCATTAGTGTGTATCTAGCTCGTAGTCACCTTCACCAGAACCAGAACCGGAGCCATCTGTGACTTCACCATCATTGGTTGTACCGTCTGAATTTTCCAACCAGTCCTTTATGCCGTTGCCGTTTTTGTCATATGCTCCACCCTTAACTATGTTGCCATTGGCATCCACGTCAATTTTCCCATCACCGTCTATGTCTTGACCGCCTGTTGCCTTATTCCAACGGTCTTCTCCACCTGATGGTACATGACCACCTTTCAGGTCACTGTAAGTACCATCATCCTCGTATTTATCTTCAAGCCCATTGTTATTTTTATCAAGGGAACTTCCTTTAATTAGGTTGCCGCTGGCATCATAATCCATGATACCGTCACCATCTACGTCTGTCCCACCTTTATTACTTGAGGTAGAAGGTGTTGCCGTTGCAGGCTTTGAAGGCTGCTGTACAGCCTGTTCCTCTTTAATTTCAGGTTTTGCTGGTTCAGAAACGCTATTATTCCCATTTACTATGTCTGTCTTGGTTTCCTCTGATTGTAGTGTTTCTTTTTCCTTTTGTAGCAAATCCAATTTCTCTTGCTTATTGGCAATCTCTGAATTGATAGAAGCCAGTTCAGAAGTAAAACCAACTAAACTACCCTGTGTATCAGAGATAGTCCCATTGACCTTTACAATCTGACTGTATATGTAGCCATTCACACAAAGACTTCCTATTAAAAGAACACTCAGTACCACAGGTACAATTTTTATATGCCCTTTGCTATTTTCAACTTCCATGTTTCTTCATCAACTCCGTTTTTTATACATATATCGTCTTTTTTCCATTAATTGAGATAAACTAATATACATTATATAACAAAACTCATGTCTTGTCATTAGTAACCTCATACTTATATATCGTGTACTCCTGCGCAATCATTACTTAAAATAATGTTACGAGGTGAGTACACATGCGAGAAATTAAAGAAATGAACCGTATTATTGGTGAAAACATACGTTATATCCGTGAATATACAGGTCATACACAGGAGGAATTAGCCGAAAGTTTAAACATAACACCCAACCACGTTTCTTCGATTGAACGTGGTGTCAGTGGTGCAAGCACAAGGATTATCAAAGAAGTTGCAGAATTGTATTCAATTTCTACTGATTTCTTATACTTTGGAAATTTGCCTGATAAACCTGTTGACCCACTTATTGAGAGGTTGAAAAGGGTAAAGCCCGAGTTACGACCACCAATCAATGAAGTACTTACAGCTATGTTAAAAGCCTTAAAAATTCAAGAAGGTGATGAGCAATAAAAAAGCAAGTACAAAATAAATTGAACTTGCTTTTTGTATTAAAACTATTCAGTTGGGTATATTCCTTTAACCGCCATTTATAATTCTTTATTAAGTATAAATTGACGATAGAGTAGAGGAGATACCATGATGTTTCCCCCAATAGAAATGTCACAGGCAAATTACCTTTGACATTTCTTATTTTTGTATGGTCATATAAACAAACAAAGTCTTGCTTTCTGGCTGATATTCAAGTTTCTCTGCACATTTAGGGCATAAGGCCTGTAGACAACCTCTATCATTTTTACACAGTTCAGCAAACATAGAGCCACATTCAACACATACCGAATATGAATTTTCTTCATACTGGTCTACCAAGCCATATATTACTGTGTTCAAATTTTCATTTTCAGAATCACCTATGTCTACCTGCAATCCACCGTACTTTTCTTTAATTCCATGTATTTTAAGGTTTTCTATTGGCTCGTTGTAATTGTCGTAGGCTATCTCAATTTCTTGCATGAGTTGTATAACTAAATCATGCCAGCCCTTTTTATATCCAGTCCCAGCCTTTATTAACTCTCTCCATGGATTCTTTGATAAATCCAAATGAGAATACTTTTCCTTCAGAGTTTCATCAATAAACTTGTAACTGCCCATACCGCACCTCCAATATAAAATAATCAAATAGGGAATACCCCCCTATGGTTTTATGCTTTCTGGCTCATTAAGTATGCGAGATAGGGTTAACTTATGGTGTTCGTTTAGATTTTCAACAGAAATATGATTGACAATTAGTTCCCACCATAAAGTTCGGTCTATTGAACAATCACCACATGTTCTTGGCGATACGACAGTAAACGACCCCATCACGGGTGGATAGTCCCAACCGTTATTGTAAGCCTCTTCGCTATCAATCACTTCCTCAAGTCCACAAACTTCACATATGTGTTTTAATATCATACCTCACCCAGCTCCTTTCAATGCTCGTCCGTTTCGCTATATTATTTCTTCTACTGTAAAATCATCATTACCGCATAGCCCTTTATTTTTGCACATTATATCCCACTTATCATAATGTTTTAACCCTAATCTTGCTAAGATATTAGGCACATCTTCCCGACCTTCAGGCGGAACTCTCTGTATAACAAAAGAAGGATAATGATTTCTCACATAAAATCTACGAGGTTTAATCTCCATATCAATACCTGCTATTGTATCGTCACAGCCGCTTTTAAAATAGTCATCCCAAAGAACTTCAATGACATATTCTATTTCAGTAGCATCATTCATTCTCTCTGTTATAATGGCAATTTTATTGCCATGCCAAAGTATGAATGCCTTTCGTTCTGTTATTTCTCCATGTAATTTGCTTTTAAAAACATTGTTCTGTATTTTCATAATATCATAACCCCGCTTTCTCCAATATTGGAGAGTGAGGTTAACCTATTTTCAATGAAATTGCAATAGCCAACCGTATAAACTACCTTCTTAATTTTCCCTATCTCCAAAACCCACATTTTTCACATACCCATGCATAGATGATTTTTACCCATTGTACCGACTGTTTTTATAGACTGTAGAAACTGAATTTTACCCTTTTCATTATTTAATCAGAAACCAATTTTATTTTATTGAAATGCTGATAGGGGAATGATGGCCTTTATGTATGGCTGAAATTGACCTGTGCTGCTCCGCACAAATAAACCGCTTTTTGCAAATGGTTGTTTCCCATGCCTGACCCTTTTTAATTATGATGGCGCCGGATCCTCACGCTCACTTTTCCTTCACTGTTGAATTGAGAGGAAACCCATGGTTGCCTTCCAACTTGCTCACTGTCCATTGCCTTCATCTATAAATTGAGCCAAAATATCCTCATTGTCCTTATAGTTCACAGGCTGTTCCACATACTCCTGACTTTCAAGAATCCCATAGGCCTTGATTTTTTCTTTTATGATATTGCCGGTTATAAAACCACCCTCATAAACGCAATCTTTAATATCGCCCTCGTTACCGTCCATTGCTTCACTTGTAGAAATGACTTTATCCTGATAAAGGCCATACCAGTGACTGTTTATATTAACGAGCTGACCTGAATACTTCGTTTCCCATGGAGACCTCATTTTCTCCCAGACCTCCTCCATAGGTTATTTACACTGATACCACGCTTACGGCAATAATCCTCGTATTCCTTTTTCCTGTTATAGATGGTTTTCCTGCTGATACCCAGTTCAGCACATATTTCATTGTCAGTTAAACCTTTGCTCTGCAATTCCAGTATTTTAGAGATAGTAACAGCATTGTTTCTCTGAATTCTTCCACTGATGTTTTTATCTCCAAGAAGCCTTATTAATTTATCTTTTAGACTTTGTTTCTCATTCAAAAGCTGGCTATGGCTCTCAACCAGTTCTTTGTATTTGACCGCTAAACTATCTGCGCTTGCTAGTTTCTTTTTGAGTACAGCCGTCTCTTGTTGAAGCTGGTTGTAGCTCTCAACCAGCTTATTATATTCAACCAATAAACTACCCTCGTCTGCTAATTTCTTTTCAAGCCTATCCTTATCATTTAATAAGGCACTAATTGAAAAGTACATAGACTTTAACAGGGTATCCTTGTCATACTTTTGTAAATGCTGCTGTAATACTTCATACTTCTCTGTGTTGTCGTTTTTTGCTTTGGGTATCCATATTTGAATTTCATTTGATAACAAACGGTGAGGCATGACCTTTCCTCCAATCCTGCTGAATTGCCTGATGTGTAAAGGACGCTTTCAATTTACACATCTTTATACTTCTTAATAAACAGTAAGTAGTTTTGTACGCTTGTTTTTGTGTAAAGGACGCTCCTAGCTTACACATTTAGCCGGTCAACCATTTCATCCTTATGTTTATCATTGTGTAAAGGCTGCTCATTGTTTACACATTCAGTCCTTCAGCCATTTCAGACCAATGCTGGCTTTTGTGTAAAGGACGCTCATGTTTTACACATATAACTGTAGCCATTAAATAATAAAAGACAACCACCCAATCCTCCTTATGATAAGGGGAAATGGTAGGTTGCCTTCTTGCCTTGTCCCTTGATAAACTAATAAACCTCTAATTGTATATGTTGAAAGCCCTGTGCTTAAAGGAACTGGCTGACCCTGATATGAGAGAAAACCTATGGTAGCCTTCATTTACCCTCTGTCCATAAAGCCCAATTATTCAAAGCCTTCTATTAAACAATACTGACCAGCCTTGTCCTTAAAAGGGAACTGGAACCATAGCCTTCCTGCCTTGCTCTGGTTAAACTGAACAGAGCCTTCCAGCCTTCAGACCGTCCAAACAGTGAGCCTTCCACCATCCATACCTTGTTTGCCTGCTAAACTGCTAATTGACCATTACTTTGAGCCGCCGTATAAACACAATTTTTCCATTAAACACAACTTTAGCACATGGAGATATCCCAATTTACCCATTGATTAATTTTATACTCCAGCATGTAATTTCCTCAATCCTCTAATTGATATTCAAATTTTATAACTGAATGGTATGGAAGTTTTGTATTATTGTTTGCAGCCTTACTTTATGGTTAGCCAGCATTTTGATTACTTGAATAGATTGACCTTTGAACAGGGAACAGTAGGACAGAGCCTTGTTAAGGAATATGGGACAGTTAGAACAGAGCCTTCCTGCCTTCCTAGTTTCCTTTGAACAGTCGAAACTATTGGAACAGGTGAATGGTTGAGTGGTACATGGGAAGCCCCACAGACCCCAGGTATCCTGATGGGCTTTGTCTGAACCCTTTAAACCTCTTAAACCTCACCATGCTTCAAATCACAATCGCCTTGGCTCTGTTTTAATGTATCCGTCTGCTCAATAGGAAAGTCCAGCAGGTCAGAAGCCCATTGGTATAAATCTCATGACATAGATTGCAATACATTGGCATTGCTCTCAACTCCTTTGACATTTTCTACAGTTTATCAAAACTATATAACAGACATAATATCTACTTTCCCAGATTTCAAAACACTTCAACAGTTGGTTCAATGTCTTAATTAGGTTAGTCAAATTTTTCCTCATTTTGTTTAGCTTGCAATTATAATAACAAATAAGCCTACTTGGTAGGACGGTGACAAAATCTTTAAAGCATATTAACAGAAAAAGAGAGTAGGGGGGATAACCCTACTCTGCATAGTGTAAAAATTGATTTAATCTTCCTTAGATAGTTCTTTTGCAATTACGTCCAAGAAACTTTTGAGCAGAAAGTACAATTTTATAATGACGATTACTGTCAGCACAAATAGGACTGTCATTACACCTAAGATGTAATAGAAGACACCGCCCATGACTATGCCTCCTGCAATGCTGCTGTTTCAGCAAATTTTCCAAGCCCATGTAATTTTTCGTAGCGTTCCACCGTTCTATAAAAGGTGTTTGTTTTCAAGTTCAAGAGGGTTTTTGCTTCAACACCCTTTATTTCCCGAGCCTTCCAGCGAGAATAAATATTTGCAAATTTTGACATATCAACCTCAACAGGTTTTCGTCCTTTATACACGCCTTTTTTCTTGGCTTCTTCAATGCCCTGGCGTTGCCTTACCTCTTTTCTTTCAAGTTCTTGCTGTGCAAGGGTAGAATAGACCTCAATTAACAGGTTCGTGACCAATTCAAGTATTAAGTCCTGCTCCTTGCCTTCAGCATCATACAAGGTGCTGGGTATATCCAATGCACGAAGTTTGACACCCTTACTTTTTAAGAATTCCAGTTCAGCCTTGATACCAGCCTTAGTCCTTCCAAGCCTATCTAGCTCGCTTACCACCAGCTCATCACCAGACCTCAAAATCCTTTTAAGGATTGACCACTCCGGCCTGTCATATGTCTTGCCCGTAATCTTATCACGAAACACATTTTCTGCTGGTATGTCGCCAAAATGCTTTTGAATATTTGTGGTTTGCCTGTCTGTTTTTTGTTCCTTGTCCGAAACTCTCTCATATGAATATCTTGCCATTTCATTTATCATTCCTTTCCTTTACAATTCCTTTCTTGGGTGGTGGATTGTACCTGAAATTTTAATGAAAGGCAAGGATTTTTCAACTTTTTCAACTAGTCAATATAAAGTAATAAAAAATAACCATTTCTCTAGGGTACACCCAGAAGGAACATTTTTTGACCTATCCCAGAGCCCCTTAAATCATTTCAATAGGGTATCAAATCCCATTTTCAAACATTTCATTTATGATTGACACCCTATTGAAAGAGAAACAAGGTGTCCAAAATACTGGACACCTCGAAACTTCAGCTAGATAGGGGACTGCAATATAAAATCAGTCAACCTATCTGAATAATATTTTTCACACTACCATATTGAAGTATTTCATATTCGTTGCGGTCATTTGTGTAAGCTATTACATCATCAATACTGATGTTTCCCATGTAAACACCTATATTATTACCTTTATAACCTCGTCTACAATAGTCAGTAAAGAACAGCGCCATATTTATATTTGTTGTCCACGATACAGAGCGGTCAGGGTTTTTTGATAATACTCCACCCCTATACACAACAATGTTTCCTGTTGAATCTGCCAAAGTCTTAATGTCATCTGCATAAGTGCTAGGTCTATATTTCTTAATAGCCCTGACATATTTAGCTAAGTTCTTTGAATGATTTGAACGCATATACACATCCAGTACAATATCATATCTCTGGTCTTTTGGAATGCTACTATAAAAAATCCCAAGTAGTTCCGCCGCACTATACTGATTCTCTAAAGGAGTGTTTCCCACATAATCAAAGCATTCTCTTACATAGTTGTCTTTTATACATGCTCTCACTCCACGTAATTGACCTTCTAATGTTGTAAAAAAATCCTCATTATCTTCAATGATTGATACCATTTCATTGACCTCCATAATGTATTTGTATATCCACAAAGAGCAACCAATTTTTAATTGGCTGCTTTTTGTGGCAACAGTGGCAACAAACTACCTTTTCTTGTTACTTCTATTCTTAAAAGGATTAGCCGGATATGACTTCTTATAAGTACAAACATCAGGCCTTTGTTCTGATGGTATGACCTTTATCTGCATATCCTGCTGCTCCCTGACCATAGCTTTAATTTCAGTCTCATGCTTAAAGACATAAAATCTCTTAGGGTCTTTGGCTCCAGGTATTCGTTTTGACTTTTGATATCTTAGTTTTTCTCCCTCATCAGCACGCAGAATGTCATGAACAGCCAGTAATTTAAGTAGTTCCCGTGGTTTATAGCCAGCTTCATATGCAACTCTCTCAAATGCTTTCGTGTTCAGCACATAATCTTCACAATCAAAAGGAATGAAATCCTCATGATTAACGTCATTGATATCACGTAACGATTCAGCTACTCTAACTATCAGTTTATATGCCTCAGGCAAAGTATATTTTTCTTGTATTTTACCGACAGGAAGTTCCTTATAGTGCTTTCTTAGTGTACAATAAAGCGTCACATAATCAATGTCCATGTCACCTTCACAAAATTTTCTTAAGACCTCCAAGCATTTTGCGTTCTTTAGCCAAATAGGAGAGCCTGCTTCATGGATTGTAAAATAGTTTGACTTATCAAAAAGGCCATCCTGTGGTACGTTTATCGGTTTTGAAAGCGTCCCATCCGGGTATTCAACAAGTAATAAAAGATTTCCCTCTTTTGTTGCTTGTTCTTGGATAAATGCTGCATAAACATAACCTTCACCCTCGCTACCGTAGACCCTCGCCATCCTGTGCCTTAAATCAAAAGCTCTCTCTAGTATTCCAGCCTCCAGAGCTTCAGATTCTTTTGCACTTTTTGCCATCCCATCATATAGTGCCATATTTCTCTCTTTAGTTGTACGTTTAGGTATACTCGGTGCTGATTCTTCTTTCTTTTGAGTTTCAACCACATCTGTCGACGGTTTAGTAGTCAAAGGAATGTTATTCTCCTGACCATTAATCCCACCTGCATTTTCTAACAGCTGATTGAAGTTACCAATGTTCTCACTCATAATTCCAACGTCCTCCTTAATTTTAATGTTTTACACTATCCAATACGCATAGGCATCCAGCCATAGGTTAAGGGGTAATAACTAAGTGATTATCTATGGTTTGAATGTTCTAATAGAGAATATCCACACGCCTGTAACACACGGTCTAAAGACAAAACAACCGTAATTCATGTCCTAATGGACAACGATTACGGTTGTTTTCTAATGATGTTATTTATTTTTATAATGTCTTAATGTAAAACCCTGCTCTAATAAAATAATTGGGAAGTTAATAACAGATGAGATATTTGATGTTTATATATGTCCGTAAACTTTCTTGCTGTAGGATTTACTTCGCTCCTAAATTGTGGTAAAATATATCAAGTAACTTAATATTGGTAGTCCACAGTTTAGGTTCGAGTCCTAACCTCTCGACCTCTGTTATGAGTATATATTTCATCTTAGATATTGTAGCAAGAGTGGTAATGTCTAAGGGAATAGGCAACATCATTGACATGTACAAGCTTAAAGAAATCAGTAGAAGGATGGTGTCAGTTATGAAAAATGTATTTATGGCAGTTATAGCTCTATGCGTGGCATGTCGGGAGTGTGGTGTAACTGGATAGCACAGGTTTACATATGTACCGCATAGAGCTAACCCAAAAATGCAGCACTTCTTCGGGGAGTGCTTTTATTTATTAAAAGTATTAGATGGAGGGGTAATGGTGAACAGAAAAAGCATATTAGATAGGTGTCTGGCTTATATATCACATGAAAACCTATCAAAATTGGACTATATATTTGAATATGACAAAGTCGGTATAGCCAAACAGTTTATAAAGGATACTATGGAATTAGACCCCGAAATTCAGCCTTTTGAAGATATTAAAAAGAATGTCTGTTACATTGTAAGTCACATGAGAATTGAGTTTCCAGACAATGAGGCAGAGTTTTATAACACAGTTTTCAACAGGCTGCTGTTTTTAGAAGGATTACCAAGGAATGAGTATGAAATTTTAAATAATAAGGTACAGGGGTTATACCAAAAGATTAATAACATAAAAGCACAAATCCAAGCCAAAGAAACCCAGATTAATACAAAAGAACATGAGAACGAAAGACTTTTTGAGGCTTTAGAAAGGAAGATAAATAAGCTCAGAAATAAATGCCAATCATTTAAAAATGAACTACAGCAAAAGGAAACGATTGCAGTTGAGATATTCCCAAAACTTGACTATGAAGGCAGAAAATGCAGGCATTATAAGCAGTTGTTAGATGTGGAATTAATTGAAATACAGAGCATTGATTTAAAGAAAAAGGCTTTGTCAATCTGCTCTCGTATAGCGTCTGACGACAACAACTACAAGTATTACATATCTTCTTTAGAGGATAGTGAAGCTGTATTTCTGCCTGATTGTGATTACAGTATATCAGTGAAATTTGCTAAAGAGATGAATGAATTTATTGGGAAGTTCGATAAATTTACTTTTGATGAAGAAGCGTTTAAAAAAGCCAGCGCAGAATATCCATACCACTCCAATATTATTGAGACCCTAAGGAATAACTCAATTGTAGCGTATAAAGACTTTTTAGCAAGGTATATTCAAGAAAAGAATATCTGTGATTATATAATTAAAAATGTTAAAAATAACCACGTTATTAATAAAAGACTTGATGTACTGAAAGGAGCTTTAGAAAACTATATAAGCAAGCAATATTTATCGTTTGTAAATGTTGCGGCTATACAAATTGAAGGTATATTTTATGATTATTGTTTTGAAATGGACATTCAGCCTAAAAAGCTGAACTCATTTACTATAAATACAAAATTGGACAGATTACACGATAAACAGGTCTTTAATGCCTATGAGTACTTTGCATTTGACTTTCCTTTGATAAGGAATAAAGTCGCACATGGTTTACTAACTAATGGAGAAGATATAATTGAAATTGAAAAGATAGCCCATGAAACCCTTTTGGATTTACAATATTTAGTTTACATATTTCAAACAAACAAAAAATTTCCTTATAGCTCACCTTTAGAGTTTATCGAATCATATAAGAACTCAAATAGAAATGGATATTCTTTCCATGCAAGAATAAATAATACCGACCCCAAAGATGAATGTCTGTATTCTCATATAAAAAGCTATAGAAATAATATTACACCACATGACCCCTTGAACAATTTACAATGGATACTAAATCCGATGTATGATGAAGTATACTATTTTTATGAAATATCTAAAGAACATGAAGAAACAAGAAATCGCCTGTTAAGCTGCGACTTTATCCAATTTATTGGTGACAAAATGAACAAGCATCTCACTCCGATAGGTCTTACTTCACATGATGAAGGAATTGTTGAAGAACTTGAAACATGGGTTCAGCTATTTCAACCTATTATATGTTATTGCAAGGATAATAATATTAGTGAAGAAGTTTGTAAAAAGGTTATCAGCCTCAAAGAGCTAACCGAGAATAATATTAAATGTTATAAGCAAAGAGGCTATTCTACAAGAAAATAGGGAGAATTGTGTAAAAAGAGCCTTGTAGAACCCATTTGAAATATCAAGGCTCTGGTTCTAGTAACCGTTTTGCCACCAATGACAAGTTCATCATAGTAGACAAGTCAGCTATACCCAATAGATAGGAAAACAGGCTTATCTTCAAGCCGTGCTTTCTCAAATGCTTCCTCTCCCCACGGATACCAGTTCACCGGATTATAAGCATGTTGCAGCAGATAGGGAGATTTTTCATTGATTAACCTATTGGGTATTTTCTTTTGATTGTCCACATGACCACCTCCTTTCATAGCAAAGGACGTACCTACAATTGCACATACGTCCAGGCTAATAGCTTATTTGAAATTGATTTTTATTCTAATATCGTCTCCATTTTTGTACCATATTATACTTTCCAGAGGGTACAGTATCACGCACTTTCATAATGCTGTATAGGTATCATTCCAAAATGCGCACGATGCCCTGCCCACCATCAACAATGACCTTATCCCCTGTTCTAAGTCTTAAAGTGGCGTTACCGCATCCCACAACAGCAGGAATGCCAAGTTCTCGTGCTACTATAGCAGCGTGGGACAGCGGTGCTCCTACGTCTGTAATGACTGCTGCAGCTCTAGGGAAAAGAGGAGTCCAACCTACATTAGTTGTTGTAGCAACCAGGATTTCACCCGGTTTAAGCTTTTCACTTTCTTCGGGATTCGCCAGAATACGTACGATCCCTTCAACTTTGCCCGCTGCTCCCGCAAAGCCCCTTAATGTTTCGGAATCGGAGGCAGTTTCAATTGGTGCAATGGAATCGTAGTAATCCATTCTTCTATTCGGGTCCTTGACCCATTCGAAAGGATTGAACCGTCCCCGGATGATTGTCGGAAATGGCGGCAGTGCTTTATATTTTTCATAGTTTTCTTTTCTGGCCGGGATATTCTGTACTTTCGCATTTCTATCAGACAGGAGGTCTTTCACTTCATTAATATAAAGGAAAAAAACATTTTCTCCTATTTCTGTAAGCTCGCCCGCCTTGAGTGCAAAGGTTCGGACAACCCTGAATACCCTTACAAACTCCGAGCGTGCCGCCTCTCTGATACGGGCACCTTCCGATGCTTTTGCCATTTGTTTCTCAAGCCATTTTACCTTATTAGGAAAACGTTCCCCAAATCTCCTCCAGGCGGCCTCATATTGAGTATGCTGCTTCTTTAGAAGTTCATCTGCATCCGTATCTGACTCTTCAAATTCCTTGATCTGCCTTTCCAGCCAGTTTGCATCCTCCGAAGGGTCCGGTATGGATAGTTCAAACTCGTGGGGACCCCGATGACCATTCTGCTTAAAATACTCCTCACGGCTCATCTCTCCTTTAAGAACCTTGGAGATGCCCATGACGGGCCCAAGGCTGGCCAGCTCTGAATTCCCCCTTAGGTTGGATAGAAGGGTGTTGGCATCTTCAGTTCCTACCAGCTTTGTGAGCTTTTTACTCAATGTTAAGGCAAGTACAGCTTTACTGCCGCTTACGATCAGCCCCCACCATGCCTTTGCATTATAGGGCTCAAGCTCATGCTTCCATAAGTCCAGCAGTTCTTCCTTGGTGTTTATTTTCTTAATGGCTTCCTTCGTCCTTCTGCACCAATCCGGCGTATCCTGAATAGATTGCGACAGGCTTTTTGAAATCTCCCGATTCTTTTTCAAGTAATATTTGATTCCCGGTAACATTGCTTTTATTACATCCATTCTTGAAAATGGATAGACTGGAATTGTTAACCCTTCCGGTATCTGGCCGAATACTTCCCCGAGAATTCTTAAGCCTAATTTTGAACTTCCATACAGTGCAGTGATAGCAGATAATCTTTGACTTATATTCGAGTATATTCTTCCGTAAATATTGCCCGACCACAAATAATACCCTGGTACAAAACCGGATTCAATATCCAAAGCCCGTACTAAACTCCAGGTAAGCGGTGTAACAACATCAGGGATTGCCTCTCCCACATTTGTATTTACCCAAAGGGCATCTCTTTCTAAGCTCTCATTTATTTCATAGGTATCCAGATTTCCTGGAGTCAATGTCGTTATTGGTCTTGCCTGTAAAAGATACAATTTCCCTCTTGCCACTGTCCATTCAATATCCTGGGGACTTCCCAGTTCCCTCTCAAGCTTGGCCGCATATTGATACAGGTTAACGGCATATTTCTTAAACTCATCAGGGCCATCATATTTTCCCTTCGGTCTGCTTAATTTAAAGTTATATGCATTTGCTTCCCCGGAAACAAGCTGTTCTCCCAATCCATGCACATAATTGCCTATCATGTTTGCGAAACTCCCTGTTATAGGATCGGCAGTAAACAAAACCCCTGAGATTTCAGATGGCACCATCAACTGAATAACTATAGCAATTTGATGAGATTGATCGATACCTTGAACAGAGCTGTATGCTTTTACTCTCTCCGACTGCCTCGATCTAAAAACCGCATATATGGCTTCCTGTAACTCTTTATCCGTTCTTACATTGAGAACAGTTTCAAATTCCCCTGCAAAGGAGGCTTGGGACGAGTCTTCACTTAAAGCAGAGGACCTCACAGCGAATAGTGCTCCTTCTTTATCCCTTCTTATTGTGTTAAGAAAAACCAGTATCTCGTTCCAGGCTTTCTCATTCAGCTTTTCTTCCTGAAAAGCCGATGGCAAAATAACAAAACCCTCCGGCACCGGATATCCACCCTGGAACATCCTAGCCAGCATACCGCCTTTTCCGCCTGCAAAGGTCTGAAGCTCGGGAGTCAACTCTTTAAAGCTTTTTACCATATTTATCATAAAAGCATCCCTTTCTACTTTGCAATTCCAAATCGAATCATTGAAAGAAAGCTGTTCCTCTCCTCAAGAAAGTCTTGAAGATACCTTTCTTCCAAATCATCGTTAATCTTTATATCTGATAAATACTTGTTATCGAAATAATCCAGCGTAAGCATGACCAATCTGAAAGCCTGCTCACGATTCACGCCTTCTCTGAGAGAAACCTTTTCGAATAAACGCTTCCATTCCTTTTCATTATTAGCAAGCAACACTCCATACTTTTCTTGAATCTCCATTTTAAGTTCATCCGGTGTCGTATAAAAAGCTTCTCTTATAATCCTCATTAAGTCGGGATTGCTTTTATAATAATGGAATTTGATAATACTTGATTTTTCTTTGGCTTCAAAAAAATCCTGGTTTTCCAATAGGGTATCAAAGCCCATTTCAATCCTTCCTTTTTCGAAGCATCTATCTAAAACACTGAAATACAATTCTTTCTTGCTCTTAAAATGGTGAAAGATCAGTGCTTTGGATATGCCGGCCTGTTCCGCCAGCATCGTGGTGGAGGTATTTGCATATCCATGGCGGGCAAACACATCAAAGCAAGCTTCCAAAATTCGTTCTTTATCGTAAAGCTGTAAAGGCATGGGGTTTACCTCCTAATATTTTATACTAACCATCGGTCAATATAATAATAGCATTTTAGTGATCATCGGTCAACATGATTTTTATTACTTATGTATCGTGTGTATCGTGGTAGTAATAAAAAAGCACCTTAAGCTGAGAACTTAAAGTGCAACATTATCTGGAATAACAGGTTTGTAACTTTTGCCACCAGTGACAAACTGATTTCTGTAACCAATATCGCAAGAGTACCCAATGCTTAGGAATATAGGCTTATCTTCTTTTTTCGCCTTGTCGAAGGCTTCTTCACCCCATGGGTACCAGTCAACTGGGTTGTATGCGTGTTGCAAAAGATAAGGACTCTTTTCAGTTACTAAGCAATTGGGTACTCTCTTTGAGTTAGTCATTTTATCACCTTCCTTCATAGGTACAATAATTTAGTATACCCCAAAAAATAAAGGATACCACTTTTATAACAGCAGTATCTTCCATTTTATTTAAACACATTTCCTTAAATAAAGCCTTTACATACTCTTCCAAACCATCTTTGCCTAATTTTCTTTCCAATCTTTGCAGGAAGTTGACAATAATGATCGAAGTAAAAAATGTTTTGGAAACGAAAAGCCTTGAGCGTTGCCCGCAAGCCGGAATTGCGTTCGTAAGCGTCTATGATACAAACCAAGCTGTAACAACAGGAGCATGAAATGAAAATAAAGGGTAATCTGGTAAAAATACTGCTGATGCTGCTGATTATTATTTTATCAGCTTTTTTTCTATCTACGGTAGCTCTGAAACAATCAAATAATCGGACGGAAAGTCCATCGCTCCAACATGGGACTCTTGATCTGGCCGATTGGAATCGCACGCAGAACGGGCTCATTAACCTCAGCGGTTTTTGGGAATTCTACTGGCAACAGCTGCTTAATTATGATGATCTTTATGACAGTAACCGTAAGCCTGACTTGATGGCTGAAGTGCCCCGGGTGTGGAATACTTACCGAATCAACGGACAAAGCCTGCCCGGCTTCGGGTATGCAACCTACCGGCTGAAGATAAAAAATGCGCCGCTAGGACAGGCATTGGCTATCAGAATGCCTACGGTTTCTACCGCTTACAACCTCTACATAAACGACCGGTTGATTGCCTGCAACGGTAAGGTCGGCTCCGACCGGCAGCATTTTATGCCGGAATACCGCCCTGTTTTGGCCGAATTCACCCCGCCTTCAAGGGACTTCGATATAATTCTCCAGGTTGCAAACTTTTCCTATGCCCGGGGCGGTGCATGGTATCCTGTTTTTATGGGCTCAGTTCCCCAAATAGTTGAGTATGATAAAATCATCGCCTATAAAGATTTGTTTTTGGTTGGGGCATTTCTCATCATGATGCTTTACTATCTCTGCATTTTTCTCATGCGCAAGGAGGACAGGACCAGCTTATACTATGTACTGATGTGTCTGATGGCCATCGGCAGGACAGTTATATACGGTGATTATATCATAAACAGAATAATTCCCGGGGCCGGATATCATGTTATCGTCACCATAGACTACGTCTCTCTGGTCTGGTTTCCCGTAGCATTGGTATTGCTGATAGGAGAATTGTTCCCGAAACAAACTTCATCGAAGCTAAAAAGAGTATTTACGGTTTATGCCGCTTTAATGTCGCTGTTTATTATATTTTTTCCTATTTATATGTATACCAGCCTGTCATATCCCATTGAGGGTGTGGTGCTGGCAATAGTTGTTTATACAGTCACATGCAGCGCGAGAGCCTTCCAAAAGAATAAAGTGGATTCGGTAATTATATTAATCGGCACTTTAGTTGCCGTACTGGCAGGAGTCCATGATGTTCTTTACCAAAATAATATAATTTCCTCCAGCTTCGGGGAATTTATCACTTTTGGGTTTCTTATATTGCTTTTTCTGCAAGCCTTTGTCCTGGCGAAACGATTATCAAAGGCATACGCTGACGCCACACTGCTGTCGGAAAAACTAATGAAGCTTGACAAAATGAAGGATGAGTTTCTGGCCAACACATCTCATGAACTGAGAACACCCCTCAATGCTATGATAAATATCGCGGAAAGCATATCCCGGCAAGCGGATGGAACCATAAATAAAAGACAAAAGACTGGTCTGGAGATGATTATAAGTAATGGGAAACGCCTTTCTAACCTGATAAATGATATTTTGGATTATTCAAAACTCAAGAATTACGATTTACACATGAACTTGGAGCCTGTCAACCTGAAACGCATGGTTGATAGCGTTATGAATGTATTCGCCAGATCAAATAAGAACGAGGTGCAAATGATAAATGATATACCGGATGGCCTTCCGGATATTTACGCGGATGAGAACAGGTTGATCCAGATACTGTACAATTTAATGGGAAATGCTGTAAAATTTACGGAAAATGGATACATAAAGGTAACAGCGGCTCAAGCGGGAGAGATGGTGGAAATTTGTGTAGAGGATACAGGAATTGGCATTGCTGAGGACCAGTTTGACATAATATTTGAATCCTTCCGGCAAATTGAAGATTCCCTTACCAAAAGGAGTGGAGGCACGGGACTGGGGCTTTCCCTCAGCAAATATCTGGTTGAAGCCCATGGCGGTAAAATACGGGTCGAATCAAGGGTTGGAACTGGTTCAAGATTCTATTTTTCGATACCTGTTTCTACGAAAGCCGCACCGGAAAAACTGATGCAGTATGCAACCGCATCAGCCGAAATAGCTGCTTCAGTATACAGAGAGACCTATCTTAACAGCTTCCCGTTCCGGCATAAAGGAGATGGCCCCCATATTATGCTGGTGGACGATAATGAGGCCAATCTGATGTCCTTATCCAGTATTTTGATAATGGAAAACTATTCGGTTACAGCAGTTACTTCCAGTAAGGAGTTCTTTGCCGAATTCGGAAGGATGAAAGAATGGTATCTGGTCATTCTGGACGTAATGCTGCCCGGACTGTCAGGCTATGTGATATGCCGTGAAATCAGAAAACAATTTTCCATTTCCGAACTGCCGATATTGATGCTGACTGCCAGGACGGCCGCACCGGATATCGTGATGGGGATGGAAGCGGGAGCCAACGATTACCTGGCCAAACCTTTTGATACCGAAGAGCTTCTGGCCAGGGTGAGAACACTGGTTGAACTAAAAAAGACCGTGGACCAAGCAATCAAGGCGGAAACTAAATTTTTGCAGGCCCAGATACGTCCTCATTTCATTCACAATGCTCTGAATACCGTGGTATCCATATCCCGTAGCGATGCTGACCGGGCCAGAAAACTGCTGGTTGAATTCAGTCGTTATTTAAGAAACTGTTTTGATTTCAGGGAACTTGAGGAAGTTGTACCCATTGAGAGAGAGTTGAGCCTTGTCCGTTCCTACATGGAGATTGAAAGAGCCCGCTATGGAGAGATGATTAAGGTCGACTATGAGGTGGAGGAAGCATCCTTCACCCTTCCCCCGCTGATCCTTCAACCGCTGGCTGAAAATGCGGTCATGCATGGATTGCGGACCAAACCGGAAGGGGGCCGCATCCTGATTTATATCAGCAGGGATGATCATGTTATAAAGGTGGGTGTAAAAGATGACGGTGTCGGGATGTCTCCGGAAAAATTGGCTGATGTTCAAAATGAATACAGAAGCAGCCGGGGGATTGGACTCTATAATATAGACGGGCGATTGAGAAAGATGTACGGAAAAGGGCTGACCATAACAAGTTCGGAAGGTAAGGGGACTGAAGTTTATATGGAAATCCCCTTGGAAATATAGTGCGAAAAACCGGCATAGGAGGTAATGGCGGATGCTGCAGGTTTATATTATTGATGATGAGCTGC
Organism: Candidatus Formimonas warabiya; assembly: GCF_002777255.1. Taxonomy (GTDB): domain Bacteria; phylum Bacillota; class Dehalobacteriia; order Dehalobacteriales; family Dehalobacteriaceae; genus Formimonas; species Formimonas warabiya. The sequence goes on along the minus strand of NZ_CP017634.1, from coordinate 2,903,585 downwards.
CGGCCTTGCAGGAATTGGGGTATTTGCTGCGAGGCTACCCGGAACTGGCCGTCGGCGGAATGTTTAAAAATCCGCTGGAGGCCATGAAAAAAATGGAACAAGATAAACCGGATGTGGTTTTTTTAGATATCGATATGCCCAATATAAACGGTATTGAACTGGCGCTTAAGCTGCAAGAACTTTATCAGGGCGTTGTTATCGTGTTCGTTACCGCTCATGCGGAATTTTCCCTGGAAGCCTTCCGCACCTACCCACTGGATTACATACTAAAGCCGGTTGATGAAGATCGTTTTCATCAAACCATCCGGCACATGCTGCAACAGCACAGGCTACGGCAGACCGGCAGCCGCAAACAAAGTACCATATCGCTGCGTTGTTTTGGCAAGCTGGAGCTTTCCCGGGAGGGTGAAACCAGAGAGATAATGAAGCTAACCAACCGCAAAATGAGAGAACTGTTTGCCTACCTCATTGTTCACTTTGGACGGGAAGTCAGCCGCAAAGAACTGATTGATGTGTTGTTTGAAGGGGTTGAGGATAAAAAAACCATTAATCATTTGCATGTTACCGTTTACAACCTGCGCAATATGCTGGAAAGTTTTGGCGTTGACCGTTCCCATTTGCTCATCCGGGAAAGCTATACTTTGGAGGTAGCACCGGGCATTTGTGATTACATCGATTTTGTAAACTTCATAAATACCCATGCGTTCCTGGATGCAGGGAATGTACAGGCGGCGGAGCATCTGATTGAGAGCTATCAAGGACCGTTTCTGGGTGGAGAAGATTATATATGGGTAATGGAGACGTGGAACTGGCTGGATAGACGTTTTGAAGCATTGTTGTTCCAGTTGTCGGCTTATTATCAGGCACGGGGTCAAAACAGTGGAGCCGAACGCCACCTGAAAAGGTTGCTGGAAATCAATCCGTGGTCAGAAGCTGCGCATCAGGCCTTGCTGGATCTCTACATGCAGCCCTCCAAAGCCGCCCGGTATTGCCGGCAATACGAGATATATGCCCAAATGCTGGAGAAAGAGCTGCAGGTGGAACCTGAAGAAAAGTATCAGGTTTTTTATCGCCGCTATTCCAGAAGAAAGCAACAGTCATAACGAAGCATCCGATCCCGTTGATTGAATATTCCCGGCAGGAATGGCCGGCAGTATTATGTTAAGGTAATCTTAATTATTAGAAAAAAACATCTGAATATATATCAGTTCAGCGATTAAATCCCGCAAACCACGGTTTATAAAGGGCACTGAAAAATCCCCGTTTTTAGAGACGGGGATTTCTCAGTGCATAAATATGCGTTGTAATTTTCGTAGGAATAAGCGGAAAATTTGTTGGGTTTCGCTTGAAATAAAAAAGCAGCCCCAATCAGGCCGGATTTAGTGCGGAAAGCTTAACTATCCGCTTCACATTTACCACAAACGCTGTAAAATACGTTTGTAATCGCATGGCGTCAAGCCCCACGGAATCGGCTTTGCCAAGACCGTGCGCCACTTTCATTTCACCGTTTTTTTCTTCAATACGGTGCCGGATTTTCAGCCGTTCACGGAAGTATTCACCGGCTTCAAATTCAAGTCTTAGGCGGTTTTTCTCGTTCGGCTGCGTGATGCTGTAACTCCGTTCTTTCGCTTTTGATTTCCCAACACGGCACTGCTCCCATAGCGGGCATTTTCGGCACTTGACTTTGCTAAACACATATCTCAAATAGGTATTCCCATTCTCTGCGGCCCTTTTTTCAACACGCATAGCCAATTCCCCTGCCGGACATTGTAACAATCCGGCATCTTTGTTGAAAGAAAAACCTTCATCCAGCGACGAGGCGGCAGCAGCCGCCACAGCGGAATTCGTTTTAGCGAAAAGCATCACGCCGTCTTCTTCGCAAGTATCAAGGTTATCTTCGCTGACATACGCCATGTCGCCAATAATTTCCTTAACCTCAACACCATTGTTTTGGGATTTTTCAAGTAGTGCCGGAAGTTGCTTGCAATCCGCTTCTCCACCGTGTGTGACTTCAATGCCTGTTATGATCCGCTCTTCGCTCATAGCCAGATGGCTTTTATAACCGAAAAATGTACTGGTTGCCGTTTTGTGCCCAAAGCGGGCATCCTCATCGTTTTTGGAACGTATTTCACGAATACGCTGTGTGTCCAGCAATTCCTTAATGCGCTCATACAGTTCAATCAGCGAAATTTTCTCGCTTTGCAGTATGTCCTCTTTGACATTTTCAAGCAAGTGGTATGTATATTCGATTTCCTCCGCCAATTCTGCGGTTTCGCTTGGCTTTTCCGGAAACTTTTCGGAAAGCTCTATCATCTCACGGTAAATCTTTCTGCGGAATTGTTTGCTAAGTTCTCTCAGTACCTGTGTGACCGTTTTGGGCCGTGCCGCCGAGTTTGTATGGGTAGAATCCACTATGATCGCTGTGGATTTGATGATTCCTTTTTCTATCCCTTGCCGTATGGTTTCTCTTAGCATATCTTCCAAAATATCTTCTGTAATGCGGGTCTTGCGAAATTTTGTGAGCAAACTTGGATCTATCATTTCAGCTTCTGGGTCTAAATCCAGAAAGTATTTGTATGCCATGTCGGTCTGCGCGCCACTTATTAGCTTTTCGTCAGACAAATCGTACATTTTTTTCAAAAACATCAGCTTGAACATCATCTCCGGCTCCTTAGCCGGGCGCCCGAAGTTTTCACAATACTGTTTCCGCAACATGGGATTCACAAAGCTGAAATCTATATGCTCTTTGATTTTTCGCAACAGGTGTTCTTGGGGAACCACGATATCATAAAGCCCTTGATATGGTGACAAGGACAATTGCATTTGACTGTTGTCCCTCAGCATTCTCTCCCGCTCCCATCCATCCTTTCTTTCTATGCATAATTATACCAAAAATATATGAAAAAATCCATCCCGCTTATGCGAATGGACTTTTTCAGTGCCCTTGTTTATACTGTGTTTGCGGGATTTGTAAATTTATGTAAAAATTCAGAATGAATTCAGAGCCATGCTGTAAGATAAAAAAAATATATCCGGAACGGTGTTAGCCTTCGCTTGGGCGAGGAAGGAGGTGCCGGAATCAGAATTCTCATACTGGACACGGAGCAGCCAACACTTAAAAAAATGCAAAGCTATCTGCAGGAACTTGATTACATCAGCTATACCGAGGTTTATACCCAGTCTGAAATGATGCTGGACGCCTATCGGCGGGAGCGGCCGGGAATGGTTTTCATCAGAGTGGGCCGGCCGGACCTTAACGGTTTATCAGCCGCACGAAGAATCAGAGCCATGGATGAGTTGGCCAAGATAGTTTTTATCTGCAAAAACCAGGATTATACCACCCTGGCCTGGGAACTGAGGGCAGTGGATTATCTGCTGGATCCCCTGGATTATGACCGCTTTATCGAGGTCCTGGCGAGAGCCGGTTAGGCTTTTTGTACAATGGAACCAATTGTAAGTTTGTAAAAAAACAACCGTTTTTTAAATTGTGCATTAAAACGGTTGCAACTTTATTAGTAAAGGGGAGGTAGGATAATATTGAATAAAAAATTATTGTCATGGATGATTGCACTTTTGATTATGGTGCTGGTTTGCGCCATCAATCCTATTGGGGTTAAAGCAGCAGGCTGGGATGGAACTGTAGCTACATCCTTTGCCGGCGGGGACGGCGGCGCAAGTAATCCCTACCTTATTGAAACCCCCGGGCAGCTGGCCTATTTTATGTCGGCCGCAAATTATTCAGCCTCTTATTATAAAATTATCGCGGATATTGACATGAACAATCAAACCTTGACGACACCGCTTTTTTATTTTTACGGAACCCTGGATGGGTCCGGCAAAACAGTCAACAATTTGAATTTAAACGTGCCTTTGTCAACGAGCTTTGATTTATATAATGGAGCTATCGGCTTTATATGCAATTTAGGCGGCGGGGAAGACGCATGGGGGAACAAATTAAACGGTACCGTGAAAGACCTTGGCCTCGCCGGAACACTGACCAATTCAGCCGGAAATACCGCCAATCTGGGAGGACTGGTCGGAGAAATCGAAAGCGGCAGTAAAGTACTCAACTGCTTTACCAATATTAATATTGTGGCTAATGATATATACACCGGTGGAATAGCCGGTATGAACTGGGGAACGATAGCCAACTGTTATTCAAGGGGAACAGTAGCCGGGCTCTACTATACCGGCGGCATAGTCGGATGGGCAAAAGGCACTTCAAATGTTATCAACTGCTATTCCACCTCTGCTGTCAGCTATACAACATTAACACAATATACCTATGTCGGCGGCGTGATCGGGTTTAATGACGGCACTGCCAAATATCTGTATACAACCAATAGCACTATTATTGGAAGAAGCAGCGTATCGGCGACGGGTTGTGCGACCTACACAGCAGCTAATATGAAAAAAGCGGATTTTGTCACCACCTTAAACAACCATATAGCTGACGCCGACAGCGGCGCATGCTCATGGAAGCAGGTAACCAGCGATTATCCGACTTTCTCATACCCGGATACGGTTGCCCCAATGCTGACAACTGTAACCATGAGCTCCAACAACACCAATGATAACACCAGGGCTAAAGTCGGCGACATCGTTACGGTAACCATTGTATCAAATGAAGATATAACCAGCGCTCCTACTGTAGCTATCGCCGGGCAGGCAGCCACCGTAACCGGAAGCGGTACCAACTGGACGGCTACGTATACGGTGGCGGCGGGAGTGAGCGGCTCATCCCTGAGTATCAGCAATTTTTCGGATGCTTCCGGCAATGCCGGCCTTACGGTTACCGCGGTAACCAGCGGGAACATAACTACTGTGGATGGCATAGCGCCGACGATAACTGCGGGGACTGTCGTACGCACCCTTGATTCGACCGCGGTTATAAAATTTACCCCCAGCGAGGCGGGCAGTTACTATTATAAGGTGGTAGACGACGGGGCGGCTGCGCCGGATGTTGATACCAGCGGCACAGGGGTAAGCTGTACGGCGGCTGAAACCACATTAACAGTCACCGACTTGACTGACGGCAGTGCCAAGGATATTTATATCGCTGTTAAAGATTTGGCAGGAAATGTCGGCATTCAAAAGATTGACATCGTTGCCGAACTGCCGGCAACAATCGCAGAAGTTAAGGCACTCAGGACTTCGAGCAGTGAGGCTACTGTCAAATTTAGCACAGATCAGGACGGGGTCTATTATTATACCGTAGTGGACGACGGAGCGGACGAGCCGGGTATCGATACCAGCGGCGCGGGCACAGCCTGTACGACCGGTACTAACACCATCAGCCTTACCGGTCTGACGTTGGGAGCCAAGGCAATCTATATTTACGTTAAAGATGAAGGGGAAAACCTAAGTAATAAGTTGAAAATCAATATACCATCTATCTGCGTTGGATATTGGTCGGATTACGCCGAAAACGGCACTGATGACATTGAGATCAGCGCCGATGGCTTGACCTATACGGTGAAAACGGCCGAAGGGCTTGCCTGGATAGCGGCCCAAACCAACAAATCTTCCAGCCCTGAAAGATTTTTAGACAAAACCGTATTACTTGCTAATGATCTTGATCTTTCCGCCCATTTTTGGGTACCAATAGGAAACTATTCAGCGGGAATGTATTATTTTAATGGCACCTTCGATGGTCAGGAACACAATATTTACGGGATGGTAATCGGCAGTGAAGCTACTCCGGATTCATCAACTCGCCCAGGTCTTTTCGGTTATGTTTCCGGTAAAGGGTCGATAAAAAATTTGAATATGTCCGGCGCAGTCATATACACAAAAGCTGCTTCGTCGTCGAATCCCGCATATGCGGGTATTATTGCGGGTTATCTAGAATACACCGCCACCATATCGAAATGTTCCGTTTCAGGTAAAATAATTAACAGTGGCAGTTCGGCCTGTATAGGCGGTGTGGCCGGAAGCGCTGGGAATATATCAGACACATCTTTTTCCGGAGAAATAACTTCTGACGCAGCGGCAAAACTTGGAGGACTAGTTGGAAAGGTAAGTGCTGGAACAATTCAAAACTGCACCAGCACCGGGACTATATCGTGCACCGCCGCCAGTGGAACGGTAGGCGGACTGATAGGAACCGTCGAATCTGCTACGATTTCAGGCTGTTCCAGCGATTGTAACGTATCTTCCGCTTCCAGTTCAAGTGTTGGGGGACTGGTCGGATCAGACACAACCACATGGGGCTATACTACTACATATAGTAATTGTTATGCAAAAGGCAATGTTACGGGAAGCGACAGTTCAAATTTAGGCGGGTTAATAGGTTATTCCGACATTAAAAACGGAACCATTGAGTCCTGTTATGCGACCGGAAATGTAACCAGTAATGGCAACAAAAATTATATGGGCGGATTAATTGGCATGTTGAAATACAAAGCTATGAACAACTGCTATGCCACTGGCGATGTTACAAGTACCGGTACAGGTTCCGGTGACAATATGGGAGGTCTGCTGGGCTGGAATTCAGGCGCTTTGACCGGCTGTTATGCCATCGGCGATGTTACCAGCGCAGGTACAGGTCAAGAATTTGTCGGAGGACTGGCTGGACAAAATTCAGGCGCTTTGACTAGCTGTTATGCCGCCGGTAATGTTACTGGAACGGGAACTAACAGCTATGTTGGCGGATTGGCAGGTACAAATAACCAAACTTTGACTGGTTGTTATGCCACTGGTAATGTCACAGGCACAGGTAAATCTGAGTGTTTGGGAGGCCTGCTTGGGCAAAGTTCAGGTGCTTTGACTGGCTGTTATGCCGCCGGAAGCATTACTGGAACCAATACAGGAATCTATGCCGGCGGGCTTATCGGCTATACGTCCTATAACTTCACAGTAAAAAATTGTTACGCCACAGGTGATGTAAGTATTGCAGCGGGTTCCGCAGGAGGTTTTATCGGTCAAGCAGATAAACTGACAATAAGCAATGCATATTCTAGAGGAAATGTTTGCGTAACCGGAAGCACCGGTAATATTGGCGGGTTTTGCGGATATTATAAATCAGGCACCTTATCATACTGCTATTGGAACAGCGATGCCGTACAAAGCAGCAACGGAAGCACATTGGATTCAACCTCCAAAAAAGGTGTAGGCTCCGGAACCGACAGTACAACCTCCGAGACTTTAGCCTATATGCAGTCAGCAGATTTTGTGTCACTGCTGAATACCAACAGCGGAGGCGGGGTAACGTGGAAAATAAAGTCCGCCACAATAAACAACGGCTGCCCGGTAATTGACAGTGTTGGCGACGGTGCCACCGCAGCCAGTGGTATAACCGCCAGTGTAGCCGCCAAGAGCACCCCGGAGAATGGGAAGGTGATGCTGACCATCAGTACAGCGGTCAGCGGCGATGCCTATAAGATCTACTACCGTGTGGTGGGCAGCGATCCCAGCGCCCCCAATGTGGGCGGTACTATTACAGTTGGCAGCTGGATTGAGAACAGCAGCGGAACCAGCGCTTTTGAAGTATCAGCTACTGATGGCAAATATATAGAAGTAGTAGAAATCACCAGCGCCGACAGCAAGATAACCAAGTGGGGCAAGACTACAGTCACCGATGACGGCTATACCGCCCCGGTATCTGCTACTGGCATAACCGCCAGCACAGCCGCCAAAAGCACCCCGGAGAACGGTAAGGTGATGCTGACCATAAGCACAGCGGTTGCCGGCGACGGATATAAGATCTACTACCGGGTAGTGGACAGCGATCCGAGCGCTCCCAATGTAGGTGATACTGTTACAGTTGCCGATTGGACCGAGAACACCAGTGGAACCAGCGCTTTTGAAGCATCAGCGGCTGATGGCAAATATATAGAAGTAATAGAAATCACCAGCGCCGACAGCAAGATAACCAAGTGGGGCAAGACAGCAGCCACCGATGACGGCTATACCGTATCACTGGCTGATCAGCCGGAATCACAAGCTACCGACCTATATTATTCCAATAACTCCAATACTGACATAAACCTGCATTTCACAGCTCCAGCCACTGCCAGCGGCTACCTGGTAGTGAGAAAGATAGGAGCGGAGCCTATCTTTGTACCGGTAGATGGAACTGCTTATACCGCCGGAGCCCAGGGCGATGAACAGATTGTCTATGTGGGAACAGAACCCGGCGCTACAGATGCGGCCGCCGCTGCCGGCAGCGAATATTATTACAAGATCTATGCCTACAACGGCAGCGGGGAAACAATAAACTACCTGACATCAAACCCATTAAGCGGACAAACCCAAATATTCACCGGAAGTAGCGACGTCTATGCCGACCGCAGCACGGGAGTCTCATCCACCGCATCAGTAGGAGCGGGCTTCCCCGGAGTAGGAGTTAGCATAAGTTTCCCCAACGGAATAAGTGCTACCAACTTCAGAGCCTACAAATACAATAGTGTAGCCGGAGCCAACTTCTATGGCGTACCTGGCAGCGGGCGGGTCAAATCCCTGTATTTTGAAGTCAAAGCTCTGGATAACGACAATCCCGGCACCTATACCATGGTTATAGACTTCTCCAGCCTGAGCGGGGTTAACTGGGACACCTACCAACTCATGAAAAGGAACAACTACACCGGCCAATGGGAAGCCATAGGGGAAGACATAGGAACTATAGTCAGCCGGGCCACCGATGGCGTGGCCGGCAAATTTACCATATCCGGCCTGAGCGGCTTCTCGGAGTTCGCCGGGTGCGAGCCGGCGGCAACCCATACCGTAACCAGCATCAGTGATAGCGGTGAAGGAACCTTGAGGAATGTGCTGGCATCCGCCACCGAGGGAGACACTATACAATTCGCGGATGCATTGGCAGGAGCAACCATCACCCTGGCATCACCGCTGGTAATGGACAAAAGCGTCAACATTATAGGACCGGATAACGGCATTACCCTTAACGGCAATAATGCCTGCCGGGTAATCACCCTGGACAACAGCGCTAATAACAGCGAAAACAAACTCAATGTAAGACTGGAAAACCTCAAAATCCAGAACGGCAATGATTCCGCCTATTATGCGGGCGGTCTATACGCTACCTATATCAATACCTGGCTGTCCCTGGTCAACTGCGTGGTAGCCGGCAACCAGGCCTCGGGAACCAACGCCGATAACTATGGCGGAGTCGGCGGAATAAGCATGGAGAACCCGGGATCATACCTCTTCATCGCCAACAGCACCATAACCGGCAACCAGGGAGCCGCGCAAGATGGAGGAGCAGGCGGGATATATGCGGGCGGAAATGTGAGGATATACAACAGCATAATCTACGGCAACAGCGGAGAAAGCAACAACGTATATTTTGACAGCAACTCCGAGCCATATGCCTACAACAGCCTGTTTGGAGATGCGGAAGAAGACGTATACCTCCTGGGAGCAGGAGATGGATTTCCGGCCAGCAGCGACAACCTCTTTGCGGTTGATCCCAAATTCGTGGGAAGCGCTTTGGCGTCTGACCATCCCTATATGCTCTACGGAGAGTCCCCTTGTATAGACAGCGGAGACAACAGCTATGCCGCTACCGATTATGACCTGCGCGGCAGCGGCTATGGCAGAAAAATGGACAAAAGCAGCAGCAGCGCCGGAACGGCAGACATGGGAGCATATGAATACCAGTATGGCAGCGACTACTATGCCCCGATAAGCTTTGATTCCCAGGGAGGAACAACGGTAAGCGATGTGAAGAGCGCGGTATATGGAGGCACGATAAGCGCTCCTAGCGCCCCCGTAAAGGAAGGGTACAGCTTCGAAGGCTGGTACAAGGAGGCCGAATGCATTAATGAATGGATATTTGACAGCGACACCGTAACCGCAGCAAGAACATTATATGCCAAGTGGAATGCCCAGTCGGGGGACGCGACCCTGAGCAGCCTGAGCCTGAGCGAAGGGACCCTGAGCCCGGACTTTGACCCGGCCACCACCGGCTATACGGCCAGCGTGGACAACAGCGTAAACTCTATAACCGTAATCCCGAGCGTCAACGAAAGCCATGCCACGGTAAAAGTGAACGATACTGCGGTAGTGAGCGGGGAGGCTAGCGACCCGGTCAATCTCAACGTGGGCGAAAACACCATAACCATAGAGGTAACCGCCCAGGATAATACCACCAAGACCTACACCATAACCGTAACCAGAGCTGAGGCACTGTCGGGGGACGCGACCCTGAGCAGCATGAGCTTGAGCGAAGGGACCCTGAGCCCGGACTTTGATCCGGCCACCACCGGCTATACGACCAGCGTAGGGAACAGTGTAAACTCCATAACCGTAATCCCGAGCGTCAACGAAAGCCACGCCACGGTAAAAGTGAACGGCACCGCGGTAGTGAGCGGGGAGGCTAGCGACCCGGTGAGCCTCAGCGTGGGAGAAAATACCATAACCATAGAAGTAACCGCCCAGGACAATAGCAGCAAGACCTATACTATCATTGTAACCAGAGCCGAGGCCCAGTCGGGGGACGCGACCCTGAGCAGCCTGAGCCTGAGCGAAGGGACTCTCAATCCGGACTTCGACCCGGCCACCACCGGCTATACGGCCAGCGTGGGGAACAGTGTAAACTCCATAACCGTAACCCCGAGCGTCAACGAAAGCCACGCCACGGTAAAAGTGAACGGCACCGCGGTAGTGAGCGGGGAGGCTAGCGACCCGGTGAGCCTCAGCGTGGGTGAGAACACCATAACCATAGAGGTAACCGCCCAGGACAATAGCAGCAAGACCTATACTATCATTGTAACCAGAGCCGAGGCCCAGTCGGGTGATGCGACCCTGAGCAGCCTGAGCCTAAGCGAAGGGACCCTGAGTCCGGACTTTGACCCGGCCACCACCGGCTATACGGCCAGCGTGGGCAACAGCGTAAATTCTATAACCGTAATCCCGAGCGTCAACGAAAGCCATGCCACGGTAAAAGTGAACGATACTGCGGTAGTGAGCGGCAGCCCCTCCGGTGATATTAGTCTTAGCGTGGGAGAAAACACCATAACCATAGAAGTAACCGCCCAGGACAATACTAGGAAGACCTATACCATAACGGTAACCAGAGCCGAGGCCCAGTCGGGTGATGCGACCCTGAGCAGCCTGAGCCTAAGCGAAGGGACCCTGAGTCCGGACTTTGACCCGGCCACCACCGGCTATACGGCCAGCGTGGGCAACAGCGTAAATTCTATAACCGTAATCCCGAGCGTCAACGAAAGCCATGCCACGGTAAAAGTGAACGATACTGCGGTAGTGAGCGGCAGCCCCTCCGGTGATATTAGTCTTAGCGTGGGAGAAAACACCATAACCATAGAAGTAACCGCCCAGGACAATACTAGGAAGACCTATACCATAACGGTAACCAGAGCCGAGGCCCAGTCGGGTGATGCGACCCTGAGCAGCCTGAGCTTGAGCGAAGGGACCTTGAGCCCGGACTTTGACCCGGCCACCACCAGCTATACGGCCAGCGTGGGGAACAGCGTCAGCAGCCTGAGTGTAACCCCGAGCGTCAACGAAAGCCACGCCACGGTAAAAGTGAACGGCACCGCGGTAGTGAGCGGGGAGGCTAGCGACCTGGTCAATCTCAACGTGGGCGAAAACACCATAACCATAGAAGTAACAGCTCAGGACAATACCACTAACACCTACATTATAACCGTAACCAGAGCGGCAGCCCAGTCGGAGGACGTCACCCTGAGCAGCCTGAGCTTGAGCGAAGGGACCTTGAGCCCGGACTTTGACCCGGCCACCACCAGCTATACGGCCAGCGTGGGGAACAGCGTCAGCAGCCTGAGTGTAATCCCGAGCGTCAACGAAAGCCACGCCACGGTAAAAGTGAACGGCACCGCGGTAGTGAGCGGCAGCCCCTCCGGCGATATTAGTCTTAGCGTGGGAGAAAACACCATAACCATAGAAGTAACCGCCCAGGACAATAGCAGCAAGACCTACACTATCATTGTAACCAGAGCGGCAGCCGATACTCCGACCTACACGGTAAGCTTTGACAGTAACGGCGGCTCAAGCATAAACAGCCAGAACATAGAATCAGGAACCAGGGCCAGCGAACCCCAGGACCCGGTAAAATCCGGTTATACCTTTATGGGTTGGTACTCAGACAGCAGCCTTAGCACTGCCTTTGACTTTAACACCGCCATAACAGGCAATATAACCCTGTATGCCAAATGGAACCAAAACCTGGGCAGCATATCACTCGGAGCCACCGCCGGAGACCAGGAAGTAGCCCTGAATTGGAGCGGCAGCCAAAACATAGTAGCATACAGCGTCTACCGGACCACCACCTCGGGCAGCTATGGAGAAGCCCTGGCCACAGTGGCCGGTTCCGTATACAGCTACGAAGTCAGCGGGCTGACCAACGGCACCGCCTATTACTTCATAGTTAAAGGTTTTGACAGCGAAGGAGACAGCAGCACTTCCAATGAAGTAAAGGCCACCCCGCAGGCTAAGTCAGGAGGAGCCCCGGTGCTAAGCGTTGCCGCCGGAAACCGCTACGTAAATTTAAGCTGGAGTGAGGTGGCGGATACCGTAGCATACAGCGTTTACCGAAGCACCACCTCGGGCAGCTATGGAGAAGCCCTGGCCACAGTGGCCGGTTCCGTATACAGTTATAAGGCCAGCGGGTTAACCAATGGAACCATCTATTACTTCATAGTCAAGGCTATTGATTCCGAGGGAGAGAGCACTAATTCCAACGAAGCCAGCGCTACCCCCCACAAGTCCGGTGGCAGCACCAGCAGTGGCAGCACCAGCAGTGACAGCACCAGCAGTGACAGCAACACCGTCAGCATCCAGGTAAACGGAGTAAACGAGAGCGCGGCCACTGCCACCACCACCACCATAAATAATAGAACCGTAACCACCGTAGTGGTGGATGACAGCAAGGTAAACGAGAAGCTGGCCAGTGAAGGCAATAAATCCGTAGTAACCATACCCGTAAACAGCAGTGCCAATGTGGTGATAGGGCAGTTAAACGGGCAGACCGTAAAGAACATGGAAGATAAAGAAGCCGTACTGGAAATCAAGACCGGACAGGTCACCTACACCCTGCCAGCAGCGCAGATTAATATCGCCGCAGTTGATAACCAGCTGGGAAGCACAGTAGAATTAAAAGACATAAACGTAAACATATGCATAGCCACCCCGCCGGCAGATACCGTAAAGATAGTGGAAGACACCGTAAATAAAAACAACTACCAGTTGGTGGTTAAGCCGGTGGAATTCACCATAACCTGCACCAGCGGGGATAAGAGCGTAGAAGTATCCAAATTCAACGGTTATGTGGAAAGGACCATAGTCATACCCGAGGGAGTGGACCCCGGTAAGATTACCACCGGAATTGTATTAAACAATGACGGAACTTTCTCCCATGTACCAACCACCATAGTAGAAATAGACGGCAAATATTACGCCAAAATCAACAGTTTAACCAACAGTACTTATTCGGTAATCTACAATCCCAAAACCTTTGCTGATGTGGAAGGACACTGGGCCAGAACGGCCGTCAACGACATGGCTTCACGTCTGGTAATAGACGGGGTGAACCAGGACAAGTTTGAACCCGACCGGGACATCAGCCGGGCCGAATTTGCCACCATAATTGTCAAGGGCTTGGGACTGATGAGACCGGGCAGCGGCCAGGCCAGCTTCAAAGACGTAAACAAAGACGCCTGGTACTATGATGCGGTATCCATAGCCTACGGGAACAAATTGCTGAGCGGTTACGACGACGGTACATTCCAGCCCGGGCGCAAGATCAGCCGGGAAGAGGCCATGGCAATAATGGAGAAGGCTGCACAGATAGCAGGCATAAAAACCCAGTTAAATTCCGGCGAAGCAGCTCAAGTTTTGGCCCGTTTCAGTGACGGCAGCAATGTGGACAACTGGGCGCAGGATGCGGTGGCCAGTTGTATTAAGGCCGGGATTGTCCAGGGCAGCGACGGCCGGATTAAATCTCAGGACAACATCAGCCGCGCCGAGGTAGCCGCCTTAATCGAGAGAATGCTGAAAAAGGCCGGCCTTATTTAGAGCAACATTATAAATATTCTTTTTAAACGCAAACCCCCTTGCGGCACATCTGAAGCCCAAGGGGGTATATTTTGGATGGCCTTGCAGCAAGACTGAATCCATAGATAACAGAAATTATGCAGTTGAAGGGAAAAACTCCAATTAAAAACTTACGAAAATTCAAAAATTTTCCCAATAAATAAGGAAATAAAACAGATATGCTCGAATTAATAGCATAATTATCCGACTAAGATCTGCATCCAGGGTATCAATGGTCGCCAAAAAACGGATATCATAGGATAAACTGGATATCATAGGAGAACTCACTTCCCACTTAACCCAAGTCTCGATTGTAAAAGCAGAAAGGGTATCATCATTGTCGGAGATCGCCACATAGTCGTCCAAACCATCAAAGGCCAGAGATGTGCAATTTTCGATGGGGGTTGTCAGGTCGGCTGTAAATGCTATGTCTGATATGGGCAGGAACTTTCCTGCTTCATCTACCGCATATACCTGGTATGGAGTTGCGTCTATCACACCGGTATGATTGGCTGAGATTGTTATCGTCGTATCCGCAAATGCTCCCGCAGATGCCCCACTGCTGATAACAGCTGCTGTGACATTTCCGATATTATTGGCAGTACCTGCCGGCAAAATATACAATGTCCCTGCAGCTTCACTGCGTTGTGCCACTACCTTAAATCCTGCCGCTTTTTTAGCCTTGTTAACCAGCGCACCCCTCGGAAGTACGGCGGCGCTTTTAAACTGAGTCCTTCCGATGGCTTTTCACGGTGAGAGCTGCTTTGAAGAATGTGCCCGCGGAAACACAAAGCTAATTACCGGGTTGCTTTATCCGGCATAAATCCCCCGGTATTTGTATGTATATACCAAGGGAATACCATCTGTTTCTGCTTCTGACATGTTCAACCAGGAAAATCCCATGTTTTCCTGGTTTTTTTGTTGTCTTTTACCGGCAGGATTGCACAACAATTCTTAATTCGTGCGGCATGTCATTGAGGAAAGGCCGGTTCCTTACATGGAAAGAAAAAAGACCTATTGAAGTTCAAAAAATGATGTGGTACTATTGGAATAAGTTAATCATATGAGAAAATGTTATAACAAATACGAAATAATATATCCTAATAAAAAACAATTGCTCAAATTAGTAGAAAAATATTAAGCAATGACAGGAAAATTATCTGTTTTGGAAGGAATCATTGCCGGATGCTCCTATCAGAGCCATGTTATGTACTGAGGAAACAGGTTTGAGAGCTTTTAAAAAATTTGCTTTTTAAAAAGAGGGGGATTCGAGTGACCGTTTTTGATACAGCACGTAGCTTAAAAATTCTGAGTAGAGAAGCCGTCAATGCAATTCATGAGGCTACCGTTAGAATCCTGTCACATACGGGCATGGTAGTTAAATCCGTACATATCAGAAGTATCATGGCTGATCATGGCTGTCAGGTCAGAGGAGAGGTGGTAAGGATTCCGAAATCCCTGATCCAAAAAATGATCAGTTTACCTGTGCCAAGGATGGAGCTTTATACGCGGTCGGGGAAATGCATCACAAGGAAGAAAGGACAAGGGTTTCTGAGCCATAATTTTAGTTATGTCAGTAACATTCTTGATCTTGAAACGGGAAATCAACGTAAATGCACCATGAATGATCTGGTAGAAACAACACGGTTGCTTGATGCACTGGAAGAATACAACGCAGTATTGCCTATGTTGGTTCCTCAAGAGATCCCTCAGGAAATGGCAGAAATACGGATGCTGGAGATAGCATTGGGGAATACGGATAAACCCCTGATACAGGGAGTTATTGGGGAATATGATACCAGGTGCATGATAGATATCTTAGCCGCGGTGGCCGGGGGCGAGGCGGAATTGCAGGCCAAACCTTTGTGCGCACTGCTCATGTGCCCCATCAGTCCGCTCACTTTTCCGCAGGATGTATGCGATGCTATTGCTGTTGCTGCGAAAGCAAAGATCCCCATACTCGCCTGTACTTGTCCCATCCCAGGCCTAACTTCACCGGTTACGATGGCCGGAACATTAACACAGCAAAATGCTGAGATTATAGGATTCTCCCTCATCGCCCGTTTGATTAACCCGGATGTTCCGGTTATTTATACCGCTCGGGCGCTCTATCCCAATATGAGTACAGGGCTTAATGCCCACGGAAATATTAACAATGGTTTGGCCGGGGCCTGTGCGGTAGAATTAGCCCATTTCTATGGAATGGAGTCAGATGTGTGCGGGCTTGGTACCAGTTCAATTTTAACAGATGCTTCGTGCGGGTATGAAAAAGCGATGAATAGTTTACTGCCGGTACTAACAGATACGGACTGGCTGACGGGAGCAGGATCTTTAAATAATGTGCTAACCACCAGTTATGAGCAGATTATGATCGATAGCGAAATTCTTAAGCTGCTAAAATATGCCGGCCGGGACTTGGCTTTCAATGGCGATACGATTGCCGCAGATGTAATTGATCAGGTGATGAATGGGGGAAGCTTCTTGAATCATGAGCACACTTTTAAGTACATTCGCAGTAACGAGGTTTATCATTATGGCTCGGGGCTGGGAAACAGTCTTACTTATGAGGAGTGGGCCGCAACCGGATCTAAATCAGTCCGGGACAGAGCCCGTGAGCGGGTGAAGGAGATTCTGAACCGGCAGAAAGTAACGTATCTTACGGATGCCCAATCCAGGATCATCAACGAGATTGTAGCGGAAGCCGAAGCTAAAATGGGGGAGCGGAAGAAGCGTAATACTTAATCAACAAAGGTTAGCGTTAACATGGGACATGAGCACAGGATGACGCCTATTTGGATGGAGGAAGCTTACATGAAAGATTATCTGGAGATTCATAACAAGGCACTCGTTATTGACGGACATACCGATATTCCTTTCGATCTGCTCTGTACCCGCAACCTTGAAGTAAATAAGTTCAAGGGTGATGAGGGGGCAGATACGTTGAGGGTGAAACATTTTCCCATGCTTAATCAGGGAAATGTCAACATTGTTTTTGCCAACATGTTTGCGGAGATTGTTCCCGAAGGATCGCTGAGACAGGTACTGCTTCAACTGGAGGATTTAATTGAGCAATTAGAAAAAAGTGAAGGTAAACTGATTTGTACAAAAAGTGACCTGGAGGAAGTGATCGCGCAAAAAAAAATTGGTATGGTGCTTTCCTTGGAAGGGTTAGAACCCCTGGGCAAAGATTTAATCTTATTACCGCTGTTTTACCGACTGGGCGTGCGCAGTGCCATGCTAACCTGGAACAGACGGAACTATTTTGCCTCAGGATGCGCGGATACAGGCGGGCTGAGTACTTTAGGCAAGCAGGCAATTCGCGAGATGGAACGATTAGGCATGATCATTGATGTGTCCCATTTAAATGAAGAAGGATTCTGGGATATTATGGATATTGCCGTCAAACCGGTGATCGCATCCCACTCCAACGCGAGGGCGCTTTATAATCATCCCAGAAACTTGACGGATGACCAGATCAAGGCCATCGTTGATACCGGCGGGGTGATCGGCCTGAATTCTATGTTTACGGCCGATCATGACCGGCACTCTCTGGCTACTTGCTTAGAGCACTTGGAGTACATGATCAATTTTGCCGGAAATGATCATGTGGGTCTTGGTCTGGATTTTAACGGCTATCTTCCTTACAGTGTTTATCCGGGGACGCCGGGTTTGGAGGAGGCTGGCAAGATCCCGTCAATTACCAAAGAATTGGTACAGCGGGGTTATGATGAAACAACCATCAAAAAAATACTTGGCGAAAACTTTTTGCGGATCCTAAACAATGTCTTGCCGTGAGAGGTCCGGAAATGCAAAGGCCATCATCAAGGGTAACTGCCAGATTACGAAAGGAGCAGGCAAATGGGTAAATATATTTTAAAAAGAATCATGATTTTAGTACCTACTTTGCTGGCGATTATTTTTATCGTCTTTGGCACCATGAATTTAACTCCCGGAAATCCGGCTCAGGTGATCCTGGGGCAGCAAGCGACACCGGCTGCAATAGCCAAGCTGAATCACGAACTCGGGCTTGACCGACCGTTCCTTATTCGATACGGGGATTATGTAGTCAAGCTTGTTCAGGGAGACATGGGAAAATCATACACGACGAATAGGTCGGTGTTTGAAACAATCGTTTCCCGTTTTCCCACCACTGTGAAGCTGGCAACGATGGCGATCCTGCTGTCCATTTTGATTGGTGTTCCCCTGGGAATTGTCTCAGCGATCAGGCAATATAGCATTTTTGATATCTTGGGCACTTCCGCCGCCATGTTTATGGCCTCGATGCCCCAATTCTGGTTTGGATTGCTGGCGATCCTGTTTTTCTCCCTGAATCTTGGCTGGCTTCCCTCCAACGGTGTGGACAAGTGGCAGGGCTATATCCTGCCGGCACTTACCCTGGCCATCCCGGTCGCGGCATCCCTCTTACGCATGACCCGGACCACGATGCTGGAGACCCAGCGACAGGACTATGTGCGCACCGCCCGGGCGAAAGGACAGACGGAAGGGAAAGTGATCATCCATCATGCCCTGAAAAATGCCTTGCTGCCGGTGGTCACAGTGGCGGGGATGGAGTTCGGATGGCTTTTAGGAGGCGCGGTGGTGATTGAAACCGTCTTCTCCATCAATGGAGTGGGTAAATTGATCATCGATGCCATCAGGATGAAAGATGTCCCTCAGGTGACGGGCTGTGCTTTGTTTCTGGCCTTTTTCTTCATGATGGTGATGCTGCTTGTGGATATTCTTTATGCCTATATCGATCCCCGCATCCGGGCGCGCTATCAAAAAGGTTAGACGGAGGGAGGAAAAGTCGAAATGAATAGTATAGCTGAAATTACGACCATTCCCATCACGAAAAAGTATAAGAAAAAAAGCAGGTTCAGGGAAATCTGGAAGCGGATGAAAAGGAACAAGATTGCCATGTTCGGTCTGACCATATTTGCTGTGATCCTGTTTTGCACCATTTTCGCCGACCTGATTGTGCCCTACCAGGCAGCATTGAAGCAGGACATTGCCATCCGTCTGCAGCCTCCCTCGGCGGACCACTGGTTCGGTACCGACGTATTTGGCCGGGATATGTTTGCCCGCATTATCCACGGCACGCGCAACTCCCTGATTATGGGCATCGGCGCCGTGATTGTAGGCATTTCCCTGGGCGGCCTCTTTGGTGCAGCGGCGGGATACTACGGCGGGATCATTGATATGATCATCGGCCGGGTGATGGACACGATTATGTGTATTCCCTTCATGCTGATGGCCCTGGCCATAGTGGCGGCACTGGGACCGGGACTGGTGAATGTATTGATTGCCTTGATGCTGTCCATGGTTCCCTACTATACCCGGGTGATCCGTTCGGCGATATTAACGGTGACCGGGCAGGATTTCATTGAAGCGGCCAAAGCATGCGGCACTCCGGACCGGTATATTATCCTAAAGCATATTCTGCCCAATGCTATCGGTCCCGTGATTGTGCAGACCACCATGTCGGTGGGCAGCATGATCATTTGGGCAGCGGCCATGAGCTTTCTGGGCATGGGCATCCAGCCCCCCACTCCTGAATGGGGCTCCATGCTTTCCGAGGGCAAAGACTATATGCTCTATTCACCTCATCTCGTCATATTTCCCGGCATGGCCATTGTTTTGACCGCGCTTTCCATTAACCTGATGGGCGACGGGCTGAGAGACGCCCTGGACCCCAGACTAAAGGATTGAGGTGGATAGGATGGATGACAAGCTTTTAGAGATAAAAAACCTCAGTGTAATTTATAAAACCGATGAAGCCATTGTGCATGCGGTCAATAGAATCAATTTCGAGATCGGCACGAAGGAGACGATCGGACTGGTCGGTGAAACCGGAGCAGGAAAGACCACAACTGCCCTGGCGGTCATGCAGCTTCTTCCGGAGCGGACCGGAAGCATTTCCGAAGGCGAGATATTCTTTAAAGGAGAGAACCTCTTAAAAAAATCCAAAAACGAAATGAGACTGACGCGGGGGGCCAGAATGTCTATGATTTTCCAGGATCCCATGACATCCCTCAATCCTATCGTTACGGTAGGGGAGCAGATCAGAGAATCCCTGGAGATCCACAATCATGATAAAAAGAATAAAAAGGAGCTGGAGGCCCGGGTGGATGAACTGCTTACCCTGGTGGGGATCCAGCCCAGGAGAAAAGGGGAGTTTCCCCACCAGTTTTCCGGGGGCATGAAACAGCGGGTGGTGATCGCCATCGCCTTGGCGTGCAACCCGGAACTACTGATTGCCGATGAGCCCACTACCGCCCTGGACGTGACCATTCAGGCCCAGGTGCTGGCTTTAATGGCTGAGTTAAAAGAAAAACTGAATACTTCCATGATTATGATTACCCACGACCTGGGCGTAGTGGCGGAGACCTGCGACAAAGTAGCGATCATGTATGCGGGAGAGATTGTGGAAAAAGGGACGGTACAAGATATATTTGAAGGGAAGCAGCATCACCCCTACACCCTGGGCCTTTTTGGCTCCATCCCTGATCTTGAGATCGAGACGCCCAGGTTAAGCCCCATAGACGGATTGATGCCCGACCCGACCAATCTGCCGGACGGGTGCAAATTCCATCCCCGCTGTAAATCATGCAGGAAGATCTGCACACAGAAGCAACCTGAGCCCCATTTTTTTGGTGCGCACATGATCGCCTGCCATCTCTATGCCAAGGAGGTATAAGCAGTGGAGCCATTACTCAAAACCATAGACCTCAAGAAATATTTCAAAGTGAAGGGCGGATTTCTTCATGCCGTGGACGGGGTGGATATTGAGATCAAAGAAGGGCGCACCCTGGGCGTGGTCGGCGAGTCGGGCTGCGGCAAATCCACCCTGGGCCGGGTGGTGCTACGGCTTCTGGAGGCAACCTCCGGCCAGGTCCTTTTTGAAGGCAAAAACATCTTGAAATATGACCGCCAGGAACTGCACAAAATTAGACGGCAGATGCAGATCATTTTCCAGGACCCTTTTTCTAGCTTGAATCCCCGCATGTCGGTATTTGAACTGATTGCAGAACCGCTGGTGATGAATCACGTGTATAAAAGCAACCGGGAGCTGACGGAAAAAATACTGAGCCTGATGGATACGGTGGGGCTGGCGGAACGTTTTGTCAATACCTATCCCCATGAGATGGACGGGGGACGCCGGCAGCGGGTAGGCGTGGCCCGGGCCCTGGCCTTAAGCCCTAAATTCATTGTCTGTGATGAGCCGGTATCCGCCCTGGATGTATCGATTCAGGCCCAGATCTTAAATCTCTTAATGGACCTGCAGGAAGAGATGAAGCTGACCTATATGTTTATTACCCATGACCTCTCTGTGGTCAAGCATATTTCCAATGAAATCGCCGTGATGTACCTGGGACAGTGCGTAGAACGGGCGGAATCAAAGGAGCTTTTCCAAAACCCGCTGCACCCCTATACCAGAGCATTGCTTTCGGCCATACCGGTGCCCAGGCTGATCAGTCATCAAGAAAGAAGTATTATCAAAGGCGAGGTATCGGACCCGATCAATCCCAAGCCGGGCTGCCGGTTTGCCTTGAGATGCACCTATTGTAAAGATGGCTGTACGGAAAAGGATGTTCCGCTGAAAGACCAGGGTGGCGGACATCATGTGGCCTGTGTTCTTTACCAAGAATCTTAACAGCCGTCAGGCTGTGGGATAAAAAAACGAGGGGGAAAAAGCATGAAGAGAAAAATGGCATTCCTAATTTGTGTGGTTTTCATTGCTGCCTTATTGAGCGGATGCGGCAAACAAACCGGTGAAACGGCAGCTCCTGCTGCAGACAGAGAGATGGTTGTAGGTATTCCTAAAATCGCGACTAGTTTTGATTTTTATAACGCAACCAGCGGTAATGAAGGCATTAGTATGCTGCAGATTTACGATACCTTGGTGATCAAAGACCAAAATGGAAAAACAGCTCCTTCCCTTGCGGAAACGTATAAGATTTCCCCGGACGGAAAGACCTATACCTTCACATTGCGTAAGGGCGTTAAGTTTTCAAACGGACTGGAGTTTACGGCGGCGGATGCCAAATTTTCCATCGACCA
Organism: Candidatus Formimonas warabiya; assembly: GCF_002777255.1. GTDB lineage: Bacteria > Bacillota > Dehalobacteriia > Dehalobacteriales > Dehalobacteriaceae > Formimonas > Formimonas warabiya. The sequence goes on along the minus strand of NZ_CP017634.1, from coordinate 2,881,493 downwards.
GGCACGGCAATCGGTATATACTTCATGGTGCTATGTGGATGTGGAAAGCTGTGATATCGTAGATGATTACACCATCAAGCTGAACCTGAAAGCACCGAATGTGGGTTTCATCGAATATTTGGCCAACTGTTATTATAGTGCCATGGTGAGCAAAGAAACGGTAGAAAAATTCGGCAAGGAATACGGGACGTCGGTTGAGTCCTCAATTGGGACAGGCCCTTATATCCTTAAGGAATGGAAGCCGGGGGAAGAGTGTGTTTTTGCAGCGAATCCCGACTATTTTCTCGGCGCACCGGCCATCAAAAAGGTCCGGATGAAAACCATCAGCGATGTGAATGCGGCGGTAATTGCGCTGCAAACGGGAGATATCCAGGCCTATTTTAATGATATTCCCGGGATCAATTATGATGCGGTGTCCAAGATGGACAATCTGAATATGGTCACCTATCCTTCGACCATATTATTTCAAACCATGATGAACACGAAGACCGGACCATTCGCGGATATCCGGATGCGCCTGGCCGTAGCTTATGCCATTGACCGGGAAAAGATGCTCACCGTCGGTGTGGAAGGGAAAGGAGCAATAACTGATTATCCGGGCAATCGTCAGGGTTATACCGAAGGAGACCCTGTCTTAAAAGATACCTGGTATCCCGTGGACATAGAGAAAGCCAAGCAACTGGTAAAAGAGGCAGGTATGGAAGGCAAAGCGGTCACCATTAAGACCTATGCCTCTGACCCCTATCCTAAATTAGCCACCATTCTCCAGGACGAGCTGATCCAAATCGGCCTGAAAGCAGAAGTGCAGCAGATGGAGAGAACCGCCTTTCTTGACGAGGTAACTGCCAAGGGTATTTATGATATCGCTATTTGCCGCTGGGCGGCGGGCACCAAGGATATGGACGAACTCTGGTATGGCAGTTTTCATACCGACAGTATCGGCCCGGCCGGCAACTGGAGCCTATATTCCAATCCTGAAATGGATCAGCTGCTGGAGGAGGCGCGGGCGCAAAATGATCCCGAGGCCAGAAAGAAGATCTATACGGAAGCGATTAAACTCTTTGACCGGGATGTGCCGATCGTTCCCCTGTATTATCCCAACGGCAGCCGGGCTTATTCCAAAGATCTGGTCATTGATCCGGGGAATGCGGAATACGACAGGTTATTTTCGTATAGTTGGGCGCAATAATCTAACGATCATCAGCCAAACCTTGTAAATTGCTTTTTTCAGGCTGCCCGCTTGGTTTCATGCGGGCAGCCAAGTTTGTTTACAGTATATTTTGGCAAACAGGCGGGGATGCTTTCCTTACCTGAATGAAGTCAGGAGAAAAGAGAAATCGTTACCTGCGGTTTTCCGGCGTCCCATAATAATATCAAAAGTATATCCGAATGGGTTTGCTTGAATATGCAAAGAGAAATAAATTTGTAGAAAAATGACAGGAAAGGGAACATTTTTGTTGAACTAATTATGTGAGGATGACTACCCTGTATGAACGGCCTATAATCGCGGCGGATGGGGGATACTATGGATGTAAAGTGGGTAGATTTTTTAGTAATTTTATTATTTTTTATTACCATTATCATCATCGGGAAAAAAGCCTCCGACAAGGTTGTCAGAGAGAGGGATTTTTTCTTAGGTACCAAAAAGATGGGCAGGATACCTACCGCCTTAAGTATGGCCGCCAATGATTTCGGCGGTTCCGGTTTGGTGGGCGCGATCGGATTAACTTATTTAGTAGGATTATCCGGTGCTTGGTGGGATTTTGTTTCCATACCGGCATTTATCATTTTAGGACTTACTTTGGTGGGGTACTTTAAAAGACTGAATATCCGAACGATACCAGAATTATTGGAACGAAGATATAATGTGCAGACCAGGATCATTGCGGCTCTATTACATCTTGCCGGTTTAACATCCATGGTTACCGCCCAGACAAGTGTTGCGTCCATGGTGATCAGTTCAATGACGGGGATTCCCCCCGCGTATACAATTCTTGTTGCCACAGCAGTGTTTGTTGCTTATACGGCGAGGGGAGGGCTGTTGGCTGTAATTTGGACGGATGTGTTTTGTTATGCCATAGTCATGGTCAGCTTACTTTGTGCAGTAATTTTATCCGTTTTCCATGCTGGCGGAATGACCAATATTGTAACCAGTGTACCTTCTTCATTTTGGCGCCTGGATCAGATCGGATGGATGGAGCCTTTAGCCTGGACGGCTTTAGTGGCATTCTCCTATTCGCTGAATCAAAATTTTATTCAACGGATCGGGGCAGCGAAAGATGAAGCAACGGCAAAATTTGGATTTATGTATACCGGAATTAATTACTTGCTTTATGGGATGATCGTTGCCCTATTAGGCATCTGTGCGTATTTGGTTTCCCCGGGGTTGTCAAATCCCCAAATGGCCATTACAGTGATCATCGGCATCCTGCCTCTGGGCGTAAAAGGATTATTAATGGCAGGGGTTTTGGCTGCGACCATGTCGGTCAGCTCGTCTCATTTGAACGCGGGGGCCACCATATTTACCATTGATATCTACCGGAGATTAATCAATCCGAAAGCGGATGAAAGAACGAGCCTGAAGATCGCCAGAATTTCTACCGTGGCCATTGTCATTTTATCGATATTAATCTCCTATTTCATGAAAAACTTAATCAATATTGTCGTCTTTGGCCAGATGTTATATGTAGGCTGCGTATTTTTTCCCTTGATATTGGGCCTTAAGTTTAAATGGATCACCGGCGCGGCGGCCATAAGTTCAATAATCACCGGGACAGTTATGTCAATGATCTCTTATCTTTTTATATATCATAAGTCTGGGGAAATGATCGGGGCGATCCATCCCGTATTTGTCGCTTCCGGGTGTTCTTTGCTGGTTCTAATAACTGTTTCATTGCCTACATTAATAAAAAGATATCAATCTATCTGAAAAATAACGGAGTACTGTGATGAATGAAGAAATTAAGCTTTTAACAAAGGTATGTTATATGTATTATTACGAGGACAAAGTGCAAACGGATATTGCGAACAGACTTGGTCTGGCTCGGCAAACCGTTTCCAGGTTAATTCAGAAAGCAAGAGATGAAGGAATTGTCCAAATAAAAATTCAAAGTCCTGTCGTTCAGGTTGTGGAGCTGGAAACACGGCTGGAAGATAAATTTAAATTGAAGGATGCGATCGTCATCCAAAAGGATTATATCTCTCAAGAGCAGCTGATTCAAAAATTAGGGATCGCTGCCGGGGAGTATTTTCTGAAAACCATCATGCCGAAAAGGAAGATCGGCATCGGGTTTGGCAAAATACTTGAGGTAATGGGGGAATTTATCAATAGCCACTATCATGATGCGGCAATTTCTGATGTTGACCTGGTACAATTGGTTGGTGATATTCCGAGTACGGAGGCCAGTGACAATTCTCAATTTATTATCAGTCTGATTGCCCGGCGTCTTCATGCCGCCATGCATTTATTACAGGTACCTTTTTATATTGAAGATCCTCAAATCGGCAATTATTTTAAAAATTCATTCTTGACTTCAGCAGTATTAGAGAATTACAGCTCTTTAGATTATGCGTTTGTGGAAATTAAATCTGCCGATCGCATATATGAAACTGTGACAAAAAAAACAGAAAAAAAAGGAATCAGTTATTTGCACTATCTGGGCGTCAATTATTTAACGAATATTGATGCTGCCGGGGAAATCTGTCTCAATTATTTTAATGACAGGGGTCATTTCGTTGATACCGTATTAAATGAGTGTTTCTTTGGGATTACCAGTAAGCAATTGTCTAAGGTAAGAAATGTGGTCGGCATTGTAGGAGGAGAATGTAAGGAAGCGGCCCTGGGTTCACTAAAAACCGGAATTCTTAATACGATTATTACTGACGAAGACACGGCGAAATATGTTCTGGGGATTTGATTTAGTCATCAACCAGCTTCAGCCTGTTTTTTTATCTCGAAGTGCAATTGTGCATAAAACCTCTTTACTGTCGTGTTGAGAGGTTTATTTTATTTGAACTTTTGCTGTTCCTTTGCTCAAGGCAAATCATCACAAAACAAGTCTCTTTAGATAAGGCGATAAATAAAACACATTGACAAGGCATGTCTTCAAAAAATATAATCATTACGAAACGTATTAAAACACAACAAAATAGGAAAAGCAGAAATGAGGGAACGGCCATGAGTGAGAAAACGATTTATACGGCTCAGGAGGTTGCGGATATCTTAAAGATATCCAAAAACACCGTTTACGAAATGATCAAACGGGGAGAACTGCTCGCCTATAAAGTCGGCAACAAGATGCGGATCAGCAACCAAGAAATAGATGATTATATGAAGCGCTCCCTTAACGGACAGGCGGTTCGCCAGATCACGGCCCCTGGCAGCGGCACGAATACCCGTTATGATGAAACTGTGACGGAAGCACTGGGGGCGTCTCCCGCTGATGCCGGCTTTGTCGTCTGCGGACAAGATATCGCCCTGGATGTTTTAGTCCGTTATTTGCAGAGTGAAGCCGGCATTCCTTATGTATTGCGTTCCTATTATGGCAGCTATAATGGTCTTTACCTGCTCTATCAGGACAAGGTGCATGTGGCTTCCAGCCATTTATGGGACGGTAAAGAAGATGTCTATAATGTCCCTTATGTGGAGAGGATGCTGCCAGGGGTTTCTGCGGTAATTTTGCGGCTTTTCCAACGGATGCAGGGTTTTTACGTCCCCCGGGGCAACCCTAAGAATATTACAGGCTGGCAAGATCTGGGCAGGGATGATATCTTCCTGATCAACCGGGAGAAAGGCAGCGGCACCAGAGTGATGTTGGACGAGCGGCTGCGCCTGTCTAAGCTGGCTTCCCATCAGGTGCCGGGGTATCACAATGAATGTACTTCTCACTTAGCGGCGGCAGGCGCTGTTTCCCGGGGAGAGGCTGATTTTGCCATGGGCAACGCAGTGAGCGCCCGCATGGTTTCCGGAGTGGAATTTATTCCCTTGCAGCAGGAATGCTATGATCTCATTGTAAAAAAAGAGAATTGGGGAAAGCCCCGTTATCAGGCTTTGTATCAGATCGTCTCTTCTGAGGCTTTTCGGAGGGAACTGGAAGGACTGGGCAGTTATAATTTGAGTGAGACAGGACGGATCATTGCCGAGACCTGAAGCAAGGAGCGAGGGAAGAAGTGAAAAATCGAAACTGGAGCAAATATGGTTTTCTGGGTTTGCTGTGCCTGCTGTTGTACGTTGGCACCGGTTGTGGCGGCCCGGCGCCGGACGCGGAACAATCCCCTAAGCTGGCCGACTTTACTGTGACATCTTATAATGAAGGCAGCGAAGACAGCCAATATGTGGCGGTCCATCTGCACTTTGATCGCCCTGTGGCCATACAGGATGGCCGCCCCGACTCTTTTCGCATCACCATTGGGGGCAATCGTGTCAAAAGCGCCGACGGCCGGTTGACCCAATCCAACGATGATTCCCGGAGTATCACCTTGACGGTGCAGACGACGGCGATTACCAGCGGGAAGCTGCTGATGGTACCGGCAGAGGAAAATGCCGGATACCGGGAAATCACATCCCAGGACGGCCGGTATCTGGTACAGCCCTTTACCATCAAATGTCTTATTCCCTCCGGAGTGACCCTGAAGACGATGTCTTCCCGGCCCGGGGACGGAGTAAAGCCTGCCTGCGTGGTGAAGCAGGTGACAGGTACATGGCATATCCGCAGCATTACCTGGGTACGCCTGCTGGAAAATGGTAAGGTGGTGCCCAGCGGGTTGTCGGACTCTCCGGAAGTACTGGATGGGGCGGTGGCCGTCCACGGTCATGAGTTCCTCTCTTCCAATGAGGATATCATTGCTATGGATATTGCGGACACTTTGAAGGACTATTTTGGCGGCGATTATACCTTCCGCAGCCAAGGCTCGCAGGTGATCGTGGAAAAGAAGGAACCTACGCCGGATACCACCATTGATTTACAGGTTTATCTATACTAAAAGAGCCGGGTCGGATTAGGAAAGGGTATGGTACATAACATGATGATGCAAACCGGTAAAAAAAGCAGCCGTATTCCCCTGCTGCCCCTTCTTTTTCTCTTGTTAGCCCTGGCGGTCTTGGTTTCGATCCTGATCGGGCGCTACTCTATCTCCTGGTCTTCCTTTTTGTCGCTGCTGGCCGGCGGAGGTGGACCAAAAACCATGGATGACCAGGCCCAGATGGTACTCTTTCAGGTGCGGCTGTCCCGCATCGGGGCGGCGGTCATGATCGGCGCCGCTCTTGCCGGGGCAGGCTCCGCCTACCAGGGGATATTCAAAAACCCCATGGTATCCCCGGATATTCTGGGTGCTTCCGCCGGGGCGGGATTCGGCGCGTCTGTGGCCATTTCTCTGGGCTGGAATGCCCTGGGCGTCCAATTGCTGGCTTTCGGCTGCGGCATGATCGCCGTGCTGCTGGCTTATCTGATGAGCCTGGCCATCGGCCGCCAGACGGGAGGCACCACCCTGATTCTTGTTCTTACGGGGATGGTGGTGGGAGCTCTCTTTACCGCCTTCATCTCCATCATCAAATATGTAGGTGACCCTTATGACACCTTGCCTGCCATCACTTTTTGGCTTATGGGGGGCCTCAGCTATGTGACCGGTTATGATCTATTGGTGATGCTGTTCCCTTTTTTGCTGGGTGGTGTCCCCTTGCTGCTGCTGCGCTGGCGGCTGAACATCCTGTCCTTGGGCGATGAAGAGGCCAATACCTTAGGTGTGGATACGGCAAAGATGCGCGGTGTGGTGATTCTCTGTGCCACCTTGCTGTCCAGTTCCGCGGTGGCCGTCGGCGGCATGATCGGCTGGGTCGGCTTGATCGTACCCCATCTGGCCCGGATGATCGCCGGGCCGGATTATCAGAAACTGCTTCCTGTTGCCATGGTGCTGGGGGGCATCTTCTTGCTGGTAGTAGATGATGGTGCCCGCTGCCTGTTTGCCATGGAACTGCCCCTGGGTGTATTGACCGCTGTAGTGGGCGCACCCTTTTTCCTCTATTTATTGTTTCGGGGACGGAGGAGTTTCCTTTAAGAAAAAAATGATTTCCTTCTATATATTGCCAGTTGTCTTCACCATAACGCTAGAGAGCCTCGCCAATCAGGCGGTGAAATCCCTCTGGTATCATTCGTAAAATATGAAATCATTTCGAGCAAATTGGAGATTGATAAAGCTCTGTCAAGAAATTTTTTTGATAGGGCTTTATTTTTTCATGAAATGATCTGTTATATTATTTTTCGAAGCGCACCGTTTCAAGAATCATTGGTAGAAGATACAGACAGATTCCCTTGCTGATAAGAAACGGTGCGCTTGCTTGTTATTTTGATTTTATCCTCTTACGGCTGCAGGGTATAGTTGTAGGGGACCAGCTCAATTTTTTGGCCGTCGCTGAAACCGCTGGTTTGGGTGATAGTCAGGACGCCGCCGTTGGCACTGGCCGTATATTTACCGTTGATGCCGGAAGAGGAAGCGGTGATGGCCGACGCAATGGCTGCCGCCGTTGAGGTCGGGGTCATGCTGTAAAAACTGTGGGAATGTACGGCGAAGCATTCTTCGGCGACATCAGGGATTGTTGGCAGCATGCTGGGGCTCGTAGCCGTAGTAGCATCCGGGTCGTAGTATGGAGCGCCAACCTCAGGAGTAATTCTGATCTTAAACCAATTTGCCCCGCGGATCTTCGGAGCGGCGGCTACTGTCACCGTCAGTGTGCTGCCAGTAAGTCCTTCTGCTTCTGTGGCCGATGAGCCGGTCAGGGCAACTCCCGTATCGATGAGTTGATCTTTAAAGGTTTCGTCGTCCCAGGCCAGTGCATCATTTGGCGAAACCACAGCCGTAATGCTGGGGATGCTGGTGCCGGCCGCCGGCTCAATGGTGAGGTTGCCGCCCCGGATACCGAAGAAAGGAGTGGTCGGAGGACTGTTCGAAGTATTGGATGAAATGACAAACTGCATATAATTATTGCCGTCGGTTCCGTTGGCGGCTAAATCCATCGCGGTCATGAGGCCTGTCCCTATTTCATCGCCGTAGATTTTTACAACGAAGTCATCCGCCAGGTTAGCCTCATCAAAGTTGACGGCTTCGTCAAAATTGACGGTGACGGTGACGGTCTGGGACAGTTCTTTTTGGGCTTGGCTAGAACCGCTGGACGAAGAAGTAATTGTCCAATCAACAACATGAGGTGTGCCGGGATCAGGATCAGAAGCATAAGCCGGCAGGGGGGGAAGTCCGGCAAAAAGCAGCGTAACCGGCATTGCCGCCGCAAGGGCAGCCGTGAGTATTTTCGCTTTTACGTTTTTCAATATTGACATCGGTTGTGCCTCCTTTAAATTTCTTAATTTTGTTATGTGATTTGAAAAGAAAACAAAAAACCTTCATCCCTTATTTAAGAAATCACGGGAATCGCCCCCTTTCCGAATTAGCCGGATTTTTTATCCTCTCCTGCCTTAACGATATTTTTAGAGCAGGCGAAGAAACAAAGAAAAATAAAATTTCTACCCGAAAAGGAGATTCCAGGTAGAAACACAAAAATCTAAATAGTTTGGATACTCCTTTTCAAATCGGAAGGCAGCTAAATTTCTTCCGCTACCCTTTGGACAATTCATGTCCCGCCCTTGACACCATAGAGGGGTTCTCCGTAGGCATCCAAGGATCGGAGTTTTTCTTCAATTTTCTGTTTATTGTTTCATTATTTTTCAAGAAGGTACAATAAATTACAATTTTTCCTTAGCATACCTTCTCCTTTTTGAAAAGTCAATTTAAAAAAAACAACAAAATATTACAGATATAGGTAATATATGACAAATAAATGGTTATTTAGTAAAAATATACTAAAATAAAACATTTTTTTGATTCGGTAAAAAAAGAGATTACCTAAAAAACCAGAAATAATTATTTTTGACTAGAAGACACGTTAAAAATATATTGTCACAAAATATACATTTACGTTATCTTTTATTTGTAAAGATGATGTTTTTATATACAGTTTTGATTCCTTTCGTTTTATTTCCTGTGTTGACACAACATGGTTCTGTATCTATAATTTGAGATAAGAATCGTTATCTTGTTTTTAGCATAACGATTAGGTTCTGTAGTAGATTTTATGCTGTGGTTGTATGCTGCATCTTGCTTCTTTTGAATTTATGATATGAAGGGAATGATTGGGTTGAAAAGATGGAGATGGGAACTGGCGCTTTTTTGTGTCCTGCTGATGGTGTTTTCCATCGTGTCACCGGCTTTGGGGATTGAATGGGACTATTTTGATCCGGAGAAAGTAGTCGATACCGGCAACGGCGTTTATGTTCCAGAGGATATGCTGGCGGTGACAATCGAGGACAACGCACAAATCCTGCAGGTCCCGATTGGCGGAACGATCAACCTGGATGTGGGGGTAAACCCGGCCCAGGTTGACGTGGGGATGTGCTGCGTTGGCTGCCTGGGAGGATTTGATAATGGTGGTGGCTGCTATTCGGCCTGCCCGAGCGAATTCGGGTATTGCGTATGCAGCGGAACAACTGGGCATGTCTTAACTCCGACTGTGCAGGTGGTGCGGCCGGACAGCTATGTGGACGGGGTAGTTTCCACTGAAATTGACGGAGGAAAACTGGAGATTACCGGCCTAACGCAGGGGACGACCACCATCGGCATACAGGGGGTGTTGTATCATCCGTCTCATGCTGGCACAAAGGGTGAAGATCAGTCTTATTATAAATACCGTTATACCCAGGTTAAAACATTAACGATAACCACGGTGGCAGCTGATGCCGCACTGCCGGATGTGCCTGCCGGCCTGAGCACGGCCCGGGGTGATACCAATGTTATTCTGACCTGGGGGGGAGCGGAGCGGGCCACAAGCTACAACATTTATCTGAGGTCCGAGACGGATGCTGAGTATACCCGGATAAAAACAGGAGTGGTAACTAATTCTTATAAAGCGGAAGGCCTGACCAACGGGACCACCTATTATTTTGCGGTCACGGCCGTGAACGCCAGGGGGGAAAGCGCCAAGTCGGTTGAAGCGAGTGGGACACCTGCAGTGCACCTTCCTTTGGCGCCGCAAAATTTAAGTACCACTGTGGAAGCCAATTCGGTTAAACTGAGCTGGACCGCATCCGACGACACGACAAGCTACAAGATCTATAAGGGCACAGTCGCGGGTACGTATGATTCAACCCCGGTTGCAGCCGGGATAACCAAAACCACCTATGAAGTTACGGGACTGACTACCGGGACCACCTACTATTTTGTGGTTAAATCCACCAACGAGTCCGGTGACAGCACAAACTATTCCAACGAGGTCAGCGCCACGCCGGAAAATGCGCCTCCCGACCCTCCGGCAAGGATTGTCGCGGTGTCCATGGGAAGTCGTATTTATCTGAACTGGTGGTTCGATTCGTCAGGAGGTCTCTATCCTAACTACAACGTGTATATGGGAACAGGTTCAACTTATTCAAAACTAACTGAGACGCCTACAGGATATTCATACTATACGACCTCCAGGTTAACTCCCGGCACTTATTATTTCCAGGTTACGGCGGTTGATCCTTTCACAGGCCTGGAGAGCAGAATGTCCACAGCAGTATCGGCGGTCTGTTATGACGCCACCGGCTGGGCAACCCTGGGCAGCCCCGGATTTTCTATGGATAAAGCGCTAAATCAGCCTTCGTTTTATATGGATAACGGCACGCCTTATGTTGCTTACATTAGCAATTCCAGCCGGAAAGTGACGGTTATGAAATATAGCGGGGTAAGTGAAATGAATCCTTCAGGTTGGGAACCTGTAGGTACCCCGGAGTTTTCTGAAAGTGGCGGCAGCGCTGTATCGTTATTCGTGGATCAGGCAATACCTTATGTGGCCTACATCTATTATGATAATGATGCTGGCAAACAAAAACTGAAAGCGTTTAGATACACCGGAACCAGCGAGGCGAACCCTACTGGCTGGGAACTGGTCGGCAACGGCGTAATTGTCGAAAACAACATTACTTATCCGGACCTTTATGTGTCCGGAGGTATTCCCTATGTGGCCTGCCGGAATGGAAACAACGGCGGGAAAGTGGAAGTATACAAGCTGAACGGGGAAAACGGGCTTTGGGGAATACTCAGCGGTGTTCCTGTTTCAGCAGGCTCGGGAAGCCAAATTTCTTTAAAATTCTATAACAATACACCTTATGTAGCGTATCAGGACGGCAGTGTAAGCAATAAAGCGACGGTCAGAAAATACAACGGCACGGATTGGGAAACGGTGGGCAGCGCCGGTTTCTCACCGGCAGGAGTGGATAGTCCTTCTCTTGCCATAGACGGCAATGGGACACCGTATATAGCATTTTCCGACGGTAAAGGCTATTTTGATTTGAATACCGCCAATAATACGGCAAAATCCTCGCAGGCAACCGTCATGCAATACACCGGGGTATCAGAAACAAATCCTTCCGGTTGGGGAATCGTGGGTACTCCCGGCTTTTCTATTGGAGAAATGTCCAGCGCCTCGCTTTATCTGTATGACGGTACGCCTTATATTGCATTCTGTGATGATCAATGCAACCGGGAAGCACGGGTAATGAAGTTTAACGGAACAGGCTGGGAGACCGTGGGAGACGCCACCTTTTCTGCTGGCACGGCTGGCTACACACGAATGGTTGTCAATGACGACGGCATCTATATTTCCTATAGCGACGGCGGAAATTCGGGGAAAATGACCGTGATGAAATACGCTCTGGACTCGGCCCCATGGCAGCTGACAGCCACAGCTGGAGATGGCCAGGTCACCCTGAACTGGGGTGAGAAAGCAGGAGCGGCAAGCTACAATGTCTATAGCAAAGCTTCCACGGAAAGTGATTACGCGCCAATAGCACCAGGGGTAACAGATACCACTTATACCGTCACAAACCTGACTAATGGAACAGCATATTCCTTTATGGTCAAAGCAGTAAACGACGGGGTGGAAAGCGAGCCGATAACGGCAAGTGCAACACCGGTAGGTGCAATAACCGTACCGGCCAAACCGGCGAACCTGACGGCGGTTGAAGGAGACCAGCAGGTTACGCTGACCTGGGATGCGGTGGCAGGAGCGACAAGCTACAGTATCTATTGGTGGGATATTTCCATGAACGAAGGATTGAAGGAAATATTGGCCAGTGAGTATACCGATACGGCTACAGGAAAAGTTACATATACGTATACAGGTCTTACTAACGGAAACACCTATTATATTTCAGTATTCGCCAAGAATTCGGCTGGGACAAGCGAATATAGCAATGAGGTAGAAGTTCAGCCGAGAGTAACCGTACCGGCCAAACCGGCGAACCTGACGGCGGTTGAAGGAGACCAGCAGGTTACGCTGACCTGGGATGCGGTGGCAGGAGCGATAAGCTACAGTATCTATTGGTGGGATATTTCTATGAACGAAGGATTGAAGGAAATATCGGCCAGTGAGTATACCGATACGGCTACAGGAAAAGTTACATATACGTATACAGGTCTTACTAACGGAAACACCTATTATATTTCAGTATTCGCCAAGAATTCGGCTGGGACGAGCGAATATAGCAATGAAGTAGAGGTTCAGCCGAGAGTAACCGTACTTGCGGCCCCGGCAGACCTGAGAGCGGAACCGGGCAACGGTCAGGTTACGCTGACCTGGGACGCAGTAGCAGGAGCGGCCAGCTATACCGTTTCTTGGGCCAATAACGATATGAATGTTCATGAGTCCCAAACGGGCATAACCGGAACCAGCTATACGGTCACCGGCCTGGGCAACGGTCAGGAGTATGACTTTGAGGTAACGGCGGTGAACACGGCCGGAGAGAGTGAAGCGGCCACGATCAGCGCGACACCGAACATAACGGTGACAGAACCGGAGGCGCCGGCGAGCTTAAGTGCGAAAGCGGAAGAAGGGCAAGTCACCTTGACCTGGAGTGAGGTAGACGGGGCCGACAGCTACAATGTATATATGGGAACCGCTTCAGAGGAATACGATAGCGCGCCGCTGGCTAAAGAGATAAGCGATACAAGCTATACGGCGACGGATTTAACCAACGGAACTACCTATTACTTTGCGGTGACAGCTGTGAACACAGCGGGAGAAAGTGAAAAATCAGAGGAAGCCAGCGGGACACCTGAGGCAGCGGTCGCAGTACCCGCGGTGCCGACCAATCTGAGTGCAATTGGGGGAGACAGGCAAGTCGACCTGACCTGGAACCCGTCAGAAGGATCCGTAAGCTACAGCGTATATATGGGGACTGTTTCCGGGGCATACGATAGCACGCCGCTGGCTGAAGAGATAAGCGGTACAAGATATACGGCCACCGGCCTGGACAACGGTCAAACCTACTACTTTGCGGTGACAGCCGTGAACAGCATGGGGGCGAGTGAAAAATCAGAGGAAGCCAGCGCTACCTGCCAGAAGCAGAACGAAGAAGAAATTGCCCGCATGACCGGCTATACGGTATCCACCAACCATACCAACAGTGACACTGTGCCCATAAAAAATGGCACGGACGACCAGTGGATCAACCTTACTGTAAATTTTGATAAAGAAATCACCATTAAAGATGCCCAAGGGGCCCTGAACGAATTAAGCATCAAGCTCAATGACCTTCCGGGTAATACCCCTATTGAGATCACTGCCACACCGACCTACTCCAACGGTAACAGCGAAACAAGTTATCCCGTATATGCTCAGTTGGCCCTGGGAGGGGAGGGCAAATCGCTGCAATTTACCCTTCACGTCGGCTTCGCGCCCTACGCCGGGTATTTGACGGTCAAACCCCAAAATACCATCACCCAGATCACCGGCGCAGACGGAACAACGCCCGTTGCGTGGAGCAATATCGCCCTTTACGTTCCTAACGGTGTGAAGCTGCAGACCGTAGCGCAAAGCGCAGGCAATTCGGCAACCAACACTCCGGCCGCAGTGACCAAAAAGGTAATTGCGCCGGCATCGACGACGCGGGCCATGATCCACATGCTGTTCCTGAAAAACGGGGTGCCGGTAGGGGAACTGGATGATTACGGAGCAAACCTGACGACCCACTACCATTCATATCTGACCTTAGATGCGGCAGGCTTCGCCAGAATGATTCCGGGCTGGTTTAATACGGCTTTTAATCCTAATTCTGAGGATGCGGATTATCCCATCACCTATAACGGAGACACGGTAACCATTAGCGAAAAAAATGTTGGAGAAGGGGATGTGCTGGATTTACGGATTTACGCTTATCCCCAGGACCGGGACACCCGGACGGACAAGAGCCTGTTAAATGCTTTGATCGACGAAGCGTCTTCCATCGACGGGACCGGATACACGGCGGAAACCTATCAGGCTTTGCAAAACGAACTCTGCATCGCCGGATCCATGGCCAACAGCATCTACTACCTGCAATCGGAGATCGACGGAGAAACGGATGCTTTACAGACAGCCCTTGACTCCCTGCAAGAGAGCAGCTCCGCACCGGCGGCGCCGGCGAGCTTAAGTGCGACAGCGGGAGACGGGCAAGCTACCCTGTCCTGGAGCGCAGCAGAAGGAGCGGCCAGTTACAACGTGTATAAGGGAACCAGTGCAGGAGAGTATGATACCACGCCGCTGGGCACCGGGATAACCGGTACAAGCTATACGGCAACAAATCTGACTAACGGGACCACCTACTACTTTGCGGTCACGGCCGTAAACACGGCCGGCGAAAGTGAAAAATCAAATGAGGCCGGCGCCACACCGAAGGCGGCTTCCCACAGCTCAGGTGGCGGCGGCGGCTCCAGTACCCCCGCCAAAAGTAGCGTAACAGTTTCCTCCGATCAAAATGGCAGCGCCACCATAAGTGCGGCTTCCCTAAAAACAGCTTCTTCAGTAAAAGTCAGCGGTGATGTGGACCTGGTTTTAGATGCCAATGCCGTAAAGGCGATTGGTGTGGACAAAGACTTGACTGTTTCCGTTAACAAAGTCGATAACGAGACTCTTTCTGCCGAGGTGCAGGAGAAAATTGGCAACCGCCCTGTCTTTGACATTGATATCACTGCCGGGGGCAAAGCCGTCACCGATCTGGGCCAGGGCAAAGTGCAGATTACCATACCCTATACCTTGGGGGCGGGAGAAAATGCAGAACAGATCGTCGTATACTATATCGACACCAGCGGCCAGATACAGGAAATGAGCGGCGCCTATTACGATGCCGGGGCAAAAGCAGTGGTCTTCACCACCAATCACCTGTCCCGGTACGCCATCGGATACAAAGAGTCTGTGGAAGAGCCTGGGGCAGGGTTTAAGGATGTACCTGCAGGACACTGGGCGGCGGGTTCCATTAATTACCTGGTGGCAAAAGGGATCATCAACGGCAAGACGGCAACCGCCTTTGCCCCCAACGATCCCATCACACGGGCTGAATTCGTGAAGATTTTAGCGGGTATAGCAGGCGTTGATCCGACAGAATATGGCACCACATTCTTCAGTGACGTGGCGGCCAATGCCTGGTTCGCGCCTTATGTGGCCTGGGCGGGTGAGGCAGGTGTGTCCCAGGGAACAGACGGTAAATTTAATCCCAACGCCCCTATCAACCGTCAGGAAATGGCGGCCATGATCGCCCGCTTCGTAAAGGATGTCAAAGGTGCTACTCTGCCCGCAGTCAATGAATCCGTTGTCTTTGCGGACAACGGCCGGATTGCTGATTATGCGGCTGATGCCGTAGCCATGATGCAAAAAGCAGGGATCATCAACGGAAAGGCCAACAACCAATTTGCTCCTCAGGACAAGGCGACCCGGGCGGAGGCAGCAAAGATGCTGGCGACTTTAATGCAGATCATGGAGAAGTAAGAAGGTTCTGAACTGCGCAGGCCTATACCGCTGGGCTGCCCGGGCGGTTTAATACCACTTTCGGAAGGGACCATTTCATAAAGCTCTGTCAAGGAATTGCTTGATAGAGCTTTATTTTTAGTGAAATAAAAAAATTATTTCTTATGAAATGTACTGTTACGTCATTTTTAATTGGATTTGTGATGTTTTTACTATGATGTTTTGCTCTTTTTTGTGTCCTTTCCAGCATTGACACAACATGGTTCTGAATCTATAATTTGAGATAAGAAATCGCTATTCTGATTTGAACATAACGAATAAGTATGGTATCAGAACTTGCGGAAAAGGATTGCCAACGGCAAGGCGGCAACGATCCCCTTACTTGAACTGAATTTGTAAAGATTTAAGCAGGTATGGATGGGGCTTTTGAAAATAAAAGCGGTGTGTAAAAACGTGTTATTAAAGAAAAGTTGATTGGCCCGGTGAAGGGCAGGGGAAACCGCAGGGGGTGTTTCCCCTGCTCTTACTGCAATATTAAATGGAGGAGAAAAATTGGGAGCAAATACGATTCTTTTTTCTACGGAAGACTTAAACGTATCGGCACATCATAATTTGGCTATCGTTCAGGCGGCGGAATCAACCGGTTCGGAAGACGCCTGCTGTGATGATTATGCCGCCAGCAGCAACAGCTGCGTATGCGGCTGTGTTACGGAAGCCGCCTGTTCCACATCAACGGGAACAGGGATCTGGATTTTGGTGATCGCTGTGATTTTGGTGATTACAGGAATAGGAGCATCCCTTATTACCCGCCGGATGCGTGGCAAATCCCATCCTCCTGCCGGCAAAACGGCCGGGAAAGGGAAAAAGAAGTGCTAGGGAGAGCTGAACTTGAAACAATCTGTCAATTACAAAATAAATGGCATGACCTGTGCGCTGTGCTCAGCTTCGATAGAGGCTTCCCTGGAGCAGCTTACGGGGGTGGAAAGCGTCAATGTCGGTTACGCTACGGAAAAAGCGTCGGTCGAATATGACGATGAACTGCTAAAACCGGAGGAAATAGAAAAAACCATTAAACAGCTGGGGTTTACCATTGGGGAAAACGACCAGGATGAGTATGCGGAAAATAAAGAAATTAAAAAAAGGACCGCATTATTCCTTGTCTCCGCGATCCTCACTCTGCCCACCCTGATGTGTATGGTATCCTGCGCCCTGGATATTTGTGACCAGGTGTTGAATCCCGCGGCCAACCCGGGTGCTTTCAATTATTTTATGTATTATCTGCATGACTGGAAAATTCAGTTTGCCTTTGCCACCCCGGTGCAATTTCTGATTGGGGCGGGGTTTTACCGCAGCGCCTTTTATTCTCTGCGGGCGCGCCGGCCGACCATGGATGTTTTAGTAGCCTTAGGTTCCAGTGCCGCCTATTTTTACAGTGTCTATATCGTGGCCCGTTATTATCTGGACTATGCCTCCTGCACGAAAGATATCTATTTGGACGCTTCATGCACCATTATTACCTTTGTCCTGCTGGGAAAGCTTTTGGAAGCGGTGGCCAAAGGCCGCATGTCGGAATCCATCCGCAGGCTGATGGATTTTAAACCCAAGACGGCCAGGGTTTTCAGAGAGGGAGCGGAACAATACATTCTCATCGATCAGGTCCGGGAAGGCGATATTGTCCTTGTGTATCCGGGCGAAAAACTCCCTGCGGACGGTGTTGTTACGGAAGGATTTTCCACCGTGGATGAATCGATGTTGACGGGGGAAAGCATCCCTGTGGAAAAGGCGGCGGGTTCCGGGGTTTTTGCCGCTTCCTTGAACAAAAGCGGCAGCTTCAGGTTCCGGGCGGAAAAGGTCGGCGATCAAACCGCTTATGCCGGAATTCTAAAATATGTAGAGAATGCCCAAAACAGCAAATCCCCTATCCAGCGTATGGCAGACAAGGCGGCGGGGTATTTTATCCCCCTGGTGCTGACGGTGGCGGTGGGCACTTTTCTCGTTTGGTTTCTGATTATTTTTCATGGCCGGATGCTGGAAGCATCTATGCTTTATGCCATTTCCGTTTTGGTTGCGGCCTGCCCCTGTGCCCTGGGACTGGCGACACCTACCGCCATTGTTGTCGGCATCGGCCTGGGCGCCCGGCGCGGCATCCTGTTTAAAAATGGGGAAGCCTTGGAGACCCTGAATAAAGTAAACGCAGTTGTTTTTGACAAGACGGGCACTTTGACAGAGGGAAAACCGGTGCTTACCGATGTTGTATTGCTTAATAACAGGATGTCTTTTACGGAAAAAGAATTGCTTCTCATGGCGGGAGCAGCCGAAGGGCAGTCCGAACATCCCTTGGGAAAGGCCCTTTGGGAGAAGGTCGAAAAGGAGTTCGGGCAAAATGGCCTGGAGGTGGAAAGCTTTGAAGCCCTGCCCGGTATGGGGATCCGGGCCATAGTGGAGGGCCGGCGCATCCTGATCGGCAATGGGGCTTGCCTGAAAGATCAGGGCATGGAAACGGCCAATGGGCAAAATATCCTGAAAGAGATGGAAAGTCAGGGTAAGACAGCGGTGGTGATGGCGGTGGAAGGCGAAGCGGTGGCGCTATTTGGATTTATGGACAAACTGCGGCCGGAAGCAAGAGCCACCATTGAAAAATTTGGCAGAATGGAGATTGCGGTGTATCTGATCACAGGGGACAGTGAAAACGTGGCCCGGGCTGTGGCCGCTCAAATAGGTATTACCAGCATTTTGGCCCAGGTTCTGCCGGAACAGAAGGCGGATGAAATCCGAAAACTGCAGGAGCAAGGACTGAAAGTAGCCATGGTGGGCGACGGGATTAATGACGCCCCGGCTCTGGCCGCGGCGGATGTGGGGATTGCTATGGGAAGCGGCACCGACGTAGCGATTGAAGCGGGCGGTGTGGTGCTCTTGTCCAATGATTTGTCTGAATTGCCGGGTGCATTCCATTTAGCCCACATGACCATGAGGAAAATTGTGCAGAATCTGTTCTGGGCACTCATTTACAATACAACGGCTATGGCCTTTGCCGTCACCGGACACCTGGGGCCTGAAGTCGGCGCCCTTTCTATGGCCCTCAGTTCCGTCTCGGTGCTGTTCAACTCGCTAAGCTTGAAGAAAAGCGGCCGGGAAAAATTCCGGGTTTTGAAGGCTGCCTGAGAGAAGAGCAAGGCAGCGAAAAAATTCTGATTCTTGAAAAGGAGGAAGAAACATGAAAGTTTTTACAGAAAAAGGGCTGCACCAGGTATTTGAAATCGTCATGATTGTAGCTGTCGCCTTAGGTATCGCTTACTTGTTGAAGCAAACTACAGGATTCAAGAACAACCTTCCCGCTTTATCCGGTGGGGCCGGTTTGGGACTTGTTTTTATCTTCGGACTTATTACTTCTTTGCACTGTGTAGGTATGTGCGGAGGACTTGTTCTGACCATGTCTGTAAAAAAGGAGGAAAATGGAGAGAAAAAGAGCCGGAGGGAAATTGTATGGCCGCCTCTTCTCTATAATCTGGGCAGAATCATTTCCTATACTGCAATAGGAGGAATTGTGGGCGGTATCGGGCATGTGTTAAGCCTCTCGGGATTTGTTAAGGGGCTCATCCCCATTGCCGGAGGAGTTTTTATGATCCTGATGGCGCTGAATATTTTAGGCGTTTTCCCGTTTTTGCGCCGGCTGCAATTTGGCGCGCCCAAGGGGGTCGTGAAAAAAATCCGCCGGGGGGATACAGGTCCTTTTATTCTGGGCCTGTTGATGGGGATAATGCCCTGCGGACCTCTTCAGATGGCGGAAATGTATGCTTTGACCACAGGGAGCGTACTCTGGGGAGCCCTATCCATGCTGGTATTTTCTCTCGGCACGGTCCCTTGCCTGCTGATTCTGGGCTGTTTCGGTTCTTTTATGACCAAAAGGTTTGCCAAGGCCGTGCTACAGTGCAGCGCCCTAGTCATTATTGTCCTGGGCGTTTCCATGGTGGGGAAAGGACTGGCCATGAACGGCATCCCTAATCCTCTCAGCCCGGGAATGAGCATGCCCTCATCCTCCTCTATGCCCGGGGAGATGGACCATTCATCAGCAAATGGCATGCAGGGTGCAAATCAATAGCATGGGTATCTAGGAAGTTGAAAAGCCTTAAAATGCACGTATCATCTAGGAATGAGTAATGAGCTGTGATTGTTTCGGGACGGAGGAGTTTTCTGTGTGCGAAAAAAAATGATTTCCTTTTTATATGGACTGTTATTGCTGGGGAGTTGCTTTTTGCTGGTCGCCTGTCAGGGGCAGCCAACAGAGAAAGCCACTTATCAATTGGATTTGTCCGGCACGGTGCAGGCCGGCGTCATCGATTATCTGGGTCTGGAGATGAATGTTTACCGGGATGCCCAGTCCAATCCCTGCGGCGATTGTCCCGATCAGCCTGTCAGCGTCTATGCGGGGGCTGGGGCGGAAGAGGTGGCCGGGGCGTTGGCGGAGGCCGTTAAACGGGCCGACGATATCTGGGTTGTGAAATCGCTCAAGGGCACCACATTATTATTGGAAGAGAAAAACATCGGCACGGCCAAAGAACCGGCTCCGCCGGAGGCGCCCCCTGGTTTGACCATCCGGGGCACATTCACCGCTGCCCATTGATCAGGAGATAGATGAGAATGAAAAAGAGGAGAAAGAAGCTTATCTTGCTGTTTTGCCTGTGTTTGGCCTTGTTAGGAGCAGGCTGCGGCACCGGCCCAACCATCAAAAGCCATACCATTACCCAGATCGACGGCAGGGAGATTCAGGTTCCTGTCGACCCCCGGCGGATAGCGGCTGTCTATGGTCCTGCCTATGAAGCCATGGTGGTACTGGGGGCGGAGGACCGGGTGGTGGTCTGTGCCGACGTGCAATTTGAGAATTTTCCTTGGGCCAAAAAAATATTTAAACGCATCGGCAAACTGCCCTATCTGGTAAATGTCCATTCTTCTGTGAGTACCGAGTCTTTGCTCCAGTATCAGCCGGACCTGGTATTTACCTTTGCCCGTCCCAACGAGCTGCGCCAGCTGGAAACAGCTAAAGTGGCTGCAGTACCCGGCCTTACCTCCCAGAGTCTAGATGATGTGAAGGCCCAGTTGATGGTTTATGCTCAGGCTTTGGGGGGCGATGCGGTGCATGCGGCCCAACGTTATGCCGATTATTTCGATAAAAAGCGGGCCATGGTCAAGGCGGTCACTGATGCCATTCCCCGGGAGGAACGGCCCCGGGTCTATTATGCGGGAGTGGATCTGCTGACTACCTATGGCAAGTACTCCGACATCTGTGAATTGATCGAGGATGCCGGGGGCATTGCCGTGAGCGGCGGGTTGGCGGCAGGCAACCGGACCCAGATCAATTTCGAACAGCTGGCTGCCTGGAATCCCGACTATATTTTCGTAGACCATGGGGGCATGAATGACAGGAATACCGTAGAACAGGTGCTGAAGGCCACCTACCAGACCAAGCGCTACCAGGCGATCCACGCCGTAGCCAACCGGCAGGTTTACCTGTCTCCCAGCGGTGTTTTTTACTGGGATATGGGCCTGCAAAAAATTCTCCTGCTCCTGTATATGGCCAAAATCCTTTATCCCCAAGAATTTGCTTCCTTGAATATGGCTCAGGAGGTGCAGGAGTTTTACCGGGATTTTTATCATTACGACCTGACGGATGAGGAAGCAGAACGCATTCTGAACCGGCAGGATCCCTAAATCAAGGAGGCGGCTGAGTGCTTACCGTAGACCATGCCCTTTGCGGCTATCACATGCCGGGACAACCGGATAAGGTGGTTTTGCAGGATATTTCTTTTCAGGTGCGGCGGGGCGAGGTGCTGTGCATCCTGGGTGCCAACGGCATCGGCAAGACCACCCTGTTCAAATCCATTCTGGGGGCCATTCCTCTGCTGGGAGGCAGCATTTTGTTGGACGGCCAGGATATGGGCCGCCTTTCCAAGCAGGAGGTAGCCCGCAAGATCGGCTATGTGCCCCAATCCCATATTCCACCTTTTCCCTTTACCGTGCTGCAGATTGTGGTGATGGGGCGGGCATCTCATTTGTCCTTGTTTGCCAATCCGGGGGAAAAGGATTACCAAATCGGCAGGGATGCCCTGGAACTCCTGGGCATTGTCCATCTGGCGGAGGATATTTATACCGAGATCAGCGGCGGGGAACGGCAATTGGCCCTGATCGCCCGGGCTTTGGCCCAGCAAGCGGATCTTTTGATCATGGACGAGCCCACCTCCAACCTGGATTTCGGCAACCAGATCCGTGTGCTGCGCCAGATCCACCAACTGGCCCAATCGGGCATAGGCGTGATTTTGACCACCCATTATCCCAATCAGGCATTTCTATGTGCTTCCTCTGTGGCGGTGATCAAGGGGCGGCAGGATTTCGTCTTCGGTGGTGTGGAGGAGATCGTTACCCGGCAATTGCTGGAGGAGATCTACGGTATCCACGTCTCCCTCGTCACCACGGAGAGTCCCGCCGGTACGCCGGTGAAATCCGTGATCCCTTATTTGTAATAAGATCCGTAACCCTATCATCTCATATTGCTTAATTAGTGATGAATAAAGCTCTGTTAAGAAATTTTTTACGCAGGGCTCTTTTACGGAATAAAAATTTATTGTCATGGAATGTATGGTTATGTTTTATTTCGATCGATTATATACTGTTTTATCATGCTGTTTTGCTTCTTTCCGTATCCTTTCTGTGTTGACATAACATGGGTCCCTATCTATAATTTGAAATAAGACATCGTTATTCTATTTACGGCATAACGAATGTCATAGATATAATAATAGGTTTTAGGTTTAAATTGGGGGAGGAGGAAATCGGATGACAAATGTATTGAAAAGAAACTGTAGGCTCATGTTTTTCATGATGCTGCTGGCGTGTTGTTTTTTAGCGGTATGCTTTACCCAGCAGGCGTTGGCGGATGAGGAGGAACTTTTGGCGCCTCCGGCATATACCGCGCTGGACATCCCTAGTGAGGGTGACGGCACGGTTACTTTCTCCGGTACCGCTTATACCAGCGTGATCACGGCGGTATACCTGAAAGATGTCCAGGATGACGGCGACTATGAGCTTCTGGAATCACCCGGCGAATGGTCTCTCTCCGAAAACAAGCTGACCCTGACCATCTCTTACCGGTTATTCCAGGAAGAGCTGACAAATGGTGCGTATCATGATTATCAGGCGAAAATCAAGGCAACGGGCTACGAAGATCTCGAAGTCAATCTGAGGGTCGTTTCCAGAGCGGCCCAGAATTTGATCGTGCGGGTATTTGATAGTCAAGATGATGCGGATGACGGGACGGTTGCTTATCAAAAGGTGCTGACCCTGGCGGATTTACAGGCCTTGCCCCAGCACCAGCAGTCCTTCACCCTGTATTGCGGCATGGCGGGCATGGGCGCCAGCAAGGCCAGGGGCGTTTACCTCCGCGATTTGCTGAATAAGGCCTTTGAAGGTGAGAATTACGCCTTCGACAGCGGCGACACGATGAAATTGCGCGTCACCGACTATTTAAGGGACAAGGATAACAAATCAGAGCAAAAATCCTCTTTTGACCTGGCGCTGGGCGATTTAACGGCGCTGACTCAAAATGCCTGGTTTGGCATGTCAAGCCCCACCTATGAAACCGTGTTCGCGGACCGTTATTATTTCCCCGGCATGTTCGCCGCGTATGCAGATTTGTATGGAGCGGTTGAGGATGAGAATGATGCGAATTACGGCAAGTCTTATACTTGGCCCACACTTTTACCCCGTCCTCTTACCCGCGAGGGCGCAGTCAAAGTGGAGCCCATGCTGGCCCTCCAATTTAGCCAGCGGGTTTTGGACCGTGCCATGGCCGGCAGCGAACAGTTTCCCCATTTCGCCGGTTCTCTGGAAAAGTTGGCCGATATGGGTATGAACCAGAACGACCGCTACCGTCTTTGCTTTGGCCAGCAGCTGGCCTCCGACGCTAACGGCAACGTGCAGGTCTCCCCGGAAACGACCCGGTTTATGATCACCTATAATATCTTCGGAATTGATATCATCAAAGGCGACGCGCCGGCAGGCAAGGTTCCGCCCGCCCTGACGGTGGCCACCGGCGGAAACGGTGTCAAGATCACTTACAAGGACGCTATGGATTATGATCGTACTTTAAAAGCTAATCCCTCCTATACGGATAAGGTCACCGGCGTTTTTGTAAACGGAGAGGAACTTGACGATGCGCAATACGATCTGAATGTGGGCAACCTGGTCATCGAAGACGGCGTAGCTCCAGCAGGCAATTACACCGTAAAAATCACGGCAGATGGTTATCAAGACAATGAAATATCGTTCACCGTGCCGGTGAAGGTAATCAGCTATACGGCAGCAACCGACCATAGCGGCACTGCGATTAACGGCACGGACGATCAGATCATCAAGCTTACCGTCTCCTTTAATGAGGCCGTCCAGATAGAAGATGCCGCCGCAGCCATAGACGAGCTTTCCATCAAGCTTAACGGCAGCATCGATATTACCTCAACACCTACCTATACCAACGGTGGGGATTTTCCTGTATATGCAACGCTGGTGGCCGGAGGGGACGGAAAGTCCCTGGAATTTACTCTCCATTTCGGTTTTGCACCCTATGCCGGGTATCTAACGGTGCAGCCTGATGACGAGATTACGCAGATTACTGGAGGGGACGGAACAACACCCGTCGCCTGGAGCAATATTGCACTTTATGTTCCCAACGGCCTACAATTACAGACCCTTTCTCAGACCGTGGGCGAAGGCAGTACGCCTGCAGCGGTAACCAAAAAGATAATCGCGCCGGCTTCTTCAACCCGGGGCATGGTGCACATGCTGTTCCTGAAAAATGGCGTGCCGGTGGGAACAGTGAATTCCTTCGGAGCAAATCTGACAACCCATTACCATGCGTATCTGACCTTAAATGCAGCAACCTTCGCTGAAATGATGCCCGGATGGTTTAATAGTGCGTTTAATCCTAATTATGATGAGCATCCTGAGGATGCGGATTATCCCATCACATATGACGGAGATACGGTAACCATTACCGAAAAGACTGTTGGCGAAGGAGACGTGCTGGATTTACGGATATATGCTTATCCCCAGGACCGGGATACCCAGGCCGACAAGACTGCGTTGGATGCTCTGATCGCCCAGGCATCCGCCATCAATGGTTCCAGATATACAACAGCAACTTATCATGCCTTACAGAATGAACTTTATATCGCCAGATCCATGGCCGGCAGCATCTATTACCTGCAATCGGAGATCGACGGGGAAAGAGAAGCGCTGCAGACGACCATTGACTCCCTGCGGCGGACCGGCGGCAGCTCCGGAGGCGGTTCCAGTTCCACCCAGTATTATACCGTAAGCTTTGATTCCCAGGGCGGCAGCAGCGTTTCCAGCCAAAGGGTGGAAAAAGATGATACCGTTTCCCGGCCCACCAAACCTACCCGGGCGAACTACAGCTTTGACGGCTGGTATACCGATAAAGCCTGCACCAAAGCGTATGATTTCAGTGATGCGGTGACCGGCTCCTTCACCCTCTATGCCAAATGGACGGAAGCGGAGCCCGGACTCGAACCCGAACCTGATCAGCCTGCCGGCAACAGTCATTTCACGGATGTGCCTGCCGGTCACTGGGCGGCGGAATCCATCGATTACCTGGTGGAAAAAGGGATTATCAATGGCAAAACGGCAACTACTTTTGCCCCCGACGATAATATTACCAGGGCTGAATTCGTAAAAATTCTCGCAGGTATCGCGGGCATTGATACGACCAAATATAGCACCTCCTCTTTCGGCGACGTGGCGGCGAATGCCTGGTTCGCTTCTTATGTGGCCTGGGCGGGTGAGGCAGGCGTGTCTCAGGGCGCCGACGGCAAGTTCAATCCCAATGCACCCATCACCCGTCAGGAAATGGCGGCGATGATTGCCCGCTTCGTCGAAGATGTGGCAGGGGCCACTCTGCCCTCAGTCAATGAAGCTGTCACCTTTGCGGACAACGGCCGGATTGCCGGGTATGCTGCGGATGCCGTAGCCATGATGCAAAAAGCAGGCATCATCAACGGCAAGGGCAGCAACCAATTTGCTCCTCTCGATAACGCCACCCGGGCGGAAGCAGCGAAGATGCTGGCATCTTTGATGAAGATTTTGGAGAAGTAAGAGGAGTTTCATTAGCCTTTTATAAGCGGGAAAATAGTGGCTGGACATCATTTTATCCGGCCACTATTTTGCCTTGTAACGGATAAGGAGGAAAAAATGGAGATTAACCTTATCAACCTGAAAAAATCCTTGGGGATAGTGCTCCTTTGTTTTTCATTAATGCTGCTGCTTCCCGCTGTTGTCTTAGCGGAAAGTGAACATGAAGCGGCGGTGAAAACGAAAATTGCCCCGGTGGACCGGGGGGAAACGGAAGCTGATGCCCAATTCCGCAAGGCCATGCATATGACTTATATGGGCGATGCCGCCAGCACTTATGGCAGCGGGGCCGATCTGTACCATACTCTTACGGTAACGGGGGAAGCCATCGGTGAGCGGCAGGTCTACGCCGTGCGGGAGATCGAGGAACTGGCCTCCCTTTCCATGAAGAACCAGGCCATGCACGCTTTGATGCTGCCTGCTTCCGGCATCTATACCGTAGCGGAGGGAAAGAGCGAAAACACGGTGGAGCGCAATTTTGCCGGATTAGATCTGGTGAAATTCCTCTCCTTGTGCGGGGTGCCTCTGGACACCCAGGATGAGATTTATGTGCAATTCTACGGTGGGGCTGACGTCTCACGGCCTGACGCAACTTTGACCTGGCGGGAATTGCAGGCATACAGCAAGGCTGAGGCGGGTACCCCTGCGTTGCTGGCTTTTGGTCTGTATAATAACAAACCTTTGGTGAAAGATGCTGCTTCCCCTGGCTATTCCGACTGCTGCGGCAATACGGGCGGTCCCTTACGCGTGGTTATTCCCCGGCTGGGCGAAGGAACTCTTTGTATTGACGATGTAGGAAAGATTTTGGTCGGCAAGACGGCGGGTGCTGCCGATCCCCGCTACGATCTGCATAACCGGGCTCCTTTCAGCGACAGCCTGGATAAAACCTTTACCGTAAATATCTATGACAGTGGGGCGGGGGAAAACACTGGGCCGTTGAAAACCCAAAGTTTCACCACCGCTCAGCTGGAGCAGCTGACCTTGGATCATCCCGAGCATGCTGTAGGTAATTACTACGGCTTGATCGGTGACCGGCACAGCATGAACAGCATGGGGCTGGGAGCCTGGCTGGATTATTACGAAGGGATTGACCTGTGGTGGCTGTTGGAAGACCAGGTGGGATTGCCCTCGGTGCAGGGCCGGGCGGTCTTTTACGACCGGGAAGGTTTAGCATATACCACCGTCGACGATCTCCGTTATCTGAATAACCGCAGCGGTAGTTACAGCAAGTATACCATCACCACCCAAGAAACGGTGGATATTCCCAATGCCGTGCCGATGATCGCTTTTTCTAAAAACGGTTTTCCCCTGTTGCCGGAACATGTTCACGAAGGTCCCGGCTATTATGATTACAACCAGTTGAATCAGGCACTGATGGCGGCAGGGGTTCCATCTGAGGTAGGCGCAGTTAAGAATTCTAAAGGCCCCTTTGCCGCTTGCCTGGGCAATGTTGATAATTTTTACGGCGGTTACCAGGTGGAAACTGCCGGGGATTGCGTTCGTATAGACCTTTACCTGGACCTGCCCCAGAAATTTGCCGATGTGCAGGGACACTGGGCCCAGGATGCTATTTCCTTTGTGTTGTCTCAGGACCTTTTTCAAGGGGCGTCGGACCATACCTTTGACGCCGACAGTCCCATGACCCGGGGCATGCTGGTAACGGTGCTGGGCCGCCTGGCAGGCGCGGATGCTGCCGCCAGGACGGATTTTGCCGATGTGCCTGCAACTGCCTATTATGCGCCTTATGTGGCCTGGGCAGCGGATCTGGGCCTGGTCAATGGGGTAAGCGAAGGGCGCTTTGCTCCCGATCAGCCTGTCACCCGGCAAGAACTGGCCGTGATCCTGACCAATTTTGTCCGGGGGCGGGGTATTTCCTGTACTGCAGCTGGCGGAACCGCCTTTGCCGATGAACAGGCCATCGCTTCCTGGGCGAAAAGCAGCGTACAATCCATCAATGCCTGCGGCATTATGGGCGGCGATGGGGAAAACCGTTTCTGCCCCTTGCACAATGCCAGCCGGGCGGAGGTCGCTGCCGTTTTGATGCGTCTGGTCTCATTAGAAAAGGCAGGAGGGAGAGATCAATGAAACCAAGAACTTGGCGAAAAGCTCTAGTGTTACCCACGGCGGTGCTGCTGTTGGGCATGCTCTCCCCGGTTGCTTTGGCTTATTTCGACCGGGGGCCCATCAACGTGGAGGTGGGCCAGTCGGCGGTAACGCTGAAAGAGGGGGAGAGCGTCACGGTGACTGTCAAGGTGACGCCGGATTCCGACAGCCAGTTGCCCGGCTGCGGCATGGCGGAATGCCCCCAGACCTGCGGTGAGAAAAACTGTCTCAATGACGACGGTGAGTGCATGTGCAACGGTTTGGAGTACCAGACTTATTATGCCGATGTGAAAACGGCCACCAGTGACGCCGGGGTCGCCACCGTAAGCCATAATGGCGGTGTCGTCAGCATCAAAGGCGTTGCGCCCGGTGAGGCCACGATTACTGTCACCGGTATGCTGCGGCAATACCGGGAGGATGCGAAAACGATTCAGGTCACGGTGGTGGCAAAAGCAGAGGTGACTGCACCTGTAGTAGAGCCAAAGCCTGTAGAGGATTCCAAACCGGTGACAGAGCAGCAATCCTCTGGTGGGAAAAAGGAGCCGGACAGCAAGCCGGTGGTAAAACCTGTAAAGCCGGCGTCCGGCGAGGGGCAAAAACCGGCGGAGGATGTGCCGGCTGCAGAGGAACCATCTCTTGATGGGCAGCTGGCCGGTACCGGGTCTGAGGATACGCACCCGTCCACCGATTCGGCCCCGCAAAGTGAAGACGAGGACACCCGCACCGTGATGAGCGACCATGGGCCCATTTTGTTTGTACCAATCCGGGAAGATACCCTGATGGGCAAGGCTGAGCTGGAACAAGTCATGGGCCGGCAGTCCAGCGTTACCTTCGAAAAGAAGGACGAGGCGGACAATGTGCTGTATTCCTGGTCCTTTGACGGGCAGCATGTGACGGCCCCGGCGGATATCGATCTGACTATCCGTACGTCTTCACAGGGTACAGCGGAATTGCAAAAAGCGACCAAGGGCGAAAAGGCGTTGTATCTTGCCTTTTCCCATGAGGGGCCTCTGCCCGGCACGGCTACCGTTTACCTTCGCGTCCAGGATGTTTTTGCCAACGGTACTCGGCTTAGCTTCTATTATTATGACTCCCAAAGCGGTGCGGCCCGGTTGCAAGCGGAAAATCTCTTGGTGGAAAACGGCTGTGTTGGCATCCCCTTAGAGCATTGTTCTCAGTATATCCTGACGGAGGGCAGTTTGGCCGCTGCCGGCAGCACGGCATGGATCTGGGGAATCATCGCTGTAGTGGTGATTTTGTTGGTCATTGTCCTGCTGGTGATCAAAACAAAAGGCAGACATAAGGCTGCATAACGGGGATCTTCTTTTCGTAATCGGGTCAAAAGGAGCATACTGTATGATTGCCATTGAACATGTGACAAAAAAATATGGCAAGACGCCGGCCATCGAGGATGTCACTTGCACCATCGCCGCCGGGTCCATTTACGGGCTGATCGGTTATAACGGCGCTGGCAAGACCACCTTGTTGAAAACCATCGCCGGCATCTACCGGCCGGAGGAGGGGCGCGTGATCATCGACGGCCGGCCTGTTTATGAGAATGAAGAACTGAAGCAACGCCTCTTCATCATGACGGAGGAGCTGTACTTTCTGCCTCAGGCAACGCTGCACACCATGGGCCGGTTTTACAAGGGCTATTATCCCAATTGGAACGACCGTACCTTTGAAAGGCTTTTGGCCATTTTCAACCTGGATCCGGCGATGAAAATCAGCGGCTTTTCCAAGGGCATGCAGCGGCAAGCCGGCATCCTGTTGGCCCTGTCCACCCGCCCCCGGTATCTTTTGCTGGATGAGGCCTTCGACGGTCTGGATCTGGCCAAGCGGAACCTGATGAAAAAGCTTTTGGAGCGCTACGTGAAGGAAAAGAATGCCATTGTGATCATTTCCTCCCATAACCTGCGGGAGATGGAAGGGATGATCCATAACGTGGGCATGATCAAGGATCGTCGCTTATTTTTCCATTCCTCCGTGGCGGAGCTGAAGCGCTCCCGTGTCAAATGCCGTTTTTCCTGCGCCCTTGATTTGACGGAGGGGGATTTGCAGGGGGCAGGGTTGAGAATATTGCATCAGGAGGACGGCTTTTATACCTGCATCGCAGAAGGAGATGGTGCGGTGGTGCAGGCCTGTATTACATCCCTGGGCGGGGAAAATATTCAGGTGCTCCCCATGACGCTGGAAGATTTCTTTCTCAATGAAAAGGAGCCGGAAACCTATGATCTGGAAGACCTCTTTTAACCTGGTTACTTGGCGTAAGTCTCTCACTGGTAACTCGACGCCAGGTGCGCCATACATTTACAGCTTTGAAAATCCAAAGGAAGTAGAACCTCCCTCTGAATTAAGAACTTGTTTCAAATTCCATCCCGTATGGCATGATGTGATGCAGGTCTTTTTACAGAATTATGGCTTGCTCATTGCGGGCTTGCTGGTATTTTGCGTACTGATTCCCGTTTCTACCGCAGGATTTCCCGGCAGTTCTATTTTCAATGTGGTCCATACCCACCAGCAGATGAAATTCCGTTTTTTTCCCGGGGATTTTGCTCCTGCCCTTAATGCCGCCACCGTGCTGTACGGCGGCGGGCTGGGGTTGGCTCTGTACCGTTTTATGCTAGATAAGAAGCAGGCCACAGCCTTTTTCTCCCTGGGCATGACCCGGGGCAAGCTGTTTTTTGTCCGTTACGGCGTGGGCATGTTCCTGCTTTTGGCCGGTTTGGTCATCCCTATGGTAATTTCTCTGTGCCTCAATGTGGCGGCTTTAGGGATTTCCCCGGGCCTGTTTGGCTATTTTTTCTATCTCTCAGCCGGTCTTTTCCTGCTGGGCCTGGTGGCTTTTACCTTATGCATCATCGGCTGCTGTCTGGCAGGCACGCTGTTTGAGGCCACGGTTTTTTCTTCCATCCTGTTGCTGGCACCCGCCTTGTTGTGTTACAGCGTGAATATTTTTATGAAGCAGCTTCTGTGGGGCAATGCTTTCGGCGCTGTGACCTATTCCGGGACGAGGGAGGTTTACCCGGATCTGGTCAGCTTATTCGCCCCGGCCAATCCCGTCCTGTTCTTTTGGCAACCGTCCCAGACCCATGCCATGTTTTACCGCAGCCTGACCCAGGCACAGCCCTCTGGACTTTCCTGGTGCTTGCCTTTGATCTGGGCGGCGGCGGCGGGGCTGCTGCTCTTGGGGGCATGGTGGGTGCTGAAGCGGCGTAAGGCGGAGCAGGCGGACATCAGCGGTTTGAATCCTGTTTTCCAGACCCTGACCATCTTCCTTTGCTGTTTTACTTGCTCCGCTTTGACCCTGCGTTTTGTGGCGGTTTTTAGCCTGCATCTGGCCTATGGGGCAGTAGCTGTTGTTTTGATCGCTTGCTATGTGTTGCTGCGCCTCACCTTGTTTCCCAGCCGGCAGGGCTGGCAGGCCCATATCCTCTGCCTGTCGGGCCAGTTGCTGGTCACAGGTGCCCTCATCGTGATTCTGGTTACGGGCGGTTTGGGCTACAGCCGGCGTATTCCAGATGTGACGGAGGTGCGCTCTGTTTCCTTTTCTTACGCCGGATCACCCAACTATTTTAACGGCGCCGTCACTGGCAGCAGCAGCGGCAAAGGATACTATGTGATGAGCCTTTATACCTATGATGAGCCTCAGGATATTCAGGCAGTGCTGGCGTTGCATGAAAATTTCACCAAGTCGGGGCAGCAGGTGCTGGAAGTGGATCCGGCCCGTTTTGCCGGGACGGTGCTGCCTTATGATATCCAGGTGGCCTATGAATTACAGGATGGCCGCCGGCTGGTGCGTTATTATGACCGGGCTTCTCTGGATCAGCTTACGGCTATGCTGGCCCTGGATGATACTAAGCAGGTCCGGGATGGGGCAACCGCCTCCATCATGGGACGGGGTGAGGACGGGCAGCCCGGCGCTTCCTTGGCGCAGATTAGTGCGGCTTCCGCTTACCTGAACGGGCAGATTTTTTTGAGCGACAGCTGGTACAGTGCGCCTTATAGCGTGACGCTGTCCCCGGGAAAACGACAGGAGCTGTTGGCCGCCATCGCGGCGGATGTAGCCGGACAAACTTGGCAGCAGCGTTATTTCCCTGAAGAAGCCCCGCTGGGTGTGCTGATGTTTTCTCAGGACGGAGAAAACGACAGCCGCAGCTTTGCCTACAATCTGGAAAACACCCTGGTTTATGTGACGGCCTCTTTCACCCATACCCTGGCTTTTTTAGAGGAGAACGGGCTGCGGGAGTTGCTGGATTTTCAGGGTGACATTGAGAGCATCACCTTTCAAAAATACAACCCTTACGACGGCATCAATAAACGGAAAATACCCTTGTCCAGCTATTTTATGGCTTACCGTACAGGCTCTCCCGACAGTTATCTGGTGGAAGAGGATTTCGGTAAAAAGCGGCCCATTACCGATCCGGATAAGATCAAGGAGTTGATGCCCCTCCTGCAAAGCAACTATTTTATGAATGACGGCGGGTACTTGACCGCGGTGAAACTGGCGGGTAAAGATGTCTATGTTTATAAATATCTGCCTGCGGTCCTGGCGCCTCCCTATGTGGGCGGTAAGCAGATGGATTAGCAAGGGGCTTTATTACCGCGGGAAAGCGGTTGAAAATAGATAATTAATTAAAAGAAGGGAGAGTAGTTTATGAGAAAAAATTGGAGGAAAGGATTCTGCCTGGCTGCCTTTGTCCTGTTGCTATTGACTGTTTGCGCCATAACAGCCTGGGGAGATTATGAGCCGGGCGTAGGGTCCAATATTGACCGGGGGGATTTGGAACTCACGGCAGATGAGACCGATGTTACGGTGGGAGTGGATGAAAGCGTTACTGTTGCAATAGACGCCGAGCCATGGGAAGATGAGCAGTTGCCCGGGTGTGAGATGGCGGAGTGCCCCGAGACCTGTGGTGAAAAAGATTGTCTGACGGAAGACGGCCTCAACTGTAAGTGTGCCGGTATGGACTGGGAAACCTATGAAACGGAGATCACTGTTTCTTCTTCCGACCCCGGTGTTGCCACGGCTAGCTACAACGATCAGGAGGTAGAAATTAAAGGCGTTGGGGAAGGAACGGCGACCATTACGGTGACGGGCACCCTGCGGGAGTGGAAGAAAGATAGAGCACAGATCGCTGTCACGGTAGCGTCAGAGGGGGATGACGGCGATGACGGTTCCGGCGATGATTCCGGTTCAGGTGACGATCCCGGTTCCGAAGACGATCACGACTCCAACCACGGCGGTGGTGGTGGTGGCGGCAGCTCTGATACCGAGAAAGAGGCCTTAACGGTTTCCTATAATGAAAGCGGGAGCGTCACCATTAGCACAGCTTCCCTAAAGAAAGCTACTGAAATAAAAGTTACCGGTACGGTGGAACTGGTTTTGGATGCCGACGCCGTAAAAGCCATTGGTGTGGAAAAAGAGCTGGTGGTTTCCGCCCTCAGAGTTGACAACAAGACCCTCTCTGCGGATTTACAGCAAGAAATCGGCAACCGCCCTGTTATTGACATTAATATTACCTCCGGCGGCCAAGCCGTTACCGAACTGAGTCCGGGCAAGGTGCAGATTTCTATTCCTTATACTTTAGGAGCAGAAGAAAAGG
This sequence comes from Candidatus Formimonas warabiya, assembly GCF_002777255.1. Classification (GTDB taxonomy): domain Bacteria; phylum Bacillota; class Dehalobacteriia; order Dehalobacteriales; family Dehalobacteriaceae; genus Formimonas; species Formimonas warabiya. Next base: position 2,847,791 of record NZ_CP017634.1, on the reverse strand, counting down.
CGGAACAGATTATTCTTTACTATATCGATGCCGATGGCAAGGCAACGGAAGTAAGCAGCGCTCATTACGACGCTGCGGCAAAAGCAGTGGTATTTACCACGAATCACTTGTCCCGTTACGCGATCGGGTACAAGGTGCCGGTCAGCTTTACGGATGTGCCCGATACCCATTGGGCGGCAAGCTATATCCTGGATCTGGCCAATAAGGGGATCGTAGGCGGTAAGACTGCCACCACCTTTGCCCCCAATGATACCATCACCCGGGCGGAATTCGTCAAAATCCTGGCCGGTGTAGCCGGTGTGTCCGGAACCGATGTGCCGGCGGTAACGGTATCCACCTTCAGCGATGTGGTTCCTGATGCCTGGTATGCGCCTTATGTGGCCTGGGCGGGGGAAGCCGGCATCGCCAAGGGTGCGGAGGGTAAATTCGATCCCAATGCCCGGATCAGCCGCCAGGATCTGGCCACCATGCTGGCCCGTTATATCCAGGATGTGGCCCAGAAGACATTGCCCGAAAAGAATGCTGCCGTGACCTTCACCGATGACGCGGCGATCGGCGCTTATGCCAAAGATGCCGTAGGCATGATGCAGAAGGCCGGTATCATCGGCGGCAATGAAACGGGAGCCTTTTTGCCCGCTCATCCTGCTACGAGAGCGGAGGTTGCCAAGATGATTTCTGTATTGATGGGGCTTTTGGGGTAAAAACGGTACGCATAAACTAGGAGGTATGAGGATGATAACCTTGACGACAATGCAGGTAGAAGGGATTCATTGCCCCAACTGTGTGAAAAAGCTGAAAGAAACGGCCAGCGGTGTGCAAGGAATTTGTGATGCCGATGTGGAAGAGGATCTGAAGACCGTGAAAATTAAATACGATACCGATGTGCTCAGCCTGGACGCGGTGAAGCAGATCATTGAGACTATACCGGGCAAAGAATTTGTTGTCCTGAAAGCCGATTAGAAAAGGGTGATTCAATATGATGTATATTCCGGATGAGGTCATCGACAAGCTCCTGGCGGAGGACGTGCCCTATATCGATTTGACTACCTGGGTGCTGGGGATTGGCCTATGCAGGGGTGAAATTGCCTATTTCACGCGGGAGGACGCGGTGCTGTGCGGAACCGAGGAGGTGCTGCGCATCATGGCGCGTCTTCATCTGGATGTCGGCCTGTCCTTGCCTTCCGGCAGCGATATCAAGGCCGGCGAAGTCTTTTTGCGGGCCCGGGGCCGGGCGGAAGACCTGCACATGGCCTGGAAGGTGTGCCAGAATATTTTCGACCATTGCTCCGGGATCGCTACGAAAACCAGGCAAATGATCCAACTGGCCCAAGAGGTCAATCCCCGCATCGCCATTGTGACGACGCGGAAAGGCTTTCCGGGCACAAAGGCTTTATCCATCAAAGCGGTGATGGTGGGCGGGGCTTTCCCGCACCGTCTGGGGTTGTCCGAAACTGTTTTGGTATTCCAGCAGCATCTGAATTTTATGGGAGGCCTGGAGGGCTTTATTGCAGCGCTGCCGAAAATCAAGCATCATGTCTGTGAGAAAAAGCTAATTGTTGAGGCCAATTCTGTAGAAGATGGCATCAAGCTTTGCCGGGCAGGCGTGGACGGCCTGCAATTCGACAAGCTTTCTCCCGAGGTATTGTGTGCTGCCGTACCCCAGTTAAAGGCTATCAATCCCCAGCTGGTCCTTTTGGCGGCGGGCGGGATCACAGAAAAAAATTTGGCAGAATATGCCCAAACCGGTGTGGATGGGTTGGTGACAACAAGCCTATACAGTGCCAAGCCCATTGATATCGGCGTCAAGATCACAGCTTTGGAATAGGCTGCCCCATTGCCCGGGAGATGGAGTGACAAAACATCATAACCAGTGCTGGAAGAAAAGCAGATGAGACCAAAAAAGACCTGATATTTTTTTAAAATATTGGGTCTTTTTTTCATGTGCGCCACGCATGACGCGTAACTAGGCGGTGAAAGTCCGCTATGGGGGCTGGCAGTTGCCAACCATTAGCCAATGGCAAGGGTGTCCTTCGCGAGGAGGAATCTGAAGGAAGCCTACGGCAAAGTTCCGACCCGAGGAACACGAATCGTATCAGGCATCCGAAGTGGGATGAGTCTGCATGACAAGACAAATCCAATAAACTGCACGGACACGGGGATGTAAATACGGCGGGTACATGGGATGAAAGTTACGTGTCTTACCGTGGGAGGTCTCACGGACGCATGGAACGAGTTAGCGAAATGCGGTTGAAACAAGATTTACCGTGAGAAGTCAGCAGATACCATAGTAGTAACGCAGTCGACGGCGTTATGAAGGGTTGAACCTAAGGAGGTGTTAGTCAATGAATGTTACCAAGGTCGGGATAAAAGAAAGCAGAATACCTTGCTGTGGCAAGGGCTGCTCGCAAAGAGATAGTGCGGAACACGAAGGGTATGCGGGAGCGCTCACCGACAGGAGGATAACTGAAAACAACAACACCAATGCCGACAGTGAAGAGAACGGACTTTTAGAGAGAATTTTAAACCGAGACAACCTCAACAAAGCATACAAGCAGGTTAAGAGAAACAAAGGCGCACACGGAGTCGATGGGATGGAAGTGGAGCATATTTCGCAATATCTCAAAGACAATGGAGAGGAACTCGTAAAGTTGGTTCTGGACGGAAAATATCGTCCTAATCCAGTCCGAAGAGTAGAAATACCCAAGGACAAGGGAAAAATGCGGACGTTGGGGATACCAACAGCAGTAGACAGAGTGCTGCAGCAGGCAATCGCACAAGTACTGTTACCCATCTTCGAACCCCAATTTGCAGAAACTAGCTACGGCTTCAGGCCGAAGAGAAGTGCTCATGACGCGCTGAGGAAGTGTAAGGAATACGCGAACGAAGGGTATACCTACGTTGTAGATATGGACCTAGAGAAGTTTTTCGGTGCGCCGGGCTAAGCCGGACACTTTCAGTTGGTGAAATTCCAACTTAGGAAAGGAGTGGAGCCGCTCCACCTGAAATCGAGTCTTGGGTGTGTGAAGGTAACGACACATACTAAGCGTAGACAGAGCGAAATCAGGCCGTAACGTAAGTGAAGCGATTGAGCCTCGTGAGTACGTCCGGAGGCCGACAAGGTCGAAAACTTGGAAGGCTATAGTAGATTTTCGATAATGGCAAGAAAATCAGAGACTCCGGCGGGGTCTAAGAGCATGGCATGATGGAAAAGGAAGTGTAACGGAACCCGGGAGACCCGTCACGGTCTTTGTGAAAGCAGAGTACGCAAGCCGAAAGGACCATCCACAAGCAAGCGGAAGCTGTGACGGGAGTCGGACCTGTTGGTAGTACTCGGAGCATGGGAAAGCCATGTACAGGGGGAAGCGACAGGGCAAAGTGAGCTCTCGACAAAGAAACATAAACTACACAAACAGAGGTAGGTATTTATGTTAACGAAATTGGACGAGATAGCAGTTAAGGCACGTAAAGACAAGAAAGTCATATTTACATCACTGGCGCACATCATAACACCAGATTTTCTGAAAGAAACCTGGAAGATGATGAATAAGAAAGGAGCTAGCGGTGTAGATGGAGAGACAACTAAAGAGTTTGAAGCAAATCTTGACGAGCGAGTGAAGGATATATGGGAAAGGATGAAAGCAAAACGATATAAAGCACCGCCAGTCAGACGTGTTGAGATACCAAAAGGCAACGGTAAAACGAGGCCTTTGGGGATACCAACAGTTGAAGATAGACTAGTTCAACGTGCTATTGCTAGAATTCTGGAAGTCATATACGAGCCGGAATTTCTGGACTTCTCATATGGATTTAGGCCTAAGAGAAATCCACATCAGGCATTAAAAGCGCTCAGAAACTGCATTGTGAAGCAGAAGGTAAGACACATATTCGAAGCAGATATTCGTGGGTACTTCAACAACATAAACCACAGATGGCTAATCAGAATGATAAAACTGAAGATTGCAGATCCAATAATAGTAGGAATGATAGGTAAATGGTTAAGAGCGGGAGTAATGACTAACGGAGTAATTACCCGTAATGAAGAAGGAACACCTCAAGGGGGACCGATTAGTCCAATACTTGCGAACATATACCTTCATTATGCTCTGGATTTATGGTTTGAAAAGAAGTTCAAAACCTATACCCAAGGAGAAGCTTACCTGATAAGGTTTGCCGACGATTATGTGGCATGCTTTCAATACAAGAGAGATGCGGAAAAGTTTGCAAGATACTCGGAATATCGGATGAACAAATTTGGTTTGGAGCTTGCGGAGGAAAAGACGAGGTTAATACCTTTTGGCCGATATGTATGGGAAAGGATAGAAGGACACAGAGAGAAGCCGGAATCCTTTGATTTTCTGGGATTTAGGCATATAAGTGGGTTTGGTATAAATGGGCAATTTGCATTAATACGAAAGCCCACAGTCAAAAGTTGCAGGAAATTCCTGGACAAAGTACACAAATGGTTAAAAGGGCACAGCCATTGGAAAAGAAGAGATCAGCAGAAGCAACTAACAAGTATGCTAAAAGGTTTCTATCAATACTTTTCTTTGTATCATTGCAGGAACAAACTAATGTATATCCGAGAAGAAGTTGTCAAGCAATGGATTAGGTCACTCAGGAGGAGGAGCCAAAGACATAAATTATACTGGTCATACTTAACAAACCGGGAGTGGTTCAAGCTTCCTTACCCTGGGTTGATACATGCAGATGTCTAACACGAGAATAACTGTGAATCATTTTGGGGAGCCCGGTGCGGGAAAACTGCACGCCGGGTTCTGATTGGGGCTGGCAGTACAAGGATAAAACCAAGGCTGCCTTCTACCAACCATACGGTAAACCAATCGAAAATGATTGAGATACTGTCAAGGACAATCAGAGATGGTAGAGTCATATCCCTAATACATAAGTATCTCACGGCAGGAGCAGTAAACAGAGGGAGATTCGAGGAGACAGAACTTGGTCTCGTTCAGGGCGGAAACGTCAGTCCCTTATGTAGTAACATCATGCTGAATGGACTTGACCATGAACTGGAACGTAGAGGAATCAGATTTGTCAGATATGCGGATGATGTGCAACTCTTTGCAAAGACGAAAAGGTCAGCGCAAAGGATGCTGGAGCACATCCTACCTTTCATTGAGGACAAACTGCTTCTAAGGGTGAACAGAGAGAAAACGGTGGTTGCCTATATCGGCAAAGTTAAATTCCTAGGATACGGATTCTATCCATCAAAAGATGGAATCAAACTTCGTGTCCATGCTAAGAGCATCAGTAAGATGAAAGCAAAAGTAAAAGAGATCACGTCTAGAAGTAACGGACTCGGATACGAACTACTGAAACTTAAATTAAAACAATTCATAACGGGGTGGGTAAATTATTTCAAACTCGCGGATATGAAGAAGATGCTTGGGGCAACCGATAAATGGCTGAGAAGGAGAATTCGCATGTATATCTGGAAACAGTGGAAGAAAATCCGCACCAGATATGCAATGCTGAAGAAACTCGGACTCAACCATGACAATGCCATTAAGTTTGCGTGCACAAGAAAAGGCTACTGGCGGATCGCCAATAGCCACATTCTAAATGTCACCGTAACCGATGCCCGCCTCAGACAGGCAGGTTACGTATTTTTCTCGGATTACTTAAAATCTGTCCAGGTGTAAACTTGGGAACCGCCACTTGCGGAACCGCTTGAGTGGTGGTGTGAGAGGTCGGCTACTCAAATAATGGGTAGCCTCCTACTCGATTATGGAAAAGTTTTTGGCAGAGGAAGGTTCTTTTTTGGTATTTCCTTTAGGCCTTTGGGACGGTATTCAGCAAATATTCAGCGATTAATCAGCAAATACACAGTTCCAGTTAAGGGGCAATTCAGTTGAAGGGGTTATGATGATGACATGAAAAGGATCAAATCAAAGGCACCTAGATGAGATAGGAACGGAGGTGGGATGAGGCTACGGGACCGGCGGTGTTTTGATCTGATCTGTCATCCATGTTGTATCACATATTGCATGCGGCTTTTCCAAACAAAAAAATTTATTAGCTAGTTAGGCGGACAAAAAAGGAGATGCAAAATGAAAAAAGCAAAAATGATTTTAAGTACCATACTCATCGGCGGGTTGATTTCATCCTTCGGCGGGGCAGCTTTTGCCGCTACAGCACCGCAAAACTGCTCAACACCGGGAACAGCCTCTTATGGAACCGGGGGAAACACGGGGAACTGGCAAAACAGTAGAGAGGTTACTCCTCAAAACAATGCCGGTCAATTTGACGGCAAAGATAAAAGACAGACGGATGGGAAAGAATACCAAGATAACAAAACTAAAAACACAGTTGATAAGAAAAAGACTTCCTATTACGATGAGAAAAAGAGTCCTTCTTTCTCCTGCGATAAGGGAAAATTGAATCAGTCCCAAAATCCCTTCGACATTTTTGTCAGCAAGGGAATTCTCTCCCAAAAACAAGTCAATCAGATCAATGAATTTGTAAAACAACACAAAATTTCTACACCGGTCAAAGTGGAAAAGAATCTCTTAAATGATCTGGTAAAAGCACGGATCATTACCCAGGATCAAGCAAATAAGATTCAAAAAATCCTTGCGGATACAAATGCCAACAATGATCAGAACAGAAAACCTGTTTTAGGAAAAAACTGCAAATAAATTAAACTGCGCCCACCTAGCTAATAAGTCCCGCCCTGCTCCTTTTGGAGCGGGGCTTTTTAAACCAATCATGAGGGATGGCTGCCGGGGGATTTCAACAAATTTCTGGTTTTCCTTCAGTACAAATTAAGCTAAGGGGGATACTATAAAAAATATGGTTGGCCAAGAGGGAAGAAGGCGGTAGATGAGATATGGATCATATGGATCACTTGAAAGGGATTAAAATATTGGTCGTTGACGACGAACCGAATATTCTGGAATTCTTGGAACTAGGGCTAGAAAATGAAGGATTTGAAGTGCAGACGGCTCAGGACGGTCCCGCTGCAATTAGACTGGCCAAAGAATTTAAGCCCCATGTGGCGATCCTGGACGTTATGATGCCCGGAATGGACGGATTTGAAGTGTGCCGCATGCTTAAAAAGATTGATCATGTGGCGGTAATCATGCTTACTGCACGAGAAGAGGTGGACGACAGGGTCAAGGGCCTCATGCTTGGTGCCGACGATTATATGGCAAAGCCCTTTAGTTTTGAGGAATTGCTGGCCAGAATCTATGCCAGAATCCGAAACCAGTTTCCCAACCTATTTGGGGAAGTGGTGCTGGGGTCATTCTATATTGATGACCGCCGGAAAGAGATCAGATTTAAAGAGAGGGTTTTAGAGTTGTCCCGTACCGAGTATGAGCTTCTGAAATACCTGGTTCTGAATCAAGGCTTGGTTTTAAGTAAAACCATGATTTTGGATCAGGTTTGGGGATACGATTTCGTAGGAGATGAAAACATTGTAGAGGTGTATGTTCGCATGCTGCGGGATAAATTACACGACAAAGAGCATCAATTAATCAGAACCATCCGTGGCTCCGGATACCGGGTTGATCTGCTATGAGCCGGCATGAAAACAGGGGATTCAGGTCTTTGTTTTTTCCCAACTCGCTTAGGAGTCAGCTGTTATACCGGTCACTGCTTATTCTTGCCCTATTGTTAATGCTGGTGGGTTTGCTGCAATATGTTTTTATGCGGGATGTTGTTTATAAAAATAAAGCGGCCAGCATTCAGAGCCAGATCCTTTCTATTTCCTCCGGGACCTGGTTTGAGCTTGGCACGGGCGGTCAACCGGTTTTTTTTATTCCCGGCTCAAATCTGGCCTTTGTCGACGTGAAGGGAAATTATTCAGTATTGTCTAGTGGTCCTGACGGCCTAAACCCGCCCAGGTTGAATACCCGGGACTATTTAGCCCTATTCCTGAAAAAACCCGGGCTGAACTATAAAGTTGTTACCGACGGGGGTGTGCAACAATTATTGGTCCTACAGCCGATCTCTTCCGGTCCGGGTCAATTTCTGGGCATTGTCCAAGTAGGCACTCCTACCATCCAGCTAAAGGAACTGCTTTTTCGCCAGTTGCTCACATTTTTGCTGCTCTCCTTAAGTGCCCTGCTCTTTGGCCTGCTTGCCTTTTTACCCGTACTGAAAAGGACGCTGGTCCCCTTATTTAATATGATTAAAACGGCGGAACAAATTGATGCGGGAAATCTGGACAAGCGGTTCCCGGCCCGTCAGGGGCAACTGGAAATCGACCGTTTATCGGAGTCTTTCAACAGCATGCTGGAGCGTTTGGAAGGCTCCTTTGAAACGGAAAGAGAAACAAAGGAACAGATGCGGCGTTTTATCGCCGACGCCTCTCATGAACTTCGAACACCCCTCACTTCCATCCGGGGATTCTTGGACGTCCTGCTGCGGGGGGCCGCTCACCAACCGGATCAGCTCAATAAATCGCTAAAAAGCATGCAGAGCGAATCGGAACGGCTCAACAAACTGGTACAGGACCTGATTATCCTGGCCCGGCTGGAACGGACACCCCATATAGAGCTGGCCCAGGGGATGCTGGATGCCGTTATCCGGGAGATGGAGCCCCAGCTGATGATTTTATCCGGGAAGAGAAAACTGAGCCTGTCCATGGAACCCAATATGGCATGTAAATATGATATTGATAAAATAAAACAGGTCATCTTAAACCTTTTCCATAATGCGGTACAGCATACAGACCCTGAGCGGGGCCAGATCAAGATTTCCTTAACCGGAAAGAACAATGGGGTGCTGTTAGCCATTCAAGATAACGGACCGGGGATCAGTAAGGCCCATTTACCCTACATATTTGATCGATTTTATCGCAGCGATTCCGCAAGGACACGTAAATATGGGGGGGCGGGCCTGGGATTGTCCATCACCAAATCCATCATTGAGGCGCATGGCGGAACCATTCATGTTGCCAGTGAAGAGGGAAAAGGAAGCATTTTTGAGGTATGGCTTCCGGCATAGTCGTCACCTCTCCTATTTTCCCTTGCATATACTAAATATGAAATAAAAATAGATAAAATATTTTTTTGCCGGCCGGAGCTTTCCCATGGAATTCTTGCTTTTTTCCCATGCCATGTTTCCGATTGAGGTGCTTTTGAATATGATATCTAATAGAGAGGGGTGAAGAAAATGGCAAAGTCGGAAGATTGTGACCAGCTTCTGCTTTATGTGATCACGTATATCATTTTTTTCCGTTTGAGTACAGGGATAGCAGTACAGCCTGAATTTCGTGCACCAACGGTAATTGTTTCTTAATAAAAAATTTAGGGGGAATCCCCATGGTCTTTTCTAATGATCTAAACGATTTGCTCAGGGATACCCTGGAACAATTGAATCTAGGACGTAATGGGAAAACCCAGAGTGAGGGTACCGACGGAGGTACAACCCAGGAATCCGGCGGACCAAGGCCCTCTCCGAGTGGAATTTTAGTTGTAGCGGGCATTTTAGGAGGTGTTTTGGAGGTTTCTTCAATTTTAGTGGACACAGAACAATTGGTTCAAATTGTTTTGGTCGGGTCCTTAAAGAGCCGGACCACGCAGGCCGAACCCCCTTCCATAGAAGATTTTATTAATACTCTGTTAGGGATTTTCCCTCTTGAATAATGAGTTTCATAAATAAAGAGAGAACACCTTTCTCAATCAATTAGACGGAAGGTGTTTTTTTGTGCTGCTTTCAGAATCTATCAGTTTCAAAAGTGGAAAGTATCAGTTGAAGCCGGACAGTAATATTTGATTTTTAAGATAAAAGAGTTTAGACTTTAAGTAAGCAAAACTTTTGGCATTTTAGGTAATATTTAAGAGGAAGGACCCTTCTTGACGAGGGAGATTTTGTATGGCGATCGTGGGTGTTGGTACGGACATTATTGAAATAGAGAGAATAAAAAAGGCAGCGGGCCGGGCATCATTTGTTTCAAAAGTATTTACGGAAAAAGAGATCTCTCTCTGCCGGCAAAAGCCTGATTTTTATGCAGCCTTGGCGATCAGGTTTGCCGCCAAAGAAGCAGTGGTGAAAGCTTTAGGGACTGGTCTTAGAGGGTGCACATGGCAAGATATTGAGGTGCTGTCCTCTTCTACCGGCCAGCCCTTTGTGCTGCTTTATGGGGGGGCGAAAGATATTGCAGCGGGTCGTGGCATCACGAGCATTTTGGTATCGATGTCACACAGCCGAGAAAATGCGGTAGCATTCTGCGTAGCGGAAGGAGGAGAGGAAACGGATGAAGCTTGCAACAGCGGAAGAAATGCGCTTGCTGGACCAGACAGCAATTAACGAATATGGCATTCCGGGTGTGCTCTTGATGGAAAATGCCGGATTGGCGGTGGTACATGCCATCAAGGATTATTTTTCCGGGCCTCTTGCCCGGAAAAGAGTGATGGTTATTGCCGGCAAAGGAAATAACGGTGGGGACGGTTTTGTGGTGGCCAGGCACCTGGCCAATGCCGGATGTGATGTGAAACTATTTTTGTTGTGCAAACCGGAGGAACTGCACGGGGACGCTGCACTAAACTGGAAAATAGCAAGAAAAATGAATATCCGGTATCAGTTGATTTTAACAGAGCGGGATTTGAATGTGGTAAAAGTCGCTCTTATGTATACCGAACTGGTGGTGGACGGCATCTTTGGCACCGGTTTTCAAGGAGCTGCCCAGGGTACCATTGCCAAATTAATTGAGCTGGTGAATGAGGCGGGAAAACCGGTGATTTCCATAGATCTTCCCTCCGGCATGGAAGCCGATACGGGCCGCGTGAACGGAGCATGCATCAAAGCCCGGTGTACGGTGACCTTTGGCCTGCCCAAGATCGGTTTGGTATTGGAGCCTGGGGCAAGCTTTGTCGGGAAAATGCTGGTCGCGGATATTTCCCTGCCCCAGGAATTGGTGGTGAAACAGCCCTTGCGCCGCTTTTTACTGGATCAGGACTTTTGCCGCCAATTATTGCCTGTCCGGGCCATCGACAGCCATAAAGGAAGCTTCGGGCATGTGCTGGTCATTGGAGGGGCTCCCGGTATGACGGGAGCAGTAACCTTGGCAGCTACTGCCGCGGTAAGATCAGGGGCCGGCCTGGTTACTGCAGCAGTACCTGCCGGTCTCAGTTCCGTGATGGCCATGAAGCTGACGGAAGCGATGTCCTTGTCTTTGCCGGAAACAGGGTCAGGTACCCTTTCCTTATCCGCCTTAGGTGTGATAGAAAAAGCTGCCGGAAACAAAGTAATCGTATTGGGGCCGGGATTGTCTCGGCAGCAGGAAACCCAGGACCTGGTAAGATCCTTTCTGGCCAATATACCGTGCCCCGTGGTCCTGGATGCAGATGGGTTATTTGCCTTGTCCGGCTGCCAAGATTTTATCAAAAACAGCTCTTACCCGGTGGTATTGACTCCTCATCCGGGAGAAATGGCCCGCCTTTTGGGGGTATCCAGCGGGGAGATTCAGGCAAACAGGAGAGAAATCGTGGAGAAAGCAGCCCGGGAGTGGCAGGCGGTTTTGGTCTTAAAAGGGGCAAAGACCGTAGTGGCCACGCCGGAGGGAAATCTATATGTAAATCCTACGGGAAATCCAGGCATGGCAACAGGTGGCAGCGGAGATGTGCTGGCCGGGATGATCGGAGCATTGCTGGCTCAAGGCATGAAAGCAGAGCATGCTGCGGCAGTGGCAGTATATCTTCACGGAGCAGCAGGGGATGAAGGGGCCCGCCGGGGCAGTCAGGCCAGCCTGACTGCAGGGGACATCATCGATTATTTACCTCTAATTTTCCAAAGACTTGAGGAGCGACTATGAAAAAGGGAGTTTTTCGACCGGTTTGGGCAGAAATCAATTTAGAAGCGGTTGCCCATAATATTAAGGAGATCAGAAGGATTGTTCCACCCCAGACCAAGATCATGGCTGTGGTGAAGGCAGACGGATATGGCCATGGGGCGGAAAAGATCGCCCGGACGGTACTGGACTGTGGGGCGGAGATGCTTGCGGTAGCAACTTTTGGTGAGGCTAAACAGCTAAGAGAGGCAGGAATCAGCGGTCCCATACTGGTGCTGGGATATACCCCGGCGGACCAGGCGGGAGATATTATAGATTACCGGATTACCCAAACGGTATTTACCCGGGAAATGGCAGAGGCTCTTTCCCGAAAGGCGCAGGAAAAAAACCGCCTGTCTGTGATCCACCTCAAAATTGATACCGGGATGGGCAGAATCGGCTTTTTACCGAATCAGGATACAGTGCAAACAATTAAAAGCATTGTCCGTCTGGATGGTTTATTTGTGGAAGGAATATTTACCCACTTTGCCGTGGCGGATGAAACCGACAAAAGCTTTAGCCAATACCAGTTTCACCAGTTTACCGAGTTTTTAGGGGAGTTGCAAAAAGAAAACATTGAGATTCCCGTCAAGCATGCGGCAAACAGCGCAGCTATCATCGATCTGCCCGAGACGCATCTTGATATGGTGCGGGCGGGTATTATCATCTACGGTCTTTATCCATCAGATCAGGTGGACAAAAGCAGGATCCATTTAAGGCCTGCCTTGGAGTTGAAAGCGGAAGTATCATTTGTCAAAAAGGTGTCACCAGGGACCAGTATCAGTTATGGGCGGAAATTTATTGCACCCAAGGAGACGGTCATTGCCTCCCTGCCCCTGGGATATGCGGACGGGTATAGCCGGATGCTGTCAAACAAAGGAGAACTATTGCTAGGGGGGAAAAGGGTTCCTATAGTGGGAACCATTTGTATGGACCAGTTTATGGTTGACGCTTCACAGGTTCCCGGAGTAAAAATTGGGGATGAGGCTGTTCTCATCGGTGCCCAAGGGGCGGAAAATATTCCGGTGGAAGAAATTGCCGAAAGGTTAAATACAATTAATTACGAAATAGTGTGTATGTTAAGTGAAAGGGTTCCCCGGGTCTACATCAACGAATCTTCTTACCAACATTTTCCTGGAAAAAACTAGGGAGCTTTAGTTGCAAATGATATAGCATCAAGGATATAATAGTTATAGCTCGAGGTATATATGTCGTTGGAGGTGTGCCCTGTGCCGAATTTAAAGCGAATTATGATTAGTATCCCGGATCAGCTGCTGCAAGAGTTTGATGGATTGGTGAATCATGAAAATAAGAACAGGAGCGAGTTTATCCGGGAAGCGATGAAGTTTTATATTGCCGAACGTCGCCGGCGCATCCTGCATGAACAGATGAAAAAGGGATATCAGGAGATGGCAAATATTAATTTATCTATTGCCCGGGAATGTTTCAGTATGGAACATGAGGCCTTTGAAGACCCCGGAGAAAAAATAGCGGAGTGTCGCAAATGATTGTACGGCGCGGGGAAGTGTTTTTTGCCGAGCTAAATCCTGTCCAAGGTTCAGAGCAGGGAGGCACCAGGCCTGTTTTGGTAGTACAAAATGATGTCGGCAACCAATACAGCCCAACTACTATTGTTGTTGCCATTACCTCTCAGATTAACAAAGCAAAATTGCCTACGCATGTAGAACTGCCTAAAGAAAAAACAGGGCTTGATAAAGATTCGGTAATTTTAGCCGAACAGGTACGCACCATTGACAAAAGCCGCCTTCAGCATAAGGTTGCCATGCTGGGGGAAGAGATTATGAATCGGGTAGACCGGGCATTGGAGATCAGTTTAGGATTAGTGGAAATATAAATAAAACGAGTAGGTCAGGCGAAAATCAGCCTGACTACTTTATTTTGGGGGGAGGAGACATGTTTTATCCTTTGATCGGTATTACCTGCGGGGAAGATGATCTCAATTTTTTTGTCAGGAGGTTTTATGCCCAAGCAGTAGAAGCACTGGGCGGGGCACCTGTGTTTCTGCCCTCTGTACAGAGAAGGTCATCCTGGGGAAAATTTTTAGAAGTGTTGGATGGGCTCATTCTTTCCGGTGGCGTGGATGTGGATCCGTTTTTTTTCGGAGAAGAACCTGTAAAAGGAATGGGAGAAATCACTCCTTTCCGGGACCAGTTTGAGATTTTTTTTGTCAAAGAATTTTTCCCCCTGAATAGACCGATTCTAGCAGTGTGCCGGGGAGTTCAGGTATTGAATGTTTCTCTAGGAGGGACTATTTTCCAGGACATTGATGCCCAGGTTCCTAACATCCTCAAGCACTTTCAACGGGCGCCCAGACCGCATCCCACCCATTCCGTAAATGTTGTCCCGGACACGAAACTAAGCGCCATCCTGCCGGAAGAGCAATGGCGGGTGAACAGTTTTCATCATCAAGCCGTAAATGGTCTTGCTCCCGGATTGGTTGTTTCTGCTCTAGCCCCGGATGGAATTATTGAAGCTATTGAAGGGCAGAAGCATCCTTTTGCCCTTGGCGTTCAATGGCATCCCGAATGCAACTGGCAACAGGATGCAGGCAGTTTTCGCCTGTTTGAGACATTTATTTCCGCCTGCAGAGCGGGGCGGCATTTTTAGTCCAGGAGCTGGATATTTTCCCCCTCCCCTATGCTGATCCCGAAAAAAAGCCCGCCGGGCTTTTTTGTACTTTCAGAATTTATAAATTTTAAAAGGTTGAAAGTATAAGTGCGACTAAGGCTTCCGCCGTCGCCAGAGGCTTGGCGCAAGCCAAGTTTTCTAATATCTTGCAGGTTTTTGGGATTTTTTAGCGAATTTTAGTTCTGAAGTGTTTAGGAAAGGTGGACGTTTCGGTGCTGGCCGTTGCAAATGGAAGAATTCTTACCATGGAGGGAAGAACCTATCAAAAAGGTTCTATCTTGATAGATCAGGGGAAAATTGTGGCTGTAGGGGATCATGTCCTGATTCCCAAAGGGGTGGATGTCATTAATGCCTGCGGAAAAGTGGTCATGCCCGGTTTGATTGACGCCCACTGCCATCTAGGAATTGCGGAAGAGATTTATCAGGTGGAAGGAGATGACCTGAATGAGACCACAAATCCGGTTACTCCCCACCTGCGCGCTTTGGACGGTATTAATCCGGAAGATCTTGCTTTTGATGATGCAGTCCAGGGCGGGGTCACGACAGTGGCCATTGCTCCGGGAAGCGCCAATGTGATCGGTGGACAAGTCGTGATATTAAAGACCCAGGGCCATGTTGTGGACCGCATGATCTTAAAAGAGCCGGCCGGGTTGAAAATTGCTTTGGGAGAAAATCCCAAACGGAGTTACGGAGACCAAAAGAAAATGCCCTCCACCCGGATGGCTACTGCCGGTCTACTCCGGGAATTTTTTGTCAAAGCTCAAAACTATGCTTCCACCCCAAAAGAAAGAGATTTAGTGCTGGAACCGATCGTTCAGGTGTTGAAAAAGGAAATGCCTCTCCATGCTCATGCCCATCGCGCCGATGATATTATGACTGCCCTGAGAATTTCTCAGGAATTTGATATGCCTTTAATAATCATTCACGGGACGGAAGGCCATAAAGTAGCAGAAGAACTTGCCGCCCGGAGCATACCGGTGGTTTCCGGGCCCCACCTGGTCAATCGGGCGAAGGTGGAGATGAAGGATAAAACCTGGAAAACCCCGGCTTTATTAGCCCAGGCTGGGGTGAAGGTAGCATTGATGACAGACCATCCGGTGATCCCCATTCAGTATCTTTCCCTTTGTGCCTTTTTGGCCCACCGGGCCGGCATGTCGGAAGAAAATGCCTTAAGGTCCATTACGATCAATCCGGCGGAAATGATGGGGATTTCTCATCGGGTAGGAAGTCTTTCCGAAGGGAAAGATGCCGATATGATCATCAGCAGCGGCAGCATTCTTTCCATGGAGTCAACCGTGGAAACAGTCATCATCAATGGAAGGGTGGTTTACCAGCATCAGGGAGAACCGGCCTAGCCATTTTTTTGCCAGTCAAGGCGCTTTCGGCGCCTCAGGTTGTTGAGAGAGCTTGTTCAGAAACCGGCTAAGGTCAGGGGACACACCCCAATGCATGAGAAATAATTGTGCGGGGAATGTCCCCAACTAATTCTAGGTGCAGCAAGTATTTGCAGCGAAGGCGTACCGGGCGTACGTCGATGCAAAAATGCGCAGCTGCAACAACGTAGATGGGGGTTTATCAACAAGCTCAGGCGCTTTCAGCGCCTTTTCTATGGGTAAAATGAATAGGAGCGTTTTTATGGATTTGCTTGTTTTGGAACAGCAACTGCAAAAATGTCATCGGTGCGATCTGGGCAGGAGACGGATCAAGCTGGTTTTTGGGAAAGGCAGCCTTACGGCCCCGGTGATGTTTATTGGTGAAGGCCCGGGAGAACAAGAGGATATCCAGGGTCAACCTTTTGTAGGAAAAGCAGGGCAACTGCTTGATAAAATTATTGCTGCCGCCGGCTTTTCGGAAAATCAAGTATACATCTGCAATGTTGTGAAATGTCGTCCTCCCGGCAACAGGCTGCCCAATCCTGTGGAAGTAGAAGCCTGTAAACCATTTCTGCGGGAACAGATAAGATCGATCCGGCCCAGGATCATTGTCTGCTTAGGGGCTTTAGCGGCTCAGACTTTGATCAATCCGGACGTGAGGATTACCAGGGACAGGGGGGCTTGGGTGCAAAAGGGTAATTTCAAGATCATGCCCACCTTTCACCCGGCTGCTCTTTTAAGAGACCCAGCCAAAAAGCGGCTGGTTTGGGAAGACATGAAAAAAGTCCGGGACGAATTTCACCGCATGAGGGAAAATTAGAGAGAAATGCCTATTATTCAATTATTTGGTTATAATTTAATTTATCAGATGTTTTGGAGGATTTGCCTTGTATATCGTGAGAACAAATGAGCCGGAAGAGACAAGGGCCTTGGGGGAGCGCTTTGCTTCTTACCTGCCTCCGGGGACCGTGATTGGGTTGACCGGAGAACTGGGCGCGGGAAAAACACTGTTTGCGAAAGGACTTGCCAAGGGGCTGAAGGTAGAAGACCATGTTACCAGCCCTACTTTCACCATCATCAATGAATATCAAGGCCGGTGCCCTTTCTATCACATGGATGCATACCGTTTAGAAGATGACAGTGAGATCAGCGAGTTAGGACTGGAAGAATATTTTTACTCCTCAGGGATTACCTTGATTGAATGGCCCGAACGCATCCAAGACTGTCTGCCTGAATCCTTTATTCAAATCAACCTGGATAAAGGGTGGGAAGAGGACGGTCATGAATATCGGTTGATTAAATTTTCTTCCATCGGTAACGGATTGGATCGGGTGATTGGAGAGTTCGAGAAAAATGAAAATATTAGCGATTGATACCGCAACGAAAGTGGCAGGAATAGCCATTGTAGATGAAAATGGGGTTCTGGCCGAAAGCTGGTTAAATACCGGAAAAACCCATTCCCAACGGCTTCTCCCCATGTTGGAGGGGATGCTGAGCAATGCCGACATATCCTGGGAGGAGATACACGGTTTTGCTGTTACGGTGGGTCCGGGCTCCTTTACCGGTTTACGCATTGGCCTGGCTACGGTAAAAGGGTTGGCCCAGGTACTGGACAAACCTTTTGTCGGCATTGTTTCTTTAGATGCTTTGGCCCACAATATAACGATGGTCCCGGGTCTGATCTGTCCCATGCTTGATGCCCGGAAAAATGAAGTTTATACCGCCCTGTACCGGGATGATGCCGGCAGTATCCTCCGTTTGTCGCCCTACCGGGCGGTAGCTCCCCATCTTTTGCTGGAAGAATTGTCCCGCCTCAATGAACGGGTAACCTTTCTGGGAGATGCTGTTGCCGTATACCGGGATTTAATTGAAAAATCTTTACCGAATAAGGCTTTTTTTGCTCCCCCCACCAGAAATTTGCTCAGGGCGTCAGAGGTTGCTTTTCTGGGCCTGAACAAGTTGCAGCAAGGGGAAAAGACAAATATTCATGATGTGAAGCCCTTTTACCTAAGGCCCTCTGAAGCTGAAGTGAAATGGGCCCAAAATCACGGAGGGTGCTGTATATGATAGATGAGATAGTATTTTATCCCCTGAAAAGTGAACATTTAGATCAGGTTTTAGAAATTGAGCAGGTGTCCTTTCCGACACCGTGGAGTAAGCAGTCTTTTACCAGTGAGCTGCTGGAGAACGCCCTGGCCTATTACTGTGGCTGCTTTCTGGACGGCAAGCTGATCGGTTATGGGGGAATGTGGGTCATTATTGATGAGGCCCATATTACGAATATTGCCGTACACCCGTATTATCGGGGAAAAAGGGTGGGAGAGGCAGTAATCTTTCATTTAATGGCTCAGGCCATGGCCAAAGGGGCCTATAAAATGACCCTGGAAGTAAGACCCTCCAACATCTCGGCGCAAAAGCTCTACCTCAGGTTGGGATTTAATGCCGTGGGCCGGCGCAAGGGTTATTATACTGACACAAAAGAGGACGCCATCATCATGTGGAAGGACCTGATTGATCAGGGACAATCGGAGTCCTATTGACCATGAACAAAGGATAATCAACGAAGCAAAAGGAGATCATTATGGCGGTAAATATTTTGGCCATTGAGACCAGTTGTGATGAATCTTCCGCGGCAATTGTCGCCGATGGACGGGAAATCAAATCGAATATTATCTCTTCCCAAATTGATGTACATAAAAAATTCGGCGGGGTGGTACCGGAGATTGCTTCCCGGAAGCATCTGGAAGCAATCTCTTTGGTGGTT
Source organism: Candidatus Formimonas warabiya (assembly GCF_002777255.1). Lineage (GTDB taxonomy): Bacteria > Bacillota > Dehalobacteriia > Dehalobacteriales > Dehalobacteriaceae > Formimonas > Formimonas warabiya. Next base: position 2,829,211 of record NZ_CP017634.1, on the reverse strand, counting down.
CAGGAAGCACTCGATGAAGCCGGCACCGCTTTTAAGGACCTGGATGCCGTGGCGGTCACATACGGACCCGGTTTGGTAGGTGCTCTTTTGGTAGGACTATCTTACGCCAAAGCCGCCGCATTTGCTCTCAACAAGCCTTTAATCGGCGTACATCATTTGGAAGGGCATATTCATGCCGGTTTTTTAGAGCACCCCGACTTGGCCTTTCCTCTTGTGGCTTTGGTGGTATCCGGGGGGCATACCAGTTTGGTGTACTTGCCCCGGCGGGGGGAATATGTTTTGTTGGGGCAAACCAGGGATGATGCTGCAGGAGAGGCCTTTGATAAAGTGGCCCGTCATTTAGGCCTGGGATATCCCGGGGGACCGCAAATTCAAAAGGCGGCCCTTCAAGGAAACAAGGATCATTTGGATTTCCCCAAAGCATGGCTGGAAGAGGGGAGTTTGGACTTCAGTTTCAGCGGATTAAAATCGTCTGTTTTAAGCTATCTGAACAGGTGCAAAATGAAAGGGGAAGCTTATCATGTTCCTGATATTGCCGCCGGCCTGCAGGAAGCAATTGTAGAGGTATTGTCGGAAAAAGCGGTTAGGGCCGCCAAATTGAAACAGTGCTCTACCATCCTCTTAGCCGGTGGGGTTGCCGCCAACCTGAGGCTGAGAGAAGTACTCAAGGCCCGGGCTGAGCAAGAAGGTATCCATGTGGTCTGGCCGTCTCCCTTGTTATGTACGGACAATGGGGCGATGATCGGATGTGCAGCCTACTATAAATATATGCAAGGAGATTTTGCCCCTTTAACATTAAATGCCGTGCCAAATTTATCTTTATTCATGCAAAAAAATTAAAAAACATTAAGTTTTTTATTAATCAACTATAAAAAGTAGTAGTGATGGAACATACGTTTTGTGGATGAATAATCTGTGGATAATGTGGATAAGTTTGTTAATAACTTAGAGCGGTGTGGAAAAGACATGTGGAAAAAATTTTTGTCGAAAAAAGATACAAAAAACTTTTTTTGTGCATAAGAAGATAAAAGGCCAGCTAAATACTGGCGGTAATAAGAGACGGTCTTGTGGATAAATTAAGATTGTGTTAATTTTTAATTTTATATTGACAAAATGTAGATTAAGATTATTATTAACAAAAAAAAGCTGGTTTTTACATTTTCTCGATAAAAGGTGGAAAATATAAGGAGAACGAAATGCATAAATATGCAAAATATATCTTGGTTTTATGCATATTAATATTAGTAGCGGGTATTCTGTTTAGACCTTCGGGGAAGTTGCGGTCACCTGAACCAGGGGCAATAAATTATCTCACGGCCTATCAGGAGGCCAAAGAGGACCGGGTTCCGGTTTTTCTGGAGTTTTTTGGACGGTACTGACCGGACTGCCGCACTATGGAGCCCGTGATTTCGGCTCTCTCACAAAAGTATCAGGAAGAAGTCCGTTTTATCATCGTAGATGTGGAAAACCAAAATGATCCCACCCTGGAGGAATTGTTCCAGATCTTTGATGTGACATATATTCCCGTTATTTATTTGATCGACAAACAGGGTCAGATTGTCAAACAGCACGTGGGGCTAGTAAAACAAGAGGTCTTAGAAAAAGAAATTAAGGATCTGACAAAATAAGGGCGTGGAGTTGTCGGGGGGACGGTTCAACCGTCCCCCCGACGACTTTAACCTGAAACCGCTCACCCGCCGCCTGCAACCGGCCTGCACAGACCAGGGACCCTAAAAATATGTTCAAAAGCGAAAAGGAAGGGAGTTCTGCCGTTGGAAAAAGAACAATTGATTTTACATTCCGCCCAGGAATTCAACATATTACCCCTTACTTCCTGTTGTGATGCCGCCTGTGTTTTTTGCAGCCATCATCATAATCCTTCCGGCATCGGCGTGGTATCCATCCCCCCCGGACCCTGGTCGAGGTGGCGCGTACCTTAAGTTTTTTGGACGGTCGGAAAAAAATTACTGTAGGAGAATCCGCAACGAAAATTATTGAAGGAGAACCCTTGTCCCATCCGGAATTTGGGGAAATTATCCGTCTGGTACGGCAGAAATTTCCCCGTACCCTCATTTCTGTGACCACCAATGGGCATAGACTTGATTACCGGATGGCGGGTTTCCTGAAAGAGATGGCGCCGCTAGAAATCAATTTGTCCTTAAACAGCGCGAGCATGGAGGGGAGGGCGGCCCTAATGGGAGATGACCGCTGTACGGCGGAGCAGACCATCCACGGCGTAAAACTACTCCACTCTTACCAGATCCCTTTCCATGGCAGTATCGTAGCCATGCCCCATCTTGTAGGATGGGAGGACATGGCCGGGACGATCCGTTATTTGGCGGAAAACGGGGCCTTGACGATCAGGGCCTTTATGGCGGGCTATTCCCAAAAGGCCAGCCCGGAACTTCGCTTTGATCCCTCAGGGATGTACCGCCAATTAGCAAGTTTCAGAGCAGAGATGGCAGGGAAAATATCCTGTCCCCTCCTGCTGGAGCCTCCGGGAATAAGTGATTTAACACCGGTTGTGGCCGGTGTCATCAAAGGATCCAAGGCGGCCGGGGCAGGGATCAGGCGCGGGGATTTGGTGTGTAAAGCAAATGATCTGGTGCCCCGGTCCCGGGTGGAGGCGTGGCACTGTTTGCAACAACCGGGGCCAATCCATGCCCTGATCAATAGGCAGGGATCGCTGATGCCTGTACACTGGCAGAATGAGCGGGGGGAAAAATCCGGCGTGGTCATGGAATATGACTTTGATATGGACCGCATGGAAGCGATGTACCGGATCATCGGCTCAGGTTCGGGGACTGTACTGTTATTATCTTCCGAATTAGGCATCGATATTGTGCGCGCCGTTTTACAGTTTATGAATTTCCCGGATCGCCAAATAAGGATCCAGCCCGTAAAAAATCGTTTATTCGGGGGATCCATCGGCGCGGCGGGACTGCTTACGGTGGAGGATTTGTTCGCTGCCTATCAAGAGTATCATGCCGGGCAGGGCAGGCCGCACTTGATTATGGTCCCCCGGGAAGCTTTTGATTACCAGGGATATGACCTGATGGGCCGGCCTTTTTGGGAACTGGAAGAAAGGACCGGCATTCAGGTGACCGTGGGGTAAAGCGTCAGGACCTTCCCTAGCCCAGGGGATCGGGACAGAAGAGGGATTCATCCTGCCCGAGAGGATTTGGGATGAAAAGGTCGAATTTAAAAGGAACTTAAATAAAGTGGGGAGAGAACATGAAAAAAGAAATTCGGAGGAAGATTCTGCAGGCCAGACTAGCCTTAAGCAATGAAGAGGTCGAGAAAAAAAGCAAAATCGTTTGTGAGAAAATTCTTGGACTTCCGGACATCGCCAAGGCCCGGACGGTGATGGCGTATCTTCCTTTTCGTAAAGAGGTAAGTATGGTATCTCTGTTCGGTGCTTTCTGGGCAGAGGGGAAAAGAGTAATCATTCCTGTGTGTGATGCCTGTCGCACGGCTTTGATTCCATCTGAATTAAAAAGTATAGAGGAGGACCTCCAGCCGGGAACCTGGGGTATCTTAGAACCGAAGCCGGAAAAACTACGTCCGGTGGGGCCCGGTGGGATAGATTTTGTGATCGTGCCCGGTGTGGCCTTTGATCTCTCTTGTAATCGTTTGGGATATGGGGTGGGATATTACGATCGCTTTTTACCCCAGTTAAAAGAAAATACGCCTAAAATCGCCGTAGCCTTTGAATTACAGATGGTAGAGGCCTTGATTCCGGATCAATATGATATTCCCATGGATGCCGTTTTCACGGAAGAAAAGGAGTATTACCGGCAAAGGTGACTTTCCTTAACTGACTCCAAACACCAAAAACCCTCAAATTAAGTGTTGGTCTTTCTATTTCCCGAATTGTGTAGGATTATTACTAAAGGAATAAATCCAACTTACGCGAATAGGATAAGGGAAAATTGGATCAGCTCCAGGGGGATGATCGGGTTGGTAAGGAGCAGTTATTTAACTTTGCTTTTGGTTGTTTTTTGGGGGGCAGTACTGTTATTGCTGCGCTATTTCATATCCCGGTACCTCACGAAAAGGGAAAAGAGGTATCGACAGTGTTTCAGCAATGTTTTAAATTATGTTTCCCTAGGTATGATCTGCGCGGATGCCCGAGGTGTGATTACTTTTGTGAATGCTGCGGCAGAGGAATTTCTTGGCATAAAAAGGGATCAGGCTTTGGGAAAGCATTATCAGGAGATAAAGCATCGAAAAGTAATTCTGGAGCATCAGCATTCTCTTTTTTCTCTGATGGGAGATACTTTAGGCCGGGGCATTTCATATGATGGAGTGGAATTGGCGGCGGTGATCAGCGGCCACCCGGGGACGATGAAATGTTCGACATTTCTTCTGAAAGCGGAGGGGAATAAAACAGCCGGTGTATTACTTACTTTTTCTGATTTTACTTTGTCCAAACTTCTGGAAGAACAGGTGCAAAAGAACGAATGCCTCATTACGGTGGGACAAATGGCTGCCGGTGTTGCCCATGAGATTCGAAACCCGCTCCAATCAGTAAAAGGTTTTGCCCAATTATTGCAGGAAAAGAACCGGGACAATGATGAAATATGTACCTATACCGGTATTGTCATTAGTGAGATCGAGCGGGTAAATACCATTATTCGGGAGTTTCTCCAGCTGGCCCGGCCGGCCGGAATCAAATTTGAAAAGAAAGATTTAAACAGCTTGGTGCGGGATGTGGTGCTGCTGGTAAACAGTGAAGCAATTTTGAGAAATGTGGCCATTGAAGAAGAATATGGGATGAAGATGCCTTTGATCACGTTGGATGCATCCCAGATCAAACAGGTGCTGATCAATTTGTTTTCCAATGCTTTAGCCGCCATTCCCCGGGAAGGCATGATCAAGGTAAAAACCTGCTATGATTTTCATTTCAATGAAGCCCGCATTGTTATTTCCGATACCGGAGTAGGCATGGACCGGGATACTCTGGAACAGATTGGCCAACCTTTTTTTACGACGAAGGAAGAGGGGACCGGTTTGGGGCTTTCGGTCAGTTTCCGCATCATCCGTGACCATGGCGGACGGATTGAGGTAGAGAGCACGGTAGGGAAAGGAACTACTTTTACCATTATTTTGCCCGGATTAGCAGGAATGGGACCGTGCTTGGGAAAGGAAACATGTAATTAAAGGATTTTACGGATAAATGTAGAATAACTCTAACCTCCGAACTATTAACTCTAAAGGCAGACGCTGGGTTAATAGGGCTGGCCTCGGCCAACGGGTAATGCGGGAAACAGCATTGTCTCCGTACTTGGAAAGGAGTAACTTGGTAAATGAAGACACCCTTTCGGGTGTTTTTTATAATTTGGAACATGTGTCCCCTAACATAAATTGGGGACATTCCTCCGACGGGAGAGGAATACCCAAAATAGAGGTGTGTCCCCTAACATTTAAAAGGAGGTTAAGTCTATGGAAAAAATACCACAGGAAATACTTGAGGCAGTCAAGGAGGCTTCTAAAGACGGCAAGCTGATTTGTGCAGAGGCCCATGCTTTAGGAAAAGAATTAGGGGTGTCTTTACTCCTTATTGGAGCTGCCGCGGATGAATTGGGGATAAAAATAAGAGAATGCCAGTTGGGATGTTTTTAAGTATGAAAGGGTTTTCTAGGAAGATAGCCGATAAACCGCCCCAGACCGAATCCGGTAACCGGAAGTCATGACAGGTGTGAGGATATCAAAGGGAATCTTTTAGAGAAAAAGGGTTGGCCTATCTTTCCAGTGCCCATGCAGGCATTAGCGGTGGTATAATGGCGATAAAGCGCGGTGAAGCCCATGGGGCAGGGAACATTTGCCCGTCAGAGAGGGTACCTGGAGGAAGAATTTACGGGATAGCGGAAAATGAGATGGGGGAACGGAACATGCTAATGGATAGGTATCAGAGGAAGATCAATTATTTAAGAATATCCGTTACGGACAAGTGCAATTTACGCTGTCGCTATTGTCTGCCGGAAACAGGAGTGGACCTCAAAAGCCATGAGCATATCTTGCGCTGGGAAGAACTGCACCGGATGGTAAAAGTTTTTGTTGAGGAAGGCATCGACCGGGTAAGGATTACCGGGGGGGAGCCTTTAGTAAGAAAAGGACTGCTGCATTTTATTGAAAAGTTAAGCCTGCTAAATCTCAAGGAAATTAGCATCACCACAAACGGCCAGTTGCTGAAACCGGTGGCTGCCCAGTTAAAAGAGGCGGGGATTACCCGGGTAAATATCAGCCTGGATACATTGGACGCGGAAAAGTACACCTGGATTACCCGGGGGGGAGATTTGAAGAAAGTCTTTGAGGGAATCCATGCTGCTCTTGAGACGGGACTGGACCCGGTAAAGCTTAACGCCGTTGTGGTAAGGGGATTTAATGAAGACGAGGTAACAGACTTAGCCCGCCTGACCAAAGACTTGCCCCTGCATGTGCGCTTTATTGAGCTGATGCCTGTAGGGACCTGCACGATCTGGGGCAAGGACAGTTTTGTAAGTACAGATGAAACCATGGAGCGGATGAAAAAAATTGGACTGCTGGCCCCGGCCCAGGTTACCGGAAGTGGTCCGGCCCAAGTCTGGCAGTTTGAAGGATTTAAAGGGACAGTGGGATTTATCAGTGCCATTAGCAAGCATATTTGCCATAGGTGCAACCGGATCCGCTTGACTGCTGACGGCAGAATTTATCCTTGCCTCCATGGAGAAAATTATGTCAATTGTTTTGATTTATTGAGAGACGGAGAAAGTGAAGAAAAGCTCAGAAGGATTGTCCAGCAGGTAATTAGTTTAAAACCGGATCAGCATCATTTAGGTTCTCAGGAGAGAATGATGTCCGCCTTGGGGGGATAGTGTCTTCCGGATTTTGCTAACCGGTACCCGGAATCAGTATCAAAAGACGACTGCTAGTGGGGTTTCTTGGGAATTTTTTGCTTGAGGCGCATAAACCGAGCCTCAAGTGGAAATAACTTTTGAGGAGGGTAATTCTTCCTGAATAGTCACAAATGATAATGAAAGAATTGACGAGAAAAACGAAGATATTATGGCTATTATTTATGTAATTGCCTAATTTTAGCCAAAAACGGGGAGATTACAAGGTTGCCATATTATGCTGCCCTTTATATTATAATTATTGGATATTAGCACTCGTCTTAGGTGAGTGCTAACAATAAAAAGTTAAAATTAATTTATATGAATGAAGGAGGTACAGCAATGAACATCAAACCGTTGGGAGACCGTGTGGTCGTCAAAGTACTGGCTTCAGAAGAAAAAACCAAGAGTGGCATTGTTTTGCCCGATACTGCAAAGGAGAAACCGCAAGAAGGAGAAGTAATTGCAGTTGGTCCGGGAAGAGTATTGGAGAATGGCAGCAGGGCTGCTCTGGAAGTAAAAGTTGGCGATCGGGTTATTTATTCCAAGTATTCCGGCTCCGAAGTGAAAAAGGACGGGGAAGAATATTTAATTTTAAACGGTGATCGTGACATTCTGGCCATTGTTGAGAAATAATTTTCGTAGAGGAGGAAAATTGAAATGGCAAAACAAATCGTTTTTCGGGAAGATGCGCGTCATGCCCTGGAAAAAGGGGTTAATGCTTTAGCAAATGCCGTAAAAGTAACCCTTGGCCCCAAAGGCCGCAATGTTGTATTGGAAAAGAAGTTTGGTTCTCCCATGATTACCAATGACGGTGTCACCATTGCCAGAGAAATCGAATTGGAAGATCCCATTGAAAACATGGGTGCCCAGTTGGTGAAAGAAGTCGCTACCAAAACCAACGATGTGGCCGGTGACGGTACCACCACCGCTTGCCTCCTTGCCCAGGCAATTATCCGGGAAGGTATGAAAAATGTGGCCGCGGGAGCCAACCCCATGTTCCTGAAAAAAGGGATTGAGAAGGCTGTGGCTGCTGCACTCGTGGAATTAAAAGCGAATGCGAGAAAAGTAGAAAATAAAGCGGCTATTGCCCAGGTGGCTTCTATCTCTGCCAACGATCCGGAAATCGGCACTTTGATTGCCGATGCCATGGATAAAGTGGGCAACGACGGGGTTATCACCGTTGAAGAGAGCCAAGTTTTTGAAACCACCCATGAAGTAGTAGAAGGGATGCAGTTTGACAGAGGATATATTTCCCAGTATATGATCACGGATACCGATAAAATGGAAGCAGTATTAAATGATCCCTACATACTGATTACCGACAAGAAAATTTCCGCCATTGCCGATATTTTGCCTGTGCTGGAAAAAGTGGTTCAGTCCGGAAAACAAATGCTGATTGTGGCAGAAGATGTAGAAGGGGAAGCGCTGCCTACCTTGATCGTAAATAAACTAAGAGGCACCTTTACCTGTGTCGCCGTGAAAGCCCCCGGTTTCGGTGACCGCCGGAAAGCGATGTTAGGTGACATTGCCACTCTCACCGGTGGACAGGTTATTTCTGAAGAAGTAGGCTTAAAATTAGAAAACGTGACCCTGGATATGCTGGGTAAAGCCCGTCAGGTAAAAGTTGGTAAAGAAAACACCACGATCATTGATGGGGCAGGAAGTTCTGCCGATATCGAGGCCCGGGTTTCCCAGATTAGAAAACAGTATGAAGAGTCCACTTCTGAATTTGATAAGGAAAAGCTTCAGGAGCGGTTGGCCAAATTGGCCGGCGGCGTAGCCGTGATTAAAGTTGGTGCTGCTACGGAAACCGAATTAAAGGAAAAGAAACTGCGTATTGAAGATGCTTTATCCGCAACGAGAGCTGCTGTAGAAGAAGGCATTGTATCCGGTGGTGGCGCCGCTTTAATTAATGTCCTTGATGCTGTGGATGCTGTTGCGGCCGAAGGAGATGTCCTGACCGGAGTGAACATCATTAAGAAAGCTTTGGAAGAGCCTCTGAAGCAGATTGCCTATAATGCCGGTGCGGAAGGCGCTGTCGTTGTAGAAAAAGTGAAAGCTGCCCAAAAAGGGATTGGCTTTAATGCTGCTACCGGGGAATTTGAAGATATGATTGCAGCCGGTATTGTGGATCCGGCGAAAGTAACCCGCTCCGCCCTGCAGAATGCGGCTTCCATTGCTGCCATGCTGCTGACAACGGAAACCGTAGTGGCCGATATTCCCAAAAAGGAAGAAGCCCATGCTGGTGGAATGCCCGGCGGCATGCCTCCGGGAATGATGTAAAGGAATTAAAAAATGAGCAGCCTTGATGGCTGCTCATTTTTTAATTCCATCGGCTCCCATTTATAGCACCGGCGCTTTAATCTCGATCTTTTTGTTATAATCAAACAATTCTACGTCTACGGTAAGGCTGCTGGATTCTTTTTCTTTGGACAGGGCCGTTACCTGAGCCTTTTTGATGAACCGGTCCTTTTTATCGATCCAAATGGTATATTTCAGGTTTTTAAAATACCCATCCAGCCATTTGTTTTGGATCCGGGGCACGCATTCTATTTTGTACATATTCCGGCGGTTTATTTTTTCTTTTCCCAAATAGGTAGCGGAGATCAATTCCTTAAAATAAAAATTGGACAGGGGATTGAGTTCGGCCATGAGCAAGGATTCCCGAAGCAGGGAATTGTTCTCGGTAATAATCCATTTCTGGGTAACCGGATCCATCCGGTAAGTGGTGTCCTTGATCTGGAAAACATTAATGCTGGTTCCCAGCATGGAGCCGGTCACATGAAAGGTGTCGGCATCGGCTCTTTCCCCGCTGATATCGCTGAACACCTTATTCTCGCCCTCGATGGTAATGGTAGATTTGGTATGGAAACGGTAGGCATTGGCGGCTAAGGTGTTGGAAATGGAAGATTGCAGCACTTCCTCGGGAACAATTTTCATGGTTGACTGTAAATATACCGTGATGGAAAGGGCAATTAATATAATGAAGATCAGACCTAAAATATTTCTGGGCCGAAGATGTTTTTTCCATGTTGTTTTGATTTCGGGCATGTTTTTTCCCCCTTGTTTGATACTTCAAGATATATTTACTAAGAAATGAAAGATAATATGTCTTTGATGATACAAATTTTTCATACCGGGCAGGAATTTGGTTCAATTTTACCGAACTACATCAGCTTAGCTTAAAAAACTTGGGGAGGCTTCGCTTTGAAAAAAGATTTGAAAAAGGTACTCGTGACGGAAAAAGAAATAAAGTCAAAAATCAAGGAAATGGGTGAAGCCATTTCCCAGGACTATCAAGGCAAAGAGATACTTGTTGTGGGAATCTTAAAAGGATCTGTGGTTTTTATGGGTGATCTGGTGAGAAAAATCAAGCTGCCCTTGCAGATTGATTTTATGGAGGTATCCAGCTACGGCAAATCCACAGAGTCGTCCGGAGCCGTGCGCATTTTAAAGGATTTGGAAACCAACATTGAAGGTCGAAATGTGCTGATTGTGGAGGACATTGTTGATACCGGACTGACCTTAAGTTATTTGGTCAAGATTTTAAAGGCCAGAAAGCCGGCCAGTTTAAAAATATGTACCTTTTTAAACAAGCCTTCCCGGCGTAAGGTAGCATTGGAGGCAGACTATAACGGCTATGATATTCCGGATGAATTTGTGGTAGGATATGGCCTTGACTTCAACGAAAAGTACCGGAATATTCCCTATGTAGCGGTATTGAAACCCGAAGCATATCAAAAAGATTAGTCTTGCTGGAAAAAAGTTGAATTCTGATAAAGGAGAGAGATGGAACGTGTCTGAAGAGAATAAAAAAAACCATCAGCTCGTGCTGGTATTGGATTTCGGGGGACAGTACAACCAACTGATCGCCCGCCGGATCAGGGAATGCAATGTATATTGTGAAATGATCCCTTATGATACCCCTCTTGATGAGATTAAGAATAAACAGCCCCAAGGGATTGTTTTTTCTGGGGGACCCTCCAGCGTCTATGTGGAGGGGGCGCCAAGAGTTGACCGGGAGATTTATGAATTAGGCATTCCGGTTTTGGGGATTTGTTACGGCATGCAGTTAATGGCCCATGATTTGGGTGGAGTCGTAAAACCCGCCGAATCCCGGGAGTATGGGAAGACCCAACTGAAAACTGCTTCCAGGGGCCGGCTGTTTCAAGATCTAGCCTGTGAAATGCAATGCTGGATGAGTCATGGGATCTATGTAGAGGCTCCTCCCCTGGGTTTCCTCGTAACAGGAGAAACGGCCCACTCGCCAGTTGCCGCCATGGAAAACTTGGAAAAAAAGCTGTTCGGGGTCCAGTTCCACCCGGAAGTAAAACATACCCCTCGAGGAATGGAAATACTGAAGCATTTTCTTTATGACGTGTGCGGCTGCTCCGGAGAGTGGACGATGGCAAACTTCATTGAGGAAGAAGTGGCAAAAATCCGGGAACTGGTAGGTGACAAAAAAGTTCTCTGCGGCCTTTCCGGCGGTGTCGACTCCGCCGTAGCGGCAGTATTGGTACACAAGGCCATTGGTGACCAGCTCACCTGTGTTTTTGTGGACCATGGATTGATGCGGAAAAATGAAAGGGCAAAGGTGGAAGAGGCTTTTTCCGGCCGGTTCCAGATGAATGTAAGATATGTGGACGCAGAGGAAAGATTTTTGACCAGATTAGCCTCTGTGTCGGACCCGGAAAGAAAAAGAAAAATCATCGGCGCCGAATTCATCCGGGTCTTTGAGGCAGAAGCCGCAAAGCTGGGCCAGATTGACTACCTGGTCCAAGGTACCTTATATGCGGACGTGATCGAAAGCGGGACCAAGACAGCGGCGGTGATCAAGAGCCATCACAATGTGGGCGGATTGCCGGAAGATATGCAGTTTAAGCTGATTGAGCCTTTAAATACCTTGTTTAAAGACGAGGTGCGCCTGCTCGGTCTGGAATTGGGCATGCCGGAAGATATTATTTGGCGCCAGCCTTTCCCGGGACCGGGTCTGGCGATTCGCATATTGGGGGATGTCACGAAGGAGAAACTGGATGTGCTCCGGGAAGCCGACGAGATCATTTTTCAGGAAATAAAAAAGGCGGGGCTGTACCGGGAGATCTGGCAATCCTTTGCCGTGCTTCCCAGCATGAAAAGCGTAGGGGTAATGGGAGATGAGCGGACGTACCAGTATCCTATCGTGCTGCGCGCCGTGACCAGTGACGATGCCATGACCGCAGACTGGGCCCGGTTACCCTATGATTTACTGGAGAGAATTTCTTCCCGGATTGTGAACGAAGTACGGGAAATCAACCGGGTGGTTTATGATATTACCAGCAAACCGCCGGCCACGATTGAGTGGGAATAAGGGAAAACTTAGGAATGTTGATATTTAAGGATTTTTAATAGGTTTTAAAGGTTTTGGTGGTTAAGATTTCTACTCAATTTTTGGGAAGTCTTAACCATCAATCCTTGTTTGCCAACTTATAAAAAATAATAGGAGTTAGTAAAGAATGAAGATAAAAGATGGTTTAAAACGAAAAACATTGGTGAAGGAGGCAAACTTGTGTTACCTGGATTTAAGAGATCAATATGTAAAACAATGCAAATAATGAATTTCGGGCAGTATTTGCCAAGAACAACCTTGCAAATGGGGATAACGAAATATTGTAAAAAAGAGGGGTAAATAGATATTCTCTTCACTTGTTTAGACACACATCTGTCAAAATGCGGATATTAAATGGTAGAAATATTTTTTCCCTTAAAAGATTTTAGGGCACAGTACGCTTAAAATGGTCAATCACTACTATAATCTGTATGGAGAGGATTTGCGTTATAACTTTGACGGGTTCTGTGCATTAGAAAACTTTAGTGGCAATAATAAAACCAGAATTGAATTAAAATCAAATAAATGAAAATATAAAAAGAGTAGGAACCAATACCTACCCTTTTCCATGCCCATAATCCTTCCAAATGGGTGTGAATATTTTTTAGTGTAAATGGAATAATCATCCAAAGATTTGACAATAATATTATTGCAGCATAAATCGGGCAACGCTGAGGAGCGCCCCAACGCCTGCTGCGGCTTATACGATGAACGGCGATCCTTATTGTTCGCCGTTTTTCTGTTCATCGGTAAGCCCTGAGCGGATAAACCTCGGGAGTTTGAGGGCAGAGCCCTCAAGACCTTACGCCGTAATCCTGTCTGCAAAGAATATCATAATCTGGCTATATGCCATTGCCCAGTCCCTTGACGGCTGAGTCCACTTTTTTGTGATTTCCTTAGCCGACAGGAATACCACTTTCCGGATCGAGTCGTCGGTGGGGAAAATGGATTTTGTCTTCGTAAATTTCCGTACCATTCTGTGGTACGCTTCCACCGCATTTGTCGTATAAATCAAATGCCGGATCTGTTCGGGATAGCTGAAAAACGTGGTGAGCTCTGCCCAGTTGGCATCCCAGGAGCGCAGAATGGACGGGTACTTCCTGTCCCATTGTTCCCTGAATTCCTCCTTTGCATACTCTGCATCGTTAAGGTTTACTGCACCGTAGATTTTCTTCAGGCCAGTGCAGATTTCCTTCCTGTCCTTGTACTGCACGAATTTAGTGGAATTGCGGATCTGATGGACTATGCAAAGCTGCTGCTCTGTCCTTGGAAAAACCGCATTTATGGCTTCGCCAAGTCCTTTTAGGTTGTCGTGGCAGGCAATGAAAATATCCTGCACGCCGCGCTTTTTCAGATCGGAGCAGATTGACGCGTAAAAGCTTGCGCCCTCGTTTTCGCTGATCCAGATGCCCAGGATGTCCTTCTGGCCGTCCATATCAATGCCCAGCACCGAGTAGACGCATTTCTTGATGATCTGGCTGTCCTTGCGGCTTTTGAACATAATCCCGTCAAAGTAGACGACCGGGTAGACCGACTCCAGCGGCCGGTTCTGCCACTCGTTCACTTCCGGCAGGATTTTGTCCGTTATTTTGGAAATCAGCATCTGCGATATCTCCGCCCCGTAAATCTCCCGCAGATTGTCCTCAATGTCGCGTTGGCTCATCCCCTTGGAATACATAGCCATGATTTTCTGCTCGATTTCATCCGTCCTGGTCTGCCGCTTTTCGAGGACTTTCGGCTCAAACTCGCCGTTTCGGTCCCGGGGCACGGCAATTTCACTCTCTCCATAATCGCTTATGATCGTCTTGTGATTGTAGCCGTTGCGGCTATTGCCGGAATTGTTCCCCTCAATGCTGTTTTTTTCATAACCCAGGTGCTCTTCCATCTCGGCTTCCAGCATCTGTTCGATTGTTCCGGCAAAAAGACGTTTTAATTTTGACTGAATATCTCCCGTGCTTTGGCAGTCCTGCATCAGCAGGCTTACCAGTTCCATTTCCTTTTCAGTGAGAATGTTTTTTGACTGTCTCATTTTAATAACCTCCGTTTTGTTTATATGGAGATTATTGACATTTACACGGATTATTATTCAGCCTCTCCCAAATTAGCCCCACAAGCCTTCAAAAATCTTCTTAGGTACCACATATCAATTTTCCGCTTGCCATAAGCCAAATCTCAGAAAATTCATTTATAAAAGTCCTGTTAGACAAATCGAGATATTTCAAAAAAATCAAATATCAATGTTTATGTTTCTTGTGAAGCTTTTGCTTGTGCATTTTTTCTTGGCTGTCTATTTTTAACTGTCTAATACCACCATAAATGTAAAAATCACAAACAGAAGAAATGCTAATCCAATGATAAGACAAATCCATCCTTCTAATCTTGGCTTTGGTGGTTTATAGTCTAAAATTTTATCTAGAAAATTATCCTCTTGAAGATCTTTAAAGATTTCTAGTTTCCTTTTATATTTTCTTGACAAGTTGATTTCTCCAAATATTTATCATCATCCCTCAGAAACATTTACTAATTAAAATAAAAGGGAACAACTATAACACCATTATATTCCACTAATTGCCAATAACATCCTTTGAGCGGCAAAAACTATTTCGCTAATTCAGCTACACCCTTACAAATGTAAAATGTTGGACAAGCTATTATAAATGAAATGAGGTATTTTTTTATATTGAAGGAGTCTGGTGCTTGATGTGGAAATAAAAGGGGGATAACTTAGAGTATAAACTGATTTGCCTAAACAAAAAAATGATATTAAAAAAATGTTTAGTAGAAGGGTTTTTAACACTAATCTTTATCTATTTTATAAGGGAGGGATACTTATCATTAAAAAATTACTTTCACTTATTCTAGTTTTAGGTATTACCTTTATTTTTAGCAGTTATGCATATGCAACACAGGATATTAAGATTACTATAGACGGAAAGCAATTGACATTTTTTTCTGGTGAAGCAAAACCTATTGAATCTAATGGAAAAGTATTGATCCCAATGCGTAAGATTTTTGAAGCGCTTGATTTTTATGTACAATATGATTCTTCCACGCAAAGTATTGAAACGCAACATATTTCTGGGAAACTGCCGACTTGTTTAGAAATGCAAATAGGCAATAAAGAAGCGCTTGTAAACAGAAGCTATACAGTTAATTTGGACGTAGCTCCTCAATTTATTAATGAGGTAACTTATGTACCTTTGCGTTTTGTTGCAGAAATAGCTTATGCCAATGTTAATTGGAATTCAATAACAAGAACGGTAGAAATAACAAAACAAAACATTATAAAATTAGACCAATATGTGGATGAAAATATTCCCAAAGAGGTGCAAATTGGTGAGCATACTCTAATTATTGATAAAGCAAGAATGGATTATATAGGCATATCAAGTGATTATTATTCTAGGTATCCTTATATATACATTTACATAAATGATCAAGAAGATATTGACTTTTTGGTAAATGCGAATGAGGAAGAAAGAGATGCAATTTGGGAAGTTCTGGGACAGATGGCTTATGAATGTGGTAAATATTATAATTGTAATGCAACTATAGTAGTATGGTCAGATAAATATGGTACAAAATCTGATGATGACGATTATTTTTTCTATGATGATGTGCTATCAGTGACTTACACTGCAAAAGATGGAATGATTTCTGCTTATTGGTATGACTTAAAACAGTAAGCATATTAAAAAGATAATCTTTAAAGTGTAAAAGTGTCCACCGAAAGGGAGGGCGCTTTTGGCCTTGAGAGAGAACGAAATCTATCAAAAAATCTGATTCGTGAATTGAGTAACCTGCTTAATTTACAACAAAAGATTAGTGGTATAATATTCTTAAAAGTTGGCAATCTTAACCGCCATTCTATGGTGGACTACTTTGTCAAGACAATTTTTTGACCCTGTTTAAGGTGTATTCACACCACCTTTCGCTCCTTGATAATTGTATATAATTGTAAGTTTATTTAAAAACGTATTGGTAATTCCGTTAATTATTTCCACTGGATTAGATATTATGTCAAGGGTCGGCTTTGCCGACAGCGAAGCTGCTTGCCCTTGACATGTTGATCAGCAAGACCCTTTTGTTTCCGGTCTGTTCATAACAGACCGGTTGCCTCCCGGCGAGGGCGGGGTGGTTTGGAGGGGCAGAGCCCTTCCAGGGTTTTAAGAAGTCATTTTTTAAAGTAAACTTCTGCCGGAGTAAGTTCCTTCAATGCTTGGTGTGGCCGGTATGTGTTGTAGCTTTCAAGATATCTTCCAATACCATACCTGGCTTCTCTAGGGCTTGCATAATCATTAATATATATTTCTTGGTACTTAACAGATCTCCATAATCGTTCTGTGAAAATGTTATCTAATGCCCGGCCTCTTCCGTCCATGCTAATTTGGATGCTACTATTTATCAGCGTATCTATATATCGTCTGGATGTAAATTGGCTACCCTGATCGCTATTGGCAATTACAGGTTTTCCGATTTTTAGACCTGCTTCCAATGCGGAAAGAACAAAATCAACTTCAAGGTTATCACTTAATTCCCATGAAACCACGTAACGTGAATACCAGTCCAGAAATGCTACAAGGTAAAGCCAGCCGCGTCGTAAGCGGACATAGGTAATATCAGTTCCCCAAATATGGTTTGGATAACTGGCGGTAATATTTCTAAGTAGGTATGGATAAACCTTATGTTCATGGTTTCTTTTGCTGAGGTTAGGACCAGGATGTATTGCAACCAAGCCCATTTCACGCATATATTTTTGAACCGTTGACCGACTAACCAAGTGTCCCTCTCGTTTTAAGACCGTCGTAATACTTCTCGAACCGAAATAGGGTGATTTAGTATAAATTTCGTCAATGGCATGCTTAAGCCGAATTTCCTCTTCTGATGGTGGAACTGGTTTATAGTAAAGACTGCTCCGATTGAGAGAAAGCATTTGAGCTTGCACAAAAACGGACATTTCGGGATCGTCAAAATCTACAAGGGCAATCCGTTCACTTCTTGGCAGGGTCGATCCCAGATTTTTTTTTAAGCCAATTGAATTGGGCGGTGACCTCTCCAAGCTGGGTATACAGATCTTGCACTTGCTTTTTTAGATCTTCTTTTTCGTCATCCTTCCTGCGTCCATCTGCAAGTATCTGAGGGAGCCCTTCAATTGCTTCTTTCTTCCAACTAGACAGCTGATTTGGATGTACTTCATATTCGGCAGCAAGCTGGGATATGGATTTTTCTTCCTTTAGAATTTCCAGTACAACCTTGGCTTTAAATTCTCCTGTAAATGTTTTTCGCATACCTCATTATACACTTTAAATCAGGCTGTTTTGTTGTCTAGTTTTCTTAGTCCATTATATTCGGTGGGAAATCTAAACCACCACTAAGAAAAGTCCAATAATATCAACGGGTAAACGAAGTACGCGAAATCAACTGGGTGGTTTATGATATTACAAGCAAACCGCCGGCCACGATTGAGTGGGAATAGAAAAGAAAAAGCCTGTAACCCAGATAAACAAATGGTTCGCAGGCATTAATTATTGATTATGGCAGCAGAATGGCACCATTATTCCGGGTTTTCGGGATTTTTATCTGCTTTTGAGGCATTTTCCAGGGAATGAAGATCATTCGGAAGGATGCCCGCTTGTTTATCCGATACCATTTCAGGAAAAGGAATATGCAGCAACCGCATGATCTCCTTCTGCGTTTCGTACACCCGCTCGGCAATGAAGTTACAGAACCGCTCCGACTTACCTATATTCTGATACTGCCTGATGGTGTCGTAGTATTCTGGACGGAGCACAGGGGGAATAATTGCCAACTGATAACCGTCTTGTATCAGCGCCAAATTCATGATCAGACGGCTCGTTCTGCCGTTGCCGTCAATGAATGGGTGAATTGATACAAACTTCAGATGCAGCAGCGCGGCAAAGGTTACGGGATGGTAATTGTTCCGTTCAGCCCTTCCCCATTTTTCTAGTTTCTGCATTTGCTCCTCAATCTCCTCTGGCCTGGGGAACACATACTCAGAGCCGGAGACGATAATGCTCTCCTTCCTCCATGTACCGGCATTTACCTCGTCAATGTTTTTGTAGAATAGACGATGCATGGTTTTGATGTCCTTCACAGTGATGTGTCGCTCTCCAATCAGGGTAAGCATAAAATCGTAGGCTTCCCCGTGGCCCACCGTCTCGTAAAAATCCCGGAGAGGCCGACCGCCAATTGTCAGGCCGTCTTCAAGCACCACCTTTGTCTCGCTCATGGTGAGGGTATTTCCCTCAATGGCATTACTTGACCATGTAAGCCCAATGCGATAGTAATCCTTCAACTGCTTCAGCATATGCCCCTCAAAGGGGCGCACCTCACGAATCGCCTTATGGCAACGGTCGATTTTATCATATATGGTCATTTTGCCATCCCCCTATTATATTTTTGTCCCGTCAGGAAACTCAAAAGAGGAAGAATAAACAGCTCCCAGCACTTTGGCGATCCCTTCAAGCTCCACTGTTGAGAATTTGTCTGTTTTCATTCGCTGGTTAAAGGCTTGTGGCGTTGAGCCGATTTCTTTTGCTAACCATGCTTCGCTTTTACCAATGAACGCAAGCGCCATCTTAATCTTCTGTGCGTTCGTCAATATAATCACCTCTTGGTGTACTATAGCACTATTATTAGCCAATATCAAAGAAATTATTGATGAAATAAAGTATTACCTTTTATAAATAAAGGAAAATATTTATATCAAAAATTTATCGATAAAGAAGCCGAAGATGCATGTATGTGGCAACAGTGCAAAGCCTGGGTCTCGTGAAACAAAGAGCAGCCATTAAGGCTGCTTTTTAATATTACGCGGGTGATCCACAATATTTAACTGCTTTTTTAGGGCTGTTTGGAGAGTTTGGGAAAAATTAATTTTATTTTTTTCGGCTAATTGATTTAACCATTGGGGAATAGTTAGAGTCTTTTTTACAGAAGTATTTTCTATTGCATCACGGTATACAGGCATAACAACTTCAATTAAAACAGGAATTTGATTTCCGGAAAAATGCAATTCATGAATATGTGTTGGTTCGGGAATTAATTCATTGTCCTGCTCCATTCCCCATAAATGAAGCGCTAAAGCTTCTTTCGCATTTTTAATTGCTTCTTCTGTGTTCCCGGCACAAGGTAGACAACCTGGTAAATCAGGAAATTCAATAGATATGCCGTCACTAGCATATTCAAATAATGCAGGAAAAATATAATAATCTTTCATACAAATCAATCTCCTTTGAGCTTATTCTAGTATGATGCCTGCCTGCTTCATAATACTTTTTAGAGTTTTTATCGGTATATCTTTGACGGGATGCGTTACCGTTACTCTTCCAGGTTTTGTTGGATGCTTAAACTGGTGATGATCGCCAACACATCCGACTTCATACCATCCGTCATCTTCTAATATTTTTATAATTTCTCTGGAAGAGTATGACTTCATCCTCATTCCCTCCTGTTGATTTATTATAACACGTATTATAATACGTGTAAATAAAGCAAGGCAAGTAAACCGGGGTGGTTTATGATATTACCAAACCGCCGGCCACGATTGAGTGGGAATAGAAAAGAAAAAGCCTGTAACCCAAACAAAGGGTTTGCAGGCTTTAATTATTCTGATATTCAGGGATATTGTGGCCTAGTGATCCAGCATTTCAATTTTGTTTCGGCCGTGCTTTTTCGCCATATAGAGGCACTTGTCGGCTTTTTCTATCAATTGCTGAGAGGTATCATTTTTCCATTCCGCGATGCCCATGCTGATGGTCACCTGGACATGGTGAAAAAAAATAATATTTTCGATCAGCTTCCTTAATTTGTTTGCCGCCACAAAGGCTTCCGGGGAGCCGGTTTCCGGAGCGATGATCAAAAATTCCTCACCCCCGTACCGGCCGATAATATCCGTGGTGCGCAAATTGTCTTTTAAACATTTGGAAATCCGGGACAAAACGTGGTCGCCAAATTGATGGCCGTAAGTATCATTGAGCTTTTTAAAGAAATCGATGTCCAGCATAATAATGGACAATTTCCTCTGATATCTTTTGGCTTTTGCTATTTCTTCCTCCAACCGTAAAAAAATGTAGCTGTGATTATATAATTCCGTCAGTCCGTCCGTGACAGCCATGATTTCCAGTTTTTTGGAATATTCTAGCACTTTTTCATGCTCGGAACGGTAGTTGTCGGAGTAAACAAGAAAAAGCAGATAGGTCGCAATGGTGGTACTGTTTAAGCCGACTAACAAATCAAGATAGCGGGCATGGGCAGAATGGTAATATTGGATGGTGCCGGGGAAATAATATTCCAGCGTGACCAGGGAAGAAAGCACCAGTAAAAAGCAGCACAAAAAAACAACCCGTTTACGGCGTGTGCAAATGGCGGCAATGACAGCGCCCAGGACGATGATCGAATATTGAGAAGCGCCATAGCTGCCGCCGTTAAAAAACCACATCGTCGGTGAAATAATAAAGATGGCGAAAATGAGGGTGGCCAAAACGGATATTTCATAGTGCTGTTTTAACCGGGACAGATAATAGAGATATATTTGGACCATGCCGTATAATAAAGGGGCCAAAACAGCCGGCGTATTCAAGGACAGGAGATAATTCATCACACCGGAAAATAGACAGACTATGATCAACAAAAAAGAGAACATATTAAACACCCGGTGCTCCAAGTTGAAGGACTCGGTATTCCCGGTAATATCTCTGATCATCTTTTCAGGTTTCATTTCAGGAAGCCCTCTCTCCAGTATTTTTTCTCCACAACGAGTTCGGGAGAGTAAGTACCATTTTTATCAAGATTTCTTAGAAATTTGACATTATGGATTTTTTTCCTGCTGATCATCCTCGTTTTTGGGAAAAAGGATTTTTGAGGCTCCAGGGATGAGGTGATATTTTGGATATGTGCAAAAAAAGAGTAAAGGGGTCATCCAAACAGGGCGAGCAGTTTTTCTTTTTTCAAGCCCATGCCGATAAAGCTGGCCATGCCTGCTATGGTTGATTTGCTTTGGGATATGTGATATTGTCCATTGACGTAACTGAATTCCACACAATGATCGGGCGTTTTGATAATGCCTTTTCCCCTCAGGATATTTCCGAACTGGGCTTGGGGAAACTGGCCCAGGATATTTTCCAACTCCCTGATCTCAAATATTTTTGCCGTCCGGACTCCTACCGATTCAAATTCATGTTTGTGATGGCCATGCCCTGTGCTGCAATCCGGTATCTCGTCCAATAAATTAGGAAGGGCATATTTAATATTGCCGTCTAAGATCAGCATGATTTCATGACAGAGAAAGTCATCCCAGCTTTTGGTGACCAGGGAAGCCGTATCGTTTTGTTGGCGCAGTGCATCGCTGATCTCTTTGATTTCTTTGGTGCTCAAAGATGGTGTCTTACTCAGCACTAAGGTGGATGCATGGGAGATCTGGCTTTCAAAGAAAGGGGAAAAGCGCTTGTTCTGTTGGAAGAAATGTTGGCCGTCCACAATTGTCGTCACGGAGTTGATACAGCATTGGGAGGAAATCTCAGGATCTTTCAAGAGATCAAAAATCTCGTTAAAAATAAAAATTCCCGACGGTTCAAAAATGATCCGGTCCGGTTTTTGGGGCAGGATATTTTTTATTGTTTGAAAAAAATCCCCTTTCAAGGTACAGCATACGCATCCCTGCAACAGCTCATAGATCTTCACGTGCTCTGTTTCTAGCAAGGCGCTGTCGATACTGACCTGGCCAAATTCATTTTCCACAAGGACAATCTTTTCCCGGCGGCTGATACAGGCCTCCATCACTTTTCTGATAAATGTTGTTTTTCCGGCCCCCAAAAAACCTGAAACAATATCCAGTCTAACCATTTAAAACTCCCCTCCTCATAAATTGCCCATTTATCAGGTGTCAAGTCTTATCATCTTCGTCTCATGGGCCTTTCACCAACAACTTGTCTCTTCATGATAAGGTTATTTTTACCTTAGCGCCATAGATTTTCTTATCAAAAATAGCACTTTTCTGTGCAGTTAAGACCCGGGAAGAGGAAAGAGGGTTCTCCAGTAATTTACGTTTTTGACAAAGTTAAGATATGTCAAGGAATAGCAAGATCTTCCCTAGGAACTTAAGCCGATTTTTAGAATAATAGAAGGCAATGAAGTTGTTCACCATGCTCTCATTTTCGCGGGAAAGGAGTGAAATTGTTTATTTATTCTTTAGCAAATTAATTTTGGGACGATAAGTAAAGGAGGGAATGATGTGGTTAAGTTAGAAGATTTAAGCAATGCGGTAATCGCAGGGAATGATCAGAAAGTAAAGGAATTGACCACAAAAGCGATTGAAGAAAAGCTGGCTCCGGGGGCGATTATTAATGATGCCTTGATTCCGGGTATGAATGTGGTGGGAAAACGTTTTAAAAATAACGAAATGTTTGTACCGGAGGTATTAATGTCCGCCCGGGCTATGAATGCCGGGATGGAGTTGGTAAAGCCTTTATTGCTGGGCGGGGAAGTTGCTTCCAAAGGAACACTGGTGATCGGAACCGTAAAAGGGGACCTGCACGATATTGGTAAAAACTTGGTTGCCATGATGTTTGAAAGTGCCGGCTATCAAGTGATTGACATGGGCGTTGATACCACGCCGGAAGATTTTGCCGCTGCCGTGAAAAGACATCATGCCCAGGTTGTGGGCCTATCCGCTCTTTTGACCACGACGATGCTTGCCATGAAGGATACCATCGAGGTGCTCAAAGAAGAAGGGCTGCGTGACAAAGTAAAAGTGGTGATTGGGGGAGCTCCTATATCCCAAGATTTTGCGGATGAAATCGGGGCAGACGGCTTTGCCCCGGATGCGGCTTCAGCTACCGAGTTGGTGGATCATTTGTTATCTTAAAAAATAAAATCTTTGGGAGGGAATATGATGGCAAAAACTACATTTGACGCAGTCAGTTACCAGGATTTAAGTGAATTTGTCTATGGATATGCGAAAAAACCGGTTGCCTTCAAAAACGGCATGGTCATCGGGGGCGGAACCGTCTATCCTGAGCTTAATGTGACCTTGCCCCCCATGACGATCAATGAATCGACCATGAAGAGGGTACTGGCCCAGTATCAGGACATGATCTCCGGTGCTTGCGCAAAAGCTGTAGAGTTGAGCGCTCCCGGCATTATCGTGGAAATTGAACTCCTTCCTCCCCATACGTTTCATCCCCAATGGGGAATCGATGTGGCCAAAGTGGTGAAAGAAACCATGCGGGAATATGAGGGTCAAGGCCTGAAGAGCCTGTTGAGACTGACTCCCGTGGATATTCGGGAAGGAAAAGATCTGGTGCATATGTATCATGGAGAACACTGGGATAAGGTAATGGAGACCTTCCGCGGATCCGGGGAAGCAGGGGCTGACCTGCTCGCCATCGAGTCTGTAGGGGGCAAAAATCTTCATGACGACGCCGTCATGAATTGCGACCTGCCTAAGGCCCTGTTTGCTTTGGGCGTGGTGGGCGCGAAAGACATGGAAATTCTTTGGACTAATATTGTGAAGATTGCCCAAGAAACCGATTCCGTCCCCTCCGGGGATACGGCTTGTGGTTTTGCCAATACGGCCATGGTACTGGCGGGAAAAAACTTTATTCCCCGGGTTTTTGCCGCTGTGGACAGAGTGATGGCGGCTGTGCGCACCATGGTTGCCGTGGAGTGCGGCGCTGTTGGGCCGGATAAAGACTGTGGTTATGAAGGCGTATTTATCAAAGCGATTACCGGAACGCCGATCTCCATGGAAGGAAGAACCAGTGCCTGTGCCCATTCCAGCGAAGTGGGCAACATTGTGGGCGCGCTTTGTGACTGCTGGAGCAATGAATCGGTGGAACACCAGAGAATGCTGGGCGGCATGGCTCCTACCGTTTATATGGAACAGCTGATCTATGACTGCCGGCTGTTTAACACCTTTACAGACCAGGGGAAGGCATTTGACTATCGGGATGTGATGGTGGCCTCCGATAGCAATCTGGATCCCCATGCCTATATTTTGGATCCTGCTGTGGTTCTGGATATCAGCAAGCAGATTGTGCAGGGGAAAACTGCTTTTGAAAGAACGAAGATCGCTGCCGCGGCTACGATTGAAAAACTGAAGGAAGGGATTCAGTCAGGGAAACTGATGGTGAGCGACCGGGAAGTAAAATATCTGGATATTTTAGCGCAGCAGTTGTCCACGGTTCCTGATGATGAAGCTAAATTTACGGCGGAGATGATCAAGAACAATACGACAGAAAAATTTGACCCCCAAAAATATGACATGTAAGGAGAGGTGCGGGGGAAAATTACCTGTATTTTAAAACAAATAAAAGATGCAATATTCAGTGGCGCTTAAGGAAAGAGACAAGAGAACCTGATGCGCCGCTGAATCACATTGATCATAACTGGTAAACTCCCTAATCCAAAAAATAGTTTAAAATTACCAGTTTTTTTTGCTATAATATAAAAAATGACAATTGTTGTATCCTTTGACAGAATTTCCGGACCGATGCGAAGAAGGGACGAAAAATAGCTCTTTTACTATTTGAACAATGTGGAAACCTAAGTTGGAGGTGACCAACGTGGTTCAGGAAAGTATGGTCATAGAGGAATCTCAATGGTTGGGGAAGTTAGTTGAGAAGGATCTTTTGGAAAAAATGTTATCCTCTTTTTCCAAATCTACCGGGTTAAAAGCGGTTCTGGTGGATATAGGAGGGAATACCCTTGTTTCCCCGGAAAAGGAGATCAAAGATTGTCGTTTCTGCCAGATGATCCGGTCCGATGGCACCGGCATTGATAAATGCCGCCGCTCATACGCCCGGGCGGGACGGGAAGCGGCAAAATACGGAGAGCCTTATATCTTCCGGTGCCATGCCGGGCTCATTGCCTGGGCCGCTCCTATTCTTTTGGACGAATATGTGGGTTCCATCATTTGCGGCCAGGTATTAATGTGGGATCCGGAAGATTACTTTCTGGAAGAAATTGAAGAAATGGTGAAGGGGCTGGACGTAGACTTTTCCGGCGTGAAATGGGCCGCCGCCCAGCTGGATGTCATGTCCAGTGAAAAAGTGCAGGCAGCGGCGGACTTATTATTTGTCGTGGCGAACCAAATCATGAAAAGTGGTTTGACCGTTCTGGAGCAAAGACGGAAAATCGCTTCCCAGCAGGCCCGGCTGGCAGAAGAAATCCAAGCCCGGAAACGGGCGGAAGTAGCAATCCGTACCATTGAGTCCAGGTCGCTGCGTCTTTATTCCCTGGAGAAAGAATATGAACTAAAAGCCAAAGTGCGGAATTTTGAACAGGAGGAAGCCCTGCACCTGCTGGAT
Source organism: Candidatus Formimonas warabiya (assembly GCF_002777255.1). Taxonomy (GTDB): domain Bacteria; phylum Bacillota; class Dehalobacteriia; order Dehalobacteriales; family Dehalobacteriaceae; genus Formimonas; species Formimonas warabiya. Next base: position 2,803,640 of record NZ_CP017634.1, on the reverse strand, counting down.
CATTTACTGGCCGATATTATCGGCAAACAGATGGAGGATATTGACACCCTCAAGACGAGGATTATCGAACTGCTGGTCATTATTTCCCGAGCTGCCGTGGACGGGGGCGCGGATCTGAATGACGTTTTGCAGTTGAACGCCAGATCGTATCGGGAACTGTTGGACAAAAAGGATTCAGATGAAATATGCCTCTGGACAAAAAATATGCTCAAAACCTACATGGACCACATCGAAATATCCAAAGATCAGAAGAACCTTCAGGCTACCCAAAAGGCAGCGGATTACATCCGGGAAAACTTCCGCCAAAAGCTTACCATTGATGAGATTGCCCAGGCCGTGTATCTCAGCCCATGCTATTTGAGTAGAATTTTTAAACAGAATTTCGGTTGTACCTTGATGGAATATCTGGCCCAGGTGCGGGTGGAAAAAGCCAAAACAATGCTAAAAAACCCCCAGTTCAACGTGATGCAGGTTGCGGAGGAAAGCGGTTTTGAAGATCCCGGCTATTTTACCCGGGTTTTCAAGAAAGTAGAGGGGGTTACCCCCAGCCGCTTTAAACAAAATGCTTTATGACGATAGTGACAATACAGAAATCGAGGTGTACACGCGGGTGGCCGAGGAACTTGATTTGATTACGGAGGCACTGCTGAATGGGCAGGCAAACAGGGTGAAGATGTTGACGCAAATCGCCATCGAAAACGGCATTAAACCGATGACTATTTTGGAAAAAGGTCTTTTACCCGGGATGCAGGTCATCAGTGACAAGTTTAAGCAAAATATGATTTACATCTCAGATGTCTTAATTGCTTCCCGGGCGATGCACGCGGGACTTTATGTGCTGAAGCCGATTTTATCGGCTCCGCAGCAGGCGCTTCGGGGGCGGGTGGTAATTGGAACGGTAGCGGGGGATTTGCATGATATTGGTAAGAACCTGGTAGTCATGATGATGCGGGGGGCCGGATTAGATGTAATTGACTTAGGAGTGGATGTTTTACCGGAAGATTTTATCCTGGCGGTAGAAGATTATCAGCCGGAGATTGTGGCCATGTCGGCCATGCTCACAACCACGCTGCCCATGATGCCGGAAACCATCAGGGAGCTGGAACGGAATGGTCTCAGGGATCAGGTGAAGGTGATTATCGGCGGAGGACCTGCCACAAAAGACTTTGCTCATGTCATCAAAGCGGATGGTTTTGCCATGGATGCCACGGAAGTTGTGGATTTGGTGGAGCAGGTTCTGGCAGTAGGGAAATAAAACTAGAGGGTATTTTTGGATCACATAGGGGACAGCCCGATGTCCCATTTTGGGATGCCAAATATAATAATGGAATGGGAAGTGAGAAATATGTTAATCGTAGGAGAACTGATCAACACCAGCCGGAAAGCGATCAAACCGGCGGTAGAGAACAAAGACGCCGCCTTCATCAAAGCCATGGCCCGGAAACAGGTAGATGCCGGCGCCGATTACGTAGACGTGAACTGCGGCACCATGGTTTTCAATGAAGAAGAAACCATGGCCTGGTTGGTAGAAACCGTGCAGTCCCAGGTAAGTGCCCCCTTATGCATTGACAGTCCTAACCCCAAGGCTTTGGAAGTAGGACTTTCCTTGTGCAAGCACGGCCAGCCCATGATTAACTCCATCACTGCAGAAAAAGAACGTTATGCCACTGTCCTGCCCTTTGTCTTAAAGTACAAAGCTAAGATCGTCGGCCTGTGCATGGATGACTCCGGGATGCCGGAAACTGCCCAAGACCGGCTCCGCATTGCCGACAGGCTGGTGGGCGACATGGTTGCCGCCGGGGTACCGGAAGACGACATCTACCTGGATCCCCTGGTGAAACCGGTGAGCACGGGAGACAAAGCCGGTTTAGAAGTCCTGGACACCATCTATGGGATCAAGCAAAAATATCCCAAAGTTCACGGCATCTGCGGCTTAAGCAACATCTCCTACGGTTTACCCAACCGGAAAATCTTGAACCAGGTCTTCATGATCCAGACCATGACCATGGGCATGGACGGCTACATCCTGGATCCCCTGGATAAGACCATGATGGGCTTTGTTTATGCGTCCCAGGCCTTACTGGGCAAGGATGAATTTTGCATGAAATATTTGACTGCCCACAGAAGCGGGTTGTACGAGGAGAAATAATTGAAAAATTAAATCGTGACCTCTGGAAAGGATTACAAGTTTTCTCTTGTAGTCCTTTCTTTTTTGGGCTTATTTTTTATTGATGATCACAAAAATAAAAAATATGACGATAAAAAAAGGAAAAGGATTTTTCATTGGGAATTATACATCAAAAAGTTGTCTCGCCAGGGTAAAGTAAGGAAAGACAACCAGAGATTAAACGAGAGAAAAAGGGAAAAAATACTTTTGTTTACCAGAAAAAAGGCTGGAGGTGTTCCGATGAATCAGGAAAGCTATGAGATGGCCATTATCGGCTGCGGCCCGGCAGGATTGTCCGCTGCGCTCAATGCCCAGGTGAGAAAGAAAAAATTTATTTTATTGGGAACAAACTTTTGTGCACCGAAAATGCATACCTCTCCTTGGATCGATAACTATTTAGGAGAATTTCACCTTACGGGAAAGGAACTGCGGGAAAAATTTCTCCGCCATGTGCAAGATATGGGGATTCGTGTTGAACAAAAAAGGGTGGATGCGGTGTACCCGGTTGAAAAAGGGTACGCGGTACAATGCGGAAGTGAGGATATCAGTGCCCGCACGGTGATTGTAGCGATTGGAATCGATTATGCCAAGGCCCTGAAAGGCGAGGAAGAATACGTGGGAAAAGGTGTCAGCTATTGTGCCACTTGTGACGGCCCCCTTTTTCGAAAAAAGACGGTAGCCATGCTGGTATACAGTAAAGACGGTTTGGATGAGGTGAAGTATCTATCGGAAATTTGCCAAGAAGTGCTTTTGTTTCCCATGTTCCAGGGTGATTTGTCCTCTCTGCCCCAAAATGTCATTGTCAATCATGCGAAACCGGTGGAGATCGGGGGAAATGGTTTTGCCGACCGGATTGTGACCGACCAGGGCGTGGTTTTGGTAGACGGCGTTTTCCTCTTTCGGGAGGTGGTGTCGCCGGGACGTTTGGTGCCGGGGCTGGAAGCACTGGATGGCGCCATTCAAGTGAATAAAAACATGGAGACCAATTTACCAGGATTGTTTGCCGCCGGAGACTGCACCGGAAAACCTTTTCAATTGGCGAAAGCGGTGGGCGAGGGACAGGTGGCTGCCTTAAGCGCCGTTCATTACCTGGATACCGGATCATGATGTTACATCAAGTGATAATTTGGCAGGAATTTGTGATTTTTTGCCGAACATAATCTGGGTGTGTAAAAAAATAAAGAAAATTGTGGTAATTATATCACGATTATTCAGCTGAGGGGAAACCAAGATCCATTTAATGAGGGAGGGGTAATTTTTGTTGAAAAGAAAATTTTGGTTCATCTTAGGCATGGCTTTATTTTCAGCAGCTCTTTTCACGGCAGGGTGCGGCAGTCAGGGTAAAACTCCGGAGACCTCAGACAATCAGGTGGTAGAACAAAAAATTACCTATAATGTAGGTGCGGAACCGGAGACCCTTGATCCGGCGGCCGCCACCGGGATGGTGGAAAGCACGATCCAAATGGCCTTGTTTGAGGGTTTGGTCCGGCTGGATGCCAAACAGCAGCCCATTCCCGGGATGGCCGAAAGGTGGGACATTAGTGATGACGGACTTACATATACCTTCCATTTGAGAGACGCCAAGTGGAGCAATGGTGATCCTGTAACGGCCCATGATTTTGAGTACGCCTGGAAAAGATTATTGGATCCGGAAATGGCCAATTATTATGCTTACCAGTTGTATTATTTAGTGAATGGAGAAGAATATAACGCCCAACAAGCCCAGGCTGATGACGTGGGCGTAAAAGCGCTGGACGATAAAACGCTGGAAGTAAAATTAAAAGCACCGACGCCCTATTTCTTAAGCTTAACCTCCTTTCCCAACCTTTATCCGGTAGATCAAAAAGTGGTGGAAGGGAATCAAGACTGGCATACTGCGCCTGAAAGTCTGGTGGGCAATGGTCCTTTTAAACTGGTGGAATGGGATCATCAGCAGCAATTAGTGCTCAAAAAGAATGAAAATTATTGGGCGGCGGATGATGTGAAGCTTGAGACACTGGTGATCACGACGGTGGAGTCGGAGGATACCCAGCTGACCATGTTCGATACGGACCAGATCGATATTGCAGAGTCTCTTCCCCTCCCAGAGATCAGCCGTCTTTTGGAAGAGAAAAAGGCCAGTATTTATCCAGACCTGGGGGTCTACTTCTACGCATTCAACACGGATGTGGAACCCCTGGGGGATGTCAGGGTGCGCAGAGCCTTGTCTTTGGCGATTAACCGCCAGAACCTGATTGATCACGTAACCCAAGCTTTTGAAAAACCTGCCTATGCGCTTGTTCCCTATGCGGTGGTGGATGTAAATGGGGGAGATTTCCGCCAGAACGGGGGAGATTACTTTAAAGAAGATGTTACCGAAGCAAAAAGGCTGCTGGCCGACGCAGGCTTTCCGGACGGCAAGGGCTTCCCTGCTCTGAAAATCTTGTATAACACTTCGGAATCAAATCAAAAGATTGCGGAAGCCCTGCAAGAAATGTGGAAAACCAATTTGGGCATTTCTGTAGAGCTGACCAACCAGGAATGGGGTGTTTATGAAAACTCCGTACGCGTAGGAGATTTTGAAATCGGCCGGGCGGGCTGGACCCCGGACTATAATGATGCCATGACCTATTTGGACATGTGGGCCACAAGTGATTTGCCCATTTATTATACAGGATGGAGCAATCCGGAGTATGATCAATTGATTCAGAAAGCCAAGTCCGGTTCTGATCTTGCCGAACGCTCCAAAGCGATGCATGATGCAGAAGCCATCTTAATGAAAGAGATGCCTGTGCTGCCCATCTATTTCTACACCAATCAAAATCTTTATAAGCCTTGGGTGAAGGGTGTGATTGTCCCGACCATGTCCTCCTATCAGGAGTTCCGCTGGGCTTATGTAGAAAAATAATCTTTTTATAGGACAGGATGTGAGGGAAGCTTGTGCTTGCAGGCGGATTACCGGCGTAAGCCAAGCTTTCTTTATGCAAGGCATATTCCGGGAGGTGGACAGATGTGGCCCGCTATTTGCTGCGCCGTACGGGAGCGATGGTTTTAGCCATGTTTTTTATTGTTTCCTTAACATTTTTTCTCATGAAGGCGCTCCCGGGAGGGCCTTTTGCCCGGGAGAAAAAGCTGCCGGCAGCCATTGAAAGAAATATCAATGAAAAATACCACCTGGATGATCCTCTGTTCGTGCAATACCGGGATTATTTGGTCCGGGCGGCCAGATTTGATTTTGGCCCTTCTTTCAAATTTCAAAACCGCACGGTAAATGAGATTATTTTCGAAGGATTTCCCGTATCCGCCCAGTTAGGCTTTGTCTCTGTCTGCTTGGCTCTCGTCCTGGGACTTTTTTTAGGGATGATCTCAGCCTTAAAGCACAATAAAATTCAGGATTACCTGGCTATGGTTGTCGCTACCCTGGGCTTTTCCGTGCCCAGCTTTATCACGGCCTGCGTTTTGATGTATATTTTTTCCTATCAATTGCGCTGGTTTCCTGCCGCCATGTGGGGATCCTGGAGACAAATGGTTCTGCCTGCCCTGGCCTTGTCTTTTTTGCCCATGGCGGCGATTGCCCGTCTGATACGGTCCGGCTTAATAGAAGTTTTGCAGCAGGACTATATTAAGACCGCAAAAGCGAAAGGGCTGAAGAAAGGAGCTATTATTTACCGACATGGTCTAAGAAACGCTGTTATGCCGGTGGTCACTTATCTTGGGCCTCTTGTTGCCACCATTTTTACGGGAAGTTTTATTATCGAATATATCTTTAATATTCCCGGTCTAGGCAGATATTTTGTCACGAGCATCCAAAACAGGGACTATACCATGATTATGGGCACAACGGTATTTTACAGCGCATTTTTAATGGGGATGAACTTATTGGTGGATATCCTCTATGCCTTGATTGACCCAAGAGTAAAGCTTGGGGAAGAAAAGAGGTGACAGCCCATGGAGCAGCTTTCTCCTGACCTTTTTAGGCCGATCGGCCCTGATGCCGCCCAGGGGGAAATGATGGCAAGGCCGAGTATTACTTATGGGCAGGACGCCTGGCGCCGGTTGAAAGAAAATAAATTAGCCATGACGGGCCTGATCCTGATGGGAATATTACTGGTTTTTGCTTTGACCGGGCCCTGGTTTACGCCATTTTCTTATTCGGATCAGTTATTAGCCCTCAAGAACAAACCCCCGGGATATCATTTTTATGTGAAGCTCCAAAGGGACGGTACCGGCACATCTCACGTCGTCGATTATTCCCCGCAGCCCATCGCGCCTGAGAGAGGCTTTCAGGTGGAAGCCCGGACCTACTGGTTTGGCAGCGACGCCTTGGGCCGTGATTTGTTTACCCGGAATTGGTATGGGGCGCGGATTTCTCTCACCATTGGCATCGTCACGGCACTGCTTGTGTTCCTGATCGGCACCGTTTATGGCGGCATATCCGGTCTGGCAGGCGGTTGGGTGGATGAAATCATGATGCGTATCGTAGAAATTCTCTCTGCCGTTCCCTTCCTGCTTTATGTGATTTTGTTAATGGTACTGATGGAACCGGGTTTGAAAACGATTTTTATTGCCCTGGGGGCGGTTTATTGGCCGCCCATGGCCCGGTTGGTGAGAGGCCAGATTTTGGCCTTAAAGGAGCAGGAGTATGTGACGGCAGCCCGGGCTTTGGGGGCAGGGAACTGGAGAATTCTCTGCCGCCATCTCATCCCCAATACGCTGGGGCCAATCGTGGTTTATGCCACCTTGTCTGTTCCCGACGCCATTTTTACGGAAGCCTGGTTAAGCTTTCTGGGCCTAGGTGTGTCTGCGCCTATTGCCAGCTGGGGTGCATTAGCCAACGAAGGGATTCAGGGAATGCGCTCCTATCCCTGGCAGTTGTTCTTTCCCGCCACTTTTATCAGTGTAACTATGCTGGCCTTTAATGTTTTTGGCGACGGGCTGCGGGATGCCCTTGATCCCAGGTTGCGCAAGTGACCTTAAATTGAGGACATTCCTTCGATACAAGAGGCAAGAGATAAGAGGCAAGACTGTTTATCTCTTTTCTTGCTTCTTGAATAGAGGTGTGTCCCCTGACATAAATTGGGGACATTCCTCTGACGGGATAGGAATGCCTGATACAGAGGTGTGTCCCCTGACCTTTAAAGGAGGGATTGCGTTGAACAATTTGCTTGAAGTAAAAGAACTTCACATATCCTTCCATACCCATGGGGGCAAGATCCAGGCTGTGCGCGGGGTGAATTTTGACCTGTCCCCGGGAGAGGCTATTGCCATCGTAGGGGAATCAGGCTGCGGGAAAAGCGTTACCGCGCAAGCGATCATGGGTTTAATCCCGGATCCGCCGGGACGGATCGAAAGAGGGAAGATCTTTTTTCAGGGATTGGATTTAACCAGTATGCCGGAAGACGGCATGGAGAAGGTGAGAGGACGGGAAATCAGCATGATTTTTCAGGATCCCATGACTGCTCTCAATCCTACCATGACGATCGGAAAGCAAATTACGGAGGGATGGGCATTAGGCCGAAAAATATCCCGCCGGAATGCGGAGAAAAAAGCCATTGAAATGCTTAACCTGGTCGGGCTGCCTTACCCGGAAAAGAGGGTGAAGCAGTACCCCCATGAATGCAGCGGAGGGATGAGGCAGCGGGTCATGATCGCGATGGCCCTGGCAGGCGCTCCCAAGCTTTTGATCGCTGATGAGCCTACTACTGCTCTGGATGTAACCATCCAGGCTCAAATCATGGAATTGATGAAGGAGATCAAAAACCAAACCGGCACATCCATTATTCTGATTACCCACGACCTGGGTGTGGTGGCCGGGATGGCTTCACGAATTCTCGTCATGTATGCAGGAAAAATTGTGGAATCCGGTTCGGTGCGGGAAGTGTTTTTTCAGGCACGTCATCCCTATACCTGGGCCTTGCTGAAATCGGTACCCCGTTTGGATGAGATGAAAAAACAAAGACTGGCTTCCATAGGGGGCCAGCCTCCGGATTTATTTAAACCCCCTGGCGGTTGCGCTTTCGCTCCCCGGTGCCCCTACGGGATGGTGATTTGCCGGGAAAAGGAACCCCAGTTTGTCCAATTGGCGTACCAGCGCGGGGTAGCATGCTGGCTGGAGCACCCCCAGGCTCCTTCGGTAGAAAAGGGGGCAACGGCACATGGAAAATAAGCATCCTTTGGTGGAAGTGCAACATTTATGCAAACATTTCCGCATCAAAGGGAACCAAATGATCCGGGCGGTAGACGGGGTTTCCTTCCATATCCTTCCCGGAGAAACGCTGGGGTTGGTCGGAGAAAGCGGCTGTGGGAAAACCACAACAGGGAGGACCATGATCAGGCTCTATGAACCCACGTCAGGAAATGTCCTGTTTGAAGGAAGGAGTATTTTAGACCGGCGGGCGATGACACCTCTCTTGCGCAGGAAGATGCAGATCATCTTCCAAGACCCGTATGCCTCTCTTAATCCCCGCATGACCGTAGGGGACATTATCGGAGAACCCCTGGACATCCACTGTCTGGCCAAAGGTAAAGAGCGGAGGGAAAGAATCCATGAATTATTAGGTAAAGTAGGGCTCCTTCCTGAGCACGGCAATCGTTTTCCTCATGAGTTTTCCGGGGGACAGCGCCAGCGGATCGGCATTGCCCGGGCTTTGGCGGTAGAGCCCCAGTTCCTCATTTGTGACGAACCCATATCGGCCCTGGATGTTTCGGTGCAAGCCCAGGTAGTGAATATGCTGGAAAACTTACAGCAGGAATTCGGATTGACCTATTTATTCATTGCCCATGACCTGGCTATGGTAAAGCATATCAGTAACCGGGTGGCTGTAATGTATTTGGGTAAAATTGTGGAGATTTCCCGGTGTGCGGATTTGTATCAGACTCCGGCTCATCCTTATACCAGGGCACTGTTGTCCGTCATTCCTATACCTGATCCGGATGTAGAGGAAAAAAGACAGCGTATTATTTTGGCGGGTGATCTCCCTAGTCCTGTGCATCCTCCTTCCGGATGCAGATTCCGCACCCGGTGCAGAAGAGCGAAAAGTATTTGCGCGGAACAAGAGCCGGAACTTCAGGAAATCGGACCCAGCCACAAAGTAGCCTGTCATTTTCCGGGATAACAAACAATGGAGCCATCGATGTCAGTGAAAGACACCGGGACATCAAGGATATCAATAAAAAAAGCCCTTATAGGCTTCTTTAGTACATACTTCTCAATTCACATTGGGCTTTTTTTAATTTTTCATCTATTTTACTGATCTTTGACGTATGTCTACCGTTTGTGTTAACTTTCTGCAACATTTTTTTATATTCTTTTCCTTGTTTGATATAGGTTTTTAGTAATGCTTTGGTGCTCATGGCGCAACCTCCTACTTTATTTACCTTTATTGTTGTCATAAAGTTACATTTTTAAACATGGATGGGAATTGTATTTTTAACCTGACTAACTTGGCGTAGGACTCCCGCCATCAGCGGTCAGGGGACACACTCATTGGGGACATTCCTCTGTAAGAGGTGTGTCCCCTGACCGCTAACGGAATGTCCCCAAATATGCGGGAGTCAAACGCCAACTAAGTCATGCATTTGCAGTTCTCACTCTGTATTAGCAGTTCTAAAACTTGGTAAGAAAAGCACTTACCAAGTTTTAGAACTTGCTTCAATTTAAGGAATAAATAAAGCGCCAAATGGCGCTTTATTTACAACTTCTCCATGGGGCTTCCGCAGCAATTTCCCGAACTGAGGGACTTATTTCCACAGGTCATACAATAATATGTCCCGGATGCAACCATGGATGTTCCACAGCAAAAATCCGGCAATTTTTTTGTCTTTTTGCATTGCGGGCAGATGTACGGCATTTACTCACCTCCCCGAAGTCAAGTTAATAAACTTGTAATATTATTTACATTTTTACCCAATTGGCGCAATATTATACTTATTTAAGGATTTTGGGAGAGAAAATATACCTCCATTAAAAAATAATAGGGTCATCTTTTTAAAAGATGCCCCTGTTATTTAAACCATTTTTTAAGTACTTTAGAAAACACAGCAACACAGGAATTCAAGAACAATCAGGATGATGATTAAGTCGATTATGCCTTCGAAACAGTCTTCCCGGACTGGAGAAACCGGACAATTTTCTGTTTCTGCAGCAAGAACCGGTGCTCTTCGTCTACAACACCCCATAAAGCCCTCCCCCTTTCCTTTCTGATAGTACAGGTTATGTTCGTCTCCAAATTTTTGTGACATCAATCCCCCTTTATAAAAAATTATTTTATTGATTTTTATGTGCTTGTTCAATAGAGAAGGCATACCCGGGATATTTAGTCTGCCTAAATGCTTTTCATATCAAAGTGGTAAAAATCATCAAAATCAAGGTTACCGTCGTATCCCTCCGATTGGACACGGGAACCGGTAAAGATTTTTTTTGCTTTGAGATAATTTTGTAACACTTCTTCGGTCAGCTGTATGATATCGCTGGTAGGTGAAGCTTTAATCGCAACAGCGGTGGAGAGAAGGTGGATCTCATGATCCGTGAGCATAGGTATTTACCTCCTTCAGATCCCGGGTATGCGCAGTTATTGTACCCAATTTAATGGATCACAAAGCAGTTCTGACCGATCACAAAATGGGGGCTATTTTGGTACCCCGGAGTCCTCGATTCAGCGTAGGATCCGAATCCCGGGTTTCGGAATATGCTGTATGGAGAAGGATCGTGTGAAAAACTTCTTTTTAGGTCATGAACACCATATAAATATAACAAGGCGGTTAGAGGTAAAGGGAAAGGAACATGACTGGAATCAACTGAAAATAAGGGGGAGGAAAAATTGGACTATCTAAAGTCTTTGGAGGAGTACCGGCGCCAACAGCAAAATTTGATGTGGCAGGGAACATTCCGTGACTATCTGGAGTTGGTAAAAAAGAACCCCAAACTGGTAAAAACAGCCCATACCCGTATTTATGATATGATTATGGCTGCCGGCGTAGGTGAAACATCATATGGGAAAAATTATCATTTCTTTTCCAGTGAAATTTTTGGTTTGGATACGGTGCTTCAGCGCCTGGTAGAGGAATATTTTCATTCGGCGGCGCGCCGTTTAGATGTGAGGAAGCGCATTCTCTTGTTGATGGGGCCTGTAAGCGGGGGAAAATCTACCATTGTGACCATGCTGAAACGGGGCCTGGAAAAATATACTCGTTCGGAAGAGGGGGCGGTTTATGCTATCAAAAATTGTCCCATGCATGAAGAGCCTTTGCATTTGATCCCCGGTCCTTTAAGAGGAGATTTTGAAAAGGAGCTGGGTACCCGGATCGAAGGAAACCTCTGCCCGTCCTGCCGGATGATGGTGCAGGAAAAATTTGACGGCCAGGTGGAAAACGTGGAAGTGGAACGGATTCTGTTTTCAGAAGAAGAGCGGGTGGGCATTGGCACCTTCAGCCCTTCTGATCCCAAATCCCAGGACATTGCCGATCTCACGGGGAGCATTGATTTTGCCACCATCACGGAATATGGATCGGAGTCGGATCCCCGGGCCTACCGGTTTGATGGCGAATTAAATAAATCCAACCGGGGTCTGATGGAATTTCAGGAAATGCTCAAATGTGATGAAAAATTTCTCTATCATCTTTTAAGCCTGTCCCAGGAAGGGAATTTTAAGGCGGGCCGGTTTGCCTTAATCTCGGCGGATGAGATGATCATTGCCCATTCCAATGAAACGGAGTACCGGTCCTTTATCAGCAACAAAAAGAATGAAGCGCTGCACTCCCGTATTTTGGTGATGCCCATTCCCTATAACTTAAGGGTCACCGATGAGGTAAAAATATATGAAAAACTGATCTGGCAGAGTGACTTAAAAGACATTCATATTGCCCCCTTTGCCTTGCGGGCGGCGGCAGTTTTTTCCGTCTTGTCCAGATTGAAGGAATCCAAAAAAGTGGGCGTAGACCTGGTGAAAAAAATGAAATTATATGACGGGGAAGATATTGAGGGCTTCAAACAGAAGGACCTGAAAGAGCTGCAGACAGAAAGCGAAGGAGAAGGCATGAGCGGGGTGGATCCGCGCTATGTGATCAATCGCATATCCAGCGCTTTGATCAATTCCGACACCAAGTGTATTAATGCCCTGGATATCATGCGGGCGCTGAAAGACGGTATGGACCAGCACCCGTCCATTACCAAAGAAGAAAAGGAGCGGCTGCTTAATTTCCTGGCCATTGCCCGGAAAGAATTTGATGATTTCTCCAAAAAAGAGGTACAAAGGGCCTTTGTTTACTCCTATGAACAATCGGCCCGGGCACTATTCGAGAACTACCTGGATAATGTGGAAGCATACTGTAATAGTGTCAAGGTAAAAGATCCCATTACCGATGAAGAAATGGACCCGGATGAAAAATTAATGCGCTCCGTCGAAGAACAGATCGGTGTTTCGGAAAATGCCAAAAAGACCTTCCGGGAAGAGATTCTGATCCGGCTCTCGGTCTATGCCCGTAAGGAGAAAAGATTTGATTACAATTCTCATGAACGTCTGAAAGAGGCCATTGAAAAGAAACTCTTTGCGGACCTGAAAGATGTGGTAAAAATTACTACTTCGGCAAAAAATCCGGATCCGGAACAGTTGAAAAGAATCAATGAGGTTGTGGCCAGAATGATCAGTGACCACGGCTACTGCCCCGTTTGTGCCAATGAAACCTTGAAATATATCGGCAGCCTGCTAAACCGATGAGAGTGGTGAGAGGGATGACGGATCATTCGATCATTTCCCATGATAACTGGTCCCTGCACCGGAAGGGTGAACTGGACCAGCAGCGGCATAATGAAAAGGTGAAAGAAGCCATCAAAAATAACCTGGCCGATATTATCAGTGAAGAAAGTGTGATCATGTCCGACGGCAAAAAAATTACCAAGCTCCCCATCCGGACTTTGGATGAATACCGGTTCCGCTTTAATTACAATAAGCAGAAGCATGCCGGACAGGGAGAAGGGGGGAGCAAGCCGGGAGACGTGATTGGGACCGACCGGGACGCCTCCGGGGATCAGGGGACCGGAGGAGCGGGTGAGGAACCGGGAGCCGATTACTACGAAGCCGATGTCAGCTTTGAAGAGCTTGCGGAAATGGTCTTTGCGGATTTGCAGCTGCCCAATCTCAGGCAAAAGGAAAAACAAAATGTCCAGGTGGTGTCCACCCGGTTCACGGATATCCGCAAAGCCGGCATTATGAGCAACATCGATAAAAAACGCACCATCCTGGAAGCTATTAAGCGAAATGCCCGGGAAGGGTCAAACAATTATAACATTATCAAAGATGACCTGCGCTTTAAAACCTGGGATACTGTGTATAGCTCCGAATCCAATGCCGTTGTTTTGGCTATGATGGATACCTCGGGCAGTATGGGGAACTTTGAAAAATATATTGCCCGCACCTTTTTTTTCTGGATGGTGCGCTTCTTAAGAACCAAATATCATCAGGTGGAAATCGTATTTTTAGCCCATCATACCCAAGCAAAAGAAGTTTCCGAGGAAGAGTTTTTTACCAAGGGAGAAAGCGGGGGTACCAAATGCTCTTCTGTCTACCAACTGGCTTTTGATTTGATTCAGCAGAGATATTCCCCTGACCGCTATAACATTTATCCTTTCCATTTTTCTGACGGCGATAATCTGCCCTCGGACAATGAACTTTGTCTCCGGTTGATTAACCAGATTCTGCCTCTGTGCAATTTGTTCGGTTATGGAGAGATCGCCAGTCCCTATTATCGAAACAGCACCTTGCTTTCTGTTTTTCAAAGAATTCAGGCGGAAAATCTCACTACAGTCACCATTAAAAATAAAAAAGAGATTTATCCAGCTCTAAAAAAATTTTTTTCCGAGAAAGGAGAAACCGGTGGACACGGAACTCTATCGACTGGAAAAAGCGATTGAGGAAATTTCTCAACAGGCGGCCAAGTTCGGCTTGGATTTCTTTCCCATGCGTTTTGAGCTTTGTCCGGCTGATGTCCTCTATACCATTGGCGCTTATGGCATGCCGACCCGCTTTACCCACTGGAGCTTCGGCAAGGCCTATTTTCGCATGAAGACTATGTATGATTTGAATTTAAGCCGCATTTACGAGCTGGTGATCAACTCAAACCCCTGTTATGCCTTTCTTTTAGAAGGAAATTCCCTCGTGCAGAATAAGCTGGTGATTGCCCACGTTTTTGCCCACTGTGATTTTTTCAAGAACAATGCCTGGTTTGCCCAAACGAACCGGGATATGGTGGAAACCATGGCCGTAAATGCCCAGCGCATGAGGGAATACGAGTTTGAACACGGCCGTTTTGAAGTGGAAAAATTGCTGGATCAGGCCCTGGCCATTCAGGAGCATATCGATTTTCATCAAATCAAAAAAAGAAAAGACAAAGATAAAAACAAAAATAAAAACAAAAATAAATCCTCCCTGCGGGAAAGTCCCTATGAAGATATTTGGGCCATTGGGGAGCCGGCAAAAGATGACCCCCCTCAAGAAGAGGAAAAGACCCCCCCCAGGCCGGAAAAGGATTTAATCGGCTTTATCATGAAGCACAGCCATAGCTTGAAGGACTGGCAAAGAGATGTCTTGTCGATTGTGCGGGAGGAGATGTTTTACTTTTGGCCTCAGGTGGAAACAAAGATCATGAATGAAGGGTGGGCCGCTTTGTGGCATGCCAGGATCTTGCGGGAAATGGCCCTTGGTGATGAAGAAGCTTTGGATTTTGCCCGGCTCCATGCCGGAGTCCTGCAGACCAGCCGCACCCAGCTAAACCCATATTTTTTGGGTATGAAAATATTTGAGGACATTGAAAAACGGTGGGACCATCCTTCCCCGGAGGAGCGAGAAAAATTCGGCCGCCAGGGGGGCGAAGGATTGGTGAAAATATTTGAGGTGCGCGAAACAGAAAATGATATTTCCTTCATCAGAAACTACCTCACCCGGGACTTAGTCAAAGAATTGGATCTCTATTTATTTAAAAAACAAGGACAGCAGTTGAAAGTGACGGATACGGATTGGGAGACGGTAAGAGATGATATCGTCAACAAGCTGGTAAACGGGGGAAATCCCTATCTGGTTGTGGAAGACGGAGATTATATGGGTAACGGGCATTTGTTTATCCGGCACCGTCATGAAGGAGTGGATCTGGATACCTATTACCTGGAAAAAACCCTTCCCTACGTTTACAACCTGTGGGGGAAAACCGTGCATTTAGAAACGATTCTAGAGGGACGCTCCATGATATTCAGCTTTGACGGCACAAAAAATATGAGAAGCGCCACTTAAAGTAACAAGGAGCCAAAATAAAGAAACGATGCCGGCCGGCCTTTTACCGGCTGTTTTTTTTGACCAAAAGCGGGTAGGATCCGGTCGGAGAAAAAAGAAGAGTTTTGTTAAAGGTAATTGTCAAATAATGTCGTATTATCCAATTATAGAACAAATAAAGCTAAGCGGGTATGTCTAATAATCTCTTTTCCTGCACAGAAGGGGTGACGGCATGACCATCAAGGGAAGGGACTTAATCGCATATTTGCTTCCTAAGGAAAAATTATTGTTAGGAGCTGCGCTTCTGACCATTTGCGCGCTGAGTTTCTTCAATTACATCCTATTTCACACCCGGATAGAGCTATTTTGTGTTTTCATCTCTTTTGGGATCACGGTACTCATCCTATTCAAAGATATTAGGACGCGCAAAAAAATGGAGGGCGATTTACGCGAGACGATGGCGATGCTGGAGCGGGCTCAGCGCATCAGAGGAGTGGGCTATTGGACCCTGGATATCGCCAAGCAGGAATTGTGCTGGTCGCCCCAGACCCGGCGCATTTATGCAGGTGATGCCGATTTTGATGTCACGTACGAGTCGGCCCAGAAACTGGTGCACCCGGATGATCTTTCCCGGATGAACGCAGAGGTGGAAAAGGCCTTGACCCGGAAGGAGCCGGTGCAGATTGAACACCGCATCATCCGGCCTGACGGCAGCGCGGGCATTGTAAATGTGGATATTGAGGTGGACCGGGATGCTGAAGGCCATCCGATACGCATGTTCGGCACGATCCTGGATGTAACGGCACAGCGGCAGGCCGAAGCAGCCCTGCGGGAAAGCTCGGAAAAACTATTAGACCTGGATAGACTGAAGGATCAGTTTTTAGCCAATACTTCTCATGAACTGAAAACACCCTTAAATGCCATCATTGGCATTGCCGAGTCCCTTGGCGAAGGGGTATCGGGAAAACTTTCCCTGGAACAAAAAGAGCAGTTAGCCATGATCAGCATCTCTGCCCGGAGGCTGTCAAACTTAATCAATGACATTCTGGACGTTTCCCAGTTAAAGAATGGGGATATTAAACTGAACAAAAGAGGTCTCCGGCTCCAGGATCTGGTCCGACAGATGATGGTGGTTTTTGAGCATCTGAACCAGAAAAAGGGGATCCTTTTTCGCTGGCATGTCCCGGAAAACCTTCCCCCGGTATGGGGAGACGAGGATAGGATCAAACAAATATTTTATAATCTCCTGGATAATGCGCTCAAGTTTACGGAAAGGGGAGAAATTACCACCTCCCTATGGGTCGAGGAGGACCTGGTTAAAATCACGGTGGCAGATACGGGAAGGGGTATTGCCAAAGATAAATATGAGGACATTTTTAAATCCTTCTATCAGATCGAGGGGCCCTGCACCAGGAGTTACAGTGGTACAGGCCTGGGGCTGTCCATCACAAAACACCTGGTGGAATTGCATGGAGGAAAGATTTCTGTAGTCTCCGAGGAAAGCAAAGGGGCCCGGTTTTGCTTTTCCCTGCCTATTTACAAGGGCCGAATCAGGAAGGAAGATGGGGAAATCACAGGGATCATTCCCCGTTTTCACCCTAAATTAGTTTGGTCCAAGCCTCCGGAGAATTTAACTTGGAAGGCCGATGAAATTCTCATCGTCGACGACGACGATGCCAGCATTCAGGCGGTCATGAGTGTCTTGAAGCGGGAAGGGTATTCCATCGCTGTAGCGCATCATGGAAAACAGGCTTTAGAGATGATCCAGGCCAATCCCAACCTTTGCCTGGTGATATTAGATTTAGTATTGCCCGGACTGTTGGGCTACGAGGTCTGCCGAATCATTCGGCAGACAAAAGACCGCTATATCTTACCGGTGCTGATGTTAACGGGAAGAAATTATACCGACAGCATCTTGATGGGATTTGATTCCGGCGCCAACGACTTTTTAGCCAAGCCCTTTGAACCGGGTGAATTGAGGGCCCGGGTACGAACCCTGGTCGAACTGAAAAAATCTGTGGAGCGGGCGATAAAAACGGAGATAAAATTTCTGCACTCCCAGATTCGACCCCATTTTATCCACAATGCCCTGCATACCATTATCTCCATCTCACGGAAGGACAGTGAAAGAGCCCGGTTATTGCTGGTGGAATTCAGCAATTATTTAAGAGGCTGCTTTGACTTTACCAATCTGGAAGATTCCGTACCCATGGAGAAAGAAATAAGCCTGGTACAATCTTATATTGCCATCGAACAGGCCAGATGGGGCAGGAAGCTTCATGTGCAATATCATATTGAAAATGTTTCTATTAACGTACCGCCCTTGATCGTCCAACCCATTGTGGAAAACGCGGTGATTCATGGTTTGCGCCCCAAACCGGAGGGGGGGACCATTATTTTATCCGTTACGGAAAAAGAAAAGAGCATCATCATCGATATTCGGGATAATGGGATCGGCATGTCCGAAGAAAAGCTGAGGTCCCTGCTGAATGGTGATATGGCGCAAGAAGGGGTGGGGTTAAGAAATATCAATCAAAGGCTGAAAAAACTCTACGGAAAAACCTTAAGCATCAAAAGCGAAGCTGGTAAAGGGACCACTGTTTTGATAGAAATACCCCTAATGGAGGCCGACCATGATTTCCGTTCTGTTGGTAGATGATGAGATACCTGCCCTGGAAGAATTAGAATACTTTTTAAGCAGTTACCGTGATGTGAGTATTTGGGGAATGTACACGAATCCCATTGAAGCCCTTAAGTTCATGGAAACGAAAAAGCCGGATGTGGTTTTTCTCGATATTGATATGCCCGGCATCAACGGGATGGAATTCGCCGTAAAAATCCAGGACATCGCCATACAGACGGAAATCGTATTTGTCACGGCACACCATGAATTCTCCTTGCAGGCTTTTGATGTGCATGCCGTAGATTATATTTTAAAGCCTATTGTCAGGGAACGCTTTAAAAAGACCATGGCCCGGCTCATGGAGCAATGCACGATCAAAAGGGAACTGCATAAAACAACGGAATCCATTTTTATTAAATGCTTTGGTAAATTTGAAATCATCAAAAACGGTCAGACGAAAGAGATTCTCAAATGGCGCACCAATAAAACAAAAGAACTCTTTCTGTATCTGTTATATAAACATGAAAAGACGTGTACCAAAAATGAATTGATCACGGTTCTTTTTCACGGTATTGAGGAGAAGAAAGCCCATAATAACCTCTATGTCACCATGTATTATCTAAGAAAGAATCTAGAGGACTTTGGGGTGGACCGGTCCATCCTCTTGCTGAAAGAAGATTATAGTTTAGAGGTTTATGACGGGACCTGTGATTATATTGAGTTGCTGCGTTTTCTCCACAAAAATCTTACCCTTGACGAGGACAATATTGATCGATGTCACCAGGTGATAGAATCGTATAAGGGATGTTTCCTGGAAGAGGAAGATTATTCTTGGGCTTATGAAATCAGAGAATATCTGGATCGAAAATATGAGGAATTATTGGTGTTGATGGCGGATTATTATCAGAAAAAAAATAAAATGAACAAAGCAGAAAACATTTTAAGGCGCCTTTTACGCTATAACCCTTTAACAGAAGAAGGCTGCCGGATGTTATTAGAGCTTTACATGAATACGCACAATACGGAAGCATTTATCAAATTGTATCAAGCCTATGAAAAAACCATGAAAGATGAGCTCGGTTTAATGCCGGAGAAAAAATATCATGACTATTACTTAATGAGCCAAGAAATAAAATAAAAAAGATCGGATGCTCTAACGCATCAAGGGTATCATAGAGGGTCCCTCGGGAAGTCATATGATCTCTGTGAAACTTAAATCGTGTATAATTAAGCATGCAGGTGAAAAAATTACTTTTTCCTTCTTGCTAAGCGGTAAAATTCTATGATAAAATGTTTTTAACTTCATAAATTAAAGGTAATGACGGAGACAAGTAAGTTAATGGATACTTTTACAGGGAATAGGTGCCGGAGACTGAAAGCATCTTAAAGCTAAGTTAACCGAAATTCCCTCCCGAACCGCACGGTGAAACTCGGACGTTTTTTCCGAGGTGTAGCCTATGTCGGGCATTTTTCCCGTTACAGAAAACAGGTATCGGATAGCAGTACGCTGTGCTGAACCGTAAGGTGGTGATAAGCTTTTTGTCCTTAAGGCCAAAAGGTTTTTTTATTTGCACCTGTTATCCCGTACTTTAATGAGTGGGTTTTAACCAACTTGGGTGGTACCGCGGTGCACTTTCCGTCCCTTCAGACGAAAAGTGCTTTTTTAATTTACCTGTTTTTTATCATAATAAGTGTTTTGTGATGGGGGGATACGCATGTATTGGAATGAAAAATGCGAATGTATGCCAAGAGAAGAGCTGGAACAACTGCAGTTGGAACGACTAAAGCAGATGGTGGAAAGGTGTTACCATAATGTGCTCCACTACCGGAAAGCCATGCAGGAGCTGGGCGTGGAGCCTGAGGACATCCAATCCCTGGAGGATTTAAGAAAACTGCCCTTTACCGTGAAGACGGACTTGCGGGATAATTATCCCTATGGATTGTTCGCAGTGCCGTTAAGTGAGATTGTCCGGATCCATTCTTCTTCCGGAACCACAGGAAAGCCTATCGTGGTGGGCTATACCCGTCAGGACCTGAACAACTGGGCCGAACTGATCGCCAGGTCCTTAGGCTGCGCAGAAGTTACCAAACAGGACGTGATCCAGATCTCATACGGGTATGGTTTATTCACCGGCGGGCTAGGTATCCACAATGGGGCAGAAAAGGTTGGTGCTTCGGTGATCCCGACTTCTGGGGGGAATAACAAGAGACAGGTTATGATTATGAGGGATTTCGGCAGTACCGCCCTTGCTTGTACGCCTTCCTATGCCCTGGTTTTGGCGGAGGAAATGGAAGAATTGGGGATCAGTAAGGATGAAATAAAACTTCGTGTGGGAATTTTTGGGGCAGAACCCTGGTCCCAGGGGATAAGAAAAGAAATTGAGAGCAGATTAGGGATCAGCGCCCATGATATTTATGGTTTAAGTGAAGTGATGGGACCTGGTGTTTCTATGGAATGCGGTGCCAAAAACGGTCTTCATGTTTGGGAGGATCATTTTATTCCGGAAATTATTAATCCGGAAACCGGTGCGCCTCTTCCTTACGGAGAAATGGGGGAACTGGTGTTTACCACCATCACCAAGGAAGGTTTTCCTGTGATTCGTTACCGGACCAGAGACCTCTCCTGTCTGCACGTGGAAAAGTGTGCCTGTGGACGAACCCATGTCAGAATGGACAGAATCACCGGACGGAGTGACGACATGCTGATTATCAGGGGGGTTAATGTTTTTCCTTCCCAGATCGAAAGTGTCCTTTTGGAAATCGGCAATACCACGCCCAATTACCATTTGATTGTGGACCGGATCAATAATTTAGATACCCTGGAAGTCCAGGTGGAAGTATCGGATCAAATGTTTTCTGATGAAATCAAACGGCTGGAGGAACTGGAGCATGTGATTCGAAAGGAAATTGAAAGTGTGTTGGGAATTTCCTGCAAGGTTACCTTGGTAGAACCGAAAACACTGGCCCGGAGTGAAGGGAAAGCAAAAAGAGTTACAGATAAACGGGTGATTTAGCATTGACATTTTTCTCCAGACGGGAGACAATGAATTATCAGGCTCATGGAATGAGCATACGTTCGTCTGAATAAAGGAGGATGCAAGATGAAGGTTAAGCAAATATCCGTATTTTTGGAGAACAAGCGGGGCCGTTTAGCTGCTGTAACCAAATTATTAGCTGCTGCCGGTGTGAATATCCGGGCACTTTCTATTGCCGATACTTCGGATTTTGGCATTCTCAGGTTAATTGTTGATAAGCCTGATCTGGCCTATCAAGCCTTGAAAGAAAACGGCTTTACTGTGAGCAGTACGGAGGTAATCGCTGTTGAAATGCCTGATGCTCCCGGTGGATTGGCCCGGGTATTGGAAGTATTGGATCAAGAGAGTGTTAATTTGGAGTACCTGTATGCCTTTGTAGGCCAATCAGGGCATGAAGCGTTAAATATTTTTCGGGTGGAAAAAATTGACGAGGCCGTAACTGCCCTGCAAAAAAACAACATTAAAGTATTATCGGGAGAAGAAGTATATTCGTTGTAAATGTACGGTCAACCGGTGAAAAGAGTGGAACAATAAGGCTTTACCTATCGCGGGTAAAGCTTTTTTGTTCGGCGGCAAGAGTTTTATTGTTTTTTTTCAAAACCTTGTACTAAAAACTCCTCCTTCTCTATACATATTATTAAATCCACATATTAAATTAATGAAAGTCGTATGAGGAGGGGAAGAACAAAATGAGGCTGCTCAAAGGGAAGCAAAATATCTTCGGCATCGGTTTTGTTTTACTGTTGGTAATCTTGGTTACGGCTACTGCAGGATGTGCTCTTATCGATCGGCTTCAGGCCTGGAAACAGGGCGGGGAGGCACCAATTGCGGAAAATCCTGGAGAACCCGAAGGGACAGGGACTCAGGACGGTACTTTTTCCGGAGAGACCAAAGAAATATCCCTTTATTTCAGTGATGAGGCGCAACAACATCTGGTATGTGAAATGAGGA
This sequence comes from Candidatus Formimonas warabiya, assembly GCF_002777255.1. Classification (GTDB taxonomy): domain Bacteria; phylum Bacillota; class Dehalobacteriia; order Dehalobacteriales; family Dehalobacteriaceae; genus Formimonas; species Formimonas warabiya. The sequence goes on along the minus strand of NZ_CP017634.1, from coordinate 2,781,626 downwards.
CCATCCCCAAAGTAGAAGGCATTGCCAGGGCGGCCATGCAGGAACTGATTGCCGGACCGAGTGTGGAATCCGGTCTCCTGCCTACCATTCCGGTAGGGACCCAGCTCCTGGATATCAATGTCCGCCCTGATGGGGTATGTGTGGTAGACCTTAGCGGAGAACTGGTGAAGAATCATCCGGGAGGTTCCACCGGTGAAGAAATGACAGTTTATTCCATCGTCGATACCCTCACCCAGTTTCCTAGTGTCAAAGAGGTGCAAATATTGGTTGATGGGCAAACGGTGGAAACCATTGCCGGTCATTTGGATGTATCGACCACAATGGCACGGAATGAGGAAATTATCCTAAACAAGTAATAACGGAGCAAAATTGCACCAAGAAATATGAAAATCCTAAAGGACTTGTCGGGATCCGGGAACACCTATAGACAAATCCTTGCCGCATAAGGGTAAAAAAGCTGGGCCAAAGGCTCAGTTTTTTTGTACTTTCAGAATTTATAAGTTTCAAAAGGTTGAAAGTATAAGTGCAACTAAGGCTTCCGCCGTCACCAGAGGCTTGGCGCAAGCCAAGTTTTCTAGTATTTATACAAAAAATACAAAATTTCGAATTTTTAAGGAGGAAAGTCGTAAAAAAGCGAGAAATAGTTATTTTGGAATTTTGTGGGTTTTAGGAGGGCAATAATGAAAGGGAAAGTAAAAGGCCGCTTTTTCAGGCTCTGGTTTTTGATCCTGTTTGCCATAATATGCGCCATCGCTCCCGTGGCCGCTTTGGCGACCCAAACGGTCAGTGTGGATACAAGCCTTTTGAATATTAGATCCGGCCCGGGAACAACCTTTGCCAAAGTTGGACAGGCAACGGCAGGACAGCAGTTCACAGTTCTTGAGGAAAAAGAGGGCTGGCTAAAAATTCAGCTGTCCGATAGTTCCACCGGTTGGCTGATCAAAGATTATGTGAAACCGGCACTCCTGTCGTCAAATCCGGAATCCCCCAAAGATCCGGCATTAGGAGAATTGGTGATCAACGGAACCCAGGTGAATGTGCGTTCCGGTCCAGGGACAACCTTTTCCAAAATAACATCTTTTCCCCAGGGCACGAAGGTGACAGCGATAGATCTAAAAAATGACTGGTATCAAATCAGCTGGTCAACAGGTCAAGGCTGGATAGCAAGCTGGCTGGTAGAGCCGGCCCCAGAAAAAGAAGCAACCGATATCCCGGCGGAACAGGGGATTCAGGGCGAAGTGGTGGAAGATCTTCCCCCGGGACAGCCGGAAGGCACCGATGTCCAGTCCCTCAGCTGGAACTGGACAAAAACCGGTTCGGGCATAAAAATTACGGTGCAGGGCACCCAGCCCTTGGGGTATTCTGAAAAGATACTGGCCGGGGAGCCGAAAATCCTTTTGGAGTTTGCCGGGGCTTTAAAGGACGGTTCAAATACAGAAACAATTGATGAAAGCGGCATTACTAAGATAGAAGCCAAAGCGGAAAAAGACTGTAGTGCGCTGGTGGTGTATCTCAGCGAAGAGATTCCTTATCAGACCGGTTTGAGCCCGGACGGCTGTGCCCTTACCATTAATACTGCTTATTCTGGTGATATGACTTATTCCGGGCCAACAGGAAAAACCGTTGTGATCGATCCCGGCCATGGCATCTCCCAGTCCGGTGACGGCTATGACCCGGGGGCCATTGGCGCCGGCGGGCTTCACGAAAGTGATGTGGTGCTGGACATTGGGCAAAAAGTAGGCGATTTATTGACCCGGGAGGGATTTAACGTAATTTTGACCAGGCCGGGAAGGGAAAATCTGACTTTGGAGGGCAGGCCCCAAATCGCCAATGAGGCATGTGCCGACGTTTTTGTCAGCATTCATTGCAACGCATCCCTGAATGCGACATTAAACGGCACTACCACTTATTTCTATGCTCCTGTGGGTAGCAGTTTAGAGGAGCAGCGGGCAGTCCGGCAGCGTTTAGCCGCCGCGGTTCAGAGCAGGCTGCTGGAGGGTTTAGGGAGAAAAGATTTAGGAGTCCGGGAAGAAAACTACGCGGTACTAAGGTATACCACAGTACCTTCAATTCTGGTGGAAACAGCCTTTATTTCCAATTCTGAAGAGGAGGTCTTGCTTTCGGACGAGCAGTTTAGAAATCAGGTTGCCGTATCCATTGTCAACGGCTTGAAAGATTTCTTTTCGGAGACGAATGGATAGAAATTAAAAGAAATATCTTTTCACTAAATAAATAAGCAAAGCAGCGAAAACAGGTAGTTATTTTTCTAAATCGGTACATATTAAGAAGGGGACTCTAAGACATAAAGGTGAGGTGCATCATTTGACAGAAAAAATTGGCATGACAACTACCGTTCCTGTGGAAATCATTTATGCGGCAGGATGCATCCCGGTAGATCTGAATAATGTATTTATTACGGGGCAGGAGACCTCTGCGGCCATTGAAAAAGCAGAAATGGCCGGGTATCCGCGCAATCTGTGCGGGTGGATTAAAGGGATTTACGGAACTGTTTTAGCTGTGCCCGATATTAAAAAAGTGGTTGCGGTAACCCAGGGGGACTGTTCCAATACCCATGCTTTAATGGAAACCCTGGAATTAGAAGGCATTGAAATTATTCCTTTTGCCTTTCCTTTTGACCAGGATCAGGATTTGTTGAAATTGCAAATAGAAAAATTAATGAACAGGTTAGGAACTAGCTGGGAGGAGGTAAGAAAGGCAAAGAAAGATCTGGATCAGGTACGAAGGCTTGTGTGGGAAATTGACCGTTTAACCTGGGAGGAGAACCTGGTCAGCGGGTGGGAAAACCATTATTTCCAGGTTAGTTGCAGTGACTTTAATGGAAATCCCCATACATTTGCGGAGGAAGCTGAAAACTTCATTGGGGAAGCAAAAAAGAGAACGCCGAAGCAAGAGAAAATTAGAATCGGTTTTATGGGGGTGCCCCCTATTATTACTGATCTTTACCATTATCTGGAGGAAAAAGGCGGCCGGGTGGTATTTAATGAGGTGCAGCGGCAGTTTTCTATGCCCTTTCATACAGAGGACTTACTAGAACAATACCGCCAATACACGTATCCTTACCATGTTTTAAATCGGGTTGCCGATATTCGACAGGAATGTAAACGAAGAGATTTGGATATGCTGATCCATTATACCCAAAGCTTTTGCTTCCGCCAAATTGAGGATATCATCTTCCGGACAAAATTAAATAGCCCTATGTTGAGCCTGGAGGGTGACCGGCCCGGCCCTTTGGATGCCAGGAATAAAATGAGAATCGATGCCTTCCTGGAAATGGTGAGGTGAGGGGATGGTTTTAGGGATCGATTTAGGCAGCAGAAATGTGAAGATTGCCATGGACGGGGAGCAGGGCTGGGAATTTTACCGTTTTGATACCATTGAGTTTTACCGCACCTATGGACATCGGGTGGGAGAAAATTTGCGCATTGATTTTGATAAACTTCACATCCCCCCATGCGCCAAAGTCGTTTCAACGGGATACGGCAGGTTAACCATTCAGGTGGAGGGGGCCACGGCGATTCCGGAAATTAAGGCCCATGTGTTGGGCGCGGCTTTTCAAACCGGATGTGAGAATTTTACTTTAATGGACCTGGGCGGACAGGATACCAAGGTCGTAAAAGTGGTGCAGGGGAAAATGATCGATTTCCAAACAAATGACAAGTGTGCCGCCAGTTCCGGCAGGTTTCTGGAAAACATGGCCCAAGTTTTAGGCATATCTTTGGACGAATTAGGGAAACATGATCAAGACCCGGTAGAACTTTCCTCTACTTGCGCTGTTTTCGGAGAATCTGAACTGATCGGTAAAATAATTGAAGGAGTACCGGTGAGCAGGTTGGCTGCCGGAGTTAACCAGGCAATTGTAAACCGGGTCAAGCCCATGCTGCGTCAGCTGATCAGCGATCCCGTGATCTTCACCGGCGGCGTTGCCTTTAACCCGGCGATAAAAGAGATTGTGCAAAGGGAACTGAAAGTACAGGTGCTTGTTCCGAAAGAGCCTCAGTTTAACGGCGCTATGGGCTGTTGCATTTTTGGAAAGGTTTCATGAAAAGAAAGGGGACAATGAAAATTAAAAGGAAAAAGGCCAAAGAATGCTCGCACGTAATGGTCAATGCCAACTGCTGATGTCAATTAACATTTCAGAGACTTTCAGACAATTTTGTACGGGGAAAGGAATGAATGTTAGTGGAAATCACTGTCTTAGGTTGTTGGGGTCCGTATCCTCCTGCCGGAGGAGCATGTTCCGGCTATTTGGTAAATTCCGGGGATATAAATGTGCTGCTTGACTGTGGGCATGGCGTATTTTCTGCGCTTCAAAGGTATCTGGATTTTCGTAAACTTGATGCGGTGGTGCTATCTCATCTTCATCCGGATCACTGTGCGGATATCCACTGCCTACGCCATGCTATTGCGTATGCTCTCAGAACCGGGAGCAAGAGCGATAAGCTAAAAGTATATCTCCCTTTTGCTCCTCAGCCTGATTTCCTGGCCTTAGAAAAAAGTCAGGATGCCTTTGAACTGATTGATTTAGAGGCATTATCTCAATTCCAGGTGGGACAGTTGGAGTTTCACCCTTTCCAGACCCGGCACCCCATCGTCACCTATGGTTTTGTGGTTTGGGAAGGAGAAAAAAAATACGGATATACTTCCGATACAGCATGGTTTGAACAGTTGCCCCATATTATCAGCCAGGTATCCCTCGTTATCTGCGAGGCCAGTCTTCAGGAAAAAGACCGGAACTATGCCAAAGCCAGCCATTTAACGGCGGCTGAGGCCGGAAAACTTGCTTTTCAAAGCAAAGCAAGCCGGCTGATGCTTACTCATTTTTTCCCGGAATATGATTTAAATGTGATCAAGAGGGAAGCTGAGGAGGGTTTTCACGGTCGGGTAATTATGGCACAGGAAGGGCTAAAAATCAGGTAAAATTTACATTGTATCAACATATACTATTTTAAAATATTTATGTTTAAAAAGGATACAATAAATTTAGGACCTGCGGATAAAAAAGACTAGCGAGGTTGAGTGTTCCCCCGGTGGGAACCTTTCAGTTAACCGATAGTTAGTCTGCCGCAGGTTCTGCATTATTCCTCATGCTTTACCAGGAGAATCTTTGATGTTATACTAAAGCTTGGAAAGATACTCCCAATGAGAGGAGACAGGGTTCATGCGGGAAGACGGAAGACAGCCTGATCAGCTCAGGCCTGTAAAAATATCCAGAGGTTATATTAAGAATGCGGAAGGATCTGTTTTTATAGAGATTGGTGAGACAAAAGTAATCTGTACTGCTACCGTGGAAGAGAAGGTACCTCCTTTTCTAAAAGGGAGTACCCAGGGGTGGGTTACTGCCGAGTACGCCATGCTTCCCAGGGCAACTCAGATTAGAACGGTGCGGGAGTCTGCAAAAGGTAAAATTTCCGGAAGGACCCATGAAATCCAGAGGCTGATCGGGCGGTCCTTAAGATCGGTGGTCGATTTATCCAAACTGGGTGAACGAACCATTTACATCGATTGCGACGTGATTCAAGCAGACGGCGGCACAAGAACGACTTCTATTACCGGTAGTTTTATTGCCTTGGTTGATGCTTTAACCAAATTGAAACAGGAGTATCATTGGAAAGAGCTGCCCATCACAGATTGGTTGGCAGCGACCAGTGTGGGAAAAGTAAACGGCGAATTGTTGCTTGATTTATGTTATAGTGAGGACTCCAAAGCGGAAGTGGATATGAATGTGGTCATGACCGGTTCGGGAAAATTTGTGGAGGTCCAAGGCACTGCAGAAGCAGATCCTTTTTCCAGAAATGAGATGGATCAGCTGCTGAAACTGGCGGAAGACGGGATCAATAAACTGATTGATGCCCAAAAAAAAGTGCTTATTTTGGAGTTGGGATCACCAGGTGAAGATGAATGCGCGAAATCCTTTTAGCAACCAAGAATATAGGTAAACTTAACGAGTTTGTCAGTTTAATAGGGGATTACACCTGGAAAGTTTTTTCCTTGCGTGATTTTCCCCACCTTCCCCAGGTGGAAGAGACCGGCACCACCTTTCAGGATAATGCCCGTCTGAAAGCGCTTGCTGCGGCGCAGGAAACAGGATTATTGGCCTTGGCCGATGATTCAGGGCTGGAGGTAGATTCCTTAGGAGGTTTGCCCGGCGTTTATTCGGCCCGTTTTGCCGGTGAGGAAAGAAATGATCAGAAAAATAATGAAAAATTATTGGTAATGTTAAAAAATGTCCCGGCAAGCAGTCGCAGAGCCAGGTTTCGCTGCACCATTGCCGTAGCCCGGCCCGACGGACAAGTGGCTTTTTGTGAAGGGGTCTGCGAGGGATTGATCGCTATGGAACCGGCGGGAACCAACGGTTTTGGCTATGATCCTTTGTTCTTTCTGCCTGAATACGGGAAAACAATGGCTCAATTAGATATGGAAGAGAAGAATTTAATCAGCCACCGGGGAAAAGCATTTAAAGCATCTCTGCCCTTACTGCATAAAATGTTATCAGGTCCGGTATAATCTGATTGGATCGGGAAATACTTTAATTTATGGGAAATTAAAAAGATTTTTTCCTCCAGCCAGGAAAGTTCGCAATTCAAATCCTTAGAAAGGACGAGATATTAGGCGTAAAAGGGTGAATGGAATGCCTAATTCTGATGAATCGTCTCTGGGGGTGGAAAAATCGTTTTTGACCAAAGGAACTGTTTCAGTTATACTAGTCTTTGTCAGTCCGGTCGAAGCGTAGAATGTGCGGGTGTAGCTCAATGGTAGAGCTCCAGCCTTCCAAGCTGGTCACGTGGGTTCGATTCCCATCACCCGCTCCAATCATTTTCATGATGTTTTTTTATATGCGCCTGTAGCTCAGGTGGATAGAGCAACGGACTTCTAATCCGTGTGCCAGGGGTTCGAGTCCCTTCAGGCGCGCCAGAAAAATGCAAAAGCGCTGGAAGGCGCTTTTTTGACCCTTTATTTTGCTCCAATTGTTGACTTGACATTTTAGTTTTGGTTTGTTAATATTGTTTTTGCGGCACGGAAGTTTTGATACGGTGGATGTGGCGAAGCGGTTAACGCACCGGATTGTGGCTCCGGCACCCGAGGGTTCAAGTCCCTTCATCCACCCCAAATAATTTCATTGGGGCGTAGCCAAGCGGTAAGGCACCGGTCTTTGGAATCGGCACTTCGTTGGTTCGAATCCAGCCGCCCCAGCCATATTTTATGGGCCATTAGCTCAGTTGGTAGAGCACCTGACTCTTAATCAGGGTGTCCACGGTTCGAGCCCGTGATGGCCCACCAAGTCCTAGAAAATCCTGCGTTTCAGGGTTTTCTTTTTTTTGAAACATCATTTTAGACCACCTGATTCTTAAGTAAAAATTGAGAGGTCAGGTGGTTTATTTTATGTCTAAAATTTTAATGAGATAGCCGACAAATTCTATTTCTCTACAACAGGTATTCGGATGCCACCATTGGAAAATTAATATGGCTTTGCAAGGAATCTATGAAAGAGACTTCGGTTAATACATATTTGAGGGGTATCAGGACGTTTAGTAACTATTGTGCAAGATTGGGATATATTCAGCCTTTTAGAATCACTTTGCTAAATGTTTCCGTTAGCCTAAAAAGACCGAAAGCTGACGGTATTGCCTGACCGGAAGTTGCTGGATATAATGACCATATTACAGAAAAGGAAAAAGGATGTCTCCAATTTACGTGATCTGTTACAGCAGACCATCAGAGACATCCCCAGTCAATGTATGGTTATTGTAACAAATTATGAATTAATTGAAAATCCCCAAACTCATTTTTTTATGTCCGGTGTGCAGAATCTGTCCCTTGCCCCTGTTGCGGTAATGATCATAAAGTAATTGGAAGCCGTAAGCGGAAATCAAATACACCCGATGGCGGAACAAAGATTTTAATTATTCGCAGGCTTCGGTGCTTAAGCTGTAGCAGAATCCATCATGAACTTCCGGATTGTCTGGTGCCTTACAAGCGTTATGCTTCTGCAGACATTGAGAAAGTGCTTACAGAGGAAGAATCGGCTGCAGATAACGCTACCTTGTACCGGTTGAAGAGATGGTTTCATAGCCGGCTACCTTATCTATTGGCAAGCCTTAGATCTTTATCTCTGCGTCTGGGCGGGGATCCTGTGAAAGAGCCGTCCGTCCTGTCACAGTCTGTCCACCAAAGAATCGGACATTACGTTGGAAGCGATCCCGGTTGGCTTAAAAGAATTGTCCGTCCCCTTGTCAATGCAAATTTATGGCTACATACCCGTTCTGACTTCTTGTCCGTAAACCCTTGAGCTAGACTTTGAAGAAAAGCCCAGAGAGGAAGTGTTTACGGATGAAAGATCAGAAGAAAGCCGAAGAAATAGCCTTAAACAGAGTTCAGCTTGTGCTGCCGCTTTTAGCAGGCGGACTGGACCCGGCAAAAGTGCAGGAACTTAAGAACAATATCTGTGAGAAAGCCGGTATTTCAGAAAGGACGTTGCGCAGGTATCTGGGAAGATACCTTAGTCTTGGAATCGCCGGGCTTAAGCCAAAAAGCAAGGGAAGACTTGAATCTAAAGTAATTGCGCCCGCTATTTTGGACCAGGCTATACTCTTGCGCCGGGAAGTACCCAGCCGCAGCATCGCTCAGATTATTCAGATCCTGGAATGGGAAGGCAGAGTAAAACCTGGAGAAATTAAACGATCCACCCTGCAAGAAAAACTCTGTGAGCGCGGTTACAGCAGCCGGCAAATGCGGATGTATACCGAAAGCGGCAGCGCGTCTAGAAGATTCCAGCACTGCTTTCGCAATCAGCTGATTCATTCCGACATCAAGTACGGTCCTTATCTGCCAATCGGTCCGGGGGGCACGAAGAAACAAGTCTTTTTAGTCACCTTTCTGGATGACGCCACCCGGTTTGTCCTACATGGCGCCTTTTATCCAACCTTAGACCAGGCCATCGTTGAGGATTGTTTCCGAAACGCCATCCAAAAATGGGGAGCGCCTGAGGCGGTTTATTTCGACTATGCCGAAGAAAAAACTATGCCGAAAGAATCCGGGGATGTCCTTACATCTGCGTTTCAACTCGAAACTTCGGCATAGTTTTGCTACAGTCTGTAAAGTCTCTCCGAATACTCCTTGTCCTTCCACAATTTGCTCATGTCAGAAGGGTTTGCCTTCTCCAACGACTTCGAAAGCGCCTCTAGCGTTGCGAAAGCATAGAAACCAGACGTCGTGGAGAGAACCTCATGGCCCAGAAGCTGCTGAATATGGGGCAGTGGGACACCTTCCTGGTACAGATGCATGGCCCTGGTTTTCCGTATCATATGGCAGTGAACGTTTCCCGGCATTGACAGACATGTATCCGACAACTCTTTGGCATATCTTTTTATCATCTTCTCAGGGGTATCAATGGATAGCCTATGCGCTTCCCCGTGTGTCATGGCGTAAAATAATGGCGCGCCAGTACTTTCACGCTCGTACCTATGAAACTCTCGAAGGTAGCGCCTTAGATGCGCCATCGTGCTATCCATCAGAGGGACGTTCCTGTATTTCCGGCCTTTCCCAAAGAATGTCACATGGGGTATGGACGCGTCTATGTGCAGGTCGCACAACCTGACGTTTAGCGCTTCCGAAACGCGCGCTGCGGTATCGTACAAAAAAACGAGCAGCATCTGGTTTCTTCGCTCAAGCTTTTTCCGTATGTCTGGAGTTGCCATCAAGGCGGACATGGCTTCCCGTTCGAAGAACTCAATGGGTGCCTGCGTCAGCCTTACCCCTTTGATCGTGCCTGAACTTATGCAGACAGGCGTGATATCTGTGCATTCCTGTGACGCGTATTCCAAGAGTGAGTGCAATGCCGTAAGCCTAAGGTTGCAGGTTTTTGGGGCGAGTTGCGCGGTTTTGTGCATCCACGACATGTATCCCTTGATGTTTTCCCTGTCAAGCATTTTGAAGCTGATGTTTTTGCGCTTAGCGCCCTTTTCTGACTCAAGATAGTCAACGTAACGGTTTAGACAATTCCTGTAGGATTCCACGGTGTTGCCACTCGCCCTCCTGACGTCTGGAAGATAGTTGTTAAGGAACTCAGCCGCAATGCTCCAAAAGAAGGCGCTGTCTTCAGTCCTGTTCTTCATGTGGCACCTCCGGTACAAGGGATTCCAACGCTTGCGCTTTTTGCGCGAAGGCCCCGAAGTATTCGGGCACAAAATGGAAATAGTACAGTGTGCTCTGAATATTTGCGTGCCCCATATACCTCATCAAAAACGCCAACATTACGTTGACGTCTTTGCCTTGCTCAGCCCAGCGGTTCAGGTTTGCATATGCGAAGTGGTGCCGAAAGTCAAATGCGCGAGGCTTGATTGGCGAGTGAAAATGTGGGAGTGCCCCCCTCCAAATTCTGTTGAAGTTTACAGGGATAAAACTTTCTTTGTATGGTTCACGCTGATTCCTCGGAAAGAAATACGCCCGGTCAGGAATGATGCGGGACATTCGCTTGTCATATCTTTTCAAAACCTCGGCCAGTTCGTCACTGATGAAAATGCGCCTGCTGCAGCCTTTGGACGCTTTGATATCAATGTGCTTGCCGTCAAGACATACGTCATTGTACAGGAGCATACGCGCTTCCCGGCACCTGAGGCCGCAACAATACAACAGACGGAATATCGCTGGGATGACCAATTCCCGCCCAGGCCATTCCCCCCTTTTTTGGATTTTATCGCAATGCTCAAAAAATGCCTTGATCTCGGCCGACTCGAAGAAATGGGGCAGATGCGGTTCCAACCGCGCGCCCCGTTTGGGCGGAAGGATATACGCGTTATCGTATCCGCTCATGCCAAGGTACCTGCTGAATTCCCTGATAACGCATGCCATGTTGTACAGGCAGCCGGGATTGCCCACCGCCCCGGCACACCAGCCGGACACAAGCTCCCTGGTGGGGATTTGGGCGGTTGGGTTGTTTGAGTTAGCATACGTCAAAAAGGCTTTTAGATAATATTCACCCGTTTTGTACTTACGCCCCAACGCCCTTTTGTACGCGAGGAATTGCTCAGCCAGACGGTCAAGTGCCGTAGATGCGTCATTCACTGTCCGCGCCCCCTTCCACACAAGGACCTGGGAGGCAGCACTGGGCCATCATATTCTCGTCAGTCGCTAAATACGTATCCACGCTGTTTGGGTCACCATGGCCGAGTGCGGCCGATATGTCGTAAAGAGGGACGCCGTTTTTCAACATATGGGACGCTGCATTATGGCGGGTAAACCTTGTGCCGCAGATCCTTCCCTGCTTAAAAATGCCGGCGTCGCGAAATGTGTTCAACAGGATTGCTCGGTATGCACCGTGGCTGGAGAGGGGTCTAAATGGAGCCTGCTTGGAAAGGAAGAGTCGCATTGAGTTTGATGATGGTCGCTCGTACAGCAGGTAATCTGCTATTGCGTTTCCGTATGTGGCCCGCAACGGGAGCTCTAACGGCTTCGATGTCTTCTGTTGCGTAACATGAACCCTATCGTTTGCCCAATCGATATCGGAGATTTTTAAGTTGCATATGTCCACGGCGCGCATACCGGTTTCGAACGTAAGCCAGCAGATAGCTCTGTCCCTTGCTGAAAGGTTTGCTGTTTTCAGATACTCCGCAAATGCCTCATGCTCGTGTTCTTCCAACACGGGTATAATTTCCCTCTTCCGTTTTGGGGCCTTGGGGAAGGTCGCGAGAAGTCGGCGCGTTGACTCGCTCATCGAAAAAAATAGCTTTAAGCCCGGAAGATGAGCGCCGATGCTGGTGGGTTGATAGCGATCCCTGCACAACACTCCTAAAAAGGATAGAACGTCCCCGCTTTGAATTTCCCCTGTTGTGTGGCACCCGTTCCCTTCGCAGTAGAGGAGAAAGTGATAAACGAAGCGCTTGTATCCGTCGATCGTATTCTTCTTTAGCCCAATTTCTTCCTTCATGTGGTGGACGAATGAAGCATGCACCTCAATGAACTGCGGCGCGGTCAACCCGGTGGGAACAGGCCCATGGGGGAGCGAAGGCCAATCCGATGTGCCTGTGTCCCGGTATGTTCTTAAAATGTGTATACACCGCCTGTGTCTCTTGAATCTGGATTCGCTGTACGCACCCGTCCTGAAATGCGACGAATCGTCGGTAAACGCTTGCGAAAGCTTGTCGTCAAGCGTGTTTTTACCCATTCTGTCAGCCATATTTTCCAGCAACATGCAGGTGCTTCTCACTTGTTTGATATACCTGTCGCAATAATGGGCCTTTCCCATTTCGGTCAGTACCGCGTTGGTCAGCTCTTTTAGGTTTTTGATCCTGGTTTTGTGCATTACTACACCTCCTGAAAAATTTGTTTACAGGATGATGTTGACACAAAATCGCAGTTACTAAACTATGCCGAAGTTTCGAGTTGAAACGCAGATGTAAGGACATCCCCGGATTCTTTCGGCATAGTTTTTTCTTCGGCATAGTCGAAACTATTCCGAATTCGGAATAGTACAGACAACGGTAAGCAATATAGGACCAAATGGATGGCCCGGACCTGTTCCAAACTGGGGATACGCCTGCTTTACGCCAAACCCTACTCGCCGGAGGCCACCGGCAAAGTTGAAAAATTCAACCAGACCGTCGATTCTTTCTTGAAAGAAGCTGCCTTAGAAAAACCAAAAACCTTGGACCGGCTTAACGAATTATTTCAAATTTGGCTTTCTGAATGCTACCAGAATAAACCGCATACCGCTTTAAAAAATAACTTAAGCCCCCAGGCTGCCTTTCAAGGCGACAGCCATCCTTTACGCTTTATCGAGCCGGATGTTTTAGCCAGCGCCTTCTTGCATAGTGAACGGCGGAAAGTCGATAAGTCCGGCTGTATAAACTTCATGAGTAAAAAATATGAAGTCGGTCTCAATTTTATCGGCTGCACCGTGGATGTCGTCTATGATCCGGCGGATATTACAGAACTTACGATCGAATACCAAGGGTATGCCCCCTGGCAAGCTAAAGAACTGATCATCGGCGCACGTGTCGGCAAGCGTCCGGGATTGCCGGAGCACTTGGGAGTAAAGCCTGTGGATTCCTCCAGGCTCTTAAGCGCAGCCACACTCAAGCATAAAGAAAGGCAAATCCGTCAAAACCAGGCTATCTCTTTTCGCCGTGTAGGAAAGGAGGAATAGGACGTGTTTGAATCCTTTTACAACTTAGAGAAAGTACCTTTTTCCAGAGATATTCCGACCGGGGAATTATATAAATCCCCTGTACTCGAAGAGACGCTCGGCAGACTGCAGTACGCCGCCGAACGCCGGTGGTTTGCGGTCATCACCGGGGACTGCGGGACGGGAAAGACAACCACCATCCGCTGTTACGCTGAAATCTTGAACCCCGCAAAATTTAAGGTGCTCTATATCTCCGATTCCAAGCTAACCCCACGGCACTTCTACAAGGGGCTTTTGGAGCAACTGGGTCACGAAGCGAAGTTTTACCGGGGCGACGCTAAAAGGCAGCTGCACCGGGAAGTGGAACTGATGCAAGTGGTTCACCATCAGCAGCCGGTCGTGGTTGTCGATGAAGCCCATCTGCTGGATAAGGAAATGCTGGAAGAAGTCCGTTTTCTCTTAAACATGAATATGGACGCCCAAAGCCCGATGGCCCTCATCTTAGTGGGACAGACCGAACTTTGGGACCGATTGCAGATGCAATCTTACGCCGCCATCCGCCAGCGCATTGACCTGCAGTGCAAACTGAATTACTATGACCGCTCGGAAGTAGGCGCTTATATACGGCAGCATTTGGCTTATGCCGGAACTAGCGAGGCAATCTTTTCCGACCAGGCCCTTGACGACATCTACCGCTTTTCCAGCGGAACAGCCAGACTCATTAACAAAGTGTGTACCCACGCGATGATGTACGGCGCGCAGAATGGTCACCGGATCATTGACGACCGGATGGTGAAACGGGTTATTGAGGGGGAACTCTCATGAAGCATAGCGTTTTAAGCCTTGAAGAATATTTTATCCGAACGGGCTTTTACGATCTACTGCCGCTGGCAACCGAAATAGCTGAAAATCTTAGGTTTAGCCAGGAAGAGATGAGCGAAGCCGTTTGTAAAGTCTATGATAAGTTCTACCGCTATCCGCCTACCCGAAATAGAACGGCTTGGTTCGGTCTGGTTTTTAAAGAGAAACTTTTTGAAGCCCGGGGTGATCTTCTTAGCCTTCAATCACAGAAGTGATTTCGCTCACACCCAGCCGGTTTGCTTAAGAGCGACCGGCTTCTCCCTTAATATTTTTAAGCCGTTAAGCTGACGGACTGACTGACAGACCTGATATTCGGTCAGTTTATCCGTCAGAGCTTGGATAACTTACACCAGCTGTATTTGGTCATTATGCGGCAGCATTAACAGCTAAAGTCAGATACTATCAAAAGAACTTATATCAATGAGGAATTAATTATTTTGTTAATATAATATGGATTCCCAGGATTGAGGATCTGGTTAGCGATAAATTTTAGTGGGGACAGGCTGCAGAATCAAGAGAAGTATTCTCATTATTCAGGGGTGTATAACCTCTCTGAATAATATAAAGATCTGAAGTTAACCCTGAATAAAAGGAAAATATGGGATAAGGCAAGTACGTACGGAAGGACAAAGATACAAACCAAACGCCTTAGCCAGCAACCTGTCCAAATCCTTATATTATTAAGATGCTTTAATAGTTTCTTTTTGTATAGCCGTAGGCTGTAATTGATTAAATATTAATCTTTTCAGTCTAGCTGGGCATTATGAAAAAAGCTCAGTTAAATTCTTGGTAATTAAAGGATTTATTTGGTAGGTTGTGGAATAAATCGGTAAGAAATTGCCGATTATTTATATTTGAGGTGAAAAAAATGAAAATGAACAAAATTCTATTAGTCGTATTACTATATTTAATTATTTTTAGTAATACTTTGCCTAATGCTTATGCTTCCAAAGAAATTAAGGTTTTTGTAAACGATGAACAACAGCACTTTTCCCCAGCTCCTATTTTTGAAAATGGATGTACTCTCGTTCCAATGAGGCCATTCTTTGAGGCTTTAGGAGCAAAGATTGAATGGAATAGTGCTACCAAAACAGTAATAGGAAAAAGAGATAATGCTATTGTTGAATTAACCATTAACAAAAAGATTGCATTGGTTAATGGTAAGGAGATTGCCCTTTCCCAACCAGGAAAAATAATAAACGGCAATACCTTTATCCCCTTAAGATTTGTTGGTGAGGCTTTAGGTGATGATGTTGATTGGAATTCAGAAACAAGTATAATTTCCATTACAATTTTTAGGGCTCCTAATAAGATCCAAGGTTTAGGGCTAGAAATAAAGCAAGGAGACGATATTTATTGTATTATTAGTAATTACGAAGAAGTTAATATTAAAAAAGACAATTTTTCAATGCGTTTTAATATTAAGGATTATGATTCAAACATGGATGAATTTTATTCTGCGATGATTGCATCAGTATCAGATAAAGTATACTTTGATTTAGTTAAACCTAATATAAAAATTAGTAATTTGCCGTATTTTTGCGATGGTTCTGGTTTGGCTCCTGCTGGCTCTAAATATTCAGAGATGTATATTAGTGACGATGGACAGCACTATATTATATTTGATGAACAAAACCCAATTGATCAAAGAGCAGATTTAATTAAAAAGGAGAATGAGTTTCTTAAAGTCGAATGGAAGGTTAACTATATAGTATATAGTGAGACTAAGTATGATATTAAAGATGTTCCAATTGGTGATTTATATTTAATAGTTGTAATTGATAATGATTTAGATAATATAATTGATGAAAATGAGTTTTCTACAATTAAAGTGCATTTTATTTGAGGTTATAATTTAGTAAAAGAAAAATATCTGTCAATTTAAACAGAGAGAATATGCGGATGATATAATTTATGAGATAATATTTGGCGATAAATATAAATGGATTTATCAGGGGGGATGATTTGTGAAATTGGATAAGAAAATAATAACTCTATGCATGACTGTGATAATATTTACCCTTTCTAGTGTTTTTGCTTCCCAGAATATAGAAGTGCGGATTAATGGTCAAAAACAAGATTTTTCCCCAGCTCCAGTATTACAAAACGGCAGTACTCTAATTCCTATGAGACCTTTCTTTGAAGCTTTGGGAGCAAGTGTTAATTGGGATAGCACCCATAAAACTGTTGTTGGCAGGAGAGATAATACAGTTGTTGAATTGACCATCAACAAAAAAATTGCAATAGTTAATGGCAAGGAAATCTTTCTATCTTTACCAGGGAAAATAATTAATGGAAATACTTTTATTCCACTGCGTTTTGTTGGTGAATCATTAGGAGATGACGTCGATTGGAACCCCCAGACTAACACAATATCGATTACAGTGCATCGAATCCCGAATTATTTGGCTTTAGGAAACAAATATTTTTATGCAACAGACTTTGAAAACGCACTAGAAATGTATAAAAAAGCAAATGAGGTTAATTTGAGCGATCCGGTTCCATACTTTAAAATAGGAATTACACTTCAGAATCTAAATAAACTGGATGAAGCATTATATTATTTTGATAAAGCTATTGAACTAGATCCTTATTGTGCTTATGGTTATTTGTATAAGGGTTATATTCTGTATGGCCGAGGGGACTTAGAAGGAGCGCAAAAGTGCTACGATATGTATGACGAAATAAAACTGAAATATCCTAAAGAAAGTAAAAGATGTTCTCCATGATTATAAATTACCAATACAACTACTAAAGAGAGTCCTTCTGCCGCGACTTGGTTGGTTTATGTTTTCACTGGAATATTTCTTTATATTATGTGCGATTTAATTTATTACGCAGTATTTAATCCAGATGAGATACTTCCAAGTGTAATTTTTGGAGCATTCTTATTTACATTAGCTACTTTCCAGTTCATCGCAGGACTAAGATTGATTAAGTATTATAATAAGATCAAGAAAATTTTATTTAAAGGATTTGGGTTAACCACTGCCCTGCTTATGGTATTAATGGGTATTAATTACTTTATCTTAACTAAAAAGCATTATTATTATTGATGATATTTCAAGTGTTACCAATTTGTAGAGAATGGAAAATGCTATATTAAGTTACTGGATGAAAAAATTGTACTAAATTGTAAGGATGCCGACTATAATAAAATTTCTTTTGCAGAAGTTTTTATCCAGATACTTCTTTTAAGATTGAATGGAATATCCTAAAGCCAGACCAAGCAAAAATAGATCAAGGATATTGATATATTTACCATAGCCGTGCCTATTAAAACAGCAAATAATTTAGTAACTCAACTTTCCCACCGTCAATTTAGATTGATCTTTGAAAAATTCATATAGTAAACGCACATTAAAATAACAGAAAACCCCCTCGGAATGGTATAATTGAAGTCGACCAAAACCCAATAATACCAGCCGCTAGGAGGTTTCCCATGACCAGTATTATATCAGAAAAAACAAGTAGCGACCAGATGCTTAAGTCTCGTATTGATTGCTTTTTCACCCAGTTAAACCTTTCAAAAATGCTGCTTAAATGCAATTTCTACAAAGAGTCGGGTATCCACTGTACTACAATGCTGAAAGAATTATTTTCGCTGGTCTTTTACGGTAAAAATCTCTATCGAACCTTATCCCTACAAAGCGAAAATATATCTTTTAAGAAAAATACTGCTTATCGATTCCTTAACAACAGCCGTTTCAACTGGGAAAAGCTACTTCAACTGATAATGACACACCTAATATTGCTCATTGATCGGCTAACCGAACAGAATCGTCAATCCGTACTTATTTTTGATGACTCACTTTTTAGCCGTAATCGTAGTAAAAAGGTTGAGTTGCTGGCAAAAGTGTTTGACCACACCAGCCATAAATTCTGTAAAGGGTTCAGAATGTTAACTTTGGGCTGGTCCGACGGGAACACCTTTCTTCCTATTTCCTTCAAATTGTTAAGTTCAACTAAGGACGAAAATGTGCTTTGTGAGGCCAAGTCCATGGACAAACGGACTCTTGCTTACAAACGTCGGGATCAAGCTAGGCAGTCAACTCTTGATGTCATGCTTACCCTTCTTCGTGACGCTAAGGACATACCAGCAAAATTTGTGCTGTTTGATAGCTGGTTCACCATGCCCAAGACCGTGATCCGCGTAAAAAAAGAGCATCGTGATGTCATAGGCATGATCCGTATTACAGAAAAAGTCCATTATCAATACCAAGGTCAGTGGCAGAATGTCAAAGATATATACCAGAGGATTAAACTATCTGATTCTAAAAATATCATCGGTTCGGCTTGCATCAAACTTAGAGAAGATAAATCAGCACCTTCTGACGAATTTATTGATGCTAGAATTGTCTTTATAAAAGACCGCCGATCTGATAATTGGCTTGCCCTTCTTTGTACCGATCTTTCCGTTAGTGAGGAAGAAATCGTTCGAATCTATGGAAAGCGTTGGGATATAGAAGTTTTCTTCAAGGTTTGCAAGTCATATCTTTCCTTGGCTAAAGAGTACCAAGGCCGCAGTTACGACATGCAAGTGGCTACAACATCCATCGTATTCCTTAGATATGCCATGTTATCACAGGAAGCTAGAAACGCCACTGATGATAGAACGTTAGGTGATTTATTTTACTACCTTAGAGAAGAACTGGCAGACATAAAACTCTCGCAATCTCTAATGTTGCTGGTTAATACCCTTCGTCAAGTTCTAACTCAGTTACCTTTGCTCAGTCAGGAAATGGCTGACGAGATTATGAATACATTTTTGAATGCGATACCACATCCTTTAAAACAAAAATTATTGTTGTGTGCGTAACTATATAGATTTTTCAAAGATCAATCAGATATTAACAGCTGGGAAAGTTGTGTTAGTAATAGTATATCTTAACCATGTCCACAATGCCTTACTCATAATGAGTAGGGCTATTTTTTTGCCCAAAATTAGAGAAATGATAATGAAGAGATTGGAAGCCCATGCAGTAGGGTGACAGGACATCTTTTTGATTAATAAATTACCATTTGGTGTTTAAATATTGCAAATAACTAACGAATGTAAATTAAAGTACAAAATAACATACAAATGATAGGAAAATTGTCAAAATTAAGTGACAATGGTTAGAGGGGAAAAATTTATTATGTGGAACTATTCCAAAAAAGTTATAGCAGGTTCCACGTTTAGAAAATACAAAAAACTATGCATTTAGGATACTCTTTTTTAAATTAGATAACAGATATATATTTTTGAAAAACATTTTGAGTCTGTTAGGTGGAAAAGCCATGAAAAATATTGGTGAGGGGGAGGAATATGAAAGGTAAAGAAGTACAGAATGCTCCAAAATTATCTGACTGTAGGTATTACTTGTCTGATGCCCCAATTGAAGGTCATGTTCCTGCGACATTAGATGAAGTTGATCACAAAATACTGGAATTGTTAGCGAAAAATTCAAGAATGTCAAACGCTGAGCTGGGAAGAATTGTTGGCTTGTCACGAGCCGCTACAAGAGACCGAATCCAGAGTATGGTAGACCGTGGGATTATTGAACAGTTTACCATCAGTGTGAATCCTTTAAAAGTTGGAAAAGAAATATCGGTGTTTTTTGAAGTTGATGTTGAACCGGAAAAATTGGTTGAGACTGCGGAAATTCTCGCCAAGAGACACGAGGTCACGAATATTTACCAAATGACCGGACCAAGTTCCCTTCATTGTCATGGGCTGCTACCCGATAGTTCCTACCTTGAGGCCTTTACACAAAAAATACTTTATGCTCTCCCTGGAATTAAGAATGTACAGACTCACGTTCTCTTAAGGCGATTTAAGTCGAGAACAGGGATTCGAATTTAAATCTATTTTTATTAAATCCCCAATTGTATTTTTGATTGAAATAATTGCCTGTATCGAGTTAGTAAAAAATTTGCTGAAGTAGCCTAACCTAATACCCCAATTATAGAACCTTCAAATGCACCTCCGGCAGGAAGGCTTAGTTAAGTTATGCCCAAAAAGGGGAGGGCGACAAAGGGGGTCTGATCAAACCATCAACATCGAGATTCTGAGAAAAGAAAGGAGGCGATCAAGCGCTCAACCACCTGGATCAGGGTATAGATATTACTGTGATGATCATTTGAGTCAACAAGAATCATTAAGGGGGAAATGCTATGAAAGCTGAAACCATCGATACGAAAGCTGCAACAATCAAAAAGAAAAGGTTTCAAGTACCACATACTTATGTAATTTTATTTATCCTCATCATCGTTACCTGTTTTTTGACTTATGTTATCCCTGGCGGCACCTATCAGACGCTGGACAACGGCACGATCGATGCGAATTCGTTCACCTTCATAGAGAACGAGCCGGCCACGCTGGGCGATTTTCTGAACAGCTTTATGGATGGTATGAAAGCCGCGGCCGCCACGATATTCGTCTGCCTGTTCATCGGCGGCGCCTTCCAGATTGTAATGGATACCGGCACCATCGATGCGATCCTGGCCGCCACCATCCGCAAGACTAAAGGCAATTACAGCCTGATCTTCCCCGCCGTCATGGTTGTGATGGCTGTTCTCGGCGCCCTGGGTGTCGGCAATAACGTGGCCCTCGCCTTTGTTCCCATCTTGATCGCCTTGGCTCGTAAGCTGCGGCTGGATGCGGTAGCTATTGCAGCGGTGCTTTATATCTCCTCCAATACCGGCTTTACCAACTCACCCATGAATCCTTTTACCGTTCTGCTGGCGCAAAATATCGCCGAGATCCCGCAGATGTCCGGCATCGCCGTCAGGAGCCTATTGTTTATCTTTTTTGTGGCCTTCGGCATCTGGTACACGATACAATATTGCAATAAGATCCGTAAGGATCCCAATAAATCCCTGGTGGGCATCTATGAGGTGGAAGGCGATGAGGGTGGTGAACTCATGAAGCTCAAGCCTATCCATGTGGTGAATTTTGTGATTCTGTTAATGGTTTTCGCCATCTATGCCTTTGGTGGCATCAAGCTGGAATGGGGCATTAGCCAGCTGGGCTCGTGCATGATGGTCCTGGGCGTGGTGGTCGGCCTCATTAGCCGCATGTCGACGAATCAAATGTCCGAATCCTTCACCAAAGGGGCAAGAACAATGCTCGGCGCCTCTCTGGTGATCGGTTTTGCCAGCGCCATCAGTGTGATCATGACCAATGCCAGTATCATCCATTCCATCGTGCACTATTGCACACAGCCCCTGACCTTGCTGCCCACCTCTCTGGCCGCGGTCGGCATGTATATCGTCAACTTTATCATCGCCATTCCCATCTCCTCCGGTTCCGGTCAGGCCTATGTGGTAATGCCGCTCATGGCGCCGGCTGCCGATATCCTCGGCATTTCGCGTCAGGTCGCCATCAGCGCCTACCAGTTCGCCGACGGTTTCGCCAATTTCATCACCCCCACCAACGGTTTGATGATGGGTACCATCGCCCTTGCCGGCGTGCCCTACGACAAGTGGCTGAAATTCATCGGCAAATATTTGCTCTATGTCTCCATCCTCTGCTCCATCTTCCTCTTCTTTGCCTGCCTGCTGGGTTGGTCTTAACTAAATACATACAAAAAGGAGAATCCCTATGAAAAATCAGAACGATTTTACTATAAAAATAATCAAATGCGGCAAGCTCTACGATGGTATCCACGATGAACTCCAAGAGAAGATGGAGATCCTCGTGGAAGGGAAGAAGATCATGGAAGTGGGCAAAAACGTGCGCGTCCCGGCGGAATACGAGGAGATCGACCTGAGTGATGCTACCGTAACCCCCGGCATCATTGACGCCCACACCCACCTTACCTTCTTCGAATGGAGCAACCGCAAATACGAGACCGTGTTCAATTCCCCAGTCTATAAATCCATGGCCGTTCTGCATAATGCGGAAAAGGCTCTGCGCCGGGGCTTTACATCCCTGCGGCATATGGGCGGTAATAGCGACGACGGTTACGGCGCGCTGGACGCTAAACGCGCCATCAACGAGGGCTATTTTGCCGGCAGTCGCCTGGTCGTCCTGCCTTATGTGCAATGTACAACGGGCAGTCATGGTGATTCCAGTCAGATGGCCCAAGCCAACCCAGCGTTGTCGAAATACCTGTGTAGCACTTATCCCGCTATGGGCAGTGGTCCGGATTTTTTCCGCGATTCAGTAAGGGAGCAGGTGAAATATGGGGCAGACTTTGTCAAAATCATGTCGGCAGGTGGATTTTCCACCCCCAATGATACGCCTGATGATGAACAGATGAGCGACGAAGAGATGAAGGCCATTATTGATACCGCCCATAGCCTGTATAAAAAAGTTACGGCCCATGTTTACGCGGCGCCGTCCATTATCAAGATGGCCCATATGGGTATTGATGAATTGCAGCATTGCTCCCTGATTACGGAAGAAGCGGCAAGATTGCTGGAAGAGAAAAATATTCCCATCGTGCCGACCTTCTGTCCCTACGATGAGATTATCCGGATGGACGAGGAGAACCTTAGAAAGAAGGACGCGAAGTTTCAGGAGAAGCTGCGCTTCTATGCGCCGCGACTGATCGCCGGCCGTGAGACCATCATCAACAGCACCATCAAACTCGGCTTCGGCAGCGACCTGGTCACGGTACACAGGAGCTATGAAGGCGCCTATGAATATGAATCGTGGATGTTAAGTGGCATGGACCCCTTCCGGATCCTCAGAGCAGCGACTGCCACAAATGCCGAATTACTGGAGATCAGTGATATCGTTGGCACCATTCAACCAGGCAAATTGGCGGATCTGGCAGCCTGGAAGCATGATCTTCTCACGGATCCCAGAGCGTTTTTGGATTGTGCCTTCGTGATGAAGGACGGCAAAGTATATGAAACAGAAAAAATTGAATAAACAATAAACAACCCGCAGCAGAGGCTGCAAGGTAAAGGGAATAGAGAAAGGCATCCGCAAAAGATCCGTCCCCAGGGACGGGGGATTAGACCCCGGGCGGTTGTTTCCTCCACCTGCTACACAATACAAAGTGTTGTCCTTCAATAGGTGATGATAGGGGTAGTGGGGAGAGAAACAGCCGCCTGCGAATTACGAATAAAGTAAAACTTTGGAGGCAATGTTTGGAAAATGGATATGCATTTAAGTCTTGCTACTTGGCTGTTGGCATTTACCCCTATTGCCGTGTTGATTTTGGGTATTCTAATGCTCAAATGGGAGGCGGCAAAGGTGGGGGCAGTTACTTGGCTGATTGCTACGGTAATTGCCCTCCTCTTTTTTGGGGCGGACGGACGATTATTGGCCTTGGCAAATAGTAAAGGATTAAGCTTAGCGTTATATGTGATCCTGATTATTTGGGGGGCGGTATTTCTCTATAATATTGCTGAGCAGGCCGGCGCAATTAAGGTTATCAGCAATAAAATGGTAGGTATTTCTGATGATAGTATGATCCAATGCTTGTTGTTTGCTTGGTGTTTCGCACCAGTGTTACAAGGATTGGCCGGCTTTGGCATACCGGTAGCAGTGGTTGCGCCCATCATGGTGATGATGGGTTTTGAGCCGCTGATTGCCGTGGCTGCTTGCTTGATCGGGCATTCTTGGTCCATTTCATTCGGCTCCATGGGCTCATCCTATAATTCTATTCAGTTGGTGACTGGTATCCCGGGGGAAATCATTGGCCCATGGATGGCGGTGATATTTAGCATCGCCATATTTGCTACCGGTTTTGGCGTAGCGCATATCTATGGAGGGTGGGCGGCGGTAAAAAAGGCCCTGGGCCCTGTTTTTACTACGGGTGTGGCTATGTCTTTCAGCCTGTGGTTTATGAACATCTGTGATATGGCCCAATTATCTACCCTGATTGCCGGTATGTGTGGTTGTTTGGTGATGATACTATGGGCCTTTGCCAAGAAGCGCAGACCTGCCCATGAGATAGCGTCGGTTCAGGTAGAAACAGAGACAACAATGGGATTTCATACGGCATGTTCCCCTTACTATGCCTTGATTATGATTTCCGTGATACTTCAAATCAAACCGGTTAAAGCAGCACTGGCCAATTTCAACTGGGGGCTAACTTATCCCCGGGCACAGACCACATTGGGATATGTTATCGAAGGGGTTGAGAAATATTCAAAAATCCAATGGTTTTCTCATCCCGCTCCAATTCTGTTTGTTTCCGCTCTGATCGGCATTATTATTTATCTATGGCGGGCAAAAGCGGATAAGGGTATGATCAAAGCAGCCGTAGAAAATACGGTCAAGAAATGTATTCCCATGAGTGTGGGCATCATGACCATGGTGATGATGGCTCTGGTGATGAGCGATTTCGGCATGACCAACCTGATTGCCCAAGGTGTGGCGGCGGCGTTGGGCGGATTATATCCCCTGGCCGCCCCTTTCATTGGCGTTCTGGGCAGTTTTATTACCGGCAGCAATACCAATTCAAATATCATGTTTGGTATTTTACAGATGGAGACAGCCATGCTGATTGGAAAAAGCAGCGTTTTAATGGCGGCGGTGCAATCCGTTGGCGGCTCATTGGGCGTATCGATGGCCCCCTCCACGATTATGATCGGTAGCGCGAATGTCGGCCTTAGCGGCCAGGAAAATACAGTAATGGGCAAAACCATCAAGTACTGCTTAATTAACGCCGCTCTGGTCGGGCTATTTGTGTTTATTCTGGACTTACTTGTCCCCATTTAGGCATGTGAGGAGGGAAAGAAATCATGGAGGCAACGCAAAAAGAGAAAAACAGTCGGCTTAAAGATAAGCTGAAAGAAAAGCGCATGTGGATGCTCACTGCGGCGTTTGTGTTGTTATGGCTGAGCTTTATCACTAGCTATAAAGGAGGGATCAGTGAGAACCCAAGCCTAATTGCATTATCCTTTCTGACCGCATCCCTGGCTGGCTTGCTCTCAATCTTGACCCGTAAATAGCGAAGATCATTTTAATTTTTCTTCACAGCAACCTTCTGTCAATTACCCTTATGTCATACCGTAAAAGGAGTTACAGCCAACGTATTTTCCGGAAGAGGGAGGAGTTTGGTGGTTTCATGTAGAAATCGTGTTTGGTGAGGCTTATGCTAATTTCAAGAAGAGGGGTTATAAATGGATTCAATGACGCAACAAGCAGCTGACCAAGAGCAAAATAAAAAGAAGGTCACCTTATGGACCCGGCAACACATCAAGAGTCTGGATGAGCTGAAAACAAATGGCCTCATCCGGATCAACCGAAAACATTTGGAAGAGAAATTCGACGTCATGGCGGACTATATGATCAAGCTGTATCTTTGGTTCGCAGAGACAGCGGGCAAAAGGGTGCCGAAACCGCAGGAAGTCAAGTTCCCCATTTGGTGTGCCATCAGTGAGAAAAGCATGCTGAAGCCAACGGAGGATTCGGTCGTCTATGTGCTGGAGGTGGACGAATCTAAGGTCATCTATTTTGATGGCACCAAATGGGACTACGTGCTGAACCACCTCTATGTCCCGAAGGATGCGGAGGATGAAGCCGCATATAGAAAAGAAATGGAAAACAAGGGCCATAAAAATCTGCGCGCATTGCTTGATGAAAAAACAGCCCATTTCTATCCCCGTGAAATAAAACAGGTTATGGATAGCTGGGTACGGATCTTCGAGATTGAAGAATGGAATATTTTCAGGGTACAGGCCAACATCTGGGAGATCAGGCCGGATATGGTCAGAGAAATTCTCTATTCTCAGGAATCCGGCACAAATTGAATGGTGAAGCGCAGGTCAAGACCTGTGTTTTTGTGTTACGGTAAGCCATAAAGACGAGTCGCTGCTTCCAGGAATAGGGAGTCTGCCGGCTCGTTATTTTATGGCCTTGATCCACGAGAGTCTGATCCGAAGCATATTCACCTGCCGGATCATCGAGGAGAGGGGGAAATGGCCGCTACTACCGGTATCACAAAAGAAAAGTCTTGTATCAAGATGAAAAAGTTGTTTAATAGATGTATAATTAAACGAGACATATTCATGATAGATCAATTAGAGGCATATGAAGATAAGCAACAATCATATTGCTCATCTTGCCTTAATTTTTTATACTAACATGAAAGAAGATGAGAAAATGCCACCCGTGCAATCTATTCAAGCTGCTACGGCGGAACGTGGTTTGGTGATGGTCATTACAGGTAACGGCAAAGGTAAAACGACCTCTGCCTTTGGCCAGGCCTTGCGGGCTGTCGGCCAGGGTTGGAAGGTATGCATCATTCAGTTTATGAAAGGCCGGAAGTATGGAGAGATTCTGGCAGCGGAAAAGTATCTGCCGGATCTCACCATCATTCAATCCGGCCTTGATAGTTTTGTCATGCGCGATCATCCCGCGCCCATTGATGTGGATTTGGCCAGGGAGGGCATGGAAAAGGCCAGAGAAGTTGTGAAAAGTGAAGAATATCACATGGTGATCCTGGATGAGATTAATGTTGCCGTTGATTTTAATCTGATTCCGGAGGAAGAGGTGCTGGATTTAATACGAAATAAGCCGCCAAAATTGAATTTGATCTTAACCGGACGATATGCTTCTGCAAGGATCAAAGAAAGGGCCGATATGGTCAGTGAAATAACAGAAGTCAAACATCATTATCATTCCGGGATTAAAGGCCGGGCCGGCATTGAGTATTAAGGAGTAAAAAGTATAGAAATGATGGATCTGTTTTATTAGGAGGAATTGCCGATGTTTTCTAAAGAATTTCTGGATGAATCCAGCGCATTAAAGAAAAAGTGGGAAGATGAGGTCAAGAAGACGGTTGCCAAACATGGGGACCAAAAAGAAAAGTGGACCACGGTTTCGGATCTGGAAATTAAGAGGATCTACGGCCCGGATGATCTAAAAGACATGGATTTTGCCCAGGACATCGGGTACCCGGGACAGTTTCCTTTTTTAAGAGGCAATCAAGCCACCGGATACCGGGGGAAATACTGGACCTTTCGCATGTTTTCCGGAATGGGTACGGCGGTGGAGACCAATAAACGCTGGCACTATCTTTTAAGCACAGGACAAACCGGTTTGAGCACTGCTTTTGATTTTCCCACCCTTATGGGTTATGATAGCGATTCCCCCAAGGCGAAAGGGGAATGCGGCAAATGCGGGGTTGCCATCGATACCATCGAAGACTTTAAAGACCTGATCAATGGGATTCCTTTAGACAGGATAAGTACCTCGATGACCATTAATCCTCCGGCAACCGTATTATGGGCGATGTACTGTGCTGCGGCGGAAATGCAGGGGGTACCCCTGGCAAAGATCAGCGGGACCATTCAGAACGATATGCTGAAAGAATTTATTGCTCAAAAGACGCTGATGTGCCCGCCGGAGCCTTCGGTAAAACTGATCAGTGATACCATTGAGTTTGGCACCAAGTTTGTGCCCAGATGGAATACTGTCAGCATCAGCGGATATCACATCCGGGAAGCGGGTTCCACCGCTGTTCAGGAGCTGGCCTTTACCTTAAGAGACGGCATGGAATATGTGGAGGATGTAATCCGGCGCAAAGGCTTGCAGGTAGACGAGTTTGCCCCTAGGCTGTCATTCTTTTTTAATGCCCATATTGATTTCTTTGAAGAAATCGCTAAACTGCGTGCGGCCCGCCGCATTTGGGCCAAGGCCATGCGGGACCGGTTCGGGGCCAAGGATCCCCGGTCCTGGTGGATGCGCTTCCATACCCAGACCGCCGGCTGTTCCCTGACGGCGCAGCAGCCCTATAACAATGTGATTAGAACCGCTGTTGAAGCTCTGGCCGCCGTGATGGGCGGCACCCAGTCCCTGCACACCAATTCTTTGGACGAGGTTTTATGCCTTCCTTCCGAACATGCCGTGCAGATTGCTTTGCGCACCCAGCAGATTATTGCCGAAGAAACCGGTGTGGCCAACACCATCGATCCCTTGGCAGGCTCCTATTTTGTGGAGTCGCTGACCAATGAAATGGAAGAGAAGGCCTGGGCATACATTCATAAAATTGACGAAATGGGCGGTATGATTGCCGCTATCGAAAAAGGCTATCCCCAAATGGAAATATCCGATGCCGCTTACAAATTCCAGCGGCAGATCGACGCCCGGGAAAAAGTGATGATTGGCGTCAATAAGTATGGGGAAGAAAATGAAGAAACCGATATTCCCCTCGTGGAGATTGACGAATCTGTGGAAGCCGAACAGCTGAAGCGTCTGGCAAAAGTGAAGAGGAAACGGGACGACCGCATGGTGGCGAAATGCTTGAAAGACATTGCTGCCTCCTGTAAAAAAGGGGACAATGTGATGCCGTCCTGTATTGAAGCCGTGAAAAATTATGCCACTGTACAGGAAATTTGTGATGTCTACAGGGAAGTCTACGGTGAATACCGTGATCCCGGGATATTTTAACCTGACTAACTTGGCGTAGGTCTCCCGCATTAATTGGGGACATTCCTTGAAGAGGTGTGTCCCCTGACCGCTAACGGCGGGAGTCAAACGCCAACTAAGTCATGCATTTGCAGTTCTAAAATTCAGATGGAGTAAAAAAATCTCCATCTGAATTAAGAACTTGCTTCAACGAAATAGTTTGAGGAGGCAAGTATGGTAATGTCAAATAGAAAAATTCGCATACTGCTGGCAAAACCGGGTCTGGATGGACATGACCGGGGGGCTAAGGTCCTGGCCCGCTGTTTCCGCGACGCCGGTTTTGAGGTGATTTATACCGGTTGTCATCAAACCCCGGAACAAATAGCATCCACTGCTGTTCAGGAAGATGTGGATGTGGTGGGTTTAAGCTGCCTTTCCGGGGCACACAAATATTTATTTCCCGAAGTAGTCCGGCTCCTGGAGGAAAAAGAAGCCGGAGACATCGTCGTCATTGGCGGCGGCATTATCCCGGAACGGGATAAAACCGCTTTATATGAAGCCGGGCTGAAAGGTATTTTTACCCCGGGAGTTCCTCTGGAGTCCATTGTGGCATGGATTCAGACAAATGTAACACCAAGGGCGTGAGCATCATGAATGAGCTGAGCGAAAAAGTATTGGCCGGAAACATCCGGGCGGCTTCCCGTCTGATCCGGAATTTGGAAGATCAAATTCCCGATACGGATCAAGCCATGCGAGAGATATTTAGCGCAACCGGCCATGCTCATGTGATCGGACTGACCGGGGCCCCCGGGGCCGGCAAAAGTACCCTTGCCGATGAGCTGATTGCGGCCTTTAGGAAAAGCAATCAAACCGTCGGCATGCTGGCCGTTGATCCTACCAGCCCTTTCACGGGGGGAGCCATTCTGGGGGACCGCATCCGCATGCTCCGGCATGCAGAGGATCCAGGCGTATTTATCAGAAGTCTCGCCACCCGAGGCGCCATGGGCGGCCTGTCCAAGGCTGTCGGTGAAGGGATTCATGTGATGGAGGCCTTGGGAAAAGAAAAAATTATCGTCGAAACCTGCGGAGTAGGACAGCAGGAGGTCGACATCATCAATCATGCCCATACGGTGGTCGTTGTTCTGGTTCCCGGTATGGGGGATGAAGTTCAGGCCATTAAGGCAGGCTTAATGGAAATTGCCGATATCTTTGTGATCAATAAGGCAGACCGGGACGGTGCAGGCAAGCTGTATCAAGAAGTATTAAACCTGGTTGCCATGCCCCGAGAGAGCGGGGACGGTTCCGGTGCGGGCTGGACCATACCTGTCCTGAAAGTAGAAAGTATCCTGGAGCCGGATAAATTTGTCCAAAGTGTAGCAGCCTTGTGGGGTAAGATTGAGGAGCATTATCAGTTCCTGATCAAAAGCCGCCGGTTTTCTGATCGGGTGCGCCGGAAAAGGATGGCCGAACTGAATGAAGCCTTGTGGGCCCGCATCCTGCAGCCCGTGTTAAATAAATTGAGTCAGGCGGGAGAAATGGAAAAGATGGTTGATCAATTAATGAGCAAGGAAACGGACCCATACACCCTGGCAGAACAGGTTGCCCAAAGATACATGAAAGAGTAGATTCCCGCTTGCTCCTGCTTGAGAGACATAAATTGGGGACATTCCTCTGACGGGATAGGAATGCCTGACATAGAGGTGTGTCCCCTAACCTTAAAAGGAGAGCTTAAGTTGAGTAAACTAAAAATCATCACCTTAAAAGAAGCCGCCGCCCTGGTGCATGACGGGGATCAGGTAGCTTTCAGCGGCTTTACCATCTGGAGGCGTCCGGTCGCACTTTGTTATGAACTGATCAGGCAGGGAAAAAAAGATCTGCACTTATTCGAGGTGCAGGGAGGATACCACAGTGACCTTCTGGTCGGTGCGGGCTGCGTAAAAATTTGGGAAGGGGCCTGGATGGGACAGGAGATGCTGGGTAAAATCGGGGAGAATCTTGCCCGCAAGCAGATCAGCGGGGAAGTTCTCGTTGATGATTACAGTCACGGACATACTGCGGGACGTTTAATGGCCGGCGCTTTAGGATTGCCTTTCTTTCCCTGCGCTTTGGCCATGGGTACCGATATTTTCAATCCGGAATATGACCAGTTGGCCAAAGCCGGATTAAGAGATGGCAAACATCGGCATATCCCGGCCCAAAAATATGTCATGGCCGCGGATCCTTTCTTCCATAGAGGAGAATGTTTGTTATTACCGGCGGTAAATCCGGACGTGGCCCTGGTATATGCCCCTGTTGTCGGCGACGAAGGTACGGTGCGCGTGCTTTCCCAGAGCTACAACGATGCAGAAGTGATCAAAGCTTCCCGTACCGTGATTGTGATTTGTGAAGAAATCGTACCGGATAGCTACCTGAGAAGAGATCCGGGGGCGAACCTGGTGTCCGGTCATGAGATCGACTATGTGGTGGAGTGTCCCTGGGCGGCTCATCCCACCGGTTCCCAGTTCTATTATGATGCCGATGCGGAATTTCTGAAAAACTATAACCGTACGGTCCGTGATCAAAATGCCTTTGATGCATTTGCCGAGAAGTGGATATTCGGGGTCAGCTGTCATGAAGAATACCTGGAGAAATTAGGCACGAGACGGTTGGAAGAACTGCGCGCCAGTCAAATACTGGGTTATTCTACACGGGTCAAAAGGGGGACGAGATAGTGTCCGGGGCATCCTGCAAAATTGGCGAGTTTAAACCCATAGTTTTACTGGCTGTTGCGGCCGCGCGAGAAGTCCGGGACGGGGATGTTGTTTTCGCCGGTACCGGGCTGCCCATGCTGGCCATTACGCTGGCCCAGCATGAACAGGCTCCCAACGCTGTTTGCATCTATGAAGCCGGCAGCATCGACGGCAGGCCTTTGGATATTCCTACTTCTGTAGGGGATGCCCGTTGTGTGCACCAGGCTTCCAGGGCGTCCGGATTATTTGAAGCCTTTTACGGACAGTTGCATGCCGGTTATGTGGATCTGGGCTTCTTAGGCGGGGCGGAAATTGATCGGTATGGCAACGTCAATTGTACCGTGATTGGGGATTATAATCATCCCGAAAAAAGATTTACGGGCAGCGGCGGCAATGCGGATATTTGTTCTTTTGCCAAAAGAACGGTGTTTATTATGGTCCAGGAAAAACGCAGATTTAAAGAACAGGTTGATTATGTTACTTCGCCTGGCTGGAGGGTTAAAAAATGGCCCACCGGAGCATGGGTTCCCAAACAGGAGGTTTACGGGTCTTATTTTCAGGGCGGGGTTTCTACGGTGATTACGGATATGGCGGTATTTCGTTTTGACGACACAGGTGAGATGTACCTGGATACGGTGCACCCGGGTTTTACGGTGCAGGATGTCATAGACCATGTAGGTTTTAAACTCAATGTCTCCCGGGTATCAGGGGAGACGTTGCCTCCGACCAAAAAACAGATGGAATTGCTTTACCACGTCGTGGACCGGGAAGGAATTTTCTTGCCATGAGTTGTCCAAGTGTTTTCATATCTTTTACCATTATAATTGGGCAAATAAGAATAAGAAAGCAGCTTTCGGAGTAGTTCTTATGGTTATGGCCTCCATCATTCTTCCTGTGACAATTACACTCATGTCGATGATTTTTTGAAAAGTATTTGATCGTGTAACGATCCAAGAAGCCTGAGAATCCTTCACAAGAAGGGTATTCAGGCTTCTTTCATGTATGGCTTGTTAAGAATCTGTTTAGAAAGTTTTTGTAAAATAAAATAAAAAACAATAAACCACAGGACGTTTTTCGGCAAAGTTGGCTGGGAACTGTGGGGAAATGGTCCTACTGGTGATTGCGCTGGGATGCGGAAAGGTTTTCCAAATGAGTGAAGGGTACACTGGCAAAAAATTAGGGGAGGTGGTAGACGATGAAAGAAAATATTGCGATGGAAGTATTGAAGCAGGCGCCTTTTGGATATGCCTACCACGAGCTGTTGTTTAATGATCGGGGCCAACCTGAGGACTATATCTTTCTGGATATAAACCATGCTTTTGAAGAAATGACCGGGTTAATAGGAGCGGAGATTATAGGGAAAAGGGTCACTCAAGTGTTGCCCGGTATCAGAAACGGCAATTTTGACTGGGTGGATTTCTACGCTAAGGTGGCCCTGGCCGGTGAACGGCGAGAATTTACCCAGTATGCTGAGCCGCTGGGGCGCTGGTATAAAGTAACCGCTTTTTCTCCTGAAAAAGGATATTTTGCCACACTATTTCAAGAAACCACCGGTGAAATCGCACAAATTCAAGAGTTGGAAAAGCAGAAAAAAGAAATCGAAAAAATCTCCTCCGACCTGAAAATTATTTTTAACAGCACCCAGGATGCCATGTTTCTGGCCCGTATCGAAAAGGGAGATATTCGGTATATCATGAACAATACCGCCCACCAGAAACTAACAGGCTATACACCTGAAGAAATAAATGAGAAAACCCCGGAAGAATTACTAGGCTTAGAAATGGGTAAATCCTTAAAAAAGGGCTACTTAAAAGCGGTAGAAGAAAAACATCCTATCGAGTTAGAAGAAACACTGGCTTTTCCAAATGGAACCCGGACCTGGCATACGGTATTTACTCCGGTGCTAGAAGAGGGCGAAGTAAAATATATTGTTTGTTCCAGAAAGGACATTACCTTACAGAAAAAGGCAGAGAAAGAAAGAGAATACCATTTCCGGCGGCTGCAGGCTATGTTTGAAGAGCATGCCGCCATCATGCTCCTCATTGAGCCTGCCACCGGCAAAATTGTCGATGCCAACCCGGCGGCATGTGCTTTTTATGGTTACACCCGGAAGGAACTGCTCAGCCTGCAGATTCAGGACCTTAACATGCTGTCGGAAGAAGAGGTGGAAAAACGTCGGCTGCTGGCACTGAAGAAACGGCAACGGTATTTCCTTTTTCCCCATCGCTTACACAGCGGAGAAATCAGGCTGGTCGATGTTTATTCCTGCCCGGTAACCCATTATGATGGGCAAATGCTTTTTTCCATCATATTTGATGTTACTGACCGGGAAAGATACAAAGAAGAACTATACCGGGAGAAACAGTTGCTCCACACCACCCTGCTTTCCATCGGCGACGGGGTCGTTACCACAGACAGTGAGGGCAGGATTATCCTCATGAATAAGTTTGCTCAGGAGATCACAGGATGGGGTGAGAAAGAAGCGTCAGGAAAACCCTTTGCCCAAGTCTTTAAACTGATAAGCGAAGATACGGGAGAAGAAGTGGAAAATCCTGTGGCGAGAGTCTTCCTGACGGAGAAAATTATTGGACTTGCGAATCATACCGCCCTAATCACCAAAGACGGGAGGCAGGTATCCATCGCCGACAGTGCCGCCCCCATCCGGGATGAAAAAGGGAAGATTTTTGGGGTGGTCATGGTTTTCCGTGATGTAACCCAAGAAAAAGAACATCAGGGAAAAATCCTTTATATGAGCTATCATGATTCCCTTACGGGACTATATAACCGGAGGTTTATGGAAGAAAGAATCATGAAACTGGATACCTCCCTGGAGCAGCCCATCGCCGTAATCATGGGAGATGTTAACGGGTTGAAGCTGACCAATGATGTTTTTGGTCATGAGGTGGGAGACCGGCTTTTACAAAAAACGGCGGATGCCATTAAGGAAAACTGCCGCCAAGAAGATATCATCGCCCGCTGGGGAGGAGACGAATTCCTGATTCTGCTCCCCAGGAGTACTGCCGAAAATGCAGAGAACATTATCAAAAGGATAAAGGACAGTTGTGTCGTGAAAAGTGACGGGCCGATGCAGGTTAGTGTTTCCTTTGGCTTTGCCGTGAAGACAAAAAAAGAAGATCTTCTCCAAGTGATCAAAGAAGCGGAAGAACGGATGTACCGGCAAAAACTGATGGAGGGAAAAAGCTATAGAAACAGCATTATCAATACTCTCTTGGCCACCCTTGCCGAAAAAAATTTGGAAACGGAAGAACATGCGGAACGGTTGAGAGATTATTGCCAGGCAATGGCGAAAGAAATAAAACTTTCTGCCAAGGAACTGGATGAGCTGGCCCTTTTAGCCGTATTGCACGACATTGGCAAAGTGGGCATTGAAGGAAGTATTCTCCAAAAGCCGGGACTGCTCAACTCGGAGGAATGGGAAGAAATGAAAAAACACCCCGAAATTGGCTTCCGCATTGCTCAGAACGCACCGGAACTATCGGCCGTAGCCGAATATATCCTTTTTCACCACGAACGCTGGGACGGTAAAGGATATCCTAAAGGCTTAAAAGGAGAAGACATTCCTTTGCTTTGCCGCATTCTGGCGGTCACCGATGCCTATGATGCCATGGTTAGCGATAGGCCCTACCGCAAGGCGATGAGCAGGGAGGAGGCCTTATTGGAGATCAAAAAAAATGCGGGGGCCCAATTTGATCCGGAGGTTACGAATGTCTTTATCCGCATGCTGGGTGTGGAGAATATCAGGGTACATGCAAAGAGGGGCGAAGAAAAGGACGGGCTTAGAGGCACCTCTATGATCAGACAGAATAAAATAAAATCATAAAAATGAAGGTTATGAATCAGGAGGTCTTCTAAAATGCAATACCCCATGATGATTCCCCCGGGCGAGCATCAATTA
This sequence comes from Candidatus Formimonas warabiya, assembly GCF_002777255.1. Lineage (GTDB taxonomy): Bacteria > Bacillota > Dehalobacteriia > Dehalobacteriales > Dehalobacteriaceae > Formimonas > Formimonas warabiya. The sequence continues at coordinate 2,746,683 of NZ_CP017634.1, read as the reverse complement.
CCGCCGTTACCTTACCCCTATGACGCCTTAGAGCCGGTAATCAGTACGGAAACGTTGCATCTTCATCATGACGCTCATCACAAAACCTATGTTGACGACTTGAATAAGGCTGAACTTAAATTGGTGGAGGCAAGGCAAAGGGGAGACTTTGACTTAATTAAATATTGGGAAAATGAGTTGGCATTTAATGGCTCGGGACATATTCTACACAGCATTTATTGGACTGTGATGGCGCCAGTCGGGAGGGGGGGACAGCCCGGCCGTTATACCATGAGCCAAATCGACAGCTATTTCCGGGATTTTACTGTATTTCAACAGCAATTTAGCAACGCGGCAATTAAAGTTGAAGGTTCCGGCTGGGCAGTACTAACATGGCAGCCCACATGGCAGAGACTGGAAATCTTACAGGCGGAGAAACACCAAAAGGGGACCCAATGGAGCGGGATTCCCATCCTTGTACTGGATGTTTGGGAACATGCCTATTATCTTGACTATCAGAATAAAAGGAAAGACTACGTGGATGCTTGGTGGCAGTTGGTAAACTGGTATGAAGTGGAAAGGCGGCTGCTTTGGGCGGTAAGAGGTCAAGTTCCCCTTAGGGTAGGTTGATCTTTACATACGATAGACAGTTGATCATAGTATGGTTTAAGGGAAACATGTATCACAGCCGGAAAAATAATGAGAACAGAAAGAATCGCCAATCGTCCCTGGAGATATTGGCGATTCATATTTGAAACGAGGCAGTTCTGCGGTAGAAACCATTTCTAGATGGCCCAATTCTTCTGCACCAATATCCAAGAAAATGTCTTTAGTTATTTAGATCATTTACCACCTTCAAGGATTTGATGAATCAGATTCATTCAGGAACTTTGAACATTCACTGCACATTTTTGTTAATGATTCTCTTACCTCAGGCATCTTATCCTGATTGGACAGCACAATCAAATAATCTCCCGGAAATAAAACGGTATCACCTGTAGGTATGATTTCAGAGTTGCCCCGTTTAATTCCCACGATGAGACAGTGGTAGGGCCAAATAAGGTCTCGAATTTTTTTGCCGGCCACCTTTGAGCCCAGGGATACTGCTATTTCCAATAAAACCTTATTCCCTTTTTCGCTGGCAGAGTCAAGCTTTCCTTTTGCAGGAAGCAGGCGGCCCAATAATGTCTCATAAATTGGTTCCGACTTCAAAAGGTCACAAACGAAATACGCGGTCATCGAAACAGTAATCAAAGGCAGCAGGTGGTTAAAAGAACCGGTCATCTCCGTGATGAGAATACTGCCGGTGACCGGGGCTTTGACAATTGCCGTAAAATAGGCGGCCATAGCCAGTACAATAAAATTATTTAGAAACATGGGGTCTGCCGACAGGTAATGGGTAATGGCGATCCCATAAATTTTTCCCGCTAAAGCTCCAATCACCAATAAGGGCAAAAAAATTCCCCCGGGCACTCCGGAGCCATAGCTCGCCATGGTAAATAAAAATTTCACGGCCAGCAATAACAGCAAGACTTTAAAACTAAATATATTCTGAATTAACGATTCAATAATTTTGTGTCCTCCACCCAATACTTCCGGCAAAACCAGTCCCAAGATCCCTGCGAAAGCCAAGGGGATAAGGGGGATTAACGTTTTGGGCAAATATTTAATTTTTTTGTACAGGTTCGATATTTTAATTAAAGAGTAATTGAAAAAAACGCCGAAGGCCCCCATCATTAAGCCTAAAACAATTAAATACAAATAATAATTAAGGGGCAGAACAGGAAGATTATGGAAGCTAAAAATCGGCTTTTGACCAAAAAATTGTTGTGAGATGAAGTCTGCCGTTAAGGATGAAACCATGGCTGAAGTCAAAACAAGGGGAGAAAAATTTTTATGTAATTCTTCCAGGGCAAATATGACTCCGGCTAAGGGAGCGTTAAAGGCGGTAGCCAAACCTGCGCTGGCCCCGCAGGTAATTAAATATCTTTCCTCAATTCTTAGCCTGCCCAATAACCTGCTCATTCCCTGGCCAACGGCAGCCCCGATTTGAACGGAGGGCCCCTCCCGTCCCAAAGATAGGCCGGCTCCAATGGCCAATAGCCCACCCCAAAATTTAACAATGAGCACAGATAACCAGTTGGTTTTTATTTTCCCCAATAGGACACCTTTTACTTGAGGAATGCCGCTCCCCGAAGCCAGTGGTTCCCATTGTGTCAGCTTCCCAAGGAGAAACCCAATCAAGATTAGGGCAATAAACCACAGAACCAGGACCCCATGATTTTTTGTTTGGGCAAATAAAAATACCTTTGTTCTGAATAATTCGGCCTTTTCCAAAGAAAAACGAAAACAAACGATGACAAAACTGGTTAAAAGTCCGGTAAAGATCCCTTCGCCATAAAGTTTCAGGCGGAAATCCCACCATTGATTTAAGGTCTTGTAAGTCTGACTTGTCATGATGTCTCACTTCCGGCATTTTTTGAGACGATTTTTCCCCACGATATTTTCTTATAATATGAAGGCTAAAATCCCTTATCTATTTTATATAATTGAAGTAACGAATACAAATAAATTTTATGCGGAGGAATCGGTAAATCAGATCACCCCATATTCTTTTAATCCCTCAAGGATGCCGAAAGCATGGTCCAACGCGGAAAAGTATACACTGGGGAAACCATGCAACTTTTCCTTTAATTCTTCTTTGGCATTCCCTACAACGATCCCTTTGGCTCCTCCGGCAAACATGGAAAGATCGTTGCCGCTATCGCCGCAAACGATGGTCCGGTCTCGCTCAATCTTCAAAAGGTGCTGCATATATCTCAAGGCAGGGCCTTTGCCCCCTTGGGCAGGAATAATATCGATGATATGACCCATCGAAGGCACAATTTCCACCCCGAGGTTAGTCCCCCTTATTATCTGATTCAATTCATGGATTGCTTCCTGGTAATCTTTTTCTTCCGTAAAGTAAGCAAGACGATAAGGAGAATCAATATTTTGCGGTTTTAATGTGGTAATTTTCTCAATACGTGCAGAAATTTTTTGCCTGTTCCAGTTGACCGACATTTTTTTATCCCACTCCGGGTGAAGGATATAATCAGGGGCAAGGTATATTTCCGTGCCAACGTCAGTGATGAGAATGTCAGGATGGAGTAATTTCTCCTCGGCAATGAGTCCCCATGCGGATCTAAAGTTTCTGCCCGTAACATAGGCCAGGTGGAAGAGATGTTTGTGCCTTAAAAAAAGTTCTTTGAAAACGGTTTGGCCGGGTTTACTGCCCACTAAGGTTCCGTCAAGATCTGTGGCTAAGAGATATCGGGGATTCCGTTTAATGTGGTTGTCTGACACCCAATCACCTCTTTATAGATACTCAACATATTCCAAGCAATGTCTAGCCAGGAAAACTGTCTGCCATGAATTGAGGCCTCCTTTTTCATGTGCCTTCTTAATTGTTCATCCGTAAGAAGCTTGTTGATGGCGCCGGCTAATTCTTCCGGGTCCTTTGGCTTCACGAGGAATCCTGTTTTCCCATTGATCACGTTATCTGCCAAACCACCGGTTCGGGAAGCGATTACGGGACATCCTGATGCCATGGCTTCGACAGCAACAAGACCAAAGGATTCATAGAAAGACGGGATGATGGTGATGCTGGCATTTCTATAATAGGTAACTAAATCCTCATGACTAATGGGACCGATGAATTTGACCAGGTCTGTAAGACCCTTGGCTTTGATAAAGTCCAGGTATCGTTGTTTCTCTGGACTTATTTGATGGGGTAATAGGTTGAGTTCATCTCCCCCGACCACCGTTAAACAAGTACTGGCCGCGGTTAAAGGAAACTTATTTTGTAAAATAACCAGGGACTGGAGTAAAATATTCAAACCTTTGTTCTCTTCGAACCTTCCCACAAAAAGAATCATCCTCTTTTTTAGGGGAAGGTGGTCAGGCTTACTTTTTTGGTTATCTGGATGAAAAATTCCTGCATTAATTCCGCAAGGGACTACTTTTATTTTTTTGGATGGCACAGTATAATAATTGCTTAAAACAGCTTTTTCGCTTGGACTGGTAGCAATAACCCGGTCAGCGGTTTGGAATAATTCCTTCTCTATATTTAATCGATTGGTCATACTTGGGTCGGGAGTTTTGATCAGGGCCCCTTTTCTTACTGCTCCCAAAGAATGGGAGGTATGAATCAGCTTCATACGGCTCGACCTGCGCAGATTTAGACCCACCCAGCCGGATAACCAGTAATTACTGTGAATAAGGGTATAGCTGTATGGGCTGGTCATGTACTGCTTAAGTTCTTTTAAAAACTTTGGCAAGTTGCCCGCCATCTCATGCTTAGGGCGAAAACCGGGGCTTCCGGCTGCCAATCGGATTACTCTGGATTTTTTCCCCATAGGGGTGATCTGAGGTTGAGAAATATCCGTCCAATGGGTAAAAACATCAACTGTCACCCCCAGTTGATCCAACGCCTTTACCAACTCCCGGACATAAACGTTTTGGCCGCCTGATTGGATACCGCCCAATTTCGCAAGAGGACTGCCGTGTACAGAAATAAACATAATCTTGCCGGGAAAAATTGTCTCTTTTTCTTGTTCGTTAGGTTTCGTCTGCTGGGCAATGAACATGTAAAAAACCTCCTTTTTCCATCATAAGAAAATAATAAACCCCGGGCAGAAAAGTCCGGGGTTAAAGGGTATAATAAAGGATACGGCAAAGCTCATCGCTTCACAATTGATCCTCCCTTTCAACGCTTACGAAGTTAGCTGACGGATTCGGGTCGAAAGATAACCCTACATTCCAGGTTTGCCTACCAGGAATGATTCACCCCTGAAAACTGGTTCCCCCGTTTCTCGTATCGAGAATTAAGCGGCAGAGGAGATTATTCAGTTTTTAAAAGTAGATGGGCTGAGCAGTAAAATAAGTCAGGCCTCTCTATCTTTTGAAAAAAACAAAAAAGCGAGATGCCAAAAATATTGACTTCCCACCCCAGAAGCCCACTCCTTGAAAACGAACCGAAATCAGCCCGTCCAACTCGAGAAAGGTTTACTATAATATAAAAAGGTTACCATAAATAGAAATGGCTGTCAATAAAAAATGAAAACAAAACCATATAGATCAGATACGAAGATTGAACCTGTTAATAGTACAGCATCAAATAATGCCAAGAATCAAATATTTGAATTTATGGGCACTCGTAACGAAAGTAAAACAGAGGGATCCTTTTCCGGCAGTAATTCGACCTCCACCTCCAAGTAAAGGGCTTCGGTTAATCTTATGGAAGAAATATGCCGATATGCCCAAATTTTTTCCCTCTGGCCCAGGTAGCAGAAAAGGTCGCTTTTAAGGGTAAAATTGCCGATGGTAAATGACTTTCCTTGCCGCTAGACTTAGCTTTACAAATATATGGCAGCGTGCTAGAATAAATTTAGGATCCCAAAATACATATAGGCTCCTAGAAGTGAGGAGCAGGGAAGTTTACCTGATTGAATGGAGGTGTCGATATGGCCCAAACAGCACGGGAAGGGAAATACATGGAGCGGGTAAACCGCCTCAAAAATAGAGTGCTGGAAACCCGGCCGGAGATGGACCTGGAGAATGCAAGAATTCTTACGGAGGCTTTCCGGGAGGCGGCAGGGGACCCTCTTGTGGTGAAAAAAGCCAAAGCCTTTCGGAAACAATGTCAAGAAAAGACGGTCACCATAGGGGGTGACGAGCTTATTGTCGGTTGTTCCGGCAGCAAGATCCGGGCCGGTATTCTATGCGCGGACACCTGCTGGTCTGTGTTGAACGACGAGCTGGATACCATCAGCAACCGTCCTTATGATCCCTTCTATCTCAAACCGGAGGATCAGGAAATCTTTGAGGAACAAATTCGACCTTATTGGAAGGGAAGATCCAATTACGAAGAGTGGCTTGCCCAGATCCCAGACGATACCCGGGAACTGCGGGACCATGGGATGATCTACATCAATCGTAAGGCCGTGCGCGGATGGGGGGAGACTACGGCCGGATACCAGTGGCTGATTTCCCAGGGAATTTCGGGAATCGTCAACGTTGTCAAAAAGAGGAAAGCCGAACTGGATCTTACGGTGCCGGGTGATTATGAAAAGGATTACTATCTGAAATCCCTTTTGATTGTAGCGGAAGGGATGATCACATTGGCGGAGCGCTACGCCAAAGAAGCCGAACGCCTGGAGGCAAAAGAAAAAGACCCCCGGCGGAAAAAGGAACTGAGCAAAATAGGGGAAATTTGCCGGCAGGTTCCGGCCCATCCGGCCCGGACCTTTTGGGAAGCTTTGCAGTCCTTTTACTTTTATCAGATCTGCATTTTTATGGAACAGAATGCGGCCAGCTATAACCCGGGACGGATGGATCAGTATCTCTGGCCTTATTACCAGGCTGATCTGAAAGCAGAGCGCATCACTTCTGAAGAAGCCCAGGAGCTTCTGGACTGTCTTTGGGTGAAATTCAGTGAGCCTTGTCTTTTTCAGGACGCTCTTACGGCAGAGTTCGCTGCCGGGTATCCTATGTTTCAGAACGTTTGCGTGGGCGGTGTGGACGACACCGGGCGGGATGCGGTCAACGATCTTTCCTACATGATCCTGCAGGCTACTATGGATGTGCAGCTTTATCAGCCCTCTCTCTCGGTGCGCTATAGTTTGGCCAAAAACCCCAACTCTTTTTTAAGAAAGGTTGTGGAGCTGATTCGGCTGGGCACAGGATTTCCCGCCTTCCACAACGACGATGTGGGCATCAGAATGCTGATGAACAAAGGGGTTCCCCTGAAAGAAGCCTTCGATTGGAATCCCTGCGGCTGCGTGGAGACCAACCTGGAGGGGCGGATGCGCCAGTACACGGCCCTGGCGGACATCAATCTGGGCGGGATGGTGGAGTTAGCCCTCTCAGACGGGAAGAATCGAAAGAGCGGCCAATATATCTCGGCGAGAACGGGAAATCCCCTGGAATTCCAGACTTATGAAGATTTCCTTTCGGCAGTGAAGGAGCAGATTGCATATGCCACACGGGCTGTAGTGAAAGGAAGCCATGTGATTGACGAGGTCTGTATGAATCGTCCCTCTCCCGCTCTTTCCTTTACTTTCAAAGAGTGTATCGAGAAGGGGAAGGACTACGCCTGGGGCGGTGCCAAATACAACGTGGGAAACGGCATTATTCTCATCGGCGTAGCGGACCTGATCAACAGTATTGCCGCCGTGCGCCATATTGTCTATGAGACGAAACAGGCGACCATGGCCCAGTTACTGCATGCCCTGGAGCAGGATTTTCAGGGGTGGGAGGAGATGCACAAGCTGTGCCTGGACGCACCCAAGTATGGCAACGACGATCTCATGGTCGATGATATTGCGGGGGATATGTTCACCTTTATCGCTGACGAGATCGAAAAATACAGCAGCAAGTTCGGCCGCATGACCCCCGGAATTCTTCCGGTATCCGGCAATACTCCCTTTGGCCTGGAGGTGGGCGCCCTTCCCTCCGGGCGAAAAGCTTGGAAACCGCTGGCAGACGGCGTCAGCCCCAGTGGCGGGACGGACTTCAATGGTCCCGGTGCGGTATTAAAGTCGGTAGCCAATATTCCTCACGCCCGTTTCGTCCAGGGGACTCTGCTCAATATGAAAGTGGAGCCAGCCATGCTGTCCACGGAGAACGGCATTACCCAGATGATGGCCCTGCTCAAAAGCATGTGCAGCCTGGGTGTCTACCATGTCCAGTTTAATGTGATTGATCAGGCAAAGCTGATCCGGGCCCAGAAATATCCGGAGGAATATAAGGGGCTTTTGGTGCGCGTGGCCGGCTATACCGCCTACTTTGTGGAACTGGGGAAAGACGTGCAGGATGAGATCATCGGCCGCACTGTACAGCACGGTATTTCCGTAGGATAATTAACATATAATTTTGTGCCCGGGAGAAAGGAAATGATGATGAATAAAAGTGAGGCGGTTCTTGGTTCCGTTCTGAGGATGGAGAGATCCTCCATCCACGACGGGGAGGGGCTGCGTACGGTGCTTTTCCTCAAGGGGTGCCCCCTTAGATGCCGCTGGTGCTCCACACCTGAGTCCCAGTGCTCCCGGCCCCAAAAAGGGTATGCCCGGGACCGCTGCATCGGATGCGGTATATGCGTGCGCGCATGTCCGGAAGGTGCCCTTTCCATGTCAGAGGACGGCCGGCAGGTCTGTACCGATGAGGCAAAATGTAAAAATTGCTTTGTCTGTGTCACAAAATGTCCCCGGCGGGCGTGGAAAAAATACGGAGACCTCATGTCCGTAGGGGAAGTGGTACGGGAAATCGCCAAGGATGAGATCTTCTTTTTTCATTCGGGAGGCGGTGTGACGATCAGCGGCGGTGAGCCTTTGGGTCAGGCCGATTTTGTCCGGGAGGTTCTACTGAAGTGCAGGGAACTGGGCATTGATACGGCTGTTGAGACCAGTCTCTACGCGCCCTGGGAGAGCGTGGAAAAAATTTTGCCCTGGCTCAATATGCTCTATGTAGATATCAAACAGATAGACAGCGTGCTTCATCAACAGTGGGTGGGCGCTGATCATGCACGCATCCTTGATAACATCCGCAAGGTGGATCAATCCCCCTATCCCTTGTCCATCGTGGTGCGGATTCCCCTGGTACCGGGCGCAAACGATGACGATGCAAACCTGTCCGGAACTGCGGCATTCTGCAGAACAATGAAAAAGTTGCAGGAGGTAGAGCTATTGCCCTATCATCGCCTGGGCCGGGAAACCTATCGAAATCTTAACCGGGATTATTCCTTAAAGGACCTGGTCCCGCCCTCCCGGGAACGTATCCTGGAACGGGCCCAATATCTCGCCGGGCAGAACCCGGGCGTTCCGGTCAGAGTGGGCGGCGGGTTTGCGGGAAGTACATTAAACTGCTGAGGAGGCATGATGAATGGGAAAAACGTCTGACCCGGTACGAGAATTGGCATCAGGCCGGTCCCTGACCGATTTTGCCTATGACATGATCAAGAAAAGGATCCTGGACCTGACCTATCCGCCCGGTTCCTTCCTTACTGAGGCAAGCCTGGCGGAAGAGCTGGCCACAAGCCGGATGCCGATTCGCATGGCCGTGCGCCGCCTGGAAAACGAAGGGTGGCTCATCGCTGATTTTCGCAAAAAGACCCGGGTCAAAGATATTACCCGGAAAGATGTTCTGGAAATCTACCAACTGCGGAATCTCTTAGAGAGCAACGCCCTGAAACTGATTTTCGACCTGAAAAAAACCTGGGCATACTCCCATCGCATTGAGGAAAAGGTTGTGCGCATGAAAGCCGCTCAGAAGGATCTTTACGAATGGGAGCGCACCGATACCGAACTGCACATGGAAATTGTCAGTGTCTACGAGAATGAGCGCATCAACCGCATTTACCGGAGCAATCAGGACGAATTGATTCGTATCGGCCTGCTGTCGGAAAAAAAGGAACGTCATGTTCAGGAAATCATTGCCGGGCTGTACCGGTTTGTGGAAGCCGTGCGGGGGGACCATTTCCTTGAGGCCATGGAAATCCTTAAGAGAGACCACCTTGAGGCTGGCCAGGATATGGCTCTGGCGAAAATTCCTTGGCATGGAGAGGAGTGAATGAATCATGGGAAGGGATATTGGTTTTATCGGCACCGGCGTGATCACCTCGGCTTTGGTCACTGGCTTCTGTTCCGGGGGAGATCTGGAGCACAGGATTTATTTGTCGCCCCGAAACGCCCTGCGCGCCGCCCAACTGGCAGATAAATTCCCAAACGTCACCGTAGCTGGCTCCAACCAGGAAGTTCTGGACAGGTCCGAGTGGGTGGTTCTGGCTGTGGTCCCTAAGTGCGCCGAAGAGATTATTCGTCCCTTATCTTTTCGGCAAGATCACCGGGTGATCAACCTGATGTCCGATCGTAAATTAGCAGAGATCGCCAGGTGGATCGGAAAAACCCGGACCCTGGTCCACATGGTGCCTCTCCCTTTTGCGTCCAGAAGGATTGGCCCCATTGCCATCTGCCCCAATAACCGGGATGTGGCGGAGCTTTTTGCTCCTCTCGGTGAAATTGTAGGCGTGGATGACATGAGAGAAATCCAGGTGTTGGCTGCCATTACCGGGCTCATGAGTACCTATTACACCTTCTTATGGGAAGTGGTGAAATGGGGGGAGCGGGAAGGGCTTTCCCGGAAAGAGTCCACTGACTATACAACTGCTTTCTTCGAAGCATTGTCTTTCCAGGCCCGCCACTACCAAGAGGGGGATCTGGGCTGTCTGGCCGGGGAGATGACTCCCGGAGGACTCAACGAAATGGCGGTACGCACCATCGAGGAGCAGGGCGGTTTTGAACTGTGGGTCCGTGCCCTCGATCCTGTTTTGGCCCGTCTCAGGAAATAGGGGACCTAACTTGCTTGAACAAGGGCCATGGGATGGAGCGGGAAAAGCTTCAGGGAAGCGTTGATGCTTCACTCGGGCCGGACAGGCTCGGAAGGGATTCTTTTTACTTCTAATATCTCAAAAGAGATGGATTCACTGCTTTGATCCGCCCGGTACAAGGTAAATAAATAAAAGTGGGCCAGGTTAGCCGGTGTTAAAGAGGAAAACTGGGATTCCAGCAGGCCAAAACGGCTTTTCAAGTTTTCTTTAAGGGTGCTTTCTTCCACCTTTACATGGCCGAGATAACTGTCATCCAGCAGGACGGGTATATGGTTGAGATACATTTTATAAGTGATTTCATACATAGGGATCCTCCTAAATGGGTGTAGTATTATTCTACAATTGAACTATAACATGGTGTATAGTATAAGTCAACAATAAGTTGCATAAAACTATACAAATTTTAAGTCTATATTGCCTAAAGCTCTCCCGGATGGATATAATACAAATGAGGTGTAGAGGATGAGTAAACAATTCGGGGATCTGATCAAGCAAGCCCGGCTAAAAGAAGATTTATCCCTGCGGGACTTAGCCGGTTTATGCACGGGGATTTCATTTTCCTATATTAATAAATTGGAAAAAGGCTTATATGAACCTTCCAGACAGGTAGTCTTGGAATTGGCCAAGGCCCTCGGCCTCTCCCCGGATAAGGTCCTCATTACAGCCGGCTATGCTGCGGACAGGATCATGGAAGCCCAAACAAATATTTATCAACCGGCAGGCGCCATGGCTCAAATACCGGTACTGGGGGTGATCCGGATGGGGCAATCCCTCTATGCCGAGGAAAATCTCATTGGTTATGAATGGATTCCGGAAAGGGAAATTCAAGGGGGAGAATTCTTTTTTTTCCAAGTAAAAGGGGATGCCATGGAACCGCAGATTCCTGAGGGGTCCAGGGTGCTGATCAGAAAACAGGAAGATATCAAAAGCGGAGAGATGGGGCTGGTTTTCCCCGGGGAAGGGGAAGCGGTTTTAAGAAAGGTGATTTATGGAGAGGATTATTTGGTCCTGCAAAGCTTAAACCCGAAATATCCCCTCTTGGTGTGCAAGGCCGGCCAAATTGGCATCATCGGCAGAGCGAAAAAAGTTGTTTTTGATTTATAACAATCACCTCTTTCTGCTTGACGAAAATATTGATGTATGTTATTATACACTTTGCGACAGCTGATAGGTTTTTGCGGGAGTGGCGGAATTGGCAGACGCACCAGACTTAGGATCTGGCGGGCAACCGTGGGGGTTCAAGTCCCTTCTCCCGCACCACTGTGATTTCTTGTCTGAGCCGATCATGCAACTTATCATGCGGGCGTAACTCAGTGGTAGAGTGCAACCTTGCCAAGGTTGAAGTCGAGGGTTCGAATCCCTTCGCCCGCTCCAGTGTATTGCCACCTGATCCCCCTTTTTGGGGGCTTTTTTGCATTATTTTTTTCGCGCTTCTGCTTTTCCCGAATTTCGGAACTACCTGGATCAGGAAATAAACCCAGAGGTTTTTTTAATCACAGTTTTTGGCTAAGAAGGAAAACGGTTGGAAATTGTAGAACTAGAATAGGGGAGAGCACCTTGGTTTAAAATTAACAATTAATGGGAATTAATAACATGGTGATATGTACATAATAAAGGAGGAGCTTTAATGAAAGTAAATCTGGAAAAAATAGACAAAAACAAAGCCGGACTAGAGATTGAGGTTGAGACAGAACAAGTAACACGGGCCATGCATCAAGCCTATACCAAATTAGTTAAGAAAGTAAATATTCCGGGCTTTAGAAAAGGAAAAGCGCCGAAATCTATTTTAGAGAGATATGTGGGAAAAGCTGCTTTGCTGGAAGAAGCAGCCGAGATCATGATCGTCCCCAACTATGCGGCAGCCGTAAAAGAAACGGGAATTGAACCCATTGACAGGCCTGCGGTAGACATCATTCAACTAGATGAAGAAAAACCGTTTACTTTCAAAGTGACTGTGGATGTGAAACCTGAGGTAACTTTAGGCGAATATAAAGGAATTCAGGTGGAAAAACCCCATTATCCGGTTGCGGAAGAAGATGTCAACAAAGAATTGGACAGACTGCAGCAAAGATATGCCAAATTGATCGAACTAGGGGAAGAAGATGAAATTCAAAAGGATGATATTGCCGCCATCGATTTCCAAGGATTCGTGGACGGTCAGCCTTTTGAAGGAGGCGCCGCGGAAAATTATTCTTTGGGAATCGGTTCCGGTTCATTTATTCCGGGTTTTGAGGATCAACTGATCGGCGCCAAAATCAATGAGGAAAGAGATGTGCAGGTTACTTTCCCGGCTGAATATCATAAAGAAGAATTAGCCGGAAAAGAAGCTGTGTTTAAGGTGAAAATTAAAGGAGTCAAACGAAAAGAAGTAGCTCCTCTGGACGACGAGTTTGCCAAAGATGTGAGCGAATTTGAAAGTTTGACCGACCTGAAGGCGGATATTACCAAACGGCTGGAGGAAAGTGCGGAAAGAAGAGCGGAAGAGCACGTGAAGAATGAAGTGGTGAAAAAAGCAGTCGATGCGGCCTCCGTGGATATTCCCCCGGTGATGGTGGACCAAAGGGTAGAAAGAATGATTGACGATTTAAGTGAAAGATTAAGAATGCAGGGTTTAAACCTGGAGCAATATTTACAGTTTATGCAGTCGGATCTGGAAAAAATGAAAGAACAATACCGTCCCCAGGCAGAGCAAGATGTGAAAACAGACCTGGTCCTGGAAGCGATTCTGAAAGCAGAAGGTATTCAGGCCAGCGATGAAGAGGTCACCAGTGAACTGGAAAAAGTTGCCCAGCAATACAATCAACCGGTGGATGCGGTGAAGGAAGCTTTGGAGAAAGCAGGCCGGTTGGAAACGCTGGAGTACGGCATCACCCTGAACAAGACGGTGGATTTTTTGGTCAACCAGAGTAATGTTGCATAAATTACTTCTATTGTGGGTATAAAAATCATATTCTTTTAAGCAAAGAGAGGTGTCAATATGAGCACGTTGATTCCAATGGTTGTGGAACAGACGAACCGGGGAGAGAGAGCATACGATATATATTCCCGTCTTTTGAAAGATAGAATTGTTTTCCTAGGCAGTCCCGTTGATGATTATGTCGCCAATTTAATTATTGCCCAAATGCTTTTTTTGGAAGCGGAAGATCCGGACAAAGACATTCACCTCTATATTAACAGTCCTGGGGGATCTATCAGCGCGGGCATGGCCATTTATGATACCATGCAGTATATTCGGCCGGATGTTTCTACCATTTGTGTCGGCCTTGCCGCCAGTATGGGCGCTTTTCTCCTGGCCACAGGCGCGCCGGGAAAAAGATTTGCCCTGCCCAACAGTGAAATCATGATTCACCAACCCTCGGGAGGAACGCAAGGTCAGGCGGTAGATATAGAAATTCATGCAAAAAGGATATTACGGATTCGTGACGAATTGAATAAGATATTATCAGAGAGAACGGGACAGTCTCTGAAGAAAATTGAAAAGGATACGGACCGGGATTATTTTATGAGCCCTGTGGAGGCCAAGGAATATGGCCTGATTGACCAGGTGATATCTAAAAAGTTACCTCCTGTGAAGTAGACTTAGAGAGGTGAATTTATGTATAAGTACACGGATGACAAAGGCCAGTTAAAGTGCTCCTTTTGCGGTAAGCTTCAAGACCAGGTGAAAAAACTTGTGGCTGGACCCGGTGTGTACATTTGCGATGAATGTATTGAGTTATGCAACGAGATCATAGAAGAAGAACTGAGTGAAGATTTGGGTTTCGACATGGGGGAAATCCCCAAGCCCAAAGAAATTATGAATATTCTGGACCAGTATGTGATTGGGCAGGATCAGGCCAAAAAGTCTTTGGCTGTTGCTGTTTACAATCATTACAAACGCATTAATTTAGGCAGTAAAATTGATGATGTGGAATTGCAGAAAAGCAATATTGTGATGCTGGGTCCCACAGGCAGCGGAAAAACCTTATTAGCCCAGACCTTGGCACGGGTGCTAAATGTTCCTTTTGCCATTGCGGATGCCACTTCTCTTACCGAGGCCGGTTATGTGGGGGAAGATGTGGAAAACATTCTGCTCAAATTAATTCAGGCTGCCGATTATGATGTGGAAAAAGCCGAAAAGGGCATTGTCTATATCGATGAGATTGACAAAATTGCCCGGAAATCGGAGAATCCCTCCATTACCCGGGATGTTTCCGGAGAAGGCGTGCAACAGGCTCTTTTAAAGATCCTGGAAGGAACGGTAGCCAGCGTCCCTCCCCAAGGAGGAAGAAAACATCCCCATCAAGAATTTATTCAGCTTGACACCACCAATATCCTGTTTATTTGCGGCGGCGCCTTTGATGGCATTGACAAAATTATTCAGAACAGGACCAGTTCCAAAACATTAGGTTTTGGGGCGGAAATCAAAGGAAAGCGGGATAAAAAGATTGGGGAGATTTTATCTCATATTTTGCCGGAGGATTTGCTGAAATACGGTTTAATTCCCGAGTTTGTGGGCCGGTTGCCCATTATCGTCACCTTGGATGCGTTGGATGAAGACGCTTTGATGCGCATCTTGGTGGAGCCCCGTAATGCTTTGGTGAAGCAATACCAAAAACTCTTTGAGATGGACGGCGTGTCTCTGGAATTCAAAGAAGAAGCCCTCAGGTATATCTCCGCGGAAGCGATCAAGCGAAATACCGGGGCCCGGGGTTTACGGGCAATTTTAGAAGACCTCATGCTGGATGTGATGTATGATATTCCCTCCCGGAAAGATGTCACGAAATGCCTGATCACCAAAGAAGTGGTGGAGAAAAAGGAAAAACCCATTTTGCTGGCAGAAGAGCGGCCCAAGAAGAAAGAAGTTTCCGCATAAGAAGGTAGGAGAAAATCCTACCTTTTTTCTTGTTTCCGGGAAGAAAGTATGCGTATTTTTCCTTTTCCATGCAAATACTATGCAGAGATATGGAAAGGGGTTGTTGAGAATGTTTCATTATCCCGCTGGAATCGGAAGTATTTTGGGATTTGTCCAGATATTTTTTGCCATTGTGATTGGGCTGTATTTTTGGAATCTGCTCAAAGGTCAGCAGGGAAACCGGGTCGCCATCGAACGGGAATCGAAAAAGGAAATGGAAAAACTGAAAAAAATGCGGGGCATCTCTTTAACTGTCCCACTCTCGGAAAAAACCAGGCCGGCCCATTTTGACGAAATTATCGGTCAGGAAGAAGGGCTGAAAGCATTGCGTGCCGCTTTGTGCGGACCAAATCCCCAGCACATTATTGTTTACGGCCCTCCCGGCATTGGAAAAACTGCGGCTGCCCGCCTGGTGCTGGATGAAGCGAAAAAATGCAAAGAATCCCCTTTTGCCCAGGATGCCAAATTTGTCGAGGTAGACGGTGCTACCGCCCGTTTTGATGAAAGAGGCATTGCCGACCCCCTCATCGGCTCGGTCCACGATCCTATTTATCAAGGTGCCGGTGCCATGGGCATGGCAGGGATTCCGCAACCGAAATTAGGTGCCGTCACAAAAGCCCATGGGGGGATTTTGTTTATTGATGAAATCGGGGAACTTCATTCCATCCAAATTAATAAACTATTAAAGGTCCTGGAAGATCGCAAAGTGATGTTGGAAAGTGCTTATTACAGTTCCGAGGACACCAATATTCCTTCGCACATTCATGATATTTTTCAAAACGGGCTGCCGGCTGATTTTCGTTTGGTCGCAGCCACAACCAGACTCCCGGAGGATATTCCCCCGGCGATCCGGTCCCGATGCCTGGAAATCTTTTTCCGGCCCCTTTTGCCCCATGAAATCGCTGTGATTGCGAAGAACGCCGCCCAAAAAATAGATTTGCAGTTAGCCGAAGAAGCGGTGCATGTGGTGACAAAATATGCCAGTAATGGGCGGGAAGCGGTGAATATTATTCAAATTGCCGCAGGCGCTGCCATCACCGAAGGAAAGAAAACGATTTCCGTCCAGGATATTGAATGGGTCGTGAACAGCGGCCAGCATGATCCCCGGCCGGACAAAAAAGTACCGGATGAACCTCAGGTAGGTGTCGTCAACGGATTAGCCGTGGCAGGACCGAATATTGGCATGCTTCTGGAGTTGGAAGCTACCGTGACCCCTGTGAGCAGAGGGCAAGGACAAATTATTGTCACCGGTGTCATAGACGAAGAAGAAGTGGGAAGCGCCCATGGGAAAAAACTGCGCCGGAAAAGTCTGGTGAAGGGTTCGGTGGAGAACGTGATTACGGTATTAAGAAATTACTTGAACATGGAACCCAAGGACTTTAACATTCATGTTAATTTTCCCGGAGGAATCCCCATTGACGGTCCCTCTGCCGGAGTAACCATTGCCACCGCTATTTACTCTGCGATTACGGGAATCCCGGTGGATAACAAGCTGGCCATGACAGGAGAGGTTTCCATTCGGGGATACGTAAAACCCATTGGAGGCGTCGTGGCAAAAGTAGAAGCGGCCCGGCAAGCGGGAGCCAAAAAGGTGATTATCCCCAAGGAAAATTGGCAGGAGATTTTCAACAAGTATGTGGATTTCCAAGTTATTGCCGTCGAGAAATTTGAGGAGATCTTAAACCTGGCTCTGATCAGGCCTAAGTCGGAAAAAACAAGAGTGGCATCAACAAAAGAAAATTTGAATTCTGTACCATATTCTCATAATTTGCAGGAAATTAGTTTTTAGAATAGAATATGGTTAAATGCGTCATGACTATTCAACCGGGGGTGAACCAATGGAAAACAACCACGTTAATTATTGCGAAATGCCGATGCTTCCACTCAGAGGGGTTTTGGTTTTTCCATATATGATCATTCATTTGGATGTGGGACGGGAAAAATCCATCAATGCCATTGACGAAGCCATGCTCAACAAAAGAGAGATTTTTCTCGCCATGCAAAAAGAGGCTCAGACCGACGAACCCACATCTGATGATATCTATCAAGTGGGCACGATTGCCGAAATTAAGCAGCTGCTTAAACTGCCGGGGGGAACAATTCGCGTATTAGTGGAAGGCCTGTACCGGGCCAGGATTGAAAATTATCTTTCCTATGAGCCTTTTATTAAGGTCGGGGTGATTAAGGAAGAGGACAAAATTGAAAAAGACGACCCGGAAGTAGAAGCGCTCATGCGTAATTTAATCAGTCAGTTTGAGCAGTATGTTAAAATGAGTAAAAAAATACCGCCTGAGACGGTTGTTTCGGTAATCACCCTGGAAGAACCGGGGAGATTGGCTGACGTGGTCGCTTCTCATCTCAACTTAAAATTATCTGATCGGCAAAGCATTTTGGAGGCCATCTCCGTGAAAATCCGGTTGGAAGGTCTGTGCACCATTCTGGCCAAAGAAATGGAAATTTTGGAGCTGGAACGTAAAATCAACTTACGCGTGCGCAAACAGATGGAAAAGACCCAAAAAGAATATTATCTCCGGGAGCAGTTGAAGGCGATTCAAAAGGAATTAGGCGACAAAGACGACAGAATCGCCGAAGCGGATGAACTGCGGGAACGGATCAGAAAGGCGAAGCTGCCCAAAGATATCCATGAAAGAGCGCTCAGGGAACTGGAAAGGCTGGAGAAAATGCCTCCCATGGTGGCGGAAGCCATGGTGGTAAGAAATTACCTGGACTGGCTGCTGGACCTGCCCTGGAATAAAGAGACCAAGGACCGATTAGATATTAATGTGGCAGAAGAAATATTGAATGAAGATCATTACGGGCTGGTCACGGTCAAGGAAAGGATTCTGGAATACCTGGCTATTCGCCAGCTGGCCAAGAAGATGAAGGGTCCGATTCTCTGCTTTGTCGGTCCTCCCGGAGTAGGAAAGACTTCTTTGGCCAAGTCCATTGCCCGGGCCTTGGAACGGAAATTTATTCGCATGTCCTTGGGCGGAGTCCGGGATGAAGCGGAAATCCGGGGACACCGCCGCACCTATGTGGGCTCCATGCCGGGACGGATTGTGCAGAATATTAAACTGGCGGGATCCAAAAACCCCGTTTTTCTTCTGGATGAAATTGATAAAATGAGTTCCGATTTTAGAGGAGATCCCTCTTCAGCTCTTTTGGAAGTGCTGGACCCAGAACAAAACTCTACCTTCAGCGACCACTTCATTGAGGCTCCCTTTGATTTATCCAAGGTAATGTTTATTACCACGGCCAATGTCCAGTACAATATTCCCCGTCCCTTGCAGGACCGGATGGAAATCATCACCATCTCCGGCTACACGGAAGAAGAAAAATTAAATATTGCCATGAAATATCTTTTACCGAAGCAAATCAAAGAGCACGGATTAAAAGTAGAGCAAATCACTGTCTCGGAAAACGCCGTCCGGGCCATTATCCGGGAATATACCCGGGAGGCAGGTGTGCGCAGTTTAGAGCGCAGTCTTGCCACTCTTTGCCGGAAAGTGGCGCGGGATATTGTGGCGGGTAAAGTGCAGGAAGCAAAAGTGAGTGCCCAAAATATCAGCCAATTTTTAGGGATCGCCAAGTACCGCTTCGGTTTGGCGGAAAAGGAAAATCAGATCGGTGTGGTTACCGGCATGGCTTGGACAGAAGTGGGCGGAGAGATTTTAACGGTGGAAGTGCAATCTCATAAAGGGAAGGGGCGGATCACCCTAACCGGTCAGTTGGGGGATGTGATGAAAGAGTCGGCCCAGGCCGGGTTTACCTATATTCGGTCCATTGCCCCCCAACTGGGTATTGCGGAAGATTTTTATGAAAATACCGATATTCACGTGCACGTGCCGGAAGGCGCCATACCCAAGGATGGCCCCTCCGCCGGTATCACCATGGCCACGGCCATTGCCTCAGAACTGAGCAGAAGAAAAGTGCGCCGGGACATTGCCATGACCGGGGAGATCACTTTACGGGGAAGAGTACTGCCGGTAGGCGGCATTAAGGAAAAGGTTTTGGCCGCGCACCGGGCCGGGTGCAAGACGATTATTCTTCCTGCGGAAAATAAAAAGGATTTGGAAGATATCCCCGCCAATGTGAGCAGGAAGTTAAAATTTGTCCTGGTAGAATCCATGGACGAAGTATTACCGGTGGTGCTGCTGGAGCAGGAAATCAAAACAGAGGATCGGCCGGAAATAGCGGACCTGGCCCATGTTATGTCCCATCAGGAACCGGAAAGGACTTCCCATGCTGACTGTTAAAAGGTCGGAATACGTGGCCAGCGCCGTAACACCAAGTCAGTATCCGGAAGCATGCTATCCGGAGATTGCTCTGGTAGGCCGTTCCAATGTGGGAAAATCTTCCTTGATCAATCGGCTGGTAAACCGGCGTAATTTGGCCCGGACCAGTTCTCAACCGGGAAAAACACAGACGATCAATTTTTATTTGATTAATGCCGCCTGGTATTTTGTCGACCTTCCCGGTTACGGATTTGCCCGGGTTTCCCATAATACCCGTGAGCACTGGCGCACCATGATTGAAAAATATTTAAGCCAAAGGTCCACCATTCAGCAGGTTTGGCAGTTGGTGGACCTCCGGCATCCACCTACGGAGCAAGACCAACAAATGGTGCAGTGGCTGTCTCACTACCGGTTCCCTAAGCTGATCATTGCCACGAAAGCCGATAAAATCAGCAAAAGCCAAAGAGTAAAAAATTTAGGTATAATCCGGAACCGGCTGGATGTGCCTGAAACTGAACTGATCTCCTTTTCCGCCGAGAGCGGTGAAGGAAAGGAAAAGCTTTTAAGTGAGATCGAAAAAATATTGGGATACCAAGAAGAGGTTCTTTGACGATGGAACGCACAACGCACACCCTTTGGTGTGCGTTTATCTATGTAGAGCGGCTTTTTTTGTAGTAAAAATTTTTTCCTTGCGTATCTTTTAATGGGGAGGGAGGTAAATGAACAAAAAAGCTATTTTCCGGGGATATTTTCAGAGTCTGGCTATTTTTCTCATGGGTGTAGGACTTTTAGTACTGGGTACCTTTTTCTTGTCTGATCAAGACGTGACCGAGCTTGGTCCGGTAATTTCATTTTTCCTTTGGCTGTCCCTGTTTGCAGGAGGTTTTTCCGCAGGAATCAATGCCAGGCGGTCCGGGTATCTTCACGGGGCCTATGTGGGAATACTATGGTGGTTCACGGGGAGCCTATTTTTCTGGTTGTTCCTGCCTGGGGATACGCTGTCCTACGGGCTGGTGCAAAGGGCAGTTTGTGATGTATTGGTAGGAATATTGGGGGGGTTATGCGGTGTGAATTATCTCATTCTCAAAAGGCAAGAGGGAAAAGACATTCTTTTTAAAATGTTTAAAAATTAAAAGAATTCCAATCTTTTTCCAATGAGAGGAAAATTGACATCAGGGGGCGAATTAGTAAAAATTATCGGGAAACATGGTGATTTAGGATTAAAGGCGGTGGTAATATGGACGATCTGGTGAAACGGGTGCTGAACGGAGACCGGAGAGCTGCAGCACGCATGATTTCCCTGATTGAGAACGATGAGGAAGCAAAAAATGAACTGATGAGTAAGATCTATCCTTGTACAGGGCATGCCTATATCATAGGAATCACCGGATCGCCGGGAGCAGGGAAAAGCTCCCTCACGGATAAACTGGTGGGCGAGATTCGCCGCGGGGGATTGACCGTGGCGATCATTGCCATTGACCCCACAAGCCCCTTTACCGGGGGAGCCATTTTGGGGGATCGGATCCGCATGCAAAGCCATGCCTTAGATGCGGAGGTCTTTATCCGGAGCATGGGCACCAGAGGGAGCCTGGGCGGCTTATCCCATGCCACAAATGAGGCCGCAAAGGTCATGGATGCCTTAAAGAAGGATATCATTATTATTGAAACCGTTGGGGTGGGGCAGTCTGAGTTTGATATCATGCATATTGCCAATTCTACCCTGGTGGTACTGACTCCGGGAGCAGGAGATGCCATCCAGACAATCAAGGCAGGTATTATGGAAATTGCCGACATTTTTGTGGTGAATAAATCGGATTTGGACGGGGCAGACCGGGTAAAAATGGAAGTGGAAGTAATGCTTGATATGAAACAAATCGACGGCTGGCGGCCCCCCGTAGTACCCACTGTTTCTTTAAACGGCAAGGGAGTCCAGGAATTATGGCTAAAAATAATGGAACACAAAAGCTTTTTGGAGTCCTCAGGGCTACTTTTGAAACAGCGTAAAAAACGGCTCCGGGAGGAAGTCCGGGAGATTGTAGAACATGAAATCAGAAAACATGTATGGACTGCCGTGGAAAAGTCGGGGGAGATGGACAAGCTGGTTGCCCAAATGATGCAAAGGGAAATGGATCCCTATACGGCGGCGAAAAGATTAATTGCTGCCCACCTCCAGTTCAGATAAATTTTTTGTGCTGATGAAGGCCAAAAAGTTGACAGTGCCTCCTTTCTTGGATAGTATAGTACATAAGATCCATAAAGGTATTGGTGAAGACGGGAAGGAGTACCGATTGGCCGTTTCTCCAGAGAGAAAAGTCCCAGGCTGCGAGACTTTTTGAAAGGGCACCGGGAAGGTCGTCCCAGAGCCGATTGATTGACGACAAGGGTTTAGATCAGTCCGGGCAAGCCCGTTACAGCTTGTTGGAGAAGAGATGGCCGGATGCTGTCCGGCTTTTGATTAAGGTGGTACCACGAAAGCACCCTTTCGTCCTTATGGATGAAAGGGATTTATTTTTAAAGGAGGAAAAATCTAAGTGGAGCAGGCCAAAAATATATCTACGACCTATGACCCCAAAAAAGTAGAAGAAAAGTGGTATAGGTATTGGGAAGAAAATCATTTTTTCCATGATGAGGTGAACCGGGAGCAAGAAGCTTTTTCGATTGTGATGCCTCCTCCCAATGTGACCGGACAACTCCATATGGGACATGCTTTGGACAATACTATTCAGGATATCCTGACCCGGTGGCGGCGTATGCAGGGCTATAATACCTTATGGCTTCCCGGCACCGATCATGCCGGCATTGCCACACAAGCCAGGGTGGAAGAAAACCTGGCCCAGAGCAACATCAGCAAATATGATTTAGGACGGGAAAAGTTTTTAGAGAAAGTTTGGGAGTGGAAAAAACACTACCACGCCCGTATTTCCAAACAGCTGCGCCTGTTGGGGTCTTCCTGCGATTGGGACCGGGAGCGGTTTACCATGGACGAGGGGTGCTCCCAAGCGGTTCAGGAAGTATTTGTCAAGCTGTATGAAAAGGGGCTTATTTACCGGGGCAGTTATATTATTAACTGGTGCCCCAAGTGTCAGACCACCATTTCCGATATTGAAGTAGAGCATACGGAAAAGGAAGGGAAACTTTATTACCTCCGGTATCCCATCAAAGACAGCGAGGCTTTTATTCCCATTGCCACGACACGCCCGGAGACCATGCTGGGGGATACGGCCGTGGCGGTAAATCCGGAGGACGAAAGATACCGGGATTTAATTGGACTCACCGTGCTCTTGCCCATCGTCAACCGGGAGATCCCGATTATTGCCGATGCATATGTGGATCCGTCCTTTGGCACCGGTGCGGTGAAAATAACTCCCGCCCATGACCCCAATGACTTTGAGATCGGATTAAGGCATCACTTGCCCCAAATCTCAGTAATTGACAAGGAAGCCAAAATGACGGCGGAAGCGGGAAAATATCAGGGCATGGACCGCTATGAATGCCGGGCTAAGCTGATCGAAGAATTCAAGAGCCTAGGCCTCTTTGACCGCATTGAGGAGCATGCCCATGCGGTAGGGGAATGTTATCGCTGCGGTACGGTCATTGAACCTTTAGTCTCACCCCAATGGTTTGTCAAAATGAAACCTTTGGCGGAGCCGGCGATTCAGGCCGTCCTGGACGGACAGATCCGCTTTGTGCCGGAAAGATTTACCAAGATTTATATCGGCTGGCTGGAAAATATCCGGGATTGGTGTATTTCCCGGCAGCTCTGGTGGGGACACCGGATTCCCGTCTGGTATTGCCCGGATTGCGGTGAGGTGATCTGCCGCAAAGAGCCTCCCCAATCCTGTACGAAATGCGGGAGCAACCATTTGGAACAGGATCCGGATGTGCTGGATACCTGGTTCAGTTCCGCCTTATGGCCTTTCTCCACCCTGGGCTGGCCGGAGCAAACGGAAGATTTGTCTTATTATTACCCCACCAGTGTATTGGTGACAGGACGGGATATTATCTTCTTCTGGGTGGCCCGGATGATTTTTATGGGATTGGAATTTATGAAGCAAGAACCCTTTAAAGAAGTATTCATTCATGGACTGGTTTTGGATGCGCTGGGCAGGAAAATGAGCAAGTCTTTGGGAAATGGGGTAGATCCCCTGGAAATCATTGACCGCTATGGGGCAGATACCTTGAGATTCATGCTGGTGACAGGCAATACCCCGGGAAATGATTTGCGCTTCCAGGAAGAAAGGCTGGAAGCAGCACGGAATTTTGCCAATAAAATTTGGAATGCTTCCCGGTTTGTGATGATGAATCTAACGGATTACAGTCCGGGAGCAGAGCCCATTCAATTCAATATGGCGGACAAATGGATCCTGGAAAGGTACCGGGCGACTTTAACGGATGTCACCCGGTTTCTGGAAAAATATGAACTGGGTGAAGCCGCCCGCACATTGTATGAGTTCATTTGGAGCGAGTTTTGCGATTGGTACATTGAATTGGCTAAGCTCAGGCTGTACAAGGAAACGGGAGCAGAGAAACATACCGCCCAATTTGTCCTCACCCATGTATTGAAAGGAATCATGCAGCTTTTGCATCCTTTCATGCCCTTTATCACGGAAGAGATTTGGCAGCACCTGCCGGAAAACAAGGGGACGATTATGCTTTCTTCCTGGCCGGATCCAGGCGAGCTGGCATCCTATGCCCAGGAAGAAGAAGATATGAACCTGGTCATGGATGTGGTGCGGTCCGTGCGGAACATTCGGGCGGAAATGAATGTGCCTCTGGGCAAACGGGTCAATATGGTCATTTTAACGGATGAGACAAGTAAAGCTGTTTTAGAAAAGGGAAAAGGGTACCTAGCCGGCTTGTGCCAGGCGGATACCGTGGAGTTCTTCCCTCCCCATACGGAGAAACCGGAACAGGCGGCTGCCGCAGTTGTGAAGGGAATAGAAATCTTTGTACCCCTGAAGGATTTGATTGATTTGGACAAGGAAATTTCCCGGCTGGAGAAAGAAGTAGGGAATATGGATAAAGAACTGGCCCGGTTGCACGGGAAATTAAATAATGCCGATTTTCTGGCCAAGGCCCCTGCTCAGGTGGTAGAAAAGGAGAAGGCCAAGGAAGAAGAATATCGGCTCAAGAAGAATGCGCTGCTGGAGCGCCTGATCATGCTTAAAGGTTAGAAGGGACACGATGATGAATTACGATGAATCGATGGAGTATCTCAAGGGATTGACAAAATTCGGTATTAATTTGGGTCTGGGGCGGATCCGCTCTTTACTCTCCCGCCTGGGTCATCCGGAAGAAAAGGTGGAATTTGTTCATGTGGGCGGAACCAACGGCAAGGGATCTACCTGCGCCATGCTGGCTTCCATGTTACAGCAGTCGGGAATGAGAGTAGGGCTGTTTACCTCTCCCCACCTCCATTCCTATACAGAACGAATCCGCATTAACGAAAAGGAAATAAAGAAGGAAGAGATTGCCGAATTGCTTACCATGATGCGCTCTCATCTGGATGCCATGGTGCAGGACGGCGTGGAGCATCCTACGGAATTTGAGGTGAGTACGGCTCTCGCCTTGTACTATTTTGCCCGGGAGAAGGTGGATCTGGCGGTCATGGAAGTTGGGATGGGCGGGGAGATTGATTCTACCAATGTGATTCTCCCCCGTCTCGCCATGATCACGAATGTAGGCATGGACCATATGGATTACCTGGGATCCACTCTGGAAGATATTGCCCGGGTGAAGTCCGGGATTATCAAAGAAAACAGGGATGTGATTACGGCAGTTGATCATCCCCGGGCTTTAGCCATCATTCGGGAACGGGCAAAAGAAAAGAATGCTCCCCTCTGGGAACATGGCATAGATTTTTCGGTTGAGCCCCTATCCTATTCTCACCAGGGACAAATATTTAATTGTACGGTGAAAAACACGGTTTTCCCCAACCTGAAAGTCCCCCTAAGGGGACGGCATCAGCTTGTGAACGCTGCTTTGGCAGTGGCTGGGGCTGTGAAGCTAGGTATAGGAGCTGCTGCCATCCGAAAAGGGCTGGCACTGACCGATTGGCCTTGCCGCCTGGAAACCGTCCGGGAAAACCCCTTGATTGTGATTGATGCCGCCCATAATCATCATGGGATCAAAGTGCTGGTAGACGCCTTGCAGCAGTACTGGCCGGACCGGAAGAAAATTCTCCTCCTCGGCATGCTGGCGGACAAGGAAAGAGAAAAGGTAGCGGCAGAAATTGCCCCCCTGGTGGAGAAGGCAGTAGTCACAAAACCCAATAGCCCCCGGGCCGGAGCATGGCAGCAGGTGGCGGAGTTTGTACGGCCTTACGTAAAAGAAATAGCGGTGGAAGAGAATATTTCCCATGCCGTGGATTTGGCCCTGACCTGGGCAGGATCTGAAGATATGATTTTAATCACTGGGTCTATTTATATGGTGGCGGAAGCGAGAGCCCATTTAATGAATGGGAAACGCTGAGTTTTATCCCGGTAACCGTCTTCATGTTTTTTGTTCTACTTGTCCCTCGCCGTGCATATTTATGCACCAAAAGGGAGGGACAAGTATGCTGATTATTCGGATCAAATTTTCTCGGCCAAAGCTGTGGAAGTACCTGGGGCTGATTTTAATGGTCATGCTGTGCACCACTGTTTTGGGCCGCTACTATTTAAGCCTTCTGGACCGTGATTTGGAGGCAAATGACGATGCAAATCACCATGGGATGCTTGCGGCAGACAGCAGACGGTAAAACAGTCCCCTGTTAAAGGCTAAAATTGTTTTTAGGCCGGTATGAATAGAAAAAATCCGGAGATAATTGTTCTATATTGAAAAAATAGAGGAAATTTAATTTTTTTGTAGAAAAATATATATTTATCATTTGATGAGGCCAGGAGGGGGTATATTTGAAGGTTCAAAAAATCCCTGAAGCTTCTATTGTTCGGCTATCGGTTTATTCCCGGCATCTAGCCCGTTTGGATCACAAGGGAATCGTCACCACATCCTCGGGAGAAATTGCCGATGGGGTGGGGGTTAGTCCGGCACAGGTTCGGAAGGACCTTGCCTATTTTGGTGAGTTTGGTACCCGGGGAGTCGGCTATAATGTGAAAGATTTGCACCGGCATATCTTAAAAATCCTTGGGCTAACCAACGACTGGCCGGTAGTTTTAATAGGAGCGGGTCATCTGGGAACAGCGCTTAGCTTATATCGGGGATTCTTGGAACGGGGTTTTAAAATTGTAGGAATCTTTGACAACGATCCTCAAAAGGTGGGACAGCCTTTGGGGAATATAGATATCTCACCCATGGAAAAATTGGCAGATGTGATCAGGAAAGAGAAAGCAAAGATAGGCATTATCGCTGTTCCCAGTGATTATGCACAAGAAATAGCAAATCTTTTAATCAGGAATGGAATTAAAGCGATTTTAAACTTTGCTCCGCGGGCGATTAGTGTTCCTGAAGAAGTGGAATTAAGGAACGTTGACTTGGCCGTAAACCTGGAAGTTTTAACGTTTAAGCTCAGCTTATAGGTTTTGCAAATTTGCCAACGTCTTTGATGAACAAAGACGTTTTTGCGTATATTTTACCTTTTTCAAGATAGGCTAAAATTGAGAAAGGATTTGGTCAAGCAGGGGGAATCTTATGAAGTTGCCTGTGATTTTAGCCTCGGCATCCCCTAGGCGGGTAGAACTGTTAAAACAAGTAGGGATTGATGCCGAAATCAGACCCAGCGCAATTAAGGAAGATCTGAGCGATGATCTTCCGGTCACCGAATCAGTACAAAGACTTGCCCTTAAAAAAACCAGAGCCGCTGCGAATATAGTATCGGATGGCTTGATCATTGGTGCTGATACGGTTGTTGTCAGTGATCAGGGGATTCTCGGCAAACCAAGAGATATTTCCCATGCCCGGGAGATGCTTCGGGCTCTGAGTGGGAAAATCCATCGGGTGATCACCGGGATCGCCATATTGGAGCAGCCGGGAGGAAAGAGTATCACCGGATTTGAAGAAACGAAAGTGGTTTTTAAAGCTTTATCGGATGATGAAATCATCGCCTATGTGAATTCCGGAGAACCCTTTGACAAAGCAGGCGGTTATGGCATTCAGGGAAAGGGAGCTTTATTGGTAGACAGGATTGAGGGAGATTATTTCAATGTGGTGGGACTTCCCCTGCAGAAATTAAATCAGATGCTGGGAAGTTGGAATATTAATCTATTACGGCTTTAGAACTTTTAAGGAGTGAAACATTACTTTGGGGGGCAAACTGAAAGAAATAGAATATCGTTTAACCATTAAAGAAATGCCTGCAGAGTGTCGACCCAGAGAACGCCTGCTCCTGAAAGGTGCTGCCGCATTATCCAATGCGGAACTCCTGGCCGTGATTCTCCGGACAGGCAGTTTGCAGGACACCGCATTAGATTTGGCCCATAAGCTGTTGTCTAAAGGGGGCTTAAAATTGTTGGCCGATGCCGCCCCGGAAGAATTAGTCCAGTATCCCGGCATTGGTACGGCAAAAGCGGCCCAAATTAAGGCTGTCGTCGAATTATGCAAAAGAATGGCATCGACCGGGGAAGAAATCCGGCCTACCATCCGCAGCCCTCAGGATGCAGCCCATATCATAATGGAGGAGATGCGTTTTTTAGACCGGGAACATTTCAAGGCATTGCTGCTGAATACCAAGAACCAGCTGCTGCACGTTTATACGGTGTCCATTGGCAGTCTCAACTCATCACTGGTCCATCCCCGTGAATTATTCAAGGATGCCATTAAAGCAAGTGCGGCGGCCCTGATCTTGACGCACAATCACCCCAGTGGAGACACCACGCCCAGTAAGGAAGACATTGATGTCACAAAGAGACTGATGGAAGCAGGACAGATCATCGGTATTGATGTCCTTGACCATCTTATTTTTGGTCAGGGAAAATGGATTTCTCTGAAAGAAAAAGGATTTATGTAGCGTTTTTGCGGATATGACAAATATTCACAGGAGGAAGTGTGATCAATGCTTTTAGCCAGAGATGTGGGAATAGATTTAGGAACGGCAAATACTTTAGTTCATGTGAAAGGAAAAGGAATTATTTTGAATGAACCCTCGGTGGTCGCCATTCAAAGGGACAGTGGACAAGTTTTGGCTGTAGGGGAAGAAGCGAAAAAAATGATCGGCAGGACGCCGGGAAATATTGTGGCCATTCGTCCCATGAAGGATGGGGTGATTGCTGATTTTGACGTGACCCAGAGCATGCTGAAATATTTTATCCTCAAAGCCTTAAAATCCAAGAGCCCTCTCATCCGGCCCCGGGTGGTGGTATCCATTCCTTCGGGTGTTACGGCGGTAGAAGAACGGGCCGTGAGAGAAGCCGCCCTATCTGCCGGAGCCAAGGAAGCCTATTTAATTGAGGAGCCGATGGCGGCGGCGATCGGTGCCGGTCTGCCCGTGTCGGAACCAACCGGGAATATGATCGTGGACATCGGTGGGGGCACCACCGAAGTGGCCATTATTTCTCTGGGGGGAATTGTGGCGGTCAAATCCATCCGGGTGGCCGGCGATGAAATGGACAATGCCATCGTCAGCCATGTGAAACGAAGCTATAATCTGGCCATCGGAGAAAGAAGCGCGGAAGAAATAAAAATGGAAATTGGTTCCGCCTACTTGGAAGATGATGCATCCCGTGGTAAAATGGTTGAAGTGCGAGGGAGAGATCTGGTGACCGGATTACCCAAAACGGTGATGATTACCGCAGGAGAGATCCATCATGCTTTAGCGGAACCTGTATCCAATATTGTGGATGCCATCAAAGTGTGCTTAGAAAAAGCACCCCCCGAACTGGCTTCGGATATCATGGACCGGGGTATTATGATGGCGGGAGGAAGTTCTAAGCTCCATGGATTGGACCGCCTGGTCTCATTGGAAACAGGCATGCCGGTCCATCTGGCGGAAGAGCCTTTGACGGCAGTGGTGATGGGGACGGGAAAAGTTTTGGAGAATATCGATGTACTGCGCCGGGTATTGATCTCACCAAAGAAACGGCGGTAAAAGGACGTGATGGTTTTGCCCAGGCTGTGGAAAAGGGGCAAATGGTTACTTCTTTTGGTAGCAGTGTTTGTCATTCTGTCAATTGCTCGATATTCAGGAATGGAGAGGAATAATCTTACTTTCTTGGAAATTTGGGTTCGTGATTTGTTAGCCCCGCTGGAAAGCGGGGCTACGGCGGTTTTGGGCGGCACAAAAACAGTTACCGGTTATTTTACCGGGTACCACCGCCTTTTAGAAGAGCGCCAGGAGCAAGAGAAAGAAATTGCCCGGTTAAAAAATGAGGTAAATTCTCTTACGGAAGCTCAACTGGAGAATGCCAGGCTGCGTGAACTTCTGGGCATGAGGGAAAGCATGGAAAAGGACTGGGAGATGGTACCGGCCAAGATCATCGCCCGGGACGCCAGCAACTGGTATCATTCGGTGATCTTAGACAGGGGGACGGATGATGGCCTGGCTAAGGATATGGTTGTGATCAACAATGATGGCCTGGTGGGCAAGATTATTTCCGTGACCCGAAATACGGCGGAAGTTTTACTGATTTTGGACCGGGAAGGGGCTTTGGGCTGTGTGGTGCAATTGTCCCGTACCCCCGGCATCATCGAAGGAACCGGGTCCCAAGGGATGCTCCGCATGGTGCATTTTCCCCATGATGCCGATATTGAGGAAAATCAAGTCGTTTTGACATCCGGATTAGGCGGGGTTTTTCCCGCCGGCTTGCGCATCGGCTTTGTCACTGAGGTGAAGGTTGAGCCGAACGGTTTAATGAAGCAGGCAACCGTGCAGCCTTTTGTTGATTTTGACCGGCTGGAAGAAGTGCTGGTGCTGATAAAACCGACGAATGAGGTACATGTACCGTGAAGACCTTTG
Organism: Candidatus Formimonas warabiya; assembly: GCF_002777255.1. Classification (GTDB taxonomy): domain Bacteria; phylum Bacillota; class Dehalobacteriia; order Dehalobacteriales; family Dehalobacteriaceae; genus Formimonas; species Formimonas warabiya. The sequence goes on along the minus strand of NZ_CP017634.1, from coordinate 2,716,264 downwards.
TTTTTGCAGTAGGCATCATCTTATGCCTCTTGATCCAAAAAAGTGTTTTTTTCCTGAATTTTGGGACCAAACCGGACTTTTTATTGATTTTAGTAATCTTTTTATCATTATTAAAAGGCCCTGTTCCCGGGCTCAAGATCGGATTCATCATTGGTTTCGTAGAAGATCTTGTGGAGGGTAAATATTTTGGCATCAATATTTTAACCAAAATGCTCACCGGCCTCATGATCGGTTTTATGGAACCGAAGATTTTCAAGGAAAATTATTTGGTCCCTGTAGTTACTGTATGCTTGGGCACCCTGTTGAATGAGATCCTTTTTGTTTTCTTCGGCAACCTTATTGGCATGGGTTTTCCCTGGGGCACCAGCTTTTGGCATCGGATTCTTCCTCTGACCTTGTACAATTCCATTGTGGCGGTCTTTGTTTATGTTCCCTTTTATAAGCTATATATCAGCAAATGGTTGAACAAAGAGCGGTAATCTGAGACCCAAGACAAATGGATGTGGTTTTGCCTGTTCCCTGACACTGTACCTGAGAAATTTTTTCAGCTTTTGAGGATGAGGGAAGGGAGTGCGTTCTGTTGAGTGAGACGACTAAAGAAATAACGAAAAAGTTGAGAGTTTTTTTTGCTGTGATCGTACTCATGTTTTTTGGGCTGGGATTAAGGCTTTTTTATTTGCAAATTGTGCGGGCAGACGCTTTTGAGGACTTGTCCGATAAAAATAAATTTCGCATTGTTTCCATACCAGCCCGGCGGGGAGATATCTATGACCGTAACATGACCGTACTGGCTACCAGCAAGCCGGTATTTTCCGTTTCCTTGACGAGTGCGGAAATTCCGGAAAAAGAAGATGTGGCCAGGAAACTGGCGGAAATATTGAATGACCCGGAAATAACCCAGGAATCGATTTTACAGTCGATGGAAGATCAGAACCGGGGGTATGAACCTGTGACGATTAAACGACTGCCCTATGATGAGGGAATCCAAATGGTCACCAGGATTGAAGAACACCGGGAAGAACTGCCGGGAGTGACCATCCGTGAGGAGCCCATGAGGTACTATCCTTTGGGCAGTGAGGCGGGGCATATCTTAGGGACGGTGGGCCTGATCAGCCAGGATGAGCTGGATTCCTTGGAAGAATTTAACTACGGCATGAATGATTGGATCGGCAAAACCGGTTTGGAAAAGGTTTTCGAACATTTTCAGGTCGGCAATAAGGAAATCGGACTGAGAGGCAAGGATGGGGCAGACCAGGTGGAGGTGAATGCCAAACACCAGCCTGTGAGCACCTGGTCCCATAAAGATCCGGTTCCGGGGAACTCACTGGTTCTTACCCTGGATGCCAAACTTCAGTCCGTCTTGGAAAAATCTCTCGCGGAAACCCTGGCCAAAGTTCAAGAGCAGAATCCGAAAGCTACGGCCGGAGCAGGCGTGTTAATCAATGTGAAAACGGGAGCCATTCTGGCCATGGCCAGCGCTCCTTCTTTGGATCCCAATGATTTTTCCAACGGGTTGTCAAAAGACAAAGTATCCTATTATTGGGATGAGAAACTAAAACCCACCTTTAACCGGGCCATTTCCGGGACCTATCCCCCCGGGTCTACCTTTAAACCGCTTACTGCCGTGGCAGCCCTTTCATCCGGCAAAGTGAATGATCAGGATACGGTTTACTGCGGCCCCTCTGCCTGGGTACGTCCCCGGGCAAGATGTACGGCGGTTCATGGGTCGGTCAACCTTTACAGTGCCATGAAGGTATCCTGTAATACCTATTTTCAGGAAATGGGCTACCGGGCAGGGATCGAACAATTGTATAAGACTGGGAAGGAAATGGGTTTAGGCCAGCTGACCGGCATCGAACTGCCCGGAGAAGTGCAAGGGCTCCTGCCCAATAAAGAATGGAAAGAAAGCTCCTTCACCGGGTGGGAATCGACATGGAGACCTTATGATACTTTTTATATGTCCATGGGGCAGGGGTATAACCTTTATACGCCCATTCAGCTGGCGAACTATATTGCTACTTTGGCTAACGGCGGTACCCACATGAAACCCTATCTGGTAGACAAAATTTATTCTCCGGATAATAAACTGCTTTACCAGTTTAAGCCCAAGGAGCTGAATAAAATCAGCGCTTCTCCGGAAATTCTCACTGAAGTGAGAAAAGCCATGAGTTCCGTTACGGATCCCGGAGGAACCGCTTACAGCCTCTTTAAGGAATTCCCTCCCGAGATCAAAGTAGCCGCGAAGACGGGAACGGCCCAGACAGGACTAGCCGGTGATGATAAAGACAAAGATTATCATGGGTTGTTTGTCGCTTTTGCTCCTTATGATGATCCGGAGGTTGCTTTTGCCGGGATCATCGAATACGGTTATCACGGCAGTTCTTCTGCGGGGTATGTGGCAAAAGCCGTATTGGAAGAGTATTTCGGACTGAAAAGAGAACCGATCCCGGACACCCTTCCCCTGAATATGGGTGTAGAATAGGTGAATGTCTTCTTGAGTTTTTTTCCAGCGCAGGGAGGATTTACGCCTAATTTTGTAGAATTTTACCTCAAGGTTTTTCTTTAGATTACGCGCACCACAGGAGGAACGGACATGGGAAAAGAAATGCTTGATGGCGCAATGGGGGAAAATACCCTGTTATTGCAGAAAACCTTAAGATCCGGCCAAAGCATCAAGCATTCCGGCAACGTGGTAGTATTAGGCGATGTGAATCCAGGTGCGGAGATTGTTGCCGGCGGCCATGTGATTATTATGGGCACGGCCAGAGGCGTGATCCATGCAGGTGCCTCGGGCAATGAATCAGCAACCATCACAGCCTTTTATTTAAATCCTACCCAGCTGCGCATCGGCAACTTCATCTCACGAGCGCCTGACGGGGACAGGCCTTGCCCGGAAAATCCTGAAACGGCAAGAATTAAAGATGGGATGCTCATTATCGAAAAATACCAGTCTCCAAGATAATGCGGTGAAACAAGGACAATTTGGGAGAGGAGCATGTTGAATGGGAGAAGTATTAGTGATTACTTCCGGTAAAGGCGGCGTGGGGAAGACCACCGCGACGGCGAATATTGGCACCGGACTGGCATTGTTGGGAAAAAAGGTGGTATTGGTGGATACCGATATTGGACTAAGAAACTTAGATGTGGTGATGGGGTTAGAAAACCGCATTGTCTACGATATCGTGGATGTGGTGCATGAAAATTGCCGCATGAAACAGGCATTGATCAAAGACAAAAGGTTTGACAGCTTGTTTTTGCTGCCGGCTGCCCAGACAAAAGATAAAACGGCGGTATCGGAAGAGCAAATGAAAAAATTGTGCGCAGATCTGAAGGAAGAGTTTGATTTTGTAGTGGTAGACTGCCCGGCGGGAATTGAACAAGGGTTCAAGAATGCCATTGCCGGGGCGGAAAGCGCTGTTGTCGTATCAACTCCCGAAGTGTCGGCCGTCCGGGATGCAGACCGCATTATCGGACTTCTGGAAGCGGCAGGATTAAAAAATCCCAAGCTGGTGATCAATAGAATTAGGCCCCAGATGGTTAAAAAAGGCGATATGATGAGTATTGAAGACATGATTGACATTTTGGCCATTGATCTTTTAGGGGTGGTGCCGGATGATGAATTTATCGTTGTTTCTACCAACCGGGGCGAACCGGCTGTACTTGACAAAACCTCCCGGGCGGGCATGGCCTTTCAGAATATTACGCGGAGAATTTTAGGAGAAGAGATTCCTTTACTGAATTTGGAACCGAATACCAGTTGGTTTGAAAAAATTAAACGTTTTGTCACAAGATCGTAAAGGAGGTAGGAGAGATGAACCTTGGGGATTTTTTGAACCGGTTCTTCGGGAGAGAAAACGGGAACAGCAAAAATGTTGCGAAAGAGCGTTTGCGCTTAGTATTGGTCCATGACCGGGCGAATGTCTCTCCACAAATTGTTGAAGCACTAAAAGAAGAGCTGATTACAGTGATCAATAAGTATTTAGAAATTGATCAGACTGCTCTGGAAGTATCTTTAAATGCTGCCGATGACTCTGTTGCCCTGGTGGCAAATATTCCCATTCTGGGTATTAGGCGGCAAATGTCATAAGTTTGATTCCTTTGCATAGACGCTTTAAGCCTGTTTCAGCGCAACTCCTAACGAACTTGTGCAGTTGGGTGTTTGGGAGCAGGCTTATATTTTTATTTAGAGCTTTTTTTTCCACAAATTTCTCAGAACGAAATTACCAACTTTACCTTGTTCCGGTCTCTTATTCCCCTTATAATAAGGGAAGTTAGAGACTATGGAGGACTTTTTATGTTTCATGCCAAATTGCTGAAAAATATAGACTGGATTTTTTTGGGACTTCTCGTCACGATTATGTTAATCAGCCTCACCGTTTTAAAAAGCGCTTCGGCCAACGTATTTCAAGATCAATATTATTTTGTGAAAAAACAATTATTATGGATCTTTGTTGGGTTCTGCGTGATGGTCTTTGTGGCTGTTTTTGACTATTCTTTTTTCAAGCGCATCGGTAATTACCTCTATATTTTCAATCTGATTCTTTTAGTGTCGGTTTTTATCATGGGATATGAGGCAAAGGGGGCGCAACGGTGGATCAGTTTGGGCTTTTTTGACCTGCAGCCTTCTGAGTTTGCCAAAATTGCCATTATTGTCAGCTTTGCCTGTTTGCTGGCCAAGCGCCAGGGCTACCTGGAAAGATTTCAGGATATTATTCCTTGCTTGCTTTTTATCGGCATCCCCATGGGTTTAATCTTAAAGCAGCCGGATTTGGGTACTTCTTTGGTCTTTCTGGCAATTATGTTCGGCATGTTATGGGTGGGGGGAGCCAATCCCAAAATCATCCTGATCATGGTGGCAGGCATTTTTTTAGTGGCTGCGCTGATCTTCGGGGTACTTTTTTTTGCCACAGACGGGTTTCAAAAGCCCCCGGAAGAGCTTCCCATTCCGTTACCCTTGAAATCCTACCAGCTGATGCGTCTGATTATTTTTGTCAATCCTAATATGGACCCTTTGGGGGCCGGGTATCATGTGATTCAATCCCAGGTGGCCATAGGTTCAGGAGGTTTCTGGGGAAAGGGTTACCGGCAGGGGTCTCAAGTACAAGGAAACTTTCTCCCGGAACACCATACAGACTTTATCTTTTCTACCGTAGGCGAGGAACTGGGTTTTGTAGGCAGCTGCCTCATCCTCTTAATTTATTTTTTCCTTCTTTGGCGCATGATTCTCATTGCCAAGGATGCTCGAGACACTTTCGGCACATTAATTGTGGTGGGCGTAGCATCCATGCTGGCTTTTCAGATCCTGGTGAATGTGGGCATGACCATCGGCATTATGCCGGTAACCGGTATTCCCTTGCCCTTTCTCACCTATGGAGGAAGCGGCATGTTAACCAATATGATTTCTATGGGATTGGTTTTGAGTGTGAATCTACGTAAACAGCAGCTTCTGTTCTAAAAAAATTGACCATTAATCTTTTTCCCCGGTTCCGGTAACGGTATCGGCATGCCGAAAAAAGCCCTATCAAGGGCTTTTTTCTATTCATAAACTTCCTTCTGGACAAATATATATATTACCAAGATTTGCATGTCCAAGGGGGGTTTACAGTGCCTGTTAAAGTGAAAAAAAACTTTGGTTTCACGCCCATACCTTCCCTTCACAAAAGGTTCAAAAAAAGGTGGGTTTGGCAGCTAGTGGTTTCGTTATGGGCCTGCGCCATTATCTGGGGATTGATCGGCACCGGGAGTCCCTTGGGGGAAATGGTCCGTAATTTTGTTACCTCGGCACTTTCTCCCCAAAATGATTGGATGCCGGCGATCCAGGAAGTAATTCATCTACAGCCGGAGAATACGGGGGGCAATGAACAAATGGTCTTGCCCGTGTCCGGTATTGTGGTAAAAAATTTTGGCTGGGATGTTTCGGGAAATGATCAAAAAAAAGAATGGCACGGAGGGATAGATATTAAGGCCCAAAAGATACAGCCCGTCAAGGCTGCAGCAGCCGGCACCGTGCAGGATATCACAGGGGATGGGGGGCAAGGCTATCATATTACGATTCTCCATAATCCGGAATTAAGCAGTATTTACGGAAATCTAGGCCGGGTATTGGTGCACCAGGGCCAGCAAATTAAACAAGGGGAGCCGATCGGGGAGGCAGGTCAATCCCAGGTTTATTTTGAAATCCGGGTAAAGGGTACCCCGGTTGACCCTTTAAACTATTTGCGCAGTAACAGGAATGGTATTTAAGGCTTTTCATGGTCCGGAAAAACTGTTTAAATGAGTGTGGCTGAATATGAGAATAGGGCGTGTCCGAGGGATTGAGCTTAAAGTATCTAATTATTTACTGGCATTACTCCTTGTTTATTACTTTGTGGGCCTGTTGGATAAAGCATTAATGGTTTTCGCCGTCGTCCTGATCCATGAAATCGGCCATGTAGGACTGGCCCTTTTTTGGGGAATCGGTGTCGAGTCCGTTGAGCTGTTTCCCTTTGGTGCAGTGGCCCGCATGAAACAGGCTCATCTTTATAGCTTAAATAAGGAAATAGCCATTGCTGCCCTGGGACCTTTGATCAATTTTATTTTAGGGGCTTTTTTTTGGTTGGCCCTGCACTTTCAGCTGGGAAATGGGGATGTCTTTTACTTCCTGATCCAAGTGACGGTATTAATGGGGCTTTTTAATCTCATCCCTGTTTGGCCCTTTGATGGGGGGAGAATATGCCGGGCCATTTTAGCGCGATGGACCGGCTTTTTTTATGCAGCCAGGCTGGTTTCTACCTTAGGCCAGTTTTGTGCGGCCCTTTTTTTCCTTTTCGGCACCTGGGCAGTCTTCCAGTCCTGGTCCAATTTTCACTGGTGGTTGATTGCCGGATATTTATATTACGTGGCCAGACAGGAAAAAAAATGGGCCTTTTTAAGTTTTATGCGTTATCTCACCCGAAAAGATAAGGAAATCGACCGGGAAGGGCATTTACCGGCGGTGGTGGTGGTGGCTATGTCCCGGGTCAGATTAAGACAGATCATCGAAAAGCTGGTGCCCCATCAATATTATTTAATTGGTGTCCTGGATGATGAAGGCAAGCTCCTGGGGTTTATTACAGAAAAAACGGTGATTCGGGAAGCGTTAAAAGGAGGTATGCACATCACCCTAGAGGAAGTTTTAAACAAGACCGGAAACTGAGGAGGAATTTTCTCCCTTTCTGTTGAAAATTATTAAAAATAATTTGAATTGTCTTATCGGATAGTAAATCGATAAAAACGTGCCATACTATGAAGAGGATTAAGGAATGTTCGGAGGAAAAAATGCAGACATTGATCGAAGAAAAGATACTGCCCAAGGTAACTAAACCCAGCCAGTATATGGGGGATGAGTGGAATATCGTCAAAAAGGACTGGGAAGCATGCACGGTAAAATCGGCTTTTCTCTTCCCTGATCTCTATGAGGTGGGCATGTCCCATCTGGGCCTGCGCCTGTTGTATCATGTGGTAAACCAGCGCCAGGAATTTTTAATGGAGAGAGCTTTTGCGCCTATGGTGGATATGGAAGAGCTGATGCGGACCCATCATGTTCCCTTGTTCAGCCTGGAATCATACCGGCCCCTTCATACCTTTGATGTGTTGGGTTTTACCCTCCAGTATGAAATGAGCTACACCAATATTCTTAATATGCTGGATCTGTCCGGGATCCCTCTGAAAACAAAAGACCGGGGAAACCAGTACCCCCTGGTGATGGCAGGGGGGCCCTGTGCCTATAACCCGGAACCTTTGGCGGATTTTATGGATTTTTTTGTTTTGGGTGAAGGGGAAGAAGTGATTCTGGAGATCATGGACCTGATCAAAAAGACCAAAAGGGAAGGGGAACCTTTTGATAAGAGAATTTTTTTGAAAAATGCCGCCCAAATTAAAGGGGTTTATGTACCGGAATTTTACCGGCCCCAGTTTGATGCCAATGGGATCCTGAGGGAGGTTCAACCGGTGGAAGATGATGTGCCGGCCCTGGTGTACAAACGGGTCTTAAACAATTTCTCCGAGGCGGAATTCCCCCCCAAGACCTTAGTCCCCTACACAGAGACCATTCATGACCGGGTGATGCTGGAGGTTTTACGGGGCTGTTCGCGGGGCTGCCGTTTCTGCCAGGCGGGCGTGGTTTACCGGCCGGTCCGGGAACGAAACATGAACAAATTATTAGCCCAGGCGGAGGCTTTAGTGGGGGCCACCGGGTATGACGAAATTGCCCTAACTTCTTTGAGTTCAGCAGATTATACCTGCATTGAACCGTTGATTAAAGAGTTGATTGCCAGATTCAGAGAAAAAGGCATCGGGGTTTCCCTGCCTTCCCTGAGAGTAGATGCTTTTTCCGTGAACCTGGCCCGGGAGGTCCAGCAGGTAAGGAAAAGCGGGCTCACCTTTGCCCCTGAAGCGGGCACCCAGCGTTTACGGGATGTGATCAATAAAGGGGTTACAGAAGAAAATATCCTGGAAACTGCAGCGGCCGCTTTTTCCCAGGGATGGACTTCCCTGAAGCTTTATTTTATGATCGGGCTGCCTACGGAAACCTTTGAAGACCTGGACGGGATTGTGGACCTGGCCGGAAAAATATTATCTGTGGGCCGGAAAGCGAAACCGGCAGGGATCAGGAAACCGATCAAGATTACCGTCAGTGTTTCCTCCTTTGTCCCTAAAGCCCATACGGCTTTTCAGTGGGAGGGACAACAAGCGAGAAATGTGCTCAAGGAGAAGCAGCAATATTTAAAAGAAAAAATCCGTACCATGAAGAATGTTACTTTAAATTATCACGACGTGGAAGTCAGTTTTTTAGAGGCGGCTTTTGCCCGGGGGGACAGGCGGCTGGGTCCTGTTTTAGAGCAAGCCTGGCGCTTGGGGTGCAAATTTGACGGCTGGTCGGAGCATTTTAACTATCCTGCTTGGCTCCAGGCCTTTACGTCCTGCGGCCTTGATCCGGAGTTTTTTGCCAACCGCCGGTTCGATTTTGAGGAAATATTGCCTTGGGACCATCTGTCCAGCGGCGTCTCCAAGGCATGGTTAATAAAGGAGTACCGGTTGGCCCTTGCAGGCGAGAAAACACCGGACTGCCGGACGAATTCCTGCCATGGTTGCGGGGTATGCCCCCAGCTGGACATCAAGCCGGAAATCATGGAGGAGAAGTCATGATACTGCTGCGCTCTTGCTTTGAAGTGACAGGAAGGATCAGATTCCTGTCCCATTTGGATTTGTTAAAGGTTTTGGAAAGGGCCCTGAGAAGAGCCGATCTTCCTGTTGCCTTTTCCCAAGGATTTAATCCCCATCCCAAAATAGCCTTCGGCTCTGCCCGGGCGGTAGGCCTGGCAAGTGAATGTGAATACTTCGACGTAGAATTGGACCGGTATGTACCTCCCGCCGATTTTCGGCAGCGCCTTCAGGAACAATGCCCATGCGGTCTTGTGATCAAGGAAACGAGGGAAATCTCCCCCGCATCGCCTCCTTTAATGGCTGTGATTAATTGTGCTTCTTACCGGGTGATGGTCCAATCTCCCTTCCCTTTTACCCAGGAAGAATTGGATCAAAAAATGGATCGTTTATTTGACAAAAAAGAAATCGTCGTGGAGAGAGTTTCTCCCAAGGGAAGGAAAACCTATGACATCCGGCCCGGGATCTTCTCTCTCACCGCCCAGGCTCTTCCGGAAGGGGCCCTGTTTCATATGGATGTAGCCGTGGGAAACGAAGGAAACGTCAGGCCGGGAGAAGTGATTACCGCTTTAGCTTTAGAGGGGGAAATGGGGGCTATTACCCGGACCGGGTTATTTATCAGAAATGTCGGGGGAGAAAAGGTGGCACCCTGGTGATTTCCGGTTTGGAGCATCTTCTTTCAGGTAATTTGGTCCTGAAAACGGTCAACCGTACCCGGGACCTGAAATAAGTTTCTAGGATGTGTTTCGCGTGTATAAAGAGATACTAATCAAAATGGACCCCGAAGAAACGGCAGTGGCTGTGGTAGAAGACCAACAACTGGTGGAGATTTATTTGGAAAGGTCCAGCAACCAGCGCTTGGCTGGAAATATCTTCAAGGGGATTGTGGAAAATGTCTTGCCTGGCATGCAGGCCGCCTTTGTGGATATTGGACTGGAAAAAAACAGTTTTCTCTATGTGGAGGAGGCGGTCCCTCAGCGGGTGGGGGAGGATGATGCGGACGGCGAACCGAGGCACTATTCCATTGGAGAAGTGCTCAAAGAAGGACAGGAGATTTTAGTCCAAATTGCCAAAGAGCCCATTGGCACAAAGGGAGCAAGAGTGACCACCCATTTGACTTTGCCGGGCCGGTATGTGGTGCTGATGCCTACCGTTGATTATGTGGGGATCTCCCGGCGCATCGAGTCCGAGCCGGAACGAAAGAGGCTGAAGGCGCTGGCGGAACAGGTGAAACCTGAGGGGATGGGACTGATTGTACGCACGGTGGCGGAAGGAATGTCCCAGGAGGAACTGGCCGCCGATATCAAAATGCTGGCGAAGCTGTGGAAAAAGGTGCAGAGCAAAGCCCTGCGCAGCTCCGCCCCCCAGTTGATCCATAAGGATCTGGAGCTGTTGCAGCGCATTGTCCGCGACACCTTAGCGGAAAATGTGGACCGGGTGCTGGTCAATTCCAAAGAAGGGTACGAGAAGATACAGGAAATTTTGGATGTGACGGCGCCTACCCTGAAAAACCGGGTCATGATCAAAGATGTGAAGGATATCTTTTTCGTTTACGATATCCCGGCGCAAATGGAAAAGGCCTTAAAACGCAAGGTTTGGTTAAAATCAGGGGGATATTTGATTGTGGACCAGATGGAAGCCCTCACCGCCATCGATGTCAATACAGGCAAATTTGTCGGCACCACCAATCTTTCCGATACGGTGCTCAAAACCAATCTGGAGGCCACGGTGGAAATTGCCCGGCAGCTCAGGGTGAGGAATATCGGAGGCATTATTATTATTGATTTTATCGACATGGATATTCCCCAGCATAAAGCTTTGGTGCTGCAGGCCCTGGAAAACGAGCTCAAAAAGGACAAAACCAAAACCAATATCCTGGGGTTTACCCAGTTAGGCCTGTTAGAAATGACCAGGAAAAAGGTGGGTCAGGGATTAACCCATGTTTTGCAGAAGGATTGTCCCTTTTGCGAAGGAAAGGGGAAAGTGCTTTCTGAGGAAAGTGTCAGTCTTTCCGCCAAAAAAGAGATTCTCTCCGTGAGTGAATACTCGGGTGCCCCCGCCATTCTGGTGGAGGCGAATCCGGCCGTGGCGGCTTACCTGATCGGCTCAGGGGGACACAATTTGCGCATCCTGGAACAGCGCACAGGCAAACGGATTGTCATTAAAGGCGTGGCAGGGATGCGCATGGAAGAAACCTTAATTCGGCCCGCTTACGACCTGGAAGAAATGGAAAAACAGGCCGTTCCGGTGGAAATAGGCCAAAAGATTAAAGTGAAAGTGGAAGAACCCCATGCCGGGCATAATTTTGACGGTATTGCCCGGGTGGAAGGGTTCGTCATCGATATTGAAGGCGGCAGCGCCCTTCTGGGTCAGGAGGTCTGGGTGGAGATCACCCGGATCTACCGTACCTATGCCAAGGCTGTCGTGGTATCCGCACCTTGACAAAAACAGGCTGCCGTGCTAAAATCAGTGTGTTGCGTTTTAAAACCGCATCTGTCAGGTTTAAGTGCCGTTGAGGCCACCAAAACGGGGCGAGTATTTGACGAGGAGGTGCAACATGTACGCGATTATTGAAACAGGAGGAAAACAGTACAAAGTAGCGGAAGGGGATGTGCTGCGGGTGGAAAAACTCCCCGTAGAGACAGAACAGACCGTGGAGATTGACAAGGTGCTTGCCGTAAGCAAGGACGGCGCTTTGACTGTGGGGACTCCTTTAGTTTCCGGTGCCAAGGTGGTTTTAAAAGTTCTGGAACAAGGCAAAGGCAAAAAGATTGTGGTGTTCCATTACAAAGCGAAAAAGAATATCCGGAAAAAACAGGGGCATCGCCAGCCCTTTACAAAAGTACAGGTAGAAAAAATTGAAGCCTAAGGAGGTGGGATGTTATGGCGCACAAAAAAGCCGGTGGTAGTTCAAGGAATGGTCGCGACAGTGCCGCGCAGCGATTGGGACTCAAACGTCATGACGGTCAGTTTGTCACCGCAGGCAGCATTCTGGTCCGCCAAAGGGGTACAAAGTTCCACCCGGGTGTGAATGTAGGCTTGGGCAAGGATGATACCTTATTTGCGACGATAGATGGTTATGTGAAGTTTGAACGGAAGAGTCAAACCAAAAAACAGGTCAGTGTTTATGGGGAGACTGCTGCAGTATAACTAAGTGAAAATGGAATGATAAAAGGTTGCTGATAAAGTCGGCAGCCTTTTTTGTTTTTCCCGTTGTATAAGGAGCTCAAAGAGAGAAACACTTACTTCCAGACACCCAACGTCACCCTAGACCTTCGTGGAGCAGAAACGGACTCCCATTCGGCCTCCAGCGGGCACACGGCAAATTCGACATCCATGTCTCAGTTGCCGACGCACTGCGTCCTGCAGTGCGACCCGCTGTCGACCTCATGCTCGTCTCGTTCTGCTTGCCACTTGGTCTGAAGGGTTCCTTATGGGTATCAGAAAGTAAGGGAGACTTTTTGATCAAAGGGATTGGGCTTTTTTGCTAAAAAAAGTAACCCCGGTATTCACCTGGGTTCATTAATTTTAATTCCAACCGACCAGGATTCCCATGGGGAATCCTGATCATGGATGCGGGAGACACCTTGGTTGGAAAATTTATTTTGTCCAGTAGGTCAAGCCCAAACCGGTCAGTATCTTAACTGCTTCATCGTATACATCCAGGTATTCCTGGGTGGGAACTAAACTTACCACATCGTAACATTCTTGATATGGCTTGCCTTTAGGAGCGGTTTTGTATTCTTTTTCATATAAGGCAATCAGTTTATTGAGAATCTCGTTGACTTTTTCTGTTTCCATGCCGGCTACAGCCCGGGCTGCCTCTGCCATCATTCTGGCTTCCATACCGGTGGTGTAGTTGGTGGCAACCCCTTTCGCGGCAGCAACACCGGAGACAATTTCCCGGCCACTGGCGGTGTCGGTAATAGCCTGGGCCGCTGTTTCCAGCAGGCACATGACCGTACAGGGGCCGGCCATGGTATAGTATTGGTTGCCCAGCATTAAGTGGGTATTGGCCTCGATGGCCATGGCACAGTGGCCGGCCACTGCCAGAGCCTCTCTGGCGGTGGTGATGCCCCAGCGCACATGGACAGGACCGTCTAAATGCCAGGTAGCCTGCGTCATCACAAAAGAATTAATGGTGGTAGCCACGTCCACGATGGTCGTTTCCTCAAGGCCGCCGGCGTAGCCCCCGTAAATGGGCATCTGTTCGCACATGATGATGTTCCCGGCCAGTACATAATGGGCGGTGAAAGCCAATGCACCTACATCGATTTTCAGCTCATTTAACTGGGACACTTCATGGCTGTCAGATGGCCGCATCCCGCCGGGAAAATCGGCCGCGATCACCCCGGCGGCAGAAAGGGAGGTTTCATTCCCCTACAATCCCATGCCGGATCGGCCGGCTCTGAGCTGGGCAGCCCGCACCAGGATCGCTTCGGACTTCACGGCGGCGATTTCCCAAGGGCTGCCCGGAACCGGGTCATGACCGTTGATCGTTTGCAGGACCCCGTCTACGATGGTACCGACCAGGGGCTCCTGGGCATAGGACTGATGAATCCCCAAAAAATGTTCTTCTGAGCAGGGAGCTCCGGTAGGGCCTCCCTGAATGATGGGAGGGCGGGGATCATGGTAACTGCGGCAGGCCAGTTCCACAGCGTCCTTTCCTTCCCCGATCATGACCTTGGATGGTGCGGCGTCAAGGGAAGCCAGCACTTCTTCTTCGGTATACTTGATAATGCGGCCGGTATCCATGCAGTATACCCCGCATTCCACCAGCATCTCCAGTCCGGCTTGAAAGAGATGACGAATGAGTTCCTGATCCGTAGGAACAATCACTTGTTTATCCATTTTAATGCCGTATTTCTGTTTCAGCTTCGCGGCTGTTTGGGGGATCACCTTGGTATCCCATTCCTTTTCCTCAAGTTTCGGGCCGGTTTTGGCCCGGTCATAAATGTCAAAAACAGTGACCTTTTTTGGCAAAGCCATTTTTCTCACTCCTTTCTGATTAAGCCAATAAAGCTTTTGCCTTTTCAATGGCCTCGGAAGCGTTTTCCGCATATCCGTCGGCGCCGATCTTTGCCACCCATTCCGGAGAGACCGGGGCGCCCCCGAACAAACACTTAAATTTATGACGAATGCCTTCTTCTTCCAGAGCTTTAATGATTTCGCGCTGGGCCGGCATGGTGGTAGTCATTAAAGCCGATCCGCTGATAATGTCTACCTCCAATTCCTTGGCTTTTCTAATCACCTCATCCACGGGCACATCCCGTCCCAAATCAATTACTTCGAAGCCGCTGGCCGCCAGCATGGTTTTGACAATGTTTTTGCCTACGTCATGAATGTCCCCTTGCACGGTATGAATGAGAACCTTGCCCCGGGAGGCCTGCTTTTTCAGATCTTCCGGCAGAACTGAGGTCAGAATCTTTACCGCTTCCTCAAAGGCCTCGGCGGCAAGGAGGATTTGGGGAACAAAGATTTCTCCCTCGTCAAATAGGTTGCTGATGGTCTGCATTCCCTTGGACAGGCCTTCATTGATCGCCATAATGGGATCAATGCCAGCCGTGATCGCCTCATTTGCCGCTTCCACGGCCAGATCGCTGTCAAATTCTTCAATGGATTGTTGGAGCTTCGCCAATATTTCACTCACGGTCCCTACCTCCTCTATTTATGTGGATATTATGATGCCGCACAGATATCCTTCAATGACGAAATCATATTAATGGCTTCTTGAAGGGCGTTGCTGGCGTCCTTGGCATAGCCGTCCGCACCCCATTTATCGGCAATATCTTCCGTGACAGGGGCACCGCCGATCATGATCTTTACCTTAGGGTTTCTTTCTTTGATTTTTGTGATCACTTCTTTCATGCCCACCATGGTGGTGGTCATCATGGCAGAAAGGCAAACCAGTTCCGAATCTGTTTTTAATTGCTCTTCCAGGAATTTGTCCAGGGGGACATCCCGGCCTAAATCGTGCACTTCGAAGCCGGCGACGTCGAACATCATTTTCACAATATTTTTGCCGATGTCATGGACATCGCCCTGGACTACACCCATCACGACCTGTCCTTTGATGCCTTTCTCCCGGTTTGTCATATGGGGCTTGAGAATATTTAGCCCGGCATAGAGGGCGTCGGCACACATGAGCATTTCCGGCACAAAATATTCCTGCTCTTCATAAAGCCGGCCTACTTCCTGCATGCCGGGCACAAGCCCTTCAAAAACGGTTTTGTAAGCATCCATGCCCAGATCTAAAGCTTGTTGGGACACTTCGGCCACTAAATCCTCATCGAAATTTACCACGCCATCTTTCAGCAGTTCCAGTATTTCACGCTCTTTTTCCGGGGTCAGCATAATTTTTGCCTCCTTTGTTTTTGTCTGTAGTCCAATTTTCTTTTATGACGCCATCTCTTTTTCTTTTTTGCGGGTCCAAAGCTCGGCGCCGAACTTTTCCACCGTTTCCGTCATTGCTTTCAGGTTTGCCAGGGGGGCGGTGGGCCAGATGTCACACCCGGGCCAAACCCCGTCTACGCCGCCTTCTAAGCTTTTCAGTACCGACTTCTTCACATCTTCCCCGGTGCCGTTGGCTAAAACATCATAAGCATCGACCGCGCCAAAGATCAGGGTGCCGGAACCGATTTCCGCCCGGGTTTTCACCAGGTCGTTCTTTTCTTCCAGGCTTAAGGCATCGTATCCGCATTCGTTCATAATATGGACAATGGTATTGGTGCTGCCGCAGATATGGAGGATTTTGGCATAATCAATACCGGCGGCCACCTTTTGCAAATAGGGCTGGATCAAAGTTTTAAAGATTCGGGGACTGAGCACGTCGGTGGTGGCGCCCATTTCCCGGATGCAAATGTAGTCCACACCGGCTTGCCGGTAAATATTGGCCAGCTTGATGATCACAGCAGCCATTTTATCCAGTAAGGCGCCCACCTGCTTCGGCTTTTTAAAGGAGAGCTTAAACAAATCGTTTAAATCCATGATCTGACCCGCCAAAGTAAAGGGCCCTAAGAGATAGGAGCCAATGGCTACTTTGTCGCCGATATCTTCTTTGAGATATTTCACGGCTTGGCAAATCACGGGGACCCGGCCCAAGCTTTCCAGATTTTCCGGGATAGTGACCAGATCCATTTCGTCCGGCTGGTGGACAATTTTTTCTTTTACCGTGGGATAGAGGATTTGGGCTACTTCATCATAAGGATTCATTGCACAGCCCAGGACCTCGGCTTCCACACAGAGGTCAAAAGGGACGACGGCGCATTCGTAATTGAATAATTTATACGAGGTAGCGGCGACATCAGCCATTTTCTTGGCATCGCTATGCAGGTCCTGGAACCGGTAGCCAAAGTGCTCCAGGCCGGCGGTGGTAATGTTACCCATGCCGCTGAAGCAGGCGACCCGGTCCACCGGCTCTCCGGCCAGTAAGTTTAAAACCCGTTCTTTTGGTGTTAATGTTGATGACATGGCATTTTTCCTCCTTGTTGATTAAGATAATTTAGCGGCGAAATCCCCAAAAAACTTAAACAGGGGGTGTTGGGGATGGGTGGGTAATTTTCCTGTTTCCTCATAGGCTAGGGTAGCCAGCATCAGAGCTGCGGAGACCATGGCCGGAAAGGCCTTCGGCGCTGCCACAATGGGGCCGTAAAAGAGAAAATCGCTCCACAAAACGGTGGAAATGGCCTGGGCGGAAAAATTCATGGCGGAAAAACCGTCGGCACCCCACATTTCCCGGGCTTCTTTCCACATGTAGGTACCGTTGGAAGCAGCCACTCCGGCGGGCAGGCCGGTTTCTTGCTTGATCAGCTTGCAGGCCAGGGCAGAGAAGGAGATGGCGGGCAGGTTCATCACGGAAGTGTCTACCAGCACAGTGGGGAAGGTATCCTCCCCAATGGCTGCCATCATTTTTTTCAGGGAATAGACTCTTCCCGCCGGCGTCTGATTTCCTTCATCAAAAACCTGGACCACCACGTTTTTAATGCCGAGCTCTTTCAGCTGGGCGACCTGACCGGGAATATCCTTATCCCAGGGCGTAATGCTGTTGTACAGGACCTTGTCCTGCAGGCCCAGTTCGGCGACATAATGAATGGCCTCCAGCCGGGCCTTTTCCACCCACATATCGATGCCGAAAGGCCTGCTGCTTACAGAAAGATAAAAGTCAATATAGGATTTCATTTCATCGGCAGAAGTGGCTACCATAGCCACGAGGGCGGGAATGCCCGTTTGGTCCGAGAGCTCTTCCTGCTTTAAGAGATAATCCCGGGCTTTATTCCGGTCGAACTTGCGCTCTTTTCTGCTTTCCAGAATCCGGTCCCCGTTATGAAACATGGAGGCAATCATCAAAGGGGGATTTTCTCCGGGCTGCCCCCCGACGAGAATATTTTCTATCCGGCAAATTTTTTGATCCTTGGTTAATGTAAACATGAGCACAACACCTTTCTTTAGACGGCTTTTTTACTTGTTTTGGGCACTGCATCCAGAATATGTTGGATATGGGGGAACGGGTCTTTGGCATGGGGGAAATACATGGCATCGGCAAACTGAACCTGAAAGTCCGGCTCCACCGCGGTCTCCACAAATTGGACAAAGTTGGCGGCTTCCTGGGCTTCGACTCTTTTACCGGTGTCCAGTAAGGCCAGTTTGGCGCCGTCCCCGGCGGCATTGCCTACCGCCACTACTTTATCTAAAGGGCAGTCGGGGAACATGCCGATCACCAGGGCGCTTTCTTTGTCGATATAGCTGCCGAAAGCCCCCGCCAGGGTGATGCTGTCCACATGATCTACGCCCCGCTTTTTCATGAGAATCTTCGCCCCTACGTACAAGGCCGATTTGGCCAGCTGCACTGCCCGGACATCTCCCTGGGTAATGGTAATATCTGTGCCGAGGGAGGTTTCCTGACTCCAGGCTAAGACATATTCCGGTTTATTGTCGGCACCCCGGCGAATTCTCGGGGAGGACAGCTTCATGTTAAATCGCCCGCTGGGTTCGATAATACCGGATTTAAACAACTCCGCCACCCCATCGATGATGCCTGAACCGCAGATGCCTTTGGCGCTGGGTTTTTGTTCGGCATGATACCAGTCTTCTTCTCCGATCACCTTAAACCGGGGTTCCAGAGAAGAAGGATCAATCTTTATTCTTTCAATGGCGCCCGGAGCGGCCCGCATGCCGAATTTAATTTGGGCGCCTTCCAGGGCCGGACCGGTGGCACAGGAAGTAGAGAGCAAATGTTCTTTGTTGCCGAAATCAATTTCCCCATTGGTACCGATGTCGATAATCAGCATCATGGCATCTTGTTTGTACGGTTCTTCGGCGATCAATACCGCTACGTTATCCGGACCGACAAAACCAGCTTCAATGGGGAGACAGTGCACATTTCCTCCCGGCGCAATCTTGATGCCTAAATCCCGTGCCTTGATATCGGCGGAATTTCTCAAAGCCGGGGTAAAGGGAGCCCGCCCTACATACTGGGGATGAATATTCAGGGCAATATGGTGCATGGCGGTGTTAAAAACCAGGACCATTTCGGCGACTTGTTCGGGGGATAGGCCTTTGGCCTGTGTCATGCGTGCCGTCATGGTGTTGATCCCTTCCACGATGGCCCGGTGCATTTTGTCCAGGCCGTCCTCCTGCATCATGGCATAGGTGATGCGGGAAAGGACATCTTCCCCATAGCGGACCTGGGGATTCATCATGGAGTCCCGGTTCAGCACTTCTCCCGTGGCCAGGTTGCACAGGTAAGCGGCTAGGGTGGTAGTACCGATGTCAATGGCAATGCCATAAGCATTTTCTACTACCCCCGGTTCCACTTGAATGATTTCCCGGTTGTTCCACAGGGTCACCGTGGCTTTCCACCCGCTCTTTCTGATCACATCGGGCAGGGCAAGGAGGACCGGGTAATCAATGGTGATCTCGTCATTTAAGTCGGTAAATTTTTTCTTGAGGGCTTCCCTCAAGCGGATAAAATCGTCTCGATGGTCTTCTAAAGTGGCTGGATCCAATTCCACATAGTATTTTTTAACGGCCGGATTTAGTTGAAAGGAACGGTCTGTACCTGTTTCCAGGACGATTTGTTTTGCGCCCCGGCTTTCTTCCGGAACAAAGACCAGAATATCACCCTGAACCTTGGCGCAGCAGGCCAACCGGTAATTGTCCCCCAACTCTTCAGGCCGTAACATCCTTTTTTCTTCTTCTGTCAGGGAGGACAGGTGGGACATTTGGGAATCCAAGCCGAATTTTTCAAAATAGCCTTCTTCAATTTTCACTTTGCATTTTCCGCACACCTTGGCACCTCCGCAAGGAGCCTCAATATCCACGCCCAATTCCTGGGAGGCTTCTAAAAGGCTTTTCTCTGCGCTGATGAGCCCGCGCCGTCCGGAAGGCTGAAAAATCACATGAAATGACATCTAGATGCTCCTTTCTGCGGCCTGCACCATGGCCGAAAGGTTTTCCGTCGGGGTGCTTGGGGCCACGGCACATCCCGGGGAGATGAGGGAGATGCCGTCGCTGACGGCTTTTCCTACTGCCTCATGGACTGTGACCGGGGTTCCGTTCCAGAGGTGGCGTACCGGATCAACGCCGCCGATCAGGGGGACCTGAAGGCCGGCCTGCGCAATTTTTTCCCGGGCCTCCGCGATATTCACGGATGTTTCCACACTGATGGCGGTACACCCGGTTTGGGCCAGGTCGGCAATCACTTTGTCCAGTCTGCCGCAGATGTGGATGATGGTAGGTACGGAAATCTGGCTGAATTGTTTTTTTTCATAGGGGGCCGCTAACTCCCGGTATATTTTCGGGGGCAGCATATCAATAGAGGCCATCATATCTTCCACACAGATCACATCAGCGCCGGCGTCTATCAGAGCTTTTGCCAGGGTGGTGCCGGCTTTTTCCGCCAAGTCCAGAAAAGGAACCACGGTGTCCGGCCTTTTAAAGCTGGCCTTCATCATTTCCGGCACGCCCACCAGGTTGACGGCAACCGTGTAAGGACCGACAATGCCTCCGATCACAGCAACCTCTTCACCGACGGTCTCTTTAAGGATGCGGACCGCCTCCAGAAGCTGAGGAATCCTGCCCTGGGAGAGAAAATCTTCCGGAAAAACTGGTTCTTCTCCCAGTTGGTATGGATGGGTGGCCACGCTGGGGATGCCTTCCCGGCCGGCATCTTTGATGGTGCCCCCCAGGGCTTCCACCTCAAAGGTCTGACAGTAGGGGACACGTACGGCATCCAATCCTAAAATAGTATGTCCTCCTTCGGCAAGGGTAGCCATCGCCTTTCCGTTCCGGTGGGCTTCCGGCCAGTACACCCCCAATTTTTCCATTTGTTCATAGGTGGCATGTTGACAGGCACTGAAGACGGCCGGCCTGTCTACGGGTTGAGATGCCAGGGCCTGTAAAAATCGTTCCCGCTTGCGCATTGCCATGATCATTTCCTCCTTTTGTCTGCATTATGATTGCGATGCCTGGCTAAAAAATAAGGGATGGCAAGAACTGCCCTTACGACAGGCTAAAATACATTGTCCGCAGGCAAATACCCCTGTTTCTTGGTGGTTTTTGGCCAATTGGCTGCGGCAGGCGTCAAAATTCACCAACGGTCTGTTTGGTTTACTCCGGGACCATTTCACGTTCAGCAGGGCTCCGACCGGACAGGCGTCCACACAACGGCGGCATGCTCCGCACCGGCTGGAATAAAGAGGGGTTTCACTAACTGCCAGTGGCGCGTCCGTTAAAATCGTTGCCCAACTCAGGCGGGCACCGAAGGTGGAATTTACCAGCAGTCCGTTCTTGCCGATCCAACCCAGCCCGGCGCAAGTGGCGGCAGTCTTATGGGGAAAAAGAGGATACAGCTTGGCGATAAACCGGGCATCGATCCTATCCGAATAAGGGGGAATCGCTAAGGCTCTCCACCCCAACCCTCTCAGCCACTTGACGATCCGTTTTTGAATTCCCTCCAGGGTCCGGTCTAACTCCGGGTAATGGTGCAGGTAAACGGTTTGTGCCCCGGTGCTATTTTCCAGGGCATCTTCCGGGAAGGGATGTTTGATGGCCAGGGATATGGCCGTGGGCATGTGGCGAAATTCTTTAGCCAGACCCGTACTGACATCCCCAAACCCGACGATGGTTGCGCCCAGCTTCAGGGAGATTTCTTTAATCACGGTGCTATTTAACTCTTTCTGGTCGAATAAAGCTTCAGGGATCAAAGCGGTCACCTCATTTTAGTGAAGTAAAAAAGAAGGCACCCTCTAGAATTCGTTAAAAAACTAACGGTTAGAGAGCGCCATTGCCCGGAAAACATGATTCCACACTGAATCATCCTTTTATTAAATTAAACCGTCAAAGCGATAAAAGAATTACATGCTCTTCCTATTCCTGCTTGTAGGAATAGAATCCGCGCCTGGCATAAGCTGTTTCCCTGGCGGCGAGATTCATTTTTTGGAGGAAACCCAAAAATCTATCCAGTATTCCCGAGGATACGGGGGAAAATTCCCCTTCTTTTTGGGGGGCAAACCCCAGGCCAATTTTTTTCTCACCATGGATTACATGGGTTGTCATCCGCATCACCTCATCGATTTTGTCATAAAAAACGCTCCCCAAGACAAAAGAACATTTGTCTGTAGAGAGCGCCGTTGCTCATCGCTGTTTGAGCAAACATCTTTTCCAGGCTGCATAACCTAGAAAAAAAGCTTTCCATAGAGATACCCTCCGGAAAGCTTCGTTGCTTTTAAACATACACTAGTGATTCGCCATTGAATCCTCTGATTGTATTTTTAAAACTTATTAATAAGATACCTAATCCCATCTGTTCTGTCAAGAGTTTTTTCAAAAATTCTATGGGGAATTTATCACAGCTGCAAACCACATGGGAGTTCTTTGAAGCCATTATAGCCCTAGAACCTGACTTTCTGCCCCATACCGGTACGCAGTGCTTCATGATAAATGAAGTCGGCGACACACAGGTCCAGCAACCCCATACCGACCGATTTGAAATACGTGGTTGTTCCTGGGGGTGGCGGAACGGGAACGGGATGAGCGAGCAGATAATCGCCGATATAGCGGACCCGATCTTCGGTGATGATGCCGTCTTCCAACGGCTGCGACAGGTCGCCGCTTTCTTCCATGGCAAAAGGGAGTTCCGTATAAACATGGTCCACCAGTTCCCAGATCGCGTTGGGAAGCTCGCGCATGGTCGGTTTGTAAGAACCGATCGCCACAAAGCATTTGCCTTTCAGCAAAGCTGTGTCATTTGGCATTACGGGAGAAGTGGCCGGAGAGGCCGTGACGACGATCTCACTGTTGGCCAGCAGTTCTTCCGGGCTGCCGCAGACATGGATTTCCGGCTGTTTCCCGCCTAATGCAGCCTGCAGGGATGCGACATAAGGGCCGAAATCTTTGCCGGGGAAAGAATCGTACAGGTAAATGTGTCTGATATCACGGGCACAGGTCGCGTAAAGCGCCTGATAGAAACCCTGTTTTCCTGCGCCGATCACACCCACGGTATGGGCGCTGGCAGGAGAAAAGCAGCGCATGCCCACACCGCCCACAGCGCCGGTACGCATGGCGGTCAGACATCCGCCGTCCATGATAGACACGGTCTTGCCGGATTCGGCGTCGTTCAGGAGCATCAGTCCGTCAATATAGGGGAACCCCTTGGCAGGATTGGCGGGAAATAGGGTCAGTACTTTTGTGCCAAAGCATTTTTCTGTAAAGCAAGGCATATAAAGAAGCGTATCATCGCCATGAGTGACGACGGGACGGTCCGGCATAAAAAATTCACCTTTAGCAAAAATCCGATATGCTTCTTCCACGGTATCCATCACTTTCGGCAAGCTTACCGCTTGCCACATTTCATCTGCGTTGAGAATCAGCATTCCATTTTCCTCCTTATTCTTGATTTCATGTCTGCGCATAGCAGGAAGTAGTCATTGACGTTCTCCTTATTAATTATCATTATTTTTCAAGCAGTGTCAACATGTGGCACCTGAGATCATGTGAATGACTTGGATCCAAAAGGTGAAAAATATATTCTGCTCATTTTTTATCAAGGGGTATCGCATGGGGAGCTATCCCATCTTTATTTTTAAAGGAAAAAGGAGTTCGCCTGATCTTGGAGAATAAATGGACGGAGGTGTATTACACTGAATAAGCACGCGGATAAATTATGCAACGACATGGCTGGCCTCTTTCGGGAACAACGGCATGATTTTTTGAACCATTTCCAAGTTATTTTAGGCTATTTGCAATTGAATCATAAGGACCGGGCCATATCCTATATTCATCAGATTACTGCCGATATGGAAGCATTAAGCAGTGTGACTAGGCTGGACAAGCCTGCTCTGGTCATGATCCTTCTCATGGCTGTGCAAAAAAGCAAAAGCTTGGAAGTAAATTTGCGCTTTCAGACCGAACCGGAAAATTTATCCTGTCAGATTTTTTCCGATCCCTTAGTTGATTTTTTCGAGCTGGTTCTTAACACGTCCATTGACTGTATCAGCCGTTCGGCACAGGGTGAGCGCTGGATAAAAGTAACGCTGAAAGAAAGTGCCCGGGAATTAAGGTGGGAGATTTCTTTTTCTCCTCAAATGCCTCCGGACAGGATTCTCCAAAAATTAAGGGAGGGGCAGACGGCTCCCTTTGATCAGGTTTGTCCCCGAATAGAAAGATCGGAAGCGGGCACCATGTTAATCTTTAGTTTTTCGTAAAGGAATAATTGACAGCAAAAACATCGAGAATATAATATAAAAATAGAATGGATTGAAGGAGTATTTCATGTTTTATGATCGGGCAAAGATCTATGTGAAAGGCGGCGACGGGGGAAACGGGATTGTAGCGTTTCGCAGGGAAAAGTATGTGCCAGAAGGCGGCCCCAGCGGAGGAGACGGAGGTAAGGGCGGCGACGTGGTCATGGTGGCGGACGAAGGATTACGTACTTTGATTGATTTCAAATATAAACAGCACTATAAAGCCGGCAGAGGGGAGCACGGACAGGGAAAAAACATGCACGGCAGAGGTGCGGAAGACATGGTGCTTCAGGTGCCTCTCGGCACTGTGGTGCGCAACGCGGAAACCGACGAGATCATCGCAGATTTTATCTTCCATGGCCAGAAAGTGGTTGTTGCTCAAGCGGGACGTGGAGGGCGGGGAAATACCCGCTTTGTGTCTTCGCAAAACCGGGTCCCGGAATTTGCTGAAAAGGGAGAACCGGGACAGGAAAGGTGGCTGCTGCTGGAACTGAAGCTTTTGGCTGATGTGGGCTTGGTGGGATTCCCCAATGTGGGGAAGTCAACCATCATTTCCCGGGTGTCTGCGGCAAAACCGAAAATTGCCGACTATCCCTTTACCACGCTGAGCCCCAATTTAGGTGTGGTGCGGGTTGATGAAGGAAATAGTTTTGTCCTGGCGGACATTCCCGGTTTAATTGAAGGAGCCCATACCGGGGCCGGGTTAGGCCATCACTTTTTACGGCATTTGGAACGCACGAAAATCCTGATTCATGTGTTAGATCTGTCCGAATTACCCGACAGAACACCCTGGGATGATTTTGATATTATCAATCGGGAATTAAAGGCCTACAAAGCGTCTTTAGCGGAACGCCCTCAGATTGTGGCCGCCAATAAGATGGATCTTCCCGGAGCAGAAGAGCGTCTGGGAGAATTAAAAGAGCGATTGGGAGATCAATACGAAGTTTTTGCTATTTCTGCCGCGACAGGGGCAGGTTTACCCCTGCTGATGCAGCGGGCTTTCCAACTGGTTCAGGACGCAGAAAAAAATGTGGTGACGGAGCCGGCGGAAAGGGAAATCAGGCATGTACATGTTACTCCTCAAGAAAGATTTCAAATTTTTCGGGATGAAGCAGGAATTTTTGTGGTTTCCGGTGAAGAAGTGGAGAGACATGTCGCTATGACTGATTTTGAGAATGAGGCGGCTGTGAAACGACTGCAAAGGATCTTTAAGAAAATGGGTTTGGACCAAGGACTGAGAGAGAAAGGGGCAAAGGCTGGTGACGTAATACGAATTAAAGAGTTAGAATTTGATTTCGCAGACTAGTGTATTATATTGAATGAATGAACGGGGGAAAATCAAATTATGGATTGCTTCGATTGTGGCAACTGCAGGCAAAATGAAGCAATGTATTACTGCCCAGCCAAAAACGATTTTGTGATTGGGGAGAAGCATTCGGTAGTGGAACGGCAAAAGGAATACCAAGGGTGGAAAAAGGGCACTCCTGATTACGAAAAACGGAGACGCAAGATCAGGCAGAATGACATGGAAAAAATAGGGTAGACAACAGCGGGCCTTCAGAGGCCTGCTTTTTTTAAGGGATTGTCATTTTTCCTTTTGGAAAATAATAGACATGTGGTATAATAGGATAAATTTATGGAATAAGGGGAGGTGTGGTTCCGGTTTGTACCGGTAACCTATGCTGACTGGAAAGCAAAGAAGGTTTTTGCGGGCGATGGGTACGGGAATTGACCCCATTTTTCAGATTGGGAAAGGCGGCATGAATGAAAACCTGCTGAAGCAGTTGGATGATGCCCTGGAAGCAAGGGAATTGATTAAGGTAAAGGTTTTAGCAAACAGCGAGGAACTACCCAAAGAAGTGGCAGGGGAAATTGCCGATGCCACCGGTTCTGAGTTAGTGCAAGTAATCGGCAAGAATATGCTGTTTTTTAGACAGTCTAAAAAGAAACCCCGGTTGGAATTACCTTAATTGGCCAATTTGCCTTCGGGCAGTTGGCCTTTTCTGCAATTGAGGACATTCCGCATGACAAAAGGGAAGAGGTAAGAGACAATAAGGCAAGAAGGGTGATGGCTCTGTTAATTTCAAAAAATGATTTGGCACATGCCAAGCGCATAGTGATCAAAGTTGGCACCAGTACCCTGACCCACAAAACAGGGAAGCTGGATTTAAAACTGATTGATAAACTGGCCTGTACCTTAACCAACGCAGTGAATAGGGGGAAAGAAGTAATCCTGGTGACCTCGGGTGCCGTGGGCGTCGGTATGGGAAGGCTGGGAATGAGAGAAAAGCCCAAATCCATTCCGGAAAAGCAGGCAGCTGCTGCTGTGGGGCAGGGTATTCTGCTCCAGATGTATGAAAAGATGTTCGGGGAATATGGACAAACTGTGGCCCAGGTTTTGTTGACCCGGGGAGACATCGGGGACCGGAAGAGGTATTTAAATGCCAGAAACACCTTGAACACATTACTAAGTATGGGCATTATCCCCATCATTAACGAAAACGACACTGTGGCCTGGGAGGAGATCCGTTTCGGGGACAACGATACTTTGGCTGCCTTGGTGGGCGGGTTGATTGATGCGGATTTGCTGATTCTTATGTCCGATATTGCGGGATTATGCGATGGCAATCCCAAAGAAAATAAAGAGGCGAAGTTAATACCGCTGATTGAAGAAATCACCCCGGAAATTGAGGCTCTGGCCGGTGGGGCAGGTACCCGGTGGGGCAGCGGAGGCATGCTGACCAAGATCCATGCCGCCAAAATTGCCGGGGACTCCGGGATTCCCATGGTGATCGCCCAGGGGGAGAATCCCGCCGTGCTGGATGAAATTATGGACGGGAAAGATGTGGGAACCCTGTTTGTTCCCAAAGAATACAAGCTACAGCACAGAAAAAGATGGATCGCTTACGGGGCGGAACTGCAGGGAACTCTCTGGGTTGATAAAGGGGCGGAAGAGGCGATTGTTGCTTTGGGGAAAAGTCTGCTCCCCATAGGCGTAGTGGGATTTGAAGGAAATTTTGATCCGGGAGCAACGGTCAGCGTTCAGAGCGCCGATCACAAGGAATTTGCCCGGGGTATTGTGGATTACGGTTCGAAAGACCTGGGGATGATCATGGGGCACAAGTCCCGGGAAATTGAAACCATCCTGGGATACAAAGAATATGATTATGTCATTCACCGGAACAATATGGTGCTGAAAGTGTGAGGAGTGAAGACATGGAATTGAAAGACCAAATGAGAGAAATCGGTGCCAAGGCCAGAAAGGCGGCCCGGAAACTTAGCACCTTATCCAGTGCCCAAAAAGATCATGGGCTTAAAATGATCGCAGAGGCTTTAATCCATCATTCCTCCCTGATTCTTGACGCCAACCAAAAGGACTTGAAAGAAGGACGGCAAAAAGGCCTTCCTGAGGCGCTCATGGACCGGCTTTTGTTGAATGAAATGCGCATAGAGGAAATGGCCCAAGGGATGCGGGCGCTGGCTGCCCTGCCTGACCCGGTAGGGGAAGTGACGGGAATGTGGAAAAGGCCAAATGGGCTGATGATCGGGAAAAAACGGGTGCCCCTGGGCGTGGTGGGAATCATCTATGAAGCACGGCCCAATGTGACCGCTGATGCGGCCGGGTTGTGTTTAAAAACAGGGAATGCCGCCGTTTTGCGGGGAGGTTCGGAAGCTTTTTACTCCAACCTGGCTATTTCAGAAGTAATCAGCCAGGCGGCGGAAGAGGCAGGGATGCCGGTTGGGTGCATCCAATTGGTGCGGTCTACGGACCGGTCTGCCGTAGATGAATTGCTCAAGATGAACCAATATCTGGATGTTGTCATTCCCCGGGGTGGGGCGGGCTTAATTCAGCATGTGGTCAATCATGCCACGGTGCCGGTGATCGAAACGGGAGTAGGCAATTGCCACACCTATATCGACAGCGAAGCGGATATGGATATGGCCCTGGACATCGCAATCAACGCCAAAACGAGCAGGCCGGGCGTATGTAATGCCATGGAGACCCTGCTGGTAAACCGGGAAATTGCCCCTCAGATTCTTCCTCTTTTGGGTGAAAAATTTCGGGCAAAGGGGGTAGAATTACGGGGCTGCCCCCAAACCTGCCGGATCCTTCCGGAAGCGGTGCCCGCAAAAGAAGAAGATTGGTCTACGGAGTACCTGGATCTTATTTTAGCTGTAAAAGTAGTCGATGACTTAGATGCTGCCATCGAACATATTTCTTTATACGGGACCAAGCATTCAGAAGCGATTGTGACCAACAATTACGGCAAGGCCCAACGGTTTCTGGAGGAAGTTGATGCGGCCGCAGTATATGTAAATGCTTCAACAAGGTTTACCGACGGAGGCCAATTCGGCTACGGGGCGGAAATCGGCATCAGCACCCAGAAGCTTCATGCCCGCGGTCCCATGGGACTGGAAGCTCTTACCACGATCAAGTATATCATATACGGAAACGGACAAATTAGAAATTAACCGTAGTCATCTGCTGCTGAATTCTGATATAATATTTTCAAAACTATTCCCCAAAAGGTGGGTTTATGGAAGATTCTATTTCAAAGGATAAAAAAATGGCCATAGGCATTATGGGGGGAACCTTCGACCCCATTCATTACGGGCACCTGGTCACGGCAGAAGCGGCCCGGTGCGGATTTCATCTGGATCAGGTGATTTTCGTTCCTTCCGGAAGGCCTCCCCATAAAAAAGTACAGGACATTACGCCCACGGAACACAGGTATCATATGACGGCGCTGGCCGTAGCCACCAATCCTTTTTTTCATGTCTCCCGGGTGGAATTGGACAGGCCGGGATATTCTTATGCCGTAGATACGGTGGCCGCTTTTTTAGATCAATATGGCCAGGATATCGATTTGTACTTTATTACCGGGGCAGATGCCATTTTAGAAATCATCACCTGGAAAAATGTGAAATTCTTGATGGAACAGTGCCGCTTTATCGCGGCCACCCGGCCGGGTTTTCATCTTCAGGAAGCCAACCATTTGCCCCAGGAATTTTTAAAAAAGATTATTTTCATGGAAGTCCCCGCTTTGGCGATCTCGTCAACGGATATCCGGCAGCGGGTGATGGATAAAAGGCCCATCAAATACTTGCTTCCGGAAGCTGTGGAACAATATATTTTGGACAACAAACTGTACCATCCATAATTTTTTCCGGGCAACAGGTCCCTGAAAATGGGGATTTTACCGTATAATCTATTCCGCCAAGTGCATAATAGTAGTAAATGCTACTTGTGAGGTGAAAATCTTGGTGCGTACGTTATATGTAGGGAATTTACCCTGGACTACCAAATCAGAAGATTTAATTGCTGCCTTTACTCAGCA
Source organism: Candidatus Formimonas warabiya (assembly GCF_002777255.1). Lineage (GTDB taxonomy): Bacteria > Bacillota > Dehalobacteriia > Dehalobacteriales > Dehalobacteriaceae > Formimonas > Formimonas warabiya. Next base: position 2,687,004 of record NZ_CP017634.1, on the reverse strand, counting down.
CGGTGAAATAGTGAGCGGGCGGATTATCACCGACCGGGAAACGGGAAGAAGCCGTGGCTTTGGGTTTGTCGAAGTCGGTGATGAAGATGCTGAGAAGATTATTGACGCTATGAACGGTGCGGAATTTGGAGGGCGGGTTCTTACTGTTAGTGAGGCTAAGGCCCGACAGTAACTGAGTATGTTAAACCTCCTTATGTAAGAAAAAGGAGGTTTAAGTGTATTTTGGGGGAGGAATTATGGGTCAACCTATGGAAATAGATATTCAGGAAAAAATGTCGCCCCACCGGTGGAGGCATTCCTTGGGAGTCGCTCAAACAGCCAAAGATCTGGCCCGTTTTTGGGGGGGGGACCAGGAAAAGGCATGGCTGGCGGGCATCCTTCATGATTATGCCCGGGAAGTGCCGGAAGACCAATTAATCAAAATTGCCCTGGATCACGGACTGGTCCTTTTGGATGAGGAAAGAGCCCATCCTGTGGTGCTTCATGCCCCTGTCGGTGCTCTTTTGGTACAGCATGATTTAGGGATCCAAGATCAGGAAGTACTCAGTGCCATAGCAAAACATACTGTGGGCGGTAAGTCGATGTCCTTATTAGACAAAATTATTTTTTTGGCCGATATGGTAGAACCGGAAAGAGACTGGCCCGGGGTGGAAAAATTAAGATCCCTGATTTATCGGGATCTTGACGGGGCGATGCTGGAAGCGCTGAACGGGACGATTCAGTATCTGAAGAAACGAAAGCAGGCGGTTCATCCTCTGACATTGGTAACGCGTGATGATATCAGAGGAAAAAATCGAGGAGATTCTTAAACAAATATGAATCCATAAATGGGAAAGGAGAAAGAAAATTTGACGTCATATGATTTAGCCATGGCCTGTGCAGCAAGTGCAGAAGATAAAAAAGGCAAGAACATCGTCATCATGAACTTGCAGGGGATTTCTATTATTGCCGATTATTTTGTGGTGTGCACCGGCTCAAATGCCATTCAAGTGAAAGCCATCAGCGATCATACCCACGAAAAATTATCCTTGGAGGGACTGTCACCTTTACGCACGGAAGGCTTGAGGGATGCCAGGTGGGTTCTCATGGATTTCGGCACCGTCGTCGTCCATATTTTCCAGGAAGAAGAAAGGTTGTATTACAACCTGGAAAGATTGTGGGGCGATGCCAAGTTTACTTATTACGGGGAGCAGCAGGCAAAATGACCTACCATGCGATGGCTTCCGTCTATGACCGGCTCATGGGTCATGTAGATTACGGTCAATGGGTCGATGGTCTGGAGTACCGGTGGCGCCAGATGGGTACTCTGCCCCGGACAGTTCTGGATGCCGGTTGCGGGACGGGGAGTGTCCTCCTGCACCTGGTGCGGCGTCATTACCAGGTTTACGGGATTGATAATTCGGCCGAGATGCTGGCGGTATGTCAGGACAAGCTGTTCCAAGAAAATCTTCCTGCTCAATTGCTGGAAATGGATATCCGTCAGATTAGGCTGCCGGGTGGGGTTGATGCGGTGATCTGCCTTTGTGACACTTTAAATTACCTCACGGAAGAAAAAGATTTGGCGCGCTGTTTTAAAAGCATCTTTCGGGCTTTGAAACCTGGGGGCAGTTTTATCTTTGACCTGCGTACCCCCTACTATTACCAAGCGGTATTGGCCGATAACCAATGGGTGCAACAGGAAGATGATGTGGTGTTGATCTGGGAAAATGATTTTTCCCACAGTCCCATCATGCGCATTGACCTGACCTTTTTCGTGAAACAGGGGAACGGACTATTCCGCAGATATGTGGAAGAACATCAACAGAAATGTTACTCGATAGAGACGATCCGGGAACTGGCGGAAAAAACGGGATTTGCTTTGAACCACATAGGGGGAGATTTGTTGGGGACTTCTCTTGATCTGTCTAAAGATGAGAGGATGTATTTCGCTGTGCGCAAGCCCATTAACGCATAGCCAGAAATTGCCGGTAGCCGGGTGGCAGGATCTGTGCCCGGAAAAATTATTTTTGCCGTTGACAAGCCGGGATGAATTTAATATAATATCCAATGTACCTCGGAAAACAAAATATGGGGATATAGCTCAGCTGGGAGAGCGCTTGAATGGCATTCAAGAGGTCGCCGGTTCGATCCCGACTATCTCCACCAAAAACAATAAACTTAGTCCGAAATAACAATTGGACTGAGTTTTTCTATGTAAACCCGCAAAAAATGCTGAAAGCACATAGCCGACCGGCAACAGTTTTTTACCGTTGTCGGTCGGCTATGAAACATATATCATTGTGTACTTTTACAGGGCAAGTAAAGTTGACTAGTGAGCAAATCTGTAATAAAATAGGCGGCAGGAAAATATGAACAAATTTACAAATTAACGGCTCCCTGACCTCGGATATTCACGGTATAAATCTTTTGGATTTGTTGCAATTGCAACGTACAGTCTCATGGCTTTGTGTTATGCTAAATATACGAAAAAGGATCGGAGGTTTTTGACAATGGGGAAAAATCTCACCACCAAAGTGACATGGGTCGGCAAGGTGGATTGGGAATTGAAGAAATTCCATGGCGACGAATACTCGACGCGAAAAGGCTCATCCTATAACTCCTATCTCGTAAGGGACAGCAAAAACGTACTGATAGACACGGTGTGGCAGCCCTTTGACAAGGAGTTTGTTACCAGTCTGCGCCAGGAGATCGACTTAAACGACATCGACTACATTGTTGCAAACCATGCAGAGATCGACCATAGCGGTGCGCTGCCGGAGTTGATGCGCCACATCCCTGATACGCCCATCTATTGCACGGCCAACGCGGTTAAATCGCTTAAGGGGCATTATCATCAGGACTGGAATTTTGTTACGGTAAAGACAGGGGATACGCTGGATCTCGGCAACACGAAGTTGATTTTTGTGGAAGCGCCGATGCTGCATTGGCCGGACAGCATGTTCTGCTACCTGACGGGTGAAAACATCCTGTTCTCCAACGATGCGTTCGGCCAGCATTACGCCACCGAATCCTTGTATAATGACGCAGTGGACAACGCCGAGCTTTACGCCGAGGCCATCAAGTATTACGCAAATATTTTGACTCCGTTTTCGCCGCTGGTTACAAAAAAGATCAATGAGGTGCTGGGTTTCGGTCTGCCGGTGGAGTTGATTTGTCCAAGCCACGGAATTATATGGAAAGAAAACCCCACACAGATCGTCCGCACGTATCTGAAATGGGCGGATTCTTACCAGGAGAACCAGATCAGCATCGTCTACGATAGCATGTGGGGAGCGACACGCCGCATGGCCGAGGCGATCGCCGGGGGCATACGCAGCCAGGACGCGGATGTGACGGTAAAACTGATGAATGCAGCCAAAGAGGATAAGAATGATGTTATCACGGAGATATTTCGCTCTAAAACAGTGCTCATAGGATCGTCCACGATCAACCGTGGCATCCTGCATTCCATCGGCGGCTTGCTGGAGATGATAAAGGGCCTTAAGTTTACCGGAAAGAGTGCGGCGGCCTTCGGCAGCTACGGGTGGAGTGGAGAATCGGTGGGGCATATCGCCAAAGCGCTTGCAGAATCGGGCTTCCGCGTGCACGACGAGGGGATCAGAACCCTTTGGGTTCCGGATGAAGCTGCTCTCTCCAATTGTGAGGCGTATGGGAAAACCATAGCGAGAGATCAATGATATGGAAACAAAAGCTATTGATTTGAAATAATCGGTGCATTCTCTTTGCACCCGGTATCCGGAGCTGGTCGGGATATTGGCGCAGATCGGCTTTACGGACATCACAAAGCCAGGCATGCTGGCGAGCGTAGGCCGCTTTATGACGATACCCAAGGGTGCGGCGCTTAAAAAGCTGGATATGGCCTTAATCACAAGCAGATTACGGGCGAAAAGCGGCTTGTATCGGAATAAGAAGGAGAGAACAATATGGCGGACAAGATTTTAAAGAATATTGATTTTGAAAAAGTGCTGGATATGGCTTCCCTCGTCGCGTATCAGGAGGGGCAGATTGTCAGCCGCACGCTTGTGCAAAACAAGGCTGTGAGCATAACGCTGTTCGCGTTTGACACGGGAGAAGAAATCAGCGCGCACGAATCCAAGGGCGACGCGTTGGTGTATATTCTGGATGGCAGCGCGTTCATTACCATTGCTGGTAAGGCATATACGATTGAAGCCGGGCAGAGCATTGTGATGCCTGCCGGTATACCGCACGCAGTGGAAGCGGCGGCGCAGTTCAAGATGCTGCTCACGGTGATATTTCCTGTGTGAGCGAAGGTAAAACACGGCAAAGAAATATTGCGAAATTGATAGATAAAAACTGTGCTCTGCTTGGGCACAGTTTTTATTAAGGAAATTATGCTCTTGTCAAGGTTGTGGATAACTTGTGTAATAGTAGTATGGGAGAAAAAATAGTAAAGAAGAAGATTACAATATATGCGATAACCGGACTCTCTCCGACCTCCGTCCAATTCATAATGCTATTGTGTGCCGGTTGGGTGGGCATCTGAAAACCATAGAGCTGACCGCGGTAATGAGCTGCTGGCTAATCGGCAGATGTTATATTGCCCATAGCATAATCCTCATTGGTAATTGTCTTCAATTCACCGTAGGAAACGATGATGGAATCACAGATTTTGCGGTATCCGTCGTTTGCCTCCATGAACTCCATTGCACATCCGTGGGCATATCATAAAAGTAATAGTTTTTACCTATCACTTGGGAGAGCAAACATCATTCCCCTATTTCTTTATCTTGCTTTAACGTATGCCGGACCCCCATAAAATTATTGAAATAGTTCTTAGTTTTGAAATTGCATAAACACGGGAATATCCGAGGTTGGGATCGCGCCTGAATGGTATTCAAGAGGTCGTTGGTTCGATCCCGACTATCTCCGCCAAAAACAAAAACTCAGTCCTAAGTGACGATGAGACTGAGTTTTTCTATGTAAACAATAAGCCATAGGGTCAAAGGAGAACTTTTCATATTACCAGTCAAACTTTTCTTTCAGTTCTTTCACATATTTCTGCTTACAGGGATCGTCTCCTTATGATCACGCACATTGATGATATAAAAATTTTTGAATATGCTGCCTCTACCACAGGGCCTTTAAGGCAATGGATAACCCTGCAAAACTTGGGTGTTCTACAACGTCTTCATCCATTCCCGCTGCCACCAGGGCGTATATGCCATCCCGGAGGGAAAAGCATTCGAGGGTTTTTTCCTCTGGATTGACAATCCAATAGTGGTGAACTTGGGCTTTTTGGTAAACCCGCAGTTTTTGAAGCCGGTCCTTACGGCTGCTGGAGGGAGAAATAACTTCAACTACCAGTGTGGGCGGACCATCAATACGGGCATCTTTCACAATTAGTTTTTGTTCCCCTGAGACATAGAACAGGTCAGGCTGGACTACGGTAACATCAAGGAAGGTCACATCCAACGGGGCATCAAAGATTTCACCTTCAGGATCAGCCTCCCAAAAATAATCTTCCAGAATGCGTTGCAGCCGCCGGGAAACCCGCTGGTGGGAAACATTAGGTGATGGTTCTTTGATCAACATGCCCTCGAGAATCTCGTAACGATAGCCTGGTTCCTCCGGCAGTTCCAGATAGTCCTGGTAAGTGTAGCTTTTAGTGGATTCGATTTTGTACTCGGCTGCCTTTTCCTGAACGGTTGGACCGGTCAGGGCACTGATTACATCAGCAAGCTTATAGCGGTATTGCTTGCTGCCCAACTCAAGGTAGGGTATTTTTTTCTCTCTTGTGTACCTCCACACTGTTTCAACAGAAAGATCTAAGGCTTCCGCCAGGACTTGAGCGGTTATCAGTTCCTTATCTGCAGACATAAAATCACCTCCATCCCTATCATATAAAATCTAGGAACAAAAATCAACTAAAATAGACTGAAAGCAACAATAGCCAACTCTTAAATAGGAACATTATTAATAGGGATAGATATAGCCTTCTACTTCCTGGGCAGGTGTAATTTTTGTCACCGTAATTTGCGGTTCATCCTCCCCCTCATATTGACCTTTATGAATCACGCCCTCGACGGTGACCCATGAATCTGCTTTCAACTCGGATACTTTATCATATTTGCATAACATCCCCAGCGGCGCCAAATCAGCGGTGCAACATGTCATGGCAAGTCTGGCGGGTACGAATTCATTCTCGGCGAAGTATTCTGGATCTTTGAATACGAATCCCGTGATGGAAATCGTATAGCTTTCATATTTAGCCATATTTGTATAGACTTCCGCAATCCATGGATAGAATTCATCGTTATCTACTGTTATTTTTTTATTTTCGGCATCCAGACCGGAAAGCCCGGCTTCAGGATCATCCGTGGCTGCCGATTGCGTATTGGGTGGCGTACTATCTGTAGAATCGGAGATATTGTCATTCGGCTGTGCAGTCACCGGTGTATTCGCGTTGCTTTCGGTAGGTGCCGGGGTGCTTGACGAGGGGCTGCCCTTGGGATTATTCGATGGCATCTGTTTATTGGTAAGGGTACCCTGACTAAAGGCACTGCCCCCGGTGTAATTGGCAGTAAGATCGGCAGTACTGAGAGGACTATGGGGAAGCAATAAAAATAAAATGAGAATCGTCAGCACAAAGCAGTGGGCAGAGCGTATTTTGTACTGTGGGCGAAATAGCCTGGAAAGTCCCACACAAGCCCATACCAGCATGACGATTGCTGTAAAGTAAAGATACGGTTTCATTCTGGGCGTGACATAGGAAAGATATTCCCCGCTGCGCACCAAATAAAAAATGAATCCCCCAAAAACGGAGTAACAGACGAACTCTAAAAAAATCTGAGGATTAAACGCCCTTGCCGGCATATTTATATCCCTCCCAAGCCAGAAAGTAGAAAGACCACGGTAAAACATACGATAAAGGCGATCAATAATAGCCTGCCAATAAAACGCTTTGAAAATCCGGCAGAGAGCATCATCACATTTTTGATATCCATCATCGGCCCAAACACTAAGAATCCCATAATCGCACCCATGGGAAATTGATTGGCAAAGCTGCGTGCAATAACGGCGTCGGATGATGAACACAAAGAGAGGACAAACGCCATCACCATCATCATCAGGAGGGAAATTGCCAAACCTGTGCCGCTCTGAGGGGCCGTGAATATTTTTGTTCCCATCGTCTGAAAAAGGGAAGAAATAAAAGTTCCGATCACCAAATATTTTCCTACACTAAAGAATTCTGCTTGTGAATGACGGAAAAACAAACCAACCTTTCCGGGAAAAGTGGTGATCGATTCTGTATCTTCATAGCAGCCACAGCTGCACATAAGCCTGTCCAGCGCACCCCCGGATAATACATAACCTTTCGGCGGCCAGATGGCAAGGATGGACCCGATGGTAACAGCGGCGATAATACCAAAGCACACACGCCCGACCACAATTGTCATGTTGCCGCTGAAAGCGTAATAAGTCGATAAAATAACTACCGGATTGATTACCGGTGTAGCCGTCATAAAGGTAACGGCCACTGAAAGAGGAATTCCTTTTTTTACCAAGCTCCTAAAAATAGGGATGGAGGCGCAGTCGCAGACTGGGAGGCAGAAACCGCTTAAAATTGCCACAAGCATTCCCGCACCGATTGATTTGGGGAATCGGCGTTCAATGGCATCCTGAGGGATAAAGACCTGAATTGCGGAAGAGAGCAATACGCCGATCAGCAAAAACGGGACGGCTTGAAGGATGATTCCTAAAAATACATTAATGATAGTATTGACTGGGATTTGGAACAATTCTAGAATCGGTTTGGCAACAAAGTGCAGGGCCACAATCAGGATGACAATTAGGAAAAAAATGTTGACAGGGTGTTCTTTCCTGCCGAAAAGCTGTTTATATAGATCGTTATAGGCCTTTATTTCATATATATCAACACTGGGGTTTATTCCGCGCATAAGCCGCCGGATTCGATGATGGGTAGCTGTCGAACGTGCATTGCGTAATACAATGAAATCGCAATTCGCAATCTGTTCGGGCAGAGCACCGCCCGTTCTGCCCAACAAATTTTCGATGTGCGCGGCATCTGCCATGTGCACCACCTTTTGAATTTTACACAGGCGGCGCAGCGAGGAATGCAAAAGCAAAGACTGTAGCTGAGAAAACGGAACCACACCGTTCCATTCGATCCAAATCTCGTCGGGTTCGCGGCTTTGTATACAGCTACAAATCTCTTCAACTATTTGCTTCGGTTGTTGCTCCAGAGTTTTTTTGGGGAAGGAGATGCTAGAGCAGTTGTGATGCCGGCTTTGAAATTCTTCCTCGCCGGTTTCAAACTGAATGACAAGTATCCTTACCTCCCGCCAATCACGCCTGTTCAGCAGGCTATTTAGAAACGTTGTTTTCCCGGCATCCAAAAAACCGGTGACAACATAAACGGGTATCGTCATTACATCACTTCCCGTTGAAAAGGCAAACCAATTCCTGGCGGTTTAGATTCCGGCCTATGATGCAAAGCATATCACCGCCGGTAGCACAATTTGTCATCCGTATGTCTCCGGGAAGATATTGAAGGTTTATATATCCATTTGTACCGCGCACGATGCCTTTAGCGCGAAGGATTGTTCCCTGAGCAATTCGTTCCATATTTGAAACTCGCGCCTTCAAATCCTCCATGCTGAATATTTGATTTGTCCGGATGGTAACGGTATCAAAAATATCTTCCGCTCCATGATTGTGGTCACAATCATGCTCCTGGCCGTGCTGACCGCAGTTGCACATATGTATGAGGTCGCGGTGCGCACTGTGTGTGTGATATTCCTGCGCGGGAAATAGGATTTCAGAAGCTGTGATTCGATTCCAAGGCTTTGAAAAAATAACAGCCTGTGTATTCAGGCTTTTCAACAGCTTGCGGGCATTGTCTACTTTGTCGGGGAGATTTTCAGTTCGGCTGAGTAAAATAACATCGGCATGTTGGATCTGGTCTTCAAAAAACTCGCCAAAGTTATCAAGATACATTTTACAGCGCTTCACATCCGCGACCGTAATTTTAGCCATCACTTTTGCATGAGGTTGAATAAGCGGATCAGAACAGGCCTTCATGATATCCGACAGCTTGCCGACGCCGGACGGTTCAATCACAATTTTGTCCGGATGGAATCGGCTTAAAAGCTCCTTCAGGGCTTTCACAAAATCGCCTGACAAGCTGCAACAAATACACCCGGAATTGATCTCTTTAACTTCAATGCCGCCCGATTTTAGTAGGGCGGCATCAACGCTGATCTCGCCGAAATCATTTTCAATCAGGGCCACCTTATGATTCATAAAAGCCTCTTTAAGCAGCTTCTGAATCAGCGTAGTCTTTCCGGCTCCTAAAAAACCCGAAATGATATAAATTTCAGTAGTCATAAAATCCTCCATTGACATTATTAACTCATATCAGTATGGATCATTTTGTGTTACGTTTTATTAAGCTCGCGCTTTATTCGGCATTCCTTTGTAGCGCAGCTTCCATGATATGCAAATGTATATCATTCGCATCTAGCTAATTATAAAATGGCAATGCCATGAAGTCAAGCACTTTAAGATATTTACATACGTACATCATTTAGTGCGAAGGATGCGGATGCTTGCTTGTATCTTTCTTGTTATCAAGACTAAAACAAGGATGGCAACGGATATAAGGGCGGTAAATCCACCGGGGGCTACATTGAGATAATAGGAAATAAACAATCCCAGCATGATGTCGATGACACTAAAAACAATAGAGAAGAACAACGTAAGCTTAAATCCTTTTCCCAGCTGAAGTGCTGTAGCAACAGGAAGAGCAATCATTGAGCTTAGCACCAGCACACCTACGATTCTTATCGAGACAGATATGGCGGATGCCACAAGGATGGAAAAAACATAATTGATTAACCTGACTTTTACCCCCGCTACTTTAGCCGTTTCTTCATCATAGGCGATATAGACCATCTGGTGGCAGAGAAGAATCAGTGTCAAAATGGAAATGGCGCTGAGGACCAATACCATGACCATATCTAGCCGGGTTACAGTGAGGATGCTTCCGAACATAAAGGAATCCGCATTTGCATGGAGTTTCCCGGAACTGATGATGGTAATGGCGGTACCTACGCTCAGAGAGAGCACAATGGTGAGAAGCAGATCGGTGTACTTTTTGAAATAGCTGCGTAAAAATTCAATCAATGCGCCACAGATAGATGTAAAAATAAATGCGCCCAGGATGGGATTCTGATTAGACATGAGTCCGATGGCGATCCCGGCGAGTGAGGCGTGAGACAAAGTATCTCCGATCATGGAGTAACGGCGCAGAACCAAAAAGATACCGATGCACGGGCATAAAATCGAAATAAATACGGAAACAAAAATAGCATTTTGCATGAAGCTATAACTCAACACCATTATCGTCCTTTCTCTTGTTTTTCAGGAATTCATCAGCATATTGTTGAGGCGTACAGAGATGTCCCTGCCCGCCTAACAGATGGTAAATTGACGTTGAATTTGAAACGGCGGCATCCAGATTGTGTTCGACGGAAACAATCGTGATCCCGTTTTCTTGGTTTGTTTTTTTCAAGATCCCATAAATTTCTTTTTGACTGGTGATATCCACGCCGGTAGAGGGTTCGTCCAGAATGAGCAAATCGGGGCTTCCCATTAGTGCCCGCGCAATCAGGATCTTTTGGCTTTGACCGCCGGACAGGGTGCCCATCAATGCGTTCATAAAGTTGGACATGCCGACCTGTTCCAGATTTTCCATAATCACATCTTTATTCTTTATTTTCAGAAGTCTTCGATAAGAATTCAGTGCTTCATAAACAGTAATCGGGAAATCAGAATTAGAAAAATCTTTTTTCTGGGGGACATAACCAATTCTTTTGGAGGGGGAAATAATCTTTCCGCTGGTAGGTTTGATGAATTTCAAGATAAGCCGCAGCAGTGTGCTTTTTCCGCTGCCGTTTTCACCGACTACCGATACATACTCACCATCACGGATTTCCAGGTCAATGCCCTCCAGGATATATGGCGGCGAACCCGTATATGAAAAAAACAAATTTTCTATCTCGATCATCTAAAACACCCTTTCTGACTGCAAACCTAAAACGATTTTTTTGCAAATGCATTTCATTTGCACTTGACAAATTTATCCTTGCCAATTATTATGTACATTATAAATGCGAATGAGAAAAATTTGCAAGTGCATTTTAGGGGGTTGATAAAAATGCTTAAAAGGTGGGCTGCTTTGCTATTATGCGTGATTGCACTTATAAGCTTTTCGGCGTGCAGCAACAATAACAGCCAAGCAGATAAACCGGAAGAAAGCAAACTCAAAGTAACCGTGACCTTTAACGCCATAAAGGAGTTTGTTGAAGCGGTCGGACAGGACAAGGTGGAAATTTCAACGATTATTCCTGATGGTACGGAACCCCATGATTTTGAACCCAAGGCGCAGGATCTTGTTGGCTTAAGCACGGCCAAGGTTTTTGTATACAACGGGCTTGGAATGGAGACTTGGGTGAATGATGCGCTGAAAGCCGCCAACAATGCCAGTCTCATTACAGTGGAAGCGTCCAAGGGTGCTGAAGCAATTACGAATACGGAGCCTGAGGAAATCGAAGAACACGGACAATATGATCCTCATATCTGGTTGAGCCTGAAGGGCGCTGAAATGGAAGTCAAAAATATTAAAGATGCCCTGGTCGAGGCAGACCCAGCCAATAAAGACTATTACGAAAAAAACTGCACTGATTATATTTCTCAACTGGAGAACCTTTACAATGAATATAACGAGAAGTTCCAGCCGATACAGAAAAAGAGCTTTGTAACGGGACATGCTGCTTTTGCTTATCTCTGCCGGGACTTTGGTTTGGAGCAAAATAGCGTGGAAGACGTTTTTGCGGAGGGCGAACCCAGCGCTCAGCAATTAACCGAACTTGTAGAATACTGCAAGGAGAATAAAGTAACCACCGTTTTTGCCGAAGAAATGGCAAGTCCGGACGTTTCCCAAACGCTGGCCAATGAAGTCGGCGCAAAAGTTGACACAATCTACACCATTGAGAGCAACGAGGATGATCTGACATATCTGGATAGGATGACGGACAATTTGTCCAAGATTTATGATAGTCTGTTACAGTAAATAGCTGCGGAAACCAATTGCACACCCTAGGGCAAAACCCAGATCTGAAGGGCTGCGGCAGGGGATTTATGAAAAGCTACATATTTTTTTGTTGACCTTAGTGACCTATTAATAGTAAAATATAGTAAACTAAGAAATTATAATTATAATAACGAATGAGTATGATGGATGTGGGAGAGTCTTTAGAGACACCGAAGAAGCAAATTGCTGGTTTGCCATATCAGCAGTGAAACTTTCAGGTTTCCGAACCGTATCCGGACTCGACTCTGGAAAGTCAAATGACACCGAAGGAGCAAACCGTAAATCGGTTAATCTCTCAGGTCAGAAGACAGAGGCACGGCGATACATATATTGCTGTGCTTTTTTATTTTCTCATGATCATACTTTAGACCTCAGGTGTTTGTTTTTAATAATTGAATAAATATCTGGATGAAGGATTCCGGGAGATACCTACTGAGTTAGGAGCCGAAGAAGCAAGTTGTAAAGGGGTCTTCTTACAATGAACCTTTCAGGCAAAAAGACCGGATCTTGACAGGTCTCTGAAAAGCCGTAAAACCGGCACCGATGGGGCAACACTTCGTGCATACGGAGTGGAATCTCTCAGGTTAAAAAACAGAGGAATGACGGAGAAATGTCATATCCTCTATTTTTTTTGGGGAAGACATGAGGCTAAATATGGGAGGGGGGAAACCGCTAAAATTGGTGGAAGGGGAAAAATTTTGCCCATCCAGGGGGTTAAAAATTATAGGTAAAGAGAGAAGGAGGCTTTATGGAAACATTTAAAAGGACAGTACTTTTTCAGGAACATGTGAGATTAAAAGCCACGATGGTGGACTTCGGCGGGTGGGAAATGCCTGTCCATTACCCGGCCGGTATTGTGGAAGAACATCTTTATACCCGAAAAAAAGCAGGTGTGTTTGATGTTTCCCATATGGGAAGATTTGTCATCACCGGCAAGGAAATGGTAAAATTTCTCCAATATGTGTTAACGAACAATGTTTTGGCTTTGGATCTGAAGCAGGCCCAATATACCATGATCCCCAATGAACAGGGGGGGGCCCTGGACGACGCTTACCTCTACCGTTTTTATGCGCATGAATATTTGTTGGTGGTGAATGCCTCCAATGCGGAGAAGGATTGGGCTCACTTGACCGAGGTAATCAAGGGCTTTGACGCCCAAATTACCAATCAGTCCGAGGCCATAGCGATGATTTCCTTACAAGGACCCGAGGCAAAAAATATTTTGCAAAAACTCTCCGGGAACCTTTATCTCACGGAACCGGAAAAAAATGCCCTGAATATCATTGAATTGGCCGGCAAAGAAGTGTGGATCGCCAAAACAGGCTATACAGGAGAACCGATCGGTTTTGAATTATTTGTCAAATCCCATGATGCCGTTGCCATCTGGTCCCTTTTAATAGAAAAGGGCGCCATGCCCATCGGACTGGGAGCAAGAGACACCCTAAGACTGGAAGCCGGCCTGCCCCTGTATGGCCATGAATTAGGCATGGACCTCCAGGGAGAGGAAATTCCCATTTATGCTGTCCCCTTAGCCAAATTTGCCGTCAGCTATGCGGAAGCAAAAGGAGACTTCATCGGCAGAAAAGCCCTCTGGAAACAGTTCGAAGCTTTTCAGAAAATCATGAAAAGAGATTTCTCCCGTCTCGCCGATCTGCCCAGAGTAATCAAGCCCATTGCTTTAAGCGACAAAGGGATTGCCCGAAACGGCTATCAGGTATTCAAAAACGGGGTAGAGGTGGGCTATGTCACCAGTGGGACCATGGTGCCTTATTACAAGACAGAAGGTCATGGATTGGAAACCGTTATCAAAGAAGAAACCGGCCTGAGAGCCATCGGCCTGGCCCTGGTAAACAGTGACGTTCTGGTAGACGATCAAGTAGAAGTGGAAATCCGGGGCAAGAAAGTGCCGGCAGTGATCCCTCCCTATCACATGAGAGGGGATGCTCCGCCTTTTGCCCGGCCCATCATTTACGGTTTCACGGAAACATACTTAAAAGACACGGCACCGGATTATCAAACCAAAGCATTGAACCTGATTGAAAAAAGCTACCACAATCATCTCTGGCGGCAAGAAGCATGCATCAATCTCATCCCGTCCGAACAATCCCATTCCCGTGCGGTGAGATTGCTGTCCATCACGGACCCCTCTTTCCGGTATGCCGAACACAAAAAAATAAAATCCTTTTATGAAGCAGATGTCTTCTACTATCAGGGCACAAAATTCATTGATGAAGTAGAACACTTACTGGTAGAAGAATTCAAAAAATACTTCCATTGCTTAGAAGTAGAAACAAGGGTGATCAGTGGCCAAATGGCGAATACAGCGGTTTTCAGCGCCCTGATGGATTTCAAAAACAAAGGGAATCGAAAAAAAGAAGCCGATCGATTAGGGTATATACTCAACAACCATATCATCCGGGGTGGTCATCTCAGTGCCCAGCCCATGGGCGCCTTGCATGATTACATCGCCCTTGACCCCATTACGGAAAAACCCGCTGTCGTTAACTTCCCCGTCTTAAAAGACAATCCGTACAAAATAGATGTGGAAGAAACCAAAAAAATCATCACCCAATACAAACCCGAGCTGATCATCTTTGGGAAAAGCATGGTATTGCATAAAGAACCGGTTAGAGAGATTAGAGAATTTATTAATGAACAAAAACTCGACACGGTGATTATGTATGATATGGCGCATGTGCTTGGGCTGATAGGGGATTACTTCCAGAATCCCTTTGCGGAAGGGGCGGAAATTGTCACCGGATCCACCCATAAAACCTTCTTCGGCACCCAAAGAGGCGTAATAGCGGCAAATTACCCCAAAGAAGAGCTCAAATACGAGCTTTGGGAAACCATTGAAACAAGGGCTTTCCCCGGCAGTGTCAGCAATCACCACCTGGGTACCCTGCTGGGATTACTAATGGCCGCCTACGAAATGAATCATTTCAAAGACACCTATCAAAAAAATATCATCGAAAATGCCAAACACTTCGCTAAATCCTTAAAACAGGCCGGCTTAGACGTAGCAGGAGATGCCGATATCTCTTATACCGAGACCCATCAAGTCATTGTCAAGGTAGGATACGGTACCGGTCCCGAAGTAGCGAACAGGCTGGAAGAAAACAATATCATTGTCAACTACCAGGCGACACCGGAAGAAGAAGGCTTCACGGCATCAGGAGCTTTACGCCTGGGCGTGGGGGAAATGACAAGATTTGGTTTTGGGAAGAAAGAGTTTGACCAATTGTCTGAACTGATGGCGGATGTGATATTGAGAAAGAAAAACGTCAAAGAAGAAGTCAAAAAACTGAGAAGTGGTTTCACTGACATGAAGTATTGCTTTACCGACGAGGAAATCGTGTCAGGCTTAGATAAATTGGCGAACGGCATAGGTCTCTAAAGACTGTTGAAATAGTAAGATATAAGTAAGAATTATCAAAAATTGCAGGAAAAGAAGCAGGAAAATTAATAGTGGCTGAATCTCTCAGGTTGGAAAACAGGGGAATGACGACAAACGTCGTATCCTCTGTTTTTTTTAAGAAAACATCACTTCCTTTTGTAACTCATGGTCTATCTTTTTTATGGGTAGGTTGAAGCGGTTTCTTCGATTACCCAATGTAAGGATTATTATAATGTTGGCGGGGCAGCAATAACAAGAATTTCGGCAGTACCTTTTCCTGTGTTTGCAAAGGTGTGGGGGATTAGGCTGTCATAATAAATAGAATCTCCTTTATTTAAAATGTGGCTTTTTAAACCAAGCCGTGCCTCGATTTTACCTTTAAGGACCAGAACGAATTCTTCACCGTTACGGCCAGATGGTCGTGCAACCGATTCTTTTCCTTGGTTAAGGTTAATCTGGACCACTTCGAGAGATTTACTGAGGCTGGGACTCAGCAATTCATACACGACATTGGTACCCGGATAACTAATCTTCGTCCTGTTATTTTTCCTAACGATCATTCCCTTGTTCTCATCATCAGCAAAGAGCTGAAACATGGGTACTTCTAATACATCACAAATAGTTCTTAGGGAAGAAATGGAAGGGTTGTTTAACCCTCGTTCCACCTGGCTGATAAAACTTTGGGATAACTGGGATTTCCCGGAGATTTCCGAGATGCTCATATTCTTAGCTAGTCTAATCTCTCGTAATTTGGTACCGACTGACATGGAAAACCTTCTTTCGTTATACATGTGCTAGTATAATGATATAATTTTACACGATATGTTAATGCCAGTAAATAAAATAATGAGCATAGTGATTTAATACGTTGATAAATAATGTATTAAAATATAGTTTCATCCGCGACAGTATTTATAAAGCTGCCTGTGATAAAATCAAGGTTTTATTTCTGTTAATATCAAATAGTAGGCACATAGCCTAAATTTAAATCCAACCGAATGGTTGGATTTAAATCAGGCGTTATCTTGTTTATAACAAAAACCGATAATTCATAAGAGGGGTTGACAGGTAAATAATTACCCGTCAACCCCTCTTTACACATAATAGAGTATATGTTAATTATTTTGTTCTTCTGGTGGTTTGATAAATAACATTTTGAGAGTCTCTAATTCAACATTTTTTACCATATGACGGTGTCCTGTCGGTATAACTACAAAATCACCAGATGAAATCGGATATTGTTGATTAGAGATAAAGACCTCAGCTAAACCTGATAAAACATAAAATATCTCAACGCAACCATGTATACTCCAAGGCAATTCATCACCTGGAGCAAGCTCGGTTATTCCAACGGTCATCCCATCAATTTGTGCTGCGTTAAGCAATTTTGCGATACTTGAGGAGCCAACAATGTTGGAATTGAGAACGGAAACATTCGTTACAAAATTCAACTGCCATCTCTCCTTACAAAAAGACTCAAAACTTATTGGTTTATACTGTGGGATATTTAGAAGCTTAGATTTTTTACCTGGAGAAAATGACCGGACCTTCTTCGGTGATAACAAAACTATCCTCAATGCCGAAGCCATGTCCCCTGTAACCCCATTGCAGTTCGAAGCAGCAGATCATACCAACTTTGAACTGAGCTTTTTCACCCTTCTTAAAGCAGAGGTTGGCCGGCTCCTCCTTACCCATGGTATGGCCTACGTCGCGGCTATAAACGTCTTCCAAGTGGATGATAGATGCCGGGACAAGATTTTTTTGTTTAATATCATCCAAATATTTGTCTACGCCGCGGCAAGCGGCTAGATAGACATCCTCACCGGTTGCTCCCGGTACTGCCGCCGGGATCCCTTGTTCCAACTGAACTTTTTCCAGGTACTCGTAAACTGTTTGACCTGCTTCATTGAAACAGAGGGTCCGGGCCAAATCGGAAACACCGCGCAGGAAGCCATAGCTGTCATACATTTTGATGCCGGTGTCGTATTTAATGGAATTGTTGGCCGCTGTCAGTTGATAACCTGGTTTGTAAGAGGATGGGGATTCACTCCGGTTCCCGGAGTGCAGGTTGGCAAAGTATATTTCATGGGAAAAAGGTATGCCATATTTGTTTTTAAAAGAATCCACACTGGCTTTGAAAAAAGCAAAGATATCTTCTTCTGTCACAAACCAGTCCTCTCTGTAGCGGTGTTCCGCTTCCCCAAGGGCCCGTTCAATAGCGTGGGACGTGGAGAGGGCACAAAGAATATAGAAGGGCAGGTCGGCGCCGGCAATTTCTTCACGCCAATCTCTCAAGAGAGTCGAAGCGAATTTTACCTTTTTACTATCGAGCCCCAAACCTATAAGCTGGCCCATGCCCATATCTTCATCTTCCACTCCGATCACACCATCAGGCACTAGGCTAAGAAATTGAGGAGCATTCAGGATGCCGGACCGTCCTTTGCGAAGCTCTTTAAGCTCATCGGTGTGGAGAATGATTACTTCATCACCGCCTTTTATATACATGGCCAGAATCCCCCCTTCATTGGTGCGTTGGGGTACGGCAGCTAGTTCCTGCACGTTCAGGGGAGAAGTAGCGATAATAGCCTGAATATCGTTTTCACCCATATATCTGTCGAGAACAGCAAAACGGGAAGGGAAAGAGCGTTCCATAAATTTGCTTAAGGACGATATCTGGGGGATTTTTTTGTCTTCCATGATTTCCTCAGCTAGTTTAGCAGCTGCATGGTAGGAATTATTGAGGAGTTTTTCTACTGCATCCACGGGTTGTTCCAGGATCCTGCTATTAATCTGAGGTGAGTTGGGTTTAAACTTCAGCTCAATTTTCCCCAGTAATTGGGTATAAAAAGCTACGGGAATATCATAGTCAACCACTAGTTCCTTATCAGCTAATTCAGTAATTGCTGAAGCCAGATCCGGGTAGGCCTTTTCGGGCTGGGGTTCAAAAAGAAAATAGGGCCGGATATAGATAGGTTTCATGTTGGTGGGAATAACCCGGCCTTGGTGGTAACCTCTTTCATGAAAACGTCCACCAAGATAAATATTTTCCCCGACCTTAAGCGCAAAAGGACCGTGCATTTTCCAGGATGCCAGTTGTAGCTTTGGAAATAAGTAGTCTTCAAAGATATCAAAGCCGGTTTCCTTTTTGTACTGGTATTGGTTGATCACTAATTCTGCCATGAATAGACACCTCTTTCCCATTATTTTGTAAGATTAATGTTTCTTCTTTTTAAATATCTCATCTGGCTAGCGCTGGCCCGAACTAGATAAATCTAGTTTTAGATATTAAAAAGTGAAACTGAGTTTTTTATTCTACGCGTTGATTATATTTTCCTTCTAGGAAGAAAAAATCTTTTTCTTTCCCCTTCACCCTGATTATCCTGAGCATATCCCTTACGGAACAGAATAATGGCCTGTTCAAAAACTCCAGGGATATTATGGAGGAAGAAAATTTAGTTGACGAATTCTATAGTACGAAATAAAATATAGAAAAATAATGAAACAGAGTTTTAAAAATATATTAAAAAGTTTGCGGGAAGATTATGGTTCCGTTAGACACTGGAGCAAAATGATAAGCGAAAAAGATTCCAATTAACTTATACAGTATCAATATGATATTTATTTCATATTATGTAAAAATATTTTTCCATGCCATGCTTAATATTAACTATTGATAAATATATAATACAGATAAATTTATTATAAGTAAATATTATCAAAAAAAATTAATTTATTGTGAAGGATATTTTAAAAAATTATCGAAACTTAATGCAAAATAAAAAAGAGAGGTGTTCGGTTTTGACAAAATTAGAAGTAAAAGTTGGCGGTGTTGTGTTTAAGAATCCCATTGTTGCCTCGGCCGGCGAGCCAACAACTGACCTTGAACACATGAAAAAAGCCATGGAAGCAGGAGCAGGAGGGGTTGTTGCTAAATCCATTTGCTTTTCTCCGGAATTAGCCAAGTCGTATGATCATGCCAGATGGGCAGTGATTAATGAGAACAGAGATTTGTGCACCAAGGGTAAATATCCTAAATTATATGCTTTTTATGGCCGGGGCGGTATCCCCCTGGAACCGAAGGGATGGATGGAGGAACTGAAACGGGCGCAGGAAATGTCGGAGAAATATCATACGGTACTTATCGGCAGTGTAGGTACCGGTCCGGTGGAACAAATGGCTGAAGCGGCCTATAGAATGGAAAAAGTAGGTATCAGAATTATAGAACTGGATGCTGGTTGTCCCCAAACAGGCCAGCTTCAATATGATCATAAATTGGATTTGGTTACCTCCGCTGATATTGCCAAATATCAGACTGAAAGCGTTGTTAAAGCAGTATCGATTCCGGTTATTTATAAAGTAGCGGCAGATGACCTGGATAAAATGGCTACCTGCAAAGCTGTTAAAAGTGCCGGCGCAGTGGCGGTAACCGTCATGAATCGTTATCCCGGCTTTTTGGTGGATATCGAAACCGGAAGACCGGTCATCAACAGTTGGGCCGGAGTAGGAGGACCTTGGATGCTGCCTCTTTCCCTGCGCTGGGTGTCCCGGGTCCATCAGGCTGACCCTGGCTTGAGCATCCTGGGCACAAACGGCTGTTCTGACTATCAAGATGCTTTGCAATTTATCATGTCAGGTGCCACCATGGCCTGTTTCTGCACAGAACTGATGCTGCGGGGTTATCGGGTAATAACTGAGGCAGTCCGGGGAATTGAAGAGTTTTTAGAGAGAAAGGGGTACGGTTCTGTCCAGGAAATCATCGGACTGGCGGTGAGAAACGCCAAGACCTATGAAGAATTGTACGAAATGCAGCAGGTAGCGGAAATAAACATGGATTCCTGCAAGAAATGTGGTTTATGCGAAAATTTCTGTTTTTATGAAGCACTAACCATGGTTGAGGGAAGCCCGGTTATTAACAAAAAGTGCAAGGGATGCGGCCTTTGTCTGACTGCTTGCCCTTCTTCGGCCATATCGCTTAAAGACAAATAGAAAGCAGGTGATGGCAATGAAAGCCTTCGATTATTTTAAACCGAAAGATATCAGTGAAGCCATGGCATTAAAAGCGGACAAAAAGGAGTCTTTTTTTCTTGCCGGTGGGACTGATCTGTTTGTAAAAATGAAAAACGGGGCTTTGACGGCTCAAACAGTCATTGACATTGGTGAACTGGATTCCCTCGGCGGGATTCATGAAGATGAAAGAGAGATGATAATAGGAGCGGCGTGTAAAGTATCGGAAATAGAGAAATCAGACCACATCAGAGGCAAATATGCAGCTTTGGCGGGAGCGGCTCATTCCCTGGGATCACTGCAGGTCAGAAACCTGGCCACTATCGGTGGCAATATCTGTAATGCTTCCCCATCCGCCGACTTGCTTCCCGCTTTGCTGGTTTTAAACGCGAAAATGGAAATCATCGGGCCCCGGGGAATCCGCCTTGTGCCGGCAGAGGAGTTTTTTGTAGGGCCGGGCGCAACCATCTTAGAAAGGGGCGAACTCCTTAAAAGTATCAGGATTCCTCTGCTTTCCCGTGAAAAGGCTGCTACGGTTTATTTAAAGCATACTTTAAAGAGATCGATGGACATTGCCGCGGTGGGGGTGGCGATCCTGGTGGAAGACAAAGAAGTCGTAAATAATTGCCGGATCGCCTTAGGCGCCGTCGGACCTACTCCATTTCGGGTATATGAAGCGGAAAAGCACCTTCTTGATAAAAAACTGAATGGGGAAGTGATCGCGCAGGCAGCTTTGCTTTGCAAGGAAGCCTGCAAGCCTATTGACGATGTCAGGACTACCGCGGCATACAGAAAAACAATTGTAGAAGTTCTGGCGAAACGGGGACTGGAGAAGATAGCCGGAGAGCAAGGAGGGAGGCTTGATGGTGCATCACATTAAATTAAAGGTTAATGGCCGGGAATATGAAATTTTGGTAAATGCCCATGAATTATTAGCGGATGTCTTAAGGGACCGTTTAGGGCTAATGGGAACAAAAGTTGGCTGCGGGGCAGGAGAATGCGGTTCATGCACCGTCATGATGAATGGCAAGCCGGTCAACGGCTGCTTGGTTCTGGGAGTTCAGGCGGATGGGAAGGAAATTGAGACCATTGAAGGAGTAGCGCATGGAACTGAACTTCATCCTCTCCAAAAAAACTTTATTAAACATGGCGCCATTCAGTGTGGCTTTTGCACGCCTGGGCTGATCATGACGACAAAAAGTATGATTGAGGAAAACCCGGATCTTTCTGAAGAGGATATCCGGGAGGGAATAATCGGGCATATCTGCCGCTGTACCGGATATCAGAAAATTGTGGAGGCTGTAGCAGCGACAGCAAAGGAAATTAGGGAAAAGGGGAGGGAAGGAGCATGACTGGTTACAAAACCATTGGGAAAAGTACCCCTTTTATTGATGCAGCAGAAAAAGTGACGGGAAGGGCGGTTTATACAACCGATATGAAATTCCCCAACATGTTGTACGGGAAGATTTTAAGAAGTACTATTCCCCACGGGCGGATTGTCGGCATTGACACTTCGGAGGCCGAAAAGCTTCCCGGGGTGGAAGCTGTGATCACGGCTAAGGATACCCCCCTGATTAAATTCGGTATCTTCCATGAGGATTGGTACATCCTGGCCCATGAGAAAGTAAGGTTTGCGGGAGATGAGGTAGCGGCGGTAGCGGCGATAAATGAAGATATTGCGGGGGAGGCTCTTAAGCTCATTAAAGTGCACTACGAAGAGCTTCCGGCGGTTTTCGATCCTAAAGAAGCCGCACAGCCGGATGCTGTCGATATAAACGGGGTGAAAAATAATATTGCTTCTAAATTTCACGTGGAGAGAGGCAATGTGGACCAGGCTTTTGAAGAATCCCATCTGATCATTGAAAAAGATTTTTATACCACCCAGGTTTACCAGGCTTATATGGAGACCATGGCAGCCGTGGTGAAACCGGAAGATAACGGCAGACTCACCTTTTATCTGCCCATCCAGATCCCCAGCAAAACCCGGGTCACTTATGCCAAGGCACTTGGCATGAAAATTGAAGACATTCACGTGATCCAACCGACGACAGGCGGGGGCTTCGGGGCCAAAATGGAAACCGTCCTCCACCTGATTGCCGCGGTGCTGGCGCAAAAGACCGGAAAGCCGGTCCGGATCATTAACACAAGAGAAGAAGACTTTGAGGGGGGCAACCCTCGGGTGCCTATGCATTTTCATGTCAAAATGGGCTTTTCTAAGGAGGGCATGATCAAAGCAAAAGACCTGGTACTCTATGCCGGTGCCGGAGGAAGGGCATGCTATGGGGTTCCCGTATTAGGAACGGCCTGCTTCCGTCATGACCAGCTTTATAAGTATGAAAACGTGAGGGCAAACGGTTATCTGGTTTATACCAATATGGTGCCATCAGGATGCTTCCGCGGATTCGGCAATTCACAGGGGACATTCTGTATAGAGTGCATCATGGATGAAGCAGCCGAGAAGCTGGGAATTGATCCGGCGGATATCAGACTGCGGAATGCGGTTTATCCCGGTTTTGTTTCCTGTCATGGCTGGGTAATCAACAGTTGTCTCCTGCAGGAATGTATCACCAAAGCAGTTGAAGCCGCCCAATGGCAGGAAAAAAGAAAAGAAAAGAAATCCGGCCGGGGTATCGGCTTGGCTTGCTGCAACCATGTGTCCGGATACAGTGCCTTTTTTCCGCCTTTCCATGGTTCCGCTGCGGTTATCCGGATGAACATGGATGGCAAATTTTTGGTCATGTCCGGCGAGATAGAAATCGGCCAGGGGCAAAAGACGGCCTTTGCCATGATGGCCGCGGAAGCCCTGGATGTACCTTTGGAGAATGTCAGGATGGCCCCGATTGATACCGATTATATACCCTTTGGCTTAGGATGTTGGGCCAGCAGGTCTACCGCTTTGGGAGGAAAGGCTATTCAAAACGCGGCAGAGGACTTAAAGGGGAAAATATTACAGTTTGTTTCCCAGGAATATGGCATAGCTGTTGAGCAGCTCAGCATTGCTAATGGTGTTGTAGTAAACACGCAGGGGGAAGAAATAACCGATCTGTCCGAAATTGGCAGGAAATATTTATATAAAACCAATGGCTCGTATTTGTACGGGCAGGGATATGTGGATCCCGGGACGGTGGTTCCGGACATGGCAACCAAGATGGGAAACCCCTCTATCACATATCCCTTTGCCTGCCATATTGCGGAAGTGGACGTAGACGTCGAGACCGGCGTTGTCAAGGTGATCGATTACGTAGCTGCCCATGATGTGGGGAAGGTGATCAATCCGATGGGGGCGGAAGGCCAGATTGAAGGCGGTGTAGCCATGGGAATCGGCTGGGCTTTAACGGAAAACATGGTTTATCAAAATGGTGTCCTCAAGAATTCTCATTTTTTGGATTACCGGCTGCCCGGGAGCAAAGATGTTCCGGATATGAAATCCATCTTTTTGGAATCCAATGACCCTAATACCGGCTTTGGCAGTAAGGGCCTGGGTGAGCCGGCGATCAACCCCGTCGTACCGGCTATCGCCAATGCCATTCACGATGCCGTGGGAATCAGGCTGACAGAACTGCCCTTTACCCCGGATAAAGTGCTGAAAGCAATCCAGGAAAAGAAGAAAAATAAGGAGGGGGAGCCATGTCGGAATTTTTAGATCTGATCGATGAGCAGATCGAACAGTTGAAAAATGACAATAAGTATGCCGAGAGAAAAATTCTGGGGAGTGCCCAGGACACTTGGGCTGAGCTGGACGGGAAGAAGAAGCTGATCCTGGGCTGCACCAATTATCTGGGCCTTGCTAACGATCCTGATATCAAACAGTATGTGAAAGAGATCATAGATTCCTTTGGCTGCGGAACTTCCTCAGGACCCCGGATTATCGGCGTCACATCTCTGCACAGACAGCTGGAGCAGGATTTGGCTAAGTTTACCGGGCAGGAGGATGCCCTTCTCTTCAATTCGGCATTTCTCGCTAACGTGGCAGCTATGACTGCTTTTACCGGCAAAGAGGACATCATCTTAAGCGACGAATTGAATCACGCCAGTATCGTAGACGGTGCCCGGCTAAGCAGTGCCAGGGTGCAGGTGTATCCCCACTGCGATATGAAAGCCCTGGAAAATTATCTGCACCAATATCAGGACTGCCGCCAGCGCATGATTGTCTCCGATGGGGTTTTCAGCATGGACGGGGATATTGTCCCATTGCCGGATATGGTGGAGCTGGCAAAAAAATATCATGCTGTCGTGGTCATAGACGACGCGCATGCTACCGGTGTTGTTGGGCCTGGCGGAAAAGGGACCCCAGCCCTGTTTAACCTGGAAAATGAAGTTGACATTTTAGTAGGGACTCTTGGTAAAGCCATAGGAGGGGCAGCCGGCGGTTTTATTGCCGGAAAACAGCAGGTAATCGATTATCTTTTCCAATTCGGCCGGCCCTATCGTTTTACCAATACGCTGCCGCCTACTGTAATTGCCGTGGGGATCGCCAGTCTGCGAAAATTGCAGGAAAGCCCCAAGATATTGGAACAGTTATGGGAAAACGCGCATTATCTTAAATCCGGTTTGAGTAAATTGGGCTATCAAATTCATCCCAGCCAAACGCCCATTGTCCCGGTGATGATCCATGATGATACCGCCTGCCTCAAGCTGGGTCAGCAATTATATGAAGAAGGCGTATTTGTGCAGCCATATATCTATCCTGTGGTGCCCCGCGGCACCGCCCGTATTCGAGTGATCCTGTCCGCGGCGCATACGAGGGAGGATCTTGATTATGCCTTAAGTGCTTTCGAACGTCTGGGCAGGGCGAATGGTCTTATCTGAGCAATGAAAGGATGGTGGAAAGAGAAAGTCCGGGTATCTGTCTGATTAGGGAGGTGGTGTAGTTTTAAAGTACATTCGAAGAAACATCCCAATAATCAAAAGAATATTTATCAAGTGGGAAAAGATTAATTTAGTGTAGCTTTAGCCAAATCAAAAAAATAATTAGAGGAGGACTTGGATTGAACGCACTATATTTTACTTTGGTGACATACACGCTTCTTGTAGTAGGTACCATCGGATGCAAGAAATGGGTAGAAAAGATTTACCCGCCGGATGTCAACATGGTAACTCCAGCCATTTCCATGCGGGATGGTCTGGATTTTGAACCTCTTGATCTAAACGTCGCCTTAGGACACTATTTTATGACTATTGCAGGAGCAGCTCCGATCGTGGCGGCAATCCTGGGAATGATGTGGGGATGGCTCCCGGCTACCATTTATTTGGTCTTTGCCGTGACCTTCCTGGGATCACCCAGTGAGTTCACCACGTTGATGTTTTCCCTGAGAAATAAAGCAGCATCGCTGGGAACGGTTTGCCGGGATAAGATTGGGGAGGCCACGGGTACTTATATCAGCATTATCTTGTTTTTTGTCTGTACCCTTACTTATGCTGTGATGGGTTCCCTGTTATGCGCTACTCTCGCTAAGATACCTACCGCGGGGATCCCAACGATTTCTATTATACTAGTGTCGGTTTTGTTCGGTTTTTTGCGTTATAAGACGAAACTGGGTTTAACCTTAAGTACGGTTATCGCGTTGGCAATATGGACTGCAACGATTGTTCTGGGCATTAAGTATCCTCTTGTCTTAACAGAGAATCAATGGTCGATCGGTGTCGCCATATATGTGCTAATTGCCTGTTTTACACCCATCCAATGGCTGCTTGCGCCGCGGGATTATTTGAATTCATTTATTCTCGTGGTTGGTCTGGCCTTAGGATCGGTTGCGCTATTGGTTGGGCACCCTACCTTTAACATTCCTGCTTTTACCAGTTTTGAAACGGCCCGGGGGTATTTATACCCCGGTATTATCGCGACTATTGGTTGCGGCGCTATTAACGGCATGCATGCTATAGTGTCCATGGGGACTACCCCAAAACAGTTGAAAAACGAAAAAGAGGCCTATTGGATTACGGCTATTGGCACCAGAGGCGAGACGGTTATTGGTTTAATGTCGATTGCCCTTATTGCAAGCTTTTACAATTATGACGGCTTTTTAACATCTGTTGTGAGCAATCCGGGCCCGACTTTTTCTATGGCCCTTGGGAAGACTTTTAGCTATATTGGTATTTCCGAGCAAACCGGGTTGGTTATCGGTGCTCTTACCTTAACGGGGTTTATTATCACCACTGTGGATGGTTATGCACGGACCGGCAGATTGATCCTTGGGGAACTGGTCAAAAAAACCCCTGCTGAGAAATTTCTTGGCAACCCATATATTGGGTCGTTCATGGTAGTT
The DNA here is from genome assembly GCF_002777255.1 of Candidatus Formimonas warabiya. GTDB lineage: Bacteria > Bacillota > Dehalobacteriia > Dehalobacteriales > Dehalobacteriaceae > Formimonas > Formimonas warabiya. The sequence continues at coordinate 2,660,201 of NZ_CP017634.1, read as the reverse complement.
CTAATTGGTTTGTACCTTTTATATTCTTCCCCCTTCGGAGAGTTGTGGTCGGGATTTTCTCTTATTGCTATTCAGCTGACCATCTATGCATACTCCTTGGCTATTCTTAGGAGAATAGAAGAGAAGAAAGCTTTTGACGGCCACTTTATTCTTTGGGTGGTTTTACCCGGCATATTTATGCTGGTTACAACAATTGTGGCGATGGTTATGTTCCTGGTTAAATACCTTAACGAGGGGGCTTGGATTCCATCGGTCATCATCGTCGCTTTGATGGTACTGACTGCTTTAACCCTGTTACAGGTTAATAATAAGATGAAAATTTTAAAGAATAAGGAACAGGTTGAAGCGGTAATGTAAAAAACGATTCCATTACCTTAGAGTTATATTATAAGGGGGCAAAAGCAGCACATATTATTGCTGCTTTTGTTTTAAGGGCCGACCGGGATGACACACTGCATAAAAACTTAAGAGGTGATCAAGGTGTCAGAAGAAAATAGAATTAGTTCAATCCTTCAACAGTTTTTAGCAGTCGCACCTTATATTAATCAATTAACCATCGAAGATTTAGGTGTAGTTGTATGTGACGCGGAAAAATATATTTTGAATATTCCCCCAAATACTTTTAAACTACCTAATGATTTATCTGTGGGTGATTCGGTGCGGACGGAATCAGTGCTTTATGAAGCCATTCAGAAAGGGGAACGCGTGTTAAGAGATGTAGAAAGTAATCTTTTTGGACTACCCCTTGTGACTGTGGCAGTGCCAATTTTTGAGAATAATGAACTGGTTGGCGGTATCTGCGTTTACCAATCGGTAGCAAAGAAAGAAAAGCTTTTATCAATTGCCAAATCACTGGATAACATTATTAAATCTGTACATCTCACAGTGCAGCAGATAGCTTCAGAAGCTGAGGAATTGGCAGCTACGGGACAGGAGTTGGGAAGTGTTTCTCAGAAAACCAATATGCGGGTTGACGAAACAGATGAAATAACGGAGATGATTCGAAAAATTGCCGACCAAACTAATTTAATTGGTCTCAACGCCGCGATTGAGGCGGCGCGGGTTGGGGAACTTGGCCGGGGGTTCACTGTTGTTGCTGAGGAAATACGAAGATTGGCCCAGACCAGCTCAACTTCTGCAAAAAATATCAAGCAAACTCTTAACCACATAAAAGACGATGTACGGCAAATAAATACAGGGGTCAAGGAGGTTGCGACAGCGGCTAACCATCAAGCCCAAGCTCTTAGCGATATGGCACCTGCTGTTGACGAATTAATCAATTTGGCAGATGCAATTCTCCTAATGGCAAACGTGTTGACAACTGATAAATTAGCACTGCACGAAAAGACATAAGTAAGCCTATTTTAGGCGCTGGTAAGGTATAAATCAATAACGTCTTAGGGGTATCCCCAATCTATTCTTTAGGATACCCCTAAGATTTTTTTATTCAATAGCTACTATTGCTTTTGTTGGCTGCTTATAACGTGGGCGGAGAAATAATCACAAGAATTTCAGCAGTCCCTTTTCCGGTGTTTACAAAGGTGTGGGGGAGCAGGCTGTCATAATAAATCGTATCTCCCTTATTTAAGGTGTGGTTTTTTGAACCAAGTTGTGCCTCAACTTTACCTTTGAGGACCAGAACGCATTCTTCGCCTTTATGGCCAAAGGGCCGGGGCACCGATTCTTCTCCTTGGTCAAGGTTAATCTGGACCACTTCAAAAGATTTACTGAGGTTAGGGCTTAGCAATTCATACACGACATTGGTATCCGGATAACTAATCTTCGTCCTGCTATTTTTCCTCACGATCATTCCATCGTTCTCATCATCAATAAAGAGTTGAAACATGGGTACTTCTAACACATCACAAATAGACTTTAAAGAAGAAATGGAAGGGTTGTTTAACCCTCGTTCCACCTGACTGATAAAACTTTGAGATAGCTGGGATTTCTCAGCAATTTCCGCGATACTCATATTCTTTGCTAGTCTAATCTCTCTTAATTTAGTACCGACTGACATGGAAAACCTTCTTTCGATATATATGCTTATAACACTATTATTCTACACTATATGTTAACATCAGTAAATAAAATAATAAGCGCTGCTTTATTTGCACAAAAAATAAAACCAGGTTTCCGGTTTTACAGATATATTATTTTCTATGTGAAAACGAAAAATAGACACTTTACACGGGGAACCTCGTGTTGGTTTTCCTTGACAGGGTGAAATTTGGATAATAGAATGAAATAAAAAATGAAAAAAGGTTTTAGAAAATTTTTTATTACTTAATTAAATTTAATAGCCTGTCAGGGGAGGAATACTATGGCCGACTATACCGTGAAAAATCTAGCCGACAGCTTAGCGGTGATGCAGTTATTTCAACAAAAGAGAAAAGAACTATCCTTCACAGAGATAGGCAGTGCCTTAAAAATGAATAAGACGCGCCTTTTCAGGATACTGAGCACTCTCATGGAATTCAATATTATTGAACAGAGCGGGGACAACTATACTTTGGGCTGGAAGCTATTCGAGATAGGACAGGCAGTGCCGTTGATGAGGGGATTTAAGCTGAACACCCATGATATTCTCCGGGAATTGACTGATGAGACAGGCGAGACGGCAAACCTAGGGATACTAGTGGGCAATGAAATATTGTTTATAGATTCGGCTGAGCCAAATCAGACCTTGAATGCTTCTTTTAAAAAGGGAACCCGTCTTCCTGCCCATTTGACTTCCATCGGGAAGGCAATCTTATCGGGACTTGATGAAGTAAAACTAAAGCAGCTCTTTAGCCACGATCAGTTTGTGCGCTATACGCCGCAGAGCGTCGGTTCATTTGGGGAGCTTCTTTTGCAGCTAAATGAAGTGCGGCAGCAGGGCTGGGCTTTTGACGACCAAGAGTGCTATGAAGGGGTCCGCTGCTTGGCATGTCCTGTAAGGGACCACACGGGGAACATTACTTGCGCAGTAAGTATTTCCGGACCAGCAACGAGAATCCACAAAAATAATATGGAAGGTTTAGCAACACGATTAAAACAGGTTTCCAGACAGTTTTCGGGGATCCTTGGTTGGCATGGCAGTGATCAGAAATGAATTCAATTCGGGGACGGTTCTTGAATTGAATTCTTTTTACAAAAAAAAGGGTGATTTATTGGGAAGTCGTTAAAAAGAAGGACTTCCTACCTTTTCTTGGAACTGAAAGATTCTTCTGTACGTCTAAAGACATATCAAGCTTTTGGAGGAGATGATCCTATGAGAAAATGCCTATGTCTTATTTTTTTCTTATTCCTGATGATGGTCATACTTTCCGGCTGTTCCGGCAAGGCTTTATCTTTCGGGCAAAATGATGATTTTGATCTGGAACAGATCGGGACGGCGACGGTAGAGGGGAATTCCCGGTTTGCTTTTGATCTTTTCCGGCAGTTGGAGCAGGAGGACGGGGATCAGAATGTCTTCATTTCTCCTTTTAGCATATCAACTGCCCTGACCATGACATATCAGGGTGCCGGGACCACAACGAAGGAAGCTATGGCGAAGGCTTTGGGCTATACGGGAATTGATGATGAGGAGTTAAATAGAAGCTATAGGAACCTGATCCGGTATCTGAGGCAGTCGGATAATAAGATTGAGCTGAATATCGGCAATTCTTTGTGGGTGAGAGAAGGAGAGGATATTAAGGAGGACTTTTTAGCTGTAAACAGGGAGATATTTGATGCCCCTGTAACTCCTTTGGATTTTTCCCAAGAAAAGGAGGTAGATAGAATCAATCAATGGATATCCGACGCGACAAAAAAGAAAATCGAAAAGATGATTGAACCTCCCATACCTGCGGATGTGGTCATGTACCTGATTAATGCCATCTATTTCAAAGGGGAATGGGCTGATCAATTTGATCCGAAGCAAACTATCTCTGCGTCATTTCAGGCCGGAGACGGCAGTAACCAGGAAGTAATGATGATGAGTAAAAACGGAAAAGTGGAATACGGGCAGGGGGAAAACTATAAAGCCGTCAGACTTCCCTACGGCGGAGGAAAAGCGGCGATGTATTGTATTCTGCCCCGGGAGGATATATCTGTCCATGATTTTATTGGGGAACTGGATGAGGAGCACTGGCAGAGGATTAGGGAAAGCATCAGCGAGCGGGATGGCGTTCAATTAAGGCTACCCCGTTTCAAACTGGAGTATGGGATCAAAAATCTGAACGACAGTCTGAAAGCCCTGGGAATGGGGGAGGCCTTTACAGCTGAAGCCGATTTTTCCGGCATCCGTGATGGTCTCTGCATTAGCAGAGTTCTCCATAAAGCAGTGATTGAAGTCAATGAAAAAGGAAGTGAAGCAGCGGCGGCAACCGTGGTGGAAGTGAAGGAATCAGCCGCCCTTGAGCCGTTGACATTTATTGCCGACCGGCCTTTTGTCTTTATGATTGCGGATGATGAAACCGGCACCATTCTTTTTATGGGGAAGATGTGGGATGTAAAATAGGATAGGAGGACGAATCCAATGAAATTTCGGAATAGGATATCTGGGTTTAGGTATGTTAACTATACTCATCTTAAATTTTGCAAGTGTTCAGGCTGATCAGGGGCCGAGCTACTGAGTAGACGATGAGCTTGCGCTTTTAAATAGGAGATACTTCCTATCGTAGAAACCACGATACTTCCAGGTCTCGTGGTTTTTTGATTACTACTCCTAAAAGTACTGGGAATAGCGCAAGCTGAACAGCGGCGCTATGACGGGGCGAAGAAAGATATTGATTCCGTTTTATCGCAGTGCCATACAACCACCGGCTTAAAAGCTGTCCAGCAGAAAATAATTGACATTAAGTATTATTTGTATTACTATGAATAATACAGATATTAAAAGGGAAGGGAAGGCAGATGATATTAAGGATAGACATGACCAGCGATATCCCAATTTATCAGCAAATCCGCAATCAAATTGTGTTTGGTGTTGCCAAAGGGGATGTTAAGCCGGGCGATTCACTGCCTACCGTCCGCCAACTGGCAAATGATATTGGTGTGAACCCCATGACGGTAAATAAAGCCTATGCTCTTCTAAGAGAAGAAGGGATTATTGTCATTGACCGAAGACATGGTGCCCAAATCAGCAATCGCGGCATGAACGGAAATGCTTTTGATCCGGATTTTGACCATCGGGCAGAACTTTTAGTTTCAGAAGCACGTATGAAAGGCGCTTCAAAGCAGGAGATCAAAAAGCATTTTTCAGATCTGATTGACATGGTTTACGAATAAGGGGGGATTTCTATGCTTCAAGTACTGCTCATTATTACATGGCTAGTTTTCGGAACAATGGCTGCGTCCGCATTGTTCTATAAGAATCATCATGATCATCAGATTCTAGGAGTGACCCTGTCCCACGAACATGCAAGGTCGCCGGAAGTGCAGGAAATGATCAAGGGATTCAAAATGGCTTGTTATCTGGTTTTACTGCTATCCATAGGGTTTAGCCTTTTGATGCTGGTTAAGGCGATGGGACCATACGCGGAGTTCTATATGCTGGTTCTGGTTATGGCAAACCTTTTTGCAAATTGGCTTGTGATTCATCATTATCAGCAAAGGCTTCTAGCGATAAAAAAGAAAAAGGCATGGACTTACCCGCGCACGAGGGTCGTAACGGTTGATATGAATGTTGCAAAAGAGAAGGGAAAATCAGGCCTTACCCCTTTTTGGACTTGGTTATTTTTTTTCTTGAGTTTTATACCTACGGTTTTTCTAATCCGATATGGAGAGATGCAAGTGTTCTACCCTATCGGCTTTAGCCTTATTGGGCCGTTGTGCCAGTTAAGTACAGTTTACTTATATTATCAAATGAGAAATCGCCATGCACCGGTGCTCAGTGATCTCACGGAGATGAATCAGGCCAGTGCCAGGGCAGAGGAGCGCATCAATACAACAGCGGCGACACTTTCCGCTTTTGCCATGCTGGTCTTCTGGATTCTGTTTAATATTTCTGTCATCTATGTAAAAAATGGCATCCTTGTTGTTTTATCGTCCGCCATTCTGGTAGTTGCTCTGCTTATGATTGCCCACTGGCAGCAGAGAAAAATCCGTGCTGTAGAAAATAGCCTTTTCGGTGAAATATGGAAGGGTGACGACGGTATTTTTGAACAGGAAAGTACTTGGAAATGGGGGTGCTACTATAATCCCCATGATCCCAGAATCATTGTGCCCAAGCGGATTGCAGGCATGGGTTGGACGATTAATATCGGAAACCCGGCCGGGAAAGCCATCGGCCTGGGAATGATTGCTTTATTTCTGATCATCATGGGCAGCGTTTTTTATGGCGGCATCAAGGATTATACCATAGCGGAAAACGGCGCCCAGATTACAATTGATGCAGCTATGTACGACATGCGCTTTGAGAAGAATCAGGTCGTTTCACTGTCCATAGTTGATAAAATTCCGAACGGTATGCGGACAAATGGATATGGGGGCCTAAACAAAAGCTTCGGACATTTCTCCATTGAGGGATATGGGAAATGTATGCTTTATGTTTACAATCATGTTGACAAATATATCGTGGTACAATTGAAAGGGAACGATCCAAGCTATGTGATTGTTAATGATAAATCTCAGGATGAAACGGAGCAACTGTATCAAACGATCAAGCAATGGCTGGCGGAATAAGGTTTGAGATAGTTCTTTTTTATCCAGGATAGTTGACATTTTGGTAAAAGTAGTATTATAATTCCTATTAAATAAACCTGTTTAATAAGAAACTGATAAATTTGGAGAGATAGAAATGGCAAAGGATATCACAAGAGAAGAAGCGTGGGCGCTTCTCACGGAATTTAACAAAGATGAATTCCATTTAAAACACGCTCAGATCGTAGAAGGCGTAATGCGTTATTTTGCATGTAAGCTGGGCTACGGCGACGAGGCTGATTTTTGGGCCATTGTTGGACTTTTGCACGATCTTGATTTCGAGGTATACCCTCAGGAGCACTGTATCAAAGTGCAGGAAATTATGGGGGAGCGCGGGCTTGATGAGCGTTTGATTCATGCTGTCGCCAGTCACGGATACGATCTGACGGTAGATATTGAGCCGGAGCATCAAATGGAAAAGATATTATACGCTACTGACGAACTTACAGGACTGATCGGGGCCGTTGCCATCATGCGTCCATCCAAAAGCGTGATGGATTTAGAATTAAAATCAGTGAAGAAAAAATATAAAACGGCAAATTTTGCGGCCGGTTGTTCCCGTGAAGTGATAGAACGAGGGGCAAAAATGCTCGGATGGGAGCTTGATGAGCTTATTGAGCAAACAATCTTGGCCCTAAGATCGTGTGAATTATGAGATTGGGTTTTGTTTACGGTAGTTGCAAACGAAAATAGTTTCAAAAAAAATGCTGTACCAAAAATGGTGCGGCATTTTAATTTTCAGGTGAAAAAAACTTTCTCTATAACCCATAACCCATTAACTATTCCAGGTTCTATTTCATAGTATTAAGCAGAGAGATATTATCTTTTATAAGAAAGGAATTGCAGATATGGTTATCTCAAACAAAGAGAATATTTTCAGCAATAGAGCTGCCACATTTCTTGCAGCTATGTGCTATCAGACCTATCCGTTCTTTCTAGAGGGAAAGCTAATCTTACCCATGGGTTTTGAACTTCGATATATCATTCGTGCTTATGCCAACGTAGAGAATCCGACGGAAGAAGTATTTGGTTTTATTGCTGAGTCAAAAGATTATATCATTATCGCCTTTAGGGGATACGCCTCCTATCCTGCAGACCTTATTGCCGCGTACGACATCCTTCAAATACCATATCCTTTTGTTAAAAATGGAGGAAAAACCTCGCGTGGATTTACCTGTATTTATCAATCAACAAGAGACAAATTAATCAGAGAATTAAACAAGCTATCTGCAACAAAAAAGCTGTATATTACTGGTCATAACTACGGTGGAGCCCTGGCTACGCTGGCTGCTTTAGATATAGCAGAAAACACCGGATTCGGACATCCTATCGTATATACTTATGGCAGTCCCCGTGTGGGAGACCCTGACTTTGCTTGCCGGTTCAACAAAGAGGTTAAAAATAGTTTCCGGATTTTTAATATTCATGACTCTTTTTCGACTTTCCCGGATCGCGTGTATCCGCCTCCCTTTACAGAGGAAGGATTAACTTATCAACATGTAAAAACAAAGGTTCCCATCTCTTTTCAACTAAATGATACACCACGTAATGACGGAATTGGCTGCTATTTTAAAAAACTCAGCAAAAGGAATCCTGATTTTGCCAAAGCATTATGCTGTGATAATCCTGGTTTTTGTCCCAATACAGAAATGTGTTTTCCATTTCAGGGAACATGCAAGTGTCCGGTGCCCTGCATTTAAGAAAGGAGCTGCATATATGAATAGCTCAGACATAAAACATATTTTTCATAGTGAAGATGCCATATTGCTTGCGGCCATGTGCCATCAGTCAAATCTTCTTTTTGAGGAAAGAGAGCTTATCTTGCCAAAAGGCTTTAAACTTCGATATATCATTTGTGCCCTTGCCGGTGTTGAAGAGCCGGAAGCAGAAGTATTTGGTTTTATGGCAGAGTCACAAGATAACATCATTATGGCTTTTAGAGGAACCGATTCATTTAAGGACAATGAATCAGACCAAGACTTGTATCAGGTACCATATCCTTTTGTGAGAAATGCGGGAAAAACCCATCGGGGATTTACCTGTATTTATCAATCGGCCCGAGACCAATTAATCAGAGAATTAATCAAACTTCCTAAAACAAAAAGACTATTAATAACCGGGTACAGTTTAGGAGCAGCTTTAGCGGTGTTGGCTGCTTTAGATATTGCGGTGAACACTGGGTTTCAGCATCCTATTGTGTATACTTATGGCAGTCCCCGCGTAGGAGACCCTGACTTTGCTTGCCGGTTCAATCAGACGGTAAAAAATAGTATTCGTATTTTCAATGTCCACGATGTTATTCCTACTATACCGGCTCAAGCATATCCCCCTCCTTTTACAGAGGAAGGATTATACTATCGGCATGTAAACATGAAGGTACCGCTTTCTTTTCAACTGAATAGTATAGCCCGTGATCATTATATCAGCTGCTATTTCAAAAATCTCAGCAAAAAGAATCCTGGCTTTGCCAGAACATTATGCGAGGAGAACCCGGGTTTTTGCCCCGATACGGGAATATGTGTTCCCTTTGAAGGAATATGCTGTGAGAATAATTCCATTTGAGATAGTCAACTTTATGATATAAATGGGTTCACGAATGACGCGCACAATCAAAAAGTTTATTCCCGGCTCTATGTAAAATGCTTTGCATAGAGCTTTTCTAATGACGCCGCCGAAGGCCACAAAACGTTTTCACGAGATGGAATTTCCTCTGATTGGAGGCAAATTAAAGTGAGGGATGTGAAAACATTTTACACACACCTTGCCCTTTTTGCCCAGACCAAATTACATCTTGACGCTAGGGAAAAAAATAGTATAATAAGATTAACCAACCGGTTAGTTAAGTAGTGGAGGTAAACGATATGGAGCAATTAGAAAATAACGAATCCAGAGAAAGAATCCTCAATGCTTCGATAGCGTTATTTTCAGAAAAAGGTTTTGATGCAACGAGAGTTAATGAGATCGCAGAGGCGGCAAAGGTTAACAAAGCTCTGATCTATTACTATTTTAAAAGTAAGGAAGATATACTGGATTGTTTGATCGATTCACTTTTTAAAAGTGTTACTTCCATCGCTATGGATTTTATTCATGAGAATATTGTACAGATGGTTAAAGACGGCCGCCTGGATATTAATACGGATCGTCTTCATTTTATCAATGAGGAAGCTTTTGATTTTTTTTTGCAGCAGGCTAATATTTATTTTGAAAAATTAATTGAGTATGTTTTGGAGCATAGGGATATTATCCGGATCCTTTTGCTGGAATCCCTCAAAAACGGCAAGCATCACGATGGGCTGTTCCGCTTGACGGATTTTTTGAAGGAAAAAGAAAACAATCCACTTTATAAAATTATCCGAGATGTTGGTAAATATTTTGACTTTTCAGAGGATATGAAACTATACAAGTTTTTCTTTTCATTTATGCCTTTGATTAATTTTGCCGCTTATTTTGACGATTACAAAAAGAGCAGTTCTTTAAGCGATCAGGAGGTGTGCAGCTCTTTCTTGCGCTCACTCAGGATGGTTACTTTTCCTTTTATTATCTCAGAAAAAGATATATGGATGTGGCATAAAAAAAATATCGAATAGTAAAGTCAACGATTACAAGCTAGGGCTGTTGAAAAAACAGATGACTTGAAATTTTATTTATAGGCTTGTTTAACCAAACGGTTAGTTAAATAATAGAGCAGAAAATATATCAGGAATGGCCAGGCGGTTATTTGACGGACTAAGGGGGGGAGCGGATGGAACCAATTATTACAGTGAAAGATTTAGTAAAAGAGTATGTCATGGGTGAGATAAAAATACGTGCTGCCGACGGGATATCCTTTGAGGTTAACCCCGGGGAGCTGGTGGTAGTCCTCGGACCCAGCGGGGCGGGCAAAAGTACGGTTTTGAATATTCTGGGCGGCATGGACTTTCCCACCACCGGAGAAGTCTGGGTAAAGGGAAAGAACATAGCCAGGTTTAATCAGAATGAATTGACCATGTACAGAAGAAAACATATCGGTTTTGTATTCCAGTTCTATAATCTGATGCCGAATTTGACGGCCCTTGAGAATGTCGAAATTGCGGCCCAGATATGCGACGCCCCCCTGGATGCGCTTTCGGTGCTTAAAAATGTGGGCCTGAGTGAAAGAATGTCCAATTTCCCTGCCCAGCTCTCAGGCGGTGAGCAGCAGAGAGTGTCCATTGCCCGGGCCGTTGCCAAAAATCCTACCCTGCTTTTATGTGACGAGCCCACCGGCGCGCTGGACTATATCACCGGCAAAACCATCTTAAAGCTGCTTCGTGATGTAAACCGCGATTTCAAAAAGACGGTGATGATCATCACCCATAACAGTCCCATTGCCCAAATGGCGGATAAGGTAGTAAGGATCAAAAACGGCAAAGTAGAGTCGGTGGAATTAAACGACAACCCGCTGCCCATAGAAGGGATTGAGTGGTAATGTGGATTTTCTTAAAAAAGTTTTATCGGGATCTGGGAGAATCCAGGGGGCAGTTCATATCCGTTCTGGCTGTTGTTATTATCGGCGTCATGTTTTATACAGGCCTCTATTCTGCCCTGGAAAGCCTTACGGGGGCGGCGGAAGGATACTTTAGGGAATACCGTATGGGGGATCTGTGGGGCGATCTCTACCGGGCCCCGGAAGGAATCATCAAAAGGATTGATGCGGTTCCCGGGGTGAAAATGGTTACGGGAAGAGTCGTCCAGGATGTGAGGATCAGTATGGCGAAAAGGGAAGCCATGGTCAGGCTTATTTCTCTTCCGGACGAAAAAACGGATATCGTCAATGATATTCAACTGAAGTCCGGCAGCTATTTTTCCAGCGCTGGAGGAAATCAATGCATCGTCTCCGAGGACTTTTTCAAGGCGCACCGGCTGACCTTGGGGCAGACAATAGAACCAATTGTAAACGGGGACAGGGTGAAGCTGAAGGTTGTGGGTACGGCCAAAAGTCCTGAATATACTTATGAGATCCGTGAAGCCAGCGAATTGATACCTGACCCCGAAAGATTTGGCGTGGTTTACGTAAAAAAGTCGTATTTGCAATCCATCCTGGATTTTAATGGCTCAATCAATGATATCAGCGTGCTGTTGGAGCAGCAGGCCGATATCAAAAAGGTCAAGGCGGAAATGGAAAAGGTACTGACACAGTATGGGCTTACAGGCATTGTGGAAAAAAAGGATCAGCTCAGCTACAACATGCTCAATACGGATATCAGCTCTTTAAAATCCATCGCCGCAGTTTTTCCCATGCTTTTTTTCATCGCATCAGCGGTGATCATTTACATCACCATGACCCGGATGATAGAAAACCAGCGCACGCAGATGGGGGTGCTGAAAGCTTTGGGCTACGGCAATAGGGAAATTATGCTCCACTATCAGACCTATCCTTTGCTGGTGGGAATACTTGGGAGCATGATCGGGGTGTTCATAGGCGTGTTTTTGGTAAGCAATGGCTTACTAAGCTTATATAACTCCATCTATAATCTCCCGATAGGGGAAACTGCCCTGCATTTGCGTATTGTGCTCCCTGCCGCCCTTCTGGCCCTGGCCTTCTGTGTTACCGCAGGCTACAATGCGTGCCGGAAGGAGCTGTGCCTGGTTCCTGCCGAAAGTATGAGACCGAAGCCCCCCGCCTCGGGAAAAAAGCTGTTTCTTGAAAGCCTCCGGCTGCTGTGGGAAAATATCAACTTCAGCTGGAAAATCATCCTGAGGAACCTTTTCCGGTATAAGAAACGTTCTGCAATGGCTTCTATAGGAATCATCTTTTCCACGATGCTGCTTTTGATTGCAATGGGATTTCAGAATTCTATGGATTTTGTGCTGCAGGAACAATTTTATAAAATACAGAGATTCGATATAAAAATCAACCTGTCCGGAATGATGAATGCCGATGAGCTCAACTACATAAGGAGCATCGACCATATTAAGGCGGTAGAGCCGATCCTGGAGAGCGGAATGGAGCTGACCAGCGGGTGGAGGAAGAAGGATATCGGGATTCTTGCCCTTGGCAGGGAAGCAAAGCTATATGGCGTTTTTGACAGCGCAGGTAATCCGGTAAAGCCGCCCCAGGACGGCATTCTGCTTCCTGTACGTTTGATGCATACATTAGGCCTCAAGCCGGGAGACAGGGTATATCTCAGGTCCTTCTACCCCGGAAAGAATGAGGATAAGGATAAGAAAGAGGTAAATATAAAAGGTGCCATCGCGCAGTTTATCGGGCAAAGTGCCATATGCAGTACCGATTATCTCAACTATCTGCTGAAGGAGGGCGTTGTGTCCAATGCAGCCTATATCGAACTGGAGGATCCCAAATATGAGAAGCAGGTAATGGACAGCTTGAAAGATATCCTGACGGTCAGCACCATTCAATCAAAATCGGAGATCATCGCCAACACGGAAAAAACGCTTCAATCAACGAGCAGCATCATCATCTTTATGGTGCTGGGAGCCGGTGTTTTGGCCTTTGCGGTCATTTACAACATCACCAATATCAATATTTTTGAGCGCAGAAGGGAGATTGCGACCCTGTCGGTGCTGGGGTTCACTTCAGGTGAACTTAAGAGCCTGGTATTCAATGAAAATTTCTTTTTAAGCATCTTTGGTGCTTTGGCAGGTATCCTTCCGGGAAGATTTCTTACCGAGCTTGTCATAACAATGCAGGCCACTGATACCATGTATCTGCCCGCAGTGCTGAACCCTTCCAGCTACTTTATGGCCCTATTGATGATCATTGTTTTTACCATCATGGCGAATTTACTGCTCACAAGAAAAATCCTCTCCATTAACATGGTTGAGTCGCTGAAAAGTGCAGAGTAATGGAATGTAAGGGAGGTCAAACAGATGAAAAAGAAAAAGTTGTGGGTTCTGGCTGCCGGGCTGGCATTCATAGCTTTCCTGGCATTTATGATGTTTTTAAATCTGGGGACGGAAGCGTCTGTAACGGAGGCAAAAAGGGGAGACATCAAGAAGTACGTGGAGGATATCGGTACTGTCAAATGCAAGGAAGTGAAAACAGTAAGCATAGAGGGCAGCGGCCTGATAAATGTAGCCGCCGAGGTGGGCCAACAGGTGAAGAAGGGTGAGCTGCTCCTTTCCATGGAGAGAAATCAGCTTGAAATCCAGCTAAAGAATCTGGATGAAAAAATAAAGGAGATCAAGGCGAGCTTTGCAGGCAATGACATCAAGAATTATGCCATCCGTGTGGAAAAGGTGAAAATTGCAGTTGCCCGGTCAAAGGACGCATATGAGTTGGCTCTGGAGGATTTCGGCAAGGTGAAGAGACTGGTGGAAGCAGGGGCGGCAACCAATACGGAGCTGGAGCAAAAGGAGGAAGCCCTCGGAAGCGCGGAGGCCCTGATGAAGACTGCTGAACTGGATTTGCAGCAGATAGAAGCAAACACTCCCGACAGCGTGAGGGCGGTCTATCAGGCTCAGCTGGAGCAGGCTGTACTGAGCAGGGAAAGCATCCTGCATAGCCTGGAAAAGCAGGAAGTGGTTTCCCCTATAGACGGTGTGGTTCTGGAAAGACACGCAGAGGTAAATACGGTAGGGATGCCCGGCACTGTTGCCTTTGTGATCGGGGATGTAAGCAGGCTGGAGATTGAGGCGGATATTCTGGTTGACGAAGTGTCCCATGTCAAACTGGGAGACGAGGTTGAAATAACGGAAAGATCCGAGCAAAAGTATACCATAGGAGGAAAGGTTGTAAAAATAGCGCCAAGTGCCGTAGCCGTAACCTCGTCACTGGGCGTCAACCAGAAAAGGGTCGCCGTAACCATTGAGCCGGCAGGCCAATCAAAGCTGCTGCGTCCCGGCTATGAGGTGGATGTAAGGGTAATAACCGAAAAAAAGAACGGAGTGATCTTGGTGCCCTTAAGCGCAGTATTTGATTATCAGGGGAAAGATTGTGTGTTTACCGTGTCTGATGGGAAAGCCGTTTTGAAGGCCGTACAAAAGGGGATACAAGATGAAGAGTATGCGGAGATTATGGACGGATTGAAGGAAGGAGAGCCGGTGCTGGCCGCCCCTGATATCAATATCAAGGAAGGTATGCGGATCAAGCCTGAGAAATCTTCCTGACGGCGTGTTGTTTTAATTGGATGAAAACTGGTGTATTGGGATGGTATATGTGGTATATCTATCAAGAAGGCAGGCATCCATCAGATCATCATGAATGGATGCCTGTTTCCGTATCGTGCGGCAGGACAGAATGGAATGAAGATCCTAAAGGCACAAGAATTTATCTGAAAAACGAATAAAATATATCGATAAACAATAAATAGCTATTGTATTCCAATAAAAACTGTGATATACTGCAACCAATATAAAGGGTTATTTCCCTAACCGATTGAGGAGGATTAATCTATGTGGAATGGGGAGAAATCTATCAGTCTGAGCAAGTTTTGCGTTTTGATTTTTATGTGTCTGCTGATCGTCATCGTGTTATCCGCACCTTGGCTGACACACTGGTTTCTGGATTTTTCACGGGCCGACCTGAAGGGTACCGAGCCTTTTTTTCTTGCCACCATCTATACGGGATTTGTTCCGGCAGCGTATCTGCTCTATAGTCTCTTGCGTCTGCTCCACCGTATTGAGGCAGGGCAAGTGTTTATCACTGAGAATGTGGAACACCTGAGAAGAATTTCCTGGAGTTCTTTTGCGGGAGCGGCTATTTCCTTCGTTTCGGTATTTTACTACTTCCCATGGGTGTTCGTAGTGGTGGCTGCCGCCTTCATGGGACTGATTGTACGGGTTGTGAAAAATGTCGTAGCCCAGGCAGTGGCGCTTCAGAATGAAGTAGATTACACCGTGTAAAAGGAGGAAGCATCGGCATGCCAATCATAGTAAATTTAGATGTGATGATGGCAAAGAGAAAAATGTCCTCCGGTGAACTGGCCGAAAAGATTGGCATCAGTCAGGCCAATCTCTCCATCCTTAAAACAGGCAAAGCTAAAGCGATTCGCTTCTCTACCATGGAGGCTATCTGCAAGGCGCTGAACTGCCAGCCCGGAGACATATTGGAGTATCGAGAGCATGACTAAGCAGAAGGAGACAAATGATATGAATGAGCAATTTGCGGGAAAAAACGGTTTACCTGCAGAACAACCGGTATTGGCCAGCTCCGGGGCATTATCCCTGGGGGGAACACCTTTGCTGCGACAAACTACAGAACCTTTTGTAGCAGACCGTAAGGACGGTATTTTTGCTCTGGCTGTCTTTGTATTGGGATATTTTTTTGCCCGCTGGGTACTGTTTTCCTGGCAGGGCTGGGGCGTAGCCTTGTTTACCCTGGCCTACTGCGGCTCTGTCACCCTGTATTTTCTGAAAAAAGGGGTCCATATCTCACGGGCCGGGTGGTTCTGGCTCACAGTGGTAGTGCTTACCGGAATTAGTTTCGCTCTTTGGACGAATAACGGTTTGGAGCCGTGGCGCAGCCTGTTATTATTTTGCAGCGCCGTATACTGGGTACTATGTGCCACGGGGCTGCCTCTCCTTGGCAAAACCAGCAATTGGCTGGGGTTGGACGGCTTTAACGGACTGTTTGTCATTCCCTTAACAAATTTTGCTTGCCAGTATAAAAGCCTTGCTTTTCTTGGCAGCAACAAAAAAGCGGAGGGCAGGCAGATCTTTTCCATCGGGTTGGGTCTTCTTTTAACGCTTATCGTAGGAGGCATGGTATTACCCCTGCTGATGGCGGCAGATAGCGGGGGCTTTTCTAAAATTACAGGCGGCATTTTGACATACCTCCAAGGGATGAGGAAGGAAATTTTTCAGCTTTTCTTTTACGGCATTCTTGCCATTCCCATTGCCGCCTATATCTTTGGCCTTGTGTCAGGCAGTGTCCATAAGAGAGGCTGTGACATATTAAAAAAGGATAGCTCGCTAAAATTCTTATCCACCCTACGGGTGCTGCCTACAGCTACCATCTATACTCTTTTGGGCCTGTTATGCACGCTGTATGTTGTGTTCATCGCCAGCCAGACGCCCTATTTTTTCTCCGCTTTTGCCGGGGAGAGACCGGAGGGTTGGCAGGTTTATTCCGAATATGCCCGCAGGGGATTTTTTGAGCTGTGCCGCATTGCTGCCATTAATCTGTCTGTGCTGACGGCAGCAAATTTTCTCAGTAAGAAGCTGCGCGGGGATAGTCTTCCTCTGAAGATTTTCAATACTTTACTGTCACTGCTCACTTTGATACTCATTGCCACTGCTTTAAGCAAAATGGTTCTGTATATCGGGGTTTACGGACTATCGATGCGCCGCCTGCTCCCCTGCTTGTTTATGATCCTTATGGCAGTGGTCTACGGTGGTGTGATAGCGCTGCAAAAATGGCAATACTCAATTGTGCGCTTAACTGTTGGTGTGGGCGTAGTTATGCTCTGCACACTTTGCCTCTTGGATCCGGATAGTCTTGTTGCCCGCTACAACGCAGAACGTTATCTTTCCGGAACCCTCAATAGCTTCGATGTGGCGATCTTATACAGGTCAGGACCGGCAGGGGTTGATCCCGCACTTAAGGTATATGCCCAGACCGGTGATCCGGTTTTGCAGGATCAGCTGAAGACCTATCTCCTTGACATGCAGCAACAGACAGCACAATCCTTGGGAAAGTCGGGGGATAATTTACAGAAGGCGCGTGCCCGGCAAAAAACTATGGAATTTGCTGCGATGAATCCGGCTAAGCAATCAACCCTAACCGGTTCTGGTGGGGAAGGGATGTTTGTCAAACCCTAAGATTTTATCGTAAGGAATAGAAGAAAGCCTATGCTCCCGGCGGTAAAATGCCCGGGAAAAGAATATCTAAAAATAATTTACGGGCTTCGGTATACCGTGGACCAGAATTTTCAAAGGCTTAGAAAAAGATCATTTGGGAAAAGCGTTCATTGGTACTTAGAGAGTTTGTACCAGGAATGTAGGCGCTTGAGCGTTTGGCTAGACATAAACATCTTTACCGGGTGTAGAATAATGTGTATTTAGCTGAAAGTGAGTCGGTTGATCCGAGGTTGTAAATTGAAAAAAAAGAAAGAATCTTTTTGGGGCCATAGCATGAATAGCTATGGCTTTTGTCGTAAAATGTCGGAATTTAGGTAAAGGGAAATTGAGGAAATTTATCGAATTAATGAAAAAACAGGCAGTCCTAATGGAGAGGACGCTGCAGCTAATGTCTATAATGTGAAGTTGTAATATGGCTCCATAGAAGAAAATAATAATCACTAGCAGATACGAGCCAGTAGTATTTCGCAAAGGGGGGATTGTATGTTTTTATTCGATAATATTGAACGAAATCTTTATGGCCCAGCAAAAAGGATGGAGGGTTATTATACATTTTTAAATCGCTCTGCGAATTCTGAATCCGAAAGGCAGAGAGATCTTTTGGAACAATGGTTTTCAGGCTATCCAGTGGAAGAACGTCTCGAACTTAGTAAAAGAATTAAACTCAACGACCTCGCTGCCTTTTTTGAGTTATTCTTGCATGTTCTGCTTATTAGGTTGGGTTGTAGAGTGATAGTGCATCCAGAAGTTGATAATAAGAAGAGGCCTGATTTTAAGGTTTTCCCCAAAACGGGACAAGAATTCTTTCTGGAAGCTATGGTAGTATCAGGAACCTCACATGAAGAGAAACAAGCACAAAAAAGAATAAATCAGGTGCTAGATTTATTAGATGAGATGGATTTTCCAGGATACATGTTCCACATTGAACAAACCGGAAAACCGAAAAGTCAACCGTCGGTTACGGATATCAAATATTTAATTGAAGAAAAGCTAAGTAAAGTAGATCGTAAGGAAATAGAAAAACGTTATCAGGACAATGATCCCCGACAATTTATAAGCTGGGAATATGAGCACGATGGATGGCATTTAATTATTATACCGATACCTGCGGAGAATGGGGATAGGCCTATCGAAAGGTCGATAGCAATTACTTCTTCTAAATTAGTAGATTTTTACAACCTCAAGAGCCGTATCAGTGAGAAGGCACTTAAATACGGTACTTTTGAAATTCCATATATTATTGCAATCAACGCTATAGGAGCCTCCCAAACAGATACATTCAATGCGTTGTTTGGCACATTGGCATATAACAAAGCCTCTCATCAGTCTGTTCGAATACCTGATGGAGTATGGCGAGACAATAAAAATACTCGCGTTAGTGCCGTGCTTTTTGCCAATGGTTTACGGACCGATAACATAACAAGAACCGATATTAAAATAATCCATAATCCTTGGGCTAAGATAAGGTATGACTCAATTCTTAATACTTTACCACAAGTAATTGGCGAAAATGGTATTTTAAAAGCAATTGACGGAAAGTCTTTAAGGGAAATTTTTATGCTTCCATTAGGATGGCCAGAACTTTAAATTTAAAACGAATTTATTAAAGTAATAATTGGAAGTTGAGAATTTTTATAGTTATAGCAATAATGCGTAATTTAACAAACTGGAAGTTGACTATAACTTGTCCACAGGATGTTTTGATTATTGATGCGCGCAAGGAGGAAATGCGATTATATGGAACTATCGTTTAACGGCGGGAGATTTGTATCACTCAATGAGGACTTGAACTATAGAGAGGTTCTTGATAATTTCCCAACTGCAAAAATCCTTAGAATCATGACATACAACATTTCCAAGAATCAACGATACGATGCACTTTTGGATGCATTAAAAAGAACTGAAGCAGATGTTCAAATGATAACAAATGTACCTTCTCGCATGACAGAATATTATGATTCAGACGCTGGTCGTAGAATGCGCTCCACTGCAAGACAGAATATCCAGATTTATATTTCAAAATTGAATCCAGATAACTTTCCAGGTAAGTTCACTCCGTTATTCAATGTCCATAATCATGCGAAACTGATTGGTACAGAAAACATTCTTTATATCGGTTCGGCAAATTACTCTAATGAAAGCGCTGATAACATTGAGGCAGGAGTTCTGATTGAAGACAAAAATTTCATTCAGGAATTATATGCAGAGTTCTTCGATAAGGTAAGGGGAGATTCTATCTCATATTTCGACGAGAATTTCAGTGCCTTTCAGCTTTTCATTTTGTCCCTTTTTGCAAAATTCAAGCATCACCATCATAAGATGCTGGAAGACTTATATACAGACTATATGAGAACCAAAATGGTGATGGCGGATTCGATATTTATGGATGTAAGCGACCTTGAAGCCCTTTATAGAGATCTCGATGAGCTTAATTCTGTATGCGGAGCAGCAGATGACACTTACGATGAAGAGAACGAGAATTATAATGATGATCTTGAACAACTCAAAGAGCATTTTGATGGACTTAGCATCGAATGGCTAAAGGAAACAATTTCTGAAGATGGTACCCTGTATCGACTCGTTGCTTTCGATACAGAAAATGAAGCTAATGATATTCTGCAAAGAGAATATGCATCAGAGGCCTACGACGAAAATTTAGACACATACGTTGAAAAAGCTATGGATAGCGCAGCCGAAATATACTCCTCTTTGCATGATGCTTTTGCTGAGGAGTCGGAGGACTTTCTTTCAGAAATCGAGAAAATTCTATCCGCTTTAGAAGCTGCTATACATTTCACAAATAGGTGGAAAGCAGCAAAAGTGAATCCAGAGATTGACAACACTTGATCCGCTACTATAGTAATCCGATTTTGAGAAGGCTAAATCTCGTTTGTAAATTGTGGATGGCCGGAATAGAACTCTTCTTTATTGCTTTGAATTTCGTTTATTGCTCATATAAGACAAGCCCAAGGGGGATTCCATGCGCTTACCCACAATATAATAGGAAGTTGTGTTAAATGTTCGACTGCACTATAATCCGAAGCTTGATGTTTTTCACATTAATCGATAAATATATCGATAGATCCAGATAAATCAGCTGCCAACTTTTCATGGCCAGTGCCGTTTGATTTTGGAAAAACTCCAGACATGATTAGGTAGCAGATAGCTATAACAGAGTTTGGCTGTAGGGAGGGTAAATCTATGAGCAGTAATACACATGCTGTGGGACAAATGCAAGGCTATATGCTTCAAGTGCGACACATGCTTTTTGAGTTAATCTCTCTTGATGATATAATCGTTAGCGTTGAAAAACTTGATGATGTTGCCGTTGAGACTCCTGACGGGTCTGTTATTGCAGAACAACTCAAAAGTGTAACATCGGATGGAAACCCTGCTACTGATCGCTCTGCTGTGTTCTGGAAGACGTTATACAATTGGTTTAACTATGTGAATAACGGTAGTCTTATAGTGGATAAAACAATATTTCGCATGGTTGTTGTATCAAATCATAAGCTTGGAGTCGGTGATATTGCCGACAAATTTCATAAAGCTTCAAAAAAAGAAGATGCCCTGAAGGCATTGGAAGCCGCCAAACTAAACATATGGGGCAAAGATGATATTTTAAAGAGTGAAGTCCCTGATTCTTATGGGTCATACCTTGAGGTATTATTTTCACCGGCCAACAAAGATTTGGTGGCTCAAATAATCTCAAGAGTTGAGCTCGACATTCATGAAAATGATTATGACGAGAAATTGATAAAGAAGTTTAGTGGCCAGTCTATACCCCCCGAATTTGCTGATAATCTATTGGTCTTTATGCTTGGTTGGGTAACTGAAGAGGTAAATAATTACATTAAGCAGGGACTGCCTGCTGTTATCACAAGCATAGACTATCGCAAGGCCTTAGTTGCTCAATGTCGTATGTATAATCAACAAAACGCAATTCCTGCACTCTCAAGAGAAATCACCCCTGATGAAGCTCGTACAGAAGTCGAGAGTCAGGATGTTTACATACGGCAGCTCGATCTGATTCAGATGGACTTTGATGATAAATTAGACGCTGCAAGCGATTATTTGCAGACAAAAGCAGAGACAACAATCAGAGCTGAAAAAGGGTTATTCGCCCCTCAAAGTTCAAAGGACTATAACGACAAGATCTGTCGGATCTGGAAGAGCAAACGTAAGCAAGTATTGCTTTTACCCGCCTGCACAGATGTGATGAAAGGGCAACAGCTTTACGCACAAATGGGCGAGGTCGCGCCTCAAATAGATAGTGCACTCCCATCTTTCTTCGGAAGCGGAACTTTACAAACCTTGGCTAATAACCCCTGTGAAGATCCTGAGATAGGTTGGCACCCAAACTATAAAGAGCTTCTTAAGGGGGATTTGCAAAATGGATGAACTAAACAGAGAAATATACCTTGTCCAAAATCCCGCTATTGGGGCAGCCATTCTATGGCGTTTTGTCTGCGGCTACTATGATGCTGATAATGAAAGTCGGCAGGTTCCTTTGCCGCTACTCTTTCTTGTTCTCCCAATCATTTTTCGAGAAGATTTACGAGATGTAATTGGCTCCACAAATAAATCATCGGGATTGCAAAAAGTATCCGAAAAACTCTTTGCAGGCAAAAGGGCGGATTTAGTTTGCAGTCTCCAGAATTCTGCTGAACAGTACAGGGATACGACTTTATCAGCCATAAAGATCGCCGTTCGCGCAAAGCTAATTAGTCTCTCCTCCAGGACGGCATTGGTAATGCCTATTCAAGTTAAGACACACAAAATGCCAAAATCATCTGAGAGTTTGTTGAAGCTGGCTGAAAAATTAGGAGTATGGTGCTCATCTCTTAGTTTACATGAAATTAGTACGTTGCTGAAAGTGAGGTTTTGATTATGAAGTTTTCCATTAATTCTTTGCTATTGTGGCCTAAGCAAAAAGAGTTTGGATATAGACAGGTCGAGTTTTCTTCAAATGGTGTGAACATCATCACAGGAGCCTCACGAACAGGGAAGTCGGCAATTATACCCATCATAGATTACTGCCTCGGATCAGGCGAATGCACCATACCTGTTGGTATAATTAGAGATACATGTTCATGGTTTGGTGTTCTGTTTGATTTAGAAAATGAGCAAATGTTAATATGCAGAAAAGAGCCGGGACAGCAAAAAAGTTCAGGAGAAATGTATTTATCAAGGGGTACTGATTTAGAAATACCAAACCAAATTGAAGACGGAAATATCACGGTCGGACAAGTTAAAAACATCTTGAATGAGTTGTTCTCATTATCTTTTATTGATACAGACCCAACTTCTCCAAATAATTTTTCTGCACGTCCATCCTATAGGGATTTGATGGCGTTTATTTTCCAACCTCAAAATGTAATTGCGAATAATAGAGTTTTGTTCTATAACATTGAGAAAATGGAGCACAAGAGCAAGCTCGTTAATATATTTCCATATGTTTTAGGTGCAGTAACCGCAGAGACGTTAGCGACCATGCAAGAACGTGATAGGTTGACGAAAGAGCGCGATAAACTCGCTCGTGATATGGATAATATTAAGAATGTTTCGGAAGGTTGGAAACAGGAGGTTCTCACTTGGCTCTCCGTTTCAAGAGAATTGGGGTTGACCGATTTAAATCCAGATACTACTATGGATTTTAGCTTGCAGGTTGATGAGCTAAAAAGAATCGTCAGCAAAAATGAAAATGATTCTACCCTCATCGCAAGTAATGTGACTGATACTACTGAAGAAATCTTAACCCTTCGAGATGAAGAGCGGAAGTTATCAATAGAATTATCTGCAGCTCGGAAACGGTATGAAGCGATGAAAGAACTTGACGATTCTAAACGGCGTTATGATGAATCGCTTCAAATTCAGCGGAATCGATTAGATATTTCGTCATGGTTACGTTCGTTATCAGATGATATGATCTGCCCTGTTTGTGGGGAAATGCATAATGAACCTAACAAAGCATTAGATGAACTTTGTAATGCCATGTCAGAAATCGAAAAGCAAGCCGGAATAGTTCAGGGCATATCTATTTCCTTTGACCGTGAATTCAATATCGTAAAGGCTGATATAGATAAGCTGACAGAAAAACTCACAAGCATTCGCAAACGTATAAGTGAAGAAAGCGCAAAATCTCAACAGAGTGCAAATGAAAAATACACATTAGCAAGTGTTTCTCGTTTTCTTGGAAGAATGGAATTTGCTATCCAAACATATGAACGCATTGGAACAGATGGGGATTTGGAAGAAAAACTTTCTAAACTAAACGACAGGATTATCGAGCTAAATAAATCCTTGAGTGATAGTGCACGTGTGGCAAAAGAAAAATCTGCACTATCATTCATTCAACAAGAAGCAAGCTCAATAATCAAGCAATTGGACATCGAGAACCCTAATGACCCTATTGAATTTGATAAAGCTAATTTGACCATTAAGGTAATGACAGCAGACGGACGTGAAAATTATCTTTGGGAAATTGGTAGTGCATCTAATTGGTTGTCCTATCATATTGCCATCAGTTTGGCATTCCAAAAATTCTTCCAAGAAAGAAAGAGCATTTCCATCCCTAATATTCTCGTGTTTGACCAACCCAGCCAAGTGTATTTTCCTCAAAAGAGCATTCCGGAAGGCAGTACAGCAGAAGAAGATGCAATATTAATACAGGATGAAGATAAAATTGCAGTAAAGAAAATATTCGCAGCTTTATCTTCATATATAAAGGAAGCAAAATCAGAGCTTCAAATTATCATAATGGAACACGCGGATGAAGATATTTGGGGGGAATTTGATGATATCACGCTTGTTGCGAGATGGAGAGGTAACGATAAGTTAATTCCTGTCGAATGGATACCGAAAAAGGAAGGATAAAATCAAAGTGTATATAGGGGTATAGCGTTTAATGTTGCAGGCAAAGCTTTTATTTGGCGACTCAAGTTCGCCGTGAAGTGTAAGATAAGGGTTAGGATAATGGTAAGTCTAGCGATTGCCCATTATGTTTAAACTATACAAAATAATTATAGGCTAATTATTTAACAATGGGAAACATGAACTTATTGTGTCGCTCTGACATAATGGCTATAATGTGGCTTTCAGGTACATGCTTGTAATTGCACGTTATTTTTATATAGGTAAACCGAGAAATGAGGTATTATGAGTGTTTTTCTGAAATCAATAACTGTAATACTGACGATTTTTATTGGGGTCATGTTGGGTATTTGTTTACTGGACGGTTTTGTATATTTGTAAGATCATACTTTGAGGTTTTGCTTGTGCAGGAGTAGGAAACATGACTTACTCTATTTTGCAGCTATCGACTAACGATATAAGCCGCACAATTAGCTGAACAAACAAACTTACCTATTCCCTTTTTGCTGACATATATCTAAAACAGATTAATCTTTTTTGAGGTGGCATTATGAAAGTGTATGTTTCTGTAAAGCAGGCAGGCAAACGTAAAGAATATATCACAAAAAAAGAGCTGTTTCTTAGGGATATTCCGTCAACTTTAAGGGAGCTTATTACGGAAATTGTGCGGATAAATGTGGCTGAATACAATGGCAAGACAGCAGAGCCTTTGATTATCCAATACCTTTCTCCTGCGGATATAGAGAATCAGCTTAAAACCGGAAAAGTCGGTTTTGGTGAGCGGCGAAATCCTAATCAGGCTGATGTTAAAAAAGCAGTAGAAACGGCAATCCTTGCCTTTGAGGACGGTATCTTTAGGGTATTTATCGGTGAAAACGAAGCGCCCTCTCTTGATGAACCGCTTGCCTTAAAAGAAGGCGATGTGCTGACCTTTATTCGTTTTACAATGCTTGCAGGCAGAATGTGGTGAGGTGATTACAAAATGTATTACCATTCAAACAACGAAGCGAAACAGAAGTATCTTTCAAAAATTGCTTTAAAACCTGTCTTAGCATTGGGAAGAAATAGAGATATTTTAAATGCCGCATTATCCTTTTTTAGAAATGATTCATATGACTATGTCAATTTTATCAGAAAGCAAAATGAGCTTTATTATGCTTTGTGGACAGAAGATAAGCAGAAAATGGCCGATATTTTTTCCGGTTCCGAATATAAAGTTTTAGTAACGCTTTTGGGCAAGGAATGGGCGGAAAGGTTCAAAAAAATATGGGATAAAAGCTCAGATTATACTTACGCATCGGGAATGGAAAGACGTTCCTTCCGCGCCAAATCCTATGATGTGCTATATCTTTCTTCTGCCGTATCAAAGCTGGATGCCATGATTGATTTGGCAGCAAATAGTTTTTCTTACGAAAGATACTTTACAGAAAAAGAGAATGCTTTTGCACACAACCCGGTTATTCCTGATCTTTTTGCCTTAGAAATAGATGAGGGCAATGAAGCTGTAATGCATCGGATTCATGATATTGTTTATGGAGATAACAATACAGGACTGATCACCCGTGAAATTATCAAAGGGCTCCTTATGAGCCACAGCAATGAAGCCCATAAGTGGGTAGGCGACCTTCTGCTGGCGGCCAGGCTGCAGGAAGGGCTGCGCCAGACGATTGTGGAATGCATGGACGAAGGGTCAAGGGACGGTTTTTTGTATATTCTAAGGGTAATCCTTGATCATGATCTGATCCGCTTTTCATCCGTTGTCCGGGCCTTGGATGTTTGGACCGGACTTGCCATATCTGCCCAGAAACCTGCTGTGATCAAGAAATGCCTGGATACTGGTTACAAGTGCCTTACGGAAAGCGGTTATGAGGATGAATGCTTGAAAAGCAGTGATGCCATGCTGATCTTTATGGGGCTCTGGTCTGTGGCCTTTGACGATGTGATGATGACGGAGAGCAAGATAAAGACTCTTTTATCGGCTCCTGAAAAATATAAACGAATGACAGCCCTCAGCTTCCTAAGCCAGACCCAATTCCCCTGGTATCAGCACCAACTTGCCTTGCCCCTCCTGGATGACCCGGAGGATGAGGTGAAATGCTGGGCACTGCGCAACCTTTTTTCCGATGTAAATTATATTTCCCTCAGACCGGAATTTGGGGATGTGCTGGCTAAATACAAGAGGACTGAGAGCAGATGCAGTTCGGAAGAGCTATTTTATAAGCTGAAAAATATGCTTGATCAGATGCCGAGAAAGGAAATTGTTTTTAAAGAAAGCGTTTTTCCCTGGTGGCAGATATCTGTGACCTGCAATGATATCATCGTGAAAATGCTGCTGGCCATAACCGGTAATGCACCGGACAATATGGTGGATTTAATGCTGGATTACCGGGACAAAATGAGTGCCGATACGCGCAGAGAGTTTGTTAATAGGCTTTTGATGAAGCCCCAAACAAATAAACAAAAGACAGCGATTATTGAGCTTTTGGGAGACAAAAGCTCTTATGTACGGGCTGTAGCATGGGAAATGGTGAAAAAGCTCAGGCTTTCCCCGGATGATTACAAAATTATCGAAGATATCCTGAAGTATAAAGCCGGCGATCTAAGAAAAAATGCCATTTCCGTGCTGCTATGTCAACCTCCGGAAGCGGTGTTAAGAAGTGTGGAACGTTTAGCTGATGATAAAAATGAGAATAAGCACCTGGCGGCCCTTGATATGATCTCCGCCATGGAAAACAACCCGAGATTTGAGCACATTTTACCGGAGTGCCGGCAGATGGTGGCTGCCCTTTCTGATACTTCCCAAAAAACACGGGTGCTGGCGGAAAAAATAGCGAACACAGAGGGTCCTGTTTTTACCCTCAAAAACGGTTTAGGCTTGTACAATCCCAAGCAGGCGGTTTCCCTGCCGGAAGTACCTTTGCCGAAGAGCTTTTCCCCTAAAGATATTTTTACTTCCAACATCAATGAAATTAAAATGATCCTGATGTCATTCAGCAACCTGATTGATCAATACAAGGCTTATGAATACGAGGCGGAAGACTGGAATGGGGCCTATCGAAAAGTGGTTTTAGGTGGTGAATACAATATCAGGACCATTACAAGCCGTTTCCACAGGGAGCAAGCACCAACCCTTGACGATTATCCGTTACCGGAGGTATGGCGGGAGGCTGCCAAGGAATATCATCTGACGGCAAAAAAACTGCTTGAAATATTATTTTACTACAGTTTTAAAGGGGCCTCTCCTTTCTCAGAGAAACAGGGATGGTATGATACCCTGATTTCGGGATTGTTCCCCGTAAAACACAAAGAATTTAAAAATATTTTAAAGGACCTGCCTTATGCCGCACATATGCATAGTATTTTTGAAGCTTTGCTGAATGAATGCCCCAAATCAGAGGTCTTTTCATTATGCCGAGATATGTCGTGCTACATCTATCATAAGATTCCGTCCAATCGCTTTGCGGAAGACTATGAGAAAAGAGATCAGCGCGTTGTTTATTATTCCGGCGGCTGTTTCACCTGCTTTGTTGATGCGGATGAAATCTCATTCTGGCATCGCAAAATGCGCACCTATCTTTATCATGACGAAAGCTTTAAAGAATTCTTCCTGATCGGGTATGCTTTTTATAAAGCAGCAGAATTTAAATCCCACGGTTGTCTGCAGTTGGCCGATTTTGAAAGGGCATTCGGCATGGGGATGGTGGACGAAAATGAACTGTATGCCGAGCTGTGCGGAAGACCGAAAAGTGCGCAGAATTTACGGAGTCTTACAGATGCTGAACTTTATGATCATAAATATGTTTCCTCCTGTGAGAAGCTAAATGAAGTGTGCCGTAAGGCAGTGGACCGGATTGTCACTATCGAGCTGAAGCGGGGAGATATGACAACGGAGGTCAGTGATTTAGCATCCAGAATCTATAAATGCTATGGCACCAGGTTCTTTGTGGATATTCTGGTGGGGGCTGAAAAGGATACTTATGTGCGGGGCTATAATTTCGTAGGCAATGACAGCACGAAAAGGCAGATTTTCAGCCACCTGCTGAAATCCTGCTATCCGGCTGATGGTGAGGATGAAAACACGTTGGGTGATTTTTTGCAGCGTCTTCAGGTTACGGAAAAGCAGCTGATTGATGCGGCGATGTACTCACCTCAATGGATTGATATTGTGGAAGAATATTTGAACTGGCCGGGACTAAAATCTGCCTGCTGGTATTTCCATGCTCATGTCAACGAAACCTTTTCTCATGAGAAAGAAACGATTGTGGCTCGGTTTTCCCCTGTTTCCCCACAGGATTTTAAAAATGGCGCCTTTGATATAAACTGGTTTAACGAGGCATACTCCATGCTTGGTGAAAAGCGCTTTAAGGTTGTTTATGACAGTGCAAAATATATTGCCGGGGGAGGACTACATAAACGGGCCCAGCTTTTTGCGGATGCCGTGTTGGGGAAAATCGATCTTGACCAAGCAGAAAAAATGATCAGGGAAAAACGCCATAAAGATTATGTCCTCTGTTATGGACTGATCCCCCTGAACAGCGATAAAAATGATCTGTTGCACAGATATGAATTCCTGCACATTTTCCTGAAAGAGAGCAAGCAGTTCGGGGCACAACGGCGGGAAAGTGAGGGAAAAGCGGGTTCCATCTCTCTTGAGAATTTGGCGAGAAATGCCGGTTTTTCGGATGTGACCCGGTTCACATGGTATATGGAGACGGAAAAAATACGTTCGATTGAACCCTACTTAATACCCGTACTGGTAGGGGATACGGAAATCCATATTGCTATTGATAAATTGGGCAGAGCATCGCTTGTTGCAAGCAAAGAGGGAAAAGCACTGAAGGATATTCCGGCGAAATTAAAAGAACATGAGTATGTCAAAGAAATAAAAGGGGCCCAAAAATCTCTCGAAAATCAATACGCACGGGCCCGTATGGCACTGGAAAAGGCCATGGAATTAGAGGACAGGTTTACAGCAGACGAGCTTAAAAATCTCTCGCAAAATCCGGTCATAAATCCTCTTATCCAGAACCTGATATTCAAGAGTGATAACAGGCTGGGTTATTACAGGGACAATGGACTTGCCGGCATCCAAAACAGAAAATTTGATCTGCTGCCGGAGGATAAATGCCAGCTTGCTCACCCGGTCCACCTGTACGAAAGTGGAGAATGGGCGGCATTTCAGAAGGATATTTATGACCGCAAGATCATTCAACCGTTCAAACAGGTGTTCAGGGAATTTTACAGACCAAATGCGGATGAGCTTGAGGCCCGCACAGTATCCCGCAGGTATGACGGACACCAGATTCAGCCTAATAAAGCGGCGGTGCTGCTGAAGGGTAGGGGCTGGACGGCAAGCTATGAACAAGGATTACAAAAAGTATATTATAAGGAAAACATCATCGCGGAAATTTATGCGATGGCAGATTGGTTCTCTCCTGCGGATGTGGAAGCACCGACGATTGAGGGGGTCGATTTTTTAGATAGAAAAACAGGAACGCCTGTGCCTTTTACGAATGTGTCTAAGATTATCTTTTCCGAGATCATGCGGGATATTGATTTAGTGGTCAGCGTAGCCCATGTGGGCGGGGTTGATCCGGAAGCAAGTCTGTCAACCATGGAAATGAGAACCGCGATCATTGCTGAGATGCTGCGCCTGCTTAAAATAACCAATGTGGAGATGAAGGGTTCTCATGCCTTTATCAACGGGACACTGGGCCAATACACCGTCCACCTGGGAAGCGGTGTGGCGCATAAAATGGCAGGGGGGGATTTAAACATCCTTCCTATCCATGCACAGCATAGAGGCCGGATTTTTCTTCCTTTTGTTGATGACGACCCGAAAACTGCTGAGATCCTATCAAAAATTATTTTGCTTTCCGAGGACAACAAAATAAAAGACCCGACCGTACTGGTGCAAATTGTCGACTAAGAAAAGCCGAAAGTCATGGGAAGGGTATAAATTAGCCAGGTTATATTCCAGGGATTAGGAGACTTTTTATGGTGCAGAAAATAGTACAACAATTGAAAAATATTGAGGAGCAAAGGAACGTTAAAATTATTTTTGCTTGTGAATCTGGCAGCCGTGCTTGGGGCTTTCCTTCTCAAGACAGTGACTATGACGTCAGATTTATTTATGTTAGGACGATTGACAGCTATTTATCGATATCGGAACAACGGGATGTTATTGAACTTCCCATCAGTGACTTATTAGATATAAATGGCTGGGATTTAAGAAAGGCACTAAATTTGTTACGAAAATCAAATCCCCCTTTCTTGGAGTGGTTACAATCACCCATTATTTACTATGAAGATCCTTCTGTGATGGACCAAATAAGAAACCTGGCGGTAAATGTTTTTTCCGTGAAAGCAACCTTGCACCATTATCTTAGTATGGCAAAGGGTAATTTTAGGGAGTACCTGCAAGGGGATCTGGTTAGGGCTAAAAAGTACTTTTATGTGTTAAGACCAATTTTAGCATGCCTATGGATTGAGAATTATCATAGAATGCCGCCGACGGAATTTGAAAAATTATTGACCATCGTTGAGAATAAGGTTGTCCTAAAAGAGGTATTGGGACTATTGGAAAGAAAAAAATCGGGTGAGGAGCTTGATTGTGAACCGAAGATCCAGGTAATTAATGATTTCCTTGAAGAAGGAATACAGTGGATTGGTGTACTGGCTTCCAAAGTAGAGCAGCCCCAATTGCCGGATGAGACAATGTTCAATGATGTGTTTCGGACTGTTTTGAAACAAATTTGGCATGAATTTTAGACAGAGGCAGAAATGATGATAGAAAAAAACAGAATTCCTATAGAAGTAATAGAAATACTGGAACAGCTGCGTGATCAAGGATATAAAAGTTTTATTGTCGGTGGGGCTGTACGGGACTTGTTATTAGGAAAGAATCCCAAGGATTATGACATTTGCACAGATGCCACACCGGAACAAGTGAAAGATATCTTTAAAAAAGTAATTGATACTGGGTTGAAATTCGGTACGGTTACCGTTCTCAACGGGGCATTTTCAGTTGAAGTTACTACCTTCCGAAAAAGTAGGGCGACCGAAAATGGGAAAAGAATAAAAATCGATTCTTTCAGCAAGTCTCCTGAGGAGGATGTGAAAGCGAGAGATTTTACGATCAATGGACTTCTCTTTGATGGAGATAAAATAACAGACTTGGTTGAAGGTTTAAAAGACTTGGCAGAACGAAGAATTAAGGCAATTGAGGATCCGCAGGACAGATTTAACGAAGATGCTCTTCGGATGATAAGAGCGATCCGGTTTCACTGTCAATTAGGTTTTGAGATTGAAGACGCTACTTATGCTTCCATCTCCGGTAATGCGGGCATGATTCAAGGGGTGGCACAGGAAAGAATCAGAGATGAATTAGTAAAAATTCTTATCAGCAACCAGCCGGCAAAAGGCTTGAGAATCCTTCATCATACAGGATTGCTGAAATTTGTTTTGCCTGAGCTGGAAGCATGCCATCATTTTGATCAAAAGAATGTACATCATGATAAAGATGTTTTTGATCATACTTTGGCAGTGATAGACCATACACCCAATGATTTGACTCTCAGGCTGTCTGCACTTCTTCATGACATTGCCAAGCCCCAAACATTTTCTCTGGACGAGAAGGGTGTGGGACATTTTTACTTGCACAACCTGAGAGGTCAAGAATTAAGTAAAGAAATATTAACGCGCCTTAAATTTGACAACAAAACCATCGATATAGTCGGAACCTTAGTTTGTGAACACATGAGCAAGCTTCAAGTTCTTCGGCACAGCACAATTAAGAGGCTGATTAATCGAGTCGGGAGGGAAAATATTTTTCAATTAATTGACCTGCAAATTGCTGATGAAGCCGCTTCAGCGCCTCCCCACAATTTTAAGATATTGGAGGCCCTCAAAAAGGAAATCGGTAGAATATGTGATAAGAACGAGCCTCTTGCCATCCGAGATTTGGCAATTGGCGGAACTGATCTCATAAAATTAGGATTTGAGCCTGGTCCGGAAATGGGAAAAGTTTTAGACATGTTATTAAACAGGGTACTAAATAACCCCAAGATAAATAAAAAAGAAATACTGGTTACTATCGCTTTGCAGTTTAAGCAAGAATAGGAACGCTCGATATCATTGATAACAACGAACTAATTGAGCAAACCCTGAAAGCCTGTGCTGGATCATATTATCATATGATGGCTCTAACTTGGAGAGGTTACGATGGGAAAATACATCTTACTATTTTTCTCAGATTTGTATTCAATAGTTATGGAGCTTTTACAAGACTGATACCTTCACCCCGTTTTGGGGTGTTTTTTTGTTTCTTCACTGAGAGGCAAAGAATTTTGTTCAGCTACCGCCAGAGAATATCCTGAATATGTTCATATTGAGTGCATTTTGCCCTAAAAACCATAAACACATATTATTAAAACAAAGAAAACAAAAGTAACGTGCTATTAATGGGGGTTTAACACGGAGACGATATATTTAGGATGAAAACCTAGACAAAGGAGGGGTATTGGTAAGGTTCTTTGTCGTCAAGAATTCAATATTAAAAATAAGGAGTGAAGAGAAATGAAACAAAATCTGAAGGCGATCATTTTGCTGATGTTGAGCGCTGCGATGCTATTTACCGGATGCTCCAATAGTAAAGGAGCCGTTGACCCGAATACGCCTCCGAACGAAAGCGAGGCAAAAGCCGAGGGCAGGTATGTTACATACGGACAGCCCGATGACTGGGCCAACTGGCAAGAAATGTTCCAGGTGTTTAATGCCGAATACGGCATAACCCGGCAGGATACCGATATGAGCAGCGCCGAGGAAATTACCAAATTCAAAGCGGAAAGAAACAATCCCCAGGCTGATTCGGCAGAAATAGGCATGGTTTGGGGACCTGTGGCGGTGCAAGAGGGAGTGACCATGGCATATAAAAATGCCAACTGGGACAAGATTCCGGATTGGGCTAAAGACCCTGATGGCAACTGGTTCGGCCTTTATGTGGGCGTGCCCGTTTTTCTGGTAAACAAGGATATCGTGAAGGATATACCCCAGTCCTGGGCTGATCTTTTAAAACCGGAATATCAGAATATGGTGGTCATGTCGGATCCCCGTTCCTCGGGAAGCGGAGTTAACGCCGTGTTAGCAGCCGCTTATGCATTGGGAGGAGATATTAAGAACCTTGATCCGGCCATGAAATATTTTGCCCAACTCAAAAAACAGGGCAATATCAAAGATGTCAGTGGCAGTATAGCCAATATCCAAAAGGGTGAAGTGCCCATCGCCATCTTATATGATTTTCTTGCCCAGGGCTACAAAGAGAAATTAAAAAATGAGGTAAATCTGGAGATCGTATTCCCTAAGGAAGGCTCCATCTACGCGCCCGGCGCACTTATACTCAACAAAGTGGCCCCCCATCCGAATCTTGCCAAGCTTTTTGCGGATTTTGTCGCATCGGATGAAGGGCAGATCATTTTCGCAAAAGGATATGCCCGTCCCATACGTGCCATAGAGGGAAACCTGACGCTTCCGGAAGACGTAAAAGACCGCATGCTTCCCGATAGTTTTTACGGCAATGTGGGCAAGCCCCAGGAGTGGTCGGAAGTTCCCCCTGAGCTTATTGCCGACCGGTGGACAAAAGAGGTGCTCGGCCAATGAGCGGCACTAAAAAGGGATGGCGGCTTGAATTGCCACCCCTTTTAACTGTGCCCTATCTTGTGCTATGCGCCTTCTTTTTGATTTTTCCTCTGGTCGCCGTCATCGGCACCAGTTTTCAGGATGGATTTAGCGGATGGGTTAGGGTGATGCAGAACAGCACTTATTTTACCGCCCTGAAACAGAGCTTGCTTCTTGCGGTGTGGACTACGGCAGAAGCATCCGTTGCGGGTGCGGCACTGGCCCTGGTATGGGCCCACAGGTTAAAAAGGCATGGATGGTTCCTGGCCATTCTTAACTTTGCCGCCCACAACGGAGGTATCAGCCTTGCCTTTGCCATTATGGCCACCCTGGGCACCAACGGCATGCTGACCATATTGCTTAAACAAGTAGGTATCGATCTTTACCCCGGGTTTCAGTTGTCATCCATACAGGGGCTTCACTGGGCATACCTATCGTTCCTGATCCCCTTTATGTCCATGATCTTCCTTCCTGCAGCGGGAGCGCTGAGGCAGGATTGGAGGGAAGCCGCATCCACGCTGGGTGCGGGAAGATTGCAATATGCTTTCCGGGTGGCAGGACCGGTGCTGCTTCCAGCCTATCTTTCCTCGGCCGCACTGGTATTTCTCCAGGCCCTGGGGACCTATGCCACAGCGCAGGCCATATCTGGGAACAACGTAAATCTACTTACTATTCAAATTGGGTATTTAATCCAGCAGTCCTTGTTCCGGCACGCCGATGCCAATGCTTTATCCTTTATTCTTTTAATTATGATGGTTTTCGTAGTCCTGATATACAGATCCGCAAACCGCAAAGCAGCGAGGTGGTTGGAATGAAACGTGCGGCACCATCAAGCAACAAAGGCCGGGGACATTGGTTTATGTGGCTGCTTACCGTTTTTTTTCTCCTATATACTTTTTTGCCGCTTACCGCGACGCTGTTCTTTTCTCTGGCCCAGCGGTGGACGACTACTGTTCTGCCCGAATCCTGGACGATCGATGCATATGTTCAAGTTTTCAGTGACCCGGCTTTTGCTGCCGCCATGGGCCGGTCCCTTTTTCTATCGGTAATTGCCGCCACAATCCAAGTAGGAGTAGTGCTTCTGGCACTGCTGGCAGTAAATATCGGCAAGAACCGCCTTGGGGACTGGCTGGAGGCTCTTGCTATCATTCCGGTGGCGCTGCCGGGAGTGGTGCTGGCTATAGGAGCGGTAAGCTTTTATGGAGAATTCCTCCCCGTATTGCTGGGGCAGCCTGTGTTATTGATCGGTACGGAGGCAGCTTTTGGGCTTCCATTTGTATACTGGACTTTGCAAAACAGCTTCAGGGCCATCAATGTCAAGCTTTTGTATGAAGCTGCCTGTACGCTGCGCTGCACCACATTTCAGTTTCTTACGAGGATTTTGATTCCATCCCTCAAGAGAGGGATAGCCGTAGCAGGAGCTATGGCTTTTGCTACAGCCTTCGATGATTTTGCCCTGGCTCAGTTGATTGTAGGCGCCGGCTGGGAGACCTATCCCGTTCTTTTGAACAAATATTTCCACATAGACGGGCATCAAACCAGCGCCATGTCTATGATTGCCATCATCATCGTCTTTTTATTTACTTCGGTGGCGGGCTATCTGAGTCAGCCTATTCAAAAGGTTCCAAAAGAAGATGATCTCATACTGCAAAAGAAAGCGAGTGATATGAGTGAAACAGTTAAGGCTTAAAGGCATAAGCAAGTGGTTCGGAAGTTTTCAGGCTTTAAAAGGCATAGGAATGACTGTAAGTGCGGGTGAACTTGTAAGCCTGTTGGGACCCAGCGGCTGCGGCAAAAGCACCCTTTTTCGGATCATTGCCGGCCTGGAAAGGGCCGGTGAGGGAGAGATATGGCTTGACGACTGCAATTTCGGATGCATTTCCCCGCAGAAGCGCAAGGTGGGCATGGTATTTCAAAACTACGCTCTTTTCCCTAATCTCACAGCCTTGGGAAATATCAGTTTCGGTCTGGAGGTTCAGGGCATGGAACGTGAAAAGGCTCGGAACGAGGCCCGATGCTGGCTTGAAAAGGTAGGCCTGGCCAGCTTAGAAAAGCGCTATCCCCATGAGTTGAGCGGTGGACAACAGCAACGCGTGGCTCTGGCCAGGGCTCTGGCCCCGAAACCGGAGATCCTGCTTTTGGATGAGCCCCTGAGCGCCCTGGACGCCTCGGTGCGCACAATACTCAGGAATGAGATCCGGCAAATTCAACAGGAACTAGGGATAACCACCATCTATGTCACCCACGACCAGGCCGAGGCCCTGGCCATGTCGGACCGGATCGCGGTGATGAAAAACGGCGAAATAGTGGAAATGGCCACGCCTCAAAACCTTTACAGGAATCCGGCCAATTTGTTTACAGCAGAATTTATTGGAACCGCATCCCGTTTTGACGGCCCATTGCTCTCGGTTAGCCCGCCCGTTGGGCAGTTCGGACGCTTTACACTGCTGCTTCCCGGCTTGACATATTCTGTACAGCCGGGCATGCCCGTAACGGTCATGATTCGGGCGGAAAGCGTCGGCCTCGCCGGGGATATATCCGGGGACCGGGACATGACCATGCTTCAAGGTACGGTGCAAATGAATAATTTCATGGGGAATATTGTAAGATGCAATGTGGGCCTTTTTCAAGGCGGTACCATGCTGGTGGATCTGCCTGCGGAAGATGAGCGCATTTTTAAGGTTGGCGAAAAAATTGACATAAAGGTACCCCCCGAAGCATGCCTGGTCTATGACTCCAAAAGCGGCTCTTCCTTGCTAAGAGGCGTACCCCAGGCCCGGGAAATAATAAAACCCGCAGTATAAAGAACCAAATAAAATGGAGGAATCAAAATGGGAAAGGTCATTATGATCATGGTGGATGGATTGCGGTATGATACGGCATGCATGCAGATGGGTTATCTACACCACCTTGTGGAGAAAAATCTGGCTGCCCGGTTTTTAGTAAAAACTGAATTGCCTGCCGTATCCAGGCCCATGTATGAAGTACTTTTGACCGGTACCGCCCCTTATGTGAGCGGCATTACGTCAAATGATATTGTCCGTCTTTCCAAACAAAAGAGCATCTTTCATCTGGCCCGGGAAAAAGGATTAAAAACTGCGGCGGCGGCTTACTATTTTATCAGCCAGCTATATAACCATGTGCCCTATGACATTGTCGGAGACCGGGAGCAAAAGGATGAGGACAACGCCATCCAATTCGGCAAATTTTATTTTGATGATTCCTATCCCGATTCTCATCTGATGATAGACGGCGAGATCCTTCGCTCCGCATATGATCCTGATTTTCTGCTCATCCACCCCATGGGCATGGATTATGTGGGCCATCTTTTCGGCCCGGATTCCAAAGCGTATCGGAAACAGGCCATAGAGCTGGACAGGTGGTTTGCGCGGTTTGTACCCGGATGGATGGAGAATGATTACCATATTGTGATCACGGCTGACCACGGCATGAACAGCGACGGCTTGCATCAGGGCATCAGCCCCGATGAGCGCCATGTGCCGCTCTTTACCATCAGTTCCGCTTTTCAGCCGGGATGCTATCGTGAAGAGGTGCCCCAGCTTGCCATAGCACCGATGGTGTGCAAACTGCTGAATTTGGAACCGGCCGGAGAAATGAGTACATACGATATATCTGAAGGGTTAGAGCGCGGCACTCAAAATCCCATTTGATGCAATACTAAGTTGATATGGAAAATAAAAAAATGCCGGCAAATTATAAAAGGAGAAAAAAACTATGCGCAAGTTCGGCCATGAATTGAAGCTGGAGGGAGATATAAACCTTTCGCCTTACCGGGAAAAATGGATCCGGGATCATACGGATGAAGACACCAAAGAGTGGCTAGAAAAGGATGCCCGGCTTTTCCTGCACCAGTCTTCATCCACACCCTGCCTGGATGTGTTGAATTCATGCGGGGGAATCTATCTTGAAGATTTGCAGGGCAGGAGGATAATGGATTTTCACGGAAACAACGTACACCAGGTGGGGTTCGCAAATCCATACGTCATAGATGCCATCAAGAGCCAGCTGGATATACTTCCTTTTTGTACCAGAAGGTACACCAATATAAAGATCATAGAACTGGCGGAAAAGCTTGCCCAAATTGCACCGGGAACTTTAAACAAGGTGCTGTTTGCACCGGGAGCCACTTCTGCTGTTGGAATCGCGTTGAAGCTTGCCCGCATTGCCACCGGAAAATTTAAGGTGGTTTCCATGTGGGATTCGTTTCATGGCGCTTCATTGGATGCCATTTCGGTAGGGGGGGAATCGACTTTCAGCAAAGGCATAGGTCCATTGCTGCCGGGAGTGGAGCATGTCCTTCCGGTCAACAATTACCGCTGCATCTTGGGTGAATGCGGTAGATGCGGTTTAAAGTGCGTAAAATACCTGGAAAATGTGCTGGAAAAGATAGGGGATGTAGGGGCGGTCATTCTGGAGACCATCAGAAATACCGATGTGCAGCTTCCGCCTGCAGACTATTTTCAGGAAATAAGAAAATTATGCGACCGCCATGGAGCCTTGCTGATACTGGATGAAACCGCTATATCGCTGGGAAGGACCGGTAGAATGTTTGCTTTTGAACATTATGATATCGTGCCCGATATGGTTGTTATCGGCAAGGGCCTGGGCGGTGGGATTCTCCCCATGGCAGCTTTGATCGCAAAAGAAGAACTGGATGTGGCCCAGCGTTTTTCCATAGGCCATTATACCCATGAAAAAAGCCCTGTGGGAGCCGCAGCGGCTCTGGCCACGATAGAATTTATCCAAAAAGAGAACCTGTTGGTCCATTGTAATAAAATGAGCGGCTACATGTACCGAAGGCTTGAAAACCTTATGAAAAAGCATGCGCTCATCGGAGATGTGAGAGGCATGGGATTGCTGTTTGCCCTTGAGATGGTGAAAGATAGAAACACTAAAGAACCCGCCAGGGAAGAAACGGAAAAAATAATGTATTCCTGTCTTGAAAAAGGCCTAAGCTTTAAAGTCTCATACGGGAATATCATCGTATGGTCTCCTCCGCTGATCATCCGGCAGGAGGAAATAGACCTGGCCATAGAGATACTGGATAATGCGATAGGAAAAGTAAATGGATGATTCTTAACGCTAAGATGGAGAAACTAAAATTAATTAATATGCAGGTGATTTATGTCAAGGGACCTGTCCCCTTGACATGTCCCCTTGACATGTTGATGTCCTCCTCCGCCGCGCCGGTCCGGCAGACGGGCGGCACCGCCGGTTGGGCGGCACATCCCCCCAGAACCGATCCCAGGATAATTAAACCTATCATCCTTCACCAAACTTTTGTTCATTTTGCTTAGACATAAGGACATTTGTCTTTGTAATAACTTGTGCAGGTATAGCCATTGCCGTGACAAAAGTCCTTGTCCCAGAAAGGACATCTGTCTATCGGCGGCGTTCCCTCCCCTCCGGTCACGGCGCCCAATTCCTCGGCGTCCAGTATACGGCCTTGTCCGGCGCTTCCTTTTTCTTCCCCTGTCTTTTCGTTGCTCATTCTTATCATGTCCTCTCTGTTTACCCTAACCAAAAATCTTAAACTCCGTTATCGCCCTACCACGACTCCGGATCTAAATTCACAAATTCATGCTCCCGCAATACCTGCAGCGGCAATGATCACCACCGGGGTATTCCCATCCGCAATCGCGGCACTCGATCTGCCCGCTATGCCCTGCACCGCCGGCGGCCGAAACCAAGCATCTCGCCGCCGGGCACCTCGCCGGATTGGCGCAGCGCTGTGCAGTCTGCAGCGGTTTTGTTGGCCATGTCTCTTCCGCCTCTTTTCTACTTAGTAAATTCAGGGACCGTAATCGCACCGTCGATGATCTGCGCTTTGATCCCATCCAGCCGGGGCTTGATCTCGGCCAGCAGTTCCTTGTTGATTTCGTTTTCGGCGTAGGTTTCCACACCGTCTTTGACGCCGAGCGTGATATAGCCTCCCATAAGCTTATTGTCCAGCCTGAGGCTAATCACGTCGTAAACCGCGATATCCACGCCTTTAATGATGCTGGTTAAAATGTATTCCCGCTCCGCCTCGGGCACAACAAAAGTCTGGTCGATGTCGACACCGATAGCCAGGATCTTTTTCTCCGCCGCTGCTTCAAACACCCCAAAGCCCGTAGCGCCTGCGGCATGAAAGATCACGTCGGCGCCATCCTTTATTTGAGCCAGAGCCAGGGCCTTACCCTTTTCCGGGCTGTTAAATCCTTCGACCCCCGTGGCGGCGTATGAGCTAAATATTTCTATCCCGGGATTGATATGTTTTGCCCCTGCGGTATACCCCGCTTCGAAATTTTTAACGGCAGGGACTTCCACGCCGCCGACAAAACCGATTTTTCCTGTCCGGCTTTTCAGGGCCGCGCCCGCCAGGAAAGCTCCTTCCTGGTCCTTAAAGGTCAGGGAGGTCAGATTGCCTTCGGCTTTAAGATCAGGCAAGTCGTTGTCTATTAAGACAAATTTGATGTCAGGATACTCCGCCGCCACTTGCGGCAGAATGTCCGCGTAGTAGTATCCCATAGCGATCACCAGGTCGGTTTTGTTTTGGACGAGCTTTTTCAGCTCTTCTTCCCTGGACTCCAGATCCTTGGGCGTAACCGTTGAAATCTCCAGCTTATCGGAGAAATTCTCTTTGGCTCTCGTGAGCCCGCTGTGGGCGGAGTCATTAAAACCGCCGTCTCCCAACCCCGGCTGATCCAGCACCAGCGCCACCTTCAGCGGCGCGGCCGCGCTTTTGGCCGGGGCTTCTCCCTGCCCGCATCCCGCCAACAGTATTGACACGATAAGTAAAACGAACAGCATTATTCCTCTGGAAACTTTATGAACAATTTTCAACCCAATTCCCCCTCGAAAATTTCTGCCCGCTTCCTAAGTACAGGCTTTCACTGTCTGCCGTTTTTTCTTCCGGTCTGTTTGGAGGCCGATATAATCCAGCACCAGGGTCAAGAGCCAGGTGATAATAAAGTAGAGCACCGCCACCATGATGAGCGGGAAGAAGGCGTCGAAGGTGCGGCTCCTGATGATGTCGCTGGCTTTGGTCAGATCCTGGACGGCAATATAGCCGACCACTGAGGTCATTTTGACGAGGGAGATGAATTCGCCCTTATAGACCGGCAGGACCTGCCGCACGGCCTGGGGCAGGATTACATATATGAAGGTTTGCAGGGGGGTAAACCCGATGGCGATACCCGCTTCCCGCTGTCCTTTGTCGACGCCTTGAATGGCGGTGCGAAACATTTCGGAGACATAGGCAGCGAAGTTCATCCCGAAGGCGATTACCGCCACCAGTGCAGGGTTGATATCCACCGAGGCAAATACCACGTAGAATATAAGCATTAAGAGCACCAGCACCGGAGTTCCCCGAAGAATGGAGATGTAAACCAGCGCTATGCCGCTGAGGATCCTGTTTTTGGACATGCGCAGGAAGCAGATCAAAGCCCCTAAAAGCGTTCCGAAAATTACGGAGAAAAGCGAGATCAGGACGGTGATTTTTAGGCCTTCGACGATCATCAGGTAGCGCTGTTCCAGGATGATATTGCTGTAGAAGCTGTTCTTGATGCCGGTAAAGATATTTACAAAGCCGCTGACGGCAGGATCGCCGGCTGTTTGGCCGGAGTGCAGATCACTTCCGGCCTGGCTGCCGCCGGCGATATTTTTTTTCAGGGCAAATACGCTCGTCCCCATCTCGTAATACGGATCGGAAAAGTCGACCTGCCGGGCCCTTTCTTCGGTGATCAGCATCGAACCGGCGATCATGTCGATCTTATTGCCGGCTACGGCGGCAATAAGGCTGTTGAATTCCATATCCTCCAGCACCAGCTCTTTGCCTAAGTAAGCGGCAAACCTTTCGGCTATTTCAATGTCGAAGCCGACGATTTGGTTGTTTATTACAAGGGAGAAAGGCATTCCTTTATTGCTGACTGTCCCCACGACCAGCCGGCCGTTATTCTGGGGGTTGGCAATCACCGGCATATCCGTATTTCTGTCGATCATCCAGCGTTTCATCATATCGTCGTAGACGCCGCTCTGTTTGATTCCGGCTAAAAAGGCGTTGAACTGTTCCCGTAAGTTATCGCTGTTCTGGTTAAAGGCTATACCCATCGGGCTGCGATACAGGTTCTCGCTCAGAAAGCCTAATGTATCATCCTCCCGCATGATGTCCAGGAGCGTTTCCCGGGAGATAAAGGCGGCATCGACTTTTCCGGTTTTTACCGCTAGCACCAGGTCCGGCACACTCTTATACTGCAAAACCACAGCTTGCGGGTAAGTTTTAATGGCGTAACCGTCGTGAATACTGCCCAACAAAACCCCAATCCGTTTATCCTTAAGGTCGTCGACGGTATTCAGTTTGCCGGAGCCGCTTGCGCCCGTCAAGCCGGCTGTCCCCGTTTGCCCGCTGTCGTAGCGGGCCATATTTTTCTTCAGGGCAAAGGCGCTTGCCCCCATCTCGTAATACGGGTCGGAAAAGCCGATCTGCCGGGCCCTTTCTTCGGTGATGATCAAAGAACTGGCGATCATGTCGATCTTATTGCCGGCCGCAGCGGGAATCAGGCTGCCGAATTCCATATCCGCCAGCACGAGCTCTTTACCTAAGTAAGCGGCAAATCTTTCGCACAGTTCAATATCAAAGCCGACGATTTGGTTGTTCATCACCAGGGCAAAAGGCATGCCTTTATCGCTGACTACCCCCACGACCAGCCGGCCGTTATTTTTCGGGTTGGCAAGCACCGGCATTTCCGTTTTGCCGTCAATTACCCAGCGCTTCACCATATCGTCGAGAACCCCGCTCTGTTTGACTCCGGCTAAAAAGGTATTGAACTGTTGGCGCAATTCATCGTTTTTCTGGTTAAAACCCATGCCTATAGGGACGCGAAACAGGTTCTCGCCTAATAAGTCCATTGAATCATCATCCCGCAGGACGACCAGGATCGTTTCATGGGTATAGATGGCAGCGTCGACTTTCTCGGTTTTTACCGCCAGCACCATGTCGGACGGGCTTTTATACTGCAGGATTTGGGCCTGCGGGTAGGTTTGGACGGCGTATTCGTCGTAAACGCTGCCCAGCAAAACCCCAATCCGTTTATCCTTGAGGTCGTCGACGGTGTTCAGCTTGCCGGCGCCGGCCGCGTTTAGCTGTCCGCTCGCCAAGGAGAAAATAAGCATAAGGACAAATCCTATTTTCACCATATTCTTGTGCATGACTTTCCTCCTTTTATCACGGCTTTGACTCCTTAAATTATAGATAACACCTCTTTTGTTTACAATGTGACGAAAGTCATATTTTTTAAAAAAATAAAAAAATACGCTTTACGGCGTGGTTAACATCCCTGCAAATGAATAATTTTTAGCTCTTTGACCCGGTTATTCACTTATTGTAAAATAGGATCATAATAATATTATTACTCCCAAGCCGCCGTCGCTGGCGGCCTATTTTGTCTCAGAATGCAGGGTATTGGTTAAATATTGGAGAATTTTATATTGGTTAATGCACGATCAGGATGGAAATGGGGACAAACAACCGATACACTTTTAAGGTATTTCCAGCAGGGTAAAAAGTTTTCCGGGTAAAATTGGAGATGTGGTGAGCCTATGATAGAAATTAAAGGAAAATACAACACGGCAAAGGTGTTTACCGATCATGTGGAAGAGAAGGCTGCAGAACAAATACGGGAGTTGTGCAATCAGGAATTTGCCCGAGAAAGCATAATCAGGATTATGCCGGATACCCATGCGGGAGCCGGATGCACCATCGGTACCACGATGACCGTTCAGGATAAAATCATTCCTAACCTGGTCGGAGTTGATATTGGCTGCGGCATGCATGTCAGCCTGCTGGAAAAAACGCAGGTTGACTTTGGCAAACTGGACAAGACCATTCGGAAGTATGTGCCAAGTGGATTTGATGTCCGGGAAACGCCCCATGAATTTAATGCTTTTGTCAATCTGCATGACCTGAAATCCAAGGATCATCTGGATTTAAAACGGGCCCGGCTCAGCATCGGAACCCTGGGGGGTGGGAATCATTTTATTGAAATGAACCTAGACGAAGAAGAAAATTTATATTTGGTGATACATTCCGGAAGCCGTTATTTAGGAAAACAAATCGCGG
Source organism: Candidatus Formimonas warabiya (assembly GCF_002777255.1). GTDB lineage: Bacteria > Bacillota > Dehalobacteriia > Dehalobacteriales > Dehalobacteriaceae > Formimonas > Formimonas warabiya. The sequence goes on along the minus strand of NZ_CP017634.1, from coordinate 2,616,091 downwards.
AGTATTATCAGGACAGGGCCATAAAGGAAATTACCAGAAAAAATAATGACAGAATTATTGCTGAACTTAAGGGAAAAAGCAGAGAAAAAGAAATACAGGGTAAAATTGAGAAGGGAAAAACTAAAATTAATAAGGCCCTATCTTATGTAGAAGGGGAGAGCTTTTCCGAATACATCAATGACATGCGCATTGCCCAAAAATATGCTGAATGCAACAGAAAGGCCATCGCGGAAGTAATTGTCCGGGAGATGGGCTTTCGTGTGATCGACAGCTTTACGACCATACACAATTATATCGATCTGGATGAAATGATCTTGCGCAAAGGAGCCATTTCCGCCCCAAAAGGGGAGGTTGTAATCATTCCCATCAATATGAGGGACGGAAGTATCCTGGCAACCGGAAAAGGAAATACCCTGTGGAATCAATCGGCTCCCCATGGCGCAGGGAGATTAATGAGCAGAAAACAGGCGAGATGCAGCCTGTCTTTGGAGGAATTCAAAAAGTCCATGGAGGGGATCTATACGACTTCTTTGTCCAGAGAGACCCTGGATGAGGCTCCCTTTGCCTATAAGCCCATGGAGGAGATCATCGCCAATATCCAGGATACTGTTGAAATCAACCGGATCATTAAACCGATTTACAATTTTAAAGCAGCCGACGATTAATAGGGTTAAAAATAAATCTCCGGACTGGGGTTAGCATGCTATAATGAAAATAATATCTTGGTTTGTAGCGGAGTAGTTTCCGGTTTGGGGAAGGAGGAAAAACTGTGATTCATAATGAAGTGCTTGACTGTATTCGTGCGCGCAGAAGCACACGCCAGTTCCAGGAACGGCAGATTGAGGCGGAACATCTGGACGCGATCCTGGAAGCCGCCACATGGGCACCCAGTGGAGGCAACTGTCAAAGCTGGCTGTTTACCGCCATCCAAAACAAAGATATTCTTACAAAAATCAATGACCTGATCCGGGAGGGGCTGCAACGATGGACTCCTGATGATGACTATCCCAGCAAGCTCAAAGCTAAAGCCAACGCGCAAAAGAAGGACCATCATTTTTTCTACCACGCGCCGACATTGATCATTGCCTCTAACCGGCCCCATTATCAAAATGCCATGGCAGACTGCGCACTGGCCCTGGAAAACATTTTTCTAGCGGCCCATTCCTTGGGATTGGGGAGCTGCTATATCAATCAGTTGTACTGGTTGCGCAATGATCCCGAAGTACGCAACTACCTTTTTGAGCTGGGAATCCTCAAAGAACATGCCATTTGCTCTTCGGCTGCGGTAGGCTATATTGGTAAAGAATCAAGTGCTCCGCTGCGCAAAGACGGCACCATTCGCATCATCAAATAGGCGCGCGGACAGGTAATTTTTGCATTCCTTTCTTTAACTTAAACTTAACTTTTCCTGATAAGGTGACCGACCCCGTTTTCAAGAAGTGGCTTGAAATCAAGGTTTGTCATCTTTTTCTTTTTCAAACAGATGAAAAAGATCCCTTTGACTTTTCCTTCAATCTCCCGGAAAAAATCCGATAAATTTTTTTTTTCGGTGCAACCTATTCCCTGAAAAGTGGGTATATAAAAGTGACGGCCGTGGGGAGGTACTCATTCCTATACAAATATGGAAAATTATTCTTGACAGGAAATAAAATTAATTATAAAATTAAATAAAAATGGGATGACGTACCACGATATGGAACAAAGTTTTAATCAATATCCTGACCAAGTATGGGAAAGAGCAGGCTTTCCGATATTAATGATTTAAAGATTAGCAGTAAAAATAATAAGAAAAGGAGGCAAAACCGTGTAATCCATCTGGCGACGAAAGCCGGTGCCTTGCATGATAGGGGGTTAACAGTCATGATCTGCGAGATTGTCCTCACGCCAAATCAGGCAAAAAGAATCATTTCCAAAGCAATTATAGAGCTGTCATATGTACAGAAGGCTTTACAAGACGGGATGATGGTGATCCATCCCAGCAGCACCACCTACTTTATTTTGTATGAATTATTTGGTAAAGTTCCTGAAGGAATCTGGGTCTCAGGGGTGATCAAGAAAGGAGCACTTTGTATCAGCCGGGAAAGGCAGGACCTGGGGACAAAAGGTGAGACACCAAGCCACCCCTTTGATTTTCCGTTCTCCTGGGTTTTAGAGAAAGGGAAGCTGAAAATGGAACGGATTAAACTGGGTGTTCTGTTAAATGAAATGGGACCTGGCGATATTTATGTGAAAGGATGCAATGCCGTGGATGCGCACCGGCAGGCCGGGGTGTTATTTGCCAGCCCTGGCGGAGGTACCGTCGCTCAGGTCATGAAAGCCGCGCAACGAAAAGGCTTTCGATTCATTCTGCCCGTTGGTCTGGAAAAAATGATTTCTATTCCCATCGGTGATGCGGCCCAAAAATCTTCTTATGATAAAATAGACAAATCTATGGGACAGAGGGTGGGCTTGATGCCGGTAAATGGAGAAGTGATCTGTGAAGACCAGGCCATAAACATTTTAACAGGCTGTACGGCCGTTCAGATTGCTTCCGGGGGGCTTGAGGAAGCACAAGGCGCTACGATTCTTGCCGTGAGCGGGGAAGCAGAAAACATGGAACGGATGTGGCAGCTCATCCATGAAATAAGCAAAAGGGAGGTTCGGGTGCCGGCATTAAAGGAGACAGATTGTTCCATGTGCCCGAGAAATAAATGCTCATATTTCAATTTGGATGCGGAAAGTAGACTTAAGACTATTAGCAGATAATGGGGCTTTATGCTAAAATCATCATAAAGTTAACACAAAAGGAGCGAAAAAATAAATTGAATGATGTCGTGTTGTCTATCCAAAAAGCCTGCAGCATCATAAAATGTTTTAACCATGAAACACCGGAATTAAATTTGAAGAAATTATGTGATCTGACCGGGTTTCCTAAAAGTACCGTTCATCGAATTTGCACGACCCTGCAAAAGGAAGGGATTTTAAATTTTGATAATGATACCAATATGTATTCATTATCCCTTGTGATGTTCGAATTGGGCACGGCCGCAATTAAAAAGATTGATATCAGAGATTTAATCAAAAAAATTATGATTGATATTGTCAATGAAACCAAGGAAACAGCAGCCCTGTATGTTTGCCATGACTTTAAAAGAATTTGTATCGAAAAAGTGGAAAGCCCCTTTGACGTACGCCAGGTAGTTACCCTAGGGAAAGCTTTGCCTCTTTATTTAGGCTCTTCCGGGAAAATTATTTTGGCCTGGATGTCGCCCAGCCAGAGAAAAGAGTATTTTAAGATGGTGGAGAAGGAACTGCCGAAGCAGCTTCATAAGAACATCGAGGAAATGATCAGGGAACTGGACCGAATCAAAGAGCAGGGCTATTGTCAGAGCTTTAGCGAGCGGGTGCCGGATAGCAAGTCCGTTTCCGCGCCGATATTTTTTGCCAACCAAATCATGGTTCTAACGATTTTGGGGCCGGCCGCCAGAATCGATGATGAAAAACTGGCCGCGATTACCGACATCTTAGTTAGGGAGACCAATAAAATAAATAGCTTACTAAAACAGTAGGGGGTTGATGCAATTGGCATTTGCCGAACAGGCTGCCGAATATGTCAACGCACTTCATATTGATGACATATCCTCTTCAGCGGCAGACCAAGCTGAGGTATGTTTCAAAGATTGGTTGGGCGTGGCATGGGCAGGATCAAAGACACCTACCGGGCAAGTTGTCAGGAACTGGCTGGCAGCAGGAGACTATCACGGATGCGCCACCGTTCTGGGCTATCCCATTCAAGTGAATGAAATGGAGGCGGCGTTGGCCAATGGTGTTTTTGGCCATGTACTTGATTACGATGATATATACCCGTGGGGACCGGGACACCCGAGTTCCACAGTGATGCCGGCGGTACTGGCCCTGGGCGAAAAGCTGGGCATATCGGGAAAAGCAGCCCTGGAGGCGATCATCGCCGGTTTTCAGGTCCAATATGCCGTGGGAGAAGCCATCATGCCGGAGCATTATCAAACCGGGTGGCATAACACGGCTACTCTAGGGCATATCGGAGCAGCCGCTGCCGCTGCAAAAGTAATGAACCTGGCCAAAGACGAAATCCGCCATGCCATCGGTATTGCCGCTACCTCAGCAGGAGGACTGCAAAGTGTCTTCGGTTCCATGGCTAAGTCTTATAATGCGGGCAAAGCGGCCATGGACGGCGTTCTTGCCGCCATCACGGCTTCTCACGGCTATGACAGCTCTCTTCACGTTTTTGAGGGGCATGGCGGTTTTTGGCGGGTTTTCGCGTCAAAATACGATGAGAAAAAAGCTGTCCAGGCACTGGAAAAGGGTTATGTGGTAGAGAGAGTTCGTTTTAAATATTATCCCTCCTGTTATTCTACCCATGGAATTATCGAATGCATGAAAGGCATTAGAGAGCAAACAGGGCCGGAATTTGCGCCCCGGGACGTGAAAAAAATCACCTGCTATGTCCATCCCCGGTGCATCGATATCGCCGCCATACCTGAGCCCAAAACCGGCTTGGAAGGAAAGTTTTCCGTTCAGTTTTGCGGCGCTTACACCCTGATGAAGGGAGATATCATTTTAGATGATTTTAGTGATGAATCGGTAGGGGATCCTACCTGCCGGTATTTAATGAGCATTACCGGCTTAGTGGTTGACCCCGGTTTTACCGAAGAGCGAAAAGCTGCCGCTGTTGTGGAGATGAAAGATGCCACGAAGTTTATCAAAGAGATAAACCTGGTGGAAATGACGCAGGATGTGGTGAAAACAAATCAAAATGTGGAAACCAAGTTCCATGATTTAATGAAGGATCATACAGGTACGGTAGCGTTAATCAAGAAGGGCATGAGAAACATAGCGGACATTCGCTCCGTCACCAATTCGCTGAGGATACGGAAGCAAGATGCTTCGTGAGGCGATGCAGGCAATGTTACCTCCCAGACAAACGTCCATTCCATTTTACTCCAGATCAAAGCATATCTAAAGACGCACAGCAGAAAAACAAAAAACACTAGAGAAGTCCTGAATGTCTTGCTGGTAGGCTGTAGTTTGCTTATGAGTTATTATCTCTACCGGTGCCGGGGCTGGGATCTTACCAGCAGTTTACTGGCGGTTGCCCCTGCAGGGTTAACGCCTCTTACCGCGATCGCAGTTGAGATGAATGCGGATGTGTCTAAAGTTACCATCATGCAACTGGTCCAGGTTGTTCTGGTGGTTTTGCTGGCTCCCGTGCAGGGAATTCTCTTATTGCCCTAAAAAGAAAAGGAAAAGGTCCTGCCGGACGAGGTTGCCCGTACCACATGAAAGAGAAAGATAGATGATTAAGGGAGATGTTCATATTGCGGGAAATTGATACGGATTGCATAAAAAATACCGTGAAAGAACTCTATATCAAGGCTAGTTATCTGATCGGACCGGATATTCTGACCGCATTAAAGGGGAGCCTGGAAAAGGAAGAATCCCCCACCGGGAAATCAGTCCTGGAGCAAATTATGAAAAATCACGAGATCGCCGCCGGCGAGAAAATCCCCATCTGCCAGGACACGGGAATGGCCGTCCTGTTCATCCGGTTGGGCCAGGAGGTGCGCTTGGTAGGGGGAGATTTTACCGAAGCCGTCAACCAAGGGGTACGGGAAGCCTATCAGGAAGGATTTTTAAGGAAATCAGTGGTGGCGGATCCCCTTTTCGACCGGAAAAATACCAAAGACAATACCCCGGCTGTGATCTATGTGGATGTGGCCCCCGGAGATAAGATCCATTTTCAGATCACGGCGAAAGGATTTGGCAGTGAAAACATGAGCCGTCTGAAAGTGCTCACCCCAGCCGATGGTGAGCAAGGTGTGAAAGACTTTGTGGTGGAAACAGTAAAAATTGCCGGGCCCAATCCCTGCCCGCCTGTGATCGTGGGCGTGGGAATCGGCGGGACCATTGATAAAGCCGCCCAGATTGCCAAGAAAGCCACCCTGCGGGAAATTGGCCGTTCGAATGAGGATACCCGTTATGCCAGGCTGGAGGAAGAGATTCTGGAAGAAATAAACCGGTCGGGCATCGGACCGGCGGGCTTGGGCGGGCGGGTCACAGCCCTGGCGGTAAACATCGACCATTATCCCACCCATATCGCAGGACTGCCCGTGGTGGTCAACGTTTGCTGCCATGCGGCAAGACATGCGGAAGCAGAGATATAAGAGAGGAGGTATCAGGTATGGGTGAAAGCGTGAAAAGGGTAACCACGCCCTTAACGGACGAAAAGGTGGCCAGCCTTAAGGCGGGCGATGATGTTTTGATCTCCGGAGAGATCTACACCTCGAGAGATGCGGCGCATAAACGATATATCGCCCTGATCAGCGAAGGAAAGGAACTGCCCATGGATTTTACCGGGCAGATCATCTACTATGTGGGACCTACACCAGCCAAACCGGGGCAAGCATCGGGAGCGGCCGGCCCCACGACCAGTTCCCGTATGGACAAAAATACGCCGCCCCTTTTGGACCGGGGTCTGAAGGGCATGATCGGCAAAGGGTTAAGGTCTCCCGCCGTCATTGAATCCATGCAGAAAAACAAGGCGGTTTACTTTGCGGCAACGGGGGGAGCGGCTGCCTTAATTGCCCGAAGCATCAAAAAAGTGGAAATGATTGCTTACGAGGACTTAGGCGCGGAAGCGCTGCAAAAAATGACTGTGGAAGACTTTCCCGCAGTGGTCGTCATCGATTGTGCGGGGAATAATCTCTATGAAACAGGGCCCCGAAAATACAAAAAAGGTTAATTCATCTCACCGTCAAGGAGGAAAAAACCATGGATTATGCCCAGGAAGCACTGAGGGTGCACAAAGAACTGAAAGGAAAATTGGAGATTAAGAGTAAAGCTCCCGTTACCAACAAAGATGAGCTCTCCGTGGCCTATACCCCGGGAGTGGCAGAACCGTGCAAATATATCGCCCAAGAGAAATCCCTGGTCTATGAATACACCATGAAATCCAATTATATCGCGGTAGTTACTGACGGAACGGCAGTTTTAGGCTTGGGTGATATTGGACCGGAGGCTGGTCTGCCTGTGATGGAAGGGAAATGCGTTCTTTTCAAAGAATTCGGCGGGGTAGATGCCGTTCCCATCTGTCTGGATACGAAGGATGTGGACGAGATCGTCCATATTGTCACGAAATTAGCTCCCGCCTTTGGGGGTTTTAACCTGGAGGACATCAGCGGGCCGCGTTGCTTTGAAATTGAAAGAAGGCTGAAAAAAAACCTGGATATCCCGATATTCCATGATGACCAGCACGGCACCGCCGTAGTCGTCTTAAGCGGGCTCATCAACGCCTTGAAAATTGTGGGCAAAAAGTTTTCTGACGTTACTGCCGTGGTGAATGGTTCAGGAGCGGCCGGGATCAGCACTGCCCGTTTGCTGAACGTCTTCGGGATTCAAGATGTCGTGCTTTGCGATACCAAAGGGGCGATTTATCAGGGCCGGAAGGAGGGCATGAACCCGGAAAAAGAATTGCTGGCCCAAGAAACCAATCTGCACAAGCAAAAAGGTGCTTTGCCGGATATCATCAAAGGAAAGGACATCTTCATCGGTGTCTCGGCGCCGGGTCTGGTCACCAAAGAAATGATCCGGTCCATGAACAAGGATGCCATTGTCTTTGCCATGGCCAACCCCATACCGGAAATTTTTCCTGATGAAGCAAAGGAAGGCGGTGCCCGGGTTGTCGGCACCGGCCGTTCTGATTTTGCCAACCAGGTCAATAATGTGCTGGCTTTTCCGGGGATTTTCCGGGGTGCGCTGGACGTGGGGGCAACCGATATCAACGAAGAGATGAAGATGGCCGCAGCTGACGCCCTGGCCGGGATTGTAGAGCCAGAAAACCTTGGTGAGGAGTATGTCATTCCCAAGGCTTTTGATCTCCGGGTGGGACCCAGGGTGGCTGCCGCTGTGGCTCGAGCTGCCGTCCAATCCGGTGTCGCCCGGAGGCCTTTAACTTACGACCAGGCTTTGAAGCTGGCGAAAGAGAAGATGAAAAAGCAGAAATAACAGGATTATTTAGATGGAATATTACGTATGAAATTACAAATTATGTATTGACAGAAGATACCATTTGAAGATAAGATATAAATGAAAATGGGACATTGTCCCGTGATGTGGAACATAAGAAAGAACGCTCTGCCATTTCAACGGGTTCATATCGCTTATATCATGGGACAACGTACCACGATGCGGAACATAGAGAAGAAGTTTGACAATTAAAAGGGGTACATATCGCCTGTATCATGGGATAATATCCCACGATACAGAACAAGAAGGGGAGAGTTCAGTGGGTGAAAAGCTGCCGTTAATGACAAATATTCAAAGATATTCCTTAAACGACGGACCGGGTATGAGGACCACTATTTTTTTAAAAGGGTGTCCTTTACACTGTCCCTGGTGCCACAATCCGGAAACCCAATCATTTCAGCCGGACATATTTTTTCGGCCGGACCAATGCATGCAATGCGGGATTTGCTTGGAAGTCTGCCCCAATCAAGCGATTACGCTGGAAAATAAAGAAGAGCGGGTAATACGGGAGCAGTGCTGCTTATGCATGGCCTGCGTGAATAAATGTCCCCACAAAGCACTGGAAAGAATAGGTCTTCCCCATGATGAAAAGCAATTTCTCAAGGAAATATCCAGTGATACCATCTTCTACCGCAACTCGGGAGGGGGTATTACCATCTCGGGTGGCGAGCCCTTATCTTTCCCGGACTATGTGCTTGATTTGCTCATCAAGATAAAAGCCATGAATATCAAAACTTGCATCGATACCTGCGGATATGCGGATTGGATGGATGTGGCGCCGTTGATCCCCTATTTGGATCTGGTTTTATTTGACATCAAGTGTATCGATGCCGAACTTCATCAAAAACACACAGGCGTATCAAACGAAAAAATTCTTACTAATTTTGTTAATCTGGTGAAAAGTGGAGTAAAAACAAGAGTGCGCATCCCGATCATTCCCGGATTCAACCATCATATGCAGGAAATCGAAAAGATCGCCGATTTTATTCAGGAATACCCTGTCGAAGGGGTAGATATCCTGCCCTATCATCGTTTCGGCCAGGTTAAATATAGATTACTGAACAGGCCCTATGAGATAAAATTCGAGAGAGACTTAACGAAGGATGACGTCAGGCCTTATGAAAACATCTTTAAACTGAGGAATATTCCCACAACCATTGGGGGCTAGGGAGGAAAAGTGTGGTAAAAATTATCAAAAGGGAGGTGAAACCATGAATTCATGCGGCGACAAATCGGAAAATATCTCGAATCAGCTGGGGGAAATCATTGAAGAAAAAAAGGATTTAAAAGGGTTTAAGTTTTGGACTTCAAAGCCCGCCGGACAGGCAAAAAAAGCATGTGAAAGTTCACCAAAAACGAAAGATCAATAGGAGGGGTCGCTATGCCAATCAGTGAGCGCACGAAAAAATTAAGAGAGTCTTACATTTCTAAGAGTTTTCTGTCTGACAAGTTTAAAGAGAACGTCACTGTTGATGTGGAAAAAGCCAGGTATTACACCGAGAGTTGGAAGGAAACCGAGGGGTTGCCTACGGTACTTAGGAGAGCCAGGGCTTTGGAAAATATTCTGGAAAAGTGTACGGTACTGATTAAAGAGCATGAGCTTCTTGTGGGTTACCCGGGGAATGATCCTGCCGCCATCATGTATTCGCCGGAACGGCCCAGGGAAATTATTATTGAATTGGATCAACACGGCCATGTACCAAAAGAGGTAAGGGATGAGGCCATCGAAATTGCGGATTACTGGAAAGGTAAAACGCCCCAGGATATGATGAGCCGTTATTTTACGAAAGAGGAAATGGATATTTTAAATACCAAAATGGTCATTTGGGCCTTGGGCGCAGATTATACCCAACGGGCCATGCCTGACCATGATTATATTTTTGCCCATGGACTCAACGGCATCATTGCCAAGGTGGAAGCAGAACTGAAAAAAGTAAACGAGGAAATGGTGCAGGTGGAAAATCTGGTAAGGGTGCCGGAATTAGCCCAAAAGAAAGACTTTTTTGAAGCAGTCGCGATCACCATGAAGGCGGTGATCCGATGGGCAAACCGCTATGCCAATCTTGCTTCCTATTTGGCGAGCATCGAAACAGATGCAAACCGGAAATTGGAACTGGAACGGATCGCAGAGGTATGCGCCCATGTGCCGGCCCATCCGCCCCGTACCTTCCAAGAAGCGGTTCAGGCCCACTGGTTCATCTGGATGTTGACCCATTTCTATGATCATGAATGCCATGGCGCATCGGAAAGGATTGACCAGATTATCTGGCCCGCCTATCGGCAGGATGTCATTGAGGAAAAGAATATTACCCGTGAAGAAGCGCAAGAACTGATTGAGTGTTTGTGGATTAAGATCACCGAGTGCGGACGGTTGCTTCCCTCTTCCACAAGACAGTCACACCAGGGGACCAACATGGTGAATGCCTATACCGTAGGCGGGCAAAACGCCGACGGTTCCGATGCCTGCAATGAACTTACCTTGACGATTTTAGACGCTACGATCAGTATCAGATTAAACCAACCTTCCTTAGCCTTCCGTTATCATCAGAATGTGTCCCAGGAAGCAGTTAAAAAAGCCCTTGAGGTGGTAAAAACAGGTTCTGGTTTCCCCTCATTCAAAAATGATGATACCGCCATTGCCCACCTGATGGATATGGGCTATACCCTTGAAGAGGCGAGAAACTGGGCCTTGATCGGATGTATGTCGCCTGGTGTCTGTGGAGACTGGGGCCGCACCCGGAGAAATGCCTGGCATATCACGCCGACCAAATGCCTTGAGGCAGCCCTGAACAATGGGTATGATCTGATGTTCAGCAAGAAGGTAGGACCGGAAACCGGGACTGCCGGTCAGTTTAGAACCTACGAAGAGTTCCGGGAAGCCTTTAATGAGCAGGTGCGGTACGCCCTTAATTTAGGCATGCGCATGCATAATATTAGCCTCTGGCTGCAAGGCGAATATTTTCCCAGACCCCTCCTTTCCGGTTTATTTGAACGGGCGTTAAAACAAGGACATGATCTGATGTCCACAGGAGATAAAAGTGTTCCCTGGATTAACCTGTTAGGCGGCGCTGTTGACACCGTAGATTCACTGGCGGCAATTAAAAAACTGGTTTTTGAAGAAAAGCTGATCTCTCTCCCGGAGCTTGTGAAAGTACTAAAAAACAATTGGGCGGGACAGGAAGAACTGAGACAGAAGTTTATCAACGATGTGCCTAAATGGGGGAATGATGATGACTACGTGGACTTAATTGGTGTCAACGATCTGTACAATTTTATGGCGGATGAAATGAATAAGCTGAAAGACATCTGGGGTACCTCACCAAAGCCGTTATCCCAGGCGGTATCCGGCGTTTGGTCTCAGGGGAAGAAAACGGCCGCTCTGCCGTGTGGACGGATGGCGGGCGAGCCCCTGGCGGACGGCGGGGTTTCTCCTTACAGCGGCTGCGATAAGAAGGGGCCCACGGCCGTTCTGAAATCCGTTTCCAAGATAGACCATAAAAGACAAAAAGCTTCGTTGCTGAACCAGAGACTGAGCCCGGAGTCATTAGAGGGTGAAAAGGGGGTAGAGCACTTCCTGGCCTATATGAAAAGCTGGTATGACCTGGGCATTGATCATGTCCAGTTTAACGTTACCGATAGTAAAACGTTGAGAGCTGCCCAGCGGGAACCGCATAAATACAGCGATGTGATGGTGCGGGTTGCCGGTTATAGCGCCTTCTTTGTGGAACTTGATCAGGGTTGTCAGGACAGTATTATTGCTCGCTCCGTGCATTCTATCTAACTAATTTTGCGGCAACCCCACCGGGTTCTCTTTTACTGACTAGGGCCAAAATATTTGGCCCTAGTCGTAAATGTCTATTTTTTATAAATTTTATTACCCATTTTTAGGATATTTTGTAATAAAGAGGATTTTGTCTCTTGCTGGAGAAAATTTGAAGGGACCAAACCCAAAATTATTCGGAAGGGTAAAGTCATAGGATATCATGATTTCTGGGAAAATGAGTGATATGGGAAAGCAGGTCAATTGAGAAGAAATTCAGGGTTCTTCAGCAAGGTTTAAAAGAGGGAGGTGGGAAGGGGGTACTGTGGAGGTATTAAATAAGTCAATGATAAAGGGGGATAATGTATGAGGATTAAGGGTATGGTTGTTTTAGCCATGATGGTCTCTCTCGTTCTCTCTCTGGGCGGGTGTTCAGCGGGAGAAAAAGCGTATCCCAACAAACCGATTGAATTTGTAGTCCCGTCAAGTGCCGGTGGATCCGGCGATGCTTTTATTCGCACGGTGGCTGATATCCTGACCAAGGAAAAGCTGATTAATGTGCCTACTACTGTTGTGAACAAACCCGGCGGTTCCGGCGCCATTGCCTTCAAGTATTCTGCGGAAAAAATAGGTGATCCCTATGTGATCCAGAGTACGCCGTCCACATTTATCGTGGCACCCATATTAAGTAAAGATTGTCCCAACTATACCCAGTTTACACCCATCGCCATGCTGGCTACGGAACCCCAGTGCATTATTGTGAAGGCAGATTCGCCTTATCAGACGCTGGAGAGTCTGGTCGAAGGCAGTAAAAGCAAGAGCGGGGGACTTACCTGGTCCTTTTCTTCGGTGGGAAGTTATGACCATTTAATGGCGCTGCAATTTGCCCGTATGACCGGGGCCAAGGTTGTCTTGGTGCCGCAGCCTTCAGACAACGAATCCATCGTCGCCGTCCTGGGCGGCCACGCCGATGTGGCAAGTATGTCCATGCGTTCCGCCCTGGGACAGGTCGAAGCGGGTAAAGTTAAGATGATTGGCGTAGCCTGTTTGGAACGGGCGAAAAAAGTTCCGGATGTCCCGACTTTAAAAGAGCTGGGCTATGATATCGTCATGGGCATTCCCAGAGCGGTATGCGCGCCGAAAGATATTCCCGAGAATGCCCGGGACGTGCTGATCGATGCATTTAAAAAGCTGGCCGCCACCGAACGCTGGCAGAAATACGTGGATGACGAGTGTTTGGTTCCCGAAGAACACTATGGAGATGATTATACCAACTTTCTCAAGGTGGAAACAGAAAAGGTGGAGCCTCTGCTGAGAGATGCAGGACTGGTGCAGTAGATCCCATGCAGCGGTGGGGGGAGGAGAGCCCTCCCCTCAGCCATGAAATTTTATTACAGGTGAAACTGGGAGGGGAGTCATTATGGCTAAAAGAGACGTAATCGCCGGACTTTCGCTGCTTTTGTTCGGAATCTTTACCGGATGCATGTCGCTTACCTATCAATATCGTGCCGAATATGGTCCAGGCCCGGGTTTTTTGCCTTTCTGGCTTTCGATAGCATTAATCGTATTATCCTTTGCTTTACTTATCCCTGCTCTTAGGTCCTATCGCAAAGGCAGCCCGGAGGTTGACAAAGAGCATGTGATGTTTACAAATCCCAAAATAGTTTTTAGCTGCCTAGGCGTGATTGTGCTGGTGGCAATTCTGCTGGAAAAGCTCGGTTTCGTCATCACCGTGGCTTTGGCGGTAACATTTTTTGTGAAAGTGGTCGATCGGGAGCACCCCTGGAAAAAGTCCCTCCTGATTGGGGTGGTTTCCACGGTGCTCATTTATACGGTCTTTAAATTTGGGTTGGGCATCATCCTGCCCCAGGGGGTGCTGCCGCTATGACGCTGTTCAGTAACTTGATAATGGGCTTTGGGCAAGCACTCATCCCTATCGTCCTCTTGTATACCTTGATCGGTACCGTAGTAGGGACTGCGATTGGTGTCTTGCCCGGGCTAGGTCCGGCAGGAACCCTGGGTATCCTGCTTCCCATTACCTTTGGCCTGGATCCCCTGTGCGCCATGGCCATGCTCTGCGGTATTTATTATGGGGCCCAGTATGGCGGTTCCATCACCTCCATTTTGCTGAATATGCCGGGAGAGTCGGCTTCCGTCGTCACCTGTCTGGATGGTCATGAAATGGCGAAACAAGGGCGGGGCGGCGTCGCCTTGGGGATGTCGGCCATTGGGTCCTTCATCGCGGGCACCATCGGCACCTTATTATTATATCTGATCGGAGCGCCCATCGCGGAAGTGGCCTTAGCCTTTGGTCCGGCGGAGTACACGGTTTTAATGCTCCTCGGGCTGACGATGGCTACCAGCCTGGGCGGAAATCAACTCAGGTCCGTCATCACGTGTATGCTGGGGATATTATTTGCCACCATAGGAACGGACAGTCTCACCGGTGTGAACCGTTTTACCTTCGGTGTGACCTCTTTGGAGCAAGGTATCGAACTGGTCCCGATCCTGATGGGCCTTTTTGCCATGAGTGAAATCTTGGGGGATATGGAGAAAGGGATGGTGAGCAACCCGGATGTTTTGGGGGTAAGTACCCGCTTGCGGGACGTTCTGCCTACGAAAACAGACATGAAAGAATCCATGGGCGCAATGACACGGGGCAGCTTTGGGGGCTTTTTTCTCAGCATCTTGCCCGGAATAGGCGCTGCTGCGTCCTCCTTTATCTCCTACGCAGTTGAGCGGCGCATTTCTAAAAACCCGGAAAAGTTTGGCCATGGGGCCATTCAGGGTGTAGCCGGGCCTGAATCTACCAACAATTCCGCGTCCTGTGGAGCAATGGTGCCCCTTTTGACCCTTGGGGTTCCCGGCACCGCAACCGCAGCAATCCTTGCCGGAGGGTTAATGATGTACGGGCTGACTCCCGGTCCTTTGCTTTTCCGGGATCATGCCCAATTCGTCTACGGCTTAATCGCCACCATGTTTATCGGCAATATTATGCTGGTTATTCTCAACCTGCCCCTGATTAGTGTTTGGATCAGGATGTTGAAAGTACCGTTGCATATCCTCTACCCTGTGGTAATGGCTTTCATCATTGTCGGAGGATACTGTGCCGCCTTTAATACCAATGACTTGATCGTTTTAGCGGTATTCGCTCTCCTGGGTTATATTGCGCATAAGAACCGATTTCCTGTAGCTCCTTTTGTGCTGGGTTACTTTTTGGGACCGATGTTTGAAGGCAATCTTAGGCGCGCCCTCATTGTGGGACGGGGTGATTTACTTATTTTTGTGGAACGTCCCATTTCTGCGGCTTTGGTAGTGCTCATTTTTATTGTATTACTGGGTCCGAGCGTGTCATGGCTGATCAAAAGCTGGCTCAAGGCCAGAAAATCCGAAGATGACAATAAGATTACAATTTAAAATTTGATACATTTATTTTGAGAAGCAGATTCCAAAGAACTCTGTTGATCTTGCCGGTGGTTCTGTGGGCGCTAAGAAAACTCAATGATAATAGGAGGAGAATGTCATGAGGCTTAAGCGTATCATTCTTTTGACGATGATGGTCTTTCTGATTCTCTCTTTGGTTGGGTGTTCGGCGGGAGATAAAGCGTATCCTAACAGACCGATTGAATTTGTCTGCCAGACAAACGCTGGTGGATCCAGCGACGCTTTTCTACGCACGGTAGCCGATATGCTGACCAAGGAAAAGCTGATAAATGTACCGATTACTGTTTCCAACAAACCGGGCGGGGGCGGCGCCGTTGCTTACAAGTACGTCGCCGACAAAAAAGGAGACCCTTATGTGGTGCTCAGTGCGACGTCCACATTTATCACGACGCCCTTACAAAGTAAAGACTGCCCCAACTATACCCAGTTTGCCCCCATCTGCATGCTGGCTTGCGACCCCAGCTGTATTATTGTGAAAACCGATTCGCCCTATCAAACCCTTGCAGATCTGATTGCAGATAGTAAGAACAGGGAAGAGGGAATCACCTGGGCTTTGGCTTCGGTGGGAAGCTCGGACCATGTTATGGGGATTCAATTTGCCCGTATGATCGGGGGGAAGATTGTCTTCGTACCGCAGACCTCGGATGGCGAGACGATAGTCGCTGTCCTGGGCGGCCACGCAGATGTGGGAAGTATGTCCATGCGTTCTGCCCTGGGCCAGGTGGAAGCGGGTAGAATGAGGATCCTTGCCATTTCCAGTGTGGAACGTGCCAAGAAGCTCCCTGATGTACCTACCTTAAAGGAAATAGGATACAACCTGGTATCCGGTATTCCCCGGGGGGTAGTCGCTCCTAAAGACATCCCGGAGGATGCCAGAGAGGTACTGATTGAGGCATTTAAAAAACTGCTGGCGACCGAGCGCTGGAAAAAGTATGTCTATGACGAATGTTTGGTTTCCGAAGAATACTTTGGAGATGACTTTACAAGCTATCTCAAGAGGGAATCGGAAATGTATGAGCCTCTGCTGAGAGAAATAGGATTTATTAAGTAGAAACAGTGCAGCGGTGGAGAATTTGCCATTAAGGCTCTCTTCTTTTCACGATTTTCCCCCAAGAATGCTACCTTTTGAGCGCTGAGACCAAATCTATTTTCACCACAATGTTTTTAATATAGAGGAAAATATGGAATGTTGTGGAATATATGAATCACCAAAAAACAAAGGGGGAGAACTATCGTGCTCAAGCATTGGAAAGTATGGGTAGGTGCGTTGGTATTATGCCTGGTATTTGTCAGCGGGGTTATGGCGGCTTCGGGAATAAAACTAATTGTCAACGGGAAGACGGCCCAGGGGGTAGATATTAGAATTATCAACGGTACTACCTATTTGCCTCTTAAGGCTGTGGGCGATCTCTTGGGGGTATCGGTGGCGTGGGATGGGAAGACAAAAACTGTTACAGTGGGATCAGGAGGCAGCGGCACAACGGCTCCACCGGCAGCAGCGAAAAATGAATACACCGTTAAGGACAGTACAGGGAAGGCGCTGTATAGTTTTAAAATTAACAAGATCACGACTACAGAAGAAAGAAATCAATTTTCCGACAAAAATCCGGCCCAAGTTATTATTATTGATTACACATACACCAATATTGCCAATCCCGAAGACCTGTTCCTGGGGGACATCTATTTTAAAGTAATCGATGCTACCGGAGTAGTGGGATATACTTATCCTAATTCACCAACAAACTATGCGCAAACGATACCGGCAGGGGCAACGTGTAACGCGCAGATGATATTTGGCATTGATCATGCGAGTAAAAGCGTAAAAGTCAACTTTTATCAGGATCTCTTCGGCAGCGTGACGAAATCATTTACCGTACCCGTTGAATGAAATGGGCTCGATGGAACGGCAAGGGTTTTTAAAACTCCTGCCGCTTGGGTGATACCTGTGGAAAGTGTATGTGCAACGTGCCTTGTTCTTTGGGAAACCCGGTGAGAAAACTCAGGGAAAAGCAATTCAAAAGCTGAAAGGTATAAAAAGTTATCATGCAATTGAGTCTGGGGGGAGATTTTCTTTCTAGTCCCTTTAGCTGGGCATTTATTAAGTGCTCAGCTATTTTTTTGGAGGCGAAAGGATTATTTAAGAGCCTGTGGAATAAAATGGGCAAAAGAAAAATTGCTTGGGCAGGTGGAGATGATCATTTGGGTAAGACCTGCGGTAAACCATGCATGCATTCTCGTTCAAAGTCGGCACAGGATGGTGCTGAATGGGGGCATCCGTCGGCGAGTGGGGAAAACGAAGCGGAACCACTTGAAGAAGAACCGGAGCCTGGAGAGACTATTCCTCAAAATCGGCAAAGAAAATTTACAAAGAAATCCCTTGCCCTTATTGCGGGAATTGTTTTGCTAACTCTCTTCTATTTAGTAGGGTCGGTGGGCCTAAAATTGTGTCTCGGTCTTTTCATCATTTCATTTGGTCTGATCAATATCATGAAACCGTTAAGTTTTTTGGGACTTGTCAGGCGTCTTGACGGTGTTATTATATTTTATATAGGTGCTGCCCTGTTTATCTATAGTTCTTTATCGTTTGCCGATGGGACCATGACCCCGGAGTTCTCTTTTCGGGCCAACCCGGACAAAGGTGATCCGGCATTAACGCCTACGGAGAACCAAACCGTGAACTTCTTGACTTATCAAAACATGAAATATCACCTGGAAATTGATTACCCTGGCGACTGGGAAGTTAAGACGGATATTCCCCATGTATTAGTAGCTTTTGTCGGCCCAATTGCCGCTCACACCAGGGCCATTCATGAAAGTGTCAATATTGTCGTAGGAGAACTCCCGCCTGAAATATCTTTAGAAGAATTAAAAGAAAGGGAAATGAAGGGACTGAAAAGTACCATCACGGAGGCAAATATTCTTCAGGTTGAGGACGAGAAGGTGGACGGAAATCCCGGATTTAAATTGATCTGTACCGGGAAGCAAGGAAATTTTCAGCTTCAATGGCTGATGATTTTTACTATAAAGGATGACAGAGAATATATCATCACATACTGTGCCGAACAACCTTACTTTAATCATCGTTTATCTGTAGCAAACAAAATGATCGATTCTTGCCGGTTTCAGGGGGATATTTAAGGAAAAGGCCAAATCGCCAAGCCCCTTAAGCGGAATGGCAAAGAGGGGTGCGCGCATAAGGAATCATGGAAGGAAAAAAACTGGGGGAGAGATATGGGATGAATAAAGATCACTTAATCAATGAGCTGTTGAAATTTAAAGAAAAGGCCGGCTGCCATGTGGCATCTGAGGAAGCCCAATTGATTTGGCAAAAACTTTATCCGAAAATCCCTGAGCCATTTAAATTCACCATCAGAATAGAATGGGGTCATGTGCAAATGGGGCATGGATACAAGACGGATTATACGGCGTTAGATGAGGAAATTAACAAGTGTATTCAGCACTTAAAAAATATTTAGAAGAAAGGCCTGTCCTCCCAGGGCTGATTCATAAAAGCTGTTCATGGAGGTGCAGGCTCATGGTAAATTAGCCTCATCCTGTCCTTGGTAAATAATTAATAGATAAGAATCTTTTGGGGGCAAGAACATTTCATGATTAAATTGTCAGCATTGTTTTTGGCATCAAAATTGATTCTTTTTTATTTTTCTACAGAAAAATAGCGATTTTTCTGTCTATTCTTTCATTATTACTTGGCACAGGCGGTGAATCCATTTGCCGGGTGATATTACTTTGATGTTCGATCTCAAAGAAGCAAATAAAAGTCAAAATTTATTAAGGGGGAGCGAAAAATGGCTCAATCAATCCATGTCAAAGCATTAATGACTCAGGAGATAGAGTTTCTGAAGGAAAAAATTGAATGGTTACTGGTCAACAAAGGCATTAGAGTGGATCATGAAGAAGTACTGGGAATCTTAAAAAAATCTGGAGCAGAGGTCTCCGGTCCCAAGGCCAAGTTTTCTAAAAAATTAATTGAGGAGGCCTTAAAACAGGTTCCCCGAGAGTTTACCTTAGCAGCAATTGACCCAAAAAATGATTTGTTTTTTCCTCATCCCCAGGGATTGTTCTATACCCGGACCAACACGGGAGCCATGTACTATCTTTCGGAAGAGGGTGATTATCACCATATTACTTTAGACCAAGTGGCGGAATGGACACGGCTTGTGGACAAGCTGGAAAATATTGACCACTGGTCTTTACCCTCTGCCAACCCCATTGATTTTCCGGCAGAAACCATAGACATTCATACCTTCCACACGATTTTGCACAATACCGGAAAGCATGGGTGGCTGCAGCCATATGAAGGGGAAAATGTGAAATATTTGATCGAAATGGCGGCAGCTGTCGTAGGCGGAAAAGAAAACCTGAAAAAGAGACCCATTGTCAGCCTAATCTGCTGTTCCATTCCCCCTTTAACCTTTGCCCGCATGGACGCCAATATCATTTTGGAAGGCTGCAAAGCGGGCTTGCCTCTGCAACCCTGTTCCCTTCCTACGGCGGGGGCAAATGCCCCGATTACGCCGGGAGGAATTGCTGTGTTAGCATGTGCAGAAGTATTGGCGATGATTATCATGGCCCAGCTCATTGCTCCGGGAACACCGTGTATTGCCACACCTCTTTTATTTGAAATGGATATGGTGAACACCAATACGACTCAGTCAGCTATGTCTACCACCATGGGACGGATGATATCCATGCAGTTGTTCGAAGAAGGTTATGGGATTCCCGCCCATACCTATGCCACTGGAACAGACAGTTGTGTCCCCGATACCCAATCCGGCATTGAACAGGCATCCCTGGCCTTGTTGGTGGGCTTGTCTGGGGCCTCAATTCTGGGAGGAGCCGGTCAGATAGAAACAGCAAAAACCTTGAATCCGCAACAGTTAATTATCGATAACGAGATCTTTGGCATGGTGAAGCAATTAAAGACAGGCTTGGTAGTGGATGAAGAGCACATTGGCTGGCAGGAATTAATGGATCTGCAGGGTAACGAAGGATTTATTACTAAGGATCATACTTTCCGGCATTTCCGGGACGGGTATCGGGCCAAATTATTCTCCCGTGATTCCAAGACCTCGTGGGCAGAAAAAGGCTCGAAAGACTTAGTTACCCGGGCCAAAGAATATTATCTGACGATTAAAGATAAAGGACAGCCTGCCTACCTGCCTGATGATGTACGGAAAGAACTGGATACTATTGTGAAACGGGCTGACCAACAGCTGGGAAAAAGGAGGCCGACAAGTCGGTGATACGAAGGATCTTTAAAAACGCTTTGTGATGGCACGACGAATACATTAAGGGGGTTAAAAAATGGCCAAAAAAACTGAAGCCTATAAGAAAACGGAAAAATGGTGGTTAGGTCTCATGATCTTGTTCTATGCTCTGTATAATTTACCGGGAGTCCCGCCCTATGGTACTCCTCATGGAACGATCATTCACGCGGTGTTTACCGTACTCCCACTCTGGATTATTTCCTATGTGGGGATGATCATGGTGCACCGTCAAAGAAGATTAAAGGAGAATGTCAATGCTTTAGAAAAGGACCCCATGGATGAAGAGGGAAAGGAGGGGTCTAAATGCTCTCTGTAGGCACAACCTGGCTGCTTTTTATCGTATATATGTTTCTCCTGGTTGTATTTGGCATCTATATGTGGTGGAGAGATCGAAACATTGGGGCCCGGAACTTTTATACGGCGGGAAACCAGATTAACTGGTTTGTGCTGTGCATGACGTATATTGCCGCCCTCATGAGCACCTGGGTGTTCTTTGCGGGACCGGGAGGCTACTACCGGGGAGGATTTGGATACTGGATGTCGGAGTTAAGCTATATGCCTTTATTCCCGGTTTTGACTTATTTTGTCATGAATAAGGTATGGTTGCTCAACACCCAAAGACATTACACCACACCGGCAGACATTTATGATGATCGCTTCCGCAGTCCTTTATTGAGACTGATTTTGGCAATTATATTTTTTTGTGTATCATTACCTTATGCCGCTGCCATCTATAATGCCTGTGGGATCGCGGCCCATGTGGCCAGCGGAGGCAAAGTCTCCCAATCGGCCGTAGTATTGTTCGTAGGACTGACTGCTTTACTGTTTGTTCCCTTTGGGGGCGTGAAATCCGTGGCTTGGGCGGCAACGGTTCAGGGCTGGATTTTTATGGGTGCTCTGTGGCTAATTGGCCTCAGCGCATTGTACTACGGATACGAGGGATCACTTTCCGCTGCCTTTGCCAATGTTTGGCAGAACTCAAATTCCTGGTTTTCCTATCCCGGACCGGAAAAATGGGTTCCCTATTCCGCCCGGTTTGGCTATCCCATCGCCTGTGCCATTGGGTGGACCATTATGCTGCCCGATGTTTTCATCCGGGCCGGATATTTTGGGAAAGATATGGCCGCCCAAAGAAAATTGATGATGTTTCAGCCAGTATTACAATTTATCGTCTGGACCGGCACCTGCTTTATCGGTTTTATAGCGATTGCTCTGGTACCCGGATTAAGCGGAAGCGATACGGAGCTTGTGATACCTTATCTGATTGAAAAAGTTATTGCTGTCCATGGGTTAGGTTTTGCGGCCCTTTTAATGGGAATCTTTGTTTGGGGTGTTTTGGCTAAAGGATTGTCTGCCGCTACTTCCCATCTTTTGGTAGCCGGGTCTATTATCTCCGAAGATATTCTCAACCAGTTATTGAAATTAAATGTCTCCCCGAAAGTTCATGTACTCCTTGCCAGACTGGCAGTGTTTACCTTAGGGGTAGCGGCTATGTGGCTGGCCATGAATCCGCCCCCTTTAATCTGGACTTTGATTATGTTTGCCATTGCCCTGGTGATGCCCATCTTTCCTGTTTTGGTGGCTGCCTTGTATTGGAGAAGAGCTACGAAACCGGCGGCGATTATTGCCTCTGTGGCAGGAACCATTGGGGTTCTTTTAACTTATGAGTATGGTTATGGGGATGCCTGGTACGGGGTATTTGGCATGGCTATTTCAGCGATTCTAATGATTGTGGTCAGCCTGATCACCAAAGAAACAGACAAGGAAGTTCTGGATGAGTTTTATGGGGCTTTGGAAAAGGCAGAATCAGCATATTATGCGGAGTAGTGTTGTGGATAAGGAGAAAATTCTTGTTTGTGAAGGGAGCGACCCCTAAGCTTTTTGCTTAGGGGTCGCTCCTATTTCCGGCCGGTAAGAGTTCTGTAAGGTCCCTAGACTACTCTTTTACACTATAATTCAATCTTTTTACTGCCTTTTACCTCTAACACGGAATCAAGACATTTCTTTACCTTTTCAATCTCAATGTCGCCGCAAATCAGTACAACAATGCTGTCTTCAATCTTGATGCAGCAATTGCATTCCTTTTTCTTGTCGTCATCTTTACCTTTATCAATAAATCGCTCATTTTCATATGGCATTTAGATTTCCCCCTTTCCCATGGGTATCGGGACAACTTGTCCTGAATTATATTATGATTGGCAAGTATGTTTGGTGACACTTTTATCATAAAATTATGCAGCATCGTCCTCTTTACCCTGAGGCGGTTTTATTGTGATCATTACTAAATCAGTGGATCATTGTCACCTGCAATGCTAAATTACATGGCCGATTTCCATTTGGGTTTATCATCTGCTTGGCAAAGTAACCGATTTCGGTTATTTACATATGATATATTAACAGGCCCTTTGGGCCGGTGGCATTGTGTTAAATCAAAGACTTATGTCAAGCTGCCAAATCAAGCTGCCAAAAACAGTTAAGTAAAAATCGAGGGATCGGTATGAAAATATTTGTTACAGGAGGAAAGGGTGTTGTAGGTACCCGACTGGTAAAAGAGCTGATCTCCAGGGGCTATGACGTTTGGACCTGCGATCTGATACATAGCTCTGAAGAGAGGCATTACCGCTGTGATATCAGAAACTACCGGCAGTTGCTGGAGATATTTGAAAAGAACAAGTTTGATTACGTATACCACCTGGCGGCAGAATTTGGCAGGTGGAACGGTGAGCATTATTATGAGGACCTTTGGACCACCAATGCGGTGGGGACCAAGAATATGATCCGGCTCCAGGAAAAGCTGGGCTTTCGCATGATCTTTACAAGCAGCTCAGAGGTCTACGGAGATTACGAAGAGGCGATGTCTGAAGCAGTGCTGGACAAGTTGGAAATCAGGCAAAAAAATGATTATGCCGTCAGCAAATGGGTCAACGAATTGCAGATCCTGAATTCCCGTGAAATGTCCGGCACGGAAACCCTGCGCATCAGAATTTTCAATACCTATGGACCCGGAGAATATTATACGCCTTATCGAAGCGCCATCTGTGTTTTTATCTATCATGCCTTACATCACCGGCCTTATACGGTATACCTGAACCATACCAGGACATCCGTTTATATTGATGATTGTGTGTCGGGTATGGCCAATGCCGTCGATCATTTTCAGGCCGGTGAAGTATACAATATTGGGGGCGTGGAAGAGCATGACATGAAAACCGTATCCGATATGATTCTCAAATGCCTGGACATGGACGACCGCAACGTGAACTATGTCCAGCAAGAGAGTTTTACGACAAAGTATAAAAAGTGCGACATTTCCAAAGCCGTAAGGGATCTGAATTATCGCCCCAAAGTGGCACTGGCGGAAGGTATCCCAAAAACCGTTGCCTGGATGAAAGAGCTATATTCGATGAAATAAATTCGAGGTGCATGCAATGGAAGAGCAAGTAATGACAGAATACCCTGAGGAATATCATGATATTCTTTATCTTTTTAATTCTTTCTCCCAATATCAAGGGCTTAAAACAGCCATGGAAAAACCGAAAGTGAAAAAATCTTTTCAAATTAAAAATCTATTTGCCCGGCCCCGTCAAAAGGTGGTAGTGATTTATCCCCCTACCATTGATTGGCACTGGATGAAACAAAGGCCCCAGCAATTGATGGAGCAGTTTGCCCTGCACGGGTACGAGGTATATTACTGCAACATGACCCAATGCGCAGATCGGGCGCCGGAGCAGGTGCAGCAAAATTTGACTGTGGTGCATGATCATAAAAAATTTCTCAGGGAAATCGTTCCTGTGATCAAAAGTGAGGGAAAAAAGATCCTGGTCTGGACCTCCTGGTCCAAATTAGCCCTCCTGGTCGATCAATATTTTCCTGATTTTGTCATCTATGATTATCTGGATGATTTTCCCTCCTGGGCGCCTTATCTGAGCAAAATGGTGCACCGGGCGGACCTGGTGGTTAGCACGGCAGGGAAATTGAAAAATCATATTGTTCAGGATTTTCCCGGCAAGGCCTGTTACTTGATTCCCAATGGATGCGATATCAAGCACTTCCAGCGGTACAGGCATACCCCTCCCCCGGACAAGCCGGCAGAATTCCGCGGCCATGCCGGCCCCATTATCGGCTATATTGGGGCATGGGCACCCTGGGTGGACAAAGACCTGGTCGAGCAAATTGCCTATACTTTTCCCAGGGCCCTGGTTGCTATCGTCGGGGCGGAATTTATGGAAACTCCCATTCAATCCGTAGTCAATGTGGTTCATGCCGGTCTCAAGCCCTATGAGTTTCTGCCCCAATATGCTTATTATTGTGATGTTTGTCTGATTCCTTTCAGGATCAATCAGGTCACAATATCGACAAATCCCATTAAAATGTATGAGTACCTTGCCGCCGGCAAACCTGTGGTAGCAACCGACCTGCCTGAAGTGAGGAATGTTCCTCATGTTTATGTGAGCAAACATGATCGGGAATTTATTTCCCATCTTGACGGCATCTTGTCCCATCCTTTTCACTTTGATCAGGATGCGGTAAATCAATGGCTTTCCGCCCATACCTGGGAGAGACGCTTTCAGGATATTGACGGCATCTTAAAGAAAGAGTTCGCGATCTGAGAACGGGGGGTGATGATCATAAATATCTGTTCTTGCGGTTACTTTGGCATGGGGAATTTTGGCGACGAACTGTTTTTAAAGACATTTAAGCAAATTTTTTCCGAGGATCAGGTCTTTTATTACAGTGCCTATCTGGATTTAAGCAAAATTGATGCCGTGATCATCGGCGGCGGCGATTTGATTATTCCTTACCGCATCTATGAATACTATTTTCCGGCGCCTTTAAAGGACCATCCGATTTGGATATACGGCGTGGGCGTAATCGACTGGTATCCGGAAGAAACCTGGCCGGTTGAGGAGATCGCCAGAAACAGGGACTACCTGTCCCGGGCCAAACAATTATCTCTGAGAGATCAGCGGTCGGCATCAATCGCGAAAAAGTATCAATTTAACGACCAGATTCGGGTGGTTCCTGATATCGCATTCGCCTACCGGGAGCCCAAATATCCTCTGGCCGGGTTTTCCCGCACGAAACCCAGCATCGGCATTTGCGTCTATGCCTACGAATCTTTTCCCATTGAGAAGATGGGGGAGGTCTTCTCAGATCTAACCAGGCAGGGATTCCACCTGGTCTTGATCCCGGTGGTTAATCAATTTGACAGCGCTTATGCCGATTCTAAGATGTGTCTTGCTGTGGGGGAGGAGATTAAAAAACGGCACCCTCAGGCTGCGGTTACGGTATTGTGGGGCCAGTACGATTTGGAGATGACCTATAATTATCTTCAATCCGTTGATTATTTGCTCACTTTTAAGATGCATCCCATTATCGCCGCCGTGCGTGGGGGTGTGCCGGTCTTGGCCTTCAGCAAAATGAACAAAGTATCCAGTCTTTTGGAAATGCTGGGTTTGGCCGAGTTTTTATGCAATCCTGATTTACCGGCAGATGAGATCAAAGCAAAAGTGAACTGGTTTTTGGGCCAGGGGAAGGAAAAAATGAACCAGGTCAAGGATTGGATTACCTCTTTAGAACAGGAGAGTATGCGCTGCCTCCTGGAATTGAAAAATGACATCCGGGCCCTGGCCAAATAAAATAACCGGCAATTTTACGGCATCTGTCCATGGTGCAGTCTGATCAGATGTGCACAGAGGAGACATCTATGCAAAAGGGTCTCCTCTGTGCCTTCTCCTCTTTATTCCCGGCCGGAGAGCATCAGGTTAAAATGATGGGCAGGCGTGTACTGAAATTTTTCCACGGTAAAACCGGCTTCTCCCAACAGGTCCAGCAGCTCGTTCTCAGGATATACGTAGACGTGGGCATCGACTATGGGCAGGCCCTTTTGGGGTTGGGGCATGTCCGCCAGCCTTTGATAATATTTGGTCACTTTTCCATAATATTTGGCATCCGGCGTACTTAAATAAAGCCTTCCCTTTGCCCCCAACAGTCCTTTTATTTTTCTCAAGGTGGGCAGAGGGTGAAAATTAAGGTGCTCCAGGATCTCGGTAAAAATAATGGTGTCAAATTTTTGATCCCAGGGAAAGGGGTCCAGTTCGATATTGTTGACACGGAACTTCAGACCGTGTTTATCCGCCAGAGGAGCACTTAAAAGGTGAGACATAAAGTCGGTACAGTAGACATCGCATTGATAAAATTCTCGGCAAAAGACGGCAAGGGTTCCGTAAGCACAGCCAATATCCAGGCAACTGCCGATTTTGCGTTCTTCCCGGTCCTGGTACAGCCATTCCAGAATGCATTCCCAATAGTTTATTTCTTCCCTCCTGTAGGGACCGCCGTAATAAGGGTTGGCAAATTTGCTTACTTCCTCCTGTACTTCATGGATGGCTTCGATCCAAGGTATCTTGTTGTCTTCGGGCATGTTGTTCAACCTTTCTTAAATAATCTTTTTGATGACCTTTAGAGCCGATAAAGCTCTATGCATATAGGTATGCTTTTTCAGAACCTCTTTCTGACCTTGTGCGGCAATTTTTTGTCTTACGGCGTCGTGTCTCAGGTAGAATTCCACTAATTCGAGGGTCTCCAGCGGTGAAGTGGACCACTCCAGGTGGATCCCTTTTTGAAAATGGCTTTCCAGAGCAGGTGAGTACTGAGAAAGGTGGAAAGCGCCGCAGCATAAGACTTCATAAGTCCTCGCCGAGAGGGTGCTGAGGGAATTTCCCACCGTCTGCAGGCCTAAGACGATCTTCGCGGCGGAATAAACCCCGGCCTCATTTCCCGGGGGCAGGACCCCACCGTAGTTTTCTCCCGGCAGGTTGTAAATGCGGTCCGCATCCTGCCACCAGAGGCCCCAAACCATGATATCGTCACCATGGGCCACAATGGGCTGCAGGATGTTGCGGATGCCGTTTAATCGATAAGCAAAATAGGAGGGGTTCCATTGGAGGTTATAGTTGTGGGCCAGTAAGACGATATCATGCCTGAACCTGTCCTCGGGGGGCACTTTCCGGAGCAGCGGGGGATAGCAGCCAAATTGCAGCAGGTGGGCATTGATCCCCTCTGCTTGGTATTTCTCAATCCATTCGCGGGCTGTGGTAAAAACCAAGTCTGCTTTTTTAGCCACAGGCAGGGAAAGTGTTCTGAAACAGTCCGGGTCATCAATGGCCCAGTGGATATGAAACAGTCCGGCATTCTTTACCACTTGGCAAAAATGCTCCATGTTGACGGTATTGATCCAATACCCGTATGAGAAGATGATGGCGGGCTTATAGAGGTTGATCATGGCAAGCAGCCTGTCCTCCAGAATCTCGCCGTCGGTGTCGCCAGGCTGAGAACTAGAATGATAAACCTCACACCCAGCCTCCCGGAAACCGGAATGAAGATGGAGGGAGGCAGCCGGATTGAAATTGAAAAACAGGATTTTATACATAGTGCTTTCTCCTTAGGCCTGTATCCTATTTATAGCATATGACGGACCGGGGACAAAGTTGCTAAAAGGCTGGATATGCGCCGTCAGGAAGTTGCAGATGGCATAGGATCAGGTAAGTGTTATGAAAAATGGGGAGGAATTCTGATGTTAAAAATGTTAACCTTTTGTGTCAGTCCCCTCTATATGAATCTATGGCGGGCGTTGGCCGGTGCAGGGCATCGTGTGACGCCTGTTGATTTGACCTCAATTCCCGGGCAGGATCATGAAGCGCATCTGATCAAAGCAGTCGATGAAGCCAAACCGGACTTGGTTCTTACCGCCGGCCACCCCGGGAGTTATGCCAATTTTGCCGTGCTGGACAGGATATGCCGGGAGAAAGGCATCTTTCATGTATACTGGGCAACCGGCGACAGGGTGTTTCACCATGCGTGCAGTATGAAAATAGCTTCTTCCTGTGACCTGATCTTCACTCCCGCGGCAGAATGCCTGGAAGATTACCGGCAGATGAAAAAACCCGCTGAGATATTGATATATGGATGTTCTCCTGAACATCATCACCCCTATTCACCCGATCCCGGATTGACCTGTGATATTGCCCTGGCTGCCGATTATGTCCATGCCTGTGGCGCAGATGGCGCCGAGAGCAGTGAAAGGTACTTTAGGCAGTATTGCCTGGAGACGCTGCTGTTTCCTTTAACGAGACACCCGTACAACTTAAGCGTATGGGGGAACGGATGGGAGGGGCGCATTCCCGACCGGTACATCCGGGGCAAAATCAGCTATGAAAAAATCCCCCGGCTTTATAGCTCTGCGAAAATCGTCCTGGGCCTGGAATGGGACCATCTTTCCGAAACCCAGACCACGGAGATACCCTTCGAGGCCTTAGCCAGCAAAGCTTTTTTGCTCACCTACCGGACCAAGGCGATTTCAAACCTGTTTATCGACCGCACCCATCTGGCCTTATCCCACTCGGCTGATGAGACAGTGCAGGTTGTAGACTATTATTTAAAGCACGAAGAGGCGAGAAACCAGGTGGCAGCAGAGGGGCAACGAGAAGTATGCGGCAAACACAATTATGGGCAGAGGGCGGGGATGCTGATTGATAAAGTGAAGGAATATATTTAAAAAACTCGTCTCAGGTATCTATCATCACCCTCTGGAGCAATATGCATGTCCCTTAAATTTTTAGGTATCTAGGAAATCTGTCACAAAATAGGCGGATAAACATAAAATAAATTAGAAGCAGTATTCATAAATTTTTCTTGAAAGGTTTGAGGCTATTGACATCTCCTTTTATCAGTTACGTTACTTTTAACCGGTTGGGCTTGACGGAGAGGAACTTGAAGGCTTTATTTCAGACAGCGGAAGATTTTGAAATGCATATAATCGACAACAACTCACAGGATGGCACCTGGGAATTTCTTCAGGAGCTATCTGATCCTCGCATCAAGTCAAAAACCAGATTTGATCTCAATTACGGCCCCATTTATGCCGTGAATTTTAATCTCATGAAAAGAAGACCGGATCAATATTTTATTACGATTGATGCGGATGTACTCATAAAAACTCCGAATTGGATCTCCTGTTTTATGGATGTTTTTAATAATTTCCCTGAGGTAGGCCTTTTAGGGGTGCAAAGGGGGACGCCGTATCCTCCTTATTATCCGCCGGTGGTTCCCCAAGTAAGAAATACTGCTTCTTATCTGCAACTGCAAAATGCATTTATCGATACGCCTTTGGATTTTGTGCCCGGGTGCTGCCAGTGTCTGAGGCCGGAGCTGATCCGGGAAATCGGTTACTGGAGCGAAGAAAATGGCTATGGGGATGCGGAGCTTTCTCCCCGGGTGGCTCATTATACTTCCTTTAAGGTCGGCTTTGTCCCTGCCATTCAAATAGACATGACGCAGCAGTTAGGCTGTGAGCTGTGCCAAGCCCAAAGATGGTGCAGAGCTCCGGGAACTTCCCACTGTTTTACCATTCGACTCAGCAGTTATAAGAATGAGGCATTTGCCAGCTCCTTCCATTGGAAATATCTTGAGACCTTTAGAGAGCTCCAAGACGGAAGAAGGACGGCTTATTGCGCGTCCCAATTGGATCCCCAATCCATGGTAGGTCATCTTTACCATCCGGATTGGGCTTCGGAAAATTTTAGCTTCTATATTATAAACGCAAACTACCGGGTTTAGAGGAATTCTTTGACGGTGTCCAGGATGGATTGGACCCGATGCAAAAGAGTATGTTTTTCGTAGACCTCTTGCTGACCCTTTGAAGAGACTTTTTCTCTTGCCCGGTCATGGGAAAGATAGAAATTTGCCAGCTCCAGTGTTTCCGCAGGCGACTTGGACCATTCCATGTGAATCCCTTTTTTAAAGTAATGTTCCAGGGCGGGGGAATACTGAGAAAGGTGAAAGGCACCGCACCCCAGGATTTCAAAAGTTCTTACCGAGGTCTGGGTGAGGGAAGTGCCTACGGTTTGCAGCCCCAGAGCAATCTTAGTGGATGAATGGACCTTGGCTTCGTTTCCTGGAGGCAGTATGCCTCCATAATTTTTGTCAGGCAATTGATACATTCTGGCCGGATCTGTCCACCACAAGCCCCAGATTTTTAAGTCAAAATCATGGTCCGCCAAAGGCCTGATGATATTGGTGATGCCGTGAAACCGGTAGGAAAAATAGGCCGGGTCATAGGAAACATTGTAGTTATGGGCAAGGAGCGTAATGTCATGGGCATATTCTTTCTGGGGTGAAATTTTTTTATGCTCACTGGGGCAGCAGCCGTGGGGCAATAAAAAAGCCGGGATACCGGATTTTTGATATACGGGAATGCATTCTGCGGCGGTGGTAAAAACCAGGTCGGATGTCAATGCCATGGGCAGAGAAATGCTTTGCAGGCAGTCCGGATCATCATAGGCCCAATAGATATGAAAAAGGCCTTTTTGTTTTAGAATATCGGTAAATTCTCTTACATTGTTTAGGGCCACCTTCCACCAGCCGAAGGAATAGACAAAATCCGGCCTGAGCTCGTCGATGGCCTTGAATAAGTGAGATTTTAGCTTCGCACAGTCACCGAGATAGTCCTGGTCTAAGTAACAAACCCTAACCGTACAGCCTGCTTCCTGAAAACCAAGGTAAATATTGTGAATGCTCAAGGGATTAAAACAGCAAATTAAAACTTTATACATAGCACTGCTCCTCGATTTTTCAAAAATTAATCATCCTTAATACCATAGTATGAAAAAAGCGCATGGATCGTAACAGATCCCACCCAGGGAAGGGTGCGGACGAAATAAAAAAGACCTGCAGGAACGGGATATTCCGGAAAAATATTTATCATGTGAACGAGAGTTACTGTGTGAAAAAACTGCATTACGTACGGAGTGACTGACATCATGAATCTATCAGCAAACAGATTGACTATTTTTGGCTTAGGATATGTGGGGTTGCCTCTGGCATTGATTTATGCCGTCAAGGGTTATCCGGTATATGGGGTGGATATCTCGGCAGAGCTGGTCCGTGACCTGAGGGCCGGAATCACCGGTCACCTGGAAAGCTATCGGGGGAGGCCGATTCGGGATGTTCTGGGGGAATGCCTGAGTTCGGGGAGTTTTATTCCTACCTCCCATCCCGATCAAGTATGGGCTGCAAGCAGCAATTTCATCGTCACGGTGGGCATGCCGGTAAAGGGTGACCGGCCTGATTTTGCCCCTCTGGAAAGAGTATGCCGGACCATTTCCCGAGGTTTAAAAAAAGGAGATACGGTGATGATCCGGAGCACGGTAGTACCGGGTACCACAGAAGAAATCGTCCTCCCCATTCTGGAAAACTCAGGCTTAAAAGGAGGGGAGGATTTTTCCCTTATCTATTGCCCGGAAAGAATCAGTGAAGGAAAAGCCTTTGATGAGTTGGAAAATATCCCTGTGCTCATCTCCGGTATTGATCAAAGAAGTATGGAGCAGGGCACAAAAATCATCAAAATGATTTCCCGTGTGGACCCGGTGCCGGTCTCCCGGATCAAGACGGCGGAAACCGCCAAGGTGGTAGAAAATATCCAGCGGGATGTCAACATCGCGCTGATGCAACAAGTTTCGGAATTCTGCGCAAAACTGGGCATCGATGTATGCGAGCTCATGAAAGGAGCCAATACCCACCCCCGGGTTCATTTATTGCAGCCCGGCCCGGGCGTTGGGGGGTATTGCATCCCCAACGCCTTGCACTACCTGGCGCCTAAAGCCTCCGAGACCGGGACGGATATTTCTTTGCTCACCCTGTCCAGGCAGATTAACCGGGAGGTACCGAAAAAAATAGCCGGCAAAATCAAGCTTTATTTCAGGGATAAGCGGCAAAGCGGCACCCCGTCAAAGCTAGCCGTCTTGGGCATTGCCATGAAGGATTACTGCAGCGATGACCGGGACAGCCCGATCGTGCACATCATTGAGGATTTGACGGGCTCTGGGATGGTGGTGTCCGCTTATGACAACTGGGTGGGGACAAATTATCCTTTTCAGGAAAAAGATCTTCACCTGTGCCTCTTGAAGGCCGACGGTTTATTGATCGGCGCCCTGCAGCGGGATGTCAACTATCAACAATTTAAACTTTTTAAATCCCTGATGCGTGAGAACCCGGTGATTTTTGATACCAAGGGCGTCATCAATAAATCGGAAGCGGAAAAATACGGTTTTGAAGTGATAGACTTATAAGCAGGGGGCACTCAGAGATATTGTTTGATCACATCTAAGCCATATTTTGTCCGGTGCAGCAGAGTGTGTTTCTCATAGACCTCCTGCTGTCCCTTTAAGGCGACCCTTTTTCGGGCCGCCTCTTTTTTCAGATAAAACTTTGCAATCTCCAAGGTCTCCTCGGCAGACTTGGACCATTCCAGGTGAATGCCTTTCTGAAAAAAGCTTTCCAGGGCGGGAGAATACTGAGAAAGGTGAAAAGCGCCACAGCCCATAGCTTCAAAGGTGCGCACAGAAAAATGGGTTTTTGATGTGCCCACCGTTTGCAGGCCCAAGGTGATTTTTGCCGATGCATAGACAAAAGGTTCCGTGCCTTTGGGCAAAAATTCTCCACAGAATTTTTCCGGAAGGATAAACCACCGGTCTGGATGGGTCCACCACAGGCCCCAGACCTTAAGATCAAAACCATGATCGGCCAAGGACTTGATCATACTGTTTGCCCCATGGAGCCGGTATTCCTGGTAGATAGGGGATTCTTCAATATTATAGTTGTTGGCAAGCAGTACAATATCATGGGAAAATTCCGGACACGGGGGCACCGGCCGATGCCGGGGCGGATAGCAGCCGTGGAGCATCAGATGGGCAGAAATGCCTCTTTTTTTGTACTCCGGGATACACTCCTCAACAGTGGTGAAAACCAAATCGGACTTTAAAGCAACAGGAAGAGAGATGTTTTCAAAACAAACAGGATCATCATAAGCCCAATAAATGTGGAAAAGCCCTTTCTCTTTGATGATGCCTATGAATGCGTCCAGATCAATGCCGATGTCCCACCAGCCGTAGGAATAGACAAAGTCGGGCTTGATTTCCTCGATGGCATCGATTAAGTGCTGTTTCAATAAGTCGGTTTTATCCGCATATGTCCAGTCGATGGGCAGGTTTTTTACTACACAGCCTGCATCTATAAAACCATAGTGAATCGTATCCACACTTCTGGGGTTAAAACAGCAGACCAATACCTTATACATCTAATCACCTACATAATGCTAGTAATTTGCGTGATCCAGATAGAACTGGAAATTTTCTTCCGACCAGTCTGCATGGTAGATGTTGTCTTCCATAAGCTCAAAGGAAGAGGGGTCGTGAATGCTGGGACAGTATGCAGTCCTCAGGTCGGACTTTAATTCTTTGAAAAATTGCCCATTTTTCCACTTGTTCTTCTTGACAAAAAGGGGATTTTTGTAAACCCTCATCCAGATGTCAAAACAAGTATTGCCGGGTTCTTTTTTTAATGAACACCACTTTTGGGCCGGGCATTCCGCGCAGGGAATCGATTGTTTCTGGTCTATTTTGATATTGGTGGCAAAGCCCACGCGATAAGGGGTGTAGTGGGTAATGCGGGCGGAGATTTCCGCATCGGTCATGCCGTTTTCCTCGCTCCAGTAACCGATATAATTGAAAACCTCCGGGCGGAACATGAGACAGCACCTGGGAATAAAATCCAAATTCTTTGAAATGGAAGCATTTTTCAAGACCAGGCAGTACACGCCATCCCGAAGCCTGGGCACAACAGGGGGTAAAATTTCCGGGTAGGGCTTGGACCGGGGAATCCCCAGCATGCCGATTTCGGAAAAGGTATCAAAAACCTCTAAAAAACGGGAAATCCAATCTTGGGGATAGATATAAACGTCACTGTCCACCGTAATAAAAAACTGGTCCGGTTTCCTTTGGGCCAGGTTGAAATTGTAGGCATATACCGGGCCCCTGTTCCGGTCCAAGCGGGTGCGGGATTTAATCCGGCTGTCCGTCAGATCCTGAAGAAATTGCCAGGTATCATCTTTGGAACTGCTGTCAATGATATTTAGCTCGAAGTCATCCGTCGATTCCAACAGTCTCAATATATTTCGGGCCGTCAATCCCAGTCTGTTAAAGGTCACATAGCTTAAAAAAGGGGGCCTCATTTTCCTTTAATCCCTTCCTTTGCAAGGATACTCCGTTTTATTTTATGTTTCGTTTTAAAATTGTGTGACATGATTTTGCCGGTCATAAAGGTCACAAAGAAAAAGGAAAAAATAAAGTCCTGTGCTGTAATGAATCCCATGTCTGCGGTACTAATAAAATAGTACGGCAAACTTGGAGGAGATAACTGTGGGTTTATTACAGCACGGTGAAACGATCCATCCAGTTTTAGATTCTCTATGCATTCGCACGATCTATAACTTTTCCTACCGGCTGTCCGGGGATCGGAAAGTTGCTGAAGGCGTAACGGAAGAGGTGCTTTTAATGCATCTGGCCCATCAGGAAGATGATGTCTTCCTGTTAAAACATGCCTGGGAAGATTTTCTTAAATATGATGGTTGTCTTGAGTCTACGGGAGAAGACCGGGTCCAGCAAGCTCTCCTTGCCTTGGACCCGGAATTACGCTGCGCGGTAATTCTCCGGGATGTCCTGGGCTGTTCCTATCAAGAGATTTCTCTCATCCTGGATAAGTCTGAAACAGAGGTAGCGCACCTGATTTCAAAAGGTAGACGGGGTTTGGGAAAAAGCTAGCAAGACCTCTAAAAATATTTTTGTGGGCACCAGATAGGATTTGGATTTCCCTTTGCCGAAATGAATAGGCGGAGGGAAACCATGGATAGAATTAAAAAACTCTATGAACTCCATAAAGAAGCCATTTTTCGTTATTTTTTGCGCATGAGCGGGAATTGGGAAGAGGCAGGGGAATTAACCCAGGAAGTTTTTTACCAGGCCTGCCTGTCTATCTTTCGTTTTCGAAATGAATCTTCTCTCAAAACCTGGCTTTTCTCTATTGCCCGAAATGTTTATTTGAAAAGCCTTCGTGATAAACACAAGCACAATACCTTGCCCTGGGAAGAAGGCGTACCCTGGTGCGACCGCATGACCCGGGAGGCGGACACCCTTGGGGAAAGCTTCATCATCAAGGAACAACGGCAAAGGATACAGGAAGCGTTAGCCCGGCTCCCGGAAAATACCAGGACCATTTTAATCCTGAAAGAATATGAGCAGCTTACTTACGAGGAAATTGCAGAGGTTTTCGGTCAGACCGTAAACTGGGCCCGGGTCACCTTTTTTCGGGCCAAGCGGCAGTTAGGCCAGGTTTATCGTGAACTGGAGGGTGATGACAGATGATGATCAAAGAATGTAATCTTATCCGCGAGTTGTTACCCTTATACGCGGAAAGTCTGGTGAGCGAGGAAACAAGGGACTATATTAAAACCCATTTAGCCGGGTGTGCCGATTGCGCCCGGGAATGGGAGATGTTTAGCTGGCCCCTTCCGGACCCCATCCCAGAGGAATTATCTCCACGCAAAAGTGTGGAAAACAGGCTTTTCGGCAGGCTCAGGAAAACTATTATCGTCGCCCTGCTCCTGCTCATGATGGGGGGAACCGGGCTGGCCTACGCCTCCTACAACGCGGGGAAACAGTTTGGCATGGATGATCCCATCTACCAGTATGCCCAGGAACTGGGTCTTTTCACGGAAATTAAGGAAACCAAAACCTTAGACGACCTACAGGTAACGATCGATACAGGACTTTTTGACAGTACGCGCAGCGTTCTTTTTATCCGGCTTTCCCAGCCGGGAAAAACCATACCCCAGGTCAGCCTGACCGATGAAAACGGGCAGCAATACGAACAAAAAAGCGGTAAGGGCTGGCAGAACAAATTCTTTATGTTTGAGTTTGAACCCCTGGCTCTGGAGACCCAACAGGCCCATGTCTTTCTGGCGATGGAGGGCCGGGAAAATGAGCAGGTGGAATTTAGTTTTCCCGTGGATGTGCTGAAGACAGCCCAATATACCACCATTATTTATCCCAACCAGGAGAAAAAATTATCCCAGCTTCAGATGACCCTGGAAAAAGTGGTCCTGGGTGTGAGTGAATCGGAATTTAAGGTACAGCTTGATTGGCCCGTGGATGGCTCGGTGGCCGGAATCTCCTTAGGCAAAGGGATTGCCTATTTTCCCACCTCAGTGACCAAAGCTCCGGATACACCGCCCCCTCCGGGATCGGGTGCTCCTCCTCCCGGTGGTCTCATGTCCGGTTATGCGGCCACCATGGGCGTATTCTATCGGGCGGCAGATCCCCCGGAAAACCGTCCCGTCCTTTATGATTTAACAGGACGACAGGAAATAGAGGTCCAAAGGGGAGAGTACCGAACGACCCAATTTCCTTGTCAGGTAGTTGCCACATTGGATTTTGCCCCGGTGAAACAGGATACGGGAGAGTTGGAGCTTCTCTTGCCTCCGGTCTATCTCTATCAAACAGTCCGGGATCAGGAAGAAATAGCCCTTGACCTTACCGGAGAAGGGGTGCTTCATTTGGGACGGGAGCTTTCTTTTCCAGGCGGTAAAGTAGTCATAGAAGAGGCTTGGCGGGAAAAAGACAGGGTATATCTGAGTTACAAGCTGGAGACAAGGGACGGTCCGGAGACCTATGTGCCTCATTTTACCCTAAAAAATGATCAGGACCAGGAGAAACAGGAAGAGCTTTACTTTGACCGGGAAAAGCCCAATGTAATCGTTTTTCCTCTCCGGACAGAAAATATCACAAAAGCCCGCCTGGATTTTGATAGCATAGGACGGCTCTTACCGAGGGAGAAATTTGTCGTCAATACAACGGACAAAAGCGAGTAAGTCAGTTCATGGGCCCTGGTGTAAAATCTCCTGCCTGGGGGATACTTGCCGTTCCGGATGAAAGAAGAGACCTTAAGATACGAAAGCTCGCGAAAACGCGAGCTTTTTTACTTATAAGCTTTTATGGGTATCAGCAAAGTAAGGTGATATGGATTTAATTGGTTTACCCGGTTCCCGGTTAACCGGGAACCGGATCCCGAAAAGTCTTTGGGCTTTCTTAGCCTTCTTGGGGAAAAATAAGCTATTTTTAACATAATCTTTGCTTTTCCTTCAAATTGCTTCGCTAAAATGACATTAAAGAATAAAAGAGGACTACTGAGGGGGAAGGCAATTTGAAATCGATGCTGCAAAAAGTAGCTGGGTCTGTGGAAAGTATTAGTAAGCATCTGCTGGTCGTGGGCCGAGTGTCCTCTCCGGTAGAACTGGGACTATGTTCCACACATGTGATGTGCACCATACAGGCCAGGCGCATATTGGCGGCAGACGGTTACACCGTGATGGCCCGGTTACTGGAAGCACACGGCAATGATCTGGATCTGGGCGTTTGTTGGCCGGATAGTGATTTGGGCGGACTAGGATGTGTGCACCATTTTTATCATGGCAAAACAGGGATCGGTTTATTGGGGAGAACGCCTGCAGATGTTTTTTGTAGGCGATATTTTTTGCGGGCGGTAAAATACTGGCGGCAGGGAAATTACAAAAAGGCCATGTTCTTTCTAGGCGCGGCTTCCCACTTTATCCAAGACATTTGCGAGCCTCATCACGCCAACTGCTACATCGGCATGGGCCACCGCCGCTATGAGGATTGGGCGGCGGAACACAGGAATGAGTATACCGTTCAAAGTGAAGGCATTTACCGGAGTTACCAGGAGCCGGACCGGTGTCTCAGGGAATGGGCCCGGAAAAGTTACGAACTCCTGGATTTGGTCACGGAGAAATCAAGTATTTATCACTACCGGCAGGCAACAGAATACTTACTGCCCCTTACGCAACGCATTACGGCCGGTTTTTTCTATAATTTTTTCCGGCAAGTCGGCATGGATATCCCCCACCCTGGGGATCTAGAGGTGTTAAGGGTGGGTTAATCTATACCGACGGATAGACAGGGAGGGAGGATGTTTCACATGAAAGTAGCCATTTTTACAGATACGTTCCAGCCCCAGGTGAATGGGGTGGCCAGAACGGTGGGCCGGATTACTTCTTTTTTAGACAGCCGGAACTTGCCTTGTCTGGTCTTTGCGCCCGAGGGCGGTGCTGCTCAGGCAAAGAAAGAAAATGTTCATACTTTTCCCGGCTTCGACCTGCCTTTTTATCCCGAGTGTAGGATTGGGCTGCCCAATATCTCCCAGGTGAAAGACGTGCTCAGTTCTTTTCAGCCCCACATTATTCATGTTGTTACGGAGTTCTCCCTGGGTTTCTGCGGCTTAAAATATGCCCGGGATCATGGCCTGCCCGTGGTAGCCTCATACACAACCAATTTCCCCCAGTATCTCAATTATTATAAGGCAGGCTTTCTAGAGGGATGGGTGTGGCAGTATTTGCGCTGGTTCCATAATCAATGCCAGGTCACATACTGCCCGTCACCGGCCATTAAATCCCTCCTGACCAAAAAAGGTTTTCTGAACCTGGATACCTGGGGCCGCGGCATCGATACGGCGCTTTTTTCTCCGGAAAAAAGAAGCGTCACCCTGAGAAACAGGCTGGCTCCGGGAAAAAAACTGCATTTCCTTTACGTAGGGCGGCTGGCCCCGGAAAAGGACTTGGATGTGCTGTTAAAAGCCTGGAAAATTGTGCAGAAAACAATCCCTGAGGCCCAACTAATTGTTACCGGCAACGGGCCCATCATAGGGGAATTAAAGGAGACAGCCGGTCCTGAAGTGATCTTTACCGGTTACCTGCACGGGGAAGAACTGGCTGCTGTTTATGCGTCCAGTGATGTTTTTGTCTTCCCGTCCACCACCGAAACCTTTGGAAATGTCGTGCTGGAGGCAATGGCCAGCGGACTTCCCGTCATCGCTGCAGCAGCCGGTGGGGTGAAGAACCTACTGATCGACGGCAGCAATGGTCTTTCCTGCCGTCCCCGTAATTACCTGGATCTGGCCTCGGCCATGATCAAAATAGCCCAGGACGACGGACTGAGAAAGAAGCTGGGCGGCCAGGCTCTTCAGTACGCCCGGGAAAGGAAATGGGATCAAGTCCTGAATTCCCTGCTGGAGAGCTATCAGAAAGTGATTGATACCTATCCCCTTGATCATCCCCGGGCGCATCAGGCCTATAAAATATGAAAGGGAGTGAATGATAGATGAAAGTTGCCGTAATCGGTACGGGATACGTGGGTCTTACCACCGGTGTTGCCCTGGCTCAAATAGGGCATGACGTAGTCTGCATCGATGTAGATGAACGAAAAATTGCCTCTTTACGCCAGGGGAAAGCCCCTTTTTTTGAACCCTTTTTAGCAGATGCCCTTGATGCTAATCGGAGCAGACTGTACTATACCACCAGTATCAAGGAAGGATTGGTTCATGGGGATGTGGCTTTCCTGGCCGTCGGTACACCACAAAACCCCAACGGCTCAGCCAATCTGACTTATCTGCACCAGGCCTTTGCCAGTGCCCTGTCTGTGCTGGAGAAAAAGGCATCTTCCACGCTGCTGGTGAATAAATGCACGGCTCCGGTAGGGACTACGGAGAGCTTATCACAAGAAATCGCTGCCAGAGGCCTGTCTGATCAGATCAACCTGGCTTCTAATCCGGAGTTTTTACGACAGGGATGTGCCCTTTCAGATAATCTTTACCCCAACAGGCTGGTTTTGGGGGGAAATGCCCCAGCCCACGAGACGCTGCTGCGTTTATACGCGCCCATTATCAACCAGACCTTTCACCTTCCCGCCCATTTGCCCCGTCCCCAGGGGTTGCAGCAAGTCCCCGCTTTTCTCGTCAATACCCGAACGGCAGAATTGGCCAAATATGCGGCCAACGCCTTTTTAGCCATGAAAATCAGCTTTATCAATGAAGTGGCGAATATGGCCGATCTAGTGGAAGCCGACGTGATCCAAGTAGCGGATATTATCGGTGCCGACGTGCGCATTGGCCGGGCCTTTTTGAATGCCGGAATCGGGTACGGCGGGTCCTGTTTTCCCAAGGATACCCTTGCCCTGCGTCATATGGCGGACACCCACGGCTATCACTTCAAGCTGCTCTCGGCAGTGATTGAGGTCAACAACGCCCAGTGTATCCGGGTGGTGGAGAAACTGCGCGATGCCCTGGGAGAATTAAGGGGTAAAACAATAGCGGTGCTGGGTTTGACTTTTAAACCAGGGACCGATGACCTGCGGGAGGCGCCCAGCATCCCCATGATTTATCACCTGCTGCTGGAAGGGGCCAACATCCGTGCCCATGATCCGGTGGCCGGGGATCAAGCCAGATTTGTGCTGCCCCACAAGGTGAAACTCTGCGCCGAGGTACAGGATACTTTGGAAGGGGCCGACGCCGTGTTCATTGTCACTGAATGGCCCTTGTATCAAAAACTGACCCCGGAAGTGCTGAAGGAGAAAATGAGGGGAAATGTGGTGGTAGACGGGCGCAATTGCCTGGATCCCCGGCTCTTTGCCGGGCAGATGCGCTATATCGGTGTGGGGAGAGGCCTCAAGCCGGAACCGGAAGTCCCCCTGTCCGCCCAAATGGTGGTATAATCATGGGCAAGAGCCGTGGTTCCCTAAACTGCTCCCCTGTGCTGGCCTTGCTTCGGGGCCGGGTTCCCGGGCAGGTCGTGATCCAGTATACAGACCGGTGCAACGCCACCTGTCCCCAGTGCGGCATGCGCGTGACGGCCAGCTTTCCCCGTTCCAAGCTGGATACCGGCGCAGCCAAAAGAATCATCGACGCCGCTGCGGCCAAAGGAGTACAAGCCCTTTCTTTTACGGGAGGAGAACCCCTTCTTTTTGCTGAGGAATTGATCGGACTCCTTAAGTACGCGGGAGAAGCGGGCATTCCTTATCTTAGAACGGGAACAAACGGTTTCCTCTTTATGCATGCGGACAGTCAGGCCTTTTCCGGACGGGTGCACAGGCTGGCGGAGCAACTGGCCGGCACACCCCTGCGCAACTTCTGGATCAGTCTGGATTCAGCGGATCCGTCCCTCCATGAAAGGATGCGGGGTCTCCCCGGCGTGATCAAAGGCATTGAAAAGGCTCTGCCCATTTTCCATGAATACGGCATTTATCCCGCAGCCAATCTAGGCATCAACCGAAACCTGGGGGGTGAGAATGAAAAATTTACCCCCGGTCAGGCGGAACAGGACCCGGAAGAGTATCGTCTCCAGGTCCGGCAGGCCTTGCGCAAGTTTTATCGCTTTATCCTCAATCTGGGTTTTACCATGGTCAATGCCTGCTACCCCATGAGTATGGAATCCCAGGGAGAAGCAGGCCTTTCCGCGGTTTACGGGGCTAACTCCGTGGATCAGGTGATCAGGTTTTCCCCGGGGGAAAAGCTTTTGTTGTTTCAGGCCCTGTTTGATGTGATCCCGGAATACCGGCAGGTGATCCGTATTTTTACCCCCCGGTCTTCCCTCTATGCTCTCATGCGCCAGTATCAAGGCAACGCCAATTATGGCAAGCCTTGCCGGGGCGGAAGGGATTTTTTCTATGTGGATGCCAAGGACGGCTGTACTTATCCCTGCGGTTACCGGGGCCATGAGAACCTGGGCAGGTTTTGGGATCTTGATCTCAGGCGGTGCAATACCGGGGATGCGTGCCGGAAATGTGACTGGGAATGTTTTCGGGATCCTTCAGAATTATTTGGTCCCGTTTTAGACTTCTTTCGATCTCCCTGGCATCTTGCCGCCGGTTTTATGAAGGACCGGGAATATGGCCGGGTGTGGAGGGAAGATCTTCTTTACTACAAAAAATGTGATTTTTTTAATGGCAGGAAGCCCTTCTCATCATCCCCTAAATGGTCAAATAAAAATGCCTAAAGATCATTTATTGAAAGATGATGTCATAATGAGTATAATAATCATGTTTCATGTATGGAATTGGTAGTAAAAATACCGCATCCAAAAGGCGAAGTATGATTTGACAGGATGATATAGGAAAGAATCATGAACAATATGTGGAGTGGTCCCGGTGCCGTTTTACAAAATGATTTTAAATCTGTCCTTCCGGATTGCAGAGAATCCTCTCGTTAAATCAATCAATAGAGGACTGATGCTGATTGTTCCTTTGATTATCATGGGGTCCGCGGCATTAGTGATCAACAACTTTCCTCTGCCCCAATACCAAAACGGCATGGCCCTGATATTCGGAGATGGGTGGAAATCATTTGGGGAAACAGTCTGGAACCTGACCTTTGGCGTCATGGGCCTTGCCCTATCGATTACCATCGCCTATTCCCGGGCTTGGTCCTATGCTCAGGAACAGCACAGCAGAATTCATCCGGTGATCGCGGCCCTGGTATCTGTTTTATCCCTTTTGATCATCATCCATCAGGAAGGATCAGGTCTTCAGACCACGCACGCAGGGGTAACCGGGATCTTCCTGTCCATTGTTGTCGCCGTTTTATCCGTAGAGTTGTTTATCCGTTTCCATCACTATCTAAATATTCCGTACAAGTCTTTGCTGATGGATGCGGACCCGGTGATCCCCCAAGCTTTATTCTCTATTATTCCTTTCTGTTTAACCCTATTTCTCTTTTTCTTGTTTCGCTGGATGCTTTCCTATTTAGGTATCCAGGATATCAACCAGGTGTTGATCGATTTAACCAAAAGACTATTTAACGGCATCGACAGCCCTTTTTATTCGGCCCTCCTGTTTGTGCTTTTGAATCAGGTTTTTTGGTTTTTTGGCGTGCATGGAAACAATGTGCTGTACTCGGTTGCCCAGGATATTTATATGAGAGCGGTAGACCTGAATGGAGCTGCTCTGGCCACAGGAGGAGTTCCTTCCCATATTCTGACCAAGCCTTTCCTGGATGTGTTTGTGCTGATCGGCGGCTCAGGATCTACCCTGTGTTTATTGATCGCCATATTTTTAGCGGCGAAAAAAAGCAATACCATGAAACTGGCAAAAATCTCACTGCTTCCGGCACTTTTCAATATTAATGAGATTATGGTATTTGGCCTGCCTATTGTGCTCAATCCCCTCTTTCTC
Organism: Candidatus Formimonas warabiya; assembly: GCF_002777255.1. Taxonomy (GTDB): domain Bacteria; phylum Bacillota; class Dehalobacteriia; order Dehalobacteriales; family Dehalobacteriaceae; genus Formimonas; species Formimonas warabiya. The sequence goes on along the minus strand of NZ_CP017634.1, from coordinate 2,572,652 downwards.
ATTCCTTTTATCCTTACCCCGCTGATCCTGACCCTCCTGTCCTATGCCGCTACTGCTCTTGGCCTGGTACCTGTAACCATCGCTCCGGTGAACTGGACAACTCCGCCCCTCTTAGGGGGATGGATGGCCACGGGTTCCTGGAGGGGGATGATGATGCAGGTGTGCAATATCCTCGTTGGGGTTGGGATCTATTACCCCTTTGTGGTCCTTCATGAACAGAAAAAAGAAAAGGATGTCCTTCATGCATACAACAGGCTGGTAAAAACCGTTCTCCATCCTGAATACAGTAACCTTACCAAGCTCTTGTCGAGAAATGATCAAGTGGGAAACATGGCAAATTCCCTCGCTTGCGAAATTCGGGAAGCACTGAAAAAGGGAACGTTCTTTCTTGAATATCAGCCTCAGGTGGATGAAAAAGGCATCGTCTCCGGCGTAGAGGCTCTTCTGCGCTGGGAGCACACAAGATATGGCCGGGTGCCTCCCCAGCTGGTGGTAGCTCTGGCCGAAGAGAAAGGGATGATCCGGGATCTGGGCCGGTGGGTAATTGCCGAAGCCTGTGCCGAACTGGGAAAATGGAATAATCAGGGTATTTCCGGTTTGCGCATGGCGATCAATATTTCTCCCACCCAGCTCCAGGATGAATCTATCACCCATGTTTTAGCGGAAGCCATTCAGAAAAACCGTTTGAATCCCAGGGACCTGGAGTTGGAAATTACGGAAACGATGGCCTTCGCCACGGATCAAAAGACCATGGGCACATTGACTGCCTTGAAAAAGCTGGGGGTCACCATTGCCATGGATGATTTCGGCATGGGTCATGCATCCCTGTACTGCATGCGCTATTTCAACCTGGACAAAATTAAAATTGACGGTTCTTTGACGAAAGATGTGGTCATGAATAAAAGCTGTCAGGATATTATTTCGTCTATTACCTATCTTGCCGAATCCATGCAGGTAAAGGTGATTGCCGAATATGTGGAAAACATAGAGCAGGTTGACCTGCTGAAACGGCTGGGCTGCCTGGAATTTCAGGGCTACTTTTTCAGCCCGCCCCTTCAGGTCAGCCAATGTCTGGCGTATCTGACCCGCAACATCTCACCAGGCGGGCAAAAACTGGGGCAGGTTAAACCCATCCGGCAGGTAAAGTAAGAATCATCCATGAGTTTTGTCGAAATGATTGACATGATATCGCACAAATGGGACAATGTTAACGGAATGTAAAAAAAAGACAAATAAACAGTAGGAATATCCCGGAAAGGAAAGAAATATTTTTTAAAGGAGATTTGTGCAAGGTTGCCCATGGTGATTCGACATGGGGTATGGCATAAAAGAGGAGAAAGGAGACGGATGATGAACAGAGTGGTCATTGAGCCTATGGGGATGGGAAGGATTCTGGATATTAGTTTTCAGCTTTTCCGGCAGAAACTGAAAGTCTACTTATTGATTTCCTTGGTGGGAAATATTGCCAACATTTTGTTCTATTTGATTTCGGGCATCCTCGCTTTGACGTATTCCACCGAAGCTTATGAAAATACCCAAGGAGTGGTTTCCCTGATTGGAGCAATTCCTTTGGGCATTTTTTATGTTTTCATGACGGCAGCCCTGATTTCCGCCACCAATTGTTTTCTCAATCAGGAGGAGGTCACTGTGGGCAAGGCCTTTCGCTTGGGGGCGGGACGGTTTTGGGCCCTGGTGGGAACAGGGTTGCTTTATATTTTGGGGATTTTTTTTGGGCTGCTTCTTTTCATCATTCCGGGTATTTTTTTGATGGTACGCTGGTTTCTCAATCCTCAGGCCGTGATGATGGAAAATGTAGCGGGAACGAAGGCCCTGGGCCGTAGTAAAGAATTGGTCAAAGGGTACTGGTGGCGTTCTTTTTGGTTCGTGATTGTGGTAGGTATTATTACCGGTGTGGCCAGCGGAATTGTCGTTGTCCTATCGAGCCTAGCAGCATCTGTTGCCGGAAACGGCCAGGTTGAGGTTGTGATGACCAATTTCCTCACTCCCCTGGTGACAGTAATTGTCAGTCCTTATTCGGTAATAGCCGCTACCCTTTATTATTTTGAGCTGAGGGCCCGCAAAGAGGGATGGGATCTGGAACAAAGTATCGGCCGGCTTGAAGGCGACACGAAAGATGAGTAATCCCTGGGTTAGCGCTGATCCGGCAGTTGTGCATGAAAAGGCCAAGGTATTATTGGCAGAAATTCTGAAACGACCGGAATTTCATCAAGGGGACCGGTTTCCCTGGTTCAGTGCCTGGAAAGAAAAACTGGACCAATGGCTGTCTGAGCGTCTATCTTTTATTTTTCACAGCCGAGGTTTTAGCCGTTTGTGGGACTTGGTGGCCGGACTGGATTACCTGGCCCTTTTTATCCTCCTTGTTTTGGCGGTGGTTTTCCTGGGCTACTTTCTTTTCAGGGGCGGAAAATTAATGCACTGGTCCGGTGCGCCGTCTCTACGGGCAGACCTGGTCCCGGCACCTTCTTCTTCAGAGCTGCATCAAGAGGCAAAAGCCGCGGCTGCTGCAGGAAACTGGGAAAGGGCGGTGCGGGTAAACTTCAGAGCGGTTCTGGTCCGTTTGGGGGAACAAAGGACCATCCACTACCGTCCCGGGAAAACGGACTGGGAATGCTTGGAAGAGTTTAAAAGAGAGTGCCCTCAAAAGTTTTTCTATTTGGAAAGATTGGTAGCGCTTTTTGAAAGGAAATGGTACGGCAGTATTTCTTTTTCTCCCCATGATTATGAAGAAAGTGAGGCCCTGCTGCGGGAACTCTGGGAAGGGAGGAGCAGCCTTGGCTAATCGTCTTTGGCAAAGAGGATACCCTTCTCTGGTGGCGGGCGGCCTTTTCTTATTAATGGTATTTGTTATTTTGGCGGGAAACACAGGTTCACCCCGGACTCCTTACTCTCCGGACAGTCCTGAGGAGAACGGCACCAAAGCCTTGGTCCTCTTAATGCGTGAGCTGGGGAACCCTTTCATAATGGGAAGTCAGCTGAAAGGAGAGAAGGGTACGGGCCTTTTCTTTCCTGGGGAAGGAACATCGGCAAGAGAAGTCAATTTTCTCATCGAATGGGTTCAAAAAGGAAACCGGTTATTGGTGGCAGGGGACGAAAGAAACATTTTTTTTCAGGACAGAGAGATCCATGTTGATCCATATCCTTTCGGGAACCTGGCGCACAAAGGGCAGCCTGGAAAGGACCGGTTCTATTTTTCCCAGGTGCAGGAATTGTCCCTTACTCCCCAGGGACGTTTTGCTCCTGCCTCTCCGGGAGAGGTTTTGGCCGCCGACGATCTAGGCCCCTGGTTGATTCGGCAGCAGGAGGGAAAGGGGGAAATCCTTTTTCTTTCCGTGCCCCGGATTTTTACCAATGGTCATTTGGACCAAGCAGATAATCTTATTTTTGTGCTGAACCTTTTCCGGGGTGACAGCGCAAGGGAAAGGGGACCGCTTTACTTGTACCGGCCTGAAATGGGGACGGAAACCCTGGGTCCGGTCGGTGCCTGGCTGCGGGACCGCAAATATTTATTTTTGGGCGAATTGATGCTGGGCCTGGTTCTTCTTTTCCATTTCTGGGGCAAACGGTTTGGCCGGGTGATTCCTCTCCAGGCGGCCGAAGCTCCTGAAAAAGACTACGGCTCATCCATGGCGGAACTTTATCGTTTTTTGGGAGCAAAGGATTTGGTGCTGGGGATCTTGACGGAAGACCTGCGCCTGTTTATGGCCAGAAGGTTTGGCCTGTCCCGTTCTGCCGGAATAGACGAGATCCTGAAAGAATTAAGACGCGATCGTCCCCAGGCCGCGGACAGCTTGGCAAAAATTTTTCAGGATGCGGAGGCTTTTCAAACCAAGCAGTCCTGGACGGAAGCACGGCTGGTGCATATGGCCCGGCAGTTAGAGAGATGGAGAAAGGAGAACTTTGAGGATGCACCAAGTTAAAGAAAAAGCAGATGCTATACGCAAGGCCTTGCATCAGATCATTGTGGGGCAGGATGAAGTCATGGACGGCCTTCTGGTTGGCCTGTTCGTTGCCGGCGGGCACATTCTTCTGGAAGGAGTACCGGGAACGGCTAAAACGATGATGGTGAAGCTGCTCGCCCATATCGTGGATTGTGACTTTAAACGAATTCAGTTTACACCCGACGTTCTTCCCAGTGATTTGGTGGGAACCACTGTTTATAACCTGCAGGAAGGGACCTTTTTTCAAAAAAAGGGACCGATTTTCACCAATTTTCTCCTGGCGGATGAGGTGAACCGGACCCCGCCGAAGACCCAGAGTGCTTTACTGGAAGCCATGGAAGAAGGTCAGGTGACCCTGGACGGCCAAACACTGCCTCTTTCCCCGCCCTTTATGGTGGTGGCTACGGAAAATCCTCTGGAATTTGAAGGAACTTTTCCTCTCCCGGAAGCACAACTGGATCGTTTTTTTCTTAAATTAAATGTAGGATATCCCGACATGGAGGCGGAGACGATGATGCTGCAGAGGATTCAGGAAGGGGGAAGCCTGCATAATTTTGTTTCTCATCAGGTATCAAAGATTCTGAAGGGAGAGGAACTGAAGGTTTTACAGGAAAAGGTGGCGCAGGTGCGGGTCCAGTCGGGGATATTTTCCTACATTGTGGAAATTACCCATGCTACTCGTGCGCACCGGAACTTGCTTTATGGGGCCAGCCCCCGGGCCTCTATCGCCCTCCTTCAGGCGGCCAAAGCCTGGGCTGCCATGGAAGGAAGAGAATATGTCATTCCGGATGACGTGAAGCGGGTTTCTTATCCGGTCCTGCGCCACAGGATTGTTCTGCGCCCGGAAGCCCAGCTGGAGGGAGTGCAGGCGGACCGGGTCATCCGCAATATCCTGGATGCCGTAGCGGTACCGAGGTGAGGTAGGGAAATGATGCTGTCACCACGGGGGCTGGCTGTTATATTTGGGGGACTGTTTATTCTGATTTTCGGTTCGGAAGCCTGGTTTTTTCCGGCCTGGATCATCTATGGGGGGGCAGTGACAGGACTGTTTCTTCTGGATCGGCGTATGATGGCGTCCCCGAAACAAATCCTGGTGGAACGGGAATATCCGGACCGCTTTCCCATCGGCCAAGAAACATGGATTACCTTGCTTTTTGAGAACCACTCCTCTCATCAGTTAAAGATAAAAATAAAAGACGATTTTCCCTTGGAACTGACGGGAGAGCGCAAGCCGGTCCCTGCTGTTCTGTTTCCCCGCAGGTCTACCCAAGTAACCTATTCTTTAATGCCTTATAAGCGGGGAAAGTTTTCTTTTGGCCGGGTGAACATCCGCTACAGCAGCCCGCTGGGCCTTTTTTACCGTCAGGCCCATTATTCTCCTGCCAATGAAAAGGTGAAGGTCTATCCCAGTTTGCTCTCGGGAGAAGAGCATTTGTTAAAAATAAAAAATGGTTCCTGGCAAAAGGAACAGCTTCGGCAGCGGCATTTGCTTACAGGCACCGAGTTCTATGGCATCCGGGAGTATGAGACCGGCGATGAGTTCAGGAAAATTAATTGGCATGCCACAGCCCGGATGGGTCGTTTCATGACCAATGAGTTCCGGGAGGATCGCAGCCAGCCGGTGTATTTTCTCTTTGATGCCGGGCGCATGATGACAGAGACGATGGGAAGACTGTCCAAACTGGACTATGCGGTGAATGCCGGAGCGGTGTTGGCCTATGTGGCTCTCCAGAGGGGAGAGCAGGTGGGCATGGTCGGTTTTTCCGACCGCATGCTCTGTTTTGTCCGGGCCCAAAAGGGAGAAAAGCAGTTTCAGGTATTATTGGATGGAATGTACCAGCTTCAGGCGGAATTGGTAGAGGCAAATTACCGGGAACTATGGAAGCAATTTTTGCTGGGACAGAAAAAAAGGAGTTTGATCTGTCTTTTTACCGATCTGGTAGACCCGGAAGTTTCCCGAGAACTGGTGCAGAACCTTTCCCGGCTGGCCCGAAAGCACCTGGTGCTCTGTCTCAGCCTCAGGGATCAAGGACTGGGGGAAAAGGCCCGGGTATTTCCCGCCGAACCCCGGGACGTCTATGAAAAGGCAGTGGCTGTGGAATTAATGGGAGCCCGGGAAAAAGCCGTTGCCGCGCTTAGGGCTGTAGGTGTTGTAGTGGTAGATGAAACTCCGGAGAAATTGACAGCGGCAGCAGTGAATAAATATCTGGACTTAAAGGGACAGATGCGGCTTTAGAGGTGAAGGGATGAATTCCGAACAGTTTGTCAGCGAGCACCGGTCAGAATGGGAACGGCTGGAAAAAATTTTAACCAAGTTGGGAAAAAAGGAAAAAAGCCTCACCAAAGAGGAATTGCGGGATGTGGCCCCCCTTTATCGCCGGGCGGTGTCCCATTTGGCCCAGGCCCAGGCCTGGTTTCCCCAGTCAAAATTGGTGATTTATCTTAATAACCTGGTCACCCAAGCCCAGGCAAAGTTGTATGGCAAACGGGGGGTAGAGGCAAGAAGCGTCTGGCGTTTTTTCCGGCAGGGGTTTCCCCGGCTTTTTCGGGAGAACCGGATTTGGATCGCAGCATCGGCAGCCTTTCTGCTCATTGGCTTTATTTTCGGCATCCTTCTCTACCAAATAGATCTTTCCTTGTGCAGGGAAATTCTCCCTATGGATATTCAAACGGTTGCGGAAGGGGTGAAAAATGATCAGCCCAGGAACCTTCTGGCCCCGGGAGAAAAACCCTTGATGTCCAGTGTGATCATGATCAACAACATCAAGGTTGCGGCCCTGGCTTTTGCTTTGGGGATTCTATTTGGCATCGGTACGGTTTTCCTGCTTTTGTATAACGGGCTGATCATCGGCGTCTTAGCCGCCCTTTTTACCGAATATCAGCAAGGGACGATTTTTTGGTCCTTAATTCTTCCTCACGGCGTCATGGAATTAACGGCGATTATTCTGGCCGGTGCCGGGGGCCTGCTGGTGGCCGGAGCCGTGGTCCGGCCCGGGGATCTGGCCCGGGTGGAGGCTTTAAAAATAAAGGGGAAACAGGCTTTTCTCCTTTTGGCCGGTGTGGTGCCTTTATTTATTGCCACCGCGGCGATTGAAGGTTTTTTTACCCCTCTGCCCCTCCCACCGGTGGGAAAACTAGCTTTTTCCGTCCTAACCTTACTGGGGCTGGTCATCTATTTTCACCAGGGACGGCATGATCCTGAAAAAAGGAGCACAGATGATGCAGGTAGAAATAGAAGAGCGTCTGAAGATTATCAATCCAGATAAAGTCAGTATTTCTTTGGAACTGGCCGGTTTGGGGTCCAGGGCTTTGGCCAGCATTCTGGACAGTCTGATTAAAGCTATGGTCATGATCATCGTGGGTATTCTAGGGGTGGTTTTTTTTGCGCTGGGGGACAGGTTAGCCTCTTTGGAGGAGGCCGCTACGGGCTGGACAGTGGCCCTTTTTCTCATCTTTACGGTACTCTTTTTAGCCGGATATGGGGCCCTTTTTGAACTGGTCTGGAACGGGCAGACGCCCGGTAAACGGTGGAGCAAGATTCGTGTGGTGATGGAGAATGGCCAAGGGGTTACCGTGATGGCAGTCATGATCAGAAACATTCTTCGTTTAGTGGATAGTCTGCCCGCTAATTATCTTTTAGGTGGTACGCTGGTCTTTTTTTCTTCCAAGAATCAGCGTTTGGGTGATCTGCTCGCCGGGACAGTGGTGATCAGGGAACAAAAAATGGATATCCATCATTTGTCTCCCGCCCTACCGGCAGAATTGAATGGTCGTGGGGATGTGGAAAGCCTGTTGGACCTTCAAAGAGGTTGAAATTTGAAGAAGTGGAGCTGATGCAACAGTTTTTGGTCCGCCAAAAAAATGTGGGTCCGAAAAGAGCGGAAGCCTTGGGGAAGGAACTCAGTAAAAAAATTGGCGACCGCTTAGGAGTTCCGGAAGAGCAGCGAGGGGAATGGCAGCAGTTTTTGCCCGGTCTCCTCCAAGCTTATGGTGAAATGGGTGAAAAAAATAGGGACGATTAAGGCAGAAGGCTTCCCGAAAATAATTTGCTAGTTTGCTCAGAGAGCCGGCCCGGGTTGGGATAGATCCTGGCCGGCTTTGTCATGCACCAAATACATGGACGCTTATGCTTTCAACAAGGTAAAGTTCTCCGTTTTCTGTAGAAGAATACCAGCATCACAGAGGCTAAAAGTGCTGTAAACATCCCAAACAAGAAAGGAGCGGAAATATTGATCGTGCTCCACAGCACTCCGCCGATGATACTGGCCGGGAGGAGGGTGATGCCGATAATGGCGTTATAGAGGCCGAGTCCGGTACCCCGGTGCTGTTTATCGATCAGGTCGGCGACCAAAGCTTTCTGGACCCCGTCCACAGAGGCGCTATATAGGCCGTACAGGGCAAATAACATGACCACGGTGATTTTACTGTTTGCGCAGGCGAAGCCTAAGTATACCAGGCTGTATACCAGGTATCCCAGGATAATGATTTTTTCCCTGCCGATTCTATCGGATAGCGCACCCATGGGGATGACGAATAAGACGGAGCATGTGTTGAAAATCAAATACAGCAAGGGGACAGATGCCTCGGGGATGCCGATATTTTGGGATCTTAAAAGTAAAAGGGTATCTGTGGAGTTTCCCAGCGAGAAGATAAAGACAATGAGAAGAAAGATATAGTAATCTTTCCGAAAACTATCCCATTTGATTCTGTCCGGGCAGGTGGTTTTGCCTTTTGCTTCTTTGACAAAGAGACAGATGGTTAACACGCCCAGAAAGGCCGGAATAGCTGCCAGAATAAACAAAAGCCGATAGTCATGGGCTGTCGGGGTGCCATTTCCCTGCACGGAAAATTCTAAAATCAGGTAGGCGAGAAGAGGGCCGATGATAGCCCCGCTATTATCCATGGCTTTATGAAAACCGAAGTTTTTTCCGTGGTTTTTTTTCCCTCCTGAGGCGGCAATAATGCTATCCCTGGGGGCAGTGCGCACACCTTTGCCCATCCGCTCGAGAAATCTCAAAGCCAATACCTGGTACCAACCGCTCACGAAAGCAAAGAAGGGTGTAATCACTGCGGTGATCAGGTACCCCGTTATCATGAGAGACTTATTTCTTCCCAGCCGGTCCGAGCACCACCCGGACAGGGCCTTGAGTATACTGGCCGTGCTTTCTGCTACTCCTTCGATAATGGACACGGAAGTAATAGAAGTTCCCAAGACCGAAGTCAAAAAAACCGGTAAAACGGGATAGACCATTTTGGTTGAGGTATCGGTGAAAAAACTTGTCAGGCCGGTAAAAAAAATGTTTCCCGGCATACCCATGATTTTAGTTTCTTTCATTTCTGTGAGATTTTCTTGTCCCGCTAATTGACTGTTGTTGTTCAAAGCATCACCCCCATAGTGAGCAGAAAAGTACTTACAAAAACATAAATTAATTTTAACACAATCTTTGTTTTTCTTTTCATCTTTCTTCAATAGAATAAAAATAATCATAAGTGTATGCCTGTAAAGGGAGATGATTTTTTTGACGCCGGCGGCAGGCCGTGGTTTGCCCTGTGATATTCAGGGCTGGTTAAATGGCCTCATATGTCATAAAATAAGATGAGAAGGGAATGCATTCACTTGAGGATGGACAAAGGAGGAAAACATGGTGAGAAACCTTCGTATACTGGTTTTTTCGGCAACATTCGGTGCGGGACATTTTCGAGCCGCCGAGGCCGTTATCGAAGCAATGATGAAAGAGTATCCCACGGCCGAAATCACTCATTTGGACTGTGGACAACTTCTGAGTAAAACATTTAATACCATGCTGAAAGGCATTTACTTGGAAATGATCAAGCATGCCCCCAGGCTGTGGGGGAAATTTTATTCCCGTACTTCTAAAATGAATCCGGATTCCCTATTTCAGCGCTCCTTAAATAAACTGGGGCAGAGAGGCTTTCTAAAATACATTCGTTCTTTTCAACCCGATCTTATTGTATGTACGTATCCTACCGTAGCGGGCGTTCTGGCCCGCCTAAGATTAAGCCGGGTGCTGGATATTCCCCTGGTGACAGTGGTTACGGATTATGCCGTACACAGCCAGTGGATCCATCAAGGAGTGGATTTATACATTGTGGGCTGTCAGGGTGTTTATGAAGAGCTGGTGGCCAGAGGCGTTGATCCCCGCCGGGTTAAAGTGACCGGAATTCCGGTCAGCCTCAAGTTTGAACGTAGTTTGAATCGGTCGGAAATTGCCGCCCGTTTGGGACTGCTTCCGGACCGTCCCACCATCCTGGTGATGGGGGGCGCATACGGGGTTCTGAGCGGGATTAAAAAGGTATGCGCCGCCCTGATGCAGACCACCATCCCGCTGCAGTTTATCGTTGTCTGTGGTCAAAATCAACGGCTGTTTAAGTCCCTGGACGATTTGATGGAGCAAACCCGCCATCCCGTGCTGCGTTTTGGCTATGTAAACAATGTGGAGGAATTAATGGCGGCATCGGATATTATCATCACCAAAGCCGGGGGGTTGATTGTTTCAGAGGCTCTGACCAAGCAGTTGCCTTTAATTATCTTTAAACCCATCCCCGGGCAAGAGGAACAAAACGCTGTTTTCATTAACCGAATGGGAGCCGGGCGCATTGTTGACAGTCATGAAGCGCTGGTAGACCTGGTGAAAACGCTTGTAGAAAAGCCTGATGAATTGAGAAAAATGCGCGAGGCAGCAGCGCATGCCATACCCGGATTCGCTGCAGAAAGAGCGGTTGCATTCATGATGCAATTAATTTCTCCCATCGCAGAAAAAAAGACGGGTTGAATTCCATGCATGGGCAGTATTTTATTCCGCTGGGCGCATTTTGTTGACAGCCCCCAAAATTTTTTATATAATTTGGCTAATTGAACATACAGGAGCAATGAATGGAAGCAGTAGACCGCGGAGGATTTTAGAGAGTTGCCGGCCGGTGCAAGGCAATAACCTTTTCCCGGTTGAACTCGTCCATGAGCTGTGTGGGTGAATGGAGTAATCCACATCGGGTAAGCCCGTTACAGATATGAAGCGGATAATGATGATTGTTTACCTTATCAAGGTGGGTGGTACCGCGGGAGATCCTCTCGTCCCAAAGGGCGGGAGTTTTTTTATTTTTCACTGAACCTGAAGGAGAGGATTGGTTAATATGGATGTAAAGTATGATTTTAAGACCCTGGAGCCAAAGTGGCAGGACGCTTGGGAAGAAGCAGGAATCTACCGGGTCACGGAAAGTTCTGACCGCCCGGAATACTATTGTTTAGAGATGTTTCCTTATCCTTCCGGTAACCTGCACATGGGCCATGTGCGCAATTATTCTATCGGTGATGTGGTGGCCCGGTTTAAGACGATGCAGGGATATAATGTTTTGCACCCCATGGGCTGGGATTCCTTTGGACTCCCGGCAGAAAATGCGGCCATTCAAAGAGGAATTCACCCCTCGGTATGGACAAAAGACAATATCGCCAATATGAAACGGCAGTTAAAGTCCATGGGCATCAGCTATGATTGGGAAAGGGAAGCCACTACCTGCCTGCCTGATTACTACAAATGGACCCAGTGGCTCTTCCTTCAATTATATAAAAACGGACTGGCCTACAAAAAGAAGGCGGCGGTAAACTGGTGCCCCTCCTGTGCTACGGTGCTGGCCAACGAACAGGTAGTAGAGGGTGCCTGTGAACGCTGCGGCACTGTGGTGGCAAAAAAGGATCTGGAGCAATGGTTCTTTAAGATTACCGACTATGCCCAGCGTTTGCTGGACGATCTGGAAAAGCTGCCTGGCTGGCCGGAAAAAGTAAAAATTATGCAGAAAAACTGGATCGGGCGCAGTGAAGGGGTCGAAGTCCGGTTTAAAGCGGCAGCTACCGGAGAGCCTTTGCCCGTGTTTACCACCCGGCACGATACCATTTTCGGCGTCACCTATATGGTGCTGGCGCCGGAACATCCGATGGTGGAAAAGCTGACTGCGGGAACGGCCTACGAGGCTGATGTCAAAGCCTTTATCCGCAAGGTCCAGCAGTTGAGCAATATTGACCGCACCTCCAACGAGTTGGAAAAGGAAGGCCTGTTTACCGGCGCCTATGCCGTCAACCCCATGACCGGTGAAGAGATCCCCATCTGGATTACAAATTATGTGATTATGGATTATGGCACCGGAGCTGTGATGGGGGTACCGGCCCATGACCAGCGGGACTTTGATTTTGCCAAAAAATACGGCTTGCCCATCAAAGTGGTGATTCAACCCGCCGGGGAAGAGCAGAAGGAAGACTTGACCTACGCCTATGAAGAACCCGGCATCATGGTCAATTCCCGGGAATTTGACGGCATGTCCAATGAAGCTGCCATGGAAGGGATCGCTGATTTTATGGAGCATCAGGGACTGGGGAAAAGGGTGATTAACTATCGGCTGCGGGACTGGCTGATTTCCCGCCAGCGCTATTGGGGCGCACCGATCCCCATTGTCTACTGTGAGAAATGCGGTATGCAGCCGGTGGCCGATGACCAGCTGCCGGTAATCCTGCCCACGGATGTAGAATTTAAGCCGAGCGGAGAGTCTCCCCTGAAAACCAGCCCCACCTTTCGCGAAGCTACCTGTCCCCGGTGCGGAGGTAAGGCGACCCGGGAAATGGACACCATGGACACTTTCGTTTGTTCTTCCTGGTATTTTCTCCGGTACTGTGACCCCAAGAACAGTGAGCAGGCTTTTGCCAAGGACAAGGTAGATTACTGGATGAATGTGGACCAGTATATTGGCGGCGTGGAGCATGCCATTCTGCACCTGATGTATGCCCGCTTCTTTACCAAAGTATTGTTTGACTTAGGGTTGGTTTCCGTCGAGGAGCCTTTTGAAAACCTCCTTACCCAGGGCATGGTCCTGAAAGACGGCAGTAAGATGTCGAAATCAAAAGGAAATGTGGTCAGCCCGGAGGATATTATTCACCAGTATGGGGCGGATACGGCCCGCATGTTCATCCTGTTTGCGGCGCCTCCGGAACGGGATCTGGAATGGAATGATTCGGCGGTGGAAGGATGTTACCGCTTTTTGAACCGGGTCTGGCGGGCGGTGGTTTCCTATCTGGACGTGGTGCAAAAGGCGGAAGGGCCCATGGATACCGGGTCTCTCAGCCAGGCGGACCGGGATTTCCGCAGGGTGGTTCATCAAACCACGAAAAAGGTGACTGAAGACATCGCCATCCGCTTTAATTTCAATACAGCGATCAGCGCCATCATGGAGATGGTCAATGCCATGTATAATTATAGGGATAAAACGGGGGAGCAGGGGGGAAATCCTGCGGTGATCAAGGAAGCGGTGGAAAAACTGCTCTTGATGCTGGCGCCTCTTGCTCCGCACATTGCGGAAGAATTGTGGCATTTAGCCGGAAAGACGGGAAGCATTCATCAAGAATCCTGGCCCGCCTATGAAGAGGAAGCCCTAAAGCAGGATACCGTGAATATTGTGGTCCAGGTGAACGGGAAAATCCGGGACAGGCTGGATGTGGCGGCCGGTTTGGACGGGGAATCCTTGAAAGAGGTGATTTTAGCCAGCGAAAAGCTGGCCCAATGGACCACGGGAAAAACCATTGTCAAAGTGGTGACAGTTCCCAATAAACTTGTAAATATTGTTATAAAATAACAAATTAGGCAGGAATTCGACAGCTTTCCGACGTATAGTAATAATACCTATACTGAGGAGGGCTGTTTTTGATGTTGGGGCAACTAAAGAAAGAACATTTCATTGTTTTTGGCCTGATGATCGCACTCTTCTTTGGAGCCGGTGTCACTTATGGAAAATATCTGGAACGGACAGCCTCGCCGGCCGTAGAGATCACCCCGGCTCCCGGGGAAAATCTGCCAGGGGGCCAGGAAGAAAAGGCTGCGGAACCGGCGGAAGTGGTGGTATATGTCTCGGGAGCGGTACAAAATCCCGGGGTCTTTAACCTGAAAGAAGGGAGCAGGGTGATTGATGCCGTAAATTTGGCCTTGCCCCTGCCGGAAGCCGATTTGAACAGGATTAACCTGGCGAAAAAGCTCAAGGATCAGGAACAGGTCATCGTTCCTGCTCAAGGGGGGACAGGGGCAGGAGAAAGCGGGCTTCAAACGGGAAGCAGTGTCTCTTCTTCCTCAAATGGGGAAGCCGGCCAGCTGATCAACATCAATACGGCCGGTGCCGCTGAGCTGGACGCCTTGCCCGGCATCGGCCCCGCAAAAGCCGAGGCCATCATTCAATACCGGGAAGAAAACGGCTATTTTACCTCCCTGGAGGATATCCAGAATGTTTCCGGGATTGGCGCAGCTACCTTCGAGAAACTGAAGGACCGGATTACGATCTAAGAAAGGAGTGCCATGAAAAGAGTCCTTCTTTGGCACACGTTAGGGTTTGCCCTGGGGATTGGGGCGGGAAATTTTTTTCATATTCCGGTAGGGGCAGCTTTTGCTTTGGCATTGGGCGCCCTTGTTTTTTCCGGGTATATTTTATGCCGCGCTCAGGAACTGAGATTTCTGGTTATTTTCTCCTGCTGTGTGGGGATTTTATGGGGGCAAGTCCATTACCTGGCGCTTCAGGACATCCCTTTCACCCCGGGAGAGCGGATCCAGGCCCTGGGCATGGCGGCCGGGGAGCCCAGCCCTACGGCAGGGGGAAAAATATTTTCCTTTCAGGTATTTCAAGGGGCCGGTGCCCCCCGAACCAAGGGAAAGATCCAGGTGCTTTGCGCGGCCGGAGAAAAGGTGCGTTATGGTGACGTTTTGCACATTTCCGGAGAAGTACTGGATACGACGCCCCCCTCCAACCCCCATCAGTTTGATTATCCGGCCTACTTGAAAAGACACGGTATTGAGGCAACCGTGAGCACCCTGTACGGCGGTTCCATTACTCCCACGGGGGAGAACCGGGGCCATGCTTTCTTAGCCCTGGTATTTGGACTGAAAGAAAAGATGGCACGGGTGCTGGGGAATCTCCCGCCCCAACAAAGCGCCTTTATCGGGGGCATGCTCTTTGGCGAAAAAGGAACCCTCTCTTTCGAGGAGCGGAATGTCCTCTCTCAAACAGGATTAATGGATGCCTTTGCAGTATCCGGCGTCCATGTGGGATACGTGGTGCTGTTTACCCTCCTTCTGGCCCAACTGTTTAAGCTGAATAAATGGAACAGGCTGTTCTTAGTACTTTTTGCCGTGGTATTTTATGCCGCTTTGTCGGAATTTACCCCCTCCGTTTTAAGGTCCGGTGCCATGGCTGTGATGGGGCTGCTTGCCTATTCCCTGGGCGAGAAAAAGGATTTTTATACCGCCTTGGCTTTTGCTGCCTTGCCTTTATTAATCGTTCATCCCCAGATGCTTTTTGACGCCGGATTTCAGCTTTCTTTTATCGCGGCCGGGGGCGTGGTATATCTGATGCCTGCCGTAAGAGACTGGTTTCCTCAAAAGGGCGGCGTCTGGTGGGACGCACTGGCGGCCGCTGTCTCTGCCCAGTTGGCGTTAATGCCTCTTATCGCCTATTATTTTAATGTATTGACTGTGGCCGGGGTGATAGTGAGTATTCTTGCTTCCGGTCTGGTCGGTGTGGTGGTGCTTTTGGGGCTCTTTTCCCTTGTTCTGAGTATCATCAGTGTTCCTTTAGCTGTCCTGCCTGCTTACGGGGCGGGGATTCTTGTGGAAGGAATCTGGCGGGCGGCCAAAGTGATCTCAGACCTTCCCGGGTCCTATCACACCGTGAAAACCCCCAATTTGTTTTGGCTATGTGTCTTTTATGGGATCCTATTCTGCCTGCCCTATTTAAGTAAGATCAAACGGGGCAAGTTTTATCAGGCTGCCGCCCTGGGCATTTTCATCGTCTTTCTGGCCCTGCCGGTTTCCGGGAATGGCCGGCTCAATGTGACCTTTGTCGACGTAGGGCAGGGGGATTGTATTTTTCTCCAGAGCCCTTCCGGGCGTACCTGCCTCATTGACGGCGGGGGAAAGCCTAACGCCTCCGGTTCCCAGGTGGGGGAAAGAATTGTTGTTCCTTACCTGAAAAGCCTGGGACTGGAGCGATTGGATCTGGTCCTGCTCACACATCCGGATGAGGACCATATGTTGGGCCTTTTCCCCACCCTGGATGAATTAAAAGTGGACAAGTTTGTTTTTGCCCGGCCCTTTGTAGCATCTCCCGAGCTTCAGCCTCTCTTAGAACTGGCGGAGAGAAAAAACGTTCCGGCGGTTCCGGTGACCCGGGGACAAGAGATCTTTTTGGACCGGGGGATTAAACTATATGTATGCAGTCCCGGACAGCCCTTTACGGGAACGGATGCGGATACCAACAATAATTGTTT
Organism: Candidatus Formimonas warabiya; assembly: GCF_002777255.1. Lineage (GTDB taxonomy): Bacteria > Bacillota > Dehalobacteriia > Dehalobacteriales > Dehalobacteriaceae > Formimonas > Formimonas warabiya. The sequence continues at coordinate 2,556,383 of NZ_CP017634.1, read as the reverse complement.
GGTCCTAAAATTATCCTATGGCCATGTTTCTTTTTTATTGACAGGGGATGCGGAAATAGCCTGTTTAACTTCTTTGCTGGACAGCGGCCTTGATTTAAAGGCAGATGTGCTGAAACTGCCCCATCACGGCAGTAAAAACAGTTTCTTGCCTTCTTTTTATGAACAGGTTTCTCCCCGCATGGTTGTGGTCTGTGTGGGAAAAAATTCTTTTGGCCATCCGGGTCCTGAGGTAGTCGAATATTGGGAGGAGCGGGAGATCCCCCTTTTCCGTACGGATCTGCATGGGGCCGTCACTTTTTCCACCGATGGAAAAGAGATCCGGGTTCAGACATTCAAAGATGGCTGACAAAACCCCTTTCTTTGTCAAGTTACTTGACAAGGACCGGATAAATTGGGACAATTTAAGCAGCTAAATAGGGAAGAAGAGGAAGATTGATGGAACAATTACCGATTTTTCATGATATTAAAAGAGGGGTACTCTCCCTAGTTTATCTTTTTTATGGGCCGGAAACGCTTCTGATCAAAGAGGCTTTGGAGAAATTAACCCATTTCCTGGTGGCGGAAGGGATCGGAGATTTTAACTATGAAAAATTGGACGGGGCGGTCGTTTCACCTGCTCAGGTGGCCGCTTCCGCTAATGTGCTGCCGGTTTTTGCCGAGAAAAGGCTGGTGGTGGTAACGGGGGCCCCCTGGTTTACGACGGCAAAAGGAGGCGGAGAAGAGAGCAAAGATCAGGAATTAGACCCTTTATTAACCTACTTGGACAACCCGTCCCCTTCAACCTGTCTGGTGCTGGTAGCCGGGGAAAAAGTGGACGCGAAAAGAAAAATGGTCAAATTAATTAAAAAAGTGGGTCAGGTGATGGAGTTTGCTCCTCTCAAGGGGCAGGAATTAAATAGATGGATCGAAAAACGTTTTCAGGAGAAAGGGAAAAAAGCTTTAAAACCGGTTTTGGATTATTTGGCGGTGGCAGGGGGAAACAATCTTTCCACACTGGAACATGAGATTGAAAAGGCGGCTCTTTTTGTAGGACCGGCCGGGGAAGTCACCCTCCGGGATGTGATGCAAACCCTCGGTCAAAGCAGTACCTTAAGTGTTTTTAACCTGATCGATGCCATGAGCAGGAGAGAAGCATCTTCTGCTGTTTTCCAACTGCGCGAGCTGGTCAGAACAGGGGAGCCGGAGATGAAAGTACTGTCTCTCTTGGCCAGACAGATCAGAATCTTGCTCCAAATTCAGGTCTTAAGCAGAAAGGGTCTGGGAGAAGCCCGCATGGCCGACGAGTTAGGGCTGCATCCTTATGTGGTTAAGAAAGGGATGCAGCAAAGCCAAAACTTCTATCCTGATGAGCTGGTGAAAGGACTGGCCCATCTACTGGATGCGGATGTAGCGATCAAGACGGGAAAAGGGGAACCCCTGGCCCTTTTGGAGACCGCTATTTTAAAAATGTGTGCAAAATATTAGAGCTTGTTGATAAACGCCCATCTACGTTGTTACAACCGTGCATTCTTGCTCGACGTACGCCCGGTACGCCTTCGCTGCAAATGCTTGTTGCGCCTAGAATAGTTGGGGACATTCCCCGCACAATTATTTCTCATGCATTGGGGTGTGTCCCCTGACCTTAGCCGGTTTCTGAACAAGCTCTTATTTTTTGCTAGAGCTTATAGTAATAGAACTTAAATAACTTTTTCATCATCCTTGTTGCGTTCTGCTTCCCACTTGGTCTGAAGGGTTCATTATGGGTATCAGTAAGAAGCAATTTTACTTTAATTGGTTTTTCCAGGTACCCGGTAACCGGGTACCCGGATCCCGGAAAGCCCTTCGGACTTTTTTCAAAAGAGATCCCGGAAAATTTTTACCAGTTCGGGATCAAATTGCATGCCGGCATATTTCCTGATTTCCTCACGTGCCTGGGCAGGGGAAAAAGGTTCTCTGTACGGTCTCCCCTCCACCATGGCGCAATAAGCATCGGCAATAGCAATGATGCGGGATATCAAGGGGATCTTTTGCCCTTTCAGGTTGGTAGGATATCCCGTACCGTCCCATTTTTCATGATGGGTGAGAATTTCTTCGGCAAGAGCGGAAAAAATTTTGGAATTCACGGCAATACGGTAACCGATCTCGCTATGCTGTTTCATTAAGTGCCATTCTTCCTTTGTTAAGCCTTCTTTCTTATTGAGAATGCTCAAAGGAATCGCCGCCTTGCCGATATCATGATATCGGGCCGCAAGCCTCAGCCGGTCCAGCTCTTGCGCATCCAACCCCACTCTTTTTCCTAAATCAATAGACAACCCCACCAATCGATCGATATGAGGCTGATTTTCATGGGTATATTTGAGAAGCTTCTTCTCCAGAGCGGAAATAATTTCTTGATGAATATGTTTACTTTCCAGCAGTTTCGTGCGATACATCATTTCTTCAGCCTGGGAAATTACTTTATCAATGCCTTCATTTTGTGTTTCCTTGGTGGCCGTTCCCAAAGAAATACTCACCTCAATAGGATCATAAGTCATTTCTTTGCTTGCCTTCCTGATTCTTTGGCAAATCTTTTGGGACTCCTCGTAGCTGGTGTGGGGCAGTACCAGCACAAACTCATCTCCCCCCACCCGGGCAATCATGTCATCCCCCCGGCTTGATTTCTTTAAAACCTGGGCTGCTTTCATGAGCAGTTCATCCCCTTTTTGATGGCCAAAAGCATCATTCACCAGTTTTAAACCGTTCAGATCACCGGAAATAACGCTGATGGGAAGGTTCCGGGGCACATCCAGCCTGCTTTTTTCTTCTTCATAAAAAGTCCTGTTATATAGGCCGGTCAGGCAATCATGAAAGGTAAGAAAGCGTATTTCCAGTTCGGACTTTTTGCGGTCGGTAATGTCCTGGCAGGCAATGATCGCCTCAGTTACTTGACCTTTCTCATTTTTTACCGGGTCGATCTTGTAATAAACCCAGGTTTTTTTGTTTAAAAAGGAGGAAAATTCCATCTCTTCTTCCATAGATTGTCCGGTCTCCAATACAATTTTTAAATGGTCCCGGATGTTGAAAAACTGCTCCTGGGGATGCGCCAGAAGATTGATTTTTAACACCTGTTTTTTTGTAGGACATTGGAGCACATCCAAAAAAGACCGGTTGATTTCCGTAATGTTGCCCATCTTGTCACACTTCATTAAACCGATGGGGCTTTTTTCGAAAAGATGCCGATAGCTCTTTTCGCTGGCTTTAATTCTTTCCTGGTAATTTTTTTGTTCCGTAACATCCCGGGAGATCAGGACAACGGCATAATTATGCCCGTTTTCATCCTGTAAAGGATAAGTTTTATTCAGCCATGTTCTACCCTGGTCATCTGCGGTTTCGGAACTGACACTCTTTCCCGTTTGGATGCATTTTAGGGCAGGGCAGGTGTTCTTTCGTTTTCTATGATTCTGCCATACCCAGCAGCAGTCTTTACCCACAATTTCATTGATATGGAGATTCCGGGATTGAGCGGCAGCCTTATTGGCCCAAAGTATCTTTCCGTCTAAATCTAAATACATCACTACTTCAGAAATGGCATTAAAAATGGCATCCTGCTCTTTTTGGTGGCGTTTCTTTTCCGTAATGTCCCGGTGCACTCCCAGGGACCGTACCGCCCTGCCTTCCTTGTCCCAGGCCACGACTTTTCCCTTGGCCTGAATCCAGATCCAATCCCCCTTTTTGGTCCTCAGCCGGTATTCCGTTTCATAATAGGGCGTACGGCCCTCCACATTGGCCGCCACATCTTCCAATACGCGCTGACGGTCATCCGGATGCAGCAATTCCTCCCAAAAGCTGAAGGGCATTGTGCCGGAAAAATCGTAGCCCAGCATAGCGGGCAGCTGATTATGAACATGCAAATTGCCTGTTTGTATTTCCCAATCCCACAAGCTTTCATCCGCACAAAACAGGGCCAACTCTAATCTTTCGTTGCTCGCGTTCAGGTTTTCGCTGGCCTTAGTTAGAGCTTCCCGGGATTCCTGCAGCTGGGTTTGCAGCCATTTCACCCGGTCGTCGGTTTCCCTGTTTCCCCCATTTTGATCCAATCCATGATCATTACCGGCACCGGGAAAGGTACTCTCCTGGGAAAAATTTTGTACCAAAAAAGATATTCCGGTAATAATACCTTCAAACCGGATCGGCCTCAACTGCCAGTGCAAAAGCAGAAACTGGCCGTCATACCTTCGGGTTTTGGTCCTGAATTGAAAAAAATCCTTTCGTCCTTGAAGGATGTCAGACAAGATTTCCTCCATATCGATCTGGTAACCAAAGTTGATGCTTAAATATTCCGTATCAATCACATCGCTAATTTTATGGCTCAGGATGTCTTTGCCGAAAAAAACCTGCCCTGCGGGGTTTGCCCAAAAAAACAAGCCGTTGATGCCTGCTTTTAATTCCATATCTGTGACAAACTTGTTTTCTACCTCCGGCATTTCGTTTTCACTCCTCCCGGTAATTAGGCAGAGCATAAAAAGGTATCAATGGATTAAAGTATAAGGGATATTTGGAGAAATTCCAGATAGCTGAAGATGCATCAGTTTAATCTTTTTACGAAAACACCACTTTCAGGGTTTGGCCTGAAAGTGGTGTCGTGTTCTGCCTGATGTACTTCTTGATATTGAGCGGATAAGTAAAGTTATTTTTACGCCTGGTTTGCCTGGTTAAAAGCTTTTTGAAGCTTTGATTTTTTCCTGGCTACAGCGTTTTTATGATAAATCCCTTTGCCAGCAGCCTTGTCAAGATTCTTGATGGCATTCACCAAAAGCTGTTGTGCTTTTTCTTTATCACCGGAAGGAATAGTTTCCGTAAATTTTTTCACCGCAGTTTTCACCGTAGATTTTATGGCAGCATTTTTTACTCTGCGGGCTTCGGCAATTTGCACACGTTTTTCTGCAGACTTAATATTCGGCATGACGATGTCACCTCCTTAGATAAAGCTTTCACAAATATAAAAATGAAAAATAATAAAGACAAATCAAGGATATCTCAAACAGGATATATTCTACCACGTATGTTAAAAAAAAGCAAGGACACCTGAAAAATAACCTGATCACTCGGGTGAATATTTTCATATTTTACGGTTATTCTATTTTAAGGAATCTATTATTTAGAAAAGGAGATGACAGAAATTGCTCGGTCTAATCGTAAGGTTTATTGTTTCCGCTTTAGTGTTGATGGTGATTAGCTGGCTTTTACCCGGAATTTCCGTAAATGGTTTTATCGGGGCCCTTATTGCTGCAGTTGTGATTGCAGTACTCGGCTATATTGCGGAAAGGCTGATGGGTAAAAACATTTCTCCTTACGGGCGGGGAATAGTGGGCTTTATCGCAGCAGCAGTAGTGATCTATTTATCCCAATTCATTATTCCCCATTACCTTTCTGTGAGCCTGATTGGGTCGCTGCTGGCCGCCTTAGTCATTGGGATCGTCGACGCTTTTGTTCCCACTGCTTTAAGGTAAACTGCCCCATAAAAGTGAATTGTTTTCATCTGGAAGAGTGCAACCACGGTTGCGCTCTTCTGCTTTGCGGGCTCCTTTTTTCCCCTTGGTCTTATCCCGAATCCCGGTACCCGGATCCCGAAAGCCCTTTGCCTTTTTAAGCATATCCGATCCTGCTTGTGCATATTTTTTATTATGCGTTAAAAGGGGGCGGACAACATGACATGGAAGATTCGCAGGTACAGGCGGTGGGGAAACAGCGGTTATCTGCCTGTGATCAAGCTTCTGATTACGGCAATATTTTTTCTGGCCCTGCTTCTCGTAGGCTTTGAAGTAGGAAATCGCATTTCGTGGAATTTTTTTACCCTGCCCAAGCTCCAGACGGGCGCATCCGAGATGTTACAGGTCTGGCGTTTTGTAGGCTTGTACAGTGACGACTGGAAAAGCATTCTGGGAGAGGTACTGCCTGTAGCCTCCTATTTCCCCGATTATATAGAGGATGAATCTAGAGGTTTTTTTGTCACGGCTATGCAGGATATTACTGCGGCAGACTTAAGAAATCCCCAGACTTTTTTTAGCTCCCAAATTGCCTATTTTAATGCCGTACCGGTAACCGCGGAGCCGGAGTACATTCCTGAAGACGAACCGGTACCGGGGCTTCCCCCCGTTGAAGAAAATAAGGAAGATCCGGTGATTCCCCGGGGAGCAGGTCCTTTAGTAGGAATTTACTGTACCCATAATGCGGAAAGCTATGTTCCTACCCAGGGAGTGGAAAAATTGGAGGGAAAGAACGGGGGGATCTTCTCGGTTGCCCAGCATCTAAAAGATACTTTGGAGAATAAATATGGCATTGCCTCCGTGCTGAGCAGCACCATTCATGATTATCCCGACTGGGCAAAGTCTTATGCCAATTCTTTGGTCACCCTCCAACAAATGAAAAAAGATTACCCCACCATTCAAATATTTATTGATGTGCACCGAGACGCCCAAATTCCCCGGGCCAGCACCACGGCTGAGATCGGAGGGAAACAGGCGAGCAGAATTATGTTTATTGTGGGTAGTAATGCCCGCCTGCCTCATCCCCACTGGCAGGAAAATTTAGCGTTTGCGAAAAAATTGTCCGGGGTGATGGATAAAATGTATCCTGGTCTGTTGAAAGGGGTCCGGGTACAGGACGGACGATATAACCAGCATGTATCTCCCCATGCCATTCTCGTTGAAATGGGTTCTACGGAAAATTCTCTGGAGGAAGCGGAGCTTGCGGCAGAAATGCTTGCCGGTGTGATCAATAATAATTTGAATTCAGAGGAAATCTAGGGATAAATAATGTCATGAATAAGGGGAATACTACCGTCAGGAGGTGTTTTTGGGTGAGAATTTTTTCCTCCTACGCAAAGATTTTATGCCTGACCGGATGCTTAGTATTTCTGGGATTAAACGCGGCGGCTCAAGGGCTGCAAAAAATGGCCCCGGGGTTTCCCCAACATGTTTTTGCCGTCACCATGGAAGAAAACATTTGGTCGGTAACGGCCATCGGCACACAGTATCAATGGGATGTGAGCGGGATGAAAGACCTGGCCCGTGCGTTGGACGCCAAAGCCCGGGAAGTGCCTGCCTATCTGAGAAGTTTACAGGTGGGGGAAAAAACGGATGCTTTCCTGCACACAGTGAAACAATCCTTTTTTCCCGGCGTCAGCGCCCTCTTGAATAAGGGACGTGATGATTTAGCCAGGTGGAGCCGGCAGTGTCAAGAAATCTTATGGAACAGGTTCAACCAGGAAAAAACAAATATTGGCTCTTGAACACTGGTCACTTGCCTCTTGTTGCGTTATAATAGATGCAGTCATCCTGGAATTCCCGCCCAAAAGGCGGGATTCTTTCCGATCACATGAAAATCAGAAAGTATGGGCGAGGAGAAGTACGATTATGCCGGATCATACAAGAGTGGTAAAAGCTGCCGGGCTGATTATGGTGGCCATGGTGATTTCCCGCATTTTGGGCTTTCTGCGGGATATCATTATCTATGCCCAATTCGGACAGAACCGGATTACCGATGCCTACAATGCGGCCTTTTCCATTCCGGATTTTTTATATATGCTGCTGGTGGGAGGCGCCTTGAGCTCTTCCTTCATTCCCGTTTTTTCCAGCTATATTGCTACGGGTAAAGAGGAAGAGGGCTGGGAAGTAGCCGGCATTGTGGTCAGCGTGATGCTCTCCCTGCTGGGTGTAGGGGTGATGATCGGATACATATTTACGCCCCAATTGATTGTTCTTTTGGTGCCCGGATTTGATCCCCGGGCCATGGACCTGACGGTGTTTTTGACCCGGGTCATGTTTGTGCAGGTGATCTTCATGGCCCTGTCGGGAATTTCCATGGGGATCTTAAATTCCTATAAGAATTTTACTGCTCCTGCCCTGGGTTCTATCTTATATAATTTGGGCATTATTGTGTTCGGGGTTTTGTTAGGAGGAACGATTGAGGCACGATGGCCGGGTTACGGAATTGCCGGTTTTTCCATTGGCGTGGTCGTGGGCGCTGCGGCAAATTTTTTGGTTCAGGTGCCTGCTCTATGGAAAATCGGCTTGAAGTTCCGTCCCAGTTTTAACATTTTTCACCCGGGCGTGATTCGATTGGGGACACTGATGGTCCCGGTCTTACTGGGTCTCTCCATCAGCGAGTTAAACCTGTTTGTCAACCAGAACCTGGCTTCCTCTCTTTCTGCCGGAGGGATTTCGGCCTTGCGGAATGCCCAGCGCTTAATGCAGCTGCCCATCGGCATTTTTGCGGTGGCCATTGCGGTGGCCGTGTTCCCGACCCTGACCGGGCACGCCGCCCGTCAGGAAAAGCAGGAGTTTAAAAAGATGGCTTCTTTAGGGCTGCGCTCCGTTATTTTTATCACTCTGCCCTGTGCTGTGGGACTGGCCGTTTTGCGCGTGCCTATTTTTCGCTTCATGTTTGAAAACGGCAAGTTTACCCATGAGGATGCTTTGGCGGCGGGGGATGCCCTGTTTTATTACTGTATCGGACTTTTTGCCTACTCTTCCATTCACGTCCTGAGCAGGACTTTTTATGCTCTTCATGATACGAAGGCCCCTGTTTTTGCCAGTGTGTGCGCCATTGGGACCAATATCGGGTTAAGCCTGCTGCTCATCGGGCCCATGGAGGAGCGGGGATTGGCTTTGGCATACTCCTTGGCCGGGATTATTAATATGATTGTGCTCCTGGGCATGTTAAGAAGAAAAATCGGCCCCATGGATGGAGGGCACATTCTTTTATCCTTCGGCCAGACCCTGTTTGCTTCCGCTTTAATGGGCGCAGCAAGCTTTTATGCCGCCCAATTCAGTATGGGGCTGTGGGGCGTCGCTACCAAGATGAGCCAATTGGGCCAAGTCTTTTTCGCTGTTGCGGTCGGTGTGATCGTATTCGGTGCGGTGGCTATGATCTTTCATATGGAAGAGGCGGAAATGGTGGCCGGCATCCTGGGGCGCAGGTTTCGCAAAAAAACGGGAAAATGATTAATGCACAAGAGCAATATACAATGGTATAATGATATAATATGAAAGAATGAGTACCAGACAGGAGGAAGAGGGTGGCAGGAATGACGACAAAACAGGAGACTACCCGAAATTTTTGTATCATCGCCCATATTGACCATGGCAAATCGACTTTGGCCGATCGCATCCTGGAGTATACCGGGGCATTATCTGCCCGGGAAATGGAATCTCAGGTTCTGGACCAAATGGAATTGGAAAAGGAACGGGGCATCACCATTAAACTGCAGGCGGTACGGATCAACTATCAGGCCAGGGATGGGCAGATGTATACTTTGAATCTGATTGACACTCCGGGGCATGTGGATTTTACCTATGAAGTTTCCCGCAGCCTGGCGGCCTGTGAAGGGGCGCTGCTGGTGGTGGATGCCGCTCAGGGTATTGAAGCCCAGACCCTGGCCAATGCCTATCTTGCCTTGGAACATGATCTGGAGATTATTCCGGTGATTAATAAGATTGACCTGCCCAGCGCCGATCCGGACGGGGTCAAGAAACAGATTGAGGATATTCTTGGATTGGATGCCAGCGAGGCCATCCTTTGTTCGGCTAAGACAGGCTTGGGCACGGAAGATATCCTGGAAGCAATTGTCCAGCGGATTAAACCTCCCGAAGGGGACCGGCAGGCGCCTCTGAAGGCGCTGATTTTTGACTCCCATTTTGATTCCTATAAAGGGGCCATTCCTTATATTCGGGTGGTCGATGGGATGGTCACCAAAGGGATAAATATTAAAATGATGGGGACGGGAAAAACCTTTGAGGTTACCGAAGTAGGTATTTTTACCCCTGCCCTGAAACTGATCGATACCCTGGCCGCGGGAGATGTGGGTTTTGTCGCGGCCAGTATCAAAAATGTGAAAGACACCCAGGTAGGGGATACGGTTACCGATTATAACCGGGCGGCAGACAAGCCTCTCCCCGGGTACAGAAAAGCCACTCCCATGGTTTATTGCGGTTTATATCCCATTGAGACCAATGACTATGCCGACCTCCGGGATGCCCTGGACAAACTTCAGTTGAATGATGCTTCCTTAGTGTATGAACCGGAGACTTCCGTCGCCCTGGGTTTCGGTTTCCGGTGCGGCTTTTTGGGGCTGCTGCACATGGAAATTATCAAGGAGAGATTGGAGCGGGAGTACGGCTTGGAGTTAATTACCACGGCTCCCAGTGTAAATTACCGGGTTACGCAGACCGACAACAGTGTGATTCATGTGGACAATCCCACAAAACTTCCCAAGCCCCAGGAGATCGCTTTGATGGAAGAGCCTTATGTGAAGGCGACCATTATGGTGCCCACTGAGTTTGTGGGCAGTGTCATGGAGATTACGCAGGAAAGACGGGGTAATTTTGTCCACATGGAGTATATTTCCGAATCCCGGGTGATGATGATTTACGACCTGCCCTTGTCGGAAATTATTTATGATTTTTTTGATCAACTGAAGTCCCGCACCAAGGGTTATGCCTCACTGGATTATGAATTAAGCGGCTATAAGGAATCGGATCTGGTGAAATTAGATGTGATGGTGAACGGGGAAATCGTGGATGCTTTGTCGTGCATCGTGCATAAAGACAAAGCCTATTACCGGGGCAGGGCTCTGACGGAAAGATTACGCCAGCTTATTCCCCGGCAACTGTTTGAAGTGCCGATCCAGGCAGCCCTGGGCAATAAAATCATTGCCCGGGAAAGTGTGAAAGCCCTCCGGAAAAACGTCCTGGAAAAGTGCTACGGAGGCGATATTACCCGGAAAAGAAAGCTTCTGGAAAAGCAAAAAGAGGGTAAAAAGCGCATGAAGCAGGTGGGGAGTGTGGAGATACCCCAGGAAGCATTCATGGCGGTGTTGAAAATAGATTAGCGTAAGGCTGTTGATAAACTTCGTCTGGCGTTGTCACCGGACATTGCCGGCATCCTCATTTGGCTGTTGATAAACATCGCCTGGCGTTGTCACTGCGCACTGCCGGCATCCTCGGCGTATTCACGATACGCCTCCGGTGCCGGCAGTGCTTGTTCTTGAGCCATGCTCGTTTCTGAACAGCCTTGACTAGCGACAGGTTACAGTAGGAAAATCAAAAAGAATTAAAATGAGACTGTCGAGAAAGTCACGGGCGTACGTCGAGCAAGAACGCGCAGTTGCAACAACGTAGATGGGCGTTTATCAACAAGCTCAATTAAAAGGATGACATTTATGAATCTAACTCCAGGGAATCGCCCCTCCATTGAAGCCGTCTATATCCACATACCTTTCTGTATCAAAAAGTGTCATTACTGTGACTTTGTTTCATACCCCCTGGCCGGTTTACCGGTAGAGGAATATTGTGATGCCGTCATAGCAGAAGCGGCATTATATGCCGCCCATGCGGACAGTATCCAAGGAGGCATAAAATCCATATATATAGGAGGGGGAACTCCTACCAGTATCCCGGCAGAGTACCTGATGAAAATGCTCGATCAGGTACAGGACTGTTTTCCCCTGGCCCGGAACGGGGAAATAACCGTGGAGTGTAATCCGAAAACGGTTGACGGAGCCTACTTTTCCAAATTGAAAAGAGGGGGAGTTAACCGGTTATCCATTGGCGCACAGGCGTTTCAGGATCAACTGCTTCAGCGTATGGGCAGAATTCATCTTCCCCAAGATATTGGCAATGCCGTCCATGAGGCCCAACAGTGCGGCATAGAGAATATTAATTTGGATCTGATCTACGGGTTACCCGGCCAAACCCTGGACCAGTGGAAAGGGTCCCTTAATGCTGCTGTCCAATTGCATGTGCCGCATATCGCCGCGTATGGCTTAAAACTAGGTGAGGATTCCTTTTGGGGAAAACAATACCAAAAGGGCTTGTTACAGGTTCCCGATGAAGACGCTTCCGCCGACATGTTTGAGCTTGCCATGGATATCCTGGCAGCATCCGGCTACCGGCAATATGAAATATCAAATTTTGCTTGGCCCGGTTATTTTTCCGTGCACAACCGGGTATACTGGAATAATGGAACCTACCTGGGATTGGGTGTCGCCGCCTCTTCCCACTGGCAGCATCTCCGGCAGACAAACCAAGCCGCATTAAAGAGGTATCTTCAAGAAGTGCAGGAAGGGAAATTCCCGGTTGGGGAAAGCGAAATTGTCGATTTCGACACTGCCCTAGGAGAAACGATTTTTTTAGGGCTCCGGCTTCTGGAAGGTTTAAATATCCATGAATTTGAGAAACGTTTTGGTGTTAAGATAAATAAAAAATATCAAAAACAACTGGAAAAACTCATTGCTTTGGATCTGATTGCCTGCTCGGAAGATCAGATAAAATTAACTAGAAAAGGAATTTTTCTGGCAAATGAAGTGTTTATGGAATTCCTTCCATAAGGGTTGACAAAACCAAACCTAGGTGGTATTTTGAAATTAGCACTCAACAAGTTAGAGTGCTAACAAGGTTGGGGAGGGCTTGATATGGATGAGCGTAAAAAGCAAGTATTGCATGCTATTATTACGGATTACGTTGCTACCGCAGAGCCTGTTGGATCCCGAACGATTTCAAAAAAGTACGGGCTGGGAGTTAGTTCGGCCACGATTAGAAATGAAATGTCTGATTTGGAAGAACTGGGGTACATTGAGCAGCCCCATACCTCTGCCGGCAGGATCCCTTCCGACAAAGGCTACCGGTATTATGTAGACTGTCTCATGGAAAAGGAACAGCTCACTCCTGGTGAGATGAATAGTGTGACGCAAGTTTTTGGCCGGAAACTCACGGAACTGGATCACATCGTCCAAGCGACATGCCAGCTGATGTCTCAACTGACCAATTATACAGCGATTATTTTGGTGCCCAAGCGCGGGGAAGGGACACTGGAGCGTATTCAATTAATTCCCGTGAGTTTATTCCGGGTGATGGTAGTGATCGTATCCGATACGGGCTTTATTAATCACCGGGTGATGGACTTAACTAAACCGGTTGATCTCCAACAACTTCAGGACATCAATAATTTTTTGCAGGGCAAGCTTTTTGGACTGAATATGGAACAGGTCAATTTAACCCTTCTTCAGGAAATCACCCATCAACTGAATCATCACGAGCAGTTAAAGAACTTGGCATTTGAGCTCATGGAACAGGTCCTGCTGGAATCCGGGGAGGAACGGGTCTTTTTGGGCGGCGCCTTAAATATGTTTAACCAGCCGGAATTTCGTGATGTAGAAAAACTGAAGACCCTTCTGTCCAGCTTGGAAGAAGATCAGGTGGTAAAAAGCCTGCTCAAGAAGGAGGGACGGGACGGCACGGAAATATCCATCGGGGGAGAGAACGCGTACCAGGGTGTGAAGCAATGCAGTGTCATTACCACCGACTATAAAGTCGGTGGGAAAACCGTGGGATCCATCGGTGTTTTAGGGCCTACCCGCATGAATTATTCAAAGGCGGTGGCCTTGGTGGAATTTGTCACCGACCAACTGTCTCACATATTGGAAAAGATGGCGAAAAGATAGGTGAAAAATTTGTCCCTCAAAAACGTGAACGAAAATGCGGAAGTGGATGAACGTCTGGCGGCATTGATCACCAATGCCAATGCCATCCGGGCCATTGCTTCGGCAGTGGAAGGAACAATCGGTCCCAAGGGTTTGGACACCATGCTGGTTGACAAGTTTGGCAGTGTTGTCATTACCAATGCCGGGGTTACCATCCTGGATCTTATGGAGGTCAGCCATCCGGCGGCGAAAATGCTGATTAATGTTGCCAAAGCCCAACATCAGGAAATTGGTGACGGCACCACCACCGCCACTCTACTGGCCGGTTCTTTAATCGGCTGCGGGGTGGAGCAGGTGATGAAAGGGGTGCCTGTGGCCCGTGTCATTGAAGGGTTAAGATTTGCGGCCAAAATCGCTTTGACTGTGTTCCGCGACCAGGCAAGGCAGGTCAGTGATGTCCACGATCCCATCCTCAAACAAGTAGCTTTAATTGCCGGACGGGAGCATGAGGATATTGCGGACCTGGTGGTGGAGGCTGCCGCCCTCATCGGCAGGGAAAAACTTCAGGACAAAAGCTTTAAATTGGCGGATACCATTTGTTCCACGGTAGGAGCAGAAAACAAGGTATTTTTAGGCGTCATTGTCAATAAGGAACGGATAAACCGGCAAATGCCTAAAAAGATAGAGAATGCCAAAATCCTTGTCCTGGACGATGCTTTAGAGCCGGAAGAAGTAGAAGATGAAGCATTGGGAACGGAGTCGGGGTTTGCCAAGTTTTTGGAACTTCGGCAGGAATTTGAACAGAACCTGAGGAAGATGGTTGAAATAGGGGTTCGGGTAATATTGGTGGACCGGGGTGTGGATGATTTTGCGGAGGAATTCCTCACAGATGCGGGAATTCTAACGGTGCAGCGGGTGTCCCATAAAGAATTGAGGCGGGCAGCCGAACATACCGGAGCGAGGACCCTGAAGCGAACGGGACTTCGCAAAGAGCCGGCGGAACTGATCCATTATCTGGGCACCGCGCGCCGGGTTTATGAAGATGAAAAATTAGGCCAGGTATTAATTGCTTCCGGCGGGGGAAAGCCCATGGCGACGATTCAGGTAGGAGCCGCCACCGAAGAGGTGGTGGGAGAAAGACAGCGTATTGCCAAGGATGCGGCTGCTTCCGTCCAGGTGGCCATCCAGGGCGGGGTACTGCCCGGGGGCGGCGCGATTGAATTGGCCGCCTTGCGAGAAGTGGAAAAAAACCGGCCCCAGCTGAGGGGAATGGCTGCTTATGGTATGGACTGTGTGGCGGAAGCATTGAAAAAGCCCTTTACCCAAATTGTGGCGAACGCCGGTTTTAACCCCCTGGAAAAGCTGGGCGATGTGCTGGCTGCCCAAGCGGAAACAGGGAAATTTTCTTTGGCCGTAAATTGTGAGACGGGACAGGTGGCAGATATGCTTTCCTTAGGAGTGATAGACCCGGCGTTAGTAAAAATTCATGCTTTTAAAGCTGCGTCCGAAGTAGCGGAGGCCATTTTGCGCATCGATACGATCATCAAAATGAAAGCCGAAAAAGAAGAAGAGGGAAAGGGTTTTCCGGAATCCTTTCGTGAGTAGTAACTATTTGCCGTAAAGGTGGTGGATGATATGATTGAATCTGAAAATATGCAGGAAAACTTGAATATATCCGGGGAAAACATACCGGATGAAGCCAAAGCGAATGAGGGTATCGCTCAGGAAACTGAACCGGACGATCAAGGCAAAGAGGCAGAAGATACCTGTGCGGAGGGGGAAAACTCCCCCTATTGGCAGGCCCAAGTAGAAAAGCTGGAAGCGGAGAAAAAAGAACTGGTTAATGTGATGCAGAGGCTCCAGGCAGATTTTGAAAATTTTCGCCGGCGCACCCGGTTGGAAAAAGAAGATCTGCTCCAATATGCTTCTGAAAGTGTGATTACCCGGCTGCTCCCTGTGCTGGATAATTTTGAGCGGGCTTTAACTTCTGCCAAAGACGGCGGAGAAGTAAAAAGTTTTTTAGATGGGGTGGAGATGATTTTTCGCCAGCTCCAACAGGTTTTGACCAATGAGGGACTTGAACCTGTGGCATCCCTGGGATGCAAATTTGATCCCAACTGCCATGAGGCGGTGATGCAAATAGAGGACGAAGAGCAGGAAAAAGATACCATAGTTGAGGAACTGCAAAAAGGGTATCGATTAAAAGGAAAACTGATTCGGCCCAGCATGGTGAAAGTGGTAAAATAGGAGCAAATTAGCATTTTAAATATGAACTTTTTAAAAGGAGGTACATACAATGGGTAAAGTAATAGGAATTGATCTTGGGACGACCAATTCTTGCGTTGCCGTGATGGAAGGCGGAGAAGCGGTGGTCATCCCCAATGCGGAAGGCGGCCGGACGACTCCTTCGGTGGTTGCTTTTTCCAATACCGGTGAGCGACTGGTCGGCCAGGTGGCAAAAAGACAGGCCGTGACGAATCCAGACCGGACGGTCATCTCCATTAAAAGACAAATGGGCAAGAAACATGATGTGAAGATCGGAGATAAAACCTATACGCCTCAAGAGATTTCCGCGATGATTCTGCAAAAATTGAAAGGGGATGCGGAAGCATACTTGGGAGAAACGGTTACCCAAGCCGTGATCACCGTTCCCGCTTATTTTTCCGACAGCCAGCGTCAAGCCACGAAAGATGCCGGGAAAATTGCCGGATTGGAAGTATTAAGAATCATTAATGAGCCTACGGCAGCCGCTCTGGCTTATGGCTTAGACAAGGGAGAGGATCAGACAATTTTGGTTTTCGACCTGGGGGGCGGTACTTTTGATGTATCCATTCTGGAATTGGGCGACGGGGTTTTTGAAGTAAAAGCTACCAGTGGGAACAATTTTTTGGGCGGCGATGATTTCGACCAGAGGATCATCGATTACCTGGTGGGAGAATTTAAAAAAGGGGAAGGCGTGGACTTAAGCAAGGACCGCATGGCGCTCCAGCGCTTAAAGGAAGCGGCGGAAAAAGCGAAGCATGAATTGTCCGGTGTTTTGACCACCAACATCAATTTACCCTTTATCACCGCTACTTCGGAAGGTCCCAAACATATGGATATCACCTTAACCCGGGCGAAATTTGATGAATTGACCGCTGATTTGGTGGAAAAGACCATGGGTCCCACCCGGCAGGCTTTGTCCGATGCGGGTCTTTCGCCGGATAAAATCGATAAGGTGCTCCTGGTAGGCGGTTCCACCCGAACTCCGGCCGTACAGATTGCCATTAAGCAGCTGCTCGGCAAAGAGCCCCATAAAGGAATTAACCCTGACGAATGTGTGGCCATCGGTGCAGCCATTCAAGCCGGGGTGCTGGCAGGAGAAGTGAAAGATGTTCTTCTCTTGGATGTCACGCCTTTGTCTTTAGGCATTGAAACTTTAGGAGGGGTATCTACCCGGCTGATTGAACGCAACACGACCATTCCCACCAGCAAGAGCCAAATTTTCTCCACGGCGGCAGATAGTCAGACTTCCGTAGAGATTCATGTCCTGCAAGGGGAACGGCAAATGGCTGCGGATAATAAGACTTTGGGCAGGTTTACCCTCACCGGGATTCCTCCCGCTCCCCGGGGCATTCCCCAAATTGAAGTAAAATTTGATATTGACGCCAATGGTATTGTTCACGTCAGTGCCAAAGATTTAGGGACCGGGAAACAGCAGGATATTACCATTACCGCCTCCAGCGGACTTTCCGACCAAGAAATTGACCGCATGGTGAAAGATGCGGATAAGTTCCGCCAGGAAGACGAAAAGAGAAAAGAATCTGTGGAAGCCCGCAACCAGGGCGATGCCATGGTTTACCAGGTGGAGAAAACCTTAAAAGACCTGGGCGACAAAGTACAGGACGCGGAAAAAGGAGAAGTGGAACGGGCCAAAGACGCTTTAAAAGAGGCCTTGACCAGGGATAATACGGAGGAAATTAAACAAAAATCAGACGCCTTATCTCAGGCACTTCATAAGATATCCGAGCGTATCTATAAAGAAGCCGGTGCCCAGGCCGGGCCCCAGGGCCAAGAGACAGCCAATCCGGGACACGGGCCTCAGGATAACGTGGTTGATGCCGATTACGAAGTAATGGACGATGACAAAAAATAAGCCGCCAGGAAGGTGGTCCCATGAGTAAACGAGATTATTATGAGGTCCTGGGGGTACCCCGGACTGCATCTGAAGACGAAGTCAAAAAGGCTTATAAAAAACTGGCCAAAAAGTATCACCCCGATCTAAACCCGGACAGCAGGACCGCGGAAGAAAAATTCAAGGAAATTAATGAGGCCTACGAGGTTCTAAGCGATACGGAGAAAAGATCCCGCTACGATCAGTTCGGTCATGCGGGCGCAAACGGCGGGGGCTTTGATTTTGGTGGCTTTGGCGGGGGAGCCGATTTCGGCGGTTTCGGGGATATTTTTGATATGTTTTTCGGCGGCGGCTTTAGCGGCGGCGGAGCCGGCCAGCGTCCTGCCGCCCAACGGGGCGCCGATCTGCGTCTGGACTTGTCCATTTCTTTTGAAGAAGCTGCTTTTGGGGTGGAAAAGGATGTGGAGATTCCCCGTATGGAAAGCTGTGAGGTCTGCGGGGGTTCCGGCGCCGAACCGGGTACCCGTCCCCAAACCTGTCCCCTCTGCGGGGGCAGTGGTAAGGTAAAGAGTGCCCAGTCCACACCCTTCGGCCAGTTTCAGACCGTGAAGACTTGTCACCGCTGTCACGGCGCAGGGACGATTATTGAAAAGGTGTGCAAACACTGTGGGGGCAGCGGCAGAGTGAAAAAACAACGCAAAATCCACGTGAAGATTCCTGCCGGCGTAGACTCCGGTTCCCGGCTGCGCATTTCCAACGAAGGGGAAGCCGGGACTTTGGGCGGGCCTCCAGGAGACCTTTACGTCTATCTGACCGTTCGGTCCCATCAAGTATTTAAGAGAGAGAATGACGATGTGATTTGCGAGTTTCCTATTTCTTTTGTGCAGGCCGCACTGGGTTGTGAGGTGGAAGTGCCCACCCTGGACGGCAAGATCAAACTGACGGTACCGGAAGGGACCCAGACGGGAACTTCCTTCCGCATGCGGGGCAGAGGGATTACCAAGCTTCGGGGATACGGCCGGGGGGATCAACATGTGAAGGTACGCGTGGTGACCCCAACCAATCTTACGGAAGAGCAGAAAAAGATGCTCCAGGATTTTGGCTCTCACTTTTCCGGAGACCAGCAGTCCGACAAAGGAAAGGGATTCTTTAATAAAGTAAAAGATGCATTTATGGGGTAACATGATGGGGACTTGATCGGATACAAAATGTATTCGGCAGCCGGTCCCCTTTCTTACTTTTTATACATAAGTGGAGGCGAATTTAGCCTGTTCGAAAACCTTCGGCTACCAGGCGCAACAGGTAAAAAACGGGCAACCGGCAAGGTAGACGAAGTTTATCGACAGGCTGCGGAGGGGTGCTTAATTTGAATTATTTGGAAGTGACTGTAACAACCACGGAAGAAATGTCGGAATCCATCGCCAATCTGTTTTGGGAGCTTGGCGCCGGCGGGGTGGTGATTGAGGACCCCCAGGCAATCAAGCAGCATATTGACGGTCAGCATTGGGATGCCTGGGATATCCCTCAGGAGCTGTTAGATGCAGAAAACATAGAATTAAAAGGGTACTTTCCCATTGATGTCCGCTTAATCGCCACGATGGCTGCCTTCAAGAGAGAGGCTGAGGAAATTAAGCATCTTTTCCCCGGGGGAAGAATTGAAATTACGGAAACAGAAGTGGCGGCGGAAAATTGGGCCACCTCATGGAAAGCCTTTTATAAGCCGGAAAAGATTGGCGCCCGGGTGGTGATTAAACCTTCCTGGGAGCAGTATCAAGAAGATCAAGGTGATGTGGTGGTGGAAATGGACCCGGGGATGGCTTTCGGGACGGGAAATCATCCCACAACGGCGATGTGTATCAGGGCTTTGGAGGATCATGTGTTTCCCGGATGCCGGGTATTGGATATCGGTACAGGGTCGGGAATTTTATCCGTGACTGCCGTGAAGCTGGGGGCGGAAAAGGTGATCGCCGTCGATCATGATCCGGTAAGCATTGATGTCGCCCGGGAGAACATTGCCCTGAACGGGGCCAGTGATAAGGTTACCGTGCTTCAAGGGGATCTGGCCAGCGACATTAAGGAAAGGGTGGATCTGGTCGTGGCGAACATTATCGCCGATGTGATTATCCGGCTGATTCCCCAGGCGGCGGGACTGATCCAACAAAACAGCATCTTTATTTCTTCCGGTATTATTAAAGAGCGCCTCCTTGAAGTGGAAGAAGAACTGGAAAAGCATTCTTTTTATATCGAAAAAGTGATGGAGGAAGGAGAATGGGCGGCAGTGGTCGCACGGCGGAGATAAGGCGATGACCAGGTTTTTTGTCCCAGCGGACCAAATTAGGCCTCCTTTGATCACGATTTTGGGCAGCGATGTGCACCATATCGGCAAAGTACTCAGGTTAAAACCAGGGGATACGGTGCTGATTGCCGATGGGACAGGCCGGGAGTATCTGGCGGAGCTGACCGAGATTACTGCACAAAAAGTGACGGCCCGGATTCAGGACCATTTTTTATCCCATCATGAGCCTCCTTTAGATGTTTATTTACTGCAAGGTTTGCCCAAAGGGGATAAACTGGAATTCATTATCCAGAAGTGTACGGAAGTCGGCGTACGAAAAATTATTCCCATCCATATGGAACGCACCATCGTAAGGCTGCCTGCGGAAAAGGCCAGGGAACGGCGGGAGAGGTGGCAGCGCATTGCCGCGGAAGCTGCCAAACAATGTCAGAGAGGAGTTGTTCCCGAGATCGAGCCGGTATGCGGTTTGGAGCAGGTCCTCCAGGAACTGCCCAAAGAAACGCTGCTGGTGATGCCCTGGGAAGAAGAAAAAAACACCGGCCTCAAAGATATCCTGAAACAGGAGTCGGGAGCATCAGGTCCGGTGGCCGTCCTGATCGGTCCCGAAGGGGGCATTTCCCCTCAAGAGGCAGAGGTCGCCTGCACCTATGGGGCCAAAAAAGCGACTCTGGGGCCGAGAATTTTACGTACGGAAACAGCGGGGCTTGTGACCCTGTCTTTGATTTTATATGAGCTGGGGGATTTGGGAGGAAAAAGCATTGGTTAAACCCAAAGCGGCCATCTATACGTTAGGATGTAAGGTAAATCAAAACGAATCGGATGCCATTATCAGTACTTTAGCCCATGCCGGCTATGAGGAAGTTTCTTTTGAGGATAAAGCCGACGTTTATATTATCAATACCTGCACCGTGACTCACCTGGCAGACCGGAAGTCCCGGCAGATGATCCGGCGGGCGGTCAAAACAAACCCCCGGGCGGTCGTGGCTGTCACAGGCTGTTATGCCCAGACTGCCCCAGGGGAGGTATTAGGGATATCCGGCGTCAATCTGGTGATCGGCACCAGGGACAGGCATCGGCTGGCCGAACTGATCGAGGAAGCGAAGGAAGGGAGAGCACCGATTAATGCCGTGAGGGATATCATGGATGCCCAGGCTTTTGAAGAAATCTCCCAAGAGGAAGTTCTTCCCCATAAATCCCGGGCCTATCTAAAAATTCAAGAGGGATGCAATCAATATTGTTCTTATTGCATTATTCCCTACGCCCGGGGACCGATGCGGAGCCGGCCTGTGGACCGGGTGATCCGTCGGGCTGAGGAATTAGTGGCTGGGGGCTATCAAGAGATTATTCTTACGGGAATTCACACCGGTGCTTACGGTGTTGATCTGGCCGGAAATGTGGATTTGGCATTTCTGGTGGAAAGACTGATCCGGATTGAGGGCCTGAAGCGTTTGCGCATCAGTTCCATTGATCCCCATGAAATTGGGGAAAGACTGTTAAACGTGATAGCCGGTTCCCCCGTGCTCTGCCGTCATTTGCATATTCCCTTGCAGAGCGGCGATGATGCCGTGCTGCAGCGCATGAACCGGGTGTATGATACGGCACAATACGCGGAACTTATTGGCGGGATCAGGCAAAGAGTTCCCGGAATTGCCCTTACCACCGATATCATGG
This sequence comes from Candidatus Formimonas warabiya, assembly GCF_002777255.1. Classification (GTDB taxonomy): domain Bacteria; phylum Bacillota; class Dehalobacteriia; order Dehalobacteriales; family Dehalobacteriaceae; genus Formimonas; species Formimonas warabiya. The sequence goes on along the minus strand of NZ_CP017634.1, from coordinate 2,534,864 downwards.
TGGGTTTTCCCGGAGAAACAGAGGAAGAGTTCCTGCATAGCTATCAATTTATTGAAAGGATAGACTTTTCCGGTCTCCATGTTTTTAAATATTCTCCCCGCCAAGGAACTCCCGCCGCAACTTTTCCCCATCAGGTGGCACCGGAAATAAAAGAATCCTGGAGCAATAAATTAATTACCCTGGGGAGAAGGTTATTAAAAAATTATGCCGAAAAACATATAGGTAGTGTTCTAGACGTGTTGGTGGAACAACACACCAGGATATCCGGACAAGCATACTGGGAAGGACATACGGACAACTATTTGCACGTGGCCTTTCCTTCGGCCCAAGATGTCAAAGGCCAATTGATTGATGTCCGCTTGGAAACTTATCGGGATGGTTTTATTTTCGGACATCCAGAGCAGGGAGCAGCTCGTGGGTTGTGATAAGGAGGTGAAAACTATGGACTGTATTTTTTGCAAAATTATTCAGAAAGAGATTCCGGCCCAGATCGTTTATGAAGATGAAGAAATATTAGCTTTCAAAGATATCAGACCGATGGCGCCGGTACATATTTTGCTTATTCCCAAAAAACATATTTCGGATATTTCAGAGATCCTTCCCGAAGATGCGGGATTAATCGGCCGGATTCATCTCGTGGCCGTCAATCTTGCCCGTGAGTTGGGGATGGAAGAGGAAGGATTTAGACTGGTAAATAACTGTAAGTCCAACGGTGGGCAAGAGGTCTTTCACGTGCATTTTCACTTATTGGGAGGAAGAAAGCTGGGAGCTTTTGCCGGATAGGGTTGACTGAAGGCTTTCTTTCTTATATAATATATGTTGTGTATTTTCAGTAGTTCTTGTTTTATTCTTAGCAACATTCGCATCTATATTCACTGCATCATGGATAGTAGCGGAGGGAGGGAGACTAAGGTTGAGTGAAGTTCGAGTAGGCAAAAATGAGACGCTGGACAGCGCGTTACGCCGGTTCAAACGCACATGTCAAAAGGCAGGTGTGATGGCGGAAATCCGGAAGCGCGAGCATTATGAAAAGCCCAGTGTAAAAAGAAAGAAGAAGGCGGAAGCAGCCAGAAAACGTAAGTGGCACTAAACCCTCCGGCTCCAAGTTGGATGAAAAGGACCCGGCATTCGAGAGAATGCCGGGTTTTTATGTCTAGGAATCTATTTAGATCTTGGTAATGATCGCAAATTCATGGGGTATGGATAAATCTCCGGCAATAATCAAGGAAAATCAGACAGTCCTCCGTAAAAAAACTGTTTTTCAGCCAAACAAAGTTTATTTCTCTTTTCACATCAAAGTCCGTGATGTGCAGCTCACAGAGCTGATTATCTTCGATATCCTTTTTGACCGCATGCCGATATAAAAAAGCGATGCCCAGCCCTTTTTGCACAAGATTTTTCGTGGTGTTCACATGCCCTATTTGCATCACGCTCTGAAAATTATCGATGCTGATGTTTTTCTCATGCAGAAGCAACTCCAGGTTTTTTCTTCCTTCCGAGCCCTCCTCGCGAAGGATCAGTCGTTCGGAGATTAAATCATCAAAGGATACCGGAACATGGGCAAATCGATGGTTTTTCGCGCATATCCCTACCAGTTGCTCTCTGAAAAGGAGGGTGCATTGATAATCTGCCTTTCTGAAAAATCCGTCAATAATGGCAAAATCAATATCCCCGTATTTTAACTTTTCCAGCAGATTCTTCGTATTATCTACCACCATAATCAGCTTTTTATCTTCCTCATTTTCCAGATAGTTTGCAATAACCTTGGGCATGAGAAATTCTCCGATGGTCGAGGATGTGCCGAGTTTGATCTGGGTCGGCTTATGCAGGCTTGATTTGATCAGTTCTTTCAGGGTATTGTTGTCGGCAAGCATCTTGGTGGTAAATTCTTCGAGCAGCCGTCCTTGTTTGGTAATGGACAGGGTTCTTCCCCGATAGGAGAATAGCTTTGCCTCATAAAAATCCTCTAAATATTGAATGTGCTGGGATACGGCAGGCTGAGTAATGCCGAGATTCGCAGCCGTTTTTGTGTAATTTTTAGTTTTACATAAATCAACAAAAGTAAGCAATCTGAAATTAATCATTTTATTCCTTCTAGAAATTTTACTTATATATCTATAATAACATATAATTTTATATTATGGTTAAAGTTTGATATAATCAAGAAAAAATTAATATATGTAATTTTTTGTTTATAGTTATTGTTTCAATAATTTAATAAGAACATTAATTAAAACCAAAGAAGAAGCATAATCGGTGATCAGAACGGAAGCTGATCACCCTGAACAGGAAATGGAGGTGCAGTTTCTGGGCGGGGGACAGGACAAGTCGGAAGGAGCTGTGTATAAAAAAAGGCGCATGGAGCAGGATCTGAAACGGGAACTACCCCTATGACTAAAGGAGGAAAGTGGCTGTGACAAAAACACCGAGAAACTACGTCAGCGGATTTACTTAGAATCTCGCTTGGTGCTATGGCAGAAACCCTCCTAAGTTATGCAAAGTGGGAATTCTTTTGATACTTTCAGAATTTATAAAGGTTGAAAGTATAAGTGCAACTAAGGCTTCCGCTGTCGCCAGAGGCTTGGCGCAAGCCAAATCTTCTAATAACTGGGGAATGGGTAGAGCAACCTGCACGGGCAAAAATCATGTGAATAAAAAAGGGGGAGCGAATATGAAGTGGAAAAAGATGCTGGTGTTTGGAGTGGTGTTAACCTTATTTGCCTTCCTGATGACTGGCTGCGGGGGAGGGACAGATACCGGAAAGTCTGCTCCGGAAGGTGGCAGCACAACTGCTGCCGGGGAAGCGGATAAAATCATCCGTTACACGATGACGGTGACCCCGAAATTGGACCCTGGCGTTGGTTCCGACCTGGCAAGTGCATCTGCTTTTGTGAACCTGTATGATACCTTGGTGCTGCCCCGGCATGACGGCAGCGTTGAACCTTGGCTGGCTACGGATTGGACTGTTTCCGAGGACAAGCTCACTTGGGATTTTAAGATCCGGAAGGGTGTTAAATTCCACAGTGGAAATGACCTTACTGCTGCCGACGTGGCCTATAGTATGAACCGGATTATCACCATCGGCGAAGGCTACGGATATCTTTTCCGGGGCCGGATTGCTTCGGCAACCGCCCTTGACGATGATACCGTAAGATTTGTTTGTACCAAGCCTTATGGTCCTTTCCTCTCTACACTGGTTCGTCTGTATATCCTTGACAGTAAATTGCTGGAAGCCAATGTGCAGGATGGCGACTATGGGGACAAAAAAGATTATGGGAAAAATTACCTACTAGAACATGATGCAGGCAGCGGCCCCTATCAATTGAAAGAAATTAAGCAAAACACCTATGTGTGGGGAGAAAAATTCAAGGATTACTGGGCCGGTTTTGATGAGAACAATCCTGATGAGTTCAAATGTATCGGCTCCAATGAGTCCGTAACCGTGAAAACCATGATGTCGCGCAAGGAGCTGGAAATAGCCGACCATTATCAAACAGCGGAAAATACCAAAGCAATGGCGGAAATGGAGGGAGTAAAGATTGCCTCCTCCAATACCGGGGCGATTATGATGATGACCATGAACAACCAAAAGGCGCCTACAGATGATATTCACTATCGAAAAGCTTTGGCCTATATGATCGATTATGATACCATCTGCCAAAATATTTTCCCGGAATCCGTCAAAGCCAAGAGCATGGTTCCCTCCATCTTGTTAGGCTACAATCCGGAGATGTTTACCTATACATATAATCTGGACAAAGCCAAGGAAGAGCTGGCCTTGTCCAAATATGCGGGTCAATTGGATCAGTATCCTTTAGAGGTTGCCTGGGTTGCCGAAACCCCTGACCGGGAAAAACTGGCTCTGGCTGTGCAGGCCTCAGCCCAAAAGATTGGCTTACCTCTTAACATTGTCAAAACTCCCTGGAGCACCATTGTGGAAAAAGCCGCTAACCCCCAAACCACCCCCAATTGTGTCACTGTAGTTTGTCCCCCTTATTATTCTGAGGCCGGTTCTACTTTAGAATCCCAGGTGCGCTCGAAAGAGATCGGTACTTGGGAAAATTGCTCCTGGATCAATAATCATGAATTAGATGGCATGATCGATGATGCCATCGCCACCATTGATGTGAAGGAGCGCACCAAGAAATATATGGATATTCAAAGTAAGATGCGTGACCTGTGCCCCATCATTCCTGTCTGCGAGCAACCGGAGAGAACCGCTTATCAAGCCTCCTATGTGGACTGGAAGGCGGCAATGCCTGACCAGCTTATCCCGGTGATGGGTTATAAATACTATATGAAAAACATCCTTGTCTATCCTGATAAAAAATAAAACGGTTACCTGTGTTGGAGCAAGGATAGCCTCCGGGTTATCCTTGCTTGTACACGGCCGCTATTCTAAGAACATAGTGCAGCAGATGTGGTAGAAAGGTGGTGGGACTGTGTCATTATTGTTGAGCATTGTGAAACGGCTGGGCTGGGCTGTGGTGGTCTTATTCGGCTTGTCCATCGTGACCTTTTCTTTGCTCAGGATTATTCCGGGGGATCCGGCCAGAATGGCTTTGGGCCCTCGGGCCACAGAAGACATTGTGGAACAATACCGGGAGGTGCACCACTTAAATGATCCTTTGCCCGTCCAGTATTCTTACTGGCTGGGCGGTGTGCTCCAGGGAGACTTCGGCACTTCTACGGTGACGCTGCGGCCGGTAACCAGGGATCTGGCCGATTTTGCCCCGGCAACTGTGGAATTGGTTCTTTTTGCCGGTATTCCCCCCATATTCTTTGCCCTGCTCTTTGGGGTGATCGGGGCAAAGCATAAAAACCGGTGGCCGGACTACCTGATTCGGTTTAGCGGGTATATTTGTGTGGCTACCCCGGCCTTTGTTTTTGCGGTATTCTTATTGCTTATTTTCGGCTACTGGCTGCCAATCTTACCTTCCATCGGGGGACAGCTAAGTCCCCAATTTGTGGTGCCGAGAATTATCGGCTTAACCATTTTGGATGCTCTCTTGGGCGGAAGATTCGATATGGCGTGGGATGGATTCCTGCATATTATTCTGCCTGCGATGGCCCTGGGTGTGGGTCATATGATGCAAGAAGCCCGCATTACCCGGTCCAGCATGCTGGATAACATGGGCAAGGATTATATCACAATGATTACCTCCCAAGGCGTGCCCAGCAATATTATTAACCGAAAGTACTTATTAAGACCTTCCGTGATTCCCACAGTTTCCATTATGGGCTTGGACATTGCCGCATTATTTGGAAATGCTTTTTTGGTGGAACAGATCTTTAATTGGCCGGGGCTTTCCCGTTATGGCATCAATGCCATGCTGCAAAAGGATATCAATGCCACCTGTGCCGTCGTGCTTATTTTGGGTGTAGTCTTTGTAACGGCCAACATTGTCGTGGACATTGTGATTATGCTTTTAGACCCCCGGATGCGCCAAAAAAGAGCAAAATAAAGGGTGAGGAGGGTAATGCTGATGGAACTAGTAAAACGTTGTTGGTATCGGTATTCCAGTAACAAGGTTTCTCTGATCGGATTATTTATTGTTGTGTCCGTCATTATCTTAGCCCTATTAGCGCCATGGATCAGTCCTTTTCCGGAGCATGTAGGCGCGGTGATCGATTTTGCGAACAGTTCCCAGCCGCCTAACAGCACCTATCTCTTGGGTACGGATACGGTGGGCCGGGATGTGTTATCCCGTTTGCTCATGTGTTTGCGGAGCACCCTTTTGATGGGGATTGTCGTTCTGAGCATTGCCGTACCGGTGGGATTTATCATTGGTGTGATTGCCGGTTATTTCAAAGATTCCCTGGTTGATTCCATTCTGATGCGCATTACCGATATTTTTCTTTCCGTGCCTCCCTTGGTACTGGCCCTGGCGATTGCTTCCGTGCTGGAGCCGAATCTGAAAAACTCCATGATTGCCATTACCGTGATGTGGTGGCCCTGGTATGCCCGCCTGGCCTATGGCATCGCCTCCTCCTTGCGCACGGAGAATTATATTATTTACGCGGAGCTTACCGGGGCAGGGCTGGGGCATATCATATTCAAAGAATTTTTGCCCAATTGTATTTCCCCCATTTTAACGAAGATGACGCTGGATATGGGGTATGTGATTATTATGGGGGCCACTTTAAGCTTTGCCGGTTTAGGGGAGCAGCCTCCGGCACCGGCCCTCGGCAATATGATCTCCGAAGGAGTAAAATATCTCCCCGATTTATGGTGGCTGACCATTTTCCCGGCCCTTACCATTATCCTCATCGTTTTGGGATTCAACCTTTTCGGGGACGGCATCAGCAATCTGTTTAATGTGGAGGAAGGATAATGGAAAAAAACAATCTTATTTTAGATATTCGCAACCTGTCCATATCCTTTCGTGTTTACGGCAAGATCACCAAGGTGATTGATCAGATCAGTTTTTCTGTGGCCAAAGGACAAAGGGTAGGCCTGGTAGGAGAGTCCGGCTGTGGGAAAACCACTACTTTGCGGGCCATTTTAAATGTCTTGCCCAGCAATGCCATTGTGGCAAGCGGAGAGGTCTTTTTTAACGGACGGGATGTTTTTAAAATGCCTGCCGCCGAACTGGAGCAATTCCGCCGCAAAGGGGCCGGAATGATCTTTCAGGATCCGTCAAGTGCTTTAAACCCCGTGTTCACCATAGGCGACCAGTTGAAGACCGCTTTGAAGTATGCCGGCCAGGGAAAAATGGACAAAGGGGCCCTTTATCAGCAGGTGAAACAGGCTTTGGGCGATGTTTACCTGGCCGACCCGGAACGGATTATGGATAGCTATCCCTTCCAGCTTTCCGGCGGGATGAAGCAGCGGGTCTGTATTGCCGTGACCCTGGCCGCGGGCAGGGAGTTATTATTAGCCGATGAGCCGGGCACCTCCCTGGATGTGACCATTCAGGACCAGATTCTACGCTTGATCAATCAGCTGGTTCTGGACAGGCATTTATCCGTGATTATGGTTTCCCACTCCCTGGGCGTGATCAGGGAAGTGACCAGTTTTGTAAATATCATGTATGCCGGGACCATTGTGGAAAGCGGGGATACCGGCATGGTCTTCCGGCAGCCCAAACACCCTTATACGGTGGCTTTGATGAATTGTGTGCCGAAACTGACCGGAGAGGGAATTGCGGAAGGGGTTCCCGGCCGCATACCGGATTATGCCCACCCTCCTTTGGGTTGCCGTTTCTCACCCAGATGCCCCTATGCCCAAGAGATTTGCCATCAGGAAAGGCCTCCCAGATCAGAGGTGGGCCCCAACCATTGGGTATCCTGCTACTTTGCAAATGAGGTGATGTAATGGCAGAGAAAATTTTAGAGATCAGAGGCTTAAAAAAATATTTTCCTATTAAGAAAGGCTTGGTGGTGAAAGCGGTAGACGGGGTCGACCTGGAGTTGTATAAAGGAGAAACCCTGGGCCTGGTTGGAGAATCCGGTTCCGGCAAAAGCACCATTGCCTATACGCTGGTAGGGATGTATGGGGCTACCGCGGGAGACATGATCTATCAAGGGGACAATATTGCCAAAACCGGCCTCAAGAGGACCATGTGCCAAAAAGGTGAGATTCAGATTGTTTTTCAGGATCCCGGTTCTTCCTTAAATCCCAGGCGCACGATCCAAAAAAGCATGGAGGTGCCGATCCGGATTCATGAAAAAATGTCTCACACCCAAAGGGTGCGGCGGGTGGAGGAATTGCTGGAGGCCGTCGGTTTGCCGAAAGATTTTAAAGATAAGATGCCCAGAAGTATTGGGGGCGGGGAGCGGCAGCTGATTTCCGTGGCCCGGGCCCTAGCCACCAATCCCTCCCTGATGATCCTGGATGAGCCTACCTCCGCCTTAGATGTATCCATCCAGGCCAAAGTGATCCGCAAATTAATGGAGCTGCAGCGAAAATATGATTTAGCCTATTTATTTATTACCCATGACCTCAGTCTGATGCGTAATGTGGCCAACCGGGTAGCCATCATGTACCTGGGCAGGATTTGTGAACTGGCGCCTACGGCTGATTTTTTCCAGAACCCCCTTCATCCCTATACCCAAATGCTTCTTTCCTCCATCCCGGTAGCCACAGAGCAAGAGGAAGCGGTGAAACCGGCGAAGATTCTTTCCGAAGGGGAGATCCCCAGCCCGGTCAATGTGCCCCCGGGATGCAGCTTCCATTTGCGCTGCCGGGATAAGATGCCGATTTGTAGCGGGGAAAGGCCGATGATGCGGGAGGTGTTCCCCCATCATTGGGTTTGTTGTCATAAGTTCTGCCCCGAAAATGGGCAGAATGAAGAATCAAACAGAAGAGGGGCGATGCCTGATGTATCAAAGTGATTTGCAGCTGGCTACAGATTTGCTGGTCAATGATCTGCTGAAGACGAAAAAAGGGGAGGTTTTCGTGATTACGGCGGACACGGAAACAGATCGGCAGGTAGTAGAATTTTTATCCCGGTCCGCCACGATGGCCGGGGCGAAAGCTTTGATTGCCTGGGTAGCTACCCCTTTGAGCGTGAGTGAGGCTGCGGATGTTTACTTACCTCTGGAACCTTTATGCGGTCTTTTGGAGAAAGCGGATATTTGGGTGGAACTGAATGTCCAATGGCTCCTTTATTCCACCCCCTATTATTTTGCCATGAAAAACAATCAGAACCTGCGCCATTTCTGTCTCACCGGCGCCAATGCCCAAACCATGATCCGGTGCGTGGGCCAGATTGATTACCCCGCAATGAGGCGCTTTTCCCGGGCCTTGCACGAAAAAATCAAAAAGGCGAAGAGAGTGGACATGATTGCCCCCTCCGGTGCGGAAATATCCTTTGAAAATGTGGCCGGCCGGCCCATATCCTGTAAGCTGGGCCAGGCTGACCGACCGGGAACCCATCTGTTCGTCGGTCAAATCAGCTGGACACCGGCTTTGGAGAGCATCAACGGCACCATCGTCTTGGATGGTTCGGTGGCACCTGATATCGGCCTCATCCATACGCCGATCAAAATTCATGTTCAGCAGGGAAAAATCGTCTCCCTGTCCGGAGGCAAAGAGGCGCAGGCATATGAGAGCTGGCTGCGAAGTTTTCATCATCCTCAAATGCTCTCGGTAGCGCATGCCGGCATTGGCTTTAATCCGGGTGCTTCCCTGGCGGGAGATATTCTGCAGGACCAGCGGGTTTGGGGGTCCACTACCTGGGGGTTTGGCAGCATTGGGGCCGGTTTATTGCCCCCCAACGGCATTCCTGCTCCCTCCCATTCCGACGCTGTTTCCTTAAACACCAGCATTATTTTAGATGGAGAAGCTTTATGGATCAATGGTGAGGTAGTCAGTGAAGACTTGCAGGAAGATGCCAAAAGGATAAAAAGAGCCTGCTAACCAGGGTAGTAGGCAATTCTTCAATTCAAATGGAGCAAAAAAAATTCCTTTTGAATTCAAGAACTTGCTTTAATATTAACAAAAGAGAGGTGTCAAAAGTGAGTTTTTTGTATGAGTATGAGCTGGGCAAAGCGGCAGATGTCTTGGTACAGGAACTGTTTCAGGTAAAGGAAGGAGAGACCTTCGTTTTAACCGCGGACAGCAATAGCGATGAGCGGGTGGTCAACGCTGCGGCCCGGGCTATTTTTTCCGCCGGGGGCAAGCCGATGGTGATCTGGACCGCCACTCCTTATGGCCCCGGAAAGCAGACGGACGACTTTCTGCCTTCTGAATCCATTCGCGCCGCTTTGCTTCAGGCAGACTGCTGGGTGGAGTTTAATACCATGTATCTTTTGTATTCGGAAACCTATGAAATAGTAGCAAAAAACAATCAAAGACTGCGGTTTTTATGCCTCCCCGCCATGCATACCGATGTATTTGTCCGTCTTTTTGCCCGAACGGACCATGCTGCCTTGAAAGCTTTATTAGATGCGGTCGTAGAAAAAATAAAAAAAGCCAGACATGTAAGAATTACCACCCCGGCGGGAGAAGATGTAGAATTCGATAATCATCCTGACCATCCGGTCAATAGCCGCAACGGCTATGCGGATAAACCCGGCACCCATATGCTGTCCGGCATGGTGTCCTGGGCGCCGGATCTGGACACGGTCAACGGGGTGATCGTTTTTGACGGCTCTTTGGTACCCCAGTTTGGAATTTTGGACACACCGGTGAAGGTATATATGAAAAACGGGGTGATAGAACGAGTAGAAGGGGGGCGCGTTGCTGACGCCTGGGAAAGTTATCTGCGCAACTTCCATCATCCCCAAATGCTTCGGCCTGCCCATGTCTGCTGTGGTTTTCATCCCCAAGCCAAGCTGACGGGTCAAATTGGCGAAGATGAAAGGTTATGGGGCGGGTCCCAATGGGGCTTTGGGGCTGTGGGCAGCTTTTTGATTCCTCCTGCAGGTATTCCGGCGCCCTCCCATATCGACGGCACCTGCCTGAATGCCTCTGTTTATTTAGATGGGGTGCCCATCACCATCAACGGACAAATTGTGGATCAGGATTTGCAGGAATATGCGAAAAAGCTGGGCAAATAGCAAAGAAATGCCCGGGGACAAGGAGGGGTTGATGTGGAGTACAATATCGGCATTGAGATGAGAAATGAGTATAAGAGTTTTGAGCTGGCCAAAGGAGCCATGACGCTGGTCAAAGATATTATGCTGGTTAAACCGGGAGAAAATGTGGCGGTGACAGTCGATACTGCTACCGATAAACGGGTGGCCTATGCTATTGCCAATGCAGTTTTTGCGCTGGGGGCGATGCCGGTGCTGATTCAGCATCCTGTGCAAAAAGAGGCCTTTACCCAGCCCCCGGCACCTGTGGCGGGAGGGGTAGCCCAAGCAGATGTCTGGATAGAGCTGGCCTATCAGACGATCATGCATTCCCCCGCCTTTCGCACTGCGATGGAGTCGGGTGCACGTTATACCTGCCTCACCGGGATGGACGTGGAAATGCTGGTAAACACCATTGCCCAGGTCGATTGTGAAACGGTGATTGAGTTTGGGGAATACCTGGTTAGGGTTTTGGAGCAAGCCGACGAGATCATGGTGCGGTCAAAAAAGGGCACTGATTTGCGGGCATGCAAAAAGGACCGTTATGTGAAACATTCCGGACAAAAAGCTACAAAAAAGGGATTCCCGGTGATGTTATGCGGCCAGGTTACGGTTTGCCCGGTGGAGGAGACGATTGAAGGCTCCCTGGTCTTCGACGGCGCCTTATTCCCTCCTGCCGAGCTGGGTCTGTTAGATGAAGAGATCAGGCTGCAATTCCGAAAGGGCCGGATTACTGAAATTAGCGGGGGACCATCCGCCCGGATTTTTAAAAATTGGCTGGACGCATTTCACGATCCCAACATGTATCGACTGGCCCATTATTCACTGGGTTTCAATCCGGGTGTCACCAGACCCACCGGGCGGATTGTGGAAGATGAACGGGTTTTTGGCTGCATCGAGTTCGGTATCGGCAGTCAGGGCAAATCTTTAGGAGGCTCTTTCTGGACTGCCGCTTCCCATACAGATGGCATCGTATTGCATCCTACCATCATTTTGGATGGCAAGGTATTTGAAGAGGATGGGGTTTATTTGGACCCGGAGGCGCGGGAATTCTGCCGAAAGCTGAGTGTGGCGGGTTACTAACCGGTATTTCTCAGAAGTAAGAAAAAGAGAGGAGAGGCTAAAAATGGAATATAACATTGGGATTGAGATGCGGGATGAATATAAAAGCTTTGAGGTGGCAAAAGGCGCCTTAAAGCTGGTTAAAGAGGTGATGCTGGTTAAGCCCGGAGAAAACGTGGTCATCACCTATGATTCTTCTACCGACCGCCGGGTGGCGGAAGCTGCCGCCAATGCGGCGTTCACGGTAGGGGCCATGCCCACGGTGATTTACTATCCCACGGCAAAAGGGTCTTTTGTAGCTCCCCCTGCCCCCGTAGCCGGAGCCATTGCCCAGGCAGATGTCTGGATCGAGTTTACTTATGCCACCACTATGCATTCCGACGCTTACCGGCAGGCGGTGGATGTCAACGGCGCCCGCTATATCTGCCTTTTAGGCATGGATGTGGAAATGCTGGTCAATACCATTGCCAATGTGGATTATGATTTGGTGATCGAGCTGGGTGAGTATTTTAAGGCCCGGATTGAGCAAGCCAATGAGATCATCATTCAATCCAAGGAAGGTACCAATTTAAAAGGCTCTTTTGGCGGGCGCAAAGTACGCCATTCCGGGCAAAAGGCCACGAAAAAAGGCTATCCGGTGATGCTTTGCGGTCAGACGAGCTGGTGTCCTGTTGAGGAGACGATTGAAGGGACCCTGGTGTTTGATGGGGCGATTTTTCCGCCTACGGAGCTGGGGATCATCAAACACCCAGTTTGCTTGGAGTTTAAGGCGGGCCGGATTGTGGACGTGACCGGGGACGGGCCGGAGGCCCAAATCTTCAAGAACTGGCTGGACTCTTTTCACGATCCCAATATGTACCGTCTGGCCCATTATTCTCAAGGCTTCAATCCTGGGGTAACCAAGCCCACGGGCCGGATTGTGGAAGATGAGCGGGTCTTTGGCTGCATGGAATTCGGCATCGGCAGCCAGGGGGTCACGGTGGGCGGAGCTTATTGGCATGCGGCCGCTCATACCGACGGCACCGTTTTGCATCCTACCATGATTTTGGATGGAGAGGTGTTTGAACAAGATGGGGTCTATTTGAATGCCATTGCCCGGGAGTTCGCCCGAAAATTGGGTGTAGCCGGATATTAAGTCCAGATACGGCAAGGGAGATGAGCCAATGCCTAAAAAGATATTGTATATCAAGCCGACCAGCTATAGCACGATGAATCAGGAAACCAAAGAGTATCTGGAAAAATACAAAGATGACAACACCATTGTCGATGTGGTCAATGTTTCCAAAGGGCCTAAGCATCTGGAAGCGCTCTATTACGAAGCACTGGCTTCCACGGAAATATTGAGACTGGTGAAGGAAGGGGAAAATCAGGGTTATGACGCCGCCATTATCGGCTGTTTTTACGATCCGGTACTTTATGCCGCCCGGGAAATTTGTGAGCACATGGTGGTAACTGCTCCGGAAGAATCCTCCCTCCACTTGGCGGCAAGCCTGGGGAACACTTTTTCCATTATTGTGGGTCGGAATAAATGGATCCTAACCATGCGCGATAATGTGGATAAGTATGGTTTTACCAAGAAATTGGCTTCTTTCCGCAGTTTAGATATGGGGGTTTTACAATTCCATGCCGCTCCCGGCACCACCGAAAAGCGGATGCGGCAGGAAATAGCTCTGGCCATTGAAAAAGACCGGGCGGAAATCATTATCTTAGGCTGTACCATGCAATTTGGTTTTTTTGCGCAATTACAGAAGGAGTTTTCCGTGCCTGTGATTGATTCCATGTTGGCTGCCTTAAAATATGCCGAACTTTTAGTGGAAGTGAGAGAGAAGATGAATTGGTATACCAGTAAGATTGGCAGCTTTACCCTTCCCGATAGAGGAGAGATTAAAGAGTGGCATATTGAAGAGGATTATCATCTCGAAGGCTTATGGAATGAACGTAAAGATCAAGAATAAACTTTAAAGGAGCAATTGGTATGGATTTATCTATTTTCCCGCGACGCCGCTATTATCAGGGCCCTACCCCGATTGAGAAGCTGGAACGTTTATCCCGGATCTGGGATGGCCCTAATATCTTCATGAAAAGGGATGATACGCTGGGGGCGGCCTTTGGGGGCAACAAAACAAGAAAACTGGAATTTTTGGTTGCAGAGGCTATCCAACAAGGATGTGATACCTTAATTACCTGTGGCGCGGTGCAATCAAATCATTGCCGGCTGACCCTGGCCACTGCTGTCAAAGAAGGAATGAAGTGTCGTCTGGTTTTGGAAGAAAGGGTACCGGGTAGCTATCATCCCCAATCATCAGGAAATAACTTCCTTTTTCATTTACTGGGGGTGGAAACGGTTACCGTGGTCCCCGGTGGCACTAACCTGATGGAGGTGATGGAAAAAGAAGCTGTGAAAGTAGCGGACTTGGGACGGAAGGCGTACATTATCCCTACGGGCGGTTCCAATGAGGTGGGAGATTTGGGCTATATGGTTTGTGCCCAGGAGATGATCCGACAGAGCTTTGACATGGGAATTACCTTTCATAAAATCGTCGTTACCAGTGGCAGCGGCGGTACCCATTCCGGTTTGTTACTGGGGTTAAGAGCCTATCATTATGATGTGCCGGTGATTGGGATCTCGATCAATAGAAAAAGCGAGTCGGAAAAAGACTTGCTCCAAGGGATTATCAATAAAACCATTGCCAAACTGGATCTAGACATTACGATCCCTAGAGAAGATATTCTTGTTTTTGATGAATATGTGGGAGAGGGCTATTCCCGGCCCACCCAGGCCATGGTTGATGCCGTGGATCTTGTGGCAAAAACGGAAGGAATCCTTCTTGATCCGGTTTATACCGGTAAATGCATGTCCGGCTTAATCGACCTGATCAAAAAGGGTTATTTCAAAAAAGGGGAAAATGTCCTCTTTCTGCATACCGGGGGAGCCCCTTCCCTATATGCTTATTTACCGATTTTTTATGAGAAATTTGCTCAGAATCAATAAGTTTTTCACAGCACCTTGATCGTACTATAAAGATCCATTACCCCCTGTACTTCCGGAGGAATTCCCCATATTTTTTCCCCAGCAGGGGGGTTCCCCCGGAAAGCACAAAATTCTAGGACAATGGGCAATCATAAGGAGATAAAGATGGAAAAGATACTGAACCGGATCATAGACGGCTGTCAGGATGAGTTGCTGGCTACTGTCCAGCGCCTGATCGCCTTTAACAGTGTTTATGAAGAAAGCAAGGATCCTCAGGCCCCCTTTGGTGCCCCAATAGCTGCTGCTTTAGAGGAGGCTTTGGCGGTCGGGCGGAATATGGGTTTTGCCACCAAGAATTTAGACGGGTATGCCGGTATTATTGACTATGGTGCGGGGGGGAAAATGATCGGAGTCCTTTCCCATATTGATATCGTGCCGGCGGGAGAGGGTTGGACCTATCCCCCTTTTGCAGGGAAAGTGGTAGATGGGAAACTCTTTGGCCGTGGTTCCATTGATGATAAAGGACCTCTGGTAGCATCCCTTTTTGCCATGAAAGCGATTAAAGAAAGTGGCTTGCCGGTGCAAAACCGGTTGCGGCATATCATTGGCACCGATGAAGAGACGGGGTTCCGCTGCATTCAATACTATCTCTCGAAAGAGGAAAAGCCCTGGGGCGGTTTTTCTCCGGATGGTGAATTTCCCGTAATACACGGAGAAAAAGCCATTATTCGTTTTACGATTCAGCAGGATTGGCCATGGGAAAAAGAACCCGCCGGGCTCACAATCAGAGAGGTGAAGGGGGGCACTAGAGTAAATGTGGTGCCGGCGGAGGCCAGTGTTGAATTATGGGGAGATCAGGCTGATTTGATGACGCTCAATGCTTTCATAGAGGCCTGTCCGCACAAGGATGCCTTAAGTTTAATGCAAGAAAGAGGTTTTTTTGTCGTTAGAGCCAAGGGGCAAAGTGCCCACTCTGCTCAGCCCTGGAATGGCATCAATGCCATCAACCTATTGCTGGGATTTTTAAGAGACCTGAAACCGATGCCTCAGCGGGCAGAGAAGTATATTTGTGCTTTAGCGGATCTTTTTGCTGACGGTTATCAGGGGGAAAAACTGGGTATCTCTTGTGCAGACGATATCTCTGGCCCGCTGACCCTCTCTCTCGGTGTGCTCACTATATCTCCTGAGGGAGGAAAGGCTGCCTTTGATCTGCGTTTTCCAATCCATGCCGATAAAGAGGATATCTGGGGAAAGATTGTCGCTGCCTGTCGGCAAAGAGGGCTGGAGCCTGTGATGGTGCAGGATAAAGCGCCCCTTTATGTTCCCAAAGACGCTTCTTTGGTGCAAACTTTGTGGAAAGTGTATCAAGAAATGACTAACCGTTCGGAAGAGCCTGTAGTAATTGGGGGAGGCACCTATTGCCGGGCGATGGAGAATTTTGTAGCCTACGGACCTGTTTTCCCGGGACAAAGAGAATTGGCTCATGAAATTGACGAATACATTACGGTAGAGGATCTTATGCTCTGTACGAAAATTTATGCCCAGGCCTTATACCTGCTCCTTAAGTAACCAGCATGTTATTGGCAGCGGGAGTATTCTTATGAAAGGGAGCTGTCCCGTCACGGAAGTGATGGGCAGCTTTTTCTTTTGGGATATAGTCTTTGTCCTCCATCGACCTGAGCAGGTGTGGAAGACTTTGCCTCGGCAGCCTGTCCGGGCGATGTATGCTTTCGGAACGGATGTGAGATGCTAGAAATGGCTTCCGTGCCCCGGTTATCATTGTCAAAAGACGTAAAATATTGGTATAATAAAACGTAAGTTGGGTATTTTCTTAAAATGAGGTGACTAGATGAAAAAATCGGCTCTTCAGGTTTTGTGTGCAGTAATATTGTTTTTCTCGCTCGTGGTGCCTGTTTTTGCCAAACCCGGCGACTTGGTTTATGTGGTACCGATCAAGGGCACCATTGATCCTGGCTTGGCCACTTTTGTGGAAAGAATTTATGAAGAAGCGGAACAAGCAGGTGCTGCCAGAGTGATTTTGGAAATCGATACCTACGGAGGCTATATTGACGCCGCCATTCGGATCAAAGAACGGGCCCTGGCATCTACCGTACCCACATCCAGCTTTGTCACGAAGAAGGCCATTTCGGCCGGAGCATTGATTACGCTGGCAGGCGAAAAGATTTTTATGGCAAGCGGAACCACGATTGGGGCAGCGGAACCCAGGGCGGGAGAGGAGAAAGCGGATGAAAAAGTGGTTTCCATGTGGGCCCAGGAGCTGAGAGCAACGGCGGAGGCTTACGGCCGGGATGGGAACATTGCGGCTGCCATGGCTGACTCGGACATCGTCATTCCCGGGTTGAAGGAAAAGGGGAAACTGCTTACTTTAACCCAAAAGCAGGCCTTGGACCTAAAATTCGCCGATTATGCCGCTCTTGACCGGGCAGAGGTGCTGAAGCTGTCGGATCTGAGCGGTGCCCGGATTGTGGAGGTCCAGCCCGGTCCGGCGGAAATGCTGGCCCGCTGGGCCACCAGCCCTTATGTCAGCCCTGTTCTTTTGACTTTAGGGATTGCAGGCCTGGTTTTGGAGATTTTGACCATCGGATGGGGCATTGCCGGCACCATCGGCTTGATTTCCATGGGATTATATTTTGGCGGGCATATCCTGGCCGGCTTCACCGGATGGGAAGCGATCCTATTATTTATGGTAGGAATTATTTTGCTTTTAGTGGAAGCATTGGTGGTGCCGGGCTTTGGTTTTGCCGGCGTTGCCGGTATTGCCGCGCTGGTGGTGAGTATCGTCATGTCTTCTGCCAGTATGGAGCAGGCTGTGATCTCCCTTATCATAGCCTTGCTCGGAACAGCAGTTCTCGTAGTGGCCAGCTTTAAATTTGTCAAGACCAGACGGGTGTGGAGCCGTTTGATCTTAGGGTTGCGCCAGGAAAAATCCGCCGGTTATGTAGCACCGGAGGAAAGTCTGACCCAATTCTTAGGGGCGGAAGGCATCACCATCACCCCCCTTCGGCCTGCAGGGGCGATCGAAATTGCCGGAGTGCGGATTGATGTGGTATCTGAAGGCGGTTTTGTTCCCCGGGAAACAAAGGTTAAAGTGGTGAAGGTGGAAGGTACTCGGGTCGTAGTAAGACAAAGTAACGAAGGTTAAGAAGGTTAAAAGGAGGAAAAATTCATGTTTTTTGAGTTAAGCGGGCTAATTCTTTTTGTTTTGATTCTAATCGCTGTGGTTATTATTTTCAGCTTTATTCCCGTCGGTTTATGGATTTCTGCCTTGGCGGCCGGGGTGAAGGTGGGCATCATTGATTTGATCGGCATGCGCTTGAGAAGGGTAGCACCGTCGAAGATTGTCAACCCCCAGATTAAAGCGGAAAAAGCCGGTTTGGATGTAAGCATTGGCAAGCTGGAAGCCCATTATTTAGCCGGAGGTAATGTGGACCGGGTGGTGAATGCGCTGATTGCCGCGGAGCGGGCCAATATTCCTTTGGCCTTTGAACGGGCGGCAGCCATTGATTTGGCCGGACGTAACGTGCTGGAGGCAGTACAGATGAGCGTGAATCCCAAGGTGATTGAAACTCCGGTGATTGCGGGTGTGGCCAAAGACGGCATTGAAGTGAAGGCGAAAGCCCGGGTAACGGTAAGAGCAAATATTGACCGGTTAGTTGGCGGCGCGGGAGAAGAGACGATTATTGCCCGGGTGGGTGAAGGGATTGTCACTACGGTGGGATCCAGTATATCTCACAAAGAGGTGCTGGAAAACCCGGATAAAATATCCCATACGGTACTGAGCAAAGGTTTGGATGCAGGAACGGCCTTTGAGATTCTCTCCATTGATATCGCTGATGTGGATGTAGGCCGGAATATCGGCGCCCAGCTGCAGACGGATCAGGCGGAAGCGGACAAGCGGATTGCCCAGGCGAAGGCGGAAGAACGCCGGGCTATGGCTGTGGCAAAAGAACAGGAAATGCTGGCGTCCGTCCAGGAGATGAGAGCAAAGGTAGTAGAGGCAGAGGCGGAAGTGCCCCAGGCTTTGGCAGACGCCTTCCGGCTGGGTAAACTGGGCGTGATGGATTATTACAATATGCAAAATGTCCTGGCCGATACGAAAATGAGGGAAAGCATTTCCGGAATGGGAAAAGATCCCTCTGCGTCAGTTCCCGAACCCGGCAAGAGATAAACTATTTGAATACCTTCAATGAAATGGGGTGATGGCGCCATAGATATACTTTGGATTATCTTACTCGTTTTGTTCTGGATCCTGGGCGGTGCCGTAAAGAAAAACAAACCCCCCAGGCCCCAAGGCCAGCCCTGGGATCAGGCGAGAAGACGGCAGTCTGTGCCTCCTCCTGTTGCGCCGGATCTAGAAGAGGCGAGACCCCGGGGACCTTTTCCCCCGTCCGGGGAGATGGGCGATCTGGAAGAGGAAATCCGCCGGCTTTTTGGGGGGGACCGGTCTTTACCCGATCGGGCGGTTGAGGAAAGAAAGAAACCGGCCCGGTTTAAAACTTTACCAAGGGTAAGAGTATGGAGAATAGGACAGAAAAGACGGCAGCGGGAGAAAAAACCGGCACCAATGGTGCCGAAAAGCACTTTCACCGCCGGGCCGAGGGGAAATTGCCCTGAACTGTGCTTCAACCCAAATGCTGTGGTACAGGGGGTTATTATGTCTGAGATTCTTCAGCCCCCGCGGGCGAAACGCCCTTTCCGGTCTAGGATTAATCATTTTTCCAGTTAAGGGATAAGGTTTTTTTGATCAAAAACAATAAAAAGTGGTGCTTCTTCAGTGGACAAAAGGGATGCCGGGGATTCTTTATTCGGGTATGGACCGTCCGATTTTGATGATATTCTGATCACAAAAAGGATTACCGACGATTTTTTACGCAATCAAGGCCTTAAAAAAATATGGACTCCTAAGTATCTTTGGGCCCTGGGCACAGGAACCGTTCTGGCCGGGATGTATAATCAGTGGAGCTTGCATGCTGAAGCGGTAGAGCCTTTGAGTGTTTTGGCAGCAGTAGGGATCATTGCTTTTCTTTATGTCATTTTTATCATCCTGGTTTCAGAACTGGCCGTCCACTTTCCTTATGCCGGCGGGCCCTATGCCTTTGCCCGGCGCGGGCTGGGTACTTTTGGCGGCTACCTGGCAGGAACAGCCGGGGCGATGCAGTTTATCTTTGGTACGGCTGCTCTTTTTGTGATGTTCAAAAGTTTTATTCTCGTTTTTTTCCCTGGCGGGACAGGAATGGCGCTAAGTGTTGCAACAGTTATAGCACTGCTGGCGTTATGCGCTTTTAACAGCGGCGCATCTGCCGGCGTACAGTTTTTCTTCACCAATTGTGCCTTAAGCGGCCTGATCCTTTTTTTTATCGGCAGTTCCGGCGCCGGGCACAATTTTAGCCTGGAATACCATCCTGTTTCATTCTGGTCCGGGGTTTTGACCGCTCTTCCTGTGGTAATTTGGTATTTTTTTGGCCTGGAAGGATTGTCTCTTGTGGCGGAAGAGACAAAGAATCCGGAAAGGACATTGCCCCTGGGATTGATTTTGTCGGTGGTATCGGTTTCTTTGTTTTGCTTTGGCATGTGGTTTTTTGTCAGCCGGTCCATGCCGGAGATTTTTTTTAGCAGTGGCCGCTATCCTTTATTATTTGTTTTGGAAAAGGTTCAGGGGCAGGACCGGGTCCTGCTCACCACATTTTCTGCTGTCAGCTTATGTGCTTATGTGGTGGGATTAAACGGTTTTATCAACGGATTTTCCCGGCAGGTTTATTCTCTGGCCCGGGGCGGGTATTATCCCTTAATGCTGGGCCGGTTGCATGCCAATCGCCGGACCCCTGATCTGGCTATTTTGTTCCCCGGCATGCTAAGTATCCTCATCGCCTATTTGCTCCCGTTCAAGCTCATGGTTTGTTTTTCCATCGTGTCCGCCTTGTTCGTTCATATCCTGGTCCTGATTTCTTATTTCCAAATTCGTAAATATGAGCCTGCGCTTTTTCGCTTTGGCGGATTTATTCATCATCCTTTCATATTTTTTCTGGCCCTCTTTTTGGTGTTTGTTTTATTGACGATCGTCATCTTTACCTATGCTGCGGAAATATGGAAGCTCATAGTGGTCTGGGGGCTGGTTTGCCTTTATTATTTTTTGTGGGCAAGGCATCATATCAGGGATGAGGCCCCGGAAGAATCCAGGGCGGTATCTGTGGAAAGAAAAATCAAAATAGATTTGCATTAAAGGACGTTTTGGGGGGCAGTTCATGAACGATGAGCATGTTCAGATGGAAAGCCAAATAGAAAAAGATATTCAGTACCTGCATGGGTTAGGCTATGCCCAGGAATTGTACCGGAGTATCAGCGGTTTTTCTAATTTTGCCATCACATTTTCCGTGATCTCCGTGCTCAGCGGTTTGATGATGCTTTACGGGTATGGTTTGCAGCTGGTAGGGCCCTTTAGTATCTGGACCTGGGGCGTGGTAGGATTCTTTCAACTTATTCTGGCTTTGGCTTTAGGGGAAATTGCCTCCATTTATCCTTTGGCGGGAGGCGTGTACAAATGGACAGGACGCTTGAGCAATCCTCATGTGGGCTGGTTTTGCGGCTGCTTTTCCCTTGTGGGCTGGCTGGCCTGCACCGCCGGGATCGAATTTGGCTTAGGCATATTTTTGACCTCCTATTTGGGCTTTGATCCGGCGAACCTGAGCGTGGTTTTAAGTATTACGGTGGTTATTGTCCTGCTCCATAGCATGATCAATATCTTCGGGATCAGGATTGTGGCCTGGTTTAACGACCTGAGCGTGAATCTGCATGTGATTGGCGTCGTG
This sequence comes from Candidatus Formimonas warabiya, assembly GCF_002777255.1. GTDB lineage: Bacteria > Bacillota > Dehalobacteriia > Dehalobacteriales > Dehalobacteriaceae > Formimonas > Formimonas warabiya. The sequence goes on along the minus strand of NZ_CP017634.1, from coordinate 2,513,483 downwards.
ATATTAGTGGGATTATTATTGATTTTCGGCCAGCGCAATCCGGTATCTTATATTTTTCACACCGGAGGCATCTCATCTAGAGCGCTCTATTTTAACTTTGCCCAGGCCTTATTAATGTCTGCCTGGACACTGACTGCTTTTGACGCGGCGGCCAATGTATCCGAGGAGAGCATCAATCCCTCTAAGGTAGTGCCCTGGGGTATGATCTATGCTGTCCTTTGCTCCCTGCTTTTGGGAAGCTTGCTTCTCCTGAGCCTGAATTTAGCCTTGCCTGACTTAAGAGAGACCTTAGATGCGGACATGCCGGCAGCCCTTTATGTGATCCAGAATGCCCTTGGCCCCACCATTTATCGTTTCGTGACGGCATTTGTGCTTCTGGCCCAGTTTGCCGCCGGCTTATCTTCCCAAACGGTGCTGATCCGCATTCTCTATGCATTTTCCAGAGACGGCGGCATCCCTTTATCCCAGATCTGGAAATATGTTTCGCCCAAATATGATACGCCTGTATACAGTGTTTTTTTGGCCAGCGGCTCCACGATCCTGCTCTGCGGCCTGGCCGCCTTCCTGCCCACAATCACCTCCCTAAGTACCATGGGAATCTATTTTTCTTATGTGATTACCTTGGGAGCAGCCCGGCTGAGCTGGAAAAAGATTGAATCCAACCGGGGCCGGTTTCATTTAGGGCGTTTCAGCAAGCTAATTCAAACGGTAAGCTTGATTTGGGCTATTTTTGTCACGGCGATTATGGTCATCCCTCCCATCGGTCATAATGGCGCAGTCTTTATGCTGATGACGATATTTATCACAGCCAATTATTTTTTGGTGATGCGGAGGACCATTAAATCAGAATAGAATAGATGGAAAAAATCAATTTTTTAGCGATAGGTGATAGTAATGGGAATTAGAGAGAAATGTCTCATCCATACGGACCTGAAGTCCGACCAAATTGCCATTCTGGAAAAAATGGTGGAGCATTTTGCCTTTCTCCAGCCTTATTATAAGAACATCGTTTTAGAAATTAACGGCAATGGCGATGATACCGTCTTCGTATCCTCAAAAGATACGGCGGAAATTTTTTCCTCTCATGACGGGCACCTAAAGTCCCGGTCCGATAATCCGAGAACAAAAAGAATACCCCTGTTCATCGATGATCATCATGTGATCGGTCAGGTGGTTTATGAAGAGAACCCGACCCTTTCAGTTGTCAATCTGGACCAGTTACTGGACCTGTGCCGCCATGTGCCCGATTCGTTCCACCCTACCGATTATTTGGTGCCGGACGGCTTAGCGGTTTTTGACGCCTCAGGACAAATACAGACTGTGAATTTTGTGGCAGAGAATATTTTATACCGTTTAGGTTTCGCCGGCATGGGCCTGAATCAACTGGTCAGCTCACTCAGGGGAGAACAGGAGCAAGAGGAGACATTTTTGAGCCGGCCGGCGTTTTTCGGTACCTATGTCCAAATTAAGCAATTTGACGTCAGCATTGTTTTAAATCCCATCATTTTCGGCAATGAGCTCCTTGGTTTTTTATTAATTGTCTCTGATCTTACCCTGATCAAAAAAAAGGAAAAGGAATTGATGGAAAAATCAACCGTGATTAAGGAAATCCATCACCGGGTAAAAAATAATCTCCAGACCATTACCAGCCTGCTCCGGCTCCAAATGCGCCGGACCAATCTGAAACTTGTGGAGACTGTCTTCACGGAAAGCATCAACAGAATTTTAAGCATTGCCTTAATCCATGAGGCCCTGTCCAAACAGGACTTAGAGGTGGTCAATATTAAGCAGACCAGCTTTAATATCCTGCAGATGATTCTTTCCAACATGGTGGATCCCAGTAAAAAAATTAACGGGGAGATTTCCGGTGACGATATTTATCTTTCCGCTACTGCGGCCAGCAGTGTTTCCTTATGTATCACGGAATTGATCCAAAATGCCGTGGAGCATGCTTTTGCAAACCGGACGGATGGCAATATCCGGGTAGCTGTGGAGCAGACCCAGGAACATATTATCATTTCGGTGAAGGACAACGGCGTAGGGATTTCGCCTGCGAAGATTCAAAATGAGAGCAGCTTGGGGATGCAGATCGTGAACACCATTATTCAGCATAAACTGAAAGGGGACTTTTCCATTGAGGGCCAGCGCTATGGAACGGTAGCCTGTATCCGGTTCCCCAAATCTAATATTGAGGTGATTGAGGCATGAGACAATTAAGAGTTCTCTTGGCGGAGGATGAGCCTATTACACAGCTGGATATTAAGGAAATGCTTGAAGAAGAAGGATTTATCGTCGTGGGAGAATGCGGCGACGGCCAAAGTGCCGTGAATCTTGCGAAAGCACTCAAACCGGATCTGGTGATTATGGACATAAAAATGCCGGGCATGAATGGCATTGAAGCCGCGGAGGTTCTGGGCCGGGAGAAAGTTGCTCCCGTCCTGCTCCTTACCGCATACAGCAGTCCCGAGTTTGTCAACCGGGCCGGGGCGGCCGGGGTTTTGGCCTACCTGGTAAAACCCGTAACAAAAAACAGCCTCATCCCGGCCTGCCATATCGCCGTGGGCAGGTATGAAGAATTTTCCGTTTTACGGGAAGAAAACGCGAATCTACAGGATGCCTTGGAAGCCCGGAAATTGATTGAACGGGCCAAGGGCCTGCTGCAGAAAAAATATCTCCTCAATGAAGAGCGGGCTTTTAAAAAAATCCGCCAGATCAGTATGGATCAGAATAAATCCATGAAAGAAGTGGCCAAGGCGATTATTCTGAGCCTGGACAGCAAGGCCTAGACCCCGGCGAAGTCGATAATTGTCGAATTTATGCTTGACACTTTATTTGCCGTTTGTTACACTAAACTTGTCCTATTTGTCGCAATTTATTATCTATAGTACCGGAACGTAACGGCGCGTTCCGAAAGTGAGAGTGGCGAAACTCTCCAAAATCCGGCTTGGACCGGATGTTGGGGAGTTTTTTTGTTTTTCTCCGGGCCGTATTTAAGATTGGTGGGGAGGTGGTTACCCGTCCCCAAACGGGGGAGGTATTTTGGGAAGGAAACTTATCACTGAAAAAATAATTATCAGGAGGGTAACATGGCGGAAATTGGAAATTATGTGCTGTATATTATTATGGCTTGTGCGGTAGCCGGCGCCTTTGCTTCGATCATTAAAGAAGAATCTGGCTTAGGAAAAGAATTTCTAGAGGGATTATATTCAATCGGACCGATTTTTGTTCCTGTCGCCGGGATTATGGCCGCTACACCTTACCTGGCTGCTTTTGTCAAAGCCGTATTCGGCCCGGTATTTAGTGCCATCGGTGCAGATCCGGCCATCGCAGCCACCACCTTTATTGCTGTTGACATGGGAGGCTATCAATTGGCCGACGCTTTGGCCCAAACCAGAGAGAGCTGGATTATGGCCATGGTTACAGGATATATGGCCGGCGCTACCATCGTTTTCAGTATCCCGGTAGGACTGGCGATGCTGGAGAAAAAAGATCATAAGTACATGGCACTAGGGGTCATGTCCGGGATTTTGACCGTACCCATCGGCGTATTCGTTACCAGTTTGATTCTTTCCCTGAGCAATGCCCACGTGAGAGAAATCATTTCCACGGATGCCCAGGCCACCTATCAGCTGGCTTTAAGTTTTGGTCAAATTATGGCTAACCTGGTCCCTCTCATTGTGATTTGCGTGGCGATCGCGGTGGGGCTGCGTTTTGTTCCTGATACCATGATTAAAGGGTTTATGTGGTTTGGCAAGGCCATGGACACCGGTATCAAAATTGTGCTGGTCTTTTCCATTGTGGAATATTTTACCGGTTTCTTTTCCACCTTGCTGGGCTCGTGGGGCTTCAACCCCATTATTGCCGATGCGGAAGATCAATTCCGGGCCTTGGAGATATCCGGGTATATCGGCGTGATGCTGGCGGGGGCTTTCCCCATGGTGTATTTAATTAAGAAGTATTTGGCGAGGCCCCTGGAAGCTGTGGGACGCCGGTTCGGTTTCAGTTCCATCGGCAGCGCGGGCATCCTGGCCGCAGCCGCAAATATCTTAGCTCTATTCCGCATCATCAAAGATATGCCGGCCGCGGATAAGGTAAAATGTATTGCTTTTGCAGTATGTTCCGCATTTCTGTTTGGAGACCACCTGGCCTTTACCGCTAATTTTCAGCCCACAATGATTGTGCCCGTGATGACGGGAAAATTAACGGCGGGGCTCACGGCCGTAGGGTTGGCCATCTGGCTGTCCGTACCCAAGGCGATCAAACTGGAAAAAGAAGAGCAGGCAAATCAGTAAGAAAGTGCATTCCCCCAATGATGGGATCAGCTCTAGATTGTGCCGGGGGGACGGGTTTGGCAAAAAGGTACGCCAGCCCCGTCCCCCCGGCACTTAGATATCACTTTTTCCATCATGCGCTTTTACTTCTGTACAGAAGGGTCTAAAAATAAGTGATAGATCATTTCCATCATTTTTTTATATTCTTTTTAAAAAAATATGATTATAATGAATTTAAGAAAATATAATTTTACCAGAGTAAGATCGAGTTAAGTCATAATTGACTTGAATTTTGGGTGGTGGTTGAGAGGCCGGACCGGCTATCCTAGGGAAGAAGCATTTTTTAATTTGGCATGGTTTTTGCTATACAATCAATCGGGAGAAGTTTTGGAGAGAAACACCGCGTTTTGATCCGGCCTTTTGAGAAGTGTTCCTTCCGTTTAGACCCACAACCAATTATAGGAGGATGATTCAATGACGAATGCATTAGGAATGATTGAAACCAAAGGTCTTGTTGGCTCTATCGAAGCAGCAGATGCCATGGTAAAAGCGGCCAATGTGTACCTGATTGGTAAAGTTCATGTAGGAGGGGGACTTGTTACCGTAATGGTACGCGGCGATGTTGGTGCGGTAAAAGCTGCCACAGATGCAGGCGCTGCCGCTGCCCAAAGAGTGGGAGAGCTTATTTCGGTACATGTCATTCCACGGCCGCATCAAGATGTAGAAATGATCCTTCCTGACGATTATAAGAAATTTAGTAAAACAGAGTAAGAAAAAGAAGGGGTCTGGAGCCGTAACAAGCGACAGGCCCCAAAAGAATTTTTGCGGCGTGTGGCGTTAGGGCGGCATGGATGAAATAATGGTATAAAAAGCAGGAAACTGCCATAATTTAAAGAATACTTAAAATATTCCGAGAGGCAGGCTTTTTTCATTGTGGAGAAATCGAATTTAGGGGGGTGGAGCAATGAGCACTATTCAGCAGTTATGCCAGGAATATACCACATTAAATGATAGTGACATTGAAATTTTGGAAAAATTGGCGCTCCAGCTTCCCAGCATTACGGAATTAACCGGCAATGATATTTTCATCGATGCCCTGACGAGAAACTGGACGGACTCTATTGTTTTAGCCTGGGCCAGGCCCAAGGAAAAATCGGCCTATTCCGCCAGCGTGGTAGGTGAACTGGCTTATTCCACCAATGAACCGGCCGTTTACCGGACTTTGAAAACCGGTGAAACCACCCGGGATATCAGAGGGGTCAGTCAAGAAGGGGTTCCTATTGCCCAAACTGTGGTGCCTATTACCAACACGGCACAAAAGGTAATTGGGGTTCTGATCATGGAAAGAGATATTTCCAAAGAACTGCAGCAGGAGGAAAGAGTGGAATTTTTAAGCCATACCGCCGAGCAGTTGAGCAGCACCCTTATGTATTTGTCCATGACGGAGTCTACTTTTGAAGATTGGTTGGGGAATGGGATTTTTGTCTTGAACCGGCAGGGCCGGATCACCTATGCCAATAAAACTGCCGCCACAATTTATAAGACCCACTGTGATTCTGAAGCCTTGGGCAACGACTTTTGCGCCCTGATTTCCGACTGTTCCTCTCTGGAGGACGTGCTGGAAAGGATGAAAAACACGCTGGAGTTATCCATCGGAGACCGGTGCTACCATTTTCAATCATACCCCCTGGTGACAAGAGGGGAACTGAGCGGGTGCGCTATTTCTGTCCATGACTACACCGACTTAAGGAAAAAAGAACAGGAATTAAACGCCAAGAGCCTCATTATCCGGGAAATCCATCACAGAGTGAAAAACAATCTGCAAAATATTGCCTCCCTTTTGAGGCTGCAGATGCGCAGGTCCACATCTGATGTGGTTAAAGCGGAGTTTTCTGCCAGTATCAACCGTATTTTATCCATTGCTTTTGTCTATGAAGTCTTTGCCCGGCAGACGTGGGAAACCATTGATTTGCTGGAATTATCCCATCATATTCTGGATTGTTTGATTGACAGCTCGGGAATTTCCCGTGATCACATTGAAACTTCTGTGAAGGGACAGTCCGTTCAACTGCCCAGCCGGCAGGCGGTACCCCTGGCATTGGTGATCAATGAACTGGCTACCAACAGTATTAAACATGGGATTGCCTCTTTAGGCAGGGGAAGGATTGACATCAATTTAAAAGACAGTAACGGATTAATTACCCTGACGGTAAGCGACAGCGGCAATGACTTATATGAAACATTTCCCGAGGCCCCGAAAAGCGGTTTGGGACTGCAAATTGTGGAATCTTTAGTGCGAGAGCAATTAGACGGCTTTTTCCGCTTAGAGCGGAAAGGCGGTATGACCAGGGCGATGGTTTGTTTTACCAGGCATAGTCGGGAGGGAGAATAATGGGGAAACTATCGATCCTCATTGCGGAAGATGAACCCTTAACCAGGCTGGATTTAAAGGAAATGCTGGAAGGGGCAGGCTATTTTGTCTGCGGCGAGGCCAACAACGGAAATAAGGCGGTAGACCTGGCCAAGCAGTTAATGCCCGATCTGGCTATTTTGGACATCAAGATGCCCGGGTTAGACGGGTTGGAAGTAGCAAAGATTTTGCACGCCATGAACATTCCGGTCATTTTATTAACTGCGTACAGCCAACAAAATTTTATCAACCGGGCGGAAAAAGTCTCCGTCTATAGTTACCTGATCAAGCCCATTACGGAACGGGAGCTTCTGCCGGCTGTGCAGTTGACTTATGCCCGGTGGAAAGAGATGCAGAGCGTTCAGAAGGAACTAAAAGATACCCAGACCAAACTAAAAAGCCAGAAAATTATTGGACATGCCCGGGCCCTTTTGGCCAAGCAATACAATATTTCCGACTATGAGGCCCATCAGCAGCTGGTCCATGAGGCCATGCAGTATCGCATTACCCTTGTGGAAAGGGCCAGCCAGATTCTGAAAGAGACAAAACGGGAAGAACCCCACCATTAGCAGAAATGCCATTAATTTTTTAGCGGCCGAGAAGGGTTTTTCATTTTTTTGACGAAATGACGAAATATAGATACTGTTTTTTAAAAGAAATACTGGGCAAAAGAGCCCTCAACTTTTCCGTTTTCACGGAAAAGGAGGGCTCTTTTTGTTTTGTTAAAGGGGGGAAAAATAAGACTAAAATTGTGTGATCCTTTTTCAAAAAGTAAAAAAAAGGAGGAGAATTTCATGGCATCAGAAAAAAACACTGGCCATCAGGAAGTAAAACTGGAAAGATCTTTAAAACCCATCCATTTGTGGGCTCTGGCGGTAGGCCTTGTGATCTCGGGGAACTATTTCGGTTGGAGTTACGGTTTTGGAGCCGGCGGGCCCATCGGTTTGGCCATTTCCACCATTCCTGTCATTATTTTTTATGCTACTTTTATTTTCTGCTATTCGGAATTGGCCACGGCAATTCCCCATGCCGGCGGGCCCTCCGCCTATGCCCGGCGGGCCTTAGGACCGTTCTGGGGTTATATGAATGGGGTTAGTTGTCTGGTTGAATTTATGTTTGCCCCTCCGGCTATCGCTTTGGCGGTGGGAGGTTATATCCATAATATGGTTCCCGCGGTACCTACCCTGGTAGCGGCAGTAGCAGCTTTTCTAATTTTCATTTTCATCAACTTCTTAGGGATGAAAACTTCCGCTGCCTTTGAGCTGGCCGTGACCGTGATTGCTTTAGTAGGTCTGGCTATTTTCTGGGCGGCAGCCGCTCCCCATTTCTCTTGGGCTTTGGTGGTTCAGGAGCCGGTTCTGCCCAATGGCTTTGAGGGAATCATGGCGGCCATACCTTTTGCCATCTGGTTTTATCTCGCCATTGAAGGGGGCGCCATGGCGGCGGAAGAAATGCTCAATCCCCAGAAAGACATTCCGAAAGGTTTCTTAAGCGGTATGGCTACCCTGGTTGTGATGATGTGTTTCACCCTGTTTTTAACGGCTGGTATTACCGACTATAATCTGGTCAGTGCCGTTGATTATCCCCTGCCCGCTGCTTTAGCCCAGGTGTTCGGAGAAAAGAGCGTCATTGTTCTTTTGGTCAACTTTATCGGTTTATTCGGTCTGATTGCTTCTCTCCACGGCATTATCGTGGGATATTCCCGGCAGACCTATGCCATGGCCCGTACCGGTTACCTGCCTAAGTTTTTGGCTCAGGTCAATGAAAAACACCATACCCCTCACTGGGCTTTATTGGTGCCTGGCCTGGTCGGGATTGCCTTCGTTTTAACCGGTTTAACATCGATGGTGATCACAATTTCCGTGTTTGGCGCTGTTGCCCTTTACTTGATCAGCCTGGTCAGCTTCTTTGTACTCCGGAAAAAAGAGCCGGACTTAAAACGTCCCTTCAAAGTGTCTCATGGCTATTTGATTGGCGGACTCAGTTTTGTGATGGGCTTATTCTGCCTGTACAGCGTGATTGTGTACAACACAACAGCTATTATATGGGTGATCTTGATTTATGCCATTGCCATTGCCTGGTATGCCATCGAAGGGCGCAAGGATATTCGGCCCTTTGAAGAAGAATTTGGAGTATTGGATGAACTATAAATTTTAGCTATACTGATAGGGGAAGCGGTATAGCTTCCCCTAAAAAAATATCAGCATTGATTTTGTAAAATGTATATACAAAAGAAAGAAAATGTCTCAATATAGAAAGTATACGGAATATCTTTTAGATGTTTTGGAAGGAGGTTTCTGTGCATGATTTTGAAAACCCGGCTTTTTGGTCAATCCTACGCCTTTAAAGATGTCAAAGAAGTATTGGCCAAAGCCAACGAAATCAAGTCAGGCGACACACTGGCAGGAATTGCGGCCGGAAGCGCTGCGGAAAGAATTGCGGCCAAACACGTATTATCTCAACTCACTTTAGAGGATTTGCGTAACCATCCGGTGGTTCCCCTGGAAGAGGACGAGGTTTCCCGGGTCATCGACGGGGATGTGAACGAGTTCATCTACAGCACCATTAAGAACTGGTCCGTAGGGGAATTCCGGGAATACATTCTGAAAACTGAAACTTCGGGAGACGATTTGCGTCGGATCAGCCGGGGATTAACTTCTGAAATGGTGGCAGCGGTAGCCAAATTGATGAGCAATCTGGATTTGATCCTGGGTGCGTCCAAAATACGCGTTGCTGCTCATTGCAATACCACCATCGGGCAGCCGGGAACCATTGCCTCCAGGCTGCAGCCGAACCACCCCACGGATGGTGTGGACGGTATTTTAGCAAGTATCAGAGAGGGGTTGTCCTATGGTACCGGTGATGCTGTCGTAGGCCTAAACCCGGTAGACGATTCTTTGGTCGCCACGTGCCGGAGCCTGGAAACCATTTATAACTTCATTACGGAATGGGAGGTACCCACCCAGATTTGCGTCTTGGCCCATATTACCACCCAAATGAAAGCTTTAAGCAAGGGAGCACCCGTACACTGCTTATTCCAGTCCATTGCCGGGAGTCAAAAGGCAAACGAAGCTTTCGGGGTCACGAAACAAATCCTGGATGAAGCCTATGAACTTGGTTTAAAAGAAGGCCGGGCCACCGGACCCAACGTGATGTATTTTGAAACGGGGCAAGGGTCTGAATTGTCCTCCGACGGGCACCACGGGGCGGATCAGGTGACGATGGAAGCAAGATGCTATGGCTTGGCAAGACATTATAAACCCTTTTTAGTCAATACCGTGGTCGGTTTCATTGGTCCGGAATATCTCTATGATTCTCGTCAGGTGATCCGGGCCGGGCTGGAAGACCATTTCATGGGCAAACTGACGGGAATTTCCATGGGATGCGATGCCTGTTATACCAACCACATGAAGGCGGACCAGAATGACATTGAAAACCTGGCGGTCTTGTTGTCCAACGCCGGATGCAATTACTTTATGGGCATTCCCATGGGTGACGATGTGATGCTGAATTATCAGTGCACAAGTTATCATGATGTGGCGGCCCTGAGAGAATTGCTGAAATTAAGACCATTGCCGGAATTCGAAAAATGGCTGGAAAAAATGGGGCTCATGTGTGAGGGAAGACTGACTTCCCGGGCCGGCGATGCCACTATTTTTACGAGGTGAGGTGATAACATGAGCATGGAAGATAATATTAAAATGATTGTGGAGCAGGTACTCAATGAAATTGCCAGAGGGAAAGGTCCCGTAAAGCCCGCGGCATCTTTTTCCGGGACTGCCGGAACGGAAAGCAAAGAGGAGCTGGCCGACCTGACCGCCATTGATTTACAAAAGCATTTACAGGTTCCCCAGCCCGTGAACAGGGTGATGTATCAAGAAATGAAAAGTGCCACCCCTGCCCGGATCGGGGTTTGGCGCGCGGGAACCAGGCCGCTGACGGAAACCCTGCTGCGTTTCCGGGCGGATCATGCCACGGCCCAGGATGCCGTGCTCAACGATGTATCGGCAGAATTCATTCAGAAGTACAATCTGGTCAAAGTGCAGAGCGCCTGCCGGGATAAGGATGAGTATTTGACCAGGCCTGACCTGGGCAGAAAACTGAGTGCCGAGAGCCTGGAGACGCTGCGCACCGCATGCAAAAAAGGTGCGGATTTGCAAATTATCGTCTCGGACGGTTTGTCCAGCAAAGCTGTGGAAGCCAATATCCCCGATTTCCTTCCTGCCTTTATGCAGGGCTTGGCCAGTGTGGGCATTGCCAGTGGCACGCCTGTTTTCGTCAAATACGGCCGGGTGGCCGTGATGGATGTAATAGGCGAGGAATTGAAACCCAAGGCGGCGATCATTTTATTGGGGGAAAGACCTGGTTTGGGTACGGCCGAGAGCCTAAGCGCTTATTTGGCCTATAACCCCCGCATCGGCATGATTGAAAGTGAAAGAACGGTCGTGAGCAACATTCACAAGGGAGGAACTCCTGCCACGGAAGCAGGAGCTCATTTGGCCAGCGTGATGAAGGCGGTCTTGGAGAAAAAAGCCTCCGGGGTAAATTTGGACATCTAGACAGGGGCATCAAAAAAATTCTTTCCCTCATATGCTCCCAATTTAATTTTAGGACTTTTGGCATGCCCCCAATGACTTAATTAAGTCAGAAATGACTTATGGGCCGACGCTAATTTTACTTCCCGGCCTGCTCTGGCTGATGTTCAGGAGAGCGTCTTTGATGGCATGATTCTTGCTACAATATCTATTTGCGACAAATTGGACAAAAAGCGACAAGAAAAATTAAAGTCTTTACCGGCTTTAAATAAGGATTGTAGCTGGGAGGTGATCAGTGAACCATCAGAGAAACGTGTCTGAAACAATAGGTGGCCTGATGGTTTATCACGGTAAAGGCCATGAGGAGTTGAGTGCCTGATGGAAGAGTTGGGAAAAAAGCAGCGATTGATTCAGGAGTATGTACCTGGTAAACAGGTGACCCTTGCTCATGTCATCGCCCACCCGGTAAAAGAAATTTATGAAAAAATGGGTCTGCCGGATCGAGGGGCCATCGGTATTCTTACCTTAACTCCCGGTGAGACCGCAATTATCGCCGCAGATATTGCCACAAAAGCAGCAGAGGTGGAAATCGGTTTTTTGGACCGTTTTACCGGGGCTGTAGTCATTATTGGCGATGTAGCCAGTGTTGAGGCTGCTTTAAGAGAAGTAAACCACGTCTTGGAAACGGAACTGAACTATGCCCCGGCCAGGATGACGAAATCATGAAAACAGGACGCGTCATGTTGGTGGGAGCAGTGGGCAGCGGGAAAACCACACTGGCAAGGGTGCTCAACAAAGAAGAGGCAGGCGCGGTGAAAAAAACACAAGCGATGGAGTATTCCGCTAGTTCCATTGATACTCCGGGTGAGTACGTGGAGAATCCTTCCTATTATCGGGCCTTGTTTGCTACCTCTCTGGAAGCAGATGCTGTTGTGTTTATCCAGGATGCAACCAGAAACAGGTCCATTTTTCCCCCGGGATTTGCGGGAGCATTTGCCAAGCCAACCTTTGGGGTGGTTACGAAAATCGATCATGCCCAGGCAGATGTGGACCGGGCCCGAGAATTTTTGAAAAGCATAGGGCTAAGCGGCGGGATCCATGCTGTTTCCGCTTTCACCGGTGCGGGGATGGAAGACTTAAGGAAGATATTAAATTGGGATGAATCTTTCGAGGGGAGGTAATTCTATTGAATTTAACAGCAAAGGTTTATAACAAGCTTTTTACCTTCAAAACTGTTAAAGAAGTTTTAGCGAAAGCCAATGAAGAAAAATCAGGTGACCTGTTGGCAGGTATCGGTGCCACTTCAGCATCTGAACGGGTGGCGGCCAAGTTAGTATTAAGCCGTCTCACTCTGGAAGATATCTATAACAATCCGGTGATCCCTTATGAAATTGACGAGGTGACCCGGGTGATATACGACGGTTTAAACATTGCCATCTATAACCAGTTTAAAAACTACACCATTGGCCAGTTGCGGGAGTATGTTTTAGACAGCGACACCACCAATGAGGACTTAAAACACTTAGGCCGCGGCCTCACCAGTGAAATGATTGCGGCGGTAGCCAAACTGATGTCCAATTTGGACCTGGTCTATGCATCTAAAAAGATGAGAATTCAAGCCCACTGCAACACGACCATCGGTGTTCCGGGGACTTTGGCATTCCGAAATCAGCCTAACCATCCCACGGACAGCGTGCCCGGGATTATGGCATCCATTAAGGAAGGCCTGACCTTCGGCTCCGGGGATGCGGTGATCGGCATCAATCCGGTGGAAGACAATGCGGAAACCGTGAAAAGACAGCTGGAAGCTGTGAAAGAGTTTATGCACAAATGGGAAATTCCTACGCAGGTTTGTGTACTAGCCCATGTAACCACTCAGATGAAAGCGATTGAAAAGGGTGCTCCGGAGGACCTGGTCTTCCAGAGTATTGCCGGCACCCAGGCGGCGAATGACGCTTTCGGCGTCACCAAAGCCATTCTGGAAGAAGCCTATGATTTGGCGGAACGGAAGGGTACCGGTACCGGTCCCAATCTCTTGTACTTTGAAACCGGACAAGGTTCCGAGATTTCCCTGGAGTGTCACCATGACGTGGATGAAATGACTTTGGAAGCGCGGACCTATGGATTTGGGCGCAAGTTTAAACCGTTCATGGTCAATAACGTGTCCGGATTTATCGGACCGGAAACGATTTATGACGGCCGCGAAGTGATCCGGGCCGACCTGGAGGACCTGTTTATGGGGAAACTCCACGGGCTGCCTATGGGGATTGCGCCTTGCTATACCAACCATATGAAAGCGGACCAGAATGATCAGGAAATCGGCACCATGCTTTGTGCCATGGCTGGCTCCAACTACTTCATGGGCGTGCCGGGCGGCGACGACATTATGCTCAGTTACCAGGACACCAGTTATCATGATGATGCCAGCGTCCGGGAGATTCTTGGTCTTCGGCCCTTGCCGGAGTTTGAAAAGTGGCTGGAAAAACTGGGTGTGATGGAAGAGGGCCGTCTCACGAAGAAAGCGGGAGATCCGTCCATCTTTGACAAATAATTCGGGGGGTGACATGGATGAGTGCAGATAATCAAATGGAAAAATTAATCATTGAAAATGTGATGAAAGAACTGGCAAAACGGGGCCTGTTCGGCGGCGAAGCCGAGAAGGCCTGCGCAGAAGCAGTACAGGCAATCGGTGCTGCCGCCGGTGCCGGGAATGCAGGTTTTGGGAACAACGATCCCATCGAGGTACCCGACATCAGCGGCGTTTGGGTGCCCAACCCCGTTAATTTGGACGCCATTAAAGCGATGAAAGAAACTACCCCGGCCAGAATCGGCTTGTTCCGGGCCGGAGCAAGGCCCAAGACCGATGCTTTCCTGAAATTCTTGGCCGACCATGCCCAGGCCATGGATGCCGTATTCCTGGATGTATCCGATGCCTTATTAACGAAGATGAACCTTTTCAGTGTGCAGACGGCAGCCGGGGATAAGGATGAATTCCTGAAAAAGCCGGATTTAGGGCGGAAGCTTTCTGAAGAAGGCCGGAAAATGGTAGAGGAAAAATGCCAGAAGAACCCCCAGGTGCAGATTCTGGTGGTAGACGGGTTAAGTTCTTCGGCTATTGAAGCCAATGTACCGGATGTTCTTCCTGTATTGACCCAGGGTTTGACCGCCGCAGGGATCAAAGTGGGTACCCCTTTCTTTATTAAGTACGGTCGCGTGGGGGTACAGGATGAAGTGGGCATGCTCCTAAATGCCGACGTGGTCATTTCTTTGATTGGGGAGCGTCCGGGTTTGGTTACGGCAGACAGCATGAGCGCTTATATGATTTATAAGCCCAGCGAAAACACCGTGGAAGCAGACAGGACCATGATCTCCAATATCCACAAAGGAGGCACTCCTCCCGCAGAAGCAGGGGCCCTTTTGGTGGATATTATCAAGCAGATCCTGGCTGCCAAATGCAGCGGCATGAAGTTGAATCTTCAGTAAGCGGTGACGGTCCTTCTCTAAAGGTGGTGAGTTAAATTAGCAGTTCCAGCAATCAGAGCATTATCAGTGTGGGCATAGACATCGGCACGACTACCACCCAATTGGTGATCAGCCGTTTAACCATTAAAAACATCGCTCCCGGCTCGGCGGTGCCGCGCATGGAGATTACGGATAAGGAAGTGCTCCACCGGAGCGATATTCACTTTACACCTTTAAAGGATCACGATCTCATTGATGCGGTTGCCGTGGCCCGGATCGTGGTGACGGAATATCAAAAGGCCGGGCTGACCCCGGAAGGAATTGATACCGGCGCCGTGATCATTACGGGAGAAACGGCAAAAAAGGAGAACGCCAAAAATATTCTGGAATCGATGGCGGGATTAGCCGGCGATTTCGTGGTGGCTACCGCAGGGGTAAACCTGGAATCAATTTTGGCGGGAAAAGGATCGGGGGCGGCGGCTTATTCCAAAGAAAAACACCGGGTAACTGTCAATATCGATATTGGGGGAGGAACTTCCAATATCGGGGTTTTCCGGGAGGGACGCACCATTGACACCGCCTGCCTCAATATTGGCGGACATCTGATCGAAATTGAGAAGAACAGTGATAAGATTACCTATATTGCTGCGCCGGCCAGAGGGGTGCTGCGGGAATGCGGCCTGTCTCTTGCAGTGGGAGACCGGGTTCATTTGTCGGAGCTGAAAACGGTGGCCGGGATGATGGCAAAAAGCATAGTGGAATCAATCACCAAAAGCAATTTAGCAGATGTCACGAAGGAATTGTTGATGACTCCTCCCTTACGGCTGGATTATCCCGTGGAACGGGTGATGATTTCCGGTGGCGTAGCCGATTATGTGTACAGTGATTTTAACCCCATGTCGGTGGCCCAGGTTTCTCAATATGGCGATATCGGACCCCTGTTGGGATGGGCTGTGCGGGAAGAGTTGCGTCAGGCCGGAATTGACCCGGTGCAACCGGGGGAAACCATCCGAGCGACCGTGATCGGCGCCGGAACCCATTCGGTAAACTTAAGCGGCAGTACCATTACCGTAAGAGAGGAAAGTCTGCCTCTGAAAAACGTATCGGTGATTTCTCCTTTCCCGGAAGGGATACCGGAATCCATGGAAGAGATTGCAGCATGTGTGCACATTGCGGTAGAGCGTGTAGTATCGGACGGCTCGACGCAGCACGTGGCTTTAGCCATGGACGGCCCGGAAAGGGTAACCTTCAGCGCCATTCAAACCTTGGCGGATGGCTTGATCAAGGGAATGGCCCCCTATCTGGGGGAAGGGAAGCCGTTAATCATTGTCCTGCAAAAGGACTGTGCCAAGGTTTTAGGGCAGACACTGCAAATTCGCATGGGTAGTTTGGCAGAGATCGTGTGTATCGACCAGGTGCGGGTTGATGAAGGAGATTATATTGATTTGGGCAAACCCCTGATGGGGGGAAGAGTGGTTCCGGTCGTTGTGAAAACCTTAGTGTTTGAAAACCGGCCCCAATAAATGAGCTTACAAAAAAATAGGAGGTTGAAGAGAAATGGCTGTTATGGATCCGATTAGAGCGGATGTTTTAGCGATAAAGTTTATTCCCAATGTGGCCAGAGATCTTGCAGAAAACTTAAAACTCCGACCCGATCAAAAAAGTGTCGCCATGTTTACCTGCAACATCGATGATGTGGGCTATACGGCAATTGATGAAGCTACCAAAAAAGCGGAGGTAGAGGTTGTTTATGCCCGGTCCTTCTACGCCGGTGCTGCCCACGCTTCCGGCCCGTTGTCCGGTGAATTTATCGGTATTTTAGCCGGTCCTGATCCGGCGGAAACAAAGGCCGGACTTTCTGCCGCCGTACAATTAATTAAAGAAGACGCCTGCTTCTATGCGGCAGATCCGGATGGGAAAATTGCTTTTTATGCCTACACCATTTCCCGGTCGGGCACTTACCTGTCCAAGGTGTGCGGAGTGGAACCCGGCGAGCCTATTTCTTATCTGATTGCCCCGCCCCTGGAATCTGTGTATGGGGTGGATGCCGCGTTGAAAGCAGCTGAGGTGAAGATGGGAGTATGGTATGGACCTCCGGGAGAAACAAACTTTGGGGGCGCATTGCTCACCGGTTCTCAGAGTGCCTGCAAAGCAGCTTGTGAAGCTTTTCGTGACACAGTCATCGGGGTTGCACGCAATCCTAAGGACTATGAAGGTTAAGGAATAGTCCCGCAAGGGTAGACCGAGGAGGTCAAGTGAGATGAGAGCAATTACGGAAACGGAACTCAGAGATGAATACAAAAAAGGCGAGTTCACTTCCTATACTCTCCCGGAAGGCTGCCGGCTGACACCGGCTGCAGCTCAGTTCCTCAGTGAACGGAGAATTTCTGTGCACACTGTTTCTGCCCCGGCAGGAGGCAGCAAGGAACCAAGAAAACCTCTTCCCGAAGCAGGCAGTCAGGAAAGGGCCAAAACCTATTCCGTTGGTGAAATCAAAGGAAAACCGGAGCATATGACCCATCTGAACGGGACTACGCTGGTCTATAAGAACCATCCCAGGATTAAATTCCGGGGCCGGCTCGACACCTTTGAAGCCCTGTTGATCAGTGCCATTGTTGACATCGAAGGAATAGGCTATCAAGAGTTAGGAAGAGATTTAAGGGAAGTTTTGGATTATGTCCGGCAAATACTGCGGGCGGAAGTAAAGGAAGAACCTCTGACCCCGATCAGCTTTCATGGCTGGTCCGCAGAGGAAATCCGGGACAGGTCCCATTACCCGCAGAAGTATTTCGGGGTAAATCACCTGCTCCCCAATCCTGGACAGGGTGGTTTGATGGCAAGATTGAACTATCTGAGAACCCAGGTGCGGGAACTGGAATTGGCCGCCATGGACGCTTTTTCCGTGACTCCGGAAAAGGTGGACCGGGAGGATATCATTCAAGGCTTAAACAGGTTGAGCAGTCTGGTTTATATTATGATGGTTCAACTAATATCCGGGCATTACCGGGTGGGGTGTTGATTAGATAGGAGATAGAGACATGGACTTCTTACAGGATGCCAACCAGCTGATAAAAAGGTTTGAAGATACTATCGCCCATCCTGCACCAGTGAAAAAAGATACCAAGCTTTATACAGGAGTGGATTTGGGTACGGCTTATATCGTCCTGGCGGTAGTAGACGACAAGGGTCAACCGATTACCGGAGCCATGCGTTATGCGGAAGTAGTAAAAGACGGATTAGTGGTCGATTTTGTAGGAGCATCAAGAATTGTCAAAGAGCTGAAAGCCGGAATTGAAGAAAAGCTGGGTGTGGAGCTAGAAGCTGCCGCGGCTGCCTATCCGCCGGGTACGGTCGGAGGAGACCAAAAGGCGATTAAGTATGTGGCGGAAGGAGCCGGATTTAACGTTGATGCCTTAGTTGACGAACCGACTGCGGCCAACCAGGTTTTGGGCATTCAAAACGGGGCGGTTGTGGACATCGGGGGCGGGACCACGGGAGTGGCTGTGTTGAAAGACGGGGAAGTAATTTATGTGGCGGACGAACCTACGGGGGGAACCCATTTTAGCCTGGTGGTAGCCGGTGCTTACGGGATTTCCTTTGGGGAAGCGGAAAAATTAAAGACCACCCCGGAGCGGCAGAAAGAATTGTTTCCCGTGTTAAAGCCTGTGATGGAAAAGGTAGCGACGATTATTGGCAGGCACATTCAGAAGTTTCATGTGGATAACGTATATCTGGCTGGAGGAACCAGCTGTTTTCCCGGAATAGAGACGATTGTGGAACAAGAGATCGGTGTTCCTACCTGGAAACCGGACAATCCTTTCTTAGTTACTCCCATGGGGATCGCTCTTAGTGCGCACATGAAGCGGGAGGGTTAAACGATGGCGGTGAAAATCCAGTTTATCAAATCCCCTTCTCCAGGGACCATGGGGATCTTGGCGCGACGGCGCACAGGTCATGCAGAAGCTCTGCCCAGCCCAGGTGCCGTAGGATTGGTTCAGGGCGCACTGGCCGACATGATTGCCGCGGCAGATATTGCGGAGAAGGCAGCCCAGGTCGAAGTCGAGGAAATTCGCGGGGTTTGTCCCCAGCATGTGACCTTGATCGGCATTTTCGGGGAAATTGCCGACGTGGATGCTGCTTTAAAGGCTGTGAGCGGGTATTTTTCTTCCGATATCCGGGAGTAAGACGTTTACCGTTAAGGAAAGAAGGGGTGATAGGTGATGTTAATCGGCAGAGTGGTTAACAGTATTTGGTCGACCAGAAAGGATGAATCCCTGGTGGGCGCCAAGCTGATGATTGTGCAGCTTCTGGATACACCGGAAGAAGGCAGAGGAAAAATTATTGTCGCTGTGGATATGATTGGTGCCGGCATAGGGGAAAGAGTGCTGATCACGCAAGGTAGTTCTGCCAGAAGAACAGCCGGATTTGAGGATGCCCCTATTGATTCGGTCATTGTAGGGATTATTGATGAGAACCAGTCGGAAGTCTCATTGAGGTGATGGTATGCACGAGGAAATGATTCAAAAAATTAAGGATGCAGGAGTAGTCGGCGCCGGGGGAGCAGGATTTCCTACCCATGTCAAAGTAAATGCTTCTGCAGAACATGTGATCGTCAACGGGGCGGAATGTGAACCGCTCCTCCGGGTAGACCAGCAATTAATGGCGGTAATGGCAGACCGTTTGGTGAAAGGACTGGAAGCAGTGATGCAGACGACCGGGGCCTCATTAGGCACCATCGCCCTGAAGGGAAAGTACCATGATGCCATTGAAGCCTTGGAGAAGGCGATTGCTGGCAAGCCGATCAAACTGTTTATTTTAGGAGATTTTTATCCTGCGGGCGACGAACATGTTACGGTTTATGAGGTCGTAGGAAAGATTATCCCGGAAGGGGGCATTCCTTTAAAAGTCGGCTGTGTGGTGGACAATGTGGAAACCTTGATCAATGTGGCCGATGCCTTGGAAGGATGTCCCGTTACGGATACCTATCTTACGGTAACCGGGGAAGTGCCCAATCCTATTACGGTAAAACTGCCCATCGGTACCACCGTTGCGGAAGCGCTGGCTTTAGCCGGACAAACCGACATGCGGGGGAAACTTGTGGTGGAAGGCGGCCCCATGATGGGCAAAGTGATTGATGATTTTTCCCAGCCCATCACAAAAACGACCAAGGGGTTAATTGTCCTTGCGGAAGACCATCCGATGATGAAAAAAAGGAATATTTCCATGGCGCACATCATTAAGCAGGCCAAAGCCGCCTGTATTCAGTGTATGCGCTGCACGGACATGTGTCCCCGGCATATGCTGGGTCACCGGTTGAGCCCGCACCGGATTATGCGAGGGCTGAACTATTTCGACGGTGATCAGGAAGTGATGAAGATGGCATTCAGCTGTACCGAATGCGGTGCCTGCGAATATGCCTGCGATATGATGCTTCTCTCACCGCGCCGGGTAAATGCTTTATTAAAGCAGGAGCTGGGGAAGAAGGGGATGAAAGCTACACCACCTTCGAAACCGGAAGTTGTCGTTCCATCCCGGGAATATATGAAAATTCCTGTGAAACGTTTGATCTCTTCTTTGGGTTTGACACCGTATAATGTAGCCGCTCCTTTAGTTGATACGGATTATGCCCCTAAAAAGGTGACGATACCGCTCAAACAGCACATTGGCGCACCGGCTCAGGCCGTGGTGACAGTGGGACAGCACGTGGAAAGAGGGGCTTTAATCGGGGCCATTCCGGAAGGGGCGATGGGCGCTAGCGTTCATGCCAGTATCAGGGGTACAGTACGGGAAGTTTCCCAAAATATTGTCATTGAAGCAGACGGGGATGGAGGTGGAAAGCAATGATCCGAGCCATTGGGTTAGTAGAGTTTAATAGTATTGCCAAAGGGATTGAAAGCGCCGATGCCATGCTCAAAACCGGCCAGGTGGACATCATTGTCAGCCGTCCAATTTGCCCGGGAAAGTATATTACGCTGGTTTGGGGAGACGTGGCTGCCGTAGAAAGCGCGGTAAAAGCTGGTATTGCCAAAGGCGATGTCAATGTGGTGGATGATTTTATCCTCCCGAATGTGCACCCACAGGTGATTCCGGCTTGTTCCGCAGGAAACCCGGTTGTTGAAGTTCATGCTTTGGGGATTATTGAGACTTTCTCGGTTGCGGCGATGATCGTGGCGGCAGATACCGCGGTAAAAGCGGGGGAAGTGGATTTGATTGAAATCCGTTTAGGCATGGGACTTGGCGGCAAAAGTTTTACTACTTTGACCGGAGATGTGGCCGCAGTGAAATCGGCTGTGGAGGCCGGAGCGAGAACCGCGGCCGACAAAGGGCTGCTCGTTCAGCAAGTAGTAATTCCTTCACCGCATAAAAGCTTGATCCCAAGTATTGTCTAGAGCAAAAACCGATTCTTATCAAGGAGGTGAAAATGTGAAGACGTTAATTTCAGTAAATGAAATTAAGAGTCTCGCTGGTGCGGGAAAGAAGGTTCTGTATCTGGAACCGGGCACGATTATTACACCTGCGGCTAGAGATGCCGCCAATGAATGGGGAATTACCTTGCAATGGGGTGCTGCTCCCAAGAAACCAGAAGTATGTTGTGAACCAGTGAAGGAGGAAACAGCCGGGGCCTGTGAACCCCTGCCTGCCGTCAACCAGGAAATGATTGCCAAAATCGTCATGGAAGTGATGGCGAAGCTTCCTCAATTCTGCCTGCCGGAGATCGTGAAAGAAGTGGATCCTCAGAGCGGTTTTTGTCTGGTGAAAGGAAACACCGTCACCTGTGATACTTTTGAAACCGGCAATCCCCAAGATAAGGTGGGAATTAAGGAGATCCTGACCCGGAGAGAAAGTCCTAACATGGCCACAGGTTTTATGACTTTGGAAAAATCTTCTTTTGACTGGCATTTAGGATATGAAGAAATTGATTACGTGGTGGAAGGGACCCTGGAGTTTATTGTCAACGGTAAGAAGTTCAGCGGACAGGCCGGAGATGTATTTTATATTCCTGCGGGCACCGATGTGACTTTCACCACACCGGACAAATGTAAATTCTTTTTTGTTACCTACCCTGCCAACTGGGCAGATTTATCCGGAAAATAACTTAAAAATTTAAGGAGGAATTTTAATTATGACAAACGCATTAGGGATGATCGAAACAAAAGGTTTAGTTGGTTCCATTGAAGCAGCAGATGCCATGGTAAAAGCAGCTAATGTTTATCTCATCGGTAAAGTACACGTGGGCGGCGGACTTGTCACTGTGATGGTCCGGGGAGATGTTGGTGCCGTGAAGGCCGCTACGGATGCCGGCGCTGCTGCAGCGCAAAGAGTTGGCGAACTGATTTCCGTACACGTAATTCCGCGGCCCCATGCTGATGTAGAAATGATTCTTCCTGATGACTATAAAAAGTACGTCAAGGCTGAATAAATAGGTTGAACAAAAGGGGTTGAGCAGATGACGCAGCAAGCGCTGGGGATGATTGAAACGAGAGGTTTGGTTCCTGCTGTGGAAGCGGCTGACGCCGGAACCAAAGCTGCGAATGTCCAACTGGTGGGATATGAAATAGTCACGGGCGGTTTGGTAATGGTCGCTTTTGTCGGCGAGGTAGCAGCCGTACAGGCAAGTGTCAGTGCAGGCAGTGCCGCAGCCGCAAAAGTTGGTACTGTGATCAGCGAGCATGTTATCCCCAGGCCCGAAGCTGACCTCAGGATGGTATTTAAAGGGAAGTCTGCCTTACCGAAAGATGATGACTCTCCACCGGATCCGGAAGGAAAGGGACCGTCTGGACAGCATGATTCCGGTCAGGTAGTCTCCGATACGAAAGTTGAAGATGAACAAAGAGGTGTGATTCCGGGCCAGGAAAATCAGTCCGGTCCGGAACCCTCTTCTTTTGAAGATGAAGATCAAGTGACAGAAGAATCCACCGGAGGTCAAGAAGGTGCCGGAGAAGATCCTGAGTTAGCAGCAATGACTGTGGGAGAACTGAGGAGACTAGCTCGAAAAACGCCAGGGATAGGAATCCATGGCAGGGAAATATCACGGGCCAATAAGGAACAGCTCATCACAGAAATTCTTCGGGCCCGAGGCAGGGAGGATTAAGAAAGGAGCAAGAAAATGGCGCTGGACTATGATCTAAGTTCCATCCAGGAAGCCAGGGATTTGGCCCGAAAGGCGAAAGAAGCCCAACGGGTATTGGCAGGTTACTCGCAGCAACAGATTGACCGTATAGTTGCCGCCATGAGCGAAGCAGCGGTGGCAAATGCCGAATGGCTGGCCCGGATGGCAGCGGACGAAACCAAATTTGGTATTTTTCAGGACAAAGTAAAGAAAAACCTTTTTGCGGCAAAGAATGTTTATGAATATATTAAAAACATGAAAACGGTGGGAGTTTTGCGGGAAGATCCCCAGAACAAGGTGATTGAAGCCGGGGTTCCCATGGGTGTGGTCATGGGCATCATTCCCTCCACCAATCCCACATCTACCACGATTTATAAAGCCTTAGTCTCCCTCAAAGCGGGGAATGGCATTGTCTTTGCCCCCCACCCCAATGCGTGCAGGTGCATTAACGCTGCCGCCCAGGTACTGCATGAAGCGGCAGTAAAGGCAGGGGCTCCGGAGGGAATTATCGGCTGCTTAACAAAAGTAACCATGGCCGCAACGGAAGAATTAATGAAACATGACGACATCTCCGTGATTTTGGCTACCGGGGGGCCTGGTTTGGTGAAGGCCGCCTACAGTGCGGGAAAACCGGCCTATGGCGTAGGTGCGGGAAACGCTCCCGTTTTTATTGAACGGAGTGCCGAGATCAAAAAAGCCGTGTCCGATATTATCACCGGGAAAACCTTTGATAACGGGGTGATTTGTGCCTCGGAAAACTCCATTCTCATCGATGAGCCCATCAAGGACAAGGTGATTGCGGAATTTGAAGCACAGGGGGGGTACTTCCTCTCCAAAGATGAAGTGGAAAAGGTGAGCCGGGTGGTGATGACGCCCAAGGGCGGCATGAATTCGGCCCTGGTCGGCAAAGGACCGAAGGTGATTGCCGACAGAGCGGGGATTACCATCCCTGAAGGGACGCGCATTCTCATCGCTCCTCTGGAAGGGTATGGCCCGGGATTCCCCTTATCTTACGAAAAATTAACCACTGTATTGGCCTGCTATGTGGTGAAAGACTGGGAAGAAGCCTGCCACCTGGCCATTGAGCTTTTGAATTTAATGGGTGCGGGACATACCTTTGCCATCCATTCCCAGAATGATGAGATTATCCGGGAGTTTATCAGAAAACCGGTATCCCGGATTTTGGTAAATACCCCTTCTTCTCTGGGCGGAATTGGCTACACCACCGGTTTGGCACCGTCTCTCACTTTAGGATGCGGCACCATTGCAGGCAGCAGCACATCGGATAATGTGACGCCTATGCATTTAATCAACATTAAAAGATTAGCTTATCAAACATGTCAAGTAGAGACACAGCCCAAAGCCCCATGCCCGGAAAGCAGCATTTCCGCTGAGGACATCGCTGAAGTTGTGAAAAAAGTTCTCGCTGAATTAAAGCGGTAAGCTGCAAAGAAAAGGTAGGTGAGCCGGTTGGATAAGGAACAATTGGAACAGGTGATCAGGGAAGTGTTGCTGCAGCAGTTGGGAAGAGAAGCGATCCCAAAACAGCAGCAAGAGGAAGAGAAGAAGATTCCCATCGGCATCTCTAACCGACATGTCCATCTTTCGGTCCACGATTTGGAAATTTTGTTTGGACGGGATGCCAAGCTGACCAAGTTTAAAGATCTGTCCCAGCCCGGACAATATGCCTGTGAGGAGAAAGTAACCTTGGTAGGCCCGAAGGGAGTTATCGAAAACGTGCGCATCCTGGGGCCGACCCGGAAACAAACGCAGGTGGAAATCTCCGTTTCCGATTGCTTTAAATTAGGGGTAAGAGCACCGATCAGAGATTCCGGTGATTTGGGCGGCTCCGCAGGATTAACCATGGTGGGGCCTGCAGGATCCGTCACCGTACCGGAAGGATGCATTATCGCCGCCCGGCATATTCATATGCATCCGCAGGATGCGGCTTCTTTCAGTGTGAAGGACGGAGACAGGGTTGACGTGCAGTGTTACGGTCCCCGGGGCGTGATTTTTTGTGAAGTTCTGGCCCGGGTGAACGAAAATTACAAACTGGAAATGCATGTTGACATGGACGAAGCCAATGCCGCTTCATTGAGAAATGGAGACTTTGTAAAGATTGTACGATGATTGAAACTGGCTCCGCACAGAACCGAAAACGGTGCGGAGCCAAATTTGTATTTAGGATACTTTATACAATATACAACGGGGGTAGCTACATGGAAGAAAAGATCAAAAAAATGTACCGGGGAGACTGCAACCTGATTATCGCCTTTACCATCTTCCTCTGGGTGGTTCTGATCTATACCATGATCGTGGTAAGCGGCTTGGCCCCGAGCCATACCGTACGCATGATTGCATTGGGTGCAGCGATCATTGCCGGCGTAACTGCCACTACCGCCTTGCTTGCCGTGCTGGGACACCTGAAGAAAAATCAAACCCAGCTCTATAGCGAAGATATCATGTGTTCCGGCGCCATGGAAAAACAGCAGCCATAAAAAAGGAGGGTGGATCCAATGGCCAAAAAGAAAAACAGCAGCCTGTTTATGAGCGTCTTTGACGTATTGTTCATCATGATCTTGTGTTTTGCCACCCTGCTCACCACCATGCTGATGCAGGGAGGCGTGCTCGTAGGAGGCTCAGCCTCAGGAATGCGCTATCATTTCAGTATTGCCTCTTTCCTGATGGTAGTAGCCGGATTGATCATCTATCTGTTTTACATCATTCCCCACAGCGACAAAGAACTGAGAGAGATGATCAAACATCTTTACGGGGAAAAGAAATAAAGACGGGATCCGGAACCGGGTCCCGATAACCAGAACAAAGCACCGAAACTCACGCAGACCATTATCCATAAAGGAGGCAAAACAATGAGTTTTTGGTCCGTCATGAACTGGGTTGCCTGGGGATTGTGCGCAGTACTCTTCATACTCATTGCCACCGACTTCATCAAAGTCGAAAAAGACCAGGCAGCGCGGAAAAAAAGCTAACTTAAGAAACTGACAAAGAAGAAAGGCAGGTACAAAGCGTTGGAAGAAAAAACCACACTGGGTGAAGCACAAGAAAAAGCCCACGAATCCCATCTGTTAAAAGTACTGGGGCCGATGCACATCTGGGCTTTAGGAGTAGGGATCGTACTGGTGGGTGAATTCATGGGATGGAATTTCACCATCGCCAAAGGAGGATCCCTGGGCTCCATCATCGCCTGCTGGGTTATCGGTATACTCTACATCTCACTGGTCATGATCAACACCGAAATCGGCTCCGTCATCCCCGAAGCGGGAGGCCAATACGCCATGGCCAAATACCTCTTAGGCCCCCTGGCCGCCTTCAACATCGGTCTGATGCTGGTCTTCGAATACGTGATGCTGGAGGCGGCAGACGCCCTGGTCGTAGGACAGATCCTCCAATCCCTGCATCCCGACGTCCAGGCATTGCCCTACATCATACTCAGCCTCCTGCTCCTGACCTATTTAAACTACCGGGGGGTATACGCCACCCTCACCCTAAACTTCTTCATCACCGCCATAGCATTCGTCACCATCTTCGTACTCCTCTTCGGCACCCAATTTTACAGTCCGGAGCACAGCCTGATCCAGATCAAACAGCTCACGGACGGACTGCCCTATGGCTGGATCGGCATCGTCGCCGCCTTCCAGTTCGGGGTCTGGTTCTACCTGGGCATCGAAGGAACGGCCCTGGCGGCGGAAGAATGCCGGTCCACGGGACGGTCCTTGCCCATCGGGGCCATGGTCGGATTAGTCACCCTGCTCATCGGGGCCACCACCACCTGGTTTGTCTGCTCCGGACTGGTAGGGGCGGAAAAACTGGGAGAATCCGTCTTCCCCCTATATGATGCAGCGCTGGCCACCGGGAAGCCCTATGTCATCATCGCCCTCTTCGTAGGCACCATCCTCTCCTGCTTAGCCAGTGCCAACGGGTGCATCAACGACTCCAGCCGGGCCTGGTTTGCCATGTCCCGGGACACCCTCATCCCCGGAGTCTTTGCCGTCACCCATCCCAAATACAAAACACCATACCGGGCCATCCTCTTCCTCTTGCCCATCTCCATCGCCTTTGGCTTCACCGGGCTTTTGGACCAGGTGATCACCTTCTCCATCCTCTCGGCCCTCCTGGTGTACGTATTAACGGCATACATGATGTTCAAATTCCGGGCCATGTATCCCCTAGGCAGTATCGAACGGGGCTATACAGCGCCCTGGCATCCCATCCCGGCGGTAGTACTGCTGCTATTGACCCTGACCACCCTGGTGGGCATGTACTTCGGCTACTGGATCAACATGGTCTCCGGTTTCATGTTCTATTTACTGGCCTCCGTATGGTTTACCATGCACAGGTCCAAATTTGTGGATACCGACACCTTTATCGAGGCTGGCGCCGGCTGCTGGCCCCGCCCTCAGGGATATTAAGAGTTTTCGCCGGTTGACAACCCTTCTCGATTAGTGTATGTATAAATGGAGGACATTCCTCATGACCTTATCAAGGAGGGCGTTGTTCTGATGAATAGCAAATTACAACTACGTAAGCAAATATCAGGTTGGCTTCCTGTTCTGGCCTCGTTTATTATTCCAGGATCAGGCTACGTCATCTTAGGAAAGCCTCTCAGAGGATTGATGATGCTGTTCTGGATGTTATTGTTTGGTTTTATTACCTTTCAACTGACGTCGGAAAACATTTCGCCCGTAGGTCGCTTTTCAGGAGGAATTGCGATTTGGACCCTTTCCATTCTTGAAGTAGCGCGCATCAGTGCAAGGAGTCAAAACGGCATCGATAAAAAGAAAAATGCTCAGGTAAAAAAATCACGGCGCTAAAAGCCGTGATTTTTTCAATATCAGTAAGAAACACGGGAAGAAACACGGGGACGGTCCTATTGTTTCCGTTATCGGAAACAATAGGACCGTCCCCGTGTTTCTTCTGAAAAGGGAGTTTCCTAAAAAGCGGATGCCGCTTTTGAAGGATTATCCGGCAACTGTGTGGAATACATTACACAAAGATTTTACAGAATGAGGAACATTTTAGGATATTTTTCGTCTAACTACAAAGGGGATTCTTGATAGATTGGGGAGAAGAAAATGAAAGGGAAGGGTGCTATTTTCGCCTTAATCATCGGCCTGGCTGTGACGGCCGGGATCCTGATGTTTTTTAATAAAGGTAGGCAGCCTTTGGATTTGACCAGTGCTTTAGCAGCAGACATCGTCATTGAGCCTACCCAGATGGATAGTGCCGGAGTGGATACCAAGTCTGATTTTTTGGTAAAAACCTCGACATATATTGATCCTAAGATTGTCGTGAAAAATATTTCAGTGCAACCGGAGATCAAGTTTACGGTGGAAGAGCAAAAAAATACCAGCAAGATTCTGCTGGTTCCGGACCAGCCCTTGCAGCCGGACGAGATTTATCGCTTTACCCTAGATCTTCCCGGATCCCATCCCCTCAAATGGGCTTTCCAAACCGTGGGCGCCTTTAAGATTAACGGGACCTTGCCCCGTGATAAATCGACCGGGGTTCCCACCAATACCGGCATTGAGATTTCCTTAAATCATTTAAATGTAGAAGATCCGGAGCAATATTTTGAAATATCTCCCCAGGTAAAAGGACGTTTTGAAATCCATAAAAAAACCTTGGTTTTTGTCCCGGAGAATTTGAATCCCAGTACGGTCTATACTGTCAAAGTGAAGAAAGGCTTAAAGATTGCAGACAGCAGCCTGGCTCTGGGAGAGGATTATGTGTTTCAGTTTGAAACACAGGACCCCACCCAACATAACCAAAATGAGGATTACCTGGAACTTTTTCAAAATACCATGGACTTTCGCACCGGTACCGCACCATTCATTCCTGTGGGCTACTATGGCTCCAGGGAAGACGGGTCTCCGGAAGTGAGAGTGACCGTTTATCACTACCAGGATGCAGCAGAATATATCGACAGCTTACGGGAACGGGAAAAGGTGCCCTTATGGGCTTACAACAGCCGCAGCAAGTATTTGGCGGACACCAAAAAACTTTCCCGCCAGGAGGCGTTTTCCGTCAAACTGAAACGTTACGGAGACGAAACCTATGTGGAATTTCCCCAGGCCCTGCCGGCAGGATACTACCTGGCGGAAGTGTCCCTGGGAGATGTGGTGCGTCAGTTGTGGTTCCAGGTTTCCGACCTGGCCGTGTATTGTTCGGTCCTGGAAAACCGGACCTTGGTCTGGGTCAATGACCTGACCACCGGGGTTCCCGCTAGCGGGGCACTGGTTCATCTGGGGGGAAATCAGGAGAAGACGGTTACGGACGAGAAAGGCCTGGCTCTGTTCTCCACCCCTTCAGGAATTGAGCAGGGGGTCTATGCAACCGTCGCGTCGGCAGGCAAGGAAGCAGTGGCGTCGGTTTTCCCCAACGGGTTTAGTCCGCTCGAATCAGATGAAAGAAATAGCGCCCAAAACTATTGGAAATATTTCTATTTGGACCGGGGGCTATTTAAACCGGATGATACCGTTCATTTCTGGGGATTGATCAAACCGCGGCACAATGATGAAAAGGCTCCCGGGCAAGTCACTATTTCATTGACCAAATGGCAGGACTGGCAGGAGACTGTGCTCATTGATGACCAAGAGGTGGAAGTGAAGAGAAACATTTTTACCGGTGATTTCCCCCTGCCCAATCTGGTGCCCGGATACTATAATCTCACCGTAAAGCTGGGAGATCAGGTGATCGCAGAGCAGGGTTTTGACGTTCAGACTTATACTAAACCGGCATACAAGATTGACGTGGTCGCCGATCAAAAGGCCATATATGCGGGAGATACGGCCCATTTCAAAATCAATGCGACCTGCTTTGAGAATACAACCGTTCCTCAGGTAAAACTAAACTATCATCTGGACCAGTCAGGGGAACTGACCACCGACACCATGGGGCAGGCAGATTTAACATACACTCCCTCATACCGGGACGATGATTCGGGGCCGGTGCAATACCGGTATCTGGACCTGAATGCGGCTTTGCCGGAAAGCGGAGAAATCACTGCCGGAACCTCTATCGTGGTATTGAATAACGATATCAACATCAAAGCCGATGGGGAAAGAGAAAATAAAACCGGCACCGTGAATATACAACTGGAAAAGCTTACCGTGGATAAGGTAAATCAGGGCGAAGCAGATCCTTGGGACGAGGATGCCTTTGTGGCGGGAAACGCCACCCGCCGCCCGGTTACGGTGGCTGTATTCCGGCAGGTGTGGGACAAAATTCCCGACGGCGACTATTATGACTTTATTACGAAAACCGTGGAAAAACGATTTCGTTATCAGGAACGCAAGGTGCTGGTGACGCAAAGCCAGGTAACCACCAACAGGCAAGGAAAAGGTTCCTTCCATTTTGCGGCAGAACCGGAAAAATCCTACTTCATAGAATTGACGGCCAAGGATGATCAGGGAAATCTAACCAGAACGGAGATTTATCTGCCCGGCTCAGATTATCCCAGGAGTGGGGAATATTCCTGGTATCATCTGGAGGATGACAAGGACGGCACGGCAAAATACCGGGATGGAGAACAAATGGTCTTGACCGTGTATGACAACGAGAGTAAAGTGCCGGACCGGGCAGGGAGCTTTTTGTTTTACACGGCCCGGCAGGGTCTGATGGATTATCAGGTGCAGGATTCCGCATCCTTCCAGACCGTATTTTCCCCAGACCTAATCCCCAATTTTTGGGCCAAAGGGGTTTACTTTGACGGAAGCATGTATCATGAAGCTCCCGAATATTTGGCTATGCTGGATGAAAAAGAAAAAGCTTTAAACATCAAGATTACCACCGACCAAAAGGAATACCGGCCCAAAGACAAGGTGCGCCTGTCTGTTGAGGTGCGCGATGATCAGGGGAGACCGCTGGCTGCCACGGTTAACTTGAATTTGGTGGATGAGGCCCTCTTTATGCTCAGTCCGCAACAGGCGGATATTTTGGGGTCCTTGTACGGAGATTTCTTAAGCAGCGGCATTATCATGACGGGCAGTACCCACAAAGATCCCACGAATCATACCGGGGGAGCTGAGCAGGGGGGAGAAGGCGGCTCCGGGAGAAGAGATTTTAAAGATGCCGCTTTCTTTGAGACCCTTACCACGGGGAGAAACGGCAAAGCGTCAGTGACTTTCCAGGTGCCGGATAACCTTACCTCCTGGAGGCTTACCTGTCAGGCCGTGACGCCGGATCTTCAGGCAGGAACCGAGACCGCGAGGATTCCTGTGAAATTGCCTTTCTTTGCCGATCTGATCCTCAATGATCGTTATTTGACCGGGGATGAGCCGGTGGTTTTGGTGCGCTCCCTGGGAGATCAATTGCAGGAGGGGGATGCCGTTGACTGTACCGTCAAGTTAACGGGTGGAGAAGAAAAATATGAAAAAACACTGACAGGGAAGGCCTTTGAGACCCTTTCCCTTCCCCTGCCTGCCTTGAAAAAAGGAAATTATGAGATTACTGTAACCCTGAAAAGCGAGGGAAAATCGGATCAGTTAACCCGTTCCTTTGCGGCGGTGGATTCCTTTATGACGCAGGAGAAAATCAGTCATGGACTTTTGAGCGGGGAAACAAAGGTCCAGGGTGCTGCGGATGGTCTGACCCAACTGGTCTTTGCGGATGAGCAACGGAGTCAATACCTGACCATGTTGTGTTCCTTGGCCGGTGCCCAGGGAAGCAGAATTGAACAAAAAGTTGTCCCCCAATTGGCTGCACCATTGCTGAAGGAGTATTTTCCCAAAGTGACCCCATTCAGTACGGAATCCGACTCCTTTGACCCTTCCCGGTATCAAACCGCGGAAGGAGGGATCAGCGTCCTGCCCTACGCCGGGGCAGACTTGGAAGTCAGCGCCCAAATTGCTTCCCTGTGCGGGGACCGGTTTGACTTACCCGCCTTAAAAGCTTATTTTTACCGCATCGTGGACGATCCCGGAGAGACCAGGGAGCGGGGCGTGATGGCCTTGTACGGGCTGGCCTCCCTGGGTGAACCTGTGTTGCAGGAGATGGAATTGGTCGCCGGGGAAAAGGATTTGACGGTCAAGGAAAGATTATATCTGATTTTGTCCTTTAACGAATTGGGGAATGAACAACCGGCCAGAAAGATGCTGAAAGAGCTGTTGAAAAAATACGGGGAAGAAAACGGACCCTTTAAGCGCATTAATACCGGCAGCGATAAGGAAGATGTGGGAGAGATTACCTCTTTGGCTGCTTTGGCTGCCGGCAGGCTCATGTTTGAAGAAGCGGGTCAGCTCCAGCAATATGTCCTGGAGAATCCGCCCAAAGAACATTTGACTTACTTAGAGCAGATTAAGTTCCTCCAGGACGGTCTGCCCCGGTTGGAGAAAAAAGCGGCCAGCTTTTCCTACTCCACAGGGGACCGGGAACACCAGGTGACACTGACGGCGGGCGAGACATTTACCCTGATGCTGGATCCGGAAAAGATGAAAGCGTTGAAATTTAGTAATATTGTGGGCACTATCGGCTTAACTACCATTTACCAGGGCGCGTTCACACCTCCGGACCAACCGGGGTTGGACGGAGTGACCGTGACGCGGGATTACCGGGTGGCAGGAAAACCTTCCCGCCAGTTTCATCCCGGAGACCTGGTGGAAGTGGCTATTTCTTGGAAGCTAGGTCCCAAGGCGCCGGACGGCACCTATCAAATTACCGATTATCTGCCTGCCGGTTTAAAACTGGTGGAAAGACCCTACAACTGGGATGTGAAAACGGATCATTTAGGCTGGCCCGTAGAAATCAACGGCCAGAAAGCCGTCTTCCTGGTATCGGAAAGCGGATCTTTTAGGTATTATGCCCGCATCGTCAACGGGGGGATCTTTACCGCCCAGAGCGCGGTGATCCAGCATGCGAAGAATGGCACGGTGTACGCTATGTCAGCTCCAAATAAGGTGGAGATAAAATGAAAAAGATATTTATTGTGGCAGTTCTCTTTTGGGCGATTATTTCTTTCGCCGCCATTACCAGCGGCCGTACCGGGACAAGCGTGAAACCGGGTTCCTATCCCCCGGTGCACCCGAATACCTTTTTTGACCCCAGTCATTTTTATACGGGAGAATTATCCCAGGATGATCACCTGGGGAAGATTAGAGGAGCCGTAGTGCCCCATCATCTATTAGCCGATAAGCTGATCGCCCGGGTATTTCAAAACCTGAAAGAACAAAAACCGGCCACGGTGATCCTGATTGGCCCGAATCATAAGAATGCCGGGGAAAAAATCCTCACAAGCGCCCTGGGCTGGCAGACTCCTTTCGGCGTGGTGGATGCCGATGAAGAGCTGGTGCAAAAAATATGCCGCTCCTGTCCCCTGGTCCAACAGGACGATGAAATCATGGGCAGGGAGCACGCCATGGGGAACCTTATGCCCTTCATCAAGTATTATCTTCCGGAGGCCAAAGTGGTGCCCTTGATCTTGCATCATGATCTGACCATCAATGAGGCGAATTCGTTGAGCAAACAGCTGGCCAAATTGATGGACCAGAATACGGTGCTGATCGCCTCTGTGGATTTTTCCCATTATTTAACCAGCGATGAAGCAAAGAAAAAGGATGAAGAAATACTGGCCGCCATGCAGAGCCATAATTTGGGCCGGATTTTTACCATGGGGGATGACTATCTGGACTCTCCCCCTTCCCTGGGTGTATTGTTTAATACCATGGAACAGATGGGACTGAACAGCTTCCAAGTATTAAACCATACCAATTCCGGGATTTTGCTCAAGAATAAAAATATTGCCACAACGAGTTATATTACCCTGGTTTTTGACATAAAAGATTAACAAAAACAAAAGGGGGCGTCGGTATCGGCAGAAGGGTAATTCGTTTTGGCGAAGTGCTGTTTTTAATGTCCATGTTTTTTTTAGCGGTACCGATGAGCGACTTGTTGCTGAATCTGCTGCATTTATCCCACCTGGCTGCGGCACTGGCCAGTATTTCGGTGATTTTGGTGATTTCCGCTTTTTTTTACCACAAAGTATTACTGATCGACCGGATTTTTATCAAGATCCTGTCGATCCGCTGTTTAAAAGAGTTTATATTTCTGGTAGGCTTACTCTACGGGATTATTATTACGGCATTTGCCACCTTTTATTATTGCATCGACCGATTCTATCAACCGGCTTCTTCTTATTTGAAATGGTTCTACTTCAGTGTGATCACCGTTACCACCGTAGGTTACGGTGATGTGACTCCCATTAACGGGCTGATGAAATTGCTCGTTTCCTTAGAGTGCTTTATTGGATACATATCCATTCCTGTCATTTTCACCATTGGTTTAATGCTTATCGTAAATGAAAATAAGATATAACTATAATGGTTACCTGAAAGCCCGTAAGGGCTTTCTTTTTTTTTGGGGGGGTGAAGGGTATCCTTAATAGTTTCGATAATAAAACTAATTTATCTCCCAAAGGGAAATAATGTCGATTTATTTGTAAGAATGTCGAGGTTATTCCAATAATTTCTTTTTTATTCTACAATGAAACAGAATGGTAATAATTTAGTAATAAAATATAAATTTATGTATTTTTTTGTTAAAGTATTTATTTGGGGGGATGCTTTGTGAAAATGAAGAAATTTGGTAAATCTTTAATGGCCATGTTACTGATTATTGCTTTTATGTCGTCTATTGTTTGTCCGCCTGCCCTGGCCGCAAATACTATCCCGGTAACGAAACAACAGGCAGAATGGCATGGACCTCTCCAAATCTGGCAATGGTCTTTAAACCAATACAACGAACAACATGCGGCTGATAAAACCGCCAACGAAAAAGAACAGGCAGCTATCCAAGCAAGCAACGAAGACGTTGATCAGATCCCCCAAACGGAATTAGATTTAGCCCTATTGGATGCATTAACTAAGAACCAAGCTGAAACAGAAAAAATATGGGAAACTCCTGTTTCCGACAACATTGCAAAGGAAGACGAATTACCGGACAGTAATCAAACCGACCGCTTTATCATCAAATACAAAAGCGGCAAGCAAAGAGAAAATTTTTCCGCCGCCATTGCCGCAGCCTTAAAAGACGATGCCAAATCCTTCAGAAATCCTCAAAATAAAAGGTTTGACATCGTGATCACGAAAAACGGTATGCAATCGAAAGACCTGATGGCAAAACTCAAGAAGAAAAATGCCCATCAAGGGATCGAATACATCCAGCCTGACTATCAGTTAACTACTGCTTCTGAAGAACTTCCGAGCCTGAATGGAGACTCCCAGGAAGCCCCTGCAGAAGAAAGCGGCATCATATCCGAGGAAAATAGCGCTCCGGCAGAGGAAGAAACCAATACCGACATCCCGGAAATAGAAATCCCGGAACCCGACACCCCAGAAACCGACATTACCGCCCCTGAAATAGAAACCATCACCGCAGACGGGGACCGGGTGGTACTTGAATTTAACGAGTCGCTGGATCAGGAAAGCGTCCCTGATCCCACAGACTTTACCCTTACCATCAACGAAACTAACAGCGAAAACAGCATCACAGAGGTTTCTGTCAATGAGGATAACGTCACATTTACGCTGTCCAATGTACTGGAATCAGAAGATAACATACTGCTCAGCTATGCCCCTGGAACAAATCCCATTTATGATTTATCCCATAACCCGGCTCCGGCTTTTCAAAACAGGCCGGTAGAAAATGTTACGCCCCAACCGGAGGTTGACACCGTCTCCCCGGTCTTAGAAAAAGCCCGGATCAAAGAACAAAGCCTAACCCTTATCTTTAACGAAGAATTGAATGAAGACTTTATTCCCTCCTTAACAGACTTTACCGTATGGGTAAATCCCGGGACGGAAGAAGAATATTCCGCCCCCATCGCCCAAATCACCATGGATCTGGATACCGTCACCATTACCCTGGACAATCCCGTCACTGCGGATGACATCGTCATCATGTCCTATCAGCCCGGAGCAGATGCTGATTTCCTTCGGGATCCGGCCGGAAACGCTGTTTCGGCCTTTGATGGCCAGGAAGTAACCAACCAGATAAAAAGTTATACAGTCAACGATCCATATTTTGATCAGCAATGGGGCCTTTATCAAGAAGCCCAGCTTAACTCCGTCACTCAGGAAGTATACGATTACCGGGTGGATGCCAACGTGTCCGGTGCCTGGAACCGGTCCCAAGGGGACGGTGTAATTGTAGCTGTCCTCGATACCGGCATCGATATTACCCATGAAGATCTAAGAAACAACATCTGGGCCAACACCGGAGAAATTCCCGGAAACGGCCTTGATGATGACGGCAACGGCTATATCGATGACGTGAACGGCTGGAACTTTGCCGATAAGACCAATACCGTCCACAACCCGGATTTAATCTATGATGAGTGGCACGGCACCCATATCGCCGGGATCATCGCTGGGGAACAAAACAACGAAAAAGGGATCAGCGGTGTGGCGCCCCAAGCCCAAATCATGCCTTTACAGGTATTCAAAAACGGGATGGCCTATACCAGCGATATCATCGACGCCATCGGCTATGCCAAACAAATGGGGGCAAAGATCATCAACTGCAGCTGGGGGGCCACCAGCGAGAACCAGGCCCTTCAAGATGCGATGGAAGAATCGGGACTGCTCTTTGTCTGCGCTGCGGGAAACAGTTACACGGATATCGACATTAATCCGGTCTATCCCGCCTCAATAACCGGGGATAACATCATCGCCGTAGCTTCAATTAATAATACCGGCCATCTGTCCCATTTTTCCAACTACGGGGAAGATTCTGTTGATGTGGCCGCTCCCGGGGAGGAAATCATCAGTACAATACCGGGGGATAGCTACGGAGCGAGCGGCGGGACATCCCAGGCAGCAGCCTTTGTTTCCGGGGCAGCAGCCTTGATTTTGAGTAAATATAGGGACCTGACTCCCGGGGATATAAAAGACAGGATTATTATCTCATCGGACCGGTATTCCTCCATCACGGAAAAGGTATACCGGTCGGATAAAATCAATTGTACGGATGCACTGGCTGATCCCCTTATTAATAAGGGTGACGATATCATCCCGATCCCGGAAGAAATTAACCAGGATACCGGGAATAACGGGACAGGAGAAGGAGAATTTAACCTTTTTGCCGTGGACGAATGGAACGTGAAAGCAAGTATGCCTACCGCAAGAAGAGACCTAGGGGTAGTGGCCCTAAACGGAAAAATTTATGCTATTGGTGGCTACAATACAAATTGGCTAAATACCGTTGAAGAATATGACCCCGCTACAAATACCTGGACTACTAAGGCGAGTATGCCCACAGCCAGATCTGGCCTTGGGCTGGCCGTAGCCAATGGGAAAATCTATGCGGTGGGTGGATACAATCTCGATATCACGGGGTATTACCTTAACACGGTTGAAGAATACAATCCGGCCACGAATACCTGGGCCACAAAGGCAAGCTTGCCCACAGCAAGGAGTGAATTAGGAGTAACAGATCTAAACGGAAAAATTTATGCGGTGGGCGGATTTAATTCCAATATAGCGGAATGGTATCTTAACACGGTTGAAGAATACAACCCGGCTACAAATACCTGGGTTGCGAAGGCAAGTATGCCCACGGCCAGATGCGGCCTTGGGCTGGCTTCTATCAACGGCAAAATATTTGCAGTTGGAGGAAAAAATAGTAATCATTTGAGAACAGTCGAGGAATATGATCCGGTGGCCAATACCTGGAGTGCTAAGGCAAGTCTGGTAATGGGAAAAACATATTCGGGAGTAACAGCTGTGAACGGCAATATTTATGTGGTTGGTGGTTCGGACTCCGGTGGAGCGACAAGAACAGTGCAAGAATACAATCCTATTACCAACACCTGGGGTATAAGGAATAATATGTTGACAAGCCGTTCTAGGCATGGCGTTGCTGCTGTTAATGGCAGGATCTATGCTATTGGTGGAAGCGAGGGATCCAACTATGTAAACAAGGTCGAGGAATATGGATTGCCCTTCGCTAATTGGAAACCGGTAAAAAGTATGCCCACGCCAAGAAGCGGGCTTGGGGCGGCGGTTGTTAACGGAAAGATATATGCTATCGGCGGTTATAACAACGGCTATAAGAATACCATAGAAGAATACAATCCTCTAACCGATACCTGGACAGCCAAAGCAAGCATGCCCACAGCAAGGGAAGATCTAGGAGTGGCCGCAGTTAACGGAAAAATTTATGCCATCGGGGGACATAATAGCAGCGGTGCATTAAATATGGTTGAAGAGTATAATCCGATGACAAACACATGGAGCACAAAAGCCAGTATGCCTACAGCCAGATATGCCTTTGGAATTGCTGTGGTTAATAATAAGATTTATGCGATTGATGGAACAGATACTTCTATCCGATATACTTTGTCTGATGTGGAAGAATATAATCCGGCAACAGACACATGGGTTAAAAAGGATGATTCCTCACATGAGGGCTGCTATGAGGCGGTTACGTCTTTAGACAATAAAATTTATGTCATCGGGGGTCATTACGGAAGCAATGATAGGCCTGAAGTTAGGACCTATGACCCGATTTCTAATCAATGGGCTTATATAACGCAACTGCCCACAAAAAAGATGGGACTTGGCGCTGCGGCCCTGAATGGCAAAATCTATGTGATGGGGGGATCCAGTACACCGGAGGAAGTGCTGGAATATGATCCCGTAAAAGGTCTTTGGCAGAAAAAGAATAAAGAAAATATGTATTTAGGCAGGATATATTTTGCCACTACAGTCCTCAATGGAAAAATTTATACCCTTGGTGGAATTGGTAATGGGGATATTGTTGGTAATGTAGAGGAATACAGCCCGGTGGTCAGCCCGTGGACGATAAAAGCCGGTATGCCTACAGCCAGATCGGATTTTGGGGTTTCTGAATCTAATGGAAAAATTTATACCATCGGCGGCTACAATGGGACTTACTTAAATACGGTGGAAGAGTATAATGGGGCTTCAAATTCATGGAGCCTGAAATCCGGTATGCCCACAGCGAGAGCCGGCCTTGGCGGTGCAGCGGTAAACGGAAAAGTTTATGCGCTGGGGGGCTCTAACCAGTCAGGTGTGACCAACATCGTCCAGGAGTACGATCCGGTTCTCAATACATGGGTTTCCAAAGCGAGTATGCCTCAGGGAAGAAAAGACTTTGGAATTTCAGTATATAACGGAAAGATCTATGTTTTTGGGGGACATGACGGGACCCAATATAAAAACAATGTTTTTGCATTTGATCCGGGAACCAATACGTGGAGCACAAAGACAAGCATGCCTACAGCCCGGTCCAAATTAGGGGTTGTAACGGTCAATGGTAAAATGTATGCTGTGGGGGGAACAAACGGGACTTCTCAAAAGATAGTTGAAGAGTATAATCCGGTTACAGACACATGGTCTACAAAGGCCCTTATGCCAACAGCCCGGTCTGGCTTTGGCATAGCGTTCGAAAACGGAAAAGTATTTACTATCGGGGGTCTATATGAAAGTCCTTATGGAGCAGGCAAGATATATGATATTGTGGAAAAATTTGATCCGGTAACCAATACCTGGTCTTCTGACGTTAATATGACCTCGGCAAGATCCGGACTGGGGGCAATTGCTGTCAACGGCAAAATATATGCTATTGGAGGAAATAACGGCAGTCAAGCGGTGGGAACCGTTGAAGAGTTTAAAATGGCAGACAGTACTTGGAGCATTAAGTCCAATATGCTTTCAGCCAGGTATGATTTTGGGGCAACCCTGCTGGACGGAAAGATTTTTTGTGTTTCCGGTTACCCATATGGGGATAGCGAAATGTATGACCCCGGCACCGATACCTGGAGTAATCATTTATACATGAGCGGTACCGGGAAAGGACCCGGAGTAGCGGCAGTAAACGGCAAGGTTTATGCGATGGGGGGAGAATGCGCTGCTGAATATTTAGCCTCAATGGAGGTATATGACCCATCGGATAATAAGTGGCATAATGGAGCCAATATGACTTCCGGAAGGAGTGATTTTGGTGCCGCGGCGGTAAATGGGAAAATCTATGCCATGGGCGGTTATGATGGGACTTCCTATCTTAATAAAGTTGAAGAATTTGATCCGGCTACTAAAACCTGGACACCAAAAGCCAATATGCCTACGGCCAGGTCCGGTGTAACTGCCGTGGTAGTTGACAATAAAATTTATGTTATAGGCGGGTATAACGGAATTAATTATTTGAATACGGTAGAAGTTTATGACCCTCAGACCAATACCTGGACAACAAAAATTGGTATGCCCACGGCTAGGATGGGCTTAGGCGCAGTACTGTTTAATAACAAAATTTATGCCATGGGCGGCATCAATTCTGTTAACATGGATGTTAACGAGGAATATGATTTAAGTACGAATACATGGTGTGTAAAAACCAGCATGCCTACATCCAGAGGTTATCTCTGTACCGCAGCAATTAATGGCAAAATTTATGCAATGGGTGGCTGTAAATACAGTAATGGTAGTGCAACAGAAATATTAAGTATTGTTGAGGCTTATGATCCGGAATTGGACCATTACAGTGTTGAGGTCGCAAGATTTACGCCCAGAAGCAACCTTAGTGTCACTGAGGCAAATGGAAAAGTATATGCGATTGGCGGCTTCAATGGGGCTGCGGTGTTAAATACCGTAGAACAATACGATGGCAATAACTGGTCAGTCAAAGCCTCTATGCCTACTGCCCGGAAAGATTTAGGAACAGTATCTTTAGACGGTAAAATTTATGCGATTGGCGGGTCAAACGGTGGCATCTACCTAAATACAGTCGAACAGTACGATCCGGGGCAGAATATTTGGGTTTCCAAAGCCAATATGCCTACGGCACGGGCCGGATTAGGCGTTTTAACCTTAAACGGCCGGATCTATGCCATGGGAGGATACAACGGCACTAGCCTCAGCACGGTGGAAGAATACAATCCGGTTACCAATACCTGGACAACAAAGGCTCATATGACTACGGCAAGATATGATTTTGGCCTGGTCAATCTGAATGGACTAGGTGTGGTCATGGGGGGGAGGAACAGCGGTGAATTAAGATCAGGGGAAATATATGATCCATTAGCCGATACCTGGAGTGCCCTGCCGGATATGCCGGCACCCAGGTATGGCCTTGGTGCGGCTGTTGTAAACGGGAAAATATACGCGCTGGGCGGTTATTCAGGCGAAAGCAGCCTTAGTGTTACCTCGGAATATGACCCTACCGTCAAGCTCTGGATCAACAAGACCAGCGCGTTGAATCAAAGGGCCTATTTTGGGGCCAGCGCC
Organism: Candidatus Formimonas warabiya; assembly: GCF_002777255.1. Lineage (GTDB taxonomy): Bacteria > Bacillota > Dehalobacteriia > Dehalobacteriales > Dehalobacteriaceae > Formimonas > Formimonas warabiya. The sequence continues at coordinate 2,472,438 of NZ_CP017634.1, read as the reverse complement.
CAAGGAGAAAAGATTTATCTCATCGGCGGTTACAACAATAATGGCTACCTGGACACGGTGGAGGAATATTATCCGGCAAGTGGCATTTGGAGTACCAGAGCCGACATGCCCACCAGAAGGTATGGCCTGGCCGCAGCCGCTGCAAACGGAAAGGTCTATGCCATGGGGGGATATAGCACCACATACAAGGATACAGTGGAAGAGTTTAACCCAACCGGCAACAGCTGGAGTCCGAAGGCGAATATGCTCACAGCTAGAACGGGCCTGGGGGCCGCTGTTTTAAACAATAAAATTTATGCGATAGGCGGCAGCAATAATGTTGGGGAACTCGCTGCCACGGAAGAGTTCGATCCGTCCAATAACCAATGGAGCCCCAAAACAAATATGCCTACCCCAAGAACAAGTCTGGCCGTCAACAGCATGGACGGGAAAATCTATGCTGTCGGGGGTTACAGCAACGGATATAAAGATACCCTGGAGGTCTATGATCCCTTAACAAACACCTGGATCGCCCGGGCAAATATGCCAACCGCCCGGAGGGATTTGGGAGTAGTTGGCGTATTCGGTAAACTCTATGCCATTGGCGGTGATAATGGCAGCCCAAGCAATAAAGTAGAGGAATATGATCCTGTTACAAACAGCTGGAAAACCAAGGCAAATATGCCAACTGCCCGGAAAAGCTTTGGCATCCTTGTGGTAAATTGTAAAATCTATGTGATCGGCGGATTTAATACCGGGGCATTAAGCGCAGTGGAAGAGTATGACCCCATCACCGATAGCTGGAGCACCCTGGCAAATATGCCTTCGGCCAGGTATTCTTTTGGAACGGCCGGTATTGACGCCCAGATTTATGCGATCGGGGGTATTCCCTTTGACGCCAAGGTGGAAGCGGGTGATTTAAGCGGGGAGGAAGTAAACAGTTCTACCTATGAACTGGTCCACCTGGGAGAAAATACGGTCAATCTATCCGGCAACTTTGCCCGTACTTATACAGATATGGAAGTTGCTATGCCTGGATTTAGCATGGAGATCAGCCGTACGTACAATTCAAGAGACGACCGTGAAAGCGGCCTGCTGGGAAAAGGCTGGACCTTTGGATTCGAAGGAAGCAGTGAATACAAACCCGGTTGGGAAACTATAAGGTTGCCAAACGGGAGTGTCATGACCTTTTCCAGAAATTCCAGAGGAGACTTTATTGCCGAGGACTCGCGCAGCACTTATGACAGCTATTACCAGATCCTGACTACCAAGGATCAGTATACGTATGGTTTTAATAACAACATTCTTTGGTGGATAAAGGACAGAAATGGAAATCAAATCAACATCACCATTGATGCCACAACGAAAAGAATTACCAAGATTACCGACCCAGCCCAGCGGGTATTTAATCTCACATACAATAGCGACGGCTTAATAGAAAGTATTACCGATCCCCTGGGCAGGGTAGTCCGCTATGAGTATGAAAACAAAAAGCTGGTTCGGGCCATTGATCCCATGGGTAAGATCACAAGGTACTCCTATGATGCCAAAGGGTATCTGGCCCAAATAAGGGACAACGACAATAATTTGATTGAATCCATTGTCTATGATACCTCGGCGGGAGATAAAAATGCCAGAGTGGCTCAGATCACAGATGCCTTAGGGAATTCCAGCACTTACACTTATGATACCGCGTACCGTAAGCTGACCGTAAAAGATGTCAACGGAAGAGAAAGCGCAACCTGGTATGACAGTTCCCTCTATCCCATTCAGGTGCAGGAACCGGACGGCAGAAGGACCATGACATTATATAGCCTTGATGCCAAAGGAATAAACAAATATGGGGAAGAGCAATCCGTTACCGACCGGAATGGAAACAGAACCGCCTATGAAAGAGACAGCCGGGGAAATATCGTGAAAATGGTGAACCCGGATTTTTCGTACAAAGAATTTGCCTACGATGAAAAGAATAACCGGCTTTGGGAGAAAGATGAGAACGGGAAATATATTTTTTATATTTATGATACGAACAAGATCAATCTGTTAAAGGCCGCCTGGCCTTTGAACGGAACGGACCAGTATGCCCCGGGATGCGACGAATCCAAGTTTGCCATCACTGCCTATAGTTATTATACGGATACGGAAGCCCAGCAATTGGGGTATAAACTTAAAGGGCTGTTGAAGTCGGAAACCGATCCGGAAGGAGATATTACCGTCTACACATACGATGCAGCGGGCAACCTTAAGACCGTTACGAACCCGGAAAACGCCGTTACCACATACAGCTACAACCAGATTGGCTGGAAGACAGGAGAAGTATCGCCCAAGCTTTACCAGACCGCCTATGTTTACGACAGCAATGGCCGCATCGAAAAAACAACCCGGCACGGCGGCGAGGTCACCCGGACGATCTATGACAACATGGGGAGAAAGACCAAAGAGGTCTCGGCGAATCTATATAATCCGGCTTTCGACAACCTGGCGAATCATACGTACAGCGGCGATCATGGATCCAGATATGCCTATTACCCCAGCGGGGTGGTGCAGTCCGCAACCGACCCGGAAAACAATAGGACCACCTATACCTATGATTTATACGGCAATGTGCTCACTGAGACCAAGCCCAACAACGGGGTATACCAGTATGATTATGATGTATTAAACAGGCTTACTGCCGTATATTTTAAAGAAAATGCCGCCGCCTCCCCGGTAGCGCTGGAAAGGTATAGTTACGCCATTCAAGCAAACGGGAGTACCTGGAACACGCAAAAAATCCACACCAGGTTTATTAGCGATACAGAAACCATGGTTACCGGATATACTTATGATTATGCGGGACGGCTGATCAGGCAGGATAACCCGGATGGGACGTATACTGCCACCGTATACAATGCCAATGGCACCGTAGCTTCTACCACAGATGCCCGGGGCAATACCACCTGCTATAAATATGACGGCTTAAACCGTCAAACAGAACAATGGACCCCGGCGGAAAACATCAGCGGCACCATCAAATACACCTATTCAGGAAAAGTCTATGACAAAGCCGGCAGGGTCAAAGAAGAGAAAACCGGAAAAACCACGGTAGGGCTCTACGAAATACCGGCCGGCTTAGTAACAACCTATTACGACTATTACCGGGACGGAAAGTTAAAATCCCAAAGGGACAGTGCGGGCCGGAAAACCGAGTACCAGTACGATGGAGACGGCAACCTGAGCAAAAAAGACGTCTACACCGATGCTGCAAATAAAATTACCACTGAATATATCAACAATTACTTTGGCAAACCAAGCGAAGAAAAATTGCACGTACGGCAGGGCGACCTGTCCGGGCAGGATTTTGCGAATAATCAGGATGCCGTATTAAGCACAACATATACTTACGACAAAAACGGCAACCTGAAAACAGAAACCCGTCCGGATCATATAGTGATTACATACAATTACGACAACCTGGACCGGCAGACTGGCATCAGCATGCCTGGCCAGGACGAATTCGGCAGTCCGGTAACCATTTCCCATACCAAGAGATTCAACTGGACCGGAAGCATCCTCACGGAAACCGACGCCAATAACCATACCACCACCTACACTTACGACCAGCGGGACTTCCTCTCTAAAGTAACCGATGCCAAGGGAAAAGTGGCCGCAAGCTACTATGACCGGGTCGGCAGGGTCATTGCCGAAGTATCGCCCAATCATTATGACCCGGCAAAAACCCTGGATCAGATGAACCGGACCGAATACACCTACGATCAAATGTCCCGGATCAAGACCCTGGCATATAAATATATGGATCCGACTACCGGTCAGTGGGCCGGCTATGTGGCCAAAGCCTACAAATACGATGCCAACGGGAATACCGTCAAAGAACTGGATGCCTTGGGCTACGAGGCCGGAACCGGTACTACGGCAGAGGATAAAATCAATTCCGGTTACGGGACGGAATATACCTATAACCCGGCTAATCAGACCATAACCCTTTTAGATCCGGTAAACAAAGACCGGTCCCTGGCCTATACCTTAAAATATGAATACGACGGGTTAGGCAGAAAAACAAAAGAAACCGATGCCAACGGCAACTACACGGACTATACCTATGACGATGGGGACAATATCCTCATGGTTAAAGTCAACAATCAGACGGTGCAAACCAACACCTATGACCTGGCGGACCGGCTGCTGACCCAGAAAGACGGAAATAACAACACCACAAATTTTGAATACAACGCTTTGGGCCAAATCAGAAAAACAACTCTGCCCGGAGACGCCAGCATCCCCGGGAGCAATATCACGTACCAGTATGACGAACTGGGACACGTAAAGAAAAAGACACACTCGGCCGGAATTATAGACCTGTACAGCTATGACAACCAGGGCCGGGAATTGTCCCATAGCCAACAAAAATCCGACGGCACCCAGCTGGTCACAACCACTGTAAAATATGACAAAGCCGGCAACCAAAGATTTGTCACCGACGGCAACAATGCCGCCCAAGAAAACCTCTTTGACGAAGTAAACCGGATGACAGCTTCAAAAATAACCGTCACCAACTTAAACGGCACCCCCCTGCAACAAATCACGACCTACGGGTATGACCATAACGGCAATCAAACCAGCCAAACCGACTGGAAGGGCAATACCTATAGCAATGTTTATGACCCGTTGAACAGGCTGATCCAGAAAATTGATCCTTTCAATAAAACGATAGAAAAACTGGAGTATAACCATAACAGCGTCCAGGTCAAATCATACGACGCCCTAAATAAACTGACCCAATACACCTACGACAAAAACAACCGGCTCTTAAGCACTATAGACCCCTTGAACCACACCACCAGCCAAACCTATGACAACGCCGGAAACATCAAGACCAAAACCGACGGCAGGAACAAGACCACCACTTTCAATTATGACACCTTCAACCGGCTCATATCCGTGGTCAATGCCAAAAATGAAACCACCAGTTACACCTATGACTTAAACGGCAACATGCTCACCCAGACCGACGGCAAAGGCAACGTCACCACCTTTGAATACAACGTGGCCAACAAACCCATCAGAAAAATCGACCATGGGGGCAGAACAGGGACCCCGGGGAATTACACCTATACCCCATCCAAGGTAGAAAGCTACACTTACTATGCCGATGGGAACCTGGCCACCAAGGTAGACCGGAACGGCAACAGCACCACATACACCTATGACGTACACGGGAGAATGCTCACACAGGTGGCCGGTTCCATAAACATTTCCTATACTTACGATGGCAACGGCAACCAGCTTACCATCACGGACAGCACCGGCACCACCACCCGGACCTATGACCAGCTGAACCGGGTCAAAACAAAAATTGTGCCGGGCATCGGCACAATCACCTTCCTCTATGACGATACGGCAGGCCTCAGCCCGGGAAACGCAGGAGAAACCAGTACCGACCCCAAAGGGAACGTCACCAAAAAAATCTTTGACAAAGCAGGGAGACTGGTCAACGTCACCGCCGGAGGACAGACGACCACCTACACATACTACGACAACGGGAACAAACAAAGCACCCAGTATCCTGACGGATCAAGCGAAACATATACCTATTACGACGACAACCTGCTCAACACCCTGGTGAACAAAAAAGCAAACCAGACCGTCATAGACACCTATAGCTACACCTATGATGCCGCCCGCAACCAAACGTCAAAAACAGACGGGAAAGGAACGACCACCTACACCTACGATGACTTAAACCGCCTGGGGAGCGTAAGCGAACCCAACGGCAGGACAACAACCTATACCTACGACGCAGGGGGAAACAGGGCAACGCAAACCGTAGTGTACCAGGGCAATACCGATATCACCACCTATACCTGCAACAACCAAAACCGGTTAACGGGAACTGCCACAACCCGGAACGGAGTCACCACAGAAACAAATGCTTACACCTATGACAATAACGGAAACCAGCTGACGGTAAGTCAAACACCTTACCTCAACGGCGTGCCCCAAACGGCGAAAATAACCAACAGCACCTATGACAGGCTGAACCAGCTCCTCACCACCAGCATGCCGGACGGGACAACCCTCAACAACACCTATAACGGCGAAGGGATCCGGGTAAAAAAGGAAATAAATGGTCAGGTGGCGAAATACTTATATGAAGGCGACCAGATCCTTCTCGAACTGGACAGTGCCGGGAACCAGACAGCAAGGAATATTTGGGGCACCAGTCTTATCTCCAGGAACGTATCCGGAATCACAGCCTACTACATGTACAACGGACATGGAGATGTCACGGCTCTCATCAATTCCGCAGGAACCATTTTAGCTACCTACTACTATGATGCATTCGGGAACATCCCCGAGAGCACGGGAACCATCAACAACCCCTTCAAATATGCGGGCTACCAGCATGATCAGGAGACCGGGTACTACTACCTCATGTCCAGATATTATGATCCGGTAACAGCAAGATTCATCTCAGAAGACACATACAGAGGCAATCCGAATGACCCGTTGAGCTTAAATCTATATACCTATTGTCATAACGAACCCTTAATGTATACCGACCCGACCGGACATATTGAAAGACCTACACCAAAGAAAGAGGTTAAACCCAAAAAGGACACCAGTCGTAATCAGCATATTAAAAAAGAAGAGATTGAAAGAAAAAAGAAAGAAGCAGAGCGAAAGGCGAAAGAAGAAAGAGAAAAAAATGAAAAATCACAAAAATATCTCGTAAAAAGCGGAGACAACTTAACGAAAATAGGCAAGAAATTTGATGTAAGTGTTGCAGATATTTTAAAAGTAAATAAAGATATCAAGGATCCCACAAAAATACAGGTAGGTCAAATAATCAATATTCCGGCTAAAACAGAAAATGCCACAAATACATTGCCAAATTTGGACCAAAAAAATACTGGAGATATAAAAAACCAGGAGACGGGTAATAATGTAATAAAATTAAACCCTGGTGTTTACAATAGAACTGGGCTGGCTACGATACCTTATGTATCACCAGAGGAGGAAAAGCTAGCTTTATCAATGGGAATTAGTTCAACTCCATTAATCGGTGATCTAAAAGATGCCCAGGAAGCTATTACTGGTGAAGATTTAATTCAAAAACAAGAATTGAGTCCACTTGATAGAGGATTAACAGTTTTAGCAGCGTTTATTCCGGTGGTTAGTGGCAAATTAGTAAGAGAAATAGGTAAAGCAGGAAAGGAAATTGTTGAGGGAACGGTTAAGTCTGGAGTTTTGGACAATGCGAATTTTGCGCAGAAAACGTACAGTTCAACTTTTAGTAAAGATGGTATTAAAATTTACTCTGACTTGGCAGGTAAACCTATAAATACAGTTGACGATTTGGCAAATGCATTAAAAAATGGCACAATAAAAGCATCAGACGTTCCGATTGATTATGTTGTAAGAGACGGAAACTCACTAATATTAAACACAAGGTCATCACAAGCATTAACTCAAGCAGGCATACCTAGGAGTCAGTGGAATGCAGTAAATCAAACAGGTAATCAACTTTTTGAAGATATGCTGACTGGTCAATTATCAAGGAATGGGCTTACTTCAGCAGGAACGCCTACAGTTAGAATGAGCGGAGGTAATAAATAATGGGAACCAATAAGTTATGGGAATTTCCTGTGCCGTCTACATGTATTGCAGAGGGTGGCGTAAAATTAATTTATCCAGGTGGAGATGCGTTGCTACTATTTGATTATTACGACGAGGAAAAGAACGATGCTGTTTTTAACTCAGGTATTGTGTTTGACGCAGTACAAGCACATAGACATACTACAGAGAAGTTTATCAAGTCGTTACTTGGGGCTTATGATACTCTTGTTGAGATAACAGATTCTGAATGGGTTAAAGAATTAAGGGAAATCAATAAGGAAATAGCTGATTATTGGAATATAAAGCATTATGCAATATTTTTAGATAGCAATGGATTATTTGAGTTTATAGCAAGAGACTACAAAATACTGGAAACAAAAGAAGGCGGTATAAATGGACTATTTGAAGTTAAGTAAGGAAGTATCATATGCTTTGCGTCATGCTCCATGGGAATATGAATTGGAATTGGATGGTGAAGGCTGGGTTGATATTACGCAATTACTTTCCTCTCTACATGAGTGCAAAGAGTGGCAGGAATTAAATGAGCAGGATTTGCATGTAATGATAGAGAAGTCCGATAAAAAACGTCATGAGATTGCATGTGGAAAGCTTAGGGCGTTATATGGACATTCTATTCCGCAAAAAGTTTTAAAAGAACCTAAGGCTCCACCTGAAATATTGTACCATGGTACAGCAAGGCGTTTTATTCAAGCAATAAAAGAAAAAGGTCTTCTACCTCAGAATCGACAGTATGTTCACTTATCTGTTGATACTGAGACAGCTTTACAGGTTGGTAAAAGACGAGACGATGAACCGATACTGCTAAGAATTTGTGCTTTAGAAGCATGGAATACAGGCGTGAAATTTTTTCTTGGTAATGATAAAGTTTGGTTAGCTGACTCTATCCCAAGTAAATACATTAGATTTAAGTAAAATGAAGGTCACACAGTATAAGCTGATGTGGCCTTTCTTTTTATCATGGGAGTAGACATAAAATTTATAAAGCGAAACCATTGTAGTGTAAGCTTTTTAAATCCCCCAATAAGAAAATTTCCATATGGAATAAGTGCTATAAAAAATAACAGATAGCTGTCAGCATTAACAGCCACCTTAAAGACCACCTTTAAAACGCTAGTAAATGGGCACTTACAGCCTATCTCGACCACCTTTCCCGACACACTATGGCTTATTCCGACCACCTATGCCAAATGCCGCGGCCCGCGTTGCGGGCTGATGTAATCCGAGAGGGGGCGCTCAGCGACCACCTCTCTTTAACCAGCATCAAAATAAACCGGTGGGTTCAGCACAATTTGTTCGAAAAAGTATCGAAACAAACAGTCGTCATATTGCCCTCAAATTTCTTCTCAATCTGTTTAGGGGTATTCGTACCCCAGAGTCGCTTGAAAATCGGAAACAGGGTAACACGTCGTCACACAGGGGCAAGAGTTTTGATGATTGAAAACGTGCTGTACGGATCAATTCCTCCAGCCCGGTTTCTGCGCAGTTCATGAGGCACAGCCCATCCCCCATGGTTCATGGTGAACCATAGCTTGACCAGTATTTTTGTCCATGCTAAAATGGGGGCAGACGGGGGTTTAAGGGGGAAAACTACCTGGAGGATTTTTAATAAAGCACATCATAAAAATACAGATACCTGCAGGGAAGAAAAAACTATAACATTTTTTCTTCCCTGTTTTTTCTTCTGATTTTTCTTGCAGACATTCAAACAATCTACTTGCAATCTTTCTGTATCAGAGCTAACATCACACACAACGTAAGAATGAACCAAGGCTCGTGATGCCAAGCACTGAAAAACAGTGCAAATCATGTAATTTGTCACACTATGAATGGATAGGTTGGCGTTCCCTTGCGAGGTCAAAGAACTAAGGTTCTTAGACTAACGCTCTTAAATTGAGGTTGCCGGTGTGAGTGGTGGAGACAAATGAAAAGGAGAGGATGAGAATTTACCAAAAAAGAAATACCTGCTTTATTGGAATTGACATGCATAAAGACATGCACTGTGCTGTGATTATTGACTGCTGGATGAATAAGCTCGGGGAGGTCAGCTTTGAAAACAGGCCTTCCAAATTTCCTGCATTCGTGGAGGATGTGAGGAGAATATGCGGTACAAAGGAATTTGTATTTGGCCTGGAGGATACCAGAGGCTTTGGCAGAAACCTTGCGGCCTACCTGGTCGGCAGGAGGTTTGAGGTAAAGCATGTCAATCCGGCCTATACCAGCGCTGTAAGGCTATCAAACCCTATTATCTTCAAGGATGACACCTATGATGCCTATTGTGTGGCCAGGGTACTCCGGGATATGGTGGACTCCTTGCAGGATGCCAGGCAGGAGGATATCTTCTGGACGATACGGCAGTTGGTGAAAAGGCGGGACTTGATCGTAAAGAGCAATGTGATGAACAAGAACCAGCTGCACAGCCAGCTATCCTACAGCTATCCGTCCTACCGGAAGTTCTTTGCCCTGGTTGACGCCAAGAGTGCCATGTGCTTCTGGGAGCACTACCCTTCGCCGGAGCATGTGAAGGCAACAACGCCGGAAAAGATATATGAAACCATAAAGCCGGTCCATCAGGCACTGAAGCTGCAGCGTATCCATGAGATTCTAGCCATGATTGAAAAGGATGGAGACACAAGAAAGGACTATCAGCCCGAAAGGGATTTTATCGTCAGAAACATTGTAAAGGAAATCAGGCACAACAAGGAATTGATTGCCGAAATAGATGATGAACTGCGGAAGCTGCTGCCTTTAACAGGCTATAAGCTGCATACCATGCCGGGCATTGACCTTGCTACCGAAGCACAATTAATATCTGAAATCGGAGATATCAACCGTTTCCCGGATTCTGACAAGCTGGCCCGGTTCATGGGTCTGGCCCCTGTGCAATTCAGCTCCGCCGGAAAGGGAAAAGACCAAAGGTGCAGAAATGGCAACAGGGCATTAAATGCCATATTCCATTTCATGGCGGTACAAATGGTAGCCATATCAGCGTCAGGAAAACCGAGGCACCCGGTATTCAGGGGGTATTTTGAACAGAAGGTTAAAGAAGGCAAGAACAAGCCACAGGCGCTTGTGTGCGTGGCAAGGCGGCTTGTGAGGATTATCTATGGTATGATGAAGACAAAGACAGAATACAGGCCGTATCAAAAAGATTTGTAAAAAGTTAATTCAAAAACAGACATTTAAGGCACTGGAAGTTACTTGCATTTTTTGGTTGAGGAATTGGGACAGGAATTATATAATGAGGATAGTTCTTGTAGTGAGGGAACGAGTAAGGCTATAGAAGGTGGTATATGTTTCACTGGGGATACTCTTATCCCAACAAAATATGTTTATAAGGAAATAAAGGATATCAAAGTTGGTGATGAAGTATATTCAGAAAACCCAGAGACAGGAGAAAAAGGATTAAAGAAGGTAAGGGACGTATTCATCAATGAAACCAAAGAGTTAATCCATGTGTTTGTTGGGCAGGAAGAGATAAAAGCAACGTCGACTCATCCATTCTGGGTTGAAGGGAAGGGCTGGGTAGCTGCTGGTGAACTTCAAGCAGGAGATAAGGTTAGGCTGTACAATGGAAGTATTGTTGCCGTTGATAAAACCATTGTAGAGAAACTTGATGAAGCTATTAAGATTTACAACTTCGAGGTGGAAGACTGGCACACATACTATGTTTCAGAAAGTAAAATTCTTGTTCACAATACCTGTGAGATGAATGTTTATAGAGGCGGTAATGATTTTACGATAAAACCAGGTGAAGTTAAGATAGATAAAAGTACTGGTTTGGTTACTCCTCAAAGGGGTGTCTCATTGAATACGGATGCGGGTAAAATGTCTAAGTTTGGAGGAGCATACAAAATAGATAGTATGCCTGAAGGGCTACAAATTAAACAGGTTGGTTCAGATCCAGGACATTTTGAAATTGTTCCAAAGTATCCAATGACTCAAGCGGAATTCCAAGGGAAATTAAATCAAATTCAAACATCACCAGTAAAATAATACTAATAAATAGGGACGGTGTTGAAAATGGAAGAAATAAAAATATACTTTCAATATGATACTGAGTTATCGGAGTTTGAGGCTATTCAAAAAGGATATAGAGTAGATGTTTTTGTAAAAGTTGGAGGAATCTACTTTAATTTAAGAGTTTTTGATATTATTAGGCTGCAACAAGAATTTGAAAGTGAAGTAGATAGTGAAGGTTATTATGCAGTTGAGCCTAACTTAATATTAGTTAAGGAGGTTAATAAAAAGGAGATTTTATGTACTATTAGAAACCTATATAAACAAAAATATTTTGATGAAATAAAACCTACATGTGATGTTAATGTAGATGAATTGATAGAGATTCAATAAGTAAAAAATTATCTTAGATTGAAAGACGGTTGTCAATATGATGACTGTCTTTCTTTTTGTGTGCCCAGCATGGGCGTGTTCTTACGGGTGCATAAATATTCAGAAAACATATACAGCCACCTAAAACAGCACCTACAAAACTTCTTGAAATGTGGGTTATCTGCTAGTGACGACCACCTATTGGCACACGTGCGGTCATTTCCGACCACCTATGCCAAATGCCACAGCCCGCATTGCGGGCTGATGTGATCCGAGGGGAGGTCGCTTGCGACCACCCCTCTTTAACCTGCACAGTTTTCGACCCCATGGTTCACCCCACAATTGAGGTGACGAAACACATTTTGGGTCTGCATTTTGAATGATAAGACCCTTTCGCAGAAAGCCGCCAAATCCGGTTTCATTTTTGCCGAATGGGCAAACACCTTATGGCGGTTAACAAAACGCGACACAGCCGCACACGGTGGCTTGTGGCGTTATGCATTCAAGTGCCGGATAACGATAACGAGTGTATTTATTAAAATGTAACATGCAGCTTCTGTAGACTGCTGGTAACGAACATATAAACCGGCTTGTACCCCATGGTTCATGGTGAACCATATCTTGACCGATATTTTTGCCCATGCTAAAATTGGAGACAGCCGGGGGTTTAAGGGGGAAAACTCCCTGGAAGATTTTTAATAAAGCATCTTATAAAAAACAGATACAGGCAGAGAAGAAAAAACGATAACATTTTTTCTTCTCTGTTTTTTGTTTCTGATTTTTTTTGCAATCGTCTCCACAATCTACTTGCAATCCTTATGAACCAGAGTTAACATCACACACAATAAAAACTTGTATCAAGGTTCGTGATGCCTGAAATCACGTAATTTGTCACATTATGAATAGATAGGTTGGCGTTCCCTTGCGAGGTCGAGAGACTAACGCTCTTAAATTGAGGTTGCCGGTATGAGTAGTGGAGACATTGAAAAAGGAGAGGATAAGGATTTATCAAAAAAGAAATACCTGCTTTATTGGAATCGACATGCATAAAGACACGCATTGTGCTGTGGTTATTGACTGTTGGATGAATAAGCTTGGTGAGGTCAGCTTTGAAAACAGGCCTTCCAAATTTCCTGCATTTGTTGAGGATGTGAGGAGAATATGCGGTACAAAAGAATTTGTATTTGGTCTTGAGGATACCAGAGGCTTTGGCAGAAACCTTGCCGCCTATCTGGTCGGCAGGAGGTTTGAAGTAAAGCATGTTAATCCGGCTTATACCAGTGCTGTAAGGCTTGCAAACCCTATCATTTACAAGGATGACTCCTATGATGCCTATTGTGTGGCCAGGGTACTACGGGATATGGTGGATTCCCTGCAGGATGCCAGGCATGAGGATATATTCTGGACTATCCGGCAGATAGTAAAAAGACGGGATTTGATTGTAAAGAGCAATGTCATGAACAAAAACCAGCTGCACAGCCAGCTATCCTACAGTTACCCGTCTTACCGGAAATTCTTTGCACTGATTGATGCCAAGAGTGCCATGTGCTTCTGGGAGAACTACCCTTCGCCGGAGCATGTGAAAGCAACAACTCCAGAAAAGATATATGAAACCATAAAGCCAGTCCATCAGGCGTTGAAGCTGCAGCGCATCCATGAGATATTAGCCATGATTGAAAAAGATGGAGACACAAGAAAGGATTATCAGACGGAAAGGGATTTTATCGTCAGAAACATCGTAAAGGAAATCAGGCATAACAAGGAACTGATTGCTGAAATTGACGATGAACTGCGGAAGCTGCTGCCCTTAACAGGCTATAAGCTGCAGACCATGCCGGGCATTGACCTTGCAACTGAGGCGCAGTTAATATCTGAAATCGGGGATATTACCCGTTTCCCTGACTCCGACAAGCTTGCTCGGTTTATGGGGCTTGCTCCAGTACAATTCAGCTCTGCCGGAAAAGGCAAAGACCAAAGATGCAGGAATGGCAACAGGGCGTTGAATGCGATATTCCATTTTCTTGCCATACAGATGGTGGCAATTTCACCGTCCGGAAAACCAAGACACCCGGTATTCAGGGAGTACTTTGAACAGAAGGTTAAAGAGGGTAAGAATAAACCGCAGGCGCTTGTATGCGTGGCGAGGCGGCTTGTGAGGATTATCTACGGTATGATGAAGACCAAGACGGAATACAGACCGTTTGAAAAGGCTGACGGAAAGAACTGATTTTAACAAATGAAGGCTCAGAACTCTGGAAGGAATTTGATTTTTTTGATTGAGATATTGAAGCCGGAATAATATAATAGATATAGTCCTTGTAGTGAGGGAACGAGTGAGACTGTAGAAGTACTAGGAGATGCACGAAAATTTTGGACTGATGCGACTGAATTCAATGGGGTAAAAGTATATCAAAGAGATGATATAATAGATGCAACTCTTGTAGATGGCCGTGGACGGACTAATTTACAAAGAATGCAACAAGGGTTAGCTCCTATCGGTCCTGATGGAAATCCTGTAAATTTGCATCATATGATACAGACTAATGATAGTGCAATTGCTGAGGTAACACAGTCATTCCATCAACAGAATACAAAAGTTATAAATATTAATCCCAATACTGTTCCATCTGGGATTGATAGAGGCCAATTTAACATATGGAAAAGCAATTATTGGAAAAACAGGGCTAATGATTTTAAATAAGATAATGGAGGTTAATAATGAGCATCCAAGATTATAACAGTGCAGTGAAACTAATACAAGAAAACCAGGAATTGGCTGATTTTGTTGGTAATTGTCCAGAAATGCTAATAAAAAAAGCTGAAGAAAAGTTAAATATAGTATTTCCTCAATCTTATAGAAGTTTCCTATTAAGTTTTGGTGCCGGAAATTTTGGAGCAGAGGAAATATACGGCATCATTAAAGAAGATTTTGATAACTCGGGAATACCTGATGCAATTTGGTTTACCCTAAAGCAGCGAAAAGAGATTAACCTACCTTCAAATTTAGTAATCATTTATCATACAGGTGGAGAAGAAATGTTTTGTCTAGATATAAATAAAATAGGTAAGCATCAAGAACCCATTATTGTTTCTTATGCAATAGGTACTGATTTAAAACACCAAATATATGAAATGATAGCAAATGATTTCGGAGAGTTTTTTCTCCAAAGAATTAAGCTAGAGTTAGGAATTTCTTAGTTTAGGAGACACTGGGGGACAGGCTCCTTGTGTGCATATAGAACGAGGGACCTGTCCCCTAGTGTCGCGTACAATTCAAGAGACGACCGTGAAAGCGGCCTGCTGGGAAAAGGCTGGACCTTTGGATTCGAAGGAAGCAGTGAATACAAACCTGGTTGGGAAACTATAAGGTTGCCAAACGGGAGTGTCATGACCTTTTCCAGAAATTCCAGAGGAGACTTTATTGCCGAGGACTCGCGCAGCACTTATGACAGCTATTACCAGATCCTGACTACCAAGGATCAGTATACGTATGGTTTTAATAACAACATTCTTTGGTGGATAAAGGACAGAAATGGAAATCAAATCAACCTCACCATCGATGCCACAACGAAAAGAATTACCAAGATTACCGATCCAGCCCAGCGGGTATTTAATCTCACGTACAACAGCGACGGCTTAATAGAAAGTATTACCGATCCCCTGGGCAGGGTAGTCCGCTATGAGTATGAAAACAAAAAGCTGGTTCGGGCCATTGATCCCATGGGTAAGATCACAAGGTACTCCTATGATGCCAAAGGGTATCTGGCCCAAATAAGGGACAACGACAATAATTTGATTGAATCCATTGTCTATGATACCTCGGCGGGAGATAAAAATGCCAGAGTGGCTCAGATCACAGATGCCTTAGGGAATTCCAGCACTTACACTTATGATACTGAGTACCGCAAGCTGACCGTGAAAGATGTCAACGGAAGAGAAAGCGCAACCTGGTATGACAGTTCCCTCTATCCCATTCAGGTGCAGGAACCGGACGGCAGAAGGACCATGACATTATATAGCCTTGATGCCAAAGGAATAAACAAATTTGGGGAAGAGAAATCCGTTACCGACCGGAATGGAAACAGAACCGCCTATGAAAGAGACAGCCGGGGAAATATCGTGAAAATGGTGAACCCGGATTTTTCGTACAAAGAATTTGCCTACGATGAAAAGAATAACCGGCTTTGGGAGAAAGATGAGAACGGGAAATATACTTTTTATATTTATGATACGAACAAGATCAATCTGTTAAAGGCCGCCCGGCCTTTGAACGGAACGGACCAGTACGCCCCAGGCTGCGACGAATCCAAGTTTGCCATTACTGCCTATAGTTATTATACGGATACGGAAGCCCAGCAATTGGGGTATCAACTTAAAGGACTGCTGAAGTCGGAAACCGATCCGGAAGGAAATATTACCGTCTACACATACGATGCAGCGGGCAACCTTAAGACCGTTACGAACCCGGAAAACGCCGTTACCACATACAGCTACAACCAGATTGGCTGGAAGACAGGAGAAGTATCGCCCAAGCTTTACCAGACCGCCTATGTTTACGACGGCAACGGCCGCATCGAAAAAACAACCCGGCATGGCGGCGAGGTCACCCGGATTACCTATGACAACATGGGGAGAAAGACCAAAGAGGTCTCGGCAAACCTATATAATCCGGCTTTCGACAACCTGGCGAATCATACGTACAGCGGCGATCATGGATCCAGATATGCCTATTACCCCAGCGGGGTGGTGCAGTCTGCAACCGACCCGGAAAACAATAGGACCGCCTATACCTATGATTTATATGGCAATGTGCTCACTGAGACCAAGCCCAACAATGGGGTATACCAGTATGATTATGATGTATTAAACAGGCTTACTGCCGTATATTTTAAAGAAAATGCCGCCGCCTCCCCGGTAGCGCTGGAAAGGTATAGTTACGCCATTCAAGCAAACGGGAGTACCTGGAACACGCAAAAAACCCATACCAGGTTTATTAGCGATACAGAAACCATGGTTACCGTATATACTTATGATTATGCGGGGCGGCTGATCAGGCAGGATAACCCGGATGGGACGTATACTGCCACCGTATACAATGCCAATGGCACCGTAGCTTCTACCACAGATGCCCGGGGCAATACCACCTGCTATAAATATGACGGCTTAAACCGTCAAACAGAACAATGGACCCCGGCGGAAAACATCAGCGGCACCATCAAATACACCTATTCAGGAAAAGTCTATGACAAAGTCGGCAGGGTCAAAGAAGAGAAAACCGGGAAAACCACGGTGGCACTATACGGAGTCCCGGCCAGCTTTGCTACTACTTTCTATACCTATTACCGGGACGGCAGCCTGAAAACCCAAAGCGACAGCGCGGGGAGAAAAACCGAATACCAGTATGACCCGGACGGTTATTTAAGCAAACAAGACGTCTATATAGACGCTACCAACAAAATCACCACCGAATACATCAACAACTATTTCGGAAAACCGACCCAAGAAAAACTCCATGTGCGCCAGGGCGACTTATCCGGGCAGGATTTTGCGAATAATCAGGATGCCGTATTAAGCACAACATATACTTATGACAAAAACGGCAACCTGAAGACAGAAACCCGTCCGGATCATATAGTGATTACATACAATTACGACAACCTGGACCGGCAGACCGGCATCAGCATGCCTGGCCAGGACGAATTCGGCAGCCCGGTAACCATTTCCCATACCAAGAGATTCAACTGGACCGGAAGCATCCTCACGGAAACCGACGCCAATAACCATACCACCACCTACACTTACGACCAGCGGGGCTTCCTCTCTAAAGTAACCGATGCCAAGGGAAAGGTGGCCGCAAGCTACTATGACCGGGCCGGCAGGGTCATTGCCGAAGTATCGCCCAATCATTATGACCCGGCAAAAACCCTGGATCAGATGAACCGGACCGAATACACCTACGATCAAATGTCCCGGATCAAGACCCTGGCATATAAATATATGGATCCGACTACCGGTCAGTGGGCCGGCTATGTGGCCAAAGCCTACAAATACGATGCCAACGGGAATAACGTCAAAGAACTGGATGCCTTGGGCTACGAGGCCGGAACCGGTACTGCGGCAGAAGACAAAATCAATTCCGGTTACGGGACGGAATACACCTATAACCTGGATGGTAAACTGTTGACCGTTCTAGATCCGGAGAACAAAGACAGGGCCTTGGCGTATACTACCAAATATGAGTATGACGGATTAGGCAGAAAAACAAAAGAAACCGATGCCAACGGCAACTACACGGACTATACCTATGACGATGGGGACAATATCCTCATGGTTAAAGTCAACAATCAGACGGTGCAAACCAACACCTATGACCTGGCGGACCGGCTGCTGACCCAGAAAGACGGAAATAACAACACCACAAATTTTGAATACAACGCTTTGGGCCAAATCAGAAAAACAACTCTGCCCGGAGACGCCACCATTCCCGGGAGCAATATCACGTACCAGTATGACGAACTGGGACACGTAAAGAAAAAGACACACTCGGCCGGAATTATAGACCTGTACAGCTATGACAACCAGGGCCGGGAATTGTCCCATAGCCAACAAAAATCCGACGGCACCCAGCTGGTCACAACCACTGTAAAATATGACAAAGCCGGCAACCAAAGATTTGTCACCGACGGCAACAATGCCGCCCAAGAAAACCTCTTTGACGAAGTAAACCGGATGACAGCTTCAAAAATAACCGTCACCAACTTAAACGGCACCCCCCTGCAACAAATCACGACCTACGGGTATGACCATAACGGCAATCAAACCAGCCAAACCGACTGGAAGGGCAATACCTATAGCAATGTTTATGACCCGTTGAACAGGCTGATCCAGAAAATTGATCCTTTCAATAAAACGATAGAAAAACTGGAGTATAACCATAACAGCGTCCAGGTCAAATCATACGACGCCCTAAATAAACTGACCCAATACACCTACGACAAAAACAACCGGCTCTTAAGCACTATAGACCCCTTGAACCACACCACCAGCCAAACCTATGACAACGCCGGAAACATCAAGACCAAAACCGACGGCAGGAACAAGACCACCACTTTCAATTATGACACCTTCAACCGGCTCATATCCGTGGTCAATGCCAAAAATGAAACCACCAGTTACACCTATGACTTAAACGGCAACATGCTCACCCAGACCGACGGCAAAGGCAACGTCACCACCTTTGAATACAACGTGGCCAACAAACCCATCAGAAAAATCGACCATGGGGGCAGAACAGGGACCCCGGGGAATTACACCTATACCCCATCCAAGGTAGAAAGCTACACTTACTATGCCGATGGGAACCTGGCCACCAAGGTAGACCGGAACGGCAACAGCACCACATACACCTATGACGTACACGGGAGAATGCTCACACAGGCGGCCGGTTCCATAAACATTTCCTATACTTACGATGGCAACGGCAACCAGCTTACCATCACGGACAGCACCGGCACCACCACCCGGACCTATGACCAGCTGAACCGGGTCAAAACAAAAATTGTGCCGGGCATCGGCACAATCACCTTCCTCTATGACGATACGGCAGGCCTCAGCCCGGGAAACGCAGGAGAAACCAGTACCGACCCCAAAGGGAACGTCACCAAAAAAATCTTTGACAAAGCAGGGAGACTGGTCAACGTCACCGCCGGGGGACAGACGACCACCTACACATACTACGACAACGGGAACAAACAAAGCACCCAGTATCCTGACGGATCAAGCGAAACATATACCTATTACGACGACAACCTGCTCAACACCCTGGTGAACAAAAAAGCAAACCAGACCGTCATAGACACCTATAGCTACACCTATGATGCCGCCCGCAACCAAACGTCAAAAACAGACGGGAAAGGAACGACCACCTACACCTACGATGACTTAAACCGCCTGGGGAGCGTAAGCGAACCCAACGGCAGGACAACAACCTATACCTACGACGCAGGGGGAAACAGGGCAACGCAAACCGTAGTGTACCAGGGCAATACCGATATCACCACCTATACCTGCAACAACCAAAACCGGTTAACGGGAACTGCCACAACCCGGAACGGAGTCACCACAGAAACAAATGCTTACACCTATGACAATAACGGAAACCAGCTGACGGTAAGTCAAACACCTTACCTCAACGGCGTGCCCCAAACGGCGAAAATAACCAACAGCACCTATGACAGGCTGAACCAGCTCCTCACCACCAGCATGCCGGACGGGACAACCCTCAACAACACCTATAACGGCGAAGGGATCCGGGTAAAAAAGGAAATAAATGGTCAGGTGGCGAAATACTTATATGAAGGCGACCAGATCCTTCTCGAACTGGACAGTGCCGGGAACCAGACAGCAAGGAATATTTGGGGCACCAGTCTTATCTCCAGGAACGTATCCGGAATCACAGCCTACTACATGTACAACGGACATGGAGATGTCACGGCTCTCATCAATTCCGCAGGAACCATTTTAGCTACCTACTACTATGATGCATTCGGGAACATCCCCGAGAGCACGGGAACCATCAACAACCCCTTCAAATATGCGGGCTACCAGCATGATCAGGAGACCGGGTACTACTACCTCATGTCCAGATATTATGATCCGGTAACAGCAAGATTCATCTCAGAAGACACATACAGAGGCAATCCGAATGACCCGTTGAGCTTAAATCTGTATACCTATTGTCATAACGAACCCTTAATGTATACCGACCCGACCGGACATATTGAAAGACCTACACCAAGGAAAGAGGTTAAACCCAAGAAGGACACCAGTCGTAATCAGCATAATAGAGAAGCAGAGATTAAAAGAAAAAAGAAAGAAGCAGAGCAAAAGGCGAAAGAAGAAAGAGAAAAAAATGAAAAATCACAAAAATATCTCGTAAAAAGCGGAGACAACTTAACGAAAATAGGCAAGAAATATGATGTAAGTGTTGCAGATATTTTAAAAGTAAATAAAGATATCAAGGATCCCACAAAAATACAGGTAGGTCAAATAATCAATATTCCGGCTAAAACAGAAAATGCCACAAATACATTGCCAAATCTGGACCAAAAAAATACTGGGGATATAAAAAACCAGGAGATGGGTAAAATTGGCAGTACAAGGGGACCTGAAGATAACTGGGCAATGAGTGGTTACTCTGAGGAGACGGGTAAAAATGAAATAGTTGCTGGTTTGGGTTTACTTACAGTAAAAATATCAAAAAGCAAATATCCTGAATCTGCCCAACACATAGAGGAAGCAATTAGGAATGGATATCCAGATGAAGTAACAATAAACCGCAGTGGTGCTAGTGCTAATCGAGCAGCATCATTAAAAGGATATACAAAGGTTCCTGGTGCCGATCTCGATGAGTATCCTCCAGCAATGTTTAAAGAAGGCGGAAAAGGTGCGAGCGTGAAACCTATTAACTCTTCTGATAATAGGGGAGCCGGAGCAAGTATGGGAGGTCAATTACGTAATTACCCTGATGGAACTACAGTAAAAGTTATCGTTGATGATACAGACAACAAAAATAAAAACGATTCTAACGATGATGATAACAATTCAACAGGAGGCGGCGGCACTGGGTTACCAATAGGTGGAACAGTCGACGATGCTGGCAACGTATATGATAGCAGAGGAAATGTTGTAGGTTATTATGATTATGAAGACAATAAGACATATTTTAAGAATAACTCACTAATTATGATGCCAACAGTGTCACCTAGCGGTGGAGTTAATTTTAATTTTGATTTTAATTACTTTAGATTATGCCCTGTTCGTTAGAAGTGAATAATGGAGCAAAAAAGAAAAATGTAATTTTTGGAAATAAGTAGATCTTTTAATTGTATTTACGTAGATAGCTTCCAAACCCAAATAATATAGAAAGGCATGGGAAAAATGAAATCTCTTAATGAATTGGTAGACCAAAGCAAATCTACATGGTTACTTATACAAGAGTGGATAAGTAAATCAGCCAAGAATATAGAGATAATACCCCCTAACAATTCAGATGCTGGCAAAGTCCTCACAAATTTGCAAGTAACAACAAAATCGGTTTTAGGTTCAACTATTTATTACTCAGGGGGTTTTAAGATTGATAATGGATGGCTTCGTATCCTTGGTTCAGGAAGTGAGAGTATTACCAGAGATGTTTTGACTTGGAATAAAACAGATTCTTGTGGAAAAAGTACGAGGTTACCAGGTGCGTTACTAGTAGCGGATGATGTACTTGGGGGTTTCTATGCCATTAATGGTGATGCTTTTGAAGGCGCTATCGGTAATGTTTATTACTTAGCACCAGATACTTTAAAATGGGAGAGCTTAGATATGCCATATTCAAGTTTTTTGAATTGGGTACTATTAGGTGATACTGATCTGTATTATAGCTCCTTTAGATGGAGGGGATGGGAAAATGAGGTGTTAAGTGTTGGCGGGGATAGTGGCATCCTGTTCTATCCCTTTTTATGGTCAAGTGAAAAAGAGCTTGAATTACGCAGAAGATCTATTGTTCCCATTGAAGAAATATGGAATCTAATGCATGAGTAGATTTTGACGAATAAGAAATAAATTTTTGTAAATGTAATTTTAAAAATAGTGCCGGGAAAAAAATATTTTGAAAAGATAAAGTTACAAAGTTTTCTAGGCTTCAAAACTCTTCAGGAAAAGTGATTTTGGGATGACAGGGCTTTAGTAATGCTCTCTGATGAAAGTGAATAAATAAAACCTACTGTAGAACTAAAATTCTTCATCCAGCACATCCCCGGTATGCCTAAAATAGCGGGGGTGCGGCCACATGGGGCCAAAAAGGGTGCATCGGAGAACTGAAAGAAGATTCAAATGCATGGTCAACGGACGAGAAACCTCTGATGACACAGGGGGGACAGGTTGAAAGCGTCGGGATAAACCGGCATAGAGCAGGGGATGAAAGAGCCCCACGTGAAAGGAGTAGCTGCACCATCACGGCCCCGAGTCATGCGCGGGCGGCCGCGAGGCCGCACGTGAAGCGTTGACAGGGGAAAACGCAGGCCAGATATTGAGCTCCGAAATCACCCATCCGGGATGCTGACCTCGTAACCTGGCAGGGAAGGCAAAACGGTAAGACGGCGACAAGAGCAGCGAGCCGGATACCGGTCCCGCGGAGTCGAAGACCCTGAGCATGCGTAGACACTCTAAACACGGGGGGACAGGTTCCTTGTGTGCAAGAAAAAGATGATAAAACGAGGGACCTGTCCCTTTGTGTCACTAAAAGCGGAGATAACTTAACGAAAATAGGCAAGAAATATGATGTAAGTGTTGCAGATATTTTAAAAGTAAATAAAGATATCAAGGATCCCACAAAAATACAGGTAGGTCAAATAATTAATATTCCGGCTAAAACAGAAAATACAACAAATACATCGCCAAATTTGGACCCAAAAAATACTGGGGATATAAAAAACCAGGAGACGGGTAATAATGAAACTACACGGAATGACCTTTCGTTAAAACAACAACTTCAAGCATTTAATTTTTCGCAGCTACCACTCTATACCTCAGGAGTAACGTATGAATTAACTGGTGATCCTAAAAAGGCAGCTGCAGCTGGCGCTGCTGTTGCTGAAGGTCAAGCAGCGGTTAATGCTGCTAAACAGAAATTAAAGCAAGAAGCAGCTGAAGTGTTCGACGATGTGGCAAATTTCTTTAAATCTGAAGGGGTCGCTAAAGCTGGTTGGAAAGTTGGAGACGACATTTACGCACCAACTGCCAAAGGAAATGCACCCAGTTGGAGCACAGTACGACAAAGGTTCTGGAAAAATGAAGCAGCAAAGGCGAATTCATCGGATATCTACGGGGCAGAAAATATTGATCGAATGAGGAGGGGATTAGCACCTCAAAGATACAACCCAGACAAAGGCGCAATGGAATCAATGGAATTGAGTCACGAACCGATTCCCTTTAGAGATGGTGGTAAGAATTTTGTTCCAAGGTGGCCTCAGGATCATGCTACAGTTGACCCATTCCGCTATCCTGGATACTGATAAAGGAGTGTTTTCATTGGAGAAAACTTTAGCGCAAATACTTTCAGATAAAAAGGGTGGACCGATTGACTACAACGGTAAGAATGTTGTGATGGCGAAGAAGATACCAGTAAAGAGTGGTCAAGAGGTTGAAATCGAAATTTTGCGTTTCAACGGAGACTCGAAACAAGGCTTTGAAGTTTCAATCGACCAAAGGAAAGGGTATATTGAAGTCAATGGACAAAAGCTAAATTCTCCAATTTTCTGGACCGATACAGCTCCAAGAACATTTAGTTTTAAGTGTTTTCCCAAAAAAACAGAAGGGATAATGGGCATCTGGAATGTTTGGAAAAACATTGAGTACAAAGAAAACACTGACGCATGGATAGGAAATGCAGGGTTGTACGTTGAGAGGATTGATGATGAAAAGACAATTCTTCATTGTAGCAATGGTATAGGTGATGTAAACTTTGATGACTTGGTACTTCAAATCAAAATAAAATAGTTGTTTGAAAACGAAGGAGCAATTCACTACAAAAATCCTAACAAAGTGGCTACAGGCAGGGGGGTGACAGGGGGACGGGGTTATCGACAACGTAACACAGACCAGCTAGTCGTTGTCAATAGAATTTCAGAAATATTTTTCAATCAAATTCTGTTGTAGAAAAGAGGGTACAACAAAAAGACCCTCTATAAAACCACAAAGTAGCCGGTCACAAGAGAATGTCGGGAAAAAGCGCGGGGACGGTTCTTTTGCTTGACAAGAACACAGTGAGACAGGTTCCTTGTGTGCAAGTAAAAGATTTATAAAACGAGGGACCTGTCCCCTAGTGTCCAGTCTAGCCCTAAAAAGTGACGGAACCGTGTGGGCTTGGGAGGGAACAACTACTATCAATTAGGAGACGGGTCGTCAGTAACAAGGAAAGCCCCGGTCAAAGCTTATACGGATACAGAAATAATAAGTGCCTCAACGAAAGCAGCTTTTAACATAGCATTAGCCAATGACGGTGATGAGACACAGGGGGGACAGGTTCCTTGTGTGCATATAAAACGAGGGACCTGTCCCCTGACAAAGCCGGCAACCAAAGATTTGTCACCGACGGCAACAATGCCGCCCAAGAAAACCTCTTTGACGAAGTAAACCGGATGACAGCTTCAAAAATAACCGTCACCAACTTAAACGGCACCCCCCTGCAACAAATCACGACCTACGGGTATGACCATAACGGCAATCAAACCAGCCAAACCGACTGGAAGGGCAATACCTATAGCAATGTTTATGACCCGTTGAACAGGCTGATCCAGAAAATTGATCCTTTCAATAAAACGATAGAAAAACTGGAGTATAACCATAACAGCGTCCAGGTCAAATCATACGACGCCCTAAATAAACTGACCCAATACACCTACGACAAAAACAACCGGCTCTTAAGCACTATAGACCCCTTGAACCACACCACCAGCCAAACCTATGACAACGCCGGAAACATCAAGACCAAAACCGACGGCAGGAACAAGACCACCACTTTCAATTATGACACCTTCAACCGGCTCATATCCGTGGTCAATGCCAAAAATGAAACCACCAGTTACACCTATGACTTAAACGGCAACATGCTCACCCAGACCGACGGCAAAGGCAACGTCACCACCTTTGAATACAACGTGGCCAACAAACCCATCAGAAAAATCGACCATGGGGGCAGAACAGGGACCCCGGGGAATTACACCTATACCCCATCCAAGGTAGAAAGCTACACTTACTATGCCGATGGGAACCTGGCCACCAAGGTAGACCGGAACGGCAACAGCACCACATACACCTATGACGTACACGGGAGAATGCTCACACAGGTGGCCGGTTCCATAAACATTTCCTATACTTACGATGGCAACGGCAACCAGCTTACCATCACGGACAGCACCGGCACCACCACCCGGACCTATGACCAGCTGAACCGGGTCAAAACAAAAATTGTGCCGGGCATCGGCACAATCACCTTCCTCTATGACGATACGGCAGGCCTCAGCCCGGGAAACGCAGGAGAAACCAGTACCGACCCCAAAGGGAACGTCACCAAAAAAATCTTTGACAAAGCAGGGAGACTGGTCAACGTCACCGCCGGAGGACAGACGACCACCTACACATACTACGACAACGGGAACAAACAAAGCACCCAGTATCCTGACGGATCAAGCGAAACATATACCTATTACGACGACAACCTGCTCAACACCCTGGTGAACAAAAAAGCAAACCAGACCGTCATAGACACCTATAGCTACACCTATGATGCCGCCCGCAACCAAACGTCAAAAACAGACGGGAAAGGAACGACCACCTACACCTACGATGACTTAAACCGCCTGGGGAGCGTAAGCGAACCCAACGGCAGGACAACAACCTATACCTACGACGCAGGGGGAAACAGGGCAACGCAAACCGTAGTGTACCAGGGCAATACCGATATCACCACCTATACCTGCAACAACCAAAACCGGTTAACGGGAACTGCCACAACCCGGAACGGAGTCACCACAGAAACAAATGCTTACACCTATGACAATAACGGAAACCAGCTGACGGTAAGTCAAACACCTTACCTCAACGGCGTGCCCCAAACGGCGAAAATAACCAACAGCACCTATGACAGGCTGAACCAGCTCCTCACCACCAGCATGCCGGACGGGACAACCCTCAACAACACCTATAACGGCGAAGGGATCCGGGTAAAAAAGGAAATAAATGGTCAGGCGGCGAAATACTTATATGAAGGAGACCAGATCCTACTCGAACTGGACAATGCCGGGAACCAGACAGCAAAGAACATTTGGGGCACCAGTCTTATCTCCAGGAACGTATCCGGAATCACAGCCTACTACATGTACAACGGACATGGGGATGTCACGGCTTTAATCAATTCCGCAGGAACCATTTTAGCTACCTACTACTATGATGCATTCGGGAACATCCCCGAGAGCACGGGAACCATCAACAACCCCTTCAAATATGCGGGCTACCAGCATGATCAGGAGACCGGATACTACTACCTCATGTCTAGATATTATGATCCGGTAACAGCAAGATTCATCTCAGAAGACACATACAGAGGCAATCTGAATGACCCGTTGAGCTTAAATCTGTATACCTATTGTCATAACGAACCCTTAATGTACACAGACCCGACCGGACATATTGAAAGACCTACACCAAAGAAAGAGGTTAAACCCAAAAAGGACACCAGTCGTAATCAGCATATTAAAAAAGCAGAGATTGAAAGAAAAAAGAAAGAAGCAGAGCGAAAGGCGAAAGAAGAAAGAGAAAAAAATGAAAAATCACAAAAATATCTCGTAAAAAGCGGAGACAACTTAACGAAAATAGGCAAGAAATTTGATGTAAGTGTTGCAGATATTTTAAAAGTAAATAAAGATATCAAGGATCCCACAAAAATACAGGTAGGTCAAATAATCAATATTCCGGCTAAAACAGAAAATGCCACAAATACATTGCCAAATCTGGACCCAAAAAATACTGGGGATATAAAAAACCAGGAGACGGGCAAAATTGGCAGTACAAGGGGACCTGAAGATAACTGGGCAATGAGTGGTTACTCTGAGGAGACGGGTAATGCTCCTGCTGAAGACCCTGGACTTCTAAAGACTATTGGTGGATATATTGCAAAGCCATTTGTAGCTCTGAATGATTTTATGAGAGAGTCACGGGAAGACCAAGAAGCAAGGCAAGAAAAATCTGATTTGCAAACATATGAATGGGCTCAAAGTTTAGCGAAGAAAAATTTAAGTGGACAAGAAAGTGACCCTAATTACTCACAAAAACTTCAGAATGAAACCAATAGAATATTTAATACAGAAAAACTCCTTGAAGGCGGAATTGAAGTAGGTATATATATTGGTGCTGGTGGTGTAAAATCTAATGCAGAGGGAACGGTTAACTCTGTAGGAAAAGGACCATTCAAGGCAGGAGAAATGTTTGAATCTTCTTTCAAAACTAAAAATGGAGTAGAGATTGGAGGACTTGCAGATGTAGAAGTCAATGGGACTTCGCTAACGTTGAAGGATGTTTCGGTATATTCTAATCAAGGCAATATACCCAATGCTGTAGGAGCAAGAGATATATTTCAATGGCAGAAGCAGGTATCTCAAATGGCAAAGGAACAAGGTTTTACAGAACTTAAAATACAAGGCGTTCGTGTTCCAGGTTCAACATCAGCGAATCCAGGTAAGGTTGTAGATTATACTATTGACTTAACAAAATTGAAATGAGGGCTATTAGATGAATGAGTTAGTTAAACTTTTTACGGATGAAGAACTTGAAGAACTTGAGGTTTTTAGAGATGGAACGGAAGCTATGAGTGTTGAAGGGAAAGAGATTGTTTGCTTTCAATTATTGCACCAATTGATTAACGAAAATGTATCAATATCAACAATTTCAAAGGATGAATTGTTAACTGCATATGCTCAATTAAAAGGTTTTAAGGAGATTAGTAGTTCTCTCGGAATTTTTGATACGAGCTTACTGGAGAGTATAGTAAACAAATCGAAGAAATTAATCTCTGAAGAGATAGAAACAAGAAAGTAAAAAGATGAAAGAGTGAGGTCACAAAGTTTCGGCTGATGTGACCTATCTTTTTGTCTTTCGATAAGTAGACATAACATTACATAATGCGCAACTCGTATATGGGTATACTGTAAATTACTAAATTACCATTTTGGTGTTGACGAAATCATCAAAAATCATATTTGATTTTTGTATTAATTATATACGTCATGAAAACTAAAGACAGTTATATTGAAAGACGCTACAAGCCTGTTAAGGGAATGTCGAGGGGACGGAGTAGTTGACAACATCCTTAAGTTCTCAAGGTGTCAATAACCCCGTCCCCTCGACATCCCCCACCTATGATGCCGCCCACAACCAAACGTCAAAAACAGATGGGAAAGGAACGACCACCTACACCTACGATGACTTAAACCGCCTGGGGAGCGTCACCGAACCCAACGGCAGGACAACAACCTATACCTACGACGCAGGGGGAAACAGGGCAACGCAAACCGTAGTGTACCAGGGCAATACCGATATCACCACCTATACCTGCAACAACCAAAACCGGTTAACGGGAACCGCCACAAGCCGAAACGGAGTCACCACAGAAACAAATGCTTACACCTATGACAATAACGGAAACCAGCTGACGGTAAGCCAAACACCTTACCTCAACGGCGTGCCCCAAACGGCAAAAATAACCAACAGCACCTATGACAGACTAAACCAGCTCCTTACCACCGGCATGCCGGACGGGACAACCCTCAACAACACCTATAACGGCGAAGGGATCCGGGTAAAAAAGGAAATAAATGGTCAGGCGGCGAAATACTTATATGAAGGAGACCAGATCCTACTCGAACTGGACAATGCCGGGAACCAGACAGCAAAGAACATTTGGGGCACCAGTCTTATCTCCAGGAACGTATCCGGAATCACAGCCTACTACATGTACAACGGACATGGGGATGTCACGGCTTTAATCAATTCCGCAGGAACCATTTTAGCTACCTACTACTATGATGCATTCGGGAACATCCCCGAGAGCACGGGAACCATCAACAACCCCTTCAAATATGCGGGCTACCAGCATGATCAGGAGACCGGATACTACTACCTCATGTCTAGATATTATGATCCGGTAACAGCAAGATTCATCTCAGAAGACACATACAGAGGCAATCTGAATGACCCGTTGAGCTTAAATCTGTATACCTATTGTCATAACGAACCCTTAATGTACACAGACCCGACCGGACATATTGAAAGACCTACACCAAAGAAAGAGGTTAAACCCAAAAAGGACACCAGTCGTAATCAGCATATTAAAAAAGCAGAGATTGAAAGAAAAAAGAAAGAAGCAGAGCGAAAGGCGAAAGAAGAAAGAGAAAAAAATGAAAAATCACAAAAATATCTCGTAAAAAGCGGAGACAACTTAACGAAAATAGGCAAGAAATTTGATGTAAGTGTTGCAGATATTTTAAAAGTAAATAAAGATATCAAGGATCCCACAAAAATACAGGTAGGTCAAATAATCAATATTCCGGCTAAAACAGAAAATGCCACAAATACATTGCCAAATCTGGACCCAAAAAATACTGGGGATATAAAAAACCAGGAGACGGGCAAAATTGGCAGTACAAGGGGACCTGAAGATAACTGGGCAATGAGTGGTTACTCTGAGGAGACGGGTAATGCTCCTGCTGAAGACCCTGGACTTCTAAAGACTATTGGTGGATATATTGCAAAGCCATTTGTAGCTCTGAATGATTTTATGAGAGAGTCACGGGAAGACCAAGAAGCAAGGCAAGAAAAATCTGATTTGCAAACATATGAATGGGCTCAAAGTTTAGCGAAGAAAAATTTAAGTGGACAAGAAAGTGACCCTAATTACTCACAAAAACTTCAGAATGAAACCAATAGAATATTTAATACAGAAAAACTCCTTGAAGGCGGAATTGAAGTAGGTATATATATTGGTGCTGGTGGTGTAAAATCTAATGCAGAGGGAACGGTTAAGGTTGAATTTAAAGGGAAAACCGTTACTCAAAATAACAACTTGTTTGATCCAAAAGCTGTTGATAAACAAGGTAGAACCAATATTCAGAGAATGGAGGAAGGTCTTGCTCCGATTGGCCATGATGGAAAATCTGTAAACGTTCACCATATCGACCAAACTAATAATGGTCCATTAATGGAGATATCAGGTTGTAGAACGGCACTTTGACATCGGGTCAAACAGCAGATTAAAATTCCCATGAAACCCGGAAAAACAGCACTTAATTATTCGATGCAGCACAATATTACCGAGAAAACTGCACAAACATGCAGAAAAAATAAGAAGGACCATGATACAAGCCCATGGTCAGAAGATAAGCTGTATAAAATTGTTAGCTTTGAGTGTGCGAAGTGCTTCGGCGACAGTGACGGCATCCACATTGTTCATGATTGAAGCAAGACGCTCCTTGTTCCAGAAATAATTGCTATAATCGGCGAGTTCAGACCCCACATTAAAAGCAGGAATACTAATGAAAGCGCCGGTAATATATTTACCAACAATAAAGACAAAACCACTACGGCTGCTGATATAGATTTCATAGTGGCTGCCGTAGTTAACAAGATGGGTAACGGCTCCGGACCAATGCTCAAGGTGTCTGCCTACCTACTCATAGCACTCAAAGCGAACAGGAAAAAAAGATTTTATGGACATCTTGGAACCTCCTTAACTTAGGGCCAGATTGTTGCTGGCCGCTAGAATAATTTCGGTATCAATGGTAGTTTTCCGGAGTTGCGTACCAAGAATCAAGGCATTGGTCATGAGGCTGTTGATGAGACGAGGTGTGCCTTGGCAAAAGTTAGCAACAGCAAGAGCAGCGGGTTCATTTATTAGAGTGCGGGCGCCACCAGCAGCTTCAATCCGGGAATAAATATAATCTTTCGCTTCCCCGGAGGAAAGCCCCTCGTAGTTGTAGTGAACGACAATGCGTTGTTTGAGAGATTCATGAACCGGTTTTTGGAGGATAGAGGTAAGATAGGGTTGTCCAATGAAGATAAGAGCAAAGCAATCCAGGCTACGAAATGGACATTCATGAGCATCTTAATATCCCGAAAGATGCCGGCATTTAAATACTGACTTTCATCGATGGCAAGAATAAAGGTTTTGTGTTTCTCCTTTAACAGGTGAAAAAGACGTTCTTGAATGTTTCTAAACATTACGGTTTTCTTGGAACTGTAGTCCAAGCCCAGTTCAAAGGAGAACTGAAGGTAGAATTCGGAAACACTAACCGTAGAAAGGCAAATATAAGAAAGTTGAAATAGGTTAGGGTTCAGGTTTTTCGCAAAACAGCGCAAAGCAAAGGTTTTGCCCATACCGGGAGGGGCGGTAAAAAGACCAATACCCCGGGTGTTTTTAAGATAATCAAGACGGGAAAGCATCTGTTGATAGTCCCTGGACTGAAAGGCATGGTTTTCCTGAAGGGACTTATCAAAGGGATTAAAGGTAAGACCGTAAAAAGATTTAAACATCAGAGGAACCTCCCATTTTAGAATAATCAATGGCATGGGTATTATTGCGTTTAGTGCGCCCGTTTTCCACCCGGTTGGTGGGGCGGATCGGATAATGATGGCCTTCAAAAAAGATGTAAGCATCTTGCATGCGGTCGGGAAGGAAGCGGATCTCAACCTTAGATCGGATGAACTGCATGGGGACATCAAAAGAAAGAGAGCCAATGGAGACGGTGGCATCAAGATTGACCTTTCTGGTAATGCGGTTCATGAAGCACTCATCAAGCCAATCCTGACTTTTAGGAATACGGACATGGTGGATGCCCTGCTGGTAGCGTTCCATGGGCGTCCCACCGATAGTGCGATTGAAAGAGGTGTTGCGTTTACGGACATAATCGGCAAGTAAGCGATTAAGTTCTTCCAGGGAAGAAACTTCAGAAGGATCAAAGCCATTGAGCCAAGTATCCTTAATGGTGCGAAAGCTTCTTTCTACCTTGGCTTTGGAAGCCCCATCGCGGACAGGTGTATGGATTTTGACAATACCGAGGGAACCACAGATTAATGAAAGTTGTGCATTGGCATAGGTTGAACCGTTATCAAGATAAAGTTTATTACAGAGTCCATAACGGGCAACGGCATCCTTCAAAACAAGTTGAAAGTTATAGGCATTGTCGTTGTAAAAGAAACGGGCTCCGACAATTAGGCGGGAATGATCATCCACTACATGGATGAGATAAGTACGCCTGAGTTTTCCATCCTCTTTGATATAAGCGGTGTAAGAGGTGTCGGCTTGATACATGCCGCCGGGATAGGCCTCCTCAAAAGCTTTACGGTCTTTCTGGTTGGGATTAACAGCAGTCCTTAAGTCGTTGTGCTTGATAAAACGCTGGACGCTGGAAAGAGAAACATCGGACTGGTTGATGAAACCATCTTCAATAAGCTTATGGTAGATCAGGGTGGCGTTGATCCTGGGAAACATCTCCTTCAGACGGTAGATTTCAGAAATGGCTCGTTCGTTAAGGGTGCGTGGCTTTCCGGCATCGCGGCGTTTTTGGGGCATCAGGCCATCCATACCCAGCTTGAGGTAGTACTCCTCCCACTTTTCCAAAGTTTTAGGATTGTAGCGCATGGTTCGGCCGTCAGGCAGGGTCAACTCATTTTCCGTGATCCTGCGGTAATAAGCAGTCTTGGAGGGATCGGAAAAGATACCTTGGATGACGGGAGCAATCAAGGCAAAGCGGAAATAGGCCATTTCGATGGCGGCTTGGTCATTAAATTGTCGTTTCATAGTTAAAACACCTCCTAAAACCATGATAATAGGGAAGCAGGGCTCAAACCATGACGGAAATATGTGAAAAGAGAAAAATAAGATAGGGCGTTCATCAGGCCGAACTAAAGTGTGCGGTTTTGGTAACACCTTGCAGAAACGACTGGGTCTGATTTTGGAAAAAGATCGCCAGATGGTCCGAGGTGGTAAGAGAAGGCAATGAAGATAGGAAAGAGAGGGGCTTTGTGGCAGCGTCTTCTATGATACCGAGCCAAAGTTTTTTATGGATGAGAAAGAGACGCTTCCAAGCATAGAGTGTGGAGGTGGCAATCATATATTTGTCACAGAGCTCCTGGACTGTCATATGGGATAGGTAATAATCCCGCAGGACGGCCAGGATAAAAATCAGACTATAAGAACCATATGGAATAATGATTTCAGGTAAAATGGCATGAGTATGTCTACAGGATGAACAGATTATTCTAGTGATCATAATCCTATAGGTAACAGGAAAACCCTTTTCAAAGGAAATAAGATCACGTTCATAGGAAGCGAATTCCGACCAAAGGGGATGTTTAGCTCTACAGTAAGGACAGGGGAAAACCAGCGTTTTGAGCTTCTCTTTTGAAAAGTCCCGCATCGCTTCTGTAAACATCCCCTGAGCAGAAAACTTCATGAAATTCAGCTTGCAAAAAATCGTAAATACTCTTATCATAGTTTTTGTATAGTGCAATGTGTTAAAGCACAAAGCAACAGAAAGAGAAAGAGTGTTAGGCGGGCAAGCATAACGGACTCTTTCTCTTTTTATTTATATGTTTTTTTAATAATAAGGGGAAAAAAGTGATGGGTCAATAGAAACCGATAGTTATGTGCCGGATTTTACGACAAGATATGATCGGATAGAAGGATACAGGTGGAAATATAATTTGCAGTTTTAACGTTGTACCGGGGAAAAACAAATCGGCGTACTACAATCAGGTTCAAGCCATCAGCAAGGATATAGTAACTTACATCAAAATACAGGCCAATCACCTTCCCTGATTAATAGAAATGAGTTTAATCAATGGAGAAATGATTATTGGGAGTGGAGATCAAATGATTTCAAATAATGCATAGGAGGAATCTTTATGAGTTATCAAAATTTTGAAAAGGCCATAGAGCTAGCTAAACAATGTAAATTTTATCGAACAATTGGAGGGGAACCAGATGAAGTAATAACAAAATCTGAAACACTTTTGAATATAAAATTTTCAATACAAAACCAAAGATTTTATGTTAAATTAGGATATCTATCTTTTTATGGACATGAAATCTATGGAATTGACCCAAATGATCTATTTGGTACATTAGAAGGCAATTCAGTTGCTTATGCATTGCATGACAGAAAAGAATATAACCTCCCCAAAGAATGGTTACCAATTTACTTTTTTGATGATGGCTATATGGGCTATTTGGACTATAGTCAACTAAACGAAGATGGAGAACCTCCTGTGATCGTTGCTATATATGATGGCGAGAAATATGTTATTACTGAAAAAATAGCGGAAGATTTGGGAGATTTCATCTTGCGATTGGTTGAAGAACAGTTAGCAAGGCAGTAATTTGGTAATAAGGGAACACGGGGGGACAGGTTGCTTGTGTGCAAGAAAAAGATGATAAAACGAGGGACCTGTCCCTTTGTTTGTGTGTCAAAAAAATCTTTAACAAAGCAGGGAGACTGGTCAACGTCACCGCCGGAGGACAGACGACCACCTACACATACTACGACAACGGGAACAAACAAAGCACTTTGTATCCTGACGGATCAAGCGAAACCTATACCTATTACGACGACAACCTGCTCAACACCCTGGTAAACAAAAAAGCAAACCAGACCGTCATAGACACCTATAGCTACACCTATGATGCCGCCCACAACCAAACGTCAAAAACAGATGGGAAAGGAACGACCACCTACACCTACGATGACTTAAACCGCCTGGGGAGCGTCACCGAACCCAACGGCAGGACAACAACCTATACCTACGACGCAGGGGGAAACAGGGCAACGCAAACCGTAGTGTACCAGGGCAATACCGATATCACCACCTATACCTGCAACAACCAAAACCGGTTAGCGGGAACCGCCACAACCCGGAACGGAGTCACCACAGAAACAAATGCTTACACCTATGACAATAACGGAAACCAGCTGACGGTAAGTCAAACACCTTACCTCAACGGCGTGCCCCAAACGGCGAAAATAACCAACAGCACCTATGACAGGCTGAACCAGC
The DNA here is from genome assembly GCF_002777255.1 of Candidatus Formimonas warabiya. GTDB lineage: Bacteria > Bacillota > Dehalobacteriia > Dehalobacteriales > Dehalobacteriaceae > Formimonas > Formimonas warabiya. The sequence continues at coordinate 2,436,843 of NZ_CP017634.1, read as the reverse complement.
TCCTCACCACCAGCATGCCGGACGGGACAACCCTCAACAACACCTATAACGGCGAAGGGATCCGGGTAAAAAAGGAAATAAATGGTCAGGCGGCGAAATACTTATATGAAGGAGACCAGATCCTACTCGAACCGGACAATGCCGGGAACCAGACAGCAAGGAACATTTGGGGCACCAGTCTTATCTCCAGGAACGTATCCGGAATCACAGCCTACTACATGTACAACGGACATGGGGATGTCACAGCTCTCATCAATTCCGCAGGAACCATTTTAGCTACCTACTACTATGATGCATTCGGGAACATCCCCGAGAGCACGGGAACCATCAACAACCCCTTCAAATATGCGGGCTACCAGCATGATCAGGAGACCGGGTACTACTACCTCATGTCCAGATATTATGATCCGGTAACAGCAAGATTCATCTCAGAAGACACATACAGAGGCAATCCGAATGACCCGTTGAGCTTAAATCTATATACCTATTGTCATAACGAACCCTTAATGTATACCGACCCGACCGGACATATTGAAAGACCTACACCAAAGAAAGAGGTTAAACCTGAAGATCTATCCAAAAAGGACACCAGCCGTAATCAGCATAATAGAAAAGAAGAAATTGAAAGAAAAAAGAAAGAAGCAGAGCGAAAGGCGAAAGAAGAAAGAGAAAAAAATGAAAAATCACAAAAATATCTCGTAAAAAGCGGAGACAACTTAACGAAAATAGGTAAGAAATTTGATGTAAGTGTTGCAGATATTTTAAAAGTAAATAAAGATATCAAGGATCCCGCAAAAATCCAGGTAGGTCAAATAATTAATATTCCGGCTAAAACAGAAAATACAACAAATACATCGCCAAATTTGGACCAAAAAAATACTGGGGATATAAAAAGCCAGGAGACGGGTAAAATTGGCAGTACAAGGGGACCTGAAGATAACTGGGCAATGAGTGGTTACTCTGAGGAGACGGGTAATGCTCCTGCTGAAGACCCTGGACTTCTAAAGACTATTGGTGGATATATTGCAAAGCCATTTGTAGCTCTGAATGATTTTATGAGAGAGTCACGGGAAGACCAAGAAGCAAGGCAAGAAAAATCTGATTTGCAAACATATGAATGGGCTCAAAGTTTAGCGAAGAAAAATTTAAGTGGACAAGAAAGTGACCCTAATTACTCACAAAAACTTCAGAATGAAACCAATAGAATATTTAATACAGAAAAACTCCTTGAAGGCGGAATTGAAGTAGGTATATATATTGGTGCTGGTGGTGTAAAATCTAATGCAGAGGGAACGGTTAAGGCTCCAAATGTTAATACGAAAGTAATAAATGCTCCAGAAGTAAAGGCACCTAATGCTATTAAGTCAAGCGAAGTCACTAATAGATGGAATAGCTACTTGGGAGAAAACACAACAAATATTAACCCTAGAACTGGTCAAGTGGACCCCAATAGAATTTTTTCAGCAGACGGTACAAAGAGTGTTCGTTTTGATAGCCATGAAATGAACAGTATGGGAACACCAAAATTCCATTATCACGAAGAAACATGGACATATGACGCTGTAAATGACACAATGACAGTTACGAATACTCTCCAAAGAATTAAATAGCAGTAGAAAGGTGGTGCAGAAATGAGAGTAAAGGTTATGGAAACTATTAATCAATCGCAAGGGTTACAAGTAATTTTTTCCACAGAGTACGGAAATGCTACTGCCTTGTGGAGTGGAAATGAACCTCAAATAAGCAAAGAATACTTTGTTGAACTCGAAGTGCCAGGTGTTTTATATTGGCAAAAAGATATCACTGTTTCGGAAGAAGAGTGTGGCATTGCATTAAAAAGTGGCATGGTTCACTTAGTTGGTCTTTTTGAATCTATAGAAGATGATGGATATACTGTAATCAGACTTGGTGATAGTATTATATCTATCGAAACACAGGGAGACCCACCTGAAACAGGAAGCAATGTAAAACTCACTACGAATAACTTGTTGCTCTATGAGGTAAATTATTAATGATTTCATGAAATATAGGTCACACAGTTTTGGCTGATGTGGCCTTTCTTCTTGCTATTCAAATTGACATAAAATTGGGAAAATGCAACCGATAGAGCGCATGCTTTTTATACCACATTTATATTTGTCATAGTATCTTTTATGCAGCACATAAAAACAGCTTATATTAAAGGCTATGCGGTCTGAAAAGAATGAGCAAATGAAGAACGGCAAAAACAATAGATAGCTGTCAGCATCTTTAAGAGGCTTTAATAGCCACCTTAAAGACCACCTTTTAAACGCCAACAAATGGCCACTTGCACTCTATCTCGACCACCTATCCGACACACTATCGTTCATAGCAACCACCTATGCCAAATGCCACAGCCCGCATTGCGGGCTGGTGTAATCCGAGGGGAGGTCGCTTGCGACCACCCCTCTTTAACCTGCATCAAAATAAACCAGTAGTTTTAGTAAAAAAACAGGCATGATAGGGAAAAGCCACTTTGCTCAAATTGCCCTCAATTCTCTTCAAATTCACTGGTAGGTGTATTTCTCAGCCTATGTCTCAAAATCCAAAACAGGGGTAACACGTCGCCACACAAGGGCAAGGAAGTTGATGACTGAAAACATGCTGTACGGATCAATTCCTTTTGCCCGGTTTCTGCTCAGTTCATGAGGCACAGCCCATCCCCCATGGTTCATGGTGAACCATATCTTGACCGATATTTTTGCCCATGCTAAAATGGGGGCAGCCGGGGGTTTAAGGTAAGCGATTAAAAACAAAGTGCCTTAAAACACGAATTCAAATCGGCTATAATGGTAACCATCAACTTCGGATTAATTTTTGCATTCAGTCTGTACCCGTGGGGACCAAGGCATCAGTTCTTCCAAGGTCTCCGGATCATTCCGGTAATCCGTATTCGGCATATACAAAAGCAGATAGTTCAGGTAAGTATATACATTAAGCCCATTTGCCTTGGCAGTCTCTACAATGCTATATACTGCTGCACTTGCTGAAGCACCCTTTGGGGTGTCGGCGAAAAGCCAGTTTTTTCTTCCCAGGACGAAGGGGCGGATGCTGTTTTCAGCAAGATATCCTAACATTAGGATATACAGCCTTATCCTCATTTTTAGAAAATCCTCAGGTTTGGGCAGAAGCCGCATAAATCCCCGAGGCTCCACCCAAAACCTGTGGATTTATTTAACGCAGGCCACATAACTTGGCCATATCTTCTTCGCTGCAGTTTTCCCATAATGGTTTTTCCTGAACCTGATCAGGTGTTTCCACCGATTCAATCGCTTTTCGAAGCATTTCCATGGAGGGAATCGCGTAGATTTTCGTCGTTTCTATGGACGAGTGCCCCAGTATCCGGGATATGAGCGCTAATTCCACCCCATTTTGGTATAAATCGGTTGCCCTTGTCCTCCGAAGCATGTGGGGATATACCTTTTTCGGCATCTCCGGGCAAATATTTCTAGCCTGCCTAGAATACTGCTGAAGGAAGCGTTCGACATTTCCCTCGGACATTTTTCCTGTTTTACCTTTTATCTTCGTGTAGAAGACATAAGCATTTCTGTCTACACTCGGATGAAATACATCTAAATACTGCTGAAGGTGACCGGCTGTCTTAGGAGTAATTGCTACAATCCGTTCTTTATTACCCTTTCCGTTAAGCCTGATATAAGGATCGCTGCCATTCAGCATCAAGTTCTGTACCGTAAGGCTGAGAAGCTCATCAAGACGAATCGCTGAATCATAAAGCAGGATCATCATAACTCTGTCACGCATGCCAATCTTAGTATTCCGAGGTTGCAGAAGAATGCACCTTAATGCTTCTTCTGGCAAAGTTTCTTTTTCTTTCTTGGGAACTTTACACGGTGGGATTTTCGAAATGGCAAGCGCTGTTGACTGCAGCGCAATGTCTCGGTCTGCCGCAAACCAGAGATAATTCCTAAGTGCAGTCAGACGCTGGTTACATGTGCCTGGGCTGTTGCCGGATTCTTTAAGGAAGATGATGAAATTCTGTATCAGCTTTGGGGTACAGTCTTCGAAATGGAATTTCCCCATGGATATTTTCTTCTCTTTATACAGGTAACGCCTGAAAATTGTGAGGGAATCTCGATACGACTTAATGGTTTCAGGACTCCTTCCAAGCTGTCTTGGCATATATGTCTCAAGAAACTCTAATGTCATGGAAAAGAACAGGGTGCCTCCGGGAATGATTCTATCCTTCATAAGGAACCACCTCCGGTATGACCCTGTCTGAAACCAGATCTTTCTGCCGTACCACCCGGAATGCATCACTTACCTGATGGTAATAATACATGGTGTCTTCAATCCCGGAATGGCCAAGATATCTGCTTAAGTACGGCATCATCACATCCAGTGGAATCCCTTCCGCCATCCATTCATTCATCCGGTTTACCACAAAAGTATGCCGTAATGCTTGGACAGTCGGCTCTTTATCACATCTTCCTGCATATGGCGTCATTCCCCATAACTGCTTAAACTTTTTGTCAATACTGGTTTTCTGGATCTGCCTTTCCGGAGTACGCCCCGGGAAAAACCAGATGGTATCCGGCAACAGGCTGGTTATCTTCTGCAGGTATTTCCGGCATAAAACTGTAAGGTCATCTTTCATATACACCAGACGGTCTTTTCTGCCCTTTGACTTCCTTATGGTAAGAATACCGTTTTCCAGATCAACATCCTTTTTTTCAAGGTTGCACCCTTCGGCAAGCCTCATCCCACAACAGTAATACAGCCGGAACAGTAACTGATATTCCATGGAAAGGCGCTGCCACCTGGGATTCTCCGGGAGATAAGTGTCAACTGCCTCAAATAATGCCTGTAATTCTTCCCGGTTTAAAATATGTGGAATGGTAACAGCTGCCGATGGTGTGAAGCGTGGAATGTAACTGTTTATCCCCATTGAATTCATGTATAAGGAAAGCTGCCGCAGAAATGATACCCGCTGATTACGGTAATTGATTCCTTCACTTTCCCTCTGAAGTGCCCATTTCATGGCAATATCACGGGTTATCAGCGGATTAGCATATCCATTGTCCAGGCAGAAGCGGTCAAAAATTTTCAGGATGTAAGCTTCATAATCGTAGATAAAGCCGTCAGCTTTTTTCTGTTTGATAAGTCCCTCAATATAAGGAGCGAATGCACTTTCATAATGATACCGGGTCTGGTTCATGACAGCAGGCCCCCTTTCACTTCGATTCCTTCCAGTGAAATGGCACACTGCCGCATTGATTTTCCGTCGGTTGAAAGGTATGTCATGACCGTGGAATTGTCGCTGTGTCCTAAGGTTTCTGCTATCATCGTGGGATTGGTATTGTTAATGAGCATCCGTGATGCAAAGGTCTTCCGGGTAACATGAAAGCCATGCGGGTCGTTACCCAGGGCCTTTTTCAACGCCTTGGCGCATACTCCTTTTTCCAGCCTGTCGTATGGAACCCTGTGTGTAATAAATATGTAATCGGAAGAAGTTTCCGGACGCCCGTCCATGATATATCTGAATAAACTGTTACCTACCTCGGTTGGCATTGGAAGCTTCAGAAACTTATCTGTCTTAGCCTGTTGGATGGAAATAGTTCCCTGTTTCCATGAGACATCCGACATCTTCAGCTTTGTTATGTCAGAAGCGCAGATACCCATCCGCAAGCCAATCATGATCATTGCAGTATTCCGCAGTTGCAGACCAGTCTGCGCATAGGCTTTAAATTCATAAATAGCAGCAATATCATGGTCAGCAAGAGTTCTTATGATATCCAGGCGGGCCGCAGACTCATTCGATAATGCCAGCTTCAGTGTGGATGGAATATGTCCCTTGACGGCCAAGTATTCCAAGAAGCCCCGGCACTTTGCTGCATATGCATTCCTTGCTTCCGGCGTTGTATGCGGATCTGAAAGGTGGAAGTCCTTTATCATTTCCGGGGTTATCATATCCCAAGCAGTACTCCCAACCTGGCCAAGATATCCCAAAAAACGCAAGCAGGAAGATCGATACATCTGGACTGTTGACGCAGCAAGCCCTTCCCGGCGCTTACACTGAATGAAGCTTCTGAATTCATTTCGGCACCATTCGGACAGATTTTCTGCTTTATCCCTCTGGTATGTATATACGATCTCTGGCTGTATGTCGCCGGTATTTCGAAACTGTTCAAACATTTTAACTGCACGCCGGAATGTTTTCCACTGGACTGTATAGTAGCGCATATATTGTGCCCAGTACAGTGCAGTTTCCTGGCAATAATCAAGCCCGTTGGCTTCCAGGAAAACAAACAATTCATTCCATGTTTTACGGAATGTTTTTTTTATTGTTGCAGAATAACGGTGGCGTTTCAGGTAAGTACTTCCAAGTATCAGTGCTTTTGAATGAAATTCCGAGGCATTGATGCAGTCTGGCTGCCCTGTGACATAAAAAGCATCCCTGTCACTTGGCGACAATTCATGAATCAGAACCAACCGTTGAAGGATAAATTTATCCAAAGCCAATGGAATGGATCTCCTGACCCTATCTTTGTCTGCAAGATACATAAGGAAATGTCTGATCAGACTGTTGTAATGGTCTTTTATCTTCTGGGTTTTATGAAGATCATTCCGATAATAGTCCCTAATTATGCAATGGCTAATTCCAACGGTACTTTTTACACCACACTTGGACAGATAGTCCAAAAATTTGGAAGCTGAAATGCGGTGTTCCTGAATTGAAGCTGAGCCATGACTCTTTGAGAGTACTGCTAAAAATTCATCCAATAGTTCTTTACACCATTGGTTCAGATGCTGATAATGCTGAACGGCCTCATACGCACTTTTAGTATTAACGATTTCATGATGGTTAAAGGTGTCATTTACCCTGGACAGAGCTAATCGGTAATTTTGGAAAGTGGAACTGCACAACCCTGGAGTAACAGTATCCAGCCATTGCAGAGCCAGTTCCCGTGAATACGGCATTTCCTTTGATTCTAAATATTCCTTAAGTAACCGATAACACTGTTTATGTGTATACACGATGCTTGAAGTGTAATTGTTGCCGGCAAGGTAATCCATTACCCTGCTTACGGCTTTTTCATAATTTCGATACATAAAACTACCCCCTCTGATAGGCTTTTGGTAATTTCAGTATCGCCAGTTACTAACAAAATCCTTACGATTTAGCGCTTAAACCAATGTTTTATGCGACTTTCGCCCAAACCTGAGGATTTTCTAATCCTCAGGATAAGGCTGTATATCCTAACATTAGGATATCTAGTCGAGAGAAGTATACGTCCCTTCACAATTGGCCGGAAGAATTGGGTCACAATGAAAACGGACCGCGGTGCGCACGACAGCTCCATAGTATACAGCATCGTACAGACTGCGCTGGCTAACGACCTGAAAGTTTATGAATATCTAGTCTATTTATTGAAACAAATGCCGAATACCGATTTCAACCAACATCCAGAACTGATTGAGAAATTTGTTCCTTGGTCGAAAGAGCTCCCGGCTAACTGCTACAAAACTAAAAATTGAGAATCTACGTCCAACCTTTGGGTTGGGCTTTTTTGTTTTGTTTACTTTAGGTGCTTAGGATTTGACAATTACAGAGTGCGCTGGCTAAGAAAGCGCGGGAAAAGCGCGGGGACGGTTCTTTTGCTTGACAAGAACACAGTGAGACAGGTTCCTTGTGTGCAAGTAATAGATGATAAAACGAGGGACCTCCCCTGTGTCCTCATGGTTAAAGTCAACAATCAGACGGTGCAAACCAACACCTATGACCTGGCGGACCGGCTGCTGACCCAAAAAGACGGAAACAAAAACACCATAAATTTCGAAGGAATGTGGAGGGGACGGAGTAGTTGACAACATCCTTAAGTTCTCAAGGTGTCAATAACCCCGTCCCCTGATATGGAAGGGCCTTGTCAAGCCCCTCAACAAAGTTTTAAAAACAAAAATAGTCTATCAATCCCAAGTAACTACACATCGATTGAGTTACCTAGGGAGAATTAGGATATAATAAAGTTGGCTCTTACCCATCTGGAGGATCGCGATAGGTAAGGGACTTCCTCGCTCATCGATTAAATGCCGTTCGGAAGGCCCTTTTCCCCCGCTTCAGACCGGACGTGAGACTTTTACCTCATCCGGCCTTCCATCAATCTACTATTTTCGCTTATGTCAACTTTTCTCTCATCCTGGTTAGTTTACGGGATTTTGACTTAGGTAGATTTGAAATATTGCAGTTACTATGAATTAGGTCATGACAAGTTGTGCAGACACTAACAAGATTAGGTACTCGATTAACCATGTCGAGGGTTAGCTTTGTTTGAATATGGTGAAATTCCACATTAGTTTCACTTAGATACTCGCCGCATATGCGGCATTTACCTTTATCTCGATTGAAGGTATACCCACGATTTAGGAAGTATTCAAAGTTATATGGGGGGCTACCTTTATTGTGGATCTTGCTTAGAAGGTGGGAACTAAGTATTTCGTCTTGACGGGGTAGAGTTGTCTTTTTCCCCGTTCGTTTTAAATAAAGTTCTCGGCCTTCCACAGTGTAAGGAGTTTCTTTCCGATTTTTCAGCTTGATCTGTTGCCATTTACAGAAACTGAGAGAAGTAATTCCAATAAGTCTATTACCGTCTTGAATTGCCGCAATCTTTTTTGTATATTGCTGATGTATATCTTGTAAATTACTAACTTGATTGGCAGGAACCATACCGCCACCTAATTTTTTGATTACACGAGAGGCAATAGGAAAAATCCCCCACGCATGTTTACATAGGTCTAGGTAAACATGGGTTGCCGCCTGATAATAGTTGATTATGCCCCTAGTCATAGCGTTTACCTTTAGGATTTGTTGAAAAATTAACTCTCGATCGGGTTGTTTGTAAATCTTCTTAACTTCTTTGCGGATTTCTGCAACCTTGCACTTTAGTCGCTCCGGGTGAGGATGGGTTTTCGTCACATAGCCTTTTCGGGCTTTGCCCGACGGCACTACTTTATACGTGAAGCCTAGAAATGAAATAGGGCTCTTTTTAACACAAGTAAGTTTAGTCTTTTCTTCCGAAAGTTTAAGCTTAAGCTGGTCTTTCAGCTTTTGCTGTATATGGTTCTTCCATCTTTCGGCATTCTTTTTTGTGTTAGTAATGATAACCCAATCATCGCAATAACGTACTAGATAGGCCGGTTTTAGTGTTCCTTGGTTTCTTAGAGCTCTGAGTCTGCCATTTGCAAATGCGTATTGATGACGCGTTTTCTTATTCTCCCAAGCATTGGCGATGTACTCGTCAAAGGTATTTAGGTAGGCATTAGCTAGCAGTGGAGAGATAATTCCACCCTGCTGAGTGCCCTCCGGATTAACTTTGACTTCGTTCATTATCCCCGTTTTGAGCATTTGTTTAATCAACATAAGAATGCGTCGATCCCGGATACCAAGATGCCAAAGTTGTTTGATTAACTTAGTATGACTAATGGTGTCAAAGAATTTTGAAATATCGCCTTCAATGACCCAATGATACCCAGTTTGGTGAACGATGTTTGTTATCCTTTCCAGGGCCATGTGAGCATCCCGGTATGGCCTAAACCCATAAGAGTGGTTAAAGAACTGTGCCTCTAAGATGGGTTCGATAACAAGGCGAATACACTCCTGAATTACCCGATCGAAAATGGATGGAATACCTAAAGGGCGTGTTTCCTGTTTTCCTGGTTTTGGTATATGCACCCTGCGTATTGGAATGGGTTGGTAGTTCTTTAGGCCTTCTTGTACGGCATGAATTACTTCCCCAAATGGCTTCTCCAGAAAATCCCTTATTGTAGTATCGTCAGAACCAGGTGTTTCTGCACCTCTGTTAGACTTGATGTTGTGAACTGCGGTCTGAATAGTAATTGGGGATGAGATAATCTCCAGCAGACCTTTAAATTTCGGTTTCTCTCCACGTTCTTTGGCCATTCTTGCTTTGGCATAAAGTTCGTCTAGGTAGTTGTGTAGATCCCATTCGTTCTTCAAGATTGGATAGTCAGATTGTTGCTCCAAGCAGTCCTCCTTTGTATGGAGTATTGGTCCTGCTGGCTTTAGTCAGTTATGGTCCACGCCTTCCCTGACAGTTGACTTGCCTATTTAGTATGATTGACTATGCCCCTTCGCCATGTACGCGACTTTCCCGCGCTCGGACTACTACGGGCTGCTGCCCCACAGGTAATGCGGTCATTTCTTACCGCTTAGGGATATCAGCCTTTACCAACTTTAACATTCCCTCCTGTGGTTCCGTTGTTCCCCGTAACCTAGCTTTACACTGTGACTTTAGCCTTCTCCTCTGGCCCGCCAGTCGCCTTTTTATCCTTTGCTAGTTGGACGCAAGGCCCCATCCCTCTTCGGGAGTGAGACAGACAAAAAACCCTATATTTTTACGTCTGCGGCATGGACCCCACTGGGGGGTGAATACCTTCATTTTGGTATCCCGCATTTTACGAGCCTTACATACGGAGATTTTCGGTGAATAGGCATGGCCATTTTATAGCCCCCCGACTACATTCCCTTACCATCGCAGGTTCGGTTTTCGCCGACTTTATCGAGCTTCGTACACTTTCGTGGTAAACCGGAGGTGCACGTCGAAGCTTCAGGGACGGGTCTGCTAGCATTCAGACCGTAGCAGGAACTACCCCTGCCAATTCGGTTACAGAGTTCAGATATGTTAAACACATTCTGCCAGGGTTTTATTGACCATTTCTGGTCAGGTTAACCTGGAACAACGCGCACATAAGGCAATGCTGAGGAGCAACCCGAGCGCCAGAGGGGGTTCTGCCAGGGATAGCAGGGGTAACTTAGTTGCCCCTTATCCTTTATTGCTATCCTTGTGGAGAACAAAAGCGGTAAACCTTTTTTAGTTGTTCTCATCTCCTTCCCCAAGGTGCAGGGGGCAATAGGTAGTTGGGCTTAATCGACGGTTGCTCAACCTGATATACGTGTATTGGATAACACAAGACTTTGATACGTCGGGAGCTGCCCCGGTCTTGACATCGTGCATCAGATAGTAAACTCTGGCACATAGGGGACGCCGGGGGTTCTCCTTACCGTGGCCGAACTTACCTACTGGCCACTACACCTTGAATTTGATTTCTTATTCCCTTGGTGCTTTATTAAGAAATTTTCTGAAGGTTATTTTTTTGCCTTATTTCTTGGGCTATCGCCCACATAAAACCTAATAACTCCCGTGCAACTGCAACTGCCGCAGTTTGACTTGGTTTACCCCTGCCTGATAAACGACGAAACTTTAAATTAAGCCGGTGTTGGGCCTGCCAAGATATGGCCTTTATTTCTTCTGATTGTCCTTCTTGTCGCTTCTTTAGTTCTGCGCCGATTGCTGGCTGACGTCGGTAGTGCCATGCCGACTCTACTATTACCCGTCGGATATGCGCATTACCTGATTTAGTTATTCTTCCTTGATGCCGGCTGCCTGCACTGGAGGTTTCACTGGGAACTAGTCCCACATAGGACATTAATTGTTTCGGCGAATCAAACCTGTTTAAGTCACCTGCTTCAGCTACTACGGTAGCAGCGGTAATCAGACCCACTCCACGCAAAGCCTGAAACGCTGCCATGACTGGAGCTTGTTCACTATATTTGACCAGCTCGGTAATCTCTTCTTCCAAGCGCTTTTTCCTTGCTTCCGCTTCTTCCAAGGCATGAATGTATTCTTTAAGTACAATCCCTTGAGCTGCCTGGTTGAAATCCAAACCATTCAACCATTGCCAATACTTGATCGTCCAGGCCTTTACGCCATGCGGAGGTCTTTTTTCTAAGCGTAAAAGAAATTTGCTAATTTGATTTCGCTTTCGAACGATATCTTCTTGTGTGTCTTCTCGAGCCCGTAACAGGTCACGCTGAGCCTCTTGCTTTTCATCCGGTACCCAGACAGGGGTTAATTCTCCGCTACGTAATAATTGTGCTAATTTTTTGGCATCTCGTCGGTCGGTTTTTACCCTTTCACCTGGTTTTCTTGGTATCAGGGACGGCGCCGCTACCATACAGGTTGCCCCTGCCACTGTAAGCTGACGGTATATCCCGTAACCACATGGGCCTGCTTCGTAACAAAAATACAGGTTCTTCGCGGGACCTAACTTGCGTACCAGTTTAGCTATGGCTTCTGTTCTGTTAATTATCGTCCCCAGGGATTCCGCTGCTTCTCGTCCGTCCTTGGCAATTGCTACTGCGATAGTGTCTTTGTGTACATCAAGTCCTACAAATGTGGTATACTTCATACTAGGCTAGCTCCTCCTTTAGCTTGTAGCTCTGTACTGCTTAGTATAACCTACGTTTCGCTATTCGAGTGGCTGGCCCTTCCATTATGTCTCGACATCTTCAAACACCTTACCTCAACGGCGTGCCCCAAACGACGAAAATAACCAACAGCACCTATGACAGGCTGAACCAGCTCCTCACCACCAGCATGCCGGACGGGACAACCCTCAACAACACCTATAACGGCGAAGGGATCCGGGTAAAAAAGGAAATAAATGGTCAGGCGGCGAAATACTTATATGAAGGAGACCAGATCCTACTCGAACTGGACAATGCCGGGAACCAGACAGCAAAGAACATTTGGGGCACCAGTCTTATCTCCAGGAACGTATCCGGAATCACAGCCTACTACATGTACAACGGACATGGGGATGTCACGGCTTTAATCAATTCCGCAGGAACCATTTTAGCTACCTACTACTATGATGCATTCGGGAACATCCTCGAGAGCACGGGAACCATCAACAACCCCTTCAAATATGCGGGCTACCAGCATGATCAGGAGACCGGATACTACTACCTCATGTCTAGATATTATGATCCGGTAACAGCAAGATTCATCTCAGAAGACACATACAGAGGCAATCTGAATGACCCGTTGAGCTTAAATCTGTATACCTATTGTCATAACGAACCCTTAATGTACACAGACCCGACCGGACATATTGAAAGACCTACACCAAAGAAAGAGGTTAAACCCAAAAAGGACACCAGTCGTAATCAGCATAATAGAGAAGCAGAGATTGAAAGAAAAAAGAAAGAAGCAGAGCGAAAGGCGAAAGAAGAAAGAGAAAAAATGAAAAATCACAAAAATATCTCGTAAAAAGCGGAGACAACTTAACGAAAATAGGCAAGAAATTTGATGTAAGTGTTGCAGATATTTTAAAAGTAAATAAAGATATCAAGGATCCCACAAAAATACAGGTAGGTCAAATAATCAATATTCCGGCTAAAACAGAAAATGCCACAAATACATTGCCAAATTTGGACCAAAAAAATACTGGGGATATAAAAAACCAGGGGACGGGTAAAATTGGCAGTACAAGGGGACCTGAAGATAACTGGGCAATGAGTGGTTACTCTGAGGAGACGGGTAATGCTCCTGCTGAAGACCCTGGACTTCTAAAGACTATTGGTGGATATATTGCAAAGCCATTTGTAGCTCTGAATGATTTTATGAGAGAGTCACGGGAAGACCAAGAAGCAAGGCAAGAAAAATCTGATTTGCAAACATATGAATGGGCTCAAAGTTTAGCGAAGAAAAATTTAAGTGGACAAGAAAGTGACCCTAATTACTCACAAAAACTTCAGAATGAAACCAATAGAATATTTAATACAGAAAAACTCCTTGAAGGCGGAATTGAAGTAGGTATATATATTGGTGCTGGTGGTGTAAAATCTAATGCAGAGGGAACGACTAACACTGCTATTGATATTAGCAAATTAAATAGCAAGCCGTTATACAGGGTAATGACTGAATCGGAATTAAAAGCAGTTCAAGAAACAGGTTATCTGAGAGGCGGAAGGGAAGGGCCAACTTACTTTACTGATTCCTACTATAAAAATGCTAGCAATGCACAAAATCGACTATCCTTACCTAACGAACCTGAGTATATTGTAGAATTTAAGATAAGTAATAATCCAAATACAACTGGCGGTAATACTGTAAAGCCTGCATATGGTGGTTCAGGTGGAGGAAGAGAATATTTTTCTAATGACCCTGTGCAAGTAAATATAGTTAATTATCAGAAAATGAAATAATTGGAGGGTTCAAAATGCAAATAAATCAACAAGTTAAATTAATTGTAGCAGAACCTTGGAATTTTACATCTCCTGAAGGAGATAATAAATTCTCTGGAGTTGTATGCGAATATACTAATTCTAATTCCGGGGAAGCATATCTTATCAAAAATAATGTTCCATTTGTGCATAATGGGGCTAAAGTAAGTTATGTTGTAGCAATGTATAGAAATAAGGATGTAAGTGACAAAAACATGAATATTGCTTATATTCCAGATAACCTTACCCACCAATTCAACCAATTTGATACTATATTCGATAAATTACAGTTCGTAATAATTGGCTCAATAGTATAACAAAAAAGAAAGGTCACACAGTTTTGGCTGATGAAACACACGGGGGGACAGGTTCCTTGTGTGCAAGTAAAAGATTTATAAAACGAGGGACCTGTCCCCTAGTGTCCTCGAGAAATTAGGATGTTGAAAGAGGCAGGATATGTGCAAAGAGGTGATTATTTCATACATCCAGATAATTTTGAAATAGAAATGGAGGACATTATGAATATTGTAAAAGAAATTGAGGTTATATTGGAAGAAACTAAGATAAGTGGTGAATATTGGGAAAAGGGTATCCCTAGTTCTATAATGAGAATGGACATAGAATTAAATAGAGTTATTGAAAACTACGCAAATCTTTCAAAAGAAGACAAGAAGTTAGTAGGTAATGACATTTCAACTGATATTGCTTGGTCACTTTTATATTTTGCAATAAATATGGCAACATACTCGCTTCGGTTTTCAGAGCAAAGATATTTTACAAATGGTTTATTTGCTTTAGGGATGATTTTAAGAGTTTTAGACCAAAGAGAAATTTTGCTTGTAATGCCTTTATTTTATGATGTTTCTAAAAAAAATAAGTTATCTTTTCAAAAAATATTAGACCAAAACAACGATTTTGCAGATTTTGTTAATAAATTTTTAAGCAGAAGAGAGGAAGACAAAACGTTAGAATGTATGGGCTATATATTAACAAAAGATGAAAATAACAACCCACTTTATAAAAGAACGTGGTGAGAATTAGGACACAGAGCGGAATCGTCATCACCTCGCCTTTGACGCTGCCGGCAACCGGGCGGAGATGACCCTGCCCTATGGAAGGAGCCTGACGCAAACCCCCCAAGGGATCACGTGCACCTATGATCTCCTGAAAAGCGCGGGCGCGGGGACGGTTCTGCTGCTTTGCGGACATTTTACAGAGCCTGGTATTCATTGTTTAATAGAATAGAGGGAAGCAAAAGAACCTTCAAGCTGTGTGCGAATTCATTCAAGGACGACCGAGTGAGACCACTGAAAAGGCCACTTTTTTAGCAAAGTTATGCCTGCAAGCCCGCATAACTCCGTTGATATTTTTAACACTAAAGGCACTGATTAAAACAAAAATTTTTTGATGGAATATAAGGGGGGTAAAACACTTAAAAACAAAGAAAATACCAAAAATTATTATCATCTTTCTTTTGGGAATTTTTGTAGTCGGCAGTGCCAATTTTTCTTTACCTGTCCTTGCATCAGGTGATTTCCTTTTGTGCCAGAAAGTGGCTGGGGGAAGCGGTCATTCGCTTGCTTTGGCGGATGATGGAACCGTTTGGAGTTGGGGGTTGAATACCTATGGTCAGCTTGGTGATGGTACGACTATCAACAGAAGCACTTCCGTGCAAGTATTAGGATTAAGCGGGGTTACGGCAATTGCCAGCGGAACCTATCATAGTTTAGCCCTAAAAAGTGACGGTACCGTTTGGGCCTGGGGATATAACAACTACGGCCAATTAGGAGACGGCACTACCACTGATAAAAGCAGTCCTGTTCAGATTACCAGCTTAACGGGGGTAATTGCAATCGCTTGCGGAAGTCATTATAATTTGGCGCTGAAGAGCGACGGCACTGTCTGGGCGTGGGGATACAACGCATATGGTCAGATCGGGGACGGGACAACGACGAATAGACCTACGCCGGTTCAGGTATCTGGGTTAAGCGGAATAGTTGGGATCGCCTGCGGGGATAATCACAGCTTAGTGGCCAAGAATGACGGCACAGCCTGGACCTGGGGATATAACAATTATGGTCAATTGGGAGACGGTACCACAACCAATCAATCCACGCCGGTCCAGGTGGCAGGATTAACCGGTATCACAAAAGTGGCCGGGGGAACAAGTCACAGTCTCGCCATTAAGAATGACGGAACAGTATATGCTTGGGGCTATAACTATTACGGGCAGCTGGGGGATACAACCAAGACGGACAGAACTACACCGGTTCAAGTATCCGGCTTAAGCGGAATAACAAACATAGAGGGCGGCACCAGGCACAGCCTGGCGTTAAAGAGCGACGGCACTGTCTGGGCGTGGGGATATAATAACTATGGCCAAGTCGGAGATGGGACAACCACAACACGAACAAGCCCCAAACAAGTTTCAGGTCTGAGCGGTTTGACGGACATTGCTGCAGGTACCTATCACAATTTGACTGTAAAAAATGACGGGACTGTCCGTGCTTGGGGCTATAATGCATATGGTCAGATTGGGGATGGCATCTTTACTCAAAAAAGCATCCCGGATTCAGTTAAAAAAATTAACAACGTGATTGCAATTAGTGCCGGAGGGAATCACGGCGTTGCCATAAAAAACGACGGGACCGTTTGGTCTTGGGGAGCAAATTCATACGGTCAACTGGGGAATGGTACCACAACCACGAAGAATACTCCCGTTCAGGTATCGGGATTAACCGGGGGAGTAATAGAAATAGCATGTGGCACCAGCCATAGCATGGCCTTAAAAAGTGATGGTACGGTATGGACCTGGGGCTATAATACCTATGGGCAGTTGGGCGATGGTACGACTTCAACCAGAACCGCACCGGTTCAAGTGCTGGGATTAGACGGAATTATCGCCATCGCTTCCGGAACATATCATAGTTTGGCACTAAAAAATGATGGCACCGTATGGGCCTGGGGATATAATAACCGGGGACAATTGGGTGATGGCACCACAACCAATCAAAGCACGCCTATACAGGTATCCGGATTAAGCGGTGTGACGGCCCTATCCGGCGGTAGTGGGCACAGCATTGCTTTAAAAAGTGACGGGACCGTGTGGGCCTGGGGCTATAACGCATATGGCCAGCTGGGAGATGGGACAACAACACAGAGAACCACCCCCGTTCAAGTATCAGGATTAACCGGAATCACAAAAGTTTCTGCAGGGGATAACCATAACCTTGCTTTAGTAAATGATGGCTCATTAAAAGCCTGGGGCTATAACACATATGGCCAAATTGGAGATGGGACGACCACAACCCGAAAGACTGCAGTGGCAGTACCCGGCCTTACCGGAATTATCTCAATATCTGGGGGAAGCAGTCACAGTTTAGCCCTAAAGAGTGACGGAACCGTGTGGGCTTGGGGAAGGAACAACTACTATCAATTAGGAGACGGGTCGTCAGTAACAAGGAAAGCCCCGGTCAAAGCTTATACGGATACAGAAATAATAAGTGCCTCAACGAAAGCAGCTTTTAACATAGCATTAGCCAATGACGGTGATGTATTTTCTTGGGGTTACAATTGCACTTGTGAGCTTGGAGACGGCGAGCGGATCACTTATCGAACCGTACCGGGGCAAGTAGTTGGTTTGTTCGTAGATTATACGGTATATCAATATGATACAAAAGGAAGGCTTCAGTATCTGTTTAAGAAAAAAGAGTCGGTAATAAAATTCAATTATGATAACAACGGAAATTTTGTTAGCAACCAGGTAATTAATTAAACAGGGAAAAGCGACCAGGGATCCTTTTTGAACATAGGAGAGTATAATTTGACCGGAAAATGGATACTCCCTCTAACAAGGGGATATCGAGTCACCACGTACCATCAGCGGGAGAGGGAGTATCCAAGATAAATAACCCCATAGCCGGAATTTTGTTCACTGCCAACTACCGTGCGCCACAGTTATATGCACATAATTTAATTTTCTTCTTGTGAAACCTATAATAAATAGAAGGCGTCAGATTCTTTTTCCAATATTAGATTTATTAGTCTAGGGACCAGGCAGGTTCCTTTTTTTTGTGCGCCTCAGCCCTCCCCTGGCATAAACCTCTCCAGACCTGCATAAAGACATATTATGAAAATACAGGGGAGGGATTCTGTGGAGGGGAACAAGTTTTACGATGTGCACTGTCATGTGATGAATTTAAGCCATCCCAATTTCCTTGCCTTTCTGCGCCGCTTTGAATCAACGATCAGCGATCAGAAATTGAAAATATTTCTTGCCGCCAATATTGTGATCGTTTCATACCTGCTTTTCCATTCTCTGAACCCCAAATTGCTGGCAAAGATACTGGATAAAGTGGGCGTATCCCGGCTGATAGACCGGGTGAAGAATCTTTTGGTGGTGATGGAGCACGATGCAGGCACTGTTTTTGGCTTATTGGAAAAAGGCCTGCGGCAGCAGCTGTGGGAGGATGGCCGATTCACAATAGAGAATTTTCATTATGACAAAATCATTTTAACGCCTTTAATGATGGATTTTGGTTACAAAAATATGACTGATCCTGCTTTAGCCTATAATTCCATACCGGTGCAAAAACCCATTGTGGAGCAGGTTCTGGATCTCTTTAACGGCATCCGGAATTATTATCCGGCCGGAGAGACCGGGGGGAGGGTTTTTGAGATCTATCCCTTTCTGGGCATCAACACAGCCAATTATGATTTAAGCAAAATCGGCACGATGCTGGAGAAGTATTTTTCCGGGTACCGGGGGACGCCGGAAGACTTAGCGGAGAATTTAGGGAAATTTAACGGCGATATCGAAGAGCTGGGCAGCAACTTTTTCTCCGGCATCAAGGTATATCCCCCCTTAGGATTTGATCCCTGGCCGGAGCAAAAAGAGGAACGGAAAAAGGTGGAATTGCTCTATGAATACTGCACGGTAAAACACATCCCCCTTACCACCCACTGCAGCAACGGAGGATACCGGATTGTAGACCGCACAAGTGCCGATGAGTTTACCTCCCCGGCCCGGTGGAAGAAAGTGTTGAAGAGATTTCCCGGCCTGAAAATCAATTTTGGCCATTTGGGAAACCAGGGCAGAAAGCGGGAATGGGGGCAGGAGATATTTGCCCTGATGGAAGGATATGAGCATGTCTATGGAGATTTTTCCTGCCGCGGCTTTAACGACCGCTATTATCGCTCCTTAAGGGAGCTTCTCTGCCGGGCCAACCCATCCCTGCGGGACCGGCTAAGAGAGCGCATTCTTTTTGGTTCCGATTTTATGATCAATTTGCTGTGGGCCGATTCTTACAACAGTTACCTGGGAATTTTTAAAAACACGCCCTTTTTTTCCGCACCGGAAAAACACGATTTTTGTTCCATCAACCCGGAAAGGTTTCTTTTTCACAGCTGAAGTGAGCAAAAACACGAAGGATGCAGGGATCAATTTTTTCGTTCTCTGCATGTTTTTTTGGGCACAGCCTTCAATACGGTGCATAAATAGAGGAAAAGGCCAAAAAAAACACCGAAAAAGTAAAGAAATTACCGGAGGGAGAAAAAGAGATATCTCGAAATTATTAAGATTATTAAATAATTTAAGGGGGAAAGAAGATGGGGAAACTCCGATTGGCACCTCTCAAAGCGATCCTTGTGGCGGCGATCATTCTTGCCGGCAGTATCTTGCCCCTGGGGGCAGCACAGGCCGAAGGCGAAGAGAAAAGCGTTTTAAGAGTGGGTATTTTCAACGAGATGGAATCTTTAAATCCTTTAGTGGCTTATTCGACCTCTTCTTATGAATTTATGCGGCTCAATTATAACCTGCTCATCAGCTGGGACCAGAACTTAAACCCCATTCCGGAACTGGCCAAGGATTGGACCATGAGCGAAGACGGCAAAGAATGGACCTTTCATCTCCAGGAAGGAGTGAAATGGCAGGACGGCCAGCCTTTCACGTCGGCAGACGTCAAGTTTACCTTTGAATACATCCGGGATAATCAAATCGGCTACTTTTACGACTATGTATCCAAAATGACCAATATTCAGACCCCGGATGAACATACGGTGGTCATCACTTTGGAGCAGCCTTTTTCCTGGATGCCTCAGATTTGGGTGCCCATCCTGCCCAAACATATTTGGGAAAAGATCGACCCGGCTGAAGCAAGCTCTACCTTTGCCAATGACCAGCCTGTCGGCACGGGCGCTTTTCAAGTAGTGGAATATAAAAAGGGCGAATATACCAGAATGGCGGCTAATAAGGAGTATTTCAAGGGCGCCCCCCATATCGATGAAGTGATTTTTATCTTATATGGCAATGAGAGCACGGCGGCGGAAGCCTTGAAATTAGGAGAAGTGGATCTTCTCACCAAAATGTCGGCGGTACCCTATAAATCCTTAGAGGGACAGCCCAATATTCAAACACTTTATTCGGAATCCGCCGGTTTTACGGAAATGGTGATCAATCACTGGGCTGACCCCAAGTCCAAAGCGAACCCCTTGTTACGGGATAAAAATATTCGCAAAGCCATGTCATACGCCATTGACCGGAAATATTTAATTGATGCGGTGACCTCCGGTTTAGGAGAGGTAGGCACCACGCTGGTGCCGCCCATGTTTAAATTCTGGCATTATGAACCTACCGCGGAAGAGATGCACACCTTCGATTTGGAAAAGGCGAAGAAGATCCTGAACGATGCCGGCTACAAGGATGGGGACGGGGACGGCATCCGGGAATCGGCGGAGGGAAAACCCCTGGATTTCCGTTTAACCTTGAGGAGTGAGTCTGCGGAACAGCAAAAGATGGGCAGAATTATTGCGGACTGGCTAAAACAGATTGGCATCAATATCCGCATTGATGTGGTGGATTCCGGCACATTAACGGACCGGCTCTATGACAACGGTGATTTTGACATGTACATCTGGACCTATTTTATGGATGTGGATCCCACCTCCATTCTCAAAATTATGACCACGGGCCAAATCATGTCCTGGAACGATTCTTTCTATTCCAACCCCAAGTACGACGAACTTTTCGTGGAGCAAAACCGGGAAATGGATAAGAATAAACGGCAGGCCATTATCCATGAAATGCAGAAAATGATCTATGACGATTGTCCCTATATTATCCTTGCCTACGGGCCGGAACTGGAGGCCTACCGGACAGACCGCTTCGAGGGCTGGGTGCGCACCCCGGAGAACGGCACTGTGATCATGACCCACAGTATGGCCACCTATGAAAATATCAAACCGCTCGCGCAAACCCAGGAACCGGCCCAGGAAGAGACCGGTGCCGCCGGCTCCGGGAAGAGTTCATCCTGGCTGTGGATTGTAATTTTGATTATTGCCGCCGCAGGGATTGCCGTGACGATGAGGCGGAAGAAAAACCGGGAAATCTAAAAACTGAAGGGGAGCAGGGGGCAATTTTGCCCCCTGCCGCTTAAAGAGAGGTGGACACATGCTTTGGATAAGCGTAAATACCTTTTGAAAAAACTGTCCCAGTCCATCGTCACCATTTTTGTCGTGGTGGTCTTTAATTTCTTTTTGTTCCGCATTATGCCGGGGGATCCCATCCGGATATTAGTGCGGAATCCCAAAATGGCCCCGGAAGCATTAGCCCAGATCAGGCATCAGTTTGGTTTGGACCAGCCCATTCTCATGCAATTTTTCTATTATATCCGGGATTTGTTCACGGGAAATCTGGGCGACTCCTTCAATTACCGCCAGCCGGTACTGGACATTATTATGGACAGGCTGCCCGCCACCCTGGTTTTAGTAGGGCTGGCCACTTTGCTGGCCATCGTTCTGGGCATTCTGGTGGGCGTGATTTCCGCCTGGAAAAGAGGGAGCAAAATCGATGTGGTCGGTTTGGGCATGTCCTTATTTCTTTATTCCATGCCTTCCTTCTGGTTTTCCATTCTGGCCATTATGTTTTTCTGCGTCTACTTAAAAGCCTTTCCCACAGGAGGCATGAGTGCCCCCGGAGCGGTATACGCCAGCTTCTGGGAGCAGATTACGGCTTCGAGCAAATATCTTTTCCTGCCCATCTTTACCTTCGGCGTTGCTATGGTGGGGGAATATGCCATCATTATGCGCAATTCCTTAATCGAAGTGTTTACGGAAGATTATATGCTGACCGCCCGGGCGAAAGGCGTTTCCCGCCTTGATTTGCTCATGAAGCATGCCATTCCCAATGCCATGCTTCCTTTGGTGACGCTGATCGCCATCAATCTGGGCTTTATTGTGGCCGGGGCCATTCAAGTGGAAACGGTGTTTTCCTGGCCGGGGCTGGGACGGTTGATGTATACGGCTCTAATGGCCAGGGATTATCCCCTGCTCCAGGGCTTGTTTCTTTTTGTCACCACCGGTGTGATCCTGGCGAACTTCTGCGCGGATATTCTTTATACCTATCTTGATCCGCGCGTTAAATTATAGGGTGGGGGGGACAGAATCTTGTCACTGATCAATGATCAAGCTTCCAGGGCGCTTTGGAAAAAGAATCTGCACGCCTTTTGGCAGGATTACCGGCAAAATACCATGGGTGTGATCGGGTTGACGGTGCTGGCGGTTTTTGCTTTATTGGCGGTATTTGGCCCGATCCTGATTTCCTCTTCCGGAAAAGTAGCGGAACTGGATCAGCTCCTCTTGCCTCCCAGCGGGGCCCACTGGCTGGGTACCGACGATATGGGCAAGGATGTTTTTTTCGAATTGATTCAAGGGGCCCGGGTTTCCATGCTGGTGGGCGTAACGGCCACTTTAATGTCCATGCTGATCGGAGCCGTGACCGGCATTACCGCCGGCTATTACGGAAAAAGGATCGATGCGGTGTTGATGAGGATTACCGACATCTTTCTGGTCATTCCCTGGCTTCCCTTAATGCTGGTCCTGGCGGCCATGTTGGGCTCCAATATCTGGACCATTATTTTTGTCATCGGCATTACCAGCTGGGCCGGGACGGCCCGCATCATCCGGTCCCAAACCTTAAGCTGCAAAGAGCGTCCCTATGTGGAAAGGGCGCGGGCCATTGGTTCCGGGGACGTGCATATTATGACTACCCATATTTTGCCCAATGTGTTTCCTTTAATTTTTGCCAATACCGTCCTGGTGGCGGCGGTAGCTATTATTTCCGAAACCACCCTGAGCTTTTTAGGCATGGGCGACCCTACCCGGGCCAGTTGGGGCATGATGCTGCATTACGCTTTTGCCACAGGGGCCACGACCCTGGGCGCTTGGTGGTGGCTGGTGCCCCCCGGCCTCTGTGTGGTGCTGGTGGTTTTGTCCTTCACTTACGTAGGTTATGCGTTAGACGAACTTTTCAATCCCCGGCTGAGAAGGAGGTAGGGAAATGGCTGCTTTACTTGAAGTGCAAAACATCACGACCCAGTATCGCTTGAAAGACGGCTTCCTCAATCCTTGTGACCAGGTCTCTTTTACTGTGGAAAAAGGGGAAGGCATGGGTTTGGTGGGGGAGTCGGCCTGCGGCAAAAGCAGCATGGCCCTTTCCTTAATGAAGCTGCTGCCTGATAACGGCAGGATCATCAATGGGCAGGTGCTGCTGGACGGGCGGGATATCTCCCGGTTCAGTGAAGAGGAAATGAAAAAAGTGCGCTGGAAGGAGATGGCTTTGATCTTTCAGGGCGCCATGAATGCCCTGAATCCGGTGCGTACCGTGGGCGACCAAATTGTGGAGGCCATCCGCATCCATGAAAAAATTCCGGAACAGCAAGCCTGGAAGCGGGCCAAAATGCTGCTGGAAAGCGTGGAAATAGACGGCAAAAGGGTGCGCCAGTATCCCCACGAGTTCAGCGGGGGCATGCGCCAGCGCGTGATGATTGCCATGGGTATCGCCTGTAATCCCAAAATCGTCATCGGCGATGAACCCACCACCGGCCTGGATGTAATGGTAAAATCCCAGATCCTCCAGCTTTTGGAGCGGCTGCGCCGGGAAAAGGAGATGGGCATGATTTTGATTACCCACGATCTTTCCGTGGTGGTGGAAATCTGTGAAAAAGTAGCGGTGATGTATGCGGGCAAAATCATGGAATATGGTCCGACGGACATAGTTTTTGAGCATCCGGCCCATCCCTATACCCGGGCCTTGATTAACGCCTTCCCCAATATATACGGGGATCGGCAATTGACCGCATCCATTCCGGGCAGCCCGCCTAATTTATTAAATCCTCCTGCCGGGTGCCGGTTCCATCCCCGGTGCAGCTGCGCCAGGCCGGTGTGCAGCCAGGAAAAGCCGGAGCTTCTGCCCGTAGGGGGAGGCCATTACAGCGCATGTCCTCTCGTCGTCCGATAGGTGAAACTAGATAAGTGGGGGAAAGAATCATGGAAAAACTTTTGCGTGTGCGTGATTTGGAGGTCCATTTTGCGACCCGGACCAGTTTATGGAACACCCTGACGGGGAAACCGCCAAAAGCGGTGCGGGCTGTGGACGGCATCAGTTTTGACCTGGCGCCGGGAGAGATTTTAGGCCTGGCAGGCGAATCGGGCAGCGGAAAAACCACGACGGGAAAAGGGATTTTACGCCTGGTAGAGCCCACGGCAGGAAGCGTCAATTTCCTGGGCGAGGAGGTGCGGGATTTTAAGCGGGAAAGGTTAAGAAAATTTCGCCGGGATGCCCAAATTATTTTGCAGGATCCTTTTGAATCCTTAAATCCCCGCCAGACGGTTTTCCACATTGTAGCGGAGCCCCTGAAAGTGAACGGCATTACCCACCGGATCCAGGAGCAGGAAGAGATTGTGGATCAAGCCCTGGTGGATGCCGGCCTAGACGATCCCCGCATGTTTTACTACCGCTATCCCCACGAATTGAGCGGGGGGCAGCGGCAGCGGGTGGCCATTGCCAGTACCCTGGTGCTCAATCCCAAGCTGGTGGTGGCCGACGAGCCTGTGTCCATGCTGGACCTTTCCATCAGTGCCGGCGTGGTGAAGCTGATGCTCAGCCTGCGGGAAAATCGCCAAATCAGCTATCTTTTTATTACCCATGAATTATCTTTAGCCTGGCTGGTGGCAGACCGCATCGGCGTCATGTATCTGGGCAAGATGGTAGAATTGGGCACGGCGGATGAAATCATCAAATCTCCCCTGCATCCCTATACCAAAGCCCTGGTCTCGGTGATTCCCGTGCCGAAACGGAAAGTGATCCAAAACGCCAAGCTGTTGCAGGGAGAAACGCCGGATCCCATCAACATGCCGCCCGGGTGCCGGTTCCATCCCCGCTGCCCGGTGGCAAAACCCTCTTGCCGGGACATAATACCGGAATTTCGGGAAATGAGTTCCGGCCACTGGGTGGCCTGTCCTGAGGTGGAATGATGCAAGCAAAGGGGGGAAAGCAGGTGGAAAAAAAAGAGGTCTATGTGCTTTCGGTCCAGCACGGGCTGGATAGCCTCACCTGGGCGTCTTGGATTTATCTTGCGGCCGGCCTGGACGTTTTTTTTGTAGATCCGGCCCGGGGCAATGAAGAGACCTGGGCCTTGCACCGCCTGGCGGAAAGAATGCCGGTGGTTTTTCGGGATCTCACCGGTGACGCTTCTTTCCGGCAGTTGGGAGAGGAGGAAAAGCTGTTTTCCGGCAAGCAACCGGATGCACAGATGCTTCCGGAGCAGTTAAACAGCTGCTTTGGCATGCCCAAAGGGCTGGTCACGGCTCCGGCCGCCAGTCCTTCTATGTGTGTGTACGGGGCCGTTTTGGCGGTGCGCTTAGGCTATGGCTTTTTGCCGGATCATAGGTTGGCCGGATATCCGGCCCTTGCCACCGGGCAGGATTCCTCCTTCCCGGTGGTTGTGCTGGATGCCCGGGAAAAATACGCCCAGGAGAAATGGGTGAAAAACCGTCCCGTTCATTTCATCAATCATGAAAAAGAGTGTTACCGCTACCTGGAAGAAAGCGGCCAGGAGACCAATTATCTCTTAATCCTGAATTCGGCGGATTTAGGCCCGGTTCCCCAGGACGCCCTGTCTTTAAGCGAGATGTGGGTTAAAGGCTTAAGCCTGCTGGGCACGGTTTTGGCCTCCTATCGAAGGGTTGGCGTTTTCGATGTGGCCCAGGGTCACCCGGAGGGCCGGGAAACGGAAAAAAGGGTACAGCAGTTCGTACAGGAGTCCGGCTTTAAACCGGAATTTCAGGCGATCCTGGGCGGTCCCGGCGGGATCCCTTTTATCCTCCAGGAGAACAAGGAAATCGGGGCCAGCGGGGAAGAGGGCATCCGGGACCTTCACCTCCAGTTGAATCACGATCTTTTTTATGACGTGGCGGAGGGCCGGCTCTTTCAGTCCACCCCAGGGGGCTTGTCCCTGCAGCTCCTCAGCACCAAATATTATAGTGAGATGCAAAGGAACCAGGAACGGCAGGTCCTGATTGCTGCAGTGCCTCATGTGGAAACGGGGATTATTTTCGATTCGGACCGGGCCTTAATTGAGGGAAAATTAAAACCCTTGCTGGAGTCGGCCGGGCATCAGGTCACCCTTTTGACGGGAAAGGAGGCGGGCAACCGGCAGGTGGCCTCGGCTTTGGCGGGGGCGGACTTCTTTCTCTATTCCGGACACGGGGGGCCGGAAACCCTAAACACACACCAGCGCTTTTTAACCAGAGGGGATTTGTCTGATTTGCCTCCTTTAGTCGCCTATGCCTCCGCCTGTTCCACTATCAGCCCGCGCCCCAACTGGCTGTCCGTGACGGAGGGGCAGGACTGGGAGGCGATCCAGGTTCCTCCCCGCCAGGTGATCGGCTTATCTCTGGTGGAAAGAGGGGCCGTATCCTATGTGGGCGGCGCTACGGTGGAGGATTTCCAATTTACCAATGCGGTGTACAGTATTTTTATGGAATCTATACTGCTCAAAGGAATGAGTGTAGGTCAAGCCCTAAATGAGACGAGAAATTTTGCCGTGCTCTACACGGGGATTTTAAGCCAGAAGGCGCCGGAAGCATACCGGCTTTCTAAAGAAGGGCTCGCCAACATCATTCACCAGCAGATCTTGCTGGGCGATCCCGCCCTGGTCCCCTATCCGGAGGTTCAGCATCACGCCAAGATCCAGAAAAATCTTTCCGGTCAGGACCAGGAATATCGTCTTTCCCTGGACATTCCTCCGGAAAGCTGGCGCCGGGTCAGGGTACCGGTCCAGGAAAAGGAACCAACCCGGTCTTACTACCGGACCCGGACCATGGAAAATATGGTTCCGGTGGATCAGGATATCATCAGCTGGGGGGATTTCTATCCTTTGGCCTATGACAGCCAGGGCGTGGCAGAACGGGCCCTGATGTCCGGATTTCTGCATCTGACCCTGGATCTGACCCCCGGTGAAGCTCCTCTCCACTTGGAGCTTCACCGGGCGGAGGGCCGGGAAGAGTGCCTGTTCTGCACCGGGGAAAGGGTTGGCCCGGTTGACGCCACCGCATACTGGCACAATTTTGTGATACCTTTTCTGATGCTGCCCCCGGTCTCTTTTGATATGAAAAAGGGCTGGCCTTTTGTGCCGGAGGACCGGGGCGACTTTCTCCGGGTGCACTGGCTGGTGCCGGTGCTGGTGATCGATGAAATCCAGCGCCGGGCCTATCAAGGAGAGAAAATGGAGTTCAGGCTGAAAACCGGCCCTGGTAAGCCGCTCACCGGTACCGTGGTCCATGATAGCGGAGAGGCGGGAAGTTTCCTGCTCGTGCAGGCGGTGGGTCAGGAACGGGGAGAGCAGGGAAGAAATACTTTTGCCCAGGCGGTGTGTGACCGGAAGGGAGCATTTAAACTCTTTTGCGGCCCTGAGGATGTTTTTGTTACGGCAGAAGAGCAGTTTCCCTTATACGATTTATTAGGGCCCTTTCACCCGGTGAAGAGAGAATTCTTCCCGGCAGACTTTGCCCGGGCCATGGATATGCAATTAGCACGGTCAAGGACCGGCATTTTAAGAGGACGGGTGCTGGATACCCTTACGGGAGAACCGATTGAGGATGCCTTGGTGCGGGTTTGGCGGGGAAAACTGGACCCCTGCGGCTATTATGTACGGGAAGGTTGGGTGGGAGAAGAAATTGCCGACACCGAAGGCAAATTCTCCTTTTCCTTAGCGGAGGGAGAATATTTGTTGTCTGCCACGGCCTGTACGGAGAGCCGCCGGTACAAGTCCAAAGAGATCTCATTTACCGTCTGTGCGGGGGAAGAAAGGCACGAAATCTATACCCTGGACCGGGCGGCGTCAATTAAAGGAAAAATTACCTTTGCGGGCAGCTTTCCCCCGGATCTCACGATGGTGCTGAAAAGATATCCCCTCAAAGGGAAGGGGGAGACCCTGTCTTCCGCACCCGTCCGCAGAGACGGCACCTATGAATGCCTGATCGGATTTCAGGACCGGTTTTGCATTCTCATTGAAAAAGAGGGATGGCAGGGAATTAAGGATACCAACGGGGATCAAGGCTATCGATTAGCCCCGGAAGAAATCCTTTATCGGCATTATTTTTTCCGGACCAATGATGAATCCTAAGGCAGGGGAGGACCAATGATGAATCATTTTTTGCCCATGCGTTTGCTCACCAGGGAACAGATAGAAAGAATCCATGGCAAAAGTTTAAAAATCTTAGGGGAAATCGGCATTCAGGTGGATGCCCCCCAGGCAGTGGAAATTTTCGGCGCTCATGGATGCAGAATTAAGGGGAGACGGGTCTATATTCCGGAAGGCCTGGTGGAAACGGTGCGGAAAAAGAAGCAAAAAAGGCAGGTGCTTTATTCCCGTACCGGCCAAATGGTGCAGTCGGAAAAAGGAAAAACCTATGTCCATAATGCAGGTGCCGTGGCGACGATCACAGACCTGCGCACAGGAAAACAGCGGCCTGCTACTTTGCAAGACGGGGCGGATCTGATTAAATTGATGGATGCTTTAGAGCATATCCATGCCGTGACCCCCATTATATATCCTCAGGATGTGGAGCAGGGGGCGGCCTTGCTTTATGCCGTACGGGAAATCATCAAGAATACGTCCAAACCGGTCTGCGGTCCCGGGGTAAGTTCCCTGGCCGAGGCCAAATATATCCATGAAATGTTTGTTTTGCTGGCGGGAGACGAAAAAAGGCTGAGGGAAAAACCTATGTATGATCTGGGATTCTCTCCCTTGAGCCCCTTGACATTTCCCCAGGGAGACACGGAGGCTATCATTTGGGCGGCTCAAAAGGGTATTGCCATCGGCGCCCTGCCTTGTCCCATCCCCGGGATGACGGCTCCTTTGTCCATGCTGGGGGCATTAACCCAGCAGAACGCAGAAATACTGGCGGTTTTAACCCTGATCCGTTTAATAGACCCTGAGCTGCCGGTATCTTACAGTGCCCGGTTAGCCCCCGCCGACCTGCGCTATGGAAATACGGTGGGAGGTTCCCCGGAAGCAGGGATTGCCGGGGCCTGCGCCGTTCAACTGGCCGATTACTACGGAATGGACTCCAATGTTTACGGGGCAGGGACCAACGCTATTTTAGGCGACGCCCAGTTAGGCCTGGAAAAGGTCATGAACATCTTCCTCCCCGCCCTGGTAGGCAGCAATTGGCTGTCCGGAGCCGGGTCCGTGGCCGATGCGGCCAGCGTTTCTTACGAACAGCTGGTGATGGATGATGAAATTTTTGATTTTGTTTTTCACTTCTTTGGCTCCTTGCAGGATGATGAAGAAGATCTGGGTTTTTCTACCATCAAAGACGTAATGGAAGGAGCAGGAGATTTTATTGCCCATGAAAATACCCTGCGTTACCTGCACAGTAAAGAATGCTGGAACCGGCTAGAGTACAGCGGGAATGGCCGGGCCTACGCCGGGTGGTGGGAAAACGGGGCAAAAAGTTATCTCGACGTGATCAGGGAAAAGGTGGACCGGATTCTTCAGGAGCACCGGGTGACTGCTATGGACGCTGCTGTGGAGAAGGAATTATCCTGTTTGGTACGGAGTGGGGAAAAGGAATTAAAGAAGTAACCGGATTTGGCTGAAACATGAGCATGACTCTCTGGGGTTCTGATCAACCCGGGGCGGAAAAGGAAAGGAGAAGGAAAGTGGCGGCTCTGGCATATCAATGGGATCGGGAGGAATATCCCCTATTTCGCAATTTTACCCTTTATTCTGAAATTCCTGCAGCCTTACAAGAATTGCAGGCAAAGAACCCCGGCCTGATGAAAATCGACGTCATCGGCCGGTCCGCGGAAGGACGGGAATTATATCTGGCGACGGTAACCAATGCCCAGGGCATGGGGCAGCTGGAAAAATACCGGCACTTCATGGCCCGGGCGGTTGAGGACCCGGACCAAGCTCTGGCGCTTCTGAGAGAGGATGGGGACCTCAGGGTGCCTGTTTTTATCAATGCCAGTCTGCATGGCAATGAAATTACCGGGACAGACGGGGCCTTAATGCTGATCGAGAAGCTGCTTACGGAAGGGGAGGACCCGGAGGTAGCGGAGGTATTGGCCCGGACGGTGGTCCTGGTCAATGTGTGTGCCAATCCGGACGGGCGGGTGAGAGGAATCGCCGGGAACAACGGCATTGATCTGAACCGGGATTATCTCACCCAGAGCCAGCCGGAGGTGCAGGCAGTGGTGCAGCAGGTGGCGACCCGGTGGTTTCCTTCGGTGATGGTGGATTTGCACGGGTATTTTGGTGAAGGCAATGTCACCATTGATGCCTGCACCATTCCCCATAATCCCAATTATGAATATGATCTGGTGGGGGCCCCCGGCATCGAGGAAGCCCGGGCCATGGCCGGGGAAATCGGGGCGGGGCTGGGTTTGGCAGTGGATATTCCGGCGCTTAAAATGAAGGAAGGCTGGGATGACTACGGTCCTGTTTTTACGCCCCAGTATTTTATGTATTTGGGGGCCATGAGCCATACGGTAGAAGTAAAGCATCCCAATCAGGAGGGCATCCGCACCGCCATGCTGGCGGCCTGGGGGGCCCTGAAATATGCGGCAAAACACCGGGAGGAAATCTTGCACCGGCAAATAGAGGTGTACCGCCGGGGGATCCGGGGTGAAACAGGAGAAAATAAGGGGCTTTTTCCTTTTGCCTATCTTATTCCTGTGGACAGGAAACTGCAAAGGGATCCTCTGGAAGCAAGCAAAATGGTGAATCATCTTGTGCAGAACGGCATCCAGGTAAAAAAAGGGTTGGCCTCCTTTGAGGCAGAAGGGGTGATTTATCCCCCGGGCACTTACGTGGTGCCCATGCGCCAGGGGTTGAGGGGATTGGCCAATACCATGCTCTGGCCCGGGGAAGATTTGAGTCAGCGCGTGAAGGCCATGTATGATGTCTCTGTGTACTCTTTCCCCCACATGTGTGGTTTTGACGCCCGGCCTGTGGGCGAGGAATTTTCTGCTGCCCTGGAGCCGGTCCGTTCGGCTTCCCGGCTGAAAGGAGTCTTTGAACGGGGGGCGGGCCAGGTCTATGCCTTTCCGGCGGAGAATAATGATGCCGTAAAGGTGGCTAACCTTTTGTTAAAAGAAGGTTTTTCCGTGTGCCGGACTGCCCAAGGCTTCCGGGACTTTTTGCCGGGGACCTTTTTGGTCCAGGGAGGAGAGGATCTTCCGGCCCGGCTGACGGCGTTAACGGAAGAGTATTATGTGCACATTACCGGCGTAGGGGCTGTAGGAGTGGCTGCCTTACCGATCCGACTAAGAAAAGTGGCCGTGGTGGGGGACAATTTCGGCGCCTATCAGGCCATGAAAGAAATGGGTTTTGATGTGAGCTTTGTTCAGTATATTCATCTGAACAGAGGGTATGATTTGACGGCACACGGCTTTGAAGCGCTGATCCTGGCCGGAACGGAAACCGGGATTTGGCGGGATCCTTTTGCGGATTGGCTGGGCGTGGGTTATGGGGTGCACTTTGCTTTGGTGGAGAGAGGCCGGCAGCAACTGCGGAATTTCCTCCAGGCCGGGCATGATTTTATTGGCATCGGTTATGCCGGGGCCAAACTGAATGAAGAGGCCCAGTTACTTCCCGCAGAGTTTTCTTTTACGGCCGACGCTACTACCGGTTTTATGCCGGAGAATGTTCAGGCCGCCCAATCCGCCGAGAATGGATTATGCCTGATCGATGCGGATCCTCAGGATCTTTTGACCTATTCCTTTGGCCGGGCAGAAAGGGTGTATGCTTTTGGCCCTGTTTGGTTCAGCAAGGTTCCTGCGGAGGCAAAGATTGCCGCCCATTTTAGCCCGGGCAATTTTTATCAAAAAGGCTTTTGGTTAAATCCGGCCCAGGCGGCAGGCCAACCGGTGGTGATCTATGGCAGTAAAGAAGGAAGGAAAACCGTATTGATGGGCATCGACCCTACCTTTCGCTGTTATACGCCTGCTACTTACCGTTTGCTTGCCAACGCCCTTTATTATTTGGGTCTTTAGCTCTATGCCCTTTCCAAAGCCCCTAAAAAATGCTAGAATGAGGAAAAATGTTTGTGGGGTTGGAGCGTGAGAATGATGGATTTGATGACCTTTTTCCGGCAAGAAAAAGCGGTCTTATTTGATGGCGCCATGGGAACCCAACTGGCCAGGTACGGGCTGGAACTGAGCGGGGGTTTAAACAACCTGACCCACCCGGAGACAGTCCTGAAAGTGCACCGGGATTATGTCCAAAGCGGGGCCCAGGTTTTAATCGCCAATACCTTTACCATGAATCCTATTTATATGAAGACCCATGATCTGGACATTGATTTTAAGAAAGTGAACCGGACAGGGGTGCAATTAGCGAAGCAGGCGGCGGGAGACCGTCTCTTTGTGCTGGGGGATATGGGGCCCACCGGACAGCTGATGGAGCCCTTAGGTCAGTTTACGGAACAAGAAATGATCGATAACTATCGGGCGCAAGCGGAGGTATTGGCGGAAGCAGGAGCAGACGGGTTTATTATTGAAACCATGATGGAGTTAAAAGAAGCTTTATGTGCCCTTCAGGCCTGTAAGGAAGTATCTCCTCTACCTGTCATCGTCTCTTTTACCCTTTCCACTAAATCCGGGGGAGGACGGACCATCATGGGTCAGAGCCTGGCCCAATGCGCCGCTGCGGTTGCGGACCAAGGCGGGGATGTGATCGGCACCAACTGCGGGGATCTGGAGCCGGAAGAAATTGCCGGGATCATCGGCGCACTGCGGGAAAAAACGCTTTTGCCCATTCTTGCCCAGCCTAATGCGGGCAAACCGAAGCTGGTAAAAGGGCAGACGGTTTATCAAATGGCGCCGGAAGTGTTTGCCCAAGGGGTGCTGAAGTGTTTCCAGGCAGGAGCATCCCTGGTGGGCGGGTGCTGCGGGACCACGCCGGAGCATATCGCAGCGGTTGCCCAAGGATTGAAAGTGAACCGTTAGACAAAAACAAAAGAAGAAGGAACGTATCAATGAGGGAGGGACAGTCTATCTGTCCCTCCGTGCCTCATCAGCTTCCTAACTGCATTCTCACTTGCTGAACCTGGGAGTCGTCCGCCATCGTGGCCGGCTGATAAAAACCTTTGCTCTGAGCAAGTTTAAAAAGCTCATATTGAGAGGTTTCACAATTGTTTCTGATCTGCTGGATCGCGGATCTGAGATTGGGATTGGCACATTCTGAGATCACCTGGGCATAGGTGGCTAAGCTGCTTTTCACCATGGACAGGGCGTCGCTAACCATTACTTTCTCTTGCATGTTCTCCCTCCTAGTTTAGAAATGACAGCAATTGCTGTTTCGTTTTTTGGGCATCCTGGGCAGACTTTTCAAAATAGGCCTTTACCTGGGGATCATTCGACTGCTGGGCATAGGTCTGCATTTTTTGATAAGCCGTTTCATGGGCGCCAATGAGATGCCTGAGACTTTGCAGTTCCATTTGGTTTAATTGCGACATACCGGATACTCCTTTCATCTTTTTACGATCCTTCGTATTTTTGATTTGCCTGAATTTATGCCAAAGGATGGATTAGTTATTTTTTCGTATAGGCCAGTAAGATTACTTCTTTGCCGCCGTGCTGCTGGCTCACCGCTTTTTCCGCTTCTTGCACTTTTGTCAATTCGCCGGAGTTAAGGGCGGCAAACTCCATTTCGTCACGTCTCATCTGCATCACCTCCCTTTCGAAAGAATAACCATTGATATCTTTTCGCGGATTTAGAAAAATATGTAAGGAAGATAAATCCAATCCTTTAAATAGCGGATTAAGTTTTGGAGGAATAATGCTTACAAAAGGAAACATAAAACTAATTAAATATGTATCTTATATATTGCTTCAAAGTGTGGTTTATGGCTTTGGGAATCCCTTAACAAAGGTAGCCTATCAAAGCATTACTCCGTTTTGGCTGCTTACCTTTCGATTTTCTATGGCACTCTTTATCTTCTTTATTTTTTTCGGGAAAAGGATAGCCTGCCAATTGAGAACAGTTAAGTTGTCGCAGTATCTTCCGGCAAGCTTGTGTATGGCCCTTGCCTATATAACTTGTAATTTAGCATTGAATTGGACATCTGCTACCAACGTTGGATTTTTAATGTCATTGCCGGTCATTTTTGCACCGATGCTTGCTGTAGTTATTCTTCATCAGAAATATAATTTTAGGTATTTGCCTTTGCAAATAATTGTAACAGTTGGCTTGTATTTACTTTGCTGTAATGATAGTCGATTTGCATTAAATAAAGGCGATTTTTGTGCCCTCATCACAGCAATAGCATTATCGGGCGCATTGGTGTTTGGCAAAAAATCGTTAGAATCGATTGACACAGTTACGATTTCAGCCACGCAGGCAGGTGTTACAGCATTTATAAGCCTTATTTGTGCATTGGTGTTTGATGATTTTAGTGTTGTGCCAAATATTGCACCAGTAGCTTGGGCGGTAGTTGTTTATTTAGCATTGACATGTACTTGCATGGCTTATATATTACAAAATTCTGCATTGGTACACCTTTCGCCTAGTACAGTTTCAATGCTTCAATGCACGCAACCGATCTTGACTGCAGTATGTTCATTCATTATTCTAAGAGAAACATTGAGTTTTCGAGGCATATTGGGAGGGTTTATCATCATCGGTTCTATCTTGGTTGCGAACTTGATGGAAACGAAAGAAAAAACGGATTAAACCACAAAAAGCAGTCTCTTCATTTGAATTGGCGGGAGTATCGGGGAAGTTTCCCACAATAAAAGTTAAATGGCTGAAGTCAAAAATCGCTTGACATAGGGAGTGCCCTTTTGTATACTAGAATTTAATTATAATGAAAACTAGACCAAAAACGATGACGCAGACATGTTTTAAGTTTTGGGCGGATACAGAGAGCCGGAGGTGCTGGGAACCGGTTCCGGCCAGCTTAGAGGCCTCACTGCAGAGTTGCTTCGTCAAAAAGGTTTGCCTGAGTAGACAGGAGCCGGGATGAACCCGTTATCTTTGCGCTGGAATCAAACAGTACAGCAAGTGGTTGCACCCTTTGTGTGCAACAAGCAGGGTGGTACCGCGGAATAATCCTTTCGTCCCTGACAATCAGCTATCTCCGGTTGTCAACGAAGGGTTTTTTTATTTTACTTTCAGAATTTATAATTATAAAAGGTTGAAAGTATAAGTACAACTAAGGCTTCCACCGCCGCCAGAGGCTTGGCGCAAGCCAAGTTTTCTAATCTCATCACGATAAGATTTAAAGATTAAAATAAATTTTGGGGAGGAAAAACAGATGGGACTTATCATTTACTTGGACGGACAATATGTAGAGGAAGAACAGGCAAAGGTATCGGTTTTTGATCATGGCTTGCTCTATGGGGACGGGGTTTTTGAGGGAATCCGGGCGTACAACGGCGTGGTTTTTAAATTAAAAGAGCACCTGAAACGGCTCTACCAGGGCGCCCATACCATGGGCTTGAAAATCAACGAGACTCCTGAAGAAATGGCGCAGGTGGTCACGGAGACCTGCCGGCGCAATGATCTTACCGACGCATACATCCGTTTGGTCGTAACCCGGGGGAAGGGGGATCTAGGTTTAGACCCCAGGAAATGTGCCAAGACTACCACATTCTGTATCTCAGCGACCATTAAACTGTACCCCGAGGAGCTCTATCAAACCGGTTTAGAATTAATTACCGTGGCGACCCGGAGAAATATTGCCGAAGCATGCAATCCCAGAGTAAAATCTCTTAATTATTTAAATAATATTTATGCCAAGATGGAAGCCAATCTGGCCGGCGTGCCGGAGGCCGTACTGCTCAATAATGAGGGATATGTGGCGGAAGCAACGGGTGATAACATATTTTTTGTCCGGGATGGTGTCCTGTATACACCGCCTATTTCCGCAGGTCTGCTGGAGGGCGTGACCCGGAACTGCGTGATCGATCTGGCTAAGAAACGGGGCATTGAAGTGCGGGAAGTGCTGTTTACCCGGATGGATTTATATACCGCCGACGAATGCTTCCTCACCGGTACCGCGGCGGAAGCTATTCCCGCCGTTAAATATGACGGCCGGATGATTGGAACCGGCCAGCCCGGGGAAATTACCAAAATGTTAATTCAGGATTATCGTGATTACGTGAGAAATGCCGGAGACGGAGAGAAGATTTGAGGTGAGAACAATGAAAAGTGATCAAGCGAAGCAAGGATTGGAAAAGGCTCCGCACAGATCTCTCCTAAGGGCCTTGGGCTTAACCAAAGAGGAAATCGACCGGCCCCTGATCGGAGTGGTGAATTCTTTTAATGAAATCGTTCCCGGCCATATGCATTTACGCAACATTGCCGAAGCCGTGAAGGCGGGCGTAAGAATCGCCGGAGGCACACCTATCGAGTTTCCCGCCATTGGGATCTGTGACGGCATAGCTATGGGCCACCAGGGCATGAAATATTCTCTCGCCAGCCGGGAGCTCATTGCGGACTCTGTGGAAGTGATGGCCTTGGCCCATGCCTTTGATGCCTTAGTGTTTATTCCCAACTGTGATAAGATTGTGCCGGGTATGCTGATGGCCGCAGCCCGTTTGGATCTTCCCGCCGTCTTTGTGAGCGGGGGTCCCATGATGACAGGCCGCTATCAGGGGAAAGAACTGGATCTCAATTCTGTCTTTGAAGCGGTAGGCGCCGTAAGCGCGGGAAAAATGACCCTGGATGAGCTGGAAGAGATTGAGAATCATGCCTGTCCGGGATGCGGGTCCTGCTCCGGCATGTTTACCGCCAACTCCATGAATTGCCTGACGGAAGTGCTGGGCATGGGGCTGCCCGGCAACGGCACCATTCCGGCGATTCATTCGGGGCGGATTCGCCTGGCCAAACAGGCTGGGATGAAAATCATGGACCTGCTCGAAAAGGATATCCGGCCCTTGAAAATTATGACAGAAAAGGCATTTCGCAATGCGCTCACGGTGGATATGGCTTTAGGATGCTCTACCAATACGGTGCTGCACCTGCCTGCCATTGCCTACGAGGCCGGCGTACAGATTAATCTGGATCTGGTTAATGAGATCGGCGAGGGGACGCCCCATTTGTGTAAACTGGCTCCTGCGGGACATCATCACATCCATGAGCTCGACGA
Source organism: Candidatus Formimonas warabiya (assembly GCF_002777255.1). Taxonomy (GTDB): domain Bacteria; phylum Bacillota; class Dehalobacteriia; order Dehalobacteriales; family Dehalobacteriaceae; genus Formimonas; species Formimonas warabiya. Next base: position 2,399,339 of record NZ_CP017634.1, on the reverse strand, counting down.
GGCGGGAGGATTGCCGGCCGTGATGGCGGAACTAAATACGCTCGGTTTGATTGCTGCGGATGTGATCACGGTGACAGGAAAAACAGTGGGGGAAAATATTGCCGGAAGAAAAATCTTGAATGCCGATGTGATTCGCAGCGTGAAAGATCCTTATAGTGCCAAAGGAGGCTTAGCTATCCTGAGAGGCAATCTGGCTCCCGACGGGGCTGTAGTGAAAAAAGCCGCCGTAGCGCCCCAAATGATGAAGCACAGCGGGCCGGCCCGGGTATTTAACAGTGAAGAGGAAGCGTCGGCAGCCATTTTTGGAGGCAAAATTGTTCCCGGAGATGTGATTGTGATCCGCTATGAAGGGCCCAAAGGGGGCCCGGGCATGAGAGAAATGCTCACCCCCACCTCTGCGGTACAGGGAATGGGCCTGGGAGAATCTGTGGCCTTGATTACGGACGGGCGTTTTTCCGGCGCCACCAGAGGCGCTTCTATCGGTCATGTCTCACCGGAGGCGGCCGAGGGCGGCCTGATCGGATTGCTGGAAGAAGGGGACCGGATCAGCATCAATATCCTGGAAGGAAGGCTGGACGTAGCCTTGGATGAAAAAGAAATAGAACGGCGCAGAGCTTCCTGGGTAAAACCGGAACCGAAAATTACCCGGGGATATTTGGCCAAGTATGCGCAAAGGGTGACCTCTGCCGCGACAGGAGCGGTGGTAGTAAAATAAACGTCCTTTTGTCCAAATTGTTGTCGTGATACCGAATCAACCATGCCGGGGCAGAATGTCCCGGCATACACATAAACTTTGGAGGTATGATCATGCGACATGTGCTATCTGTGATGGTAGAAAACCGTGCCGGGGTATTGGCCCGGGTTGCCGGAATGTTTAGCCGCCGGGGGTACAATATTGAAAGCCTGGCTGTGGGCACGACAGAAAATCCTAAAATATCCCGCATGACCATTGTAGTGGAAGGCGACGATCATGTGATTGAGCAGGTCACCAAGCAGCTGCATAAACTGATCGAAGTGATTAAGGTGAGTGATATCACCGACGAAGAATATGTGGACCGGGAATTGGTTTTAATCAAAGTGCACGCGGAACCGGTTCAACGCAGTGAAGTGATGCAGATCGTCGATATTTTTCGAGCCCGGATTGTCGATATCGGGTATAAGTCGTTAATCATTGAAGCCACCGGCGACCAGGGCAAAATTGCCGCCATTGAAGCATCCTTAAAGCCTTTCGGCATCCGGGAAGTAGTCAGGTGCGGCAAAATTGCCATGGTCCGGGGCTCAAAAGCAAAATTAGACTAAGGAGGAGCCCAAGGTGACAATGACAGGAGCACAAGCTTTAGTAAAAGGGTTAGAAGCGGAAGGGGTAAAGATTGTCTTTGGCTATCCGGGCGGTGCCATACTGCCGGTGTATGACGCGCTGAGAGATTCCTCCATCAAGCATGTTTTGGTGCGCCAGGAGCAAGGGGGCGCCCATGCCGCCAGCGGGTATGCCCGGGTAAGCGGGAAAACCGGCGTCTGTATGGCCACCTCCGGGCCGGGGGCGACGAATCTGGTGACGGGGATCGCTACGGCTTATATGGATTCTATTCCCATTGTGGCTATTACGGGACAGGTGTCCAGCCAAATGGTGGGCACAGATGCTTTTCAGGAAGTGGACATCACGGGCATTACCCATCCCATTACCAAACACAATTATTTGGTTCAGGATGCCAATGAGATCCCCCGGGTGATTAAAGAGGCTTTTCATATTGCCTCCACCGGCCGGCCGGGACCGGTACTGATCGATGTGCCGAAAAATGTGGCGGAAAGTATGTGCGGGGAAAAAATTCCGGAAAAGGTGAGCCTGCCCGGATACCGGCCCACCTTACACGGTCATCCCAGCCAAATCAAAAATGCCTGCCATTTAATGAAAGAAGCGGAAAAACCGGTGATCCATGCCGGAGGCGGCGTGATCAGCGCAGATGCGGGCAAAGAGCTGGTGAAGCTGGCGGAGCTTTTACAGGCGCCCGTGACCACCACTTTAATGGGATTGGGATCCATTCCCACAGACCATGCGCTTTCCTTAGGCATGCTGGGCATCCACGGCAAAGCTGCCGCCAACCTGGCCATTACCGAATGCGACCTGCTCATTACCATCGGCGCCCGTTTTGATGACCGGGTGACCGGATTGGTAGAGAAATTTGCCCCGGAGGCCAAGGTAATTCATATCGACATTGACCCGGCGGAAATCGGCAAAAATGTCCGGGTCAACGTACCCATCGTCGGTCACGTGAGGCTGGTGCTGCAGGCGATCAACGATCGCCTGGAACAGATGCACCGGCCTGCCTGGATGGACCTGGTGGAGCAGTGGAAGGAAAAGGCTTCCTGCTGCTATCCCGAACCGGGAGAGGACTTGACTACCCGTCAGGTGCTGCAACGGCTCAATGCTGTTTCCGGGGGAGAGATGATTGCCACCACGGATGTGGGCCAGCATCAAATGTTTGCCGCCCAGTTTCTCCGGTTCAAAAACGCCAAGAGCTTTATCAGCTCCGGGGGTTTGGGCACCATGGGATACGGATTTCCTGCCGCCATCGGCGCCCAGCTGGCCGATCCGCAGGCTACCGTAGTTTGTATCACGGGAGACGGCAGCTTCCAGATGAGTATGAATGAACTGGCCACGGCAAGAGAACAAAACTTACCCATTAAGGTCTTGATCATGAACAACAGCTGTTTGGGCCTGGTACGCCAGCTTCAGCACTTTTATTGTGACAGACGCCAGATGGCGGTGGATATGACGGGAAATCCTGACTTTGTCAAGCTGGCCGCAGCCTATGATATTTGCGGATACAGGATTACCAAAGCCTCGGAAATTGACCCGGTACTGAAAGAAGCCTTGAACAACGGGAAATTAAGTATTATTGAGTGTGTGATCAGCAGGGAAGAAATCGTTTATCCCACGGTGCTCAATGGCAAAGGGTTGAATGAAATGGTGCTTGGCACGGGAGGTTATGATGGGGAATAAAGTGTTTATTTTTGATACCACCCTGCGGGACGGGGAACAATCCCCCGGGGTGAGCCTAAATAAGAAGGAAAAGCTGGATATTGCCGTCCAGCTGGCAAAGCTGGGTGTGGACATTATTGAGGCCGGTTTTCCCATTGCTTCTCCGGGAGACTTTGAGGCTGTAAAAGCGATTGCCCAAAATGTCTCCGGACCTGTGATCTGCGCCCTGGCCCGCATTGGCTTCGGCGATATCGACCGGGCCTGGGAAGCCGTGAAATATGCCAAGAGGGCCCGCATTCACACCTTTATAGCCACTTCCGACATTCATATGAAATATAAATTAAACAAAACCCCCGAAGAAGTTCTGGAGATGGTGGCGTTAGGAGTGAAACGGGCCAAGGGATATACGGACGATGTGGAGTTTTCCGCGGAAGACGCTTCCCGGAGCGACCTGAAGTTCTTGTGCAAAGTCTTTGAAACCGCCATTGCCTGCGGGGCCACGACGATTAATGTCCCGGATACCGTGGGCTATGCCACGCCGGATGAATTCGGCAAATTCATTGCCGGTATTAAAGCCGGGGTGCCCAATATAGACCAGGCGGTAATCAGTGTCCACTGTCATAATGATTTAGGGTTAGCGGTAGCCAATTCTCTCGCTGCCGTGAAGAATGGGGCCCAGCAGGTAGAGTGTGCCCTGAACGGATTAGGGGAACGGGCGGGTAATGCGGCTCTGGAAGAGTTTGTGATGGGGCTTTATACCCGCCGGGATATCTATGGATATGATACGGGGATCAATTATCAGGAAATTTACCGCACCAGCCGGTTAATTTCCAGTCTCACCGGCATGCCGGTGCAGCCCAATAAGGCGGTTGTGGGGAAAAATGCTTTTGCTCATGAATCAGGCATTCACCAGGATGGGGTGCTCAAAGAGCGCACCACCTATGAAATTATGAATCCCCAAATGTTAGGCATGGTTCAGAGCAATCTGGTCTTCGGCAAACATTCCGGGCGGCACGGCTTTAAACAGCGTCTGGAAGAACTGGGCTATCATTTGAACGACCCGGAAATGGATCAGGCCTTTAAACAATTTAAGGAATTGGCCGATAAAAAGAAGCAGATTACCGATGCAGACCTGCAAGCCTTAGCAGAAAACCTGATGCGCAATATTCCGGAAAAATGGCATCTGGAATATCTTTATATCTGCAGCGGTACTGGTGTAACGCCCACAGCCACGGTACGGGTAGTCAGTGAAGACCAGGTGGTGGAAGAGGCTTCCTGCGGAGACGGACCGATCAATGCGGCATTTAAAAGCCTGGAAAGAGTAACCGGTATGGGGGTGACCCTGCAGCATTATTCCTTAAATGCGGTGACCGGGGGCAAGGATGCCATCGGTGAGGTTACGGTCAAGGTAGAATACAATGATAAGGTATTTACCGGACACGGCATCAGTACGGACGTTTTGGAAGCATCTGCCCTGGCCTATCTGAATGCCATCAACCGGGTCATCTATGAAAATAGCAATGGGGAAGAGATTACGGGAAAATAAGAGAGAATGGAGGTTTATGCCCATGGGAATGACCATTACGGAGAAGATCCTGGCAGATCATGCCGGGGAGTCCCGGGTGGTACCGGGACAATTGATCAATGCCAAACTGGATGTGGTATTGGGGAATGATATCACGGCGCCGGTAGCGATCAGAGAATTTGAAGCCCTGGAAATTGATCAGGTATTTGATCGGGACAAAATTATGCTGGTGCCGGACCATTTTACCCCGAACAAGGATATTAAATCGGCGGAACAGGTGAAAGTATTACGGGAGTTTGCCCGCAAGTACGGCATTACCAACTATTTTGAGATTGGACGCATGGGGGTGGAGCACTGTCTGCTGCCGGAAATGGGTTTAGTACTGCCGGGGGATGCCATCCTGGGCGCGGATTCTCATACCTGCACTTACGGCGCCCTGGGGGCTTTTGCCGCCGGAGTAGGCAGTACGGATATGGCCGCCGCCATGGCCACCGGGGAAGCCTGGTATAAGGTTCCTCCTACCATCAAATTTATCTTTCAAGGAACCGATTTTCAGCCCTGGGTGAGCGGTAAGGATTTAATCCTCTATGTCATCGGCCAGATCGGCGTAGACGGCGCTTTGTACCATGCCATGGAATTTACCGGCGCCGGCATTGAAGCCTTATCCATGGACAGCCGGCTTTCCATGTGCAACATGGCCGTAGAAGCCGGAGCCAAAAACGGCATTATCCCTCCTGACCAGACCACCCTTGCTTATGTCAAGGACCGGGCCAAGCGGGAATATAAGGTGTACCAGAGCGATACGGATGCGGAGTACGCCAAAGTCATTACATATCGTGTGAACGAAATCGAGCCTCAGGTGGCCTTTCCCCATCTGCCGGAAAATACGAGAAATGTGAGCGAGGCCGGAGATATCGGGATCGACCAGGTGGTGATCGGGTCCTGTACCAACGGCAGGATTGAAGACCTGAGAGTGGCCGCCTCCCTGATGGAAGGGAAAAAAGTCCATGAAAATGTGCGCTGCATTGTCATCCCCGGGACTCAAGCGATTTACATGCAAGCAGTTAAAGAAGGATTAGTGGATATTTTTGTTCATGCCAACGCCGCCGTGAGCACGCCCACCTGCGGGCCCTGCCTGGGCGGGCATATGGGAATTCTGGCCAAAGGGGAAAGAGCCCTGGCGACCACCAACCGCAATTTTGTGGGCCGCATGGGTCATCCGGAAAGTGAAGTTTATTTGTCCAATCCTGCTGTAGCAGCGGCGTCTGCGGTCTTAGGGCGTATTGCCCATCCTGGGGAGGTGAAATCATGATTCTCAAAGGTAAGACATGGAAATTCGGCGTCAATGTGGACACGGACGCCATTATTCCGGCCCGTTATCTGAACACATCCCTGCCGGAGGAACTGGCCAAACATTGTATGGAAGATGCCGATCCCACCTTTCCGGATAAGGTGTCCCCGGGGGACATCATGGTGGCGGAAAAGAATTTCGGCTGCGGCAGTTCCCGGGAACATGCGCCGATTGCCATTAAAGCCGCCGGGGTTTCCTGTGTGATTGCGCCCACCTTTGCCCGCATCTTTTACCGGAACGCCATCAACATCGGCCTGCCCATTTTGGAATGTGGGGAAGCGGTGGCAGGAATTCAAGAGGGAGATGTGGTGGAAGTGAACACCGACACCGGAGTTATTACCAACGTCACCACCGGCGCGTCCTTCCAGGCCGCCCCCTTTCCGGAGTTTATGCAAAAGATTATGGCGGTCGGTGGACTGATGGCCTATGTCAAGGAAAGGACGAAAAAGAATGGTTAAATATACGATTGCCGTATTGCCGGGAGATGGGATCGGCAGCGAAATTGTTCCTCCGGCAGTGAACATCCTGAAAAAAATAGGCATTAAATATGATATAGCGTTTGAATTTAAAGAGGCCCTGATTGGCGGGGCGGCACTGGATGCGGTAGGGGTGCCTTTGCCTGAAGACACCTTGAAAGTTTGCCACCAGAGTGATGCGGTCCTTTTAGGGGCGATCGGGGGCCCGAAATGGGATACCCTGCCCACCCACCTGAGACCGGAAGTTGGCGCTCTGCTGCCTTTAAGAAAAGATTTAGCCCTTTATGCCAATATCAGGCCGGTGATTTTGTACCCGGAACTGGTTTCTGCCTCCACCTTAAAAGAGGAAGTGGTGTCGGGAACGGACCTGGTAGTGATCCGGGAGTTGACGGGAGGCCTGTATTTCGGAGAAAAGAAGCGGGAAAAAACCGCTACCGGGGAGCGGGCCGTGGATACTTTGGTCTATACCACGGAGGAAATTGAACGGATTGCCCGGCTGGCTTTTGAGACGGCCCGGGGGCGGCGGAAAAAACTTACCTCCGTGGATAAAGCGAATGTTTTGGAAAGCGGCAGGCTGTGGAGAGAGACTCTTTCCCGGCTGGCAGCGGCCTATCCGGACGTGGAGCTGGAACACATGTATGTGGATAATTGTGCCATGCAACTGGTCCGGGCGCCCAAACAATTTGATGTGATTGTCACGGAAAATACTTTTGGCGATATATTAACGGATCAGGCCTCCATGATTTCCGGATCCATCGGCATGCTTCCCTCTGCCAGCATTGGGGGTCAAGTGGGCCTATATGAACCTTCTCATGGTTCTGCCCCTGATATTGCAGGTCAGGACAAAGCAAATCCTCTCGCCACTATTTTGTCGGCCGCCATGATGCTGGAGTATAGTTTTAAACAAGTTCAGGCAGCAGAAGATATTAAGCAGGCAGTGGCTAGTGTATTGAATAAAGGTTATCGTACCGGAGATCTGGTGCAAGAAGGGAAAATGGTTGTGGGTACGCAGGAAATGGGAAACCTGGTAGCCGGGGAGATTGTTTAAAGGAGTGGTGCTGTGGGATACATTGCAATACTGGATACGACTTTGCGGGATGGTGCTCAGGGTGAGGGTATTTCTTTGTCTGTAGAAGACAAACTCAGGATTACCGCGAAACTGGATGCTTTAGGTGTGGCCTACGTGGAAGGGGGATGGCCGGGCTCCAATCCCAAGGATGTGGAGTATTTTGAACGCGTCCAAAAACTACCCCTGAAGCATGCCAAAGTAACTGCTTTCAGCAGTACCCGGCGGCCGGGCGTGACGGTGGAAGAAGACGCTAACATCCAGACACTGGTTCATGCAGGGACTAAGGTGGCGACCATTTTCGGCAAGACCTGGGATCTTCATGTGTTTCAAGCCTTAGAAACTACTTTGGAAGAGAACCTTGCCATGATTCGTGATACGGTGTCATACTTAAAAAAGCAGGGACTGGAAGTGATCTATGACGCCGAGCACTTTTTTGACGGCTACAAAAGCAACCCTCCATACGCCCTGGAAACGGTGCGGGCAGCAGCTTCGGCCGGGGCGGACTGGGTTACTCTTTGTGATACAAACGGGGGACTGCTGCCTGACGAGTTGAGTGAGATCCTGGGTAAAGTCAAAGAGTCTTTAGATGTTCCTTTGGGAATTCACGTACACAATGACGGGGATCTGGCCGTAGCCAATACCTTAACCGCAGTGAAAAACGGAGCAGTGATGGTACAGGGGACAATAAACGGCTTCGGGGAAAGATGCGGCAATGCCAATCTGTGTTCCGTGATCCCCAACCTGGAATACAAAATGGGGTTTACTTGTCTTCCTCCGGGGGGATTGGCCTTATTGACCGAAGTATCCCATTATATCAGTGAACTGGCCAATGTAACCCATTTCTCCCAGCAGCCTTTTGTAGGCATGAGTGCTTTTGCCCATAAAGGCGGCATCCATGTCAGTGCCGTTTCCAAGAATCCGGTGACCTATGAGCATATGGATCCGGCTTTAGTGGGAAACAAGAGAAGGGTTCTGGTCTCCGAATTGGCCGGACTGAGCAATTTGAAATACAAGGCCAAGGAGTTAAATATTGATATTCAGTTTGAGAGTCCGGAAAGCCGGAAAATTATCCGCCAGATTAAAGAATTGGAGCATATGGGCTTCCAATACGAAGGAGCGGAAGCTTCCCTGGAACTTTTGCTGAAGAAAGCATTTGGCCAGCACCAGGACTATTTTAAATTGGAATCATTTAAAATTCTTATGGAAAAAAGGGAAGATGACGGGATTTTATCGGAGGCCATGATCAAACTGAAGGTGGGCAAGGAAACCGTGCATACGGCCGCGGAAGGAAACGGACCGGTCAACGCGCTGGATAATGCCTTGCGGAAAGCTTTGGAGCAGTTCTATCCGGAAATTAAAGCGATCCACCTGTCCGACTACAAGGTCCGGGTGCTGGATGAGAAAGATGCGACGGCGGCCACAGTGCGGGTACTGATTGAAACTACGGATCAGGAGGCCACCTGGAGTACGGTGGGTGTATCGGAAAATATCATCGAAGCAAGCTGGCAAGCCTTATCAGATGGAATTACCTATGCTTTGTATAAAAAATACAGTAAGGAAAAAAAAGCGCAATCTTAATGATTGCGCTTTCTTCTTACCACTTCAGATATTTAAAAGTAATCGGGGAGGAGGCTTTGGGGATTTTTACATCCTCCGATTTTTTGATCACCGGATAGACTTGATATAAAGTGTTTAAATTATCAATAATCCCTCCGGTGAAGGTGAGCCCTTTTTCCAGGGTATCCGGATTGCCGATGGCTTTGATAATCACCGGGCTTAAAAGAGGTTTATTATTAATCGTGATCACCAGTCTATGGTTGGCATCCTCCGCTTGAGAAATCATGGTATTGGTTTCTATGCGGTATTCGTTAATGGACACCGCCTCTGCTCCGCTGACCCATAGTTCATTGACCAGATCAATCAGGTCAAGATACATGAGATTGGAATCCCCGGTGATGGTAATTTCGATGCCCTGGCCATGGATAGGAACGGTTCCGTTGATTACTTGCAATTGCTTCTGTTCGTTTTCCAGGCTGGAAAACAAAGTAGAGCCCTGGGCAGCTTTTTCATCTAAGGAACGCTTGGTTTTCAGCAAGCTGTTTACTTCGGACTCCAATTGACCTCTTTTCTCATTTAAACTCTTGACCAGTGCTACTAAGTCCTCCGGATTCTGGTTGGCTAAGGAGTTTAGGACGGCCAGCTGGGTATTGTACTGCGTGGATATTAACAGGCCGAACATGAGAAGAGCAATAAATAAAGGCAACTGCCATTTTTGTTTAAACACTATTTTCGCCGCCCCCTCTTTTGTTGCGCCACCTGTTAATTAAGTCCCGGCGAATAAATCCTAGGTTTCCGAAAAGCCTAATACCGAAAGCGATGACGGCAGCCAAATATAAGTCAACGCCCAGGTGGTCTCCTAAATAGGCCAGCAGGGCAGCCAGTAAAGCATTGGTAAAAAAACCGGAAAGCAGAATGGTGCCGTCGAAGGAATCCTCTAAAAGTCCGCGAAAACCGCCCAGTAATGAATCTAATGCGGCCAGTACGGCCACGGACATGTATTTAGCATAGAAAACGGGTACAGATACCGTGAATATAGAGCCTAAAAGAATACCAATAATAAGACCGATGATTGGAAACCACATTTGTTTAATCTCCTTCCCCATCTTTTAATGGCTGTGCAAAATTGATCGTGTTGCTGCCTTTGAAATCCGGCAGCTCAATATTGTCGGTTTTGGTAATCGTGATCGGCATATCCTTGCCTTTTAGATAAATATATTCATCGCTGTTAAGAACTGCTGCCTCCAAAAGCCGGGGATCGCCAATCACCTTTATTTGGTAAGGCGGTGCCAAACGGGAAGAATTAACCATAATTACCGTACCGACACATCGGATGTCCGAGGTGGCCACCAGCCTCTGGCTATTGATGGCGATTGCTTCTGCCTGGCCCCGTAGGGCACTGACCAGGTAGAGAAGGTTTTTATCGTGCACAATGTAGTCTTCCGGGTCATATAAATCAGGGCTGTTGGTTTTGGCAGCTTCCGCTCCCGCAGTATTGTCGTCCAAAACCACAATGATACCCGGCCCCGAGACACTTGTATGGCCGGCCTGCAGCCTCAGTTGCTGAACCTGGTTCTGAACGCTGACCAGAATTCCCTCGGAGGAGTCTTTCTTTTGAATCACCTCAATTTGGTCACGGAGGGAGCTAATGGTTTCTTCCAGAACCTTGGTTTCCGACTCCAAATTGTTTATAATATCTATAAGCGTATTGTTTTTGCTTGTTTTGTCTGTATTTTGGACGGCGGTTTGGGTTCGTAAGGCCGAAGCTAAAAGCAGTCCCGTAAGAATGCAGGCAATAGTAATTGGCAGATACTTTTTCCAGTTAGACACGACTCCGCCCCTTTCTGTGTAAATTGCTAAAAAATGTTAATCAGAAGGATTGTGCTTTTTTTGACGTATAAGACCCGGCAAAAGTTCCCGTGTTTCTGAAAAACCATAGGGCTTTTATACTCCATTTATTGTACTATAAAAGAAACATTGTTTCCAGCAGGTAAATAATGTGTAAGAAAAAATGAAATAAGAATCAATAAAATCATGTTTTCCTGGAGGGTTTTTTCTCGGGCTGTCGAAAACAACCTTGATAGCAGGCATCAACCAATATTGATAAGCATTGCAGGGGACGGTGAAAAATTTGCTTTCTGATTTAAACTATTTGTATATTGTTACTGAAGTCATCGATATTATGATTGTTGCTTACGTCATGTATAAACTCCTCATGCTTATCAGAGGGACCAGAGCGGTACAGTTGATAAAAGGGATCCTCTTTCTGCTCATTGCCTCCAACATAAGTGATGTCCTTCATTTATATACCATCAAGTGGATCCTGGATAAAACGTGGAGTACCATCTTTGTGGCATTAGCGGTCATTTTTCAGCCTGAACTTCGGCGCGCTTTGGAGCAGCTAGGGAGAGGGCAGTTCTTTGTCCGGGTTACCAATGACCTGGGTATGGGAGATATGCTTCGTTTAATCGATGAGCTGACCCGTTGTGTGGTGAAGCTGGCAAAAGCAAAAACAGGTGCTTTAATTATTGTGGAAAGAGAAACGGGTATTAATGATTATATTGAAACAGGCATTAAAATAGAAGGAATCGTATCCGCAGAATTTTTAGGCAACGTTTTTATCCCGCAGACACCGTTGCATGACGGCGCGGTGATTATTCGCGGCGACCGGGTCGTGGCCGCAGGGTGTTTTCTTCCCTTGAGTGACAACCCGTATCTAGACAGCAGTCTGGGCACGAGACACAGGGCTGCTTTAGGAATTAGCGAGATTTCCGATGCAGTGGCGATTATCGTCTCTGAGGAAACGGGAACGATCTCCGTGGCCTATGAAGGGAAACTGGTGCGCTATTTTGAAGAGAAAACGCTGCGGGATAAATTGCAGGAATTACTGGTTCCCAAGCCCCATGCCAACACCCATTTCTGGAACCGGAGGGCGTAATCATGAAGAAAATCGCCATCAACAACTTGTTATTTAAAGTCGTCTCCGTCGTGCTGGCCGTACTCCTGTGGTTTTATGTCAATCATCAGGAAAATCCGGTCGCGGAACAGGTTTTAACGGTCCCTTTGGAGATCAGAGGACTGGAACAAAATTTGACCGTGTCGGACCGGCCTACCTATGTGAAAGTGCGCATTCAAGGACAGCGCAAGCTTCTGGACACAGTCACCGCCAGAGATATTCAAGCTTTCCTGGAAATGAGCGGCGTAGATATGGGCCAGCATATTGCGGAAGTGCACGTGACCGTACCGGAGAAAACCCAATTAGTTTCGGTGAATCCTTCTACTGTCAACCTGAATGTAGAGGTCCTGACCACAGCTCAATTTGTCGTGAACGTATCCTATTCCGACAATACCCCGGCGGTAGGCTATATGGCCTTAAAGCCTGTATTGACGCCGACCCAAGTGCTTCTTTCCGGTCCTGAGGACAAATTGAAAGAGGTGGATCAGGTATATGTAGAAGTGAATTTGGGGGAATATAACTTTAATTACCATCAAAAATTGCCCATTAAGGTGGAAGACAAAAAAGGCAACCTGCTTTTGGATTGGATTACGCTGACCCCTTCCGAGGCAGATGTGCTGGTGCCGGTGGTCCATGAGCTGCCCTCTAAGACGGTCCCGGTGAAAGTGCCTTTAGTGGGAACTCCTGCAGAAGGATACGAGCTGACCCGGGTGGTGGCGGAGCCCGAATTCTTAACCGTTTTAGGAGAAACGAACCTCATCGATAAGGTAGACAGTATCAGCACAGTTCCTTTAAATATTGCCCAGGCGTCAAAGGATGTGGTAGAAGAACTGGCTGTTGTGGTGCCTGAAGGATTGACGCTGAATAGAGAGTCTAAGGTCACGGCTGTGGTGACCGTTGAACGAACCGTGGAGAAATCCTTTACCGGCCTGCCCGTATTAACCAGAAACGCGCCCCAGGGATTAACGGCGGAGCTTCCTTCCCCCACCGTGGATGTGACCGTGAAAGGCCGGGAATCCCTGATCCAAAAAATGATGAGTGCTGATGTGGATGTATATGTTGACCTGGCGTCTTATGAGGCTGGCGAGCATCAGGTCCCTGTCCAGATTGAGCTGCCCAGCGGGATATCTTTGGTGGAAAAAAAGCCTGCCCAAATTTCGGTCGTACTGAAGAAGTCAGAATGAGAAATCAGGAGCCTGGAGTGACCATAAAAAATTTTTTTATTGCCCGGAAGGATGCTCAGTTCTGGAGAGTGAATGCCGAATACTATATAAGTAACGAAATAGGAGCTCTTTGCCGATGAAGCTGCGACTTACCAATTTGCGCCTGGAGCTGGCATCTGATGAAACAGAATTGATCCGGCTGGCGGCCAGGAAAATCCGTCTTGTTCCGGAGCAAATTACTTCTCTCCATATTGTCAAAAAAGCGGTGGACGCCCGGAAATCCGACTCGGTCCAGTTCGTGTATACGGTTGATATCGAAGTAAATGTCACCAAGAGGATCAGATTTGATCCTCCTTTTGTAGTTCCCATTCCGGTTCCTTTTCGGGAACAATTGTCCAAGGGCGATCGGATTCTTCATTTTCCTCCCGTTGTTATAGGCAGCGGACCTGCCGGTATGTTCTGCGCTTTAAAGCTTGCCGCTTGGGGGTACCGGCCTCTAGTGCTGGAGCGGGGCGGGGATGTGGACAGACGGTGCCAAGAAATTGAAAAATTTTGGACCTTAGGAGAATTAAACCCGGAGTGCAATGTGCAATTTGGAGAGGGCGGGGCGGGAACTTTCTCCGACGGCAAACTGACTACCCGGGTCAAGGATCCCAGAGTGAGGAGGATCTTGGAGCAAATGGTAGAGGCGGGGGCTCCTGAAGAGATCCTCTACCTGAATAAACCCCACATCGGCACGGATGTTTTAAAGCCTGTGGTCAAGGGATTGCGGGAAAAGATCATTGCTCTGGGGGGACAGGTATTATTTGACGCTTGTGTGACAGGAATGAAGATTTCTCCGGGCGGCGTGTTGAAAGCATTGACGGTGAGAAACCAAGTGGAGCTTCCGCTGGAAGTGGCTGTCCTGGCCATCGGCCACAGCGCCCGCGATACGTATAAAATGCTTTTTCAAAAAGAGGTATTGATGGAGGCTAAGCCCTTTGCCATGGGCATGAGAGTGGAACACCCCCAAGATTTTATTGATGCCGGTCAATACGGCCGTTTTGCCGGACATCCTAAGCTGGGAGCGGCTGACTATTCTTTGGCCTATCAGGATCAGGAAAGAGGACGAGGGGCGTACAGCTTTTGCATGTGTCCCGGCGGATATGTGGTAGGGGCGGCTTCAGAGCCGGGCGGTGTAGTGACCAACGGCATGAGTGAGCATGCCCGGGATTCAGGCAAGGCCAATAGTGCTCTGGTGGCGACGGTAGACATTGCCGATTTTGGCGAGGGCTGCTTAAAAGGGATGGAGTTTCAAAGAAAATGGGAGGAAAAGGCCTTCCGGCTGGGCGGAAACAATTTTAACGCCCCGGCCCAAAGGCTGGAAGACTTTTTAGCGGACCGGAAATCAACTGATTTAGATGAGCAGGCGTCTTCTTACCGGCCAGGAGTAACACCGGCCAATATCCGTGATTGCCTGCCCAAAGAGGTGGGGGAGGTACTAACTGATGCCATCCGGTTTTGGGATCATAAAATAAAAGGGTTCATTCAGGACCGGGCCGTTGTTACAGGCGTGGAAACCCGCACTTCGGCACCTCTGCGCATCCTGCGCAATGAATGTTTGGAATCCGTGAACACATCGGGCCTTTATCCCGCCGGAGAAGGTGCGGGATATGCCGGAGGAATCATCAGTGCCGCGGTGGACGGGTTAAAAGTGGCGGAAGCAATTATTCGAAAATACCGGGAACCTGAAGCTGGATTTCTTCCCGAAATAATAGACAAACTGGCGACGAGAGGAGACTAATATGGGAGTTTTATTTGGAACGGATGGGGTGCGTGGCGTAGCCAACCGGGATCTAAACCCGGATTTGGCCTTTAAATTAGGACGGGCAGGGGCCTTTTGCCTGGCCCGGGATCATCAAAGACCCAAAATTTTGATCGGAAAAGATACCCGTCTTTCCGGCGATATGCTGGAAAGCGCCCTGGCGGCGGGAATATGCTCCGTTGGGGCGGATGTGGTCCGGTTAGGGATCATTCCTACCCCGGGTGTGGCATACTTGACCAGAGAGCTTGGCGCCCAAGCCGGGGTGGTGATCTCGGCGTCACATAACCCGATGGAAGATAACGGGATCAAGTTTTTCGGCAGCAACGGTTACAAGCTGCCGGATGCTTTGGAAGAAGAAATCGAAGCCATGATCGCTTCGGGACAGGCCTTGCCTAGCCCGGTGGGAAAAGATGTGGGCAAGGTGGAAGACTATGCTCAGGCGGGAGAACGTTATGGGGCTTATTTAAAGCGTTGTCTGGGCTCGGATCTGTCCGGCCTAAAAATTGTGGTGGACTGTGCCCAGGGGGCGGCTTACTCGTTAGCCCCCTCCATTCTGAAGGATTTGGGCGCCGAAGTGATGCCCATATCCAACAGCCCTACGGGAACAAACATTAATGAGGGCTGTGGGAGTACCCATCCGGAAAAATTAATGGAAACCGTAAAGATCCGGGGTGCCCATCTGGGTATTGCCTATGACGGAGATGCAGACAGAATGCTGGCGGTAGATGAAGAAGGCAATTTAGTTGACGGTGATAAAATCATGGTCATTTGCGCCTTGGATATGCTGCGCAAAGGCAAACTGAAGCAGAATCAAATTGTGGTTACGGTGATGAGCAATATGGGATTGTATCTGGCCTTGAAAAAGGCCGGAATCGAGATTCTGGACACGAAAGTCGGTGACCGCTACGTGCTGGAAAAGATGCGGGAATCAGGGGCTGTCCTGGGGGGAGAACAATCCGGTCATATTATTTTCAGCGAGTACAATACCACGGGAGATGGTATCGCTACTTCCCTGCAGGTGTTAAAAGTGATGGTGGAAACGGGGAAACCCTTGTCCGAGCTTGCCGCACAAATGCTACGCCTGCCCCAGGTATTGGTGAATGTCCGGGTGAAAGATAAAACGGGTTTGGAAACCAGTACGGCCATTAAAGAAGCCATATCCCTGGCCGAGAAGACTTTGAGCGGGCGGGGCAGAGTCCTGGTACGGACATCGGGGACCGAGCCCCTGGTTCGGGTGATGGCAGAGGGACCTGACGAAGGGGAACTGCAAAATTTGGTTCAGAGTATTGTACGTATAGTGGAAGCCGAATTAGCCTAAAAGCCCGAGAGAACCTGAGCCTGTTGATAAACGCCCATCTACGTTGTTACAACTGCGCATTTTTGCTCGACGTACGCCCAGTACGCCTTCGCTGCAAATGCTTGTTGTGCCTAGTATCTGAGCGTTTCTGAACAGGCTCATATTTTTTCTTTCCGGACCCCGGTAACCGGTACCCGGATCCCGAAAAGCCTTTTAGGCTTTTTATAACCACTAGTTTTTTCCCGGATTACCAAAAAACCGAAAAAACGGAAATACAAAAAGGAAATATCCTTGCTTTAGAGAATCTATCTTAATGGGTATATTTTGATGATAAGGCGGATGAAAGATGAGTTTGGATAAAATTAACTCGGTCTGGCCGCTGACAAAATATCAGCAACAACATGAATCCAGTCAACTGAACAAAGGAGATATTTTTCGCGCTACAGTAGTCGATGTGAAAAATGACCAGGTAGTTCTCCGTATCCGGGGAGAACTGCTCCAGGCCGCCTCCACGGTGCCTTTAAAGGCGGGGGAAACTGCTTTATTTCAAGTGAAAGAAATCAAGGATCGTCTTTTGGTCTTAAAAAAGCAGGAATCTTTTCTTCCTTTGTCCGGAGAAAAAACAATGGGAAGCCTCCTGGAGGAATTGGGCCTGCCTGTTTCCCCTGAAGGAAAGCAAGTGGTGTCTCACTTGTTATCCAAGGAACTCCCCTTATCCAAAAATCTCATTGAGCAGATCTTAAAAGGACTAAACGGTGTGCCGGAAAACCTCAAGGAAAGTTTTATCAAAATTAAAACCTGGCTGGTGGGGGCTGGTATCACGGATCCGGAGGTGCAGCAGAACCTGTTGTCTACCTTGTTAAACAGCAGGGAAGCCTTGCACCTGCTGGAAAAACTACTCACCTTTTACCAAAGGTCGGGAACCGATCCGGGTTCCGCCTTTAAGACTGTTTTACTGGAAAAATTGTTGCGTGACCTGAGTTCTCTCCCCCCGGAAGAAAAGGGAGTTTTTGATTATGAAGCTTTAAAGAGACAGTTATCTGAGCTGATCTCCTTCCAAAAAACCGTTAATCAAAGCAGGCTGGACAATCCTCGCCTGCCTGACCTGGTTTATTATCCTATTCCCTTGCAGCAGGGAGAGAGCCGGATTCCCGCCCAAATTTATTTAGTCATGAAAGACAAATCCCAGGCGGCTTTTCAGGAACAAGTTTCTCTCCTTCTTTCCCTCCAAACGGAAAATATGGGGATGCTCTGGTTTGATATTAGAATTAAGGGCATGGCCTTAAATATTACGGCATTTACCGAACATCAGGATATTTCCGCCTATCTGAACCGGACCTGGGAACTGTTGAAAGACGGCTTGGAAGGCCATCAATTCAAGGTAAATTCCTTTTCCTGCCGGGAAAAAAGGGTAACTTCGGTTTTTGAGCTGGCGGATGATTTGGGAAATGAAGAAATTTACCGCTCCCTTGACATCAAGATCTAGCAGGGAAAGATGAACAATAGAAAAGTAGCTGGGGAAAGGACTGACTTGGGGATGAAAAAGGTACGCCGGGCAGCGGCCCTGCGTTATGACCGGAAAACAGACCGGGCTCCTGTGCTGGTGGCGGCGGGGGAAGGCCTGATCGGGGAACAAATTGAAAAAATTGCCCGGGAAAACCAGGTTCCCGTGGTTCAAGACCACAGCTTGGCTGAAGCGCTGGTCCAGTTGGATGTGGGCAGGGAAATTCCTCCCCACCTGTATCAAGTCGTGGCTGAGGTCCTTGTCTACGTGATGAAAGTTGACGGGCGATACCGGAAAGGTTAGGGGAAGGAGTTCATACTCTTTGAAAAGACAGGAGAATTTAGTGGTCGGTGAAGCGGAAATTAAATTGGGAGATACGCTGGTCCCTTATGTGATCAAAAGAAGCACCAAGGCCAAACATGTCCGTTTTTCCATCAGTGTGGGCAAGGGCCTGGAAGTGGTTATTCCCCGGGATTACCCGGCGGACCAGGTGGCATCACTTCTTTATGAGCGGGAGAAATGGATTTTGGAAAAACTTCAGTCTGTTGCTGAGACGGCTGCTCTGATCAAAACGGCGCGGGAAGATGCTGGGTCTCTGATCCGTTATTTAGGGAAAGAATACCGGGTCGTGGTGATCCTGGACGTGGCGTCACCGATGCGGGTGGAATTGGACGGCGATAAAGCCTATATTACGTTGCCCCGGAGAAGTGAGGAATTGCTGCGCCAAATCATAGAAGCCTGGTACCGGTGGGCCGCCAAATCCCTGTTTGAAGAAAGAGTGAAGATGTGGGCAGAGCGGATTGGCGTTTCTTACCAAAACATTTTTGTCAAGAACCAAAAAACCCGCTGGGGCAGTTGTTCCAAACGACAGAATCTCAATCTAAATATGCGCATTATTATGGCCCCTTTGGAAGTTGTGGATTATCTGCTGGTCCATGAATTGAGCCACTTAAAAGAAATGAATCATTCCAAACGATTCTGGAGCCTGGTGGAGCACTATTGCCCCGGTTATAAAAGGCAATTGGCCTGGTTAAAGAAATATGGTCAGAGTCTGACGATTTAAGAAAAAGAAAAAGTATTGACCTTTTAGGAACAAAAAGAGTATTATGTACTATAAGGGGGTGATGAGGGGTAATTTTGTCAAAAAATGAATGATTCCGCAGCGGTTCTTTTTGTACGTTTTCAGCGCCAGAACCAAAGTACGCAGTGTGCACAGCCTATGCGAGCCGCATCTGTATTTTGGTTGACGAGGTGAGGGTTTATCGAAGTTTTCGGCGGATGCCCTCCGGTGATGTACCATCGTAAGCCGTATCACAAAACCCGGGAGTAATTCCGGGCACAGAGAATACGGCAGTGCAGAGGGTGAAATATGCTCAGAAAAGAGTGTCCCTTTATTTGTGAAGAACCGTGCATAACTTGAGCGCGGTTTTTTTTGTTTGTTCATTTTACAGGTATTGGTGTGGAATACTAATTATATCCGGGATAGTAAAAAAGAAGGGGTGATGATTGTGTGCGGCATCGTGGGATATATCGGAACACGTCTAGCTGTACCGGTTTTATTGGAAGGATTGAAAAAGCTGGAATATAGAGGTTATGATTCTGCCGGGATCGCGGTCATTGAAGATGGCGAACTGGTGCTCAACCGCAGCGTGGGCAAGCTGCATATGCTGGAAGGAAAGATCAACGGGGATGCCCATCAGGGGCACGTAGGCATCGGTCATACCCGGTGGGCAACTCATGGCCGGCCGTCGGACCGAAATTCCCATCCCCATACCGACTGTACCGGCAAAATTGCCGTTGTGCATAACGGGATTATTGAAAATTTCCTGGAACTGAAAGAATGGCTGGAAGAAAACGGACATGTTTTTCAATCTGAGACTGATACGGAAGTACTCCCCCATCTGGTAGAGCATTTCCATCAAGGTGATTTATTACGGGCGGTAGAACAAATGGTAAGCAAGGTCCGGGGCTCCTATGCTACGGTGGTGCTGTCGGAGGATCATCCGGGTACTTTGGTGGCGGCCCGAAAAGACAATCCTTTGATTGTCGGGTTAGGTGAGGGAGAATATTTCTTTGCCTCCGATATTCCCGCCATCATCAACTATACCAGAAAAATTATGGTGCTGGAAGACGGAGAAATCGCCGTGCTGACAGCGGAGGGCGTAAAAGTGTACAAAAACGGCAGCCCGGTAGAAAAAGAAATTCAGCTGATCACCTGGGATACCAAGGCTGCCGAAAAAGGCGGTTATCCCCACTTTATGATCAAAGAGATCAATGAGCAGCCCAGGGCCCTCCGGGATATCTTAACGGGAAGAATTGCCCCTGATTTTAGCGGCGTAGACCTGCAGGAGGTCAGTTTAACTGCGGAACAGATTAAGAACATCCGCAAAATAGCTGTGGTGGCATGCGGCACGGCTTATCATGCCGGTATTGTGGGAAAATATGTGATGGAGAAAATGCTCCGCATTCCGGTAGAAGTGGATATCGCTTCCGAATTCCGCTACCGGAACCCGCTCATTGACGCCCATACGTTGACCGTGATTATCTCTCAGTCCGGAGAAACCGCGGATACCCTGGCGGCGTTAAAAGAAGCAAAGGCCAGGGGATCCCGGGTGGTGGCGATCACCAATGTGGTGGGCAGCTCCATTGCCCGGGAAGCCCATGACGTGGTTTACACCTGGGCAGGACCGGAGATCGCTGTAGCGTCTACCAAAGCCTATATTACGCAGTTGCTGGGCATTTATCTCTTAACCCTGTTTTTAGGCAAAGAACTGGGCCGGATTCCGGCCGGGGAAATGACCGATATTCTGCATCATCTGTACCAACTGCCCAAACAGGCCCAGGATATCTTAGATCATTTAAACGAACAATTAAATAAGATGGCTGAAATATTTAACCAATGGGAAGACACGTTTTTTGTGGGCCGGGGTTTAGACTATGCCGTAGCTTTGGAAGGATCCCTGAAGCTGAAAGAAATCTCTTATGTGCACGCCGAGGCCTATGCAGCGGGAGAATTAAAACACGGTACGCTGGCCTTAATTGTGAAAGACGTTCCGGTTCTGGCCCTGTGCACCCAGCCCGATGTATTTGAAAAGACCGTGAGCAACATTAAAGAAATAAAAGCCCGGGAAGCCCACGTGATTGGGGTGGCTTTTGAAGGAAACAAGGAAATTGGCAAGTCGGTGGATGAGGTAATTTATATCCCCGAGACGCTGCCTTTATTGGCGCCGGTATTGACGGTCATCCCCCTGCAAATGCTGGCTTACTATGCTTCCGTACACCGGGGCTGTGACGTGGACCAGCCCAGGAATTTAGCAAAAAGCGTAACGGTGGAGTAGGTTAGGTGTTTTTGAAAAGTCCATGTAACCCTTGGATGATAAGGGTCTCATGGGCTTTTTTAATAGCTAAGAAAGTATAACATATTTTCTGCTATCAAGAAAATCTACCTTGTTTGTTAGGCGAATGAAATGAGCATTTATGCGCTGAAGGCGATTTTCTTATTTTTAGGAAAACCCATTTACCCCAAATTATTTACACTCCTTATCCCACTAAAACATCTTTATCATACAAACTGGGTCAATGGAAGGGCATCCCTTCTGGAAATAAACGTTTCCCTTAGGGAATATTGGTTCAAAAAATTTTTATAAAACAAGGAAAAAAGTGATCTATGTAAAATAATTAGTACTGAAGATCTGAGAACAGGAGATCGCAAGGCGAAATCAGGGGAGGGTCACATGGAAATATCTTGCCTGGAAAAAGAAGGGGTGTTAACCCTGGTCTTAAATGGACGTTTGGATAGTGCTGGTGCCATACAACTAGACAGGGAGATAGATAAAATAATCTCCCGGATCAACGATAAACTTATTCTGGATTATGCAGGTGTTCCCTATGTCAACAGCAGCGCGCTCAGGGTGGTAATAAAGTATGCCAAAGAATTGCGCGAGTCGGGGAAAGAGTTTCACATGGTTAATGTGAACAGTGATGTATATAAGGTCTTTAAGTTAACCGGCTTTACATCTATCATTCATATTGTCCGCCGGGAAAATGAAATCGAACCGTAAAAGCAATCATGAGGAGAAGAAAGACATGCTGATCAATGAAAGCTGGCAACCTGTTCCGGGCACAAGGGGAACGGAAATTTATCCCTTTATTATCAAGCCCAATAGTCATTCATCCAATGCGTATCTGCTCGCAACGGATGACTATATCATCTTGATCGACACAGGAACCTCACCGGAGCAAATGGAACGAATTAAAACCGTGATTAGGCCACTGATGGCGGATCAGGAGCGTCCCCTTCTGATTTTCTTGACACACTGTCACGCAGACCATTGTTTGCTGGCGTTCAGCGACTGGGAATTAGGGGGTATTGCCAAAGTACGCGTTGCGATTCAGGAGTATGGGGCCAAAGCCCTGGAAGAAAAGGATGCCAGGCGAACCCTGGCCGATATTCTCCGTAAGGAATTACCCGATGCCAGAATTGATTTGCCCCTGCTTACGGGGCAGGACAGGGAGAAACCCGGTAAAAAGGTAGTCAATCTGGGAGAGGGAATTATTTTGTCCACCCGTGTAGAAAAGATTGATCCCGGGGATAAATCGGACTTTTTCAAACAGGTTATTAAGATTGGACCGGAGACCAGCATGGAAATATACCCCATGCCGGGTCACAGCCCGGATGGTATTGCCTTGCGTATTGGTGAAATCGTGTTTACAGGCGATTTTTTTATGGCTGTCAACTTTCTCGTCGCCGGAGTTGTTGGCTGGAAGCAGGACGATATGATGAATTCAATTCACCATATGCGCTGGCTGGCCGAGAATTCAGCCATCAGTTGCTTCTGTACAGGCCACGGCGACCCCTTATCCCGCCAGTCGGCTATGGACAATATGTCAAAAATGCGGACAAGAACTGCTGGGCTGACAGATTTAAGCGAGTTGAATTGGGAACATATGACAGAATCCTCTGGGTATGCACTGGAACTGCTGGAGGAGCTTAACGATACCATGGCAGTAATCGCCGGGAGGCTCTATTACTTAGTATATTATCTTGATTATCTGGGAGAGTCCGACAAATCTGAGAAGGTTGGGGCGGCCCTGGATTTTGATCGCATCAATGACCTGTTGGATGAATATAGTGATTTTGCGCAGCTATTTGAAGCCGGAAATATGGCTTCTCCCATTCTTATTTTAAAGGCTGCCCATTTAACCGGGAAAATTGAAAAGATCTTTACCCAAGGCGGGACCGATCTGATGATCGATAGATACCTTTTCCGGAGGGTGCAGCGTTCATTTGCCGATTTTATGCAGATATGTGGTGGCATGCCCATTCATGATGCCAGGGAAGTACTTGATATGAACCAATTGCTTCAGGATTTGCTCCGCGATATTAATCGCGTGCCATACAACGACGACATTCTGGAAGTATTGGATCGTGAGGAGCAGTTTATCGATGCCTTGGTCTTACGCATTGCTTTTCAACCCATCATTAAAGGAGTCACATTTCATTTTTTACCGGATCCTGACTTGTTGCGGGTAAGAATAGATCAAGAACGGTTTTGCGATGCTTTATTGGGGATTTTAGAAGAGATTGCCGCCATTGATGTCAAAGAGATTTGCATCGTGTCGGGCAACACCGATACAGGCCCCGCTATTCGAATAAGTAACCCCAAGGGCATACCGGAAAACGTTTTTACGAAAAAAAAGCTGGGCTTGTATGAACGAAAATTTGCTTCCTTAGGTGGGCTGTTGAAAATAGAGCAAGACCAAAGCGGTATTCGGTTTGTGATTGAGTTAAGCACCTAGCGGCACGAAAGGATATCCCACTAAATAGGAACCAGGTTTGTACATGTAGGCAGACTCTGGAAAAGCCAAGGTTTGCCTATTCGTTTCTGAATTGAAGGATTTTTCTAATTTTCAAGGATTTATTTTCATTTTTTGCTAAAACATGCAGGAAAAAGCAAATTCATGTTTAATAATGGGATTATAATAACCTTTTCCAGGAGTAAAACTGAATAATTGAAGTTCGAAAAAGGCAAATCCGGTGAAAGCCGGAGACGCAAAGCCTACGGGCCTTAAGGTTTGTACCAAGGTGGCCGGGTTACCAAAAACTGACGTAAGATCTGAAAGCGCTGACTCTGTTTGGTAATCCTGACAGAGTCTTTTTTTATAGAAAATCTACCAAAGAGGGGGAGAAGATGATGGATATTTCGACACCTTTTGGCGTGCTTATGGGTATTGTTTGTTTGATTCTGGCCTTTACCCTGGATGGTGGTCATATCGTTTCTCTTTTTAGCGTAACGGCGGCTTTGATTGTCTTTGGGGGAACGATTGGTGCCACGGCGGCTTCTTATAGTATGAAAGAAGTGCTCAGCTTTCCTAAACTAATGCCGCAAGTAATAAAAAAAGAACCAGAGAACGCAACACAGGAAATCATTGATTATTTTATCAGGCTGTCCACCAAGGCTAGGGTTAACGGCTTATTAAGCCTGGAAAAAGAAACAACCTCACAGGAAATAAAAAATTATGATCCCCTGATGAAAGAGTGCCTGGAGATGGCCGTAGACGGAACGGAAGCAGAAGTTTTTAGGCAGATGATTGAAAATAAGATTGAAATTAATTACAGGATCAAGAAAAAGAATGCGGGGATATTTATCACGGCGGGAGGCTATGCTCCTACCATGGGCATCATCGGTACCGTGATGGGATTAATTCATGTGTTATCAAATTTAAGCGATCCCGACAAACTGGGTTCTGCTGTGGCATTAGCCTTTGTAGCCACCCTGTACGGAGTGGCATCGGCAAATTTGTTTTGGCTTCCCATCGGCCAGAAGCTTCAGGCTACTGCAATGCGGGAAAAAATTGCTCAGCAGTTGATCCTGGAAGGAGCGATGTCCATCCAGGTAGGAGAAAATCCCTTGATCTTAGATCGAAAACTGAGAGTATTTCTCTTAACCCAGATGGAAGAAGAGAAAAAAGAGACGCTGGTGGAAAAAAGGAACATCATGAAGCAACTAGATTAGAGATTCTTTTTTCATCCTCTCGGGAAAACAAGGCCCCGGGTGCACAGCCTTCTTTGCAGCCTCACTTTCAGCAGATCCTCCTCGGTAACGACTTCGTCTTCGCGACCTGCCAGCGGGTTGTACCGGTCATCGGGCTCAACCGCTAAAACCTTGCCGTCTTTCACATACAGTTTAAAAACACATTGGCTGGTAGCTCCGCAGTTGCACATACAGAAAGAATATACCGGGTCACAGTTTTCATACAGCATCATGACCACATCTTTTTGCTCTTAATCTAATTGCAATAAAACACAAATACTGGATGTACCTTTTCATTTATGGTAAAATACATTCTATAAAGCCGGGTGAGATTAAATGATGCTCAACCCGAGACCACCATGAACAATGATTTGATATGGGAGGATGTTATTTTTGGAGAATACAGGAAAGCGTATTCAAAAAATACGCAAAGAAAAAAAGA
Source organism: Candidatus Formimonas warabiya (assembly GCF_002777255.1). GTDB lineage: Bacteria > Bacillota > Dehalobacteriia > Dehalobacteriales > Dehalobacteriaceae > Formimonas > Formimonas warabiya. The sequence continues at coordinate 2,374,181 of NZ_CP017634.1, read as the reverse complement.
TGACCATCACCGCTCTTGCCAACGAAGCCAATACCTCCCGCAGCCTGATCAGCCAAATTGAAAACGGCTATACCTTGCCGTCCTTACAGACTCTGGAAAAAATCGTCAAAGCACTGGGTATTACCTTGAGCGATTTCTTCAAGATAGATTTATCGGAAGTTGACGAGAATGATTTTGTCGTCAAGGCCGATAAACGGCAAATACTTTATCTGCCGGACACAAAAAATACCTACTATCTCCTTTCAAATAAAGTCCATCAAAGTGTAGAGTTTTTATTAACGGATTACCCACCCCATTCCGATGCGGATTCTTACGAGTTTTTTAAACATGACGGTTTGGAATTTTTCTGGGTTGTGGAAGGCCAGATTCATTTAACCGTCAACGGAAAAACCTCTGTGCTCAATAAGGGGGACAGCGGTTGCTTTGATTCCCGCCTGGAGCATCGTTATGTGAACCATGGCAACACCAACGCCCAGATTGTCCTTTTTTCCATTAATTCCATGAAAGAATAGCCCATAAGAACCAAAACTTAAATGTTTAGCCAATCAGGGATGATAGTAGATATCCCTGATATTTTTATGAAAAATAACGTCAATATAAGTTAACATTTGTTTAGTCTGATTGACTATACGTACAAGCAGTTTTCCGGTATTGTTAATGACTTTTCTTGTCAGCAGAACTAAGGAAAAGACGGACAGGGAGGGGGTGAGGGAAAAGTCTTTTGATCTATGCAATACGCATCTGGTGATGGAGATCATGCAGAACTTGACATGGAAAGAGGCGGGAAGACAGGCACCAATCGGGACTAGGCGAATATTCTGCAATTGGCTTTAAGAACAACATCAGGAAGAAAGGAGAATTTGCCGTGATTCCAATGTATCCGTACTTCGGTTATGAGACACGGTGCCGGCAGGTGCCGCTCACTTTTCCGCCCCAGCATCAGAATATACAGCCTGGTTTGGAGTACTTAATGAACCCCATTCCCATATCCGACAATCCAGAATACAAGGGAAGCGGAAAATTGAAGGGGAAAATTGCCATCATTACAGGAGGTGACAGCGGGATCGGCCGCGCCGTTGCCATCGGCTTTGCCAAGGAAGAGGCCGATATGGCTATCGTTTACTTGTATGAACGGGAGGATGCCGAAGCCACCAAGCAGATGGTGGAGCACTACGGGCAGCGCTGCCTCCTTATTGAGGGAGATTTGCGCCGGCCGGCCTTTTCCTCAGAAGTGGTAAAAAAAACTCTGGCGCATTACGGAAAACTTGACGTACTTATTTTGAATCAAGGCGTCCAGTTTCCCCAGGAAAGCATCGCGGATATTTCTGACGAACAACTGGAAGATACATTCCGCACCAACATTTTTCCCCATTTCTATCTGACAAAGGCTGCGCTGCCTTATCTCAAGCCGGGCAGTTCCATTATCTCAACAGCATCCGTAACCGCTTATGCAGGCGCTCCTTTGCTTGTCGATTATTCCTCGACAAAAGGTGCGCTGGTATCGTTCACCCGTTCCCTGGCCCTCCAACTGGTTTCCCGGTGCATCCGGGTCAACGCCGTAGCGCCGGGCCCGATTTGGACGCCCCTGATCGTGTCCAGTTATTCAGCCGAATATGTAAAAACCTTTGGCTTGGAATCACCCATGAAACGGGCCGGGCAACCCTTCGAGCTGGCGCCGACCTACATCTATTTAGCCTCGGACGATTCCTCCTACGTAACGGGACAGGTGCTTCATGTCAACGGCGGTATCATGACGGAAACCTAAAAGAGAAAAGGAAAGTCTTGTTTATCGGCTTCAATCCTTTTCGAAAACGTGTTCCCCAAACTTTTTCGTTAACAATCCCAAAGCTAAGCCGAATATGAGATGAAACAATAAGTAGTAAAGTACATCACCGGGAAAGACTTCCCTAAGTTTTACAACCGCCAGGGAGCGCAGGGCTCCGAATGAAAAGAACCAGAGAAAAGCGCCGAAAATGAGTCCCTTTATGATGCAGGCGTGTTTTCCGGTTAAATAGATGAGGTAAACAAAAAGGATGCCCCAAAATGCCCCATAAACATAGTCGGCTAAAAAACTGACCACCGAACCTAGCAGCGTGTGATGTAAAGTCTCGGGATCCATAAACATACTGGATGCATAATGAGAGAGCGGATGCATAATCATTTTCAGTTTCCAGACCGGAAATTGGATGATGTTCATAGCCAGATTGGCCAAAACCCCGATAAGCCCCCGAAGACTACTTTATCGTGAATCAATGTTCCACCTCAAAACATCTTTTAGTTTTCAAAGCTTAACCCTTTAGATACCTGGGATTCTTAAAACAGATGCTGCTGCGTTTGAAGATCCTGAATATTCTTAGTATGGTTTTTTGAGGAAAAAATAATCCTCATTTTTTTTATTTCATTAGTTACTATTAGGATAGTATGTATATAAAAAGTGCATACTAAACAAATTTAAAATTATGAGATACAATTTACCAAAAGGATTTCATCCTAAGCGCCCGAACATTCGACTTCTAAAGGGAGAGGTAAATTGGTTCAAGTAAATTGATGGAGGTGTCACCTATGAAAGTAATCGGGGTCAACGGCAGTCCGAGAAAAGACTGGAATACGGCTACTCTGCTTAACCGGGCACTTGAGGGAGCAATTTCTCAGGGTGCGGAGACGGAACTGATCCATCTTTATGACATCAATTATAAAGGATGCATCAGTTGCTTTGCCTGCAAGCTGAAAGATGGTAAAAGTTACGGCCGGTGTGCTGTAGCTGATGATTTGGCGCCTGTTCTTAAAAAAGTTGCCGAAGCAGACGCCCTCATTCTGGGGTCTCCTATTTATTATGGAGCAGTTACCGGAGAAATGAGATCTTTTTTGGAACGACTCATGTTTCCTTATTCGGTGTATGATCGCGATCGAACCATACTGTTTAAAAAGAAAATACCAACAGGCTTTATTTACACGATGAATGTAGACGAAAACCGGCTCAAAGAAATGGGATACGAACAGAATAATCAAGCGGCGGAAATGGCCCTGAAGAGAATTTTCGGCGCATCAGAATCTTTGTATGTTACCGATACCTATCAATTTGATGATTATTCCAAGTATGTCTCATCCTTATTTAATGAGGCGGAAAAAGCAAAGAGAAGAGAAGAACAGTTCCCCAAGGATTGTCAAAAAGCCTTTGAAATGGGCGCGAGATTTGCCCGATCCTAAATGTTTTTAAGGGAGGTATATAACTTCATACATGCATAAAAATGCCGAAAGCAGGGAAAACAAGCCCTTCCGGTTTTTTAAGTTTTTAAAAAATCTTGTCTCGATGTAGCAAAAAATAATCTCCCTTAATAATATTTGGTACAATAAAAAAATTAAGGGGGGGTTATTCATGTCCAAAAAACATAAAAAGACTTTAGGCCAAGATAAATTAAAAGTCAGAGTCAGGCAATCTGATGATGGGAGCAAGAAAAAAATCAGAATTTACAATGACTGTTTCGAAGTGAAAGTGCGGGTGAAAGATCAAGAGTGCGAGATCTGCAAAGACGATAAATCCGTATTCTCTTGTTGATGCAAAGACAATAAGAGAATAAAAGGGGGCGGAATACCATGAATGGATCATTCCGTCCCTTTTGTACTCATGCCAGAGAGTATCTCCGGTGTCTTACGAAAAACAGCTGATAGCACCGCAAAGCCTTATTTATTTTAAAATCATTTTTTCTTGACTTTTTGGGGATAATAAGGAAAAATTGTACTATAAGCAATAGGTGATGGAGTTCACCGATAACCACCCTTACGGGTTGATAACTCCTGCCCATCAAATTTTTGGCAGGAGTTTTTTATTTTCCTTTTCACTCCTGCCGGGAACAATACCTGGGTGGAGTATTTTTATTTAAATAAAATAAATAATTGGAGATGAGAAAATGAGTAACAAGATTAAATCTGTACGGGCCATGGAAATCCTCGATTCTCGGGGAAATCCCACGATAAGAGTATTCATGGGTTTGGATAATGGCATCATGGTATCGGCTTCCGTGCCCTCCGGAGCTTCAACGGGTGAAAATGAAGCGGTTGAACTCAGAGATCATGATAAAAACCGGTATGGGGGAAAAGGCGTCCGAAAAGCTGTCTCAAATGTTAACGAGATCATTGGTCCAGAAATAACGGGGTTTGACCCGTCCAAACAAAGAGAAATTGACCGACTATTAATTGAAATGGATGGCACAAAAAACAAAGAAAAACTGGGAGCTAATGCGATCCTTGGCATTTCCATGTGTGCAGCCCGTGCTGCTGCGGCAAGTGCGGGGCTGCCCTTATATGCGTATCTCGGTGGGCCCAGCGCCGGCCGGATTCCCGTGCCGATGATGAATATTTTGAACGGAGGGAAGCATGCCGAAAACAGTGTGGACTTTCAGGAATTTATGGTGATGCCCGTTGGCGCACCCTCATTCGCTGAAGCTTTAAGGTATGGGAGTGAAACCTTTCATGCCCTGAAGAAAATCCTAAGTAAAAAGGGTTATAACACTTCAGTGGGTGATGAGGGAGGATTTGCCCCCAATCTGAAAAGCAATGATGAAGCCTGCGAACTCATTACCGAGGCCATTGAAAAAGCAGGTTACAAACCTGGGCAAGAGATTGCCATTGCTCTTGATCCTGCAGCAAGTTCCTTCTATGAAAGGGGCTCCTACCACTTGGCAAAATCAGGGCAGGGACAAAAGAGCAGCAGCCAAATGAACAATCTTTATCAGGAATGGGTGAATAAATATCCCATTGTTTCCATTGAGGATGGATTAGCAGAAAACGATTGGGAAGGGTTCCGGCAGCATACCGCACTGCTGGGAGATAAAATTCAGATCGTGGGTGACGATATATATGTTACCAATACCCGTTTCATTACCCGGGGAATCAAGGAAAAAAGCACCAATGCGGTTTTAATCAAATTAAACCAGATTGGCACTGTCACGGAAACAATGGAGGCGATAAATTTATGCCGGAGAGCAGGATGGGGATTTGTCATTTCCCATCGCAGCGGCGAAACGGAAGATACCTTTATTGCCGACTTTTCAGTGGCCGTGGGAGGAGGGCAAATCAAGACCGGTTCTGCATGCCGGAGCGAAAGGATCGCCAAATATAACCGTTTGCTGGAGATTGAAGCGGAATTAGGAGAATGCGCCGATTTTGTTAACCCACTTATCAAATAATTGGGAAAGTCGCTAATTGGCATCTTAACCGGAGCAAGCAAAAAAATAGACGTCTATCCCTATTACAAGCTGGTTTCGCGGCAGCCTCTCTCCCGCGAATGCCGGGAGAGAGGCTGATCTTTTACTTCGATATCATAACAGAACCGGTGCCGGCAGATATAAACCAAAGAAGCTTTTGCTGCTTGATTACCTTCGGAATTATGCAAAACCTTCTTTTAAAAGCCATGCAAAAGATCCATTATTTTTTGGGTATAGAAACTTAATCTCTCTATGTTATCCGGATCAACCATGCCGTAGGCTTTTAATTTTTTCGGTTCAATATCGCAAGCATTGACCCAATGGATCGATAAGGTACCCCGAATAATTCCACTTAGACTTTCTTGATTAGGCTCAAAATGGAGCATGTTTGCAAATTCGTTGATACATTCTTTCACAGTTTTAATGATCTTTAATACTTTTTCTTTTTGGCTCTCCGTTAAATCGTCTCTTGTTTCATACATTCTTCCTTGCGGGGCATTCCTGAGATACCTTTCCATCTCATCCATATCTTTCTCGATTAAACGGAGAGTACCGGAAATCACTCTGAGATGGTTTTCATTTAAACCTTGTACTTCTGTTTTTGGACGACGCTCTTTATTTTCCATTGAATTAATCACCCCTATCCATAAAAAAGATCCGTACAATCATGATGTCCCTGAGTCCGTCTTCAGGCCATCGGCAAGCTCCGGGGGAAGCCTATCAGCCCTCCCATAAAAACATTGTTACCGGTATTCCGGCTCGCGTAAAATCATGACCACCCGCTCAGCGGGTGGTTTGCTCTAGCCCTATAAGGGCATGATACCAGGCTGAGCCTAAAGGCTCACTGAAAAGTTCCACCAACTGCACTTTTTTTCAAACAACCCCTAAAGGGGTTATTTTTTACTGTTTTTGTCTACGGGCTCACCCGTAAACGGGTCTATATACTCCTTTAGTGTCATCTGGTCTGATGCTATATCCTCTTGTAGTTGCTTTCTTATATACTGTTCTATTACTTTTTTGTTGCGTCCCACCGTATCCACATAATAGCCTCTGCACCAGAAGTGCCTGTTGCCATATTTATACTTCAAATTTGCGTGCCTATCAAATATCATTAATGAGCTTTTCCCTTTAAGATATCCCATGAAACTTGATACGCTTATTTTCGGCGGTATCGATACCAACATGTGTATGTGATCTGGGCAGGCGTTTGCTTCTAATATTTCTACTTTCTTGTAGTCACATAGTGTCCTTAGTATTTTTCCTATATCGTCTTTAATTTTTCCATATATTATCTGTCTCCTATATTTTGGTGCAAATACGATGTGATATTTACAATTCCATTGCGTATGTGATAAACTTTCGGTATCCATTTGGATAACTACCTCCTTTGTGTTAGTGCGGTTGGCGAAACCTACACTATTTTATCAAATGGGGGTAGTTTTTTCTGCTCATAGCTAAAGCCTTTTGGAACCACCTGCATAGCAGGTGGTTTTCGTTATACAATAAAAATGGCTCCCACATATCATGTAGGAGCCATCAGCTTAGCGTTTCAGTCTCTTTGACTGCGGTGGGCACCATCACCGGTAGATACTCATTCAGCTAAAACAATTATACCATATCCTATTTTCTACTACCATAATTAATGATCATGTAATATAATAATATCAAATACCGAGAATAACAGAATTCGTAAAAATTGAATAGGTCAAGGAGTCGACCTTGAACAATCAAAATTGCGTAGCAATGGCGCTGATGACTCCTGTCTGTAACATACAGGCAGGAGTTTTTCTTTTTTTAATTTGACATTTATTTCTTAAGGACAAGGGGAGTAAATCTTGATGGAATATGATTTAGAGTCTGCATTTAAACAGCCCGGCTGCCCCATTTGCACCATGATAAAAAAGAGCATGGACAGCTATTTCAGATGGTTTGAAAATGAAAGCGATCACCTTTTGGAGCTGCTGATTTCTCTGTCTCGCGGAGGGTTCTGCCGTGACCATGCCCAGCAGGTTGCTGCATCTGTTAAATCCGATTTGAATTACACGTATGCATTTATTATCAGGACCAGGCAGAAAGAAATAAAGCAGTTTCTCCAGGAGACCGCTTTAATACAGAAAAAGATCTTTCCTTATAGAGAGAAGAACGACCCCCATAGAGAACTCAACAGAATTATCTCCAGTGAGCCATGTCCTGTCTGTGATTTGATTCAAAAGACCGGTACTTATGGAAGCGCTATGATAGCCAGAAAATTTGAAGATCCTATAAACCGTGAACTTTACCGTGAAAGCGCGGGCTTATGCTGGGAACACTGTGCGAATACGCTCTTAATTGCACCGCCGGAAATTGGACTTTTTCTCTTGGAAGACCACTTGCAAAGACTGGAGGATTTGAATCGCGAATTTAGAGAATTCTTTCGCAAGCAGGATTACAGGTTCGACCATGAGCCCAAAGGAAAAGAGCAAACCGCTTGGGTGCGCGCTATGGAACTCCTTAACGGTAGACCGTATAGCTTTTAAACGATATTAGGTCAGAAGGGGGGATCACTATGTAAATGTCATAGAATGCTGTATTTTTCTCATCGGCACCAGGAATTAGATAACATGAAATATTGACCAAGGCGATGGGGTTCACCTGGAAACACTGCGCTCGCAGTTGATAACTCCTAATTCATGAAGAAAGGAGAAAGAAGGGGTTTTACAAGACTGTGTGATCATCATCAAAATGGAGGGATAAGAAATGGAGCATAGTTATTTAGTAGCCGCACTCTGGCTGTTTTGCGCTTTGACTGCGAGCCTTATTTCTATTCGGGTAGGTATTTCTGTAGCTTTGATCGAGATTATGGTGGGAATAGTAGCAGGGAACATCATACACCTGGAAATTACCGATTGGGTCAATTTTCTGGCGGGATTTGGAGCCGTTATTCTGACATTTATGGCGGGGGCGGAAATTGAGCCGAGGACGATTAAAGAACACTTCTGGGAGAGCATGGTTATTGGCATACTGGCTTTTTTACTTCCTTTTTTAGTCTGTATGGCAGGAGCATATTATGTATTTCACTGGGATCTCAATGCCTCAAAGATTGCTGGTATTGCATTGTCAACTACTTCAGTAGCAGTAGTTTATGCGGTGATGATTGAAAGCGGACTGTCTTCTACTTCATTAGGTCAGGCGATTCTAGCCGCCTGTTTTGTGAATGACCTGGGCACCGTGTTGGCATTGGGATTGCTGTTTACGGGGTTTACGGTGAAGCTGGGGATATTTGCGGCTATATTGATCGTGGTCGTGTTCATCAGTACTCCTCTGGCCTCCAGGATCTTTCAAAAATACAGCGGCAAGGTCAGTGAACCGGAAATAAAACTTGTCTTTTTGATGTTGGCTTTCCTGGCTTTTGTAGCTCAATACGGGGGCAGTGAAGCAGTGCTTCCCGCTTATATCATCGGTATGGCGATGGCCGGTTTTTTTACCCAATATAAGGAGACCCTGTATAAGATCAGGGCGATTATTTTTACAGCGTTTACGCCATTCTACTTTATCAAAGCGGGTGTCCTTGTTTCGTTTCATGCCTTGGTGACAATGCTTGGAGCCATCTTGATTTACTTGTTGTTTAAAACGTTGGCAAAATTTTTAGGGGTATTACCCGCTACAAAATTTTTTCGCTATGGGAAACGAAACGGTATTTATACCACGCTGCTGATGAGTACAGGATTAACCTTTGGCACGATATCTTCTTTGTATGGATTAACCCATCATTATATTTCGACGGCTCAATACAGCGTCCTAGTCGCAACAGTCATATTAAGCGCGATTGTCCCCACTCTTATCGCGCAGAAATTCTTTTATCCGGTGCCGGATGAGGAGATCGATATTATTTCCCCCATAGGAGAATTTAAGGAGGTCGTGGAGCATGTTAATCCGTAAAATTGTGGTCGGTTATGACGGGTCCGGTTATAGTAAAAGAGCCTTGGAAGCAGCTATATACCTGGCAAAAGCACTAGAAGCATCCGTTACTACACTCACTGTGATTCAGGCTCCGGAATTTAGCCCTTCTCTGGATGAGATCGATGAAGGATATAAGGATGCGGAAAAAATGATTAAACCGCTGCTTGATGAAATCAAGGGATTTGGCGAGCAAAATAAAATAGAAATTAATTCCGTTGTATTACGGGGCCATCCGGCAGGGAGCATCGTGAAATATGCCTTTGATAAAAAAGCCGATCTCATTATTATGGGCACCAGAGGTGTGGGCGGGTTTAAAAGCATGATCCTGGGGAGTATTGCCCAAAAAGTAGTCAGTTATTCCAAAGTCCCGGTGATGGTGATTAAATAAGCGAAAGGGGAGACGCTGGATTTCGCCGTAAGCTCTTATAATCATGGCGATGGAGCCCGCCTTAAATGCGCAAGCTAATAGCTCCTACTCAGTTCTTTGAGTAGGAGTTATTTTTTACTTTCAGAATTTATTAGCTTCAAAAGGTTGAAAGTATAAGTGCAACTAGGGCTTCCGCCGTCGCCAGAGGCTTGGCGCAAGCCAAGTTTTCTAATAGAAAGGAGGAATACGATCCGTGACTTTCCAGAGCATACTATTTGAAAGAGCTGGAGACGACATCAAAAAAGAAACGCTTGAACCGCCCGCCTTCTTTGCTGATCTGAATCTTGATCAGATTATAGACGCCATTACGGCCGGTAAACAGGAATATGATTTAAAACCCTTTTTCTACACTTCTTTGCCTGATATCGAAACAATCAAGTACCGCCAGGAAATCATGCAGGATCTGGAAAATCAAACCCTGTTTGAGCAGATAAAATCATTTGCCCAAAAAATGCGCGCCATGCACAGATATCTTAGCTTAGTAGACCGGCTTTACTACAAATATCACAAAGAAGGATGGTTTTTGGAGGCGGTAGACCTTTATGGCGAGGCCCTTCTTTGTTTGGCCCATGATTTATCCCTTGTTGATTTAAAATCCCCCGGCTTGATCGCCTTCCGCGCATATATCATGGACTATACCGCATCTGCCGGTTTTACCGCACTGATGGCGGAAACGAAAAAGCTGAAAGCGGATTTGTCTACTGTGCAATATTGCCTGCTCATCAAGGGCAACTGCATCAAAGTGCGCAAATATGAATCAGAAATTGATTACAGCGCAGATGTGGAGGAAACATTCGAGAAATTCAAGCAGGGCGCGGTGAAAGATTACAGGGCGAAGCTTCCCACCGGGTTGGGCATGAACCATGTGGAAGCGGGCGTGCTGGAGTTAGTAGCCCAACTGTATCCCGACATATTTTTTAATCTCAATCATTATTACTTGAAAAACGGCCCTTATCTGGATGAAACGATAGACATTTTTGACCGGGAAGTACAATTCTATATCGCTTATCTGGACTATTTAGCCAAATTCAAACGGACGGGATTAGAATTTTGTTATCCCCACATGTCCCATGCCAGCAAGGAAGTCTATAATATTGAAGGATTTGATTTAGCCTTGGCCCATAAGCTCATGAGCCAAAATTTGCCTGTTGTCTGCAATGATTTTTACCTGAAAGACAAGGAGCGTATATTGGTAGTATCCGGGCCCAACCAGGGCGGGAAAACAACCTTTGCCCGCACCTTCGGCCAATTGCATTACCTGGCCGGTATCGGCTGTCCCGTTCCGGGCAGGGAAGCGCAGCTTTTTCTTTGCGACAGGCTCTTTACCCATTTTGAAAAAGAAGAAGATATCAAAAATCTCAGCGGCAAACTGCAGGATGACCTGATCAGGGTTTATGATATTCTAAGCCAGGCGACATCAAACAGCATCATCATCATGAATGAAATTTTTACTTCTACCACCTTAAAAGACGCTATTCTTTTAGGTAAAAGGATCATGAACAAAATAAGCCAATTGGATTTGCTCTGCGTTTGCGTTACGTTCCTGGATGAATTGGCTTCTTTGAGCGAGAAAACCGTAAGCATGGTCAGCACGATCGTTCCCGAGAATCCGGCCCTCAGAGCATATAAAATTGTCAGAAGGCCTGCGGACGGACTTTCCTACGCGATATCAATTGCGGAAAAGTACCGCCTTACTTATGAGTGTTTAAAGGAGCGCATCACATTATGAAGGTTTTTCTCATGTACCAAGATTGTGATTTTGACCTCCAGCAGCAATTACCGTCACATGAAAAGGCACTGACCCAGGACCTGGAATTAAATACGCTTTTCAACGCCATGGCCCGGGGTAACGAATTTTTATTTGAAGTGGCAAAGAAAGCCCTTTTGTCCGGGTTAAATGATCCGGACGCCATCTTATACCGCCAAAAAATTCTTCAGGATTGCCTGAAAAACCCTTCCCTTACCAGGGACATTTACAATATCGCGGTTGAAGCAATGGAAGAACAGAAAAAGCATTATTATGGCTTTTTCAGCTACTATCCCAGTTCGATCCTGTATAACGCGGTAGAAATAATGCAGATATTAGCGGGCATGCTGAAAAGAATAAAAAATATCGCTGATGAACATGCCGGTAAATTTGAGTCTGAAGGTTTCACCAGGTTTTTTGCCATGGTAGAGAAAGAACTGGATGCGGAATATTTCGCCCGCATCCAAAATCATCTCCGGGAACTGAAATTCCGGGACGGACTTTTGATCAGCGCGGAATTGGGCAAAGGCAATGAAGGTACCCATTACATCCTGCGTAAACCGCATGACAAAAAACAGAGCTGGCTAGAGCGGATTTTTGCCAAAAAACCGCCTGTTTATGCCTTTTCTATCAGTGACCGGGATGAAAGCGGCGCCAGAGCCCTGACGGAATTAAAAAACAGGGGGATCAACCTTGTGGCCAATGCTCTTGCCCAGTCCGCCGATCATATGCGCAGTTTTTTTGATGCGTTGCGCACCGAATTGGCCTTTTACGTCGGTTGTTTAAATTTATCCGAGTATCTGGCCCAAATAGGGGAACCCATATCTTTTCCCCTGCCAGTGGCTTCCCATGAACGTAAACATTCTTTTACAGGTTTATATGATGTTTGTCTGGCCTTAACCATGAAAGAAAAAGTTGTGGGGAATGATGTGAATGCGCACAGTAAGGATCTAGTGATGATCACAGGCGCCAACCAGGGGGGCAAATCGACTTTTTTGCGCAGTATCGGCCTGGCCCAATTAATGATGCAATGCGGCATGTTCGTACCTGCCCAATCTTTTTGTGCCAACATCTGTGCCGGTCTTTTCACGCACTATAAAAGGGAAGAAGACGCGACGATGAAAAGCGGAAAACTTGATGAAGAACTGAGCAGAATGAGCGGGATCGTAGATAATATCACGCCGAATTCTCTCATCCTGTTCAATGAGTCATTTGCCGCGACAAACGAAAGGGAAGGCTCGGAGATTGCAAGACAGATCGTTGGCGCATTATTGGAAAAACGCATCAAGGTTTTCTTTGTGACCCATTTATCTCAATTGGCCCATGGTTTTTATGAGAAAAAAATGGAAAACGCCATTTTCCTGTGGGCTGAAAGGCAGACCGACGGAGGACGGACTTTTAAACTAATCGTCGGTGAACCACTGCAAACAAGCTATGGTGAGGATTTGTATCACAGGGTATTCGGAAGGGATAATTTAAATGAAACGGATCATGAAATTTATTCAACATGACGGGGAAGTATGTTATAATGATTTCACCATAACACGGTTGGTGATGGTGCCCGCCACAGTCATTTGACTGAAATGCGATCATGCTGATGGCCCCTACTTGGTAGGGGCCATTTTGTATCTGTAATCAAAGCAGGGTACATAAAAAATAGGGAACAGGGGGAATCTCTATGTAGAAAAAATTAGTTGTCTTGCTTTTGTGAAAGCCCATGATGCCAGTTGATCAAGCTTATATTTAGCATTTTTTTGAAAGGGTGAGCTAGTTGTCTTTTTTTAACAGCATTTATCTTTACATTGCGGCGGGAGGAGCTTTTGGGGCGGTAACAAGATACTTGATTTCCACCTGGATCTACAATAAAAGTGAGCAGGTTTTCCCGTATGGTACCTTTGTGGTGAATCTGACAGGATGTTTTTTGCTGGGATTATTCTATACCTTGTCCCTGGAAAAGTCGGTGATCAATGCGCAGTTTAGAACGATGATTACGGTAGGATTTATTGGGGCTTATACCACATTCTCTACATTTAGCCTGGAAACAATTAATCTCATCAAAGAAGGAAGTATGGGAACGGCCCTCCTCTATGTTGGCTCAAGTGTAATTTTAGGCCTTTTTTCTGTCTGGTTAGGCATAGGGGCAGCCAATTTTTTTAACCAAATAGGTGAGAGGGGTGAAGAGAGTGACAAAAGCTACCGGTCAGGCGGTACGTCTTAAAATCTATATTGGGGAAAGTGACAGGTATAAAGGAGTTCCCTTGTATCATGCCATCGTATTAAAAGCGAGAGAATTAGGGCTCGCCGGAGCAACTGTATGCCGGGGTATTGAAGGGTTTGGGGCCCACAGCAGAATACACAGTGCGAGAATTTTGGACATATCCTCCGATTTACCTATTTCCATTGACATCATTGATAGTACAGAATATATTCAAATGTTGCTTCCTTTCCTGGATGAAGTGGTAAAAGAGGGATTGGTGATCATGGAAGATGTCAATATTATTAAATATGCCAATGGCAATACGCTGAAGGTCAAAATATAGACGAAGGAACAAAAATATGGTACATTTTAACCAAAACATCCGGTTGGTGATGGTGCCCGCCCAGTCATTTGACTGAAATGCGCTCATGCTGATGGCCCCTACTTGGTAGGGGTCATTTTTGTTTTTCGCTTCATGCTGTTCAGAGAATCTTTGATGATCTGGAGTGAGAGAGATGAATGAACAAACCCTTTTTCAGGCAAAAGAAATCCTGAAGGAAATTCACGCAGTGTGTGAAGATTTTCGCTTGGATTCTCTAAAAAAGGTTGTACAGAGTGTCCATAATTTCACCGATCAGCGTCAATATCTGGATATCGCGGTGTTAGGACAATTTAAGGCGGGGAAAAGCTCATTTTTAAACGGTTATCTGCAGCAAGCTTTACTGCCGGTAGGCAGTATTCCTGTAACTTCCGTCATCACCAGAATCGGATTTGGCCCGCGGGAAAAAGCAACCGTAACTTTTCGGGATGGCACAAGCAAGATCATCCCAACCGATGAAATTGAGAAATATGTTTCCGAATCCAAAAACCCGGAAAACAAGGAAAATGTGATGCGGGTAGATATTGAAGTGCCTTCTTTAAATAAGATGAAGGAAATTAGGCTGGTGGATACCCCGGGTATCGGCAGCGTATGGAAGCATAATACAGAAACGACGTCGAACTGGTTCCCGGAAACAGGAGCGGTCCTGTTTGTTCTGAGTGCCGAAAAGCCGATATCGGAGCATGAATTGAACCTTTTTAAAGAAATTTCTTTATATTCGCCGGAAATAGCCCTTGTGATTACGAAAACCGATCTGTTCCAGGAAGAACAAGTAGAGGAAATTGCATCCTTTACCAGAAAAGCGCTCAAAGAGGTTTTTGCTCGCGATGTGACAATTCTAAGGTATTCGGCTTATATCAATACCAGTGCGTATAATAAACAGGTGGAAAAGGATATTTTCCTGCCCCTAGCCCGGAACCGGAGGGAAACTTATCTGAAAATACTGCATCATAAAATAGAGACAGTGGTTCATAGCTGCCTTTCTTATTTAAATATATCCTATCAGGCTTCTTTAAAAAAAGAAGCCGAAAAAAACAAACTGAAGGAGATAATTTTTGATGAGCACTTGAACGCTCACTTCATCCGGCAAGAGCTTCTAGCGATTATGGGAAGCTATAAGGAAAAGACACGGGAGAGTGTAAAAATTTATCTGGATTCCTTTCGTAAGGATATTGAAAAGAGAATTACGAAAGAATATGAGACTGCTTTTCCCGGCTGGAAGGGCAATCTTGACAGGGTAACCAGACAGTTTGAGAAATGGTTGAACCAGTCCCTGGACACTGAATTCAAAGGACTTTTGCTGGAAGAAGAAAAATCCTTTGAGTTGCTCCATGCTGTCAAAAAGCACTTGTCCTATTACCTGAAATCATTTAGAGAAAGATTAAGCGAGAACCTGGACCGGGCTTTAGGTGTGCAAATGAAACCGGAAGCGTGGGAAATAAGCGTGGGAGAGTTAAAGAAACCGGACATTTCCCTGAGCAGGTCTTTTGACTTTCATTTGGAGCTGTTTTGGTTTTTTTTTCCCATGTTCTTATACCGGAGAGTGTTCCGGCGTTTTTTCTTAAGCCGGATCCCGTATGAAATTGAAAAGAATCTGCACCGCCTCACTTCAGATATGAACGAAAAAATCAATCAGGAGATCGATCATTTAATGTTGCAAGCATTGACCTATATCAACGGGGAATTGAAAACAATGGAAATGCTGCTGTCAAAAAATAAAGGGGACAGCACCTCTATTTTAAAACGGATGGACCATATTAAAAATAGATACCATAACTTGATGATTTAAGAGACATAGAGGGAATTTCTGGGGCATTTTTCTACGCAGACCTTGCATTTTAAACAATTAGCATCTAATACTTTTCCCTGACTTTTGTGGCTTAAAAGGTCAATACCCATGGGGCAGTTTTTGGAGCAAACCTTACAACCGATACATTTATCTGCATCAAAAGTAATCTGTCTCAAATTCGATTTCAGTGTTTTCGTTTTCGCGGCATAATGGGCCAGATTGCCCATGGGGCAGATTCTGCACCAGGTGCGGTGAGAAAAGGTGATATCTAACACAATTGTCAGCATGGTAGTAATAATAATCATTCTTACGAATACTGCTCCTGTTGCGAAGGCGTTACCCCAGGACAGAACCAATTGGAGGGCAAAAGCACTCATTAAAAGAAACAAAAACAAGTTTCGAAACCAGCCGCTTTTGATAAACTTCGGCACCGGTTTTTTTTGACTGAATTTTTTTAAGATCACATCGCTAAAACTTCCTCTGGGACAAAAATTTCCGCACCACATTCTGCCTTGAAAAAATCCCCATAGCACCGGAGCGAGCATGCAAACCAGAGCAACGGCTCCGATGGCGGGATAGATTAAACCAATGCTACAAAAAGCGATTAACAACACCCAAGCATACTGATGAAAGCGGTCTTTTGTTTTGATCATCTTGAGCACCTCTTATTTTTAGTACCCCCTGGGGGTATATATGTATTATATGATCAAGGACTTGTATTTGTCAATTCAAGAAATATTTTTTTTGCAAAGATGATTGATTTGATCCGGAAGGTAAAACG
Source organism: Candidatus Formimonas warabiya (assembly GCF_002777255.1). Lineage (GTDB taxonomy): Bacteria > Bacillota > Dehalobacteriia > Dehalobacteriales > Dehalobacteriaceae > Formimonas > Formimonas warabiya. The sequence goes on along the minus strand of NZ_CP017634.1, from coordinate 2,357,718 downwards.
GGAAGCGGGATGGATGGAACCCCTTTTTGCTGATATAATGATGGGTAGAAGACCAGGTGAAGCATGGTGAGAAGTCTGTTAGGGATAAATAATAAAATATATTTCACACAGGAGGTGACTTTGGTGAATTTGTATATTGAACCGGCGGCACGGGAGTATATTTTACATCAAAAAAGAGCGGATCATGCCATTGTTATTCATCTGAAGAAGCGGCAAGGAACAAGTTGAGGGTGCGGCTGCGTGGTGGATGCCCACTACCTGTCCGTGGGACTAGGTAAAGTTGAATCGTTTAACATGGATAGTTTCCATATGGACTGTATCGATGAGATTGAGGTGTACTATAACGACCGGTTACCCCAAATGTACAAGACCATTACGGTAACAATGGAAAAATTCCTGTTTGTGAAGAGATTGGTAGCATCCGGTAAGAGAAACTAGGTCTGTAGGGTTCTTAAGGATTAGCAAGTAAGTCATAGTAATGTGTTTCCCGGTACCGGTAACCTGTACCAGGATCTCGAAAAAAGCGCAGTGCGCTTTTTTTATTTCAAGACGAGAATTGGTAAGCTTGGGGACCAGGTAGGTTCCTTTTTTTCGTTAGGGAATTGGAGCAGGATAGTTCGCCAGGCGCTACAGAATCATGCCAAATATGTTCAAACTAACGAACACGTTCAATAATTGGGACACATGCCCCTTCGAATACTCCTTGTGCGCGAACAGATTCTTCTTTTTACGTTCGATATGACGAACATTTGCCGGCGATACTACAATTATTCTGTTCGTATATTGGCGCAAATTCGGGGTTTTGGCCTTTTTGGATTGTTGGCATGGTTCTTGCTATAGAATGATGACAAAGGTAAGTGAAAACTCTCACAAGGACTAAGGGGGGTGAATACAAATGGCAGAAGGTTTTGCATATGACATCTACATGTTGCAACACAATTACGGGGTGCGCAATAATTTGTTGGTTAAATAGTAGGAACCTGCTCGAAATCCTTGGTAAGAAAAGTGAGGGAGGTGAACAAAATGGCAGAAGGCTTTGAATATAATATTTACATGCTGGAACACAATTACGGGGTGCGCAACAATTTGCTGGTGAAATAGATTATGGCGACGCTTAACGACCTGATCATAGAAAAACTCCTGCCTTTGATTCTCGGGCAGGAGTTTTTTTGCCCGGACCTTTTTTCCGTCATGGCAGAAGGTGGAAATGATTAGTTACAATGTAAAAAGCGCCAATAAAACACCAGGATTTTTTCAGGCATCACTCCATAGTACTAATAAAAAACTTTTTTAGGAGTGATTGGCGTGCATGCGAAAAAACTAATCTGCATCTTGACAGGGATTTTTTTACTTGTTTCCGCTATTTTTATTGGTTGTGCTCCGGCCAAAAAACCTACCCCCAACCAAACCAATTATTTTGTGCCTACTCCGGCTAGGAAGGCACCTGCTCCTACCCCTGCAGCTCCTTTGGGGCCTGCAACGAAAAAGACCCCCACAGAAAAATCAAAGGACGTTGCCCGGGCGAACAAGATCACCCAAAAAGTGGATGCTGTTTCCGGAGTGAAAAAATGTGCAGCAGTTGTTTCGGGAAACACGGTTTACGTAGGGGTGGATTTAGAAGACCGGACAAAAAAGGAAGCAACTGAAATCAAGGTTTTTTCACAGGTGGCCGCGATGGATCCTTTGATCAACACGGTATACGTAACCTCAGATCCGGATCTGTTTCAGCGCTTGAGTAAAATATCTGACGGCATAGCTAAAGGAAAACCGGTTCAAGATTATCAAAAAGATTTGAACGAGATAGCCACAAGTACCAAAACAAGAAAAACGACTCCCTAAAGCACTTGCTGCGAAAAAGCTTCAGTAATTTCTTACTGGAGCTTATTTTTATTTTTCGTCTTTTATCCTGTACCCAACCGGGTTGCCGGGTGATGAAAATCTTCATTGATTGACAGGTAGCCCATCTTATTATAAAATCTAGTTGTCTAGACAAGTAGTTAAGATGAAAGAAGGTGGGATCAGAGAAAGGAAAGAAAAAAAGACCGGCTTTAAAGATGGGGACAAAAGAGAGAAAGAAAGAGGGGACGCGTAATGAGTAGTTCTTTAGCAAGCTTCATGGGGGATCTGCAAGAAGATCTCGTGTTTGAACAAGTCAAGCAGCAGTTACAAGAAGGTGTTTCTCCCGAAAGCATCTTTAACGAATTACAAGCCGGAATGACGATTGTGGGAGAACGCTACCAGTCCCAGGACTATTATCTTTCAGAGCTGATTATGGCAGCGGATATTTTTAAAAATGCCACTGCTTTGCTGCAGGAAAAGCTTCAGACGGTCAGTAAGGAAACCATCGGCACCATTGTGCTGGGAACGGTTGCCGGAGATATTCACGATATCGGCAAAGATATTGTCTCACTGGTTTTTGCCAGTAATGGGTTTCAGGTGATTGATCTTGGTGTGGATGTGCCCATTCCCCGCTTTGTGGAAGCAGTGCGGACACATCAGCCGGATTTTGTAGGAATTTCTTGTCTCTTAACCACCTGCTTTGATAAAATGAGAGCAACAATCGCTGCTTTAGAAGAAGAAGGACTGAGAAGCAGCGTCAAGGTACTGATCGGCGGCGGTCCGGTAGAACAAGCGACCTGTGATTATGTGAAGGCCGATGCCTTATGTAAAGATGCGCCAAGCGGAGTTAAAATAGCGAAACAGGTTCTGGGGGTGGAATAAAAGATGGCAACTGTTGCGGAGCTCTATAATGAAAGGTTGAACAGGATCAAAAAGGCCGTAGCTTTGGAAAAGCCGGACCGGGTTCCCATTGTTCCCCTGGGGGATTCCTTTTGTGCCCGGCACCTGGGGATTAAGCTGTCTGAATTTTGTGCCCACCCGGAGCTGTCCAACGAAACAATGCTCAAATCCTTTACCAGCCTGGGCCAGGTAGACGGCATCCAGCATATTGCTTTTAACCCTAATCTTCTCAGTACCATTTGGCTGTCCAAAGTAAAGTTTCCCGGCAAAGAGCTGGAGGATGATGAGCTGTGGCAGGTTGAAGAAGCTGAGTTGATGAAAATAGAAGACTATGACGTGATTATTGATAAGGGCTTTGATTATTTTTTAAATGATTTTTATCTGAATCGGCTGGATAATTTAGGGGAGCGACTGCAGCCTTTTTACGCCGCTTTTCCTGGGGCTTTTAAGGCCACGGCCGACCTGGGCATTGTTCCCTTCTCCCCTGTGATTGTCACCATTCCCTATGAAATGCTATGCGGGGCCCGGTCCATGGTGGTTTTTCTGAAAGATTTGTTCCGCATTCCTGATAAAGTGCAGGCCGCCATGGATGCTTCCATGCCCTGGATCCTGGAAAATGCCCGGCAGCTGTGCCGGACCATGAAACCGATTGCCCTGTGGGTAGGCGGCTGGCGGGCAGCCAGTGAATTCTTGTCTCCCAAGTTGTGGCAGCGCTTTGTCTTCCCTTATTATCAGCAGCTGGTGGAAGCGGTAGCGGCAGAAGGAGTGATCCCGGTGCTGCACTTTGATTCCAACTGGACCAGAGACCTGTCCTTCTTGCTCCAGCTCCCTAAGGCCAAATGCGTATTTTCACCGGACGGTACCACCGATATTTTTAAAGCCAAGGAAATATTGGGGGATCACATGTGTATTATGGGCGACGTTCATGCCTCCATGCTTACTTTGGGCACCCCTGAAGAAGTCCATGCCTATTGCCGGCGCTTGATCAGGGAAATTGGCCCGACCGGGTTTATTCTGGCCCAAGGTTGTGATACTCCTCCCAATGCAAAGCCGGAAAATGTCAAAGCGATGATCGATGCGGTAAAAGATTGAAACTGTGACAGGGAACGATTCTCCGTCACTTGGCGTACGGTTCTTTTGCGACAGAGAGAACCGTCCCCTGTCTCAAAAATCTCTATGGTAGGAGTGTTATGATTGATGAAATCCGTTTCTTCGTTTATTCCGGCCTATTACCGGCTGGCGGAAGATCTGAAACAAAAAATTGAATCAGGTGAACTGAAACCAGGAGATGTGATTCCTTCGGAATCCCAGCTTGCCAAGCAGTACCAGGTGAGCCGGATGACGGTGCGCCAGGGCGTGGCTTTGCTCGCGAAAGAAGGGTTTATTGAATCGATTCAGGGCAAAGGCAGTTTTGTCACCGTCCCGCGCATGGATACCCTGGTGCTGCGCTTCTCAGAAAACAATCTTTTGGGCGAAAGCAAAACCTTGCAGGTGAAGCTGCTGGACGTGGGCGTGATTGCGGCGGACCGGAAAATCTCCGCAAAATTGGCGGTGTCCCCGGGAACCAGGATCTTAAAGATGAAACGTCTTTTGCTTGCCGACGAAGGTCCTGTGGCTGTTGATTCCCGTTTTCTTCCTTATGTAAAAGGAGTGCCTCTTTTGGAACGGGAAATGGAATACGCCGCTTTCCCGGATTTGGTCGCCCGAAACACAAACCTGGTCTCGGCGCGCAATAATTTTAAGGTTTCTGCCAGTATTTTGTTGAAAGAAGAAGCGGAACTGCTGGAAGCTAAAGTAGGATTACCCGCCCTCTGCGTCGAACAAATCATATATGCGTCCAACGATCAACCCATCGGCTGGTCAAAAATGATCTGCCGGGGGGACCGTTTTACGCTGACGGCAGTATCTCATCCTTTTTAGAAAGTTGGTGGGTTTTGTGCGGACGGTTCAAAAAATGATTGTCTCTGCTGTGACCGGAATTGATGAGGAGAAGACGCTTTCCCTGGTCCAGCACGGTTTTACCAAAGGAATTGATCCCTTTGTTCTTTTGGAGGATGTGAGAACGGGTCTGGAACTTGTCGGCACCATGTATAACCAAGGAAAATACTTTTTGGCCGATTTAATTATGGCTGCGGAAATCTATAAGCATGTTCAGGAAATTGTTTTGGGCGACCGGGAGGGGGGGATCCCTTCCGACCATCCCCAAGTGGTTTTTGGCACGGTGGAAAAAGATATCCATGATATCGGCAAAAACATCGCCATCGCCACCATGCGGCATTTCGGGTTAAGGGTACTGGATCTGGGTGTCAATATTCCCCCCAGGTTGTTTGTGCAAAAAATGGAGGAAACCGGGGCGCCCATTCTCTGTATGTCCGGTTTAATTTCCGATGCCTATGATTCCATGAAGAAAACGGTCCTTTTGTTGAAGAAAAGCTCTCTCTTCCCTAAGACCAAAGTGATTATCGGGGGTCTGGTCAATGAGCAGGTATGCAGTTATACCGGAGCCCATTACTGGGTCAAGAATTGCTCTGCCGGCACGGAATTATGTCTGAAAATTTTTCATGAGAAAGCAGCCCTGTCAAAATCAGGCAGCTGATGATTGAGGTGAATGATGAGCATAGTAATTGTTGCCTGTCAAACCATTTGTGACGAAGTAGACTTAGCCATCGCGGAAACCGGTGTGAGCCATCCTGTTTTATGGGTGGAATCAGGACTGCACAATTTTCCCGATACTTTGCGGACAAAGCTGCAGGAACAGATCAATCGCATTTCCCATGTAGAAAAAATCATCCTGGCTTATGGTTATTGCGGAAATTCCCTTTTGGGCCTCTATTCCGATCACGCTACCCTGGTCATTCCCCGGGTAGATGACTGTATTTCCCTGCTGCTCGGATCCTATCAAAGCAGAGAGCGCCTTTCCCAGGAAATGGGCACTTACTTTTTGACCCGGGGCTGGCTGGAAAATGAAAATAATATTATTAAGGAGTACGAACGGTGTTTGGACCGGTATGGCCAGGTTCAGGCGGAACGGGTGATGAAGGTGATGATGGAACATTACCGGCGCCTGGTTCTCATCGACACGGGTGCTTACGCGGTGGACGGATGCCTGAAAAAATCCTGTGATTTTTCCCAGCGCATGGGCTTACAGCACCAGGTGGTAACCGGTTCCCTGCGCTTGTTGAAGAAACTCTTTACCGGCCCCTGGGATGAGGAGTTCTTGGTTCTAAAACCGGGAGAGGTATTATCCATGGAGTATTTTCGAAGAGACATGAGTAAACCGGGCTTTAATCAGACCATGTTTGGATTTGGCAGGTGAAAAGAATGAAGATTCTACTCATAGGAGGATTTCTCGGCGCGGGTAAGACTTCTTTGATCAGGCAGTTTGCCAAATACCTGGTGGAACATGATCAGCAGCAGGTGGTCATAATTGAAAATGAAGTGGGAGAGGTGGGCATCGATGATAAATTCCTTTCCCTGGAAGGTTTTTTGGTACGGGAATTGTTTGGAGGGTGTATTTGCTGCCAGCTTACAGGAGAATTGACCTTAGCGGTGAACCGGATAGAAGAAGAGTTTCATCCCGCCTGGATTATCATAGAAACCACAGGAATTGCCAAACCGGGGGCCATTCTGGATACCTTAAACAAGTACGGGAAAGGAATTGAACACACTTATACCATCATTCTGGCGGACGCTTCCCGCTGGCAGGAACTTAGTGAAATTACCCCGGAACTGATTGCTGCTCAGATTGGAGCAGCAGACATGGTGGTGATCAACAAAATTGACGAGGTTGATCAAAGGGAGGCAGGCCTGGTTCTAACAGGGGTGAAACAAATAAACGGGAAAGCACTGGTTCTAAAGATGTGTGCCTTGAAAAAAATTGAAGAGCCTCTTCTCAGGGAGGTGTTTAATCGTGCCTCATCAGGCTGTGGCAAAAGAACTGACCCTTAACCTGAACCAACCCTTAGCGGCACAAGACTTTTATCAGATCATTGCCGGTTTATTGCAAGAATTAGGGCAGAGATTAAATATCCGGGGGATTATTCCCGGCCATCTGAAAGTTTTGGTTGTAGAGAATGATGTTTTTGCCGCGTACAGTTGTACCATGCCGGGTAAAATAACAGACAGGGTCTCACCGGGGTGGCATGATTTTTTGTTCTTTCACCCCCGTCTCTATCTAAATGTCGTTTTGGTGGAGATTCCCCTAGAAAAGGTTCATGAGATCGTAAACAGTTGCCTGGAAGAGATGCTCCGCAAACTGGATTCCTATCTGATTGGATATGATTAAAAGCGTATATTTTTTTCCAGATCCTCCCTGCGGGGAGGATTTTTTGTCCTTTCAACCCGGTGCGGTCAGGATGCTGTCTGTCCGGATCCCCAAAAGTCTTTTGACCTTTTCTGTGGGAAATAATTGGGAAGTATATTATCTCAGAATTCGTGTAAATTAACATCCGGGAGGTCAAAGCATGACGACATATGCCAAATTAAACGATACCTTATATACCCTCCAGGGAGTTGCCAACACCTTGAAAATATATGCCGTGCAAACAAGCCGGCAAGAAATAAAAGACGTGTTTGCCGATGCGGCAAGATCTCTGCATGAAGTGGTGGAGGACCTGGAAGGAAGAAAAAGAATTCTGGAATTTGAAGAACCCCAATACAAGGGGCAATAACTTTTTGGGTGATGCTTATGGCAGATTGGATAGAGACAGCATTGCGCACTGGTTTGCTGTTTTTTATTGTTTGGCTCTTGGTCAGATTAAAGGGAAAGAGGAATATGGTAGAAATTCCTCCTTTTCAATTTATCAGCTTTTTGGTGATTGGAGTCACTACGGCTCTCATCGCTTCGGGGATCATCCCCAACCTGTTTTTAGGTCTGATTACGCTGGGGATCTGGGTGTCCCTCTTCATTCTCATGGATTATGCCGCGATGAAAAGTAAGTGGGTACACGACTGGGTTTATGGAAGGGAAACGGTATTAATCAGCCATGGAAAAGTTTTGGAGGAAAACTTAACCAAAGTGCGTATTACGGGAGAAGAACTGTTAAGGTCTCTGCGCACAAAAAATGTGTTTAGCCTCAGTGATGTGGAATTTGCCCTCATGGAAAACACAGGTGAAATCAATGTTTTACTGAAATCTGATCAGAGGCCTCTTGTTCCCAAAGATTTTGGCAGAAAAATTCCCCCGGGGACAGCACCTCAAACCGTAATCCTTGACGGCAACATGCTCCATGAACCTTTAACCCGGATCGGCTTAAACCAGGAATGGCTGAAAACAGAATTAAAAAAAGTTGGAGTCTCCTTGGAAAACGTATTTATCGGACAGGTAGACACCTTCGGGGAATTATACCTGGACCTGTTTGATGATACCATTCAGCTTGCCCAGCCCAAGGTGCGGGATTTGCTCTATGCCAACCTGGAAAAATGCCAGTCGGATCTGATGTCTTTTGCTTTGGAAACAGAAAATAGCACGGCCAAAGAAATGTACTTAAAGAACAGCCGGAAGGTAAAAGAAATTAAAGATAAGCTGGAACCCTATCTGCTTCGCTAGAAGGTGATGTCTTGTCCAACAAAAAAAAGAAAAGGTTAGCGCCCACCCAGCAGGAATACCAGGCTTTTGCCAAAGCCCGGGAGCCGAAGCGGCCTGTCCTGGTAAACTGCGTAAAGGCCTTTTTGCTCGGCGGCTTGATCTGTACCATCGGTCAAGGTTTACAATGGTTTTTTATTACTTATTTTGATTTTACCGGGGAAACGGCAGGGAATCCTGCTACGGCCGGAATCATCATGCTGTCTGTTTTATTGACCGGACTAGGCGTTTTTGATCATATCGCCCAATGGGGCGGGGCCGGAAGCGCGGTACCTGTGACCGGATTTGCCAATACCATCGCCTCCGCGGCCATCGAGCACCGGAGCGAAGGATATGTCCTGGGGGTAGGAGGAAATATGTTTAAAATTGCCGGGCCGGTTATTGCCTATGGTGTTTTTTCCGCCTTCGTGGTGGCCATCATCAAACTAACAATTCAAGCGCTAGGTGGCATGTGACATGATTCAGGGACATTGTACGTGGGTATTTAAATCCAGACCGGTGATTCTCGCCTCAGCGGCGGTGGGCGGACCCTTTGAAGCCCAAGGAAGTCTGGCCGACGATTTTGATATCCTCCATGATGATATTTGGTTAGGTCAGACCAGTTTCGAAAAAGCGGAGAAAACCCTCTTGGAGCAAGCCTGCGAACAGACCATCCATAAAGCGGCATTAAAAAAAGAGGATATCCAGTTTTTTCTGGCCGGCGATTTGATGAATCAAATCATTTCCAGCAGTTTTGTGGCCCGGACCCTGGCCGTCCCTTTTTTAGGTGTCTACGGAGCCTGTTCCAGCGCCATGGAAGGATTGTCCCTGGCCTCTTTGATTGTGGACAGCCGGTGCGGCGATCATGTGCTCGTGGGGACTTCCAGCCATAATGCAGCGGCAGAGAAGCAGTACCGCTACCCCACAGAATATGGGGCTCAAAAGCCGCCTACCGCACAGTGGACGGTTACCGGGGCGGGAGCAGCGCTACTGGGCCAAAAGGGTATCGGTCCCAGGGTCACCTCGGCCACCATTGGCCGGGTGGTGGATATGGGAATTTCCGACCCCTTTAATATGGGCGTCGCCATGGCGCCGGCAGCAGTTGACACCATAGAAGCCCATTTCCGGGACCGGCATCTTTCCCCTGACTATTATGACCTGATTGCCACCGGTGACTTGGGTAGAGTTGGCCATCGCATCGCGGGAGATTTGTTAAGCAAACACGGCCTTGACATTCCCCCGGAGATATTTACGGATTGCGGGATTCTGATTTATAAAAACGATCAACCGGTCATGGCCGGAGGCAGCGGTTGCGCCTGTTCCGCCACCGTGACCTACGGGCACTTTTTGAAACGGATGGGCCGGGGAGAATTAAAAAGAATTTTAGTCATTGCCACCGGGGCGCTGCTCTCTCCCCTGTCTTACCAGCAGAAGGAAAGCATTCCCTGTATTGCCCATGCGGTATCCATAGAAAGTGAGTAGGAGGAAGGCCTCTTGATGGAGAAATTTATTTGGGCTTTTATCATCGGCGGAGGTATTTGTGTCGTAGGACAAATTATGATGGATGTTTTCCGGCTTACCCCCGCCCATACCATGAGCACTTTGGTCGTGATCGGCAGTATTTTGGGCGGGTTAGGCCTCTACGATCCCCTGGTAAAGTTCGCCGGGGCGGGCGCCTCCGTACCCATTGTCAGCTTTGGCAATTCTCTGGTCAAAGGGGCTCTCTTGGAAGCTCAAAACACGGGGATTATCGGGGTGCTTACCGGAATCTTCGAAGTAACCAGCGCGGGAATTTCTGCGGCGATCATTTTCGGTTTTATGGGGGCCTTAATTTTCCGCCCTAAAGGCTAATTCTTATTTTTAGGAAAGGGGGTGAGGTTCATGACCGTAGGAACCCAAATGCAGCAGGCCATCGCCAGTGTCCAGAGCGCAGCCGCCAGTATGAAGACCTTTGCCTTGGAAACTCAGGATGTTCAGGCCAAACAAACTTTTGAGCAATTGGCAAAAACCCTGGATACTGCCGTAGGCACCTTGCAGCAACGTCAGAAATATATCGAGCAACAGGAACCCCAGTACAGGCAATAAAAAAATTTAGGAATTATCTCCATCGATAATTCCTTTTTCATATTCAGTCTTCTGATTCCGACGAGGCATGCCTGATATTCTTTTGGTACCCGATTACTTCATGGGAGAGAACGGTAATTAAGAGGAGAAAACAAAGGGCGGCATCAATAAATATGCGCTGGGATGTCTGAGGTCCCAGACCCTGTACCAGACTGAGGAAAAAAAGGGCGAAAGCAATGGGCCGATGCCTGAATAACATGAAGAACAAGCCAATCAGGTAAAAGATATTCATGAGCTGAATCCCTGGGTGCTGGGAAAGCAAACCGGGATTTTTCAACAATGCCAGGCGCTCAACAGGGTCAATAATTCCCCCTGCTTCGTAAACGGCAGCCATAATCAGCATAAAAGCAAAAAGATAGTGTTTAACGGCAGCGTATCGATTCACAGGTAACTCCTTACAATTTTATAACCGGGATTATTCCCGGTTATTTTTTCTTATACCCTTTTATTATATCATAAAAACCGGGAGAGAACTATGCCGGGAATTAAGCCTTGATTCAGAGGAAGGAAAAGGAATATACTGAAGGGGAAGTCTTTTTTGGGGTGAAATATGAACGAAGAATTGACAGTACTGCAACAACCAAATAAGGTGGACAGCGGCCAGGCCCTGGCCTATACGCTCCTTTTTCTGACCGCTTTTAGCTGGGGGCTTAGTACGGTTTTGAGCAAAGTATGTATCAGCGCCCTGCCTCCGGGCCATATTTTAATGGTGCGGGCGGCCATCGCTACGTTGATTTTGTTTCTGGCTTCCCCGCGCAAAATTTTAAAAATGGGACGGGAAGATTTAAAGACAGGTCTATTACTGGGGCTGATTGTTTTTTTCGCTTATTATCTGGGGATTGCTTCTTTGAAATATACCAGTGCGTCCAAAGCAGGATTTCTCATGGCACTGAATGTGTTATTCGTTCCTGCCGCCGAAGCGGTACTGAAAAAGAGGCTGCCGTCCAAGTGGGTGGTGACCAGCGTGCTTATTTCCCTGGTGGGTTTGAAATTTATTTCCGGAATCAACGGGGGAAGCTTTAATTTCGGTGATTTGCTTGCTTTTTTCTGTGCCGTGGCTTACAGCGTCTATACCATTTGTCTGGATCGGTTTGGCCGGGATAAAGATGATTATGTTCTTTCGTTTATTCAGGTTGCCGTACTCGCGGTTGCCGCGTTTTGCGGGGCTTTTTTCCTGGAGGGTTTCCATCTGGGCGCTGTTCAGGCCAATTTACTGCCCCTGCTGGTCATGGGTGTATTTGGGACCGGGGCAGCAACCTTGTTTCAGACAAAAGCCCAGAAAACCGCCAGCCCGGAGAGTGTGGGCATCATTCTTCTGGCAGATCCCATTTGCACCTTGGTTTTGGCAGCTGTTTTTCTGCACGAGACAATCCTTTTTTCCGGGTTGATCGGGGGCGGGCTGATTGTGCTTTCCTGTATCATCGCCATTGTGAAAAAGGTGTAGCTCCTTGGCAAGCATGGGAAAATTACCGCCTGATTTGACTTTCTTATTATGCGACACAGGAGGTCCGGGGAATAATCCCTTTTATTTTTGCTTCTTTTTCCCAGAGCAGGTATTTATTCAGCAAAAGATCGTACAATCTTTCATGAAAAAGAGAACTATTGAGAGAAATGCCTAAGAAACCGGTATTGTCGGCGCACTGCTGGGAAAAGGGGTTTTGAGGGAGAAAATCCCGCTGCAGGCTGCATTCTAAAGCAATAAACTGCCAATATAGATTGAACTTGGCGCTTTCTTGAAGTAACGGGCGGTATTTTTCCGGGTCATAGCCATCGCCGTTGGTGATAAGAAAGACCAACCGGGAACCATTGGCCTTGTTTTCTTCCAGGTGGTTGGCAAGAATGCGATTCATCACGGGGAAGAAATTCCGACCGCCGCATAAAGGGAAGGGGTGTTTCGTGATGATTTCGTCAATGATGTAATTGTATAAATTGCTTTCCGAAACCGGGGCTTGGCTTTGGATGCCGTCGGAAAATGTACTTACAGGCAAGGTCTTGTTTTCGTTAAAGATCAGGGCAAAGGGCAGCAGCATTTCCACGATGGTTTGCATCGTGCCGTTTTTATACAGGGAGGGCATAGAGCCGGACTTATCCAGGGCGATTTCTACCTGGATTTTTGAATTCCAGGCCTCTTTTTTGGTCAGGCAGGTCTCAAAAAGGATTTTTCTCATGTTCAGGTCTGCGCTGACTTTTTCTTTCAGCACATTTGTGTTTGTCTTCATTTTTTCACAACTCCATTACGTAAATTTTTCACGGGATCATTGTAGCATGGTAAATTGTTTGGAAACAATAAGCCGCAGCATAATTTAACTCAAAAATAACCCCATATTAACAATCAAAATAGTGTGCCGGGTGCAGCCTGAGCAGCAAAAATGCCCTGCCGAGGGGATCGGCAGGGCACAGAAAGAGGGGTATGGGATTGAACAGACCGTCGATCAGAAAAGATGAGCACCGGGGCAATCCCTTCCATGATCAGAGGGCAGGCCAACTATTGGCCGGACCCGTTCCCGCAAGGTTTGGAGGGGTTCTGCCGGCTTTCTTTGGCGATGGCGCATTCTTCACATAATTTTTCTCCGTTTACCGCATAACTTTCATGATCTTCAATTTCTTGACCGCACTTGGCACAATTTAGCATCGTACATCGCTCCTTTATAATAATAGTAATTATTACTAATAAGAAATTCGCGGAACAGGCTCAAATTCCTTCTTGAAATAAATTAATTTTGAACAAAATTTTCTTTACTAATGGGAGGTTTGAGAGGGAATTTGTGAAACCGGAGCCGTATTTCTCTTTCTAGCGGAATACTGCACGAGAAAAACACCTGCCAAAATGACGAAGGTGCCGAGGACAACAAAGGCTGTAATCGGCTCGTGGAGGATCAGGCTGCCTAAAAACATGGCCACCGCCGGGTTTATGTATGCATAGGTGCCTACCCGTGCTGCCGGCCAGACATTAAGGAGGTAAATATAAGCACTGTACCCCAGAAGAGAGCCGAAAAATATCAGGTAAAGTATGGCCAGAACACCTTGCGACGTAAGGGAAAGGTGTCCGGCTTCACCGAACAAAAATCCGGTCAGCAGCAAGCCTGCACCGCCAGCCAGCATTTGTATACTGAGATTGATTTCAACGGATCCGGTGCTGCCGATTCTGTTGGAGTAGACCGAACCGGAAGCCCAGAAGAAGGCTCCGGCAAGGATAATGATTAAACCTTTTAAGGGCAATTTCAGGTTTTCCAGACTCGTAAACACCAATAAAGCCACTCCGACAAATCCGATGCACAACCCTAGCCATCCGGACCAGTTCAGCTTTTCTCCCCCCGGGAGAATTAGTCCGAAAGCAGCCATAAATAAAGGAACCGTGGCAAAGAGCAAGGCGGCCACGCTGGAACTGATCCATTGGGAGCCCAGCATCACCAATCCATTACCGCCCAAGAGCAGGAAGAGACCAACCACTGATTGCCGGCCGATTTGGACCCGGTTGGTGAAAGGCAGCCCTTTGAGCCGGGCATAGGCCAACATAATCAATCCCGCGATCACAAAACGGACCCCGGCAGATAGGAAAGGGGGCAAATCAAAAACGGCAATGCGGATGGCAAGGTATGTTGATCCCCAGATAACGCAGACTGTCAGATAAGCAAGGATAGGAAGTCTTTCTGACGCCAAATTTATTTTTTCCATAAATATTCTCCTCATATTTACTCATAATTCATGTATAACTTTAGCATAAAACCGGAAACCCTGCAGCAACTATTGCACGCAGGGTTTCCGATTAATTTGAAATCTATTGAGCCGAACTATTCCGCAGGCATAATTACCAACAGAACCCACCTTGAAATAAGGTGGGTTCTTTAGTAGCCAATTATTTACGCATCCGGCAGTGGCCGGGAATGGAGTCCGGCCACGGGAGCAAAGTATTTATGTCGGCCTTATCACTAAGATCCATGTTGGGCCTTTTTTCAAACAAGTATGGAGATACTCAAAAAATATTATTGTTGTTTAAATGTTTCAAATGCTCGCTTGACCAAAACAATCCCTTGTTCTCTTGTAGCGTTTCCTTTTGGATCTACTTCATTATTTCCTACACCAGTCAATATGCCTTTATTATTCATGAAACCCACTGCTTCCAGCGAAGATACGGAAAGCTCTTCCTTATCTTCAAATGTAACTTCGTATTGTCCATCAATTAAATCAGGATCAGCAAGTTGTATTGTCCTATAAAACATTGTTGCAATTTGCTCTCTCGTAACTAAATTATTGGGAGCAAATTCAGTCTCAGTTACACCTGTAACAATTCCTAAAAGATTGGCTTTTAATATCTCCGGATTTTCAGTATCAACAAAGGGATTGACTTCCGGAAGTTCAGCTGTTTTACCGGATAACTCTTCATACAGCCTTACTGCTAATTCAGAAAACTCTTCTTTGGTAATATAATTGGTATAATTTCCGATGACTTTTTCACTAAGTAGATTATATTCTGCTGCCTTTTTTATTTCTTCCACAGCCCACCCACTTGCTTCTGCATATATATCAATTTCGTCTATATCAACATCTTCATTTTCATCTTCATAAACATCTTCATTAACACTTTCATCTTCATCAACATCTTCATTAACATCAGCATCCTCATCAGCATCAACATCTTCATTTTCATCGTCAATTGCATCTATGTCTGCATTTTCTTCTTGGTCATTGACAATTTGATCTTCTGCAATGTTTTCCCCCCCATCAGCAAAAACTGTCGGAACACCCAAACACATGACTGCCATCAAAACAAATACTATCAACAAACTCCACAAACTATTTCCGATTTGCCTTTTCATAAAATATCCTCCTTTGAAAAATAAGTTTTATTAACACAACTTTCCCAGCTGTTAATATCTGATTGATCTTTGAAAAATCTATATAGTTACGCACACAACAATAATTTTTGTTTTAAAGGATGTGGTATCGCATTCAAAAATGTATTCATAATCTCGTCAGCCATTTCCTGACTGAGCAAAGGTAACTGAGTTAGAACTTGACGAAGGGTATTAACCAGCAACATTAGAGATTGCGAGAGTTTTATGTCTGCCAGTTCTTCTCTAAGGTAGTAAAATAAATCACCTAACGTTCTATCATCAGTGGCGTTTCTAGCTTCCTGTGATAACATGGCATATCTAAGGAATACGATGGATGTTGTAGCCACTTGCATGTCGTAACTGCGGCCTTGGTACTCTTTAGCCAAGGAAAGATATGACTTGCAAACCTTGAAGAAAACTTCTATATCCCAACGCTTTCCATAGATTCGAACGATTTCTTCCTCACTAACGGAAAGATCGGTACAAAGAAGGGCAAGCCAATTATCAGATCGGCGGTCTTTTATAAAGACAATTCTAGCATCAATAAATTCGTCAGAAGGTGCTGATTTATCTTCTCTAAGTTTGATGCAAGCCGAACCGATGATATTTTTAGAATCAGATAGTTTAATCCTCTGGTATATATCTTTGACATTCTGCCACTGACCTTGGTATTGATAATGGACTTTTTCTGTAATACGGATCATGCCTATGACATCACGATGCTCTTTTTTTACGCGGATCACGGTCTTGGGCATGGTGAACCAGCTATCAAACAGCACAAATTTTGCTGGTATGTCCTTAGCGTCACGAAGAAGGGTAAGCATGACATCAAGAGTTGACTGCCTAGCTTGATCCCGACGTTTGTAAGCAAGAGTCCGTTTGTCCATGGACTTGGCCTCACAAAGCACATTTTCGTCCTTAGTTGAACTTAACAATTTGAAGGAAATAGGAAGAAAGGTGTTCCCGTCGGACCAGCCCAAAGTTAACATTCTGAACCCTTTACAGAATTTATGGCTGGTGTGGTCAAACACTTTTGCCAGCAACTCAACCTTTTTACTACGATTACGGCTAAAAAGTGAGTCATCAAAAATAAGTACGGATTGACGATTCTGTTCGGTTAGCCGATCAATGAGCAATATTAGGTGTGTCATTATCAGTTGAAGTAGCTTTTCCCAGTTGAAACGGCTGTTGTTAAGGAATCGATAAGCAGTATTTTTCTTAAAAGATATATTTTCGCTTTGTAGGGATAAGGTTCGATAGAGATTTTTACCGTAAAAGACCAGCGAAAATAATTCTTTCAGCATTGTAGTACAGTGGATACCCGACTCTTTGTAGAAATTGCATTTAAGCAGCATTTTTGAAAGGTTTAACTGGGTGAAAAAGCAATCAATACGAGACTTAAGCATCTGGTCGCTACTTGTTTTTTCTGATATAATACTGGTCATGGGAAACCTCCTAGCGGCTGGTATTATTGGGTTTTGGTCGACTTCAATTATACCATTCCGAGGGGGTTTTCTGTTATTTTAATGTGCGTTTACTATATGAATTTTTCAAAGATCAATCTAAATTGACGGTGGGAAAGTTGAGTTATTAATAATATAATTTAGTTTCGTTACAGACTTATTGCCCAATCATGTCCATTTGTTTCCAATTTTCATTTTGTTTGTAATCTTTATCGGCAGGGCAAAAGGACAGGCTTATTTTATTATATATACCAGAGATTAACAAATAAGATAGAACATCCATCCCCGTGCCCACAAAGCTTTTTATTATACTCAGGATTGTCAAAATCATGAAAAGGAATTTGGCCGCACTCGACGAATTTAGATTTAGAATAATACCTATGTTGCTTAAGGAGTGGACACCGTTATGACCCAGCTTTTACTAAAAATTTTTATCAAAAACATGAACAATATGGAGGACAAAAAAGTACGTACTGACTGTAGTTTGATGGCCAGTGTTGTGGGCATCATCTTAAATCTTTTGCTTTTCGGCGTAAAAATTACCGCCGGCCTGGTCACAGGCAGTATTTCCGTTCTAAGCGATGCCTTTAACAGCTTGTCCGACTCCGCTTCCTCGATTATCGGTTTTTTCGGGACGAAGATATCGAGCAAACCGGCAGATGAAAATCGTCCCTTCGGATATGGCCGTGTGGAATATCTTACCTCAATGGTCATTGCCCTTGTGATATTTACCATCGGGTGCAGCCTGGGCTACTCTTCCGTGAAAAAAATTTTTGCCCCGGAAGAACTGCAATTTTATTGGTGGGCCGCTGTCCTGCTCCTCCTGTGCCTTGGGGTGAAACTCTGGCTGTTTGTATTCAACAGAAGCTTGGCAAAACTGATCAATTCCTCCATCCTTAAAGCAAGTGCTCAGGATGCCCGGGGGGATGCCGTTGTCACTGCCACAGCTCTGATGTCGGTACTTGTTGAGAGATTTACGGGATTCCAGATTGACGGCTATGTCGGTGTGGCAGTCGCATGCTACGTTGTTTATTCGGCAGTGCTTTTACTGAAAGAAACCGTTGCTCCGGTGATCGGAGAGGCGGCGGAGAATGAAATCTATGAAAAGGTCAATGGACTTGCCACATCTTTCGAACCTGTCCTGGGCACCCATGATTTTGTTCTGCATAATTACGGCTCCCTCTATCATATGGGGACAATTCACCTGGAGATACCCAGCGAGATGAGCTTTGAATCTGCCCACGAAGTTGCGGACAAGATTGAACAGGAAGCCTTAAAGAGATTCAACCTCCATCTGGTCACCCACATGGATCCTTTATTCGTAAATGATGAAGCGGTACGTGAAAAGCGTGATATGATTGAGCGGATCGTCCTGTCTCTGGAGCCCTGTGTCTCACTGGCCGATTTTCGCATTGTGGCAGGTAAATACCGCATATACTATGTTTTCGATCTGGCGGTGCCCCATGGTTATGATGAAGACCAAAGACTGAATCTGAAACTGGATATTATGGACAGAGTGGAACATGAAGATGAAAATGTTCTGCCTGTAATCAGGATGACGACAAGTTTTGTGAGCAAGGAACATTAGGAGGAAACAGGGATAAAGCCGATAAATCGGGAGATAATGATGGATAATCCTCCTAGCGTAAAGCTGGGGAAATAAAGGAATAAAGGGGAATGCCCCAATGGCGGAAATATATCTGGCCGGCGGTTGTTTTTGGGGGATGGAAAAGTATTTGGCCTCCATTTCTGGTGTCCGCTCTACGCAAGTGGGCTATGCAAATGGCAAGACTGAGCATCCTAGCTATGAAGATGTCTGCTATCGGCATACCGGACATGCGGAAACGGTACGTGTAGACTATGATCCCCAAATTGTGCCGTTGGAATTTCTGTTAGAATTGTATTATGAAGCGGTGGATCCGCTTTCCCTCAACCGGCAGGGCGGAGACAGGGGTGTGCAGTACCGCACCGGGATCTATTATGTGGATGAAAATGACCTGCCCGTGATTCAGCGTTCCCTGGCCCAAGTGCAGAAACGTTTTGCCAAGCCGGTGGTCATCGAGGTAAAAGCTCTGGAGAATTTCTGGGCGGCGGAAGAATATCATCAAAACTATCTGGATAAAAATCCGGGAGGCTATTGCCATATCGGCAAGGACAAATTTGAGAAGGCGGCGGGAGCTGTGATCAACCCGGTTGATTATCACGTGCCGGACGCTGAAAAGCTGCGTCAAACCCTGAACCCAACCCAGTATGAAGTGACACAGCATAACGGGACCGAGCCGCCGTTTCGCAATGAGTTTTGGGATACTTTCCGGCCGGGTATTTATGTGGATATTACCACAGGGGAGCCGCTGTTTGTCTCCACGGATAAATTCGCCTCGGGCTGCGGTTGGCCCAGCTTTTCCAAGCCGATCGCCCCCAATGTGGTACGGGAAAAAAACGATACTTCCCACGGCATGCGGCGAACCGAGATCCGAAGCCGGGTGGGAGACGCCCATTTGGGGCATGTGTTTACCGACGGCCCGGAGGAGTCCGGCGGGCTGCGCTACTGCATCAACAGTGCCTCTTTGCGGTTTGTGCCCAAGGAAGATATGGCGCGGGAAGGCTACGGATATTTATCCTGGCTCGTTAAGTAAACGATACGCTATTTAGCCAGGCAAAAAGAAATTTAGTCGTGATTAGGCGAAAGTTTATGGATAACGGCATAGAAAATATTCCAGGATGTACACCGGATGGGCGTACATCTTAATTACATCTATTTATTGACTCGTTGAGTCAATTGACGTATAATATGATTGACTATACTGGTCAATATATTTAAGCGGGGTGATTTCTCATTGAACACAAAAGATAATGCGATAGAAGAGCACAAAATCATGGCGGTGGATGCGGACAAACGTGATCGCATCCTAAATGCAGCCATGAAAGAGTTCACGAAGGGATACAAAAATTCCTCAACGGATGCCATCGTCCGGGAGGCAGGCATATCAAAGGGATTGCTGTTTCATTATTTCGGCACCAAAAAAGATCTTTTCCTGTTTTTGCATGAATATGCCTTAAAAATGATCTTAGGGGAGTTTTTTAACCTGATTAACCTGGAACAGCGGGATATTTTGGAGCGTTGGCGCCAGGTGATCCTGCTGAAAATCGATCTTGTCCATAAGTACCCGGCAATTTTTGCCTTTATCACTGCGGTGTATCTGGGCGAGAACGGCGATGTTGCCGGGGACATTGACAAGAGAAAGGCAGCCTTCTCGGAGGCTGTTTACCCAAAACTTTTTTCCGATGTAGACATCTCTCTCTTGAGAGATGATATTGATCCCCAAAAGGCGATCGACGTCATAGTCTTTACCATGGAAGGATATGCTAACAGGGAGGTTAGCCCTGAAAAGACACTGGACGACTATGAGCCTGAATATGAGCGTTTTCTTAAAGAGGTCGATGCATATATCACTTTGCTGCGTAAATGTTTATACAAATAGGGGGTATGATTATGTCTGTGATCAAGATCAGTAAACTTGTAAAATATTACGGCAAGTTTCGTGCTCTGGACGGTATTGATTTAGAAGTACCTCCGGGCGAAGTGTTTGGTTTTATCGGGCCCAACGGTGCGGGCAAATCCACCACGATCCGGATCCTTCTCGGGCTCCTGCGCAAAAACAGCGGCGATGTAACACTGCTGGGGGGAGATCCCTGGCAGGATGCAGTGGCGCTGCACAAACGACTGGCTTACGTGCCCAGCGATGTAAACTTATGGCCGAATCTAACCGGGGGTGAAGTGATCGACCTACTCGGCCGCTTGCGGGGCAGCTTTAGCATGAAACGGCGCAGAGAACTGCTGGAGCTGTTTAACCTGGACCCGGCCAAGAAATGCCGGACGTATTCTAAGGGAAACCGCCAAAAGGTGATGCTTATTTCCGCTTTTGTCTCAGATGTGGAACTGCTTATCCTTGACGAACCCACATCCGGACTTGATCCCCTCATGGAAGGGGTCTTCCAGGAGTGTATCCGTGAAGCCAAAAGAATGGGCAAGACGGTCTTTCTGTCCAGCCATATATTGGCCGAGGTAGAAAAACTGTGCGACCGCATCAGCATCATCAAAGAAGGCAAGATTGTGGAGCAGGGCACACTATCTGAGCTTCGGCATATCGCCAGTACGACGATAGCCGCTGAAACGGCTGTTCCTGCCGAAGGTTTGGCAGCGCTTCCAGGGGTTCATAGCCTGGAGGCCGAGGGAAAACGTGTCCGCTTGAGCGTGGACAATGCCCAGTTAAGTACAGTGATGGCACATCTGGCCCAATATGGGGTCACAGCACTGCACAGCGCGCCTCCTACCCTTGAAGAACTCTTCATGCGTTACTATGCCAACAAGTAAGGAGGGACACCCATGATGATCCATGATTTTTATGCAACAGGAAGGCTGATTAAACTTCATCTACGGCAAAATCGAGTGTTCTTGGCGGTCTGGCTTCTTTTTCCCCCGCTGATGGTACTGGCTACAGCTTTGACAACCATTGCCATGTTTCCTACGGAGCAGTCACTTAGGGAGATCGGAGCCACTTTGAATGACCCCATCGTTGTCGCCATGCATGGAAAAGTGCTCAATATCAGTGTTGCCGGGTATACCGCATGGCGCACAAAGGTGATGTGCTCCCTTCTTGCCGCCATATTTAGCTTTATCATGGTGATGCGTCACACGCGCCGTGAAGAGGAGGATGGCAGGCGGGAACTGCTTGGCTCAGTTTGTGTAGGAAGGCATGCCCCGCTCACGGCTGCCCTCGTCACTGCTTTTGGGATTAATTCGGTGATGGCTGCGTTCATTCTCTTGGGCATGCGATCGGTGGGCTTAGGTTTCACGGGCTCTCTGGCCCATGCTTTAGCAATAGGCTCTTGCGGTTTCTTTTTCGCTGCCGGAGCCGGAGTTTTCGCACAAATTTTTACAGGTGCCCGTTCCGTGACGAATTTATCCGTCGCTTTGCTGGCACTTCTGATGGTATTTCACGTGGGATGGAACATGAAGGGCAGCATGGGCGGGCTCATGTACCTCTCGCCGCTGGAATGGCCCCAGCTAATCCGTTCCTTTGCCGGAGAACGTTTTATGGTTTTGCCTGTTGCCGCCATCCTCATTGCCTTGCTTGTTTTGATTTCATTTCAGTTATCATCGCTGCGGGATGTGGGGGCAGGTTTTATTCCCGAGCGGACGGGACGAACAACGGCAAGACCAGGATTTAAAACACCCCTTGCCCTCTCCTGGCGCCTTCAAAAAGGTTTATTTATTTCCTGGAGCAGTTTCTTCTGCATCATTGGTTTTGCCTTAGGGAGCGTCTCCCCCATCCTGGCCGACATCACTTCTACTGCTCCGGGCTTTGCGGAGTTTGTAGAGCGGCTCGGAGGTGCCGATCGGGCCTTTATGTCGCTGATGATCTATGTTATTTGCATGATACTGAGCATATACCCTATTCTGGTCATTCAGCGTTTGCGCTCAGAGGAAGCAGCCCTGCGTGCCGAGATCATGCTGGCCTTACCGGTTTCCAGATTCAGATTCATCCGGAGCCACCTGCTCCTGTCCTTTGCCGGGGTAGCGGCCATGATCATCCTCATGGGATTAGCGGTAGGGATTGGCGCGGCATTAGCTGCGGGAGATTCAGGAGAATTCGCCCGCCTCTTTGGCGAAACAGCGGTAAAAATTCCCGCGGTATGGGTAATTGCCGGGATCACGGCATTTCTGTTCGGACTTGTTCCCCGGGCAATGGCCGGGATTAGCTACGCGATCCTGGGCGTATTCATCTTAATCGAGTTTTTTTGGGAGCAGCAGGCGGTATCAGACGCGGTGTTTGCCCTCTCTCCTTTTGCTCATGTCTACCCGACAAACCAAATTACCGCATTGCCGGTAATAGGTTTGTCGTTGGCAGCCGCTGCATTTGCGCTACTTGGCTTGTGGGCATTCGGCAAAAGAGATATCACGTCACATTAGAAATATAGATCGTGGGGAGCTAAGGGTTAACCAGCTCCCCATGGTCTATATCAGGGAATCCGGCTTGTTGCACCATGAGTGAGCAAAGAGGTTTGGGGGGATAAATAAGCCCAGGTATCACAAAATACTAAAGAAGACTATTGTAAATTTCAGAGGATCTGTTATAATAATTACATTGAATGAAATTTCAATCAATGAAAGGATGTTGTTTTTGGCGAGAAATAGGGAACTGAATCAAAAGATGCGGGATGAGAGAAGGGAGCAGATATTGTCCAATGCTTTGATTCTTTTTGCGGCAAAGGGTCTGTCCGCCACGAAAATTACGGATATTTCCGCAGCTTCCGGCATTTCTCAGGGATTAATATATCATTATTTTCAATCGAAAGAAGAAATTTTTCGTGAACTGATCAGCTCCGCCTTTGAGAAAATGAATACTGCCTGCAGGGAATTAGAGAAACTACCTTTACCACCAAGAGAAAAAATCATATTGGCCATTGAGAAACTACTGGAAGGGTTTGATGTCTATGAGAATACTTCCTACTATTATTTGCTCATCCTGCAAGCAACCGTATCGGAGGCTGTTCCTCAGGAGGTGAAAGATATCATTCGGAATCAAAGTGATTTCCCTTATGAAGTAATGGAACGGATTCTGATCGAAGGGCAAAAGGAGGGTTCTGTGAGAGCTTATGATGCGCGGGATTTGGCTGTTGTTTTCTGGACCACGATCAAAGGGCTTGGCTTAAACAAAGCCGCTCATGGCGAAAGATTCAAGTCACCGGATCCCAGGATCCTGATCAATATATTTTTAAAGGAGTAAATATTTCGGGTGTTTATGATTTTGATAAGAGGAGTGATTTACCATGCCTTTCGTAGATGTAAACGGCATCAAGATTAATTATGAGATTTATGGTTCAGGGCCCCGGCTGCTTTTCCTTCACGGGATTGGGGCGGACCTGAAGAATCCGGTGGGAGCCGCCAATTCGCCCCTGCCGAAACATTTTGCCGTACTCGCCTATGATCCCCGTGGCATCGGAGAGTCGGGCAGTTCCGGCGAACCCTATCGTATTGCCGATTTAGCCGAGGAGGCCGCCGGCCTGGCGAAAGCCTTAGGCTGGGAGCACTACCATGTATTTGGTGCTTCCATGGGGGGGATGATCGCACAGGAGCTGGCGATTCGATATCCTTCTGCGGTAGAGAGGCTGGTATTATGTGTCACGAACGCGGGTGGAGCGAATAGTGCCGCACCTGTCGTCATAGATAAACTGGATCAAATGTCTACCCTTGAAACATTAAAGCTGTCGGACATCCGGCAGGATGAAGCATGGGCGGCGGCAAATCCGGAAAAGGTGAAACATTTTGAAGAGCAATATCAGGCAAAAAAGCGAGCAATGCAGGCCGATCCGGTACGTGCCCAAGGTTATGCCAACCAGATGAAGGCTGTGCTGCAACATGATACCTTCGACCGGCTGCCCCGGATCACATGCCCGACCCTTGTCTATGGGGGGCTTTACGACGGCAGCAACCCGCCGGAGGAAATCCGCAGGCTAGCCGGTCAAATTCCGGGTGCCCGCTGCGAATTTGCAGAATCCGGACACGGAGGCTGGTACTTTGACCCCACCGTGTGGGAGAAGATCATCGGCTTTTATCAAGAAAAGTAAATTGTTGATGCTCTAAAAAAGGTATTTTATCGGGAATGGGAAGGAAATGAAATCCTGGCACAGAATTAACAAGGGTGCCAGGATTTGTTTTTTTACTTTCAGGATAAGGTGGTTAAATCATGGGTTTTTTAAAGGAACGTCACTATCGTGTTCATTACTATGAAATCGACTATAAAAAAAGAATCCTGCCGGCAGCGCTGATCAATTACCTGCAGGATGTTGCCACCGCCCAGAGCGAAGAACTGGGTGTGGGCATCGATTTTCTGGCGGAAAATCATTTGGCCTGGCCCTTGATCCAGTGGGATATTCGGATCGCAAAGTATCCCGTATTCGACGAAGAAATAAAAGTTTCCACCAGGCCTATGGCTTTCGACAAATTCTATGCCTACCGGGAATTTTTCGTAGAAGGACCGGACGGCACAGGTCTGGCAGAGGCCTATTCCTTATGGATTTTAAAAGACACGGCAAAAAACAGGATTGCGAAAATTCCTTTCTTTATGTTTGAAAAATATGGGGTAGCGGCGGAAGATGTGCCGCAAAGGGAGATGAGCAAGCCCAGGGAGCTTTCCCGGGTAGACGTGGAAAAGGAATTCGGGGTCCGGTACAGTGATATCGATACCAATCGGCACGTCAACAATGTCAAGTATTTAGAATGGGCTATGGAAACCATGCCCATAGAAACAGTTGTGAAATGTGTTTTGCACCGCATCAGGATCAATTATAAAAGGTCCACTTTGTTTGGAGAAAAGGTGCGGGTCTGCACGGAAATAATTCATGGCACAAAGGGAGAAATAACGGGGCTCCATCAGATTGAAAATGAACAAGGCCAAACCGTCTGCCTCCTGGAAACTGCCTGGATCAAGGAGGAGAGTACTCCATAAAAAGCCGCAGTAATCATTACTGCGGCGCTTAAAAAAGAAGGTTTTCTTAGTGAACATCCGGCCTTTGGGTCTGTGATTGTTGCGGATTCAGGACCCGCTGGGTTTGGGTGATGGTTTGCTGGGTCTGGTTTAATTGCTGTTGAATTTGCTGAAACTGGGCGTTTGATTGGGCTCCCGGCTGGCTTTGGGCTTGTTGAAGGGCCTGCTGTCCTTTCTGGACCTGCTGCTGGGCTTTTTGAATCAACTGGGGATCCGGACTGTTATTTGCTTGTTTTAGTATTTGCTGAGCCTGCTGAGCAGCATTGAGAGCCTCTTGAAGTTGATTCTGTTGTTGATGCATGAAATAAATCCCTCCACATCAAAATTTTTGAACCAGTCTGTTAATTTCTTCTTTCATTAACTTGTGTAGTTTTCATGATCAACATACTAGAACATAATGGTTAAAAGTGGGCAGGAAATCTGTCAGAGCTTCCTTACTATTTCCACATTCCCCAAGCTGGAGGCAATCCTTTCCATTTCTTCTTTTGAGATGGGCTGAATCCAGTCCACAACTCCCGGCCGGTCCAGGGTATTTAACTGGACTTTGCGAATCCCTAGTTTTTCTAAAACTTCTTTAAACAAAGCCAGTTCTTCCTGCGTATCGTTGATTCCGGGGACAAGGAAAATTTCCAGCCAGATGTCGCCAGAAAAATTTTCTTTCAGGTTTTGGATGCCGGAAATAATGGTCTCAGGGCTCAAACCGGTCATGGGCCGGTTGATCTTTTCAAATGCTTCCCGGGAAACGGCGTCCAGAGAAGGAATGATTAAATCCGCTTTTTGCAGGTCCCGGATCACTTGATCATCCTGGAGTAAGGTGGCATTTGTGATCACGGCCACCTGATACTGAGGATAGCTTTCTTTCAAAAAGCTGATTATTTTCCCTAAGCCGCTGTGCAAAGTGGGTTCTCCGGAACCGGCAAAGGTAATAAAATCTAAGGCGGGCTTGCTCTTGAGACAGCTGTCTAAAGAGCGGATGATCTCTGCCGTGGGGAAGTATTCCTTTCTTTCTAAGGTAGAACAGTTTGTCGGCCCGCATTCACAATAGATGCAGTCCAGGCTGCAGGTTTTAAAAGGAATCACGTCAACTCCCAGGGATCTCCCTAATCTTCTGGACCGGATGGGGCCGTAATAATATTTGCTTTTCATCATTCTTTCACCCGATTTTTATTGTTGTTAAGACAATTTTATCACGAAAAATAAGCCGCACAACATTTTAGGAACACTTTTTGGAGGCCCGTTTATTTTTCTTCCAGAGCAAGTATAGCCCGGTCAGGGATACCAGTGTAAACACCAGCCGGATCCAGTTCCGGTCCATATTGATGAAATCATAGCTGACAAGGGCTTCCAGGATGAGGGAAGGGATTTTCCCCAAAGCGGTGGCCAACAAAAACAGGACCGGATTGATCTTGCTTACCGCACCGGCAAAGGTGACGATGCCGGAAGGTAAAAAAGGAAAGAGTCTTGCTTGAAATATGAACAGGCCGGCCTGCCAACCGGTGCTTTCCGTAATGCCGCCAAGCAGGGGGTGTTTTTGCGCCAGGTTGGTAAAAGGTCTTCTGAATCCGGTCCTGTAAAGATAAAAGGAAACAACCGCCCCCAGCATCTCACCCAGCCAGGAAATGAGAAATCCATAAAGAGGACCGAATAACAGGATATTAGCCCCGGTGACAAAAATAGAAGGCACAAGTCCCAGCACGGCAATGATGATACTGATGAGTAAGCTGACCGGAAGGGCATAGGAGCCTAAAGCATCCAGAAAAGAAGCAATGGTTTCAGGTTGAAGCATGATCTTTCCTTCCTTTTGTGGGAATGTGGTGCTGATGGGGGACATTCTGCACTACTTTCCTTTTCTTGCTTCCTGAATGAGGTGTGTCCCCTGACATTATACTATATTCTACGCATAGATGATAATCCGGTAAGGTAACATAAGAGTGGAATCCATACGCATGGAGAATTATCTGCCTTTTCTGGAGGGGAAAATGTTAATTATTAGGAAAACTTTAGATGACGGCACGACTCTTTTGTGGGACAAAATTGAAAAGGGGGTTTGGATCAACCTGGTTGATCCCACAGAGGCAGAAATTAACAAAGTGGAACAGGAAACAGGGATCAGTTATGATTTTTTACGGTATCCCTTAGATGAGGAAGAACGTCCCCGGGTAGAATTTGACGACGACCAAATGTTGGCCATTTTTGATGTACCCCGGTTTATCCAACATGACTCCTATTATGATACCATTCCCTTAGGCATCATCGTCACGGGAGGCTTCTTTGTCACCATTTGCCTGGACCAGGTGAGCGTTCTGGACGATTTTTGTACGGGCAATCACAAAGGAAGCGCCACCTACAAAAAAACCCGCTTTTTATTTTTGATCTTATACAAAACAGCCACCCTGTACTTGAAATATTTGCGTGAAATCAACAAGAAGTCGGAAGAAATCGAGCTGGAACTTCATAAATCATTAAAAAACAAAGAATTGATCCGTCTGCTCAATCTGCAAAAAAGCCTTGTTTATTTTACGACTTCTCTGCGTTCCAACCGGGTGGCCGCAGAAAAACTGGTGCATACCAGCTTTTTAGAAAAGTTCAGTGAAGACGAGGACCTGATTGAAGATGTCATTATTGAAAATCAGCAGGCCCTTGACATGGCCCACATTTTTACCAATATTTTAAATGGGACCATGGATGCCTTTGCCTCCATCATTTCCAACAATCTAAACATAGTGATGAAGTTCTTGGCTGCAGTTACGATTATTATCAGTTTGCCTACGATGGTGGCAAGCTTCTTCGGCATGAATGTGGGCATCCCTTTCCAAAATACCGCCTACGGTTTTTTTGCCGTGATCGTGATTTCTATTTTTGTCTCCGCTTTAGGGGCCTTGTTTTTGCTGAAAAAAGGCATGCTGTAGGTGATTTTTGCCCCAAAGGAAGCTTATTTGCGAAAGGAACTGGAAGACTATCGTCGAATTATATCTTCATGATCAATAACCTGATGGAATAATCTCATTTAAAGGAGGCCAAGAAATGGTTAAAGTCTATGCCTTATCTACATGTCCGTGGTGCAAAAAGGTGAAACAGTTTCTTAGGGATGAAAGGATAGATTTTGAAGTTGTTGATGTGGATCTGATTGCAGGCAAAGAACAGGAGCAGGCCCTGGAAGAGGTTGATAAACTGACGGGAAAAAGGTCCTTTCCTATTACCGTCGTCAATAACCTGGTGATTCAAGGGTTTAAACCGGAAGAGATTAAGGAGGCCCTGAAAAGTGAGGGATAAAGTATACTGTCCGGTATGCCGGGTCAGCTTTTTGGTAAAAGAACCTCCCCACACCGGTGAGACCCTCATTTGCCCGGTGTGCGGGGCCAAATTGACCATCGCCCAGGAACATCCCTTAGAAGCGGTGCGATCTCCTCAAAAACCGGAAGAGGAAATACTGGAACGGGTAGAGAATTATGCCAGACTAAGGGGTTACGTTTTTGATGAGAATAAACAGGAGATCGTGAGGGGTCTATTGGAAAAGAATGAGCGGTTTGGCGATTTTTATTGTCCTTGCCGTTTTGACAATATTCCGGAGAATATCTGTCCCTGTCTGGAGACCCGCCAAGGCTACGTAAACAAGGAAGGAAGCTGCCTGTGAGGGTTGTTCTATCGAGTGAAGTAGGGTTGCTTCATATGGGGAAAGGAAAGAAGGTTGGCGATGGGTAAAAACACGAAAAAATCCTGGCAGGAAAAATTGAACGAGGGCCAGGGATTGCCAAAAGTAGAACCGATTACGGAGAGAATGAGTAAAAAGTGGGGAACGGGTACCGTGGTGATTCCGGCGCCCCGGGAAGTTGACGGACTCATGAAAAGTGTGCCCTTTGGAAAGCTCACCACCATCAACGAGATCCGTCAAAAGCTGGCGGAGAAGCACCAAGCGACCATCGGCTGTCCCATGACGACGGGTATTTTTGCCTGGATCGCCTCCCATGCCGCCGAGGAGGCCAGGGGTGAAGGGAAAGATGGCACCACTCCTTACTGGCGGACCCTGAAAACAGGGGGGATCCTGAACGAAAAGTATCCCGGCGGTATTGAATACCAAAAGCAATTGCTGGAGCAGGAAGGACACCGGGTGATCCAGAAGGGGAAAAAATATTTGGTGGAAAATTATCAACAAAATTTGGTTTAAGCAAAAAACCGGGAAGAATAATTCCCGGCTTTTTTATTCCATCCCGCGTGCTTCAACTCTTATGCTGCGAGGATTTATCTTATTGGGTGTTCCCGGATTCCGGTTACCGGTAGCCGGATCTCGAAAAAGTTTTGTTTTTCCGTGTTACCGGCAGTCCTTTTTTACGTCTATATGGGTAGATAAGGAGGCGCCGCCCGTGCAGAATGAATTTTTAATGCTCTATGATCAATTTTTTGACGATGTCTACCGGTATACCCTGTTCAAAACCGGAAACAAATGGGATGCCGATGATTTAGTCAGTGAAGTGTTCCGCAAGGCTTTTGAAAAATTCACTTCCTTAAGAGACAACCCTAAGGCCTGGCTCATGACCATTGCCAGGAATACGGTGATTGATTTTTACCGGAAAAAGAGGGATCTGGTGGTGGAGGACACAGAGTTGGAAAAGCATACCTATACCTTTTCCTTTGAGGAGGCATTGGAGAAACAGGATGAATTAAGGTGTCTGAAAAAGGGATTAAAAAACCTTGCCAAAGAAGATCTGGAGCTGATCAATCTCAAGTACTTTGCCGACCTGACCCATCAAGAAATCGGCACCATCATGGGAAAAACCGGGGATGCGATCAAGATGAAGACCCTGCGCATTGTGCGACAGCTGGGAGAAGCGGTAAAAAGGTGTATGGAGGGAAAATAATGGACGAACATCATGACGAGCATCAAATTGAAGATTCATTGAGAAAATTGAAACAGGAGATACCGGTGAATGAGGATTTAAAGCACCGCCTGCGGGCATCTTTTCTGGTCATAAATAAGAAGGGGAGAAAAAGGCTGGCGCTATTCGGTCTGATTGCTGCCGCCGCCTGTTTGGCTTTTTTCTTTAATATTGTTTCTCCGGAGAATTTTGGGGAAAAGGTTTATGCGGCTTCTTTAAAAATATCCAATCAGGTGTCCTTTCTTGATATCGGGCAGGGCGCCAGCCTGAAAGTATCCGAGCATCAAGGGACCGTTTATATGCCCATCGCCGGAAAAGGAGTATTTGCATATGATCAGCAGGGTTTTCGCCAGGTTTATGATCAGGATGCTCAGGTGCAGGTTTCCCCGGATGGGAAAAAGCTGCTCCTTGCGGACGGCAATATTAAAATCTACGATTTGGCTTCCCAAACAGTACAGGAAGTTTTAAAGGGAGACGGTGCTGTTCTGTACTATGAGGAACCGTCCTGGTCCCCCGACGGGGAACGGATCATTTTTGTGAAAAGAATCTACCAACCCGGCGAAACCCACGGTTTTACGGTAAAGGAATCAGGGATCTATGAGATGGACGTGAAGAGCAGGAAAATATCCCGGAAACTGGCGGATGGCGCTTATCCGGCCTATGTAAAGGGAAGGGAAGCCATTGTCTTCGAAAAGGAAAACCAAATTATCTTAAAGAACTTGAAAGACGGTACGGAGCAGGTGATTGATGCGGGAAGATTTCCCGCCGTATCGCCGGACGGAAATTACGCGGCCTATGTGAAGGTGAGCCAAACATCCCGTCAGATCGGGGAAAATGCGCGCGTGACGGAGTCGGTGGATAATGTCTGGATTGCCGATATCAGTCTCAAAACGAGTAAACAGGTGACCGCCAATTATCCCCATCGTTATATCGATGAAAAGGACTGGGTGCAAGGGTTGAAACCCGGCATTCCCCAGGTGTTGGCATACTCCGGCATATACAGTTATTATGATCCGGTGTGGAGCAGTGACGGGGAAAGTCTTTATGTCCTGAAAAACAACAATGTTCAGGCTTTGATGCGCGTGATGCGGGTTGACTTTTCCACGGAAAAGCTGTCTGGGGAAGAAACCGTGAAAAGGTTTCTTCAAGCGCTGATTGTCCGGGATGACGATTATGCCAAAAGCCTGATGAAAGAACCCCCGGAAATACTGACGGTATCCAACCCCCGTCAGGTAGGATACCAGATTACCGGATCGGGAGAAGAAGCCGGCAAAGTTTACGTAGATGCGGAAATTTACTGGGCATCCACCGCCGATGCTTATTTCCGGATGATGAAATCCAGGTTTTACCTGTCCCCCGGTGCCGACGGGTTTATCATCGACAGCATCAAGGAGCAGGGAAACTGGGAAATCACCTCGGCCGATCACACAGCCATTTCTCTGAATAAAGGCAATGAGAAGGAGATTTTATTTGATGCCGCCCATATTCCCATGCAAGATCAACCCAAGGGAGATTACCGGATTTCCTGCCTGGCTTACCACGAACCTGACCAGACGTTGGTCTTTACCGTGCAGGCCATGCAGGACCAGGAAAAGGGTCAGCAAGCCTATGTGAAACTATTCAGCTACAATATTGATACGAAGGAATTAAAACTGATTGACACCATTACGCAGGTAGGAGGAAATGCCAATGTGGGCGTGGGAAACCTGATCTTGGATAACCAGGGAAAATATCTGGCCCTGGACCTGTTTTCCGATGATGATCCCGATTTCAAAGGATACACCTATCTTTACAATTTGCATACCGGTGAAAAAACAGACCTGACCCATCTGTTAAAGAATACGGTAGTTGAAACCATGCATGCCAAATTCTGGCAAGAAAATAACCTGGTGTTCACGATTAGCCGTCAGGGCCAGGAAGTGAATTTTGCTTATCAGCCGGACCAAGGCCAGATAATCAGTTTCAGTGAGTAAATAAGGGATCAGATATGATACAATAGGATTACGGAATGCCTTAAGGGCAGGTAAAGTGTGGTCGCGGGTACGGACAACGTGGGAAGGCAGTGGAAGAGATGATGCGCACCAAATACCTGATATTGATCATTGCTTTTGCAGTATCTTTGGCTTTTGGCTATGGTGCTGCCCGGGAATATTATAACAATTCGGGTGACGACCCTGTGTCGTCACCTGGCCCGGCGCATGGGAGCAATACGGAACAAAATACAGTTGACCCCATTAGAGAACAGATGAAAACCATGAATCTGAGCGAAAAAATCGGACAGATGGTGATGGCCGGGATTGACGGCTATGAAAAGGATGATCATGTCCAACAAATGATCGGGAACTATCACGTGGGCGGTTTTGTCCTTTTAAAGCAGAATATCAGGGATGCCAAGCAAATGCTGTCCCTGATCAACGCCTTGAAAGAGACCAATAGGGTGAACAAAATCCCCTTGTTTTTATCCATCGACGAAGAGGGGGGACAGATTTCCCGGGTACCGGATGAGCTTATCAAAATTCCCACCAGTAAAAAAATTGGGGAAATGAATAACAGCAGCTTGTCCTATCAAATCGGCAGCATCATCGGGGAAGAATTGCACTCTTTTGGTCTGAATATGGATTTTGCGCCTGTGCTGGATATTAACAGCAATCCTCAGAACCCTGTGATCGGGGACCGGGCTTTCGGCTCTGATGCCGGTATTGTCAGTAAGCTGGGGATCCAAACGATGAAAGGGCTGCACGGGCAAAATATTATCTCCGTGGTCAAGCATTTTCCCGGTCACGGTGATACTGCCACAGATTCTCATCTGGGGCTGCCCACGGTTAACAACGACATGGAAAGGCTCAACAGTTTTGAACTCCTGCCTTTTTCTGCGGCGATCAAGAATAAAGTGGACGCCATCATGATCGCCCACATCCTGCTGTCGAAAATTGACCCGGATAACCCTGCCTCCTTGTCCCAAATTGTCATTACGGATCTCTTAAGGGAGAAGATGGGGTTTGATGGGGTGGTGATCACGGATGATATGACCATGGGGGCTATTTTAAACAGCTATGAGATCGGCGAAGCGGCGGTAAAATCAATAAACGCCGGCAGTGACATGATCCTGGTGTGCCATGACTATGCAAAGGAAGAGGCCGTGATAAAGGCGCTCCAACAGGCCGCTGAAACGGGACTGATTTCCCCGGACAGAATCGACCAGAGTGTTTACAGAATCCTCAAACTGAAACAAAAGTATGCCCTCTCCGATCAGCTTGTACAAATATGGGACGCCCAAAAAATAAATGATCAGATCAAAGGGCTTTTTGAGCAGTTTCCCTCTTTAAAAGGAAGGCAATAAAGTGCTGTTTGAGGCCGGAAAGCCTATCTTGAAACCTGAAGAATTGTCCCGGGATTAAAATACCCGGGCAATTTTTTTTGGCTTCTTGACAGGTGTGCATACTGTATATATAATGTATATAGACAGTATATACAATAATTACACATCTGTGAGGTGATCCGGCAGTGAACATCATGATTTCAAATTCCTCGGATAAACCCATCTATGAACAAATCATGCTTCAGATGAAGGATTTAATGATCAAAGGGGAATTAGCCGAGGGGGAGCTGCTTCCTTCCATCAGGACTTTGGCCAGAGAACTGCAGATCAGCGTGATCACGACCAAAAGGGCCTATGATGAATTAGAAAGAGACGGGTTTCTGGTGTCTGTTCCCGGAAAAGGCTCTTATGTGGCGGCCCAGAATAAAGAGCTTTTAAGAGAAACCCGGCTGCGCCTGGTGGAAGAGAAGCTGGGGGAAGCGGTTGCCGCAGCTAAGACCATTGGCTTGACCCTGGAGGAGATTCAGGACATGCTGCGTTTACTTTATGAGGAGGTGTAAAGAATGGCGCCGGTTTTAGAAATTAAAGGGTTACAAAAGAAATTTTCCGGTTTTACCTTAAAGGATATCAATCTGTCCCTGGACCAGGGATATATTATGGGTTTTATCGGTCCCAACGGGGCGGGAAAAAGTACCACCATGAAACTGATCCTCAATTTACTGAAGAAAGACAGGGGAGAAATAAAAATCTTCGGCCGGGATCATCTGAAGAACGAAATAGAAATCAAGAACCGCATCGGTTTTGTCCTGGATGAAAATTATTTTTATGAAGAATTAACGGTCCGGGAAATGAAAAGAATTTTATCCCCTTTTTACCGGAACTGGGATGAAAAAGTATTTTCCCAGTATCTCAAAGATTTTGACCTGCCTCCGCACCAGAAAATCAAAAGCTTATCGAAAGGGACAAAAATGAAATTTTCCTTAGCGGTGGCCCTTTCCCATCAAGCGGATTTTTTCCTCATGGATGAGCCTACTTCCGGCTTGGACCCGGTGATCAGAAATGAGCTGCTGGAAATATTGTCATGGATCAGGCAGGATGAGAAGAAGGCGGTCTTCTTCTCCACCCACATCACCTCCGACCTGGAAAAGATTGCTGATTATGTGACCTTGATCGATCAAGGAGAGATCGTGTTAAGTACGGGGAAAGATGATCTTTTAGAAAAGTATGGCCTGGTGCGGGGGGGAAAAGAACTTTTGACCGGTGATGTGCGGACGCATTTTATCGGCATCAAGGAAAACCAGTTTGGCTTCCAAGGCTTGGTCCAGGATAAACAAAGGGTCAGGCAGCTGTTGGGCGATCGGGTATTGATAGAAAAGCCGACCTTAGAGGATGTAATGCTTTATTACACAAGGAGGGGTGCTCATGCTTAGTCTGGTGCTGAAAGATATTCTGGTCCAGAAGAAAACCGTATTGTTCAGTTTTGCCTATATCCTTTTTGTGATCATCGCCTTTCAACATATGGGCAACGCTATGTTTCCCGCGGCTATTGTGGCGTTTAATTATTTGGTGGTACTGACCTCCTGCACCTATGATGAAAAAAATAAATCGGATGTTTTCATTAACAGCCTGCCCATCACCAGGGCTCAGGTGGTCAGGTCCAAGTATCTTTCTGTGCTGGTTTTTTTTACCATGGGGCTGTTGTGTTACCTGGCGGTCGCCGGAATTGTGCATCTTTTGGGGCTGCCGATCCAGGCCTATCCCGTGAGCTGGGAAGGCTTGATCAGTGCGATGGCCGGCGTGGTTTTTGTGAATGGCATCTATTTACCTGTGTTTTTCAAAGTCGGCTACGTCAAGTCCCGCATGCTTAATTTTGTCTTGTTTTTCGGCGGCTTTTTCGGCCTGTCCCTGTTAGGGGATTTTGTGAAAAACCGGGAGGGTGTCTTGGCCCAGGGGTTTATCCGGTTTATGGCCGGACAGTCCGAGAGCATGATTTTATTCCTTTTGTTTGTTTTAGTGGTTGTTCTGATGGTGGTTTCTTATGGGCTTTCCATCAAATTTTATCAAGGCAGAGAGTTCTGAGGGAAAACCGACACTTAAAGATAGGAATGTCCCCAAAACATGGCCAGACCGAAGAAAAGCAGGTTGGGGTGCGCCTGCATATATTGAAGCAGATGATCCTGCATCAAAACAGCGCTTGATGGTGGATGCAGGATTTAAGCTTCAAGGAGGATGGGCGATGAGCGGGGTTAAGGAGTGTATTTTTCGGCAGTATGATATTCGGGGCATATTTGGAGAAGACTTTACCGAGTATGATGCCGAATTAATCGGTAAAGCATTCGGCACATTTGTGAAAAAAAAAGGAGAGACCACGGTGATTGTGGGTCAGGACAACCGGAAATCTTCTCCGGTGATTTTTCAGCATCTGGTGCTAGGATTGCTTTCCACGGGCGTGCATGTGCGAAATATCGGTGTGGTCGTTTCCCCCATCTTTTATTTTGCCACCTACCATTATGGGATAAAATCAGGGATCATGATTACCGCCAGCCACAACCCGGCTAAGTACAACGGTTTTAAGGTACAGTACGGGGGGCGGACCCTTTTTGGGGAAGAGCTGCAGGAATTGAGACAGATCATTCGTCAAAGCGATTTTGCCCGGGGGAGGGGAACATTGGGGTATCACTCACCGGTCAGTGATTATTTTTCCATGATTCAAGATAAAGTTAAACTGGGTGCCAAAAAACTGAAGGTGGTGGTAGACTGCGGAAACGGCACCGCGGCTTATTTTGCTCCTGAGATCGTCGAGGCCCTGGGCTGTGAGGTGATCCCCCTCTATTGTGATTCGGATCCGGAATTTCCCCACCATTTTCCCGATCCGGTGCGGCCGGAAAATCTCCATGATTTGATTCAGGCCGTAAAGGAAAACAGAGCGGATCTGGGGCTGGGATTTGACGGCGATGGGGACCGCCTGGGGGTTGTGGATGATCAAGGAAACATTATTTGGGGCGATATGCTGATGGTCCTTTTCTGGAGAGAAATCCTGCCCAAATATCCCGGTACCCCGGGGATTGTGGAGGTAAAATGCTCTGATCTCCTGGTTCAAGAGATTGAACGCTTGGGGGGAAAGCCTGTTTTTTATAAAACAGGGCATTCCTTGATCAAAGCCAAAATGCAGGAGCTAAAGGCTGTTTTTACCGGAGAAATGTCCGGCCATCTGTTTTTTGCCGACGAGTATTTCGGCTTTGACGACGCTATTTATGCCGCGGCCCGGCTGCTGAGAATTCTTTCCCAAAACGATCAATCTTTGAGCGATTTGTTATCCGGCATACCCAAGACTTTTTCCACCCCGGAATTGCGCATTGCCTGCACCGAAGAGAAAAAACCTTATTATGTCGCCCAGGCAAAGGAATATTTTCGGAAAAAAGATCTGCCCATGATCGAGATTGACGGGGTGCGGGTAAAGTTTCCGGGAGGGTGGGGACTGGTGCGGGCATCCAACACGGGCCCGGAACTGATCGTCAGGTGTGAGGCGGATACACCGGAGAAATTGGAAAAAATTAAAGGGGAAATAGCCTGCTCCATATTTCCCCTCAGCTTAGCGGACCAGCACTAAAAAGAGGGACGAAAAATTTCGTCCCTCTTTTTTCTTAGAATGATCCCAGCATCGCGCCCAAAGGTCCCTCTTCATCAATGATGTCCTGGATATCGTAAACGGAAATGGGGAAGTAAGGGAATCCATAGGCATAGGGGGTGATGTCGTAGAGCTGGAAATAGATTACCAATGCTTTGTCGGCGATATAATAATCCTGGTCGGGTTTAATTTGGGTAAATTCTTCAAATACCGGGACATCCCGGGCGATGATTTGTGCCTTGACCAGTTGGGAGAGGCGGGCCACATAGTCGGCCCCGGGTTTAAACAAATCCTTGAGGGTATAAAGTTTGCCTGTTTCCACAGAAAAGGTGGGCGACTTGATGATGGTTAAGCCGTGGGCTCCCCCGGAAAAAGCATAGTTGAGCAAGGACAGGCTTAAAATACCTCTCTGGTTGTTTTTGATTTCATAGGAGGCGGTGATGGTGGTGTTTTTGTCTTCAAAATAGCCTTGCTGCCGCATTAAGTCGTACACCATTCTCAAGATGGTGTCATTGATTTTTTTTTCCACCTCTTTGTCGGTAATCCCTCTTATCACAGGATAGAATGAATCTAATCTCGGATTAACCAGATGGACTGTATTAACCTGGACAGGAAGTTTCGTCAGATTGTTCACGTCTTTCGTCTCCTTGATTTTTGATTTTCCCTTACCATCCTTTCCTTGAACCAGGTTCGTGATTTTATAAGAAAAATCTTAATTCGATCCAGTCGAAGGCAATCCAATCGCCATCCCCTGTATTTGAGGTGTTTCTAATGGTGACCCGATTGTTCATCCGTGCGGTGCCGGAGGTAACCGTCAAAACCAATTCATTCCAGTTGTCGAACCTTTGGCCGGAGGGGCGGCCGTGGACGAAAGGCAGCCTGGCGGGAACATTTTGCCGTACGCCGTTGAACAGAACGCTCATACTATACCGGCTTTCGGGTACGTTGTAGTGGTCATCCAGGGCCCCCCGGATCACCAGTTCCACTCTCCGGGCATTGTTGAGCACCAAAGCCAGGACCGCGGGGAGGTTGAAGGTCCAGGTTCCCTGGGTGTTTGTGTATAAGATGTCTGCGTTGCCGCTGGGATTACCGTAATTGGGATAACCGCTCAGCTCTTTGCGCATAAAAAGTACACGCGAGGGGGTGGGGTTGCTTAAAATGGGGGGCGGATCCTGGCGCAGAGCCTGCTCATCGTCTACCACCTCATCTTCCAGGGCTCTCATGAAAGGGTTTGGGGACGGACCAAAGGGACACATACCATACCAATTGCAGGGTAACATCAATTTTCACTCCCATCCTTTTTTGCTGTATTTTATTCGGTGCTTAATTCTAAGGTGTCAGAGAGACAAGGCGGTGGGGGAGTTTTTGTTCCGGGAAAGCATTTTTCTTTGCTCTTGAGAAGGGTTCCCTGGAAGAACAAGCGAATAATAGTTAAATGATAAAATTTTTCCAGTCATCCAGGTTTTTTATTTCAAAAGGGTATCATTATTTTTGTTTGGTCAAACAATAATCAGGAGGAGGGGAAAGCATTAAACGATGGACGGGATTGCTTGGAGTTTTTTTAAAATTATCACCGCTTTCTTGTTGGTGGTGCTGAATGGTTTTTTTGTTGCGGCCGAGTTTTCCCTGGTCAAAGTGCGTAAAACCCGGCTGGCTGAGCTGGCGGAGGATGGTTCCGGCCGGGCCCAAGTGGCATTGGGTGTGACGAGCCAGTTGGATGCCTATCTTTCTGCCTGCCAGCTGGGGATTACTTTAGCTTCTTTAGGCCTGGGCTGGCTGGGGGAACCTGCCATTGCTTCCCTTTTGGACCCCTTATTTGTCCATATCACGGCATGGACACCTCTTTATACCCATACCATTTCTATTATCATTGCTTTTGTGCTGATTACATTTTTTCATATTGTTTTGGGAGAGCTTGTGCCCAAATCTCTGGCCATTCAAAGGGCAGAAGCTTTAGCACTCCGTACGGCAGGACCTTTAAGGCTTTTTTTCCGGGTCTTCTATCCGGCTATTTGGGCTTTAAACAGTTTGGCCAATTCATTTTTGAAGGTTTGGCGCATCCAGCCGGCCAATGAAGCAGATTTGTCTCATACGGAGGAAGAATTAAGAATGCTGGTGGAAGCCAGCCAAAAACATGGACACCTGGATAAAATGGAAGGAAAGCTTTTGGATAATGTATTTGAGTTTTCCGACCGGGTGGTGAGCGAAGTGATGATTCCCCGGCAGGATATGGTCTGCCTATACGTGCAGGATACGGCGGATGAAGTGCTTCAGGTGATCCATAAATATGGGCACACCCGCTATCCTCTTTGTGATGATGATAAGGATAACGTCTTAGGGCTGCTCCATATCCGGGATTTATTCAAATGTAAGGAAGAGCTGGAGCATTATGACCTGGCCCAGGGGAAGCGGGATATCCTGATTGTACCGGAAAATATGCCTATTTCTCATCTGGTTCAAAAAATGCGCAGCGCCCGAACCCACATGGCGGTTGTGGCCGACGAATTCGGCGGCACGGCGGGATTGGTTACCATGGAAGACCTGGTGGAGGAATTGGTAGGAGAAATTTATGATGAATTCAACCAGGAACAACCCTTGATCACGAAAGTAAACGACGAGGATTATGAAATCAACGGCCGGGTTCTTTTGGATGAGGTTTCTGAACTGCTCCAGGAAAAAATTGAGGATGATTCCATTTCCACCCTTGGGGGCTTTGTTTTTTCCCGCTTAGGCCGAAGACCGGCCGTGGGGGATGAAGTTGTCTACAAGGAGTACGTTTTTAGGGTGGCGGAGATGATGGGCCTAAGGATTACGAAAATTCGCGCCATGAAGCATGCGGCCCCACATGGGGGGACGGAAGACAGATAGGAGATCGTGAGTATCAAGGAGGGGATGGGATTGAATGAATATGGCGTTTTTGACATCATCGGTCCGGTGATGATTGGGCCGTCCAGTTCACACACCGCCGGCGCGGCAAGACTTGGTTATCTGGCCAGGAAGATTGCGGGAGACGAAATTCAGGAGGTTGTATTTATCCTGCACGGGTCTTTTGCCAAAACCCATAAGGGCCATGGCACGGATAAGGCCCTTTTAGCCGGGGTGCTGGGCCTGTTGCCGGATGATGCCCGCATCAAGGATGCTTTTGATCTGGCCCGGGAAAAACAGATCCGCTATCGTTTTGAGACGGCCGATTTGGGCGAGGTCCATCCGAATACCGTGAAGATCGTCATGAAAACCGTGTCAGGAGAAGAATGGGCCGTTACCGGCTCCTCCATCGGCGGGGGAAAGATAAAAATCATCCGGATCAATGAGATGGATGTGGAATTTGAGGGCGAGTATCCTACTCTGATCACCTGTCATCAGGACTTTCCCGGGGTTGTGGCGGCCATCAGTGCCGTTCTGGCCAAGTTTAAGATCAATATTGCTTTTATGAAATTATTCCGGGAGAATAAGGCGGCCCATGCCGTCTTAATTGCGGAGACGGACGAAAATATTCCCCATGCGGCAGTGGAAGAATTGGAAAAAAATTCTTATATTCTAAAAGTAAAAGTTCTGCAGCCTATTTAACTGCTTACGAAGAAAGGGAGGGTTGCCCGGTGCAGATCAAAAACGGTGCCGATCTGATCCGGATTTGCCGCCAGGAGAAGATGCGCTTGCATCAGGTGATGCTTGAATACGAGAAAACAAAATCAGGCAAATCCGTACAGGAGATCACGGAAAGTATGAAGTTTCAGCTCCATGTGATGCGGGAAAGTGCTTATCAGGGGTTAAACGAGCAATTGGATTTTCGCGGCAAAATGATTGGCGGACAAGCCAAAAAACTACATCGCCGCTTAGAAACAGCAGTGCCTCTATGCGGACACACCATGGCCCGGGCGGTAAGCTTTGCCTTAAGCGTTACAGAAGTCAATGCCGCCATGGGGCGGATTGTGGCCGCGCCGACAGCAGGATCCTGCGGGGTGATTCCGGGCGTGTTTTTTAGTCTGGAGCATACCCACCAAGTACCGGAAGAGCAATTGGTCCAGGGACTTTTATCGGCAGGCGCCATTGGGCTGGTGATCGCGAAAAATGCTTCCCTGTCCGGGGCGGAAGGCGGATGCCAGGCGGAAATCGGTTCTGCCTCTGCCATGGCGGCGGGGGCGGCGGTGGACATGATGGGCGGGTCGGTGGAGCAGTCCCTTCATGGAGCGGCCATCGCCCTGAAAAACCTTTTGGGCCTCGTGTGCGACCCTATTGCGGGACTGGTGGAAGCGCCCTGTTCCAAACGGAATGGGATGGGCACGGCAAATGCCTTGGTGGCCGCAGAAATGGCTCTGGCCGGTATCGAAAGCGTGGTCCCTTTTGATGAAGTGGTTCAGGCCATGTATCAGGTGGGCAGAATGATTCCCTGTGCGCTGAGAGAAACGGCGGAAGGGGGATTAGCAGCCACGCCGACAGGCCGGAAATGGCAAAAGGAGATTTTTCAGGAAGGATAGAGGAGGGGAAATAAAATAACCTGCCGGATCGTATCCGTAGCAAGGATACCGGGCAGGTTCTAAGCGGTAACGGGGAAATTTCTTTGAAAGTGATCCAGCTTGATGAAGAAGGGCCGGCGTTGATTAAATTGGGTGATATGGTTAAATCCGGCTGTTCTTAACATGTCATAGGCTAAAGCAAATTGAGCGCCAATATCTTCCGGTTTGTGGGCATCGGACCCTACGGTAATGATTTCCCCGCCCAATTCCCGGTATCTCGTCAATATTTCCAACGAAGGGTGGGTCTGGTTTAATCCGTAGCGATAACCGGCCGTATTTAGTTCAATGCCATGTCCTGACTGGATGATGGTTTTTAAAATAGCATCCACAATATCCGCGTACTCCTGGTAAGCTAATTTTTTGGGGCTGTGCGGATTGTATCTGGCCACAAAATCCAAGTGTCCGCATACATCATAGTCGGAAAAATGCCGGACGTTGGACAGCAGGCCTTCCAGGTATTTGATATAAGCGGCTTTCGGCACGGATTGGGCAAAAAATTCCGGGTCACTGCAGTTAATTCCGGCCACCGAATGCGTAGAGAGAATCACAAAGTCAAAAGGATATTTTTTCAGCAAATGGGTGACCTGGTCTAAAACATGGGGCTGGGCGCCGATTTCCACCCCTAAGCGTAGCGCAATCTCCTCTTGGTATTTGGCTTTTAATTGGTTGAAAGAGACCAAATACTTATCATAGTCAACGAGGAAGGGATTGGGGTCACTGGGATAGTCAAAGTCAACATGGTCCGTAAGGACAAGTTCTTTCAATCCTTTAGTGATCGCTCCTTTTATGACGCTTTCCATGGGGGCATTGCTGTCCGGGGAAAAGTTCGTGTGTACATGATTGTCTGAGAATAACATTGTCTCACCCCCTTTCTTCTTTTACTCATATTGTAAATTTGATTTATTAAGGTTGTGTTAAGCCTGGATAATTGTTGTGTTACAAAATAGCCCATTAGCAAGATCTCATGCTTTCATGGCATAGCGTTAGGAATACATATTGTTTTTTACTGTGGGACTAGATCAATGAAAGGGAAATAGAAAAAATTGCCGAAATAATAGAAATAATGTCGATTTCGGAGACTTAGAAAAGAGCAAATCCGGCGAAAGCCGGAGACGCAAAGCTAACGGGTCTAAAACTTTTGTGATGATTGCCGGGCTGCCAAAGGATAGGGAGAATTACGGGGGAAAACATCTATCCGAGGAGGGTGCGACGATAGATGTTTTTGTATTTAGGAGAAGATGAAAGGGGGAGGGGGCAAATTGGGTGCAAAAAGAACAAAAAGTATTAAAACCTTGGTGATCGGGCTGTCGTTATTGGTAATTTTTTGCGTATTCGCCGTCCAAACTGGCGTAGGTTTATTCAGGTTTAATAACATCGTCAGGCAGGACATTGACACCATGTTAAAGCAGCAGACGGCGGATGAAGCGGAAAATGTGGCGGACCGCATCGATGAAATGGGTGAAATTAGCTTTACCTTTGCCAATAATGTTCAAGCCATGCCCGAATACGATGAGGATATTGTGCTCTCTTTAATGAAACCATACATTGCGTCCAATAGCTTAATATTTGGGGGCGGCATCTGGTCGGAACCTTTTATTCTTAACCCCAAGGAAAAATATTACGGCCCTTATCTTTATAAAGACAACGGCTCTGTGCAGTTGACCTGGGACTACAGCAACCAGGAATATGATTATTTTCAATATGACTGGTATAAAATAGGCTTTGATACGGATAAGGAGTATGTGTGCTCCGAACCTTTCTTGGATACGGTGACAAATGTAGCGATGATGACTGTGAACAGCCCCATCAAAAAGGATGGGAAACAAATTGGGGTTGCTACTTTGGACCTGGGTATTAACGAGCTTTCCGATTATGTGAGAAGCATTCAAGTAGGGGAAAAGGGCTACGCCTTTATTCTTACCGGCCAGGGCTATTATCTGGGAAACAAGACAAAGAGCAAGGATATGACCATGAGAATAACGGAGGAAAAAGATGCCCAAACCGTGGCCTTAGGGAAGACGATTTTATCAAAAGATACCGTGGAGATTCAGGAAACTTCCTTGAATAACAATGATTGCTTTATCGGCTATGCCCCCATTGGTGAAACAGGGATGAAGCTGGTTACCGTGATGCCCCGGAGTGAAGTGTTGGGCGCGGTGGACAAGTATGTCACGGATAGTATGGTAGTGTTTGGTATTTCCATGATCCTGTTAGCCTTGTTCTTATACCTGCTGCTTTCCCGTAAGGTGGCGAAACCATTAAACTCCTTGATGCAAAATGCGGAAAAGATTGCCGCCGGGGATTTAACGGTAGAAGGAATTACCTCACAGGCCAAGGATGAAATCGGTCATTTGGCCCTGGCGTTTAATACCATGCTCCAAAATCTGAGAACGATGATCAACCAATTGCAGGAGAAATCTCTCGCTGTGGCAAATTCATCCACCGAGTTATCGGCCAGTGCGGAAAATATCGTCGCCGGTACCACCGAGACCACTTCAACCATCTCTCAGGTTGCTGTCACAGTGGATCAGGTTTCCGTCAATACCCAGCGTATTGCCGATTTGTCCGTTCAGGCGGCAGGCTTTGCTGCCGAAGGCAGCGTAGGAATTGAAAATGTGACCCGGCAGATGAGCAGCATCGAACAGGCTTCTATCGCTGTGGGAAATGTGATTCAGGAC
Organism: Candidatus Formimonas warabiya; assembly: GCF_002777255.1. GTDB lineage: Bacteria > Bacillota > Dehalobacteriia > Dehalobacteriales > Dehalobacteriaceae > Formimonas > Formimonas warabiya. The sequence continues at coordinate 2,313,429 of NZ_CP017634.1, read as the reverse complement.
CTTTCTCATTCCGCGGCAAAGATTTCCCAAATTGTAGAAATGATTGCGGAAATCACGGACCAGACCAATTTATTGGCTTTAAATGCGGCCATAGAAGCGGCACGAGCGGGGGAGCAAGGACGGGGATTTGCTGTGGTTGCGGAAGAAGTAAGGCGTCTTGCGGAACAATCTGCGGCAGCAGCGAAAGAAATTCACGGCCTGATTTCCTCCGTTCAGCAGGAAATCCAGCAAGCCGTGCAATCCATGGAGCAAGGTGCGGTACAGGTGCAGAAAGGAAATCGGGTGGTGGAAACGCTCGGGGAGATATTCCACAAAATAAATAATTCCGTCGAGGATTTAGCCAATGAAATCCAATCCGTCGCTACAGCAACGGGACAAATATCTTCGGCCATGGAAAATGTGGCTGCCGCGGCGGAAGAGCAGACCGCAACCATGGAAGAGGTTTCCGCGACCAGCCAAACATTGGCCGTACTGGCTTCAGAGATGGAAAATTTGTCTGCTAAGTTTCGATTGCAGCAATAATGGAAGGTAGACGATTCTTTTTCAGAAGCTTAAAGATGAAAATTTTAACAGCATAAAGCCACTTATTAAGGGGCTGTTGCAAGACGATCTAAAATGTTCGTAATGCATCAGCCCCTTTTTCTACACACAAAAACAAACTGCGGGCCCCGAAGAGCCCGCAGATGCTGTATAATTGAGTTATGCAAAATCCCATTTTGAGAATTTTCACCGCTTTTTTTATTGTAGACAGGTCCCGGGCTGTTAGTAGTTCATCCAATTATAGACGCATCTGATTACTCCGCAGGCCAGGCGCTTTCCGGAATTGCCCGCCGGCTGAGTCCGGTAGTCGTCGGGGTTTTGATGAATGACAACAGATTTGCCAATAATGTCCCCTACGGTGAATTTATCTGTAAAAAATATCATCCAGGCATTGCCGTTATTGGAAAAGAGTACGGGAAAATCTCCTGCATGGTTGCCATGAGGCTGATTGGTAGGATTCCAATGTTCGCCTGCGCCCTGGAAGGGGTTGTTTACGTCGCCCACCGAACAGTCGCCGTTCTGGTGGAGATGAAATCCATGGGGGCCAATGGGAGGCTGGCCGTTTTGCGCGGGCCGGTATGGGGGTAGTCCGGTCACGTTGGCATATACCTCCGTGCCGCCGGCAACAGCTCGAAAATAAACGATTCCTCTCAGATTAGGGGCCAATGGGCCCCCTCTAATTTGAGCAACTGCCATCATACACGGGTATTGACTGTTCATCCGCGTCAACTCCTGAATTAATTTTCTACTAAAGCCTATGAGTGAGGCGGATGATTTAGACCCTTCAGGATGGGAAAGGGAAAAGAAATCAGTATTTTAGTAAATTGGGGACATTCCTCCGACGGGATAGGAATGCCTAATATAGAGGTGTGTCCCCTAACAGGAGGAAAATATGGTAAAAAAGATGATTTGTCGCCATGATCCGGCTGTTCTGGTTCCGGACAGTATTCTAGATGTTGCGGAAGGCCGGTTGATCAGAGGAAAATCAGTGGCCCTGAAAAACGGGGATATTGCCGGTCTGTTATCTTCCCAGGAGAGGGCGGCATGGGTAGAGCGGGAACGGGCCCAAACGGTTGATCTCACCGGACTGACCCTTCTGCCCGGATTGATTGACTGTCATGTCCACTTTGCCCTGGACGGCGTTGACTTTAACCAGGCTTTGGAGCGCTGGAAGGACCCTGCGCAGATGGAAGCACATGTAAAAAGTGCCGTGGCAGGCTTTGTAGAACATGGTGTTTTGGCGGTCCGGGACGGCAGCGATATCCAAGGGATTGGTTTCCGGACAAAAAGTTCCGCCGCAGGCAGCCTGGTGGTCCGGACCACCGGGTTTGCCATCCGGCGGCAAGGCCGTTATGGAACTTTTTTGGGGCCGGGCGTAAGAGACACGGCGGAAGCCAAAAGGCAGATTGCCCAATTGGCCCGTCAGGGGGTCGACCAGATCAAGGTTGTGGTTTCAGGTCTTGTCAGTTTTTCCCAATATGGTCAGGTGGGGCCCATTCAGTTTTCTGTTCCGGAACTGAAAGAGATTGTTCGTGCCTGTCATGAAACCGGCCTACCCGTGATGGCTCATGCCAGTTCCGAGGCGGGGGTAAGAACAGCGGTAGAGGCAGGGGTAGATTCTGTGGAACATGGTTATTTCCTGAGTGATGCTTCTTTAGAGGCCATGGTGCAGAAGGGGACGGCCTGGGTTCCCACCTTGATCCCCATCGCAGTGCAGGCGAGAAAACCCTATGCGGATACCCATTCCCCGGAAGGGGTTTGTGTTCTGGAAAGAACTTTCCGGCTCCAGATGGAAAAAATCCAAAAAGCGGTTTCTCTGGGGGTGCTCCTTGGCATCGGCACGGATGCCGGGGCCATCGGCGTCCGGCATGGTTCATCCTACTTTGAGGAAGTGCAGCTCTTTCAAGAGGCGGGTTTATCTAATGGGGTGATCCTGCACATGGCGATCGCCCATGGGGCCAAAATAATTGGCCTGGAAGACCGGCTGGGGGCGGTGGAACCGGGTAAAATGGCCTGCCTCCTTGGGATCAAGGGCAATCCCCTCAGCCGGCTTTCCGCCCTGGAAGAGGTTCAAGTAGTGGTGTGCTGAAGGGTTTCCTCTTTTTCTACGAGATATTTCCAATATTTCATCGGCATCAGTTGTTTTTGGAGGGCGGGGTTTCTTCTTTCCCCAATAGCAATGCTTCGATAGTATTGGCGCCAGAGATCCTGGTAGGCTGCTTCCTGATCGGCTAAAGGGGGAATTTGTTGCCTGGTCAAATCCGTGATGACCCACTCATGGGGATGATGGACGGCGGCCAGGTTTCTTTTCACGTCGTGGATGATCCAGTTCTGATCCGGGAGGCGCCGGGCAAAGTGGGGGGCCAGCAGCATGGTCACGTTATTGTCCGGTTCATAAGGGGCATAGTAAACAGGGGTATTCAGGCTTAACTGGCGAAACCGGATCAGGCCCAGCAACCGGTGCCTTTCCCCTGCCACCCGGTAGCTGAGATCATGGATTTTTTTCACCCGGTCGTCATCCAGAAACATGTCCAGTTTTTTTCCTGCCTGCCAACCGAAATCCAGATAATTCAGGACCCAGGTGCCTGTGTTTGCATCTTCGCTCAGGAAGGCATACATAATATGCTCCAGGGCGCGCCGGGAGATCTTTTTTTCGATGGCGGCATAGACCTGATCGGACTTGGCGGCGTCTGTCCGGAAAAAGTATTTCTCTTCAAAGAGCCTTTCCTGTAAATCCGGCCGGAATAAAATCCGGTCCGGTTTTTTGAAATAATAAGCCTGGTAAATGGCTGTGAGCATGCCTTCAAAAGTGCCGTCGAAAATAAATATCACCATCATAATTCTCCCAGGACGGTATTTTGGAAATCCTCGCCGCTATGGGCGGGAAAGGAAAACAAAGAAAGCTGTTCCCAAGGAGGCTTGTTCGGTAAGGTCCGGGGCGGTTTTGTGAGCAGTCCTTGTTTAATGGTATTTTCTTTCATGTCCCGGTCGCCGCAGAATTTGCCTTGACAGGTGATGAAATAACGGGCCCGTTTCATCACAATGCCCAGTTTGCTCAAACCATCAAAATTCAGGGCATGAACTTTCCGGGCGGTGATAATGCGCTGGGCGGAGCGCACCCCAATCCCGGGCACCCGGAGCAGCATTTCATAGCCGGCCCGGTTGATCTCCACCGGGAACAGGTGCAGATTTTTCAGAGCCCAACTGCTTTTCGGATCCAGGTCCGGGTCAAAGTTGGGATTTGCTTCATTGAGCAGCTCGCGGGCGTCAAACCCGTAAAACCTGAGCAGCCAGTCCGCCTGGTACAGGCGGTGTTCCCGGAGCAGGGGCGGGGAAGAAATCGCGGGCAGATTGGGATGGACCCGCACGGGAACGTAAGCGGAATAATAAACCCTTTTTAAGAAAAAACTTTTATACAGGCTCTGGGACAGGTTGAGGATCTTCAGGTCCGGATCCGGGGTAGCGCCTACAATCAGTTGGGTCGTCTGGCCGGCAGGAACAAACAAGCGGCTTTTTTTCCGGTACGTTTTTTCCGAGCGGGCGTCTAGAATCTGGGAGTGAATAAACCCCATGGGCTGTAAGAGAGCTTTTTGGTTTTTCTGCGGGGCGAGAAGCTTTAGGCCTTGATCGCTGGGAAGCTCAATATTTACACTCATGCGGTCCGCAAATTTGCCTGCTTCTTCCATCAAACGAAAATCTGCCCCCGGAATGGCCTTTAGGTGGATGTAGCCGTTGAACCGGTAGTCCAGCCGTAATTTTTGCACCACCTGGAGCATGATTTCCATGGTATGATCGGGACTCTTTAAAATGGCCGAGCTTAAAAAAAGGCCTTCGATATAATTGCGCCGGTAGAAGCCGATGGTCAGATCGACCAGTTCGTCCGTGGTAAAAGAAGCTCTGGGAATATCGTTGGAAACCCGGTTTACACAGTATGTACAGTTGTAAATGCATTCATTGGAAAGAAGTATTTTGAGCAGAGAAATGCACCTGCCGTCACTGGACCAGCTGTGGCAGATGCCGGACACATGGCCGTTGCCAATGCCTCCCGGCACGTTCTTTCTGGAACTGCCGCTGGAGGAACAGGATACATCATACTTGGCCGAATCGGCCAGGATGCGGATTTTGTCTGCCAACTCCATCTTGATCACCCTGAAAAGTATTTCTGGGTAGATTTTATCACAAAATGGATTTGCATGCAAACATTTGTTCGGACCTATTTTAGGAATTCCTAGGATAGGATCCCATCACAGACAAAAATGTGGTATGTTGTTTTGCCTGGTGCAACACACGCTGAACCTCTTCGTCTTCCTGATGACCTTCAAAGTCTACATAAAAAATATATTCCCCCAGTACTTTCCTGGAAGGACGGGACTCGATTTTGGTTAAGTTGATGCCGGCCTGGGCAAATAGGACCAGCATGGAAGCCAAAGTTCCCGGCTGATGCTCCAGAGAAAAGGCGATAGAGGTCTTGTCATGCCCCGTGGGGCCGGTAATTTCTTTTTTTAAGATTACAAAACGGGTAAAATTTTCTGCCCCATCACTGATGCTTTCTTCTAAGATGTGCAGCCCGTAGATTTTTGCCGCCCGTTTGTTCCCAATGGCGGCACAGGAATGCAGCTCCAAGGCGACCCTTCTGGCTGCTTCGGCCGTGCTGGAAACGGCATGACAGGGGATGGCGGGGAGCCTCTTTCTTAGGTAGTCCTGGCATTGGGCTAAAGCATGGGAGTGGGAAAAAACGGCGGTGATCTCGTCTTTTTTCACGCCCTGGTTGACGAGCAGGTGGTGTTGCACGGGCAGGACCAGTTCGCCGGATATTTTCACATCCTGGTAACTGGTCAAACCGTCCAACACCGGCGTGACCGTCCCTTCCAGAAGATTTTCCATGGGCAATACTCCCGTCGTCAGATTGCCGCTGGCAACACCTTCAATTACAGAGATCAAATTGACACAAGCTGTGAGATGACCGGCAGGAAAAAGGGTTTCCGCAGCCATTTCACAGAAGGTGCCCGATGGGCCTAAAAAACCGATGGTCTGGTTTGGCATGTTCACATTCATCCTTCCCGATCGCATTGTAAGAAGCTTACATAGCCCGGCCTAAAACCTCCGCTAAGGGTTTCAGGCCCTGCATCATGCACTGGTATTTTTTCAGGGATAAGGATTGGGGCCCGTCGCACATGGCCTGCATGGGATTGGGGTGGACTTCCACCATGATGCCGTCGGCTCCTGCCGCTAAACTGGCTTTTGCCAAGGGGGTGACCAGCTGCCAATCTCCCGTGGCATGACTGGGGTCAACGACCACAGGCAGGTGGCTGAGTCTTTTGATCAGGGGCACAGCGCTGATGTCTAAGGTGTTTCTCGTTGCGGTTTCGTAAGTGCGGATCCCTCGTTCGCAAAGAATCACCGCATAATTTCCTTCGGACATAATATATTCCGCCGCCATTAACCACTCCTCAATGGTTGCCGAAAGGCCTCTTTTCAGCATCACCGGTTTGCCTGCTTTGCCTGCCTGGCGCAATAACTGGAAATTCTGCATGTTGCGGGCCCCGATCTGCAGAATATCCACATAATCCAGGGCCATATCCAGGCTGTATGAGTCAATCACTTCGGTGATCACTTTCAATCCGGTTTTCGCTTTGGCTTCCGCTAAAATTTCCAGCCCTTTTTGCTCCAGGCCCTGGAAACTGTAGGGAGAGGTTCTGGGCTTGAAAGCGCCGCCCCTTAAGATGGTCCCTCCTCCGGACTGAACTGCCGCCGCCGTGGTCAAAAGCTGTTCCCGGCTCTCTACGGCGCAGGGGCCGGCGATCACAGTAAAATTGCCTGCGCCGATTTTCACCCCATCGATGTCAATGAGGGAGTCCTCGGATTTCATTTCCCGGCTGACCAGCTTATAAGGCTTCATGATCGGAACAATGTTTTCCACACCGTCCATCAGCTCCAGTCCCATAGAAGGAATCAGTTTGCGGTCTCCGATAGCGCCGATGACGATTTTTTCCACACCCCGGATGATGTGGGTGCCGAATCCTTCTTTCTCCAGTTTATCTGTGACGGTACGAATATTTTTTTCTGTCGCCTTTTTGTGCATCACAATAATCATTTTTACGCCCTCCTTAAAAGTCTATGTTCAATAAAAAACTCCACAGCATCCCTCAATGAGGGACGAACTGTGGAGTGTCCGCGGTACCACCCTGGTTGGCAGGCTAAAACTGCCCATCTTGACAGGTACGGGAATAAACTTCATAAAAAAAACATCTCATCCTGTTAGGAACGAGATGTCTCGTGGTACCATCCTATTTGGCATACAAAATGCCCGCTTGATGAGGTACGGGAAGTTATCCGATACCCTCTTCCATGATAACGGCGGAAGTATTCCGGCTCCGGCTAATAGTGATGCTAGGGACAGCACCCGTTCACCTTGCGGCTCAGGAGGGAACTTCGCTTGGTCTTGTTTTGCATGTGCTTCCAGTCTCTGGCACATACTCCCTGGGAAAACAGGTTCCGAACTACTTTTCTCCGTCACAGCCATTTAAATTATGATTTGACAATAATTCTATCAAGGCAAATATCCTTTGTCAAGACATTTATTTCTACCCCTAGTTTTTTTTTGAGCGCTTCTTACGCATCTCCCAACCATTTATTGGCCTTCTGGAATATTCTTGATTTGATCAACAAATAAACGCAGATGACGGCGACAACCAGGGCAACAACACCAACCCAGGAATACCGTTCCGCCAGGCGTAAGGCATAGCTCCAGTTGTTTCCCAAAAGGTAGCCCAGGATGGTCATGAAAGCTACCCAGGGAAGAATGCCGATCCAAGTATAAAAATAGAAAGAAAAGGTAGGCATTTTGGCAATGCCGGCAAAATAGGAGATATAATTGCGGAAAAACAGCAACCGGCCAAAGGCCACGGTCGGATTGCCGAATTTATGAAACCAGCGCTCCGTGCTCTTAAAGTACTTATGAGAAAATCCAATATAGGGACCATAGTTCAAGATCAAAGGCCTGCCGCCGATTTTTCCCACCAGATAGGGAAAAGTACCGGCCAGGGTATAGCCGATGGAAGCGCAAAAAATCGCCAGGGGTAAAGAGATTTTTCCCTGGGAGGCTAAAAAACCGTAAAGCAGTAGAAAGGTTCCTCCCGGAAAAGGTATCGACAGTCCTTCCACAAAAAGGGCCCCGGCAGCACCCAGATATCCCCATTGGGCGGCCCAGGGAATGATTTTGGCAAATTCAAACTCCCCAAAGTGCACCTTGTTTCCAGCTCCTAAAAGTTCATTTAATATAATATTATATACGAAAATTTGAAAAAATTCTAGAAGGAAGATACAAGTATTGCCCCAAAATAACAAAAAAGCTCAAGCCGGATGAGGCTTAAGCTCTTTAAGGACAGAAGGGCAGGGCAGACGGCGCCCATAAAAATCAGTTTACCGCCTGTACTTTCCTTTTTTAAAGAATCATCAGTTCTTTGGGAGCATGGGTCAAAACCTCGCACCCGCGCTCCGTTACCAATACCGTATCTTCGATTCGCACGCCTCCCCAGTTGGGCAGGTAAATTCCCGGTTCTACCGTGACCACATTTCCGGAAACAAGAATTTCTTCATTCCGGGAGTTGAGAGAAGGTGCTTCATGAATTTCTAATCCTACCCCATGACCTAATCCATGGGAAAAGAACTCGCCGTATCCCGCTTCCTTAATGATATTTCTCACCCGGTGGTCAACTTGAGAAGCCTTGATGCCGGCAGAAATTGCCTGAACCCCTTCTTTCTGGGCATAAAGGACCAGATCATAGATTTGTTTTTGTTTTGCATCCGCTTTTCCCATCGCTACGGTCCGCGTCATATCGGACCGGTAGCCTTCATACAAGGCGCCAAAATCCAGGGTGATCAAATCACCGTATTGAATTTGCCGTTGGGAAGGAACCCCATGGGGCAGGGAGGATCTGGGACCTGAGGCGACGATGGTAGGAAAAGCGGTCGAAAATGCCCCCTGCCGTTTCATCACATATTCCAGTTCCGTTTCGATGTCTTTTTCCGTGATGCCGATGTGCACATACTTGAGGATGTTCGTAAATGCCATGTCCGCGATGTGGGCGGCCCTTTTCATGAAATCAATTTCATGGGGATCCTTGATGCTGCGGACACTTTCCACAATTCCCAAGGTAGGGACAAATTCCAGATCCGGAAGAGCGTGGGAAATATTTTCGTACCCATCAAAGGTCAGGTAATCTTTTTCAAATCCTAAACGGGTGATATGCAGCCTGCTGACCATAGTTTTTAAAGTTTCCTCCAAAGAAGGAAAGGGATGCCGGTAACGGACAATTTCAAAACCGGGGCATTCTTGTTCTGCTTGTTCCGTATAACGGGAATCGGTGATGAGAATCTTTTTTTTCGCTGTAATAATCAGATAGGATTCGGAGCCGGTAAAATGACTAACGTATCTCAGGTTCGCGTCTTTCATGATCAGCAGACTGTCTACCCCGTGATCCTCCATCGATTTTATAACTCTGTCTATTCTTTCCATGTTTATTATTCTTCCTTTCCAAACTGTAAAATTATCTGAAAGTCAGCGGCAGCTGCCCATTCACATTCGTTAAGATTTATTATCTCCTTTTAGTCCTTGTTTAAAAATGACCGTGTGGGAATGGTAGAATTTTACTGTCCTCCTTGTCTAAACAGTATGATATTCTTTAGCCGGCACATGAATCCTTTGTTTTTTCACATTTCTGAAAAAATTTATGTTATATTTGTGTTATTTTTTTTACATTTTCAAAACAAAAAACCGTTTCTTCTCAGGAAAGACCTCTCCTGCCCTGAAAAAAAGGGCTCAGGGGCTTTTAAAAAATATTTTTCTCGAAATATTGACATTAATCGATGAATCCCTTAAATTTAATTGGGTCGGAAGTTTAAATGATGAAAAAGACCAGCATCTTGCAGGTTTCTGCCCCGTTTCAAACACCGGATGATTGGGGGAGGTCATGGGTATGGCACAACATATTATTGAATTGGTCAATGTTTCAAAAGAATACGACGGCAATGAGGCCTTGAAGAATATCCGCCTCTACATCCGGAAAAATGAATTTCTCACCCTGCTGGGGCCCAGCGGCTGCGGAAAGACAACTACCCTGCGCGTAATCGGGGGATTTGAACAGCCATCCTCCGGAGAGATTCTGTTTGAGGGGAAGAATATTAATTCTTTGCCCCCCTATAAGAGAAGAGTCAATACTGTTTTTCAGAGATATGCCTTGTTTCCCCATATGAACGTTTTTGAAAATATTGCCTTCGGGCTGAAAATTAAACAGATTGCCCAAAATGTGATTCAGGAAAGGGTCCGCGCCATCCTCAGCCTGGTAAATTTGTCCGGGTATGAGACCCGGTCCGTAGACTCCCTGAGCGGGGGGCAGCAGCAGCGGGTGGCCATCGCCCGGGCGGTGGTAAACGAGCCCGAGGTGCTGCTCCTGGATGAGCCTTTAGGCGCTTTAGACCTTAAATTAAGGAAAGACATGCAGCTGGAGTTGAAAAAAATGCAGCGGCGCCTGGGCATTACTTTCGTTTATGTAACCCATGACCAGGAAGAAGCTTTAACTATGTCCGATACGGTGGTGGTGCTGAACAATGGCGAGATACAGCAAATCGGCACGCCTCAGGATATCTATAACGAACCGAAAAACGCCTTTGTGGCGGAATTCATCGGTGAGAGCAACATTGTGTCCGGGATCATGATCGAAGACGGATCTGTCCGGTTTGCCGGCCGGGATTTTGCCTGTGTCGATAAAGGATTTCTCAAAATGGAACCCGTAGATGTGGTGGTACGCCCGGAAGATATCAAAATGGTTCCGGAAGACCAGGGGATGCTGAAAGGTGTCGTCACCTCCGTGATCTTTAAAGGTGTGCACTATGAAATGGAAGTTTTGGGCGCCGGGTTCACCTGGAAGATTCATAACACGACGATGGCGGCCGTTGATTCCCGTGTGGGTCTGAACATTTTTCCCAATGACATTCACATCATGAAAAAGGCGGGCGGGATATGAAAAGAAGCTGGATCTCATTTCCTTACCTGGTATGGATGGGGATATTTGTGGCGGTGCCCTTGCTGTTGGTGATTTACTACAGTTTTACCGCCATGAGCAGCCGGGGCATGGAATTTAGTTTAGCCGGCTACCAAAAGTTTTTTGAACCTGTCTATATCAAAGTATTGTTTCGCTCCGTGATGCTGGCCTTAATCAGCACGGTATGCTGCCTGGTGATCGGCTATCCCCTGGCCATGATTCTGGCCGGGAAGGATTTAAGCAGCAAAAACTTTCTCATTTTGTTATTTGTCTTGCCCATGTGGATGAATTTTTTATTGCGTACCTATGCCTGGATGACCTTGCTGGAAAGAAAGGGTTTAATCAATACATTCTTTTCTTTTCTTCATCTTCCCACCATCCAAATGTTGTATACCAATGAAGCCGTGATCCTGGGCATGATCTACAACTTTCTTCCTTTTATGGTTCTGCCCATTTATTCTGTTTTAAAGAAGATGGACCATCATGTGATTGAGGCGGCAAAAGATTTGGGGGCAAATGACATCACCGTATTCTGGCGCATTGTTTTCCCTCTCAGCTTACCGGGTGTGGTTTCCGGAATCACCATGGTGTTTATGCCGGCGGTGTCCACCTTTGTCATCTCCCGGCTTTTGGGAGGCGGCCAATTTACCCTGATCGGAAATCTGATCGAGCAGCAGTTCTTGTACGTGGGAGACTGGCATTTTGGTTCTGCCCTGTCCATCGTCATGATGATTTTAATCCTGATCAGCATGGGAGCCATGGCCCGGTATGAAAAGGATTATGAGAGAGGTGGGCTATGGTAGGCCGGTTTATGCAAAGATTTTATGTCTTTCTCATTTTTCTGTTTTTATATGCGCCCATTATTGTCCTGATCGTTTTTTCCTTTAACAGTTCCAAATCCCGGGGCCATTGGGACGGCGTCACCCTTAAGTGGTATCTGGATCTATTTCGCGACCCCCAGATCATGAAAGCGTTGTATTATTCCCTGGTGATCGGCATCCTCTCTTCGGCGGTTGCTACGGTCGTAGGGACCGGGGCGGCCATCGGCATCGACAACATGACCAGATTCAAAAAGAAGATGGTGATGAACCTTACTTATTTGCCCGTGTTAAACCCGGATATTGTCACCGGAATCTCCTTAATGCTTTTGTTTATCTTTGTAAATATGAAGCTGGGCTTCCTTTCCCTGCTGTTTGCCCATATTACCTTTAATATTCCCTATGTGATTTTATCAGTGCTCCCCAAGCTGAAACAGCTGAACCGGCACCTGTATGAGGCGGCTTTGGATCTGGGGGCCACCCCCTGGACCGCTTTTAAAAAGGTGATCCTGCCGGAAATCATGCCCGGGGTGGTTACCGGCGCTTTGTTGGCTTTTACCTTGTCCCTGGATGACTTTGTCATCAGTTTTTTTACCACCGGGTCCGGTGTGTCCAATCTGTCTATCGTCATTTATTCCATGGCCCGGAGGGGGATCAATCCCAAGATCAATGCTTTGTCCACCTTAATGTTTATCAGTGTGCTGCTGCTTCTCATCATTGTCGATAGAAGAATGTCAAAAGATCAAGTTAAAGGAGAGAGTAGAGTATGAAAAAAACTGCCCGAATCGTATGGATGGTGATGCTGGCGGCCATACTGGCCATGGCGGGTACAGCCTGCGGAAAGCAGCCCCAGGCGACATTAAATGTGTACAACTGGGGCGACTATATTGATGAATCGGTGCTGGGCGATTTTGAAGAGGCGACCGGCATCCGGGTCAATTACGAGACCTTTACCACCAATGAAGACATGTACATTAAAATCAAATCCGGGGGCAACAGCTATGATGTGGCGATCCCTTCCGATTACATGATTGAAAGAATGATCAAAGAAGATTTATTGAATAAAATAGACCTGAATCATATTCCCAATATTCAATATATCGAACCCTCCTTTCGCAAACTGGACTATGATCCCCAAGAAGCCTATTCGGTGCCCTATATGTGGGGGACGGTGGGCATCCTCTATAATAAGACCATGGTCAAAGAACCGGTGACCGGCTGGAAAATATTATGGGATGCCAAATATAAGAAACAAATCTTAATGCTGGACAGCCAGCGGGATTCCATCGGGGTGGCCTTAAAAATGCTGGGTTATTCCTTGAATACCCGGGATCAGTCGGAACTGGAGGCGGCCAAACAGGCGCTGATCGAACAGAAGCCTCTGGTGCTGGCTTATGTAGGGGATGATGTGAAAGATAAAATGATTTCCGGCGAGGCGGCATTAGCGGTGGTGTGGTCCGGCGACGCCGTGTATATGAAACGGGAAAATCCGGACCTGGAGTATGTGATCCCGGAGGAGGGAAGCAACCTGTGGTTTGACGCCATGGTCGTTCCCAAAACCAGCACCCATCAAAAAGAGGCGGAAATGTTTATCAACTTTATGTGCGATCCGGAAACTGCCTTGAAAAATACGGAATATATCGGCTATTCCTCTCCGCACATGGAGGCGAAGAAGAATCTGTCTGCGGAGGTTTTAAACGATCAAACGGCTTATCCTTCCGAGGCAGATGTCAAAAGGTGTGAAATCTTTAAAGACCTGGGCGAGTACTTAAAAGATTATGACCGCATCTGGACGGAAGTCATGGCCAATTAATGATCAGGTCCATTTGAGCAGGGGGTTGCCCCTGCTTTTTCCTTTTGTCCCCTTGCTTCCGCCACTCTGCATAGAAACTATGCAGGTGAAAAAGATTTCTGCAGGGAGTAGTGATTTGCCGGAAAGATCCAACAGACTGTTGGCCTTCCGGCTTTGAGGAGGCCCCGAATGAGACAAAAAAATGGGCCTATTTTTCCTTCCGATCTGAAAAAAATTTTGCACCAGTTATCTACCTGCATGCCCCGTATGCCGGGAAAATCAGGCACCGGATGGGGTTCGCAAATTGGCATGCTTCTTGCATAAGAATCATGCAGGGACAGAAGGGAAGAGGTTGCTTTCCCGCGTGCCTTTGTGGCATGGCCGGCAAGCGGACCAGACCGGCTACAAGGGAAAATTGACGCCATGCCCAGGCGCCCCGGACTTTGAGAATTTCCATCTGAGAGGAGAGGGTTTGCATGCAGCAATATGATGAGGCTTTATTTGAGTACTATCAGATTCCCCGAAAATACGAATTTCTCATCCCCAGCTTTTTGAGCGACGCGCAGATTGATTTAATCATGCTCATGGGCCACGAGATCATGGAGCATGAACAGCTGGTGGGACTGATCCATGAGAAGATGTCCTTTCAGGTATCTTTTCCGGACCGTTTTATCGCCGATTCCTACCATGATACCATCCTGGATAAGGTGATATCGGAGGAGGGAAAGCTCTGCTATAAGCTTGGCGAGTTCTATAACAGAATTGCATGCTGTGCCCGGTATGAATACGACAAATGGGTCCTGCTTGATGAAAAGGTTCGGTTTGAGCTGGATCAATACATCTTAAGTGAATATTTGGCCCGGGGAGTTGATGAGACGATCACCCAGTGTATGAACGGCGGCATTGATCCCAAGGGGCGGATCAATGAGTTCATCGACCTGGAGGACGCCAAAAATATTATTGATCATGCTTCGGCATATGTCTTTCAATTCAGGTGTGACTGCAGGTCCTATGTGCACAGGTGCGACAATCCCCTCGATAATTGCATCCATTTTGGAAAACCCCATATTAATTCACCGGCGGACAGAGGCCATGGAAAAAGGCTCACAAAGGAAGAGGCCTTTGAGGTCTGTCGTCAAGCTAACAAGCACGGTTTGATGCAAAATTTTGAGCTCCATAGCGGCGGCATTTGCAATTGCTGCGCCTGCTGCTGTATCCCGATCCGGACCAGCATCATCAAGGGCAGTAACCATATCTGGCCCATACCGAAGGCTTTTATTGAAATAGACCAGGGGAAATGCATCAAGTGCGGAAAATGCGTAAAGATCTGCCATTTTGGCGCTCTATCCAAAGAAAAGGGCCAGGATTCCCCTGTCGTCTATGACAAAGAAAAATGCCGGGGCTGCACCCTGTGCTATCCCAACTGCCCTTCAGAGGCCATCAAGCTGGTCGATAAAAGAGAAGTGAAATATCAGAATTTGGATGAAGATCATTAACCTGAGCGGAGCGAGTGCCTCTCTTGATAAAAAAGCGCGCAAAGATTGATCGTGCGTTTTTTTACAGGATCGGCCCCCGGCTTCCATAGTGAAAAAAATTTTTCATATTTTGCGCAAACTGATAAGAATTTTGCTATACTTTAAAAAAATACTTCTTGCACAAGGACACTTGATTTATCTGGCAAAATGTGAGGTGACGCATATGCTTTTCCCCGGACAGTTGACGGAGCAGCTCTTAGATTCTTTAGATACCGGCATCCTGCTATTGGACCAAAAGAACCGGATTACTTATTTCAATCAAATGATCCGGCATGCTTTTCCCGGTCTTTCCTATCATATGGATTTTTTTGCCTATTTTCATGAGAAATTAAAATCAAATGTATTATTATCTGGGAATAAAACGTATCAGGTCCAGGTGGAAAAAAAATTTCTCGACTCGGAAGAGTGCTCTCTGGTTTTGATCAGGGAGATTACCGAGCTGGTGGAAAAAGACGTCTACATTGAGTCCTTGGAACAGATTTTAAACAGCATTAACGAAGGAATCGTGGCTACGGACGGGGAAGGGAAAATCTTTATTTTCAATCAGGCCAGTGAAAAATTGGAAGGGCTGAAAGCCGAACAGGTACTGGGGAAAACCTTGTGGGAGGTCTATGGCATCGAAAATCAAACCAGTATCCATTTTAAAGCGCGCCGTCAAAATAAGCCTCTTTTGGGTGTGTGCGAAAACTTTTTGGCCTCCGGAAAAGTGATCACGCTGATTACGGATAATTTCCCCTTATATGATGGAGACAAGGTCATCGGCGCTTTTTCCGTTTCCCGGGATATGACCAAAATCCGGGAGTTGATGACCCGGGCGCTGAGCGCCCAGAAGCACCATGTTTATCTCACCCTGAACATGGTCCCGGAAGAAAAGAAAGATATGTTCCATACCATTGTCGGTCATAGCCCGGCCTTGCTCAAGGAAATCAATAAAGCCAGAAAAGCCGCGGAAAACGACTGCTCTGTACTGGTGGTAGGCGAAACAGGCACGGGAAAAGAATTGTTTGTCCAGAGTATTTATAAAATGAGCGCCCGGAGCAAGGAACCCTTTATTCCCATCAATTGCGCCGCTTTGCCGGAAAGCCTGCTGGAAAGCTTATTGTTCGGCACGGTCAAAGGGGCCTTTACCGGGGCCCTGGATACCAAGGGCTTGTTTGAACAAGCGGGCAACGGAGTCTTATTTTTGGATGAATTGAATTCCATGAGTCTCAATATGCAGGCAAAGATATTGCGCGTGCTTCAGGAAAAAACCATACGCCGGTTGGGGGATAGGATGGAAATTCCCGTCAACTGCCGCGTGATCAGCACCACCAACGAAGATCCTTTAGTGTGCATTGAGAATAGCACCCTGCGCCAGGATTTGTTTTACCGGCTGGCCGTGATCCTGATCTATATTCCCCCTTTGCGGGACCGGAAAGAAGACATCGAGGCCTTGTGCCAGGCCTTTGTCAAGGAATGCAACAAGAAATACGGTTTAAATATTGCCGGGATTTCCCCGGAATTGCTGGATATTTTTATGAAGTATCACTGGCCGGGCAACATCCGGGAGCTGCAGAATCTCATTGAAAGCGCTGCCAATCTTATTGAAGGGGACGAGAGGCGGATTAAGCCGGAGCATATGCCCTATTATTTCTACAATCTTTTTCACAGCACCAAAGTGATGATGCGGGATGCTCTATCGGAAAGGGAATCGGCTCTTCCCGAGCTGATGAAAGAGCTTGAAGCCAAGACGATTATGGACGCATTGTCCAAGTACCGGGGCAATGTGTCCCAAGCAGCGGCTTATTTAGGGATGCCCAGGCAAAATCTGAATTATAAGATTAAAAAACTGGCCATTGATCTGGACAAAATCAGAGACAAAGACTGAAAAAAGACGGGATTTCCCGGAAACCTCCTGAGGTTAAATCCGGCACCTGCTCGGAATGGGTGCCGGATTTTTTCAGGGGGTTTTTTGTTTATTCTTCTTTACTGATGAAAAAATCTTTTCACATCGAACCCCCTGTCCTCCTCCATCTGCCGGGGTAAAACCAGGCCACAAGCGGAGTTCGAGAATTGGCATGCTTCTTGCTAAGAAGGATGAGAAAGGGCAAAAAGAGGCGACTGCTTTCCGGCCAGCCTATGCCGAATGGGTGTGACGGGGCGAGCAGGAGCTTTTGATGCCGGACAGTATTTTGGGACGGAAATGGAGGAGAAAGAACATGTCCTTGGTTTATGAAGTGAATCTACGGGAAAAGGAGCCCATCCTTCTGGATGGCTATTCCCTGACCCTGGACGACCTGGTGGCGGTGGCCCGGAAAGGAAAATGGGCGGCCATCGCACCCCAGGGCAGAGAAAATATGGAGAAGGCCCGGGCTGTGGTAGAGACCATTCTGCGCGAGGGGAAAATGGTCTATGGGGTGAATACGGGTTTCGGAAAATTAAGCACCGTCCAAATTGGTCCCGCCGATCTGGAAACGCTGCAAGAAAATCTCATCATCAGCCACGCCCTGGGGGCCGGGGCTCCCCTGCCGGAAGAGGTGGTGCGGGCGATGATGCTTTTAAGAGCCAATGCCCTGGCCAAGGGATATTCGGGGATTCGTCCCCAGGTGGTGGATGTGCTGGTTGACATGCTGAACCGGGGCGTGGTGCCCCTGATTCCGGAAAAGGGTTCCTTGGGCGCCAGCGGCGACCTGGCCCCCCTCGCCAATATGGTCCTGGTGATGATTGGCAAAGGGGAGGCCTTTTACCAGGGAAAAAGAATGAAGGGGAAGGAAGCCATGACCTTAGCAGGCATCCGTCCCGTGCACCTGAAAGCCAAAGAAGGCCTGGCCTTGATCAACGGCACCCAGGCCATGACGGCTATCGGTGCTCTGGCTTGTTACGACGGTTTCTCCCTGGCGAAAACGGCCGATATTACGGCGGCCATGACCATGGAAGCACTGGCGGCCATTCCGGCGGCTTTTGACGAAAGAATTCAGCAGGTGCGTCCCCACCAGGGCCAAAAAGTGGTGGCGGCCAACCTGCGCAAGCTTTTAAAAGGCAGTCAGATCATCGAAAAGAGTTTCCCGGACCGGGTCCAGGATGCCTATGCCCTGCGCTGCGTTCCCCAAGTGCACGGCGCGTCCCGGGATGCCCTGGCCTATGTGCGCCAGGTGATTGAAACGGAGATGAACGCGGCTACCGACAACCCCTTGATTTTTCCCGAGGAGGGAGATGTGATTTCCGGGGGAAATTTTCACGGACAGCCGGTGGCTCTGGCCATGGATTTTCTGGGCATGGCCGTGGCGGAACTGGGCAATATTGCGGAGCGGAGAATAGAAAGACTGGTCAATCCTGCTTTGAACAATGGATTGCCCCCTTTTCTGACGGCCAACGGGGGGCTGAACTCCGGGTATATGATCGCCCAATATGTAGCCGCCGCCCTGGTATCGGAAAACAAGGTGCTGGCCCATCCCGCCAGCGTGGATTCCATTCCCAGCTCCGCCAATCAGGAAGATCATGTGAGCATGGGCACCATCGGGGCGCGCAAAGCAAGGAATATCATCGAGAATGTGCAAAATATTCTTGCCATTGAATTGCTCTGTGCCGCCCAGGGTATTGATCTGCGCGGCGGCCAGCCCGCAGCGGCGGCCCGGACGGTGCAGAAGAAGGTGCGGGAGGAAGTGCCCCGGCTGGAGCATGACCGGGAATTGCGCTACGACACGGCGGCCGCTCTGGCCATGATCAAGGAAGAGAAGATTCTAGACTGGACAAAACAGGCTTGCGGTGGCATCCATTAAGAGCCTGAAAGGAGGCTGATGATAAAATGAAAGCGGATTTATACATCAAAAACGCCGGTCAGCTGGTGACCTCCCGGGGCGCTTCGGCCAAACCCAAGACCGGGGCGGCCCTGGGGGAAATTGACGTGATTCCGGACGGCGCGGTGGCGGCGGCAGGCAGTACCCTTATTTTTGTAGGCACGACGGCGGCGGCAGAGCAACAGGTGGAGGTGGGGGAAGATACCCTGGTGATGGACGGCAGGAACCAGGTGGTTCTCCCCGGTCTGGTGGACGCCCATACCCATCTGGTTTTTGGGGGGTCCCGGGAGCATGAACTGGATCTAAAACTGCAAGGCGTGCCCTATCTGGATATTCTGGCCCAGGGCGGAGGCATCCTCAGCACGGTGCGGGCGACCCGGGCCGCCTCCCTGGAGGAATTGGTGGAAATCGGCAAGAAGTATGGGGACCAGATGCTCTCCCAGGGCACCACTACCATCGAGGCCAAAAGCGGCTACGGGTTGTGTACGGCGGATGAGATCAAACAGTTGCGGGCGATCCGGGAAATCAACCGGCACCATCCCCTGGACATTGTGCCTACCTTTTTGGGTGCTCATGCCGTGCCTCCGGAATATAAAGAGGATCCCGACCAATTTGTAGAGCTGGTGATCAATGAGATGCTGCCCCAGGTGGCCCGGGAAGAGCTGGCCGAGTTCTGCGATATTTTTTGTGAAAAAGGGGTTTTTAGCGCGGACCAGTCCCGCAGAATTCTCCGCGCCGCCCAAGACCTGGGCTTGAAAATAAAGATCCACGCCGATGAAATTGCGGCCATCGGCGGTTCCCAACTGGCCGCCGAATTGGGCGCGGTTTCGGCGGATCATCTGCTCGTCACCCCTGAGGAAAGTATCGAAAAGATGGCGGCGGCGGGGGTGATGGCCTGCCTGCTGCCCGCCACCACCTTCTACTTGAGGGAAGATCATTTTGCCCCGGCCCGGAAGATGATCGCAGGGGGCGTTCCTGTGGCCTTGGCCAGCGATTTCAATCCGGGCAGCTGCCCTTGCCATGACCTGCACCTGGTGATGACCATCGCTTGTTTATACCTAAAAATGACCCCTGCCGAGGTGATCAATGCGGTTACCATCAATGCCGCTCATGCTATTGGCCGGGCCGCCACGGTGGGAAGCCTGGAGGTAGGGAAAAAAGCGGATATCGTCCTCTTTGACGCCCCCAATTACCAGTACCTGCCGTATAGGCTGGGGTCTAATCTGGTACGTACAGTGATTAAAAACGGTAAATTGGTGAGAGGAGGATCTGAACATGGCGCAACTGGTAGAATGTGTTCCTAATTTTAGTGAAGGCCGGCGTCCGGAAATAATCCGGGAGATTTTGGCCCAAATCGTCCAAGTCAAGGGCGTGAAACTCCTGGATCATTCCTCCGACCCCAGCCATAACCGGTCTGTAGTCACTTTCCTGGGCGATCCCCAGGGAGTCAAGGAAGCGGCATTTCAGACGGTAAAAAAAGCGGCGGAACTGATTGATCTGGACCAGCATCAGGGCGAGCACCCCCGCATGGGGGCCACCGACGTGGTGCCCTTTATTCCCGTGTCCGGGGTGAGCATGGAAGAATGTGTGGACATGGCCCGGGAAGTGGGGAAAAGGATCGGTACGGAACTGGGCATTCCCGTCTATCTTTATGAAGCGGCGGCATCCCGGCCTGAGAGGAAGAATCTGGCCCAGGTGCGCAAAGGACAGTACGAGGGCCTAAAGACGGCGATCAAAGAACCGGACCGGCACCCTGACTTTGGCCCGGCAGAACTGCCCCGGGCGGGAGCGACCGCCGTGGGGGCCCGGCCTCCCCTGGTGGCCTATAATATCAACCTGGATACAGACCGGGTGGAGATCGCCCAAACCATTGCCAAAGCAATCCGGGGCAGTTCCGGCGGCTTCCCCAGCATTAAAGCCCTGGGTATCCGGATTGAGGAAACCAACCGGGCCCAGGTGACCATCAATGTGTGCAATTACCGGGAGGTGCCCCTGCACCGGGTTTTTGAAATCGTTAAAACCGAGGCGGCCAGATACGGGGTGCAGGTGCTGAACAGCGAAATTGTGGGTTTGACGCCCATGGAGGCCTTGATCGACGCGGCCGGTTTTTATCTGCGCCTGGAGAATTTTGCGGAAAAGCAAATCCTGGAGAAAAGGATCATGGAATAGGGGAGGTGCCGGGAATGCTGGTCGATTTTACGTGCAGAGAGTTTTTGGATGAACTGGCGGCTCAGTCTCCCGCCCCGGGGGGAGGAAGCGTTTCCGCCCTGGCCGGGTCCCTGGGCGGCGCCCTGGTGAGCATGGTGGCCCGTTTGACCGTAGGCAAAGAGGAGTTCAACCCGGTCCGGGAAGAAATGCACGAGGTGGTGGCCCGGGCGGAAGAACTGAGATCCCGCTTAACCGGTTTGATCGACCGGGATACGGAGGCTTTTAACCGGGTGATGGGGGCCTACCGCCTGCCCAAGGGGACGGAAGCAGAAAAAGGGGCGAGAGCCCAGGCGATTCAAGAGGCGATGAAAAATGCCGCCCTGCTCCCCCTGGAGGCGGCGGCGTGCTGCCTGGACGTATTGCATTTGGCCCGGGAGGTTGTCGCCAAGGGAACCCCCAATGCCTTAAGCGATGGAGGCGTAGCCGCCCTCATGGCTTATGCCGGGCTGCGGGGGGCCCTCTTCAATGTGGCCATTAACCTGGCCGCCATCAAAGATGGGGCCTGGATCAAGGGGATCAAAGAGCAGAAGGGGGAAATCCAGGACCAGGGGGAAGCTGTCTACCGTCAGGTGATCGGAGAGGTGGAAGGGAAGCTGTCCCTTTAGCCTGACTAACGACACATGATTGCGTAAACACAACTAATGAAGGAAAAAATCTATTTTCATATGAATATGAATATGAACTTGTCCTTTGCATGCTGAAACCTGTTCAGAAAGCTATTTGCAAGTGCAGAACTTGCTTCAATGATTTCAGGAGGTGAGTAATTGATGATGACAAATTTTGATATTGACCAGGCCATGACGGTGAAGCTGGATGGGGAACTGCCCCCCCGGCCGGAATTTGAGGAAGAGATCCGGCGCGCGCCCAACCGGGGCTTTCAGCTGACGCCGGCCCAGGCCAAAATTGCTTTAAAAAACGCCCTCCGCTATGTGCCGGAAGAACTTCATGAGACCCTGGCCCCTGAATTTATGGAGGAGCTGGTGACCCGGGGGCGCATCTATGCCTATCGTTACCGGCCCCAGGGGCGCATTTACGGGAAACCCATCGAGGCCTATCCGGGCCGCTGCCTGGCGGGCAAAGCCTTTCAGGTAATGATGGACAACAACTTGGATTTTGAGGTGGCCCTCTATCCCTATGAACTGGTGACCTACGGGGAAACGGGCAGTGTCTGCCAGAACTGGCTTCAGTACCGCCTGATCCAAAAATATCTGGCGGCGCTGACGGACCACCAGACCCTGGTGGTGGCCTCGGGACACCCCTTAGGATTATTCCCCTCTAAGCCGGAAGCACCCAGGGTGATCATTACCAACGCCCTCATGATCGGCATGTTTGACAATCCCCGGGATTGGGAAATTGCCGAGGAAATGGGGGTGGCCAATTACGGCCAGATGACCGCCGGGGGCTGGATGTACATCGGGCCCCAGGGCATTGTCCACGGCACCTTTAATACCCTGCTTAATGCGGGCCGGCTCAAACTGGGCCTGCCCCAGGACGGGGACTTGCGCGGCAAGCTTTTTATCAGTTCCGGCCTGGGGGGAATGAGCGGAGCCCAGCCCAAGGCCATTGAAATTGCCCGGGGCATCGGCGTTCTGGCGGAGGTGGATTACTCCCGGATTATGACCCGGTACCACCAGGGCTGGGTCAAGATGGTTTCCGACGATTTGGATGAGATTTTTCAAAAAGTAACGGAGTACCGGGAAAAGGAAGAGCCCATTTCCATTGCCTATCACGGCAATATTGTGGACCTTTTAGCCTATGTAGTAGAAAAAAACATCCAGGTGGAGCTGCTTTCCGACCAAACGTCCTGCCATGCGGTTTATGAAGGGGGCTATTGTCCCCAGGGCATCAGCTTTGAGGAGCGCACCAGGCTGCTGGCCACGGACCGGGAGAAATTTAAAGGCCTGGTGGACCGGAGCTTGCACCGGCATTTTACCCTGATCCAAGCACTGGTAGACCGGGGCACCTATTTCTTTGATTATGGAAATGCCTTTATGAAGGCGGTATTCGACGCCGGGGTGAAGGAAATCTCGAAAAACGGGGTGGACGAAAAGGACGGCTTTATCTGGCCTTCCTATGTGGAAGACATTATGGGGCCGGAGCTTTTTGACTATGGATACGGTCCTTTCCGCTGGGTCTGCCTGAGCGGCAAGGAGGAGGATCTGGCCAAAACGGACCGGGCCGCCATGGCGTGCATTGATCCGGACCGGAGAGGCCAGGACCGGGACAACTATCTTTGGATCCGGGATGCGGAGAAAAATCACCTGGTCGTGGGCACCAAAGCCCGTATCCTCTACCAGGATGCGGAGGGGAGAACAAAAATTGCCCTCCGCTTCAATGAGATGGTGCGCCAGGGTGAGATCGGCCCGGTGATGCTGGGCCGGGATCATCATGACGTCAGCGGCACTGACTCTCCCTTCCGGGAAACTGCCAACATCAAAGACGGCAGCAATGTGATGGCGGATATGGCGGTGCAATGCTTCGCGGGCAACGCGGCCCGGGGCATGAGCCTTTGCGCCCTGCACAACGGAGGGGGCGTGGGCATCGGCAAGTCTATCAACGGGGGCTTTGGCCTGGTGCTGGACGGCAGCCCGCGCGTGGATGAAATCATTCGGTCCGCCATGATGTGGGATGTGATGGGGGGCGTGGCCCGGCGCTCCTGGGCCCGGAATGCCCACGCCGTGGAAACGGCCCTGGACTATAATCAGAGGTATCAAAGCCAGGGACAGATTACCCTGCCTTTTATTCCCCGGGAAGACCTGGTGGAGCAAGTGGTAGCTCAGGCGCTGAAATAACCGTGGAAGCAGAGGGACGATTCTCTTGCTTATTTGTCCTCTCGTTTCCAAGAGACCGATAAAAGCAAAAGAACCGTCCCCGCGCTTTCCCCGCGCTTTCCCGATTTTGCTCATTACTGGCAGTTTGACGTGTTCGCAGAATTAGAATTTATCGTCTCCATAGTTCATTGTTTAAGTTAACAGCTTCATCTGTTATGACAATTTTAAGACTTTGGGAGAATTTATATTTATCACTTGCGTCTTGGGGATCAATGCTGTAAAAAGCTAATTCGGTAACCCCATTGCCAAGAATATCAAAAACAAATGTATCGGTGTCATCTTCTGTATGCTGATCAGATAATGAAATAATTCTATCTCCACCGGGTATTCTGTTTTCAAATTCATAGGGAGAGCATCTATTGTAAGGTCTGGTGGCATTAACTACTATTTGGCCTGTTTTTTCTGAATATGAGGCAGTAAATTCTGCTTCTTGCTTATTTCCGTTTATCATAGCGATGATGCCGATAATCAGAAAAAGAGCAATAAGCATAGTGGAAATCCATAGTTTCTTTCTCATCTCAGCGTCCTCCATCTTGGATCAGAGCCGGATTTTGCGGATGCAGCTCAGTAACGTTAGACATAGCTCCTGATAGAGATCTTCGTCAAATACTCCGCCGCTCACCGCCCAATATAAATTAGTTTAAAGGAGTGTCCGGATCAAAACCATTATAAATCTGGAAATTCCATTTCAAACCATCTTCATCGGTTGCAACGAGCGTATAATCTTTTGCGCCGATTTCGGACGCTTTGAGCGCTCCATGTTTGGCAGGGGAAAGGTATCTCTTTTCGAGGTTGACTGTATTATTACCTGAATCATCCATAAAGATCACTTCGACAACGCCTTGCTGGGAGTCATTTTTAAGCGATCCGAACAATGCAATGGCATTTTGTTGTGCACTGATCCATTCGTTATTAATGTCAATATCATTATATTTTTCTTTCCATTTTGCATCCACACTGTCTGTAATCTGCGGCCCGGAATTAGCACCTATGTGCGCTTCTTCAGCATTATTGCCGGTTGTCCCGTTGCCTCCGGTTACGTCGGCGTTGGCCGGCATTGATGTCTCGCACTGCCACGTTTGTCCTTCGTCCTGGCTTATCAGATATACCATTCCGACATCCCCGCCATCTCCATGGCGATCGCTGAGCAGCACCGGCAGTATGATGTTCGTTCCATCAAAAACCGGCGAGAAAGGCGTTTTGTTATCTCCGCTGTATTTTTCCGGCAGATCGATAAAAAGCTTGCTCCATGTCAGGCCTCCGTCCCGCGTCACGCAGATCGCGGGCTGAAAGTCCGTCTCATAGCGGAAGCAGAGGAACCCGACTTTATTATTTATAAAACCGGCGCCGCTCAGCATCCTGCTGTATACGTCATCGATATTCCCGAGAACCGGCGTCCAGGTTTTGCCGCCGTCAGATGTCGTGTAAACATAATGCATCTCCTGGCCCATGCCGGAAAAGCTGCATACAACAAGCCAGCCGTCGTTCATGGTAGTAAAACCGATACACTTCCAGCTTGCCACCGCACCGTTTAAATCGATATTGGCGCTGCTCCATGTTTTTCCCATGTCATCGCTGATCAATACCGTCACCGGTTCTGTGCCTGTCGCGTCGCCGTATGCGAGGGCAGTTTTATCATTGGAAATGTAAAATCCGGTATTATAGATGCTTGTAATTTCCGCGCTTCCGCTTTGCTGGAGAGTCAGGGGTGCTTTACCCGTAGTCTTTCCGTTGTGATACGAAAGAATCACATTACCGTTTGTGTCAAGCGAGTAAGAGGAGCCGGTATCATGCCAGTTGATAATTGTCCCGCTCATTTCTCTGGAATATGCGCTGGCAGCCGTCAGCGTGCTTCCTGAAGGCGTAATCGCGCTGCCTGAGCCGTTCGCAGTTCCGAGCGCGGCGGCACAGCCCGCGAGCAGAAACACCAAAACAAGTGCCAGTGCACCCCCCCATGTGGATTTCTTTTTATATTTCATAATGCTGATTAACCTTTCTTTCAGCTCTTTCTTATCTTCGCATAATGTTGTGGCAAGGATGCCTGCCGACAGCCTCCTGTTTGCCGAGAGCGCAAGCAGCGTGTTTCCGTAGGATTGTTTTTCATCTGCGGACATTCTGCTTATAACGGCCTCGTCACAAGAGAGTTCGCAAGCCCGGTTTATTTCTCTGTGGATCAGCAGCATGAACGGATTAAACCAATGCAGCGATGTTACTGCTACGGCCAGCCATTTATAAAGTACATCTTTTCTTCTGTAATGAGTAAGCTCGTGGCGCAGTATGTTCGTAAGCTCTTTGTCCATGCCGTTGCGGACATAGGCAAGCTGAGGAAGGACGATTACCGGGCGCATGACACCAATGAGCATCGGTGTGGCGGCATGACTGCTGCAAGCCATGCGGACGCGCTTATCCCCGCGCATCCGCTCGAATACCGCAAGGTCGTCGCTGTGCGGTGTTAGACAGGAGCGCCGCATACGCCGCGAAAAACACGTATATGCCGTAAGAAACCAGCCCAGGCTGATCACCGATCCCGCCAGCCATATCCATAAAAGATTATTCTTGATAAGGTTCCATACGCTAAATAACCATTGGGTATCCGCAGTTTTGTTTGGCTGTGGTTCCAACGGGACAGCTTGCGTATTTGAAGAAACGGCGGTCTGTCCGTCTATTTGTACGGTTTCATTTCCCGCTGGAATGCCGGTCTGTTCAGTCACTGTGCTGTTCACGCTAGCCTGTTCCATGCCGAACAGAGAACCCATAACATTCATAGGCGTGGCAATGGGCAGTACAAGACGCAGCAGCACCAGCAGCCAGATGTAATAGGAGAAGGCTTTGGACACCCTGTTTGTCAGGAGAGGCTTACCCGCAAGCAATACCAGCGCCAATATGGAGCCTGATAAAGAAAGAGATAAAATCGTAATCATGATGCTATTCATGTTCCTCACCCGCGTTAAACATTGCAGAAAGCTCCGCAATGTCCTTTTCGTCCAGTTGCCCGCCCGATACCAGCGACGCCACCAACTTTTTCGCGCTGCCGGCGAATATCTTGTTTACGAATGTCTTCGTAGACCACTGATTGTATTCTTCCTTGGTCACCACCGCGCCGTATACGCCGCGCCTTTCCAGTTTGACGATGCCCTTTGCCTGCAATCTGCGAAGAAGGGTTTTAATGGTGGAATCTTCCCATCCGCAGCGGGCGGAAAGAGCGCGGCGTATCTCGATGAGCGGCAGGGCGTCCCCAGCCTCCCAAAGTATGCGCATCACTTCAAGTTCGGAATCCTGAATTTTACCGGATAGTTCGTTCATGATAGCCTCCAATAAAGTTTACTCGAGTAACCTATGATCGAAGTTTACATCAGTAATCTTTCCCTGTCAAGTATATTCACAAAGTTAATTTTGTTCTTTTTTGTTTTACCCATCCGATTACTTTATCACATGGTATCCGCCTTCAGCGCATCGATGATGTTCTCTTTTTTGATCTTTGCGCTGGAATAGAGCATCGTGACGCCCACGATCACAAAAATCAGGATAACGGCTACACCGTAGCTTGCCCATGGCAAAGAAAAACCGACGTCGAACACGCCCGCCTGCATGTGGTGAAGTAGCAGCATGACGGCCAGGCTGACGGGAAAGCCGTAGAGCAGAGCCTTGAGCCCGTAAAAGACGCTTTCAAAGCGGATCATGCGGTTAAAGCTTTTCGGCGTCATGCCCACCGAGCGCAGCATGGCGAATTCCCGGCGCCGCAGCGCAATGTTTGTGGTAACCGTGTTGAAGATGTTGGCGATGCAGATGAGGCTGATCAGGATGATAAACCCGTAGATAAAAATACCGAGCACCAGCATCATGTTGCGCTCGCTTCTGGCCTGGGCGGCGACATTGAAAACATATGTCCTGCCCGAAACGCCCTGTATTAGCTCTTGTATTTTTATTTCAAGGGCGTCGGCATCGTCTGTGGTCAGAAACAACTGCTGAAAGCTGGGGTTTCTGTCAGAATCAATGCTTTTCAGGCTGTCGGGAAGGCTGTTGAAGACCTCCCGGCTCACCACAGCCGATATGCTGTCGAGGGATGAAACGAGCACGCCCATGGGCCGCTGGCCGGTAAGAAGACCCACTTCCAGTTCTGCGCCGTTTTCCGCACCTCGTTTGTCCGCCGTATTTTGGGAAAAACGAAGGCTTACACCCTGCTGGAGGGAAAGGATCTCTCCCGCCGTACGCTTTCCGTTAAAATAGGCCTGCCCGTAGTTGACGAGAATCATCTTCGGGTTTTCGGGGTCCCGGTACTCCTGCGGGTCCGCGCCCAAACTGCGTACATATCGGTCAAAGGAGGCGTCGTCAAGACAGTAAAGTGCTGCGCCCAAAGAATAGTTCTCCCCGTCGGGCGCATAGAGCCGTCTGACCAGGCTCGAAAGCTGCGCGTTTTCCGTCAGAAAAACGCCGTCGGCTTTCTCCGCCGCCGCCGTGTCCGTCACGCCCGGAAGTTTGGCAATTTCATCGTTCGCCTCGCTCGCCTCGGCGGCCGGCACATTGGTATACGATACCGCGAGGTCAAAGTTATAGCCGGTTTCCACGGCGCCGGAAGCCCGGTTCATCTCTTGGGCGTAATAGGAGACGGTAAGGAACAAAACCAGGCTGATGATGAGGGACAGCACGGTGGCGCGGTATTTTTTCCGGCTGCGTTTCAGGTTCTTCAGGGCGATTTCTCCTTCGAAGCCAAACAGCGCGCGGGTCAGGCGCGAGGTTTTCACCGCCTGGCGGGTAAGCTTTATTTCCTTCGACTGCCGGATGGCGTCGATGGGCATGATTTTCGACGCGCGCCGCGCGGGAATCCAGACCGAGACGAAGATAGTCAATGCGGCCAGTACGGAAGCCGCGGCGACGGACAGGAGCGAAACGTGCAGCGAAAGGCCCTGCGCGGAGGAGAGGTTCGTAAAGCTCTCCATCAGCGGGCGGATTACAGAAAGTGTGACGCCGATGCCGGCAATGCCCGCCAATATGCCGACGGGAATGCCGACGATGCCCAAGAGGAAGCCCTCGAAATAGACGCTATGGCGCTTCTGCCGCCTGGTCGCGCCCACGCTGGCCAGCATACCGAGCTGGCTGACGCGTTCGGAGACGGAAATGGCGAAGGCGTTGTAAATGAGCGATACGGAAGCGATGATGATGATGACAATGAAAACCGCGGCAAAGCCGTAGATCATGTTCTGCGCGCTGTCGTTGGCAAAAATGCCGCTGTAGCGCAAAAGGTCCGTGTTGAAGCGGATATGGGTATTATCCAGCCCCACCCGCCCGGCGAGCGCCTCCACGTCTTCAAAGAAGCCGTGATTCAGTTTGCCTGCCAGCAGGGTGACCGTCACTTCGTCGTCCGGCTCCACAGTGCCCGCATCCAGAAAGCTGACTGCCGTGTAGCCCGGCGCCCAGGTTGGTTCAAAATTGGGACGTTTGATGATACCGACCACCGTGTAGGCGCGCGTCTGCTCGGGGGCCAGGGCTTCACCCTGCATGTACTTACCGTTTTCGTAAGTTACCTCTCCCTGATAGGTGTCCTGCTGCCCGAAGGTAAAGCCGTCCGGGTTTGTGCGCTTTCCGATATCCAGCGTGATCTGATCGCCGATTTTATACTTCACGCCGCCGTTTGTTTCCAGATGCTGTGAAAGCACAAGCTCGCCGTCGTTTTGGGGCAGGCGTCCCTCAACGAGTTCGACAGGAAAGTTTTTACCGCTGTTTTTATCGAATTGCCGGATAAACAGGTAGGGCTTGTTTTCGTTTTTGGGATTTTCAAGCTTAGCGTATCCCACATCGCGGCTGAGCGAGATTTCTTCCACAAATCCGGCATCCTCAAAGGCGGATACATCCCCCATGCGTACACCCGAGATCATGGCGTGCCAGTTGCCGTTGTCGGCGATGGCCTCGTTGCGCAGGAGCTCCGTGAAGGACGCGCAGAAGGTGGATACGGCGGCGAGCATGGCGGTGGAAATGATGATGCCGATCAGGGTAACCACCGTCCATTTCCGGTTCGCCCTCATGCTGCGCAGGGTAAAGCGCCCCATAACGTTCATTTCCGGATCACCTCGTCTTTCGCGATGCGTCCGTCCTCGATGGAGAGAATGCGGTCAGCCTGCAGCGCGATATTCTGGTCATGGGTAATGAGAATGAGCGTCTGGTTGTATTTTTGATTGGACAGGCGCAGAAGCCGGACGATATCCGCGCTGTTTGCGCTGTCCAGGTTTCCGGTGGGCTCATCGGCCAGCATCAGGGCGGGGTTGTTCACGAGCGCCCGGCCGATGGACACGCGCTGCTGCTGGCCTCCCGAAAGCTGGTTGGGCAGATGTTTTCTCCGGTCGGTCAGATTTAAAGTGGACAGCAATTCGGCAAGCTGCTGTTTGTCCGCCTTCCGCTGGTCCAGAAGCAGAGGCAGCGTGATGTTTTCCTCCACGTCCAGCACCGGTATCAGGTTGTAAAACTGATAAATCAGCCCGATTTGTCGCCGGCGGAAGATGGCGAGCTTTGTTTCGTCCAGGGTATAGATATCGGTGCCTTCTATCAATACCTTGCCCGATGTGGGACGATCTACTCCGCCCAGAATATGAAGCAGCGTGGATTTGCCGGAGCCGGACGGGCCTATGATGGCGACAAACTCACCTTTTTCCACGGTAAAGCTGACATTGTCCAGCGCTCTTACCTCGGCCTCGCCGCTGCCGTATGTTTTTGTCAGATTCTCAACCCGCAGGATTTCCAAAATATATACCTCCTTGCACGTTTTTATTTTATTCTAAATCCTGCAGGTGACTGTACGGTGACTCTGTGTATCTTTATTGTGCTTTGTCCATGGGAAACCGCAAGATAAATTCCGCCCCGCCGCCATGCGCGTTTCCTGCTTCAAGACTTCCGCCTTGTGCGTTCAAAATCGCTTTGGCCATAGCCAGGCCAATGCCCACGCTGTCCTTTGCTGCGTTTTTCCCCTTGTAAAAGCGGTCGAAAATAAAGGGCAGGTTGGCCTTGTCCAGTCCAGGGCCGCTGTCCTGCACCCGGATTTCCGTAAAAAGAGCGTTTGTGGAAGCCGATATGCGGATTTTGCCGCCCGCCGGCGTGTGCTCCATACAGTTTTTCAGGATATTGGTAAGCGCCTCGGCCGTCCAGTTCAGGTCACAGCACAGGTCGCCGCCGTCCGCTTCCAGGATCAGGGTCTGGTCTTTCAGCTCTATAGGGATCAGCAGAGGGCCGCCGGCCTTTTCGATCAACTCGCGCAGCGGCACGTACCTGCGATGGAACGTCACTGCGTCTGCGTCAAGCCGGGAGAGCTTGAGCAGCGCCTCCGTCAGCCATTTGAGACGTTCAAGCTGTGCGCGGAGCTGCTCGGTAAACGTGGCGCGGCGGCCTTCATCGAGTTTGTCGTCTGAAAGGAGGTCGGCCATGACGGATATGGAGGTGAGCGGCGTTTTGAACTGGTGGGAAATGTCTGACAGGGAGTCCGCCAGTTGAAGCTTGTCCTGCTTCAGACGTTCGTTTTGTGCTCTGAGGGATACAGTGACCTTATAGATCTCGCTTTTCAGGATGGAAAGCTCGCCCTCGTCGTTATCAGGAAGCTCCAGCGCATAATCCCCGCCGTTTACCCGTTTCAGGTAATCGCTTAAGCGCGTCAGGTGTTTGTAGCGATATGCGGTGAACAACAGAAAGATGGCACTGATCAGTATGCAGGAGGAGCAGGTTACGACTGCCCCAGCCGGCGAAAAAGAATAGGCCGCAGCCGTGCCCGCAAGCGTGATCAGCAGCATTGCGAAAAGCATCCCTTTGACCTCTTTGTTGCGCATCAGTCCCATTTCAGTCACCCATCCTGTAGCCGAGCCCGCGCATCGTCCGGATATAGACGGGATTCTGCGCATCGTCTTCTATTTTTTCTCTCAGGCGTTTGATGTACACGGTAAGGGTATTGTCATTTACAAAATCCCCGCCGATGTCCCAAATGTCTTCCAGGAGCTGGCTGCGAGTAAGTAATTGCCCGTGATTGATGGCAAACGTGAGCAAGAGCCGGTATTCCAGCGCGGTCAGAGGAATCTCGGCGCCGTTTTTCGTGGCCTTCCCCTGCTTGACATGGACGGTGAGTTCGCCTATGCTGATCTCATCCTTTTCTTCGCCGCCCGCCCTGCGCAGCACCGTGCGTACGCGGGATAACAACTCCCGCAGGCGGAAGGGTTTTGCCACATAATCGTCCGCACCCATATCAAGACCCATTACAACATGGGATTCTTCGTTATATACCGTAAGGAAAATGACCGGCGTGTCCGACACCTTTTTAATGGCGCGGCAGAGGTCGTAGCCGTTTCCGTCGGGCAGCGACACATCCAGAATGGCCAGATCGAAGCGGCGGCTTTGGATTTCCCTCAGCGCGGAGGCAGCATCATAACAGGCCAATACCTCATAGCCTTCCTCGCGCAGGGAATAGGAAAGCCCCATAATAATGGTTTTATCATCTTCTATCAAAAGAATCTGCGGCATATCTACTCACCCGCTTTTTTTGATATTTTTAGTATACAACAATTACATGCTTTGGTATACGGACCCCAGAAGCCTGTAGCGGTACAGGCGCCGCATGTACGCCTCCTGCTACCTGTCTGCGGCTTTCATGGCTTCCAGCATTTCATCAGTTATATCAACAAACTCGCCGTTATGATTAATCCAATAATAGAGGCTCCCCAATTATGAAGGAACCCCTGGGCGCTTGGGCGGAGACAATTCCCGGGTCTAAGCGGGGAAGAAAAAATTTCATCTGGCCGGTTTGAGGACTTGTGTACTATAATGGAGGTGCAAGTTCCCAATCTGGAAAAAAGGACCGGGCAGATGAAAGATAAAAAGATGGCATTGCATTTAGGGAAGATCGGCGTCCTTTCCCTGCTTTTTTATGGGGCGGTGTACTTTGAAAATGCCCAGCAGGAGAGGCTGGTTGTCCTGCTTTTTGTTTTTGTCGCCTATCTTGCCCTGGGGATCGGCCGGCATTTCCTGCTCCGGAACAAGGACTCCTGGTACGCCCTTTCTTTTTTCCTGGATATTGGCCTGGTTTACACCCTGGAGGTCCATTCCAGGCTCTTGATCAACTACTTTTTTCACTTCTTCTACCTGATCATCCTGCTGGAAGCTTTTCTGACCTTAAAAAGAAACCGGGGACTCCTCATCGGCGCTGTTGCGGTGCTGGTATCCCTGATCAAATACGGATTTCTCATCTATTACAAATTCAGCCTAGCCACCGTGTCTCAAATGGTCTTTTTCCTCTTCGCCAATGTCCTGATCCTGGTGATGATCAGTTTTGCCCAATATCACAGGGAGGAAAGGGAAAAGAAGGATATGCTCTATCAAGAGCTTTTGGATACCCACAAGCAATTGAAGAAATATGTGGACGAGGTGAGCCGTCTCACCCTGGTGGAGGAAAGAAACCGTATCGCCCGGGATCTTCATGACACCCTGGGGCATCATATGACGGCGCTGATCATGCAAATGGAAATGGCCGGGCACATGCTGGAGACGGATCCGGGCCGGGCCGGGCAACTCCTGGAACAAGGGAAAAAGACGGCCCGGGAAAGCCTGGCCGGTATCAGGGAAGTTGTGGAGACTCTCAGGGGGGATCCGGCCCCTGTCCGGGCCATTTCTTCCCTCCAGGATCTGGTGGGGGAATTTTCCCGGAAAACAGGGGTGCAGGTGCAGCTGAGCCTTTCCGGATCCGGCCCGGACCGGGACCCTGCCGCCGAAAAGGCTTTATTCCGCATCCTTCAGGAAGCGCTGACCAATGCCGTGCGGCACGGCCAAGCCAGCCGGGTGGACATTGACCTCTCTTACGCCGGCGGGCGGGTGGATTTTTTGATCCGGGATAACGGCGGGGGAAACGCTGATTTTCAAGAAGGATACGGTCTCCAGGGGATCAGGGAGCGGGTGGAAGCTGGGGGAGGCCGGGTGGAGTTTACGTCCCGGGACGGTTTTACGGTGAAAGGCTTTTTAAGCGGGGAGGAAGATCAATGATTCAGGTGCTGGTGGCAGATGATCAGGATATCCTGGTGGAAGGCTTGAAAATGATCTTGGGTAAGGAAGGGGACATCCATATTTGCGCTACGGCCTCCAACGGGAAAGAGGCCTATGCGCTGTGCCGGCGTCACGCGCCGGATGTGATTTTAATGGATGTGAAAATGCCGGAAATGAACGGGGTGGACGCCACCGGGAGGATCAAAAAAGATTTTCCCCAAGTGAAAATAATTGTTTTGACCACCTTCACCGACGATGAATTTATCTACGAGGCCTTGAAAAACGGGGCCTCGGGCTACCTTTTGAAAGATGCCCCGCCCCGGGAGATTGCTCAGGCCATCCGCACCGTCTATCAGGGGGGAGCTTTGATCCCGTCGGAGGTAGCGGTGAAAGTGCTGGATCAGTTTTCCCAGATGGCCCGGGGACATGCCGGCAAAGAGCAAGATCCCAGGGCGGCGCTGCTCACGGAACGGGAAACCGACATCTGCCGCCTGGTGGGGGAGGGGAAAAATAACAAGGAAATTGCCCATGCTTTGTTTTTAAGCGAGGGTACGGTAAAAAACCACATTACCAGGATTCTGATCAAACTGGACCTGCGGGACCGCACCCAGCTGGCGGTATTCTCTATCAAAAATGATCTATGAAAAACGGCTTAGCCGTTTTTTGAGCTTGTTGAAAAACCCCCATCTACGTTGCGAAGGCCATGGACGGCCTAGTGTCGCGATGCCATGGATGGCAAGGAGCGACTACAGCTGCGCATTCTTGCTCGACGTACATTAGTTGGGGACATTCCCCTCACAGGGGTGTGTCCCCTAACCTTTGCCGCCTTCGCTGCAAATGCTTGCTGTGCCTAGTATCTGGGGGTTTTTGAACAAGCTCTTGTTTATGGAATGAAGCTGACGATAAGTGCCAAAAGTCATAGTTTTTTCACCAAACAGGTGCCTTTTGGGACCAGAAAAAATTTTGGGGGCTGGATATAATAAAGAAAAACCTACCGGAGGGAGTGCCATGAAAAGAGTCTGTCTTGTGGTGATCGGGGTTTTGCTCGCCGCTTTGCTGGCCGGGTGCACGGGAGACAGCCTGGAAAGCTATAAAAAGGCGGTGCAGAAGACCGAGGAGATCACCAAGGGGCAGGTGTCGGGAGATTTTACCCTGGCCCTGGATTTTGATCTCACCGGCCTTGAGGAAGCACAAATAAAGGACCTGGAATACTTCAAGAATATCAAAGGCAGCTTTCAGGCCACCTATGACCGGGAGGCTGAAAAGACGATCTGCCGCAACTATTTAAATCTGAACGGCTTAGGCTTTGACACCGATTTTTATCGCAATGGCCGGGAAATGTTCATCAAAATGCCCATCGCGGGCAAATACATCAGGCTGGACGAGATGATGGAGGGCAAGGAGACAAAGCCTCCGGGCACGGCAGAGTTTGATTTTGTGTCCCCGGAAACCGGGGACACCCTGCACCAAACC
Source organism: Candidatus Formimonas warabiya (assembly GCF_002777255.1). Taxonomy (GTDB): domain Bacteria; phylum Bacillota; class Dehalobacteriia; order Dehalobacteriales; family Dehalobacteriaceae; genus Formimonas; species Formimonas warabiya. Next base: position 2,278,411 of record NZ_CP017634.1, on the reverse strand, counting down.
TGGTTGGCCCTGATCAGGCAGGAAGATGTGTTTACGGGCAAAAGTATGATTCTGACCACCCCGGACGGGGAGGTTAAAACCACCCGGTATGGGATCAAGCTCACGGACGCCCAGATTAAAGCCCTAATCAATGACACCTTTGCTGCCCTATCCGGGGATGAAAAGCTGAAAAGCAATTTTGACCGCCTGATCGAGCAGAATTTTGCTTCCCAGGACGAGATCACCTTTGACCGCTTGAGCGGAGAGATTAAGAAAAGCCTGGCCTCCTGCCGCATCGAAAACTTTCAGTACGATGCGTATGTGGATATTGACGGCTATATTGTCAACGAAATCATCTCCTTTGAGGCGAAATTTACCCCGGATCAAGCCGGCGGCGTTACCGGGATCAGGTACCGGCTGGAAACTAAGAACTGGGACATCAATCAGGAACAGGAGTTTAAATTCCCTGTTTTGACGAAGGAAAACACCCTGGACCCGGAGGAAATGGACCGGAACCTGCCCTTCGTGTTTAAAGACCTGTTCCAAAAAAAGAGTTAAGAAGGTGGATAGGATGACCTTGCTCAAGGTGGAAAATTTGGCAAAGTACTTTTCGCACATCAAAGCGGTAGACGGTATTGATTTTCAGGTACGGGAAGGGGAAGTGTTCGGCTTGCTGGGACCCAACGGGGCGGGTAAATCAACGACTATCTCCCTGATTTCCACCCTTTGTCCGCCCACCCGGGGAGAGATCCTTTACCGGGACAAAAGTATTTTGAAGGAGCCGGGAGCCCTGCGGCAGAAGCTGGGTATCGTGCCCCAGGATATCGCCCTCTATCCTACCCTGACCGGCTATCAAAACCTTTCCTTCTGGGGCGGCTTATACGGCATCCGGGGCAGGGACCTGAAGCAGAGAATCGAGGAGGTGGCCGGGATCATCGGCATTCATGACCGGCTCAAGGATAAAGTGGACCAGTATTCCGGGGGCATGAAGCGCAGGCTCAACATCGGCGCTGCCCTGCTGCACCGGCCGGAACTGCTCATTATGGATGAGCCTACCGTGGGCATTGATCCCCAATCCAGAAAGCACATTCTGGACACGGTGCTGGAGCTGAACCGGCAGGGCATGACCATTCTGTATACCAGCCACTATATGGAAGAAGTAGAGTATCTCTGCTCCGCCATTTGTATTATGGACCAGGGAAAGATCATCGCCTCCGGGTCCCGGGATGAATTGGTGGACCTGATCAAGGGCCAGTCCCAGGTGGCTTTGAAGCTGGAAGAAACAGGCCCGGACCTGGTGGCCCAACTGGAGAAGATGGAGGGGATTGAGAGCATCAAGGCAGGGGAGGATGAGATCATCATTTCCGGGGAAAATATCGAGGCCCTGCTGGCCCCCATTGTGAGCCGGATCAATGAAACAGGCCATCATATCCTTGCCATGGGTCTGAAGAAGCCCAACCTGGAAGCGGTGTTTCTACATTTGACGGGAAAAACCTTGCGGGATTGAGGAGCAGAAGGACATGAAAATCTTACGCATGATCGGGAAAGATTTAAAAATTCTTTTGAGCGATAAAAAGGCGCTGGCGATTATGATCCTGATGCCGGTAATCCTTACTACCATCCTAAGCCTGGCCCTGAAGGGTGTTTTTGCGCGCGGGGGGGAGAGCGGTACGATTCCCCTTGTCGTGGTCAAAATGTACGACCGGGATCAGGATGAAGCCGATTTCTTGAAGACTTTACAGAGCGGCTTTTTAATGCAGGGGCTGGATGGGGAGACCCGGGCGAAGCTGGCCCGGAGCAATGAGAAATTAGACGGGGAAAGGATTTTTTTTGAAGAATTCTTAGGGAGTCCGGAAATGAAAAAAATGATCACCTACCATCTGGCCGATGCAAGCAGGGCCCGGCAAGAACTCAAAGAAGGAAAGGTAGCTGCCCTTCTGATCCTGCCGGAGCATTTTATCTATGACATGAAAATGAATATGCTCACCCCTTTCCGGAACCAGGTGGAGCTCCGGGTGGTCAGCAACCCGGAACAGCAGATCAGGGGCCAAATCGTGCACCGCATCGTCGCCGCCTTTGCCGATACCCTTTCCTCTGTGATCATCGGCAAGAACGTGCTGATCGAGACGGCGCTGGAGCGGGATCTGGGCGGGGAAGCCATGGAGCGCATGGAGACCCTGGTGGAAAGCATGAGTGACGATCTGAAAAAAATCCGGGTGGATGTGGAAAATATGCCTGTAGAGGGAAAAAGGCAGGTATCCAGTTTTGACTATTATGGGGCCGCGATCATGGCCATGTTTATTTTGTTCGCCGCCGGCCACGGGGGGAGACTGCTTTTGGAAGAGAAACAAAATACCACTTACCAGAGAATGGTCATCGCGGGCACGTCCAAACTCGCTATGCTCACCGGGAAATTTTTCACCGTCTTTTTGTTCGTCCTGATCCAGACCGCCGTGATGATCACCTTTTCCGGGCTGACCCTAAAAGTGCATTGGGGAAATATGCTTTTGGTCACGCTGATCAGCCTTTGCGCCGCCTTTGCCGTGGCCGGGGCAGGCCTATTGATTGCGGTGGCGGCCTTTCGGGCGGAAAACGACCGTGTCGCCAATATTTTTGAGACGGCGGTGATCCAAACCATGGCCCTGCTGGGGGGGAGCTTTATCCCTGTGGAACTTTTGCCTTCTTTTATGCAAAAGCTGAGCATCTTCTCCCTCAATGGCATCGCTTTAAAGTCCTATCTGAAGGTGATGATGGGATATGGGTTTGATGAAATCAGGACCTATTTGTTTTTGCTTGTATGTGTGGGAACGGCATTGACCCTGGGGGCAATCTGGCTATTCTATATGAGGGGTAGGGATGAGAGATGCGCCATATCATCAAATTAAGGCTGATCAGGCTGCGGGACGACTATCTGGTGTTTATCCTGATGACAGCAATGGCCTTAGGGCTGACCTTCATCTTCGGCACCTCTATGGGTCAGTATCAGCCCAGGGTATTGATTGTGGATGAGGACGGGAGTACTTTCTCCCGGATGCTGGCCGATGAGATCAAAGAGGGGGGCGGGTTTCGGTTTCAGGAATCCGATTATGCCGGCGCGGTGAAAGCCGTGGAGGAAGGCAGCGTCCTGACTGCCCTTGTCATTGAAAAGGGCTTTGCAGGAGACATCCGGACAGGAAACAAGCTTTCCCTGGGCATGATCAAGGTGAAGGATGACATCAACATCCTCACCTTGGAGCAACAGGTCACGGGTACGGCCTCAAAAATGGCGGGCAGCCAAAGGATTGCCGAGATGACGGCGGACTTTATCAGCACCTACCAAGGGGCTGCCGGAAGGGAAGCCCTGGCCGCCCAGGCCTATGACCGGGTGATGGACGCCTGGAAGTATCGCAATCCCCTCACTGTGCGGGCAGAGACCATGGAAATCCAGGATGCGCCCCAGGATGACAATATGAAGCATACCGTGATCGGCTTTTCCCTTTTCTTTTCCATGTATACCATGGTCTTCGGTATCGGCACAATCTTATACGATAAACAACATAAAACCTGGCAGAGAATGCTGGTCTCCCCGGTATCCAGGACCGCCATTCTGGGGGGAAGCATGGTGGCCGCTTATTTGATCGGGGCGATCCAGCTGGGGGTCCTGATCCTGGCGGGAAAATACCTTTTCGGCATGGACTGGGGGCGAAGTCTGGCCGGCGTTTTGACGGTATCCGCCGCCTTTGTTTTTGCCGTGACCAGTTTAGGCCTCTTTTTATCAGGCCTTGTGAAAACCCATGCCCAATTGTCCGCCCTGACGCCGGTGGTGTTGACCAGTACGGCAATGCTGGGCGGATGCATGTGGCCCCTGGAGATTGTCAATTCCAAGATTCTATTGGTCTTGGCCAATCTCACCCCTCAAAAATGGGCCATCCAGGGCATGGAAAGAATCGCCAGCTACGGCCAGGGCTTCGATGCCGCCATCCTGCCCACCCTGGTGCTGCTGGCCATGGGCCTGGGGTATTTTATCGCCGGGGTCAAACTGATCGGGCGGGAAAAGTCGCTTAATTAAAAAGGATGACTTCACTTATGGTAAGACCCCTGCCTCCCCGGTATGTCGATTGTAGGTTAATTCCTTATAATCATTATCCTTGCTGTCGACCGGACTATCGTACCAGAACACCAGGCTGCTGCCATTGGTCGACTCGCCGGCGAATACCAACACGTCGCCGGGATAAGGGACATCATTGTTCAGGGCATAATCCAGGTCTTTGCCGGTCAACAGTTTTTTGCACATCTCCACCGTGGAATAGTCCTCCAAATTAATCAGCGTCAAGAATCCTGTCCGATTGGGCCGGACGACCAGATAATCCTTGCCGGCCCCCAAAACCGAATAGTTTTCATCCTTGCCTACCAACGCGGGCAGATCATATTCCTGAACCGCTTTCCCTTCAGCGTCGAACACGGTCAGCATCCTGCCGTCCGTCAATAACATATTTTCCACATACCTATTGGCATTTTGATCCAGGTACTGATAGTAGGTCATGTTTTTCTCATAGCGCTGCAAGTAGCTCGCCTTCTTCTGGCTAACGATCTTATTGTCGTGGACAAGAACGCCATAAGCGTCGTAATTGATATGAGACTCCCCATAATTGTCCGTGACGGTGACAATCATATTACCTGAACTGCCCAGCCACGCATCGATGGATACGAAATCATGAATATCGGCATCAAGCTTGCCCACGCAAACCGGGGATTGCTCATAGGGATGGGCGATGTAAAGGTCTCCTGTCCTGCCATTCAGCCAGATTGTGCTATTGGCCCCGACCCCTTTTACGTAATCATCTGATTGTATAATGCGCACCATTTTGGTTGAACTGTCCCATGCAACACCGGCCCCGGTAGCCTCAGAAAAAAAACGCAAAGGAGCAAAAATCCGATCATGGACAATCCGCAATGGCGCCGTCAATGGAATGGCATTTCCATTAACAGTTGCTTGCGTCGAGCCGTAATTCAGCTTAACGATAAGTTTCGGGTAAGTCATCGTCACGCTTTTGGTGGAAAAACTCCAGAATACGACGGTTCCAAGCAATTCTCCCATATCTCGTACAGGCAGGTATACAGCACCATTGTCGATAAATGGAGCGGACTGGGGAGAGAATTCACGTCCATTTAGGGTGATCTTGATGCCGTCTGAGGCTGGAGCATCTGTGGCGGGCGTTGCTGCTGCAGAAGCGGAGATGGGAATGGTCAGAGCGATAGCCGCGGCAAGAGCAACGGTGGAGACGAGAGAGGGCAGTCGTGATTTGCGCAGCATGGGATACGGCCTCCTTTTCCATATTTACATTCTCTATTCTGACGTTCTAAAAGAACAAAATGTTCCATAATTTGTTAAACCGGAGTTTATCTATCTTACTCCTGATTTTCCAGCATCAGCTTATAACAGTATACGAGCAGTTCCGCACGGGAGCTGACATTCATTTTGGCATAGATCTTTTTGTTATGTGACTTGACCGTATTGATGCTGATGAATAAGATTTTACTGATCTCTTTGGCGGTATGCCCTTTGATGTACAGGTCAAAAACCTCCCGTTCTGCTCGGGAGAGAGTTTCCAACTGTTGGGTAAATTCTGTCAGGGGGATTTTGTCCAGATCCCACGGAGTTTGCCCGGCCATGGGGACAGCCTGCTCGGAGACCATAGCCGTATCGGCCCGCACGTTTTTTGTGGGCTCGTAGGGATGCTGCTTTAAAAATTCAATAAAGTCGTCAATTTCCGGAATGTTTGTTTTGCTTGCCGGCAGCCCGCATTCTTTGATTTTATTGAGCGTATTGACAATCGGTTCCACATAATGCCTGCTTGTATAGTATGAGGCGACAATCCCCAGGGTGAGTAAGCTCAAAAACGCCGCCAAGGCCAAATAAGCCTGATGGGTCTTTTTTTCTACATCTGTCTGGGGGACAAGGGCCGTTAACACCCATTTTTCATCTTTGTAAACGCTTTTCGAGGGATAGAGACTGACTGTTGTGTCCAAGCCGAGCATGCCGCTTTGGCTGGAAACATCAAAATAGTATTGTTTAAAATTCTCTTTGTTTTTGGGGGGATCGGTAGATAACAGGTAATCCTGCCCGTCCTCCGGCAGCCAGCCTGAATTATCTGAGATCAACCCGGCGTTTTTCATGCTGATTCCCTTGGCATCCGAACTGGAAAAAAGAAGTACCATCTCATCGGATAGAGAAGATACAGGGGGAGGCATCAGTTTTTCAAAAAATGTTCTGGATATTTCAAGGCCACAAACCCCGTAAGGAATACCATGCTGATCAACCAGGGGCACGGAAAATGCCATCGCTTGCTCACCGTGTTCGGCAGGCTTAAAAAAGGGACTCCAGTAGCCCAGATTTTGCAGCTCGGCCCCCTTATTTCTTGCCGCTGCGGCCAAGGGGATCTGATAAAAATCCGTCCTCCTTTCCTCCTTCTGGATGCCTGTATCATATTCCAGTTCCCACTCCGTGTGCAGGTACATGCCGTTTTCCCGGGCGATCGCGGGCGGACCGTAAAGCAGAAACAGGGCATCGGAGCTATATGGCATCACATTCGGATCCATGTCAATGATATAGAACCCTGCTTTGCTGTCCCGGGCCTGACTTAAATTGGGGTTTACTGTGGCATCCAAAAAGACAAACACACCGCTGACATTTGTTTTCTGCATGGCAAAGACAGCTTTTTCAACTTCTCTGCCCAGTATGGTTTCAAGAAGCTGGGGATGGGATTTGAGCTCGGAAATGGTCAGTCCCCGGGTGGCAAGATTTTTTTCCATGCTTTTATTTATTCTCTCTGCCAGTTCAACCGTGTTCGCAGAGATCACGGCATACTTCTGGGAAAATTCCATTGCGGAATCATCCAGCTGTTTCTTCACCAGCATATAAGAGGTATCATGGAAAACAGGAATCATGCCCGTGATCAATAAAACAGAAAAAATACTGATCAGCAGCGTAAAAATCAACAGGATCTGCAAAACCCACAGCCTGTCTTTCAGGGACAGGCTGTGAAAATTAAATAAGTTGTTCCGTGCGCCTTCAATCGGCTTTGCTAATTTCATTGTCCACCTCAACAATGAAGCGTTCAAACCTGTCTTTTGCCGTGATATCCTTTACAACCGTACCAAAGTCCTTTCCTGCCGCCAGTTCACGTGCAAAAGTTTTCCGTCCCTCTTGAGCGGCGGCAAGAAATCTATCTTCAAAGATACGACGCATCTTGTCGCATTTTTCAAAGGGCTTGTACGAATAAAGCTGGTAATTTTTCATCATGGCCAGGGCTTGATGGATCACCTTTAAGACATTGGCATATTCCGGCACATTTTTTAATTTATCCAGTTCCTGGGGCAGCACATGGTCCAGGGCTTCCTTGGTTACGGGCAGGTAGCCTGTGTTCAAAACAAACGCCGTATTGCGCTGGGGTTCGGTAAACCACTCTAAAAAGATGGTGGCGGCATATTCCTTTTCGGGTGTTGATTTGATGATGGCAACGCCGGCACCCTGTTGGGCGGCCGCCTTTTTACCCCCCTCAAAGACAGGATAGGGCAGTACTTTCAATTCCGCATTAAGCTTTGTATTATCTTGATAGGTAACGGTTTTGGGAAAAAAATTGGCGCCTGCGGTAGAGCCTGTGTACATGACAAGGTCGCCGGTCTGAACATCCTCGGAGCGGTAAAAACTATAGGCGCCAAAATAGCCTAATGCCATCGGCACATAGTAGAAGTCCCATATTTTCTCAAAGGCAGGGCTGGCTAGATTTACGGCGCCCGACTGGCCGTGTACACGGAAGAAACTGTCTTCGAGCTGGCGGTAGCCGACCACGGCAAAGTTGCTTACGGCGTCATAGCCGAAGAGCGCCGCGCCGTCGTTAGGGATGCCCGGTGTTTTTGCGTCTGTCCAGGAATAATAAGCCTGGGCCGTTTTCATGATGCCCTCGAAGGTGCCGAGCATTTCTTCGCTCAGGGGGTTTGCGGGATTCCTTCTGTTGTAGTCCTCTAAAAACCTGCTGTAGACGGTGTTGTTGATAAACAAAAGTTCTGTTGATTTAGCGATGGGGAATACACAGATGCCGCTGTCATCGGTGAGCCTGCCTTCTTCCAAAAAGCTGCCCACGTATTGATCGAGCCTTTTCTGCTCCATGTATTTTTCCACAGGTACAAGCTGCCCCATGTTGTAAAGGGTATAAGCCGTATCGGGATAAACCGTAGCCATGTCCGGCATCTTGGGCGCACCCGGTTCGTTGTTTGCCGCCTGGATGATTTTCTGATGGATGTCGCCGGAGTTATCCATGCTATAAGCCTTGATCACAATCCCCTTTTCCTTACCGGTCGTCCTGTTGAATTCGTCAATGTACGTATCGAATACTAATTTCTGTTCCGCAAGATAGTGATGCCATATCGTCAGTACCACAGGGCTGTCCGGATCAAGTTTTGGAGAGGATGAAGCACAGGAGGAAAAAAGAGGAAGCACAAGCAAAAGAGTTGTTAAAAATAGCCAGATCCTAATTTTCTTTAATGTTTGATTCATAAATTGATATCCTTTAATAAATGTATAATTTTTTCCCTTTTACCATTATTTATGACAAAATTATTCGTATCCAGTATATCAAAGTGACGAATAGTTTTCAACACAGACGGGGAATAGCCATGCCCCTCCTTTACAATCCCAACCCAATCAATTAACTAAACTGAAGAAATAGTAGTTTTCCAAAATTATAGAAAACACAAGGCTGGTAGAGAGGCAGACTGCAGGTGCAAAAAAGAAAAAATATGAATAAAATTTTGGCATAAAAATTGCTTAAATAATGATTGGGCATAGAGAAAGAGGTGTCAGATGGTAAGTCAAAATGTTGATCAAACAGGAGGTTTGGATGAATGTTCAACTAAAGGAATTGTTCCATAATGAATGTTATGGTAAATTTATTAGGATAAAAAAATTCACCTGTTTTACAGGTGGTATAAAAAGTCCTACTCTTTAAATGCTTTAAAAAAGGAGGAGAATGGGTTTTGAAACTTACTGATGATGAAAAACGCCTGCTGGATGGATCTGAAGGAAAATTAAAACAGAAAGCGATGGAATTTATTGTAAAATATGCCCAGGTATTGGGGGCGGAAGAGCTGTGCCAGGTGACCAAAGCCACCCTGTTTTGCGGTGCCCATCCTTACCTGGAGGTTTTTAAATCTGAGGATATCGATCTGATCATCTCGGAAATGTGCTTTTGCTCTTCGGAAAAAGTAATTCTCGATAAAATGGCTTGTTATTGCCAGTCTTGTGTTTCCCCTATGGATCCGGAAAAATGGGCACATCTGGGGGTTAGCGAGGAGGAATATCAAAAGAATCAAGAATTTCTCCGGCGCTATCTGGCTGCAGGCGTTCATCTCACGGGAACCTGCGCGCCCTATCTGGTGGGATTTATCCCGCTGATGGGGGAACACTTTGTAACCAGTGAATCAAGCGTTGTTCTGATTTTAAACTCTCTTTGGGGTGCTTGCGGGAACGGGGATGGGATTGAAGCCGGTTTTTGTGCCGCGGTGTGCGGCAGGACTCCTTTATGGGGCAATCACATCATGAGCAACCGGAAGGGAACCCACGTTTTTAAGATCGAAAGCAGGTCCGCCTCGGTGATGGACTGGGGTTTGCTGGGCTATACCATTGGCCGGAAACTCCCCTGCCACGCCATACCTGTTATTGACGGCAATTTTAGTCGTCCGGACCTGCATAAAATTAAAGCCTGTTATGCTGCCATGGCAGAAACCGGGGGCCCGGAAATGTGCCACATCGTGGGCATCACACCTGAGGCGATGACCCTGGACCAGGCCTGCGGCGGGAAGCCGCCCCGGGATGTGATGCCGATTACAGAGGAGGACCTGGACGAGTCCCTTGCCGATGTAAGTGCCGGGGGGCGGGGGGAGATCGATTTCATTAGCCTGGGCTGTCCCCATTATTCCATTGAAGAGATCAGGCTGGTCGCCGATTTTTTGGATGGAAAGCGGATTTCCTCCCAGGTGGAATTGCAGGTCTGGACGGTCTATGGCATTAAGGCGATTGCCGATCTGTGCGGGTATACGGAAAAGATCAGGCGGGCCGGCGGGGTCCTTCTCACGAGCAGTTGTCCGGTGACCCATGGGAAAATACCCCAAGGCGCCCGGGGCATGGCATTCGACTCTGCCAAACAAGCCCATAGTATTGCGCCCATCACTTCCGCACCGGTCTATTTTGGCTCGGCAGAGGATTGTTTAAAATCAGCTCTAAGCGGAAAATGGGAGGGCAGGTAAAATGACCAGGATCATATTACAGGGCAGAGGGGCCATAAAAGGAATCGCGGAGGGAAGAGCCTTAGTTTGCCCGGAAACAATAATGGGCTGGAATGGGATTGACGCGAAGACCGGACTGATCATTGAAAAGGGGCACCCTTTAGAGGGAGCGTGTATCAAAGGCGCCGTGCTGATTCTGCCCGGCAGCAAGGGATCAAACGGGTGGTCCATGCATTTTCATGCGGTGAAGATTGCCCAGGTAGCTCCCGCGGCCATGGTTTTTACCAAATTAGACTCTAAGGCGGCCGTAGCCTCTGTAGTTTTGGACATTCCTGTGGTCACCGATTTGGAAGAGGATCCTTTTGCATTCATAAAAACCGGCAACTGGGTTAAGGTTGACGGCAATGAAGGGATTGTTGAAATAACAGAAAGATAAAGGGGTTGGCCCCAGAGGATCAGGGGAAGGGTATAAACTGAGGGACAGGGAGAGCGTGCAAATATTATGTGCAGGAGGGCATGGCGTTTAAAATTTCGCAGAAAGACAACAAAAAAATCACCTGCACAAGAATCATGCAGGTGAAAGATATCTATGCAGGGGAAGGCTAAGTGATGATGACCGGCGGCCTGATGTTGTTTTTTTTCATGCGGTACTGGAGATTTTGCCGGCCGATTTTCAGTCTGCGGGCCGACATGGAGACATTCCAGTTGCATTCTTCCAGTGCTTTTCGAATCGTTTCCTTTTCGGTGTAATCGAGAATCTCCAAAAGGCCGTTGGCACTTGTTTTTATGGGTGGGGGAAGGGGATTCTCCCATTTGTGCCGCAGGCTGGGCGGAAAATGCTCCGGCAGGAGAATGCCTTCTTCATTAATCATGGTAATCGCCGATTCAATCACATGTTCCAACTCCCGCACATTACCGGACCAGGGATAATTACAAAAAGCGTCAACCAGATCAAAGGAGATTCTGCTTACTCTTTTACCGTACTTGGCGGAAAAAGTGTTGATGAAATGATTCATTAAAAGAGGGATATCTTCTTTGCGTTTGGCCAGGGGCGGGATTTCCAGAACCAATACCGAGAGGCGGTAATAGAGGTCTTTCCGGAGCATTTCTTTCGCCACACAGTGCAGGGGGTCCAAATTGGTGGAGCTGATAATGCGGCATTTGACGGGCAGTTCTTCTTTGCCGCCCAATTTGCGGTATTTTTTTTCCTGCACGGCCCGCAATAGTTTGGCCTGCAGGTTCAAGGGCATAGAGTTGATTTCATCCAGGTAAAGGGTTCCCTTATGGGCCTGTTCAAAAAGTCCGGCGGTCTCCACAGATCCGGTAAAACTGCCCTTGGTGGTTCCGAAAAGCAGGCTCTCTAAAAGAGATTCCGGAATCGCCGCACAATTTACCGCAATAAAGGGTTCTTTTCGGGTCAGGGGGTTTTCGTTGTGAATTCCCTGCACGAAAAGTTCCTTTCCCGTTCCCGTTTCGCCCCAAACAAGTACAGGGGCGTTGACCAGGGCTGCTTTTCTCGCCTTTTCCAGTACCTCCAGCATCACGCTGCTGTTGGTGACAATATCGCCCAGCTGGAAACGGGTATTGTTTCCCATATCCTCAATATAGGTGTTCCCCAGGGCTTTTTCCTGGACCTGCATGGTTTTGTTCAATAACTCCTGAATTTTCGTTAAATTCCGGCACACGGTAAAAAGGGCAATGATCTCTCCATTCTTATAAATGGGATAAGAACTGCCGATGGAATACAGTTCTCTGTTGTCGGCGGTAAGAAACTTTTGATAGCGGTCAATAATGGGTTTTTTCGTTTTCAAGATGGAAAGGTGCTCACTGACTTCTTCCGTAATATTATACACTTCGGTCATATGACGTCCCACCACATTGGCCGCATCCAAACCCTCAAATTTTTGGATTTGTTTGTTGTAAAATGTGATATAGCCTTTAGGATTGCTGAGAATAACCCCTTCATTGATCGTATTTAATATCGTTGAATAGCAATAGCTTTCTTTTTCCAGCTGGTCCAGCCTGGTGCAGTCGGAAATGATTAGCAAGGGATAGGAAAGGTTATCAAGGCTTACCATGCTGCTGGTAAATTCTAATATCTGGTCATTATGCTCAATCCGTTTGGAACGCCGCAGGGACTCCAGAGAGCTGTTCAAATTGTAATACGCGGCGATGTCGCTGAATTTACCGAAACCGGACCGGACAAGTCTCTCGGCCTTCTTGTTTACAAAGATGATCTGCAAGGACGGATCAAAAACAATCACCCCATCCTTGATCTTATCCAATATTTTTTGAAACAAAAAACTTTCATTTGCCATTTTCCCGCCTCCTCGATTTTCCGCCAGCCGTCATTGAAGAAAATATCTAAAACGATTATACACGAAGTCATGCATAAAATATATGCAAAAATGGCAAGGTCTTTGATTCGTGAGATATTCTCCATATTTTTTACGGGTGGTTTTGGGGAAAAACAAGTTGCGGTACCGCAAAATGTGAATAAAATTTTGGCACTGAAATGGAATAGACAGATGTTTTTTTCGATCCGTGCTATGGTCTCAACTTTTCCGGGGGGGATTTGGAGGCTCTATCCCTCCAAGTGTAAAAGTAAAAGTGGTAAACCCATCTTCCTCACTTGTGGCATGGATCTCGCCGCCCAATCTGTCTAGGATTGTTTTTACAATGGATAAGCCTAACCCATAACCGCCCCCTTCATGGGCTCTGGAGGGGTCAGCCCGATAAAATCGGTCAAAAACTTTCGGCAAATCTTGTTTTGCGATTCCTTTTCCGCTATTTCTGATGGAAAATATCACTTGACGTTTTGATTTTATCAGTGAAACACCAATCTGCCCCTTTTCATTTGTATATTTGATGGCGTTATCAAATAAAATCGTCACAGCCTGTTTCACTTTTTCTGAGTCACTTTTAACAATGATGTCGGGCTCTATGGAAGGGGAGAGATGAATCCCTTTTTCCATCATCACGGCTTCCATCGACAACATGACATCATGAATTGCAGTGCTGATATTAAAGGGCATTTTTCCTGTTTCTGAATGGATATCCTCTATCTTAGCCAAAGACAAAAGGTCGTTGACAAGTTTTGTCATTCGATCGGTACCGATTCTGATATAGCCAAGCCATTTTAATTGACTTTTAATGGTTTCTTCCTGATTTGCCAAAAGTGCGTCGTAATTGGCGTTTATGATGGAAAGGGGAGTTTTCAGTTCATGAGAGGCATCGGCAACAAATTGTTTCTGCTTTTCCCATGCTTCGGCAATTGGTTTAATGGCCCGGTTGGCAAAGTAAAGGCTAATGATAAAAATAACAAAAAGCATCATGAATCCCACGAAGATTAATGTTGTAAGCAGTCTAAAGAGTGTTTGACGGGATGCCGTCACATCTAAAAACACAATCTGATACTTGTCTTCTACCACGGTATATTCTTGCCCGTTTCCTTCCATCACATGTTTTGTCACTTGTGTGACGGCATATTGCCATTGTTTGCCCCCTAAGGTGATGGTGGGATTCTTCCCCTTATTCTTCCAGGCGGTCTCGGCAGCTTTCTCATATACTTCATCAGGCAGATCCATAAAAGAGTTGATGTTTAAAATCTTGCCATTCCCATCTACCTCGATATGAAATGAAGGGGGATCATCCGAAGAGAAATACTGGGCATGAGACATGGTTCCTTCTTTTTCCGGATGATCAGGTAAGTCGTTTCCTTTGATTTCTAATTGCATTTCAGATCGTGCGTTCAGCTTATTCTGGATTTCCGAATGGATGCTGTTGTAGGTAATGAAATAAACGGTCGCGAAGGCAGCAATCATTACCAGCGATGTCATGGACATATTGAGCATGAGAAATTTATTGCGCAGCTTTCTAAACATGCTATGCTTCATCCTTTACCATTTTTAACACATATCCTGCGCCCCGGATCGTACTAACGGAAACATCCGTGTCCAGCTGATGCAATTTTTTTCGTAAAAGTGAGACATGTATTTCTACATGGTTGTCTTCCGCATCCGTATCATAACCCCAGAGCTTTTCAATAATCATCTTTTTGGAAAGAATCATGCCCTTTCTTTTGATAAGAAGTTCCAATAGCTGGGATTCTTTTAGGGTTAGTTTGATCTTTCTGCTTTCACAGCCCAGCAAAAGGGTCAGTGGGTTCAGCTCAATATCTCCATATTTAAGTATGCCGCCATTAATCAGGTCCGTTTTCCTACGGCCCAGGGCACGCAAACGGGCTAACAGCTCGTCCGTGTGGAATGGTTTTGCCAAGTAATCATCGGCACCGCTGTCAAGACCGCGCACTTTGTCCTCCGTTTCACCTCTTGCCGTTAACAGAATCACAGGCGTGGCAATGCCCTTTTCGCGCAATTCTTTGAGAACGCTGATACCGTCCCTTTTGGGCAGCATAATATCGAGAATGATGAGATCGTAAATGCCGGAAAGTCCGCCGTACAGTCCATCCTCGCCATTATGGGCCAAATCAACACTGTAATGATTTTTTTTAAGAACTTGAGCGATCGCTTCCGCCATATACCGCTCATCTTCCACCATTAAAATGCGCATTTTCCTGTCTCCTTGTCCCTAATTAACCAGAAAAAATAAGATGGATCCACAGGTTAGGAGCTGATACCAGCCCCTAACTGTGGATGCTTTTATTTGGCTTACCACACCTGAGCAGATCTGCAGTTTTAGGACGATTAGTTCTCGATTGCCTGTCTGTTGGCATAATCCGTAAACATTACCGCGCCGTCTTTGCCTATTGTTACGCCGTCAGGAGCATTTTCGCTCCAGGTCTTACCGCCGTCCGTGGAGTAAAGCTTTACGCCGCTTTCCACTTTCACCATCAAGCCCATGCCATGAGCATCTTCAGACGGATCACCGTTCGTGAAGGTGAATTTGCCATCTGTGGTCTCAGTCTCTGTTACGCCGTCGGGGGCCTTTTCGCTCCAGGTTTTGCCGCCGTCTGTGGAGTAGCTTCTAACCCCGTTTTCCACTTTGCTCAGCAGGCCTTTCCCATCAGCATCTTTCGGGGGAACACCATTGGTGACGGTGATTTTGCCGTCTTTGTCGTTCACCGTTACACCATCAGGAACCTTTTTGGCCCAGGTTTTGCCGCCGTCTGTGGAATAGCTTTTAACCCCGTTTTTCACTTGAACCTGCAAAGAAGTGATAGAGCCTGCTGCATAAGCTGTTCCAACGCCTATTGCGGCAACAAGGGCCCCGCAAAGAACAACAGCACCCGCTTTTTTCTTTGTTGTGCCCAGCATGGATAAAATTTTGCTTTTCATGTTTATGATACCTCCAAAAAATTTTTTTGTAAGCAGCTGCCTTACATTTACCATCATAAACACGTGACCTTTAATGAACCTTGAATAAAAAAGGAAAGGGGAAAATTTTTTCTATCAGATTGCTTGCCAACGAAAATTGTAAAATTTGGCAGGAATGCGGCAATTTATGTAGAAAAAAAGAAAAATGATAAGCCAGTAGTTCTATGTTGCATCAAGGGGACAGGGAATGAACCGGGAAGTCAGGTCTGGCGATTTTTTATTGCTGATCATTACAGCAATTCTTTGGGGGATTAGTTTTCTTTTTATTAAAGTGGCGGTAGCATCTTTACCTCCCTGTACGCTGGTAGGACTCAGGCTATTTTTGGCGTCCCTGTTTTTGTTGTGTTATGTATACGGGACAGGAAGCAAGATGCCGAAACCGGGGCGGGCATGGCTTCCCTTTTTGATTTTAGGTGTCACCAATTGTACGGCCCCCTACCTCTTAATAGCCTGGGGGGAGATTTATATTGACAGCGGCTTGGCGGCAATTCTAGGTGCGACTATGCCTTTATTCACCATCCTGTTCGGCCACTTTGTGGCCCGGAGCGAACGCATGACGGGGACCAAATTAGCCGGTTTGGGCGTAGGATTGATTGGTGTGATCCTGTTAATTGGCCCTGATGCGGTAAATGGATTGGGGGTACATATCTGGGCTCAGATGGCCATGGTCCTGGCCTCAGCCTGTTATGCCTCGGCTGCCGTATACGGAAGTATGTTGAAGGGAATGAAAGCTTCGGTAGTCACCGCCGGACAGGTTGTGGCGGGCCTCCTCACCATCCTTCCTTTTATGCTGGCAGAAGCGCCATGGACTTTGCGTCCCAGCGGGTTGTCCCTGCTGGCCGTGTTGGGACTGGCCCTATTCGGCACGGCCATTCCTTATGTGATGTATTTTCATTTGCTCACTGCAGTCGGTGCTACCAATACTTCTTTAGTGACCTATCTCATTCCCATGGTAGGTGTGATGGCCGGGGTCTTCTTCTTAAATGAACAAGTGAGCATGCTGTCGATCCTTTCTCTCTTCCTTATTTTAGGCGGGGTCGCCGGCGTGAGCGGAATTTGTCCGTTAAAGCCTCTAAAAAAGGAAAGTATCGATCAAATGATTGATGATCAGGGACACATAGGGAAGCTTTACACCCCAAAAAATGAGCAGGCTGAGGACGAAACCAAGGGATAAAAGAAATATAAATCCGGCCAGTTCCTTCCACCACCGGTTTTTAAGCAGGTCCGGGATCTCTATGAAAGCGACCATGAGAAAGGCTAAGAGCAATAAAAGAATCATCTTTCTCTCCCTTTCCGGGGTAATCCGCGTAAAAAGGCCATGATCAGCGTCAACAGAGGAATGCCCAACTGGAAAGGCAGGGCGTAAATGGGATAATACTTCTGGGCAAATTCCACCATTTGAGGTGTGTTCTGGTAGTCTAATATCTCCAATAGAATCATGAGGATGCCCAGGGGAAAGACCAAGGGTCTGTGAGATCGAAAACGAAATAATTGAGCTGTGCCCAGTGCGCTTCCATAAAGCAGCACAGAAATTTTCAAGAAGCCCATGGTAAGAAAATTGATGGCCACGATAATATCTACCCGGTTCAGCGTGTTGCCAATGTTAATATTCCGCGCCGCTTCGAAGGAAGGATAAAGAAAGGCTTCCGCCGTGGCTCCAAGGACACCGGTATTGAAGATGACAATGAGGATCAGAAATAGAGTGGCAAAGATAAATGCTTTCAGTACCAGGGTAAAAGGCTTGGCCCCCTTTTCCAAAGCCTGCAGCAGCATCAGGAAGGCCACGGTTTCTGCGAAAGGGAAAGTTGCCGCTCCGTGGGCTGCCCAAAAAAGTTTTTTCCCCGGTACTTCCATGACCGGGGCCAGGTTTTGCAGGTTGATTTTATTGATCAACATCATGGTTGAGAAAATGATCAATACCGTGGTGAGGGGGACGAAGATTTGGGCACAGCGGGTAAGGGTTTCCGCCCCTTTTTTTACCGCAGAGACACAGACCAGCATGATCGGGAGGATCAAAGCCAATTTGGGCGTCTCCGGCATGATTAAGGCAAAAAAGCGGCTAAAATTGTTTAAGACCAGGGAGCCCAGGTGAAAAAGATACCAGATGAACAAGGCTGAAAGGATGTTTCCCAGCACAGGACCGTACACGCTGCGGCAGATTTCGACCAGAGTTTGTCCCTGAAAGCGGGAGGAGAGCAGGACAAAAGCAGTGGCGATGAGCAGTCCTTCTCCCATGCCAAGGAGAACCGCGATCCAGGCGTCATGGCCTGCTCCTCCTCCCGGATTTAGAATGAGGGTGGAGCCGTACAGAAAACCTACCATCAATACGGCCAGGGCATTTGGGGATAATTTGGTTTCCGGTGGGATCATATTTCTACCAGCTTTCCCGTACATAAATTATCTTGTCTGATAAAAAGGCTGAATAACCATGCCAATCTCACTGAGGGTGGTTTTGACGGAGACCTCTACTTGGATCTGAGGAAAAATTTCGTCCCACCTGGCTTCCCATTCCGGCCATTCCCGGGGGTATTTGCGGTGCACCGCCTCTCCGAACAGAAAGATGTCGGTATTTAGGTCCCGGGCATGCCTCCAGGCGGACAGCACTTCGAAACGTATTTCCTGGGAAATCAATTTTTCGATCGTCCCAATCACGGCGGGCTGGGAAAAATTAACTGTCTCTTGATCTCCCAGGTTTCCTTCGCACGTAATTTTTACCTGCACATGCAAGCGTCCTTTTTGCAGGGTAGGAGTGATCGTACTTTTCGATCGCAAAATTTCAAAGCTTCCTCGTTCTCCCCGGTACTGGAAGGTAATAATTCCTGTCCTTACTTTTCCCAGCACAAACATGGTTCCCCGGGTTTCTTTCGATTCCATTTCTCCCTGATAACGGTCCCCTTTAAATATGGCAATTCCCCGGGTGTGGATAATTTTTGTCTTTTTTCCGTCGATTCCGGTTTCCTCGAAAACTTCTACATGGGTGGCAATGGGGGCGGCGGTTTTGCTTTTGAGCCGGGCTAAAAATTCTTGCAGGTTGATGGACGGCGCTACCCCGTTTTGGGCCGATGTCTGAATGTTTTCGGACAAGGAGAGGGCAGGAACCGGTTCCACGCCCCCTGGAACCTGCATAATTTTCCCCGCCTCTTCGTGACAGACGATGATGGCGATTTCCGGCCGCACTTCATGGTCCCGGGCAAAGAAATCCAGCAGGGGATAAATCCCTTCTTGGGCCGCCTTTTCCCCCACCACCAGCACTTTCATGTGAGCCCAGTACAGCCTGCGGCTGGAATGGGTGACGAAATTCCGCACGGCCTGGAATACCGTATCTCCTGAACTGGCCGCCACCCTTACGGTTTGGCTTTGAGGACCGGGAGTAGGGGAAGAGCCCTTTTCCCCGGAACTTTTCAGCGCGCTGGGATTAATCATTTGCGCCGTGACGATAATCTTTCCCGTCTTTTCCGAACGATCCAATCCTACCCCCGCTACAATAGATAATTGGTCCAGGTCCCGATAATTCCAGCAGCCGGCCAGGAAAAGGGGGAAGAACAACAGGAAAAGGAAAAAATACTTTTTGTGCGCAGAAAAGTGCTTCACCATATTTTTGATTGCCCGCTTCATTTTTTCGCTCCTTGGCGTATTCTCTGTTCCGGCTCGATGCTTTCCGGCCTGCTCTTCATCGCCCACCAGGGTACCCGGAAAAACAAATCTTTCCAATCGTTGATGCTGAAAGGGGCCAGGGGGCTCAAATAGGGGACGCCGAAGGACCGCAAAGAAACCAGATGAATGACCATCTGAATCACGACAATGACAATGCCGAACATGCCAAAGGCTCCCGCGGCCAGGGTCAGGAGGAAGCGCAGGATCGTGGCCGCATCTGCCTGGGGAGTCACGGTAAAAGAAGCAATGGCGGTCAAAGCGACCACAATGACCACCGGGGCGCCGATAAGTCCGGCGGATACGGCAGCCTCGCCGATGACCAGGGCACCGACAATACTTACGGCCTGTCCCATAGACCGGGGAATGCGCACCCCTGCTTCCCGGAGGATTTCAAAGAGAAGTCCCATGCCCAGGAGTTCCACGATAGAGGGGAAGGGGGTTCCTTCACTGGCGGCGGCAACGGTCATTAAAAGAGGAGTAGGAAGCAGTTCCTGATGGAAAGCCACCAGCGCCACATAAATCGCCGGAGAAAAAACGCTGAATAAAAAGCCCAAGAACCTGATAAAACGCAGCAGGCTGGTATAAGGAGACCGTGAATAGTAATCGTCTGCCGTTTGAAAGCTCTCGATGAACAGCATGGGGACGGTTAAGACGATGGGAGTTCCGTCCACAATGATCGCGGCCCGCCCCTCCAAAATTTTTGCCGCTACGGTATCCGGCTTTTCACTGTTGCCTATGCTGGAGAATATCGATAAAGGATTATCTTCAATAAACTCCTCAATGTATCCGGATTCCAAAATGGCGTCCGTATGGATATTTTTCAGGCGTTTTTTTATTTCTTCGACCAGCGTATCCTTGGCGATTCCTTTTATGTATGCAATGGTAATATCTGTCTTGGTCCTTACGCCTAACCGGACGGTGTCAAAAGTGAGGTTGGGGTCCCGGATTTTTCTCCTTAGCAGGGCCGTGTTGGTGCGCATGGTTTCTGTAAAACCTTCTCGGGGGCCCCGCACCACCACCTCGGTTTCCGGTTCCTCAATACCCCGGGCGGGCCAGCCCCGGGTGTCGATGAGAAGAGCCTTTTCGGAACGATCTAAAAGCAAAGCGGTATTTCCCGACAATACCCCGTTCACTAATTCGCTCATTTCTTTTACCGGTTTTATTTCCCCTGCCGTTAAAATTTTGTCCCCAATCTGCGTGACCAGGTTTTTTCTTGCCAACTCTTCATCCGCACCGGTAAGCTGGGCATCAACCATGAGGGGGTGCAGAATATGGTCATTGATCATGGCTTTATCGACCAGACCGTCAATAAAAATAAGTGTTGCCTCTTCTACGCCAATCTTAAAACGCCGGTATGAAATATCGTTGCTGGTTCCTAAAATGTTCTGAATCATGGTCAGGTCGAAAGGCAAATCACCGGTGAGGGGTTTTTCCTCCTTTTTTCCGGATTCACGCTGCTGTTTTTGACCGAGGGTCAACAAGTA
Source organism: Candidatus Formimonas warabiya (assembly GCF_002777255.1). Taxonomy (GTDB): domain Bacteria; phylum Bacillota; class Dehalobacteriia; order Dehalobacteriales; family Dehalobacteriaceae; genus Formimonas; species Formimonas warabiya. The sequence continues at coordinate 2,257,695 of NZ_CP017634.1, read as the reverse complement.
ATTCAGTTTGCGAAACAGTTTACCGAACACATGCATACCCATCTTTCCCTGATTGCCTGTTCCAACTAGTATGTGTAAATACAGGAAAAATATGAATGGATCAAAGCCCTGACCGCCCGAAAGGCGCACAGAAATAAATTTTTTCCGGTACATAAAAAGCGGATTTCGGGTACATAATAAGGTCGTAAGGGTTCGTAATGGTTGAGCGAAGAGCGTTATAGGGTCCTTTTTCTCAGAGGGCTCTATGATGTTCGACCAAAGATTAATATTGGGTCATCAAAAGTGGCTCAGTATTAGTCGGCGGGCAGACTGTCATTTGTCTTGTCAGGCTGTGCGGTGGTCCGAACGATCATCGTATGGTCAAAAGGGATGAATGGTGGTCGAGCTAAGATCATTAAAGGTTCCGCAGGCTCAAGTAATTGATCTGGGGGTCTCATGCAGTCGAAAGATTGCATTAGGTTCCTAAGGGACTTTTAATGGTCAAGCAAAGGTTGCTGTAGGTTCTGTAATGCTTGTATATAGCCGAAAGGTTGTATGCAGGTATGTAGGAATCTATGGTAGCTGTAGCGAAGATCATTACGGGCTCTTTAATCATTCAATCTGTACCTGGAAAGGAATGACGATAAATGAAAAAACAGAATCATCTCAGGCAGGGTGACGACGACCAGGATATCCCGGATGTTTTGACGGATAACAAAAAGGCGGAAAAAGCGGTGAAGGAAGCGAAACGAAACCGGTTTTGCTAAGCACATAGGCAAGGGAAACACCCTGGATGGCTTGAAGACCTACCCAGGGTGTTTTATTTTTCTTTTTTTTAAATGTTTAGGGAATCTGGGAAGAGCACGTTTATTTTTCCCCCGATGGTGATTTCATCGGGCGTAACAAGGGCGTCATAAGCTAAAATATTGACCCCTTCATCCCGGGCCCTGACCAAAGCCGCGCTGAATTTAGCATCCATGGGCAGGTTAGGCGTAAAAGCGCTCACGCCTTGCATTTGAATTAAGAAGATGATCAATCCCTGATAGCCGTTTTTCACCGCATCCATCATTTCATAAATGTGCTTCGTGCCTCTTGCGGTGGGGGCATCGGGGAAGAGGGCCAGACCCTGGTTTTCCAAAGTGACCCCCTTGACTTCAATAAAACCTTTCGTTCTTAAGGTTTCGAAATACCAGTCAAAACGAGAATGACCGTAGGTGACCTCTTTTTTGAGTACAGATACCTTTGGCAATTCCTTGATCTTGTTTTGGACGATTCCTTCCCCAACTACCGTGTTGGGCGCCTGGGAATCAATGTTGATCAGGGTGTCCTTTTTATATACCCCGATCAGGGAATATTTTGTTTTCCGGTGAGGGTTCTCTGCTTGCTCTAATATCACAGCTGCCTTCGGTTGCAGTAGTTCTAAACAGCGTCCGGTATTTTTCACATGAACAATTTCTTCCTGCCCGTCTACCATCACATGGGCAATAAACCGGTTCGGCCGTTTGAGAAAGGTAGCGTGTTTGATGCGGTGATAATGCATTTTTTTCTTCCTTCCGGCTCCTTTTTTCGCATATTCTATTATAAACGTAAAAATAGGTGTCAGGGAAAGAAAATAAAATAATTTCTTGCCGGTAAAAAGGATTTTAGGATCAATTGAAGAATCCTACTGAAGAGCCGATAAAATACACTATGTTTTTCAAGGGAAAAGGAGGGGATTCTTCATGGGTGACAGAATAAAAATTAATTTAGAGGCTGTAGAAGCCATGTTATACTATTGGCATGCCCTGAAAGATAGAGAAAAGGTGGCGGAAAAGTTTATCTATGACATTGCCGAAATGCCGGGGCTCACGGATGCTTATGACGACGAATTTAACGGCGAGTCTGTGCGCCGGGCTTTAAGCGCGATCAAAAACCGGGAGGTATTTTCCGCCCAAAGCAAAAAGGAAGCCCGTTTTTGGAACAACAACCTGTGGATGATGGAGGATTTATCCTATACGGACGCCATGGTCCAGCCCCTAAAAAAATTAAATCTGGATGCTTTGGAAAATAAAATCCGGGAAAAGTTAAATCAGGCCCAATGTGAAGAAATTCAGGTGGTATTTGCCCCGCTGCATTTTGATGATTACGCGGTGAAAGGAAATAAGCTGATCATTAATTTTTTCCGGGTTAAACCGGAAAATGATACTGCCTTTATAGGGGAAAAAGAATTAGAGCTTTTTATTGAAGAGAAATTGACGGAACTGATCAACCGGTAGAAGGATATCCTTGCCGGGGGTTAAAGGAGTACATGCCTATGGATCCGACAGAATTAAATAAGCTTATTTTAGACTTGTTGGAAAGAGATTGCTATAAAGCGACCGATCATCTGGTCGAGGAATTGCGCGTGGAGTACCCCCAACAATACCGGCAGGTGATGGAGGCTTTCTGTAAGGAATATGATTTAAGCGGGTGCGGGGCTGAAATGAGCCCTATCACCGTGCTCAACGTCTCTCTAAATGCCTTGCTGAAAGAGCAAAAAATCGAAAAGAAAAGGGAAAACGGCATCAGCATGTGGCGCCTTCTTTAACCAAATAAAGTAAATTCGCAAATTGGGTAAATTCGGGGACGGTTCTTGAATTGAATGGAATTCAATTCAAGAACCGTCCCCGAATTTACCCAATTTACGAACCGTCCCTGAATTTACTTCTAATCCGATATTTTTCGCATAAGATTTAGGGGATGAGGAGACCGGTAATGATGGGGGGGATTAACGAATGGTTTATGCAAGCCGTTATTTGCGTTTGATGAGTCCTTTTATGATGGGACCGGATGTAAATGCCGTACAGAATAGGCTGAAAGAACTTGGTTATTATCAGGGTGCTGTAGACGGGATATTTGCCCCTGCTACAGAAGAAGCTGTAAGAGCATTTCAAGCTCAGGCCGGGCTTGAGGCTGACGGTGTGGTGGGCCCGGCCACCTGGGATGCGCTGGGGATGGGGGAGATTCCTCCCGCCCGGGGCAACAAAAGGATTAGCATTGATGTACAGAAAAAGATTCTCAACCTGAGTGAAAACAACCGGCTAGTGAAAACATATCCGGTAGCGGTAGGGAAGCCGGAAACGCCTACCCCAACGGGGAACTGGACGATTATCGAAAAACAAGTTGATCCGGGAGGCCCCTTCGGAGCCCGGTGGATGAGACTATCGGTGCCCTGGGGCGGTTACGGTATTCATGGTACGGATAATCCCAGTTCTATTGGCAAGGCTGCCAGCCATGGCTGTGTGAGAATGTATAATGAGGATGTGATTGACCTTTTCAACCGGGTAGAAATCGGTACGCCGGTACGCATCACAGGCAGAGTAGACTTAGGCCGGATACTGGGCCTGGGAGATAGTGGAGATGATGTGATTCAAGTACAGAACCAGCTGGCGGTATTAGGCTATTACGGGGGTGATATTGACGGTGTATACGGGTCTCAAACCCAGGACGCAGTGAGAGCATTCCAGCAGGATCAGGGCCTGGATCCGGACGGGATCGTAGGGCCGTTAACCTATGACCGGATGCAGCAGGTCTATGATATGGCGCTGGGTGCCCGGCAGCCGTAAAAAACAGCTCATAGCGGAATAGTTATCCATGGAATCAGGTCGTCTAAAAAGACGGCTTTTTTGTTGTGCAGGATCATTATTTTACGCCATCTGTTGCCGCAATTCCCGATATGCCATAGAAAGGTGCCGCGTAACCGGCCCCGGCTTTCCGGACCCCACCGGCTTGTTCTCTATGCAGACTAAAGGCATAACCTCCATGAGGGAGTTGGTTAAGAAAAGTTCGTCCCCCGCCCGGAGTTCTCCGGCAGGCACTTCCCGAACTTCTGTCTTGATGTGGTTTTTCTCCGCTAAGTCCAACACCACTTCTCTGGTAATGCCGGGCAAAATTCCTGAGGCTGCACAAGGCGTAACCAGAACCCGGTTCTTTACCAGGAAAATATTACTTGCCGTCCCCTCTGCCAGATTTCCTTTGGAATTGACCAGGAGCGCTTCCTGAAAGCCTAAGGATAAGGCCTTCTGTTTGAGGAGGATGTTTTCCAGATAATTAAAGGTTTTCAAGGTTACCAGGGGGGAAGTCTCGTTTCGGTAAACGGGGGATACCATGGCATGAATGCCGGTTTCAGACAAATCCTTACCGTAAGGAACCTGGGGGGAACTGGTGATCCAGGTATTTTTTGCGGTACAGTATAGTCTTAAAACACCTTCTTCCACGCTGTTTTGACAAATTAAATCATTTGCGGCAGCGGTGAGCCGGCTTTCCCCAAAGACCGGCTTGAAACCAAGGGTTTTGGCCGACAGATGCATGCGGGCGATATGACGGGCGAGCAGGAACGGCTTGCCTTGGTACACGCGCAGGGTTTCAAACAGGCCGTTCCCGTACCGGATGCCTTCTTCCTGGATGGGAAGGGCGGCCTCATTTTCCGGGATGAGGTTCCCGTTAAGCCAAACTTTCATCTTTTTTTCCTCCGGACAATCCTAAAGATTGGAACAATGCTTTTGCCTTATCCAATGTTTCCTGGTATTCGGCGGGCGGATCAGAATCGGCGGTGATCCCTCCGCCTACTTGAATATGGGCCATGCCGTCCTTAATGATAAATGTGCGGATGACAATGTTAAGATCGCAGGCACCGTTAAAGCCGATATAGCCGATGGACCCCGTATAAATGCCCCGTTTTACCGGCTCCAGTTCCTCAATGATTTCCATAGCCCGGATTTTTGGCGCACCGGTAATGGAGCCTCCAGGAAAAGAATGTTTGATCACATCGAAAATGGTCATACCCGGTTTTAAATTTCCTTCCACGGTGGACACCAGGTGCCAAACGGTGGCATACTGTTCCAAACGAAAAAGCTCCGGGACTTTCACCGAGCCGGGAATGCACACCCTGCCCAGATCGTTCCTTTCCAGGTCCACAATCATGGTCAGTTCGGCCCGGTCTTTGGCGCTGTTCCACAATTCATCCCTCAGTTGGCGGTCTTCTTCCCCGGTTTTTCCCCGGGGCCGGGTGCCTTTGATGGGCCTCGTTTCCACCTGCCTGTCCTGCACGCGGAGATAACGCTCCGGTGAAGCGGAGACAACGGCAAAAGCCTTCCATTCCAGGAGGGCGGCAAAGGGGGCCGGGTTGATGTGGGCCAATTTCCGGTACAGGTGAAAAGGGGAGCCGGCAAAGGGCAGGGAAAACCTTTGGGTCATATTCACCTGGTAAATGTCCCCTGCCAGGATGTAGTCGATTACTTTCTTTAAGGCCGCGCAATAACTTTCCTGGTCAAAATGGCATTTCATTTCTGCCGGCACGGGAAAAGCAGGCAGTTCTGCTTCCTCCGTCCTGCTCAGAAGCTTCTGAAAATAACGGGCCCTTTTTTCCCTGCGTAACCTTTGTTTTTCTTCAAACAGCTCCGGAAAACCGGAAGAGCAAATGACAAGGGAATTTTTTTCGTGGTCCAGGGCAAAGACGGTATCATAAAAACAGAACATGCAGTCCGGCGTCTTCACATCATCAAGGGTCCGGTCCGGTAAGTTCTCAAACAGCCAGCCGAAGTCATAACTGAAGAATCCCACCGCCCCTCCGGTAAAAGGGGGCAGGTCGGGTGCGGGAGAAAGCTGATATTGGCGGATCAACCCGTCCAAAAGGACTAAAGGATCTCCCTGGTGCGGGGTTCCATTGATGAAACAGGCGCCCTTTTTTACCTCCATAACCAAAAAAGGGTCCGCTGCCACAAAGGAGTATCGGCCGATATCCGGGTGCTTCATGGCACTTTCCAGGAGGACAGGAAAAGGGAGATGCCGGATTTTTTCATAAATATGGGCAGGAGACAGGTTGTGCTCAATTAATACTTTGTGCAGCGGCATAATTTCCTCCTTGTTTGATAAAGTTCCTTAACAGCCGGTGCCCTTCCTGAGTGAGAATGGATTCCGGGTGGAATTACACTCCTTCCGTAGGATAGCAGGTGTGTCTCAGACCCATGATTTCTCCTTCAGCGGACAGGGCGGTGATTTTTAAGTGATGGGGTACCGTATCCCTGTCTACAATTAAAGAATGGTAGCGCCCTACTCTTAAAGGCTGGGGAAGGCGGGAAAAGACCCCTAAACCGTCGTGATGGACGGGGCTTTCTTTTCCGTGCATGGGCCGTTTGGCCCGGACCACTTTTCCCCCAAAAGCCTGCCCGATAGTTTGATGCCCCAGACACACGCCTAATATGGGTATGGTGGGGGCAAAGTGCTTGACCAGATCCAGGCTAATCCCCGCTTCGTTTGGCGTGCACGGTCCGGGAGAGAGAATGAGATGGCTGGGTTTCATTTCTTCAATTTCCCCCAAGCTAATTTTGTCGTTGCGGCATACCACAACCTCTTCTCCCAATTCCAAGAGATACTGATAAAGATTGTATACGAATGAATCATAGTTGTCGATGAGCACGATCAAAACAACCACCTCCATACAAATAAAAAAAGACCAGCACAAAATACCGGTCCTCACCCCATTGCTCCGAGTCGTCTCTTCTCATCTCAGCTCATCTTCATTGGCACTATCTCAGCTCATCCATTTTAGTTTTCAGTTGAAATTATATTCAGTGTAGCATGAAAAAAGGTTCTCTTCAAGCGGCTTTTGACAGATGAGTGCAGCAAATCATACCATTATTCAGGAGTAAGGAAATTTTTTTTATTTTATGCCAAAAAAATTGTATAATACTTTTTAAGAGACAAAGAAGAAAGGGCTTTAACGACATGAGGGAAGATCATACCATCACGAATTCGGCAAAAATTCATACCCATCCGGAAAAATTAATCCTGTATCGGCATATGCGGGAAAACTCTCTGATGAAAAAAGTACAGAACCTGATGGGGGCGGTAAATCAAGAAACGGTTCCATCCGCAACAAGGGAGAGCCTTTTTTTTGAAATATGTGCCGACCTGCTCAAAGAGGCGGAGAAACATCACTGGGAAGATAATTTGTGGCATCATTATTTGACCTTGCTCATCGTACAGGCAGAGAACCCTTTTAGCCGGGCATCCGCCTGGGGGAGGGGAAAAAATATCGGATCCGGCCTGGTACATTTGGCCGTACACGATGTGGGGCTGTTAAAAGAGCTGTTTGATCTGGACTTCCGCTTATTGGGAAGTTGGGTGCCGTCGGATATTGTAGACGTTTTGGAATACTATCCCCGGGGCTTTTCTTCCCCGGGTCCCTCCGGCAACGGTCCTTATGCGGAAAGGGTGGCCGCATTGACCCGGTCTTTTCCCCTTGCTCCGCCGGAAGAATTGGTGCAGGATCTGATGGGTTTTTATGGGGCTTTTGGCTGCGGAGAAATGGGATGGTTCGCTTCCTTCCGCTGGGACCCGGATCAAGGGCTGGTGGGAATACCCTATCCGGATCCGGTAAGATTAGATGATCTGATCGGCTATCAACAACAAAAAACGGTGATTATCCATAATACTGAGGCCTTTATAAAAGGAAACCGGGCCAATAACATTCTGCTGTACGGAGAACGAGGAACGGGTAAATCCAGTACCATTAAAGCCCTGGTAAACGCCTATTATCCGGAGGGACTACGGCTGCTGGAGGTGGATAAGGCTCAATTCCCCCATTTTCTTAAAATCATGCGCTGTGTGCGCGCCTATCCCCAACGTTTTCTCGTCTTTATTGATGACCTTTCTTTTGAAAGAAACGAGACGGAATATAAATACTTAAAATATATTTTAGAGGGTGGTATGGAAACTTTACCGGATAATGTGGTCATTTATGCGACCTCCAATCGCCGGCATTTGGTTCAGGAAACCTGGGATGAGAGAGAAGGGGGAGACGAAGTACGGGCGGCCGATGCCCTGGCGGAAAAACTCTCTCTCTCGGACCGGTTTGGGTTAACAGTGACTTTTACTTCTCCGGACCAGGAAAAATATTTGGAAATCGTCGCCGGTTTGGCAGAAAAAAACGGCATTACGCTGCCCTTGGCCGAGCTAAGAGAAAGGGCTCTCCATTGGGAGCGCTGGCACAACGGACGTTCCGGCAGGACGGCGAAGCAGTTTATCAATAGTCTGTTAGCAGAACAATAAATAAAAGAAAAAGCCCAAAAGGGCTTTTTTTGTTAAGGAACCAAATTTTACAGTTCATCCGATTTCTCCGGGTGCCCTTCCGGGTATCCGGAGGTAAATTTATTCAAAGAAGCTCTTATTGAGGACTTCTTTGGTTTCCCCTTTTTTAAGCAATTCACTTACGGTAATCATTTTAAATCCATCCTTTTTTAGTCCGTCGATCACCGGCTGCAGGGCTTTGATGGTTTGCATCCGGTTTCCCCCGCAATCGTGAAAAATGACGATATCCCCGTTTTCCGCGTTTTTCAGCACCTTTTTGATGATGTTATTGGTTCCCGGATTAGCCCAATCCTTGGTATCCTGCGTCCAGGACCAGAGGATCACTTTATAGCCCTTTTTTTTGGCCAAATCAACGATCGCCTCGTTATAGAATCCGCCCGGAGGGCGAAACAAAGTAGGCGCTACATGGGTCTGTGCCACAATCGCTTGATGGGCTTTTTCTAACTCGACATTTAGTTGATCCATTCTGAGCCGGTTCAGCCGGGGATGGGTATAAGTATGATTGGCAATTTCGTTTCCCTTTTCCACAATCATTTTGGCGATTTCAGGAAAGTCTTCTACTTGTTTTCCCACGGTAAAAAAAGTGCCCTTAATCCCATTTTTTTCTAGAATATCTAAAATCATCGGCGTATATTCGGGATCAGGCCCGTCGTCAAAGGTCAGGGAAATTACTTTTTCCGGAGTGTCTACGGCCCAGACGATACCGCTGAAATCATGTTTTCCTCTTTCCCGGGAAATATGAGCAAAGGCCCCCCCGACAAAGCCTACGGTCATTAGAACAACTAGCACGCCAATTAATGTTCGTTTTGATAAAAGAATGATCATGCAAAAAATCCTCCTTTTTATGGAGCCAATAACCATAGAAGCGTTGTTGATCTAAGGCATAATCACCATAATTATATGGCGCATTCCGCCAATTATGCGTAAAAAAACCCCCAATACCTGTCCGGCAATCCGCTTCTGCTCGGGGGCTGTAAGCCGCACCTGGGTGCAAAGGCGTGCTGTACCTGGTATCTGGGGGTTTATTTACTGGGTCAAAATTATTTCTGGAGCTCTTTTCTTACCTGGTTCCAGTATTCCGCATCCTCAAATCCCATCCGCCAGATTGCAATCCCGTGAATCCCCAGCTCTTTGGCTAAGGCGATCTTTTTTGCGGCACTGTAGCCGTTTTCAAACCAGACTTTATGCTCTGTGCCGTTATCAGCGGTATAAGTAAAGAATGGGGATTGAGAGTCGTCATCCCATTGGATCTTGGCGCCTTTTTCCTGTGCCCTGTCCAGGGCTTCTTTTAAACCGATGTACTCAATGTCACCGGCGGAGGTAGGTACCGGCCAGTCATAGCCGTAAGCGCCGATGCAGACAGCGATCTTATTTTTGGGGATGGATTTTGCGGCAAATTTGATATTTTCTTCCACCCAACCATAGGGGGCCACGGACCCGGGACCGGAGCTGTCGGAATGATTATCGTAGGTCATGATGGTGATTAAATCCGCCTGTCTGCCCAAGGTTTTATAATCGTAAGCGCCGGAAACGTCTTCCGAGACGTTCACTTTGGGAAAAACAGAAATCAGGAGGAGTTTGTTCTGCGCCTTTAATTTCTTGGCCAGTTCCGCGATAAAACTGTTCAGGTGGCCTTTGTATTCTTTGGGCAGCAGTTCAAAGTCAATATTTACGCCCGCATAGTTGTTTTCCGTCACTTTTTTGACGATATTGTTTATCGCCGTGGTTCTGATATCTTGATCCGAGAGCATGGCCAGACTGTCTTTTTCGTTATTAACCAGAGGGATCAGTTTTACTTGCGGGTGTTTATTGACAAAATCCGCTACTTTTTGTTCAAAGCCTATTTTTGAAATCCCTAGGCTTCCGTCTTTCTGGACGGTATACCAGTAGGGGACAAGAATATTAATATCCTTATAGTATTTTTCCAGAGACGGGTAACCGTAAGTTAAGTCGTTCCAGCCTTTTTCATAGAAGCCAAGCACCTCTAGTTTCGGCTTTGCGGTGGGCTGCATTTTTTTAGACGGACTGCATGCCGATGCCACAAAACTCAGGATACAGCAAACCAGCAGGACAGAGGCTAGAAGACCGGATTTAGATTTGGAAAACATATCATCACCCCTTGTAGAATTTCATAATTATGGTAGACCAATGTCCCTTTTTTCGCCCTCTCCCGACAGGTAAGATACTTTATATGCCCCTGCCGTCCAAAGCGAGAGCATCTCCCCAGCAGATTGAGATAGGGGCAAAAACAATTCTCAGCCTAGTTATGTTATCCGGGACAGGTCCTATTCATACCTCTTCGGAGGAGAAAAGATGATCCCGTTCCCGAGAGGCTCCTTATTCACCATGGCATTCCTTGACGGCGTGCTTCCGTGAATAGCAGTAATAAACAGTTGCTTCATTGGTATACTTCGTTAATTTTCCCAATAAAATTCGGGATTATTTTTGAATATTCCAAAATACTAAAAAAACGAAGCCTAATGACTTAATAAGGGAGAGATTCCATGAAAATAACCCGATTATATCAGGCAGTTTCTTTATGTACCTTATTGTGTCTGACCGGGACACTTGTGGCCGGGTGTCAAAGCCCGCAAAAAAAACCGGCGCCTTCACCTCAGAGGACTGGTCAGGTGGAAGAAAAGGGGGGAAGCAAGGAGGCGGGCATGCTCTGGGATGAAGATCCTGCTTTTATCAAGGCGTGCCAAGAGAACGGTACTTTTATCCGTATGGCCAGCTATTCTGCGGTTCTGCCCGACCCCATTCTCCATGAGCGGGACAATATTTCATTAGGGGCCAAATACCTGGCGGGCGCAGTAGTCAAACCGGCCGCGGTTTTTTCCTTAAATGACAGAATTAGCCGGCGCTCCGCTGCGCGGGGATTTCTCCCGGGGCCCATGTATCGTGACGGGCATATTGTTTCTACCATGGGAGGCGGGGTCTGTAAAATTGCTTCGGTCATTTATAATGTGGCAGTTTTGGCCAACCAGCAAATTATTGAGCGATATCCCCACTCCATGACCGTACCCTATGTCCCGCCGGGTCAGGATGCTACCATCTCTTATGGCACCAAAGATTTTAAATTTAAAAATGTTTCGGGAGCGCCCATTCTCGTTTGGGCCCAGAATCGGGGAGGAACCCTTTATATGGCGTTCTATGGCACAAGCAGACCGCCTCAGGTCAAATGGATCCACCAGGTATTGGATAAAACTCCCTTTTGGACGGAGTATCAGAATGATCCCTCCCTTCCTAAGGGTAGTGAAAAGGAGATTTTTTCCGGGTCTCAGGGTATTACCGTTCATTCCTGGGTGGAGGTAACGACGAAGACCCAAAAAATAAAAAAAGACATGGGAATAAGCGCCTATCAGCCGGCGCCCCGTGTTGTGGCCAGAAATAAATAATTGGGAAAGCAGGAAATCCGTTCAGGGTGAAAACCGCAAAAGCCTTTGCCGGACGGCTTCCGTACCGCTGACCCTGCCAATAAATGTTAGACCTGAACCGGGATATTTTTTTCGATACGCCAAATAATAAAAATGAAATCTCAAGGAAAAGAGGTGAAACTGATGAAGAAAAGAAGAGTTTTAGCGCTGGTTTTAAGCCTGTTTTTCATTGTTTCCTTGTTTATCGGCGGTTGTGCACCGGCGAAAAAGCCCGCCCCCACTCCGGCCCCTGTCCCGGCCCCGTCAAAGAAAATGACCACGCCAAGCACCGATAGAACCCGGGCCACAAAAATTGCCCAGGCATGTGACTCTGTATCGGGTGTCAAAAAATCCACGGTGGTGGTGTCCGGCAACACCTGTTATGTAGGACTTGATTTGGCGGCAAACATTGAAAAAAGCAAGACCGACAGGGTGGAAAGAGATTGTCTGGATAAGGCAAAAGCCACTGAACCAAGCATCAAAACGGTTTATGTCACTTCCGATATGGATACGGTGACCAGACTAAAAAAGGTATACCAGGGAGTCGCCCGTGGTACACCGGTTTCAAGCTTTACGAATGAATTAGGGGAAATCGGCCGAAGAATTACCCCGAAGGTGAAGGGTTAAAGCCGAGGAAACTTTGGATGAGCTTAAGGCTGCTGGCTATTTGTCAACAGCCTTTTTCGGCACCGATCTGATTATCCCATAAGACGTATCTGGTGATAGATCTTTTTCCCTTTTCGGATCATCAGTTTTCCCTCATGAAAATCTTTTTCCGAGATGATCTGGGTAAAGTCCTCCACCCGGTTATCCCCCACATAAATTCCTCCCTGTTGGATCAGGCGGCGGCCTTCTCCTTTGGAGCTGATTAAACCGGCTTCGGTGAGCACCGTTAGAATATCCATTCCTCCGGCCAGCCGGGATTTTGTCAATTCGGTGCAGGGAATGTTTTCCGAGTTTTCCCCTCCGCCGAACAGGGCTTTCGCGGCTTGAGCGGCTTTTTGGGCTTCTTCTGCCCCGTGCACCAGTTTGGTGACCTCGAAAGCTAAGATTTCTTTTGCCTTGTTGATTTCCGCCCCTTCTAAAGCGCCTAACCTTCTTACTTCGGTCATGGGAAGAAAGGTCAAGAGGGAGAGGCAGTTTTCCACATCCCGGTCATCTACATTGCGCCAGTACTGGTAAAAGTCATAGGGCGAGGTTTTTTCCCCATCCAGCCAGATCGCCCCGGATTCGGTTTTGCCCATTTTCTTGCCTTCACTGGTGGTGAGCAGCTTAAAGGTTAACCCGTATGCCGCTCCTTCATCCGCTCTCCGGATTAATTCCACTCCGCCCAGGATATTGGACCATTGGTCGTTGCCCCCCAACTGAAGTTTACAGTTGTACCGGCGGTAAAGCTCCAAAAAGTCATAAGACTGCATCAGCATATAGTTGAATTCCAAAAAGGAGAGGCCTTTTTCCAGGCGGTTTTTAAAACACTCGAAAGTAAGCATGCGGTTTACGGAAAAATGCTTGCCAATATCCCGCAAAAATTCAATATAATTTAAATTCAACAGCCAGTCCGCGTTATTCACCATCAATGCTTTGCCTTCGCCAAAATCGATAAAGCGGGAAAACTGCTTCTTAAATGAGGCGGCATTTTTCTGGATCTGCTCCTGGGTGAGCATTTTTCTCATGTCCGTCTTGCCGGACGGGTCGCCCACCATGGCGGTGCCTCCCCCGATAATGGCAATGGGACGGTGGCCGGCTTGCTGCATATGCATCATCACCATCACCTGGATAAAATGTCCCACATGCAGACTGTCCGCCGTGGGGTCGAATCCGATGTAAAAGGTTACGGATTCCTGGCCCAAAAGGGCCCGGATTTCCTCCTCATGGGTAGCCTGTTCCACATATCCTCTTTCCGCCAGAATATCATAAACGCTGGTCACTTTATACACGCTCCTTTTTCCTAAAAAATAAAGGGTTTTCCAGTCCCATAAGGACGAGAAAACCCGTGGTACCACCTTACTTACATCATGATCAATGTCGCTTGGGTCACGATAACGGGTGACAGGCGCTGACAGGGAAACTCCCGAGTGTATTTGGCGTTTTTATGTGCGGCAAACCTTGCACCGGCCGGCTGCTCTCTGACTGTCACCATCAAACGCTACTTTCTCGCTCATCGTTGATCGTATTCAGTTTTTCCGGATACCGGTACCCGGACTCCCAAAGCCCAAAGGGCTTGTCTTTATCATAATGGAGCAACTCGTCTTTTGTCAAGGGAAGAGGCGGGTAGGAAAGTTTTTTAGCAAGAACTGGAACAAAAAATATTTTTCCATCGTCTATTTCTTGTTGGATAACTTTGGTATGATTATATACGACATACGAAAAATGGATAATTCTGCGATTGGGGTGGTTTTTTTGCCGTTATTGGAGTTGCATGATATCACCCGCCAATTCAAAAATGGCAACGTGATTACCGAGGTGCTCAAGGGAATCTCTCTGATGGTGAAAGAGAGGGAATTTGTGTCCATTATGGGGCCGTCCGGATCCGGAAAATCAACCATGCTGAACATTGTCGGCTGTTTGGACAGGCCCAGTTCAGGAACTTACCGGCTGGCTGAAAAGCAAGTGGAAAAGCTCAGTGACGGTAAGCTGGCCGATATCCGGAACAACTTTATCGGCTTTGTCTTTCAGAGTTTTCACCTGCTCCACGATCTGGATGCCCAGGCCAATGTGGAGCTCCCCTTGATCTACCGGGGCATGGGGGCCAAGGAACGCCACCGGCTGGCGGAGGCGGCTCTGGAATCGGTGGGCTTGGCGCACCGGAGACGCCACCGGCCGACCCAGCTTTCCGGAGGGGAACAGCAGCGGGTCGCCATTGCCCGGGCCATTGTGGGGCAGCCGAAGATGATTTTGGCGGATGAACCGACGGGAGCGCTGGATTCCCGCACGGGAGAGAATATTATGGGGATTTTTCAAAAATTGAACCAGGAAATCGGCATGACCATTGTCCAGGTAACCCACGATCGCGCCATTTCCAGTTATGGCCACCGAATTGTCCATTTGAAAGACGGCGAAATTGCCGAAGAAGAAGTACTGGGATTGCCCGAAGAGGAGAGCAGGAGCGCTGCGGATAAGAATGAAACCGGTGAGGAGGCAGAGAACAAATGATCACACGCATTTCTATGATCGTGGTAATTTTAATCGTTGTTTTGGGGGGCGGATATTATGCCTATCAGCAGTTGGTGCCTCCGCCGGATCAAAAGGCCCAAGGGCCGGTCTACTCGACCCAATCGGTGAAAAAGGGCGACTTAGACGTAGGGGTAGAAGCCACCGGACCGTTAAATCCCAACTGGGGCGGCGGGATTCAGGTGCCGGGCGGTTATGGGGACACTTCCGGGATCTCCAGCTACATTATTGATAAAGTCCTGGTGAAGCCGGGGGACTTGGTGAAACAGGGACAGGTTTTGGTCCAATTGCTCGCTCCCGACCTGGATACCAAGCTGGAAACCGCCCGGGAGGATCTGGCCGCGGAAGAAAAATCCCTGGCCAGCCTGATGGGGATCTCTGTGGAGGATATTGACCAGGTTGATCCCGATGCCGGAATCATCTTGAGAGCCCCCATTGACGGCCGGGTGATGGATTTGAATTATAAAGAAGGGGAAGAAGTGCTCCAAGGGCAAATTGTGTCCCGGATTGTGGATGATACCCGGTTTGAAGTGATCGCCAAACTGACCCCGGTGGAGTATAAACAGTTGACGAAAGACCAGGTGGCGGTGCTCAGCTTTTCCGATTTCTTCAATGATTTTATTGCCGCGGAGATTATTGATATTAACCCCAATCCGGTTCCTGAGGCCAGTGCGGAGTTAGACAGCGACCAGGCGCCCAATTCCCAGGTAGAGGATTATGAATTTGTCTACTGGGTTACTTTGGAAGGGAAAAATCCCGGATTGGTGCGGCCGGACATGCATGTGAACATTGGTTTTATCAGCGCGGCGGATGCGAAGAAAAAACCCGTGGATTATACGAATATCAGATGGTTACGCTATACTTCGAAAGTAGACAAATATGTCAATGAGCAGCGGGTGTTAAGCCAGGCCGAGTCTGTGATCACGGAGCTCTTTGTCCATAAGATGGAATCGGTGAAAAAGGGCGATCCCATTGCTTCCCTGGCGGGACAGGATGTCCGGGACACCATTGATGAAAAATTAACCAGTATCCGGAGCAAAAGAGCGGAACTGCACGAGTGGGAAGCCAAAGAGGGGTTCCTGGAGGTCCGGGCGCCCATGGACGGCATTGTGGCTGATTTGAGCCGGCAGGCGGGAGGAACGGCCCAGCCTGGGGAGTGGCTGGGGAGTATTTACCAGGCTTCGGATATGCAGATTTGGACCCAGGTGGATGATGTGGATATTTTGCTGGTCAAACAGGGGGCCCCGGTGGATGTTTCGGTGGATGCTCTTCCCGGCAAGGTATTTGAGGGAAAAGTGGATCAGGTGGCTACCATGGGCAAAGATGAAAACGGGGTGGCCCAGTTTCAGGTATCGATTACGGTGAAAGGGGGGCCGGAGTTAAGGCCCGGCATGCAGGCCAAGGCCTATATTAAAGCGGGCAATGTGAAGAATGCTCTTCTGGTGCCCCTGGAAGCGGTATTCCAGGAAGATGGCCAGAACAAGGTAGAGGTGCTTCAGCCGGACGGAACTCCAAAGGTGGTGCCGGTGGAGCTTGGTTTGATGAACGACAAGATGGCGGAAGTAAAGAAGGGCCTGACGGAAGGGCAAAAGGTGATTACGGGAAGCTCAGCCGATCTATTGCCCAGCCAGAAGATCCAATCGGATAACCTGCTCCCGGGGAAACAGGATAATGGAGAGGACGGCACGGGCGACACGGGAGATACGGGGGGCACGGGCGGCAACAATGGGCAGCAACAAAATGGGAAGTAAAGTGGGGAGGGCTTAAGATGCAGTTCTTGCGGTGGTGGAAGAGTATCCGGGTGCGCTTCTGGTTTTGCGCCCAGATGGCGGGCCATGGCATCCTGGCCAATCCTTTGCGCTCCGCCCTAACCATTTTGGGCGTGAGCATCGGTGTCGCATCGGTGGTAAGCCTGATGGGCATCGGTGAGGGAGCCCGGTTGGCCGTGATGAAGCAGTTTCAGAGCCTGGGCTCCAATGTCATTGTCATTAAAGCCCTGGATCCCAGCGTCGAGTTCGAGCCGGAAGAGGCCCAGGAGCTGGTGGGGCGGGTCAGCGGCCTGCAAATGGCCACGCCCGTCGTCAATGCCAATGTCGTGATGCGCTGGCGCAGAGCCCGGGGCAATATCGACGTGATTGGGGTGAACCATGAGTTTTCCCTGATCCGGGACCACCCCCTCATTGCCGGACATTTTTTTACCGCCCTCCATGTCCAGCAACGGTCTCCTATTGCGGTTTTAGGGTATAATGTGGGACAATATTTATTGGGCGGGCGGGATCCCGTGGGACAGACGATTACCTTGAACGGGCTGACATTTCGTATTGCCGGCGTCTTGAGCCCCAAAGGGGCGGGAAAAGGAGAAGGGATTGACGATAAGATTGTCATCCCTTATACTACGGCTCAAAAGATTGCCCAGCAAAAGACGGTGGGGGAAATCTGGGCAAAAGCCGCTTCGGCGGATGATGCGGATTTAGCCGTGGTGCAGCTGGGCAGAATTTTCCGGCGCCAATTAGGCCTGGACCAGCATGCTCCCACCATCGTCACCCCAGGGACGGGAAATCAGGCGGGGCAGACAGGGACGGTACAAGAGGCACCGGCATCCTCGGAAAAGGCTTCCTCCGACCAGTCCCAACCGCCGGTGCTGTCCCAGGGAAAGGATGCCATCAGCATTACCAGTCTCAATCAACTGGTGCAGGAAGCGGATAAAGCCAACCGGGTGATGACCCTGCTTCTGGGCGGCATTGCCGCCGTATCCCTTTTAGTGGGCGGGCTGGGGATTATGAATATCATGCTGGTTGCCGTAACGGAGCGCACCGGGGAAATTGGCGTGCGCCGGGCCATCGGTGCGAAACAGGGGGATTTGATTGCCCAGTTTCTGGCGGAGGCCCTCTATCTCAGCGGCATTGGCGCCATTGCCGGTGTGGCCGGGGGCATTTGGGGCTTGAACGTCTTCGGCCGTTATGGCTTTGAGACGGCGGTAAGTTTTCAGGCGATCAAAATTTCCTGTTTGGTCGCCTTAGGTTCCGGCCTGTTGTTTGGCGTTTATCCGGCTGTTTCTGCTTCTTTAGTGCCGCCGGTGCAGGCGCTGCGCCGGTAAAGGGTCAAGGAAAATAGGATCAGCGGAAAAAGGAGGAAATAATATCCATGAAAAAGGGTATGTTAGGAAAGACAGGGATAGAAGTTTCCGAACTCTGTTTTGGAATCTTACCCATGGGTCCCCTGCAAGCAAATTTGCCTGTGCCGGAGGGGGCAAAATTAATCCGCTCCGCGGTGGAGCAAGACGTTAATTTTCTGGACACGGCGGAGGCTTACCAAACTTACCCACCCATCCGGGCCGCTTTGGAGGGGTGGGACAAGGAAATCATTATTGCCTCAAAATCGGCGGCCGACACGTATGAAAAGATGGAAAAGGCGGTTTATGATGCTTTAGAGGCCCTGGGCCGGAGTTACATTGATATCTTTCATCTTCATGCAGCCCGGGTGGAGGCATCGGTGTTCGAGGAGAGACAAGGAGCCCTGCAATGTTTAAAGGATTTGAGAAAAAAAGGGTTGGTCCGGGCGGTAGGTATTTCCACACATGCGGTAGAAGCGGTGGAACGGGCGGCTCAGGTGGATGATATTGATGTGGTTTTTCCTATCATTAATCAAACCGGCTTGGGCATCATTGGGGGAAGTGTGACCGACATGTTGTCGGCTATCGCCAAGGTGCATCAGGCGGGTAAAGGCATCTATGCCATGAAGGCGTTGGGGGGAGGGCACTTAATCGGCCAGTTGAAAAGTGCTTTTGATTTTGTGCGGGATATTCCCGGGATTGCTTCCGTTGCCGTGGGCATGGTCAATGCCAAAGAACTTGAGGTGAATCTGAAGCTGTTTAATAATGTGGCCCCGGGAGATTGGCTCGCCGTTGACCACAAAATCAATAAAAAGTTGCTGGTGGCTTCTTTCTGCAAGGGGTGCGGCACCTGTCTAGACGCTTGTCCGAATCAGGCGCTTTCCCTGCACGATGGGAAAGCGGAGGTAAACCATCAGTTGTGCCTTTTATGCGGGTATTGTAACCCGGTATGTCCGGAATTTGCCCTCCGGCTGGTTTGAAAAAAGTGATTAGGGGGTGTTGCTATGCGGGAAATAGCCCACGTGGGATTGACCGTGCAAGATTGTGAGCGCTCCGCCTCTTTTTATGAAAAGGTTCTCGGCTGCCAAATCCTTGACCAATTTCAAGATGCCAGAATAAAAGTGGTATTTTTGAAATCCGGCCAGGGAACCCTGGAATTGATCCAGCATTTAACCGGGCAACCGGAATGGCGCGCTGCCGGAGTGGTCGATCATATTGCCTTTCAAGTGGATGATGTGGAAAAAGAGACGATCCGGTTAAAGGAACTGGGTGTTTCTTTGTTGTCTGATACGCCCCGGGAGGTTTTGGACGGTAAGAAAGTGATCTTTTTCTCCGGGCCTGACGGGGAGCGTTTGGAATTGATCCAGGAGAAAAAGTTAACTGTGCATCAGGAGGAGAAATAACGCGGCGTGAAGTGGTACTTTTGGATATTTATTGCTATTTTTCTTGCCCTCTACGGTCTGATCAATTACTATGTGGGCCTGCGGGGCTGGCAATATCTTTTTCGGTATCTTCCCGGTTTATCCGGGTGGCTTTATTGGAGCCTGTTTTGGATCGTGGTGTGGTCCAATGTGGCTGTTCAAATCGGGAAAAGGTTTTTTCCCTATCAGGTCGGCCTGGTCCTTACCTGGGTAGGCGCTTACTGGATGGGGATGATGTTTTATTCCTTGCTCATCATTGCTGCTCTCGACTTGGTACGAATAGTGGCTGGCTGGACCGGCCTGATTCCGGGGGAAGGGGTGTTTTTCCTCGGGTATGACCGGTTGCTGGCCCTGGGGATATTGATGATCGTCATCGGCATTCAAGTGTATGGTACATGGAATGCCAATCATACGCAGATGCGGTCTTATGAAATCACCATTCCAAAAGCTGCCGGGCCTCTTCAGAACCTCCGCGTCCTGATGGTATCGGACATCCATTTGGGTAAAATTGTGGGGGAAAGGCGCTTGGAGAAACTGGTGCAGTTGATCAATGACCGGAATCCAGGCCTGGTCCTATTGGTGGGAGATACCGTGGATGGAAATGTGGACGTGTTTTCCGAGCAAAAAATAGATGATTGTTTCCTTAAGCTGCGGTCCAAATATGGGGCGTATGCTGTTTTAGGCAACCATGAATATATCAGCCGGGAAGTGGACGAGACCATCCTGCATTTAGAAAAGGCCGGGGTTCGCGTGCTGCGGGATGAGGCTCTCATGGTGGCGGACAGTTTTTATCTGGTGGGCCGGGATGATGCGTCCGGAAAAAACTTTTCCAGATCCGGCCGTAAGGAATTGTCCCAACTCATGCATGAAGTGGACGGGAATTTTCCCGTTATTTTACTGGATCATCAGCCCCAAAACCTGGGGGAAGCAGAAAAACTGGGTGTTGACCTGCAAGTATCCGGTCATACCCACCGGGGACAGCTGTTCCCCAATAATTGGATTACGGCGCGAATTTTTGAAAATGACTGGGGATACTTGCGCAAAGGAAATCTTCAGGTGATCGTCTCTTCCGGGTACGGTACCTGGGGACCGCCGATCCGGATCGGCAGCAGGTCGGAAGTGGTAGAGATACTGATGCACTTTCAGCCCCACGGACAAAAAAGTTAAGAAACGGAAGATATGATGTAAGGCAAGGAAAGGAATGAATATGGGCATGTCTGATTACTGCATTCGGGCCACGGCAGCAGAAGGAAAGGTGCGCTGCTGGGTGGCGTCAACGACGGATTTATGTGAGGAAGCCCGCCGGCGTCATGATACCTATCCCACGGCTACGGCTGCCTTAGGCCGTTTGCTCACCGCCGGGGTGATGATGGGATTAAATTTGAAAGGGGAAGACACCCTTACTTTGCGGGTGATGGGGGAAGGGCCTTTAGGGGCGGTGGTGGTAGTGGGAAATGCCCGAGGAGAAGTCCGGGGCTATGTCCAGAATCCTCATACCCATCTGCCCAGCCAGCGTCCGGGAAAACTGGATGTGGGCGGGGCCGTAGGAAAAAACGGCTTTCTTTATGTGATTAAAGATTTAGGACTGAAGGAACCTTATTCAGGAAGCGTGCCGCTGGTTTCCGGGGAGATCGGGGAAGATCTGACCCGTTATTTTGCGGAATCTGAACAGACGCCTTCGGCGGTGGCTTTAGGGGTTCTAGTGGAAACCGATCATTCGGTAAAAGCGGCCGGGGGATATATTGTGCAGATCATGCCGGGGGCGACGGAAGAAGAGATTTGCCAGCTGGAAAAAAATATTGGACAGGTTCCTCCGGTGAGCCAGATGATTGATGAAGGGATGATACCCGAACAAATTGCGGAACGAGTCTTGCAAGGTATGGGGGTTCAGGTGTTGGAGAAACACCCCGTGGCCTTTAAGTGCCGATGTTCCCGGGAACGTTTGGCCCATATTCTTAAGGGCATTGGCAAAGAAGAGCTGAAAACGATTTTGGCAGAACAGGGGCAGGCGGAGCTGCTGTGCCATTTCTGCGGGGAAAGATACCGGTTTGGGGCGGATGACCTGAAGATGATGATTGCTGAAATTGACCGGGAAAAAACAGAAAGCGCCCCCTAAAAAAAGGTTTCATGATCATCCGGAACCAGAAAAGCCCTTGGGGCTTTTTTTATATCCTCATCATGGCTTCATTGATCAGGGTTACCCCTTTTTTCCGGCTCATTTCTTTCACCAAGGCGAAGAGGGCCAGATCTTTATTCTTCGCTTCCAGCATCACGTCGATATCCTGGTTAAATTCCCGCGCCGTCATGATAAAGTGATAAAAGGATTCCGGGTCAATCTCCTGGGCGTGGCAGCGGATTTTTTCCGGGGACCGGGGACTGGAAAAATGAAGTTTGGGAATTTGATGGGTCCAGGTGGCGTAGACCTGGGGTAACAGGCGGGAAAGCTGTTCCCCGGCGTGATGGACCAGGTGATGGTGGACATCCAATACCATGGGAACCTTCAGTTTCCGGCACACTTCAATGACGTCGCCCGCAGAGTAAGACCGGTCGTCATTTTCCAGCATTAATCGGCTTTTAATATGGGATGGAAGCATCTGAAAATTGGCAAGGAACCTTTTTAAAGACGCGGTTTTATCCTGATACCGTCCCCCGATATGGAGCACCATTTTGGTCTGTTTGTCCAGTCCCATGGCCCGAAAAAGTCCGGCATGATAGTCTAAGTCTTTGATGGAACCCGCTACCACAGCTTCATCGGGACTGTTTATTACGGTAAAATGGTCCGGATGGGCGCTGACCCGCAGATGATGAGCCCGGCAATAGTGGCCAAGGCCCTGAAGTTCAGGGGCAAATTCCCTCAGGTAATCCCAATCTTCCACCAAAGGATGAGTTGCTAAAGGAATGATCTGGGAAGAAAAACGGTAGAGCAGAATATCATGGGCGGTATTGTACCGCAGCACCCGGAACGTATTCTCGATATTTTGCCGGGCTACTCGGCGGAGTTTGTCCAGCCGGGCTTCCTGGTCCGCTATCCCGGAATAGGTTTTAAAGGTGACGGTTTTGGCCGGAGAACAATTTTCCAATTGAAGGCTGAGGGCCGCGTAGCCTAAGCGTATTTTCATGTTTTACCTCTTTTAGACAAAATACTCGATTTTCGCCTGGGGAAAGACCTGGGAAATTTCCCTTAAAAAGAAAGCCTTTAATTCCTCATAGTCCTCTTTGGGATAAAGGTATTTGATATAGCCGAATTGGCCGTATTTTACCCGCCGTTCTTCTTCCTTCATCACCAGCTTTGTGTCGGGAAATAGGTCCAGGATGTTCTTTTTTGCCCTTTGGGTAAAACGGTGGGTAATGAGTTCGAAGGTCAGATCATCCAGGGCAGAGGGCAACAACTGCTGTTTCAAGTGCGTGAGTAGCGTCCGGTACTGGTCTTTCCAGCCGTCAAAAATCAGAATCGGCGCAATAATAAAGCCCAGGGGGTAGCCGGCGTAGGAAACCTTGGAGGCCGCTTCAATCCGCTCGCGTAACGGCGGCGTGCCATGTTCAAAGTTCCCAATGACCTCATCGCTGTTCAGGCTGAAACGAAAACGGGTATGGTTCTGATGGGCCAGTTTCAGCAAGGGATCCACATTGGCAAACTTGGTGACAAAACGAAAACGGCCAAATTCCTGTTCCCCGAAGAATTCGATGGTCTTGGCCAGGGCCCCGCCGTATGGTTCCACAGGTAAGGGATCCGAGGTGGCGGCACCTTCAAAAACGGTAATCTCCGGTTTTCTTTCCTCAATATATTGCGCAGCTTGGTGCAGTATTTCATCCTGGTTCACATAAATCCGGATGTAGGGTTTTTTCCCTAAGGTCGTTTGGAGATAGCAGTACTCACATTTGCCCGGGCAACTTGTTACAAGAGGGATTTGGTAATGGGCCGAAGGTTTACAGCCTTCAAACTTGAGTGTTTTTCTTACGCCGACCACCAAGGTGGCTTTGGCCTCCCGGTATGCTTCATGAGGAGTTTTACCCGGGATCCCGCTGATCCTATTGTGTGAAGTGATTTTTTCCAGGGGAATGTTTAAATCCCGGAAACGGGCCCACAACTCACGGCCCAAAGGATAGTCCAGGGCCTTCTGTTCAAAATAAACTCTTTTGGGGATGAAGTCCTTCATTCCATTCGCCTCCATAAGTTTTCGCCTATTCTTGCCCTTCGGTTGCGGCACTACCTTTTTATTATTGCCGAAAAACGAAAAGATCATTTTTCTTTTCCCGAACCCCGGTCCCAGGGAACGGATCCCTACCGATCCCGGCTGGGACCATCTATGTCCTTTTTTACCGGCGGTCTGTCCTCCGTGTCACGATTGATTTTGGTCCGCATATATTGTACTGAAAATCATTGAAAGGAGGACTTGACAAGTGGACTATAAGGTTCAAAAAGGGGATACCTTGTGGCTTATTGCGAAAAGGTTCGGTGTCAGCCTGGAGGATTTAATTGCGGCCAATCCGGACATTGCTGACCCGGACTACATCCAAGTCGGGCTTATGATTCATATTCCTGGAAAATCCAATGTGCATGTAGTCAAAAAAGGAGATACCATGTGGCTGATCGCCAAAAAATATGGCGTCAGCTTGGAAGACCTGATTGCCGCCAATTCCCAAATAGCCGATCCCAACAAGATTGACGTGAATATGCCGGTGTATATACCGAGCGGAGGGATGAGCCAGAACGTCAATTATCAGGCGATCACAAAAGCGGGCATGAAAAACACTGCTCCCAAAGCGCCGATGATGACGGCACCTGCTTATGAGGCACCTAGCAAAGCGGCACCTAGTTATGTGGCACCTGCTTATGAAGCGCCAAGTAAAGTGGCACCTAGTCATGTGGCGCCTGCCCCTATGCCTGCAAAAGTGTCCGGGGCGGAAGAGGAAGGGCCGAATTACCTGCAAACAATGATTTATGTGGTTAAGACAGGGGATACCTTGTTTAAGATCGCGAAAATGTTTGGTGTTCCCTTGCAAAAACTGATTTCTGCCAATAAACATATCTCAGATCCTGACAAAATCTCTCCCGGCCATAAAGTAAAAGTCCCTGTTGAAAAAGAGGTTGTGGAAAAGAAATATTACTATAGCCCGCCGGAACAACCTTCTCCCATGCCTGCGGCGCCCCTGGCCGAAACGGAAGCACAGTCCCAACTGCCCATGGAGCCGATCATGGAGGAAATGCCTATGGAGCCAATGATGGAGCAAAATTACCCCATGATGCCGATGATGCAAATGTGTCCGATGATGTCCATGATGCCCACGTGCCCGATGATGCAGCAAATGGAGATGATGTCTGCGATGCCCATGGCCCAGGAAATGGAGATGATGCCCATGATGCCCATGGGGCAGCAAATGGAAATGATGCCTATGGGCCAGATGGGGCAGCAGATGGAAATGATGCCTATGGGCCAGATGGGGCAGCAGATGGAAATGATGCCTATGGGTCAGATGGCGCAGCAAATGGAGATGGGCCCGATGGCGCAACAAATGGACCCCATGGGAATGATGCCCGTGTGCCCGATGATGCAGCAAATGCCCCACTGCCCGGAAAAGTCGAAACACCATCAGGCCAAACACCACACCCCCCATAGCAGTACGGACAAAGACAGCTGCCACAGCAGCAGTTAGTAAGTGAAATAAAGAAGGGAGTCCTGGCGGACTCCTTTTTCGATGCCTAAAGGTGTTCCGGTGCAACCGTGCCTGCCGTCTCTGAAGCCGTTGAATGGGCAGAATCCTATAGCAAAGCAAGATATTGTAATACACAGTCATAATTGGATTTATAAAGGGAGATGATAAAAGCAGGATTATTCCCTTTCTTGATCGAAGTCTCAAATTCAATCATTTATCCGGGTGACCTTAGGTTCTGAGTCCTTTGGCAAGAGCAGCCGGTGGGTCATCTAGCGCAGCAGGTTCCCTGCTCTGAGGGGGTTATCATGGAGACTGTTTTTTTAGGTCGATGCGATTCATACCGGCAGGAAGAGGTCGACCATGCCGTACACCGCATGTTTCTTGCCTTTGGCGGGGGTTCTCACCTGTTCCGTCCCGGGGAAACCATCTTTTTAAAAGTAAATCTTTTAATGAAAAAGAAACCTGAGGCTGCCGTGACCACTCACCCTGCTGTGGTGGAAGCGGTTGCAAAGGAACTGATGCAGGCAGGCTGCCGGGTGGTGATCGGCGACAGTCCAGGGGGGCCTTTTACCCCGCTCTGGCTAAAAGGGATTTATAAATCCACAGGCATGGAGGAGGTCGCCGCGAAAACCGGCTGTGCCTTGAATTATGATGTGGAGACGATTACTGTTCCTGTAGAAGATGGTTCTCTCGTCAAATCGCTGACCCTGTCCCGGGCCATGTGGAGCGCCGACGGCTTAATCAGCCTGGGCAAACTAAAAACTCATGGTATGACGGTTTTTACCGGGGCGGTAAAAAATTTGTTTGGCGTGATACCGGGGCTAATGAAAGCGGAGTATCACTTGAAAATGCCCGGGCAGGAAGAATTCTGCCAGTTGCTGGTTGATATCTGCCAAAAAATCAAGCCCAGGTTCTCCCTGATTGATGGCATTATGGGCATGGAAGGAGAGGGTCCCTCTTCCGGGACACCCCGGCCGGTAAAAGCTTTGGTGGGGAGTGTCAGTCCCTATGGAGCCGACTGGGTGGGGGCAAAATTAATCGGATTGAACATGGACCGGGTGCCCACACTGGTAGTAGCCCAAAAAAGAGGATTGACGGACGGGCAGGTAAATATTGTAGGCGATGCCTTAGACCATTTAAAAATCCTTGATTTTAAAATACCCTCCACAAGAAATATCCATTTTTACCGGGGCAAATTTCCTAAATGGATGGAGCGTTATCTAGACAATTGGCTCACTCCCCGGCCTTTGTTTCAACATGACCTCTGCTCTGGGTGTGAAGTGTGCAAAAATAGCTGCCCTCCCTCCGTGATTACCATGGAAAAAGGCAGGCCGAAAGCAGACCTAGACAAGTGCATTCGCTGTTTTTGCTGCCAGGAATTATGTCCCGCCCATGCCGTCCGGATCAAACGCTCCTGGCTCTTCACAAAGATTTTTAATTAGACAGCTTGGCTTGCCAAGCCTTTGGCGACGGCGGAAGTCCTAGTTGCTCTTATACTTTCAACCTTTTGAAACTTATAAATTTTGAAAGTAAAATTAAGCACCAGGGATCATCCCTGGTGCTTTTGTGCGCTTTTGAAGGTTATTTCAGGGTAGGGGACATGGCTCTTTCCGCGATTTCAATCGCCTGTTTCACCATGTTACCGCACTGCCGGGACGGAACGGAGCCGAATCCTTCCGTCTGAACGGTATTGTAAATCCCTAATTCTTTAGCAATTTCCATTTTTAACTGTTCAGACATTACGCCTCTCCGTCTTGCCATGTGAAAAACCTCCCTCACATTTTAATTACGCACGCATTATATTGTGTGTGATTATGAGTAACTTATGTTAAAAAGAAAATGGTTTTTTTGTCACCATTTGCACCAGCTAAAAAGATTTTATCCTGGAAAACAAGGGCAGATTAGGACATAAATTGAGGAAAAAATAAGAAAAAAATTTAAATTTTACAAGAGGAATTTTAAATAGGATATCGAATAGGTTTAATATTAAAAGTGGAAGTATATTTTTCGTTTTAGAAAAATATAAAGTAATAACAACTAAAAAACCGTGTTTTGCTGTTTTGTCTTGATCCCCAACTAGCGAAGGGAAAAAGAAAAGGCATTAAGCCAGCAAGCAGAGTAAGAGAAAAGTCGTGCTTATTCTGATTGCTGGTTTTATCTTTTATGTGGATAATTTATCTTATCCTCTAAGGGAGCGTCGAACAGGAAGCATAGTTGAGGGAAAAATAGGAAAAAGCTTAAATTTTTCGAGAGGGGATTCCTAAATTATCTTGAATTTTAAATAGAGAGATATCTTTAATAGCATGAATAATAAAGGAGCTTAATAATTGAAAATATTGATTAAATAAGAAATAATTTGCTGATGTACCTCCGCCCCAACAAAAGGAAGGGGTAGAGGAGGTAATGAACCAGCGAATGGGATGGCGGATCTTTGCTGTTTTTGCCCTGATCTCCCAACTAGCGAAGGGAAAAGAAAAGGCATTAAGCCGGCAGCCGGAGTAAGAAGAGGAAAATCTATGCTTATTCTGATTGCCGGCTTTATTTTTGCTAGGGAAGGGGTGAGCGGGTATGTAAATGGAGCCCTAACTTTGAGAATTGACCCACGAATGTCTAGCATCAGTTAAGCCGAGGACAAAATAGCAACCTTACTGTGCAGGTACCAAAATTATCTCTTTGGGAAGGAAGTGTTTGCTAGTGAGTCAACAGTCAGAAGTTACGCTGCAAAAGGGCAGCGGGCCGGTCGTTACCACCTTGAGAAGCAAATGGTGGAAAGTGGTTTTAGTATTTGGCCTGCCCATCCTGATCTGGTTTGTGGATGCTCCCCCCGGCCTGACCCCGGAAGCCTGGCATATATTTGCGATTTATGCCGGGGCGATACTGGGCGTTATCTTCAAGCCTTTTCCGGAGCCGGTGGTGTTGCTGGCGGCGTGTTCCATTGCAGGGATTGTGTTTAGTGATTATAAAATAGCCTTGAGTGGTTTTTCTAATAGAACGGCCTGGCTGGTTTTTTCCGCCTTTTTAATTGGGCAGGCTTTTGTCGATACCAATTTAGGCAAAAGAATTTCTTATCTCTTATTGAAACGTTTTGGCAAATCATCCCTGGCCATTGGTTATTGTATGGCCCTGAGCGACTTAATTGTCAGCCCGGCCACCCCATCCAATACCGCCCGGTCCGGCGGCATTGTTTATCCCATTTTTAAAAGCCTGGCTGTGGCTTTGGGCTCTGTGCCGGGGCCGACCGCGAAAAAAATCGGCGCTTATCTCACCGCCCTGGAGTATCAAAACAGCCTGACAAGCCATGCCATGTTTATCACTGCCGGGGCTTCCAATGCTGTGGTATTGGCCTTTGCCGTCTCCATCCTAAACATTGAGGTAAGCTGGGCTTTGTGGTTTCTCGCCGCGGCTGTGCCCTGCCTGCTCGTCTTTTTCCTGATGCCTTGGCTGGTGTACAAAGTATATCCCCCGGAATTAAAGGCGATTCCGGAAAGCAAGGCTATTGCCACCCAAGGGCTTCAAGAATTAGGACCCATGACAAAAGAGGAAAAGTATTTGGCCTTCTTTTTTCTGATGGCGATTCTTGGGTGGGCCACGACCAGCATTACCAAAATTGATACCACGATTGTAGCCATTTCCTTTGTTTCCCTGTGCCTGCTTTTTGGTGCGGTGAAGTGGGAATCCTTGGCGGGGAATAAAGGAGCCTGGACCACCTTCATTTGGTATGCCGGCGTTTTGGGGATTGCGGCTACCCTGTCAGACGCCAAATTTTTTGAGTGGTTGGCGGATGTGATGGGCAAAGTCTTACCCCTGGCCGGGTTAAATCCCCTGTTGGTCCTGACGGTCCTGACGATTCTGAGCATCTTGCCCAGATATCTGTTTGCTTCCACAGCAGCCTTCGCGGCTTCTTTTTACCCGGTGCTCTTTGCCATGGCACTGGCGGCAAAGATTGATCCCATGGCGACCACGCTCTTGTTGTCTTTGTCCCTTTCTTACGGTTCCACCCTGGCCCCCTACACCAATGCCGTAGGGCCTATTTTGGCGGGAACGGGCTACGTGGCGGACAGCGGCGTATGGTGGAAATTGGGAGGGCTGCTGGCCATAGCGGGTACCATCGCCCTTTTGGTGATTGGCTTGCCCTATTGGAAACTTCTTGGTTTGTGGTAAGATGTCGGATCGGTGTGGTTTAGGAGATCCATAAAAAGGGAATCATGGTTTTATGTAGAATAAAATGATGTGGGATAAAGCCAGAAAAGGAAAATAAATGAGGAATGAGGGGGGAGAGCAGATAAGAGCGCGGACAGTATTTTTGGCTGGTCATGCCGCATTACCCCAGGGCATGGCGGCAAAAGGCCCTTTCGATCATCTCGCCGTTGTGGTAGAGATTGACAGGAAGTATGGGGTCATTGTGAATGCGCAGTGTACATTAATTACGGATTTAGCAAATGATATTGTGCACCATTGCTTAGTGGGGTTTTGCCTGGCGGATGGGGTAGATATCCTCATCTCCGAGATTATGGATACCTATCATGGTGCGGCAAAAAATGCGATCATTGCTTCATTAAAGGACCTCTATCGGGAATATAATAAGTATAGAGGCATGTAACCGTTTCGTATGCGATCCTGGTATTGAGCAGACGAATGCCGGCTACAGATTGAAGGGAAAAAAGAATCGGGTTAACTGTTCTATATGTGATCGTTTGAGGAAATCAAACGTTAAAACTATTAGACAACCAGTTAAAAAATAACTGGTTGTCTTTTTTTATTTAACTTAAAAGGAGGCTTTATCATGAGTGAGATGGTGCATATTCCTGTGACTATTTATCGGGGGGGAACTAGCAAGGCTTTGATTTTCCGGCCGGAAAACCTGCCGAAGGATCCGGATGAGAGGGATCGGACCATCCTTGCCGCTTACGGGAGCCCGGATCCCAGGCAAATTGACGGCATGGGCGGCGCCGACTCCCTCACCAGCAAAATGGCCATTATCGGAAAGTCGGCGCGGGAGGACGCTGATGTGGATTATACCTTTGGGCAAGTCAGCCTGTTCAATGCCACGATCGATTACTCGGGAAACTGCGGCAATATCTCCTCAGCAGTAGGTCCCTACGCGATTGATGAAGGTTTGGTTCCGGCGGTGGAGCCGGTGACCCCGGTGCGCATATTTAATACCAACACAAAAAAGATCATCGTGGCGGAAGTGCCTGTGGAAAACGGCAAACCGAAGGTGGAAGGGGACTTTCCTATTGACGGGGTGCCGGGCACAGGGGCCAGAATTGTGCTCAACTTCCTTGATTCAGCCGGTTCGGTGACAGGAAAGCTGCTGCCTACGGGTAAGGCCAGAGACCTCATTGATACCAGCCAGGGAAAGTTCCACGTTTCTTTTGTGGATTCAGCTAACCCGGTGATTTTTGTGGGCGCAGAGGAACTGGGGATCAGGGGCACAGAACTGCCGGATGAGGTGAATGCTAATCCCAAGTTGACGGATACTCTGGAAGAAATCCGGGGTATTTTTGCCGTGAAAATCGGCCGGGTGGATGATTGGAGAAATGCCAAGGCTGTGAGCCCGGCGATACCGAAGGTCTGCTTTGTCGCGAAAGCTCAGACTTATCCTGCTTCCGACGGCAGAATGATCAAAGAAGATGAAATCGATATTGTAGGACGAATGATGTCCATGCAGAAGCCTCATAAGGCTTATGCCGTTACCGGTGCCGTCTGCACTGGTACTGCTGCCAAGATTCCCGGCACTGTGGTTTATGATTTGCTGTCCCAGGAAGCCCGGGGTCAGAATCAGATTCGGATTGGTCATCCTTCCGGCAAACTGGAAGTGGAAGTAGATGTGGAAGAAGTGCAGGAAAGTATCCTTCTACGCAAGGCGGCCTTGGCAAGAACAGCCCGGCGTTTGATGGACGGCCAAGTTTATGTGTCGAAAGGGAAGGTCGCTTCTATCCGGCTGGAAACACCACCCAAGAAAAAGTCTGATGAATAGCAGGAGGCTGTCGGTTTTTGATTTTAACTAGGGAGGTAGGACAATGGGAGAAGGATTGATTGAGATCAACGTGATGGGAAGGAGTTATCAGGTACCGGACGGTTTAACCATTATGACGGCTATGGAGTGGATCGGATATAAGTTTACCCGGGGCTGCGGGTGCCGGGGCGGGTTTTGCGGGGCCTGCGGCACCTTTTACCGGGTGCCGGGGGACTACAAAATTTATGTGGGATTGGCCTGCCAGGAAAGAATCGTCCCCGGCATGTATCTGACCCAGATTCCCTTTTTCCCGACCCAAAAAGCCATCTATGATTTGGGAAAAATTGATCGACCGGCGCAGGATCTGCTGGAATTGTATCCGGAAATCAAAAAATGCGTAGGCTGCGGTGCATGCAGCAAAGCCTGTCCCCAAGATCTGAAACCAATTGATTATATTGGGGCAGCTCTTCGGGGCGATTGGAAAAAAGCGGCGGAACTTTCTTTTGATTGCATTATGTGCGGTTTATGTGCTTCCCGGTGTACAGGTGAACTGGTTCCTTATCATATTGCCCTATTTGTGCGCAGGTATTTTTCCAAAAGTGTCCGGCCCAAGCCGCAACAGATTATTGAGCGCAACAAAGATGTTCGGGCAGGTAAGTTTGATAGAGAGGTGCACGCGCTAGCCGGCCTATCGGAAGAAGAAATGAAGAAAAAATATGATCAAAGAGAATTTGAGAAGCTGTAAAGGGGGAGGAACATGTCAGGCTATCCGATGATGATGCAAGAATCCATAAAGAAATTAGAACAAACCCGGTCTTTTCGGCTCAGTCAAGAGATTCCCCGCATGCCGTTTGCCGAGCGGGAGGCGCTGCTCCATGAATGGCATCCCGATTACCGGCCCGATAGCATTAAAGAAGTACGGATCGGACCAAACAAAGGGGAAAAACTCACCAATAAGCTGGTGGATCTCCTGGAAGGCAGAAGTTGTGTCGACCCGGATCAGGTGAATCTGAACCAGATCGACTATGATGTGGATATTTTAGTGATTGGCGCCGGGGGAGGGGGCGTATCCGCTGCTTTGATTGCTCAGGAAAAGGGAGCCCGGGTTTTGATGGCTACCAAGCTCAGGATCGGTGATTCCAATACCGTCATGGCAGAAGGGGGCATTGCCGCCGCTACCCAGGCTAATGACTCCCTGGACCGTCACTTCCTGGATACCATGGGTGGGGGACGTTTTAAAAACAAAAGGGATGTAGTCAGCACCCTGGTGCATGATGCCCCTTTGATGGTAGAGTGGCTGAAAGACTTGGGATGCATGTTTGATACCAAGGATAACGGGGATTTTGTCGTCTCCTTTGCCGGGGGGCATCAGAGAAGAAGAGTCCATTCCTGCAAAGATTTAAGCGGCTTGGAATTTATGCGCGTGATCCGGGATGAATTCCGCAATCAAAAAATCCCCCTCTTAGAGTATACGCCGGCAGTGGAATTATTGCTGGATGAAGAGGGGAAATGTACGGGCGCCTTATTGCAGAATATGGAGACCGGGGAATATCTGGTGGTGAAAGCAAAAGCTGTGATTCTGGCTACCGGCGGCATCGGCCGCCTGCATCCCTGCGATTTTCCCACGACCAACCATTACGGCGCCACTGCCGACGGGCTGGTAATTGCTTACCGGGCGGGAGCAAATCTGCTCCATATGGGGAACATTCAATTCCACCCCACCGGTGCCATGTGGCCGGAGCAGATGCTGGGACAGCTGATCACCGAGGCTTGCCGCGGCAATGGGGCCCAACTGGTGAATGTGAAAGGAGAAAGGTTTATTAACGAACTGGAAACGAGGGACACCGTGTCCTCCGGTATCCTGCGGGAGGTGCAGGGCAGAGGAAACGGGATTCCCACCCCTACCGGCAGAGCAGGCATCTGGCTGGATACACCGCTGATCAATATTCGGGGTGATGCGGGCAAATTAGACCGCATGTTTGCCGGCATTGTGCACCGGTTCCATGAATACGGCATCAATGTGCGGGAAGAACCGATCTTGATTTTCCCTACCCAGCACTACCAAAACGGAGGCGTGGAAATTGATCCGGAAGCGCGAACAAAGGTACCCGGCCTTTATGCCGCGGGCGAGTGTTCCGGTGGGGTACAGGGGATCAACCGTTTAGGCGGAAACTCTTTATTAGATATCTTTGTCTTTGGTCATCGGAGCGCGCACAGTGCGGTGACCTATATCAAAAGCGCCCAAGTAGGAGCGCCGTCCCTGCAGCATGTCAAAAAGTACCATCAGCAATTGAAGGACCTGGGCATCCATAATGGATTGATTTCTCCCATCCTCTTACCCGATTATACCCGGGAGGAAGTGAAGGTGAGAAGTGCTAACGGAGCGAGTATGAACTGAGAGAGGGTGATCTATCGTGCCGGGTTTAAAAACCTTATCACAAAACCGAGAGCTGATTCATGCCATTCTCGATACCCCCTGGTCTCCGGTGGCCAAGTTTCGTTTGCTCTCCAGCGGGATTTCCCCCAATAACCTTTTGGAGGGCGGTGACGAGGTAGCCGGGCAAAAGGCCTGTATCGCCTGCGGCAACTGTGTGGACGCCTGTCCGGTGGTTTTGAGGGAGCGGAGACGCGTGGACCTCCAGACGGAAAGAACATCCTTGCAGCTGGAGCAAATTGTGGATGAGGAATGCCTCCGTTGTTATCGCTGTGTGCAGGCTTGCCCCCAGGTGGACGGGAAGCTGAAAATAGTGGCCACAAGGCACCGCTTGACGGAAAAACTGGTCCACTGGTGGATGGCCATCGGTTATCTATTACTGGCGGCCACAGGCATTGCCATGAACCACTTTGGCCGGGACTGGAATGACTTCTTTTACATGCTGGTCAGTATGGCTCATAAGTGCGGAGCGGTGATCTGGCTGTCTTCTCCTTTTTTATTCTTTTTCTTTGACCGGTACCATTTTAATCGCATGATGAAAGCGGTATTTTCTTTTGGCCGTAAAGATCTTGCCTGGTGGAAACAGGCGATCCGCAGTGTGTTTTCTAAAGAGAAGCATCCCTTTCAGGGTGAGTATAATTCAGGACAAAAATATTGGTACCTGATTATTTTCCTCACTATGACGGTGCTGGGCGTAACCGGCATCATCCGCTGGTTCTGGGCAGATACCATTTCTGGGGAAATGATGGCGGCATTCATACTGGTGCATATCATCTTTGCCTATGTGATCGATCTTAATTTTGCCTATCATTTCGGGCGCAAGCTCTTAAGCCGGGCGATTCAATGGTTCCGTCTCATGTCCCGGGAGACCGTATCCGATATCGTCATGTCCCCTGAGATAAAGGGAACAGTGCAAAGATTACCAGGCGTGAAAGAAATGGGAATCGTGGATCCCCATTCCCAAAAACTCTCTGCTTGAAGCAAGTTCTTCATTCAGAGAGAGAGATTCTTTTACTCCATGTGTCAGGTGAAATGAAATCGTTGGTGCAGGAACCCGATGAAAAATTGTAGGAGGTGCTTCCATGGGTTTAACAGTCACACAAAAAATTATTCAAGAACATTTGGTGAGCGGAGAAATGAAAGCAGGTGAAGAAATCGGCATCAAAGTTGATCACACTTTAGTCCAGGATGCCACCGGCACCATGGCCTTTCTCCAGTTTGAGGCAATGGGTATTTCCCAGGTAAAGACAGAAAAAAGTATGATCTATGTAGACCATAATACTTTACAGACGGGTTTTGAGAGCCCTGACGATCATGTTTTCCTGCAGGATGTCGCGTCCAACATTGGGGTAATTTATTCCCGGCCGGGAAACGGTATTTGCCACCAGGTAAATTTGGAACGTTTTGCGGAACCGGGAAAAACCCTCTTAGGGGCGGACAGCCATACCCCGACCGCAGGTGGTGTAGGCATGCTGGCCATCGGGGTAGGCGGCCTGGATGTAGCTGTAGCCATGGGGGGCGGTCCCTTTTATCTGACCATGCCTAAAATTATCAACATTAAACTGACCGGTCAACTGTCCCCTTGGGCCAGTGCAAAGGATATTGTTTTGGAAGTGCTGAAAAGGCTTTCCGTGAAGGGCGGACTTAAAGCCGTATTGGAATATAGCGGTGACGGGGTAAAAACGCTCAGCGTGCCGGAAAGAGCCACCATTACGAATATGGGCGCCGAAACCGGAGCCACCTCTTCCCTTTTCCCCAGTGATGAAATAACCCGGGAATTCTTAAAAGCGCAAGATCGGGAAGAAGCCTGGAAGCCGCTGTCTGAGGATGAGGACGCCGTCTATGATCAGGAATTGGTCATTCCCTTGAACGAGTTGCAGCCCCTGGCGGCCTGTCCCCATAGCCCGGATCATGTGAAGACCGTTCAAGAACTGGCTGGGATGAAGATTAACCAGGTGGTAATCGGCAGCTGCACCAACTCTTCCTATTTGGATCTGATGAAGGCAGCGCAAATACTCAAAGGGAAGAAAGTTGATCCGGATGTCAGTCTGGTTCTGGCCTGTGGCTCCAGACAGGTATTTCAAATGTTGGCGGATAACGGCAGTTTGGCCGAGATCATCAGATCTGGGGCCCGGGTTTTGGAATGCGCCTGCGGTCCTTGTATTGGCATGGGGCAATCGCCTAAATCGGCAGGGGTTTCCC
The DNA here is from genome assembly GCF_002777255.1 of Candidatus Formimonas warabiya. GTDB lineage: Bacteria > Bacillota > Dehalobacteriia > Dehalobacteriales > Dehalobacteriaceae > Formimonas > Formimonas warabiya. The sequence continues at coordinate 2,222,237 of NZ_CP017634.1, read as the reverse complement.
TAAGAACCATTAATCGAAACTTTAAAGGACGGACGGGAACGAAGGATGCCCAGGTTTATCTTGTCAGTCCGGAAACTGCTGCTGTTAGTGCCATTACAGGAGTGATAACCGATCCCGCCGGTATGGGGGAACCGGTGTCTGTGGCCTTACCGGAAAGATTTGCCGTTGATGACAGCATGTTTATTTTCCCTGCCTTTGATCAGAGGGAAATCCGGCGGGGACCCAATATTAAAGCTTTGCCGGTGCAGGAGGAGATGGCGGATGATCTTCAGGGTGAAGTGCTTTTGAAAGTAGGGGACAACATTACCACGGATCAGATTATGCCGGCCGGTGCCAAGATCCTTCCCCTGCGGTCGAATATTCCGGCCATGGCTGAGCACGTATTTGAGCCGGTCGATCCCACTTTTCCCGGCCGGGCCAAAGAAAAAGGCGGCGGCATTATTTTGGGCGGCGACAATTATGGTCAAGGCTCCAGCAGGGAACATGCTGCTTTAGCTCCCATGTATCTGGGGGTGAAAGCGGTTATTGCCAAGTCTATGGCGAGAATTCACGGTGATAACCTGGTGAATTTCGGTATTGTGCCCCTCCTTTTAGCCGATCCCAAGATCTATGAAACCATTGCCCAAGGGGATCAACTGGACGTGAAAGGGATGAAAGCTGCCGTCGAAAATGGTGCGGAAGAATTAAATGTGCGCAATCTGACCTCAGGAAAAGAATTTTCCGTAAAATTACTGCTCACGGCCAGGCAGAGAAAGATCCTTTCCGGAGGCGGCACCCTGAACTGGATGAAAAAACAAAATAGGTAAGGCGATGTATTTTTCCCGGAAGAATGGATGACGAGGATAAATTTTTAGAGGGGGTAGTCGTATGAACAAGAAGATTCAAATGAAAACACCTTTAGTGGAGATGGATGGCGACGAGATGACCCGGATCATCTGGCACGCGATTAAAGAGATCTTGCTGAATCCTTACATTGATTTAAAAACGGAGTATTACGACCTGGGCTTAAAAAATCGGGATGAAACCAATGACCGGATTACCATAGACGCTGCGCTGGCCACAAAAAAACATGGCGTTGCCGTGAAATGTGCCACGATTACGCCTAACGCCCAAAGGGTTCAGGAGTATCACCTGAAGCAAATGTGGAAAAGTTCGAATGCTACGATCAGATCCATTCTGGACGGCACTGTCTTCCGCACCCCCATCATTGTCAACAGTATCAGGCCTTTTGTAAAACCGTGGACCAAACCGATCTCCATTGCCAGGCATGCCTATGGGGATCTTTATAAGAGTGTGGAAATGCGGGTGCCGGGAGCCGGAAAAGCAGAGCTGGTATTTACAGCTGAAAATGGTGAAGTATCTAAGGAAACTATTTTTGATTTTAAGGGTCCCGGAGTGCTGATGGGGATGCATAATATCGATCAATCAATTGTGAGTTTCGCCAGATCCTGTTTCAATTTTGCCCTTGACCAAAAAATGGATCTCTGGTTTGCCACCAAGGATACCATTTCCAAAACATATGACCACCGGTTTAAAGATATCTTCCAAGAGATTTTTGAGCATGAGTACCAGGAGAAATTTACCGCGGCGAAAATTGATTATTTCTATACCTTAATTGACGATGTGGTGGCCCGGGTCATGCGCTCTGAGGGAGGAATCGTCTGGGCATGTAAAAATTATGATGGAGATGTGATGTCGGATATGGTGGCTTCTGCCTTCGGCAGTTTGGCCATGATGACCTCTGTCTTAGTATCCCCTGACGGCTACTTTGAATATGAGGCTGCGCACGGAACGGTGACCCGGCATTATTACCAGTATCTGGCGGGGAAAGAAACGTCGACAAATTCCATGGCAACTTTGTTTGCCTGGACGGGCGCATTAAAGAAACGGGGGGAATTAGACGGCATTCATGAGCTGGTGGATTTTGGGCACAAACTGGAAAAAGCGGCCATCAAAACCATTGAAGAAGGGGTGATGACGAAAGATCTAGCCCAACTTTCAGAGTCTCCGGATAAAAAAGTGGTGCAGACGAAAGATTTTCTCAAAGAAATAGATACCCGTTTCAGCGCCCTGGGGTAATTTTCTTTTGGCGCATCAGAAAAGAAAAATGAGCTCTCTGAGTAGCATGGGATAAAGCATCAAGAGGCGGAAGAATTGTTTCATGTTCAACAAGATAACGCTGCAATTGATCATTGTGGCGTTATTCTGCACATTGCTCCTGTCTCAATTAAGTTTCGTTTGCGGGGAGGAAAATATGGAAAAAAAATATATCGTTCATCTCACGGATCGTTATTGCAAAGCCTGCGGGATCTGTATCGGGCTCTGCCCCAAAGGTGTTTTTACAGAAAATTATTTAGGCAAAGCAGTGATTGATCATATGGACTCGTGCACCGGCTGTAAGATGTGCCAGTTCCATTGCCCTGATTTTTGCCTGGAGGTGGCAGAAGCATGACCAAGAAAACAGGAATTGAAGTGATCCAAGGAAACGAGGCCTGTGCTTTGGGCGCCTTGGCCGCAGGGGTGCGCTTTTTTGGCGGCTATCCCATTACTCCCTCCACGGAAATTGCGGAAGTGATGGCAAAGGAGCTTCCGAAGCTGGGCGGGAAATTTATTCAGATGGAAGACGAAATCGCCGGGATGGCGGTGATTATCGGGGCCAGCTTAACCGGTAAAAAAGTGCTCACGGCCACCAGCGGTCCCGGCTTCTCTTTGAAACAGGAGAATCTGGGCTATGCTTGTATCGCCGAGGTCCCCTGCGTGGTCGTGAATGTAATGCGGGGCGGCCCGTCGACAGGTCTTCCCACCAGTCCGGCCCAGGGGGATGTGCTGCAGGCCAGATGGGGGACCCATGGGGATCACCCCGTGATTGTTCTTTCTCCATCTTCCGTGAAGGAGTGTTATACCCTAGCCGTGAAGTGCGTGAATCTAGCGGAAAAATATATGACACCGGTGATTTTTTTAATGGATGAAGTGATCGGGCACCTGAGAGAGCCGATTAATTTTGATGAAGTAAAGGACTTAGAAATAGTTGACCGCAAGAAAACGGAAATAGGCGCAGGGGAATATGTATCATACAGTGCCGAGGCAGACCACATTCCTGTCCTGGCTCCCTTTGGCACAGGGTATCGATATCATGTCACCGGATTGACCCATAACGAAAGCGGATATGCGACGATGGCGACCGCGGAAGTAGATCGCATGAACCGACGCTTGATGGCCAAAATTGATCGCCATTTGGCGGAAATTCTGGCATGGGAAAGTGACCATGTAGAGGAAGCCGATGTGGTGCTGGTAGCCTATGGCAGCGGGGCCCGGTCCGCGAAAGAAGCGATGAAACGTTTAAATAGTAAAGGATACAAGGTAGGGGTGTTCAGGCCTATTACCATCTGGCCCTTCCCGGAGGCAGAACTGAAAAAAATCGCCCTGGGGGTAAAAGCGATGATCGTACCGGAAATGAACCTGGGACAATTGAAAAGGGAAGTAGAACGGATTGTGGCCGGTGCTTGCCCCGTAGTAGGCGTAAACAAGGTAGACGGGGAATTGGTCACCCCTGAAGAAATTATCGCCGGAATAAAGGGGGTATTTTAAATGCAGGGGGCCTATGAAAAATACTTTCGGCAAGACCGTCTGCCCCATATCTGGTGTCCGGGCTGCGGCAACGGCATTGTCCTGGGGGCTTTTGCCCGGGCCATGGAAGAAATGGAGATGAACCAGGATGAGACAATCATCGTCTCAGGAATCGGCTGCTCTTCCCGGGCCACCACCTATTTAAACTTCAACACCTTGCACACTACCCACGGACGGGCATTGGCATTTGCCACCGGGGTAAAGCTGGCCGAACCTCGATTACAGGTCTTTGTTTTTATGGGGGACGGAGACGCCACGGCCATCGGCGGCAATCATCTCATCCATGCCTGCCGGCGCAATATCGACCTCACGGCCATTATCATCAACAATAATATTTATGGCATGACCGGAGGCCAGTACTCCCCTCTTACCCCTACAGGAAAAAAGGCAACGACCGCTCCTTACGGAATGATGGAACGTAACTTTGATCTCTGCGCGCTGACCAAAGGGGCCGGTGCTACATTTGTGGCCCGGGGCACAACCTATCACGCCAAGCAGTTAACCGATCTCATTGTCGCCGGCGCCCAACACAAAGGTTTCTCGGTCATTGAGGCAGTCTCCCAGTGTCCCGTCAGTTACGGCAGACGGAACAAAATGGGAACCTCCCTGGACATGTTAAAATGGGAAAAAGAAAACGCCGTCCATGTAAAGACAGCAGCAAAAATGAATCCGGCAGATTATCAGGGCAAATTCCTCATCGGAGCACTCTATCAAACAGAGGCCCCGGAATACACGGCGGCATACGACAGGCTGATGGATGCTGTCCAGAAAGGAGAAAAATAAATGCAGCAAAAATGGGATCTCAGACTGAGCGGTACGGGGGGACAGGGATTAATTCTGGGCGGAATTATTCTCGCCAGCGCGGCAGTGGTGGACGGGTACAATGCCGTGCAGTCCCAAAGTTACGGGCCGGAAGCAAGAGGGGGGGCAAGCAAGGCGGAAGTGATCATCTCTACGGAGGCTATTTTTTATCCCAAAGTGGGGGATGCGGATATTTTTTTAGCCATGTCCCAGGCGGCCTATGAAAAATACTCGGGTCAGATCAAGGAGGAGACGATCATCATTATTGATTCCACCCTGGTAAAAGAGCTAAAAGGAGCCCATCGAGGAAAATACTATCCGGTTCCCATTACGGGCCTGGCCAAAAAAGAAACAGGCCGGGAAATGACGGCAAATATTGTTGCTCTGGGCGTAATTATGGGCATCACCCATGTGGTGTCGGAAGGGGCTCTGAAGAAAGCCGTTTTAGCCCGGATTCCTGCCGGCACGGAAGAACTGAACATGAAAGCATTAAATGCCGGCATACAGGCGGGAATAACAGCTACCCCAAGTCAGGCGGGTTAATAAGTGAATGGGAAGGGGGGCAAATAGATGGAAGGGTTTAAACTGATCAGTACATTTTTATTGATGGTATTTCTGATCTGGCGGCATTTACCTGTGAGTTACGTCATGCTTATCTGTTCAGTGGTACTGGCATTCATCTACCGTACCGGGCTGCTTGATTTTTTCATGATGGTTTGGCATGGGGTGATAAACCCTGTCACCATTGAGCTGGTCGTTATTCTCATACTGATTATGATATTGGAAGTACTTTTAAGAAAAGAAGGGTACCTGAATCGGATGTTGTTGGCGCTGCAGGCAGTTGTGCCGAACCGGCGGGTCGTGATGGCTCTTTTGCCTTCCTTTATCGGCCTGATGCCCTCGGCAGGAGGCGCGATTTTTTCCGCGCCCCTTGTGGAACACGCCGCGAAAGATCTTACGATCACGCCGGAACAGAAAAGCTTTATTAACTTCTATTATCGCCATGTCACGGAATATTTTCTGCCTATCTATCCCAGCATTTTGTTAATTGCCCAGCTTTCGGGAATCCCGATTCAACATCTGATTTTAGCATTAATTCCTTTTGGTGCCCTGGTGGTAGTCATGGGTATTCCTATTTTAAAAAAAATTCCGGTGCAGAAAGAGGTAAGGAGCGAAAACGGGGAACGCTCTAAAATAGCGCGGGAACTGGTGCTGAGCGCTCTTCCTTTATTTGTTGTGGTATTTCTGGTGCTGGCGGTGCAGACAGAAGTTTGGCTGGCTGTGGGCATCGTCATCGTCGCCCTTCTCATTTATCACCGGTATACACCGGTAAAAATCTGGGCGCTTTTTCCGGATCTTAAATTAAAGACCATTATTCTGGTATTCACCGTGATGATTTTTAAGCAAGTTTTAGAAGATACAGATGCCGTAGCCGGGCTGCCCTTGCTATTGGATAAACTGCCCGTCCCATCCTATTTTATTTTTATGGCGATTAATTTTCTGGTTGCCTTGATGACCGGCCATATGGTGGCGATTGTGGGCATCGGTTTTCCTATTGCCCTGGCCGCAATGGGTGCCAGTTTTGACTTGCGCACGGCAGTGCTGCTATTTATTGCCGGATTCACCGGACAGATGCTCACGCCGGTACACCTTTGTCTAACTTTGACAGTGAATTATTTTAAGGCAAACCTAAATAAGGTAATCAGGCTGTTAGTGGTTCCGGAAGCGGCTTTGCTGGCGGTAGCATTGGTGATATACATTATTTTTTGATTCATGCCTACCAAAGAATTGATCACTTGGATTTACCGGTGTGACAACACTTCCAGCGTGCAGGCACGTATGAATTCCTGCCAGTATTTATACTTGTCCCATGATCAAAAGGAGATTGCCGCACCGGTGGTTCATATGCCTGGGGAAAAACGGATCCCATTTACTTTCATTTGATGATTCTGATATGCATAAGTCAGGTTAAAGTCACCTAAAAAGCCGGCAGGTGAAAGCTGTGCGCCAACTCTCACGGTGACATCACCCCCTTGGATGGAATAATCAATGATGGAGCCGGTCCCCAGCGTGTCAAACCAGCTTTTTTTCTCCGCGACTTTGGCTGTAATATCTTTTTCAGGGAATACAAGGGTTTTTTGATTGTCAATGGTGATTTTTACACCGCTTTGATCAATTTTTGATACCACCCGTTTCTCCAGTGCGCTCAGCGGGCTTTGAACGGCAATTTCGGATAGATCCTCCCCATTTAAGACATGTATTTCCTCCACCAGCGTACCGGTGCCTTCGCCTTTGCACAAAATAACGATCAGCTCCTTCTGTCCGTCGCCGTTTACATCCGCATAGCCCAGCTCCGGCAAGAAGGCGGGCGCCTTATAGGTCTTCCAGGGAAAACGCTTTGTTTTGTCGTTTATGGAAAGCGTGATATCGGAAAACATTTCCCCGTGCAAAGAAGCTGCCGACAGCCATGTTTTGCCGCTATCCAGATAGGCAAGGACAGTGCCCTCCCTTTGACCGTTAACCTGTTTTGGTTCGGTGTAGCCGGAAATCATGAACTGTCCCTTTTCCAGGGCAAAGGATAGGGTCTGAAAATAGTAGCCCGCAAAACCGTCCAGGGTCATGTAAGCGTAGGTAAGCACAGCTGTATCATCGCCGGGTTGTACCGTAAAGCCGTCTACCCATGGGCTTAACTGACCCGTAACCCAGTCGCGTTCTTGATAGTCTTCATATACTTTCTTTTGGAGGTCCGGGTTCATCAAATCGTACTGTGCTTTGCCGTCCCGGTTTTTGAACGCTTCGCCCCATTTCCTGGCTAGGTCCTGAATCTGCATCCGGTCCGTATAGATCAGGGCGCTTTTGGCTATTTCAGCCGCTTCTCCATGGACAAGAGACGAGTCAAAGCACAAATCATAGGCAAATCTGCTTTTTTCGGGGATCAGATAAATATGCACTTCGTCCACATAGGAATCGTCATGGGCCGCTGCGGGTTGGCTACGCCGGATGATCACCTTTGTCGCGGCATACGGGTAGCCTTCAAGGGGTTCCGTGCTAAGCGTGTTTGCATGATTCCCCTCAAACTGGGAGAGGGCGCGCGACGCATCATAGCCCAAACGCATCAGCGTTCCCAGTTCTTCACCGCCTTTCGTAAAGCTGACGGTGCTGTCCGCTAAGGCGACGGCCTCCCAATCATCGGGAATTGAAAAAGCGTACAACCCCGTATCAACCCTTTTCCAATCTGTGGTGTCGGTATATTCCTCCATTTCGATTTCCGTTTTGCACGCCGTGACCACCGGCCGCCCGTTTTCCTCCCCAAAAGTGAGGCGCTCCACGCCCCGATACTTGCTGGTCGAGGAGTCTGTGTACCAATAGGTAACGACGGCCTGTGTGCCGTCCAGAGCTACCTGGTAGCTGACCACCCATGGGCTGGACCAGCGGATGACAAAATTGTCCGGAGAAAGCTGCTGCGCCCGGAACCCGTTCTGCATTTGGCTGCTCATAATCTCGTAGCGTGCTCTGCCGTCTCTTGTGGCCCAAGCGTCCGCCCAGATAAGAGCGAGATTGTATTTTTCATGAAATGTCCATGTTTTCCCAGCGTCCGAGGTTTCATATTGCACGGTGACATCCACAGGATTCCCGTTCCCTTCATTTTTACGGAAGGTTACCGGCAGAACGCCTTTCGCGCCGTCGAAGACAGGAGATAAGGCTGTGGCGTAGGTGGCAATATTTTTAAAGGAGTCCGGTATTTCAAGAGCACATTTTGTCCATGTTTTTCCCTTGTTTTCCGTGCGGTAGACCACCGGATTAGGATCGGCGTCATAACGGAAGGAAACAAAACCGGTGTTTTCGTCGGCAAAACCCGCCCCGGTAACGACGCGTGCATAAGTGTCGCTGGTATTGCCGGTTTCGGACCAAGTCTTTCCCCCGTCCGACGTCACAAAGATCCTGTTATTTTGATGCCCCATGGCAGCGCCTCCGGCGAGCAGCAGCCAGCCTTCATTTGGGGTTGTAAAGCCCAGATATTTCGTTTCATAATCAACCGTTTTCGGGTCCGTAACGGTGTAGCTGTTCCAGGTTTGCCCCTGGTCCTTGCTGATCAGGACGGAAACAGGCGGTACCTGACCCCGGTACTCTTTATTATGTCCGCCATAGGCTACGGCCGTCACTTCATCCGATATGTAGACGGCCTTGTCTGCCAAATATACCGACTGATCCTCGGTATCCGGCGTAAGCGGCACCACGGCGGTTTTCTTCGTGCCATAGGATATGACAAATTGATTCCCTTCAAGTCCATACCAGTTTCCCGCATGGAGAAGGGCAATATTGTCAATTCTCTTTTCCCCGCCGCCGTCGTTCCCACTGTAAGCCACGGATGCCCCGGTAATTCCTATGGCCACAATGAGGGCGCATAAGGTGATCACGCCCTTGCGCCTTTTACTCCTGTCAAAAATATTCGCAAACCGTTCCTTCATGGTCTTTTTGCCTCTTTTCGTTGATAATGGCTCAGTTCGTGCCTTAAAATGATCTTCAAATCTTTGTCGCTGTAATCCAGATCCGGCAGCAGTAAAAGCGGAAGGAAAAATCGGATGATCATGGAACTGGGCACTTTTCTCACTCTACATGACGAATAAAAGGCCGATATGGTTCCATCAAAAGTTGCCTTAGACATAAAAATTTTTCTGTCTCACAGTCTTTCCGAACGGGAAATTAAGTAGAATGATTTTAATTATAGTTCGGCAAAAAGAGGCAGGCTGGTGTGGTACCAGCCTGCCCGGAGAAATGGGGATTTGCTGTTCTAGAGGAGTCATATTTTAGAGAGCAAATCAGAACTTGATCACCTTAGGCGCCTCTGTGAAAGAGGAGATGGTTGCTGTGGCATCCTTGAGATAAAGAACCTGGGCGTTGCCGTCGTCAGCCGCATACATGCCCTGCAAGGAAGGATAGGCGTCCAGCATATGCTGCCTTGCTTCCACTCTGTCATCCTCGACCGCAACCGCTTCCACGCGAATCCACTTGCCGTCTGCCATGCCGCTAAGTTCAATTTTCGGATTCGCCTGCATCTGTTTTGACACATTTTTGACCTTGCCCGTTTGTATGTAAAGCTTGTTCTCAAAGATATTCACCGTGCCAAAAGGACGAACTCTTGGCTGGTCACCGTCCATGGTGGCGAGATAATAAGTTTCGCACTTTTTCAAAAACGCATAAACTTCTTCCATGAATACTTCCTCCGTTTCTTTTCGGGATTGACTTCCCGTCCTTTTTTCTATATTATTACATCATAGCACGATATAATATTCAAGTACGATTTTTTATCATAGTAAGTATCTAATAGATACTAAAGGAGAAATTATGCAAGAGGATTTATTCGGGATTTGCCCCTATGTGACGGCGCAAAAATTGCTTACAGGGAAATGGACGTTGCTCATTATGTACCACTTGAGCATCAAAACAATGCGTTTTAATGAACTGCAAAGAGTGCTGCCCAATTTGACGCAGGCTACTCTGACAAAGCAGCTGCGCATGATGGAAGAGAACGGCCTGATCAACAGAAGGGTCTACAGCCAGATTCCGCCCAGGGTGGAGTATTCGCTGAGCGAGTTGGGCGATCATTTCCAACCTGTTTTGGATGCGCTCCAAGTATGGGCGATTGAATATATTGATTATCTGAAAAACAATAAATATCAAAAATGCCAAAGCGACAAGTAAAAACTACTCGTCGTTTTTCAAAGCGAGCCGGCTGCACGCAGTTATATTGACGCTTGATCAAAGTAGTTTAGCATGGTACTGCGCATTACCCCATCCTGAACCCATAATGGACTGGTTATCTGTGGGAATCAAGAAAAGATGTTGTAGCAGGACGGGAATATGTGATAAAATGCACAATGTAGGACGATTAAATTTTTTTATGAGAAATGTAAAAAAAATAAACATTGGTAATAAAATTTCACGTAGGAATTCCATGAGAATCGATCGAATAAGTCATTAATAGGATGCTCCCATCTGATGATGTTTGTTCAAGTTTGGTATGGATATATATTCGGTAGCAAAAAGCTTCAGGAATATTATTTTAAGGAAAGAGGGGGTAAGTATGGAGGGAATTGAACTGACGAGCGCCGCCGCGCGGAACCGGGACGAAATCAAAAGGATTCAACAAGAAGCAGGCGTCAACATCACGGATTGTTATCAGTGCGGAAAGTGTTCTGCCGGCTGCCCGGTAGCTTTTGCCATGGATAAAACGCCCCGGCAAATCATTCGACTGCTCCAGCTGGGCATGCTGGAAGAAGCCCTGCAGTCCCGGACCATCTGGCTGTGTGCGACTTGTCAAACGTGCAGCACCCGGTGTCCCAGAGATGTGGACTTGGCCGCATTAATGGAGACGGTGCGCCAGACGGCCAAGAAAAAAGGAATTGTCAAAGAAAGAGAGATCAACCTGTTTAACGACATTTTCCTGCAGAATTTAAAAATGTTTGGCAAGTCACCGGAAGTAATTCTCAGTGCCTTGTACAACCTGCGCTCCGGTAAGCTTTTTCAGGATGTGGATTCTGTTCCCCATTTATTTTTAACAGGAAAGGCCCATATCATGCCCGAAAGGACCAAGGATATGCGGTCTGTGAAGAAAATCTTTCAAAAGTGTCTGGAAGGGAGGGAGCATAAGTGAGATATGCTTATTTTCCCGGGTGTTCCTTAAGCTCTACCGGCATTGAATTCGGCTTATCCAACAAGCTGGTGGCCAAGAAATTAGGGGTAGAATTGGTGGAGATGCCTGATTGGAACTGCTGCGGAGCATCAGCTGCCCACCTTACCGATCATATGCTGTCCCTGGCTTTGCCCGCCCGGAATTTGGCCCTGGCGGAAAAGGAAGGATTGGGCGATGTGGCGGTTCCCTGTGCGGCCTGTTTTCTCAGGTTTAAGGCCGCGGCGGAAGCGGTGAGAAAGTCTCAGGAGATGCAAAAAAGGATCAGCAATATTATTGAAATGGACTACCAGGCCAAAGATGAGGTGATCTCCTTTTTAGACGTTTTAGGGAAAAGGGTGGGATTGGAAAAAATTCAGGCCCAGGTGTCCAAGCCCTTAACCGGGATGAAGATCGCCTCCTATTACGGGTGCCTGCTCGTTCGTCCCGCGAAGATTGCCCAAAGTGATGATCCGGAAAATCCCATGGTGATGGACCATATTATGGCTGCCTTGGGGGCGGAGCCGGTGGACTGGGCTTATAAAACCGAATGCTGCGGGGCGGGCCATGTGGTGGCCAAACCGGCTGTGGGCAAGAAAATGATTCACGATATTTTAAGAAACGCCCAGCTAAACGGGGCCGAGGCCATTGCCACTGCCTGTCCTTTGTGTATGTTGAATCTGGATATGCGGCAGAAGCAGATCAATGCTAAAATGGGCACCAATTTCCAAATCCCCATTTATTACTTCACGGAATTGATGGCTCTGGCTTTCGGCTGTGCGCCCAAAGAGGTGGGCTTGCCGCGACATTTTGTGGCCGCGGAAAAACTGATCCAGGATGTATTTGGTCGAGCAAGGAGGGAAGGCGCATGAGACGTGTAGGGGTTTTTATTTGTCACTGCGGTACGAATATTTCCGCTACCGTGGATGTGGAAAAAGTGGCGGAAGCGGCGAAGGCCATGCCCAATGTGGTCTTTGCCATGGACTATAAATATATGTGTTCCGAACCGGGCCAGGCGGTAATTAAGGAAGCGATCCAGACCCATCAGCTGAACCGGGTGGTGGTGGCTTCCTGTACGCCGAGAATGCACGAGCCTACTTTCCGGAAAACATTGGCCGGTGCCGGGTTAAACCCGTATTTATTTGAAATGGCCAATTTACGGGAACAGTGCTCATGGGTGCACACGGATAAGGAAAAAGCGACGGCAAAGGCCATTGATCTGGTGAGAATGGCAGTGGCCAAGGTGGCCAGGAACCAAGAACTGTTTACTTCCACCATTCCGGTGACCAAACGGGCCTTGGTGATCGGCGGCGGTATTGCCGGCATGCAGGCCGCTTTAGATATTGCAGATGCGGGCCACCAAGTTACGCTGGTAGAAAGAGAGGCAACCATCGGCGGGAAAATGGCCATGCTGGACAAAACTTTCCCCACTTTGGACTGCTCTGCCTGAATTAGCACGCCGAAGATGGTTGCTGCGGCGCAGCATCCGAATATTGAGGTTTTGACCTATTCCGAGGTAGAAGAAGTGGGCGGCTATATCGGCAACTTCGAAGTAAAAATCAGAAAAAAAGCCAAATATGTAGACTATACCAAATGCACCGGCTGCGGGCTTTGCGAAACCAAGTGTCCCACCAAAGTGGCCAGTGAATATGATTTAGGGCTGGGCAAACGGCCCTGTATCTACAAACCATTTGCCCAAGCGGTACCCAACAAACCGGTGATTGATCCGGTACACTGCCGGAAACTGGTGAGCGGCAAGTGCGGCGTGTGCGCCAAAGTTTGCCCCACCGGAGCGATCAATTACGAAGACCAGGATGAGATCATTACGGAAGCCTTTGGCGCCATTGTTATGGCCACCGGTTTTGATCTGTTTGAATGGGAGCAGGCTTATGGGGAATACGGATACGGGAAGTATCCTGACGTGATTTCCGGCCTGCATTTCGAACGGATGTCCAATGCCGCCGGACCTACGGGCGGAAAGATCGTGCGCCCCTCTGACGGCAAGGAACCGAAAACCGTAGTGTTTATTAAATGTGTCGGGTCCAGAGATACCCAGAAGGGGAAAGAATATTGCTCCAGAGCCTGCTGCATGTATACGGCAAAACATGCTCACCAGGTGTTGGATAAGATCCCTGATTCCCAGGCTTATGTCTTCTATATGGATGTGAGGACGCCCGGAAAGGCCTATGACGAATTCTACAACCGGACTTTAGAGGACGGGGCGGTTTATCTGAGAGGACGTGTGTCTAAGATTTATCCGGAAGGAGATAAGCTGATCTGTAAGGGCGAAGATACCCTGATCGGCAAGCCTGTGACAGTAGCGGCTGACCTGGTGGTTCTGGCCACGGCTATGGTTCCTGCCGCAGGATATGATAAGATTGCCGGCACGGTAGGTTTCTCCATTGATAAAGACGGTTGGTTCCAGGAGGCACATCCCAAACTGCGTCCGGTGGAAACCCATACCGGCGGCGTATTCTTAGCCGGGGCCTGCCAGGGGCCCAAGGATATTCCGGATACGGTGGCCCAGGCCAGCGCCGCCGCGGTGAAAGTGTGCGGCCTCTTCAGCAAGAGCGAAATGGAAACGGATCCTATGATCAGCCATGTCAATGAAGAGAAGTGCTCCGGCTGCGGCATGTGCGTGCCGTGCTGTCCGTATAAAGCCATCGAGTTGAAGACCATTAAGGAAAGAGATCATGGCAAGACGGTGGAAAGAAAAGTAGCGTCTGTGAACACGGGACTTTGCCAGGGCTGCGGCGCCTGTACCGCTGCCTGCCGTCCGGGCGCCATTGACTTGCAAGGGTTTACCAATGCGCAGATTCTGGAGGAGGTGGATGCGCTGTGTCTGTAGAAAACAACTGGGAGCCGAAAATATTGGCTTTCTGCTGCAACTGGTGTGCTTATGCCGGGGCCGATCTGGCCGGGTTAAACCGGATGAAGTATCCGGAAAACGTGCGGGTTTTACGGGTCCCCTGTTCCGGGCGGGTCAATCCCCAATTTGTGCTGCGGGCCTTTCAACGGGGCGTAGACGGCGTTTTGGTGGCCGGCTGACACCCGGGGGACTGCCACTATGTTAGTGGCAATTACTTCACACGCCGCCGCTTCCTGCTCATGCAGAGGTTCCTGGAATATAACGGAGTCGATCCGGAGCGTTTCCAGGCCCGGTGGATTTCTGGTTCGGAAGCGGAAAAATTTAAACAGACCATGGTCGGTCTCTGCGAAGATATCAAGGCTCTTGGGCCGAACAGGAAGTTGAGGGATGCCAAATGAGCGAGATCACCGCGAAAATGCGTGAAACTGCCAAAGACCTCTTGGAAAAAGGGGAAGTGCACTATGTGATCGGTTGGGAAAAAGGCAGATTCCCCCACCAGTCTCCCCCTGCCTTTGTTACTTCTGCAGGAGATGTAGAACGCCTGGTCTGGGATGAGTACTGCCTGGCGGGAACAGCCAAATACCTGCTTGATGATAAATTCCCGGACGGCAAAATAGGCCTTTTTGTGCGGGGCTGTGATGCCCGGGCAGTCAACCGGCTGCTGCAGGACGGGCAAATCAAAAGGGAAAATATCTACTTGATCGGCATTCCGTGCCGCGGCATGAAGGATCCGGATACGGGAGAGACGGCGAAAAAGTGCCTGGAATGCACCCATCCCAATCCCGTGGTATTTGACGTTATGATTGGCGAGAAAGTGGCGGAAAAGGACAAACCGGAACGGTTTCATGCCGTCACCGAATTGGAGAAAAAATCTGCCGACGAAAAATATGAATACTGGGCGAAGCAGTATGATAAATGCATCCGCTGCTATGCCTGCCGCAATGTTTGTCCCGCCTGCAACTGCAAAGAGTGCTTTGTGGACCAGTACCGGGTGGGCTGGCAGGGAAAACAGAACAACCGGGCGGAAAACCAGTTTTTTGGCTTAACCCGGGCCATGCATATTGCGGACCGGTGCATTGAGTGCGGCGAGTGCGAGCGGGCCTGTCCCATGAACCTGCCCCTGATGGAACTGAACCGAAAACTGATTAAAGATATCAATGAACTCTTTGGTCCCTATGAGGCGGCCGTAGACCCGGAAGAAAAACCGCCCCTGGGCTATTACAAAGAAGACGATCCGGAAAAATTCATGTAAGGAGGTGGACAGCAGTGAAAACCTTAGCCAAAAATAAAATCAAAGAAGCCATTGAGATTCTTGCCAAAGAATCAAAGGTCCTGGTACCGATGCAGATAAACGGGATCAGCAAGTTTGCCCCCTGGGGCAGTGAAGGAACACTGGATTTGGAAGCCGTGAACACTGTGCTGCCACCGAAGGACCTTTTATTCCCTAATACCGAAAAGATGTATTCCTATAAAGTCTCCAATCAGGAAATTACCGATTATACCGTGCACAATGAGGCAGAGCAGCAGGTTATTTTGGGTGTACGGCCCTGTGATATGCAGAGCATCAAGTGCATGGAGGATGTTTTCCTGACCAAGTCCTATGAAGATGAATTCTTTAAAAATAAACGGGAGAAGCTGCTCACCGTATGCATGGGCTGTGCCAAAACCGCGCCCACCTGCTTCTGTGATTCCATGGGATTAAACCCGGGGAAACATGAAGCCGCCGATGTCCAGCTTTATGATTTAGGTGATTCCTACGGTGTGGAAGCCCAGTCCGAAGCCGGTCAAGAACTGGTGTCAAAATGGCAGGGTTTATTGACGGAGGGGGAGGGAACGATTCCTCAGCCCGCCTGTACCTTGAAAGTGGATATGACCGGCGTACCGGAGAAACTCTCCAAAATGTTTGAAAGCCCGGTTTGGAAGGAAGTGAGCCGGAAATGTATCGGCTGCGGGACCTGCACCTATCTCTGTCCCACCTGCTACTGCTTTGATATTGAGGTGCGCAATGACGGGAATGAAGGATACCGGTTCCGGTGCTGGGATTCCTGCATGTTCTCCGAATATACCCGGATGGCGGGGGGCCACAATCCCCGGCCCAGCAAAACGGAACGGATCCGCAACAGGTACCTGCACAAGCTGGAGTACTTCAATGAAAGATACGGCAAAAACCTCTGTGTGGGCTGCGGCAGATGCCTGGCCAAATGCCCGGTAAATATGGATATTACCTTGTTTATCGACCAGTTGAAGGAGGTGGCCGTCAATGAGTAGCTGCAGTTGTGAAACCAACAATCCTTTGGTTCCTGTTTTGGGCACCGTATTTAAAATCGTGGAGGAGACTCCGGATATTAAAACCTTTTTCGTCAGCACCAAGGACGGCAAGAAACCTTTTACTCCCATGCCTGGACAGTTGGGCATGTTCTCCCTGATGAACCTGGGGGAAGGAATGTTTTCCGTCACCGCCCAGGGAGAAAACCACCTGGAGTTTGCCATCAAGAAATGCGGCATGCTCACCGACGCCCTTCATGAAATCAGACCCGGCCAGACCGTAGGGGTTAGAGGACCATACGGGAACGGGTTCCCCATCGATAAATGCAAGGGGAAAGATATGCTTTATATCGGCGGCGGGATCGGGTTAGCCCCAGTTCGCTCCTTGATCAGGTACAGCTTTGAGCACCGGGATGATTTCGGCAAAATCGATATCATCTACGGAGCCAGATCCCCAGAAGATTTGTGCTTCAAAGAAGATCTGTTTGAAAACTGGCCCAAAGAAAGAGACACCAAAGTTCACGTCACAGTGGACAAAGGGGATGAAAAATGGACCGGCAACGTAGGATTCGTTCCTGCCTTTCTGGAACAGGTCAATCCCGACCCCCAGGGCAAGATGGTCGTTCTCTGCGGCCCGCCCATCATGATCAAGTTCTGTCTGCAGTCCTTGAAGAAAATGGGCTATACCGATGCACAGGTGATTACCACTCTGGAAATGAGAATGAAGTGCGGCATCGGCAAATGCGGCCGGTGCAACATCGGCAGCAAGTATGTCTGCCTGGACGGCCCGGTATTTACCATGGAAGAACTGCAGGGCCTGCCCAACGAATTCTAAAAAAGTATATTGTTGATCAGAGACCCCGGCGGCGTAAGCTGCCGGGGTTTGCTTATGTTTGCTGCTTGTAAAACAAAGCTGGGATATTTTTCACAGGACGACATAAAAAGGAAGGAAATCCCCGGAATATGCAGAAGTAGGAAATAAATAACATAAAACCGCAATTTTTCTCTAACAAGTGCTTGGCCGGTTTGACATAGTAATGGCTATTCCTCGACCTAAAAAGGAAAATAAATTACCTTTGGTTCTCAGCCAAGATGAAATAAATAGAATCTTGGCGTCACTTCAGAATTTGAAACACCGGGCTATTTTATTATTAACATATTCGGCTGGTTTGCAGGTTGGTGAGGTGTTAAGATTGAGGGTCGAAGATATTGATAGTTTAAGGATGTTGATCCACATCCGGCAGGGGAAAGGGAGAAAAGACCGGTATACCATGTTATCTCCGGTGGCTTTAGACGGATTACCTATATATGTAAAGAAATATCAACCTAAAACATGGTTGCTTCCGGCGATAAGGAAGAAGGTCATCTAACTGAACGTACGGTACAGAGAGTTTTTGAAAACGCTTGCGAAAAAGCAGGCATCAAGAAAGATGTTTCGGTCCACGCACTGAGGTACTCATTTGCAACGCATCTTTTGGAGGGTGGGACCGACTTAAGATATATTCAGGAACTGCTGGGGCACAAAAGCTCTAAAACTACAGAGGTATATACCCATGTCAGTGAACAGATAATAGGGAAAATCAAAGTCCGTTAGATAGAATATTTTTAGACAGACATAGTTAGGTATTCACGACACTATGTCGCAAATCCCACTATTTTTGGCATATAAAGCGACATTGGTTCGGAGATGCAAGAGTTCTACAACATATCGTACAAAGGTCGCACCGTCCTGGTGCGGGATAAAAGAAAGTATTCCTTTTAGTAAAAGTATAAGAGCATTTTATGGAGGTATTATGACAAATTTTAATGTAATACTGTTCAATAATTTTGAGACATTAGATGTCTTCGGGCCAATTGAAGTAATCGGGAAGCTGGGAAAACATTATGAGATAGAATGTTTTTCCGAAAAAGGTGGCATTATTACAAGCAGCCAAAATATCAGAGTAGAAACACTACCTATATCTGATATTAATAGAGATGGCATTTTATTAATACCAGGTGGTTTTGGAACAAGAAGTGAAGTCAATAACAAAGAATTGATACGATACATTAAGGACCTATCCCTTTGTGCTAAATTTGTTCTAACAGTGTGTACCGGCTCAGCATTATTAGCCAGTACAGGATTGTTGAAGGGTATTATGGCGACTACTAATAAAATGGCATTTGATTGGGTTATTGAACAAGATAAAGATGTTCAATGGATAAGAAAAGCCAGATGGGTTAAAGATGGAAAATATTATACTTCTTCCGGTGTTTCTGCCGGAATTGATATGGCTTTAGGTTTTATTGCTGATACTATGGGAACTGAGGTTGCGGAAAAGATATCACAAGGGATTGAATATGTTTGGAATAGAGATAAAGATAGCGACTTATTTTGTTGAAGGTATTTAAACGAAATTATTGTGATTTGCTATCTTACTTGTGAATATTTAAGGCAGCGCCGTCCGTGGCGCTGCTGAGTCAGGGGGTACGATACGTCGTAGAACAGTAAATTCCCCAAAATCTGAGATAATATCAAGTAGTAACCAGATTTCGGGAATTCACGGGACGTTATCGGAAAGATGAGGCGAGACCGCCGCATCCTGCGGCGTGAAGAAGAATATTCTACAAAAAGAGCGATCATCATTACGATTTGCTTTCGGTTTTGGGTTATATTATTAGAAGTATGCCTTTGGATGTATGTTTTGCTGAAGCAAGGTGGGTATTGATAAAATGTTACTACTAACAACCAAGCGCGTCTATTAATAAATGGAAAATTGCTAATCTTGCTTTAAATATGTGTTGAGGAGGGAATGTGTATGAGTAGAATTAAAGCTTTGACTCCGATTGAAGGTCGCTATAGTAATATTACAACAATCTTAGAAAACTATTTTTCCGAGTGGGCACTAACGAAATTCCGCACTCATATCGAAGTTGAATGGCTGATTACAATGGCGTCTAATCCGGAATTTCACAACATAAGAGGCTTGACCATTGAAGAAATACAGTTTCTCAGGAATATCGTAGCCAATTTTAATGAAGAACCCGCTTTAAAGATAAAAGAAATTGAAAAGGTTACTAACCATGACGTAAAAGCGGTGGAATATTTTTTGAGGGAAATGCTGAAGGATACATCACTTTCTGATGTAATTGAATTTATTCATTTTGCTTGTACATCAGAAGACATAAATAATTTGTCCTACGCTTTAATGTTAAAACAAGGAATGAATGATGCGTGGTTACCGCTGGCGAAAAAACTTGTGGATGAAGTTGCTAATATGGCAGAAGAATTAAAAGATGTTCCGATGTTAGCTCATACTCATGGACAGCCAGCCTCGCCAACTACTGTTGGGAAGGAGCTGGCAATATTTGTTTATAGGTGGAACCGGCAGCTAAAGTCAATTCGTTCACTTGAATATCTTGGCAAATTTAATGGAGCTGTAGGTAATTTCAATGCTCATAAAATTGCCTATCCTGATATTGAATGGGAGAAAGTATCCAAGGGATTTGTATGCGGATTGGGCCTAGAGTATAATCCCATGACTACGCAGATTGAGTCTCATGATTATATGGCTGAATGTTTCCATGCAATCATTCGTTTTAACAATATTGTTTTAGATTTTGATAGGGATGTATGGTTATATATTTCACTTGGTTATTTTAAACAGAAAGCGGCAAAAGGAGAGGTTGGATCTTCAACAATGCCGCATAAAGTCAATCCGATTGATTTTGAGAATGCTGAAGCGAACCTTGGAATAAGCAATTCTTTGCTTGAATTTCTCGCGAATAAGCTTTCAATATCCCGTATGCAAAGAGATCTTAGCGATTCATCTGCCCAGAGGAATATAGGGGCGGCAATTGCGTATTCATACATAGCGCTTAATTCTACTTTGAGAGGGTTCAGAAAAATATCTATAAATCCCAAGGCTATTGAAAATGATTTTGAGGAAGCTTGGGCAGTTCTTGCTGAAGCAGTACAAACAGTTATGAGAAAGCATGGCTATTGCAACCCATATGAAAGGCTCAAGGAAATTACTCGTGGAAAGATGATTGGAAAAGAAGAAATAAGAGCATTTATTTCAAGCGTTGAACTGCCTGAAGAAGATAAGTTGCGATTAATGGAATTGACTCCTCAGAAGTATATTGGGCTGGCGGATGAACTAGTGAAACATATTAGCCTGACAGCAGAATTTGACAAATAAAGTGTCGTAGCACATAGTGAGTTGTTCCAGTTTTAGTTCATCTAAGCCTATACCCGATTTTAGAGAATTTATCCGAGTTGGATTAGAAAGACTTAAAGGGTGCGACGTCCTGTCGCACTCTGGCTCTGGGGGGCCTCATCCATCCGATAACAGCGTATTCCCAAAATATGGGATGATATGAAAGTAATAACCAGACTTCGGGAATACGCGGGACGTTAGGCGACAGAAGTTAAATAAGAAAAGAAAAGGAAAGGGGAGTCTGGGATGGATCTAGAGAAAGATGTCTTACAAGCGTTAATTGAATACTTAGTAAGCCATGGTTATCCCGAGGAATCATTTGCCATTGAATGGCCGATTGGTAAGTACAGTGTGGATTTGGCAATAATAGATCCTCAATCCAAGGAACCCGTAGCCTTATTCGAGGTGAAGTCACGAAAGTCTGCAGGAAATCAAAATATGGGAAAAGGGCAACTGCAAAGATACATTAAGGCTTTGGGAAAACGATTACCTATATATTTAGTATACAGAAGCGACAGTAACAAGGGATTCGATATTGAAAGAGTAGAATTTGGAAATCAGATAGAGGAACTTGATAGAGTTTCCGCTCAGGAGGTATTGCAGTACTCAACTTTACGACAGAGTAGCCTTAACACTTCAATTGCAACGACTAAAACAAAACATGATAAGGTATTTGACTGGTTTTGGTTTGCCTGTTGGTTTTTGGCGGCAGTTCTGATTGTATTATCTGTACTTGATTTCGCAAAAGTACTTACTCTATCTGCTTTTCAATTAACGTTAGTGGGGGCTTGTATCGGCCTAATACTTATACCTTTCGCTAGTAAGCTTAAAATACTAGGAATTGAATTTGAGAGGTTGCAAAAGGGAGAGACTTCCAAGGATTCTTAAGGGAGACTTCCATCGCCTAACACGGCATTCACGAAACTTACCAATATGAAAGTAGTATGACGCTTCGTGAATGCCTAGAAAGTTATGTGCAATTGGCTATTCAAGAAATAAATGGGGGAATAGAATTTGAAGAAAGGCTTATTAGCTTTATCATCTGTTGCGCTGCTATTTGTCATTACTTTGGCACTATGGAGCGTATCAAAATCCCGAACATTTCAGCTTTTTGGTGAAATCTACCCTCGAGTTGATACAAGCGAAAAAGTAGTTGCTTTAACCTTCGATGATGGACCAACCGATAAGACGGACGAGATTTTATCCATTCTCAACGATCTAAATATTAAGGCAACTTTTTTTGTAATAGGTTCAGACCTGGAAAAGAACATGTCCCAGGGAAAAAGGATTGTTGCAGCTGGACACGAATTAGGAAACCATACCTACTCACATAATCGAATGGTCCTGAAGTCATATAACTACGTTCGGGGGGAGATCGAAAAAACAGACCAACTAATTAAAGAAGCAGGTTATGATAGAGAAATTGTTTTTAGGCCACCAAACGGCAAGAAGTTATTCGTGCTACCTTATTACTTAAAACAACATAATCGTAAGACCATAATGTGGGATATCGAACCGGATTCGTACCCGGATGTAGCGGATAGCTCTGAAAAGATTACTAAACATGTTTTGGAGAATACCAAACCTGGGTCTATTATTCTGCTACACGTCATGTACGATAGTCGAAGGGAATCAATGAAATCCATTAGGGGGATAGTTTTAGGGTTGAGACGACAGGGCTATTCGTTCAAAACGGTATCGGAACTGCTTAAATACTAAAGAGAAGTTGGTTAGCCTAAATCTGGGGAAGCCAACAGCGCATAACAGAGGGTTTAGCGACATCGGAGAGAATATGAATGTAATAACCCGACATCGCAAACCCTCGGGACGTTATACGAAATGGCGGCTAAATTGGTGGAAAAATATATTGAAAAAGAATAATTGATGCTACATTGGATTAAGGAGTTTACATATGGAAAACGAAGAAACATTAATTCGCGATTTTGATTCAAACTTAATTTGTGATTATTTTGGAAGGTTGGAACGGCAGGGACCTGGTAGCCCTGAATCTACTATTAGGGCATTAAGTTTTATTGACAATTTTTCAAATGAATTAAAAATTGCGGATTTTGCTTGTGGAACAGGCGGTCAAACAATGACTCTTGCACAAAATACAAAAGGAACCATTACTGGGCTTGATATTTTTCCCGATTTTATTGGAAAATTTAATACAAACGCTGAAAAGCTCGGTTTGCAGAATAGGGTAAAAGGCATTGTCGGTTCAATGGATAATTTACCGTTTCAAAATGAAGAATTTGATGTTATATGGTCTGAAGGGGCTATTGCCAATATAGGTTTTGAAAAAGGCTTGAATTATTGGAAAGGCTTTCTAAAAAAAGACGGCTATATTGCTGTGACATATGAGTCATGGTTTACCGATGAACGACCTACTGAAATTGAAAAGTTTTGGGTTGATGCTGTTCCTGAAATAGGTACAATAGGGCATAATATTTCAATAATGCAAAAAGCCGGTTATAGTCTTGTTGCCGCATTTACATTGCCTGAAAAATGCTGGACGGATACTTATTTTATTCCGCAGAAAGCAATACAAAAAACATTTTTGAAAAAAAATGCTGGAAATAAAGCCGCAGAGGCTTTTGTTGAATATATGAAGTATGAAGCGGAGTTGTATTCAAAATACAAACAGTATTATGGATATGTTTTTTATATTGGTAAAAAAATATAAAAAGTGAAGTACGCCGCCACTTCGTATAACAGCGTATATACGCTCCGGGCCCTTCGGGCTCCTCGGCTTTCGTTCGCCTAGGTCGGCTTTGCCTCCCACGGCTCACTCCAGCACATTGGGTTCAGCCTGCAAAGATATGCTTTGCTTATCCGGCCTCACCCAACGTCGTATATACCCAGGACGTTATGCGTATAGCAATTTCTGAGATGAATCATGGGAGGATTAAAGTGAACAATAGGTTGAATTTTAAGAAAGTTGAACCATTACATACTGGATTATTGATAATCTTATTTGGCGTATTGATTTGGTCAGTAATAAATCCAAAAGATTTGTTTACATGGTTTTTAGAAGTTATTCCTGCTCTCATCGGGCTGATTGTCTTAACCTTAACATATAACAGATTTAGACTGACCAATTTAGTTTATATTTTGATATTACTACATGCGATCATTCTGATAATTGGTGGACACTACACGTATGCAGAAATGCCAATATTTAATTGGATAAGAGATACATTTGATCTTGCTAGGAATTATTACGATAGGTTGGGGCATTTTGCTCAGGGTTTTATTCCCGCCATTATTGCCAGAGAAATACTATTGCGAAAAGCAGAGTTAAAACCAAGTAAATTGTTATCTTTCATTATAATTAGCATCTGTCTTGCAATTAGTGCATCATATGAATTAATAGAATGGGGAGTGGCAGAGGCCACTGGTAGCGCAGCAGATGCATTTTTGGGTACTCAAGGCGATGTTTGGGATACACAATGGGATATGTTTATGGCACTATTAGGTGCAATAATATCTTTAGTCTCAATAAGCAATCTACATGATAAGTACTTAAGGAAATTAATCGATAAGTGAAAAAGAGACGTTGCTACTACGCATAACAGCGTATTCCCAAAATCTGAGAGAATATGCATGTAATAACCAGACTTCGGTAATACGCGGGACGTTATACGATACCGTATGCGGCGATTGCAGGGAATTTTAAGCAGTTAATTTCTCGCCAGTGTTAATGGTAGAAATAAGGGAGTGACACGGTGCGTATTATTTCGGTTAAAGAAAGCCCTGAATTTAAGGACAAGGCAATTCAATATTTACAAAGCAAATGGGCTAGTCCGGATACTTTAATGGTATATGAGGACTGTATTGCCAATTGCATCACCTCAACCAGACCGTTACCACAGTGGTACTTGTTAGAGAACAGTGGAGATATCATTGGCTGTGCAGGACTAATCACAAATGACTTTATTAGCAGAATGGATTTGTATCCTTGGGTTTGTGCTCTGTTCATTGAAGAAGAACATCGTGGTAATGCTTTCGGTTCCTTGTTATTGGAAAAGGCGAAGAACGATACAAAAAAGGGTGGCTTTTCAGATTTATATCTGTGTACCGACCATGTAGGCTATTACGAAAAGTATGGTTTTACTTATATAGGAATTGGATATCACCCTTGGGGCGAAAGTTTTCGGATCTATGTTACAAGAGTTTAGGTGTTGGTATCGGGTTCTGGGTAGGTCTCTGGGGGCGTACGGCATCATATAACACGGCATTCACGACACTAGAGGATGATGGATGTGTTTGGGACGCGTCGTGAATGCCTAGAACGTTATATAAAATCACGCGCAGGAACGGCGCCATATCGGGTGGCGGATAATGGCCGGGAAAGATTCTGTTTAAAGGGTGATATGATTGAAGAAAAAAGGGGCAATGTCTAAATCCCTTAATGAAAAATATCCACCTTCGGAGTCTTGTAACTGTGAAATATGTTTAAGTTATTGTCGACGTCCCGGATGGTGGACAGTGGAAGAGGTCGTAAGAGCAATTCAAGCCGGATATGGAAATCGCATGATGCTTGAAATTTCTCCTGAGATGGCATTTGGAGTGTTATCTCCAGCATTTAAGGGATGTGAAGGGAATTTTGCTCTTAACTTTTATGCAAAAAAAGGGTGTAATTTTCTTAAGGATAACTTATGTGAATTATACGGAACCGGTTTAATGCCACTTGAATGTCGATTTTGTCACCATGACCGTATTGGATTAGGGCGGAAGTGCCATTTAGACATAGAAAAGGAATGGAATACAGCTATGGGACAGGTACAGGTTGCAAAGTGGACGAGACAATTTGGATTATGGGAGCAATATAAAGCATTGATTAAGGGGCCGACGTCCTGTCGGCCTCCGAACAAGAAGACGCGCGACTTTATATAACACGTCCATTCCCGCAACTTAGTCAATATGAAAGTAATATGCCGCTGCGGGAATGGCGAGAACGTTATATGCAATTCGCAATATCGGAATATTCTAATACTGCTTTAAAAATTATTGAAATATGAATGTAGGGTAGGTAGGAAAGAAATGTCGGATTCTTATTTGAGGTTGATACCCATAGATCCTGGGTATGTGCCTTTCCAACAAGCTCAAAGTAAAGCAAAAGAGCTGTTGCTTTCTTTAGGACAATGGAATGACGGGATTTCCTCCACTTGTTATGAAGAAGTTATTTTTGTCGACCAGGGCGAAAGCTTTGAGTGTATAACCTGTCCTAAATGTGGAGCGGAGCTCGATATGGGAAACCTTATACAAATGTAATGTATGTAATCAATTCTGGGAAGAGCGTCATATTGACGGAAGGTTTGGTGGAGAGCCCAAGTTGTTAAGAGTTGGTACAGATTATGTGTTGAAGGAATGGGGTTCGGAATAAGTATTTGAAGAGATATTAATCAAGTTAATTACCAAGGGTCATGTTAATGTTATAGAGAGAAAAGTTTTTAAGAATAATAGGATTCCTGTAAGCAATATTAAAGCTTTAGTTGTAGAGCTCCTAAACAGATATTTATTTTTTCCGCCTGATGCTTCAGTTTGGAGTGCCGGGAAAGTTGTACATGAAAAAGTATTTATCCAGAAAATATCTGATTGTTCGTATTTACTTCATTTCCAACGAGCTAATCCAATAATGCCAACCGAATTGGCAGAAAGCAAAGTTGACAAATACAGTTCTCTTGAAGAGGTTATTGTTAGGTTCATAGAATCATGTTGGGAAAGTAATATTGATGGTATTGAGATAGATTGGAAAAGTTAAAATCTGCTGAGAGAGCCGCCATCCGTGGCGGCTAGGCTCCGTGGGACCCACCACTTCGTAGAACAGCCGGTTTCCGCCACTTGGAGGATGATGCATGTGTTAAGGGTGCGGCGGGAACCGGCGAGACGTTCTACGAAATGTGGCGAAAGGCCGCCCATCCATGGCGCGGTAAGTTAAGTAAAGGAGAAATGAAAAATGTTTAACGAGATATTTAAGAAAGTTTTTGGCTCTTTAGAGAAAAAAGAACATAAAGAAACAGGAGAATTTATAATTGCTCAACTGAATGATAAGATCATGCCAGTAGATAGAGGAATTCATTATGAAGATCCACTTGAAGAATTTATGCGATCTAACAATTACGGTACGGTTACTGGTGGTGGAACTATGCAAACCCAAGACGGTGAAATACAATTTTGCGATTTAGAAATTCTAATTTATGACGATCAAGATGTTAAGGCAGTTACTGGAGCAGTAGTTAAAAAGTTGGAATGGCTAGGAGCACCAAAAGGTTCAAAAATAAAAATTGAGGAAACAAATGAAGAAATCTCTTTTGGAAGGAAAGAAGGTTTAGCCATTTATCTAGATGGGGTGAACCTTCCTGAACAGATATATAAAGAATATGATGTAAACTTTGTGTTATCAGAATTATCAAGATTAGTAGGATATGATGGAGATATTCAGAGGTTTTGGCAAGGAAATACGGAAACTGCTTTGTACTTTTATGGTGAGTCTTTTAAAAATATGAGCCAAGCAGTATCAGAATTTGTTAGTACATATCCATTGTGTAAAGGAGCGAGAATTGTCCAAATTGCTTGATGGTGAAACAAAAAGATTACAAAATTATTTTTGGTGTCCAAGGGTGAACCGTCTTTGGCGCACTCTGAGTTACGGGGCAGGATACGTCGTAGAACAATGCTTTGCCGCAAGGGTGCGGGAAGCTAAGTTCAGGGGCGGGCGCACCACATCCCCCGGCCTAAGTCAGGCATGACCCGGCTCGCCCAAGCCTAACTTAAGAGCTAAGTAAGGCTTGGTTTTCGCCTTAAGGCCGGAGGACGTCGGCAAAGCTGGCCGTTATACGTAATGTAGCGGTCTGGGGCGGTTTTGTTCCCACGCCTCCATGCGCGGGAGTTGTTTGAATAAGATTTTGAACTGCTTCTTTAAAACTAAGGAGTTTAAAAAGATAAAGAGCTGGGGAGGAACTAGGGTGTTTAAGAAGATAATAGGGATGTTTTTTGGTTGGGAAACAGTTTATTTAACAAGCAATCTCGATGAATATATTCGCATAAGGGGAAACCTTATGGACAATGGTGTAAGTACAAAAACTAAAACAAACGATAATACTTTTAGGCAATCGGACATGCTAATGGGATCAAACACAAATAACAGTTATGAAATTCTTGTCAGGAAAGAAGATGTATATAAGGCAAACGAAATAATCCGTAGGCACAGTTAAACATTGGAACTTTTATATGTTAAGGTTCCTTGTGATTTGATTTGCAAGAAAAGAGAGGCCCCGGTAGCATAAATTTGAAGGGTTTGCTCAAGGGCCGCCGTTCTGGCGGCCTCCGAGCAGAGGGTTGCTACAATACATATAACAGCAAAGTTCCAGAATCTGAGAGAATATGCAAGTAATAACCAGACTTCGGAACTTCGCGGGGCGTTATACGTTATGTGATGTAATGGCCGCGCCACCATGCACGGATTTTGTTAAGATGGCATATGGGGCTTTTATTATTATTTCTGTAATGATCACAAGCTCGTTGAGCAGACAGAGGTTAGGAATATGAAGGATTTCCCAGGTTTCATGGAGAATAGTGCAAACCATATTGATAGTGCTGAGCAAAATACCGAAGATATTGATGGCTATTATTATGAAGGTGCTGATGGTAGTCAAATGGCTTTCTGGACGTGTCACTCAGATCGAGTATCTAAGAAACATAAACATGAATTTGATGAGTACATGGTTTGTGTAAGCGGAAAATATATAGCTGTTATTAATGATATAGAGTATGTGCTTAATCCTGGTGATGAATTATTTATCCTAAAGGGACAGAGCAGTGGGGCAGGTGCATTGCAGGAACGAGAACAATCCATGCATTTGGAGGAAAGCGCATAACAAAAGCGAATGGATAAAGTGCGATTTGGTTTAGTGAGAATTATCGAGGGCACACCATCGTGGCACACTCTAAAATGGAGACATCACATGATGTATAACAGCGTATTCCCGAACGCTGACATAATACGAAGGTAATAACCAGACTTTGGGAATACGCGAGACGTTATACGACATAACAAAAATTAGGGGAGGAAATTCTGAAGTTAGAATCAAAGGATTTTTATTCACTAGTCAGTGAGTCAGGGGACGGTTCCCTGACTCACTGACTAGCGTAAAGCAAAGGGATGGTTCTCCCGCTTCCTTTGACTGTCACGCAAAATGAAGAAAAAACAAACGAGGGATAAGGTCTAAACAGGGTCCTCTTAAACTTGTTTTATAAGAAATGACGAACCGTCCCTTGCTTCCTTAATGAATGTAATAAGACGCTGCGGGACTTCTCGGGACGTTATGCGACATGCCTAAATTAGGGAGGGAGACTTGTGTGGGAAATCAAAGCGAGGTTCGGAAAAATTTTGGGCAAAGGGCTTCAGATTATAGATTGAGTTCTACCCATGGAAATCCGGTTGATCTGGAGAGAATGGTTAATCTTTTAAAGCCGAATCCAGATGAAACTGCCTTAGACATTGCTACCGGAGGAGGGCATACAGCTATTGCCTTGGCCAAATGTGTTAACAAGGTGGTGGCAGTTGATATAACCCCAGAAATGTTGGCAGAGGCGGAAGTGGCAACGAAGCAATCCGGTATAAGCAATATTGAGTTTCAGGTGGAAGATGTACATAACTTGAATATTCCTGATGGTCAATTTGACATTGTTGCCTCAAGATTTGCTGCCCATCATTTCTTCGACGTGAGAAAGGCTCTTCGCGAAATGTGTAGGGTATTAAAGTCGGGAGGGAAACTTTATATTCTTGATTGCTCGGTCTTTGATGGGGATGAAGCAGAAAAAGAAATTAATCGTATCGAGTTTTTAAGGGACAGTTCACACCAGTGTTCTTATTCGCCACGTCTATGGAACCGGCTATTAAAGGAACTACCATTGACTATACAACATACTTCTCTGTTAAAAGATCACTATAAATTGCCGCAATGGTTTGACAGAATGGGAACAGCCCAAAACAATCAACAACAAATCTTTCGAATACTCAACAATCTATCCGAAGATTGTAAAGTCCATTATCCCTTCGGAGAGGATTACATAACCACTTATCGCTTTGAGATTTTAGCAATAAAATCTGAGGGGGGCAAATCGCATAACAGTGTGTTCCCAAAATCTGAGACTGAATGAGTCAGGGGACGATTCCTTGACTGACTGGCCCTGCCGTCCTTTGCTTCTTCGAAATGTTGTGTGAACTTAAGAGGGATAATGAGGGGTGGAGGAAAATAAATGGATATAGAAAAAATAAGGAAAGCCAGTTTATTTGATGAAAAGGAAATCCTTAATTGCGCTAACATTTCTTATGAAATGTATATTGGCAGACTGGGAAAAAAACCGCAACCTATGCTGGATAATTATGCTTCATTAATTGCAGCAGGGAACGTTTATGTGACAGAATGGAATGGCCAAATTGTTGGAATTCTCGTGTTGCTGGACTTTGAGGATTACGTTTTATTGGATAATGTGGCCGTGATTCCATCTTATCAAGGAAAAGGAATTGGAAAAAGTCTGATTAAATATGCTGAGAACTATGCGGTAGAAAGGGGAGTCAAGGAGATTCGGTTATACACCAATGTTAAGATGGTGGAAAATATTAGTATTTATAAAAAGTTGGGATATATTGCATATGATCAAAGGTGTGAAAATGGTTATGACCGGATATATTTTCGAAAGGCTCTATAAAAAACAAGACACGGGGCGGTAGCTGAAATCGGACGAGAGGCGCGTCGTCCACGGCGGAGTTTTAAAAAGATGTTATATCTAAAACTTTCTGAAAGGGATGGAAACTATGAACTTAAGCAAAGGTTTTGATTTGACCAAGAGATTTTATCCGCTAGTTTTCGTTCCAATAATTCTTGATTTCCTACAACTAGGGGATATTTTACGGCGGGCACAAGGGTTTGCTCTTAAATTTACTATTCCTTCAGCAGTTCCGAGTCTTACGCAGGTTTTAGCTGATCCACCCCAGAGTGGTACTGGTAGTATTGCAGTAAATCTACCCTTTAGCTACCTAGAGGGTGCATTCTTACTTTTATTTATACTCTTTTTATTGACAGGTGCTTTTTTAAAAGGTGGTTTCTTAGGCTGTGTCCTAGCAGGGATTAAGGGGTATGAGGTCAGCGTAGATACCTTTATTAGTTGTGCAAAGAAATTTTTTAGTCGTTTTCTATTACAGGTTTTTATAATATTCTTTTTGCTGTTAGTCGTTACACCATTGTTTCTTGCCTTAAGAGCACTTACTTTCCTTTTTTTAATTGGAATTATGATTTTATTTTTTTATCTTATTTTTTGGGATTATATTATAGTTGTTGAAAATGTAAGGGTTATTGACGCTGCAAAAATTTCTTGGAATTTAGTTCGCTCTAACATAGGAAAAGTGTTTTCTTTCATATTACCCATTGCCTTAATAACTGCCCTTATTGGTATCATAGCTAATGCATTAGTTGCAACTTCCCTTATTTTTGCTGTTATAGCTATTATTACATATGGATACTTCGGAACAGCAGTTGTTTTTACAATGATGTCTTTTTATTTGGAATTCACTGAAATAATGGAATAAGGAAAAGCATTATGTAAGACATGAGGCATGGGTCTGGCAGAGTGTGTGAAAAGTAGTCAAAATTCTGACATAAATCCACAATAATGATATAATTTTACTATAAATATGAAAGAAAAGGGTGGATTTATGGGTATATTGAGGGAGAAAACAGAAATCAAATAATATGAGTCAGGGGACGGTTCCCTGACTCATAGCTCGCGTAAAGCAAAGGATGGTTCTCCCGCTTCCTTTGACTGTCACGCAACTGAAGAAAAAACAAACGAGAGATAAAGTTTAAACGGGATCTTTGTAAAACTTGTTTTTTGAGGGATGATGGAAGCGGCAGAACCGTCCCCTTGCTTCCACTAATGTTAATTCATTTTGGGTGCGCCGCAAACACTCGGAAAGAGAGACAGATATATTCTGCTTATTTGGAGAGATGACAATGAATGAAAGACTAAAGATAGGAATGATATATCTCAAATACCGAGCAAGTTCAAAACAATATCTCATAAAATCGGGCGTTGCTTCTATTGGCGTAATGATTTTCATAATAATAATGGGGATTGCCAATTGATAATTTGTAGGACATAGAGAAATGGTAATTTCTTCAGGAGGCTAAAACTATGACTATTGAAAAATATCGTCACCCCATTCTTTTTTATAGTTTAGCGACAATAATTCCATGGTTGTTTTGGTTCGCGGCGGGATATTTAAGTCATATTCCGTCGAGTAATAACTTATATGTGGTGGTTGCGAGCATACTTGGTTTCCTTGGCTTGTTAGGCCCAATGGTAATCGCTTTTTCCATGATACTACCGGATCAGGAACTGCGTGGTGACCTATTCAATCGACTTTTTAGTATGAAGAAGATCAAACCAATTTATCTTTTCTTAACATTTTTTCTTATGCTTATAAGTATACTTCTTGCTCAAGCTATTTCTTTGCTTTTTGGTTATAGTATAGATCAATTTAAGCTGTCCGGTGGCACATTTACAGCTGGCATTTTTTCTGTATGGTTTGTGCTTATAATCGCCCCTATAATAGAGGAGTTAGCGTGGCACACTTATGGCACTGATTGTTTACGCAAACGTTTTAGTTTATTTAAGACATCGATAATGTTTGCAGTTTTTTGGGCAATTTGGCATTTCCCTCTTAGTGGAATAAAGGGGTATTACCAAGCCAATTTAGTAGAGTCCTGGATTTATTCCTTGAATTTTGCTGTTAGTCTAATCCCTTATGTTTTATTGATGAACTGGCTTTACTATAAAACAAATCGAAATATATTCGTGGCAATTGTATTTCATATCTCCGCAGGTTTTTTTAATGAAATATTCTTAACACACCCAGATAGCAAAATCATACAAACATTACTACTGCTTTTATTAACAATTATCATAGTAATTAGGGAGAGAAAATTCTTTTTTCAGCAAGAATATCCGGAATAACGTCCAATATAAGAGAGAAAAATTTGATAACAGGAAATTGGAGGAAATATTAATAGACAGGAAACAAGCAATTGACAAATCTCAATTCCATATTAATACTTACTACAAGGGCGATTTTGTAGCACAATACAAGATTATTGAAGGGGTGTAGAAATAAGAATTGAGCCTGAATTTGGGGGCACATTCCTTTGCATACCGGCGTTTTTGCAACTTTGCATAGACGAATATGGAAAGACGCTACAATAACACCTGAACGTTATATGTCATTACGCTATCACAGTAATTCTCTAGGAGGGTTTAAGTGGGGGGAAAGCTTATTTCCAGAAGAACCTTTTTAATTGGAAGCATTGGTCTGGCAGCTTATTTGTTATTTGAAGAGTTTACTATAGCGGTCACAAAATACACTGTTATCATTTCAAATTTGCCTTCTAAATTTGAAGGTTTTAATATACTCCATATTAGTGATTTACATAGCAAATGGTTTGGGCATAAGCAAGATTACTTACTTGAAACTATTAATAAACATAAGTTTGATATAGTCACTATAACTGGTGACTTAGTAAATAAACGTAATCCTAAAATGGAGCCAGGCTTAAGTTTAATAGAAGGGTTAAAAGAAAAACCGATCTTCTTTGTTCCAGGTAACCATGAATGGTGGTCAGGATATACCATAAAGGAACCACTTGAGTCTTTAGGAGTACATATTTTAGAAAACAAATCATTTAAATTCAGTAAAGGTAATTCTCATATTTGGATATCTGGTGTTGATGATCCTTACCTAGGTAAGGATGATTTAGATAAATGTTTACTACCCATTGATGATAATGAGCCTAACGTTTTATTGGCACATGCTCCTAATATATTTAATAAAGCAATTATTTCAAAGATTCCTTTAGTATTAGTCGGACATACACATGGGGGGCAAGTAAGACTTCCCTTAATTGGGGCTATTGTAGCTCCAGGACAAGGGTTATTCCCGAAATATGATTACGGTCTTTACAAGAGTGAAAATACCAACATGATTATTAATGGCGGACTTGGCGAGAGTGTATTACCAATTAGGTTTAATGTACGACCGGAAATTGGTTTTGTTACTTTAACATCGAGTAGTCAAGCGTAACGACCAGGAAGCAAGGGGACGGTTTCTTCTGCTTCCTTCGCTTCCCTAGGTTGACGTCACCTAGTGTTCTTTGAAACTGGGGGGCATTCCCTCTCTTCCTCGGAATCCCCCACGCGCTGAGTTGACTCGGACAGGTAGACGACAGCGAAAGGGCATTATTATTGAGTGTTGTTGAGGTGTTTGAGTGTGAAAAAGACCAATACAGATTATGCAAGACGGATGATTCTGATTATAACGGTTGCTTATCTTCTAGGACTATCCGTGTTGGCAGAGCGGTTAAGTTTTGGGTTGGTTTTTATTATTTGGATGGGGGCAATGATTCCAATTATACTATTATATCGTTCGTGGTCGGCAGTGCTAGAAATGTCGATGTTACCTATTATTTGGCTTTTTGTATCCCCATTAGAATCCCAACTGGGGCCTTCCTGGTATCTGCTCCTGGTTTCAACTGTTACACTTTCTATAAGTCACCGGATGAACTCGCGTAGGGCAACTATTTTTTCGCTATGGTTTTCATTGGGTTTAGGCTTATTATTGACCTATAATTACCAAACTGGAATAGTTGGCTCCATATTGCTGGCTATTATATTATTATGGCTAGCATTTTACAGTTTGAAAATCATAAGGGGAACATATGCATATAAACCACCTAAGATGATTGATCTAATTTTATGTTCGTTTTCTGGAAACACTGGGCACTACGCTCATGCATTTATAGAAAGTGCCCGGGAAAATGGAGCAGAGGTTATCGTACATAGATTTCATTATTACAAAGACTTCGATCCCGTGTTAAAGGGCGACGCACTTGTTCTTGCGTTTCCGGTAAGCGGATGGAAACCGCCGTGGCCGCTAACGGAATTTTTAATTAAAAAATTAAAAAAAGGGGATGGTAAACCGGCATTTTTGCTTTATACTGCGGCGGGTGGACCGGAAAATGCGGGTATTATCGCGTGGATTTTACTGACTTTAAAGGGATACAAGGTTATCGGAAGAGCTTGGAGCATATATCCGTTGAATATTCCTACATTTCGGCTAGGACCTAAGAAACTTTGGCAGTTTATCGATTCATTGACCCCCCTGAAAAGTGACATCGAATTCGTTCAACAAGCAGCTCAGGAATTTGTTAGCGGAGGCGGCGGCGGGCTTCCTTTCGTTATGTGGCCCACTCCACTTGTGCTTATTGGCTTTCTGTTGGATAATAAGTGGATAAATGCTATTTTATATCGGACATATGTTTGGCGTAAAAGATGTACGACCTGTAACTTTTGTCTAAGGTATTGCCCTGTCAACAGGTTTGTTTCCATTAACGGCCGTCCAAAGGCAAAGGGAACCTGTTCATTGTGTTTTGGTTGCGTGAATCATTGCCCCAAGAACTCTATGCAAATGAGGTTTTTGTCAGAATACGGTCAACCATACAAGTCGCGTTGGCCTCAGTTTATTATCAAGCCGGAGGCTAAAAGAGAACCACCGTCATTTAGTGCTTAGATCAATGGAAGTGCAACGATTTTGTATGAAAACGGATGAATGAATTCAAATTTATAATGGAATACACAGCTTTTAATGAGGGATGAACTTGTGCACTTTTGTCAAATGCAACAATTATCTATCAACTGTGGTACACGATCAGCGGGAGGGCATTCTAAATGCGTAGTGGCATAAGCGGGTTGCTACGCATTTTGCTGTTTTATAAAAGCAAATCAGGCAAAGTGCAGTTACCAGGTTTTTTTATGAGGTTAAGAGGACGAAGTCGAAAATGCATTAAATGATCGGAACCAAATAATGGTTTTTATCGTCTATCAGAAAAAACAAGTAAGGAAAGAGGAGAACAAATGAAAAGAGCTTTGTTTATGTTTTTGTTAGTATCGATTCTTTTCATAGCCCCGCAGGCAGGTTTTGCCCAAACACCCTTTGACGACATTCAGTCCCATCAAGCTTCGGCTGATATTGAAGCTGTTTACGAAAAAGGTATCATGCGTGGCACATCAGTCAATAAATTCAGTCCGGACGAATTTGTCGACCGGGCACAACTGGCGGTATGTTTAGTTAAAACCTTTAATTTAAATTATGATGACTTAAAGTTTATCAAAGCGCCTGTCCCTTCTGACTTGTATGACGATGTAGAAGATAATATATGGTACAGTGAGGCTTCGATGGTTATGGGCTATCATAAAATCTTTAATATTACCAATAGAAAATTTAGGCCTCATGAAGCTGTTACCAGAATAGAAGCAGCCAGTGCGATAGCTGACTCTTTTGCAGCAAAAAAGCTATCGGTTATTTCCACAATGATGTGGCCGAATTATCTTGATACAACTAATTTGACCCCAAAACAACAATCTGACATCAGCTTTGTCTTTAACACCAGCATCATGAGGTACACCGGCAACGAATTCAAACCTGAAGAAAGAATAACCCGTGCGGAATTGGCGACTATTCTAAACCAAACCTTAAAAACCCTGGCTGTCGCGATGCCTGCTCAAGAGACTGGATCGGGAAGTTCGCCGGACTCCAGCAATCCGGTCATGAATCCCCCGGATATAAATACAGCTGCCTTTAAGGAGCAGGGCGACCTGGCTTTTATCTGGCAGGGTTTACTCTACGCGTTTGATGGCAAAACAGGAGAGGTCAAGCAACTGACCGGGTCCGGCAGGGCGGTGCAGCCAGCCTGGTCTCACGACGGCCAGTGGCTGGCGTATATTGACGTCACAGACCCAGAGGCCGATACCGGCCCGCTCTGGCTGGTACGCCGGGATGGTTCCCAGGCTCATCAGGTTCAGGGGCTGCCCGGACTGGCCGGGCGGCAGGGATTTTTTTGGTCGCCTACCGCTAATGTGCTGGCGCTAACAATGCAAGATGGTGTCTGGCTGGTGTCGGCAGATGGTGAACCGAGCCGGCTGGTTCAGTCCGAAGGAACCTTTCATTTGGCCTGGTCGCCTGACGGCAAGTATCTGGCTTACAATGGAACTTTGCCGTCGGATCAACCAGAGGACCGCAGCGATGCGCTCTATACCATTGCTGTAGACGGGGGTCAGCCTGTTCAACGACTGGTGGCCCCACAGGCCGGAATCCAGGTAACTGGCTGGTGGTCCGACGGCAAAGGCTTGCTGTACTGGGTGGACCCATTACACTCAGCTTCCCTGGCCGCCGACGGTATGGGCCTATGGAGCCTCCGGCAAGGGGACACAGAACCCAAATTCCTCTCCAGCGGTCTTGCCCACCAGGGGTGGCTGTCCATGTCGCCGCAGGGACGCCTGCTGATAGTAAAAGGCGAATGGCGCATAGTCTGGACAAGAAAGAGCCTGGCGATTATAGATCCGGAATCGGGTAGCGTCCAGGACCTCAATAATCCCGAAGGCAGTGTCGCTATCGACCCCTCTTTCTCTCCGGACGGCAGCCGTATCGCTTTCGTTGCCGCCAAGGAGCTGGGCGGCGATGTGTGGGGCTTTGAAAAACCTGAGGAATTAAATGCCTGGGTGGCGACACGCACACTCTGGATCCGGAATTCGGACGGCTCCGGCGCTCATCCTCTGCCCTCCGCCGGAGCGGGCGTTTATCAGCCAGTCTGGTCCAAAGATGGAGACCACATCCTGTATGTGCGGGACAACGCCCTCTGGATCATCGGGGCCGACGGCGGGCAGCCGGAGAAGGTATTGGGCCCGTTCTCTGAAGAGGAGGATCTCTTCGGTTTTTACGGTTATTCTTCGTACCAGGGTATTACGGCATGGTATCAGCCTTAAATGTATCGGAACGGATATCTTATGGTATACCCTGGACGGGAGGATTGGGAAAAAAGGAGGCTTAACATTTTGAAAGCTCTATCTGCGTACAAAACACTTGCTATAGCATCCCTTGCGTTATTGCTCGTGTTTTCTACTATAGCTTGTTCCCGGTTTGAGGATACTACCAGTATCCCAAGCGGAGAGGCTAGTTGGGCATATCCTTTCGTTAAGTGGGATGGCCGCACCTACGTGGTAACGGATGAAGCCGTGGCAGAAACAGAGACCAAAAAGATGCTGGGCATGATCACAAAACATTCCACCAATGAACTTGATGAATTCCCCGATAATTCCTCCAATTATTTTCCGGAAAAAACCAAACTTTACGAAATTGCCGGTTTAGAACCGGAGCAGTACATTGCTGTGGCAACAGAAAATGGTGCTCTTGTAAAGGCTATAGAAAGGGAAATATGGGAGAAAACGAAAAAAGCACTACCCGAAGCCGGGCAGGCAGCCGAAAAGGTATCACCCCAGTATGATATTTCACTTCAAGAAAATTGGCTGACCGTTGACCAGTTCTTGGAACAAGCTTTTTCGAAAGTGGAAGGGTTTCAAAAGCGCGGTTCACTGGTACCGGTTAGCCTTCGTTTGACCACCTTTGATCAAGTGGCGCACGGGGGTGCATATTTACCCGCCAACACACCCGTGTGGCATGTTCTTTTCAAAGCGGATGGGCGGGTTTGGGTGCCAACGAGCGGACCGGCAGTTCAGGATCCTAAGGATGCTTATAGCCATACGCAGGTAATAGACACAGTGGAGATTGCCCTGCACGCGGAATCGGGAGAACAAATCTACCAAGGGGTTTCAGGTGGATCTTTAGATACCAAGCGTCAACTGGAAGAGCTTAAGGGTGCTGTGGCGGCGGGTGAAAAGGAGCATGAAGGGGATTGGGTGCTAGTAGATATTGCAGGAGGTGGCACTGTTAATGCATTATTACCCAGGGGAATGACAGCAGAGGCAGTCGATCCCGCATCAGGAACGAGGAACAAACTCACGTTTTGGGAAACCTTGCATCTTCCACCGGGCACGCCTGTTACGGTCCGGGGGCTAACGACCAGAACTGGCGAATTCCTGTCCTACGCCCTGGAAGCAGTAGTCCCCGACCCGAATGAGAAAATAGAAGAAACAACAAAAACTGAGCAGGTACGAAACAAGCAACCACTGCCTCAGAATGAAGCGACTCAAAAAGAAGAAACAAAGCACGCAGCAATAATTGCCGAATCCCCGGAGGACGAAAAGATCAGCGCAAGATATTGGCTTGGTGATTCTGGAGAGAAAACCGTAGAATATGGTCTTAAAACTGGTAAAGAAGGCCAAAAGAATCTCTTGAATGACAAGGGTGAGACCATTCTTTCCGGTTTTGCCGAATATGACTTAATGCTAAATTTAATATTTGCTAAAAAAGATGGGAAATGGGGGCTTTATGACAAAACGGGTCAAAGGATTATTGACCATATGTATGAAGAAATAGCAAATTACGAAATGCCTGACGGCAATAAAGCAAATGGGCTTGTCAAGGTTAAGAAAAACGGGCTGTGGGGAGCTGTTGACCAGGAGGGAAACATCGTTATCCGGCCCGAATTTGAATATGTAGAGTTAAACTATTATGAGGAAATTGAACCATTCATCAAGGTTGAGAAAAACGAGAAATTTGGTTATCTGACCCAGGAGGGCCAACCTCTGGTTGATACTGTCTGGGATGCGGCCTTTATGGATGTGCTGAACGTGCCGGAAGATATTATCTTTGTAAAACAGGGCGAAAAATGGGGCGGCATCAGAGTGGAAGATTATAAAGCCGCGCCGGTTGACTGGAACCTGGTCCCTTCCGAGGAAGCGCAACTGTCCTTTAATAACTGGAAATATGCCCATCAGGGGAGTTTTTACAGGCAACAAATTAGAGATGGGAAAACGGATATTACAGAAAGAACCAAAAGATTTTTCAATGATTACTTTCGAACAAATACTATGGAACTTCGCTGTTTGCCGGTTTTTGCTTTGGGCAAAAACCCCATATGGGATGACCTTACTCTTTTTATCGTATTAAATACACCTCATCAATGGAGCAATGGTTCAATGTCCAAAGAACAATTCGCTGAGACGGTAACAAGATATTTCGGCGACATAAGCTATACCCATAAATCCTCAGGGTACCTTGAATATCAGGATGGCAAGTACACAGCAGTAGGTTTGAGCTTCCATGGTTTTTATATCTACGAACTAAAGAACCTGGAAAAAGGGCAAACAGCAGACGGGAAAGACAGTTGGAAAGCGCAGATAACCGGGTACTATTTCTATGAGATGGATGGAGATCCTAACGATTCTTTTTCCTCAAAAAATGCCCAGGCTGTATATCAAGAGATGGAAAAAGAAGAGTATTACGGGCTGAGCTTTTGGCAGGCATGTGACCGTTTGGTGTGGAATAATCCCGGGTCAATATTAGACCCCGCAGTTGAGTGGCAAATTGAATTTACAGTAAACGACCCGCTGGGAGATATCTGGTTTACATATCTGTCCTGTGCGAAAAAAGATTTTGAGTGAGGTGAAACCCGTACGAGAAAAACGTTTGACCGCCATTGTGAGGAGGAAAAGTTTTGAAGCGGGCAATTGTGATCGCGATTGCTATTTATTTGCCGGTCCGTCGGGAGTATCGACCAGCAAAGAATGGAGGGTCATGAAGTTATACAGAAAGGGAAGCGCTATTTCGTAAAAGACTATGAAAAAGCATTATTTAAATTATAAAGTCAATTCAAGGGGCGGTCTTTGATTTGACTCCAAAGGAGAATTGCTATGGAAGATAAAATCCAGCACATCAATCCGGATGAATTAATGAAGAATCCTGCATTTTCACAAATTGTCCTAACCCAGGGAAGTGGAAAAACTATTTATATTGGTGGTCAGAATGCTGTTAACGCACGTCGTGAAATAATTGGCAAGGGTGTATTCAAACACAAACAAAACAAGTTATGGAAAATATTCAGACTGCGCTAAAGGCGTGCGGTGCTTCTTTTGAGAATATTGTAAAACTAAACATTTATCTTGTTCAAGGTCAAAGTGCTTTAACTGCATTCCAAACATCACAGCAATTTTTCGGAACAGGATCTCCTCCGCCGGCTATCACGGTATTATTTGTTTCAGGACTGGCAAATCCTGATTTTCTTCTTGAGATTGATGCAATTGCTTTTATTCCCGATAAATAAGGATGGGAGTGTATTAGTTTATGATTAAGGAAAAAATAAAAAAAATATCGCCATCAATCGATGAATGGCTCAAAGAAGCAAAAGCAGATCCAGCGGCTTTACAGGAAGGGATGTTTTTAGTTCATAATGGCGTTGTGCGCCAAACGCCCAAAGCCAAGGTGCGCCAAGGAATTGACGACGGTTCGATGGTAAAGGGAAT
Organism: Candidatus Formimonas warabiya; assembly: GCF_002777255.1. GTDB lineage: Bacteria > Bacillota > Dehalobacteriia > Dehalobacteriales > Dehalobacteriaceae > Formimonas > Formimonas warabiya. Next base: position 2,181,490 of record NZ_CP017634.1, on the reverse strand, counting down.
GGAATTTGCTTATGATACGTCAAAGGTTGATGCGGCAGTTGCTGAAACCTATAAGATGGACGGTATCTTCCATGTCAGAGTTTGGCTTAATGAAGGCCAACTCGAACTTGGCGACGACATCATGTATGTACTAATAGGCGGCGACATCAGACCACATGTTGTTGATGCCTTGCAATTCCTGGTTGGAAAGATTAAAAACGAATGTGTAACCGAAATCGAACAAAAATAGTAATTTACTTTAGGTTGCCGAGTCATGTTTCTTGATAGCGTATTAAATCGTACAGTGGATTTGCAAAATATCTTTGCCAAGAACTGCAAGTAGTTCTCATGCCCAGAAACGTCGCAAAGCCATGCCACGTTGGCTGAAATGCAGTTATTGGTTAGTATTAAAGAACAAGGGGACAGCGGGATGGACAAAAGATTTAAGAGTCCGGAAGGAAAACGATTGATTTATGAGTCTTATGATAAATTACTAGGTTTATGGGGAGTTAATAAAAAAGAACTGGATATAGAAACTCAATATGGAAAAACCCATGTTATAATATGCGGAAATTCGGACAATCCCCCTCTGATACTCTTTCATGGTTCTGGTGACAATTCAGTTATGACTTGGTTTCCAAACATACGGGAATTCGTGCATGATTTTTATGTTGTAGCGGTAGATTATTTTGGTGGAGCGGGAAAGAGTGAACCCAATGATAGCTATCTAAAAGAATTCAATGTTGTTTTATGGGTCGATAAGCTATTAGATACATTGGGTATTGCTAAGACAAACATAGCGGGGGTCTCATATGGTGGTTACCTGACATTAGCTTATACAGCAAAGCATCCTGATAGGGTGAACAAGATCATCTGTATGGCAAATTATCCATATGTAAAGAGTTTTAACGGTTATTTTTTATCCTACTTATTAGTAATCAGAGCAATTAAGATTCTATTACCCGAAATATTCTACCTTTCTGAAGAAAATGCCATAAATATACTGCGAAGATTTACTGCACCAAGTTCTGATGTTCCTTTATTAAATGTGATTGAAAAACCATGGTTCTATTTATTGAAATATAGTAAGGTCGTGAAACAAAAAATGACCTATTTTGATAGCAGGGCCATTAATATAATACGGAACAAAGCTTTATTCTTAATAGGCGATTCAGACAGGCTGATATATCACACTTCAGTTATCAATCTGCTGAAGAATAACAGTCTTAATTACAAAATAATAGAGAATACTGGCCATATTATCAACTATGAAAAACCGGAATTGATTAACAAAGAAATAACGACTTTTCTCTTAACATAAGGTTTCAAAGAAGGGAATACCCGGATCATTGTACGAAGCCGTACGCAAAAGACCTGTTTCCATGCACGGATCTGGGGGACAGCAGCTCAGCTATTTTGTATTAGGTAGTATATTCCGAGGTATGCGATTATTAACTTATTCATTTTTCCACAAAAAAAGTTTGGCTTTTTTTGGAGTACCCCGTTTGCTAGTTGAAGTCAAATATGGTATTCTTAATTTATCATGAAGAACAGGAGGTACAAAAGGATGTGTAAAACTGAATCTTTATTGAATGACCTTAAACTAAATTTGAAATTCAGGAGAAGGCACATCTTTATTGCTGACTGTTTTTAAACCTATGCTCTAAGACCTAATTAACCAATTCAGGACAAAGGCGAAGATGTTCTCTATCGTCTTTTTTTGTGCCCTTCTCCACAGATCGTAAGAAAAGGAGTTAGGGCTAAATGAGTTTAATATTTGAGGGATTATACAAGAGTTACCATGATAAGATGGTATTGGCAAACATCAGTGGTGGAATTAGTAATGGTGAGAAAATTGGGTTTATCGGCAGCAATGGCATTGGAAAAACAACACTATCCAGAATCTTAGCTGGTGTAGAAATTCCTGACAAGGGTAATATCGAGTATACACCACATCATGCGTTAATCATATATTTACAACAATACCCGGATTTTCAGCCGGGGGCATCTGTGTATGAAGAACTATATCAAGCAGTTAGCAAAAATTCCGGTATCAATGAATCAGTTGGTACCATTGTAAAAAAATCGCTCAATCAAATGGAAATCTCCGAATCTTTGTGGGAGAAGCAAGCAACAAGTTTAAGCGGAGGGGAAAAAACGAAACTCATGCTCTGCAAAGTCCTTACAAGAGATTTTGACTTATTGATTCTTGATGAACCCACGAACCATTTGGATATAGATAGTGCCATGTCCCTGGAAAAGACTATAAAACGAATCAAACAATCCGTTTTAATCGTATCGCATAACAGATACTTGTTAGATCGTGTAGCGGATCGAATATGGGAATTAACTGCTACAGGATTAAAATCCTATAAAGGAAATTATTCTGCATATAAAATACAAAAGGAAAATGAAGATAAACATATTGCTAAGGAATATGAAAAGCAGCAATTGCGAATTGAACAGTTAAATCAGGCTATCCGAAATAGAAGAGACTGGCTGGCAAGTGCACAAAAAAGTTCTGACTATAAAAATGCCGCGAGAACACAAGCCAGCGCCCTAAAGGCAAAAGAGAAAGAGCTTGCACGCTTATTAAGCAAGAAAATAGAAAAACCGCTGCAAGTTCCCCTGCCGGCTTTTGACTTTATAAATAAATTTCATGTTCAGAGTAATAAGTTATCTCCTGTTATTGTACGGGGGAACCAAATATCCAAGACTTATGGAGATAATGTCGTGTTCCAAGACCTGTCTTTTTCCATCAGCAGGGGTGATAAGGTAGCCCTGTTAGGTGATAACGGGGCAGGCAAAACAACGCTCTTAAGAATAATTTGCGGTGTTGACCATCAGTTTCAAGGTGAATTATCCTTAGATCCTGCCCTTAAAATAGGCTACTTTTCTCAAGAATTTGAGGAGCTTCACGCTGATGGAACTATCCTCGACAACGTTAAGGCTGCGAATAAATCAACAGAAGATATCCGGACCCTCCTTGCCTGTCTTCTTTTCAAGAAAGACGATGTTTTCAAAAAGATAAACCAGTTAAGTATGGGAGAAAAATCCCGGGTAGCATTTGCCAGGTTGATTTTATCGGGCGCAAATTTCCTTGTTTTAGATGAACCTACCAACTATTTAGATATCTATGCGAAGGAAAAAATCGAGGAAGTCATGGAGCAATATGCAGACGGAATATTATTTGTTTCGCATGATACTTATTTGGTACAAAGGATTGCCACCAAAATCATGTTGATAGAGCATGGTTCGCTGAGATGTTACAACGGTAATTATGATTATTACCTGGGGAAGAGAAAAAATGAATATATAAAAAATATCGGTGAGACAGATTTAATAAACATCCGCAACCGTATCCTCCAACTAGAATGTGACTTAGCCTTTATTGGTGGAAAATTGAATGAGAGATTAAGTGATGATGAAAAAAGAAAGCTTAATGAAGATTATTTAAAGGTAGCACACGAGCTTAATGAGTTACGGCAACTTTTATAATTTGCTTGTTAATTCTCCTAGTCATATTTGTTGTGGATTACATTTCAGATATTATGTAAGATTAATATAGTTGCCCGCCTCCATGTAATTGTCAAATCCTAAGCACCTAAAGTAAACAAAACAAAAAAGCCCAACCCAAAGGTTGGACGTAGATTCTCAATTTTTAGTTTTGTAGCAGTTAGCCGGGAGCTCTTTCGACCAAGGAACAAATTTCTCAATCAGTTCTGGATGTTGGTTGAAATCGGTATTCGGCATTTGTTTCAATAAATAGACTAGATATTCATAAACTTTCAGGTCGTTAGCCAGCGCAGTCTGTACGATGCTGTATACTATGGAGCTGTCGTGCGCACCGCGGTCCGTTTTCATTGTGACCCAATTCTTCCGGCCAATTGTGAAGGGACGTATACTTCTCTCGACTAGGTTATTGGTCAGCTCCAGTCGGCCATCCAAAAGGACATTTTCAAAATACGGCCACTGGTTCAACGCATAATTTATGGCTTCATAAGCATGGGATTTGGGTACAGTAATGGGCTTGGTCTCTTTAAGCCACGACAAAAAGGCATCCATCACCGGTTTTAACAGGGTGAGACGCTTGTTATGACGCTCCTCGGGGGTAGCATCCTTGTATTTCTTTTCAATATGGAACAGGTAGTCGCAATACTCCTGTCCCTTGAAGCAAACGGTTTTCTTTTGCTCCTCCGGACTTAATGCTTTAATAGCATCAGTGAATTTGCGTTTAATATGGGCGAGACATCCAACCACCGTGATTCCCGGCTCCAAACGATGGTAAACCTCGTAGCCATCTGTATGCAAAAAACCAGAGTAATCCTTTAGGAACTCCTTGGCCGATTCCGTAGCCCGGCTTTCATGGAATTCATAGTAGATAATTGGCTCGTCATGGACCCCGCTGCAGTAAACCCAGATATAGCATTTTTTCTTGGAGTCTCTGCTGTCCTGCTGCACGACACGGGTCCAAGTTTCATCGGCGTGCAAGATGTCTTTGCTCAGAAGGACATTTCTCATATGGGTATAGATCTTTGAAAAGTATTCCTCCGAACATTGGAGTACCCAATTGCTCATATTCTGCCTAGAGATCCTGACGCTGTCCATCCGGTCAAACTCTCGCTCAATCCGGGCAAGTGGCATTGCATTGGTATATTTGCTATTGATGATGCCAGCGATCAACTCCGGGGTAGCAAAACTTCCGGGAATCGGCAAGTTGGGCATATTAGCACGAACGAAGGGTATTTTATCACCTTCACCTTGATTCTTTTCACACGTACGGCAGGTATAGACATGACGGCGGTGTTCCTCAACTTCGAAATGAGCTGGTACAAGTTTCAGTGTCTTAGTAATTTCAACTTTCATATCGTGTAAAGGACTGTCACACACTGGACAAACCTGCTGTTCTGCAGGAAGCTCATGTTCAATGACGGTGACCTTCAAATCTTTAAAGTCTTGTTCACGCTTACCCTTTTGTTTGGGTTTTCTGGGGGTCTTCGCCGTCGCTTCTTCAAAGGTCGGTTCTGGCACTCCTTTCTGAGCAGTGGCTTCGACTTCGTTGAATAAGCAGAGTTGATCCAAGCCATCAGGATAGGATACAGAATCACCGCTGGAACCATACTTCTTATGGTTATTCAAACGAATCATCTCAATGAGACGATTCATATTCTGAGTCAGTTCGGTAATGGCCTTATCTTGCTTTTCGCAGTGTGCAGCTAGTTCTGCTTGTGACATTTCCATGTAATTCAGTTGTGGTTTTTGAGGTAACTTTATCTCGTTATTCATGTCCTTATTATATAAGAATTTAACGAGAAATCACAGGATAATAGCGGTAAAAAGCCCTGAAACAGGGGAAATACAGCAATTATTTTAGGTGCTTTTCCGCAAAACCGGTTAAAGGATTATCCGCTGCTTAACAGGCTTATGTGCTGATGGCTGATCCATTGATAAACCATCTAAAAGCCATCTAAACTGCCGTTCAGAAACCTCAAGGACCTGTTTGTTTTCGTAAAACTTCCATCGGAAGATACCACGGCTCAATTTGCGATAGTATAACCACCAACCGTTATTAGACCAATGAAGGATCTTACATTTATCACAGGTCCGGTTACAGAACACGTAAAGGCAGTTTTCAAAAGGGTCCATTTGTAACTGCGTCTGGACCAATGTAGCAAGACCTTCGATGCTTTTTCGCATATCGCAGGGCTTGCAAGAAAGGAATATTCTAAGGCCAGCAGCATTTAAACCCATGTGGAACGAATAGCAGCAATAGCTTCGCGTAGAGTCTCTGCTTGAAAGCCTGAATACAGCTCGATAGAAATCACACCGATTTTAAGAATGACCGGAACTTCTTTTAAGGATGGTTGCTTCAGCTCAATAAAGGTTTCTTGTTTGAGGCCAGCTTTGTTTTCGCGATTGCACTTGGTAAGCCAGTACCGAAGTGTGCTGATGCTTAGGTTATGTTCCGTACACCATGCGGTAGCAGTTAGGCCAGAAGCACGAAAATCGTTTACCTGCTGGCGTCTGATCATGGACTGCTCTTCAAGAGTCAAGGATAATTCCTCCCCTAAATAGTTTTGAGGTTATTATCCCAATTCTTAAAGGAAGTTGCTATGTGCAAAGTTTTTGACAATTACGCTTAATGAAGATTATTTAAAGGTAGCACACGAGCTTAATGAGTTACGGCAACTTTTATAATTTGCTTGTTAATTCTCCTAGTCATATTTGTTGTGGATTACATTTCAGATATTATGTAAGATTAATATAGTTGCCCGCCTCCATGGCGTCCTTTGAATTGGGGGCGTACGGCTTCGTACACCAAGCAAGGGTTGGCATTTCCTGGGCTATTTCTAGAATTTATTATTTAAGAAAGGAAATTCCTGAAGATTGCAGAAGTAGGTAATAAAAAGAAAGGAAGTATTGTGCAGATTCTGTCATGATTAGTTGATACGGTAATTATGAAATTGGGAAAATAAGACATTTTACATTGTGGACCATTTCCGAGTTTTTAGCACGATCAAAGTAGAAGGTACTATTTTTGGGCATTGCTAGGAGGTAAATTATATGGCGCTTTGTGAAATTGTTAACAAAATTGCAGCATGTGGGCTAGACTGCAGCAGATGTGCGGACTATGAGAATGGAGAAATCAAAAAATTAAGCAGGAGGCTGCAGGGATTATTGAAGGGTTATGAAAGGTTAGCATTGATAAAAGCAAAAACAAATCCTGCTTTTGAAGGATTCAAAGATTTTCAAGAATTACTCAATATTTTTGCCGGGGCGTCATGTGGTGGCTGCAGCAGTCAAAATGTAAAATGCCCAATTGACTGCCATGCCAAGACCTGTCACAAAGAAAAAAAGGTAGATTTTTGCTTTCAATGTGATGAATATCCCTGCGAGAGGCAATTTGAGGGAAAGATGAGAGAAAGATGGATGGAAAGAAATAATAGGATGAGGGAAATTGGCGTGGAAAGATATTATGAGGAACAAAGTAAAATGCCCAGGTATTAATTTAATGGGCATTACCTGGCTACGGAGAGGTAAAGAAGAAATTTATTGAGATATCCGGTGAAATCGAAAGAAGGTATTACATGGGCAAAATGGATATTGGCAATGGACCTCAGATAGAAGAATAAATTGTAGGATATGATTTGGAGGGGAGCAAATGAAATACATATGTCCTCTGATTGTAGTCAAAGACATTAAAATATCGAGGGACTTCTATGAAAAGTTAGGACAAAAAATCAAATATGATTTTGGTGAGAACGTGGAGTTTGACGGAGGCTTTTCTATTCATTTAGAGGAACATTTTGGAAAGTTGCTCGGGATAGGACAACATAATATGCTCACGAAATCTAATAACTTTGAATTATATTTTGAAACGGAAGAAATTTCCAGAGTTTATGAAGAATTAATGGAACTGGAAGTAGAATTTATACATGAGATAAGAGAACAACCATGGGGGCAAAGGGTAATGCGATTTTATGACCCGGATTATCACATCATTGAAGTCGGGGAGTCAATGGAGTCAGTAGTCGTTCGATATTACCAATCAGGAATGACGATAGAAGATATTTGCAGGAAAACATTAATGCCCAAGGAATTTGTCCTGAAAACAACGGGGATATGATTTTAAAAGGATGGCTACGGAGAGGGAAAAGGGTATCATAGTTATTTATGAGGTGTGAGATGAGCGAAATCAGAGAAGAGTTTATTGCTCCATGCGGTATGAACTGCAGACTTTGTACTGCCAATCAAAGAGAGAAAAATCATTGCAAAGGGTGCCGGAATGAGCGTGATATAAGGTATAAAACAAAAGGCAGCTCCAGTTGCATCATTAAAAACTGTCCGGTATTTCAAAGCAACAAATCAGGGTTTTGCTTCGAATGTGACAAATTTCCTTGCCAAAGGCTAAAACAATTGGATAAACGGTATCGGACCAAATATCACATGAGTATGCTTGAAAATCTTAAGCATATTGAGCAATATGGTATGGACGAATTTTTACACAATGAGGAAATTAAATGGACTTGCAGAGAATGCGGAAATATTGTTTGTGTACATAAATCTATTTGTTTGGTATGCAAAACTCCATTTATCGAATGAGCAGTATTTTTGATACATAATTATTATAAAGTTGTTACGTAGTTTTCGTATTCACAAAACACGGAATCCTGCCGGTGTCCTTCATGATCAGGCCCTTTACAGACAGTAGGGGTAAGAGGACCATATGGAAACGGGTTCCCCATCGATAAATGCAAGGGTAAAACATTGCTAAGAACTGTAGAGTTTGCCTTTTTTTGATCAGTCTTTTAAATATTCTATTTCGGGGGTTAAAGAATTGAAGTTAATTGAGACAATTTTTGTAGTGATATTATTTGTGGTATATTTTGTATTATGGAAAATGAAAAGGAATAATCAAATCAGAAGCACAGGAATAGATCCGGAAGTAATGAAATCGTCGGAATCGAATGTTCAAAAATTCATGAATCAGTTATTGAGAATATTAACGGCCTATGCGTGTATTATCTTTATTGTTCATGCTACAGGATACCAGTTTGCCTCAATGTTTAGCCGCTTTGAACCATTGAATAACTTATCCTTTGACATAGGTGGTTTTCTGATCGGAATATGGGGACTATCATTGTGTGCTTACGCCCAAATCAAGATGGGTAAGTCATGGCGGGTAGGTATCGATGAAAAAGTGAAAACAAATTTGATTACCTCAGGGTTATATAAGTTCATCAGAAATCCAACGTACCTGGGACTTTTTATATTAAATATCGGCGTATGGGTAATTTGGCCAACATGGACTATTTTTTTACTGAATTTGATGTTTGTCATCATCCTTGAGATCCAAGTCCGTTGTGAAGAAGATTTTTTAACGAAAGTGCATGGACAACAATATATGGAATATAAAAGCAGAACAAAGAGATACATACCTTTCATATACTGATAAAATTGTTTTAGACGCAGCATCCTTCAGAAAAGAGGGGATTTTCCTTCCTATCTGTTATAGAAAGTACAAAATATTAGGGAGAATTAAGATGGAAATTAGAAAAGGAACGCTTGACGATGTTAAAGATATCAGCCGTATTCATGCTTTAAGCTGGAAATCAGCCTATGGGGGAATTGTTCCACAAGCCTACTTAGATGAGCTTAAAGAAGATTTTTGGGTATCCGCTTTTTCAGTTTGGATAAAAGATAATGTTTTGGCCGTACAAATCATTACGGATCATGGTAGCCCGGTTGGGTGTGTTGCTTATGGAAGATCCAGAGATAAAAGTCTGCCAAGCTGGGGTGAAATTGTCTCTCTTTATCTGTTGCCTGCGTATTTCGGTAAAGGGTATGGGAATAGGCTGTTGAAAAGTGCTTTATCAGATTTGAAAAAATCCGGTTATCAATCCCTTTACTTATGGGTACTTCAAGATAATCAACGAGCCAGACGTTTTTACGAAAAGAGTGGATGGCAATATAATCAAGATGAATATGTTTTTGAAATCATGGGAAAAAAGCTTACTGATATCCGTTATGTTTATTCGTTTTGCACTTGCGGGAAATTTTAGGTTTTGGATATGAAAAGGAGATTAGATTGGATATGAAATGGAGCGAGCTATTCACTATCAATCAGATGCCGTCTTTTGAAGAGATTAAACAGTTTATTGGTGAAGGAGAACCGCTTTTGTCTGAACTACATGCATATATTAACAGAGCATATCAGATCCAACCCCAAATGGCATATAGTAAATGTTCTGCACAGCCAGGATGGAATTTGAAATATCGAAAGAGTAGTAAATCATTGTGTACGCTGTATCCTCTAGAAGGATATGTGATTGCATTAGTAGTGATAGGTGCAAAGGAGGAAGAAGAGGTAGAAATGGCTTTAGAAACATTTACCCCATACGTGCAAAATTTATACCGAAAAACATCCTTTTCCTGTGGCGGACGTTGGCTGATGATAGAGGTGAGAGATAAGTCTGTTCTCGATGATATAAAGAGACTGATGGCAATAAGACTGAAGCCCCAAATTGCGTCATAATTAGACTTTCATATCTAAGAGATATGAGTCGTGGAATCGGCTTATTTTTTTCATTAGTGATCGATTTTATAGATCGTCAGCTTTCGGACGATGTCAGGAGAATGAGCTAAGGGGATGATTGCTTTGGAAACGAAGGAGAGGGCACTGGTTAGCATTGCCCATTTATGTATTTTAATTAATTTTCCCGGTTTATTTATCGCCTTTGTGATCTACTTTTTAGAAAAGGACAATTCCTGTTTTGTCAAAAAAGGAGTGAAACAAGCAGTCGGACTCCAACTAATTGTATGTGCATTTCTATTCATATTCAAAACGGTAAGATTCTTTGGATTATTCAGTATCAGTTTCGGCAGGACATCCAGCTTGCTAGCCCTTGGCTTGTCAGTGATATATGGAGCGATAGCTCTGATGGCCATCTATGCTGCTTTTATGTCCTATAAAGGGAATGATTACCGGTATCCTTTGATAGGTAAATTTATCGATAATTATGGAAGGGAATAGATGATAAACGCTGATTATCCAGTATTTATATCTGCAAGAGGGCTTATCCCCTTTGCAGCCGGAAACCTGTAAGAAGGAGGAATACCATGTCGCTGCCCCAAATAGTTACCATCAATGAAAATAATATTGACTCGGAGCACATTTGCTGTGCGATAGGGGACAAAAAACATGAATATGGCCTATCGGAAAAGAAAAAATGGATGAAAGACCGGTTCCGGGAGGGCTTTGTTTTTAAAAAAGCTGCTGTTAGAGGAAAAGCTTTTATCCAATATGGACCCGCCGAAAATGCCTGGGCCCCTATAAAAGCAGATGGCTACATGTTTATTGAGTGCTTCTGGGTATCCGGACAGTTTGCCGGGAAAGGCATCGGCAAACGATTATTGGAAGAATGTATGTATGACGCCAAAAATAAGAAAGGCATTGCCGTCATAGTCGGCAGCAAGAAAAAACCGTTTTTGAATGATAAGGCCTTTTTCAAAAAGGCCGGTTTTGTCGTTTGTGATATCGCAGATCCCTACTTTGAATTGATGGTCTTGAAGAATAACCTGAAAGAAGATAATCCGGTTTTTAATATCTGTACGAAATCGTTAAAGCCTGCTTCTTCACAAGGACTCGTTATTTACTATTCAAACGGGTGTCCTTTCACGGAGTATTATCTAAAAGAAACGGAAAGGCTCTCCAAGGAGAATGGATTGGCATTTAAGGCAATCAAGGTGGCGACGAAAGAAGATGCCCAAAATCTGCCCGTCGCTTTTTCTCTTCATAGCGTTTTTCTGAACGGCGCGTATATCGGCCACGAAATGTTAAGCGAATCCAGGTTCCATAAAGCAATCCAGCCGTGTCCGTGCTGAAACCCGAGATGGCAAAAAGAAAATATTCAATTCGGGGACGGTTCTTGAATTGAATATTACCATAACGACTGGAAGAACAAAAAAGGTATAATCGGCTATGAATACAGATCTTTGAATGCCTAACCCCCTTACTTATTCTATTTAATAGAGGAGGAAAGCGATGCGACAGTGGAAGATTGGTATATTACTTTTTAATGAGGTTGAGGTATTGGACTTTGCAGGACCATTTGAGGTATTGTCCATATCCACTTATCCTGGAACAAACCTAAAGCCATTTGACGTTAAAACAGTTGCTCAGACAAAAGAAACAGTCCGAGCGCGTAATGGGCTCCAAGTTGTACCGGATTACAGTTTTACGGATGATATTAGCTTCGACATCCTGATTATCCCTGGCGGATACGGTGCGGAAGAGATTGAAATTTATAATGATGTTGTTATTGGTTGGATAAAAGACCAAATGAGTAAGGTTTCATTAATGACATCTGTTTGCACGGGTGCTTTTTTGCTGGCTAAAGCGGGTTTGTTAGATGGTAAAAGTGCCACAACTCATTGGATGGATATGGATAGGCTGGAAAAGGAATTTCCCAAGGTTACTGTGAAACGAGGCGTTAAGTATGTTGACGCAGGTTCAATCATTACATCCGGCGGGATTTCAGCCGGAATGAATATGTCCTTTTATCTGATTGTAAAACTCTTGGGAAAAGAGGTTGCGCGGACAACTGCGAAGAGAATGGAATATGATATCAGTTTTTAGTCTCGATGGAGGCATTCAATTCAGGGACGGTTCTTGAATTGAATAATAGGATCAGAGGATTAGCATTAGGAGAGAAAATCAAAAAGAGAATAATGCAATTCAATTCAAGAACCGTCCCTGAATTGAATGCCTGAATTGGATTGGCGGGGGAGGGACTTAATCTGAATGGTTTTATATTAGTATTACCGATAATATTGATCCGTTATTGTCTATTAGGTATTCTAAGTAAAGAAGCCGCCAAACGCGCGGCATTTTTTCCACCAACAGAAGGTAAAGAGAAGATAGCCTTTTGGATTTACCAAATAACAACATTATCTCTGATGATTATTTTAATTTTTCTAAAAATAAAGCTTAATCACGTCTTAAATTTTATCGGATTAGGAACATGCATAATAGGTATAATTTTATACATGATTGCAATGATACATTTTGCCAAACCAGATCAAAATGGCTTAAATGCCGGCGGGTTATATAAAATTTCTCGTAATCCTATGTACCTGGCTTTCTTTTTATATTTTTTGGGTGGTAGTATGTTAACTAGTTCATGGCTCTTATTATTTATCCTGATGATCTTTCAAATTTCAGTTCATTATCTGATTTTATCTGAAGAAAGATGGTGTATAAAAGAATTTGGCGAAGAGTATAAAAACTACATGAATACCGTTAAACGCTATCTGTAAGTATAGGCTGCTATCTATCAAAGAGAAGAAGGAAGAGGCAAATGGATAAGACGGATAGGATGGATAAATATAAAAGACTGGCCATATTTTTATTATGTATTGCCATCACAAACCGGTTTTATATTGATCTCTATTTTAGGGGATTTACCATCGCCCTTTCGGTCATTACCATTCCGCTCTTGTTGTATAAATACATTGCTGATTTTAATCCCCTTTTACCTGTTTCTATTGCGGGAATTATCACGCCCTCCTTGAGAGGCTTTCTGGAATACAACAGTCAAAAGGATTTTCATGAAGTTGTGGCCGTGGCGGCGCCGGATGTGATCTTTGGCTTTTCTTATGCCATGGTCTATTACCTGATGTATTACCGGCGTAAGAAAAAAGAACTCTATTGGTTCGGTATCACCATTTTCTGCTGCGATGTTTTTTCCAACATTGTAGAAATTTTTATTTATGCCCGGGGCAAAGGGATCAGCATTTCCATCATTAAGGGACTGCTTTTAATTGCCGCGATCCGAGCCTGTATTGTTTTGACCATTATTATCATCTTCCGCTATTATAAAACAACTTTGGCCCGGGAGGAACGTGAAGCCAGGTACAGGCAACTGTTTCTCAAAACTTCCAGCTTCAAAAGTGAAATCTACTTCATGAACAAGAATATTGCCGAGGTAGAAGATGTGATGAAAAAGTCTTTTCAGGTGTATAAACAACTGTCCGAGAGTAATCAATCGGATGAGGTGAAGAATATGGCGCTGGATATTGCCAAAGATGTCCATGAAATCAAAAAGGATTATCTCAGAGTGATTAAAGGCCTGAAAGAGTTCTCCCAGGATGAGCTGGACATAGAAAGCATGCGCATCAGTGAGATCGCGGAAATTCTGGAAGCCGATGCCCGGGAATTTATCCGCAAAGAGGGCTATGATATCAAGATTAGTTTCCACATGGAGTCTGATGCCACGGTAAAACAGCATTTTTATCTCACGTCTATTTTGAAAAACCTGATCAATAACAGTATTGAGGCAATCGGAAAGGAAAAAGGGGGCACAGTTTCCGTTCATATCAGCAGAAAAGAAGATCGCCTGATCTTTGCCGTTCTGGACAATGGCGAAGGGATCAGCCCGGAAGATATGCCGTTCATTTATCTGCCGGGGTTCAGCAGCAGGTTTGATGACAATACGGGTGAGATCAGCCGGGGACTGGGCCTGACACTGGTGAAGGATTTGGTTGAAAACAGGTTCGGTGGTACGATCCACGTAGAAACGGAGAAGAACAAGGGAACAACCTTTAGCATTACTTTACCTGCACAGGTACTGGAGGGTACGGGCCATGAAGTATTATATCGTTGATGATGATGAGGGGATGGTACGGGTTCTCACCAAAATTATCGAGAAAAGCAATCTGGGAGAAGTGGTGGGGTTTGCTTATGATGGCGAGACAGCCCTGAAAAAAATACTGGTCAGCGACGTGAATATTGTTCTGGTGGACTTCTTGATGCCCAAGCTGGACGGAGTTAGCCTGATCAGGGAGATCAAGCAGGCAAAACCGGATATTTGTTTGATTATGGTATCTCAGGTTTCCCATGAAGAGTTGGTGACAAGTGCCTATGAAGCCGGTATCGAATTTTTTATCAGCAAACCGATTAACAAGGTGGAAGTAGAAAAAGTAGCCCAGCTGGTTGCGGAAAAGATGGAGCTGCAAAAAATGCTGGGGAAGATCCAGCGGGTGATCAACAGCAAGCTGATTCCGACTGCCGGGAGAAAGGATAAACTGAAGGACGTAAAGCGGCTGCTGGGTGTTTTGGGTATGCTGGGGGAAAAGGGTACCAATGACATTATCCGCATCGTCATGTATCTGAACGAGAAGAGAAAGCCCTATGAAGAGTGTGACCTGAACACAATCTGCTCGGCCTTGGGGGAAAACCCCATTATTGTTAAGCAGCGGATCCGTCGGGCGATCAAAAAAGGATTGACCAATATGGCCTATCTGGGCCTGGAGGACTACTACAATGAACAGTTCCAGAGTTACGCCGGTGTCCTTTTTGACTTTGGGAGTGTCAAAGCGGAAATGGCCTATCTGAAAGGCCAGGGAAAATCGGGCGGCAAGGCCAATATTGATAAATTTATGGAGGGGCTGTTACTCCAAATTTAAATGGGCATCTTCCCTGCCAAAAACCCCCTGGGATAGCATTAAACTATCTCAGGTTTTTTTTTGTTGATTTTCTTTTATTTTTGCCTTTCATTTGAAATATTTTTGATCTTTTTTGATGGGATTTGAAAAGTATGATTACAATTTAAATGAAAATAGTAGGATTTGGATCAGGGAGAAGGAGGAAGAAGCTGAGATGGTTTTGGGAAAAAAGGAAACCAGGGAAGAGCAAGTTTCTATTCCCTGTCAGCACCAGAACATGGCCGGTATCTTGCATATCCCCGGGATCCAGGACATTCCTGCCTGGATAGTGATGCTGCACGGTTTTGCCGATGATAAAGTGGAAAAACACAGAATGTTTGTGAAGCTGGGCCGGCGATTAGCGGCACAAGGTTTCGGAGCCCTGCGCTTTGACTTTCTGGGGTGCGGGGACAGCGAGGGAGATCTTGAGGATGCAACCATTGCCGGGTATATTGAACAAGCCCTCCAGGCCTTGGATTGGTTAAGAAAGAGGCCCCAAACCGGGAAAGACACCAAAATAGGGCTGTTAGGCTATAGTCTAGGGGGAGCAGTTGCAGCCTGTGCTGCACCTCTTGATGGCGGCATCGACACGCTGGCATTATGGGCTCCTGCGTCAAATCTTTACCGGAATGTAGCCAATTATGTGGGCGAGGAAAATTTACGCAGGGGACTGGCCGGCGCCTGGGTGGACTCGCCGGACGGCGACCGGGTGGGGCCCCATTTTTTTCAAGGACTTAGAGATGTGGACCCGGTAGCAGAGATCAAAAAATATCCCCAAGAGACTCTTTTAATCCAGGGAACACAGGATCAAGTGATATTCCCGGTGGACGCCATGCGTTACCAGCAAGCATTCCGGCATCCAGAGAGCCGGGTCCATTATATTCAAGGAGCCGGGCACCGCTTTGATACTTACCTCCATGAACAAGAGCTTTTAGATGAGACGGTCTGTTGGTTTGCCGCAAAATTGATCTGATTTTTTACCGGGGCAAAACTGTAAAAACTTGCTCCGGATCAATAAAAAGAAAAGAAAGGGGGATAGAGGAATCTCTCCGTGGACCCAATGATGTGAATAAATAAAAAAGGGGGAAGAAAGATGGATCACAGTATCAAAGAAGAAGAGTTAAGGAGAAATTTAAAAAACCGGCATATTCAGATGATTGCCATCGGCGGGGCCATCGGTGTCGGCCTATTCTACGGTTCAGCCGGGGCCATCAGTATGACCGGTCCCTCCATTACCCTGGCCTATTTAATTGGCGGTTTCTTTATCTTTTTGATTATGCGCGCCTTGGGGGAACTTTCCGTGGCAACCCCGGTTTCGGGATCCTTCAGTGCTTATGCCACCCTCTATCTGGGCCGTTTTGCCGGCTTTTTTTCCGGCTGGACCTATTGGTTCCAAGGGATCACTACCGTGATGGCGGAGCTTTCCGTCGTAGGGATTTATCTTCAGTTTTGGTTTCCCGATTTTCCCAAATGGATTACCGCTTTAGTCATCCTGGCCTTGCTGGTTACGGTAAATCTAATCAATGTAAAGGCTTACGGCGAGTTCGAGTTTTGGTTTGCCCTGATCAAAGTGGTGGCCATTATCTGTATGATTATTTTTGGTATTTTGATGATCTTCGTCGGTTTTGGCAACGGGGGGAACCCGGTCGGTTTATCTAATCTCTGGGTGAATGGGGGCTTTTTCGCCGGTGGGCTAAAAGGCTTTCTGATGGTATTTATCCTGGTGGCTTTCGCCTTTGGGGGCGTGGAACTAATCGGTGTGACGGCAGGGGAGGCAGATGACCCCCAAAAATCGATTCCCAAGGCCGTCAACAAGGTGTTCTGGCGCATTATGATTTTCTATGTCGGTGCCCTGGCCGTGATGGTCACCCTTTATCCCTGGAATCAAATCGGCACCCAGGGGAGCCCCTTTGTGCTGGTTTTTGATAAGGTGGGCATTCCGGCGGCGGCATCCATCATCAACTTTGTCGTGCTGACAGCTGCCCTTTCAGGGATGAACAGCGCTTTATATGCGATTACCCGGTTGCTGTACAACTTATCCTTAAACAATAACGCGCCGAAAGCCTTCGGTAAAGTCAACAAAGCGGGGGTACCTTATGTCGGCATCTGGTTCAGCGCTGTGGTCGCATTAATTGCCGTTGTCCTGAATTATATTGTACCGGCAAAAGTTTTCGACATCATTTCTTCCGTAACCGTGGTGGCGATTATCACGGCCTGGGGAACAATCCTGCTCGCCCAGATAAAATTCAGAAAAGAGAAACTGGCTGCCGGTGAAGAGACTGCTTTCAAGATGCCCTTTTGGCCCGTTTCTTCTTACCTGGGCCTGGCTTTCCTGGCCTTTCTGATTATTGCCATGGCCTTTTTAGCGGTGACCCGGGTAGCTCTTTATGTGGCCCCGGTCTGGGTGCTGCTATTAGTGATCCTGTATCATTTCTTAAGAAAAGGAGAACAGAAAGCAGCCGGGATAGGCATCAGCAAATAGCCTATTTATTCCTGTAGTCGGTTTTATTGTCATTAAGGAGAGACAGAAATTAAAGGAGGAATTGTGATGGCCAAGAAAAAAACAATCTTTGATTTGTTGGAAATGAAGAAGAAAAAGGAAAAGGCAACCTGGGTCACGGCATATGATTTTCCCATGGGTTCTTTTGCAGAGCAGGCCGGCGTGGATATGATCCTGGTGGGAGATTCTCTGGGCATGGTGGTGCTGGGATACCAGGGGACAGTCCCCGTTACTATGGATGATTGTATTCTTCACTGTCAGGCAGTCAGGAGAGGGGCTCCCAATACGTTTGTCGTGGGGGATATGCCTTTTGGCTCATACCAGGTGTCGGACGAAGAAGCCGTAAGAAATGCCTGCCGGTTTCTGAAGGAGGCAGATGCGGATGCCATCAAGCTGGAAGGGGGAAGAAGAGTCATCAGCAAGATTAAGGCCATCTGTGCGGCCGGGATTGTAGTATTTGGGCATATCGGATTAACCCCCCAGAGTTCCGGACAGATGGGCGGTTTTAAGGCACAGGGCAGAGATGTGAACAGCGCCAGGGATTTAATCAAAGATGCCATTGCCATCCAGGAAGCGGGAGCAAGGGCCTTGCTTCTGGAAGCGATTCCCCCGGAATTGACCGGTTTTATCGCGGAGAAATTAACGATTCCGGTCTATTCCATCGGGGCAGGGCTTCCCTGTGACGGACAGCTGATCATCTGCGGGGATATGCTGGGGTTGTTCCAGGCCTTTACCCCAAAATTCGTAAAAAAATATGCCAACGTAGGAGAAGTAATCATAAACGCTTTCAAAGCATACGTTGATGATGTTAAGAATGAAAGGTTTCCCGAAGATAAACATGCCTATCATGCCTTAGACAGTAAAGAAGCCTTTGAGGCTTTGTTCAATGAGTTCAAATAGTTTTTTTAGTTTAAGGGATGTGGGTACACAAGAGCAGGTCCCTAAATGGGGATTAGAGGGGGACGGTTATTGGTAAATGACTGGAATACTAGCTGTGTAAAAGGTGGTGTATCAAATGGCGGATCATCGATTTGCCGAAAGATTAGGCCGATTGGGTAGCGAGTCTGCTTTTGAGGTGCTGTCCAGAGCGAAAGCACTGGAAGCAGAAGGAAAAAGTATCATTCATTTTGAAATAGGAGAACCGGATTTTGCTACGCCCCGGAATATTGTGGAAGCAGCGAAAAAGGCCCTGGACAGGGGATTTACCCACTATGCCACGGCCCAGGGCTATCTCCCCTTCCGGGAAGCAGTGGTGGCATATGCGCAAAAGTATAAAGGAATTGACTGCACTACGGAGGAAGTGGTAGTTGTCCCCGGAGGTAAGCCGGTCATGTTTTATACTGTGCTGGCCCTTGTAAATGAAGGGGATGAAGTCATTTATCCCAACCCGGGTTTCCCGATATACGAGTCCCTCATTAAATTTGTGGGAGCCACTCCGGTGTCCATTCCTCTCAGGGAAGAAAACGACTTTCGGCTTGATGTGGCGGAGTTAAAACAGAAAGTTACGGAAAAAACAAAGCTGGTGATTATCAATTCTCCGGCAAACCCTACAGGAGGAATGCTCACCCCTGAGGACATCCATGGAATTGCCGACGCCATTCGAGGAAAGGGGATTTATATCCTGTCTGATGAAATCTATCAGAGAATCGTCTATCGCGGATCGGTAAAATCCATCGCATCTCTCCCCGGTATGAAGGACTGGACCATTGTATTGGATGGGGTTTCCAAAACATATGCCATGACCGGATGGCGGCTGGGCTATGGAATCATGCGGCAGGAATTGGCCAAGAAGATCACGGACCTGATGATTAATTCAAATTCTTGTGTGGCCCCATTTACCCAAATTGCCGGGATCGAAGCCTTGACGGGAACCCAAGATGCTGTGGCCAAAATGGTGGAGGAATTTAGAAAAAGACGTGAAATCATCGTCGACGGATTAAACAGCATCAAAGGAATTAGGTGCAGAAAGGCGGACGGTGCTTTTTACGCTTTCCCCAATATCAAGGGAACAGGGATGGGGAGCAAGGCATTTGCGGATTTCCTTTTGTACCGGGCAGGTGTGGCCACATTATCCGGCGCCTCCTTCGGTAGCTACGGAGAAGGTTATTTGCGACTCTCGTATGCCACCTCCATCGATCAGATTGAGATGGCTTTGGAGCGCATAGATAAAGCGGTACAGCATCTTTAAGTGTTGGGATAGGGACAGACGTTTTTTCAAAAAATGATTATGATCGCCCCCGGTAGTGTGAGCCGCCGGGGGTTGCTTATCCTCGCTACAGCTAAACCCGGCTGGAATAATCTTCAAGAACATGCCATAAAAGGGAAGGGAATTCTCAAAAAATAAAGAACTAAGGGGATAAATAAGGAAAAATTCGGGAGTGTGGCGAGATTGGAGAAAGATATTCAATTTAGAGAGGCGCAGCCTCAAGACGTGCCGGCTATAATTGAGCTGGTTCTGGGCGTGTTTGATAAGTATGTTGGATGTGGGTATGCACCGGAAGGCCAATTGACTTTCCGGATGTATTGTCACCCCAACGCCATGATGAGCAGATGGGCAGAAGGAACGTCATTTTGCTTGATCGCAATTTTTGAGCAGAAAATTATAGGCATGATTGAAGTTAGAAATGGGAATCACATTGCTTTATTGTTTGTTGATGATCGTTACCAGCGAAAAGGTATCGCAAAGAAATTGGTGTCTTTGGCTGTCGAAAAAGCGCAGGCCGCAGAGATGGAAGTAAATTCTTCACCTTATGCCCTGAATATATATGGAAAAATGGGATTTGAACCGTTAGACGCCGAACAAGTAAGAGACGGCATTCGATTCATTCCCATGAGAAAGATCATTCAATTCAGGGACGGTTCTTGAATTGAATAAATTCCATTTTTTCTGCGAATATTTTTCTTAAAATTCAATTCAAGAACCGTCCCTGAATTGAATGTGTAAAAATCATAGCGTTTTTTTGTTTGAGTTCTTGAAGCCATGCATAAAATAAGTGTTTAAGCCCAGCTTTTCGCCGGGGATATGATACGAAAAGGATTCCCCTTCACCTGAATCGGTTACATAGCCGATATTGTAGTAATCAAGAGTATCCTGCCACATTTCCTGCAAATATTTGCGAAAGTGGACGATGTCGAAACTTTTTTCCCATGTTTCGGGATATTGGCGAAGCAATTCCTGGGCTGAAGGTCCCCCGGGTTTAAAGAAAAAGAATGCGCCGATGGCATAGGTGTCTTGATGAAAATAACGGGTCAGGGCATCGACCGCATAACCGTTATGAAAGATGGCATACTCATTGGAGGCGTCAAGATCAATATAGATGTCGATGCAATTATTTTTCAAGGGCAATAAATGGCTGCCCGCTGCGATATAAAGAACCTGAAGATCCAAATTCAGCTTATCGATCAGGCTTTTATAGACTGCAACAATTTCGGGATATTTATCAGTGATGATATAATAGGCATCTTTGTCCATAGATTCAAAATTGGAATAGCAGAAGCAGTAATTATTAACAAAATTCTCCAGGACAAGTTTTCCCTTGGTGTTGCATTTGTTTAAACGTTCCAGCATCCAGTGATAAGCCTTTTGCATCAGGGTGATCAGGGACGGGCTCATCATCCGGTAGCTATTGCGCTCCACATCGGGGCCGTCATAGACGCTGATCTTGCCCGGCTGTCCGATGATGATCCCGTTTTGAATCGTTGCTTTAAAGCCGCAGGCGCAGTTTAGGCCCCCGGAGATGATCTGGTCTCTTTCGATATTGCAATTGCTGATGCTCAACTGGCCCTGGCAATGGGGGCACGAGAGATAAGGCAAAAAGGTCAAAGGCACGCCGCTCTTCCGCTTGATGGCCCCGGTATGCTTGCCGGAACTGGTAGATATTTCTTGTTGCAGGTCGTTGATCAATTTCTGCAGCTGTGCTTTTTCACCTAAAAGCACTTTTTTTTGTGCCTTCAGGATATTAATATAGTCGTTCAATTCTTCGGAGCTATCTAAATTGCTTAGCCTTTTTAAGGAAAGTATTTTATGGATATCAGTAATGGAAAAGCGAAAGGATTTAAGTCTCAGTAATAATTCCATATCTTCGATATCTTGTTCACGAAAATTATAGCGGTCGTTTTTTGTGACAGGCACCAGAAGGCCCTTGTTGATATAGTACCGAATCGTTTCCGGAGCAAGATGGAAATGCTGGCTGAATTCACTAATTTTCATGCCGATCCTCCTTTTGACCAATTTCTATACCTAACTAGAGAAGTTTATGTTCTGAGGCATATTTTTCCTTGAAAAATAAACAGAGTTACGTAAAGCAATAATTTTATGCTTAAAAACCTATTGAGGTATACCTTACTTTACTTGGTATGATAGTAATAATGACAGATTAAGTAGATAGATCAAAGGACAATTTCATTATATAAACTGGATAAAAAAACCACAATCATCTTTTTCTTTCTTTCTAAAAGTTCTTTGAGAGAAAAAATAAACAATTTGCTATTTTGAGACAACTTTCGGTGTATGTGCCATAAGCATTTACATAATCACCAGGAAGGGAGGCGAAGAGGATGGTTTCAGGAGGCGCCTGGTTTATTTTCTTTACTCCTCTTTGGAGCAGTATCCTAATTTCTTACTTGTTCTACAAAAAAGCAAATTTTTAGGAGGTGATTAAAATGGTAGCCAGTGCAGTGATATTTGTATTATATCTGTTGGTTTTGGTTGCTATCGGTGTTATTACTTATTTAAGGGCTAAATCCTATTCGGATTATACGCTGGCCGGACGTTCCAACAATAAATGGGTCACCGCTATTTCCGCTGAGTCTTCCGATATGAGCGGATGGTTATTAATGGGTCTCCCCGGCTCTGCTTATGCGGCAGGTTTTGCTTCCATTTGGATCATTATCGGTCTTATTTTCGGTACTATGTTCAACTGGATCTTCATTGCCAACCGTCTGCGTGTAGCTACGGAAGTCTATAATGCTTTTTCGATCACCGAATACTTCGAAAAACGGGTCAACGATAAGACCGGTTCAGTTGCCTTGTGCGCCGGTATTGCGATTATTGTTTTTATGATCATTAATTCATCCGCGGAAATCATCGGCAGCGGCAAATTGCTCAACGCCACTTTTGGCCTCGATTATAGCGTAGGGATCGTCGTCGGTTTGATCATTGTAGTCCTTTATACTTTCCTGGGCGGCTATATGGCGGTCAGCTGGAGCAATCTTTTCCAGGGTACCCTGATGTTCTTCGCCTTGCTCTTTGTACCTGTCGCTGTGCTCGTTCAAATGGGCGGTTATGGTCCGGCCATCGAAAGTCTTTATCAGCAAGCGCCGGGATTCTTCCAATTCCTCAACGGCGAAACCCGGTTTTTCCCTGCTTTGTCGATTATCCTCGGCGGTCTGGGCGTAGGCTTATGCTATTTCGGCATGGTTCATGTATCAACTTGCTTCATGGCGATCAAGGATCCTAGTGAGATCAAAGACTCAACTTTCATTGCCACCACCTGGGTCAGCATCTCCACTTTCGGTGCGGTGATCATCGGTATGCTGGGCGCTTATCTCTTCCCCAATATCGCCGATCCCGAGCAGGTCTTCTTTGCTATGGGCAGCACTTATTTCCCGCCCTATCTTCTGGGATTGTTCGCTTCTGCGGTCATGGCGGCTATTTTATCTTCGGTTAGTGCCTATGTGATTGTAGCTGCAGCTGCTTTTGGCGCCAATATCATTAAAAAGTATGCCAGAGATATCGATGAGAAAAAAGTTGTCAATCTGGAAAGGTTCGCCGTCGTCGTCATTGCATTGCTGGCTTTTCTCATGTCCCTCAAATCGGATTTGGTCTTTACTGTTGCTTTATTGGCGGCGGCCGGTCTGGGCTCCTCTTTTGGCCCCCTGGTCATCTTCAGTCTCTACAGCAAACATGTCAATAAAACCGGTGCTATTGCCAGCATTATTGTTGGTCTAGTCACGGTGATCATCTGGTATTATAGCGGCATGTCCAATTATCTTTATGAGCTCATCCCCGGTTTTATCGCCAGCTGCCTGGCCCTTCTGTTAGGCACCAAGCTCTCCGGCGGTGCCGATCAAGAGACCATAGCTGTTTATGAAAGCTTTATTACCAAGCTTAAGAAGAAAGGGGCAAACTAAGAGTGGCAAAAATATTTATCCCAACCGACAGAATCGGTCTGTTTTCTTTTCAGAAGAGTATCAGCGGTACTTTTAGCGCCTTGAACAAATTGCTCAGCAAAGGGATATCCTTGGCCTGGCACGTTAATGGCCTGCGTTTGCCGGGCACCCAGCTTTGGCCGGAAGGTCATTATTATCAATGCGGTTTTTCCCTGGATGACACCACCGAAGCCCAAACGATCCTGGAAGATAACGGCATCATTTATGAAATGCTTGATGCCATGCCGCAGACTTCCCTTATGGTTAAGCCGATCAATATCGCTGTTTATGACGGCCGGGGCGCGGGCAGGGAATTCTCGGACCCTTTGCTGGAAGTATTGGACATGGGCGGCTTTACCCACAGCTATATTAGCGATAAGGAGATCCGGGAAGGCAAGTTGGCCCATTTTGATGTCTTGATGGTGCCCGGCAGCCCCGACGCAGGCGAATGTTATTATGCCGGGTTGGGTGATAAAGGCTATGACCGGATCCGTTCTTTTGTTGCCGATCACGGTCATTATCTAGGCATTTGCGGCGGTGCCTATTTGCCTTTGACTTCCTATCATCAAAAGAATCCCTACTGGTTGAACATCGTAGATGCTACGGAAAACGAGGATTTGGACTATTGGCGCAGCGGGAGCGGTTTTGTGCGTTGCCGGATCGATAACGATCAACACCCTATTTTCGCAGCCGTGGCTTTGGGCAGCTCCAGCACCATAAATTTGGTGTACTGGGAAGGCCCCGCCATTACCATTACCGGCAATAATGTGAAGCCTTTGGCCCATTTTGAAAGCCTGCTGGCCAGCGGCAAAGATCCTTTGAAGCCCCACTGGGATATGCTCGATAATACGATGGCGGCCGAGGCGGTCAAAAGCTGGTATAACGGTCTTACCCCAGAGCTTTTTGATAAACTGCTGCGCAATAAATGCGCTTTCGCGGAGGGAGAGTATTATGGGCATAAGCTCCTGCTTTACTCACCTCATCCCGAAATGGGCAATATCGGCTACGGACCGAGAGCAGACAGCCTTAATTTCCTCCTCATCTATAACGGCTTATTCTATTTAGCCTGCTAAAAAATCATTTTTCAATTCAGTTCTTTCAATTCAGGGACGGTTCTTGAATTGAATAAATTAACTTAAAGGGGTTAGAGCAAGAGTACAGAGAAGAGACTGCGCCAGAAAAATGAAACCATTCAATTCAAGAACCGTCCCTGAATTTACTCTTAAAAAGTATGTTCCTCAAAAAGGGCATACTTTTTCACTTTTATTTAATTTTATTTTCGGTAGATGGTAATAAAAGCCATCGCGCTAGCGATTTCATTCTTCTTGGATTGAATGAATAAAATACAGGGGTTAGAGCACGATTACAAAGAAGAGGTTACAAGAGGAAAATTAAACTTATTCAAGCCAAGAACCGTCCCTGAATTGAATGCAAGAGGAAAGTGAAACTCATTCAATTCAAGAACCGTCCCTGAATTGAATGTTTTTAAAAGAAAGGATATTGTTGGAAAATGCAGAAATAAGAAATAATGAAGTTTACCCAGGGCTAGGGTTGCCAATGAAAAAGGTTTTATGGAGCAAAAACCCTGGGGTGATGCGATCCCCATGGGGAGGAAAAAATCACAAAAGAAATGAAGGAGTGAGGATTTTGGCGTGGTTTTACTTGATTGCCGGGGGAATTTGCGAAGTGGTTTTTGCCTTTTTTGCTGATAAGGCAGATGGCTATACAAAGCTGGTGCCAACGATTTTAACCTGCCTGGCGGCATTTATCAGTATCTGGTTCATTTCCATGGCGATGAAAACCCTGCCTACGGGCACCGCTTATGCTGTTTGGACAGGGTTAGGCGCCGTGGGCACGGCTGTTCTTGGCATGGTTTTTTTAGGCGAACCCCGGGAATTTTGGCGGATTTTCTTTTTGGGCGTGATCATATTTGGAGTAATCGGCCTCAATCTGGTTTCCGGTAATTAGGTTGTTTCCCCTTGATCGTGTTTGTCATTGATGATGGGTTACCTTTTGAGAATTTGTGCGGGTGTTTGATCCGATAACCTATACTTATGAATGAAGGATGAATTATGACGTGAAGAATTTTTTTGCACGCGTATATGAAATAGTTGGGAAGATTCCTGAAGGTAAGGTTGCCACTTATGGTCTAATAGCGTTATTGCTAGGACAGCCTAGGAATGGAAGAGTAGTATGTTGGGCCATGCGCGCAGCGCCTCTGGAAATGCACCTGCCCTGTCATCGGGTGGTCAATAAGACCGGTACACTAGCACCGGATTATGTTTTCGGACGTAAAGAAATACAAAGAGCTTTACTGGAACGGGAAGGAATCACTTTTACGAAAGATGGAAAAGTGGATCTGGCCAGGCACTTATGGGACGGTAATGCCGGACAGGATGAATGGACGAAAAGCAGGAACTAGAGAAAAAAAGCACCTTTTGGTGCAAAACAATAAGATTCTAATTACCCGGTTCTGTCTGGATGTTTTGTGCGGTCGGACAGCATTGACCGGTGCATTTGCACAAAGCGGTACTGTGCCCCATGAGCCAGCCGGAAGAGAAAAGTAGGATAGACGCCACAATGATCAAGAAAATGGCTTTTTTGGTCATATTTTCACCTCCCGATAGGATGGGTATTACGAATCAGTTGTGTTTATGCCAATCTCTCAAATTTAATATTTTACCTAATATTTCACGGCCCCATGTGATAACCCGTGCTCCGACACGCCTTGGGCCGAGCCCATCCGGTCGTAAGAAAACAATCCAATCGGCGGTAAAAAAATACCGTATGAGGTAAAACGGGAGGTTTGGGATGAAGAGTATTGATTTTAACTTTGTGGCAGACTTGTATGATACTTATGTGACCGTGGACTTTGATGTGGAATTTTTTAAAAAGCTGGCAAAACGGACTCCGGAAAAATGCCTTGAATTAATGTGCGGTACGGGCAGAGTATCCATACCCTTATTGCAGGAGCAGGTAGACCTTACCTGTGTGGATTATTCGAGCGAAATGCTAAATGTCTTTAAAAATAAAGCTAAAGCGCTGGGTATTTCCCCCGGGTTAATCTGTCAGGATGTCTGTGCTTTAAATCTGGAAGAAAAATATGCTTTTATTTTTATTCCCTTTAACTCATTTTCCGAAATCTCTGACAGTCAAAGGCAGGAAACCGCCCTGATCAAAATATTTCAGCATTTGGAGCATAACGGCACCTTTGTTTGTACCTTATATAATCCGGATCACCGCATCAAAACTGCGGATGGACAGCTAAGGATTTTAGGGAATTTCCCCATTGATCCCGATAAGAATCTGATTGTTTCTTATTATAATCAGTTTGATCCAAAAACCAGGAAGGTTACCGGGGTCCAGTTTTATGAAATATATGACCAGCATCACAAACTATGTGATAAACGTTTTTTAGAGATCTGTTTTTCTCTTCTAACAAAAGATGATTTCATCAGGATGGCGGAAAATGCCGGATTTAGAGTAAAGGATATTTATGGGGACTATTGTTTTTCCCCATTCAAGGAAACAAGTATGTTCATGAATTTTATCCTGAAAAAGAAAGCAGAGGAGAAACGTTAACGGCATAGAGGAGCGTCTTGCCGGCAGGTCTGATGAGATGGTGAAAAGAAGCTCCCTGCCTAAGGAATTTGTAGAAAAGACCCTTCAGGGTCTAAATACCGGATCTATTTAGAATGGTTCCGGACCGAACCGGTGCGCATATCCCTAATTTAGGAGGTTTTTATGGCCAGGTTAACTTTAGAACATATTAAGGGGAATACGTATTACATCCCTTCACCCACAAATATCGGGGTCTTTGTGGACAACGATCAGGCTATTTTAATAGACAGCGGGAATGACAAAGAAGCGGGCCGGCAGATTCTCCGCTTGCTTGGGGAGCAGGGTTTGTCCCTGAAACTGATTGTCAACACCCATTCCAACGCGGACCATATCGGCGGCAACGCTTATTTGCAGGATAAAACAGATTGTCTGATTGCCGCCACACGGATGGAAGCCGCGTTTATCAACGACCCCATGATGGAGGCGGCTTTTTTATACGGCGGCTTTCCCAACCGGGACTTGCACAACAAATTTTTAGTGGCAAAACCTTCCCTGGTGACTTCTGTGATTTCTTCCTCGGCTGAAATCCTGGGTACCGGCCTGCACGCGATTCCCCTGCCGGGACATTATTTTGACATGATTGGCGTAAAAACGCCGGATGGCATTTTTTTTATCGCAGACAGTCTTTTTCCGGAATATGTGATCAGTAAGTATCATCTGTTTTACCTTTTAGACATCAGGGCCCACCTGGACACCCTGGAAAGGCTGAGAAACATGGAGGCGGATCTTTTTATTCCCAGTCACGGGGAGAAGCAGGAGCAGGTAGACGCGTTAATAGAAGTCAATAAAGGAAAGATATATGAGATTATGGCCCGGATCCGGGGCGTATGTCATGCCCCTGTCACCATGGAAGAGGTATTGGAGCACATGTGCACCCTTTATGATATCACGCTTAATCCCACCCAGTATGTTCTTGTGTCCAGTACCATCCGTTCCTTCCTAACCTACCTTTACGAGGAAGGGCAAGTGGACTGTTTCTTTGAACGGGGAAAAATGATGTGGCGGGAGAAAAAGGAATAAAGACGGGAACTTAAATTGATCACGCGTCAAAGATAAGATAAAGAGCAGATGAGGTGGCTCAAAAACAGACTGCCCTCCATGGAGGGCAGTCTGTTTTTTGGCCAAGAAAATTTACTTGGTGAAACTGATGGAAACATCTTTCGGCAAAGCCATCCCGGCACTGGCTTCCAGTGCCTTCAACATGCCAATGGGCACGGGACAGGTGACGTGAGGGAGATGCTGGGCGCTTAGGGAAAGAATCTCCGATTGACCCTTTCTAAACAACTCGTTCATCACGTTTAAGGTGCCCAGTGCTTCGATGATTTTCTTAACATTGGGGCACTGACTTTCCACCTGCAGTTTCGTTTGGTAATCGCTGTCGGTTTCCGCCTGTACCGTGGTTATAAAACCGCATACGCCGGAATGGATACAAACATTCATCAGAGGTGCCTCCTATGCTCAAAATATACCCTGCGGGGGTATGGGAAAATTATACCTCGTTTTCCCACTAGGCGCAAGATGAATTTAACCGGAATGTGAATTTGACCGGAATATCTGACCTAAAATATCTTCAATATCGACATAATATGCTATAATGGTACTGGCATCAGAGAGACTACGGATAAGCGGGAGAGTGGTAGTGTTGTTAGTGGATTACCATGTTCATGCCATGGGGCACGGGGAAAGGGAACATACCATGGCTGACTTGGAGCCTTTTGTGATTCAGGCCATAAAAAAAGGGGTTAGGGAGATCGGTTTTACCGACCACGACTGGGTGTGCAAAGACCCGGATTTTAAACTATTTAAGAAGCTCCAAAAAAAATACCCCAAGGTGACGATCCGGGTCGGTTTGGAAGTAGACCATATTATCGGCCGGGAAAAGGAGATTGCCTCATTTTTAAGAAATCAGCCTTTTGATTATGTGGTCGGCGGCGTGCACCATTTGGGAGAAAGCAGATGGATGTTTGACCTTCCCGAGCACGTGGAACGGTACAATGGCAAAAATATTGACGACGTGTACCGGGAGTATTTTGAAACGGTCAAACATGCCGCTTCATCAGGTTTGTATCAAATTATGGCCCACCTGGACTTAATGAAGGTTTTTGGCTTTCGGCCCAAAAAACGGGTGCTCTCATTAATGGGCGATCTTTTGGAAATCATAAAAGAAAGGTCGTTGGTGGTGGAAATAAACACCAACGGATTATTTAAGCCGGTAGGAGAGATTTATCCTGCCTTGGACATTCTGAAAAGATGTTTTGAGCTGGAGATTCCTGTCACGCTCAGTTCCGATGCCCATCGCTGGGAAGATGTGGGGCGGGAGTTGGAGGCGGCCCGTAGTCTGGCCAAAAAGGTCGGATTTCGTCAAATCGCTACCTTTGAGCAGGGAAAAATGATTCTGAAAAAGATTTAGCGAAGAACCTTGACAGGAGATAATACAATATTGGTCACTGATTAAGCAGGGATTTTTAAAAATGTGCAGAAAAGATCAAGATAAAATGGAGAATTGACTTGGGGGTGGCTGTGTGAGTGTTTACGATCGAGCTCATGAGTTAGCCAGGACACTTCAAGAAAGTGAAGAGTACCGAAAATATTCCGAGGCCAAAGAAAAGCTGCAGCGGGACGAAGAGAATGCCAATATGCTGCAGGAGTTCCGCAGAAAGCAATTGGAACTTCAAATCGCGGAAATGTCGGGAGAAGACATCGAAAAAAATGCGGAACAACTGGAACGGATTTACGAAATTTTAAGTTTAAATCCTACGATTAATGAGTTTCTCACGGCAGAATACCGTTTAGCCCGTGTGATGACGGATATTCAGCGCATTATCGGAGAAGCACTGGATCTTTGGATTGACTTGGACCATATGAAAAAATATGTGAATTAAGCAGGCGGTACGATAAACTGGCCCCATGATGGAGATGTTTTCAGTAAGATCAGTTTTAAAGGTGGTTGAGTGAAGATGGCAAAACGGATGACAAAGCAAAGAAAAACGATCCTGGAAATCCTGCGTAATACCACCTGTCATCCTACGGCTGATTGGATTTATGAGCAAGCCCGGGAAACGCTTCCGGAAATCAGCTTGGGCACGATTTATCGGAATCTGCAACTGCTTGTTCAAGAACATGAAATTCAGGAACTGAAATATGGCAGTACCTTCAGCAGGTTTGACGGCAATATTTCCCCCCATTATCATTTCGTGTGCCGGACCTGTGGAAAGGTGATGGACGTGAATATGGATGTGGTAGCGAACCTAAATGATGTTGCGGCGCATGCGGTAGACGGAATTGTAGAGTATCACAGGCTGGAGTTCTATGGAAGATGCCAGGAATGTGAAAAAGAAGCCAATTAGCGCCGAGATTACTCGGCGTTTCCTTTAGGACCAATTTCAGAAAGGGTGTTGAAATGGAGTATACGGTAAAAGAGATCGGAGAGAAATTCAAACAACAAAATTATATTTGTGACGAGGACATCCTTGTTCCCGTGTATTTGGCTTTGAAGCTGCAAAAACCCCTTTTGATTACGGGGGCACCGGGCGTAGGGAAGACCGAGATTGCCAAAGTCCTGAGCAAAGTTTTGGATACAGAGCTGATTCGCCTGCAATGTTATGAAGGACTGGATGAAAATAAGGCCCTATATGAATGGAATTATCAAAAGCAGCTGCTGCTGATTCAGGCCCATAAAAACGATCAAGGAGTCACTGAGGACATTTTTTCTCAGGAGTTTCTTCTGGAGCGGCCTTTGCTGAAAGCGATCCTGGCCCCTAAAAAGGTGGTATTGCTGATCGATGAAATAGACAAAACCGATGCGGAATTTGAAGCTTTTTTGTTTGAGGTCTTATCCGATTTCCAGGTTTCTGTCCCTGAATTAGGAACGATCAAAGCCCGGGAGATCCCGGTGGTGATTTTGACGAGCAACGGCGAACGGGACCTGTCCGACGGCTTAAAGCGGAGATGCATTTTTCTGCACATTGATTTTCCTGCTCCGGAAAAAGAAGTAGAGATCATCAAGGCCAAGGTTCCTGCTCTGGGCACGGAGCTTACCTGGCAGCTGGCAAAAAGCGTAGCCTATTTGAGAAATCATCTGGCCTTGAAGAAAAAGCCGTCCATTTCCGAAACCCTGGATTGGGCCCAGGCTTTATTGACCCTCAATGCCCAAAGGATGACGGAGCATTTGGTGGACCAAACGCTGAACCTGCTCCTTAAGGACAAGGAAGATATCGACTTGTTCCGGGAAAAAGGCGGTGCCAAGGAAATGCTTCAGACCTCTTTGACATGCGAATGCCATAGGACGGTGTAGTGTGGATAATTTTTTGGAAAACAATATCATTCGTTTTGTGCAAATTCTCAGAAGCCTCGGACTGCAGATCGGCACCTCAGAGACTTATGATGCACTGATGGCGGTGCGCAGCATTGATTTGACCGATAAAAAACAGTTTCAATCTGCCCTTCAGGCCACATTGGTGAAGGACGCGGTCCATTACCCCCTGTTTCACAGTGCCTTTGAGAAATTTTTTGTGGAGTCTCCGTCCAGAGCACAGCAGGTGGAGGAGAAAAAAGAATATGTGCACGAGGTGGAAGAGGCAAAAAAAGATTTGGCCTTCCAGGATCAGCCCTTAGACTTGGACGAACAGTATCGAGATATGTATGCCCAGTTGCCGGCTGAGGCCCGGGAGCAGATGAAAGAGTTCTTAAAAAAGACTTCGGAAGGGAAAAATGTTTCCCGGAAGTTTCAGCCCATTGTGGAAAATGTGATTAAAGGGGCTTTGGAGTATCACCGGACCCACAGCAGCCTGCCTCACATGCTTCCCGTGGAATTAACCGGGGTGGAAGAGCTGGATGCGGTGCTGCACCAGGTCGCCCATCACAAAGAGGTGATTGACCTATTTTTTCAGAACATGGCCTCCATCGGGGAAAATGACTATACGGAAGCGACGGTTTTAATCCGTAAGCTGGCGCGCCGGCTGGCGACCAGGATCAGCCGCAGGTATAAACGCAGTTCCAAAATTAAAAGGATCGATGTGCGGCGGTCCATCCGGGCGGGTATCCCATACGGCGGCACCTTGCTGGACCTGAAATACCGGCAGAAAAAGGTCCAGAAGCCGGAGATTGTTTTGTTGTGCGATGTGTCCGGTTCCATGCTCAAGTACTCCCAGTTTACCCTCCAGTTTATGAGCGGTTTGGCGGAGGTCTTGCCCCGGATGCAGGCTTTTGTCTTTGCCGATGCCTTGGAGAAAATTGATTTAACCGGCTTTTCTTTGGCGCGTTTGGCCCAAAGTACGGGATGGGGCGAGGGCACCAATCTGAATGTCTCCTTAAACAAGCTGTTGACCACCTATCAAGGGCTGCTGCGGCCGTCCACGGTTTTAATCATCTTGAGCGATACCAAATCTTTACAGGCGGAGCTGGCCGCGGAAAAGCTGAAAAAAATAAAGCAGATGATTAAAGAAATCATTTGGTTAAATCCTTTGCCGGGAGGGCAGTGGTCCAAGTATCCTACCGTAGAACTGTTCAAAAAACATGCCACCATGTGGGAGTGCAGTTCCTTGGCCCATTTATCCAATGCTTTGCGCAAACAGTTGGCTAATTGATCATCTGTGATCTGCCCAGATCATGATTATTTAGAAAACAGGAGGAATCGTTGTGCCGAAATATAGTTTTCAATGTAACACATGCGGTACGGAGTTTACGGTAAATGTGCCCTGGGAGGAGAAAGAAAAGGTGGTCTGCCCCCAGTGCGGCAGCGGGGATAAAAGACAGGATTACCGTTCGGTGGGCGTGATTACCGGCTCCGGGTGTGATGTGAGAAATACCGGCGGCATTTGCCCTTCCACGGGCGCTCCGTGCGGGATGAAAAGGTGACACGGAGGTCTCTCCAACCCGATTGGCTTAGATGCTAAAATTTATTTATTGACAGGCTCTGACGGATTCTATATCATGAGTCTAGTGTGCGAATATATTTATTTAAGGGGGAATGCACGATGGTGATGCAAAAAATTCGACGCAGCAAAAAAACGATGCGTATACCATTGATCATTATGATGGTGGTTTTAGCCATAGGTTTGGTGGGGTCTTTTGCAATTTGGAGTTCGCCGAATATGAGCAACAATGCTCCCGGCCAGAATCAGGTCAAACCGGAGGATCAGATTAAGAATCTTCAAGTCAGCATCGATACCCTGGAAGGAGATTTGAAGGCAAAGCCCAAGGATTTCAGCACTTTAACAAGCCTGGCGTCAGTACAATCCCAACAAGCCGGATTGTATACGCAAACCGGGGATAAAGAGAAAAGCAAAGCACTTTATGACAAAAGCATGCAAAATTATTTAGTCGCTTTGGATAATATGCCGCCAGAGCTTAATGCGAAGGGACAAGCGGATCTGATGGTGAAAGCCGCCACTTGTGCCTCCAGCGGCGATGAGCAGAACCTAGCCAGGTCTTTATATCAACAGGCCATTCAATTGGTTCCGGAGGATTTTGAGACCCGGTATAACTACGTCCTCTTCCTGGCCTTTTATGTCCAGGATATCAAAGGGGCGAAAGAAGAAATAAACAAGTACAAGGCCCTTTTAAAAACCGGGGATGAGCGCATTGCCCAAGCGGATCAGCTCATCAAAGTGATCGACCAGCTGGAAGAAGCAGCCAAGGCCCCAAAAGACGGAGATAAGACCCAAAACACCGATAATAAAAACCAGGCGCAAGACAAAAAAGAATAGCTTATTTCAAGCCTTGACCTATGGGGTCAAGGCTTCTATTTTTGAGAAAGAGAGAGGGTTGTTTTCCATGAACATAGATCGGGAAAAACTGGTTTTTTGGCGGCGCTGGTTCCATATGCACCCGGAAACAGCGGGCCAGGAAAAAAATACAGCCGCTTTCATTGCCCGGGAGTTATCGGAAATGGGTTTTACCGTTCATGAAAATATAGCGGGATATGGGTTGATGGCAGAGCTGAACGGGACCGGGGGAGAAAAATGTGTGGCATTACGAGCCGATATGGATGCTTTGCCCATCGAAGAACAGAATCGTCATGACTATTTGTCTATGAATCCCGGGGCGATGCATGCTTGCGGTCATGATGCCCATATGGCGGTATTGCTGGGGGTAGCTTCCCTGCTGGTGCAAGAACCCCCTGCGGGTACCGTGAAATTTATTTTTCAACCCAGTGAGGAAAAGCCTCCGGGGGGAGCTCAGTTTTTAATCGCGGCCGGTGTTTTAAAGAATCCGCAGGTAGATGCCGTGTTGGGCTTTCATGTTTCTCCTTCCTATCCTGTGGGCACAGTGGCGATTAAGGATGGCGTGATCATGGCGATTGCCGATGATTTTACCTTAACCATTAAGGGGAAAGGGGGGCACGGAGCGGTCCCTCATTTGGCCGCGGATCCCATTATGGTCGCAGCCCAGGTGATTCAGGGCCTCCAGCATATTATCAGCCGCCAGGTGGATCCTACAGAACCGGCCCTTCTCTCCTTAGGGACCATCCATGGAGGAACGACGCAAAATATCATTCCCGAGGAAGTTGTGCTTACCGGGACCATCCGCAGCATTCATCAATCGGTGCGTGAACAAATTATCGTCTCCTTAAAGAGAACTTTAACCGGTATCACTTCGGCATGGGGAGCCGACTATGTGCTGGATTATGTACACGGCTATCCCCCGGTTGTGA
This sequence comes from Candidatus Formimonas warabiya, assembly GCF_002777255.1. GTDB lineage: Bacteria > Bacillota > Dehalobacteriia > Dehalobacteriales > Dehalobacteriaceae > Formimonas > Formimonas warabiya. The sequence continues at coordinate 2,146,601 of NZ_CP017634.1, read as the reverse complement.
ACAGCCCCCAGGCGGCCCAGGTGATTCGGGATGTGGTGGCCGGCATGCCTGGGTTGGAACTGGTTCCCATGGACAAACCCTTGATGATTGGGGAAGATTTCTCCTATTATGGCATGGCTGTCCCCGCGGCCTATTTCTTTTTGGGCTGTGGAAGTGAAGAAAAACATTTTTCCTTGCATCACAATCGCTTTGATATCGAAGAAGATTGTTTGCCCCTGGGAACGATGCTGATGACGGCAGCGGTACGAAAAATTCTTCAAAAATAAAATAAAACCGTAAAAGCGGATCCGGAAAAAGCTCCCTTGAGGGGCTTTTTCTCATTTTTATCCTTTTTTTAAAAAATTTTAAAAAAAATTTTTAATTTTTTCTCGGAGGATAGCAGGGAAAAGAGGATTTATCGCGAATATAGTGGTGTAAAGTGGGTTAAAGTGGTGCGAGATTAAGCTAAAGTGGGGCAAATGCCATGTTCATGGGTGAGTTTCAACATACGATTGATCCCAAAGGCAGGCTATTTATACCGGTCAAATTTAGAGAAGGTCTCGGCGAGACCTTCGTAGTTACTAAAGGGCTGGATAACTGTCTGTTTGCTTATTCCATGAATGAATGGAAGACCCTGGAGACGAAATTAAAAGCTTTGCCCTTTACCAAGGCAGATGCCCGGGCCTTTATGCGGCTTTTCTTTTCCGGCGCCACCGAATGTGAGCTGGACAAACAGGGCAGAATATTACTCCCCGCTAATCACCGGGAATATGCCCTGTTAGACAAAGAGGTCGTCGTCATTGGCGTCTCCTCCCGGGTGGAAATATGGAGTAAAGAACGCTGGACCGCTTACAATGAGCAAGCCGGAAAAGAATACGAAAATCTGGCGGAAAAGCTGGTGGATTTTGACTTGGAGCTGTAGCGGGAAAAAATATGACAGGTGGGCTGAAAGTGGACTTTGGTCATGTTCCTGTTCTGCTTGAAGAATGTATGGAAATGTTAAAACTAAAGAATACGGGTCTATACGTGGACTGTACCATGGGAGGGGCGGGCCACGCCAAAGCAATTCTGGAGCGCACATCTCCCCACGGAACATTGATTGGGCTGGATCAGGATGAAAAAGCGGTGGAAACCGGCCGGGAAAGGCTGAAAGAATATGGAAACCGGGTGACCATTGTTCATGATAACTTCGGCAATATCAAAGAAATCTTAAACCGCTTACATATTACAGGCGTTGACGGCTTCCTCTTCGATATCGGCGTTTCTTCTTACCAGCTGGACCATGCGGAACGGGGGTTTTCCTACATGGAGGATGCCCCTTTGGACATGAGGATGGATGTGAACCGCCTCACCTTTACAGCCGCCGATCTGGTGAATTCAGCCAGTGGGGAAAAACTGGCCGAGATTATTTTTAAATATGGAGAGGAACGATGGGCGAAGCGGATTGCCCAGTTTGTGACAGAATACCGCACCCAAAAACCCATCGAGACCACAGGGGAATTGGTTCAAATCATCAAAGCAGCGATTCCGGCCGGAGCCCGAAAAGACGGTCCCCACCCCGCCAAAAGGACCTTTCAGGCTCTCCGGATTGCCATAAATAACGAATTGGAATTACTAGAGTCGGTAGTAGCCGATGCTGCCTCCTTTTTAAAACCCGGGGGAAGGATTTGTATCATATCCTTTCATTCCCTGGAGGATAGAATCATCAAACAGCAGTTTCAGAATCTATCCGGGTTATGTTCCTGCCCGCCCGGCTTTCCGGTTTGTACCTGCGGGAAGAAACAGATCTTAAAAGTTGTAACCAGGAAACCGATCATACCTTCAGAGGCAGAAGTGACGAGAAACCCCAGAGCCCGCAGCGCAAAATTAAGGGTAGCGGAAAGGGTTCTAAATTCTCAGGAGGTGGAATAAGTTTGTTAGTGGCAAAACAAATCTCCCATGATTACAGTTACCATGAAGAACCGGTGGTGTCCCGGAAAAGAAGGGGAAGAAAGGCCGGTCCGGTTCAGGAAAAATTAATACTGGTGGGATGCATTTTTTTAGCCGTCATCACCGGTTTGATGCTTGCCGCCACCCATGCCCAAATTACAGATCGGAATGCCAACATTATCCAGGTAAAACAAGAAATATCAGACTTGCAAAATGCCAATGAAAGACTAAAATTAGAAATAGCGCGTTTGAAATCCTTAGACCGGATCGAGAATATTGCCATGACCCAACTGGGCATGGTCGAACCGGGCATAGAGGATATTCAGTACGTGGCATTTGATGATAAAAACGGGTCAAAAGCTTCAGATACCGGGACCTTGGCGCAGGGTGAAAGCAAGGCCGTCGTTGAAGTAAACAAGGCAGACCAGATTCACCCCATTCTGTTGGCGGTCAATAAAATCATCGCCAATTATGCCCTGAATGGGAAACAGCCAAGGACAGAGCAAATTAACCCCTGAGGAGTGGAGGGGCACTGTGCAAACTACAACGATTATGATGAGACGAAGGATAGCGTGTCTCTTTTTTGGAGCAATAGCTGTCTTCTTTCTTTTATTGTTACGTTTAGCGTATCTCCAATTTGCCTTGGGCAGTGAACTGCAGCTAAAAGCGGAGCAGCTCCGGATGCGGGAAATTCCCATTGCCGCGAAACGGGGCACCATTTATGACCGCAATCACAAAAAGTTGGCTGTGAGTGTCAGTGCCGATTCTGTTTATGCCCTTCCCCCCGAGGTGAAATATTCCGGGAAGGAGGAAGACATTGCCAAACAATTGTCTCCCATTTTAGGCATTCCCCAAGATCAGATTTTGAAAAAAATTACTGCGGCCCGTTCCTTTGAGTGGCTGCAACGCAAGGTGGATTTTGCCAAGGCCCAAAAGATCAAGCAGTTGGATCTGCCCGGAATCAAAGTTGTGGAGGAATCGCAGCGCTTTTATCCCAAGGATACGCTGGCTTCCCATGTATTAGGTTTTGCCGGGGTTGATAACCAGGGACTGGAAGGAATTGAGATTACCCGGGATGCGGAATTAAAAGGGGTACCGGGAAATATTGTCATCGAATATGATGCCAAGGGCCGGGAACTGCCCGGGGCCGTACATAAATACAACCCGCCCGTGGACGGGAACAGTCTGGTCCTCACCATTGATGAGACGATCCAATATTTTGCGGAACGGGAACTGGATAAGGCGATGAATGGCCCCTCTAAGCCGAAAAGTGCCACCATTATTGTGATGCAGCCCAAGACGGGGGAAATTTTGGCCCTGGCCAACCGCCCGACTTACGATTCCAATAACTACGCCAAGTTTGATCCCCAAACCTGGAGAAACATTGCCGTTTCCAATACTTATGAGCCCGGATCTACTTTTAAGATTATCACCACAGCCGCAGCTCTGGAAGAAGGGGTTGTTAAGCCGGACGACCGGTTCTATGACCCCGGCTACATCGTTGTGGGCGACCGGCGCATCCGGTGCTGGCGTTATTACAATCCCCACGGCAGTGAGTCTTTCCGGGAAGTGATCCAGAATTCCTGTAACCCTGGTTTCGTGGAAGTGGGTTTGCGCTTGGAGAATAAGGAAAAAGGCATTTTCTATAAATATATTAAAGCCTTTGGGATTGGAGCGACTACCAGCCTGGGCCTTCCCGGAGAAGCCCCCGGCATCATGATTCCGGAAAAGGACTTAAAGCCCATCAACATCGCCACCATTTCCATCGGCCAATCCATTGCGGTAACCCCTTTGCAGATTATTACCGCCGCGTCCGCCGTGGCCAACGGGGGCGTGCTGATGGAGCCGCAGATTGTCCGGGAAGTGGTCGACGCCAATAATAAGGTGATCAAGGGTTTTCAACCAAAGCCTGTGCGCCGGGTGATTTCCGAACAAACGGCCCAAGTGGAAAGAGAGCTGCTGGAAGGCGTGGTTTCCCAGGGTACCGGCCGAAACGGCTACGTACCCGGATACCGGGTCGGGGGGAAGACGGGGACGGCGCAGAAGCCGGGACCCGGCGGGTACCAGCAGGGGAAATATGTGGCCTCCTTTCTCGGCATGGCGCCCGTTAATGATCCCCAACTGGTAGTTTTAGTGATTTTGGATGAACCCCAGGGGTATCCCTACCAGGGGGGGCAAATCGCGGCTCCGGTTTTCAAAGCTGTGATGGAAGATAGCCTGCGCTATCTGGGCGTAGTCGCCCAGTATGCTCCTGGGGAGGAAGATGCCCAGGGACCTGAGGCAACCGTGAAAATGGTCACCGTTCCCGAAGTGATTAATCTATCTGCCGAAGAAGCAACGAAGGTTTTGAAACTAGAGGGTTTAAAAGTGGAGATCAAGGGTACGGGAAAAGTGGTCACCGAGCAGACTCCGGCCGGGTTGGCCAAAGTGAAGGAAGGCAGTACCGTCCTGCTGCGCTTAGGGACGGCAGACAAATCCCTGATTCCCGGTACTGTGACGGTCCCTGACCTTACAGGCAAGCGGATTCGGGAAGTCGCAGATTTGTTGGGTGCCATGGGCTTGAAATTGGATCCTGAGGGCCGGGGTGCGGTGGTGCGCCAGGAGCCCATTCCCGGGTCTAAGATCAAAGCGGGAGATGCGGTCAAAGTATACTTCTCCGAGGAGGAAGCCACGGAGGAAACGATTGGCCCCTAATGGGATGATCAGGAGTTGGTATCCTTGTCAACTCCTTTTTTTCATGGAGGAAAATAATTCTGGAAAAAGCCGGAATTTGGTTTTAAACTTAGGCGATTTGAGTTATGATAATGGGTGCTATGGGAAATTCACCCTGGGAGGTGTTTTGGTTGCAGCTGTCAGCGATTGTCCAATATTTAAAAGCAGGTGTTCAGGGAGATCCCCATGTGGAGATTACGGGAGTCAACTATGATTCCAGGAAAGTGGCGCCGGGAGATTTATTTGTTTGTATGGTCGGGACCAAAAGCGACGGACACGCGTACGTTCCCCAGGCCTTGGAAAAGGGAGCGGCGGCGATCCTGGCCCAACAGCCTGTTCCGGATCTGCCCAATAGTATTCCTCAAGTGATTGTGGCCGACACCAGAGAGGCTCTGGCCCGGCTTTCTTCCTTCTGGTACCATTTCCCCTGCCATAAATTGCGCATGATAGGGGTTACCGGGACCAATGGTAAGACCACCACCACTCATTTAATCAAGGGTCTCTTGGAGCAAAAGGGCGGGCTTGTCGGATTGGTAGGAACCATCCATAATTTAGTGGGAAACGAGGAAATTGCCTCGACCCATACCACGCCGGAGTCATGGGAACTGGCCGGCCTTTTGGACCAGATGGTGCATATGGGCGCTCATACCGCAGTGATGGAAGTGTCCTCCCATGCCCTGAAACAGAACCGGGTCGCAGGATGCGAATTTGATGTGGCCCTTTTCACCAATTTAACCCAAGATCATTTAGACTATCACCTCAGTTGGGAGGATTATTTGAATAGCAAGCTAAAATTGTTTTCCTATCTTCATATAGGAGAAAAAGGGGGCGCCAAGTATGCGGTGGTAAATGGGGATGATCCCATGGCACCCCACTTTATCCGGGCCGCTCAAGTTCCTGTTTGGACATACGGGATTCGGGAAAAGGCTCATATCCAGGCCCACGAGATCAAAATTTCTCCCCGGGGCACCACCTTTTTGCTCAAAAGCTCCCAGGGAGAGGTTCCCCTGTCTGTTTCTTTAACGGGAACTTTTAACGTCTATAATGTGTTGGCTGCCGTCACCGTGGCATTGCTGGAAGGAATGGCGGTGCCGGACATTGCCGCCTACCTGACCCGGGCTCCCCAGGTTTCCGGACGCTTTGAACTGGTCGATGAGGGACAGCCCTTTTCCGTGATTGTGGATTATGCCCATACCCCTGACGGCTTGGAAAATATTTTGGCCACGGCCAAAGAGATCACCCGGGGACGGCTGATCACAGTTTTTGGTTGCGGCGGGGACCGGGACCGGGGGAAAAGACCCCTCATGGGCGCCATCGCCGGAAAATACAGCGGGTTTACCATTGTCACCTCGGACAATCCGCGTACGGAGGACCCGTACCGGATCATTGAGGAAATTGAAGGGGGCATTTCGAAAATTACTGCCCAGTATCAAGTCCTGGAAGACCGGAGAAAGGCGATCCGGCAAGCCATAAAAATGGCGGGACCGGAAGACACTGTGGTGATTGCAGGCAAGGGTCACGAGACCTATCAAATCGTGCAAGGGAAAACCCATCATTTTGATGACCGGGAAGTGGCCCGGGAGGAACTGCACAAGCTGGGTCAAGACTGAATATTTTCGCATATGGTATGACGGGCGGAAATATCTCATTAATAATATTTACAACAAGGCGGTTTCTACAATGAAAATAGCTCTGATTAGTATTTTAACGGCATGGGTGATCGGCATGATCATCGGACCGTTGCTGATTCCCTTATTGCGCGTGCTGAAATTCGGGCAACGGGTCAGAAACGACGGTCCGAAAGGTCATTTTAAAAAGGCCGGAACTCCCACCATGGGAGGCCTTATTTTTATTGCTGCCATGGTGGGCACGCTGATGATTTGGACCAGGTTAAGCGATGAGGCCTTGCTTGCCGCAGGAATGGTGCTTGGCTTTGGGTTCTTAGGCCTTTTGGACGATGTGATTAAAGTTGTGTTCAAGAGACCTTTGGGCCTGAAGGCGAGAGAAAAGATACTGGGCCAATTTTTATTGGCGGCGCTATTACTCTATTTATCCGTACATAGCTTCGAGAGGGGGACAGACCTCATTGTACCCCTTACGGAGATCAAATGGCAGGCAGGAAACCTATATTATTTAATTTCCCTGATCCTGGTGGTAGGAACGGTGAATGCGGTCAATTTAACCGACGGTCTGGACGGATTGGCGGCGGGAAGCTCTTTCCTGGTCTATTTAGGCTATGTGATCATTTGTCTTTTAGCGGTTACCCATTCCCCCCTGCTTACCGTCGATTACCTGGAATTGACGATTTTTGCCGCCGCTCTTTGCGGCGGCTGTCTGGCCTTTCTCTTTTTTAACAGGTATCCGGCCAAAATTTTTATGGGCGATACCGGGTCCCTGGCTTTAGGGGGAGGGATCGCCGTTTTGGCCGTGCTGACCAAAACGGAACTGGTGCTTCCGGTTTTAGCCGGCGTATTTGTGCTGGAGACCTTGTCCGTGATGCTTCAGGTGTTAAGCTTCCGCCTCACCGGCAAGCGTATTTTCCGCATGAGTCCCCTGCACCATCATTTTGAATTATTAGGCTGGCGGGAGACAAAAGTGGTACATGTTTTCTGGACCCTGTCCGCTTTGTTTGTCTTTTTGGGCCTGGTGCTGGTGACAGTGTAGAAAATACGGGAACCGGGATCCGGGGAAATACGGTTTGCAGTTGTTAAAACCAGGGGACTGTTCGCTGTCTGCTGGAAACACCCAGTCTTTATTGATCGTGCTTTTACCGGGGAACCCGGATGGGGATCCGGTTCCCGGAGAAGGAGGTTTTACCCATGTGGGATGCAAATGTGAAAGACAAGAAAATACTGGTGATTGGTGCGGCGCGCAGCGGTCTGGCCGTAGCAGGCTTTTTGAGCCAAAAAGGGGCTTTGGTGACCCTCACGGATGCCAAACCGGCGGAAAAACTGGGCCATGCCTTAGCAGCCCTTCAGCCATACAAAATCGATTACATCCTGGGACGGGAACCGGACATTAAACCCGGCAGTTTCGATTATGCTGTGATCAGCCCGGGAATTCCTTTAAATATTCCTTTGGCGAAAAAAATTCGCCGGGCGCGCATTCCCTTGACCGGAGAATTAGAGGTAGCCTTCCGGTATAGTCAATCTCCCTTTGTGGCCATAACCGGAACAAATGGCAAGACCACGACCACCTCTTTGACGGGACAAATTTTTTCCGATGCCGGGATTCCCGTATTTGTGGGGGGAAATATCGGTACACCCCTGGTGACGGAGATGGAGCGATTGACGCCCCGCCATGTGGTGGTAGCGGAAGTGTCCAGCTTCCAGTTGGAAACAATTGAAACCTTTTGCCCCAAAGTCGCCGTGATCCTGAATATTACGCCGGACCATCTTGACCGGCATAAAACGATGAAAGGGTATACGGATGCCAAGGCCCGCATCTTTGAAAACCAGCATCCCGATGATTATACGGTGTTAAACTATGATGATACCAGAGTGAGAAAACTGGCGGCCCGGTCACCGGGCCAGGTGGTCTTCTTCAGCCAAAAAACGGCACTGGACAGAGGCGTGTTTGTGAAAAACGGCATCATCACAGTCAAGACCGCGAATGATTGTATTAATGTTGTCAACACGGCCGACATATATATTAAGGGCAGGCACAATCTGGAAAATTCTTTGGCCGCGACAGCCGCCGGTTTTTGTCTGGGGGTTTCCCCCCAGGATCTGGCTGAAACATTGAAAAGTTTTCCGGGCGTGGTGCACCGGCTGGAATTTGTGGGAAAAATGAACGGTGTCACCTATGTCAATGATTCCAAGGGCACGAATCCGGACTCCACGATGAAGGCTTTGGAGGCCTACGATCAGCCGATCATCTTAATTGCCGGGGGAAAAAATAAGGGCAGCGATTTTAGCAAAATGGCCAAACTGATTAAAAAGAAGGTCTATGCCCTTATCTTAGTAGGAGAAGCGGCTCCGACCATTCGGGATGCGGTGGAAAAGCAAGGCTTTGATGCTATTTACCAGGCGGCGGATTATCAAGAGGTGGTCTCCACGGCAAAGAGGATTGCCCGGCCCGGTGATGTGGTATTGCTTTCTCCCGCGTGTGCCAGCTGGGATATGTTTACCGACTATGAAGAGAGGGGAAATCTCTTCAAACAGCTGGTTCTAGGGATGAAATAGGAGGGGAAAATATGGAATTGAAAAAAGGGGCTCCGGATTTTGTGATTTTTCTCACCGTGCTGCTGCTTTTAAGCATCGGCATTGTGATGGTGTTCAGCTCCAGTCAATATGCCGCCTTTTATCAATATCAGGATTCATTCTATTTTTTGCGCCGTCAGTTTTTTAATGCTTTGGTGGGGATTGGGGCCATGATTTTTGTGATGAAGGTCAATTATCAGAAGCTAAAAGGACTGGCAAAACCAGCGTTAATCGTTTCTTTCGTTCTTTTAGCTATATTATTGATCGACGGTATCGGTATTGAGCGCAAGGGGTCTGTGCGCTGGTTGGGCGCGGGGCCTCTCCAGTTCCAGCCTTCCGAGCTGATCAAGGTGACTATGGTCATGTATATGGCGGCCTTTATGAGTGAAAAGCAACATTTAATGCAGTCTTTCACGAAAGGCTTTTTGCCTCCTCTGGGCATCATGGGAGCAGCCTGTGCTTTGATTATGTTTCAGCCGGACCTGGGCACGGCCCTGGCCCTGGCCGGTACTACCTTTGTGATGCTGTGGTGTGCGGGAGCACGCAAGACCCATATGACCCTATTAGCTGTGGCCGGGATTGCCTTGATTCTGGCGGCGATCGTTCTTGAGCCATACCGCATGGAGCGGTTGATGGCCTTTTGGGATCCCTGGAAGGATGCTCAGGATACAGGCTTTCAAACGGTGCAGTCCCTTTTAGCCATCGGATCGGGCGGTTTTGCCGGCGTGGGCTTAGGCGCCAGCCGGGCCAAAACCTTTTATTTGCCGGAAAGACATACGGACTTTATTTTTTCCATCTTGTCCGAGGAATTGGGCTTTATTGGCGGGGCCATCGTCATTATTCTCTTTTTATTATTTGTCTGGAGAGGTCTAAAAGTGGCGGTATCTTTCCCAGACTCCTTCGGCAGTTTATTGGCTATCGGCGTCACCTCCATGGTGGGCATCCAGGCCATCATCAATTTAGGCGTGGTGACCGGATCCTTACCGGTGACGGGGATTACCCTGCCCTTTATCAGCTATGGGGGGTCCTCCTTATTGTTTTCTTTGGCCGGGATCGGCCTGTTACTAAATGTGTCCAGGTACGCAGGATTGGATCGGTGAGCAGGATGCGCATCATTATCACAGGCGGCGGCACAGGGGGGCATATCTATCCTGCCTTAGCCATTGCCAAAGGACTGCAAAACAAAATCAGGGAAGCGGAGATTCTTTATGTAGGCACAAAGAAGGGTCTGGAGGCAGAAATTGTGCCCAAGGCCGGGTTGCCCTTTCAAACCATCAGCGTGGAAGGCTTATCCCGCCCCTTTTCCTACCGGACCTTGGCCAGTGTTTTTAAAGCGTGCAAAGGCTGCTGGGAGGGCTGGCATATTCTCCGGGCCTTCAGACCCCATGTGGTTATCGGCACCGGCGGCTATGTGTGCGGGCCGTTGGTATTTGCCGCCGCAACTTTAGGGATTCCTACTTTATTACATGAGCAAAATGCCGTTCCCGGTTTAACGAACAGAATTTTAGCCCGCTTGGTCGATGGGATTTGCGTCACTTTTGAAGATTCCCTGAAGTATTTTCCCGCCAAAGAAAAGGTCCATTTAACCGGATTGCCTGTGCGTCAGGAGATCATGGGCATGGAACGGCTCACCGGGATCAAAGCCTTGGGCCTGTCGGCAAACAAGACCACCATTGTGGTGACCGGAGGCAGCCGGGGGGCGCGCAGTTTAAACCTGGCCATGAGCCGGGCCTATGGGAAGCTGCTCCAAAGAGATCAGGTCCAATTTTATCATATTACCGGGCCGGGAGGCTATGAAGAAATGCTCTCCTTCCTGGCCCAGGAGAATATTTCCCTGGACGGCCGGGAGAATTTAAGAATAGTCCCTTATTTATATGAAATGGAATACGCTTTGGCGGCTGCCGACATCATTGTGGGACGGGCAGGAGCTTCCTTCTTATCGGAAATCATGCTTCGGGGCCTCCCCTCGGTATTAGTGCCCTACCCCTATGCCGCAGCCAACCATCAGGAATATAATGCCCGTTCCTTGGAAAAGAAGGGGGCGGCCAAAATGGTCCTGGATCAAGAATTAGAGCAGGGGAAATTATTTACTGCCTTGGAGGAGATAATAAATAATGTGTCTCTTCGTGCTGAAATGGCAGAGGCCGCCAAGGGAATGGGAAAAATTAATGCGTTGGATGAAATTACCCAATTAATCGTAGGGATAAGTAAACCGGAGCAAAGATAAGGCTCAGGTCACATCTTTTTCTTCCCGGCATATGATAATGGTATGTTACGGGAATTTTCCTTATTCCTGCGTCTCTGGGAAGGAGATGACTGAATGACATTGACAAAAGGAAGGATTCATTTTATTGGCATCGGGGGTACCGGGATGAGCGGCATTGCCAAGATTCTGCTTCAACTGGGCGCTCAGATATCCGGATCAGACATGAAAGAATCGGAGACCACCAAAAGGCTCAGGGAATTAGGAGCAAGCATAGAAATTGGCCATCAAGCACAGAACATCGGCCCGGATGTAACAACGGTCGTATTTTCCTCGGCTATTCCCCAGGATAATCCGGAGATGATAGAGGCAAAAAAACGGGGATTAGAGGTGATGGCCCGAGCAGAAATGCTGGCCATATTAATGGCCCGACAGGAAAGCATTGCCGTTGCAGGAGCCCATGGTAAGACGACGACCACAGCGATGATTTCTTTAATGCTGGAGGCTAACAATTTGGATCCGACCATTGTAATCGGAGGAGACTTAAAGCAAATTGGCAGCAATGCCAAATTGGGCAGGGGAAAATACCTGGTGGCTGAGGCAGATGAAAGCGACGGGTCCTTTTTAAAATTATTTCCCAAAATAGCGGTGATTACCAATATTGAAAATGACCACTTGGATTATTATCGGTCCGTAAAGAATATCGTCAACGCCTTTACCCGGTTTGTGGAGCAACTGCCGGAGGATGGCTTTGCCGTGATCTGTTTGGATAATAAAGAGTTAGCCAAAATCCAGGATACCATTCAGGCGGATTATGTGACCTACGGACTTGACACCCCGGAGGTAGATTTTACCGCCCGGAATTTATCCTTTCATGGGATCCAGTCCGCTTGTGAGGTTTTTTACCGGGGAAATAAACTGGGCGTGCTGGAACTAAATGTGCCCGGAAAGCATAATATATCTAATGCCCTGGCCGCCATTGCTACGGGAATCAGGCTGGGCTTAACCTTCGACCAGGCGGCTGCCGCCCTGAAGCAGTTTACCGGGGCCAAGCGCAGGTTCGAATTCATCGACCAAATCAAGGGTATTACCATCGTGGATGACTATGCTCACCATCCCTCCGAGTTGCGCGCTACCTTGAGTGCGGCAAAAACTGCCGGGTTTGAAAGAATCGTGGCGGTCTTTCAACCTCATCGCTATACCAGAACAAAGCTGTTACAGTTTGAATTCGGGGATTCTTTCCATGATGCCGATCTGGTGGTGATTAATGAGATTTACAGTGCCTCGGAAAAACCCATTCCCGGCGTCACGGCCCATTTGATCATGAATGCCATTCAAAACTCGGATCAGAGAAAAGATGTGTTTTATTGCGCCACGGAGGAGGAAATTGTGCACTTTCTCTGCCAGAAAACCAAGCCGGGGGATTTGGTGCTCACGCTGGGCGCGGGCAACATCCGTCAGGCAGGCCTTTGCTTTGCCCGGGAAATCCGGTGTTTGGAGGGCCAAGAGATGTAAATTCATGGCCAAAAAGTTGAGGTGATCAATGAACAGGGAAAAAGAGATGGTCGGGCGCAAGGTGTGATTTCACGGCTGGAAAAAATAACAATGGGGGTCCAGGAAGAATTTCATATTGATCTGGAAAGAGAGATTCAGATCGTGGGAGAGGCAAGGTAACCGATGGGGGTGCAGCAGCGTTGGAGAGATATATCATCACGGGAGGGACCCGGTTACACGGTTTAGTGGAAGTTTGTGGGGCGAAAAATGCGGTTTTGCCGATATTGGCAGCTACTCTTTTAAGCGCGGAAACCTGCGTGATTCATAATGTTCCTCAACTTCAGGACGTAGTGTTGTTGGTGGAGATTCTGGAGTACCTGGGCGCGAAAATAAAATGGGAAAAGAAGACATTGATTGTCAATGCGTCTAATATCAACCCCACCGAGGTTCCGGAAGAGACCATGAAGAAAATGCGGGCGTCAAATTTAGTCCTTGGCCCCTTGCTCAGCAGGTTTCATAGTGCACGGGCTCCTTTTCCCGGAGGATGTGCCATTGGATCACGTCCCATGGACTATCATATTAAAGGATTAGAACAGCTGGGAGCCTCGATCATTGAAAAATACGGCAATATTGAAGCTTACGCCCATAAGCTTACGGGCGATACGGTTTATTTGGATTTTCCCAGCGTAGGTGCCACGGAAAACATTATGATGGCAGCGACTCTGGCGGAAGGAGTGACAATGATCCGGAATGCGGCCCGAGAGCCGGAGATCGTTGATTTAGCCCTTTTTCTGAAAAGTATGGGGGCGAAAATTGAAGGGGCCGGGAGCGATAATATCCAGATCACAGGGGTGGCAAAACTGCATGGTGCGGACCATACGGTGATTCCCGACCGCATTGTGGCAGGGACTTACATGCTGGCGGCGGCGATCACTAACGGAGACCTGGTGCTGCGCAACGCAGTGGCCGAACATGTGGAGCCATTGACGGTAAAATTGCGCGCCTCTGGTGTCATTGTATCAAAGAACGGCAAAGGGCTGCGGGTGCGCGGTGTCCCCAGAGTCAAATCCGTAGATCTTAAGACCATGCCTTATCCGGGTTTCCCTACCGACATTCAGCCCCAAATGATGGCGTTAATGACAGTAGCCCAAGGCACCTCGGTGATTTTAGAAAACATCTTTGAAAATCGCTTTAAACATGCGGATGAATTGCGCCGGATGGGTGCCAATATTATCGTGGAGGGAAGAGTCGCAGTTGTAAAAGGGGTGAAAAGACTCACGGGAGCCATGGTGGAGGCCACCGATTTGCGGGCGGGAGCTGCTCTGGTGTTGGCAGGGATGGCTGCAGAGGGGATCACGGTGATTGAAAATATCGGTCATATTGACCGGGGATACCACCGTTTAGAGCAAAAGTACGCCCTCTTGGGGGCCCGGATTGTGCGAGAAAAAATGCCGAGAGAGGAAGAACAGGAGATCAAGCAGGACGGTCTTTCCCGGGACCAGCAAGAAAAATTCCCCTTGATCAGCCATAAGGAAATGGAGTTAAATTATAAAATTTAATTTTTACATACCATGTGAAGCACAGAAGAGTGCTTTTTTTTGATGCATTTTGGGACAAGAAGAAGGAAGAGCGGTACCGCACGGTGAATGGTATATAAATACAGATGGATGAACCGGGCAACTGGAGGGATAGGGTTGCACAGGAAAAAAGGGGTCAAATATGTCCGGCGCAGAAAAAGACCGGGTAGTATTAAATGGTTAATGAAGATTTTAACCCTCATTTTAATTTTATTCGCCAGCTATTTTTTTATTAATTCACCTTTTTTTGCCGTATCCTCCATCAAGGTGAGCGGCACGAAACTGGTTTCCGTGCAAGATATTGTGGAACTTTCCGGCCTGGCAAAAGGGCAAAATATATTTAAGATCGACCGGGAAAAAGCAGAGAAAAAGATCCTCATGAGTCCCATGGTGGATGATGTGGAGATCGAAAGGCATCTCCCCGGTACGGTAGCCGTTCTGGTCACGGAAAGAACTCCCGTGGCTCTCGTTCCTATCGCCGGAGGATTAATCCAAATCGACGTGGCCGGATATATCCTGAAGAAGGTCAGTGCTATCGACAAGTATCCTCTGCCCATCGTCACCGGAGTGGATCTTCCCGATACCATCGCCGTGGGAAAACAATTGACTTCTCAAAAATTGGCCATGGGTTTAAAAATGATTGCTCAAATGGATGCGGAAGCCAAAAAAGTGATTGCCGAGGTAGATGTTTTTGACCCGCAGAAATTAAGGGTCTTTACGGTTCAAGGAGCCGAGGTCCGATTGGGAGGGGCCGACGGCTTTCAGGAGAAATTCACCAGGTTCCTCCAAGTCCTGAAAAAGGAAGAGGAGATGGACCGTTTAGAGGACATTGAATATATAGACGTCAGCTTTAGCGACAAACCTGTTGTTTTTTATCGAAAGAACTAATTTTGAGGGATTAAATGGCAAATTTTAACTCATAAAAAAGACAATATCTAGCAGGGAAATCAGAATTTATGTTGAACTTTACAGTTTAAACATTATTTTCCGTGCACTAATTTAGCTGAATCGTGCCGGGGGGGTGCGAAGGTTGAGCGGCCACAATATAGTAGTGGGATTGGATGTAGGAACAACGAAAACAGTAGTCATAGTTGCTGAAATTGATCAGCAGGGCGGAGTAATAATCATCGGTGTGGGGGAACAACCCACCCAAGGGGTTAGAAAAGGCGGTATTGTAGATTTAGAAGCTGTGATCAAGTGTATTGTTGCCGCGACGGAAAAAGCAGAACAAATGAGCGGGTGTCGTGTGCAGAATGCTTACGTGGCCGTATCTGGGCCCCATCTTTCCTCTGTTAATAATAAAGGTGTGGTAGCGATTACCAACAAAAACAGGGAAATAGCTCCGGAAGATGTGGATCGAGTGCTTCAGGCGGCAAAAGTCGTCGCTTTGCCCCAAGACCGCAGAATCATTCATGTTCATCCCCGCCAATATGCGATAGACGGAAATGATGGCATCGTTGATCCTATTGGCATGGCTGGTGCCAGGCTGGAAGCCGAAATAAACATTGTTACGGCCTCAGGCACTGCCCTGCAGAACCTTTTAAAATGTATTCAGAAGGCAGGCCTGCAAGAAGAGGAACTGGTGCCTGCCGCATTGGCTTCGGCAGAAGCAGTGTTGCTTCCTGCAGAACGGAACTTAGGTTGCTTGATTGTTGATATTGGAGGAGGTACCACGGAGTTTGCTGTATTCGACCAGGGTAGATTATGGTTTTCCAGTGTTTTACCGGTTGGAGGAAATCTGATTACCAATGATATTGCCATTGGGTTGAGAATACCTGTAGAAGCTGCCGAGACTTTGAAAACAGAACACGGATGTGTTTTTCCCCGCCTCATGCCGGATAATGAAATGATCCCGATTCCGGATATGCTGGGCCATGAAACGAAAAAGGTCTCGAAAAAGCTTTTGGCGAGTATCATTGAACCACGGAGCCGGGAGATCCTTTCTTTGATCAAAAACGAACTGAAGAGATCCGGGTACCGTGGCGTGCTTCCCGGTGGCCTGATCGTCACCGGTGGCGTAGCGCAATTAAACGGACTCATCGAACTGGCGGCTGAGGAGATGGATTTGCCGGCCAGAATAGGCTGTCCGGAGAAGATGAATGGAGTGAGCGACTGTATCCAGAATTCATCTTATGCTACTGCTGCAGGACTGGTTTTATATGGAGCAAGGCAATTGTCTTATGTACAAGCTGCACCTACCGGAGAACGTTTTTTTGGTGGAATCATAAACAAGTTTAAACATCTATTTCAGGATTTTTTTGCATAAGAAAAGTGATAAAGCTAAGGAGGATTTTGAATGCTTGAATTTGATGATTATGAAATTGCACAATACGCCAAAATAAAGGTTGTCGGTGTAGGTGGCGGAGGAAATAATGCAGTTAATCGCATGATCCGGAGCAATTTAAAGGGTGTGGAATTTATCGGCGTCAATACGGATGCGCAAGCACTGCAGCACTCCCATGCGGAAATTGTGGTTCAAATCGGAAGCAAACTGACAAAAGGTTTAGGAGCGGGAGCAAATCCGGAAATTGGTAAAAAAGCGGCGGAAGAGACCCGGGAAGAGTTGGGGCAGATTTTAAAAGGCTCCGATATGGTATTTGTCACAGCCGGAATGGGCGGCGGTACGGGAACGGGAGCTGCCCCGGTGGTGGCGGAAGTAGCGAAAGAAATGGGCGCCCTCACCGTGGGGGTAGTCACCAGGCCCTTTACCTTTGAAGGACGGCGCCGGGCCCAGCAAGCGGAAGCAGGGATTTCGGATTTAAAGAGCAGAGTGGACACCCTGATCACCATACCCAACGATAAATTGCTTCAGGTGATTGACAAAAAGACCTCCATTACTGATGCTTTTCTGATTGCAGACGATGTATTGCGCCAAGGGGTGCAAGGGATATCTGATTTAATCGCGGTACCCGGCTTGATTAACCTGGACTTTGCCGATGTGAAAACCATTATGAAAGAAGCCGGTTCCGCTTTAATGGGAATTGGTATCGCGTCAGGTGATAACAGAGCTGCCGAGGCTGCCAAGGCCGCGATTTCCAGTGCTTTATTGGAAACATCCATCAACGGGGCTAAAGGGGTTCTTTTAAACATTACCGGGTCCAACAATCTGAGCTTGTTTGAAGTCAATGAAGCGGCAGAAATTATTGCCGCCGCCTCAGATCCGGAAGCAAATATTATTTTTGGTGCGGTGATTGATGAAAAAATGGATGATACCGTCCGGGTCACGGTAATTGCTACGGGCTTCGACAGCAAAGTAGTGAAGAAAGTGGAGCCGCCGGAAATGGAGATTAAGCCTTTTACCGTTGATGATTTAGATATACCCGCTTTTTTGCGCCGGAAAGTATAACAAAGAAACCCACTTATCATATTTTGCATAGGAATAAAAGTTTGATCGGGGAGCCTCATCGGCTCCCTTTTTATTTTTCCCGGACCTCAGCCCTTTTTTGTAGTTTCACTTTTATGCTACAAGGATCTGCCTATGGGGTGTGCCCGGTAACCGGCACCCGGATCTTGAAAATTCTTTTGGGCTTTTAGCGAAACACCAATTTGCTCGATTTTTTGGGTAAGGTTTTGTACTGGGGGAGCATCATCTGACATCTTTTTAGGTTCCTATTGATTATAATTAATCATGTATTTGAGAATAGGTCTATTGATTGGTACATATATTTAAGTAACTCATTTTTTCTTTTTTGCCCGCTTTTTTTGATGGCTTTTTTCGGGGTGTAAAGGAACGGTGAAGATAGATGCAGCCCACGTATATTGTGTACGCCGACGTGCTTTTTTTGACGAATTTTTTTCTTGATTATGGTATTTTATGGGCTACAGCAAAATTCGGCCACATTGCCACTTCTCACCTGCGCCTGTTTTTAGGGGCATTGCTCGGAGCCCTTTACGGTGTGTTAATGGTATATCCCCAGACAATTTTTTTATATGCCGTGTCGGTAAAGATACTTTTTTCCCTGTTAATCGTGGCGGTTTCTTTCCCCAGATTAACAGTGAGAAAGTTTCTCCAGGCTACCGCTTATTTTTATGTAATCAGTTTTGCCATGGCCGGTGCCGTTTTGGGGGGGAGTTCCTTTTTGGCCCATAATTCTTTCTTTTTTCAGCGGTTAGATATCAAAACCACCGGACTGCTTTTTGGCGCAGCGATGGCCCTGTTTTTAGGATACTGGGGGTTCGGGCATTTAAAACGGCACTGGCAGAGGACCCAATTCCGGGTTTCTCTGGAAATCATGATTGAAAAAAAATCCTTGATGGTAGAAGCACTCATTGATACCGGAAATGAGCTGAGGGATCCTTTGAGCCAGAAACCGGTAATCATTGTGGAATATCAAGCGTTAAGAAATATTTTGCCTGCGGACTTCCGGCAGTGGTATGAAAAATATGGCGCCGAGGATGTGACAAAGGTGATGGAGCATTCCGGCGGGGCTGTCTGGACTACGAAAGTGCGCATGGTTCCTTTTAATTCGATCGGCAAACACCATGGCATTCTTTTGGGTTATAAGCCTGATTTAGTAACCATTTTTGGGCAGCAAAAAACATGCACCAAAGATGTGATCATCTGCCTGTATCATAAACCCCTCAGTACTTCGGGCGGGTATCGGGCAGTATTAAATCCTGAAGTATTTGAAGCGGCAGCATAATGTCAAAGGAGGATGACGGGGTGCACAAAGGCTGGAGAAAGTTTAAGTGGTTGATAAAATTCTGGTATCTGCGGATTTTGCAAAGGTTTCACCTGGACGGGGATGTTTTTTATGTAGGAAGCAGCGAGGCACTGCCTCCTCCTTTAACCAATGATGAAGAAATATTTTTATTATCCCGGCTGGAAACCGGAGATAAAACCGTGAAAGAGGTCCTGATCGAAAGGAATCTGCGTTTGGTCGTCTATATTGCCCGGAAATTTGAAAATACCGGCGTAGGCATCGAGGATCTGGTTTCCATCGGTACCATTGGTCTGATTAAAGCGGTGAATACCTTTGACCCGGGAAAGAAAATCAAGCTGGCCACCTACGCTTCCCGGTGCATCGAAAATGAGATCCTCATGCATTTGAGGCGCAACAACAAGACCCGCTCCGAGGTGTCCTTCGATGAACCTTTAAACATTGATTGGGACGGTAATGAGCTGCTGCTCTCCGATGTTTTGGGCACGGAAAACGACGTCATTTATAAATCCATCGAAGAAGAAGTGGAAAAAAAGCTCTTAAATGCCGCCATGACCAAACTGAATGCCCGGGAAAAAAAGATCATGGAGCTGCGCTTCGGCCTGGTAGACGGGACGGAAAAAACCCAAAAGGAAGTGGCGGATTTTTTGGGCATCTCCCAGTCTTATATTTCCCGGCTGGAAAAGCGCATCATTAAAAGACTCCGGAAAGAGATCCATAAGATGGAGTGATGGGCCTAAGGCTAAAAAAATACTCCTCTTTTCCCTAAGATTTTGATAAAATACCTCCTTTTTGGCCTGGGACTTTTGTCTCAGGCTTTTTCCGTTCATAACCGGTCCAGTTCCTTTATTCTGGAAAATCGACCTGGGGGATTTAAAAGCTGTCTGAGGGAAAAAATTGTTTTTAAGGAAGTATAAGTGAGGAAACAAGTGAATATGTAAAAATAAGGGTAATTTATTTTAATTGAAAGGAGGTATCTAAATATTATGTCGGGGAAGACCGTTCAACCTCATAGATCATCTCTCGGCATGGACGCCAATGTAGCTGTTCTTGTGGTCTATCTTACCGGAGTAGTACTTGCCTTTATACCTGGAATCAGATATATTGCCTGGTTGGCACCTTTAGGATTTTTTTTCGTGGAAAAACAGAGCATTTTTGTCCGCTTTCATGCCATGCAAGCTTTTATGCTCAGTGCTGTAGGGATCGTTTTTGGCCTGGTTGCCGGTATCATCACTGTGGTAGGCGTTACTTCTGTAGCGGCGGTCAGTCCCGTGGGCGGCAGGGGTGCCCTTGGGATACTGGAGGTGTTAGGAATGGTTGTTGCTATCATATTACTGGTTTTTGCACTGATTGCCATGGTCAAAGGATACCGCTACAAAAAATATAAAATTCCTTTTGTTGGCGGCTGGGCGGAGAAACTGGCCAGCAGTGCCGTTAAATGAGATCTGAACTGAAAAAAGGTTCAGGGGCTGGGTCAACGGATAAAAAATCTGTTGGCTTTTTTATTTTTCCATATTTGCTCCTTTCACAAAATAGCACAATGCAGGGTGTTTCTTTCAGGACAGATGAAAAAGTGAAATCTTTTGAAAAGGGAACCCACTTGTGACCGCCGTAAGATCTGTTGTGCTCTGCCATGCCAAAATATGTATCGTATCAATTTGTTAGGATGGGTAAAAGTATTAATAAAGTCAATAGCTTCAGCCGGAGGTGCTGTTATGAGAAAAATAGGGGACCGGATTCTGCTGGGAATAGCAGCGGGTATTATTTGCGGCATGCCAGGCAGGGTTGTTAACGATATCGAGTATCATTTGAGATTAACGGACGTCAAATACGGTCAAATGGCCTCTAATTTATTTTTGCCCAAGAGGAAGTCGGATACGAAAGAAGCAAGGGTTATCGGTTCTATCGTTAACCACACCATGATTAGCCTCACCGGGATCTTGGTCACCTATCTGCTTTCTGCCACAGGCCGGGACAAGGCTGTAGTAAAAGGAATGGGCGTAACATCATTGTTGTGGATGGCCCTATTTGGATTAGGTCCCAGGCTTCAACTGACGGTGAACAGTAAAAAGCCCTTATCATCGATACTAAGCTTTATTGACCATGCCGTTTTTGGCGGCCTGTGCGGCTTTTTTGTTTCAAAGGTGGGCGCAGATACCTTATTTCCGGATCATCAGGTGAGAGGAAAAGATGGAAAACTTCCCCTTATTTATTCTATGGCCAAAGAAAAATAATCTTCTTATGAGCTTCGGGCAAACCCCCGGGCTTTTTTGTGATTGATATCGGGGTAGGAACTGCACGCGGAAAAGTACCGGGCCGATGCCGGTATTTTTGTTTTTGGTTTTTTTTATCCAGGCGGAAAATAATTTTATTTTCCCTCAGGCTCTGATAGAATAGGAGGTATGATCAAGGGATCTACTGGGGGAAGGATATGAAACACGAGGATCTGGAGAAATTAAGAGAAAAATTGCCCGCACAACCGGGTATTATGGGAAGGGAAAACTTCATTAATTCGGGGATTATGATCCTTTTGGTGCTGGTAGACGGGGAGTATCATTTTGTTTTTGAAAAAAGGGGTCCCTCCATCAGGCAGGGGGGAGAAGTCTGCTTCCCCGGCGGATTATTTGATCCGGCGCAGGACCGGGATTTTTTGGATACTGCGCTCCGGGAAACGAAAGAAGAATTGGGCATTGCGCGGGAAAAAATTGGCGTGCTGGGAAGGACGGATACTTTAATTACACCTCAGGGAGTACTGGTTGAGGGTTTTGTAGGGGTGGGGGACTTTGATCCCGGAGAGGTCCGGGTGGACCCGCGCGAGGTAGCCTATGTTTTTACCGTGCCGGTTTCTTTTTTGGAAAAAGTTAAGCCGGAAGAGTACCAAGTGCAAGTAATGGTCCATCCCCGGGGAATCAATGAAGCGGGCGACGAGGAAATTTTTTTCCCGGCCAAAGAACTGCATGTACCGGAAAAATATGATACACCCTGGAAAGGAAGGAAGCACCGGGTTTATGTTTACCGGTACGGTCAGGAAATCATTTGGGGGATTACGGCCGTATTTATTCGGGATTTTCTTCATAAGGCAGGGAGCGAAAAATGATGCAAAGGAAGGCCAAGGGATGAGAAAAGTCTGTTGGCCCTTTTTTATGTGGCACGGTTTTCCAATAGAGGTAAAAGTTTATCGAACGAGTTCTCGTTGACTCTTTTTTCTGTGGGGTGATACAATAAGGCAAAAAGCTAAAGGAAGGAAAACATCTCCAGCTCAGGCAGGAAGGTGGAAGGACTGATTATGTTTATTGCTGATTTTCATATCCATTCAAAATACTCGAGAGCGACCAGCAGGGAATGTGTCCCGGAAATGCTGGAAATGTGGGCCCGGCGCAAAGGAATCGGCGTGATTGGAACAGGCGATTTTACGCATCCGGCCTGGCGCGAGGAACTGAAGGAGAAGCTGGTTCTTTCAGGTGAAGGCCTTTATACCCTGAAGAATGATTTCCGCCAGGAGGATGCCATAGCGGGGGCAGATTTCCCTCCTCAATTCATGGTATCCGCCGAAATCAGCTCCATTTATAAGAAGAACGGAAAGGTGAGGAAGGTGCACAACCTGATCCTTCTTCCCAGCCTGGAGGATGCGGAATTAATTTCCCACCGGCTGGAGGCCATCGGTAATTTGCACTCGGACGGCAGGCCCATATTGGGTCTGGACAGCCGGGATTTGTTGGAAATCGTGCTGGATATCTGCCCGGACGCCATCTTTATACCTGCCCATATCTGGACGCCCCATTTTTCTCTTTTCGGGGCTTACTCCGGTTTTGACGATATCAGGGAGTGCTTCGAGGATCTCACAGGCTATATCTATGCCCTGGAAACAGGCCTTTCCTCAGACCCGCCCATGAATTGGCGCCTTTCCGCCCTGGATAACTTTACCCTGGTGTCCAACTCCGATGCCCACTCTCCGGCCAACCTGGCCAGAGAAGCCAATATTTTTGATACCGGGCTTTCTTATCCCAGTATCGCGCAGGCGTTAAAAAATCGCACCACCAAGGAGTTCCTGGGCACCATCGAGTTCTTTCCCGAGGAAGGAAAATACCACTATGACGGGCACAGGAACTGCAAGGTGTGTTGCACGCCTGCGGAGACAAAAGCCGCAGCAGGCATCTGCCCGGTCTGCGGAGGCAGGATTACCGTAGGCGTACTGCACCGGGTGGAAGACTTGGCAGACCGGGAAGAAGGCTTTGCACCACTTAAGGCAAAGGAGTTTCAGCGTCTGGTGCCCCTTCCTGAGGTCATCGCTTCTTCCATAGGCGCGACTGTTGCCAGCAGAAAGGTAAAAGAGAAGTACGACGACCTGATCCGGAACCTGGGGCCCGAGTTGGAGATCCTCCGCCAGGCCCCGTTGGAGGATATTGCATTGGCGGCCGGCCCCTATATCGCGGAAGGCATCCGCAGACTGAGATGCGGCAAGGTGGAAATAAAACCCGGATTTGATGGGGAATACGGAAAAATTAAAGTGATGGACAAAAGTGAAATTGACATACTCTCCGGCCAGTTAAGCTTTATGAATGATCAAGGTATCTCCGGGAAGTGTTCTCCCAGGGCCATAGCGGGGATCAAGACCCTGGCCCATGAGGCTGACCGGTTACCTGTTTCAGATGATTACGATCTGCTCAAAGATCATAATCAGCCGGTGAAGACTGCATCCAATATTCCCTATGATTTAAATGAAGAGCAGTGGGAAGCTGTTTCCTCCTCCAGTCCGGCCATTGCCGTCATTGCCGGCCCGGGAACGGGAAAAACAAAAACACTGGTAAGCCGTATCGCGTACCTGGTGGAAAAATGCGGGGTGGACCCCTCCGGGATCACCGCCGTTACTTTTACCAATAAGGCGGCCCATGAGATGCGCGTCCGCATGGAGAAGCATTTCGGGGATCAGGGGACCGCAAGGGCCATGACCATCGGCACCTTCCACTCCATCTGCCTGAAGCTTTTGTCCCGTTGGAAGGGCAAGGATGCCATCGCAATTATTGATGAATATCATGCTGGGGCCATCGTGGAAGAAATATTAAAGGAGCGGAAATGGGGAATTTCTCTCCGGGACGCCATGAAAAGGATCGGGCTGAAAAAAAGCGGTCTGTCACCGGGGACGGATGAGGAAAACTCGGATATTTCCGCCCTGTTATACGATTCCTACTGTGCCCAGCTCCAGCGCTACGGCGTGATGGATTATGACGATATTCTCCTGGAAGTACTCGGGCAGTTTGAGGGTCAAGACAGAACGGATATCCCGGAGGCGAGCCGGGACAACTCTTTCTCCCATTTGCTGGTGGATGAATTCCAGGATATCAACGAAATTCAATACCGCTTGATCAAAGAATGGGGCAAAAAAAGCGAGAGCATTTTTATCATTGGTGACCCGGACCAGTCCATTTATGGGTTCCGGGGCTCGGATTTCCGCTATTTTGATAAATTTCAAGAGGATTTCCCCGCTATGAAGCAGGTCCAATTAACTCAGAATTACCGTTCCACGCCCCAGATTATTACTTCCGCTAAATCGGTGATCTCGAAGAAAACTGCCGGGGGGCCTGCCTGTGCCCTGAACGCCCAAAGGGAAAGCGGCGCCAAAGTGCGCCTGATCGGGACCAACGAAGAATTTTCCGAGGCATTATTTGTGGCGAAGGAAATAAACCGGATGGTGGGGGGGATCGATATGCTTGACAGTCATGTCCTGGCGGCACCCCACAAAAAAAGACCCGGGACAAAACAGCCCAAAGGTTTTTCCGATATTGCCGTCTTATACCGCACCAATCGGCAGGCGGAAATGATCGAGCAGTGCCTTTTAAAAGAGGGTATTCCCTATCTGGTGATGGGGCGGGACGAATTTCTTTCCCATCCTCTGATCCGGGAAGCAATTTCCTTTTTCCGGTTTTTGCTCAATCCGGGGGATCTGGCTTCTCTTTTGATCTGCCTGAAAGCAGAAAATATCGCTTCGGATGGGAACCAAAAAGTGTTGGAAAGCTACGCGGCAGGGGAGAGAAGCGTATTAACCCTGGCCAGGATGATAGAAGAGGCTCAACTACCCCTGGACAAGCCGGGCAAACCCCTCAATTTCATAGAAATGCTGCATAAGTATCAGCCTATGGTGCATAAAGAAAAGCCGGCCAAAATCATCGAATCCTGGGTGGCGGATAACAGCCTGTCCGGGACCAGATGCATGGAACTGCTTTTAAATACCTCTGTGATGTATGCCGATATGGGATCTTTTATACAAAACCTGGTATTGGGGCGGGAAAGCGATGTGGTCAGAAGCGGGAGCAAGGTATATGCTACCGATGCGGTTTCCCTCATGACCATGCATGGAGCAAAAGGCTTGGAATTCCCTGTCGTGTTCATTTGTGGGGTGAACGACGGCATGATCCCGTTAAGGAACAGCAGAGCAGATTTTGATCTGGATGAGGAGAGAAGACTTTTCTATGTGGGGATGACAAGAGCCCGGGATGAGCTGGTCCTGCTCACATCCCGGACCCCATCGCCTTTTCTTGGCGACATCGCTCACGAGCAACTGCTTACAGAGCATGCCTATCCCCAGAGACAAGCACCCCAGTACAAGCAAGTCAGCCTTTTTGATTAACAGTAAATTCAGGGACGGTTCTTGAATTGAATGGATAAATCTTGGTAAGATTTATCCATTCAATTTTTATTTTATTAGTGCGAAACAAAGCTAGAATAAATAGCTGGAGAACTGTGGGAAGGACTTTTTCAGGCTATGGCAGGAAAAATTATAGCCAAAAATTCAATTCAAGAACCGTCCCTGAATTTACTGAATTTAGTGTTGACGGACGTGGAATTAAATGGTATGTTTAACATACCGGTATAGACAAGTATAAACCTATGGGAGCGGAGAGGAGGGTGATGGCTTAGCATCGGAGAGCTCAATAGATGACACGGATCAAGCTGTTTGTGAGGGAAAAATGAAGGAGGTTGTTTGGGAACATGGAAGACAAAGAAAAGATTTATCAGGAGAAATTAAACCGTTATATTACCGCCATGGAGTTGGGAAAACCTGATAAAGTACCCATCCGATTATTTCTTTCAGAATTTCAAGCCAAGTATGCAGGCTATACGCTTCAAGAAGTATATTACCAGCTTGACAAAAACTACGCTTCTGTGAACAAGGTATTGGAGGATTTTGATCTGGACGCCCAGGTCACGGCGCCCAGTTTGTGGTGGGCATCCCTGCACGATGCCACCGGGGCCAAATACCTGAAATTTGCCGGAAAAGAACTGGAGGAAAATAAACAGTTCCAATTCCTGGAAGATCAATATATGAAAGCAGAAGACTATGACGAATTTATTGCCAATCCGACCCAATGGATCTTAAATACATTTCTTCCCCGTCTGCACCAGGAATTTGCCGTGCCGGGATCCTTTGAAGCCAATCTTGCTTTGATCAAAGGCGCCTTCGCATTTGCCACCATGCTGGGTCAAAACGCCCAGGCCGGGTCCGTTTGGGTCAAGGAATATGCTACACCTCCGGCGATAGGCGGCATGAGCAAGGCGCCTTTCGATACCCTGGGGGATACCCTGCGGGGCCTTCACGGCATCATGATGGATATGCACAAGTGCCCGGAAAAGCTTTTAGCGGCCCTGGATGTGTTAGTAGCACATAATGTTTATTACGGCATGGCCACCGCTGCCGGCGATACCCAATTCCCGCTGTTTATGCCCTTGCACCGGGGCAGCTTTCCTTTCCTGAATCCCAAACAGTGGGATACATTCTACTGGCCTACGCTGAAAAAGGTGATTGAAACTTTATGGTCTTACGGGAAGAGAACCCTCTTCTATGCGGAGGGGAACTGGACTCCTTACCTGGAACGATTTGCCGAGCTGCCGGAAAAAAGTATTGTATTCCACATCGATATGACCGACATGTACCAGGCCAAGAAAATTTTAGGCGGAAAGTTCTGCTTGAGCGGAAATGTGCCCAACACCCTGCTGGCCTACGGCAAACCCAGTGAGGTACGTGATTATTGCAAGAAGCTCATTGATGAGCTGGCCGGAGACGGCGGCTTTATCATGGATGCCGGCGGCGTCATTCAATGGGATGCGAAGGAAGAAAACATCCGGGCCCTCATTGAGACCACCCGGGAATATGGGGTTTATTAAGAAAGGAGGCAGGCTGTATGACGGAAACCGCTGATAAAAAAACATATCCGGGCATACCCGGAGTTTGTATCCCCTGGGATGAACAGGTGAAAAAAATGGGGACCATCATGGGCAAGGAGGAGATCATCAAAAGTGAGTGGGAAAAGCTGGAGGCCTTTGCCTACGTCTACCTCTGGTGGTGGGTGCAGCGTTAAGATGCAGGAGTTGACCGGTTGTTTTCAGATGTTAATTAAAGGGGGACGAAAGGATGGCAATGAATATAGAGGAACTGACCAATGGATTAGTGGAATTGCAAGGGGAGAAAGTAACCGGCATCATCAACGATGCGCTCCGGGAAGGAATCAATCCTCTGGAACTAGTCGAAAAGCTCCAGAAGGGGATGGTGATGATTGGAGAAAAATTTTCCCGGGGTGAATACTTCTTGAGCGAACTGATTATGAGCGGGGAAATCATGAAGGAAGCCATGGCGATCATCGAACCGAAGCTGGCCGGGGTCACCCAGGAAACAAAAGGCACGGTGGTGATCGGTACGGTGCGGGGCGATATTCATGATTTAGGGAAAAATATTGTGGTAATGCTGCTGAAAGGATCCGGTTATCATGTGATCGATTTGGGCGTGGATGTTCCGGAAGCAAAGGTGGTTCAGGCGGTCCAGGAGCACAAACCCGGCTTGCTGGGCTTAAGCGTGCTGCTCACCGGGTGCCAGGATGCCATGAAAGAAACCATCAGTGCTGTAAAAGCCGCCGGGCTGACCGACGTAAAAGTTCTCATCGGCGGCAACTATGTGGATGAGAAGGTGCTGGAGTTTTGCGGGGCGGACTATTTCGGTAAATCCGCCGATGAAGCGGTTACCGTGGCAGACCAGGTTTTCGGGGTCAGCAAAAAGTAAAAGCCCGGGCAAAAATATTTGTGCCGGATAAATGTTGTTGTTTAGGTCCAGGGCCGTTTTGGCCCTGGACTTGATGTAAAAAGGATAGGAGTGAAACCATGAACAAAAAAGACAATTTTTGCAGGAATTTTATCCAGCGTATCGAAAAGAATGATCAGCTAAAATATTTTTGGCGGTGAATATTGTGAGACCTTTGTATTACCAAATCGCTTATGGATTGTCCAATAAAATTAAAAACGGGGAATTTAAACCCGGTGACCTGATTCCCTCGGAAACACAGCTGTCTGCAGAGTACGGCGCGAGCAAAATGACCGTACGGCAGGGGCTGACTCTGCTTTCCGATGCCGGGTACCTGAAAACTGTCCCGGGCAAAGGGAATTATGTGGATTGGCCCCGTTATGATATTTTCACCGTGCGTTTTAATGAGATGGAGATTACCGGGGGAGCTCCCGGAGGGGTAAAACTGCTGGAGGTAAACATGGAAGATCCCACCCCGGAGATCAGGCAGCACCTGAACCTGCTTCCCGGCGGAAAAACCGTGGTGGTGAAACGATTGTTGTATACCGAAGGAAATCCTTCCGCTTATGATGTGAAATATCTTCCTTATGAAAAAGGAAAGCCGGTGGTGGAGCGAGAAATTCAAAATGTGCCTTTCCCGGAGATGGTGGCAAAGCACGGGGAACTGTTCTCGGTGAAAAATGAAGTTTCCATTTCTGCCGCCGCCGCGAACCAGGAGTGCGCCCAAAAATTAGGCGTGGAACCATCCAGCCCCTTGCTGGTGGTGGAACAAAAATTATATTCAGCGGATCATAAGGTAATTGGTTGGGGCAAGACTTTTTGCCATTGCGATTATTTTAGGCTGGAGGCGATTTCCAGTCAATATCAAAGGAATCAAGTGCTGCACAAATTCTAATCTTTTCCATGATCCCGGTTCCTTTTGGTACAAGTTTTGTCAGGGGGAGGGGAAACCTTTGGAGGGAATTCAGAGGATGTTGGTGACGGCGGTGCAAAAGCTGGACGAAGATAAAGTGGTCCGGCTCTTTGAGTTGGGCCTGAAAGAAGGAATTAGTCCGGTGATCTTGATTGAGGAAGTAAGAAAAGGAATGGATAAAGTCGGGGAAATGTACCAGCATGGGTCCTATTACATTGCGGACCTGATCATGGCGGCCCTGATTTTCAAGCATGTGCTCTCCCTGGTGCCCCTTCCTGACCCGGGAAACGGCAGGATGGCTCACATCGTCATCGGCACGGTAGAAGAGGATATTCATGATATCGGCAAAAATGTCACCGCGGGGTTGTTGCGCTCCATGGGGATCAACGTTTGTGACCTGGGCGTGGATGTGAAACCGGAGACTTTTGTCGCTGCCTTAAAAGATACCCAGGCTAAGATTCTTGGTTTGTCCGGATTGCTCACGTCATCCTACGATGCCATGAAAAGGACCGTGATGGCGGTAGAAGCCGCCGGCTTAAGAGACAGGATCAAAATTATCATCGGCGGACTGGTCAATGACGATATTAAAGAATATGTGGGAGCCGACTATTGGGCCAAAGACTGTGCGGACGGCGTGGACTTATGCGATTTCCTGATCACGGGAGCGGGACAAGCTGCTTTTCACTGCCAGTGAGCTGCAGGATGAATATGGTGGCGATGGGCCAGTGGGATGACGATTCCCAATTGTGCCGCCCGGCCAGGCGGTTAGTTTGGGGTGAAAGAAATCAGATGATGACCTCCGAAGAGAGATTGCAGACCGTGATCCGCTTGAAGCAGCCGGACCGGATTCCCTGTGCTCCCCTCATGGAAAGTTATGCCGGGAGATATGCCGGGTTTTCCAATTACGAATATATGTTTGACTATGAAAAAGCGGAACAATCCTTGGCTTTTTTGTCCCAACAATATCCCCAGTGGGATATTCGCCGTTCTCTCTATTCCCAGTTTTACGGCCCTTACCAGAATAGCATCCTATTTATCAAAACCAAAATGCCCGGCATCGATATACCGGCGGATCGGGAATTCCAATCCCTTGAATATGAAGCCGTATCCCGGCAGGATTACCATGTGATCCTCGAGGCCGGGTATGATTATTTTTATCACCGGTATTTACAGCGCATTCATGGGTGCAGCGAGGAAAACATCGCTGCGGCGCTTCGCCACAGGAGTGATTTGATCAAAAGGGAAATTGCCGACTCCCGGAAAAGAGGGCAGGCTTTTTTATATGGGGGGTACGTCTTAGCTGCCCCGGTCGTGATCTCCTTAATGCGGTCTTTTGAACAGTTTGTCCGGGATATGTTTCAGGTGCCGGACCTTTTAGAAAAAGTACTGGAAAAAACTACGGAGAGCGTGATCCGGGAAGGAATTCAGGATGCCCGGGATTCCGGGATTTTCCGCACCTTTATCGGACTGCCCAGGGTCTGCGGGCAGTTTCTCTCCCGCAAGTTTTTTGACCGCTTTTCCTGGCCTTATGTAAAACAACTGATTCTGGCCTTAATCCAGGCGGAAATTGTGCCGGTTTTGCATTTGGACAGCGATTGGAGCGAAAATATTCCTTACCTGTTGGAGCTGCCTCCGGGAAAAATAATTGTGGAATTAGACGGCGATACGGATATTTTTGCCGCGGGCCGGGTCCTGTCCGGGCATTCGTGCCTTCTGGGCGATGTCAGCCCCCATTTGTTTGTTTTGGGGTCTCCGGTACGGGTGAAAAGCTATTGCCGGAAATTAATGAAAGAGGTAGGGCGGCAGGGGGGCTTCATTCTGGGCTCCGGTTGCACCGTCCCCTTATCGGCAAAGCACGAAAATGTGCAGGCTTTTTTTCAAAGCGTGGAGGAATTTGGATATTATGAATAAGGAAAGGTAACGCCAAATCAGACCATGTTTCCCTTTTCCAGTTTATTCCCTGGGGAAGGGATTTTATTTTTGACAGGGAATTAAAGAAAAGAGTCGAATAGAATCTAGATAAGAGATAAAAAGATCTTTTTGGGCCGGGAAATAAGACGGGGGAACAGGATGATGCGAATATTGCTGGTGCGGCCGGGTTATGAAAGTATTTTCTCCCACATGGACATCGTCACGGTAGAGCCCCTGGAACTGGAAATTCTGTCTACCGTAGCCGCCCAAGCCGGTCATCAATGCCGGATTTGGGACGGGGTGGTCCAAGAGGAACCTTATGTTCCGGTGTTGCAAAAATTTAGGCCTGATCTGGTGGCGATCACCGGTTATATCACGCAGAAAAATTCCATATGCCGTTATGCGGAAACCGCCAAAAAAGTGATTCCGGGCGTGAAAGTGATCATCGGAGGTGTCCATGCGGAACTGAATTACCGGGATTTTTACGGCCCCGCAGTGGATTTTATCGTCCATTCCGGAGGGATCAAGCCCTTTCAAAAACTGATCGGGCGGGAAGATCTGTCTCCCCAGGGGATCGGGGGAATTTGTTTTCGCCAAGATGATGAAACATGGGTGTTTCATGAGAAAATACAGATGGATCCTGATGAGATCCCTATTCCGGACCGGTCTTTTTTCTATGCCCACCAGGATCATTTTCATTATGCGGGCCTGGGCCCCTGCGCCACGGTAAAAACCGCCTACAGCTGTCCCGGCAGGTGCAATTTCTGCTACTGCTGCCTCCTGAACGGCGGTAAATATGTTTGCCGGGACCTGGAAAAGACGGTAGAAGAAATTGCCGCAATCGATTGCGATTATATCTGGATTTTGGACGATATCTTTTATTTAGATCCCGGGCGGATCCGGGGCTTTGCCCGGCTGATCAAGGAACGGGGGATCCAAAAGAATTTTATCGTCTACTACCGGGCGGATTTTATTGCGGAAAATGAAGAACTGATCGTTCTGCTCAAAAATATCGGACTAAAGATGGTGCTGGTGGGGCTGGAGGCCTTTGATGACGACCGCTTAGGGGAATATCATAAGCAGACCTCCTGCGCCGTCAATGAAAAATGCCTGGATATCCTGAAGAAACACGGCATTGGGTGTACCGGTTTATTTATCCTGGATATTGATGCCACAAAAAAGGATTTCGATATTTTGGCCCGCTATGTGAAAAAGCACCGGCTGGCCCTGGCCACAGCCGCTATCCTTACTCCCCTGCCGGGGACCGCCCAATACGAAAAATTTAAGGACCGGCTGATCACCGATGACCCCAGGCAATGGGACTTCCTGCACCTGGTGGCGGCCCCGGGAAACATGAGAAAAGGGCGCTTCTATTTTGAATTTTACCGGTTTTATGTACAGGTTCTCCGGATGAACCAGGGGAAGTGGCTTTTGCACTTGGGGAGGGCCTTCATCAAAGGTTTGCGACAAAAATTAAGCTTTATGGGCAGGGGAAATGCAAAGGTTGGACCCAGTTAGCCGGAGGAAAAAGAAAAAACGGAGCGTACAGGTGGTTTATGGAACTTAAATATATTACAACCAAAGAAGAGGCAAAGGACTTTGTTCGTTTTGGCACTGCTGTGTACCGGGGAAATCCCTACTTTCGCGACTCCATGTCCGATATTGTGAAGATGTTCCTGGATCATAAAACGGCCTATCTGAAAAATGGAGAGATCCATCCCTTTTTTATTCTGGATCAGGGGAGGATTGTGCTTCGGGCCGCCTACGTTTTAAACTATAAAATGAAAGATATCCTGATGATTTCTTTCTTTGAAGCGGAGCGGGGGGCCCAGGATGCCGTGGAATTGATGATGGCCCGGGGGAAAATCCTGGCGGCAGCAAAAGAGTGTAAAAGGATGGTTGTGGGGTTGGACGCCCATTTGAATTATGGGGTGGGCTTTCTTGCTTCCCACTTTGATGTGGCCCCATGTTTTGGCTTGCCATACACCCATGCATACTATCTGGACTATTTTAAAGGGTGGACGGAATACCGGTTTACCTCCTTTCTGGCGGATATCGAACAGTTTCACCTGGCCCAAGAAAGGGGAATTTTGGCCCGCCTGGGCAAAAAGGGATATACTTTCCGCCGGGCCGATTTCCGCAACCTTCCGGGGGAAATCAAGATTTACACCGATTTAAATAACGCCTGCTTTCAGAACCACTTGTGGTGGGCGGACCGTACCTACGAAGAGGATTATGAACTTTTTTACCCCTTCCGCTGGTTGATCCGGGGAGAAAACCTGATCCTGGCGGAAAAAGACGGCGTCCCCATCGGATTTATGCTTTGGTATCCGGACTTTAATCAATTGATTGCCCCCGGCCGGGAGATCGGTTTAGCCACGCTGCTCAAGAGCAAAATGGGTTTTCCCAGGAGGATGGATCGGATCAAGATCGCGGAAATCGGCGTCAGGCCCGAATGCCAGGGCACCGGCGTGGTGATCGGCCTCTTTGACCAGCTATATCGCCTGGTGCGGGGCAGGTACCGGTACTGCGAGGCCGGCTGGGTGGAAGAAAACAATACCAAATCCAAGGGATTGGGTTTGCACTGGGAGGGGAACGGGTGCCAGGAATACAAAAAGTACAAGGCCTTCGAGATGCCGCTCTGAGCTGGGAAGAGTATGACCGGGTGGAAGAAATCCCGGATGAGTGGGACCGGTTGGCGGGAAACAATATTTTTTTGCGGAAAAAATTTTTAGGCCATCTGGAACAGGTAAACCGATGCCGGCAGCGCTACCGGCTTTTGTTTCACCAGGGCAGCCTGAAAGGAATTTATGTGCTTTACCGGCTCAAGCTGGATGTTTTTACCTTTAGTTCCCTGTGCCTGAAATTCCCGGTCTGGACGGTGGGAATTCCCTGCTCTTTATCCAAACAGGGTTTTGCCGCGCACCCCGGTTTTGAGGAGCAGCTCTGGCTGGATATCAGGAGGATCAGGGGAGCCAAGCTGATTTTGAACGGGGAAACATCCCTGCCGGGAACCAGGGGCGAAACCCTGCCCACCTGTGTCCTGGACCTGGACTGGACCAGCTTTGAAGCATACTTAGACGCTATGCGCAGCCACTACCGGTACCGTTTTAAAAAAGCCCGGTCCAAATGGGCGGAAGTGAAGATTGATTGTGTGAACCCGGAGAATTTTGATCAGGAAATGTACCGGCAGTACGAAGGGGTGTATCACAGGTCCCCATACAAGCTGGAAAAGCTGGGCCTGGATTTTTTCCGGGGCCTGCCTCTGCCCGCCAAAGTGCTGAGGGCCAGTCATGGGGGACAGGTGCTGGGTTTTGTGCTGTTAATTGAAAATGGGGACCAGCTGGTTTTTCTTTTCACCGGGTTTGACTATAAGCTTAGTCCCAAGTTTGACACGTACCTTAATCTTTTACTGCAAATTGTTCATTACGGGATCCATCAAGGCTTCAAAAGCATAGATTTCGGCCAGACCGCCGAGGAAACAAAAATGCGGCTGGGATGCCTGATGAAGCAGAGGAAGCTGTACCTGGCTCATTCCAACCGGTTCCTCGATACCCTGGCCAACCGGTGCATCGGCTTCCTGGGCTATCAGCCGCCCCGGCACCATTTTAAAGTTTTTAAATCATAAGTGTATGGATAGGGCGGGATGATCATGAAATCAAAAAATATCTGGGACTTTTGGGCGGTCCGGTACGAAAATCTCTGGGTGCAGCGAACCTCTTTAGGACCAACCAGGGAACTGGTGATCGGCGAAATAGGAAAATTGCTGGGAACTGCCGGCCGTGAACCGGTGCACATCCTTGATGCCGGCTGCGGTACGGGACAGCTGGCAGAAGAACTGGCCTGCGCCTTTCCTGGGTTTGCCCTTCAGATCACCGGACTGGATGCTGCCGGGAAAATGATCGAAGAGGCGGAGGGAAAAAAGATTCCCGGGGCCGTGTTTTTAGCCGGTGATGTGCACAACCTGCCTTTCCCTGACGGCCGCTTCGATATCGTCACCTGCTGCCACTCTTTTCCCTATTATCAGGATCAAATGGCTGCTTTAAGAGAATTGGCCCGGGTGGTCAAACCGGAGGGAGCTCTTTTGCTCGTACAGGCTTCCGCAAACACCGGCTATGATAAATTTGCCTTAAGCCTGGTGAAGCTGACTACGGGCAGGGCCTTTTACCCCTCTGCCCCGGAGACGGCAAAAATGCTGGAGCAGGCAGGCCTTTGCCTTTGGGGGCAAAAAAGGGTGCCCACCGGTTTTTTTATGCCCAATATTATTCTCAGTATGGGAAGGCGGCGCAGGAACCATGAAAATTCTTCTCATTAGACCGAGGCCCCACCGGGATACCATCGGTTTGCAGAGCATCATGGTCTGCGAGCCTCTGGAACTGGAATATCTGGCCGCGGCGGTCCGGGACAGCCACCAGGTGGATCTGGTGGATATGATTTTGGAAAAAAAACCGCTACAATTTTTTATTCAGAAGTACCGGCCTCAGGTAGTGGGGCTGACCGCTTATATTTCCCATATCGGTGTGGTCAAGGACTATGCCCGGATCATTAAGGATACGGACCCCCATATCCGCGTGATTGTCGGGGGAGTCCATGCCGATGTGGTTCCGGAGGATTTTTTGGACCCCCACATTGACTGGATCCTCTCCGGAGGCGGGGCGGCCGCTTTCCGCCGCTTGATGGATCAGGGAGCAGAAAATACACCGGCCCTGGGAGAAGAGAAGATTATCAAGGGAGATGCGGAGATCCCCGCTTTTTTCCCCGATCGCCGCATCACCGCTCCATACCGGCACCGCTATTATTATATTTATCACCGGCCCTGTGCCCTCCTGAAAACCTCTTACGGATGCCCTTTTTCCTGCACCTTTTGCTTTTGCCGTCAAATTACCAGGGGAAATTATTTCACCCGGGATTTGGACGGTGTGATCGAAGAAGTGAAAGAGATTGCCGAACCGGAAATTTATATTGTGGACGACAACTTTTTAGTGGACCGGGACCGGGTGAACCGTTTCTGCGACCTGCTGGAGCAGCACCAGATCCAAAAACGGTTTCTCATTTACGGCCGGGCCGATTTTATCGCCGGTAACGAAAAGCTGATGGCCCGGTTTGCCCAACTGGGCTTGAGAGCCGTGATCGTAGGGGTGGAATCCCCTAACCCTGAGGAACTGAAGCAGTACGATAAGAAAAGCGGCGTGGAGGTGCACGAAAGGGCGATTAAGGTGCTGGCTCAATATGGCATTGACTGTTATGCCACGCTGATTTTGGGCCTGGACTGGGATGACCGGGACTTTCGCCGGCTTTACCAGTGGCTGAAAAAACAAAGGCTTCGTTTTATCAATCTGCAGCCCCTAACCCCTTTGCCCGGCACCGACTTATACGCCCAATACCGGGATCAATGGCTGGTGCCCAGGGCGCGCTGTGAGCAGTGGGATTTGGCCAATCTGGTGCTCAAGCCGTCCAGGATCTCCCCCAGACGCTATTATTTTAATATCCTGAAGGTATACTTTCTTATCACCCTCAATGGGGGAGCGGTAGGCCAAAATTTGAAATACGGGTTTTACCCCAATCTAAAACTTTTCCCGGGCGTTTTACGAATTACCTGGCAGTATGTGAAAAAAATCATGCGGGGATAGAAGCATAGAGGGAGGGACCATGCGCATCTTATTGGTGAGACCGGGGAGAAGAAAGCAGGCGATCACCCTCGGTGAATTCATGTTTTCCGAACCGATCGGACTGGAATGCGTCTTTACGCTGCTAAAAGACGATCATGAGGTGAGGATACTGGATTTAATGGCGGGGGCAGAAGATTTTCTCACGGAATGCGGCCGGTGGAAACCGGATGCCGTCGGGTTCACCTCTTTGTGCATTGACGTTCCCGGCGTGCTGGAATTAGCCGCCCGGGCGAAGGGCTTTCAGGAAAGGGTGATCACTTTGGTGGGGGGCACCCAGGCCCTGGTAGCCCCGGAAAGCTTCTTTTGCCCGGACATGGATCATGTGGTGGAATATACCACGGCAGAAAATCTGGGACATCTTTTTGCCTGCCTGGAAAGAGGAGAAAAGGTTCCTTTGCTGGACGGCATCCGGAGCAGGACGCACCATTTTCAGGGCACCGGGGTTCCCGGCATCAATGCCTATATCCGGCCCGACCGGACTGCCACGGAAAAATACCGTAGCCATTACAGTTACTTTGGCTTCAAACCGGCGGCCCTTATGCAGACCTCCCGGGGATGCAGCTCCATGTGCCATTTCTGCATGCGCTGGGTTATTGAAGGGAACCGGGAAAAGGACGAGCCTTTGGAAGCAATCATGGCGCAAATTGAGGAGATCAAGGAATCCAGCATCATGATTTTTGATAATGATTTCCTGTACAACCGGGACCGGCTGGAAAAATTCTGCGACCTCTTGGAGGCCCGGGGAATCAAAAAGAATTTCATCTGCTACGGCAGCGTCCGCAGTATCCTCGCCAACGGCCCCACCATGAAAAGACTGAGAGACAACGGGTTAAGGGCAGTGCTGGTGGGATACGAGTCCTTCAGCAATGAGGAACTGGCCGGTTATCATAAAAAAGCCACCCGGGAAACCAATCTCACGGCGGCGGGAATTCTCAAAGAATACGGCATTGACTGCTGGGCTTCCTTTATTCTCCACCCGGACTGGGGCGGGGATGACTTTAAGGAATTGAGAAAATACCTGAAAAGCTTGAGACCGGAAATCTCTTCCTTAACGCCCATGACCCCCTTTCCGGGCAGTTCCCTGTATCACAAGTACCGGGACCGGGTGATTTACCCGAAAGAAGAGTATCACCGGTGGAGTTATTCCATCGTATCCATTTTACCCAAGAAAATCAGCCTGCGCCGGTACTATTTTGAGGTCTTAATAACGAATCTTTATGTTAACCTGATGCTGAATCATGCCTCTTATTTGGTGCGTAAGTTCGGCTGGCGCACTCTCTTCCGGGTGGCCAAGGGATCCGGAAAGTTTCTCGTAATTTATCTTCGACTGATGCTGAAGGGATAACAGGATGAAAAAGAAAGTTTTGCTGATCCAGCCCACGCCTTATGACAGAAACCACCGGCCTATCAAAAGAAAAAAGCTCTATTTTGTAGGGCTTGCTTTGCCCCAATTGGCTGCTTTGACCTCGGCAGATTGGGAAGTAGAAATCATCATGGAAACCATCGAGGATATTCCCTGGGATACGGATGCCGGACTGATCGGCATCAGCAGTATGGGACATGGTGTGCTGAGAACCCTTGACCTGGCTCAGGAGTTTAAGAAGCGGGGCAAGACCGTGGCGCTGGGCGGCTATATGGTCAGCCTGATGCCGGAGGAAGCGAAAAAATACGGCGATGCGGTAGTAATCGGCGATGCGGAAGGGGTATGGGCCGGCTTGCTGCAGGATTGGACACAGGGCCAGTTAAAACCCTTTTACAAGAAGGAACTTATTTCCCTGAACGGATTGCCTCTGCCCCGGTATGATCTGGTGCGGGGCAAGAAAATCGGCGATTTTCTTCCCGTCCAGGCAGGCCGGGGCTGTCCCAACGCCTGTTCCTTCTGTTCCGTCTCTTGTCTTTACCGGGGAAAGTATCTCAAGAGAAATATTGAGGAAGTGATCCGGGATATTCAGCACGTGCGCTCCCTGGGCTTTAAAAAGTTTCTCCTCCTGGACGACAACATTGCTGCCGATGAAGAATATATGCTGGAGCTGGCCCGGGAAATCAAAAAATTAAAGATGTCCTGGCTGAGTCAATGTGCCCTGACGGTGGCAAAAAACGATCTCCTGCTCCAGGCTTTGGCGGAAAGCGGGTGCCAGGCACTCAGCTTCGGTTTGGAAAGCATTACCCGGGAAAGCCTGAATCAGCTGAACAAAGCCTGGGCCGATCCCGCCTCGTATGCCGGACTGATCCGAAAAATCCGCCGGGCCGGAATTGAAGTAAGCACGGAGATGGTGGTAGGGGCCGATGGGGACACATTGGAGAGCATCGGCAAAACGGCCGGGTTTATTGAAGAAAACAAAATCATGGTGCCCAGGTTTTACATTCTCACCCCCATCCCCGGCACCGATTTCTTTTCTCAAATGGAGCAGGAAGGAAGAATTATCAATCGAAATATTTATTCATACAACGGCACGGAGGCGGTCCATGTGCCGGCAAAAATGTCTGCCCGGGAATTAACGGATGCATACTGGGACTTATATAACAAGGTTTTTAGCTTCAAGTCGATCATCAAAAGAACCCTGCTGAACCGGAATATCCTGAATAGGCCGTTGGATCACCTGTTTTATTTTTTGGTGAATCTGGTTTACCGGAAGGATATCAAAAAAGGCATCCCGCCCAATATCATTTGAGTTTGATTCAAGAGGTTAGACCTATGCAGTGGATAAAAAAGAAAAGTTTATTAAAAATATTGCTTTCGGCCATGATGCTGGCAGCCGCTTTTTACCTTTTGGCCGGATGGCTGAAACCAACGGATCAACCCATTGAGAGGCCGTCGCCCCATCAGGGCATCCTTGACCTGTCCGCCTGGAAACCGACGCAAAATGGACTTATCAACCTTAGCGGTGAATGGGAGTTTTATTGGCAAAAGCTCCTCAGCTACCATAACCTGCATCACAGTAACCTCAAACCTGACTTGCTGGCTGAAGTACCCGAGGTATGGAATGGTTACCAGATTAACGGCAAAAGCTGCCCCGGTTTTGGATATGCCACCTACAGGCTAAAGATCCAGAATGCCCAGGAAGGACAAGCACTAGCAATCAGAATGCCTACTGTTTCCGCCGCTTACAACCTCTACATAAACGACAGGCTGATTGCTTCCAATGGTAGGGTAGCTGCGGACAAGCAGGGATATCTGCCCGAATACCGACCGATGCTGGCTGAATTCATCCCCCCATCCCAGAACTTTGAGATCATCCTTCAGGTGGCAAACTTTTCCTATGCCCGGGGCGGTGTCTGGAATCCTATTTTTCTGGGCTCTGCGGAAAATGTGGGAAAGTATGACAAAACCATCGGCTATAAGGATATGTTTTTAGTGGGTGCTTTCCTAATTATGGCGATTTTCTATCTCTGCATTTTTTTCATGCGGAAGGAGGGCATGAGCAGTCTCTACTTTACCCTGCTCTGTCTGATTGCCATCAGTATGACCATTATTTACGGGGACTATGTGATCAATAGAATATTGCCCTGGGCAGGTTATCATGTGATTGTTGCCATAGACTATGTCGTAACGACTTGGGCTCCCATTGCCCTGGTCTTTCTGATGGGAGAGCTTTTTCCGGAGCAAACTGCACCGAAACTAAAAAAACTGTTTGCTATCTACGCTGCCTTCATTTTGCTGATTGTTTTAGTTTTTCCCATACATATCTATACCATCCTATTATATCCCTTACAATTTATCGGGCTTGCCATGGCAGCCTATGCCGTGGTCTGTGTCGCCATGGCCTATGCGAAAAACAAGAGAGACTCTGCGCTGATATTGGCGGGAGCATTGATTGTTACCCTGGGGGGAATCCATGACGTGCTTTATCACGACAACATCATATCCTCCTATTTCGGCGAGCTTTCCTCCTTTGGTTTCCTGATCTTTCTTTTCCTGAATGCCTTTATTCTGGCAAGACGCTTTTCAGAGGCCTTCAAGGACGCGCAGATGCTGTCGGAAAAGCTGATGAAGCTTGACAAGCTGAAGGACGAGTTCCTTGCCAATACATCCCATGAACTGAGGACCCCCCTCAACGCCATGATAAACATTGCAGAGGTGGTATCCAGGGGAACGGAAGGGGCGGTGAATCAAAATCAGAAAGCCGCTCTCGCTCTCATTACAAGCAGTGGGAAACGACTGTCAAATCTGATCGATGATATTCTGGATTATGCAAAGCTTAAAAATCTCGATCTCCAAATGAATTTTCAGACAGTAAATTTAAAACGGGTTGCGGAAAGCGTAATCAATGTACTTGGAAGGTTAAACGGGACGGAAAGCGTGCAAATGTTGCTCGACATCCCTAAGGATCTTCCCCATATCTATGCGGATGAAAACAGGCTGCTTCAGATCCTGTACAATCTTATCGGCAATGCGCTAAAATTTACCGAAGCCGGATACATCAGGGTATCGGCAGCCAAAGCAGGGGATAGGGTTGAGGTTTGCGTTGCGGATACGGGAACAGGCATCCCGGAAGACAAGCTTGACATCATATTTGAATCGTTTCAACAGCTTGAAGCTTCCCTGACCCGGAGCAGCGGAGGCACAGGGCTGGGGCTTTCCATCACCAAATACCTGGTGGAAGCCCATAGCGGAAAAGTACGTGTGGAATCAAAGATGGGAGAAGGCTCAAAATTCTATTTTTCTATGCCGGTTGCCCCCGAAGCTGCCCAGGAAAAATCTTGGTCCTATGAAAGGGCAGAAGCTGAAATAGCTGCTGCAGGATACGGCGAAAAGCATCTGGAGGAGTTTCCCTGCCGATTTCAGTCTGACGGACCCCATATCATGCTGGTAGATGACAATCAGACAAACCTCATGTCCCTTGCCGGCATTCTTAGAATGAAGAACTATTCCATCACGGCAGTAACTTCAAATGAACAATTCTTGGAAGAATTTAGAGGGGCAGGCGAGGTGTCCCTGGTCATTCTGGACGTGATGCTGCCGGGACTGTCGGGTTATGAGATCTGCCGGGAAATCAGAAAAAACTTCACGGTTTCCGAGCTGCCCATATTGATGCTGACAGCCAGGACAACAACACAGGACATTGTGATGGGCATGGAAGCAGGAGCCAATGATTACCTGGCCAAACCTTTTGATACGGATGAGCTTTTGGCCCGGGTGAAGACCCTGATCCGGCTCAAGCAATCGGTGGATCAGGCCAGGGCTTCGGAACTGGCCTTTTTACAGGCCCAGATCAAACCCCATTTTTTATACAACGCTTTAAATACCTTTGTCTCAATTTCATTATATGACATGGATAAAGCAAGAAATCTGATCACGGAGTTTGGCAATTACCTGAGGAGGAGCTTTGATTTCAAGGATTTAAGCCAGCTGGCACCGTTAAAAAATGAACTGGAGCTTGTCAGAGCCTATCTGGAGATTGAGCAGGCACGTTTTGAAGAAAGGATAGAGGTAGCTTATGACCTGCCCAATGATCTGGAGGACAGGGTTCCCATCCTCATCCTTCAACCCATTGTGGAAAATGCGGTCATACACGGGATCCTGCCGAAAGACGAAGGCGGGCGTATTGAGATAGGGATTAAGAGGGATAAGACGGCTTTGCATTTTAAGGTTAAGGATAATGGTGTCGGTATGGAAGAGGAAAAGGTAGGCAATATTTTTCAAAATGGGTTTGGAAGCGGTGCCGGTCTGTTAAATATAGATAGCAGGCTGAGAAAGCTTTATGGAAAAGGACTTCAGATCAATAGCAGTCCGGGTAAGGGAACGGAGGTTACATGGTGTATTCCGGTAAACAGCAGGGAGAGTGAATAAGAAGATGATCAAGGCAGTACTTGTGGATGATGAGAGGCCTGCCCTTCGAGTGGCGGGCAGAAAAAACCAGGGGGCTTTTTGCACTTTTGCTTTGTTGTGAAGGGAAAGACATCTCAAAAGAGGATTACGGCCGGTTTATTGAGCAGGCCGGGAAATCCCCTCCGGACTTTTGTGTGATACGGTTGAGCAGGGATGAAATACCAGGGCTGAAAGCTGCCATGGTGAGGAGGATGCCGCAGCAAGCGAACTTAATTTAGCTGAATCGAAAAAAATAGAGAAAACCTTGAGGGTTGAAGCTAGGGGTTTTCTCACAGGTAAAGAGACGGTTTTTGGAATGGATCAATTCCAACCGTCTCTATTTTTTTGCAATTTTTCTATTTTAATCAAGTAAGTGTGCCTATCGTTTTCCGCCAACCAAAAACAAAAGAAGGGAAAAACCGGCAATCCCCCATTATTCCATTCACTTAATGCAGATTTTGCTAGGTATATTTGTTTCTAGCCTTGGCAATAATTATGATAAATTGAAAAAATCCCTTATGGGGGGTAAGTGATTGTGCTGATAAACAAAGTCGAAATTTGTGGTGTCAACACTTCCAAATTGCCCGTATTGTCAAATGAAACGATGCGACAACTATTTGTGGCTATGCGGAATGGGGATAAAAGCGCTCGAGAGAAACTGGTCAACGGAAACTTGCGGTTAGTGCTCAGCGTGATTCAAAGGTTTACCAACCGGGGAGAAAATGTGGATGATTTATTTCAAGTAGGGTGCATCGGCCTGATGAAGGCAACGGATAATTTTGACCTGTCCCAGAATGTAAAATTTTCCACTTATGCCGTACCCATGATCATAGGAGAAATCCGGCGCTATTTGCGGGACAACAATCCGATCCGGGTCAGCCGCTCTTTAAGGGATATTGCTTATAAAGCATTGCAGGTGAGGGATCAACTGGTCAACAAACATTCCCGGGAACCTTCGGTGACGGAGATTGCCAAAGAATTAAAGATTCCCCGGGAAGAAATCGTCTTTGCGCTGGATGCCATTCAAGAACCAATCTCCTTATTTGAACCCATTTATCATGACGGAGGGGATCCCATCTTCGTAATGGATCAAATTGGGGATGAAAAAAACCACGATCTTCAGTGGCTCGAGGGGATTGCCGTACGAGAGGCGTTGCGGAAACTGAGCGAGCGGGAAAAAAGAATTATTACTTTGCGGTTTTTTGACGGGAAAACGCAGATGGAAGTGGCCGAAGAAATTGGTATTTCTCAGGCTCAGGTTTCCCGGCTGGAAAAGGGTGCCTTAATGCACTTGAAAAAACATATTTAATGGAAAGGGGACACACCAGCTAAAGCCGGAGGGTGTGTCTGGGGACTGGAATGTCCCCAATGTATGGAAAGGGGACACACCAGCTGAAGCGTAAGAGTGTTTCCCGGGACTGGAATGTCCCCAATTAAAAGGATTTGGAGAGGTGGATATTATGTTAAACCGAAAAAAAATAGGGATGATCCTGATTGCGTTGGCCATTGGCATAGGGGGATTTGTGTTGGCGTATCGGGAATACATTGCCCCGCCGCTGGCGGCGAACAACTTGATCCGGTTGCATGTGATTGCCAATAGCGACTCCGTTTATGACCAAAAGGTGAAGCTGTTGGTCCGGGACCAGGTGATAAAATTAATGGCGCCCTACTTTAAAGAGGCAGAAACGGTGGAAGAGGCCAGGGCGATGGCGGTAAAACAAATTCCCCAGATCAAAAAAAGTGCCGACTTATACTTGGCTTCCTTAGGAGTAGGGTATGATGCGTCGGTGAAACTGGGAGATTTTGATTTTCCTGCCAAAGCATACGGCGATTTGGTTCTTCCCTCAGGACGCTATGAGGCGTTAAGAGTGGTGCTGGGGGAAGGCAGCGGGCGCAATTGGTGGTGTGTCCTATATCCTCCCTTATGTTTCATTGATATTTCCAGCACTTTGGCCGTCCAGGTGGGGGACTTGCCGGACCGCATGGAAGAAGCGCAGCCGGTAAATGCCCAACCAGCTCATGTGGTGATCCGCTTTAAGATTCTGGATGAAGTAAAAAGCCTTTTTGGGAAAAGGTCCCTGGCCCGGGCAAAGTAGTAAAAGTAATTAACAATTTTGCATGATATGAATAGGGAACTGAGATTTCGGTTCCTTTTTTGTATCCTCCGGCAGCCGCCCCAGGTTACGCACCTCTTACTTAAGAAAGCTTGTAACAAAAATAAGGGAACTTTTTTGTCCAGCCTCATATACTATTCTTAAGGAGGTGGGAGAAAGTGATGAAAGTATCCGAGCTGCGCATGAAAGACATCATTAATATCGTGGACGGAAAACGTTTAGGATTTATTAAAGATATAGAATTAAATCTCCAGCGAGGGAAAATTCAATCGTTGATTTTACCGGGTACAAGCAGATTTCTCGGCATCTTTGGCAGGTACGACGATGTGGCGATCTCCTGGGACCAAATCAAAAAAATTGGGGCGGATGTAATCCTGGTGGAGGTACATGGGTTTACAGAGCTGAAGCACCAAGAAAAAGAGGAAAATTTTGTAGATTAATTAGCGGGATTTAGTTGACACCTCTAGATTTGGTATCATATAATATATCCAGGCACTATATATTGCGCCTGGGTTTATTTTTCTTGATCAGGGATAAAATGAATCCCAGAGATACCAGGTGATTTCCTTTACATGCCGAAGGAGGGAAGGACAAATGCGTTGCCCGTTCTGCAGTTTTGAGGATTCAAAAGTGTTAGATTCCCGGCCTGCCGAAGAAGGGCGCAGTATCCGCCGGCGCCGGGAATGCTTAAAGTGTCAACGCAGGTTTACTACATATGAAAAGAT
The DNA here is from genome assembly GCF_002777255.1 of Candidatus Formimonas warabiya. Classification (GTDB taxonomy): domain Bacteria; phylum Bacillota; class Dehalobacteriia; order Dehalobacteriales; family Dehalobacteriaceae; genus Formimonas; species Formimonas warabiya. Next base: position 2,101,636 of record NZ_CP017634.1, on the reverse strand, counting down.
CGAAGAACTGCCTTTAATCGTGGTGAAAAAAGACGGGCGCAGGGAAGTCTTTGATTCCAGAAAGGTATTAAACGGAATCATTAAAGCCTGTGAAAAACGCCCGGTATCATTCAGCAAACTGGAGGGGATAGTGGAAGATATCGAAAAGGATTTGAGCAATTCTCTGGAGCGGGAGATTTTTTCCCAGACCATTGGTGAGATGGTGATGGAAAGACTAAAAAATCTGGACGAAGTGGCCTATGTCAGGTTTGCTTCCGTATACCGGCAATTTAAAGACATAAATACTTTCATTGAAGAAATTTTGCTTTTACAAAAAAAATGACAGAGAAATCGGGGGGAGTTTTGGTGTTTACGACGATTCGAAAAAGAGATGGCCGGTTGGTTGATTTCAACGAAAAGAAAATTACGGACGCCATTTTTAAGGCGGCTAAGGCTGTGGGCGGTGAAGACCGGCAGACCGCGATGGAGCTGACTTTGGAAGTACTGAAATATTTAAAAGGAAAATACAACGGCAATGTTTTCGGCGTAGAAGACGTGCAAGATGCCGTAGAAAAAGTGCTGATCGAGTCTGGACATGCCCGGACGGCGAAAGCTTATATTATTTACCGGGACAGGCGCAACCGGGTAAGAGACGGTAAGTCGGACCTGATGGAAGCGGTGCGGCAGATTCTGGTAGAAACCAGCAGAGAAAACGCCAATGTGAGCAATTCCCCGTCCGCCAAAATGCTTCAGATTGCCAGCGCAGCAAGCAAAACCTATTATTTGTCCCGCTTGATTCCGGAAGAATTTTCTTTGGCGCATCGCCGTGGGGATATTCATATCCACGATTTGGATTTTTATGCCAAAACCCTCACCTGTGTCCAGATTCCCCTGGGCCAATTGTTAAAAGACGGCTTTGACAACGGGCATGGCTATATCCGCCCGCCCAAGCGGCCTGGTACTGCCGCCGCTTTAGCGGCCATCATTTTACAGAGTTCCCAGAATGATATGCACGGAGGCCAATCTTTTGCTTTTTTCGACCGGGACGTGGCCCCTTATGTGGACGAAGCTTCTGAGGAAGAAGTCTATCAGGCTATGGAAGCCCTGATTTTTAACCTGAACAGCATGCATTCCCGGGCGGGCGCTCAGGTGCCTTTTTCCAGCCTCAATGTGGGAACGGAAACCTCGGAAGGGGCGCGGAAGGTAGTGCGCAATTTACTGCTCGCCTATGAAAAAGGATTGGGCCGGGGGGAGAATCCTATTTTCCCCAATATCATTTTCCGTTTAAAAGAAGGTATTAATCTCAATCCGGGAGATCCCAACCGGGACCTCTTTGAACTGGCCATGCGGGTTGCCGCCCGGCGCATGAATCCCACTTTCAGCTTTATGGATGCCAGCTTTAATAAACAATTTGGCACAGAGGTCAGTTATATGGGATGCCGCACCCGGGTGATGGCCAACCGCCGGGGTCCGGAGGTTACGGAAAAACGAGGAAACCTTTCCTTTACTTCCATCAATTTGCCCCGTTTAGGGATGCAGGCAAAGGGCAATGTGGATAATTTTTACCGGTTGCTGGACCATATCCTGGATTTGGTAGCCCGTCAGCTCTACCACCGGTACCAGGTGCAGGCCAATCTGAAAGTGAGAGATATGCCCTTCCTGATGGGACAGCATTTGTATCTGGATTCGGAAGAGCTGGGCCCTTATGACCGGATTGAGGAAGCGATTAAACACGGGACCCTGTCCATTGGCTTTATTGGTTTGGCGGAAGCCTTAACCGCCCTTACCGGCAAGCATCACGGGGAGTCTCAAGAAGCCCAGGAATTAGGCGTGGAAATTGTGGCGCATATGCGCAAGCAGATTGATCAATTTTGCGAAGACTACGACCTGAACTATACGCTTCTGGCTACGCCAGCCGAAGGGCTGTCGGGACGCTTCGTCAGCCATGACAAAGAAGAATATGGCCTCATTTCCGGGATTACGGACAAGGAGTATTATACCAACTCTTTCCATATCCCTGTTAGTTTTGATATCTCCATGTTTCATAAATTGTCTTTGGAGGGCCCCTATCATAAATTCTGCAACGCCGGGCACATCAGCTATGTGGAATTGGCGTCACCGCCCCTGCATAATGTAGAGGCCGTGGAGGCCATCATCCGGCACATGGCCGCCTCCGATATGGGATATGCGGGCATCAACTTTCCCATTGACTTTTGTCTGGGGTGCAGCCACATTGGGGTGATTAACGAAGATGAGTGCCCGGTTTGCGGCAGCGGCGCGATCCGGAGAGTGCGGCGCATTACCGGTTATTTCAGTACGGTGGATAGGTTCAATGACTCCAAGCTGGCCGAGCTGAGAGACAGAAAGGCCCATATGTAGAAGATGGCAAGAAAGGGAGCGAACAAATCAGCTCCCTTATTTTTAGGGTTGACCGGGAGTACCGTAGTATATGTAGGTCGGCCTGATGCAGTCGCTATGAATTAATCAGCTGAGGGAAGGTTGATATGGATGCAAATCAGAGTAGCCGGCATCGTGCCGGAAAGTGTCGTGGATGGGCCGGGTATCCGTTTTGTGGTTTTTGTCCAGGGTTGCCCCCATCACTGTCCCCAGTGTCATAATCCCGAGACCCACGATTTTCAGGGGGGTCAGGTTTGGGAGGTAGCCGCGATCATCGATCAGTTCCAGGAACTGCCCATGATTGCGGGAATTACAATAAGCGGCGGAGAGCCTTTTTGCCAGGCGGAAGCATGTGCCGCGTTAGCCAGAGCAGCAAAAAAGATGGGGAAAAATGTGAACGTATATTCCGGGTACACATACGAACAATTAACCGAAAGGGCCCGGCGTGATGCCCCGGTGAGGGAACTGCTCCATTTAACGGATCTATTGATTGACGGCCCCTATATGCATGAGCGGCGGGACCTGAATTTGGCCTACCGGGGCTCGCCAAACCAAAGAATTATTGATGTGCCGGAATCCCTGGAAAATGGCACCGTCGTAGAGTGGAAAGGGCGTTGAAGCACTCAGCCGGGGGAATGCATCTTTTTGGCAGAAAGGATTTTTTTAAATTCAGTCGAATTATAAGGATTAAGAATCATGTCCCAAAATCACGGATGCCTGAGGTGCTGCCATGTTCAAAGGTGCAAGTGAAACGCTGAAAATAGAAGATTTGATTTACCAACCGGTAGCGTTAATCGATCCCGAGCAAAGCCCGGAGGTGTTGCGGTTCAATATCAGAGAAAAGCAGCTGGCAGCCATGCTTTGGCCCAGCCCGGACAGTTCCTGGAATGTGGTTTTGGCTTCGGAGTTTCTGAAATTGGAGGATAGGGGAAAAATTGGAGACCTGGCGGTGAAGGGTTTCCCCGTTCCGGTCGATACCCCTTTGGCAAAGGTAATTGACCTCATCCGTTCTTTTCCCGGCCAGTTGGGCGTTTTGATTGATAAAATGGGCTTCCCCCTTGGGGTGATCGAGGCAGGGCGGATGTTGTCCTTATTGTGGGAGCAGATGCTTCATTTGGAGTGTTCCGTGACTACCCTGATGGATACGGTAAACGAAGCCATTACCATGATTGATCAGCAGAATGTGGTGGTGGGCTGGAATAAAAGGGCGGAAGAATTGTACCGCATTCCCGCCCATACCATTGTGGGCCAGGAAATTAACCGCTTCTTTTCCAGCCTGGTGGTCACCCATGTGATCAGCAAGGACGTGATGAAGAAAAAAGGGGTGCGCAATGATTACCATCAACCGATTCCCGGTACCCATGTGCTGATCAATGCTTCTCCCATTGTTTATCAGGACCAGGTTTTGGGGAGCGTCTGCTCCGAACGGGATATTACCGAGACCGTAAGCTTGCATAACGAGCTGTCCAAGGCCAGTTCCGAGGTGCGCCAGCTCAAAAATGAAATTACCAAAATTCACCGGCCCAATGATGCTTTTCAAAAAATTGTCGGGCACAGCAAAAAATTAAGGGACAGCATCAGTTTGGCGCAACGGGTGGCCAATACCAATGTGGCGGTGCTGATCAGGGGAGAAAGCGGTACCGGAAAGGAACTGTTTGCCGAAGCCATCCATAACGAAAGTTCCCGCCGCAATAAACCCTTTGTGGTTATTAATTGCGGGGCGATTCCGGCCGCCCTGTTTGAGAGTGAATTATTCGGCTACCAGTCCGGGGCCTTTACCGGCGCCGACCGGAAAGGAAGACCGGGCAAATTTGAAATCGCCCATCAAGGGACTATTTTTCTCGATGAAATAGGAGAAATGCCCCTGGATTTGCAGGTGAAGCTGCTAAGAGTCCTGCAAAATAAGCGTTTTTATAAAGTGGGCGGCAGTGATCCCATTGACGTGGATGTGCGGGTGATTGCCGCTACGCACCGGGATCTGGAGCAGATGATCAACGACGGCCTGTTTCGGGAGGACCTTTATTACCGCATCAACGTCGTGTCTTTAGAAATACCTCCCCTGCGGCAGAGAAAGGAAGATATCCCGGAATTGATTTACCTTTTTATCCGGGAGTTTTGTCTCCAGCAAAACCGGGATATGGTCCAAATTGCTCCGGAGGTGATGACCACCCTCTTGAACTATCCCTGGCCAGGAAATATCAGGGAGCTGCGCAATGTGGTGGAGCGGATGGTCATTCTGGCCGAGGACAAGATGATTCTCCAGGACCATTTGCCTTCTTCCATGAAGCTGAAGAGATTCACCGCCGGAGAAATCGCCAGTACCGAATCGACTTTAACGGATATCACCGACCGTACGGAAAAAGAGATTATTCTCCAGGCCCTTGAGGAAGCGGGGGGAGATAAATCCAAGGCGGCAAAACGGTTGGGGATTCCCCGGAGCACGCTCTATTATAAAATGAAAAAATTGGATATAAAACAGTAAAGGGAATGATGTGTCGGATAGTTGACACGTGTGTGCAGAAACTAGACACGAAAGGGATGCAAAATGAGTATTTTCCGCTGGCTCCAGCACCGGGGCCAGCCTTTTTATATATTGGCATAAAATTTGCAATGTTAAGACATTTATATGGAAATGCTTTGAGGTTGAGAATTTTTGCGCAAGCACCTTTCTCAGCCTGCTACTTATTTCATGACAGGAATCTATTTACTGGAGGGGAGTGACTGTAATGCGTATTGTTAAGCACCCAATCTTAGATTTTCAGCGGGGTGAAAAGGTATCATTTTTCTTTGATGGACAGCCTGTTGACGGTTACGCCGGGGAGACAATCGCTGCCGCCTTACATGCGGCAGGGATCCGGATCTTAGGGCATAGCTCTGAATTGCACCGTCCCCGGGGATTGTTCTGTGCCATCGGCAATTGTTCCTCCTGTCTGATGGTTGTGAATGGTGAACCCAATGTGAGAATCTGTGTGGAAAAAGTACAACCCGGTATACAGGTGGAAACTCAGAAGGGGAAGGGGTGCCTGAGATGAAGCAAACGGAAATATTAGTGATCGGGGGAGGACCCGCCGGCCTGTGTGCCGCTGCCGCTGCTGCCCAACTGGGCGCCAGTGTTCTGATCTTAGAAAGGGACGGCAAGCCGGGAGGCCAGCTGGTGAAACAGACCCATAAATTCTTTGGCTCCAAGAAGCAATATGCCGGAGACCGGGGGATCCATATCGGTGATTTCCTTTTAGACCAAGTGGAGCAGGATCCTAAAGTGGAAGTTTGGAAAGATACTACGGCTTTAGGTATTTATGAAGACGGCGTGGTCACCGCCGAAGCCGACGGCAAACATATCAAGATTAAACCGGAGAAAATTATTGTCGCCACGGGCGCGGCAGAAAAGTTTTTGGTGTTCCCCAACAATGACTTGCCTGGGATCTACGGGGCCGGTGCGGTGCAGACATTGATGAACGTAGCCGGTGTCGTTCCGGGAAAAAGAGTGCTCATGGTAGGGGCCGGGAATATTGGTCTCATTGTTTCCTACCAGCTGATGCAGGCGGGCGTGGAAGTAGCCGGGGTGATCGAAGCCGCTCCTCAGATCGGCGGCTACCTGGTCCATGCTTCAAAGATTCGCCGGGCGGGGGTACCAATTCTCACGTCCCATACCATTAAAGAAGCCTATGGGGAAAATACCTTAGAAGGTGCCATCATCTGGCAGCTGGACGAAAAGTGGCAGCCCATCCCCGGAACAGAACAGGATATCAAAGCCGATGTTATGTGTCTGGCGGTGGGATTGAGCCCCTTGACGGAACTGTGCTGGCAGGCAGAATGTGAAATGAAGTATGTGCCCGAACTCTCCGGTCATGTGCCTGTGCGCAATGATTTCTTAGAAACCACTCGTCCCGGACTGTATGTGGCCGGCGATGTGAGCGGGGTGGAAGAAGCCAGCTCCGCCATGGTAGAAGGAAGACTGGCCGGCATCTCTGCCGCCTTCAGCTTAGGATACGGCAAGGATGTGGCGCCGAAACTGCAGGCGGAAGCCCAGGAAGAATTGAATGAATTGCGTTCCGGTCCTGCCGGTGAGAAGACCATGAAGGGAATTTTGAAACTGACAGGCAAGGAGGGGGTAGCATGCTAATCAAAACAGGAGTTCCTACTGTGGATGATCTGAAAAAGGTTTATCCGCCCGAAGAAAGGATGCAGCAAGGACCGGTGGCCATTATTGAGTGCTTCCAGAAGATTCCTTGCAATCCGTGTACGGAAGCCTGCAAACAGGGCGCAATTTTGCCCATGGCGGATATTAACGATGTACCGGAAATGGATTTTTCCAAATGCAACGGATGCGGCGTATGCATCAGCCGCTGTCCTGGCCTGGCCATCTTTGTTGTAGACCGCTCCTATAGCCCCACGGAAGCCATTGTCCGGATTCCTTACGAGTTTGTGCCGGTACCCGAGGTAGGACAAAAAGTGGTTTGTTTAAACAGAGCGGGAGAAGAAGTAGGCACCTTTGAAGTGAAAAAAGTCGTGTCAGGTGGAAAGAAAAACATGACCTATACGGTTTGGATTGCTGTTCCTCAGGAGCTTTGCATGGAAGTGCGCAATATTCGTCTGGGAGGGGTTGCACATGGAGAATAAGGTGATGGTCTGCCGGTGTGAGGATGTCACCCTGGAAGATATTAGAGCGCTCATCGATCAAGGATATCGGACCATTGATGAAATTAAGCGGGTGATCCGGGCGGGCATGGGACCCTGTCAGGGCCGGACCTGCCGGATGCTGATTGCCCAGGAATTGGCAAAGGCTTTCGGAGTCAGTGTGGAAGAGGTTATTATGCCTACTTTCCGGCCGCCGGTGAAGCCGGTTAAACTGGGAACTTATGCAGGGGGTGAGTAACGTGCAAAAAACGGCAAATGCAGTAATTATCGGGGGCGGCATGATCGGTTGTTCCCTGGCCTATGAGCTGGCTCTGCGCGGCATGAAAGACATCGTGGTGGTGGAAAAGGAATATCTTTGCTCAGGAGCTACCGGACGGTGTGGTGCCGGCGTGAGACAGCAGTGGGGAACGGAAACCAATGCGATTTTAGCCCGGGACAGCGTAAAAAGATTTGAACAGATGAATGAAGAATTAGAATATGATATGGACATTGAATTCAAACAGGGCGGGTATTTGATCGTTGCTTACACGGAAGGCGAGTGGACCCAGTTTCATAAAAATGTCGCCGTGCAGAAAAGTCTGGACATTCCCGTGGAAATGGTGACCCCGGAAGGAGCCAGAGAGATCGTTCCTCACTTAAATATTGACGGCTTATTTGGGGCCACTTTCTGTCAGACGGACGGCCATGCCAATCCTTTCCATGTGGTGGACGCTTATGCCAAAGCGGCAAGAAGACTGGGCGTCGTCTTTGAAACCTATACGGAAGTAACCGGTATTGTGGCGGAAAACGGCAAAGTAAAGACCGTAGAGACGACCAGGGGAAATATCGATGCGCCTTTAGTGATTAATGCAGCGAATTATGCTGCCGGCAAGGTCTGCAAAATGGTAGATTTTGATTTACCCCTTTACCCCCAGAGACACCAGGCCCTGGTCACCGAACCTGTGGAACCGACCCAGGGACCGATGGTGATTTCTTTCAGCCGCCGGCTTTACTGCCAGCAGACGCCCCACGGCAGCTTTATCATGGGAGTGGGTGACCCCCATGAACCAAAAGACTTTAACATTAATTCCAGTTGGGACTTTCTTGAGGATGTGTCCCGTCAGGTCCTTTCCGTATTGCCCCTCTTAAAGAACCTGAGAGTCGTGCGCCAGTGGTCGGGTTTATACGATATGAGTCCCGATGCCAACCCCATTTTGGATGAGGTTCCGGATGTCCAAGGAATGTGGGTGCTGGCCGGATTCAGCGGACACGGATTCATGGTCGGCCCTCAGACCTCCGTACTGGTAGCACAAAAAATCATGGGCGAAAAATGCTTCATGCCCATTGAAAAATTTGGTTTGGACCGGTTCCGTCGCGGGGAACTGCTCTTGGAGCCTTCTGTCGTATAAAGGCATCTCATCCCGGAAAATGAACAGATAAAAATATCATATAAACTTCAAGTTGACCGGCCGGTATGATGTAATTTCTGCCGGTCAACTTTGCGTTACCTGACCGGCCGGGCAGGTAAACCTATTGACATTTCTAATGAGGCTGGTAAAGATGCAGTTCTGATTCGGGAAAGTCTTACAGGGTGCAGAGGGAATATGGAGGTCGGAGAAAAATTCGGGGGTGAAGAGGATTGAAAAGACTGGTTGCGAAATCCGAATTGTGCATAGGCTGCCGTCTGTGCGAGGAAGTCTGTTCCCAAGCATATAGAAAAGAGAAAAACGGGAAAAAAAGTGCCATTAGAATTGAGGAGAACGGCGACAAAGGCTATATTGTACATGTGTGCAACCAATGCGGCCACTGTGCCGATATTTGCCCGGTGCCGGCCATTGAGAAAGATGAAAACGGCATTGTGAGAATTAGGGAAGACATTTGTGTGGGCTGTCTCACCTGCGTGGAGAATTGCCCCACGGAAACCATGTATGCCCATGATGAACTGACGGAACCCTTCAAGTGCATTGCCTGTGGGCTCTGTGCCGAGGAATGCCCCTCCGGAGCCATTGAAATTGAAGCCTATTAACCTAACCGGTTCCTGTTTCTGAAAAAAGAAGTCAACCCCACTTTGATGCATCATGGGGATGTCCCAGCGCTCTCGGTATTTTGGAAGTTAACAGTGAAAAAAAGAAGGATTGTTTTTTTCCCAAATGGGGTGTATACTATAAAAAATGAAGTATAAGTACAAAAAATGTAGCTCTACTGTAATGGAGAGGGCAAAGACGTCCTCCAAACAGGGTTTGTTTGGATGGATGTCTTTTTTTATTTTAAATATTTAAATTTTTCAAAAAAATTTTACCGTGAGGCAGGAAAAATTACAATAATATCGTAATTTATACAAATAATTTAATTTTGCTGGCGTGAAAAAATGCTGAGGAGGAAATGGCTTGGAAGAAATTGCAATTAGATTCCGGGAACTTAGAAATCAACAGAATCTTACTTTGAAGGAACTGAGTGAAAAGACAGGCTTGTCGATTAGCTTTCTGTCCCAGGTGGAAAGAGGAACCTCATCTTTAGCGATTACATCCTTAAAGAAAATTTCCGACGCTTTTAATGTGCCCATCACTTATTTTTTTGACAGCGTTACCAACCATACCTATCATGTGAAGCTTGACGACTACCGGCCTTTTAAAATTGAGGGAAGAAGCGCCGAGTATTGCAGGTTGGGGGGAGAATTTCCCAACAGAACCTTGGAACCTCTTTATGTAACCTTAGAGCCGGGGCACACCCAGGATCAAGTGTTTAACCATCCGGGAGAGGAGTTTTATTATATTCTGGAAGGGGCTGTCATCTTTAATGTGGATGGCAAGGAATATCTGGTGAAAGCCGGGGAATCGATCCATTATCCCTCCAATTTACCCCATTTTATTTCCAATCCCCTGCAAAAAAAATCGGTCTTTATTAATGTATTAACACCGGTCATTTTTTAGGAAAGAGCAGAAAGGCCACCAATATCGAAGGAGGATGATGTGATGAAAATTGTGACCGTGAAAAATGTGGAAGCGGACAAGCGTACCGATGTGACGATGAAAACCCTTTTTGGTCCGGGGGCGGCTGAGCAGGCCCGGGTAACCATGGGGATGGCCGTGTTTCCCCCGGGGGCAAGAGTGCCAGCAGAAGGAGTGGGCGCCCATCAGGAAGATGAATATGCTTATGTGATCAGGGGATCCCTTCTTACCATGAGCGGGGATAAAGAGTACCGCCTTTCCGGCGGTCAGGCTTCTTTGATTCCTGCCGGTGAAGCCCATTGGTCCTGCAACGATGGAACGGAAGATTGTGAATTGATCTGGGCGCTGGTGGAAAAAGAATAAATTCAGGATTCGTTCGGGTATTTTCATTTAGATGCTGTACAGGAACAGGGAGGTGATGAGCCGGAAGATATCAAGGATCGGCCCCATGAATGAAATGAAAGGAGAAAGGGAAATGAGAGCTTTTCATAAGGTGAATAAGAGCCTATTATTACTGGGAATTTTGCTGGTCTCGGCGGGTTTGTTATTAACGGGATGCGGGGGGCAGCAAAATGCCGCAGAGGACCAGCAAAACACTGCTCCGAAGGAGAAAATCATTAGAATCAGTGCTTCCGATGTGCCCAATATCGATCCGGGTGTGGGCGTCGACTATTCCAGCGCCACTGCGGCGTGCAACATTTACAGCACACTGGTTTTCCCCAATGCCGACGGGTCCGTCAGACCTATGCTTGCCACCGATTGGGACTCCAGTACCGATGGTCTCACCTGGACCTTTAATTTGAAGCAGGGTGTGAAGTTCCATAATGGGGACGAATTAACCGCTGATGATGTGGTGTTCTCCATGAACAGGCTGTTAACCATGGGGGAAGGATTTGCCTACCTCTTTACCGACGTGGTGAAAGAAGTAAAAGCGGTGGAACCCTATAAAGTCCAGTTTACCTTGAAAAAAACCTTTGGCCCCTTTGTGTCCACCTTGGTGCGTTTGTATATTGTGAATCAGGACCAGGTGATGGCCAACCTGCAAGAGGGTACTTACGGAGAATTTAAGGATTACGGAAAAGAATGGCTCGCTTCCAATGACGCGGGGAGCGGACCCTACATGGTCAAAGAAATTAAAAAACAGGAACATCTCTTGGCCACCAAGTTCCCGGATTATTTTGAAGGTTGGGATGCGGACGCTCCCGATACCATTAAAATTGTCGGTACCACGGAAACTGCCACCATCCGGACCCTGATGAGCACCGGGGAATTGGAGATCACCGACCAGTGGCAGACGGAAGAAGCTTTGAAAGCTTTGGATGGAATGCCGGGCGTGGGCGTGGATGCCGCTTTTACGGGCAGTATTCTCAATATTATGCTCAATACCAAAAAAGCACCTACGGATGATGTTCATTTCCGCAAGGCTTTGGCCTATCTCTTTGATTATCAAACGGTCGTGGATAAGCTTTTCCCCGGCTCGAAGAAGGCCCGGGGACCGGTGCCCTTTAACATTCCGGGATTCAACGACAGCCTGCCTCAGTATGAAAGGAATGTGGACAAGGCAAAAGCGGAATTGGCTCAATCCAAGTACGCAGACAAGCTGGCGGACTATCCGGTAGAACTGGTTTGGATTGCCGAGGTACCGGATGAAGAAAAGATTGCCTTGCTCTTCCAGGCCAATGCTGCGGAACTGGGCATTACCGTCGATATCGTGAAAACGCCCTGGTTGTCCTTCGTGGATCAGGTAGCGACCAAGGAGACTACGCCCAATGCCGCCACCGTATTTGTTTCGCCCAGCTATAATGAAGCCGGCTCCACCCTTTCCTCCCGGTACCATTCCAAGTCTACGGGCACCTGGGAACAGGCGGAATGGCTCCAGGATGCCAATATAGATGCGGCGATTGAAGATGCCATCGGTACCGTGGATGAAACGGCCCGGATGGAGAAATACAAAGCCATTCAACAAACCATTGTGGATCTGTGCCCCACGATCTGGGTCTTTGACCAGGCCGAGAAGAGGGCTTACCAGGAGAACTATATTACCTGGCCGGGAGCCGAAGCAAATAAGGCCGGCCAGCCTGTAAATCCTGTTATGGGCTACAATTTCTATTTCCATGATTACAAGGTTTTTCCTGATAAAATGGGACAATAATTTTGTAGGGTGACCTGTAATAACCCCCTAAAATAGAGCGGGACCGTTCAGGCCGGTTGTTCTTTCCCGAAAGAGAGCAACCGACCTGGAACTCCGCTCTCCCATTTTTTATTTTCCTCATGATGATGAGGGCATCGGCACCTGTTTGGCTCTTTCCCGGATCCCGGTAACCTGTACCCGGATGCCGAAAAAATCTTTGTTTGGAATTGGCCCTTTTTGGCGGAGGGCCCCTTCCCAAATGTGGCACCGACATAATTTTAAGTAAGTAGGGAGGGAGGTCGCGAGAATGAAGCTGCGTTCTTATTTATGCAAAAGACTATTGCTTTCTGTTTTTGTGCTGGTAGGTTTATCCATGGTTATTTTTATCATTTCCCGGGTCGTACCCGGGGACCCGGCCCGGATGGCTTTAGGGCCCCGTGCTCCCCAATTTGCCGTGGATGCGCTGCGGCAGGAGATGCATCTGGATCAGCCCATTGCCGTCCAATATTATTATTGGATCAAAGGGGTATTGGTAGGGGATTTGGGAAAATCTCTTACGACCAGGCGGGCTGTGGCTGACGATGTGCGGGAATTTCTCCCCGCCACTTTAGAATTGGCCCTTGTTTCCGCCGTTTTGGTGGTGCTTTTGTCCATCTTTTTCGGCACCCTGGCCGCAAAATACCGGGACAAATGGGTGGATGCCCTGATCAGGGTGCTGGCTTATACGGGGGTTGCCGTGCCCTCTTTTGTTCTGGCTGTCTTGTTACTGCTCTTATTCGGCTATATTTGGCCTATCATCCCGGTGCTGGGCCGGTTAAGTGCAGGGATTATTCCTCCTCCCACCATTACCGGCCTGGTGACCATAGACAGTTTAATCACGGGCAATTTTACCGCTTTTTGGGATGCCTTGAAACATATTATTGTGCCTGCCGCCGCCCTGGCCATGGGTCCTTTGTTTCAGGACGCCCGCATTGTCCGTACGGCGATGACGGACAATATGGGGAAAGACTATCTGGCCTTAGTGACCGGATACGGCATCCCCAGCCGGGTGATTATGGGCAAATATTTGTTAAAACCCTCTTTAATTCCTGCTGTTTCCGTGATGGGGCTGGATATTGCCTCCTTAATGAGCAATGCCTTTTTGGTGGAAGTGATCTTTAATTGGCCGGGCATTTCCCGTTATGGTATGGAAGCCATGCTGCGCAAGGATTTAAACGCCATTTCGGCGGTGATTATTATTTTCGGCTTTATCTTTGTCCTGGTTAATATCCTGGTTGACCTGGTAGTGGCCTATCTTGATCCGCGCATCCGGTTAGGGGGGAAATCATAAATGGAAAGCAACGTACCACAAAGTGGGGAAATGATCGTCCCCGATTTTTCCAGCCGGTTTAAGGAGAACGTGCAAAAGAACTGGTACAAATTCTCCCGGAATAAGTTGTCCGTGATCGGGCTGGCCATCGTCTTGGCGGTGATCTTGACCGCTCTTTTGGCGCCTTTCATCGCGCCTTACCCGGAACATGCCGGGAAATTTGTGGATTATCAAAACGCCAATTTGGCGCCCAGTGCCAAATATCTCTGCGGCACCGATGTGATCGGCCGGGACATTTTATCCCGCATTATCTTTTCTTTTCGCGGGGCTTTGTTCATGGCCCTGGTTGTTTTGGCCATTGCGGTGCCTGTGGGCGTTCTTCTGGGGCTCTTAGCGGGATATTTTAAAGGTACCTGGATCGATACGGTGATTATGCGTATCACTGATATCTTTTTAGCGGTGCCTCCGTTGCTTTTGGCCCTTGCCATCGCGGCTGTCCTGGAACCCAACCTGACCAATGCCATGATTGCCGTGACTGTGATGTGGTGGCCCTGGTATACCCGGATGGTTTACGGCATGGCTTCGTCCTTGCGCAACGAGTATTTTGTGATTGGGGCCGATTTGATCGGCGCCGGTAGAGGACATATCCTTTTTAAAGAGGTTTTACCCAACTGTCTTTCCCCCATTTTCACGAAAATGGCTTTAGACGTGGGCTGGGTGATCCTGATCGGCGCTTCTTTAAGCTTTGTCGGGCTGGGAGAACAACCGCCCACTCCCTCCCTGGGTCAAATGGTGTCCGACGGTTCCCGCTATATGCCGGATTCCTGGTGGATGACAATTTTCCCCTCCTTGGCCATTGTTTTGATTATTCTAGGCTTTAACCTGCTGGGAGACGGGGTCCGTGATATGTTGGCAAAGGGGGAGAAAGGCAATGAGTAATCCGATTCTGGATATTAAGGATCTGCATGTCTGGTACCGTACCTATGCCGGCTTCTCCAGGGTGCTGGACGGCGTGAATTTGTTTGTGGAAAAAGGGGAGAAAGTAGGCCTGGTGGGGGAAGCAGGATGCGGGAAAACCACCACCATGCGTTCGGTGCTGCGCATTTTACCGGAAGGCCAGTCGCACACGCCTCAGGGTGCCATCCTCTTTCACGGGAAAAATATTCTGACCATGCCGGAACGGGATCTTCAGGCGATCCGGGCAGGCGCCGTTTCCATGATTTTTCAAGAGCCCTCCGCGGCTTTAAACCCGGTCTTTACCGTGGGAACCCAGATCGCCGATATCATCAGGTACTCCCTTGTGGGCAAAGGCTTGGCAAAAGAAAAGATCAAAGAAATGGCCCTGCAGGCGATCAGAGAAGTCTATATTCCTGACGCGGAACGGATCTTTGATTGTTACCCGAATCAGTTGAGCGGCGGCATGAAGCAGCGCATCTGCATTGCCATGGCCATCGTCACACCCCGGGAACTGCTCATTGCGGATGAACCGGGTACCGCTCTGGATGTGACCATTCAGGATCAGGTGCACCGGATTCTCAAGGGACTGGTGGAAAAGAAAGGCATGTCCCTGATCATGATTACCCATTCCCTGGGCGTGGCCCGGGAATTAACGGACCGCATTTATGTGATGTATGCGGGCAGTATTGTGGAAGTGGCGAAAACCGGGGACCTTTTTGCCAAGCCTTGTCATCCCTATACCCTGGGCTTGATGTCCTCGGTGCCCAGGCTGGCCGGAGGCGGGCTGGCGGCAGGGATTTACGGGCATATTCCGGATTATCTGAAGCCCCCCCAAGGCTGTCGTTTCCATCCCCGCTGCCCCAAGGCAACGCCCAAGTGTCAGGAAGAAAAACCCCCCATGGTCGATTTGGGAGACGGCCACCAGGTCGCTTGCTTCTTAGAATAAGAGGTGATGAATATGAGTGAAGTGATCTTATCAATTAAGGATTTGAAAACCTATTTTCCCGTGAACCGGGCCCAAGGCGTGTATGTGAAAGCGGTGGATCAAGTCAGCCTGGATGTGAAAAAGGGGGAAATTCTGGGTCTGGTGGGGGAATCCGGATCCGGGAAGAGTACCATTGCTTATACGGTGATGGGCATGTATCAACCGACCGGGGGGGAAATCCAATTTCAGGGACAAAAAATAAATATGCCCAGTGATAAAAGGCCTCTTGCCTTAAAAAAAGCGCTGCAGATTGTTTTTCAGGATCCGGGGTCTTCTCTCAACGGCCATCAAAATATCCGCCAGATTTTAGAGCTTCCTTTGCGCGTGCATCAAATTGTCCCGAAGAGCGAGATGGAGAAGAAGATCGTGGAGATCCTGCACAATGTGGAGCTTTCATCTAATTACTTGTACAAATCTCCCGGCGCCATTGGAGGCGGGGAAAGGCAGATGGTATCCATTGCCCGTGCTTTGGCCTCCAACCCGGCTTTTGTGATCCTGGATGAACCTACCTCGGCTCTCGATGTTTCCATCCAGGCCAAAATTATCAATATGCTGCTGAAACTGCAAAAAGAACAGCAGCTGACCTATCTTTTTATTACCCATGACCTGAGCCTGATGAGAAACATTGCCACGCGGATTGCCATCATGTATTTAGGCAAGGTATGCGAGATCGCCGATACCGGGGAGTTTTTTAAGAAGCCCCTTCACCCATACACCAAAATGCTCCTTTCCTCTATTCCTGTGATCTCAGAGGAAGAAGAAGCATTAAAGCCGGAAAAAGTTGTGTCCACGGGAGAAATTCCTTCCCCGGTGAATATTCCGCCCGGGTGCAGTTTCCACCTGCGCTGCCCCTGGAAGAGGGATATTTGTTCCGTAACGGATCCGGTGATGCAGGAAGCTTCCCCCGGTCACTTTGTGCGCTGTCATGCCTGCCAGGAGGTGTGCTGATGAAAAAGAAAAAAATCTTGTTTATCAACCCTGTGGGTCATGAAACATGGGACGCTGACGTCAAGAACTATTTGACCGCCTATAAAGAGGATGCCACCGAGGTGGATGTGGTCTCCCTGAAGAAGGGGCCCCATCACCTGGAGTACCATTATTATGAGGCTTTGATTGCCGGAGAACTGCTCCATACCATCAAGGAGGCAGAGAAAAAGGGCTATGACGGGGCGGTGATCGGCTGTTTCTATGACCCTTTCCTCCGTGAAGCCCGGGAAATCTGCACGCGGATGGTCGTCACGGCACCGGCGGAATCATCCCTGCAGCTGGCGGCCCTGTACGGAGATACTTTTTCCATCATGGTGGGAAGAAAAAAGTGGATTCCTGCCATGCACCGGAACGTTCGTCTATACGGGTACGGAGAAAAGCTGGCTTCCTTCCGCAGTCTGGACATGGGGGTGCTGGACTTTCACCAAAATGAGTCTTATACGGAAAATCTTCTCATTACGGAAGGACGCAAGGCGATCACAGAGGACCGGGCAGAAGTGCTGATTCTCGGCTGTACGGTGCAATTCGGCTTTTACCGGGAGCTCCAGAAGGTGTTGGGCGTGCCTGTGATCGATGCGGTGCTGGCTCCCTTTAAACACGCGGAGTATTTGGTAGCCCTGAGAGAGGGGCTGGGCTGGATCACCAGCAAAGTGGGAGGATTTGAAACACCTCCGCTCCGGGAAATAAAAGAATGGAAGTTGGAAGACCAGTATCGGGTACCGGATTTATGGGAGTGAAAACAGATAACGTCACTTTCCGAAGAGGAAAAGGAGGAGGATGTGTATGGATGTGTGGGAAGCGATCAAGAGCAGGCGCAGCATCCGGTTGTTTACCGACCAATCCGTGACTACAGAGGCCTTGACGAAACTGGTGGAGGCCGGGTGCTGGGCACCGTCCGGAAGCAACGCCCAGGCCTGGGAGTACCTGATTGTGACGGACCCGGCCCTCATGAAAAAAGTGCTGCGTTTTTCTCCGGGCCTGTTTCAGGTTCCCCCGGCAATGATTTTTGTGTGCACAGACCGGGAGCGGGCCTTGAAAAAGGCCGGGGAAATGGGCCGGGACCTGATGTGTCTTCTGGATGGGGCGATGGCGGCCCAAAATATCATGCTGCAAGCCCATGCCATGGGACTGGGCACTTGTGTGCTTAAGGGATTTGACCAAAAAGCGGCCCAGATTATTCTGGGCATGCCGGAAAATATCATACCGGAACTGCTGATCATTGTGGGTGTGGCCAAAGAAGCGCCCCAACCCCCCGGGCGCAGGCCGGTAAAAGAAGTGCTGCATTGGGAAAGGTGGGAGGACCGGTGAGCGCCCCGGCAGGGAATCTGGAGGGATATTATGACCTGATCGGCTATTTGGTCTCCAGTGCCAAAGAACTGGTCGTTGATCCTAAGTTGTATGGACCTTTGCGTTTGGTGGACGCCGTGAGCAGACTGGTGACACTTCTAGAAAAAGAAGAAAAAGCGGACAGTTTTCTCCTTTCCTTGAAGGAGGAGATTGATGCGGGCAAGTTTTTGGTGATGACAGACGAAGCAGCCTTTATTTCCTTCCTGGAAGAGCTGGTGATGAAGATGGCGCGCCAACCCTGATGGGGAGAAATTGGGAAAGTATGGATGACAGGGGGGATTCTATGGGAACTTTTGCCGTAAGGGTGAAGCGAATTCAAGAGATTATGAAAAGCCAGGGGACAGATTACCTGGTCCTGGCTCCTTCATCCCAGATGTTTTATCTTACGGGATTAAAGACAACGGCAGATGAAAGATTCCAAGGTTTTTTAGTGCCGGCCGAAGGTACGCCAATCCTGGTTCTGCCCAAAATGTATCAAGAGGCGGCCATGCATCTGGCGGAGAAAAATTTTGACTTACTTACCTGGGGTGACGGGTTAGATCCGGTGAGCTTATTGCTTCCCGTGATCAATAAAGAATGCCGCCGGGTTGCCATCGATGAAAGGATGTGGGCGGGACATTTTTTGGCCTTAAGGACAGCTTTTCCGGACTGCGCGTTTTTCGGCGCCTCGGTTTTGATGGGACAGGTACGCGTGATCAAGGATGCGGCGGAGATGGCTCTTTTAGAGCAGGCCGGCGCCCGGGCGGACCAGGTGATGGGAGAAGTGATGAAAGAATTGCGCCCGGGTCTCGCGGAAAAGGAAGTGGCCTTTTTTATTGAAAGCCGGCTGAGAGCATACGGGGCGGAAGACCTTTCTTTTAAACCCATCGTCGCTTCAGGGGCTAACGGCGCTTCTCCGCACCACCATACGGGAGACAGGAAACTAAGCGCCGGAGATCTGGTGATTTTGGATTTCGGCGGCGTGTTCCAGGGCTATTGTTCCGATATTACCCGGACCTTCTGTCTAGGAAAACCCTCCGAGGAAATAAAAAGGGTGTACCGGGCCGTACAGGAGGCTAATGAAGCCGGTTTTGCCGCGGCCCGGGAAGGAACGGCCTGTGAAAAGGTGGATCAGGCAGCCCGGGATGTGATTGCCCGGGCCGGGTACGGGCCGTATTTTATCCACCGTACGGGACACGGCATTGGCCTGGATTGCCATGAAGATCCTTATTTGGTCTCAGGCAATGAAGAAAAACTGGCCAGAGGGATGACCTTCAGCATTGAACCCGGTATTTATTTACCCGGGCAGTTTGGGGTCCGGATCGAAGACATTGCGGGGATTTCCCCGGCCGGTCCGGTGCGTTTTAACCATTTTTCCCGGGAGTTAATAGAAGTTTGAG
Organism: Candidatus Formimonas warabiya; assembly: GCF_002777255.1. Lineage (GTDB taxonomy): Bacteria > Bacillota > Dehalobacteriia > Dehalobacteriales > Dehalobacteriaceae > Formimonas > Formimonas warabiya. The sequence goes on along the minus strand of NZ_CP017634.1, from coordinate 2,082,600 downwards.
AAAATATGTGTGGAGGGGTGAACCATGGGTTTTAGGGTGGCAGTTGATATTGGAGGTACTTTTACTGATTTTGTTTGTCTCAATGAACAGACGGGAGAAATTATTGATACGAAAGCGCATACCACTCCGAAAAATTTTGCGGACGGGGTGATCCATGCCATTGAAAAAACCGACATTGATCTGCATGAGACCGCCTACTTTGTGCACGGCAGCACTGTGGTGATCAATGCCGTGACGGAAAGAAAAGGAGCGAAAACGGCCCTCATTACCACCAAAGGTTTCCGGGACGCCCTGGAGATCGGCCGGGCCAACCGTCCGGACCTGTACAACTATTTCTACAAGAAACCCAGACCCTACGTGCCCCGGCAGCTGCGTTTTGAAGTGGACGAGCGCCTGAACTACAAGGGAGAGGTTTTAAAGGCCCTGAGTGAGGAGGAAGTAAGAAAGGTTGCCCAAAAGATCCGGGCGGAAGGGGTGGATGCGGTAGCGGTCTGCTTGCTCCATTCCTATGCCGATCCCCAGCATGAACGCCTGGTGGGGGAAATTTTGCACCAGGAGCTTCCCGGAGTGGAAGTAACCATCTCCTCGGATTTGATTAAGGAATGGCGGGAGTACGAGAGAGCGAGCACCACCGTGCTCAATGCTTACGTGAAACCGGCGGCGAGTTTGTACCTGGATTCTCTCAAGGGACGGCTGAAAGAAATGGGTCTCCAGGTAGAACCTCATGCCATGCAATCCAACGGCGGCACAGCCACCTTTGCCCGGGCCAAAGAAGTCCCCATCAGTATGGTGGAATCCGGTCCTGTGGGCGGCGTGATTGGGGCCCATGCCTTAGGAAAAATCATGGGGGAAAGCAATCTGATCACCTTCGATATCGGGGGGACGACGGCAAAGACGGCTTTGATCAACAAAAGCGAAGTGAAGATTACCACCGAGTACAAGCTGGAATGGACGCCGAAATTTGCCGGCTATCCTGTAAAGGTGCCGGTGGTGGATATTATTGAAATCGGGGCCGGCGGGGGCAGCATTGCCTGGGTTGACGAGGTGGGGGTTTTGAAAGTAGGACCCCAAAGCGCCGGAGCCGACCCGGGACCGGCCTGTTACGGCCTGGGCGGTACCGAGCCTACCTTGACCGACGCCAATATTATTACCGGACGCATCGACCCGGACTATTTCCTGGGCGGCCAGTTTAAGGTGCGGGTGGATTTAGCCCGCCAAGCGATGCAGCCGATTGCCGATCATTTTGGCCTTAGTGTAGAAGAAGCAGCCTTGGGCGTAATTAAGACAGCCAACAACAATATGTTAAATGCCCTGAAGCTGATTTCTGTACGGAGAGGTCATGACCCCAGAGATTTTGCCATGGTCGCTATGGGGGGAAACGGGGCCATTCACGGCCCCTTCCTGGCCGCGGAATTAAAGGTGAAAAAACTGATTATCCCCAATTTGCCGGGGACATTTTCCGCCTGGGGTATGCTTATGACAGATTTGCGCCAGGATTTCATTCAAACCCAGATCATGCCCTTAGCCGGCTGCGATTTGGCCAGGGTCAATGCCATTTATGAAGAAATGGAAAAGGAAGCCATGGTGATTTACGAAAAACAGGGCATTTCCCCCCATGACATCGTCTTTGCCCGCACGGCGGATTTGCGTTACGTGGGGCAGGAGCATACGGTGCGCACGCCCGTGCAGAGCGGGACGATTCAAGAGGAATCCCTGGCCCAATCGCGCCGGGCTTTTGACCGCATTCACCATCAACAATATACCTTCAGCCTGGAACATGCGGCAGTGGAGTTTGTCAACTTTAATTTAACCGCTTTCGGCACGGTGCAAAAAGCGAAAATTGAAAAGATCCATCCGGACCGGAACCGGGGACAAAATCCTCAGAAGGGGGAACGGGTGATCAATTATGAGCAGCATGGCCAATTGGCAAGTAAGGTTTACGACAGAGAACTGCTTTCACCAGGGTTTGTGATAGAAGGGCCGGCGGCGGTGGAGGAGACGGAATCTGTCACCCTTCTCTATCCGGGCCAGACCCTGGAAGTAGATGCATACGGCAATTTGATCATTGATACGGGGGTGTAGAGTGATGGCAAAAGTTGATCCTTTTACAAGAGAAAATATTACCCAAGGACTGATTGCGGCGGCGGAGGAAATGTTCTTAACCTGGGGGCGCACCAGTCAGAGCACCATTATTTATGAAGTGCTGGACTACGCCTGCGGGCTTACGGATGCCAAAGGGAATTTAATTGGCCAAGCCAATGGGGTTACCGGCTTTTTAGGGGCGAATACCTATTCCGTGATTTCCGTATTGGAGAAGTTTGGGGTAGAAAACCTGAAACCGGGTGACATTATTCTCACCAACGATCCTTTTACGGGAAGCGGCACCCACCTGTGCGACGTCTCGGCGGTGCTGCCCATCTTTTACGAGGGTGAGGTGGTGGCTTTTGCCGCCAATAAAGGGCACTGGAATGAAATCGGCGGCAAGAACCTGGGCAGCTGGTCCACCAATGCCACGGAAATTTATCAGGAAGGACTCCAATTTCCCATTATCAAAATTTATGATGAAGGAAAACTGAATGAAGCCGTGCGGGATATGATCGGGGCCAACTGCCGGACCCCGGATATGACCCTGGGTGATTTATATGCTCAAACAGCTTCCCTGCGTATTGCGGAGCAAAGGGTGCTGGAATTGTTTGAAAAGCACGGCAAAGAAGCTGTTTTAGAAAGCATGGAGACCTATTTGGAGAATGGGCGGAAACTGGCCCTGCAGGAGCTGGCAAAAATGCCTAAGGGAACTTTTGAGGCGGAAAGCTATATTGACGCCAATGCCAACGGCTACGACGACGTCTATATCCGGGCGAAAGTAACCATTAGCGACGACTGTTTTGAAATTGATCTCACCGGTTCCGGGGAACAGATTGCCGCGCCCATTAATTGCACCAAATTCGGTGCCGCCTCCGCGGGCCGGATCATCTTCCATGCTTTGGTAAATCCAGATGCGGAGCCCAATGAGGGCTTCTATTCTCCCATCAAAGTGATTGCCCCGGCAGGAAGCGTTTTTGCCGCGGTGCGGCCGGCTCCCGTGTCCACCAACTGGGAAGCCCTAGCCCATATTACCGACCTGGTCTCCAAGGCCCTAGCTCCCGTGATGCCCGACCGGGTGTGCGCCGGCCAGTTCTTAAGTATTATCGGCACCATTCTGGCCGGGATCGAAGACGATACCAAGCAGCCTTTTGTCTTGTGCGAGCCCCAGGCCGGGGGATGGGGCGCCGGGTACAACAAAGACGGGGAAAGCGGCCTGGTGGCCATCGATGACGGAGAAACCTTTATGATTCCTGCCGAAGTAGCGGAATATCGCTATCCTATTATTGTGGAGCAATATGCCTTCAATCTTCAGGGCGGGGCGGGAAAATTCCGGGGTGGTTTCGGCCTGATCCGGGACTATCGTCTCCTCAATTCTTCTGCGGAATTGACGACTATTGTGAGCAAACATAAATATCCCGCCTGGGGATTTGCCGGCGGTAAAGACGGCTCTCCCAACGTGGTGGAAATCCATTACGCCGACGGCGCCGAGCCCTTGAGAGGTGCTACCTTTTCCAATTATGTGATGCACAAAGGAGACCTGGTCCGCTTTATCAGCGGCACCGGAGGCGGCTACGGAAATCCTTTGGAACGCCCGGCGGAAAAAGTTCTGCAGGATGTTAAGGATGAGTTCATTACCTGTGCAATTGCCGAAAAAGATTACGGTGTGGTTGTGGACCCGGAAACCAGGCAGATTCATTGGGAAAGGACCCAACAATTGCGCGGGAAATGAAATTATAAAAATTCTTAAAGAGATGGGGCGGATAGCCCCATCCCTTCTTTTATAGGCCCTCCATAAGTGTCAGATTTCTGACACAAAGCCATTCCATAAAATAAATGTAAATGAAGTTACTAGTATCACCAAAAACTAAAAGTTTATTTTTTGACAAAACTATAGTAAAATAACACCTGAAACGAAAGGCCGCTTTTTTTGGCACAGAAATTGCTTGAATTAAATCTTAAAAGAGAGTTTAATTTTTTTTGGCTCAGGATTGATGAAAGCCGATGACGGCTGGGATCGCTGGAAACGCGTTTGGCGTTATTCTATTTTTCAAGGGAGGCAAGACATGAAAAAGTACAGTGTCAGTGTCAACGAAAAACACTGTAAAGCGTGCGGTATCTGTATCGGGTTGTGCCCCAAAGGAGTATTCCGGGAAAACTATCTGGGCAAAGCCGTAGTAGAAGAGGCGGACAAATGTGCGGGCTGTAAAATCTGCGCCCTCCATTGCCCCGACTTTTGCATTGAGGTAGGTGAAGATCATGACCGGTAAGAAAAATATCCGGCTCTTGCAAGGGAACGAGGCCTGTGCCCTGGGGGCTTTAAAAGCCGGGGTGAGATTCTTTGCCGGGTATCCCATCACCCCGTCCACGGAAATCGCCGAAGTCATGGCCAAAGAACTGCCCAAAGTGGGGGGCAAGTTCATCCAAATGGAAGACGAAATCGCCGGCATGGCGGCCGTGATCGGGGCCAGCCTGACTGGGAAAAAAGCGCTCACGGCCACCAGCGGACCCGGATTCTCTTTAAAACAAGAAAACCTGGGCTATGCCTGTATTGCCGAAATCCCTTGCGTCGTTGTCAACGTGCAAAGAGGAGGTCCTTCTACCGGTCTGCCCACCAGTCCTGCCCAGGGCGACGTGATGCAGGCCAGGTGGGGCACCCACGGCGACCACCCGGTGATTGCCCTTTGTCCCGCCTCCATCAAAGAATGCTACACCCTGGCGGTACGGGCTTTCAATCTGGCGGAGAAATACATGACCCCGGTGATCCTGCTCATGGACGAAGTGATCGGCCACTTAAGAGAGCCCTTAGACTTCGACGAGGTCGCAGAGCTGGACATCCTGGAGCGGAAAAAACCGGAAGTTTCTCCGGAAGCATACATCCCCTTTGGGGCGGGAGAAGACGGTGTTCCGGCCCTGGCTCCCTTCGGTACCGGATACCGCTACCACGTCACCGGACTCACCCATGACGAAAGCGGGTTCTCCACCATGGCGCCCCAGGCGGTAGCGCGCATGAACCAAAGAAACAGCACCAAAATCCAAAAGCATCTTGCCGACATCCTGGCCTGGGAAAGCCGGAACATCGAAGACGCGGAAATCGTGCTCATCGCATACGGAGGCAGCGCCCGATCCGCCAAAGAAGCCATGGACCGGTTAAACGCCTTAGGGCATAAAATCGGCTTCTTCCGGCCCATCACCATCTGGCCCTTTCCCGAAAAAGAAATCAAAAAAATCGCCGGCAAAGTCAAAGCCCTTATTGTTCCCGAAATGAACATGGGACAGCTCAAGCTGGAAATCGAACGGGCGGCGAGGGGGCTGACCAAGGTCATCGGCGTCAACAAAATAGACGGAGAACTGATCACACCCCAAGAAATCATCGATGCGGTAAAGGGGGTCCAATAACATGCAGCAAGCTTACGAAAAATACTTCCGGCAGGACCGGCTCCCCCACATCTGGTGTCCCGGGTGCGGCAACGGCGTCGTGCTCGGGGCCTTTGCCCGGGCCATGGCAGAACTGAACATCGATCAAAATCAAACCGTGGTCATCTCCGGCATCGGCTGCTCCTCCCGGGCCACCACCTACCTGGACTTCAACACCTTGCACACCACCCACGGCAGAGCCTTGGCCTTTGCCACCGGAGTCAAACTATCCGAGCCAAGACTGAATGTCTTTGTCTTCCTGGGAGACGGGGATAGTTCCGCCATTGGGGGGAACCACCTGATCCATGCCTGTAGAAGGAACATCGACATCACCGCCATCATCATCAACAACAATATTTACGGCATGACCGGAGGTCAATACTCCCCCCTCACGCCCACAGGGAAAAAAGCCACCACCGCTCCTTACGGCATGATCGAAAGGAACTTCGATCTTTGTGAACTGGTCAAAGGGGCCGGGGCCACCTATGTGGCCCGGAGCACTACCTATCATGCCAAACAGCTCACCGACCTCATCGTCGCCGGGGCGAAACACAAGGGCTTTTCCGTGATTGAAGCCGTCTCTCAGTGCCCGGTCAGCTACGGGAGAAGGAACAAAATGAAAAATGCCTTAGAAATGGTCAATTGGTTCAAAGACCATGCCGTCACGAGCAAAGGTGCGGTGAAAATGACACCGGCCGAACTGGAGGGAAAATTCCTCATCGGAGAACTTCATCAATCGGCAGCTCCCGAATACACGGCGGAATACGACAAGCTCATTGCCAGAGTACAGGGAGGGGAGAAATAGCATGGGGGATAAATGGGAAGTGAGACTAAGCGGCACCGGAGGGCAGGGACTGATTTTGGGCGGCATCATTCTGGCCGAGGCGGGGATCCTCGACGGGTACAAGGCTGTCCAGTCCCAAAGCTATGGGCCTGAGGCCCGGGGCGGGGCGAGCAAAGCCGAAGTGATCATCAGCACCCGGGAGATCAACTACCCCAAAATCGGGGAAGCGGACATCCTGCTGGCCATGTCCCAGCAGGCCTATGATAAATACGCTACGGATCTCAGAGAGGGAGGAATCCTGATCATTGACAGCACTTTGGTTACGAATATCGGGGCGAGCAAGGCGGCACACATTTACCGGATCCCTATTACGGAAATTGCCAAAAGAGAAACGGGTAGAGAAATGACGGCCAACATCGTCGCCCTGGGGGCTATCGTGGGTGTAACCAAAGTGGTGACAGAGGAAGCCCTGCAAGAAGCGGTGTTGGACAGAATTCCCGCCGGGACGGAAGAGATGAATCTCAAAGCATTGAACAGCGGGTTGCATGCCGGGGCGGAAATCGAAGCTTAGGTTTCTAAACTGGGCAAAATTAAATAAGCTTTCAACATGGCAAAACCCTGAGTCTAATCCGACCAGGGTTTTTGCTTTGCGGGTTTGGCAATATCTTCAGAAAGAAGGCTAAATTTTTTTGATTTCTTCGATTCTTCTACGAATGTTACGCAGGTGAATTTGCTGGGCCAGTTTGGCAGACTCCTTATCTCTGGCTTCAATGGCCTCGCGTATGGCTCTATGTTCTTTTGCCATCTGCTCAATCCGTTCATTAGAATAAAGGGTTTTCTCCCGAATCTTAGCCAAAAGCTCAAGGTTGATTTGAATAAAGCTGGAAAACATCACGTTTTTGCTTGCTTCGGCAATTGCCAGATGAAAAGCATGGTCGGAATCTAAAGGAGACAAATTTATATCTGCCCCTTGATCCAACAGGTGTTCCGCGTCTCTGATATTAATCAAATCTTCTTCTGTAGCCCTGTCACAAGCTAATTCGACAATCCTGGTCTCTAAAGTCTCCCTCGCCTCTAAAAGGTCCCAAATAGCTGCTTTTTCAAATTTTTCAAATATCGAGAGTTTATCGCTTTCCTTTGGGAGACCGGCGATGTAACGCCCATCTCCCGGTTTTGTGACAATGATTCCTTGCTGTTCTAATACCCGAAAGGCTTCCCTGAGGGTACTCCGGCTCACGCCGATTACCTCAGAAAGTTCCCGCTCAGAGGGTAAGCGATCACCAATACAAAGTTGCTTTTCTTCTAATTTATTAATTATTTGTTGAATGATATCCTGATATAATCTGCGATATCCGGCTCGCTCAAATGTCAAAGATTTCACCTCCACTGGTCAATTGGCTTATCCAATCTATATTATATGATGGTAAAGGGGGCTTTTCAACTAAACAAAAAAATATTTTTAAGAATTTTGACTTTTTAGAAGGATAAAATACCAATATAGAGAATCTATACCTTGTATTGGATGGTCCAATTGACCAATAGCCCAATTCATAATAATATAAATTGTATAAAGACTGACCCCATAGTGATTACAAAATGTTTTTAGTTCTAAAAACAAATTAGAAAAACCTGTTAAATCAAGAAAAACATGTTAGAAAATTAATTTTATTCTTATTAAAAGGGAAGGGATATTGCCAGTAAGGAGCTTTTAGTCAACTGTAACTGGATCAACCAATGATCCACCAGGCCAATGGCGGTTTGTAAAAATTTAAGAAATGAAATAAAAGAACTTAGGTTATCAGTAATAACATGATTAGTATCTTATAAGGATGTTCGTTCAAAATTTTAACATAATCGCGCTCTTAAAGTATGTTTTTCTGGGACTGATTTAGTGCTATAACATTTTACATTAAAGAAGGGAAATTGGCGTAACCGCCAGCCCGTCTTTATGTATTATCATGCTGGACGTCCTTGCTTCAAAAGAGAGTTTAAAACAGATACATTTCTCCGTTTTTTCTGGCAGTGTATTTGTTCTTTTAAGAATCTAGACATAAATTGGCATATAAATTCAAATAATTATTCGATTCAAGAACCGTCCCTGAATTTACTTAACTTATTGGAGATATCATGAAGATAATAAATCTTAATCGAGAAAGCAAATTAGTTAGACTATTGGTGACCATGATGCTGGGAGTAGTCGGTGGCGTGATTTTTACACGCATACACATGCCTCTGCCCTGGGTACTGGGACCGATGGTGGTATTGATCATAGCTTCCAAGCTTGGACATATCCATCTGTACTGGTCGTTGAAAGAGAGGAACTTAGGACTAATCATCATTGGGTATGCTAGTGGTTCGTCTATCAACAAGGAGACCCTTTATCAAATTATGCAGCAACTGCCCTGGATGGCGGTGATGACAGTAACTCTAATCGCTTTCAGCGCTATCACTGCAGTATTTGTTTCCAAGCTGACGGAAATTGATTATCCTTCCATACTTACAGGTGGGATCCCGGGAGGCCTTACTCAGATGGTGATTCTGGCAGAGGAAATGGGAGGCTTGGATCTAACAGTAATTACGTTCCTTCAAGTTATGAGGTTGATTCTAGTGGTTTCCTGCGTTCCCCTGATTGTTTTTAGCCCTTTGTATGCGGCTGAGAAATCGGCTTACACAACTGCTGTCGCCCAGACCGCTTCCGAACCATGGGATGTGCTGATACCCAAAATCGTATTATTTGCCGCAATATCTGTCTTGTCCGCTATATCGTCAAAGAGACTCAAGTTTCCAACCCCATATTTTGTAGGTCCCATTCTCGGAGTTGCCATATTCAATATTTTAGGATTTCACGCGCCGTCACTTTCACCTGTTCTATTGATGATCGCCCAGTTCACTATGGGCTGCTACCTTGGTTTATTGTTGGAACCGGGTAAGCTGCAAAACAAAGTAAAAGTAGTACTTTTATCGATCATAAACACCATTATTATGATTCTCTTTGCCCTGGGTTTGAGCTATATTCTTATAAAAGTGCATGGGATAGGAACTGTAACGAGTTTCCTGTGTCTTGCTCCGGGAAGTTCTGACCAAATGAGCATCGTTGCAAGCGTAATCTCTGCTAACGTATCGATAGTTACCGGGTATCAAATGTTTCGTGTCTTATTTGTAAATTTTGCTGTCCCTCCCCTGCTTAAGTGGTTTTACAGGTACCATACAAGAAAAAAGCATGCCGATTGCAGCTTCGACTCCGCTAAGTAATTCCCTATAATTGGCTAACTGGATCCTTTTTAGGGCTATTTCCAGATTGGCAGTAGACGGCAACAGCCGGATCCTTGCCGGCCACTCTGAGTTAAGACGTTTTTTGGACGGGTGAATTTTAGGCTTTCGAACTAACATAATTATTAAATGTCCAGGAAGTCAGGTTATCGCCTAGGCCAATGACTTCAGAAGGAGATTAACGTGTATAAGATAGCGGTTATCTATTCTGCGTATCCTGATATGACGGTAGCAGCAGAAGAATTAATTCAGAAAAAAGGATATCATTTGGAGTTTGCTATCGCGGTATTAGATAAAGCGGTTGAACTAGCAAAAAGGTATGAAGCTCAGGGATTTGATTTAATTATCAGTCGTGGTATGACAGGAACCCTGATTAGAGCAGCGGTTTATATTCCTGTGATACTTGTTGATATAACAACTTTTGATATTTTGTTTACCCTGTATAATGCCAGAAAACATGGGGAAAGACTTGCCTTTTTACAGTACTCCAACGGCTTAAAATACCATGATTTTAACCTTATTCGAGATATACTGAACATTAGTGAAAAAGATTTGCAAATTCTCTATTTTCAGAATGAAGAGGAACTGCAAAAAAAAATTGACCAAGCTTGTGCCAGTTCTGTAGATGTCATAGTAACCACAGGCACCTATAGTCGCGAGGTAGTACGGGAACGCGGCTTAAAAACTATCATGGTGCACTCCACCAAGGAGGCTATTTATAATGCCTTTCAACAGGCGGAAGACATCCTAAATAAGCTCTATCAAGGTAAAGAACTGCTAAAATATTTTACAGCGATGGCCGATGACGATTTTACCGGCCTAATCTTGCTAAACCTGCGGGAAAAAATCATTTATATCAGTGTGCCGGCCTGCAAGCTATTAAAACTGAACTCCAAAAAAAATATAGGCAGAAGCGCTCGCGAAGTCTTTCAAACCATACCTGCTTTGAAAGACTATTCCCTGGACCAGAAAAATTATAAGGTAAACATCAAAGATGTTAACTTATCGCTCAATAAGACTGTCATTCAAAATTCCGGAGAACTGATGGGATATGCCCTTAAATTATCTTATCTTCCTGAAACGGTAAACAGTTCTTCAGAAAAGAATGAAGGTCCGCGTAACAAAGGCCATCAGACCCGTTATCAATTTTCCGATGTGATTGGCTGCTCCAAAAGCATCACGAGTGTTATTAACCGGGCAAAAAGCTATGGAAATACGGATCTAACCGTTTTGATCACCGGCGAAAGCGGGACAGGAAAAGAAGTATTCGCCAATAGTATTCATAATGTAAGTCCCCATAGTAATGGGCCTTTTATTGCTGTAAACTGCGTTACCCTGCCCCAGAATCTTTTGGAAAGTGAGCTTTTTGGTTATGAAGAAGGCTCCTTTACCGGAGCTAAACGAGGTGGTAAGATCGGACTCTTTGAACTGGCTAACAACGGCACAATATTTCTTGACGAAATCTCCGAAATAACACAATCGGCTCAAGCACAGTTATTACGAGTCTTACAGGAAAAGGTGATTAGACGCATAGGGGGAAATAGAGTCATTCCGGTGAATGTGAGGGTGATTGCGGCCAGTAATGCTGATCTGCCCCAGAGAGTAAAAAGAGGTCAATTTAGAGAAGACTTGTTTTTCCGGCTTAATGTTTTACATTTGCGTATCCCTCCCCTGCGCGAGCGAAAAGAAGATATCCCGCTTCTGGTTAAGTTTTTTATTACAAAATACCTGGGAAAAGATAGCAAAATTAATATGCCAGATTTATTTATGAAGAGACTGCAAAATTATAGTTGGCCGGGAAATGTAAGAGAACTAGAGCATGTAGTAGAAAAGTTCTGTGTTTTATACCAGGATGGGCAAGATATTTACTCTGTCCTGGAAGAATTGTTTTTTGATTTTAATTATTATAAGATGAACCCCTTAAATTCTTTGGACCAGTCTCTAACCATTGAATTAGGAACCCTCAAGGAAATGGAAAAACAGATTATTGAAATCCTCTTCCAGCGCTATAGTTCAGATAAAGCGTCATTGGCCAGGCTGCTGGGGATCAGCAGGACGAATTTGTGGAGTAAATTAAAAGAGTTGGAGGCGGAGAATTAAAGTTAAAAATTTTTCAAAATGATTCGCCCTTATTTAGTGTACTTAATTCTTTGAGGACAAGTATAGTTTTTTAGGAATCCGGTAAAATTGGCCTTTAGTATCAAGTGACAAACCAACCATTACCTTGCTTTAATGGTTCCTCTGCCACGTTTGTCTTTTTTGTCCGGAGTACCGAAGTATGCATCCTCTAGCCCAATAAAACCGGATCCTGCATGGCTTTCCAGATTCCGTGGAGCATAAACCAAGCCGCTTTGCACGATATTTCAAGTTTCTTTTACCAACATTTCGGTGAAACCGTTTCTTGTTGAGATTACGGAATAAGTGCCATGATCGTTGCAACATAGACCACAAAAAAAGAAAAAAATTCCCCGGAGGAAGGTTCTTTCCTTTTTTTTGGTTTGCATTGAGGAAGACCATTCTTGACCAGTAGCAGGCAGGAATGGTCTTCCAATTCTGGCTGATTCCAAGTGATGAGGCCACCATGATCATCGGGTTTCTGCAGGTCCCCGGAAGGGGGCAAGGCTACCCGGGACCTTAACTGCAAATGGCGGGGATAAAAACGGGTTAATACAACCTTATTATTGGCTGGTATATCTGGGCCAAGCTTTATCAGTTCAATACTTCAAAATTTTGAGTTGCTAGCCTTGTCCATTAACTCCGTTAAAAATATGAACAGTTTTGTTTAAAATTTAAACCCGGATGCGGCTGAATATTTTTACCTCCCTTTGACAGACAGATTTGAAAACCAGGTATTGCAAAACGAAATAATTCAGTAGTTGATCTTGATATAAAGCTGGAACGTTTTGGTGCGCAACCTATTCTTTGACTGGTTTTTTCCTTCCTTTTTGCTGGATCTAAGGCTAATTCTTAAGAAAAATTATAAAAAGTTTTTTTAAGCTTTGTTTGGCACGATAGTTGCGTATAAAGATAAAACAGAATAGATAACACATAATAAATCCGGTTCAAGCCATTTGACTAAGTTGTATTATGGGACGGGGATCCTATGTGCAACATATTCTTTTTTACGTATTTTGGATTTTATGTGTTATTTAGGTAATGTTGCTGATTAAACATTATCACAACCAGCGATATGAAAAGGTTTCGCAGATTTTGGACTGAAAAACTAATATTGCTGGCCGCAGATTTAAGGGAAGGGGGGCTGGATTTTAGGAAACGGATAAGGCTGAAGGAGGTGAATGATAGAGACGATCATGCATTATTAATTGCCCTGCCACATGGCTTTAACAAAGAGACCCGGCAATCTGTACTTAGCATACCGGAAATATGTGAAATTGATGAATACATCATAAATCTATAGGTGGAGAACCCGGCGAATTAAAAAATCTATGATTATTTGAGGAGGAGAATAAATGAAAAAAAGATGGATTTTTTCCTTGATGGCAGTCGCCTTGGTCACTCTGTTGGCAACTGGTTGCGGAACTAATCAAACGACTGCTGATTCCTCTACGAGTGATGCGAAGGAATTCAAGTTTGCCGACCCCATTAAACTGGTCATTACCCATGGAGTAGGTGGTACGGTAGATACAGCCGCCCGAAATATCGCTCCCTACTTGTCGAAGGAACTTGGGGTCGCCGTGGTTCCGGAAAATAAGGAAGGTTCAGGGGGACGGATCGCCAGGGCTGAAGTTTTTAAGGCGAAAGCCGATGGATGCACTATTCTTATGACCGGTATGCCTTCACTTCAATTGGGTGAATTGCTGTTTGACGGTAATTATAAAACGACGGATTTTACTTATATCGGCAATGTTACCGGTGGGGATAGCGGAGTGATTTTTGTTAATGCCTCCTCTCCTGTAAAATCCATCGATGATCTGAAAAAGCTTGGTGAGGAAGGAAAATGCAGCATCGCCACCGGCGGTGGATTTGGCTCGTCAGACCAGTTGCTCAGTATGATGCTGCGCAAAACCGCCAATATCCCCCACAAGTTTGTTCCCTATGGCGGTGACGGAGAAGCCGTAACAGCAGTTTTAGGGAACCAGGTTACGGCAGGATTTAGTAGCTTATCCCTTGTGGAACGCTTTAAGGATCAGGTAAGGGTATTGGCGGTCTATGCAAATGACCGGGTGCCTAGCTGGCCGGATGCTCCTACCTTTAAGGAACTGGGGTACGCGGACATGCTTTCGGATAGTGAAATAGGAATCGTGGCACCTCCGGGCCTGCCTGCCGAGGTGGCAAAGGTTCTTTCGGATGCTTTGGAAAAGGCAAATGCCGATCCGGAATTCCTTGCCTGGGCGAAGAAGTCCAATACTGGCCTAAAGCCTTTGAATGCCGAAGATTACAAAAAAGAGGCATTGTTTGTCTATGACCAGTTGAACAAGTACTTGCCCGATCTAAAGGCTGAGATTGCTAATCAAAAGCAGTAACCTCCCAGACTTAGAGGGTTCAGGTTCTTCTCTCATGGAAAGGATGGTACAAATGTCCAAGAAAGTGCAAAAGATAGTCTTTTCTGGGTGTCTCTTAATTATCTTTTTGACCATATTTGTGCAGTCCCTCAGCCTGCCGGCGACCAGCCGACAGGTTCCCGAAGCCGTATCTTTTATCGCTATAGTACTCTTAGTGTTGCAGATTATCGAGGATCAAAGGGCTGAAAAACAAAAGGCTGAAGATAAGGAAGATTCCCATTATCAGGTAACGGTTTGGTATAAGAACAAAAGTCTTTTCACAGGTGTGGCAGCTATTGCTTATATGGCAGTGATGAACATCTTGGGGTATGTCGTCAGTACGCTCCTGTTTATGGCAGCACTAATGGCTTTGCTGGGACAACGGGGAAAAGTGCTCTATATTCTAAGCCCCGCTGTTGCCCTTGGTTGCTGGTTGCTATTCGGCAAGTTTTTCCATATACACATGCCCCAGGGATTCCTATTCTGAAAGGAGAAGTGGTAAATGCTAGTCGAAGTATTCCAGAATGTGTTTAACGTCGAGACGCTAATCGTTGCTGTAGTTGGCTGCTTGATAGGCATTATTATCGGAATCTTGCCGGGAGAAGGTCCCACAATTGCTTTGGCGCTGGCACTTCCTTTCACCTATAGGATGGATTCGGCAACAGCTCTGATTTTGCTGGGCACTCTTTATGGCGCAGCAACATATGGCGGCTCCATTTCTGCTGTGCTGATTGGGGTTCCCGGAACACCTGGTTCTGTTGCCACATGCTATGATGGCTATTCCATGACTAAGCAGGGCAAAAGTGCGGTTGCTTTGGGATTAGCGACCATGGGTTCTTTTTTCGGCAGCTTGGTCGGCCTCAGCTTTTTGGTCCTGTTCGCTCCTTTGCTGGCTAAGGTCACCTTGCTCTTCGGACCCCAGGAGTATTTAATGCTTGCTTTACTGGGCCTCAGCCTAATTGTGGTCTCTTCAAAAGGATCGTATAAAAAAGGCTTTATTTCCGGATGCATCGGGTTGATGTTGGCTTATATCGGGTTTGATACTCTTACCGGATGGGCGAGGTTTACTTTTGGAGTTGAGTTCCTGCAAGACGGAATTCCCGATGTGCCCTTTTTCATCGGGGTTTTCGGCATTAGCCAGGCGATACTGCTAGCTGTGGAATCGGAATTTGCTCAAAAAGGTGAAGTAAAAGGCAGCGTTTGGGATGGTATTAAAATGACCTTTAAATACCCGGTTACGCTAATTAAGTCGGCGGTGATGGGAGCACTATTGGGGGCGACTCCCGCGGTAGGGATTACCACGGCGAACCTGTTAGCCTATAATGAGACCGTGCGCAGCTCCAAACACCCGGAAACCTTTGGCAAGGGCGATCCTGAAGGAGTTATTGCTCCCCAAGCCGCGGCCTGCGCCGTTGAGGGTGGTGCGCTGATTCCCTCATTCGCTTTGGGTATCCCCGGCAGCGCAGCTTCAGCTCTTTTCCTTTCTTGTCTGATGACACAGGGCCTTAAACCTGGGATAGAGCTTTTTACGGGAAGCGCTTCAGTTGTATACAGTGTGTTTGTGGGTCTTCTGTTGAGCTACATTTTGTATTTAATTATGGGCTTGTCTCTTTCCAAGCCATTCACCTTAATTACGTTGATGCGTAATGAGTATCTTGCTCCAATCATCATTGTGCTGTGTGTTACTGGTGCCTACGCTTACGCGAGCTCATTCAGTGATATTGGCGTTGCGTTGGTAGCCGGAGTTTTAGGATACTTCATGAAATCCTACAAATTTCCCCAGGTGCCCTTGATTCTAGGTTTTGTCCTCGGCTCCATGATGGAGCAGAATTTCCACCGGACTTTGATGATTGCGGGATATTCATCTTTTGTAACCAAGCCTATTTCTGCGTTTTTATTGCTGATTGTCTTATACGCGGTTTTTGGTTCCTTTATTAAAACCGGTATTAAAAAGGCAGTGGGAAAAGCTGTTTAAGAGTGACGGCTTCCTCGATTATCCTTCGGCAGTGGTTGTTTCCGTGTTCATCATGAGAAGGAGGATGCTGTCGAAAGCATCAGAGAAGTCACAGGTCGCTTAATAAAAAAAAGTATCAAATTCTCCGCTAAGAGTAAGGAGAATACGATAAAGTTGGTTCAGGAAAACCTTGTTCCAACTGCCTCGGTCCATGCCGGGAGCCTATTAAAATTATAAGGAGGAAAAAAGTATTATGGCTGTAAAAGACTTGCGTGAATGGATTGCAAAAATGGAAGAGTTTGGCGATATCAAACAGGTGGACGGTGCCGACGTGGAGGAAGAAATAGGCGTAATCACTGATATCTATCAACAAAAGCCGGGTTCTCAGGCCCTGCTGTTCGACAATATTCCCGGCTACCCTAAAGGTTATCGGGTTCTCTCCAATTCCGTAATTTCACTGAACCGGATCGCCTTTTCCTTGGGATTGAATTACGGGGTCCCCGGTATGGAAATAGTTGACAGTTGGCGGCATAAGATGCGGGACTTCCAACCGGTTCCTGCGGTGCAAAAAGAAGCCGGATCCGTGCTGGAAAATGTTCTGCTGGATGACCGGATCAATTGTATGGCTTTTCCTACTCCCAAGTGGCATGAACTGGATGGCGGACGATATGTGGGAACTGCCTGCCTTGTACTTACAAGGGATCCGGATAACCAGGACTGGGTAAATGCCGGTACCTATCGGGTCATGGTTCATGATGAAAAACATCTTGGCTTGATGATTTCCAACGGTAAACACGGCAGAATTATGCTGGAGAAATACTGGTCCCGGGGCCAGGCCTGCCCTGTGGCAGTAGTTGTAGGGGAAGATCCTCTGCTTTACATGGTGTCAGGAATGGAAATCCCTTATGGGGTAACGGAATATGAGTTCGCCGGAGCGGTTCAGGGACGCCCGGTAGAAGTGGTGAAAGGTCCCAAAACAGGTATTCCAGTTCCGGCCGATGCCGAGCTGGTCTTCGAAGGGGAAATACGGCCGAACGATATGCGTGACGAAGGTCCTTTCGGAGAATGGACC
The DNA here is from genome assembly GCF_002777255.1 of Candidatus Formimonas warabiya. Lineage (GTDB taxonomy): Bacteria > Bacillota > Dehalobacteriia > Dehalobacteriales > Dehalobacteriaceae > Formimonas > Formimonas warabiya. The sequence continues at coordinate 2,065,519 of NZ_CP017634.1, read as the reverse complement.
GGCTACTATGCCGGAGGGGTTCGGCCGGAGCCGGTAATTACCGTAACTTCCATACTGCACCGGAACAATCCGATTATTTTAGGTTCCAGTCCGGCGGTACCCCCGTCGGATACCAGCTATTTCCGCAGTCCCTTGCGTTCCGCCATTGTTTGGAATGAAATAGAAGCGGCGGGAATACCTGGAATTAAAGGTGTATGGGCGCACGAAGCAGGAGCAGGACGCCTTTTGCTGATTGTCTCAATAAAACAATTATATGGCGGCCATTCCCGTCAGGCAGGTCTCATCGCTTCCCAATGTCATGGGGGAGCCTATACCAACAGGATGGTAATTACGGTGGATGATGATATCGACATTATGGATACGAACAAAGTGTTGTGGGCGATGCTGACCAGAGCGGATCCTACCGTAGATTATGAAATTCTCCAAAAATGTTGGAGTACGCGGCTTGATCCCTTAAGTTATCCGGTCGGCCAGAACATCTTCAACAACAGGGTGATTATTGATGCGTGCAGGTCTTATGACAGAGTTCTCGCGGGAACCTTCCCGGAGGTAGCTACATCCAGTCCGGCCGCGGTGAAAATGATAACCGAGAAGTGGGCGCACCTATTTCCGGTGACACAAAAATAACAGAAATAGAGTTATTCAGGGGATTTATATCGGGAGGGTCAGCAGTGAAAACGGTTGAAAATCTTGTAAACCATATCTTAGAAACAGAGGTGCTAGTAATCGGCGGTGGTTCCGCCGGTTGCTATGCCGCCATTGGGGCATCCCTCAGAGGTGTTAAGGTATTAATGGTGGACAAGGGCAAGGTTGGTTACAGCGGGTGCAGCCCTTTTGCCGCCGGGGCGATCAATGTTTGCCTGCCCGAGGACAACCACGAGGACTGGTTTGAGGAAATTGTCACCCGGGGAGAGTACCTTAATGATCAAACATGGGTCAAAATTCAGTTGGATGAAGGATGGCAAAGAGTCAATGAGATTCGGGAGTGGGGAAAAAAGTACGGTCAGAAGGTTTTGGAAGAAGACGCGAATGGCCGGATTGTCAGAAGGAAAGCCCGGGGAAACATCAACACATTGACTGCCATTATTCACGCCCGTCCCATGATGGACACTTTACGCAAAAAAGTCATCGAATCCGGGGTACAACTCTTGGAACGGATTATGGTGACGCATCTTTTTAAGTATCAGGGACAAATCGTTGGTGCTCTGGGTCTCCATTGCCGTACGGCAGAAATCTATTTGATTAAGGCGCGCAGCGTGGTTTTAGCTGCCGGCGGCTGTGGCTTTAAGAGCCTTTTTATCGGTCACAACAATCTTACCGGTGAAGCTCAGTATATGGCCTACAGGGCTGGAGCAACCCTGCGAAACCTGGATCAGGCTATGTCCAATTCAACCTCCCGGGATGCCGATATTCACGGGTTAAGCCTGATGGTCGGGTCAGGAGGTCGTTTCTTGAACGGGCAGGGAGAAGAATTCATGTTTCGTTATGACCCGAAAGTGGGCAGCCGTGCCCGCCTTACAAAACTGGTCATTGGCATGGCAAAAGAAGTAGAGGCGGGGAGGGGTCCCATTTATTTGGATCTGACGAAGGTTGGGCCGGATGATCAACAGATGCTCCGAAAAGTACTTCCTGAAGGATTCCGTGCTTTTGAACGAATGGGTGTGGATCCTTTTGGCCAGGCTCTGGAATGGGTTCCCGCTTTCGAAGGCACCCTGGTACATGGCGGGGGCATTCACATCGACACGAATTGCGCTTCCAATGTGCCAGGACTTTTTTCCGCCGGCGACACTACTTGTACGCCGGAACACGGCACCTGGTCCCTGACCGGTCTCAATCTGACCTTTTGTTTCGTGTCCGGTTACCAGGCCGGCCTGGCATCAGCCGAATACAGCAAGAAAGCCGTACCAATACCCCCTGGCTGGGGGGAACTAGAGTCCCAAATAACAGAAAATGTAGCCGAATTGTTAGCCCCTTTGCGCCGTCCGCTTAACATTACTTCCGACCAAATTGTCTATCATATTTTGGCCGTTCTTATTCCGTACCGGGTAGCCTATCTTCGTAATGAAACCAGGTTATGTGATGCTCTGAACAAAATTATCACACTTAACAGAGAAGAAATTCCTCAAGTATCTGCCCGTGATCCTCACGAGCTGGTCAAGGCCTTTGAGGTGCGCAGTATGGGTGCTATCGCGGAAATGATATTGCGAAGCGTTTTGTTTCGTCAGGAAAGCCGCGGGTTTGTTTACCGGGAGGACTATCCTCTTACAGACAATGTTAACTGGTTAAAGTGGGTTATGCTAGGCAGAAACGAACAAGGGATACGTGTATGGAGCGAGTCTTTTCCTACTCCATATTTTGATCCTCCTCGGGAAAAATATATTCCGCGTTAGCCGGTTATAAAATTAGGGGGTGACGTTTAGATGGCTGTAAAATCCATTGACTACAACCGGTGCAGCGGTTGCCATAAATGTTGGGATATTTGCCCGATGGACGTTTATAGGTTGGCGGGAAAGGAAGTCTATATCGCTTATCAGGCGGACTGCATGAGCTGTTATTTATGCGAGTTGTTGTGCCCTCAGCAAGCAATTCATGTCAGTCCCGAGCGGGGCCAGCCTAAGCCGTTACCCTGGTGAGGTGCTGCAGTGCACAGGTAAAGACCGCTGCATCATCTTTCAGGCCTTACGGAAAGCCAAAGATGCAATGATGCTCAGCTATAACGCCGTTAGGCACTCTTTGGGGATTGTTATGGTGAATATCTGTAAGAAAACAAAGGAGGAAGATCGTGAGGATTGTTGTAGGTATTTCGGGAGCTTCCGGCGTGGGTTGTGGTATCAGACTATTAGAAAAGCTGCAGGAGAAAAAGGTAGAAACACACTTGATTATCAGTGATTGGGCAAAAAGGAATATTGAAATGGAAACAGATTACAGGGTTGCCGACGTAGAGGCTTTAGCCGGATACTGTCACAATAACAGGGACCTGAGCGCGTCGATCGCCAGCGGTTCTTTTTTGACCTCGGGCATGGTGGTGATTCCCTGCAGTATGAAATCGCTTTCTGCAATCGCCAACGGATACGCCGATAGTCTCATTGCTCGTGCGGCAGATGTCAACATAAAGGAACAGAGAAAACTAATCCTAGTTCCCAGGGAGACTCCGCTTAACGCCCTTCATCTGGAGAATATGTTAAAGCTAGCCCGCTTGGGCGTAGTAGTGATGCCGCCGATGTTAACCTTTTATCATAAACCTGCTGCGCTCATAGAGGTAGTTGATCACCTGACAAACAGGATCCTGGATCAACTTGGAATTGCTAATGAATCTGCTGTTAGATGGAAGGGATGCGTTAGCAGAGAAACAAATGAGATCGAGTTCCCGGGACCTTAAACAAATACCCAGGCTCAGTTTGAGAAAGCCGTAGAACATTGGAACTCCGCCGCTCCCTAAAGATATTTCAGTGTGGCGGCGGAGTTGCGATCTAAAGATTGAAACAGTTTGCAGCCGTATAGTTAAAACTTATTCACAAGTCCGGCGGTAAGACATCACTGGCAACGAGAAAAAAATTTTAAAAAAAGTAAATTGCTCTGGCGAAAAAGAGAAAAGGAGGGAAAAAATGAATATTTTTACACCTGTATCGATAAAAAAGGTTGAGAATTTCAGAGCCTATGACAAAATTACCATCAGCGGCAAAATCTTTGCCGGTCGGGACGCTGCCTTACCTAAGTTAGTGAAGGCCTTCGAACAGTGCCGCCTGCAACAGATGGGCATTGATCTGGAAGGAAGCGTTGTCTTTCATACTGCTGTGAGCCCTGCAGGGATTGGGCCAACTTCCAGCAACAAGTTAGACATTGAGTCATCCATCCCGGTGTTGTCCGCAGCAGGGGTAAAAATCCACCTGGGGAAGGGCAGCCTAAATCAGGGTACGGTAAAAGCACTAAAAGAGTGTGGCTCCATCTTTGCCATTACGCCGCCGGTGACGGCCCTTTTCTCTGCAAAATTGAAATCTCAGCGCGTGGTTGCGTTTCCTGAAGAAGGAATGGAAGCCCTGTATGAACTGGAAGTCGAGGATTTTCCTGCCATTGTGGCCATCGCCCATGGAGTTTCCATTTTCGAAAAGTAAAGGAGAATAAGCCATGAAGTCTAGTTATGAAGAGATTGTGAATAAAACGGCAGAAACCCTGATTAAAGCCAGCAATACTTTCCGCCCGGATCAAATCCAGGCTTATCGTACTGCTTTAGCAGGGGAAGAGAATAGCCATGCTCGCTGGGTTCTCGAAACAGTGCTGGAAAACGCCCTGATTGCAGAAGAAAAGAAGTTACCTTTGTGCGATGATACCGGAATACCTCATGTGTTTTTAGAAATCGGCTCTGAGGTAGCTGTTCCCCCTAATTTTTTTAGAGCTGTTGAGGAGGGAGTAGCTAAGGGTTTACACTTGCTGCCCGGTAGGCCTATGGCGGTAAGGGGTAATGACATTGAGAGAATTAGCCAGTCGGCGGGAATGTCGGATGATCCGGCAGCTTTGGCTCTTGCTCCTATCCAGGTAAGAACCATACCGGGAGACGCGATCAAACTGACCGTGCTGATGATGGGGGGAGGGCCGGAGATCAGAGGAAAAACCCAACGCATCTTTCATCAGCACTCCCTTGATGTTGTATTGAAAGAAATGGTCCAATGGGCCACGGAGGGTGCCGACAAACTGGGTTGCCTGCCGTGCGTTCTCATATTCGGCATTGGCCGATCTAATGTGGAAGCTGCTTCACTCGCGTTGGAAGCAGCAAAAGAGGGGGATTTTTCCGTACAGAGTGATTTAGAAAAAAGGATTACTGATGCTGTTAATGAGTCGGGCATCGGACCCCTTGGCTTAGGAGGAAAAAACACCGTATTAGCTACTTTCCTGAAGGTGGGACCTCAGCGGGCCAGCGGAGTCAGGATCGTATCGATGCGGGTAGGTTGTTGTTTTGACCCTAGGCGGGCTACGCTTACGTTAAATAAATAAACGTTACGTTCAATATTTTAACACGAGGGCATTCGTAAAGCCGGCGTTAGGCGACTAATCTGATATCAGTTTTCCGTGAGAGATATATATTACACACTTTATGCTAAAACTGGGGAATGTTTTGGCATAAAGTTTGCAGTATATCAATGCAAAACAATTACATTTGTGATAGCTATAAGGAGGGATAGACAATGCTTGTATTAAAGAATGGGACAATAGTAACAGGGGATGGGCAAACATTAATGGAGAAAGGCTCATTAATCATTGAGGGGGAAAAGATATCCGATGTAGTGCAGGGGTATGATCCTGGCATTGAAAATTATGCAGAAGAAGTTATTAATTGTGAAGGAAAAGCAATATTACCCGGCATGATTAATCACCATCAGCACGGTGTCACCTTTGGACCGATTTTTGCCAGCGGCGCTCAAAATTACGGGCGGGAGAGAATACTGGAGCTTTTGGACAGAAACTTGCTGCAGGGACATACCACGGTAATGAATGTGGATGGATTCGTGACTATGGATGAGGTAAAGGAAACACAAAAAAACCATCCGATTCGGATAAAAACTGCCACCACGCATATGCCGATTAATTATGAAGCCGGATTAAAGTGTGATGGGAGCGGATTGGAACAGAAGCATGCCCTCATGACTGTGGAAAAAATGTTTGAAGATGGGGCAATTTGTATCGGTGAAGTTGGCGGCGGTCACACGTTGGGTGGCGGCGGCCAAGATTATCTTTATATTCCTAAAGCAGTCAAGAACGCCACCGGAAGGGATATGGACTATTTACAGGCTCGGGCCATGAAGTTATCCGTCTTGGGGAGATACATCGAGGGGTCGTACTATGACCGGGATCGTGTAGCCCAGGCTTTGAAAGAGCATCATCTGGACGGCTTCCTAACTCCGGAGCAAACCAAAGATATTGTTTTCGCCACAACTTTAGCATCAGTTAAGTTAGCCTTGGACGGTTACATGGAAGCCGCCCTGATGGCCCAAAAATTGGATGTACCTCTTTTAGTCCATAACGCCCCGACTTCTATGAAGATGGTGCATGAAATTGCCCGGGTGGGGGTGAAGCGCTTAATCGCGGCCCATTCAAATTATCTTTTTACATTGGAAGAGTGCTTGGAGAATACGAAGAAACTGCGCCAGTATCCGGGCATCATCATTGATGCCGCTGTTCACGATCCTTTTGGCGCAAAAAGACTGGTAGCTGTTCCCGATAATCTGTTTGCTTTCTTCAAAGAAGATGTGGTGGATATCATTTCTACCGACTTTGCCGCAGGGAGCTTTGATTCCATGTTAGAAGCCATGCAGCACGGCATCGAACATCATGTTATTTCACTGCCAAAGGCAATTGCTTTGGGCACTAAGAATGTTCTGGAAGCGATTCCCGGCATTGCGCCCAACTTGGGATTACTCCAGAAGGGCTATACGGCAGATGTTTTAATTACTTCCTATCCTGAAATTTCAAAGGTGGAACAAATCTTTATCGGCGGAAGAAGAGTCGCGAAAGACGGGAAACGCTGCGCTTAAGAAGGATTAAAATAATTTAGAGCACGGTAATAGGATTTCTTTTACATTAATTTCGAACGGAGGAATTGCAAAATGAAGATCAAAAAAGTACTATGTGCGCCCGGATTTACAGGCTTTTATATGGATGACAAGGAAGCGATCAAGGAAGGTGCCAAATCCGACGGCTTTATTTATCGCGGGGAACCAAGAACCCCCGGCTTTGATACTATCAGGCAAACCGGTGAGGCGGTATCCGTGATGTTCATTCTGGAAAATAATGATATCGTGTATGGCGACTGCGCCGTTGCCCAGTATGCCGCCAGCGGTGGGCGGGAAGTTCCCATGCGGTCTAAGGATATCATCCGGGTGCTGGAAGAGAAGGTTGTTCCTTTGTTTGAAGGAAAGGATATAACCAGTTTCCGTCAGGCCGCGGAAGAGTTTGACCGTATGAAAATAGATGGAGAGCAGCTTCCTGCCTCTATTCGCTACGGTGTAACTCAGGCCATTTTGGAAACCGTGGCGAAGGCCAGGCACCTGACCATGGCGGAAGTAATTGCCGAGGAATACGGACTCACCCTCGAACTTAAGCCGGTCCGGATTAATGCCCAGTCAGGAGACGAACGCTATACCAACGTGGATAAAATGATTCTCAAACAGGTCGGCATGATGCCTCATGGACTGATCAATAACGTGGAAGAGAAGCTTGGGAAAGACGGAGAAATATTTTTAAACTGGGTTAAGTGGGTAGTGAATCGCATTCTGGACATCGGACCTGAGGGTTATCGTCCGGTGCTCCGTTTTGACGTCTATGGGTGCATGGGGAAGGCTTTTAATAATGATCTGGACCGGGTGACGGAATATCTCCTCCAGGTTGAGAAGGCTTGTAAGCCTTTTGAAGTATTCGTTGAAATGCCGGTGGACATGAAATCTAACGAAGGGCAATTGCAGGCTTTTAAATATATGCGCAAAAAACTGGATGCAGCCGGATCCGCCCTTAAGCTGATTATTGATGAATATGCGAATACCTATGAAGAAATCAAAGTCTGGGTGGATGAAAAGGCTGCTGATATGGTTCAGGTTAAAACGATCGACTTGGGCGGTATCAACAACATCGTAGAAGCCGTGTTGTATTGCAAGGCACATGGTGTTTTAGCCTACCAGGGCGGTACCTGCAATGAAACTGATAAATCGGCTGTTGTCTGTGTTAACTTGGCCCTGGCCACGCAACCCTTTGCCATGGCAGGGAAGCCGGGAATGGGCGTGGATGAAGGAGTCATGATCGTCAATAACGAACAGGAACGACTTTTGACTATCCTGCGCGCCAAAAAAGCAGGTAAACTTTAAAAATCATAGCTCGGAGGTATCCCTGATGATAGCTATTGATAGGGAGAAATGTATCGGGTGCAAGCTTTGTGAAAAAGCTTGCCCTTTGGGGGCTGTAAAAGTAGTAGAGAAGAAGGCTGTGGTAAGCCCAACATGTGCTATGTGCCGGGCCTGTTTAAATGTATGTAAGTCCCAGGCTATTTCTGTTGGGGAAGCGGTACCGGCCAGTGTAGTGTGTATGAAATGCGGTGTCCGTTGTGAGATACCGGAGGGGTTGGTGGGCGCATGCAAACGGTTTACCAACGAAAAAGGAGAATTAGTCCGCAACAGGCCCTTGCATATCCGGCAAGAGAACCCCGTCGACCGGGAAAAGATTGCCATCAGCCGGCCCTTGATCAGTGCGGTTGGAGCAGGTGCCGCATATCCCGATTATCACCCGGCGCCCTATATCGTCCAAGAGCAGGTGGAAGATTACGATGTAGTCACCGTAGTAACTGAAGCGCCTATTTCCTACAGCTCCATGATGATAAAAATTGATAGCAATATTCATATTGGCGATGAGGGCGCTTGCGTCAAACGGGACGGAAAAGTCGTTGGCATGATGACTGCGGAACAGTATGGATCTCATGTGATGATTTTAGGGGGTATAAACAGGGTGAAGGGGCCCGATGGCTTGGCCGTGGTCAAGACCATGACGGAATTGGGCAATCGGGAAACTGTGCAGTTAAAAATCGAAAACGGTCATACTCTTGACCTGCAGGTGGGAAAGCATCCGATTATTGATGGGGTGGAAGATACTAAAATGCGGGTAGGGTGCGGAGGGGCGTGCTGCGGCTTATTTGCCAAGCACCTGGGCCAGTTGGTGGATGAAGCTATTATCATTGACCACCATATTACCGGGCTCTTTACGGCCCACCCTGCCGGGGCGGAACAATTACCCCCCAGTGGAATCCAGCCGGTAGGCAGGTTGGCGACAACCGGGCGTTACTTCTTTGAACACGGCAATGGATGGGGCGGCACCAATATTAATAATCCCCGCGATGCGATCAAGTCCGTTGATATGACCCGGGCCAGAGCAGGAATGAAGGTCCTGGTGGCAGAAACCACATGGCGGCAAGTGGCTCTGTTTGAAATCAATACCCAGGGAGAACCCATTCCCATCCCTTTAACCCCTGAACTGGAAGCGTTTAGACAGATGGCCGCAGGCAACTGCGAAGATAGCCGGGTAACGGGTATGTATTATGCCGGTGTAGGTGGCAGTGCCCGGGCGGGAGTAACTGTAAACCCGATTATGCTGACCAAAGCCGTGCATCAAGGTGACGCGGTATTGACCATAGCAGGTGCGCCCACCTTTGTGATGCCGGGGGGAGGGATTACCTTCTTGGCGGATTTAGAGCAGATGATTCCTCATCCTTTTACTTATACGACCTCACCGGCGGTGGTGGCCCCGATCGAATATACCATCATCCGTGATAAGTATGCCCGGATTGGGGGCCACATCACAAGCATCAGGCCGTTGAGTGATGTAATTAAAGAAGGACGATATGCTTGGTTCAGGCAAAGTAAATAATTTTTGTTGACAAATTTTACGTGGAGAACCCGGCTTGTTGCCAGCGGGTTCTCCCCTACCCTGATGATGCGGTGTGCGTGCTTAAACGGGAGGTTGCGCTGTTTTATGGACCAGATGAAGTACAGGATGCTCAGACCGGGCCAGGTGCTCGTCGACTATGGGCCGATTACCATGGTAATAAGTGCAAATAAGGAAGGCTGTCCATATCACACGGCAGCAGTTGCCGGCGCAGAGTCAGCTATTGATTATTTTGAGGATTTAGTGAAATTTTTAGAGATTGCCCGTATGCCGGTCGGCCGATTAAGGCCGGAAAGGGACGGATGTTACCCGGAAATATTACAAAAGATGATATCTTCTGTTCGGTTGCTGGAACAGCCTGATTTCACTCCCATGGCGGCTGTGGCCGGTTGCTTTTCAGACCTGGTGGTGAGACGGACCGTCGATGCCGGAGCAGACCGGATTTTCGTTAACAACGGGGGAGATATCGCCTTATTTCTGGGCAATGAGGATCAACCGATCCGTGTCGGTATCTTAAGGGATCTGGCAGAAGGTATCGTCACCCAAGTGGTGAGCATCGGTCCCGGAGACGGCATCAGCGGTGTAGCTACCAGCGGATTCGGCGGGCGGAGTCTGACTAAAGGGGTAGCCTCTGCGGTAACCATATTAGCCGAAAACAGCGGCCTGGCCGATGCGGCGGCTACTGCTGTAGCCAATGCCACTGACTGCAGTGATCCGGCAGTAATCAGATGTTTTGCCCAAGACTTGGATTACCATACGGATATCTTCGGGCACATTGTGACGAAAGAAGTGAGAAAGTTAAGCCGGCCTAGTATCCAAGCTGCCGTGACCAACGGCCTCAAATATGCTCAACAATTATATGCACAGGAAATGATCAAAGGAGCCCTGATTTTTGTGCAAGGAGCAATCGGTGTCTGGCCGCCTGATTTGGAGGAGTCCCTGATTACGCTTAAAAAGAGCAATTAGTAGATGGGAAATTTTCTGGAGGTGAAAGCATGGGAAAACGTAAATATGTGGGACTAAAGCAAGAATTTATTGATGCTAAAGAAAAGGTAACCGGTCAGGCAAACTATCTTGACGATCTGAGTTTTCCCGGTATGTTATATGGTAAAATATTACGTTCTCCTCATCCCCACGCGCAAATTAAGGCCATTAATATATCGCAGGCATTAAAACTCCCGGGTGTCAAAGGGGTGATTACGGCAGATGATTGTCCGTCCAACTATTTTGGCCTGGAAATCGCGGATGTGACCATGTTGGCAAAAGATAAAGTACGATATGTGGGTGATGAGGTGGCGGCAGTCGCTGCCACCAGTGAGGAAATTGCCCAGGCTGCCCTCTCCCTGATCAAGGTGGACTACGAGGTACTTAGGCCTGTTACAAATGTGGAGGAATCCGTGGCTCTGGGGGCGCTCTTGGTTCATGAGGATAAGATAGGCAATGTAGCCAAGACCTATCATTTCGAACGGGGTAATGTGGATGAAGATTTTGTGCGTTGCGACTATGTTTTTGAGGAGAAATTCAGTACCAGCAGGGTCTCGGCCTGTTATATGGAGCCTTTTGGCGCTATCGCCAGGTGGGAGCATGACGGCCGGCTCACGATCTGGACTGGCTTGCAGGCTGTGTTTCACGGCAGAAACGAGATTGCCAAGGCTTTAGGCATTAGTCCAGCCCTGATAAATATAAAAGAGCCGTTTATCGGAGGCGGATTTGGAGGTAAAATATGGATCCGGAATTTTCACCCGATTGTTGCGGTGCTGGCGAAGAAAACCGGCTGTCCGGTGAAAATTGTTTTAACCCGGGAAGAAGAAATGCTGACCACCCGGCCCCGGGTGGCACCCAAAATGAGGCTGAAGCTGGGGATGATGCAGGATGGCACAATGGTGGCCAAACAGGCTGAGATCCTGGCGGACAACGGGGCCTATACCTGGGCGGCATCGAAGATTCTTTTGAACATGTCGATGCGAACCGACTGCCTGTACAGATTCAAATCCACAAGAACCGATGCCAAACTGGTCTATACAAATTTAATTCCTACCAGCGGGTTCCGCGGCTATGGAAATAGCCAAATGCATTTTGCCCTGGAGTCCATGATTGATATCTGCTGCCGCAAAATTGGCTTGGATCCGGTCCAAGTCCGGTTAAAGAATGCCTCAAGGCAAGGAGACACCACCCTTCATGGCTGGAAGCTGCGCAGCTGCGGTTTGGCGGAATGTATTGAAAAGGCTGCCCAGGCGATCAAGGTAAACCGGTTGCCTGCGGAAGCACAGAACGGCAGGATAAAGAGGGGAATTGGTCTGGCCTGTATGAATCATGTTTCTGGGAACCGGGGCGGAGATAATTTTGATGGTTCCTCAGCAATGGTACGTTTTCACGAGGACGGAAAATTAATGGTATATTCCGGAGAGGCCGATCTGGGACAGGGCTGCAAGACGGTATTTGCGCAAATCGCCGCCGAAACGATGGGAATGCCGGTAGATCATATCTTTGTCATGCCCTTGGATACCGATATCAGCCCTTTTTGTTACGGGACCTATTCCAGCCGGGTTACCACGGTGGGAGGCAGAGCGGTTCAACTGGCTGTGCAAAAAGTGAAGGATCAATTGCTGCAACTGGCCGCAAAAAAGATGGGAGTGGATAGTGGCCGGCTGGAAATTAATGATGATGTTGTTTATAACAGGATGGATCCGGGCCATAAGTATTCTCTTGCCGAGATATGCAAATACGGAATTAGAACCAGGGAAGCTGCGGAATTGACTGCCTATATTACTTACGACCCGCCGACGCAAGGAAATGACAGTACCGGTTACGGGGATTATTCCAGCGCTTATACCTATGGTGCCCATGGTGTTGAGGTCGAGGTTGATACTGTAACAGGTCAGGTAAGAGTGCTGAGAATTGTTACGGCCCATGATGTAGGGGCAGTAATCAATCCCCAGGGGGTTTTCGGACAGATTTCCGGTGGTGTAGCCCAGGGAATTGGGTGGACTTTATATGAGAACCAAATTCAAAAGAACGGCATACCTCAAAATGCCAGTTTGAGAAATTATATTTTAATGACCATCAAAGACATGCCGAAAATTGAACCGATTTTGGTGGAAACAAATGACCCTGTGGGCCCGTTTGGTGCCAAAGGAATTGGTGAGCCGACTTTAATACCGACTGCCCCGGCCATTGCCAATGCTATTCAGGACGCAGTGGGGATTCGTATTCATGATCTGCCCATTACAGCGGAGAAAATGTTTTGGGCTTTGCAGAACCATGTAAAGGAGGGGGAGAAATGAGTATGGAAGCATATCTGACCCCTAAGACTGTGGAAGAGTGCCTAAAAATGCTGGCGAGCTATCAAGGAGAAGCCTGTATTATTGCCGGCGGCACCGATGTGATGCTGTCCTTACAAGAGAAAAAGCTGGAGGTTAAGGCTCTGGTTGACGTAACTGAAATACCGGAGCTGAAGATATGGGAAATTAAAGATGATACCTTAGTTTTAGGAGCAGCCGTGACACATGCTCAGGTAGCTGCCGATCCCAGGATGAATGAGCTGTTTCCTGCTCTGGCTGATGCTTGTGTGAGCGTAGGGTCTCCTCAAGTGCGGAATATGGGGACCCTTTCCGGAAACGTAGTCAGTGCCCAGCCTGCCGCGGATTCAGCTATTGCCTTAATCGCTCTGGGCGCCAGTTTGGAGATTGCTTCTCCGGAGGGAAGCCGTGTGGAACTGGTGAAAAACCTCTATGCAGGCATAGGAAAAAGCAAGGTGGATAGTCGGAGAGAAGTCATTACTAAAATTATGCTTCCCTTGTTGGAAAAGGGAAGCAGCACGAGTTTCCTACGGATTGCGCCCCGGGAAGCTTTGGCCTTGCCAATTCTGAACTGTGCGGTATGTGTTGGCTCCGGGGATGGCCGGATTACCCAGGCCAGAATCAGCATGGGCCCTGTATCAACGCAGCCTTTTTGCCCCGCTAAAGCAGAAGCTTCCTTGATCGGTAAAAAACTTGATGATGGGGCCGCATGGGAGGAGGCAGCTTTCATGGCCGGTCAGGAAGCGAACCCGCGCGACAGTCTTCTACGTGGTTCCGCGGCGTATAGACGGGCGCTGGTAAAGGATTTGGTGCATCGGGCCCTAAACGCAGCCGCCACAAACTTAATAGGGGGTCAGATTTAATGACTAAAGCACAACCTTTAATATTTAACTTGAATGGCGAGGAAGTACAGGTTGGTGTTTTGCCGGATGAGCCGCTCGTAGATGTCTTGAGGAGAAAAATGCTGCTCACCGGCACTAAAAAAGGCTGTGGCGAGGGGGAATGCGGTGCCTGTACCGTCCTCTTGGAGGGAAAACCTGTTAATTCCTGTCTTGTACCTGCCATGAAGGTACAAGGCAAAAGAGTGGTCACGATTGAAGGAATCAGTAATAATGGGGAATTGCATCCAATCCAGGAAGCTTTCATCGAGGCAGGAGCGATCCAATGCGGTTATTGCACCCCGGGGGTGGTTCTTTCTGCCAAAGCTTTACTGGATAAGGATGGGATGCCTACGGAAGAGGAGATTAAAACCGAATTATCCGGTCATCTGTGCCGCTGTACTGGATATGGCCAATTTGTCGATGCTGTGAAAATTGCGGCAAAGAAGCTCCATAAATTTTAGGCGAGACCTAATTATTTCTCAGGGAGGGAAGACATTGACGGAAATTGGATTATTTACCCCGATTAGAATCAATGCTATGGAATTACCCAACCGGATCGTCATGTCCCCGGCGTTTACGAATACAGCCGGCACCGACGGCGGTGTTACCGACGGCAATATCAAGCACTATGTGGCTAGGGCTCATTCAGGAGTAGGGTTAATTATCATTGAGCATACCAGCGTCAATTCTTATTACATTCATCCCGGCAAACGTCTACAAATCAGCAAAGATGAACATATTGATGGGTTAAGGAAGCTGGTTGATGCAGTACATCGTGAGGGGAGCAAAATTGCCATTCAGCTTGCCCATTCTATTCATGGCGTGGGACTAAAACCGGCTGATCTTTCCCGTGAAACAGTCTTTGAGATCGTAGCCGATATGGTCAACGGGGCCAGAAGGGCAGTGGAGGCCGGTTTTGATGGGAGTGAACTACATTTTGCCCACACTTACACCTTAGCGGACTTCTTATCCCGCCGCACCAACAAACGTACCGATGAATTCGGGGGCGATATTTTCGGACGCATGAGGATTCATTTGGAAATTATTAAACAAATCCGGGAAGTGGTGGGGCCGGATTATCCTCTTTTGGCAAGATTTGACGCTGAAGAATTTGTTGTGGGGGGAAACACCCTTCAGCATACCGGTATTTTTGCCGGGGAATTGGAAAAGGCTGGTATAGACTGTCTTGATGTCAGTGTCGGCGTGCGGTTTGATGATGCAGGCTTAAAAGGTTACAGCGATGTCAGGGGTAAACCTACCATTGAGTTTCCTGACGGTCCCAACGTGTATTTTGCGGAAGCAATAAAAAAATTGGTTAAGATACCGGTGATGACAGTAGGAAAACTGGGTAACCCCCAATTTGCCGAGAGTGTGATCCGGGAGGGTAGGGCCGACTTGGTGGCTTTGGCCCGACCGTTGATTGCTGATACCATGTGGGTAGAACATGTCCGGCAAAAGCGTGATGACCTCATGAAAGAGTGCTTGTATTGTAGTGAGTGCCTGTATGAAAGACATGATCTGGAAGCTCCGATCCATTGTATGAGATATACCTGCCAGAACGCCTGCCCGGCTAATGTAGATGTTCCGGTTTACGTGGACTTGGTGGGCCAAAAGAAATACCGGGAAGCGTATCAGGTCATTCAATGGGAAAACCCGCTGGGGCTGATCTGCGGACGCGTATGTAACCACCCTTGTGAAAGTCTATGTAACCGGGTGAAAATTGACGCACCCATTGCCATCAGGTTACTTAAGCGTTTTGCGGCGGACCGGATTTTGGCCCAGGAAAAAAAATTGCCTGTGCCTCCCGTTGCTCCAGAAAAGGATACCAGGGTTGCGATCATTGGATCAGGACCGTCCGGATTGACCTGTGCTTTCTATTTAAGAAAAAAGGGTTATCAGGTTACTGTGTTTGAAAAGCTTCCTGTGGTAGGGGGAATGTTAGCGGTGGGAATACCGGGGTACCGTTTGCCGAAAAGTTTGCTTGCCGAAGAAGTGAAGGTTTTGCGGGAAATGGGCGTGAAAATTCAGACGAACGTCACCCTGGGGCAGGACATTCGTCTGGAAGGGTTAAAAGAGCAGGGGTATCAGGCGATCTACTTGGCCTTAGGTACCCACAAAAATCGGCCGCTGCAGGTAGAAGGGGAAGACTATCAGGGCGTTTATGCGGGAGTTAATTTTTTGCGCGACCTGAACTTAGGGAAAAAGATGGAATTTTACGGTAAAAGGGTAGCGGTTATTGGCGGCGGAAACGTAGCTATTGATGTGGCAAGGAGTCTTACCCGGATGGGTATTAAAGAGGTGCAGATTTTTTGCCTGGAAAGCAGGGAGGAGATGCCGGCCTATGCGGATGAAGTAGCCGAAGCCGTAAAAGAAGGAGTTATGATTAATAATGGTTGGGGCCCAAGGACCATTACTGGAAAAGATGGAAAGGTTACAGGAATAACCTTGAAATCCTGTACATCGATTTTTGATCGTGAATGTCTGTTTAACCCGGCATATGATGAAAATCGAACCTTAGATTTAGAGATAGACCGGATTGTCGTTGCTATTGGTCAGGTGGTTGATGACTCATTTGACCCTTCTGCCAGCAAAATCAAGATAGGAAAGAATTCTCTGCTTGAAATATCCGCCTCCTGTGCAACCAGTGTTGAGGGGGTTTTTGCCGGTGGTGATTGTGTCAGCGGGCCTAGCTCCGTTGTGGAAGCCGTTAAATATGGCAAAGAGGCGGCACTTTCCCTCGACAGATATTTGGGCGGTGATGGGCAGATTATATCGAAAAAGCTCTTTGTCAGGCAACTGTCAGGTCCTGTAAACGAGGATGAAATAGGGAGACCGGAGGCGGCCTTGATTCCACCAGAGAGCAGGAAGGGTGATTTTGCTGAAGTAGAGGAAGGATTGACGGAAAAGTCTGCCTTGGTGGAATGCAGGCGTTGTTTGCGTTGTGATGTCCTCAGGGAAATTGTCATTTAATCTAAGGGGAGTTACGCCCAATGATAATTGGTGAATTGATATCCACTAGACGTCCACAGGTCTTTGAAGCAGCCAAAAATGGGGATGGAGATTTAATTAGGCAGCTGGCCAAACAGCAGGTAGAGGCGGGAGCTCATTATTTGGAAGTAAATTCTTCCAGCTTTGGGGACCGGGAAAGGGAAATCATGAAGTGGTTTGTCGGTCTTATTCAGGATACTGTTGATGTGCCGCTATGCATTGGTAGTGTGCATCCGGAAGTCCTGGATACGGGATTATCCTTATGCCATTACGGAAAACCGATAGTCAATGCTATTTCATGTGAAGAGAAACGATTTAATGAGGTATTGCCGCTGGTTCTAAAATACAAGGCAATGGTTTTAGGGCTGCTGATGGATGACGTCTGTACCGCCGATACCGCGGAACAACGGTATACCTTAGCGGGTCAGCTGATCAACAGACTAAAAGAGAATGGAGTAGCCCCGCAAGATATTTATCTTGACTTGCTGCTTAAACCAATCTGTCTCAACGCGAACGCAGGCCAGGAAGTATTACGAACGATCTTGATGATCAAGAAAGATTTCCCCGAGGTCAATTTTGCCTGTAACATGTCAGATATTTCTTTTGGGCTGCCTAACAGAAACCGGATTAATCGAATCTTTATGATACAGCTGATGACTGTAGGTGTACAGACTTTTTTTCTAAACCCGCTTGATAAAGGCGTGCAGGCAGACCTATTGATTTCCCGAATGCTGCTGGGCCATGATCCCTATTGCTGTGATTTTCTTAATGGGTACCTTAAAGGGTTATGTAGTATGGCTGATAAATGAGCAATTGACGAGGGAATAAAAAACGGCTCAATCAATGTTATGTATCTGTAGGTCTATTGGACTGACTTATGGCATAACCATCTTTATTTTTTGCTACGATTTTGATGAAGGAGGGGTTGTGATGACCTTGTTGCACAGAACCGGTGTGGCTGGAACAGAAGGGAAAAATGATATTTTAGTTACTATAGAGCCTGCGGAGCCTGGAGCCAAGCTTAGTTTGGAGCTAACCAGCCCGGTAAAATACGAATTTGGCAATTGTATCGAATCATTGGTGGGCGAAATGCTTAAAATCTATCATATCATGGATGCTAAGGTTGTCTTAAACGATAAAGGGGCTTGGGATTTTACAATTCGGGCAAGGGTGGAGACAGCAATACTAAGAGCAATGGCCTAAATGGGGGGATAATAAATGAGTAAACTGCGCAGAACTATGTTATTTATTCCCGGCAACGATCCTGGGAAATTACAAAGTGCCGGGATCTATCGCTCAGACTGCTTAGTCTTTGACTTGGAAGATTCAGTATCAGTAAATGAAAAGGATGCGGCCCGCATCCTGGTACGTAATGCCATCATGTACATCGAGTATCCTAGTGAAATAGGGGTTAGAATCAATGGGCTTGATACGTCGTATGGCCGCGATGATTTAGCAACTATTCTGCCCGCTAAACCGGCATTCATTCGATTGCCGAAAGCCGAGAAAGTGGATGATATTCAAGAATTGGATCGAATTATTAGTGCTGCTGAGAGAAAATACCAGTTTCAGTCCGGTACGATCAAGATCGTGTTAACGATTGAGACAGCAAAAGGGATTTTGAGTGCTTATCATTTAGCGGTAGCGAGTCCACGGGTTATTGGTATCGGCATGGGTGCTGAAGATTTAGTGGCTGATTTGAAAGGAAGCCGCACCCGGGAAGGTAACGAGCTGTTATTTGCTAAAAGCCAAATATTGTATGCTGCGCGTGCTGCCGGGGTTCAGGCCATTGACAATGTTTTTTCTGATGTAAATGATGAAGAAGGCTTTAGAGAAGATACAAATTGGGGAAGAATTCTTGGTTATGACGGCAAGTCTGTGATCCACCCCAATCATATTCCCATTGTACACGAGATTTATGCCCCGAGTGAAAAAGAAATAGACCTTGCGAAAAATGTTTTAGCAGCATATCAGGAAGCAGTGCAGAATAAATCGGGTGTTATTGCGTTAAATGGAAAGATGATTGACGGTCCGGTTGTGACAAGAGCCGAACGGGTAATGCAATATGCTAGAGCGCTTGGCATGATAAGGGAGGAATACAGTTATGAAAAATGCTGTGGGTAGAGAAATCCCTGAAAATATTCCGGGTCTGAATAAAATAAGACCGTTTGAGGGAGCCTTCGCTTATCAACCTACGGGAAGATTAGTAGGTCCCAAAATCCCGGTAAATGTTCCCCGCACGGAAAAGACACTCAAATCAATTGACCAGGCTATCGAAGCAACCGGTCTTAGGGACGGGATGACTATATCATTTCATCATCATTTTCGTAATGGCGATTATGTCATGCTGATGGTAATAGAAGCAGTTGCCCGTAAAGGAATCAAAGATTTAACCATCGCACCAAGTTCCCTAAGTGCTGTACAAGATTGTCTGATCCCATATATTGACCGTGGTGTTATTACCGCAATAGAAACCAGCGGCATTCGGGAAAAGCTAGGTGACCTGGTATGCAGCGGCAAGCTTTCAAAACCAGTGATTATCCGGACCCACGGGGGGCGCGCCCGGGCCATAGAAAGCGGAGAAACCCACATAGATGTAGCATTTATTGGGGCTCCGGCATGTGACACTTATGGCAATATTAATGGCGTGGATGGTCCGTCGGCATGTGGCTCGTTAGGGTATCCCATGGTAGATGCGGCCTATGCGGATCGGGTCGTAGCTATTACCGATAATCTCGTTCCCCATCCCCTATACCCGATTAGTATTCCCCAATCCCTAGTCGATTTTATTGTTGTCGTGGATAAAATCGGAGATCCCAATGGGATAGCCACAGGGTCGCTACGTATCAGCAATAACCCCAAGGAACAGGTGATTTCCCGCTATGCCGCTGAAGTCATCGAATATTCCGGATATTTTAAGGATAGCTTTTCCCTTCAACTCGGCAGCGGGGGTGCTTCTCTTACCGCAGCGAAATTTATCAAAGAAAAGATGCTTAAACAAAAAATTGCCGCGTCATTTGGAGTGGGTGGTATCACAGGTGTGATGGTTGAAATGCATGAGCAAGGATTAATTAAAAGGTTGTTTGATACACAGACTTTTGATACTCCGTCCATCAGATCGCTAAAAGAAAATCCTTGCCATGTGGAGGTTTCTGCTTCCCTTTATGCAAATCCCCACTCCCGAGGGCCTATTGTCAATAATGTTGACTTTGTTATTCTAAGTGCTACGGAAGTTGACGTGGATTTCAACGTGAATGTACTTACAGGTTCCACCGGAAGGTTAATGGGGGCGCCGGGCGGGCATCCGGACACATCTGCCGGATCAAGTGTCTCGATTATTGTCTTACCTTTAATTCGCGGTAGGCGGCCCATGATACAGGATAGAGTCTATACCGTGGTAACTCCTGGTGAGACAGTCGATGTGATCGTCACGGACTATGGGGTATCTGTTAATCCGAAAAGAAAAGATCTGATCGATAATCTCCGGAACAGCAGCCTTCCAGTGATGAAGATAGAAGAACTTCAACGCAAAGCATACCAAATGACCGGTATCCCAACACCGCCTCTGCCCCCATCCGATGAAGTTGTGGCAGTAGTTGAGTACCGTGACGGGAGTATTATTGATGTAATCCGTAAGTCTAAATAAAATAATAAGCTTACTGGGAAATTGTATAATTCATGTTTAAAAATTCTAATTACAATGATAGAATTTGATATGTGCTATGAGGAGCAGATCATAGAGAATCCCTATCTTCAGCTATTTATCGGTTTACAGGGAAACCGTCCCCTAAAGACGGGAGGAACATCGCCGGCGTCAACGGAGTGATGAAAGTATGCGCAATTCTATTGAAGGCAAGTCCGGCGCAGGGAAAAGAAGGTAGAGAAAGGCCGCGTAATGGGTGAGATATTGGCAGTTACATCAGCTCTTTGTTTTGGTCTAAGTGAAATATTAGCCCAACGGGGTATGAGAGAAGCCAGTGCTCCTGCTGGGGTTATAGTCGCGTTAATCTGTAACAACATTACATTCGGGTTGTTACTGGTTTGGCAGTTTTTGTTTCACGGGTTACCATCTATTGGAATTGCCGGGGTATTATTCGCATTAGGGGGCGGATTAGCCGGAAACGTTTTGGGACGCACCTTTAATTACTCAGCATTAAAGCGTATTGGCTCTGCGCGTGCTGTCTCTCTTGCTCTTACTCAGACTTTGTTTGCTTTTTTGTATAGTGCTTTTTTGCTTAGCGAAGCGCCCAACCGTTGGTCTATGGTCGGGATTGTGCTAATTGTGGGAGGCGTGCTATGGTTATCTCGGGAACAGATTAAACTGGATTCCAGTAATATGAATGAACTGGCTGTTAATATTAATGAACAGGCCGTTCAGTTCGGGGATCATCAAAGTGTAGCAAAAAAAACATACTTGTCTGGACCACGTTTCATGGGTGTAATCCTGGCCTTGCTAGCCGGGTTCGCCTATAGCCTGTCAGATTTATTGCGTAAGCTTAGTTTACGTGTTTTGCCCTCTGCTGTTTTATGTTCTGCTATTGGAGGCTTTTGCGCTTTAGTTGTTTATAGTTCCACTTTTTGTATACAAAAGCGTTGGGGGGAAATTAGCTGTTTAAGTCGTCGTTCTATGCTCTCATTAGTGCTGGGCGGCACAGTCGGGGGGCTGGCGATTTTGTTTTTGAATTCAGCCCTAAGCCTTTCCTCGATAATAGTAGTTAATACATTATTTAACATAAGAGTATTGGTTCCCTTATTCCTTGGTCCTATTCTGCTTGGAAAAGAGGGAAGAGTGAATGTAGCAGTTGTTAGCAGTACTATTTTAATTTTGGCAGGCACAATTCTTATCATGTACTGTAAATAATTCGAGTGATGAAAGGAGAATGAAAAATAGCTACCTTATTGGAAGAATTGGTGAAAAATGCGGATTTATTTTCCAAACTTTCCTCCCTGGATACTACAGTATTAATTGCAGACTCTGAGGGCACAGTATTGAGATTTATCAATGCCAAAGAGTTCAAATTGGACATTACGGAAGGCTCAAAGGTTATTTCCGGAGGATCTGTAACCCAATGCCTGGATACAGGCAAGGAAGTGCAAAGGTTAGTACCCAAGGAAAGGTATGGATTTCCGGTCAAAACCATTAGTGTTCCCGTATATGAAGATGGCAGAATTTGTGGCGTCATAGCTGCTTCTACCAGCTTAGCCACTCAGCACACTTTACAGCAAGCTGCAGAAACCATTGCGGCTACTTCAGAAGAAATAACTGCCTCATCTGAAGAAGTGGCATCTTCCGCATCTACCTTGTCCAGTAAATTAAATAAATTAAGAACTGCTTCTCAGGATGTTGTTAACGAAATTGAAAAGACTGAAAGCATCTTACGTTTTGTTAGTGATGTAGCAGCAAACTCCAATCTACTAGGCCTAAACGCAGCTATAGAAGCCGCAAGAGCCGGTGAAGTTGGCAGAGGATTTGCTGTAGTGGCAGAAGAAATTCGTAAAATGGCAACGCACAGTGGAAATTCGGTCAAGGACATTAAGAGAGTTTTGAACGATATTCAAGGTCAAGCAAAAAATATTTTAAGTATCATCGATGAAATAGCAATACTGGGACAAGGCCAAGCTGCATCCACGGAAGCAATAGCCTCTTCTATGCAGCAATTGGCAGCTTCCGCCGTTGATGTGGAAAAAATAGCGCAGATCCTGTAACCTGGCACAGGCGGCCTATTTATATAATAGTAAGAACAGAGGATAATTATTTGCTGTATTTTTCCAAGTAAGCGATCTGAGGTCAGGAAAAAGAGTATAAAGTGTCTGTCAAGGAAACTGTATAAAATTTTTAGGGAGAAACGTTCTCATGATGTTACCTATCATGGGAACGTTTTTTATGTCGGTGAGGCTTTGTTGTACCCTTTAGTTAGGTGAAAAAGACAAAAGGGATAATATGCCATAAGTCCTCTCACTAATGTTTTGTGGGTTTTATACAAGAGCAAAGAAGCGGCACTAAAGTGTATGGAAAAAAATATCCCCTCAAAAGCAAAAAAATAGTTATAAACTTCCAATTGATTAATATAGATAAATTGAAAATTGGATGGCCAATCAGACCAAAGGAGTTGATTGTTGTTGATCTTTGAGCGGATGGGATATCGACGTCTTTACGAAGACATTATTCAGCAGATTTTGAATCACATTGAAGAAAAAAAATTGCTTATGGGTGATCGATTGCCTCCAGAGAGAGAGCTGGCGGAGCAAGTCGGGGTGAGCCGCAGTACGCTCCGGGAAGCTTTCCGCGTCTTGGAACAACAGGGGATCCTGGTCACGAAACCGGGAGACGGCCGTTATATTGTGGGATTGCCGAAACAATACGACAAGCAAATCTTCTTGGACGATCTGGAAAAAGCCGCCATTTGGGATTTATTAGAGGCGAGGGAGACCTTGGAAAGCAGAATTGTTGAATTGGCCTGTGAAAGAGCAACGGAACAGGATCTCATCAACATCCGGGAGGCAGAGGCTCTTTTGGCAAATCAGGGAAGATCCGGCGCCGTACCTCCAGTGGATGCGGATGATGTTTTTCATCTGGCGGTGGCGGAAGCAGCGCAGAATGTGGTTTTTACCAGTTATATCAGAATCAACCTGGAATTATTAGCCCGGATCCGGGCCAAGACTTTGCATTCCCCGGATCAGGTTGCCCAGCTGATGCGGGAACATCAGGCCATTCGGGAAGCGATCGAATCCAGGGACAAGGAATCGGCCAAACTGGCGCAGCGGATTCATCTGCGCAATATTAAACAGCGTATCAAAGAAGCGGAAAATCTTTTGATTAAAGGATAAGGAGAGGTGTCTCTGCCGGGATCATGAAAAACCTTCTTGGATGGTGCTTCCGTGCGTTTCTTGCCGGAAAATGGATCGACCAATGATCCATCAATCCAATTCTCCGGGGTGATACCCGAGAGAACAAACCAGTGTGAGAGGGGCGGCAAAGCTATGATCGGGAAGGGAAGGTGAATGAGCCGGATCAATGGGATATTTTTTTACAGGTGAATGCTGAGAGAAGGAGAGAGTTGGTATGGCATTGTTACAAAGAATGGGTCAGGCTGGAACAAATGAGAAGAGTGATATTCTCGTCACTTTGGAACCGGCAGCACCTGGGGCCGGAATTCGTATGGAATTGTCCAGCCCGGTCGCATACGAGTTTGGCACCCAGATCCGGTCCCTGGTTGAGGAAATGCTTAAAAAGTATGAGATCCAAGACGCAAGAGTTGTCTTAAAGGATCAAGGAGCCTTGGATTTTGCGATTCGCGCCAGGGTGGAGACAGCCATTCTGCGAGCAATGGCGTGAGTGGGAGGACAAAAAATGAGCACACTGCGCAGAACGATGTTATTTATTCCCGGAAACGATCCCGGCAAGCTGCAAAGCGCCGGAATCTACCGGCCCGATTGTTTAGTTTTTGATTTGGAAGATGCCGTGGCCGTAAATGAAAAGGATGCCGCCCGCATCCTGGTGCGTAATGCCATCCTGCATATCCCGTATCCCAGTGAAATCGGCGTAAGAATCAACGGTCTGGACACACCCTATGGTCAGGATGATTTAGCAGCTGTACTGCCTGCTCAACCAGGATTTATCCGGCTGCCCAAATCGGAACAGGTGGAAGACATTCAGGCTTTAGACCAAATAATTGGTGCTGCCGAGAAAAAATACGGATTTGAATCAGGGGCCATCAAAATCATGCTGACAATTGAGACGGCCAAAGGTATTTTGCAGGCGTATCATTTAGCTGCCGCAAGTCCCCGGATTATCGCCATCGGCATGGGTGCGGAAGATTTAATGGCAGATTTGAAAGGAAGCCGGACCCGGGACGGTCAGGAATTATGGTTTGCCAAAAGTCAGGTTTTATATGCGGCCCGTGCCGCCGGGGTACAAGCGATTGATCAGGTCTTTGCCGATACGCGGGATGAAGAGGGCTTTCGAAAGGATACCCAGTTCGGCAAGATGCTGGGTTACGACGGCAAGTCGGTGATCCACCCCAATCAGGTACCCATGGTTCACGAAATCTACACGCCAAGTGAGGAAGAAATTCATCAGGCGCGAAAAGTCTTAGCGGCCTACCAGCAGGCTTTGGAGAAAAAATCCGGTGTCGTCGCCTTAAATGGAAAGATGATTGACCGTCCGGTTGTGGCAAGAGCGGAGCGGGTGATGCAGTATGCTGCGGCACTTGGCGTCATAAGGGAGGAACAAAGTGATGAAGAATGCGGTAGGTAGAGAAATCCCCCAAAGTATCCCGGGTTTAAATAAAATCAGACCCTTTCAAGGCGCCTTTGCGTATCAGCCGACGGGAAGATTAGCCGGTCCGAAAACTCCGGTTCATGTTCCCGGAAAAGAGAAGCTGCTCAAATCACTGGATCAGGCCATTGATGCCACCGGACTAAGGGACGGCATGACCATCTCTTTCCATCACCATTTTCGCAACGGTGATTATGTGATGAAAATGGTGATGGATGCCATCGCCCGGAAAGGAATAAAAGATTTAACCATTACACCCAGCTCGCTGAGTGCGGTCCAGGATTGTATTATTCCTTATCTGGAGCAGGGTGTGATTACAGCCATAGAAACTACCGGGATCAGAGAACAGCTGGGTAACCTGGTCAGCTCCGGCAGGCTTGCCAAACCGGCGATCATTCGCACCCACGGGGGGCGGGCCCGGGCCATCGAAAGCGGCGAAACCCATATTGATGTGGCCTTTATCGGCGCGCCCACCTGTGATACTTACGGTAATATCAACGGCGTGGACGGACCCTCCGCTTGCGGGTCCTTAGGGTACCCTATGGTTGATGCGGCTTATGCCGATCAGGTGGTGGCCATTACCGATCACCTGGTTCCCCATCCCTTGTACCCGATCAGTATTCCTCAGACCCTGGTGGATTTTATTGTCGTGGTGGATAAGATTGGGGATCCCAATGGCATCGCCACCGGATCCCTGCGCATCAGCAATAATCCCAAAGAACTGGTGATTTCAAAGTATGCTGCCCAGGTGATGGAATATTCCGGGTACTTTCAAGACAACTTTTCCCTGCAGCTGGGCAGCGGCGGAGCATCCCTGAGCGCAGCCAAATTTATCAAAGAAAAAATGCACCAGCAGGGGATAGCGGCATCCTTTGGGGTGGGCGGTATCACCGGGGTCATGGTTGAGATGCATGAGCAAGGTCTCATTAAAAAGCTGATTGATGTCCAGACTTTCGATACCCCGTCGATTAAATCCCTCAAAGAGCATCCGCTTCATGTGGAAATTTCGGCTTCATTTTATGCCAATCCCCATACCCGGGGACCGATCGTCAATAATGTGGATTTTGTTATTCTCAGTGCTACTGAGGTTGATCTGGATTTTAACGTCAATGTGCTGACGGGTTCCAACGGCAAACTGATGGGAGCTCCCGGGGGACACCCGGATACGGCTGCCGGATCAAAGGTGGCGATCATCGTATTGCCCTTAATTCGGGGCAGGCGGCCCATGATTCAGGACCGGGTCAATACCGTGGTTACTCCAGGTGAGACAGTCGATGTAATCGTCACAGATTATGGGGTAGCTGTGAATCCGAGAAGAAAAGACCTGCTTGATCATCTCCGGGACAGCAGTCTTCCCATCATGGAGATAGAAGAATTACAGCGTATAGCATACAAAATGACAGGGATACCGGCGCCGCCGCCGCCAACTGCCGACGAAGTCGTGGCCGTGGTGGAGTACCGTGACGGCAGTATTATTGATGTGATTCGTAAATGTAAATAGAGATAAAGCGATACAGGGTGAAATTTAGCGAGAGAAGAAAAAGGGCCGGGATGTAAAAAATGTGCTGGAGGTGGTTGGAAAATTTCATGTGTCAGGACGCTGGGGTTTTGATTGAAAAAGGAGGTCAGTATTTTGAAAACAAAGAAATTCATGCTGGGTATTTTAATGCTGATAATGATTTTGTTTGCTCTGGGCTGCGGCCAAGACACAGACAGTGATCAGCAAAGTGCCGGCGAACAGCCTGAGGCAACTGAAAAAGTGATGCAACTTTCCTTTGCCACTGCCGGAACCGGGGGAACATTTTACCCGTTGGGCGGGGGAATGGCAAAGGTGATTAATGACCACTATCCTCAATTCAATGTTTCCGCGGAAGCCACGGGAGGATCCGTGGAGAATGTCAGGCTCTTTGACAGCCGGTCGGCCGACATTGCTTTTATTTCCGCCGATACCGCCTTTGAGGCCTACAAGGGGATTGGCGCTGACTTCACAAAACCCGCAAATATTCTGGCGCTGATGACTACCTATAACCAGCCCACCCACATTATTTCCCTGAAAGGAAGCGGCATCACATCCATTGAAGACTTGAAAGGAAAAAGGGTGGCCGTGGGTTCGCCGGGAAGCGGCACCGAGCATAAGACCAAATTAATACTGGAAGCGCTGGGCATGTCTTATGAGGATATTGATGAAAAGTTTTTATCTTTTAACGAAGCGGTGACCGCATTCCAGGATAAGCAAATCGATGCCGCCATCATGGGCGTTGGCGCTCCGGCGGCCGCCGTAATGGATTTAGGGTCCTCGCTGGACTTTGACCTGATCAATATGACGGATGACGAAATTAATACCGTGATTGCGAAATATCCCTACTTCCAAAAAGCAGTGATGCAGAAAGGGACCTATGAAGAAATAGATTATGACGTCAGTACCATCGGGGCGGCGATTCTGATTTGTGTCCGGGCGGATATGGACGAGGCCACTGCGTATGCTTTGACGGAAGCGATGCTGAAATACACCGATGAAATCAAAGCTGCCCACGCCCTGGGAGCGGAAATCAATGTGGATAACGCCCTGCCCACGGTGATTCCCTTACACCCGGGGGCGGAAAAGTACTATCAGGACAACAATATCACCGATTAAGGTTCTGGGGGTCAGGACAGAAGCAAGGATTTTTCTGGCCCCCTTTTCTCGTGAATCTGGGATATCTGAAAGGAAAAGGAGGTCTGAATGAAATGGAGGAAGGGCAAAACAAAATATCCGGAAAATACCTGGTTAAAATTATTTTTTACATCTCGATCATTTTTTCCCTGTTTCAGCTCTATACGGCCGGGGTTGTCCTTCTGACGGCGATGATCCAGCGGACCGTACACTTAAGTTTTGTCCTCGTTTTAATCTATTTATGCTACCCGGTGAAAAATAAGAGCTGGCGCTGGCTGGATTATCTCCTGGTGGGGGCCAGTCTGACCAGCGGGCTCTATATTCTATTTACTTTTAAAGACCTGGTGATGCGGGTAGGGAATCCCAACACCCTGGATATTATTCTGGGCAGCCTTTTGATTCTGCTCATTCTGGAGGCGACCCGCCGCACCACCGGGTGGGCCCTGACCATTGTGGCTCTGGTTTCTTTGGCCTATGTCTTCTGGGGTCACCTGATTCCAGGGGATTTCGGCCACCGGGCCTATTCCCTGGTGCGGGTGGTGAACCACCTGTATCTGACCACAGAAGGTATTTTTGGGGTCACCCTGGGTGTTGCCGCCACTTACTTAGTGATATTTATCCTGTTTGGCGCTTTTCTCACCAAGTCCGGCGGCGCCTCCGTGTTCTTTGACCTGGCTTTCGCGGTTGCCGGTTGGGCCCGGGGCGGCCCGGCCAAAGTAGCCTGTGTTTCCAGCGGTTTGATGGGCATGATTAACGGCAGTCCGGTGGCCAATGTGGTCACTTGCGGGGCCTTCACCATTCCCTTAATGAAAAGGCTGGGCTACCGGCCGGAAATTGCCGGCGCCATTGAGTCGGTGGCCGGTTCCGGAGGAGCGATTATGCCCCCGATTATGGGTGCCGGCGCCTTTATTATGTCGGAATTGACAGGGATCCCTTACAGCCAGATTATTGTGGCGGCAGCGATTCCGGCCATTCTTTATTACCTGGGCCTGTTTTTTTCTATTGATTTCGAAGCCGTGAAGAGCAATATCAAAGGGTTGCCCAGAGAGGACCTGCCCAGGGTGGGACCTGTCCTGAAAAGGGGGCTGCCTCTTTTCATCCCTCTAGCCATTCTCCTCTATTTGCTCCTGGTGGCGAAATCATCCCCCATTAAAGCCGCTTTCTGGGGGATTGTGGCCACCGTTGTGTTCAACCTGATTTTCGGGGGAAAAGACCGCATGACTTTGAAAAGCTTGCTGGAGGCTCTGGAATCCGGCGCGAAAGGGACCCTGATGGTCAGTATTGCCTGTACCGCCGTAGGGATTGTGGTCGGCGTGATTACCCTGACCGGGTTAGGTTTGGCATTTACCAATGTACTGATGGAGTTGGCCGGCCAATGGCTGGTGGGGGCCCTCCTCATGACCATGGTGGCCACTATCATCATGGGCATGGCTTTGCCCCCTGCGGCCGCGTATATTGTGATTGCTGCGATGGCCGCCCCGGCTTTAGTTAAGGTGGGCTTATCTCCTTTGGTGGCGAACCTGTTTATCTTCTACTACACGGCTTTTGCTCCCATTACGCCCCCTGTGGCTTTGGCCGCCTATGCCGCGGCGGGTATTGCCGAGAGCCACCCCTTGAAAACAGGCTGGGCGGCCATGCGTTTTGCCATCGCCGGATTTATTTGTCCCTTTATGTTTATCTATTCGCCGGCCCTGAACATGCAAGGGACGGTATGGGAAATTCTGATCAGCTTTTTCAGTGCCGCCATCGGCACGTTGGGTTTTGCCGCTTTTGCCGTAGGCTGGCTGCGCCACAACCTGACTATCCTGAGCCGGGCCATCTGTTTTGTGGGGGCCGTATTGATGGTCAAACAGGGTTTGATCAGCAGCATGATCGGGCTGGCGCTGATCGTGGCTGTTTATTTGGTGCCGAAAGGCTTTCTCTTTTTAAAAGAAAGGCCGAGGGAAACGGTTGTTTAACCTATTAAGAACTTGCTTCAATTTGGAAAGGTAGGAGCGTGACCGCATGTTATCCGAGGAAATTGCCCGCTATATTTTAGATACGGGGTACGAGGATTTGCCCCAGGCGGTGAGAGAAAAGGCGAAGGCGTGTTTGATGGATTGGCTTGCCTGTGCCTGCGCCGGATCCCGTCTGGAGCCGGTCCGGGTGATGCTAGACGTGCTAGTGCCGGAAAATAACAGGGGAAAGTGCCGCTTCATCGGGCATACCCAAAGCGGGGATTGTTTGACGGCAGCCCTGATCAACGGTACCATGTCTCATGCCATTGAATTTGACGACATTTACAAGTTCGGCCTCTACCATCCGGCGGCGCCGGTGATCAGCGGGGCTTTCGCTGTGGCGGAAGCCAGTGAAAGTAACGGAGCAGATTTTTTAACCGCCTTGGTCCTGGGCTATGAGGTGTCCAACCGCCTGGCCGCCGCCGTAAATCCCAGCCACTATCGATTTTGGCATACCACAGGAACCGTAGGGACTTTCGGGGCGGCTGCGGCGGCCTGTAAGCTGCTGAAAGCGAATGAGGAACAAATCATTTGGGCCCTGGGAAATGCCGGAACCCAGGCCGCCGGCCTCTGGGAATGCACGGGTACCATGGCAAAGCCTCTTCATGC
Source organism: Candidatus Formimonas warabiya (assembly GCF_002777255.1). Taxonomy (GTDB): domain Bacteria; phylum Bacillota; class Dehalobacteriia; order Dehalobacteriales; family Dehalobacteriaceae; genus Formimonas; species Formimonas warabiya. Next base: position 2,035,397 of record NZ_CP017634.1, on the reverse strand, counting down.
CGGAAAAGCGGCCATGAACGGCGTATTGGCGGCCCTATTGGCGCTGGGAGGATTTACGGGGCCCCCGGCGATTTTAGACGGTCCCCGTGGTTTCCTGAAAGCCATGTCCGCCTTTGCCGGCGCGGAAAAAGCCATTTTCGCCTCCCTGGGGAAAGGGTACACCATTTTAGATACCACTTTTAAAGCCTATCCCTCCTGCGGGCATACCCATCCCGCCATTGACGCCGTGCTGGCCCTGAAGGATGACTGCCCGGCGGGACCGGAACTGATTGAGGAAATCAAAGTCGGTACTTACGGGGCTGCCCTCCAGGTAGCGGGAAAGGGCAGTCCCCGGAGCACCACCGAGGCCAAATTCAGTATTCCTTATTGTGTTGCCTGCGCCCTTCAGGACGGGAAAGTCGTCCTTGATCACTTCCTGCATTGGCCGCCTCCCCAGAGCCTGGTCCGGTTGATGAACATGGTTCACCTGGCCGGAGACGAGGAATGCGAGAAGTCTTTCCCCGGGAAAAGAGGGGCCGTGGTGGAAGTGAAAACCAAAAACAACCGGTACATCAAACGTGTGTCCTGCCGGAAGGGAGATCCGGAAAACCCTCTCACGCTTACAGAATTATGGACGAAGTTTACCAATTTGGCTTCTTCCGTTCTGGACCCCAATCAATGGGAGGCCCAAAAAAATATTTTAGATCATGTCGAGGATCTGGCCGATTTATCAATGATCCAATTGCATAGGGGGTGAAGACAATGGCACGATTGCCTATTTATATTATGGGAAAACGCTATGATATTCCGGAGGGGTATACCATCTTAAAAGCCTTTGAATACGCAGGCTTTAAAATGATCCGGGGCTGCGGCTGCCGGGCCGGGGCCTGCGGTGCTTGCGCCACTGTGTACCGGCTGGATGGGGATCATCATTTGCGGGTAGCCCTGGCCTGCCAGACCTCCATTGAAGCAGGCATGATCTTGAGTCAGATTCCCTTTTATCCTCCCCAGAAGAAGACCTATGACCTGGACCGGCTGACCGATTTTTACGGGGAATTGATCAAATTATATCCCGAGGTGACCCGGTGCATGGGGTGCAACGCCTGTACCAAAAGCTGTCCCCAAAAGATTCAGGTGCTGGATTATATCGGGGCCAGTCTCAGGGGTGATTTTGAGACAGCCGCCGAGCTTTCTTTCGACTGTCTCATGTGCGGCATCTGTGTGTCCAGGTGTCCGGCGGAGTTAACCCAGTACAATATTGCCATGTATGTGCGCAGAATCTGCGGAAAGTTCTTGGGCAAAAAATCCGACCAGCTGGAAAAAAGAACCGGGGAAATTAATGCCGGCATCTATACGGAGGAAATCAACCGGCTAAAGAAAATGACTCCGGAGGAGTTAAAACAGTTGTATGCCCAAAGAGATATTGTGCAGAAAAAATTCTAGGGAGGTGAGATCATGCCTTATCCGAACAGTATGCAGAATTCCATCAAGCAGGTGGAGGCAACAAGAAAATACCGGATGGACCATCCCTTTCCCCGGTTAACGGCGGAAGAAAAAGCAAAATTGCTGGAGATGTACCATCCTGACTATAAACCGGAAGGGAAAAGGGAGCTCAGAATCGGTCCGAATAAAGGGGAGCCGGTCCCCCAGGAACTGGCCGAGGTTTTGGAAGGAGAGCCCTTTGTGGATCCCGATAAGGTCAATCTGGACCGCATTGATTATCGCACCGACGTCCTGATTATCGGGGGCGGCGGCGCAGGGGCTTCCGCCGCCCTCATGGCCGAGTCCCAAAAGGCGAAAGTGATCCTGGCGACCAAGCTGCGCTTTGGTGATTCCAATACCATCATGGCGGAAGGGGGCATTGCCGCCGCTACGGAGCCGGACGATTCCCCGGTTTTGCACTACCTGGACACCATGGGCGGGGGCGGTTATAAAAATGTGCCGGAGCTGGTGGAGGCGTTGGTCCTGGAAGCTCCCTTGACGGTAAAATGGCTGGAAGATCTGGGCGTGATGTTTGACCGCCTTCCCAGCGGCTCCATCCTCACCCATGCCCCCGGGGGCCACTGCCGCAGGCGCTCCCATTCCTGCAAGGATTTGACGGGCCTGGAGATTATGCGCGTGCTCCGGGATGAGGTGCGCAACCGGGAGAATATTTTTGTTCTGGAATTTAGCCCGGCCATTGAATTATTAACCGATGCCGAGGGAAAATGCTGCGGCGCTCTGCTCTATAATTTCGATACCCAGGAGTATCTGGTGGTGCAGGCCAAGGCCGTGATTTTAGCCACCGGGGGGATGGGGCGGCTGCATATGAATCAGTTCCCCACGTCCAACCATTATGGCGCCACGGCGGACGGCCTGGTTCTTGCTTACCGGGCCGGCGCGCGCCTGATTTATGCGGACGCGGTCCAGTATCATCCTACCGGGGTGGCCTGGCCGGAACAAATGCTGGGGCAATTGATTACGGAAGCCATCCGGGCCAACGGCGCCCACCTGGTCAATGCCCAGGGGGAAATGTTTATCAACGAGTTGGAAACCCGGGACACCGTATCTTCCGCGATGATCCGGGAATGCACCGACCGGAAAAAAGGGGTGCGCACACCGACGGAAATGGATGGGGTGTGGCTGGATACGCCCATGCTGGATCTGATTGGGGGGAAAGGGAAGGCGGCCAGGCAATTTGCCGGAATTTACCGCCGTTTCAAAGAGTACAACATTGAAATCGACAAAGAGCCGATTCTCATGTATCCCACCCAGCATTACCAAAATGGCGGCGTGAAAATGATCAGCGGCAGCGGGGAAAGTGAAATTCCCGGCCTCTATTTGGCCGGAGAAGTGGCCGGGGGTGTGCACGGGAGAAACCGGCTGGGGGCAAATTCCCTGGTGGATGTGTTCGTTTTTGGGCGCAGGGCCGGGGTGGGGGCAGCCCAATATGCGGAAAAGATAACTCCATATGGTCCGGGAACCCTGGAACATTTAAGAAAATTCAAAAAGGAGTTTTCCGACCGGATGGATGTGCCCAAACTGCGCTCGCCCATTCTTTTGCCGGATTATATCAACCCGGAAAGGAAGGAAAGAAAGTACTATTAGAAAGGGGAGGTTTTGTTCATGGAAGTAGTCACGCCGATTAGCGACGGGATTCTTGATCAATTGGGTGTCGGCGATACCATTTATATTTCGGGGAAAATCTTTTGCGGCCGGGATGCGGTTTTGCCGAAAATTGTTTCCCTGGTTCAAGAAGAACGGTTAGAGGACTATGGTATCGTGCTGCAGGGAGGGGTCGTTTTTCATACTGCCGTCAGCCCGGCCGGCATCGGCCCGACCACGAGCAATAAATTGGAAATTGCCGGAAGCATCCCGGTCCTTTCCCAGGCAGGCATCAAGATTCACCTGGGGAAAGGGGCCCTTGGCCCGGAGATGGTCCGGTCCTTGCAGGAATATCATGCCATATTTGTCGTTACGCCGCCGGTGACCGCCCTTTTTTCGGACAATACCCTTGATCAAAAAGTCGTGGCATTTCCGGAACTGGGCATGGAGGCCTTTTATGAAGTGACGGTGAAGAACCTGCCCGGAATTGTCGCCATTGCCCACGGGCAGTCCATTTTTTAGGGGAAGGAGGAAAAAGAAATGATACCGGTTCGGGAGATTATTGATGCTACCCGGGATGCTTTGGTGCAGGCAAGTACCACCTTCCGGCCTGATCAGATGGCCGCTTATCAAGCCGCCTTGGCACGGGAAACCAGTGCCAAGAGCAAATGGGTATTGGAACAAATCATCCGGGATGCGGAAGTAGGAGCAGCCAAGAAGCTGGCTCTTTGTGACGATACCGGCATCCCCCATGTTTTTGTGCGCATCGGGGAGGATGCGGAGGTAAAGGGCAGCCTTTTTTCCGCCCTCAGTGAGGGGGTGGCGGCAGGCTTGCGTGACCTTCCGGCCCGGCCTATGGCCGTGAAAGGAGAGGGCTGGGACTTATTGGGACAGAGTCAAGGCATGTATGACGACCCCGGCATGCTGGCCCCGGCGCCTTTTTCTGTTCTTCCGCAAAAGGGTAAGGAGCTGGCCATTACGGTGCTGATGCTGGGGGGCGGTCCGGAAATCCGAGGGAAAACTTACCGGGTTTTCCACCGCCATCAAGGGAAATCTGTGCTGGAAGAGGCGGCCAAGTGGGCGGCCCAGGAGGTGATTCAGCTGGGTTGCACCCCGGCCATTCCCTGCATCGGCACGGGAAGAACCCATTATGAGGCGTCCCATCTGATGCTTCAGGCGATGGCGGAAGCAGATTTCACCAAACAGAGCGAAGCAGAAAGCATGGTCACCGGCATCGTAAATGAGACGGCATGCGGAAGCCTGGGATTAGGGGGCGATATCACAGCGCTGGCCGCTTTTGTGAAAATCGGACCGGCCCGGGCCAGCGGGGTGCGCATCGTTTCCCTCCGCTTAGGCTGCTGTTTCGACCCCAGAAAAGCTACCGTAGTCTTAGCGTAGTTGAGGAGGATAAATCATGGGTACGTACTGGGCATTAAAGCAGAATTATCGGATTCTCCAAACCATATTGGATGAAAACTTACCCCCGGTAGGCCGGTTTCGGCTGCTTTCCCAAGGCCTTTCCTCCGCCCATTGCCTGCCGGAATGTGAGCATGCCATAGGAGACCGGGCCTGCATGGCCTGCGGCAATTGTGTGGATGCCTGTCCCCAGGTATTGAGAAAATATCAGGCTTTAGATGCTTCCAACAATAGAACCTCCATGTTCTTGGAGCAGGCAGTGGGAGAAAGCTGTATCAGGTGTTACTCCTGCATCGGCTCCTGTCCTCAGGTGGATAAACAGCTGAAGAATTTTGCCGTGCGGTTCCGCTTAGCAGAAAAAATGGTCCACTGGTTTCTCGTCCTGTGCTATTTCGGCTTGGCGGCTACCGGAATCGGGCTGAACCATTTTCGGAGTGACTGGTCCGGCTCCTTTGTCTTGATTATGGCGCTGCTGCATCGGATTTTTGCCCTGGGTTTTTTGAGCACCCCCTTTATTTTTTATCTATTTGACCGGCATCACCTGAAACGAATCCTGAGAAATGTTTTTTCTTTCGGCCCAAAAGATCTTTTGTGGCTGAAAGATGCTTACCGGTATCTCACAGGAAAGGATCGGCATTCCTTATTTCAGGGGGACTTTAATTCGGGGCAGAAATGCTGGTACCTGATTGTGATCGGCAGTTTTTTTGTCTTAGGACTCACGGGTGCGGCCAAATTTACCACCTTTGGGGTTACTCCCGGCCTGAAAAGTATTACCGTGATTCACATTGTCTGGGCCGTGATCATGGATGTGACTTTCGTGACTCATCTGTACCGGAAACTGGTGAGCAGAAATTTAATCCGTTTTCGCCTGTACACGAATCATAAATTTGCTTTAACTTTCCCTGAAGAAGAGAGAAAGTCGGAACCGGCCTATGCGGTCCAGACTGTTTCCCCCCTGATTGATCAGGGGGGCTCGGCGAAAGCATAAGGAGACGAAAGTGCTGGTAACGATAAACCGAAGGAAAGAGGTGTTTGAATGCGATGCTGCCCGGACCAATCAGATCGGTGGAGAGCGATGTGCTCATTATTGGGGGCGGACTGGCCGGACTGGCGGCAGCCTTGGAAGCAGTCCGGACGGTACCCCGGGTAACCGTACTCTGCAAAAGGAAGTCAGGCATGAGTGGAAATACCCTGGTTTCCGGTGGGGGTTTTGCCGCGTTTCTACCCGGCGGGGATGATTCTTGTGAACGGTATGTTCAGGATACCATGGAAAGCGGGAAAGGAATGAATGACCGGACCCTGGTAGAAATTTTAGCCCGTCAGTCGGCACCGGCCATCGAACGGCTGGAAGGATGGGGCGTAAAATTCATGCGCCTGAATGGGGAATTCATGTCTAAGCATGCCCCGGGACACAGCTGTCCCCGATCCCTCTATTGTGAATTTGGTCCCCGGGAACAGACCATCCGGGGATTAGCGGTTTTGAGGCCCTTGCGGGACCGGGTTTCCCAAGCGGGAGCCCGGTTGATGGATCACGTGGCAGTCATTCAGCTTGTGAAAAAGGATGACCGGGTCATTGGCGCACTGGGTATTGACCTGGCCCAGGAAGAATTGATTTATTTTTCCGCACAAGCGGTCATTTTAGCAGCAGGCGGGGCGGGAAGGCTTTTTTCCCGGAACAACAATAGCGCCGAAATCACGGGAGACGCCTTTAGTCTGGCCCTGAACGCGGGAGTCCCGCTGCGGGATATGGAATTCGTCCAGTTTTATCCCACTATGCTGCATGATCCGGTCAAGCTAACTCTTTCCAATACTCTTTTTGGGGATGGCGCTGTATTGCGAAACGCCCTGGGGGAAAAATTTATGGTAAAGTATGCGCCTCAGGATGCCGATATGGCTACAAGAGACCAAATGTGCCAGGCGATTTTTGGGGAAATAGGGGCAAAAAGAGCTGTTGCCGACCAGGTCTATCTCGACTGCACGGGAATTCCCGCCCCAGCCTTGGAGCGGAGCCACCGCCGGTTAAAACAATATTTAGAGCAGCACGGCGTAGATATGCAAAAAGACTGGCTGCCGGTGAGCCCGGCAGCCCATTTTTCCATGGGCGGCATCCGGATCAATGCCTGTTGCGAAACGAGCCTGGAGGGGCTTTACGCGGCCGGGGAATGCGCAGGAGGGGTTCATGGGGCGAACCGGCTGGCCACCAATGCCCTCACGGAAGCGGTTGTTTTCGGCAGCATTGCCGGAGAGAGGGCGGCAAGCTTTGCAGCAAAAGCAGGTAATCTTAAAGTACCGCCGCCCCGGATTGTTTGGCCCGATGGTGGTACGGGCAAAGAAACCTGTGCCGAAATCAGAAATTTTCTCTGTAAAACGATGTGGGAAAATGCCTCCATTATCCGGTCGAAAGAATCTTTGTCCAGAGCGTGGGAAAATATCCGGCATTGTAGAGAAAGATTGAGCCGCAGGGGTTGTGCCGGTTTCCGTGATTGGGCGAAATACTTGGAGCTGAAAGGGATGTGTCAGGTGGCGGAAGCCGTGGTGCGGGCGGCCTTATGCCGGGAAGAAAGCCGGGGAAGCCACTTCAGGGAGGATTTTCCCCGGGAGAATACCCGGTGGATAGGATCCGTGGAGGTTGCGATGATGGAGGAGCACAATTTTAGGGTAGATTTTAGACCGTCCCACGGGTTTTATCGTTGATTGAGTTCAAAAATAAGCAGGGGTTCTAAGTAGAGCATTGGCAAAGGCCCAATACTCTCTTTTTTTATACTTTTTGAGTTGTTCTTTGATGAATGAAAGTATTTTCGTTTTTTTATTTATATGGTTTGTTGGCCTGTTTGAAAAATGCAATTCGTCTGTGATTGTATGCAAAAATGCAACAATGGTTTTCAACTTTTCCGGGGAGTCACATTTCCCAAGGAGGGTTGATATGGGTGACAATGTGTGATACGCAAAGTCCGGCCGGAAAAATATATTCTCACTCCTAAAAATTAAACAATTGGTATTACAATTGCAATATCACAAGTTAACAGAAGAGCTTTGGGGAGAAAGGTCCTGAAAACAGTAAAAGGGGGTGAAAGGATTGGTGGAACAAAGGGATCCCATGGATGAGATTGAAGCAAAACCTCTCTGGCTGGTGCTGTCTTTTTTGGGCGTCTTTTTAATCTTTTTATTGTATATGTTTTTTTGGCGTTTTCTATTAACCTAATAACCCTAATCAATTGTTAATAAGGGGGGAGAAAAATGTTGGCATATAACCTGTTTATGATCTGCTTGTATTTTGCCGCGATGATTTTTGTAGGTATCTATTTTCAACGGAAGGCCAGTAAAAGCTCGGATGCCTTTATTTTAGCCGGGAGGCAAGCTCCTCTCTGGATTGTGATCGGGAGTATTTTTGCCACCTGGGTAAGCTCCGCCACGCTGATTGGTTATACCGGCGTCGGTTATTCCAGCGGGATTGCCGGTTACTGGTCCGGGGGAGCCTTTATGGTCGCGTGCACCTGGCTCGGTTTTTGGGCGATTCCCAAATTGCGTGCTTCCAAGATCACCACGATTCCTGAATTGTTTGAACGATATTTTGGCTTGCCCCACCGTATGATCGCCGTGGTTTTAGTACTGGCCCGGGACCTGGGTGTAACGGCAGGCGTGGCCTACGGCATGGCCGTGATTTTCCAGTATTTATTTCAGGTTTCTACGAACGTAGCCTTATTGATTACCGTAGGAGTAGTCATTGTATATACCATCACCGGCGGCGCTTGGGCAGTTTTGGTGACCGACAGCATTCAGGCAGCCATTATCATTATCGGCTCCACCTTGCTCATCCCGATGGCGGTTTTTCATATCGGGGGCTGGAGCGAGTTTAGCGCAGCGATACCGGCCACCCACACAGCCGTGTTGAATGTTGGTTTTAAACAAACGGTGGGGTGGATTTTGAATGGATTATTTATTACCTTTGCTTACCAGACATTGCTCCAGCGGGGATTGTCCGCCCAGGATACGAAAACGGCCCAGAAGTCATTTATTTATGGCGGGTTACTCTCTCTCCTCTGGTACATGGTCCCTTATGTCCTAGGGATTTGTGCCTTTGTGCTGTTCCCCGGCATTAAAGGAGAAGACGCTTTTATTAAACTGGCGATGATGTTTGGCCCACATATCGGCGTACTCTTTGTCATTGTTCTTTTAGCAGCTTGCATGTCAACGGTCAGTGCCTGTATCTTAACTGTAACCTCTAACATTACCCTGGATATTTACAAACGGATCATTCAGCAAAACATTGAAGAAAAAGCCCTGGTAAAAATTCAAAGAATTAGTACGGTCATTATTACGATCATTGCGGTGATTATTGGAAAATCTTTGCCCTATATCCTGGAACTATTGTGGGTGGGGGGCAGGATCATGGCCGCCGGGCTGGCTCCGGTTTTCATGGCCATCATATTTTGGCCGGCGGCCAGAAGGGCAAGGATATCCACCCTGCTAGCCATGATATTGGGCGCCTCCACCACTCTGATCGCCCAATTGGTGCAAAAGCAGGCGGCGGCAAATGCTGCGGCCCAAGGGAGCACGGCATTTATCTGGACCTGGGACCCGGTGGTCCTGGGGCTGCCTGTAACTTTCCTGATTTTGATCGTGGGCGTAATTCTGGAGGTTCACACCAAAAAAACTGTATCAACGAATGGTATGATCCAAGGATAACCCACCCTTAGCGCTTTGCCAGTGGCAGCCGGGAGCTTCCTTTCCAGGCTGCCCCTGGCTTTTTCCGTTCCCAGCACAAAAATTATTTAGATAAAAGAAGTTGATTGAAAAGTATGAAAATGGGGAGGAAAAAATCCTGGTTTAGCGAAAATAAAGAGCAAGTACTTTTTGTCTGAAAGAGGGTGAAAGCGTGGCAGCTTCTGCTCTAATGGAAGCCCCGGAGGATATTGTGCACAACCGGTTATTTATGTCCATTTTGGAATCCTCCTTTGATGGCATCTGGATTGCAGATCATAAGGGGGATACCCTGTACGTAAATACTGCTTATGAAAGAATTACCGGGTTGCGCCGGGAACAGCTGGTAGGAAGAAACATGAGGGATTTGCTGGCGGAAAAGCTTTTTGAACATTCTACCGTATTGGTGGTGCTGGAAAAAAAGATTCCCGCGTCCATCATTCATAAATATGTCACAGGGAGAATTGCCTTGGCCACAGGTAATCCGGTTTTTAATGAAACGGGAGATATTATTATGGTGGTCTGTAATGTCAGGGACATTTCGGAACTGATAAAATTGCGCAACGAAGTAGAGACGACAAAAAATCTTTCCAATAAGTATTCTCATGAATTATTTCAACTGCGCCAGCAGCAAATGGACAATTCAGGAGTGGTAAGCACAAGCAAAGCGATGAAACGGGTGATTGAATTAGCCTTAAAGACGGCCCCCTTTGATAATACTGTTCTGATCCAAGGTGATTCCGGTACGGGTAAAGAGGTGATGGCCAAGTTTATCCACCAGCAAAGCTTTCGCCGGGAAGCACCCTTTATCAAAGTAAATTGCGCCGCGATTCCGGCTACTTTAGTGGAATCCGAGCTATTCGGCTATGCCAAAGGTTCTTTTACCGGGGCAAATCATCAGGGAAAACCCGGCATGTTTGAATTGGCCCAGGGGGGAACGATTTTGCTGGATGAAATCGGGGAAGTCCCCCTGGAGGTCCAGGCAAAATTGCTCCGGGTGCTCCAGGAAAAAGAAGTATTTCCCATCGGGGCCAAAGAACCGGTCAAGTTGGATGTGCGGATTTTAGCATCCACAAACAGGAATCTCAGTGATCAAGTGCAGAAGGGTAAATTCCGGGAGGATTTATTCTACCGCTTAAATGTGATTCCCATCACCATCCCTCCCCTGAAAGAGCGCAAAGAGGATATCCCCGGTTTTGTCTATTATTTTTTGGAAAAGCATAATAAGCGCTATAAAAAGCAAAAGACCATTCCGCTGGAAGTCGTTGATATCTTTAGCAATTATGCCTGGCCGGGAAATGTCCGGGAGTTGGAAAACCTGATCGAATATTTGTTCATCATTAGCACCGGTGATGAGATTGGCCTGGAACACCTGCCCCCCCGACTGGTTACGGCCGGGTTGAATTTAGATGAAGTCAATGCTCCGGGGCAGCTTCAATTAATTGTGGATTATGTGGAGAAGCAGGTGATCAGCTCTTCCCTGAGAAATCACGGGTCCATTCGAAAGGCTGCGGCGGCCCTGGGCGTAAATCCCTCCACTTTGGTGCGCAAAATCCAAAAATACCGGATCAAGGCTGATGCTTAAGGGCAACAGCCTTTTTTTTGTATGCGAAATTGCAACAGTCTGTTTGCGCAAACCTTTGGCATCCCTCCCGGCCAAAGGTAAAAAAATCCTGGGAGACCTTAGCTCTGCCGCTTTAAGCAAGGCGGGCAACAGCAAAGGCTAACTGGCATCTTTTTTGCAATAGGAGAAAGTCACGTGGGCGAAGTCTAAGAATACTAGGGCAGGAGGAGGTTGATGAATCATGGGCTTCAGGTTAGGAGTGGATACAGGGGGAACTTTTACCGATATCGGGTTAATTCATGAAGAAACTGGTGCCGTTGCCGTAACCAAGGTTCCTTCTACGCCGGACAATCCGGCCAGAGCGGTGGTAAACGGGGTGATCGATATTTTGGGCAAGGAAGGAATCGCGCCCCGGGACATTGATTTTTTCATTCATGGCACCACCGTAGCGACCAATGCGCTGCTGGAATTAAAAGGGGCGAGAACAGCCTTGATCACTACGGAGGGTTTTCAGGATGTCCTTCACATTGGCAGACAGACCCGGCCATCCTTGTATAATTTTTATGCCCACAGACCAAAACCGATCATCCCGCGGCATTTGCGCTATGAAGTCCCGGAAAGAATTCTTCATACGGGAAAAGTATGGCGGGAACTGGATCAGGACAGGGTACGGGAAATAGCGCGAGACATGAAAAGAAAAGATGTGCACGCTGTGGCCGTTTGCCTTCTTCATGCTTACGCCAATCCCCGGCACGAACAAAGAATCAAAGAAATCCTGATCGAAGAATTACCCGGATTGTTTATTACGGTATCCAGTGAAATCTTGCCTGAGTTCCGGGAATATGAAAGGACCAGCACCGTCTGTATTAACGCCTATGTGATGCCCAAAGTGAATAAATACGTGGCGGATCTGGCGGAACAGCTGCACAAGTTGGAGGTGAAGTCCGGTTTATACATTATGCAATCAAATGGCGGCGTGATTACGGCGGAGACAGCCCGGGAGTCAAGCGCCCGCACGGTTTTATCCGGTCCGGCCGGCGGGGCCCTGGCCGGTACTTTTGTCTGCGCCCAAACAGGCCGGGACAATCTGATCACGGTGGATATGGGCGGAACGAGCCTGGATATTTGCTTAATTGCCGATCAGCAGCCCAAATATACCACGGAAAGTCACATTGGGGGTTATCCCATTAAATTACCCATGATTGATATCCATACCATTGGCGCCGGCGGCGGAAGCATCGCCTGGATTGATTCCGGCGGGGCTTTAAGAGTAGGGCCGGAAAGTGCGGGAGCCGTTCCCGGGCCTGTGTGTTACTGCAAAGGAGGCCAAGAGCCTACGGTGACGGATGCCAATGTGGTTTTAGGCCGGTTAAACCCCCGCTATTTACTGGACGGAGATTTTCAGCTGGATGTGGAAAAGGCATACCAGGCCATTGAGAAAAAGATCGCCCAACCTCTGGGCCTCACGGTGATCGAGGCGGCGGCAGGGATCATTAAGGTGGTCAATGCCAACATGGTACGTGGCATCCGGGTGGTATCCGTAGAAAAAGGCTATGACCCCCGGGAGTTTTCTTTAGTGGCTTTTGGGGGGGCCGGACCGGTACACGGCGTAGAGATGGCGGAAGAATTGGGGATGCCGGAAGTGATCGTACCGAAAAATCCGGGGATTAATTCGGCTTTGGGCATGCTGGTGGCCGATGTACGCCACGATTATGTACGCACCCATGTGAAAAGCATGGCGGAAATCACCGGCGCCGAACTGACCGATTTATTTGGCGAGATGGAGAAGCAAGGAAGCGAACAATTAGCCCAGGAAGGTTTCTCTCCCTCCGATATGGTTTTCTTACGGTCCGCCGATGTGCGGTACCGGGGACAGGCCTATGAAATTTCCATCCCGGTATGGGGAGGAACATTAACCCTTGATGAGATTCAGCGATCAAAAGAACATTTCCATCTGGAGCATGAAAAGGCTTATGGTTACCGGCGGGAAAAGGAAACTGTGGAGATGGTGAATCTGCGCCTGGTGGCTTTAGGCAAGCTCCCCAGGATGGAATTAGTCAAAGAACAGGAAAGCAATCAGGCGATACCGGAACCGGTTGCTTGCCGGGAAGTCTATTTTTCGCACGGATTTTTGCCTACCGCTGTATACAACCGCAAAAAGTTTCGTTATGGTGTCATGCTTAGGGGACCGGCCATTGTGGAGCAGTTGGACTCTACGACCGTCATCTTCCCGGATCAGGACGCCACGGTGGATGCCTTTGGCAATATGATCATTAAACTTAAAGGAGGGAAGAAAAATGCCTAATATCGCCATTGACGGCGTGACTTTAGAAGTGATGCGAAACGCATTGCAGTCCATTGCGGAAGAAATGGGCGTAACCTTGATCCGCACCGCCCTGTCCATCAACATCAAAGACCGGCGGGATTGCTCCACCGCCATTTACACACCCCAGGGGGATTTGGTGGCTCAGGCAGAACATATTCCCCTCCACCTGGGCTTGATGCCGACGATCATGAAGGCAGTCCTTAAAGCATACCCTCCGAACATGCTGAAACCCGGGGATGCTATCATGATTAATGACCCATACATCAGCGGATCCCATCTGCCCGATGTCTGCGTGTTCTCGCCGGTTTTCTTTGACCGTGAACTGGTGGCCATCGTGGCGAATCTGGCCCACCACTGCGATATTGGCGGCATGGCTCCCGGCGGCATGCCGGTAAATGCCACGGAAATCTTCCAGGAGGGGATCAGAATCGCCCCGGTAAAAGTGCGCAAAGAGGGAAAGCTGGATGAAGAGCTGGTGGGATTTATCACCAACAACGTGCGGACCGCCTTTGAATTCCGGGGTGACATGGAGGCCCAATTAGCGGCCAATAATGTGGGGGAAAAACGCATCAAGGAACTGGCCCAAAAATGTGGCGCGCCTTTTATTAAAATCTATATGGAAGAAATGCTTAATTACTCGGAGCGCAGAATGCGGGCCCGGATCAAAGAAATGAAACCGGGCGTGTATGCTTTTGAAGACTTTCTGGAGATGGGAGAGGCCGATTTAATTCCCATCAAGGTCGCCATTGCCATCGAGGACGATCATATGACGGTGGATTTTACCGGGACGGGAGGGCAGGTTAAAGGTTCTCTCAACTGTACCAGGGGCGTAACCCTGGCCTGTGTCTACTATGCCGTGAAAGCCATGACGGATCCGGAAATACCGTCCAATGGGGGCGCTTTCCGGCCGGTGGAAGTGATTACACCGGCCGGAACCGTAGTCAATCCCCAATTTCCCGCCGCCGTTTCCAATGCCAACATCAATACCTCCCAGAGAATTACCGACTGTATGCTGGGGGCCATGGCCCAGGTGCGGCCGGACCGGGCCATGGCGGCCTGCGCCGGAACCATGAGTCTGCTCACCATTGGAGGGATTGATCCCAGGACCGGCACCTATTATTCCTATGTGGAAACCTATGGAGGAGGAATGGGCGCGGTGCACAACTTAGACGGCATGGACGGGGTGCATACCAATATGACCAACACGAGAAACACGCCTACGGAAGTGATGGAGATGGCCTTTCCCCTGTTTGTCAATAAATACAGTTTAATTCCGGAGTCGGATGGTCCGGGAAAATATCGCGGCGGTTTAGGTCTGACCCGGGAAATCGTGATCCTGGACCATGAGGCCCATGTCACCATCAGTACGGAAAGGTCATTTACGGAACCCTGGGGGTTGTTCGGGGGCAAACCCGGGAGGAACTCCCATTGCTTGCTGGAACAGGACGGCGCGGTTCAGGTGTTGCCGGCCCGGATTACCACAGTGATACCGGCAAACAGCAAAATTATCTATCAAACGCCTGGGGCCGGGGGGATGGGGGCACCCTGGGAAAGGGATCCCCAAGACGTGCTCAGGGATGTGATGGAGGGGTTCATCTCCGTGGAACGGGCCAAAACCGCTTACGGTGTGGCCATCAATGCAGCCACATTAGAGATTGAGGAAAACGAAACCCGCAAGTTGAGGCAAGAAAAGCTTTCCGCTTAACAGAGGATTAACCTTAACTTGCTTCGAGGAAAGGAGACTGAAGATATGTATCCGGCATTTAGCGGCCGTCAGCTTCGTTTATTCAATGAGATCCAGGTGAGTGCCATTCATGAGGGTGTGGTCAGGCTGTTGGAAGAAGTAGGCATGAAGGTTAAAAGCAAACAGGCGCTGGAGATCTTTGAAAAGGGCGGGGCCTGCGTGGATCCTGTAACAGAAATTGTGAAAATACCCCGGGCCATACTGGAAAAGGCGATCCAGACGGCCCCGTCCCAAGTAACGATTCATGGGCGGGATGAAAAACATGATGCCGTGTTGAAAAAGGACCGGGTGCACTTCGGCACCGGGGGTACGGTCTGTTATGCCCTGGATTTTGAGACCGGGGAAAGAAGACCCACCATTACCCATGATGTCCGGGATTTGGCCCGGCTGGTGGATGTGATGGAGCATATCTCCTTTTATGTGATTCACACCTATCCGGCGGATGTGCCGGAAGCCGATGTGGATGTGAACCGGTTTTACTGGGCCATCACCAATACCACCAAACCGGTTATGGGCGGTATGTATACCATGCAGGGCCTGAGGGAAGCAATCAAAATATCGGAAATGGTGGCCGGCGGGGTTGACAAACTGCGGGAACGTCCCTTTGTTTCCTTCATTACCCTGATGGTCAGCCCACTGGTTATGGACTGGACCTATACTGATTTTCTCATTGAAGTGGCAAGTAAAGGGCTGCCTTTGGCCGTTCCCTCGGAACCCTTGGCTGGCGCCACCGCACCGGTGACCCTGGCCTCCACCATCACCATCAACCTGGCGGAATCCTTAGCCGGATTGACCCTAACCCAGCTGGTCAATCCCGGGACTCCTGCACTGATCGGTACCACCTCCAGCATCATGGATATGAATACGGGGACCTACGTGGCGGGAGCCATTGAATCCTCCCTGATCAACGTGGGCATCGCCCAGATGGCTCAATACTATAATTTGCCCCTCTATGCCACCGGAGGCCAGTCTGATGCCAAACTGAACGACGCCCAGGCGGGATATGAAAGCGCCTGCCAAGCTATGGTATTGGGGCTTTCCGGAGCCAACTGGATCCATGACGCGGCGGGCCTTCTGGAATGCTGCACCACCGTTTCCTATGAAAAAACAGTGATCGATAATGAAATCCTGGCCAATGTGTTGCGGGTGCTGCGGGGTGTGGAAGTGGATGAAGATTCTCTGGCTATTGACGTAATTAAAGAAGTAGGACCTGCCGGGAATTTTTTGGCCCATAATCATACAGCGGCCTACTTCCGCCGGGAATTTTTGATTCCCAAAGTATCAGACCGATGGAACCGGATCACCTGGAATGAAAGAGGGAGCCTGGATGCCCATGCCCGGGCCCATAAAATTGCCGCCAAAATATTAAAGGACCACAGGGCCACTCCCATTGATCCCAAGGTTCAGGGGGAAATCCGCCGCATGTTCCCGGGGATTAAGGGAGAAGACTTGCTGTAACCGGAGATAATTATTCCATTCAGGTCTTTGGGAAGGCGACGTTCTCTTGATTTGCTTCAATCAGGAGAACATTTTTTTTGCTGCCGATAGAAGCATTTTTGCAGTTGTGGATCCTTTGGAAGTAAGTTAGAATTTAAGGAAAAGGGCAGGACCAGCGGATTTTAGGCAACAGGGCAAAGCCCATAAGGAGGATGGCTTGTGTTCAAAGAAATGAGAAGAAAAGACCGGGAAATGGTTCCGGAAGAAATTGAAGAAGTTTTAACAAAAGGGGAATATGGATTTTTCTCCACGATCAGTGACAATGGATATCCTTATACGGTACCTGTAAACTATGTCTATCATGATCAGGGTATTTTTTTCCATTGTGCGGGGGAAGGCCATAAGCTGGAAAACATGCATCAAAATCCCCGTGTGTCCTTTTGTGTCGTTACGGATACGGAGGTATTGCCGGAGAAGTTCAGCACAAAATATAAAAGCGTGGTGGCTTTTGGCTCGGCCCGTGAAATAACAGGTGATTTAAAAGAAGAGGTCTTGTTTCAACTGATCCATAAGTATGCGCACGATTTTTTAGAAAAGGGAAAGAAATATATTGAAAATGCAAAAGAAGAAACAACGGTGATCAAGATCGATATTCATCATATGACGGGGAAGGCCCGAAAATAATGGGCCGGCCAATGAGGGACCGCTTTGTGACATCATCCCCAGGGGAAGAAAATTTTCTTTAAGAACATCTGAAAAAGATGACAAAAAATTGCCTAGTTTTAGGTGGACAGATTCCATATAATGATAATTAACTGGCAGCAATTTTATTTAACGTAATCTTTGGGAAAAGCCAGAATAAGCGGGAGGGGTGATGACACTGTGAAAATGTTTGAGTACATGGGGAAAGAGCTGTTTTTCAAGTTCGGTATTCCGGTCCCGAAAGGAAGGGTAGCCAGGACTCCTCAAGACGCGGCGGACATTACAGCTGAGATCGGTGACTCTGTAATCAAATCACAAATTCTCTCCGGAAAACGAGGCAAAGCGGGGGGCATTAAGTTTACCGCCGATCCCAGGGAAGGGGAAGAATTCGCGGCGGCCCTTTTGGGGAGCCAACTGCGGGGGCTCACCATTGAGGCCCTTTTGGTGGAAGAAAAGTTAAAAATCGATAAGGAATATTACCTTGCCATTACGGTGGACCGGGGCAGAAGGTGTCCCGTGGTGCTTGCCTCCGTCCAGGGAGGCATGGACATTGAAGAAGTCCCGGAAGAGTACGTGATCAAGTACTATATTGACTACGCCATTGGCATGATGCCCTTCTGTGCCCGGGAAATCACCCGCCGCCTGGGCCTTCCTGCCCATGAGGCCAAGCAGGTGCAGGATATCCTGCTAAAACTATACCACATGTTTGTCGCCCTGGACGGGGAACTGGTGGAAATCAATCCCCTGGTGGTGAGCGGAGACCGGGTGATTGCCGCCGATGCCAAGGTCACCATCGATGATGATGCTTTATTCCGGCATCCAGACCTGCCCCAGGTGGAGGAGCGGTCGGAGTCGGAAAAGAAGGCCCATGAGCTGGGACTGGCCTATGTGGACCTGGACGGGAATATCGGCGTGATGGCCAACGGGGCGGGCATTACCATGGCCACCTTAGACACCATTCAGTACTATGGCGGCGCCGCGGCCAACTTCCTGGATGCCGGGGGCGGTGCGAGTGAAGAAGCCACCGCCAAGGCACTGGAATTAATTATGGCAAATGACCCCAAAGCGATCCTGATCAATATTTTTGGCGGCATTACCCGCTGCGACGACGTGGCCAGTGCTTTTGCTTCCGTAAAAAAGAAGAGAGGCATTCCCGTGCCGGTGGTGATCCGGCTGGTCGGCACGAACCAGGAAAAAGGCCGGGAGATTTTACGGGAAGTTGGCATTGAAGCCTTTGATACCATGCACGAAGCGGCCCAAAAGGCCGTTGCGCTGGCAAAAAACGCGGGAGAGGAGGAATGAGAAATGGCGATCTATATTGATGACCATACCCAGGTCTTGATTCAGGGAATCACGGGAAACCAGGGCACCTTTCATGCCCGGCAGATGGTGCAGTACGGGACGAAGGTGGCCGCGGGAGTATCTCCGGGGAAAGGGGGCCAGAAAATAGATTACATTCCGGTGTACAATTCGGTGGCGGAAGCAATAGAACACCATGCCATTGATGCCTCCATTCTTTTTGTACCGGCCGCTTTTGCCAAGGATGGCGCCTTTGAAGCCATCGCCGCCGGGGTCAAGGTACTGGTGCTGCTGCCGGAGCATATCCCGGTGCACGACGCCATGGCCATTGTCAGCTATGCAAAATCCAAAGGGACCACCGTGATCGGGCCCAATACATTTGGTTTGGCTTCGTCCGGAAAATGCAAAATCGGCATTCCGCCCAACCGGTATTTCGTACCGGGACCGGTAGGGGTGGTGGCCCGCTCGGGAACCTTAAGCTATGAAATCGTGGGCGCTATGGCGGCCGCCGGCATCGGCACCACCACCGTGGTAGGCTTGGGAGGAGACCGGGTGGTGGGATTAAACTTTATCGATGTGCTGGCGGAGTTTGAAAAGGATGCAGAAACCAAGGCGATCGTACTGGTAGGTGAAATCGGCGGCACCGCGGAAGAAGAAGCAGCAGCTTACATCAAAGCTCATATCACCAAGCCGGTTGTGGCCTACTTGGCCGGAAAGAGCGCACCCCCCGGAAAAAGAATGGGACACGCGGGGGCGATTATTGAACGGGGCATGGGGACTTTTGAAGGCAAGGTGCGGGCTTTGAACGCAGCCGGCGTGGAAGTGGCCTCCCTCTCCTTTGAGGTGCCGGAGCTGGTGCAGAAGGCTTTAAATCGCTAAGGTGTGACCAAGGAGACGGTAGACGGTTCTACTGGCTCAAGCTTGTTTGAGCCGGTAGAACCGCCCCCTTGGTCTGCTATAAACACCTTCTTTTACCAAAGATAATTGACAACCATCAATTTATGATCAGGAAAACAATAGTATTGACAAAGGGTATCATGTGATGTAACCTGTATACAGGAGGTATATATGTGGTGTTAAGATCATAAATGATGGTAAAAAATTTAGAATAGAGGAGCATTATTAACTTTGACCAAAATATTGGCTGGTAAAGATCCAAAAATTAAAAATTTAACGAATGTCGCTTATGAAACGATAAAAAATTCCATTGTTAATAATGACTTAAAGCCCGGCGACCATTTGAGTGAACATATGATTGCGGCGTCTTTGGGGATGAGCAGGACGCCAATTCGTGAAGCCCTTAAAGTTTTGGCAAATGAAGGGTTGGTGGAAATCCATAATGGTGTGGGAATTTTTGTCAAACATATGACGGCAAAAGAGATTTATGAATTTTTTGAGGTCAGAGCTGCTTTAGAATGTGCAGCACTCCATACGTCATTAAAAAATATTACGGACCATGAAATCGAACAAATTGAACAAGAATGGCTTTCCTTGAGGGACAAAGCAGATCAGGGACAAAGAATTGATTTTGATCTTATTGCTGAGCTTGACCGAAAATTGCATATGCTGATCGTAAATAAATGTAATAATGAGTACCTAAAAAGTATTATTAACGGGATCAGGCAAAGCATTTTCAGGTACCAACGTCTTTCCGCCCAGGCCCTAGGAAACGAAAAAGAATCGATTAATCAGCACCTGGAGATCTTAAGTTTATTGAAAGAAAGGAATATGGAAAAAATCTTGCCTGTCCTTGATGACCATATCAGAAAAGGTGCTGACAATGTGGCGAGAAATGCTTAACATTTTTAAAATTGGGTCGTAGGGAAAAAAATTTTGTCGAAACCTGTATACAGCTGGCATGCAAACCCAATATTTTCTTCTCATTAATACTACGCAAAAAATCCTCACTGCACACTAGTCACTGGTCCTGCCAAAATAGAATTGGTGGGCTGACCGCCCGTTATCGTGGGAACATCCCGTAAAAAAACAAAAATAATAAAGTTACATCAAAATGATTCATTAAAAGTCGGGAGGTACTTTATTATGATAAATAACCTTTTTAGCTTAAAAGGCAAGGTTGCTTTAGTTACCGGTGCCGGCCAAGGCTTGGGAAGAGGCTTTGCGTCCGCACTTGCCGGGGCTGGAGCAGTCGTTTTTTGTCTGGGGCGAAATTTGGATACCCTGCGCCAAACCGTTGACTTAATTGAAAAAGGAAACGGCTATGCGGAAGCTGTCTCAGGTGACGTGACAGATTTGGAAACGATCCGAAAAGTAATGGAAAAGATTGTCCAAAAATATCAGAGGATCGATATCCTGGTAAACAATGCCGGGACGGAAATTGCGGAAGATATTCCCGATGTCAGGCCGGAGCATTTCGATGCCATCATGTCTGTAAACTTGAAAGGGTCCTTCTTTTTGGCCCAGGAAGGGGCAAAGTATATGATCAAGCAAAAGAGCGGTAAAATCATTAATCTGGCTTCTTTGGGCAGCTTTATCGGCTTGGCCGGCTCCACGGTGTACTGCGCTTCAAAGGGGGCTGTGCTCCAATTTACCAAAGCCCTTTCCATTGAACTGGCAAAACATCATATTCAGGTAAATGCCATTGCCCCGGGATATTTTCGCACCGGGATGACCGAGCCCTTTTTTCAGGACCCCGCCCATAGAAAATGGATCGAAGAAAGGATTCCGGCAGGAAGAGTAGGCACTGCTGAGGACTTAGCGGGTACGGTGATATTTTTATCCAGTCCTGCTTCGGATTATATTACGGGACAGACCATTGTTGTTGATGGAGGGTGGTTGGCCAGTTAGTAAGGCGAAAGGAGGTGGCAAATGATGAAAGCGGTTCGGTACTATGGAATCCAAGATATCAGGGTTGAAGAGATCGAAAAGCCCCGACTCCAAGGGGACGAAGTGCTGGTTAAGGTTTTATATGCCGGAGTGTGCGGGTCCGACATGCATATTTACCGGAGGGGAATGTTTATGGTAAATATTCCGGAAACCATGGGACATGAATTGGTTGGGGTGATTGAACAGGTCGGATCCGATGCGCAGGAGTTTAGGGTGGGAGATTATGTGGTGGCAGATCCCCGGGTCCCCTGCGGTCAGTGCAGCAGCTGCCTGAAGGGATCATATCATACTTGTGCCGCCTTGGGTTTTATTGGAGAAGTTTCTCCGGGGGGCTTTGCTGAGTACTTGGCGGTAAAAAAAGAAAAGCTGATCAAGCTAAAGAGTTCGGAGGATGTCAGACAGGCCGTTCTCACAGAGCCGTTGGCGGTCGCTTGGCATATTTGCGAAAAAGGCCGGTTCTCAGCAGAAGATCATATTGCGGTTGTGGGAGCCGGTCCCATTGGGCTGCTCACGGTCCTGCTGGCGAGGGAAATATGTAAGGTCAAAGATATTACGGCGATAGATGTTTCGGAAAAACGTCTGGAGATGGCCTCCCGGGCCGGGGCAAACTCCATCATGACCGGTTTTGATCACAGGATGGGCTTAGAATACGATAAAGTTGTGGAAGCGGCAGGGAATGAGGCTACTTTAAACGGCTCCCTTAATCTTGTGGCGGCGGGGGGAACCTTATTAGTGGTTGGTTTATTTGAAAACACAGTCTCATTCGATCCCAATGTCATCGTCTGCAAGGAAATTAAAGTAACCGGCTGCAACGGATATACCAGGGAGGACTTGGAAAAAGCGGCTGACCTGATCACAGGCAGGGATATTGAGGCAAATTTCTTGATCACCCATGAGTTCCCTCTTGATGCAGGTCAAAAGGTCTTTGCACTGTTGAATTCATCTGATAAGAGTGCGGCAAAAGTGGTATTCAAACCCTAACATATAAACCAAAGAAGAAATAGAGTAAAGGGGAGGTATTATGGTGCTGGTATTAAAGGATAACCTTTTGGATACGGCTTGGAAACAGGATCATGTACAGGAAATCGTGCTGAATATTCTCAATCAGGTAAAAAATGAAGGTGACAAAGCAGTCTTGGAATTAACCAAACGGTATGACGGTGTTGATTTAGAGGAGATTCAGGTTCCCAAAACGGAGTTGAAAAAAGCCTACAGTCAGGTATCCCCGGAAACAGTGAAGGCTTTGGAATTTGCTGCGGAACAGATCAGATTTTTTGCGGAAAAACAGATGTCCTGTCTGCAGCCGGTAGAATGTTCCCACATTGCCGGTGTCACCCTGGGAAGCAGGCTGGTGCCGATTCAAACCTGTGGGGCTTACGTACCGGCCGGCCGGTATCCGCTTCCCTCCACGGCATTAATGTCGGTGATTCCGGCTAAAGTAGCCGGTGTGGAAAGGGTTGCCGCTTGTTCGCCCCCGTCAAAAGGATACGACCGTATTCACCCGGCGGTTCTGGTTGGCCTGGATATTGCCGGGGTCGACGATGTTTATTGTATGGGCGGCGCCCAGGCCATTGCTGCTTATGCTTTTGGTACGGCAAGTGTTCCTAAGGTAGATGTCATTGTCGGGCCGGGCAACAGGTTTGTCACAGAAGCGAAAAGACAAGTCAATGGAATGGTGGGTATTGATATGCTGGCCGGGCCAAGTGAGGTGCTGATTATCGCAGACGAGACCGCATCTCCTGTCAGTGTGGCGGTGGATTTGCTGGCAAAATGCGAACATGACTCCGCATCCATTGCCATTTTGTTGACTACCAGCCGGGAATTGGCGGAGCAAGTGGAAGAAGAAATCGAAAACGAATTGAAAACCTTAGGTACCGCGGCATTGGCCAGGAAAACCTGGGAAGAGAACGGGAAGATTGTCCTGGTGGATTCCCTGGATGAGGCGGTAGCGGAATCTGACCAATTTGCTCCGGAACACCTGCAGTTAATGACTGCTCATCATGATGAACTAGCCCTCAAATTAAGAAATTTCGGTTCTTTATTTATCGGACATAGTGCCCCGGTGGCTTTTGGAGACTATGTATCCGGCACCAATCATACCCTGCCCACCATGCAGACAGCCCGTTTCAGCAATGGGGTCTGGGTAGGTACCTTCTTAAAAATGTCATCCTATCAAGTTGTAACAGCGGAGGGAGCCGCGGTGCTTGCCGGTCCGTGCGCTCACCTGGCCGGTGTGGAAGGACTCCTTGCCCATCAGCGTTCCGCTCAATTAAGAATGAAAAAATAATACAAGAATGTTTCCCTGGACTGGAATGTCCCCCATATATTGAGAATTTGCTTCAAAGGAAGGGAAGCCTATGGATACTATTCTCACCTTGAAGAATATTTCAAAAATATATCCCGGCACCATTGCTTTAAGAAAAGTTAATATCGAGATCAAAAAAGGAGAAGTTCACGGGCTGATTGGGAAAAACGGGGCAGGAAAATCTACTTTGGTGGGCATTATTGCCGGTATGGTGACACCGACTGAAGGTGAAATTTTTCTGGAAGGGAAAAAATTTACCACATTGTCTCGGATCAGTTCCCGGCGGGAGAAAATTTCCATTGTGCCTCAGGAACCGCAGATGGTACTTGAAGCTACGGTTGCGGAAAACCTTTTTATGCCTGATTATATCAAAAAGCATGGCCGTGTTGACTGGAAAGAGATGAACCAACAGACTGAAAAGATGATCAAGGCGGCGGAAATTAGCATTGATGTTCGGAAAAAAGCACGTGATCTAACTGTTTCAGAACAGCAATTGCTTTTAGTACTGAAAGCTTGTTATGTGGAGAATTCTAAAATTATTATTCTGGACGAAGCCTCTGCTTCTCTTTCTCATCAAGATCAAAAGATACTTTACAGGATCATAGAAGATAAAAAACAAAAAGGCGGTACCATCTTATTCATTTCACATCGTACGGATGAACTTCTCGATGTATGCGACCGTGTGACAGTGCTGCGTGACGGGAGGACGATGGAAACAAAAGATTGTGCCGACTTGGATATGGAAAAGCTTGCCGGGATGATTGTGGGTGAAGGTTTCAAATTCCGGTCCTATCGTGAAAAAGAACATAGCGATCATGACGTTCTTCTGAAAGTTGAAAACTTCACCCGTTATGGTGCTTACAAAGATGTTTCTTTTGATCTTTATCAGGGGGAAATATTGGG
Organism: Candidatus Formimonas warabiya; assembly: GCF_002777255.1. GTDB lineage: Bacteria > Bacillota > Dehalobacteriia > Dehalobacteriales > Dehalobacteriaceae > Formimonas > Formimonas warabiya. Next base: position 2,011,090 of record NZ_CP017634.1, on the reverse strand, counting down.
TTTGGCAGGTCTGCGCGGGAGCGGAAGAACCGAAATACTTAAAGGCATTGCCGGGATCGAACCGCCGGACATAGGCGAAATAGAAATAAAAGGTCTGAAGACCCGTTTTCGCAGGCCTTCACAGTCAGCCAAAGCCGGAATCGCCTACCTGCCTGAGGATAGGGAGTCGGAGGGCCTGATCAGCATTTTAAGTGTGAAGGAAAATCTGGTCTTGAATTCGTTAAAGAAGTTTGCCAAGGTCTTTCACGTCAGCAATAAAGACGAACGTGCATTTGCTTATGATTTGGTTAAGAAATTCGAGGTAAAGACAGCTACGATCGAGCAAGAGGTCAATCAATTGAGCGGGGGCAATAAACAAAAAGTTGTCGTGAGCAGAATCGCTGCTGCCGAGCCGAAAATATTTTTGCTTGACGAACCTACGCGGGGCGTGGATATATCGGCTAAAGACAGTATTTTGCATATTATCAAAGAGAAACTTGATAAAGATGCTGGAGTAATCATCACAGCTCCCGGTTTGGAAGATCTGCTTTTGATTTGCGACCGTATTTTGGTTCTGTATAAAGGGCAAATCGTAAAAGAATATCATCGCGGCCAAGTAGACGAAAAAGAGCTTTTTATGGCGATTCAGGGTTAATATCAAAAGCAATTTAACTGATGGGGGAAGGTCAAGATGAATAAAAGAATGAAACTGCAATTGTTTTTATTGGATAATCTGATTTGGGTACTTGTTTTACTCTATTTTGCTATCAACGCAATTTTTACGCCGAACTTTGCCACGCCAACCAACGTAGTCAACATCTTATATCACTCCACTATACTCGCCTTATTGGTCCTCGCGCAAGGTCTGATTTTGATTATCGGTCAGATGGACCTTTCCATCGAATCCACCATGGCATTTGCTCCCGGCATCGCTTTGCTGCTGGCAACTCAATGGCTGCCCAACGGGATGAATCCTTATTTATGTATTTTGGTAACTTTACTGGCAGGCGCCGGCGTAGGTCTCTTTAATGGGGTGCTTGTCGCGAAGGTTGGGGTTAACCCATTCCTGCAGACTTTGTCCAGCAATATTATGCTCAGGGGTATCGTATTGTTCCTGTTGCCTTTTTCCTTGTTCAGTATAGACCCGGTATATATCTTTGCCGGTTCCGGTTATGTTTTGGGCGTGCAGGCTGCCATCCCTATCGTACTGATCATTTTCGCCGTCTTCGAGTATGTCTTGAAATATACAACTTTCGGACGTTGCTTTATGGCTACCGGCGGCAATCCCAAAGCCAGTTATATCGCAGGAATCAATACCGGCAGAATGCTGATGATCGCGTTTGTTTTGAGCGGATTATTAGCTGCTATGGCAGGTCTTTTGGCCACCGGCCGCGCCGGTTCCATCGCTAATTCCATGGGCCAGAATATGGTGATGATGTCATTTGCCGGTGCGATTCTGGGCGGGGCCAGTTTGTCAGGCGGGAAAGGTACTGCCATCGGTATGCTGGGCGGGGCTCTTTTACTGCAAATGATCTCCAATTCACTGACCATGCTGGGTGTAGCGATCAACTTGGTTTATGCCGTAAAAGGCGGTTTGATATTTGTGGCAATTCTGTTGGACAGATATAAAACAAAAATGAGAAACAATATTATGCAGCAAGAACAAAAAAGAGCTGTTCTGCATGATATTGATCATTCTACGTCGATGAATGCAACTTGATACATTAGAAAATATGCTCAAGGCAGTACAGATACGAAAGGAGGTTAGAGACTTTATCCCACGTTAGTAAAAAAGAATTATGAAAAGATAAGGGAGGGGATTTTATGAAAAAGTTTTCAGTATTGCTAATTAGTGTAATGATGTTTTGTTTGATTATGATGCTGACAGCTTGCTCATCACAGGAACCGGCCGCTAACGATGAACCTGCACCCTCTACAGACGCGGAAAAGAAGATCATTGGTATGGTAGTCAGAGATATTAATACCCCTTATGTGATAGCGATGATTAAGGGCGCACAGGCAAAATGCGATGAACTGGGGTATACCCTTGACGTTCAGGACGGACGCGGCGATAATTTGCAGATCCTTGAACATATCGACAATTTCATCAGCAAGGGAGTTAGCGGATATATTATGGCGGGCGCCATCGACCTGAAAGGAGTAGTTCCCGGCATTAAAAAACTGAATGGGGCCGGAATTCCTGTCATGGCCTTGGACAGTTGTCCTGAAGGGGGCCATGTGGATATGTTTGTTAACTTCGACAACATCAATGAAACCAAGAGAGCAGCCAATGTATTTATTGAGGGTATCAAGGCCAGAAACAACGGTGAGGTCCCCGAAGGTGTAGTCATATACATCACCGGTGCCCTGCAGGATATGATCACCGGGTTGATCGATAAAGGATTCCAGGAAGTGATGGCTCAATATCCTCAGCTTACCATCGCTCCGGGAGAAGGCAAATGGAACAATGAGGATTCCTATGAGAGGACTGCGGAACTGTTGACCCGTTACGGTGATAAAGTAGTCGGAGTCTATGTTCAAACCCCGGATATCATGGGCGCCGGCGCTGTCAGGGCGATCGAGACGGCAAATCTTGACCCCAAAGATTATGGGGTATGCGGCATCCACATCGGTCCGGAATGGCTGGAGTATATCAAAGAAGGTAAGGTTTTGGCCACGGTTGAATTCCCCGGCTATGACTGCGCGAATCTGGCCGTAAAATACATAGACGATATGAATCAGGGCATACCTCTGCCGAAGATTGGCGATACCATTACCAAAGAAGGCGCCATCTGGTCGCCTGCCGTAGTTGAAGATATCAAAACCCAAAGTCCCAATGCGGATGGCTTATACCTGGCTGTCCAGGGTAAGCTGATTCCTACCGAAGTTTCTGCCGATGATGAACGGTTGTGGGAAAATATGCTTAAAAAATGGTAAAACCTGAGGAACAATACGGCATATGGGGCACAATCAATTGAGCACGGATCAATGTGCCCCAATGATACTTCATTAATAATTGGAGGATAGAATGATGACGAAACTCTTTACACTCCATAAAGAGAGTGAAAACTATGTCAAGATCCAAAAGTATCAGCAAGAAGTTGATATTATGGTTGAGATCTCTACTGTTTTCGATCATAATCTCAAACCCGAAACGACGATCAATATCCTTGACCATTTCATGTGGAATCTGGGCTGGGCCATGAATATGTCCATAGGTTGTAAAGTTGATGTGGGCAAATACCGGTCAACCCATACCATCGCCGAAGATTTAGGAATTACTTTTGGCGCAGGTCTAAAGAAATTATTCTATCGTAAAATGCAGGATGAGGGGATCAATATTGACGGGTTCTCGGTCTTTGGCCTTGACGAAGCATTGGTAAGGGCAATGGTGAATATGGAAGGCCGCAGAAATTGTTTTATTACTTACGGACAGGATTGCCCCGGTTCCCGTAATGAAATATGTGAAGATATCTTAACAGCTGATTTTGTAGCATTTTTTGAAGGTTTTGCCCAGGGATTCCCTGCGACCATCCATATCGATCTATTGCAAGGCAGAGACCCCCACCATGTATGGGAATCGGCTTTCATGGCGTTGGGTAATGCGCTAAGAGCAGCATATGCCACCAATCCATGGAGAATAGCAAAGAATAATCCGTTTTACGCAGAGGAAGGTATGGGAGATGCATCTTTGATTTAAGGAGGATATGATGAACATTTATAAATGGAAAGAACTATCAAAAGAAAAACAGGAATTTGTTTTAAAAAGGGCGGAATTTGATATCAGCGCACATATGAAACTGGCCCAGGAAGTGTCGGACAGGATCAAAACAGAAGGCGACGCCGCGGTTTTGGCATATACGGAAAAATTCGATCAGGTAAAACTGACTGCCGGCAGCATGAAAGTTAAACCGGAAGAGATCGAAGAGGGATATCAGCGCCTGGATGCCGAAACCAGGGAAGCTCTTGCGTATGCCGCGAAAAATCTCACCCATTTTCACGCTGCCCAAATGCCTGAAGAGATGTGGTTTACTAATGTTGACAAGGGATTGATGGCGGGAGAGAAGACTACCCCAATCGTCGACGTTTGCTTATATGTACCGCGCGGTAAAGGCAGTTTTCCCTCGGTATTATTAATGTTAGGTATTCCGGCAAAAGTGGCCAAAGTTCCTCGTATCGTGGTAGTGACACCTCCTAATGAAGAGGGCAGCATTGATGATTCCTTATTAGCGTGCTGTAAAATAATCGGCATCGATGAAGTATATAAGGTGGGTGGTATTCAAGCCATCGCTGCCGTGGCCTTCGGTACGGAAACTATTCCCAAGTGCCATAAGGTGATAGGTCCGGGCAATTCATATGCTACCGCTGCCAAACGTGTTCTGAGCAACTATATTGACGCCGGACTGCCAGCCGGTCCCAGTGAATCGATCATTTTGGCCGACGAATTTGCCGATCCTGAAAAGGTAGCGCTGGATTGGATGATTGAAGCCGAACATGGCCCGGATTCAGCGGCTTTGTTGGTTACGCACAGCGAAGAATTGGTTAAAAAGGTCCTGCCTTTTGTGCACAGGCAGCTGGCGAAGCTCTCCGAAAAGAGAAGAGATTTTGTTAATACGAATTACAACACTTACGGCGGCGTCATTCTGACCGATTCTGTGCAGAAATCTATTGATTTCGTCAATCTCTATGCACCGGAGCATATGGAAGTGATGACCCAGGATCCCTTCGGTGTGCTTCCGCAAATTAAAAATGCCGGAGAAATCTTACTGGGAGAATACACGCCGATCACCTTATGTAATTTCCTTTTGGGGCCAAATGCCATCCTGCCTACAGGCCAATTTGCCAAAACATATTCCAGTGTTTCGGTGATGGACTTTGTTAAACGTTCCTCAGTAGGCTATGCAAGCAAAGAAGGCTTTGAGAGGGTGCGCGACTATGCGTATAAAATTGCCGTTGTTGAAGGATTCGATACCCATGCCTTGGCTGTGAAGGAGAGGTCATAAGTATGAAAAATACAATTTATACGGTAAGAAGAAAAACAAGTGAATCTTTGGTCAGGGTAACATTAGATTTTAATGAATTTAAAGAAGACTACCGGAAGAGAATTGCCACACCATTGCCATTTTTAAATCACCTGATCGAACATATTGCCTGGAGGTCAGATATGAATATCGAAGTTGAAGTGCAGCTTGATGAATTTAATTTGACCCATTTAGTCTGTGAAGATGTGGGGATCACTTTCGGCAAAGTTGTGGCGGAATATTTCAGAGATAATGCCTCAAACGGAGTTATGGGCTTTGGAGACGGCATGGCAATGATTGACGAAGCCAGGGCCATTTCTGCTCTAAGTTTTGAACACCGGACGTTTTTTGCGATTGACTACAACCATATAGAAATACCTGCAGTAACAGAAGAAATGTCTGTCGATGATCTGGAAACATTTCTGGAAGGTTTTACCCAGGGGGCAAATTGTACATTCCATGTGGAGCTGGTCAAAGGCCATAATGGACATCATATTTGGGAAGCAATCTACCGGTCTTTTGGGGTTGCCTTAAACCGGGCATTAGCATTAAACGAAATCAGAAAAGGAAGAACATCCGGTGTTGCAGGAAGTATCAGTTACGAAATCGAGATGGAATAATTCTTCTCAAAAAATTTGTCCTTAACTGCATGCAGGTTGAATCCAGATAGCATGCAATATTTTTTGAGGCAGAGGAGAAAAACTTTATGGATGTGATGTTGCCGTGGGGAAAGCAGGATTTTATGAATATTGCCCTGCCGAAATCATGGAATTTCCAAAGGGAAATCTTACCCGATGATTTCAGACCACTGACAGACATGAAGCAAATGCTGGACCAATCATTGGAGAACCCGATCGATCAGGTTCCTTTATCTGCAAGGAGTTTGCCCGGATGCAAAATTGCCGTTATTGTCGATGATGTGTCCCGGCCTACCCCTGTACACTTGATTTTTCCCGAGGTGATGAAAAGGCTGCTTTCAGCAGGCGCTGAAATTGCTAAAATCACCGTGGTGGTTTCCTTGGGGACCCATTCTTCCATGGGTGAGAAGGAAATTTGCGCACGTTTGGGAACAAAGGAATGGGGCCAATTTCCCGTGATAAACCATAATTGCTATCAGGACCAAATGTTGGCCAATTTAGGGAAAACAAGCGGCGGAGCAGAAATCATCGTGAATCGGCATGTTTGTGAGGCTGATCTGATCATCTCTATTGGGACAATCGAACCTCATTTATTGGCTGGATTTGGCGGAGGTTTAAAAAATATTATTCCGGGATGTGCCGGGATAAAAACGATCGGCGCTACCCATTTAATGGGGCCTGCTTCCAAAAGATTCAGCGGAGTGGGGAAAATGGGTGAAGAGTGTCCCACGCGCTTAATGATCGAAGAAGGGGCAGCAAAGGTTCCCGGGGAGATTTTGCTGATTAATACCGTACTTAATGTCAAAGGAGAGCCTGTGGGCGTGTTTTGCGGAGAACCTGTCAAAGCACACCGGGAAGGATGCCGGCTGGCCGAGAAAATATATGGGAGTTTGGTTCCTGAAAAGGCCGATGTGATGATCACCGGGTCTCACCCCATGGATATTGATTTAAGACAGGCCACAAAGTGTTTAGCAAACGCTTCGGGAGCACTTAAAGAGGATGGCTTATTAATTGCTTTGATGCGGTGCAGCAACGGGATTGGCGACATGAAAATTCCGGAGTATTTTTTGCCGGCAGCTTTCATGCGTACTTTTGCCAAGGAATGCGGTACGGAGCGGATGGTGGATATCCGGGAGCAATTTTCCCAGGAAATGAATTTGGATGAAAAATATATGCTGCAATTTTTAACGGAAATGGCAAAAAGACATCAGGTTTTGGTTTATGCCCCGGCGATACCGGCGGAAACGGGGACTAAATTGGGTGTATTTGAATTGTTCTCAGATATTCATGATTTGCTTAAAAGAGCAATAGAGCTGATGCCTGAAGCAAAGGTCGTATATTCCATGCCTTATGGGGGAATTTCTTATGCTTTTTGCCGGGACTAAGCTTTTGGGTAAATTGGGGACATTCCTCGGCGGGATAGGAATGCCTGATATAGAGGTGTGTCCCCTGACCTTTTAAGGGAGGATATCACATGAAACCGGAAATCATTTCCCAGCTTAGGGAAATTGTGGGGAAGGAATATGTTTTTACCGAAAAGGAAGATTTGTTTTGCTACACTTATGACGGCAGCTTTCTTTTTGAACAGCCATCCATGCCTGGCGTTGTTGTATTGCCGGAAAATAGTAGGGAAATTTCCCGGATCATCAAATTGGCAGCTGCTTGTCAAATTCCGGTGATCCCCAGGGGGGCCGGGAGCAATTTAAGCGGGGGCAGTGTACCTTTGGCGGAATGCATGATTATTCAAATGACCAGGATGAACCGGATTATCAGGATTGACGGTCGGAATATGATTGCTGTTGTGGAACCGGGAGTTGTTACGGGAGTGTTTCAAGAAGAGCTGGCCAAACAGGGCTTGTTTTACCCGCCTGACCCAGCCAGCCTGGCTTTTTCTACCATGGGGGGGAATGTGGCGGAGTGCGCCGGCGGGCCAAGAGGGGTAAAATATGGGGTAACCAGGGATTATATCCTCGGTTTGGAAGTTGTCCTTGCGGACGGGAGTATCACCAGAACCGGGGCCTCGACGATGAAAAGTGTCGCCGGTTATGATTTAACCCGGCTTTTTACCGGATCAGAAGGCACCCTGGGAATCATCACCCAAATCACAGTAAAATTGCTTCCCATGCCCCAGGCCAGGCAGACCGTACTGGCCTCCTTCCCCAATCTTGATCAAACGGCGGAAACGGTGGTAGAAATTCTTTCCCGGGGGATGATCCCCTCCTCTTTAGAATTACTGGACCAGGTCTTTATCCATCATATCGAAGCTTTTATGCCGTCAGGTCTTCCTTTAGACGCGGAAGGTATACTCTTAATAGAAGTCGATGGCCCGAAAAACGCATTAAATGATCAAATCAGCGAGATCGAAAAAATTTGCCGGGACCAGGGGGCAATGCAAATCCGTGCCGCCAGTTCCGAAGATGAAAGAGAAAGACTTTGGGCGGCCAGAAGAGGGGCTTTTGGCGCCATTGCCAGAAATTATCCCACGATCCTATCGGAAGATGTTACCGTTCCCCGTGATAAAATACCCCAGGCAATCAGCCAGGTGCGTAAAATTGCGGAAGCCTATCAATTGACCGTCGCCATCCTGGCTCATGCCGGTGATGGGAACTTCCACGCAGATATTCTCACCGACGAAAAAAATAGCGAAGAAATGAACCGGGTCCGGCAGGCACTTCCGGAACTCTTTAAAGCTGCCCTTGATTTGGGGGGGACCATTACGGGAGAGCATGGTGTCGGAATAGTGAAGGCGCCATTTCTTCCTTGGGAGGCAGGAAGAGAGGGAATGCATGTGATGCAGGCCGTGAAAGACGCCCTAGATCCCCAAAATATCCTCAATCCCGGAAAAATGTTTGGGAACAGGAGATGGTGATATGGCGTACCGGGACCATATAGCAGATCTCGTGCAGAAATGCAATCGGTGCGGCGCTTGCCAGTCCGTCTGCCCGGTTTATCAAGAACTCGGTGTGGAATCAGGGTTAGCCCGGGGTAAAATCAGCCTGGTTAAGGCGCTCCGGCAGGGGGAATTGGACAGCACACCAGGCCTGACCAAAAGGCTGGACCTGTGTCTCCAATGTAAACAGTGTACGGCAAATTGTCCGGGGGGAGCGGAAGGGGATACCATCATTCGCTGGGGCCGGGCGGAAATGCAAAAGAAGCTGGGCGTTTCCCTCCTTTATCAACTGATTGCCAGGCTTTTGCTGCCGAGACGAGGAATATTTAATGCAACTTTGCGCATGGGCAAATGGGGCCAGAAAATCCTTTTCCGTCCCGGCCCCCACGGGCAAGGCATGCTGCCCCGGATCCCTTTGGGTTTGGACCGGAGACGGGTACTTGCTCCTTTAGCTCCTCAGACTTTGAAGAAAAAACTGGCTGAAGTAAACGCAGTTCCTTCTCCGGTGCTGAAGGTGGCCTATTTCAGCGGATGTATGGCCAATTATATTTATCCCCAGGTAGGGGAAGCCCTGGTCCGGGTCCTAAACCAGCACCGGGTCGAAGTAATGATTCCTCCACTGCAGCACTGTTGCGGCATGCCGGTGTTTTCCTCAGGTGATATGGCTACTGCCCGGATCATGGCGAAAGAGAATTTAAGAGTACTGGCCGGCTTGGACGTGGATGCGGTTGTGGTTTCCTGCGGTTCCTGCGGCCTGGCTTTAAAGGAACATTATCCGGAACTCTTTGAAGAGAAGGATCCCTGGGGGCAAATGGCACGGAAAGTGGCAGAGAAAGTAAAGGACATCACAGAGTTCATTTCTGAAAGAAACTTTGCCCCAGAAATGGGCAGGAGGGAAGGAAAAGTCACCTATCATGATCCCTGCCATTTAAAATATGGCCTGAAAGTGACGCAGCAGCCCCGGGACATACTCAAAAGAATCCCCGGGCTCACCTTTATCGAAGCGAAACAGGGACATTGCTGCGGTTCCGGAGGCTCTTTCTGCTTAAAGCATTACGACTTAGCCACAAAAATTACAGACCATTGCCTAAATAATCTGTCTGAGACCGGGGCGGACATTGTGGCAACAGGTTGTCTGGCCTGCCGCATGCAGCTGGAAGATGCGATCGTCCGAAAAGGCCTGAATCTTCAGGTCAGGCATACTGTGGAACTTTTTTAAAGATGGTTACCCATCAGCGTATTACCAAGAATGGCTTTCAGTCGATTGGTCCGGCGGCATCCCGCCTCGCCCAGCCGGAAGGGTTGTATGCCCATAAACTGGCTGCGGAATGTGGGACAGAAAATGAAATAACGTTCAAGATAGAAAAAACAGGAAAAAAGCGCGTCCCTAGCTACGCGCTTTTTCTTTAGTTGTACCGGAGGGAAACAAATGGTATAATATCCAGAGTAAGGTCTTGTAGCAGGAGAATTAAAAATGGGCTTTGTGAAAGAACAAAGAGAAAATACATATTTTTTTACCGTTCCTTCTTTTACGGCAACCAACTTGGTAGCACACGGCTATACTTGCCGGTTGGGCGGGGCCAGCGCAGGGGATTATGCTTCCCTGAATCTGGCTTTCCATGTGGGAGACGATCCTGTGGCGGTCCGGAACAACCGGCGCCAGGTGGTCAATTTACTGGGATCATCTTTAGACCGGCTGGTGGCTGCGGAACAGGTCCACGGCCGGAACGTGCACGTGGTGGAATCCCGGGATGGGGGGAGAGGCAGCGCTTCCATGGAGGATGCCATTCTCCAGACAGACGCCTTGATCACCAATGTCCCGGGCATGCTGTTAAGTATGTACTATGCGGATTGTGTATCCATATTTTTATTGGATCCGGTTAAAAAGGCGGTTGCTTTGGCCCATGCGGGCTGGAAAGGAACCCTTCAGCAAGTTGCCCGGGAAACTGTGCACCGCATGCGGGAGGTATTTGGATCGGATCCCGGGTGCTGTTTGGCAGCCATCGGCCCTTCCATCGGGCCCTGCTGTTTTCAGGTGGACCGGCCGGTTTTTGAGCAATTTGCCCAAACATTTACCAATCCAGAGAGTTTTTGCTTGGCCGACGGGCAAGGGAAATGGCAGATCGACCTGCCCAAATTGAATCAACAACAGTTGATCCGTGCAGGGATCCCTGGGGAAAACATCACACAGAGCAACCTGTGTACGGCGTGTAACCACGACATCTTTTTTTCCCATCGGCAAGAGCAGGGGCAGACGGGCAGACAGGCAGCACTGATCATGCTCAAAGAAGGGTGTAATTAAGATCATGGCACGTGTGAGACCGAAGGCCAAAACCAGAAAACCTGCCACTATGCCTAAAAGGGAAGGGCGTACCGTTAAAAATAAAGTACTCGTGCTGGTGCTTCTCGTATTTGGTCTCTGGCTGGTCTATCATCCCGTGAAAAATATGGTTGTGACCAAAATGGTTAAATACGGCACTGCGGAATGGAAGGTTCTGGAGCAGTCTGAGCCGGTGGCAGCTGCCCTGATCAGGGATGAAACGGTGGTCGCCGCTCCGGCGGACGGCACCTTTGAGCCGGCTGTCCCCGAAGGGGAAAAGGTGGCGGTAGGGAGAGTGATTGGCTATGTGCAAACCCAAGCGGCTACCTCCTCAAGTGATCTGGTGAAAATTGCGGTGAAAGCGCCCCGGGCCGGGCTGGTATCCTATCATCCCGATGATTTGGAGGGCGTTTTAAAACCGGACATGCTGGATAAATTAGATATTGAGAAAATTTCTCAATTGCTGGCGGACAAGCAGGGAGGCGTTTCCGCGCCCCCAAAAGCGGAGCGGGGCAAGCCCCTGTTAAAAATAGTAGATAATTTGGCAAATCCTTATGTGTATCTTCCCTACCCGGCGGGGCTTACTCCTGTTCCGGTGAAAGGGAAAAGCATGACGGTGAAGTTCTCCGACGGCATCAAGACAGAGATTGTTTTCCGGGAGGTAAAAAAGAGTAATGATCAGCTTGTTGCCATCGGCGAAATACTGGATGCCCCTGATTTGGATTTGAAAAATAGATTTATGACCTTAAATATCATCGCGGGCTCCTATGAAGGGGTGACGATCGCCAAGGAAGCTTTAGTGGAAAAAGACGGCCGACCCGGAGTCTTTATGGACCGGGAAGGCGTATGCCGGTGGACGGAAGTAGAGGTGAAGGGATCGGTCAAGGACCAGGTGGTGGTTTCCGGACTTGACGTGGGCAGCCGGTACATCCTGAACACGTCTTGGGTCCGGGAAGGCCAGCGGCTAGATTAGGGTGTAAGGGAGTGATACAGGTGTCGGAAATTTTGGGGGCCATCGACCATATCCGGGCAGTGATCCGGCAAGCCCAACAAAAAAGTGCTGTGGCGGCTGAAGAGGTGCTGCTCTTGGCTGTGACAAAGAATGTCCAGGCGGAGAAGATGAATGAAGCGGTGGGGTACGGTATTTCTGCCATTGGGGAAAACAGGGTCCAGGAAATACTGAATAAATATGATCAGGTAAAGGGAAAAGTGGACTGGCACTTGATCGGACATCTCCAGACCAACAAGGTGAAGTACATTATCGACAAGGTATCCTTGATTCATTCTTTGGACAGCCTATCTTTGGCCGGGGAAATAGACAAGCGGGCCGGACAGGCAGGACGGGAGATGCCCGTTCTGGTACAGGTGAATGTGGCCGATGAAGAAACAAAGTTTGGCGTGGCGCCCCGGGAAACCATTGATTTTATCAGAGAAATTTCCCGCTACCCCCATCTTCGGGTTCAGGGACTGATGACCATTGGACCTTTGGTGGAAGATGCGGAAGAGGTAAGACCGGTTTTTCGGGAACTGAGGACCCTGCGGGATGAGATTCACCGCTTGGCCTTACCCGGGGTGGAAATGGAATATTTATCCATGGGCATGACCAACGATTATCATGTAGCCGTTGAGGAAGGAGCCAATATTGTGCGTATTGGCAGTGCCATATTTGGGAAAAGAATATAAATTGGGGACATTCCTCGGCGGATAGAAATGCCTGATAGAGAGGTGTGTCCCCAAACATTGTTATTAAAAGGAGGTCTTAAGGTGAGCAAAATAATTGACAAAGTCATGGGTGTGATCGGCTTTGAGGTGGAAGACGGTGAAACGGAGGACCGGTTGGAATCCCAGATGGAGGACTCGGACAGAATAAGAAGACAAAAGAAGGCTAATTTATTAAGCCTTCCTACGCAAAGGCCGGTGACAATGATGCTGATCAAAGCCAAATCTTTTGACGAAGTAGAATCTGTGGCGCAGAATATTAAAGAACGGCGACCGGTAATCGTCAATTTTGATGAAGCGGATAAAGACACGGCACAACGGATGGTGGATTTTTTAAGCGGGTCTGTATTTGCTTTAGACGGCTCCGTGCAAAAAGTAGCGGCCGGCACCTTCCTTTTTGCCACCTGCAATGTGGATGTGGTAGGGCAAATCAACGAAGAGGATCGGGAAAAAGCGTTTTTTAAAGGCTTTTCCTGGACAAAAAAGTAGGGCGGAGGCAATATTGTGGGTTCGAATATCGGGTTTGTGGGCGCCGGCGCCATGGCGGAAGCCTTTATAAGCGGTTTGCTGAAGACCGACGAGTACTTGCCCGCGTCTCTCCGGGCGAGTGACACCAAAGAGGAGCGGCTGGCGTATCTGAGAGAAAAATATGGTATCATTACTGTTTCTGACAACGAGGAGCTGGTGGAAACCAGCGATGTGGTAATTCTGGCGGTAAAGCCGCAGAATGTGCGCGAGGTGCTTTTGCACTTGAAAGATAAATTCACCAAAGGGCAGCTGGTGATCTCCATTGTGGCCGGATTCTCCATTGATTCCTTATATCAGTATATTCCCAAGAGTGTCAGTGTGATCAGAGCCATGCCCAATACCCCTTGTCTGATTCGGAAAGGGGTCAGCGCACTGGCCTTTTCTGCGAATATCACGGAAGAACAAAAAAACCTGGCTTTGAATATCATGGGTTCAGTAGGGGCGGTACATATTCTTCCGGAAAAACTGATGAATGCGGTGACCGGGTTGTCCGGCAGCGGTCCGGCCTATATCTTTTTGGTGATTGAAGCCTTATGTGACGCCGGGGTGCGGGCCGGGTTGCCCCGGGAAATTTCTCTGGATTTGGCGGTGCAGACTGTGATGGGAGCGGCGGCCATGGTGAACAGCACCAAGACCCATCCGGCCATTTTGAAGGACAAGGTAATCACCCCCGCGGGGACCACCATCGCGGCACTTCATGTCCTGGAACGGGCCGGGGTGCGGGTGGCCTTTATGGATGCCATTATGGCTGCTGCGGAGCGCTCTCAAGAACTTGGTTCAGAAGAAGGAGGGAAAAAATGACGGTTGTTTTTATCATCCGAACGGCATTTGAGGTATTAAACTGGTTGATTATCATCCGGGTTTTGCTTTCCTGGATCAGACACGACCCTTATCACCCCGTGATTAAGTTTATTTATGAAATTACCGAGCCTGTGCTAGCTCCCTTCCGGCGCTTGATACCGATGAGACCGGGCATGCCTATTGATTTTTCCCCTTTTTTGGCGATCCTGATTCTCCAGTTTATTGAGCATGTTATTTTGAATCTGTTCTATTAGGTAAAAAGAGCATGCTGGACCGGGAAAAATGTCTTACCCACGTCACGGACAAAGAATTGCGCCAGGCCATGATTCGCCTGCTGGATCAATGGGAGCGGGCCTATGTGCGGAATAGTTGGGAAATTACAGGATTTCTCGACCCTTATTTTCGTCAGGCGGGAGAAGGGATGCTCCGGGGACTTCCCGACCTGTTGTTTTCCGCATGGGGCGGCTATGACGGGGCGGAAAGGGCCAGACTGATCATTTTTCCTCCCGCCTGCCCGGAGACTTCTCTTGACTTTCAGCTTGCTTTTTTGCAGGTGGAAGGAAACTTTAAATTTAAAGAGGTAAATCACCGGGATTTTTTGGGCGCGTTGCTGGGATTAGGTATAGGGCGGGAAAAAATTGGAGATATCTTAATAATAGAGAACGGGTGCCAGGTGATATTGGATCAGGACATTGCCCGCTATGTGACGGCAAACTGGGAAAAGGTCAACTGTGTTTCGGTACGGGTAAAAGAAATTTCACCGCACCAGTTAACGGTACCGGTTCAGGAGAGAAAAGAAATTACATCCACCGTGGCGTCGCCCCGGCTGGATGCCGTTTTAGGGGTGGGGTTCAGTTGTTCCCGCACCAAAACGCTCCCTGATATTAAAGGGGGCAGAATCCGCGTCAACTGGAAAGTGACTACCGATCCCTCTTTTCATATCCAGGCCGGAGACACCATCTCCTACCGGGGAAAAGGACGGATGGTGGTGGATTCCTTTTCCGGGCCGACCCAAAAAGGCCGGTATTTTATTCATGTTTCCCGATATGTGTGAACGAATAAAGGAATGATCTTTTATGATCGATCTCGTAGACAAAGGCAACAGAATTGCCTTTAAGGTGAAAGTACAGCCCCGGGCGTCCAAAAGTGAGATCGCCGGCATCATCGGGGATGCCGTGAAATTGCGCATCACTTCTCCTCCCGTGGACGGGGCGGCCAATGAGGCGGTGATCCGGTTTTTCGCCGATTTGTTCCGCAAACCAGCCAAAGATATTGCCATTATTTCCGGACTGTTATCCCGAAACAAAATTGTGGAGATTTCCGGCCTTTCCCTGAGCGAGGCGAAAAAGGCCTTTCAGATAGAATAATGGATCTCATGGTTGACTTTTTGCCTAATATTCATATAATAACAAGTAACAATCGACAATAAATGAAAAAACGATGATTGGGATAAGTAAACAGCTAAGCGTAAAGCGAATCCGGGGTGGTGCAAGCCGGGTCCTGAACTGTTGAAATGATCACCCAGGAGTGGTAGCCTGAAAGAGCAGTAAGGTTATCCGGTATCGGCCGTTAAACGAGAGAGGGGTTTCCCAGGGTTTTGTCCCGGGAAGCAACTAGGGTGGTAACGCGGATCTTTCCGTCCCTAAGAGGGGATTGGAAGGATTTTTTATTTTCCTTATTTTATTTTTATATTGAGAGGAGACCAAGCATGGATTATTCACAAACACTGAATTTACCGCAAACCGAGTTCCCCATGCGGGGAAATTTGCCCCAAAGGGAACCGGAATTTTTGAAGTTTTGGGAGGAAATAGACCTTTACAAACAGGTGCAGCAAGAGACGGCCGGGAAACCGAAATTCATTCTGCACGACGGCCCCCCCTATGCCAATGGGGATATTCACCTGGGACACACGCTGAATAAGGTATTGAAGGACATCATCGTCAAGTTCAAGTCCATGGATGGATTTGACGCCCCCTATATTCCCGGGTGGGATACCCACGGCCTCCCCATTGAGCAGCGGGCCATTAAAGACCTGGGGCTAAACCGGCATAAGGTAAGCACGGTGGAGTTCCGGCAGAAGTGTGCCGACTATGCCCTGAAGTATGTCAATATCCAGCGGGAACAGTTTAAAAGACTAGGTGTGCGCGGGGACTGGGAGCACCCTTATCTGACCCTGGCTCCGGAATATGAGGCGATCCAGATCGGTGTTTTCGGCGAGATGGCCAAAAAAGGCTACATTTATAAAGGATTGAAGCCGGTGTACTGGTGTGCCGATTGTGAAACCGCTCTGGCGGAAGCGGAAGTTGAGTATGCGGATGCCAAATCGCCTTCCATCTATGTCAAGTTTCCCGTGCAGGACGGCAAGGGCATCCTGGACCCGGATTGCTATTTTGTGATTTGGACCACCACGCCCTGGACCATTCCGGCCAACGTGGCCATCTGCCTCCATCCGGACTTTACCTATGTGCTGGCGGATGTAGAGGGGCAAAAACTGGTCGTGGCCAAAGAACTGCTGGAGCCCTTCCTGAAAGATATCGAAAAGCAACATGCCGCCATCCTCAAGGAATTTAAAGGGTCGGACTTGGAATATATCGTCTGCCGCCATCCCATTATGGACCGGGATTCCCTGATCATTCTGGGAGAACATGTGACGCTGGAGGCGGGCACCGGATGCGTCCATACCGCTCCCGGACATGGGGCGGAAGACTTTGAAGTGGGACGGAAATACAAGCTGCCTGTGATCTCCCCTCTGGACGACCGGGGCGTATTTACGGCGGAAGGAGCCCAGTTCCAGGGTATGAAGACCGGGGATGCCAATAAAGCCGTGGTCAAAGAACTAGATGAAAAGGGAGTTCTGCTCAAGCTGATTTCCATCCGGCATCAGTATCCCCATTGCTGGCGCTGTAAGAACCCCATTTTGTTCCGGGCTACGGAACAATGGTTTGCCTCTATAGATGGCTTCCGGGAACTGGCTCTGAAGGAAATCGATCAGGTACAATGGATTCCCTCCTGGGGCAGAGACCGCATCTACAATATGATCCACGACCGGAACGACTGGTGTATTTCCCGCCAGCGCACCTGGGGCGTGCCCATCCCCATTTTCTATTGCCTGGAATGCGGCCACCCGGTGATTAATGATGCCACTATCAGCCACATTCAAGCGCTGTTCCGGGAGCACGGGTCCCAGATTTGGTTTGCCAAAGAGGCGCAGGACCTGATTCCCCAGGGATTAAAATGTGACCAATGCGGTCACCATGCTTTCCGCAAAGAAACGGATATCATGGATGTGTGGTTTGATTCCGGGTCCAGCCATGCCGCTGTTTTGGATACCCGGGCAGACCATCGCTGGCCCGCCGATCTGTATTTAGAGGGCAGCGACCAGCACCGGGGCTGGTTCAATTCTTCCTTGTCCACCGCTGTGGCGACCAAGGGACATGCTCCTTACAGAACTGTACTCACCCATGGCTTTGTGGTGGATGAACAGGGACGGAAACAGTCTAAATCTCTGGGCAATGTGGTCGATCCTTTAAAAGTAATCGAACAAATGGGCGCGGATGTGATGCGGCTCTGGGTAGCATCGGCGGATTACCGCTCCGACCTGGCCAACTCTTCCAGCATTATGAAGCAGGTTTCGGAAGCCTACCGGAAAATTCGCAATACGGCCCGGTTTTTGTTGAGCAATCTTTACGACTTTGATCCGGCCAAAGATAAGGTAGCCTATGAGGACCTGCGGGAATTGGATCAATGGGCCCTGCACAAGCTGCATAAACTCATTGAACGGGTTACCAACGGGTACCGGAATTACGAGTTTCACATCGTCTATCATGCTATTCATAAATTCTGTGTCGTCGATATGAGTGCCTTTTACCTGGATATTGTGAAGGACCGGGTCTATACGTCGCCGGCACAGGACCTGGGCCGCCGGGCGGCCCAGACCGTGATGTACGAAACCATTCATGCTTTGGTGCGGTTAATCACGCCGGTTTTGGCCTTTACTTCTGAGGAGATCTGGCGTTATCTGCCCAAAGAGGGCGACGCTCCGGTCAGCGTGCAGATGGTGCAGATGCCGGAAGTGAATCAGTCCTATATCAATGGCCCCCTGGAGGAAAAGTGGGACCGGATTCTGGCGATCAGAGAAAAAGTATCCAAGGAACTGGAGATTGCCCGCCAGCAAAAGGTCATCGGACATTCATTAAATGCCGCGGTAGCCTTGTACCCCGATCAAGAAATATACGATTTCTTGAAACCGGTGGAAGATCAACTGTCCACGATTTTTATTGTTTCTTCCACCGGGTTGTATGCCCCGGGAGAAAAGGTTCCCGAGGAAGCAAACAAAGCGGAAGATATGCCCCTGTTTATTCAAGTCAGCGGGGCGCCGGGAGAAAAATGCGAGCGGTGCTGGACCTATTCGGAAACGGTAGGGGCAGACGGGGAGCATCCCACTTTGTGCCAGCGCTGTCTGGACGTAGTCAAGGACTTGTAAGATCACTCGAATCCTGCAACCAGGTGAGCGGTTGCAGGATTTCCTGTTTTCTGATAAAATTTCTTAAATCCGTTATATTTTGCAAAGGAGATAAAATTATGAAAGAGAAAGTAATTGTCACCGTGGTAGGAAAAGATAAGGTGGGTATTATTGCCGGTGTGACGGCCGCTTTAGCGAAGGCGAATGTAAATATTCTGGATATCAGTCAAACCATTATGCAGGATTTTTTCATGATGATCATGATCTGTGATATGTCCGGCGCCATCATGGATTTATCGGCTTTGAAAAACACTTTGGACGATGAAGGAGACCGCATCGGCGTTAAGATTACCGTGCAGCATGAAGAAGTGTTCCAGTTTATGCATCGGATCTAAACGGGTTCTGGGATCCTGGTGCCGGGGCAGGTATTATTTACGGTCAACTGTCTTCTGAAAAGCCTCTTGCTTTTTTTATAAAAACAATAGACTACGGACGGATTTTTCGTCCTCGTTATCCTCGTTGTTTCCGGAGATTATCATGGGAACATTCAATCACTCACCGGTTAGGTTATAAATAGAAAGGAGAAAGACATGCCATTAACGATTCATCCAAACGAGATCAGGGAAACGATCCATATGGTGGAAATGGAGAACTTGGATGTTCGGACCATTACCATGGGGATTAATTTAAGGGATTGTGCCCATTCCGATAGTAAGATTGCTTGCCAAAAGATTTATGATAAGGTTTATAAGTTTGCCCGGGATTTAGTTAAAGTGGGAGAAAATATTGAGTCGGATTACGGGATCCCCATTGTCAACAAACGGATTTCCGTAACCCCTATTGCCTTAGTCGCTGAAGCGTCGGAGGGGGAAAACTACCTGCCCTACGCGGAAGTTTTGGACCGGGTGGCGAAGGATGTGGGGGTAAACTTTATCGGGGGTTTTTCCGCTTTAGTACATAAAGGGTTCACCTACGGCGATTGGAATTTAATCAGAGCGATTCCCCAAGCTTTGGCCACAACGGAAAGAGTATGTGCTTCCGTGAATATTGGCACGACCAAAGCAGGAATCAATATGAATGCCGTACTGGAAATGGGCCGGGTGATCAAAGAAACAGCGGCGCTGACGGCAGAAAAAGGCGGTTTCGGCTGCGCCAAGCTGGTGGTTTTCTGCAACGTTCCGGAGGACAACCCCTTTATGGCCGGGGCCTTCCATGGCATTGGGGAACCGGAGGCCGTGATCAATGTGGGTGTAAGCGGACCGGGAGTGGTACTGAATGCCGTGAAGAAACATCCGGATTCTGATCTAGGAACCCTGGCGGAAGTGATCAAGAAAACGGCCTTTAAGATTACCCGCATGGGAGAATTGGTAGGACGAGCAGCCTCAAAGAAACTGAATGTTCCTTTCGGCATTGTCGATTTGTCTTTGGCGCCTACCCCGGCCATCGGCGACAGTGTGGCGGATATTTTAGAGGCCATGGGTTTGGAGCGCTGTGGGACTCATGGTACGACGGCAGCCCTAGCCATGCTCAATGATGCGGTGAAAAAAGGCGGTTCCATGGCCTCTTCCTATGTAGGAGGCCTGAGCGGCGCCTTTATCCCCGTCAGCGAAGATGCCGGAATGATCCGGGCGGTAGAGGAAAATGCTTTGTCCATAGACAAACTGGAGGCCATGACCTGTGTCTGTTCCGTGGGACTGGACATGATCACTGTTCCCGGCGATACCACGGCGGAAACTATCGCCGCCATCATTGCCGATGAAGCGGCGATCGGCATGATTAACAACAAAACTACCGCCGTAAGAATTATTCCTGCCCCCGGGAAAAAGGTGGGGGATTCCGTGGAGTTTGGCGGGTTGCTGGGAAAAGGACCTGTGATGCCGGTCAATCAGTACGAATCCAGTAAATTTGTCCAAAGAGGGGGGAGAATCCCCGCCCCCATCAATGCGTTGACAAATTAGGAACTTTGGTGCCGTGATGCAGGCACACTAAATTTTGCATGACAGAAGTTTATATATACTGTATACTTAAGACATATCCTTTCAAGAATAAGATTAATGGGGTGAACAAAGAACTTGGTTTCTAAAATTACCGGAGGAAGAATTAGACAGATTAGAAAAGGTAAGAACATTTCCATTGTGGAATTGGCTAGTATAGTGGGCGTGTCAAAAAGCTTGATCAGTCAAGTGGAAAGAGGGGATATTTTTCCTTCTCTACAAACTTTAGAGAAAATTGCCGATGCCTTAGAAGTGGAAATCACGGAATTTTTCAAGATCGAGTCGCCGAAAATAACCGAGGAAGATATTGTGGTGCGGGGAAATAACCGAAAAAAGATCACCATGCCTAATTCATCGATGGTTTATTATATGTTAACCCCCACTTTGCGGAAAAGTTTGGAGTTTTTGATCATTGAAATTCCTCCCAACTCGGTAAAAGAAGAAAGTGAAATTGAGACTTTTAAGCATGACGGGGAAGAGTACTTCCTGGTTCTGGAAGGTCAGTTGGAATTGGTGGTCGGGAATCATAAATATTCGCTTAACGCAGGGGACAGCGGATGTTTTGACAGCAGCCACGGACATGTGTGGAGAAACAATTCCAGTAAAAAAGGTTCTTTTCTCATTGCCGCTACTTCTCCGAAGCTGTAATTACGATACTGAAAAACGAAAAATGTTATAAAACAACTTTAATATTATAGAAACTAGACTCTGATATAGGGTCTAGTTTTTTTTAGACATAGACCTTGTGCCCTTATAATGTCGAAATTGGGGATCAATTATAAAATTAATGTCGATTAGTAATTATTTACAATTATTATTTTGACTTATAAAATAACATTAAAAGAATAATGTTTTATTTTGTGAAATTATGTAGTTTATCTCAATTCATTTATTGTTTATAAATCTTAAGGAGGCAATTTTGTGAGAAAGATAGTAAAATGGAGTCTATTTTTTGTAATGTTTTTTTTAACGATATTTACAATTACTTTTATGCCAACTTATGCAGATACAACACATATTACTTTAAACATGACTTTAACTGGAGATGTAACTTATGAGGGTAATGTTTATATTGATAGTGGAACGGTTGATTTGAATGGTCATATAATGACAGTAAATGGAAATCTAATACAATCAAGTGGAACACTTTATATAAATGGAGGTCGATTAAATGTAGCAGGGAATTACTGGATCCAGACAGAGAGTGGCGGTTCCAGTAATGGATATTTAAAGATGGTAAATTCAGCGGATTATGTACAAGTAGGAGGGAATTTTGTAACTAGAAGTGCCAAATCCTATTCTGGATATTTAACAGCAGGGACACTTGAAGTAAAAGGGGATTTTACTGAAAGATACGCAGGTAGTTTTGGTAACTTCATTGCAACGGGAACCCATAAGGTTCTATTGAGTGGGACTGGAGCACAAACAGTAGACTTTCAAATTCCTGACCCATACTTCAATATATTGGAGATAACAAACACTTCTGCAGCCGGTATAAATTTTGTATTGGCCAAAGTAAGGAAAGAATTAAAGTCAACTACAACGCCAATTGTTAACGGCATTAATTTATATTTATCAGGGACGGCCATAGTGAGCGGAGGGAACTGGCATTACGATTTAGGACTATGGGACGACTGGACATTACAGCATGATTTGGTCATTGAGGGAACAGTAAATGCATTGGGTGGAAATATAAATGGATTTGGCCTTACTAGTTCCAGCCTTACTCTAGGAAATACTCCGCATGGTAGCGCAGGAACATTAAATTTAAATGGCGGTAGCCTTACTGTAGAAAACAATCTGTATCAAAACCAGGGAACACTGGATTTAAATAGTGGTATCCTTTCGGTAAATGGAAATTTAATACAAACAGACGGAACACTTTATGTAAATGGAGGCCGATTAAATGTAGCAGGGAATTACTGGATCCAGACAGAAAGTGGTGGTTCTAGTTATGGATATTTAAAAATGATAAATCCGGCAGATTATGTGCAGGTAGGAGGAAACTTTGTAACTAGAAGTAAACGTGTCCATTCTGGATATTTAACAGCAGGGACGCTCGAAGTAAAAGGGGATTTTACTGAAAGATACGCAGGTAGTTTTAGTAACTTCATTGCAACGGGAACCCATAAGGTTCTATTGAGTGGGACTGGAGCACAAACAGTAGACTTTCAAATTCCTGACCCATACTTCAATATATTGGAGATAACAAACACTTCTGCAGCCGGTATAAATTTTGTATTGGCCAAAGTAAGGAAAGAATTAAAGTCAACTACAACGCCAATTGTTAACGGCATTAATTTATATTTATCAGGGACAGCCATAGTGAGCGGAGGGAACTGGCATTACGATTTAGGACTATGGGACGACTGGACATTACAGCATGATTTGGTCATTGAGGGAACAGTAAATGCATTGGGTGGAAATATAAATGGATTTGGCCTTACTAGTTCCAGCCTTACTCTAGGAAATACTCCGCATGGTAGCGCAGGAACATTAAATTTAAATGGCGGTAGCCTTACTGTAGAAAACAATCTGTATCAAAACCAGGGAACACTGGATTTAAATAGTGGTATCCTTTCGGTAAATGGAAATTTAATACAAACAGACGGAACACTTTATGTAAATGGAGGCCGATTAAATGTAATAGGGAATTACTGGATCCAGACAGAAAGTGGTGGTTCTAGTTATGGATATTTAAAAATGATAAATCCGGCAGATTATGTGCAGGTAGGAGGAAACTTTGTAACTAGAAGTAAACGTGTCCATTCTGGATATTTAACAGCAGGGACACTTGAAGTAAAAGGGGATTTTACTGAAAGATACGCAGGTAGTTTTAGTAACTTCATTGCAACGGGAACCCATAAGGTTCTATTGAGTGGGACTGGAGCACAAACAGTAGACTTTCAAATTCCTGACCCATACTTCAATATATTGGAGATAACAAACACTTCTGCAGCCGGTATAAATTTTGTATTGGCCAAAGTAAGGAAAGAATTAAAGTCAACTACAACGCCAATTGTTAACGGCATTAATTTATATTTATCAGGGACAGCCATAGTGAGCGGAGGGAACTGGCATTACGATTTAGGACTATGGGACGACTGGACATTACAGCATGATTTGGTCATTGAGGGAACAGTAAATGCATTGGGTGGAAATATAAATGGATTTGGCCTTACTAGTTCCAGCCTTACTCTAGGAAATACTCCGCATGGTAGCGCAGGAACATTAAATTTAAATGGCGGTAGCCTTACTGTAGAAAACAATCTGTATCAAAACCAGGGAACACTGGATTTAAATAGTGGTATCCTTTCGGTAAATGGAAATTTAATACAAACAGACGGAACACTTTATGTAAATGGAGGCCGATTAAATGTAATAGGGAATTACTGGATCCAGACAGAAAGTGGTGGTTCTAGTTATGGATATTTAAAGATGGTAAATTCGGCAGATTATGTGCAGGTAGGAGGGAATTTTGTAACTCGAAGTAAACGTGTCCATTCTGGATATTTAACAGCAGGGACGCTCGAAGTAAAAGGAGATTTTACTCAAAAGTATGGAGCAGGTAGTTTTTATAACTTCGTTGCAACAGGAACCCATAAAGTTTTATTGAGTGGAAGTGGAGCACAAAGGGTGAGCTTTGAGGATTATTTAGAATCTAAATTCAACATTCTGGAATTAACGAAACCATTTAACACGGGGTATGTGTTTAATTATGTTCCTGTATGGAACAGACTAATTGAGCCTAGTACAACCCTCCAAGAACTTAAGCTAAGCTTGGGAGACGTACAATGGTGCACCTCAGTAGCCGAGCCGGTAAATATTACCACAGGCAACTACTATTCCACCGATAAAGATTTAAGTATCAATACCAAATCTGTTCCCCTGGAATTTGTCCGGTCATATAATTCCCGCTCAGACTATTACGGCTCTTTGGGCAAGGGGTGGACATATAATTACAATTCTTACTTAATTGATAATCAGGATAATTCGGTAACCGTCTATTATGGTGATGGCCACAGTGCGGTGTTTCCATGGCAAAACGGTGTATACACACACCCTGCAGGATGCTTTGAAAAATTACAAAAGAATGCAGATAACACCTACACTCTTACTTTCAAAGATCAGCTCAAACACCTTTTTGACTCCAATGGCAGACTAATTCAGATTATTGATAAAAATGATAATATAACTCAATTAGCATACAGCAATTCTTTATTAACTCAAGTCACAGAACCTGGTGGCCGATCACTGCAATTTGCCTATTATTCGGATGGTAAGCTGCAACAAATCACGGATCCTGCCGGGCGAACCCTGCAATTTGGTTACGATGCCAATGGAAATATGGTCACCTTTACTGACTTAAACGGAGGAATTACTACCTACACTTATGGACAATATGGACTAACCTCCATTCTGGATCCTTTAAACCATTATATCGTCAGGAACACTTACGACGATGAATCCCGGGTCATACAGCAACTGGACAGCAAAGGGCAAATGGTGGCCATCAGTTATGATACTACCAATCAGAAAAATATCTTTACGGACGCCATGGGCAAAACCACTGCCTATTATTATGACGACAAATACCGGAATACCAAAATAGAATACATGGACGCCACGTCCGTTTCATATACCTATGATAACGACTACAATAAGACCAGTGAGACCGATGCCAGGGGTAATGCCACCATCTACACTTATGACACCATGGGTAATATGTTGACTCAGGCAGCCCCGGCCCCGCTTGGCTATACTACTACTTACACCTATGACAGTAAAAATAACCCCTCCAGTATTACAGATGAGGCGGGACATATCACCAATTTCACCTATGATGCCAAAGGAAATCTGCTTCAGTCCAGTAAAACTATCGACGGACAAACAGCCGCGACCAGTTACACCTATGATCAGTATGGACAGGTTGTCACAATCACAAACGCCAACGGCAAGACCAGTCAGGTTACTTATGATCAGCACGGAAACCAGATCCAGACCACTGATCCTAATAATAATGTTACCGGTTATACTTACGACATTGTGGGGAAAAAACTGACCCGGACCGATGCCCGGAACCATACCTGGACCTATACCTATGACAACAACGGCAATCTTCTCACCGAAACAAATCCCTTAAACGGTGTTATCACCAATACCTATGATGCCGTCAATCATCTCTTAAGCAAAACGGATCCCATGGGAAATACCACTACCTTCAGTTATGATGAAAATGACAAACTGATCGAAATCACCGATCCCTTAGGACATAGCACCACCATCACCTATGATGCCAATGGCAACCAGACAGCGGTAACCGATGCCAACGGACATACTGCTACCTACACCTACGATGACCGCAACCGATTGACCGGAGGGACCGATGCGGTCGGAAATACAGAAAGCTACACCCTGGATGGCAACGGCAACATCCTCACAAAAACGGACCAGAACGGCAAGGTGACCCAGTATCAATACGATGTCCTAAACCGCCTAACCACAGTCATTGACTCCCTCGGCGGCATCCGGCAGATCCAGTACGATGCCCTGGGCAACAAAACCAATGAAACCGACGCCAAAGGACAAACCATAAATTATACATATAACGAAGATGCCCAACTCCTAACCGTGACCGATCCTTTAAACAACACCACCACGTACACTTACGACCAGGTAGGAAACAAGCTCAGCATGACCAATGCCCGGGGGAAAACCTGGGCCTACACCTATGACGATGCCAACCGGCTCATCCAGGTCACAGATCCGGACGGATACTTCACTGAAGTTGAATATGACAGTACCGGCAACCTCATCGCAAATACGGACCAAAACGGACAGACCACGGAAAATACTTATGATGAACTGGGTCGTCTCCTTACTGAAACCAGCCCTCTTGGAGACACCATTACCTACGCCTATGACGCCAACGGCAATCAAACGGCGGTAACCGATGCTAATAATCACACCACGGTCTATACCTATGATGCCTTGTCCCGCTTGGTCACCGAAACGGATGCCTTTGGTCATACCATCACCTACGACTATGATCCCGTGGGCAATAAATTGTCCATGACCAACGCCAAAGGAACCTGGACCTACGACTATGATGATGTAAACAGGCTGATCAAAACAACCGATCCTGAAAACCACTCCACCCGGACCACCTATGACGGGTGTGGCAATATTATTTCCCGTATCGACACCAATGGAGAAAGCACCGAGTATACCTACGACGACTTCGGACGTTTAGCTCAAGTCACCGACGCACTGAATCAGATTACCTCCTACACCTATGATGCCAACGGAAACTTGGAAACTATCACCGATGCCCGGGAAAAAGAACGTACCTTCGAATATGACGCCTTAAACAGGCTCATCACAGAAACAGATCCTCTGGGCAACGTAAAAGCAAAGGCTTATGACGCCGTAGGAAACCTGGTTACCAGGACTAATCCCGATCATGAAACCATTGATTACACCTACGACGATAATAATCGTTTAATCCGGATCACATATCCGGATCAGAGCGAAGTATCTTATTCCTACGATCCAACGGGAAAAAGATTATACATGGTTGACTCCAATGGCACCACCACTTATACCTATGATCAAAACAATCGCTTGGAGAGTATAACCCGGGACGGAGACACTATTTCCTACACCTATGACTCTGCCGGAAACATCACCGGAATCACTTACCCCGACGGCATGGAAGCAGAGTATAGCTTTAACGAGCTAAACCTGCTGGATTCCGCAACGGTAGACGGCCAAATCCTGGATATCGATTATGATGAGCTGGGGTTGCGTACAGGAGAGACCATGCCTAACGGAGTAGAGGTCACCTATCAGTATGATCAGAGCGGAAGGCTCACTTTACTTAAACATCAATTGGCTGATACTGTCCTGGCGCAAGCTGCCTATACCTTGGATCAAAATGGCAACAGACTGAGTATTACCGACGAAAACGACGATCTTACCGAATTCACCTATGATCCTCTGGGACAGCTGACTGAGGTCATTTATCCCGACGGGACATCTGCCCAATACACCTACGACCCAGTGGGAAACCGGCTTACAACTAGCGGCAATGCCCCGGACATATTGGAAACCGTTTCAGGGGCCGTATATCTAAACTATGATTATGAAGATCGACTTATCCTCTTTCAGGATCAAAACAAAACGATCAATTATACCTATGACGGCGACGGGAACCTCATCAAAAAGACCGTGACCGGTTCCGTATATGGCGATGGAGAAGAATATGGATATCTCTATGATTATTCAGCAGGACTTCCCCGTCTGCTTGTGGAAAAAGCAGGAGACGAAACTTACAATTACATCTATGCGGGCAGACTATACAGCCGGATCGGGCCGGACGGAACCCTTTACTACCATCAGGATGGGTTAGGCAGTATCCTGGCTATCACGGATGAAGCGGGAGATATAAAGAACAAGTACAAATATGACGCTTTTGGCAATCCCACCATGATCCGGGAAACCGTAGAGAACAGTATTCTTTTTACCGGAGAGCTTTATGACCAAAGCGGCTTCATCTATCTGAGAGCCCGGTATTATGACCCTGCAGCAGGAAGATTTATTACCCAGGATACCCTCGCAGGGGAAGTGGATAATCCCTTATCACAAAACCTGTACGCCTACTGTGGCAACAATCCTATATCCTATACGGACCCGTCGGGAAACATGAGGTGTAACCAGGTTGATGATCTTCTGTATGGGCTTGTTCAATCACTTGGCGAATCCATCAAAGGGATTATTCATTCACCATTGGCAGCCTGGGCATTAGTGAAAGACATTAAAAATGGCAACTTATCTCTGAAAGATTTAGCGGATGCCTTAGGTGAGTCAGTAGCCGGTCCAATCAAGCATTTAATGGCCAACAGCGGAAAAGTATGGTTTGGCGACCCCACCGATACACAAGTCCAGCAATATGGCAAAAATCTGGGCTATGTCATACAGGAAGCCATAGCCGTTGGCGGGGCAGTCAAGACCGGAATAAAAGTAATAGACAAACTGGTTACTTCTACTAAAACAGCAAAGAAAGTTATTGCGGCCGAAGAGAAAAAAGTACCTAACCCATATGGTAGGAGTGGTGGCCCAGCACACCAAGGTAAAATTCAGGATATAAAAGCAAAATATGAAGGGCAAGGGTATGAAGTTAAACTGGAGTATTATGTAAAAAACCCAGGAGGTTCTAAGAATGCTCGATATGGTGATTTGTTAGTTACTGACCCTAAGACTGGAGAACAATTTATAGTACAAATTGGCAAAAAAACTAAAACTGGAGCTCCTGTTTCAAGAGAAGCAGCAGCTAAGGCTGATTTAGAGAAGGCAGGATATAAGGTGGAATTTGTACCATATAATTAATTCGGAGGTATAATAATGGGGAATCAAATCAGGTTCTTTATGTTAAATAAGGATGAAAAGGAATTTATCAAATTAATAGAAGAATTTGGTGATACTTTAGTTGATAATATGGGAAAAGTTTTGTCAAGTGAAGATATTATTAACTCCAATAGATCAATATTTTACATTTTATCTCAGCAGTCAAAAATTGTTTACAGTAGTAATGGTTTTATTGATGTACTAATTTCAGACTTAATTGAATACTCGAGAAGCATGATAAGAAATCAGAATCAAGTGCAGTATGGAAGGTTATGGGTTGAAACTAAATACTTTAATACACTAGGGCAGAACGTCTCAAAAGATAAATGGTTAAGTAACAAGTACAACGCTTATAAAAAATGGATAGAAAAACAGTACAAAATAAGTAAATGTCGGGATTTTTATATAGGTACTGCTGCTTATAACCTTTATAAATATGAGGGATATAAGATGATGGCTACACCAGTACTTGAAGTAGAGTTTGAGTAATTAATATCGTACACATGGCGGTTACCGTATTTAAAGGTATGTACCTTGGGTCAATGAGGGTGGCCCAATTGACTCACTGCTCTGGACGGAACCTTTTATTACCATCAGGACGGGTTAGGCAGTATCCTGGTCATCACGGACGAAGCGGGAGATGTAAAGAACAAGTACAAATATGACGCTTTCGGCAATCCCACCGTGATCCGGGAAACCGTAGAGAACAGTATTCTTTTTACCGGAGAACTTTATGACCAAAGCGGCTTCATTTATCTGAGAGCCCGGTATTACGACCCTGCGGCAGGAAGATTTATTACCCACCGTTGCAGGAGAAGTGGATAATCCCTTATCGCATAACCTGTACGCATACTGCGGCAACAATCCTATATCCTATACGGACCCGTCGGGAAACATGAGGTGTAACCAGGTTGACGATCTTCTGTATGGGCTTGTTCAATCACTTGGCGAATCCATCAAGGATATTATTTATTCACCATTGGCAGCTTGGGCATTAGTGAAAGACATTAAAAATGGCAACTTATCTCTGCAAGATTTAGCGGATGCCTTAGGTGAATCAGTAGCAGGTCCAATCAAGCATCTAATGGCCAACAGCGGAAAAGTATGGTTTGGCGATCCCACCGATGCGCAAGTCCAGCAATATGGCAAAAACCTGGGCTATGTCATACAGGAAGCCATAGCCGTTGGCGGGGCAGTCAAGACCGGAATAAAAGTAATAGACAAAATGGTTACTTCTACTAAAACAGCAAAGAAAGTTATTGCGGCTGAGGCAAATAGTGTATTAAAAAAAGCATCTGAAGCAGCCTATAAAGCAGCCGATAATATTGATAGTTTTACGGTATCAAATAAGCATTTATATGGTGCAGGAGGCAACTGGAACAAGTTCAACACAAATGATGCTAACAAAGTAAACAGAATAATAAAAGAAGCTCTTGAATCACAGAATGCTCAGTTCTTACCTAATAACCAACCAAACTCATTTAAAATTGAAGTGGATCTTGGCAGAAGCATAGGTGCAAAAGGTGAAACAAAAGTTCGAGTAATAATAGGAGATGATGGAAAAATATGGACTGCATTCCCAATAAAATAGAGATAAAGTTTAAAATTGATTTAGATAAAACAATAGAACACGAACTTGTTATGACTAGGAATTTCAAAGTTCTTGCAGATATCGAGGGAGAATTAGCCATTTTAATTAATGGGAGGATATTTTTTTATGACCAATATATTCTATTGATGGAATTAGGGGTTGCTCTAACAAAATGGTTAAGAACTGTCAAATTAGGTATGGTGGAAAATTTTCAATATCACACAATGGACCATGATGACGGGCCGATTCTAGGTTTTATACAAGACCAAGACGGTTGGAGAATAATCTCTATATGGCAAAAATTTGATGTGGGGATAAAATTTGATTTACATACATTACTAAACGAAGTAGATAAGTTTTTGGAAAACATAAAGAATCAGTTGATGAATAGGTACAATATTGACATGGATATATATATATAAACATAATAGAGGCTGATCCCATTTGGCTTACAATTACATAAGTAATGTGTCATGATAATTAAGAATAAGATAGGGAGGGGATTACAATTAAGACCCGTTTATGTTTAACAATATGTATAGTTATAATGATGCTTTTTCTTACTATACCGGTTAATGCGGCTGTATATACCTATGATGACGCCAACCGTATTTCCACGGTCACTTTTTCTAATGGAAAAGTTCTTACCTACACTTATAATGATTCAGGCAACCTGGTGAGTATTGCCAGTAACGGGGTTGAGCTATTGAATATTGTCTCTATCGACCCAGTGGATCAGGCCTCTAATGTGTCGGTTGGGAAAGTAATTGAAGTAACTTTTGCTAAGGAAATTCAGTCAGGAAGTAATATAAGTGACATCACCATCAGGCAGGGTGAAACAGCCACAGAATATACATATGATATAAATGGAAGCAAATTGAGCCTGACACCGACCCAAAGTTTAGTTGCAAATACATCTTATACCGTCATTATCCCGGTAGGAGCCATACAAGATAGTATGGGAAACACCCTAGAGAATAATTTGGTTTTCAGTTTTACTACAGAAGCCGGTGCCGCTGTATCGGGAGTCAGCTTAAATAAGACAACCACTACTATCCCTGTAAATGGCATTGAAACACTGGTGGCAATTGTTACCCCAGAAAATGCCACCAATAAATCTGTAACCTGGACAAGCGGTGACGAAGAAGTTGCTGAAGTTGATTCCAGTGGGACAGTAACTGGAGTGGGTGCTGGTGAAGCTATAATAACTGTTACAACTGTTGATGGAAGCTTTACGGCAGATTGTGAGGTGACAGTGACAGAAGCGCAGCCTATAGCAGTAACGGGAGTAAGTTTGAATAAGAGCAGTATCAGTATTGAAACTGGAAGTACTGAAACTTTAGTGGCAACAATATCTCCTGAAAATGCTGCTAATAAAGCTGTGACCTGGACAAGCAGTGACGAAGGAATTGCCACAGTTGATTCGGATGGGACAGTGATTGGAGTGGGTGCTGGTGAAACCATAATAACTGTTACGACTGTTGATGGAAGCTTTACGGCAGATTGTGAGGTGACAGTGACAGAAGCACAGCCTATAGCAGTAACGGGAGTAAGTTTGAATAAGAGCAGTATCAGTATTGAAACTGGAAGTACTGAAACTTTAGTGGCAACAATATCTCCTGAAAATGCTGCTAATAAAGCTGTGACCTGGACAAGCAGTGACGAAGGAATTGCCACAGTTGATTCGGATGGGACAGTGACTGGAGTGGGTGCGGGTGAAGCTATAATAACTGTTACGACTGTTGATGGAAGCTTTACGGAAGATTGCGAGGTAACAGTGACAGAAGCGCAGCCTATAGCAGTGACGGGAGTAAGTTTAAATAAGAGCAGTATCAGTATTAATACGGGAAGTACTGAAACTTTAATGGCAACAATATCTCCAGAAAATGCTGCAAATAAAGCTGTGATTTGGACAAGCAGTGACGAAGAAATTGCCACAGTTGATTCGGATGGGACAGTGACTGGAGTGGGTGCAGGTGAAACCATAATAACTGTTACGACCGTTGATGGAAGCTTTACAGCGACTTGCGAGGTTTCTGTATTATAGGGGATATCAGGAGTTAAAAAATAGTGCGACAGAGGATGGTTCTCCCCTGTCGCACTTCCCTATTCCCTCGGGACAATATTGTCATAGACACGCAAAAAATGTATGGCAACTAACGTCATCCAGCACCATAAGATGGTGATCGTGATACGCTGAAACAGGCCGCCGTACTCAACAAAGCCCGCTACTTGTGCAAACCCGATGCTTGTTATGATAAAAAAACAGATGAAAGCGAGCCCTGAAACTATCGTATAAATTGCCCAACCAGTCTCTTTTTTCTTGATGAAGATTCGGGCGAATTTGTAAGCGGCAAACGGATATCCGATGAAAAGAAATGCGGAAAAGAGATCATGCAATACCCCGGACAGGCTCCTGTTTTCGCGGAGTGTGTGCAAGCCTGACGGATAACCGCTCAAGGGATCGGTTGTGAAAAAACCAGCCCCGATCAGCCCAATTGCACAAAGTGCTATAATACGTGGCCCCCAAACCGAAACGCCTTGAGATTTTGTGATGCGCATGAGCGCAATAGCAAAACCGAAAAGTAATATACCGACAACAAGAAAGGTCGTAATCTGCGTCCAGCCGAGATGGCCGATTGATAAAGAGCTGATAGGGTGGCGCAGCGGATTATATCCTGCACGCGTAGCGCCGGCTATTAGCCAGGAAAGTGTAAATACCGGACCTGCCATAATTCCTGATATCAAAAGTTTTCTTGTTTGAACATGAAACATGGTTACATCCTCCAGAGGTAAAGGCCGCTTTAAGCCAACAGGCTGAGAAGCGGCGTTTTGTTAGAAAAGAGCCAAAAGGAAGACCTCTTGGCTCTTACTCATCCTGTTTTCGTTATTCAATGCCTGAAATCCTGACGAATTCAGCAACGGGTCTCCGGGTGGTGATGAATTTACTCTCAATGTGATCCGAGTCCCCGTAGCCTAGAGCGATACCCATGGCAATATTCAAGTGGGCCGGGATTTTAAGCTCTGTACGGATCACATCCGGATAGGCTACCAGCATAATAGCGGGGATGGTATTCAACCCGTAATGCTGAGCCGCTAGCATGATGCTCTGGGAGAAAGAACCCAGATCATAGAGGGACCACTGGGACAAGTCCTTGTCCAGGCAGAGAAAGATCACTGCCGGCGCCCCGAAAAAGTTCAGGTTTCTTTCCACCATAATTGCCCTGGCTTCTTGATCATCCCGGTCAATGCCCAGGAGTTTCAGGTGAGCCGCGCCCATTTCCCGGGTGCGTTCCTGATGGGCCTCAGGCCATTGTTGAGGTCTGGGAATGTCGGGATTGAGGGGAACCTGGTTTGTGAAATGTTCCCGGTAACGGCTGCGGATACTGTCCAGTGTCTTTCCCACCGCCACAAACACTTCCCATGGTTGGGTATTCGCCCATGACGGCGTGCTGTTTGCCCCTTCCATTATTTTCAGAATGGTTTCTTTGTCTACTGCCTTAGGCTGATAAGCCCTGGTGCTATGGCGTGATTTTAAAGCTTCGATCACATCCATTGTGTAAACCTCCCTGGTTCAAATTTAAAGATGCAAAAGGCTAAATGTTATTTTGAAATTATACCATATTATGGGTTGAAGTGGGGAAAAATATGTTTAGGCAGTAAAATAAAAAAATTAAATGAGGCAGCAAACAGGGACTCCACCCCAAGGGGCCCTTTTTAATTTTAGGAAGGTAAGACCAGGAGGTTCTATATAACTAAAATAATTCCATTATATATGGAAAAATTTTAAAAACAAGCAGGAAAATAATAATGAACTTAGAACATATATAATGGAATTTCCCAATATAATAAACCGGGAATGTAATAGAATCTTAAATACCAAGGGGGAAGCAGGACGAGGGAGGTGTTTCCGGAGCGGAGTCTTTTGTAAGGTGTAATTACTTTAAGGAGCGGGAGGGGAAAGACATGGAACACACCATAGACTGGGGAAAAATTGAAGAGTGGAATACCAAATATGTAATGAAGTGCTTTTACACCAAGGAAGAATATCATTGGACGCCGGTGGAAAGAACGGAAGGGGATTATCTGATTATGCCTGACGGCACACGGCTGCTGGATTTTTTTAATCAGCTCTATTGCGTCAACGTGGGCCAGAAGAATCCGAGAATTGTGGAGTACATTAAAGAGGCTCTAGACCGGTATGGCTTTGTGTGGGATATTTATACCACGGATTACAAGGCAAGAGTGGCGAAGTTAATTATTGAGGATATTCTGGGCAGCCAGGATTGGCCGGGAAAGATCCGCTACACCAATTCCGGCGGGGAGTCGGTGGAAGTTGCCTGCATCATTGCCCGGCTCTTCACGGGAAAGTCGCTGATTGCGACCAGAGAGCATGCTTACCATGGGGTGACCGGCGGCGCCGTCTCCTTAAACCGGGTCTATCCCGGACGCTCCCATTTGTCCGGCGGAGGCAGTGATCAAACTGTGCGCAATGTTCCGGGACAGGGATTCTTTAATTCTTTTGTTTGCCCCACGCCTTTTTGCTACCGGTGCTCCTTGGGACATACCTATCCGGCGTGCAAATCCTGCGGCACCCAGCTTCCCTGCGTGCTCAACACGGAACGGCTGATTTTGAACCATGGGGTGGACCAGGTTGCGGCCATTATTACGGAGCCGGCCTATGGGGCGGGCACCATTGTTCCCCCGGAAGAATACCTGCCCCAAATTTCTGAGATGACCCGGAGACTGGGCATTCTTTGGATTGTTGACGAAGTGCTGATGGGCTTTGGCCGCTTGGGCGCCTGGTTTGGTCACCAAAAGTACGGCAAAAATTTAAAACCGGATGTCATGACCATGGCAAAAGGGATTACCAGTTCTCAGGTTCCCTGCGGGGCGGTTTTAGTGAACAAGGAAATTGCCCAATTCATGGATGGGATGCGCTGGAATCATGTCAGTACTTTTGCCGGCCATCCCATTGCCTTGGCTGCGGCTCAGGGCAACCTGGAGTATATGATTGAACACAACATTCCCCAAGTGGCCGAAAAAGCAGGCGCGTATTTTGGGGCCAAATTGCAGGAACTGGAGCAGAAGCATAAGACCGTCGGTTTGGTGGCCGGGGCAGGGATGTTTTGGCAGGTGGAACTGGTGAAAAACAAAGAGACGAGAGAACCCTTTGTTGCCGCGGACAGGTACACCGCTTTTGCCGGGGACCAGAGCAAAAATCCCACGGGCATTGTTTTAGGCAAGTGTTTGGAAAAGGGAGTTCTGCTGGGCGGGTTTGTCCCCAATACCTTAAGAATCGGCGCCTCTCTCACCGTTTCTCAGGCAGATATGGACAAAGCCATTGACGCCTTGGATTATGCCTTGGATTATTTGGATACCATGGTTTAAAATAGAGCAGGCAATTTATGGTGCATCAGACGGTACATGAATAAGCAGCGTGATTTTGTCAGTAAAAAATCAATTCCCAAAAAGAGAGTATAGAGTATAAAGAGGATAAAGGGGGATTTGCTGCATGGATTTGGAACGCATAGGAAACCAAGAAGGGGTAAACCTGGCTTGCCAGGAGCAAGTCGCATTGCAACGGGGATTAAAAAATCGTCATATCCAGTTGATTGCCATGGGCGGGATTATCGGCAGCTGTTATTTCCTGGGCAACGGTTACCTGATTGATACCATGGGCCCGGCGGCGTGTCTGGCGTTTCTTTTTGGCGGCATGATCGTTTTTATGGTCACCTATTGTTTGGGGGAATTGGCGGTGGCGATGCCGGTATGCGGTTCTTTTGTGAACTACGCCAACGATTTGATTTCTCCCACCTGGGCGGCGGGAGTGGGGTGGTCCTATTATACCAACTGGGTTGTCTACATCCCGGCTGAGTTTATTGCTACCGGGATCATCATGAACAACTTTTTTCCTGCTGTTGACCCTCTCTATTGGTCCATTATTTTCGGCATTATTTTGACCATCGTCAACATGTTGTATGTAGGAACCTTTGGAGAACTGGAATTCTGGCTGGCCTTAATCAAAGTATGCGCCATTGTCATCTTCACCGTGCTGGCGGTGCTCATCTTTTTCGGGCTGATCGGCAACCAACAGGGTCATGTCTTAGGCACCTCAATTCTTTTAGGCAGCGGGGGCTTCTTCCCGGGCGGATTTGTCATTGTCTTACTGAGTATGTCCTTGATCATCAACAATTATTTAGGGTCCGAACTGATTGGGATTGCGGCCGGGGAAAGCGAGCAGCCGGAAAAAGCGATTCCGGTGGCGGTGCGCAATGTTACTTTCCGCATCGTCGCCATGTTCAGTATTCCTACCCTTTTGCTCACCGTCATCTTTCCCTGGAAACAGGCGGGACTGGAAGAAAGCGTTTTTGCGGCGGCCTTGAATGCCTACGGTTTTAACTGGGCTGGCGTGGTGATGTCTTTGGTGGTTTTAACGGCCGCCGTTTCTTGCGCCAACAGCGGGATTTACGGGTCGTCCCGGGCCGTGGTGGGCATGGCGCAAACCGGCATGGCGCCGAGATGGATGGCAAAAACCAATCGCCGGGGCGTACCCTATGCTGCCGTCATTGTTTGCATGATACCGGCCTGGATTGCTTTATTTGCTTATACCCTGGACACCAGCGGCCAGATTTATACCATCCTGCTTTCCCTGTCCGGCTTTACCGGCTTATTATCCTGGATTTGCATTTGCTGGTGTCAGTACAATTTTCGCCGCCGTCTGGAGAAAATGGGCGTGGATGCGAAGAAGACCCTAAAATTCACCATGCCCTATTTCCCCTATGTGACCTGCTTTGCTATCCTGATTATGGCGGTGATCATGCTCTATACCTTTATCAATCCGGATCTGCGCATTTCTTCCTACATCGGCATTCCCATGCTGGTGGTTCCCATGATCCTGTATCATTTGTTCGGCGATAAAGAAAAACATAAAGCCGGGTTGGGTGGGGTAAATGTTTTTGAGCAATTCCTGAAAACCAACGGCATCAAGGAATAAGCAGATCTCTTTGCATGGAGCAAGGTGTCGCAAAACAATTACCACAGGATAGATGTCTTCCTGTGGTCTTTTATTTTGCGGCAAGAAGATGAAAGAAGGAGGTGGCGGTAAGGGAATTTTGATGACATTAGTTTAAAAATACTGTATACTGGAAGAGGTGGTATGACTTAAGTGGAAAATGGGGTGAAAATGGTTTCATGGGGAAGGGTTCCGGGAGGGAAAAAAGAGATTTTCCACCGGCCCCATGATTTGATTTTGTGTGCCATGAGTTCTTGTTAAAGGGGAGACATTCCGATTGATTAATACTACGGGTAGTAGAATTAGAGAAATTAGACAGTCCCAGCACATTACCATTACGGAATTGGCAAATATGGTGGGCGTGTCGAAAAGCTTAATCAGCCAGGTGGAACGGGGAGAGGTGCTTCCCTCACTGCCCACCCTGGAGAAAATTTCCATTGCTTTAAAAGTACCGATTACCGAAGTATTTAAAATAGAAAATACCCAGGTAGAAGAGGAAGAGGTTGTGGTAAGAAAGGAAAACAGGAAAAAGATTATCATTCCTAATTCTTCCATGATCTATTATCTGCTTACGCCAAGTTTGCGGGACAATATGGAGTTTCTGGTCATAGAAGTGCCGCCCCATGCGGACCGGGAAAAAGTGGATACTTTTAAGCATGAAGGGAAAGAGTATTTTTTGGTCCTGAGCGGTGAGCTGAATCTTTTCCTGGAAGATAAAAAATATGTCTTGAACGAAGGGGACAGCGGCTGTTTTGACAGCAGCAAAAAACATATTTTCAAGAACTTTACGGATAAAACCGCTTATTTTTTAATTGCCGCCACCTCCAGTTTATTTTAACCTGACTAACTTGGCGTAGGTCTCCCGCCGGGAGTCAACGCCAAGTTAGTCATGCATTTGCAGTTCTAAAACTTGATAAGAAAAGCACTTACCAAGTTAAGAACTTGCTTCAAAAATAGGGTTCGCATCAAAAAAGAAACGGATCTTTCATTAGACTCTCATTTAGAGAGTCTAATTTTTTTTGACAGATATCTCTCAGTTAGGCAAATATTGTTAAGCAGAGAAGGAAATTTAAAATGCACACAGAATAATAAGAGTAAAAATTGTACAGTCACGCTGGACTAAAAACCGAATCTGATTTTTAAGAGGGATAGGGGGGAGCAACGGTGGAAAAGGATCATGAAACATGTCACATGCTTCAGCATTTACTGGCGATTGCACCTTACATCAGGCAATTTAGCGTGGAGGAAATGGGATTGTCGATTTGTGACACGGAAAAGGTGATTTGGGACGATCTGAATCTGCAGGTATTTAGCTTTGATCGGCCCACCTATGTAGGAGACCCATTGGAGGATAATCTGCCCATTTATCATGCCATGCGGCAAAAAAGACGCATTGTGGAAGAGGTGCCCAAAGAGGTGTGGGGAGTCAATTATATTTGCGTGGCCGTCCCCATTTATGAACAGGACAAAGTGGTGGGGGGGATCGAGCTTTATCAGTTGACGGAAAAGAGAGAACAGCTTCTGGCCATTGCCCAATCCTTGGAGCAGCATATTCAAACTTTTGATCATACCTTTCAGCAGATTGCGGCGGAAGCGGAAGAATTGTCGGCCACGGGCCAGGAATTGGGCGGCATCTCTCAGCATACCCATGCCCAGGTGGGAGAAACGGACCAAATTATCGAAGTGATCCGCAAAATTGCCGGACAAACCAATTTAATCGGCTTGAACGCAGCCATTGAGGCCGCCCGGGTGGGGGAACATGGCCGGGGCTTTGCCGTGGTGGCCGACGAAGTGCGGAAGCTGGCCCACACCAGCGGAGAGTCCACAAAAAACATTAAAAGTACCCTGGACAGCATTAAAAACGCGGTGGAGCAAATTGATGCCGCGGTCAAGGAAGTGTCAGCCGTTGCCAACCATCAGGCCCAGGTGCTCACAGATGCGAATCCGGCCCTGGAAGAACTGATCAAATTGGCAAATACCCTGGTGATGATGGCCCAGGGCCTGTCCAAGGACAGCCAAAATAAGGAATATCAGACATAAATAATTAATTGCAGAAATATTTTTAATTGTGTGAAGGAAAATTAGACTGAACATAGAATAATAGAATTAAATTGTACAGTCACACTTTACTTTTTCTCTAGAGGGATTGAGCGGTTCTGAGGAATATGGGCAAGCTGCTCTTTGTTGAACTGGGTAAGAAGACGATGAAAAAAGAGCCCTTGGGAGAAAAGACCTGCCGGGAACCAGTGAACGGTGACGGCAGAGGCGCAAAAATACTGTACGAAAAAGTGTCATGCACTTAAAATACAAAAATAAGAGGAGAGGTGGCAAATATGCGTACTTCAAGAGCCGCTATTCTGAAAGGATTGAATCAGCCCTTTGAAATTGAAGAAGTGGTGTGGGATGATCCCAGAGACGATGAAGTAGCTGTGAAGGTAGTTGTGAGCGGATTGTGCCATTCAGACTGGCACTGTATCAACGGGGATTATGACGTCCAATTTCCCATTTTGGCCGGTCATGAAGGGGTCGGTATTGTGGAAGCTGTGGGCAAGAATGTAACGAAGGTCCAGCCGGGCGATCATATTGTGATGTCCTGGATGGCTTCCTGCGGCGTCTGCCCCTGGTGTGTCAAGGGGCAAGGACAGCTTTGCGACCGGGGAGAGCACTTAATGGACGGGGCCCGGGATGACGGCAGCTTCCGGGTACATATGAAAGACGGCCGGGACTGCTGGCAGCTTTCCTTTTTAGGTACCTTCAGCGATTATATTGTCACCAATGAAAAGTGCTGCATTAAAGTCGATCCCTCTCTCCCCCTGGACAAGATTCCTGTTGTGGGCTGCCGGATACCCACCGGGTGGGGAGCGGTGGTTCATACTGCCCAGGCTCACCATGGATGTACCGCCCTGGTGGTTGGCTTAGGCGGTGTGGGCATGAACGTGATTCAAGGCCTGAAGTCGGTAAATGCCAATGTGATTATTGCCGCGGATATTCACGACAAAGAGAAATGGGCCCGGGAATTCGGCGCCACCCATTATATTGATGCGTCCAAGCAGGATGTGGTGGAAGAGGTTTATAAAATCACCGGGATCGGGGTGGATTATTCCTTTGACTGCATTGGCTTAGGAGAAGTGCAGGCCCAATGCGTCAAAGCCATTCATAAGGGGGGCCATGCCGTTTTCGTGGGCGTAGCGCCCATCACTCAAACCCATGTAGAATTAAATACCTGGAAAATGACCTTGTACCAACAACGGATTTCCGGAACCTGTTATGGGGGAAGAAGTCCCTTTGAACTGGTCCCGCAAATGATCGAAATGTACAAGGCGGGTCAGATCAAGTTTGATGAATTGATTACCAAAGAATATACCCTGGACCAGATCAATGAAGGATATGCAGACATGTTTGCCGGGAAGAACATTTGCGGGATTATTCGGTACTAAAGGCCGCCGGTAAACAGCATACCTATTTTGCCTAAAGGAGGGTTGAACATGCCGGAACAGGAAAATCAGAAATGCCAGAATCAGGAAAGTCCGGAAATCCTGGAAGAGGTGGAAGTGGAAGAATTGGCCATCGATGGAATTTGCGGCGTGTATTAAGCAGGTACCCGGGGCTTAAGAGAGGCTTTGCAGCAATAAATAGGGAAAGGGGGGAAGTGACCGGCCATGGGTGAGGAATCAGGTTTGTTCCGGTCCCTTTCATTGGGAAAGCGTCAATTGAAGAATCGCCTTGTTTTTGGCCCGCACCGGACGAACCGGGCGGAAAAACATGTTTTAAGCGACTGGCATGCCCTGTATTACGGGGAAAGGGCCCGGGGCGGAGCAGGTTTGATCATTGTCGAGGGGTGTAGCGTACTTCCTTCTGATTACCCTTATGAAAGGGCGCTGAATATTTGCGAGAAAGGTGCGCCGGAAGGGTATGAAAAAGTAGCCCGGGCGGTGCGGCCCTATGACTGTCTTTTGGTGGCCCAGCTGAATCATTACGGGGGTCAGGCGGTGAGCGGCTTCTCCGGGCGGGAATCATGGGCGCCTTCCCCTGTCCCGGAGGTCAATTCGGGAGAAGTACCCAAGGTGATGGAAGAAGAAGATATGGAAGCCCTGGTCGCCGGTTTTGCTGCCGGGTCGGAAAAAATTATTGGTGCCGGTTTGGACGGGATCGAGATCAATGCCGGTCAGTTTTCTTTGCTGAGGCAGTTTTTGTCCCCCCTGACCAATTTCCGGACCGATTCCTACGGCGGTGCTCCGGAAAACCGGGCCAGGCTTTGCCTGGAAACTTTAAAAAGGGTACGCCGACAGATCGGCGGCGAGATCATTTTAGGACTGAGATTATGCGGCGATGAATATGCCCCCTGGGGGGGATTGACGCCGGAACAAAGCGGAGCAATCGCCCGTTACTTATGTGAGCATGCTGCCCTGGATTATATTGCCGTGGAAGTAGGAAGCATTTTTACGGTTCACATGACCATGGCATCCATGCGGGTTCCTGAGAATTATGCAGTTGGTCCCGCTCAGGTGATCAAAAAGGAAGTAAATGTTCCTGTCTGCGCCACCGGAAGCATTGCCGGCGGGGATTTGGCAGAGCAGGTGGTACGGGATGGCATAGACATGGTGGACATGACCCGGCCTTTAATTGCCGATCCTCAGTTACCCCTTAAATACCGTGAAGGACTTCAGCAGAAAATCCGGCCCTGTATTTTGTGCAACCAGGGTTGTTATACCCATTTGATCACCAATCCCCCCCTGTCCTGCGCCATGAATCCTCGGGCAGGCAGAGAAAGTGACCCCAGCCGGAAGAAAATCTCTCCCCCCTTATGGCGCAAAAAAGTATTTGTGATCGGGGCAGGTCCGGCGGGTCTGGAGGCGGCGGCGAGCGCTGCGGCCCGGGGGCATCAAGTGGTTTTGTTTGAAAAGGAGCCTATTCCCGGGGGAAGGCTGAGATGGGCGGCAAGAATTCCCGGCAACGGGGGTTTTCCCCGGGCCATTGATTACCTCTTCCGGACCGCCCGGGACCATGGGGTGGAATTTCGGATGGACCGGGCATTTTCCCTGGATACACTGGAGGAAGAAGCGCCTGATGCCATCGTTTTGGCCACCGGGAGCAAACCGGCCCCGGTTTCTTTAGACGTCGATGCGGATGCGCGCATATTCCGCCCGGAGGAAGTTTTAGAAGACAGCAGTAAAATTAGGGGAAACCTGATGGTAGTTGACCTGGAGGGGTCCTGGCCCGCCCTCGGCACGGCCGTCGCCCTGGCGGATCAGGCGGAATCCGTGCACATCGTCACGTCCGACTTTTTTGTGGGGGCGCAACTGGCGGCCAAAGGGGAGTTTGTTAGGTTGTATCAGGAGGCCTGCCGTTATGGGATCAAATTTATCCCCCAGACGGAAGTAACCCGTATTAGGGGAAATAGCATGGAGGTGCGGGATAAATTTTCCCTGGAAAAATGGAGCATCGGCGGCATCGACGGGATGATTCTGGCTGCCCCCAATGTTCCCCAAAATGACTTATATCAAGGCCTGCTCGGGAGAGGGATCGAAGTCTGGACGGCAGGCGATTGTGTGGCCCCGAGAAATTACGGTGCGGCAGTGAGAGAAGGCTTTGAAGCCGGGAGCAGAATCTGAGGGGTGTAAGATGTCAAAACAATTTCCTTATTTGTCAAGTCCCATCAAGATCGGCAATATCCAGTTAAGGAACCGGGTTGTTTTTTCCGCACACCTGACGAATTTTGCGGAGCGGAATCTGCCCGGGG
Organism: Candidatus Formimonas warabiya; assembly: GCF_002777255.1. Lineage (GTDB taxonomy): Bacteria > Bacillota > Dehalobacteriia > Dehalobacteriales > Dehalobacteriaceae > Formimonas > Formimonas warabiya. Next base: position 1,967,986 of record NZ_CP017634.1, on the reverse strand, counting down.
AGCGGCATGCCTATTATTACGGGGAACGGGCGAAAGGGGGAGCCGGTCTAATCATTACGGAAGAATTGTCGGTACATCCTTCCGATCATGCCTATGAGAAGCTGGTCGATGCCTTTTCGGCAGAAGCATTGCCGGGGTACCGCATGATCACCGGCATGGTGCATCAATACGGGGCCAGGATCTTTGCCCAGCTGAATCATAACGGCAACCAGGGCACGGGCTTGTATAACCAGCTTGCTGTGTGGGGCGCCTCCCCGGTGGCCGATCCCTTGTTTTGCGAAGTTCCCAAAGAAATAGATCAGGTGGAGATCGACGAGCTGATCCGGTTTTATGCCAAGTCCGCCCTTCTGGCCCAAGAAGGCGGCTTTGACGGGGTAGAGTTCCAGGGCTCTCATTCCTCCCTGCTGCGCCAGTTTTTGTCTCCTTATACCAATCGGCGCCGGGACGGCTATGGCGGGAGTGCCGAGGGCCGCATCCGTTTGCTCCGGGAAGTGGGGCAGGCGGTGCGGGAGGCGGTGGGACCGGATTTCTGTTTAGGCATCCGGCTGTCCGGAGAAGAATTTGTGGATCAGGGACTGACCTTAAACGACGTGGTAGACATTGCCCGCAGCATCGAGGGAATGGATCTCTTTAATTATTTGAATACCAGTGTGGGGATTGCGACCCATGCCCTTTATTTGGTAGAAGGGCCCATGTGCCTGCCTCCCGCCTATGCGGTTTACATGTCCTCCGCCATTAAGCAGGCGGTGAAGCTGCCTGTGATTACCGTGGGCCGGATCAAAGACCCTCATCAAGGGGAACAGGTGCTCCGGCAAGGGCATGCCGATCTGGTGGGCATGGTCCGGGCCCAAATCTCGGACGCCTATTTTGCCCGGAAATCCTTCAATGGGCAGGAAGAATTGATCCGGGGCTGCTTATCCTGCAACCAGGATTGCATCGGCCGGGTGGGCCTGAACCAAACCATCGGCTGTGTGCAAAACCCGGCGGTGGGCAAAGAGAAAATCTGGGGCCAGGGGATGGTGAAACCGGCTCCCAGGACCAAACAGGTTTATGTCATCGGCGGCGGACCGGCCGGAATGCAGGCCGCTCTCGCTGCTGCCCAACGGGGGCACCGGGTCAGCCTTTTTGAAAAGGACCATGAGCTGGGGGGACAGGTAAGATTCGCCAGCCGGCTGCCCTACCGGTCGGAATTTGGCGATCATATCCGCAATTTGCTCAATGAGCTGAAGACGGTTCCTGTCCAGGTGTATTTGGGGCATGAAATCAGGTCAGAAGAAGTGGCGGAGAAAAGCCCTGATGCCGTAATCGTGGCTACAGGCTCACTGCCTCAGGCCCTTCCGGTGCCGGGCTGTGATCAAAAGAATGTTCTTACCGTTTTGCAGCTTCTCACTCAGGATGTGCCTTTAGGAGAAAAGGTTTTAATTGTAGACCAATTGGGCTTTTATCAGGCTACCGGCGTGGCGGAAATGTTGGCGGACCAGGGGAAAAAGGTGGAAATTTTATCCTCCTCCCTCTATGTGGGGCAAGGGCTGGGGCGCACCCTGGATTTAGACCTGTGGTATCAGAGAGCCCGGAAAAAGCAGATTGTCCTCACCCCCAACGTATCCTTCCTCGGCGTGGACGGTGATACCGTGAAAGGGATTCATAATTATTCCGGCCAGCAGTTGCTGTGGGAGCATATCGATCATGTCGTTCTTGCCGTACCCCACCGGGCCAATGATGCCTTCTATTTTTCTCTCAAAGGGAAGGTCCGGGAGCTCTATCGCATTGGGGACTGTGTAGCTCCCCGGCGCTTAGATGCCGCCGTTTCCGAGGGGTTTAAAACCGGGAGCGCTTTATAAGGGGCTGCTAAGGAGGGCAAAGATGAGAGAGATTTTGGTGGTTGCCGAATATGACCGGAAAGATATTACGGGTTTAACCAAAGAAATGTTGGGTGTGGGAAGAAGATTTGCCCGGGAAACAGGCGCTTCTTTAACATCCCTTGTTTTAGGCGCAGGATATGACCACTTGACAGACGCCTTGGCTTCTTACGGGGCGGAGGTGGTTTATCTGGGCGCGCATGCGGATTTTAATCATTATAACGGGGAGCTGTATCTGGCCACCGTGGAGAGTTTGATCCGGAAACAGCAGCCGGAGTTTGTCTTGTGCGGGATGACGGCGAACGGGCGTGATCTGGGCACCCGTTTGGCCGCCCGGTTGAGGACGGTATTTATTGCCGGATGCGGGGATATTTCCTGGCGCGGGGCCGGGGAAGCGGCCGTGACCCGGTTCCGGTTTGACGGTTTCGGTCAGGAATTGGTAACGCTGAAAAATCCCCAAGCCGTGATTTTAGGGATTCCTCCGGACATCCAGGGCATTGAGAAGCCGGCGGCGGCAAGTCCCAGGATCGTATCCATTGACCGGGTGTGTCCTTCCCCTTTACGCGTGCACCATGTGGATACCTATGTTTCCGACCCGGGGGAAATTGATTTGGCGGAGGCGGATCTGGTGCTGGCCGGGGGCAACGGCATGGGTGACCAAGAAACCTTTGCCTTGCTCCAACAAGCGGCAGACCTGATGGGCGGGTCTCTCGGGGGATCCCGGGTGGCCCAGGATAAAGGATGGATCCCGCCGGAGCGCATGATCGGGGCCACCGGAAAAGTGCTCCGGGCCCGGGTGTACCTGGCCTGGGGTATTGAGGGAGCGGTGCAGCACAGGATGGGGATCAAGGATTGTCAAAAGGTAATCGCCGTGAATAAAAATCCCCGGGCGGAGATCATCCAGGCTGCAGACCTGGCTGTGATCGGGGACGTGCGGGAAATATTGCCCGCTTTCGTAAAACAATTAGGGGAGTATCTGCCCAAAAGGGAAGAGGGGCTGGTTGAACATGAAAGAGAAAAAGCAATTTGACGCCATTGTAGTGGGGGCAGGCCCCGCCGGCTCCACCGCCGCTCTGAAATTAGCCCGGGCCGGCCTGAAAGTGGCCCTTCTGGAGCGGGGTGAATATCCGGGGGCAAAAAATGTTTCGGGTGCCGCCCTCTATGGCATGGACTTTATGGAAAATTTAATTCCGGGTTTTTCCCAGACTGCCCCTCTGGAAAGATGTATTTCCCGTAAAATATTAGGATTTTTGACGGACACTTCTTCCTTGTTGATTGACTTTAAAAACGAGAGGGCTGCCGCCTTCCCGTTTAACGGTTTCTCCATTTTAAGGCCCAAGTTTGACCGCTGGCTGGCGGAACGGGCGGAAGAAGCCGGGGCATGCTTAATTTGCGGAACTGTCGCCACGGGTTTAATCAAAGAAAAGGGACAGATCGTGGGCGTGCATACCGACCGGGAACAAGGGGATCTCTTTGCCGATGCGGTGATCGCGGCTGACGGGGTGAATTCCTTTTTAGCCAAAGAAGCAGGTTTGCAAAGGGAATTTCACGCCCATGAGATGTCGGTGGGCGTAAAAGAAGTGATTCAGCTCTCCCCTGAGATCATCGAAGACCGCTTCCAATTAAACGGAAATGAAGGGACCGCCATGGAAACGGTGGGTGCCATTACGGGAAAAGTGAACGGGGGCGGTTTTTTATATACCAACCGGGACAGCGTTTCCCTCGGGGTGGTGGGCCAAATTTCCACCCTCATGCAATACCGGGTCCAACCTTATGCGCTTTTAGAGCTTTTCAAGAATCATCCTACCATCCGGCCTCTGATCCGGGGGGGAAGAACAAAAGAGTATGCCGCCCATATGATTCCGGAAGGGGGCTGGAAGATGTTTCCCAGGCTGTACGCCCCAGGCCTGCTGGTGACGGGGGATGCGGCCGGTTTTGTCCTGGTCACGGGCTATCTTTTGCTGGGCATCAATTTTGCCATGTTGTCCGGGGCGGCTGCCGCCGATGCGGTGACGGCGGCAGCGAAAAAAGGGGATTTTTCCAGCCCCAGCATGGCTCTTTACGAAAAATATTTAACCGATAATCAGGTCTTGCCTACTTTTAAGAAATTCAGGCATACGCCGGAGTTTGTCAGCAACCCCCATATTCAGAATGTATATCCGGAATTTGTGTGCAGTTTTATGGAGTCCTTATACCGGGTGGACCGGGGACCGGTACCGAAGCTGGCCGGCTTAGGATTAGCCGAATTGAAGAAATCCGGATTATCGGTGGGAAAAATGGTCAAGGACGTCATCCAAATCGGGAGGACCTTAGCATGATCAATGTGCAGGATAAAATCAATTTGCTCCGCTTCCGCCTGGACCGGCAAAGCCATATTACCATCGACCAGGAAAAGTGTGCCGCCTGTGCAAGCAAACCCTGCTTGTTTGCCTGTCCGGCCGGGATGTTTACTCTGGCCGAGTCGGAGGTTTTATACAGCCATGAGGGATGTCTGGAATGCGGCACTTGTTATGTGATCTGTCCCGGGAAAAGTATTACCTGGCATTATCCCAAAGGGGGCTGCGGGGTAAGCTTCCGGGAGGCTTAGAAAAGGCAAGGAGTGGTTGGGATGGACATCGTGGTGTGTTTAAAACAAGTAGCCGACCCTGGTTCGGTAGAAATCGATCCTGGCACAGGGCGGGTTGAGGAAAAGCGTTCCGTTTATGTGACGCATCCAGCCGATCTTTCTGCCCTGGAAGCGGCTTTGGCCCTGAAAGAGCAGCTGGGAGGCCGGGTTTCCGTGCTTAGCCTGGGTCCGGCCCGGACCGAGAGAAGTTTAAGAGAAGCATGGGCTATGGGGGCCGATCAGGTCTTGCGCATTTGGGAAGATGACTGGGAAAATGTATGCGCCCCTCATTTTGTCGCCTTTGCTTTGGCCTATTTTATTAAAAAAATGCCCTGTGATTTAGTCCTGTGCGGGGACGGCGGAGGAAATTTTCACGCTTCGGAAGTCCCGGCCTGGCTGGCGGAATATTTGCACCTGCCTTTTATCACAGGTGTCGTGGCTTTACATAGGGAAGAAAAATTACAGACAATGACCGTGAAAAGAAAGCTGGAAAAAGGAAAAAGACAGGTGCTGCGCTGTGAGCTGCCTGCCCTGCTGGCCCTGTCAGAATCTTTCAGTCAGCCCCGGCGGTGGGCGATGCCGGATCTTCTGGCGGTGATGCAGGCTGAGATTCCTGTCGCCCCCTTGCTTTTAGGAACGGTAGCCCGCATGATTCCCCCCCATGTGTCCCGGGACATGATTTATCAGGTCCGGCCCCTGAGGCCGCCGGCCCAGAGCATCGATAGCCCCGATTGCTCCTTGCCCGGGGCGGAGCGGATCAACCGTGTGGTATCCGGGGGAATGTCCGGGAAGAAGTCGGAGTTGGTCCAGGGATCTCCTGAGCAGGCGGCCCGGGCGATGGTGGCGTTTTTGGAAGCAGCGGATCTCATCACAAAGCGAAGCCAGGAAAACTAGGAGGGGCGGAGGCAAAATATGAGCGCAATTTATTATCAATTGTCCCCTGACATCAAGGTGCGCCAAGAGTCATTTGGCTTGTTGTTTTACAATACCCGGAATACCAACCTTACTTTTATCAAAAGCGGCAGCTTGATCCGGGTCGAGACGCTGGAAAAAGAAAGTCCGGACTCAGACTATCTGGACAGGGATGGAGAGACCAATCAAAAAATTCAAGGTATTCTGCATCACTTAGTGAAAAGGGGGCTTCTCCGTGCAGAGACAAAATCTTCATGAAAAACGGCTTTCAGCTCCCGTCAATGTCACCTGGGAGATTACCCATCAATGCAATCTATCCTGCGTGCACTGCCTTTCCGCTCATCAAAGGGCGGCGGGGGCGCCGGATCTGACCTTAAAACAGTGCCGCCATTTTATGGACGACCTGGCCCGGATCAGGGTTTTCCAGGTAAACCTGGGCGGCGGCGAGCCCTTTTTGCGGGAGGATATCCTTGATATTCTGGACTATGCCCACCAAAAAGGAATTGTCACCTGTGTCAGCACCAACGGGACCATGGTGGATGAGGCCTTGGCCCAAAGGCTGTCTCAAATGGCCCTGCTTTATATTCAGGTTAGTTTGGATGGGGCGACACGGGAAACAAACGACCGGATCAGAGGAAAAGGAAGCTTTGACGCAGCTGTTTCCGGGATCGAAAACCTGAACAAATATCATTTTCCCCATTTGAGCATCAATACCGTGGTCACGGCCAAGAACTTCCGGGAGATCAAAGAGATGTATTTACTGGGAAAGTTCTACCGGGCGAAAACCAGGCTCTCCCGGTTCCGACCCTCGGGCAGTGCCAAGGAGGTTTGGCAAGAGTACCATCTTACCAAAGAACAAACCCGGGAACTGGCCGATATTTTAAGCAAACACAAGGACGTGCTGACCGGTGATTCCTTTTTTTCCATTACGGCGGCAGACCGGAAGCATTTGGGCCTGAATATGTGCGGGGCGGCAAAAATGACCTGCAGCGTGGCCCCGGACGGCAGTGTTTATCCCTGTGCCTTTCTCCAGGAGCCAGAGTTTTTTTCGGGCCATATCCTGGAACAATCTTTACAGGAAATCTGGCTAGAGGCAACCGTATTTAACAGGATCAGAAATCTGCGCGGAGAATCCTGCCAAAATTGTGCCCGCTTTGATTTTTGTCACGGGGGCTGTCCGGCGGTTGCTTTCTTCCTGAAGAAAGCATTGGATTACCCGGATCCGGCCTGTATCTGTAATGTGTGATTAACGGAAGGGGGTGGGGAGATGTTTCCCTTTGTTTTCAAATTAGCCCGCGGCATCACTCTGATGGAAAAAGATGATCGCTATTTCATCACATCCCAAACGCCCATCCGTTACTTGCGCTTGAATCAGCAGCTTTACGAAATCATCAAGATGATCAGCGCGGGAGCGAGCCTGGATGGGATCACCGGCCCCAAAACCTGGCCGGAGCAGAAAAAAATTGTGGAAGTGATCTTTACCCTGGTCGCCAAAGGATTTCTGGAGCTGAGCAGCCAGGATGGGGATCAGGAGCAGGATCCCGGCCTCCCCGCCGTTACGGTTATTATCCCGGTGAGAAACCGGCCGGAGGATATCCGGGATTGCCTGAGCTCTCTGGGCAACCTGGACTATCCGAAAGAGAAGCTGGAAATCATCGTGGTGGATGATGCCTCTACCGATGATACGGCCGGAGTGATCCGGGAATTCGGCGTAAAGCTTGTTTCTCATGATGTTTGTAAAGGGCCGGGAGCATGCCGGAACCGGGGCGGGGAAGCCGCCTCCGGGGAGATTCTGGCTTTCCTGGACAGCGATTGTACCGTGAGCCCTTCTTGGCTGAAGGAGATGGTCCGTTTTTTTAGTTTACCCGGGATTGGGGCCATGGGCGGTTTTGTCGCCGGCTATTATCAATCCAGTGCCGTAGACCGGTATGAAGATGCTTTTTCTTCCCTGAACATGGGCAAACGGGTGCTTTTTGAAAGCAATGCCGCATCCATGTTTTATGTGCCTACGTGCAATTTTTTGGTGCGGCGGGAGGTATTTCGAGAAATTCAGGGATTCCAGCCCCAGATGCAGGTGGGGGAAGACGTGGATTTTTGCTGGAGGCTTAGGAATGCCGGCCATCACCTGTTGTATGTTCCCACCGGCGTGGTATTTCATAAACACCGGAATCTTTTCCGGAAAATGTTAAAACGCCGCTTTGATTATGGCACGTCGGAGCCGGATCTCTATCGCCGGCACGGGGAAAAGAAAAAGATTCTTCCCTGCCCCTTGTATCAAGGGATTTCCCTGATCCTGGTTTTCGGGGCCCTTTTGTCCCGGTCTGTTTTACCCCTGGGTTTGATCCCGGTTTTGTTCTATCTGGATTTCAGGAAAAAGAAAAAAGCCGTCGATGCTTATCTGCTTCCTTTTCATACGCGCAGCATCATCCTTTCCACCATCCGGAGCACCTTTTCTTTCTGGTATTATTGTTGTTTTTATTTGATCCGCTATTACTTCATTGTCCTGGTTTTATTGACGGCTATTTTTCCGGTTTTCGGTACTTTTCTTCTTTTTGCCGTCCTCATGGCTACTCTGGTGGACTATTTTTTAAAAAAACCCCGGCTTTCTTTTTTCCCATTTGCCGGCATTTATCTCTTGGAACATACCTTTTACCAGTGCGGGGTATTTTACGGTTGCTTCAAAAGGCATTATTTTCGCTCTTTGCTGCCGGATATTATGATTAGTTAGCACTGTATTGGTAAGACTCTTTTAACCCGAAGGTCAAGATGTAGTGAAAGTGGGAAAGGAGGTGTTGCGGGAAGGGGAAGGCTAATTCTTTCGTTCCTTTGGTGTCAAGAGGGATCGCGGGATCCCAATTAATCTAAAGAAAGAAGGGAATTACATGGAAGTTGAGCAGAAAAGTATCGAGTATATTACGGAAGACCAGCGGCACGGGAAAGTGAGCAGTTTGGTGACGATCTGGTTCGGCATGAATATGATTGTTTTGGCCGTCACCATGGGAACCCTGGCTTCTACTCTGGGATTGAATTTAGCGTGGAGTCTTTTGGCCATCATCCTGGGAAACTGCTTCGGCGCCCTGTTTATGGCTTTCCATTCCGCTCAGGGACCTCAATTAGGCATTCCTCAGATGATTCAAAGCCGGGCCCAGTTTGGGGTCATCGGTGCGGTGATCCCCCTCGTTCTTGTCATTATCATGTATCTTGGCTATTTTGCCAGTAATTCATTTCTTGCCGGGCAAACGCTGGGGTTTATCCATGTACCTATTACTCCTGCCATTATTATAGCGAATATTGTCACCCTGATCGTTTGTATTTACGGCTATGACGTGATTCATTTTGTGGAAAAATGGGTATCGATTCTTTTTGTGATTGTTTTCGCCATCGTCACCTATTTTGCTTTAAGAATCCCTCTTCCTGAGGGCAGTTTGACTCTGGGACCGGTCGATATGGGCATGTTTCTCCTCGCGGTAAGTATTTATGCCACCTGGCAAATCACCTATGCCCCCTATGTAGCGGATTATTCCCGCTATTTGCCCAGCAAGACCAAAGTATCGGCCACCTTTTGGGCCACTTATGGGGGTACGGTGACAGGAGCGGTATGGATGATGGTGATCGGCGCGATTTTAGCTGCTAAAATTCCCGGTTTTATCGACAATCCCCCCGCCGGGATCGGCGAAATCTGGGGATTGCCTTTGAAATCCATTGTTTTTATTACCATGATCTTAGGGATTATGTTTGGCAACTCCATGAATCTCTACGGTGCCTTCATGTCCCTGATCACCACAGTAGAGCCTTTTACAAAAGTAAAGGGGACGAGAAAAAACCGTATTATCTTTGTCACGGCCATCTGTCTCATCGGTACGGCCATTGCCATATGGGGATCCGGCAATTTCCTGACGATCTATACCAACTTCCTGGCCCTTTTGCTGTTTTTCATGATTCCCTGGACGGCAATCAATCTGGTCGACTTTTACTTTCTGAAACACGGCCACTATAATATTGACGCCATCTTCGATCCGGACGGCGAATACGGCCGCTATAACTGGAGAACTTTATTTACATATTTTATCACGGTAGTCGTGGAAATCCCTTTCATCAACACCGCCTGGTATCAGGGACCGTTTTCCAAAGCGCTGGGCGGGGCTGACATTGCCTGGATTGTGGGGGGGATTTTTTCCGCCGTGCTCTATTACTTCCTGGGGGTGCGGGCTAATCAAAGTATTCCTTCCCGTACCAATGTAAAAGCCCGATAGGAACCAAGTCAGAACCGCAAGCAGGGACAAGCCTTTCTTGCGGTTCTGTTATCCCCGGCACCCAGATCCGAAAAGCCCTTTGGGCTTTTGGACGTCAGCCAATGACGCCAATGCAATCGGGAGGGAAATAACAGCATACCCGGCTGTTTTTGGCCAGATTCAGTTTATCAAAAAGGTCATCATTGACCTTTACAAAAACCACATCGTCTGCCGGTCCGGAGGTTTTCTTCAGGTAAAGGGTATGGCTGTCGATATGGGAAATGATATTGGTGACGGTGCCCTCTAAAATATTTTCCTCCGGCAGGTGCTTTTCCTCCGGATCAAAAACCTGGATATGGTGGGGGCGAATAAAAAAATGGATGGTTTTACCCGGGGTAAAAGGGGAAGAAGGGGTCAGGAAAAATGTTCCCCAGGATGTGTTTACCCCGGTTTTTTCCATTTCCTCCTGTTTTGCAATGGTCCCGGAAAAAATATTCTTAGCCCGGGTTAATTCGGCTACGGCGATATTTGCCGGAGCGTTGATAATATTCCACTTATTGTCCGATTGCATGATGCGGCCCATTTCGATGATGGTGATATGATCGCTCATGCTATAGGCTTCGTTTAAATCGTGGGTGACGATAATGGCAGGGATGTTCTTAGCTTCCAGAATATCGAGAAGCTCCGCCCGCAGACTGCTTTTTACCGCACTATCTAAAGCAGAAAAGGGTTCATCCAGCAGAATCAGTTGGGGGTCGGTAGCCAGGGTGCGGGCCAAAGCGACACGCTGCTGCTGGCCTCCGGATATTTCTCCGGGCTTTTTTTTCTCCTGGCCATGCAGCTGCATCATCTGGATCAGCTTGGTTCTTTTTTCTTGCTGCTCTTCTTTTGGAAGATGCCTAATGCCGTAGACAATGTTTTCTGCCACATTGAGATGAGGGAAAAGGGCATAATTCTGAAATAAATAGCCGATCCTTCTTTTTTGAGGGGGGACGTTGATGCCCTCTCGGCTGCTGAAAAGGACGGTATCATGAAGAGAAATCTCCCCCTGGTCGGGGGCCAGTAATCCGGAAATAGATTTTAATGTGACGCTCTTTCCTGATCCGGAAGGCCCGAACAAAGCGGTGACTCCGGAGGAAACGGTAAAACCCACATCTAGTTGAAAACCGGCAAATTTTTTTTGGATTTGAACATGCAGCATGATCCACCTCAGTATTTTTGTTCGACCGTGTTCAGGACAATGATAATGATAATGGCCGTTAAAGTCATCACCAGAACCAGCACATTGGCTTGACCGGTGTTCCCGGCAATGACGGCATCGTAAATGGCAATGGGCATGGTTTGTGTTTTCCCGGGGATGTTGCCGGCCACCATCATGGTGGTGCCGAAATCTCCCAGGGCCCGGGCAAAGGCCAGAACGACTCCGGCCATCAGTCCCTTCCAGGCTAAGGGAATGGTAACGGTAAAGAAAATGCTTAATTCTGAGCGTCCCAGGGTGCGGGCCGCGTTTTCCATATTAGGGTCAATGGCGGCAAAGGCAGCCTTAGCAGACCTGACCAGCAAAGGAAAGGAGGTAAAAAATGCCGCGATGACGGCCGCCTGCCAGGTAAAAACTAGATTAATGCCAAACTGGTTCTCCAGAAGTTTACCGAGGGGGCTTTGCCGGCCGATGGCTACGAGCAGGTAATAGCCTAAAACCGTGGGCGGCAGCACCAGGGGCAGTGTAAAAAGGGAGTCCAGAATGCTTTTTCCTTTAAATTTGGCCCGGGCCAGGACAAAGCCGATGGGCGTGCCGATTAAAATGATGAAAAAGGTAGCCAGTGTGGACACTTTTAGAGAAAGTAGTAAAGGACGAAAATCCAAATCAGTCATCATTCACCTCAAGTTTTTACGTGATGCGTCGGGCATCTGGATTAGAAGGAACAAGGCGGCTATGTGGCAAAATATTTCTCAAAGAGGGATTGAATCGCTTCTTCACATTCTTGGCGGAAAGAGAGATATTTTTTCATTAATTCTTTTGCCCCGTCTGTCAGTTGAGAACCGCCTCCGCCATAACCGCCGGCCTGACTATGGACCAAAGGAAAGCCCAGCCTTTTTTCAATGCTTTTAATTAAATTATAGGCCTGGCTGTAGGACATTTTCATCTCCTTGGCAGAGGTATTTAAAGAACCGGTATCTTCTATCCCTTTCAATAAGCGGTAGGGGCCCTCCCCGAAAACCTTTCCGTCCTTGTCCAACCATATTTTATACTTAAGACGCAACATTTTATCACCACCCCGCTGTATCATCATGTGAACCGTATGGTTACATTTTAAACCTAAATCGCTTTTTAGGCCAGCAAGAGTTGTGTAGTCGTTCCCTGATAGAAACGGGGGGCCGAATCCCGAAAAAAGCCCCGAAGGGCTTTTTTAAGGGATAGATAGGTATTCATGTTTCTGATATTTCTGTTCTTGGGGACCGGATTTTGCCCATGGGATGATTCCCCTCAATACCGGTACCCGGATCCCGAAAGCCCTTACGCTTTTTATGGGATCTCATAGCCAAAATTCTTCATGATCTTCTGGCCGTCGGCACTTGTGACAAAATTGGCAAATTTTACGGCGGATTCATGATTCTCGCTGGCTTTTACCACACCTAAGGCCTGGACGATGGGTTTGTATAATTGATTCCAGGCTTTATATTCATAATACTTTTGGTCGCTTCCGTAGACCAGGGATTTGGCGACAATAGCCGCATCGGCATTGCCGGTTTTTACATATGTAAGGGTTTCATCAATATTTTTGGCAAAAACAACTTTGTCCTTGATTTTATCCCAGATGCCGGCCGCTACTAAGGCGTCCTGGGCCGCTTTTCCGTATGGAGCGGTTTCTGGATTGGCAATGGCAATGATTTTCACATCTTTGTTTTTTAAATCCCCCAGATATTTGACCTGGAACTTGGCGCTTTTGCTTGGGACCAAAACAATGCTGCCTTGGGCATAATTTTTTACGCTGTCCTTGTCAATGAGATCTTCACCGGCCAGCCCGGTAATGGACTTGGTGTCGGCTGCTGCGAACAGGTCAACCGGCGCCCCGTTTTTCACCTGTTGGGTTAATTCTCCCGTCGACCCAAAGACAAAGGTTACATCGATGCCGGTCTTGGCTGTAAAGGCTTTACCCATTTCGCTAAATGAGTTTTTCAGGTTGGCGGCGGCTGCCACGGTAATGCTGGATTTTTGATCTGCCGCCAGGCTAACGGCATAAAAGGTGAAAAAAACAAGAGCAGTGAGGAGGAAAAGAGAAATGATCTTACGATTTTTGCACATCTTTTTAATACCCCTTTCATAAAAATTTAGTTAGGACTTTCGTTATATTGAAAACAACATAACTAGGTCAAAAAAATAACGAAATTTTGGTTAACTACGTTTATTTAACTCGGTAACCAAATCGTTATTTTAATTTTAGTATAGCCATTATTCTTCCATCTGTAAAGATCTTTCATCTTTATCTGAGAAATATTATCATGGACTGGTAGGAAGGGAAAGTGTTTAAATGAGCAGACAAGATTTTCCTTTACAGAAATAATGGATAGTGCTATTCTTGTGATAGTATAACGAATGAGTTTTTTAGGGGTTTTTATGTGTGATCCTGCAAATAGCAGGTATTTTTTGACATTGCGTTATATATTGTCGAACATAACGGAAAAAGGAGGAAGTGTTATTAATAATATTTTTCTAACAGGAAAAATCCAGATGGGAAAAAGCACGCTGATTAATAGAATCCTGGCCGGTTTTCCCGGCAAAGTTGCCGGATTCAGAACCCTGCCCTATGTCGAAAATGGTCAGATCAACGGGTTTTATATCGAGAGCATCTCGGAAAAGCCAAGGCCGAAAGAATTGGCTTTTATTGCCCGGTGCAGGGATAACGATCATTGGGAAGCCTTTCCTTTAATTTTTGAACAGCTGGGTACCTCCATTCTCAAAAATAGCCTGGCCCAAGAACCTGATTTGATTATCCTGGATGAATTGGGCTTTTTTGAGCGCAACGCTATGCAGTTTCATATTCAGGTATTTGAGGTGTTGAATTCCCCCATCCCGGTACTAGGTGTGCTGAAACAATATGACGATAAATTTCTGAATGCGATCCGGCGCAGGGAAGATGTGGAACTGATCACGATTACGGAAAGAAACCGGGAAGAGATGTTTCAAATACTGGAAAAAAGGTTGGAAGAGGTGATGTCTTCTGTTGGTTTGGACGGAAAAAAGCCTGGCGTGGTTTGACCGGGCGGCGGCCAGGACTAGTTTTTACCAGCAGATTGTTCAGCAATGTTCCGGGCTTTTGGCTCCGGAAACACGGGTTTTTGATCTGGGATGCGGGGCAGGCTTTTTAAGCATGGCATTGGCTCCTGCGGTACAACGGGTCGCCGCGGTGGATATCAACCCCAGGGCGATTGCCTTTCTGAGAGAAAAATGTCAGGAGAAAAACCTGTCCAATGTCACCTGCCAAGTGGCCGACTGGCACCGGTGGGAGCCGGAGCAACCGGCCGATGTGGTTTTCCTCTGTTATTGCGACGGCCTGTTCAGTCAAATGGAAAAGCTGCGCACCCTGGTCAAAAAGTATCTGGTGGTTGTTTTGCCCGTTATAAAAAATAATTTTCATTTGGAGGAATTCTATCCCCTTCCCACGCAACATCCGAACAGGGAGACCATCCCCAGGGTCAAAGCGTTCTTGGAAAAGGAGCAAATCTCTTTTCAGATCATGCCATTATCTTGCGAGTTCGGCCAACCTTTTTCCAGCATAGGAGAGTACGAAGAGTTTTTACATTTTTATTACCGGATCCCAAGAACCTCCATTCCACCTGCCTATACGGCCCAATATTTGCATCCAAGCAACGGGGGATATTACCTTTCCAACTTCAAAGAAAGCGGCATCCTGATCATGAAATCTGATGACCTGCACAAAGGGACATGGGTGGGCTAGTATCTGTTCTTTTTAAAGGTGGTGGAGAAAAATGGGTGTTTTCCAAAGATTTCTTAATCGATTTTCCCTTTACGATTTAATCATCATCGCCATGATGGCCGCTCTGGGAATAGCAACGAAACCGGTGATTGTTCCTTTAGCCCATCTCGTCACCGGTCCCCTTCTGATTCCTAGCGGAGCTGTAGCCGGGGGATTTTATATGATGTGGCTTGTCCTGGGCGCCGGTCTAACCGGCAAGCGGGGGGCAGCCACCCTGGTGGCCCTGGTTCAGGCTATTTTGGTGATGGCCACCGGCATTGTAGGTTCTCACGGGGTATTAAGCCTGGTCACCTATACGGTGCCGGGCATCATGGCCGATTTGGGACTTTTGCTGACGGGCCACCGGGTTTGTTGTTTCCCGTGCGCTTTTGGGGCGGGGATGCTGGCCAATATGGGGGGGACTTTCATGGTGAACTTTGTTTATTTTCGCTTGCCCTGGATTCCTCTCGTCTTGAGTCTGAGTGCGGCCGCTCTTTCCGGCGGCCTGGGCGGCATGCTTGCTTTTCAGATCTGCCGGCAGCTACGAAGGTTTCAGAATGGGGCCCAATCAAGCCCGTTGGGTCCAAAAGAATAACACGGAGGGGGAAGCGCCTGTGGAGGCTGTTGTCGTGCAGGGACTAACTTACCGGTATGGTCCGGTTGGGCCGGACGTTTTAAAAGATGTGAATTTCCGGGTGGGTCAGGGAGAAATGGTGGCCGTGACGGGGATGAGCGGTTGCGGCAAGAGTACCCTTTGCTTCTGTTTAAACGGGATTATTCCCCACAGCCGGGGCGGGATCATGTCCGGCAAAGTATTCGTCCGGGGCAAAGATACCGGGGCGCATCCGGTGGCCCGCCTCGCCCTGGAAGTGGGACTGGTTTTTCAGGACCCGGATACCCAGCTTTTTTCCCCTACGGTGGAGGAAGAAATTGCTTTTGCCCTGGAAAATATCTGCTTGCCCCCTGGCCAGATCCGGCAGCGCATCGATGAGGTCCTGGACTTTCTGGGTATCCAGGATTTACGGCAGGCCAATCCCTACCATTTGTCCGGGGGAGAAAAGCATTTGATTGCCCTGGCGGCCCTTTTGGCCCTGGATCCCCCTATCCTCCTTCTGGACGAAGTGATGTCCGGCCTGGATGGGGCCGGAAAGCAGAAAGTAAGGGAAGCCCTGGAAAAATTACACCGCCGGGGAAAAACCGTTATTGTGGTAGAGCATGACCTGGAGACAATTGCTTTTACCGACCGGCTGCTGGTACTGAAGCAGGGGACGGTGGCCCGTGATGACCGGACGGAAAAGGTGCTGGCCGACGGCCCGTTTCTTACCGCCTGCCGTTTGAAGCTGGGGGATGAGGAAAGTCTGGTGGGGGAGGATGGCCATGGCTTTTTTGAAATTGAATGAGGTAAGTTTCTCTTATCCCCGGCAGGATAGGCCGGTCTTGTCCGGCATTGATCTGGCTTTGGAGCAAGAAGGAATTGCGGCGCTGGTGGGGCCCAATGGCAGCGGAAAAACAACGCTGACCAAACTGATGGTAGGCATTTTGTCACCCAGTGCTGGAGAAGTGTATTTGGAGGAGCGGTCTTTACGGAATTTTTCCCTGGCCCAGATCGGGCGCCGTATCGGCTATATTTTTCAGAACCCGGATCACCAGTTGTTTTGCAGCACGGTGGCGGAGGAAATCGGTTTCGGGTTAAAGCACCGGGGCTGGCCCCTGGATGCGATCACGGAAAGGGTGAAATTTTTGCTGGATTATTTTGAATTGACGCCTTACCGCAAGGCTTTTCCCCTGCATCTAAGCCGGGGGGAAAAACAGCGGGTGGCGATGGCGGCCGTGCTGGCCCCTGAACCGGCTTTTTTAATCCTGGATGAGCCCACGGTGGGATTGGACCTTTACCGGAAGAAACTGCTGGGAGATTATCTGAAAAAAATTGCCCGCCTAGGGCGGGGCACCCTGGTTGTCAGCCATGACCACAGCTTTGTGCAAAATACGGCAGACCGGGTGGTCGTTTTGGAAAGAGGCCGGATCCAGGGATGCGAAAAAACAAAGGGGCAGGAAACGAGATGAAAATGGACCCCCGGACGAAACTGGTGATCATGGCTTGTATTACCACATTGGCGTTGATTTATGATAAACCGGGGCAACTGTTTTTGCTTTTGGCCGGAACCGTGCTGATCTTAACGCTGATGCAGATAAATATCTTAAGACTTTGGGGGATGTTCAAGTCCTTCTTGCCTCTGGTTTTCATCCTCTTTCTGGTGCAATTGATTTTTTCTCCCGGAGGCAGGGTTCTCCAGGCCGCAGGTCCGGTTCCTCTGGTTACTTCAGGAGGACTGGCCGCCGGAACCGGGGTGATCCTCCGGCTGGGGGTGGTGGTCGCTAGTGCCTCCCTTTTCCTTACTACCGGATCCCGGGACTTTATCCTGGGCCTGGTTCAATGGAAGGTGCCTTATGAAATTGCCTTTATGGTATCTGTAGCCATGCGTTTTTTGCCTATTTTCCGGGATGAAATCGGCAACGTCACCACCGCAGTTCAGTTGCGGGGAATCGAGCTGAAAAAAGTGGCCTGGCCGGAAAAAATGGGCTTGTGCCGCTGCTTGTTTTTTCCCGTGGTATATGGGGCGGTGCTGAAGGCGCAGCAATTGGCGGTCGCCATGGAGGCACGGTGTTTTCGGGTTTATCCCCGCCGTACTTATCTCAGGCACTTGACCTTTCACCTTACCGATTATGTTTTGATGCTGTTTTTCTTTATCATCACCCTGGTGCTGGTTGGGCTGCATTTTTGATAAAGCGGGGATGTATCCGGGAAGGGGGGGATGGAAAAAACCGAGAGAATGATGTCTTGATGCCGGTTCCTAATGGGGTCTGATAACGATGGGGGTAAATATCTATGGTGCTGGAGGCAAAAAGGATAGGAAAAGAAAATAAGATCCTGGTTTTGGGGGTTTTTCTGTTAATTCTGGTCATTGGGGTATTTTCCTATTTAAACCGCAATCCGGAAGATCTGAAAGAAGGACAGATTTTATTTAAGGCCGGCAACACCAAATTGTCGGTTATGACCGTTGACGATCTGAAGAAATTGCCGTCTGTAGAGAAAAAAATGACGGTGCGGACTTCCCGGGGCGATGAAGAACACCTTTATACCATGACCCCGCTGCGGGGGGTATTGGAAGCCATTGATCCGAAGCTTACGGAAGAATATGAAAAAATCATTGCCCGGGGGATTGACGGCTATACATCGGGGGTGACCATGTCTGAGGTTTTAGAACCGGATAATGTGTATCTGGCTTATCTGGATCAGGGCCGGCCCTTGCCGGCGCAAAAGGTTGGGGCGGGGACGGAATCAGTGCAGGTCATTATTTGCCGGGATCAATTTGGACAGCGTTTTGTCAAGTTTTTGGTGAGCATGGAAGTTGAAAATTAAACCGGAGGATAGCTGTTCATTTAGGGCAGTAGAAGCAAGGGAGGCGAAGGATACGAAAGGGAATAAAAGCAGATATTTCGCTCTCAGGATGTTCATGTTTTCTTTCTGGATGTTGATGCTTGTACTGTTTGCACCGTCTCCGGCGGCTTGGGCGGATGAGGCCTTGAAGGTTCAGGTAGTCATCGGGGGTGAAACGACTACAGTTGCCGCTTACAACAATACGGAGCTCAGCGCCATGCCCCAAACCCGGTTGCGTTACTCATCTTTGGATGCCACATCCTCTCCGGTGGTGATTATAGCGGAAGGGGTTACCATGGAAACCCTGCTCGCATCATTGGGCATTACCGCCGGTGATGTCAGGGAAATGCAACTGGAATCATCCGATGGCTGGAAGCGCAGCTTTTCTGCCGATACGTATTTGCACACGACCAGATACTACTATGCCCATATTGTGGATGGCTATGATACGGCGTCAACCAATCCTCCGGAGTTCGCGTTGGATACGGATACAGTCAAACAGAGTGTGGCACCGATGCTGGCTTTAAAAAGCTATGAAGGGCGTTTTGAATCTTCTCCTGACTTAGGAAGCCTGACAACTTCCCACGGTGTTCGTTTCTGTTTCGGCCAAACCGCCATTACAGACGCCGTGATGCTCAACTATGGAAAACAGATCAAGCAGGTAACTTTCGTGCTGAAAGATAGCACTGCCTACATCCCGCCTGCGGAAAGCGCCGGCAGCGGAGACGGTTCAAAACCGGAAGCCAACCCCGGCGTGAAGGAAGAAATAGAAAACGATGGCCTGATGGCCGACACTTTGACCATTACCGTGGGCTATTATGGCGGAACCTACTATACCAAAAAAGTATTTTCCCTTGCCGACCTGCAGGCCATGGATCAGGTCAGGCAGGTGTACAGCTATATCGACAACATGCCTGCGGTTTGTTTGGACAGCGCCGTGGGCGTCCGCTTAACCGATATTATGGAAGAGGCGGGAATTGATACCAATTCCATTCAGAGCTTTCATTTCTATTGTACTGATGTAGCGCGCACCTGGTATCTCAGTGTGAATAAAGATTATCTTTTCGACACCCTGCGCTATTATTACCCCAACCTGCCCCGGTGCTGGGATTATGATGAAGCGGAAGCAACAGCCGGCGCTGCTGAAGGTGCTGTTCCGGTGGAGACAATCATCGCCTTGCAAGATAACTGGCGCAGATTTGCCACGGAAGAGAATTTTGATCAACTTACGGATAGCACCCGCTTTCGCCTGGTATTCGGACAAACCGATGTGAAAACGCCGACCTCATCCCGGTCCGCAAAATGGGTGCATACCATTGCGGTAACTCTGGGCGGGACACCGCCGGCTGGTATTACCCTGGACGCTTCTGCCCTGGAGCTTGAGGTGGGCAGTGAATACCAGCTGAAGGCAACGCTGAAAATGGCAGATCATACCACAGACCAACGCATTACCTGGAGCAGCAGTGATCCTGATCGTGTCTCTGTAGATGGCAGGGGGCGAATCAGGGTGCTGGCGGATGAAGAAGCCACAGTAACCGCTACCACGGTGCTGGGGGGATTGACTGCTTCGGTCGTGATTAACGGCAAAGGGGGTGAGGCAGGCCAGAATGATGAAAGGACGGCTGCAGCAAGCGATGAAAAGGCTGCTCACACAAGTGATGAAAGGGCTGCTGCCACAAACGGTGAAACAAAACGGGGCGGTTCAGTTTATCAAATCATCGACGACGTAACGGGTCAGCCAAATTCAGCAAGTAAAGGAGGTGTGCAAAACTGGCGTGTTTATAGTATGTCTGAGTCTGCTACTGCTCTTGCCAAGATCGCGCAGCAGCCCAATCCGCTCGTTTTTCCCGCTGTGATCATGGCTGTTTTGTTGCTTTTATCCGGGGTGTTGGCTCAGACAATATACTATCTTAGACAGCTGTAGAAAGAAGGAGTAGAAAAATGGTTTTAGGCATGCAACTTACGGATCTGTTACGGGCTCTTTCATCCGGACTTAAAATACCGGTTATTGCCATATTGCTGCTGTTGGCCGCGGCTACTATAATCATGCTTGGCACCCTTATTGCCGAGCTGTTTACAGAACGAATGCGCCGTAAAGTGAACCTGCCCCGCCTGGTTGAGGAAATCAGAAACCGGGACCTGGAGAGTACGGATATCATCAAAAATAGCGGATTGCTTAAACTTCAGCGGCAGGTTCTGCTGGAAATTGTATCCCATCCGGAATTAACCGCCAACATGCGGGAGGCTTTGGCCCGTAAACTGCTTTATCAAGAGCAAGCCCGCTATAATTGCATCACGAAAATTACTGATTTGGTGGCAAGACTGGGGCCAATGCTCGGTTTGCTGGGTACCCTCATTCCCCTCGGTCCCGGCCTGATTGCCTTGGGGCAGGGTGACACATATACCTTGTCCACATCATTGCTTACTGCCTTTGATACTACCGTTGCGGGCTTGTCCGTTGCCGCAGTTTCTTATGTCATCTCCACAATCCGCAAGTCCTGGTATGAAAACGACATGACGACAACAGAATCTATCGCGGCATGCTTATTGGAAAGAGAGAGTGGGTTTGAATGAAAAATCTCAGGATCAGCCCTTTGCGTGATCGAAAAAATGATGGGGACCAAAATCCCATGGATAGCCTTGCCAATCTGGCTGATTTGATGCTGGTGTTTGCTTGCGGGCTCATGCTTTCCATTGTGGCGAATTGGAATGTGGATTTGGGCCGGGGCAAAAATCTGGTTGGCCTGGATCAGGGGGCGGAAATTAAAGAGCTGGACGGCCTGGATGAAAATACCGGCAGCCTGGAAAGCGCAGCCGGCTATGAAGAGATGGGTATTGTCTATAAAGACCCCCAAACGGGGAAGTTGTATATGGTAACAAAATAATGATTTGGGGAGGGAGAAAAGATGAGAAGAAACAAGAACCGGATTCTTTGGGTGTTTATGACCGTGGTTCTGCTAATTGGGCTATTTAGTATCTCCGCACTTGCTGTTGATCCGGTGGATCCTTCGGACACTCTGGATGTTTATCTGAAGACAAGTGCGGGAACAACGCTCTTGCACACCTATGAATTATCCGAGATGGAGGATCTGGCCAAGGGGGAAGATGTTGAGTATTCCTCAATTGACAATATGCCGGCCACGGTATATACGATTGCCAGCGGTGTGTATGTGGAAGACCTTTTGGATGATGTCCAGCAATACACAGAGATGGATATCTGGGACTTTTCCAAGCTGAGGTTCAAAGCAACCGACGGCGCTACAGGTAATTTTACTTATGACGATCTTTTTGAGGACCGCTACTATTATCCCGGCCTCCATGAAGACGGGCATGGGCTTAACGAGGATCAGGAAATAGACTACGAGGTGGGAGAAGGTAGCCTCGTACAGCCGATGCTGGCCATCGAGGCCTGGCAGACCAGAAAGCCTATGCCGGGCGAATACCGGGACCCTTACGAACCGGAACGCTATACCATATTATTCGGCATGAGCGAAAAAGAGCTGGAAAAGGTTAAAAAACGAACATCAGATTATAAAAGAGGTATTAATGAGCTTACCATCGATATGGGGGACGTTGCCCCGCCTACAGACGGAGAAGTTCCCGTGGCGGGAATTGATCTGGACAGATCCGCGGCGACGATTTCAGTAGGAAAAATGCTTCAACTCAACGCAACCATTGAGCCAGATAATGCAACCAACCAAGGCATCACCTGGACAACAAGCGATGTCTCGGTAGCAACTGTTTCTTCCTCCGGTCTTGTCACCGGTTTGACGGCAGGTACGGCGACCATCACCGCCACCGCTGACGGCGATACCTCTAAAAGCGAAACCTGTACCATCACGGTTTCCGAACAAAGTAATTCCGGCGGTAATTCCGGAAATGATTCTGAAAGTATTTCCGTAAGTAAAATCGTTCTCAGCAAAAGCGAGCTGACCCTTGCCGTAGGAAAGGAAAGGACGCTTACGGCAACGGTATCCCCCTCTAATGCCGACGACCGTGATGTTTCCTGGAAAAGCAGCGATGCCGGCATCGCCAAAGTGGATCAGGATGGTGTGGTCAAAGGAATCAAGGAAGGTAGCGCCACCATCACCGCCACTGCAGGCGGGCGCTCCGCTACCTGCAAGGTGACGGTGGTCGACGCGGATGTGGCGGTAAATGGGGTTAAGCTGAACGATAGCAACTTAACGCTGAGCAAAGGAAATACCTACCAGCTTAAGGCGGCTGTCAGCCCCGATACGGCGACCAATACCACCGTTTTTTGGAGCAGTGATGCCCCCGGCGTTGTTTCAGTGGATACGGAAGGCCTTGTGAGCGCCAAAAATATCGGCAGTGCCGTCATCAGCGTGATGACGGAGGACGGCAGCTTCACCGCCCGGTGTCAAATCACCGTCAGTGATACGGCACCCTCTTTCAGTGATATTGCAAACAACTGGGCCAAGAAGGATATCGAATCCATGATCGGCCTTAACTTTATCACCGGCTACGACGACGGTACCTTTAGGCCGAACAACACCATTACCCGGGCCGAGTTCCTGAGTATTTTAATACGGGTATTGGAAAAGACGCAGAATATCCAGCTCCAAAGCGACAATACCTTTACCGATACAGCCGGCCATTGGGCCAAGGATTATATCTCCACCGCCGTAAAGCTCAACATCACCACCGGCTACGATGACGCCAAATTTGGCCCCAACGATAAGATTACCCGGGAACAGATTGCCGTAATGCTGGCCGCGGCCGCCAGTTATGATCAAAATCAACCGGCCGCCACTTTTAACGACAGCCCTTTGATTGCCGAATGGGCGGTTCCGGCTGTTTCCTACGCTGTCAACGAAGGGATTTTTACCGGTTATAAAGACGGCAGCTTCGGCCCGAAAAAGAATGCCACCAGAGCAGAAGTTTCCGCTCTCATGATGCGCTTTTATGAAAAAATGAATCAAACGAAGGACTAGGACGATGAAAGCAAATTTTAAGGAGGTGAAAAAATGAGACAGATAAGGAAATGGACCCAATTTTTCGTGATGGTTGCCTTGATCATGACCATGCTGAGCGTATTTGCCCTGGCAGACACCGACCTTGGCATCACAGGTCCATGCCATGTTGTGCTGTCGCCCACGGACAGTATTGAGGAAATGGCGGTAACCTGGTGGGATCAGTCCGATATTACCGGGGCATCGGTTCAATACAGTACAACAATTGGCTTTTCCAACATCCCGGGGGCTGCCATATCCACAGCCGAGGCTGTCATAACCAGGTCGGACGCCGTCAGCGGCTATACATCTTTTGAAGCAAGGATGACCGACCTGTCACCTGATACCATCTATTATTACAGAGTGGGGCAGGGTGGAGCCTGGAGCGGGGAATACCACTTTACTACGCCCGCCTCCGACCCGGAGGAGACCTCATTTATGTATTTGGGGGATATCCAGTACGCCACCGCCGCCACGGCACCGGAGGATTATCAAGCCTGGGGAAACTTTGCGCAGGGAGCCTATCAGGCATTCCCCGGCCTGAATTTCGTCCTCCTGGGCGGTGACATGGTGCAAAACGGCATGAAGGCGGATAATTGGCAAATGTTTCTTGCCCAGGCGACTAACGTTTTTTCCCAGCTGCCCATGCTGGCCGTGCCCGGCAATCATGAAAGCAATTCCGCTTCCACGGGCAAGCCGGAGATGTTTCTTGATTTTTTGGCTATGCCCCTCAATGGTCCATCCGGCTTTAAGGAAGAATTTTATTCCTATGATTACGGCAACTGCCATATCGTCGGCTTGAGCAGCAGCATTTTTATGAATGAACAGTTACTCAAGGGCGGTATGACCGAGGAGGATTTTGACAGAATTGCTGATTGGCTTGAGGAGGATCTGGCAAATAGTGACGCCAAATGGAAAATCGTGGTGATGCACCATCCGGCCTATGCCGTGGTCAGCGATCCCACTGCCGCGGAAGTCTTGGAAAACTGGGCGCCGATCTTTGTCGAGGCTCAGGTTGACCTGGTTTTTTGCGGGCATCAGCATATCTACATGCGCACCAAGCCTATCCAAGGCGTTACCTATGTCATGGGGAATTCCGGCAGCAAGCACTATGCCCCCGCAGATGTGCCCTATTCCCAGGTCATGATCGAAGACACCAGCACCTACCAGATCGTCACCGCCGAGGAGGATTCTTTGACGATGAATACATATGACGCTGCGGGCGATATCCTGGACACGGTTACGTTACTGCCCAAGGACCGCACTATCCCCTGGGAGGACCCCATTTTGGGTGATGTCGACGGTGATGGTGATATCACCGAGACGGATGTTGGGCTGATTATTAATGCCATACTAAATTGTCTACCCTATGACAGTGGGATGGATATCAACATTGATGGGCAAGTAGATATCTGCGATGCGCACAAGCTGGCTTTATCTGCTGAAGAATAGAAGGAGAGGAGGCGTTAAGGTGAAAAAAATAAAAAATTTCGGCATACCGATTTTTTTGCTTCTGGCTGTGATGCTCTGCCTGGCATTTGTTCCCGGGCAGGCGCAGGCGGCAGGAACACAGGATTCCGACAAGGCCAACAATCTTTTCATGTATGCGGATGATGTCTACGGCGACCGGGTTTTGCTCAAGGTGATTCCCTTAAGCACGCTGAAAGGCATGATGCACGGGCAGGACGGCACTGTCAACAGCACCTGTTACGGTTCCTTTATCGATAACTATCCCACGCCCACCTATTGCGAGGGCAAGGGGGTTACCATTCCGGAACTACTTGACTATACCCGGGCTCAAACCTCGGTGGCACATGCCGGAGACTTGACCTATACGGGTGATGATAAGCTATATTTCTACAGCTGCGACGGCCCGGAATCACCCGTAAATTATACTTATAGCGACTTACTGGGCGTAGACAGATTCTATTTCCCTCAGCTTTATAAATATTGGGATTCTGAAGAAGGAGAAATATCGGACGTTGACGCTGTCTTGGATGAAGATGATAGATACAAAATGCCCCCCTACTTGGCCGTAGAATCACGGGGCGGAAGGGTTTTTGCCAATACCTACGGCAATAATATTTCCGGCTATGTAGCGACCAACGGGGGGATCGTAACCGGCTGCCTGAGAAATCTCCTTGAAGATACGGAAGCCCTGCGCTTGGTCTTACCTCAGACGGAAAAAAATATTGAAGATAGCGAATCTACTTACAGTGATATCAGAAAATGGGTTTATAAAGTTCGCCTGAAGGAAGACGGTACGTCGCCCATTACTTCCTTAGGTACGGTAAGCGATCCTACCTGTACTTTTACTCTTTCTGGGGATACCCTTACCATCACCATGAATTGTGCCTACAGCGGCGCTTCCATTTATTATTCCACGATCGGCGGTTACACCAAAACCCCGGTGAATTTATACACCGGCCCCATCACCGTTGACGACTATGATCCGGATCATCCCTTTACGCTGGGTGTGGTTGCCGTTCGGGAGGGATATGCGGACAGCGCGGTCATTGAGGCGGATTCCGCCCATATCAGTGATGATCCTGACGATCCTTCCTTCGTTTATTCCTTAGCCGCCGACACGGAGGATATAGAAACCGGCGAGACCTTTACTGTTGCCGCAACCCTTAGCGCTGACAAGGATTATACCCTTTACGGCGCCGAATACCGGATTGCAATTCCCACAGCCGCTTTTAGTGTGGGTACTGTAAGTGCCGGGGACGGCTGGGAATATGGCACGGCAACTGCTGACGATGATACCATAGTAACCTTTACCTATCTAAATACTGGTGGACAAGCCGTAGAGGCAGATACCCCACTGGATATAGGCAGTATCTCACTTACGCCCCTGCAGGCGGGTACCGCCACGCTAGACGTAAGCGAGGCGATTGTCACCAAAGAAGGTGCGCTGCCCTATAACTCGGTAACTGCTGAGGATCTTACTCTTGCGGTGGAAGGAGATGTAATTTTAGGTGATGCCAACAGTGACGGGGTTGTTACGATGGTTGACGCTTTGTATGTTTCCAGGCACGTATCGGGATTGCTGACCTTGACCGCTGGGCAGATGGAGGCGGCTGACGTAACGAATGACGGCGGTGTTACCATGGTGGACGCTTTGAGAATATCCCAATATGTGGCAGGTGTCATCACTGAATTTTAATGAAGGCCGCATAAAATACCATTTTATCTACTTTTTTTCGTTATGGCTTTAAGGGGGTGGTTGAAAAGAAGAATGCGGAAATATTCTGCATCGTGTCTTGTTTAAAAAAGATGGGGGAGTGGAGAAAGATGAAGCAACAAATCAGGAAAAAACCGTTATCGCCGCTGCTGATTCTAACCATGGTATTGGTTTTATCCGTTACCTTGATAAGTTCGGCAATTGGGGGAGGCAGTGACCCCACGATCACGGTGGGCAGCACCGCAAGCGCGGTAGCGCCCGGCGACACTGTGTCGATCCCGGTGAGCATTGCCAATAATCCGGGTATCGCCACATTAGGCTTTGAATTTGACTATGACACTAGTGATTTGACCCTGGACAGTGTTACCACCAGTACGTATGGATTACCAAATGGATTATGTGCATCCGGAGCCTTTACCGGCAATCCGGCCGGCGCCAAAGCGACATGGTTCCAGAATGAGAATCTGACTGCTGACGGTCCGTTGTTCTATTTGAATTTTACCGTAAAGAGCTCAGCCACAACCGGTGATTATACTGTTACACCGTCTTTGATTGACAGTCAGCCTACGCAAATGGTAAATTCTGATGCGCAGGCAGTTGCCGCCGATTTCGAGGCCGGCACGATCCGTGTGGAGGCGGCTTCCTCCGACACCACCATCGGCCTTGCCGATTTTGTTGGAGGGGTTTACACCATCAGTGAAGGCGGCGACTATCAGCTGGCAGCCGATGCGGCCGGGACCATTGAGATCAGCACCACCGATGCGGTGACCATTACCGGCAACGGTATGTCTGGCACGGCAAACAACGGGCTTACCCTTGACTGCACTGTATCCGGCGCCGATCTGACCATAGAGGATCTGCGTATCAGCGCGCCGGTCACCAATAAGAATGTCATCGACTTTACCGGCAGTGGGAATGTCCTGACTCTTTCAGGTGCCAGCCTGCTGGAAAACAACGGTACCTCTACGTATTACGCAGCGATCCATGTGCCGCACGATGGCAGCCTGACCATCGACGGTGACGGCACCTTGTATGTGTATAAAAGCGCTCTCGGAGCCGCGATCGGCGGGGACTGCGATACCGGTACCCAAGTGGGTGAGACCAACGGCGACATCACCATCGCCGGCGGAACGATCTTTGCCAAAGGCTCCATGACCGGCGCGACCATCGGCGCAGGGCAGAAGGGTAATGGGGGCAAGGTTTATATCACCGGCGGCGTGGTCAATCTGATGACCAAGGCCCGCGGCGCGGTGATCGGCGGCGGCGGCGAGCAAGGCAGCGCGCATGGTGCGGGCGGCAACGTCTATATCAGCGGCGGCACCCTACTGCTCTATACCGACTGGAGCGGCTCGCTGATCGGCTGCGGTAACGCCAACGCGGTTTATGCCGACGGCGGCAATGTCTACATCAGCGGCGGCTCCCTAAAGACCGTTATCACCAGCAATGCCTGCGGTCCCTGGGGTATTTCCCCGGCGGCAAATACCGTCAGCGACGCGGCCATTACCGCGGCCAAGATGAATAACGTTACGGATAAAGAAACGGTTTATAGGCTGGTTTTTGACACCTCCGATTTGGCTGAGTCGGCCGACAATTTTACCGTCAAAGTGGACGGTGAGGATTTTTATGCCGGGCCTGGTCATGAATGGCAAGTAGGGACTCCCGACGCTACAGTAAACGGCGGAGCTTTCGCCGTCGATACCACGGAAACCAACCTTTACCTTTATGTTACCGGCGAGGATCATACGCTCACCGTCAACGGGGAGACCTTTAATTACACATGGAATCCCGAAACCAGCACCTTCACGCTGGCAGAAGCTCCTCCCGCAAATGATATCTGGGATGGCACGCTTGATACCAGCTGGTATGATGCCGGAAATCCGCTGACCGCTTATACCTTCACCACTCCGGAACAATTGGCCGGTCTGGCTTCCCTGGTTAATGACGGCAACAGCTTTGCTGGAGTGACCTTCACTTTATCAAACAACATAACTCTTAATAGTGAAAGCTCTACCGCCAATTGGACTCCCATCGGCACGGCCTCTGTCACGACCGGCAGCAACAGAGAAGCTGTTGTCAATTCGGGAACTCCCTTTGCCGGTACTTTCGATGGGGCCGGTCATGCCGTCAATGGCCTTTACATCAGCAGCGCCGCCAATATGCAAGGTTTATTCGGCTATCTTACCGGCACGGTTAAAAACCTCACCGTCAACGGTAGTGTTATTTCAACTGCTGCTGCGGCCGGAGAATATGAAACGCTTTGCGTTGGCACTGTTGCCGCTTTCAATCATGGCGGTACCATTGCAAATGTTACCAATAACGCAACTGTTGATGCTCCCAACATGTACTTTGTCGGCGGTATCGCAGGCTACAATTTGGACGGTACGATCACCCGTTCCGCCAACCTGGCCGATGTGACCGGCTCCCAATGTGTGGGCGGCATCGCGGGCAGAAACGGCGGAACGATCACCTATAGCTACAATGCGGGAAAAGTGGACGGCCTCAACACCGCCTCCAAAAACGGTGTGGGCGGTATTGCCGGTAAAAACGGCAACCATTATACAGCCGTTGAAACCGGTATTATCGACAGCTGCTACAATACAGGCACAGTCGGCCGCCCGGGACAAAAATGGGTCGGCGGCATCGCTGGTTTCCAAAATAGCCGGTCCTCCACTAGAAACTGCTATGCGTCCGGCACGATCGTAGTTGGGGCAGGGCGCTATGCGGCAATCATCGGTCAAGAAGAAGGTACTTCCAGCAACAATTACTCTCTGGATACCATCTCTTCCGACACCAATCAGACTGTAATCGGTACGAAACTTACCGATGCCCAATTGAAAACTGCCGCTTCCTCACTGGGCGGAGCCTTCGTTAACGATACGACTGGCGGCGGTTATCCCGTTTTGTTCTGGCAAAGAAATCTGGCCATGGGCACGATTACTGTGGCCGGCGGTATTGAAGGCGGGGTCGTTGAAGCTCCTGCCAGCGCAATAGAAGGCAATACGGTTACCGTTACCGTTACCCCGGATGAAGGTTATAGCTTGGTAGCGGATAGCCTTACCTACACGGCGACGGGCCAAACCCCGGTTGCTATTAGTGTAACCGAAAGTGTTTACAGCTTCATCATGCCGGCAGCAAACGTAACGATCAACGCGGCCTTTACAGTTACAGGATCCCCATGGAGCGGTGCCGGCACGCAGGCGAATCCGTATAAGATCACTGACGGAGCAGGACTGAAGGCACTGGCTGA
This sequence comes from Candidatus Formimonas warabiya, assembly GCF_002777255.1. Taxonomy (GTDB): domain Bacteria; phylum Bacillota; class Dehalobacteriia; order Dehalobacteriales; family Dehalobacteriaceae; genus Formimonas; species Formimonas warabiya. The sequence continues at coordinate 1,938,562 of NZ_CP017634.1, read as the reverse complement.
CTACACCAATGCTGGCAATACGACAAGGGGCGTTTACTGGGAACTCCAGAATGATATTGACCTTTCAACCGTCTGCAGTGCGTCTTTAGGCTCCTGGACACCGATCGGAGAACTGACCATCACGCCCTCTTTCACGGTTGAAGGCCACGCATTCCTTGGCACCTTCAAGGGCAATGGGCATAAGATCCAAAACCTGTACATCAGCGCAAATGCAAACGGCCTCGGCCTGTTTGGCATGATTGGGGGAACCGATACACCGGGCGAGGCGGGCTACGGCACAGTTACCAACTTTAAGCTTTATGGCTCTATCACAAATACAAATACAACCAATTCGGCAACGGACTGGACCGGCGCTGTCTGCGGCAAGCTGAATGCCGGCGGAACCATCAGTTATGTTATCAACTATGCGGCAGTCAATGCCCGCTGCACCACAAATGTCGGGGGCATCGCCGGTTTTGCCGGTACTCCCGTTATGGTTCAATCGAGCGAGAATTATGCCAGATACACCAGCAACCCCTCCGGCTACAATACTTACATTCTGTACTGCGGCAACGAAGCGCAGATCTGGGGCTATTACAAACTGGGCGGCATCGTCGGTGAAAATGCAGCCACCGTTATGTACTGTTACAACACCGGCTACATCCTGCCCCATATGCACGGCTCCGGCGGCGGCTGGGGCGGCATTGCCGGCCGCAACGGCAACAACAACACCGCAACCGAAGAGAGTATCATCGCCTTCTGCTACAACACCGGTAAGATCACCAACGACGGTATGAACGATGACGAGAATGAGCTTATCAAGGGTTATGCGGGCATCGCAGGCAAGACGTACGGCGCGCATGGCCGCAACGCGATTTATCACTGCTACAACATCGGTGAAATTCCTGTGGGCCGAAACTCCTACGGCTCCATTACCGACAACTTCGAATACGCTAGGCCCGACGAGGTTATTTACAACAACTACTCTTTGGATACGCCTAGGATCAACAACGATGGTACACAGCTTTGGAGGACTGGTATTGTAATTTCCGAGGCTGCTTTCAAGGATCAGACCTACACGGACAACTCGATTCTGGCTTTGCTGGGGCATAACTTCGTTGCCGATACCGGCAACATCAACAACGGATTCCCTGTTCTGCGCTGGCAGACAGGCATCCCCGAACCGGATCTGACCTCAATCTCAATAATCACAGAACCAACAAAGACGGTGTATAACGCGACGGAGGTCTTCAATCCCGCGGGTATGAAGGTTAAGGCATTATACAGCGACGGCAGCATTGAAATACTGTCCGGAGGCTTCACTTATCCCACAGATCCTTTGACTGGCGGTACCACCAGCGTTACCATCAGCTATAATGGCATGGAAGTCAGTCAGCCCATTACTGTAAATACTCTTGCGCTTACCTCTATCGCCATTACCACCGTCCCCACCAAGACCTATTATGCCAACGGAGAGAGCTTCGAGAAGACCGGCATGGTGGTCAAGGCGACCTTTAACGATACGGTGGTACAGACGCTGGATGCAAATGATTATACCGTAACCCCCGATCCTCTGACCATGGAAACTACGGCAGTTACGATCAGCTACGAGTATCAGGGTGTCGCCAAAACAACTACCCAGCCCATTACTGTGATAGCAGCGTTGCCTGAACTGTCAGATGAATATTACCAGATAGAAGACGCTTCAGATTTGCTCTGGTTTGCCGATCAAGTCAGCGTTCAGGGCAACGGCTCAATCAACGGCAAGCTGGTCAATAATCTTGATCTGACCGGGGTGAACTGGGCCGTCCCCATCGGCACCAGTGCCAAGAAGTTTTCCGGCACATTTGACGGCAACGGCAAGAACATTACCGGTCTGGTCAAAAAGCCTGTCCCGTCCAGCTACTATGGCCTCTTTGGTTATGGCTACAACGCGACTATCAAGGATCTTACCGTTACCGTTGATTTGGAAAGCGCCAGTCTGTATACGGCCGGCCTTGTGGGTTATGCCGAGGGCTGCACGATCGATCATGTTACGATAAACGGTTCCATCAAAAGAATATCGAACACCTACACCGGCGGCCTCACCGGCTATAGCGCCGGCAGTACATTCACCGACTGCGTGAATAACGCCAGAATCGAGGTCAGCGGCAACTATGCGGCCGGTATTGCCGGTTACGCCAATGGCGCCAGCGTATTTACCGATTGCCTGAACAACGGCGACATCACAAGCTCTGCCTCCTACGTCGGCGGCATCGTCGGCGATGCGGCGGGGACCGCCTCGTTCACAAGCTGCCGCAATACCGGCGTTGTGACCGGATCCTACCATGTGGGTGGTATTGCGGGCAGGTACGGGTCTACCGGAACCATCCTCAAATGCGCCAATAGCGGAGTGGTGACAAGCACTAGTACGTCGACCTCCACCGGCTTCACGCTGGGCGGTATCGCGGGCACCATGACCGCAGCTGCCACAATAGACCAGTGCTATAATACCGGCGCGGTTTCGGGCGGCAATTCCAGTATCGGCGGCGTAGTGGGTTCTATGACCAACGCTTCTGCCAGTCTGACCAATTCATATAATACGGGCACCGTAACTTACACCGGGTCATTTGCCACCGCCAATATCGGCGGCGCAGTGGGCTACGCTTCCAATGCCGCCGTTACCGTGCGGAATTGCTACAATGCCGGTATCGTTACTGCAGAGAACACCACCAGCGAATATATCTCCGGTGTGATCGGCTCTGCGGCAGGCCTTGCCAATGTCAGCAACAACTATTATCTCAACACTACAGCAGCACGGGCTACCGGTTTGACCGCCAGCACCGATGCCAATGCCCAGGCCAAGACCGCCTCGGCGATGAGGACGGCTTCCTTTGTCACCGCCTTGGGTAACTTCTATCAGCTGGGTCCCATCTATCCGGCCTTAAACTGGGAAAAAGTCGTCGTTACGGACGAAGATGTTACTGTGAATGATGGCAGTCCTGTGGAAATTGGTTCTGAGGAGGATACGACGAATATTATTCTAGGCCAGGCTTTGGTTGAGGAGATGGCAGAGGCTGCGAACGTATCCTTGCAGCTGACTACCAGCAATGGGGAATTTGCTTTCGACAATGCCGCAACCGGCGCCATATTGGCTGCCGCAGGCAGTAACGATATCCTCTTTAGCGCGGCGCAGCTTACCGAAAGCGAAGATCCTGTCGTTCAGGCTCTGATCGACGACGATGCCCTGGTATTTGATTTCTCCCTTACCGCCGGCGGCAATCCTATTTTCACGGAAGGAAGCAGCAGTGGTACGGTGAGCATCAGAATCCCCTATGAACTTGGTTCCAAAGATGCCGACAAGATCAAAGTCTACCTTATCAGCGGAGGCGTAAAGACCCCGGTTAGCGCCACTTATGCCAATGGGTATATTACCCTTACGGCCGAACATTTCTCGGTTTATTCCGTCGAGTACGAGGGACTGAATATCTGGACCGAATTAGACGGGGCCAATACGCACTTCAACAGCAATGACCAGGTAACGGTAAAAGTCTATGCGGGAAGTAATTTGGAGGGTGCTGCCTACGATTCTTATCAGGCGGATGTGGATTTCGACAGCACACAGTTAACCTTTAACAGCAGTGCATCCTCAACGGATGCTGGAACCAGCTACATGAATTTATCTTCTCCCGGCAAGGTTCAGATCGGCTATTCTAGCAGCGAATCTATACCCCAGAACTTGAGTGGCGGCGGCACATTACTGGCTACATTGGTATTCGATGTGCAGCCCGTCGCCACGGATGGCTCAACCGGCTCTATCGGCATGAGCAATGTCGGCTTTGAAGTTCCTGACGGCAGTATGGGCCAAGGTGTGGGTATTGGTGCAGATCTCGGCTACACGCTGCATAATATCAGGCTTACCTTCCAGGCCGGGACCGGTACTACCTTAACGACAGCTTATGCTTATGTTAAGTATCATGCGGCGGGTCTGTATACGGATGCTACCTATACCACCAGCATGAATTGTCCAGTTCCCGTTGCGGCATCCGGTTACCGCTTGGCGGCGGATTCCGAGTCGAGTCCTTTGTGGAAGGATATCTCCGGAACCGGTTACACCTCCGCGGACATTGCCGCCGGGACCTTTGCGGCCAGTGCAACCTTTACCGCACAAGCTTCCCGTAGTGGGCATAGCTCCGGCTCAGGAGGCAACACTTCGAATACTACGGAAGAAGAGGTTGAGGAAGATGCTGAAGAAGATATTGAAGAAGATATCCCGGAAGATGACGGTTCGCCGGTGAAAAACTTTACGGACATTCAAGAAAATGACTGGTATTATGAAGCCATAAAATTTGTGACTGATAAAGGCCTGTTCACCGGCACCTCATCCACCACCTTTGCGCCCCAAACCACCATGAGCAGAGATATGCTGGTTACGGCGCTTTACCGTCTGGACGGTGAACCGGCTGTTGGCAGTGTCACAGGCAGCTTTTCTGATGTGACTACAGGCAGTTGGTATGCCAATGCGGTTGCCTGGGCTACGGCCAATGAGATTATTACAGGTTATGATCACAATAAGTTCGGCCCGAAGGATGCCGTTACCCGTGAGCAGATGCTGGCGATTCTTTATCGTTACAGCAGTTTTAAAGGTTATGATACCAATGCTTCCGGGGATCTCACCGGCTTTAATGACAGCGGAAAAATTAAGGACTATGCCCTTATCCCCTTTAAATGGGGCGCGGGTAAAGGCTTAATTGGCGGTAAAGGAGCCGGTATCCTGGATCCTGATGGTGATGCCACCCGTGCAGAGGTTGCAACAATATTGATGAGATTTATGGATCTGATGCAGTAATTAGAAACACAATTGTCGCAGGATATTCGGCATAAGTGGGAATATCCTGCGACAATGTTCTTTTATCCTATTTATAAAAAATGCGCGAAAGGGTTTTATGATGAAAAAGGGTATTGTTGTTTTGATATGTGTATTGGTTCTGGTGAGCGTTTACATGATCAAAAATGATGGGAAAGTCAAAGCCGATATTTCGGCTTACGGCGATACGCCTATTAAGATTGTCGGCCTGACGGAAAATGAATTCACCATCACCCCCAACATGCTGGCCGCTTTACCCTGTGTGCGGCGGAGCGCCACGAGTATATCGGCAGATGTGGGCACCGTAACAGCGGTAGGCCCTTTGCTTAATACTTTTTTGGCCCGCTATGAATTTAGCCAGAAGGACTTTAGCACCATTCGTTTTTGTGCGGCGGACGGCTATAAAACCGTTCTCAAAAATGATTTGCTGGAAAAGGAGATCATTCTTTCCCTGGCCTCCGGAAACAAGCCCCTGGAGGGGCGCTTTCAGCCCTTGCGCATTATCATTCCCGAAGCGCCGTCATCTTATTGGACATATCAGGTTAACCGCATTGAATTCGTCATGGATTAAGCTAAAACAGCTATGGGTGCAGATTATTATGCTATTTAGGGGAATAAAACATGAGAATGAAGATGTTCATAAAAAGTTATGCCAAGATAATGCCCGTGCTGGTGCTGCTGGCCCTGCTGTTTGGCGCAGGCTGCGGCAGCTCCGCCCTTGGGCCGGAAGAATTAAAAAACAAGCTAGCCGCTTATGGGGATGAAAAGATTGTGATCTCCGGGCTGGAGGACCAGGATTTTGAAATCAGCGTGGCGGATTTGACGGACCTGGAACCCGTGACCAAAAGCGCTGTGTCCAACCGGGCAAACGGGGAGCAGGTAAAGGTAAAGGCTACCGGACCGCTCTTGGATACTTTTCTGAAAAAATACGGCAAAAGCCAGAAAGATTTTTCTTTGATCCGGTTTTCCGCCAAGGATCAGTATTCCATCGCCGTTCCCGCGGATATTCTCGCGAACCGGGACATCATCCTGGCCTTGATGAATGAGGGGGAGCCCCTTGCTCAGGAGGACCGGCCTGTGCACGTGATCATCCCGGGGGAACGGGCCATGTACTGGGTAAGAATGCTGAACCGAATCGAATTTGCTACCGGTGAGACGGCTCAATTATGTCAAAAAATTATCTTTCTGGATACGGCGGCCAAAAACCTGCCCCAGGAAGATTATCAATATTATGAAAGCATGGACAAGGTGATTAAAACCAGGGATTTAATCGGCAAATATGCCGATATCAACGACAGCACCGTGAAAAGCGTATTTATGGCTGCGGGAGACGGGCTGAAAAAAAATGAGAGTGCGGCGAATTTCCTGGCAGGCAATCTGAAAATCACCGGCGCGGACACGCCCCGGTTTTTATCCCCTGATTTGCCCCAGGGGATGCATGTGCGGGATTTGCTCTATGTAAACTATGGCACCACGGCATTCTTTTCTCTGTCCCAGGCATTAAAGGTTTGGTCCGGGTCAACGGGGGACCAAAGCAGCGAAATTGCCTTTACAGACATTGTCAGGGAGATCGGGTCGGTTAATGCCGAGAAGTACAGATTTACCTCCGCCGACGGCACCAGGCTGGAACTGGCGATTACAGAAATGGCGCATGCCTCTGTAGGCCTGGACAAAGACGGCATCGTCACCTTTGATTCCGGTGCCCCGGGCCACAAAACGCTAAAGGACTTAATTTCCGTGGAGCCCCTGGAATAACGGCAATTTTCCCGAAAAATCCCAACCGGGCCAGATAAAGGAGGGTGCGTATGGATCACAGGAAAAAATTATTTGGCGTGGGGATTTGCCTGGCGGCCATCGTTGCCGCCGCCTTTTTTGCCGGCAGTATCATGGGCAGGTCTCTCTCCTTTGTGCCTCCCCTTACCGTCCTGGGCGATGTGGGGGAGGTCCTAAGTGTCCGGGACATCAGGGAGATCGGGGCGCCGGAGAAAATAACCGTTGAGAAAAGGGGCTATCAAGCAGTGAAGCTGGCGGCGCTGATCAAGAAAGCCCTGCCCCAGGGTCCGGTTAAAAAGATTTTTTTCGTGGCCGGTGATGGCTTTACCTCGGCCATTGAAGCAGACGGCCTGGACCAGAGCTATCTCTCTTTCACCCGGGACAATGGGTGGGTGGCGCTTAACCTGCGCCATCCCATCAGCGCCAATGCCAAGATGATTCAAGAGATCATCCTTGTTGCCGACAGCGCTTCCTCCCCCAATCGCTTCACGGTTCAAAACGGCCGGGACTTTTTAAATCTGACCGTGGGGCAGCTTTATACCGGGATGGTCCTTTCATACCCTTATTTTGAAGGACAGGCGGTGGTGGAGCGTGCGGGGAGGACTTATGAAGACAGCGTATTTACAAGAAGGCGGGTTTTCCGGCTCAGTGATTTGACTCCTTTGGACCGGGAAGCCCAGGTAATGCTGTGGGGAGAAAAAGGGGAGTACCGGCTGGTGGATCAGAGCGGCTACTACGAACTGTGCGGAAACTATGTCAACTATATCCGGCCGGAAACCCGGGAAAAGATGGAAAAGGTGAGATGGGCGGTGATCAATCCCCCTTTGGCAAACATTATGGACACCTATTTTGACGGCACCCACTATCTGGAGAAGGGGGAAAATGTCCTGGTAGTATTGCTGGACGGAGTTTCCTGCCGGGATTATCAGGATGCCCTGGAAAGGGGCATGGCACCCTTTTTGAAGAAAAATGCCGGAGCAACCGAAGCCATGGGGGTCTACCCGCTCCGGGATCAGGTCTGGCTGGCCTCCATCCTAACGGGGCTGCCCCCTGCGGAAAACGGTGTTTTAGCGCAAAACGGGAAAAATCTCACCGCAAGCACCCTGGGCACAAAAGCGGAAGAACTGGGAAAAAAGGTCCTCCTATTAGAGGCGGGCGGCCTGCTTCCCACCCCTGGCGGGATCCCAGTAGGGGATGATAACGGAAGCGGCAGTGCCGACGACGAAATATACGCCCGGCTGCTGAAAAGTATCGGGGACAACTACGGACTGACCCTTGTCCGGTTTGATTCTATCGGCGCAGCACAGGCCCGCTTTGGGACACAATCTGTGCAGGCGGAAAATGCGCTGTCCCAAATTGACGCTTATATAAATGAAATGGTACACAGGTGGCCGGGAAAGATCATTGTGACAGCACTACCCGGTACCCATGGTGACATGGGGGATCACCTGTCCCCGGAGAGACTCTATGTTCCCTATCTTTTGCTCTCAGGCAAAAAATCAGAGTAGTGATCAATCCTAATCTGCCTAAAAAATAGATGCGGATGCGGATGTCCGTGCACGGACAATCTGCCTCAAAAACAGGAGGACCAATATGCTGACGCTAGCAATGAATTATATCGGCCCGATGGAAGACACCAATTTTATATCCCGGTTTCTGAAATTGTTCCCTGAATTTAAAGTGGTGCGGCTCTTCCCGAAGGATGATGAGACTGAGGAGGGCCCGCTGCAAATTTGCCGGCCGGAAAATCCGGCAGAACTGCTCAAAAAGATTCAAATCAATACGGACGCCTTAGGCAGGTATACGGAGGTCCGGGGACCCAGGACCAAGGTGCAGAAAGCGGTCCGTTCCATGTTTTTCACCGGGACGGAAAAGGAAAAAATTTTGCTGGACGGGGCCGGGGGGATGCAGGACTATCCCTGGAGCATTCAAATAGTGCTCGCCCGGTGACCGGTAGGGGAGATCAGCCCTGAGGCAGACTGGATCCGGAAAGCGGATCTCATTGTTGTGCAGGAGGCGGGCCGGGAAGAAGAAAAGGATTTCCTGCTGAACCTGAAGGCGCTCAATCCGGATAGGCCTATTTTTCCGGAAAAGGCTAAGAAAGGTTTATCCCGGGATCTAAAAAACTGCTTGGAAGATATATTTGACGTCTATTTAGAAAAAAGGCAGCTGATCAAAAAAATGTTGGAGGAACTGTACCCGGACCGGCGCATCCGGTGTGAACAGGCCCACAGAATGGCGGAAAAGCTGGGGGTAAGCGGATCTCTCGTTGCGAATGTATGTGATGAATATGGATACCGGATCACGCACTGTACGTTATGTTGTTTTTAACCACAAATGACTTGGAAGCGAGGCTTAATGATGGATGCACTGGGTTTAGGAGAGACATTAAAAGAATTTGTGCCAGAACTGCCCGTTGGGAAACGGAACGGCACAAGATATACATTTAGCGATATCGTGGGAACCAGTCATGCTATTCATGGTTTAATCAAGGATGCTCAAAGGGCTTCCCTGCTGAACTGTGCCGTATTGATTGACGGAGAGGCAGGTACCGGAAAAGAAATTTTTGCTCAGAGCATCCATAATTTCAGCAGAAATTCCCAGCAGCCTTTTGTCGCGATCAATTGTGCTGCCCTTCCTGAAACAATGCTGGACCGCATTCTTTTCGGCACAGTGAAGGGAACCTTTACAGGAGCCATTGACCAAGCCGGTCTTTTTGAGGAGGCCCGGGCGGGAACGCTTTTTCTCGATGAAATCGATTCCCTGTCCTTATTACTGCAGGCTAAACTGTTGCGCGTCATGCATGAGATGAATTTTCGGCGCGTAGGCGCCTTAAATGTCATACCGGTTGAGTGCCGCGTGATTTGTTCGACTAATAAAGCGCCCCAGAAGTTAATTGCGGAAGGAAGACTAAGGCAGGATCTTTTTTACCGGATTGCCCGCGTGGCTCTGCACATCCCTCCCTTGCGCATGAGACGGGAAGATATTGCCAGTATTACAGAGACGTTCATAAAGAAATCCAATCTCATCCTCCGGAAGGATGTTAGGTTTGTCTCACCGGAACTTTACGAACTTTTGCTTTTTTACAACTGGCCGGGAAACCTGAGGGAACTTGAACATGTTCTGGAGAATTTAATGATTCGGGTGGAAAACAATGAGAAAGAATTGGGTTTGGAACATTTGCCCCCACGTCTCAAGCAGGTATTGCTCAGCACAAGGGAAGAACTAAAAATACCGGGAGAACGGCAAAATCTTCCGGATACCCTGAAAGAATTAGAAAAACAATTAATCATGGACAGCCTGAAACGGAATATGTGGAATTACCCGAAAACAGCCAAGGAATTGGGCATTATTCAACAGAGCCTGGCGTACCGGATGAAAAAGCTTGGCATTGCACAAAGGAAAGAATCATAAAGTCTTTTGTCAGGATAGCCTCTTTGACAAATAATGGGCTTGATAAAAAACAGCAACTAGTTTGACACTAAATTATTTCATGGATATCTCCAGTCTTTTAAGCCTTTTATAAAGGGAGGTCCGGGAGATCCCCATTTCTTTTGCCACTTGGCTGACATTGCCATGATAAAGAAGCAGCCGGTTTATCATGTCCTGGCGTTCATTTTCCTCCAGCAATTCCTTAATTTTTATTTTATTATTTTTGAGATGATCAACGGGTGAGGGCGGCATGATTTCTTGCGCGGAGCCGCTGGGAGGGCGGTAAGAGACAATTTCTTCCGGCAGGTGTTCCAGGCCGATTTCCTGTCCCTGGGCCACATTGATCATCCTTTCCAGAATGTTTTGGAATTCCCGGATATTGCCGGGCCAGCTATAGTGCTGCAGGGTGGAGATGACACGAGGATCCGCCTGGGGAACAGGGATGCCGTTTTTCTGGCAAATCTCGCGAAAGAACACCTGAAACAACAAGGGGATGTCATCCTGCCGGTTGCGCAAGGAAGGCAGGGTGATGGTCATCACATTGAGCCGGTAGAATAGGTCCTGGCGGAAATTTCCTTTTGCTACTTCCAAGGGAAGATTTTTATTTGTGGCGCAAATAATGCGCACGTCGACCAGAATCACCTTATTGCCCCCGATCCGGGTCACCTGTTTGTCCTGGAGTACCCTGAGCAGGGCGACTTGATGCTCTATGGGCATGTCGCCGATTTCGTCCAGGAAAAGGGTGCCTCCCGAGGCCAGTTCAAATTTTCCCGGCCGCCCGCCCCGGTGCGCCCCGGTGAAGGAACCTTCTTCATAGCCAAACAGTTCGCTGCCGATTAATTCCCGGGGAATGGCCCCGCAATTAATGGCGATAAAGGGCCCGTTTCTGCGCCCGCTGTGGTTATGAATGGCCTGGGCAAAAACTTCTTTTCCCGTGCCGCTCTCCCCCTGCAGAAGGACATGGCTGTTATTGCCTGCCGCAAGGGTAGCCAAGTCCACTGCCTTCAACAGCTGCTTGTTTTTGCCGATGATATCTTTGAAAGAAAAGGTGGCATGGGCGCCGCTGAAGCGGTTGATCAGGTTTTTGATTTTATGGAGGGGGTTGATAAAGATCACCGCCCCGCTTACGCTGCCGTGTTCGTCCCGGATCGGTTTACCCGAGGAAAGGCAGGGCACGGACCCGTTATGTGCCGTTACCTGAAGTTCCGCTTCTTTGTATGATTTCCCCAGATCAAGCAGTTCTTCTATTTTCGCAGCATTCTCCAGGTAATCCCGGATCAGGCTGCCGGTGATCTCAGGGCCTTTTTTGCCCAATATCTTTTCGGCGGCCGGGTTGACCTGCTCAATGACCCCCTCTTTGCCGGTGACGATGATGCCGTCGGATACCGTGAGCACGATGTTGTTCAAACGGTTGTTAAGCAATGTCAATTCCCGGTTCCTTTGCTTGATGCTGATCTGCTCCTCAATGGCCTTGACCGCAGCCACCACCATCCCCAGGGTATGCTGGTGCGTTTTGCAGGAAGGGCCGGACATCTGCAAAGCGCCGGTGATTCCGCCTATTTCATCATAGATGGGAGCGGCCGAGCAGGTCCAGGAATGCACCTTCTTACAGTAATGTTCCGCCCCGGAAACCTGAATCGGTTTAGCCATAGCCAGGGCTGTGCCGATGCCGTTGGTGCCCACGACCCTTTCCTGCCAGCTGGCCCCCTTGATTAAATTCAGTTCCGAGGCTTTTTCCTGGGTCTCACTGTCCCCGATGGTTTCCATCATATAGCCCTGTTCATCTGAGAGCATGACGATAAACCCGGATCCTTTCACAAACCGGTAAAGGTTGGACATGAAAGGACGGGCGATATCGATCAGGTTTCTTTTTTTTGTGAGCAATGCGTGCAGTTGGTCCCGGCTTAAAATCAGATGGCTGACCCCGCTGAAGGGATCAACCCCGGCCTGATGACAGCGCTGCCAGGAATGGGCTATTTCCGGGCGTACCACTTCCGTGATCTGCGCCTTCGAGATAAATGTTTTCCAGGCTGAGGCGATATCCCCGGCGCTGGTTTTTTCTCCTCCCACGGTGCCACCTCCCTTTTCATTGCTTGCCTGAATGATCAATTACCTATTACGTCATCCATGATTAAAAACCCTGCTTGAAATGACAGTTTTTTCTGAATTTCTTCGGGAGGGATTTGCCCGGGTGTTTACGATTTGTAAAATAAAATGAACAACTGGGTGACAAATGGTTGACATGTCCCGGGGATACGGGCCGCCGGGACAGGGAAAAGCCTTGATAACCCCGGATCTTTTCCGGAAATTCACCGGTGGTCGGGGAGAAAGGCTTTGGCACAAATATTGCATTTAGATGATCCCATACAAGCTCAACCATAAAAAAATGGAGGGATAACGATGCAAAGACCGATGGATGAAAGCTATCAACTTTTTATTAACGGCAAGTGGGTGGACGGAAAGGAAGGGAAGACCTTTTCAGCCTACTGCCCGGCCAACGGTGAACTGCTTGCCACCTGTGTCGACGCGGGAAAAGAAGACGTGGACGATGCTGTTGCCGCCGCCTGGGCCGCCTGGGAAAGCTGGAAAAATGTCAGCCCCCAGGAGCGCTCCGCCCTGCTGCTGAAGATTGCCGACCTGATCGATGAAAATGCGGAAAAGCTTGCTTTGGTGGAGACCATGGATAACGGCAAGCCCATCCGGGAAACCTTGGCTATTGATGTCCCCCTCAGTTCCGACCACTTCCGCTATTTTGCCGGCGCCATCCGCACCGAGGAAGGGGAAGCGGTGATGATCGATAAAGACACCCTGAGCATTGTCCTCAGGGAGCCCATCGGGGTAGTGGGCCAGATCATTCCCTGGAACTTTCCTTTGCTGATGGGGGCCTGGAAAATCGCCCCAGTGCTGGCCGCCGGGTGCTGCACAGTGATCAAGCCGTCCAGCTATACCTCTTTAAGTATTCTGGAACTGGCGAAGCTGCTGGATCAGGTGCTGCCGCCCGGTGTGGTGAATGTGATCACGGGCCGGGGTTCCGGCGCGGGCAATTACATGCTGTCCCATCCCGGCTTCCGCAAGCTGGCCTTTACCGGCTCTACCGACGTCGGTTATACCATTGCGGATGCCGCAGCCAAAAAATTAATACCATCCACCCTGGAATTAGGGGGGAAATCGGCCAACATTTACTTCCCGGACTGCCCCTGGGAGAAGGCTATAGAGGGCCTGCAGATCGGCATCCTGTTCAACCAGGGTCAGGTTTGCTGTGCCGGCTCCCGGGTATTTGTTCATGAGGATATTTACGATAAGTTTGTGGCGGAAGCGGCGGCCGCATTTAAGAAGATCAAAGTGGGGCTGCCCTGGGAAAAAGATACCCAGATGGGCTCCCAGATCTATGAATCGCACTTGCAGGATATTTTGGCCTATATCGAGATCGGCAAACAAGAAGGAGCAAAGGTGGCGTGCGGGGGTCACCGCATCACGAATCATGGCCTGGACAAAGGATGCTTCATGGAGCCTACCCTCCTGATCGATGTGAACAATAAAATGAGAGTGGCCCAGGAAGAAATCTTCGGGCCTGTGGCCGTAGTAATTAAGTTCAAAACGGAAGAAGAAGTTGTCGCCATGGCTAACGACAGTGAATTCGGCCTGGGTGGCGCCGTGTGGACGAAGGATATTAACCGGGCCTTCCGGGTAGCGAGAAACATTGAAACCGGGCGCATGTGGGTCAACAATTACAATAGCCTGCCTGCCCATGCCCCCTTCGGCGGCTACAAAAAGTCCGGTATCGGCCGGGAAACCCATAAAGTGATTCTGGACCACTACACCCAGATGAAGAACATTTTCATCAGCATGACCGAAGGAAAAGTGGGCCTTTACTAAATTCAGAGATCAATTTAGATATGGAGGACTGTCAATGGCAATAGGCGAACAGACTTACGCATATTTTATTCCTGCGGTTAATCTGATGGGAGTTGGCTGTCACAAGGAAATTCCCGGCCAAGTTAGTATTCTTGGCGGCACCCATATTTTGCTGGTCACCGATGCTTATCTGGGGCGCCCCGCGGGTATGGCGGATGAAATGAAAAGGATGCTGGAAGAAGCGGGTGTTCAGGTAACCATTTTTGCAGGAGCTGAACCGAACCCTACAGATAAAAATGTGCACGAGGGTTTAAAAATTTACCAGGAATGCGGGGCGGATATGATTTTGTCTCTGGGGGGAGGCAGTGCCCATGATTGTGCCAAAGGGATCGGCATTGTCGCCACCAACGGGGGAAATATCCGGGACTATGAAGGCGTTGACAAGGCAAACAAAGCCATGCCGCCTTTTATCGCCGTGAATACCACCGCCGGGACGGCTTCGGAGATGACCCGTTTTTGTATTATTACCAATACATCCACCCATGTCAAGATGGCAATTGTAGATTGGCGGACGACACCGAATATTGCCGTGAACGACCCCTTACTGATGGTGGGAATGCCCCCGGCTTTGACCGCTGCAACGGGGATGGATGCTTTGACCCATGCGGTGGAAGCTTATGTATCGACCCTTGCTAATCCGGTTACCGATGCCGCGGCTTTAATGGCGATAAAACTGATCGGGGAAAATCTGCGCAATGCCGTTGCCAACGGTTCGAACATGAAAGCCCGGGATGCCATGGCCTATGCTGAGTTTTTAGCAGGAATGGCATTCAATAATGCTTCCCTGGGATACGTACATGCGATGGCACATCAGCTAGGCGGTCTGTATAACCTGCCCCACGGGGTATGCAACGCCATTCTGCTCCCCCATGTGGCCAAATTCAACCTGATTGCCTGCCCGGATCGTTTTAAGGATATTGCCGTGGCCCTGGGAGAAAACATAAGCGGCAGATCTATCCGGGATGCGGCGGATCAAGCCATCGACGCCATTAGGAAATTGTCGTCCGACATCGGCATTCCCGTAGGGCTGGCTGAATTAGGCGTTCAGGAAAAGGATTTCCCAGTCATGGCCGGTAATGCCATGAAAGACGCGTGCTGTTTCACGAATCCCAGAACGGCAGCCTTGGATGACGTCATGCGCATCTATCAAGCCGCCATGGCGTAAGATCATATTGGAGGATTTACTTCCCGGTGCATGAGCCCCAGAACCATTAAAGAGGCTTTTAACCCACCGGAAACAATCGCCTTGATTTAATGGAGGAAAGTTAATTATCCAGTGGTATGGAAAATCTCTCCCTGCTTTTTGGGGAGAGATCTTTATACTCAAAATTTATAAGTTAGGGGTATCGGCACGTAAGGTGATATTGGTTGCATTGGTTTCCCGGTACCCGGATCCCGAAAAGCCTGCGGTTTTCCCAGGCTTTTGTTAATGGGGGCCGCCCTGGTGCACTTCTCCCATCTCTTCTCTGAGAATTAAAATCCCTTCCATGGTTTTGGGAAATCCTGCCGTAGGAGCGACCAGCATAATGGCATGCTCAATTTCTTCCCGGGTGCAGCCCGTTTTTATCGCCTTGATGATATGGGTCCTTAAAGCGTATTTGTACTGGCAGGCAGTGGAAATGGCCACTTTAAGCAGCCAGCGGGTCTTTTCATCTAAAGGGCCTCCTATCTCATGCATTAGTTGACCGTAATTTTCATAGGCATGGTAAATTTCCTCATGCTTTCCCATAAAATATTTGAGATTGTTTTCGATCGTGTCCATCAGCATCGTCCTCCTCTATGTCCTAATATTTTTTTAGCATAACCAAATATTGGTCCGATATGTATTTTTATCGGCATGCCTGGTGCAGGCAGGGGAAAAATTGTTTTTTTATTCTTGATAACAGGAGTTTGCCATTCGACAGCGAAATAAATTGAAAAATAGGTTTAAATAGGGGATCCTTTCGGAGGACAGTATGACAGGAATATTTGATCAATTGTTTGAGCTCCCTGCAGGCGCCATGGCGGTGATGGTGGGGGGAGGAGGCAAAACCAGCCTGATTAACCAATGGGCCCGGGAAGCTGCCGCAGCGGGAAAAAAGACAGTCATTGGGCCCACCACCAAAATATTTCCTCCGGCGCATCTGGCCTGTCAACTTCTTTTGCGGGATGATTTAACTGATTTTTCCTGCCCGATCAGGGAAGCGTTCAAGAAGAGTCCCATTGCTGTACTGGGGCGGGAAATCAATACGGCAGGTAAAATTGTGGGTTTGGACCCCGGAATCATGGACAGAATAAAGGAAAAATCTTTGGCGGATTTGATTCTGGTGGAAGGGGACGGCGCAAAAGGGAAACCTTTTAAAGCCCCCCGCCCTTATGAGCCGGTAATTCCGGAAGGGGCCGACCTGGTGGTGCCGGTGGTAGGGGTGGATGCGTTTGGTTATCCTTTGAGTGAAAAACATTTTCATTGTGTGGAACAAATCTGTGCCATCACCGGTTTGCGGGAAGGTGATCTGGTGCAGGAAAAGGATATTGCGCAAGTTTTCCTGGATCCCAGGGGCTTTAAAAAGAATGTTCCTTCAGGTGCCCGCTGGATTCCTTTCATCAATAAAGTGGAGAGTGAACAGGACCGGCAGCGGGCCCGAGTCTTGGCCGGCATCCTGAAAGAAGCAGGTGTGGAAAAGGTGGTCATGGGCGCAGTAGGAAGGTCAGAGCCCATGATGGAGGCGATATAAATTATTGCGGGGTGCTTTTCTTGGGAAAAGTTAAAGCGGTGGTACTGGCGGCAGGATTTTCCCGCCGCATGGGAAAAAACAAGCTATTATTGCCTTTGCTCGGTAAAACGGTAATCGAAAATACGGTGAGCAATTTTTTGCATGCTAAAGTTGACGGGGTGACGGTGGTGCTGGGGAACCAAAGAGAACAGGTGAGACAGGTTCTGGCCCCCTATGCCGTTGATTTTGTGGACAATCCCTATTATATGCAGGGAATGAGCACCACCGTTCAGGAAGGGATCAAAAGCTTGACGGCGGATCAGGACATTGACGGTGTCATGATTTTACCGGGCGACATGCCCTTTGTGAAGCCGGGAACCATTGACGGCATTCTGAAAGCCTATAGGGAGAGGGGAAGCCCCATCGTGATACCGGTTTTTCAGGAGAAAAAGGGGCATCCGGTTTTGTTCGACCGCTCCCTGTTTTCCGAACTGCTCCATATTTCCGGCGATGCCGGGGCCAGGGAAGTCGTGAAGCGTGATCACAGCAGAGTATATTTTGTGGAAGGGAATGATCCAGGCATTTATATTGATATAGACAGCCCGGAAGAATATCATTTTTGGAAAAATCAACCTTTGCAGGAAAAATAATTTCAAAGGCTATTTTTTGACACACGTTATATAAAGAGTTATATAACGTGGACCCAGAGATGATAGGTGACGGGCAAGGAGGGGGTATACCATGGTTTTTCCTTATGTATTGATTAAAGGGGCAGGGGATTTGGCCAGCGGGGTGGCTCTGGTGCTTAAAAAGGCCGGATATCCGGTGGTGATGACAGAGATTCCTCAGCCTACCTGTGTGCGGAGAAAGGTTTCATTTGCCGATATGGTTTATCAGGACAGCATTTGCATCGAGGGAACCTGGGGCCGGCTGGTCGATGATTTTTCTCAGGCAAGGGAAGTGGCTGACCGGGGAGAAATTCCCGTTTTGGTGGATCCGGAGGGGAAGACCCTGAAAAATTACCGGCCGGAAATTTTTATTGATGCTGCCATGGCCAAAAAAAACTTAGGCACAAATTTGGATGATGCCGGTACAGTGATTGCTTTAGGGCCCGGATTTCACGCCGGACGGGACGTGCATGCAGTGATTGAGACCCAGCGGGGGAACCGTTTGGGGGAGCCGATTTTTTCCGGAACCGCCATACCCAATACGGGCATTCCGGGGGAAGTGAAAGGATATGCCATAGAAAGGCTGCTGCGCGCTCCTGCCGGGGGGATATTCCGGAACAGGCTGGAGATCGGAGACCTTGTGGAAAAGGGGGATATTGTCGGGTATGTAGATGATGCGCCGGTAAAAGCAGAAATTCCCGGGGTCGTCCGGGGGCTGCTGAAAAGCGGACTGCCCGCATATCCCGGCCTGAAAGTAGGAGATATTCACCCGGAAAAAAGGCCGGACCTGTGCTTCCGGGTCACCGACAAAGCATGGCAGATCGGCTGGGGGGTATTAAGGGCAATCTGGAAACTGCAGGGAATCAGCGGTGAGAAGAAAAGAGAAAGAGATCTCCAGATTTTTTCGCAAATTGAGGAACTATTGGGGCAGGGAAACTCAGGTGTGCTCTATACCTTGATCGATGCCGGCGCAACGCATGAACTGGAATCCGGCGCCCGTCTTCTCGTCATGGCCGACGGGCGAAAGTTCGGTTCCCTGAGGATACCGGCCCTGGACCGGGACATGCTTTCCCGGTCAAATGATATCTTAGCTCATGGACAGGAGGGGACCATTATCGATTGGCAAGTTCCCTGGACGGAAATGGGGAAAACCGACGGGGACGGCGTGATAAAAATTTTTGCCGAGCGCATTTCTCCCCAGAAGAAACTGATCATCTTTGGGGGCGGGCATGTGGCCCTGCCTTTAGCGGAGATGGCGGCGATTCTGGAGTTCCGGGTGATTGTGGTAGACGACAGACCGGAATTTGCCAATGAGGAACGTTTTCCCCGGGCGGGGAAAATTATTTGTGCTTCTTTCGAAGACGTTTTTCAAAAGAAGCTGCTGGAAAAGGAAATAGATGCCGTGACCAGCATCGTCATCATCACCCGGGGCCACAGCCAGGACCGCACCTGTGTCCGGCATTTGGCGGCCACCCCAGTCAATTACATCGGCATGATCGGCAGTATCCAGAAGGTAAAGCAGACTTTCCGGGCCCTGCTGGAGGAAGGAATTCCCCGGGAGGCTTTAGAGAGAATTTCCGCCCCTGTGGGCTTGGACCTGGGCGGACAGAGGCCGGCGGAGATTGCCTTGAGTATTCTGGCAGAAATCGTCGCCGGAGAAAATAAGGGAACAGGAAGACCGGTTCATGAAATCAGGGGAGGGGTGTTCTGATGACGGCAGAAATTATTCAAACCATCCTTGATGCCTTAAGAAACAGAAGAAAGGTGGCTTTAGTGACACTGTGCAGTACCGATGGGTCCACACCCCGGAAAGCGGGGGCAAAAATGCTGGTGTTTCCCGAAGGGAACATCATGGGCACCATCGGCGGCGGTTCCCTGGAATACCAGGCGATCCAAAAAGCCCTGACTGTGCTGGACACGGGACAGGCGGTTTACTGTACATGCAATCTGGATGATTTGGGCATGGTTTGCGGCGGACGGGGCACCGTTTATATTGAATGTTTTGGAGGGGAGATCTGATGAAAACAGTACCGGTGGAGAAGGCTGTAGGCATGGTTCTGTGCCAGGATATGACCAAAATTGTGCCGGGGGAATTTAAGGGAACAGCTTTTAAGAAAGGGCACGTGATCCGGGAAGAGGATATCGAAGAACTGTTGAAAATAGGAAAAGAACATATTTATGTATGGGAGCCGGAACCGGGAGATGTTCATGAGGACGAGGCGGCCATCCGGCTGGCGAAAGCGACGAGCGGCGCCCATATTGTCTATGAGCCGCCCAAAGAAGGGAAGTGTACCCTAAAATCCCTGGTAAAAGGGCTCTACAAGGTAAAAGGCACCCTTTTATACCGGATCAACTCTATTGAATCCGTTTCCGTGGCCAGCCTGCCCAATAATTTTACCGTGGAGAAAGACCAGAAACTGGCAGGGACGCGGGTGATTCCCCTGGTGGTAGAAGGAAATAAGATTGAAGAAGCAGAGGCTCTATGCGAAAAAGAAGGGCCTGTGTTTGAAGTGAAACCATACCAAAAACTGAAAGCAGGGATTGTGACCACGGGGAACGAAGTATTTAAAGGACGCATCCAGGACAAGTTCGGGCCTGTGATGAAGAAAAAACTGGACTATTTCGAGGCGGAGTACCTGGGACAAAAATTCTGTCCCGATGATATGGAACTGATTGGAGAGGCGATCCGGAGCTTTACCCGTGAGGGAGCCGACCTGATTATTCTAACCGGCGGCATGTCGGTAGACCCGGATGACCTGACGCCGGGGGCGGTGCGGAAAACAGGGGCGCGCGTTGTCACTTACGGCGTTCCGGTCCAGCCGGGGAACATGTTTCTCCTGGCCTATTTGGGCTCCACCGCTTTAATGGGCGTGCCCGGCTGCGCCATGTTTCACCGCACCACCGTGCTGGATGTGGTTTTGCCCAGGTTTTTTGCCGGGGAAATATTGGAGAAGGAAGACTTTATTAAAATGGGCGAGGGCGGGTTCTGCTCAACCTGTCCGGAATGTTCTTATCCCCAGTGCTATTTTTGCCGCTGAGAAATAACCGGCACTTTGTTACCGGACCCGAATCAGATCCTCAAAAACAAGGGGAGGGGTATTGTGCAAAGCGTAGATAGAATCGTCACGATCCTTACATTTTTGTCTGGAGCAGGAAAGGGGCTGGGCATTACGGAATTATACGATTCCTGTGACCTGCCCAAAAGCACCCTGCACCGGGCCTTAAACAGCCTCATGGAATACGGGTTTGTCCTCCAGGATGTGCAGACGAAAAGATACCGGCTGGGTCCGGCCGTTTTACGCCTTGGGGCAAGCTTTTTGGCCCAGAATGACCTGAGAAACTATGCGCGGGCCTATTTGGAGAAGCTGGGCGCCGAATTGAATGAAACGGTTTTCTTAACCATTCTCCAAGATGAAAAAGCGATTTGCGTCGATACTTTTGGGGCGTCCAGAAATCTGAATTATTTTGTGCATATCGGCAGGGATATGCCTTTCAATACCACTGCGGCCGCCAAGGTAATTCTCGCGTACCAGCCGGAAGAATTAATCCGGAAAATTGTCTATTCCAAGAATTTGGCGCCGCTAACGGAAAAAAGTATTGTGGATCCCGACTTTTTGTGTCAACATTTGAGAGAGATTAAAGAGCAGGGTTACGGCGCCTGTGAAGAAGAAATGGAAGAAGGTGTCACGGCCATTGCTGCGCCCGTTTGGAATTGGGGTTGCCAGGTGGTGGCCAGTGTGGCGGTAATCGGGCCTTCTGTCCGGCTGCAGGGAGAAATGCGCCAGACAGTGATCCAAAAGATCACAGCCACCGCGGACAAGATTTCCCGGGAGTTAGGCTGGGTCCCGGAAGAATCAAAGGGAGGGTTCTTTTGATTCGGTGCCAATTCAACGATATAAGAAGGGACAAAGGACAGGTTCTTTGTCCTTTTGTTTTTTTATAACAACATTGAGGTGTGAAAGTGCCCAGATATGTTCGAAAGATAAGGAGGTATAGACTTCTCATTATGGAAGCAGAAGAGCCGTCCCTTTGATTACGAGAAAAATTCTCAAATGGGAGGGAAAGAAAGAGGAATTTTAGAAGAAGCATGGAATTAATTATTATAAATATTAATAATGGAATGCGATTCCGGTGAACGGAATCAACTTTATTTTCTCCGCTCAACGGAAACAAATTCCGATGAACGGAAAAGGAAGGAGGACATGAGAAATGCGGGTAGAAAAGGATTTTTTAGGTGAGGTGAGGGTTCCCCAGGAACACTATTTTGGCGGCCAGACCGTGCGTGCTTTACATAATTTCCCTATTTCCGGGCTGAAATTGGATCCGGATCTGGTCAAAGCACTAGGAATGATTAAGTATGCGGCCGCCTGGGGGAATTTCAGCATGGGGCTTTTGGCCGAGCCGGTGGGGGAAGCCATCATGGAAGCTGCGGAGGCGGTGATAAACGGTGAATTGCCGGATGAGTTCCCGTTAGATCCCATTCAAGGGGGCGCCGGTACTTCCGCGAACATGAATGCGAATGAAGTGATTGCCAATAAAGCCATTGAAATTCTGGGCGGAAAGAAGGGGGACTACCATTTTGTTTCTCCCAATACCCATGTCAATATGTCACAGTCTACCAATGATGTTTTTCCTACGGCGATCCGGATTGCCTGCCTGATCAAATCCAGTCGTTTGACGGAGGCGACGCAGGAATTAATGAAGGCATTGCGGCAAAAGGAAAAAGAATTTGACGGCATTTTAAAAATGGGCCGGACACAGCTGCAGGATGCAGTGCCCGTGCGCCTGGGCCAGGAATTTGGCGCTTGGGCCCAGGCGGTGCAGCGTTCTTCGCACCGCTTGGCTATTGCGGAGCAGAATCTACAGGAAATCAATTTAGGAGGCACCGCCATCGGCACCGCTCTGAATGCGGACCCGGGCTACATTGAACAGGCGGTGAAAAATCTGGCCCGGGTGTCCGGGTTTAATTTGAGGAAAGCAGAGAATCTCATTGATGCCACCCAGCATGCGGATGTTTTTGCGGAAGCAGCAGACGCCTTGAAGGCCTTTGCCCTGGTTTTAGGGAAGATCGCCAATGATTTGCGCCTGTTAAGCTCCGGCCCCAAGTGCGGCTTTAAGGAAATCAATCTGCCGGAGGTTCAGCCCGGGTCCTCGATCATGCCGTATAAAGTCAATCCCGTGATTCCTGAGGTGGTAAACCAGGTGGTATTTCAGGTGGTGGGAAACAATGTCACCATTAGTATGGCCGTGGAAGCAGGCCAGCTGGAACTGAACGCTATGGAGCCCATTATAGCTTTCAATCTTTTCCAGTCTTATGATTTGATGACCAATGTGATTCAAGTATTTACCCAGAGATGCATGCGGGGGATCACCGCCAATAAGGAAATCTGCCGCAAAATGGTGGAGCACAGCATCGGCATTGTCACTGCCCTCAATCCCCACATTGGCTATGAAAATTCTTGCTCCATCGCCGAAGAAGCCTATCAAACGGGGAAATCCGTCCGGGAGGTGATCCTGAACCGGGGCCTGTTATCGGCAAAAGAACTGGATGTGATCCTGAAACCAAAGGAAATGACGGAGCCCGGTATTGCGGGCAAAGAACTTTTAAAAGAAAAGATTAGTTAAAAAAACTTTTTGATTCTTATGGGAAATGGTACTAAAATTAAATATGGAAGCTAAAGAAAGGTGATGAGGGAAAAATGCACTGGGATCATGTAATCAAAAATGGGATCATTGTAGATGGAAAAGAGTCTTATCAGGCAAATATTTATATTAAAAATGAAAAGATATCTGCCATCTCCCGGGATGAACTGGAGGGAGAAGCGGGGGAAGTGACGGATGCGGCAGGGAAATATGTTCTGCCCGGCTTGATTGATGTTCATGTCCATTCCCGGGACGGCGAAAACGGGGCCACTTACAAGGAAGATTTCTATCATTCCACCATGTCTGCGGCAGCCGGGGGCTTGACAACGGTATTTGAGATGCCCAACTCCAATCCGGCGATTTATAATGCGGAAATGTTAGAAAAACAGATTAAACACTTAACGCCCAAGGCCCATGTGGACTTTGCCATTTGGGGGCTGTGCCTGGGGAAATTAAACATGCATGAGCTGCAGGCTTTAAGCGAGGCCGGCGTGATCGCATTTAAATTTTTCTGGGGTTATGCCATTGACAGCAAAACATACCAGCTAATCTATAATTATAGCCCGGGTATGGAAAACGCCATTCCTCCCCTGGGAGACGGGGAGATTTATCAGATGTTTGCCGAGATTGCCAAGACCGGAAAGCTGGTGGGGATTCATGCGGAAAACTTTGATCTGATTCAGACTCTGACCCGGGAGGTGGAAAAGAGCGGAGATAAAAGCTATGCCGCTTTCTTAAAAGGAAGGCCCAATGTGGCGGAAGAAACCATTATCCAGACGGCGATTTCCTTTGCCAAGCAAACCGGGGCGCGGCTCCATATTCTGCATTTAGCGGCCAAAGAAGGGATCGATATAATTAAAAGAGCCCAGGAAGAAGGGTACCCCGTTAGCGCGGAAACCTGTTCCCATTATCTCGCCCTGTGTGATGAAGACTTTGACCGGGTGGGTCCTGTAATGAAAGTATACCCGCCGGTAAGACGTCGGGAGGACCAGGAAATGCTTTGGTCAGGGCTGAAAGAGGGCGTTCTATCCTTAGTCAGTTCAGACCACGCTCCCCACACGGAAGAAGAGAAAGCAGGGGATTTATGGTCCATTCCCGCTGGTATGGCCAGCATCGAGACCCTTGCTCCTTTAATGATCGATGCGGTGAGCCAGGGAAGAATTACCATCCATGAATTGGCCGCCGTTCTATCGGAAAAACCGGCGAAATTATTCGGCATTTATCCGGAAAAGGGTTCTTTAAAAGTAGGTACCGATGCCGACATTACCATCGTCGATTTACAGGTGAAACACACGGTGAAAAAAGAAAACCTGCACAGTAAAAGCAAGGTTACTCCCTTTGACGGGTTTCAATTGACCGGCGCTCCCGTGCAAACCATTGTCCGGGGAAAGACGATCATGAAAGACGGTGAGATTGTAAGCGGGCCGGTAGGAAAATTTATCAAACCCCTGGAGTAGGATTTTTGGAAAAGAGGAGAAAAGCAATGAGTAACGGAACCTTGTTCCAGCAACTGAACATCATTCATATCAACAATGTGTACCGTAACCTTTCCCCGGCCCGACTGGTGGAAATGGCTTTGGCGCGGGGGGAAGGCACCTTGTCCGAGACGGGAGCCTTATGCGTCAAGACCGGAAAGTATACGGGACGCTCTCCCCTGGATCGTTTTATCGTGGATACGCCCTCTGTTCATGAAGCCATTGACTGGGGCAAAACCAACCAGCTCATGGATGAAGAAACTTTCTGGCGCATCTACTACCGTTTAATGGCTTACTTGGAAGAAAAGGACCTTTTCATTTTTGACGGTTTTTGCGGAGCGGATCCGGCCTACCGCATGCCCCTTACCGTGATCAACCAGTATGCCTGGCAAAATCTTTTTGTGCATCAGCTTTTTATTCGCCCTTCTTCAGAAGAATTAGACAACCACGAGCCGGAATTTACCCTGATCTGTGCGCCCGGCTTTAACGCCGTACAGGAAGTTGACGGTACCCATTCCGAAGCCTTTGTACTGCTTAACTTTGAGCAAAAGATCATTATTATCGGCGGCACCTGTTATGCCGGAGAGATGAAAAAAGCCGTCTTTACGGCGATGAATTACCTGCTACCTCCGAAAGGGGTTTGTCCCATGCACTGTTCCGCCAATGTGGGTCCCCAAGGAGATACGGCTTTGTTTTTCGGCCTTTCCGGTACCGGGAAAACCACTCTTTCCGCAGACCCGGAACGCCGCTTGATTGGGGATGATGAACACGGCTGGTCCGATCAGGGAATTTTCAATTTTGAGGGCGGATGTTATGCCAAGTGTATTAAACTTTCCCAGGCCCACGAACCTCAGATTTGGGGCGCCATCCGTTTCGGCAGTGTTTTGGAAAATGTGGTGGTAGATGAAGAGGAGCGGTGTACGGATTATGACTCCGATGCCTTGACGGAAAATACCCGGGCGGCCTATCCGGTAGAATATATCCCTCATTCCGTGATTCCCGGCCTGGGCGAACACCCGAAAACGGTGATCCTATTAACGGCGGATGCCTTCGGGGTGATGCCGCCCATCGCCAGGCTTAGTCCGGACCAAGCCGTTTATCATTTCCTTTCCGGCTATACCAGTAAACTGGCCGGAACAGAAAGAGGCGTCACGGAACCGCAGGCTACCTTTTCCACCGGCTTCGGAGAGCCCTTTTTACCCAGGTTTCCCATGGTTTATGCAGAGCTCTTGCAAGAAAGAATTATCAAACATGGGGTAAATGTTTATTTGGTTAATACGGGTTGGACCGGAGGCCCCTATGGAATTGGCAAACGGATGAGCCTACCTTACACCAGAGCCATGGTCCGGGCTGCCCTCAAGGGAGAATTAGAAAAGGTAGCCTATGAGGCGGATGCTGTTTTCGGCTTTGATGTTCCCCAAACATGCCCTGGGGTACCGGAGGAGATCTTAAATCCCCAAAATACCTGGGCAGACAAGGAACAATATCACCGGACTGCACAAAAACTAGCCCAAAGGTTTGGACAAAACTTTACCAAGTTCAAAAATATGCCGTCCCATATTGTGGCCGCCGGACCGATCCTTTCCCGCAAGCAGGACAATTTTTAATTTTCTGAACGGGAGGAAAAAATGGGTTCGTGTCGAATATACTATTAAGGGTAAGCACCATTGTGTCTTTCAAGAGGTTATTTGTCAGAGATAACGTTTTTTAAATTCTCATTATTGAAACAGATTTCCGATGCGCGGAAAAATATGTCGAATGGTGCATTTTTTTACAGGTTACTACATAGGAATGCGATACATTAGTATAGTGCAGTATTAACGGAAATGTTTTCCGATGGACGGAATAAAAAATAACCAATGAACATAGGGAGGAGCTAAAATGAGTAAAACTGCTGTTATTGCTGTGGGGGGTAATTCACTGATCAAGGACAACAAAAGGATTTCTATGGCAGATCAGTTGGAGGCGGTAAAAGAAACCTGTTTTTATGTGGCGAAAATGGTGGAAAAAGGCTGGAACGTGGTGATGACCCACGGGAATGGCCCCCAGGTGGGATTCCTGCTCCGCCGGGCGGAAATTGCCGCTAAGGATTTGCCGATTATTCCCCTGGATATTATTGGTGCCGACACCCAGGGCGCCATTGGCTATATGATTCAGCAAAGCTTAAGAAATGAATTTCAGAAAAGAAATATCGACCGTCAGGTCGCCACGGTGGTTTCCCAGGTCCGGGTTGATGCCCAGGATGCCGCTTTTCAGAAGCCTTCAAAACCCATCGGCAGCTTTATGACCCAGGAAGAGGCTTTGCGCAATCAAAAGGAAAATGGCTGGAATGTGGTAGAAGATGCGGGACGGGGCTGGCGCCGAGTGGTAGCTTCGCCCTTGCCTCAGGAGATTGTGGAAAAAGACGCCATTAAAACCCTGATTGACCATGGATTTATTGTAGTGGCCGTGGGGGGCGGCGGCATTCCCGTGGTGCAGGAGGGGGAAGATCTCAAAGGCGTTGCCGCGGTAATCGACAAGGATTATGCTTCTTCCCTTCTGGCAAACAGTATTGGAGCAGATTTGTTTATGATTTCCACGGCGGTGGAAAAAGTATCCCTCAATTACGGCAAAGAAAATCAGATCGATCTGGATGTGATGACTTTGGCCCAGGCTAAACAGTATGCCGCTGAGGGTCATTTTGCCGCGGGAAGTATGGGGCCGAAGATAAATGCGGTGATCAGATATTTGGAAGCAGGTGGAAAAGAAGCCTTAATTACCTGCCCGGGAAAAATTGAAGAAGCGTTGGAAGGTAAAAACGGTACCAGGATAATTCGCTAACATGTAGAATAATTAGACTGAAGGCCTGTTTGCAAAAGGGGGTTAAAAAGTAATGGGAGAGAGTCAGATCGTAGGTCGGGTGACACCAAGAAAAGATGGCGTGAGCAAAGTAACAGGGGCCCAACAGTATCCTTCTGATATCAGCTTGCCTGGGATGATGTACGGGGTTGTTCTGCGCAGCCCCTATCCCCATGCGGAGATTCTCAGCATCGATACGCGGGAAGCGGAAGCAATGGGCGCTGTCTGCCTCACTTATGAGGATATCAACCCGGTCATTTATAATGAGCGCAGTGTAAGCGTACCGAATGCTACTTTCCGGGATCGGACGGTTTTGCCGAAAAAGGCCCGCCATGTAGGGGAACCGATTGCTGCTGTTGCCGCGGAAACGGAAGAAGAAGCATTCCTAGCCATGGAAAAGATCAAGGTGGAATATAAGGTGCTGCCGGCTGTGTTCGAAGCGGAGGAAGCGATGGCGCCTGGAGCGCCCCAGATATACGAGCGGGTTTATAAAGGAGACGAGGAAGTAGAGATCCGCAATAATATCGCGGTAATTCGTAACATTGAAGAAGGCAATGTGGAAAAAGGCTTTGCCGAGGCAGATTTGATTGTGGAAAGGACCTACCGGACCCAAAGAACCTATCATGATCAGTTGGAAACCAAAGGGGCCGTGTGCAGGCCGGAGCCGGACGGCGGCATTACCGTCTGGGCGACAGCACAATCGATCCATGCCAACCGTCAATTGCTGGGCAAAATTTACAATATTCCTTTAAGTAAAGTGAATGTGAAAAAAATGGCCCTGGGCGGGGGATTCGGCGCCAGCATTCAGGTGAATACCGTGACGCCGATTTGTGCCGGATTAGCCTTGAAAGCCAAGCGTCCGGTGAAACTGATTTCCACCCGGGAAGGGGATTTTTACAGCCACTGCAAATACCCCAATATCTTTCAGGTCAAAATGGGTGTGACCAAAGAGGGCAAGTTTACGGCCGCCCACGTGAAGGGGCTGGTGGAAATCGGCGCCCATCATATTCAGGCTTTGGCTTATTTGGGTTGTGTCTCCGGGTGGTTTGCCTCCCTTTATAAGTATCAAAATTTAAAATTTGAAGGTACGGCAGTATATACCAATAAGGTCCCCGCCTGTGCCCTCCAAGGCTACGGCAATCCGGACATAAATTTTGCCGTGGAGAGTACGGTGGATATTATTGCGGAAAAATTGGGCATGGACCCCATTGAATTCAGACTGAAAAATTACCGGGGTATCGGTGATGAATTCTGGGGTCAGGGACCGACGATCCGCTCGATTATTAAAAGCTGCGGCGTAGAAGAATCCTTGGTCAAGGGAAGAGTGATCTTTCACTGGGATCAACGGACCTCCTTTGGGGAAAAATCAGGGGATATCCGAAGGGGCATCGGCGTTGCCCGGGGCTTCCACACCTCCGGTACCGGGGGCCCGAAAGAAGGGGAAGTCATTGATTACTCCAGCTGTATGATCAAAATTAATGAAGACGGTTCCGTGGATGTGGTTTCTCCCGTGTGCGATCATGGGGGAGGGACCTGGGATGCTATTGCCAAAATTGCCGCAGACGTCTTAAAGGTTCCTCTGGAAATGGTGGAACTGTCTCCCGCAGACACCAGGAGTACGGGGTACGATGTGGCCACCCACGCCACCCGGGGTGTTTATTGCGGAGGAGGGGCTACGTATCATGTAGCCGGCAAGGTGAAAGAAAAATTATTTGAGGTGGCGGGGAGAATCCTGCAGGAGAATCCTCAAGACCTGGATCTGATCAGGGATGATGATTTGGGCCAGGGCGTGGTGTGCGTAAAGAGCTTTCCCTCCAAAAGGATTACCATTGGCGAGGTGGCAAAAACAGCCCAGATCAATAGCTGGGGAACCATGGCCTACGCGGACAGTTACCGGCAAAAGAACTGTCCCCCCTGTTTTGTGACCCACTTTGTGGAGGTAGAGGTCAATACCCGGACGGGAGAAATCAAATTTCCCCGGGTCCTGATTTATGGGGATTGCGGCACACCGGTTAATCCTGATTTGGTGGAAGGTCAATTAATCGGCGCCTTTAACCGGGGCATGGGCATGACCGTCTACGAAAATACCCTTTATGATACTGACCGGGGGCATTTAAAATCCCATGGCTACCTGGTTGATTATAAAACTCCTACTTCTGTAGAAATGCCCAAAGTGGAAGGCATCACCGTCAAGCTGGCGGATACCTATGAACCCAGCGGACCTTTCGGCGCGAAAGGGATCGGCGAAGCGGCCTTTAGCTCGGTGGCTGCAGCCATTTCCAATGCCATCTATAATGCCGTCGGCATCCGGTTTTGTGAATTGCCGGTGACGCCGGAAAAAGTTTTAAAAGCGCTTAAAGAGGCAAAAGAAACATCAAAACAACTGGAATCCCAGTAAAATATGTCGCCGGACATATTTTTAAGAAGGAGTTGAAATAAATGGGCGAAAACACCAGGATCATGCCGAGAGAATTTGATTATTTGGAGCCCAAGACCAAAACAGAGGCCTTGGATTTTCTCAAACGGTATGACCATGTCAAAATCCTGGCCGGTGGGACCGACTTAATTGTAAAGTTAAAGACCGGGGCGGACATCAAGGTCGACCACATCATGAACATCAAAGAAGTTGCCGAGTTGAATTATGTCCGTGGCGACAAAGATTTGATCCTGATCGGGGCGTGCACCCCCCTGTCCGTGATTGAAAACGACGGGCAGGTGAAAGACAAACTGCCCGCTTTAGCGGAAGCGATTAAAGGGATGGCCGCGATTGCCATCCGCAATATGGGCACGATTGGGGGAAATCTGGGCAACTCTTCCCCGGCAGGTGATACTATTCCTCCCCTCACTGTTTATGGGGCCAGATTAGTTCTGGCCAGCCGGGATACCACCCGGGAGGTACCGGTGCACGAATTCATCCTTAGCCCGGGGAAAAACATTTTGGCCCCGGACGAGATGCTGGTAGAAATTATCATACCGGTACCGGGAGGAGAAACGGGG
Organism: Candidatus Formimonas warabiya; assembly: GCF_002777255.1. Taxonomy (GTDB): domain Bacteria; phylum Bacillota; class Dehalobacteriia; order Dehalobacteriales; family Dehalobacteriaceae; genus Formimonas; species Formimonas warabiya. Next base: position 1,908,303 of record NZ_CP017634.1, on the reverse strand, counting down.
GCAGCCTTTATCAAGAAAACCCGGGTGAAAGCGGATATTTCCAAGATTAATACCGCGGTGTTTCTTGATCGGGGGGGAGATGAGGTAAAAGACTGTAGAATTGCCCTGGGCTCGGTAGCTCCCACCGTGGTCCGGATCCCCAAGGCGGAAGCCCTCCTGAAGGGGAAAAAAATCACCCTGGGTGTGATTCAGGAAGCAGCCCGGGTGGTCTCGGAAGAAATTAAACCTATTGACGACAACCGGTCCACGGCGGAATACAGGAAAGATATTTCCCGGGTGATTGTGGAAGATACCATCAAGACGGCCTGGCAGCGCTCCGGAGGTGTGATAAGCAATGACTAGACATGAAATAGAAATTACGGTAAACGGAAGAAAACGCAGAGTGAGCGTTTATCCCAATGAGTTGCTGCTGAATGTGATTCGGAATGACATGGCCCTTACGGGAACGAAATACGGCTGCGGGATTGGCGAGTGTGCCGCATGTACCGTATTGCTGGACGGAAAAGCGGTGCTGGCTTGCCTGATTCTGGCCGTGGCCGCCCATGGGAAAAACATTACCACCATTGAAGGACTGGCCAAAGGGACTGAGTTGGCCCCCATCCAACAGGCATTTATCGACGAAGGGGCGATTCAGTGCGGTTTTTGTACCCCGGGCATGGTTCTGACCTCCCAGGCCTTACTGAATGAAAATCCCTCTCCTACAGAGGATGAGATCAGAGATTATTTAAGAGGGAACCACTGCCGGTGCACCGGATACACGGCCATCGTCAAGGCTGTACAGTCGGTAAAGGAAAGGGGACACACCAGCTGAAGCTGGAGCTTCTTTCCTGGGACTGGAATGTCCCCAACTATGGAAAAGGGGAACTAAAGGAAAGGGAACAACCCGAAGTCTCTGACTTGTTGTTTGCCGTTAGTGTAGCTGAGCGGATTGTGGTAAGTTTAAAACGGGAGAGTGATAACTGTGAAAAACTTCGATTACGTCCATATAAGCAGCAAGGCGGAAGCATTGGACGTTTTAGACCGGGAAGGAGAGAAATCCTGCCTGGTGGCCGGAGCAACGAACGTGATGCCTTTTATCCGGGCGGAAAAGCTGAATAACAAAACGCTGATCAATATCAGACACCTTCATGAGCTGCGTTTTATTACTGAGATGGAGGACAAAATCCTTATCGGACCCTTGACCACCATTCATGATTTGGAGCATGCGGAAATCATTGAAAAATATGCTCCCGTCCTGCGGGAAGCAGCCCGAAATTTTGCCGATCCCACCACCCGGAACAGCGCCACCATCGCGGGAAACATTGCCAATGCGTCTCCGGCAGCGGATACGGCAACCCCTTTACTGGCCTTGAATGCTACGGTGGTAGCGGAGAGTAAGACCCGGGGAGAAAGAAAGATTCCCATCGGTACATTTTTTAAAGGGGTTAATAAAACTGCTTTGGCCTGTGATGAATTAATTACCGGGATTGAAGTGCCCAAAAAAGCGGCCAACAGTGCCAGCACTTTCATCAAACTAGGGCTGCGCAATGCCATGGCCATCTCTGTGGTCAGTGTGGCTGCCGGAGTGGAAATAGAAGCCGGTAGAATAAAGGAAGTGAATATTGCTTTGGGCTCTGTTGCCCCCACCCCGGTGCGGGCAGAGCAGGTAGAGGCCTTCTTGGCGGGAAAAGAGATTTCCCTGAAGCTGTTGGAAGAAGCTGCGGAAAAAGTAAATGAAGATATTTCGCCCATAGGAGATGTCCGGGCCTCCGGGGAATACCGGAAAATGGTAGCGCCGGTGATTGTGCGCAGGGCGCTGGCAAAATCCGCCCAGCTTTAACCTGGACCGGGATGTTTGAACATGGGATGGGGAGGGTCGTGCGATGAGTGAAATAAATATTACAGTAACTGTTAACGGCACAAAAATAAACGCTGCTGTAAAGCCTGAAATGAGCTTGTTAAGGTTTTTGCGCGCTCAGCTGTTTTGGGATGTGAAATGCGGCTGCGAAGAAGGCGACTGCGGTACCTGTACGGTAATTTTCAATGGCCAATCCGTAAAGTCCTGTCTTGTTTTAGCCGCCCAGGCAGATGGGGGTACCGTATGGACCAATAAGGGATTGGGCGTGGTGGATGAATTAACGGGTGAGCTGCAAAAAGCTTTTGTGGAACGTGGTGCGATTCAATGCGGTTTTTGTACCCCCGGGATGATCATGGCAGGAAAGCACTATATTGACCAGGGGGGAAAAGCGGACCGGGAAGAAATCAAGAAAGCGATTTCCGGAAACTTATGCCGCTGTACCGGGTACAAGAAGATTGTCGACGCAATATACGATGTGTCCGAAAAAATAAACGGGTCTAAATAGGACGCAGGAGGTGTGAAGATGAACGGCTCTTTAAAAGTTATTGGGACACCGGCTCCTAGACATGATGCTTGGTCGAAAGCCAAAGGCGAACAGCTGTATTCGGAAGATTCTGCCATGCCGGGAATGCTATACGGTAAAGCCCTCAGGAGCAAGTATCCTGCGGCCATTCTGAAGTCTATTGATACCAGCAAAGCAGAAGCCTTGCCGGGTGTGCATGCCGTGCTCACCGCAAAAGATGTGCCGAACAATATTGATATTTCTAAATTCGGCCAGATGAAGGATGTAGGCGGCGGCTTTGAAGGTTTATATAAGGTTTTGGCCGAGGGAAAAATCCGCTGCAAGGGTGAGGCCATTGCCCTGATTGCCGCAGAAACGGAGGAACTGGCGGAAGAGGCCTGCCGTTTAATTGAGGTGGAATATGAGGTGCAGCCGGGCGTATTTGACCCGGAGGAGGCTTTAAAGCCGGGCGCCTATATTGTGAGCAGTGACCAAGGGGAAACCCAAAACAATGTGATTATGGAATCCCATGTGAATAAAGGGGATGTGGAAAAAGCATTTGCCGAAGCGGATATCATTATTGAGAATGAATACCGGGTATCTGCCGTGGACCATGCTTATCTGGAAACCGAGGGCGGCATGGCCTGGGTTGATGATAACGGTGTGGTGACGCTGCGGGTGGGCACCCAGGTTCTGGAACACTACCGGACCGTGGCCAAGGTCTTGGGACTGCCTCATACGAAAGTACGGAATATGAGTGTGATCATGGGCGGCGGCTTTGGGGGTAAAGAGGATATTACGGTAGAAACCTACCTTGCCTTATTGGCCTATAAAACGAAACGGCCGGTGAAGATGATCTGGAGCCGGGAAGAATCCCTGGAAGTGCACAGCAAGAGACACCCGGAGATCATGCGCTATAAAACCGCTGCCACGAAAGAGGGAAAAATTACCGCTCAGCAGGTCGATATCATTATGGACGGCGGCGGCTATAAGCTGATTACCGGGTGGGTACAAATCTATTCTACGGTGAATGCGCCGGGCTGCTATAACGTGCCCAATGTGAAGGTGGACAGTGTTTCTGTTTTTACCAATAATACGCCCAGCAGCGCCAACAGAGGTTTCGGGTGCTGCCAGGTGAACCTGGCTTCCGAACTGCAAATGGATGAGCTTGCGGCCAGGCTGGGCATGTCCCCCCTGGAAATTCGGCTGAAGAATTGCCTGAGAAATGGGGATGAAATTCCCACCGGTTTTATTCCCCAGGGTCATATTGCCCTGGAAGAGATTGCCAAGAAAGCCTGGGAGGGATTGGAAGCCACCGGACCGAAACCGGACTATGTGGACGGCAAAAAAATCGGCCGGGGCCTGGCCATCGGTATGATGAGCTATGGACGGCTCACTTTCATGCATGACTCTTCCCGGATCGGCATCCGTATTGAGCTGGATGGAAGTGTTACGGTGCGGGCCGGGGTTCCTGATTTGGGCGGCGGACAGTCTTCTATTTTATGTCAGATTGTCGCGGAAGAATTGGGATTACCTATAGAGAAAGTGCATAACTTTATTATGGACACCCATTTAACCCCTCTTTGCGGTACCACCACGGCTACCAGACAGCTTTATATGTCCGGGAACGCCACCCTGGTGACGGTTCGGGACCTGAAACAGAGAATTCTCACCAAAGCGGCCCAGATGTTAAATACGACGCCTGAATATGTCCAGTTAATCCATGAAAAAGCTTGCTTAATTAACAATCCTTTAGTAAGCGTTCCTTTTGTGAGCGTGGTGGGGGCCCTCTCCAACGACGGTGTTCCCCTATTCCATGAAGGCCAGTTTAATGCGCCCTTTACCGATGTACCCAATCTTCATGATATTAAGGGCCGCATCTTCCCTGACTATACCTGCAGTGCCCATGCCGTGGAGGTTGCGGTGGATGAAGAAACGGGCCAGTTCCAGGTGCGGAAAATTGTGCTTTGTTATGATGTGGGAAAAGCATTGAACAGAAATAGCTGTGAGGGGCAATTAGAGGGCGGCGCCATTTACAATATGGGATATGTCACGGAAAACATGGGCTGGGAGAAGGGATATACCAAAGGCAACACCTTTTCCACCTATCTCATTCCTACGGCGGCGGATGCGCCTGAAATAGAGACCATGATGGTGGAATCCGGCGGCGGATTGGGACCCTACGGTGCCAAAGGGGTGGGAGAGCCTGCGGATAACTCTATTGCACCGGCCATCATCAATGCCATTTATGATGCCGTCGGCGTAAGAATGAAGAATATGCCCATTACTCCGGAGAAATTACTTTTTGCCCTGAAAAATAAAAATAAATCTTAACCCCCTATAGAGGAGGAAGTGCAGGGAATGGACGGCACTTCCTCCCCAAACCAAAGTTATCGTCTGATGATCAGACAATGAGAAAAAATGGTTGGACCATTTATGTTACATATCCTGATAAGAATTCAAATACAAGGAGGAAAACTCTGTGAAAAAACCAAGTCCGGAACAAATTAAGGCTTTTGAAGGGAAAGATGTCCTTACCGCCCGCCAGTTCAGTTTAGAGGAATTAAATGCCATTATGGGCACAGCTGCTCACTATGAGCAGGCTCTGGCAGAAAAAAGAATCATTAAAGATATGGAAGGCAAAGTGATGGCTTCCTTATTCTATGAACCCAGCACCCGGACCAGATTATCTTTTGAAACGGCCATGCTGCGTTTGGGCGGTTCCGTGATTACTGTTGCCGAGTCGGCCACCAATCAGATTTCTTCTACCGCAAAGGGAGAAACCCTTCATGACGGCATAACCGTTATTGACGGCTATGCCGATGTGATTGTAATCCGCAGCCCTCAGACGGGAGCGGCGGATATCGCAGCCCAAGCTGCCAAACATCCCATCATTAATGCCGGAGACGGCGCCGGCCAGCATCCCACCCAGGCCTTATTGGATATTTATACCATTCTGAAGGCAAAAGGCAGCGCGGAAGGTTTAAAGGTAGCTTTGGTGGGCGACCTGAAATTTGGCCGCACCGTACACTCTTTAGTCGATTTCCTGGCTCTCTATGGATGCGACCTGATTTTGGCCTCCCCCGATCAATTAAAAATGCCGGAGGATATTGTCGCCAGCTTAAGAGACAGAGGGGTTAAAGTGGAAGAAACCAATAGCCTGCAGGATGCCGTCAAGGTTGCCGATGTTCTGTATGTGACGCGGGTTCAGAGAGAGCGTTTCCCTGATCCGTCAGAGTATGAAAAAGTAAAGGATCTTTTTATTGTGGATGAGGAATTGATTCGTGGATGCAAAGAAGGCATGATCATTTTGCACCCCCTGCCCCGGGTGAATGAAATCACCGTCGGTGTGGATAAATATCCTGGCGCCCTCTATTTTGAACAGGCTTATAACGGTTTATACGTACGGATGGCTTTATTGGCCCTGACAACGGGAAGCGTCGGTTAAGCACCGGCGCCCAGGTTGTGGGAAGCAAGAAACGTTTTTCTGAGGGCGTTTCTTGCTTCCGAAAAATTTGAAAATTCTGCCTAATTTTACCATGGTAATGTTTTAATGAAATAATTTGAGAAGCTGACAAAAAGAAGGGTCAGGGTACCTGGAAATAGAATTAATAGATAGAATGTTTCAACAATTTAGACTGACCCCTTAAAGATAGATGAGAGAACGATGAATTGTTTCAGAATTTTTGCATCATTACTTTACCACTGTAAAATCTTCACTTATTAAAGCAGTAGGAGGAAAAATATATGGCCTTGTTGGAGACCCAAAAACTTTCAATTAATTTTGGCGGGCTATGGGCGGTGAAGGACGTAGATTTTGCCATTCATTCGGGACAAGTGGTAGGTCTCATTGGCCCTAACGGCTCCGGCAAAACTACATTCCTAAACATCATCAGCGGCATATATCAGGCGACGAAAGGCAAGGCCTATGTGAAGGGTGAGGATATCACCGGGCTTAAGCCCTTCCAGATATACCAGAAAGGTATTTCTCGCACCTACCAGTCCAGCCGGTTATGCTGGGATTTGAGTGTTGCCGACAATCTGGTCATAGGTCTTTACACCAGCCAGAAAAGTTCTCTTTTTGATGTTTTATTCCGCCCCCGGCACTGCAACGAAGAGATTTATGCCGGGGTACAGGAAGCGATGGACCTGCTCTGTTATTTTAATCCTGACCTGGTGGATAAACGGTATGTCCTGACCAAGAATATTCCCCATATCGACCGCCGCCGCATCGAAATCAGCCGGGCGTTGGTAGGGAGCCCCTCTATCTTGCTGTTGGACGAGCCAACTGCCGGCCTGAACGAAGAAGAAACCATGACCATGATGAAGGATATCCAAAAGATTAAGGAAAAAATAGCGGATATCTGCATCATTATCATTGAGCATGATATGCAGGTGATGAAGGAAGTTCCCGAACGCATTGTGGTTTTTAATGCCGGAGAAAAAATTGCGGAAGGAACTTACCATGACGTGGTCAATGATCTCTGCGTAATTAACGCTTATTTGGGAGGGGCGGAAAGATGACGCAAAAAACCTTGGAAATAGAAAATGTCAGCACCCGGTACGGGCGGATTCCCATGCTCATGAATGTGAGCCTGGGTATTGAAAAAGGCCGCATCGTCTGCGTGTTAGGTGCTAATGGCGCTGGCAAGACGACCCTGCTCAAAGCGATTTTGGGGATGGTCAAGGCCGATACGGGCAGCATCAGGCTGGACGGAGAAAATATTGACGCCTTGCCTACCCACAAAAGAGTGGAAAAAGGGATTGCTATTGCCGCCGCCGCGGCCGGGACCCTGCAGAAAATGACGGTGGAAACCAACCTGAAGATGGGTGCCTACTATATCCATGACCGAAAAATACTGAACGAACGTTTGGAAGAGGTTTACCAGTCTTTCCCCATTCTCAAGCAGCGCCTGCAACAAAAGGCAGGCACTCTTTCCGGGGGTGAACGCACCATGCTCACCATTGCCCGGGCGGTGATTAATAAGCCCGTGCTGTTGTTACTGGATGAGCCCTCCTTAGGGTTGGCACCGATCATGGTGGAAGAGACCTTTCGCATCATTAAACGTTTGAATGAAGAAGAAAAAATGACCATTCTCCTTGTTGAGCAGAATGCCCAGAAAGCATTGAGTGTTTCCCATTACGGCTATGTGATCCAAAAAGGTCAGATTGTTTTTGAGGGAGATAAGGAAGCTCTGCGCTCCAGTGAGTTCATTGAAAACCCTGTGTGTGGCTGATTGACCTTTTTCACGAGCCGGATTGATGTTTCAAAAGAGCCTGCGCAGCTATACCTAGTAGGGGGGGTGAGTGAGCAGATAGATAGATGAGCAGGGGTTAGAAATGCTGGGGGTAAAAAAATTTATTATTCACTGGAGGTAAAAATTAGATGTGCAAAAAGACTAAAGCTAAAATTTTTTCTCTATTACTCGTCATGATCATCGTGGCCGCTGTCTTTGCCCTGGCCGGTTGTGGCGGCAGCCAAAGCGGCAGTGGTGAAGAGCAGGCAGTGGTGAAGCTGGGATTCCTTTCTCCCATCACCGGCCCCAATGCGGCTGAAGGTGCTGCGGCCCGTAATGCTTTCCAGATGGCCATTGATGCTGCCAATGCATCCGGCGAATTCCCGTACAAGATTGAAGTCATTACCATTGACGATGCCAGTAAACCTGAAGTTGGCGCTGCCGGCGCCCAGCAAATTGTGGCTGACGAGCAGGTAGTGGCCGCTACCGGTCACTGGAATTCCGGCGTGGCGGAAGCGACGATTCCTATTTTTAAACAGGCGGAGATTCCCCTTTTAATCTGGGGCGCGATCAAGGAAGGGTTGACCTCTCCGGATAACTATCCCTATATTACCCGTTCCGCACCTACTGCTGCCCAGGAAAATGAGCCTTTGGCCAAAACCTTGATTACCGATATGGGCTACAAAAAATGGTTTATTGTTTCCGACGTAACTTCTTACGGGGAAGCCAATACCACTGTTTTCACCAAGAAGATTGCCGATCTGGGCGGCGAGCTTTTGGGCACGGAGAAAGTTCAGGAAGGTACTGTTGATTTCCGTCCCATCATCCAGAAAATTAAGGGCTCCGGCGCTGAAGCCGTTTACTTCGGCGGTGTTGTCACGGAAGCTTCCTTGCTGAAAAACCAAATGTATGAAGCCGGTATGAAGGATGTAGTCTTTGCAGGTATTTCCGGCATTTACTCCGACGACTTTTTGAAGATTGGGGCAAAAGCCGCAGAAGGCACTTTGGCGATTAAGCCGGGAATCGATCCCGCCAAATCCCCGGAAGGCCAAAAATTCCTGGATGATTATGCCAAAGGCGGCTATACGGAGCCTGTAGGCGCTTTCACTCCTTATGCCTATGAAGCTGCCATGATTTTACTCAATGCCTTAAAGCAATGTGGTGACGCACCTACTGCCGCAGCCATGGTTGACGCGATCAGAAACAGCGAAACCACCGGCATTATGGGTACCACCACCTTTAACGAATATGGCCAGACCAATAATGTAGCAGCTTATATGCTGGTTGTGCAGGACGGAAAATGGATTCCTTATGAAGATTCCGAATATGCCAGCGGCACCCGTGCTTTACCGAAAAAATAATTAAAGCTTAAATTTAACCCGGGAGCGGATGCAGGGGAGACCCGGCATCTGCTCCCCCCACTTACTATGTTTTGCCCGATAAGAAATGAGACTGTTCAGAGATCCCTAGACACTAAGCGCAGCCGGCTTTTACCGCCCTGACCGGACTTACCCCGGCTCGGGCAGGAAAAGACAGCTGAACAAAGTAAGCAGGGGTTGATCAACATGCTCTAAGGAGTTGACTCAAATCATGGAGCAATTATTAGGACAAATTATTAATGCGATTTTGCTTGGCTGTACGTACACCCTGGTCGCGATTGGCTTTTCCCTATTCTTTGGGGTCTTGGACGCCGTTGTTTTTTGCTGCGGTGATATTGCCATCTTCGGCGCCTTCTCCATTTTGGGATCCTATACCATTTTAGCCAGCGCCGGCCTTTTTCATGCCTTGCCTTTTAATGTGGTAGTTTTGATGTTACTGCTGATTTCCGCAATTCTTTGTGCCTGTCTTGGGCTTTTAACCTACAGGATTTCCATTAAACCTTTTGAGAATGCTCCTCTCCTGATGCCCCTTTTAAGCACCATTGCTTTGGGCGTAGTAATTAAGGAATGCTTGGGCCTGCTCTTTCAGCGCATTGTTAATCCTATGGCGCAAGCTGTGTCCTCCGGCGGAGACGCTCTTTTGGTCCAGGGAGGCCGGAATCCTCAGGCGATGCCGATGCTGATCGCCCCCGACGGCACCATCTCAGAGCGTAATATCATTATTATTGTGGTGACCTTGGTTTTGTTGCTGGGCTTATTCTTATTCTTGAATAAAACGAAAATTGGCCTTTCCATGCAGGCGATTTCTCAAAATAAAGAAGTGTCCCGGATGATTGGGATCAATGTGAACCGGATTATTCTTTTGACGTTCATCATCGGCGGCGTTCTTTTGTCCCTGGCAGGATTCCTCGTCGGCTCTTATAATACCATTATCCGCTTTGACAATGGTTCCATGTACGGCATCAAGGGTTTTTCCGCGGCCGTTGTCGGCGGCTTAAAAAGTATTTATGGTGCTGTTGTGGGCGGGATGCTTTTGGCCTTCGTAGAGGTTTTTGTTTCCGGCTATATACCTAACGGCACCTCTTATTCCAGCATCATCGCTTTCGTAGTGGTTGTCTTGTTTATCGTCTTTAAGCCCGAGGGTATTATCGGCGAAAAAACTGTGGAAAAAGTGTAAGACAACAATCGGGAGGAAGAAACATGAACGATAAACATATCAATAGCCCAGTTTCAAACTTGATCAAAAGCCCTATCGGCGTCGTCTTGATTAACATCATTATTTTTACCGTGATCTATGTGGTTTTAGTGGCTGACTTTGCCGTGAGCATGGCTTTTCTGGTGGCGGCGATTCTCCTCTTGCTGTTCATGGATCAAAAAGGCTTGATCAATGAGATCTTTAACCTTTTTATCCGCTATAAAACCATCGCCCTGATTTCCGCGCTCATCGTTGTGCTGCTGTTGCCCGTTTTTTTGGCGGATAAACGCTACATTGCCCACATTGCCATCATGGTTACCATTTATGGGATGGCCGGGCTCGGCTTGAATTTCCAGATGGGTTCTACCGATATGGTAAACTTTGCCCCTGCCGCCTTTATGGGCATCGGCGCTTATACGCTGGCCGTATTTACCTCCAAGCTGGGTATGTCTCCCTGGCTGGGCTTGGCAGGGTCTGTTGTGCTCTCCGGCTTGATGGGCCTCTTAATCGGGCTGCCCACCTTGCGCACCAAAAGCTATTATCTTTCCCTGGTGACCATGGCCTTGCAGTTGGCCTTTACCATGGTGCTGTTTAATATTCCCTTTCTGGGCGGCCCCAATGGAATCACCGGCGTGAAGCCCATGACCATTGGCTCCCTTTCTCTGGTAAAAAGCTATACCGTGCTTGGCATCAAGATGGCGCCCCAAGTACCTTATCTCTATTTTTGCCTGCTGGTGCTGATTCTTTTCACCTATATTGCCATGCGTGTTTATGTTTCCCGCATCGGACTTGCCCTCAATACCATCGCTCAGGATGAGGTGGCGGCCAATTGTCTGGGCATTAATATTACTGCGCGCAAGCTTTTTGCCTTTGTGATCGGGGCGATTTTCTGCGGTGTTGCCGGCAACCTTTATGGCAGCTATACCAGCTATGTAGGGCCGGATGACTTTGGTTTCTCCCGTTCTCTGATGATTATTTGTATGGTCATCTTAGGGGGGATGGACAATGTGGTGGGTGTGCTCACCGGTGCCTTCATCCTCACCGTGATTACGGAAAAACTACGCGTTTTTTCTGACTTTCAGCAATTGGTCTACGGTTTAATTCTGTTAACAGTGCTGATTGTCCGGCCCGCCGGACTGATCCCCAAACGGGTGCGCAACTACTGCCTGGTCTTTAAGAAAAATGTGATCAAACGGGAAAAGGCAATTGAGGCACCGTGTCAGAGTCCTGTCCAGGTGGCCGACCCACCGGAACAGGGGATTTGACGGAATTATTGAGGGGCTGGGAAAATTTCCAAGAAAAGCAGGTAAAATGCCAATCCGAATGCTTGACTATTGAGCGGGTTGGCATTTTTTATTTATGGGTATGGATACGCATAAAAATAGGATAAAGATAAAATATAAAAAAACAAAACCAAAAGAAAGAAAAAGACATTTACATAGAAAGCAATAAAAAGTATAATGATAGATAAAGAAAGTAAAAAAAAATAAAGGAAACACAAAGAAGCAATAGGAGGTGCCCCATGTATCAGATCGAGAGGCATGAGCGAATGCTTGAGTATATAAATGAGCATAAAAAAGCCACTGTTGATGAATTAAGCCAGTATTTCGGCACCTCAAAAGTCACCATTAGGAGCGACATTAACGAGCTTGCTAAGCAGGGGCTTGTCATCAAAACCCATGGCGGGGTGCTTTCCATCGCCGACAGGCTTAATTTTGAAATACCCTATCACAGTAAATTTAGGCTCAACATAGACGCAAAGGCAAAGATAGGTACGCTGGCGGCCACAATGATCAAGGACAACGATGTCATCATTCTTGATGCTGGTTCGACCACCTTTGAAATCATCAAAAAAATCAAGAGTAAAAATATCACTGTGATCACGAATGATGTGAAGATAGGCTTTGAAGCAGCCCGGATGTCCAACATCAACCTGATCATGACCGGCGGTGAGCTGGAGAAATCAGTCTATACCTTGATCGGTACGGACACGGAAGAATTCTTGAGGAAGATAAAGGTAAACAAAGTTTTTCTGGGCTGTGATGCTTTAGATGTGGATTTTGGATTGTCCAATACCATTATTCGTGAGGTTGGCGTGAAAAAGTTGATGATAGCGGCGGCTAACCATGTTATTCTCGTCACTGACAGCAGCAAGTTCAACAAAAGAGTATTTGTGAAGATCTGCGATCTGGACTGTATTCACAGCCTGATCACAGACCAGATTGATCACAATACGCGGGAGGCCCTGGAGGCTAAAGGCATAGCAATCTATATCACCGGTTGATGCAGGGAGCATGCGGGGATCCCACATGTAAACGGGATATATGGCGGGAGTGAGTTGATGCATGTCAAGGGATTATGTGATGGGAGTGGATATTGGGACTTACCAGACAAAAGGCGTGATCTGTAACTTAGCGGGAGACGTGATCGCTTCCCGGGTCTCCGATCACCGCTTGCTCACGCCTAATCCGGGTTGGGCAGAGCACGATCCGCACCAGGATTGGTGGGAAGGCCTGTGCGAAATTACCAAGGGACTGTTAAAAGATACTGGTATAGAGCGATCCGGCCTGAAAGGGATTTGCTGCAGCACAGTAGCAGCGGGAATTATTCCGGTGGATAAAAAATTTATCCCGCTCCGGAATGCCCTCCTGTACGGCATAGATACCCGGTGCTCTAAGGAAATCGAGTATCTTAACGGTGTGATAGGGCAGGACCGTATTTTGGAGAACTGTAAAGAGGCATTGTCTCACGAAAGCTATGGGCCTAAGATGTTGTGGATAAAGAACAATGAGCCGGATATCTATCGGCGCACCGCATGCTTCACAATTTCCCAGAGCTTTTTAAACGCGAGGCTGACAGGCAATAATGTGGTGGATTATTACTCCGCTTCCGGCGCCCATCCATTGTTTAATTATGATCGGTTGGATTGGAGCCCAGAGATGTGCGGTTATGTCGTTCCCCAGGAACAATTGCCCCGGCTTGCCGCCGCTACAGACATTATAGGATATGTCACGAAAGCGGCTGCAGAACAGACAGGTCTCGGTGCGGGGACTCCCGTGGCCTGCGGAACCACTGATGCCGGTGCGGAAGCGCTGAGCGTGGGCGTAATGGAGCCGGGAGATATGATGATTATGTACGGTTCTACCATATACATTTTGTACCTAAGCGACAAACCACCCGCAAAGACTTCTCTTTCTATCGCTCCTTACGTCGTGAAAGGGTTGACCGGTCTTTGCGCCGGAACGGCTACCTCCGGTTCACTGACACGATGGATCAGGGATAACCTTGCCGCAGAGCTGGTTGAAGCGGAAGAAAGAGGTGGGGAAAACGCTTATGACAGGCTGTTCGATATGATCCGGTCCGTTCCGCCCGGGTCGGATGGCGTGGTTGTGCTGCCTTATTTTTACGGAGAGCGGATGCCGGTTTGTGATCCTGATGCCAAGGGGATCATCTTCGGTCTCAAGCTTTCCCATACCAAAGGACATATTTTTAGAGCCGCCCTTGAAGGCATTGCCTTTGGCATTGAACAATGTCTTGCGCTGTACCGCAAGAGCGGTCTGAAAATTGAAGGGGCCACGGCAGTGGGCGGAGGAGCGAGAAACAGCGCATGGATGCAGATGGTATCCGATATTTGCGGGTTGGAACAGCACATACCTCAGGTTTTGCAGGGGGCCTCTTACGGAGACGCCATGATTGCCGCGCTTGCTCTGGGCGCCCTTGAGCCAAAGGAGCTGAAAAAATGGATAAAAATCAGATCCAGGACGGTACCGGACCACCAGACTAGCGCCCGTTATGCGGTAAATCGTAAGATTTACAACGGCTTATATCAGGTAAATAAACAGTTAATGCATCTTAAATAAGGAAAGGGAGTGTGGTGGGGCTATGAGGGTAGAAAAACTAGTCCGAGAGATGTCACTGATACCTGCATTGTGCGGACACGAGCAGAAGATGGCAAAATACCTGAAAGACCTGTTTGACGCGCTTGGCTATGAGACAGCAGAGGATGTCTTTGGAAATGTCATCGCCAAGGTGGCGGGAAAAAGCCAGGACGGACCTACCGTGATGGTGTTTGCCCATATGGATCAGGTGGGTTTCATGGTGCGTAAAATCGATGAGGGCGGTTTTATTCTCCTTGAACGGGTGGGAGGAATACCGGAGAAGGTGTTGCCGGGGCTTAAAGTTCAGATCCAGAATGAAAAGGGAGAGATGATCCCCGGATTGATAGGCGTAAAAGCCCACCATGCCACTTTGCCTGAAGAAAAATACAGCGTGGAAAGATATCAGGATCTTTTTGTGGATATCGGTGCCCGATCCAAGCAGCAGGTGCTGGATTTAGGAATTGATATCGGTGCGCCGGTGGTATATTATCCCAGCTATGATCGGCTGCAGGGAACAAGGGTTGTGGCAACTTCCCTTGACAATCGGTGCGCTACCGCCGTGCTGGCCGATATGGCGTACCGGCTTAAGGAGACCCCGCCCGAGACAACGGTTTATCTGGTCGGTACCGTGCAGGAGGAATACAACCTGCGCGGTGGCATGATGGCGGCACGAAAGATAAAGCCGGATATCGCCATTTGTGTCGACGTGGCCCTTGATACCCATACGCCCGATTTGACAGGCAAGGGCGATGTGTCAATGGGTGGAGGGCCGGTAATTATTCTGTATAACTTCCACGGACGGGGCACGCTCAACGGAACGATCCCTCATCCGGGGCTGGTGAGATATCTCAAACAGGTGGCAGATTGGGAAAAGATACCTATCCAAAAAGAGGCGGCGATAGGAGGCTTGACAGATCTTGCTTATGTACAGCTGGAGGGTGAGGGTGCGATCTGTGTGGATATCGGTGTGCCTGCACGGTATTTCCATTCACCTGTAGAGACCTGTGATCTTGCCGATGTACAGATGACCAGTATCTTTCTGACCGCGGCCGTGACCAGAATTAATAAAAATACCATATTTACCAGGTAGGGAGATGACAATGTGGAAGTTTTGCCCCAATATTTTGGAACGAACAAACCGGTGATAGCCATGTGTCATTTGCAGGCTTTGCCCGGTGATCCGTATTACGACAAGGACAAGGGCATGGACGACGTCATTGAGAAGGCAAGACATGATTTGCATGCCCTGCAGAATGGCGGCGTTGATGCGGTGATGTTTTCCAATGAGTTTAGCCTGCCCTATCTCACAAAGGTAAGAACAGAAACTGTTGCTGCGATGGCGCGGATCATTGGCGAGCTGAGGAAAGAGATTTCTGTGCCGTACGGAGTGAACGTGCTCTGGGATCCCAAAGCCAGCATCACTTTAGCGACTGTCACCGGGGCCAAATTTGTTCGCGAGATTTTCACCGGCGTTTATGCTTCGGATTTCGGTCTTTGGAATACAGACTGCGGGGATACCTTCCGTCACGCAAAGGCAATTGATGCCCACCCCATTTTAAAGCTTTTTAATATCGTTCCGGAAGCAGCAAAATATCTTGCCCAAAGAGATATTGAAGAGATTGTACAGGGTACGATATTTAACTGCAGGCCGGACGTGCTGTGTGTATCCGGATTAACGGCAGGGAGCGAGACCAGTATCGACACGCTGCGCCGGGTAAAAAAGGTGGCCGGTGCGACACCGGTATTTGCCAATACCGGTGTCCGGCATGATAACATCGAACAACAGCTCGCCAGCGCAGATGGCGCTGTAGTGGGCACAGCCTTCAAGATAGACGGCAAGTTCGAAAACCTTGTGGACGAAGGACAGGTCAAAAGGTTCATGGAAAAGGTGAAGAGCTTTAGAAACTGATTCCTTGCGGAGGGAAAGAGGATGCCGGGCGTCGTTGTTTTAAAACCTGAAATAGACGAATTGGAAGCGGTACGGATTGCTGTGGGTACCCTCGGTTTTTGGCAGAAAAAAGCATGCCGGACAACCGGAGTGGTGAAAAAGGTGTTCCGGGCATACTACATTGTCGATTCCGCCGCTGCCATTAAGACAAAAGGCGGCCGTGAGATAGTCCAGATCAAATATCTCATGGATACCGTGACAATGAAGGCTATTCCGGTTGAGACCGGCATCGACTTTAAAACGGTTTCCTGTGATCTGACCGGATGTGAAATTTATGAGCGGGAACTGTCGGAGCAACAGCTGAAGTCGGAATGTAGAAACAGCGCGATGACATATCTGTTTAGAAAGCATAGATACTACCCCGCGTGTGAATTTACCTGTTTTACAAAGATCTACCGGTGTTTTTACGCCGTTGGGATCAAAAATGGCAAAGGGGAAGAATTTATCTATGTTCCCTCGGACCAGTACAGCATAAAATCCGTGCGGCGGAGTTAACATCTTGCATACCGCTTTACCCAGAGAGGAGTAGGAATGTGATTAGAAAGAGGGGTTAGAAGATGCAAAGCACGATCATGATTATGGCAATGGTGGCTTTTTTTGCGATCTATATTATCATCGGCAGGATCACTCAGAGGAAGGTGAAAACCAGCGAAGATTTCCATATCGCCGGACGGGAGATGGGGTTCTTGCCCACCGCACTCTCTACAGCCGCCACGGATATGGCCGTTTCCGGGGTTATCGGTATCTGCGGACTCGCCTATAGTGTGGGGATTGCCGGCGGTCTATGGGGATGGGTAGCGATCCCGCCATTTATCATTCTGGGTATTTTTGTAGTAGGCAGGTTACGTATCGCAAATCTCACCACAGGTTCGGAATTTCTGGAAAGACGCTATAATCCCACACTGCGCACCGTGGCAGCGATATTGCATATTATTTCCATCGGCGTCGGTATTACCGCAGAAACCCTTGCGGTATCTTATGTCATGAACACCATGACAGGGTTATCCCAGACCTTTTGTGTCCTGATCACGACCGTCGTATTTGTCGCTTATGCGGTGATGGGCGGTCTGAGAGCGGTGGAATACGCCGATGTCTTGCAGTTCTTCATTCTGATGTTCAGTATTATCGTGGCACTTCCATACTGTCTTAAGGCGGTGGGCGGATGGTCCACGGTGGAATCCACGCTGCCGGCCTCGGCTTTTGATATAGGGGCCCTGGGAATTTCCGAGCCGCTGGGCTGGATCGCGCTTTGCTTTATTCTTTACGGCACCAACCAGCACTATCTGCAGAGAATTTTTGCCGCGAAAAACCCCACTGTGGCCAGAAATGCCTTTCTGTTTACCGCAGGAGCATGGCTGGTGTTCGGGATCATTGACGCGATGATCGGCATGTGCGCTTCTATTCTGTTCCCGGGTCTTGAAAACGCCGATCTTGCTTATACATATGTGCTGAGAGATGTTGTCCCCTTTGGCGTGTCCATTTTGGCTATGGCAGGTTTGTTTGCGGCTGCTATGTCTACTGCCGACTCATGCCTTACGGCCTGCTCGACGATGTTTACGGTGGACATTTACAAGCGCCTGATCAAAAAAGATGCGAAAGACGCCCACTATCTAATGGTTACGAGGATTGCCACCGCGGCTGTCGCCGGCATTTCCCTTACCATGTCTTTTTTTATGAGCAATGTCATCGAGGTGCTTGTGCTGTCATCGCTCATTTACGGTGCAGGTATCTTGTTCCCTCTGTTAGTCGGCCTGTTCTGGAAGCGAGGCAATGCCGCGGGAGCGATCAGCGGCTTTATTGTAGGCTCTATTATGGCCCTTGTTTCTAATTTTTGGATATATGGGCAGGTTCCTGGATTATTTGGTTTAATTTACCCTAACATTTGCGGTGCTTTGGCATCTCTGGTGGTTTATGTGGTGGTTTCGCTGTTGACTGCCCCACCTGGGCAAGAGAAGCTTGAGGTGGTTTCATCTTTTGAAGCCTTTTAACATCCCGGGAATTACTTTTCTCTATCTATATCCGCTGTTTTTATGGTACGGGTATAGATCTTCCAGGATGGCTAGCAAGGGTACCTGGCAGGTACTGGAAATTGAGAGCAGCTCTCCTGGGATGGGCGGCAGAATCGAATCATCATCGGATCATCGAGGATAAAAATGGGTCAAGGCGTACTTGACTCATTTTTTTTACAGAAAAATAAGAAAGGTTTTGGTTGATCCTTTCCCTTTATTTAGGGTACGATAGTAATACATGGGTATTGATTTTGCCGACATAATTTACTTTATTACAGGAAAACCTAATAAAGGGTAGAGGAGGTTTCAGGGAAGTGACGGATTCCCTTGAGAAGAAGCTAGACAAACTTTCCATTTATATGGAAAAGATGAAATTAGCCGAGTACATCGAATTACTCAATAACCCCCGGAAATTGATCTTTATTAACTTTATTGCCGGTATTTCCCGGGGATTTGGCATGGCCGTCGGTTTTACCCTTTTAGGGGCCATTGCCTTTCTCATTCTGCAGCGACTGGTAGGCTTAAACCTGCCCCTGGTGGGGGATTTTATTGCGGAATTACTAAAATATGTCCAGGAAAGTAAAGGGTTAAGGCCCTAAATGTACCGGGAGCTCCGGTAAGCCTTAACCGATAAGGTGCTGGAGGAGGGTAACAAAGTGGACACAGAACGGCAACAGGGCTTCCGTGATCGTCTGTTAAAGGAAAAACAAGAACTGTTGGAGAGAATTGAGGGGCTGAACCAGGGACTTCATGATCCCATGAGAGAATCTATTGGTGAACTGTCGATGTATGATAACCATCCGGCGGATATCGGAGATGAGTTGTTTGAAAGAGGAAAGGACCTGTCTTTGAGGGACAATGCGGAAATCCAATTAAACCATGTGGAGAGGGCTTTACACAAAATAGAAGACCATTCCTATGGTCTTTGTGATCAATGCGGCAGACCCATCCCTCAAGAACGGTTAGAGGCGATGCCTTCCGCGAATTTATGCATGGCCTGTAAGAAAGCGGAAGAGGTAGCCGACCGGACACCCCGGCCCATTGAGGAAGAAGTGATCCGGCCGCCTTTTGGCGAACAGCGGGACTATTCTTATGATAGAAAATTTGGGGATCAGGACAACCAGCCGGTTTTTGACGGGGAAGATGCCTGGCAGGCGGTAGCCCGTTTCGGTACGGCCGATTCTCCCCAGGATCTGGCGGAATCCGGCGCCCAGTACCCGAATGTTTATGACGATTGGGATGAAGATGTGGGTGCTGTAGATGACGTAGATAACGTGGCGTATTATCGGTCCAAGGATGGCATGGCCTATAAGGATTTCCGGTCGGGATATAAGGGCAGGCGTGATGAGGCGGGAGACTGAGCATATCAATAGCCTCTTAGACAGGTGTAGCCGGAAAAATGGACCATCCCGCAATGCCGGTTAACAGAAGTAATCATGAGGACCTGTTAATAGAGCAGAAAGACATCCTAATTCTTGAGACATTAACAATCCATCATCAATGTTGTGATCATAAAGTAAAGTGTGACCTTCCTGGTTTGTTTAGTCTAATGATTAAATAACACCATAAAAGGCCATACTTTTTTTATTTTATGGGCTTTAAGCATAATTTAAACTAAAATTCAATTCAAGAACCGTCCCTGAATTTCCTCCAAGAACCGTCTCCGAATTTCCTTTTCCCAAGCTTGTGAAAAGGGGTTGTTGTATGTTAAGATAGATGCAAATTGGAAACAATAGAGGAGACAGATCATGCTCATAGCTGTGGCATTAGCGGTGATTATCATCGATCAGGGCAGCAAATTTCTGGTCCGGTCCCAAATGGCCGAAATGCAGACGATACCTTTGATCGATAATATTTTTCACTTAACATATGTGCGCAATCCCGGAGCCGCCTTCAGCCTGCTGCCCAATCAAACTCCCGTTTTTATTGCCATTACCCTTCTGGCTGCGGCTGTCGCCATCTTTTTTTATTACCGGGTGGAACGGGAAAAAATTTGGCTGCGTCTGGGCATCGCGCTGATGCTGGGCGGGGCGGTAGGAAATTTGATTGACCGGATTCGTTTTGGGGAAGTGGTGGATTTCCTGGACTTTCGGATTTGGCCCGTGTTTAATTTGGCGGATTCCGCCATCGTGGTTGGGGTGGCGCTGATCTGCTGGCAACTGATCCGGCAGGATTTACGCAGCCGTGGTGATAAGTAAAGGGAGAAAATGGTGATGTTTCTTGACTGAGACAATTTTTCAGGCAACCGGTGCGGAGCTGGGGATCCGCATCGATCTCTATTTGGCAGATAAAGTGAGCGATCTTTCCCGCTCCCGGATCCAAAAGCTGATCAAAGACGGGGAAGTGCTGGTAAACGGAAAAACCGTGAAACCCAATTATGCCGTGGCAGAGGGGGATGAAATTCTCATCGGCATCCCCCAACCTGAACAACTGCAGCTGGCGGCCCAAGAGATTCCCTTTGAGGTTCTTTTTGAAGATCAGGACCTGATTGTGGTCAATAAACCCCAAGGGATGGTGGTTCATCCGGCGGCGGGAAATTATCAGGGCACCCTGGTGAACGCCCTCCTGCATCACTGTACGGACTTGTCGGGAATCAACGGGGTGATGCGGCCGGGAATCGTTCACCGCATCGATAAAGATACCTCCGGACTTTTGATGGTGGCGAAAAATGATTTTGCCCATATGAACCTGGCAAAACAGATCAAAGACCATGCGATTACCCGAGTTTACAATGCCCTCGTACACGGAACCGTGGCGGAGCCGGCGGGCGTGATCGATGCGCCCATCGGACGGCACCCGG
Organism: Candidatus Formimonas warabiya; assembly: GCF_002777255.1. Classification (GTDB taxonomy): domain Bacteria; phylum Bacillota; class Dehalobacteriia; order Dehalobacteriales; family Dehalobacteriaceae; genus Formimonas; species Formimonas warabiya. The sequence goes on along the minus strand of NZ_CP017634.1, from coordinate 1,887,518 downwards.
TGCACCGAAAAAAAATGGCCGTTGTGCTGAAAAATTCCAAGCGGGCCGTCACCCATTACAAGGTCCTGGAAAGATTCTCCGAATATACCTTGATCGAAGCCAGATTAGAAACAGGCCGGACCCACCAAATCAGGGTTCATATGAGTTATTTAGGCTACCCGGTCGTGGGAGACCCCCTGTACGGGCCGCGCAAAGGGAATTTAGACCTGAAAGGTCAGGCGCTGCACGCCCGGGTGTTAGGCTTTCATCATCCCCGGTCCGGAGCCTATATGGAGTTTGAAGCTCCTTTGCCCCCATACTTTCAAGAATTGCTCCAGGACTTACGAAATCATCAGGTAAAAAAATAAAACACTTTATGCAAATAAAGCATTGACGGCAGTCCTTTTTTCCTGTAAAATAAAACCGATCAAAAACTTACCTTTAAGATAGTCCGGAGAGGCTATGAAGGAAGACATATTCCACTGTAGTTTGGTGCGGTATATCAACCTGCTTAGCCTAGTATAAGCAGGTTTTTCATTTTAACCTTTTGATCAGGTGAAAACGATGAAATTAATTGAAAAAACACAAATTATGGATAAAGATGCCATGAGGCGGGCCCTGACCCGAATCGCCCATGAGATAATTGAAAGAAACAATGGGGTGGAAAACCTCTGTTTTATCGGCATCCGGTCCCGGGGGGTTCCTTTGGCAGAGAGACTGACCCGAAAGGTTAAGGAAATCGAAGGGAAAGATCTTCCCATTGGGGTCGTTGATATTACCTTGCACCGGGATGATTTGGCCCTCTCTTCCGGTCAACCGGTGGTAAGCCATACGGATGTCTCTTTCCCGGTTTCCGGTAAAACGGTGATTTTAGTGGACGATGTATTGTTTACCGGACGAACTACGCGGGCTGCTCTGGATGCGATTTTCGAACTGGGGCGCCCGGCCAGCATTCAACTGGCGGTGCTGGTGGACCGGGGCCATCGGGAATTACCCATCAGGCCCGATTACGTAGGAAAGAATGTTCCTACTTCGTTAAAAGAAATTGTTTCGGTTTATGTAGGGGAAATAGACAAAGAAGATAAAGTCATTATTCAGGAGATTGCCGACGAAAAACTTTAAATCAGTCCAGTGAGGCTGATAAGGGCGAGGTCGGGAAGCGGTTTTTGGCCCTTATCGTAATCACGGTAAGGGTTTTTTTATATTTAAAATATGGAGGCTGCGAAATGAGTAAACAAATTGTGCAAATTGATGAAAGACTATCTCTGTTCAAAGCGTTGCCCCTGGCGGTACAGCATGTCTTTGCCATGTTTGGTGCTACGGTCCTGGTTCCCTACCTTACGGGACTGTCTCCGGCAGTAGCCCTTCTTACCTCCGGCATCGCCACCCTGATTTTTCACTTTTTTACCAAAGGAAAGGTTCCGGCTTACTTAGGATCCTCCTTCGCTTTTATTGCTCCCCTTGCGCTTTATGTCACGGAAAAGCATTCCCTGGGAGAGGCGATGGGCGGAGCGATCATTGCCGGTTTGGTATATGTAACCATTTATCTGGTGATCAAAGTGTTCGGCACGGACTTTATCAACCGTTATGTGCCCAGTGTGGTGGTGGGACCGGTGGTGATCATTATCGGACTTGCCCTGGCCAAAACGGCGGTGGCCGATATGGCCTCCACAAACTGGGCGATAGCCTCCTTTACGCTGCTGGCGGCTGTTTTTTTCAGCATCCTGGGCAAAGGAATGCTTAAGGTAATCCCCATCTTGTTAGGCATCTTGTCCGGGTATCTTTTCTCCATCATCGTTCAATATGGCGGTTTTCTTCCTCAACTTCAAGCCTGGGGCCTTGCTGCTCCCGATCTCCGGCTTTTGGATGTGAAGCCTATTTTGGAAGCTGCCTGGCTGGCCAATCCCACCGCCCAATATGCCCACGAGTTTGCCGGACAGGTCTTTTCCTTTGCCTCTTTTCATCTTCCTGTTCCCCAGTTTACGGCGGCGGCCCTGCTCGCCATTGCGCCCATTGCCTTTGTTTCCATTATTGAAGACCTGGGCCACATTTTTGTGATTGGCAATGTGACGGAAAAAGACTTGATTAAGAATCCCGGTTTTGACCGGGTGCTTTTAGGAAATGGGTTGGCTACGGTGGTAGCCGCCTTCTTTGGGGGCCCTCCCGCCACCACATACGGAGAGAATATCGGTGTCCTGGCGATTACCAAGGTTTACAGCTCCTGGGTGATCCGGATCGCCGCAGTGATCGCCATTTGCTTGAGTTTGATTGGTAAACTTTCTGCTGCTTTAAGCACCATTCCCCTTGCCGTGATGGGAGGGATCTGCATCCTGCTCTTCGGCATGATTGCTGCGGCAGGGATCCGAACCATGATTGAAGCCAAATCAGACTTATCGTCTACGCGCAATTTGATCATTGTGGCCGTGATCCTGATTCTGGGAGTGGGCACGGGAAAAGTCGGCTATGCCACGCTGGCCGGCATCCTTTTGAACTTGGTTCTGCCCCAAGAATCCTAAGGGCGAAAAAAGATTTATGTTCGGAAAACAAATGGGGAAGTATTGGTCATAATAACTATTCGGGGGCCTCGCGTTCAGGAGGCAAAAGGTAAGAGTCAAGAAGCAAGCAGGGATGGGAAAATATAGAATGGAGTTTGGAGGAAACAAGATGAAAGCATACCTGGCACTTGAAGACGGCACTGTCTTTGAAGGAATATCCTTTGGAGCGACCGGGCTGAGACAAGGAGAGGTAGTCTTTAATACCAGCATGACAGGGTATCAGGAAATTCTTACCGACCCCTCCTATTGCGGGCAGATTGTGACCATGACCTACCCTTTGATTGGAAACTATGGCATCAATCGGGATGATTTCGAATCTGCCGGCCCGAAGGTCCGGGGCTTTGTGGTCAGAGAACTGTGTCATGTGCCCAGCAACTGGCGCTCTACCAGCAATTTGGAAGAGTTTTTAAAAGAGCATCAGATCGTGGGGATTCAAGGAATCGATACCAGATCGCTCACGAAAAGGTTGAGAAGCTCCGGCACTATGGGAGGGATCATTACCACCGATGCCTTAACCCGGGCGGAGCTGGTGGACTTGGCAAAAAAAGCGCCTGTGCTGAACGGTCAGGACCTGGTTTCCCAGGTAACCACCAAAGAGGCTTATACTGTAGCAGGGGGTAAATACCGGGTGGTGGTGATGGATTTTGGGGCAAAGCGGAACATTGTGCGCTGGCTGAGCAAACTAGATCTCACCGTGATCGTGGTGCCTGCCCATACCGGGGCGGAAGAAATACTGGCTTTGAACCCGGACGGCCTGATGCTGTCCAATGGCCCGGGGGACCCCAAAGGGGTGCTCTATGCGGCGGAAAACATTAAAAAACTTTTGGGGAAGCTGCCCGTGTTCGGCATTTGTTTAGGGCACCAGCTGCTGGGATTGGCCCTGGGAGCGGATACGTATAAGCTTCATTTCGGCCACCGGGGGGGAAACCATCCTGTGAAAGATCTGGATACGGGCCGGGTTTATATCACCTCCCAGAATCATGGCTTTGCCATCAATGCCGATACCCTGGATCCTCAGGTGGCGGAGGTTTCCCACATCAATCTCAATGACCATACGGTGGAAGGAATCAGGTGTAAAAACATCCCTGCTTTTTCCGTGCAATACCATCCGGAAGCCTTCCCCGGCCCTACGGACAGTGAATACTTATTCGAGAAATTTTACGATATGATCAGGAATTTTCCAGCTTAGGTAGTTGAGGAGGGGTTTATGTGCTAAAGCATGCCGGTCTGAAAAAGGTGATGGTGATCGGTTCCGGGCCCATTATTATCGGCCAGGCGGCCGAATTCGATTATGCCGGAACCCAAGCCTGCCGTGCTTTACGGGAAGAAGGATTAGAAGTGGTGCTGGTTAATTCCAATCCGGCCACTATTATGACGGACGCCCATATTGCCGACCGGGTCTATATCGAGCCGCTGACGCCGGAATTTGTAGCCAAAATCATCCGGCAGGAAAAACCGGACGGACTCCTGCCTACGCTGGGGGGACAGGTAGGGCTGAATGTGACCCTGAAGCTGGCGCAAGAGAAAGTCCTGGAGGAAGAAGGGGTGCGGCTTTTGGGTACCCCCCTCATGGCCATTCAAAAGGCGGAGGACCGGAAACTGTTTAAAAAGATGATGGAGGAAATCGGCGAACCGGTTCCGGAAAGCGTCATTGTCTCCTCTGTAGATCAGGCCGTGGAATTTGGGGAAGGATTAGGGTACCCGGTGATTGTCCGGCCCGCCTATACTTTGGGCGGTACCGGGGGAGGCGTGGCCTGGTGCGCCCGGGAGTTAAGGGAAATTGCCGCCCGGGGTTTGAAATACAGTATCATTAAACAAATTTTGGTAGAAAAAAGTGTCGCCGGGTGGAAAGAAATCGAGTTCGAAGTGATACGGGACTCGGCCGATAATTGTATTGCCGTGTGCAGCATGGAGAATGTTGATCCGGTGGGGATCCATACCGGGGACAGCATTGTGGTAGCCCCTGCTCAGACTTTAACGGACCGGGAATACCAGATGCTCCGGGCCGCGTCCCTGAAAATAATCCGGGCCTTGGGCATCGAGGGGGGCTGCAATGTCCAGTATGCCTTAGATCCCGTTAGTTTTCAGTATTATGTTATTGAAGTGAATCCCAGGGTCAGCCGGTCATCTGCTTTGGCATCCAAAGCGACCGGCTATCCCATTGCCCAGGTAGCGACCAAAATCGCCATCGGCTTAACCCTGGACGAAATCAAAAATGCCGTCACGGAGAAAACTTACGCTTGTTTTGAACCTGCCCTGGACTACGTGGTAATCAAAATTCCCCGCTGGCCCTTTGATAAGTTTTCCCGGGCCGACCGTTTATTGGGCACCCAGATGAAGGCCACCGGAGAGGTGATGGCCATTGACCGTACCTTTGAAGCCGCTTTGCTCAAGGCAGTCAGATCCCTGGAGCTGGGGCTGACGGGCTTGGCCATGGAAACCTTTCAAGAGGCATCGGACCCGGAGGTGGCCCAAAAAATCAACCAAGCCGACGACCAGCGCATCTTTGCTGTAGCCGAGGGGCTGCGGCGGGGCATGAGCCCTGAAGAAATCGGGGACCGCACCAAAATTGATCTTTTCTTCTTGGAAAAGCTGGACCGGATCGTGAAGCTGGAAAAAGAACTGGCCGCAAGGGAATTGACCCCCGATCTGCTCCGCAAGGCAAAAAGAACCGGCTTTAGCGACTTGAGCATTGCCAAAATCACAGGGCGGGAAGAGGCGGCCGTTCGGGAGATGAGAAAAGCTTTCCGGATCCTGCCGGTCTATAAAATGGTGGATACCTGTGCCGCGGAATTTGAAGCGGTCACGCCCTATTATTATTCCTGCTATGAAGCGGAAGACGAAGCCCGGCCGGATGCGGTGCGGAAAATTGTCGTGTTGGGGTCCGGGCCCATCCGTATCGGCCAGGGGGTGGAATTTGATTACTGCTCTGTCCACTCGGTATGGGGCTTGAAGGAGCAGGGGATTCAATCCGTCATTATCAACAATAACCCGGAAACGGTGAGCACCGATTTTGATACCTCGGACCGGCTCTATTTTGAGCCTTTAATCCCGGAAGATGTGCTCAATATTATCGAAAAGGAAAGGCCGGAAGGGGTGATTGTCCAGTTCGGCGGCCAGACCGCCATCAATTTGGCCCAACCTCTCGCTCAAGCCGGCATAAAAATCCTGGGTACTTCCGTAGAAGATATTGACCGGGCGGAGGACCGGGATAAATTTGATCACTTGCTCCAGGAACTGGGGATTCCCAAACCCCCCGGACGCACCGCTACCAGTGTGGAAGAGGCTTTGGCGGTGGCGAAAGAAGTGGACTACCCGGTTTTGGTGCGTCCCTCCTATGTGCTGGGCGGGCGGGCGATGGAGATTGTCTATCATGACCGGGACCTGTTAGACTACATGTCCACTGCGGTGAAAGTCTCCCCCGGACATCCCGTGCTGGTCGACAAATATATCATGGGCCGGGAAGTGGAAGTGGACGCCATCTGTGACGGTGAGGATGTCCTGATTCCCGGCGTCATGGAACATATTGAAAGGGCCGGCGTCCATTCCGGGGACAGCATTGCGGTCTACCCCAGCCATTCCTTACCCCCTTACGTGATTGACCAAATCGTGGACTATACTTCAGTTTTGGCCCGGGCCTTAAAAGTGAAAGGATTAATCAATATCCAATATGTGGTCCATGATAACCAGGTTTTTGTCCTGGAAGTAAATCCCCGGTCCAGCCGGACCGTTCCCTATCTAAGTAAAATCACCGGCATTCCCATGGTGCTTATGGCGACCAAGGCCATTCTGGGTATCACGCTGAAAGACCAGGGTTACGCGCCGGGCCTTTATCCGGCCCCCCCTTATGTCACCGTAAAAGTTCCCGTCTTTTCCTTTGCCAAGCTGCTCCAGGTAGATACTACCTTAGGGCCGGAAATGAAATCAACGGGCGAGGTGATGGGGGTGGAAAAGAGCTTTGCCAAGGCCTTATACAAGGGTATGGTCGCGGCGGGGGCGGATATTCCCACCTCGGGCAGTATCCTTGCCACCATTGCCGATAAAGATAAGGGCGAGGCGATTCCTCTTTTACGGGCTTTTCGGGAGCTAGGCTTTACCTTGCTGGCCACTTCCGGGACGGCGGCGGTTTTGGAAAAGGCGGGCCTGAAAGTGGAACGGGTGAATAAGCTGGCCGAAGGATCTCCCCATATTGTGGACTTGATCCGGTCCAATCGCATTCATTTTGTGGTGAATACCTTAACGAAAGGGAAAAGTCCGGAACGGGACGGTTTTAAAATTCGCCGGGCGGCGGTGGAGATGGGGATTCCCTGTCTCACCTCCCTGGATACCACCAGGGTGATCCTTTATGTGCTCCGGTCTTTGTCCAAGGGAGAGCAATTCCGCCTTGTACCCCTGCAGGAATATAGGATGCAGGGAAGGATTTGAGCGGGCGATGATGATCTGAAATTAGGATATCCATATTTTTATAAATAAAGAGAATAGGCGGGTGAACTTTATGAAAGAGAAATTGATTGTTGCTTTGGATGTATCGACAAGGCAAGAGGCACTGGGGTTGGTGGAGCAGTTGTGGGACAGTGTAGGGGCTTTCAAGATCGGCATGCAATTGTACAACAGTGAGGGACCTGATATTATCAGGGACATTCAGGCCCTGGGGGGAAAGGTTTTTGTCGATTTGAAGTTTCACGACATTCCCAACACCGTGTGCCAGACTTCCCGGGTCATTACGCGCAGGGAAGCCTTTATGTTCAGCATTCATGCCTCCGGGGGCGTGGAAATGATGACCAAATCCGCAAGTGCGGTGCGGGAAGTTTCCGGTCAATTAGAGATACCGAAGCCCCTCGTCATCGCCATTACTGTTCTCACCAGTATCAGTCAGGAGGTTTTTGAAAAAGAAGTAGGCATCTCCCGGCCCATCGAAGACCAAGTGGTAAACTGGGCAAAATTGGCCCAGCAGGCCGGCCTGGATGGAGTAGTGGCTTCTCCCCAGGAAATCCGGGCTATCCGGAATGCCTGCGGAAATGATTTTGTCATTGTCACCCCGGGGGTGAGGCCTCTCTGGGCAACCGCCAATGACCAGAAGCGGGTCATGACTCCGAAAGAGGCGGTAAAACAGGGTGCCACCTATTTGGTGGTAGGCCGTCCCATTACCGCCCAACAGAATCCCGGTGAGGCGGCGCGAAAAATAGTGGAAGAAATGGAGGAAGCCTTTGATGCTTAATCAGGATCAAGCCTTAGATCTGTTCCGGAAATCCGGCGCCTTGCTGGAAGGCCATTTTGTGCTTACTTCCGGCCGGCACAGCGACCGTTATATCCAGTGCGCCCAGGTCCTCCGCTATCCGGAGTACACGGCTGCCTTGTGTGAAGAAATCGCCGCCCGGTTCAAAAAGGACGAAATTGATGTGGTCGTGGGACCGGCTATGGGGGGCATCCTGGTCGCCTATGAAGTGGCCCGGCACCTGGGTGTGGAAAACCTCTTTGCGGAACGGGAAAACGGCAAGATGACCCTGCGCCGGGGCTTCCGGGTGCAGCCCGGTCAAAAGGTCCTGGTGGTGGAAGATGTGGTCACCACCGGGGGCTCCGTGCAGGAAGTGATGGAGGTAGTGACCGGCCAGGGGGCTCAGGTAGTAGGCGTAGGCCTACTGGTGGACCGGAGCGGGGGAAAAGTTGACTTTGGCGTGAAAATGGAAGCCGTTCTGACCATGGAAGTCCCCAGCTGGGACCCGGCAGTATGCCCCTTATGTCAAGAAGGCAGTCCTGCTGTCAAACCCGGCAGCCGGGTTCGAGCTTGACTTAGGGAAATTTATTGACTTATTTTAAGGCTCCCGATACAATGGCGATAGAATGCAACGGCAAAAGTCAAAAAGTCAAGCCTGACCCTAAGAGGTGTGTGATGTTTCAGCTGCAGTTAAAGCATATTTTGGAGGCGAAGGATTTGGCGGGGGTCTTGGAATTGATGTCCCAATCCGCCGGATTTAATGCGAAACTGGTTGATGTGGACGGGAATCCGGCATTATTGCCGCCTTCGTATCAGTATCCCCAATTTTGTGATCTGATCAGGTCCAGCCCCTGCGGACGGGAAAAATGCTGCTCCTCTTATCGCAAAGCCGGTCTGCAATCGGTAAAGTTTAAGGAGCCCTTTATTTTTCGCTGCCATGCAGGGCTGGTGGGATGGGCGATCCCGGTTTTCGCGGAAGAAAGACATGTCTCCACCGTGGTGTACGGACAGGCCTTAATGTCTCATTTCAGCACGACCTATTTTAACCTGCTCAAAGATGTGGCGGACGAATTAAAGCTGAATTATGACAGCTTAAAACAGGCTTTAAAATCGGTAAAAAAGGTGGAACCCGGCAAAGACCAGATTGCCGCAGAGCTGGTTTATATTTTTGCCAATTATCAATCCCATTTTGCCAAGGGGCTGCACAGGGAGTCGAAAAGATTTTCTCTCCCCAAATTTGAAAGGATTTTGGCCAAGCTGCCGGCGCCGAACCGGTCCGTTTACCTGGAAAAGGAAAAAGAGCTGCTCCATTATGTGAGCTTGAAGGACCGGTCGGGCGCCCTTCCTGTTTTGAGCCGGTTGTTGAAAGACCTGATTTCCTCCGGGAACGATTTGGAATGGATCAAAAACCGGGTGATTGAAATGCTGGTGTTGATTTCCCGGGCGGCCTGTGATGCGGGCCTGCCTAATGAGGCTGCCTATCAGGTGAATAATGAGGCCATCCAGAAGGTGATGGGCTGTGACCGGGAAGAAAAAATCTACATCGCGGCTAAAGAGACGGTGAATTTGTTCTTTGCCTCCATGCCCCGGGAAGAGCAGGGGGAATATAAATTTGTTTTGGCGAAAGCGGTGGAATATATTCAAGGGAATTACGCCAATCCCGCTCTTTCTTTATCGGAAGTGGCCAAAGCCGTCTACCTAAGCCCTTCCTATCTTAGTCACTTATTTAAAAAAGAATTATCCTATACCGTGAATGATTTGATCACCCTCTTGCGCCTGGAAGAGGCGAAAAGACTGCTCAGGGAAAAGCGATTGCCGGTAGGCGAAATTGGGCAGCTGGTGGGTTACGCTAACCCCAGTTATTTTGTCAAAGTTTTTAAAAAGGATACGGGCATGACTCCCCTGGCTTATCGGACCAGTGGGGAGTAGACGGGGACAATCATGGCAAAATAGGAACATTTTACAGCGCTTTAGTTACATGACTAAAACGCTTTTTTTTCGTATCGTAAACTTAGAAATACCCAATTAAAACGGAGGTGTCATAGATTGAGTCATTTTAAGGAGTATGGGATCAATGAATCTGTGCCCATGGAAGACAGGCATATCGGTTTTTGGGATATGACTGCCACCTGGATGGGGGCCAACTGCCAGCCCAGTTCCTGGTATATCGGAGGAGTCATTGCCGCCGTAGGACTGGGAGGAGCCCTGGGGATTACGCTGGTGGCTAATCCCATCACCTATCTTGTGCTGATGCTGATTGGCTACATGGGGTACAAAATCGGCACCACGACCATGGGAATTACCCGTGTTCCCTTTGGCATTCAAGGGAGCAGGCTCTTGTCCGTGGTCAACGCCATTAGTTTGGTGGGCTGGGGTGCGGTAGCCAACTTTATCGCGGCCATTTCCATGAGCTATCTCTTCAATAGTTTATTTGGCTGGCCTTATTACGGTGAACCCGGGGACTGGTGGGTTCTGGCGATCGGAGCGGTCATTAATGGGGTGCTGTCTCTGATATTCGTCGCTATCGGGGGTTCCCGGTCCCTGGCCTTTGTGGAGAAAGTGATGATGGTCGGTCTCTTAATCTTGAGCACCTGGATTACCATTAAAGTGCTGGGCACCTATTCCTTGGCCCAAATCGCCGCCTGGCGTCCTGATGAAAGCGTGCGTATGCCCTTTGGGGCAGGGGTGGATGCCATGGCCGCCTTTAGCATCGGCTGGCCCATCTGTGCCGCTGAATATACCCGGTACACCAAAAATAAGATCTCGTCCACCCTGGCTCCTTTTATCGGCGCCAACCTGGCCATTTACTGGTTTGCCCTGGTGGGGACCCTGGGGGTGATTGCAGTGGCGATCCAGACGGGAACCTTCGACCCCAACTATAGTGATCCCTCCAGTGTGGCGACCCAGCTGGGACTGGGTTGGGCGGCCCTGATTGTCGTGATCTTTGCTACGGTAACGACCAATTTGATCAATATCTATAGTGGTTCTGTCTCGGTGGCCAATATTATGCCCAAGCTGGATATGAAAAAGATCATTTGGATCATCGGCGTGATTTCAATTCTGGTTTCCTTGATTCCCTTGATTGTGGGCAGCTTTTTAGACACTTTTATGGCTTTCTTAAGCAATTATATCGGGTTAATTTTTCCGCCCGTGATGGCGATTCTGGTGGTTGATTACTATCTGATCCGGAAAGGAAACTATCAGGTGGACAAGTTTGACCAAATTGGCGGGCCATACTGGTATAGCGGCGGTTTTAATTGGTATGCCATCGCCAGCTGGGCCATCAGTATCGCAGTATATCTCTTTTTAAGAAAAATAAATTTTGGCATCAACAGTACCGGTTCCTTACTGCCGGGGTTTGTGCTCTCTTTAATTATTTACTGGGTTTTAGCCAAAATTGGTGTCTCCAGTAAAGCCTATCAGGATGTGAATTCGTTACGGGCCTAAGCAAGACAAAGATTTCCCGCTTTAGGAATAGGTATCTAAATGGAGGGTGAGAAATGGAAGAGGCAAAAGAGATACTTCTCATTAAAGAAACAGTGATTAATGGTGACGAAGAACAAACTTACGCTGAAGTCAAAAAAGCGATTGAGGCCGGTGTAAGCTTGTTGTCCATCTTAAATGACGGCTTAATTGCCGGGGCTAAGGTGGTGGGGGAAAAGTTTGAAAAGGGAGAATATTTTCTGGCCGATTTAATGCTGGCCGGGAATGCCTTAGCCAACGGCATGGAATTACTGCGGCCTTGCTTAGCGGAACAGCAGACCCAACAGGTACACCGGGGTAAGATTCTCATTGCCACCGTAGAAACAGATATCCATGACATCGGCAAAAATATTGTCAGCTCCCTTTTGATTGCGGCCGGGTTTGAGGTGGTGGATTTAGGCGTGGATGTCGGTTGTTCCAAGATTATTGATGCCGCCGGCAAAGAAAAAGTGGATATTATTGCCCTTTCTTCTTTGCTCACTACCTCCCGACCTTATTTAAAAGACGTGATCAGCCTTTTAAATACCGCCCAAAAGCGCTCCGATTATAAGGTGATCGTGGGAGGGGGAGCCTTGACCGCGGATTATGCGGCCCAAATAGGCGCCGACGGCTACGCTGCCGATGCCGTCAAAGCTGTCGAACTGGTCTTGAATTTAATGGGGGAGGTCTGATTCATGCTGAGCTTTCTAGAAACCATGTACCGGGCGGAAAATGGACCCTATGCGAAAGAAACGGATTTTGATCTGAAATTAATCTATAAAACGGCCCGGAAACTGGCCCAAGAATATGAGATTAAATATAAGCCGGATGAAATTATTAACCAGGATCTGGCCATGGCGGATAGAGTATTTGCCGCCGGCGTGGAAATGGCGGCCCAGGTTGGACTTTACTGCCGCAGCACGGAACGGATCATCCAATACACGAAAGAGGAAGTTACCCAGGCTTTGCGGGAAGCCCCTTTTGAGCTGACTATCGGAGCATACAAGGACGCCCGGACTCTGTACGCGAGAAAAATATCAGATCCGAGAACTCCCCTGGTCTTTGGGGGTAATGCCGGCGCTCCCATGGATGAAGATACCTTCTACCAAACCGCCTTATCCTATATCAAGGAGCCCCTGATCGATGCCCTGGATCACGGCGCCATCACCATGGTGGAGGGGCTGGAAGTAAAAACAGGCAGCCCATTGGAGATTACCGCTACCAGAAGGGAACTGGAATTGTTGCGGCGGGGCGCAAAACTTTTAGGCCGGCAGGGCATGCCTTTCATCGCGGCCGAAAGCAGTGCTACGGCATTAGGAGATATTGCCGTAGCTGCACCGGAATATTTGCGCCGTTCGGATATCCACCTGTGCCCCTTGTTGAGCGAGCTCAAAACTGATTACCATAACCTGTCCAAGGTAGCCAACTTTGTGGAATATGGAGGACTGAACGGCAACCTGCCCAATCCCATCGTGGGCGGCTACGCCGGAGGACCGGAAGCGACGCTGATTACGGCCATGGCCAGTTTTATTTTGGGTACGGTGGCCAATCAGGCTCACCTGCATCTCTGCCATCCCGTCCATATCCGGTACACGTCCACCTCCACACCGGAGACTATGTGGGTGGAATGCTTGGTGGGGCAGGCTTTTAGCCGGAATACCAATTTAATCATCCTGGGAGATATCTTTGCCACTTGTGGGGCAGGCACCAAAGAGCTGTTATATGAGGTTGTGGCCAATGCCTTGGCGATTTCCGTTTCCGCCATGCATTTGTTGGGGGTGGCGGCCACCAACGGTAAGTATCCTCATGCTTCCGGGCTGGAAGCCCGTTTAATGGCGGAAACCGGGATTGCCGCAGCGAAACAAGGAATGGATCTGCCTCAGGCCAATGAAATTGTTCTGGCTCTTGTGAAGCAGTATGATTATACCTTCAGCAATCCCCTTTTAGGAGTGCCCTATCATGAAGTATACGACACCCAAAGGATTCAACCAAAAGATGATTGGCTGAGGCTGTATCATGAAGTGAAAGAAGAAGCCTCAAAACTTGGACTCGACTTTTAGGGAATAGGTAGGAAAACAATATGCACAAATTTTTGGCACCGCAAAAAACTATCACCATCGGTGAGATCACCCTGGGCGGGCAACCCGGCCAATACCCTACTGTTTTAATCGGCAGCCTGTTCTACCGGGGACATCAGATTGTAACCGATCACCAAAAAGGAGAGTTTGACCGGGATCGGGCTGCGGAACTGCTCCGGACAGATCAGGAATGGTCCATCAAAACCGGTTTGCCCCGGATGATTGATGTGGTAGGGGAAACGGTAGAAGCCTTGGAAAAGTATGTACACTTTGTGGCTGAGCAGACCGGTGACCCTATCCTGGTGGATTCCCCTGTCGAGAAAGTCCGCCTGGAAGTGATGAAAAGCCTAAGGCAAAGCAAAATCAAGAACCAGCTCATCTATAACTCCCTGGATATCGGAGCCGGGGCCCAGGAAATAAATATGCTGGGAGAACTGGGTGTAAAAAACTGCGTGCTGATGGTCTTTAACAGCAGGAGTATCAAGCCTTTTGACAGATCTAAGCTGTTAACTAAAGAGCAAAACATCTTATTCAGGCTGGCGGAGGCAGGAGTGGAAAATATTTTATTGGACACAGGCGTGCTGGATTTGCCCAGTATCGGCTGGTCCGCCTTAGCGATTGCCGATTTAAAAGAAAAATATGGCCTGGTTACCGGCTGCGCTCCTTCCAACGCTTTATACATGTGGAAAAGGACCAAACAACTGGAAAAGGAAGCTTTTCAAGCGGCCGGCTCCGTAGCCATGAGTCTGCCGGTGGCCTATGGGGCGGATTTTATCTTTTACGGTCCCATGGTAAACGCTTCCTGGGTATATGCCGGCGTGAGCATGATGGATGCCGTCGGTGCTTTTACCGTCAAAGAGTATGGGGTAAGGCCCCTGACTTCTCAGACCCCGTTGCTGAAAATTTTCTAAGCATGGTCCAGCAGTTATTTTAAGCCCCAATCTTTTTAGGTTGAGGCTTTTCCTTTATAATAGATTTAGGGACATTGTGTCTTCTGACCTTATTCAAGGAGGGGTGAATGGTGTATTATGATCAATCTATTTTGGCCATGGCGAGAGGCCACCAAGCCGCAGACTTAGTGCTGAAAAACGGCATGATTGTGGATGTCTTTTCCGGTACGTGTTTTTCGGGAGACGTAGCAATTTCCGGTGGGTATATCGTGGGCACCGGTTCCTATCAGGGGAAGGAGGAAGTTGATCTGGGCGGTTCCTTTGTAGTTCCGGGTTTTATTGACGCCCATGTGCATATCGAAAGTTCCCTGGTTAGCCCCGTGCAGTATTCCGCTACCGTGATGCCGAAAGGGACGACCACCATTATTGCCGATCCCCATGAGCTGGCCAATGTTTATGGTACGCGGGCCATCGACTACCTTTTGCAGGAAAGTGAGCGGATCCCGTTAGACATCTATCTGATGCTGCCCTCTTGCGTTCCTGCTACTCATTTGGAGACCTCAGGCGCTGCCCTGACCGCTGATGACCTGGCAAAATTTATCGGTCATCCGAGAGTTTTAGGCTTAGCGGAAATGATGAATTATCCCGGCGTGATATTTGGGGACCGGTCCGTCTGGGCTAAACTGGATTTATTTCAAGAGAAAAAGATGCGCATCGATGGACACATTACAGGAGTCAATGCTCAAGACTTATCGGCCTATGTTCTGGGGGGCATTACCTCCAACCATGAATGTACCAGCAGCGAAGAAGCCCTTCAGTGCCTGCGGGCAGGACTGAAATTAATGATCCGGGAAGGTACGGCGGCGAAGAATTTAAAGGATTTGCTGCCTGCCGTGAACAAATACAATTCGAGCCGGTGCATGCTGTGCACCGATGACAGGCATCCCACGGATCTCATCAAAGAAGGACATATCAATCATTTGGTTAAGCTGTGTATCGCCCAGGGGATGGAGCCTGTGACGGCGATCCAGATGGCCACCATTAATCCGGCCCAGCATTTTGGCTTGAAGCAACTGGGGGCAGTGGCCCCAGGTTACCAGGCGGATCTGGTGATCCTGAACGATCTGGACACCATGGCGGCGGCAAAGGTGTTTAAAAAAGGAAAGCTGGCGGCCGTTGACGGCAAAGCCGTTTACCAGGTACCTGAGGAAAAGGTGGGGGGATGTTTGCCGGAAGGTTTAAAGATTGGTCCGATTTCTCCGGGGAAATTGACTTTTAACCTGAAAGATGACGTTCATGTGATCAAGATTATCCCGCATCAGCTGGTGACGGAAAAGATCACGGTTCCCTCTGCCCAGTATCTGTCCGGTGCAGGAGACATTGTCAAGCTGGTGGTGGTGGAGAGGCATCATGGCTCGGGCAACATAGGAGTGGGCCTGGTGCACGGTTTTCATATCAAAAACGGGGCCATTGCTTCTACGGTGGCCCATGACAGCCACAACCTGATTATCGCCGGGGACAATGATGATGATATCTTGCGGGCCATAGACGAAATGGTAAGACTGAAAGGCGGTTTAGCCGTGGTGAAAGAAGGAAAGGTTCTCGCCTCCTTAGCTTTGCCTTTGGGCGGCCTGATGTCTTACGAGCCCGTGGAGAAAGTGGTAGAAACCCTGGAATTGGTGAAGGCGGCAACCCGGGAGCTAGGAGTATCCGATGATTTCGATCCTTTTATGACTTTGGCGTTCCTTTCCCTGCCCGTGATTCCTCAAATCAGGCTGACGGATCTTGGATTGGTTGATGTAAACGAATTTAAGATCATACCCTTGTAAAAAGATCAAAAAAATAACCTTGAGCATGTCAGAATAAGTGTTAAAGCGTCACATGGGTGATAACCTCCGATTATTAATGGAGGTTTTTTTCTTAATTATCGCTGTGCCAAGGGAAAAAAGTCCCAACAGCAAAGTCTCCCCGAAAAGAGTGCTTGCAGGAACAGCCCGATACTTGGCGAATATTGTTTTACAGTGAGTTTCTAAGGGTGTATCCTATATGTATTTTATATGAAAAGGATATAGAGGCAAACTACTTTGAGGGTAGGGGGCAGTGGCACTATGGAAATAAGCTTAAAAGATTTGCTTTCATGTGATTTTTTTTCTGCGTCAAAGGTACTAGCCGGTCAAAGCGGACTTTCCAATATTGTATCTTCAGTCACAGTGCTGGACTCACCTGATATTGCAAAATATTTAAGAGGCGGAGAATTAGTTATTACAACTGGTTATAGTCTCTTAAACGATGAAAACAATCAAAAAATAGTTTTAGAAAGTTTGGCCAAAAAAGGGGCTGCTGCATTAGGTATCAAGCTGCGTTTTTTTGGCAGAACACTTCCCCGGAAAATGGAAGACTTAGGGAATCGACTTAACGTACCGATCATCAGCATTCCGGATGAGTATGCCTATACCGAAATCTATGACTTTATTAATTTAAACATGGTTTCCAAATTGACGAAAGAAGTGAAACGGGTAGAGGAAGTATATAAGGAAATTAATTACAGTGTTTTTACTGAAGGATTGGCCGGATTGGCAAAGATACTTTATAAATGGAGCGGTTTAAGAGCTGTG
Organism: Candidatus Formimonas warabiya; assembly: GCF_002777255.1. Taxonomy (GTDB): domain Bacteria; phylum Bacillota; class Dehalobacteriia; order Dehalobacteriales; family Dehalobacteriaceae; genus Formimonas; species Formimonas warabiya. The sequence continues at coordinate 1,870,724 of NZ_CP017634.1, read as the reverse complement.
GTTTTGTTTCAGCATGTAATTTATGATTTTCCGGCCCAGGGGGGATTGGAAGACTTCGTTTTTGATCCTAGTAAATGGCGGGAAATACTTACTCCCAGAAATATTAGTAGTGGGGTAAGTCTTTTTCAATATGTAAAAAACGATTTTGTGATAGAGTGGTTGTCTGCAGAAATTGTGGAGAAAGGAAAATCCCAAGGAAACATTTTACTTTTGAAAAATGACCGGGACTTTGATAAAAATGATTTTAATATTTTAGATTATGCTGCTTCCGCGTGTGCAGTGGAAGTACAGAGAATTAAATCTATTATAGATATTAATAGGAAGTATCGAACAAGCTTTTTGGAATCTTTTCTGCATGGAAAGTATTCGTGGGAGGAAGCAAAATTTCAGGCCGGTCAGTTGGATTTTGAAATTCCCAATGACGGCATGGTGGTGATCATAAGTTTTGATAATATGTCAAATGAACTTCATGAAATTAACTTTATTAATGATATAGACTATTTGATCACAAAAATTTTCGGGCGTCAGACCGTATTTGGTTTAGTTGAGAATAAACATTTCGTTTTGTTTATCCCTAATGATTTAGATAAATATTCTTCTCTGCTTAATAAAATATATCATGAGGTAATCAATGTTTTAAAAGTTACTAATATTATCATCGGACTGGGAAGACCAGCAACTTTTCAGGATGTGGCAAAGAGCTATGAAGAAGCGAAAATTGCGATCCAAATTGGGTCATGTTTAGACTTAAATCCAAGGATTTATTATTTTCACGAATTGGGCTTTTTTCGGATACTCAAGGTAAGTCAGGAAGTTAACCAGTATTATGAAGATTACTTAAAGCCGTTAACGAAACAAAGCGGTGAAAGTGATGTTGATTTGTTAGAGACTTTAGAATGTTTTTTTGAAAGCGGTTGTAATTATCGGGAAACAGCAAAAAAAATGTTTATGCATCCTAACACAGTCAGATACCGGATCTCTGTTATTGAAAAGTTGTGTAGAGTTAATTTAAAATTAGCCAGTGATCGTTTAAATATGGAAATTGCCTTGAAATTACTCCCTTTGATCAGTGCAAAAAACAAAGGCAAATTAAATTTTTGAAACTCGTTAGTATTCAGTTGAATATTTACAATGTTTCTCCTGAGGCGGCAGTATCGCAAATACTTGCCGCCTCTTTTTTTTGAAAGTATTGCACAAAAGTACAAAAGGTTAAATAAAAGGAGATATCGGATACCATTCTTTTTGTATAAATAGTGAAAGGTTGAAATGTGTTAAAGAAAGAAAAATCTTGGAAAGCACTACATCATGATGTTGTTATTGAAAACAAATTTTTCAAAAACATAGTTGACGGGAGGTGGCATCCAACATTGAAAGTTTAGTATGGAGGCAAAATTTTTTCTTAAAATGATCTAACAAAAAACAAGGAAACTGAAGAATTAATGTTGGGAGGCGCAAATAATGAAGGAGCAAATTTTAAAGCGTTTAACAGACGCAATCGTAGACTGTGATGGCGATGAAGCTAAAAAAGTGGCTCAAGAGGCTTTGGATGCAGGTATTTCAGCTCTGGAAGCAATTGAGAAGGGTGCATCAAAAGGATTGGAAGTGATCAGTGCCCGGTTTAGTGCCGGAGAAGCCTTTTTGCCGGAATTAACTCTAGCCGGAGATGCCATGCAAGAAGTTCTGAATGTTTTGTCCAAAGCATTGGCGGATGAAAAAGCCGATACCCCAGTTTTGGGCAAAGTTGTCATTGGTACCGTCTTTGGAGATATGCATGATATCGGGAAAAACATTGTGGCCGGGTTATTGTCCGTGAATGGTTTTGAAGTTTATGATATCGGCATTAATGTGGAAGTTAAGAGGTTTCTGGAAAAAGCCAAGGAAGTGGGGGCTAACATTATTGCCACTTCTACCTTGTTAACAACTTCCATGCCCTATCAGGAGGACCTAGCCAAGTATTTAGAGGACGCCGGTGTACGCGACCAATACTATTACATTGTGGGCGGTGGACCTGTTACGGCAAATTGGGCGGCAACAATCAAAGCCGATGGACATGGGCGGACGGCCACGGATGCGGTAGAAGTTTGCAAGCAATTAGTAAAAAGCGGTAATAAACCCGGATCATTTGAAACAGTAGTTTATGAATATTATCAGGCATAAGGGGGCCGAAAAATATGTCATTAAGACGGGAAAAGCTATTGAAGAGCCTGGAAAAAGCATTTACGGGGCCGATTTGCTCGGTAAAAGAATGGGATACAAAGATTATTCCGCAAACCATAAAAGAAAAATTAAAAAAATATGGCCTGCAGAATACTCTTGATATGGAAAATCCGATTAATACGGATGATGATTTAGCCGATCAGTTTTTCAAAGCCGGGCACGAACTGGCATTGGAATTGGGTATGTTGAATGTAGAAACGGAACGGATTATCAAGATTACCGAAGAGGAATTAAAACATACATTAATGCATAAACCCAAAGAACTTACCCTAGGTTCCGGTCCGGATACCGTATTGTTGAAGGTACGAAAACCAGAGGACCCGACTCCCCCCCTGCTTTGTGCTTCCTTGGGAATTGTGGTTTCAGAAGATTTATATGTTCCTATTGTCGAAGGGTTAGTAAAATACAGAAAATTGGTGGATGTGCTTCATGGACCGTCTCTAGCTACCATCTATGGGCAAAAAGTCCGGTCCGGAACCCCTTATGAAACTTTAATGGGCCGTTACGAGGTAGAGCTAAGACGTCATGCCTTATGGCGGGCAGGACGCCCCGGGATGGCCAATACGGGAGTTGCCGGTGCCGTAACTGAGTTCGGACATTTGGGCGGCGCTGCCGCTATGGGCGGCCCGGGAAATGTTACCATGGCTCTTTGCCCGGTGGAAATGAAGACCAATTTTTCCGTATTCCACCGGATCATGATGGCTATTAATTATGATATGAGGATCCGTGCCGGCGGTTTTTCTTATATCGGCGGGTATGCAGGTCCTGCAGAAGGAGCAGCGCTAGCCAATGTTGCTACCGACTTGTTGATCGGAACAGTTTTGGACAGCGATTATACTAGTTCCTATGTTTATGATATTCAATTGTTTGGCAATTGCGGACGTAAAGCCTTGTGGGCCAACAGCGTATCAATCCAGGCAGTAAGCCGGAATACCAATTTAATCCGTAACAAGATCGTCAATGAAACCGGCGGTCCATGCACCGACATGTTCATGTATGAAGCAGCCGTTGGTTTAATGAATCACTGTGTATCAGGTGCTTCTAAAACAACCCAGCCCCGGTCAGCCGGCGGAAAATTTACCGATCATTTAACGCCGATGGAGGCTTGGTGGTGCGGAGAAGTGTTCAAATCCTGTGCGGGAATGACCCGTAAAGATGCTAACGAAGTAGCCAAGAAAGTGCTTCCGAAATACGAGGAAAGGCTTACGAACCCGCCTAAAGGAAAGAGCGTATTAGACTGTTTTGATCTTAAAGAAATGAGGCCGCTTCCTGAATATGAAAGATTATATCTGGACATCAGAAAAGAATTAATTGATTTAGGTATGCCATTAGATAAAGTTTACAATGAAATGTAGCCCCAATCTTATTAAAAGCAAGATATCTAAAGAAGTTGAGGGTCGGGTGCTTTCGTACCAGGCCCTCCTGATATCTTCATAAATTCACAAAGTTATTGATTCGAAAGGTGGCTTAATTATGTCGCTTCTCATTGTTGGAGAATTAATTAATACCAGCCGCAAGGCAATAAAAGAAGCTGTTGAGGCGAGAAATGCATCTTATATTCAGCAAGTTGCTGTAGAGGAAGCTAAAGCTGGCGCAGATTATATTGATATTAATTGTGGAACAGTGGTATTTGAGGAAGAGACAACAATTGAATGGCTGGTAAACACAGTTCAAGATGTGGTGAAGGATATTCCTCTTTGTATGGATAGTCCCAACAGTAAGGCCCTCCGGGCAGGATTAAGGCAGCATAGAAATGGACAGCCGATGATCAATTCAATTACAGCAGAGAAAGAAAGATTTGAAAATGTGTTGCCCTTGGTATTAGAGTATCAAGCTAAAGTAGTGGCATTATTAATGGATGACTCCGGCATGCCGGAAACGGTTGAACAAAGAATTAAAATAGTGGACAAACTCATTCCCGACCTTATAAAATCCGGGATACCCCAAAATGACATTTATCTGGATCCACTTATCAAGCCGATTAGTACGGGAGATCAGGCGGGGCAAGAGGTTCTTAAGACCGTCCAATATATAAAAAGTAAATATCCGGATGTCCATACTATTTGCGGTTTAAGTAATGTGTCCTACGGGTTGCCCAACCGGAAGGTGTTAAATCATGTGTTTACAGTATTGAACCTGGGTATGGGGATGGATTCTTTTATCCTAAATCCAACCGACAAACAATTAATGGGTCTTATATTTGCTGCTCAGGCGTTGTTGGGATTAGATCGACATACCATGAAATACTTAAAGGCCTATAGAAATGGTTTATATGAATAGGAAATATAAATAATCAACAGTAGTTAATAGATATTGACGAGTTGAGAGAATGAGGCTAAGAGCAGGGAACTGGCAAGAAAATTATGGGAGAGATTTTAGTAATCGTTATCTTTCTAGACTGATGGAAAGTTGGGGAAGAAGAGATGGGCAAAAAAGTGGAGCTCATAGTGAACGGAGATAAACATTTATTGGAACCAAAGGATGATCTGACTCTATTAAAGTTCAGTTTCTATCTTTTAGAAGTAAATATTTCTATGGGGGTGGAGTAGTGACAGAGTCCGATCAATATTGTAGAACTTTGCAGCATTTTTTAACGGTAGCTCCTTATCTTAAACAATTTACTATCGAGGATATTGGAATATGGTTATATGACACAGAAAAGCTAATTTGGTTTGCCAATACAAAAGCACAACCATCGAGTCAATCATATATCGGTATGCCGATAGTGCCCGAATACCCAGTTTATAATGCCATGAAAAAAAGACAACGATCGGTAACAGAGGTAGATAGGAAAATCTTTGGTGAAGCTTGTATATCTATAGATATACCGATCTTTGAAGAAAATGAAGTTGTGGGAGGCATTTCAATTGCGTTGTCAGTTGATAAAAAAGAAAGGCTCCTTGACATTGCCAAATCGTTGGAAGAGAGTATAAAGCATTTTGATACGACTGTTCAACAAATTGCAGCGGAAGCGGAAGAGCTTTCTGCTACAAGCCAGGAATTAAACAGTATATCCATGCAAACCAATGCTCGTGTTGGCGAAACGGATCAAGTTGTGCAAGTGATCCGGAAAATTGCCGGACAAACTAACTTAATTGGACTGAACGCAGCGATTGAGGCGGCTCGGGTTGGAGAGAACGGCAGAGGTTTTGCAGTGGTGGCTGAAGAGGTTCGGAAATTAGCCCATACCAGTACTAAGTCTACTAAAAACATAGGAAGTATTTTGGACCAAATTAAAAATGCTGTGGAACAAATTAATTCATCCACCCAAGAAGTGGCTATGGTCGCCAACCACCAAGCAGAAGTTCTTACTAAAGTGAGTCCAGAGGTAGAAAATTTAACTCGATTGGCTAATTTACTTGTAGCAATGGCTCAGGAATTAACGACAGATACCAATGCCTAAATTTGCCTAAGTAATTAAACTTCTTCCCCGTAAGCGGTTCATTACTTTCACAAACGGGGAAGAAGTCTGTCGCAAGGGTTTACACTTTTTTTAGAACGTAGCCCGTATCTCCGACTTCAACATGGTTTTTTTCGTGGTTAAAAATAATGTTTAATAAAACTGCAGTGGCACTTCCTAAAACGATACCGTTTTGGCCTATCAATATTTGAACTAGTTCGGGTGTTTTAGAAAATAAAGCAGGAACAACGGTGATCCCCAGTCCAATACCAATCGAACAGGCGGCGATCAATAAATTACCTTGATAACTAAAATCTACTTTCTGCATAATTTCCACTCCTGCCATTGCCACCATGGCAAACATCATCATCATTGCAGCCCCAAGGACAGGCATGGGTATAACGGTGGCCAGGGCGGCAAATTTAGGAATCAACCCCAAAACAACCAGGATAATCCCGGCGGCAACCACAACAAAACGGCTTCCTACTTTAGTCAAACCAACAAGTCCAGCGTTTCCGGAATATGTAGTATAAGGAAATGAGTTAAACACTCCCCCTAAAATACTGCCAATCCCTTCTGCTCTCAGCCCTTTAACAACATCTTTCTCGGTAATTTCTTTATCGCAAAATTTTCCAACAACTAAAAACGTGCCCGTTGACTCAATCATTACGACAATCATCGTAACAGACATGGTGAGGATGGCACGAAGATCAAAGGAGGGTACTCCGAAAGCAAAAGGACTAACAAAACTTAACCACTTTGCGTTCGCTACGACGCTTAAATCGACCATTCCAAAAAATCCGCTGACAATCGTCCCTACGAACAAACCAATTAGGATGGAAATTGATTGTATAAAACCTTTAAAAAACCTATTCACTGCTAAAATGACTAACAACGTAAATAAAGCCAGCAATAAATTTTTGGGATCACCGAAAGTGGGACTCCCAGACCCTCCGGCGATATCGTTTATGCCGACCGGGATTAGGGTAAGCCCAACAATAGTTACAACTGAGCCAGTAACAATGGGGGGAAAATATCTCAAAACCTTGCCAAAAAAAGGTGCAACGAGAATCATAAATATGGCTGCACCTATAATTGAACCATAAATTGCTGTTATACCTATGCTGTTTCCGATGGAAATCATCACAGCCACAGGTGCAAAGGCACAGCCAAGTACTACCGGGAGTTGGATTCCAGCGAAACCTTTAATACCGATCGTTTGAATTAAGGTGGCGATTCCGCAGGTAAATAAATCCGCAGCTACCAAAAGTGCTATTTGCTCTTGTGATAAGCCAATGCTTCCCCCAATGATCAGAGGAATAGCGATACCGCCGGCATAAAAAGCCAAAACGTGCTGCAGCCCTAAAATACTTAACTTGCTAACAGGCAACATTTGATTAACCCGATCAACTTTTTCATCAGCCATCATAATCTACCCCCTTTTGTTATCATCATTTGAAAATCTCGGCAAATAAAGATGCTCTGTTACAAACTAGGTCTTTTTTTCAGGACTGCTCATTTCATTAACCCCCTTTCTTTACTGAAGAAAACTCATGGAACCAAGCTGGTCTTTACATTGTGCCATACACCTTCGCAACCTGTTTTGCTGCCTTACTCTTAATAGCCTCCTCATCAATTCCAGTTAACCTGCCCTTCCTAAAAACAATCTTCCCATTAATAATCGTCATATCTACAGGGCGGCTGTACCCTACAGTCCCAAGAAAGGATGCGGGATCTGATAACCCCCCTACAAATTCTAATTTGTTAATGTCTATCATAAAAAGGTCAGCAGCTTTACCCACTTCAATGGACCCTATATCAGACCGTCCAAGAATTGCTGCACTCCCAACAGTAGCAAGCTTTAAGATTTCATAACCGGTGGGAGCTTTGGTACTGGAGCTTAAGCGGTGTAATAGATAAGCTATTCTAAGATCTGCCAATAGGTTGGACGCATCATTGCTGCCACAGCCGTCTAACGCTAAACCTACCGGAACTTTTTTTTCAAGCATTTGAGGTATTTTGGCGATCCCGGAGGAAAGTTTCATATTTGATACAGGACAGTGGGCTACCCCGGTTTTGGTCCGACTGAGCAGATCAATTTCTTCATCCGTAAAATGGATGCCATGGGCATACCACACATCCGGTCCTACCCACTCACAGGATTCCGCCCAGGCCAAGGGCCTTTTTCCATAAACTTCAAGGCAGTATTTTTCCTCATCCAAGGTTTCTGCCAGATGTGTATGCAGCCTTACTTTTTTATCCCTTGCTAGCCTGGCTGATTGAATCATTACTTCAGAACTAACCGAGAAAGGGGAACAGGGTGCCAAAGCCACTTGACGCATGGAAAATTCCTCTGGGTCATGAAAATTTTCAACAAGGCGTAAACTATCGTCTAAAACCTCATCTAAGGTTTCTACGAGTTCATTGGGAGGGAGTCCTCCTTCTTTTTTACCCCTGGTAAAACAGCCCCGTCCAGCATGAAAACGAAGCCCCAAAGACTTGGCTGCCTCAAACTGGCGATCAATAATATTTTTACCGATCCCTTTGGGAAATGCAAAATGATGATCAAATAAGGTTGTCCCCCCATATTTGACAAACTCAGCCATTGCAACCATAGAACTGTAATAAATATAATCGGGATTGACCTTTTCCCAAATATTATACAGATATAGCAGCCAGTCAAAAAGTTCGGATGATTGAATTTCTGGAATGTTTCGGCTAAAAGCCTGTAGTACATGATGATGTGTATTAACCAGGCCTGGATAGATAAACATTCCTTTAGCATCAATAACTTGAGCGTCCTTATCCTCCGGGATAGTACCAATGGAAATAATTTTGGAACCTTCTATTAGAATACTTTGATGTTGCATGATACGGTCTTTAGTATCACAGGTTACTATGGAATCTGCGTTTTTTATCAGCAATCTTGACATCAAAACCACCTCTGTCTCTTTTGTATCCAATTACCGGCGATCAAAACTTCTCCTTAGAAAATTCTTTTAAACCTACCTCCCTTTATGATTTATAGAGAAATAAAAACCCACGCTAAACTATAACAAGTTAGTTTAGCGTGGGTTAAACCTAGAACCACGTTGCTAATTGATGCTGTTACACTATGTAGTGATTAGTCCAAAATCGACTACATGGTTTCACTGATATGCAAGCTTAGCCAATTTTCGGTTTTTTAAAGTTAGAATGTCGTTAATTCACTTTCCTCATGTAAAATATGTTTATATCCAATAGATTGTTGGTCTCGGATTTAATTCGCTTTTTATTTCTACAACTCTTTTTGTCCGGCCTTTGTGCATTTATTCATATTTCATTATTCTTAAGAAGTATTTATTTATGTTTTTTGTGCATATCCCCAATTGACAAATAATTTACTCACTCTATGCACCAAATAGATAGAAAGTAGCGAAGCCGGGCATAGTCAAAAGGTATGGCGTATGCTAGTATGAAAATATTTGATTATATTATTCTATATTTATGATCCTTTTCCTTTGTCATCCTTAAGTAAGATCACAACAGTCAAATAGATTTTAGTCTATTACAGTTTTATTTTTCTTTTGCTGTTTTACAATCATTTTAGGTGCACCTTATTAATTGTATTAGAGCCTAACTGCAAGGAGGTTGTAAACCTGTTTTTATCTTGACAGAAATCAATTTATTTTCATGGGTAAAAATTAAATTACTTTTGTCGAGGAGGTTAATTAATGAGCGATCACGATCATTATGGCGAAGGTATAGCAAGGGATTACGGGGTTGAAGAATATGTTCCAATGGAAGCTAGGCACTATGGATTCTGGGATATGGCTTCTACATGGGTTGGAGCCAACTGCCAGCCAGGTGCATGGTTTATTGGGGGGTCAATTGCTGCAGCCGGTTTTATGACTGCTTTTGGGGTTACCATGATAGCCAACCCACTGGCTTATTTAATTCTTGCCTTAGTGGGTTTTATGGGTTTTAAGGTGGCCACGACCACTATGGGCTTAACCAGGTTTTCCTTTGGTATTATCGGAAGTAAATTGCCTTCTGCATTAAACAGTATTTCATTAATTGGCTGGACTTCGGTGGGATCTTTTATTGGTGGAATTAGCATGAGCTATGTTTTTAGCATCATATTTGGCTGGCCTGCTTACGGAGAGCCCGGCGGATGGAAAGGCCTGGCCTTCGGTGCAGGATTAAATGCTATCTTAACGTGTTTTTTAGTTGCTTATGGCGGATCAAAACTGATCAGAAAGGCTGAAAATGTTAGTGTGGTTTTAATGGTTGTGATTAGTATCTGGATGACTTATGCCGTATTAAAGACCTTTCCGATTTCGGAAATTCTTGCCTGGAAGCCGGATCCAAACTTCAAAATGCCTTTAGGAATAAGCATTGATACTATGGCGGCCTTCAGTATTTCCTGGGTGCCCTGTGTTGCAGAGTATACCCGTTATTGCAAGACGAAAACGTCGGCGACAGTTGCGCCGTTATTGGGTGCTACGGTAGCTCTTTATTGGTTTGCCCTGGTTGGTGTAATGGCTGTAATTGCCTCAGCCATACAAACCGGTACCTTTGACCCTAATGCCTGTGATCCTTCCAGTGTGGCAACCTCTTTGGGACTTGGGATTCCCATGCTGATTGTAATTATTTTATCTACGATTACAACCGATATGGTAGCTCTTTTTTCCGGTTGTATGTCGACTCTGAATGTTTTCCCCAACCTAAATTATGAAAAGACCTTGTGGACAACGGGTATTGTAACTGTATTAATTGCCTTTATACCGATTGTTTTTGGCAGTTTCATGGATTTCTTCTATGTATTTGTCGGATACTTAGGCGCGGTGTTCCCACCTTTGATTGCTGTTATGGCCACCGATTATTATTTTGTCCGCAAGGGGGATTACAAAATGGAATTCATTAGTGATAGGAAAGGGATTTACTGGTACACTAATGGTATAAATTGGGTTGCTATGGGAAGCTGGATCGCGGGAATGGCGATTTATTTTCTCCTGCAAAAATTGGTCTTCATCCATATGACTATCGGCATAGTATTTCCGGCTACCCTTATTACGGCCATCATCTATGGTATAGCCGGAAAAATGAGTTTAAAAAATGGTATGGGCTTCTTTATTGGAGAAAAAACCCCTGGCTAAGCGGTTAGAGAAAAATCCCCCCTGTGCCACTTAAAGTGGCCGGGGGGATGTTGTTTTATCAAATCAAAACCGACGATTGACGACTTGAAATCCGGAATATTAAATCGGTATAATTGTCCTAAGAAAAATGTTATATTATAAAAGCTATAATATTTGAATAACTTACTAATTATGTTAGCTAAAGTTTAACCTTTTTTATCACTAGAAGAGGGATGATAAATTTATGTCTATCTTTATTGAAGACGATATATCTGATCTCTATTTGAAAATGTTAAACGATAAAGGGATTAAAATTATATTTAATAAAAATGATGAAATAATATCACAAGGAAAGTTTGTTGATAATTTATATCTTATTGAGGACGGGTATGTAAAACTTAGCATGATTTCCGATGTCGGGAAGATGCATATCATTGGGTTTTGTGGAATGTTATCCTGGTTCGGTGAGAATTTTTATTTTAATAATGGAGGAAAAAGCAATTTTTTTGTACAAGCTTTTTCTGAGGTAAAATGCTTGGTATTTAGACACGAGATGGTTCGCTCGTTTATGGCGAATTATGAAATTTCTCTGTCGATATATAAAAGCCTTATTAAAAAAAATGTATTGGTGGAAGATAAAATAAAAAATCTTTCTTTTTTTGATACAAGGCAACGCATTTCCTGGGTGTTAAAATGTCTTATTGACAGGTTTGGAATACAGGAAAAAGAAGGTATCTTAATAAACTTTCCCATCACTAGACAAGATTTAGCTGATCTTAGTAGTTCATCCATTGAAGCAGTTGATGTTTTCATTCGAAAGGCTAAAAATAATGGAATGATAGACCGGAAGGATGGCTTTATTCTAATCAAAAATCGTAACTTAATCCAGTTTTATTAATTCTGCCTAATAACAGACCGCAAATTTCAAAAGGGAGGAAGAAACTTATGGTTGAGACAGCCAGTAATTCCAGCAAATGCGGGTTGCTTTGGCATGTAGATATCCCAATTCCTACTGTAAAAAAAGTGTTTTCTTCCTATGAAATTGTTCATTTGAAACCGGGTGCTATAATATTTTTTGCATCTGACAAGATGGAATATATTTATTATCTTAATAAAGGAATTATCAGATATTATATTAAGAATGGCAAAAGAACGAAGATGATTTATTGGAGGGATAACTGTATAATAAATAATTTTTTGTTATTAATAAAGGATTATTTTTTTGAAATCCAAGCTGTTACGAAAGTTGAGTTAGCTAGAATGCCTGTTGACCAATTTCAAAAAAAACTGCAAGAAGATCCTAACTTTTTTCAAGAAGTAATTATCATTGAAAGTAATGTCCTAAACAATAGCATAAATCAACTTCAGTCGTTATGTTTTAATGATGCCAATCAAAGAATTGATATTTTGATGAATGATTTCCAAAATTATAACATTTCCATGAAGGACAGTATGATCCTTTTACAAAATCTTTCTCAAGGAGAAATTGCAGATGCCTTGGCCTTACATCCCGTAACCATCTCTAAGTCAATAAAAACCCGTTTGTCCAATTATAAGATAAAATAGGAAAACTAAACCTGAAAAATATAAATATCTTAGCATCTTTTACCTCTTGATTGATAAACTACTTCGTTATCAAAAGGGAGGTTTTTTTATGGAAAAATCGTTTTGCAGTTTTAAAAAATGATTTTAGTCTAGTACAGTTTGCGAAATAAAAGGAGGTTCTACAATATTAATTAATTCAAAGAGATTTAAAGCGTAAAATTTTCCCAAAAGTAATAAAGACCTACCTTGTTTTTTAAAAATAGGAGGCGATAAATGACAACTGGTAGATAAGACCTCATTTGAAAAATTGGAGGGAGAAAAATGGCAAAAAATTTACGTTTAAGAATTGCCCATGTTGATGAAATTGCTCTAATGAAAAGTAAAGTCCAGGAGCTGTTAGCCAAACAGGGTATGAAGGTTGACCATCCTAAGGTATTGAAATATCTGGAAAGGGCAGGAGCAAAAGTCTCAAGTTCTTCCGGTAAAGTGCTTTTTCCGAAAGAATTACAAGAAGAAATGCTGAGCCAAGCACCACGAAGCTTTACTTTGGCGGGGATTGACCCTAAGTATGATTTGAAATTTCCTCATCCGGAAGGGTTATTTTATACTAGGGCGATTACGGGCTCAATGTACTATATTGATGCTTTAACTGATGAATACAGAGGTATCAGCAAAGAAGATTTGGCTGATTACATTACAGTTACCCAAGCATTGGAGCATATAGATTTTTGGTCATTATTGACTTTAAAGGTTACTGATTTCCCGCCTGAAACAATGGATATCCATGCTTTTGAGGTGGTTCTCCATAATTCAACAAAGCATGGTTGGCTACAGCCCTATGAGGCAGAAAATGTCACATATATGATGGAAATGGCGGCAGCAGTAGTGGGCGGTATGGATGAACTTAAGAACAGGCCAATTGTAAGCAATATATCTTGTTCCGCACCCCCCTTTGATATTAAATATATGGATTCTGAAGCTATATATCAAAGCGGCAAATACGGCATACCCATCCATGTATGTTCGCTGCCGACAGCAGGTGCTAATGCCCCGGTCACACCAGCGGGTGTAGCACTGATGGCTGCTGCTGAAACCGTGGCAATGACGATTATGGTTCAATGTATCGGTCCAGGGACCCCTTGTATTCTTACACCAATTATGTATGAAATGGATATGTCAAGTACCCATGCTCTTCAGGCTACTGTTTCAATCGCCATGGCCAGAGGGTTGGTGTCCCAATTGATTGAAGAGGGCTATGGCCTGCCATGCCACAGTTTTGCAGGAGGCTCCGACGCTTTTGTTGTAGGAGCGGAAAGCGCATGTACCGATGCGTATATTACCCAATTGGTCAGTTTGTCTGACGCAACAATATTAGGTGATGTAGGACATCTTGAAACCGGAAAAACGGCAAGTCCGATTCAATTAATTATTGATAATGATCTTTTTGGTTACGCAAAGGTGGTAAAAAAAGGTTTTGAGATTAATGAGGATACTATGGGTTTTGAAGAATTGCTGAACCTGGCGGGCAGGGAAGCATTTATTACGATGAACCATACCTTTAGGCATTTTAAAGAAAATTATAGGCCAAAAGTATTTAACAGAATTTCCCGTCCGGCTTGGGTAGAGCAGGGCAGTAAAGAAATGATAGAACGTACCCGTGATATTTATAAATCGATCAAAGAAAACCATAAACCGATCGTCTTGCCAAATGAAGTCGAGAAAGAACTGCAGAGTATCATCAAAAGTGCAGAAAAAAATCTTGGAAAGAGATCAAAATAATTCCGACAAGGAAACGTTGTTTTTATGTCAAGATCCTTTGGAACTTAAATATCTGAGAAATAGTATAAAGCCAAATATTTTACATGGAGGGGAATTTCGTGGATTACCAACACATTGGGAAAAGTACCAAAAGAATTGACGTGATTCCAAAGGTGACTGGTAAAGCAAAATTTGTTGGGGACATAAAAATTCCTGGTATGCTGTATGGCAAAATCTTGTGGAGTGCTTTGGGACACGCAAAAATAAAAAGAATAGAAACGGATCCGGCGAAAAGACTTCCCGGGGTTAAGGCAGTTATTACTTGGAAAGATGTTCCTAGACATGCTTACTGCCCGGCTGGTCATCCCTACCCAGATGACAGTCCCCAAGACATGTATATCTTAGACAAAACAGTTAGATTCCTTGGCGATCCGGTGGCGGCTGTAGCTGCAGAAAGTAAAGAAATTGCCCAAAAAGCATTAGGGTTAATCAAAGTCGAATACGAAGAATTACCTTTAATTTTATCTCCTGAAGAGGCATTGAAAGAAAATGCCCCGGAAATTCATGAAGGTACCAAAAATATCTGTGGTCAGCATTCTTATGAATTTGGCAACGTCTTAGGGGGATTCAAAAACGCGGATTTAATCATTGAAGATGAATTCCGAACACCAATTGTTCAGCATTGCCCTATTGAGAACCATGCTTCATTAGCCTATCTGGATAATGACGCAAGGCTGATCGTCCATTCTGCCACTCAAATTCCCTTTCATCTCAGGCGTATTCTATCCCAAGTTCTTGGCATGCCTATGGGAAAAATTAAAGTAATAAAAAGTTATGTTGGCGGGGGATTTGGGGGAAAAGAGGATGTCTGCCAGGAACCAATTAATGCAGTATTGGCTTTAACAACAGGGAATCCCGTTTTGTTAGAGTTTTCCCGAGAAGAAGAAATGGTTTCAACGAGAACTCGTCACTCCATGATTCTAGAATTGAAAAGCGGAGTGATGAAAAATGGGGAACTGGTTGCCAGAGAGCTGAAAGTCTTGTCAAATACCGGGGCATATGCTGCTCATGGCCATTGTGTGGTTTATAACATTGATGCCCAGTTTCCCGTACTCTACCCGACACCTAATATTTCTTTTGCAGGATTATCGGTTTATACCAATATGCCGATTGCTTCGGCGATGAGATCTTATGGGATCTCCCAATATAATTTTGCGATGGAGTCTCATATGGATAATATCGCCCAAAGATTGGGCATGGATCCCTTGGATCTCCGCTTGAAGAATATTTGCAAATTAGGTTATCGTGACCCACAAGCGTATTTTTCGGTAAATTCCTGTGGCATAGAGGAGTGTTTGAACAAGGGTAAAGAGTTAAGCAATTGGGTCGTGAAAAGAGGGCAAAAGTCAAACGGGATCAAAAAAAGAGGATTAGGAATGGCCTGCTTAAGCTATGCCAGCAGCACATACCCTTATAATGCCGAACTATCGGGAGCGCGGATTAAAATGAACGAAGATGGCAGTGCCACCTTGTTCATAGGCTCTGCAGAAATCGGACAGGGTAATGATACGATTATGGCCCAAATTGCAGCCGAGGAGCTGGGAATTGACGTGGAATCCATTCATGTCATTGCCGTTGATACCGACCTTTGTCCTATCGACATGGGAGCGTATGCTTCCCGTCAATCCAGCGTCTGTGGTATGGCTGTAAAAAAAGCCGGGGTTAAATGCCGAAAGGCTATAACAGGTTTTGTGGGATCTTTATTTAATCGGGACCCGGAGGATCTCTTGGTCAAATATGGAGTAATTTATGACGGGTTAACCGGTGAGAGCTTAATATCAGTAAAGGATGCCGCCATGAAAGCCCATTATACAAAAGGCAATTCTGTGACTATTGACCATGAGGCTTATTTTTCTCCGGGGAATAATCCTTTGGCATTTGGAGCAGTATTTGCAGAAGTTGAGGTTGATACGGGGACAGGCAAGGTAGAGGTTGAAAAAATATGGGCGCTCCATGATTCCGGTAAGATCCTTAATTATCAAGCAGCGGAAGGCCAGGTCCACGGCGGAGTAAGTATGGGATTTGCTTATGGAACGTCAGAACAGCTATTGATTGATAAAAATACCGGAAGGGTTTTGAATGGGAATCTTCTGGATTATAAAATGCCAACTATTCTGGACGTACCCCCTGTAGATGTCACTTTTGTTGAGACCATAGAACCTTCTTCCGCATATGGCAACAAGGCTTTGGGCGAGCCTCCATGTATTTCTGTAGCACCTGCGGTTAGAAATGCAGTCTTGAATGCCATTGGGGTAGCATATAATGAAATTCCTTTAACACCAGAAAAAATATTATTGCACTTAAAAAGGACGGTGTTATAGCAGATGTGGCATTTAGACAATTGTATGAGGTAAAAACATGACCCATGATGTTGTTGGTCAAAGCATTAAAAGAAAAGATGCTATCGCAAAAGTAACGATTCTTGATGTCATATGGGGAATTCTCTTCATATGGCAGGGGGGATTCCTCTCTTGTGCATATGAACAAAAAACCGAGAAAAATATTTTTTTCTTCTTATTTATTATGGTACATTTATACAAAGGCTCCTATTAATGTTGTGAGGAAATAAGGAGATGCCAGATAACTCGGAACAGATATGTAGGTTCAGCGCAAAGATATCACTATTTCCCATCGCCTGATAAGGAGGGTCTTGTATGGACAACCAGTATATCGGTAAAAGTGTGCCGCGAATTGACGCGATTCCCAAAGTCATGGGCAAGGCTAAATATATCGGAGACATCAAAATGCCTGGAATGTTATACGGAAAAATACTTTGGAGTTCGGTTGCCCATGCTTATATTAAAAAAATAGACACCAGTAAGGCGAAAAATTTTCCCGGCATCAAGGCTGTCATAACTTGGGAGGACGTTCCCAGAATTTTATATTGCTCCGCCGGTCATCCTTATCCGGATGACAGTCCTCAAGATATGTATATCTTAGACAAAAAGGTCAGGTATGTAGGAGACCCTGTCGCAGCAGTAGCAGCCGAAAGTAGAGAAATTGCTGAGGAAGCAATAAGATTAATAGAAGTAGAATATGAAGAGCTTCCTGCCATTCTCTCACCTGAAGATGCATTAGATGAACATGCACCGGAAATCCATGAGGGGACCAAGAATATTTGCGGAGAGAATATTTCTCAGTTTGGCGATGTCGCAAAAGGGTTTGAAGACTCAAACTATGTTTTTGAGGATGAATTTAGAACCCCGATCGTGCAACACTGTCCCATTGAAAATCATGTATCTTTGGTGTATCTAGAGGATGATGGCCGGTATACGGTTCATTCTGCCACTCAGGTTCCTTTTCATTTACGCAGAATATTATCACAAGCACTAAATATACCGATTAGAAAAATCAAGGTCATAAAGACATATGTTGGCGGCGGATTTGGCGGGAAAGAGGATGTCTGCCAGGAGCCTATTAATGTGGTTTTGACTCAAAAAACGGGGAAACCTGTCTTATTAGAGTATACTAGGGAAGAAGAATTTGTTTCTACACGAACCCGTCACTCTACCATCATAAAATTAAAAACCGGCGTGACCAAAGAAGGGAAAATATTAGCAAGACAGATGGACGTTTTGTCAAATACCGGGGCTTATGCCGGCCATGGGCACGGAATTGTATACAGTATGAGTTCTCATTTTCCTACTTTATATCCCGCTCCTAATACCTTGTTTAAGGGTAAATCTGTTTATACAAATATGCCGGTAGCCTCGGCTATGAGGTCATACGGGATTTCCCAACTGAATTTTGCTACGGAAGCCCATATGGAGAATATCGCCGGAAGGTTGGGTATAGACCCTCTGGAGTTCCGGAGAAAAAATCTCATTAGTCCTGATTTTAAATGTCCAAATGAGTATTTTATTGTAAATTCATACGGTTTGGGAACGTGTTTGGAAAAAGGTGAAAAGTTAAGTAATTGGAAAACGAAACGGAACCGTGAGCATGATGATAGCAGTGTAACGAAAAAAGGATTGGGCATGGCCTGCTTTAGTTATCAAAGCCATACTTACCCTGCAGTTCATGAGCTTTCCGGAGCCAGAATCAAACTTAATGAAGACGGCTCAGCAACCCTCTTTTTAGGTTCAGCGGAAGTAGGCCAGGGTAATGATACGGCCATGGCCCAGATCGCTGCCGAAACACTAGGTATTTCTATAGACACCATAAATGTCATTGCCGTAGATACGGATATTTGCCCCTTTGATAATGGGGCTTATGGCTCCCGCCAGCTTTTTGTAGGTGGAATGGCAGTGAAAAAGGCGGCAATAAAATGTAAAGAAGCTTTATTAGGGTATGCCGCAAAAATGTTAAATAAATCACCGGAAAGTTTAGACACCCGGGAAGGCTTCATTTTGGGAGAAAATGATGAAAAACTGCTTAGTGTCAGAAAAGCCGCTATGAAAGCTTACTATGATCACAAGCATCCGATAACGATCTGCTTTGAAGAATATTTTTCACCTAACTGTAATCCGCTGACTTTCGGAGCGGTATTTGCTGAGGTAGAAGTAGATACCGGTACAGGTAAGGTTGAAGTTGAAAAGATCTGGGCGCTCCATGACTCAGGGAAAATCATTAACCCTCTATTAGCAGAAGGTCAAGTTCACGGTGGCATATTCATGGGTTTGGGCTATGGAGTTTCCGAACAGTTACTAATTGATCAGAAAACCGGACGGACATTAAATGGTAATCTCCTTGATTATAAACTTCCTACCATGCTTGATATGCCGCCGGTTGATGTAACTTTTATTGAGACCGAAGAACCAACAACAGCTTATGGGAATAAGTCTCTAGGGGAGCCTCCCTGTATTTCTGTAGCTCCTGCCATCAGAAATGCCGTGCTTAATGCGGTTGGAGTAGAATATAATGAAATTCCGTTGACCCCTGAAAGAGTGCTAATGAAATTGAAAAAGGGGGTGACAAGATAATGTTCGGATTTAGCCAGTTATATGAACCCTCAGATTTACAAGAGGCATGGGAATTTTTAAATAATGACCGGACGGCTAAGATTATTGCCGGGGGTACGGATATTTTACTGAAATTTCGTCATAAGGAAATTTCAGATATCCCTTTAGTCAGCTTGAAAAGAATTAAAAGTCTCAAAGAGATCAAAGAGCTTCCTAACGGCAGTGTGCAAATTGGGGCAATGGCAACCTTTACCCAAGTAAATAAAGACCCGATTATTAATGATCAACTGCCCTTTTTAGCTAAAGCCGCTATTACCATGGGTGGGCCGCAGATTCAGAATGTGGCTACTATTGGCGGAAATTTGTGTAATGGAGCCACCTCTGCTGACAGTGCATCTTCTTTGTTGACATTAAAAGCCAAGCTGACTTTACAAAGTTTGCATGGTACCAGGGTTGTTGATATGGAAAAATTTTATCAAGGATTATATCAAACTGATATCCAGCACGGAGAGATTCTTACTGCTGTTTCTATCCCTAAGATCAACGGTTTATGGGGAGGCCATTACACGAAATTTAGCATGCGTAAAGCCATGGATATTTCCACGTTAGGCTGTGCCGTAGTCTGCTTGTTAAAGGATCAAAAGACAATAGGGGAAATCCGGATTGCATTGGGCACTGCAGCACCGATGCCAATACGCTGTTATCAGGCGGAAAATGTAGCTTTGGGGCAAAATCTTACCGACCAATTATTAGTAAAAGTTGGCATTGAGGCAGTAAAAGAAGCTAAGCCCCGCTCATCGTGGCGGGCTTCAAGAGAATTTAGGGAAGAACTAATCAAAGAATTGACTTCACGGACATTACTGGAAGCATTTTTTCAAGCCGGGGGAAAACGATCATGAAAAAGTTTATTAGCTGTACCATCAATGGGGAAATGATGACTGTAGAAATTGACGATCGGGAATCGCTGCTGGAAGTTCTTAGGGACCGGTTGGATTTAACCGGAACCAAGAAGGGATGTGAAGCGGGAGAGTGCGGGGCATGTACGGTCTTGGTAGACGATGTTCCGGTGGATTCTTGTCTATATTTGGCAGCATGGGCTGATCAGACAAATATTCTGACTGTTGAGGGGCTAGCTGAAGATGGTAAGCTGTCGAAATTACAGGAGAGCTTTATTGAAGCCGGCGCCGTGCAATGTGGCTACTGTACCCCCGGGTTCTTAATGGCTGGACATGCACTGTTAAAAGAAAACCCTAACCCAACGGAAGAGGAGATTAAGAAAAAGTTATCAGGAAACTTTTGCCGCTGTACGGGTTATACCAACATTATTAAGGCTGTTCAAAAAGCGGCGGAAAAAAACTCAGAAGAATATAGGCAAATTCACAAATAGTACAAATATAATTACAGGGATTAACGATAAGCTTTTTACAGCTCATATTCTTTTATCTTCCGGTACAGGGTAGCGATGCCAATGCCCAGGACATCTGCTGCTTGCTTTTTTCCCTCGGTGCTGCCGGGGTATTTCTCCAGAACTGTTTTGATGTGTTTTTTTTCCAGCTCTTTCAGGGTATGAAAAGTATCGGTATTACTTTTATGCTCCGAATTTCTTAACTTGATAGGGAGGCTTTCTTCCCGGATGTAGTTGGAGGCTTCAATGTTAAAGGCATATTCTACGGCATTTTCCAGTTCCCGGATATTTCCCGGCCAGTCGTAGTCCAGCAGGGCGGCAAAAGCCTGTTCGGAAAAGCCTTGAATGTTCTTTTTAAATAATTTGTTGTATTTACCGGAAAAGTGTTCTATTAAAGGCAGGATGTCTTCCTGCCGCTCTCTCAAAGGAGGGACGTAGAGGGGGATCACGTTTAACCGGTAATAAAGATCTTCCCGGAATTCACCGTGTGAAATCATGGTTTCCAGGGGCTGGTTGGTGGCGGCAATGATGCGGACATCAATATTCAGGCTGGTGTGGCCGCCCAGCCGTTCAATCACTTTCTCCTGCAAGGTGCGCAGAATTTTTGCCTGTAAATGAATGGGCATATCGCCGATTTCGTCCAAAAAGATGGTGCCTCCGTGGGCCATTTCAAATTTGCCGGGCTTGCCGCGCCGGTTTGCGCCGGTAAAAGCGCCTTCATCGTAGCCAAACAATTCGCTTTCCAGAAGGGTATCCGGTATGGCGCTGCAGTTAATGGCGATGAAGGATTTGTTTTTTCGGGGACTGGCACTGTGCAGGGCCCGGGCAATTAATTCTTTTCCCGTGCCGCTCTCGCCCCTGATCAAAACCGTAGAAGAACTGGTGGCGAATTGAAGCACCTTTTTGCGCAGTTCCTCCATGGCCGGGCTCCTGCCGATAATGGTGTTTAACCGGATATCGATGCGCGGTTCCGTGTAGTCCAGAATTAGCTGTTCCACTTCCTCAATGGGGCGGAAGGTGGCCACGGCGCCCATAATTTTTTGATTGGAGATAATAGGGCGGGTGGTAGTGAGGAACTGTCTTTTTAATTCCGGATAATAGATCTCTTTGTTAATGTAGCTGTTGCCTTTGGTAATGGCGTGAAGCATGGGCGAGTCAGGCATGATTTCATGCACCGGGCGGTGCATCAGGCCTTTTTTCTGGTGGTTGATCAGGGCAGCCAGGGAATCATTGGCATGGGTGATATGGCCCCGGCTGTCCACCGCCAGGATGCCTTCGTTCACCGAGTCCATGATTACCGTCAGTTGTTCCTTGGCCACCCGCAACTGGTTGATGTATTCTTCCTCATTTACTTTGGAGACAATCAGGGCCCCCATTTGTTTAATAAAAGTCAACAATTCATTGGTCTGACGGATCAGGATTTTACGCTGGGGTTCGTGAAAAGCCACCAGGCCGAAAACCCCTACTACCATATCCTCCGAGAGGATGGGGGTGCACAATTCCGCGCATTCCTCACAGAGGTCTTTGTGGGGACAGGGGGCACAGGATTCGTGTTCCCTGGGATTGCTGATAAACACATCTTTTTTTTGGGCGATCACCTTTTGGTGGAGGTGGTTGAGCTTGATCTTTTCGCCGATGTGATGGGCATATTTTCCCGTTCCGGCAATGCGTATGTACTCCGTGTTGACCACTTCCACATCCACGCTAAGCACCGTAGAGATGGCGGTGGCGATTTGCTGGACCGGTTCTTGAATATGAAGCAGATTTACCATAGGAAGTCATTCCTTTCCCTTTTGTCGATCGAAGTCTTTGCCATGTCCCTTGGCATGGCTCATTCTTGCACATCAATTACCAATTTATTTTATCATAATGATAATTATTTATCAAGATGATAATGCCTTGACGAGGTGCGTTATCCCGAGGAAAAATATAAATTATCATATTGAGAAAGATTGGCTATGAAGGGCAGAAATTCATTCCTACCGGATCCGAATAGATGGCTCTCTTTTGCCTCTCCATACCGGGACGAGCCTGTTTATGGAGGTTGTTCCCGGGCCCGGCAGCCGGATCCCGGATCTCCCAAACACCTTTAGGCTTTTTACCACATAGTTGGCACGGTAATTGCATGTAAAAAATAAAAGGGATGTTTTGGTTCCAGAAAAGACCAAGCCGGTACGGGGGGATTTCTGGAGGAAAACCGTCACCCGGTGCAGAAATTTTAAGAGAGGCAGGAAGAGGGATCCCGCTGATCTGAGCAGATTTGGATCAAATTTGAATAACCCTTCGCCAGGCCTATTTCAGGTGGAGCAGTGAGAAAAAGGGAGGGGAGAAAAATATGAATCATGTGGGAGATAGGGCCCAAAGAGTGGATGCGGTGGTCAAGGTGTGCGGTCAGGCGAAATATGTGGATGACTTGATGGAAAGAGACATGTTATACGCCAAGGTGTTCCGCAGCACCATTGCCCATGGCTGGGTGAAGAGGATTGACACGAAAAAAGCCAAGGCGTTGCCGGGGGTGGAAGCTGTGGTCACTTTTGAAGATGTTCCTCAGCATACCTTCCCTACGGCAGGGCATCCTTATCATATAGACCCCAAACATCAGGATGTGGCGGACCGCAATCTCCTCACCCGGAGCGTCCGGCTCTGGGGTGATGAAATTGCCGCCGTAATTGCCCGGGATGAGCTGACGGCGCAAAAGGCCTTAAGGCTGATTGAAGTAGAATATGAAGAATACCCGCCTCTCTTAAGGGCAGAAGATGCCTTAAAAGAGGGGGCCAGGGAAATCCATAAGGGAACCAAGAATATCATTAAGAAAAGCGAGTATCAATTGGGCGACCCGGAGAAAGCTTTTCAGGAAGCCGATATCATCTTTGAAGATGAATTCCGCACCAGCATGGTCCAGCATTGTGCCATGGAAAACCACAGTGCCTATGCCTATATGGACAGCAGGGGCAGGATCGTGGTCTGTTCCTCAACCCAGATTCCCCATATCTGCCGCCGCATTGTGGGGCAGGCTTTAGGAATTCCCTGGGGGAGGGTGCGCGTGATTAAACCGTATTTGGGAGGCGGTTTCGGCAGTAAACAGGATGTGGTCGTGGAGCCTCTGGCGGCCTTTTTGACCACCGTGGTGCATGGGAGGCCGGTGAAGCTGGAGCTTTCCCGGGAGGAAACTTTTATTGCCTCCCGGGTGCGGCATCCCGTTCACTTCCGGTTTAAGACCGGCGTCAAAAAAGACGGCACCCTGGTGGGGGCGGAAATGCGGCTGATCTCCCAGAACGGGGGCTATGCCTCCCACGGCCATTCTATTGCCGGGAAATGTACCACCACTTTCCGCCAGATCTATCAGCAGCATGCCGTTAAATGTGCGGCCACCACGGTTTATACCAATACACCGGCGGCAGGAGCCATGCGGGGCTATGGCGCGCCCCAGGTGATTTTCGGCCTGGAATCCCATATGGAGAACATAGCCCGGGAGCTAGCGATGGATCCGGTAGAATTCCGGCTGAAAAACCTGCACCAGGTAGGCTATGCGGATCCCCTGACCGGCCTTGTCACCTACACCAACGGGCTGGCCGAGTGTATGGCCAAAGGGAAGGAACTGATCCGGTGGGATGATAAAAAAGCCAGCAGAGAGAAGCCGGCAGGGCTGAAACGGCGGGGGTTGGGCATGGCCTGCTTCAGCTATGGCACAGGGACCTATCCCGTTAGCCTGGAAATTGCCGGCGCGAGAATCGTCATGAACCAGGATGGTTCTGTGCAGCTCCAGGTGGGGGCCGCGGAAATCGGCCAGGGCAGTGACACCGTACTTTCCCAGATGGCCGCGGAAACCATTGGCATCCCTTTGGAGATGGTGCATATTGTTTCCGAGCAGGATACGGACATTAGCCCTTTTGACACCGGCGCCTACGCTTCCCGACAAACCTATGTTTCCGGCCTGGCGGTGCGCAAAGCGGCGGAAGAGGTGAAGGCCAAGGTCTTGAACTGGGCCCAGCGCATGACGGATCTTCCGGCGGAGGACCTGGATCTGGTGGATGCCTGGGTTGTGAAGAAACCAGGGGGTGAAAAGGTGCTGCCCCTTGCCCGGGTGGCTCTGGAAAGCTATTATCACCCGGTTGATGCCGCGCCCATCACGGCGGATGTTTCCAATAACGCCCGGGTTAACGCCCTGGCCTATGGCTGTACCTTTGTGGAAGTGGAAGTGGATATGGCCATCGGCAAAGTGGAGATTCTGGAGCTCTATAATATTCATGATTCAGGGAAGCTGATCAATCCTCAGCTGGCGGAAGGGCAGGTCCATGGGGGCGTGAGCATGGGCCTGGGTTATGCCTTGTTTGAGCAGCTGCTCTTTGATGAAAAAACAGGAAAACCCCTAAATAATAACCTTTTGGACTACAAACTGATGACTGTATTGGATACCCCTGAGATGGGAATGGGGTTTGTAGAAACTTATGAGCCAACCGGACCATACGGGAATAAGGCGTTAGGGGAGCCTCCTACTGTCTCTCCGGCTCCTGCCGTCCGGAACGCGATTCTGGATGCTACCGGCGTGAAGATAGATGAACTGCCCATGAGCCCCCAGCGTTTGTTTGAGAAGTTCAAAGAAGCAGGTTTACTTGGGGAGCCAGGTTCTAAATAGAAGTATGTTCCCAGACATTGGGATAAAGGAGGCCGTAAGCATGTATGACATTGCCCATTATGAAGAAGCCCATTCTGTCCAGGAGGCTGTTCAGTTATTGCAGGCCCATCCCCGGGCCCGTTTGATCGCCGGGGGAAGTGACCTGTTGATAAAAATACATGAGGGAAAAATGCCTGACGCCGAGTTGATCAGCATTCACGGCATCCCTGAACTAAAAGGGATTCACCGGGATGAGCAGGGCACCATCAGCATCGGATCCGGTACCACCTTCAGTGAAATCACCCGGCATGCCCTGATCGGGGAACACGTGCCGGTTTTGGGCGAAGCGGTCGATAAGGTGGGTGGCCCGCAAATCCGTAATATCGGCACCATCGGCGGTAATATTTGCAATGGGGTTACTTCCGCAGACAGCGCCTCCACCCTCTTTGCCTTAAATGCCCGGCTGAGGATTCAGGGTGCCGGCGGCATGCGGGAGGTGGCCATTGGGGATTTCTACCTGGGACCGGGCCGGGTGGACCTGCGCCATGATGAAGTTTTGACGGCTATTCTGCTTACCCGGGAGAATTATGAGGGTTTTGGAGGCCACTACATCAAGTTTGCCATGCGCAATGCCATGGATATCGCCACCCTGGGCTGCGCCGTTTTGTGCCGTTTAAAAGATAAAAGAACAGTGGAAGATTTCCGTCTTGCTTTGGGGGTAGCCGCTCCCACGCCTATGCGCTGCTTAAAAACGGAAGACCTGGTAAAAGGAAAAGCTTTTAGTGCGGAGCTGCTTCAGGAGGCTGGGCGCACTGCCGTCACGGAAGTCAACCCGAGAACTTCCTGGCGTGCTTCCCGGGAATACAGGCTGCAGTTGGTGGAAGAGCTGAGCAAGCGGGCCTTTCAACAGGCATTTGTCAATGCAGGGGGAGAGATGGTATGAGAGAAGGGAATGGCACCATTGACCATGAATCATGTGATAGACTTTCAGGCATCTTCTGCCTTGGAAAGGAATGAGGGGAACGATGAAAACGAAAAAAATTAGCTTGAAAGTAAATGGCAGCGAAATCGTACTGGACGTGGATATCCGGGAATCCTTGCTGGAGGTGCTGCGCCACAGGCTGCACCTGACCGGGGTAAAAAAAGGGTGTGCCGTAGGAGAATGCGGTGCCTGCACCGTACTCATCAACGGCGTACCCTTTGATTCCTGCATCTATTTGGCGGTATGGGCAGACGGCAAGGAAATCCGCACCATTGAGGGTGAGTGCAAAGAGGGCAAGCTGTCCAAGGTCCAGCAGGCCTTTGTGGAAGAAGGAGCGGTGCAATGCGGTTTTTGCACCCCGGGCTTTGTGATGTCGACAACCGCTCTGGTGCAACGGGGCGAAAAATTAACCCGGGAGGAGATCAAGAAAGAACTGTCCGGCCATATGTGCCGGTGCACCGGGTATCAAAATATCGTCAAGGCGGCGGAAAAAGCCTTGAACGAGTCGGAGGAGGGTTAAATGTATGCTGCTGGTGGGCAACGGCAAGGTAATTACCCGGGATGAAACCCGGCCCTATTTGGCTGACGGCTGTGTGGCCGTGAAAGACAATATCATCGCGGAAGTGGGCGCTAGTGCAGAATTAAAAAAGCGTTACCCGGAGGCTGATTTTCTCGATGCCCGGGGCCGGGTGATCATGCCGGGACTGATCAATACCCATATGCACTTATACAGTACCTTTGCCCGGGGAATGGCGCTGAAAGATGCCCCGCCGGAGAATTTTCCGGAAATCCTGGGCCGGTTATGGTGGCGTTTGGACAAGGTGCTGACCCGGGAGGACATCTATTACAGCGCCATGGTGCCGCTGATCGATGGCATTAAAAACGGCACGACGACAATTTTTGATCATCATGCCAGTCCCGGGGCCGTGCGGGAAAGCTTGTTTGTTTTAGCCCGGGCTGCCCGGGCCGCCGGTGTGCGCAGCAGTTTGTGCTATGAAGTTTCCGACCGGGACGGCACCGGGGTGATGCGGCAGGGCATCCAGGAAAATGAGGAATTCATCCGCCATGCCAACAGCAGCGGAGATGAGATGATCAGAGGAATGTTCGGCCTGCATGCCTCCTTAACTTTAAGTGATCAAACCCTGGCCGCCTGTTGTCAGGCCAATGCGGGTACGAGAGCCGGTTTCCATGTCCACGTAGCGGAAGGGATTGCCGATGTGGAGGATGCCCTGGCCCGCTATGGCAAACGGGTGGTGGAACGGCTGGCCGGGTTTGGCATCCTGGGCCCCCAATCTCTTGCCATCCATTGTGTCCATGTTAATGACCGGGAAATTGATATTTTAAAAGAAACCGGGGCCAATGTGGTGCATAATCCGGAGTCCAATATGGGTAACGCCGTAGGATGCGCCCCGGTCCTGGCCATGCTGGAAAAAGGTGTGACCGTGGGTCTGGGGACAGACGGTTATACCAGTGATATGTTGGAATCCTTCAAAGTGGCGCAAATTCTCCATAAACATGACCGGGCCAATCCCAGCGTCGCCTGGGCGGAAGCCCCGGCCATGCTGTTTAAGCATAATCCTGCCATCAGCGCCCGCATGTTTCCCCGGCCTCTGGGGCGATTGGCCCCCGGCTGTTACGCCGATCTGATCATTGTGGATTATGATCCCCCCACACCGCTTCATGAAAACAATGCGGACGGCCATATTTTATTCGGCATGTGGGGCAGGTCCGTAGCCACCACCATCATTAACGGGCGGATTGTGATGAAGGAAAGGTCCTTAACCGGTATCGACGAGGCGGAGATTTACGCCAAGGCCCGGGAGTTAAGCACAAAATTGTGGGAAAGGTTTTAAGGAGTATTTTTCCATGAAAAGTATCCTGATTAAAAACGCCAAAGCGATTGTGACGGTAGACAATGCGGATAGGGTCCTGGAAAACCAGAATATTCTCATTGCGGACAATTCCTTCCGCTATCTGGGCCAGGAATGTTTTGTCGCCGATGAAGTGATCGATGCCCGGGACATGTTTGTTTATCCCGGCTTGATTAACACCCATCATCACTTATATCAGACCTTTAGCCGGAATTTACCCCAGGTGCAAAACCTGGAATTATTCGACTGGCTGGTGGCCCTTTATGAAATCTGGCGGGGACTCACTCCGGACATGATTTATTACAGTTCCCTGGTCGGTATGGGCGAATTGCTGAAATATGGGTGTACCACCTGCTTTGACCATCATTATGTCTTCCCCCGGAAAAATTCCGGGGCATTGATCGATCACCAGTTTCAGGCCGCAGAGAGATTAGGGATCCGCTTTCATGCTTCCCGGGGCAGTATGTCCCGGGGAAAGAAAGAAGGAGGCCTGCCCCCTGACGATTTGGTGCAGAGGGTAGATGAAATTTTAGCCGATAGTGTGCGCCTGATAGAAAAATATCATGACCCGGCCCCTTATTCCATGCGCCAGGTGGTGCTGGCGCCCTGTTCTCCTTTTAGTGTCACCGGAGACCTCATGGTTCAGACGGCAGAACTGGCCCGGACCAAGCAGGTCCGTTTGCATACCCACCTGGCGGAAACCCGGGATGAGGAACAATATTGTTTGGAAAATTTTAATCTGAGGCCTTTGGATTATATGGAAAGTCTGGGCTGGCTGGGGGAGGATGTCTGGTTCGCCCATGGCATTCATTTCCATGAACAGGAATTAAGGAAATTGGCTGCCACCAAAACCGGTGTGGCCCACTGTCCGGTATCGAACCAAAAACTGGCTTCCGGCACGGCGAAAATTCCCCGCATGCTGGAACTGGGCATTCCTGTCGGTTTAGCCGTGGATGGCAGTGCCAGTAATGACGGTTCCAATCTGCTCGCGGAATTAAGGGCTTCTTATCTGATCCATCGTTTGACATCAAGCACCCAGGCACCCACGGGATATGATTTGTTGAAAGTAGCCACAAAGGGCGGCGCCGCTCTTTTAGGGAGAAAGGACCTGGGCAGTATTGAAGTGGGCAAAGCAGCCGACTTGTTTATGATTGATACCGCTAAGCTGGAATATGTAGGGGCCTGTTTTGACCCCAAGTCTGTTTTGGCCACGGTGGGGGTGTCCCGGCCGGTTGCCTATACCATCGTCAATGGGCAAATTGTCGTGAGAAACGGCGAGCTGTGCCGGGTGGAAGAATGTGAAATTGCGAAAGAGGCCAATAAGCTGGTGCATCAGCTTATTTTAGGAATCTGATAGAGGAGGAGACAGTGTGTCTGACGCGATGAAAGTTCAACCATTTGAAGTATTGCTGAAATGGATGCTCCAAGAGTATGAAGAAAACCGGTCAATTTTTGGTATTCCCCGCTCACTGTTCTACATCCCCCAAAAAGATCATCCATACGCCACGGGAGATCTGTTTGGGCATTACCTGGCGACCCCAATCGGCCCGGCGGCAGGGCCCCATACCCAACTGGCCCAGAACATCCTCTGTGCCTGGCTCTCCGGAGGCCGCTTCATGGAGTTGAAAACCGTCCAGATCATGGATGAGCTGGAGATCTCCCGGCCTTGTATCGATATGGCGGATGAGGGGTATAACGTGGAATGGTCCCAAGAGCTGAAACTGGACCAATCTGTTCAAGAGTATATCAAGGCGTGGGTATTGATCCATATTTTGCACCGGCTGCTGGGATTTGATCAGCTCCCCGTGGGTACCATTTTTAACATGAGTGTGGGTTACAATCTGGAGGGGATTCAAAGCCTGCCTATGACCCGTTTCATGGACCGTTTAGCTGATGCCTCCGAAGAAATCGGGCACATGCGGGAGATGCTGCGCGCCCGGTTTCCCCGGTTTGCCGAGATTCCGGTTCCCGCCCGCATTACCAACAATGTCACTCTTTCCACCATGCACGGCTGTCCCCCGGAGGAAATTGAGCGGATTGCCCGTTACCTGATGGAGGAGCGGGGTCTCCATACCATTGTGAAACTGAACCCCACCCTGCTGGGCAAGGAGCGGGTACTGGCGATTCTCCATGACCATCTCGGCTTCCATGAGATCAACATTCCCGATCAAGTGTTTGAACATGATCTGGATTACGGTCGGGCGGTGGAGATGATCAAAAGGCTCCGGCACACCGCTATCGAGCGGAATCTTACCTTTGGCGTCAAATTAAGCAACACCCTGGCTATGGAAAATCATAAAGGGGTCTTCACCGGCAACGAGATGTATATGTCCGGGCGGGCGCTCTATCCCATTACGATGAACCTTTTTCATCAGCTGGCCCGGGAGTTTGACGGTGACCTGCCTGTCTCTTATTCGGCGGGAGCAGATGCCCTGAATGTGACCGCTATTCTGGCGGCCGGGGCCCGGCCTGTTACGGTTGCTTCGGACTTGCTGAAGCCCGGAGGTTATTCCCGGCTCCTCCAGTATTTAGAGAGCCTGGACACCGAAATGAGCAACCGGGGTGCGGCAAACTTGGCAGAGCTTACCCGTGACAAGCTGACCAACCTGGAACAGGCCGCTGCAGAGGCGCTGGCCGATCCCCGGTACAAGAAAGCTTACCATCCTCATGGTTTACCCAAAGTGGAGTCCGGCCTGGAAAGCTTTGACTGCATTACTGCTCCCTGTGTCGGCAAATGCGGCCTATGCCAGGATGTGCCCGGTTATGCCCGGCTGATTGCCCGGGGGGATGACGACCGGGCCCTGGAGGTTATTCTCGACCGCAACCCCTTGCCGGCGGTGAGCGGATATATGTGCACCCATCTTTGCCAGACCTGCTGCACCCGGAATAATTACGATCAGCCGGTGGCGATCCGGGCCTTGAAGCGCTTTGCGGCAGAGCAGGGGCAAGTGACGCTGCCGGTGCGAGAAAAGAGCAACCGGCGGGTGGCGGTGATCGGCAGCGGTCCTGCCGGCTTGGCGGCAGCTTTTTATCTGGCCCTAAACGGGGTCCAGGCGACTATCTTCGAAGCGAAAGACAGGGCAGGAGGCATGCCGGCCTTGGCTCCCGCCTTCCGAATTCCGCCTGCAGTGGTTCAGGAGGATATAGACCGGATTAAGGGGCTGGGGGTAGAAATCAAGCTCTCTCACCCCATTACCACACCACCGGAGGAATTGTTGAAAGAAGGTTTTGATGCCGTTTACCTGGCGTGCGGTTTCCCCAAGGATGCCCGGCTGAATATAGAAGGGATGGAGGGGAAAGGCATTTTTTCCGCCCTTGATCTATTGGACCAGGTAGCACGGGGCGAAAAACCGGATCTGGGTTCCCGGGTGCTGGTGATCGGCGGGGGCAACACGGCCATGGATGCGGCCCGTACCGCCCGCCGCCTCACAGGGAATCCGGCGACCGTTGTCTACCGGCGTACGGCACAGGAGATGCCGGCCGCCCGGGAAGAGGTGGAGGAGCTTTTGGCGGAAGGGAATGTACTGGAAGAACTGGTTTCACCCATCCGGGTCATTCTCCGTGACGGACGGGTGAGCGGTCTGGAGTGTCTGCGGAACAAGCTGGGGGAACCTGATGCGGATGGGCGCCGAAAGCCGGTTCCCATTGAGGGAAGCGGGTTTGTGCTGGAAGCAGACGCTATTGTGGTGGCGGTTGGTCAAAGCCCGGACCTGACCTTTCTGGATGGCAGCAGCCTCTCCCTGCATCAAAACGGTGCCATTGCCGTGGATCCTCAAACCGGCCAGGCCGGTACCCCGGGTGTATATGCCGGAGGGGACGCGGTCCGGGGACCGGCCATCGTGATCCAGGCCTGTGCCGACGGGCGGCGGGCCGCTGAGGCGATTTGCGGGTCATTCGGCATCCATTTTGAGACATTGGTCTCTCCCCAGCGGGGGCTTTCTGAAGAAGAGATCCTGCAGGCGAAACGCGCCCGGACGAGAAAAGAAGCCCGGCACCAACCGGAAATGTTACCCATGACGGAACGTACCGGATTTGACCTGGTGGAAGGAACGTTGAGGGAAGAAGCGGCACGTGCTGAAGCTGCCCGCTGTATGCAGTGCTCTGCTTTTTGCGACAAATGTGTGGAGGTCTGTCCCAATCGGGCCAATTATACCTATTTAACCCCGCCGGTCCATGTGATGCTGCCTTTACTCTACTGCCAGGAC
This sequence comes from Candidatus Formimonas warabiya, assembly GCF_002777255.1. Taxonomy (GTDB): domain Bacteria; phylum Bacillota; class Dehalobacteriia; order Dehalobacteriales; family Dehalobacteriaceae; genus Formimonas; species Formimonas warabiya. Next base: position 1,838,648 of record NZ_CP017634.1, on the reverse strand, counting down.
GGCGAACTGGCTGTGACGGGGGAAGAGCCTTTCCGGATTGAGCAGACCCGGCAGATCATTCACCTGGATGACTTTTGTAATGAGTGCGGCAACTGTGCCACCTTTTGCGTGCACCAGGGAAAGCCCTATCAGGATAAGCCCAGGCTTTTCCTGAAAGAAAGCGATTTTGTGCAGGAAAATGACAATGCTTTCTATATGGAAGGGAACACCATCCGGCGGCGGGAAAAGGGTGTAGAGTCGAAGCTTTCATTAGTAAACAATGGGTGGGATTTTGAAAGTAAATTGGTTCGGATCAGTATGTCAGATGATTTTGTGATTAAGGAGATGGCTTTAAAAAAGGCGTTTGAAGGGGCCTTATCTTTAAGAGAAGCTGCAGAGATGGCTGTGATTTTTAGAGGAATTACTAACACACTGTCTTTTCTGCTCTAGACTTAAATCGGTATAAAAAATTTAAATTTACAAAAGAAATTGTTTTTGAAATTAGATATTGACTTAGAGGCATGGTGTTATCATTGCGCACTCAGATGCTTCACGCCGACAGTACTAAGGCTTGCTTCGGGCAAAATTGGGCCGCCTGAAATTCACCGTCCTGGTTCAGTTCAGGCTGACACGGACGTCCTGCCCGCGTCCCCAATTTTGCTTCCTCAGCTTCACCAAGTACTGTTACCGGCGCTCCGCAATTCGTTTGCTAATGATAACACAGCATGCCTCGGTCAGGTACTGCATACATTTGGGAAAAGCTGATTGAATTGCCGAAAATAAAAACGTAGATAATGGAAGGAGTGAAAAACGGTCTTGGACATTAACTTTGCTAAAGTGCTGGAATTGGCGCAAAAGTACCAGCCGGAAATGAGTCGATTTTTAAGAGAGATGATTGCCATTCCCAGCGAAAGCTGCGGGGAAGAAAAGGTCGTTCTGAGAATTAAAGAAGAAATGGAGAAGGTGGGCTTTGACAAGGTAACCATTGACCCCATGGGAAATATTTTAGGGTACATCGGTCATGGAAAGCATCTCATTGCCATGGACGCCCATATTGATACCGTGGGGGTGGGTAATCGGTCAAACTGGCAGTATGACCCCTATCAAGGGTATGAAGACGAGGAAATCATCATGGGCCGGGGAGCCAGCGATCAGGAAGGCGGCATGGCGGCCATGGTCTATGGGGGAAAAATCATTAAAGAATTGGGCCTGGACGGAGATTATACCCTGGTTGTCGTCGGCTCCGTACAGGAAGAAGACTGTGACGGTTTGTGCTGGCAGTATATTGTCAACGAGGACCGGATCAGGCCGGAGTTTGTGGTGATCACTGAACCGACGGACGGTAAGATTTACCGGGGACAGCGAGGCCGCATGGAGATAAAGGTATCCACCAAGGGTGTAAGCTGTCACGGCTCTGCTCCTGAACGGGGAGATAACGCCATTTACAAGATGGCTCCCATTCTTTTGGAATTAAGGGCTTTGCATGAAAATCTGATTGACCACGATTTCCTGGGCAAAGGCAGTCTGGCCGTATCAGAAATCTTCTTCACTTCACCGTCCCGGTGCGCGGTGGCGGACGGATGCTGGATTTCTGTGGACAGAAGGCTGACAGCCGGAGAAGATGCGGATTATGCCATCCGGCAGATTAAGAACCTTCCGGCCGTGAAAGCGGCTGGTGCTGAGGTTACCATGTACACATACGAAAGACCTTCTTATACCGGTTTGGTTTATCCTACCGACGCTTATTTTCCGACCTGGCTGATTGAGCAGGACCATCCGGTGTGCCAAACTTTGTCCGACACGTATAAAGGTTTGTTTAACCAGAATCCGGTGCTTGATAAATGGACATTCTCTACAAATGGTGTTTCCATCATGGGAAGATTCGGGATTCCCTGCATCGGCTTTGGTCCTGGCCATGAAGATCAGGCCCATGCCCCCAATGAGAGGACCTGGAAAAAAGAACTGGTAAACGCGGCAGCAATGTATGCGGCAATTCCTCAACTGTATCTGAGTAAATATGCCGACAAGATGCCTTCACATACGGAGAACCTGGTTAAATGATCATATCATTTGAGTAGTACCGTAGATAGGCATGTGGTTATCATGAGCGAACGACTTGCAGAACGACGGTAACAGTACTTGACGAAGCTGAGGAAGCAAAATTGGGGGCACGGGATAGCGGTCAGGGGACACACCTCCTTCGGAGGAATGTCCCCAATTGAGCCCGCGCCAGCTTTCACTGAACCAGGACGGTGAATTTCAGGCGGCCCAATTTTGCCCGAAGCGAGTTTAGTACTGTCGGAGTGAAGCATCGGAGTGAGAGATGGTAACCCATGACACTAACAATTAACATTTGGAAAACTATTAATAAATAATAAATTAATTATGAACAAACAACAAAATAAGTACATATACAGGAGGGTTTAGATTATGCAATCAATTTTTCGCGGCAGACATTTTATCGACTTGGAAGATTTCACAAAAGAAGAAGTAGAAACCATGCTGGAAGTATCCTTAGACCTGAAGAAAAAGTTTGCTATGGGTGTGCCTACCCCCTATCTGCAGTATCAGACCATGTTCCTCATGTTCTTTGAGCAGTCCACCCGGACCAGAAACTCCATGGAAGCCGGTATTGCCCAGTTAGGCGGCCACGCCAACTACCTGGATTCCAGCGGGATGCAGATTGCCCATGGAGAAAGCGCCAAAGATACCGCCATCATTTTATCCAGGTACGGCCATGCCATTGCCTGCCGCTACTGCAACTGGGGTATCGGCAACAAGTACCTGAACGAAATGGCGCAATGGTCTACCGCTCCGGTGATGAATTTACAGTGTGACTTTTATCACCCCTTTCAGGCTTTGGCCGACTTAATGACCATGAAAGAGAAAATCGGCGACTTGAAGCGGGTCAAGGTTTCTATTATCTGGGCTTATGCGGAAAGCCACAAGAAGCCCATCTCGGTACCGGTGTCTCAAGTGCTCCTCTTCCCCCGCTACGGCATGGATGTATATCTTGCTCATCCCAAGGGCTGGGAACTGCCTGACTGGGTGATTGAAAAGGCCAGAGCCAGCGCGGCAAAATACGGCGGTACGGTTACTGTGACCAATAACGAAGAAGAGGCCTATGAGAATGCCCATATTGTGATACCTAAGAACTGGGGCAGCTGGGTTAATGACCAGACCGGGGCGACCCTCACCGGTGCGGCCAAGGTGGTTGACGACAAGCTGATGGCTCAGAAGAGTTGGAAATGCACGGAGGCCAAGATGGCCCTTGCGGATAAGGAAGTCATGTATATGCATGCCCTGCCTGCCGACCGTAACAATGAAGTAGAAGATACCGTGATTGATGGTCCCCATTCCATTGTCTACGATGAAGCGGAAAACCGCCTGCATACGGCGAAAGCCGTGATGACGCTGCTCATGGGCGGCAGGTAATACATGTATCTGATGGGGAGATGGAATAGATGGGTATTGTATTAAGCGGAGGTACCATCGTCACTGCTGCTGATTATTATCAGGCAGACCTGCGTATGGAAGGGGAACAGATTACCGCCATTGGTCATGGGATCAGGCAGGGGTCGGATCAAGTGCTGACTGTGGAAGGGTGTTTTTTGTTTCCCGGCGGCATCGATCCCCATACCCATTTTGATCTGCCCGTGGGCCAGACCGTGACGGCAGATGATTTTGCCAGCGGCACTAAGGCGGCCCTCCTGGGTGGGACTACGACCATTATCGATTTTGCCACCCAATTTAAAGGGGAGACCCTGGCTTTGGCCCTGGCCAACTGGCATGCCAAGGCCGGAGGGAAAAGCTATACGGATTACGGCTTCCATATGGCCATTACGGAGTGGAACGACAGGATTGCCCGGGAAATGGACCGGCTGGTCCAAGAAGAAGGCGTCTCTTCTTTTAAATTCTATCTGGCCTATAAAAACCTTTTGCAGGTAGACGACGGTGTTTTGCTGGAGGCATTGGGGCGAAGCAAAGAGAACGGCGCCCTGATCTGTCTTCATTGTGAAAACGGAGATCTGGTCCAGCGGCTGGTCAAAGACGCATTGGCCCAAGGAAATAGGGCTCCTTTCCATCATGCCTTAACCCGTCCTTCCGTTGCGGAACGGGAGGCTACGGCGCGGGCGATTAGCCTGGCTGAGGCCGCTCAGGCTCCTCTCTATATCGTGCACCTGACCTGCCGGGAAGCCCTCCAAGGGGTGGTGGATGCCAAGGTTCGGGGTGTAGAGGTGTTTGGGGAAACCTGCCCCCAGTATTTGCTCTTGGACAGCAGCTTATATCAAGGGGAAGGCTTTGAAGGCGCCAAGTATGTGATGTCGCCGCCCCTGCGCTCCCCGCATGATCAAGAAGCCCTATGGCATGGTTTGCGGGCAGGTGTTCTTGACACCGTAGCCACAGACCATTGTTCCTTTAATTATCGTGGACAAAAAGAGCTAGGGCTTGAGGATTTCAGCAAAATTCCCAACGGCATTCCCGGGGTGGAACACCGCATGGGCCTGCTCTATACCTATGGTGTGGCGTCCGGGAAGATTGGCATCAACCAGTTTGTCGCTCTCACCGCAACGAAACCGGCCCAACTGTTTGGCTTATTCCCCAGGAAAGGAACCATCGCCGTGGGCAGTGATGCCGATATTGTGGTGTGGGATCCCTGGGCCACCTCTGTGATTACGGCCCCTACCCAGCATCAGCGCGTGGATTATACGCCTTATGAAGGTTTCCGGCAAATCGGCACAGCTGTACATGTCTTTCTGCGGGGCCGGCAGGTGGTCTGCGCGGGAAAAATATCTGAGGAAGGTCCCGGAGGCGTGTATCTGCACCGCAAGCCTTTTGGGAAGAGAGGGTGACCCGGATGTTCACAATAGACCTGAACGGAAATGCTTACCAGGCAAAAGAAGATATGAACCTGCTGGATTTCCTCCGTGATGAATTGCATGTGACTTCCCTCAAAAATGGCTGTGGGGAAGGGTCCTGCGGGGCCTGCATGGTGCTGGTGGACGGCAAAGCCCAGCGGGCTTGTCTCCTGACTCTGGCCAAGGTTGATTCGAAAAGACTGATCACGGTAGAGGGCTTGACGGACCGGGAAAAAGAGGTTTACGCCTGGGCCTTCACGAAAGCGGGGGCGGTACAGTGCGGTTTTTGTATTCCCGGCATGGTAATCAGCGCTAAAGGGCTGCTGGATAAAAAACCTCAGCCCACGCCGCAGGAAATTAAGGAAGCAATCCGGGGAAATATTTGCCGCTGTACGGGATATGTCAAGATTGAGCAGGCGATTGATCTGGCGGCCCGGGTCTTCCGGGGGGAACTGGCCCCTGCATGGCCGGAATGTTCCGGCATCGGCAGCGCCCTGCTCCGGTTGGACGGACGGGAAAAGGTCCTGGGCACAGGGCAGTATGTGGACGACATGCATGTGCAGGATATGCTTTACGGCGCTGTGCTGCGCACCAAATACCCCCGGGCTTTGGTGAAGCATATCGATGTGTCGGCTGTCCGCACCTATCCGGGAGTGGAAGCGGTACTGACCGCGGAAGATGTGCCGGGCAGCAGGCTGGAGGGCTATATTTTTAAAGATTGGCCCGTTTTGATTGGGGTGGGAGAAGAAACCAGGTACGTGGGGGATGCGATAGCCCTGGTGGCGGCCACGAGCAAAAAAGCAGCCCGAGCGGCCCTGGAGATGATTCAGGTGGACTATGAAGAGCTGCCGCCGGTAACTACCCCGGTGCAGGCCCTTCAGGAGGGAGCTCCTCAACTCCATCCCCGGGGCAATTTGTTAAGCAAAACCTATGTGAAAAGAGGCAATCCGGAAGATGCCTTAGGGAAATCAAAATATGTGGTGACAAAAACCTATCAAACTCCGCCTACGGAGCATGCCTTCATGGAGCCGGAAAGCGCCCTGGCTGTTCCGGATCATCAGGGCGGGATCACGGTTTATGCCGCGACCCAAAGCGTGCACAAAGATAAACAGGGAATTGCCCACATTTTGGGTCTGACTGATGACAAGGTACGGGTGATCAGCAAGTACGTGGGCGGAGGGTTCGGCGGCAAGGAGGATTTAAGCGTTCAGCATCATGCGGCCCTCCTGGCCAGGGATACCGGGAAACCGGTGAAATTAACCCTGACCCGGAAGGAAAGCCTTTTGGTTCACCCCAAACGACATGCCATGACATTGGAAATAAGCACCGGCTGTGATGGGGAGGGAAGGCTTACGGCCATGGTGGCAAAAATCGTCGCCGATACCGGCGCTTACGCTTCTCTGGGTCCGGCGGTGCTGGAGCGGGCGTGTACCCATGTCCCTGGTCCCTACCGCATCCCCCATATCGAACTGACCGGTTTATGTGTCTATACGAATAATCCCCCAGCCGGGGCATTCCGCGGCTTTGGCGTCACCCAGTCCGTCTTTGCCGGGGAAACCAATCTGGATTTATTAGCGGAACAGGTGGGCATCTCCCCGTGGGAGATAAGATACCGAAATGCTTTAGATCCCGGTGATGTGATGGCCACGGGACAAATTGCCGATGCGGACACGGCGGTGAAGGAAACCCTGATGGCGGTACGGGACACTTATTTCGATCATCCTGGTGCCGGTATTGCCTGTGCGTTGAAAAACTCCGGCATCGGGGTAGGGCTGCCTGATATCGGCCGGTGCAAGTTAGTAGTTACTGACGGCCGGGTGCGGGTGCTCACCAGCGCCCAATGCATCGGCCAGGGTCTGGCTACGGTGATGCTTCAGATTGTATCCACCACTACCGGCCTGCCTGAGCATTTGTTGGATGCCTGTCCTCCCGATACGGAACTGACGCCGGATGCAGGCTCTTCTACCGCGTCCAGGCAGACCTTGTTCACCGGGGAAGCGGCCCGGCAGGCCGCTCTGAAATTGGCTGAGCGCCTCAAGGAAGCCACTTTGGCCGAACTGGACGGGCAGGAGTTTTCCGGGGAATACCGGGGAATTACCGATTCCCTGACCTCCGATAAACCCCATCCGGTCCACCATGTGGCCTATAGTTACGCTACCCACGTGGTGATTCTGGATGAGCAGGGCAAGGTGAAGAAGGTGGTGGCGGCCCATGATGTGGGGAGAGCGATCAACCCCCTCAACATTGAAGGCCAGATCGAAGGAGGCGTTGCCATGGGCTTAGGCTATGCCTTGCGGGAAGACTTTCCCCTGAACAATGCCGTTCCTACGGCGAAGTTTGGCACCCTGGGCCTATTCCGCTCTACGGACATGCCGGAAATCCAGACCATCGTGATCGAAAAGAATGCTTCATCCTTGGCCTACGGGGCCAAAGGAATCGGGGAAATTTCCGCCATCCCCACCACCGCCGCAGTGGCCTCGGCCTATTACAAATATGACGGAAAAATTAGATTGCAGCTTCCTTTACGGGACACGGCCTATCGGAAATAGATGGCGCTTTTGGTTATTGAGCCCTGCGTACTGACAATAGTTTGGAGGAAATCTGGATTTTAGTCAAGGAGATGACTGTCATGGAGAATGTGAAAGGACTTCAATGTATTTCCTGCGGCCGGGTCTTTCCGGCGGACGACCGTGTCTTTACCTGCCCGGAATGTGGTGAGAAGGGAATTCTGGACGTCATTTACGATTACGACTACATTAAAAAAAATATCAGCCGGGAAACCTTATCCCAAAACCGGGACTATTCCATCTGGCGCTATTTGCCCTTCTTACCGGTGCAAAAAGAGAGCCGGCGCACACCCTTAAAAGTGGGCTGGACCCCCTTGTACTATCCGCAAAAATTAATGGAGGTGCTGGGTCTGAGCAGGCTCTTCCTCAAGGATGACGGGCTAAACCCCACCGCTTCATTAAAGGATCGGGCTTCCGCCATTGCCGTGGTAAAAGCAGGGGAAGAGGGCTTTGAGACGGTAGCCTGCTCTTCCACGGGCAATGCCGCCTCCTCCTTGGCGGGCAATGCGGCCGCCATGGGCTTGAAAAGTGTGATTTTTGTCCCCCAAAGGGCCCCCCAAGGAAAAGTGGCCCAATTGTTGATTTTCGGCGCTACCGTGATCAGCGTCCAGGGAAATTATGAGGATGCTTTTCACCTGTCCGCCCAAGCCATCGCCCACTGGGGCTGGTATAACCGGAATGCGGCGATCAATCCTTATCTGGTGGAGGGGAAAAAGACCGTTACCCTGGAAATATGCGAACAGTTAAACTGGCAGGTGCCGGACTGGGCAATTTTTTCCGTGGGCGACGGGTGCACCATTGCCGGCGCCTGGAAGGGTTTTAAGGATTTATACCAGGCGGGATTCATCGATAAACTGCCTAAAATGGCGGGTGTGCAGGCGGAAGGATGCTGCCCCATCACCCGGGCTTTTCTGAGCGGCAACCCCCTGGAGCCTATGGAGGAAAACACGCTGGCGGACAGCATTGCGGTGGGTGTGCCCCGTAATCCGGACAAAGCCTTAAATGCTATCCGGGAATCAAAGGGAACGATGATCAATGTCACGGATGAGGAAATACTGCAGGCCATGAAATTACTGGGCCACACCTGCGGCGTGTTCGGAGAGCCGGCGGGAGTGACAGGACTGGCCGGGCTCAAAAAACTGGTCGCCGGGGGCCTGATTAGCAGGGATGAACTGGTGGTCACCTGTATCACCGGGAACGGACTGAAAGACGTAAACAATGCCGTTAAGGCTGCCGGTGCGCCGATTAAAGTTGACCCGGATTTAGGGGAGTTAAAAAAGAAATTGGCCGGGTTAGTACGATTTTAGAGAGTTACCGGTGGATAATTTCTATAAAAATAGGAGGGAGAAGCATTGATTGACTTAACCATTCATGAACAGCAACTGGAGAGGACTGTGGCAAAGGCACGGGAAAGAAATATTATCATTCCCACATTTAAAGAGATGAAAAACCCGGAACTAATCCCGGAAAAAATTAAAGAGAAGCTCAAGCACATCGGGCTGTGGGATGTCAACTCCTACAACCTGTTCCGCATCACCTGGAAAAATCAGCCGGTTAAAGAAGGGGGACTCTACGGAGATGTTAATTATTTAGAATTCCCCCCAGAATTGACAGGCGTAAAGGCTAGGATTATCGCCCTGGTGGGAAAATGGTTTCCCACGGGCTGCCATAAAGTTGGCGCCAGTTTCGGCTGTTTGGTGCCCAGGCTGGTCACCGGCCAATTTGACCCCACCTTCCATAAGGCCGTTTGGCCTTCCACGGGAAACTTCTGCCGGGGAGGCGCTTATAACGCGGAACTGCTATCCTGCCAGTCCATTGCTATTTTGCCCCAGGAAATGAGCCGGGAACGGTTTGAGTGGCTGTCCCGCCTGGCCGGCGAGGTCATCGCCACCCCGGGCTGCGAAAGCAATGTGAAAGAAATCTTCGATAAAACCTGGGAATTAAGAAAGACCAGGGACAACGTGATGATTTTTAACCAGTTTGAGGAATTGGGCAATTACCTGTGGCACTATGAAGTTACGGGCCATGCCATGGAAGAAGTCCTGAATAAAATCATGGGTGCAGGCGACCGGTTTGCCGGCGCCATCTTCACCTCCGGATCCGCCGGAACCATGGCCTGCGGGGATTATTTAAAAGAAAAGTTTCCATACAGCAAGCTGGGCGTAGGAGAAGCGCTCCAGTGCCCCACTCTTTTGGAAAACGGATTCGGCGGGCATAGGATCGAAGGGATCGGGGATAAACATGTGCCCTGGATTCACAATGTAAAAAATACCGATCTGGTGGTCGCCATTAATGACGAGAATAGCGTAGGCCTGATCCGGCTGTTCAATGAACCTGCCGGTAAGAAATACCTGGTGGAACAACAGGGTGTGGCCGAAGAGCTGGTGGAAAAGTTATCCTTCCTGGGCATATCGGGGATTGCCAATGTCCTGGGTGCCATTAAACTGGCTAAATATTACGAGCTAACGGAAAAAGACTTTGTGGTAACGGTGCTCACCGATTCCATGGAGCTTTACGGGTCCAGACTGGAAGAACTCAAAGAGAAACATGGGGAATACAAAGAAATCAATGCCGCCGGTGATTATTACCGTCATTTGATCTCCTTAACAACAGACAATATGCAGGAACTGACCTATGTGGACAGGAGAAGAGTGCACAACCTGAAGTACTATACCTGGGTTGAGCAGCAGGGGAGAGAATTGGATGAATTGAACGCCCAATGGTATGATTATGATCATTACTGGGGCAGCATCCGCAAGCAGGCCGAACAGATCGATGAATTGATTACTGAATTTAATCAGAGAACAGGGTTGCTCTAAGAGTAGTGCATAGTTGAATTAAACCCTTTTGTAACTATACCGTTAACACTCAGGCGTCCAGGACAGATCAAGGTTGAGAATAATCGACAGGAAGCAAACAAAATGGGTTAGTCCCTTGATAGGTGGCTGACCCATTTTTTGCATAGACATAGGGACGGTTCTCTTGTCTAAATAAATAATTAAACTTAACTAAACCTCAGACAGAAGAACCATCCCTGCGTCTAAGATCTAAAGATATCCTCCATTTCCCGTTCCAGATGAAGCTGTTTGAATGTGCTTTGGGCAAGGATTAAATAATAGTTGTAATTCTCAGGAATAATGCTGTCAAAAAGGACTTGTGCACTTTTATTTCTTTCAATCTGGTGCTTGATAAGGCAGATAATTTTATAGAGATAGGCGTTTTCATATAAATTATCAAGGACTTTGCTGATTTCGATAGCTTGTGACAAATATTCCTCCGACTGGCGATATTCCTCCGCTTGAAAACAAATCAGAGCGAGATATGCATTAGTCAGGCTTTTAGAGAGGGGGTTGTCGATTTTATAATGCAAGCTATTGGAGATTGTAAAGTATTTTTTGGCTTTATCTATATCGCCCAGTTTATAAAAAGCCTGGCCTAGGTTCATATAATATAAGGGTAAGCCGTAAATGATCCCGCCGTTAGAACAGATTTCGATGGCTTTCTCGTAATAAGGAATCGTTTTTTCATATTCGCCTTTATGCCTTGCTTCATATCCCATGTAATTATAGATACAGGCAATATTATTGACGGTATTGCTGTTGGATTTGGCATGTTGGAAGATATCAAGGCTTCTTTGCAGTACTTTTTGTGCATTCTCAAAGTGCAGGTTGTGCATTTCGCTCAGGGCAAAAAACTTAAGAATTTCGGCTTTTTTTAATTCGTCCGGCCATTTCCTTAAGAGGCGTAGAGAGGATAACGTGTGTTCCCTCATATTTTGCTTATCCAATATCTGAACGCTGTATAAGACCAAATGTCTATAGGCGATCCATAAATGATAATAATCACTATCATATTTTATCACATAATTTAAATTGTCGAGGCCTTCCCGATAACGGCAGGTTCTGATTAAAAAGCATCCTTTCAGTAAATAAAATTCGAACTTCATCTGAGGGGTGACGGTGTTTTCGTTGATTTCCCGCTCCAGTTCTTCGATATAACTTTGGGTGATCGGAGTCAGCAATTCCGGCAGATCGTTGCCGCTGCATACGATTTGACCGGACACCTTGAGCTTATACTCCAGATATTTGACGTTGTGGCCTGCCAGTTTGTAATGGTAGATCATACTGTCGGTTAGATAGCTGTTAAAGGTATCGCCAAGCATGTGGTCGGCTATGTAATCGGCTATCTTGCCATGGAGGCTCATACGCTTGACCAGCGGTTGTTTTTGATAAATATATTCGCGGAATTTCTCATGAGAAAATTTCAGCTTAATTTTATTTGCGGATATTTCTTCTTTGATAAATCCTTGGTTAACTAAGGATTCAAAGACTTCCAGGGTTTTTATAACGTCCAGATTAATAATCCCGGAGATGATATCATAATTAATGAAATCAAAAAACAGGGAGGAGATGGAAAGAACCGTTTTTTCCAAAGCATCCAGCTTTTCTACTTTTTCTTCTAGTAAGGTAAGGAATTTATAATTCTGCGAGGTGTTGTTGCTTCTCATGTTTTGAATCACTTCCATCAGGAACAGCGGGTTGCCGTTGGTGCTGTCATATAAGGAATCAGAGGGAGAATGATCCTTAATGTCCAGAATGTCCTGTAATATATTGGAGACATCCTCCTTGGAGAAATTACCGATATGTATGACTTCCATGTCGTTTTCCATGATCAGATTCTTAAAATAGCGGATGATGTCTTTATGGTTTTCTTCCCGCGCCGCGAACAGGCATAAAAGCCGTTCTTTAAATACCGGGCAGAGGATCCGGGCGATAAAACTGAGACTGGAAAGATCGCAAAATTGCAGATCGTCAATAACCAGAAACAACTTATATTTCTGTAACATAAATTGAAAGAATTCGCTTAAGGTTTCCTCGATTTTGTATTGACTGAAAAACTGGGATGTGTCAGCCTCGGAAAAGTGAAAATCATAGACAAAGTTATTGAATATTTGAGGCAAAACATGGGAGAGCAAATACCGGCAATTTTCGGGCAACGAGTTGATATTGGTTCCGGTAGCGCTTACGAGCTTATACATAATCAGTTCTAGAATACGTAATTGCGTATTTTTTTCTACCTCGAAGCAAGTGAAATGAATGAGGATATTCTCTTTGTTGATAGTGGTATTAAGATAATGATTTAACAATGCTGTTTTGCCGCAGCCAATAGGGGCAAACAGGATAATACTGCTGTGTCTTAAGCCGTTGGAAAAGTTCAGATAGAAGTTTTGGATTTTCCCCAATTCATTCTTGCGGCCGTAAAAGTATTTGGCGCTTTTGGGGGGCCGGTATTTTTTTTCCAGCAAAATGTTACGGCAATAATTCTTCAATTCCAAATTAGGCTCTACCGAAAGATCGTCATGAAGGACCCTCTCCAAATCTTTATAGAGAGAAATACATTTCTCGATTTCATTCCGTTTGTGGTAGAAACGCATCATCAGCCTTACGATGTCTTCGTCGTAAGGATTTATTTTTTTAAGGGCAAAAAAACACTTTAATGCTTTTTCCTGATTTGACTGATCCAGGCTTTGAATAAAATCTTCCTTGAGGCCTGTATAAATAGCCAAACTATGACCTCTTTTATAATCTTCCAGAAAGATTTCGAAATCCGGACAGTTTTTGATAAAAAATCCTTGCAGTATATTTCCCCGTAGCGGGTCGTCATTTATTATTACGGGGATCGTGGGGTTGATTGCCAATATGCCGTTTTCATTGGTAAAAATATCTTTGTCAAAGAGATTTTTTAAGTGGTAAATGGCATTACGTAAATTTTTGTTGGCGCTTATATGCTCAAGATCAGGCCAAAACATGTTTTCGAGGTATTCCCTGGTTGCGGTTTTATTTATGAGAAGATAATAAAAAATCCCTTCGGGTTTTTTAGTAGGAAACTGGATTAAGGTATCGTCAAAAAAAACTTTGGGATAACCGGTAATAAAAAATGTAATTTTTATTTTGTGACACCTCCTAATGACATCCAGGTGACAAATACAAATATGATTTAAGTATAAATACTGTAAATATAATTTAATTATAATTAACGGGACAGGCTAAAACAACTTAAAAAATATATAAGACATCAAATAAAATAATGCAGATAATCTATCGGCCCGTTTATTTTAAATTATATTTACATGAAAGTAACATCAAGTAGAGGAGGGAGAAAAGAAAAACCGCATATAGACAGCCGTAAAGAGAAATCAAAAAATAATCATGGAGGTTAGAATAATGGCAAGAAAAGTCGACATATTGTTTCCGGAATTTGACATTAAAGTAGTGGGTACTATGCAGGACGAAACAGAACCCGAGCTGTGCGAGATGTTTTGGGGGCTACTTCCTTTCAGGGGCGCCTGCGTAAATACGCTTTCAACAGGGGATACCTTTAATGCTAGGTGCCGCCCCCCGCGCAAAGCCCGTATTTCCGGCACTCAGGATAACCCTGCCGGAAGACACCACGGCAAGCTATGCAACCGTAAACCGGGGGAAATTACATATACTGGTGTGGACTGCCAGGTATGCTACGGACCCGATATGACCGAGCCGCTGGACGCCAGAGGTGGCATAGTTATAAAAGTTGATCCTGAATATTTGGATATTTTCTATGAAGCGGGCAAACGGGTCTGGCGTAATCATCTCGGTCCCCATGGGCTGGTCACCTTGGAAATTATTGCAAAGGAGAATGCATAATGGCTAAACATTGGAGTGAAGTAAAAGATAAAATCGAAAATGAACTGGATAAAATTTGGTTTGACAAACCGATTGAATTTAATATGGCTGAAAAAGGCTACTTCCCCAGCGGCGCCGGCACCGATGGTTCTGCCGTTGGTAATCTGTATTTTATGATCGCCGACACGTCCAATATCGGCCGACATGTCGTCGAGCCGTGTATGTATGCTGCTCTTGATAATGACAGTATCGATGTGGAAACCATCAAGATTTTCTGGCGTTACCTGACCGGCGGTACCGCCAGGTTGTTGGGCTCGATGGCTCCGCCGAACTGCCCTGCGCCTTGGCTCAATTTACCGAAAGTATGGGAATTTTTTAATGACATTGTGGATTCTTACGATTCGATCAAAACAAAAGATGATTTTCGCGAAGTATATTACAGCTGGGCCAATTATTTAACTTGTCTCAACAGGTGGGCGATGATTTGCTTCCCCTGGGAATATGTTTGGGATAAGGTGCCAAAAACAAAGGTAAACCCTGGCATTAAATAGCAGTATAATCTATGGTTAATAATAGAATCCAATTCCATCTCTCTTATTTTGTCAAGATTTAAGAGATTTTACCAGAATATGCAGGCATATTTAGCTAATTCAATTTAGTTCTATTGACAAGTTTTGTTACTATGTACAAAATTATTAAATACGTAAAATATATTCCTATATAATGAAATTATTATGATTGGAGGGGTAGGTAGGGGGCAATATCTTTTGGATTCCAAGCGTGATGGCATAAAGGTAATCAGTTATTTATATCTGGTATATCCGTCAAAAATAATTTGAAAGGGGTAAAACTATGAGAATTAAACATTTGCTTTGTTTGTTACCGGTTTTGTTAATAGCCTTTTCCCTCACTGCTTGCACTGGCGGTACCACGAGCGATAATATGTCCGGTACCACGACTGACAATTCGGCCCAGCAGACGAGTGCACCCCGTGAATTGCGCGTTCTTTCTTTTGGTGGAGCTTATGACGAGACTCTGACAAAACACCTGGCAGCCTTTGAAGCGGAAAATAACTGCAAAGTTACGTTTGTTAATGCCACCGGTGCTGATATTTTGGTTAAGGTCAATAACGGCGAATGCGACCTGATCTTCTCCGATCCGGTTTTATCCTTCCAAGGCGAAGCAAAAGGTTTATTTGCTCCAATTAATGCAACCACTGTACCCAATGTCGCCAATCTCTATAAGAGAGGCATTCTTAGCGATTGCACAGTGATTCATGACGTGGGCGCTTATGGTATCGCTTACAATCCTGATCTGGTAAAGACCCCGCCTACCTCCTGGAATGACCTATGGGATCCTCAATACGCAGGAAAAGTTGCTATCCGCGTTTTAAAGTCCGACACGATCGAACTGATGGTTTGGGCCGCAAAACAAGCCGGTGGAGATGAAAAAAATATCGACCCCGGTTTTGCAGCTATGGCTAAACTTGCTCCTAATATAAACACCTTTGTTACCGACCACCCTGCCATGTTGCAGTTGTTCCAGGAAGGTAGTATCGCCATGAGTACCTGGACAGACGGGCGCGTCGCCTGGGCACAGGAGCAGGGCGCCAATGTCAAGCTGGCCATACCCAAAGAAGGTGGCTTCTGTCTGGTTACCAGCATGAACGCAGTAAAGAATAGTTCCAACCTCGACCTGGCTTATAAGTATATCGACATGGAGCTGGGTGTAGAAGCGCAGGCTGATATAGGGAACGATCTTCGTTACTTCCCGATGAATAAAGACGCTTATGCCAAACTGTCTGATGATACAAAATCCAAGATGGGCTTTACTCCTGATAACATCGAACAAGCTCAGATGGCTGACTGGGGCTATATCGCCACTGTTAAAGACCAATGGAGTGAAAGATGGGAGAAAGAAGTTGTAGCGAAAGCTAAAAAATAGTTTTTGTTTATTGATAAATACTCAATAGCTATCTAAATATGTTGGAACAAATTTATCGGCTTCAATGCTGCCGGCAGCATTCTTTCTTCTCCATTACTCCCGAGTGTTGCCGGCAGCATCACTATATCGCATTATTATTAACGCTATAGGAA
Organism: Candidatus Formimonas warabiya; assembly: GCF_002777255.1. Taxonomy (GTDB): domain Bacteria; phylum Bacillota; class Dehalobacteriia; order Dehalobacteriales; family Dehalobacteriaceae; genus Formimonas; species Formimonas warabiya. The sequence goes on along the minus strand of NZ_CP017634.1, from coordinate 1,822,485 downwards.
GAAGGGATTATCTTGACAGAAAAAACGTTAGTATCGATAAAAGACATAAGAATGCGTTTTGGGAGCAACGAGGTTTTAAAAGGTATCAATCTGGATATACCAAACGGCGAATTTTTAACGCTTCTCGGCCCGAGCGGCTGCGGTAAGACCACTCTTTTGCGTATAGTAGCGGGTTTTCTGGCGCCTCATTCCGGGTCTATTCTTATTAATGGTAAAGACGTCACCAAATTGGCAGCTTATGAGCGGGGTCTGGGTATGGTATTCCAAAATTATGCTTTATGGCCGCATAAAAATGTAGAAGAGCATCTTTCTTTTGGTCTTAAACTTGCAAAAATTAAACCTAATGAAATCACGGAAAGAACCAAATGGGCTTTGGACCTGGTGGGGCTTTCCGGGTTTGAAAAACGTGTGCCCGCTGAACTAAGCGGTGGCCAGCAGCAGCGTGTGGCTTTAGCCAGGGCTATATCTTTACATCCGACCATTCTACTTCTGGATGAGCCGTTAAGCAATTTAGACAGAAAACTGCGAGATGAAATGAGGGTCGAGCTACGCTTATTGCAACAAAAGCTAGGTATTACGACGATATATGTCACCCACGACCAAACGGAAGCCTTGACTATGTCCGACCGGATAGTGGTTATGTGCAACGGTGAAATCGAACAGATCGCCGATCCTCGTAATTTGTACGAAAGACCTGCCAACGTCTTTGTCGCTAAATTTTTAGGTACCAATAACATGGTATCGGTCAAAGTGCATAGTTTGGGCAACGGCAAAGCGGCGATCAATCTGGACGGGCAGGAATTGGTAGTCCCTGTTACAAATCTATCTTTCAATGAAAAAGAAGCGTATCTTTTACTGCGTCCGGAAAATGTGGTTTTCGCCAATTTTGAAAACGATGGAAAAACTAAGCTTACAGGTACGGTTACAATAGCTGTTTTTGAAGGAAAAGAAATGCGTTATACGATCGCCTTAGATAACTCTCAAATTACGTTGGGGATCGCATCTTCCGGAGCCAAGGAATATGCGGTTGGTGATAAAGTGGAGTTGCGTATTATTAAAGGAGCCCTTGTCTCAAAAGAGGGGAGGGAGAGAAATGAGTGATAATCGCACCGCTAGGTATTTTCTCACAATCCCTAGTATTTTTTTGGCGGCAGCCCTGTTTATCCCCATGATCTATATGATCATCCTTACCTTTCATTCCAATTCAACCGGTGCTCTTTCATTAGAAAACTACCAGCGCTTTTTTGCCGATTCATACTATTTAAAAGATGTCTTGTGGATTTCCATCAAGCAAGGCATATTATCAGGAATTTTGGCATTGATTTTGGGCTATCCGGTCGCACTCTATATTGCTAAAACCAAAAACAAAAATATAAAGACGCTGCTCTTGATACTTTCTATTGTTCCTTTATGGGTTAACGTTATCATCAGGGTTTTTGGCTGGCGTATACTCTTGTCTGATCATGGCCTAATTAATGAAGCGCTTTTGACTCTGGGACTGATAGGTTCGCCGATAAAATTCTTGGCTACAGAGCTTGGCGTTCTGATAGGTTTGGTTCAGATTACCATACCCTTTATTGTTCTGCCGCTGGTGGGCGTATTGGAATCCATGCCGACATCTCTCGAGGAAGCAGCCTACAGCGTTGGTGCCAGGCCTTTCAGGACCTTTTTGTCCATTACTTTCCCTTTAAGTATGCCGGGCGTCATGTCCGGATTGTTGATGTCCTTTGCCTTAAATGCCGGCGGGTATGCAATCCCTGCCATGTTGGGCGGTGGTAAAGTAAGGATGCTGGCAGTCGTTGCCTATGACCAGTCAATGTCGGTCGGCAACTTTAACTTTGCCGCGTTGCTGGGTCTGATGCTATTGGTGACCTGTATGCTTTTTATTATACCGTCGATCATGTTGAGCAACCGTCTATATTACGGTAAGAGAAAGGGGAGTCGATAATATGAATAAAGTGATACCCGGCAGCTTTGGGAAATTTATTGTCGTAATAATGATCATATCCGTGATCTTGATGTTGGCGCCATTGATCGTGGTGACAGGGGCCTCCTTCAACCCGGTTAAAATGACTTTCCCGCCGGACGGTTTTAGCCTCAAATGGTATGGGGAACTAGCCGGCAATTCGGAGTTTACGAGGGCTGCCCTGGTAAGCTTGGTCCTCGGTTTACTGGCCAGTATTACTTCCTCACTTTTAGGATTATCAGCGGCAATGGGCTTGCGTTACTGCACAGGGAAGGTAAGGTCAATCGTAAATGGAATGATGCTCTCCCCGATGTTTATACCGTCAATTGTTGCTGGTCTTGCCCTTTATCAAATTTCCTATATGGTATTTGGGGCTAAACCGATCTGGATTTTACTTTTCGGCCATATCTTATTAACGATACCCTTCCCCTTAAGGACAATTGCGGCAAATCTGGAATCGTTACCCTTATCATTGGATGAGGCAGCTATGAGTGTGGGCGCAAAACCGACTAGGGTGGTAATGAGTATTTTGCTTCCTTTGATCAAACCTGGCTTTTTCGCCGGCTGGTTATTGGCCTTTGTCACGTCATGGAATGATTTTAACATTTCTATTTTCTTGTCAAAACCAAAATTCTATCCCTTATCTATAGAGATTTATCAGTATTTACTCTACCAATATTCCCCGATTCTAGCGGCTATGAGCGTTACTTTAATCATCTTTACCATTATTGTTGTACTCTTTATGAATAAGTTCTTCGGCCTGTCCGGGGTAACCGGTGTTAATTCGAAATAGAAGGATTTGAATCAGAAAGACGGAAAGACGTGGGGACGGTTCTTTTAAAAATAGCGTACACGCAACAAGAATTGATTGATTTGGGATTTAGAACTGCAGAAAGAGTAATGAAGGAAAAAGATGTCGCGGAATGGATAAAAAGGCATCATTCAAAATAAGACTTGGTATTAGCCAAGTCAATTTTATTTATATTGAAATAAGAATCGGCTTCTTCAAACCTTAGGACTCCGCTTTTACGGTGTGACGTAAAGGGTTTTCTGCTCAAAATAGATCACCATTCCCGGTTTGGCCCCGTTAGGCTTTTTCACCTGGCTCACCAGGGTGTAATCCACCGGCACCTGGGAGGAATATCTTGCTTTGCTGTAGAACGCCGCCAATTTGGCGGCTTCTTCCATGGTGGCGAAGGGGATTTCCTGCCCTGGTTGGCGCCGGATGATCACGTGGCTGCCGGGGATATTTTTTGTGTGCAGCCACAGGTCGTCTTTTTGGGCCATCTTCAAAGTCAATAAGTCATTTTGTTTATTATTTTTCCCCACTAGAATGGTATAGCCCTCTTGAGAGGTAAAAGATAAGGGCTGGGAAACAGGTTCTTTGGCTTTCCCCTTTTTTATTTGAGCCTTTTCTTTTAAGTAGGCGGCATCAACCAGTTCGCTCCGGATTTCTTCCAGGTCCTTTAAAGTCCGGGCCTGCTCCAGAAAGGACCCTACAGAGTACAAATAATCCAGTTCCTCCCGGTTTTTGGCAACTTGTTCTTCAACCAATATCTTCGATGATTTGGCTTTATTGTATTTTTTAAAATAGGTTTGGGCATTTTCCGAGGGAGAATAGTGCGGATTGAGGGGGATGCGTATCCTTTCTCCGGGTTGATAAAAGTTGTCAAGCTCCGCTGTTTCCATCCCTTTGGACAGTTGATAGATATGGGCGGTAATCAGTTCTCCCCACAACCTCAGTTGTTCCATATCCTCTGTTTCACGGAGCTTATCCATCTGCAGGGACAGCTTCTTTTCCACCCGGTCCATTTCGGTTTTTACCACTTTCAACAATTCCCGCTGCCTGGCGGCAAAAAGCTCTTCCTCTTCCTGCCGGGAGAAAAAGTAATCCAAGGCCGCCGACATGTAGGGAAATTCTTGCAGATGCTCCGGATTAAATTGGAGCAGCTGCACGCAGGAAAAGTCCAAAAGCTTTTCCGGGCTTTGGGCTACTGTGGGGTGAAAGTCGTGCTTATTTACGGCGAAGATGATTTCTTGCATGGCCTGCCAAAGGCGGATCAGTTCATAATCTCCTAAAACGTCAATCATAACGCCGTCCGGCAATTGGGCGCGGCAAATCACTTCCTGGGCCAGCAAGGGGGAAAAGCCGGAAAACCTGTTGACAATGGCGTTTTTTACTTTGGTATTCAAAGAGAGAGAAAGAAGTGTGCTCCGGAATTCTTCTTCATCGGTTTTCAGCGCGTCCAGTTTGTTCTGATCCGGGGGGGCCAGATACTCTCTCCCCGGCAGGATTTCCCGGTGCCGGGATACCAGGTGGCTATATCTTTTAATACCGTCAAGGATAGTGCCGTCTTTCGGGTCTACCAGCACCATGTTGCTGTGTTTGCCCATAATTTCCACCACCAAAAGCTTTTTCGCCTGCTCCCCGATTTCGTCAAAAGCGTCCACCTGAATATGGAGCACCCTTTCCAGGCCCTTTTGTTCAATGGAAGAGATGCGGCCTCCCTCCAGGTGCTTCCGGAGTACCATACAGAAGAGGGGCGGCTGAAGGGGGTTTTCTTTGGGTTGAGCGGAAAAATGAATTCTGCCCGTGACCGGATGGGCGGAGATGAGCAGTTGAAAGTTTTCCGTACCCTTTCTGATGCGCAGGACCACCATATGCTTTTCCGGTTGATAGATTTTTACTATTTTCCCCGTTATAATTTTTTCCTTTAATTCAGCTGTAACCGCGGCCATCACGTATCCGTCAAAAGCCATGATTCCTTCCCTCCATTTCAAAGGTAGTATAACACAGGCCGTTTTTTTTGACCAGAGCGGGGAAACATCCTGCCTGGTAAAAAAATGAGAAAAGGTTCCTGGCAAGAGAATTTATGGGGAAATAAAGGATTTTATTATTACGAGTAGAATAAACAAGTTTGTGTAAATACTATCTGGTAGAAAAGACATATCTTTCCGCATCCAAGGCGGGGAAAAATTTTTTGACGGCGAAAGGACTGACTGGTGTGGTAAAAAGCATGACCGGCTATGGGCGGGGTGAGGCTGCTTCAGCCGACAAGAAAATTACCGTGGAAGCAAAATCTGTCAATCATCGCTTTTTAGAGACCGTGGTACGGATGCCCAAGCAACTGCTTCCTCTAGAGGAACGGATTAAAAAGATGATCCAGGAGAAGATCACCCGGGGCCGGGTGGATGTTTTTTTATCTTTAGAGGAAACAGGTGAGAAAAAACGCCTGGTAAAGGTTGACAAAGAATTAGGGCTGGCGTATTATAATGCACTGAGGGAATTAGCAGATGCGTGCAATATTCCGGAAAAATTTGACTTGGTGAGTATTTCTACACTACCCGGGGTCATGACCCTGGAGGATGAAGAGGATGACCTGGAGGCGGTATGGCCCATCGTCCGGGAAGCTGTAGAAAAAGCGGTGGACTGCCTGGCGGACATGAGAGCAGTGGAGGGTCAAAAGTTGGCCGAGGATTTGCTCAGGCGGCGCAGCGGGATTGGGAATCTGGTGGCACGCATTGAGGAGAGAAGTCCTTTGGTGGTTCAGGAATACCGGGATAAACTGGCACAAAGGGTGCAGGATTTGCTCGCAGAAGTACAGATTGATGAGGCCAAACTGGCCAATGAGGTCGCCTTTTTTGCCGACCGCGCTTCCATTGCGGAAGAACTGGTGAGACTGAATAGTCATTTGGACCAAATGGAAAGCATCCTGGCCAGTAGTGATTCCATTGGCCGCAAGCTTGACTTTTTAGGCCAGGAAATGAATCGGGAAATCAATACCATCGGGTCGAAAGCGAACGACCTTACCATTAATCGGTTTGTCGTGGAAGTAAAAAGCGAGTTGGAAAAAATTAGGGAGCAAGTTCAGAATCTGGAATAAAAAATTTGGAGGTGAATGAATCATGGCTGTTCCACAACTGACTGTGGATGAACGCAGCAATGCCCTGTTAAAGGCGCAGGAGATGAGAAGCAAACGGATGGAGCTGAGGAAAAAATTAAAATCTGGTGAAATCAAGCTGACAGAATTACTGAACGACTTGGATAATGAAGTTGTGGCCCGTATGCGCGTGAAGTATCTTTTAGAGTCTCTGCCCCAGGTCGGCAAGATCACGGCAAAGAAAATCATGGAAGACATCGGCATTGACGAATCCAGGAGAATTCAAGGTCTGGGTCACCGGCAAAAGAGCTTTCTGTTGGAAAAATTGGCTTGAGTAACAGGAGGACAGGAATTTGGAGATAAAGCTGATTAATATTGGCTTCGGCAATATCGTGTCGGCCAATAGGATCGTGGCGATTGTCAGCCCGGAGTCTGCTCCCATCAAGCGTATTATCCAGGAAGCCAGAGACCGGGGCGTTTTAATTGACGCTACATATGGCCGGAGAACACGTGCGGTGATTATTACCGACAGTGATCATATTATTTTATCGGCCGTTCAGCCGGAGACCGTGGCCCACCGTTTATCGGCAAAAGACGACTTAGTAAATCATCAGAATGAAGAATCGGGGGATTAAAGTGCTTCCCTTAAATGGTAGGGGGCTGCTGGTTGTCCTGTCCGGCCCGTCTGGGGTGGGCAAGGGTACGGTATGCTCATTTTTAAGGAGTGAATTTCCTAAACTTAATTACTCCATATCGGCGACAACCCGAAAATGCCGTCCCGGAGAAATTGACGGCGTCAATTATTATTTCTTATCCCGGGAAGAATTTTTGGCCCGGAGAGAAATAGGCGAGTTTTTGGAATGGGCCGAAGTATACGGTAATTTTTACGGGACCCCCCGGAGCGCGGTGGAAAAGTCTTTAAGTGAGGGAAAAGACGTTATTTTGGAAATCGATATTCAGGGTGCGCTAAAAGTAAAAGAGATTTTTCCGGAAGGAGTATTTATTTTTCTCCTGCCTCCTTCAAAAGAGGAGTTGGAACGGCGCATCAAGGGCAGGGCGGCAGATAGTGCGGAAACGATTCGGCGCAGACTGGCTTGTGTGGACGAGGAACTGGCCTCCATCGCCAGTTATCAGTATGTCGTGGTCAACAGCCGGATTGAAGAAGCCGCTGCCCAAATTATGGCCATCATTACCGCGGAAAAGTGCCGCGTATCAAGGAATATCACATGTCTTAATCATAAAGGAGGAAATATTTTTGATTAAGCCATCTTTAGATGAATTGATGAAGAAAGTTGATTCCAAGTATACCTTGGTGGTGATTAGTGCAAAAATCGCCCGTAAACTGACTGAGGGACAGACCGAAAGCACCAGCACCAGGACCAATCCAGTTTCCGTAGCTTTAAAAGAAGTAGTTGAGGGCCACGTGGGCTGGGAGCGGACGAAATCGGGAATAAAATAATTTCAATCTAAGTCAAAAGTCGAATGTCGAACCTTCTTAGACTTTGGACTTTAGACTTTCGACTGTATGGAGGTGGCCGGATGTCTCAGGGAAAAACCATTGTCTTGGGCATTACCGGTGGAATTGCGGCCTATAAAAGTGCGGAACTTGTGAGCCGCTTGGCGAAAAAAAAATATGACATCCATGTGATCATGACGGCATCGGCCCAGCATTTTGTGCATCCTTTAACTTTTCGCACCTTATCGGGGAATCCCGTGGTTACGGATATGTTTGCGGAACCGGGAACCTGGAATGTGCAGCACATATCTTTAGCGGAAAAAGCGGACTTAATGGCGATTGTACCGGCCACGGCCAATATCCTGGGAAAGATGGCCCACGGTCTGGCAGACGACATGCTTTCTACCACCGTCCTGGCGGCGACCTGCCCAGTATTGATCGCTCCGGCGATGAATGTCAATATGTATCTTCATCCGGTGGTTCAGGATAATATCAAAAAGCTGATCCAACTGGGCTATCACCTGGTGGAGCCGGCAACGGGCCATTTAGCCTGCGGTACGGAAGGCAAAGGCCGTTTAGCGGATATCGATGTGATTGAACAAGCGATGCTAGGTTTAGTGCATCCAAAAACAGATTTTTCCGGAAAGAACATACTGGTTACAGCCGGGCCCACCCGGGAAGCCTTGGATCCAATCCGTTTTCTTTCCAATCACAGTACCGGGAAAATGGGTTATGCCTTGGCTGCCGCGGCGCAAAGCCGGGGAGCGGATGTTCATCTGGTCACGGGACCGACGTGTCTCGCCGACCCGGCCGGTGTAAAAATAACCAAAGTGGTCTCCGCCCTGGAGATGCATGATGCGGTATTAAAAGCCTATCCCCAGGTGGATATCGTCATTAAAACAGCCGCCGTGGCGGACTACCGCCCCAAAGAGCAGGCTGCCCAAAAAATAAAAAAGAAAGCCGGGGAATTAACCCTGGTGCTGGAAAGAAATCCGGATATTCTTTGGGAACTGGGGCAAGCCAAAAAGAACCAGTTTTTGGTCGGTTTTGCGGCGGAAACAGATAATCTGATCGGATATGCCCAAGAAAAAATGCGGGAGAAAAACCTGGATCTGGTGGTGGCCAACAATGTGGCCGAGGAAGGGGCCGGTTTTGGCGGCACGACCAATATTGTGACCATGATTACCAGAGCAGGGCAAATCATCAAATTGCCCCAAATGACGAAACTTGAAACAGCCCATGCTATTCTGGACCAAATCAGGATGCTGGCTAATTATAGGTAAGAATGCAAAGGAGTGGTATCATTGAGAAGACTTTTTACTTCAGAATCGGTCACAGAAGGCCATCCTGATAAAATTTGCGATCAGATCTCCGACGGCGTACTTGACGCCATCCTTGCCGAAGACCCTTATGGCCGGGTTGCCTGCGAGACGTCGGTGACGACGGGACTGGTTCTGGTGGCGGGAGAAATCACCACCAATTGTTATGTGGACATTCCCAAGATTGTCCGGGAAACGATACGAAAGATCGGCTATACCCGGGCTAAATTTGGTTTTGATTGTGATACCTGTGCCGTATTAACGTCCATTGACGAACAGTCTCCTGATATTGCCATGGGTGTGAATAAGGCTTGGGAAGCCAAGACCGGAGAAATGACCGGCATGGGGATCGATGCCATTGGTGCCGGCGACCAGGGCATGATGTTCGGCTTTGCTACCAATGAGACCCCGGAATATATGCCCCTGGCCATCAGCCTGGCCCATAAACTGACGAGGAAATTATCGGAACTGAGAAAAAGCTGTCAGCTGTCTTACTTGCGGCCGGACGGTAAGTCCCAGGTCACCGTAGAATATGAGGATGACAAGCCTGTGCGGGTAGATACCGTGGTCATTTCCACCCAGCATGATCCGGAAATGGAACTGGATGTGATCCGTCAGGATATTATCGAAAAAGTGATCAAAGTAGTGATCCCCCCGGCTCTTCTGGATGAAAAAACCCGCTATTTTGTTAATCCTACCGGCCGCTTTGTGATTGGAGGGCCTCAGGGTGATGCCGGATTAACGGGAAGAAAGATTATTGTGGACACTTACGGGGGATTTGCCCGGCATGGGGGAGGCGCCTTTTCCGGCAAGGATCCCACCAAGGTCGACCGTTCCGCGGCCTATGCCGCGAGACATGTGGCCAAAAACCTGGTGGCCGCCGGACTGGCCGACCGCTGTGAAATCCAGCTGGCCTATGCCATCGGGGTGGCCCAGCCCGTTTCCATTTCCGTGGAGACCTTTGGCACAGGAAAGATCAGTGATGAGAAACTGGTGGAATTGGTGCGCCAACATTTTGATCTGCGTCCGGCCGGCATCATCAAGGAATTAGACCTGCGCCGGCCCATCTATGGGCAGACCGCCGCTTACGGTCACTTTGGACGGGAAGATCTTGATTTGCCTTGGGAACGCCTGGATAAGGTGGACGAGCTCAAGGAAAGCGCCAAAAATATATAATTTTTTTCCACCAAGCATAAAAAAAATTTCAGATGCCACAATAAAGAAAGGATTAAGAAGCGAGGTGTCTGGGATGGAAAAAAATAAAAGCCATCTGACCAAATCTTCCAATGACAGGGCCAAAGGGAGCTCTAAAAGCAAAGGCCTGGCCAGAGGCGGGAAGATTGGCAGGTAAGGGATTCCGGTTAATTGTCAAGAACGGCGTTCAAGCCGTTCTTGATTTTTAACTTTTAAAAATTCTCCTCATCAGTTACAATTTATTTTAAGGAGAAAAAAATTTTGAGGACACCTTATGGCGGGGAGATGATCACCTCTATGGATATTATGGAGAAGATTGCGGAACAAAAGATTCGGGAAGCCATGGAAAAAGGGGAGTTTGATCATTTGGCTTTGATGGGCCAGCCGGTGGAAATAGAAGACCTCTCTCATATCCCGGAGGATTTGCGCATGGGGTATCATGTGCTAAAGAATGCCCATGTGATTCCTGAAGAAATGGAATTGAGGAAGGAAATTGCCTCTTTAAACGAATTGATTGACTACTGTACCGATGATGGGGAAAAGCAAAGTTTAACCAGGCAAGTGCGTCAGAAAATCCTCCGATTTGATTTGCTCATGGAAAAGAGACACCGGGGAAATGCCGCCCGGAATCAGTACCGCACCGGCATCCTTGGCAAACTGGTAAAATAAAAAGCCCTGGGGGGCTTTTTATTTTTGTTGTGCCTTTTGGATTTCTTTGGTGAGCCGATCAATGTTGGTCAGGACAATTTCTCCTTTGATTTGGGCCACATCTTTGTTTTTCTGCTCAATGGACCGGGCAAAATCATGGATGGAATAATCCGTTGGGGCGATGAGCTTAGCGGTTTTTTCATCCATCATGGGTTTCACCTTATCCCATTGGGTTTCCAGATCCTGGACGCTTTTTCGGGCCCCTTCCCACTGATCTTCTTCCATATTCAGCAGGGATTTTCGGGTAAAATATTTCATCATGTCCACATCCGGCGGGTTGTTGGTTTGATAAAGCTTGGCAATTTTTGTACTGTTTCCGTAAAGTTCATTGGCTGCATTGCGGGTGCCCAGGATACTTTTTTTCATAATTTCCCCGGTCAGGCGATCTAAATCTGTTTCAAATGCCTCAATTAAGGAATCGGCGGCCCCTGCTTTGACCGCTGAGGTTTCCAAGGAATTCCACTTTTTATGAATGTTCTCCATGGCTTTTTCTTCTTTGGACCAATCTTGAAGGGTTTTTTCCGGAGACTTTTTCTCCTCTTTCTTTTGTTGGCTCTCCTGTTTTTTGTCCCCCGGTTGGGAGGAGGTTTTTGATTCCTGGTCTTGTTTATTCTGAGACGCCGCCCCAACGGTTTTATCTTGCAGGGCCAGTTTCTTTTCGGTCTCTTTCAGAATACTTTCAATCTCTTTGTTGATAGCGGTTAATTCCTTCGGTTCTTTTGGCTTTTGGGAGGTTTCCTGTTTTCCTTGGCTTGGTGCAGGCTTTTTTTCGGCTCCTTTACGACAGCCGCCCAGAAAAGTGCTGGATAAGGCAAATAGGATAATAAAACTCCAAAATAATAAGCTTTTTCTGCCCACAGTGATCACCTCAAGGATATTATTCCATGCCGGCAAGCACAATATTTAAGTAAAAGATAAAATTACCCTGGAATTTGTTTGAAGAATTTTTCTAAAACACGTAAAATCTAATTATATATGAAAACGAATCAGGCGAAAAGGAAGACAAATGGTGGAGTAATGATGGATGAATTAAAAAGCAGAACCATTGTGGCGGCGCAAAATTTAGAAAAAAAATTTGGTGACTTTCCTGCTGTAAAAGGAGTAAATTTTGAAGTATACCGGGGAGAATGCTTCGGTTTACTGGGTCCCAACGGGGCGGGGAAAACCTCCATCGCCAAGATGATCTACGGCTTTTCTCCGGTTACCTCCGGAACCCTGGAGGTTTTCGGCGCCGATATTCGGGTCAGCGCCAGAAAAGCGAAGGCCAGGATCGGGGTGGTTCCCCAAGAGGATAATCTGGATCCGGATCTGTCCGTCACGGAAAACCTTTTGATCTATGCCGGTTACTTTAAAATCAATCGGCAAGAAGCAAAAAAACGGGTTCAGGATATTTTGGCCTTTATGGAGCTGTCTGATAAGGCCGATGCTGTGGTGGATCACCTGTCCGGGGGACTGAAGAGACGCCTGACCATTGGACGGGCCTTAATCAACCAGCCGGAATTATTGATTCTGGATGAACCTACCACCGGGCTGGATCCCTATGCCCGGCATCTGGTCTGGCAGCGCCTGCGCAAATTAAAAGAAGCAGGTACCACCCTGCTTCTCACCACCCACTATCTGGAAGAAGCCCATCAATTGTGCGACCGGCTCCTGGTGATCTACCGGGGAGAAATACTGGACCACGGTACGCCGCTGGAATTAATGAAACGCCATGTCGGCAAGGAAGCCCTGGAATTGGAGATCGACTCAAGTTTAGAAGGCTCCCTCACCGAGAATTCAGGGGAACTGATTCTGGCCAGGCAAAGGTTGGGGGATGATTTAGTCTTCTTTACCAATGAGGGGGAGGAACTTGTGCGACGGCTACAGGCGAATGCAGAAAGATGGGGGATCATGATTCATTACAGCAGGCTGAGACCGACAAATTTAGAAGATGTTTTTCTGAAACTGACCGGAGAAAGTCTGGGGAAGGAAGAGGAATAAGGGAAAAATGATCAAGATGAGAGAAAAAAGGCATTTGCTCAAAGGCTTTACCAGGCGCCCTGATTTATCCTGGCCCCTGGTGGTGCGCGTGTTTTATCGGAACATGGTCGTGTTCAAAAAAACCTGGAAAGCAAATATTATGTTTAACTTTGTAGAACCTGTCTTATATTTGTGGGCCATGGGTTTTGGCCTGGGGACCTATGTGACCCAAGTCAACGGCCTCTCCTATTTGGATTTTTTGGCCCCGGCCCTGATTGCCTCTTCCGCCATGTTTGCCACCACATACGAAATGACCTACGGGAGTTTCACCCGGATGAATTTTCAAAAAACCTTTCATGGCATGGTGGCAACCCCGGTAAGCATGGATGATGTGATTATGGGTGAAATCCTGTATGGCACCTTTAAAGGTGTCTTGTATGGAATGGTGTTTTTTGCCGTTGTGGCCATGTTTGGTGTGGTGAAATCATTTTGGGCCCTCTTCCTTCCCATCCCTTTGGCTTTAATGGTGGCTGTTTTTTCGGTGCTATCCCTGATCTGGACCAGCTTTGCGCCCAATTATGATTCTTTTGGCTATTTTTTTACCCTTTTTATTTCGCCCATGTTTTTGTTTGCGGGAGTCTTTTTCCCCATCGACAATTTACCGGCCGGGATTCGTTTTCTTCCCTGGTTGACGCCTTTGTATCATGCTGTGGAAGTAATCAGACCGCTGATTTTAGGACAGGTTAGGGGGGCCATGATCGGCGACCTGGTCTGGCTGGCCCTGTTTTTGTTGCTTACGATCAGACTGCCCTTGGTGCTGGTGAAGAATCGGCTAATTCAATAGAAAAGCAAAATAGAGGCATTTTTTTACCCGATAAAACCAGGGCTTTTTTCCGAGAAATAAACATAAAATAGAGTAAAGGGAAAAGAAACGGGCCTGGAAAATCGGTATGAGCAGGTGATACAAAATGGAAAGTATCGGTGAATGGTTCAGGAGCAATATTTGGGCGGCAATTTTGGCTTTCAGATTCCTTCTGGGCTTTTTAAACAAAATTTTTGTCCAGGAAAGAATTGCCCGCCCGCCCAAAATGATCAGGCGGGGCATCCGCTGGTAGCACTGTCCGCCAATTGGCGTATCCTTCCTTATTGCCCTAAGGAAGGACGCCTTTTGCCGCAGGGATCACCTCCTATAAAAGCGTTTCAGAAACAGGCAGGTGGTTAAGCCGAAAAGCATCGTGGGAAACAAGAGGATAAAGTGGGTTAAAGGTGTCAGCTCAGGGAGTCCGTTAATATTGGAAAAGAGCAGGACCCCATTGTTAAGAACATGAATCATACTGCCCAATAAAAGGCCTTTTACAGCGGCGAAAGAAAAACCGGTAGACCTCAAAATCAGTAAAAGCAATATGCCCAGCCCGCCGGCGTAACCAAAATCGCTGATATAGCCGTTTACCAGAGAAAGGGTATCGTTAATATTGGTAGAGGGGATAAAATATCCGGCAGCGATGTGCCCGAAGGAATAGTCAATGTAGCCTAGATAATGAAAAATAAAAGCCAGGGCCAATTTAGCGATATTTCCCACGGCTCCCCCTAATACGCCTGCGATAATAATATCTTTTTTCAAAATGATCACTCCAGAAGTTTTCCATTGCTTCGATGGGATGGATGCACGGGTTGACATGGTAATAATATTTGTGTAATCGAAAAATGTATTCACCTAAATTTGAAACCAAAAAGAAAAAAACAGCTGCCTCAGAGAGGCGGCTGTTCTTTTGAAAAGAAAAAGACCTCCTAAAAGGAGGTTGCAGAAAGAGGATTGATTTATTGCTACTGTAAATTATAGCACGGACATGTAATAATTGCTAGTGAATTTAGAAAATTTTCAATAAAAAAATTATTTTAAATAAAATGTCGGATGGGAAGTCGAATGAACCAAAGAGAACATACCCGGGGTATTCAATGCTACCCTAACAGTCTCTGAAGCCAGGACTTTTTCTTCAGAGACTCTTCATCTTTTCCCCTTTGTTTCGTTCTTTCCGTGGATAGATCATCTTCAGCGGTTTCAAAGGCCATGGATACACGTCTGGCAACGGAGTTCACATTATTTTCCTGGCCGGATAAATCATCCCCAAACGGTTTTTTATAGGCCACCCTGATACAGCTCCTTTTTTCCCCGGGTATGTGCACATAGTTTATCCCATTCCGCCCCTGAATTATCACGGAAAAATCATTCTTTGACCTCCGGAAAAAAAGAGGCCACCAAAAGGGTGGCCCAGAAACACACCATGCTATTTTCCTTTTTTTGTCTTCGGCGCAGAAGCACCTGCCGTTAAGGTTTTTGAGGTTTTTGTGGTGCCCTGATTCTTGGAAACTTTCGATGCTGCGGGAGCAGCTTTCGCTTCTTTTTTGTTTACAGCCATTTTTTCACCTCCTTTCGTTTCGGGTTGTTCGACATCTGGAACTTTATTCCTACTGCGTATTTTGTCGGTACAGAATTAATTTACTGACAAACTTCTCCTTGCTTTTTTTCTCTTCAATTCTGGCGGTAATGGAGGTACAATAAGAATAAAAAAAGTGAAGAGGAAAGGGCCCTGATGTAATCTTTGGGAAAGATTTTGCCTCCTGGTGATGAATGTTTGGGGAAGGGAGGTGAACGTATGGATGAGCAGGATAAAGGATTGGCATGTCCCAGATGCCATAGTTCTCATCTGAAAACCTGTGGCCCCAGTATCTCACTCTTGGCCGCAATGGCAAAAGGGCTGCTGGAATACGCCTATCAGTGCGAATTATGCGGATATTATTTCAAAAGCCCTTGCCCCGGAAGGCAATAAATCCCAGGTGCCAAAAGGTACGGGATGGGATAAAATTAGCCGGAATTCTTCCTAAAGGTTGAAGGAGGTAGGAGGGTGAACGAGATTTGTCTTGTTGCCGATGAGCTAAAACGTTGGGAATATGATTTGATCGGAGAACAAAGGACCATCAGCGAAAAACTGAGAAATTTAAAAGACCAGGTAAAAAGGCTTAAAATTCGCTGCGAGGTGTTGGAGGAAGCCTTAAACAGGAAAATAGACAAGGTAGAAGTAGAAATGCCTTCCATCCGGAATCAGCAGCAGCAAAAAGAACGGGAGATGGAGACTCTTCGCCAAAGACTGGAACAAATTAATGCCAATCTTCAAGCGATCACTGTTTACCGGCAAAACGGACATATCTGGTAAAAGGGTCTTTGCCCCCGGCAATTTCCAAAACCTTGCCGAGACAAGTTTTTCCTGCTCTGGAGAAATCAATGCTTTTCGCAGGCCCTATCATAGAGGCGATAATGAGAAAATGTGATGCCTTTTGGACTTTCCCCAATCCGGCGCCGGTGTCAGGATCAGGAAAAAGCCCAGAAGGCTTTTTTATTAAATAAATCTTTCTCAGACGGGAAAAAATATCCTTGGGGTGATGTCATGAAAAAGATTACTGACCGGATTATGCTTGGCTTAGTGGGCGGGTTTATAGGAAATATTCCTAAATCTGTGTTCAATGAAATCCTTTTTCGGAAAGGAATTGAAACAAAAAGATACGGGGAAATCATCGGGGGAATTTTTATGCCAAGAGAAGAAGTGCGCAGCAGGACGGGCATGCATTTTGGCGCGGGGGCAGACTTTGTCATGTCCTCCCTATTAGGAATTCCTTTGGTCTATTTATTGTCATTTACCGGAAAAGATTATTACCTGGTCAAAGGCGGCCTTACCGGCCTCATTGGCATGGGGGCATTTCGCGGCATCATTGCCAATATCGGGCCGGGCAAAACCTATCCCCGTGATCCGAGGACGAACATGACTTTAAGTTTGACAAGCACTCTCTGGGGAGTCGTTTCTTCCCTAGCCGTGATCACGCTGGGAAACAAGGATTTATTTAAACCAAAACCCTCTGTGCTTAGCTGCCCTCTGCATAGATTAACGGACGAGAGAGAATAAAATTTGGAGGTATGCCAAATCGTGAGAGATACCGTACTCAGGGGAACCATCGGGGGGCTCATCGGCACTGCAGGTGATGATATTATTCATCTTTTGGGCTATCTATTTTTTAGAGCCAGCATGACGGAACATTATATTTCTCAATTACTGTTTCCCTTTGCAGAAGTAACAGCTTTACGGTTTATGTATAGTATAATCATCCATTTTTTGGCCGGCGCCCTAGCCGGTGTTATTTTAGTGATGATCTTTCAGCGGTTTGGTATGGATTATCCTTATCTCAAAGGGGTGGGTTTCGCATTGGCTTTATGGACCGTTCACGTAGCTGTGATTCCCAATCTGGTATCCCTAAGGCCGATTCTGCTTCGTGCGGACTGGGAAGTCCTCTTTGATTTAATTTCCCATGGGGTATTTGGCTTCTTAGCTACTTTTTATTTAATAAAGGGGACTAGGAGGATCAAAAATTACTGACCTTAAGTAGTTGGTTTTCGGGAAAAACCAACTGCTTTTAGTTTCGGGTGATCCCGCCTGTAATTTTCGGGGCAGCCGGTTAAGCAGCTATCAAGGTTGATTACTTTGATAAAATTACATGGGGGACACACCTTTACCAGAATGCCTGTTTCCCGGTCGGAATAATATATTGCGGAGGGCGAATTTTTGTACGTCCTATAAAAAATATTTTTTCCCTTGCGGGATAAATCGCGCTTGCCCTGATCCAGCTTTTTTTAAATAAGGCTGTGTCCCATTGATTGGTAAAAGCATAGTATGTATTGCTAGAACACATCGATGAAAGGAGGGTAATGCAATGGGACATAAGCACCACCACCATGAAGCGTATAAAGGCCAGTGCGGATGCGCGAGCGAGCGGGAGGAAAAACATAAACAGCATCACCATAAACACAAGGAAAAACATCATCACCACCATCATCACAGTGATGCGTACCAGAGCCAGTGTGGATGCGTGAGTGCCCAGGAGGAAGAACATAAGCATCATCACCACAAACACAAGGAAAAACATCATCACCACCAACAACATTACGGTGATGTATACCAGAGCCAGTGTGGATACGTGAGTGCCCAGGAGGAAGAACATAAGCATCATCACCATAAACACAAGGAAAAACATCATCACCAACAACAACATTACGGTGATGTGTACCAGAGCCAGTGTGGGTACGTGAGTGCCCAGGAGGAAGAACATAAGCATCATCACCACAAACACAAGGAAAAACATCATCACCAACAACAACATTACGGTGATGCGTACCAGAGCCAGTGTGGATACGTGGGTGCCCAGGAGGAAGAACATAAGCATCATCACCACAAACATAAACATAAACATCATCATTATTGTGAGAATGATCCGTGCCAGAAGCAGGAAAAAGCGCATAAAGGGCGGTCTTGTTTTGGTGCCAGGCACTTAACTTATTAACATATTCATGAGCGATACCTCCTCCTAAACAAAGCGGGAGGTATCGATTTTTATAAAAGAGAGAACCCATATCGTTTTCTTCACGTTTATTGGGCGGGAAGATACGCTTGAAATGAAGCCGGAAAAGAGGTATATAATGAGTAGCAGGGGCTGAAAAAGGAAGAACGGATCCAATCATGAAAGTAGTTGATCAAAGGAATATGGTGATTAGACGGTATGCAAAAAAAGACTATGAAGAAATCATGAAACTGTTTTACGAAACGGTACATTATATTAATTGCCGGGATTATTCTCCTGCCCAGCTTGATGCATGGGCTCCGAAGAGGGAAAATAAAGAGAGATGGAAAGGTTCATTGGAAAACAATTATGCCATTGTTGCAGAAATGAAGGGACTCATTGTCGGTTTTGGGGATTTAACAAATGGCGGTTGTTTTGACAAATTATTTGTGCACAAGGATTTTCAAAGGCAAGGAATCGCCACGGCGATTGCAGAGGAGATTGAAAAGCATGCTTTCTATGCAGGCCTGCAAGAAATTCATACTGAAGCTTCCATTACAGCCCAACCATTTTTTCTCAAGCGGGGATATGTGGTATGGAGGGAACAGCAAAAGCCCTATCAAGGGGAGATTTTTCTAAATTATTTCATGAAAAAACAAATTAGGGGAGAACCGGAAAATTCCTGAATGAACCTGGCGAACCGGAGGGTCATTTAAAGGTAAATAAGGATAAATATTAAGGATGCATGGGTAGACCGGATGCAAGGGATCTCCCAGGGGCATCTTTTTTCATACTTTCAGAATTAATAAGTTTCAAAGGGTTGAAAGTATAAGTGCAACTAAGGCTTCCGCCATCGCCAGAGGCTTGGCACAGGCCAAGTTTTCTGGTGCCCGAAATTTGAAAAAGATGCAGGCACTGGCACATCAAAATTGTCAGACCCCGGTACTTTTATCCGTTCTCCTTTGCCCTAGAATAAATATCAGAGAAATCGAGTACTGGATGTGGGGTGGCGTGATCAACCATGAAAAAGAGAAATATCAGCAGTTACAGAGTATTAGAAGATGTACAGATGGAAAGGATCCATGAAAGAAGCATGGATATGCTGGGAAAATTAGGCGTGGAAGTCTTAGGGGATGAGGCGAGAAGATTGTTTGCCGATGCCGGATGCCCGGTTGACCGGAACCGGGTGTATCTTCCCCGAAAGCTGGTTCATGAAGCGATTTCCTTGAAACAGGACGAGATCGCCTTGTATTCCCGGACGGGCAAAAGAGTTGCCTTTCAGCAGGATGAGATCCATGTGCATAATATGGGCGGGGCCACCGGTATTATTGATGGGGAGACAGGTGCTTTGCGAGATGCGAACAGACAGGACTGCATCGATATGATCAAAGTGCTGGACGGTCTGGATATTGTCGATAATCTTGTCACTCCCGTCTATCCCCAGGACATTGATCAAAGATTGTCTTTATTCTATGCAAACAAAGAAGCATTAAAATATACCACCAAACCATTAGATATTTCAGGAGCAGGGAGCATCACGGAAGCGGAACTTACCTACGAAATGTTAATGTTATTCCGGAAAAGCGAAAAAGAAATGGCGGAAAAGCCCCTCTCCTTTGCTTTTATCTCACCGGTGAGCCCTTTAATTCTGGGGAAAGATGAAACGGAAATTATGATCTATTTGGTGAAAAAGGGCTTGCCGGTATGCTGCACCCCCTGTCCCATTACCGGGTTGACGGCACCCGTTACCATGCTGGGCGGTTTGACACTGCAAAATGCGGAGATGCTGGCGACTTTTGTTCTCGCCAGGTTAGTTGACCCGGAAGCAAAAATGATTTATTGCGCCCGGCTGTGCAGTGCGGATTTAGCCAAAGGGATCGTTGTGGTGGGGACGCCCAACGAGGCGGTCTGTTCTGCTGCAGCCGTGCAAATGGCACAATATTACGGACTTCCCGCCGATGTGTACGGGGCGGGAACCAATGCCATTATGGGGGACCAGCAAATGGCCTTTGAAAAAATGATGGAAATTATTTTGCCCGCATGGGCAGGTGCACATAATTTATCCGGCGTGGGCGATATCAGTAAAGGAATTGCCATGTCTTATGAACAAATGGTGATTGACGCGGAAATATTTTCCGCGGCTTTGCACAGTTTGACCGCTTTACAGGATGATGAAATTGACTTGGGGTTTGAAGCCATAAAAGACAAAATAAATCAGGGCACGGAAATAATCATGCACGGGAATACCCTGGAGTATATGCGGAGCAGAGAGTTATATGCCAAAAACAGAAAGCTGGTTAATTATGAAGATTACTCAATGTGGATCAATGCCGAGAAAAAGACGATCATGGAAAAGGCAAAAATAAAAGTTGGGGAAATGATCAAGAGTCATCAACAGGTGCTTGATGAAGACCAGGAAAAAGAGCTGGAAAAAATATTCCGGTTTGGCCGGGAAAAGCTTCTGAAATAAATCAAGAATCTTCCTTCGTCTCACCTTTCCAGGGATGCTGTGCGGAAGGAAAGAGGACGAATGCTTTTGCCAAACTGGCACATCAAAATTTTCATACCTTGGTACTTTTATGTGGCCTTAATTAAAATAGAATAAATATAAACAACAACCAAGTTGTGTCTCTGTCAAAAACATGAAGTGGGGTAAAGAGAGGAGGGAAAAAGTTATCACTGGCATTACAGTGTTACTATCTTGGTAAGGGAACGTGGGGGTAAAAAACATGATCGTCTTAAAAAACTGTAGGCTTGTGCGGGAGTTGACCGAGGATTATGCGAACCAGTACGCGGATATTTTGATTGAGGGCAAGTACATCAAGGCCATCAAAGAGGTAGGCTCTCACTTTGACGCAGCCTGTGCGGAAATTGATGTCTGCGGCAAAACGGTGATTCCGGGCCTGTTCGATTTGCATGCCCATATCGATTGCCGAAGTCAGGATGCTAACAAAATGCAAACAAAGGACGCCGGAACAATCCTTTTTGAAGCCTATGAATTCGGACGGGAATATCTGAGACAAGGGTATACCACTGTACGGGACTGCGGCAGCAGATTTAATGCCGCTATTGCCTTAAGGGATGCCATCAACAGGGGAATTGTGGACGGGCCCAGGATGATCGCCTCAGGTCTCATTGTCACACCCACTGAGAGAGGGAATGATACTTTCAAGGCCCTCTATGCGGAAGCCGACGGCCCTGAGGAGACTCAAAAAGCGTGCCGGAAAGAATTCCAAAAAGGGGCGGATTTTATTAAAATCATGGGAACCGGAGCCTTCTACAATGAAGGCGGAGTGCCGGGAGAGACAATTGCTTCCTTTGAGGAATTGGCTATGGCCGTCAACGTGGCAAAAATGAAGAATAGCTATGTAGCCGCCCATTGCCACGGCGTAGAGGGAATCAAGCTAGCCATCCGCGCGGGGGTGAGAACCGTTGAGCATGCCTCTTTCATTGATGAACAAGGCATATCCCTGCTCAAAGGGAATGAAAATTGCTTCATGGTGCCGACCATGGCCATTGATATGGTGACGGTGGACGACCCGTCGCTTATTCCCGACCATATGTGGGATAAGGTTGATACCCTGACGGAAGCAACCCGCATCTGCACGAAAAATGCCTATCAGGCAGGGCTGAAGCTGGGCTGGGGATCCGATATTGACTTTGAAAGCCTGAAGAATCACCCGGGTTATGAGTTTGTGGCACGAAAAAGGCTCCTGGGTTTTGACAATATTGAGATGCTTCTGCAGGCGACCAAATACAGCGCGGAAATTGTGCTGCTCCAGGATCAGCTAGGCACCGTTAAGGCGGGTAAATATGCGGATTTAATTGTGGTGGACGGCAATCCGGACGAAGATGTCGACGTGATGCAAAAAGATTTGTGTCATGTGATCAAGGAGGGCAAAATAGTTTACTAGAACCAACCATACTTTTCCTAAAATTACGGAACCTTTAGACGAGATAAATAAAATTAGGGAGGGGAATCAATGTCAGGAATAAGTGTCTTTGATTGGGTGATCATTGCGGCATATTTTATCGGTACCATTGTGATTGGTCAAATGGCAACGAAAAAAGTCCATACCACGGAGGATTATTTGATTGGGGGAGGGAAAGTCGGCAAGTTTCAATCGGCGGTTAGTACTGCCGCGGCAGATATTGGCGGTTCCAGTCTCGTAGGTGCGGCTGGGCTCTCTTATTCCCTGGGGATTGCCGGCGGATGGTGGAACTTGTGCGCGGTGCCGGCCTGGATTATCTTGGGCGTTACCATGGCGGGAGGATTCAGAAAATTAGCGCTCACCACGGTACCTGAATTACTGGAAAAAAGGTATGATGAAAAAACCAGGATTATTACTGCAATAGCGTCCTTATTAAATAACGCATTAGGTATTACGGCGCAGATCATTGTCGCCGCTTTGGCATTTACTACCTTGACGGGAATACCGAAGGAATATACCCTGATCGTATCGACGGCGGTTTTTGTGCTTTACACGGCTGCCGGAGGTTTACTTGCTGTTATCTGGACTGATATTATGCATTATATGGTGCTCATGGGCGGTGTACTGCTGGCCGTATTAATCGGTATCCCTAAAGCGGGCGGCTGGTCCCATATAGTCAGTACCGTACCGTCATCCTATTGGGATATCGGCGCCATGGGCTGGAGCGACCCACTGGGCTGGATCGCCCTGTGCTTCTTTTCCTATGCGACAAATCAAGCCTATATCCAAAGATTATTTGCGGCCAAGGATGAGTCTACCGCCCGGTTTGCCTATTTGTATACAGGCGTAAACTATATTTTCTATGCCGCTATTGTTTCGATCATTGGCATTATCGCTTTCGTGATCGCGCCGGGGCTGGAGGATACGGAGATGGCCCTGCCCACGGTGATTACACAGGTCTTGCCCATTGGGGTCAAAGGCTTGCTGCTGGCGGCCATTTTGTCCGCCACCATGAACTGCGCTTCTTCAGCCTTGAACTCTTCTACAGCCATCTTCAGCATCGACCTCTATAAAAGATTCTATAACAAAGACGTGGACGATCAAAAGCTGCTCTGGGCTTCCCGGGTTGCTACGGTTTGCATTGCCGTTATTTCCTTAGTGGCGTCCTATTTGATCCAAAGCGTGGTAGAGGTAATTGTACTAGCCAATCTGGTGTGCGGCGCCGGCACATTTTTCCCGATTATTCTCGGTATGTACAACAGGAGAGTGAATGCATACGGCGGCTTGTGGGCGGTTATTATAGGATCAGTGGTGGCCGTGGCAGGAAATTACCTCTGGTATGGAAAAATCGGCGGCCTGTTAGGAGCTGTGCACCCCATGATTATCGGTTCCATCGTATCCTTGGTGGTTTTGCTTGTGGTATCCTACCTGACGCCGCCGCCGCCGAAAGAAAAGCTGGAGTTTTTGGATTCCTTGAATCTCACGGTAGAAGAAATTGAAAATAGAGTAAGACAAGCATAATATTCTACGATGATGGAAAAAACGATGGAAATAATACGTCCCCTTATTCCTTTGGAAGAGGCGATCAGGAAAAAACTAAAGCAATATAACCGGTTTCGGCTGGCGAAAATTCCCGAATCTGCCGAAAGGGCAATTCTTTACCGGCCTTATTACTATGCGGAAATGAATACCACGTTCACCGTTCTGAAAAAAAACCGGGAAAGCAGGGAAATTGTCTTGGTAGACGCCTTGAGCGGGGTGCCGGCCCTGGTAAACGGGGAAGTTGATTTTCTTACGCTGAACGAAGACAGCCTTCCGGGCAGAATCGTGGTACCCCAAATCTCAAAGGACCAGGGGGAAGAAATTGCCCTGGATACCGTAGCGAAAGCGATCTTCCGGAAATACAGGCATTTTCCCCGGTGCCGCTTAAATCAGCATACCCTCATTTATCGGTTGTTTTGTTGTCTCCAAGATGGCCCGGGAGCACCGCTGATTTTTCCCGGGGACGGTTATGACTTGGGTTGATCCGGTGAAACATTTTGCATAAGAGGCGGGCAGGTATGGGAAAAATGCCTGCCCTTTTTTTATTTGGCCGAGGCAATCGGATCACGTTACAGGAAATTAGCCATGATACGTCGAAATAATATCCGTTTCGCCAATGTGCGGGAAGGATTTACCCACCATCAATGATTTGCACGGGAATAGATACGAGCGGCAATCCACAAATAATTTCAATGATGGAGATGTGCCCATGAGAATAAGCATTTACCGAAAAAATAAAACCCCCTTATTCCTGCAAATTAAAAATCAGATCAAAGAAATGATTGTCAATGGTGAATTAATCCACGGATTTATTCTTCCTTCCGAAAGAGAACTAGCCAAAAAACTGGATGTGCACCGGAACACCATTATTCGGGCCTATCAGGAATTAAAGGCGGACGGCCTGATCAATTCTACCAAAGGACAGTATTATTCCGTCACCTATGAGGTGTTTTATAACCAGGGGACCATGCGGGGAAAAAAATCCAGGATACCCTGGGAGCATTTGACGAATCAGGATGTTAGCCACCTGAACGACCAATTGTTTCACGAATCAACCATTCCCAAGGGCATTTCTTTTCAAGGCGTGATTCCCTCTCCCGATGTCTATCCCAAAGAGGAGATTCGAGAGATTTTTACGGAGTTGATCAACTCGAAGGAAATTGATATCTTCAGCTATTGTTCCAGCCAAGGAGTAGCTGTTCTGAGAAGCAATATTGCCAAATTGCTGAGAGACCGCCAGATCACGGCCACGCCCAATGAAATTCATATCGTCCTGGAGACCAGCCAGGTCCTGGATTATCTGACCAAAATACTAATTAACCCGGGAGACGGCATCATTGTGGAAGAGCCGGTAGGACCGGATGTCTATCGCTATTTACGCTTCCGGGGGGCAAAAATTATCACCATTCCCATGGATGAGCAGGGGATGATGACAGATTGCCTGGAGAAGCTGATCCTAAAATATCACCCCAAACTGATTTATACTTTCCCCACTTTTCATAATCCTACCGGGACCGTGATGAGCCTGGACAGAAGATACCAGTTGCTGGATTGTTCCTATCAATACAATATCCCTATTATTGAAGAAGACTGGTTTTTCGATCTGCGCTACGAAGGAACTCCTATTCCCCCTTTAAAAGCTTTAGACAAGCATAAGCATGTGATTTATTTGGATTCCTTTGCCATGACTTTTGCGCCGGGGATGACCTTTGGCTATGTGGTAGCTCCCCAGCCGATCATTGAAAAATTTCATAGTCTCACCGCTTTTAGCTTAATTTTTGTAAACAGCCTGAATCAGTATCTGATGAGTGCTTTTATTGAAAAAGGCCTTTATGAGAAAAAAATCAGAGGGCTTTGCCGGTATTATGCGGAAAAGAGAGATTTGATCTGTACCGAGTTGGAAAGGGCAAAGGACCTAGGCATCAGCTATGTGAAACCGGCCGGCGGTTTTTACGTGTGGTGTCGGCTGCCCGATCACGTGAACCAGAACGCCTTGCTGATCACAGCCGCCAAGATGGGGATCAACTTCCTGCCGGGATTTGTCTTTTTTCCCCACGGCACAAAGGGGGAAAATTATATCCGCTTATGTTTTTCCTACCCCTCCTTGGAGCAAATCAAGCAGGGCATTGGATTGCTTCTTCAAGCCATCAGTGCGTGCGCCCAATAGCGTGCTCCCCATCCGGAGGGGACAAATTCCCCGGGCCATGGAACGGCCCACCGGTTGACGGAAAGGGGAAAATTTTTTATAATGAAAAAAACGAACGTTCGTTAGGAGGGCAGAGATGACGAAAGACCGGATTAAGCAGGAAGCCCTGATCCTTTTTGTGCATAAGGGGTATGAGGGAACCTCTGTGGCGGAGATTGCCAAACAGGCCAATATCAGGGCATCCACCATTTATGCGCATTTTGAAAGTAAAGAGCAATTATTTCTCAGTCTTTTTGATGATGTCGTCAATGAAAAGCTAAAAGATCTGGCAGAATTGAAAAACAGGGTGGAAAATAAGGGCATAAAAGAGCTGCTGCAGACAATCCTGCACAACCATTTGGAAGAGATAGAGCATCACCGCGATCAAGCGGTTTTTTACAAAAGAAATGCCATTTTTCCTCCGGAAAACTTAAAAGACAAAACCCAAGCCATTTTGATCTTTTACGAAGAAAGGTATTCTCAATTGCTGAGACCTGCTTTTGCCCAGGGAGTTAAGGAAGGAATCCTCAGAAACGATCCTATCGAGAAGCTTCAGACGGCCTTTTACTGTTTTGCGGACGGGTTGTATGTTTTGTCCCATTACTATGATCTCAGTACTTATAAAAAAGCCGTTCACGATACCTGGGAATTATTTTGGGAATCTATCCGCAACAAACAAGGGTAGCGGGGGATAGGACCGGATCAAGGGTGAAAGGAAACAGACCGGATGGGAAAGTATCAATAGCTGAAATGTCTGGGAGGTCTAAATATGGTAAAGATGGATCAGGTGCGCATGAATTCCCTTGAGCAGGAGAAAAATGCCCTCCAAAAGGAAAACCAATTGTTAAAAAGCATCATTGATCACATGCACGAATCCGTATTTTGCATCAATGAAGCAAGCGAAATCATTCTGTACAATTGTGAAACGGAAAAAATTGAAGGGATGAAAAGGGAAGATGTTTTAGGAAAGAAAGAGGATGCCGTATACCCGGATTATTCCTGGTCCAGGGATGTAACAAAAAAAATATTAAGTACCGGCAGACCCTTGATCGAACAGCCCTATCGATATAAATTACCCAATGGACGTACGGCAGACATCATATTTAGCACATTTCCTTTTTATGATCAGGGTCAACTGGCCGCGATTTATACGATTGCCCGAAATCTCAATCAGATCAACGATTTTATTACCATTACCATGGAGATGCAAAAAAAATTGCTCCGGGAAGAAAATAATCACCAGGACCGGGCCCGCTATCTCCTGGAGGATATTATCGGTGACAGTGAGAGTATTCAAAGAACGGTTTTTCTGGCCCGGAAGGTTGCCGGCCATGATTCTCCCGTGTTAATTGTGGGGGAAACCGGCACTGGGAAGGAGCTTTTTGCCCACGGCATTCACAACGCCAGCTGCTTTTCTAAAGGACCCTTTGTTCCCGTGAACTGTGCGGCGATTCCAGACACCCTACTGGAAAGCGTCCTATTCGGAACGGTGAAGGGGGCCTTCACCGGAGCATCCGATATTCCGGGCCTTTTTGAGCAAGCTGAGGGAGGCACCATCTTCTTGGACGAAATCAATTCCATGCCCCTGCTGCTTCAGGCCAAGCTTTTACGGGTGCTCCAGGATAAGGTGATCAGAAGGATCGGCAGCAAAGGGGAGATTCCGGTAAACTGCAGGATCATTAGTGCCACAAATATGGATCCTCTTGATGCGGTGCGAGAGCCGGCCATTCGATGGGATCTCTTTTACCGGCTGGCCACGGTGACCATGCGGATCCCACCTTTACGGGAAAGAAAAGAGGATATGAAAATTCTCACCTGGCATTTTATTAAAAAGTTCAATACCAAATTTGGCTTGTTTATTAACATCATTTCCGAAGATTTAATTTACCTTTTTGAGCGCTATGATTGGCCGGGAAATATCCGGGAGCTGGAAAATATCGTAGAAAGCGCCATGAATGTTGTGGAGCCGGATGAAAAGACTTTACGGCTCCATCATTTACCGGAATATTTTCAGGGCCGGTTATTAAAATCCCCGTCAAACTTCCCCTCCTTAGCCGGGAAAGGGACCCTGCGCGCCATGCTGATGGAATTTGAAAAAAAGTTGATTGAAGACACCCTGCAAAAAAACAAGGGGAACATCACAAAAACCGCGGAGGAACTGGGCATGCTACGGCAAAATTTGCACTACCGGATGAAGAGGTTCGGGATTCAGTTAAAAAAAATTAGCTGAGCTCAAAGACGGACAAAGACCAATGGGTGAAATATTTTCGCTCCCGGAAATGATCGGGAGCAGGTCGCCTACACAAGATGTGGGCGGCTTTATGGGCTTGCATCATCA
The DNA here is from genome assembly GCF_002777255.1 of Candidatus Formimonas warabiya. GTDB lineage: Bacteria > Bacillota > Dehalobacteriia > Dehalobacteriales > Dehalobacteriaceae > Formimonas > Formimonas warabiya. The sequence goes on along the minus strand of NZ_CP017634.1, from coordinate 1,794,623 downwards.
CTTTAGGCACGTTGATGGTGGTAGCGAACCCCAAAGAATTACTAAAATTAAGGAATTAGGAGGAGAAAAGAAGATGGCAGATTTATTACCGCTCAAATCCCGCATATTATCCTACATTTCCGGGGTGGAAGGTGAAGTTTCGCTTCATGATATCCGGCGGGACCTTCAGCAAGAATATCAAAATGAACGCCAGTTTAATCAGAGGATGATTTCTCAACATTTAAGCTCCTTGTGTGCGGTGGGAATGATAGAGGTGGGCCGGGTAGCATTTGGCCCAAAAGGGGAATTAGTGATTAACTACCAAATTACCGGTACCGGTGTCGATCGATTGAAATATTTGGACCCCGCAGGAGGGCAGAAGAATGACAGATCGCTAAAGTGACTGTTGTTTCTCGACGGTTTCTCGTTTGAAAGAGCAGGGATTTAGCTGAGAATGACGGTACTTTGGGCAGGTGAGAAGAAATTAGGCCATTCTGACACTTTTGGGACAACCCGATAATATAATAAAGTATAGCCTACTCTTTTAACGCTCGTTAATCGCTGCATATTTTTTTATGAATTTTAAGAGGGGACGCCTATGAGCGGAGAAGAAGTCTGTAAAGAACACAGCGGAACTTGCGCGAACATCGTCGCATTGGGCGAAAAGATTGACAGCAATGCCGAAGAAAATAGGGAAGCACATAAACAGTTATGGGAGGCCATCAACAGTTTAAGGAATAGATTGCCGGTGTGGGCGACTTTATTTATCTCCTTTCTTACCATGTGCTTAGGATGGACTTTAAGCTTGCTGTTTCATTAATAGTTTTAGGGACCGGAAGCCGGTCCTATTTCTTCTCCGGAACGGATTTCTCAGGTGCCGGAATATCTCCGAATTCATCCAGGGCTTTCGCTGCGCTTATTGTTGGGCGATGGCATCAGGAAGTTGTTGACAAAGGAACTGGAATGTGGCATAATTTTTATCAGATACAATGAAGTATCTTTCAAACGGCAATGACGCCTTTCAATTTTGGAAGGCGTTTTTTTATTGGGCGTATGCAGCGTTGTATATGCTGACGAGGAGCAACGAAGCTCTTGGAAATGGGTGCACGATTTCTGAGAGTTTTTTATTTTCGAGACTTTTAAGGAGGAATAAAAAATGACCATTGATACTGGTGATACTGCTTGGGTTTTAGTTTGTTCAGCCCTGGTACTTTTAATGACTCCCGGACTGGCCCTGTTCTATGGAGGTATGGTGCGAAAGAAAAATGTCTTAAGTACGACGATGCATAGTTATGTCGCCATCATTCTTGTTTCTATTTCCTGGGTTCTGGCCGGTTTTTCTTTGGCTTTCGGACCGGATGTGCATGGTCTGATCGGAAATTTATCCTGGATCGGGTTAAGAGGGGTAGGAATAGAACCCAACGCCGATTATGCAGGAACGATTCCTGCCCTGGTTTTCATGGGATTCCAGATGATGTTCGCTATCATCACCCCAGCCTTGATTTCCGGCGCCATTGCAGAAAGAATGCGTTTTGGCGCGTATATTGCATTTATCTTAATTTGGTCCCTGACCGCCTATTCTCTCATCGCCCACTGGGTCTGGGGTGTGGGAGGCTGGATTAGAACATTAGGCGCCCTGGATTTTGCCGGAGGGACTGTGGTCCATATTTTATCAGGGGTATCTGCGCTGGTTGCCGCCTTGGTGATCGGGACCAGAACAAAATCGGAAAAGACGGGTTTTGCTCCCCATAATTTACCAATGACGGTTTTAGGAGCAGGAATTTTATGGTTTGGCTGGTTCGGGTTTAACGCCGGAAGTGCTTTGGGGGCAAATGGTCTTGCGGCAGTGGCTTTTGTCAATACCAATTCTGCCGCGGCTGCGGCTGCTCTGGCCTGGGTTTTAACAGAATGGGTACACAACGGAAAACCGACTTCTTTAGGTGCGGCAAGTGGTGCCGTAGCAGGATTGGTTGCCGTTACCCCGGCTGCTGGCTTTGTTACTCCCCTGGCCGCTTTGGCCACCGGATTCGTGGGAGGGGTTGTTTGCTACCTGGCCGTGGTGGTGGTCAAAAAGAAATTAGGGTATGATGATGCCTTAGATGCCTTTGGGGTACACGGAGTAGGCGGTACATGGGGAGCAATTGCCACCGGGCTGTTTGCTACCAAAACAGTTAACCCCCTGGGCGCAGACGGACTTTTCTACGGAAATCCCTCCTTAGTTGCCTCTCAGCTTATCGCCATTGGAGCAACGGTTGCTGTTGCCGTAGTGGCTACGTTTGTGATTCTGAAACTGATTTCTTTGTTTGTGCCCCTCAGATCCGTGGGAGAAGAGGAAGAAATGGGCCTGGACCTGTGCCTGCACGGGGAGAAAGCCTATGGGGATGCTGTCTTGGGCACTGACCTGATTTGGGAGCCGTCTGAACTTTCTCAGGGGGGATCCTTGGTGACCAGCAAAATGGTAACCGGTTAGTTGTTCCTAGTGCAATTTTATAAAGATGAGGAGCTGGCATGATGAAAAAAATTGAGTGCATTATGAGACCGTCAAAATTGGACGATGTAAAAGATGCCTTGGATCAGGCCGGTATCAAAGGCATGACCGTGACCAATGTCATTGGCTGCGGTCTGCAAAGGGGGATCAAAGAATCCTACCGGGGCAATTCTTATAGTGTGAATCTCATTCCCAAAATCAAAATTGAAGTGGTCGTGATTGATGCGGTGCTGGAAAAAGCTATTTCAATTATTACCGCAAAGGCCGGTACGGGCAATTTAGGTGACGGAAAGATCTTCATTTACGATGTGCTGGACGCGATCCGGATTAGAACGGGGGAATCGGGAGACAGTGCCCTTCAAGTCTGATTTTTACCCATATCTGACGGTCCTCCGCCCTTAGGGACCCAAGGACCGTTATACTTTTTCAAGAATATTGACAATATATGTCAGCCAAGATAGACTATTGATGGATAACGAAAGAAACCTCCGAGCTGGTTATTCTAAGGCAGAACGATTTAGATGCTAAGAATTTCCGGCCACTAGGGTATAGCTGGAAACAGATGTGCCTCCCAGCGTGGGAAGGAGATAGGTTATCGTCGATAGTAGGATTTAATTCGACCTATTCTGCTTTCCAGAATAGGTTTTTTGTTTTTTTATCATAATAAAAATATGTGCCGGTCAAAGGTTTTTATAAAATCGTGGCACGGAACGTGGATCACTCTTGGATGATTCCCATCATCCGCCGGGTTGGTGGGTTCATAATATAAATAAAATGGAGGTACATGTACATGAAGCTAAGAAAAATGTGGCTTAACATCAACGGGGCAAATCGCGTGTTTGCCTGCAATCCGGAAAAGGATTCCCTTGCTGATGTGTTGCGCCGCATGGGCCTGACAGGCACGAAAGTTGGCTGTGGCACCGGTGTATGCGGATCGTGTTCAGTAATACTGGACGGAAAGGTGATCCGTTCCTGCACAAAGAAGATGCGGACTGTGGAAGAGTACAGCAAGGTCATCACCATTGAGGGCATTGGTACTCCCAACAACTTGCATCCTGTGCAGGTAGCATGGATGAATTGCGGTGCTGTACAGTGCGGCTTCTGTTCTCCCGGCTTTATTGTCTCCGCCTACGGTCTGCTCCTGGAAAACAATAACCCCACCCGGGAAGAAGTCCGGGAATGGTTCCAGAAACACCGCAATGTCTGCCGGTGTACGGGCTACAAACAGATTGTTGACGCCGTAATGGCAGCGGCAAAGGTTGTCCGCGGCGAGGCGTCCATTGAAGATATTACCTTCCAGCTTCCTGAAGACAACGAGTATTACGGTAAGCCCGTTGTCCGTCCTACGGCACTGGCCAAGGTATGCGGACTGGCCGACTATGGAGACGATCAGGAACTGAAGATGCCGGCGGAAACCCTCCATGTGGCGGTAGCCCAGCCCAGAATTGCCCATCATGCCAAGATTCTCAAGATAGATACCTCCGAAGCGGAAACTATGCCCGGAGTTGTGAAAATTATCACGCATAAAGAACTTAAAGAAGCCGGCGGTACCAATATGATGGCCGAGGGTCAGTTCCATGAGCGCACCACGGTTATGGTCCCCAGCCGGAAGATCCTGGCAGAAGATAAGATCTTCCGTTATGGCGATGTGGTCGCCCTTGCCGTTGCCGACACCAAGGACCACGCCCGCGCCGCAGCGGCCAAGATCAAGGTTGAAATTGAACAGCTTCCGGAATACTTGAGCTATCTGGATGCCGTAATGCCTGATGCCATGCGGGTCCACGAGGATACGCCCAACATTTTCTCCATGCAGCCGGTAATGAAGGGTGTGGGACTGGAAGATCCCGCCAAGGTGCAGGAAGTGATAGACAATTCTGCGCATAGCGTATCCGGCAGCTTCCATTCCACCCGGGAACCCCATTTGACCATCGAAGGCACCACCGTTCAGGCTTACTTTGATGAAGATGACTATCTGACCATCCAGTGCAAGTCCCAGGGTGTTTACTCGTCTATCGGACGGATCGGGAATTCCCTCGGTGTTCCCAAGGATAAGCTGCGCATCGTATTGAATCCCACGGGAGCCAGTTTCGGCTGGTCCACCAATGCCGGCGACATTTGCCTTGCAGGCGCTGCCGCAGTGGTCACCAAGATGCCGGTGGCTCTCTCCATGAGCTATGAGGAGCATCAGCATTTCTCCGGGAAGCGGTGCCCCAGCTATTCCAACGGCCGGGTGGCCTGTGATGAAAACGGCATCATTACCGCCGCCGAATTTGACATCGGTATGGACCATGGGGCTTATTCCTGGGGCGGCGACGATATTATGACCAAACCTGCCCGTTTCTCCTTCTTCCCATATAAGGTACCCCATGTGGCCGGTCTGGTGCGCATCGCCAACACCAACCATAACTTTGGTACCGCTTACCGCAGCTATGGTTCTCCCCAGGCCTACACTCTGTCTGAGGCCTTGATGGACATGCTGGCGGAAAAAGCGGGCATCGATCCCTTTGAGTTCCGCTGGAGAAACATTGCCCGGCCCGGCGACACCAATATTAACAGCTATCCTTTCCGCCAGTATCCCATGGAGGAAATGATGAAGATGATGCGGCCCATTTATGAGAAGGCGGTGCAAGAAGCGAAAGCCGCCGATACTCCCGCGAAGCGCCGCGGTGTGGGAATTTCCTGGGGCGGCTTCAACGTCACCGAAGGCGGTACCGACAGTGCTTCTGCGGCCATCGAACTGGCTCCGGACAACACCTTCATCAAATATGACACTTATCAAGAATTAGGTCAGGGCGGCGATATCGGCTCCCTGATGCTGACCCTGGAAGCCCTCAAGCCCCTGGGTGTGACACCCGACCGCATCAGGCTGGTACAAAACGATACCAAGCTTTGCCCGGACAGCGGTATGTCCGGCGCCAGCCGCACCCATTTCATGAGCGGCAAAGCGACGATTGTCGCTGCCGAAAAACTGCTGAACGCCATGCGCAAACCCGACGGCACTTACCGGACCTATGACGAGATGGTGGCGGCGGGCCTTGAGACCAAATATTACGGCAAATATCAGACCGTATCTGTTCCCGGACTGTGCCGCCTGGATCCCAATACCGGCATCGGCGATCCCACTCCCGCATACACCTATTGCTTGAATCTGGCAGAGGTAGAGGTTGACACCGCTACCGGCAAAACCCGGGTCCTCCGTTTCACTTGCGTGGATGACGTAGGCAGGGTGGGCAACATCGACGCCGTGAACGGCCAGGCTTACGGGGGCATTTCCCATTGCATCGGTTTCGCCCTCAGCGAAAACTACCATGACGTAAAGAAGCATGCCAATATGGCTGGCGCCGGTGTGCCCTATATTCTGGACATTCCGGATGAAATTAACGTGATTCATTTCGAAAGACCCGATGAGGAGGGACCCTTCGGCTCCTCCGGCGCTTCCGAGGCCTTCCAGTCCTCCGGGCATATGGCTGTCCTCAACGCCATTAACAATGCCTGCGGGGTACGGGTTTACGAGATGCCCGCTACGCCTGAAAAAGTAAAGGCCGGGCTGAATATCATCGCTGCCGGCGGAAAGGTGGAACCGCCCCAGAAATACTTCCTCGGCTCCGAACTGTACGATGAACTGGAAGAGATCAAGGCAAATCCCGTTAAGTTCGGCGGCGACGATTTCTTTATCCCGCTGGGCGGTGCCTCTGCGGAAAGATTCTTCTAATCCATCAATCATTGTGTGCGCCCGAACTGGCCGAACCTGTGCCGTTCGGGCGCAACAATGATACTAATTCCAAATTAACGTGCATCTAAACCCATTTTAGGTTTAAACTAATATATAATATAGAGAAGAACCTTTTATCTTTTATAACGGAGCAGCATATGGAAAAGTTTAAAGAGGAAATCAAAACTTGTTTGCAGAACGAACCGGCTTTTTGCACTGCGGCCTGCCCTTTTCAGCTGGATATCCGGGACTTTATGCCCAAGATACAGCGGGGCGGTTTTAATGCTGCGTACAGGACCTATCTCAATGCGGTGGGATTTCCCGGCATTGTCTCCGCATTATGCGGGGAGCCCTGCAAAAACGTGTGTCCCAGACGGTTGAAGGACGAAGCCATTGCCATGAAGCTGCTGGAAAAAGCCGCCCTAAAGTATGCCCGGAACTTAAATCCTAATCAATACAATTTGCCTCCCAAAGATAAAAAGGTAGCCGTGATAGGCGCCGGTATCAGCGGCCTGGCCTGTACCCTCCGCTTGGCAGCGAAAAAATATCAGGTCACTGTTTTTGAAAAGTCCGGGCGGATGGGCGGGCATCTCTGGGATCTTTTGCCCCCGGAAGTTTTTTTAGCCGACATCGAGCGGCAGTTCGCCTATGAAAGCTATACCCTGTGTTTAAATAGAGAAATTACCAGCCTGGACGAACTGGATTTTGACGCCATATACGTGGCCACCGGCGCAGGGGGGACGGATTTCGGACTGCAACGGGACGAAAGGGGCGCCTTTGCCAGCAACAAACCCGGCGTTTTTTTGGGTGGTGAACTTTGCGGCAGAGACATCATAGAGGCCATCGCCGACGGACTCCACGTGGTAAATGCCATCGAACGGTATCTCAAGGCGGGCAGTATGAATCAGCCTGAGGAAAAAAGGGAAACGAGAATTCAACTCAACCCGGAATGGATTACCCCTTTGGCGCCTGTGCGGCCTTCTGAAGGGAAAGCCTTCACCCAGGACCATGCCGTGGATGAGGCAAAGCGCTGCCTGAAATGCTCCTGTGACGTTTGTATGCGCCACTGTGATTTGATGCGGTATTTCGGTAAATACCCGAAACGGATCGGAGAAGAGGTTGAGGTTACGGTTCATCCTGGCACTCTGGACGGAAACGGTACCGTGGCCACACGCCTGATTTCCACGTGCAACCAGTGCGGCCTGTGCAAAGAGATTTGCCCCCTGGGCATTGATACAGGGGAGTTTCTCCTGCACAGCCACCGGGCGATGCGGGAGAATAAGGCCATGCCCTGGGTATTCCATGATTTCTGGTTGCGGGATATGGCATTTACCAACGGAGAGGCGGCGGCCCTGTGCAGGCTTCCGGACGGGTATCAGGAGAGCCGGTATGTGTTTTTTCCCGGCTGTCAGCTGGGCGCCTCGGACCCGCGTTACGTGACGGAAAGTTACCGCTTTTTACGGGCACATCATGCCGATACCGCCCTGATGCTGGGCTGTTGCGGCGCTCCCGCCGATTGGGCGGGGGATGATTCCCTGCACGGGGAAGTCATTGCCAAGCTGCGGGAGGATTGGATTTCCCTGGGAAAACCAACTGCCGTCTTTGCTTGTCCCACGTGCAAACAAATGTTTCAAAGATATCTGCCGGAAATTGAGGGCGTGTTTCTCTATGATTTGATCTTAGAACTAGGAATTTCCCCCTTGAAGGACGGGGCCGGAGAAACCGTTTCGGTTTTTGACCCCTGTGCCAGCCGGAAGGAACCGGAAGTGCAGCAAACCATCCGGAAACTTGCCCAACAGGCCGGCTTCCGTCTGGAACCCCTGCCCTACGAGGGAAAACTTGCCCGGTGCTGTAGCTGGGGCGGTCAGGTGTCCATCGCCAATCCTTCCTTTGCCCGGGAAGTCGTCAAAGCAAGAATTACGGAAAATGACTACCCCTTCATCGCCTATTGCATCAACTGCCGGGACATTTTTGCCGCCGCTAAAAAACCAGTCTATCACGTATTGGATATTTTGTTTGGATTACACGACTCAGGCCGGGTGCCGCCTACCGTTACAGAACGGAGAAGTAACCGGATCAGCCTCAAACGCCAAGTGCTGAGTGAGTTTTGGAAGGATGAAGCCAAGATGGAGCAAAGAGAAAATAACATTAATCTGCATATTGCACCCCAGCTCAAAGAAAAGCTGAACCGGGAAATGATATTGGAAACGGATCTGGAAGCTGTGATCGCATACTGCGAAAGCAGCGGAAGAAAAGTCTTCAACCCGGAGTCCGGTCATTTCACAGGACATTTGCGCATCGGCCATCTTACTTATTGGGTTGAATACCGGCCTACAGACCATGGCTTTGAGCTGATCAACGGGTACAGCCACCGCATGAGCATAGAGGAGGCTTAGCCGATGGCGGAAAACAAAGTGATCATTTGCTGTCAGTGTCAAAAAGAGCTGGAGCCGAAAAAAACCTATTTCACTTATTTGGGGCACAGCTTTTGCACCGATATTCTCAAGTGTCCCCAGTGTGGAGAAATCTATATTCCTGAAGAAATGGTAAAGGGCCGGATGGCCGAGGTGGAAATGCAGCTGGAGGACAAATAAACGGCCTTGCTGAAGCAATCCGCCTAACTTACTTAACATGTATTCCAACCATACCCAAAATTGAATAAATAAATTATCGGGAGGGGAAAATCATGGAATTCAAGAATGCGAGAATCGTCAAAAAGGCAAATGTCTACTTCGACGGCAAGGTAACCAGTAGAACCATTTACACGGAGAGCGGCGAGCGAAAAACCCTGGGGATCATGCTGCCCGGCGATTATGAGTTTGGCACAGGTGCAGAAGAATTAATGGAAATATTGGGCGGTGAGATGGATGTCTGCCTGCCGGGGGAAACTACCTTCAAGACCTATCGAGAGGGCGACAGTTTTATTGTTCCGGCAAACTCCAAGTTTAAGCTGATTTTAAAGACTGTGGCCGACTACTGCTGCTCCTACAAAGAATAGGAAATTCAGGGACGGTTCTTGAATTGAATGCCTAAATATGGTTTCATATTTAGGCATTCAATTTTTTTATTTTTATCTGGAATAAAACACCATATACCACATTACCTGCGGGGAAATGCGCATAAAAATATTCATATTACAGATGATGACAAATTAGATTCCTTGCCTGTCTACCTTTCTTCTCCAAGCAGTGAAAGAACATCCCCAACAATTGTAAAAAAATCCCCTAAGATACTCACATCATCCGGGGCAACGTCTTTAGAAATGGAAATGGCAAATATGGTGGCTAATATCGCAAGCTCCTCATTGGAAATATTTTTTAGAACCATAGATTTTACCGCCTAGAAATGGCTATATACCATCATATGTGGGGTAACCCCACTTGGTGTATGGGAATCCAGTGGAAATTCAGGGACGGTTCTTGAATTGAATAATTGAATATAGTAATATTTAGTTATTCAATATTTATATTAAGGGTGGGAATAAAATGCCAAGAATAGCCAGAGAAAAAGGAGAGTTCTCCACATATCACATTATCCAGCGGGGAAATGAGCGCAAAAACATATTTATTAAAGACGACGACAAAATCAGGTTCCTCGATATTCTCAACCGCATGAAGGAAAAGTACAACTTTATCTTAGAAGCATACTGCCTCATGGATAATCATGTACATCTGCTGGTGAATGACAATGGAAATGATATTTCCAAGTTAATTAAAAGCATCAACGTAAGTTATGTCTATTTTTTTAATCATAGGTATCAACGGGTTGGTCATTTATTTCAAGACAGATTTCAGAGTGAAAATGTTATGAATGATCGATATCTTCTAGCGCTGAGCGCCTATATTCATAATAACCCGGTAAAAGCTGGTATCGTCAGGTCCCCGGAAGAATATGAATGGAGCAGTTTTAGAAGTTATTTGGGCAGGGAGAAGACCTGGTCCGGCCTGGTAAATACGGAAAGGGTCCTGGGAATCTTGTCGGAAAACAGAAAAAAGTCACTGGAAGAATACTGTAAATATGTATTAAAATATGAATCAAATGAGGAAATAATGGACATAGAGGAAGATAAATTACTGTTTCTTAAAGAAAATGCAGAGTATATTGATTCCTACACGTCTGCTCAAAATGTGGTACACCAAGTGCTCCAGGATAAAGGCATTCATATAGATGTTTTAAAAACCGATAAAAGTTTACGATATGAGTTAATGATTAAATTAAGAAAGAATTCTTCTCTCACCCTAAAGGAAATCGGAGAATTGTGCGGAGGACTTTCCCAGTCTATGGTCTGTAAAATTCTTAAAGCCTAAATTCAATTCAAGAACCGTCCCTGAATTGAATGGAGGAGGGGAAATGTGATTATTAGTGCCAGCCGGAGGACCGATATACCGGCATTTTATAGCGAGTGGTTTTATAACAGGATTAAAGAAGGATTTGTGCTGGTCCGGAACCCGATGAATATGCACCAGGTCAGTAAAATTGATTTAAATAGGGATGCCGTTGATTGTATTGTGTTCTGGACGAAAAATCCGGAGAAGATGTACCCAAATCTTCATTTACTTCAGGATTATCAATATTATTTTCACTTCACGATCAATCCGTATGATTTTGAAATCGAGCAATCTGTGTCCAGAAAAGCATCTATCATTCACATTTTTAAAAGACTCTCCGACAGAATCGGAAGTAATCGAGTAATTTGGAGATATGACCCGATTCTGCTCAATCAAAAAATGGATGTTCCGTACCATATCAAGTATTTTGATATTCTTGCTGCTAAACTGCATGGTTATACCCATAAGTGCATCATCAGTTTTGTGGACTTTTATCGTAAAGCTGAAAAGAACTTAAATCATCTGGGCGTATGCAGAATAGATGACCAGCAAAAAAGGGATCTGGCCGGAACGCTGGTCCAAATAGCAAAGTCTTATCACCTAAAGATAGAAGCTTGTGCAGAGGATCTGGATTTGTGTGCATATGGACTTGAGCAGGCAAAATGTGTCGATCCCATCCTGATCGAAGAGCTTTTGGGTGAAAAGATATGGGCCCCAAAAGATAGAAACCAGAGAAAATCCTGCGGCTGCCTGGCGAGTGTGGATATTGGCGCCTATAATACCTGTGTGCACGGATGCTTGTACTGCTATGCAAACTATAGCCAAGAGGCTGTTCAAAGAAATATTAAAAATTATGATGAGAACTCTCCCTTGCTTTGCAGTAAGCTTTCCAAGGAAGACAAGGTAATGGTAAAAGAAGCTAAATCCTGTGTGCAGCGACAAAAATCCTTGTTTTAATGCGCTGCTTTTAAACCCCTTCCCCAAGGCAGGTGATAAGAGGCTAAGGAAAATGATGCGCGCTGGAGCATAAAGGAAAGGGTTCTTAATCGAAAAGAACAATATGAGAATCTATGAACAAGGAATGGGGGGAGCAGTATCGATAAGAAAACCGACTATTGGGATATCCCTTTAAGTGCCAAACAAAGGGAAGAACTCGATCCGGATTTGTTCGAAGAGCTTAATGAAGATGAAGCCCTTGAGGAAGAAGATATACCAGAGCCTAAGCCGCAATATAGAAAAACACCGGTATTCCGATTCATTGGCTTGATCACAATTGTCACTTTTCTGGCAATTTTTGCGGGCAATTATTTTAAAGATTATGGGCTGCCTCCTCTTAATTTTTTGGCCCAGTCCGGGGAATTGAAACAGCTGCCTGAAGTGCAAGCTTTTCAGAAAGCCGTGGTCATGATCGATACGGTTAAATCCCAGGGAACCGGCTTTAATATTGACTCAGAGGGCTTAATCGTCACCAATGCCCATGTCGTTAATAACGCGGAAGTTGTCCTGGTAAAGTTTTCTCAGGGTAAGATTTATGCGAGTACCAAGTGGCGGTCTTTTCCCGACGTGGATTTGGCCTTAATCAAAATTGAGGGGCAAAATTTGCCTAAGCTGGATCTGGCAAGAGATGCAAATATGAAGCCCGGCAGCAAAGTGATCATCATCGGGAATCCTCTGGGTTTTCCTTTTGTGGCATCTACGGGAACGGTTTCCGGACAGCTCACGCTGGATCAGTGGGCGGAGCCTGTTTTAAAAATTGAAAGTTATATTCACAACTTTCCCAGCTGTTAATATCTGATTGATCTTTGAAAAATCTATATAGTTACGCACACAACAATAATTTTTGTTTTAAAGGATGTGGTATCGCATTCAAAAATGTATTCATAATCTCGTCAGCCATTTCCTGACTGAGCAAAGGTAACTGAGTTAGAACTTGACGAAGGGTATTAACCAGCAACATTAGAGATTGCGAGAGTTTTATGTCTGCCAGTTCTTCTCTAAGGTAGTAAAATAAATCACCTAACGTTCTATCATCAGTGGCGTTTCTAGCTTCCTGTGATAACATGGCATATCTAAGGAATACGATGGATGTTGTAGCCACTTGCATGTCGTAACTGCGGCCTTGGTACTCTTTAGCCAAGGAAAGATATGACTTGCAAACCTTGAAGAAAACTTCTATATCCCAACGCTTTCCATAGATTCGAACGATTTCTTCCTCACTAACGGAAAGATCGGTACAAAGAAGGGCAAGCCAATTATCAGATCGGCGGTCTTTTATAAAGACAATTCTAGCATCAATAAATTCGTCAGAAGGTGCTGATTTATCTTCTCTAAGTTTGATGCAAGCCGAACCGATGATATTTTTAGAATCAGATAGTTTAATCCTCTGGTATATATCTTTGACATTCTGCCACTGACCTTGGTATTGATAATGGACTTTTTCTGTAATACGGATCATGCCTATGACATCACGATGCTCTTTTTTTACGCGGATCACGGTCTTGGGCATGGTGAACCAGCTATCAAACAGCACAAATTTTGCTGGTATGTCCTTAGCGTCACGAAGAAGGGTAAGCATGACATCAAGAGTTGACTGCCTAGCTTGATCCCGACGTTTGTAAGCAAGAGTCCGTTTGTCCATGGACTTGGCCTCACAAAGCACATTTTCGTCCTTAGTTGAACTTAACAATTTGAAGGAAATAGGAAGAAAGGTGTTCCCGTCGGACCAGCCCAAAGTTAACATTCTGAACCCTTTACAGAATTTATGGCTGGTGTGGTCAAACACTTTTGCCAGCAACTCAACCTTTTTACTACGATTACGGCTAAAAAGTGAGTCATCAAAAATAAGTACGGATTGACGATTCTGTTCGGTTAGCCGATCAATGAGCAATATTAGGTGTGTCATTATCAGTTGAAGTAGCTTTTCCCAGTTGAAACGGCTGTTGTTAAGGAATCGATAAGCAGTATTTTTCTTAAAAGATATATTTTCGCTTTGTAGGGATAAGGTTCGATAGAGATTTTTACCGTAAAAGACCAGCGAAAATAATTCTTTCAGCATTGTAGTACAGTGGATACCCGACTCTTTGTAGAAATTGCATTTAAGCAGCATTTTTGAAAGGTTTAACTGGGTGAAAAAGCAATCAATACGAGACTTAAGCATCTGGTCGCTACTTGTTTTTTCTGATATAATACTGGTCATGGGAAACCTCCTAGCGGCTGGTATTATTGGGTTTTGGTCGACTTCAATTATACCATTCCGAGGGGGTTTTCTGTTATTTTAATGTGCGTTTACTATATGAATTTTTCAAAGATCAATCTAAATTGACGGTGGGAAAGTTGAGTTATATTTATAAAGGAAGCAGCGGCAGCCCTGTGATAAACAGTCGGGGTAAGGTGGTAGGGATTGTCTTTGCCTCTTTAGATAAGCAAAATAAGGAAGGGCCGGCAACCGGCTTTGCCATATCCGTGGATAGTTTGAAGAAAAAATTGCAGGAGCAGTTCTGATATGTATAACCGTAAAGGCATCGTAAAGATTTTATGAAGGTTCATAAGAATGTTACCTGAAAAGGGGCAGTATTGTTCTTGACATTGAGAGAGGAATAAGTTAAAATCAATTCGAAACTTATCGAAATGTAATTGTATAGGGGCTGTAAAATGGACACAAACCAAATGGCAAAGATATTTAAGGCGCTTTCCAACCCGAATCGATTAGAATTATATTTAAAAATTGCCCAAGCCCATGAAACGAGTATTCAAACCGGGGGCGAATGCTTTGTGACGGACATCATTGACTGTTTGAACATCGGGGCGCCGACGATTTCCCATCATATCAAAGAATTAGCGAACGCAGACTTGATTACCACGGAAAAAAGGGGGAAATTTTTGATTTGTCGCGTAAATGAAAAGCTGGTCACAGAGGTCAGCAAAATTTTATCATTACGGAATACGTCTAAATAATCCCTTTGAAAACGGTTCCCTAGGGACTGTTTCGGGGTCGGTGCAGAAAAATTTTTTTGTCGATATATTTCGATAGTTGTAGAAACATTAAATTGTAATCCGAAATTGTCAAATGATCATGAAGGAGGTAAAGAAAGATGAAAACTTTATTTGACCCTACTCAGATCGCCAGCCTGAAATTAAAAAACAGGCTGATCTGGTAAAACGCTGGAAACAGGGAGACACCCGCAAGGCGAAATGCACCTCATGCAATGCTTGTGCCCGTCCCGGCGAGGCAGTGAAATGCGCTTTAAATCGTTAAAGGATAGGAATTCCAGGAGATGGGCTTTAGGTAAGAGGCCCCGCGATATGAATAGAAGGGTGGTCGAATCAAAAAATGGCGTTCGCAGGATCAAAAATTAGAGTGATAATTACCGGAGCCACCGGTATGGTGGGAGAAGGGGTATTGCACCAATGCCTGAGCCATCCGGATGTGGAGCAGGTCTTAGTGATCAACCGGAGGCCCTGCGGTGTTTCACACCCGAGATTAAGGGAAATATTGCACACCAATTTCTTTAATCTTTCTCCCATTGAATCTCAATTAGTGCATTATCAGGCCTGTTTTTTTTGCTTGGGTGTTTCATCGGTGGGAATGAGAGAAGGGGAATACAGCCGGATCACCCATGACCTTACCCTATATGTGGCAGGCCTGCTTTCACGATTAAATCCGGAGATGGTTTTCTGTTACGTGTCCGGCGAGGGGACGGATCATACAGAGAGGGGGCGAATTATGTGGGCCAGAGTTAAAGGAAAAACGGAAAACGACCTGTTGGGGCTCCCGTTCAAAAACGCCTATATGTTTCGCCCGGGCTATATACATCCCATAAAGGGGTTAAAGAATACCCATAAATATTATCAGGCACTTTCATGGCTTTATCCCGTATTAAGGCGTTTTTTCCCTCAGCACGCTACTTCTCTGAAAGAACTGGGTATGGCCATGATTCATAGCGTCAATAGAGGCTATGATAAACCGATATTAGAAAACAAGGATATTGAAAAATCAGCAAATTCTTCTAGATAGAACACGCATGTTGATTGGTCTGGACTTGAAAGGTTAAATCTTTGGTGAAAGCTTTCTCGATACCTTTATCAGCTTGGCGGGATGCTTATATCCCTTTCCCCTAGCCGGGATGACCCGGATCGGCTTCTTGGCAGCTTCCGGAACATGCCGGAGAATAAGATGCTGTTTGAACCTGTATTCCCGGGCCTCCTTTTTTTGAGGAACCTTTTGAAAAGCGTATTTATGAATGATCCAGACCGTGGCCAGACCAAAAAGCAGGTGGGCAAGAAAGGATAACATGCTGGAAAAGGCATCCTCCGTGGCGATGGATCTTGTTTGGGGAATATTATGAAATATTAAACCAATGAACCCGAGCCAAGCTATTAGGGCAACTCCAGCGCCTTTGAGGAGATAATCTTTTGCACCGCGCCACTCTAAAAATAATCCGGTAGCAACCCCCAGTGCCGCACCGATTGTAATATCGGTAATGAAACCAAGAATATGCCCCCAAAAAGTATAAACTTCTTTACCGTGTACGAATATATCTGCGGCGATATTCCAGATAAATGTTTTTGACAAACCCAACAAATTGACTATTAAGCTGAAAATATCTCTGGTGATCACGCCAGCGATACCGGCGATTACCCAAATTCGAAAATTATCGGTGCTTTTATCCATTTTTTTGCCTCCTTGATGACACTTAATCATATTATAATGTAACCTAATATGGCTAAATCATTCCTGAAGCCGGAGTTTTTGCCGGTAAAAAAGAAAAAGGATAAGATGGCAGCCCTCTTCTGAGCCAATGATAATTTTGATGATTAAAGCCCTCTCCAACTTTCCCCAATGCTAAAGGAATTCTGGCAATAATGTCGAAATGTGACAATATAAGTCGATGAAATTAATACCAGTCTAGGGGGAATGATGATGCAAAATTATACGTACCAACCGGACATAGTAGCAAAAACCAAGATTCAGGGACATTGCTTCGTAAATGCCAAATTTACTGTTAAATTCCTGTATCCTGCGATTTACATGAATGCGCTGGTAACGATGGTGCCGATTATACTCTATAAGAGTGGTTGGAGCGCAGACAAAACGCTTCTTTTGGGTATTGCCGTTCTTGTTCCTGCTTTATCTGCTGTCTTAGGCACATACGGAGGTCCCATAAAGGCCTTTTTCCGGAACTTCCATGCGCCGATTGCCTATGCTTCCCTGGTGCCTTTAGGCTACTCCGGAAGTTTATCAGGATTAGATTTAATCATTATTGGGGTTTCTGTTTTATGGGGTATTATTTATTGGTGTATCATGGGAGCAGGGCTGGGAGATCCGCTCAAGCGCACACTTGCCGTGCTGGATAAAGTGCAGAATGGTCAACTGAACGAAAGAGTAGTGCTTAATTTTGACCGTAACGACGAAATGGGAAAAGTCATAAAAGGCGTTAATCTTATGCTCGACTACTTAAGTGATGTCATGGGGAATATTAACAAAAGCATTGCAACCGTTGCAACGTCTGCCGGTCAATTAAGTACGCAGGCCATGCAAACAACTGCCGGGGCGACAGAGAATGCTTCGACGATTGGAGAAGTAGCAGCTACTATAGAGGATGTATCGGTAAGGACCCGGAAAGTGTCTCAGAAAGCCGAACACGCCATGACTGTAGCTAACGAAGGAAATGAAAGCATCACTCGGGTTATGAAACAAATGGATGCAATTAATCGCACCAATAATGATGTTTCTGGAGTTGTCGTAGAACTGGCCCAGCAATCGAATCAAATTAATCAAATTATCGATGTGATCACCGATATTGCGGATCAGACAAATCTGTTGTCCCTTAATGCGGCGATTGAAGCTGCCCGGGCAGGAGACCAGGGCCGCGGATTTGCCGTAGTGGCTGAAGAGGTGAGAAAGCTGGCGGAACAATCCCGTACAGCTGCCGGTGAAATCCGTCATTTAATTGACAGTGTGCAAAAAACTTCTCAAAGCGCCGTTGCAGCGATGGAAGTAAGTACCCATGGCATCAAAGACGGATTAAATATTGTTGGGGAAGCAGAAAACAGTTTTAAACGGATTGAGACTGCTATGACGGAACTGGTGGACCAGATCGAAGGGGTTAGTTCGGCGTCCGGTGAAATCAGCGGTGCTATTCAGAATATCGCCGCCAGCTCCGAAGAACAGACAGCTGCCATGGAAGAAGTCAGTGCCGCTGTCGAAGTTTTGTCCAAGACGGCAGATGAATTAAAAATATTATCCGAAAAATTTACCTTCAATAATTAAAGAAGGATAAGATGTGCCGGTGTATTTATTGATGGGGGTATTTAGAGTTATTGGCGGATAAAGGATCAAACAAACTGGGCCTTGATTAAAAAAGGCCCAGTAGTATTCTATAATGACAACAAAAATGGTCGTCTGGTCAGGCACTTTTCATGCGCACACAAGAGGATGATTTGCTATTTATGAGAGAGAAAAAAGTACTTTACAGGTATAGTTGCGGATGATATTCTTTTGGTAACAGATACTATCTTTTCACGCATATAATGTAAAATTATTCCTGCTTCTGGCAGTTTTTTTTAAGACCACGTTATATTTATCTGAATATAACGGCAGTTAACGATCTCTTTGCTTTTGCTGAAAGGAAAATAATCTTAGATCCAAAAGGAGAAAGGAGTGGTGAATTATTTGTGATTTAAATAACAAATGATCATGTTGCGTACAAAATGCCAAAAGGCGGCGGGAGGAGGAAACCTATGACTGTTCATGAAATTGGATTACAAAAAGAGTATGGGATGTTTATCGGGGGACAATTTGTTCCGTCCATCTCATCCAAAGTATTTCCTGCTGTGAACCCGGCGAATCAAGAAAAACTAGCAGATGTGGCTTCCGGAACCGGGGAGGATGTGGACAGGGCTGTTAATGCTGCTTGGGATGCTTATCAGGATTGGAGTAAAAGATCCAATAAGGAAAAAGCGACGATCTTGAACAAGGCAGCAGATGAAATTGAAAAAAACGCCACATTTCTGGCTACCATTGAAACCCTTGATAATGGGAAACCCATTGGGGAGTCACTTTTTGACGTAAGCGATGTCGTTGATCAATTCAGATATTTTGCCGGTTGCCTGCTTGCTGAAGAAGGGGGGTATATCCAATACGACCCAAATTGCTTTTCTATCCTTACGAGAGAGCCTTTAGGGGTTGTTGCCCAAATCATTCCATGGAATTATCCCCTGTCCATGGCCGGCTGGAAGTTAGCCCCTGCTTTAGCGGCGGGCAATTGTACCGTTATTAAGCCTGCCAGTAATACGAGCCTGTCTATTTTGGAAATGGCCAGATTAATAAAAGACATCATCCCGCCCGGGGTGATAAACATTGTCACGGGAAGTGGCAAATTAGTAGGAGAGGCACTAATTAACCATCCGAGAATCAGAAAAATTGCTTTCACGGGTTCCACGGAAATTGGCATGCGTATGGGCGAAGTTGCCGGAAGAAAATTAATTCCCTCAACCTTGGAACTGGGAGGAAAATCGGCCAATATTATTTTTCCTGATTGTCAATTTGAGCGGGCCTTAATCGGGACTTGTGCCGGAATTTTATTTAACCAGGGACAAGTGTGTTCTGCCGGGTCCAGGGCCTTTGTCCATGAAGCCATTTATGAAAAATTTGTGGACGGCCTGATTGCGAAATTTAAATTGGTCAAAGTGGGGAACGGATTGGATCCGGATACCAAAATGGGACCTGTCATTGACGGCGCCCAATTGCAAAAGAATTTGGATTATGTCGAAATTGGCAAGCAGGAAGGAGCCCGCCTGGCTTTTGGGGGAACCCGGCTCACAGAGGGAGATTATGGAAAGGGATTTTTCCTGGCCCCTACCCTTTTTATTGATGTGGACAACAGAATGAGAATTGCGCAAGAAGAGATCTTTGGACCTGTCCTGGTTGTGATTAAATTTCATGATGAAGAAGAAGTGATTGCCCTGGCCAATGACTCCCGGTATGGCCTGGCCGGAGGGGTTTGGACACAGGACATCAACCGGGCGATCCGGGTGGCCCGGGGTATTCAGGCCGGTACCGTCTGGGTCAATGAGTTTGGCCCTGTTCCTCCCGGATCCTCTTTTGGGGGGTATAAAGATTCAGGGTATGGCCGGGAAGTTCACAAGCAAGCCCTAGACCTTTATTCACAAAAAAAGAATATATTTGTGAATCTGAATGAGGTTCCTGACAATTCGTATTAAGGTTCCGGATTTTTCTGCCGGCTTTGAAAAGGGGTAAGCAGATAAAAAGCAGATTTATTAACAATAACAAGGATGTTGAGCCTTTTAAGCATATATGGATGGTGGGGCGCAAAATATATTTCCTAAAAAAGATACAAATAATGGGGAGGATTGATGATGTTTAATGCAATTTCTGCGATGAGACAACCACAGAACGAAGGATTACTCTCTTATGGGCCAGGCAGTCCGGAAAAAGCGGAACTGAAAAAGAAATTACAGGAACTGCAAAAAAGGGAAATCGAGATCCCGCTGATCATCGGCGGAAAGGAAGTCAGAACGGGAAAGATGGGGGAATGCATCATTCCCCACAAAAAAGATCATATTCTTGCCAAATACCACATGGCGGGAGAGAAAGAAATCACGATGGCGATTGAGGCAGCGCATCAGGCGAAGGATGAATGGGAGAGAATGCCCTGGGAACACAGAGCATCCGTCTTTCTAAGAGCAGCGGAACTGCTCTCCGGTCCTTGGCGGAGTACCTTAAATGCTGCCACCATGCTGGGCCAAAGTAAAACGGCCCATCAGGCAGAAATTGATTCGGCATGTGAATTAATCGACTTTTTGCGCTTTAATGCCTATTACCTGTCCCAAATTATTGAGGAACAGCCAAACTCCACCCAAGATTCCTGGAACCGTTTACAATATCGGCCTTTAGAAGGGTTCGTTTTTGCCGTCACGCCTTTTAATTTTACCGCTATCGGCGGCAATCTGCCCACAGCGCCCGCGATTGTGGGAAATACAGTCGTATGGAAACCGGCCTCGACCGCAGTCTATTCCAACTATTTTGTGATGAAGTTATTGCAAGAAGCAGGGTTGCCCGACGGCGTGATTAATTTTGTGCCCGGATCCGGGAGCAAGGTAGGAAATATGGTGCTGGATGATCCCGCTTTGGCCGGCATCCATTTTACCGGATCAACCCAGGTGTTTGGCGATATCTGGCGGAAAGTCGCTGGGAATTTGAGGCAGTATAAAGCTTATCCCAGGATTGTAGGTGAAACAGGGGGAAAGAACTTTGTCTTGGCCCATGACTCGGCTGATGTGGGTGCCCTAGCGACCGGGCTGGTGAGAGGAGCGTTTGAGTACCAGGGCCAGAAATGCTCCGCGGCTTCTCGGGCATACATCCCCCAGAGCATTTGGCCCTCGGTCAAGGAAAGGCTCTTGGATGACGTAGCTTCCATCAAAATGGGCGATGTAGAGAATTTCTCCAATTTCATGAGTGCCGTCATCGATGGGAATGCCTTCCGGTCGATTCGTTCTTTTATTGATTATGCCCAGGAATCCCCGGAGGCCGAAATTCTTTGCGGGGGTCAATCTGATGACCGGGAAGGGTATTTCATTAGACCAACCGTGATCGTAACCACCAATCCCCGATTTAGAACCATGGAGGAAGAGATTTTCGGCCCGGTTTTAACGGTATATGTCTATCCGGATCAGGAATTTGAAAAGACTGTTGCCCAGTGCACCGAGACATCTCCCTATGGGCTTACCGGAGCGGTCTTCGCCCGTGATCGCAGGGTGGTCTGCAATTTAGAAAAAC
The DNA here is from genome assembly GCF_002777255.1 of Candidatus Formimonas warabiya. Taxonomy (GTDB): domain Bacteria; phylum Bacillota; class Dehalobacteriia; order Dehalobacteriales; family Dehalobacteriaceae; genus Formimonas; species Formimonas warabiya. Next base: position 1,773,318 of record NZ_CP017634.1, on the reverse strand, counting down.
AATTGAACCATGCCGCCAGTAATTTTTATATCAATGATAAACCGACAGGAGCTGTTGTTGGGCAGCAGCCTTTCGGCGGCTCCCGGGCTTCGGGAACCAACGATAAGGCCGGCAGCAAGCTGAATCTTTACCGCTGGATCAACCCAAGAACAATTAAAGAAAATTTAAACCCGCCTAAAAAATACGGATATAGCTTTATGGAGGAAGAATAAGGCGCGGGTGAAAAAGCCGGCCGGGAATCCAGGGCAGGTTTGGCATCAGTAGAATGATTTACCAGCAAAGAGTCCCTTCTCATGAAAATATGCATGGGAAAGGATTTTTTGTTTTTATTTTCACCTGACTAACTTGGCGTAAGTCTCCCGCCTCGGGAGTCAAACACCAACTAAGTCATGCATTTGCAGTTCTCACGCTGTATTAGCAGTTCTAAAACTTGCTAAGAAAACCACTTAGCAAGTTAAGAACTTGCGTCAAAATTCAGATGGGGTAAAAGAATCTCCATCTGAATTAAGGACTCGCTTCAATGGGAAAAGCTTGTGCGCTCGTGAACATTTCAAAAATTCAAAAGATTTTCAACAAATGTAAAAAAAAAGATATTGTTTGATGGTCTATTTTTGTTTACACTGAAAGAAACTGGTTAATTTGTTTGAAAATTTACAAGCAGACTTCGAGCTTTTTGGGCCTACAGCAAAATGCCAGGGCCAAAAGCCGTTGGGTAAACCTGGAAACGGGTTTGCCTCCCGTGGTTGGAAAGAAGTAGGATTGCTGAACCTGTTTATGAAGTGTATTTTTCCATACGCTTAATAAACATGTCTCTCTATGGTCTCCAACTTCGGTTGGAGATTTTTTCATACATAAGTTTTCTGGGAAAAATAAAATTTAGAGGAGCCCGAAGGAAGGGAATATTACCGTGAGCGCTTGCTTACAAAGACAGGCCAGGATATCAAATAAGGGCCGTTAAAAATAGAAAGGATGGGTAAATATCTGATGATGAAAAAAATCACATGTGAGAGAGCTCAAGAAATATTGGTGCGTGCTGTCAAGCAGGTGTCCTGTGAAGAAGTACCGATATTAGATGCCTTAGGACGTATTACAGCAGAAGATCTTTATGCTTTACATGATCTGCCCATTGCCCGTCAAGCTGCCTTTGACGGCTTTGCCCTATGCGGGTTGGATCATAAGGGCGGCTTTCAAGTGGTGGAACCATATTCCTGTGACCCGGACAAACCTTTTATCCTTCAGGCAGGAGAGGCGGTTCATGTAGGTACGGGGGGCCTATTGCCCCAGGGAACGGAAGCCGTTGTGCAATGGGAGCATGGTACTTTGTTGGAAAACAAGTCCTTTATTCCCACAGAGGTTATTCCGGGCAGCAACATAAAAAAAGGGGGGGAGGACTTTAAAAGCGGGGACCTGCTGGTCCCCCGGGGTACCTGTCTCGCCGCCGGATTAGTCGGTTTATTGGCAGCCTTTGGGATTAGCAAGGTATCGGTACTCCGTCGTCCGAAGGTTTTGATCATCAGTATCGGATCAGGCATTATCCCCTACGATGGGGTGCCAAAACCAGGAGAAACCCGGGACAGCAACGGCCCTCTTTTAACCTCCCTTGTGCTCAGGGAGAGGGGTCAGGTAACCGCCCTTGAAGTGCTGGGAGCCAAGAAAATTGACGAAATGCGGCCCACTCTGGAGGAAATTTTTCACCAGTCGGACCTTGTGTTTACAACCGGGGGGACTTTTGCCGGAAATCGTTCGGAAGGGCAAGGGTTTTTGGAAAAAATCGGCGCGCAAGAACTTTTCAGCGGCGTACAATTAAAGCCCGGAGGCCATGTAGGGGCTGCCCTTTGGGAAGGTAAGCCTATGGTTATGCTTTCGGGAAACCCGGCCGCCTGTTTGGTCTGTTTTGAACTTTTTGCCTGCCCCGTACTGCGGATGATGCAGGGACTTAGTCCGGTCCTGCCCAGAATTCAGGGGCGCAGTTTGAGTTCTTTCTCCAAAAAGAGTATGGCGCGAAGCTTCCTCAGGGCACATGTGGAATGGGATCAGGCAGGATGGACGGTAGAGATTCTGCCGGGCCAAAAACCAAGTATGATGCGGTCATTTTTGGGATGCAATGCTTTGATCGACCTTTCTCCCGACCACCCTCCCATTCAGGTGGGAGATATGGTACCGGTAATCCTTCTTGATTCAGTTTTTCCCGGTTCGCATCACAGGGAAAGAGCATAGGGGACCTGCTTGATTTTACACATTCTCATTGACAGGTATTAACAAGGGGGATAGAATTTATTTTATTGGGTGATTCATATAAGCAGACCAGCAAGAAAACGAAGCCGGATTGGCTGGTATCCTTCTGCCACCTATTTAACGGACAATAACTTTAAATGGGTGAGATGGAGGCGGAATTGTGTTCAAAGACATAGAAAATTTATTGACACGAATACGGAGTCAGCTTACGTTTGTGATAGCCATTGCCTATCTGAGTAATGTGTTGTTTCAATCGGTTCTGATCCATCAATTGATATTAATCCTTACGGCTTTGGCAATCATCTTAAGCTTGATCGCGGTTACGGACTCGTCTAAGGTCATCGGATATTTTTTGTTTGCCTTGAGTATCATGCTTCTTCTTTATTTCCATGCGCCATTAAGTATCTGGGCACAGGCTGTGGAAGCGAACCTGTATTTGGTTGTGATGTTTACGCTGGTACCTTTACTGAGAATACCCATCCAGCATGGCGGCTATTTTGAGGCATTACAGGGATTCTTCCGGCGCTATGTGAATAACAACAGGCGCTTCTATCTTTTGGTAAGTTTTATTGCGGCTTTTCTCGGTATCTTGGTTAACCTGGCCGTTGTTCCCCTGGTCCATGAAATTGCCAAGGCAAGTGATCTCAGCGCCAATAAGAAGCTGCTCTGTTCGGCGATTTCCCGGGGCTTTTTTACGTGCACCATCTGGGCGCCTACTGCGGCCTCAATTGCCTTAATTATCCAATTGACCGGAGCAAAATGGCATCTCTTTTTTCCTTTTGCCATCTTCAGCGGGATGATTGCCGGGTTGATCGGCTACATCATGACGGTAGTTGAGGAAAAAAGAAGTGAGAAAGCACTCCGGGCATACGCGGTGACGTTGGCGGAAGAAATAGGAACGGGGGAAGTATTGCCCGGGGCAACCCAGGAACAGTCCGGAGAAATCAATTATCATAAAGTCATCGAATTATGCATTTTTGGGAGTGCCCTGATCACCGGGATTGGGCTGGTATCCTTTTTCACCGGGATGTCTACGCTGATTGTTGTTTCCATTGCCTCCGTTATTTTCCCTGTGATTTGGCTTACCTTCATTGGACGCTTACCGGTATTTTTCCGGGAATTTAAAGGAGAGTATTTCCACACCTGTCTTCCCGGCCTAAAAAATGAAATTACCCTGTTTGTCGGGGCCGGACTATTTGCTGCCAGCATCACATACTCCCATTTGGGAAATTATGTGCCCTCGATCCTTTCTTTACTTGTCGGCAACAACATCCTCCTCTTTAGCATCGTTGTGGTTTCCCTCAGTCACATCCTTGCCGTTTTAGGCGTTCATCCCATCGTCACCGTTACGATTATCGGTGAAACCGTGAAAGCTGCTCAGTACGGAGTGACACCCACCTATATGGCAATGATTCTTGCCGTCAGCTGGTCCATGGGGGTAATTATGTCTCCTTCTTCGGCCAATATTATTGCCGTCGCCGGTTTAGCCGGACAGTCGCCCATGCGGGTTGGCCCCTACTGGAACGGAAAGTATGCCCTGATTTCATCTGTGGTATTGCTGATAATGCTGACGATTTTCCGGTGGCTGGGGATCTTATAAAGGTATTCGTCCCTCTGCTCCCTCCTAGTTGGGGAAAAAATAACGTGCATAGAGAGCAAGCAGATTGTTCCCCTCAAGAAGGGACATCCACGCTCCCAACGCTAAAAAAGGTCCGAAAGGAACGGGGTCTTTCCTGGTTTTTCTTTTCGACGCCATTAAACAGATTCCCGCTGCTGCGGCGCAAAGCGCGGCAAGAAGAAAGCCTACCAAAAATAACCTGGGGCCCAGGAAAAAACCGATCAAAGCACAGAGCTTGACATCACCACCTCCCATGCCCCCCCTGCTTAACCATACGATCAGCAATAAAATACCGCCGCCCATGAAAAAACCAAACAAGGATTCGGTAAGTTTCATAAAAGGCATCCCCAATTGAAACCCGGTTCCGACCGTCAAACCCAAAATGATCAAACGGTCCGGTATGTAATAATGGTCCAGGTCGATAAAGGAAATCACCACTAAAAGGGAAATGAAAAACAAGTAAGGGATTACTGTTTTCGTAACCCCGAATATGGGGTAAAAAGAAAGGAAAAGCACTCCGGTGAGAAGCTCCACCCCGGGGTATCTCCAGGAAATCCTGCTTCCGCAATAGCGGCATTTCCTTCTTAAAAACAAAAAGCTGATCACCGGAATCAGGTCAAGGGGCCTTAAATTAGCGCCGCAGCTTCCGCAATGGCTGGGCGGAAAAGAAACCGATTCTTCCTTGGGTATCCGGTAAATGCAGACGTTGAGAAAACTGCCGATGATCAAACCTGTCATGAAAAACAGCATCCCCATCATGGACACCTCACCCTGTCCGGTTATTCCACATATTCTGCGCCGATGGATGGCATGGTGACGGCAGGGCCGGCCTCTGAAGGATATTCAAAGCTTCCCCGCACTTTTCCCCAAATGGTAATTACATCCTTAGGGCTGATTTCATCGGCTCCGTAATAAAATACGGCCACCCGGTCCCGCCAGACATTATTCTTGCAGGTCATGTCAACCAGCATCACGGAGTAAGCACCGTTTACCTCGGCCACTCTGCCCCGCAGTTTGATCTTTGCTCCGGCGAGATAATCGGCGTTTTCCTTCAAATCCGCGTAGGAAAAAACCGTAGCCTCTTCCTTGGAACTCTCAATTACCCAGGCCTGTTCCAAGGCGTCGATTTCTTCCCCCAGGCTTTCCACAGAGGAAGAGCCTGGCTGATAATAATCGGCTTCCCGCAGATCGGCTCTGGCTCCCGAAAAATCACCGGCCGCCATCCTGGTCCTGGCGCTGGACAAATAAGCGGCGACCCGGAGTTGACCAATTTCCCGGAGCGTTTCCTGCGCCTCGGGATAGTGCTGGTCATTGGGGTCCACCTGCTCCAAGAGAATCTGCGCCCCGTCCAGGTTACGGGCTTGATACATTTCCAGGCCCCTGGCGAAGTTTTCCGCCGAAGCGATCATAAGCTGTACCGTTTGCAGCCGGTTTTGAGCGGCGGCGTAATGGATATCCTTTGCCGACACTTCCCGGAAATATTTTTCCGCCCCCTGCCAGTCTTTGTCGGCCGCAGCTTTTTCTCCCTTTTCATAATTAGCCGCAGAGGCTTTAAACAGGAGGGCCAGCTGCAGCTTTTCCTGGGCGTCGGGGTAATGCGCGTCCTTTTCAATCACACTTTGAAAAGAGGAAATAGCCTCGCTCCACTTCTTTTCCTGAAAAGCGGCCAGGCCGCGTGAATAGTTCCGCCCGGATTCTTCCGCCGTAATAAAAGCTTTCCTGATTTCCTCCAGGCCCAGGGCCTGTATTTTTGCGTGTATGATGGGAAAAAGGCCTAAAACGGCGGCGCCTGCCAGGATGATGATGAAGGCAAATAATACTTTTCCCCGCTTGCTGCTCCATAACTTTTCCCAAAAAGACTCTGTTTTTTTGAAAGGAGTCTTTTTTTCTGCGCCGTCTTTTTCAGAAGAATCCGTGTCATGGAAGTTATCCAACAGTTGATTCCTCTGTAATTCTATGCTTTCCAGGTTGCTCATTACTCTCGACATATGATTGCCGCTCCCTCCCTTGTGATATGCCCTGGCTCTTTATTGCGAGAATTGCTGAATACATTCTGATATATTATACATGATCTTGGGCGGGATGATTTATTTGTTAAATAGATTTTACATACAAATAACAAAATGTGATGAGAGTTTACAATTAACCCCATCAGAAGGCCGAAACAATCCCCATAATGCTTGTCCGCACTGGCATGAGGGTCCCTTTCAGGATGAAACACAAAAAATAACAGGAGAGCTCACGTCATTTTACAATTTTTAACACAGACTGCGAACCAGTTTTATAATCCGGTTTTATAATACGAACGAAAACCGTGAAACCCTTTCATGGGATCATGGTGGTGCACCGTAATTACTTTTTGTTAAATGGGAAAGGGGGGAAAGACTTCCCGGACAAGCGGCTTCTTGATGAGGACGGGCAGGTGAAGGGCCGGGGAAAGATAAAAGATCATCGTTCGGTTTGCGGAGACATGCAACGGCGGGTTTAAATTAACCAAGAACACAAAAACAAGTAATTTTTAAGGAGGAAAGAAAAAACGATGCGAAAGAGAAATTTAAAACAAATTTGTGCCCAGATGCTTTTGTTTGCAATGGTTTTCATGATCTTTGTGCCGGTTGCCGATGCGGCTGCGCTTAAAAGCGTAAATATCAACGATCAGCCTCTCAATGTCATTACTGTGAACAAGGTTGTGATGGTTAAAGCCTTGGCTTTGGCCGATGCCATAGGCGCTTACTATGAAAAGAATCCTGACAACACTCCTAAGAGTATTACCGGCGGCACCATGGAAATTACCTACGGTGACCAGAGGCTGTTTGTGTCCGCCGGTACCAAATACGCTTACCTCACTAACGGAGTAGGCACCGAGAGCCCCACCCTGAGAACAGTGACCCTGCGCATCGCGCCGGTTACCAGGACGGTGCAAGGCGCAGCTACGCTTTATGTGCCCTATCAGGATATCATCCGTTTGCTGGGCGGAACCCTGGGGACGAATTCCGCCACCATCGCGGATAAGACGGCTGCAGAAGACTATGTGTGGGATGGGACAGCAGACCACGACAGGGACCTGCCGGAGATTGCCGCCGGTGCGGAGACCACTTTTAAGAGCGGCGGCGCTAGCTTCCCCAACAATCTCTATCAAGGAAAAGCAGATGCGTGGGTGACCAAATATCTCGCGATTTCCAAGGACATTGTGGGTGGTCAAACTACCTACGCAAAAACTAGTTCCGGTGCTGGCATCGACAGTGTAATGGGCAGAACAAACGACTGGGCCGGCTCCGACGACCCCCTGCCCGCCGCTGAAATGAATAACTATACCATGATCCCCGCCGCGATGGGCGGCGTGGCCATCATCACCAATATCCAGGGCATCGGGAGCTCCCGCTTGAACCTGACGGCGGACATCGTCGCCGACATCTATAAAGGAAAAATCACCAAATGGAACGACGCCAGAATTAAAGCCATTAACCCCGCTGTGGCGAAAAATCTGCCCGGCGCGGCGATCAATGTGGTCTATCGTGCGGAAGCCAGCGGAACCAGCTACTGCTTCACCTCCTGGCTTGCTTCCGCCGCTCCCAAGAACTGGACCCACGGAGCGCAAGCGGATCTGACTGGTGCGGACCTCGTGACAGCCCCGAAAAAAACCGGCGTTTCAGGCGGCGGCACTGTGGTTACAACAGTTGCCGGATCGCAAACGGCGGTTGCCACCACCAACGCGATCGGTTATGTTTCCCGCGGTGACGTTACAACAGGTAACGATGCGCAGGGCAATGTAGAAATCAACCGGGTCAAGAACAGAGCGGGCAATTACGTTCTCCCCACCACCAGCACGGTTATGGCCGCCGGTGCCAATGCCACCAGCCTGTACAAACATCCGGTGGACACCACCAACCCGGCCGGTTATCCGGTTGTTGCCTTTACCTGGATTATCGCCGAAAAGAATGCCGGCAAGGCCAAAGCTGACTGGACCAATCTAAGCGGCACACACACTGTTGTTACCCGTCCTGCGCTGGACGAAGCGAGCACGCTGAAGTTGAGTGACCACAAGAAGAGCATGCTCGTCCTGAAAGACTTTGTCACCTGGGCTGTTGTAGAAGGCTTTGGAGACAAATTTGCCACGGACAACAACTATGTGGGCCTGACGCCCAACCTGAAGGCCAAAATTCCTGCGATCCTTGACACTATCGTTACCTCGGGTCTGTAATTAATTTTTAAGAAAAAAGGAGAGTGAGACTTGTGAATAAGCTGATGCAGAAATGCAGAAGAATCCTGAAGGATTCCAAAGGTTTTACGTTGCTTGAACTGATCGTCGTCATCGCAATTATGGGCTTCCTCGTGGCCATGATCGCTCCCCGGCTGGCCGGTGTAGTTGCGGGCGCCACCAAAAATACCGACGATACCAATATGCAGAGAATTGCCACCACCACCTCCACCTTTAACGAGAAGACCGGCCGCTTGCCCAACGACCTGACCAACCTCGTGATCCGCACCGCTGAGGGCGAATATAACGTTCCGGGCGTAAGCGACGGAGACGCCACAAACGGCAAAGAGGCGCTTAATTCTGTTTTTGGCAATGACGACGAGTCCCTGGTGCCGCTTAAAATTCACTACCTGAGCGGTACGGAAGTCACGGAATTGAGAAATCTGGGCATCACCCGCGTACGCAACTGGAACATGACCAATCAAGTGGACGCGGATTACAATGGCGAAGGCCTTACCCCTGAGGGCAGCTATCTGGAAGAAGTTGAGGTGGCGGACGGCGTCGCCGTGCTGATGGTCGCCGCTGGCGCCGATACGGGAGACAACTGGGATACAAGTTTGGTGACAGATCAGCACATTCTCGATCCTGACTTGTCCTATCGTATCGTGCTCGGATTGGGCAAAGAAAACGAACTGGTCACCAGCGGCCAGCTCCAGAATACCGCCGTCAGCCCCGAGAGCGGAGCCAACAACCAGTATGCTTACAACAACTATATGCTGGTACTGCCCAGGCTGCAAGCTACCGTGGACCGGGAGGGAGTCGCCGCCACCACGCTTGATGTAAGAGAAATCGATACCGGTGAAGCCACTACGGTGAATGTGGGCGAGGCGCAGCAGTCCCACCAGTTCCTGGTGCTGAGCCCCGAAGGCCATATGTATCCCACCGAGCTGACAGGAAACTGGAATATCGAGGATACCAACGAATAAGGCTGCTTGAAGTGTCCCAGTTTAATAGGCGGAAAGCGTCCGGATAGGAAGGAAGAAATCCCTTCCTATTTTCCCCACCCCGGCTCCCCGTGCCAGGGTGGGGAAAATGTTTTTCATGATTGTTAAATCAATTCAACAATTGTTAAATATAATAGAGAAATGCTAATACAATGTTAAAAAAATTAATTATATCATAATTAATGTTTTTGCACAAGGATTTTGCTAATATTAGGCGAATATATCGTTTTGGAAAAAATATACTATCTGGGAAAAATAACTATTAACAGATTACAGAAAAGGAGCAAGACGGTCGTGACAAGAGTGCGGGATTGGTCAAATCAAGGTTTTACTCTATTGGAAATCATTATCGTGCTGGGCGTGATGAGCCTGTTTCTTCTGATGACAGTTCCGGCCGCGGGCAGGCTGGAAGAGATGCAGCGCGTCAAAGATACGCGGAACCGGCTGGATGAGATTCGTACGGCGATGATTGGCCATGATGCTTTCGATGCCAACGGGTACCGGATTGTGGGAGGTTATGCGGGTGATATGGGCGCTCTTCCCGAACTGTATACTTCCGTCTGGGATATGGTGTTTGAAGCCTGGGAATGGGTCAGCCTAAATGAGGAGGATTTTGAAAATAGTACGGCTTTTGAAATAGCTTTTGAAAATAAATTTGGGCTGCCGGAAAACGAGTACTTTGCCGCGGGCCGGGGGCAGCCCCGGGGACTGTGGAAAAAAGTAGTGTCAAAAAAGGCATCTGATCCCGATCAGCAGGAGAATTCCGAGCAGCCGGTGGAATTGGGAGACCGCTGGCGGGGTCCATACCTTTCCGATCCCAAGGATGAGCTTCCCGATAATGTGGGGGGGTTACGCTGGACTCCCGGCCCGGTGCTGGACAGTGAAATAAGGGAGAACCGGGAGTATGAAATGCGGCAGACGGAGGGGAAGCTGGCCGATGCCTGGGGACGGGCGCTGTCGTTTTATTATGTTAACGCAGGAGGCAATTATACCGCGCAGGGGGTGGCCGGGGTTACCGTCTATATCGTCAGCGAAGGACCGGACAGGAAAAGCACCCAGCCTGCGCACGATGAAAGTTTGGACCATAACAGGGATAATGTGATTTTGAAAATTTCTCCCCGGGAATGGACGGACGATGCCAGGGTAGATCAAACAGAGCAGCAGCTGGAAAAGATCCGTGAGGCCTTGCTGGGGAAAGACGCGTATTACGACGCTGCGGGACGGCCGTTGTACGGGGGATATATTCAGGATCACGGCGCCTGGCCGGACCTTTTCCGGTGGAAAAAAGAATCCAATGCAGCATCCGAAGAAGAATCTGAAGAGGAACCCGAAGAGGAATCCAATGGAGAATCCAATTGGTATTTAGTCGATGAAGAGAATGAAGAGGATAAGTTCACCCTGGGGGATGATGTTTACCTGGGGGGCCAGCCCCGGGGACTTTGGACGGGACAGCCGGGAGTGAAAGTGATAGACAATGGGGACGGCACCGCCTCGGAGGAGGAGTATACCCTGGAGCCCTGGAAAAATCCGCTGCTTGGCGAGGATGATTCCAGATGTATTGGTTTCGGCTGGCGGGGGCCTTATGTTGCCCCCCCCTCCGGTACGGGAAAGGCGGAGACGCTGAAGGACGCCTGGGGAACTCCTTTCCGCTTTCTATTCCTGGTATCTCGCGGGGGCATGGAGATACCCGACCAGGATCCGGGCGAGGCTTTGACTGTGACCAGCGCGGGACCGGACGGCGCATTTGACACAGGGGACGACCTGCCTGGCGTGGAAATCCGGCGCAGCGACTGGGACGTTCGGGAGACCATGACTCTTTTTGTCAAGCTGGTCAATAATACGGGAGAACCGCTGGAACTCAGCGCAGGGGACAACATGGCCATACGGTTTCACCCGGGAAACGGACTGGAGGAAATAAAAGCGGTCAGCGTTGTCGGGGAAGTATACAGCAATCCCACAGAAGCGGAGCTCTATAATCAATATCACCTGACTTTTTTACGCGGATGTGCAGGCTACCGCCTGGCGGAAGTCTGGCAGCAGTATCCCCTAGACCCGGAGAACCCGGAAAACCCGCCGAGGGGAAAGAGGATGGCTTTTTCCGGGGTATACCTGGACGGTCAAGGAAGGCTGGCACCGGGAGAGGATGAAAGCCGGCCGGTGATCCTTACCATCAACAAGTAAATGCACATCCATACATGGATTTTCCTTAGCATGACATTCTGAACGGAGCTGATAGAAGGAATGTTTTCTGTACTTGCCCTGGAAATTGACGGCGAGGTGATGCGCAGCGCCGTAGTGACCTTGAAAGGTTTGGGTCGCTACGGCGTCAGCCACTGCTATGAAATAAAGCGCCTGGCGGAAATAGACGAACCACCCAGTGTGAATGAGCTGGCCATGATCACGGCCCAGATCCCCAATTATCCCCAAAGCCTGGTGCTGGTGACCCCTCAGGCGATGCTGACCGAGGTTCCCATGGAAAAAGCCGTGCTGAAAAAAAGCGGCTTCTTTCAGAAAAAGGGAACGCTGGTCCGGGAGAGTGAAGCTTTTACCGGCTATGCGCCGGAGGAAACCTTTAACGGCTGGGAAAAGGGCCGTCTGGGTGAGGAAGAAGGCTACGACAGCTTTTGGGTGACCGGCTGTCTCCAGTCCTTTTACCTGGCGGTGAAGGAGACGGCGGAGGATATGGGTCTGAAACTGAAGCGGATTTACCCTGCCGAGGTTTGTTTTCCTGTAGCGGCCCTTTACCTGCATAAAGGGGAGAAGGGGAAAAAACGTCTGGTCCTGGACGTGGGCCCGGAAGCCTTAAAGGCGGCCTGGCTGGAAAAGGGCAAGATCACTGACTACCGTACGCTGGACCTGAGCCTGCCCGCTTTCGTGGATGATCCCAGGGCTGATGAAGGGTCCGGCTCCGAAATCAATGAATTTTTGGATTCTCTGGACGCGAAGGACTGCCAGCTTGTGCTTACCGGGTCCGGCGGAAGGGAGGAAGGCGTGCGCCTCTTTCTTCAGGAACGGTTGGGATTGGAGCCCTATCTCCTCAGTATTCCTTTGGCCGCTCAGGGGGAGCAGTGGGCCGGGAGCGCATTCTCCGGAGCGGTAGGGGCCGCCCTGCGAGAATTCTTGTGCCCTAACTGGAACAGCCGGAATATCGGTATCAGCGACGCCCAGCCCCTGGTGAAACGCTACGGCGATAAAATATATCTGATTCCCGCCGGAATATTGCTTTTCTTCTTCCTGTTTTTTGGCGGTCATTACTGGTTCATTAAATATCAGATTAAAAGCGCCGCGGAAGAAATGAAAACCTTAACCCAGGAGCGGGACAGCATTAAAGCAGCAATTGCCCGGGTAGACACTGCAGAGAAAGAAATGGCTGATTTAGATGAAAAACAAACTTTTGTGAAGACCAAGCTGCTGTTTTTGAAAAACCGTATTCCGGATTACGACCGCCTGCTTTATACCACCCTGGCCGCCATGAAAGATGACGCTCCGGAGGATCTGAATTTTGTCAATATTCAGCTTCTGGATACTGACGACCAATACCTGATTGCCGGCGAGAGCCTGAGCAGCACTTCCGTGCATGACCTGGCTCTGGCTTTGCAGCAGCCCGAGTGGTCGGAATTTGCCAAGGTGGAAGAAATTGTCCGGGAAGACCGGAAAGAAAAAATTGAACCGGAAGGAAGCGGAGAGGATCTTACGGGAGAAGAGATGTACGAAGACAACTTTTCCGGCCTGATTATTGGGGAAGAGGAAATGACGATTGGGGAAGAAGAGGGCGTGATTATGGGGGAAGAAGGGGAGGAAATTGTCCCGGAAGATCTTCCGCCGGAAGAAGATTCTGAGTTCGCTGAGGAGCCGGATGTGATCGGGGAAGAGACAGGGTTGGACGATACCGGGGAGACCGCGCCCAAGACCCGGGTGATCCAGGTATACGTGTTCCGGATCAGGCTGGTCATGAACAGGGAATTGGTGGCCGATTTGCCGTTGAAGGAGGCAGGCAAGTGATCAAAAGACGCAAATTGACAAAAATGGAAGTATACGTGTTGGGGGCAGTTTTGCTGGCGGTGTGTTTTTATGTCTATCTTTCCTTTATTTATGATCCGGCCAAAAAGGATCTGGCCCAGCTGCGCCAGCAGATTACCGTCACCCGGGGGGAAATTGCCCAGTTGGGTGCGCCGCCTGATCCCGGCCCGGTGGAAGCCAGGGTGAAAAAAGCGGCTGGGGACTTAGGGCTCTTGGAGTCGGAACTCAGTTATCTTCAGGAAACCAAAAAAGCCAACCAGCAGCCCACAGTTACCAAGGCCATGGCGTTGCTCAACGAATTGGCTGTGAAAAACGAGTTAAGCGTGAAAAAACTGGAGTTTATGGAACGGGTGCTGGAAGCGGGCGGGGCAGCCGCCGAGGATACCAAGAAAACCACCTCAAAGACGAGCAAAAAAAAGACGGAACCCGTTGCGACCACATCCAATTATTTCCCCTGGGATAAGTACAGCCTGGTGTTAACGGGGAGCCAGGCCGGCATAGTTCAATTTATGAAAGATTTGTCGGAGGCTTTTTGGCTGGTGCAGATCAATCAGCTGCAGGTTTCTGCCGCCCAGGCCGATAAGAAGAAGCAAGCCGACGGCAGTGCGTCGGCAGAGCCAAACAAGGATGAATTTGAAATGGCGCTGGAAATAAGCCTATAAAGGAGACTAAGCGATGGATGACATACGCACGTCGATCAAAGCGTTGTTGAGAGAAGCGAATGAAAAGGATTCTTCGGATATTCACATCGGCACCGATATCGCGCCTGTGCTCAGGACCAACGGGGGCTTGGTGCCCCTGGAAGTTCCCCCTTTGAACGCGGAGGAAACAAAGTTTCTCCTTTTTCAGCTGCTCACCCCGGGGCAGCAGAAGTTTCTGGAGGAGCACCGGTCGGTGGATTGCGCCGTGGGCTTCCCGGAAATCGGCCGCTACCGCGTCCATATCTATTACCAGAAGATGCAGCTTTCGGGGGCCGTACGAAAATTGGCCGATACCATCCCCGGGATGGATACTTTAGGACTCCCTCCGGCGGCGGCCAGTTTAGCCGAACTGAAAATGGGCCTGGTCCTGGTGACAGGCGCTACAGGAAGCGGAAAATCAACCACCCTGGCCGCCATCATCGACCTGATCAATACCAACTTCAGCCATAATATCATTACCATTGAAGACCCTATCGAATATGTGCATTATGGAAAAAAAAGCCTGATCAACCAGAGGGAGGTGTATTCCGATGTGCCTTCCTTCTCGGACGCTTTGCGGGGCGCCCTGCGGGCCGACCCGGACGTGCTGCTGGTAGGGGAAATGCGGGACCTGGATACCATCCGGACCGCGATTATGGCGGCGGAAACAGGCCATCTGGTGTTTTCCACCCTGCACTCCCGGGACGCCACTTCCTCCCTGACCCGGATGATCAGCGTCTTTCCTCCGGAGGAACAAGCGCAGGTGCGGCAGCAGCTGTCCGTATCCCTAAAAGCGGTAATTTCCCAGCAGCTGCTGAAACGGGCGGATAAACCCGGCCGGGTTTTGGCCGCTGAATTGATGATGGTGACGCCGGCCATCAGCAACCTGATCCGGATGGGAAAGCAGGAACATATTTATATGGCGATTGAAACAGGAAATAAACTTGGCATGCAGACGATGGAGCAGTGTTTGGTGAACCTTTACCAGGCGGGCTTGATTGACCGGGACACGGCCCTGCAATCAGCGAAAAGCGCTACTTTGATTGAGGACCGTCTGGCCAGTGCGGAAAAGGAAATAAAAAACCAAAAGCATGTTCCTTTACATACACATAAATTGCCCAGAAGGAGCCACTAATCGATGGTAAAACAACGATTGGGAGATTTCTTAATCCAGCAGGGAGCCCTAAGCCAGGATCAGGCTAAAACCATCCGGCACAATCAAAAAACCATGGCGGATGCTCAGCTGGCCATGCTGCTGGCGCGGCAGGGCATCCTTCCCCCGGATCGGTTGCATCCCCTCCTGGCCGAGTTTTACGGCCTGGATTATCTTTCCCTGGCTGATTTTAACGGGGATGCCCAGGCAAAAGCGCTGGTTCCGGAGAATATGGCGAAGAGGATCAATGTGGTGCCGGTACGACTGGAAGGAAACGAGCTGATCGTGGCAGCGGGCGGGCCCCTCTCTCCCCAGATCAGGGAGAACCTGAGGCGTGTTACGGGAAAACAGCCGCGGGTGGCGATGATGTCCGCTGAAGAACTGGCCCAGGCCCTGAAAAATGTTTATCACGGGGAAGAAGCCGGCGCAGCCCCGGCCTGGGAAAGCTCCATCTCCGAGAGTATCCAGGGAAGTCTTGACACGGTACGGGTGGTGGAGCAAATACTAAATAAAGCGATCGCATTGGAGGCCTCCGATATTCACTTGGAGCCGGAGCCGGACGGCCTAAAAGTCCGGTTTCGCATTGACGGCGTTTTAAAAACGATGGAATTGCTCCCGGCGTCTATGATCAGTTTGGTGATTTCCCGCATTAAAGTGATGTCGGGCATGAATATTGCCGAAAGACGGGCTCCCCAGGATGGAGGGCTGCACTATCAGTATCAGGAGGAAGATCATTTGATACCGGTGACCGCCCGGGTATCGATCATGCCCAGCTATTACGGGGAGAAAGCGTGCCTGCGCATCCAGGCTACCCAGGAAAAGCTACAGCATTTGGAAAACCTGGGCTTCGAGCCGGACCAGCTGGCTACCATGCACCAGATCTTGGAATACCCCCACGGCATATTTTTAACCTGCGGTCCCTCGGGCAGCGGGAAAACCACCACCCTCTACGCCGCGATGAATCACTTGCTGACGGACACCTTAAATCTGGTGACCGTCGAGGATCCCATCGAGCGTCACATCAAGGGGATTACGCAGACCCAGATTGACCAGAAATTCACTTTTCAGACCGCCTTGAAGGTCATTTTGCGCCAGGATCCCGATGTGATCATGGTGGGAGAAATCAGGGACGGAGAGACAGCCAGACTGGCGCTGCATTCTGCTCTGACCGGGCACATGGTTTTGTCGACTCTGCACACCAATGATGCCATTAGTGCGGTGGTCCGTTTGATCGATATGGGCTGCGAACCCTTTTTGGTTAATTCCACCATCCATGGGGTGCTGGCCCAGCGGCTGGTCCGGCGGCTTTGTCCCCACTGCAAGAGGTCTTATGAGCCGGGCCCGGACGAGCTGAAAATTCTCGGGCTCAATCCGGAGCAAAAGGAAGTGTTTTATACCGGCAGCGGCTGCGCCAAGTGCCGGAGCACGAAATACCGGGGCAGGCTTGCTCTTTATGAGCTGCTGGTTGCGGATACCGAGTTCAAGAGACTGGTGGGCAAAGGAGCGGATCCGGACTCCCTAAGGGAATATGCCATCAGCAATCAGATGCGGACGCTGCGGGAGGACGGAATCCTGAAGCTCCGGCAAGGGCTTACCTCCGCGGAAGAGGTGATTAGCGCGACTACAGAACGGTAGGTGATCCGGAATGAACGATTTTTTGCAGGCTGTCAACCGGTTTCTGGCCCGGTTGGGAAGCGTAAAAACATCGGAATTGATTATCTTGCTCAAACAATTAGCTGCTCTGGTGGAATCCGGCGTACCCATTGTACCCAGTTTAGCCATATTGGCGGAGCAAGCCAAAAACAAACGACTTAAACTTACGCTCAATGACATCAAGACCACCGTAGAAGGCGGGCAATCCCTGAGCGAGGCCATGGATAAGCATCCCAAAATTTTTCCCCTGACGGTACGCAGTACGGTGCGCATAGGAGAGGTCAGCGGTATGCTGGATACGTCCATTGTACAGGTGACGGAATTTTTAGAAGAACAGGGTACCCTGAAGGCGGCAGTCATTACCGCTTTGATTTACCCGGCCATTGTGCTTACGGCGACGCTGGGCGTGGTGGGATTTATGGTTCTGGGGGTGATCCCCAAGATCATTCCCTTTATTGAAATGATGGGCGGGGAGATGCCCTGGAACACCAAACTGCTGGTCACCATTACCAATTATACGCAAACCCACATAAAATCCATAGCGATTGGCCTTGCTTCTTTTGTCGGTGCGATTTTTATCCTGTACCGTACCCGCTGGGGAAAGTATTATCTGGACTATGCTAAAATGCTTCTTCCCTTATTTGGCATTGTGATCAGGTATAATATTATTGTTCAGTTCTCCAAAACCATGTTTTTACTGATGAGCAGCGGCGTGACCATTGTGGAATCCCTGCGCACAGTGCGGGAAACTAATAAAAACGCTGTAGTGCGCAGAGCAATCGACCGGTTTATCGGCAAGGTCTTATTAGGGGAAAACCTGTCCGAGTCCATGATCAAAGCAAAAGAGCTTTTTCCTCCCATGGTCGGCAATATGGTCAAGGTTGGGGAAGAGACGGGGACGATGGATGCTGCCATGCGCCGTATCGCGGACATCCATTACTCCATTTTACAGAATTATATCAAGAGATTGAATGCTGCTTTGGAGCCGATTATGCTGCTGATGCTGGGCGGAATGGTCGGTTTTGTGGCGGCAGGGATGATTGGCGGCATTTTAGCCGGTTATGTGGCAAAGTAATCTAGTAATATTGACAATATTAGTAATACTAGTAGTATCATTAATATTTTGGGTTGTCGGAGGAGGGTGCCCTATGACAATTCTTGTCGTTGATGATGAAACGGAGATTTTAGAAGTGATCAAATATAACCTGGAGCGGGATGGATTCAACGTTGTGACTTGTCAGGCCGGAAAAGAAGCGATCAGACTGGTGAAGGAAGTAAAACCGGACCTGATTATTTTGGATGTGATGCTCCCCGGGATGAGCGGATTGGAAGTCTGCCGCTACCTGCGTCAAAACGAGGCAACCCGAAAGATTCCTATTGTGATGATCAGCGCCCGGTGCGAGGAATTTGACAAGGTTCTGGGGTTGGAAATGGGGGCTGACGACTATGTTGCCAAACCCTTCAGTCCCAGGGAATTGGTCGCCCGGGTCAAAGCCCGTCTCAGGGCGCAGAATGATGCGTTCGAGGAAAAATCGGATCGGGAACAAAAAATTGTGCGCGGGCATTTAATGATTGATCCGCAGAAGTATGCCGTTTACGTAAACGATGTCAAGCAGACTTTGACCACGAAAGAATTTGATCTGTTAATGCTGCTGGCGTCAAACCCGGGAAGGGTTTTTTCACGCAACCATTTGCTGGAGGAGATTTGGGGCTATGACTACCATGGATTCAGCCGTACAGTGGATGTTCATATCAGGCATTTGCGGCAAAAAATTGGATTGGACAGGGGCAAAGAAATTTTGATAGAGACTGTGCGGGGAGTCGGGTACAGATTTGTGGAATAGTTTTTGAAAAGGATTTCATTAGGGAAAGAAGGTGTGAATTACCATGGGAAAAAGACGAATCAAGGGATTATGGGCAGCTGTCTTGCTGTCCGGACTGCTTTTTTCACTGTCCGGACTGTTTTCCGCGGCGTCTCTCGCACTGGGGGAAACCTGCCGAATCACTTCAGTAAAAATAAACGATACCCCGGTGAGCGCCAAGGGTGCAATGGTGGATTTTCCTTATGTGCGGACCCTTACCTATTCCATTCAGGCCGGCTTGGAGCGCGCAGGCTATGACAGCTACCGGGCCCAGTTGTCAATTACCGATCCGAAAGGGGACACTTCGGCCTTCGGCAAAACTGCAGCGGAAGACTCCGTAGCTTTTTCCCCCTATACTTTTTCCGCTAACCAGTCTTACAATATCCAGATCCAGCTTTTCGGCAAAACAGGGGATGTGGAGACGCTTGCCGACACCTATTCCTTCAGTCTGAACCTGGGCGTCTATGACGCTGATGCGCCCCGCATCACCGACCGATCTCCCGTCCCGGGAGCGAGCGGAGTCGGCATCGGATCCGAGTCTCAACCGACCCCGGTCATGGTGACCTTTGACGAAGCATTTGACCCTGCTACCGTTACTTCAGGTTGCCTTTCTCTGTCCTTAAGCGGAGCTCCCGGTGCTGCTGTTCCAAGCGCCGTGACTGCGGGCGCCGACAACAAAAGCGTCACCCTGAAGCCGAACGGAGCTCTGGCATATTATACCAAATACCAGGTAACCCTGCAAGGCGGCGAGATTAAAGACAAAGCGGGGAATGCTGTTTCCGGGGCGTCCTGGGAATTCACCACGGCGGCCGATCCTGCGCGTAGGCCGGCGATCGAAAGGAGAAGTCCCGAGGCCGACGCGGAAGATGTGCCAATTGATTCGGTCATTAAGATCACCATCGACAAGCCTTTGGGCACAGAGGAAATCTCCTACGCTTCCAACGGGCCTTTTATCTTGAAACAAGGACAGAACCTGGTTCCGGCAAGGCTGACAAAGGTCGCCGACAATGGGGACGGCAAAGGAGAGCTTACCATTACGCCTAACAGTGTGCTGGGATACTCCACCATTTACACGGTGATTGTAAGAAATGTCAACGACGCCGGCGGCTTGCCTGTTTCGCCCGATATCTGGACTTTTACCACGGAAGCATCGCCTTTTGCCTTAGTGAAGAAGCACAATCCGGAGGTCGACCAGCGTAATATCCCGGTCGGGATTTGCCCCACCATTACCTTTTCCCGGTCGATGAGCTCTTCCACCATCAACAGTTCCAATATCTATCTGACCGAGAGGGGAGAAACTTCGAAGATTTCCGCCACCGTTACCTACAGCCAAAGCGCGAAAACAGCGACCATAAAACCCTCGTCCGAATTAGATTACGAAACCGAGTACCAAGTGCATGTTACCGAGAAGGTCAAGGATTCCGACGGAAAGCCGGTGGAATATTACTCGTTTCTGTTTGAAACAGGAGATTCAGGCACCGCAAAAGTTACAGACAGGAGTCCCGGCGTCAATACAAAGGGGGTTGCTCTGGATGCCAAAATTACCTTTGAGTTTGACCGGGAGATGTATGCGTCCTCGGTTAACAACAAAAACATATACCTGCGCCGGGCAGACAATTCTGCCGATGTAGACTGTTCCGTTGACTATGACACGGATACCAGGCTCGTGACAATTAAACCTGACGAGGACCTGAAAGTCGTCACGGAGTATACTGTTTTTATTTCAGACTCCGTCGAGGATAGTGATAGGCTGGAAATTACTCCGGTGCAATGGAATTTCACCACAGTCGACAACGACACTTTGCGCATCGTAAGCCGCAGCCCTGCCGCCGACAGCACCGATATTTCCTCCGGCAGCAAAATTACCGTGGAGTTTTCTATGAGGCTGGACGAATCTACCGTTACCGAATCAACCCTCTATCTTCGTAAGGCGGGCGCCGGCACCGATATTAAAGCCGCAGTGAGCCTGGGCGACTCAGAAAAGAAAGTAACCATCACTCCCGCCAGTCCTCTGGAAATAAATACAGAGTATACTGTTTATGTTACTTCCGGCGTCAAGAGCAAAGCCAACCTGAGTTTTACAGCCACCAACTGGAAGTTTAAAACTAAGAATGAAACCATTACTGCCAATAATATCCAGCCAGCGTCCAATGCCGCCGGCGTCAAGCTTGACAGCGTTATTGGCTGCTCTTTCTCCGGTGCGCTTAAAGCCGATACCGTCAACAATACCAATATTTATTTAAAGAAAAGTACCGGTGATGTAACGATTCCCGCCAAGGTTAACTATAATTCCTCTGCCAACAGCGTAACTTTGGTTCCGGACGCTCCTCTGGAATACGGCACCAATTACATTGTCTATGTTACTCAGGAAGTTAAAAGTACGAACGAAGCAAGCGTTAAAGCAACCAGCTGGTCTTTCACCACGGAAACGAAACCGATGATAGGGACTGCGGACCGCCCCCTGGTGCGGATTAACGGCACTTATATTACTTTTACCGATGCCTTCCCCTATATCACAAACGAACGAACCATGATTCCTTTCCGGGCCCTTTTTGAATCGATGAAAGCTACCATTGACTATCAACCGGCGGAAAAAAAGGTGACGGCAAAGCTTAATGAAAATACCGTGGTGCTGGTGATCGGGCAATCTACCGGCTACCGGAACAACCAGAGTATTTCCCTGGAGGCCCCGCCGGTTTCCGTGAAGGGGAGGACTATGATTCCCCTGCGTTTTGCCGGAGAATCCCTAGGAGGAAACGTTCAGTTTGATCAGTCTACTTACACCGTGGTCATTACCACTCCATAGGTGCTTAGCCGCATCAATCTAATGTTTTTCCCGCACTTGCAAGATTTAAACGGAAGAAAGCAATGCCATTTGGCATTGCTTTCTTCCGTTGTGCGTTTTTTTCCATTCATTCACCTTCGGCCCTTATTTTTGGATTAATTCTGATAAGTAAACAAACTCAATCCCCTTTTCTTCTAAAACAGGGATCATTTCACGAAGTGCTTGTGCTGTTTTTCGGCCGCCTTGTCCCACATGCCCAATCGCTACTGCGCTTCTTTTGTCCAGGGCTTTTTCCGCTAATAAATTCAGTTGGTTCTTAATGTAGGGTACGCTTTTGACATTGTCAAGAAAAACATCCCGATCAATACAAGGGATGCCCAGATATTTGGCTTGCACAGCAACTTGAGAATCTTCACCTGTCCTACTGTCCAATACAAAGAAATGCTTTTCTTTCGCTGCCTCCAGCACCGGGCGAATTAAGTCCTCTTTTGCACAAATTAACGAGCCCATATGATTGTTGAATCCGACAGCGAAAGGGACGGAAGCAAAATCCTCGGACGCTTTCTTTTTAATCTCTTCAGGAGTCATCTGGCAAGTAATAGCACCGGGTCCCAGCCAACTGGCCTGGCCCTTTTTTGGTTCCATAGGTAAATGAACGATCACCTCATGCCCCAATTGATGTGCGGTTTCGGCGGAAGATATGGAAAACTCCACATTCGGCATGATCGCAACGGTTAGGGGTCTATTCAGGGAGAACATTTCTTTCGTCCCTTCTGTATTTGACTGACCAAAGTCGTCGATCACAATGGCGACTTTTGCCTTTTTGACTCCCAAAAGCCAATCAAAGTCGGTACTTCTTTGTCCATCCTCCAGAGCAATGTTTTTTCCTGGAAATGTTTCATTTTTTATGATGAGGGATTTGACAGGATCATTGATTAAACCGGTCAGCAAGATAAATCCCATCACAAAACAGCTAAGCAGGAAATACTTTCGATATGGGTTGGACATTTCCCTCACTCCCAAAAATCCGTTATATCAATTATGCTTTGCAAAATAAAAAAAAATAACAGCGGTAAGTGCTGGAACCATTTTGTAAAAAAAAGGCTGTCCCATCCGGACAGCCTTTTAGAGGTCGTTATTTTTTTTCTTGAGACGCGTCCTTTTCATCGGAAGCATTGCTTGGTTTATCTAAGGGAATACCAAATATTTTGGCCACTTCTGGACTTAAATTTGAGATGGTGGACCCGGTTACATTCGCCATCAAAATGCCCCCTTTTCACAAATATAATACTACTATGACCGCATGAAAGCATCCTGTCAATAGAGTAAATAAAGGTATAAATGTAAAAGAGTTTTTGGACAAATCAAATGAAAAATATCGAAAATAACGAAATAGCAGTTGTAATTTAAAAAACATTAAAGTATAACTAAAAGAGTATCAATTTTATCATATCGTCATTTAGGCTAATTTGCAGAAAGAAAAGGGATTAGGGAGAAATGGAAATTGAAGTCATCGTCACCGTATGCTTTTTTGTTTTTCTGGCCGGACTTATTGATTCTATCGCCGGGGGAGGCGGGCTGATATCTTTGCCTGCCTATATTACATCCGGCCTTCCGGTACATATGGCCTTAGGGTGTAATAAGTTCTCCTCGGCCTTAGGGACAATTGTATCTTCCATCAGGTTTTGGAGAAATAAGAGAGTACACGTCAAGACGGCGGCTATTTCCATCGTCTGTGCTTTAGCCGGTTCCATGGCAGGCGCCAAAACTGTTTTATATGTAGACGATTATATATTTAAAATCATTCTGGTTATCTTAATTCCCCTTGTGGGGGCCTTTGTTACCTGTAAAAAAAATTTCGGCACAGAGAATGAAGTGGACAGCTTAAAGAACCGGCGGGTTATTGCCCTGTCTATCGTCACCGGTCTAGGGATCGGCTTTTATGACGGTTTTATTGGTCCGGGAACCGGGACCTTCCTCATTTTCAGTTATACCTTTTTGCTGCATCTTGATCTGGTTACCGCTTCCGGTAATGCCAAACTGGTGAATCTTGCCTCTAATGTGGGTGCTCTGGTGCTGTTCCTGACCCACGGGCAGGTTTATTTTGCCCTGGCTATTCCTGCCGCTTTTTGCGGGATTGCAGGAAATTTTATCGGTTCCGGCCTTGCCCTGAAAAGAGGCAGCAAGATTATCAAGCCGGTTTTTCTGGTTGTTTTAGGATTGCTTGTTTTTAATTTGATTTTTAGCCTATTGGAACAGGCTTAGGCTGCTAAAGAAGGTCCGTAATAAATAAAGGGGGGGCAGGCAGGGCTTAATGGTGGGAGGTTTTATGACTGATCGGCTAAAACGGAACGGAACCGTCCCAAAGATTGTCTTTGGAGGCGGCTCCGTTAAAAATAATATTGTCTTATGTTTTGATCTTATGTTTTGGCCGTATAATCAATGGACAATGTGGCAGGTCGGCCTGGAATTACAGACTGGTAGGAGATCCGTTTAAATTTTGAATCAATATCGCTGTGCACTGTCCTTACGGTTTTTGGTAATGATGCGATGCGAAACTCCTCGGTATAGGTGGCGTCATCCTTACTATGCTGAATTCCTATACTGGCACTGTTGGTACTGGTATTATTGATCGTAAAGCTTACCGTGGCCTTTCTGAAGGTATTTATGGCCATCGTGTACTGAACAGCATCTCCGGTCGTTATATCTTCATGCCCGGATACTTCTTCCTGCTCGGATACTTCATCATCCTCTGATGCTTCATCCTGCTTGGCACTGGTTTCATCTTCAGGGTGAGGGTCGGTATCATACTCAATGGTCAGAACGGGCTTCTGTAAAGGGGTATTGCCGCTTAGAAAACTTTTCGCTTCCGTGGAGGTATTTTCCTTTGTTTTCAGCTCTAATCCGTTATTGGCCAAGCTTTCGGTGTGCCATGCTTTTACCAGGTTTAAAACATTCCAGGAGTAGAGCCCGGTCTTGGTAACATTGGTGGTCGTGCCAGCGATGTCCTTATTGATGTCCGGCTGGTTGCCCCAGTTCACTTTGGTGTTGTCCCAACTGTCTGCCACTGCATAAGGGGTAATGGGGGTGATCTTGCCTGCGTCGCTAAAATCAAAATTCATATTGAGTGTTAATTCGGCCGTTAGAATGGAGGCCTCGGACGGGATGGAAGTAAGATCGAATTTTAATAGGGAGCGGTACAGGACCCCGTTTATCAGTTTTCCTACCAACAGCACAGAGGAACTTCCATAATTGAGGTCAGGCTGAAATGATTCGACGAATGAAGTATTGGTGGCTTGTAAATGGATCGTTGTAGCTATTATGATCCTCTCCTTTCATCTGATCATATGATAGCTCATAATGCATAATATGCCTGATATATTGAAGATGTGAATATCCTTGCCGCAAAGATTTTGCGTCAGGGGACGGCAGGCCGTTCCCTGACGCATCCTTTTTTTATTATTTAAGAGCAGGAATTAAAAGAAATACATAGAATTTTAATCTGTAAAAATAGTATAATAATCAGAAATGTCTAATATTATAAAAATAATGTCCCAATAGAAAGTATGAAATTTGAGAAAGACCATTACTCAGGAGGAAATTTTGAGCACAGGATCATTTACCATTGATAAGTCTTCTGTTATTCCATTGTATTATCAATTGGCAAAAATCTTTAAAGATCAAATCACTTCGGGAACTTTACAACCCAATCAAAGCTTGCCGCCGGAATACGAAATTGCCAAGATCTATGGGATTAGTAGACCGACTGTACGACAAGCAATTGCTGAATTGACGAAAGATGGCTTTGTTTATACCCTGAAAGGAAAAGGTACCTTTGTTTCCGTACCCCAACTGGATGATATTTCCTTTGAATTGGATGATTTCCGAAAAGAAATAAAGCAAAGGGGAATGAAGCTTTCTTCCAAGTTGATTCGGGTAGAAATTATTAAGTCGGACGCCATGCTGGAAAAAAAAATAGGCATTCCCTTGGATACGGATTGCTTATTCTTAAAGGTAGTTCATTTTGCTGATGATGAACCATTGGTCTTTGAAGAAAAATATTTTATTTATACCAAGAATAAGCCGATCTTGGAATCGGAGTTGGAAGGATACTCTCTTTCGAATTTGGTTTCTTCGCAGAGCAGTCTGTTTCCCGCCATGTCAGAGAAAGTATTAAAGGTATCCGCGGTCAATCAGGAAGAAGCTAAACTTCTGAATGTTGAACTAAACAGTCCGGTATTTTTGGTGGAACAAATCGTTTTTGATATTGATGAAAGACCAATTGGCTGGGGAAAATCAATCTTTCGCGGGGATCGTTATAAACTGACAAATTTTAGTGGTTGGCATAAGAAAGACAAAAAATTATAAAAGGTGGAGCCAATACTATATGAAGATTGATTTTATAGATGCGATTGTGAATCTGGATGAAAAAAAAGTCTTGGAAATAGTGCAGCAAAAAATTAGTTCCGGCGAAAGCCCATTTGAAATAGTGGAGCAGTGCAGGACCGGTGTGGAAATCATCGGCAAGAAATATAGTGAAGGCCATTACTTTTTAGCAGATTTAGTGATGTCTGAGCGCATTATTAAAGGCGTGATGAAAATTACCGGCCTTGATTTCTTAGAAAACGAAAGTTTGGCAAATAAATCCGAACAGAAAAAAAGTATTGTCTTTGGTACGGTAAAAGGGGATATCCATGATTTAGGGAAAAATCTGGTGGTTTATTTATTGCGTTCCAGCGGCTTCTGTGTCTATGATCTAGGGGTTGACGTTCCCGCGGAGGCCTTTATTGCATCGATCAGGAAAACCGGATCAAGAATTTTAGCACTGTCCGTTCTGTTAACCAGTTGTTTTGAATCAATTTCCCAAGTGATAAGAATTCTGGAGGAAACAGGTTTACGACAGGAGGTTACCGTCGTCATCGGCGGATATCCCGTAAACGACACCATCAAGAATCTGGTGGGGGCGGACTATTTTGCCAATAATGGAACCAAAGCAAAAGAAATTTTTGAGATGCTTGTGCCGAAAAAGGATGAACAATGAGGGAAGTGTTTACATCTATGTTTTTAGGATCGGACATTCACCTAAAAGATAGTTATTTTATTCGAGAACATGTCATGACATCCTGACAGATATTGAAGAATTAAGAAGGATCTTTTGCTTATAAAAGAATAATGTCTAGCCTCTATTTGTGGTTGTAATACTATGTTTTGTGTGATAATTTTCCCAAAACATAGTAATTAAATCCAGGTACATGTTAAGACATCCTGACAATTGATCAAAGGAGGTGAAGAAGGAATTCTGTCGTTTTTCCCAATTAATCGGTTGCGGACAATTTTTAATGGAGGTGTATGAAAATGAGTAAAACCCCGGCACAGCTTTATGAGGAACGGTTAAAAAGAGTAAAAGATGCCATTGCGTTAAAAATTCCTGACAGAGTACCCCTTGTCCCATGCATTGAAGCTTATCCCATGTATTATTCCGGAGTAACCATCGAAGAGGCCATGAATGATTTCAGCAAAGCTGAAATGGCATATGACAAGTTCTTTGAAAATTTTGAGCCGGATTTAGCATGGGATCCTGTTTTAATGTTTCCGGCCAAAACCATGGAAATGCTTGATTTAAAATGGTTAAGATGGCCGGGACACGGGGTAGAGAGCAATAGAATGTATCAGTTTGTGGAAGGCGAATATATGGAAGCGGAGGAGTATGATGAACTGATCCAGGATCCGACAAGATTCATGCTGTCAAAATGGCTTCCCCGATCTTTTGGCTCCCTTTCCGGTTTAAGCTATTTATCGGGTATCCGAAATTCTCTCTGGCTCGGGTGGTTCAATTCTTTTTATCCCTTTGCTTTACCGGAAGTGCAAAATTCCCTCCACGCTCTCATGAAAGGGGCAGAAGAATTGGCTGCCTGGCTTGGTTTCATTGTTCGCTATCAGGAAAAGCTCAAAGATAAAGGCTTTCCCATTGCCTGGGGCGCATTTACTTTTGCTCCCTTTGATTTAATAGGTGATACCATGAGGGGGACTGCTCCTGTTTTAATGGATATTCGGCGCAACCCGGATAAATTATTGAAAGCGATCGAAGTGATGACCCCTGTGGCTATTGAAATGGGCGTAGGCGGGGCAAAAGCGTCCGGGAATCCTTTTGTGTGGATCCCTTTACATAAAGGTGTGGATGAATTTATGTCCCATGAACAATACCGGACCTTTTATTGGCCCGGTCTAAAAGCATTAATTCATGGTTTAATTGATGCAGAACTGATCCCGGTGGTCTATGGAGAAGGAAGTATGAACAGCCGTTTGGAATTTTTACGGGAAGTACCCAGAGGAAAGGTTTTATACCACTTTGAAAATGTTGATATGTTCCGAGCTAAAGAAATCTTAGGAGACATTGCCTGTATTGCCGGAAATGTACCCAATTCCTTGCTTTATGCAGGTACACCCCAAGAAATCAAAGATTATTGTAAAAAGTTGATTGATGTTTGCGGTAAAGACGGGGGATTTATCATGGATACCTCTGCATTTGTAGATGAGGCCAAGTATGAAAATTTAAAAGCGCTCTTTGACTTCACCAAAGAATATGGGGTTTACCGGTAAGGATGAGAAATTGTTTTTAAAAATATGTTTAAAAACAAAAGGAGCGATGGAGAATGGATGAAATCACTAAATTACTTGTAGAATTAAAAGAAAAAGAACTTGTTCAATATGTTCAGGACAGCCTAGACAATCATGGTGATCCCATGGAAATTATTAACTCTTGCCAAACGGGTATGGAGATAATTGGAGAGAAGTTTCGGGACCAAGTATATTTTTTACCGGAATTGTTAATTGCGGCGGATTTATTTAAAAAAGTAATGCTGGTAGTTACTCCTAAGCTGGAAGGGCGTAAATCTCAAAAAATAGGTAAAATTGTTTTGGGGACGGTAAAAGGGGACTTGCATGATATCGGCAAGAACATTTTTAAAACAATTGCTGAGGCCAATGGTTTTGAAGTAATTGACTTAGGCGTAGATGTTCCTGCCGAGAGATTCTTGGAAACTTTGAAAAATGAGGGTGCCCAGATCTTGGCGATGAGCGGTTTGTTGACCACTATTTTCGGTTCTATGAAGTCAACGGTGGAGAATGTGGTGGAAGAAGGTCTCAGAGCAAAGGTAAAGGTAATTATCGGTGGGGCGCCCATTGACGAAAATGTCATGAAGCTGGTAGGAGCAGATGCATTTAGCAGAAACGCTTCCGAAGGCGTTGATCTTTGTAAAAAACTGTTGGCCCAGCTTAAGGACTAAGTAAAGGAAGGAAAATCTTGGCGAAAATTTATTGCTTAGTTGTTGTTGTAAAGAATGTTCATCGGCAAGCCCATAAGTAGATACCGTTCTCCAAGGTCGGGAAAAATTAGAAAAATGATCTGGATAATAGGTTCACTGGTGCACAAAAGCATCAGTGGATCTTTTTTTGCCTTTCATGGCTGGCTGATTGTTCGCAAATTTTCATATTTCTGTAAAACATGTTTAATTTTTGGTAAACATTGGTTCATATTCCTTCAGTACAATTAACAAAAAAAGGAGGCGCTTTACTTTGACAGGGTCTGGACGGATCTAGTTAAATTCTTGCTTATTCGACAAATCAGGGAAGGCCGGGTTTCTGGGAGATAAAATCGCAAATTCCTTATTATCGATACTATGTTGATACAGCAGTGGACAACTTTCTTTATAATTGTAACATTTGGCAGACTGACTGAAAGGTCAGGGTGCAAAGCGCAAGAATGAATCTAATCGATATTGTTTAAAGAAAGGATAGGGTGAATTTGCAATTTGTTATCGTACTGATTATCTTTGTTTTTATTTTAGGCGTTTATGAACAAATAAAACATAATAAAAACTTAAACCTGATCGAGCTTAGAATTAATGTAAACGGTACCAGGGGGAAATCCACTGCCACCAGACTGATTACCGCTATTTTAAAGGAAGCCGGCGTGAAGGTTGTCGGGAAAACGACAGGAACCAGCGCGAGAATTATTTATTGGAATCAGGAAGAAGAAGAACCAATCAAACGCGGCCCCCTAGGTCCCAATATTATTGAGCAAAAAACTGTGATTAAAAAAGTGGCCAAGCTTGGGGCATCTGCATTTGTCACGGAGTGCATGGCTGTAAATCCTGATTACCAGATTACGTTTCAGGAGAAGCTTGTGAAAGCAAATATCGGTGTAATTGTGAATGTCCGTGAAGATCATATGGATTTGTGCGGCCCGACCTTGGACTTTATTGCCGAGTCCTTTACAGCCACGATTCCCAGGAACGGAACCCTGGTTGTGGCGGATAGCGGTTATAATGATTATTTTACGCAAGAGGCAAAGAAAAGAAACAGCCAGATCCTGATTGCCAATGAAAAAGAAATTCCAGCCGGTTATTTGGAAAAATTCAAATATATCGTCTTTCCGGAGAATATTGCGATTGCGCTGGCTGCGGCCAAAGCATTAAACATTGACAAAGATACGGCGTTGCGGGGAATGTTAAATGCCAATCCTGACCCGGGTGCCTTAATGATTTATCCCTTAGACGAGAAAAGTCCCACATATTTTGTCAATGGCTTTGCCGCCAATGATCCCAATTCCACCCGCATGATTTGGGAGCATATCACAGCGATCGGATATCCCACAGAAAACCCCATGGTCATTGTAAATTGCCGACCTGATCGCGTGGACCGGACATTACAGTTTGCCGAAGAGGTCTTGCCCAATATGCATATTGATATTCTTGTGGCCATGGGTGAGACCGTGAAACCAATCACGGAAGGAGTCAATACGAAAAAAATATTCCCCCAGAAATACATCAATGCGGAAGGTATGTCTCCCCATGAGGTTTATCAAGTCATTAAAAATTATTTCATGAACAGAATCATTTTTGGCGTGGGAAACATTCATGGCGGGGGGGAAGAATTAGTGGAACTGATCATTCACGAAAAATTTCAGCTAGAAACGGAGCAGATACCCCAATTGCTTTAGAAACTTCATTTGAAACAAAAAATTCCGGAAGGGGGTTAGACAGGTGATCCTTACGAATGTAGACATCGTGATCATTTTGGGCGTGATTTTCAGCTTGTTGTTTACTGAAATTACAGGAGTATTGCCTGCCGGTCTGGTGGTACCCGGATATTTAACTTTACTGATCAAACTGCCCCAGGCGATATTCCTGACACTATTTATCAGCATTTTGACGTATATCATCGTTTATTTCGGCGTGAGTAAAGTTACCATTCTTTACGGCAAAAGAAAATTTGCAGCCATGATCATAGTAGCGGTCGTGTTGCAGTTTCTGATCCATACCATCTTGCCAGTTGATTATGGCAATATCTCCGGTTTGGCTGCAGTTGGTATTGTTGTACCTGGATTATTAGCGAACACAATTCAGCGTCAGGGTTTAGCAACCACATTTTTAAGCACTGGATTGTTGATTGCAGTAACGTACGGGTGCTCGATACTATTAAATGTCAAAATATAAGAAAGGAGGTGCAAGATGAATACTCTATACGGGCTGATACGAAACAAACAATGTGTAAACACATCGAAAGTCGTCAGAACAAAGAGTCATCATGAAGCCTTTGCGGTTTTTAATGCTTTAACATTGAAAGAAAAATGCCTGTATATGATTAAGGTCAGCAAGAGAAATACGAGCTATCAAACACTTGCCTTAATGGGAGTAACTCTGGTGATTATTGCTGTGGATTATTTGTTTTAGAGGATGATTTAAGAAAGGAGCAAAATAAATGAAAAAAGAAATGATCAAAGTGCTGGCTTTTGTGGTATTGCTTACATTTGGTATTGGCATCAGCACATATGCTCTGACAACAGGCTATACGAGTTTTGCTGAACTAGCTGCAGCTGAAGACCCTTCAGACTATCAAATTACAACTAATGATAAGGGAAAAGATACAACAATTTTAGCTATCCACGGAGGCGGTATTGAAAGAGGCACTTCAGAATTAGCTGAGGCATTGAACGGGTACGGTAAATATAACACCTATTTATTTGAAGGACTTAAACCGACTGATAATGGGAGCCTTTTTATGCGAGCTATCAATTTTGACGAGCCAAAAGCTGTCGATTTGGTTCAAGATTCAGATTACACTGTTTCTATTATTGGAGCGGCCGGCGATGGCGAAGTTACCTATATTGGCGGTCAGAATAAGATACTGGCAGAATTGATCAAATTACATCTTATTAGCAAAGGATATAACGTACAAACTTTAAGCATTCCCGATCGCATTGCCGGGATTATGGACAGCAATATAGTGAATAAAAATGAATTGTTTAATGGCAGTATTCAGCTTGGCGGCGTTCAGATCGCTGTTTCCAAAGGTTTGAGAGATACGCTCGTAAGCTATCCCTTAGTTTTAAAGGATTATTCAGGCGCCATCAATAATGCGCTAAGCAAAGACTGGCCAAGAATAGTTACCGTCTTGAAAAAATTTGACAAACCGAATCAAGGGTTTTTCAGTAGGCTTAACCCATTAAAGCCTAGCTTTGAAAAGAAAGTAGACCAAATATTAAAGAAAGGCGCAAAAACTCCCGAGGAATTAGTTGAAGATACAGAAGAAGAGTAACCCCCTAAGCTGTTTTTTGTATAAAAGGCAGACAAGCTACCATGAGTAGCTTGTCTGCCTTTTATTTTGAGAACTTCTATTGGATACTATTGACTGCCTCGCTTATTGCGAAAAGATAGCTTTTCAATCGTTCATTATCATCGGATAAGAGCTTTTCTCTTAAGCCCGCCGAGATTTCGATCTGGATTCCCCGGCCGTTCATATTTTTATTGGCGATGTTGTTTGGCAACCTACCGGCCAGATTATCCGGAGCATCTAACACAGTAAAAGCATAATTCGTGAGAGATTCTTTTATTTTATCGGCCAATTCGGTGTCCAAGCCTCCGATATAGGTGAATTCTTCTGAGCCGGCACAACCATGAATGGATAATGTGGTTGCAGCTTTGGAAACCATTTCCAACGCAGTAGGTTCATCGAATTTGTCCGAAGCTACATGCAATGTTAAATTATCTTTGGATTTTAAACCTATGTAGGAATAATAATTGTAATTATTTTGGGAAGATAAGGCATAAGCTAATTCGGTAGTACCTTTTTCTATATTCCCTCCATGAATTGCGATCACGATCACAGGAGAATCTGTCACATTCGTTTCCACTTTATAGTCCACATCTTTTAGTTGATTTAAACTTAATTCCTTGAAATTGTGATAAGTGTCATAAAAAGCTCCTGCCATGGACTCGTTAAACATCAATATGATCAGGCCGCAAAAAGCAATAAATCGTTTAACACTTAGACCTTTCCTTATGATCATCATGATCAGTATCATCATTATGATCACAATTACTACAGTAATCATCACTATCACCTACTTTTTTTATGATACGCAAAAATATCCATTATCATTATAAAAAGATAGTTCCCTTTTGTCAAATACCTGCTTACCAAGCAGGGCAATGAAGAGGGTTTTTGTAACATTCTTTAACAATTTCGTAAAATAATTTCAAGATTTTGTAAAAGTGGGGCAACATTTTGACAGTATAATTACCTTGCTAAGACTAAAAAGCTCTTTGAAATTTTAGTAAAACATGGAGGTTGCTGTAAATGAAAGAGTTTTTTTACAAGCTTGCTCCCATCATTCTAGCAGTAAGTGGGTTCATTTTCTGTATTTGCGGTTTTTTTGTAGAAAGATACGCACCAAGTAATATTCATTTGCTATTATGGTGGGGTATTCTATTTGCTCAAGCATCAACAGGCGTAATAGTAGGAAAGTTAATGAAAAAGCTGTATCAGCATACAAACAGCGATCCGTTGACAGGATTGCGAAACAGGCGATACTTTGATCAAAAGCTTGCTGATGAAATAGAGCGCTATAAAAGGACAAAGCGCCCTTTATCCCTGGCCATCTTAGACTTAGACAATTTTAAAAAAATTAATGACACCTATGGACACTTAGAAGGTGATCGGGTTTTGATCGAATTATCAAACATTTTAAAAACCCATACCAGGGCAATGGACACGGTGGCACGTTGGGGAGGGGAAGAATTCGCCATCATTCTACCCGAGACCAATATTGAAGGAGCAAAAATCTGTGCCGAAAGAATTAGAAATCTGGTGGAAAACTGCACTTCGTGTTATAAAATTACTGTGTGCATAGGTATTGCCTCCTGTGCTGGTGATAACATGGACGTGGATAGGCTGATCGCCTTGACTGACCAAGCATTGTATAAAGCAAAAGAGAAAAAGAATCAAGTGGTAAGTATAGAAGGCTCACTCTTTATTGAAGGAACCGGATTATTGCCCTTTACCCCGTGCTAATTTCTGGCCGGGGTTTATGTGTCTTTTGGAGGGAAAGCCGGTATAAGCGCATGGAATAGAGTGTTGGATGGGCAGGGGAACTTTTTGACTTTCTTGGGCGTCTATCTATGGGGGGAGGAAGATCGCTTAGGGAGGGAAATAATGCCGTATTTGGGAAAAGTTTTAGTAGTCGATGACGATCAAAACGTATTGGAATTAGTCAAGTTGTACGGCGAAAGAGAAGGTTTTGAAGTGATCGGGGTAAACCATGGGGATCTGGTTTTGCCCGCATTCGACCGGGAGAATCCTGATGTGGTAATCATGGACATCATGCTTCCGGGGAAGGATGGACTTACTCTGTGTCGCAATTTAAGGACGGTACGCATGATCCCCATCATCATGCTTACAGCCAAGGGAGAGGAAGCGGACCGGGTTCTGGGACTGGAAATGGGAGCCGATGACTATGTTTCCAAACCTTTCAGCCCCCGAGAACTGGTAGCCAGAATCAAAGCGGTGCTGCGCCGTACCCAAACGGTTGATCCGGTGACGTGCTGGAAATTGAAATACCCGGGGTTAGAGATTCAAGCCGATACCAGGAGGGTTTTAGTTGACGGTGCGGAGACAGAAGTTACTCCCAGAGAATTCGATTTACTTTATCACCTGGCCCAGAACCCTCGACGGGTTTTTACCAGAGAGGAGCTATTGGCGGCTGTTTGGGGGTATGATTACTTCGGCGACCAGCGTACGGTGGATGTCCACATTCGCAGGCTGAGGACCAAGCTGACAAGCTTGCCTCAAGAATACTTGACAACTGTTTGGGGTGTGGGATACCAGTTTACACCTCCTGTCAAAGGGGGATAGACCACGTGCTGAATACCTATTTACGGCAGATCCGGAAAAGATTGCGGTTGATCATCCAAGCCCTGCGTGGATTCTGTCTCATCATCAAGCGCTTGCTTCAGGAGCAATTCAATAAAAATATTTACACCAGGATATTGTTTACCAATGTGACAGCCTTTGTTTTTGGTCTGATTGTTCTGATGATGTTTTCCAGCTTTGTCGTGAAAGAGGTAACCTATGATCAAGCCCAACAGGAGTTATTACGCAAGGCCAAGCGGGTAAACTTTGCTTTGCTCCATCAGACAGACCAGGAATGGGGGACTGTGCCTGCCAGTCAGACAAGCGATCAGGCCCAAGGTAAACAAGACTTATTGAAATTTTTGGCGGATATTTTTGACGCCAGAATTATGGTTTTTGACAGAGCAGGAAACATTATGGGAACTTCCGTGGAGCAGGAGATTGTGCCCGGTAGTAAGGTAGAGGAAAAATTCGTGGAAATACTCAACAAAGGCGAAATTGCCATTACCGGGTCCGTAGATCAGGAGACAGGCCAGCCTACCCTGATTGCCGTTGTCCCCATGGGTAACAATAAGGACGTCATCAAAGACGGCATCCTGCTGGAAACGACCACATCCAATCTGGATCTTGCTTTAAACAAAATGCGTTTGTACCTGGTTATTGGGGGAATGGTGATACTGGTGATGATTATTGTCATTTCCGTTTATCTGGCCATGTATATTTCCCGGCCGATTTCTCGTTTGGCTACCACCGTGGCCGAAATCAGCAGCGGGAAGTACGTCGTGAACATAGAAGATCAGCCCCTGGATGAAATCAAAGCCTTGACCGGTCAACTCAATAAATTAACGATGACAGTGCAGCAAATACAAGAAGAAAACCGGATGGCGCAAGATGAAAGAGCCCAGCTATTTTCCGAGATATCTCATGAGTTACGCACTCCTTTAACCGCTGTTCAGGGCTTTGTTGAGGCTATTCGTGACGGGATGGTGCAAGACGGGGCTTTACTGGGAAAGTATTTAGATACGATACATACCCAGACCATTCATATCACCAGGCTGGTAGACGACATCTTGGCTTTAAGCCGTCTGGAAAGCGGTAATATCACCGTGGAAAAACTCCCGTTAGATTTGATCGTTCTGGCCCAGGGGGTGGTCATATCCATGGAGGGTTTGGCCAATAGCAAGAATACCTCGATCCTGTTGGAGAAAAAAACAGAGGATGCTACTGTGATCGGGGACGTGGACCGGATGGAACAGATTATCAGGAATTTGCTCAAGAATGCGATCAGGGCCACGGAGAACGGCACCATCAGGGTTGACATGGAATCCCGGCAAGGAGAAGTGGTACTGACCATTGCGGACAATGGTATTGGCATACCGCCCGACGAACTGCCCCACATTTGGGACAGGTTTTACCGGGTGAAGAACCAGCGCAGCAATTATGTGCAGGAACAGGGGAGCGGCCTCGGACTGGTGATTGTGAAAAAGCTGGTTCAGTTGCAAGGAGGTAAAATAGATGTGGCAAGCCAGTTAGGAAAGGGAACGATTTTTAGCATCAGTTTTGCATCTTTTACCCAGAAATAAGTAGTTGTTGCAGTATCAAAACCATCAGCCTGGGACGCAGGACGAAAGTGCCGACCTGCAACCAAAGTCTGAAGTACTCTTTCCACCCGAACCCGTCAGATCACCTCGTAAGAATGGAAAGGGAAGAAGGGGCGGGCCACGTTTACCCTCGGATTGTTTCCGGGGGTTTTTCTTTTTTTTAAGTGCACCAAGCTCCAAAACGACCAGGTGAGCCTATGACAAGTGCCATGCCTATTTTTGTTAGATAAACTATTTGCGTACATTTTGCGCAAAAATAGGATGTTGAAAAAAATAGCAAAGTCCCTGATAAATATTGCTATGAATGGAAATAATCTGTATGAATAAATTTATGGACAGTAGGGGTTAAGCGTGTTTAACAAGTTTTTCCGCCAGATCAAACTACGCCTGCACAGGGCTAAAGAGCATCTAAGCGGAAAGAGCAGCCTGTTGCCCGCGGATGGGCAGCCCTTTTCTTCCCGCCTGGCGGCTAACAGGCAGCAGATCAGGCAAGTGTTCAGCGATTGCTCCGACATTGTCATCCGGGAGTTCAGCATAGGGCTTGATCAGCAGGTCAAGGCCTTTGTGGTGTTTGTGGACGGCTTAGTTGACATGTCCCTGCTCCAGCAAAATCTCCTGAAGCCATTGATGGTCGACTCACGCTTCAGTCCGCCCGGACAGAGGATTGACCTGGATGACATGATAAGAGTAATCGAGAATTCCACCCTGACCATTGCTCATTTAAAAGAAGTTTACTCAATGGAACAGGTGGTGCAAGGTGTTTTGTCGGGGGAGGCTGCCGTGTTTGTAGACGGCTATCCTGTTGCTGTGCTGGCCGGTGCCCGGGGGTGGAAGTCCCGGGGGGTGGAGGAGCCGGATACCGAGGCGGTGGTGCGGGGTCCCCGGGAGGGTTTCGTGGAAACCCTAAGTACCAACACGGCCCTTTTACGCCGTAAGATCAAGAATCCTAATCTGAAGATGGAAAGATTGAGCATCGGCCGACAGACCCACACCGATGTGGCCGTTACTTATCTCAAAGGTGTAGCCAACAACAAGATTGTAGAAGAGGTAAAGAGGCGGCTAAAGAGTATCGATACCGATGCTATTTTGGAGTCAGGTTATATCGAGGCCTTCATTGAGGATGCTCCCTTTTCCCCCTTTGCCACTGTGGGTAATAGTGAAAAGCCGGATCCCGTGGCAGCCAAGCTTTTGGAAGGGCGGGTGGCGATACTGGTAGACGGCACTCCTTTTGTCCTGACGGTTCCCTACCTGTTTATCGAATCATTTCAGGTCAGCGAGGACTATTATTCCCGTCCTTATTACGCTACGTTGGTCAGGTGGATCAGGTTCCTGGCTTTCTTTCTCACTGTGTCCACACCAGCGATTTACGTGGCCTTATCCACCTTTAACCAGGAAGTGATTCCCACCCCTCTTCTGTTGACGATGGCTGCCGCCCGGGAAGGGACTCCCTTTCCGGCGATTCTGGAGGCATTGGGGATGGGGGCCATCTATGAAATCCTTCGGGAAGCCGGGGTACGGTTGCCCCGCCCGGTGGGCCAGGCGGTAAGCATTGTCGGGGCCCTTGTCATCGGGGAGTCAGCGGTGGGGGCAGGCATCATCGGCGCTCCTATGGTTATCGTCATCGCCCTAACTGCCATTGCCGGATTCGTAGTTCCCTCCCAAAGCGACTCTGCCGCCACCATCAGACTCATGCTGGTGATTCTGGCGGCATTCCTGGGGCAGTTCGGCTTTTTGCTGGGGATCGGGGGACTTCTGGTACACCTGTGTGCACTCCGGTCTTTCGGGATTCCCTACCTGTTTCCTCTGGCCCCGCTTTCCATCAGTGACCAGAAGGACGTACTGGTGCGCGTCCCCTTGTGGGCCATGTTCCGGCGGCCCCGGTTGATCGGACGGAAAAATCCGGTCAGACAAAAATTTGACCTGATGCCTGAAAAACCGGGTGCCGAAAAGGAACAGAGTCACGAGTGAAACAGGAGGAGGGCAAGGAAGTGCTGGAAGAGGGAAAAATCACAGGCAGGCAGGTTTTACTACTTTTGATCATGAACCGGTTGGTCATTGCTTTTACCTACGTACCGGCAATAAACTCACCGCCCCAAAATCAGGATGTCTGGATTGCCATAGCGCTGTCCTTACCTTTAACGATATTATTTTCAATTCCTGCCTTACTGCTGGCTCTGCGGTTTCCTAGACTGAGTCCAATTCAGTATAGCCGGACACTGCTGGGAAAGAGCGGCATATTCGTAGGGCTACTGTACATTTGGTTCTTTCTTCATACTGGCGCTATTGCCCTCCGGCAGTTCGGGGAATTTATGGCTACGGTGCCCATGCCGGAAACCCCGCTCCTGGTCTTTATTCTAGGCATTGCTGTGATCGCCGTCTCAGCAGCAAGAAACGGCCTGGAGGTGATGGGACGAATGGCGGACATGATCACTCCTCTTGCTATTGGAACAATCCTATTGGTAGTTATGCTAGTGGCTAAAGAGGCAGATCTAAAGGTCCTCACCCCGGTACTGGAAAAGGGGATCGCGCCCGTGTTGTATGGCGCTTTTACCATCTCTACCCTGCCTGTCGATAATATGATGATCATCTCCATGGTTCTCCCCTACCTGAATAAGCCCCGGGGAGTTAGCAGGGTAGTCATCGGCGCTTTTGTCATTAACACGGTGCTTTTTGTGATCATTACCGTTTCCATTATCACAGTTTTTGGGGTTGCACAGGCCCAAACACGGACCTTTCCCACTTTAGGGTTGATGAGATTAGTGAACTTAGGCGGTATCATTGAGAGGATCGAGATGCTTCATATGGGCATTTGGGTGTTGGGGAATATGATTAAGGTATCTATCTTTTGCTATCTGGCAGTGTTAGGTCTGGGACATTTGTTCCGTTTACAAACCTATCGCCCGATTGTTCTGCCGGTAGGCGCCCTGATGACCGCCCTGTCCATTTGGCTGTTTGACAGTCTGGTGGACCTCAGTGAATTCACATCTTATAAGGTCGCACCCTACTACGCCCTCTTTTTTAACACCGTCATCCCCTTGATTCTGCTGGTCATAGCCTTCGTTACTGGAAAGAGAGGAGAACGCCGATGATCAGCAAAAGACCCAGCCTATTTTTATTAACTTTTGTCTTCCTTTTTTTTACCATGGTTTTGGCAGGCTGCTGGGACTGGCGGGAACTGAACACCTTGGGGATCGTGGCAGCTTCCGGATTTGACCGGACGTCGGAGGGAAAAATCAGTGTTACGGTGCAGATTGTCAAACCGGCAGAGATCGCCACTTCGGGGAAAGGCAAAGGGGGCGGCACCGGTAAGCCGGTACTGGTACTGACCTCCACCGGGGATACAGTTTTTGATGCTGTGCGGAATGCAACCATGCAGGTGGACCGGAAATTGTTTTGGCCCCATGACAAGGTCTTCGTTATTGGCGAAGAGATGGCCCGGGAGGGGCTGGCTCCCCTGCTGGATTGGATTGACCGGGACGCCGAACCCCGGCGCTTACCCAAACTGTTGATTGCCCGGGGTCAGGCTAAGGATATCATGGAGGTGGAAAGCGAACTGGAACGGCTCCCCGCCTTCTTTCTGGAGAATCTGGTTAAAACCAGCGGCAGCACGTCTATGGCGGTGGAGGTGAGGATCCATGACTTTCTGAAGATGATGACGGCTGAGGGCAGAGATCCCTATGCTTCCTGTATCGAGTTGGTGGATGGAAAGAAAATGGGTCAAACGGGAAATGCCGGAGAGAGCGGAAGCAAAATGCAAGCCATATTGACCGGGGCAGCGGTATTCCGCAAGGACCGGCTTGTGGGCTGGCTGGACAGGTATGAAACCAGGGGGCTGCTGTGGGTGCTGGGCAAGGTGGAAAGCGGCATTATTGTAGTCCCCTCCCCCTTGGCGGAAAAGGAAAAAGTCAGCCTGGAAATCATCCGGGCCAACAGCAAGATCAAAGTGAAAATCAAAGAAAACGGAGTGCCGGCTATCACAGTGGAAATTCAGGAAGAGGGCAACCTGGGCGAGCAAATGTCTCTTGTTGACCTGACTAAGCCGGCAGCCTGGCATTCTTTGGAGAAATTCCAGGCCGCAGCGATCGAAAATGAGGTTAAAAAAACTCTCCGCATTGCCCAGATCGAACTCGGGGTGGACATATTCGGGTTCGGAGAAGCGGTGCATCGAACATATCCCAAGGTATGGCAAGAGCTTAAAGACCGGTGGCGACAGGTGTACCCTTTGGTGGAGGTGGAGGTCAAGGTTACTGCGAAACTGCGCCGCACCGGCCTCAGCACCGAACCCAACATACCCAAATAGTGCCGCGGATTAGAAGGAGAAGTCGGAAAATGTTGTTGTTATTAGTCTTACCATTTTTGGCCATGGCAGCGTGGGAAGTGCCCGGACTGCTCAGAAAAAAGCTTTGGCCTGAGCTGGCAGTTTTTTTCATGGTATGGCTTCTGGGTTTTGTCCTCAGCCTCCTCCTGGCGGTAGGGGTGGAGTTACCCACCCCTACAGACGGTATTGAATACCTGATTAAACAGGCCGCAAATGTCTTGCCTGGAGGAGTTAAGTAGGGTTGGGCAGGGAGTTCTTTTCCATGAAAATATAATGGACAGATTTGGGACATATTAAAGAAAAAATAATGCAAAAGTGAAGCAGGTGGATCGAATGGATTTAATTCTAAGATTGAAAGAATTTTATGTACTTGAAATGTTTCAGCTCACCTTGTATGAATCACAAAAAGCTGACCTTCAAAATGAATATATTGAGCATGCTTACGAACGGATTATGGAACTGGAAAGGCACCACCTTGATTTTTATAAAAGCAAACTGGAAGAATTAGGCGAAGAAGTGCCGAAATTAACAGGTGGATTAACCACTTTGGCCGGCCGTTTTTTAGGTGGCGTAGTCTTAGATTTGACTACGGCAGAAAACCACTATAAATTAGGGATGGCCGTGGAAAATAAAGCCATTGAAATGTACCGGGCTTTGATCATGGAAGCATGGGAGTATCCGGATTTATGCAAAAGACTTTGGCACAACATGATTGATGAAGAGTTTCACTTGCTCTGGTTTAAAGATAACCTGAAACATGCTACATCATTAGTACAGTCAACTTAGGGTGAACGGCATGATACTCTTAACAGGGAATTTCCTCAGCCTTTCAAGGAAAACAAATAATTATTGGTTCAGTCATGAAATAGACAAAATACAGCAACGAATTTGTAACAGATCAACTATAAAATAAAGATCAAAGATGGGAAGTGAAAGGAAAATAACCCCAAATACACAGCAGAAGAGGTGGATTAAAATGATTGGTAAGGCGGGTAAGGTACGCCCGGTAATTTCTTCATTATTAATAGGAATATTTTTAATTTGCGTTGTTACAGGTATCATAATGGACTCCGGACCCCATCAACAACCGAATGGAGGCCCCCCAATATCTAATCATTCTTTAAGCGACGCTGTAGGAACTGATGCTGCCAAAGATCCTCAAGGATTTGGAGAACAAGGGGGGCAAACATTTAACATGAAAGAAATCCATAAAATTTGTGGATATATCCTAGTCTTCATGATTATGATTCATTTTGCCCTGAATTTTAAAATGTATGTGACCGAGATAAAAAAACAATAAGAGATCTCTTGAGAGTAATGAGTCAGGGGACGGTTCTCTGACTCACTTCCTGACTTTCAGCAGCCAAAATTGTTGCTACAATTTGGCAAGATTTGCAAAGTTCTGGACAAAACGAAAAGACCTACTACTTTATTAGGCGCAGGTCTTTTTTCACTAAACCTCAAGGACTCAGTTACCTTTCCAAAAATTGCATTCAAGCTGAATAACTATTTCTAGAACTTAGTTAACTAACGGTTTATGGATGAATCCTTTCTTTTAGCACCTGTTCTCCATTTACCATCTCAATAACAAATACATCTTTGACGGGGTTGTGGTCCTGATCCATGGTTAAGGAACCCATTAACCCTTTAAATTCCTTTGTAGAAGCCAAGGCATCCTTAATATCCTCCCCATTAACATTCCCTGCCCGATTAATGGCATCTGCCAGAAGGTACATTGCATCATATCCTAGTGCGGCAAAACCGTCTGGATTTTCACCGTATCTATTTCTATATAATGATGAGAAAGCCTGGACCACAGGATCCTTATCACTGCATAAAAAATGATTGGTAAAAAAAGTATTATTTAAGGCTTCTGCACCTGCGATCGTTACAAGTTCTGAAGAATCCCAGCCGTCTCCTCCGACAAATGGAATATCAATACCTAGTGTCCTTGCTTGCCTAATAATTTGTCCGGCATCGTTGTAATAGCCAGGTAAATAAATCACTTCTGCTTCTGAATCTTTAATTTTATTTAATTGTACTTGAAAATCGCTGTTTCCCCCCACGTAATATTCTTTAGATACTATTTTTCCTCCAAGAGATTGCATGGACTTTTCGAAGGTACTTATAATCCCTTTGCTATAATCACTTGAAGAATCCCCCAGAATTGCGACTTTCTTTAATCCAAGAGATTTGAAAATGAACTTTGCTCCGGCAGCTCCTTGATAAGGGTCAGTAAAGCAGTTGCGAAAAACATAATCCTGAACCGATCCGCTTGAATTAACTGTTACCGA
The DNA here is from genome assembly GCF_002777255.1 of Candidatus Formimonas warabiya. GTDB lineage: Bacteria > Bacillota > Dehalobacteriia > Dehalobacteriales > Dehalobacteriaceae > Formimonas > Formimonas warabiya. Next base: position 1,730,706 of record NZ_CP017634.1, on the reverse strand, counting down.
TGGTACGCTACCGGTAGTTGTTATTAATGGAACCCGGTATTTCATAGCTATTGCTCCTGCCGCGATCGCAATAGCAGATGTTGCAGGTCCCAAAGACGCAACTATTTCTTGGTTTTTTATGAGATTTTCTTGAACAGAAACTGCCTCCTTTGAGTTGGATTTGTTGTCTGCTTTAACTAGTTGGATTTTTAAACCGTTAAGAACTCCTCCGTTCTTGTTGATCTGTTCAGCTGCCAGTTCAATACCTTTTACCGTGTTTTCCCCATATATCTGAACATTACCTGATAATTCGTAATTGAGACCAATCTTTACGTCATTTGCTTCCAGGGGTTTAGAAGGCACTAATGAATGATTGTCTGTAATCAGAATTAAGTTATTTGTTTTGTCCCACGTGACATCAGTTCCTAATGATTCACCGACAAATCTTAGAGGAACCATTGCTTTTCCAGATATAAGTTTAGCTGGAGCGTCGATGAGTACTTCGTTTGAGTTAATAAATGCTTTCCCATTTATTATCAACTTTACTGTGGTTCCATCTTTTTGTGAAAAAGCACTTACTGTTTGGGATATAGGATCAAAATTTACTGTACAATCTAATGCTTCAAATATTGTTCGAACCGGAACAAAAGTATAGCCGTCAATAACAGCTGGCTGCACATCGAAAGTAAGGGTTTGACCATTTAAAACTACTTTTGGTGCTTTAGCAGCAAATGTTGGGATAACAAAAACAAAAATTAAAATGAAAGTAGCAACTGCAATCGAGAGTTTATTTTTCATAATATTAGATACGCCTCCCTAAAAAAATTAATAATATCCACATAATATTCTGTTTGTACTTCTGAATGGTCTTAGAGGACGGCACGATCCATTATGCTCTAATTATTTTTTATCAAAGGCATCCAGCTTTTTAAACTTAATTCCTGAATACCGTAATAATATACCGCTATCTCCCTCCTGTTTATCATTTAAATAAATTCGGTAATTTTATGGAAAATCCTTTTTGATTTGCATTCTGGTGAGTCAGGGGACGGTTCTTTGACTCATTCCAATCTGAAAGACTCCGAGAGAGTATTAAAATAATACCGCATTTTATCTTGCCGGGGCCGTCTTTTTGATTAATGCGGCAACATTACCGGTACGGCAAGTCTTGGCCATCTTTCCACCGGATTTAATTATTTAGCTGACGATCATGGCTATCGTTGTGTTGTTAAAAGGTCCCATCGAAATCGGACTGCTCTGCTTTTACAAAAGGCCGCAAACCCAGATGAATCTGGTGTGTTGGCCGCGGGAAAAGTGTGGCACCTTTTAACAGAATACTGCTTGCTAATATTTGTAGTTCTGAGTATACTATAAGATTAGGGTATCAAATAGTAATACACGGATACCTATTTAAAAGTAGATAAAAGGAAAGTGGCATCGTACCCATTTCATTTAAGGGGCATAATTATTATGAAAGTTCTATCCATTGTAAGCAGCTATCGAAGAAATGGTAATACTGATCGCATCGTGAAGCTTGTTGAAGAGCAGGTTTTATTTATCGCCAATCTGCAAAATATCCCGTTAGAATTAGAGAAAGTATCATTGGGGTCTTTTGACATTCAGACTTGTCACGGTTGCCGAATATGCTTTGATAAGGGTGAAACAAAGTGTCCGTTAAAAGACGAACTGCTCCCAATCAGAGATAAAATACTTCAAGCTGACGGGATCATAACTGCAAGTCCAGTTTATGTGGAAGATGTGAATGGGATCATGAAGAATTGGATTGACCGAATGGCATTTAACTGCCACCGACCGGCTTTTGTAGGAAAACCGGCGGTCGTCATTACCACATCTGGAATGGGTTCTTCTAATCACGCACTTAATACGATAAGTACTGCACTGAGTACTTGGGGATGTCATATTGTATCGCGAAGTAAGTTTCGGACAGGTGCCTTGATGAAAATTGATGAAATTAATGCCCGTTATCATCATAGAATCAAAAAAATTGCTGCTAAGTTGTTTCATGCCATTATGGACAAGGAAGTCTTAAAGCCTTCATTCTATTCGCTTGTTGTATTTAGAGTACAACAAAAATACTGGCAGAAAGCTGTGGGGCAGCATGATTTGTTTGATTTTGTATACTGGGGAAATAAAGGATGGTTAGAACCCCATTGTGAATTTTATATACCACATAAAGCAAGCCGTATCAAGGTGAACCTTGCCCGTTTAATCGGAGATTTTATATCAAGGTTTTTGTATAAGGTTTTGTGAGTCAGAGTGAGTTAGAGAACCGTCCCCTGACTCAGTCCCCTGATTTTGTTTGTCTGGAAATAAACTGGGATCAGCTATTTTTGCTATCGAATAGACAGTTGTAACTCCATATAAGAAATTATGCCAAAGAGCAGCATATTTTGTTTTTGTAAGTCGTGTGACTGCGTCATATAAGCCCACTTTCATCCCAATGTTGTATAAAATCCCCCAAGTGGCGATCCCCACAGAGGCTCCCTTAAGCAACAAATGATCTTTTCCTGTTTTTTTGAGCAGGTAAAACGCCGGAAAACCAAACCCGGCCCCTGTAGCGTAATGCCAGAATTGCCCCAAAATAAAATTTTTGGTTTGATTTGTTCTATGTTTATTCACAAGCATAGAACCGGCTACATGACCATATAAGTTTTCAGTTTTCCCTTTTTTCCATAATAAATAATTTGACAAATCCATGGGAATTGTCCCAATGAGTCCACCTAAAACGCTGATAACCACAGTGTCTTGCATTTTCCCAATAGATTTCAATAATTTATACAAACTTATACACCTCCTATATTTATTTTCTGAATTTACTCTTCTTATTATTAGAGAAATATTTTCCTTTCCTTATTTGAAAAGGATCAAAAATGTCATAAAAATAATCAGGGAAGGAATTGCAATCGCTTAAAAGACTTAAAATATAATGGACAGGTTGGTTCAAACTTAAAATTGAGAGGGATGAATGTGATGGCTAAAGAAGCGGCTAAAACAGGAGCGGGTCCAACAGCTCTGATAGCTATTGAACAGTACTTTCCCAAAAAAGAACGTATCGTGGAAGATGACTTGGCCTATCAGATACTGCCATCCGGGAGAGCCTTTGTACGGCTGATGCAGCCTAATTTGCTCAGAAGCTGGATGGTTCGAGCAACTGAGAAAGACTTACCGGGCATCTGGGGTGGTATGATGTGTCGAAAACGGTACATCGATGAGAAACTAATAGAATCACTTGATCAGATGGATGCGGTAGTGAATCTGGGCGCAGGGTTTGATACTCGGGCATATCGGTTTCCCGCTCTTTCCAACATACCTGTTTGGGAGCTTGATCAACCTGAAAACATCAAACCAAAGCAGGCCCGGATTCTTAAGATGTTTGGAACCATTCCCTCACACGTCAGACTGGTTGCCATAGATTTTGACCGTGAAGATTTGGGTGCTGTTCTGAAATCGCATGGATACTCGACGGATAAACGGACATTTTTCATATGGGAAGCTGTTACTCAGTATCTAACCGAAAAAGGTATTCGAACAACTTTTGATTTTCTGGCTAAAGCTGCTCCGGGCAGTCGTCTTGCTTTCACTTATGTTCTCAAGGACTTTCTTGATGGCCGGGCTATGTATGGCTGGGAAAAAGGTTACAAAAGGTGGGTGGCCAATAAGATTTGGATTTTCGGAATGGAGCCTGAAGCGTGGCCGGATTTTCTTAAAGAGTATGGTTGGCAGGTAATCGAAGACGTTGGTTATGCGGAAATGGCCGAGAAATATGTTAAACCTACTGGTCGGGTACTTGCCTCAACACCAATCGAACGGATGGTCTTTGCTGAGAAGGTATAAGATATTTAGTTTTCTTGGATGGAGTCAGAAAGGGAAAGTAATGGAAAGGTTGATGGTGATGGAAAAAATAACTCTCACAGCAGAAAATGAGACATTATTTATTCCTTTATATAGTAAAGCTGAAATGAGCAGAGAAGGCAAAATATTGTCGGACAAAAAAGCAGAAGAGATCGTAAAGAACATCGACTATGATTTTTCTAAGAATAAAATATCTAGATACGTAAATATTTACATGGGCCTACGTGCAGCTATTATTGATGATTATGTTAATCAGTTTTTACAGTCAAATCCAAGGTCAATCGTGTTGCACTTAGGGTGTGGGCTCGACAGTAGAATCGAAAGAGTAGTAGAAAAACCTATACTGTGGTATGACCTTGATATGCCTGATGTGATAAAGGTGCGAAAAAAGTTTTATGCCGAAAGCGAAAATTACCGGATGATTTCTGCATCAGTGACAGATTTGCACTGGCTGAATACGATCACAAGAAGTGATTTGCCCACATTAATCATTGCCGAAGGTCTCACTATGTATTTAACTGAGGAAGAAATGAAGGAGCTTTTTTTGGCATTTCAGAAAAAATTTGACCGGGCTGTTTTCATATTTGATGCCTATTCGTTATTATCTGTAAAAATATCCCAATACAAAAATCCAGTCAATAAAATGGGAGCAACCATTCGTTGGGGGCTTGATTCACCGCAGGAAATAAAAAAATATGCAGATGGAATTACTCATTTAGAAACGAAGTATTTTACTAATGATAAAAGAATTGAACGACTAGGGGGCTTTACTAAGTCTATGTTTAAATTGATTTATTCAAACAATTTCATGAAAAACCTTTATCGAATATACATTTTCCAAATTAACAAACCTAATACAATAGATAAGGAATAATGGAGAAGAAAATGAAAGTGCTGAATACAATTTTACTTATTCTGGCTATAAGCATTGTAGCTGCCGCAAGTGCTCTTGGCATTTATGCTTATCAAAATATACATTATGATGAAAAACCATTAGAGAAAACATATGCGGCCGGGTATGAAGAAAAACAGGTAGCTCTTGATGATGGAACCGTACTGAATTATGCGGAAGGACCAAAGAATGGGCCGGCCCTTTTGTTAATACATGGGCAGTCTATGGAATGGGAAGATTATTCAAGAGTTCTTCCCGGGTTGTCTCAGTACTATCACGTATATGCCATCGATTGTCATGGTCATGGAGAATCCAGCCATGATCCTTCAAAGTATACGGGTGTTGCCATAGGGCAGGATTTTGTCTGGTTTATAGAAAATGTCATTCGTGAATCGTGTGTGGTATCAGGTCATTCTTCCGGGGGTATTTTAGCAGCATGGATTGCAGCCAACGCACCAGACGATGTTTTAGGGATTGTTTTAGAAGACCCGCCATTTTTTAGTGTGGAGCCGCAAGAAATGCAGAATACGTTTGCCTGGCGTGAGAATTTTGAGATAATACATAACTTTAGAAATCAAACAGCTACGAATGATTATGTAGTGTACTATATGGAGAATAGTTATTTATGGGGATTGTTTGGCAATTTGAGAAAACTTACTGCAGAAAGCACAAAGAAATATCGGGCAGAACATCCGGGGGAGCCACTGAAATTATGGTACGTTCCCTATAACTGGATTCATGGTACTCCTTTATCTGGATCACTTTGATACAGCCTTTGCGGATACTTTTTATACAGGGTCGTGGTTTAAAGGATTTAATCAGGAAGAAACTTTGTCCCAAATAGACTGTCCTTCTCTATATATTAAGGCAGCCACACAATATGGCAAGGATGGAGTGCTTTATGCAGCTAACAGTGATGAAGATGCTGAAAAGGTCCATAGATTAATAAATGAAAATGAGATAATAACGATAAAATCCGGACATGATATTCATTTCGAGCATCCGGATAAATTTATTAAAATCATGGTAGATTTTTTGTCGAAAATCAAGGAATCACGGGGAAGGTTCGAAACCACTTAAAAAAGCTGACGCACTGTGTTTATCATCTCCCAAATGCTCATCCATTTCTGCTTCCAGCATCTATCCAATTGTTCCGCTGAACAGTCATATTTCAATCTAGAATTTTCCCCAAATTATCCTTTAAGCGTTCCTCTCCGGTGAAAAAGTGGAGTATCTTAGCAGTATCGCGAGCAACCCCGGTGGAATGCCGTTGAATCAACTTCATCGGTAATAAGATTTTTTCTGCCGGTAATATAGGGTTCTCGATTCGCTTGACTATTTTTTGGGCGATTATTTCGCCTATTCTATATCCAGGAAAATCAAGGGTTGTTAGTTTTGGATATTGATAGGCGCTGTTTGGTGTATTCTCAAAGCCAGTAATAGAAATATCATCGGGACATGAGTAGCCCATGTTTTGGATCGCATTGATGGCACCAATCGCCAATTCATCCGTGATACAGATAACCGCAGAAGTTTGAGGACGCCAGTTAAGTAATTGTTGGATGCCCTCATAGCCGCATTGCATCGTCCAGCCAGATGAAATAACACTCGACGCATCCCATTTAATGCCCTTTTTGTCTAGGGCCTTTTTATACGCCATAGTTTTGGCGGCTGTGTTTGAACTACTTATGTCACCACATAAAAACCCGATATTGCGGTGCCCTAATTCATATAAATGATCAATCAGCAATTCTATCCCCTGTTCTGTATCGACGTTAACAACATCCACGTTAGATTCGTTAACCGTTCTTTCTACTGCCCCAACAGGTATTTTAACGGAAATGTCCTCTAAAGAAATGTCTTTAACGCAGCTGGTAATGAAAATTACTCCTTGAACGAGGTTTTTTTGCAAAAAAGAAAAACCGCGCATTTCCGTAGATATGTTTTCATTAGAGTTCCAAATCAAGGAATCAATATTGTGTTTTTCCAGTTCTTCTAATGCTCCCCTTGCGATTTCGGTTAGAGAATTACTGAAAATGTTTGGCATAAAGATGATCACAAGTTTTGAATCTGCACGATAGTCTCTTAGTTGTAATGAATTACATGAAAAATTCAAGTCCTTAATTGCAGCATGAACTTTCTGGCATGTTTCGTTTTTTACAAGGGAAGGATTATTCAGTACTCTGCTGACGGTTGAAATTGATACGCCAGCCTTAATGGCGATATCTTTTATTGTAATGTTTTTTTTAATATCGATGATTTTTCCCCCCCGCAACTTACCTGATATTTTTCTTAATTATAGACATAGTATACCATATTTTTGGGGGAGGGGAGCCATGTGCTTTTTCAGAATTAAAGTTTTTTGACGTACGAAAAGAGAAAAAGCATGGGTAATGAAAAATTATCATCATAATAGTTTCAGCCCATGATCATAGATGATGAAAAAACATTCCGCGGGCAAAACGCATGATGAAAATATTTTCATAGGATATATTTCATAGTCCCAATAACGAGTAAGGATAAATGCAACAATAGTGATTCTGATCCAAATAAAAAACAATAAATAATTTTCATATATAAAAGGATTGTGAAAATATATATTGAATAATAAAGCAAAATGAATGCAAGAAATCATTGGTTATTTAAGAAATGAAAGGGGAAAGGAAGGATGGAAAAATTTTTACAAAATATGACGGCAGCCTTTAATGATTTTAATGAAGAGACGCTGAAAGAAACAATTAATAAGGCCCTGGAAGAGGGGGTAGATGCTTTAGCCATTTTAAACGTATTGTTAGATTTATTGAAAAACATTGGTGAAAGATTTTCTCAAGGAGAGGCGTTTCTTCCAGAATTGGTTATGTCGGGAGATTTAATGGAAAAGAGTGTCGAGATACTTAAACCTGCACTTGTCAACAAACAGGATTTTGTTCTGACGGGGGAAAAAATTATTCTGGGATCGGTTAAAGGGGACGTTCATACGATCGGAAAAGATATGGTCAAAATGATGTGGATTGCCTCTGGCTATGAGGTCATTGATTTAGGAATTAACGTTCCGGCAGAAACTTTCTTTACACGAGCTCAGGAAATCAATCCCAGTATTGTAGCACTCTCTTCGACGATGACGACAACTATTCCGAGTATGAAGGATACCATCGATTTTTTTAAGAGTAGAGGCCTTGATAAGAAATACAAAATCATTGTTGGCGGAGGTTCTGTTAATACCGAAATAGCAAATAATGTGGGCGCATACGCATATGGGGGAAGGGATGCGTATGAAGCTGTAAAAACTGTCAAAGCAATTTTGGCTGAGTAAAAGATAACAACTTAGCTTTATCTAAAGTTTAAGGAGGATGGGAGGAAGTATAAAATGGCAACTGCAAAATTCTGGGAGGTTATTAGCCGAGGTGAGAGCGGCATCCCCATTACCGAAAAAGAGTTTGATTTAAAAGTATTCCGCACAGTAAAAAGATTATGTCAGAAATACAACATAAAATTTGATGCCGAAAACCTTGTCCCAACGGACGAAGAATTGATTGACAATAGTTTTTTGGCCGCTGTTGAACTTTTACTTGAGGTGGGAGTTTTAAATACAGATTCCGGGAAGGTCATTGAAATTGGCAGGGACGAGCTATTTGATACATTGAGACGTGCTCCCTCGGCAGTGCTTCTGGGCAGCGGTAAGGATCAGGTGAAATTAGGACATCGTACGATCGAAGATAGGGTTCTTCCCATCATTATCGGCGGATGCGGAAACCCGGTTTCTGACGATATCCGCTATAAAATCTACTTAGCTTATGCCATGGATCCCATGATTGACTCTATTGAGCCGCTTCCCCCCTATAAATTTAGGGGTATGATGGTGAAGGCGGGAACGCCCTTTGAAATACAGGCCTGTTTAGATAACATTTCTTTGTATCGAAAAGCTTGCCTTGATGCAGGGAGACCGGGAATGCCTATTAAGGGGAAAGATGGTGTCAGTGCAATTGCAGATGTTGCTACCGATCGAGAGGATATTGGATATCGTAAAAGTGATCATTTTAATGTCTACTTCCAGCCCACACTTAAAACAAACTACGAAAGCCTGAATCGTGTTGCACATTATAACCAGTACGGCGCCTATGTGAGTATGACAGGGAATGGGTATGTGGGAGGGTCGGCAGGACCGATTGAAGGGGCGGTTATCAGCAGTATTGCAGAGCAACTCGCAAGCACCATGATTTATAATACTGTAATTGGCGGGAGCTGTGTGATGGAAACTTTGTATCCCAACCAAACCAGCCGGCAGGCACTTTGGGGAACGAATCTGGCTTCTGCTGCCATGAATAAACACACCCATATCCCGGGTGCCTGGGCTTCCTATATAACAACCGCCGGGCCATGCACAGATATGTGTTTGTACGAAATAGCGGCTGCTACAATCGGGACAACGGTTATGGGCAATAACTGTTTTGGAGTTGCGCCGAACCAAGGTGTTACCCCCAATTATTGCACCCCCATGGAGTCCCGTTTTATGGGAGAGGTTGCCTATGCAGCAACGAAGATCGAGCGGGCAAAAGCAAATGACATTGTTAAGACGCTGGTTAATAAATATGAAGAACGGTTTCTGGCAAAGAATCCCCCTAAAGGAAAAACATTTCACGAGCTTTATGACCTGGACACGTTATTGCCAAAACAGGAGTACTTGGATCTTCATCAACAGATTTGGGCAGAACTGGAGACGATGGGATTAAAACGATTTTAATTGAAAAGGACAATATTTTACTGAGGACAAGTTATTTTATCAAGGGTGAAAAATTTTATTTCTTCGGAAAGAGAGACATCCCCGGGGAGATTCATATTGAAAGGAGGTACCGCTGTTCCTGTTCTGGCAAATTTATTTATGGCCTAATATGCTATTGTATTTGCCGGCTCTGGTTAATTTTATGATTTAGGAGGGAGAAAAATGGATAGTAAAAATGGGAGCATTCATAAAGACGATGTGGAAAAAATATTGCCTTATCATCAAATGAGCCTTTTAGGTCTTCAGCATGTCTTGGCGATGTATTCGTCGGCTGTGGCAATTCCTTTAATAATTGGAGGCGGGATAGGCCTGACGCAAGAGCAAATAGCATTGCTGATTGCCGCTGATTTGTTTACCTGCGGAATAGCAACCATATTACAGTGTTTTGGTGTAAGCAGTTTATTGGGATTAAAGCTTCCCGTACTTTTAGGGTGTTCATTTACCGTGATCGCCCCATTAATCAGTATCGGTAACGCTTATGGATTGGGCGCTATTTACGGGTCGATTATTGTAGCAGGAATCTTTATCTTTTTATTTGCACCGGTCTTTGGAAAAATGTTAAGGCTGTTTCCTCCGGTTGTCACTGGTTCAATTGTTGCAGTTATAGGATTCTCCTTAATACCTATTGCCATCAATTATGCAGCGGGCGGATATGAGGCAAAAGACTGGGGTACCTCCATCCATTATCTGATGGCCGGTTTTGTCATCATGGTAATCTTGATCGCCAATAGATACTTTAAAGGCTTTTTTCAAGCAATATCCGTATTAATCGGTCTTGTATCCGGGACAGTCATCGCCGCTGCACTTGGAATGATAAATTTTTCTTCAGTTAGCAACGCAAGCTGGGTCAGTATGATCAAACCATTTGCGCTAGACACACCAAAATTCTTTCTCTATCCCTGTATCATGATGATCATCGTTTGCTTGGTAAATATGGTTGAATCGACAGGTGTCTTTTTTGCAATAGGGGAAATATGTGACAGGGATATTAAAGAAAGTGATATTGTCAAAGGGTTAAGAGCTGAAGGTGTCTCCACATTATTAGGCGGAATACTTAATTCCTATCCCTATACAACCTATTCGGAAAATGTAGGATTGGTCTCGCTTACTGGAGTAAAAAGCCGTTTTGTAGTTGGAGTTGCAGGTATTTTTCTTTTATTGCTTGGTGTTTTACCCAAATTTGCCGCACTTGCATTAACGATTCCTACCGATGTTTTAGGTGGCGCCATGATCGTGATGTTTGCAATGGTTGGTGCTGCCGGGATCAGAATGCTTCAAAAAGCGGACCTGCATCAGAATAATGGTAATTTGCTGACCGTAACACTTACAATTGGAGTAGGGATGGGAGTTGGCATTGTACCTGGTCTTTTTGATAAATCACCTGAATTGATTAAAGTTTTATTTGGCAGTAACGGTATTGTATGTGCAACAGTGGTTGGTGTTCTGGTAAACCTGTTGTTTAATTATAAAGATATATTCAACTTGAAGAATAAATTAGTGGAAGAGGATGTTGGTCAGATTGCTGAGTAGAGGTCAGAGGACACACTTCTTACATAGATACCGGAACTAATATTCTGACGATGGTTGACGGAAAAATCGTTATGAAAGATCGTCAGCTATTGACTATTGATACATCATTGCTGAAAACAAGTTTGACGCGTAGCCTTAAGAGAGTTTTGCGACGAGTTGGCATTTAAGTTGAAGTGGAATCATTCGGTTAACGGCTGGCGCTATTAACTCCCGTCATGAGCTTTCACCATTTGGCCCCCACTTATGCTGGAGGCATCCCATAAACCATGTGCATTTTGCACATGGTTTTGACGTTAGTTCTCCTACAAATAGTATTTTGTACATAGGTAGAAGCTGTAATTAAACCGAAATCTTTCCATGAAATTATTTCATTGTATCGTCATTTTACCCAGAAGTAAAATGGTAAACGGTCAATAGGGCTATTCCTGAGAATTGTAGATCTCCCTGAAACTGTCGTCAGTGGATGGAATCATCCAAGACCAAAACAAGTAGACCTAATTACTGAAACCCTGAAAACTTGAAAACATTTCTCTGGTATGGTATCCTCATTTTGATTTAATTAGTAGGAAGATTGTTAAACCGAACCCAGACAAAATAATCGAATTGAAGCAAGTTCTTAATTCAGATGGAGATTCTTTTACTCCATCTGAATTTTAGAACTGCAAATGCATGACTTAGTTGGCGTTGGACTCCCGCCGTTAGCGGTCAGGGGACACACCTCTTCAAGGAATGTCCCCAATGATGCGGGAGACTTACGCCAAGTTAGTCAGGTTAAACTATTGTTGATGGTCAGATTAGCTAATTTTGAGGGTCTGAATGGATGCTGGGGGGTATTCCAGTATGATGAAGAGCAAAATGACACCCAAAGAAAGGGTATTTGCAGCACTTAACGGTCTTGAGTTAGATAGACCGGCTGTTATCAATCCTACCTCGAATGCAACCTTTGAGAGCATGCAAAGATCGGGAAGTTACTTTCCGCAAGCCCATTTTGATTCAGATAGGACTGCAGCCCTAGCGGCAGCCGGATATAGCATTTTGGGATTTGACACAGTTACCCCCTATTTTTCCGTGCATTTAGAAGCAGCTGCTCTAGGCTGTAAAATGGACTGGGGAAATGTAGATGATTTGCCTACCGTTCTGGAATATCCTTTAAAAGATCCCGAGGATTTTCGGATACCTGCCAATTTTTTGGAGCGCAAACCTGTTAAATCATTGCTGAAATCAATCAAAATGCTCAAAAAGACGCATGGGGAAAAAGTAGCGGTGATCGGAAAAGTGATTGGACCCTGGACGCTGGCCTATCATCTCTACGGCGTGGCCAATTTGTTGACAGATGTAATTTTGGATCCGAAAAGAGTAAAGGCCTTGCTTAATTCACTGAAAGAGGTCTCGCTGCTGTTTGCCCAGGCACAACTTGAAGAAGGAGCCGATATTCTTACTTGGGCGGACCATGTCACGTCTGACCTGGTTAGTCCGAAAGTCTATGAGGAATTTTTACTTCCCATTCACCAGGAGGGCGCCGCTTTATTAGGAGGTGTGCCCATTATTCTGCATGTTTGCGGTAACGTTTTGGACAGGTTGGAACTTTTTGCCCAAACCGGGTTTAAAGCATTCCAAATGGATTCCCGTAACTCCATCCCGGAGGCCTTCCGGCTTGTAAAAGACAAAATGCAAATTACCGGAAATATTAATAACCCAAGTACGCTTCTCTATGGCCAGGCGAAAGATGTCAAGATGGAAGTTGCCGGCATTATTCAAGAAGGGATTAGGTTGATTGCACCTGAGTGTGCACTGCCTACCAGGGTTCCTAACCGTAATTTAGTGGAAATAGTAAAAACTGCACAAGCTTTCAGATCCAAGGTATGAGTTATGTCAATGGGAGGGATAGAAAATGTTGGAGCAGGAGTTTTTGCAGAAGCTGCTGGAAAATATGGCAGGAACAGTTCCTTTCACGATCCACATATTAAATGAGGCGGATGTAATCATTGCCAGTACAAAGCCGGAACGGATCAATGAGACGACCATACATATAACTCCGGAAGGGATGGTCTATTCTCTGGATGTAGGGCCTACTACGAGAGGATGGAAGATTGTCATTGGAGACAATAGTAATTACAGCGCTATGCTTTTCGGGGTGATTAAGTCGTCCTATGAAGCCTTTATGGAAGTATATGTTGCGGGACTTCATGACCTGAGGGCAGTGGGACAAGAGGAAAGAATTGTGAAAGAATTATTTTACAGAGGCAGCCCTTATCAGGAAGAGATTAAATTGATTGGTCATCTGAAAAGAGCAGGGCTCAATGTGGGGCAGCCTCGTATCGTCATCTTAATTGAGTTTGAAAATAAAGCCAACCGGTATTTCAATATTAATCTGGATCTTGGCTATGAAGCTTCCGCTGAGACAATTAAGTCCAATGTCATCGAGACAATTAAGGAAAACCGGTATTTAACCAGTCAAGATATTGTGGCCCGATTTGGAGATAATCAGATTGTAGTGATCAAAGCATTTCTCAATGTAGAAGACATCGAGCGGATTTATTTGGCTACCGACCGGATCTGCCAATCCATCTATGAAGATTTGGAATCCAGTAATATTTTTGCTCTGCGCATCGCGTACGGGAACATTTATAGAAATTTGTCCGATTTAGTCAAGTCCTATGAAGAGGCTCAGACCATTTTGTCCTTAGGTAAGACTTTTTTGCCCAAAACAGGCCTCAATACCTGGGATGATTTGTTGATTGAGTATTCAGCGGCTAATTTACCACCGGTTATTGTGGATCGTTTGGTAAAGCCGACACTTAATAAATTGAAGCGTAAAGACGGTACCGTAGATATGGAACTGCTCCACGTTGCCGAACAATTCGTTGATGAAGGACTGAATTTAGGGCGCACAGCCCTGAAGACATTCTTACATCGCAATACTGTGACGGGTAAAATTGAGAAGTACAAAAGTATTACCGGCCTTGATCCGACAAGCTCTTTTCAGCATGCTTTTATTACAAAACTTGCTGCTGTATATGTCCGGTTAAATTATCCGGGAATTAAGTGACAAACAAAACCATGTGCATCTTGCACATGGTTTTGTTGTTTCTAGCCGGATATATAGAAATTTATACATAGGTGTAAGACCTGGGTGTAGTGAATTAATTATTATAGAATAAATACAAACACAATAGGAAGGAGTGGATGATGATGTTAGGAGTGATACTTGACGGCTATACATTGAATCCAGGAGATTTGGGCTGGGATGCCCTCAGCGCATTGTGCGATCTTACGGTATATGACCGAACAGCATTTGATATCAGTGGGCTCGATGAAATAGTAAGAAGAGTCGGAGATGCGGAGATCGTCTTTACCAACAAGACACCTATTCCGGCAGAAGCGTTCTCTGCAATGCCACATTTAAAATATATCGGTGTTTTAGCTACAGGCTACAATATTGTTGATGTTGAAGCTGCCGGAAAGAGAGGCATTGTGGTTACGAACATACCGACCTATGGGACCGATTCCGTAGCACAGATGACAATTGCCTTGCTTCTTGAAATGTGCAATCACGTGAGTGCCCATGATCAAGCCGTCAAAAGAGGTGATTGGGCAAAAAGCCCGGATTGGTGTTTCTGGACGTATCCTTTGATTGAGCTTGCCGGCAAGACAATAGGGATTATTGGGATGGGAAAGATTGGTCAAGCCACGGCAAAAATAGCACAGGCCTTAGGCATGAATGTGCTGGCTGTTGACAGTTTCCAGATAAAGGAACTGGAAAACGCGCATTTTAGATATGTAGGGCTGGAAGATTTACTGGCAAATTCAGATGTAATTAGCCTGCACTGCCCTTTGCTCGAAAGTACGAAAGGCATCATCAACAAGAACACGATCGCTAAAATGAAAAATGGGGTGATGATCATCAACGCATCCAGGGGACAGCTGGTGGTGGAAGAAGAACTGTCTGAGGCGCTGAACAGCGGGAAAGTGGCAGGGGCTGCACTGGATGTGGTATCTTCTGAACCAATCAAAGGGGACAATCCCTTATTAAGAGCAAAGAATTGCATCATTACACCCCACATTGCCTGGGCTCCGGTGGAGTCGAGACGACGGATGATAAATATTGCCGCCGATAATTTAAAGCAATTCCTGAGCGGAAATCCGGTTAATGTTGTCAATAACTGAATTTATTTTGATGCGTCTTGTTCATTACCATCTGTTTAACACAGTCCAAGGTAATTTGGCAAAAAATATCAACTTAGAAGGTGAAAAAAATGAATTTATCTTATATGAACAGTAGAGACAGGTTCCTGGCAGCCTTAAATCGGCAAGAAGTTGATCGTCCCTGTGTGGGCAATCCGACCTCGGTGGCAACAGTCGAGTCCATGGAAAGTACAGGCGCTTTTTTCCCATGGGTACATCAGGATGCGGATAAAATGGCCGCTTTAGCCGCAGCAGGCCACGAATTGCTTGAATTTGATACAGTCAGCCCTTATTTCAGCGTGCAGCAGGAAACCGCTGCTTTGGGAGGGACGATGAACTGGGGTACCGAGACTTCTATGCCGGATAATTATGGCCCAATTTGGCGCCAACCGGAAGAAGTTCGGGTTCCCCCTGACTTTTTGGACAGGCTCCCCATAAAAACGGTGTTAAAGGCGGTAAAACTGTTAAAAAAGCGCTACAAAAACGAAGTTGCCATCATTGGCAAAACCATGGGGCCTTGGACCTTAGCCTATCACACCTATGGGACCCAAAATTTTTTGATGGATACCATCTTAGAGCCGGAAAAGGTGAGAGACTTTCTGCGGGAATTACAAAAAATCACCGTTCTTTTTGCCAACGCCCAATTTGAGGAGGGAGCAGATGCTGTTACCATTGCCGACCATGCCACCGGTGATTTGGTTGGACCTGCTACATATAAGGAATTCCTCTTTCCGGTGCATCAGGAGATCAATCGCAAGATCAATGGGCCAACGATCCTGCATATCTGCGGAAATACTTTGGACCGGATGCCCTATATTGCTCAGGCCGGCTTTAAGTGTTTCCATTTCGACTCAAAGGTGAATGCCGGGGCAGCCATGGAGGCGGTGCACGGGCAGATATCCCTGGCGGGGAACCTTAACAACGTAGAGCTGTTAATGAAAGGGACCCCGGAAAGAGTTAAAGATCAAGTCAAAAAATTAGTCATCACAAGAATTCAAATTATCGGACCGGAATGTGCCGTCCCTCTCACCGTGCGAAATGCCAATCTTCAGGCTATTGTACAAGTTGTGAAGGAGATGAGCGGATGTCCGATTGATATGGAGGATGAGGTGAAAAAATGAAGATTGTTGTTGCGCCTGATTCCTTTAAAGGTTGTTTGACGGCTGCGGAGGTGGCTAAAGCGATTAAACAGGGTATCCAAAAAATAAATCGGGAATTTTCCGTGGTGCTGGTGCCTATGGCCGATGGCGGCGAAGGCACGGTAGATGCTTTTATGGCATCTGTGGGCGGAACTCTTATCAGCACTACAGTTACCGGCCCCCTTGGCCAGCCTGTGCCATCATCCTTTGGGATACTTTCTGATCAGGAAACTGCAGTTGTAGAAATGGCAGCTGCTTCCGGCTTAACCCTGGTACCCCCGGACCGGCGTAACCCACTTCAAGCAACTTCATTCGGTACCGGCGAATTGATCAAAGAGGCGCTGGATAGGAACATCAGGAAGCTGATCATTGGAATCGGCGGGAGTGCTACCAACGATGGGGGAACCGGTATGGCGGCTGCCCTGGGCGTAAAGTTTTTGGACCCAGCGGGGGATGAATTGCCTCAAGGCGGCGGGTATCTGGATCAATTGCATCAAATCGATGTTCAAGGCCTTGATGCGCGGATAAAAGAAATAGATATTAAAGTTGCTTGCGATGTTACCAACCCTTTGTGCGGGCCGGACGGTGCATCTGCAATTTATGGTCTTCAGAAAGGGGCGACACCAGAAATGATCCCTCTTTTGGATCGTAACTTGGCCCACTATGCGGAAATATTAGCAAGAACTACCGGGAAAAACGTCAAAGACCTGCCTGGGGCCGGGGCTGCCGGAGGAATGGGAGCGGCACTGATGGCTTTCTTAAACGCAAAACTACAGCCTGGCGTAGACATCATTGCTGAGACTGCTTGCCTGGATCACTTAATACATAATGCGGATCTGGTCATAACCGGTGAAGGCAGGACAGATAGTCAGACTGTGAACGGAAAAGTCCCTACCGGAGTGGCCCGCTTAGCCAAACGACACGGTGTGCCGGTGGTGTGCTTATCGGGCGGCTTAGCCGGAGATGTTTCTGCGCTCTATGACCATGGCATTACCAGCATCTTTAGTATTACGGAGGGACCGATTAGTTTGGCTGAGGCTATTCGTGACGCGGAACCTTTATTGGAAAAAGCCGCTGAAAGAATTGTGCGAGTTTTTCTTGCCGGCAGGGGAATCAGACCATGAAGCATTAAAGAGCTTGAAAGCTAACCTGCAAACCTTGATGAGATACTTCTTAGTACTCCTTTGGGTAGAAATGTGCAGGAAAGGGAAGCTACGGTAACCACAGCCAGATTATGAGGAGGGAGAAAGGAGGAATGCGGTTTTTTTCAGATAGAGGGCTAATGGAAATTAATAGGGCCGTAAAAAATAAAGGGGGTAGAAATTAAGTGGTAAAGAAGTTTTCGATCTGGTTCATGGTCTTGTTAGTTATTTTGTTAGGGGGCTGTGCAGTTAAACAAAATGATTCGACGTCAGAAACACCTGTACAAGAGCAAGAACCCGGTATCACGGATGATACGATTCTCATTGGCTCAAATGCTCCGTTAACCGGACCGCATGCGGCATATGGCGCCTGTATCACAAACCTGGAAGCCTATTTTAAGAAGATTAATGACGAGGGGGGCATAAACGGCCGAAAAATAAAACTTGTTTACTATGATGACGCCTATGATGCTTCCAAAACCGTTGGTGTCATGAAAAAACTGGTAGAGCAGGATAAGGTCTTTCTTACAGTGGTCCAAGGAGCATCTCCCTGTGCTGCTGTGGTCGACTACTTGGCGGAAAAAAATGTTCCCATGATGGCGATTACCGGGAATAGCCAAATCTTGACTTATCAGAACGCATTTGAAATTCTCCCCAACTTTACCACCGACGGAACAGTCCTTGCCCAATATGCCGTACAAAAACTTGGAGCTAAAAAAATTGGCATCTGGTATCAAAATGATGACTATGGCAAAGAGGATATGGAAGCGGTAAAGGCTGAGCTGAAGAAAAACGGGTTAGAGCCTGTTGCGGCAATCCCCTATAATATGAGCGACACTGATTTTAGTATTCCCGTGATGCAACTGAAAGAGCTTACTCCCGATGTGGTGATCCTGATTCCCACTACAAAAACGGGATCGGCATTTATGAAACAGGCATACGATTTGGGTTTAAAAACACAATTTCTAGTAAGCTATACGTCGGCAGATTTATCTGTGAGCACTCTTGCCGGACCGGCTGCCGAGGGAGCGATTTTTGCCGCTTTTTTCCCGCTGCTGGACAAGGATAGCGACCCAAGAGTAAAAGAGCATAAGGATTTCGTTGCGCAGTATTCGCCTGATAAAACCCCCAATTCGTTTACCCTGTATGGCCAGTTGTACGGAGAGTTTATCGCTGAAGCATTAAAAAGAGCGGGCAAGGATTTAACGCGCGAAAAGGTTATTGAAGCGATTGAGAGCATGAAAAACTGGAATGAAGGTCTTGCGGAAAACGTGAGCTTTGGTCCCGACCAGCATGGGCCCGGGGGAGAGTCTTTGTATTTTATCAAATTAGAAAACGGGAAGTTTGTCCGGATCCAATAAAATATTGTGGAGTTGTGTGTTTCCTTGGCCCTGCATGGCGTACATAAGCGAAAAACATGTGCAAAATGCACATGTTTTTCGACTTGCTACGCCATAAATGACATTTTATACACAGGATTAGGCCGTGGTTTAGGCGAAGATTATTTTTAGAACTACATGTATTTCTTAGTTTGGTATCGTGCCGGTTTGAATTTTATTATTTTGGGAAAGGATTGATGGGGGTGAGTCATTTGCACCAAAGGTGGATGAGCGATGATTTTTGGGTTAGTCCCTTTAACTATGAACCTGGCGTGATCAACCGTCCGAACATGCCGCAACAGATACTGATCCATGATACGACACTGCGTGACGGCGAACAGACTCCTGGGGTTGTATTTCGGTTAGCGGAAAAGATGGAGATTGCCAAGGCGCTGGACGGTATTGGTGTGGACAGGATCGAAGCGGGCATGCCCATGGTCTCACCGGAAGACGCAGAAACGATAACTGCGATAGCAGGGCTGGGACTTAAAGCTGAAATCTCTTGCGTAACTCGTGCCGTTAAAGCTGATATAGACCTGGCTGCCGCCTGTGGAGTCAAGAGAGTAGTTGTGGAAATGCCTACAAGCGTGCCCAGACTAAAGTATCAATATGCCAAATGGACAGAGGAAGAAGCGATAGAAAACACAGTAACAGGTTTGGCTTATGCCAAAGAAAAAGGGCTCAAAGTGACCTTGTTCATGATGGACACGGGCAGAGCGGAAAAAACCTTTCTGGAAAAATTATTAGTATCCGTGACCCAGCAATCTCCTCCGGATGCTGTTACCGTGGTAGATACATCGGGATGCTTAATCCCCGCAGCTACAGCAAATCTTGTCCGTTTTATAAAAGAGCATGTCCCTTGTCCCATAGAAATACATACACACAATGATATGGGTTTAGGTCTGGCAAATACCCTTGCCGCTGTCGAGGCAGGAGCAGAAGTGGTGCATGTGTGTGTAAACGGGCTGGGTGAACGGTCCGGAAATGTATCGCTGGATGAAGTGGTCATGTCATTACTTTGTCTTTACGGGTTTAAAACTTCCGTTGACCATCGCCGCCTGACGGAGATATCCGGACTGGTTGCGCGACTGTCAAACATTCCCGTGCACAGGAATAAACCAATCGTGGGAAACGGCATCTTTTGCAGAGAGTCCGGTTTAGGGATCGATCTCATTGAGAAAACACCCCTGGCCATATATTCACTCGTACCCAGTGCTGTAGGACAGAAGCCGTCGATCGTGCTGGGCAAGAAAAGTGGTATCGCCTCTATTCATACCACCGTCCAGAGACTTGGTATCACCGGACTTAGTGAGGAGCAAATGCGCGCCGTTCTCAATCAGGTGAAGGCTCTTGGTATTTCCAAGAAAGGACTTGTCACTGACGCAGAATTCCTGAAAATAGTGACAGAGGTGAGACAGGGCCACACGATGAACCTCTAGTTGAGACAAATTTCAAGAAGAAGGAGGACGGGACAAGTGGCGCTAGAACCGAAAAAAATTGATTGGAACAAATGTGCGTGGACCACTCTCAGGGACAAGGTAAGATACCTGTCTTTCCAGGGATCGGATGCTGTGACTGTTACACTGGATGAAGTAACGCCGGGACATGTACCGGGATCCCATCGGCATGACTATGAACAGCTTATTTTTATTCTGCAAGGGGAGTGTGATTTCTATGTAGACGGCGTTCCGCATCATCTGACAGCAGGGTGTCTGATGGCAATTCCTCCCAACGTGGAACACTGCATGGTGGCCAAGGGGGAGATCCCGGTGATCGATGTGGATATTTTTATGCCCAAAAGGATATCCGATCGTCCGGAAAGCAGGGTTGCGGAAGATCCCTCTAAGGCGGTGCGCTTTGGAAATCTGTTCACGCCATCGTCTTGATCAGTCAAACTTAAATCATGGGATCTAAAAAGTCTTGAAGGAGGAATCTGATAAGAATGGACAAGTCGGTGCAGCAGTTGATGAACTTTCTCGTAGAGCTAGATGAAAAGTCGGTTATGAGCCAGGTGCAAGAGATCATTCGTTCCACGCCTGAGTTTGGGATGGAAAAGAATAATGAGATCATCAAAGCCTGTCAACAGGGTATGGGAATGATAGGAGACAGATTTTCTCAGGGGGAATACTTTCTGCCCGAGTTAATGCTGTCAGCCAATATTTTTGAACAAATAATCGGCTTATTGCCCAAAAATTTTGCTGGTAAAACCGGATTCCTGGGCAGAATTGTCCTTGGTACCGTGCGCAGCGATGTTCATGATATTGGCAAAAATATCGTGGGTGCAATGCTGGAAGCTTCCGGTTTTGAAGTAATAGATTTAGGGGTAGATATTTCGGAAGAAAAATTTTTAGAGGAAGTCAAAAAGACAAAACCGCAGATTTTAGCGATGAGCGCCCTCCTGACTTCTTCATTAGAACCGATGAAATCGACTGTGGAATTTATTAAACAGGCCGGCCTGCGCGAAAGCTTAAAAATAATCATCGGGGGATCTGTGGTATCAGAAATGTCCTGCAATTTTGTGGGCGCGGACGCTTTTACCACCGATGCGGCGAAAGGAGTTCAGATTTGTAAGGGGTGGGTGAGCGGTGAATAATGACATGGCGAAAAAATATGCAGAAAAATTAGATCGGGTAACGAAAACGATAAACCTGGAGCAACCGGACCGGGTCCCTTTTATGGGTATTATCATCGGCAGCTGGGCAGCCGGTTATGCCGGCTATACCATGAAAGATATTTTTTTCGATTATACAAAGTATGATCTCGCCGTTAATCAGGTTTTGCAGAATTTTGATTTCGACTGCGTGCGCATTGCCGGAGGGGCAAGGCCAGGTCCCGTTTTCCAGGCGCTGGGTGAAAGCGCAAAGGGATTTACGACACCCGGAAGCCAGAGTCCGGATGATTCCATCTTGCAGTATGTTGATGTTTCCTATATGGAAGCGGAAGAATATCCGGAATTAATCAAAGACCCGTTTGCTTTTATCTTTGAAAAAATACTGCCCAGGAAATACCCGGCACTGAGGGGAAATGCCCCGCAGCAAGCAATAGCCTTAGCAAAATCGGGCATGTTGTATACAAAATTTGGGTCAGCCATGCGCGGGTTTACCCAGGGTTGGCTCAACAATTACGGAAATCTATCTCTTACGCGCGGTTCAGCAAGGGCACCCTTCGATATGCTTGCCGATTTTCTGCGCGGTTTTAAAGATATCATGTACGACCTAAGAAGGTATCCGGAAGAGGTTTGTTCTGCCTGCGAAGCGCTGCTTCCCCTGGCCATAAAGGGGGCCAAGCATAGCTTCGGGGGTCCTCCTCAGAAGTTTCCCTTCATTTATATGACCTTACATTTGGCCACATACTTAGGGCCCCGGTCCTTTGAAAAATTTTATTGGCCCACATTCAAAGCTTTGATTCAGGCTCTTACCGATGAAGGATATGGTTTTCTGCTCTTTTTTCAGGGTAATTGGAATGCTTATCTTGACTATTTAACAGATCTTCCGGGCGATAAAGGGCAGATCCTTGCTTTATTTGAAACGGTCGACATGAAACGTGCTAAACAGGTACTGGGCAAAAAAATGTGTCTGGCCGGGAACTTTTCCACAGAGCTTCTGCTTTTTGGCAGTTCTAATGAGATTGAAGCCCACGCAAAAAGTTTAATTGACGATGCGGCACCTGGGGGAGGATACATTCTGACCACGGATAAATCCTGGCTGTCCGTACAGGATGTGAAGCCTGAAAAAGTTCAAATCCTCATGGATGCTGTGAGACGCTATGGTGTTTATTAGAGGTGCTCTCTCCAAACTATTGAGGCGAGGTGAAAAATAATGGTTGAAAGTAAACTATTAATGAGCTGGTCTGAAAAGAGTCTAGAATATCCGGAAACAGTTGCTGCCAATAAAATGCTGGCCGATGCGTGGGAAAATGGCGAGGATACCCTCTTTTCCTTTGTATTATTCCTGCTTTGTGCCTAACCTGATCTTTAAGTCTAAGTCTGGGCGGCTTCCGCCAGACGCCTACTAAATGATTAAAGGAGGAGATGTAATATGGCTGGTTTAGATGTGCTTTTATCGGATTTTAAAGAGGAAGAGTTCTTGCTTCAAATCAAGCAGCGGTTGGATGATCAGGAGGAACCGCTGGCACTGATCGAGGAATGCCAGAAGGGCATGGAAACCGTTGGGAAACTTTTTGAAACAAAACAGTATTTTATCTCCGACCTGATTATGTCAGCTGCTATGTTTGGTTCGGCTATGGAAATCATCGGACCCTATTTGAAAGGAGATCGGGACAAAGGCGGGCAAGCGGTCGTGATGGGAACAGCCAAAGGTGATGTGCATGATATCGGCAAAAATATCGTGGTCACAGTCCTAAGATGTAACGGATATGACGTAATCGATGTGGGCATCGATGCGCCGGCGTCTAAGTTTATTGAAGCGGTAAAAGCAAGCGGCGCCAAACTGGTGGGCATCTCCGGCTTGCTGACGACTACCTTTGCCAGTATGAAGGACATTGTCGATGCCTTTAAGGCGGAGGGGCTGCGGGATCAGGTAAAGATTATGATAGGGGGCGGTCCCACAGACGAGCGGGCATGTGAGATGATCGGAGCGGATGCGGTGGGCTTTATCGCCATGGACGCGGTTACTTTGGCCCAAAAACTCCTCCGGGAGGTGAATTAGATGTCCCGTGCAGGACTGTATCAAGAGAGGCTGAACCGCATTGAAACGGCGGCTCGTTGCGGCATACCCGACCGGATACCCGTCATCCTGTTTATCGACCTGTTTACCCCGCGCTATTTGGGCATGAAAACGACTGATTTGACCGGCGATATCGAAAAAGGGGCCAATATTTTAGCCGACGTGGCCGAAGAATTGCAGGTGGACGGCGTGCATACGCCCGCTCCTTTCACTCCTTTGGCCTTTGCCGCAGGATGGCCTGCCAGAATCCTGCTGCCGGGACGTGATGTGGGCGAGTATGAGATTATTCAGTTTGACGAAAGCAAGCCACTTATGACCTTAGACGATTATGATGGGATCATTAATAAGGGGTGGCGCCAGTTTGAAAGTGAATTCAGGACGCGGCATATTGATTTTCTGCCTCCGGACCAAATCGGGCCGGAACTGAAGAGATACACGGAAGAGAGAGACCGTGCCGTTGAACGTTTAAAAGAGAGAGGAATCGTTACCTTTAGTAATGCATCCTCCGTTAAACCCACCTTTGAATTCTTGGCTGCAGCCCGGACGATTCCGGAATTTTTCAAGGATCTTTACCGATATCCCCAAAAAGTACTGGATGCCATGGATGCGGCTTTACCGGATTTAATTGAAAATACGCTGGCGTCAGCGAAAGCTTCCGCTCAAGCCACGGGAGCAAATCGCATCCGGATCGGCTGTACCAGAGGTGGTCAGAATTTTATCTCGCTGGCGAAATTCGAGAAGTTCTACTGGCATTACTTAAAACAAATGGTGCATGCCTTTGTTGAGGCAGGATTTCAGGTGCTGTTTCATCTGGACCAGGACTTTACGGCAAACCTGCCCTATTTTAAGGAACTGCCCCCGGGTAAGGTAACCATAGAGCTGGATGGTTTCACGGATATTTTTAAGGCGAAAGAGATCCTGCACGATCATACCGCTATTAAGGGGGATGTACATCCCTCCTTATTAACCCTGGGCAAACCTGAGGAGGTTGACGCATACTGCAAGAAACTGTTTGCGGAAGTAGGAAAAGGGGGCGGCTTCCTCCTGGCGGAGGGTTGTTGTGTACCGCCTGATGCAAAGATCGAAAACATTAGGGCCATGGTGAATGCGATCCAAAAGTACGGCGCCTATTAAGGATGAAGAATTGGCATCATCACTGCAGGGCACCCGGCTTGGTTTCAGTAGTTTTTATTAATTGGAGGAAGAATTGCTATGCTGATTGTTGGTGAATCGATAAATGCTACCCTTTCCCAGGTTAAAGCAGCGGTATTGAACCGTGATGCTGTTTTTATCCGGAATCTGGCCCAAAAACAGGTGGATTGCGGGGCGGAAATACTTGACCTAAATGCAGGTACCGGCTCAGGGGATGAAGGGGAAGATTTGGTGTGGCTGGTGGAGACAGTACAAAACGTTGTACAGGCACCGCTGATGCTGGACAGCTCCAATTTGGATGCTTTAAGCGCAGCATTAAAGATCTGCACAAAGAAAGTAATGGTTAACTCTGTTAGCGGCGAGCCGGGACGTTTGGAGATTTTGCCCCTGCTTCAGGAATATAAATGTGCTGTGGTCGCCCTCTGCATGGGGGAGGGTGGGATTCCGAAAACCTCAGCGGACCGGGTGAAGATCGCGCATCATCTCTATCACCGGCTTACGGCGGCCGGAGTAGCCGGGGCGGATATCTATTTTGATCCGTTAATTCTAAGTGTCTGTACAGACATAGAGGCCGGCACGACCGCAATGGATACAGTGGCCCGGATTAAGGCAGAACTGCCCGGAGCCAGAACCATTGCTGCTGTTTCCAATGTTAGCTTTGGTTTGCCATTACGCAAGCTATTGAATCGGACTTTTTTATCGATGATGGTCAGGGTAGGGCTTGACGCATGCATCATTGATGCCCGGGATAAGGCCCTGTTGTCTGTGCTCTGCGCCGGGGAAGCCTTGACAGGACACGATAAGTACTGCTCAAAATATACCAGAAGTTTTCGCACGGGAATGCTGGAGGGATGATGTGAAAATACGGCAGCGTTAGGGGTAGATAGGATGAATGTGATTTTAACGGGTGGTTTTCTGGGCTCCGGCAAGACCACATTGATCAGACAGCTGGCTGAATACCAGATCTTGAAGGGGCAGCAGGTAGTAATTATTGAGAACGAGGTCGGGGATGTGGGAATCGACAATCAGTTCCTATCATTGGAAGGTTTTCAGGTCAAGGAGATCGTGGGCGGCTGTGTGTGCTGTACGCTAACTGGTGAGCTGACCCTAGCGGTCAATAAAATAACAGCGGAGTACCATCCTGATTGGCTGATCATTGAGATGACGGGGCTTGCCAAGCCCAGTTCGGTCTTGGATTCCCTGAAAAAGTATGGCCAAGGGATTGGCCACCTGTTTACAGTGATTGTGGTTGATGCCGGCCGCTGGGGGGAGCTCATGGAGATTATGCCGGAATTAATTACCATGCAGCTGGTAGAGGCAGATCTGGTCATCGCCAATAAAATAGATGAGTTGGGCGATGGAGATGGGCTGGAACAAGTAATCACCGGCATAAAGAGTGTGAATACCGGTGCGGAGGTTATGGCTCTCTCTGCCCTTGGCGGTATTCAGGAACACTGTTTAAAGGAGTTGTGTGCCCATGCCATATGTGATCAGCCGCTCTGTCCGGCTAAAATTTGAACCGCACCGATCTTCCCTGACCCTGGAAGAGGAGTTGCGCTGTATGCTGTTGGAGCTTGCTGAAATCTGCAGTATGAAAGGAATTGTTCCGGGACACATCAAGGCTCTGATAAGAGAAAAGGACGCTTATGCTTTATTAAGCTGCACCAGAGCCGGAAATGTCAACGTGAAGAACTCGCCGGCGTGGAGAGAGGCTCTTTTGGAGCACCCGGAATTAAACCTGAATGTGATTCTTGCGGATTCCCCGCTGGATCATGTGGAGACTTTGGTTGAGCGAAAGCTAAAGCAGACTTTCCCGGGGTATCAGTTGCTTGCCTGTGCGCATCAGCATCTTCATGACCACGTTTGCGCTGATTAGCCTTTAATGTTTTATGGGCGATCTAATTATATGCATTTTGCACATGGTTTTAAGATTTGGCACCTTTTAATCAGCATTTTATACAAAGGGTTAAGTCCTAATCAAAACGAAATATTTATAAAATCATTGATAGCGCAAGAAGGCAGATTCCAGTTGTCGGGGCCTATTGATGTTTCTGTACCGGGAGGAGAGATAAAATGACTGAAACGAGTGATATTCAGCATCAGGAAGTAAATCAAAAGGTTCATAGGATTATTGGTTGCGGCGAAAGTCTGATGCTGGTAGAATCTTGCTTTAAAAAGGGCGCTACCAGCGAGCCGCACAGGCATGAGGAACATGAACAGGCAGCCTATATGGTACAGGGTAGTATTCAGCTTTTACTCGGAAACGAAAACAGGGTTTTAAAGCCAGGTGACGGCTATTGTGCGCCGAAGAACATGATTCACGGATTTGTTGTGCTGGAGGATGCGGTGGTCATTTCTGCGTTTACGCCCCTACGGACAGACCTGCTGAATAACTAACAGCAGGTGGATGATAGCGCCATACTTTATCAGGGCCGGGATAAGGCTACCATGCTCACGGTACCTGGAAGGTTCCCGGCGTCGGAACAGCAGAAAAACCTGCCGGGAGAATAGTAAGCCAAGACGTACATCTGACATCAAGATTGTTTATTAAAGGGGTGGTAAAGAAAGATGTTTGTTACATTGGGACAGTTAATTGTAAGCGGCCTTGCATCGGGAAGTTTATATGCCCTTGTTGCGTTAGGCATCGTGATCGTATATAAAGCATCGAACCGGGTTAATTTCGCTTATGGCCAAATGGCAATGCTTTCAACTTTTTTCGCTTATTCTCTATTAACCAGGTTCAAATTACCTTATGCTGCAGCATTTTTGGGTGCCCTTGTTTTTTCTGCCTTGCTCGGAGTTATTGTAAGAAACATTGTGCGTCCTGTTAAAAGTGAATCGGGTTTTATCATGGCAACGCTGGCTATTTATATGATCATCACGGCGCTTGCCGGATGGATCTGGGGATGGGATGCCTTTCCCTTTCCTGATATGCTGAGCGGGGAGCCCTTGTCAGTTCTTGGGGTAGTCATTAGCCAAAACAATCTGCTGATATTTATCATAACGATAACACTGATGATGTTGATGTACCTGTTCTTTAAGTATACCATGACGGGGATTGCCATGCGGGCAGTATCCCAGAATCCAGTGGCATCCAGGTTGATGGGCATTAGTGTGGACAAGGTTTTCACGATTACCTGGATTATCAGCGGCGTCCTGGGGGGCATTGCCGGCCTTTTGGTAGCACCTACGACATTTTTGGAACCAAATATGATGGCGATATTTCTTTTTAAGGCCTTCACCGCGGCAGTTCTAGGCGGGTTTACCAGCTACCCCGGTGTGGTGATAGGCGGGTTATCCCTGGGTGTTTTGGAAAACCTGGTGGGGGGATATCTCTCTAATGAACTTAAGAGTACCTTTGCCTTTATTTTGCTAGTGGTTGTTTTGTGTATCCGGCCGGAAGGCCTGTTGGGTAACCGGGTGCGCATGTTAGGTAAATCGTCTGTGCCGGAGGGAACTGTAGAATCTAACGGAAACAGAGCGGGATGGACGACGCTCCAAAAACTGGTTGTATTAGGGTTGGCTTTAATTTTGCCTTTCCTCTTTCGCCAAAATTCATATGTTTTATATTTTGCAAACTTAATTGGCATCTATATGATTTTGGCTGTTGGATTGGATATCATTGTGGGATATTTGGGACAGTTCTCTCTGGGGCATGCATCTTTTTTGGCCATAGGAGCCTATACCTCCGCTTTATTAATGCTGAAATGGGGTATTCCTTTTTGGCTGGCGATGCCGGCTGCCGGCTTCATCACCTGTCTGGTGGGTTTTTTTCTGGGTTTGTCCGCCATACGGCTTTCCGGACTTTATCTAGCCATTGCCACCTTTGGGTTTGGAGCGGCTGTGCCCCAAATTCTTCTGAAGTGGGATGGACTTACAAACGGCGCCATGGGACTTAAACCTCCCCATCCCACCATAGGCCTTTTTGCCTTTGATAATGAATTTAAATTTTACTTTCTGGTACTGGTTGTGCTCATTATTACGATCATGGTCACTTCCAATATCCTGCATTCCAAAACGGGAAGAGCGATCATCGCGCTAAGAGACAGTGAGGCAGGAGCGGAAGCCATGGGTATACGCCTTTCCAAATACAGGGTAATGGCATTTGTGATCAGCGCCTTTTTTGCCGGGATTGCGGGAAGTCTTTATGCCCATATGGTAGGCTTTATCAGTCCCAGCGATTTTAACGATTGGACCTCCTTAATATTCCTATGCATGCTTTTACTCGGCGGTGCCGGAAACATTGCCGGAGTATTGGCTGGGGTAATCTTTATGACAGCGGTTCCCTTGATTGTTTCCGATAATAAAAGCTTAACGATGCTATTATTCGGGACCGCCCTATTGTTTGTCACGCTATTTTTCCCTGGAGGCCTGGCTTCTATCTATGACCAGGTGGGAAATATTCTCCATAAAATTAAGATCAAAAGATCTAAAGTAACTTTTTAATCACCGGCACCAAAGGAGGTACAGAAGCGGATGACCATATTGGAAATAGTTGATCTATCCATTAATTTTGGCGGTTTAAAAGCGGTAGATTCTTTAAGCTTTGCGGTAAATGAAGGGCAGATATTCGGACTGATTGGACCGAACGGTGCTGGGAAGACAACGGTTTTTAATTGCATTACCCGTTATTACCAGCCCAACCAGGGGAGAATCGTTTTTGGCGGCCAGAATATTCTGGACATCAGGTCTCATGATGTGATCGGGAAAGGAATCGCCAGAACTTTTCAAAATATGGAGCTATTTAAAAGCATGACTGTACTGGATAATCTGCTGGTCGGCCAGCACTGTCACTTAGACACGAACGTTTTTAGTGAAGCACTTTCCCTCCCGGTTAAAAAGCGTAAAGAAAGGGAAATTTCTGAAAAAGCTCAGAAAGTAATGGAATTGCTCGGCTTAAGTAAATATGCGCGTGACCTTGTGTTGTCTCTTCCTTATGGGATGCAAAAAATGGTGGAAATGGGGCGGGCTCTGGTGTCTGAGCCAAAACTGATCTTGCTGGATGAGCCGGCTGCCGGCATGAATCCCAGTGAATCCAAGGAATTGTCAAGTCTGATCAAACGATTAAGGGATACGAGGGGGATTACGGTTCTGGTGGTAGAACACGATATGGCCATGGTGAGGAGTATTTGCGACGAGATTTGCGTCATGGATTTCGGCCGGAAAATAGCACAGGGCTCAGCCGATGAAATCTGCAGAAATCCCCAGGTTATTGAAGCCTATCTTGGCTGCGAGGAGGAGGGATCAGGGTGCTTCAGGTAGATTCTATCTATGCGAAATATGGCAGGGTACAGGCCCTGAATGGCGTGTCTCTTCAACTGAAGGAAAAGTCCATCGTGGCTCTCCTGGGGGCTAACGGGGCGGGAAAATCGACCATCCTGAAAACGATAACAGGTTTGCTCAAACCTTACCAAGGCACCGTTTCTTTTTTAGGCGAGCGGATCGACAGGCTTGCTGCGGAACGGATTGTGACCAAGGGCATAGTGATGGTTCCTGAAGGCCGCCAAATTTTTCCCGAGTCCACGGTGATGGAGAATCTTTTATTAGGAAGCTATACCCGGAAGGACAGAGCGCAAGTAAAACAGGATATGGAGTATGTATTCAGTTTATATCCGATTTTGGCGGAAAAAACCCGTAATCTTGCCGGTACTCTGAGCGGGGGACAGCAGCAGATGTTAGCGATTGGCAGAGGGCTCATGGCAAAACCCAGGCTATTATTATTGGATGAACCGTCGATGGGGTTGGCGCCCATTGTGGTCCAAGAGATTTTCCGCATTATCAAAGAGATTAATCATAATGGGACAACAATTTTGCTGGTAGAACAAAACGCCCGCATGGCTCTGGCTATTTCAGATTATGCTTACGTATTGGAAACAGGTCGCGTTTCCTGCGAAGGGACACCCGACATCCTGCAAAAAAATGAAGAGGTACTGAAATCTTACCTTGGGGGATAGCCATGGGTAAGCAGGGAGTACCCTGCCGTCAGGGGTCGGCGGTATCAAAGTGGGGAAGGGAGGAAATGGGGTTTTCCAATTGAAGGAGCTTATAGATGGAAGGGAAACAAAAATTAGGTGGGGGGAGAAATCAAAATGGCAAAGAGATTTTTAATTTTGATAATGGCCTTGGTGGTAATTTTGTTAGGAGGCTGCGGGGCTCAACAAAGTGATTCGGCATCAACAACGCCGACACAAGAACCAGAGCCCGGTATCACTGACGATACTATCCTGATCGGAGCAAATGCTCCGTTATCCGGTCCCTATGCGGCCTATGGTACGATCATCAAAGACATGGAAGCCTATTATCAAAAAGTGAATGACGAAGGCGGCATAAACGGCCGGAAAATAAAATTTGTTTATTATGATGATGCGTACGATCCTTCCAAAACGGTTGGTGTAATGAAGAAGCTGGTAGAAAATGATAATGTGTTCCTGGTATCGACGTGCGGAGCTTCTTGCAGCATGGCTGTGGCTGATTATCTGGCGGAAAAAAAGGTCCCGGTGGTAGGCACGATTACCGGAAACAGTCAGATCCTAACCTATCCCAATGTGTTTGGCATTCAACCGAATTTTTCAACTGACGCCATGACCATTACCCAATATGCCTTAGAAAATTTTGGGGCAAAAAAGGTTGGGGTGTGGTATCAAAATGACGACTATGGTAAAGAGGCCCTTGGCGCGATACAGGCTGAGTTAAAGAGAAACGGGTTAGAGCCTGCTGTAGAAATACCCTATAGTACTACCGATGTCGATTTCAGCATTCCGGTGATGAAATTTAAGGATGTCAATCCCGATACTATTATCTTAATTTCCAATACAAAAATGTGCGCGGCATTTCTCAAACAATCGGCGGAGTTAGGCTTAAAGACGAAATTTATTACCAATAGCCCAACCGCAGATATATCTGTGAGCAAACTGGCCGGGTCCGCAGCCGAAGGTGTAGTGTTTTCCGCTTTCTTTCCTCTGCTCGACGACGACAGCAACCCCAAGGTGAAAGCGCATAAAGATTTTGTGACTAAATATGTCTCCGATAAAACTCCCAACACCTTTACCCTTTATGGACAGTTGAATGCGGAGTTTGTAGTGGAGGCGCTAAAAAGAGCAGGCAAGGATTTAACCCGTGAAAAGGTCATTACGGCGATTGAGAGCATGAAAAACTGGAACGGAGGCCTGCAGGAGAATGTAAGCTTTGCCCCCGATCAGCATGGCCCCGGAGGAGAATCTTTGTACTTTATTAAGATAGAAAACGGTAAGTTTGTCAGAATCAAATAAAATGCCTTATTTACAGCATCATGATTCTTGACCGTGCAAAGTGCGTTCAGCATGCGTTTATAAATGGTCGCTCTATCTGAGCGGCATGATTTCCCAGGTATTGAATCATTAATAAAACTGTGTGCATCCTGCACATGGTTTTATTTTGGGGCCCGGCCATGGGCGCAGGCCCGGATGTGAAAGCCCCTAGAGGGTTGTTAGCCTGAAACAGTTAGCCAAAGCCAAGGGTGTCCATCAAGTTTATACATTGGTGCAGGTCGTTGATGAAACGAATTGATTGCACTCCCATATAGGTGCACGGGATTTAAACCAAGCAAAGGATGTGAATTTATGCAAAATTATAAAATTGGGAAAGGATCAGAGGACGGGTATATCACAGTCAATGAGGGTATCGAACGAAAAACAATGGTCTATGCGGAGAAAACACTATTAATTGAAATGAGGTTAAAGCAAGGGAAAACAATACCTAAACACAAACATCCACATGAACAAACAGGATATCTAATATCCGGCCATATCGTCATGATCGTGGACGAGGAAAGGAATGAATTGAAAACCGGCGACAGTTATTGCTTTAAAGGAAATGTGGAGCACTCTACGGAGATTCTGGAGGACTCCGTTTTAGTGGAAGTATTTTCGCCGGTCAGGGAAGAATATATTGTGTGATTAGTATTGCAGATCTGTATATATGCCCATTAAGTTACCGCCCTGTATATACAGCAATTTGCGTGGCGACCCGTTGCCCGAGCTCTGCAGAGGCAGAATGCAAATATCCTAGCACAACGCTTTGTGTCTCCTTAGAGACGGCGGCCAGGTCGGCGGCCAGATTATCCACCAGATGATTCTGATCCCGGGACGAAAGAGAGAGATACCGTTGGCCTGCCTGTGAAAAATTATCCGGATTAGGAAGCTCCGATCTAACCAGCTGCCCTTCTATATGTCTGCCCATACCGCTGGTCAATTGATTATTCGGCGACCAGTTTTCCTGATGGTTAACGGGTATACTCCGGAAGTTCTGCCCCAACCGCCGGCGCTGTGAATCCCAGTAAATATTTGCCCGGGCCTGGAGCAGCTTATCGTCGGATAATTCGGCGCCATCAAGTAAATTAGTAGGAGAAAATGCCACTTTTTCAACCTGTTCCATGTAGTTATCCGGGTTGCGGTTGAGTGTAAGGCGGCCAACCGGCAACAGGGGATACTTCTGTTCATCCCAGACCTTGGTACAGTCCAGCGGGTCATAGGGCAGGCTGCTTTCCTGCTGTGGGTCCATCAGTTGCACCCGTAATTCATATTGTACGGGATTGCCAGCTTCAATGGCATCATACAGGTCCTGTCCTGCCACATCAGGGTTGATCCCAGCCAGCCTGGCTGCTTCCTGCCGGTCTATATACTCCTCTCCGGCAAGGGGAATCCAGTGGTATTTAACATAGCGGCGTACGCCCTCGGCATTTCTCCAAACGTAGGTGTTAACGCCAAATCCCCGGATATGGCGGAGACTTTTTATCGTACCTACGTCCGAATAAAGCCAGGTCACAAAATGGGTTGCTTCAGGAGCACGGGCTACGAATCTCCAGAACCGCTCCGGATCGATCAGGTTGTTTACGGGGGAAGGGGCAAGTGATGTAAAAGCTTCCGGGAAGCGAATGCCGTCGCGCACAAAAAGTACCGGTATATGGTTACACAGTAAGTCGAAGATACCCTCCTGCGTGTAAAATTTAGTAGAGAAACCGCGCACATTACGGGATGTGTCAGGAGTCCCCTTGTTGCCTGCTGCCAGAGAGAATCGAACCATCACAGGAACCTGCAGACCGGGAGTCCTTAAAAAGCTAAGTTTTGTGTATTCTCTCATGGCGTGCGTCGTCTGAAAAGTTCCGAATGCGCCGAACCCCTTTACATGAACGGGTCTTTCAAGAATTTTAGTATAAACAAAGGTCTCCAGAGTTTCGTGTAAAACACTGTCCTGCTCCAACAAGGGGCCTCTCTTACCCACGGTCTGCGCGTGCAGGGTATGAAGAGCTCTGTCGTTTGTCCATGAAGGGGATGTGCCCTGGGACTTGTAGTGTTTTCCCGGCACGT
This sequence comes from Candidatus Formimonas warabiya, assembly GCF_002777255.1. Taxonomy (GTDB): domain Bacteria; phylum Bacillota; class Dehalobacteriia; order Dehalobacteriales; family Dehalobacteriaceae; genus Formimonas; species Formimonas warabiya. Next base: position 1,696,626 of record NZ_CP017634.1, on the reverse strand, counting down.
TTTCTGGGGACGATTTTTGTATAGGCGCGGAAGGGTTTTGATTTATTAATCCCGAATCATTATTTGTAACTATGCCTTGGCCTGGTATTTGGGGTTCAGAAACAGATTGGTTGGCGGGTATTCCTCTGCTTCCCAATTCTGAGCTTCTCACAGGGCGTTGTGATTCCAATAGAAACCATCCGTTTTTCTGCTCCATTAGATGTTCTCCTTTCGATAGAATCCTGTAACACATATCTTCAGCGGCTTTTTTTCGCACCTTTTATGCTCTGTAAGAAGACACGAAAAGAAGAACCGTTTATCAGTTATCTACAGTATATTTAGCAGATTCCAAAATGAAATATGTCCAACAGCGTTTATACAGGAAGCTGATCTTTATTGTGGGAGGTCAAAGTGAAATGATACTCCCGATTTAATCAAACCGATTTAACAAAAATTACCGCTCTCCGAGACCTAAAAAGGGCTCTTTTTTTCTTGCATTTACCCAAACACATGTTCTATAATATGTCTACAATATCACGATGAGGTGAGGCAACGTGAACGGACAGAGAATAGTGTTTCATATTGATGTCAATAGTGCATACCTTTCCTGGGAGGCTGTTTATAGGCTGCAACATGGGGCCTTGGCGGATCTTCGGGAGATTCCTTCTGTGGTGGGAGGCAATGAAGAAAGCCGGCATGGGATTGTATTGGCTAAGTCGCTGCCGGCGAAAAGATTTCACATTCAGACTGGGGAAACACTATATTCTGCACGGCAGAAATGTCCGGGATTGGTTGTAGTACCCCCTCATTACTGGCTTTATGTAGAATGCAGCAATGCGATGGTCCAGATCCTCCGGGAGTATTCCCCGGAGGTCCAGCGTTTTTCTGTGGATGAATGTTTTTTGGATTATACAAAAATGGATAAACATTTCGGAGACCCGGTAAAAGTGGCCAATGTAATAAAAAACCGGATCCGAGATGAGCTTGGCTTTACCGTAAACATCGGCATATCGGTGAATAAACTTCTCGCCAAAATGGCTGGAGAATTGAAAAAACCTGATATGGTCCATACCCTCTATCCTGATGAGATTCCGGAGAAAATGTGGCCTCTGCCGGTTAAGGAGCTGATCATGGTGGGCCGGGCTACCGCTCCTAAATTACACGCCTTGGGAATACATACCATTGGGGACCTGGCCAAATGCGATGTGCAGCTGCTGGAATCAAAACTGAAAAGTCACGGGCGCTTGATCTGGGAATTTTCAAACGGCATTGAGGGGTCAAGCGTAAGGAATGACCGGCCGGAGATGAAGGGAATAGGGAACAGCACTACAACCCCATTTGATGTTACAGATGAAAAAACTGCCTTCATGTTCATCTTATCCCTTACAGAGACCGTGGCCATGAGGCTGCGTGATGCCGGCCTATGTTGCAGCCTGGTTGCTGTTAGCATCCGAAACAAAGATTTTATCTCTTACGCGAGGCAAAGAAAAATTCATTATGCCACGGACTCAACCGATGAAATATACAGTATTGCCAAGCAACTTTTCAGGGAGATTTGGAGAGATGAGCCGGTCCGACACCTGGGAGTGCGCGTATCAGCATTGTCTCTGGGTAAGAATAGTCAGCTATCCTTTTTTACGCAAAAAGACCCGGTAAAGATGAAGGCACTTGATTCAGCCGTCGATAATATCCGATTAAAACATGGATCCCGGGCAATCACCCGTGCCGCCTTTGCCCATTCCGGAATCTCTGCACGCAGCGGCGGGGTCGGCGAAGAGGATTACCCCATCATGTCCAGCATCTTATAAAGGAGATATTTAATGAAGATAATCAATGTGCCTGTAGAAATGATCGCTTGGTTCACGGATGCCGGAGATGTCAGACCGTTTAGGTTCAGGATCAAAGATGAGCAGCGGGCAAATATAGTGTTCAAAATAGATAGAATTGTTACCAAGTCTGAGGAGAAATTTGCCGGCAACCGCATGATGGTTTTCCGGTGCCAGAGTCTTGTTGCTGGGCAAGAGAAAATATACGAACTGAAGTATGAGATAAGCACCTGTAAGTGGGTTCTATGGAAAATCTAAACCCGTCCGATAGGACGGTTTTTTAATCGAAAGAGAGGAGAAAAATGGATTTTATAGAATAGATAGACAGTGCTGTAAATAAGTTAATTTTTTAACCTTATAGCCGATATTTATCATACTATAAAAAGGAGCCGGCTCATGGAATATCCTATAGTATTCGGCATATTGTTGGTGGCGACCGGCGGCAGTTCTGTCGCGTGCGGGTTGTATGCCATCCAGAACAATATCAGAACACCTATCAACAGGGTATTTCTGGCCTTGGGCTGCGCCATGCTGTTTTGGTGCCTGGGCTTGGCCGTTACCGTCGTTGCGGCAAATGAGGAAATCTGTGCATTGGGACGGCGTCTCGCGCCCATAGGCTGGGGGACAATATGCAGTATGATGCTGCATTTTATTCTGCTGTTGACCAAAAAGAACAATCTGCTGAAAAAATGGTGGATCTATCTGCTTCTCTATCTGCCTTCGGCAGTGACAATTTTCGCATATACGTATCTTCCGCTTATCCATTTAAATCAGGACCATCTGATCCGGAACGAATTGGGCTGGCTCAATATTTCCCAAACGGATGCATGGGATTGGTTCTACTATGGGTATTGTCTCATTTTTATAGTCATCGCAAACATTATCATATACTTATGGGCAAAGAATTCAACCTACCAAAATATCAAAAAACAGGTTAAATTACTGATGGGTTCTTTGCTGACGGCTTCCGTATTGGGAAGCCTGACCGATGTGATGCCGGTATTCCTGAATATCAGAATACCGCAATTTTCACCGGTATTCGTACTTTTTCCCATTGCCGCAATCAGTTATTCCGTGAAGTATCATGGCTTTATGCGTCCTGAAGCTGAAAATCAGAATGAGCTCATCCTTAATGAGTCTGCCTATACAAACGTCTACCGGTACATTAGCTTTATCTTTGCTGCTGGAAGTATTTTTAATTTGATTGTACAATTTTTACTATATAAAGAATTTTCCTCGCCTGCGGTTTTTCTGTTCAGCGGAGCCTTAATTGCCATAACTGCCTTTATTTTCTTGATCAACAGGGCAAAACTGGATGATTCGATGAAAGAAATGCTGCTTGCCGCGGGCCTCTCTTTCATTATTCCGGTGGTCACACTGTGGTTTGTGCACTATGGGGGCATTACGATCTGGGCGTTTATCTTTTTGCTGATCATCATCTGCCTGCTGTTTAACAGACGTACTATATTGATTACTGTGATCGTTTCCTCAATTTTAACGCAACTGCTCACTTGGGCGGCTATGCCATCCGCTCCGCTAAAGGTGGGCGAGGCGGATTATATCGTTCGAATTGGTTTAATCGGGCTTGCTACTATCCTTTCTTTTTACGTAAATAAGGTTTATGTACAAAGACTAAAAGAGAATGCCAATCAGATCAGTATGCAGATGCTGGTATCGGAAACTTCCCACGATTTTGTCTCGGCAAGCGCGCAAAATTTTAACGATAAGGTTTATGGGATGCTTAAGCGGTGCGGCAGCTTTATTAAAAGTGACAGAGCCTATATCGCTTTGTTTGACCCGGATACGAAACACATCCATTATTCCTTCGAGTGGCTGGCGGAAGGCATGTTGCCGCAATCGGATCTTTTTGAAGAACCGGTATCGGATATGCAATCCATGCTGTTAAAGCAATTTGAGTCCCGGAATGTGGTAAAACTGTATGACACAGCGCTGATGCCGCCGGCGGAAAAGCTTAAAAATCAGCTGATCGACCGGGATATTCGTGCGCTGCTTGCCTTGCCCGTTAAAAAACAGGATACCATCATCGGATTTCTGGCTTTCACCGCAGCCCGGCCTTTAATAGCATGGTGTTCAGAGTCTTTCACATATTTGGAAGTAATTACGAATATAATTGCCAATGCCATCATCAAGATTGATGCCGAAAAAGAAATAAATTTTATTGCCTATCATGATCAGCTGACACTTCTGCCCAACCGTATTTTGCTTAAGGACAGGATGGAGAAGGCAATCAGGCGGGCGGAAAGAACTGGAAAGATGATCGCGGTCGCCTTTTTGGACCTTGATTCTTTTAAATCCGTTAACGATACGATGGGGCATGAACTGGGCGATCAGCTTCTATTTGAAGCAGCCCAGAGATTATCCCGGAGTATCCGCAGTGATGATACGATTGCGCGTTTCGGCGGTGATGAGTTTGTCATTTTGTTGAACGGCATAACCCGTAAGAAGGATACCGCAAAAATTATGGACAAAATCATAGATGCGCTTCGCAAGCCAGTCTTGCTGAATGGGCAGAAATTCTTTATCTCGGCCAGTGCGGGTGTTGCCTTGTATCCACAGGACGGCACCGATGCCGAAACGCTGATAAAGAACGCCGATATCGCCATGTACAACGCTAAAACCCACGGCAAAAATCAATATTTATTATGCGCACAGGACATGGAGGATCAAGTGCCGGAAGAGTATAATAGTTAAAAGTCTATGCGAGGAGGATAGTTATGTGGAATCAATTAAGGACTGATGAATATGAAGGGATGCTGGCTGAGACAATCACAATGACGGGACATAATGGAGATCATATACACGCCTATTTTTCCCGACCGCTGGGGAAGGGGCCATTTCCGGGGATCATATTGATCCCTCATATGCCCGGGTGGGACGAGTTCTGCCGGGAGACCTCACGCCGGTTCTCTCAGCATGGGTACCTTACTGTCTGTCCCGACATTTATTGCCGGATTGGACACGGGTCCCCTGAGGAAATAGCGGCAAAAGCCCGCGCTGCGGGGGGCGTTGCCGATGACAGTGTGATGGGAGATTGTGAGGGGGCGTTGGAATACCTGCATTCTTTGCCTTATTCCAACGGCAAAGTAGGCGTAATAGGGATGTGTTCCGGTGGGCGCCATGCTTTTCTCGCGGCATGCAGGATCAGTGGCCTTAATGGGGCCGTTGACTGCTGGGGTGGCCGCGTGGTCGCCGGAAAAGAAGATCTGACGGATGCCCAGCCTGTGGCTCCCATTGACTATACGCAGCAATTGGGTTGTCCTCTGTTAGGGTTGTTTGGAAACGAGGATCGGTCACCTACGCCGGAACAGGTTAACCTCCATGAAGAAGAGCTTAAGAATTATGGGAAGGATTATAAATTCTATCGCTACGATGGCGCGGGGCACGGATTTTGGTATTATCATAACGGCATGTACCGGCCGCAGCAGGCGATGGATGCATGGCAGAAGGTCTTTGAGTTCTTTGGAGAACATCTGCGCAATCAACCGGAAGGACACCCGGAGTAAAGGCAATAAGCAGCATCATTTCGTATAGCTGATGATCCGAAAGACATTCTTGTCCAGAGGAAGTAGGGTAAAATGCAAAGGGAAAACCTCAAGAAGGCTACTATGGCTTCAGAACCATTCGTTGTCATGGCGAAGCCAGTCGGTCCGCTCTGTAACCTGAAATGCAGTTACTGTTATTATTTAGAAACCGAACATTTTTATGAAAGTCCGCATCAATTCCGCATGCCGGACAGTGTGCTTGAACTGTATGTCCGTCAGTACATAGCGGCAAGTCCGGGACCTATCGTGCCGTTTACCTGGCATGGCGGGGAACCAACGCTGGCCGGGCTTGACTTCTACCGGCTGGCAGTGAACCTGCAGAAGCGATACCTTCCGGAAGGATGGAGGTGCTGGAACAATCTTCAGACAAATGGAATTCTTCTTGATGATGCGTGGTGCTCGTTTTTGGCTGACGCCCGCTTTGATGTGGGGCTGAGTATAGACGGCACTGGGTGGCTCCATGACAAATACCGAAAAGACCACAGCGGCAATGGCACTTATGAACGTGCGGTCGCTGCTGTCCGCCGACTGCAAGCCCATGGTATTCAGCCTGATTTGCTGTGCACAGTAACATCCGCAACCGCAAAAGAACCTATCGCCATATACAGGGCGCTTAGAGACCTTAATACAGGATGGGTCCAGTTCATACCCATCGTACGGCGCACAACAGACGGACAGGTGGCAGCGGAGTCTGTGACAGGCGAGGAGTATGGGTATTTTTTGTGTACCGTTTTCGACGAATGGATCCGCCACGATTTGGGGCGGCTGGATATGCAACTGTTCGCCGAAATGGCCCTGGTGTGGTCAGGGGGGACGGCCAGCTTGTGCTGGATGGCCCCGACCTGCGGTCGGGTGCTTATCGTTGAGCATGACGGCGGTGTGTACTCGTGCGATCACTTTGTTACTCCCGACCACCGCATCGGTGACATTGAGACTTCCCCCCTGAGTACGCTGGTTGACGTACCGGTACAGCGCCGCTTCGGTAACGACAAGCGAACCCGCCTTCCTGAGCAATGTCGTTTTTGTGCATGGCTGGAGATATGCAACGGGGGATGCCCTAAAGACCGGTTCGCTTTAGCAGAGAATGGTGAGAGTGGACTTAATTATCTGTGCGGCGGTTTCCGGCAGTTCTTTACTCACGCGGAACAACCATTGAGACAAATTATGCAGCTTAGGAAACGGGGGTTAACTCCTAACGCCATTATGGCCGAACTGCGTGCCGAGTCACTGGCCCGGTGGCGAGGTGTGGGACGGAACGACCCATGTCCCTGCGGCAGTGGCCGCAAGGCAAAGCATTGTTGCTGGTCCAAACGGCCATGAGTAACATGAAGGATATATGATCATGGATGTAATCTTCACGAAGCAGTGACCCGGATATTATCCTTTAACGCTTTTGCCGGAGATCAGCCAAGGAGCGGGAAATGGCTCCACCATCTTTTTGCTGTTGACCCGCGATACCTCTATATGGATGGCTTCCGTGCGCTCCAAGCCGTTTTCCCGAAACAAAGCGGGAAGAGACGTCAGAATTTCGAAGTCCAGCGTGTAGATCACAAAATCCATGGCAGGATTGACGGCCAGCAGACTCTTTATTTCACTGCCAATCCTTGGGGAAGCCACGATAAACGCTATGTCCGGCACCGGCAGATGATCCGGCATGCCATCTTTCAGAGACTCCACGATTGTTACGTTGTTAAGACCGAATTTCTCAACATTTTCTTTCATGGTATTCCGGTCCCTGCGGTCATATTCCACGGCTATGACACTGCCTTCAGAAGCGATCATGGCAGCCTCTACCGCGATGCTCTCACCTGAGATGATACAGATATTATCCTGGTCCCCCAGATTGAGCTTATTCATGATCACAGCCCGGACTTCCCGGCACACATACTGAACGGAGCCGCAGGAGAAACGACTATTCTCAATACCGATCTGATAATTCGTTGCCGCGTTAGGATTCAGAATCAACATAGCTGCAGAGGCATTAATCCCGCGGTTGATCATTTCTGAGAGCTTGTCGTGCTTGATTTCACCGGATGGATCCGAGCCCTCATTATACCAGATGTCGCAGTCCCCCAGTTCCGCATTCCACATGTCGTAGAAGATATCCGGATGTCCGGCGTCCGTAAAGACCAGTACAGCCCGATTGCACATAACGGTCGGAATCAGGTTCTTATTCTTCCCTGTAATGTCCAGCATCTTCAGTTTTGCCAGGTTGATTTCCACGTGCTGTGAAAAATACTGGAGCCAAGATAAAATGACCTCATTCGTAAACATTGTTTGTTCCACAGGAAAAACCTCCTTGTTAACAGGTATCATATCATATTTTTGGAGTTTTTTCCAGCCTTAGGTTTAAGCGCCGGTACGCTCAAGCAAGCGTTCCCATTTTTGATCCACATATGCTTGCGCTTCTTCAATCATCCACTCATTGCCTTTCTGAAACATATGGCGGAATCTACCCTGGGGGCGGAGAAAGTCTTCTACGGGCAGCTTTTTCTTCGGTGTATAGCTCAGATGCCACACTCCCTCCTCTACTTCAAAAAGGGGCCAGACGCAGGTATCCACCGCCAGCTTAGTGATCTCCGAAAGCTTGGCCATGGGGTAGTCCCACCCGCGCGGGCAGGGGGATAATACGTTCAAAAAGCAGGGGCCCTCTGTATAAATGGCCTTATAAGACTTGGTGTGCAGATCCCTGAAATTACCGATAGGAGCAGTCTGAGCTACATAAGGGATATTATGAGCAACCAGAATTTCCGTCAGATCTTTTTTATTCTGTTTCTTACCTTGTTGAACATCACCTATGGGCGTGGTAGTGGTGCGGGCAAAATGAGGCGTTGAAGATGAACGCTGGATTCCGGTATTCATGTAAGCCTCGTTGTCGTAGCAGACGTAGACCATGTTATGACCGCGTTCCATAGCGCCTGACAAGGATTGAAACCCTATATCATAGGTGCCGCCGTCACCTGCAAAAGTAATGAACTTGACGGTTCCTTCCACCTTGCCGCGGCGTTTTAAAGCGTTATATGCCGCTTCTACTCCGGAACAGGTAGCCGCAGAGTTTTCAAAAGCAGAATGAATATAGCTGTCCATATAGGCAGTGTAGGGATACATAAAGGTGGAGACCTCCAGACAACTGGTAGCATTAACCACCACGGCCCGATCCTCTTGATTCAGGGCACGCAGAACCCCTGACACAACAATCCCCGCGCCGCAGCCGGCGCAGAGCCGATGCCCTCCGGTGAGACGTGCCGGCTTTTCTACTTCCCGTTTCAGGTTATATACCGTGTTCATGCTATCTCCTCCTTTGACCTCTGTCCCATATGGGTATATACCGGTCCAATCTCGCCGGTCACCGCAATATCAGCCAGCCGGCGGAATACTTTTTCAATATCCGCGGTCTTTACGTCACGGCCGCCCAGACCATAAACAATATTAATCAGATACGGGCGATCCTTCAGATCATACAAAGCACTGCGGGTCTCGGCAAATAAAGGGCCTCCGTTCGCCGAAAAGCCTTCGGACTTATCCATGACGGCTACGGCCCTGGTGTGGGCCAGAACCCGGGCCAGTTCCTCGCCAGGGAAAGGACGGAATACTCTGATTTTAACAAGCCCTGCCTTTACTCCATTCTCCCGCAGCTGGTCGACAGCTGCTTTGGCAGTTCCGGCACTGGATCCGATGAGGACCAGAGCAAGTTCCGCATCTTCCATCTGATATGCTTCAAACAGGCCATAGCGCCGGCCGGAAATCTTTTCAAACCCTGCGGCTACCTCCAGTATGCGGGCCTTGGCCGCCTTCATGGCCTCGGCCTCCAGGACCTTGTGTTCCATGTAATAGGGACTCACATCGTACGGTCCTACTGCCAGAGGATTTTCTTTTTTCAGCAGATAGTTTTCGGGATTATATTCCCCGATAAACTTGCGTACAGCATCTGTCTCCAGAAGCTCGATATTCTCTACGGCATGACTGGTAATGAAGCCATCCATACAGGTCATCACCGGTAGGCGTACGCTCGGGGCCTCCCCGATAGGCATGGCCATGAGAAAATTATCGTAGGCCTCCTGATTATTTTCCGCATAGATTTGGATCCAACCGGAATCGCGGGCTCCCATAGAGTCTGAGTGGTCGTTGTTGATGTTGATTGGTCCCGAAAGGGCCCGGTTGACGCAGGCCAGTGTAATAGGCAGACGGCATGAAGCCGCCACGTACAAAAGCTCGTACATCAGGGCCAATCCGCAGGATGAAGTAGCGCAGACGGATCTGGCTCCTGCAGCTTCCGACGCAATGCACACGGACATGGAACTGTGCTCAGACTCTACGGTTACGTATTCCGTATTTACCTCGCCGTCGGCCACATATTGGGCGAAGTATTCCGGAATTTCTGTGGAGGGAGTGATGGGGAATGCTCCCATGACATCAGGATTTATCTGTTTTATGGCATAAGCTACAGCCTCGTTGCCGGAAAGACGGTTGCTCATCTGGCCGCACCTCCAGTCACCATTGTAATCGCCTGGAAGGGACACACGTTCTCACAGATGCCGCAGCCTTTGCAGTGCATATAATCAAAGTCCATGCGTTTCCCGTCCTTCACCGGTATAGAGCTGTCCGGACAGTATGGAACACAAAGCATACAGTGTTTACATGCTTCCTCGTGAAAAACGGGTGTGTCGGTCCGCCAAGTACCGGTATTGAAGTCCCGTGCGGTTCCTGGTTCGTAGATCTCCCCGCCGGGGGTCAGATCCTGCCAAGGGGTACGTTCATTGATATCCTTCGCATAAATCATCCTATCTGTACCTCCTCCATGGATTTTTTCAGTGTTGCCATGTTCCCCTCAATAACCTGGGGCTTGGCCGCAAATTTATGTTTAAAGGATTCTTCTATATCCGCTAAAAAGCGCTCGGTTTCCAAAACGCCGCTCACCTTAACCACTGCGGCCAGCATCGGGGTATTTGGTAAGTTTTTGCCCAGATTCTCTTCCGAAATGCGGCGGGCATCTATGGTACAGACTTTTCCGTCCCAACCCTGCAGCCTCTCGCGCATCTCCTGGGGGGAGCTGGCTGTGTTAATGATGATCGCGCCGCCCGCTTTCAATCCTGCGGTAACGTCGACACTGTCCAGCAGACTTTCATCTACTACGACCACATAGTCCGGATCGTAAATGTTGGAATGGATTGTACACCGTTTTTCACTGATACGATTATAGGCCGTAATGGGGGCTCCCATACGTTCGGGTCCATACTCCGGAAATCCCTGCACAAATTTTCCTTCTAAAGCAGCCACATCCGCCAGGAGCAGGCAGGCCATCTTGGCTCCCTGGCCGCCCCGGCCGTGCCAACGAATTTCTACCATTTCATTGGTTGCCATTATTTCTCCTCCAGTCATTATAATTGATAAAATAAAAAGGCTTTCGTCCCCAAAAGGGACGAAAGCCTGAAAGACATTCGCTATACCACCCATTAATACAAGCATACAATCATATGCGTTCCCTGAAACGGGGGAAAACCGTCGAAGCCTACTGGATTACTCGTTCGGTCCGCAGCTCAGGAGTGATTTTCCGGTTCAGACTACTGGTACCGGGATTACACCGTCCCCGGCTCGCTGAAACGTTCGGCTGAAACGTACTCTCTCCGTCTGTGCTTTTGATATCTTAAATTATAAATAAATATACCTACTTAACCATGTTTTGTCAATCATTTTGTCAAATTTTTAAGTTAATTACAAATCAGACTCTATCCAGCCGATTTGTTCTTAAGCGCGTTATTGAATAAGGTGATATTGGTAGCGGTTGTAACTATTGGTCTTTTTAAGATTTTTAAGACTACGGCACATCGATAGAAAGGGAAGTTATCATAATTGACGAATAATATTAAAACACATGATAAATCTATCTTGGAAATTAGTTGGAAAAGAATGGACACGATAAGGTGGAAAGGAAAGTGGTTTTTGATGAGCAGGGCATTTGTAAACGAGAACGACGGCTGGCACCGATGTGTCAAATATATGGAGGATTGCATGATGGCCGACGAACACGGCAATTGCATTCTCGATCATTGCCGTCAGTATCCGGAAAAAGACAAGAAGGAGGTAAACAATCTCCCCCAGGAAAAACAGCAGAATTGATGCGTAATCATGTGAACTAAATATAAATTTTCTCAAAACATCCACGATTTATTTCTGCCCGTAATATAATCAATAAAGTATTAAACAGCTTTAGGTAATGTTATTTGTCTTTGAATGCAATTCATATAGTGGTGGTGGTTTGATTTCTTTTGCTATGATCCGATAAGCGTTACGTCAGAGTACAAGCTCGGGAAGAATGCTGATTTCCCAATAAGAAATGAGTCAGAGAACCGTCCCCTGACTCTTGGTCCCCTGACTCTTGCCTTTGTTGTCGGAAAATGTCGTAATTTTGGGTAAGGATTTTACGGGGTAAGTGTAGAATAATTATAAAAAAATTAACAGGAGGAAAAAATGTGAGAAAAATCAAATTTTTTGGGATTATCATTTGCATACTTTTAACTTTGACTCTTACAGCATTTGCGGCAAGTAATATAAAGATTGTAATTGATGGGAAAGAAGCAGTTTCATCAGTACAACCGATTATGCAAAACGGATCTATTATGGTTCCCTTACGTTTTGTTTCGGACCAGTTAGGACTGGATGTAAAATGGGATGCCAGTACTCAGACAGCTTCTATTAATAGTAATAAAAGTGGAGTAAGCGGATCTGTAATTCTTATATCTAATGGTAGCTCAGAAGATGACGAGGGTAATGCCAATTTAAATGGAGTAAATGTAAAGGCTTGGCAAACTGGAGATCAAATGATTCCTTTCTATGCAAGCTTTGATAATGTTAGTGATGGTGTTCATAATTACAAAATTATTATCAAGGATTCTTCTGGAAATGAACTTTCATCAGAGAAAAATTCCATAGATTTTAAAGTTGAGGATTATTTTGTGCCTTTCTTTTACTATACGGGTTTATTGAATGTTAATTTTCCATGTGAGGGGACTTATTGGCTAGAACTTTACTTTGATGATGAATTTTTAAATAAAACAGCAATTTATGCAGTGACTGAAGAATAAAATATTCTTGCCTTTTAGTTCTATAGATGACATAGACCATTTATTTGACATACTTAAGGGAATCGAACCCTCGTAAACAACTACATAGGGATTTTTTCTGTAAATGGCGGGTGTATTTTCAGACGAGATATACCCGTTTTTTTATGCCCTTTTCCGTTACGATTAATCCTTACAAATCTTTATGAAAACCAGTAATCCATTTGATATTATCATTCAGCAAGAAAAGGCGTCGGATTAAAATTGCTTCGTGATTAACTTTTAAATTCGACTGGGAATATGATAGTAACAAATAGGAATTATAGGAGCATTCCTGTAATAAACAAATTTGAAGTTTGAAAGAACAAGTACCTCACAGTAGAATTGAATTGTGCGAATGCCTGCAAGCAGCACAAATTCAAAAAATACAGGAGGTACCTAAAATGAAGTATAGTCAAAACGAGAAGATTTTGCAAATCACAGAAAAGACATTAATAATCGGTGTGGATGTGGCTAGTGAAACCCACTTTGCCCGAGCATTTGATCAAAGAGGGATCGAACATGGTAAACTGATCAAATTCTCTAATAGTGCAGAAGGTTTTCAAGGATTCGGTGATTGGGTTAAAGAGCTGAAGGAGAAATGCCTTAAGCTGCATGTCATAGTGGGAATGGAGCCAACTGGTCATTATTGGTTTAATCTTGCTCAGCAACTTAAGGATCACAGGATAAAAATTGTCCTGGTGAATCCGTTTCACGTAAAGCGGAGCAAAGAATTAGATGATAACAATCCTACCAAGAATGACCGGAAGGACCCTAAAACAATTGCTATGCTGGTGAAGGATGGCAGGTATATGGAGCCATATATCCCTGAAGGTATTTACAGTGAAATACGGATAGTCATGGAAACGCGTTGGCAGATAGTGAAACAGATGAATACTATTCGCAACAGGGTACAGCGTTGGCTGAGCATATATTTTCCGGAATTCAAAACAGTATTTGGTGATTGGGAAGGGATAGCTGCCTTGATTGTCTTAAAAGAATTTCCGACACCGGTGAAGATCCTAGAAAAAGGTGTGGATGAGATAGTTTCCCGCTGGCGAAGGGACAAAATTCGTGCTGTAGGCAGAAAAAGAGCAATGACTCTGGTGGAGGCAGCAGCAAAAACAATAGGTGTCCATGAAGGAATAACTGCTGGAGAGAACGATCTTAAGATCATCTTGGAAGACTACGAAATGAAAATGAAGCAATATGACTGGACCATTGATCTGGTAGAAGAGCTGGTAAAACAAATCCCGGGTATGAAAGAAATCCTCAAGATAAAAGGCGTAGGTTTAGTGACTGCGGCGGGATTTATTGCTGAAGTTGGAGACATTACGAGATTTGATCACCCAAAACAGATCCAGAAGTTAGCGGGTTTGAGTTTAAAAGAAAACAGTTCCGGTAAACACAAAGGAAAAACAAGCGTTAGCAAGCGAGGGCGAAAACGTTTACGAGCACTTTTGTTCTTGGCGATATTGCCGATAGTAGCCAATAATCAGGAATTTAAAAAACTACACCAATACTATACAACCAGGGTGGATAATCCGTTAAAAAAGAAACAATCGTTAATACTACTGTCATGTAAACTAATACGGATATTTTGGGCACTGTTGAAAAAACAGATAGCTTATGATCCTGAGAAGATGCTGAACGATATCAGGAGACCGGAAACAATGCAGACGGCAGCATAATAAACAGAAGACAAAGACATTGCAAACACGACTTAATAACTTAGACAGGAATTGCACCAGGACTATTGACAGTTACGAGTAAAGATAAAAAACGAAGATTTTAAAGGAACATAGATTTAGTTCATTGACAAAATGAGCCGGTTAGTCAGGTTGAATAAATTCCATAAAGGCAAAGACCTAGCATAGGAGCATGACTGACATCCACCTCGTGGGCAGGCAGTACGAAGGAATTTAGGGCAAAGACCCTGTGAGACATGGGAGGGTTGCCGCCGGAGAGTATGTGGATTCTACTGGCCGTAATACTTGAAAATTGCGCAATTGGGCCAGAATACACATGACCATCCAGAAATGCACATAAATGCATGATTAACCCACGAGAATCATTTTTTTAAAATTAAAAATCTATGGTTTAACGAGATAATCAAAGAAAAACAAAGATAATAGAGGGAGGCTAATATGAAACCGGAAATTGAGAAATTTTTTCACAAACCTCATTGTTATCGGAAACACGGTTGGAGTTATCTTCATATAGAAGGCAGTCCCTATGAGCGTGGTTTTCAGCATGGATACACTTTGGCAAAAGAACTCGCTGTGATCATAGAAACCATGCGGAAGTTTTCTATGTTTTATACCGGAAAAACCTTTGAATTTTTCGCGCAAGCGGCAGCGAAACTATTCGCTCCCCATATCGACAGTGAATTTCAAGAAGAAATCCGGGGAATTTCAGAAGGAACCGCAGCAGCGGGTTTCCATATCCCATCGGATGTGCTCATGGCTTGGAATGGGTTTTTGGAGCTGATGTTTTATTGGTGGCCGAATGCATCGTCTCAGGCAAAAAAGATTCAGAGTAAAAACCGTCAATGTCATTGCAGTGCATTTATTGCCACGGGTAACGCGACTAAAGATCATGGCATCGTCATGGCACACAATACCTGGCTGGATTACGTTTTGGGGCAGTATTTCCACGTTATCCTCGATATCGAGCCTGCCGACGGTTACCGGGTGCTGATGCAGTCTGCCCCGGGATATATCCACAGCTTTACCGATTTCTTTATCACCGGCGCAGGGATTATCGGTACCGAGACCACGATCAAAGGCTTTGAAAATTACCAGGAAGGGGGAGCGCCGGAGTTTTTCCGCGCCCGAAAAGCCATGCAGTATGGACGAGACCTGGACCATTGGGTTGAGATCATGGAGGAACAGAATAACGGCGGATATGCCAATTCCTGGCTGATCGGCGATATCCATTCCAACGAAATCGCCCGTTTTGAGCTGGGTCTCGAGTACAGTGATTATAAAAAAATCAAAGACGGCGTATTTACCGGTTTTAACGCTCCGGAAAGCCCCCAGATCCGGAATCTGGAGTGCTCCTACACAGGATATACAGACGTACGGGATACCGGGGCCAGAAGGATTAGATGGCGCGAGTTGATGGGGAACTGCTACGGGAAAATCGATATCGATACTGCCAAACGCATGATTGCGGACCATTTTGACGTCTATCTGCAGAGGGAAGACCATCCGAGCAGCCGCACTCTGTGCGGGCATACGGATGTGGACCCGTACGAGTTTACCGGTATCACCGGAGGGGAGCCCTACAACTCGGAGGGCTCGGTAGACGGCAAGGTTGTAACAAGCCGTCTGGCCGCAAATTTTTCTTTTTGGGCAAGGTTTGGCAGATCCTGCGGGGAGCCGTTTGATGCAGACGGATATCTGCTGAGACACCCTCAGTGGGACTGGCAGCGAGGATTGCTGATGGATCGCCCAACGCAGCCATGGACTCTTATTGTGCCTAAGAAATAACTCTCCCGGCCTGATAATAAAACGTGCCTGCTGCATAGACGCCATCCTCGACCAGGATTTCATCCCCGGGAAACGCCGCGTCAACGGCGGCTATGGTCCTGGCCATACCGGGTCTCTAGCGCCAAAATAATATATTCGGATAAACACGATGGTTGTGTGCGCCACCATGGAATCAAAAGAACAGCGAAACGATAAAGGAGCAGGCTATTTATTAAATTAAATGTCAGAAAGTACCTGCTTTATTAGATTATATAACTTACAGAAGGGATTCAAATAGGGATTTCTGGAGAGGTACCTTTGGTAACAATGAATATATGTAAATAAATAAGAGCCTCAGGGCTCTTTTCTTTTGTCGTAAACTGTCGGAATTTTGGGTAAGGAGTTTTCCATAAAATGTAGAATCGTTTATGAGCATGCTAAAAAAGTATTAGTTCAGAAAGCTATCTTTAGGCTGTAATAACATTATCAGATGGAGGACTGGAAATGGTAAATCGGGTAAACGATTATCTTTGGGATTATTCAGAATTACGGCCAGATGAAAGACAAATTCGTAGACAGCATGAGATTCCTAAATGTCATGATTTTAGAACAGACTTTTCGAGAGACAGAGACAGAATAATGTTTTCACGAGCTTTTAGAAGACTAGGAGGGAAAACACAAATTTTTTTGGCAAATTACCATGATCACGCTCGTAACCGTTTAACACATTCTCTAGAAGTATCAAAAATTGCGCGAACAATCTGTAAATGTTTCAATTTGGATGTGGATTTAGCTGAAGCAATTGCTCTTGGTCATGATTTGGGGCATCCACCATTTGGACATAGTGGGGAAGAGGCATTAAGTATGATTATGAATGGATGTATCCCTATAAACGGAGTTACCTTATCATTCCCGCACTTGGGATTTAAACACAATTTACAAAGTGTCAGAATAGCAGTCGATCTTGAGCGAAGCCTAAATAGAAACCGAGGACTGAATATAACTAATTTTACCCTATATGGAATTGCGAATCATACTGATTCAATATTTAATAAGTGTCGCATAAAAAAAAGATTTGATGAAAATGGGCAAAAAATTGACAGCCCCGAAGCGGAGAACTTTTGTAAAATTGGAGATAAGTGTTTTAAGGAAGATAAAATACCATATTGGAGAAGTACAAGTTTTTATAAAATATATCGAGATTCTATGAGATTAAAAGATTCTGATAAGAAAAGTTGGTCATTTGAATCATTCATTGTTGCGTTTTCAGATGAGATCGCACAAAGACAACATGATATTGAAGACGCGCTCGAAGTGAAAATTATTACGGTAGATCAAGTAATAGATATTTTGGATAAATGTTTTGCCAATATAATTCGTGATGATCCAATTAATCGAAACAATTTTGACCAGATTATTGAAAATAAGCACAGGAATGATTTAACTTCAGATATCAATAGATTTATATTTAACCTCTATTTATCAGATCTTATTAGAAATGTTTATCAACGATTATCTTCAAAATTTTCAGGGGATAAGTCTGAGTGGGCAGAAATTAAATCACATTTAACAGTCAAAGAGGCCAAATCCTTAATAGCTTACTCTGAAGAATTCAGGGATGCCGATAAAAAGTTTCATGAATTTCTTAGAGATCGTATTGTGCAATCTTCTGAAGTTCAACGGATGGATGGGATTGGTATATACATAATAAAACATCTTTTTGAAGCATATTTAGCAAATCCGCTTCAGCTACCGGATAAAACAATCGTTCAACTATATAAGACATGTAAATTTGATGTTGTCGATAAAATGTATGAGGAAACAAAGGATTCGTATAAAGATAAATACCTATCTAACTACAAGGATCTAATCAAAATACAATATCAAAAGAAATTTGATGAAACTCTGAGTCGAAAAATTGACGATTGGCTATTACCGGACTTTTTTATCCATGATTCAGAATTAATACCAAAGGTCGTCGGCAACCTTCGTAATCTATTAATAACGGATCAAACGGATAATAATTTTAAACCATTTTTAATGCGGACAATCTGTGACTATATATCAGGAATGACTGATTCCTATGCAATCAATGAATTTCATAATCTTTACGGTCACAAGTGTTTACAAATAAAGATGAATATTAAATAGGAAAAGAGCCTCCGGGCTCTTTTTTCTCGAAATAATTTATTTTCCATCTTGTTAATCCGGAGCAAAAAAATAACCCCCGTTCCAGAGGGCTATCACTGAAATAATTTAATTTTGTACTAACTGAGCAACCTTATCCTTCATGTTTGAAATGCGATTCCAAAACCTAGAGACATCTTGCCGGACGGCGTAAAGCTCAGTCTTAATGCTTTTGATGTCTTTTTGCAGTTGCTTTTGCCCTTTTTCAAGTTCTTTTTGGCCGGTTTCCAGCCGGTCTAAACGACCAGTCACCTGCTGGAATTCTTGAGCAATTTCTTTGCGAATCGGATTTAATTCTTCTTGAATTACAGAGCGCAGCAAGGCTTAAGTTCTTGATTGTCTGCTACTGGATGACCTCCTAATACAGATCATAAATGCGACGATCCTGAACCAAGTACCAATGAAACTATTTAATATTGCTATTAAGTTCTGAATACTTTTTGTTTGTGACAGCGATATAGATTATTTCAGGTATACCTACCAAATTAAATATGAGCAGGAAGATATACCAACCTAGGTGTTTTAAGCGTGCTGCTCTCCATAGAGCCCATCCCTTCCATGCGAAGGACCAGGCAATAATCAGAGTGAGCGTCCAGGGGTTCATATTATGCACAAGATTATACACATAATTGTTCAATGTGGTCACCTTCTTTAAAAGTTTTTTTAGTATATCCCCTTATTGGGAAAAGGATTCAGAAGACCGGAGAAATTAGCGAGAAAGAGAGGAAAAATGCATGAAGATTATACTCTTTGGCAGCCATGGGCCTCACTGATTGCTGAGGGATATAAAAAAATTGAAACCAGGTCATGGAAGGCTCCAGAAAAGGTTATTGGGCAGAGAATAACATGCAGCAGCTAAAATGCCGCAATGGGCGAGAAAATTATGCTGGGAATTCGCGAGATAGCAGGTAAATACGAGGGTACATGGTTAAATGCCCTCGGAAACCGTATGGGATTATTCGGAAAGATAATTGCAACTGCCAAATTAGTCATATGTTGCAAAGTAAATGTGTTCGGCCGGTAAAGCGGAATAGGAAAATTATTCAAACTGCATCATTTATTGTTTATATCTTGACCGGGCGAGGAAAGAAATAACTTGGGGTGAGAAAGTTCTTGCCATAGCATATGAGCTCCATTGCGGAGAGGCGTCAGTACGGAGATGGAAGAACGAGATGATTAATGAATTAAGTATTTTGCGCTTTGGCGTGGATGGCTTGAAATTAGAGCTTTAGCGGGATTCTTAGCCATGATCAAACCGTGATCAAAAGGTGAGTTTTACATGATAAATCAGCCATATTATAATTGTATCATAAAATGTTGTCAGGAAAAATAATAGAGAAGGGGGAGTTGCAACTGCAGATGTGCTCCCCCGCGTGAATGAAAGAAAACCGCACGGTAACCCCGAAGCGTTTTCTAAACTGATCATTTATTGCCTAAATGCAGGAGGCTCAGATATCCAATTTTTTAATTTACCATACTCAAACATAGTGTCATATATGTTGATTTCTTCCATCAAAAACTTTCTAAATTGCTCTCTTAGTTTGGGGGAAGGGGTTTGAACAAATGCCCTAGCATGGACTTCTATAAATGCCTGCATTCCGGCAAAAATTCTTCTAAAGATATACTCATCTGAAATAATTTCAGGATTAGTCGTCGATTTAACAATATTTGGAGACCTTTTGGGTTGTACTATCGCATAATGTTCTATATATTTTTCCAATATTTTTATTTGCCGATTTAGAATTTTGATCCCTGAATTAAGGACAATCTGCAAGTCCTTATCTTGACAAAAATTTTGAAATATTAATGTCTCCTCTAAAACAATATACCTTGAAAGCAGGCTATCCCAAATATGTGCTACCTCAATAACATTCATTTCTGTCTGTTCTTGCCTGGAGGATTTTCCAATATCTGAGATATGTTCAAGGCCTGCTAATATTTTGGGCATTGTGAACACTCCGCATAGATTAATTTAATTTTAGTTTGCTTCAATAATTGACAGTCTATTCATTTGCACGAAAAATGAGACTTGAGCCTTCAGGCTTTTTCTTTTTAAACAAGGAAGTGATGCCATGTGCACAGATTTAATTCTATGAGGTAACGGTTTTGAAAGCACATAACAGCATCCAGGGTATCAAGAAGGCCCCAGATGAGAAGTATTACTGTTTTGGAACTAACCCGGTTGAAGTAAAAGATTTGGTGGAAATCCATGACCGGATCCCGGGAATTAAGTTTGTCATAGAGGTTAGACCGGAGCCCGAAGGAGTATATAGAATCAGAGTAAATTAATATCTTAATTAAATATTTTTCGTATAAAGCATAGAAGCGTACACATTTCATGTAATTCACATAATATATATTGTACTTGTACAAGCATTTCAACATAAGGTGGAGATTTATTATGCCCGATACGAAAACTGATCGGATTATTGCAGCCGGTAGTTCTGCTAAAAATAAAATTTTAGAAGAAGAAAATCTACAATCGCGCCAAATTAACGGTTTAATTGAGGAAGCAAGTAGACAAGTTAATGCACGAGCAGCAAATGTAATAGGTCAAACTATAAAAATAGAAGAAGCATCCAAAGAAGATTATTTTAAAACATTAGCGGAACTTATTTCAGCGATTTTATTAACACCTCAAAATGCAGGAGCATTAGTAGCATTAGCATTGGTAAGAATTAATTCAGAAGCGTTAATACAAACAGGGGAAATATCAGCATTAGCCATAGAAGCACTTATTGAAGGAGCGGGAAAACAATTAATACAGATCGGTGAAGTATTTGCAGTATCTCAATTAAAGGTAGCTCAGATTCTAACCCAGTTGGGTATAGAGGTAGCCGGAATTCTTATCGACCCTTGAGATTTATAGAGGAAAAGCGTTTTCGTTCTCATAAGCTTATACTTAACATAATAAAGAGCCTTCGGGCTCTTTTCCTTTGCTATGAAAACACAATTTTTGGGATTTAATTTATTTTCCCATTTGTCTTTTAGCTGGGATTTTAGAAAAAAGGGGTTTTGAACTGTATGCTTTCTGCCAGATTCGGAGGTGTTTTATTTTTATTCGGAAGGCTTGGATTTTATTCCAAGAAAAAATCTCAAAACAAACTCAAAACCCAGTGGGTGGGTGATATGTAGTGGCACACGTGAGCGAAATCCCAATAGAGAAAAGGCCAAACAACTATGGACAGAACACCTTGGAAATATTACAAACCGTAAAATTGCCGAACTTCTCGGGGAAAATGAAAAGGTTGTGGCCATCTGGAAGCAGCGGGACAAATGGAATGTTGTACAACGAAGAAACGTGGAGCCCCGAAAGGTAACAAAAATGCCAAGGAAAACAAGGGCAGTGCTGCCCCAGAGAAGAATAAAAACGCTGAAAAGCATGCTCCCAGACTTTTTTCGTCCCAATAGTGCTGCTCTGCAATAAGTGGATATACTCCTTTAGGGATGCAGGAGAAAACACCGGAACCATATTTCCCGGCGCCGTTACCTCATGGACAGCTGATCAAAAGCGTTTGGTCTCGGTAAGCAAAGAATATGCAAATGTCTTTTCGTCCTTGGCCATGCGGAACCATGATCGCCCCGATGAAGAGATCCTTCATAATTATCGAAAATTCCGGGAGTGGTGGGATGAATACATCCGGGATCCGGAGATAGGCGAAAATCCGTATAAGAAATATAGTCAGGGGTTTAGCACACGAGGTTAACAACAGATTGGAGAGAGAATTATGACGATAGAAGAAAGAGTGGCTGAGCTTGAGAAAGCAGCCCAGCCACTAATCTTTAATAGCACGATTCATATTGTTATTACTTGTAGCATATTAAGACTGCTTTTTAATATTACTACGTGGATGATCTATAATATTAAGTTGTTTTTTTAGTGCCGCTTGAAGTGTTTGTGAGAAATTAATTCCGGCCTTCTCGGCTTGAGAGTTTAACCAGTTGGGAATAGTAAGCGTCTTCTTTACTGCTCTATTATCATTTTGGCGACGATATTCATCTGTATCTGCAACGACGAGATTAATAAATTGGGGTGGATTTGCAGTTAATCCTTCAGATGGCGATGGAATGGTTTCTTGATTATCTTCTGCATCACATAGCCACATGGATATTGCATCTTCGGCCATCTCGATAGCATCAGCAAGATCCTTACCACATGTAATGCACCCGGGTAAATCTGGAACACGAACGTCATATTCGCCTGATGCTAAAGGGGTAAATATAGCAGGATAAACATATTTCATAAGAACCTCCATTTCGCCGCCTACTGCAGGCGACACAAATAGTAATGAAAACGGGATGCGCAGTAAACACCCCTGCGTTACAATGTTTCTAAGGGAAAGGCACACTACAAAGCACGGTGAGGCGAGTTGCAGACTGCCTCTTGGCTTAAATCAGTATAAGAACCAGTGTAAGGATCGCCTTGCAAGCACAAATAAGTGGTGCCACGAGGCCGCACGCTAATCATTGTTTTAGCTCAGCGTTAAATGTGCGGCGATCCAGTCACTGCCTTCTCCCAGACGATTTCATTGCAAGGAGGGAGAATTCTGAGAATCGTTTACCCCATCTGTTGTGGCGTTGATGTACACAAGACATTTCTCGTCGCCACGCTCATCACAACACAGGGCATCGTTCCGAGTTACAAGAAAAAGCGTTTTTCAACCTTTAACAAATCCATTCTGGCTTTTAAGCAGTGGCTGATTGACAACAACTGCTTTGACGTTTGCATGGAGAGCACAGGAAAATATTGCGCGCACAGCCAGTGCGTGTAACAATCTATCCGCAAGCAGGATAGAGGCATCGATATTCATATGCCACCATCAACCGACTGACCTGTACGGGAAACCTACATCAGGGACAATCGCATGTCGGTAACGCCGTGAATCAATCTAATTGTCAGATTGCGACTGAACGGCAAGATGAACGTATCGACAAAGATAAAAGCTATACTGCCTAAAGGACAGTCCGAGGAGGGTTACCCGGCTCACCGACGAAACGACAATTGAAACGTCGGGCGACAGCAATATCGGAATCATAGTATTGTTCCGGTACGAATATCTGTTGTCGGCCAGCCGCAATAAGCGGAAAAGGACGAAAATCCTATCTGACACGATACATGCTATGTTACACACATGAACTGTGGATTGCCTAAATCTGTGGCTACAGACATGGCAACGGAGTTCCCATAGTAGTCTGAGCAGTGGAAAGCACTGTACATGGCGAAGGGGAACAGTTTGTGATTTCCAAAGCTCGAAGGAAGGATGCGTGAGGCATCATGAGAAATCCCGAAACTGTTTTGGAAAATTTAAAATCCCACGCAGCTACGCCAGACTATCAGTATAAAAGGTTATATAGAAATCTGTATAATCCCTCCCTCTATTTAATGGCGTATCAGCAGACATACTCGAAGCCTGGTAACATGAGTAAAGGCATTGACGGACAGACCTTTGACGGTATGAGTCTGAAAAGGATTCATAACATCATCCGCCGTCTGAAAGACTACTCATATCAACTAAAACCTGCAAGGCGCACCTATATACCCAAGAAGAACGGAAAACTAAGACCATTAGGAGTGCCAGCCAGCGACGACAAACTCATACAACAGGTTATCAAAATGCTCCTGGAAAGTATCTATGAAGATACCTTTGCGGAGACCTCCCATGGATTCAGACCGGAGAGAAGTTGCCATACAGCACTCAGCCAAATTAAAATAAACTTTACGGGTGTCAAATGGTTCATCGAAGGCGACATCAAAAGTTACTTTGATAACATCGACCATCATATCCTGATTTCCATCCTAAGACGCAGGATTAAAGATGAATACTTCATCAGCCTCATCTGGAAGTGCCTTAGGGCAGGATACGTAGAAAATGGTATCTATTGTAAGCCGAATAAAGGTCTTCACCAGGGTTCACCCATCAGTCCGCTTTTGGCAAATGTGTATCTGAATGAATTTGATCAGTACATGGCTGAATTTAAGAACGCCTTTGACCGCAATGAAAAGCGTAGGCGGTCGCCTGAATATAACCGTATCCAGAATAGGGAACAACACCTCCGAAAAATAATCTCGAAACTCTCTGACTCCTCCAAGGAAAGAGCGGAAATGATACGCAGTCTTAAACAACTTCGCAACATCTGTGTTTCCATGTCCTGCTCAGACCCCATGGATTCCTCTTATAAAAGAATCTTCTACCAGAGATATGCAGATGATTTTATCATCGGTATCATCGGCAGCAAACAGGAAGCAGAACAAGTCAAAGACAAAGTCAGTGGTTATCTATCTGAACAGCTCCATTTAGAACTGTCACAGGAGAAAACATTAATTACCCACGGTAAGGAAAAGGCACAGTTCCTTGGATACGACATTACCATAGGTAGAAAAGGTACACCTTCCAAAGATAAACTCGGCAAGCTCTCTGACAGGCACAACGGAAGGGTGAAACTGTATCTTCCACAGGATGCCTGGCTAAAAAAGCTGAAACTGTACAAAGCACTAAAAATCGGCAACCAAAAAGGAATATCCGAAACATGGGAACCATGCGCAAGACCCGACTTACTGTATTTTCCTGACCATGAAATAGTCAGGATATATAACTGGGAAATCCAAGGTCTCTATCAGTACTACAAACTCGCTGACAATGTATCGGTACTAAACGATTACTATTACATCATGAAATACAGCCTGTTAAAAACCCTCGCTGGCAAACACAACTGCAGTGTCCGAAAAATCATGCAGAAATACTTCCACAACGGACGGTTTCAAATAAACTTCTCAACCGACGGCAAGTCTAAAACCATCTATCTATATGATTATGGTTTTAGGAAGCAACCCATAATCAAAGGGAGGTCGATGAAGTATCAATCCAAAGAACTTACGAACCGTCTACTCAGTCACCAATGTGAATGGTGCGGAAGCGTCGACCCTAATGTCAGTACTCATCAGGTCAGAAAACTGTCTGAACTATCAGGCGCTACGGTATGGGAACAAAAAATGCTTCAGCTCAATCGCAAGACTCTCATTCTCTGTCCGGTGTGTCATGATAAGTTGCATAAAGGGCTTTTAAACTAACACAAACGGAGAGCCGTATGCATCGAGAGGTGCACGTACGGTTCGGGGGCGAGCACACGAAAACCTGCCTCTACTGGTAAGGCGTTGTGTGCTTAGCCTACATGTTCCCATTTACAATTTGCTGGAGGACAGCATCCACGTTACCGTCGCCAATCCCAAGTGGGTTGCTGCTGTTAAGGGCAACAAGGATGATGTCAAGGATTCTAAGTGGATCGGCGATCTTTTTCGCCTCGGTCTGGTTCCCGGCAGCTTTATCCCGTCTAAGAACATCCGTATTTTGCGGGAGTATACGCGATACCGCTTCAAGCTGGTTTCCTGTAAGTCTAGTGAGAAGAACCGCTTTCAGAACGCTTTCACCGTTTGCAATGTCGCTCTTGATGCTGTCGTTTCCGATATGTTTGGCAAATCTGCCTCTTCCATCACGGACTACCTTGTAAACTCTGATTCCTTCGATCCAAAACATTGCGTTTCCTTGCTGCAACGCTCCTTGAAGAAGAAAGCCGACGAGGTCATCGAATCTATTGAGGGTTTTCAAATGACAGAGGAACAGAAGACACGCATCCGTTTCGTCCGCAAACACTTGGATTTCGTGGAGCAACTCATTGCTGACCTCGACCAAACCATCGCCAGGTTGGCTGCACCCTTGGAAAGCGCCATTGCCTTATTGTGTACCATTCCCGGAGTTGACCGTAACATCGCCATTACGATCCTCTCCGAGATTGGTACGGATATGTCTCAGTTCTCATCCTCGAAACGCTTATGCTGCTGGGGAGGTCTAACGCCCGGCAACAATCAATCCGCAGGCAAAAAGAAGTCGGTTCGCATTACAAGGACCGGGGTTTATCTCAAGCCTGCTCTCGTACAAGCAGCCCATGCCGCTGTGAAATCGAATTCTTCCGCTTACTACCGCATCAAATATGAGCGGATCGCCAAGCGCCGAGGAAAGAAGCGAGCCATTATCGCCATTGCCAGAATGATTCTCACAGCCGCTTATCACATGCTCCAATCCGGTGAGGTCTTCAATCCTTGTGACCTCTACCATGTTGATATGCCGGCGGAGCTTCGTAATAAGCAAAAGGAGAAAGCTTTGAGGCAAGCTGCTAAACTCTTGGTTGCTCATGGTATCGTAAGCCAAGAACATATCGCGCTACCTGCTTAATCTTTCTGAGCTCTGTTCCTGTTAGGGCTTGTTTGCTATACTCTTTTTTAAGCTCAGGGGTCTTCGACTCTTGCAGAGAATGTTTTCACGCTAATTCTCCTTTCAGAAAAACATTAAAATCATTTATTTTTTTATTTATCGGAAGACGGGGGCTATTTGAGCCCCGCTTCCTCTAAGATACCTTGTGCTGTTTACCCGTTTATTTCTGTATGTCGTGGGAGGGGGATTTTAATTCCTGGCTTGTCGGGATGCTTAGCCATGTCGTGCCTTTTGCCAGGGGTTATGATCCAACCAGATGCTTTTAATAGTTTGTCGATATCTCGTCGTTTCATTACTCTCACCTCTCAAATTCATTATAACACGTACAAATACGTATAAAAAGGAGATTGTTAAAATTTTTATAGCCGGTAGGAGTTGCTAAAAAACAGCTCTATTTACTGATTTTATTTATTTTGTTACTTAATCTTCTGGTCGTTGATACCATCTTAGCAAAAAAATCATCCCCAAATATTGCAATCTTACCAAACGTACGTTTCGATTCTGAACTTTGTCTCAGGAAATTGGTAAAAACATTGACTTTCGAACGACAGTTCGATACTCTAATAATAGAACTAATGTTCGGGAGGGGGTATCCATGGCCACAGCAGAAGAGTTTAATCTAATCGAATTCCAAAGAAAGTTCAATACCGAAGACTCATGTGAGAAATATTCATTTGATAAAAGGTGGCCGGAAGGTTTTACGTGCCCTAAATGTGGTCATAGTGAGTATTATTATATAGCTACCCGGAAGCTTTATGAATGCAGAAAATGTGCACATCAAACATCGTTACGGCCGGAACAGTGATGCATCGGAGCAAGCTTGATTTAACAATATGGTTCTGGTCCATTTACTTAATTGCTAATGATAAAAGAGGAAGATCAGCCTTATCCTAAATGTCCCTGAAAATAAAAGTAATTCTTTTTATTCTTTATTATCCACGGGAGGATACCAAAAATAATTATAGAATATTATTTTAACTTTTTTCTTGGGCTAAACCTCAAAGTGGTTCCGAGAGGAGGAACAAAAAGTGGAGTGCAGTGAAAAAGATAAGATTGAGGAGCTTGAGCGACAGAACCAGCTATTAAGAACCATTATTGATACCATTCACGAAGGGGTATATGCAACTAATCAAAAGGGTGAAATAGAGCTATATAATCGTGAAGTTGAGAAGACAGAAGGTATGAGAAGAGAAGAGGTACTTGGAAGAGCTGAAAAAGAAGTATATCAAGGGGCTAACTTTCAGGAACAAGTTACTGAAAAAGTTATTGAATCCGGGAAACCATTATATGAACAGTATTTTGAATTTCTACTCCCTAATGGCCGGAAAACAGACATTATTATCAGTTCCTTCCCATTTTATTATAAGAATAAACTATCCGGGGTATTCACTATAGGGCGTGATCTAAATCAATTCGGGGAGTTTATCGGCAAGACTTTAGAAATAAAGAAAAGGTTGGCATATAAACAGAGTACAGATATTTGTAATAGTGGAGCCGAATATCTTTTAGACGACATTGTTGGAGTAAGTCCTAAAATAAGAGAAACCGTGACATTTGCCAGGAAAATTGCTAAAAAAGATTCACCGATATTAATTTTCGGTGAAACAGGTACTGGTAAAGAATTATTCGCACATGGGATTCATAATGCAAGCTTATATGCAAAAGGACCTTTCGTTCCGATAAATTGTGCTGCTATTCCTGACACTTTACTTGAAAGCTTGCTTTTTGGTACTGTCAAAGGGGCTTTTACCGGGGCTGTTGAAGCTCCGGGGCTTTTTGAACAGGCGGAAGATGGGACAATTTTTTTGGATGAGATCAATTCGATGCCGATATGGCTCCAGGCAAAGCTTTTGAGGGTGCTTCAGGATAAAATGGTACGAAGAATCGGGAGTAAAACTTTACGTCCTATTAATTGTAGAATTATTAGTGCCACTAATATTGATCCATTTGTTGCAATCAAAAACCAGACAATTCGACCAGACGTCTTTTACAGGCTTGCCACGGTAACGCTGTATATCCCTCCTTTACGAGAAAGAAAAGATGACATAAAAGAATTATGTAATTATTTTTTAAAGCAGTATTGTGCCAGGTATGGTTTATTTTTGAAGCGGGTTTCTCCTGATCTGTTACAATTATTCGATCAGTTTGATTGGCCAGGAAACATCAGAGAACTTCAAAATGTTTTAGAAGGCTCGATAAGTTCCGTGGAAAGTGATCAAGAGGAATTAGGTGTTGATAACTTACCAATATATTTTAAGGAAAGACTATTAAAATTCAAAAATAATAATGCCACTGAGTTTTCAAAAACGGGCACTCTTCATGATATTTTGTTGGGTGTAGAGAAAAAGGTAATTGAAGATACATTGCAAAGAACCAACGAGAATATTACCAAAGCAGCAGCTGAGCTGGGTATTTTCCGTGAGGCACTTTATTATCGAATAAAAAAATTAGGGGTAAAACTAGATAACAAAGATCGGGTTTTAGGGAGGTAATTTTGGGTGTAATCAATCATTACGCGTAATATTTCATTACGCCTTATAACTAAGAGCTTTCCAGGCTAACTGTAATATTCTATTACAGTTAGCCTTTTTTTATTGGAGGGAATTCAACTTAAGAAATTGGAAATCCCTTATATTTCAACGGCTTTTAGGTTTCAATTTTATTCGCGATAATTGGCAAACCTTTTGCTATTTAATAGTGTTATCTTAAGAAAGTTGTGAGGTGATTAGTAAGACCTTGATTTTTACATTTAACTAACATCATGCTGAAACATTGGAGGTGCAAGTTATGAAAAGAAACACAGCAGCAGGGTATAACACATGGGTTGGCTGTGGAGTTCAATTGTTTTCGGACAATGATCTTGAAGCAATTCACTCAAATACCCTTGAGGTAATGGGAAAAACAGGTATTAATGTGCAAAGTCCTAAGGCTATGGATATTTTTGAACAGGGTGGAGCTAAAGTTGATAGAGAGAAACAGAATGTCAAAATTCCCGCCTATATGGTGGAGGAAGCCGTACGTACAGCTCCGGGTAAGGTTTTGATGGCGGGAAGAGATCCCAAAAACGATGTGATCTTGGAGTACGGTCGAGTAAACTTTATTCCTTTTGGAACCGGGGTTATGGTTGTTGATGAAAATGGAGAATATCGGAAATCAACCAAAAAGGATATCTGCCAACTGGCCACCATCACAGATGCTTTAGACCAAATGGATTTTTGCTTTGACACGGTAATACCTAGAGACGTAGATCAAAGAACCGTTTGTTACCATTCCTTTGAAGGGCACATCAATAATACGACAAAACATGTTTTTACCAGCCCCGAGGACACGCATTCAGCCCAAGTATTAATTGAAATGGCCGGGAAAGTAATAGGTGGTAAAGAAAAATTAAAAGACCGTCCCATTATTACCGGAGGTGGATGCCCAATTAGCCCTTTGTCATGGTCTGAGGGACTTTGTGAAAGTATGATTGAGTACGCAAAAGCCGAATTGCCCTTTTTGCTGGTCTCGATGGCAATGGCAGGAGGGACAAGTCCTGTTACATTGGCTGGAACTTTAGTCACCCAAAATGCTGAGTTATTGACAGGAGTTGTACTAAGTCAATTAGTTCAAAAAGGTGCGCCGGTTATATACGGAAGCTCCACGACCAACCTGGATTTAAGGAAAGCGATGGCTACAGTCGGTAGCCCGGAATTAAGCCTTATTAGCAGTGCTGTTGCTAAGTTGGCCCAATTCTATAATTTACCGAGTTTTGTAGCTGGCGGGTAGGCAGACAGTAAAGATTCCGATCTGCAAGCCGGGCATGAGAAAACTCTAACTTATATGCTCCCGATGTTGGCAGGGGCTAACATCATTTACGGATCAGGGATGTTAGAGATGGGAATGACCTTTGGTTATGCCCAGTATGTTGCAGACAACGAAATGGTTAGGATGCTAAGAAGGCTTCTTCAGGGGATACCCGTAAATGATGAAAGTATGGCAGTGGATGTGATCAAGCAGGTAGGTGCCGGTGGTCACTTCCTGATGGAAGACCATACCATGACTCACATGAAGAGTGCCCATGTATCCCCGCGATTGATCGACAGGACAAACAGGGATGCATGGATTGAACAAGGCAAACCTAATTTGATTGGAAAAGCAAAGGAAGAGGTATTAAATATACTAGCAACCCAAAAACCTGATCCGCTTCCGGAAAAAGTGGCATCAGAGATTAGATCAACTATCGAGCAGATTGAAAAGGAGCTGGGAATCAAATAACCGGGGAGGGAGGATAGAACAACAGGTTGGACTTATAGAGAAAATTTGATTAAGGGAGGGTAATTGGTGAAACGAAACACGAACGCCGGATATGCCTCATTTTCTGGGGCAAGCCTACAGTTGTTTTCGGAAGGGGACTTGCATTTTATACATTTGGCTACATTGGAAGTGCTTGAAAGAACAGGGTTAAACATTACTGATGAGGAAGCTTTGGAGTATTTTGAACGGGGTGGAGCGATCGTTGATCATCAAAAGAAAGTGGTTAAAATACCGGGATATATGGTTGAAGAAGCCATAAAGAGTGCTCCCGCAAGTGTTTTCCTGGCAGGAAAAGACCCCAAGTATGACATTATTCTTGAAGAGGGTAGAGTATATTTTTGTCCTTTTGGTTTAGGTATTGAAATTGTAGACCCATATACAGGGGTTTTACGAGAAACGACCAAGCAAGATATAGCTGACTGTGCAAGGATTGTTGATTACCTGGATGAATATGATTTCTGTTTTGACACGATGGTTGCTCGTGATGTTGATCCCCATGTAGCATGTATTCATGGCTTTGAAGCCCCACTGACCAATACCTCCAAAAACGTTTTAGCCAGCCCGGAAAACAAACAAACAGCACAGATTCTATTAGAAATGGGCGCAGCAGCAGCGGGTGGTATGGATAATCTTAAGGAACGCCCAATCATGATGCTTGGGGGTTGTACCATTAGTCCTCTAACAATTCCGGAAAGCACTGTGGCCGCCACAATTGAGGCAGCTAAAGCGCGGATTCCGGCAATGATTTTGTCTATGGCGATGTCAGGCGGTATGGGTCCTGTTACTTTGGCTGGTGCATTAGTAGTCATGAATGCAGAAATTCTTGGCGCCCTAACTCTATCGCAACTTGTTAATAGGGGCACGCCATTTATTTACGGCAGTTCTACGGGAACATTAGACATGAGACATAATGCAGCCGCAATGGTAGGATGTCCCGAACTGGGTTTAATTAGTGCAGGGGTTGCGGCTTTATGCAGAATGTACAACGTTCCCAGTTTAGTAGCCGGTGGGTAGACTGACAGCAAGGTACCGGATATGCAAGCTGGCCATGAAAAAACTTTAACAGCCATCCTACCCATATTAGCAGGGGCTAATATGATTTACGGACCGGGAATGTTAGACAGTGGAATCATCATGAGCCTTGGCCAAGTGGTTGCGGATGCCGATTTTATCAGAATGTTTAAAACCGTCCTGGCCGGTGTACCTGTGAATGAAGAGACTCTGGCTGTGGATGTGATTCATAGTGTAGGTATTAAGGGACAATACCTGGGTGAAGAACATACATTTAGATTATTTAAGCAGCTTCAGTCTGTACCTAAAATCATGGACAGGAATAACCGTGAGGACTGGAAAAGCAAGGGCAGCAAAGATATGGCAGAAAGAGCTGCCGAGGAGGCTCAAAGAATCCTTGAACACCATAAACCCCAAGTATTGCCCGAAGAAGTTATTACCAAAATCCGCCAAATCGTAACAAATGCTGAAAAAGTATTGGCAACCAAGAAATAGCCCGGAGTATTTGTGTTGTTAGACTAAGCGGGTAGGTGCCTGTACAGTCTAACAACACATCATCAAATAAAGAAACAAAAAACGAAAGGGGCTGCTGTCAATGAGTAATACCATGAAAGGATTTGTTTATGCGATATTAGCAGGTGTTTGTTGGGGTACCTTTGGCACCTTTGTAAATTTTTTGATCGGTTTCGGGTTTACGGAAACGGCAATTTCCATTTTAGGACCAGCCTTGATGGTGATCTTTTTTCTGGCCAGGGTATTAATCCAGAAGCCCCAAGTATTAAAAGTTGATCTAAGGGGACTAATTATCTATGTTTTAGTAGGGGTTATTGGGGTAATAGGATCTACCTGGTGCTATGCCGTAGCTTTGAGTAAAGGTGTTCCTCTGGCGGTTGCCTCCATTCTTACTTTTTTAAACTACTTTATCGTCATGATTGCGGCCAGACTTTTGTGGAATAACAAAATAACATTAGTTAAGGTGTTTTCCGGCATAGCAACAATTTTGGGCATCTCATTAATATTAAATGTGTTTGGTACGATAGCCGCTAGTTCCATAGGGCTTTTTTGGATGGCACTGGTAATACTTTCTTTTGCCGGGGGATTTCTTCTCTGTAAGTGGGCGGTGGACCTGGGGTATGATTATGACGCATATCTAATGTATACCAACTTGTTTGCCATTATCGTTTTATCTTTTATGAATCCTCCCTGGAGTGTAATTGGAGAGGTTGTTACCAATGTCCAAGCCCATGGTTTCCCGGTAATCCTTGCCATCTTAGGGTTTGGCATTTTTCCGATGGTTTTAAGCTATTACTTCTTATTAACTGCCTATGGATATTTAGAGGCTCCCCTCGTAACAATCATGTACAGTCTGGACCCGGTGGTCGCGTCGATTTTAGGTTTTGTCATATTTCAACAAAGCCTGATGGGATCCCAGATGTTGGGAATTGCCATTGTTTTGGCAGCCCTCACCTGGCTGCAACTTACTGAACGTGCTCAGGAAAAAAAACTGCTGGAACAGGCTGAAAATCCTGCCAATCAGATTGTAACCTAAAATTATGATTAATTAAGCAATAGACATTAACGCGATTTGTACTGAATAGGGGGGGTGGATCGGATAGATCACGCGGACTCTAAATTCGTGCAGCCGGGTGCAGCTCCCGGACTCCCCGCCAGTTTTTGCCCGGTATCCTCGGCAGGTCTTCCGTCTTGGTAAAGGATTATTTAAAAGTGATAGAAGGTGGATTCCATGATCCAAATAGATGGTTATGATTATTTAGCACAAATTTTAGACCGGGCTTATCATGAAATAACTTTATCAAAAAAAGAAATCCTCTATTTGTTGGGATTAAACAGGCAGGAAGAAATCAGTCAAATCTTTAGCACGGCGAGAAGACTGCGCTGCAAGCATTTTGAGAACAAAATATTTTTATATGGCTTTGTTTATTTTTCTACCCATTGCCGGAATGATTGCAGCTTTTGCCTTTACCGAAAATCTAATCAAAGCTTAAGCCGTTACCGGAAGAATGAAGCAGAGATCGTGGAGACCGCCTCCTCGCTGGCGGAATCCGGCGTGCATTTGCTGGACCTGACGATGGGGGAAGACCCGGAATTTATACTAGGTGATGCAAGGCTAGATAAACTATGCGGCATCATTGAAAAAGTAAAAAAGAGTACGGACCTGCCATTGATGATTTCCCCCGGTGTCGTTCCCCAAAGGATTATGAAAGAATTTAAGAGGCTGGGCGTAAACTGGTATGCCTTATACCAAGAAACCCATACCCCCGAATTGTATGCCAAATTGAGGCTGTATCAGGATTATGAGGAACGCTTTGCAGCGAAAGAGGCTGCTCATCGAATAGGTATGTTGATAGAAGAAGGAATTCTCACCGGAATCGGAGATACGGACCTGGATGTGGCCAACTCTCTTCTGAATATGGAAAATCTGGGAGCGGAACAGGTTAGAGTAATGACTTTTGTTCCCCAAAAACAAACGCCGATGGGAGAATGGACACCGCCCTCGCGCATGCGCGAATTAATTATTATTGCCGTGATGAGACTAATGTTCCCGGACCGCTTGATCCCGGCTTCCCTGGATGTAGATGGGATTAATGGACTAAAACAAAGGTTGGACGCCGGCGCCAATGTAGTTACATCCATCATCCCTCCCCAGGCCGGACTGGCCGGAGTATCAAATAGCGATCTTGATATTGAAGATGGGAACAGGACGGTAAAACGTGTCACGGAAACACTGGAGGAGCTTGGTCTAGCTCCTGCCTCTGCAATGGAATATATCAATTGGGTCAATAAAAGACAGCGTATGGTGAAACGGGTTATGGGAGGAGTAATATGAGGGCCGCCATCGTAGGTGGGAAACTTCAGGGAGTTGAAGCAGCATATCTAGCCCAAAAGGCGGGCTGGGAAGTATTTCTCATAACACCCACGGTGGTTTACAAATCCAGCGGAATTAATATGGTGGAAGTTTTAGGCAAGAATTTTATTACCAGTAAGATAAAGTGGCCAACTGATTCAGCAAACACCCGGGGAGCGATATACGAGCATATTTCAGTTTCTCCGGATACCGTAAAAGTGTGCGGAGAACATATCATGGGTGAAGCAGGTCCATTGAATTTAAACACAAACTTTTTCGGTGCTGATGAAGCCATCACTAATTACTACCCTGGAAAAAAGGAGTGGGTGGCCACTCTAATCATCAGCGGGCATACACGGCAAGAGGCTTGGGAAAAAAGATGTACCGTGATTGACCGGATCATGAAAGAAAGTAAAATTAAAGAATATATTGACCTCTTTCCAGAATCATAACATATTACAAATATTCTGCCACATATCTTACTCAAGGATGGGGCTCCCGTTTGTGAGTGAAAGACTTTATTAGATTATCTATGACATATGCCAGAGCTGAAAATGCTGTAGCACAAGATTAAATAATACTAAAGAAATAAGGGGGGATAAACAGATTTATCATTTATAAATTACCAGATAAGTCATCGAACT
Organism: Candidatus Formimonas warabiya; assembly: GCF_002777255.1. GTDB lineage: Bacteria > Bacillota > Dehalobacteriia > Dehalobacteriales > Dehalobacteriaceae > Formimonas > Formimonas warabiya. The sequence goes on along the minus strand of NZ_CP017634.1, from coordinate 1,661,417 downwards.
AAAAAATTTAGATTAAATTAGAGGAGGAAAAAAGAATGGCAAATTTTGAAGCATTATCCCAAAGCGTAATTTCCGGAAAGGAGGCCCAGGTAAAAGAACAAACCCAGGCCATGGTAGCCGCCGGTACTAACCCGCTGGAAATCATCAACAACGGCTTAATCGCCGGCATGAATGTTGTCGGCGCCCGTTTCAAAAATGGAGAGATGTTTGTGCCAGAAGTGCTAATGGCTGCTAAATCTATGGCCGCCGGTATTGAAATCGTCAAACCGTTGATCGCAGATAAAGATATGCCTTCCGTCGGTAAAATATTGATCGGAACCGTCAAAGGTGACCTCCATGACATCGGAAAGAACCTGGTAGCCATGATGCTCGAGAGCGGCGGATTTAAAGTGGTCAACTTAGGGATCGACATTGCCCCGGAAAAATTCGTGGCAGCCGTTCAAGAACATCACCCTGATATTGTTGCTATGTCTGCTCTCTTAACCACCACCATGCTGCACATGAAAGACACGATTGAACTAATAAAAGAAGAAGGTTTGAAAGTCAAATGTATCGTAGGTGGGGCTCCGATCTCCCAGGATTTCGCCGATGAAATCGGGGCTGACGGATTTGCGCCGGATGCTGCATCTGCTGTAGAACTCTGTAAAAAGTTATTGGGTAAGTAAAGGAGAAAAAGAATGCTCATAGTAGGAGAACTGATCAATACCAGCCGGAAGGCGATCAAACCTGCCGTAGAAAGCAGGGACGCTGCTTTCATTAAGGATATGGCCCAAAGACAGGTGGATGCCGGCGCCGATTATGTCGATGTTAACTGCGGCACCATGGTCTTTAACGAAGAAGAAACCATGGCCTGGCTGGTGGAAACGGTGCAATCCCAGGTAAGTGCCCCTTTGTGTTTGGACAGCCCCAACGCCAAAGCATTAGAAATGGGCCTGTCTTTGGTGAAAAACGGCCAGCCCATGATCAACTCGATTACGGCAGAAAAAGAACGCTTTGCTACCATTCTGCCCTTTGTACTGAAGTACAAAGCAAAAATTGTCGGTCTCTGTATGGATGATTCCGGCATGCCGGAAACTGCTGCGGACAGATTGAAAATTGCCGATAAACTGGTTGGCGATATGGTCACCGCCGGGGTACCGGAAGATGACATTTACCTGGATCCCCTGGTGAAGCCGGTGAGTACGGGAGATAAGGCGGGCTTGGAAGTTTTGGAAACCATCTATAGCATCAAGCAGAAATATCCCAAGGTACATGGAATCTGTGGTTTGAGCAATATATCTTATGGCCTGCCGAACCGGAAAATCTTAAATCAGGTATTTATGATTCAGACCATGACCATGGGGATGGACGGCTATATCCTTGATCCCCTGGACAAGACCATGATGGGATTTGTTTATGCTTCCCAAGCCCTCTTGGGCAAGGATGAGTTCTGCATGAAATATTTAACTGCCCACAGGAACGGTTTGTATGAGTAATTAAAGTCAGACGCATCATTAGACGCCTGCAGATATGTCTGAAGGCGTCTTTTTGTACGATCGGGCCGGCTGATAAAAACTCAGGACGCTTGTATTTCCATAGCTAAATTTAACAAAGGTGGTGCGAGCAATGTCGAGCAACGAAAAACTATATGCAATACTCGAACATTTTCTGGCAGTTGCCCCGTATATAAACCAATTTACTGTTGACGATGTGGGATTATGTCTTTTTGATCGAGAAAAGGTGATTTGGGATGTAAATCCCAGGACTTTTCATTTTGATAAGGAAACCTATGTGGGAGAACCGCTCTTACCGGAATTGGCAGTATACAAAGCCATGCAAAAAAGGGTACGGGTAATCGAAGAGGTGCCGAAAGAGTTTTATGGGGTGGCCTATATTTGTGTGGCGGTACCGATTTTTGAAAACAATGAAGTTGTAGGCGGTATCGAGCTTTATCAATCAGTGGAAAGAAAAGAGAAACTACTTGAAATCGCTAAGTCTATAGAACAACAGATCAAGACATTTGAGACCACGATCCAACAAGTTGCTGCGGAAGCAGAAGAACTATCTGCCACCGGTCAGGCATTGGGCAGTACATCCCGGGAAGCAAATTCTCAAGTTGGGGAAACAGATGATATTATTCAAGTGATTCGTAAAATCGCCGACCAAACTAATTTGATCGGGCTGAACGCGGCGATCGAGGCCGCCCGTGTTGGGGAACAAGGCCGCGGGTTCGCTGTTGTTGCGGAGGAGGTCCGTAAATTGGCCCATACCAGTTCGGTTGCGACAAAAAATATTAAACAGACCCTGGATAAAATAAAAACTGCCGTACAACAAATAAATTTTGCTGTCAAAGAGGTGACAACGGTCGCGGATCATCAAGCGGCAGTGCTCACTGAAATGACACCTGCCGTAGATCAATTAGCCCAATTGGCAGATACCATTGTTTCCATGGCCAAAGGCTTGACTACAGACATTTAGACGCTTACTGCCTGACAAAAGTGTGATATTATTTATATGAAAATTAACAATAAAAAAGTTAATTTAGAGTCCCTTTTTTCCAGATATAAAAAGTTTGTTTAAACTGTTGTCTGGGAGGAATTAATGTGATGAAAAATGATAAAGAAATAATTGAGGAACTCAAACAGGAAAACAAGGCACTGGAATGGGAAAACCAACTGCTGAAAACCATCATGGACTGTATTCATGAAGGAGTGTTTGTTACCAACGCAAACGGGGAAATAATTCTCTATAATCGTGTGGTTGAAAAAACAGAGGGGATGAAACGGGAAGAAGTATTAGGAAGGAGAGAAGAAGATGTATATTCCTTTTCATCAGAGTATTTCTTCCATGAAACAGTAACCAACAAGGTAAGAAAAACAGGCAAATCTGTCGTGGAGCAGCATTATGAATATAGTTTGCCTGACGGACGAAAAACCAGCATTTTATTCAGCACATTTCCTTTTTATTATAAGGGCCAAATTTCTGCCGTTTATACGGTAGGGCGTAATGTAAATCAAATTGGTGAGTTTATCGCGAAGACACTGGAAATGCAAAAAAAACTATTCAGGGAAGAAAACAATCAAAGTCATAGAGCAAAGTATCTTCTTGAAGACATTATCGGCATTAGTGAAAAAATTTGTGAGGCAGTACTACTTGCCCGTAAAGTAGCTACCCACAAATCCCCTGTTTTAATCATTGGAGAAACCGGCACGGGAAAAGAACTTTTTGCCCATGGAATCCATAATGCCAGTTTGTATGCGAAAGGACCCTTTGTCCCCATTAATTGTGCTGCTATCCCGGAAACACTTCTTGAGAGTGTACTATTTGGCACAGTTAAAGGGGCTTTTACCGGGGCGGTGGATATTCCCGGATTGTTTGAACAAGCTGAAGGAGGGACTATCTTTTTAGATGAGATTAATTCTATGCCCTTTCCGGTGCAAGCAAAGCTTTTAAGGGTTCTCCAAGATAAGGTGATCAGAAGGATTGGCAGCACAATGGAAATACCTGTTAACTGTAAAATTGTCAGTGCAACGAATGTTGATCCGTTTCGTATTGAAAACGAAAAGATAATTCGACCGGACCTTTTTTTCCGATTAGCAACAGTGGCGATTAACATTCCGCCTCTGCGGGAAAGAAAAGAAGATATCAAAGTGCTTTGTGCTAATTTCATAAAAAAATACAATCGAGAGTTTGGATTATTTGTGGAAGGAATTTCCGATGCATTAATTGAGCTTTTTGAGAAATATCATTGGCCGGGGAATGTGAGGGAATTGGAGAATATTATTGAGAGTGGAATGAACTGTGTTGATGGGGATAAAAAAACATTAAAACTAGACCATATACCGGTATATTTTAGGAATAGGATTCGAAAATTAATGGAGCAACATCTTGAAGCTGGCTATTCCGGTGAGCTTCACAAAACCTTGGCTGATTATGAAAAGAAATTTATTGAACAAGCACTTAAGAAGAATCAGGGTAATATTTCTAAGACAGCAGATGACTTAGGGATTTGGCGTCAAAATCTCCATTATCGAATTAAAAAATTTGGTATTGAGGTTCGTGAGACTCCTTAATGCATAAAAATAATACATGAACTAAAATAATGCAGTTACGTGTGCCTGAAAACAAGAAGGCAACTGAATGGAGATAATTCAGTTGCCTTCTGTTGTTTTGTTTATTTTTTTTAAAAAAAAAGCGTGTCTTATCAGGTATAACTTGGTTTTATCATTTCATTTCTTATTGGCACAAATATTGCTGGACAAATTGAGAGAGATGAAATATTCCAGTGGAGGGTAGGGAGCGGTCCTTTTTAAAGAAAACTCTAAAAATTATGTAGGAGGGAAAAACATGCAATATCATCAATCTCAAAACTGGGCTTTATGGGGAAAAAATATGTTCTCCGATTATGAATTAGAAGCCATCCACAATACGTCCCTGGAAATCCTCTCTTCAACGGGCATCTATGTTGAAGAGGAAGATGCAAGAGCGTATTTCGCCGGTGCCGGTGCAAAAGTTGACCATGACAAACACATCGTGAAGATCCCCAAATGGTTGGTACAAGAAGCCATTACCGTATCTCCCGCTTCTTTTATCCTTGCAGGAAGGGATCCGAAATTTGATTATCCCATGGGTACTGGTAGGGTTGGTTACGCGAATGTAGGCATTGCAGTCTCTGTCAACGACCCTGAAACTGGAAAAATCCGTCCCAGCTACAAAAAAGATTTAGATGACTACGCTCATCTTATCGATCAATTGGACAATCTCGTTATGTGCTGGGATTGCATTCAGCCTATGGATGTGCATGCCGATACCTCAGGCATTCATGCATTTCGATCTCATGTAAGCAATACCCGCAAACACATTATGACAACAACGCCGGATAGGATTACTTCCCAAGCTGTTGTGAAAATGGCCGCTGAAGTTGTTGGCGGTATGGAGGCATTGGCAGAACGGCCTTTGATTTCTGCAGGTTCCTGCCCGAAAAGCCCTTTGACTTTCAGCACAGCTGTGACTGCTCCTATCATTGAATTAGCCAAAGCGTCTCAGCCTGTGATGGCAATGTCCATGGTTTTGGCGGGTGCAACCGGTCCTGTAACCATGGCAGGGTCTTTGGCTTTGCACAATGCGGAAATCCTTGCTGCCTTAACGTTAACTGAAATTATTAAAAAAGGTTGCCCATTTTGGTATGGCTCATGTACCAGCATTATGGATTTGAGAAGAGCGATAGCTGCCACCGGTTGTGCGGAACACGCCATGTTTGGCGCCGCCACTGCCAGAATGGCCCAATTCTATCATTTACCTTGCGTGGCTCCCGGTACTTGGACGGACAGCAAAATCACCGACGTTCAAGCAGGGTATGAAAAAGCGATTAGCTCCTTACTGCCTGCTTTGGCCGGTGCGGATATTATTTTTGGGTCCGGTACATTAGCAGGGGGTATGGCGGTAGACTTTGGTTCGATGGTAACAGAAAATGACATGTTTAAGACGATACAATTTATTTTAAGAGGCATTCCTGTCAATGAAGATACATTGGCATTGGGACTGATCCAAAGGATTGGTCCCAAAGGGGAATATTTAAGTGCGGAACATACTCTCAAAAATATGCGCAATTCCCAGGTGTGGCCCGACTTATTTGACCGTGATTCCCGAAGTGTATGGGAAGCTGCAGGCGCTAAACCATTAGATGTTAAAGGCAGAGAAAAGGCTGTTGAGCTGATTAATAATGCTAATCCTGCTCCTTTGCCTGAAAATGTTCAAAAACGCTTGGCCGATATTATTGACGATGTAGAAAAAGAAATAGGCATCAAAAAATAAGAAACCTGGAACAGATATCGTTAAGAAGAAATGCCTTAGTCGGCTTCAAACGGAAATTGCTGAAGTCGTTGCGGATAGGCCAAGGGAAATTACTTTTGAACTGTTTGAGAATAAGGTAATTAGAGATGCAGCTGGTTTAAATGAACAGGTAATTGATCATAAGCTTGCCAATAAGATAACCAATGGCTTAATAAGATACGGTTATATTGATGACGACAATACATTGACAGAAAAATATTATGAAGATGTTAAATCGGGAACACTTTTAGTTGCCGAAGAACTCTCCCCTTATAAAGCGGATATCATCCATATTCTGGGCACAATTTACAATCCACAGGCAATGGCCCCAGAAGACGCTAGAAGCAATAATATTGAGCTAAGGCTGAATAAGACAAAGCTGCAAATGAAGGAATTTAAAACACCTTGGAGCAAAATTAATTCAAGATCTTGCTTATGTTGTCGATGTTGATACCAAGGAATTGAAATTACAGGCTTTTCTGTGCGTAATCTTAAATATATGCGTAAATTTGCGACGGAATTTCCTGATTTTGAATTTGTGCAAGCGACGCTTGCACAAATTACATGGTATCACCATATGGCTCTTATGGACAAAGTAAAAGACAAAACAGAGCAGCAATAGTATATTGAAAAAACTATTGAAAACGGCTGGCTGGTCGCGGAACATTCTTGTCCACCAAATCGAAACTAAATTATACGCTCGTCAGGCGCTAGCTGAAAAAACAGCAAATTTTGAGCGTCTCCTGCCATCACCACAGAGTGAGCTTGCGGAGGAAACGCTGAAAGATCCTTATGTTTTCGACTTCATTACCTTGAAAGAGTATTAAAGAAGCTGATCTTGAGCGGGAGCTTACAGGGAAAATCACTCGCTTCCTGTTGGAGCCCGGCGCGGGGTTTGCTTTTGTCGTCAACCAATATCATTTGACCATTAGCGATGAGGATCTTTATGTTGATTTGCTATTTTGTCATTGAGCTAAAGAGCGGGAAGTTTAAGCCCGAATATACCGGGAAGCTAAACTTCTATCTTTCTGCTGTAGACAAATGCTGAAAACCGAGGTGGATAGCCCGAGCATCGGCATCATTCTGTGCAAGGAGAAAAATAAGATGGTTGCTGAGTATGCGCTGCGCGATATGACAAAACCCATTGGTGTGAGCGAATACAAGCTGTTTTCCGGCTTGCCGGAGGACTTGCGCCGCGTTGTTTGGAAATTGAGGATTTGGAACGGTTAGAATAGGACGGTTTTTTCTTTGATATTTATAGAAAAAAGTTAATATGGAAATAAAGGGGATATAGCTCAGCTGGGAGAGCGCTTGAATGGCATTCAAGAGGTCGCCGGTTCGATCCCAACTATCTCCACCAAACTAAAAATCTGAGGTCAATCGAGATCTCAGATCTTTGTTTTTCGGTATTTCTGCTTACTGCTATTTGGCTTTTCGGGAATCGTCATCTCAATCAATTTCTGTTCTAAAGCTGGCAATAAATAGTTTTCCCGAAAAGTGGGACGATGCTTTAATCCAACCCTTGCCATCAATTCTTTGGCAGATAATGTATCATTGTCCAATTCATTTAAGAGCTTTTTGACTTGCACGGTAACTTGGTCGGGAACTTGTACGGTTTTGGCGATCTCTTGCAACGTATCACATATCATTTGCAACAAGAATTCAACAAATGGTCCGGAATCGGCTGCCTGATCGGATGCAGCTAACACCTTATAGTATTCTTCCTGCTGTTCCCTAATAAGGGTTTCTACAGGAAGCCATGCGAAAATCGGTTTCCATTGGTATAACAAGAGCGTCTGCCACATGCGACCCATTCTTCCATTTCCATCAGAAAAAGGATGAATAAATTCAAATTCGTAATGGAATACACAGCTTTTAATGAGCGGATGAACTTGTGCATTTTTTGTCCAATGCAACAATTCGGCTATCAACTGTGGTACACGATCAGCGGGAGGGGCCATGTGAACCAGATTTTCTCCGGCAAATACGCCGACTCCACCCACCCGAAACATTCCGACTTCTTTTACTAAACCATCCATCAAAACACGATGTGCTGACAGCAAATCTTTCACCGAGAAAGGATTGTACTGAAGTAGATGTTCGTATGCTTCATAAGCATTTTTTACTTCATGGATTTCATTTGGCGCACCTAAAACTCGTTTTCCATTGATAATGTCTGTTACTTGATTGAGTGATAATGAATTATTTTCAATGGCAAGAGAGGCGTGTATTGTTCTGATTCGATTATCTCTACGCAACTTTGGGTTTGAATTCATGTTGCTGCTAACCGATATAGAGCCGATCAACTCACTAATTTCAGCAATAAGGCTAATAATATTGTCTGTAATCGTGTATGGGGGAACATATCCTTCATACTTCATGGGCCTGCCTCCCTAAAACCACTACTTATACTATATTATACCGTACAAGTATAAAAATATCAAGAAAGAAGAGTCCCCAGAGGTTGTCAGGGGACATCAGGGAGACGGGGTTACTGACAACAAAGTGTTAGGTAATTGTGTTAACAACCCCGTCCCTCCGGACCGGAGGAGTTGCTGCAAAAAAGTCGGTTTCAAAGTCTCCAATACCTAGAGATTAATGGAAGAGGCAATGGCGACGACTCGGTATTATGCGATCAATGTTATCCGCGCCGGCGGGCAGACGGTGACACTGTTTCTGGCGAAAATGAGTCCGCCTCCAAGTGTTATTAAATTAACTTCATGAGTTAAACTAACCCAGAAATCCGGGTTTTTCTTTTTGCTGGTTTTAATCATTATTATTTTTCCGTGTACCGAATGAAAAATTTTTGAAGAAAATTTGGGCACATTTTGGGCAGATAAACAAAAATCCGGGTTTTTAATAAACCCGGAATCCGTTGATATGTATGGAGCTGATGGTGGGATTTGAACCCACGACCTGCGCATTACGAGTGCGCTGCTCTACCCCTGAGCCACATCAGCTTGCGTAGTATATTGTAACCTTTAAACCTGGTTTCGTCAAGAAAAGGATCAATCATTTGTGTATAATCCTTTCATGTTTTGCCCCGGCACCTTTTGTCTGCCGGGGTTTTCTGATATAATAAATCTGAGTGGAAAAATTTTGGGGAGGGAAAATCTTGCCGGTTAGAAGCCAGTTTGTAGAAGTCATTGTGAATAAAGCTGTTGAGGCGGTAGACCGGATTTTCCATTATCAAGTCCCCGATCGGCTGAAGGAAAATGTGAAAATTGGCTCTGTTGTTGCCATGCCCTTTGGACGAGAAAAATCGGAAGGGATTGTGGTAGGATTTGTCGATGAACCGGAGGTAAAAAGCATCAAGGAAATTCAAGCGGTTCTTTCCCCGGCTCCTTTGTTTCATAAGGACTTAATTGATTTAGCCTGCTGGATGGGGGATTATTATATGTGTCCCAAAGTATCGGCCCTCCAGTGTATGCTGCCGGCGGGGCTGAAAATGGCGAATGAAAAGGTAAGCGCCAAAGCGGTTGACTGTGCCTACCTGTGTGATGCGGGAAGTAATTTGCCACTCATGAAAGTGGGACCCAAACAGAAAGAAATAGTAAACTATCTCCAGGTGCATCATGGCAGCCCGGTTTCCCAAGTTCTCTCGGAGACGGGAGCACCCAGGTCCTCGTTAAAATCTTTACTCTCTAAAGGGTTGATTAGAGTATCCAGGGAAGAGATATACCGGGACCCATATGGCGTAAAGAATTTTATCACATCTGTTCCTGAGGTGTTGACAAAGGAACAGGAGGCGGCCGTGCAGGCGATGGAAGAAGAATACGTCTCGGGGAAAAAACCTGTTCTGTTATTTGGGGTTACGGGCAGCGGCAAGACAGAGGTTTATCTCCGGTTAATTGAAAAAATGATTTATTTAGGAAAGCAATCGATTGTATTGGTGCCGGAGATCGCTCTTACCCCCCAACTGGTGGCGGTATTCAAATCCCGCTTGGGGGAAAAAGTGGCCGTTTTGCATAGCGGACTTAGTCTGGGAGAGCGCCGGGATGCCTGGATGCACATTGCGCTGGGCCAGATTCGGGTCGTGGTGGGGGCCCGGTCGGCTGTATTTGCCCCCTGCCCCAATCTGGGCCTGATTATCATGGATGAAGAACATGAACAAAGCTATAAACAGGATAACATTCCCCGGTTCCATACCCGGGAAGTAGCAAAGGAAAGATGCCGGATGCAGGGGGCCCTTTTCGTGATGGGCAGTGCCACGCCCAGCGTGGAAACCTATTATCAGGCCGTCCAGGGAGCCTACCGCCTGGTTACCATGGAAAAAAGGATCGCCAACAGGCCTCTGCCCTTTGTTCATATTGTTGATATGCGGCAGGAACTGAGACAGGGCAACCGCTCCATCTTCAGCAGGCTGCTTCAGGACAAAATGGTCCAACGTTTTGCCCGGAAAGAACAAATTTTGTTGTTTTTGAACAGAAGAGGATATCATACCTTTGTTTCCTGCCGGGATTGCGGTTTTGTGTTGCAGTGCCCCCACTGCAATATCTCCTTAACTTCTCACGGAGGGAACAGCAGGTTAAAATGTCATTACTGCGGGTATAGTATTGCTGTTCCAAATATTTGTCCCCAGTGCGGGTCCGGTGCCATCCGGCATTTTGGCACAGGGACGGAACGGGTGGAAGAAGAAGTCAAACGTCTGCTGCCCCAGGCCAGGATTGCCCGGGCAGACGCGGACACCACCTCCCGGAAAGGGGCCTATGATGAAATTTATTTTGGGGTCAAGAAAGGGGAAATCGATGTTTTGGTGGGGACTCAGATGATCGCCAAGGGACTGGATTTTCCTCAGGTTACTCTGGTGGGCATTATCTCTGCCGACCTTTCCCTGCATTTGCCGGAAATGCGGGCGGGAGAAAGGGCCTTTCAATTGATTACCCAGGTAGCAGGCCGGGCCGGACGGGGAGAACTGCCCGGAGAGGTGGTCCTCCAAACCTATAGTCCGGAAGATCCTACCCTTATTTCCGCCAGCAAACAGGATTACGGCGGCTATTATCGAAATGAAATCATGAAGAGGGAGACATCCGGGTATCCTCCCTTTGGGACCATGATCCGGGTGTTATTTTCCGGAGAAGGGTTGACTGTTCTGGCCAAAAACGTGGAAATCGTGGCCCGGTACATTGGGACGGAACTGACGGCAAATGAGGAAATTCTGGGGCCGGCCCCGGCTCCCCTGGAAAAAATTAAGGATCGCTACCGCATGCAGATGGTGATCAAAACCAATGACTTGGCCCGGACGCGCAGCGGATTGGCCCGGGGCTTGGAGCAGGCCAGGAGGGATGGGTTCCCCCATAAGAATATTTTAATCGCGATTGACGTGGAACCGTTAAATATGATGTAGAGAGGGGTTGTTGATGACGGCTGTTTATCAGATTGTCAAAATAGGAGACCCGGTATTAAGAGAACAAGCCAAGAAAGTGCCCAAGGTTACCCCCAATGTTGTCAAATTGGTGGAAAATATGGCAGATACCATGCGGGCGGCAAACGGTGTGGGGCTGGCTGCCCCCCAGATTGGCATTTCCAAATCTGTGGTGGTGATTGATGTGGGGGAAGGATTAATCGAATTGATCAATCCGGAAATCATCGCCCAAGAGGGTGAGGAGGTTTTTTGCGACGAAGGATGCTTAAGCATTCCGGGTGTCCAAGGGGATGTATCGCGGGCGGCGAAAGTAACGGTAACTGCCTGGGATCGTACGGGAAAAACCTTTCAAATTACCGGCACAGGGATGCTTGCCCAGGCCTTGCAGCATGAAATCGACCATTTATACGGTATTCTTTTTGTCGATAAGACTTTAAAATAGAAGTGGTGAAACAAATGCGCGTATTATTTATGGGCAGCCCTGATTTTGCCCTACCCTGCCTGGATCAATTGCTCCGGGTTCCCCATCAGGTGATGGGCGTGGTTACCCAGCCGGACAGGCCTAAAGGCAGGGGAAACCAGGTCGGTTATACTCCGGTGAAGGAAAGAGCCCTGGAAAATAACATTCCGGTCTATCAGCCGGAAAAGGTCAATGACCCTGCCTTCATAGAGCTGATCCGGTCCTTAGCTCCTGAAGTGATTGTGGTTGTCGCTTTTGGACAGATTCTGAAGCCTGCTTTGTTGGATATTCCGCCCTTAGGCTGCATCAACGTGCATGCTTCACTTTTGCCCCAATACCGGGGATCGGCTCCCATCCACTGGGCCGTGATCAACGGGGAAAAAGAGACCGGGGTTACGACCATGTACATGGATGCCGGCATGGATACGGGAGATATGATTTTAAAGCAATCCATCCCCATTGAACCAAATGATACCACCGGAATGTTGCATGACAAGCTGGCTGCCGTAGGAGCCGAAATTTTGATAAAAACCCTGATTTTGCTTGCCCAGGGCCAGGCACCCCGCGTACCTCAGGACCATCATCAGGCCACCTATGCTCCCTTGCTCAAGAGAGAGCACGAATGGGTGGATTGGGAAAAAACCAGCCGGGAAGTGCACAATCTGGTCCGGGGTATGAATCCTTGGCCGGGGGCATATACTACTTTTGACAGCAAGGTTGTAAAGGTTTGGGAGACCCGGCTGGAGGAAGAAGCAAGCTCCGGCGTGCCGGGCACCCTTTTAGCGGTGGTTGCCGGGAAAGGCATCAAAGTTCAATGCAGGAAAGGCAGCGTGTGGCTAACGCAAGTGCAGCCCCAAGGCAAGCGGATCATGGAAGCGGATGCTTTTGCCCGGGGCTACCGCGCAGATCAAGGCCGCACCTTGGGCAGTGACCGCTTATGAAGACAAAAAAAAGACTGTTTATCGGCCTTCTTTCCGTGAGCTTGGGTATGATTATCGGTTTAGTGATCTTAATCTGGTTTTTAGCGGTAAACCGGGATGTGGTGTTCTACCGGGTTTTGCTGGTGGTATTCGGCATTTTTCTTCTGGGTATCGTCGCTTTGGTCGGTGTGGGTATTGTGGGCATGGTGCTCACCTTATATCAGGCAAAGGCCATTCCTTCCATGCAGAGTTATATGCGCATGGCTACCAACCTGCTTTTCCCCATGGCATTAGGCATCGGCCACCTGTTGGGGATGAATAAAAACCAGATCAAGAGTTCTTTTATTGAAGTCAATAACCAGATGGTGCACACGAAAAAGCTTTGGCTGGAACCGGAGCAGGTGATGATCCTGGCTCCCCACTGTCTGCAGAAGAGCAGTTGTCCCCATAAGCTGACCATGGATGTGCAAAACTGTAAAAGGTGTGGGGGCTGTTCCGTGCACAGGTTGCTGGAACTGTCGGAAAAATATGGGGTGCCTTTGGTCGTAGCTCCCGGAGGAACCTTAGCCCGGCGCTTTATTGAAAAGTATCGTCCCCAGGCTATTGTAGCCATTGCTTGTGAACGGGACTTAACCAGCGGTATTCTTGATGTGAATCCTTTACCGGTTCTGGGAGTGCGTAATATGCGCCCGGAAGGCCCTTGTGTAAATACTACGGTGGATTTAAATCAAGTGGAAAATGCCATTCAATTTTTCTTAGTAAACAGTGAGAGCTGGCAAAAAATAAAAATGTACAGGGAGGTTGAGGGATAATGTTTTTTTGGGATCCTACGTTTGTTCTGTTGATTCCCGGGATTATTATTGCGGCATGGGCGCAAATGAAGGTTTCTTCCACCTTTGACAAGTACTACCGGGTGCGGGCGGTGAGCGGCGTGACTGCGGCCCAGGCGGCCCGGAGAATCTTGAATCAAAAGGGTCTGGACGATGTTACGGTGGAAGTGATTCCGGGGAAACTGTCGGATCATTACGATCCCCGGGCCAAAGCGTTAAGATTATCCGAGCAGGTGTATCACAGCAGTTCCTTGGCCGCCATCGGTGTAGCTGCCCACGAAGCCGGCCATGCCATGCAACATGATGAGGGGTATGTGCCCCTGTCCATCCGGGCGAGTTTAGTGCCGGTGGCCCAATTTGGCAGCTCTGCGGCCTGGATTCTTCTTTTGCTGGGCCTGCTTTTAGGATTTCCCGGATTGGCCCAAATTGGTGTCTATGCCTTTGCCGGGGTTGTTTTGTTTCAACTGGTGACCTTGCCCGTGGAGTATAATGCGTCCAGCCGGGCCTTGGCTCTTTTGGAAGGCGGGGGCTATTTGTCCCGGGAGGAAATTCCCCAGACCAAGAAAGTGCTCGATGCCGCGGCGCTCACTTATGTGGCGGCGGCACTGATGGGTATTTTGCAGTTGATCCGCCTTCTGGTGATTTCCGGAATGTTGGGAAGAAGAGATGAATAGGTTAGAAAAAAAAGGGCAGTCTCCCCGGGAGACAGCCCTCATCATTCTGTACCAGGTGAATCAAAACGGGGCTTATGCCAACCTGGAATTAAATAAAGTACTGAACCGGGGGGACTGGAACGGCCAGGACCGGGCTTTTATTACCGAATTAGTGTATGGATGTACCCGGATGCAGGGAACACTTGATTATATCCTGGGGCTGTTTATCAAGAAACCCCTGGGGACGATACCGCCCTGGATTTTGCTCATCCTGCGCCTGGGCACCTATCAGATCATGTTTTTAAACAAAGTACCAGACCGGGCCGGGGTCAATGAGTCGGTGAATTTGGCCAAAAAATACGGACATGCCGGTACGGTCAAATTTGTCAACGGGGTGTTGCGCACTATTTCCCGGGAGAAAGAGAACATTGTTTTTCCTTCTTTGGATCAGGATGTGGTGGGGCATATTTCCGCCCTTTATTCGCACCCCCAATGGCTGGTGCGCCGCTGGCTGGATCAGTTTGGCCAAGAGGAAACCATTTCCCTTTGCGCCCTCAACAACAAGTCGCCTCAGGTCACGGTGCGCACCAATACACTGAAGATTTCCCGGGATCAGCTCTTAGAGCGCCTGACCCGGGAAGGGGTGGCGGCCCGTCCCGGCCGGTTCGCCCCGGAAAGCGTTATCCTGGAGGGGGTGCTCTCGCTTGCTTCCTTGCCCTCCTTTCAGGAAGGACTGTTTCAGGTCCAGGATGAGGGATCTATGATGGTTGCCCATGTTCTGGGACCCCAACCGGGAAGTCAAGTGATTGACGGCTGTGCCGCTCCAGGGGGAAAAACCACCCATGGGGCCCAATTGATGCAAAATCAAGGTATGATTAAAGCCTTTGATATTTATCCCCATAAGCTGGCCCTGATTAACGAAAGCTGCCGGAGATTGGGTATTGATATTGTGGAAACTTTTCAGGGAGATGCGGCTGACCTGCCTTCGCTCTTTCATGAATGGGCGGATTTCGTACTGGTGGATGCCCCTTGCTCCGGATTGGGCGTCCTCCGCCGCAGGCCCGACTCCCGGTGGAAAAAGGAAGAAAAGGATATTGAGGAACTTGCCGGGCTCCAGAAAAAAATCATCAGCGGGGCGGCAAAAACTTTACGTCCGGGCGGGGTCCTGGTTTACTCCACCTGTACGATGACGCCAGAAGAAAATGAAGCCGTTGTCCGGTGGTTTCTCGCCCAGCACCCTGATTTTTTGCTGGAACCCCTGGATGGGTTGGCCTCCTTTGACCTGGGAGAGGCAGAAAAGGAACAGGCGGCTTCGGGCATGTTCCAGCTGCTTCCCCATGTCCACGGTACGGACGGCTTGTTTATGGCCCGCATGAGAAGAAGGGAAAGAGGGTAATCGGGTGCAGGATTTATTAGGCTCGGACCGGACGGAGCTGGAAAATCTGGTCCGCGCATTAGGAATGCCGGCCTTTCGAGCCAAACAGATTTTCCATTGGGTGCAGGGAAAAGGGGTTGCCTTGATCCGGGACATGACCAATATTCCCAAGAATACCTGGGACATCCTGGAGCAGCACACTTTTATCTGTCGTCCCCGGGTTGTTGCCCAATCCCAATCCCGCATGGGCGATACCATCAAATTTTTGCTTGCCTATGAGGACGGAGTGACCGTGGAAACGGTTTTAATGACCTATGACCGGGAATACAGCCGGGACCGGAATACGGTATGTGTGAGCACCCAAGCAGGGTGCGGAATGGGCTGCGTTTTTTGCGCCACCGGTATTTCCGGGATGGAAAGAAACCTCACCGCTGGGGAGATCATGGCCCAGGTGTGGGCTGCCCAAAACTATTGCGCCCAAAACCGCTTCTCCAAAGTGACCAATATTGTCTTTATGGGGATGGGAGAGCCGCTGGCCAATCTGCCCGCGGTGCTAAAAAGCATTCATTTGTTAAACGACCCGGAAGGGCTGAATGTCGGCATGCGCCGCATGACGGTTTCCACCTGTGGCCTGGTGCCTCAGATGTACCGCCTGGCCGACTGCCAACTGCCCATAACCTTAGCAGTTTCTTTGCATGGGGCAGATAATGCCCTGCGCAGTCGCTTAATGCCGGTAAATCGTCAATATCCTGTTGAGGAAGTAATGAAAGCGGCAGATTATTATGCGGAAAAAACAGGACGCCGGGTGACCTTTGAGTATGCCCTCTTTCAAGGGGTCAATGACGGTGTGCAGGAGGCGGAGCAGTTGGGCCGGTTGCTTCAGGGCAGGCTGGCCCATGTGAATATTATTCCGTCCAACCCTGTTCCGGAAAGCGGGATGCGGCGTCCCGACCCGGTCCAGGTGGAGAGATTTATGGGTAAGCTGGCTTCTTTTGGTGTCACTGCCGTCGTCAGGGAAGAAAAAGGCGTTGATATTGATGCGGCCTGCGGACAACTGAGGCGGCGAGTAGAAAAGCAGGAGAAATAAGCTCTCTTGCCGAAATAAATATCCGTACAGAGTATTTCTTTTGGGGGAATATTAGCTAACCCTTCAAATCGAGAGGTGGAAACATGCGCGCAGAAGTTGCTACAGATGTCGGTTTAGTAAGAAAAAACAATGAAGATGCGGTATGCTGTGATGTGGAAAAGCAAATTTTTATCGTCGCTGACGGCATGGGCGGCTATGAGGCTGGTGAGGTGGCAAGCAGCTTAGCCGTGGATGCTGTTTACCGGGTGGTTTCCTCGGAACAGACGGATACCCCCCTGGAAATTTTGCGTCAGGCTTTTTATCAGGCCAATGACCGCATTTTTCAGCATGCTCAGAAAAACCCTGAATTTTCCGGGATGGGGACTACTCTGACGGCGTTATGGATTGTGGAGCAAAAAGCATCGATTGTCCATGTGGGAGATAGCAGGGCCTACCTGATCAGGGAGGGCAAGATTGCCAGCCTGACGGAAGATCATTCGCTGGTCGGTGAACTGGTCCGGGAAGGAGGCCTGACTGAAGAGCAGGCCATGTCTCATCCCCAAAGGAATATTTTGACCCGGGCCTTAGGGTGCAGTGCCCTGGTGGAGGTAGATGTGAAGGAAATCACGGTGAAGCCCGGGGATTATTTTCTTTTATGTACCGATGGGTTGACGAATTTGGTAAGTTCGGAAGAAATGGTCCACATCGTCACCCAATTTCATGATCTGAAAACTGCCGTGCATAAATTGGTGGGCTTAGCGCTGGAACGGGGAGGCTACGATAATATTACGGCGGTTTTGGTGGAGAACCGGCCATGATCATGATGATTGGTTGCGGAATCAATGAAAAGCGTCCTGGAATTGCGAGGTGAGCACCATGATCGGAAAATTATTTGGAAACCGGTACGAGGTGAAAGAAAAATTGGGAGCAGGGGGTATGTCCATAGTTTATAAAGGACTGGACACACTCTTAAACCGTATGGTTACGATCAAAGTATTACGGGAGCAATATGCCAGTGACGAAGATTTCGTGCGGCGCTTTCGTCGGGAGGCCCAATCCGTTGCCAGCCTGTCCCATATTAATATTGTCAGTATTTTTGACGTGGGCTTTGAGGGAGACCTCCACTATTTAGTGATGGAATTTGTGGAAGGACAAAACCTGAAGGAATATATCAAGCAAAAAGGAAAATTGCCCGTGAGCGAGGCTGTGCCCCTGGCCATGCAAATTCTGGATGCTTTGGAGCATGCACATGAGCACGGTGTGGTGCATAGAGATATTAAGCCCCATAATATCCTGCTGACGAAAAACGGCAGGATAAAAGTCACTGATTTCGGTATTGCCCGGGCGGCCAGTGAAACCACGGTTACCTATACGGGCACCATTGTGGGATCAGTGCATTATATTTCCCCGGAGCAGGCAAAGGGCATTACCATTGGGTCCAAGTCCGATATTTATTCGGCCGGCGTGGTCCTCTATGAAATGCTTACCGGACAGCTTCCCTTTACCGGAGATAGTCCCATTGCCATTGCTTTGCAGCATATTCAAAATGAACCCCAATCCCCCAGCGCATTAGTGAAAGAAATTCCGGAAGAGCTTTCCCAGGTGGTTCTTACGGCCATGGAGAAAGATCCTGAATCCCGTTATCAGACCGCCCGGGAAATGCGCTATGATCTGGAGAAAATATATTTTGGCAGAGCCAATGAGATAAATCTGATCAAATCTCAGCGGGGAGAAAGCGAAGACACCGTAGAAATCCCGGCGGTTGGCGGCGTAGAGAATTATCACCGCCGGAGGAGAAAGCTCAAGCCCAAATCCAAATGGGGCCTGATTGGAGCAGCAGTGCTCTTGTTTCTGCTCGTGATCTGGGCCGGGTACTCGGGTCTCATTAATTTTCTCAACGTGGAGGAGACTACGGTACCCGATGTAGAAGGGAAATCCCTGGTTGAGGCGAAGGCACAACTGGAAGAAGCCGGGCTAAAATATAGTATAGCGGCCCGCACTAATCATCCCACTATCGAAAAAGACCATGTGATTACCCAGAGCCTTACCGCAGGCGATACGGTAAAGAAAAACCGCATTGTGGATCTGACGGTCAGCGAAGGACCGAAGCAAACCACTGTTCCCGACGTGGTTGGCTCCGTTCGGAGGGATGCGGAAGTTGACATCAGTAACCACAATCTAAAGTCTTCTTCCGCAGAAGAGTTTAGCCCTGATGTTCCCCTGGATCATGTAATTTCCCAAGATCCTGAGGGGGGAGAAGAGGTGGCGGAAGGGACGACCGTATCCCTGGTAATCAGTAAAGGTCCGGAACCGGTATACCTTTCCATGCCCAATTTGCTGGGGCAGACCCTGGATGATGCAAAAAAAACCTTGACCGATAATGGGCTGAAATCCGGGAAAGTAGATCAAAAAGAAAGCGACGAGTATTTTGCCTGGCAGGTGATCAGCCAGAGTGTGGAAAAAGAAACCCAAATTCAGCAAGGCAGCACGGTTGACCTGGTAGTAAGCACAGGGCCTGGACCGTCACCCCAGACTTTCCATGTAGTTTACGCGGATATCCCTGACGACGGAGAGCAGCATCGCGTGCAGATCCTAGTCGCGGACAAAAAAGATACCCGTTATGAATACGATCAGATGCACCAAGCGGGCGACCTGGTTGACCAGTATGTGCAGGTATATGGAACCGGAAAGGTGGAAATTTTCCTTGACGGCAAATCGGTGTATAGCAAGGATGTTCCATAGGAGGACCGGATGGAAGAAGGTATTTTGATTAAAGGCTATGGGGGCTTTTACTACGTAAAAGTGGGGGAAAAGATCCGGGAGTGTTCTTTACGGGGGAAATTCCGCAGGTTAAAACAGAATTTTCTCCCCGGAGACCGGGTTAGCATCAGTTTATTAGACGAGGGCAAAGGGGTAATTGAACAGGTTCTGCCCCGGACCAGCGAATTGCGCCGGCCTCCTGTGGCCAATGTGGAACAGGTAGGGGTTACCTTTGCCCTGAAAAATCCCGACCCGGACTTCCTTTTATTGGACCGCATTTTAATCATGGTCCGTCATCATCATTTACTGCCCCTCATATTTTTTAATAAGGTTGATTTAGTGGAAGAAGGCCGGTCGGATCAACTGGTGCGGATTTACCAAAAAGCCGGCTACCCTGTAATAAAATGCAGCACCAAGACAGGTGAAGGCATCGATGAGATTCGTTTGCTTTTAAAGGATAAGATTTCCGTTTTCACCGGCCCCTCCGGTGCGGGAAAATCCAGCTTGTTAAATGCCGTGCAACAGGGATTGAGCCTGAAAACAGGCCATGTGAGCAGCAAAATCGGCCGGGGAAAGCATACCACCAGGCATGTAGAGCTGTTGGAACTGGATTTGGGCGGCTTGGTTGCCGATACCCCGGGTTTTTCGGTTCTGGATATGCCTCCTATGCTCCGGGAAGACTTGGATTCCTTTTTCCCGGAAATCCGTGCGCATGCAGGAGTTTGCCGTTTTCATTCCTGTCTTCATCACCAGGAGCCGGACTGCGCGGTGAAGGAAGCTGTCTCTGCGGGGGAAATCGACCCGGGAAGGTATCAAAGATACCTGCTTTTTTTACAGGAGGTTATCGAAAACGAGAGGAGATACTAGCA
Source organism: Candidatus Formimonas warabiya (assembly GCF_002777255.1). Lineage (GTDB taxonomy): Bacteria > Bacillota > Dehalobacteriia > Dehalobacteriales > Dehalobacteriaceae > Formimonas > Formimonas warabiya. The sequence goes on along the minus strand of NZ_CP017634.1, from coordinate 1,641,308 downwards.
TGATCAAATTGGCACCGTCCATTCTGTCGGCAGACTTCAGCTGTTTGGCCGAACAGGTTAAGCTAGTGGAAGAGGCTGGGGCGGATTATATCCACTTAGATGTAATGGACGGCCATTTTGTGCCGAACATTACTTTCGGACCCGGTCTGGTGAAAAATATCCGGCCTCATTCCAATCTATTTTTTGACGTCCACCTGATGATTGATCATCCTGATCAATTTGCCGAAGAATTTGTCGTGGCCGGTGCCGATCTCATCTGTGTGCACCAGGAAACCTGCCCCCACCTGCACCGGACGATACAAAACATTAAAGAACTGGGGGTTAAAGCGGCGGTATCTTTAAACCCGGCGACCCCTTTATCTATGATTGAAGAAATACTTCCCGACCTGGACATGGTGCTGCTCATGAGTGTCAATCCGGGATTCGGGGGACAACAGTTCATCCCTTCTGTTTTGCCTAAAATTGCCCGGCTGAGAAGGATGGTCAAAGAGCAGGCCTTGGATATCGATATTGAAGTGGATGGGGGAATTAGCGTAGACAATATTGCCGACGTGGTAAAGGCAGGAGCCAATATCCTCGTAGCCGGTTCCGCTGTTTTCGGCCAAACCGACATCAAAAAGGCTGCGACTGATTTAAAAGGGATTGCCGAGAAGACTTTTGTGGAGATGTGGCAGGAAGAATTGAAAGCGGGGAGAGAAAAAAGCGGGACCATGGAGGCCGGCGGGGATGCGCCAGGGATATAGGGAAGTAAAAAACCATTCGTGATGTTACTGCTTTCGAAAAATTAAAATAGAATGAATGTAAAGAAAAGGCAGAGGCTTTTAGATGGGTATGATTGATGCGGAGGGAACTGGGAGAACGAGTTCCCTCCTTTTATGTTATGGGACACTTTGAAAAAATCCCCAATTGGCAAGGAACAATGTCAAGGGACCTGTCCCCCTGACATTTGATATTCTGGAACAAATTTGAACGATTTTTAGTCTATCTTTTAGCTGATAAAACAGGAGGAGAGTCATGATTACCGTCAGCCCGTCGTCTCCTGGAAGGGATCAGGCATAAAGGAATTTTTACGGGGGTAGATAAACATGAAACAGGGGCTTTGGCCGATACGGAACCTGGGTAAGAAAGGGAAAGGGTGGATTGTTTTTCCCCTGATATTAATGGTTGCCTGCACCATAGGGGTTTTTCTAGCTTGGCAAAATAGAGAAAGTCAAGCGGCAGAGGAGAAAGAAATTCTGCGCGTAGCAGGCCGTTGGGCGGAAGGATTGAAACAACGGGACGGGCGGTTGCGTTATGACGATATGACCCCGGCCCTGCAGAAGGAATTTAAAGCCTACCAGCAGGAAATTAGCGGGAATGCCAATAATTGGGTGATCGGCGGTTCCAGCCCCTGGGTGGAAAGCTATGAAATAGACGTGCAGGGGATGTCCGCTTTTATTACCTATCTTACGAAAACATCTAATCCTGCCACCTTTATCAAAAAAGAGGAATTAAGCTTTACCAAAGAAAAGGGGAAGCTTGTGGTGGCAGAAAGCTATGAGGCGGATGAATTTAGTGGAGATTTTTATACCTTGTTTATCCCTTGGTCATGGGCAAGAGTGAATGACAATACATATATCAGCTTTTTTGACGGTGCCGTCAATATGGGCGGGATAGAGGAAGTGGCTTATGAGGCAAGCCGTGGTGCGGAGCAATTTACCGGCAATCAGGCCAAGGTGATCAGCACGGAGTCCATTGATCATCTTGCCTTGCCTGCCTATCAGGTGGTTGCGGACCAGCAGGCCTCTTCCGGGGATCATCCGGTGGTCCGCTACACCCATTATTACTTTTTAAGCGCGGAGAAGGGGAAGGCGGTGCATCTTTATTTTGAAACGGACAAAGTGGCGGAAAAGGACGCCCAGCGGATCGTGAAAAGCTTTTCTTTAATACCGGAGGAAACCGTTACGGATGGGGCTGCCCTGTCCCGGTTGTGGGACGGTTATCTTTATTTTGCCATTACCAGTATTGGCAACGAACCATTTACCGATGGAACCGGGTTAAGCGTTTTCACTGCCGTAGATTATGTAATCCCCCAGATTGTGAAAGATGGCGCCTATGAACTTTTGGAGAACGGAGATGCCAGGATCGATGACAAGACCTTATCCCAATACATCAAGAAATATTTTATGGTAGATATTGAGAGCTTTCATCCTGAAACCGACTTTCCCGGAGGAATCTACCATGAGGAGCAGGATAGTTGGAATATCAGCATCCTGAAAAGGAGACTGGATCAGGCCGCCGGCTACCAGGAAGGCAATGCCTGGGGCATGTGGCTGGGCAAAGTGACAAAAAATTCCCATGGGGTCATTACCGCTACCATGGAGAGCCGGGTAAAATCTACCGGCAGGGTTGAATTAACCAATACCTATACATTGCAGGAAGGGCCGGAGGGCACATTATATTTTGTCCGTATGGTGCGGACTTATCCTGCAGAAAAGCATGTGGTACTAAAGGGTGACTATACCTCTCTTAATTTGGCGGATTTTGGGATTGAGCAGCTTTCCTCCGAGGGAGGTATTTCCGCCGGGAATGTGGGTGATCATCTTTTGGTGCAAGGAAGCAAGTCCGACGCTGAGTTTCCGCCGGTATCCTTAACACTCTATGATCTGGCCGAGGAGAAAATACTGAAAAAACTCCCTGTGTCATTGGGGGATGACGGCTTTGTTGGCTTACGCCGTACCGACGACAAAGTTATCGTCAAATTTTTAGACGGCTTTTGTTATACCGACCACGCCCTGACAGCGCTGTCTGAGAAAATAACCATTCCCCGGGAGTTGGTAGCCGGCCATGAGAAACGCTGGCATTATGATTCCTTCCGCTATGACGTGAGTGCTGATTTGCAGAGTATCGTGTATACCGCAGGGGAAGGGCTGTATCTTTACAATCTTTCCAACCGGAAAAGTACCCTGCTGGCGGAAAATATTCCGGCAGAAGGAAAGGCGAAAGATGACTTTGGAATAGCATCCTACCCTTTAATGGATCCTTATTTCATCAATGGGGATAAAGGAGTTGCCGTAAGGATCGGCGGCTACGAGGGGGACCGTGGGATGATGATTGTCACCCTTGATAAGCCTGTCACCCCCCGGGTGATCGAGGCGACCCACCCTTTTATTTGGAATTGGGCGGGCGTGAGCGATCAAATACCCCAATGGGGATATGTGTATGATGAAGAGAAAAATATAAATAGCGCCTACACCGTAGCAATGGCAAAATTTGATCCTTGGGAAATCCTGCCGGCCCAAGAAATCAGCATGACATCTGAGCAGTTACCCCTTATAGATGCGAGCTCCAATATGGTCTACAATGATAAATATATCGCCTATACTTCCCAGTTGGACGATAACTATACCGATCCTGCCGAAAGACGCTATACCATCAATATTGTGGATTTATCTACGCTGAAGGCGGAAACGGTACTGGAATTAAAAGCGGGTTGTCCCGCAGTGTATGGCGTAACGGAAGACGGTAGGGTATTGTTCGGTTATTCCTTTGAACAGGAAACAGGTTTTGGCATCACCAGGTAGGAGCAAATGCCAAATTGGCAAGGAACAATGTCAAGGGACCTGTCCCCCTGACAACCGTGTCCCCCTGACAACCGGAAACCAAAACACTTTTTTCCATGAAGAATATTGTTAAATTGAGCATGAACATGTTATAATTAGACAAAACTAAATATAGGTTCCTTCGGGGATCGGTGAAATTCCGTATCGGCGGTATAACCCGCGAGCCAATTGGCTGATCCGGTGCAATTCCGGAGTCGACAGTTAAAGTCTGGATGGGAGAAGGTGTGTTTTCGTGCATTTTTGGTGCACGGAAATTTGCTTGTATCAATCAATCCCCGGAGATGCTCCGGGGATTTTTATTTTTTCCGATCCCTGAAGCCGGACACCAATAACCAAAGGTGGTGAAGAAATTGACTGATGAAAAATGGATGGAGCGAGCTTTAGGCCTGGCCCGAAAGGGGGAAGGATGGACGGCACCCAATCCCATGGTGGGAGCGGTGATTGTGAAAGACGGCCAGATTGTGGGGGAAGGATTTCATCAAAAAGCGGGCACTCCCCATGCAGAAGTGCATGCCTTGGCCATGGCCCGGGATCAGGCCAAAGGAGCTGCCGTCTACGTGACTTTGGAGCCCTGCTGTCATTATGGCAGAACGCCCCCCTGTACGGAGGCTCTGATCCGGGCGGGAGTTGCCAAAGTGGTTGTGGCCATGGAAGATCCCAATCCTAAAGTAGCCGGAGGAGGAATCAGACAGCTGCGGGAGGCGGGAATTGAAGTGGTTACAGGAGTATTGGAACGGGAAGCCCAGGTCTTAAATGAGGTGTTTGTGAAGCATGTTACCCTGCATCGCCCCTTTCTTGCCTTAAAGTCGGCGGTCACTTTGGACGGAAAAACCGCTTCCCGCACCGGCAGTTCCCAATGGATTACGGGAAAGGAGGCCCGGGAACTGGCCCACAAACTGAGGCACAGATATGATGCGATTTTGGTGGGCATCGGCACGGTTCTGGCAGATAATCCGCAGCTGACCACAAGAATACCGGGGTTAAAAAACCCGCTCCGGGTAGTGATCGATTCCTCCTTAAGGGTTCCCTTAGACGCCCGTGTGCTGGATACCAAAACCGGTCCCACCTGGGTTTTCACGGCGCAAGGAAATTCGCCCCAAGCGGAATCTTTAAGGGAAAAGGGAGTGGACGTGATCCCATGTCCCGGCCCGGGGGGAAAAGTAGACCTGGATGCAGTGATTCAGATTCTTTATGAAAAAGGGATTACCGGTGTTCTGATAGAGGGTGGGGCAGAAATAACGGGCGCTTTCTTTGACCGGCAATTGGCGGATAAATTTTATATTTTTGTGGCCCCGAAACTGATCGGCAGCCATCTGGCGCCCGGCCTGATCGGCGGTTGCGGCATTTCAGGCATGAAAGACGCAGTTTTTTTAGAGGATCTGTCTTTGGAAAAAGTGGGACAGGATTTTCTCTTTGTGGGGTATCCTAAATTTAACCGGATCACTTAGGGAAAGCCTGAGGAAGAACCTGGGACAAGGAGTGAAAGAAATGTTTACCGGATTAATAGAGGAACTGGGCACGGTGTCTGCGCTGGCCGGAGGAGAGAATTCCGCCAGGATAACCGTAGCCGCACGCATAGTTTTGGAGCAGCTCAATATCGGCGACAGTATCGCCGTAAACGGAGTTTGTTTGACGGTGGTTGATTATGGGAAAAGCAGTTTTCAGGCAGATGTGATGCGGGAAACCCTGTTAAAAAGCAGCCTGGGCGCATTAAAGACGGGAGACAAGGTCAACCTGGAGCGGGCTCTGCGCTTGGGAGACCGTTTGGGCGGCCATTTGGTGAGCGGGCATATTGACGGTGTGGGTGTGATTATCAACCAGCAGGTGGTGGATATTGCCGTGGTCACGGAAATTCAAACCGGACCGGCCCTCCTGAAATATGTCATCCCTAAGGGATCCGTTGCCGTGGACGGCATCAGCCTGACCGTGGTGGAAGTAAAAAAAGACAGCTTCACCGTCTCCTTAATCCCGCATACGGCGAAGGTGACCACCTTAGGCTATAAGAAAAAAGGCGACACAGTCAATCTGGAAGGGGATCTGATCGGCAAATATATCGAACGTTTCATGGGATGGCAGGACCAGGGATCTGAAAAGCCCCCGTCCCGGGTTTCTCTGGATTTTTTGGCAGAACATGGTTTTGCGTGAAGGGAAAGGAGAATGAGAAATGGATTTAAATCGGATTGAGGAAGCCATTGCGGAAATTCAGGAAGGTAAAATGGTAGTTGTGGTGGATGATGAAGACAGGGAAAATGAAGGGGATCTGGTGATGGCGGCAGAAATGGCCACCCCGGAGGCGATCAACTTTATGGTCACCTTTGCCCGGGGCTTGGTCTGTATGCCCTTAACCGCGCAAAGAAGCGACCAGCTCAGGCTGACACCGATGGTGGAACACAACAGCGATAACCATGAAACCGCGTTTACCGTGTCGGTAGACGGGCCGGATGCCACCACGGGAATATCGGCTTTTGAAAGGGCGGCCACGGTGCAAGCCCTCATTGATCGTGCCGTAAAACCGGAGGATTTAAAAAAGCCCGGCCACATTTTCCCCTTGCGGGCCAAGGAAGGAGGCGTACTGAAGAGAACCGGCCATACGGAAGCGGCGGTTGACCTGGCCCGGTTGGCCGGCCTCTATCCGGCGGGCGTGATCTGTGAAATTATGAATGAAGACGGCACCATGGCCCGGCTGCCCGAGCTGAGACAGTTTTGCGCGAAGCATGATTTAAAAATTATCTCCATTGCCGACTTGATTCACTACCGGAGAAAAACGGAAAAATTGGTGCACCGGGCCGTCATGACCAAGCTTCCTACCAAATACGGCGATTTTACCGCTGTCGCTTATGAAAATGAGGTGGACAGCGATACCCACGTGGCCCTGGTCAAAGGGGAAATTTCCCCGGACCGGCCGGTTTTGGTGCGTGTTCATTCCGAATGCCTCACCGGAGATGTGTTCGGATCGATCCGTTGCGACTGCGGCGATCAATTGGCCACCGCCCTGCACATGATTGAGGAAGCCGGGGAGGGGATCCTGCTTTATATGAGACAGGAAGGACGGGGGATCGGCCTTTTGAACAAACTGAAAGCATATATGCTCCAGGATGAAGGGAAAGATACGGTGGAAGCAAATGAGGCCCTGGGTTTTCCGGCAGACCTGAGGAATTACGGCATCGGTGCTCAAATTCTTTCCGACCTGGGCGTGAAAAAAATCAGGCTGTTAACCAATAATCCCCGCAAGATCAAGGGGTTGGAAGGATACGGGCTGCAAGTCGTGGAGCGGGTGCCCATTGAAGTGTGCCCAAACCAAAATAATGAGTTTTATCTTTCCACCAAAAAAGATAAATTAGGACACATGCTCCATATCTGAAAAAAAGGTAACCGGTACCCGGATCCCGAAAAGCCTTTAGGCTTTTTCATAAAATTTTATTTTTGGGAAAGGAATGATAGGAATGGGACAGGTTTTTGAAGGCAAATTGGTAGCGGAAGGATTAAAATTCGGCATCGTCGTGGGACGGTTTAATGAGTTTATTACGGGAAAACTGCTGTCAGGCGCCCTGGACGCCCTGGAACGGCATGGGGCTTCCCAGGCCGACATTGAAATTGTCTGGGTTCCCGGGGCGTTTGAGATTCCTCTGGCGGCAAAAAAGATGGCAAATAAAAATTATGATGCTATAATTTGTTTGGGGGCGGTCATTAGAGGAGCCACACCCCATTTTGACTACGTGGCTTCAGAGGTGGCTAAGGGAGTGGCTCACGTGGGGTTGGAGCAAGAAAGGCCGGTTATTTTCGGCGTCATTACCGCGGATTCCATTGAGCAGGCCATTGAGCGGGCCGGTACCAAGGCGGGGAACAAAGGATGGGATGCCGCCCTGGCGGCCATTGAGATGGCCAATCTTTTGAAACAAATCTAAAGAGCCGGGCACCGGATCCAGTTCCCCGGAAAAGACAAAGGGAATTATTTTTCCGGTGTCCCCAAACTAACGGCTTGGAGGAATAATTATGACCAGCAGGTGCATTATCATTGCCAACGGCGACATGAACGATTACCATTGGCATAAATCACTGCTTCAGGAAAATGATTTTATTATCTGTGCCGATGGGGGAACCCGGCATGCCCTGGCGATGGGGATCATCCCCCAGGTCGTTTTAGGCGATTTTGATTCTCTTTCCCCGGAAGCGAAGTGTGCCCTCTCTGATACCGGCTGTCATTTTGAAGAGCATCCGGAAGAGAAGGATATGACCGATACGGAGTTGGCTTTGAAATGCTGTCTGGCGAGAAACCCGGACGAGATCCTTCTCTTAGGGGTATTGGGAACCAGATATGATCATAGTATGGCCAACTTATTCCTGCTGGCCCGAATCCCCGGCCATATTCAGGCGAAGGCGGTCAATGAGCAAAATGAAATTATGCTTTTGAGAGAAGAAGTGAAGTTTTCCGGCTCTCCGGGCGATCTTGTTTCCCTGATTCCCCTGTCTGCTGAGGTAAAGGGGATTTTTACCAAAGGGCTCAAATATATGCTGCGCAATGCCACCCTTGATCAAGGATCCTCCCGGGGTGTCTCCAATGAAATGGTAGAAGCCGAGGCGTCGATTCGGATCAAGGACGGCATGGCTCTGGTGATCCGGGCCTGGGATCAACCCAGAAACTAAAGGGGGAATCAGAAAAACCCATGCTTCGGCACAGGTTTTTCAACAGCCGGTGTTCGGGAAGGCTGTTTATGTCTTCCTTATTTTTTTAATGGTTCAACCCTACAATTCGGTCTAATATGTCTCCTTCTGGTAAATCTATCTCCAATACCCATAACAAGGCTTCGAGCTTATCCACTAAGGAAAAAATAATAAGATCGAGTTCAGGATAACATGTGGTAGAAAACTCCTCTTTTTCTTGCATGGCGTCAGCTAACTTTTGTTTATAATAATTGACTTTTTCCATGATTTCATCATGCGTCCTCAAATAGCTCACCTCCGTAGCTCCTTTATATATTAATATTTTTGAGCAGGGTAATGTGTGAGGGGAGGTGAAAATAAAAAAAGCATTATTTTAGCATAATGCTTTTTTCCGTCTCTGGTGTATTTTTCTCTCAAGGTCCCGGAACTCGTCGGTACAATCCTTAGATGGCTCTTTGTACCTTGCCGGAACGCAGACACCTGGTACATACCGTAATTCTTTTGGGTGAACCGTTTACGACTGCTTTTACCGACTGGAGATTCGGCTTCCAGGTTCTTTTCGTTCTAATATGAGAATGGCTGACTTGCATGCCGGTTTTGACACCTTTTCCGCAAATTGAACATACTGCCATGGGGTTCCACCTCCTTCAGATGACTTGGCTTCGAATCCAGCTGATTTAAACACCTTATGATATTTTAGCAAAACTTCTTCCTGATGGCAAGGTCTAATTGGAGTTTCTTGAAAAAATGGCCCCTGATCCCTATTCCTGGGTGAGGAAAAGTTGTTTTTCCCCGGCAAGGAGCAGGGAAAAACGTGAAATGTGTCGAAGTAGATTTTAAGAACAGGACCGATATTTTTTTAAAATAAAAGCATAGTGTCAATAATAATAGAATAAGTAAAGCTAGGGAGGTGTGAAATATGGGCAAGGTGATAGCCAACGATATGGGAAACATCATTATTTCTCGGGAAGTGATTGCTACTTTGGCAGGGATTGCCGCGATGGAGTGTTATGGAATAGTTGGTATGGCCTCCCAAAAAATTAAGGACGGAATTGCCGAATTGTTGGGCATGGAAGCTTTAAGCAAGGGTGTAGAAGTGATCTTAAAAAACGATCAAATCAATATTAACATTTTTATTATTGTCGGTTATGGTACAAAAATATCCGAAATAGCCAACAACGTCATTGAAAAGGTCAGGTACACGGTGGAGAAACATACCGGGATGCTGGTCGATCATGTACAAATCCATGTACAAGGCGTGAGAGTGGTTGACTAAGGGGGTACAAGACGTTGAAGTTTACGGAATTAACTGCAGCCTTATTGGAAAAATTTTTCATTGGGGGCTGTGGTTTTCTGACTGCAAATAAAGAGGTTGTCGATGCGCTGAATGTTTTTCCGGTGCCCGATGGGGATACGGGGACCAATATGTCCCTGACCATGAATTCTGCCGTGAAGGATTTAACCGGCCTTTCTTCAGCCGCACAAGTTGCCCATACGGTTTCCCGGGGGGCCTTGATGGGAGCCCGGGGAAATTCAGGCGTCATTTTATCTCAATTGTTCCGGGGTTTCGCCCAAGGGGTGGGGGATAAAAAATCTCTTTCTGCCGCAGACTTTGCTTTTTCCCTGCAAAAAGGGGTGGAGCTGGCCTATAAGTCCGTGATGAAACCGGTGGAGGGGACGATCCTAACGGTGAGCAGAGAAGTGGCGGCCGCTGCAGTTAAAGAGGCCAAACAGAATGAGGATGTTTTTGAAGTCATTACATACGCCCTTGAGCAGGGGCAAGCCGCTTTAAACAATACCCCGAATCAGCTGCCCGTTTTAAAACAGGCAGGAGTTGTCGATGCCGGAGGCAAAGGCTTCTTAATGATTCTGGAAGGGGGGGTGCGGGCGCTCCAGGGAGAAAAAATTGAGGCTCCTCTCACCCGAAAGGAAAAAAGGGATTTTCCCTTACCCGGTGCAGACCAGCTGTCCATTCCTTTTCAATACTGCACGGAATTCATCATTAAGGGAGACCGTTTATCTGTGGAGACGATCAAATCCCAATTCCAGGATCAGGGGGACTCCCTCCTTGTCGTCGGTACGGAAGATTTGGTCAAGGTTCATGTCCATACCAATCATCCGGGAGAAATCTTAGAATTTGCCCTCACCCAAGGGTCCTTGCACGATATCAAGATTGATAACATGAAGGAACAGCACCGGGAAACCATGGATTTAACCGGGCCGCCCGCGGAGGAGAAATGTGCGGTGGTGGTAGTTGCGGCCGGGGAAGGGCTGGCGGAGATTTTCCGCAGTTTAGGGGTAGCCACGGTGATCAACGGGGGACAGACCATGAATCCCAGCGCGGAAGACCTTCTGACCGCCATAGAAAAGGTAGCGGCCCGGGAAGTGGTGGTCCTGCCCAATAACCGGAACATCATTCTCACTGCGCAGCAAGCCCAATCCTTATCGGAGAAATCCGTCGCCGTGGTGCCCACCAAGTCTCTTGCTCAGGGTTTGGCGGCGATGCTGGCCTTTGATCAGGACCAGACGGCAGCGCATAACCGGGAAGAGATGACGAAAGCGTTTGCCCATGTGAAAACAGGAGAGGTGACCTATGCGGTTCGGGATTCCTCCTTTAATGGCTTTTCCATTAAGGAAAAAGATATTCTGGGACTGGTCAACGGGTCCATTGAAATCATCGGCCAGGATGTGAACCAGGTGGTTTTGGATGTCATTGAAAAAATGGTGGAGCCGGATCATGAATTAATTACTTTATTCTATGGGCATCATGTCACAGAGGAGGAAGCCAATGCTGTGGCGGCAAGAATCTCGGAAGATTTTCCCAACGTGGAAGTAGAAGTCCATTATGGTGGACAGCCCTTATATTATTATTTAATTTCCCTGGAATAGTTTAAAGGATAATATCCCCGTTTAGCAGAAAACTAAAAGGGGAATTTTTATGCTTTTCACACGAAAAGGGCAGACAGTTCCCCAGTAAGATTTTAGGGCAAAACGAGGTAGTTTCTTGTGAACAACCGGAAAGAAAAAAATCCCGGGGTCGGCGATCAGGAACTGACGACCCCTGTGCAGTATCTAAAAAATGTGGGCCCCCAAAGAGCTTTATTGTTGCAGAAAATGGGTCTGAAAAACGTGGGAGAACTCTTGGAGTATTTTCCCAAAAGGTATGAAGACCGCAGGTCCGTAAAATGCATCAGCAGTCTGGAGCCGAATCAAACGGAAACGATCCGGGGTTTCATCGGGGCCTTAAAAGAGTTTAAGCCCCGAAGAAACCTGAGCATCACAAAAGCCTGGATTGCCGACGGCACGGGATCCATTCCTGCCGTTTGGTTCAATCAACCCTTTGTAAAAAAGCAATTGGAACAGGGCCGTGAAATCATGGTGCATGGAAAAGTGGATGGTAAATACCAGGCCCTGGAATTGACGGTGCAGGATTATGAAATCATCGGCAAAGAAGACGCTGCGACCGGGCCCCGGATCCTGCCCGTTTACGGCACGACGGAAACACTTCCCCAAAAGATTTTCCGCAAAATCATGTCCGGTTGTGTCCAACAATATGCCCCAAGGGTATCGGAAAATCTGCCCGGGGATCTATTGGTGCGGCACCAGCTGATGCGTAAGGCTGCCGCTTTGCAGGCCATTCATTTGCCGGAATCCTGGGAGGAAATGAAGGCAGCCCGGCACAGGCTGGCTTTTGAGGAGCTGCTTTTGCTCCAGTTAGCTATTTTAGCCAGCCGCCACAGGGAAGAAAAAGGCATCTCCCATGACAAGGATAAAGAAATCTTTACCAGTTTCCAAAAAGCGGTGCCTTTTCCCTTCACAGAAGCCCAAAAAAGAGTGATCGGTGAAGTTTTCCGCGACATGGAAAGAAACAAGCCCATGGCCAGATTGATTCAGGGAGACGTGGGATCCGGAAAGACGGTGGTGGCTGCCGCCGCTCTTTACAAAGCGGTGCGCTCCGGGTTTCAGGGGGCGATGATGGTTCCTACGGAAATATTGGCCCGCCAGCATGGGCAAAGCCTGTCCGCCCTGTTCGGAAAATTAGGCGTGGAAGTGGCTTGCCTGACCGGAAGTACGCCGGGCAAAGAAAGAGAGGCCCTATGCGAAGGAGCCCGAACCGGACAGATCCAGATTCTGGTTGGTACCCATGCCTTAATCCAGGAAAATGTCCGATTTAAAAATTTAAGCTTGGCGATTACCGATGAACAGCACCGGTTTGGCGTGATGCAACGGGGAAAATTGCAAAAAAAAGGGGTGCAGCCGGATATTTTGGTGATGACGGCCACACCCATACCCCGGTCCCTGGCGCTCACCCTCTATGGGGACCTGGCCTTGTCTGTCATTGATACCCTGCCTCCGGGAAGAAAAGAAATCAAAACCTATGCCGTTAAGTACGATTTAGAGCAAAGAATTTTTTCTTTTATCAGAAAGGAGCTGGATCAAGGCCGGCAGGCCTACATGGTTTGTCCCTTGGTGGAAGAATCGGAGCAGGTTGATCTCCAGGCGGCGGGGGAACTGTTTGAGCGGCTGGCCCGGGGGGAATTTAAAAATTATGCCCTGGCCTTATTGCACGGCAAGATGAAAAGCCGGGAAAAGGACCAGGTGATGGAGGGATTCCGCCAGGGGCGCATCCAGCTCCTGATTTCTACCACCGTCATTGAAGTAGGGATTCATGTGCCCAATGCTACCGTGATGGTGATCCGGGATGCCGAGCGTTTTGGATTGGCCCAACTGCACCAATTGCGGGGGCGGGTAGGCCGGGGAGAACACCAGTCCTATTGCATTCTCATGCATCATGGGAAGACGGTAGAAAGCCGGAAACGCATGGAGATTATGGAAAGTACCAATGACGGTTTTGCTATTGCCGAGGCCGACTTAAAGCTGAGAGGGCCCGGAGATTTCTTTGGCACCCGCCAGCACGGTTTGCCGGAATTAAAGATCGCCAATATTTTTGAAGATCTTTCTTTACTGGAAACCGTAAGGGAGGAGGCCCATGGATTACTGGCCCGGGATCCCGGGTTGGCGACTTCCCCGCATAGCCTGTTAGGCTCCATGGTCCAAGAAAAATTTAAAATTTTCACCTGACCCGGCTGTGTAGAGGAAGAAGGCCCGGCTGCAACCAGATACATGAGGTTTATCGACCAGTTCAAAAGCGCATTTTTGCGCTTTTTTTTACTTCTTTGGTAACCAATGTCTCTGAATGAGAAAACTACCTGGTATTGTTTTTTTCAAGAAATGCACACTATAGATCAGGGAGGTGATTTTATTGTCCCCAAAAAAAGATTTATCGGGCATCAATGAAAAAACCAAGTACGAATTTTTGCAAGAATTAGGAATTACACCGTCCTCAAAGAAGGAAAGCAAAACAAAGACCAAAAAAGAGAATAAATAATAATTATTCCAATATTTAATCACACTAAGGAAAATACTGTTAGTCAAAAAGCAGAATAAAGTGAATCAAAAAAGAAAAGAATAATCTCAGATTCCAGTAAAGGAGGTGAAACTAAATGCCAAGTAACAACAACAATAATGAACCTGTAAGACGTGGAGCATCCGGTGCCTTAAACCAATTCAAAATGGAAGTTGCTACTGAACTCGGATTATCCAATTATGCCCAGGTAGATAAAGGAAATCTGACTTCTCGGCAAAATGGTTACGTTGGTGGAAATATGACCAAGAAAATGGTTGCTTTTGCTGAACAGGCGCTGCAATCAGGTCAGTCCGGCGCGATCGGGAATTCGGCTATGACACAGAGACCCAGCTAACAGAGACTAAATGATCCCATAAACACTAATGATACGAAAAGGAGGAGACACTCGTGCCTAGTAATAACAACAACAATCAACCTGTAAGACCTGGAGCCGGTGCCGCCTTAAATCAATTCAAATTAGAAGTTGCCAGTGAACTTGGCCTTGCCAATTATGACCAGGTAGACAAGGGAAATCTTACTTCCCGTCAGAATGGTTATGTTGGGGGAAATATGACTAAGAAGATGGTTGCTTTTGCTGAACAGGCTCTTCAGTCCGGGCAGTCCGGAGCGATTAACGGCTCTGCGCCTACCCAATTGCCGAGTGCCTAAGAAACAGTAGAAGTAAAAATAAGAAGGGCGTCAGCCCTTCTTATTTTTTTGCCAATCCTAAAGAAATGAAAAAACTCCGTTTGGACATCTTTGAAAAGTTAATGGATATCAGCACGTAAAGTGATTTGATTTAATGGTTTCCCCGGTACCCGGATCCCGGTTCCCGAATCCCGAATAAAAAAAGCCCCATGGGGGCTTTTTTTATTGCATATAGCGATGGTAATTTTCTTTGTTGATTCCGGGATGGGCCGCTTGCGTAATCCCTGCAGCGATGATTTTCCCTACATTGAGAATTAAATCGTCGATCTCTTTTGGCGTGACCACCAGGTTGCCTTCAAAAGCCTGAAACATGGTGCCGGAAAGTTGCTGGGTTAAGTCAGGGTTAATGTTTTGGGCACATGTGGCCATGAGCATGTTGTTTGACCAGAGCTCGTTCAGCTTGGCCAGGGCTTCGTTGATAATCACCGATGCATGGACTACGGTGGGAACGCCGATGGCGATGACCGGAACGCCCATGGATTCTTGATTAATACCGATTCTTTTATTTCCCAGCCCTGATCCGGGGCTGATCCCCGTGTCGGCGATCTGAATCGTCGTGCTGATCCGGGAAATATTTGCCGCGGCTAAAGCATCAACCGCAATGATATAGTCCGGTTTAACCCTGTCTACGACTCCTTTGATGATTTCCGCCGTTTCGATACCCGTAATTCCCAGCACACCCGGAGCTAAGGCGCATACAGGACGGAGTCCTTCTCCCACCGCTTCCGGAGCATAGGTGTACAGGTGGCGGGTGGCCATGGTAGAGTTAACCACATTGGGTCCTAAGGCATCCGGTGTGGCATTCCAGTTTCCTAAACCGATCACCAGGATCGTACCTTGGGGGCCAATTTTGATGAGAGATTCTAATTTATTCGCCAACAGTTCGCTAAGATCATCCATAATTTCTTTGCCTTCAAAGCGGATCCGGGGAGCTTCAATGGTGATATAGGTACCCTGAGGTTTACCCATAAGCTGTTCTCCCTGGGCATCCAGAATTGTCACGGTTGTTACGGAAGCGAAGTCAAAACTCTCTTTATCTTCTTTTACTCCCGGCACTTCCTGTTTCGTCGCCCCTCTCAGCAGTTCATGGGCTTCTAAAGCCAAATCCAATGAAACGCCCAATTTTTTAAATGTATCCATACTGCGCATATAAGATTCTCCTTTGTATTTTTCTTTTTAGGATAACTGAATTAGGAAAAATTATACTTTGGGATCAGGGAAGGAAAATAATTCTATGAAGAGAATACTATACTTATTACTTTTTGTTTAAGGGGGACCATTATGCAGGTAAAATGTTCCTTATGCGGTAAGGTAGAGGATATATGTAAAATCCATAAAGATTATGCCAAATTGGCCAAGAACAAAGATGCTCCATACTTTTGCGAGCATTGCTTGTTTCGGGTTAAGACCCAGGCCAAAGACGTCCAGGCGCCCCCAAAGCCTATTTAAATAGGGGATGTCTCAAAAACAGACACAGACCAGACATGCAGACACGGAGACGGTTCTGTTGCAGAACCGTCTCCGTGTCTGCTCTTTTTTCATGAGGCGGGAGAGAATAGTTTAGATTTTCCCGTGAAATATTAAAGTAAGAATTTCAGTGGGTAGGCTGCTTTTTGGCGGGAGGCATTGTGTTTAAGTTATTAAAAAAAGGCTACTGTTTTAATCCGGCCGATCTGGGGCAGAAAGACATTTTGGTCGTCTTTGATAAAATCTGCCAGGTGGAGGATGATATTGACCCGAAAGCTTTCCGGGAAGTGGAAGTGATAGACTGCACGGACTGTATTGTTTGCCCGGGTTTTATCGACCAGCATGTGCATATTGCGGGAGGCGGCGGCGAACAAGGGCCCCACAGCCGCACACCGGAAATTATGTTCAGTGAGCTGACTAGGGCGGGAGTTACTACCGTGGTGGGAGTCTTAGGGTTTGACAGCGTGACCCGAAGTATTTCCGGCCTTTTAGCCAAGGCCCGGGCGCTGGAAGACGAAGGGATTTCCACCTATATTTATTCAGGCAGCTACGGAATTCCTACGGCTACCTTGACCGGGAGAGCGCTCACGGATATCGCCCTCATCGACAAGGTGGTGGGCGTGGGGGAGATTGCCATTTCAGACCACCGGTCCTCTCACCCCTCTTTAGAATCCTTAAGAGAGATTGCCTCCGAGGCCAGAACAGGGGGCATGTTAGGCGGAAAGGCCGGGGTGGTCCATATTCATGTGGGGGACGGGAAAGAAGGGCTGGGTCCCTTGTTCCAGGTCCTTGATGAGTCCGATTTCCCGCTGGAAATGTTTGTACCTACGCATATCAACAGGAATGAAAATCTATTTTTCCAAGGCATCCGGCTTTTAAAAAAAGGGGGAAATATTGACCTGACGGCAGGAGAGAAAATTGGCTTAAGTGTGCCTGATGCTTTAGAAAAGTTGATCCATGAGGAAAGGGAACTGGACCGGGTGACCATCACCTCGGACGGAAACGGCAGCGCCTGTCCCAAAGAATCCCCGTGCAGTGTGGCAGAGGTAAAGGCCCTGCTGGAGGATTTTCGGGCCTGTATTTTGGAGAAAAAGCTACCTTTTGAGACCTGCTTGAAAACGATGACGATGAACCCGGCCCAAATATTAAAATTATATCCCAGGAAGGGGGCCCTTGTGCCGGGAAGCGACGCCGACATCATCGTTTTTGGCCGGAAAGACCTGGAGATTAACAGGTTATTGGGCCGGGGAGAGCACTTAATCGTGGATAAAAAAGTTGTAAAGAAGGGAACATATGAGAGATAAATAAACAGAAGGAAAATCAAGAAGGTGAAGGTCACGGAGGTTGCCATGGCGGATCAATTAAAGGGGAATTTGGTGATCATTGGAGGCGCGGAAGATAAAAAAGGGGACAGCCAGATTCTGGAGGAGGTTGTCCGGACGGTAGGAGGAAGAGATGCCCGCATTGCCGTTGTGACAACCGCAACCCAACGCCCTGAAGAAGCAGGAAAAGTGTACCAAGAAGTTTTTTCCCGGTTAGGAGCGAAGCATACGGTTATACTAAATATCAGTTCCCGGGATGAGGCCAATGAAGAGGAAAATGCGCAAAAAATTGAGGCTTCTTCCGGTGTTTTCTTTACAGGTGGTGACCAGTTAAGAATTACTAGTATTTTGGGAGGCACGAAAGCTTATGAGGCCTTACATCGCTCCTTCCGGAAAGGAACCGCGATTATCGGCACCAGCGCCGGGGCCTCAGTGATGAGCAGCACCATGATTGTGGAAGGCTTAAGCAATGATCCGGCCCGGAAATGTACGCTGAAGATGGCCCCGGGTTTAAATCTCCTGGAAGGGGTCATCATTGACCAGCATTTTGACCAGAGGGGCAGGCTGGGCCGTTTGTTGTGCGGTGTGGCACAAAATCCCGGCATGTTGGGCATCGGCATCGATGAGGACACGGCGATTATGGTTTATCCGGACGGCTATTTTAAAGTGCTGGGGAACAATGCCGTGACGGTGATCGAGGGCAAATCCATTAAGAGCTCCAATGTGTCGGAATTGAAGCCGGATGAAATATTAGCCATTACCAATGTGACGATTCATGTTTTGTCGAGCGGTTATGGCTTTGATTTTGAGAGCAGAGAAGTAGTAAGGATGCATTAACGAAGCCTGCAGGGCTTTTTATTAGGAGGACATTGAAGGTGGAACTAAAAGAGGTGCACGTTTTCAACGGCAGGAATATTTACTGCCATAAGCCGGTAGTAAAGCTATTGGTAGATGCAGGAGGACTGGCGGAGAAAACTACCAAGGAGATAGAAGGATTTAACGAGGAACTCCTGAGATTATTTCCCGGGCTCAAAAAGCATCACTGTTCGTTGGGATATGAGGGCGGGTTTGTGACCAGGCTGGAGGAAGGCACTTATGTGTGCCACGTGGCGGAACATTTGATTTTGGAATTACAGAGCATGTTCGGCGATCCTGTTTATTTTGGCAAGACCAGACTGGTCCAAAAGCCTGCTACCTATGCCATCATTTATGAGTTTTTTCATGAAGCATACGCGGTGGCGTGCGGAAAGGCTGCGCTGCAGATTGTATCCTGTTTGGCCCAAAACCAGCCTGTTCCTGTTAAACCTCTTCTGGATGGTCTGAAGAAAATTACCTCGGATACCGCGCTGGGACCAAGTACCAGGGCGATATTCCGGGAAGCAAAAAAGAGGGGGATTCCAGTAAAACGCTTGGGAGATGAAAGCCTCCTCCAATTGAGTTACGGAAAATATTTGCACTTAATCCAAGCCTCCCTACCTGACCGGACGACTTGTATTTCTGTTGACCTGGTTAAAAATAAGCAGTTAACAAAGCAAGTTTTGAGTGATTTCGGGGTACCGGTTCCCGAGGGAGGTCTGGTCTATACCGAGGATTCAGCTGTAGCGCTAGCGGCGTCCCTGGGTTATCCGGTGGTGCTCAAGCCTTATGACGGCAACCAGGGCAAGGGGGTCAACTTAAATATCCAGGATGAAAACCAGCTTAGAATGGCCTACCGGTCCGCGGCAAAACATCATTCTGTTTTGCTGGTGGAACGGTTTATCAAAGGAAAAGATTATCGGGTATTGGTGGTCGGGGATAAGGTATCCGCTGTAGCGGAAAGAAAACCGGCGTCCATTACGGGAGATGGCGTGCATACCATTAAGGAACTTGTAGCAAAAGAAAACCGCAGTGCTATCAGGGGAATGGGTCATGAAAGACCTTTGACGAAAATTAAGCTGGACCGGGTGGCAAAGCGCGTGCTGCAAAAATTAGGTTTTACGGAGAATGACATCCCGGCCCCAGGTGAAACAATTCTATTACGGGAAAACGGCAATCTCAGTACCGGTGGCACGGCCCGGGACTGCACCGGAGAAATGCATCCCCAAAATGCGCTCCTTGCCGTTAAAATAGCCCAAATCATCGGTTTAGAAATAGCCGGCATCGATTTTGTGATGGAGGATATTTCCCAGCCTATTTCGCCTGACCATGGCGCCGTGGTAGAAGTAAATGCCGCTCCCGGCCTAAGGATGCATCTCTATCCCACCATGGGCCAGGCCCAAAATGTCGCCGCCGACATCATCGATTATTTATACCCCAAAGGGACACCGGTGAGCATCCCCATCGTTTCTATTACCGGGACCAATGGAAAAACCACTGTTACCCGGCTGATCGCCCATGTCTTTTCCCTGATGGGGAAGAAAGTGGGCATGACCTGCACCTGCGGCACCTATGTGGGAAACCGGTGTATTTCTGATGGGGATAATACCGGACCCTCCAGCGCCCAATTGGTCCTGGCCAATAAGGAAGTTGACGTGGCCGTCCTGGAGACGGCCCGGGGCGGGATCGTCAGAAAAGGGTTGGGCTATCATTTGGCGGACGTAGGGGTGATTGTCAATATCAGTGACGATCATGTGGGGCAGGATGGTATTGATACTCTGGAAGAATTGGCTTTTGCGAAAGCCCTGGTGGTGGAAGCGGTTAAATCCGACGGTTTCGCAGTGCTCAATGGAGATGACCCCATGACGGATTTTATTGCCCGCCGGGTCACATGCAACATCGTTTATTTTTCTCAGATGAAAGAAAACCCGGTGCTGGAAAATCACATCAGAGCGGGGGGAACAGCGGTCCGGGTGGAAGACAAAATCCTCTATCTTTACAAAAAAGGGCAGAAGACACCGGTGGTGGATATCAAAGAGGTGCCCATCACTTTTGAAGGAAAAGCCAGGTGCAATATTGAAAATTCCCTGGCTGCAGTGGCCGCCTTAAGCTGTCTCAACATTCCGGAGAATATTATCCGCATCGGTTTAACCGATTTTAAGCCGGATCCGGCGGTTAATCCCGGCAGGTTTAATATTTTCAATTTAGAAAATTGTCAGGTGATGCTGGATTACGGCCATAACATCGGCGGATACCAATCCGTGATTCAATTCCTTCAGACCACGGGGGCGAAAAGACTGGTTGGCGTAATCGGAGTCCCCGGAGACAGGCTGGACAAGAACATTATCGAAGTAGGAAAAATTTCCGCACAGGGTTTTTCTAAGCTTATTATAAAAGAAGACCAGGATTTAAGGGGAAGAAAGCCTGGAGAGGTAGCCCGGCTGCTTTATCAAGGGGCCATGGAGGGAGGCGCAGCCAAGGAAAATATGGAAATTATCCTGTCGGAAACGGAAGCCCTCCTGGCTGCGGTAAAAAAGGCGGCCCCGGGCGACTTAATCGTCGTTTTTTATGAGAAATTTGAGCCTCTCTTTGATTTGGTCAATCATTTGTTAAAAGAAGAGGCCACCGTCGGGTCCCAACTGGTGAACCTGGGGTTTGCCAGACCGGAAACCCGCGAGTACCTTTCATCGGCAGGGTCGATCTAACTGAGCAGGGAAAATCTCTGAGCTTGTTGACAAACCCCCATCTACCTTGGTACAGTTGCGCATTTTTGCTCCGCGTACTCCGGTGCGCCTGCGGTGCAAATGCCTGCTGCACCTAGTATCTGGGGGTTTCTGAACAAGCTTTTTTTTATTAATTGAGCTGATGGCATAGATAAATAGTTACTTTCTCACCAACCAGGAAAAACTCCTTTCGCCATCAAAGGAGTTTTTTTCATGGCAGCACTATGGATGGTCGGTCTTCTCCGGTACCCTGTAGCCGAACCCAGGTCCCGAAAAAGTCTTCTGAGCTTTTAAAAAAAAAAAATTTTTTACCCCGATTCACGTGATGGTAGTGTCAAAGATATCTAGACAAACATAACATGTACTGTAGACAAACAAAAATAGCTAAATGAAAGGGGTATGAAATATGGGCGGCGGCTGCGATAACAATAACTGTGGAGTGTTTGATGACATAATTGATCTGATTATAATTTTAATCGTGCTCGAATTCATATGCGGCTTTATTAACAACCGTTGCTAAAACCGCAAAAATAAAGAGAAAGGAGCTAGCCTAATGGGTATATTGGGTGGCCTGGGACACCGGGAAGAATGCAATTTCGAGGGCATTATCGACCTGATTATCATCCTCATCGTTCTTGAATTTTTGTGCTGTTGTGTACTTAACGACTGATCACAGAAAACTTTTCTCAATCCGGCAAAAATTCTGCTCAAGGCTGAGTTTCATGGCGAAGTACCCGAAACAACTCAAATACAATGTTTCGACAATCTGCCAGGAATGCAAAGATTAAATTCCCATGAATAAGGGAGTATTAGTTTAAGCTAATGCTCCCTTTTCCTTTTTTAAAAAAGATATGACCTTTGTCACATGTAAAAAAAGCGGCGTTATCTATAATTTATGGCGTAAGTATCGTATTTTCCGGAAAGGAGACGGGAGCAGCAGAAGGATTTTGTTTGTATTAGTCTTAACGTGGATATTTTTTCCTGATATAATCAAGCTGTAAACTGGCCAAAAGACAACTTTCGACCCATAAACCTGGACAAATGATTGGGAATGTCTCATAAAGAAATCATGGACGGTTCTTTTGCTTCCATTCTTTTTAATAAGAAACCGAGAAACATAGGTGTCTTGTCAGACCTTTATTTCGCGTTAAACCAGTGAAGCCGACCGACGAAGCAAAGAGTATCTGCAAAAGAGAGCGGGTGAAGAATGTGAGTGAGGCATTTGCGGCAGATGAAATAAAAGAAGCTGTTGAAAACAATACGAAGGATATTGAATCTATGATTGCAGAAAAAATCAGCAAAACCATGGTTGGCCGCAGCCGTGAAACGGGATTGTTCAAAAAGCAATTCAGCCATGTTCTGGAAGGCGGTATGGGATTAACAGTTGTTTCCGGACGGCCTGGCATAGGCAAGAGTTTTTTTGTGGAACGGTCCGCAGCTTTATTTACGGTCGGAAGCGCAACCTACGTGCGCGGTAAATTCAGGCAGTATGACCAAAGTCCGTTGATTGCCTTTTCGGAAATCATTGAACAGATAGTAAGGCATATCCTAACCCTGCCTACGGAAGCCTTAAAGCATATCAAAAACAATTTAAACCAAAAATTAAGCGCTGACT
The DNA here is from genome assembly GCF_002777255.1 of Candidatus Formimonas warabiya. GTDB lineage: Bacteria > Bacillota > Dehalobacteriia > Dehalobacteriales > Dehalobacteriaceae > Formimonas > Formimonas warabiya. The sequence goes on along the minus strand of NZ_CP017634.1, from coordinate 1,618,947 downwards.
CTGGTATCATCCTATCTGTCTGCCCTTATGCCCAAATACTTTTTGAAACACATAAAGCTGTACATGCGGATAATCTGGAAAAGCTTAAATACAGGGTCAGAAAAGCAGTACGCCAATTGCTGTTTATCGTCTCCACGGCACTGTTCCCTTTGATCATTTTTATTGACGACCTGCAATGGGCGGATGCTCTTTCCGCCAGTATCATTGAAGCCCTATGTCAGGAAGGCGGAGCATTAAATCTCTATCTTGTGCTGGCCTGGCGGAATCATGATACTGCCAGAACTTATCTGAATCCGGCGAAACTGCCGAAAAGTGATGATATACTGATTGAACTCGGCGCACTTCAGCCTGAGGACATCGAGCAATATGTCCGGCTGGTGTTCGGAGACAATATTGAACATAAGGAACACTTAATCAGGATACTTTTCGGTCTGACTCTGGGCAATCCGTTTAATATAGACAGAGTAGTAAGACTGCTGATGCAGCAGAAGGCTTTTACCTATTCCGCTCCGGGGGACAAATGGGTGTTGTGGCATAGCAAAATGGAAAAGCTGAACCTGCCTGCCGACATGGAACAGCTCATCCTGAGACAAATCAATGAACTGGACGAGGAAGAGAAAGAGAAAGAGCTTCTTTCCCTGATCTCCTGCTGCGGAAGTACAACTGTTCCGCTGCTCAGAGCGTTGACGAACACAGAAAACGATTTACTGGATTTTCGGCTGAACAAACTATGCAGAAATTATCTGCTGATAAAAAAGGTACCGGAGGACCCGGTGCAGGACGCACCTATTTACAGCTTCCCTCACGATATTATCCTGAAGCTGGCCTATCATGAGATGGATGCCGCAGAAAGGTCAAAAAACCATTACCGTATTGCTGAAACACTGGCCTCCCTGCAAAAGGGCACATCCGAGTCAGGCACCAGGCTTGTCATAGCGGCTCACTTTTTGAAGGCGGACCGGGTCTTCGTCAGCCCGGATAAAGTAACGCCGTGGGTCAATACGCTTTACGAGGCCGGCATTGCCGCAAAGACTGGTATGGCGCCGGAACAGGCGCTCCGGATTTTTGAGTGCTGCGCCGACCTGCTTTACAGCAAAGAACCGCAGGAAAAGAGTGGCTGGATGCTCCGTATCCAATTGGAGATGGGGGAATGCCAGTTTATCTGCGGACAGGCCGAGGAAGCAAAGCAACGGTTTGATGCGCTGATGGCGGAATACCCGGAGACGGAAAGCCTGATCAAAATAAAAAGAATGTACCTGCGCCTTTGCGCGCAGGGCGGCGACTTTGAAAAGGTAATGGAGCTTGGGGCGGAGTTGCTCACCCATCTCGGTTTCAAGCTTGACCGGAAGCATCTGCTTCCTGATTTGATAAAGAGCAAGCTGCTGTTTACGGACAGGAAAATAAGCAGGCTGACAAGCGCTTCGGCAATTACGGAAATAAGGCAGCTTTACATACTGGAAACGCTGACGGTAATGGCCCTTGCCGCAAACAGGACCGATGACAGGCTTTCGGCGATATTCGCCCTGAAGCTGGCCGTCCTTTCGGCGCGATACGGGAATTCCGATTACGCCCCCGCGGCATACGCTGCTTACTGCTACATCCTTTTCAGCGTTCTGCGGAAGCCGGAAAAAGGCAGGCGGCTGGAAAAGGTCGTCTTGGAGCTGATTGAGAAATGCGGGAATTCCGATTCAAAGTCCACCGCATGGTTTCTGCTCGGCGCGTTTACGTATCATCTGACAAATTCGCTGGAAGACACATTGGAATGCCTGAAAAAATCTGTCGAGGAGGGCGAAAAAGAGGGCGGCTCCCTTTACGGCAGCTACGCCTGCGCCTTTATGATCATGACAAAATACATGACGGGAAGGCCGCTCGGCGAGCTGCAGCAAATCATTGACGATTACCGCCGTCTGCCGAAGCGTCCGGACTACAATGTGGTCTTATCTCTGTGTGACATATACGGAGGCCAAATCAATCAGCTGAAGAACGGTGTTTTGCCGCCGCGGGAAGCGCCTTATGAGGAAGAACGGGAAAGCGGGGACAAGGACCTCTTTGAGCTCACCATCATGCTGGTCGGGATTATCATAGAGCTGGAGCGCCTGTACCTGGCAGGCAAGATAGAAGAAGCCTATGGACTGACCGTTAGCATCGCGTCCGTAATGACTTCTTTTCTGGGCTTCATACTGGATGTGGCATATATTTTTTATAATATTCTCACGAGGCTTGCTATGCACCGTTATTTATCGGGGAAGGAACAGCGGCGCAACAAAAAAATTATCAAAAAGCATTTGAAAGAGCTGAAGTATTGCGTTGGTATTTACCAAGGCAATCACTACGCCCGCTATCTTCTGGCCCAGGCGGAATATGACACCGTATTTATGCAGGAAAAGGCTTCGGATAAGCCGTACCGGGAGGCTATTGTCTTCGCGCGGCAGCAGGGCAACCTTTCCCTGGAAGCGCTGGCCAATCTGCTGGCAGCGAGATATCACCATGAGGATGACAGGCTTTCGGAATTTTATGCTTCGGAGGCTGTGCGCCTGTATAAAAAATGGGGTGCTGACCATATCGGGGAGCTGATCCTTCGGGAGATGAAGCTTTCCTGCGGGGAGGCAGCTGCTGCAAAGGAGCCTGCCCTGCAGCCTGCCAAAACGGAGGGTATAGAAAATAAAAGTCATGATCTTTTGTTTCACCTGGGCGAGATAGAAAAAATGAGCGGGGATGAGGGGTATCTGTATCTGCTCCGTGTTCTGATAGAGCAAATGGCGGTGGATTATTGCGCCGTCTTTTTTGAAAAATCCGATGAAATGTTCCTGAAATACGATCAGAGGAAGGGTGAGGCCGCCCGCGCCCATCCGGAGGGCGTCAACCTGAACCATTTGGGCGGTCTGCCCCGCAAGCTGATCCGCTATGTGGCCCGGACGGAAACGGAAGTCCTCTGGGATAAGAAGTCCGCAGGCGGCATCGCCTGGAACGACCCCTATCTGGCGGATAAGGAGAATTTCTCCCTGGCCTGCCTGCCTGTCAGGTATTCCGGCGTATTCATAGGAATCATTTACCTGGAAAAAAGCAGCAGGGATGGTCTCGGCGATGGACTGCTTCCCTTTGTGAAGGGCTTTGTTCCCTCTCTTTTGAGCAGGCAAACCAAGATCAGGGAGACGAATATCCCCTCCGTGCTCAAGCCCCAATTGGAGAATTCCACTTTTACCGAAAGAGAGCTGGAGGTACTCCGGCTGCTGGCGGCAGGCATGTCTAATGCCGAGATCAGCAAGGAATTGTATATCACGCTGGGGACAGTCAAAAACCATTTGAGCCACATCTACGCCAAGCTGGACACGGACAACCGGGTGAGAACCGTGATGAGAGCCAAAGAGCTGAAAATTATTCCGACATAGATCCAATATAGGACTAGGGGGTGCCTGCAATCTGAAAACCTGCCTGCCAACAACGTTTTTGTTTGTTTTTTTAAAAGATATTACTTTCGCCACATGTAAAACAAAACCATAGTATTTATAATGGATTATGATTGCTTCTTAAATGAAAAATATGAAGCGCGTAAAACGCGCACGAAAGGAGACAGGAACAATGAATCAGTCGGAAAAATCAGAGGAAAGAAAAGATAAGACAGGGGAGAAGAAAGCCTTGGATCTCGAGGAATTGGGCGCTGTGAGCGGCGGCGAATTTATGTCTGGTTCAGGAGAATGCAGCGATCGGGACACCTATAAATGTACCGGAAATCCTTATAACTGTAGAAGCACTGACGAAAATAAAAGATTTTGTACTTTTGGCTGAGCGGTATGCGGACGAAAGTAGCCAAAGTGTTTATGGATAATATCCTTTCGGGCCAAAATCCCGATTGGCTGTCGCTCCTTCTGGCCGCCAATAAGGCGATTGCCGAAGGTAATTTATCATAAGCCATACCATTTTCAAGAAGAGAGGGAATTGGATTGAAGACTTCCAAGGGAATGATGATTTTGATTTTATTTACTGCTGCAGCGATGCTTTTGACGGGCTGCGGGCAAGGGGAGGCCAAACCTGGAAACAGCCAGTCTGAAAAATTGCAGGTGGGGTTGGTGCTGGATCCGGTGGGACTGGGTGACGGCGGGTTCAACGACGCCGCCAACAATGGGTTAGCCAAGGCCGGCAAGGATTTTGGCAGCGCGGTTGAAACCACGGCGGTTGTGTTAAAGGATCTTCCGTCAGGAGAAAAAGAGTTGCGCAGGCTGGCTGAAAACAAAACGGACTTGGTTATCGCCATGGGATATTACTTTACGGAAATGCTGCCCAAAGTAGCCGGCGAATACCCCGAAACCAAATTTGTTTTAATTGACAACAATTTGCCCAACTTGAAAAGCGGGGGAAATTTAACCTGCGTTACCTTTAAGGACCATGAAGGCGCTTTTCTGGCGGGCGCTGCCGCGGCCCTGAAAAGCCGGACCGGAAAAATCGGCTTTGTCGGCGGGGCTGAGATCCCGGCCGTTAAAAATTTTGAAACGGGTTATGCCGCCGGGGCGCGGTATATAAACCCCAAGATCGAAGTATTCAGCAATTATGTCGCTTCAGGGACAGAAGGGTTTAATGATCCGGAAAAAGGCCGGGTTTTGGCCATGGACCAGATCAAAAGCGGGGCCGATGTGATCTTTCAGGCTGCCGGCGCTTCCGGCCTGGGCGTGCTGGAAGCAGCCACTGCGCAAAAGATACTGGTCATAGGCGCTGACACGGACCAAAGTTATGCGGTGCCCGAGCCGCAGCGGGGATACGTTTTAACCAGCATCCTCAAGGGAGTTGATACTGCCGTTTATGATGTGATCAAACTCCGGTTGGACAACAAGCTGGCGGGAGGATACGTCGTGCTGGGGATCAAGGACAGTGTGGAGACCTATGCCGAAAACGACATCAATCGGGATCTGCTGGCCGGAATCAAACCCCGGCTGGATGAGATCAAAGAGAAGATTGTTGGCGGAGAAATCAAGGTTCCCGTATATGAATAAGGGCCGCGCCTATCTATCAAAGATATATGAGAAAGTCAGTAAAAGCCTGCGCGCAAGCGGCAGGTTTTTTTATTTTTTTCAAAAGATGTGCCGTTTGTGACATGTAAAATAAAATGCCAATCGGTATAATTGGAGCGTCAATAGGATGCTTTTATAGCGCTTTTATAGAAAGGAGCCGGTTAACATGAACCAGATTCTGGGGGAGATCCGTCTGATTGTTTATGACGACATTCCGGTGGGCTGGATGAAATGTGAAGGCCAGTCCCTGGACATCAACAAATACCCTCTGCTGTATATGATCATGGGGACAAAATTCGGGCAGGACGGAAAATATCAGTTTTCTCTACCCGACCTTCGGGAAAAGGCGCCTCCCGGCCTGATTTACTGTATCTCCACGGAGGGGAGCCTGCCCGCAATTCAGGGGGACGGGGAAAGGGAAGGTATGGAAGGATGAATCAGGCAAACATGGTATTCGGGAGGATAAGAACGGGAATGGATTCTTGAGGAGGAGAAAAATGGAATTTGACGATATCAGATGAACCCGGCGAAGCTTGCTGGCTTATGTGGGGTTAGGAACGGCTTCCCTGGCAGCCATGTCGGCAGGCTTGGGAACGCAGCCCCCAAAAGCAGCGGCGGCAGAATACGACGGCCCATGGGCAGGTGGTACCAACCCGGTTTCCGCGCAATTCACCCCCATTCAGCCTGCGCAAGCGGACAAGCTGATTTTGCCGTCAGGATTTAAATATGATGTGGTGGCAGCTTACGGCGACCCGATCAATGAAAAAGGGGATACCTTTGGTTTCAATGCCGCTTCCCCCTGCTTCTTTCCTTTAAACGAAGCTCCCTTAAACAATGCCGCCGTTCAGGGAATCCTTTGGGTTAGCCATGAATCAAGCAGTCCCGTGTGGGTTGAAGGGGAAAAACGATCAGGCCATTATAGCACAGACCAGGTTCATAAGTTATTGTACAGCCTGGGCGGCTCTATCCTGGAAGTAGCAAGGGATCAAAACGGGGTATGGCGCATGGCGGGCAATTCACCCTATGCGCGCCGGGTAACCGGCTTGGATCGATGCGAACTCACCGGTCCTGCCCGGGGGGCTAAAGCGGTCGGGCAAGGCGTCATCGTTCAGGGGACCCTGGCCAATGGAGCGGCGGGGAAAACCTTATGGGATACGGTGCTTTCCGGCGGCGGCAATGATGAGGATCTTTTTGGGGACATCTATTATCTATGAGAGAACAAAAAATTTTTGGACTGAAAAAAGGGATTTTTTGAAAAATAATTCCTAAACCATTGATAGACAAGGGGTTTATTCATTTTCACTCCTAAAATCCGTTAAATCGTGGTTAAGTAGAAAATTGTAAAATAAAAGAAGAAAGCATTTGAACCATAAAAACATCCCGTTTGGTGGCCGGGGAGATATCGATAAAATACATAAATTGCATGAAAAAGCCGGGCTTTAAAATAATCCCGACAATATTTTATCCCAGTATGGGGAGGAGGGGTGATTTTGGAGACGTTCCCTAAAGACAAAGTCAGTTCTATTAAATTTCTTTGTCAGGCCCTTTATGATGCCGGCTATAATTCCCATGCCATCAAAAAAATAATCCTTGGTGCAACGGGAATGGAAGAGTGGGAGAAGCTGGACGAAGATAAGCTGAGCCTATTGGAAGGGAAACTGGAGGAGCAATACCGGTTTGCCCAGGCATGCCTGAAAATGTTTGAAAAGTAAGGGTGTATACAAAAAAAATCTTACCTGAAAAACCTGTCCGAAAGAGACAGGTCTTTGTTTTATGGGGGACTCCCAGGATACGATTTGTGAATTTTTCCACAAAGTGCCATTTTTCCCGAATGATTGTGTAAAAATTTGCGAACACGTTCAAAAATATGAACAAAAGGAAAATAATGTACTTATTACCGGAATGAATGGGTCTGCAGATGTTAATTGCGTTCAAAAAAGCGAACAATTACCAAACATGCCAGCCGAAAAAAGTTTCCCTCAAATCTATTCTAGGCAACCGGTGCAGGCAGGAAACAAATAATGTTGATGGTTGGTATAAAAATTGCTAATAATGCACGTAAGGGGGGAATCGTCCGATGCAAGGGAAGAAGTAAGAGGCGGATCCTTCGGTAAAAGCTGTCCATTTGGCGTCAATGTGAAAGTGAAAACATTCACATTTGATACATAAGTAATTAAATTCTGAATTCTTGCAATATGGAGAGGAGGGATCAGAAAGTTACAAGGTGTGATGGCGGGAATGTTTCCAGGGAAAAGAAAAAGGGAGGTGAAGAAATGTCAGCATGCTGTCAGGAGAGGACGGTGGATCAAGGACAATTGGATCAGATTCTGCAATTGTATCAAGGCCAGCCGTCTGCATTAATTGAGGTTTTGCATCAGGTCCAGGAAATCATCGGTTATTTACCCCGGGAAGTCCAGGGGAAGATCGCCAAAGCCCTGGGCGTATCACGGGGAGAAGTATATAGCGTTGTTTCATTTTATTCCCATTTTACCATTAAGCCGAAAGGAAAATATCAGGTGTGCATGTGTAAAGGGACTGCTTGCTATGTGAAAGGTTCTCCGGAGATTCTGGACCGCTTTGAGAAAGAGCTGGGCATTGAGGCGGGGGATACCACCGATGACGGAAAATACTCGCTGGAAGTAGTCAGATGCCTGGGGGCCTGTGGGTTAGGCCCTGTGATGACCGTGAACGGCAACGCCCATGGCTTGTTAAAACCCGAAAAAGCGCTGGCCGTTTTAAAGAAATACGTATAGAAATACGTATAAAGATAAGAAAGAGGGCGTACAAAATGGTAAAAATAAAATCCATTCATGATTTGGAAAGAATTAAGAACCAAACCCTGGAGAAGGAACTGAAAAGCAATCAAAAGAAGGTCGTTGTGGGTATGGGCACCTGCGGCATATCCGCGGGAGCCGGAGAAGTGATGGAAGCGATTCAGGATGAGATCAAAAAACGCAATTTAACCGATGTCGTAGTGACGCCTACCGGTTGTATCGGCTTGTGTGTACAGGAACCGCTGGTGGAAGTGACGGTTCCAGGTAAAGAGAAAGTGGCATTCTGTCTCGTCGATGCCGCCAAAGGAAGGCAGATAGTGGAACAGTATTTGGTCAACGGCATTGTGAACGAAGACTGGGTGGTCAACTATTAAAAATATCTGCTTGGGAAATGAACTAAGGGGGATTGTCAGTGGCTCAGTTATATGCGTTGTTAAAAAACCAGAAGCGGATTGCCTTAGCGAACTGCGGTCTCATTAATCCTGAATCCATAGAGGAATATATCGCGCAAAATGGTTATTTCGCTTTAGAAAAAGTGATCACCGGCATGGAACCGGCGCAGGTGATTGAAGAGATAAAAAAATCAGGACTCAGAGGCCGGGGGGGCGGCGGCTTTCCTACCGGACTGAAGTGGGAATTTGCCGCCAAATCTTCCGGAGACACAAAATATGTGATTTGTAACGGGGACGAAGGCGATCCCGGGGCATTTATGGATCGCAGTATCCTGGAAGGGGATCCTCATGCCGTTATTGAAGGAATGGCGATTGCAGGGTATGCCATTGGCGCCGAAAAGGGATATTTTTATGTCCGGGCTGAGTATCCCATTGCCGTGGCCCGGTTAAAAAAAGCGATTCAGGACGCCAAAAATTTGGGACTGATCGGGAAAAATATTTTCCGGTCCGGCTTTCACTTTGATTTGGAAATTCGCTTAGGGGCCGGGGCTTTTGTCTGTGGCGAAGAAACCGCCCTGATGGCATCCATTGAAGGGAAAAGAGGAGAACCCAGGCCCAAACCGCCCTTTCCCGCCCAATCCGGATTATGGGGCAAGCCTACCATCATCAACAATGTGGAAACGTTGGCCAATGTTCCGGCCATTATCCGGAACGGATCCAAATGGTTCAGCAGTATCGGCACGGAAAAAAGCAAAGGCACGAAAGTATTTGCCTTGGCCGGAAAAATTATCAACAACGGCTTAGTGGAAGTGCCCATGGGGACAAACCTGGGCGAAGTGATCTTTGATGTGGGCGGAGGCGTACCGGGAGGAAAGAAATTCAAAGCGGCTCAAACCGGAGGGCCTTCCGGAGGCTGTATTCCTGCCGAGCATTTAAATGTGCCCATTGATTATGAGTCCCTAAGCGCTTTGGGCACCATCATGGGTTCCGGCGGACTGATCATTATGGACGAGGATACCTGTATGGTGGACTTGGCCAAGTTTTTCCTGGATTTTATCAAAGACGAATCCTGCGGCAAATGTACCGCCTGTCGGAGCGGTACCGTGCGCATGCTGGATATTCTGGACCGCATTACCAAAGGGGAAGGTCAGGAAGGCGATATTGAACTATTAATAGAATTAGGGCAAAGTATCAAGGATTCTGCTTTATGCGGTTTGGGACAAAGCGCGCCCAATCCGGTGCTGAGCACCATCCGCTACTTTAGGCATGAGTATGAGGAGCATATTAAAGATAAGTACTGCCGGGCTTCGGTGTGCGCCACCATGTTCCACTCTTCTTGCCACAACAGCTGTCCGGCGGATATTGATATACCGATCTATGTTGATTTGATCCGGCAGCGGAAATATCTGGACGCCTACCGGTTTATCAAACGGGATAACCCCCTGCCTTTAATTTGCGGCCGGGTGTGCAACCATCCCTGTGAAAGCAAATGCAACCGGTCCAAGATTGACGATGCCATTGCCATCCGGAATCTGAAACGCTTTGCCGCGGATTTTGCTTTTAGTCAGGGAGTATTGGAAGAAACCGTTCCCGTAGTGAAGAAAAATGTGAAAGTGGCTATTGTGGGCTCCGGGCCGGCCGGACTTACCTGTGCCTATTACCTGGCCAAAAAGGGGTATCAGGTCACCGTTTTTGAAGAACAAGGGGTGGTCGGCGGCATGCTGGCGACGGTGATTCCGGAATACCGGCTGCCCAAGGCAAGACTGCAGGCGGAGATTGATACCATCAAGGCGGTGGGCGTGGAGATCCGCACCAATTGCGGAATAGGTGAGGAAAAAGACATTCGTTTGGAACAATTGAAAGAAGACGGCTACCAGGCCATCTTCATCGCTGTGGGCACCCATCTGGAGCTCAGGCTCAACCAGCCTGGGGAAGACCTGGACGGCGTGGTCTCCGGGATTACTTTCTTGCGCAATATCAACTTGGGGCCTGTCCCCAACCTGTCGGGAAAGACTGTGGCGGTGATCGGCGGGGGCAATGTGGCCATTGATGCGGCCCGGTGCGCCCTGCGGGTGGGCGCGAAGGACGTCAATATTATTTACCGGCGGTCCAGAGAGGATATGCCGGCCCTGGCGGAAGAGATCCGGGAGGCGGAATCGGAAGGCATTCATATTCATTCCTTTGTAAACTCTAAACAAGTGGTTGGGGAAAACGGCAAGGTGAAAGCTTTGGAATGCATGCGCATGCGCCGGGGCAATTTTGACGTCAGCGGCAGGAGAAAATCCTTGCCTGTAGAGGGATCGGAATTTCTCATGCCTGTGGATGTGGTGATTGTGGCGGTCGGTCAGACGCTGAAGCGCGGTTTCCTCAAAGGAACCGGCGTTCAGGTGATTGAGCCGGGCATGATCGGGGTTGCGCCCAAAACCTATTTGACTTCCGTAGAAGGAATATTCGCTGCGGGGGATTGCATTTCCGGTCCCAGTACCGTCGTGGAGGCCATCAAAGGGGGCAAAGAGGCGGCGGCCAATATCGATCGTTATCTGGGGGGAGATGGGAAGGTGATTCCCAAAATCGAAGTGGAAAGGAAGCTGTCCGGCGAAATCCTGGAAAAGGAACAACCAAGGCATCCCATGAATTGTCTGCCGGTAAACCAGCGCCTGAGCGGATTTGCCGAAGTGGAACTGGGCTATGCGGAAGATGAAGCCATCAAAGAGGCCTGCCGTTGTCTCAGATGCGATGTGAAGAAATAGGGGCGCACGGACATAGTTGAGGAGGGGATAAGATGGAGCTTGTCACAGTAAAGATAGATGAGCAAGAAGTACAAGTGGAAAAGGGAACGACCATATTAGAGGCGGCAAAAAAAATCGGTATTCAGATCCCGACCCTTTGCCATTTGAAAGAAATTAATGAAATTGGGGCCTGCCGGGTCTGTGTGGTGGAAGTAGAGGGAGCACGCACCTTAAGCGCCTCTTGTGTCACCCCTGTGGGAGACGGGATGGCGGTCCATACCACATCCCCCCGGGTGCAGCATGCACGCAAACTCAATCTGGAGCTGCTCTTGGGCGATCACGATTATAGCTGCCCTTCCTGTATCCGCAATTTAAATTGCGAATTGCAGGATGTGGCCCAGAAAATAGGGATCCGGGACATCCGTTTTGCCCAAAAGAAAAGTAAATATCCCAAGGACCGGTCCACGGCCGCTTTGGTCCGGGATCCGGCCAAGTGCATTTTATGCCGGCGCTGCGTCAGTGTTTGCGAAAAGGTGCAGACGGTTCGGGCCATCGTTCCCCTGGAAAGGGGAATGAAGACGGTGATTGGTCCCGCCTTTCATGAAGCATTGACGGATTCTGAATGCATTCAATGCGGGCAATGTGTTTTGGTCTGCCCCACGGGAGCATTGTATGAGAAAGAAAATATCGATGATGTCTGGTCTGCCCTGGGGAATAAGGAAAAGCATGTGGTGGTGCAGACTGCTCCCGCCATCCGGGTTGCCATCGGGGAAGAATTCGGCTGTGCACCGGGCCAGGTCAGTACGGGCAAATTGGTGGCCGCTTTAAGGCGGTTGGGCTTTGACAAAGTATTTGATACCGACTTTACGGCAGACTTAACCATTATGGAAGAAGGCAGCGAATTTTTAAAACGGCTGAAAGGACAGGGAAAGCTGCCTTTAATGACTTCATGCAGCCCGGGATGGATTAATTTTATTGAGACATTCTACCCGGACATGCTGTCCCACCTGTCTACCTGTAAATCTCCCCAGCAGATGTTCGGCGCTTTGGCAAAAACCTATTATGCAGAAAAAGCGGGCATCGACCCCAGGGATATTGTCTCTGTATCCATTATGCCTTGTGTAGCCAAAAAGTTTGAAGCCCAGCGGCCGGAGATGCGGGACAGCGGGTATCAGGATGTGGATTATGTGCTCACCACCCGGGAATTGGCCCGCATGATCAAACAAGCCGGCATTTCCTTTGACCAGCTTCCAGAGGAAGACTATGATGCTCCCCTGGGCATCTCTACCGGCGCCGGGTTGATCTTTGGCGCCACCGGCGGCGTGATGGAGGCTGCTTTGAGGACGGTCTATGAAATCGTCACCGGTGAACAACTGGAAGAGATTAATTTTTATCAGGTGCGGGGTCTCTCCGGCGTAAAAGAAGCGACGGTACGGGTGGGAGACAGCGATGTGAAGGTGGCTGTGGCCCACGGCATCTCGAATGCCCGGGCTTTAATGGAAAAGATCACATCCGGTGCGGCGGATTATCATTTTATTGAAATTATGTGCTGCCCCGGAGGATGTATTGGCGGGGGCGGACAGCCCATCCCTACCAACCGGGAAGTTCGGGAGAAACGGCTGGCGGGAATTTATCAAGGAGATACGGGCATGCAGTTGAGAAAATCTCACCAAAATCCTGCCGTGCAGATGCTCTATCAGGAGTATTTGGGGGAACCCTTGGGAGAGAAATCCCATCATCTCCTGCATACCAGTTACGCACCTAAAAACAAATTTTAGCACCAGATAAATTTAGGCCTGCTTCCTGCTTCAGGAGGCAGGCTTTTTTAATAATAAAAAAATTCCGCAGTAACCTTAAAGGTTTCTGCGGATAGTGGTTGCTTTTCAGCAACCTGGGAGAGGAGAAACCGGAGGAAGAGCTCATGGGGAGGGTTATTGGAAAACAACAACCTGTAGCTCTTCTTTGAGTGGTTTCCGTTAAATATTTTGACCCTGAGGAGGAAAAAATATACTAAAAAATCAAATATTTTTGTATTATAAAAAATATCGTGATTTTAAGAACAATATGGTATAATTTGTTGGTAAAGGGGTGAATTTGTTTGCGGGTGATTTCCGGACAAGCTCGGGGTCGCAGGCTCAAAGCTCCTAAAGGGAATACCACCAGACCTACCTCCGACCGGGTGAAGGAAGCTATCTTTAATGTATTGGCTTTTAAGCTGGACGGAAGCAGGATCCTTGACGTTTTTGCCGGGACAGGCGGACTGGGCATCGAGGCCTTAAGCAGAGGCGCCCAGGAAGCCGTATTTATTGAAAAGAACCGGGCCCCTTGGTTAATTCTCAAAGAAAATCTCTTGTCGACCGGGCTTAGTTCCAAGGGCAGGTTGATCTTAGGGGATTTTGCCGTAGTTCTGCCCCAACTGGAGGGCAGGTTTGATATCGCTTTTTTAGATCCACCTTATAATCGGGGTTTTATTCAGCCGGCAGTTTCTTTGATTATTCAGTCCGGGTTGCTTGACGCTCAAGGGGTAATCGTGGTGGAGACAAATGCCAGAGAGAAAGAACTGCCTGATCCGGGTGTGATTAGTTTAGTAAAAGAATCGGTTTACGGTGACACGGCTGTTTTGTATTATCAGTTTAGTGAGGGGGTTTTTTAGTGGATGTAATGAAGCTTATGGACGAAATGGAAACCATTATTGATTCCGGATCGCGGATTCCTTTGTTAGGCAAAGTCTTAATTGATGCGGAAGCCTTATTGGAGTATATGGATCGCATCAGGGCTTCCCTGCCCGAAGAAATTAAACAGGCCAAGTTTGTCAATATGGAAAGAGAAAAGGTATTGCAGGATGCCCAGCGGCGGGCCGATAAAATGCTGGAAGAAGCGGAGAACCAGGCGAGAAAAATTATCTCTGAGGACCAAATCATGAAACAGGCCCAGATTGAGGCGGAAGAGCTGCTGCAACAGGCGAGGAAGACATCTAATGAGATCAAACAAGGGGCCCGGGTATATGCCAATGATATGCTCCACCAATTGGAAATTAATTTGGAAAAAGCCCTTTATACCATTAAAAAAGGAAGAGAAGAATTACAGGGACACCAGCAGCGGACTAGCGCTTAATATGCAGGAGCAGCCAGGTGGTTTTTAAGAAGATAAATAACAGGAACACAATACCCAGCGGTACCAGCAGGGCAAAAATGCTCATGCCCAGGGGAAGGAGTACATAGGCCCAGGGATTTAGCGGGATCTCGGGAATGAGCAGGTTAAATACGGCGGCGGATTGACTGGAAAGCAGCAAGAAGGCGACGATACCGGATAAAAACATGTGCGCGATCCTGGTCAGGAAAAAAGGAAAGAAGCGCAGATCCGATTCACTGATCATGCCTGCTACCTGGGCGTGTATGGATAGACCGCCCCAGCCCATGATCATGCTGGCTGCCATGACCTGTTGAAAAAAGGGCGCGATACTTTCTCCTGCCGCTTTCGTGCCTAAGGTCATTTCGAACAAACCGCCGGACATGGCTTTGATCAAAGGGTCCGGGAATTGAAAGGGAAAAAGGAAAAGGGCCAGGGCTTTTTCAATCATCCCGGAAATTCCTAAGATGGCCAATATCCTTATGATCACAGCGAATAAGATCATAAATCCGCCAATCATGGATAGACTGTGTATTGATTTGCGAATGGCATCGCTTAAAAGTTTGCCTAAGGGTCTGCCATCTTTTTTTTGTGCCTGAAACATGGCCTCGATACTTCTGGTCACCAGACGGGTGCAGTCCACCTGCTCGCAGGATCTTTCCGGATCTTTTCGGCCGTAAAATCGTAAAAGGAATCCTAAAGTGAGGTTAGAAGCATAATGGGATACGGCCAGAATCATTCCTAAGGAAGGATTGTGGAAGATCCCCACGGAAACGGCCACAAAAATAAATAAAGGGCTGGCATTGTTGGTGAAGGCCAGTAATCGTTCACCTTCTAAGCGGGTGCATAAATTTTCTTTTCTGAGACTGGTGGTAAGAACAGCGCCGATGGGAAAACCGGAAGAGTATCCCAAGGCTACCACAAATGCCGCACAACCGGGCAGGTTGAAAAGGGGCCGCATCACTGGCTCTAAGAGAACGCTCATGAAGTGAACCACCCCGAAACCCAGGAAAAGTTCCGCGACGATAAAGAAGGGGAGCAAAGAAGGGAAGACGATGGTCCACCATGTGGTCAGGCCCATGGTGGCAGCTTCATAGGTCTCTTTGGGAAAAACAAGCATGGAAATACACAGCAGCACGGCAACGGCAGGCATCACTATTTTCATGGCGCATCACCTTGAAAGTTATGAGAGTTTTTTAATATATACTTTTTGTTTGTCTTTTCTATACCTGGTTTGGAAAGAGAGAAAATTGAAAAAATTTTTGTTTTGTTTGTGAAATATATCATTTATAATATTTGGGGAAAGGGCGGGATGGAAAAAAATTTTTCATCGTTTTTCTAATAATATGGGGAGGGGTCTGGGCAGTAATAAAAAGGGTTTCATCATTTTTTGCGCACATTTGCATAGGAAGCAGAAACATAAAACAATAACAAAATGTTTGGAGGTACATTACGTGAAAGTATTGGTTTTAAATTCAGGTAGTTCTTCCCTGAAATATCAGTTGTTTGACATGACGGACGAATCGGTTTTAGCAAAAGGCCTGGTAGAACGGATCGGCTTGGAGGGTTCTTTACTCACCCATCGGCCGGAAAATAAAGAAAAACAAGTCATTTATACGGATATCCCCAATCATTCCGTAGCGATCAAGCTGGTATTGGATGCTTTGACGGACGCCAATTACGGGGTAATTTCTTCCATGAAAGAAATCGATGCCGTCGGTCATCGTACGGTTCATGGCGGCTCCACCTTTACCAAGTCCACCCTCATTAATGACAAGGTCATTGAAGAGATGGAGAAGCTGGTGGCCATTGCTCCTTTGCATAACCCCCCGGGAATACTGGGCATTAAGGCCTGTGAACAGATTATGCCGGGTGTGCCTCAGGTTGCCGTCTTTGATACGGCTTTCCACCAAACCATGCCTGAGGCGTCCTATATTTACGGCCTGCCCTACGAATTATATGAAAAGTACGGGATCAGAAGATACGGTTTTCATGGGACCTCCCACCGCTATGTTTCCCAGCGGGTGGCGGAAATCATCGGCAAACCCATTGAAGAGTTAAAAATTATTACCTGCCATCTGGGCAACGGCTCCAGCATTGCCGCCATTGACGGCGGCAAAGTCATGGATACTACCATGGGCTTTACCCCCCTGGAAGGTTTGATTATGGGCACCCGGTCCGGCAATGTGGATCCTGCCATTATCAAATTTATCATGCAAAATGAACACCTGACCATCGATCAGGTGGATGAACTGTTGAATAAAAAAAGCGGCTTCCTGGGCATTTCCGGGGTGAGCAGTGATTTAAGAAACGTGGAAGAGGCCGCCGCCCAAGGAAATCCCCGTGCTAAACTGGCCATTGAAATGTTCAATCAAAGAATTGTCCGGTTTATCGGCGCCTTTGCCGCCCAGATGAACGGGGTGGATGTGATTGTATTTACCGCCGGTATCGGGGAAAATGCCATTGAGACGCGGGAAGCTGTTTGCGCAAAATTAACCTTCTTGGGCGTGGATTTTGACCGGGAAGCGAATCAGGTGAGAGGTCAAGAAAGAGAAATTACCAAACCAGGGTCCAAGGTCAAGATCTTTGTTATTCCTACCAATGAAGAATTAATGATCGCCAGGGATACCGCCCAACTGGTGAAATAGGCGAAAAATCTTCTTCAAGAACCTTTATCCTTGACATTAGGGCGGGAGCTTTATATAATTAGCCATAGGTTTGCCTACAACCCAAATTATGGGGTGAAAACATGAAAGTTGCGGTCAGTAAGGTTAAAAACATTTCCGGAAAAATTATGCCTGTTGATCTGGAAGAGTTTCTGCCTGTTCTATCCATCGGGGAGGATGCCATTAAACTGCTTGCGCCGGTAAAATTCTCCGGGCAGGTGGAAAATACCGGAGCAGCACTGGTCTTCCGGGGTCATGTCACGACCACCGTTGAATTGCCGTGCAGCAGGTGTATGGAGGCAGTACCTTACCAGGTTCAGGCCCCTTTTTTGGAAACATTCTCGAACCAGCCAAATTTGATCTCTGACGAAAAGGATGAAGAAATTTACCCTTTTGAAGGGGATGAGATTGACATTACTTCCCAGGTCTCCCGGACGATTCTCCTGGAACTGCCCATGAAGATTTTATGCCGGGAAGAATGCAAAGGGCTCTGTCCCGAATGCGGTGTGAATCTGAATTTTGCTGCGTGCCGGTGTGTTTCCGAGTCTATTGATCCGCGCTTCATGACCCTGAAAAAGTTTTTTGAAGAGAGTTCTACCGAAGGGGGTGTTGTCAATGGGAGTACCGAAGAGAAAAACCTCTAAGGCCAATCAAAGAATGCGCCGGGCCACTTGGAAAATCGCTGAGGCGTCTTTGTCTAAATGTCCGCAGTGCCATGCCTTTAAAGCGCCGCACCATGTATGTCCGGAATGCGGTTATTATAAAGGAAAAGAAGTTGTAGCCAAAGCTGAATAAAAAAACGCACCTGGAAACAGGTGCATTTTTTTTGGCACAAGGAAGGAACAGGAGGACGATCAAGTTTTGTTCTGTTTGGGCGCAAAGGTTCAGAAAAAAATAGAAAACCTTAAAAAAAATTGGAGTTTTTGTACTACCCTTGTGATATTATTTACTTATGATCGGGGATATTCATTGGCTAAGGAGGCAGCGATTCATGCAGATTAACCTGTATGATTTTTACGAAGACTTAAAAACGAAAAATATGTTGTTTTGTTACAGCGGGCCCATTGCCCAAACAAGTATTGAAGGAGTAAGCCAAACCCTGCGCCGCAACCTGGAGTATGAAGACGCGGGGAATTCGGCAGCTCAGGCCGTATTTTCCATTTTTATTGAACAGGTACAAAACATCTTAAATTATTCCGCCGAGAAACTGGATGATGATCGGGAATCAGACAGCGAATTACGGGTAGGGATCGTGGCGATCGGCCATGAGGATGACCACAATTATTTTATTTACTGCGGCAACCGGGTTTATAACCGTGATATTGACCCGTTGAGAGACAGAATCGAATCCATCCGGCACTTAAACAAGGATCAACTGAAGGTTTTGTATAAGGAACGGCGCCGCATGGACCCGGAGCCGGGGAGTAAGGGCGCCGGGCTGGGCTTGATCGAAATCGCCCGGAAAGCGGGAAAGCCTTTGGAATATTCTTTTACGAATATTGATGATGAGTTTTCATTTTTCAGTACAAAAGTCGTCGTCGGGAGGTAAGAAAATGGAAAATCTGATCATTGAGAAAACCCAGTCGACACCGCACATTGTCTTGGATGCCGGCTTAAACATACTATCCATTCGGGGAGAATCTTTTCCGGAAAACCCGGCCAAGTTCTATGCCCCGATTTTGAACTGGATTAAAGACTTTATCGAAGGGATTGATCGCCAAGAAGTAAGGGTGGATTTTGAGATTCTATATTTCAACAGCAGCACGTCGAAAGTTTTTATGACCATTTTCGACCTGCTGGACAAGGCGGTGGAGAATGGCAAAAAGATCAGTGTCAACTGGCATTGCGACAAAAAAAACGATACGGTCATCGAATGCGGAGAAGAATTCAAAGAGGATATTAAAAAGCTTCCTTTTAATATTATCATTCGGGGGTAAGCTTCATGGACAATATCTTTGTCAAAGAAGACGAGATCTATGCCAACGGGGAGAAGCTGCTGCTGTCCAAGGTATTTGAGTCTCCTGTGGCGGAAAACCACTACCGGGCCTTACTGGAGGAGTATAAAAAACTGTTGAAGCAGATGCGGAGTATGGTCCGCATCTCTGATCTGATGCAGGGTGAATTAAATACTTTGTCCCGTAAGCTGAAGAGAATTTCCCAGATCGATTCCCTCACCGGTTTGTACAACCGGAGATTTTTTAATGAGATCTACCAGAAAGAATGGCACGGTGGGGTCCGTTCCGCCGTTTTTTTGTCCGCTCTCATGGTGGATATTGATTATTTCAAGAAATATAACGATACCTATGGGCATTTGCAAGGGGACAAATGCTTGCAGCTGGTGGCGGGAGCTCTTCAGAAGGCCGTCCAGCGGCCCCGGGATCTGGTTGCCCGTTACGGGGGAGAAGAATTTGTCATTTTGCTGCCGGAAACCGCTTTAAATGGGGCAGTCCATATCGCCAAAATGGTGTTGGCCAATGTGGAAGCCCTTGATCTTGTCCATAGGGCATCCCCGGTAAAGGATCGGGTGACGGTGTCGGTAGGGGCAGCGGCGCTCATTCCCACCGGGGAAATGCCGCCGGAAACATTATTAAACCTCGCCGACGACGCCCTCTACCGGGCAAAAGGGGATGCCCGGAACTGTTTTCGAGAATGCGGTAAATAAGGCTATAAAAAACCAGGAAGCGGGCTCTTGTTTTTTCCCATTCCGAAACTGAAAAAAAGCGCGTATTTTTGTATGCGCTTTTTCTTGCATACTCTTGCCAATTTCGTTATAATATTTTATAACCAGGTAATAATATTTAGTATTATTAAAAGGTGATATTTGTGAGTATCAAACAAAAGGGCCGGTTGAAAAGGCATCAGCGTTTAAGTAAATTCATAGAGGAAAATCTTTTTGTGACGGACGAAGAATTGTCCCGCTTTCTGGGCGTGAGTATTCCCACCATTCGCCTGGACCGGCAAATCCTAGGGATACCTGAAGTCCGGGAAAGGGTGAAGCATGTGGCCCGGGATGCTTTGCAAAATCCTACTGCCTTAAGTACTCACGAAGTAGTTGGAGAACTTGTTGATTTGGAACTGAATAAAAGCGGGATTTCTGTTTTGGAAATCACCGAGGATATGGTACTGGAAAAGACCAGAATCGCCCGGGGCCACCATTTGTTTGCCCAGGCCAATTCCCTTGCGGTTGCTGTGATCGGGGCAGAAGTTGTCTTGACGGGCAGTGCCCGCATCCGTTATAAAAGATCGGTCTATCTGCATGAAAAGATTGTGGCTAAGGCCATGGTGAAAGGGCAAAGGGGCACTACTTTTTTAGTTTCAGTCCATTCCAAGGTGGGTCAAGAAATTGTTTTTAAGGCACAAATCGTATTATCCGTTCAAGATCACCGGTTTAAGGTGTAAAAGGGACTGAGGAGGCCGTGATTGTGAAAATTGCCGTTGATGCGATGGGTGGGGATTATGCTCCGGGAGAGATCGTCTCCGGTGTGCTGAAAGCGTCGGAAATGTTTCCGGAGCTGGAATTGTTGTTGGTGGGTCATGAGATGGTGCTCAAAAAAGCTTATCCGGAACTTCCCCAAAACATTCGGATCTGCCATGCGGCCGGTGTGATGGGGATGGATGAATCCGTGGAAGCGTTGAGAAACAAGAAGGATTCTTCCATTTGGGTGGCCACGAAGCTAGTGAAAGACGGCCAGGCGGATGCGGTGGTTTCGGCAGGAAGTACGGCTGCTCAAATGGCGGCAGCTTTACTGCAGTTCGGAAGAATTAAAGGCATTGATCGTCCGGCGATCAGCACGGTGTTTCCCACCTTGCAGGGAGGAAAAGTAATTCTCGATGTGGGGGCGAACACCAGCGTCAAGCCGGAACAGCTGGTGCAATTTGCCGTGATGGGCAAGACTTATGCGGAAGTGATCTTAAAAATCGCCCATCCCAGAGTGGCCCTGATTTCCAACGGAGCAGAAGAGGGAAAAGGGAATGAGGTCACGGTGGAAGGCCACCAATTATTAAAAAAAGCCAACCTGAATTTTGTGGGAAATATTGAAGGGCGGGATATCCCGGCCGGCAATTATGATGTAGCGGTATGTGATGGTTTTGTGGGAAATGTGTTATTGAAGTTATCCGAGGGTTTGGGCACCTCCTTGTTTTCTTTGTTAAAATCAGAATTTGAAAGCAATCTCAGAAGCAAGATAGGAGCAGCCTTATTAATGCCCGGATTGAAAAAGATCAAGAAAATGATGGACTATGCCGAGGTAGGCGGTGCCCCTCTCTTAGGTGTCAAAGGGGTAAGCATTATTTGCCACGGCAGTTCCAAGGCCCGGGCGATCCAGAATGCCGTCCGGGTGGCCAGGGATTGTGTGGCGGGACGGTTCATCGATCAGATTGAAGAGTCTATGAGCGGGGAAGGTGGAAGATAAATAATGGAAGTTAGATCCGTGGGCATTGCAGGCCTGGGTTCATACGTCCCGGAACGCATCATGGCTAATGTTGATTTGGAAAAAATAGTGGACACCAGCGACGCATGGATTAAGGAGCGGACCGGGATTTCACACAGGCATATTGCGGCGGAAAACGAGACGACTTCGGATTTAGCTTACCGGGCCGCGCAAGATGCCCTGAAAGATGCCGGCATATCCGCCGAGGAGCTGGATTTGATCATTGTGGCCACCTGTACACCCGATATGCTCTTCCCTGCTACCGCGTGCATTTTGCAGGAAAAGCTGGGGGTGAAGGGAAAACCGTCCTTTGACCTGGAAGCGGCTTGTTCGGGCTTTATTTATGGGTTGGCGGTAGGAAGCCAATTCATTGCCAGCGGTGCTTATGAGAAGGTGCTGGTGGTGGGCGCGGAAACAGTAAGCCGGGTGGTGAACTGGCAGGACCGGAATACCTGTGTTTTGTTTGGAGATGGGGCTGGAGCTGCTGTATTGCAGCCGGTGGAAAAAGGAAGGGGCATCCTTTCCTTCCATCTGGGCGGAGACGGCGCCGGGGGAGACTTGCTGAAAGTACCGGCCGGGGCTGCGGCCATGCCGGCCAGTGCGGAGACCGTTGCCCAGGGCCTCCATTATCTGCACATGAGCGGCAACGAAGTATTTAAGTTTGCCGTGCGCGTGATGGGAGATGCCGCCCTAAAAAGTTTAGAAAAAGCAGGATTGTCTAAAGAAGAGGTGTGTTATGTCATTCCGCATCAGGCCAATATGCGTATTGTGGATGCGGCGATGCGGCGCTTGGGTCTCCCCATGGAGAAAGCCTATGTGAATCTGGACAGATATGGGAATATGTCCAGCGCGTCCATTCCTGTTGCCTTACATGAAGCCTACCGGGAAGAGAAACTGAAAAATGGCGATATTCTGGTGCTGGTGGGTTTTGGAGCAGGGCTGACCTGGGGATCCATGGTTTTGAAATGGTGGAAGTAGTTTGATGGAGGTGAAACATGTTATTAGACACAGGAATCTGCCCTTTGCTCAATATTAAGTATCCCATTATTCAAGGCGGGATGGCCTGGGTGGCTACGGGAGAGCTGGCTGCCGCCGTTTCTGAAGCAGGAGGTCTGGGGATTATTGCCGCAGGAAATGCTCCTCCTGAGATTTTGCGCAGGGAAATTCACAAAGCAAGAGCAACAACGGACTGTCCTTTTGGTGTGAACGTGTATTATCTTTCTCCTTACTTAGAGGAAGCGATCAAAGTTGTTATAGAAGAGAAGGTGCCGGTAGTCACTACCGGGGCGGGAAATCCGGGAAAACATCTGCCCGCTCTGAAGGAAATTGGCACGAAAGTGATTCCGGTTGTTTCTTCTCCTGTTTTAGCCAAAAGATTGGAACGGGCCGGGGCGGATGCTTTTATCGCGGAAGGGATGGAATGCGGGGGCCATGTAGGGGATATTACTACCTTAGCCTTGGTTCCCCAGGTGGTAGATGCCGTCAGCGTGCCTGTAATTGCGGCAGGAGGCATCTATGACGGGCGGGGTTTAGTGGCGGCTTTAGCCCTGGGGGCTTCCGGCGTGCAAATCGGCACCCGGTTCATCTGCGCAGCAGAGTGTACCGCCCATGAAAATTATAAACAGGCGGTGATTAAGGCCAAAGAAAGAGATACTATTCTCACCGGGTACGAAGGTCATTTTGTCCGGGTGATTAAAAATAAGCTTACCAGGGAATATGATAAACTGATCAAAGAAAATAGTTCTCTGGAAGAACTGGACAATTTGGGCATCGGCCGTTTAAGGGCTGCGGTGGTTGACGGCGATGTGGAGATGGGTTCGGTGATGGCCGGTCAGGTCGCGGCGATGGTGCACAAAATTCAGCCGGCAAGAGAAATTATTGAAGAGATTATGAGCCAAGCCCAAGAGGTGCTGGGGCGTTTAAAGAAATTATAGAATGATTCGGGATCCGGGTACCGGTTTCCGGGAACCGGGGAACAGATGAGAAACACGAATACTAAATCATGATCAGGATGATTTTTTGAAGAAATGAAAGGAGGTACAACATGGGTAAAATAGCCTTTGTTTTCCCCGGTCAAGGCTCCCAATATGTGGGCATGGGAAAGGAGATGGCGGAAAAATATCCCCAGGCCGCCGCTGTTTTTGAAGAGGCCGACCGGGTGCTGGGGTTTTCTTTGACCGGCCTGTGCTGGCAAGGACCGGAAGAAGAATTAAGAAAAACATACAATACCCAACCGGCTTTACTTACGGTAAGTGTTGCCTGTTTGCGTCCGCTTCAGGAGGCAGGAATCGTGCCTCATTTTGTAGCTGGGCACAGCTTGGGAGAATATTCTGCCCTGGTCGCAGCCGGCGCCCTCAGCTTTTCTGAAGCTGTACGCTTAGTCCGCTTCCGGGGAAAAGCGATGGAGCGGGCCGTCCCTTCCGGGCAAGGGACCATGGCTGCGGTCTTGGGCATGTCTCCGGAGCAGATTCAGGCCTTGTGTGCCAAAGCTGGTGCATATGGCGTGGTGGAACCGGCCAACTTTAACTGCCCGGGGCAGGTGGTGATCGCCGGAAGCACCCCTGCCGTGGAAAAAGCAGTGGAAATGGCGAAAGAGATGGGGGCGAAAAGAGCGATCATGCTCTCTGTGAGCGGTCCCTTTCACTCCAGCCTTCTCGTGCCGGCCAGAGCGGCTATGGCGGAACGGCTTAGCACGGCGGAAATCAAGAATGCCAGCCTTCCGGTAGTAGCCAACATCAATGCTCAAATCATCCAGGATAAAAACGATATTATTGATGCTTTAACGAACCAGGTAAACAGTCCGGTGTTATGGGAAGATTCCATAAGAATTCTGGAAGCGTCAGGGGTCGATACCTTTATTGAAATCGGCCCGGGAAAAGTTTTGACCGGTTTAATCAAAAAGATCGCCAAAAATGCCTGTATTTTAAACGTGGAAGATCCCCCGTCGTTAGAAAATGCACTTGCACTTTTAAAGGAGTGTGGCTAAAATGGGTTTAGAGGACAAGGTGGCTTTAGTAACCGGAGGATCTCGCGGCATCGGCAGAACCGTTGCTTTGAAACTGGCCCAAGAGGGTTGCCGGGTGGCGGTAAATTATGTGGATTTTGACCGCAATCAGGAAGAGGCCGAGGAAGTGGTGTCCCTGATCAAAAAGGCCGGCGGCCAGGCCCTGAGTGTCAAAGGGGATGTGGCCAACTTCGAAGAAGTGGAATCCATGATGCGGGAAGTTTCTGAGTATTTTGGGCGCATTGACATTTTGGTCAATAACGCGGGCATTACCAGAGACAACCTTTTGATGCGCATGAAAGAGGAAGACTGGGATGCGGTGATCAACATTAATTTAAAGGGTACTTTTCATTGTTGCAAATCCGTGGTTAAATTAATGATGAAACAGAAATATGGCAAAATAGTAAATGTCGCATCTGTGGTTGGTTTGATGGGCAATGCGGGTCAAACAAACTACGCTGCCAGCAAAGCCGGAATTATTGGTTTTACCAAGTCTTTGGCCCGGGAAGTGGCAAGCAGGAATATTAATGTAAATGCCGTAGCACCGGGATTTATTGCTACCGCCATGACGGAAAATCTTCCTGAGAGTTCCCAGGAAGCGTTGCTGAAACAGATTCCTCTGCAGAGACTGGGCAAACCTGAGGATGTAGCGGAGCTTGTAGTGTTCTTGGCATCCGACAAAGCAGCATATATCACGGGTCAAACTATTGCTGTGGATGGTGGCATGGTCATGAATTAAGTTTGATCTATTTTTGAAAGGGGGTGATCACGTGTCAGTATTTGATAAAATTAAACAAATTGTTGTCGACCAACTTGGTGTGGAAGATGAAGATGAAGTGACGATGGAGACTTCATTTCAGGATTTAGATGCAGACTCCCTTGATGTAGTGGAACTGATTATGGCTCTGGAAGAGGAATTTGATTTGGAAATTCCCGATGAGGATGCCGAGAAATTAACCACTGTTGGTGCCGCTGTTGAGTACATTAAGGAGAAACAAAAAGCTTAAGTAAATTAAGATCCCCGTAGCTCCACTACGGGGATTTTTCAAAATAAGGGTTACCGGAATAGGATTGGGGGATAGTGATGCAATTACCTGCGCTGATAATTGATAAAATAGTAGCCAAAATACCGATTATTCAAGGCGGTATGGCGGTTCGTATCTCTACTTCACGGTTAGCCGCAGCGGTAGCCAATGAAGGGGGAATTGGTGTGATCGCCGCCACCGGTATGACGCCGGGAGAATTATTGAAGGAGATTCGGGCGGCGCGAAGCCTTTCTTCTGGGGTGATTGGAATTAATGTAATGTTTGCGGTGAGGGATTTTGCCCTTCTAGTTAAAACCGCTTTAAATGAAGGCATTGATTTAGTGATATCGGGAGCAGGAGTAGCCCGGGATATGTATAAATGGGGAATCGAAGCAAATACACCCATTGTTTCCATGGTGTCATCGGCAAAACTTGCTTCCATCGCTGAGAAATTAGGGGCTGCTGCTGTGATTGTAGAAGGAAAAGAGGCCGGAGGACACTTAGGTACGGACCGGTCAGTTAGGGAGATTGTGCCGGAAGTGAGGCAGGCAGTAAATATTCCGGTAATTGCCGCGGGGGGTATTATTGATGGGAAAGACATTGCCGAGGCTTTTCGCTGGGGGGCAAACGGGGTACAAATGGCCACCCGCTTTGCGGCAAGTGTTGAATCCAATGCCTCTCAAGCTTTTAAACAGATGTATCTGAACGCAAAGCACGAAGATGTGGTTGTGATTAAAAGTCCCGTGGGGTTGCCGGGAAGAGGCCTGCGAAACGTTTTTGTGGACCGGTTATGTAACAATGAAGATTTGTCTCCTGAAGCATGTGACGGCTGTCTCAAAAAGTGTGGGAGAAACTTCTGCATTTTGGACGCTTTAGCCAATGCCCAACGGGGAAATATCGACAATGCCCTGGTATTTTGCGGGGAACAAGTGGAACGAATTAAAGAAATCTTGCCTGTGAAGAAGATTTTTGAAAATATCAAAGCAGAATTAGCTGGTTTGCCAGCGAAGGAGGCGACGACAATTTGAAAAACCGTGTTGTAGTAACTGGAATCGGTGTGATTTCACCGGTTGGAAACAATAAGGAGACGTTTTGGCATTCCCTGGTAAATGGCATTTCCGGAATCGGTCCCATTACCCGTTTTGATACCACCGGGTTTACCACCCGGATTGCCGGGGAAGTAAAAGACTTTGACCCGACTGTCTATATTGACAAAAAAGAGGCCCGGCGCATGGACCGCTATACCCAATTCGCAGTCTCAGCGGCCAAAATGGCCGTAGAGGACGCCGGTTTGGATATGGAGCAGGTTGACGGCAACCGGGTGGGTGTGATTCTGGGCAGCGGTATTGGCGGGGTAGAAACAATGGAGGACCAGAAGCAGATCTTGCTGGAAAAAGGGCCGGGCCGGGTCAGTGCCCTGTTTGTGCCCATGATGATCAGCAACATGGCTGCCGGACAGATTTCCATCGCTCTCGGGGCTTACGGCATTAATGAAACCATTGTTACGGCCTGTGCCTCGGGAACCAACGCCATCGGGGATGCCTTTAAAGTGATCCAGCGGGGCGATGCGGACATTATTTTTTCCGGGGGAACGGAAGCCCCCATTACACCCTTGTCCGTAGCCGGTTTTTGTTCCATGAAAGCAATGTCCACCCGGAATGAAGAGCCTGTGAAAGCCAGCCGGCCTTTTGACCGGGACCGGGATGGTTTTGTGATCGGCGAAGGGGCTGGAATCCTCATCTTAGAGTCCTTAGAACATGCCCAAAAACGGGGGGCAAAAATTTATGCGGAGGTTGTCGGGTATGGCGCCACCGCGGATGGGTACCATATTACCGCACCGGCTCCCGAAGGAAGAGGGGCTGCCCAATCGATGGCCAAGGCTCTTGCTGATGCCGGATTGAGACCGGAAGAGGTGGATTATATTAATGCCCACGGCACTTCCACCGATTTGAATGATAAAGGAGAAACACAGGCCATTCATAAGGTCTTTGGTTCTGCCGCCCAAAAAGTTGCCGTCAGTTCTACCAAGTCGGTGACGGGACATCTCTTGGGAGCTGCCGGAGCGGTGGAAGCGATTGCTTGCGTTCTGGCCATCAACAACGGGGTGATTCCTCCCACCATTAATCTGGACACCCCGGACCCGGAATGCGACCTGGATTATGTACCGCATGTGGCGCGACAGGCAGAAGTAAATGTGACGCTGTCCAATTCCTTAGGTTTTGGCGGCCATAACGCCACCATTGTGCTTCGGAGGTTCTAAGAGCCCTGGATTGCTCAAGACGGTTTCCGGGTACCGGGCCTTTACTCTGCCATTTTTGATTGAGGGGGAGAGACTGTCCCCAGTTGGCTGTATATGTGAGCAGGATAGATTTGTTTCTCCATTTGGGATGTAAAAGCCGGGTCCGCTTGCCGGGACCTGGTTTTTGCATCGATGCTGCGATGAAACAGGAATCTGTTTTTCCCGGAAACCGATTACTATTCATGGGGTATGGCAATAATATAGAATATTAATGTACACAGAAGGTGCAAGAATCATGAATCCGAACCGCATCAAAGATTTGAAAAGAATGCTGGCCAGTCTGAATATTGATTTGGAAAGCTATGATTTGGTAAATCAAGCATTGACCCATCCCACCTTTGTCTATGAGCATAAAAAGCAGGGGCTGATCCATAATCAGCGTTTGGAATTTCTGGGCGATGCCGTATTGGGGCTGGTGGTGGGAGATTATTTGTATCATCAATTTCCGGAACGTCCGGAGGGGGATCTCACCAAAATGCGGGCGGCCGTTGTCTGTGAAAGCTTTTTAGCAGAGCGGGCCAGGGAATTAAACCTGGGGGAGTACTTACTGCTGGGACGGGGAGAGGAAATGTGCGGGGGCAGAGACAGGGTGTCCATTTTAGCGGATGCCTTTGAGGCCCTGTTAGGCGCCATTTATCTCGGTTGCGGCATTGAAACGGCGAAAAGCCTGGTCATTAACTGGTTGGAGGATATTGTCCGGGGGCTGGACCTGAAAGACTGCGGCGATTATAAAACCATGCTGCAGGAGCTAACCCAAAAGCACGGGGGAGAAGGCGTGTCTTATATCATTCTGGAGGAATCGGGACCGGATCACAATAAAAAGTTTTTGGCCGGGGTTAAGTTCAAGGAACGGCTTTTAGCCAGGGGTTGGGGCCGTAACAAGAAGGAAGCGGAGCAAAAGGCGGCCCAAGCCGCGCTGCAGGACATGGATGTCTGGCGGCCTTATCTCCATGGTGAAAGCAATGATTCATGAGCATAAACATATTCTGCCTTTTTTTATTCCCCATTTAGGCTGCCCCCATCAATGCGTGTTCTGTAATCAGCATCATGTCTCGGGAGAGTCCGGTTATCCGAAAGCCGAAGATATTGAGAAAGCTATTCATGATTGGGAAGAGGAATCTCTTCCCGAAATTGCATTTTACGGGGGAAGTTTTTCCGGCTTGCCCCTGGACTGGCAGAGATATTTTTTGACCCCTGCTTTTGCCGCCTTAAAAAAGAAGAAAATTTCCGGGATCAGGATTTCCACCCGGCCGGATTATATCAATGCTTCCATTCTCCTCTTTTTGCGTTCTATGGGGGTCGGTACCATTGAACTGGGCGTGCAGTCTTTGGACGACGAAGTCCTGGAAAGGTCCGGCCGGGGTCATCGGGCCCAAGATGTTTATCAGGCGATTTCTTTATTGAAAGAAAAAGGCTTTCAGATCGGGGTCCAGCTCATGCCCGGGCTGCCGGGAGACAACCGGGAAAAATGTCTCCGGGGCGCGCGGGAAATTTCCCGCCTGGGACCTGATCTGGCAAGAATTTATCCTACCCTGGTGCTAAAAGAGACACCCCTGCATAAACTTTTTCTAGAAGGAAAATACCATCCTTTAAGTTTGGATGAAGCAGTTGGAATCAGCAGAGATATGCTGGCTGTTTTTTGCTTGTCCGGCGTTCATGTGATTCGTATTGGCCTGCAGCCTACGAGAGAGATTCAAACCGGCGTCCAGGTCGCAGCAGGCCCCTTTCATCCTGCTTTTGGCGAGTTGGTGGAATCTGCGCTGGCCAGGGAGCAGATTCAGATGATGGTAAAAGGATTTTTGGCCCGGGAGACAGCTGCTCAGATTGTGTTATGGGTATCTCCCCGTGATTGCTCCATCATCGCAGGCCAGCATCGAAGAAATATGGAATTTTTGAAAAAATTTTTTCATCTGGACCGCATCAAAATTATGGGGAGAAGCGACTTGGAGAGAGGTACCGTCGGTATCTCCCGGATGGATGGGGATGGACCTGATTGGACCATCTCCCAAAATCAATTTTTGAGGGAGTTTGTAGCGCTGATGGCAAATTGAGTATGGTGAGGGGGTAAGGGGTATGGAGGTTTTACGAGTAGCGGCGGATTCAGATGTGAAAGCCGTGGCAGGCGCACTGGTAGCAGCTTTCAAAGCCCAAGGAAAAGTGGAAGTACAGGCTGTGGGCGCTGGTGCGGTAAACCAGGCTGTCAAAGCAATTGCCATCAGCAGAGGGTATGTCGCTCCGAACGGAATCAATCTGGTTTTTGTTCCTGCGTTCAATGATATCGTCATCAATGGAGAAGTAAAAACGGCGATCAAATTTTTTGTGCAGAAACGTTAAAAGAGAAAAGACGGTTTCCGGGGACCAGCATGGGACGGGGTTTCCGTTTTCCGCTAAATATTATCGGATCCTGTTCGCTAGATTCAGGTTCTAGTGAGGCGCAGCCGTGGGGTTCAAGTCCCTTCCCCGACATAACGAAAGACATAGCTTCCGCCAAGGGGAAGCTATGTCTTTCGTTATACAGAAATACCTGCTATAATAGCTTATATGAACGGCGCCGACAGATTTTATTACATTATTGCTTCAGTAAGGGAGATTTTATGATTATCGCTCAAGGTATAACAAAAAAATACGGAAAACTGGTTGCAAACGACAACATCGACCTGTCGGTTGGCAGCGGTGAGCTTGCTGTGCTTCTCGGCCCAAACGGCGCGGGCAAGTCCACTTTGATAAAGTCTATTTGCGGTCTTCTTCGCTTTGAGGGTTTAATTACCATCGGCGGACATGAGAACCATACTGTGGAGGCAAAGCGGCTTTTGGGTTATGTCCCGGAGTTTCCCGTATTGTACCCGATGCTGACGGTTTCTGAGCATCTGGAGTTCGTTGCGAAGGCGTACCGCCTGCCTGCTTGGGAGGAAAGAGCGGAACAGCTGCTGCACCAATTCGAGATGGATGACAAAAAAATGAAGTTAGGCAAAGAGCTCTCAAAAGGGATGCAGCAGAAGGTAAGCGTGTGCTGTGCGCTCCTTCCGCAGCCCAAGGCCGTCATTTTTGACGAACCCCTCGTTGGCCTCGACCCCCATGGGATCCGGGAACTGAAAGCGGTCATGTGGCAGCTGCGGGACAGCGGCTGCGCGCTCGTTGTCAGCACGCATATGATCGAAAGCATGGAGGAAAACTGGGACGTGACCTACATTATGGTTAAGGGTCGGATTGAGCGCGTCTGCCGCCGCGAGGAAATCAAAACAGGCCAAAGCCTTGAAGATGTGTATTTCGACATTACGGAAGGACATAAGCGGGAGGAAACGCCCAATGAGTAGTCTTGTCTTTCTGCTGACAAGAAGCGTAAAAAACAGCTTTCTGGAACTCCTGCGAAAGCCGGCGAAACTGATTTTGTGGATACTTGTTGTCGCAATGGTCGTAGGATTTTTCCTCCTTTCCATATTTACAAATCAGAATTCGAACGGTGCCTACGATATCGTCTGGCTCAAGGGTATTTTCTTCCTGTTTATACTGCTTTTTATCGTGACCGCCATACAAAAGGGGTTGTCCAACGGCGACGTGATTTTCGAGATGAGCGACGTAAATTTGCTTTTTGTATCCCCTGTCAGCCCGCGTTTGATTTTAATGTATGGAATCGTCCGCATGACAAAGATGGCGTTTTTAGCAGGCTTTTTTATTCTGTTCCAAAGCAGTTCTCTCGGCAACGGCTTCGGTGTTGGATACGATGCGGTGTTGCTGATACTGCTTGGCTTCATTCTCGCCGTATGTCTGCTCCAAATCCTGTCGCTCTTTATATACAGCCTGACGAACGGGAAGCCCAAACGAAAACTCGCAGTCAAGCTCATTTCCGCCGCCGCATTTCTTCCTCTCGCAGCTTATATCTGTTTCCAATTTTTCAAGACAGACGCTCCTCTTCCGGCGCTTGAGAACGCGCTGCATTCATCAGTTTTCTCCTGGACTCCGGTGGGGGGCTGGGCATCCGAAGGTGTTGTTTCTCTTATTTCCGGCGATACCGGAACGGGGTTGATGTTTTTAGGGCTCCTTGTGCTGACCGGGGTGCTGCTGATCCTGTATATCGCCTTGAGTAACCCTGATTATTACGAAGATGTGCTTGTGGCTACGGAAACCGCGTTTGAGAGAAAGCGCACCGTCTCCGAAGGCCAGCTCAACACAGAAGCCTCCTCGAAGAAAAAAGTAAAGGTTTCCAAAACCGGAATAGGCGGGCTGGGGACAAGCGCTGTTTTTTATAAACACTTGAGGGAATCCTTCCGGGCCAACCGGCTGGGCCTTTGGGGCGTGTCTTCCGTCATCACGGTGTTGGGCACGGCTGTTTTGGCCCTGTTTATGCGAGGCAAAGGCAACGCGCTTTTGATTCTTCTTCAAATCCTGATGTGGATGCAGATTTTTTCCATCGGAACGGGGCGGGGACTCAAAGAGCTTTATATGCATTATATATACCTCATCCCCGACAGCTCTTTTCGTAAAATCGTCTGGAGCAATTTGGAACTCGTGTTTAAGGTCCTGGTGGAAAGTCTGACGATATTCTCTATCGCAGGCATTATCCTGGGAGAGCCCGTTTTGCTTATCGCGCTGACTATTGTAGTATTCACGCTGTTTTCTTTCCTGCTGTTGGGCATCAACTACCTGTCGCTGCGCTGGACGGAAGCCGATATCAGCGCGGGGCTTCTGATTTTTATTTACACCATTGCGGTCATCGTGATCATGCTGCCCGGCTTGATTGCGGCCCTGGTTATTGGCAGCATGTTTGGCGGGATCGGCGTCTATATTGGGCTTGGGATACTGGCGATATGGGAACTGATTGCTGCGCTCGGCTGCTTTGCGCTTTCCAAGGGGATTTTGCACCGCTGCGATATGCCGGTAGTCAAAACCGGAAAGTAGTCATTATGCATCATGGAACAATTTCAAAAACAGTACCTTGGTTGTAATCAGTCACATTCATGGAGCCATAAACCCCTAAATATAGTCTGGTTTGATCCAGATCCGTTCCCAGACTAACATAAAAAGCTGATTGAGACCGGAAATTATAATTGGTTTCAATAACACTAGAATCATTGCAACCGCTTATATAAGGACAACTTTAAAAGCAAACAAAAAACGAGGGAGCGTGATTGCTCTCTCGCTTTTTCGGTATGGTTTTATATCTCTTTATTACTACATTACTACAATAAAATTGTCATGAGGGAATCCTTATTTTCTTTAAGAATTTAATTTAAAAATTTTGTATATCTTTATGGCAATGGATAACTGTTCATAGAAGATGAGGTTCCTGTCATGCATGTTCAGGATTTCCTTTATTTTATTGATTCTAAATCTAATTGAATTTTCATGAAGAAACATCTCATTCGCTGTTTTGGAATAATTCCCGTCGTTATCAATAAAACATATGGCAGTTTCCAACAGGTTTTTCTTGTAATTCATATCATAGTTCATGATGGGAAGGATGATTTCATCATGAAATTCCCGTAGTTCTGATTTAGTCTTTAAAGGCATTAATAGTTTGTATGTTCCCAGTTCTTTGTAATAGATGATGTCATGGCCGATCGTTTCATGTGATTCACAAGCGATAATGGCCTCTGTGATACTTCTGTTTGCTTGCCCAAGATGGCTATGCAGGTTGCTGATACCTATCACAAACCCGCTGTGGATGCTTTTTATCTGCTCGATGGCATATTTGGTTTTGGCGGTGATATTGTCTTTGGGATACCTGTCGAAGGTCATAATGATTAAAATCGTATCTTTGTAGTTCAAGCACATCCATTCTTTTATGTTATTAATGGTGTTTTTGAGAAAGTCTAATTTGTTTTTTTCCAGATGAAAATTAGAGCATTTGCAGTTCAATGCCATCACATATCTTTTAAAGTGTTTATTAATGTCTAAGATAACTTTTTCTGCCTCATCGCTATTTGAATCTAATTCCAAAAGGTTGTTTATTTTTAACTCTAAGATCGTATCCTCCTGATCGCGTATGATTAATAACATGATGTCTCTAATGATATCTCCATACGGTACATCCTTATCAACCAAAATGATGGGGTAACTATGCTCGTTTGCATAATCTAGTATTTCTTGGGGCAGCTCAGTCAGATATTGATTTATGATGCATAATGCGCTGGAACAGGTATAGGAAAATACTTTTACAATTTCAAGCATTTTTTCCAGGTTGTCTTTTACGGCAAAGAAGCTGCTGATAAAGAAATCACCCGGTATGAGAAATTTTCCATCCAAATCTAAGATACCGGCCTCGATTGGGGAGTCGATAAAGCTGACCCTTTTGATGACCCGGCCTATACCTGACCCGCCGGCGATGATTTTGGCGTTTTTCATGACATCCAATTCTAAAGCATGCTTAATGGTTACGGACATTTGGCGGCACCTCCATACCGGAAAGGATAGAATTCTACTTGAATTAATAATAAAGCAAAACTACAAAAATTGCATGGTATTTTTGTTATTATTACAAAGGATATCAGTTTAAATGGTCAAATTATTAGTTAGCTTTACCTTATTACCGAAGTGCAGCAAGCTTTTTGATCTTGTTGGTATGGGCAATATCATTTTAATAATTTAGGGAGGTAGCTGAAATGTATGATTTTGAGTTGACGAAAGTTTGTTACAAACTACTCAATGAGATTCTTGGTGGTAAGCCCGGTGAGACGGTCGCGATTACTTGCGATACAAAATCCCATATGGATGTTGTTAACGCCACTGCGCAGGCGGCAGTGATGCTGGGTATGCACCCTCTGGTTCTGCGTCAGGAAACGCCCCGCGGGGTGGCAAAAGCCGGTGATATCGACACGCCTATCAAGCCTTTAGCTGCCGCCATCGCCAATGCCGATATCTGGATCGAATATAACTATATGTGGATGATTTATTCTACAGTTTATGATCGGGCACTTCAGCGTCCTGCCCACGAACGGCCGCGTTACATTTGTCTGAACGGTGCTAACCCCGAACTGCTGATGCGCAACATCGGCAGAGTGGACCTGGCTGCCTTGAAAGAATTTATGTGGGAAGTTACAACGATTACGAAGGAGGGCAAAAACTTTCACATTACCAGTCCGGCTGGTACCGACCTGACTTTTACCAATTCCCCGTTGCGTGGTGTGGACTGCTCCTGCGGTGATATTACCGAGCCCGGCAAAATTGACATGATGCCCGGCCAAATCGGCTGGTGCCCTGAATTCGATACGATCAACGGCACGATGGTCATCGATGGTGCTCTCACACCTCCCTTGGGCAAGTTGAGCAATCCGGTCAAACTGAAAATCGAAAAAGGCTTCATCACCCACATCTCTGGCGAAGGTACCGAACATAAGGTATTCGCGGACTGGCTGAGGAGCTACCACGATCCCGGCATGTATCGTCTGGCCCATATCTGTTATGGCTTTGGCCCCGGTGCTTTGCTTTCCGGCGACATTGTGGAAGATGAACGGGTATGGGGCTGCACGGAGTGGGGCTTCGGTAATATTTCGGACGATATGCTCCCTGATATTCCCGGCGGTCTCCCTGCCGCTACACACAGCGACGGCATCAACCTCAACTGTTCCGTGTGGATCGACGGTGCCCAGCTTCTGGACAAAGGTGTGGTGGTCGGACCCACTGAGAAGATTGTTAATTTAGCGAAAAAGCTTGGTAAATAAGGCTACCCCCTTTATCCGGGAAGAATTTCTTGATGGCGTTTTGGAAGATCCTTCCCGGATCATTATCATCAATAATATATAAACAATATTACAAAAAGTGTATTTGATATTTGTAATTATTACAAAGGATAATTGTTTAAATTGTCAAATTAGTCTGTTTATGCCCGAGACAAGCAAAAAAAGGTAATAAAATGTCGCGTAAAGGGGAGCAGGAGCCCAAAATAGTATGGAGGTGGAACAATGAAAAAAGGTATCATTGCCAAAGGATTTATTTTATGTTTGATGTTGACCTTAATTTTAACCCTCCTATCCGGATGCGGTGGTGGCGACCAGACCGGGGGCGATACCCAAGAGCCTTCAATTGCTTATTATTCTTATTTTTCCGAGCCGGTCACCGATTGGGACCCTTCCGTTGAATCATCAAGCGGCTACATAGTTATGAACAATATTTACGAAACCCTTCTCCGGTATGACCCTGTAGAAGACAAATTTATTTATGTCCTGGCCACAAATTATACCAAAAGTGAAGACGGTTTGACATGGACTTTTGAGATCAGAAAAGGGGTAAAATTTCACGACGGCAGCGAAGTAAATGCCCAAGCGGTGAAATTCTCCGTGGACAGGACCAAACGGCTGGGCAAAGGATTGTCCTATATTTGGGACCCGGTGGAACAGGTTAATGTGATTGACGATTACAAGGTGGAATTTAAGCTAAAGAGTCCTGCTCCTTTGGATTTGATTGTCTCTTCAAGTACCTGTGCTTTTATCATGTCGCCGGAAACCGTTTCTGCACAACCGGATGACTGGCTGTCCCAAGGGCATGAAGCCGGGTCCGGTCCCTATATGCTGGAAAGCCAAACCATGGGACAACAAGTGGTCATGACCAGATTCCCCGATTATTGGCAAGGGTGGGAAGGGAACCATTTCGATAAAGCCGTGGTGGCAAAGAATGCGGAAACCTCAAGCCGGCGCCAGCTGGTGGAAAAAGGAGATGCCGATATCACCATGACCCTCCCGGCAGAAGATTTAGCCAGCCTGAAAGACAATTCCAATGTGATCGTGAAAATATTGCCTTCATTTGAAAATATGATGCTTTTCTTCAATACCGAAAATGAAATTCTCAGCAATAAAACTGTCCGGCAAGCCCTTTCCTATGCGTTTCCCTATGACGATGTCATTAAGTATGCCTTCGGGGATTTGGCGAAACGGGCTACCGGACCTATTCCTGCAGGCATGTGGGGTCATAGCGACAAGCTCTTTCAATATCAATACGACCTGACTAAGGCCAAAGAGCTTTTGGCGCAAGCCGGCTATCCCAATGGCGGCTTTCAACTGGAGCTGACTTATCAATCCGGAGATGAGGAAAGAAGGAAAATTGCAGAACTGTACAAAGCGGAGCTGGCAAAATTAAATATTGATTTGGCAGTCCAGGCTATGCCTTGGGAAAGCCAGTGGGCAAAATCGAAAAACCCTGATCCAAAGGACAGGCAGGATGTATTTTTGATGGGCTGGTGGCCGGATCTGCCCAGTCCATATTCCTGGTTATATACTTTATTTCACACGGAAAAGGAAATCTTTTTCAATCTGGATTATTATAAGAATCCGGAGTTTGATCAGATGATCGATGAGGCAAATAGTATTTCCGGTCTTGACAGGGAAAAAGCCGCAGAAATGTTTATCAAGGCTCAGGAAATTTTGCTGGATGATGCTCCGGTAATTTATGCCGGCGATAAGCAATATGTTTACGTGCTCAATAAATCCTTTAAAGGCCACGTATATAACCCGGTTTACAGCAACGTAGTTTGGTTTTATGACGCCTACCGGGAATAGAAAGAATGGGGAAAAGCTGCTATGGAGTTATGGGATAACTCCATAACAGTTTTAGGGGGTGAAAGATTGAAGTCATACATCGTGAAAAGGCTTTTCCTTAGTGTATTTGTCTTATTTGGCGTCATATTGACCACGTTCGTACTCACCCGGATTGTGCCTTCCAACCCCGCCGCCCAGTGGGTAGGTCCCAAGGCCACCCCCGAACAGGTTAAAGCTGCAGTAATTGAACTAGGTCTGGATAAGCCTGTCTACATCCAATTTGAGAAATATTTGGCTAATCTGCTCCAGGGCAATATGGGACGGTCTTTACGAACCCACCAGCCGGTAACGACAGAACTAAAAAGCTATCTGCCTGCTACCCTGGAGCTGGTTATCCTCTCTACGCTGATCGCCACTTTTCTGGGTATTCCCTTGGGGCTGATTTCGGCAAAGAGAAAAGACTCATGGATTGATCATTTTAGCAGGTTCTTCTCAGTCGGTGCTGTTTCCCTGCCCACCTTTTGGGTGGCCCTTTTTTTACAGCTAATTTTTTACCGGTCCTTAGAAATTTTACCACTGGGCGGACAGTTGTCCACCAAACTTACCATCCTTTACCAAGTCCCCCATATTACCGGTTTCCTGCTTTTCGACTGCCTGATTACAGGAAATTTCTTTTTATTGAAGGATGCCCTTTTACATATGATTTTGCCCGCGGTGACGATCGGCCTTTATCCTTTGGGATTGGTAGCAAGGATGACCCGCTCCGCGCTGGTAGAAATCTTAAGCGAGGATTATATTAAGGCCACCAGGTCATATGGCTTGTCAGAAAAGATCGTGCTGTGGAAATATGCCTTGAAAAACTCATTAGGTGCTACCGCCACAGTAGTGGCCCTTTCCATAGGTTATACCCTGGTAAACACATTCCTGGTAGAGGCGATATTCAGTTGGCCGGGCATCGGCAATTATATTGCTACAGCAGTCGTATCCTTGGATTACCCGGCCATTCTAGGCGTCACCATCTTTTCCGCATGTGCCTATGTCGTATTGAATCTCATTGCCGACATCATCATTGCCTTGGATCCTCGGGTCCGAGTATAGGGGGTGGGTCACATCATCAAGCGTCTTTTTTCCTACAAAGCCCTGTTGGCAAGACTAAAAGAGGTAAGACTGTCCGTACACTTATTAAATAAGAATAAACTAACCCGGGTGGCATTTATCACGATTATCATCTTAGTGGCCATCGCCGTAATCGTCCCCGTGGCATTTCCCTCATTAGCGCACATGGCTTCGGCAACAGATCCTCAGTACAAACTGTTGCCTCCCTCATGGGATCATCTATTTGGCACCGATGACATGGGCAGGGATATATTCCTCCGGGTTTTAATCGGCACCCAGATCTCATTGCAAACGTCGCTGATTGCTGTCGGCATTGCCCTGCTCATCGGCGTGCCTCTCGGCGCCATGGCCGGATATTTTGGCGGGTTTGTTGATGAGCTGATCATGCGCGTCACCGATATATTTTTAAGTTTTCCTTCCTTGTTGCTCGCTATTACCATCGCCGCATTTTTAGGACCCAGCTTACACAATGCTATTATTGCCATCGCGGTCTCCTGGTGGCCCTGGTATACGCGCTTGATCAGAGGGCAGGCTGTTTCTATTAAAGAAAGGCAGTTTGTCAAAGCTGCTAAATCAATCGGTGCCCCTGACTATAAGATCATATGCCAACATATCGTGCCCAATTGTTTGGGACCTGTAATCGTCCAAGCATCTATGGATATTGGGGGAGTAATATTGACGATAGCTTCCCTGAGCTACCTGGGCCTGGGCGCTCAACCTCCGCAGCCGGAATGGGGATTAATGGTCAGCACAAGCAGGAATTACTTCCTGGATTCCTGGTGGTACAGTATTTTCCCCGGTATGGCCATATTTATTACCGTTTTGGCCTTTAACCTTTTAGGAGACGGGTTAAGGGAGATATTGGATCCTAAGACCAGAAATAAATAGGAGTTGAGCAGTCATGGATGATTATTTCTCCATTCGTAATTTAAAGATTGACTATAAGACCTTTGACGGGGAAAAAAATGTCCTGGATATTGAAAGGTTAAGTATCCAGAAAGGGGAAACTTTCGGTGTCGTAGGGGAAAGCGGTGTAGGAAAGACGGTTCTGGCCCTGACCATCTTAAAACTTTTAGCCGTGCCTCCCGGAGTGATTTCAAGGGGTCAAATCTTATTCCATCACGAGGATTTGCTGGCGAAGAAAGAAAAGGAGATGCAAAAGATTCGGGGCAAAAAAATTTCCCTGATTTTTCAAGACCCCATGTCAACCCTCAATCCGGTATTTACCGTGGGGGAACAGATTACGGAGGTGATCCGCCATCATCAGGGGTTAAACAAAAAAGAGGCAGCGAAAAAAGCAGGGGAAATGCTGGATTTAGTTAAGCTTCCTGATGCCGGTGATATCATGAAGAAATACCCGCATGAATTAAGCGGCGGTCAGAGACAACGGGTGATCATTGCCATTGCCCTTTCCTGCGGGGCGGAACTAATGATCGCCGATGAGCCGACGAGAAATCTGGATGTCACCATTCAAGCCGGCATTCTCAGGCTGATTAAAGACTTGCAGCGTCAGTTGAATATCACCATTATTTTTATCGCGAATAACTTAGGGTTAGTTTCCGCTGTCTGCGAAAGGGTTGCCATCCTGTACCGGGGGAAAATCGTGGAAATGGGTACGGTGGAAGAGGTGCTGCACAAACCGCTGCACCCTTATACGGCAGCCTTTATCAATGCCATACCTAAAAAAGACGAACAACTTATGGAAAGGAAGCATTTTTCTTCTCATGATGAAGAAGCTGATTCCCAAACATGTCCCTATTACCATGTGTGTGCCGAGAAGAAAGAAGAGTGTAAATTAAAAGCGGTTAAACTGGAGTTGGTCATGGGGACCCACTATGCATCATGCCTTAAAGCCGGTAAGGAGGTGCGCTGACGTGAGCAATCATATTTTAGAGGTAAAATCCTTAGTGAAATATTTTCCTGTGAAAAAAGGGTTCTTCTCTAAGCCTGCTGCTTGGGTGAAAGCGGTTGACAATGTCTCCTTTTCCCTGACGAAAGGGGAGGTTCTGGGCTTGGTCGGGGAATCAGGCTGCGGGAAAACAACTCTGGTAAATACCATCTTAAACCTTCATGAACCCACCTCCGGCCAGGTCATATTTGATGGTAAAGATTTGTTTGGCTTAAGTAAAAATGAGCTGCGAAAGACACGGAAGGACATTCAGATCGTATTTCAGGATCCTTTTTGGTCCCTGGATCCCAGGTTTCTCGTGATAGATATTATTGGTGAGCCCATCAAGGTCCATGAGAAAATCGAGGGAGAAGAGCTCCTTAAAAGGGTAGAGGTTCTACTGGAACAGGTAGGCCTATTCAAAAAAGATGCTTTCAAATACCCCCATGAATTCAGCGGGGGCCAAAGACAGAGAATTGCCATCGCCAGGGCGCTCGCCCTAAACCCTAAATTAGTGATCTTAGACGAGCCTACTTCCTCCATAGATTTACTATCCCAGGCGCAAATTCTCAGCCTGTTGAAGGATTTTCGGTCTCAGCTGGGCCTCACATATATCCTGATCTCACACGATTTAAGCGTGGTAAATTATTTGGCAGATAAGATTGCCGTAATGTACCTGGGTAAGGTAGTTGAGTACGGTAATTCCCAGGAGGTCTTCCGAAACCCGGTACATCCTTATACCGAAGCTTTGTTTAAGGCGATACCCGACATTACTAAAAAGGGAATTGACTCCCTCAGCGTCTTGGAAGGGAATGTGCCCAGTGCCATAAATCCGCCGGCTGGGTGCCGGTTCCACGGCAGATGCAAAAAAGCAAGGGATGTGTGTAAAAAATCAGAGCCGTTGACCGCGGATTTGGGAAATGGCCACTGTGCTGCGTGCCACTTGTTGCAATAAAGCAGACGCGGGGGCAGACAGGGGGACGGTCGACAGAACCGTCCCCCTGTCTGCTTTTTAACCAACTCTTTTCAATTGACTGGCCAAACCTTTTAATTCATCATCGATGACTTCGCCCTCTTTAATAACATCATTGCCGTTAAGTATGATTGAAGTGTTTAAAGAAACAGCGTCGGAGTGGGAAGGTCCCGGTTTTCCGGAGGGAGGAAACAGGTCCGGCCCGATACTGCCAAATCCCCAAGTAGTAGATCCCCATACCCTTTGATCTTGAATAATGTCACCCCATAACATAGCACCCGGATTGAATCCCAGGCCGGTATGGGCGACTGACAACATTTGCGGGTGATTAAATCCTCTTAGCCACTGCTCATACATTTTTGCTTCTTGTCCCCCCTCAATGGAAGTGATCACTCCATTGCGCACACATATTTTTACCGGCCTTTTCACCAATCCGATCCCGGGGGCAATTGACCCATCTAGAACAATTACCCCATTGATGCTCTCCAAGTCGGGTGTCCATGAGATTTGGCCGGCCAACATATGGGTGCCGGGGTCATTTGCATAGCCAAGGTCACAAAAAACCGGCCGCCCCGCCACATTTTCAAAGGAAATATCCTCTCCTTGGGAAGAAGTCATCCGCACCTGCTTTGCCTGGATGATTTTTTGCGTTAATTTATCGCCGAATTGTTTCAGGACGGGATAATTGACTTTCCCCACACAGTTTACCATGGTACTAACCGTTGCTCCGGTTAAACACATATGCCTGATTTGTTGATTTTGCTTCATTGTTTCATTGTAGGGAGTAGAATAAAGCAACCATTTTTTATTAAATTCCGCCCAGGCATCCGCATGTTTAAGAATCCCGATCAGAGATTCTACCGGTAACATCGGATCGGCCGCTAGACTCACCCCGTGGGGAGCCGGAATGACAACCACCATCACTTTGGCACCCGCACTAGCAGCGGCACGGGCAGTAGCTTCTACTACGCGTTCATCACTTTCCGTATCAGTAGTTATGACAAAAGTTTCACCCGGACGTATTTCAAAAAGTTCTAAGACGAGCGTGTCGGCGGCTTTTTGCAGTGAATATTCTTGGTCCATTTTCACATTACCACCCTTCTAAAACAATAAGCTTATTTCATGCCCAGTTTTTTTGCCAGTTCGATTAGTTCCGGATCAACCAACCGGCCGTTATCCGTTATTTGTTGTCCATCGAGCCAAACTGAAGTATTTAAGGTTACGCCGTCGGTATGAGATGGGGCCGGAATACCGTCCGGAGGGACCATGTCACTGGCGACAGCGCCAAAGCCCCACTGGGTGCACCCCCAAATACGTTCATCCTCTCCGATCTGGCCTGTTAATTTAGCACCAGGGTGGAACCCATAGCAGACATGGGATACGCGCAACATTTGGGGATGATTAAAGCTTCTCATGAAGTTCTCCCATTCTTTCGCTTCTTTTCCCCCTTCGAATTTGGTGATCGTACCGTTTTCTACATACACTTTTACCGGTTGGCTCACGATGCCGATTTGCGGCACTAAAGAACCGTCAAAAACAATTACTCCATTGACTGTATCAAAATTGGGCGACCAACCAATTTGGCCGGCCATCTGGTAGGTGCCGGGGACCTCTGCATAACCGGTGTCGCAGCCGATGGGCCATTCAGGATGGTTTTCAAATTCTACGTCTTCCCCCATAAGCGTAGTAAGCCTCACCTTTTTGGCTTTTTTGGTCATTTCAGTCACTTTTATCAAGAATGCAGCTAACGCCTGATGATCGACCTGGGCAAAGAGCCGGACAAAAACATCGACATGCATACCGGGAAGACATAAGAATCTCATATTTTTATTTTGTTTCATCACAATGTGGTATGTTTCGGAATAATAAAGATACATACTATTAAATTCCACCCAGGCGTCGGCCTGAAGCAAGGCACCTCTTAAAGCCTTGGAAGGTAGCCAGTCATCTGTCATAGCCCCGGTTCCAGGGGGTGTACAGGTCCATATGACCATGGGTTTAGCGCCGGCAGAAAATGCCGCACGAGCCGTAGCGTCAACAACCCGTTTATCGCTCTTGGTATCGGCTGTAATGATAAAAGTCTCCCCTTCCTTAAGTTTAAGCAATTCCCTCACTAAAACATCCGCTGCTTTGCCTAATTCATATTCGTACAAAAACGACATAAGGCCTAACCTCCTTAAGATAAAATTTTCTTCTCTTCTTTGGAGAAGATTTTTATTTTCTAGAATAATCGAATGAATTTTTACAACTTTAATTATATTGAATAAAAAATCATACATCATTGTAATTATCACAAAAACAACGGATAATTTTTTTATTTTATTCAATATTTGTCCGGGAATTCATGAAGTGACAGGTGTTTCCTAATGATAAAATAATTACAATAATCACATTGTTTTTTTATAATTACCACAAAGGAAAGAAGGACACAATGTTAAACTAATTAAACAACCTAGATACTGCCAGTTAACATCATAAAGTTGGTTTAAATAAAAGCTTTGATA
Source organism: Candidatus Formimonas warabiya (assembly GCF_002777255.1). GTDB lineage: Bacteria > Bacillota > Dehalobacteriia > Dehalobacteriales > Dehalobacteriaceae > Formimonas > Formimonas warabiya. The sequence continues at coordinate 1,575,548 of NZ_CP017634.1, read as the reverse complement.
GTAAAATCTGTTCTGATGAGGTGAGATGATTATGTCTAAGATCGCGTATATTGATCCGATCGGGCCGGAAGGTGCCACCCCGTTACTTATTGAGGAATTAAAAAAAATAACCGGGAATGGTGATGCCATAGAGTATTTTCACCTGGATCGGGGGCCTCTGCATCTGGAGTACAGGTACTATGAGTCGGTGATTATTCCTGACCTCTTGCATTTAATTAAAAAACTGGATGATAATAATTACGATGCCTGTGTCATCGGATGTTTCTATGACCCTGGACTCTATGCGGCAAGGGAAATTGTGAAAAGGGCTGTGGTAACGGCACCTGCAGAATCATCTTTTAGTCTGGCCACATTGTTAGGACATAAGTTCTCTGTTTTAGTAGGGCGGGAAAAACATATTCCCAGGATGATGGAAAATATTCAGTACTATGGATATAAAGAAAGGCTTGCTTCTTTTAAATCTTTAAACCTTGGCGTTCTTGATTTCCATGCCGATGAAGCAAAAACAATCGGCATGTTAAAACAAAAAGCCAAAGAAGCAGTTGAGGTCGATGGGGCGGAGGTCATTATATTGGGTTGTACCATGCAGGTGGGCTTTTATGAGGAGCTTCAGAAATATCTGGATGTTCCTGTGATTGATCCTGTCATAGCCGCAGTTAAATATGCCGGTTACCTCAGGGAAATGCGGGATCGGTTTAATTGGAAGACGTCAAGGGTAAAGACCTTTGAAGCGCCGCCGGAACGGGAAATAGCCGAGTGGAATTTAAGTGAGAAATACAGGTGCCTTTAAAGTGTCATTAAATAAGAGGAGTGAATGGTGTGGAACTGGAAAAAATAGTCGACCGCTTTCAGGATTCTTTAATTCAATCAACACAGGATCTGATCAGAATAAAGAGTGTTCAGGGGAATCCTGAACCGGGCATGCCTTTCGGTAGAGGGCCTTATTTAGCACTGATGTATGTACTGGCACTGGCAGATCGTTTTGGTTTTACGACTAAAAATGTAGATGGCTATGCAGGTCATGCTGAATACGGGCATGGCAAGGAAACTGTGGGCGTGCTGGTTCATGTGGATGTGGTGCCGGGAGGAGAAGATTGGATTTTCCCGGCTTTTGCAGGAGAGATTCATGATGGCAGGATCTATGGGAGAGGTGCGGTAGATGATAAGGGACCGGCGGTAGCGGCACTCTATGCATTAAAGGCGATCAAAGAATCAGGGATAAAAAGCAGCAAGAAGATCAGGATTGTCTTCGGAACCGACGAAGAAACCAGTTTTGCGGGAATGAAGTACTATTTATCAAAAGAGCCGGCATTTGATATTGGTTTTACCCCTGATGGAAATTTTCCTGTGATCAATGGCGAAAAGGGTATTCTGGTATTGAAGTTAAAAAAGCAATTTGCCCGCCCCATGTCCGGTAATATTAAAATTAAGTCTATTAAAGGCGGGGAGGCGGTAAACCAGGTTCCGGATTTATGCACGGCTGTGTTAGAGGTGGTAGCGGGGCAGGAAGTATTGATAAACGAACGGGTCGAAGAGTTTAATAAAAAGTTTGGGAACTGTTTAAAGTCTGAACAGAATGGGAAAGAAATAGTTTTCGTGATGAAGGGGGAATCATCACATGCCAGTATGCCGGAAGATGGCATCAATGCGATTTCTTTGCTGATGCTGTTCTTAAACGAGCTTGGCGTGATCAGGGATGACCTGGGTGATTTTATCAGGATATATCATGAAAAGATCGGATTAGAACATCACGGGGAATCTATTTGCTGCGGCTTTCGTGATGCGTTATCCGGAAAGTTAACTCTAAATGTGGGAATCATTGACTGTAATACGCAAGGGGTTGCGGTAACCGTTGACATTAGATATCCCATCACAACCAAAGTTGATCAGGTAAGGGACGGAATCTGGCATGCTTTGGAAGGAACCGGAATTACAGTTGAGCAAACTGACCACGATCCGCCCATTTATTTTCCGGAAGAGCATTTTCTCGTGCGAAAGCTGCTGCACGCATATGCAGAAGCCACTAATGACCATCAAAGCGGGCCGATGATTATTGGCGGGGGAACATATGCCAGGGCGGCTAAAAATATGATTGCCTTTGGTCCTGTATTTCCCGGTGAAAAAGAATTAGCCCATCAAAAAAATGAATTCATATCGATAGACAACTTAGTAAAAATTACCAAGATATATGCCGCATCCTTATGGGAACTGGCAAAATAAAAAATAGCAGTATACCAGGCCTGCGGTCCATCCATAAATATCCTTACATTTCTGTTAATTGTAATCTGACGATAATAGAGATAGAATATTAAAAGAACAGGCTTAACGCTTAAGAGGATGCTGTTGAAATAAGGCAGGGGAAAGAATCATGGAACACCCCTGTGTGTACAGCTAAAAGGGAGTGGAGGATATATGCTTGAAAAGCTTAGGAAGATGATTGAAGAGAGCGAGAATATCGTGTTCTTCGGCGGAGCAGGGGTATCCACCGAAAGCGGAATTCCTGATTTTCGAAGCGTGGACGGCCTTTATCATCAACGCTATAAGTACCCGCCGGAAACCATTTTAAGTCACAGCTTCTTCATGAAATGCCCGGATGAATTCTATCAGTTTTATCGGGAAAAAATGCTTTTTACCGATGCAAAGCCCAACAAGGCGCATCTTGCCCTGGCAGATCTGGAACAAAGAGGAAAGCTGAAGGCTGTTGTGACACAGAACATAGACGGTCTTCATCAGGCGGCAGGGAGCAAAAATGTCTTTGAACTGCACGGGAGTGTCCACCGGAATTTTTGCATGGTGTGCGGAAAACCGTATCGTCTTGAGGATATCAAACATGCCAAGGGCGTGCCCCATTGTTCCTGCGGCGGTATGATCAAACCGGATGTTGTGCTGTACGAGGAGCCGTTAAATGACGAAACCATGAGACGATCGGCAGAATATATCAGCAAAGCGGATATGCTGATTATCGGCGGCACATCTCTCGTCGTCTATCCTGCGGCAGGACTGATTAATTATTACCGGGGCAAGAAACTGGTGCTGATCAACAAATCAAAAAGCCCGGCCGACAGAAGAGCGCACCTGGCTATTTATGAACCCATCGGAGAGGTTTTGGGAAAGGTTTATAATGGACTAAGAAAACTAGACAACAAAACAGCCTGATTTAAAGTGTATAATGAGGTATGCGAAAAACATTTACAGGAGAATTTAAAGCCAAGGTTGTACTGGAAATTCTAAAGGAAGAAAAATCCATATCCCAGCTTGCTGCCGAATATGAAGTACATCCAAATCAGCTGTCTAGTTGGAAGAAAGAAGCAATTGAAGGGCTCCCTCAGATACTTGCAGATGGACGCAGGAAGGATGACGAAAAAGAAGATCTAAAAAAGCAAGTGCAAGATCTGTATACCCAGCTTGGAGAGGTCACCGCCCAATTCAATTGGCTTAAAAAAAAATCTGGGATCGACCCTGCCAAGAAGTGAACGGATTGCCCTTGTAGATTTTGACGATCCCGAAATGTCCGTTTTTGTGCAAGCTCAAATGCTTTCTCTCAATCGGAGCAGTCTTTACTATAAACCAGTTCCACCATCAGAAGAGGAAATTCGGCTTAAGCATGCCATTGACGAAATTTATACTAAATCACCCTATTTCGGTTCGAGAAGTATTACGACGGTCTTAAAACGAGAGGGACACTTGGTTAGTCGGTCAACGGTTCAAAAATATATGCGTGAAATGGGCTTGGTTGCAATACATCCTGGTCCTAACCTCAGCAAAAGAAACCATGAACATAAGGTTTATCCATACCTACTTAGAAATATTACCGCCAGTTATCCAAACCATATTTGGGGAACTGATATTACCTATGTCCGCTTACGACGCGGCTGGCTTTACCTTGTAGCATTTCTGGACTGGTATTCACGTTACGTGGTTTCATGGGAATTAAGTGATAACCTTGAAGTTGATTTTGTTCTTTCCGCATTGGAAGCAGGTCTAAAAATCGGAAAACCTGTAATTGCCAATAGCGATCAGGGTAGCCAATTTACATCCAGACGATATATAGATACGCTGATAAATAGTAGCATCCAAATTAGCATGGACGGAAGAGGCCGGGCATTAGATAACATTTTCACAGAACGATTATGGAGATCTGTTAAGTACCAAGAAATATATATTAATGATTATGCAAGCCCTAGAGAAGCCAGGTATGGTATTGGAAGATATCTTGAAAGCTACAACACATACCGGCCACACCAAGCATTGAAGGAACTTACTCCGGCAGAAGTTTACTTTAAAAAATGACTTCTTAAAACCCTGGAAGGGCTCTGCCCTCCAAACCACCCCGCCCTCGCCGGGAGGCAACCGGTCTGTTATGAACAGACCGGAAACAAAAGGGTCTTGCTGATCAACATGTCAAGGGCAAGCAGCTTCGCTGTCGGCAAAGCCGACCCTTGACATAATATCTAATCCAGTGGAAATAATTAACGGAATTACCAATACGTTTTTAAATAAACTTACAATTATATACAATTATCAAGGAGCGAAAGGTGGTGTGAATACACCTTAAACAGGGTCAAAAAATTGTCTTGACAAAGTAGTCCACCATAGTTGTTGCCGCTTGCTAACCGTGAATTACAATCATATCAGGCTTTGAGCGCAGTCTAATCAAAAAATGATTAGACTGCTTTTTTATCTGTGCATAAGATTTAACTAAAAAAAGTAATTTTATTTTGTGAAGAATTAAGATCAATTGAATTAATGTAAAATTTCAGTGGATTATTACATGAAGTTTTGTATAAGTTGTCAAAGGTTAATTTAAATCATAAATGTAATTTTGGATCTTTAATCAATGTAGAGAACACTATTTATAAAATATGGGGGAGAAAAATGGCTGATTTATCTATTCATTTTTGTGATATTAAGTTTTGTAATCCGTTTATATTATCAACATCGATATGTTCTAATTCTACAGAAATGCTGGGTAGAGCTTTTGATTTGGGCTGGGGAGGAGCTGTGATCAGGACCACATCTTTGGACTTAGCAAACAGGAAATTAAATAGTCCAATAATCTCAGGATATTATAGTGAAGAAGGCAAATTAATAGCAGTGCAGAGGATAGATGATGTTCAACAACATATTGATGCTGTACAGGGGGAAATTAAGATCTTAAAAAGAGCCTATCCTGATAAAGTAATTATTGCAAACATCGAAGTTAATTTGAACGAAAATATAGAAGGATTAATAAGACGATTAGAAACTGCCGGTACCGATATCATTGAATGCAGTTTAAATACTTTCCGCTTAAATGGAATTGACTATGTTCAGGCAATTTGTAGGATGATCCAACGAATTAGAGAGGTGAGTAAAAGTATCCCGGTGATCATTAAAATACCGCCTCTATTTACTGATATTCCTTATGCTGCACAATCCATAAAAAATAGTGGGGCCAATGGAATAACGGCGATAAATCCCATAAAAAGTTTAATTGGGATAGATATCGATAACTTTATACCATATCCGAACGTGAATGGTTCTTCCGTTTTCGGAGAGCTGTCGGGCTATGCGATCAAACCCATTGCACTGAGGTGCGTAGGAGAAATAGCCCAAACTGTGGATATTAGCATAGGTGCTGCCGGGGGTATTTCAAAGTGGCAGGATGCTGTAGAGTTTATACTGGTTGGAGCAAAGAGCCTACAGGTTTGTTCAGAGGTTATGAAAAGTGGATACGGAATTATTCGTGATTTAATAGAAGGGATGAAACAATATTTAGATCAAAAGGGTTTTACCAATCTAGAGCAGCTCGTTGGTAAGTCATTACCTTATATAAAGAGAACGTCCCATGATTTTCAGGACAGCGAATTTCAAGTGTCTTGCACGATCAATAAACATCAATGTATCAAGTGCGGCGCTTGCTATATATCATGCCGGGACAACGGCTTTCAAGCAATTGAACTAGATATGGACAAATTGCCGGTTATTAATTCCAGGAGATGCCGTGGATGTAACTTATGCAGTACGATTTGCCCCGTCAAAGATTGTATTGAAATAAAGAAGTTCGTAAAAAAGAAATAAATAGGGAAAGGATTTTGAATGTTTTAGAATTTGCAGGATGCTTAAAAAAAATGTGGAATAGTCTATGTATTATTTTATACCTAGCCAAAATCAGGTTTTAAACGTAATGCATTCAAAAGCATAATGTTGAGGAGGTTGCCCTATGGAAATAATTCTTCAGGAATTGCTGAATTCCGATTTCTTTAGAGAATCAGAAGTATTGGCCGGGGAACAAGGACTTTGTCATAAAGTAACCTCTGTGAATGTGCTGGATGCACCGGACGGATACAAATATATGAAAGAAGGAGCTTTAGTAGTTACCACTGCCTATAGTTTGTTGAATAACCCGGAAGATCAACTGCTGGTGATTGAAAAATTGGCGGAAAAAAAAGTTGCTGCTTTGGGTATTAAATTAAGGTTTTTTAATTATATACTTCCTGAAATCATGAAAAAAAAAGCGGATGAAGTCGGTTTGCCCATTATCTCTTTATCAAACCAATATGCCTATGCGGATCTGCTGGAGTTTTTAATGAGCAATTTGCTGTTGCATAAAAACATGGCTTTTATTCGAAAAGAAAAAGTATATGAACAATTTTTAAAAAGCGCTGATGATGATGGTTTACAAGGTATAGCCAAACTGCTTAGCACATGGACGGGTTTCTCTGTGGCATTATTTTATGATGAAAACAAATTGGAGTATCCCATGAATTTTCTGCCGGCAAATTTTCTTGATAACAAGTCAAATTTTGAAATTTTATTGTTGAATGAAAATTACAGTGGATTACAAGAACAAATATATCGATATAGTTGGGAATATGATGAGGAATTATTTGAATGGATTGGTGTGGAATTAAGGTGCCGGAATAGAATAAAAGGCAACCTGTTTTTGTTTAAGAGAGATAGAGCTTTTGATAATAACGACTATCTTTTAATGGATTTTGCTGCCATGGCATGCAAAGTGGAAGTAAAAAGACTAAATTTAATTGAACAGGAACAGCAAAAGTACATCAGCCAGTATATTGAACATTTGCTGAATGGGCAAATCAAAACAAAGGAAGAGGCAGTAGTCGGAGCTAAATCCTTAAGCTTGATTTTACCTAGGGAAGCTAAAATATTCTACTTTAAAATAAAAGGGAATCTGGATAATTTCCATATAGATATCATTGAGATTATTAACAGCTATCTTAATAGTAAGTTTAAAACCAATATCATTGTGGCAACCTTATGTAGTGGTATTGTCGCTCTAGTTCCCACAGAGATAAATAGTCATCATCAATTACCGGAAGAGCTTCTATCTTTATTAAAAAATAAATTATCAAATCTAGATTTTTATATCGGAATTGGCCGGACCAGTACCTTTAAACAATTTCAAAAAAGTTTTCATGAAGCCAAACATGCGGTAGAAATCGGCATAGCACTGGGATCAACTGAAAAAATTTTTCAGTTCGAAAAGTTAGGTTTTTACAGGATCCTTTTTGCCGCTCAATCACCGGACGAATTGAGAATATTTTATGGTGGACTACTTTGTCAAGACAATTTTTTGACCCTGTTTAAGGTGTATTCACACCACCTTTCGCTCCTTGATAATTGTATATAATTGTAAGTTTATTTAAAAACGTATTGGTAATTCCGTTAATTATTTCCACTGGATTAGATATTATGTCAAGGGTCGGCTTTGCCGACAGCGAAGCTGCTTGCCCTTGACATGTTGATCAGCAAGACCCTTTTGTTTCCGGTCTGTTCATAACAGACCGGTTGCCTCCCGGCGAGGGCGGGGTGGTTTGGAGGGGCAGAGCCCTTCCAGGGTTTTAAGAAGTCATTTTTTAAAGTAAACTTCTGCCGGAGTAAGTTCCTTCAATGCTTGGTGTGGCCGGTATGTGTTGTAGCTTTCAAGATATCTTCCAATACCATACCTGGCTTCTCTAGGGCTTGCATAATCATTAATATATATTTCTTGGTACTTAACAGATCTCCATAATCGTTCTGTGAAAATGTTATCTAATGCCCGGCCTCTTCCGTCCATGCTAATTTGGATGCTACTATTTATCAGCGTATCTATATATCGTCTGGATGTAAATTGGCTACCCTGATCGCTATTGGCAATTACAGGTTTTCCGATTTTTAGACCTGCTTCCAATGCGGAAAGAACAAAATCAACTTCAAGGTTATCACTTAATTCCCATGAAACCACGTAACGTGAATACCAGTCCAGAAATGCTACAAGGTAAAGCCAGCCGCGTCGTAAGCGGACATAGGTAATATCAGTTCCCCAAATATGGTTTGGATAACTGGCGGTAATATTTCTAAGTAGGTATGGATAAACCTTATGTTCATGGTTTCTTTTGCTGAGGTTAGGACCAGGATGTATTGCAACCAAGCCCATTTCACGCATATATTTTTGAACCGTTGACCGACTAACCAAGTGTCCCTCTCGTTTTAAGACCGTCGTAATACTTCTCGAACCGAAATAGGGTGATTTAGTATAAATTTCGTCAATGGCATGCTTAAGCCGAATTTCCTCTTCTGATGGTGGAACTGGTTTATAGTAAAGACTGCTCCGATTGAGAGAAAGCATTTGAGCTTGCACAAAAACGGACATTTCGGGATCGTCAAAATCTACAAGGGCAATCCGTTCACTTCTTGGCAGGGTCGATCCCAGATTTTTTTTTAAGCCAATTGAATTGGGCGGTGACCTCTCCAAGCTGGGTATACAGATCTTGCACTTGCTTTTTTAGATCTTCTTTTTCGTCATCCTTCCTGCGTCCATCTGCAAGTATCTGAGGGAGCCCTTCAATTGCTTCTTTCTTCCAACTAGACAGCTGATTTGGATGTACTTCATATTCGGCAGCAAGCTGGGATATGGATTTTTCTTCCTTTAGAATTTCCAGTACAACCTTGGCTTTAAATTCTCCTGTAAATGTTTTTCGCATACCTCATTATACACTTTAAATCAGGCTGTTTTGTTGTCTAGTTTTCTTAGTCCATTATATTTTATCATAGTTACCTTGAACCCATCATCAGGTTTGATCAAGAAAATAATACTGAATTGACGGATACCTTAAAATTATTTTTAGCAAATAGCTGCAATTATAGTTTAACAGCGAAACAAATGTTTTTACATCCCAATAGCGTGCGCTATCGCTTACAGACAATTGAAAAAATATGTAAAATAAATCTGAGATCAGAAGAAGATAGGTTGAGTCTTTTAATCGCCTTTAAATTGCATCCCCTTATTTTGGCAGAAAACAAAATAAATGATGACTGATTTAATAAATACCCTTGCTTTTTAAACTCCGGTGGTGATTTTGCTGCTGGAGTTTTGATTTCTCAGGCACCTGATATTTGAAAGGAAGGAAAAGGATCTTGCATATTGTTACAAAAAGAATGAATTTATGAATCAGTATTTTGTGAATAAATCACAAGGAATTTTATGCACCTATGAGAAATTTAAACTCTGTAATCATTGATACATGATACATGATACATAAACTGAAACCTTACTTGCACCAGTCATCACATCTATTTTCTTTCCTAAAAAATCTTTTCCCGTTTGTTTAGCTGATTTTCCACCACATTTCGTACGGAAGTAGTAATTCTCTGTACCAACGCATCAAGAATCTCATCATAAAACAATTTTGTTCTTATGAAGGAAGGGTCAAACATTGGCTTTCATTGAAATGCGCAATATATCTAAGCGATTTCCGGGCGTAAAAGCCGTTGATCATGTTGATTTGGTTGTTGAGAAGGGAATGATTCATGCCCTTCTTGGTGAAAATGGGGCGGGTAAAACCACATTAATGAATATTCTTTATGGGTTGTATCAGCCTGACGAGGGTGAAATATTCATTAATCAACAAAAAGTTCACATTACTTCTCCAAAAGAAGCGATCAAACATGGGATCGGCATGGTTCAGCAGCATTATGCTTTAGCCGGGGCTTTGTCTGTGTGGGAGAATATTATTCTAGGAGTGGAATCCACGAAAGGATTATTGTTAGACCAAAAACAGGTTCTTAACCAAATCGCGGAAATATCGGAAAGGTATAAGCTGGCGGTAAATCCCTCCACTCCTGTTTGGCAAATTTCAGTTGGCTCCCAGCAAAGAGTAGAAATCATTAAAGCCCTTTACCGGCAGGTGGGGATTTTAATCTTAGATGAACCAACCGCTGTTTTGACACCACAAGAAGTAGACGACCTGTTCCACACGTTAAAATGTTTTGTCGAGCAGGGTTTAACGATTATTTTAATTACCCATAAATTACGGGAAGTTCTTTCTGTTGCGGATAGAATCTCTGTTCTTAAGGATGGCCGTATCGTCGGTACTTATCAAAGAGATGAAGTCGATGAACAGTTCTTGTCAAAGAAAATGGTGGACCGGACTGTGACGAAAAGCTTTTCCCGGGAATCTCTCCCCGCTGAAACGAAGCCGGTTGCGGAAATGCAAAATATTAGCGTGCTAAATGATAAACGTTTGAAAGCGATTAAGAATCTGTCTTTAAAGGTTTTTCCCGGTGAAATATTAGGAATTGCCGGAGTTGACGGGAACGGTCAGAAGGAACTGGCAGAAGCTCTCATTGGAGTAAGGCCCCTCACCGGCAAGATTTTTTTTAATCAGTTTGATATTACTGCTATTTCCACAAAGGAGAGAATCGCCCGGGGGATTTCCTTTGTTGCCGAGGACAGGCATAAACAGGCTCTTGCTTTGGACATGGGTGTAGACGAAAACCTGGTCTTAACCGACATCAATAAAAAGAAGTTCTCTTCTAAAGGTTGGGTAAATTGGAAGGCTGTGAAGAAACATGCGCTGGAGATGATGCAAGATTTTTCTATCAAGACGCCGTCGTGTAAAACAAAGGCGCGCTCCTTGTCGGGAGGAAATCAACAAAAAATAGTACTGGCCCGGGAAATCACCAGAAATCCTAAATTCTTAATTGCTGTTCAGCCCACAAGGGGTTTAGACATTGGGGCAACGGAGGTTATTCATAAATATCTCATGGATCAACGGAATAAAGGATGCGCTATCCTGTTAATCTCCACAGAACTTGATGAGATTATGTGTTTAAGTGATCGCATAGCCGTAATTTTTGAAGGGGAAATTACCGGACAAGTGAGGATCGAAAGCGCTAAGGTTGAGGAAATTGGCTATTGGATGACCAATAATTGGGCCCGGGAGGTGAAGTAGCCTTTGAAGCGTGATAGACTGCGCATTTTTTTACCGGTGAGAAATGAAAAATTGCTCATTGTATTCGTACCGATTTTATCGATTCTCCTTGCCTTTTTGGTCGGCGCTTTTTTTATCCTTTTAGCGAAGGTAAATCCTTTGACCGTTTATTATGAAATTTTTAAAGGGGCGTTTGCCACCAGAATAGGTTTGACAGAATCTATGATTAAATCACTGCCCTTAGTCTTAGCCGGCCTGGGCATGAGTTTTGCTTTTCGGTGCGGGGTTTATAATATTGGCGGAGAAGGCCAAATATTTTTAGGAGCTTTAGGGGCTACATTTGTAGCAGTTAAACTAAATTTACCCATTTTTTTGCATTTACCCCTGGTCATTATGGCGGGCTTTATGTCAGGAGGTATTTGGGCCTTGATCGCGGGATGGTTGAAAACCCATTATAAGGTGAATGAATTAATTACGACAATTATGCTCAATTACATTGGTATTTACTTGGTGGGGATCTTCGTCTACGGACCGTTAAGGGAGCCCGGAAGTATTTTTCCGCAAAGCAGTCAATTTCCCCCAAGCGCCATTTTTAGTGTTTTAGTACCGGGGACTAGATTGCATGGCGGGGTATTATTGGCCATAATCGCCACAATTTTTGTTTATGTTTTTTTGTGGAAAACAGTAAGCGGGTTTAATATCCGAGCGGTTGGTGTCAATCCTGAAGCAGCCCGTTTTTCCGGAATTTCTGTGGAGAAAAATATCTTAATTGCGATGTTTATCAGTGGAGGTTTGGCCGGCCTGGCCGGAGTCGGGGAAGTATCAGGACTTACCCAGCGCCTGTTTGATAACTTTTCCTCCGGTTACGGCTATCAGGCAGTGGCTGTGGCCTTGCTGGGACAAACCCATCCGGTTGGTGTGGTGCTGGCGGGAATTTTTTTTGGGGCGTTAAGAAACGGTACAACCATCATGCAGCGAGCTTTGGGAGTGCCCACGTCTTTGGTTTTTATCATCCAAGGCTTAGTAATTCTTTTTGTAGTGGGGAGCAGTTTTTATACGACACAGCTGATAAAAAAGCAAGCGGGGGGAGGGATGAAAGATGAGCGGCTTGGAGACAAGCTTTCTGGCTGATTTGCTGACTGCTTCCCTACGCATGTCTATACCCATTTTGCTGGCGGCGCTGGGGGGAATGTTATCTGAACGCAGCGGCGTGGTGAATATCGGCATAGAAGGGATGATGCTTTTTGGTGCTTTTTGGTCGGTAATTGGGGCGTTTTATACAAAAAGTGTCGTCATGGGCTTAATTTTAGGTGTAGTTGGGGGCCTTGTCCTGAATCTTTTTTTTGGCATTCTCACAAACAAACTGCACGCCAGTCAAATTGTGGCCGGGATTGCCATTAATATCTTCAGTCTGGGTGTGACAAGCTATTTTTTCCGAATTATTTTTGGCATTACGGCTGTGCCTCAATCAGTACCTACTTTAAAACCTGTTAGTATTCCATTACTTTCCCAGATTCCTTTCTTAGGCCCCACACTTTTCCATCAAAACATGCTTGTTTATGCCGCGTTATTGATGGTCCCGGTGGTGCATCTCATTCTTTTCCACACTTCTTGGGGATTACGGGTCCGGGCTTGCGGTGAATATCCCAGAGCTGTCGACTCAGCCGGGTTATCCGTATTCAGATACCGGATGCATACAGCTATGTTATGCGGCATATTTGCCAGCCTGGGAGGTGTTTCCTTAGCATTAGGAAATCTGGGTATTTTCGGCGACAATATGACTGCCGGCCGCGGCTTTATTGCTCTCGCCGCGGTTGTATTCGGCAAATGGACGCCCGTTGGTGTTTTAGCAGCGTCATTATTTTTTGGCTTGGCAGATGCCTTTCAATTGAGGATGCAGTCTGCCTTAGCCCTGCCATTTCAATTCTTTCTCATGATTCCTTATGTACTTACCCTGATCGTTCTAGTTGGTTTTGGCGGAAAAGCGGTTCAACCTGCCAGTAACGGTACACCTTACATTAAAGGGGAAAGATAAAATTTTTAATTGGGGGAATGAGTGATGAAAAAAAATATGACCATGGGATTGGTTCTGATCTGTTGTTTGCTATTCATTTTTTCCTTTGGCTGTGGTAGTAACCAAAATTCAACAACCGGTGAAGAAAATACAGCAGACACTTCCAATGACGCAAAAACTTTAAAAGTTGCCATGCTCATGTCGGGACCGATCAGTGACGGCGGCTATAACGCCAGTGCATACCAGGGTTTAATGGATTCAAAGAAAGAGTTGGGCATTGAAGTTGCCTATTCTGAAAGCGTACCCCTTGCTGAATATGAGGCAGCATTTAGGGATTATGCCATGCAAGGATATGACATTGTGATTGGTCATGGTTTTGAATTTCAAGATGGCGCTCTGAAAGTGGCAAAAGAATTTCCTGATGTGAAGTTTCTTGTTGTATCGGGCAATCAGGGACAGGAGCCTAATATGGCCTCCATTAATTTAAAGACTGAGGAGACTGGATATCTCATGGGGGCTCTAGCCGGAATGATGACGAAAAGTAACAAGATCGGAGCTGTTGGCGGCGCCCCGGTTCCTCCTATTGTTGCACCCATAGAGGCATTTAAACAAGGGGCACGGTTGGTCAATCCGGAAGTTGAAATACTGGATTCATATATTGGAAGCTGGGATGATGTCGATAAGGCTAAGGAAACAGCGATCGCCATGATCAACAAAGGGGCCGACATCGTCATGCCGATTGCCAGTATGGCAGGAGTAGGGGTGATCAAAGGAGCTCAGGAAAAAGGGGCTTACGCCCTTGGCTATTCAGCCGACCAGAACGATATTGCTCCTGGAACTGTGTTAAGCAGTGGGATATTAAGTATTCCTGACGCCATCAGGCTAACGCTAAAAGATATCAAAGACGGTAAATTTAAAGCAGGTGTAATTAATTATGGGTTGAAAGACGGTGTTTTAAAAATAGCACCTTACCACGAAGCAGAAAAACTAGTTCCCAAGGATGTACAAGATAAAATGGAGCAGATTGAACAGGATATCATCAATGGTGCCATTCAGGTGGAATTTATTGATCAGCAAACCAGTAATTAATTTTTCTGATAATATAAAAGAAGTAGTATTTGAAAACAGAGGGCTGTCCAATCAGGTTTTTGGGCAGCCCTATTGACAGGGTCGCCACGTAGGACAGCTAATTTTTGAAAATATTTTGTCTGTAAAGGGGGGGATACTTGTGCTCATTAAATTTGAATTAAATGGGCGGGATGTGGAAGCAGAAGTGAAATCTGAGATGCGCCTGATTGATTTACTAAGGGAGGTATTCGATTTAACAAGTGTCAGGGAAGGCTGCGGTCAGGGTGAATGCGGAGCCTGTACTGTGATCTTAGACGAACAGGCAGTGAATTCTTGTTTGGTTTTGGCTGCCCAGGTAAACGGTTGTCAGGTGACTACTACCGAAGGGTTAAAAAATGGTGCGGAACTGGATCCCATTCAGAAGACATTTATTTCTGAAGGAGCTATTCAATGCGGTTATTGTACACCAGGCATGATCATGTCGGCAAAAGCGCTGCTGTCTGAGAATAAAAAACCCACATTGGATGATGTAAAAGAAGCTCTGTCCGGTAACCTGTGTAGATGTACAGGTTATGAAAAAATATTCCGGGCCATTCATAAGGTTGCTAACCAAGAGAATGAATAAAATAATTCTTTGTAAGGGGGGATATGATGCTGCCTTCGGCTTTTGAAATCAAAAATCCCAAAACATTGTCAGATGCTTTAGAAATCTTACAGGACGGAAAAGATCAGATTCAGATTTTAGCAGGAGGGACAGATGTATTGCCGCGGTTAAAAAATGGGTTCATTCATCCCAAGATGATCATGGATTTAACCATGCTAAAATCTGAGTTAAGTCAAATCAACGTGGAAAATGGGATATTGAAAATTGGGGCGTTCGTTACCCATACCCAAATTTGCCAATCAACTGTAGTCAACAATACAGTGCCTGTATTAGCACAGGCTTGCCAAACAATAGGGTGCAGGCAAATACGCAACAGAGGCACGATCGGAGGTAATATTGTGAACGCTTCTCCTGCGGGAGATACCTTGCCGGTTTTGCTTGCTTTAGATGCTGTTGTACAAATAATCAGCAGGGCGAAAACAAGAGAGCTACCTTTGGACGATTTATTACTAGGCCCAGGAAAAGTATCCTTAGGCAGTGACGAAATGATCAGTGAAATCCGGATACCGGTTAAATCTTCAATTATGAAGGGTATGTTTAAAAAATTAGGTACGCGCAATGCCCTAAACATTGCCATTGCTTCTGCCGCCGTAGTCCTAGATAGTTGCGGGAATAAAAGAATTGCCTATGGCGCATTGGCCCCGCGTCCCATCCGTGCCCGTGAAGTAGAAGAAGCGCTGAACCAAAATCAGAATCTGTTGTGGGAAGATGTAAAAACCATCATATTTAGGACTGTTCATCCCATATCTGATGTACGCGCTTCGGCTGATTATAGAAAAGAGATGGCGGCCAACCTGACCTATATGTGTCTGGCAGATTTGGGAGTTTTATAAATTTTAAATGAATAGGACGTTTGAACCATGATTGTTTAGATCGCTGGTAAAGGGGGTTCTCATGATGTACTCATTTGTCGGTAAAAAAATATCGCGTATTGATGGCGAGGAAAAGGCTACCGGCGCACTGCGATATATGACGGATTATAAGTTTAAGGATGCCCTAGTAGGCAGGGTTCTCAGGGCGAAATATCCTCATGCTCTGATTGAGAAGATTGATATCAATGACGCATCAGCGCTAGAAGGCGTTCATGGTATTTTAACGGCGCAAGATATTCCCGGCCTGAATGGGTTTGGGATTGAATGTCCGGACCAACCGGTTCTTTGCGATAAAAAGGTGCGGTTTCTCGGCGATGCTGTGGCCTTTGTTGTGGCAGAAACGGAGCAGCAGGCAGCACAGGCGTTAGCCTATATCAAGGTCGATTACCATCCTCTCGAGGTGATTGATGAACCGGAAAAAGCCGTGCAGCCCGGTGTCCCCCTGATTCATGAGAAGGGGAATCTTTTACGCCATAACAAAGCGGTCGCAGGGGATCCTGAAACTGCGTTTAAGAGGGCATATTTGGTTGTAGAAAGAAATTATACGACTACCTGGCAGGAACATGCATTCATAGAAACTGAAGGGGGGTTCGCTGTTCCTCAGGGAGACGGGGGAGTAACAATCTATTGCCCTGCCCAGTATGGTTATCGTGATCGGCAGCAGCTAGGCAAGATTCTTAATCTCCCGGAAGAAAAAATTATTGTGATATCAAGTCCCATGGGGGGCGGATTTGGCGGCAAAGATGATTTGAATGTGCAAGCCCTCTTAGCTTTAGGCGCCCTGAAAACAAATAGACCGGTTTTCATCCATTTGGCCAGGGAAGAGTCTTTTATGACAGGAATCAAACGGCAGCCCTTTCATATTAAAATGCGCACGGCTGTATCGGCAACGGGGGAATTTCTCGCTCAGGAAGTAGATGTACTTTGTGATACCGGTCCCTATGCTTCCTTAGGCGGTGCGATTATGTCTTTTGGACTGGAAAACTGTTGCGGTTCCTATTACTTCCCCAATGTTAAGCTTGAAGGGCATTGTGTCTACACCAATAATCTGATTTCCGGTGAATTCAGAGGTTTTGGCAATAACCAAATGCACTTTGCGCTGGAGAGCCAGGTTGATATCATTGCCCATGAACTGGGCATTGATCCGATCGAAATCCGGCAAAAAAATTGTATCAAATCAGGACAAAGACATTCACACGGCCATCGGGTTGCGGCTAGTGTAGGAGCCATGAAAACGCTGGAGGCGGCAAAAGATGCTCAATTATGGAAAAATAGGCACGCATTTAAAAGCCAGACCACAAAACCTTGGATGAAAAGGGGTGTGGGAATTGCCATGTGCCAGCATGCCAATGGGCTGGGGAAGGGGCTGCCTGACCATAGCACGGCATCAATGGAAATCAGAGAAGACGGTACCTTCATCCTGGCGATAAGTTCTGAGGAAATCGGGCAAGGCGTCATGACCACTCTGGCAATTATTGGTGCAGAGGTGTTGGGGACTGAGATAAGAAACATTAAGATCGTGAATGGAGATACGTCATTAGCACCTGACGGCGGGTCATGCACAGCCTCAAGGACTACCTACATTGCAGGAAATGCAGTTATAAAAGCGGCCCGAAAAATGAAAGAGTTATTAATTCGTGCCGGGGCGGAAATTTTAGGCATTCCCGCCGATAAAGTATCGTTTTGCAGTGAAAAAATCCGGTCTGAATCCGGACAAGAGGTGATGCTGTCTGATCTGGTACCATTGTTGCAAAAGCAAGGAAAGGCAAAAGTAGTGGAAACGGCGATCATGCCTGAGACAGATATCACCCATGATATCGGCTTGCATTATATCCAAGGTTACCTGACTCAAGTAGTAGGGGTGGAAGTAAATACGCTTACAGGCAAGACAGATGTCATCGTCACAGAAGTATTTCCCGATGCGGGGAAAGTCATTAATCTATTAGGTTATGAGGGACAAGTCGAGGGAGGTACGGTGATGGGGATGGGCTATGCTTTGATGGAAAATTATCAGACAAAACAAGGCAAGTCCCTAACCAGAAATTTGCAGACTTATTTAATACCAACAGCTAGTGACATGCCTGAGATCCGTATTACCCCGGTAGAGGTTTTAGAGGAAAGCGGGCCTTTTGGCGCCAAGGGGTTTGGAGAAACGACTTCCATTGCCGTCACACCGGCGATTATGAATGCAATATATGATGCCGTGGGTGTACGTGTTTTTCATTTGCCGGCCGATCCGGAAACGGTATATGGGTTGATAAAGAAAAAACATGACTATAGTTACAAAAACCAATTGAAATAACAGATTATTTTGGTTAACTCTGTCAAAGGCAATACGGACTTTTATATGCAATTAATCTGCCATAGATAAAACATTTGCTGAAAAATGATTAATTAATTGGGGGACATTCCTCCGACAGGATAGGAATGCCCCAAATAGAGGTGTGTCCCCTAACCTTTTAAAGGAGGTTTTGCTGTGGCGGATTTTACGTTAAACGGACAAAAGGTTCATGCTTTGGATGAGGACAATTTATTGGATTTCCTCCGGGATCAAGCCCGGCTCACTTCGGTAAAAAACGGTTGCGGCGATGGAGCCTGTGGTGCCTGCACCATTCTGGTAGATGGGAAAAATGTGAGAGCGTGCAGATTGACTGCAGCAAAAGTTGACGGAAAAACTATTCTTACAGTGGAAGGCCTGAGCCAAAGGGAAAAAGAGATATATGCCTGGGCTTTTGCAGAAGCAGGTGCCGTACAGTGCGGTTTTTGCACCCCAGGCATGGTGATGAGTGCAAAAGCTCTATTGAATGTAAATCTTTATCCAAGCCCGGAAGAAATAAAGAAGGCATTAAAAAACAACATTTGCCGGTGTACCGGTTATATTAAAATTGAAGAGGCTGTTTTGCTGGCAGCCGGTGCTCTGAGAGACGGCACCAAGCATGAAGAAAAAAATACTTCGGCTCGGGTGGGAAACCGCTGCCATCGGGTGGATGCCGGGGCCAAAACTTTAGGGACAGCCGATTATGTCGATGATATGTACGTTGAAGGGATGCTTTACGGAGCCGTCTTAAGGACAAAATACCCCCGGGCTTTGATTAAGTCTATCGATATCAGTAAAGCAAAAAGACATCCGGATGTGGAAGTTGTATTGACCGCGGAAAATATTCCCGGCAACAGAATTGACGGATACCTGGTCAAAGACTGGCCTGTTTTGGTTGCTCCCGGGGAAGAAACCAGGTATGTGGGAGATGCTTTAGCTATTTTAGCGGCAAGATCAAAGAAAGCAGCGCAAGAAGCGTTGGAACTGATCAGGGTGGACTACGAAGAATTACCGCCGATTACCACACCGGCAGACGCTCTAAAAGAAAATGCGCCCAAACTTCATCCGGGGGGAAATATTCTCAAAAAGACTTACGTGAAAAGAGGAGATCCTGAGGAAGCTATCGCTAAATCCAAGCATGTGGTACGAAAAGTCTATAAAACGCCATTTGTAGAGCACGCTTTTTTAGAACCTGAAAGTGCCCTGGCGGTACCCGATCCGGACGGGGGTCTGACCGTTTATGTGGGTACCCAAAGTGTTTACCACGACATGCATAGTATGGAAAATATTTTGGGCAAGCCTCATGGGAAAGTGAAAGTTATTTGTAAGTATGTGGGAGGAGCTTTTGGAGGAAAAGAAGACCTCAGCGTTCAGCATCATGCGGCACTTTTAGCTTGTGCTGCTCAAAAACCGGTCAAATTAACTCTTTCGCGACGGGAAAGCCTTTTCGTGCATCCTAAGCGTCATGCGATGGAAATTGAAGTAACCACTGCCTGTGACGAAGAGGGAAACCTAACCGCGATGGTCGCCAAAATCCTGGCTGACACCGGTGCCTATGCTTCTTTAGGCGGCCCTGTCTTAGAAAGGGCATGTACCCATGCATGCGGTCCCTATCGCATTCCTCATATAGAATTAACGGGTTTGGGGGTATATACCAATAATCCGCCGGCCGGAGCGTTTAGAGGATTTGGGGTAGCCCAGTCCGCCTTTGCCGGCGAATCAAACCTGGATATACTGGCAGAACGGGTAGGTTTATCCCCTTGGGAAATTAGGTACAAAAATGCCTTAAATCCTGGAGATTCGTTGCCGGTAGGACAAATCGCTGATGACAGCACAGCGATTAAAGAAACCCTTTTAGCAGTGCGTGATGCCTATGAGTCTAGTCCGTATACGGGAATCGCCTGTGCAATCAAAAATGCCGGCCTGGGAGTGGGGGTTCCTGATACCGGACGTGCTAAATTGATCATTGTAAATGGTAAAGTGCAGCTACAAAGTGCTGCCACCTGTATCGGTCAAGGGATTGCCACGATTCTTACTCAAATCGTGTGTGAAACAACGGGGCTGGATAAAGAAACGGTAGAGGTTGCTCCGCCCAATACGGTATTAGCGCCAGATTCCGGTGCTACGACCGGATCCCGGCAGACGCTGTTTACCGGGGAAGCAGTAAGACAAGCTTCCTTGTATTTGGCAGAAAGCCTTAAAAGAGTTCCTTTAGCACAATTGGAAGGACAGGAATTCTATGGCGAATTCGTGGGAGTGACTGATCCCCTGGGTTCTGAAAAAGAGCATCCCGTGAACCATGTGGCGTATAGTTATGCCACCCAAGTAGTCGTTCTGGACCAGAAGGGTAAAGTAGAAAAAGTAATTGCCGCCCATGATATCGGGAAGGCCATAAATCCGGTAAATGTGGAGGGGCAAATTGAAGGAGGCGTTGCGATGGGATTGGGTTATGCCTTGAGAGAAGACTTCCCGTTAAAAGATGCTGTACCTACCGCGAAGTTCGGAACCCTTGGCTTATTCAGATCCCTAGATATGCCGGAAGTAGAATGTATTCTTGTGGAAAAAAATAAATCACCGCTGGCATATGGGGCTAAAGGAATCGGTGAAATTTGCACCATACCCACTGCTCCCGCAGTTGCCTCCGCCTACTACAAATTAGATGGAACAAGGCGGTGCACTCTGCCGTTAAAAGACACGTTTTATCGGCCTAAGAAAAGTTTGCACAGGAAGCCGGTTAAACCTGCATGTAGCGATGGAGTTAGCTAATCCATCGATATCAGGCAGGAAAAACGTTAAATTTTTATCTTTTTACATATAAAGATAAATTGCATATATTCACAAAAATAATAGATATTTTCTAATTTATTTTGTTCGGGTTGGTAAAGGTAGTAGGTGAATTTTCCCGAATAAATATGGCATCTTGATCAAGAGCTAATACAAATACCGGAGGTGGAGTGAT
Organism: Candidatus Formimonas warabiya; assembly: GCF_002777255.1. Classification (GTDB taxonomy): domain Bacteria; phylum Bacillota; class Dehalobacteriia; order Dehalobacteriales; family Dehalobacteriaceae; genus Formimonas; species Formimonas warabiya. The sequence goes on along the minus strand of NZ_CP017634.1, from coordinate 1,554,456 downwards.
GAACTTCAAACAAATTCAAATTTCTGATTACGGATGCGTGAAGGGGATGGCATGTAACATTATTTCGGGGAGGGAAATAAATGTCTGATGTGGGAACTAATACCGAAAAAGTAAATGAAATGTTGCCTATTGGTCAGCTATCAGTATTAGGGTTGCAGCATGTTCTTGCAATGTATGCCGGGGCAGTTACAATACCAATCATTATTGCCGGAGCATTAGGATTAACGCAGACACAATTAGCCTTATTAATCGCTGCTGATTTATTTACATGTGGTATCGCGACATTTATTCAATCTTACGGGATCGGAAACTTTGCAGGCATCAAATTACCTGTTGTACTTGGTGTGACATTTACAGCGGTAGGGCCATTGATCGCAATCGGCAGTGAATCCGGTATCTTGGGTATTTGGGGTTCAATTATTATTTCAGGCCTTTTTATGATCCTTTTTGCCCCGCTATATGGTAAATTATTAAGGTTTTTCCCCCAGGTTGTTACCGGTTCAATTGTAACAATTATCGGCTTTTCATTGATACCCATAGGCATGCAAAATGTGGCAGGAGGAGTTGGCAGCCCGACTTTTGGAGCTCCTGTAAATTTATGTCTGGCTTTATTGGTAATGTGTATTATTATGGCCGTAAATAAATTTTTCAGAGGTTTTTTCCAGGCTATTTCTGTGTTGATTGGGATCATATTGGGTACTATTGTAGCAGGACTTTTAGGTATGGTTGATTTTAAGGTAGTCGCAGATGCGAACTGGGTGAGCATCGTGCAGCCATTAAACTTCGGCATGCCCAAAATAACGGTTAGCGGAACGATAACCATGTGCTTGGTTGCGATCGTAACCATGATCGAGTCTACGGGAGTTTTTTTAGGCATCGGCAAAATATGTGATAAAGAAATATTGGATCAAGATATTGTCAAGGGTATTCGGGCAGAAGGCATTGCCACAATATTAGGCGGTATTTTAAACTCATTTCCTTATACCACTTACTCCCAGAATATGGGCCTTGTCGCATTAACTAAAGTTACAACCCGCTGGGTTACAGTTGTTTCAGGAATTATCCTGTTTTTATTAGGGATTTTGCCTAAGTTTGCGGCATTGGCAACCATTATACCGGCGGCTGTACTTGGCGGTGCCATGATCGTGATGTTCGGTATGGTGGGAGTTTCCGGTATTAAAATGCTGACACAAGCGGATTTAACAAATAATAATAATCTGTTGATTGCAGCTACTTCAATTGGTGTAGGACTCGGTATATCTGTTGTTACCGGAATTTTTGATCAAATGCCTGCTTTATTCAAAACTTTCATTGGCAGCGGAATTGTTTCCGGAACTATCGTCGCAGTGTTGTTAAATATATTCCTGAATTTAAATGAAAATGATAGGAAAGCAGATAGTAATTCCGGCGCAGGAAGCCATTTTATTGCTTAAGCCATCAATGGATGGTAATAACTTCTAATCAGGTAGATATCAGAAATTCGTCATATATCGTATTATTACTTTTTAACCTGACTAACTTGGCGTAAGTCTCCCGCCTCTTTTAGGCGGGAGTCCAACGCCAATTAAGTCATGCATTTGCAGTTCTAAAATTCAGATGGAGTAAAAGAATCTCCATCTGAATTAAGAACTTGCTTCAAAATATAAATCTCCGGCAAAAAGAGGTGTAACGGAACTTAGATTTTCGTTTCACCTTTTTTTGTGCGCCTGCTTTTATCGCAGCGCTTGGTAGGGATCGAAGCTCCGGCCCCTTTTCCATAAGTGGAGCTTAAAGGGGCCTTTTTGTGCAAACACGCAAAACTTTAATTGATTGGGGTGTTTTTTGTTGGCAATGTTGTCGAAGGCCGGTGAAATAAAAAACACGAATATATGAGCAATGCCAAATGAAAAAGAAAAGAGGTGATAAACGTGATTGTGATTGGGGAAAAACTCAACAGCAGTATACCGAAAACACGGGAACTGATGGCCGCAAAGGATCACCTTGCCTTACAAGAGCTGGTTAGATTACAGGTAGAATCTGGGGCAGACTTTATCGACATTAATGCCGGCACATTCATTAGTACGGAAACAGAAATGATGAGCTGGCTGGTAGAATTAGTACAAGAAGTGACAGACAAACCTCTCTGTGTCGATACGACGAATGCGGATGCTCTTGCTACGGCTCTTCAACTTGCCCAAAAACCTGCCCTCATTAATTCTATTAGCATGGAAGGCACCCGGTTCGAGGATGTTTCCAGATTGGCTTTAAAATTTGGGAGTTCTGTCATTGGTCTATGCCAAACAGGAGAAAAAATTCCTGATCGTGCGGAGGAGCGCATCTCCGCCGGTATAGAACTAGCGGAGCGACTTCGGCATATTGGGATACCGGAAGAAAATATTTACTTGGACCCGCTGGTTAATGCAGTCGCCGTTAATCAGCAAGCAGCAATGACAGTTTTCCATACCGTCCAAGGGCTAAAAGCAAAAGTGCCCTTTGCCAAGATTGTATGTGGATTAAGTAATGTGGGGTTTGGTCTGCCGAAACGGAAATTGATTAACCGCTCGTTTTTGGCAATGTTGACTGCAGCTGGTCTGGATGGGGCCATTATTGACCCGCTGGATCAAGAAATGATGGAAATGGCTTATGCGAGCGATATGTTAGCAGGAAAAGACTTCCGTTGTCGCCGCTATTTAAAAATGTTCAGGTAAAAAGAAAAGGAGAGGATAATATGGGCAATGAACAAATGTTGGAAAAAGTAGCTCAGGCCATTGTGGACGGAGATATTGAAGCTGTAAAAAGCTTGGGTCAAACCTGTTTGGACCTGGGTATTGCACCCGCCGACATCGTTCAAAAGGGCGGAGGTGCAGGATTAGAGATTGTGGGCCAAAAGTTTGAAGAACTTGAGCTGTTTTTGCCCGACTTGATTGCCTCGGCAGATGCGATGCAGGCCCTAACCTCTTTGGTTATGCCCGATACCGGCAGCATCAGCCAGGAAATGGCGGGCAAAGTGGTATTTGGAACGGTAGCGGGAGACTTGCATGATATTGGCAAAAACCTAAGCATTAACCAACTCCAATTAAACGGGTTTAAAGTGAAAGACCTTGGTGTTGATGTGAAAGTGAATCGGTTCGTTGAGGAAGCTGAGGAGTTAGGGGCTCAAGTTATTGCCATGTCCGCATTAATGTCCACCTCGGCATATTATCAAAAGGATTTGATTGAGTATCTAAAGACCAAGAAATTGCGCGGCAAATACTATGTGATTGTGGGCGGTGGTCCTGTTACGGCAGAATGGGCCGCGGAAATCGGGGCAGATGGTTATGGCCGAACCGCAGTGAGTTGTGTAAAGCTTTGCAAAGAATTAATTGCTTCCGGCAGCACGCCCGGCAGTTGTGCTCCCAGGGTAGCGGAATAATAAATGAAAGGAGTTTTGAACGATGGCATCACTCGTTTATTTAACTGAGATATTAAAACGTACTAAAAATGGTCCTAATTACACAGCAAAAGAGTGGGAACAAAAAGTAATCCCGCAGAATGTACGGGCGATACTTAAGAAGTACGATCTGGAAAAACGATTTAACTCCGAGACTCCTATCAATCAGGATCTTGCTTTGGCTGACCAGTTTTTCCAAGCAGGCCTGGACCTGGCCAGTACCATTGGTGTCCTTTGTACCGATACCGAAACAGCGATTATGGTGAGCAGGGAAGAGATTCTAACTGCCCTGAAAAATGCCCCGGCTGCTCTGGAATTGGGAGAAGGGCAGGACCGGGTCACGCTAAAAGCCCGTAAGCCGGAAGATAGTGATCCGCCCTTGTTTTGTGGTTCTCTATCAATCGCTATCGATGAAGACCTTTACGTAAAATTTGTGGAAGGGATGATTCGCAACCATAATGTGAACCTTCTCCAGGGGCCGTCTATTGACACCGTATTTGGAGCGCCGGTATATGCGGGAACTCCCTTTGAGACCTTGGCCGGTTTGAGGGAAAACCAACTGCGCGCGGAAGCTTTATGGAAAGCGGGACGTTCCGGTATGCCCAATTGTCCGGTCTCCTCTTCAACCACTGAATTCGGAATCTTAGGAGGGTTTCCCGGCCAAACAAAGCCATCTAACCGTTCTATTGCGGTTTGCCTGCAACCGGCAGAATTAAAGACCAATTATTCTAATTTTAATAAAGTAGTCGTTGCCATCGGCTACAATGGTTATGTCCGTTCCGGCTGCCCCTCCATGATTGGGGGATATAGCGGTTCGGCTGAGGGCGCAGCTGTTGCCAATATTGCTTCTGATTTAATGCAGTTTACGATCAATCAAGCGGATATTTCCAATTGTTCACTTTACGATGTTAGGATAAATTCCGCTGTGGGCCGACATGCTCTGTGGGCTCAAAGTATCGCATTGCAGGCGATGAGCCATAATACCCACGGGATGCTGGATAAAATTATCAACCAAACAGCAGGTCCATGCACAGAAGAAATACTTTACGCCACAACAGCCGGTCTCATCACACAAGCTGTGTCAGGGATCAGTATGACAACCGGGCCGCGTTCAGCCGGGGGGAGTTATAAAAATTATATTACTCCGTTGGAGCACTGGTTCTGTGCCGATGCATTCAAGGCTTGCGGCGGCTTGACTCTGGCAAAATCAAATGAGATCGTGTTGTATTTATTGAGCAAATATGAAGATAATATTCGCAATCAGCCGAAAGGAAAAAGCTTCAGAGAATGCTTTGACATCGAGACACTGACACCCTCACCGGAGTGGCAGGCCATTGCACACAAGGTAAAAGAAGATTTGCTTGCACGTGGCCTTAAGATGGAGTGAAGACTGAGTTGTTAAAAAGACAATATTTCCCAGATTATGACAAGCTGTTACACATCAACACTTTGAGGATGTTATGCTGGTAACAATCTACAGTTTTCATTGCCAATAATTTCTGTATTATGTTAAAATATACTTAGGTTAAGGGATAAAAAATACCTTAACCTTTTTTTGTGAACAGGCGATAAAATTACGCAAAGACGAGGGAACGATTTGCTCATCGGTTTGTTCAACCGGTTTCCTTCCCGGAAACCGGATTCCGGTTCCCGAAGAATCCCACACCATTCCATTGGAGGCAGTCATGTACCTAAAGACCATCGAACTTCACGGTTTTAAATCCTTTACCGATAGGACGAAATTGGAATTTGGCCCCGGGGTTTCCGTGATTGTGGGACCCAACGGCAGCGGGAAATCCAATATTGCGGATGCCATTCGCTGGGTATTGGGCGAACAAAGTGCCAGAGTGCTGAGGGGAAGCAAAATGGAAGACATCATTTTTGCCGGCACCAAGAAACGCAAGCCCTTAGGCATGGCAGAGGTTTCTCTTACCTTGGACAACTCCGACGGCCTGTTGCCTTTGGATTACAATGAAGTGACCGTGACCAGAAGAACTTACCGGTCCGGGGAAGGTGAGTACCTCATTAATAATTCCACCTGCCGTTTAAAAGACGTGCAAAATCTTTTTGCCGATACGGGGATGGGCAGCGACGGTTTTTCCATCATTCCCCAGGGGAAAGTTGATGAGATTCTGAACGCCAAGTCGGAAGAGCGGAGAAGCATCATCGAAGAGACCGCCGGAATTGTCAAGTACCGGAACCGGAAAAAGGAAGCGGCCCGAAAGCTTCAGGAAACGGAACAAAGCCTGGACCGGATTCAGGATATCATTTTTGAGTTGTCTTCCCAGTTGGACCCTTTAAAAGAGCAGGCGGAACAAGCCAAGAGCTACAAAAAGCTGAAGGCGGAAGGGGATGAACTGGAAATCAATTTAGTTGTCCACGTCATGGAAGAGGTTCAGGAAAAATTGAACGAGGCCCGGGAATCGGTGGATCAAAAAAAGTTGGAGATGTTCCAACTGGAAGCAGGAAATGCCAAACTTGACTCATCCGTTGAAGAGCTGCGTTTTCAGATTCAGGAATGGGATGAAGAAATCAATCAAATGCAGCAGGAACTTTACCAATTGTTTGGACAGGCGGAGCAGACCGAAGCCGAAGTGAAGCTTTCTCTGGCCCGGCAGGATGCCCTGAGCGGACAGATTGGGAAGCTGGCGGAGGAGCATCAAGAAGTAGAAGAGAAATTTTCTGCCCTGGATCAGATGATGGGAAGGGAGACACAGAATCATCTGGATCTGGAGACCAGGATCAAAGATCTCAAGGACTTATTGGCCGCCCGGGAAGACAATCAAAAAGAAGAAGCGGAAAGCATTGAGAACTTGGAAAGAAAAATTGAAGCACGGAAAAACAGCGCTTTTGACCTGATGCAAGAGATCGCTGATGTGCGGAATAAAATCAATAATTGTGCCCAGCACGGCCTTACCTTGGACAATATTTGGGCCAAGCTAACCGGTCAGGAAAAAGAGCTGGAGGAATTTATCAAGCTGAATGGGGACCGGAAACAAAGCACGGAGGCGCACAACCGGGAACGGGAGAAAGAGATCAAAGCCATTCAGGAAGAAATCCTGGCCTTGAACGAGCAAATAATCGGCCTGGAAGGTACCGAACAGGATTTGGTGCAGCGGAACAACCGGGAACGGGAAAGCATCCAGTCCTCAAAAGCACGGCTTAACCTTTTAACAGAAATGCAGAATGATTACGAAGGGTATTATCCGGGCGTAAAAGCCGTATTAATGGCTGCGAAAAGAAAGCATCCTGCTACCAAAGAAGTTCTCGGGGTGATTGCCGAGCTGGTGAAAGTACCGGAACCCTATCGGCTGGCCGTAGAAACCGCCTTTGGGGGCGGCCTGCAGGATATTGTCACCGATACGGATTTGGGGGCAAAGGAAGCCATCGAATTTTTAAAAAAAACCAAGGGAGGACGGGCCACTTTTTTACCCTTAAACACCATCTCCCGGCCGGATCATAAGGATTTGGCCCAGAAGGTTCAGGAAATCCCGGGATTTACAGGCTTTGCTTCGGACTTGGTGTCCTGTGAGGCCAAGGTGCGCCCCGCCGTGGATTACCTTTTAAAACGGATCATTGTTGTCAAAAATATGGATGTGGCGCTGCAAGCCGCCCGGGCCGTCAGGTACCAGGCGAAGATTGTCACCTGGGAGGGAGATGTGATTAACCCGGGGGGATCTTTAACCGGAGGCAGCCAGCAGAAAAAAGCCGGTAATCTTCTCTCCCGCATGGGAGAAATAGAAACATTAAAGAAGACCCTCGCAAAGATGGAAGCCGGTGCAAAAGAAACCGAGAGGCTGCTGGCAGATTGCCGCGGGCAAATGGCTGGGATGAAAAATGACCGGGAGAAAAATATGGCCCGGGAAAGAGAGTTAGAACAGGAGTTGTTCCAGGGCAGGCGGGATCTGGCCCAGCTGACGGAAGCCCTGGACCTGTCCGGCAAAAACCTGGCCGCTGTGCACATGGAAATCGCGGAAAACCGGAGCAAAAAAGAGGAACTGGGCGGGGAAGAAAGGATCCTGACGGAGCATCTGGACCAGGCGGAAGGAAAAAATCAGGATCTGGCGAGAGAAATCTCCACCTTCCAGGAGCAGCTAAAGATCCGGAAAGAAAATCTCACCACAGGTCATGACGGCTTGACGGAGATTAAAGTTAAGCTGGCTGCTTTGACCCAGGAAGAGACGGCCGTGAAACGGACCTTGCACCGGCTGCGGGAGGAAAAAGACACTCTGGTCGCTTTGGGCGAGAAAAAACTGCACGAAAAATACGCATTAGAGAAGGAATTGGCCCAGAAGGACCAGGAACTCCTGGAAACGAAAAAAACTCTTTTGACCCTTTCCCGGGACAAGGGAGAAAAAGAGCAGGCGTTAAACGGGAAAAAGCATCACCGCACGGCAGAAAGCCAGCGCCTGGGGGATTTGGAGAAGGACGCCAAAGAGAATGCCAAAAAATTAGCTTTCCTGCAGCAAGAATATCACCAGTGGGAATTGAAGAAAAACAGGTGGGAGATGGAATGGGAGAAGCATCTGGAAAAGCTGGCGGAAAAGTTTAAAGTCAGTTTTGAGCAGGCCCTTTTAAAGAAAAAGGAGATCGTTTCCAAAAGAGCGGTTGCCTTAAGAATCAGTGAAATAGAGAAAGAGATCGCCATCCTGGGCACGGTAAACCTGAATGCGATTGAAGAATATGACCGGGTGAACGAACGCTATCAATTTTTATCCCTGCAGCAAAAAGATCTGGTCGAAGCCCGGGAGGCCCTATATAAGGTGATCGGAGAAATGGACCGTATCATGACCCAGCGCTTTCAGGACACCTTCTGGGCGGTGAGCCACCAATTCAACCACACCTTTAATCAGCTTTTCGGCGGCGGCTTTGCCGAACTGCGCCTGACCGACCCGGGAAATTTACTGGAGACCGGCGTGGAGATAGTAGTCCAGCCGCCGGGAAAAAGACTGCAGCATTTGTCCCTGCTCTCCGGGGGGGAAAAAGCCTTGACAGGAATTGCCTTATTATTTGCCATTCTCATTGTCAGGCCCAGCCCCTTCTGTGTGCTGGATGAAATCGAAGCCGCTTTGGATGAAGCCAATGTGGACAGGTTTGCCGCCCACTTGCATCAGTTTTCCGGCAAAACCCAGTTTATTGTGGTTTCCCACCGGCAGGGAACCATGGAAATAGCCGATGTTTTATACGGCGTAACCATGGAGGAAAACGGCATCTCCAAAAGCCTCTCCGTCAAACTGGCGGATGTGTCCGGCATCAGTGCTTAAACTCCTAACCTGCATCCGAAAGGCAGCATCAATGACGCAAATTTTGTCGAATATTAGTCGAACAGGAGGCTTGAAATAGTTTCATTTCTTTAATATAATTTTTGTGTTGGGTATTGCATCCAACATTACCTTAGATTTCAAGGCCTGTCTCGGTTCCGGCGTCGTTTCGGAACTGACAATAGGCCTCTCACTATGTTTGGGGGAAGTGACGTAGGATGAAGAAGCTCCTGATCGGTGTGGTCACCGTATTTTTATTAGCAGGTATAACAAGGGCCGCTGATGCGGCAGGCCCGATTCATGTAGAGGTCAATGGGGACAAAGCGGCGTCTCCTGCCCAAGAAATCAATGGAAAGCTTTACGTATCGGTGGATACCTTAACAGATGCCCTGGGCGTGAAAGCATACTATGATGAAAAAGAAGCTGTTCTTTCTTTAAGCACGATGAATCAGGACGACCTGATTCCGGAGATTTTGAAAAATGTCAGCCCCAGTGTGGTCGGCGTCATTGGCAGGCTAAAGGATGATGCCACTTATAGTGCCAAATTTAAGGATTTAATTGCCCATGGCACCGGTGTCATTATTAAAAGCAACGGTGAAATCCTTACCAACGCCCATGTGGTGAAGGACATGGAGAGAATTGTCGTCGTTCTCGCCGATGGAACCGGTTATGAAGCCACACTAAAATGTATCGATGAAGAGTGTGATCTGGCCTTATTGAAAATAGAAAAAAGTGGACTCACCGTAGCGAAATTTGGGAAACAGGAAGAAATTATCAATGGAAGAACAGTGATCGCCATTGGGACGCCTGTTTCTTTTTCCTTACGAAATTCTGCCTCTTTGGGGGTCATCAGCGGCGTCAACCGGGCCATCGAAAGCGATTATCGCCTGATTCAAACGGATGCGGCCATTAATCCGGGAAACAGCGGAGGACCCCTGGTGAATATGAAAGGAGAAATAATCGGCATAAACTCCAGCAAGTTTGCGGGTACTGGCATTGAAGGCCTGGGTTTTTCCATCCCTGTCGATACCATCAACTATGTGCTGGACCATTTCACCAAATACGGCAAAGTGAGAAGACCCAGTCTCGGTGCGGAATTTGAAGAGGACTGGGCCGCTACCGTGGGACTTCCCACCATTAACGGACTGACGGTGACAAGTGTGGAGCAAAAAAACGGGCTGGCAGAAAATGACATCCTTTATGCCGTCGACGATATTCCGGTTAATTCCCTTGTTGATTTGAACGAAGCCATGAAAAAATATTTACCGGGGGATACCGTGCAGTTAAAGATCAAAAGGGGCAGCGCCGTTCAGTCCCTCAACGTGAAATTGGGAGAAAAAAATAGTGATAAATAAGGGGGAGATATTTCAGATGAAAAGATTATGGATACCCATCATGGTCCTATTGATCCTATTTTGTTCCGTGATCTCTGTCAGTGCAGAATCCAGCACCATAGAACTTTCTTTTAAACTGGGCAGCGACACGGTATCAGTAAACGGAAAAAATGTCAAAACCCAGGCCACCTTTATGGAAAACGGCAATGTGATGGTTGCTGCGGACATCTTTAAGGAAGCCTTTGGGGCAGATATTCAGTATAAGGACGCCGGCAAAAGTGTCACTATCAAATATGCCGATACCACCATTACTTTATACGTGGATCAGAAAAAGGCTGTTCTCAACGGACAGGAAATAACGATCGCCCAAGGCCCGGTCATGAAGGGGACCATCATCATGCTCCCCGTTAAGTTCATCGCCGACAGCTTGGGGGCAGAATGTACTTTTAACAGCAAAACCCAGGAAGTAAAAGTGATCAAGGAGATGGCCGGGGATAAAAGCATCAAGGACTTTTCCCTGATCCTAAAAAAGACGGTGAAATCCCAAGTGGGGGACAGCTATTACAAATGGCAAATGAATTTTCCCAAAGGGCTTAAAATCTCGGACCGGAGTTTCGACGGCCGGCATACCAACTTTGAGTCCCAAGACGGCACCTATGTCATTTATATCTCCGTTTATGACCGGGCGGATGATACGGCGGATTCACTGATGGCAACCGACCGGGATACATACAGTGATTATACCCTGGTTTCCCAGACCACAGGGAAAAAGGACACCAGCGTCTATACAAAATCCGTCTTTAAAGGTGATGAAGATGTTTGGGAGGTGAGAAACTATCTGGGGGATCAATGGGTATTGGAAGTATCCCTGTATATGGACAGTTACGAAAAATACATGAATAACGGGATCGATAAAGAGATTTTAGATACTTTTACCCTGAACTACCGGGCAGAAAGTCAGTTGGAAGACTTGTCGGACGTATCTCAGGAAGGGTTCCGAAAATATGAGGACAAAAACCTGAAATTTTCCCTGGACGTGGCACCGGAATGGACCAAGGATGAGTATTACAGCAAATATAATACCATTGATTTTTTTGATGTTGCCCGCGACAGTTCGGAAAGTAACAGTCAATTTTCCGTCCATATGTTTTCCTTTCCGGCAGGATATACCCTGGATGATTGGGTAAAAGCGATGTATCAGGATTTTGAAGAAAATGTGAATCCGGATTATTATAAAATTATCAAAGAAGAAAATGGCACCATCAAGGGGATACCGTGTAAAAAGATTTACTATACCCAAAATATATCGGGGGAAACCGTTTACTCCTGCGATGCCTTCCTGATAGGCAAAAACTACAAGTATAATGTGTTTTATCATGTCAGTGCCGAAACCTATCAGGACGCCAAAAAATTGGCAAAATTCGAAAGAGCCTTGAATTCCTTTGCCTTCACAGAGCCTGATTCGAAAAAGGTAGGGCCTTTAATGGACCCCAATGATATCGAACAACCAAGTTCCAAGATTGTCAAGAAGAATGCCCAGTATAAATGGTCCATGGAGATACCGGCCTATTTTACACCTCTGGAGGATAACAACGATCAGGACAGCGCTTTCTATGGCAGCGATGAGACGATGCTTAGTGTGCGTCTTAGTGTCTTAAAGAATGTTCAATTAGAGGCTATGATCGAATATTTTGATGAGGAATTTGCGAAAGGGGTCAAACTGGGCACCAATCAGGAGGCCGACAAGCAATTAATTACGGCCAAAGGTACCAAGGTTTATCAATACAAGTATGTGGTAGAGCTTGATCAGACCAAGGTAAGGGTAGAAAGCTACTTTTTAAACAAAAACGGTAATTTGTATGTGGTAGATATTTTTTGCCCCGAATTCAGTCTGAGCCAAAAGCATCAGCAGGAAATGGAAGAGATTTGGCAATCCATGAAGTTTGAATAACATATAACAAGACGAAGACTAGGGGTAAATTCAGGGACGGTTCTTGAATTGAATGGAATTCAATTCAAGAACCGTCCCTGAATTTACTCGAATTTACTTTTGCTAACAAATGCGGGGAAGCTGGTCCCCGACCAGCATATCAAGGAGTCTCACGCCCCCGATGACGGTTTTGAGACCAACCTGACCTGCAGGAGCGGTGGTTACCCGGCCGATGATCCGGGCTTCTTGACCATAGGGATGCCCTTGCATAATCTCCAGCAACCGGGCACTGTATGGGGGATCGATAAAGATGAGCATTTTCCCTTCGTTAGCCAGATAAAGGGGATCAAAACCCATCATCTCACAGACGGCGGCTACCTCCGGGCGAACGGGAATGGCTGTTTCCTCCACCAGGATGCCTACGCCGGCCTGCTGGGCAATTTCATTGAGGGTGGTCGCTAATCCGCCCCGGGTGGGATCCCTCAGCACGGCAATTTGAGGCACTGCCGTGAGCATTTCTTTTACCAGCCCGTTTAAAGGGGCACAGTCGCTGGCAATAGTGTGGGGCAGCACCATGTTGTGCCTTCCCGCCATCACCGCTACCCCGTGATCGCCGATACAGCCGCTGAGCAGGATATCTTGCCCCGGCCGGACCCGGGTCGGGGAGATATCAGTTCCCTCCATCAACATGCCGATACCCGCCGTGTTGAGGTAAATCCCGTCCACCGCCCCTTTTTCCACGACCTTGGTATCACCGGTAACGATCATAACTCCCGCTTCCTCCGCTGCGGCCCGCATGGATTGAACAATCCGGGAGAGATCGGCAAAAAGAAAACCTTCCTCGATGATAAATCCGGCGGAAAGATAAAGGGGAAGGGCTCCCGTCATGGCTAAATCGTTCACGGTGCCGCACACCGCCAATTTACCGATATCGCCGCCGGGGAAAAACAGAGGTTTCACCACATAGGAATCGGTGGTAAAGGCCAGCCGCGCGCCTTGAACGGTAATTTTAGCCCCGTCATGGAGTTCGGACAGCGCTTCATTGGCGAAGGCGGGCAAGATGATCTCCTGCACCAGGTCGTGGCTGAGCTTGCCGCCGCTGCCATGGGCCAGCTGGATGCGGTCACTTTTCATATCTGCCACCTCCCTGTACCATATTTATACCAAGCCGCACAAGTTCCTTCCACAGATACCATACAGGATCCTACCGGGTGTTCCGGAATGCAGGCCTTGCCAAAGAGCAGGCAGTCCGAGGGTTTTACCCGTCCCCGCAGCACCTCTCCGCACCGGCAGGCCGCGGGCTCTGCGGCTTTTTCCACCTGAATGGGATAGCGGGTCAGAGCATCAAAGGAGCGGTACTGGGGATTTAACTGCAGTCCCGACCCCGGAATCACCCCCAGCCCCCGCCAGGCTACATTAGTAGTCTCATAAACCTGGGCCAGCACCTGGCGGGCCCTGGGGTTGCCTTCAGGAGGGACCACCCGGGTATATTGATTTTCCACGGCCGCCCTTCCGCTATGAATCTGCTGCGCCAGCATCCAGACCGCCTGCAGGATATCCAGGGGTTCAAACCCGGCAATCACTGCCGGCACCTGATATTCCTCAGCTAAAAAATGATAGGGGGGGATGCCGATCACGGCGCTGACATGGCCGGGCAACAAAAATCCTGTCACCTTTGCCTCCTGGTCTGTGAGCAAAGCGCGCAAAGCCGGCGGCACCAGTTTATGGGCGGAGAGGAGGTAAAAGTTGTTCAGGCCAAGCTTTTCCGCCGTGAGCACCGTGGCCGCCGCTGTGGGAGCCGTTGTTTCGAACCCTACGGCCAGGAATATTACCTTTTTTTCGGGATGGGCCCGGGCAATATCCAGGCTTTCCAGGGGAGAATAAACAACCCGGATGTCGGCCCCGGCGGCCTTTTCCGCGCTCAGGCTGGAGGATGACCCGGGTACCCGCAGCATATCTCCGAAGGTGGTCAGGATCACGTCAGGGCGCCGGCTATAGGCAATGGCGGTATCGAGAAAATCGTGGGGCGTGACGCACACGGGACATCCGGGCCCGCTGACCAATTCTACCTGGGGAGGGAGCAGGTGCCGGATCCCTGCTTTGAAAATGGCCACGGTGTGGGTGCCGCATACTTCCATGAGCCGGACTGGTTTGGTGACCAGACGGTCAATTTCCCGGATCAAGTGCGCCGCAGCCTCGCGTATATTTTCACTGGGATGTTTCAGCACGTTCGGTCAGCTCCTTGAAGATTTCTAGGGTGCGTTCTGCTTCTTCCTGTTCCACCCTTTGGATGGCGAAACCGGCGTGCATGAGCACAAAATCACCAACCTGAGTCTCCGGCAGCAGCATCAGGCTGACCTCTCTGGTAATACCCCCTACTTCTACCGTTGCCATGAGATCCTTTTTTTCGATTACTTGGGCCGGGATCGCTAAGCACATCTTTATCTGCTCCTTTCTATTGCCACCGCCGCCTGTCCCAAAGCCAGCCCGCCGTCATTGGGCGGCACCCGGCGGTGGAGGAGTAAGGTAAAGTCCTTCTCCAGCAGGCGGCAGACTTGCCTTAAAAGGGTGATATTCTGAAAAACGCCGCCGCTTAAGGCTACTTGATCAATGCCCGTTTCTTTCCGTAAACGCCCGGCCATATCGGCCAGCGCCACCGCCAGGGTGGTATGAAAGGCTGCGGCCAGTTCCGCCCGGGGTGCCTTCTGCACCATTCTTTCCACCAGGGCGGCAAAGGTGGGCCGGAAATCCAATTCATAGACACTCCCCGGTGAAATAGTATAAGGCAAGAGGGCGCCGGGGGCGCCGGAAGCAGCCATTTCCAATTCTACCGCGGCCTGGCCTTCATAATTGATCCGGGTCCGGATGCCCAGAAGGGCGGCGGCAATATCGAATAAGCGCCCGGCACCGGAGGTGAGCGGTGTATTGATTCCTTTGGCCGCGGCCTGAACCATCAAGGGCCAGCCTTCCGGCAAGAGGCGGACCAGGGGAAGATCCATGCGGGCAAAGTCCATGCCATACAATTCATAGAGCACCCAAACAGCCTGACGCCAGGGCTCTTGAATGGCCTTGCTTCCCCCGGGCAGGGGCAGGTAACGGCACTGGGCCAGGCGTGTGAACTCCCGGCAATCGGCCAGGAGGAATTCACCGCCCCACAAATGACCGTCGGTGCCGTAGCCGGTACCGTCGAAGGCCAGGCCGATCACCTTTTCTTCCCGGCCCTGCTCGGCTAAAACACCGGCAATATGGGCATGGTGGTGTTGTACGGCGATCCGGGGCAGGTCTAACTCTTCCGCATATTTGGTGGATAGATAGTCCGGGTGCAGATCGCAGGCCACCAACTCGGGCCGGACATCAAAAAGGCGTTGGTAATGTTCGATGGCGGCCCGGTAGGCAGCGAAGGTAGCCATATTTTCCAGGTCGCCGATGTGGGCGCTGAGAAAAGCCTGGTCTCCTTTGGTCAAACAAAAGGTATTCTTTAATTCGCCGCCGCAGGCCAATACCTGGGGACCGGGCCGGGTGAGGCGAAGAGGGGCGGGGGCCATGCCCCGGCTCCGGCGCACCAGATAGGGTTTGTTTTGAAAAATCCGCGCCACCGAATCGTCTGTCCGGCAATAGATGGGGCGGTTATGAACCAGGAAATAATCGGCAATCCCGGCTAATCTGTCTCGGGCGTCCTCATCCAGATAGGCAATGGGCTCATCACTGGTGTTGCCGCTGGTCATCACCCAAATGTCCTCCGGGCGCAACAAGAGCCAGTGCACCGGTGCATAAGGCAGCATCACCCCCAGGGCAGGATTGCCCGGGGCCACCGATTCGGCCAGGCTGTAGGACTGTCTTTTCGTGAGCAAAACGATGGGCCGGGCCGGTCCTGTGAGCAGGTCCTCTTCCGCTGTGGACAACAGGCACTGGCCCCGGACCGTCTCCAAACTGCCGCACATCACGGCAAAAGGTTTATCCTCCCGGTATTTGCGGCCTCTCAGTTCCGCTACCGCTTTTTCATTTTCCCCGTCGCAAGCCAGGTGGTAGCCGCCGATTCCTTTTACGGCGAGGATGGCGCCCTGAACGATCAGGTCACGTGCTGCGCGTAAAGGATCGCCCTCGATCTCTTCTCCCTGTTTGGTGAGCAGCCGGTAAGAAGGGCCGCAAACCGGACAGGCATTGGGCTGGGCGTGGAAGCGCCGGTCTGTGGGATCATGGTATTCCGCCTCACAGGCGGGACACATGGGAAAATCCTTCATGGTGGTACTTTTGCGGTCGTAAGGAATGTCGGCGATAATGGAATACCGGGGCCCGCAATTGGTGCAATTGGTGAAGGCATAGCGGAAGCGCCGGTTCCCGGGATCGGTGATTTCCCGCTGGCAGTCGGGACAGGTGGCGATATCGGGAGAGACCAGGGTGGACCGTCCTGCCGAAGCCTGGCTTTGTTTAATCTCAAAAATGGTTTCTCCCCGCAATGACCGGGATGTGACGATAATGTCGCGGATCACTGCCATCGGGGGGGCCTGAGACTTTAAGCCGGCTAAAAAGGTATCTAAGGCCCCGGCGTCTCCTTCCGCCTCAATGCGCACCCCGGCGGAATCGTTTAAAACCCACCCGCCCAAGTTGCATCTCCGGGCCAGGTTATAGACAAAAGGGCGGAAGCCCACCCCCTGAACGATCCCGGTAATTTGAATGCTTAAGCGCTTTTTCCTTTCATTTCCACTCATGGACGTAGATGTCACCACACAATCCGGTATTCAGATTTCAGCACTCAGGTTCAGGATTCAGGATCTTTCCCGGTCATCCCTTCTTTCATGCCGACTCCTGAGTATTTAGGTCATGCTTTTAATTTTTAAGCAAGGGGCACTGTTTCCACTTGCCAGTTTTCCAGCTGGTCGATCAGGACCCTCATGGTCTGATCGACCATGGCGGCCACAGCCGGCGTCAGATCAAGCCCCAAGTCCAGGGATGCCGGTTCCACACCCAGAATCACGACTTCCTTTACCGGCTCCCCTAATATCTCCAAGGCTGCCAATACGTCTTTCAGTCCCAGCTCATGCAAGGAGACCTTTTCTTGAAAATAGCTTTTTACTTCGTCTCCCGTGAAATGGTAAAAAGAGCCCGGGGGCCTGCCTCCGGAGACGGCATCAACGACCAGAAGCCTGTCGGTGCCGGTGAGATAGCTCAATAAATCCAGACCCAGCGTTCCCCCGTCCAGTACCTGCACGGTGTCCGGAAACCGGTAGCACCGGTGCAGTTCTTCAATCATTCTCACGCCAAAACCTTCATCCTGAAGCAAGATGTTCCCAATCCCCAATACCGTGATCTTTTCCATTCCTGATTTCTCCCTTTCATCCCAACACTGCAGGACTAATCGCAGGTTTCTTTCCACAAACATTCCAAACATAACACTTGTTTGCCCACCGGCTGGTAGAGACTGCCGCACCGGATGCACCGGGGCAGCGGCCGCGTAGCCACATGATATTTTGCTAAGGCAGGGGCCGGGCCTAAAGAAAGGGCGCCCTGAGGACAATGGGCGGCACAGACGCCGCAGCCGGTACAGTTTTGCGGGAGATGATAAAATTCCAGGATCTGCCCCTGATCCTGTACGGTTATGGCCTGACGGGGGCAGATACGGGTGCACAGCCCGCACGCCCGGCAAGCATCACTGATGGCAATACCAAAAAAGAACTTGGTCGATATGGGCCCGGAAAGAGAGAAGGGGCCGGCATGGCGGGCAAAGAGGGCCTGGCGGGGCAGCGCTTCACAACAGGTATTGTTTCCGGCTATTTCCCGCACCACATGGAGGGCCTCTCCGATCATCCCGGTAAAAAAGCTGCGCCGGGAGACCTGTTTTTCCCTCCGTTTGACGGTGCCCACAGCCTCTCCATGAATCAAAGGAGTTTTTCCGGCCGCCCGGAGCATTTCACCCACATCCCTCAAAAGTTCCTGCACATAAGCGGCTACTGCCGGTTTGCACCGGGCGCAGGCCCGGTCATCCACGACTACCTGCCGGTCCTCCTCCGGACCGCTGTAAACCGAGGCCAGGAGCAGGCGGGCATCGAGAAAGCCCAGGCAAGGCCAGCCGCTTTGGCTGTCCTGACGGCAGCAGGAAAAAAATAAAGGAGATTCGGCACTTTTCATCAGGGCATCCAAAGATTCCCCGGAATAAGCCGCTCCTCCAATGGCTTCTGCCGGACAGGCAGATAAGCACAGGCCACAATCATCACAGCGTTTCAAATCGATCTGGAGATCCCCATGGATGCATCCCTGGGGGCAGTGCAGACGGCATAGCTGGCACGCCGGCTTTTCGTAGCGGTTATTGAGGCAAAGCTCCTGCTGAATCCCAACCATCCCACCCATGAAGGTTCTCCTTTCATCAAAGGTGACTATCCTGGTTTTCCCCTTGCCGGTTCTGCTTTTTTTCCCTCACTCGCGCTTTTAACCAGGCTACCCATTCCTCCAGTCCTGCGCCGGTCCGGCAGGAGAGGGTAACGAGGGCAGCCTGGGGATTAATGCCGGCAATATCCTCCCGCACCTGGGCCAGTTGATAATCGGTATAGGGCAAGAGGTCCATCTTGTTTAAAAGGACCAGGGCCGACTGTTTAAAAATTAAAGGATATTTCAGGGGTTTGTCTTCTCCTTCGGTAATGCTTAGCACAGTCGCCTTCAGGTCTTCACCGATGTTAAATTCGGCAGGGCATACCAAATTTCCTACATTCTCCATGATAATCAGGTCAAGACCGGTTAAATCCAGCTGCTTCAAGGCCCCTTTGACCATGTTGGCATCCAAATGGCAGCCGCCCCCGGTATTAATCTGCACCACCGGCACTTGAAACCGGGCGATGCGGTCCGCGTCTTTTGAGGTGAAAAGATCACCTTCGATCACAGCCAGGCGAAGATCCCCCCGCACCTTCCTCATCGTTTGCTCCAGCAGGGAGGTCTTGCCCGAACCTGGCGACCCCAAAAGATTCAGGGCGAAAATACCGCGGGAGGTTAGGAAGGCGTTGATTTCGGCGGCAATGCGGTCGTTTTTATTGAGAATATTGGTTTTCACCTGAATTTCCACTAGTCTACCTCCAAATACGCTACTTGAAGTTCCCGGCCGGAAATGATTTCCACTTGGGCCGACCCGCAGGAAGGGCAGAAAAATCGATACCCTTCCACGGCAAATTCCTGCCCGCAGCCTTGGCAAAATCCCACCAGGGGCAAAATGTTGATGTCCAGTTTTGCTGCCGCGGCAATGGTTTCCTCGGCCAGAACGTTGAAGCAGAACAGCAAAGCTTCCGGCTCCACCCCCGTCATTTGCCCGATGGACAGGCTGATGGTAAGCACCTTTTGGGCCTGGTGCTGGGCGGCGTGATCCAGTGCAATATCCAAAATTCCTTGCGCAATAGCCATTTCATGCATGTTTTCACCTGATTTGTTTTTAGCCTATGTCTCTGTCCAGACCGTGTTCCGTCAACCTGGCCCCGGTTCTCCCGGAGAAGTGCTAAGCCTCCTTGTAATTACCACAGCCCGTACAAAAAGCATTTCTATAATTGCACTCCTTACCCGAGTGAATACACTTCGAAATTTCTATGCCGTCAGCCGGTTCATGGGGCAATATTTTCACCCCGGAAAACATACTGGAAATTTCTCCTTCTTGTTCCATAAAATCTGCCCGGATCGACATGTAAATATGCACGATGGCAAAAATAATGATCAGCCAGGCCACATAGTGGTGGATGAGATGCACATAGTATTCACCCCCCAGTATATCGTTGAGAGGACCGAAAATTTTCGCGCCCCACCGCTCCGGATTGATCATAAAATACATGGCAAATCCGGTCAGGCCTTCCACGGCCAGCATCACATAGACGAAGGCATAGGAAGTCCGGGCCAGGGGATTCCTCAAATAGGGGCGGTGATGGGGCTTGATTAGACTATAGTGCAAAACCATTTCCACCATGCCGGCCCAGTATTGTGCCTGCCAAAAGCGGGGGAACAAACGGTCCCCCCTGTTGACGATAAATCCATAAATCCGCAGAATAAAGGCGGCAACCAGAATAAAGGCGGCGGAAAAATGGATATAGCGGATGGTTTCCATAGACAGCCTTTCCTGGAAGGCAAAAGTGGGTTCAATGCCCTGGCTGCCCAGGAAAAAGGGGTTGCCGATATAGAGACCGGTGAAAAATAAGACGACGATGCTGAGCACCATAGTCCAGTGAAACAGGCGCAGCCAAGGGCTATACACATAATATTTTTTCAGATGTTCCTCGCTCACAGCCGTCCCCTCCTATATCTTGAAATAAGGGTCAGTGTGCACAAGACTCAGCTTCTCACCCTGCCCGTTATAGAGATGGGTGGCACAGGCAATACAGGGATCGAAAGCACGAATGGCTTTCAAAATTTCCAGGGGTTTTTCCGGGATCTTCACCTTGGTGTCGATCATGCTGGCCTCGTATGCCCCGTGTCCTGCTTTGCTGTCCCGGGGGCAGGCGTTCCAGGTGGTGGGGACGATGGCCTGATAGTTGGCCACTTTGCCCTCTTTGATCACAATCCAATGGCCCAAGGCGCCCCGGGGAGCTTCATGCAAACCTACGCCCTGGGCTTCTTTGGGCCAGCGGGCAGGTTCCCATTTTTCCGTGTTTGCCACCGCGGTATCTCCATTGCGGATATTTTTCACCAGTTTGTCAAAATAGTACTTATTAATGTAGGCGTAGAGCTGGGCCTCCAGTCCCCGGACAGCAGTGCGGCCCACCGTGGTAGGCATCCACACGTGGGGAGGCAGGTTCAGCACCTTAGATACCGCATCTACCTGGTCCACCAGCATTTTTTCCGCCCAGGTGGGCTGAATGAGACCCTTTTTCACCTTGGTGTAGACGATGATATAACGGGCCAGGGGCCCTACCTCGGCCATTTTCCCCCGCCAGGTGGGCGTTTTCAGCCAGGAATATTTGCCTGCTTCGTCCAGATAGGTCCAGGCCTCCGGGCTGCCTTCTTTGGGCCCGGTGTATTGGGGCTGGGTAATTCCCGCCCAGGGGTGGATGGTCCCGTTTGCCTCGGGATAGCTGTACCAGGAGTGTTCGATCCCTTCCGTTAAAATGGCCGGATCCGCATAGTCTTTTCCTTCCAGGGGGGAGAATGCGGCCTGAGCCACACCTTTGCCGAAATCTTCCACCACGCCGTTGGATCTCAAGAGCAGTTTTTTATGGAAATCCCCGTTGGCGATGCCGCTATAGGGCTCATCCGGAAAGTCCCCGTAACCGAGAACCCTTTCTTTCGCTAAACCGCCGCCGTCCACGTAGCCTTTTTTCACGTAAAGGTCGCCCACGGCCAGGAGATCCGGCAAATAGAAATAGTTGACCAGGTTGATGGCCAGATTGATGGAAGTATCCACCACAGCCAGGCGTTCGCTGTTCACGGATGCATTCATGTCACTGAGGGAAATGGAGCAGGGCATGCCGCCCACGATAAAGTGGGGATGGGGGTTCTTGCCCCCGAAGATCACATGAGCCGCTACCAGTTCCCGCTGCCGGTCCAGCATGTTCAGGTAATGAGACACCGCCATCAGGTGCACTTCCGGAGGTAATAGGGTGTAATCCGGGTGGTCCCACCATTGGGCGGCGAAAATACCCAGCTGTCCGCTGTCCACGATCTTCTTTATTTTGTCCTGAATGGATTGAAAATAAAGGGTCGTGGCTTTGGGAAAGTCTTTCGGGTAAGCGTCTGAAGCAAATTCAATGGGTCCGGCCAGGGGCAAACGGTATTTTTCCAGCACCGTGTTTTGCAGGGCGGCGGTAGCCGCAGGATCTGCCTTTAAAGCCTCCACCGGACTGACCCAGTCCAGAGCGTGCAAGTGATAAAAATGAATCAGGTGATCCTGGGCATTCTGGCTGGCCGCCATGATATTCCGGATATAATTGGCGTTTTTGGGGATGGCAATGCCTAAAGCATCCTCTACCGCCCGCAGGGAAGCGAGGGCGTGCACCGTGGTGCAGACGCCGCAGATGCGCTGGACATAGGCCCAGACGTCCCGGGGATCACGATCCTTCACAATCAGTTCGATGCCGCGCCAGGCTGTGCCGCTGGACAGGGCGTCTTCCACCTTGCCGGTGGCCTCATCCACTTTTACTTCCACGCGCAAATGGCCTTCGATGCGGGTGACGGGATCAACTACTACGCGTTTCATGCTTCCGGCCCCCTTACACTGTTAGTTTGTTCCAGCTTTTTCCCCTTGTTTTTCTGAACCACGGAAAGGGCCCCATGGACAGCTACCGCCGCCGCCGCGGCTCCGGCCACAACGGCGCCCACTTTGTCCGCGTTGGCTACCGTTCCCGGAATGGGGATATTGGGCAAGCGCTCGTAGAAAGGATCCATATCCCAGAAATTATTGCTGCTGCAGCCGATACAGCCGTGTCCCGATTGGATGGGATAGGATAACCCGTTCCACCAGCGCAGGTTGCCGCAGGAATTGTAAGTTTCCGGTCCCCGGCACCCTACTTTATAGAGGCACCAGCCGGCTTTGGCCCCGGCATCGTCAAATTTTTCCGCAAACATGCCCGAATCGAAGAAGGGGCGGCGGTAACAGGTATCATGGATGCGGTTGCCGAAAAACTGCTTGGGCCGTCCCTGGCTATCCAGGGGGGGCAGGGCGCCAAATAAGGCGTAGTGCATAATCACCCCGGTCATCACCTCCGGAACCGGGGGACAGCCGGGCACTTTGACGATGGGCTTGCCGCTGATCACTTCGCTCACCGAGAGGGATTGGGTGGGGTTGGGCTTGGCGGCCTGAATGCCGCCCCAGGCAGCGCAAGAGCCGTATTCAATGACGGCTGCTGCCCCTTGGGCCGCTTCCTTCAAGGCGGTGGCAAAGGGCCTGCCCCCGACCATGCAATAAATACCCCCTTCAGCCATCGGTACTCCGCCTTCCACCGCTAAGAGATACTTGCCGGCATACTTTTCCCTCACTTCTTTCAAATGATGTTCAAAAGGCGCACCGGCCGCTGCCGCCAAAGTATCGCTATACTCCAGGGCAATCATGTTCAAAACCACGTCGGATGCCAGAGGGGACTGGGACCTGATAAATGATTCGTCGCAGCCGGTACACTCGTGGCCGTGCAGCCAGACCACCACCGGTAAAGATGCTTTTTCCGCCGCCGCCACCACTTTTGGCAGCATCGTAGGAGATAATCCCAGCATCGCAGTTACGGCAGCACAGGATTTGATAAACGACCGCCGGCTGATCCCCTGCTTTTGGCACTTGCTCCATAATGACTCCTGATTTTCCACAAGTTACACCTCCCATAACAGCACTCAGTCTTTCATTTCCAGCTATTTTTCCAGCGAATTCTGATGTAATTTTTTTTGCTTTGTGATGTTTTCCACAAAGCCCTTGAAATACCTTGTGCCCGGAAATACGAACATGTTCGTAAAAATGGACAAATTTGGGGAATCGGAAAGTATATTTAGTAAAATGATTTGTTCGTAAATACGAACAACAAAAATTTCCAAAAGAAATTCAACATAAAGCAAAAAATTACACATCGCACTGGGGAAGGCAAAACAGGCTGGAGAAGCGGCTTGCCGGGACATTTTTTGGTGATTAAGGAGATTAAAAAATGTCCCGGCCCTGGGCAAGACATTTTTTTTTCATATACCGGAAATAATAATATCAATTTGATGGGAGGTGAAAGCATTGCAGATTAAGGGCATTGCCCGAAGTATCGTAGACAGGCTGGTGGACAGAACGCTGAAACTGGGTCAGGGAAGAAATGCCGGGTGCATTGGTTTTATCGATGAGGAGGGATACATCAGCCGTACTACTCCCTTGGTGAATGGCGGTTTAAGCGGGGTTCCTTTACGGATGCTTTTGGATAAGGTAGTTCCCATGCATAACCGTTCGCTGCTGGAAGGAATCACTTTTTTACCGTCCAATGCCGTTTTTATCATGTCCCGGCCGGGAAAAACCGGGTTGATCACGGACGTCAGCGCCGTGGACTTTTTTAACCTGCCCGTGCTGAGTGTAGGGGTTAAAGAATCAAAAGGATTAACCGGGGTAGGGTCGGTATCGCCCCAGCCAGAGTATTTTGATCTGGCGACCAAATCGGAGCTGGTGGACATCGAGACTTTATCCGCTTCTACCATGGCGGAAGAACGGGAGGTGCTGAAGCAGGGAACGGAACTGAGTCTGGAATATTTAGACGTCAGTGAAGAGGTGCCTTTAGTGGATATCCCGGTGCAGGAGACACCCGAAGGCGCTATGAGAGGCCCGGGGATCCAGTTTGCCCGCAAGTCTGTCCGTTCTATTGACAAGAATCTGGCGGAGGCTTTGGTGCAAAAATCGATTGAGGCAGGCTCCGGGCGTGAGGTGGCGGTTATTGCCACCATCGATGAGCAAGGCCATGTAACAGGGGACGGTGATATCGTAGTGGGAGGGATGGGCTATGTCCCTTCCCGCATGATGGCTTCAAGTGCCGTGGATATTCAAGGGAAATCTTTGAAAGATATTTATTCTTCCTTGGTGCCTTTTGAAGCGATCTTTGTCCATACCCATCCGGGCGGCACCGGTGTCATGCATATCGGCGATGCCAATGCCGGGCCCGGGAGCTGGAATCGGCCCATTATCGCCATCGGACATGATCCCCAGGGAAAAATTAAAGGGGCGACCGTGATCGAGGTGAATGAGAAGCTTTTTGATCTGGCGGATGAAGATGAACAGCTCAGTCAGGCCTTTTTTACCGCGGATGACCCAGATGAGGAAGCCGCGATCCGAAACCGTAAATTTGGCATTGCCCAAGAATACACCGCATTGTGTAAGTCCATCGAGATTCAGTAATGATCGGGATCCGGGATCCGGGTACCGGTTACCAGGACGGGACGGCTTTTTGGTTCATAAAACAGTAGGAGCCGTTTTATGTCCATTATCTGCTGGGAAACCCTGAGTTTTTATCGACTCTACGGTAGACGGTCTTTCTGTGCATGAGAGCAAGTTATTTCCCATGTTCTCGTTGTCGTCGATGCCAACCATATGGTAAAATATGCTTAGGTTAAGGGATGAGAATACCTTAACCTTTATTTACGAATGGGAATAATTGGACAAACGCTTGCCTTGAAACAGCTATGAAGAGGATAACGAGAAGGAAAGAGGAGGAAGAAAGCATGGGCTTTTTTGACAAATTAAAAGAAGGCCTTACCAAGACCCGGCAGGGTTTTGTTGAGAAAGTATCCGGTGTTTTAACCTTTAATAAATCCATCGATGAAGACTTGTTTGAGGAATTGGAGGAAACGCTGATTCAGGCCGATGTGGGGGTAAACACTTCCCTGAAATTGGTGGGGGCGCTGAGAGCCCGGGTAAAGGAGAGAAAGCTGAAGGAAGCATCCCAGCTCAAAGATGTTTTGAAAGAAGAAATTGGCCGCATTTTAAATGGGGACAACCAGACCTTGCAGATGGAAAAAGGCAAAATCAATGTGATCATGGTTGTCGGCGTGAACGGGGCAGGAAAAACGACCACCATCGGCAAGCTGGCCTACCGGTTGAAGAAGGAGCACTTAAAGGTGCTGATCGCAGCGGGGGATACCTTTCGGGCGGCAGCAATCGACCAGTTGGTGGTCTGGGGAGAGCGGGTCGGTGTGGAGGTAATCCGGCATCAGGAGGGATCCGACCCGGGGGCGGTAGCTTTTGATGCCTGTAAAGCAGTAAGCTCCCGGCGGGAAGATGTCCTCATTGTTGATACGGCCGGACGGCTGCAAAACAAAACCAATTTAATGGAAGAACTGCGCAAGGTGGGGAAAATCATTCGCCGGGAATTGCCGGACGCCAACCTGGAGGTTCTGCTGGTTTTAGATGCCACTACCGGCCAAAACGCCATTTCCCAAGCCCGGATTTTTGGCGAAGTCGTCGATGTGACCGGCATTTGCCTGACCAAGCTGGACGGTACCGCCAAGGGCGGTGTGATTATCGGCATCAAGGATGAGCTGAAAATTCCCGTTAAATTAATCGGTATCGGGGAAGGGTTGGAGGACCTAAAAGATTTTGCCGCGGAAGACTTTGTGAATGCACTATTTATGGGACAGGAGGAATAAATGATGGCGCCTGAAATTGGTATTATCGGCGGGACAGGAGTATACAATCCGGACATTCTAACCGGGATCAGAGAAGAAATTATGTCCAACCGCTATGGACAGGCTAAGGTGGTTTTTGGAACTTACAAGGGGAGAGAAATTGTCTTTCTCGCGCGGCATGGGGCCACCCATTCCGTACCACCCCATCTGGTCAATTACCGGGCCAATATTTGGGCCCTCAAAGAAATCGGCGTCCGGCGCATTTTAGCGACGGCGGCCGTAGGCTCTTTGAACGAAGGGATGGCTCCCGGAAACTTTGTCTTAGCGGACCAGTTTTTGGATTTTACCAAAAACCGGTTAAGTACCTTTTTTGACGGGGAAGAGTTGGGCGTGATCCATACGGACATGACCCATCCTTATTGCCCGAGTCTGCGCAAAATATTGGCGACGGCGGCACAGTCCCTGGACCTTACGGTTCATGAAAAAGGGACCTATGTGTGCACGGAGGGGCCCCGCTTCGAAACTCCCGCTGAAATCCGCATGTATCATATTTTGGGGGGAGATCTGGTAGGCATGACCAGTGTTCCTGAAGTAGTGCTCGCCCGGGAAGCGGGGATCTGTTATGCCACCATTGCCATGGTGACAAACTTTGCCGCAGGCATTTCCCCCACGGAATTGTCCCATCAAGAGGTATTGGACGTGATGGCTGCCAACGGCAAAAACCTTTCCACCCTCCTCATGAACACGGTAGAAATCTTACCTGAAGCACGGGATTGTAAATGCGGGTATGCGGAAGGTAAGCTGTAAATCTGACTAACTCGGTAAGAAAAGCACTTACCAGGTTAAGAACTTGCTTCAATCTGAGTAAGATAAAGGGTGAAAATGATGCTGGAAACCATGCGCTGGGAAGACAATAAACTGGTATTGCTTGATCAGACCAAGCTTCCTCTGGAAATTTGCTATTTTTCCTGCCAAACCTATCATGATGTGATTTGCGCTATCAAAAAACTGGTTGTCCGGGGCGCCCCTGCCATCGGCGCTGCAGCAGCCTATGGGATGGCTTTAGCCGCCTTGGACTGCTGCCGGGATGATTTAAATAAATGCCGGGAGGAGTTATCCCGGGCCGCCGAAGCCCTGGCCGCATCCCGGCCTACCGCGGTAAATCTTTTTTGGGCTTTGGACCGGATCAAACAGATTATTCGGCAGGAGATCACTTGCGAGGATCTTTTTGAAAGAATCCTGAAAGAAGCCCATGCAATCTTCCAAGAGGACATCCTGATTAATAAAAAAATCGGCCAATTCGGTGCCCAGCTGGTTCCTCCGGGAGCAACGGTTCTTACCCACTGTAATGCCGGAGCATTTGCCACCGGGGGTTACGGCACGGCATTAGGAGTGATCCGGGCCGCCCGGGAAGAGGGAAAGAAGATTCAGGTCTTTGCCGATGAAACCAGACCTCTTCTCCAAGGAGCACGGCTCACCGCCTTTGAGCTGATGCAGGAAAAGATTCCCGTGACTCTGATCACGGATAACATGGCCGGGTATGTTATGAAAAAGGGACTCATCGACCTGATTATCGTCGGGGCGGACCGGGTCACGGCCCATGGGGATGTGGCCAATAAAATAGGTACATACAGTTTGGCTGTTTTGGCCAAAGAACACCAGATTCCTTTTTACGTGGCCGCCCCCCTGAGTACCTTTGATTTCACCCTCTGCTCCGGAGATGAAATACCGATCGAAGAACGGGATGGGAAAGAAGTTCGGGAAGTTTTTGGACATCTCACTGCTCCGGTGGATGTCCCTGTGTTC
This sequence comes from Candidatus Formimonas warabiya, assembly GCF_002777255.1. Taxonomy (GTDB): domain Bacteria; phylum Bacillota; class Dehalobacteriia; order Dehalobacteriales; family Dehalobacteriaceae; genus Formimonas; species Formimonas warabiya. The sequence continues at coordinate 1,526,688 of NZ_CP017634.1, read as the reverse complement.
AATCCTGCCTTCGACGTCACACCCCATCAGCTGATTACTGCCATTATTACAGAAAAAGGGGTCATCCACCGGCCTGATGCGCATGCCGTCCGTGAAGTTGTTGGGACCGAAAACTAAAAAACAAGATACCAGAAGCCAGAGGCAAGAAAGGGAAGCTGGAACCAGGAAAGAAGGTCAAGCATCTTGCTTCTTGCCTCTTACCTCTTGTATAAATTGGGAACATTCCTCGGCAGGATAGAAATACCTCATATAGAGGTGTGTCCCCTGACATAAATTGGGGACATTCCTCAGCAAAAAAGGAATGCCCGATATCGAGGTGTGTCCCCTGACATAAATTGGGGACATTCCTCAGCAAAAAAGGAATGCCTGATATTGAGGCGTGTCCCCTAACCTTAAAGGGAGGTTTGTTTCATGATCATTTACTCTGCCGGACAATTGAAAGAAGAATTAATCGATACAGGAAAAAAACTGGTGGACTTGAGGCTGGTTGTGGCGACATGGGGGAATATCAGCTGCCGTGTTCCTAAGACCGGGCATTTTATTGTCACCCCTAGCGGGATGCCCTACCATGAGCTTAAACCGGCAGATTTGGTGACCATGGGGCGGGACGGGGATATTGTGGAAGGGACGAGAAAACCGTCCAGCGAAGTGTTGATGCATCAGGAAATTTACAAGGCAAGGCCGGATATTCATGCCATTGTACATACACACAGCAATTTTGCCTGCTCTTTTGCCGTTGCCGGGTCACCGATACCGCCCATTCTGGAGGAAATGGCCCAGTTAATTGGCGGGCCTGTTCAGGTAGCCCGTTATGCTCCCCCCGGTACCCGGGAATTAGCCGAGCATGCGGTGGAAGCTTTGGACCAAAGAAATGCTGCTCTCCTGGCGAACCATGGCGTCGTTGCCGCCGGACGGACCCTTCATGAAGCCTTGACGGTGGCGGTTTTGGTTGAGAAGTGCGCCCAAGTATTTTTGGGGGCGAAAATGCTGGGTACCCCCCATATTTTAAGCCCTCAGGAAACCCATTTGCTGCGGGAAAACTTTTTGAAATATTATGGACAAAAACGGTAAACCGAATGAAGGGAAATTTGGTTTCTCGGAAACCGGTACCCGGATGCCGATATGCTGAGTAGCATGGAGGCAAAAATTTGATGGAGGTGTTTTTTTGGTGAAGATCCTAATCAAAGATGCCATGATCATGCCCATGACCAAGCGCCACGGTGAAACAGGCGACTATTGTCTGCCCGGAAATATTGCTATTTATAACGGAAGAATCAGTGGTGTGGGAAACATTTCTGAAGACGGTGATTTTGACCGGATTATTGATGCTTCAGGTTGTGTCGCCCTGCCGGGGTTTGTCAATACCCATACCCATGCGGCCATGACCCTGTTCCGAAGCTATGCCGACGACCTTCCTTTAATGGAATGGCTGAATACCAAAATCTGGCCCATCGAAGCAATACTGACCGGACCGGATATTTATTGGGGCACCATGCTGTGCATATTGGAAATGATTAAATCGGGTACCACCGTCTTTGCCGACATGTATGACTTTATGGATGATGTAGCCAGGGCCGTTGATGAAAGCGGAATCCGGGCCGTTTTGTCCAGAGGAATGATCGGAGTTGCCCCGAATGGAGAAAGGGCTTTACAAGAGTCGGTGCAGTTTATCAAAAATTGGCACGGCAAAGCAGGGGAGCGGATTACCGCCATGTTGGGGCCCCATGCTCCCTACACCTGCCCACCGGAGTATCTGAAAAAGGTAATGAAATATGCGGAAGAACTAGAGGTAGGAATCCATATTCACTTGGCCGAAACACTTGCTGAAATCGGTGAAATAGAAAAAGCTTACGGGACACGGCCGGTCCAGCTTATGAATAATATCGGGCTTTTTGAGTACCCTGTTTTAGGAGCCCATTTGGTGCACGTCAATACCCAGGAAATAGAAATCCTGGCAGCAAAAAAAGTAGGGGTGGCCCATAATCCCCAAAGCAATATGAAGCTGGCCAGCGGGATTGCCCCTGTGCCGGAGATGCTGAAAAAAGGGATTCCGGTAGCATTGGGGACGGACGGCGCCTCCAGCAACAATAATTTAGATATGATGGAAGAAATGCGCTCCGCCAGCCTTCTGCACAAAGTATCAACGATGGATCCTACCACCATCCCGGCCTATCAGGCTTTGGAGATGGCTACGAGAAATGGGGCGGAAGCTTTAAAAATGGACGGAGACATAGGCCAAATTAGCGTGGGGAAAAAGGCGGATATCATTTTAATTGATTTCCACAAACCCCATCTGTATCCTATGCATGATGTGGCGGCTCACCTGGTATATTCCGCCCAGTCCGCCGATGTAAAAACCGTGATTGTTGACGGCAGAGTCATTATGGAAAACCGGCAGGTCCTTACCCTGGATGAAGAGCGAATTCTCTATGAAGCGGAAAAGTGCGCGAAACGGCTGGTAAAAGCGGTAGGTTAGTTTAGCGCATCGAGAAGATGGAAAAAAACCAAGGCCGTCTGGTAAAATTCAATTCAAGAACCGTCCCTGAATTTCCACAGTATGATTTTGTCTTGACAAAATCATACTAATCATATACAATACGTAAAGTAAAAATACTTAACAGGCGGGTGGATGGTCTTGATTGAGAAATTGGCCCGCATGGCAATGCTCTATGATTTTTATGGCAAACTGCTTACCGTGAAACAGCAGGAAATCATGGAGTTGTTTTATGGGGATGACCTTTCCTTGTCCGAGATTGCCCAGGAATACGGCATTAGCCGCCAGGCAGTGTATGACCTGTTAAAAAGAACGGAAAAAATTTTGGAAGACTATGAAGCCAAGCTGGGTTTGGTGGCGAAATTCAAAGAGCAGCAGCAGCGCATTGCCTGTATCGGCGAATTGACTGCCCTGGCCCAACAAACAGCAAATCTGAATTATTTGGAGAAGATATCTGAAATCATCCAGGAACTGAAGGACCTGGAAAGAAAGTAGGTTGGAAGATGGCGGTATTTAGTTCTCTAGCGGAAAAGCTGCAGGAGACCTTTAAAAAACTGAAGAATAAGGGAAAACTGACCGAAGCCGATGTGGGGGAAGCCATGCGTGAGGTGCGGGTGGCCCTGCTGGAAGCGGATGTCAGTTTTAAAGTGGTAAAAGAGTTTATCGGTAAGGTAAAAGAGCGGGCTGTTGGTCAGGAAGTATTGGAAAGCTTGACCCCAGGTCAGCAAGTGATCAAAATTGTCCATGAAGAACTGACCGCTTTGATGGGCAGCAGCCAGTCCAAAATTGTCGTTTCCTCCAAGCCGCCTACGGTGCTGATGCTGGTGGGCCTGCAGGGCGCGGGTAAGACCACCAGCGGGGGCAAGCTGGCCAATTACTTGAAGAAGCAAGGGCGGCAGCCTCTTTTGGTGGCGGGTGATATTTACCGTCCTGCCGCGGTCAAACAGCTCCAGGTTTTGGGCGAACAGTTGGGCATCCCCGTTTTTAGCCTGGGTACCCAGGTCAGCCCGGTGGAGATTGCCCGTCAGGCTTTGGACCATGCCGTGGCGCGGGGCTATGATATGGTGATTATTGATACGGCCGGACGCCTTCATATTAATGAAGAATTGATGGGTGAACTGAAAAACATTAAGGCTACCGTCAAACCTCATGAAATATTGCTGGTGGTAGACGCCATGACCGGGCAGGATGCGGTCAATGTGGCGGAAGCCTTTAATCATGAATTAGGCATTGACGGGGTGATTCTTACCAAATTGGACGGGGATACCCGGGGCGGCGCTGCTCTTTCCGTAAAGTCGGTAACCGGCCGGCCCATCAAATTTGCGGGCATGGGAGAAAAGCTGGATGCTTTAGAGCCCTTTTATCCGGACCGCATGGCATCCCGTATTTTAGGGATGGGGGATGTCTTGACCTTAATTGAAAAGGCCCAGGCGAATTTTGATACCCAAAAAGCCAAAGAGATGGAAGAAAAATTGCGCAAGGCGGAATTCACTTTGGAGGACTTTTTGGATCAATTGCAGCAGTTTAAAAAGATGGGTTCTTTTCAGGACTTGCTCGGCATGATCCCCGGCATGGGCGGAAACAAAAAATTAAAAGACCTTCAGGTGGATGAAAAGGAATTTGTGCGCATGGAGGCCATGATCCAATCCATGACGCCCCAGGAACGGAGACACCCGGAAATCATCAACGGCAGCAGGAAGCAAAGAATTGCCACAGGCAGCGGCACCAGGGTTCAGGATATCAACAAATTATTAAAACAGTTCCTGGAAACCAAAAAAATGCTCAAGCAGTTCGGCGGCAGTGCCATGATGAAGAAAGGGAAGAAGGGTAAATTGCCCTTTAAGATGCCCTTCTTTAACTAGAACCTGAAAACCGATTTTTTTGCCGGTAACCGGTACCAGAAACCCGGTTCCCGTGTTTTTACTACATTTTAGCAAGGAGGTGAAATTCATTTGGCAACTAAAATCAGACTGAAAAGAATGGGTGCGAAAAAAGCTCCTTTTTACCGGGTGGTAGTGGCAGATTCCCGCTCGCCCAGAGACGGCCGCTTTATTGAAGAAATCGGATTTTATAATCCTACCAAGCAGCCGGCAGAAATTAGTATTAACGAAGAAAAGGCCCTCAAATGGCTTAGCGACGGTGCGGCCCCTTCGGATACGGTGAAAGCGCTGTTCAAAAAAGCGGGCGTGATGAAAAAATTTGCGGAACAATAATAAGTCCTAACCATGAAACTGGGGGAATAAGATAAATATGAGGGATCTTGTGGAATATTTAGCGAAAGCCCTTGTTGAGAATCCCGATGCAGTTTCCGTAAAGGTTGAGGAAAAAGACAAACTTACTGTATTGGAGTTGCGGGTGGCTCCCGAAGACATGGGCAAGGTGATTGGCAAACAAGGAAGAATTGCCAAGGCAATCCGCACGGTAGTGAAGGCGGTTGCCACAAAAGAAGGAAAAAAAGCCAGTGTTGATATTATGTAAAAGAGGCGAAAGCCTCTTTTCTTTACTCTGTATAAGTTTTTGGAACCAGATGGGTATCGGCAAGTAAGGTAATATTATTTAATTGGTTTACCCGGTTCCCGGTTAACCGGTACCCGGATCCCGAAAAAGCCCGCCAGGGCTTTTTTATATATCCATATTAAGTTAAATTTAACTAATAAAAGTCATTTATGACTCAATTTTTTCCTCATTTATTGATGTAATTTGAATAGATAATAATGGTCATAAAAATATAGGCAACCATAAATTACCATGCAATACCTGTTTTTTGATTTTTCCAGATTTATGCATCCGCTTATTTTACCTTGGCACAAAAATTGCTGTACTGTTCATAAGAGTGGAAATGTTATGAAAAGTGTCAACCAGGATGGGATGGGGCAGCATCCCGCCAGAGACGAAGGTTAAAGGGGGGAAGGCGAGGAAAAGGTACGGTTGATCATGTTGGGGAAAGAAGTTTAGGGTGTTTCTGGATGTTTGGAGGAGAAGCTTGCGTTTCATGTCAATGAATCTCTTAATAGGGGGTGGATTTTTTGACAGTAAGAGGGATTCATGCCGGTTCATTCCGGAAGGAAGGGCTCGGCCTGAATTTATTTACCGAGGATGATTTATACGATATTCATTTGGCAACCTTAGATGTTTTGTGGAATGTGGGAGTGAAGGTAGAAAGCGAAGAAGCGGTGGAATATTTTGACGGCGGGGGATGCCAGGTTGATAAAAAGACCCATATCGTAAAAATACCTGCCTGGCTCATTGAAGACGCTCTGCGCTCGATCCCGAAAACCTTTCGCGCCTGCGGGCGAAATCCGGAAAATGACTGGTTGAATGAAGGGAATAGAACAGGATTTGTCAATTTTGGGGAAGCGGTCACCATGATTGACCCCTATAGTTATGAACTGCGCAAACCCAAAAAAAAGGATGTGGATGATGTCACCCGATTTTGTGAGGCGATGGATTCCGTGATCGTTTTTGAAAGGGCTCTAGGCCCTTCAGAGGTTGACCCTGATGTGGCGCAAGTACATATTGCCGAATCTTTTTTCAATAACTGCACCAAGCACGCTTATATCGGCATGAACCGCCCGGAAAATATGCGTGCTGTGGCCAAGATGGCCTATCTGGTATGCGGCGGGGAAGATAAATTTCGGGAAAGACCCATCTTTTCCCAAAGCACGGATCCGGTAAGTCCCCTTGTGCATTCCAAGAGTTCCACCGATACCTTAATCCAGGCCATCCGGTGCGGGGTACCGGCGAAAATTAACCCCATGGGCCTGGCCGGGGGCACGACCTGTGTCCACTTAGCGGGCACACTGGTTACCCATAATGCGGAAGTTCTGAGTATGTTTGTTTTAGCCCAACTGGTAAAGAAAGGTCATCCCATGGTGTATGGCTCTTCTACGGCCATGATGGATTTGCGCACCACCCTAGCCTGTGTAGGTTCCCCGGAACTGGCCCTGTTCAGTGCGGCGGTGGCAAAAATAGCCCAGTTTTATCTGATCCCCAGTTGGGTAGCGGGCGGGTAGACAGACAGCAAGGTACCCGATGCCCAGGCAGCTCACGAGTTTACCCTGACCGCTTTATTACCAGCGTTAGCAGGCGCTAACATGATTTATGGTCTGGGCATGCTGGAAGGCGGCTTGACCTGGGACTACGCTCAACTGGTGATGCAGAATGAAATGGTGAAGATGATCCTTCATTGTGTAAAAGGAATACCGGTAAATGATGAGAAAATGGCGATGGAAGTGATCCGGTCGGTAGGACCTGGCGGTGAATTCATCAGCCATGAACATACATTCCGGAATTTCCGCCTGCTCTCGGCGCCCACTCTGCTGGACCGGCACAACCGGGATGGTTGGAAGGCGGCAGGGTCGAAAGATATTGTGACGAAAGCTTACGAAAAGGCGCGGGATATCCTGGAGAACTTCCAACCCACCCCGCTTCCGGATCAGATGCGAGATCAGATCAGGGAAATTGTCAAAGAAGCTGAAGCAGAAACCGCTGAGATCAAAGCGAAAGAAAAGGAAGCGTCCAGAAAAGGAAAACTGTAAAGCAAGCTTATTTCAAAGGGAGTCGCTGACGCCGGCTCCCTTTGATCTAGCATGGGCAACAATACCGGGTGAGAAGACCCAGGGAAGATAAAAGTCATATTTGACTTGACCCGGAGAGAAATTTTCCCCCAGGGGTTGATTTCCCTGAGTCCTGGAAAGGTATACCAATGGCATGGTTTTGCACATTGTGACGATGATATCTACAGTAATATTTTGTAAGGAGGAAGGGAAAATGGATACTAGCCGAATGCTCCAACTGACGGAGCTTGATACAAGTGAGCTGTTTGGTCTATTTACCCAGAGTGACAGCCTGACGAATATTGCATCGAATTTCCGGGAAAAAATGGGACGTGCCTTGATTCGCAGCCAAATCAAAGAGGTTTTCCGGTTTTACGACCTGGGCGAAGTGAAAGATGTTTATGAAATCTTTGGCGGATATGTCAACCAAAGTTTTGGGGTGTATACGGAAAAAGAGGGCAAGACTTATGAGTGCTTTGTGCGCAAGTATAAAAAGAGCATCGCCGAAAAAGAAATCCTGCTGGAACATACTTTGATCGACTTTTCCATTGCCCACGGATTGGATATTGCGGCCGGTCTGATCAAGACGAAAGAAGGGAAAACCTTTGTGCAGTTGTTTGAAGAGGGCAACGCAGGTCCGGAAGGGAGATATTTTGCCGTTTATCAATTTCTTTCCGGAGAGGACAAATATACCTGGGATGCCCCCTATTTAACGGATCAGGAATATGCAAGCTCCGCAGAGGTATTAGCCACTTTCCACAACGCTTCCCGGCACTATGATCCGCAGGATCTGGAAAGAGTGGAACCGAAGATTTTAGAGTTTATTCCCACCCTCCCGGAAACCTTTCGGGAATTTGCCGAACTAAGCCTGGCGCACAATAAATTTCACACCTATTTTTTGAAAAATTTTTCTGAGATCATGGATGTGATCAAAGAGATTCAAATTCCTGCCGAAGCAGTAGACAAACTACCTTACAATCCGATTCACTCCGATATTCATCCGGGTAATTTAAAATTTCGGGACGAGCAGGTGGTGGGGATTTTTGATTTTGACTGGGCGAAGATCGACTTGCGCCTATTCGACGTCTGCGAAGCCTTAACCTATTTTTGCAGCGCCTGGGACGACTTGCCCGACGGCACCACAGACGGCACCTTGCGCCTGGACAAATGCGCCATTTTTTTAAAGGCTTATCAGAAAAAATTAAGGGAACTGGGCGGTCTGGAGCCATTGAATGAAACGGAAAAGGAATATTTCCTCGCCATGCTGGCCGCGGCCAACATCTATATCTTAAATTGGGATGTAACGGCCTATTATGCAGACCCGGATAATCTGAATGTTTATGAATACTTGACTTACCTGCAGCATAATGTGAGACTGATGAAATGGATTGAAGAACATCGAGAAGAAATCGGGGAGTTAATTCAGACTATCTAGACCATTCATTTTTTTGCCCTGGGGAGAGGAGAGGGGCTCCTAAAAACCGTAGGAAACGTAAGGGGAGGTAATAAGGTTTATGGAAACAAAGCAAATCCTGGTGGATGATTCGATCAGCCTGGAACATCGGGCCATGATTTTCGGCATCATGAGCAAGGTACCCCTGTTTGCCGGCCAAGACATCGAGCGCATTGAAGTATTGGGCGGAGGGCTCACCAATAGCAACTATAAGGTCACCCTGGGCGGCGTTCCCTATGCTGTCCGCGTTTACGGCGAAGGCACCTCGGAATATATCGACCGCAAAGCAGAAAAATATAACGCCCAATTGATGTCCGATATCGGCGTCAACGCCCGGATTTTTTACTTTGATGAAGACTCCGGCAGTGCAGTCTGTGAATTTCTCGACCACAGCAAGACCTTTCATGCCGATGATTTTCGGGACCACGAATCTTTGCGCCAGGCGGCCCGGATTTTACAGAAGGTTCATCGCAGCGGACAAAGATTTATCAACCGTTTTGACCCTTGCCAGGTGACGGATCAGTATGCCCGGATCCTGCATAAAAAAGATTTTCCCCTCTATGAGGAATTCCCCCCTCTGGACGCCAAAAAGAATCAGATTCAACGGGCCTTAGAAAAGAGCACCCGTCCCTTAGTCCCCTCTCATAATGATACCCTGGCGGAAAATTTTCTCCTCAATGAGGCCGGGCTGTTTTTAATTGACTGGGAATACAGCGGCATGAACGACCCCATGTACGACTTGGGCGACTTTGCCACGGAAAACGAATTGTCTGTAGAAGAAGAAATGGTTTTTCTGAGAGAATACTTCGGCGGAGAAGTGTCCCCGGAACAGTATGGGGAGCTTGTGATCAACAAGTTTCTCGTGGATCTTTTTTGGGCTACCTGGTCTCTCCTGCAGATTGCCAACGGAAAAGAGCGGGAGTACTACTGGGATTATGGCATGACCCGGATTAACAGGTGTTTGCGCTATATGGGGATGGAGGACTTTGACAGGTATATTGAAGGGATTGCCTCCGCCGCAGATGGGCAAAAGCTTTCCGGCGGAGCGATAGGGTAACCAAAAATATTTTTGAAATTACGGGGAAGAAGCGGGCCGCCCCTTTGTTGAGGGGTATCCCGCTTTTTTCGTACTTTCAGGATTTATCAATTTATTTTTAGAAATCAAGAAGGAATTTTATAAAAAAGAGCGAAGCATATAATTATTGCATATGGTATACCAAATTTTAAAAATGATTTTACCCATAATCTTATGGATCATATTCACACAACTAAGTAAAATGGAGACTTGTGTAGTATCCTATCTAATCAGGAGAAGAATATAATGGGGAATATTTTAATTAAAAATGCCGATCACATTTATCCTTTTGATGCGAAAAAAACCTATTTGCACAACACAGATATATATATTGAAAACAATAGGATCGCCGCTATAGGTAAAAACTTGCTGCTAAATCAGTCGGATAAAGTAATTGACGGAGCCGGGAAATTAGCATTGCCAGGTTTGATTAACACCCATCACCACTTTTATCAAAATGTCACCCGTAATGTCCCAATTACGCAAAAAGGAGGGTTGTTGCGCTGGCTGTTGTTTTCTTATGGGGCATGGGCTGACATTGATGAGGAAGCTGTTTACGCTGCAGCCCGCTTATCGGCGGCAGAATTGCTGCTAACCGGATGCACAACGACCATGGATTTTATGTACTTTTTCCCTTATGGGCGGAAAAATCTGATGGACCAGGAATTTCGCGCCTTAAAAGAATTAGGGATGCGTTTTCATGGTTATCGAGGTTGTATGCCTGTGATGGAAGGAAATTTACCTGAGGCGATCAAACAAGTGCTTGGCATGGATCATACAGCGCTTTTGGAAGACAGGGAGGAAATTTTACAGGCCTGTGCGGAGACTTTTAAAAAACATCATGATGCCGGAGAATTTGCCATGAGTCGGGTAGGTGTCGGCCCGACAACGACTGTTTTTGAAATGAAACCATTGATGCAGGATTTAAAAATATTAGCTAATAAATATGGCGGACTATGCCACACACATTTGCATCCGCGTCCTGATGAGTATGAAAAATGTCACCGGTTATACCATTGTACACCCCATGAGTGGCTGGAATATATCGGCTGGTTTGATTCTGCTACATCCATAGCCCATGCCACACAACATCGGCAATCAGATATTCGTATTTTAGCCCGAACAGGGGTAGCCGTTACGCACTCACCATCCTGCCATATGCGTTTAGGCTATCCTATGGCCCCCATCCCTGCTATGGTAAAAGCAGGCGTGACGATCGGAATCGGTGTAGACGGAGGCGCAAGTAATGATAGCGGAGATATGTTTGCCGAATTGCGCAATACCATGTATGTCCACCGCATTAAAAACATGCATGACAACATCGATTTTCAGGATTGGTTTGGCCCTCAAGACGTATTCTCCATGGCGACCAACGGGGGAGCCAAGGTTTTAAAAAGAGATGATATCGGCTCATTAGAGGTCGGGAAAGGGGCAGATATTATCTTAGTGGATATGAACCAGATCGCTTACGGCGGTGCCCTGGCCGATCCGTTAGGAGCGTTGGTTTACTGCGGTTATAATCATTTGGTGCATACAAGTATTATTAACGGTAGAGTGGTAGTGGAAAATTCCCGCCTGATAACAGGGGATGAGCAGCATATCATTTCTGATGCCAATCGTGTAGCGAAAAGGATCTTAGATCATGTGAAAAAGCGGACTGGGATAGATTATTATCAAGCGTATATCCCCCAAAATGATAGAGGTTTTGAATAAAGGTGATGGGAGGGTGAGATATAAATTAAATTTTGTATACCATATGCCAAGATCTTTACGTAAAGACAGGGCAGACCGTGTTTTAAGAAAAATGATATGATAAACTAGACTGGTTTGTGCCGAACAGTACATATTCCCAAACACGATCATACGATTTTTAATCCCTTTGATCACTTAATAGAAAGGAGGACGTGGTAAACGAGGGACGCAGTCACTGGCAAAATTAGATTATAATTGAGGAGAGTGTTTAATAATGAATCTAAAAAAAATGCTAATGGCCCTTCTAATGACTATCCTGGTTCTGTATTTAGCGGGCTGTAGTTCGGCAGAAACACCTAAACCTGAAGCGGATGCAGACGCCCCGAAAGAACCCATTATCATCGGTGCGGTTCTTCCTCTATCCGGCGGCACAGCTTTTGATGGGGAAAGTGCCAAAAGTGGTGCGGAAGCAGCGGTAAAATTTATTAACGATAATGGGGGAGTACTTGGTGGTCATCCCCTTAAATTAATTGTGGAAGATACGGCGACAGATCCCGCCCAAGCCGCTTCCGCCGCGGAAAAGCTGGTGAGCCGGGATAAGGTAATCGCTTTAATTGGCGCATTTAACAGTTCCTCAACGGGGGCTGTGATGCCAATTGCAAAAAAATATGAGATTCCCTTGATCAGTGCCATATCTACCTCTCCCAAGTTAACCGAGGAAGGCAATACCTGGTTTTTCAGAGCGGTAGGAACTTCCCAATATTTTGTCAAAGCCTTTGCGGAAACAGTTTGCGAAAAACTTGACGTGAAAAATATCGCCTATATTTACGAAAATGGTGACTGGGGACGAAATTCTGTAAGCGAATTTTCTAAAACAGTTACCGCATTAGGGGGCAAAAACCTGACGGAACAAGTTGTGAATGCCAGTGATGCAGATCTTTATACCCAATTAACAGCAATTAAAAATAGCAATCCTGATGCAATCTATGCGGTTTCCAACCTTGCCAATGCTGTTAGGATTGCCCAGCAAGCGAGAGAACTGGGCATCGATGTGCCCATTATCGGAGAGGGAGCCTGGTCATCCGGAGACTTCTTTAAAAATGCCGGTCAAGCGGCAGAAGGTATTTACGGGATCGTGGAATATCTTCCCGAAATTGATACGCCCATGAATAAGTCCTTTGTACCGGCATACCAAGAGCTCTATCAGAAAGTCCCTGATAAATATGCCGCTTGTGATTACAACGCTGTAATGCTTTTGGCGGATGCGATTAATCGTGCGGGAGAACCCACCCCGGCTAAAATCAGGGAGGCACTTGCCGCCTCCAATTTTGAGGGCCTAACGGGGCCGATAAAATTTAATGAAAAAGGACAGGCTTATGGGTTTGAAATGTATTTGTCCCATAATGAAAATGGCACGGCTAAATTAGCGGGTTCCGCCCTCGTCAGCATCGACTAAGATAGTAATCCACTCAATAAGGAGGAGGGTCCATCTCTCCTCCTTATGAAAAAGGGGAGATAAAGCAATGTTTAGTCAGTTAATAGTCAATGGCTTAGTACTGGGCAGCGGATTTGCCTTGATTGCCATAGGCCATACGATTATTTTCGGTTTAATGAAAGTGGCGAATTTTGCCCATGGTGAATTATATCTGCTGGGAGCCTTCTTCGCCTATACCTTTATCAGCTTGCTGGGATTGCCCTTTTGGTTGGGTTTTATTCTGGTCATGATCAGCGGAGCAATTTTAGGCTGGTTATTAAATGTGCTGATTTTTCGCTATGTAAGGGACGATATGACGGTAAATGGTCTTGTTACCATTGGCCTGTCCATCTTCGTGATTAACTTTGCCCGGTATTTGTGGGGGCCGGAACCCAAAATGCTTCCCAATCCTTTCCCTGTAGATCCGTTAATTATCGGCAAGGTAGCAGTTACCCCCGTACGCTTGTTTATTATTTTGGCAAGTATTGCAGCCATTGCAGCATTACAGCAGCTTATTAAGAGAACTTCTATCGGCCGGGCTTTTCGGGCCACCTTCCAAAACCGGGATGCTGCCCAATTAGTCGGCATCAATATTGAGAAAATATATACCCTCAGTTCGGTGATTGGCACTGTCATGGCTACATTGGCGGGTACGCTTTTAGGACTTGTCTATACCATTGATCCCAATATGGGCTTGAAAGCTATTTCTGTGGCTTGGGCAGTGGTTGTCACCGGCGGTTTGGGCAGCTTTACCGGTGCGATCGTGATCGGTTATTTTTTAGGGCTGATGGAGTCTTTAGGCGGCGGCTACATATCTTCGGAATATAAAGATGCCTTTGCCTTTATCATGCTGGTACTGGTCCTGATCTTTAAACCACATGGCATTTTTACCAGTTCCAGCGGCAAGATGAGTGGTTGAGGGAGGGGTGAAATAAGATGAATAAACAATATGCTATTCGTTTTCTTGCCTGGACAGCCGTATTACTCATTTTACCTTTCGTGATTAAAAACCCGTATCTCATGCACTTGGCGATTATGTCCATTATCTTTGCGATCATGGCACAAGGTCTAAACTTGATTTTAGGCTATGCGGGCAATTTATCTTTGGGGCAAGCCGCTTTGTACGCCATAGGGGGCTATGCATTTACCCTCTTGGTAAAAAATTTAAGTTTTAATTTTTGGATTTCCGTGCTTTTAGCGATCATGATTACCGCATTTATCGGCTATTTAGTGGGGCTAATCAGCTTAAGAGTGCGCGGCGCAGCCTTTATTATTATGACCATTTCTTTTTCATCGATCGTGCATTTAGTATTGCTGAACTGGGTTGGTTTAACGAATGGACAGATGGGTATTGCCAATATCCCTTCCCCGGCTATAGGGGGTTTTGTGATAGATTCCAAAATGAGCTTCTATTTTTTGGTTCTGGTATTTCTGATTTTCGTGCAGTTTATTTCCGGCCGGTTAATTCATTCTAAAGTAGGCAGAGCCTTTATCGCCGTAAAAGATGATGAATTGTTAGCCAGCTCTGTGGGAATCAGTTCCTATCGCTATTCGCTTTTTGCCTTTGTTTTAGGCGCATCTTGCGCCGGTTTGTCCGGCAGCTTATACGCCAGCTATGCCCAATTTATCAGCCCGGAAATGAGCAGTTTCACCCTGATCATGCTGCCTTTGTTAATGATGACGGTGCTGGGAGGACGGCAAACATTATGGGGACCTGTTCTAGGGGCATTTATTTTTACGATCTTGCCTGAATATTTGCGGCTTGCGGAGGATTTGCGTTTACCGATATTTGGTTTCCTTTTAATACTGATGGTGTTGTTTATTCCGGATGGTCTTTTGCCCGCATTTAACAGAGCCTTTTTAAAATTCTCCAAGAATGAAACAGTTAAGGAGGTTGCCAAATAATGAGCTTGTTGGAAGTGAGGAATCTTACCAAACGGTTTGGCGGACTGACGGCTGTGCATGATATATCCTTTGATATTGAGCAAGGTAAAATTGTTAGTTTAATTGGCCCGAACGGGGCAGGGAAGACGACCACCTTTTCCATGCTGACCGGATTGGTGAAGCCATCCTCCGGCGGAATACATTTTCAGGGAAAGAATATGGTTGGCTTGCCCATGCATGTGGTTTCTTCCCAAGGAATTGTCACTACATTCCAAAAGACCAAGGTATTTACTACTTTAACCGTAGAAGAAGCTACCTTAATTGGAACGTATAATTGGGTTAATACCAGATTGCCCGATATTTTACTCCATAATAAAAAATTCTGTTTAGAAGAACAAAAGGCTAGGGAGCGGGTTAAGGAAATATTACAATACACGAATTTATATGAAAAAAGAAAATTGAAATGTACGGGGCTGTCTTACGGGGAGCAGCGTATTTTGGAAATAGCCGTTGCCATGGCGGCGAATCCTGTTTTGCTGCTTCTTGATGAGCCGGCAGCGGGTTTGAATCACACAGAATCCCAGGATTTAATGAATATGATATATGGATTAAGAGATAGCGGCATCACCATTTTACTCATTGAACATGATATGAGTTTAGTGATGAAAATTTCCCAACATGTGGTGGTACTTAATTTCGGGGAAAAGATCGCGGAAGGTACTCCTGCTGAGATCACGAACAACGAAAAAGTGATTGAGGCTTACCTGGGAGCGGGGGTGGAAGAAGAATGATGCTGCAGCTAAATCAAGTTAACGCAGGATATGGCAATGTCAAAGTATTAAATGATTTAACGCTGGATGTGGAAAAAGGAAAGATTGTGGCGATTGTCGGACCTAACGGCGCCGGGAAAACAACGACCTTACGAACTATTTGCGGGTTGGTAAAAATAACACAAGGAGACATTCATTTTGACGGGCACAAGATCAGCGGCCTGCCGTCGGATAAAATTGTCCGTTACGGGTTGGCCCACTGTCCGGAGGGACGGCAAATATGGCCTAAAATGACCGTATTGGAAAACCTGCAGCTAGGCGCTTTTACCCGGAAAGACAAAGACGGCATTTTTGCCGATATGGAAAACATGTTTCATACCTTTCATATTTTAAGAGAGCGTCAGAATCAACTGGCAGAGAGCCTGTCCGGGGGTGAGCAGCAAGCTTTGGCGGTAGCCAGGGCCTTGATGTTACGCCCAAAATGATTTTGTTTGACGAACCTTCTTTAGGCCTTTCACCTATGCTGGTGAAAGATACCCTTCATCTCATTGCCAAGCTGCCGGAAAGGCAGAACGTCACCGTATTACTGGTAGAGCAGAATGCCCGGGCTGCCTTAAAAATTGCTGATTGGGGCTATGTATTGGAAAAAGGAAGTGTTGTTTTATCCGGACCGGCTTCTCAATTAGCCAGTGATAAATATGTCCAAAAAGCATATTTAGGCATGTAAAAAAGACATGTAAAAGTTTTAAAAATATGAAGAAGGCAATTATGGAATACCATATGCCATGCGATATTGATAAATAAAGCAGCTAAATAAAGATCTTAAATCCATAGGAAAGAGAGGGGTATTCATGCCGGATCATAAACACCGCATTTTACTGGCTAAGCCTGGCCTGGACGGGCATGACAAGGGGGTTCGTCTGGTGGCAATGGCTTTGCGCGATGCGGGTATTGAAGTGATATATTTAGGACTGCGTCAAAGTGTGGATGACATTGTAAATGCGGCAATTCAGGAAGATGTTGATTTTATCGGCCTCAGTATTTTATCCGGAGTCCATTTAAGGGTTGCAGATAAGGTATTAAAAAAGATGAAAGAGTTATCTATTGGGGATTGGCCGCTGGTGATCGGGGGCATTATCCCTCCCCAGGATGTGATGAAGTTAAAAGATATGGGGGTTGCCGCCATATTTCCTGTAGGTTCTGCCTTTCAGGAAATTACCGCATGGATTGAGCGATATCCGGTTTCAAAAAATAATCTGGAGGATGTAAACAATGGCTGAGGAAAAGAAATTTGTCACGGAATCCGGAATACTTGTTAAATCCGTGTATACACCCAAGGATCTGCCGGGGTGGGATTATGAAAAACAGTTAGGTCTGCCGGGGCATTATCCTTATACGCGTGGGGTTTATGAAACGATGTACCGGGGCAAGACGTGGACCATGCGGCTTTATTCCGGGTTAGCCACGGCGGAAGAGTCCAATCAAAGATATAAATATCTTTTGTCTCAGGGGCAAACCGGTCTTTCCGTTGCGTTGGACTTACCCACCCAGCTGGGTTATGATTCCGACGATGCACTGGTGGAAGACGAAGTGGGACGCATTGGCGTGGCCATCGATACCCTGGCCGATATGGAAAGCTTATTTGACGGGATTAATTTGGGCCAGATCAGCACGTCATTCACGATAAATTCCACGGCGATTATTCTTCTTGCCATGTATGTGGCGGCTGCCCTGAAACAGGGCGTACCCTTGAATCAAATCAGCGGCACGACGCAAAACGATATGGTGAAAGAGTTTCTGGCGCGAAAAACTTATATCTTTCCCATGGAAGATTCCCTGCGCATCAGTGTGGACATCATTGAATTTTGTGCCAAAAACATACCTAAATGGAATCCCATCAATATTGCCGGCTACCATATCAGAGAGTCAGGCGCCGACTCCGTCCAGGAACTGGGAACTATCATGAAAACAGCGATCCTGATCGCGGAAGAAACATTAAAACGTGACGTTGATATCGATACTTTTGCCCCAAGACTCTCTTTCGAATTATGGACAGGAACCGACTTCTTTGAGGAGGTAGCCAAATATCGCGCAGCGCGCAGAATTTGGGCGCACATTATGAAAGAACAGTTCGGGGCGAAAAATCCTAAATCCATGTTATTCCGCGTCTTTGCCGGCGGGAATGGCATCACTTTGCCTGCCCAAGAACCTTTCAACAATATTGTGCGCGTGACCATGCAAAGTCTTATTTCCGCCCTGGGCGGCGCCCAGGCCATTCATGCCCCGGCCTATGATGAGGCAATTGCCACGCCTACCCAGGAATCCGCTTTATTGGCCCTGCGCACCCAGCAGATTCTGGCCTGCGAAAGCGGTATTACGAAAACAGTTGATCCGCTGGCCGGCTCCTATTATGTGGAGTTTTTAACCGATGAACTGGAAAAACGAACATGGGCCTATATGCGTGAGATTGACGAGCAGGGCGGTTTGATACATGGTATTACCACCGGCTCTATACAGCGCCAGGTACAAAACAGGGCTTATGAAATGGAGCGGAAGATTCAATCGGGCGAGAAAGTGATGGTGGGTGTGAATAAATATCATGACAGAAACAGCAAAAATGTAGACATTCCTATTTATCAGGCGGATGACAGTGTGCTGAAGAAGCAAAAGGCCCGATTGGGGGAAGTAAGAAGGATGAGAGATGGCAAAAAGGTCTCCGCTTCATTAGCCCAGGTGCGTCACGCCGCAAAAAAGAAAGTCAATTTATTTCCATCGGTGCTGGAGGCGGTGCAAAATTATGCAACCATCGGAGAAATCACCGGTGTGCTCCGGGAAGAAATCGGGGAATATGATGAGCCGCCGATCTTTTGACGCAAGTTCTTAGCAAGTTTTAGAACTGCTAATGCATGACTTAGTTGGCGTTTGACTCCCGCATATTTGGGGACATTCCTCTGTAAGAGGTGTGTCCCCTGACCGCTAACGGAATGCCAATGATGCGGGAGACTTACGCCAAGTTAGTCAGGTGAAATAAGAAGCATGCTTGACTTTATGCGCGAGGAGGGAATAGCTATGACGAATTCTGTACTGATTAAAAACGGCATCATTGCTGATGCCCAAGGTGTTTACCGGTCCGATCTCCTGATTGAAGAGGGCAAAATAAAACAAATCGGCACCGAACTGCATGCCCCGGGTATCGCATGCTATGACGCGGAAAATATGTTCATTTTTCCCGGAATCGTTGATCCTCATGTCCAACTGGAAATTAAATACGGCAAATTTCCCATGACCGATGACTTTGATACCGGTACGGTGGCTGCTGCGGCAGGCGGAGTAACTACCATTATTGATTTTGCCGATCAACCGAAAGGGGTTCATGTCCATGAAGATCTGGCAAAGAGAAAAGCCCTGGCCGAGGGCAGAGTGAATGTGGATTACTCTCTCCACATGAGTATCACAGATCTGACAGCAGGCGCGATCGATGATATTCAGGGGGTGATTGGGTCCGGTATTCCCAGCTTTAAGCTATATATGGCATACAGCCGTCGGGACCGCATGGTAAATGAAGGGCAAATAAATCATGTCATGGAGGAAGTTGCCAAGTATGGCGGTATCACCGGTATTCATGGAGAAAATGATAATTTTGTGGAATATATGATTAGCCGTTTTCAAAAGGAAGGAAAAACCGGACTGGCATATTTTACGCAAGCCCGGCCTGCCCTTGGTGAAATTATGGCGGTACAAAGCGCCATCTTACTGGCAGAGCAAAATAATTGCACCTTATATGTGCACCATGTTACTTGCGCCGGCACCATGGAAGCGATTAAAGCGGGGAGAAAACGGGGTGTAAAGATATTTGCGGAAACCTGTCCCGTGTATTTATGCTTTACGGAGGATGAGTACCTAAAGCCGGGAGGCGAGCTATTTGTGCTGAATCCGGCCTTACGCACCAGGACGGATAATGAGGCCTTATGGCAGGCGATCATTTCCGGCGATATCGATACCATTGGTACGGATCATTGCTCCTATACCAAGGCGCAAAAACAGGAAAATAAAAATAATTTTGACGGCATTCCCGCCGGTTTACCCGGCATTGAATTGCTGTTGCCCTGCATGTATACCATGGCGGTGGCAGAGCGGAAGCTGCCTCTCCCCAAACTGCTGCAGGTGATGACATCTAATCCGGCGCGTATTTTTGGCATCTCTCCCCAGAAAGGTCATATTATTCCAGGCAGTGACGGGGACATTGTCATTTTTAACCCGCGCAAAAAGTGGATCGTTGACCCGGATAAATTATGCATGCAGGTGGATTTCACACCTTTCGACGGCTGGGAAATGCACGGGGCGGTGGAAACCACCTTTCTGCGGGGCATGAAAATATTTGATAAAGGAAGCTTTTCCGGACCGAGAAATCAAGGGAAGTTTGTGTTTGGCATGCCCAATGCATATTATCGATAATCAACAAGGAACAGACTACTAATTTGGCGGAGGAGAAACAATGAATTGTCTTGATGGTTTAAAGGTAATCGATATCACCCAGTTTCTTTCAGCCTCTTATTGCACCCAGATTTTGGGTGACTTAGGGGCGGATGTCATTAAAATAGAGAGGCCCGGCTCAGGGGAAGTCTATCGTACTTACGGGCCCAAATTTATCAAGGGAGAAAGTACCAGTTTTTTGGCGCTGAATCGTAACAAGCGCAGCCTGCCCTTGAATATGAAAGAACCTGCGGGACAGGAAGTTATCCGCAGGCTGGTGAAAACAGCCGATGTGCTGGTGGAAAATTTTCGTCCGGGAACATTAAAAAAATATGGTTTGGATTTTGAGAGCCTGCAGGCCGTCAATCCCCGTTTGATCTACTGCTCCGTTTCTGGTTTCGGGCAGACCGGACCCTATGCCCCCAAAGGCGGTTTTGATTTATCGGCGCAGGCAATGTCCGGCGTGATGTATGTGACAGGGGAAGAAAACGGGCCTCCGGTAAAGGTTGGTTATCCTATTAGTGATATCGGCGGGGGATTGTACGCCGGATTAGGCATATTGGCTGCTTTAGCAAGCCGGGAGAAGACCGGAAAAGGGCAACTGGTGGATACTTCCCTTTTTGAAGCCGGTGTTGCCTGGGGGATGATGGCAGGGCTTAATTATTTTGCCGACGGCTCTATTCAGGGACGCATGGGATCTGCCAGCCCGCAGAATGCTCCCTATCAGGCTTTCACCGTAAAAGACGGTGCGTTCACCATGGGTACCGGGAATGACATGTTATGGGAAAAATTCTGTATCTTGTTTGACATGACCTATTTAATGGAGGATAAAAGGTATCAGGACAATGCCTCCCGCGTGAAAAATCAAAGAGCTTTGGCGGCTGAGATAGAAAAGGTACTGAAAGATCTTACGGTGGAGGAATGCCTGGAGAAATTGGACAGTGCCGGAATTCCCTGCGGACCCATTCATTCCATCGATCAGGTGATGAAGGATCCCCATGTGCTCGCCCGGGGCATGATTTGGGACATTGAACACCCGGTAGCCGGTAAAATTCCCACCATCGGATTTCCCGTGTTCTTTTCCCATACTCCTTGCCGGAGACGCGATTATCCGCCTTTATTAGGGGAACATACCAGAGAAATTCTTCAGGCGGCTCAATATAGTCCGGAGGAAATAGATGGGCTGATCGCGGCCGGAATCACCAGTGTCCGGAAAGAGCACAAGTAACGCGCAACGATATTTAGGATAAAAATATTGGGATAGGAAGGTGAGGGGTAGAAGTGAGCGGTTGTGAAGCAGAAAAGCTGCAGGGCAGCCTTTTGGAGGCATACCGGTGTCTGCAATGTTATGACGCCCCGTGCAGGAAGGGGTGCCCTGCCGGTATAGAAGTAGATAAGTTTATCAGGCTCATCCATAAAGGAGACTTTAAAGGCGCGGCCCTGACCATAGAAAAGGACAATCCTTTCGGATTAATTTGCGGGGTAATTTGCCCCCAGGAAAGCTTATGCCAGAAAAATTGCACTTCCCATAAACTGGGACAGCCCATTGATATCAAAAATTTACAAAGATATGCTCTGGAGACAGCAAGGCAGGAGGGCTGGGGCAATGCCGCGCTAAATAGGAAGGAAATCCCGGTCCAGCGGATAAATATTGCGGGAGATATTAGCCTCTTTCAGCCGGAACAGGGGAATAACGGCAAAGTCGCGGTCATCGGCGCCGGACCGAGCGGCATTACCTGTGCCCTGTATTTAAAACAAATGGGCTATCAGGTGGAAATATTTGAACAAACCGGGGCACTTGGCGGACGGCTTACCCAGGGGATACCCGGCTTTCGGATCAACCGGGATATGCTGATATCCGAATTGAAGGCGCTCACCAATGCTTTACCGATTCATTTTCATCGGACGTTTGGCAAAGATATCACCCTGTCCGCATTAAAAGAGCTTGGCTTTCAGGGCATTTATTTAGCCTGTGGAAAATGGCAGGAAAAGACGCTTTCTATTTCAGGAGGCAATTTGGACGGGGTTTATACATGCACAGAAATTTTAACGGGAAATCGCTGGCTGAAAGGAAAACACAAAAAAGCAGCGGTCATCGGCGCGGGAAATGTGGCCATGGACGTGGCCGGGACTTTGGTTGCCGGAGGCGTGGAAGAAGTACATGTGTTTTTTATCGGCACCAATAAGGAGGTAACCGCCTGGCAAAAGGAAAGGGAAGATGCTTGGCAAAAAGGCGTCCTGTTTCATATGCTGGCAATACCTGAGGCCATCTTGGGACAAGGGGGCAAGGTATCGGCCATCCGTTTCCAGCGCTCAAAAGTGCTTGCAGAGGAAAATGGGGCATGGAATGTGTGTTCCCTTGGCGATCAATTTAATTTTACTTATCCCATCGATATGGTGGTCACTGCCATTGGCTTTGACACACAGCAGGAGCTTTTCTCTGCCCAGGGTATTCAGCTCAATCCCTCCGGTCATGTGGTGGTGGACGATTTTCTCTCCACCAATATTCCGGAAGTTTTTGCCGGCGGTGATATGACCCAATCCGGTTCATTTACGGTAGTGCGGGCGGTGGCTGACGGAAAAAGGGCCGCTTTGCATATGCACAAAATGCTGCGAAAGGGAGGATGCTAAAATGGCAAAAATTGATATCGGCATTGAATTTTGTGGCTTTAAATGCCCCAATCCCTTTTTTCTGGCGGCTTCTCCTGTGGCCAGAACCGGAGAAATGATTGGCCGGGCTTTTGAAATGGGTTGGGGCGGCGCGGTAACGAAGAGCGTTTCCCTGGATCAGGATTTGCCGGACCGCAGCTTGTCCCCGCGTTTTGTCGGTATCCGCCCCGGCGGCAGTACCGGAAGGTTGCAGAAAAATACCATTGGTTTAGGGAATTTTGACTTTCGCATAGACAAATCCGTTCAGGATACCTTGAACAGTTTTGCTGCTGTAAAGGCAAAATATCCGGATAGAATGCTGATCCTGAGTATCAAGGCTCCTTTTGAGGAAGAAGCCTGGCATCAGCTGGCCAAATTGGCCGCAGCCACCGGGGCTGACGCAATTGAAGCTTGTTTGTCTTGTCCCGACGGAGCCGGCGGCTCCATCGGCCAAAATGCCGATTCAGTCCAAAAGGTTCTGGGCTGGTTAAAAGGAGCGGTAAGCCGGCCCATTTTAGTCAAGGTCACGCCCCATGTAAACAGCATCGCCGCGATTGCCCAAGCGGCACAGGATGGGGGGGCGGCAGCCGTCAGCGGGATCAATGCGTTAAAGTCTATCGGCGGTTTTAACCTGGCTACCGCAAAACCATTGCCCACCATTGCGGGATGTTCCGCTTCGGTGGGACTATCCGGCGGGGCGATAAAACCTGTGGCCCAATATTGCATTTACGAAATAGCCCATACCCCCGGCTTCCATTTGCCTCTTTCCGGCATAGGCGGCGTCACCTGCGCCCATGATGCCATTGAATATATTCTTCTGGGTGCTTCCACGCTCCAGGTAGCAACTCAAATTATGTATGAAGGATATTCTTTCATCCAGGATATGACAGAAGGGCTGGAACGTTTTATGGCAGAACAGGGATATGGCCAGGTGCAGGAGATGGTTGGCGCAGCATTGGATAAATTGGTGCCTGCAACGGAATTCTTAAGCAGAGGGCAACAATTAAAGGCCAATATTAACCAGGAACGATGTATTCAATGCGGCCGGTGTTTTGTATCCTGCCGGGATGGCGCCTATCAGGCCATTACCTTCAGCCCGGAAAGAAGGGTAGAGGTGAACCAGGATAATTGCGTGGGCTGTGGCCTATGCAGATTGACTTGTCCCGTGCCGGGAGCGATTTACTATAGTGACCGGGAGGGAAAAAAGGAGGGTCTAAACTGATGAGAGTGGAGCATATCGGTATTGCCGTCAAGGATTTGACGGCGGTAGCAGACCAGTATCAAAAATTATTCCCCGGTATAAAAATAGTGCCGGAACCGGTTGCGGACGGCAGTATGAAAATGGCCATTGCCCACTTCGCGAATATTAAAATAGAACTGATGGAGCCGTTAAAGGAGGACTCTCCGGTGGGTAAATTTATTGCCAAAAACGGCGAGGGAATACACCATCTGGCATTCTTAACCGATGATATGGAAGCTTCTTTGGCCAATGCCGCAGCATGTGATATCAGATTGGTCACTGAAAAGCCTTATATCGGCGCAGAAGGCTTTTTGGTTGCTTTTCTGCACCCCAAGGATACGCACGGCGTGCTCAGCGAATTTTGTCAGAAGCCAATTAGCTGAGGACGACAAAGATAGGCCCATAAGGGTGTAAACTTCTTCCTTTGTGGAAGTATTAATATGCCAACCCCAGCAAAAGAGCCTTTTATGCATTCATTGGTAGAAGGCTCTTGCTTTTTTTGTACAATTTATATTCATTCTATTTTACACAGGCTATTATTTGCTGCACATAGAAGGATGATCGTTGAAATTAGCTTGATTGGCCTTATTGATATGGTGCTTAACCTCTACCCAAAAGGCAGCAATGTGATCCTGAATGGCTTTTTCGGCCAGATCCGCATCCTTGGACTTGATGGCGCGAAATACATCTTCATGCTCTTGGTAAGTCTCTTTTTGGCGGGTGGGCAGGGAGTATACTCTGAAATAACTAATCATGGTGCGCAAATTGTGGATCATGCTGATTAAGATATTATTATTCGTGGCATTATAAATAATAGAATGAAAGTCGTCATCCAGTTCCAGCATACGTTGCACATCATTTGTTTTTAGGGCTTCCCGATAGGATAGCAAATTTTTATCCAGGTTTTCTAGAATCTCTTCCGTGATATTTTCCACACAAAGCCTTGTGGCAAGCCCTTCCATGTTTTTTCTTACCACAAAGATATCATTCGCTTCTTTAATCGTAACGATATTGACAAAGACTCCTTTATAGGGCTCGGATTTAACAAGATTTAATCTTTCCAGTTCCCGCAGAACTTCTCGGATAGGGGTGCGGCTAACCCCCAATATATGGGAGAGGTCTCTTTCCACCAAGCGATCTCCCGGCTTAAAATATCCGGAGATGATGGCAGTATACATTTTTTCAAAGACCTCTGTTCTGGTAATGGGTATTTTTTCAATTTTTAAACTTTTTTCATCCAAAAGATTCACCTCATAATATATTAAATTATGCATATGGTATACAAAATATTTTACCAAATTTTCTATTAAATGAAAAGAAAAAAAATCGGCATCCCGTTCATCCTTGGGAAAACCCATCCGTTCAATAATTAAATAATTGAAAGTAGTATTTGCTGGGAGGTGAAAAGTATACTCATGGGTTTTTCCCTTTCAGGAAATTTGTGTTATAATTTACACAGTCTAAATCCACAGGAAACGATTGATGTTACGCGGCCGCGGCTTTTTTGAGGAGGATCCTACGTGAGTGAACGAATCACCATTGGTAAAATTATCGCTGCCCATGGTGTCCATGGAGAGGTCAAGGTGCAGCCTTTAACCGACTTTCCCCGGCGCTTTAAAAAGACGAAGAAGGTTTGGGTGGATGCCGTCAATCATTATCTGGACATTGAACAGGTCCGGGAACAGCAAGACTTGTTTTTAATTAAATTTTGCGGTTTTGATCACCGGGAAGAGGCGGAAAAATTAAAGAACAGTTTGGTGCAGGTTGATCCTGACCAGGTGGCAAAACTTCCCCCGGGCCACTTTTTCCATTTTCAAATCATTGGTCTGGATGTCTATGATGCCGATTCCCAGCATCTGGGCCAGGTCAAAGAGATCCTGGAAACGGGAGCAAATGATGTTTATGTGGTGAAAAGGGAAAATAAAAAGGATTTGCTCCTGCCGGCATTAAAAAGCGTGGTTTTGGCCATAGATGTGGATCATCAGAAGATGGTAGTGGAACTTCCCAGGGGACTGGATGATTAAGAGGGGGCAATAAAGTGAAGATTGATATTCTGACCCTTTTTCCCGCGATGTTTGCTCCTTTGCAGGAAAGCATCATCAAAAGAGCCGGGGAAAAGGGCATCGTTGATATTAGAATTACGGATATTCGGGATTTTGCTTTTAATAAACACCGCATCGTGGATGATGTGGTTTACGGGGGCGGCGCCGGGATGGTGATGAAACCCGAGCCCATTTTTGAAGCGGTGAAACAGGTCAAAAGCACGGCTGATGGGTCCCCCCGGATTATTCTCACCAGCCCGCAAGGGAAACCTTTTACCCAAAAGAAGGCTTTTGAGCTGTCCCAGGAAGCCCATTTAGTCTTTATTTGCGGCCATTATGAAGGCATTGACGAGAGAATACGGGAATTGTGCGTGACAGATGAATTGTCGGTGGGGGACTTTGTGCTGACGGGAGGAGAACTGCCTTCCATGATCATGGTTGATGCCGTGGTCCGGCTGCTGCCCGGGGTATTGGGCGATGATGCTTCTGCCCATGAGGAGTCCTTTTCCGACGGTCTTTTGGAGTATCCCCAGTATACCAGGCCCCCGGAATTTGAAGGGCGAAAGGTCCCGGAGGTGTTAATGGGGGGGAATCACGAGCAAATTCGGCTTTGGCGCAGAAAACAATCCCTTCTGAAGACCTGGACAAACCGTCCGGATCTGTTGGCCAAGGCTCCTTTGGATGAGGAAGATCTCAAGTTCTTAGGAGAAATCCGGCAAGGGGCGGAGCAGGGCTACCGCCTTTTTACGGCCTTGGTGCATTATCCGGTCTATAATAAAAAGAAGGAAGTCGTCAATACTTCTTTTACAAACCTGGACCTGCACGATATTGCCCGGGCTTCGGCGACCTTTGGCGTGGAAAAGTATTTTCTGGTGCAGCCGGTCCAAGCCCAGCACGATTTGATCAATACCTTAATCAGCCACTGGGTGGAGGGATATGGGGCAAGATATAACCCGGACCGGAAACAGGCCTTAACCAAAATTGCTCTGGCCAATTCTGTGCAAGATGTGAAAGAGATGATCGAAAATGAGTACGGTATGGCGCCCAAAGTCATTTCCACAGCGGCCAAGGCATACCCCAAAACGGCAAGCTATTTGGAATTGCGGGAAACTATGGCCCGGCAGGGGGGAAATTACCTGCTCTTGTTTGGAACCGGTTGGGGGCTGGAAACGTCGCTGATCGAAAGCTCGGATTATATCCTCAAACCTATTTACGGTCCGGGGGAATATAATCATTTATCCGTGCGCAGTGCTGTTTCCATCATTCTGGACCGGTTGCACGGGGAAAAATGGTGGTAGAATATTGCCAGTACCAGATAGGTATGCTATAATATATCTCGGCGCCTTTTGGCGTGAGTTGCGAAGTACGGGCGGTCCTCTGCTGCGGATGAAGGAAGCAGTTATGAACGTCTTGGAAGGAAGGAGGAGCAGGTCATGGATTTATTAAGAGTTGTCGAACAAGAACAGCTGCGCAAAGATATTCCTCCCTTCAGACCTGGTGATACCGTGAAGGTTCACGTGAAGGTAGTGGAAGGAACCCGGGAAAGAATTCAGATTTTCGAAGGTGTTGTGATTAGGCGCAAAGGCGGCGGCCTCCGGGAAACATTTACCGTGAGACGGGTAACATACGGTGTCGGTGTGGAAAGAACTTTCCCGCTGCATTCCCCGCGTATTGACAAGATCGAGGTCATGCGCCGGGGTAAAGTACGCCGGGCTAAACTTTACTATCTGAGAGAACGCACCGGTAAATCGGCCAGAATTAAAGAGATCCGCTAAAAGATAAGGACTGGAGAAATTCAGTCCTTTTTACATGATTCTGGGTGTATACGTTAAAGGATTTTAGCTGCTTGATGCAGAAATTTTATCTATTAGGAAATTTTTCGGAAAACTTATGAGGCGATGTCCATGATGGGAGAATATCAGTTATGAGGCCTGCCGGCTCCTTTGCCCAATTCATCAAAGGACGTCCCGGAGAGTGGTTGGAGTTGATTGCCCTCGCGGTGATCCTGGCAATTGTGATGCGTATGTTCTTGTTCGAGCCTTCTTTTATTCCTTCGCTCTCCATGTATCCTGTTTTACAGCCGGGAGACCGCATTATTGTCAATAAGATCATTTACCGCCTCTCGGTGCCGAAACGGGGCGACATTGTCGTATTCAGATTTCCTTTGGATGAAAAAAAATATTACATCAAGAGAATAATCGGATTGCCTGGTGAAACCATAGAAGGTAAAGGAAACAGCATTTTTATCAACGGGAAGGCATATCCAGAGAATTATCTGCCCGGCGGCGTGATTTATCAAGACTTCGGCCCGGTCCATATTCCGAAAGGGGAATATTTGGTTCTGGGTGACAACCGGGGGGACAGTTTTGACAGCAGGTCTTGGGGGACGCTGCCGGAAAACCGGATTCAGGGAAAGGCGATCATCCTCTATTGGCCGGTTCCCCGCTGGAGGCTGCTCCTTTAAACCTGCCTCCCGGAATAATTATTTAAAGATAAGGTTGTGACTTTCATGGAAGATTCCCCGACCATTCAGTGGTACCCGGGCCATATGGCAAAGGCCAAAAAATTAATTAAAAAGAATCTGGATTTAGTGGACGTAGTGATCGAAGTGGTGGATGCCCGGATCCCCCAAAGCAGCCGCAATCCGGATTTAAAATCACTCCTGGCGAAGAAACCCGGGGTGATTGTTTTGAACAAAAAGGACCTGGCCGATGGGGCGGCAACGAAGAAATGGATCTCTTATTTTGCCTCTCAAGGTTTAGGGGCCGTGGCCGTAAACGGGGCTTTGAAACAAGGGATCAAAGAATTGATACATATGGTGAAACAAAGTGCCGAGCCTGTGCTGGCGGCCTTGGAGGCAAAAGGAAGAAAACGCCGGGCGGTAAGAGCCATGGTGGTCGGTATACCCAATGTGGGCAAGTCTACGGTTATTAACGCCATGGCGGATCAGGTTTCCGCAAAAACAGGGAATAAGCCTGGTATCACGAAAGGTCCCCAATGGATTCGAGTTGTCGAAGGGTTGGAATTGCTGGATACACCCGGGTTGTTGTGGCCCAAGTTTGAGGACCGGGCGACAGGTCTCAAACTGGCCATAACCGGGGCGGTCAGTGATTTGGTCTATCCTGTGGAAGATGTGGCCCGGAACCTGGTGCATTTTTTAGCGGAGCATGATGCCGGTACCCTGAGGGAACGGTATAAAATAGGGGAAGTGGACCCGGATCCCCTCAAAACCCTGGAGGCAATCGGCAAAAAAAGAGGCTTTCTGGCTACCGGCGGCGTCGTCAAAATGGACCAAACGGCAGTGATGCTGCTCCAGGAGTTCAGAAACGGGAAATTGGGCCGATTTTCTTTAGAAGAGCCCATGGACAATGGATAGCGGAGACAAAGGAACGGGGGACAGTCCCGGTCCTTTCCGGAACTTGGGTCCCGGAAACCATACAGATGGAGGAAATACCGGATGAATTGGGAAAAGATGTCTGTGCAAAAAATAAATCAGATGCTATTGGACGGGTATGAATTTACCCATGAAGATATCGAACAATTAAGGGGAGACCGGAGAAAATTTGTCCAGGAGATTTTGGGCCATGGAGAGAAACTTCGCCGGGAACGGGAAAGAATTCAAGGGTTATATCAATTTGAACGGGAATTGTATGAGAAGGGCATAAAATATATCGCCGGCATAGACGAGGCAGGTCGCGGACCGTTAGCCGGCCCTGTGGTGGCCGGTGCTGTGATCCTTCCGGCCGAATGCTTCATATCCGGGCTGAATGATTCCAAAAAGATTCCCGAACCAAAAAGATATTTATTGGAAAAGGAAATCAAAGAAAAAGCGCTGGCTTGGTCAGTGGGAGCAGTAGGAGCCCATGACATAGACAGGATCAATATTTATCAGGCGGCTTGCCTGGCCATGGTCCGGGCGGTGAAAAAACTAAGCCTCAGACCGGAGCATCTTTTCATTGACGCCCTCTCATTGCGCAGTCTGGATATTCCCCAAACCCCAATTATTAAAGGGGATGCCCGGAGCGCCTCCATTGCCGCCGCCAGCATTCTGGCAAAATGCCACCGGGATCGGCTGATGACGCAGTACGACAGCCGTTTCCCGGATTATGGATTCATTCGACATAAAGGGTATCCCACCCCGGAACATATTGAGATCATTTCCCGGCTAGGACGGACCTGTATTCACCGCATGACATTTCATGTTCCTTGCAGTGACTCTCAAAAATAGCAAGCTGTGGAAAAATAAATTGAGATCCCATATGGGTACAGGTATAATAAAAGATAAGCAGATAGAAAGTTTTAGTTCGGGAGGAAAAAATAACTATGGAGCAGATTTTGAAAGAAATACTTGCTAAACTTGATAATGTAGAGAGGGACGTCAAAGGGATAAAAAGTAACTTTAAAGAGCTGCAAACTGAAGTTAAAGGAATAAAAAAAGAACATGGCCAAATGCTGCATAATTTAGAGAAGGATGTTAAAGAAATAAAAGAAGAACACGGCCAGAGGCTGCATGAACTAGAAACAGAGGTTAAAGGGATAAAAGAAGAACACGGCCTGATGCTGCGGGCAATCCTTGAAAGCAAAGAGGTTCAACGGGGAGAGATTGATACTCTTATGCACCGTACTGCTAAGATTGAAGGGACCATAAAAGGTGCAGCAAAACAGGTAATAGATGATCTCAAAGAAGCTAGTAATCAATAAGTGCAGCCAATGATTTCGGCTCTGCTGCTCCAGTTATAAATAAACGTAATTTTAAATTGTCAATTGGGGGTTCCAAAGTGACTTTTCTCAGATTAGCCAGAGGGAAAAAAGGAGAAGACGAAGCAGAAAAAGACTGAAAAAACGAGGCTATCGGATTATAGAACGAAATTACCGCTCCCGGCTTGGCGAAATTGACATTATTGGGGAAAAGGCCGGGACTTTAGTTTTTGTAGAAGTTAAAACCAAAACCTCCTTAGCTTTTGGATTGCCCCAAGAAAATGTGAATTACCGGAAACAGGAAAAAGTAAAAAAAATTGCCCAGGTTTACCTGGCGGCAACAAGACAGTTTCATCGGCAGGTAAGTTTCTGCGTCGTAGCCGTTCAGCTGGACAGGGAAGGAAATCTAGTAAAAATTGAAGTATTTGAAGAGGCATTTTAAGTTTTTTGGAACCGGACAAAAAAGGTAGTTCCCCGGGGTCCGGTTTCAAAAGCAATGGAAGCATTATGCCTGGTGGCGATACTGTAGCAAACCGCCAACCCCAAGCCTGTACCATGTTCTTTGCCGGTGACAAAAGGAGTTCCTATTTTGTCTATTAGCTTCAGGTCAATTCCCGTGCCTTGGTCTTCAACCGTTAAAACAATGTTCTTGCCTTCTTCGAAAGTACTGATGGTGAGGACACCACCGGCCGTCATGGCCTCCAATCCATTGCGGCACAAGTTAAGGAGCATCTGCCTGATTTGGGTTTCATCAAAAAGAGAATCCGGAATATCCCCTAATTGAAAATCCAGGTTTTTATCGGATAGAATCGCATCCGCTTCGATCAATGGGGCGATGGATAAGATAATGGAATTCAGGTTTTGCGGGGTAACATTTAACACCCGGTTTTTCGCTAAAGAAAGGTATTCCCTGATGATATCATTGGCACGGTCCAATTCCTCAATCATCAGTTCAACGTGATTTTGTAAAGTCGTTGTATTAAGATTAATCTGAAATAACTGTAAGAAACCTCTTACCGTTGTAATGGGATTTCGAATTTCATGAGCTATTCCGGCTGCCATTTCACCTACCAGATTCAGCCTGTCCACTTGAGCCATATCTTTCTGCAACTGTTTTTGCTCGGTAATATCAACAATTATGCCTACCGAACCGACTACATTTTTCTCATTATTGAAAAAAGCAGTCTTATTTACCATCACTTCCCGGACAACCCCCTGGGCGTTGGGAAGGGTTAATTCTACCACGGAGGGCACGGATTCAGGAAGGGCACAATCCGGTTTGCTCAATTTTTGAGCCACATCACAGGGAAAGATATCATGAATAGATCTATTGATGATTTTCTCTTCCGGCATACCGAAGAAATCCACAAATGCTTTATTGCACCCCATAAAAACCGCGGTTAAGTCCGTAAAATAAATGGGATTCGGAATCGTATCGATCAGGTTCTGCAAAAAGCACAGCTGGTCCTTTAGTTCATTCTCCGCCCGTTTCCGTGCCGCTATTTCCTGCTCCAGGTTGGATCTGATCTGATATTCCGTTTCCGTCATTTGTCCTAAAAGCCAGGCCAGTAAAAGAATGATTTCACAAAATATGATATCGGCGTCAATAGAGGCGAAGCCCTGGAAATAGCTAAGCGTCAGGCTGGCGGCAATGGATAAAAAAGCCGCGATAAAGGCCATCTTGAGCCCGTATTTCAGGGACATGATGATTACCGGCATCAGTAAAGTCAGCTTAAATATGTATTCATATTCATTTCTCAAAAAAAAACTGATTAAAACAATATAAAAAAATCCGACAAATAGCTCTGAAGCCCAAGCATATGGGAAACTACTTATTTTTATTTTTTGTATCATGGGGACAAGTCCCAAAAGTATGATGAGCAAGGCAAATACTGGAAATCTTGTAAACCAGTTATCCAATGTTAAATTTGATAAACGCAAAATAAATATCCCTGCACAGAGAAAAAAAATCACTTCACATAATAAGATGTATTGGTTTATCGTTTCATCCCGTCTATCTTGAAAAAATTTCATCATCTAGCCCTCATTATTAGGATTAAACGGTGGCTTCGTTAAATACGAAGCCCCGTTTTTTTGTTTAATCAGTGCAAAATTTATGAGGTTTGACTTCTGCCATTGATAAAGTCCAGCTTGAGAAGGAATTTTTTTCTATTTATTGATTGTATAATATTTTGCGTAAAAAGACAATAACCCATAAAACTTCTTACTCTTTCAGGCTTTTTAGTAAGCTTTTAGTATAAATTGAACATTTAGTAAATTTTTTTTTGCTAAAAATAGGAAAAACTGAATTGATGTCGAAGATGAATTTAAGAATAAAATCATAGGGGGGACAAAAATGAAAATGACTTTATTGGAGCTCCTATTTCAAGGTATTCCCGAACAGATTAGTTTGGTCTTATTAACTTTTCTTATTTCGAAAGCAAAAGTGGATTGGAAAAGGATTGTTGTTATGGGAATTTTCATGGCTTGTTTTATATATTTAATTCGTTTGCTGCCAATTACTTTTGGTGTTCATACTATCATTGCTATCGCATTATTAATTTTTATAATGGTTTATTTAGAAAAGATAAGTTTAGTCAGGTCAGTTATTTCTGTTATATTGGTATATGTATTTTTGATTTTCGCTGAAACAATTTGTTTTAGGATGATCAGTACGCTATTCCAGCTGTCTTGGGACCAAATCAGGAATAACGAAATTTTAATGATTATATCGGGAATACCACAGGTTATTTTAATGCTGTTTGTTGCCTTTATTACTAATAAAATATCATTAAGGTAACCTTTGGGTGGATTATTCTAATTTAGCAATTATGGATGGTTTTGCATAAATTTTCTTTTTTGAGTAGGAATAAATAGATTTATGTCGAAATTTATTTCGGAAATAAGCATCATGGAGGGGATAAGATGAAACTGACATTATGGGGGCTTTTGTTCCAAGGTATTCCAGAATGTATTGCCTTGGTTACGCTAGTTTTTGTTATTGCGAAAGCAAGAATAGACTGGAAAAAGATTGTTCTTCTTGGGGTTTTAATAGGTTGTGTGTTTTATGTGCTACGGATGCTCCCCATTACTTTTGGAATTCATACCATCGTTGGTATCGGATTATTAATTTTTTTGTTAACTTTTTTGGAAAAGATAGATTTAGTTAGGGCAATTATTGCTGTTTTATTAGGAAATGCATTTTTGATATTAGCGGAAACTGTTTGTTTTTGGGGGATCAATGTGATATTCCATCTACCTTGGGATGAAATTAGCAACAATCAGTTTTTAATGACTTTGACCGGAATTCCCCAAATCCTTCTGATATTTCTGGCTGCATTTGTGGTAAAAAGATTGTTAAGGTAAGAGGTCACTATGAGTTATTTAAAACTAAGTAGTACGAGTGCTAAATTTATTTCTAAGCAAGCAAGGCTGGACGAGGAACAAGAACAAGTCATTGCCTATGCCATTGAAGGATTGCTTTTATCTGTAACAGGTTTTGCATCCATAGTCTTTGTAGGGGCTTTATTTGGCGCTGCTCTTCCTGCCCTGATTGCTGGGCTTTCCGGTGGGGTGCTCCGGAAGTTTTCCGGGGGTGCGCATGCGAGTAGTCCATTAAGGTGTATAATATTTGGTGCCTTGGGCTATGGATCCTTGGCAGTAATAGCAAAATATTTGTCAAAAGTTATGGTGGTAAACAATGGGTATCTTTTATTAGCTTTAATAATCTGTTTACTAATCGTAGTAATTTATGCGCCTGTGGACTGTGCGGCAAAACGGATAAAGTCCCCCGTTTTGCGGAAAAGATTAAAACTTGGTGCGGTTTGTTTTGTATTATTGATGATGTGTTTGGTTGTTACAGTGGATGCTGTTTTAATAAAAGTATCTATTACTTTAGGGATACTTTATCAAACAGCGACACTATTTCCTTTCCTAAATAAAACATAAAGGAGGTGAAAATCATGAAAAGATGGTTGTTTCTTACCTTGGCGTCTGTTTTAACGTTTCTTGCAACTTTTAGTTCTGTTTTCGCCTGTGTTTTCGCTCATTACCAACCTGAACTGCCCAAGAGTTTACAAAAATAGCTTTGTAAATGAGGCGCCTTGAACGCCTCATTTTCTATAAGGGGATTATGATGAAATCTTTCGAGACGAAACGAAACAATTTTATTAATAACTATATTGTTATTTCCCAGGTGCTATTTTTTCTGTTAATGGGGGTTTTATTGTTTAGAACAACTAACGTTTCTTTTGAAGATCTTTATATAAAATCTAATACTATTATTGTCTTTCTTTTGTTATTAGCTCTTATCCCTTTGCTTCAAATGATAAGTCCTAGATTTTCAAACAGCCAGGTATTTTTGGATGTTACTATCGTGGGAATATATATCGTAGTTGCTGTATTTTTTCTGTCTAAAGAATATGATGATTTATTTAAAATTGTTTTGTTAATGCCTGTGATTATTATGGCGCTCAAGTATGGGGTTCGGATGGCACTCTTTACAGCGCTTGTTTTGTCTTCGGTCTTATTCATGATAGGCTATTTTAAACATTTTATTGATATAGATGCTGACATCGTGTTCAGCAGCGTTCTTTTCTTATTGGCCTGGCTTTTAGGAAATATGACCGAAACGGAATACAGCATTCGCACCGAGTTAGAGAGACTGGCCACTCATGATGGGTTAACAGACATTTATAACCATCGCAGTTTCCAAAATCTATTGGATCAAGAACTGGAAAAAGCTCAAAAAGAAAATAACAGTGTCAGCCTGATACTTTTAGATATAGATTATTTTAAGTATTATAATGATGCTTATGGGCACCAGGAAGGAGACCGGGTCCTGGTCAGTTTGGCTCAAATTTTGAAAGAAACCGTGGGGAAACTTGGCTATTGTGCCCGGTACGGAGGGGAAGAGTTTGGGGTGATTTTACCTGGCATAGGCATTCATCGAGCGAAAGACATCGGGGAGGCGATCAGGCGCCGGATTGAAGAGAGCAATTTTCCCGGGGTAAATGTATTCCCCAAGGGGAAATTGACTGCTTCCATTGGTATTGCCGAGTTTCCCCTTAATGCCAATAATAAAGAGAAGCTGATCAAGAAAGCAGACGAGGCCTTATACCGGGCGAAATTCGTCAGTAAAAACCGGGTGGAAAGTTATTATTCCGTGTTTGATGAAGTAAGTTTGCCTTTAAAAGAAGAAGAGAAAGAATTATTTAATTCCATCAGCGCTTTTACCATGGTCATTAATGCCAAAGACCGTTATACTTACGGTCATTCTTTACGGGTCATGGAGATGGCGAAAAACCTTTCCCTGAGGATGGAAGTGGAGGCGAAGTTGATCCAGGAGATTACTTTTGGCGCTTTGCTGCATGATATCGGCAAAGTGGAGATCTCCCGTGAAGTCCTGAATAAACCCGGAAAATTAAATGAGAACGAGTGGAATCTTTTAAAAATGCACCCGGTTTGGGGAGCCGATATTGTTGATCCTTTAAAGTCATTTTACCGGGTCAAAGAGATTATTTTATACCACCACGAGAATTATGACGGCACGGGATACCCGAGCGGGATTTGTGGGGAGGATATCCCCTTGGGTGCCCGGATTTTGCGCATTGTGGACAGCTATGATGCCATGACTACGGACAGGCCTTATAAAGCAGGAATGTCTTTGGAGCAGGCTTTAGAAGAACTTGACCGGTATTCCGGAACTCATTACGATGCGGTATTGCTGAAGGAGTTTAAAAAAATGGTTCTGGAAATGGATGAGGCGCAAAATCAACTGAGCTAGAAAAATGTTAAAATAGAAAATGGTTTTTAGGAGGGTGAATGAAAAAAAAGAAAAAGAGGGGGGAGTATTTTGAAACAGATTGAACTTCTTCACCCGGAGTTGCAGGAAAAGTGCCATCAGCT
Source organism: Candidatus Formimonas warabiya (assembly GCF_002777255.1). Classification (GTDB taxonomy): domain Bacteria; phylum Bacillota; class Dehalobacteriia; order Dehalobacteriales; family Dehalobacteriaceae; genus Formimonas; species Formimonas warabiya. The sequence continues at coordinate 1,490,281 of NZ_CP017634.1, read as the reverse complement.
GCTTAGGCTAGCCAAATCTAAAGGATATGACCTTCTTGTCACCCAAACCTTGCGCACTAAAAAAGAACAGGATGATCTTTATGCCCAGGGGCGGACAAAACCGGGTAAAATTGTCACCTGGGTCTCTTATCCCATGTCATTGCATTGCTGGGGGGTAGCCTTTGACATTGCTGTCCTTTTAAGCGGCAAGGTGACCTGGGATACCCAGCACTATGACCGGATCGGGCCTTTGGGCGAGTCATTAGGATTGGAGTGGGGTGGGAGATGGACGAACTTTCCTGATAAACCTCATTTTCAACTGAAAGGGTTTGAGGCAAAAAGACTGGTGGATCTGTATCGGTCACCGGAAGTTTTTACTTCTTCTTATCAGGAAAAAGAGCCGCAAGATAAAGAGACTCTTGCCAAAATAATAGTAGGTAAAATCGTCATTGAGGGAAAGATCATTGATGGAGAGACCTTTGCCCCTGTGAGAAAATTAGCGGAGGCACTGGAAAAGAAAGTAAACTGGGACCAGACGTCCAAAACGGTTACCATAGAATAGAATAGAGGAAACATTTATGATTAAAGAACCGCGCATATCTTTTTTTGATCTAATTGTCGCTTTATCCAATACCATGGACCTGATTAATCCGGTCATGGTTAACCACCAAAAGCGGGTCGCCTATATCGCGTATTTTATTGCTGAAGAGATGGGGCTTAGTAAAGAGGAACGAATGAAGGTACTTTTGGCAGGTCTGCTGCACGACTGCGGCGTACTGTCGCTGGAAGAAAAAATCAGCGCTTTAGAGTTTGATTTTGGCGTTAAAACGAAGGAGTGCGACAGACATAGTCAGATTGGCTACCAATTCCTCAAGGATATTAGATTGTTGTCTCACGTGGCGCCTTTGGTGAGATATCACCACGTCTATTGGAATGAGAGACGGGAGTCGGCACTTTCCGAGCGGATTCCTCTGGGAAGCCATATTCTGCACTTGGCTGACCGGGTTGAGGTATTGATGGACAAGCATCGGGAGATCCTGGGACAGGTAAAGGGGATTATCGATAAAATAACGGGGGAGTCAGGCAAGATGTTTTCCCCCGACCTGGTTGATGTTTTTAATGCCTTAGCGAAGCAAGAATGGTTTTGGCTGGATCTGTTTTCTCCCTTTATCGATTCAGTCTTAGCCCCCAAATTAGATGCCCAAATTATAGAATTGGATTTAGAGGAACTTCTGGACATTGCCAAATTGTTTTATAGGATTATTGACTTTAGAAGTATGTTTACCGCTACCCACTCCGCCGGTGTGGCAGCCAGCGGGGAAGCGATCGCTCGATTCGCGGGCTTTTCGGAAAAGGAATGCCTAATGATGCGGATCGCTGGGTTCTTACATGACCTGGGAAAACTTGCCATACCTTCGGAGATCTTAGAAAAACCGGGGCCTTTGACGACTGAACAAGTCCATATTATGAAAAGCCATACCTATTATTCTTACCGGATCCTGGAGAAGATTAACGGAATGGAGGTAATCAACGCTTGGGCTTCTTTTCACCATGAACGGCTGGACGGCAGCGGCTACCCCTTTCATCTAAAAGCTGAGGCATTGACCTTGGGATCAAGGATTTTAGCCGTGGCGGATGTGTTTACCGCACTTACCGAGACCCGTCCCTACAGGCAGGCCCTGGCTCCCAAACGCGTGATAGAGATTCTGCAACACATGGCAGAGAGCCGGCATCTGGATCCCTTTGTGGTTTTGTTGCTGGAGGAGAAATTTGCGGAAATCAATTCTGCCCGCTTGGTGGCACAAGAAGAGGCTTTGGGCGTTTATAAAGGACTTAATATCTCCGGGTATAGGATAACCTGCCCTGCTGTTTCTTTATCATAAGCAGCTGTTTCGAATAGAAAGAACGGTCATAGCAGATGAGAGCCCCGGTATTGTATTGCTTCCGCAATATGGGGAAGTTGAATGTTTTCCGATTGGTCCAGATCGGCAATGGTCCTTGCCACCTTGAGGATGCGGTCGTGGGACCGGGCACTTAGGTTCAGCCGTTGAAAGGCTTCTTGCAGCAACTGTTTTGCCTCCCGGGACGGCTGGCAGTATTTTTGGATTTGTTTTCTTTCCATATGCGCGTTACAGGTGAGGCCGGTGCCCGCTAAACGTGCGCCCTGAATTTTCCGGGCATTTTCCACTCTTTGACGGATTTCTGCAGAGGTCTCGCATCTGATTTCCGAGGCCAATTCTTTGTACTCAACCCGAGGCACGTCAAATCGAATGTCAATCCGGTCCAGAAGAGGGCCGGAGATTCTTCCTAAGTATTTTTGTATTTGGTGGGGTGTGCAGGTGCACTCCTTAACCGGGTCGCCGAAAAAACCGCACGGACAAGGATTAAGAGCCCCCACCAGTTGGAATTTGGCCGGGAAGCTATAAGCTGCCTCTACCCGGGCAATGGTGACCAATTTATCTTCCAAGGGCTGGCGCAAGGCTTCCAAAATTCCTTTATGATACTCCAGCATTTCGTCCAGGAAAAGGACGCCATGACAGGCCAGACTTATTTCTCCCGGGTGGGGAATCCGTCCTCCGCCGATCAGACTGGCCGCGGAGGCACTATGATGGGGTGCCCGGAAAGGTCTGGTGGTAATCAGAGATTGATCTCTGGATAATAAGCCGGCAATGCTGTAAATCCTTGTAATTTCCAGGCTTTCTTCCAGGGTCAGGGAGGGCAGAATGGTGGGGAGCCTTCGGGCCAGCATCGTCTTACCGGATCCGGGAGACCCGACAAGAAGAACATTATGTCCCCCGGCAGCAGCAATCTCCAGGGCTCTTTTCACTCCTTGCTGGCCCTTTACTTCCGCCATATCGCATAAATGCTCACAATGGTCTTCCTTCAGCAGTGCTTCCGCATCAACTGCAAAAGGGAGGAGATCTTCTTCTCCTCCTAAAAATGCGGCGAGATCTTTTAACCGGGTTACCGGATAGACCGCCAGTCCTTTTATCAACGCGGCTTCACAGGCATTTTCTTCAGGAACAATAAAGGAGTCCAGTCCTTTCGTTTGAGAAAGTATGTCTGCTATTGCTAAAATCCCGGGCACCGGACGGACCTTACCATCCAAGGAAAGCTCGCCCACGATGGCCGTATTTCGCAGTTTTCCTTGCCGTGGTATTTGACCTGTAGCAGATAATATGCCCACAGCAATGGGCAGGTCAAACAAGGGGCCTTCTTTTTTAAGATCAGCCGGGGCTAGGTTGACCGTAATCCGGCTCATGGGAAATTTAAAACCGGAGTTTTTGATCGCAGTCCGGACTCTTTCCTTGCTTTCTTTGACTGAAGTGTCGGGGAGGCCCACTATATCAAAATTGGGAAGGCCATTACTGACGTCTACTTCCACTTGAATCGGGTGACCGAACATTCCGTATACGGTACAGCTATTGATGATAGCCAGCATTAATTTTTTCCACCTATTCTAATCAATGGTAACAAATGCTATTTCGTCAAAATAATTGTTTTTCCTTCAAAAAACTCCAATCTCTAATATTAATTGAGTATAAAAAATAAAACTCAAACTCAAACATATCATTTTATGCCGGTTTGCTTTGATTCTCAAGTTGCTCATAACATGCCACTACTAACTTTTCGAGTCGTTCTAGATCGGCATGGGAATTAATAAGAACCCGTGAGCGGCCTACCGACGTATTACCTTCAACTTGGTAGTCAGTGACCCATTCCTGAATCATCTCCGCATCTAAATCAGTAGCCACAAATTTCTTTTTCCCATCCAGCTTAATTCTTAAAAACCATTTAAGTCCTTCATTTTCAATAACTAGGTAGGACTTCGTCTCCCGGCAACACAAATCTGAACATTGTTTTTCGTGGTTCAGCAAAATACTTTTGATTATTTCAAAGGCGGCTGTTTTTTCCTCAGGCATTTTCTGCATGCGCTCTGGCTGCACGGCTTTTGTTGGCTGTAACTTCATTACAGGATGTTCTCGTTCCAGTGTTCTTAAGCAGTGTATCATAATTTGGCCGGTAGCTTTAGCGTCATTAAGGGCACGGTGGGCATTATTAATAGAAATACCAAGGTGTTCAACCACTGTACCAAGTTTATGGTTGTGTAGTTCAGGGAACATCTTTCTGCTAACACTTAATGTATCGATGACAGGATTACTAATCTCACCCCCTGATTGGGCAGCATTCCATTTAAAAAAACCCATATCAAAAGATGCATTGTGGGCGATGATAATAGATTCTCCAATGAATTTAATTAAATCGGGTAAAACATCGCCGATCCTTGGGGCATGCCGGACCATCTCGTCGGTGATATGGTTTACTTCAGTAGCGCCGGCAGGAATGGGAATGCCGGGGTTGACCAGTGTGGTAAAAGAGTCGATTTCTTCATAGTTTATGTATCTGACCGCTGCAATTTCTATTATTTTGTCATCGGTTGCGCTTAATCCGGTCGTCTCAAAATCCAGTACAACAAAATCATTACATAAAGAGCGGCCCTTTTTTGTAAAGATATTAATTTTGGGATTGATAGATACAGGCTGTTTTATACAAGGCTGGCTAAGTAATTTTTGATTTTGGATAACCTCCGTTTCCGGCTCAACCTTTAGGGAATTAGGTTTTGATTTAAACCGAAAAAATAAGTAACCGATGATGCCAATTAATATTAATATCCAGAGCATTTTATCCCTTCTTTTGTAATATATTTGATTCAATACTTACTACAGATGAATGATACGGGTTCTTGCCTCAATCCTACAAATTCAGACCGACAATAATAGTGTAAGACTTAAAATAAAATAATTCAACATTAATTAGACAAATTTTTCATATTATTCCAGATAGGCAAGAAAATGGGGATAGATGTAAAAAGACAAGCGTATGCTCGGTAATTGAAAAGAAAAGCAGAAGAGGCTAAAATCGTTAAAAATGGACCCCTTCCGCAAAAAGCGTATTCCAATTTGATGTCCAGGGACAAGTGGCTAAGTCCTCCCATGCTGGGATTCCATGGCTAAGATTTATAAGGCTTGAATTAGGAAATAAAGTTCATTTTTGGCCGTTTGATGGGTTTGATGTGCCTGCAGGAAAAAGTGTGATCGCTGAAGTCTATCCATCCATTTATCGGAATAGGTATCCATGTGAAGACTGAGTCCGGATGGGCAGGATGCTATGCTGTTTGTAGATGGCTAAGCGAGTCGGTTCAACGAGAAATCCTAGAGAATTATTTTCACCCGCCTTTGAGACTGGAAGAAAAGGAAATTGCCGAACGTGAAGGTTGGATCCTTGAGATATGTTAAAGGAGTGGATTTTGCCCATGTTCTGTCATAGTGATTTTGACCGGATCCCTGGTGCCGTATTTAATAATAATGCTTTGACCATCCTTTTTTACCATTAATCAATATTGGGTCTGATGAAAGTGAATCAGGATCAATCAATAAAAGCCATTTTCTGGAGGGAATCCAATCTTTTGACTCATTACAGAATTTGACTACTGTAAAGACTACTCTTTCTTTTGTGATATTATCGGAGTTTAAATCAAGAATTCTCTGCGCGGTATTTAAAAAATCATCTCGTTTTTCAGCCTTAACTGGGAGAGTTAATTTTGTGGCAATTAACGTCCATGCTACTTCCTTTTGACACCAAGAGAAATCAGGAAATCTTTGAAATAATTCCTCCACTAAAATGGATGCTTCTTCGAGATTGTTAGTTTTTCTAAGGCAATTTAATAGTCCAGTTCCATCAAATTTATCAGCGGTTGTATCCCAGAACTCTTTATAAAGCGGTAAAGCTTTTTCATATTCTTTTGCTTTCCTTAACCCGTTTGCTTCCTGCTTAATCGCGAACAGATTATCCATGATACACCTCAATTCTCAAGTCATAAAATGTCTATTTTTGTCGAATTATTTCTAATAGAAAAGACCTACTTTTTTTATGAAGTAGGTCAGAATTTTTATGTCGCTTTAATATTAGTGTAAATCTTTAAGGTATATATAATCAACACAGAATAGACATATTTTTCCCACAATACCATATTCAGCAGGAAAAAAGAGACGGATGTAAAATGATATATTTTATAATTCCAGAGTTAGAGGAGTGACAGTCAATGAAATACAAACAACTCTTTTATAATTGTTCACCAGGATACATAAATTCCATTTCTCCTGATCTCTCTAATGAGGTGATAGATACTATTTTAAAATTACCTAAAAGGCCTACACAGTCTGAAATTAACTGTGATCTATTTTGGCTACTAGGGGCAATGGATTGGTATTATGATGCTACTCCTCATGGTTTAACAGATAATTCTCCTGATGAATTAGGTATTTCGTTGACCAAAGGAGAATTGTCTGGGCGAAATAAGAGGGTGTTATGTGAAACATCAACTACCCTTGGTGCTGGTTGGCATGCTGATTATGCAAAAGAATATGGTGACAAACTGGTTCAAATAGAGGCCCAGTTTGGCACAATTGAATCTATGTTCAAAGACTTTTGTGGTTTTAAAATCGCTTGCTATGAACGTAGATTAGCTTTAGGCATTGAGATCGTAATGAGTAACCCCGGTAAATATTTTGCACACCGTAAAAATGCAATATCCGGAATGGCATATTTTGATATTGCACAAAAAGCGTTGATGGCGATTGGGTTAAATTGTCCAATTTGGTTGATTGGAATAGAAGAGTAGGATGTTTATTATGTTTGGTTATATTCCAGGAGTATCGGAGCGACTTGCGGAAAGTAAAGTAGCTTGGTTTTTTTGGGGAGGAATAACAATAATAGCCCTATTGTATTATTTTTATCTTAATAAAAGAAAGTAAATTCTAAAATAAAAGCTAACGGGGCTTATATTGACCCTAAGATATGAAACCTATAATGAACCAGGGGGATTGGGAGTGCAACAAAAGTTTGAAGAGTTTTTCGATCTTGATTGAAAGACTCCTAAAGGAAGTTATAAACAATGTACCATAAGTCGGCTGAAAGAATAGGAAAATCATAATAGAAAGGCCAGGTATAAGGCTTCTTAGATTAGGGAGATTAATTAAAGATGATAGAGATTAATAATAATTTAAAAGCCGGGTATTTACGGGAATTTTTAAGGATAAGAGAAGCGGTTAATTCCGTCGATCCAATTGGCCTAATTAACGGGGGCGCCCCGGTTGATGAGTATGACCCAGAGGTTAGAGATATTCTAATAGTAATTCCAAATGCCAAAACGCAACAAGAATTGGCTGAAATGATTTACAAAGTATTTGTAAAATGGTTTGGTAACGACACTACGGGACCAATTGTGTTATACAATCAAATTGCTTCAAGAATTTTTACAAACCCCACATAACTCTAGAATGGTGATGAAACTTGGAATATCGGTCCTCTGCTCACAGGCAAAGGATCTTTTTATTATCCAGATTTCGTTAACAGAAACCAGACAAATTTTTCATATTATACCAGATTAAGCAGGGAAATAGGGTTGGGTGTAAAATTATGTAATGGATGACAGTGACAGGATATGCTGTCGATGATGTTTGGCATATACAATCGTTATGTGACATTTAAGTTATGGAGGTCAAATAGTATGGAAAAAATTACTTTTTGCTGCGAAAGATTAAAAGATGCATATGAGGAAATTGATCCTGACCACGAAGTACTTGTATTTACCGAAGAGTTTGATGAAACCCAGTGGTTTATTAGTGGACTCGCACACCTTTACTTCTGCCCATTTTGTGGTAGTTATATTGCTGGGAATGGATTTGGTAAAAAGGTTGAACCTTTCAAACAAAAATAATCACATAGACGAGCACCAAAAAAACATAAATATCTGGATAACAGAATCTAATTAAAAAGTACAGCTCTACTCAGACGAGTAGGGCTTTAATTATGCCCAAAAACAAAGGAGAATGATCAAATGGAAAAGAATTCGCTCGACCCGGACAGCCATTCGGGTTTATCCGGCCAGTGTAACAGAAACAACTGGTGGGCCTTTCATAATGATAATCGAGACCTACGCTTTACAGCAGTAAGTCTTATTATTTTGTTCCCGTCCAGCAGTTCCGACTAACAATTATCTATAAGACAAATTTTTCATATTATGCCAGATTGAGCAGGAAAATAAAAATTCGTGTGAAATTATGTAATAAAAGATTATTATTGGCTAATTAGGTAATAATATTGGGGGAATTTATATGGCTATACGCGACCAAAAGTTATTATATCACTTAACATCTTTAGAAAATTTGGAAGCTATTCTTCGAAATGGATTACTACCTCGCAATCAAATGGTACGCTTTGATGATGTTGCTGAGCCAGGTCTAATTGATTTTCGTCGAGAGAACGGGTTGAATGGATATGTCCCGTTTCATTTTTTCCCCAAAAATCCATTTGATGGTAGAGTCCAAACTGATTATCCTGATAAAGACTTTATCTATATTACTTTGTCTAGAGACTTTGCAAGAGAAAATAATTTTCAAATAATTCCTATGCACCCGAGAGCCATGAGGCCTCTAGAATTATATGATTTTGATGAAGGATTTGGTATAATTGAGTGGGATACCATGGATCAAAAGAATTATTTAAATGACGTATGCCGGCATATTTGTATGGCAGAATGTTTGTCTCCAAATACAATTATGCCAATAGATTTTTATGCATTTTATGTAAAAACTAACGAAATAAAAACAATTGTTAGGGAAAGTTGCTTAAGTGTTCTACATAGGAGTCCATGTTTTATAAATGTCAATAGAAGTATGTTTTTGGGGTGAATATTGTGTTTAGGTTTATAGTAGGAAACATTTTGGAATCAAATGCAGATTGCCTTGTAAACACTGTAAATTGTGAAGGGTTTATGGGTAAAGGAATAGCATATCAATTTAAACTTCAATATCCTAATAACAATAATGACTATGTTGAGGCATGTAAAAATGGAACTTTTGGAATAGGCAAATTACATGTATTTAGCGAGAAAGGGAAAATAATAATTAATTTTCCAACAAAAGATAAATGGAGAGCTAAATCAAAGATCGAATTTATTGAAAAAGGATTAATTGCTCTAGTAAAAATCATTCCAGAATTAAAGATTAGTTCTATAGCGATTCCACCATTAGGCTGTGGAAATGGGGGGTTAAGTTGGTTTGAGGTTAAGCAGTTACTAATGAAATACCTTCAACCTCTTGCTAATACGTTAGATATTGAAATCTACGAACCTTCAAAAGGATCGTTTAAATCAAAGGTTGCGGAGCCTCCTAAAATAAGTGCATCACATTTAATTCTAATGGAATATAAACCAAGATTAAAAAAATTTAGTAGACTTCGAATTCAAAAGACCGGATTTTTTATGAACATTTTTTCAAACACAGAGTATTTTAAGTTCGAAAAACATAAATTTGGACCGCATGCTCATTCAATAGATGTTTTAATAAAAGAAATTAAACAGTTTCAAGAATTTTATAAAGTTTCTACTGAAGAGGCAAGAAAACTTGCAAATACCATGTTAATTAGTGAACGTATTGATAGAAAATTAATTAGTTTTTCTGACTCAATCACTATGGCTACAGAATTTGTTAATGATATTGGCTCAGATTGGGAACTTGAATTAATTTCTTCTGTGTGTGTAATAGTAAAAGAGAAGAAAGACATAAATCAATATGAAATCATAAGTGAATTTAAAAATTGGTCTGTGGAAAAAGCTGAAAAATTTACTGAGCAAGATATTATTTCAGCAATAAATAGGCTTACAGAAAAAAGAATAATTCAAATAAATCTAATGGGCAATTATTATTTAACTGAATATAAGAGGACGTTTAAACTTTCGTGTAATTGGTAATAATAACCATAAAGGAGATGTTATCAATGAACGAAAGAGCAAATGAACTAGTAAAACTATTGGCGCAGGAATGCAGCAGCATGGAGGACATCCATACAATGCTGAAAAATCTGTTCAGCGGAACCATTGAGCAGATGCTAGAAGCAGAAATGGATGAGCATTTGGGGTATGATAAGCACAGTCCGGCAGGAGATCTGAGCGGAAACAGCCGGAACGGCTACAACCAAAAAACGATTCAAACGCAAATGGGAAAGACGGAAATCAAGGTTCCGCGAGACCGAAACGGAGAATTTGAACCGCAGCTTATAGAGAAATATCAGACAAAATCCAACAATCTGGAGCAGCAAGTGATAGCCATGTACCAAAAAGGCATGTCTACCCGTGATATAGAGGCACACCTTCGTGATATCTATGGAGTAGACGCATCACCGGCCCTGATCAGTCGCATTACAGACAAAATCATGCCGCAGCTGATGGAGTGGCAGTCAAGACCGTTGGAGAGCATATATCCTGTAACTTTCTTTGATGGGATTGTCTTCAAAGTGCGTAAGGACGCCAAGATCATCAACAAGTGTGCCTATACAGTATTAGGGATTAACATGGAAGGCAGGAAAGAGATATTAGGTATTTGGATCAGCGAAAATGAGAGTGCAAGCTTTTGGGCAACGGTGGTCAATGAGATGAAAAACCGGGGCATCAACGACATTTTCATTGCGTGTCATGACAATTTAAACGGATTATCGACGGCGATAAACAGTGTGTTCCCGAAGACAGAGCAACAGCTTTGTATCATCCACCAAATCAGAAACTCAACAAAGTATGTTTCATACAAAGATTTAAAACCTATTATGGCGGATTTAAAGACGGTCTATCAGGCTCCCTGTGAGGAGGACGCCCTTTATCATCTTGAGGAATTTGGGGAGAAATGGGGTAAAAAATATCCTCAGATAGCAAAGTCATGGCGAGATAACTGGAGCGAGCTTTCGGTATATTTTAAGTATCCGGAGAATGTCAGAAGGCTAATTTATACGACAAATGCCGTAGAAGGATTTCATCGAATGCTCCGGAAATTTACCAAAACCAAGACCACCTTCCCCGGCGATGAGGCGCTCAAGAAATCAGTTTACCTATCTATTATGGAAATTGAGAAAAAATGGGGATTACCCATGCGCGATTGGGGAATAATAATGGGACAAATGTCTATTTTCTTTGAGGAACGTCTGTCGGGCAACAAAAGCGCATAGCTCCTCGGGGGCTCTGCCCCCGAACCCCCGGAGTTTTTCGGGTTGGGAATCTAAGCAATGAAAAAGCAGCCCTTTAAGACTGCCTTTCCAATTGCTTGAGTTCCACAGTCAGACCCTCAGGTTGCCCTCCGGCAGAGCCTTGTCTTTCTGGCTGTACTACAATGTTACCCATTATTGCAAGGTCTTAAACCTTGTTAGGGATAACTAATTACACGAAATATGAAACATTCCCGAATATAAGAAGGCCATCAATTTTTAGCAGGCCTTTAATTTTTCTGCATGATTGGAAGTTGCAACTAACATTCATGCCCGTTGCATCCGGGCAGATTCCGGCCAATCCAATTAACAAGTGGACTGAATGGGCCGGCTCTATAACAATCAAGACCTACGCTTTACAGCAGTAGGTCTTTTCTTTTTCTCATCAAGCAGTCCGATTAACACACAAGACAAATTTTTCATATTGTTCCAAATTGAGCAGGAAAAACTAAGATGATGTAAAATTATGTATTGGAAGAGGGTGGGATTATATTTGTTCGACTATTTAAATCTTCAAACACTCTTCTAAATAGGTTAATTTTGTAAAGACTAATAATGTGCATTTCTGGATTATTCTTATTATGCGTGTATTGTTTGTGTTTATAAATAGTCTGGAACAGGGAGACTCAGAAGGAACGCAAGAATGCTAAGTGAAGTCTGACCGAATAAATATGTTCCCCAAGTCAAAGATGCTCTCCCTAAGACTTTATTAAAAGTTTGAGAATGGAGGATTTTTATGAAGAGAAAGTTAATCAACTCAATTTCAATTATTATACTTTTATGTTTAGTTGCCATTCCTACGTATGCAAATCAAACTATTAAAATTATAGTAAATGGGAAAATAATTTCGTGTCAAAACCCGCCACAAATTGTTAACGGCAGAGTAATGGTACCAATCAGAACAGTTGGAGAAGCGCTTAATGTTGATGTTGATTGGCAGCCTGAATCTTGGTATAACGGTCCAGTTGGACCATGGCATGTATATATTAATAATGGATATAAACAAATCTCTATGTATCCGAATGAGACAGTTGTAACAATCAATGATAATGGGATAAGAAATAATATAATTATCGATACTCCAGTTAAGGTAATTAAAGGAAGTGTTTATGTACCTATTAGTATAATTTCAAAGATCCTCAATTGTAATGTATTATGGGAAAAAGAAACAAGTACGATTAAAATTAACTATAGCCATGATATTGCACAAGAAGTTCTTAATAATTGGTCAGATTCAGTAGTTTCAATACAAACTGAAAGTGGTCAAGGTACGGGGCTTATTTTTGCTGATTTGGCTGAGTTAGATGCAAGTTTGAAAAATCATTATCAGGTAGCAACGTGTGCCCATCTTTTAGCCGAAAAAAAAGATATTAGTGTAACATTTAGAAAGAAGTCTTTTAAATGCGACCTAATTTTTCTTTACGCAACTTCCGTAAATCCTTCAGGAGACCGGCTAGAAGGTCCATATAAGATATATGTAGATTATGCTTCGAATGCTAAATCTGATTATGACCTAACAAGACTTGTTCTACCGGCAGAAAACGAATCATTTACTCCACTGAGCTTAATAAACAAAGCAGATACATCTTTAGTAAAAACCGGAGACACAGTATATATTTTAGAAGCGTCAAATTCGGATAAAAAGATCGTAGAAGGTAATATCACTAGTATTCAGTCCATTGACGGAGATAACGGGCCTATTAAATTATTTGGCACAAATGCCCCGGTTGATGACTATGCTAGTGGGGCACCTGTTTTTGATAGCAAGGGGCAAATCCTTGGAGTTCTAAAGGGCCCCTCATCGGAAACAGGAGAATATCTGATAATACCTATGAGTTATTTATAAACGAGAAGCGGATAATCAACTAAGTTATTCAAAGTAACAGGTAATCAGTCAAAGCTACAATATAATGAAAACGGCCTTCATCGTGCATAAAATGCTGGCATAATCTTTAAAGGAACAGGGTTTATCCCAGAAATCACATATATGCATCGACGGAGAGGAGAAGTTGATCCACTAACTGGGAATAATGACTTCTTCTGGCCCCTTCCTAGTATCTACTTCGGAGATTATCTTGAGGTTTCTACTAATGATGATGAGGTGGAAGCGCCGCTTTCGTGGCGCGAGTACGAATTTCAAGTAAAAAATCCAGAAGGGCAGAAATCTAAATGGGTACTCTTTACCTACCCATTCGATTATAAGTTGTTAAAGTCTATCCAGTGCGAATCTTTACAGCTTGGAATGGAGTTACTAGGGATGTCTACTGGCCCGATGGTGGACTATCAACAGGTCCCGGTGGTGGGTCGTCGACTGGTCCGGGAGGAGGTTTATCAACCGGCCCGAGAGGCGGACTTTCTACAGGGCCAACCCCTTATATGAGTAATGTCCCTCCATGGTCTGTTTTTGTCGAAGAGTTAGAAAAACGTGGAATGCACAATTATGCCGAAATAATAAAAAAGCACCATTAATAAGAATTAAACCTATATACAGCATACAGCGGACAAGCCCAGAGCATGTGCTCTGGGCTTGTAGAAAACAACATCTGAACTTCGCTTAATGTTTAGAATGCACCGATTTTCAAGAACGGCTAACATCTTATTAACCATATAAACAAAGTGAGTTGTGCTTTCTAATTATAAGTAATTTCACCATACTAGCCTTTGAACCCTAAGTTTGGATGATGTTCCATAAACATAGAGACCCACTTCCTTAGCCAGAAGCTGGTCTTGTTATTTAAACTTAAACATCACCAGTTCTTTCGGTACCCCGAAGTATTGGCCGATTTGATCATTAGTCATGCCCACCAGCAAATTCTGGTCAACATCCGGTTTTAGTAGCTCTGCCACAGACTCTTTAGCAATTTTCATGGATTCCTTTGGGGAAGAGGGTGTACTTCCGGATCATTGAACTGCGGTTAACGTTGAGTTGTCAATAATTGCATATCTCATCATTTACACCCTCGCTTATTATTTAATATTATAGAAAAAATTGATACTAATTTTTGTAATAAGTTAGGAATAAATTATTATCAAAACATGTTATATTTTGTCGAATTGGTTGCAAAATATAAAGACCCGCCTCTTTTATAGATGCAGGCCTTTTTTCTATTAAACTTAAACATCACCAGTTCCTTAGGTACCCCGAAGTACTGGCCGATTTGATCATATGTCATGCCTACCAGCAAATTTTGATCAACATCCGGAATTAGCAGCTCGGCCACGAACTCATTGGCCTCATTTTCGTGGATGCCTTTGGGGAAAAGGGTGTACTTCCGGATCATATCAATTTTTCGGTTGGAATGGAGGATGGCGTGGCCCAACTCGTGGGTGAGCACTATTCTTTGCTCAAATTCGGACAGATTGCTATTGATCACAATATATTTATTCCGGCGGATATGGATAAAAAATCCCTTGGTATTAGGTTTTAGCGGCATATAAGTAATATTGATCCCGAGAGCATGCGCAATCTTGACCGGCTTGACCGGATCCCTGGTGCCGTATTTTTTGACTAAATTATTTATGCGGCTACGAATGTTAATCATCACGGAACCTTCCTTGATTTCTACTTAATCCGTTTAATAATAAATTCCTCATGAGTACTGACTTTCTCTTCAATTCGGTTAAGCTGTTCGGTATGTTGTTGCTGGACGTCAAAAAGGACATTTATTTTTCCCATAACTTCATGCTCTACTTTGACTTCCAGTTTCCCTACTCTGTCATTAATATCTCCAACAGTTTGTTTTAATTCTGTCATGTCTTGAGTCAAATGGGCCATATGATTTAAAACCAATTCTTGAAATCTGTCATTTTGCTCAAATTTTTTTTCAAAGACATCTAGTTTCTTTAAAACCAATTCTTGAAATTTCTCGTTATCCATTGTGGTTTTCCCTCCTTTTTCCGGCCTGATTCTTTCTATTCTCTCTTAACCAAATCAGCCTTAGGGTGTAAAAAACATCTCTAATTAGTTTTATTTTTGTCGGGATTTTCATCCTCCGGCAGTTTTGGCTCATTCAGTAATGTGGGGTCGGTGGGATAAACAGTTTTCCACTCCCGTTCTGCCTTTGGAAAAAGTCTTGCCTTCATTTCCAGAAGGAAATAAAGGACCATTCCAACAACTATCAGTAATGCAATAGCTCTAATCACTTTACGGCCTCTTTTCTAGTTTAAGACTTGTCGGCCCCTTTATCAAAAGGGCAGGTCTTTTAGGTTTCATGATCAATAGGGTGGATAACCCATCCTCAGCAATAGTGTAAGCTTTTAGCAAAGCCAAGTCAATCTTATCACCAGACAAATTTTTCATATTATACCAGATTCAGCAGGAAATTAGGTGCATGGCTTAAGCCTTACTTTCTTCCCGGATTCTTTTAACCAGTTCCTTTTTTAAATCGAGGAAAATATCTTCATTTACCGGAACAATCCCTCCAAGAATCCTACACATATTAATTCCGTACTTTTTTCTGAGGGTATCTAATGAGATCCCTTTAGTTCTATCGGTCATTTGCCCTTCAATAATGATAGCCACGGAGTAAGGAAAAGTTTGCCCATTTGCTACCCTTGGTGATGACGAATAATCGGGCTTACCGATGGGGTGACCATATCCGTAAAGTGTACCGGAACCTTTTAGGCTCCCCGGATCCCCTTGTTTTGTTTCATATAGGAGAAATCCTTGACAGCTGGAGAAGGCTTCCGCTTGAGCGTATGCCCGCCTGCTAAAATGAAGACCATCTTCACCGGGATATAGGTCGTTAGTTTTATAATGCTTTTTGATAAAATAGCCGGCCATAAAAAACACCTTCTTTCTAATAGTTAGTTTAAGATAACAAATAATGAATCGTCAACTTGACCCAGCCTCAAAATTATCCGCTAGAGGGAAAAAAATTATTGAACGCAAGGCCTTAGTTGGGTTGCCGTGTTTTGTACGATAGTGCAAAAAAATAGTGATTTTGTCCTAAGGGAAACGGCTTCCTGTTTGATGTGGCTCTAGCCGCTCCGATCCTGGTACAAGAGCTCTTCCCTTCGGGGTGGGGCTTTTTATCTATGTGTGTCCTCTTTTTCCTCCCAAGCATATTATGTATTAACAAATCGAAAGGAGGGCCTACATATGGGTATGCGTGGAGGAAATGGGTGCTTTGATTGCATAATAGACATAATTATTGTTTTAATCGTACTGGAGTTCTTGTGCTGCTGTGTATTTAATAATAAACATTCTTGTTAACTTTAAACCCTGTCTCTTCGGAGGCAGGGCCTTTTATTTCGGACGGAATTTGCAGATCTTATCTAATCAAAGTCCGGCTTTCTTCGAGATGCGGGCCGTAGGATAGACAAATTTTTTGCATGATGCCGGGTTAAGCAGGAAAACGGGGATGGGTGTAAAAATGTTATAAATAATATCCTTGTTTCAGGGTGTTGTGTAGATGAGAGGTGACAATCAATGAAATACAAACAGCTCTTTTATAATTGCTCACCGGAATATATCAATTCTATTTCCCCTGATCTTTCTAATGAAGTGATCGGTACTATTTTAGAGTTACCAAAGCGGACAAGACAATCTGAAATAAACCGTGATCTATTTTGGCTTTTGGGGTCACGGGATTGGAATTATCATAGCGTCCCTTCCGGCATAACTGAAACCTGTCCCCCGGAACTAGGTCTTTCTCTCTACAAAGATCAAATCGTCAACGGGAACAAGGGGGAACTATGTGCAACCTCAACAACTGTGGGAGCAGATTGGCATTCAGACTTCGCCAAGGATTTTAGCGGAAACTTAGTTCAAATTGAAATCCAGTTCGGTAAAGTAGATCTGATGTTTAAAGATTTTTGCGGGTTTAGGCTGGCATATTATGAACGGAGGTTGTCTCTCGGTATCGAGATCGTCATGAGCAATCCCGGTAAATACTTTGCGCACCGGAAAAATGCCATATCCAGAATGGCTTATTTTGATATTGCCCGGAAAACATTAACGGCTATTGGGCTGAATTGCCCGATTTGGCTGATTGGCATAGAGGAATAGGTGAAAGGGTTCCCACGGTTATGCCGTCGGAACCCTTATTGGTACCTGTTCAGGTGTTACTTTAAGGAAAGTATTTTAGATAAGGGGCAAGTGCTGTTTGCATTCTTGGTTACTGCGTTGGCATTTGCCGTGCTGTTCCCAATCTTGGTCACCGTATTTTTGCTTGCTTTAGGGCAAGTACTGGTATTGGTATCGGCAGCTGCCTTAGTTGCCCCGTTTGGTAAAAGACAGGTCAAAGGATTTTGACACAGGTTCTTCAGAGTACATGAATTCAAGTCAGTACATGACTTTTCAGCGCAAGCGGTATTACCGGCGCAAGAGCCTGAGCCTAACGAATTCTGTAATTGGTCTACAGGAATTTGTTGGGAACCAGCGTTTTTCAGGGGGCATGTGGTTCCGCTAGCGGCGAATGCCATGCCTGAAGAGAGCAGGGCAAATACCATAGTTAGGCACACAAGCAGGCCTAGACGAGTTACTTTTTTCATAAAACATTCCTCCATTCTTTTCCTCTTGTGTTATTTTTTCTGCTTTTTTATGGGCAGAAAATGTATGGTTATTATACTACTATAGATACAACGAGAATGATGCAAGTAAGTATTACCTGAGCTCTCATTATTCACCATTATCATGCGATTTTCCCCGAGAATGGCCTAAATAATGAATATTCCGGTAAACATTGCTTGGGCTTTTACCGGATCTTTAATGAAGAAATGGGAGATATAGACAAAGAAAAAAATAAGAAAAAATTCCGGGACTTTCTTTCCGGCAGGTCAATCTAGGATAGATGAATTTTTCATTTGATATTAACTTTAGGAAGCTTATCTCCATTATGAAAACTTACAGGCTGTTAGATTTAATACCTGAGGACAATCAGACGGGAAAATTTCAAGATGTGGATCCGAAAAGATGGTATGCCTCTGCCGTGGAAAAAGCTGCTGGCTTGGGAGTGGTCAGCGGTACCTCGGAGGCTGCCTTCGAGCCGGAAAACCGGTTACTCGGGCAGAGGTGGCCGTAGTTTCCCTTCGCCTTTACGGAAGACTGAAGTCTTAAGGGTGAGATAAGCCCTCTCGCTTCGGCGGCAGGGCTTTTTTCTTTAGGGCGTGTCCAGCTTCCTTGTACATGCATATGATGTAACAGGAGACAAAAGGGAAGGAGGCTGAAATTGGGGCTTCTTAACAGGAAGGGCGATGTTTTTGATGATATCGTCGATCTGATTATTATTTTAATTGTTCTTGAATTCCTTGGCGAATGTATATTTGACTCATAAAATATTCCCTGCGTCAATATAAAATATCAGCCCTGCTCTACTGGAGCAGGGCTTTTTATCACAAATGGAACAGAAAGAGAGATACCATTGTTGGTGGTATCACGTGGTAAATTGGAAGCGGGCCAAATGATGAATGGTCCGCCTCCTGCTTAACATCTGGTGTTTTTATTGTGATACATAAGCGTATCGATATGCCTGAAAAAGTCGTCTGTTTTCATTTTTGTTTTATCATCATATACGTCATATCCGATGCCGAAGCTCAATTTATAAGGCTTTTGGCTATCTTTATTGAAACGCTCCAGACAGGCTTTAATTCTTTCAATGGTTTGTTCAAGCATGTAACGGGTACTGATGTCAATAATGATCAGGAATTCGTCTCCCCCGTACCGGGCAATGAAATCACTATTGCGCACACATTCTTTTAATATTCTCACAGTATCCTGTAATGCCTCATCTCCTACATCATGACCCCATGTGTCATTGATTTGTTTGAATTTATCTAAATCGATGAGAATAGCGGAAAATGTTTTTCCCTCTCTGCTGTTCCGGATTTTTCCTTTGATATACCTGTCCAAATACCTGCGGTTATAGACACCTGTAAGATAATCTGTATTTAACCCGCGATCCTGAATATAAAAATAAAGTACCACGAGGGATAGGGCCATACCCGACCAGATAAAAGAAACCCCATAATAGCAGATTTGAGCAGTAGCGCCCAGCATGATAGGGATAATAAATAAAACTAATGAATAATACTCGCTTTTCCGGATGAGATGCCGGTTTGCAAAAATGAAAGACAGAGGATACATCAGAAGTGCAAAACAGAATAAAACATAAAACAAAAAATAACTTCCTCTATGGTAGATATTTTGATCATCCACACTGAAAAACCAACCTGTATAAAGGCTAATGAGGGATACAGCCGCAATAATAAGAAAAAGGGGAAATAAAAACCGTTTTAATTTGTCTATTTGGCTCTCATCATTGAAGACCTGAAAATTGGCATACAAAATCCATATGATAGGGGCGATGGGGAGCGTGATATATAACAGCAGGTTAAACCCTGTATTTAACAGCGTATAGAGAGATCCTGGCAATCCGTTGAAAATCCAGGCTAAAATGTCAAGGATCAATAAAGCCATGTTGGCTTGAACTAATGCCATAAACAGCCTGTAATTGGTGAATCCTTTTTCCAGGCGATTATAAGCATTCAGGTAGATTAAGATTAAAACGATAAGGGCTAGGATACTGGAATCCAATGTTTTAAGCGTTACCATAAATTCTCCCGGCGAATTTTTTTTCAATTTAAATATACTTTTTTTTCTGCCCTAAATCAACCTATCAGGCTATAAGCCCTGAAAGGGATATCCGGGTGATTCAAAATGCAAGAAGTTGAAGAAGTCAATTCTTGCCGGCGGTTATCCGGACCCAATACGATGGGATGAACGCACCGAGATAAAACCGGGAGAGGAGAAGAAGCCCAAGCCGGATATTCTTGCCGGGCTTGGGCCGGTTTTAGACACTGGTTTTTACTACTTGCCTAAAAGCTTCATAATCCAGGACTTTTTACTTGAGGAACTCATCCTCGGATGTGAGCCGGTTTCCGAGTCGTCGTCATCAGGCATAAAATCCTGGTTCGGCGGCAGAAAGCTCAGGGGGTGCGGTTGGGGAGTTTTGTTAATATCAGGGATCTTTTTATCCATGGCGGTACAACTCCTTTAACAATTGGTTAAGGATATTATACCCAATGATTTGCCCATTTATCGCCATAGAGAAAAGAGTGCAGACAAAAATTCCTCTGGAACATAAAAAAGCACAGTTTACGTCCGGAATAGGAAAAAGCCGTTGTAAAAACGGCTTCTACCAAAGATAAGGATTATAACAAAGTAAAGTAGTGAGGTTTGTGAATGACTTAACCAGTTGTTTTACGCATTTTTATTTTAGCACGTTGAACAGACGCCAAACAATACCTCTGGAGTATGAAGTAAAAAAAGTAAACCTTTAAAACAAGATTCTAAACATTTGTTCCGGAGGTTATTCTGCCATTCCATCATCCGGGCCAAAAATGGGGGAGCTAGTCTTCAAGTTCGTGCTTGTCTTGAATAGCTTCCCACTCTTCTATTTCAGAATGATCATTCCAGTGCACGTAAATATAAGGGGAATTTAATATCGTTTGCCCGGAAGAACGCAGCCACATTTGACTTACCCTTTTGAAAACCGGGTGATAATGTCCGTTACGGAGCCGTACGATGCCAATCCAATAGTTATGATAACCTTCTTCCATAAATGTGCTGTAGATCAGGAAACCTTGACCCCATTCAATCGGTTTGCCGGTCGTGTATTCGGAAATAGAAGGAAATTCTCTCAGGATTGAATGAGGATGTTTTGGTTGGTCCATGAAGATTGCTCCTTTTATTTAATGCAATTTGGCTTGTACCATTATATCTTATGAAAAATCAGGGCATTTTGTGCCAAAGGAGGCAGTAATGTGGTAAAAATTTGTGCCAGGTGACGATTGCCTGCCCAAGAAAGCCTCTTCACGCACCTAAAGCCAGTAACACTCTGTCCCCCCAATACATATGATACAAAGGGCTTATTTTGAATCGCGACAAAAAAATTGAAGGAAGGAATGGATAAATAAATGCCAACCGTCACATTGGGAATACCTGATACGACCTTTGTATCGTCTGCACTAGCGGACACTGATTTTTCATTTTCGCCCCTGATTTACACCGGTACCGAACCAACTTTTCAAGAATGCATCAGCCTCCTGCAAGTTGTTTTGCCTTCATTACCCGTAACTGCGGTTGAGAGCGCTCTGCTCCAACTGGCTGTTATTGTAAAAAACGGTGCGGCGCCAAGCCCGGTTGTTGTCAATAGAGTAACATCTCCATTTAGCACAGATACTGTTACATATCATACACGTCCTTCTTATACGGCGACACCGTCTCAGATTAATGTCACGACATCAGATCTATTCACGGTTGTAGAAATTGATGTCACAACACTTGTAAATAGTTGGTTAGACGGGACTTTCCCTAACTATGGCATTGCCTTAACCAATTCAGACGGCACTACGGCGGTAGAATTCGGTACGGATAATATCGTTTACGAGGACTATTTTCCTAAGCTAGTCTTAACTTATTCCAGCACCCCGGTGGAAGCAGATACGGCCATATGCTTCAGCTATGCTCAGTTAGCACATATTATTGAGCAGCTGGTTCAATTGTACCCCACAAGTACCATGGCAGTTTATACAAAAGGGTTTAGCCCTTCCGCGGTAACCGGAAGGCCCTATCAGCTTTATTCATCACCAGAAGGAACTTATGGAATGATTTTTCTTTTAAATGACGCCGGACAGCAATATGGGATTCCTCTTGACGCAATCACGGCAATTTATGCAGGGGATGGTACCGTATACAACCCATCCATCACCTATCTTACCCCGCCGGCCTTTCCGCCCGGGTGCGATAAAAATCTGCTAACGGCTTTGCACGACTATTTGCCGGTTTCAACAGATGTACAATTATATATGGGATCAATCATTTCGGCCTCTGGAACAATTTATAAAAATGAGATAGGGGTTGTGGTGCTCTCCGACTCTAATGGCAATACGCCCATTTTTATCCCGGTAACGAATATAGAGGTCATCATTCCGTTGGATCAAAGTACCTTACAAAGGGCTGCCCATCCCCTGATTACCATTACAAATAAAGCCTAAGGACATCAGGAAATTGGAAATTCAGGGACGGTTCTTGAATTTCCTGCCCATGTTTGTAACTAAAAGAAAAGTATGTTCTTTCTGGGTTGTTTAGTCTGGCGCTTAAGCAATACCAAAAAAAGATCATACTTTTTTTATGCGTTTTTATCTTAGAAAACGATTTTTCATCCTATTATGGTAAAGATTTCGTTCTTGAATTGAATGCAATTCAATTCAAGAACCGTCCCTGAATTTCCTCTCCCTGAATTTCCTAATTTCCTTGTCGAATTTTAGAGGAATTTTTAAATTTGTGTTAAATATTGTCATATTATCGTAAAAGTATCAAAGCGCCGATAAAGGAGGGATGAATATGGCAGGAAAAATTAGACATCTCATCAACAGCTATGTTTCCCAAATGTCCAAGGGAAATGCTGTTTTAGAAAGGCTTGTTGCGTCCAAGCTTTGTCTACAGGGAATTATTCCTCAAAAATATGATGAAAATTCTCCGGATGATCCTGCGGTGATTGAAAAAATCACCTCTTTGGCGAAGCAAGCCAATATTACACTTTAGAAGGAGGTCTCGTAATGAAAAATATATCTACAGCTTATTCTACCCAAAAAGACATTTCTGCTGCAGTAAATGAGATCAAATCTCAGATTGAAATAGAGCGCCCCAAGGCGGTTATCTTTTTTGCTTCCTCTTGCTTCCCGGAACAGATATCAAGGGCCATGCAGGATGCCTTCCAGGAATCGGTGGTCTTTGGGTGCTCTACAGCCGGAGAGCTTGTCAACGATCAAATGCTGAAAGGTTCCGTTGTGGCAATGGCATTTAGCCCAGCCGTCTTTGAAGATATCCATGTGGAGATTCTCAGCCGGATCGATCAGGAAGACCCTGTGGATCAGGCCATGAATAATTTTGAAAGGCATTTTAAAATCCCCGTGCTGGAAATGGATATTGCCAAGTATTTTGGTTTTGTGCTGTTTGACGGCTTATCCAATGCAGAGGAAAGAATCATGGCATCCATCGGATCAAAATCCAATATCGTTTTCGTGGGCGGTTCGGCAGGGGATGATGTGCAATTTAAACGCACCTGGGTGTATGCCCAGGGACAAGCCTATCACAACGCGGCTATTCTGGCCTTGGTCAAGTCCGGGGTGGAATTCTCCATTATCAAGACCCAAAGTTTCCAGGTGACCGATCAGCTTTTAACCGCGACCAAGGTGAATGAGTCGGCCCGTGAGGTGATAGAGTTCAACGGCAGACCTGCTGCTCAGGAATATGCAAGGGTGCTGGGGGTGGACGCCGGTTCCCTGGCGGATAAATTTATGAGTAATCCCCTGGGCCTGGTGATAGATGAGGAACCCTTTGTACGAAGCCCGCAGCAAATTATTGATGACCGGATCCGGTTTTATTGCCAGATACTGGAGGGGATGGAGCTGGCGGTATTGGCGGGAACATCGATTGGGGCTGATACCCGAAAATCAATCCATGAATTAAAAACCTCTCTGGGTACAATTTCCGGGCTGATCAATTTCCATTGTATTCTAAGGACACTGGAACTGGAAGCGAAAAAACAGCAGTCCGAGTACGGCGCCATTTTTAAAGATATTCCCACGGTGGGACTGAGCACCTATGGGGAGGCGTATTTAGGCCATATTAATCAGACCTCCACCATCATTGCCTTTAAATAAATCATGCATCCGCTGGGAAGCAAGATGATGCAGGCACCGGGGGAGGGTGGCAAACAAAGGGCTGCCTTGCCGCCCTCCCCCTGATTTCTATGAAAGAGCTGCGAGATTTTTCCCCAGCTGGGATAAATAGCCTCCCATTTGCTCGATTTCCTGAACGCTGGAGGATACTTCCTGGGTTGCCGAGGCCTGTTGCTGGGTTAACGCCCCGACCTGTGATACCCCTTCGGTAATTACACTCATGGAATTTTCGATGTTCATCAGGATGGGGACAATCTTCTCCACTGAGGAGCCGCTGTTTTCCGCCAGGTTGCGAATTTCCTCGGCGACTAGGGCAAAACCCCGTCCTTGATCCCCGGCGTGGGCCGCTTCAATGGCCGCATTTAATCCAAGCAATTTGGTCTTCTTGGAGATGTTTTTAATAAAGTCCAGGATCTCACTCGTTTCCCCCAGATGAAGCCGGGCATCGCGGGCGGAAGTCATTAATTCGTCCGTACTTTGGGCCATGGCCATGGCTGAAGCCGTAACCTCCTGGACCATTATACACATTTGTTTAATGATGCTTTCCAATTTGGCGGCGGTTTCCGCCAGGTTTTCGGCTTCGATATGCAGGCGATGAATCATGTCTTCCCGCGAGTCCACCAAGGTCATCATCATATTGGCGGCGTGGGAATCTACTAAGCTTGTTTCTGCAGCCTTATGATCGAGGATGGATTGCCGGACCTTTTCGTTTCCTGTGGCCTCAATAATCACATCAATGTTCGGGAGTTTCAGCAGCTGGGCAATATCGTTAAAAATAGGTATGCTAAAGCTCTGCGCCAGGCTGATTCCCGGAGCGCTGGTGTTGACATCGCAAATCCCAATCACTTTAAAACTCTCAATTTTGAGAAATGACTGCAGTATCGATGCTCCTCCTTTTCCCGCCCCTATGATTCCAATATTTTGCATGGTTATCACCACTCCATTGTGTTAAATTTCCCGCAGATCATGAGCAATAGTTCGACAGGAGGGAATAAACTCCTCCATAATTTAACAAATATTTCATTGCCGCCCGGGGCAGCCCGTCGGAAGGTGTCCAAACAGGCAGGCGCAAGGCGGCCGGGGTCAAAAAGCGTCTTTAAAGACAGGGGAATTCTGTATTTAGTCGAAATTATAAGCTGAGTCACAAAGAACGACTACTTATCCGGAGGGTTAAAGATTATATTATGAAGCTTAAATTTAAGCGCAAGCAGATCAAGAAATATCCTTTTCACAAAAAGATTCAGTATTTAACAAAGAGAATTAAAGAATTGGAGTTAAACGCGGCCCGGTCCTGGGAAATCCTCAATTCCATCCAGGAAGTGGTCTTCGAAATAGACAGGGAAGGGAAGCTGTTATTCTCTAATGAGTCCGCCTGGGACTTTTTTGGCTATGAAAAGGGAACCTTAAAAGAGAATTTTAGTGTTCTGGAAGCCGTGATCCCGGAACAGCGGCAAGCAGTCCAGGAAAGTATTTACGCGCTCATGACGGGAAAAACACCGGGCCTGAGAGAAATTGTCCTGCAAAAGAAAGACGGCACCAGGCTCTCCACATTGATCCATTCCATTCCCATCTTTAAGGACGGGAAGTGCGCCATGCTTCGAGGGGTGATCATGGATATCAGCGAGCGGAAAAAATATGACCGGCAGCTTGAATTCATCAGTACCCACGACTCCCTTACCGGTTTGAAAAACCGTATGTATTTTGAAAAAATTATGGAGCAGTTTCACCTGGCGGGCACCAAAAATATCGGCTTAATTATGTGTGATGTGGACGGGCTAAAATTGGTGAATGATTCTCTCGGTCACGCCAAGGGTGACTTTTTATTAAAGGCCGCTGCCGAAGTGATTCAGAAGTGTTTTAGGGATACGGATATCGTCGCCCGCATCGGCGGAGACGAATTTGCCGTCTTACTTTCCGGGTGCACCGAAAAAATGATGTTAAAATCCAATCAAAGACTGGCAGATGGCATCAAGCTGTATAATGCGTCCCAACCGGAAGTGCCTTTGAATATTTCCATCGGCTATGCCTTTACCTGTGAAGAGACCCGGCTGGAAGACCTTTACCAGCATGCGGACAATAATATGTACCGGGAAAAACTTCATCAAAGAGAAAGTGTCCGAAGCCATATTGTGAAAACCTTATTAAAAACCCTGGAATTAAGGGATATTGTTACCGAGCAGCATGGGATCAGACTGGGCGGCCTGGTCCTGGATTTTGCGGAAATTGCAGGCATCCCCAAGAAAAAATACAGTGACTTGCAATTGTTTGCCCAGTTTCATGACGTCGGTAAAGTGGCGATTCCGGATCATATTTTAAAGAAAAAAAGTCAGCTTAACGCCCAAGAAAGAGAAAAAATGAAATCCCATTGCGAGATTGGCTATCGCATCGCCTTGTCCTCTCCCGATCTGGCCCCGATCGCCGATTGGATCTTAAAACACCACGAGTGGTGGGACGGAAACGGATACCCCTGCGGGCTGAGAGGAGAAGAGATCCCCATTGAGTGCCGAATCCTGGCCATTGCAGATACCTTTGATGTCATGACCAATGACCGGCCTTACAAAAAGGCCCTTTCCTTCCGCGATTCATTGAGGGAACTGAAAAAATGTGCCGGGACCCAATTCGACCCGGAACTGGTGCCCATTTTTATTCACATGATGTTGGAGAAAGGAAAAAGCTGAACCATTGATTCCTGACAGAAAAGCGATTTTGCAGCCACCGTCCCCAGAGGTGGTTTTTTATTTTGTATGAAAAAGGGAGAAAAATGGAACTTATTTGCCATAGAAATAAATATCAATAAAGGAATAATTTGTTATTCGACACAATTTTTACGTTTCCGACAAGACACTTGGCTATAATGTAATTAGGTCCAGTAGGAGGTTTTTTTATGGAAAATCCTATCATCTATAAGATTGCCGGTTTTGTTTCCATCTTTGCCTTGATGTGGGTAGCCTTTTTTGATTCCTTTCAGATGGCGAGAAATGTCGGAATCTCTCTTATTAGCGGCATCGGTTTGGTTTTTTATGGGGCAATTTTGTATTTTTTCCGCATTTATTTACACAGAGAATTAAATTATGATCGCGTGGATAAACCGATCACCCTCTCCATCTGGCTGCCCTTCGCCATCTTTTTACTGACACATGTTGTTTATGGTTCCCTGGTTTTATTGGCTAAAGGAGCGGTTTTGATTTTCATTGCCTTGAGGCTCTACAGTCTGAAGGGGAATTTTCTGCATAAGCCCATCGCCATTTGTTTGGGATTAATGGCACTTCAAAGCACGGTATTGAGTATTTTTCTTTATTATCCTTTGGTGCTGAACGCTTTATCTTTACCTTCAAAAATACCCCTCTTAATCCGGTATGACGAATTTGTGAAGGGATTGGCATTAACCAATGATACCATCTTCAGCGCCTTTTATTTCCTGATGAGCTTATTGTTTTTACGCTTAGGCCGAAAAAATGATCCGGAACAGTAAGGAATGGAGAAAATGGCAATAAATGTTGCCGGATCAAAATAATTGTTTTTTTGCAAGAAACCCCATTCATATGTAAATTGAGGCAGGAAATTTGGAAAATTTGGAGAAATAAAAAAATTACAGGATGGTGTTGCCCCTTAGGATTATCAAGTTTGGGGAGAAAAATATCAGATAGAAGGAGGTTTTTTAGTGAAGTATCTTTTGATGCAGAACCGATGGGTCATTTTGTTATCATCAGTTTTGATTTTAATTGGGATGATATTTAGAAATTCGAGTTTTGCATTTCCGGTTTTGATGATCGGTGTTATTATCCTCATTGTACTGGCATTTTCTCAAACCCATTCTTTCTCAAAAAATTTAGAATTCGCCATCGAATATTTAAAAAGGGGATCCTTAGGGGATTATCTGGTTCTTGACAAAGCAGTGAAGCTGGGCAGCGATTTGGTTCAAGAACTGGCCGCCATGAAAAAGAACAATCATACCGACCGGGCCGCCGTGCTGAAAATACAAAAAAGAGCGGTGGAGCAAAATAAGGAATTTATCGGCCTGTCCGTGCTTTGGGAGCCCAATGCTTTTGACGGCAGGGATGCGGATTATACCAAGGTAGATTATTATGATAAAGGGCGGTTTACCCCCTATTACTATTGGGCCAAGGATCAGGTAGATTTGATGGCATTAACGAATATTGAAGATGAGCCTTGGTACCGGGAGCCCAAAAAAACCGGCCAGATTACCATCACGGACCCTTATTATTTTGAGCTGGACGGACAGAAAGTATTGATGACCACGGTGGCTCTGCCCATCATCATCAAGAGGAAATTTGTCGGTATGGTGGGCATGGATATCGAGTTAAAAGATATCAAAGAAATCCAAAAGAGCATTGTGCTGCATCAAAGCAAATATAAAGAGACGGAGGCAAAATTGATTGAGCAGGCCTTGATCAACCGGCGCGATGCCTTCGGCATCTTGGGACAAGCGATTAAAGCCACCAATACCAATCAAAATGAGATCTTAAATCGTCTCTTTCAAACCGCCCATCAAGTGACATCCGCCTCGCAACAGATGTCGGCCAGCACCCAGCAGATTTCCCTCGGCATACAGGAAGAAGCCAAGCATGTCCAGCAGGTGGCTCAGTCCATGGAAAAAATCACAAGCGATGCTACTGCTGTGGTAGATTCCGCCGCAGTGGCGCTGGAAATGGCCGCGAAGGCTTCCGATACCACCCACAAAGGAAAAGCCACAGTCGGCTTTGTCGACGAAGGGATGCAGACCATTAACGCCAATATGCAGAAGCTGGGCAAGAACTCCAGCCAAATCGGAGAGATTCTTGCGGTGATCAATGACATTTCGGACCAGACCAATCTTTTGGCTCTCAATGCGGCCATTGAAGCGGCAAGGGCAGGGGAGCACGGCAGAGGGTTTGCCGTGGTGGCGGAAGAGGTGCGCAAGCTGGCGGAACGGTCCGGCAAGGCGACCAAAGAGATTGCCGACTTGATCAAGGTGATCCAGGATGATATTGCCAAAGCGGTAGAAGCATCCGAAAAAGGAAGTAAAATGACCGTGGATGCCCAGGCGGCTTTTGAGCAGATCTATACCATGGTTCAGGAAAATAATCAAATGGTGCAAAAAATGAGCCTGGCTGCCCGCAATGCGGCAGGAAGCGTCCAGGATGTGGCCCAATCCATCGAGAATATTTCCGCTGTAACGGAAGAGTCGGCCGCCAGCATTGAACAGATTGCCGCTTCCGCCGACGAAACCGCCCATATGGCGGAAAATCTGCAGAATATGGCGGTGAAATTTAAGGTTCTCTAATCACTTATTGAGCATTCTGATGATCCAGGACTTTTTACTGAAAGGTCCGGGCAGGGGATGCAGCTCCGGCTGAAGGAGGGAAAAATCATCCTGATGCTGCTTCAGCCAGGTGAGATCAACGGCATGATCATAGTTAAAGTTTAAGTTCCGGGCCATTCGTGCGCGGAAATAGGTATCCGTTAGGGGTCCGTAGGCATTTGTAATTTCCTGGTCCAGCATGTCCACTGCGTAAATTTCTCCGGTTATCTGATGCTTCCAGTATTGAATCATTTTATTTTTCCTCCTAAGCAGGATCACAGGCTTGTGCTGAATACCATTAGGGTATGTAAATCACATTTAAACGATCCATATGAAACAGCAAAGAAGGTGATAAAATGACTTCGACCTGTCCCAGATGCGGACGCCATGATTTTGAGGTGGTGGTAAATGAACCAAAGAATTTGGCGGCAAAACTTTTGTTTGTCCAGTGCAGCTTTTGCGGTGCAGTGATCGGGGTAACGGACAACAATAATATGGGACTAAAAGTCGCCGTGATGGAAAAGGAAATCAGGAGACTGGGCGATCAGATCGGCATCCTGAATACCAACTTTTCCAATTTAGTCCGGCAAATGAGCAATTTATTGCGAAAATAGGGTGTATACAGCGCAGATCGATGGCTGGTCCATGAAGCAAAAGGCATAGCAAAGAACATTAGATTTGGCCTTGTCGTTTTCCCATAAGGCCAAATATTTTTTTGCGGTTCCGGGCCAGGAAATTTATAACTTAAAGCGCACCTCGATGACTTTGCCGATAATTTCAACGTCCTGGAGATTGATGAAGGTGGGTTGATAATGGGGATGATCCATGTGCAGGATGTAATGGTCGGGGCTTTTATACACTCTTTTTAAAGCTGCTTTCTCATTTTTTACGGAAACAAGGGCAATATCGCCGTTTTCCACCTGGTCCTGCTTTTTGACCAGGGCGATATCTCCTTTCATGATCCGGGCGCCGATCATATTGTCGTCCGGGACCAGGTAGTAAAAAAGCTCATCAGGTTGGTAGGCAGAAGCAGGATCCTGGAAGATGTGCAGGTGATCCGATGGGATGTAATCTTCATCGAAGGTAATCAGCGGGATAAAGCCCTGGATTTTTCTCACCTTGCTGTTCCCGAGCAAATAATCAGTGGAGACAGAAAAATAATGGGCAATATTAAGCAAGGTCCCATAATCGGGCATGCGGTCTCCTGTCTCATATTGGGTAATGGTGGAACGGCCCAGGTTTAATTCTTTGGCCAGTGCGTACTGGGAAATACCTTTTTCCTTGCGCAATTCCCTTAAATATGGACCAATCATCATATCTACCTCCAGGAAAATAATATCACAAAATGTGACATTTGGAAAGCCGAGTCACGCAAACGAACGGAACATGGAAAAAACAGTTGACACTGTCTCCATTTGTGACGTATGATAAATTCTGTAGGAATTTCCAGAAAAATGTTTCGGTAGAGGAGGTAATATGTTGAGAAAACGGCTTGTGGAATTGAGAAAGCAAAAAGGAAAAGAGCTTGGGATCAGGCTTACTCAAGAAAAGGTAGCAGCCCAACTGAACATCTCCCGCAGTTTTTATAACATGATCGAAACAGGTGATCGAAATCCTCCCTTGCTCCTGGCCAAAAAAATTGCCGACTTTTTTGAAGTGGGGGTGGAAGAAATCTTTTTTCATGATGAGGGCTCTCTTTCCAAAGAGAAGAGAAACCGGAAGCGATAAATGAACCGCACACAAAAAAAGGGAAAGGATTTGATAAAGATTTTTAATGAAGGTAAAAAAGATTTTCCCGATGACCTGGAAGTGCAAAGAAAGATTTTAGAAATGGTTGTGGAAAAGGAAAAATCACACTTACAGAGCCGGCAGGTACTTAAAATGAGCGAATGTATGGACAAGCTGATCGTCCGTTTTTATAAAAGGAAAAAAGGCAGTTTAAAGGAGGAAAATAAAGAGATAGATCACCTGGATCACAAGTAAAAATTTTGTTTAAAAATGGACCAAAAGATCGAACCTGAGGGCTGTCCTTTACGTCTATATTTACAAAGGTGAAATTGTTCATCAAAAGCATTGGCAGGCTGTCAGGAGGATGTACCGTGAGGAAAATTAACCAATGCATTAAAGAGACTCATATTCGCTTCTTAAGGATGGCCATTTGGTTTGAATTTATGCTTACCGTCCTGTTAATTACGCTCTTGTTTCCCGGCAGCCAATACCTTTATGCCAACCCGGATGCTTATCCGGTCAATGTGACGGCAGAAAGCCCCAGCCCGCCTGTTCCGGAAAAGAATCCGGCCTCCCCTGAGGCCGGTCCGGAGGGAGGGGAGGAAAAGCCGTCGGTAGACACAGAAAAGCCGGCGGCGGAAACAGAGAAACCGGTGCCGGAGACGGGGAAACCGGCCCCTCCGCCGCCCAAGCAGGAAGAGGAAACACCTGCATCAGACCCAAAGGACCAGGCCGAAGCCTCCAAGCCTATCTTCCGGGGCAGTACCCAGGCGGGAAAACTGGTCGCCCTTACCTTTGATGACGGCCCCTATGCGGGTTGGACCGCCGAGTATCTGAAAACTTTAGAAGCGTATCAGGTCCCGGCTACTTTCTTTCTCGTGGGCACGAGAGTGGAAAAATATCCCGGGATTGCCCAAAAAATTGCCGAGCAAGGCTTTGAAGTAGGCAGCCATTCTTATCGCCACGCCAAGCTGACCCTGGAGAAGCTGGAGATCATTCAAGAGGATTTTCGCAAGACCGCCCTGGCTTTTAGCAATATTCAGGTGGAGATCAAGCTTTTCCGGCCCCCCTATGGGGCGTACAATGATCTGGTGACCGGAACGGCAGACCGCTACCACCAGAAAAGCGTAGGATGGAACGTGGACCCCCGGGACTGGGATACCCACGACCCTCAAAAAATCGTCAACCGGGTATTATCCCATGTGAGCGACGGGTCTATTATCCTGCTCCATGAGGGCAGGAAAAGCACCTTGGAGGCCCTGCCCCAGATCATCCGGGGCCTCCAGGAAAAGGGATACCGGCTGGTGACCGTATCCCAGCTCATCGAGGCCGGTGAAACCGGGGAGGAAACCAGTCCCCAGTCTCCCGTAGATTCCGAACAAACTAATTTTGGCCAGGACAATACATAGACAATAGACATGAGACCATAGCCAGTCCCAGTTCCCAGTTTTTGCCCCATACCCGGATCCCGAAAACTGTTTAGGAAAATATTCCTCCTGGGGGAGGATTTTCTTTTTGGGTACAGAATATCCATAAACATTGTTGTCATAAACGAAACCCCGATCTTTCCCGGAAACCGGTACCGCATCCCGGATCCCGAAGATGTCACGTATAAATGTCGAAAAAAATACATATAAATGTAAAATAGATCAGATCTGATTGGAATCAATGAGGAGGTTTTCAAATGGAGAACAGAATAAAGGTGGGTATCCTCTTTGGGGGAAAATCTGCGGAACATGAGGTGTCGATCCAATCCGCCAAAAATGTCTATGATGCCATTGATAAGAATAAATATCAGGTGACGATGATCGGGATCAGCAAAAGGGGACAATGGTTTTTGGACCATTATTTTGAAAAGGGGTGTGTGCCGGCACCGGTGGAAAATGCCGACGGGGGGGAGAATCTGGCCCTCGTCCTGGGAACGGGGGAAAATCAGCTCCTAGAGGTTGCCGGAAAAAATTTGATCGGCGCCCTGGATGTTGTTTTTCCGGTTCTACACGGGCCTTTCGGGGAGGATGGTACGGTGCAGGGCCTGCTGAAGCAGGCGAATATCCCTTTTGTGGGAGCGGATGTATTAGGTTCGGCGGTAGGAATGGATAAAGATGTCATGAAAAGGCTGCTCAGAGACAGCGACCTGCCCATTGCCCCTTATGTGCTCCTCCATAAATATGCCGATGCGGAGATGCCCAACCCCACCTACCAGGAAATCGCCGCTTATTTATGCGTGCCTTTCTTTGTGAAACCGGCTAATTTAGGTTCTTCCGTGGGCATCAGCAAGGTGCAAGATGAAGGGGAATTTGACCAGGCTGTGGCAGAGGCTTTTCAATACGATCACAAGCTGATTGTGGAAAAGAACATTGTGGGGCGGGAAATGGAAATTTCCATCTTAGGCAATGAAAACCCCATGGCTTCCCTGCCCGGAGAAATCATCAGCCAGCACAGTTTTTATTCCTATGAAGCCAAGTACCTGGATGAGCACGGCGCCATCCTGAAAATTCCCGCTTCCTTACCCGACCATCTGGTGGCCAAGATCCAGCAGACGGCCCTCAAGACATTCAAGGCCCTGTGCTGTGAAGGCATGGCCCGGGTGGACTTTTTCTTAACCGAGAAAGACGAGATCATTATTAATGAAATCAATACCATCCCCGGTTTTACCAAAATCAGCATGTATCCCAAATTATGGGATGCCAGCGGCATTTCTTACACCGAATTGATTGACAGATTAATCCAGCTGGCCCTGGCCAGGTTTAACCGGGATCGCCAATTAAAAACATCACGTTAAAGAGCAGGGTTTTTCTTTCCCTGTTTTTTTTTGTTGCGCTTTTTTAAAAATATGGCATAATAAGGAATAAAGTCAAAAAGGGTTGATGATCCATGGATCCTCGAGAACTGAAATATCTTCTGGCTCTGTACAGCCTGCCCGGAATGGGCCAGCGCCATTTAAAATTATTGATTGACTATTTTCAAAGTTCCGAGTATGCTTGGCAGCAGAGTGATCTTTGGGAGCGCGTGCCAGGATGGACCGGCCATGACCGGCGGGCTTTCACCGGAGAAGGCTTGGGGAAAGGGGATGTGGAACGGGTTTATGAAAATTTCCTCAAATCCGGCGCCCAGGCCCTTACTTTGCAGGATGATGCCTATCCCTTATTATTAAGGAATATTTACGACCCTCCCTATGTATTATTTTACCGGGGTACCTTGCCCGGGGAGGGGGACCTGTGCGTGGCCCTGGTCGGTTCCCGCAAGGCAACGGCATACGGCCGCTTCATGGCGGAAACAATGGCCCAGGGTCTGGGGGAAAAAAATGTTTGGGTAGTCAGCGGCATGGCCAGAGGGATCGACACCTGGGGTCACCAGGGCTGCCTGAAAGCGGGAGGAAAAACCCTGGCCGTTCTCGGTTCAGGCGTGGATGTGGTTTACCCCCGGGAAAACAGA
Organism: Candidatus Formimonas warabiya; assembly: GCF_002777255.1. Taxonomy (GTDB): domain Bacteria; phylum Bacillota; class Dehalobacteriia; order Dehalobacteriales; family Dehalobacteriaceae; genus Formimonas; species Formimonas warabiya. The sequence goes on along the minus strand of NZ_CP017634.1, from coordinate 1,456,056 downwards.
GGCCTTTATGAGCAGATTATCGCCTCCGGCGCCGTACTGTCGGAGCTCCCTCTGGGAACGCCGCCTCTGGCCCAGCATTTTCCGGCCCGAAACCGGATCATCAGCGGTTTGAGCCGGGGGGTGATTGTGGTGGAAGCAGCGGAAAAAAGCGGCTCCTTAATCACGGTAGATTTTGCTTTAGAACAGGGAAGAGACGTCTTTGCCGTTCCCGGACCGGTGACCAGTGCTTTAAGCAAAGGGACCCATCACCTGATCCGGCAGGGGGCAAAATTGGTGGAAAAAGCGGCGGATGTTTTGGAAGAATATATGGATGACGCTGCCCCGGCATCGGCAAGGGAGCTGAACCTGTTTTCTTTTTCCCAGACGGAAAGGAGCATTTTAGAACTGCTGCAGTGCGGCACGGTGCATTTTGACGTTTTAGCGGAACAGTCGGGCCTGAGCGCCTCCGAATTGGCTGCCCTCTTAACGTTATGGGAAATCAAAGGTTTAATTCGGCAAATACCTGGTAAATATTATAGTATAGGAAGTGTTCTATCGGAAAATTGAGAGGCTTTCAGACCATTTTGTGCCTGGTGCACAGGAAAAGGACGGAAGCCGGTGTAGTAAATCTGACCCTGTATGAGGTGAGTGAATGTCAAAGACACTAGTGATTGTAGAATCGCCGACCAAGGCAAAAAGTATTGGAAAATTTTTAGGACGCAATTTTTCCGTCAAATCGTCTATGGGACATATCAGAGATCTTCCCAAAAGCCAGTTAGGCGTAGACGTTGAACAGGATTTTCAACCGAAGTACATCACGATTCGGGGGAAGGGGGAAACCCTCAAGGAACTGAAGGAAAGTGCCAAGAAAGCCGACAAAGTGCTGCTGGCCGCAGACCCGGACCGGGAAGGAGAAGCCATTGCCTGGCATTTAAGCACGTATTTGGAGTTGAAGGACTCGGAAAACTGCCGCATTGAGTTTAACGAAATTACCAAACCGGCCATTCAAGCGGCGGTGAAAAAGCCCCGCCCCATTGACATGGACCGGGTGAACGCCCAGCAGGCAAGGCGGGTTCTGGACCGGCTGGTGGGATATAAATTAAGCCCTCTGCTCTGGAAAAAGGTGAAAAAAGGGCTCAGTGCGGGACGGGTGCAGTCGGTGGCCGTGCGCCTGATTTGCGACCGGGAGACGGAGATCGAGCAATTTGTTCCCGAGGAGTATTGGAGCCTGACCGGTGATTTTGATACCGGGACCCAGGCCTTAACGGCGAAACTATTCAAAATCGGTACTGAAAAAGCGTCCATCCCCGATCAGGAAGCCATGGACCGGATTCTGGCCGGGCTCAAAGGATTGGATTATCTGGTGGACAGTATTTCCAAAAAGGATAAAAAGCGCAATCCCTCGCCGCCTTTTACCACCAGCAGCCTGCAGCAGGAGGCGTACCGGAAGCTGGGTTTTACGGCCCGAAAAACCATGCAGCTGGCCCAGCAGTTATATGAAGGCCTGGACGTGGGGGAAGAAGGCGCGGTGGGTTTGATTACCTATATCCGTACCGACTCCACCCGCCTCTCGGAGACGGCCCAGCAGGATGCCCGGGACTTAATCAAAAACAAGTACGGGGACCGGTTTGTGCCGGAAACCATCCGGCAGTATGAGGCGAAAGGGAAAATTCAAAATGCCCACGAGGCCATCCGGCCCACCTCTGTTTACCGTACCCCGGAGCTGGTAAAAGCATTTTTGAAACCGCCCCAATATAAGCTGTATAAGCTGATCTGGGAAAGATTCGTGGCCAGCCAGATGAGCGGGGCCCTGCTGGAAGTTACCACCGTGGATATTCATGCGGGAGAGTATGTGTTCCGTGCTTCCGGCACCGTGATCCAATTTCCCGGCTTCATGCAGGTATATATAGAAGGAAAAGACGACGATACCAAAGAGGATGACGATATTATTCCCCAGGTTACGGAAGGCCAGACCCTTCAGCTGGAGAAACTGACGCCCAAACAGCATTTCACTCAGCCTCTGCCCAGGTATTCGGAAGCGACTTTGGTGAAAACCCTGGAGGAAAAAGGAATCGGCCGCCCCAGCACCTATGCTCCCATCATCGATACCATTTTGGCCCGGGGCTATGTGGTGCGGCAGGAAAAACAATTTACCCCCACGGAATTGGGGAAAATAGTGGTGGATTTATTAAAAGAGTATTTCCCCAAAATCATTGACGTGGAATTTACCGCGGGGATGGAGCAGGAACTGGATCTGGTGGAGGAAGGGAGCATTGCCTGGAAGCAGGTGATCGGCGAGTTCTATCACCCCTTCCAGAAAACCTTGGAGTATGCCGAGGAACAAATTGGGCATATTGAAATCGAAGATGAGGAATCGGATGAGGTCTGTGAAAAGTGCGGCCGGAAAATGGTCTACAAAATGGGGAGATTCGGTAAGTTTCTAGCCTGTCCCGGTTTTCCCGAATGCCGCAACGCCAAGCCCATCCTGAAAGAGATCGGCGTGAAATGTCCGGAGTGCGGCGGGGAAATTATCGAGCGCAAAGGCAAAAAAGGACGCACTTTTTTCGGATGCAGCAATTATCCCGCCTGTCAATATGTATCCTGGGACAAACCAACCGGTGAAGTTTGTCCCCAGTGCGGCACATTAATGGTGGAAAAAGCGGGCAGAAACAAAGAGAAGACGGTTGTTTGTCCGAAGTGTAAATAAAAGAAAAAGACGGGAACCGGTACCCGGGTCCCGATATTTTTAAAGGAGTAAACATATGCCTGAGATCACCATCATCGGCGCCGGGCTGGCGGGAGCGGAAGCCGCCTGGCAGGCGGCAAAATTAGGGTGCCTGGTGCACCTGTTTGAAATGCGCCCCCAAAAACAAACGCCTGCCCATCATTCCGGGGATTTTGCCGAATTAGTGTGCAGCAATTCCTTACGGGCGGATGCCCTGGAGAATGCGGTGGGCCTGCTCAAAGAAGAAATGCGCCGGATGGGTTCCTTAATTATGAACTGTGCCGACGGGCACCGGGTACCTGCCGGAGGCGCCCTGGCCGTTGACCGGGAAGGCTTTGCCAAATCAGTGACGGCAAGACTGGAGCACCACCCCCAGGTCCGGGTGCACCGGGAAGAAGTGGGGGAGATTCCCCGGGAGGGGATTGTGATTGTCGCCAGCGGGCCCCTGACTGCCGGAGATCTGGCCGCATCCATCGCCGGTCTGCTCGGCACGGATTACCTATATTTTCATGATGCGGTAGCGCCTATCGTTACCGCAGACTCCATTGATCCCAAGATCGTGTTTCGTGCTTCCCGCTACGGAAAAGGAGAGGATGATTATCTCAATTGTCCCATGACGGAGGAAGAATACCAGCTTTTTTATGATGCTTTAACGGCAGCGGAAGTACACGAGCAAAAAGAATTTGAGCGGGAAATCTATTTTGAAGGCTGCATGCCGGTGGAAGCCATGGCGAAAAGAGGGAGGCAGACTCTGGCTTTCGGACCCATGAAGCCGGTGGGGCTGACGGACCCCCGTACCGGTGTCCAGCCGTACGCGGTGGTCCAGTTGCGCCAGGATAATGCCGCGGCAACCTTATATAATATGGTAGGTTTTCAAACCCATCTCACCTGGGACGAACAACGTCGGGTATTTCGTTTGATCCCCGGTTTGGAGCAGGCGGAATTTGTGCGCTACGGGGTGATGCACAGGAATACCTTTATCAATTCACCTGCCGTCCTGGAGCCTACTTTGCAGGTGAAGAAAAAACCCCGGGTATTCTTCGCCGGACAGATTACCGGGGTGGAAGGCTATATTGAATCCGCCTCCAACGGTTTGGTGGCGGGGATCAATGCCGCCCGGCTTGCTTTGGGCAAAGAACCGGTGGTTTTTCCCGGGGAAACCGCCCTGGGCAGTTTGTGCCGTTACATTGCCACGGCCGAGGCGAAGCACTTTCAACCGATGAATATTACCTTTGGTTTGATGCCGCCCCTGGAGAAACGGATCCGGGACAAAAAGGAGAAGAACCGGCGGGTGGCGGAAAGAGCACTGGCAAAACTGGACCAGTTTTGCGCAGACGCACTTCGTTAGAGGACGCACACGCGTTGCCCGCTGGCGGGCAAGGAACGTTTTTTATTACAGATCTTTTCCGGTACCCGGAAACCGAATATTTTTCAGGTGATAAATATGGACCTGCTCATAGAGCAATTTACGGCCTACTTGAAAATTGAAAAGAACGCCTCTCCTCATACCTTGGAAGGGTACTGCCACGATCTTGCCGAATTTGCCCGCTTCCTCGCCGCCCAAATGTCCGTAGACATGCACCAGGTGGACCCGGGTCAAGCGGATTACCTGACCGTGCGGCGTTTTTTGGCCGAACTGCAGCAAAAAGGGCTGAACAAGGCCACCATGGCGCGCAAGCTTGCTGCCTTGCGTTCTTTTTACCGCTATCTTTCCCGGGAAGAACTGGTTCCGGCCAATCCCATGCTGAACATCAGCACCCCCAAACTGGATAAAAAGCTGCCCCAATTTCTCTATTATCCGGAAATGGAAGCGCTGCTGCATGCGCCCGACAATTCCCCTGCCGGCCAGCGGGATAAGGCTCTGCTGGAAACCATCTACGGGGGGGGGCTGCGGGTGAGTGAACTGGTGGGCCTCAATATCCGGGATATTGACTTTGCCATCGGCTATGCCCGGGTGTTCGGCAAGGGAGCAAAAGAACGGATTGTCCCGCTGGGCAGGCCGGCCTTGCAGGCTCTGCAAACCTATCTCTCCGGCGGCCGCTTAAGTCTCGCCGCCAAATTCTCCGGGCAGGAGGATGGAATATTTTTAAATAAATATGGCACCCGTTTATCGGACAGAAGTGTGCGAAATATTGTAGATAAATATGTGGCCCAAGTCTCCGTACAGAGGAAAATCAGCCCCCACACCCTGCGGCATTCGTTTGCCACCCACCTTTTGGAGGGGGGCGCGGACCTGAGATCCGTACAGGAACTGCTGGGGCACGTAAAAATGTCTACCACGCAAATTTATACCCACATTACCAAAGCACGGATGAAAAATGTCTATGAAAAATCGCATCCCAGGGCATAATTGGGGACATTCCTCCGGCGGGATAGAAATGCCTCATATAGAGGTGTGTCCCCTAACCTTTAAAGGAGGGAAAAACATGTTTCATGGAACGACCATCGTCGCCATGTGCCGGGACGGCAAAGTGGCCATTGCCGGAGACGGGCAGGTCACCTTCGGCAACAATATGGTGATGAAGCACGGCGCCAAAAAAGTACGGAAAATGCATAATAATCAAGTGATTACCGGTTTCGCCGGGTCTGTGGCGGATGCTTTTACCCTGTATGAAAAATTCGAGAAAAAATTGGAGGAATACCGGGGAAATCTTCAAAGAGCGGCGGTGGAATTGGCCAAAGAATGGCGCATGGACAAAATGATGCGCCAGCTGGAGGCTATGCTCATTGTCGCCAATCAGGAGACCCTGCTGGTGCTGTCGGGGACCGGTGAAGTGATCGAGCCGGACGACAATATCACCGCCATCGGTTCGGGAGGCCCTTACGCCCTGGCTGCGGCCCGGGCTTTAGCCGCCCATTCCTCTCTGGAACCGAAGCAGATTGTAGAAGAAGCTTTGAAAATCGCCGCCGATATTTGTGTCTATACCAATCACAATATCGTCGTGGAAGAGCTGTAAGAGCAGGGGACTGTCTACGCCAGACTGAAGACAGGAGCGTGACCTGAGTAGAAAAGGAGGCGTGAAATGGAAAACTTAACTCCCAGGCAGATTGTGAAAGAACTGGATAAATACATTGTGGGCCAGCAAAACGCCAAGAAATGTGTGGCCGTAGCCCTCAGGAACAGGTACCGGAGGCAGCAGCTGGGCCCCGCCATCCAGGATGAAATTCTGCCCAAAAATATCATTATGATTGGGCCCACCGGCGTGGGAAAAACGGAGATTGCCCGCCGGCTGGCAAAGCTGGTCAATGCGCCCTTTATCAAGGTGGAAGCAACAAAATTTACCGAGGTCGGTTACGTGGGGCGGGATGTGGAGTCCATCATCCGGGATTTGGTGGAGACATCCATTCATATGGTGAAAAACGAGAAAATGGAATTGGTCAGGAGCAAAGGGGAGAGAATGGCCCAGGCCAGGCTCTTGGAGCTTTTGGTTCCCCTGCCTTCGAAAAATACCTCCCGGAACCCGATGGAAATGTTTTTCGGCGGGGGCATGTCCCAGGCGCCGGCTGATGCCAATCAAAGTGCGGCTTTGGATGAAGCTAAGAAAAAGAGGGCGGCCCTCAAAGAACGTTTGGACCGGGGCGAATTAGAAGAGGAAATGGTGGAGGTGGAAATGGAAGAGCAGACCCCGCCCATGTTTGAATTTTTAGGCGGCACCGGCATGGAGGAAATGGGCATCAATCTTCAGGATATGCTGGGCGGCATGCTGCCCAAGAAAAAGAAAAAACGCCGGGTGCCTGTTGGGGAAGCGCGCAAAATTCTCACCCAGGAAGAGGCGCAAAAATTAATTGATATGGATGAAGCGGTCCGGCAGGGCGTATCCCGGGCGGAGCAATCAGGGATCATTTTCTTGGATGAAATCGATAAGATTGCCGGAAAAGATACCCACGGCGGGCCCGATGTGTCCCGGGGCGGCGTGCAGAGAGATATCCTGCCCATCGTGGAAGGATCCACCGTGATGACCAAATACGGTCCGGTGAAGACGGATTATATGCTTTTCATCGCCGCCGGCGCCTTCCATGTGACCAAACCTTCCGATTTGATTCCGGAACTGCAGGGCCGCTTCCCGATCCGGGTGGAACTGGACAGTCTTTATAAAGAGGATTTTAAGCGGATTTTGCTGGAACCCCAGAATTCCCTGATTAAGCAGTATGTGGCCCTGCTGCAAACCGACGGCGCCAATATCGCCTTTGGGGAGGACGGCATTACCGCCATTGCGGAAATCGCGGATATGGTCAATGCCCAGACGGAAAACATCGGCGCCCGCAGATTGCACACCATCCTGGAAAAGGTGCTGGAGGATTTACTCTTTGACGCCCCCGATGCCGTTCTTTCCTCCGTGACCATTACCCGGGAGTATGTGGAACGGAAGCTGGAATCGGTGATAAAAAATGAAGATTTAAGCAAATATATCCTGTAAAAACTTGCAAATTATAGTCTCTTTATGCTATACTGTCTGAGGTGTAAATACACACGGTCCCTGATGTGTCCCGGGGAGTGCCTGAAGGTCCCGGGGAATAAATGACGGACCGGAGGAAAAACAAAAAGGAGGAAAATACATGTCCATTATTTCCATGAAACAGCTTTTAGAAGCAGGGGTTCATTTCGGACACCAAACCCGGCGCTGGAACCCTAAGATGGCCCCTTACATCTTTACGGAACGGAACGGCATCTATATTATTGATCTGCAGAAAACCGTGGGTAAGGTGGAAGAAGCCTACAACTTTGTCAAGAGTGTGGCCGGGGAAGGAAAAAGCATACTCTTTGTCGGTACCAAAAAACAGGCCCAGGAATCCATTAAGGAAGAAGCGGTCCGGTGCGGCATGTTCTACGTGCAGGAACGGTGGCTGGGCGGCATGCTCACCAACTTCCATACCATTCAGAAAAGAATTGAACGCTTGCGTGAACTGGAAAAAATGGAAGAAGACGGCACCTTTGAAGTGCTGCCGAAAAAGGAAGTATCCCAGCTGCGGGGCCAAATGGAAAAATTAGAACGTTTTTTAGGCGGCATTAAAGATATGAAGCAGACGCCGGGCGCCCTTTTTGTGGTGGATCCCCGGAAAGAAAGAATTGCTGTGGCGGAAGGACGCCGTTTGGGCATTCCCATCGTAGCCATTGTAGATACCAACTGTGACCCGGATGAAGTGGATTATGTCATCCCGGGCAATGACGACGCTATTCGGGCGGTCAAGCTGCTTACTGCCAAAATAGCTGATGCGGTGATTGAGGGCAACCAGGGTCAAACTATGGCTGAATAACAACGAAGGAATAGGGTAGGGATGACCAAGGGCACTAATGACCCTATCACATCCCTGCCCTTTTTTGTGAGGACGTGCCCGGGTACCCGTCAACCGGTATCCGGATCCCGATAACTAAAATATGGAGGTCGATTAAGAAATGATTACAGCCGAAATGGTCAAAGAATTACGCGAAAGAACCGGCGCAGGAATGATGGATTGCAAAAAAGCATTGACTGAAGCCAACGGTGAGATGGAGAAAGCCGTAGAAATCTTAAGAGAAAAAGGTTTGGCCGCAGCGGCCAAAAAAGCCGGACGCATTGCCGCGGAAGGTTTGGTAGAAGCTTACATACATGGGGGCGGGCGCATCGGCGTCTTAGTGGAAGTGAATTGTGAAACCGACTTTGTGGCCAAAACGGATGAATTCCGTCAACTGTGCCGGGATATTGCCATGCAGGTGGCGGCTTCCAAACCGGAATTTGTCTCCCGGGATGAAATTTCCCAGGCCGTGATTGAGAAAGAAAAAGAGATTCTCCGGGCCCAGGCCCTCAACGAAGGAAAGCCGGAAAAAGTGGTTGATAAGATGGTGGAAGGGCGCATTGATAAATATTATAAGGAAGTCTGTCTCTTGGAGCAGCCCTTTATTAAAGATCCGGACAAGACCGTACAGGAATTGCTCACGGAAAAAGTGGCGAAAATCGGGGAAAATATTTCCGTGCGCCGGTTTGTGAGATATCAGGTAGCTGAGGGGATTGAAAAGAAGACATCGGATTTGGCTGCCGAAGTACAAGCCATGACCCAGGGAAAAAAATAGGAGCGCACATGACCGTGTGCTCTTTTTTGAAAAACTCCATTTTTTATAAAAAAGGATTTTTTGACCTAGTGTAGAAACATATTGTTTAGACTGGAGGCAGTACTACATGGGGCAGCCGAAGTATAAAAGAATCGTTTTGAAGCTGAGTGGAGAAGCGCTGGCCGGAAGCTTGGGTTATGGCATTGATCAGGATGTGATTACTTCCATTGCGGAACAAGTGAAAGAAGTGCGCAGAAGCGGTGTCGATGTGGCCATCGTCGTGGGCGGAGGCAATATTTGGCGGGGCATTGCCGGAAGTGCCAAAGGAATGGAACGGGCCACGGCGGATTATATGGGCATGCTGGCTACCGTGATGAATGGCTTGGCCCTGCAGGACGCCCTGGAGAAAGTGGAGGTAGATACCCGGGTTCAGGCTGCTATTGAAATGAGGCAAATTGCCGAACCCTATATTCGCCGGCGGGCGATCCGGCACCTGGAAAAAGGCCGGGTAGTGATTTTTGCCGCCGGGACAGGCAACCCCTATTTCTCTACCGATACCACCGCGGCTCTGCGGGCGGCGGAAATTGAAGCGGATGTCATTTTAATGGCCAAGAAGGTAGACGGCGTGTATGATTGCGATCCCGTAAAAAACCATGGGGCCAAAAAATACGATTATTTAAGCTATATGGAAGTGCTGAATCAGGGGCTTGGTGTAATGGATTCCACAGCAGCATCTTTATGCAAGGACAATAAAATTCCTTTAATTGTTTTTAGCATTAACCAGCAGGGTAACATTTTGAGAGTGGTGTTAGGTGAAGAAATCGGGACTTATGTAGGGGGGGAAAATAATGATTCGCGAAATTGTTCAAGAAGCTGATGAGAAGATGAACAAAACTGTGGAGGTTTTAAAAAAAGACCTAGCCTCATTAAGAGCGGGAAGAGCAACCCCGGCCTTATTGGACAAAATTCAGGTTGATTATTATGGCGCCCTTACTCCGGTGAATCAAATGGCCAATATTAATGTTCCCGAACCGCGGCTTCTGCTCATTCAACCTTGGGACAAATCAACTATTTCCGCCATTGAAAAGGCCATCTTGAAATCGGATCTGGGACTGACGCCCAGCAACGACGGCAATGTCATCCGCATCGGCATTCCCCAGTTGACGGAAGAGCGCCGCAAAGAATTGGTGAAGGTGGTCAAGAAAAAAGCGGAAGAAGCCCGGGTAGCGGTGCGGAATGTGCGCCGGGAAGTCAATGATATGATTAAAGAGCTGGAAAAAGAGCATGAAGTCTCGGAAGACGACAGCAAAAGAGCTTTGGATGAAGTCCAGAAAACGACGGACAAATTTATTAAAAAAGTAGACGATACCATGAATGCCAAAGAAAAGGAAATCATGGAAGTGTAAGATGGATCAAGAGATGTTAAGTGTTCCTGTACCGGATGTGGTGGGACTCTCCGACGAGGAAGCCAAAAGAATTTTGGAACAACATGGTTTTGTGGTCAAGTCTGTCGAAATTACAAAGTCCTTTAAGGACGGACAGCCTGAGGGAGGTTGCCGGGTAGTTCGACAACATGCATCGGGACAGGACGTACAATTAATGCTAGCTTTCCAAAAGTGGGTGTGTAGTTGAAAGGAGGTGTAATAGGTGTATAAAATTACAGATGAATGTGTTGCCTGTGGGACCTGCATGAGCGAATGTCCTAACGAAGCCATTAAAGAAGGTGACATTTACGTAATTGATCAGGATATTTGCCTGGAGTGCGGCGCATGCATTGACGCTTGTCCTACCGGTGCTATAATTGAAGAGTAATTGCTGGACCCCCTCAAAATGAGGGGGTCATTTAATAAAATGATTTAGGATGGGGTGTCAGAAGAAGCGTTCCCTTGACACCTGCGTCCCGGGCAGGGTACCGAGACAGTTTCCTGTGACGGATGAATGCGCCGAGAAAGGTTAAGGAGGCTCAGCTGTGCGGAAATTTTGGACATTCTTTTCCTCGAAGAATCAACAAAAAAAAGATCTTGAGCATATCTGGCTGGCCAAGTTGGACCGGACTAGACTACCCCAGCATTTGGCAATAATTATGGATGGGAACGGCAGGTGGGCCCAGAAACGGGGTTTGCCCCGGACAGCCGGGCACCGATACGGTGTGGAGGCGCTGCGTAAGGTTATTGAAGCGTGCGTGGAATTGAAAATAAAGGTTTTGACGGTCTATACTTTTTCTACGGAGAATTGGAAGCGGCCGAAAGAAGAAGTCAGCGTGCTGATGAATTTAATTGTGGAATATTTGCGCAATGAGCTTAGCGAGCTTCATGCGCAGAACATAAAGATTCGCTCCATCGGGTACATAAACGAACTGCCGGAAGAAGCCAGGGAGGAATTGCTGAAGGCAGAGCGGACAACGCGGGAAAATAGCGGATTAAATCTGAATGTAGCCCTCAATTACGGGGGGCGGATGGAGATTGTGGAGGCGGTGCGGGCCATCGGCAAAGAGATCGAAGCGGGAAAATTGAAAAGCAGCCAGGTAACGGAAGACCTGTTTGCGGCCCATCTTTTTACGGCCGGGCAGCCGGAGCCGGATCTTTTGATCAGGCCCTCCGGAGAACTGCGCATCAGCAACTTCCTTTTATGGCAGCTGGCCTATGCGGAGTTTTATTATACCAATATCTATTGGCCTGATTTCAACAAGACTGAACTCTATAAAGCCATCTATGACTTTCAGAAAAGAAACCGGCGCTATGGCGGTATTTAAAAATAGGATATATGAAGGTGAGCGTGGAACAGGTGCTCTGGCAGAGAATCATCAGTGCAGCCCTTGGTATCCCCCTGGCCGTCGGCATCTCTTATGCGGGGGGGAACTGGTTAAGAATATCTGTGGGAATAATTATTCTCTTAGGGCTATATGAATATGGTAGCATGATGCGCAGGAAAGGCTACCGGCCTTCCTTCGGGGTATTGCTTTTTAGCGGCTTGTTCATTATTGCGGCATTTATCTATCCCCATCTTGCCCAGGCCCTGATCTTTATCATTATTTGTACCCATGCCCTGGGTGTGGTATTTGGCAAATTGACCATCGATGATATCTCCTTATCCCTGCTGGGGGTCTTGATCGTAGGCTGGACCCTGGGACATTTGATCCTGGTCAGGGGCTCTTCCCCCCAGGGATTTTATGAGCTTCTTTTATGCTTTCTCATTTCCTGGTCTACGGATACCGGGGCCTATTTTTCCGGCCGGTTCTGGGGCCGGCATAAATTAAGCCCTTTGATCAGTCCCAACAAAACTGTAGAGGGAGCCATGGGCGGTACGGTGCTCTGTGTGATCGTCGTCTTTTCCATGCAGGGCTTCTTGCCCTCCGTTCCCATCCTCTATTTATTGCTGGTGGGGGCTTCGGCATCCCTGGCCGGCCAGGTGGGGGACCTGCTGGAATCCGCGGTGAAGCGCTGGGCCGGGGTAAAGGACTCCGGCAGCCTGATCCCCGGGCACGGCGGCATCTTAGACCGTTTCGACAGCTTGACATTGGTGGCTCCCCTGGTATACTACTTTTTAACACCCTTTATCTCTCATTTGAGGTGATTTTTTCATGCGTATGACGGACCCGTCGAAAAATATGGATCGTCTCATCAAGGCAGGCACCCTGACCGGCCTTTGCGTCAGCCTGTATCTCATCTATTACTACCTGATGCCGGCTTGCGGGGCCCTCCTTTCCTATATCGGACCGGTGTTTGCTCCTTTTATCCTGGCTGCGGTGATCGCCGTGCTCATTGAGCCGGTAGTCAACCTGCTGTCCAAGCGTCTCCGCATGCCCCGGGGCTGGTCGGTCCTCCTGGTTTTGCTGACTTTTATTATCGGCATTTCCGGGATTCTGGTCCTGATCACGTCCAGATTAATCGTGGAATTGCAGGGACTGTCCAAAAACATTCCCAACATCAGCCAGATCTTTAACACCCTGATCACTGAGGCCCAGTATTTTTATTACAACATCAATCTGCGCCCGGAAGTGCTGGACCAGATCCAGCAAGCGGCATCCAGCATTGCCGGAGCGATTACCGATTTCATTTCATTGGCGATCAACGGCATGGTCTCTTTCTTAACGTCATTGCCCAGCGGCTTTATGATTTTTATCATCACCATTGTGGCCACCTTTTTCTTCAGCCGGGACAAGGAAAAACTGGAACAATTCTGCATCGGCCTCTTTCCCGAAACCTGGCGGGGCAGGGCGTTCAGCGTTTATACGGACCTGTCCCGGGCTCTCGTAGGCTATTTCCGGGCCCAGGCGACCTTGATCAGCATCACCACCGTGATCAGCCTGATCGGGTTATCCATCCTGGGGGCGCCCTACGCATTTACCATGGGCCTGTTGTCTGGTTTTTTTGACGTGCTGCCAATTTTCGGTCCCGGTATGGTATTTGTTCCCTGGATTATCTGGACCCTGATCGGGGGCAGCTACAAATTGGCGGCCAGTTTGGCCTGCTTATATGTGATCATCATTGTGCAAAGACAGATCATGGAGCCCAAACTGGTGGCGGAAAACATCGGCCTTCATCCCCTGGCCACCTTGGCCGCCCTTTTCATCGGCATCAAGGTTCTGGGCGTGTGGGGCATTATTCTGGGGCCGGCCATCCTGGTGACGGGAAAAGCGATTAAGAAAGTGTTGTGATTTCGGGTACCGGGAATACCAGATAATATTGATAGAGGCAATAGTTTTAACCAACATCTTGAGGTTGTATAAACTTATTTTTTTCTTGATATGAATGAACATGTGACAAAAGGAGTAAAAATATGAAGCGCATCGCATTGCTCGGTTCTACCGGCTCCATCGGCCGTCAGGCCACCGAGGTGGTGGACTGGTTTCCGGAAGAGTTCTCTCTGGTGGCCTTGGCCGCCCATCGGCATACGGATCTGTTAGCAGAGCAGGTGAAAAAATATCAGCCGGAGGTTGTCGTCATTTATGACGAAACCTGTTATGGGGCCTTAAAAGAGAAAATTTCTTTTTTTTCGGGAGAAATCCTGGTCGGCATGGAGGGCCTAATCCGGGCGGCCTCATGGGCATCGGCGGACCTGGTGATCACGGCCGTCTCCGGTGTGGTGGGCTTACTGCCTACGGTAAAAGCCATTGAAGCAGGCAAGAACATTGCCCTGGCCAATAAAGAGACCTTGGTGGCGGCGGGTCCCCTGGTGATGAACCTGGCCCGGGAAAAAGGGATCAGGATCGTGCCGGTGGACAGTGAGCACTCCGCCATCTTCCAGTGTTTTGAAGGAGACGGCCAAGCCGTAGAAAAAATCCTGCTCACCGCGTCGGGAGGTCCTTTCCGGGGTTTGACCGGGGAACAATTAAAAAAGGTGACGCCGGAAATGGCCCTGAAGCACCCCACCTGGAACATGGGGCATAAAATTACCATCGACTCGGCCACCATGATGAATAAAGGGCTGGAAGTAATCGAGGCCCGGTGGCTCTTTCAGGTATCTTACGACGACATCACCGTGGTGGTCCACCCCCAGAGCATTATTCATTCCATGGTCCAGTACGGGGACGGGTCCATTTTAGGTCATTTAGGCAAAACCGACATGCGCATTCCCATTCAATATGCCCTGACCTATCCGGACCGGTGGAAGAACAATTTAACACGGATAGATTTTGCCAAATTAGCTCACATTACGTTTGAAGAACCTGATTTCGCCAGCTTCCCTTGCCTGCGCATCGCTTATGAGGCGGGGAGAGAGGGAGGAACTTATCCTGCGGTGATGAATGGGGCCAATGAAGTCCTGGTCGATCTCTTTCTCAGCAAGAAGATCGGTTTTATGGATATCCCTGCTGGCATCGAGCGCATTCTGTCCAGGCACCAAAGGGAAGAGAACCCGTCTTTGGAAGCCATTTTAGAAGCGGACCGCTGGGCAAGAAAAACTGTACTGGAGGTTGTTTAAATGTCGATCCTGTGGTCAATCGTTATTTTCGGTATTTTGATTCTGGTACATGAGTTCGGGCATTTTATTACGGCAAAAGCGAACGATGTGAAAGTGGATGAATTCAGCCTTGGCATGGGGCCGAAGGTCTTCGGCTTCCAAAAAGGGGAAACCATATACTCCCTGAGACTGCTCCCTCTGGGCGGATTTGTACGCATGGCGGGGATGGAAGACCAGGACCAGGATCAGGAGGAACCCAGAGGTTTTAATAAAAAAACGGTTCTGCAGAGAATGGCCATTATCTTTGCCGGACCCCTGATGAATTTTATTGCCGCCCTGGCCTTGTTTATTCTGGCCTTTATGGTGGTAGGGGTGCCCTCTAATTCCAACATCATCGGCGAGGTGGTTTCCGGCCAGCCTGCCGCCGCCGCCGGCATTCGGTCGGGAGACCGGATTGTGGAAATTAACGGGGCCAAGGTGGAAAACTGGGAGGACATCGTTACCGTGATCCACGAAAAGCCGGGGCATGAAATTACCCTGACCTTGAGCCGGGACAACCAGGTGAAGACGGTTCAGGTGACGCCGCGCAAAGACCCGTCCAGCGGCTACGGCGTGATCGGCATCATGCAGTCCTGGGAGCGCAAGGGGCTTTTTTCCGCTACTGTTTTAGGCCTGCAGAACGCCTATGATTTCACCAAGCTGATCATCGTATCCCTGGTGCAGATGATCACCGGGGCCATTGCCCCGGATGTCGCCGGGCCTGTGGGCGTGGTAAAAATGGTCGGGGAAGTGTCCCGCTTCGGCCTGGGCAGTTTAATGACCTTTGCGGGCATTCTCAGCATCAATTTAGGGCTGATTAACCTTTTCCCTATTCCTGCTTTAGACGGCAGTCGGCTGGTCTTTTTGAGCCTGGAAGGGTTAAGAGGACGCCCCATTGACCCGGCCAAAGAAAATTTTATCCACATGATCGGTTTTGTCTTGCTCATGGCCCTGATGGTGGTCATCACCTATCAGGACATTTTAAGACTGTTTAGTTAGTAAAAAAGACGGTAACCGGGCAAAAAGTTACCATCCGGAGGGAGGAATTTCCCTATGCAGAGAAGAAAAACACGGCAAATTAAATTGGGGTCCGTCCTGGTGGGCGGCGACGCCCCGGTGTCCATTCAGTCCATGGCGAATACCAAGACGGCGGATGTGGCGGCCACGGTGGGCCAGATCAAAAGACTGGAGCAGGCCGGATGTGAAATTATCCGGGTGGCTGTTCCGGATCAGGAGGCCGTGGATGCCTTGCCGGGCATTTTGGCCGGCATCACCATTCCTTTAATTGCCGATATCCATTTTGATTACCGGTTGGCCCTGGGGTCGATCGAAGCAGGGGTCCAGGGGTTGCGCCTGAACCCGGGAAATATCGGGGGAAAGGCCAGGGTGCAGGAAGTAGCCGCTGCGGCCAAAGCATACCAGGTGCCCATTCGCATTGGCGTCAATGCCGGGTCTTTGGAAAAAGTGCTGTTGGACAAGTATGGACATCCCGCTCCGGAGGCACTGGTAGAAAGTGCCCTGGGACATATTGGCATGTTGGAAGATTTAAATTATAATAACATTAAAATATCCCTGAAGGCCTCCTCCATACCTGTGATGATGGAAGCCTACCGGCAGTTGGCTCAAAAGGTGGATTACCCCTTTCACCTGGGCGTCACCGAAGCCGGGACGCCTAAAAGGGGCAGCATTAAATCTGCCGTAGGCATCGGGGCTTTGCTGGCCCAAGGCATCGGCGACACCATCCGGGTATCTCTTACCGGCGACCCGGAAGAAGAAGTGGTGGTGGCCAAAGAAATTCTCCGGGCTTTAGGCTTGCGCAAAGAAGGAATTGAATTGATCTCCTGCCCCACCTGCGGCCGGACCCAGATTGATCTGGTGACCATCGCCGGGGCCCTGGAGGACAAACTGGACCGGATCGGGATCAAAACCCCTCTCACCGTTGCCGTGATGGGCTGTGTGGTCAACGGCCCGGGAGAAGCCAGGGAAGCGGACTTAGGCATTGCCGGGGGAAACGGGGTGGGGTTGTTGTTCAAAAAAGGGGAAGTGATCAAAAAACTCCCGGAGAGCCAACTGGTGGATGCCTTGGTGGAAGAAATCCTGCAGATGGCCGGAAAGACCATCGGCAAGTAACAAGAAGGGCAAGGACAAGGTTAGGACATCTACAGCATTAACTGTAGACAGTTCCCTGTTTACCTGTTTTTCCCGGTACCCGGTAACCGGATCCCGGTACCCGATAAATTTCTAAAGAACAAGAGTTGGAGGAAAGTAGAAATGAAAGCTTCACAAATGTTTGCCCCGACTTTGCGGGAAGTGCCTGCCGAGGCGGAAATCGTCAGCCATCAACTGTTAATGCGGGCGGGGATGATTCGAAAGACCGCAGCCGGAGTTTATACATATATGCCCTTGGCCTGGCGGGTGATGAAAAAAATTATGGATATTATCCGGGAAGAAATGGATGCCGCAGGCTGCCAAGAGTTGATGCTGCCCATTGTGCACCCGGCGGAATTATGGCAGCAGTCCGGACGCTGGCAGGTATACGGCGATGAATTGTGGCGCCTCCATGACCGTCATGGGAGGGATTTTTGCCTGGGGCCGACCCATGAAGAGGTGATTACCGATCTGGTGGGCGGCGAGATCAAATCTTATAAACAGCTGCCCTTACGCTTGTATCAAATCCAGAACAAATACCGGGATGAGCGCCGTCCCCGCTTTGGGCTGATGCGGGGCCGGGAATTCATTATGAAGGATATGTACTCTTTTGACCGGGATTTAGCCGGGTTGGATGAAAGCTATCGCCTCATGTATCAGGCTTACTGGAATATATTTACCAGATGCGGCTTAGGTTTCCGCCCGGTGGTGGCCGACAACGGCGCCATCGGCGGTGATGCCAGCCATGAATTTATGGTGCTGGCAGAATCCGGGGAGGCGGAAATCATATACTGCAGCGCCTGTTCCTATGCGGCCAGTGTAGAAATTGCCCGGACATACCTGGATGAGACGCCCAAGGACGAGGCTCCCGGAGAAAGGGAAGAAGTCTATACGCCGGACTGTAAGACCATCGACGATTTGGCCGGGTTCCTGCGCATTTCTCCGGAAAAAACACTGAAGGCCCTTTGCTATCAGGCGGACGACCAGTTTGTGCTGGTGCTGATCCGGGGAGACCGCAAAGTAAATGAAATCAAATTGAAAAACAGGCTGGACTGTATCAGCCTGGAGATGGCCGCCGATGAACAGATTCAAAAGCATTTAGGTACTGCCGCAGGCTTTGTGGGGCCTGTGGGCGTGAAAAATATCCGGATCGTGGCGGACCGGGAGGTACCCTTGCTGGTAAATGCGGTATGCGGGGCCAACAAGAAAGACTATCACCTGATGAACGTGAATCCGGGACGGGATTTTACCATTGCCGAGACCTGGGATATCCGTCTGGCGGAAGCCGGGGAAGCGTGCCCCCAGTGCCGGGAGAAACTTCTTTCCGCCCGCGGCGTCGAGGTGGGACAAATATTCAAGCTGGGCACCAAATACAGCAAGTCCATGGGCGCCAAATACCTGGATGAAAACGGCAAAGAACAATTAATGGTAATGGGCTGTTACGGGATCGGCGTCGGGAGGACGATGGCGGCGGCGATTGAACAAAATCATGATGGGGACGGCATTATCTGGCCCGTTTCCATTGCCCCTTACCATGTGGTGGTGGTTCCGGTGAGCGACCGGGAAACGGACCAAATGGCGGCGGCGGAGAAGATTTACCAGGACCTGCTGGTGCTGGGCGTGGAGGCGGTCTTTGACGACCGCAAAGAGCGGCCGGGCGTCAAATTCAAAGACGCCGACCTGATTGGCTACCCCCTGCGCATTACGGTTGGCGCCAAAGCCCTGGCGGAAGGCAAGGTAGAGGTTAAGATTCGTGCCACCGGCGAAGTGCAGCATGTAGATCTGGAAAATGTGCTGTCGTTTATTCAGGATCGTTTAAAGTAGGCGAGGCAGACAGTTTTTTGTTCCCAAGTCCAGTTCTTTTGGAGGTGGCTTATTAAAATGGCACCTGTGACAGCTATAATCCCAGCCTATAATGAAGAAGCTACAATCGGCGAAATCATCTCCGTTTTATGTCAAGTGGACGACATTGCCGAAATAATCGTGGTCAGCGACGGCTCTGTCGATGCCACGGCCGAGGTGGCCAGAAGAGCGGGCGCCCGGGTCATTGAACTTCCCGACAATATGGGCAAAGGGGGCGCCATGAAGGTAGGCGTGGACCATTCCCGCACCGGGATCATTCTTTTTCTTGATGCCGATCTCATCGGCCTCACCTGTGAGCATGTGAATAGCCTTATTTTTCCCGTGATCCACGGGGAAGTAAAAATGACGGTGGGAATCTTTGAAAAAGGGCGCTTAGCCACGGATTTGGCTCAGTTTGTCGCCCCCTACTTATCGGGCCAGCGGGCCTTGGAGAAAGACCTTTTGGACGAAATCTGCGACCTGGAAGAGTGCCGGTTTGGGGTGGAAGTAGCCCTGACCAAGTATGCCCATGACAACAATATTGCCATCAAAGAAGTGGAACTCTCCGGGATGAGTCATATTATGAAAGAAGAAAAAATGGGCCTGGCCCGCGGTTTAGCCGCCCGCATGAAAATGTACTGGGAAATTGCCAAAACAGTGGGATCCGGACTGAAACGATGAAATAACCGGTACCCGTGCTTTTTACAACGACATCGAGGTGTATCATGCCAAAATTGGAAAGCTTAATTGCCCAAAGTGGTCTCCCCAGGGAGACCAAAGCTGTTTTCGGGCAGATGAGGATCAAAAAAATTGAGATCGATAAAAGAGAGGGAAATCTCACCCTCCATGTGCAGCTTCCCCAAACCATTTCTCCGGAAGATAAAACATCTTTTTGCCAGGTAGTAAGATCCCAGCTTCCTCAGGTCCGGGAAATTTCCCTGGCCATTGATGTGGTGGAAGAGTCTCTTTCTTTGGAGGATATTGTGACCCGGTTCCGGCCGGATATCACCCAAGCCTTGGAGGAGAAAATCAGCGGCATCAAAAGCTGGCTGGCCCTGGCCGAATGGCAGTGCCGGAAAGAACGGCTGGTGCTGCTGCTGCCGCACCGTTTTGCCATCGAGATCTGTGTCCAAAAAGGGGTCACCCGGGTGCTGGAACAGGTGATCCAGGAAAGGTTCAGCCTGAAGATCAGCGCCGACCTGGAAATGCTGGAAGACATGTCCCGGGATATCGAGCTGCAATGTGAAGAAATCGACCGGGACCAGCTGAATGGGATTGCCTGCGAGCCGGTACCGGAAACGAAGAAAGCTCCGGATCCCGTATCTGAAATTATCCTGGGCAAGGCGATCAAAGGGGAGCCGGTTCCTTTAGACAGTATTGTGGAAGAAGAAAAGAACACCGTGGTCATGGGACGGATTTTTTCCCTGGAAACAAGGGAATTAAGGTCGGGCCGGACTTTGGTGATCTTTGCCCTCACCGATCACACAAACTCCATCACCGTGAAATTGTTTACCGATGAAAAAACACCGGCCGCGGCCTGCGCGTCTTTAAAAGAAGGCTTGTGGGTGAAAGTTCGGGGACCGGTGCAGACGGACAAGTACTCTCAGGAATTGACCCTAATGGCCTATGATATCAACATGGCCCAGGCCCCGGAACGGGTGGACCTGGCTCCGGAAAAGCGGGTGGAACTGCACCTGCATACCAAAATGAGCGCCCTGGACAGTGTGGTGGATACCAGCAAGGTGATTGCCCTGGCGGCCAAATGGGGCCATCCGGCGGTGGCCATTACCGACCACGGCGTAGTGCAGGCCTTCCCCGAGGCCTATGAAGCCGGACAGAAATATAAAATCAAAATTATTTACGGGGTGGAAGGCTACCTGATTGACGATGAAAGCAGCAATACGCCCTGGGATAAGCAGAAATCCGCCCATATCATTATTCTGGTGCAGACCCAGGAAGGATTGTTAAACCTCTATAAATTGATTTCTCTCTCCCACCTGGAATACTATTACCGCACGCCCAGGATTTTAAAGAGCCTGCTGCGCAAGCACCGGGCGGGACTGATTCTGGGCACGGCTTGCGAAGCGGGAGAATTGTTTCGGGCCGTTCTCCAGGGAGCGCCCGAGGACCGCTTAAAAGAAATTGCTTCTTTTTACGATTTTCTCGAGGTTCAGCCTTTGGGCAACAACGAATTCCTCGTGCGCAAGGACGAAGTAGGGGACAGGAAAGACCTGATCCGGCTCAACAAAACCATCATTGAACTGGGCGAAACCATGGAAAAACCGGTGGTGGCCACGGGAGACGTGCATTTTATCGACAGCGGCGACGGCATCTACCGCAAAATCCTGATGGCGGGAAAAGGCTTTGAAGACGAAACCCAGGCTCCTTTGTATTTCCGGACCACGGAAGAAATGCTCCAGGAATTCGCCTACCTGGAGGCAGACGTGGCCCGCAAAATCGTCATCGAAAATCCCAACCGCATCGCGGATTTGGTGGAAGATGTTTTGCCCATTCCCCATGAGCTCTATCCTCCGGAAATTGAGGGGGCAGAGGAGCAGGTCCAGGAAATGACCATGGGCACGGCCACAGCCAGGTACGGAAAGAATCTGCCCGGGATTGTCCAGGCCCGGCTGGATAAAGAACTAAACTCTATCATTACCCACGGCTTTTCCGTGCTCTACCTGATTGCCCATAAACTGGTGAAGAAATCCAATGACGACGGCTACCTGGTCGGCTCCCGGGGATCGGTGGGCTCCTCGCTGGTGGCGACCATGATGGGGATTACCGAGGTGAACCCGCTGCCGCCCCATTACTTGTGCACCCAGTGCCATTACAGCGAGTTTATCACCGACGGTTCCATCGCCGCCGGCCCCGACCTGCCCGACAAAAAGTGCCCCAAGTGCGGGAATCCTTTGACCAAAGACGGCCACGATATTCCCTTTGAAACTTTTCTGGGCTTCAAAGGGGACAAGACGCCGGATATTGACCTCAATTTCTCCGGGGACTACCAGCCCCGGGCCCATAAATATGTGGAAGAATTATTCGGGAAAAATCACGTTTTTCGGGCCGGGACCATTGCCACCATTGCGGAACGCACGGCCTACGGCTTTGTGAAAAACTATCTGGACGACAACAAAATCGTGGTGCGGGAAGCGGAAATCAACCGTCTGGTGGCCGGGTGCTCCGGCGTGAAAAGAACCACCGGGCAGCATCCCGGCGGTCTGATGGTGGTGCCGAAAAACCTGGATATTCACAAGTTTTCTCCCATCCAGCGCCCCGCCGACGATGTCAAGTCCGATATCGTCACCACCCATTTTGATTACCATTCCATCAGCAGCCGTCTGGTCAAGCTGGATATTCTGGGTCATGACGATCCTACCGTGATCAAAATGCTGGAAGATTTAACCGGGGTTGATGCCAAAAAAATTACCCTGGACGACAAAGAGACCATGTCCCTCTTTTCCGGCGTGGAAATGCTCAAGGTACAGCCGGAGGAGATCCGGTCCAATATCGGCACCTACGGGGTGCCCGAGTTTGGCACCAAATTTGTGCGCCAGATGCTGGAGGATACCAGGCCCAGCTCTTTCTCGGAACTGGTGCGCATCAGCGGATTTTCCCACGGCACCGACGTCTGGCTCAATAATGCCCAGGACTTCATCAAGTCAGGGACGTGCAAACTGTCGGAAGCCATCTCTACCCGGGATGACATCATGGTCTATCTCATTTATAAAGGACTGGATCCCCAGACCGCCTTCAAAATCATGGAAGACGTGCGCAAAGGGAAGGGGGTCAAAGCCGAGTACGAAGAGATCATGAAAGAGAATCAGGTTCCCCCCTGGTATATTGAGTCGTGCAAAAAAATTAAGTATATGTTTCCCAAGGCCCACGCCACCGCCTATGTGACCATGGCTTTCCGCATTGCCTGGTTTAAGGTAAACTGCCCGGAAGCCTTTTATACCACCTTTTTCTCCGTGCGGGCGGACGAATTTGACGCAGATTTGATTGTCAAAGGCGCCAAAACGGTCTGGCGCACCATTGAGGAAATCGAAGCCAAAGGCAACGAGGCGTCCCAGAAAGAAAAAAATATGGTGATCATCCTGGAAGTGGCCCTGGAGATGTTCCAGAGAGGGATCAAGCTTCTGCCCGTCAGTATCGAGCATTCTGCGGCCACCCGGTTTCAAATTACCCCGGAAGGCATCCTGCCGCCCTTTGCCAGCCTGCAGGGCTTAGGCGTCACCGCGGCCCAGAATTTGGTGGAGGCGCGCAGTGAAAAACCCTTTAGCACCTGGGACGATATCCGGACCCGGAGCCGGGCCAGCAAAACGGTGATCGACATCATGGCCGCCCACGGATGCCTGGAACACCTGCCCCAGACCAGTCAGATGGCCCTTTTCTAGAGATGAGTTGTTGAGTTGAGTCGGTTGAGTCAGGGGACGGTTCTCTGACTCATCGGGATTTGCTTTTCGGGGAGAAGTGAGTCAGAGAACCGTCCCCTGACTCAACTCAACATGATTCGGAAAAAAATTTCCATTTTTTCTTCTCTTTTTCTGTCGAAATATGGTATAATGCAAACGTAGGCTTGTAGGGCATACCTGAGCGAAAGCCGGGGACGCAAAGCTAAGGGTCTAAGTCGCATGTGCATATGCGATAAGACAGCCTGGTTTCCAAAGCCATGCCATATTAAAGGACAACCTCCTGATATTGGTATGGTGTCATATTCCATCATCTTTCCACCAAGGGGAGGTTTTTTCATGAGCTTTATTTTTAGTTTGTTCGGAAATACCGACAAGGCCAAAACATCGCTTCCGGAATTAGAAGCCATTCAGTCCTTAAAAAAGCAACTGGTGGATGTGGGTTTTGCTTCTGATGAAGTGGAATTTATGATCAGAAGCCACAGCCATAAAAGAAGCCTTTTGGACATGGGAACAGATGACCTGAGGAACATCAAAGAACTGCTCAGCGTGCAGCTGGACATCGCCCGAAGATGCCTTAATCTGGCAAATCAAAAAGACTAGAAGAATACGAGCTGCTTGTCAATTGAAAAGTATGCAAAAAATACATGTTGGGGTATTTTTTGCATACTTTTTTTTTTCGGGGCCACACTAATTAATTAGTAAGAATAACCATGATCGAGGTCAAAAAAATGAATATTCTTCATGTGGTCCGGCCTGCTGAAGGAGGCATGAAAAACCATGTTTTATCCTTATTAAAGCACCTGGACAAAGAAAAATATCATTTCGTTCTTTGCTGCCCGGATGGGGAAGAGTGGGGTTCTCTGCTTTCCGGTACCGGGGTTCAGGTAAGGGAGTGTCCCCTGAAAGGAGAAATATCTCCCTGGTCGGATGTGCACAGTATCTTAAAACTGGTCAATATGATCAAGAGCCTGAATATTGATGTGGTCCACACCCATGGCATGAAGGCGGGCCTGGTGGGACGCATTGCCGGCCAATTGGTGCGGTCTTCCGGGAAAATCGGCGGGGGTCATCGCCCCTTTGCCTCCCCGGGACCCTATTTAATCTCCACGGTCCATAATTCTATCTATCAATATGCCCTGCCCGAGTATCAGAAACGGTTCCTGTCCACCCTGCAAAAATATTTGGCCCGGCAGACGGACAAATTCGTTACCGTTTCCCAGGCCCTGAAAACCGAAATCATGGCTTGGGAAGGGATTCAGGAGAAAAACATCGAGGTAATTTACAACGGCATCCCCGTCGACTCTTTTACCAAGAAAAGCTCTCCTTATCTGAAAATACGGTTGGGCTTAAACCCCATTACCCCGGTGGTGGGCACCGTGGCCCGTCTGGCTCCCCAAAAAGGGGTGGAATTCTTCGTCCAGGCGGCCTTCCTGGTGTCCCAGATCATCGACACGGTGCAATTTCTCGTAGTGGGGGAAGGTCCCCTGAAAAAAGAACTGCAGCGCCAGGCCGAGCGTCTGGGGCTGAGAGGCAAAATCATCTTTACCGGCCATTATGCGGATGTGAGCGAGATCTATCCTCTGATGGATGTTTTTGCTGTCCCTTCTTTATCGGAAGGCCTCTCCATTACCACCATTGAAGCCATGGCCGCCCAGCGGCCCATCGTCGCCAGCGCCGCCGGAGGCATTCCGGAGCTGATCTCCCACCGGCAAACGGGATTTCTCGTGCCTCCCGGGGATCATCAGGCCCTGGCCCACGGGATTTTAGAACTCTTAAAAAGACCCAAATGGTCGGAGAAACTGGCCAAGGCGGCCCGGCAGAAAGCCCAGGCCCAATTTACCATCGAACAAATGGTCCGGCAAACCGACGACCTTTATCAGCAGATTGCAGGGGGACGGGAAATAGCCGGCTTTCAAAGGAGATATGCCCATGCGTAAAATCTTGTTTTTGCTGCTGATTCTGCTGGTGACCTTGCCCCAGGAAAGTGCCTGGGCCCAACCCGCCAAAAAAGCAGTGCTGGTGCTGGTGGATTATGTTACCCTGCAGGAACTGAAAGAGGCGCCCATGCCGACCCTGCACCGCATGATCCGGGAAGGCGGCTTAAGCCTGATCAACACCAATACGGCCGGGTCCCGGGTCCGGGAAAACAGCTGTGTCACCATCGGCGCGGGCCGGGTCGCTTTAGGGAGCAGCAAGGCGGGACTGGCCTTCGGGGCCTGGGAAAATTACCAGGATGAGGCGGCGGGGGAAATTTACCGGCGGCGTACGGGACAAGTACCGGATCCGGACAGCATGGTCAATTTAGACATTGCCGAGATCCTGAGAAGCAATGAGGAAAAAAGCAATACCGGGTACCCCGGGCTTCTGGGGGAAAGACTACACCGGGCCGGATTGAAAACTGCGGTCATTGGCACGGCAGACAGCGGAGAACGTTACGACCGGCACGGGGCGGCAATTGCCATGGACCGGTCGGGAAGGGTGGATTTCGCCTATACGGGAGAACAGCTGCTGCGGGCAGACGGGGAGAACCTGCTTCTCCTGTCCGCCAATTATGACCAGATGGGGGTTGCCCTGGAAGATGCCTTGAAAAAAGCGGATTTTATCGTCGTGGAGACAGGAGACACTACCCGCCTGGTGCAACAAAAAGATCTGGCTCTGGACCGGGTGTTTTTGGAAAGCAAACAGCAGACTTTAGGGGAAATTGACCGCTTTCTCGCCGGCCTCATTCCTACCGTGGAAAAATATCAGACCCTGGTGATGGTGGCAGCGCCCACACCTTCCCGGGAAGCCATCGAAGAAAGGAATTTGGTGACCCCCCTGATTTATTGGAAGAAAGACGGGGAGGCGGGATTTCTCACCTCAGGCACCACCCGGCGTGAGGGCATTGTCGCCAATACGGATATTGCGCCCACCGTGCTGGATTTTTTCGGGCTGCCTGTGCCGGAGGATATGTCCGGGCGGCCGGTGCGCGTGGTCCCGGCACAAAATACCCTGGCATCCCTGCTTACCCTCAACGACCAGCTGGCTTTTGTCAACAAAGCCCGGTCTCCTCTGGTCAAGGGGTATGTTTTAGGGCAGATTATTGTGGTTTTGGTGACGGTCTTATCCTTGTTTTATCCGGGAAAAATATCAAGATACATGCAGCCCGTGCTGCTGGCCCTGGCTTCGATACCTCTAATCTTCCTAATCTTAGGGGCCTTCCCGGGGCCTTCCCTGAGCCGGTATATTTTCACCGGCCTGGTGTTCACCGTCGCTGTGACGGCACTGTGCCTATCCACGGTTTTGTATCATGACCTGGCCCCTTTTCTGACGGTTTCTTTGCTTACGGCCGGGACCCTGCTTGTGGATTTGGGCCTGGGGGCCCCTCTGATGCAGAAGTCGGTACTGGGCTATGACCCCATGGGGGGAGCCAGGTACTATGGCATCGGCAATGAATATATGGGCGTGTGGATTGGCGCCGCGATCATGGCCACCGCCTCCCTGCTGCAGATCACCAGGCATCAGAAAATCTTTCTTTGGGCAGCGACAGGGGTCTTCTTTCTGATTATCTTCATGATGGCTTCGCCCAGGATCGGCAGCGAAGCGGGAGGATCCCTTGCGGCAGTAGTGGGATTCGGTTATACCATTTATTCCATGCTTCCGGTAAAAATCTCCAGAAAACAATTGGCCCTTGCCGCCGCCGGCATGCTTATTTTTCTCGTTTCCTTTGCCCTCTGGGATGCCCATCAGGCTGTAGGGGTCCAGTCCCATTTTGGCCGCACCATTAATTTGGTAAGAACAAACGGAATGTCCGAAGCATACAATATCATCGTGAGAAAAGTTGCCTTAAACCTGAAACTGATCCGGTGGACCATTTGGAGCCAGGTATTCCTGGTCACCCTGCTGGCTACCGCCCTGCTTTTCTACCGGCCCGTAGGATTGATGAAAAAGGTGAGCGAAAAATATCCCTTTTTGACGAAAGGATTTTGGGGTGTGGTGATCGGCAGCTTACTGGCCCTGATTTTGAATGATTCCGGCATCGTGGCGGCCGCCACCATGAGCATCTTTGCCGCCGCCCCCCTGATCTTTGTACTGATCAAGGAGCAGGGGACCCGGACCCCATAAAATATTATTGACAATCACCTTGTTTATGCTAAAATGTAATCTGTTGAAATAAACCCCGGGGTAAAAAGGGAATCAGTAAGGGAGGAATGATAGTTGAGGGCTTTAGGTCGTCATGTACTGGCAGAATTTTATGGGTGTCCGTTCGATGTGCTGAACGATATCAAAAGGGTTGAACAGACGATGGTTAAAGCTGCCTTAGAAGCAGGAGCAGAGGTGAGGGAATTTGTATTCCATAAGTTTAGTCCCCAGGGAGTCAGTGGGGTGGTCGTGATCTCCGAATCACACCTGGCGATCCATACTTGGCCGGAACTGGGGTATGCGGCCGTAGATGTTTTTACCTGCGGCGACAAAGTCGATCCTTGGGACGCATGTAATTACTTGGTGGAAAAATTCCGGGCGGAACACATGGATGCGAAGGAAATTCATCGTGGTACGGATGTTCTTCTCCCCCAGGTAGCTGTTAATATTTAGGAGGGATATTTATTTTACCAGGCTGTACAAGAGAAACATATAGCCACATAGTTCCATAAAAGCCTTTCAATACATAAAGTGTTGAAGGGCTTATTTATTGTCCAGGAGGATTTTCCCGGGAAAAAGAGAATAGAACAAAGATATCCGCCAAGACATGGGGGCATGTCCCGCTCTTTGGCATTGAGGACCGGTGGCGCAGATGGGGAAGGGCTTGAACCGGAGGATCAATGCCTGCGGGTGAGATGTTTTTTCATCGGTTTGGGAGAATGCATAAACCAGAAGCGGTAATAGGTTCCCCCCGCACCATCCGTATAAAACTTGAAAATGCGCAAGAAGTCAAAGGTTTTATCCAGGTAAGGCATGTAAAACACCTTGCTTCCTTGTTTCTTAAAAAAATATTACCGCAAAGGGAAAGAAAAACAGGTCAAAATTTGCACATCCGCAAAACAAATTATTGATGAAAGAACGAAATTCAGACAATAACCCCGACATTTCGTCCTGACCTCTTTCCCATCTTGCCGGAATGTGAAAAATAGGGTATGATATCACAGATACGAAGAAGTATCCGGATTAGGAAAATGAAGTATGAAAATATGGAAAGGTATCCTTCCTGAAATAATGCTATAATAGAAATAAAAATGATACCGTGAAACCAATGAACCCCTGCCGCCCGTATGCGACTTTTACTTTCTGCTAGGAGGAAACAATGCTTACGTCCATCCAAGCCGAGCTTAATGCTGTTTTTGCCCAAATCGAAGAAGATTGTCACCTTAAATCCGGGCATCTTTCAGAATTTATTCCCGGCTTTCAGCTGAATCCCATAGATGTCTATTTGCGACCCACCCTGGTTTTGCTGTCGGCCAAGCTTTTTCAAGGCTGTCTCAAAAAACCTGCCGTCCTGGCCGGTGTGGTCCAGCTCATCTTTATCGCCCAGGAAATCCATAATCGCATTCCCGATGACTGTGCCAAGGAAGCGCCCCAGTTTCCCGTGCTGGTGGGGGATTATCTGTTCAGTAAATTTTTCAAAAAATTAAGCGACCATAACCTTTTGGAATGGCTGGCCCCTCTGGCCTCGGTGATCTGCGAGATGAATGAGGGAGGGGTGGTCCGGCACGAGGTGCTGGATCGCGGCTTAGCCGGTGAGGAAGCATGCCTGGAAGTGATCCGCCGGGAACACGGCCTGCTCAGCGCCCTGGCCTGCAAGATCGGCAGCTCTGTGGCGGGAGCCGCCAAGGAAAAGGCAGAGGCCCTGGAACAGTTTGGCCTGAAATTGGGCATGGCCTGGGGCATCATTAAAGAAAAGCGCCATCTTTCTCCCGTGGGTTTGCTTAACGAAGCGAAAGATTCGCTCGCAAAAGTTCCTTTCGGCCCGGAACGGGATCTGATGCTGGAATTAGTGGACCAAATCAGGGAAATGGCCTTGCCCCACCCGGGAACCGCCCCTGTGGAGAAAAGTGCCGCGGCGTATTAATTCGGGAACCGGGAAATGATAAAAACGGAGAAGAAAAATGGCGCAATGCACAAATTGAAAGTATTCTTGGAAATGATTAAATTTGAACATACTGTCTTCGCCCTTCCTTTCGCCTATCTGGGCGCTTTTTTAGCTTCCCGCGCCGTACCGGGCGCAAGGGAGCTGGTCTATATCACCCTGGCCATGATCGGGGCGAGAACTGCGGCGATGAGCCTGAACCGCTTGATTGACCGGCATATCGACGCCCTCAATCCCCGTACGGCCCAAAGGGCCGTTCCGGCCGGGCTGCTCAAGGCTTCCGAGGTGTGGATTTATGCGGCGGCGTCCTTTGCCTTATTGTATTATGCGGCGCACCAGCTTTCTCCCCTGGCCGTGAAGCTAATGCCCGTTGCCGTTTTTGTGCTGGTGATTTATTCCTATACCAAGCGCTTTACCTGGCTGTGCCATGTGGTTTTAGGCGCGGCCCTGGGCCTGGCGCCCATGGGGGCCTGGGTAGCCGTCACCAATACCCTGCCTGCGTCCGCCTGCCTGCTGGGCATTGCCGTTACCTGCTGGGTGGCCGGATTTGATATTATTTATGCCTGCCAGGATTATGATTTTGACCGCCGCACCGGTCTCCACTCCATTCCCGCCCGCTTTGGCCTGAAGAGAGCCCTGGAGATTTCCGCCTTTTTGCACGGGCTGGCCCCGGTGCTGCTGGCCTGGACCGGCTACATCACGGGCCTGGGTCTGCCTTATTACCTGGGGGTGCTGGGGGCCACGGCTCTTTTGTACCACGAACACCGGCTGGTGAATCCCCATGATTTAAGCAAGCTGAATGTGGCTTTTATGAATATGAACGGCTATCTGAGCGCCCTGGTCTTTGTTTTTGCCCTGGTGGATATCCTCTTTTGAACACGGTGTCCGGACAGAAAAAAGCTAACCCCGGGTTGGCTTGCGCCGGAAAGGTCAGGGAACCGGGTGTAAAATGTTGAGATTCGATGATGAGGTGAAAAGATGAAAATTAAAACAGCAATCATTCCCGCCGCCGGCCTGGGCATCCGCTTCCTGCCCGCGACCAAGGCCCAGCCCAAAGAAATGCTGCCCATCGTGGACAAGCCCACCATCCAGTATATCGTGGAAGAAGCGGTGGCCTCCGGGATCGAGGATATTCTCATTGTCACGGGGCGGGGGAAAAGGGCCATTGAGGACCATTTCAACATGTCTTACGAATTGGAAACGGAATTGGCGCGCAAGGAAAAATACCAGTGGCTGGAGATGGTCCAGGATATTTCCCGCATGGCGGACGTCCACTATGTGTTCCAGAAACAGGCCCTGGGTTTGGGGCATGCCATTTACTGCGCCCGCAAGTTTGTCAAGGAGGAGCCTTTTGCCGTGCTTCTGGGCGACGATGTGATCCGGTCCGGCCGGCCCTGCCTGGGCCAGTTGATGGAGGTTTATGAAAAATACGGCTCCGGCGTGGTGGGGGTCCAGCCTGTTCCGGACCGGGACGTAAGCAAATACGGCATTATCAAAGTCCAGGGCAGGGAAGAAAATGTCTATGAGATCGAAGACCTGATGGAAAAACCGGCCCCGGACAAAGCCCCGTCCAATTTGGCCATTATGGGCCGCTACATCATTGAGCCGGAAATCTTCCCCATCCTGGAAAAACAGCCTCCGGGGGCGGGGGGAGAGATTCAGCTGACGGATGCCCTGCGCACCCTGAACGGCCGGCACAAGATGTACGGTTACCGGTTCGAGGGAAAACGCTACGACGTCGGGGACAAGCTGGGCTTTTTGAAAGCAACCGTGGATTTTGCCCTGGAACGGGAAGATTTGAGGGATGCCTTTGGGGACTTTATTCGGGAAAAATCCCGGAGCTTATAGGAAGGAAAGTATTTAACCGAGGTTACGGCACATGTTATTTCAGACACCGGAATTCTTTTTTCTTTTGCTCTTGAGCAGTCTTTTCTACTGGGCCTTTCCAAAGGGGCGCGTCTATATCTTAGGCGTGGCCAGCGCTGTTTTCTACGGCTGGGCAGGTACCGGGTACCTGATTCTTTTTGCGGTCATGTCGGTGTGCACCTACCTCTGCTCGGTTTATTTGTACCGCACGGGGCGAAGGATCTTCCTCTGGCTGGGCCTGCTCATCAATTTGGGCAACCTGGTTTTTTTCAAGTATGCCCTTTTTCTGCTCCGGGAGATCACCGGCCTCACCGGCCTGGTGCTGGTGCCCCCGGGCAGTATTCTGGGCCAGCTCGTTCTCCCCATCGGCATCTCCTTTTACACCTTCCAACTGGTTGCCTACCTGGTCGATGTTTCCCGCGGGGAAATTGTTCCCCCTTCTCTGGTGCGGTTTTGGGTATTTATTTCTTTTTTTGCCCAGCTGGTGGCCGGACCGATCATGCGGGGAAAGGATTTCCTGCCTCAGGTAGCCCGGCTGGAAAAGGTGAGGTTTCAAGCCGGGCTGGTGAAATGGGGCATTTTTTTCATTGCCCTGGGCCTGTTCAAAAAGGTAGTGGTCGCGGACCATATTGCCCCGGCGGTGGACTGGTTTTTTGCCCGTCCCCGCTACGTCTCCGGTCTCCAGGCCTGGCTGGGGGCCTATCTCTTCGGCTTTCAGATTTACCTGGATTTTTCCGGGTACAGCGATATCGCCCTGGGTCTGGGCAAACTTTTCGGCCTGGAGCTGACCCGTAACTTTGCCACCCCCTATTTCAGCCGCAACCCTTCCGAGTTCTGGCGACGCTGGCACATTACCCTGTCCGGCTGGGTGCGGGACTATATCTATATTCCCCTGGGCGGGTCCCGAAAAGGGCCGGCCCGGAGAAATATCAACCTTTTCCTGGCCATGACTGTCTGCGGCTTCTGGCACGGGGCGGCCTGGACCTTTCTCATCTGGGGGGCCTTTCATGGTCTGGTCCTGGTCATTTACCACCAGGTGAAATCCCGGTGGTCTTTTGCCTTTCTCAGTGAGCAAGCCCGGCATCTCCTGTCCGTTTTCCTCACCTGGCAGATCGTCACCCTGGGATGGGTGTTTTTCCGGGCTCCCAGCCTGCCCAAGGCTTTTACCTACATCGGCCACATGTTCCTGGGCTTTGGGCTGAACGACCTCCTGAGCAACAAGAAAAGCCTGCTCCTGGTGGCTCTTTTGGGCATTTTCCACTGGGGAGAGGACCGTTTCCTGAGCAATCCCGCTCCTGTCGTCGCCCAATGGGCCAAGGTGCCCGCTTTTTGCCGGGGCCTGGTCTATTTTTTCATTTTCGGCCTGATCCTGGCCGGTTTGCCCAACGGGCTGCAGCAGTTTATTTATTTTCGTTTCTGAAAAAGGTGAGCCTATGAACATATTCCGGAAATCTTTCTTTTGGTTTTTGATCTTCCTGATGGCCTTTGAATTTCTCATTGCCCGCAATCTGGCTTTTTACGGGCTGGCTCCCACCAGCAGTGTGGGCCAGATCTCCTCTTTGCTGAAGATCTTTGACCGTCAGGACAAAGAAAAAATCCGCTGGCTGGTGCTGGGGGACTCCCAAAGCAGGGACGCCATCCGGCCCACCCTGGTGGCCCGGGAACTGGGCCAGGATCCCGGCTCTATCTTTAACCTGAGCATCAACGCCGGCAAGCCTACGGACTTCGAATACCTGCTCCGCCAGGTGGTTCCCCGGCTGCCCAACCTCCAGGGCGTGATTATCACGGTCAACGAACACTATTTTGACCGCAAGGACGTCCAGTATGATCCCAAGTTCCGCTTTATCGCCGGGCTCGGGGACCGGGCCGCCGTCCCGGGACCGGAGCGCAAGGCGGACCTGGTTTTGAGCTGGCTTTCTTACACCTACGGCATGCGCCTGCAGTGGTGGGAAACCATGAAGATGGTTTTCCGGGGGGAAACCGCCCCGGACACCGATGCCTATCCGGGAGGCCTTGCCCCGGTCAGCGACAGCACAGAAGAGCATTACACGGTAAAATACGCGAAAGAACTCTCTACTTCCTGGCTGCTGGACTTCCGCCTGCCCGGACCGGAATCCGGGGCCCTGGAAAGAACGCTCCAGTTTCTCGATGGGCAAAACCTGTCCTGGCAAATGGTCTATCTGCCCAAGACGGCTTTGATCGACCGCATTATAGATGAAAAATTCTGCCGCCAGGAGCAGGAATTTTTCGCCTACGTCGAGGACCTGGCCGCCCGGCACCGGAAAAAGCTCTACCGGGATTTCCCCGGCCTCACCTATGACTGCTTCCGGGACGTGAACCACATGAATGAAAAGGGCGCTGAAAAAATGGCTCCCCGCATGGGGGAGATTATTCGCCAGATGGCTGAGAAAAAAATAAGTTGACATCTTTTGTCTAATCCTGTAATATTTAACCATAGAACATGCGTTCTGACTTATCTTCTATTTATTATTTTCTGGTAATCTAGTAAAATAGGATAGGAGGGGGAGTAAAGGTGACCGACAGAGAATTATTGGAATTATTAGTCGACAAAGTAACCGGGATGGAAGACAGGTTTGAAACCCGGTTTGTTTCCCTGGAAAACCGGATGGGATCCATGGAAACGGAAATGACAGGCTTCAGAACGGAAATGACAGGCTTCAGAACGGAAATGACAGGCTTTAGAACGGAAATGAAAGAGTTTAGAAAAGAAGTCAACGACAAATTAGATAATCTGCAAACTCAATCCGATGTCATCGCCATTCATGTCTTGAAACATACGGAAATCCTGCACAAACTGACCGGCCGCACCGCATAAGATACATATTTATATAGGTTTGACTACCGTCTAGGACGGTAGTTTCTTATTTATATTTCCAGAATCTCTTTAATCTCCTGCTCATTCAATTGGGACAAAAAGGTTTCTCCCGGGGCAATCACCTGACGGATCATTTCCTTTTTCCTTTGCTGCAGCTCATAGATTTTTTCTTCAATGGTTCCCAAAGAAATAAACTTCAGAACATGGACGTTTTTCACCTGGCCGATGCGGTGGGCCCGGTCGGTGGCCTGGTCTTCCACAGCCGGGTTCCACCAGGGATCAAAATGGATCACCGTATCGGCTCCGGTCAGATTCAAACCCGTGCCTCCGGCCTTGAGGGAAATCAGAAAGAGATCTCTTTCACCCCGGTTAAAGGCGTCCACCAGTTCCAAGCGTTCTTTGGCGTCCACGGCGCCGTCCAGGTAAAAATAGGGGCGCTTTTCCCGGTCCAGCATGTGCCGGATGATGGAAAGCATGCTGGTAAACTGGGAAAACAAGAGGCACCGGTGGCCCCCCGCCCGCAAGTCCGCCAGGGTCTCCGCCAGCTGGGTCAGCTTGCCGCTCTCGCCCTGATAATTCTCCAGAAACAGGGAAGGGTGGCAGCAAATCTGTCTTAAACGGGTCATGCCGGCCAGGATTTTGATCCGGCTTTTCTCAAAGCCATTCTGCGCAATCTCTCCCGCGATTTCTCCTTTAATGCGCTCCAAATAGGCGAGATAAACCTTTTTCTGCTCCCGGGTCAGCTCGGAAATCATTTTCAACTCGATTTTTTCCGGCAGTTCCTGCTCCACATCCTGTTTCAGACGGCGCAGGATAAAAGGCCGTACTTTCCGGGACAATTCCCCCAGGGCCTCTTTCCCGTTCCCCTGTTTCAGCGGGGTTATGTATTTTTGCACAAACTTCGCATAGGGAGGGAGATAGCCGGGCATGAGGAAGTCGAAAATGGACCACAGCTCACTGAGGGAGTTTTCAATGGGCGTGCCCGTCAAAGCAAAAAAGTTCCGGGCGGCAAGCAGCTTCACGGACCGGGCCGTTAAAGAGCTGGGATTTTTAATATACTGGGCCTCATCCAGGATGCAGGCGCTGAAGTTCATGCCCCGGTAACGGGAAATATCTCTCCGGATTAAAGGGTAGGAGGTGATGACCACGTCCGCTGCCGGGACTCCGTCCAGCTGGACGGCCCGTTCCTCCTTAGTGCCGGAGACGACCAGCGTTTTCAAATCCGGGGAAAACCGGCGGATTTCCGCCTGCCAGTTGAAGAGCACGGAAGACGGGACCACCACCAGGACCGGCGCCGGGTCCGTCTGGCGCTCGGAATGGATAAAGCTGATCGCCTGCACCGTTTTGCCCAGGCCCATATCGTCGGCCAAAATCCCCCCAAACCCGTAAAAAGCCAAAGATTTCAGCCATTTAAAGCCGGTCTTTTGATAATCCCGCAGCACCGGATCCAGGTGGGCAGGCGGGAGGAAGTCCGTATCCTCCGGCTCCCGGATGCTTTGGGCCAGTTCTTTAAAAGTCTTGTCTTTGCGGAAATGGCGCAGCCGGTTTTCCTGAAAAAAGCTGTCCAGGTACATGGCCCGGTACTTGGGCACCTGCACCCGGCCGGAGGCCAGGTCTTCCTGTTTCAGGTCCAGGCCGTCCAAGAAATCGGCCATATCCGTCAGTTCCTCGGAGGCCAGGGGAAGAAAAGAGCCGTCCTTGAGCCGGTAGTATTTTTTCTTTTCCCGGATCGCCCCATAAAGGGCAAAAAGCTCTTCCCGGTTGATCCCTTCCAATTCAAAGTCCAGTTCCAGCAGGTTTAACTCCCCGTTTAGGGTCACCTTTCCTTTGAAATGGGGAGCTGGCTTTTTGCTCATGTGCTGAAAGCGCTCGCTGTAAAAAACATCAGCCAGGCGCTGCAGTTCCGGAAGAAGCCGGTAGACAAAATCATAGATCACTTCCTCTTCCTCCAGGTAAATCATGGGTCCGGCCACCCGGAACCGGCTGTTCTCAAAAAAGGCCAGCACCGCTTTTTCTTTTTCCGCATCCCGGAGCAGAATGTGTTCCGGGTCCGGGCCCTGATCCCGGTCCGGGGCAAAAGGATTGATGGTGCGGTCCCCGTAGACAAACTTCACCTCGGCGGTAATGCGGTCCTCTTCCGCGTCCAGATAGATTTCCGCCTGGAGGGGCCGTTCCACGATTTTATCGGCCAGACTGGGGTGGATCGCCAGCCGTCCGGCTTTTTTCACATGGGGCAGGAGCTCGGAGACAAAACGCTCCTTATCTTCCTTCAAAAACACCAGGGCCTGACCGGAGGTCTGCTGCAGCCCCTGCAGGAAAGGGAGCAGGATCCGGTGCTGTTCATGAGAGAGATGATGCACATTTCCCTGGTAGAAAAAATAATCTCCCCCGCCGGTTAAAGGCACCATATTTTCCCTGGCGTTCCACCGGAGGACCAGGTTTTGCCCGGTTTCCTCCAGGGAGAAAACCACCGGGATCTCTTCTTCCCGCACCGTGACGCCCCGGTAAAGCACATCCTGCAGCAGCAGGGAAAAGATGCGGCCCTGCATCAGGGTAAACCACCTCTTCAGGATGGCCTCAGGAAGGAGCAGTTCCTTGCCCTCAAAAGGGCCTTTCACCCCCCGGAAATACTGGTCGGGCAAAGACAAATGATAAACCTGGTAGACCTCCTGAAAGAGGGAGAGCATCTCCCGGTCCGCCGGGCTAAAACAATGCACATGGGGATCATAGGTAAAATTCTTGCTGAATTCCAGCGTTTTTCCCGCCCCGATGGCCTCCAAAAAGGATTTGATGTTTTTCACCACATAGGTTCTTTCCTCTCCCACACTCAAAGTGAGGGAGGCGTAATTTTTACTCCCCCGGCCCGGCCGGTAATGAAAAATCAGGGTGGGCTCCAGCACCAGTTCCCGCTGGTAAGCAGGGTCACCGGTGTCAAAATAGCTGAAAATCTCCCGGGTCAATTGCTTTGCCCGGGATGTATCCACATTCTGGGACAGCTGCTTGTTATTCTTGATGGACAAAAGAACGGCCACGGTATGCTTGCAAAAACCGAAATATTTATGAAAGGCCGGGCAAGTGCAGGCATATTGCTTCAGATAGCCCTCCCGGTCGAAGCCGATTTGCACCGTATAGGCTGATGTGCCCTGGACGGTGGCGGTAAAATGCCCGTCCTTTTCCCGGTAGAGCAGCCGGGTCACCCTGCCCTGATGGTAATAGGACAGGCCTTTTTCATAAATACCCTCGGCACAATGGGATTGAATCATTTTGTCGGATAGATAGAACATAGTCAAGCCTCTCATTACTAGTATCTTAAACATTAATCATAGCATAAATCGGCCGGAAAGTCAGCTTCCACTTCTTTGTCCTTCCTTGTCCCGGATCCGCCCTCTTTGTCCTCCCTTGGTCCGAAAGGCCCACGTTG
Organism: Candidatus Formimonas warabiya; assembly: GCF_002777255.1. Classification (GTDB taxonomy): domain Bacteria; phylum Bacillota; class Dehalobacteriia; order Dehalobacteriales; family Dehalobacteriaceae; genus Formimonas; species Formimonas warabiya. The sequence goes on along the minus strand of NZ_CP017634.1, from coordinate 1,418,792 downwards.
ACCCCTTCCTCATGCCCCGGTATAATAAAACCATCCCGAGCGAACAAATGTTCGCAAGGGAAGAAGCGCAAAGAAAGGAGGAAAAATCATGGCCGTAGTAGTAACGCCGCTCACGAGCAAAATCAAGCTCCAGTTTCAAACCGGAGTGAACGGGGAAGGCAAACCGGTGTACAAAAGCAAAACCATCAGCAAGGTCAAGACTGATGCCGCCGACCAGGATGTCCTGGATGTGGCCGCTGCCCTTGCCGAACTCTCTGCCTACACCCTCAGCGCCATCAGCCGCATCGACGACAGCGACCTGGCGGAACAGGCCTAAAGAGAGCAGGGGGCCGGGCCTTTGGGCCCCGGGGGACTTGACCATCGTCTGGTAATGGACTGGGCCGGAGGACAAAAAAGATGGTCAGGCAGGAACCGAAAAGAAATCACTGATGAAAGGAGGACGGGAAAATGGCCGAGAACAAAAAAACGCTGCGCATGACTTTCGCCGCTGCCGACGGCAGCAGCATGAGCATCAGCCTGGACAATCCCAAAGCGGGACTGACCAATACGGAGATCGAAGGGGTCATGGACACCCTTATCGGGAAGAACATCTTCCAAAGCGCCGGCGGCAACCTGGTGGCGAAGAAAGACGCCAAAATCGTCGACACCACCACCAGCGACCTGTATGACCCGGAATAAAGAACAGGGGACAGCCGACCGACCCGGGCGGCTGTCCCCCTCTTTTCCGCAACTGTGCGACAGAGCGGACCGTTCCCGGGAAATTTTGACGAGGAGGTGAGAGGATGGATGAACTGATTAAAACCATCAGCAATGTGGGCTTTCCCATTGCCATTTCCGCATACCTGCTGATTCGCATCGAGAATAAGCTGGAGACCCTGAGCAGCAGTATTGCGCAACTGGCCCGGGCGGTGGAATTTTTAAAAAGCAACGGGTGATCAAGAAACAAAATTCGCTCTTGACACGTCCGGTAATAGCCTGTAAAATTTAACCATAGAACATATGTTCGAACAGAGACATTCCTGATCCGGGAGGTACCCTATGAAACAGAATGAATCCCCTTTAATCAACACCACCCAAGCATGCAAAATGCTGGGTATCAGTGCCAAAACCTTGCGCCGCTGGTGCCGCGACGGTTTCATCTCCTACTACACCACTGTCGGGGGACACAAGCGTTTTTCCAGCAAAATGCTGCAGGAATTTCTGGAGGAAAACCTGGTAAAATCGGCCGGCTCCCGGCCTTTTTCTTGCGAATAGTCTTTTCTCCCGTATAAAATATGGCTATTTTCACCCTTTCGGGTGATGTTTTTTTGCCAAAATGGCGCTATACTTTTTTTGATTTCATTATTTTCCGGAGAAAGTACAGAGGTGTATCCCCAATGGTTTATCGCTGGCGCTCCTTATTCTTGTTGGTATCAGACACGGTTTTGCTGGGCCTGAGCTTATGGTTTTCTTTGTGGATCCGTTTTGACGGCGGCGTTCCTGAGAAATATTATGAGAACTTCGGCAATTTGCTGTTTCCCTATATCCTTGTTTTCCTGGGGGCCTTTTTTTTCTTCGGCATGTACAGGAGAGCCTGGGCCTATGCCAGTATCGGCGAGGCGCTGGCCCTGGCCGGAGCCGTAACCGCAGGCAGCCTGGGCAGCCTGATTGTGTCTTTGGTCTGGTTTCCGGGCCCCTTGCCTTTTCCCCGGTCCTTCTGGATTCTGAACTGGATCCTGGCTGTGGTGCTGGCAGGAGGATCCCGCTTTGTTTGGCGGCTCTTCCGGGATTACGGGCTGGGCCTGAAGAAGAAAAAGAAAGGCAGCCGGGTCTTGATTGCGGGCGCCGGCGCGGCCGGGGTCCTGGTGGCCAAGGAACTGAAAAGCCACTATAACGGGGGGATCCGGATCCTGGGCTTTGTGGATGATGATCCCCTGAAGCAGAAGGTGATCGTCCAGGGCATTCCCGTTCTGGGCACCAGTGAAGAGATCCCCGCTTTAGCGGCCGGGCATAAAATCCAGGAAATCATTATCGCCATGCCCTCCGCGGCGGGAAAGGCAAAAAGGCGCATCGTGGCCCTGGGCAAGGAAACGGGGGCGAAAGTGAAAATTCTCCCCGGGGTCTATGACCTGATTGACGGCAGGGTGAAGATCAGCAGGATCCGGGACGTGGACGTGGAGGACCTGCTGGGCCGGGATCCGGTGAAAGTGGACCTGGACGGCATTGCCCAGTATATCCGGGGCCAGGTGGTGCTGGTCACCGGGGGAGGCGGGTCCATCGGCAGCGAATTGTGCCGCCAGATTGCCTCCTACAACCCCAAAGCCCTTTTAATTCTTGACGCCTGTGAAAATAATGTCTATGAAATCGATCTGGAACTGAAAAAAGCTTTTCCCGACTTACATATTGTTTCTTTGGTGAAGGATGTCCGGGACCGCAGGTCCGTAATCCAGGCCTTCAAGGCCTATCGTCCCCAGGTGGTTTTCCATGCCGCCGCCCATAAGCATGTGCCTATGATGGAGTACAATCCGGAGGATGCCATCAAGAATAATGTTATGGGCACCTATCATGTGGCCCAGGTGGCGGATATGTTCAAGGCGAAAAAATTCGTCCTCATCTCCACGGACAAGGCCGTGAATCCCACCAGTTTTATGGGCGCGTCCAAACGGCTGGCGGAACTGGTGGTCCAGTACCTGGACACCGTCAGCGAGACCAGCTATGTGGCGGTGCGCTTCGGCAATGTGCTGGGCAGTGCGGGAAGCGTGCTGCCCCTGTTCAAAAAACAGATTGCCGAAGGCGGGCCGGTTACCGTGACCCATCCGGCCATGGTACGCTTTTTCATGACCATTCCCGAGGCGGTGCAGCTGGTGATCCAGGCCGGCGCCATGGCCAAGGGGGGAGAGATCTTTGTTTTGGATATGGGTGAGCCGGTGAAGATTATGGATTTGGCCCGCAGCCTCATTGAATTGTCCGGGCTGGAGCCGGGAAAGGATATTGATATTAAGATTACCGGGACCCGGCCGGGGGAAAAGCTCTATGAAGAGCTGCTCACCGCCGAGGAAGGGGTTACGGCCACCACCCATAAAAGGATTTTTGTGGCCCGGCCGGGAGCCCTCCTGCCGGATCTGATCGAGGAAAAGATTATTGCCCGTATTGTGAGCGGGTCCCTTCCCCAGACAGGGGAACAGGCCCTGGAGATGGTGCGGGAGTTTTTGCCCGGGTTTAAAGAGCAGGAGACCGGGACTTCTCTGCCGGAAGAACCCGGCGGGCAGCCTGAAAGGCGCGCCGGGCGGGGGGACAGGGAAACCGGGGATTGGTTAACCGTACAGAACCGGTTGCGGGAGAGAAAAGAGGAAGAGAATATGGCGGCAAAAATGGTCTAAGGGAGATAGATGCCCGGGGCGGCCACCCTATTCGGGCAGGCGGCCCAGACCGGCCTGCACCAGCAAGCGCATGCTCAGCCAATAATTGCGTTCCGAACGGGAGGAAGCGCTGCGGCTTTTTAAACGGCATTCCTGCTCGGAAAGCCACCAATCGCAGCTTAGTTTGCCGCGCTCCAGGTTTCTGCCGATTTCCCCGATGGCCTCCCCTTTCCAGCCCTTCCGGCAGGCGTAAGCGAGTACCAGGTCAACCAGGGCCTGGTAGGCGGCATGGGCGAAAGTCCGGCTGTTCAGGTCATATGCCAGGTCAAGGACGGGGATGATCCCGGTCAGGTCCCGGGAAATTCCCGCCACCAGGTCTTGCTCCTCGTTGGATGAACCGATATACAGGTAATAAAGGATGGCCATCCGTTTTTGATCGGCGCTGCGCAAAATCCGGCCCAGTCTCTGGATGCGCTGCCGGTTGCTGGAGGTGGCGGCAGCAATAATGCCGATATCGGTTGCGGGCACATTCAATCCCTCATCCAAGGCCCGGCAGGCTACCAGGATCCGGATCTCACCTTCCTGATATTTACGCAGGATATTTTTCCTGCGCCAATCCTCCATGTCGGAATGATAACACCCCACCTGTCCGGGAAACAGCCACTTCAGCTCTTCATAGAGCGCATCTGCCATCCCAATCCTTTCGCTAAAAATCAAGACGCGGGACGACGGCGGCATCCGGGTCAGAAGATCCCTGACGCAGCTCTGCCGGGATTCAGCCCGGTAGACCACTTCTTTGCGCCTGCCGGCCAGGCCGAGCAAGGAAGCGGCCAGAGCAGCCGTCTCATCATCTTCCGGCTCCCGGACCAGCTGCTCCAGACGGGCAAAAAAGCGGGGCCGCTTTAAGCCCAGCAGGAAAGGGCAGCGGTGCAGCAGGTTCTCCAGGACCCGGGTTAATTGTTCACTCAAATCCTGGTACTGTTGTGCTTCGGCCGGCGTGAACTGTAATTTCACATTGAAAATGGCAAAGGAACTGATTATTTTAGCGTTTAAAGCCTCTGCAAAACCGTAGCGAAATATTTCCGGTCCCAGCGCCGGTACGAGTATCTCGTTAAATGCGGCGGTTTCCGGCGTGGCGGACAAACCCAGGGCGTAATAGGCGGGAGCCGGATCCCGGGGAGATAGTTGGGCAATAAAGTCAAAGATCCGGGAATTTTCCGGACTGCTGTAATGATGGCACTCATCCGCGATGAGCAGGACGGGAGATCCGTTTTGGTAATCGGCCAGGACATGCCCCGATAAAGCGTAACGGGCCGAGTTGACCACATAGATCATGTATTTGCGGGTAGGCCGGTCCTTTTGCGTACCGCAATAAAAGCCGATGTCGTTCGGGGGAACGGCCAGCTCTTCGTGCAGGTTCCGGGCCCACTGATGGGCGAGAAAAACCTTAGGCACGACAATCTTGATTTTCAAAGCGCCCGCCTGTTCAACGGCCAACCGGTTTTCCAGCCTGGCGACAGCGCCCAGGGCCAGGACTGTTTTGCCTGCGCCGGTAACGACGTTGACAATTCCTTTCCCTCCCTTGTCAAACCAAATATCCAGGCATTCCTCCTGCCAGGGAAACAGCTTTTTTGACACTTTTTTCTCCTATCCCTTTGCTTTTCTGCCTTCTACAGGCATGTCTGCTATTATTATGCCATTTTGGGATCCGGGGGGCAAGTAGGGAGGAAAATCCATTTTTGTGTCGAATTTCAGGCTAAGGACCAGCAATGACATGCCGGGACCACCGGACAAACTGGAAATTGAACAAGAAGGAGCAACAAAAATGGCTGATTATGAAGAATTATATAAGCAAATGGCGGGACGGGAAAAAGAGCTCAAAGATAAGATCAATGCGGTGCAGAAAACTTTCAAAACCCTCAGCAAAAATATGGAGAAAGGTGATCTGAAGAGTTGGACCAAGGATTTGGGCACCATGCGCACCCTGCTGAAGGAGCAGGAAAGCCTGATGGAAGAAATGCAGGAACAGGTAGACGGCTTCGGTATTCGCGCGTATGTGGAAAGCGGCGACTTTGTGGAACAGATGCTGGCCTGCTGTGCCCGCCTGGACGTGGACATAAAAGGAGAATATCCCGTGTTTGAGATGTTTCCTTTCCGGGTCCGGATTGATGCGGAAAACCTGGACCTCTATTTGGACCGCAAACGGGTGCAATGCCTGCGCCCCCTGGCTTTTGTCCAGGATGTCAAAGCGGGCCGGGATAAGCTGTTGAAGGCGGCTTTTGATCCCCAGGGTTTTGTGAAGGAGCTGGCCGTCGCCTACGACCTGATGCTGTTGAAACAAAACCAGGGCAAATCACCGGCAGCGGCGGGAGGAGATATTTATTTAAAAAGTCTCTATACCCTTTTAACCCCCATGCGCCGCTTCCGCAGGGATTATGACCAGCAGAGCTTCGCTTTTGACCTGGCCCGTCTCTATGCTTCGGAAGTGCGTGCCACCGAGGACGGCCGGCAGTTCCAGTTTGGCCCCAGCCGCAATATCAACAAGTCCATCCGCATCCTGGACCAAGACGGCCGGGAACAGTACCTGGCCACCATCCGCTTTTTTGAGGAGGGATAAGCCTTGGAGAATGATATGCAATCCGCTCTGGCCTGTTTAAAAAAGGGACAGGCCCCGGGCAACAGGGAAGTGCTGGAAAAAATTTCTGTGGGCAAAGATTTTATCCTGGATTTTTGGCGGGAAAAATACCTCGCCCACTATCTGGCCAGGGGAGGCAGCAAGATTAAGTTTCTCACCGGACGCCCCGGCAGCGGCAAAACCCACTTTTTAGAGATGTTGGACCTGGAAGCGGGAAATCTGGGTTATATCCCGGTCCGCCTTTCGGCGCGGGAAATCTGGCTCCATGATTTTAAGGAAATCTACACCGCCATCCTGCGCCAGGTCCGGCTGCCGGAACGCTTGCAGCGGTGCAGCCGGGAAATCATCCGCCAATTGGGATACAGCCCGGAGGAGATTCCGGAAAATATCAGCTTTGCGGATTATTTATCCGCTCAGGGGCAACTGGATCCCTTGACCAAGCGGGAGATCAGACAGCAGCTGGAAAAGCTCTTTCTCGCCAACCCCCTGATTGATAATAATTTTGCCCTGGCCTGTGCCTTGCTCACCGGCGGAGTCTTGGGACACCCCATCCTGGAGGAAACCGGCCGCAAATTGCTCCTGCTCTGGCTGGAAGGAAACCGGGAGGCCTCCTTATCTTCTTTGCGCCGTCTGGGCCTGTCGCCCAGCAAAATCACCAAATATAACGCCAGGCACATGCTGCGCTCCCTGGTGGAGGTTTGCTGCCTGGCCGGCTATAAAGGACTGGTGGTATCCATTGATAATATGGAAGTCCTGGTGAATGCCGACAGTACGGAAACCATCCGCTATACCCGTTTAAAACGGGAGGATGCGTACGAAAGCATCCGCGAGCTGATCGATGAGATCGACACCTTAAAAAATATTCTTTTTGTTTTTTCTTTTGACCGTTGTTTGATCGACGACGACCTCCGGGGTTTAAAGTCCTACCAGGCGCTGTGGATGCGCATTCAAAATGAAATTGAGAACGTGCGCTTTAACCGTTTTGCCGATATTGTGGATATGGACCGGCTGATTGATGAGGTGTATACCCCGGAAGTTATTCTGGACATGTCCCGGCGCTTGGCCCAGGTGATCAATACCTATGACCGGGGCGCCTGTCCCTTCATCTTAAGTACAGCGGAAGAACTGCACGCCAGGTCCCGCTTTGGCAAGGTCTCTTTGCCCCGGCGGGTGGTCCTGACTACTTTGCAGGAAGGAGCAGTCTAATGGATTATGAAGCTCAAAGGGTGATCGAAGCCTTGCGCTCAGGGGTTTCTTCCCGGGCGGTGGGCCACTATTTCTCCTCCGCCCGGCCGGAATTAATGGAACAAATCTCCCGCCGGCTGGACCGGGCCAAAAATACGGGGGCCTCCAGCGGCATGGTTGTTTCCGGCAAATACGGAGAAGGGAAAACCCATCTTTTAAATACCGTCTTTAATCTGGCCCACAGCAACAATATGGTGGTGAGCCTGCTTTCCCTGAGTAAAGAGACCCCGCTGGACAAACTCTATCTGGTCTATCATAAGCTGGTGTGCAACACCTATCTGCCCCAGCGCCTGCAGCCGGGTTTCCAGCATGTTTTGCAGGATATTACGCCCAACAACCCCATCGCCCAGGACCTGCTCTCCTTTACCGGCAAGCATTTGGACACGGACAAGCTGTTCTTTGTCTTCCGGTCCTATCTGAATGTGGATGACCCGGACGAGAAATATTTGCTGCTGGCGGATCTGGAAGGGGATTTTATCAACAACACTTACCTGCGTCAGATCTATAAAAGGATTTTTGCCCAACCGGTTCGCTTTGCCGTCCCCTTTAGCAAATCCCGGCACACGATGGATTATTTTACCATGCTCAGCCGTCTCTTTAAGCTGCTCGGATATAACGGCTGGGTAATCCTATTTGATGAAACGGAATTACTGGGCCGCTTGGGCAAGAAAGCGCGCCTCACCGCTTATCACAATATGGCGTCCTTCTTATTCCCCGAGCAGTATGCCCGGCTGGAATCCACCTTTACCTTATTTGCCTTGGGCGCCTCCTACCGGGAGGATGTGATTGAATCCAAGCATGATTTTGACAACCTTGCCACCGCCTTTGTGGACCGGGCCCAACGCGAGCCGGCGGAAAAGGTCCTCAACCATATTATTACCGCCCCCCAGCTGCAGCCCCTCAACGAAGAGGAAATTCTCGCCGTGCTGGAGCAGGTCCAGGAATTTCACAGCCGGGCCTACGACTGGCAGCCCAATCTGGATGGGCGCCAGATTTTAAAGGCTTCGGAAAACCGGGGCTATTTGTTAAGAACGCGGATCCGGGCAGCCGTAGAAGTGCTGGACCAGTGCTACCAGTATGGACAAGCCGGAGATATCCGGATCAATGATCTGGGGGAGCCCCAGTATGCGGATGAAGAATTGCCCTCTTTGGAGGAATATATTAAAGATTAAAATAAGAGACCTCAAAAGAGGTGTGTCAGGGGGACGGGGTGAGACTGCTGAAAAAGTGCCATTTTTATAAAAATACAAACGGAGCTATGCGGGTTTGCAGGCATAAATTTGCTAAAAAAGTGACTTTTTCAGTGGTCTCGGACGGGATTATTGACACCTCTTTTTCTTTCGTAATCATGAAAAGGTGCCGACCATCTTTTGCCAATCAGGTACATAAGGCGGAAATAGACAATGTTGAATTCAAGAATGCCGGTTGCCCGATTCTTGATAATAACTTTTCTGTAGTGTAAAATATTGGTATAAGGAAAAGGGGTGCCCCTTAACTTGACTAACCCTATGCAACAACCGTACAATAAACGGATAAAGCAGGTGATGATATGGATATCCAAACCAGTAATCAGCTGGAAAAAATCAAGCAAACAATTATCAGTATAGTCCAGACTGAAGCCATATACCTCTTTGGCTCCTATGCGTATGGAACGCCTGGAGAAGACAGCGATTTTGATCTTTACATTGTAATCCCCGATGATGGCATCAGACCTCTCGAAGCGGCGCAAATCATCAACAATGTTATATACGAAGATCAGAGGAAGCCTGTTGACATCCTTGTTGGCAGAGCCAGTGATTTTCATAGGCGTTCTCAGTTGCCCACTATCGAAAGGACAATAGCAAGAGACGGAGTGATGCTGTATGGATGATAAAATTACGATAGTCAAAGAGTGGCTCAAATTTGCATGGAATGATATTAACTGTGCAAAGCACTTACTCAGCATGTGTCCGGTTCCCGTGGAAATAGTCTGCTATCATTGCGAACAGGCCGCAGAAAAAGCATTAAAAGGATATCTTATCTATCAGAATACAGAACCTCCTAAAACACACATTTTAAAATTATTATGTAAAATATGTACTGATATTGATGAGTCCTTCGAAGAGATAAGTGAACAGTGCGGCAATCTTACGCTATATGGTGTACAGCCGAGATATCCATTTGAGATTGAAATTACAGAAAGCGACATGAAAAAAGCTATTCTTGATGCCGACCGGGTAATGGAATTTATCCATCAAAGGCTTGCACTTATCGAGGGAATTACGCCTGATATTGAAAAACCGGAAGATTAACAAGAAAACATCTGGCAGAATCCTTATCGAAATAAAGTAGAGCAGGGAACATTTCCTCTGCTTGATCTCTTTTTCGTACGCAAAAAGGGTAATGCCATGTAGGGGATGTCAGTGGAGCAGGATTGTCGACATTGCCGAATACTCTAATAAGTTATGTCAATAACCCCGTCCCTGCGACACTATGATGGACTGCGGGATGAATCGGGGTTAACAAAATAAATCACTGTGTGTTCCTGTACGGGTAAGAGTGAGAACAAGGATGTCATTTTCCACCTTATAAATGAGCAGCCAATCCGGTGTGACGTGGCATTCCCTGTACTTTGTCCAAACGCCGTTCAAAGCATGATCTTTATGTTTTTCTGCCAGAGGCTCCCCGGCAGCCAATGTTTGGATAACCGCTGTGAGCAGGTTAATATCATAACCTCTGCGCTGGATGATTTTCAAATCACGCTTGAAACGACTGGTTGGTTTTATCTCATACATCGGGCAAAAGCTCCTTCATCATTTTACTTGCGTCAGTATAGCCTTTGACCGAAGGATCGCGACTGATGCGTTCAGCTTCCTCGATGGCAGCGATTGTCTCGGCGTTGGGAGTCTCTAGAGCAATATCGAAGGGAATTCTCTGCTGACGCACAGCTTGACGCAGAAAAATATTAAAGGCCGTCGTCATGCTCATACCGAGCTCGTTGAAAAGCTGCTCAGCCTGTTTTTTAAGCTCAACGTCCATGCGGATGCTTATATTCGTTGTATTAGCCATAATCATCAACTCCTTTACTTTAGTATATTCAGTGTAGCATAAAATATGTGCATGGTAAATACTATGCACGAATGATTGTGATAAATACCCTGTTAGTCATTGACAAGGGACATCATAATGACATATAATATGTACAGGAACATGTACGCTTCTGGGAGGTGTGAATATGTCGATTATTAATGCAACAACTGCAAGAAATAACTTTTTTAAACTGATGGAGGAGGCTACGACTACTCATGAGCCTATATTTATCACGGGCAAAAGTGGCAATGTTGTAGTTTTGTCTGAAGAGGACTATCGCTCAATGCAGGAAACCTTTTATCTTTGTACTATTCCAGGCATGAGAGAAAAGATAATAGAAGGGCTTAAAACTCCACTTGATGAGTGTGTGGAGGACATAGATGAGTAACGATCAGTGGAAAATTGTCTATACAAAACAGGGCTTGAAAGACAAGAAAACTGCGTTTGAAGCAGGTCTTGGCGATAAAATCAAAAGCATACTGGAAATCTTACGTGAAAATCCATTTACTGATTACCCACCATTTGAAAAGTTAATCGGGGATTTAAGCGGCGCCTATTCAAGAAGAATTAACCGACAGCATCGGGTAGTTTACCAGGTGTATAATGAGGAAAAAACAGTAAAGATAATCAGTATGTGGTTACATTACGAGTGAAAAACAGGTTGTTTATCATGATTTAATAACTACTGATCAAAACCAAAAATGGTCTAAGGGAGATGATCCTTTAGGCCATTTATTTATTCCTGGGAAAAATTATGATATGATATTTTATAATAGGGAAGAATTGCATGGATCAAGGAAAGGACGGCAGGCGAACCAGATGATCAAGCTAGCTGATTATATCATCAGTGAAAAAATTCATGAAAACAACCGGATCAGCGTGTACCGGGGCCAGACTGTTCCTGACCGGAAGCCTGTGGTCATCAAGGCTTTGAAGGCGGAAGCGGCCAATCCGGCCGCCGTCTCCAGGCTGATGTATGAATATGAAATTGCCCGGGATCTGGATATTCCGGGCATCGTCAGGCCGGTGCGCCTGGAACGGGCGGGGGCATCCCTGGCCTTGATTATGGAGGATACGGGGGCCGGGTCTCTCCGGGCATACCTGTCCGGGCACCGCCCGGACCTGGCCGCTTTTCTTTCCCTGGCCCGGCAGCTCACCCACACCCTGGGGGAGCTCCATGCCAAAGGGGTGATCCACCGGGATTTAAAGCCCGATAATATCCTGATTCAGGCCGATACCGGGGAGGTAAAAATCATTGACTTCAGCACGGCGGCTTTTTTTGCCGGGGAAAATGAAAACACCCCATATTCCGGCACCCCGGTGGGCACGCCGGAATACATGTCCCCGGAACAGACGGGACGCATGAACCGGGCGGTGGACTACCGCAGTGATTTTTACGCCCTGGGGGTGGTTTTCTATGAAATCCTCACCGGGCGGCTTCCTTTTCAGGCCGGTGATCCGGTCCAATGGGCCTATGTGCACATGACCCAAAAGCCGGTGCCCCCGGAGGAAATAAACCCCGGGATTCCTTTCGCCCTGTCCCGCATTATGCTCAAATTGCTCGCCAAGACGCCGGAAGAACGGTACCAGAGTACCGCCGGCCTTTTGTGGGACCTTACGGCATGGAACCAGCCCTCTTTCCTGCCGGGCGGCCGGGATTTTTCCCCTCATTTTCACCTGCCCCGCAAACTGTATGGCCGGGAAAAAGAAGCGGAAACCCTGGCATGGTTTTTTACCCGGGTATGCGGGGGACAGGCCGGCACCGTGATGGTGCACGGCTACGGGGGCACGGGAAAGACGATGCTGGTGGGCGAAACCATGAAATCCCTGGTGCGGGAAAATGGATACTTTATCTCGGGCAAGTTTGACCAGCTCCGGCAAAAGGTGCCTTACGCCCCCTTTGTGCAGGCATTGCAGGATTTCATCCGCCAGCTCATGACGGAAAGCGGGGAAGACCTGGCCGCCTGGAGAAAGAGGTTCTTCCGGGCCCTGGGCCGGAACGGCGGCGTGATCACCCAGGTGATCCCGGAAGTGGCCCTGCTTTTGGGCAAGCAGGTCCCGGCCGAGCCTCTCCATCCCGCGGAAGCGCAAAACCGCTTCCGCATGGTTTTCCAGAAATTTTTCCGGGTCTGTGCCCGAAAAGAGCATCCCCTGATCCTGTTCCTGGACGACCTGCACTGGGCCGACCCCGAGTCCCTGCAATTGATCCGGCACCTGGCCGAAGACCCGGGGAACCGTTACCTGCTCCTCATGGGCGCTTACCGGGACAATGAGGTCCCGGAGAGCCACCCCCTGGCCCGCACCCTCAAAGAAATGGAAGAAGGGGGCATTCCCGTCCAATATCTTCAGCTTCATCCCCTGAGCCGGAGCCAGGCCGGCCAATATATCGCCGATACCCTGCAATCTGCCGGAGAAAAGGCCTTTTCCCTGGCGGAAGTGCTGCACCGGAAATCCGGGGGCAATCCTTTTTTTCTGGGCCAGCTCCTAAAGTCTCTCTATGACGAAAAGGGACTGCGTTTTAATCTGCAGGAGGGCTGCTGGGAGTGGGAAGCGGCGTCCCTGGAAGAAATGGATATTCCTCAGGATGTGGTCGATTTCATGCTGGCCAAGCTCCGCAAGCTGCCGGGGGAAAGCCGGGCTATTTTGAAAGCGGCGGCCTGCCTGGGCCACGCCTTTGACCTGCAAACCCTCTCCCTGGCCTGTGAACAGAGTGCCTGGGAAACAGTAACCTGCCTCCGGCCCGCGATTCAGGCAGGACTGGTCCGGCCCGTCATCCCCGCCTTTGAATTCTTTCATGACCGGATCCACGAGGCTGCTTACGCCTTGATTCCGGAGGAGGAGAAAAAGCAGCTCCATATCAAAGCGGGCCGCCTGCTTTTAAAACATACCGGCCCGGACCAACTGGAGGAAAAGATTTTCGCCATCATGGACCAGGTGAACCACGGCCTGGATTTGATCGACGACCCCCGGGAGAGGCTGGAGCTGGCCCGTTACAACCTGAAAGCGGGACAGAAGGCCAAAGCTTCCGCCGCCTATGCCGCCGCTCTCAGCTATTTCCAGGCCGGCCTGGATCTTCTCCCGGACCGGGCCTGGCAGGAGCATTACCGGCTCGCCTATCACCTGCACCTGGAGTGTGCCCAGTGTGCCTATCTGTGCGCCTATGGGGAGGAAGCCGAGAAGATGTTCGACCTGATCCTGGACCGGGCGGAAAGCCGCTTGGACCGGGCCGATGTTTACGGCTTAAAAATGGTCCTGTACGCGGGGGTGGGAAAAGTCACCGAAGCCGTCCAGCTAGGCGTCAGCACCCTGGAAAGCTTTGGCGTCAAACTGCCTCTTGCCCCCGGAAAGCTGGATTACCTGAAAGAGGTTTTGCGCTACAAATGGCTGATGCGCCGTAAAAGCATCGAAAAATTGGCCCGGCTGCCGGAAATGAAGGATCCGGTGCAAAGGAAGGTGGCGGAACTCATCATCCTCCTGGCCTGTGTGGCATACACCAGCAATCCCGATTTGCACGGGCTGGTAATCATAAAATCCGGCAATCATTCCGTTACATACGGCAATACGGTGGGCTCCGCCATTGGATATCTGGGCTATGGCATCACCGCGGGCTGCGTCCTGGGGGACTATCAGGCCGGCCATGAATTTATGCAGGTGTCCCTGAGACTGGCGGAAAAAGACGGCCAAAGCTTTACCAAATGCCTGGTCTACTTTGTGGTGGGGGGATTGATTTCCCACTGGACCCAGCATGCAAAGCGGGGTATTGAGTATTTGTCCCAATCCCTCCGGTACAGCCGGGAAGCGGGAGAAGTGCTGATTATGGGATATGCCCGCTCCGTGATTCTGGAAATCAAGTATCTGATCGGCATGCCCCTTCCGGAGATCGAGGAGGAAGCGGCAAAATGCCACCGCTTTGCCAGGCAAATGAAACAGGAAGCCCTTATGAACAATGTCCTCATCTATCAATGGATGCTGTCCCTGCTACAGGGACGGCAGGAAACATCTCCTCCCATCCCTGTAGAGGATTTTCAGAAAGAGCCGACCCTTCTGGCCACCTACGATGTTGCCCAAATGCAGATGTGCTACCATTTCGGCAATTTTGCCCAAGGGCTGGTGTGGGCGGAAGAGGCGGGGAAAAGGATCAATTCCCTGATGGGATTTCTGCTTTCCGCCGAATACAATTTCTATTATTCCCTGATCCTGGCCCAGCTCTACCCGGGAGCCGCACCGGAAAAGAGAAGAAGATACCGGAAGATGATCCAAAAAAACCAAAAGCAGATGAAGAAGTGGGCGGATTCCTGCCCGGAAAATTTCCGGCATAAGTATCTGCTCGTGGCTGCTGAAATGGCCCGCCTTACCGGCCAGGGGCAGGAGGCCATGGATCTCTATGACCAGGCCGCTCAATCCGCCCAGGAGAACGGCTATATCCAGAATGAAGCCCTGGCCAATGAGCTGGCCGCCAGGTTTTACCTGGGGGCAGGCCGGAACAAAGTAGCCCGCACCTATCTAAAGGATGCTTGCCGGGGCTATTACCGGTGGGGGGCGGGGGCAAAAGGGCGCGCCCTCCGGGAGCAGTACCCCCACCTGCTGGATAATCCGCCCCGAGGGGAACAAAATTTAGTCATTCCCTCGTCTTCCGTGAGCGACAGCGATTCCTTCGGAGGATGGGATCTGCTGACCGTCCGGAAAGCCTTGCAAAACTTCTCCGAAGAAAGGGATCCGGACAAATTGCTGAAGAACTTTTTAGCAATTGCCCTGGAAAGCACCGGGGCGGCCCAGGGGCACCTGATCCTGGAAAAAGAAGGAGAGCTCTTTGTGGAAGGGCCGGAACCCGTTCCTTTGGAAAAATGCTCCCATCTTCCCCGGGCTGTGGTCCGCTACGTGGCCCGGACCCTGGAAACGGTGGTGGTGAACGGGGGAGAACCGGCCGACATCTTTGCCCGGGACCCCTACCTGATCAAGGTGCATCCCAAGTCCCTGGCCTGTTTTCCCATGCTGTTCCGGGGTATCCCGGCCGGGGTCCTTTACCTGGAAAACAGCCTGATGACAGGGGTGTTTACCCCGGACCGGCTGGAGACGGTGAAGTACTTATCCACCCAGATGGCCTGCCTTCAGGCCGTGGAAATGATTTTTACGGGAGATCACACCGGGATTCAAAGCACGGGCCAGCCACCCCTGGTTGAGTTCCTCACCGACAGGGAAGGGGAGGTGGCGGACCTGATTGCCGCCGGGCTGTCCAATAAAGAAATCTCTGAAAGGCTGCACTTAACGGTAAATACCGTAAAAACCCATGTGAAAAACATCTACGGAAAACTGGCTGTAACTAACAGAGTCCAGGTGGCCGCCAGGGTGAAAGAGCTGAAAGGAAACCGGGAGGGAGAGGCTTTCCCGGCCTGTGCCGGGGAAGAAACGGGAAATTACCGGTAAAGCAAATGATAGGGGAGGGGAATCCGGAAATGAAAGAGGCAAGCACCGAGGCTGGTCACTCGCTCAATTCTCTGTTGAACCTTTATTCCTTATTGCAAACTAAGATTGAATTTTATCAAAAGAAGGCTGATGATGATCCGGTTAAATTTTTGCCCATGGTGATTCTTTTGTTGGGTACGGATATCCTGTGCGTGAACAAGCTGTTCGAAGCGGAAATGGTATTTTTTGTGATACCCTTGTTTTCCATGATGGCCCATTACCGCTTTTCCTTCTACTCCCGGTTTGTCGCCATTCTGCGGGGATATTCCGCTTATCTGGAAGGTGAAATCAACAAGCTCTCCGGGGAGAACTATTTTATGTGGAACGCAAAGTACATTTCCGAATTTATTTCTCCCCATAAATTTAGAACCAACCGGGTGTCCGACCCTGTTTTAAACCTGTTTCTGCTGCTGCCCAATATCTATTCCTTTTATAGAATGTTTTGCGCTTTCACCGGGGAAAATTTCCTGTTCCTCGGCGTCATCCTTGTTTACCTCTTGTTTTATATCGTCTTCACAAGTCTTATGACCTATGAGACGATCCAAAACGGCGCAATGCGCCGGAAAGCGGCGGAATACCCCGCCCAGTTTGCCAAAGCATATTCCTTGGACGGCGTTGAAAAATAATGAGATGGTAACTAATAAGTCTGCGTGTTGCACATCTATGAGAATTAAAAAGTTGCAGGTTTCCGAAAGGGCGAAATAAAGCTCATTAAACTACTAATTGAAACGGTAGTTTTTGTTTTTTGCTCGCACATTACATTTGATCAAAGACATCATTACAATAAGGGGTGTTATTTTATGTAGTGGAGAAGAATACTGTGCAAGTTACTATGGAAAACCGTAGCCAGGCGGTAAATATGCCATATAGCAGGAATTGTGGATTAATTTTTTATAAGACTGTACTTTAGTACATTACATTTTATACAAAACTTTTAGTAATATTAAGATAATAAATTTGATGAAAAGAAGTGCTAAAGTGGGAATTAGATTTATCAAGGTGGTTTCAGTCTATTTACAATGTAAAACAATTATTAAAATATTGTAAATTTTTAATTAATTATCTTCGCTAAGGCAGGAAAGAGCGTGTTGGTTCCAGAAAGAATAACTAGCCATTTTTTTACCGTAGAAATGTAGTTGCACAATAAGCAAGTAAAGCCAAATCATTCATAGGAGTTATGCCTTACTTACAAAATTTTATTTTTCACCCTTTCGGGTGATGCTCTTTTGTTAAATAAAGGAGTATACTTGGGATTAAAAAAGAGGTTTTGAAACAAGCTTTTTTCTGAAGCAGGAATTTTAATTTAAAAATAGAAATAAATAACAGATCTTAGGAATTAACTATAAAAAAACAGTTTTTTGGGAGAAAGTTCTATCTAAAAACACCTGAATGTGATAAAATTCGTCAGTGATCATTCCATTTTATAAATAGGCAAAAGTTATAATAAACGAACATAATTGGTAAACTGCTTGAAAAGGCAGGACACAAAGCTATGGGTCTAAAACTCTTTTAGAGTAATGATTGCCAGGTTGCACCTTTTCTAGGTGCTTTTATTTTGCATCAAGTCAGTAGTCTAGAGTGTTTAAATATGCCTTTAGCAGGAATTTTATATTTAATGAAGAATATTTATGAAATCTTACCAAATACTTTGAGACGGTTAATTAACGCAAAATGATCGTAAAAGAGTGTATTGTTAGATAGGTACCATGAAAACACTTATGTCAAAATGATAAAAATATCTTATAAAGATGCAAGTATAAAAATGTTTACAGGATGTTAAAGAAGATTTAGAATTATTTATGGTTTTACTTTATGGATCCCTTATTTATCTAAAAGATATATAGATAATCCATATTCAATGGCAAAAGGTTTTTGATACCCATTGTGATGAAAAGGTGTTTGCATGAGATCATACCTACATATTAAAACAATATTAGACTATGTTTTTGCGGCGGTATTGTTAATGCTGTTGTTGCCGATTATGGCATGTTCTGCCGCTGCTATTATGATTGGGTCAAAAGGTCCTGTTTTATTTAGACAGCAGCGTCCCGGCAAGGATGGCAAAATTTTTACAATTTATAAGTTTCGCACAATGCAGCTTGAAACAGAACAAGGCGGCAGACGGCTTTCTGATATGGAGAGAATGACTTCGGTAGGCAGGCTGTTACGTAAAGTTAGTATTGATGAACTACCCCAGCTTTTTAATATTCTAAGTGGGAAGATGAGCTTTATTGGTCCCCGCCCGTTACTGGTTCAATATCTTGATTGTTATACGCCTGAACAAAGGAGGCGACATGAGGTTAAACCAGGTATCACCGGTTGGGCTCAGGTTAATGGTCGAAATACAATTTCCTGGGAGGATAAGTTTAAGCTTGATGTTTGGTATGTGGATAATGTTTCTTTTAAGCTCGATGTTAAAATATTTTTTATGACAATTGCTAATGTCTTAAGCAGGAAAGGAATAAATCAGTCCGAAGCGGATACCATGGAAGAATTTGTAGGTAATGTTAATAAACTCAGCGTTTGATCGGGGAGTGGTAATTTGAAAACGCTGCTCATTTTGGGGGCCGGGGGCCATGGTAAAGTTGTAGCAGACTGTGCATTAGAGACAGGCTTGTATCATAAGGTTGCTTTTCTAGATGATGATGCTGCAAAGGTAGGGGAAATAGTAATTGATTACCCAGTGATTGGTAAACTTTGCAACTTTGAGAAACTTAAAGGTGAGTATGACGAAGCTTTTGTTGCAATAGGTAACAACCGTCTCCGGGTGGAACTTGTAGATAAGCTGAATAGGTTTGGTTACAATGTTCCGTGTCTAATACACCCATTCTCTTTTGTAAGCAAGTTTTCTGTAATTGAATGTGGAACAGTTGTTTTGGCCGGGGCTGTTATCAATGCTGGGACGAGAGTGGGAAGAGGGAGCATAATTAATACGTGTTCTAGCGTAGATCATGATTGTCTTTTATCTAAAGGAGTTCATATTTCTCCGGGGGCAAGAGTGGGAGGTACTGTTACTGTGGGTGATTATTCGTGGATTTGTTTGGGTTCGAGTATAGCGAACAATGTTCATATTGGAGAAAATTCGATCATAGCAGCAGGTGCTGCTGTAATAAAAGATATAGATAACAATGTACTTGCAGCGGGTGTTCCCGCTGTAACGAAAAAGAGGTTAAGACAATAATGATGCAAAGGATCTATTTATCGCCTCCTCATATGAGCGGCGAAGAAATGAAGTACATCCAAGAGGCCTTCGATACAAACTGGATAGCACCGTTAGGACCCCATGTGGATGCTTTTGAAAAAGAGGTTGCCTGTTATACGGGTGCAAAAGGAGCGGTGGCACTATCAGCCGGTACGGCAGCAGTCCATCTAGCACTTAAATACCTGGGAGTCCAACAGGGGGATTATGTATTCTGTTCCTCACTTACATTCTCTGGTACCTGCAATCCAATAGTATATGAAAAGGCTATTCCTGTGTTTATTGATGCTGAACCTGAAAGTTGGAATATGTCGCCCGCCGCACTTGAGGCAGCGTTTGTCAGTTTTAAAAAGCGTGGTAAATTGCCTAAGGCTGTCATCATAGTAAATCTCTATGGACAAAGTGCAGATTATGGGAAGTTGTTACCCATATGTGAACATTATGGGGTACCTGTGATTGAAGATGCTGCTGAATCACTTGGCGCGACATATAAGGGAAAGCAGACGGGTACATTTGGGAAAATGGGGATATTTTCCTTCAATGGGAATAAGATCATAACCACCTCTGGCGGTGGTATGGTGGTATCCGACGATTTGGATGCGCTAAAGAAAATCAAATTTTGGGCTACACAGGCTCGTGAGCCAGCAAGACACTACGAACATAAAGAAATCGGCTACAATTATCGTATGAGCAATATAGCGGCTGCCATAGGCCGTGGGCAGATTAGAGCCCTGGATGACAGAATCCAACGTAAGAAGGAGATATTTGATACATACAGAAAGGCATTTTCAAACATATCTGAAATAAAAATAATGCCCGTAGCTGAATATGGCACTCCGAATTACTGGCTTACAGTAGTTATATTGGATCAGCAGAGTAAAGTAAAACCCGATAATATCATAACCAAGTTTGAGGAAAATAACATAGAGTCCCGACCGGTGTGGAAACCCATGCATCTTCAGCCTGTGTTTCAGGAGTGCGAGTACTATCCTCATACTGAAGATGTGTCGGCTGACTTATTCCATAAGGGCGTATGTCTGCCGTCAGGGACAGCGATGTCTGGTGAAGACCAAGCAGTAATAATAGAAAAGTTCAAAAGCTGTTTTTGAATATAAATGATAAAATTTTTTGACCCATATATGTTAAGAGCTAGCTAGACTATTTTGATAGAGTTGTGGCAGTATAGAGCTTAGGGGAGGTTAGCTTGAAAAAAAACATCTGGTTATGGAATCATTATGCAACTGATATGTATATAAACCGTGGGGGGCGGCATTACTGGTTTGCAGAGAACCTCATAAAGCAAGGTTATAGAGCTACTGTCTTCGGTGCGAATACATATCATAATAAAAATAAATATATTGATACAGGAAAGAAAAAATATGCAACGGATTCGATTAATAATATACCGTTTGTTTTTGTGAAGACAACTGTAGCTTTAGGTAATGGAATCGATAGAATAAAGAATATGGGTTTGTTCTACTTCAATTTGTTTTCAGTAGCAAAAGCATACTCAAAATTGGAGGGTAAACCCGATGTCATTCTTGCTTCAAGTGTTCACCCTCTAACTATGGTTGCTGGCATACAGATAGCCAAGAAGCTAAAAATTCCTTGCATCTGTGAAGTGCGAGATTTATGGCCTGAAGCTATATTTTCGTTTAACAAAGTAAAAAAGGACAGTGTGCTTGGTAGGATACTAACTACTGGAGAGCATTGGATTTATAAAAATGCTGACTCTTTGATTTTTACCAAAGAAGGTGACGTCGATTATATCAAAGAGAAGAAATGGGATACAGTCCAGGGCGGTAATATTGACTTAAAAAAATGTTATTACATTAACAACGGTGTGGATTTGGATGCTTTTCTAAAATCTACACAAGACAGTATTATTAATGATGCTGATTTGACTGATGATAAATTTAATGTGGTATATGCAGGAGCAATTCGGCCAGTAAATAATGTAGGAAATATTCTAGACGCCGCAGTACTTTTAAAGGAGCATACAGACATACAGTTCTTAATTTATGGTGACGGTAATCAGCAGACGGTGTTACAACAGAGGGCTATTGATGAAGGACTCAGCAACGTGAAGATGAAGGGCTATATCAATAAACAATTTATCCCATACATCCTGAGCAAATCATCAGTTAACATTCTAAATTACTCCCAGTCCCAGTACAACTGGGCAAGAGGGAATAGCTCCAATAAACTGTTTGAATATATGGCATCCGGCAAACCAATTATATCAACCGTTAAGATGGGTTACTGCATTCTGGAAAAATACAAATGTGGGCTTTCTTTGGGGAAAGGTACACCGGAAGAACTAGCGGAAACAATACTCTTTATTAAAAATATGCCTAAAGAGCAGTATGAAGAAATGGGACGAAATGCTAGGAGGGGCGCAAAGGATTTTGACTTTAATGTCCTAACCGGAAAATTGATAAATGTGCTGGAAAGTGTTTAAGAAAACAACCAAAATGGAGTATTGCGATGATAAAATCACTTTTCACAGAATACGGATTACCTTGGGTGATTAATCGCTCACTGTATTCAGCAAAGCTGAAGATGATGACGGCAATACCGGCTACCGAGCAACTGTTTGAGAAAAAAGTACATGTAAAAAGGATAAATATATTCAATCTAAATGTTGCAGGTATAAAAGTTTTCTTGTGTAGCCTATCACGTGAAAAACAGATTGAAATAGTTTCAGTGGCTGATAAAGCAATAGAGGGTGTTATCTCGGGTTTTTCATCAATCGAATTAGACTACGGCAATCCCATCAACTGGCATTACAACCCTCTCACGAAAGTTGAAAGTAACCGTTCTGCTAAGTGGTTTCGCATACCGGACTTTGATGCAGAACTTGGAGATATTAAGGTTGTTTGGGAGGCTTCGCGCTTTACACATTTTTTCTATTTTTCTAGAGCTTATCTAATAACTGGTGATAAAAAGTATTATTACGCTTTTGCAGAGCAGCTTGAACAATGGTTAAAAGATAATCCATATTCGTATGGTGTCAATTATAAATGTGGGCAAGAATGTACCCTTCGGATGATAAATACGCTGATGGCCTATACAGTTTTCAAGCATTACGGTATTATCACGGTTAAAGATGAGGAAAACACAAGTAAGCTGGTAGAGGTATGTTATAAAAAGGTTCTGGCCAACTTCTTCTATGCCCATAAATGCATACAGAACAACCATACTCTTTCTGAAATATGCGGACTTATTATTGGTGCATGGTGTTGTTGTGATAAAAAACGGCTAAATAAAGCATATGGATTGTTAGATAAAGAGGTGCAAAAACAATTCCTTCCTGATGGGGGATATATTCAGTATTCGTTCAATTATCAGAGATTTGCCCTTCAAATAATGGAATGTATCTTTAAATTGAGCGAAAGAACTAACATGTATATAGCGGAAGGTACGAAAGACCGTATTAAAAAAAGTGCCGTTTTTATGTATCAGATGCAAGACGAAAGCGGTGAAATGCCAAATTATGGCCCAAATGATGGCGCACTGATATTTCCAGTCACGGCCTGTGGATATAGAGATTTCCGTCCGGTATTAAATACGGTTTATTCGTTAATCGAAGGTAGGCGGTTGTATGAGCAAGGGGATTATGATGAAGAACTGCTTTGGTTTGGAAATGGTGATATCGATAGCGAACATCTTGCAAGTATAAAAAAAGAACCTTCATCCTTCTATGAATCTGGATTCTACACACTACATCACGATGACGGTTTTCTAATGACCGTTTTGCAGGACTATAGAACCCGGCCGGCACAAATGGATGAGCTGCATATTGACTTATGGCATAAAGGAAAGAATATTTTCTGCGATAGCGGCACCTATTCATATGCGAGTGAGATTGGTAAAGAGATGGCTTTAACAGCAGCTCATAATACGGTGCAGGTTGACGATAAAGATCAGATGAAAAAGCGCGGTGCTTTCATGATTTATGATTGGACAGAGTGCAGAGATGTGAAGTACACAAAGGATAGCTTTTCAGGGACTATGGTTTCCAAGAATAGCTATACACATAGGAGAGCAATAAGTAAAGTTGGGTATGGGTATGCGATAGAAGATGAAATAAATGGTAATGGCGAGTATTGCGAGTTCTATTTCCACACTCCGTGTGAAGTGAGATTAGTTCGAGGAGGATTTGAGTTATTTGAAAATAACGTATTGATATGTACTGTAGAGGCTGATAATGGAGATATTGTAAGCAAAAAGTCCTACAGAAGTTTGTACTACCTAAAAAATATAGAGATCAACTGTGTTTCTGTTAGATGTAGCATGGATAATAAGAAATGCAGGATAAGGTTCGATATAAAACTTATTTGATAGAGCATACAACATGATAAAAAGATTGAAGGAGGGTATTTATATGATTAACATTATCGGACTGGGCTATATAGGACTACCTACAGCCTTAATGTTTGCAAAAAGTGGGGTTAAGGTAATAGGAACAGACTACGATAGGAATATAGTAGATTTATTAACTGAAGGTAAACTCACTTTTGAAGAAAAGGGCTTAGAGGAGCTTTTCAAAAAAGCTTCTTCAAATGGCATTGAATTTACAACAGAATATCAGAAAACAGATACTTATATCATCGCTGTTCCAACACCTTATGTTAATACAAGTAAAAAGCTTGATCCAAAGTATGTTATTTCAGCAGTGAATACCGTTTTAGAAGTCTGTGAAAAAGATGCCATATTAATTATTGAATCAACCATATCACCGGGTTCAATTGATAAATATATACGACCTGAGATAGAAAAAAGAGGACTTACTATTGGTCAAAATGTGCATTTAGTTCACGCTCCTGAAAGAATCATCCCAGGAAATATGATTTATGAACTTGAGCATAATTCAAGAACGATTGGTGCAGATGATCCTGAGATTGGGAAAAAAGTTAAGGAACTATATGCTAGATTTTGCAAAGGAGAGATTGTAGTAACAGATATCAGATCAGCTGAAATGTCAAAGGTCGTAGAGAACACATATAGAGATGTCAATATTGCTTTTGCTAATGAACTCGCAAAAATATGTCGTGTGGACAGCATGGATGTTTATGAGATTATACGAATAGCTAACAAACATCCTCGTGTAAATATTCTTCAACCTGGGCCAGGGGTAGGCGGTCATTGTATTTCAGTCGATCCGTGGTTCTTGGTAGGAGACTATCCAGACCTTACAAACCTTATTCTAACAGCTAGGAAGATTAATGATTCTATGCCAACACACGTACTAGGGAGAATCAGATATATCATGAGGAAACATGGTATTAAAGATATTTCAAAAGTTGGGTTATACGGACTAACTTACAAAGAAAATGTTGATGATACAAGAGAGAGTCCGACCCTTCAGTTATTAGAGAAGATGGACGAGCATTTAGCTTTTGGAGTTAAAGTTTTTGACCCATTTGTTAAGAATAGAATTGTAGATCATCAGTTTATGAATTTTGAGGATTTTATCAATGAAATAGAGCTTCTTGTCATTATGGTTGGGCATGATCATATCAAAAAGAATATGGAACTCATTACGGACAAACTTGTACTTGATACTAAAAATATATGTGATTTTGTTGAGGCATATAAATTATAAAATAAAATAGATTCATATAGATGAAAACAAAGTAAAGGTGATCTTTAGGACAAACAGCAGCTATTAGTTAGTAAAAAGAGATTATTTATAAAATATTTTATGATTAATCGAAAAAAATCGTATGAACAAATAAGTAAAGTAAGCAATCCTTATAGAGCAAACATAAGTGATACCTGAGGAACTGATAGAAGAGACAAAATTTACATTATAGTACAGTACGCCATTCACTTTTTCGTTATTTGTAATATTGTTTGTAAGCAAATTTTATTGAAAATTTGGTATTACAAAAATAAAGAACAGAACCCCTCTATGGTACGGCAAGCCAATATTCGTTGCCCTGAAGAGGTGGTATGGAGGTTATAATGAAATATATTTATTTAGGAGCATTTCCTCCTCCATATGGTGGTGTGACAATAAAAAACAAACTCTTATTTAATAAGTTGTTTGACTATATAGAGGTTGAACAGTCAAAGTTCTATGATAAAAATAACAATTTATTGTTGAGAATAATTTCACTTTTTACTACTATAATAAAAAAAAAGCATGGATTAATAATTGGAATTAGCAAAAATTCATTAAAAAAATTAACATTTGTATTATTTTTTATGAACAAAAAGATTATGAATAATTCTATTGTACTCGTTATGGGTGGCACGTTCCCTCAAATGGTTATTAAGGATAAGCGGTTACAAAGATTGTTACAAGAATATAAAAGAATTTATGTTGAAACAGATGGAATGCAGAAAGCCCTCAGTTCTGTTGGTGTCAATAATGTTTCGGTATTCCCTAATTGTAGGGAAAGAGCAGATATAAATGCGGAAATGCAAAAAGACAATCAGCAATTAAGATGTTTGTTCTTTTCACTTATTTCAGAAGATAAAGGTGCAGACAATATTTTTGCTGCTGCTGCAATTTTAAATCAAAAAGATATAGATTATTCGATTGATTTTTATGGACATATTGCTCCTAAGTATATACAAAAATTTGAATCTTCTATAACAAGAAATGTTAATCTTCATTACTGTGGAGTTTTTAAATCAACTAAAAAGAACGAATTATATAATAAGTTACAACAATATGATTTGCTATTATTTCCTACTAAGTGGAAGAATGAAGGGGTACCCGGTGTTTTAGTAGAGTCAAAAATTGCAGGGATTCCTGCAATTGTAAGTGATATAAATTTTAATTCTGAAATAATTAAAGATGAGAAAACTGGCCTAGTGCTCAAAAAAAATACTCCTGAGGAACTTGCATATGCTATTGAACGTGTATATTTTAACAGAGATTGGCTAATCGAATTGAAGCACAATGCCAAGGATTCAAGTGAAGAGTATTTAATTGAAAATTATATTGAGGATATTATTCGTCTGCTTAAAGAATAAGTCTACATTGTTTTGGGCAATAAGGGAAAATAATCAATAATATAGGAGCATTATGTGATTCATGAATATAATAACCACAAAAAAATTAAAAAATTTTATAGTTAGAATGTACCTTTTGATTGTATTATTTTTATATACCTATTCTACAGGTGTTAACACCGGTACTATATATTCTAATCGTGCACTTATAATTCTATATTCTGGGATAGGAATGTATTTATTATATAGCTTTATAATCAAAAAAAACAAATTTCTAAGAAAAGTAACTCAATTTGATATATGTATTATTATTATTTCCTACTACGTATTATTTTCATCAGTAATGTATTCCGATGCTTTTTCAACAAGTATGAATATATTTGTTATGATTATTTTAATTTATTTACTAATAAAAACCCTTCAGTTCAGAACATATTATTTAGGTACAGATGAATTAATAAATATATATGAATTTTTATTTAATACTTTTATTATTTTTATATTAATAAGTACTATAGTAGCATTTCTTGATAATTTAAATATTTTTACTCTATTTCCATTACCAGATATAACATATTATAAAAGAGTGCAATCTTGGTTTAGTAACTCAACAATGTATGGGTTAAATATTTCTATAGGTATTATATTTATTTACTATAATTATTGCAAATCTAAAAATATAATACATTTATTACTTATATTTTGGTTTATTTATTGGCTATTAATGACAGGAGGAAGGACGCCCTTAATCATTACTATAATCGGTTTTATTATTTGTCTGTTATTTAGAGTTAAAAAAAAATCATTGTATTATTTGACATCATCAATTATTGGGCTCGTAGGAAGTTATTATTTATTTTTTGATTATTTAACAAGACATTTCATAATATTCAGACGATTTGCTAATGGTGGTATTGGAAGCAGAGATATCAAGATGCATGATGTATTCACCATTTGGGGACAACAGAATATTATTAAACAAATTTTAGGTTCAGGTACTAATTCCCTTAGAGATATTTTTATGTACAGTGCACATAGTGGATTTTTAAGATTATGGTTTGATTATGGAGCTTTATTTGTTTTAATATATTGTATTTTTATTTTTTTAGTAATAAAAAAATATATTATTGTAATAAGAAATGCAGATAATAAAATTAAAAATCTTTTAATAATAGGATTGGCAGTAACATGTATGTTTTTATTTGCCGAAACAATGGTTATAATCACTATTTCCGCGAGATATGATTTTTCTTTACTATTAATTATGACAGCATTACCTTATATGTATATTACTTCAAGAAATGTATCTATCGTTACAAAGAAATAATAGGGGGATCATAAATGAGAAAGGATTTAAATATATTCTTTTATACAAATGATAATAATCCACAATCAAAAAGGCAAATATATCCTTTAGTTGTTACCATTCAAAATGCTGGATTTCATACTTTTTTTAATATTGATTTGACAGTAGCAGCAAAAAATGTTGTGACAAAAGACACAACTTATGTTTCACTGGAAGAATATTCTATAGTTAATTCTAAAAGTAAAACAATTATTTTTACTTTTACCATAATGGATGTAATTAAGGCTAATAAAATTATTAAAAACAATGTCAATTACCGAATTATATTTAGACCTAGAGGAATTATTCCTGAGGAATCATTTTATAGAAATGGGTCATATATAAGAAAAAAAATACTGGATATTATTGAGAAAAAAGCTATGAAAATAGCGGATTTTTACTGTTTTATAACAGAGTACCAAAAGATTCACTTTATATCCAAGTATTTTTTTATTCCAAATATTTTTACGCGAGCTCTAGTTGTTCATAATTATTTATCAACAGATTTACTTAATAATACTTGGCCTGTAACAGATAATAAAGTAGAAAGAGACAAAGTTAGATTTGTATATTCAGGTGGATTCTCAAAATGGCAAAATATAGAAGAGATATTTAAACTTATAAAATCTATATATGATAACTATCAAAATATTGAATTTAATATTTATACTTTTGAAGGTAATAATGAAAAGGCTACTAAATTAATAACTAAATACAATTTATTAAATATTACAAAAATATCCAACTTACAAAGTCATGAAATTAATTACCATTTAAGCTTCAACGACGTAGGCATAATAATTAGAGATAATTCATTGATAAATATAACATCCTCTCCCTTAAAAATTATAGATTATTTAAATGCAAAAATTGGATTGATTTTAACTGATAACATTGGAGATTTCTCGAATATTTTAAAAAATAAACCATATGTTTTTTTAATAAAATTGGATATAGATGGTAATATCTTATACAATGTTAATGATCTAATAAAATTTTTATGCAATATCAAAAATACCAAAATAAAAGAAATAATCGATTCAGATACAAGAGAATTGTTTAGCATGGAAAAACAAGTTTTGAAGTTGAAAGAGTATTTACAAAAAATTGATATATAAAGCTTAACCTTGTTTTTGATTATGAAAGGATCTAGATAAATGAAAAAATATTTACAAAAGACGAATTTTATCATTAAGAAAATAACAAAAAAGTTATATAGCAAAATGTATCATACAATTAGAGCCGAAATAATAAAAAAGAATCCATTATTTATGGATAAATTAATGTTAGAAAATTGGGACTCTAATATGCAATTTTTTTTTGATAATACTAATAGAAATTATTATATTAAAAAATTAAACGAATTATCTCAAACAAAAGAAATTATTATGCAAGCAGATAAAATATGCAATCATACTTTTAATCTTTTAGGTTCAGGAGATACAAATTTAGGGGAAGATATTAAATGGAATCAAGATTTTAAATCTGGTTTCACTTGGGAAAATAAGTATTACAAGAAAATAAAAATCATAGATTTAACTAATAATGCGGATCCAAAAATTCCATGGGAATTATCCAGATTTCAGCATATACCTATTTTGGGTCAAGCATACTGGATTACAAAAGATGAAAATTATGCCAAAGAATTTAAAAAAGAAATATATGATTGGATTAATAAAAATCCCATGCTAATGTCAATAAATTGGATATATGCCATGGATGTTGCGATTAGGGCATGTAATTGGATTGTTGGTATTTATTACTTTAAAAATATTAAAAATAAAGATTCTTTTTGGGTTGAACTGGAGAAATGGCTATATATGCATGGTGATTTTATTTTTAAAAATCTCGAAAGAGGCCAAATTAATAACAACCATTATTTATCAGATTTAGTGGGATTAGTGTGGATAGGTCTTTATTTTAAAAACTTAAATTATAAGAAAAATAGGACAGATGATTGGTTAAAATGTGCAATTTCTCAACTAGAAATAGAAATGGAGAAACAAGTTTATGGAGATGGATATAATTATGAAGCTTCTACAGCTTATCATTGTTTAGTAACTGAGTTATTACTCTATACATCAATATTATGTAACTATAATGGGATATTTTTTTCTGACAAATATATAAAAAAATTGGAAAAGATGTGTGAAGTAATAATGAATATTACCAAACCAAACGGTTTGATACCTTTAATAGGAGATATGGATAGTGGTAGGTTTATAATGTTTACAGGTTACGGCCGGAGTGAAATGAGAGATTTTAGATATCTATTGGGTGTAGCTGGAGAGTACTTTGATAGAGACGATTTCAGGTGTTATTCTGGTAATAATTTGGCTTCGTTGTGGATGTTTCAAAATATTAAGAAACCTAAAGATAAAAGCTACAGATTAAATTCTATATCTTATCCATTTGGCGGTATTTATACTTTAAGAAAAGATAATATATATATTATTATTCGTTGTGGTTTGTTAGGGATTGGAAATCATGCACATAATGACCAATTAAGCATTGAACTAAATATAGCCGGAGAAGATTTTATCGTTGATTCAGGAACATATTCATATACAGGGGATTATAAAATGAGGAATTTATTTAAAAGTACCATTTCACATAATACTTTAAAAGTGGATAATCTAGAGCAGAATGACTTTAATGAAAAAAAGCTATTTTCAATAAAGAATCAGACAAATGCAAAAACTTTAATATTTGATAGAAATTACTTTTTAGGCGAACATTATGGCTATAAAAGAAAAGTAGGGGTAATTCACAAAAGAGAAATAGATATAAGAAAGTCAAATGAAATCAGCATACTAGATTATATTATTAATGGTAAAGATCACTCTTCTTATATATATTTTCATTTTGCTCCAGGTATTAATATTACCAAAGGAAAAGGATCAGTTGTGTTAAAAAGCAATAAAAAAGAGATTAAAATGTACTTTGATAGTTTTGATGATTTAGAAATTATAAGCACTAAATTCTCCAGTGCTTATGGTTGTATTGAAAACAATAACTCATTAGTATTAACTGCAAAAAATAAATCAATACTACAAACTAAAATTTATATTACTCCCTGAAAAGGGAGCTGTACCTATTATTAAATGTTTCATTGAACTTTAATATTAGTTCAGAAGTCGAAATTAGACATCAAAATCAAAGTATTTTTTTAGCATAAAAAATAGTTGGTTTTCAAAATCATTTGGATTCAGCTGTATTATTTGGGGGATGATATTAATTGAAAATTTTGCTCTTAGGTGAATTTAGTGGGTTTTTCAAAAATTTGAAAGAAGGAATTTTGGAACTGGGATATGAAATAAATTTGGTAAATCCTGGAGATGAATATCGAAATACTGTAAAAACTGATTTATATATACCAAGTTCAAGGAATTATTTAATTAGAAATATAGAGAAGTTGATATTTCCTTTCTGGAAGCTAAAGCAATACTATAATTATGATATTGTTCAGTTGACTGGTCATAATGTTTTCGGAGGACTAAAATATAATTATAATTATTTATTAATAGATAAAATAAAAAGAAATTCTAATAAAATGTTTATGTCATCATGTGGAAGTGATTATTTTTTCTATAAAAAATTGAAATGCTTAAAATATAGTGCATTAGAAGAACATATTGAAATTGATTTAAACGGTTATAATCCATATAATCAAAAGAAATTTATGGAAAACAATATAAATGTGGTGAATTTAGTTGATGGTATTATACCAACAGCCTATAGTTATGCAGAAGCTTACAGAGAACACAATAGATTATTAAACACTATTCAATTTCCTATAAACGTTAATAAAATAGCATTTACTAGGCAAAAAATAGAAAATAATAAGATTAAAATATTTCATGGAATAACTAGAGAAGGATTCAAAGGAACTAAATACATAAAAGAAGCTATGTTAAAAATAAAAGAAAAATATCCAAATGATGTAGAAATATTAATTGATGGGAAAATGCCTTTAAACAAGTATCTTAAGGTACTTGAGGAGACTAATGTTGTTATTGATCAAGCTTTATCATACAGTTATGGCATGAATGCTTTATATTCTATGGCTATGGGCAAAGTTGTATTGAGCGGAAATGAGCCAGAGTGTCAGCAAGAGTTTGGCAGAACAGATATACCTATTATAAACATACTTCCTTCTGTTGATGATATATTTAAAAAATTGGAAAAATTAGTTTTAGATAAAAAATGTGTAATAGAAATAGGACAGAAGTCTCGATTGTTTGTCGAAGATTTCCATCACCATATTAAAGTAGCACAAAAATATATTGATACATGGAATTTGTTGAGGTGAAAAAATAATGACAAATACCGCTATATTATCTCTATCAACTCACGGTAACCCAACTACTGGCTACCTATCCTTTTTCGAATTGCATAAGGAGATACCATTTCATATAAAGCGTATCTACTACACGTATAATGTACCCGTGAATACAAAACGGGGTATGCATGCACATAAAAAATTAAAGCAGATACTTTGGTGTCCATACGGGATCATCGAAGTGTTCTTGAATGATGGTACTAAAACTGAAACCTATTTACTTGATGTACCTGAAAAAGCTTTATTAATCGGTAATGGTATATGGCATGATATGCATTGGAAAAAAGAAGGTTCAGTCTTATGTGTGGCTGCTTCCGACTATTATTACGAGGAAGACTATATTAGAGATTATAATGAATTTTTAAGAAATGTACAGGATGGTTATTGGAAAAATGAAAATAAACTTTAATCAATTGGACCGGGGATATTTCAAGTATCAGAATGAATACGATCTGGCTGTACTTCAGACACTGAAAAGTGGGTGGTATATACTAGGAAAAAATGTTGAACGATTCGAGTCTGAGTTTGCAGATTTCATTGGAACCAAGTTTTGTGTAGGATTAAATTCTGGCTTGGACGCCTTGATTCTTGCCTTTAGAGCATTGGGCGTTGGCATTGGCGATGAAGTCATAGTTCCAGCCAATACCTATATTGCATCAGTGCTTGGAATCACAGAAAATGGGGCAACCCCTGTTTTTGTGGAGCCGGACCATTATTTTAATTTAGATGACAATAGGATTGAAGAAAAAATAACAAAAAATACAAAAGCTATATTGGTGGTTCATCTCTATGGACAAGCAGCTAATATGAAAAGAATCAAAGAAATAGCTAATAGGAATAAACTTTATTTAATAGAAGACTGTGCCCAAAGTCATGGGGCTAAATTTGAAAATCGCACAACAGGTGCTTGGGGAGATATTGGTTGCTTTAGCTTTTATCCGACTAAAAATATAGGTGCTTTTGGCGATAGCGGCGCTATTGTAACAGATAATCCATTAATTTATGAAAAGATAAAGATGTTAAGGAATTATGGCAGTAAAATAAAGTATCATAATGAAATATTAGGTGTTAATTCAAGATTAGATGAGATTCAAGCTGCGATATTGTCTGTTAAGTTATCACATTATAATCAACTTCAAAAAGAAAGAGAGAAGATATCAAGAAGGTACTTAGATGAAATTAAGAATGAATTCATTAAATTGC
The DNA here is from genome assembly GCF_002777255.1 of Candidatus Formimonas warabiya. Taxonomy (GTDB): domain Bacteria; phylum Bacillota; class Dehalobacteriia; order Dehalobacteriales; family Dehalobacteriaceae; genus Formimonas; species Formimonas warabiya. The sequence continues at coordinate 1,385,984 of NZ_CP017634.1, read as the reverse complement.
CAAAAATTAGAGAGAATGCTGGCCATGTTTGGCATCTATTTGTCATTAGAACAGATGATAGAAAAAAACTACAGAAGTATTTAACTGACCATGAAATAGGAACACAAATTCACTATCCAATTCCACCACACCTTTCTAAGGCATATGATTTTTTAGGACATAAACAAGGGAATCTTACAATAACAGAAAACTATGCTGATACAGTTATAAGTTTACCTTTATATGAAGGAATGACGGAAGCAGAAGTTTCTTATGTAATTAACATTATAAACGAATACGAGGGTTAGTTGTTTTGAGTAGAGCAAAATTATTTCTCGAAAACTTTTTTGCATATGGCTTTATCCAGGTATTAAATAAAATAGTTCCACTACTGCTGTTACCTGTAATTACAAGCCTACTCCCCAATACATCTGACTTTGGTGTTTTTGACATGTTTAATCTTATTGTCGGCTTTGGCACACCTTTGGCAATATTAGGGATGAGTGATGCTATGTTTAGAGAGTATTTTGACACTGATGATCAACAACTAAGATACAATGTAACTACGACTGCTCAAATAATAGTTCTTATATCGTCAATTATAATATGTATTACATTAATTTTATTTAATGATGCCTTTGCTAAAATGTTTTTTGGGACCGATATTTATAGCAATATAGTGATATATTCATCAATAGCTTTGTTTTTATCTTCAAATAGTAATATCATTCAGGCTCCGACAAGAATGCAAAATAAAAGACGAATATTTGTGTTTTCAGGCTTGTTAAGTTCCGGTGGTGGTTATTTAATTTCAATTTTATTGATCTGGTTAGGTTTTTCATATTTCGGTTTGATTTACTCTAGTATTTTAACAACTGGTATGATAATTTTGTTTTTTTGGATACTAAACAATAGATTTTTCCTCTTGGGTAGGTTTGATAAAAAAATAGCGAAAGAACTTTTTAAAATTGGATTACCTCTCTTACCTACTTTTTTAATTTATTGGATATATAATTCTATGGATAGAATAATGATTACGAATATGCTGGGTACAACAGAATTGGGGATCTATGCTATCGGAGCGAGATTATCTAGTATCAGTCAATTCATTCATATGGCTTTTTCGGGGGGGTGGCAGTATTTTGCTTTTTCTACAATGAAGGATGAAGATTATAAAGATTTGATGGGAAAAGTTTGGGAAAATCTTTTTATTGTTTCTACTTGCTTTTTCGTTTGTGGATTTATATGTAAAGATTTATTATTTAATCTTTTATTTCAAGGAGATTATGTTAAAGGTGTTATAGTATTCCCATACTTGCTTTTAGCACCGCTTCTGTTAATGCTTTATCAAATATTAGGGACACAATTTCAAATAATTAAGCAAACATTTTATTCACCTTTAATGTTGTCTGCTGGAGCTTTAATTAATGTAATCCTTAATATGTACTTAATACCTCGAATGGGCATAGAAGGGGCAGCTATAGCAACAATAATTGGATATTTTATTTCTAATTTATTATCTATTTTATTGGTAGTTAAAATAAAAAAACTAGTTACTTTTAGCAAAAAGATTCATTTTATGATTGGAATTTTTTTATTATTATTTGTGTTAATTAACTGTTATGATTTAAACATTTATACAATTTTATTATGCTTAGCATATTTAGTAACATGTTTTTTCTTATATTATAAGGAAGCATTTAAACTATTAAAAGGAAAGAAAAGCATAACAATTAGAGGATAAGTTATTAAACCTATATTAACATGATTTGAATAAGTTAACCCCAAATGAGCACTTTGTTAATGATAGGACCATGTTAACTTTATAGTAAATATGGACTTAGCTTATATTTAACATAGTTATTTCACCTAGGACCCTTACACTTTAAACACCCTTTCAATTTCGGGAACAAGATTTTACCGGAAGGTATCGTCCATATTAATAGGCTTTCACGGGATAACACTTTGGTAACCCTTATACTGACTGGTTTTTATTAACATACTGGTTAACATGGTGGGCTTTATCACTTTAAAATATCCATATGATTTTCTAATTATGTTAAATTAACCATATTGTAGCCGTTTGCAAAATGCCGCTAATTGATTAACTGTAAGAAAGTAACAAAAAAGTAAGGTGACGATTGCCGTCAAGAATAAAAAAAGTCGTGAGGAAATCAATTGTACCTTGGGTTAACTCGAAAAAACTGCACAGAAAAACAAGCCTCAATAACAAGAGATGTTATGAGCGTATAAACTTAAGCGATCAGGGGCTTGAGGCTACGGAAATATTTAGGTTGATGGATTCTATCAGCAAGTATAACAGTTATTAATTGTGTAATACCTGCGAGAAACAAATCAGCTTTGATTGTGAGTCGGTCAGAGGTTTTGGTATTTCCAACAGCCATTGGATCTTTGAAAAATTGAATCGTCCTTTCGATGGTGCACCGGGTTTTGTATTCCGTAATCCACTCCTCAGAATCCCTGATAATACCGGGATACGAGCGAAGATCCTGACCAGAGGATGTATAAATCATTCGGCCAGAGGGCTTGTCCGTGCAGGGATTAGGACAATGGCAAAGGCGTTTTCTGCCATCCCAGTGGGTCTCAGGACAGATCCATTTAAATCTGTCACTTCGTCCTTTTTCCCTGGTCCATCCGCAAGGAGTCATAGCCTTAGAGGAATCTTTTGGGCAAAGAGGCCAGCCTGATTCGTTGTAACCGGGCTTAGCCAAACCGGTATTGGAGTTTCTAATGTTAAAAGGAATTAGTACCTTTTTAAACTTAAATTCTTCAAGGAGTAGGGGATACGTAGCAAAGGAATCAAATATGGCATCACCGAGAAATGTATCGTAAGAGACCTGGGGATGGAGTTTAAAGAAATCGGACAAAACGGGCTTTAAAGATTTGGAGTCGCTAATGGATTTATCCTCCTCCGGAGAGTCGGATTTCTTATCTACTTCGATTTCAGGATGTTTGGACATAAAATCCTCATCGAGAAACGAGATATTTCTAACGATGCCAAGCCCATTGGTCATAATGGCAAATTTGTAAGCATAGCAGAAACAACCGTTGATGTAAAGCTGTTTAACCTGATAATTGGCAGACGCGCAGGAGGGCATAAGGCCATAGGCCATTTTATAGACGTCGATATCAGGGTTATCTTTGTAAGCGCGTTTCAGTTTTTTGATAAGAGCGTTGATGAACTTGGGATTGTTCTCGGTCACATAAGGTTCAATACCGGAAGTATCGAACACCAGGGTAGAAGCTAGTTTAGCGTCAAGGCTTTGGCAAATAGGCTCTGTGACGTCAACCAAATGATGGAAGAGAGATTCGATTTGAAGTACAAAATCCTGTTTAAACCTTGTAAACCGGGAATTGTCGGGGACTTTGTAAAAACCACAGAACTCTCTGGCTTCACGACAAAGGAGTAAAAAAAGAATCAGTAGTGAAACCGTGGGAATACCGAGAACTTTCTGAAGAATAAGAGCTGCTAACATGGAGGTTAGGGAATACTCCCGGTCCCTACCCAGGCTTTTGTAGTAGGACCAATAGAATGGAGCAGGGATAAGTGATGATAAATCCATGTGTTTTGACAGCAGTTCGAGGAATTTTGATTTGTTGTTTTGTAAAACCTCTTCACAGTCTCGATACGTATCAGTCAAAGAAAGTTGATAAAAATGTTTTACCATTTGTTCTTCTCCTTTATGAGTAAAATTTGGTGTGCATAGCTATATTTTACAAGATCTAGAGGAGAAGAACAATTAAAATTGAAGCTTTAAGTCCTTGATATTCAAGGGCTGCAAGGTTTCGCAAACGTCTATAACCATATTGTAAAAGGAGAATAAAAATGAGTTTTGGTAAATATTTTGAAGAATTTGAAGTGGGGAACATAATAAAGCACTCCAAAACAAAAACAATCATGGAAAGTGATAACAATTTGTTCGCCTTGTTAACTATGAATCATCATCCAGTACATTTAGATATTGAGTACTGTAAAAAGCAACAGCATGGAAAGATATTAGTAGTAGGTACTTTTGTCTTTAGTTTGATTGTAGGGATAACAGTGTCCGATATTAGTGGGAAAGCGATAGCTAATTTGGATTATGAGAAAATAGACCATGTAAAACCAGTTTTTATTGGGGATACTTTAAGAGCAGAGACAGAAATCTTAAATATTCGTGAATCTAAAACAAAAAACGATCGTGGTATTGTATATGTAGAAACAAGAGCTTATAACCAAAATAATGAATTAGTGTTATCTTTTAGGCGTCACGTATTGATAAAAAAAAGAGAGGAAAAATGTATATGAAAGATAAAGAATTTTTATTAAGGAGTATGTTATTTGTCCCGACTTATAAAAAAAGCTTTATGGATCATGCTTTAGAAACAAATGCCGATGCTCTAATTCTTGATTTAGAGGATTCAGTACCTTTTGCATATAAAGAAACTGCTAGGCAAAACTTAAGGGACTATCTAAATAAAAGTAAATTTAAAAACATTACTACATTCGTAAGATTGAATGACATTGAGAGTAAATTGCTGTTTAAAGATTTAAATAGTATACTACATGAAGATGTAGACGGATTTGTACTTACAAAAGTGTATTCTTCTGATGATATGATTTATTATGATAATTTGATTACACAATTGGAAAATGAAAATGATATAATAGAAGGTCATTTCCGATTTGCTCCACTTATTGAGACTACATCAGCAGTTCTTGACATATATAATATTGCCAAATCCTCTAGTAGAAATATAGCATTATTATTTGGTGGTGAAGATTATTTAAATGATTTAGAAGGTTTGCATGGAGAGCCTCCATTAACATTTGATTATCCGAGGGCTGTAATAGCATTAGCAGCTAGGGCTGCAGGTGTTTTACCAATAGATACACCGTATTTGTCATTAGATGACTTTGACGGCTTTGAAAAAGAAGAAAATATTTCTTTTGAAATGGGGTTTGCAGGCTGTTTGTTAATTCATCCAAAACAAATTAATCTTGCGCACAAATGTTTTACTCCAAGAGAGGAAGAAATCGAGAGATCAAGAGATATTGTAGAAGCAATTGAAAAATCAAAGGTCGAAGGATCAGGGGTAGCAATGTTAGGTAAAAAAATGATAGGTCCACCAATGGAAAAAAGGGCAAGAAAAGTCCTAAATTTAATAAAGGTGATTAAGGAAAAAGAGCAGAGATATGAAAAAATGTAATAGTTTTTTGTTTATTCCAGCAAACAAGTATAAATATTTTTATAATAAAAAAATTTTAGATGCAGATGCAGTTATTATTGATTTTGAAGATACAATTATTCAAGAAGATATTTTGGAATATATAAATGATATTAATTACATACTTGATGACATTTTTTTAAAACATGTGTATTTAAGGGTAAATTCTGAAGAATATTTCAAAATTGTAGGAAATATTAATTTAAAAAAGATAAATGGGATTATGATCCCCAAATTTTGTTTGGACAACATGAATATAGGTATTTTGCATAATATAATAAATTTAAAAAAAGAAATATTGATTTTAATTGAATCACCTAGAGGTATATTAGATTTAAAAGAAACCTTGCAAAATTTTAGAATTATGGGAGTTTTTTTTGGAAGTGAGGATTACATCTCAGAGATAAATGGATTAAGAAATCGAGAAAATATGCTATATCCAAGATTAAATATTCTTAATATATCCAAGGCTTTTGGAGTGTATTGTTATGACACTATTTTTCCAGATCTAAATTCCGAAAATTTATTTAAGGAAGAAGTTGATTATTCACACGAAATGGGTTTTGATGGAAAGTTAGCTATTCATCCTTCTCAACTAGATTACATCAATAAAAGATTTAAAATCTGTATTGAGTCAGTGGAAAAGTATAAAATGATTGTTCAATTATATTATGAAAATATAAAACAAAATAAAACAAATGTTATTGTGATTGATGGTAAAATATTTGAACCCCCTCATATAAAAAGATTCGAAAAAATGATAAAAGAATTTGAAGATGGAGGGAAGGACAGTGAGTAAACAAATATTAATAATGGGTGGAGAAGGAAATGGTGGAGTTATTGCTTCGGCTATTTTAGATATGAACAAAAAAGGATATAAGGAATATGAATTAGCAGGATATTTAAATGATTATGAAGTAGGTAATTTTATTAATGGATACCCAGTTATGGGAAAATTAGATCAGGTACATGAATTCGGGGAAAAAGGTTTTTATTTTATGTGGGCCGTTCATATGATTGGTCATGGCAAAAAAAGAAGAGACTTGTTTTATAAGTTAAAAGTTCCAGAGGATAGATTAGTGAAGATAGTTCACCCTAATGCGTTTGTAGCCGACAATGTTACAATTGAACCAGGTGTGTTTGTTATGGCAAATTCGTATGTAGGTCCCGCTACAATATTGCGAAAATGTGCTCTAGTCATGGCAAACTGTGTAGTTGGCCATAATGATGATATTGGAGAATTATGTCATTTATCTGCTGGCTGTAATGTAAGCTCCTATGTAAAAATAGGATATGCATCGGATGTTGGTCTTGGGGCAGCAGTATTGGAAAAAGTAAGAATAGGAAATTATTCCGTAGTAGGGGCCAATTCGTTATTAACAAAAGATATTGAAGATAGTGTAATTTATGTTGGTTCTCCTGCAAAATTGCATAGAAGAATAGAAGAATAAGTGGAGGGGTTAGATGAAAGGGATTATTTTGGCTGGGGGAAACGGATCAAGGCTTTATCCGATAACAAAGGCTATTAGCAAGCAGTTATTACCTATATATGACAAACCAATGATTTATTATCCATTATCTGTCTTGATGCTGTCTAAAATAAAGGAAATTCTTATCATTTCTAATCCGGAATATATAGATTTTTATAAAAACTTATTAAATGATGGTTCTAAATTAGGAATACAGATAAAGTATAAAATTCAAGAAAAACCAAAAGGGCTTGCAGATGCATTTATTGTTGGAGAAGAATTTATAGGTAGAGACAATATATGTCTTATTCTAGGAGACAACATATTTTATGGTCAAGGATTTGTTCCAAGATTGAATAAAGCTGCTTCTTTAAAGGAAGGCGCAGTAATATTCGGCTATTATGTAGGTAATCCAAAAGAGTTTGGTGTAGTTGAATTTGATGAAAGTGGTAATGTATTATCTCTGGAAGAAAAACCCGAAAATCCAAAATCAAATTATGCAATTCCAGGGTTGTACTATTATGATAATTGTGTAATTAATAAAGCGAAAAGTCTAAAACCTTCAGCAAGAGGAGAAATAGAGATAACAGATTTAAATAGAGATTATTTATTAGAAAACAAGTTAAAGGTGGAGGTTTTAGGAAGGGGTTTTGCATGGCTTGATACAGGGACTTACGATGGACTGGCTAATGCCTCTGATTTTGTTAAAACGATTCAAAAGAGAACAGGATTATATATAGCCTGCCTTGAAGAGATTGCTTATAACAATAAATGGATAAGTAGAGCAGAACTTATTAAATTGGGAAAGGAATATGAAAAAACGGAGTATGGACAATATATATTGAGAATTGCAGGTGAAAATAAATGATTTTATTAGTAACAGGAGTAGCCGGATTCATAGGAAGTAATTTTGTATATTATTATTTAAAACAGCATAAAGATTCAAAAATAATAGGTTTGGATAGCTTAACATATGCAGGAAATATTAACAACCTTTCTAGGTTAACAGAAACAGAGAAAAAAAGATTTAGATTTATTAAAGGAGACATATGTGATACCGAATTAATTAAAAATATATTTAACGAGAATCAAATATACGGAATTATTAATTTTGCTGCAGAAAGTCACGTAGATAGGTCAATTCATAACCCACATATTTTCTTAAAAACTAATGTGCTTGGAACCCAAATACTTTTAGATGTTTTTAAGAAGAACTATGACGAAAGCAAAAACATGAAGTTTTTACAGGTTTCAACTGATGAAGTCTATGGGGCATTGGGAGCGACAGGATTTTTCACCGAAAAAACACCGCTTAACCCGCACTCGCCATATTCAGCAAGTAAAGCAAGTGCTGATTTAATAGTACAAGCATATCATGCTACTTTCGGATTAAATATTAACATTACAAGATGTTCAAACAATTATGGCCCATATCAATTTCCAGAAAAATTAATTCCCTTAATTATAAACAATGCATTAATTCATAAAGTATTACCAGTATATGGGGATGGAAAACAGATAAGAGATTGGTTATATGTAATAGACCATTGTAGAGCAATTGATATGGTTTTTCATAAGGCCAAAAGCGGAGAGGTTTATAACATAGGTGGACATAATGAACAAGAAAACATAGAAATAGTTAAAAAAATATTAAGAAAGTTAAGAGAAAAAACAGGAGATAAAGAAATAAATGAAGGCCTAATCAGATATGTAAAAGACAGACCTGGTCATGATAAAAGATATGGGATAGATCCTACTAAAATCAAAGAAGATCTAGGGTGGAAACCACAAATAATGTTTGAAGAAGGAATAGAAATAACCATAAATTGGTATTTGGATAATGCAGACTGGATTAGTAGTGTTATTTCAGGTGAGTATCTGGAGTTTTATGAAAAAAATTATGGCTGTGCTACTGCTTGTTGTTTATGATGGACAACACGACCACCCAAGGGAATAAAGCATTGTGAACAGCTTTAGTAGAATCAGCAAATGCTGCATCTCATACACGAAATACGTATTTAGCTGCTAAATATCATCGTCTTGCCGCTGGGCGAGGAAAGAATCATGCTGCAGTATCTGCAAAGATATTCCATATTGGCTTCTATCTACCATTTACTTAAAACACACTAAAGATATCGACATTTAGGTGCCAACTATATTGATGATACAAAAATACAAATCACCATCAGAAGATACATTAAAACGTTTGAAAACCTAGGGGTGAAGGTTCAGTTAGTTTAAAAACAAGATGAACTAAACAAGTATCTCAAGTCGAATCCCTAGAATTTTATATTTTGAGGGAGATGAAAGGGTGCTTTTTGCTAAATGTTGTAAACGGCTTGTTTGTGAACATGGAACAATTGAGCAATCCTATCCTCGCTTTTATTTCCATCGGGGCTATTCTCATCGGCAGCCAGCAATAATTGGCATGCATAATAGACTTGGCTGTTGCGGTTCCTTTAGAAATAAAACTTTTTTGCTCTTTTTCTGAATGGCAGACATGGTACTTAATTTGGTGTATGATATACACCTCTATTCAAAAAAGAGTATACCATAAGATAATACATTATATATGTTTATAGTTTGACAAATTACTAGTACTCTGTAAACACTAAAAATTTAATATGTCATTTGAATTTATATCTATAAAAAATTAGACTAAATGGCGAAAGTTTTATTACATTTTAAGATTCTACAGAGTACTAGTCCAAGCACGTGTGCAAACAAAAATTAAACAAAAAGGAGCCATGTAATGAATATATTAGTAGCTGGTGGTGCCGGGTATATTGGCTCACATACCTGTGTTGCCTTGCTTGAAGCAGGGCATACGGTGATTGTTGCAGATAATCTTTGCAACAGTAGGACAAAGGCTCTTGAACGAGTAAAACAGATAACAAATAATGAAATTACTTTCTACCAGATAGATGTGACTGATGAAGTAGCGGTCAATACTGTCTTTGGCAATCACTCGATTGACGGTGTTATCCATTTCGCCGGGTTTAAAGCGGTGGGTGAATCAGTATCACAACCCTTAGCATATTATTATAACAATGTTGTCAGTACTATGGTTCTCTCCAAAGCATGTCAGAAATATAAAGTAAATCGATTTATATTTAGTTCATCTGCTACGGTGTATGGAGAGAATACAGTCCCATTTGTAGAAACCATGAAACTTTTGCCTACCTCGAATCCTTATGGCGAAACAAAAGCTATGAGTGAGCGGATTCTCACCGATATTGCTAAAGTAAATTCAGACTGGTTGGTGGCATTACTACGTTATTTTAATCCGGTAGGAGCACATGAGAGTGGATTGATTGGTGAAGCTCCTACCGGTATTCCCAACAATCTAATGCCTTATATTACTCAGGTAGCAAAAGGCAAGTTAGCTAAGTTGCGTATTTTTGGTAGTGACTATCCAACGGTGGATGGCACGGGTGTTCGAGATTATATTCATGTAATGGATTTAGCGGAGGGACATGTGGCGGCATTGGATAAACTCACTAAAGGTGTGCATATCTATAATCTGGGTACTGGTCATGGCATTAGCGTATTGCAGTTAGTGAGGGCGTTTAAGGAAGCAAATGGCTTAGATCTGCCTTATGAGCTAACGGATAGGAGACCAGGCGATATTTCCGAATGCTATGCTGATGTTACAAAGGCCGAGAGAGAATTGGGCTGGACTGCTAAACGAGATTTAGTGGATATGTGCCGAGATGCTTGGCGGTTTGAGAAGAACTACGAAGGATAAACTTGCCTCCTAAAGGTTAATAATCTTATTTCTGTGTTTTTCTTATGTGAAGTCCAGATAAAAAGGGATTTAAATTAAAAAACATGAGCGTTGATTTTATATTATATTTAACGTCAAGATTTTAGTAGATTCATCCTATTCCGGGCCGCTTGTTCCAATTTAATCAGGCAATATGTAGGAGAATCTGAAAAAGGATGATCCTGAGGGATATGAAAAGTATGAGTTTTACAGAGAATATGCCTACCAGCTGGAATCGGCAAAGAATAAGGCAAAAATCGCGGAATATGACAGGCTGATTGAATATTGGGATCAAAAGCAGGATTCCTGGGCGGAAAGTTTTAAATATGGCGAGTAAGGTAACAGTGAATTTCTGGGAGCGGTTGGAACAATTGAGAGTGAAATAGGAAAATGATTTTTAGGCGAAAAGAAGACAGGGAGGTAATCCTGACTGAGATAGGTAGCGGGAATAATGATGCATAGAAAAAAATTAGGCATGATACTTTTTCTTTTATTTATCGGGTGGACCGGCATGATCTTTTATTTTTCCTCCCAGCCGCCGGAGCGATCCTATAGCCAATCAGGAATGACCGTGAAAATGCTCAGAACCGTCAATGATCTCTTTGACATCACGGACACCCACCTTTATGGGAAGCTGGAGCACGTGCTAAAAAACACCTGGCCCTTCAGTAAGTATCAATCAACGAATGCCGTAGTCAGGAAGAGCGCCCATTTTGGTATGTATTTTTTGCTGGGCATGCTATCCGCTGCCTTTGGCTATCTTTATGCCAAGAAAATGCTGATAGGTTTCTTATTGGGCGTCAGTCTACCTGTGGTGATCGCCGTACTGGATGAGTTTAACCAGGAATTTGTCGGCCGCACCTCCTCCCTAAACGATGTGATTATTGACGGCACCGGCGCTTTGACAGGCACCCTCATCATCATCTTTCTGACCGGCGTCGTCAAAATAATCCGGTCGGTGAACAGGAAGCTAAGAAAGTAGGGCGGCAAGGGGACGCTTTGCAGATGATGTAGAAGAGGATCTAACCATGGTCAAGGAGCAAGAGGAATATCAGAGGACTGGAGTGCGGAGTTTAGGTGTTGAGAATAAATGCGTCAAGATTTACTGAGATCCGCATCGTTAGAGGGTATACGATTAAGGCCTTGGCCCATGAGCTCAATATATCCCACCAAGCTATTTCGCAGCATGAGAAGGGAAGAGCCAAGCCGTCTCTCTGTGTGCTGGAGAAGCTGATCAGGCTGATGAATATCCCGGGAAGTTTTTTAGGGAAAGAGGATCTATCCACATATGACCGGTCCGCCCCTTTATTCTTCAGTCCCTTGAAGCCTGGGCAGCAAGGCGGGAAGGAACTGGCCAGGATTCTCGTGAAGTGGGCCTATGAGCTGGTTCATGAAATGGAGGGTACCTCAGAATCCTTGGCCAAAGATATCAACCTGCCTGATTTTCCGCCTGATACCGATGTGGATGCAAAGACAGGATTATTGCGGAGGTACTGGGGGCTGGGTTTAGGCCCCATTGATGATCTGACGGCAGTGCTGGAGACGAATGGATTTTATGTTTTGAATATGAATCTGGATAGACTGGAAGTGGATGCTTACTCTCAAATGCAGAACGGGCATCCTTTTGTGGTAGTGAACCGGCATCGAGGTTCTGCCTTGAAAGGGCGCTTTGCTCTGGCCCGGGAATTAGGCCATATTGTGCTGCACCGGCATAGTGGACCGGAAGAATGGGCAGATGATGAGCGCCGGTGGGAAATGGAAAGTAAGGCCCGGCGCTTTGCCGGAAGCTTTTTGCTGCCGGAAGACAGTTTTAGGCATAAGATGATCAGAACTAAGCCGGACTATTTTTTGACAGTGAAGAAAGAGTGGAAGGTTCCTCTGGGAGTCCTTTTGGACCGGTGCGTCCAATTAAACAGACTGGATGCTGAAAGGGCTGCCCGGCTGCAAAAGCAGATCTGGCAAAAAAAATGGCGCCTGGCGGGACCTTTGGATGAGGCGTTCATCTGGGAGAAGCCGGCGGGCATGCGAAAAGCTCTGGAGTATATCGTCTCAGACAGAAAAAGGGGGGAAGACTTCCTGAACCGGGCAAGATTCGCGCTGGCGGATATCGAAGCTTTGTGTGCGCTGGATGCCCATTTCTTTTCCTCCTTTGGCTTACCCGGCGGGATGGGAACACAAGAAATCCAGGACTATGTGTAAGGGGAGGACTTTTATCACAAAAATACCGTTTTCTTACAGGAATTTGGGATTTTCATGAAGAATATAGATATCCAGGATTTAATTTCAATTCCCAGGGTGTTTTTTGGGAAATTGATGCAGCAGATTGATTTCTTTTTATCTTTTTTACCAAAACTTAAAATTATAACAGAGGAATTTAGGGTCTGATTGCAGAATTATCTTATTCAGGTTATTATTGGGCTGCAAAATCATAATTCTAAGAGGTGTTTTATTCCATGGTTTTTCAACAACGTACCCTGTTTCTGATCCTTATTGATGCGATTTTGGTGAATTTAAGTACCATTTTTGCTTTATTGATCCGGTTTGACGGAGAGGTGCCCCAGACATATTTTGCCGCATTTTTTCATTTTGCCCCGCTGTTTACCGGAATTCTAATTGTTTCATTTTACATATTCGGACTGTACCGCCGGGCCTGGGAATATGCCAGCATCGGCGAATTGATTGCCGTGGTAGGGGCGGTAAGCCTAGGCAGCATACTGAACGTGTTTTTGGGATACTTTTTGAATAACGAAACATTCCCGCTGCCCCGGTCCGTGATCATCCTCACGTTCATTCTGCGCATCGTCCTGATCGGGGGATCCCGGATTGCCTGGAGATTATTCCGGGATTACGGCCTGGGCCTGAAGAGAGCCAAGGGGAGCAAGAGGGTTCTCATCGCCGGCGCAGGGGATGCGGGGGTTTTGGTGGCGAAAGAATTAAAAAGCCACTACAATGGCGGTATCGAGATCGTCGGTTTTATCGATGATGATGTTTCCAAGCAGAACATGATGGTGCAGGGCAGATCCGTCCTGGGCACCAGGAGGGATATTCCCCGTTTGGTCGAAAAGCATCGGGTAAAGGAAATCATTATCGCCATTCCGTCTGCGAGCGGAAAAGAAAAAAGAGCGATCGTGAACATTTGCAAAGAAGCCGGGGCCAAGGTGAAAATTCTCCCCGGAGTTTATGACTTGATTGACGGCACGGTCAAAGTGGATAAGATCCGGGAAGTGGAAGTGGAGGACCTGCTGGGCCGGGAGCCGGTCAAGGTGGATTTGAACGACATCACCCACTATATCCGGAACCAGGTGGTCCTGGTCACCGGCGGGGGCGGGTCCATCGGCTCGGAACTATGCCGGCAGATATGCCGCTATCAGCCCAAAACCCTTTTGGTGCTGGATTCCTGTGAAAATAATGTCTATGAAATCGATCTGGAGCTGAGAAAAACTTGTCCCCAGGTACATATGATTCCTTTGGTGAAAGATCTCCGGGACAGAAAGTCGGTGCTTCAGGTCTTCAAAACCTATCGCCCCCAGGTGGTATTCCATGCGGCCGCCCATAAACATGTGCCCATGATGGAATATAACCCGGAGGATGCCATCAAGAATAACGTCATGGGCACCTATCACGCGGCCCAGGCGGCGGATATGTTCGGCACGAAAAAATTTGTCCTCATCTCTACGGACAAGGCGGTCAATCCCACCAGCTTTATGGGCGCGTCCAAACGGCTGGCGGAAATGGTGATCCAGTACCTGGACATGATCAGCAAGACCAGCTATGTGGCGGTCCGTTTCGGCAATGTACTGGGCAGCACGGGAAGCGTCATTCCCTTGTTCAAGAGGCAGATTGCCGCGGGGGGACCGGTCACCGTTACTCACCCGGACATGGTGCGCTTTTTCATGACCATTCCGGAGGCGGTGCAGCTGGTGATCCAGGCGGGTGCCATGGCCAAAGGGGGAGAAATCTTTGTTCTGGATATGGGGGAACCGGTGAAAATCATGGATTTGGCCCGGAGCTTAATCGAATTGTCCGGTTTGGAGCCGGGAAAAGATATCGATATCCGGATTACCGGGACCAGGCCGGGAGAAAAATTATACGAGGAATTGCTCACTGCCGAGGAAGGTCTTACGGCGACAACGCACAAAAGGATTTTTGTGGCCAAACGGGGGAATATTCTGCCCGAGTTGATTGAGGAGAAGATTATCGGGCGCATTATCAACGGAGCCCTGCCCCAGCACGAACGGGATGCCCTGCTCATGATCCGGGAGCTTTTGCCGGAATTCAAAGAGAAGGAGGCGCGGGCTGCCGCTCCCAAAGCACCGGTTCAGCGGACGAAGGGACACGCTCCCCTGGAGGATACGGAAGATAAAGGAACGGCCGGACAGTGGGCCGGGATGGAAAAAGCGGGCGAAAAGCTGGTGGCAGGAGCGGAAACAAGCTAAGGGTAAGGGGTCAGGATAGCAGCTTGTTAAACATTTTCAAAGCCGGTTTCAAATAAGAGATTCATCCAATCCTGCCGGCAATGTAGTATACGGGAAATGAAAATTTCGTCTTTGCCAATGCGATAGAAGATGAGATATGGGTTCACAACAATACGCCGATATCCTGGCTCGACCAACGACAGATCATTCGCTGGGAGCACGCTTCCCATACGAGGATTACCAGCCAGTTTCAAAATTGAATTTTCAATTCGTTCCAACATGTTAGCGGCAGCAATTCGGTTGTCTTCCGAAATATAATCGAAAATGCTGTCCAAATCATCTACCGCATCCCGCGTATAGCATATTCTATACTTCGCCATGAACGCGCTCCCTCAGCCGGGAAAACACTTCGTCATGCTCGACAAGGTCACCTCCGGCAATCTGTTTGTCTGCCGATGCCAGCTTTACTTGGAGACGAATCCATGCTTCACGACGGCAAAAAGCTTCATGGCTCATAACCACAAGGTCGTTTTCGCCATTGTTGGTAATGATGATAGGATCATCTGCTTCGTGACAGAGCCGGGAAAAAGTTTTGTAATCCGAACGAATAACTGATGACGGCTTAACGAGCATCACGCCAGGACTTCGATATTTGTTAAACATAATAGGAACCTCCTATCAATTATCTATCAATAGTCTACCATATATTTCCCCAAAAAACAACGTTTAAAGCTGTTGAAAGATGTGGGGGGCATCAAAGAAAATTTCGGTAAAGTAAAGGAGTTGCCAATAATCATTTTAGTGTAAATATTGGGAGCTATTATTATTCGTGCATGAAGAAAAAGAGGAATTAGGAATAGCAATGCGCCGTATCGGCGCAAGTTATGTTTTTGGGCAAAGTTGGAAATATTAGAGATACGGACACTGTTAGGATGATACAGTGCTGCAATATAAAAAGAGCAGGCTTGACAAAGGAGATACGATATGACTGAGAAGATTGCTCAACTTGTTGATTCGGCCGGGAATCTGCCCCGGGAGATCCTGGAGCAATATCAGATCCGGGAAGTCCCCTTTTACTATTCTTTTGACCGGAATACATATTTTCGGGAAAATGCCGACGGCGATACGGGTGATTTTTACCGGCAGATGGAGAGGCACCCCGATCAGGCCCCCTCTACCTCCGCACCCAATGAGCATGATTGGGGGCAGGCTTTCGAGGAAGCCTGGCGGAACGGTTATCGTAAGATACTGGTAACCACCATCTCCTCCGCTTTATCAGCCAGCTTCAGCAATGCCGTGCTGGCCCGGGACAGGTATTTGTCCGAGCGGAAGCATGTGCAGATCGAAGTGATTCCTTCCCAAACCTGCAGTTGCGGTCAGGCGGCTCTGGAAATCAAAATTGCCCAGATGATTCATGAAGCCCAATTATCCTGGGACGATATCTGCACCAGAATCAAAGCCATGGTTCCCCTGGTAACCACGCTTTTTACGGTGCAAAACCTTTTTTATATGAAGGCAGGGGGAAGAATCGGGGGAGCGACCGCTTTGCTGGGACAAGTTCTCAATATTAAACCGGTATGCGAATTTGTGCACGGGGTGGTGCGGCCGGTGAAGGCGGTAAGAGGCCGAAAAAAATCTTTGATCGCCATGGTAAATGAAGTGGGCACCCGCCTGAAGCAGGTGTCCAACCCGGTGATCTGCACCCAGAATGCCCTCTGCGCCGAGGAAGAATCCTTCATGATCCAATATCTGCGTTCCGGGCTGGATTTTGACGGCCCTATTTACCGGGGGATGCTGGGGGCGGTGGTGGGAGCTCATTCCGGACCCGGTTCCATCGGCATCGGTTTGGCCGGAGAGAATAGCGTGTAGGCCAGAAGAAGGATGGTCCCTTCCTTGAGGGGACAAAAAAGATGTCGACTGAGCCTGACAGGGCCTTGGCGGCATTGGTCTTTTCCTCCGGCGGTTATGATAAATTAGTATATTGAAAAATCCTTTCATGGTACGACTTAATTAAATTTCTGCCGCTGCTTTTTGCTTGGTACAATGCAATGTCTGCCTTGTTTAAAACAGTATCGCAACTTTCATATTCACTGAAATCGTAAACTCCCCCGCTAATAGTAACGTGCAATTGCACATAATCCCATTTTAAACCTTCAATGTATTTCCGTATATTTTCAGTCCGATTAAAGGCGACTTCAAGTTTGGTATCCGGCATAAGAATTAAAAATTCCTCTCCACCTATTCTGCCGATAAAATCAGTGTTGCGAAAATGCTCTCTAATTGATGCGCTTATTTTGGTTAGAACCAGATCTCCTACTTTATGTCCATATGTATCGTTGATTTTTTTGAAGTGATCAATATCCATCATGACAATGGATATTCCTTTTTGTTGACGGTCTCTTTCTATGAGGCCTGACAACAACTTAATAATATGTCGCCTGTTATATAACCCTGTTAAATCATCGGTTATGGAAGCCTGATATAAAACATCATTTGATTTTTTAAGTTTTTCCTGAGCAAACCTTAGTTTGTCAATAGTCCTGTGATACTCCTTCATGATTTTAATGATCATGATGAACATGATAAAGCTAATTAGAACCAAAGAGACCGCTTTATCAATAAATACCGCCGTTTCTGAATGATATTTAATTATCAAATCCGGATAATAAAATTCAATGATTAACAAGGTGATTAATACAACTATTTGAATGCCCAATATTAATTTATATCTAAGCTTGTTCAGCAAAATCGCAGATAAGCCGGTAATAAAAAGATAGAAAAATGGAACGGAGCTAGACAGGCCTCCATTATATATCCATAATAGTGGTATAAAGATTAAAGTAAGCAAAAATAACGCACCATATGCCGGTAAAATATATTTTTTCTTAAAGTAAGCTAAATAAAAAAAGTAAAGTGTCAGTAATCCCATAAACAAAGTAGCTAATGTTGGGACAATCCCCGCATCTAAAAGATAATTACCTATTGCAGAAGTAAAAGAAAATAGCATTCCTACCAATGAAGTAATAATCAGTATTCTTGATTCCAAAGATAATTCTGATACGGTTCTTTTTATATTATTTTTTACATTCTTCATTGCGCTTTCCTTACCTTTTTCTATCTATTGCGATATGTTGCCGCTAATCATCATTCAGCCCTTTGGCTTTTGCACCAGGATTTCCACCGGGTTATTAACCGCTTGCGTTTCTGCGGGCAGTTTATTGCCCAAAATTTCTTTCATTTCGTGACCTGATAACCTTACCGGAGTATCGGCATCCGCGATAAATATCAGTGACATGATTATTCTTGCCCATTCAACGGGATCATTTTTGATAAATTGCACCATTTCTTCTTTACTCAACTGTGATACATCCCCTATTTAAGGAAATCATAAATAAAGTTTTTATGAGTGTCAACCGAAACCTTAATTCTGTGCAATTATAAAATAGAAAAGTGGGGTCAGACATGACTTTTTGACATTTAATAAGTCAAAAGATCAGGCCTGACCCTACTGAACATGAAAAAGGGACAGTCAAACGGCTATTCCAATTCACTGAAAATATTCTCAAATACTTTGTTGCCAAATTTTTCGTATAATCTTGCCGCCATTTGATAGCAGTAATTGTCATCTCGTTCTGAAATAATGAGTATGTTCATTGTGCTTGCTTCCAAAACCAATGAATACACAACCCGTATGCCAAGATCCCTATACTTGATTTTAAAGAAGCCCGTTAAATTATTACCACCTTTGTGACCAAGCGGCTTACCATAGCCATTGGGGTGTGGGAAAGGATTTCTGCTTACTTTTTTAATACCTGCTAATATTTGTTTTTGTGTTGCCTTGTCATAATCTTTCATTGACTTTTTTGCTTCTTGGGAAAATTTAATTGTCCACATCACTCAAGTACCACGGTATCTTCAAGCTCATCAATATCCTGCTCGGTTATTTCAAGTTCTGTTAATACATCATGAATGGAGTATGCTTCTTGTGGGTTATATCCTTCGGCTACCCTTTTTGCCTCTTTTAATAGGCGGCTCTCTTCAATGCGTTCAAGTAAACTTTCCATCTTTTTTGCTTTGCCGACAATTTCAGTATATTCCTCCAGGGAAAGCAGCACTGCTGCAGGTTGATTATTTTTTAGGATGATATACTCACTCCGATTTTTCTTTATATCGTCAAAGATTTTTGCCGTTTTGCCTTTGCTAAAATCCGAAACGGATACCAAACGATCAATTAATTTCAGAATATTGTCATTTATGGTCATACTATTTCCTGCCTTCATGATGATCTCTCCCTGTATGTTATTCATCTTACCTTTATATTATACTAGGGAAGGACAAAGGATGATACAATAATTTACCTAAAAATTCTTAGGTAAATTATTAGACAGAAAAACATGATAAAACAATTTAGTTAACTTTTTGGGGGGAGGAGTATGAAGAGTTGCCACCTGATTTTGATACCAATGTTTTCGGGGCATCAACAAAAGAGGCAAACCTCCCCCTATCATGGCCTTTTCCACAAATTTTAGCAGGGATTTCCTTGGTTTTGTAGAATAAATCTCTATTTTAATATGTGAGACTTTGTAGAAAATATATCGATATTAAAATCACTGGGAAGAAATTATTTTTCGGTCAGCTTATAATTATCAACTATCTTTTCATTCAAATAACTCTATTGAATGTTTAAGCTTGATGGAGGTGAAATACAATGAGGGCACAAAAAAAAGCAGTTTTAGTTAAAAAAAGAAGTCAATTATTTAAAGAAAACTATATAAATGAAGTCAGAGGGTATTTAAAACAGAAATTTGGTTTTAAACCTCATGATGTGGAAAAAATGATAAATAAATTTGAAAATCTTATGAAAAAAGATTCTACATTTGTATTTCACTATGATTCGCATTATTGGGCCCAATTTATTGCAGAGAGTGTAAATGTAGACACTAAAAATAGAATTTTAGTATAAAATGATAATAACTAAAACCTCGTTTATCGGGGCTTTTTTTACATGTAAAGTTGTTTAAGTCTGAGGATGGTTAGAAAAGATACACTTTTGGGGGTTTTGAGAAGTAAATATGCAACATAAAGCGTTGAACAGTGTTTTTTTAGGGGGGAGCAGCAGCAACGGTGGGCGCCGGTATTTTGGAATTTATCAAGGTCAGGCTTGACTTTTTAACTTATGTAAGTTTTAAAAGTCAAGCTTGGCCTCAATGATTATTTTCTGAACCTTGAACTAGAATGTGTTTACATGTACTTTTCCTTAAATTCCGAAATTGTCATTATTTCAGGCCTCTCAATATCAATAACAGTAAAATCTTTATCGCCAGTGATAAATACATCCACATCTGCAATTATTGCGGAGGCCAATATCGGATAATCCTTTTTATCCCTTATTTTTGGGTATATTTCTGGGTCAATTTCTGTTGGTGTAAAGGCAATTTCAAAACTCAATTTACGCATAAACCTATCAAGAGCAGCTTTTCTGTTCGGAAATTTCAGTGCTACAACCAATTGCAGTTCCTCGATTATTTGACTGCTAAGTACAATATTGAACTCATCAGCGATTCTCTTTGTTAGTTCAGAGAGATGCGTGCCTCCAAATAGTCCGGCTGAGATCAGAATATTAGTATCAAGCATTACCCTCATAACGCTCCTCCCAAATCTGCTGTCTGACCTTTTTCACAAGGTCAACAACATCTTGTTCGGTATTTATGTCAGCTTTTTCTGCTTGTCCGGTCATTTCTTTTTGGAATTCTTCAAAGGCAAGCCTGTTTGAATTTAATAGAATGATATTGTTATCCTTTTCAATAAAAACAACCTTGTCGCCTTCTTTAAGGCCAAGTCTTTTGCGGATTTCTATCGGAATTGTAATTTGCCCCTTGGAAGAAATTCTAGCAATATCCATATCCATACCTACTTTCTTTACATTCTTTACTTTATTATATTCAAGTACTTTAAAAAAATCAATCCGACTTGTAAATTTGTGTAAATATGGGGGGCCCGGATTGGCTTTTACAAACTTATATAAAGGCAAAAAGTCAAGATCCTTAATGGCTGAAAGAATTTGTAGTCATAAAGCCTTTGAAGCTGATAAGGGCCTTTGGGCGTAATATTCTTATTAAAATATTCTACTCGTTACAGTTAGGTGAAATGGTATAACTTGAGATTGGAGATATAGATTGTAATAGCTGCTAATCCATTGGCAAGGCAAACAACATGCTTTTTGGATGAAAATATTACGTATATCAAAAAGTAAGAAAGGATATTTAATTATGCCGGAATATTTATTGATAATTATTATTTACATGTTTTCAGTAGCAATCCTTGCCCTTGTCATGAAAATCTTTTTTGGAAAGATAATTGACAAAATGATGGAACTTTCTAAAATGATAGCCACATTTTTAAGTAATCATATCAAAAATAAAAGATCAGTTTATATTATTGAAATTATATTTTTTTTGTTATCGGTAGTAAATGTATACATTTCTTTCAGAGTAAATACAAATTTAAAAATGATTGTATTAATTATTTCTGTTTTTATAATCTTTATTTTTGGAGAGCTGATTTTTATTCTACGGAATAGAGAAGAGTCGTTTTCGTCTATAATTGACAAGCTTTTTGCAATATATAAAAAGTATAAGAATTTATATAGTGTTAAAAGATTAGTATTATTATTTAAACAAGGTTACAGCTTATATTTTATGTTTATTGTATTGGTAGTAATATTTCAGATTGCCGTAATACCAGATTTACCAGCAGTTTTTTATTTTTATTTATTTTTTACATTACCTATTGCAGTCAATATATGGATTTATTTTGTATATGGAAGGAAAAAACGTAATACTCTTGATATAGATATGAGAAGAGTGATATGTTATATTACTGTTTTCATAATATTATTCTGTGATGGTAGAGCTAAGTTTTTTGATTATATTGATGATGGTGTATTAAGTACTTCTGTATCTACTTTAATGGTGAGTATCGACACAGTACTGTTTTTAGGAATAGATAGGTTTTTAAAAATAATAATAGATGATTTTGAGAGATACCATTCGGTATAACCTCAGTATACTCTGCCTACACGAGACAATTTCCACTCAAAAGTGCGCCGGTAATGAGGGTATTCAAGGGTAAGAGTTAGTATTTTATTACCGTGGGATCAAGACAGACCCCTCTATGACCTAAAAATAATCAAATTGCTGAGGTAGGCAGGAATTTATTATCCAATTGCAGAAGTATTTTTCCGATGATTTGCATCAGAGAACGCGTTGTGTCGCAATCGGGATCAGTGGAGTGAATGATGAATCAAAGAAGAAAAGAAATTATCAATGCCTTGGATCATGTGGTGATGCTGGGGTTTGCCGGGCTGTTTTTTCTCTCCCCTTTTGTTGATAGAATGTTTTTTGGGGTGGAGCAGGGGCGGGCGCCGGCTTTTATTTTGGGTTTGTCTCTGATTAGTCTGGGCGGGAAAGTATGGCGCGGAGAAAAGGATTTTTTGCAGAAACCCCTGGATTATTTGGTGCTGGCCTTTTTTGTCCTTTATGGGGCCGCTGTTTTTTGGGCGGCAGACACAACCTTGGCCCGGGAAGAAGCGGGAAAGGCTTTTAGCTATTTCCTGGTTTATTGGCTCACTTACCAGCTGGCGCAAAAGGGAAAGGGCGTCTCTTTGGTGCTGAACGCCATTTATTTTTCCGGAGTGGCCGTGGCTTTGACCGGTATGGCCGGGGCGGCGGGCCTGGTGCCTCTGGAGGGGGGATTTGTCAATGAGCGGATTTCTTCCACTTTTGGCTATCCCAATGCTTTGGCGGCCTTTCTGGGGACCCTGGTGATCCTGGGCATCTATTTATTTGAAGATGGGGGACCGGCGGCAGGGTTTGTTGGCTGGCGCTGGCTGTGCTATTTCTACGTGGCCGGGAATTATGTGCTGATGACCGTGTTTTTCGCGTCCGGGTCCCGGGGAGCTTTTTTGCTCCTGCCGGCTGTGGCGTTTTTGTTTTTTCTGGGATTGCCGGGAGGCAGAGGCCTGGCCGGAGCGGGCCACTTTGTGGTGGTTCTTTTGGCCGCCCTGGCGGCCAACTACCGGATCATGGCCTATTTTCGCGCGAGTGACCTGTCCTCTTTAGCCCTTTGGCTGGGTTTCGGTTTGGTCTGCGCTCTTCTGGGGCAGGCGGTGCTGCAGGCGGCGAGCCGGTGGGGCAAAAAGGGAAAATATGTCTATCCGGTGTTCTTCTTTATTTTCGCCCTCGTGGTGGGATACGGCGGGCTGCAGGTGAAAAATTATCCTGTGCCGGTAAAAGTGATTCCCGAGCACATCGTGGCCCGGATGCAGAAGATAGACCTGGATCAGTCCTCGGTGCAGGCCCGTTTTACCTTGTGGAAGGACGCCTTGCGCATCGTCAGGGATCATCCTGTCTTGGGCCTGGGGGGAGGGGCTTTTGAGGTGATTTATCCGGCGTACAAGGAGAACCCCAGTATCCGGGGCCAGGTGCACAACCATTACCTGAAGGTGTGGACGGAGACAGGGAGCGTGGGCCTGGCGATTTTCGGCGGGATCTGGCTTCTTTATTTTTATCTGGTGTGCCGGATCTATGGACAAAAGCAGGAGGGGGAAAAAAGAGCTTTGGTTTGGGCCCTGTTTTGCGCCTCCGTAATGCTGGGCAGCCATGGAGCCATTGATTATGATTTGTCCTTTCAGGCTTTGAGCATGGTTTTATTTTGTTTTTTCGGCATGGTGCGGGGCATGGCGCCATTGACTGTCAGAATTTAGGATAGACAGGGTCGGAGCAAAATGGTATTCTTTAATAAATTGAGTAGTACAGGGTGGCGGTGAAGCATTGCAAAATCTGGCATTATTTAAAGATATCCACTCGGACCTGAAGACGGTGGAGAAAGAAATAAATAGATACATTGGGGCTGAGGAACCGGTTTTGACGAAGGCCTCCGGCCATTTGCTCCGGGCGGGGGGGAAGCGGATTCGCCCCGCTTTTGCCCTGCTGGCGGGGAAATTTTATCATTACGACCTGGAAAAGCTGATCCCCCTGGCGGTAGCCCTGGAAGTGATCCATATGGCCAGTTTGGTCCATGATGATGTGGTGGATGCTTCCGTGACCCGGCGGGGACGGCCGACGGTGAAATCCAAATGGGGCAACCGGATTTCTCTCCATACGGGAGATTTTTTATTGGGCCGGTCTTTGGTGCTCATCTCTCAATATGAGGATCAGAGGATCTCTCGGGTGCTGTCCCGGGTTTCCGTGGAAATGTGCCAGGGAGAGATTCAGCAGATCTCCGCTTCCTTTGACGCGGACCAGCGATTCCGGGATTATCTTTACCGGATCAAACGGAAAACGGCTCTTTTGATTTCGGCCAGCTGCGAGCTGGGGGCGGTGGCCACCGGGGCGCCGGAGGGATTGACCCGGGCGCTCACCCGGTACGGGTATCATTTGGGCATGGCCTTTCAGATCACCGATGATATTCTGGACCTGGTATCCAATGAGAAGGTTCTGGGCAAACCGGTGGGAGGAGACTTGCGCCAGGGGATTATTACCCTGCCCGTGATTTATGCCCTGGAGCATACCCGGGAAAAAGAGCGTTTGAGAGAACTGGTGACCCGGCAGGATAAATCGGCAGAGGAAGTCAAGGAAACGATCCGCTTGATCAAGGAATCGGGGGCCATTGATTACGCTTTTGAGATTTCCCAAAAGTATTTGGAAAAGGCGAAGAAGGAACTGGAAAAGCTCCCTGATGTGAAAACGAAAAAGACCTTTGCCCGCATCGCCAAGTATATCGGCGAGAGGCAATATTAAAGGGCAGGGGACGAATGGTGAAATTGACAATGATTGGCGGAGAATATAAAATAGATGAGAAAACTTGGGCAGGATGAAGCCTGAGAGTTCCTTTTTTTAGGAGGATTCTTAAAAAATGTTTATCGTTTCCGTAGGATTGAATGATAAAACGGCCCCGGTGGAGGTGCGGGAAAAGATCGTCTTTCCTGCCCCCGGCCTGGCCGGTGCTTTACAATCATTGAAAGCCCGGGCGGGCATCGAAGGATGTGTGATCCTCTCTACGTGCAACCGGAGCGAAATTTATGTGGCGACCACGGATGCGGAGAAAGGCCTGGCCCAGGTGAAGGATTTTATCCGGGCCTATTCCGGATTGTCCTTCAAGGATATGGATGATTATTTTTATGTCCGTACCATCTATGAGGCGGTCCGGCATTTGTTTAAGGTGGCGGCGGGGCTGGATTCCATGGTTTTGGGGGAAACCCAGATTCTGGGCCAGGTCCGGGAGGCTTACCAGGCCGCCTTTGATTGCGGCGTCACCAATACGGTGCTGAATATGTTTTTCCAGCAGGCCCTCACCGTCGGCAAAAAGGTGCGCACGGAAACGGAAATCGACCGGCATGCGGTGTCCATCAGCTATGCGGCGGTGGAGGCGGCCAAGCAGCAGCTGGGCGATTTGAACGGCAAGAATGTTTTGGTGGTGGGCGCGGGAGAGATGAGCGAGCTGACGGTGCGCCACATGGTGTCCCATGGGGCGGTGCACGTCACCGTGGCCAACCGTTCTTTTGACCGGGGGGAGGAACTGGCCGCTTTGTTTTCCGGCCGGGCCGTTCCCTTTGCTGAGCTGGACAGCTGTCTCAGGCAGGCGGATATTGTGATCAGCGCCACCTCGGCCCAGGAATATATCATCCGATCCTGTCAGGTGCAGGAAATCCTGGCTTCCCGGGGAGAGCGGCGCCTTTTTATGGTGGATATTGCCGTGCCGAGAGATGTGGAGCCGGCAGTAGGCCGCATCCCGGGGGTGACCTTGCTGGATATCGACGATCTCCGGCATGTGGTGGACCGGAACCTGGAGGAAAGAAAACAGGCGGCGGTGAAAGCGGCTGCTTTGATCGATCAAGAGATTGAGGAATTTTTCAAATATTTGGGGACCCGTTTTATGGTGCCCACGATTCAGGCTTTTAAGAGAAAATTGGAGGCCATTCGGGATCACGAGGTGGAGCAGGCGCTCCGTCACCTGGGACAGCTTTCGGATAAGGAGATCAAGACGGTACACTGTATGGCCAATTCTATGATCAATCATATCATGCATGACCCGGTGGTGAACCTGAAAGGGTACGGGGTCACCAACCAGGGGCATTTGTATGCGGAAATTTTTCAAAATTTATTTAATCTGAAGGTGGAAGGACAGGAGGGCAAGGGAGGATAACATGAGAGAAATTGTCATCGGCACCCGGGACAGTGCGCTGGCGCTTTGGCAGACCCAATGGGTGGAAAATGAGCTGAAGAGATTTTGGCCGGAGTACCGGTTCCGGATTGTCGATATTAAAACCAAGGGGGATAAAATTCTGGACGTGGCCCTGGCCAAGATCGGGGACAAGGGCTTGTTCACGAAGGAATTGGAAATAGCGATGCTGGACGGGCAGGCGGACCTGGCCGTGCACAGTATGAAGGATGTGCCCACGAAACTGCCGGACGGATTGATGATTGGCGCGGTATGCCGGCGGGAAGATCCGGGGGATGTGGTGATTTCCCATAAGGGGTACCGGCTGGCCGATCTGCCCCGGGGGGCCAAGGTGGGTACCAGCAGCCTGCGCCGGCGGGCCCAGCTCTTGAAGTACCGGCCGGATTTGTCTTTGCATGACCTGCGGGGCAACGTGCACACCCGCCTGGCCAAGATGGAGCGGGAGGATTTCGACGCCATTATTCTTGCCGCGGCAGGGGTAAAGCGCATGGGATGGGCGGACAAGATTACGGAATATATTCCCTATGAGGTGTGCCTGCCCGCGGTGGGCCAGGGCTCCATCGGCATTGAGTGCCGGCGGGACGATGAGGAACTGTTAAAAATGATCGGTATGGTCAATGATGCCGATGCTTATGACGCCATTATGGGAGAAAGGGCCTTCTTACGGAAGCTGGAAGGGGGATGCCAGATCCCCATCGGTTCCCTGGGGCAGATCCGGGGCAGCCAAATAGAACTTCACGGCCTGGTAGCAAGCTTGGACGGCCGCGTCGTCCTCCGCTCTTCCCTTACGGGAGACCGGAAGCAGGCCGGCCAACTGGGGGCGGAACTGGCGGAGATACTGATCCGTCAGGGCGCGGAGCAGATCCTGGAAGAGGTGAGAAAAACGGTGCATTAGGGGACCGGGAAACCGGTACCCGGATACCGATTTTACATAAAAGGAGGTTAAGATGATGTTCTATCCCATTACCAGACTGCGCAGGCTGCGCAATTGCGAAACGATACGGGCGATGGTGCGGGAAAACCATTTGTCCATTGATGATTTGATTTACCCCCTCTTTGCCATTTACGGGCGGAATGTGAAGAACCCGGTCGCGTCTATGCCCGGGGTTTTCCAGCTGTCTGTGGACAATGTGGTGAAAGAGTGTGGGGAGGTGGTGCACCTGGGCCTGAAGTCGGTGCTGCTCTTTGGCATTCCGGAAACAAAGGATGAGGCAGCATCCGGGGCCTATGACCCGGACGGCATTGTCCAGCAGGCCATCCGGGCCATCAAGAAGGAGTTTCCCGGCTTATACGTGATCACCGATGTCTGTTTGTGCGAATATACCAGCCACGGCCATTGCGGTATGATCAGCGGGGACACGGTGCTGAATGACCCGACCTTGAATTACCTGGCGGATACCGCCCTCTCCCATGCCGTGGCCGGGGCCGATATGGTGGCTCCCTCGGATATGATGGACGGCCGGGTGGGCGCGATCCGCACGAAACTGGATCAGCACGGGTTCAGCCATATTCCCATCATGGCCTATTCGGCAAAATTTGCTTCCGCCTTCTATGGGCCCTTCCGGGACGTGGCGGAGTCCGCGCCCCAATTCGGGGACAGAAAGGCCTATCAGATGGATCCGGCCAACGGGGATGAAGCGGTGCGGGAGACGGCCCTGGATATTGAAGAGGGGGCCGACATTGTGATGGTGAAACCGGGCTTGCCTTATCTGGACCTGGTGCGGCGCATTAAGGACGAGTTTCATTACCCCACCGCGGTCTATAATGTGAGCGGAGAATATAGCATGGTCAAGGCAGCGGCCCTGAACGGCTGGATCGACGAGAAGAGAATTGTCATGGAAGCCCTCCTGGGCATGAAACGGGCCGGGGCCGATCTGATTATTACCTATCATGCCAAGGACGCCGCCCGGTGGATGGGGGAAAAAGCGTGATAGTATCCTGGAACACCACCAATCAATGCAATATGTACTGCGATCACTGCTACCGGGATGCGGGCGCCAAGGCGGCGGACGAGCTGTCCACGGCGGAAGGCAAGGCTTTGCTGGAGGAAATCAAGCAGGCCGGGTTTAAGATCATGATCTTTTCCGGCGGGGAGCCCCTGCTCAGGCCGGATATTTTCCAGCTGGCGGAGCATGCCGTGAAACTGGGGCTGAGGACGGTCTTTGGCACCAACGGCACTTTGATCGACCGTGATACCGCCCGGCGTTTAAAAGAGCTGGGTGTGATGGGGATGGGGATTTCCCTGGACAGCATGGATGGGGAAAAGCACGACCGGCTGCGCAAGATGAAAGGGGCCTGGACCGGGGCGGTGGAAGGGATGAAGCAGTGCCGGGACGCGGGACTGCCTTTTCAGATCCATACCACGGTGATGGATTGGAATCAGGAGGAGATCCTGGATATTACGGATTTTGCCGTGCGCATGGGGGCGGTGGCGCACCACCAGTTTTTTCTCGTGCCCACGGGCCGGGGGAAGGATCTGGCGGAGGAAGCCTTAAAGGTGGAGCAGTATGAAGAGCTGCTGGCCCGGCTGATGCGGAAGCAGCGGGAAGTCGCCATTGAGCTGAAGCCTACCTGTGCGCCCCAATTTATGCGCATTGCCAAACTGGACGGCCTGGACCTCAGGTTCAGCAGAGGCTGCTTGGCGGGAACCCATTATTGCATCATCAGCCCCAAGGGTCTGGTCCAGCCCTGCGCGTATCTGGATATGACCCTGGGAAACGTGCGGGAAACCCCGTTCAGTAAAATATGGGCGGAGCATGAGGTATTTCAGGCCCTGCGCACCTTGGACTATAAGGACGGCTGCGGCAGGTGCGCTTTTAAAGTGAAATGCGGCGGCTGCCGGGCAAGGGCCGCCATTTACCACGGGGGCGACTATATGGGGGAAGATCCCTGGTGTCTTTACCGGGCCGGGAACCGCTAGAGGGGGTTCCGCGCGGGGGATCAGGGAAGCGGTGCCAGGCTGCTTTGAAACTATATTATTTTGTGGGAGGGATCCGGCATGCATCAAGGCTATGCCAAATCCAAGGAGCTATTTGCGGAAGCGAAACAATATATTCCCGGCGGGGTGAACAGTCCGGTGCGGGCCTTCCGGTCCGTGGGGGGAGATCCCGTGTTTATTGCCCGGGGAGAAGGATCCAAGATTTATGATGTAGACGGCAATGGGTACATCGATTATGTCCAGTCCTGGGGCCCGCTGATTTTGGGGCATTGTCATCCCCGGGTGGTGGAAGCCCTTCAGGAATGTTTGACCAGGGGAACCAGTTTTGGGGCGCCCACGGAATTGGAAACAAAGATGGCCAAGCTGGTGATGAAGGCCCTGCCTTCCATGGAAATGGTGCGTATGGTCAATTCCGGCACGGAGGCCACCATGAGCGCCTTGCGCGTGGCCAGGGGCTACACCAAGCGGGATTTGATCGTCAAGTTTGAAGGGTGCTACCATGGTCACGCCGATCATCTTTTGATCAAAGCGGGATCCGGCGCTCTTACCATGGGTGTGCCCGACAGCCCCGGGGTACCGGCCAGCGTGGCGGTAAATACCATTACGGCGCCGTACAATGATATCGATACCCTGCGCAAAATCTTTGCCGAGAAAGGGACAAACATTGCCGCCGTGATTGTGGAGCCGGTAGTGGGGAATATGGGCTGTGTGCCGCCCCTGCCCGGATTCCTGCAGGATCTGAGCGGCCTGACCAAAGAGTACGGCGCCCTCTTGATCTGCGACGAGGTGATGACCGGGTTCCGGGTATCCTACAGCGGCGCCCAGGGCTATTACGGCATTGACCCGGATCTTACCTGCCTGGGCAAGGTGATCGGGGGAGGCCTGCCCGTAGGCGCATACGGGGGCAAGAGAGAGATTATGGAAATGGTGGCTCCGGCCGGGCCGGTATACCAGGCGGGGACCCTGTCCGGAAATCCTCTGGCCATGACGGCGGGGATCGTCAACCTGGAGATTTTGGCCCAGCCCGGGGTTTATGAGGAACTGGAAAGAAAATCTGCCCAATTAGCGGCAGGCATGAAAAAAGCGGCGGAGGAAGCCGGCGTGGCGTGCTGGTTTAACCGGGTGGGCGCCATGTTCTCCGGTTTCTTTACCCAGGTTCCGGTGGTGGACTACCGCACGGCCACGACTTCAGACACGAAAAAATATGCCGCCTGGTTTAAGAAGATGTTGGAGCTGGGTGTTTATTTCGCCCCCTCCCAATTTGAGGCAGGCTTTATGTCTCTCGTTCATTCTGATGCGGACATTGAGCAGACGGTGGACGCCGCGAAAATCGCCTATCAGCATGTTCAGTCTTTGTGCTAAAGAATTGAAAATGTTTTTTATGGAAAGTCAGTATATTTGTGATGGAGCGGTGAGATAATATGATTACACACTCACTTCTCCATTAAACCTCCTTGAACTGACAAGCCCAGCAGTGATTACTGCTGGGCTTGCAGTCGGTGCGGGGCAAAAAAACGTGAGAAGGAGCAAAGAGTCAGTGAAAAGATCATTTCAAGGAATTGAGCCGGATGTGAAAGATGCTTGTTTTGTCGCCCCGGATGCGAACCTGATCGGAGAGGTGCGTTTGGGCAAAGATGCTTCCGTTTGGTTTCATACCACTTTGCGCGGGGATGTTTCCGGCATTTTTGTGGGGGAAAGGACGAATATTCAGGATCACTGCCTGATTCACGGAGACAGAGGGGTGCCCACCATCATCGGGGATGATGTTTCGGTAGGGCACGGGGCCATCCTGCACGGGTGTACCATTGGAAACGGCTGTTTGATCGGTATGGGCAGCATTATTATGAGCCGGACGGAAATCGGCGACAATTGCATTATCGGGGCAGGGGCCTTGGTTACGGAAGATAAAAGGATCCCGTCCGGCTCGGTGGTGATGGGCGTGCCGGGGAAAGTGGTGAAAAGGATTACGGAAGAGCAGGTGGCCTCGATCCTGGACCGGGCGCAAGGCTATGTGGAACGGGGAAAAATATATGAGCAGGAAGATAAGCAGGGAAATAATAGAAACACCTCATATTAAATACGAGGTGTTTTTTCTTCAAGAATATAGATTCTTAAATTTTTGCTGCCAAAATTGATGGCCTGCTGGTGTGTTTCCATGAAGATATCAATCCGGTTTCCTTTGATGGCACTGCCGGTATCTTCGGCAATATAGATGCCCAAGCCTTCGATAAATACTTTGGTGCCCAGAGGAATGAGATTTGGGTCCACCGCAATGGTTTGCTTGGCCACCGCCTTGGTTCCGGATTTCGTGATACCGTCATTTTTGCTGCAACAATGGATGCAGGCATCGTATGCCGTTGCTGTTACCGTTACGGGACTGCCGATTTGAAAACCGGCTAAGGAGAAATAGGCCATAACGGCTTGTTCAGAGATCTGTTCTTGGGCAGCGACTGCCGGCAGTCAACAGCTCAGGAACAGTCCGGTAATGACAAACATTGTTGCAATGGACTTTTTCACGATTTTTATACCTCCTTTGCGAAAATATTTTTTGCCTCCGGAGGTCCTTTTAAACTAGAAAATGTTGGAAAACAAGTTGAAAAGTTACTTGACAATCCCTCTTATAACGGGGACAATTAACGGAGACGGTGAGACGACGGGTAGGAGCATGAGACTTTATTAAAAAGCCATGGAATATAGAGAAGGACATGAAATCATGAAAAAACGCATTGGGTTTATCTTGACCCTGATCATTATTTTAGCCGGCTTATTCGGCTGCGGGGAGAAAATCACTTTAGAAGACATGGAAACGGTCACCTATCACCAGGAAGAGGGAGGCTACTCCATTACCATTCCCAAAGCCTGGGAGAAGAAGACGGAAGACGCGGATTCCGTAAGTTTTGTGAGTAAGCAACCGGCCACATCCTTTAATCTGGTCTATGAGATCGGGGGGTATGACTACTATTCCCTGGATAAGCTGGCCGAAGAAGTTGTTTCCTCTTTGGGGAAGAAGATTGAGAATCTCAAAATCGTGGACCACTCCAAGAGCGGACCCGATACCACTGCCTTTCAGTTTGTGGCTCAGGGAATCATTCCGAAAGAGCAGGAGGTGCTGGTAAAGGGTGTGATCCTGGAGCCTTATACGGGAGTGCGCTATTACCTGCTGTTTACGGCAGGGATTAAGGATTACCGGACCCAGAACAGTTTGTTCGATGATATTGCCGGTTCCTTTAAGGTGAATAAGTCGGATAAGGAGCTGTACGAACAAATAACCGTGGCGCCTGAGGAACAAGAACAAGGTGAGTAAGAGAAATTTTAGAGGAGAAAATTAACGGCAAGAAATTACTTGATTTTTGTACATCCCTGTGTTATATTAGTTCTTGCGGATGCGGCGGTGGCGGAATTGGCAGACGCGCTAGATTCAGGTTCTAGTGGTGAACAGCCGTGGGGGTTCAAGTCCCTTCCGCCGCACCAAATAAGGATTTGAGAGCAGTTTAATCAGATGATGATTAGACTGCTTTTTTGTTATGTGCGCTAGATTCTTCCTAAAATCTAGCGGAGTAGTCTAGCGCCTCTAAAAAATGTCACATATCCCAACAGCAAATTAAAAAGTGACAGTATAAAGCATGGAATATATTATGCTGTAAAATATTGCGTTGAATATTACGAAAAATTAGGGTATAATAATAACAGCAATTCCATGGAGGTGTTAAGGATGCCGAATATTAAACCGGTGTCAGATTTAAGAAATTATAACGAAGTTCTCCGCTCCTGCCAAGTTGGAGAACCTGTTTTCTTAACAAAAAACGGAAGAGGTCGCTATGTTCTTTTGGATATGCAGGAATATGAAAAACAGCAGGCAGTTATAAAACTTTTATCCAAGCTTTCTGAGGCGGAAGGTGCAATTAAGACCGGAGAGGAATGGAAAACACTTGAAGATCTCAAAAATATTTTGGAGGTCTGAGCGTGAAATTTAAGATAAGAATTAACCCTGTGGCGATTTCTGATGTCCAGGAAATAAAAGTATATATTGCTGAGGACAGTCCTGAAGCAGCAAAAAAGATAGGAAACCTAATTTTTACCAAGATAGAAAAGTTAGCGGATTTCCCTAATATGGGAGCTTCTTTAAGCTCTAAGATCAATATTAAAACAGATTACCGCTATCTTGTATGTGGTGTTTATCTCATATTTTACAAGATTGAGGGCGAATTTATTTCCGTTAATCGTGTATTGAATGGAATGCGTGATTACTTATCTATTCTATTTTCAGATGCGCTAACAAAAGACTAATATAAAATTTATGCAAAGTCCGTCACAAGCAATGAGGTTCGCTCTCAAGGTTTTTTTGGAGTATCTAGTAGCATTTATGACGTGCTTTTTTAAAGAAAATAGCCGGAAATGCTTGGAATACGAGGGCTTGGGGGAATATTCAAAACAGGTTCTAGTGGTGAACAGCCGTAGGGGTTCAAGTCCCTTCCGCCGCACCAAAAATTTAATAATATCAAGGGTTCCGGCGATCTTGAAAAGCTGGGATCCTTTTTTATACGCACGATATTTTTGCTAAAATCTAGCGGATTAGTCTAGCGCCCTTGAAATTAGGAGGCGCATGAAAGATGAAAACAAATCCAAAAAATAAGAAAAGTCTTTCAAATTTTTTGCTTACGGATGACAAGAAATAAAATACCAAATTTATCATTGACATAAAGGCAAATTTATCTTATAAATATTGTATACAATCTATTAAATTGTATATGAATAATTAAATAATATATAATTGTTAGGAGTATTCATTATGCCCATAAATAAAAAGACTGAACCATTATATAACAGTGCCTATCTTCAAATTAAGAAAGATATTATGACAGGACGATACCAACCTGGAAAACGCTTGACAGACAAGGAACTGGCAGATCAATTAGGAATCAGCCGTACTCCTATAAGAGAAGCGCTGAAGCAGCTGATAAAAGAAGGTTTACTCAGTAACGAGCATAATAAAGGGGTTTCGGTATTTAGTCCTACTTTACAGGATATTGCTGAAATTTATGTTTTGCGCTCCTCGCTGGAGGGAATAGCCGCAGCTATATGTGCTGGTAATGAGCGCCGTAAGGATTATTTGTACTACATGATGGAACAGTTAGACATATCTCGGAAGGCAGAAGAGGCACAAGATATAAACCAGCTGGTGGAAAGTAATATGCATTTTCATGACTTGTTATTAAAAGGCAGTGAAAGCGAACGTCTAAGAAATTTGATAGAGCCCCTTAGGTCAAAAAGCATGTTAATGCGGTATTCTTCTCTAACCAATAAACAACACTCCAAAATATCAGTCATGGAACATGAGCAGATTTTTGAAATGGTTCGTCAGGGAGAAGTAGTAAAAGCTGAAAAATACACAAGAAAACATATTCTTTCTGCGGGTAACCGGTTGATAAAGCTTATTTATGAAGACGAATCCTACGGAAGAAATAACAGCGAATGGTCCATGCTGGCTAAAAATTATAGTAGCTATATAACATCGTTGCTTCAGGAGATAAAGATTGATCCATGAAAGGATGAGTATTTTTCATGAGTTATCTATTTCTGCGCAATCACATCTATGATACAGAGTTGATAAGAAGGGAATAAAAAAAATAACTAAAAAAAGGAGATTAGTATGGAAGCTATAGTGCTGAATGAAAAGGACAATGTCGCTACCGCTGTGGTTGACCTGGTTTCGGGACAAGAAGTGTCCGTAATAATGGTAGATGACGAAATCCAGCGGGTGAAAGTGGCACGCGATATTTCTTTGGGGCATAAATTCGCGCTTGCTACTATTTGCAAAGGTCAACCAATTGTCAAATACGGTGAAGTGATAGGGATTGCCACCGAGGACATCAAAACAGGCGGTTATGTGCATGTACATAATGTGGAAAGCCAGAGAGGCAGGGGGGATAGGCTATGATCAATTCTTTGCGTAAAACGTTTATGGGTTACCGGCGAAGTGATGGAAGTGTCGGTGTCAGAAATGAGGTTGCAGTCCTGGCAGCGATGGATAATATTAATCCCGTGGTACGCTCTATATGCAAATTGGCACCACGTGCGCTGCCCATTACCATGATTGCTGGTCGAGGGCAATTCGGCCAGGATAATGTGCAAACCCAAAGGACCATTATTGGATTGGGGAAAAACCCCAATCTGGCCGCAGTGCTGGTGGTAAGTCTGGAGCCGACTTCGGCCGGGCTGCTCGCCGGTGCTATTGCCGCCTGCGGTAAGCCGGTAAGAACTGTCACTGTTCAGGAATGCGGCGGCTCCCTAAATACTGCTTGTGCCGGGGCGAGGATTGCCGCGGAAATGCTGATTGATGCCTCCCAGCAGGTGAGAGAGGAATGCGATCTGAGCTCTTTGATGCTGGCCGTAGAATGCGGTGGTACCGATACGACTTCTGGCCTGGCTGCCAACCCCATTTTAGGCATGGTTGCTGACCAAGTGATTGAAGCCGGCGGCACAGTTTTAATTTCCGAGGTGTCGGAATTGCTGGGCGCGGAACATATTTTAGCTGCTCGGGCCGTAAATCCGAAGGTTGCAAAAAAGATATTGGACGTAATCAACAATGTGGAAGCGGAAGCAAAACGCCGAGGCGTAGATATTAGGGGAGCCAATCCCGTGCCGGATAATATCCGTGGCGGGATCACTACCTTGGAAGAAAAGTCCTTGGGCGGTATGGTGAAGGCCGGTACTAAGACGATCATGGATGTTTTAGACTATGCGGCTGCGCCGTCAGTCCCCGGTCTCTATATCATGGATACTCCGGCTCCGGCTTGCGAATCCTTAACTGGTTTGGCAGCTGCGGGATGCCAACTGTGTGTCTTTACCACCGGTGTGGGCAACAGTATCGGCCATCCGGTTCTTCCCTGTATTAAAATCACTGCTAATCCTAAAACAGTGGTTTATTTCGCCGATAATATCGATCTTTCTGTGGAAAAGGTATTGCGCGGCGAGGAGAGCATGACCGAGGCCGCTGCCCGGCTGTACGACGACATGCTGAAGGTTGCTTCCGGCAAGATGGTGAGAGCTGAGGTGTTAGAGCAAATAGAAAACGCAAACACCAAGATTCAGCCCACTGTGTAACGATGGGGTTAAAGATAGGGTTCCCCTAAAAGGAGGGGCCCTACTTAGATATATTAATGATATCAAGGAATGTCAAAGTGGGAGAGTTAAAGTCAATGGATCAGCAAAATGTGGCTTTAGATAGCTTGCGGCAATTAGTTTTAAAGTGCTGTTTAATTTCAGGAATCCCTGAAGAAGATGGGGAGATATTTACCGATTGTTTAATAGAGGCTGATTTAGCAGGTATTACGACTCACGGTGTGGATAGGCTGCCGGCTTATTTAGATAGAATAGAGTTAGGGGTTACGAAGGTTCCGACGACATTAACGGTTTTAAAAGAAAACAGTGCCAGTATTTATTTAGATGCAAATGATGGGTTAGGTCAGGTGGCTGCTTATAAGTCAGCAAAATTAGCGGCACAGAAAGCAAAGCAAAACGGCGTCGGAGCTGTAGTAGTAAAAAATAGCGGGCATTTTGGCAGAGCAGGTTATTTTACAGAACAAATTGCCAGGGAAGGCTTAATAGGATTTTGCTGTACGAATGCTTCGCCGCGCTTGGCTCCCTGGGGCGGCAAAAAGGCGTTATTGGGAAATAATCCTTGGTCCTTTGCTTTCCCAAGGGGTAAAAAGGCTCCTTGCGTAATTTTTGATATAGCAAATAGTGTGGTTGCAGCCGGTAAAATACGAGAAGCCGCTCACAAAAATGAGAAGATTCCTCAGAATTGGGCTTTGACGGAAGAAGGAAAGCCTACGGTAGATCCTGAGGAGGCATTAAAAGGGATTCTTTTACCCATGGCCGGTCATAAAGGATATGGTATTTCTTTATGGGTGGCGCTGCTCACAGGTGCATTAAGCGGTAGCGAATGGGATACCAACGTAACAAATATTTATGATTATTCTCGACCGCAAAAGGTTTCCCATACTTTTTTGGCCATTAACCCGGAAGCTTTTGCCGGAAGAGACAACTATATTAGGACTCTGGATCACATCTATCGTGAAATCAAAAATTCCCCATTGGCAGAAGGATTCAGAGAGGTTTATCTACCGGGTGAGATTGAAGCATTAAAAAGAGAAGGTCAAATTAAGGAAGGGGTGTCATTATCCCGAGGCACTTTGCAAAGGCTTGCTGATTTAGCAGCAAAACTCAAAATATCACTGCCTCAAGATTGGGTACAATTCATAAGAAAGGGATCATTGAACAAGACCATGTAATTGAGGCAAATTCTTCGGTTATTTATAAGCCTTATTTTGCCTAAACATGACTTGTTTCCCTTTAAATAGTAATATGTTATAATTTAGGTAATATCATCTATGCAATGCTTAAACCAAACTTGACACTGGAAAAGTGTACTTCTGAAATGAGGGATGTGTTAATTGACAACAAAAAGAATTTCCATTATACAACAGGCTGTCGATGTCTTGGATTGTTTCACGGGTGAGGATTCCAACCTAAGTCTGGCTGACCTTAATACGATGCTGGAATTTCCGAAGAGTACCATTCATCGAATCGTAATTTCTTTATTGGATGCAGGCGTTTTATATTATGATCAGAAAACACAACAGTATTCACTGGGGACTAAAGTTTTGAGATGGGGAGGCAGCCTTCTAAACCGATTAAAGATTCAGGATATAGTACGCTCGTACTTAGAATCCTTTCGAAATCAAACGGGTGAAACAGCTACCCTTACGGTGCTAGTTGGCCTAAAGCGGATGTATCTGGCTCAAGTTGAGAGTAATAGTGAGATACGAATGTCAGTAGAGTTAGGAAAACTGTTGCCTCTGCATGCTGGTGCAAATGGTAAAGTAATCCTGGCGTTTGCTGAACAGAGGTTATTCGATCAAGTTATTTCTGAACAGAGCCTGCCGAGTTTAACAGACACAACGATTACGGACAAAAATCAATTTAGGGAAGAGCTACAACGAATTAGAGAAGATGGGTTTGCTGTTAGCCTTGGTGAACGAGTTTACGATTCGGTATCGGTTGCGGCTCCCTTATTTTCGATAAGTGGTGAACTAGTAGGCTCTATTGGACTCTCGGGACCAGTTCATCGTTTTACAGCTGAAAAAGCCCGTGAATGGGGCCCGTTAATATCGAAGACAGCAAAAGAAATTTCACGGACTATGGTGTGGATCCCTGGTGAGCATCTACATTCAAGCTAGTGTCCCGATAGAATCCAGGTAGGGGGACAGAGCGATACCGGGATAACGCTCTTCCGGCATGTAATCTGAACGTTTATCAAAATTCCATAAAAAGTATGAGAAAGGTAGTC
Organism: Candidatus Formimonas warabiya; assembly: GCF_002777255.1. Taxonomy (GTDB): domain Bacteria; phylum Bacillota; class Dehalobacteriia; order Dehalobacteriales; family Dehalobacteriaceae; genus Formimonas; species Formimonas warabiya. The sequence continues at coordinate 1,347,595 of NZ_CP017634.1, read as the reverse complement.
ATTGACTGCCTTTTTTCATTTTTACGGGAAAAGATTAAATTTCTGTATGGTTATAAGTAGTTTATTCCCTTTGTTTTAAAATAACATTTAACAAGCTATTGTTTTTTTCAGAAATATATAAGAAAGAATGATTGAATCTATTAGCATTAAGTACTATAATAGAAACGAAGTAAGACGGCGTCTTAAAATATAGAAAGGAGAAATTTTATCATGAGTCATAAAGAAATCCTAGAAGATTTTGAAAAAAGAAAACAAAAGGCGTTAGGCATGGGTGGACCTGAAAAGCTTGCTAAGCGCAGTGAGCAAGGTATTATGAATGCCAGAGAAAGAATAGATTATCTTCTGGATCAGGGCACTTTTTTGGAGTCGGGGCTTTTTGCCACATCGATTCGCCCCGAATTGCGCGAGAAGAGTCCCTGTGACGGGAAAATAGCAGGATACGGGAAGGTCAACGGCCGGGAAGTAGCCTTCGTCGTTAACGATTTTACTGTCCTTGGCGCATCCAGCAGCACGACTAATTTGAAGAAAATGAAACACATGAAAAAAGTAGCGGCTGAACGTGGTATTCCCTTAATTTTACTGGGCGAATCAACAGGTTCCCGGATGCCGGACCGCATGGGATCTCAGGGACGGGCCACCATGGCGCAGGATCCCTATGAGTATCGGCGATTGCGGGAAAGCCCCTGGGTGTCTGCCTTATTAGGACCTTGTTATGGGTCATCTACATGGTATACTGCTCTTTCGGATTTTGCCGTGATGCGTAAAGGAGCGACCATGGCCGTGGCCAGCAGCCGGGTAACGTCTATTGCCATCAATCAGCCCGTTGACCCTGAAGAACTTGGCGGGTGGAGATTACATACCGAGACCACCGGATTGGTAGATATCGCCGTAGACACGGATGAAGAGGCTATTGATGTTATTAAAAAATACTTAGGTTACCTGCCCGGTCATGCCAACGAGGCACCCCCGGAATATCCGGTACCTGAAGGTTCCGGCGAAGATGCGGAAAAAATCTTGGACATATTACCGGAATCCAGAAATGCCGTATATGATGTACGGAACATCATCAAGTGTATTGTAGACAAAAATAGTCTGTTTGAATTAAAACCCAGATTCGGGAAATCCATTGTGACCGCTTTTGCTCGTTTAGATGGCAAGAGCATTGGCATTATTGCTAATAATCCCCAATTTTTGGCCGGCTCTATTGATACCGATGCCATGAGAAAGGCTACCAGCTTCCTCGTGCAATGTGACTCCTACAATATTCCCCTGGTCTTTATGGTCGACCAGCCCGGCTTCCTGATCGGTATCGCCGGGGAAAGACAAGGTGCGCCAGGAAAGATTATGAATTGGTGTAATGCCATTTCCCTGGTTACTGTGCCCAAGATGGTTGTGATCATGAGGAAAGACTACGGCCAAGCTTACTTGAATATGGGCGGCGGACAGAATTCACATGAAGTTATTCTATGGCCCAGTGCAGAATTGAGTTTTATGGATCCCAGCGTTGGGGTTAATATTTTACACGGAATTAGGGAAGAAGATGACCCTGAACGGTTTAAACAATTAAGAGATGAAATTGCAAGAGGTACTTCTGCTTACGAACTGGCAGCTTATTATGAAGGCCATAACATCATTGATCCCAGAGAAACGAGGCCTGTCTTGATTCGGACACTGGAAATTTATAGAAAGGGAAAAAACAAGGGAGTGGGCGAACACCTGCTGCGTAATTGGCCCACAAGCTATTAATAGCAAAAATATCGTGATATTTTTTACAATTACAGGAGGAGCTAAACATGGCAATTTTGGAAGTGAGAGCGGAGATTACGGGATTAGTTTCCGAGACTTTTTGTCAGGTGGGAGATCAGGTAAATGAAGACGATACCCTTTTGGAAGTGGAGTCGATGAAAATGCTCGTGCCTCTAATGGCACCTGAGAATGGGGTTGTTAAGGAGATATTGGTGAAACATGGAGAACGGTTAACAGCGGGAGACGTAGCAGTCATCCTTGAAGTTTAACAACCTAAATGAAGCTCTGGCCAATAGTCATAAGTGTTGGCAAGCTTTGGTGAAAGGTGAGTGATTAAAATCATCGATTTAAAAATTGCCCTAGATAAGCTGTTCTATCCTAAATCTGTAGCGGTTGTAGGTGCCAGTAGCAATCCTCGAAGTCTTGCGTACCGCAATCTGAAGTTAATAAAAGAGTTTGGATTTCAGGGTAGTTTATATGCTGTTAATCCCAGAGGGGAGGAATCAAACGGAGTACCGGGCTTTTCGTCATTGCGTAATATCGGGGGAGATATTGATTTTTGCATCATTGCGGTTCCGGCGCAGGAGGTTGTTCAGGTCGCCTCAGATTGCATGGAGAAGGGGATACCGGTTGCTCAAATTTTAACGAGTGGTTTCGGTGAGTCCGGCCAGGAAGGGCATAGGCGGGAAAATGAACTATTAAGTGCAACTGCGGGTACTACCAGATTGGTAGGTCCCAATTGTATGGGAATTTATTCTGCTCCCGGTAAGCTCAACTTTGTAGCCGGAGCGGAAAAATCAGTTGGTAAAATCTCCATTGCCTCACAAAGCGGGGGACTAAGTATTGATATGTTGTCCAGCGCCAAAACGCGGGGCCTGTATTTAAACAAGTTAATTTCCATAGGGAATTGCCTGGACTTAGATCCTGTGGATTTCTTAAAATATTTTGGCCAAGATCCAGACACGGATGTCATCGGTTTTTACTTAGAGGGCCTGCGCAGGGGTCAAGAGTTTATTCATGTGTTAAACGATGTTTGCCGGACAAAACCTGTGGTGGTTTTAAAAGGAGGACGAACCTCCCTCGGGTCTAAGTCGGCAGCATCTCATACGAATTCTCTGGCAGGGGAGAACGCTATTTGGCAGAGTGCGATTTCCCAAGCGGGTGGAATAAATGTGGAAAGTGTGGAAGAACTCTTGGCTACCTTGACCGCACTGCAAGGTTTTGTTCCCCGCCCTATGAGCAGGGGTATTGCATTTGTTGGGAACGGGGGAGGCAATACCGTTCTGGCAACGGACTTATTGGCGGAGCGAGGACTTACCCTTGCTTCTCTATCACAGGATTCTAAGGAGAGAATGTCGGCCATTAAAATGCCGGCAGGGTCTACGGTGGGGAATCCGACAGATACACCGGTTAGCGCTCTTAATAAAAGCGGCGGTGAGGCTATCGGCCTGGTTGTTAATGAACTAATCCAGTCTCCGGAAGTAGGGGGCTTGATCCTTCATTTTAACCTGCTGCCTTTTATTAATTACGAAAACCGAAAAGATATCGCCAATGGTTTATGCCAGGCAATTCTGGCTGTTGGCAAAGGGGACAAACCCGTATATGTTGCGTTGTACGGCAATCCTGACAAAGAAATTGAGGAATTGCGGGTCCGCATTTTAGAGGCTGTTCACCAGGCACAGCTTCCCTGCTTTCAATCAATAGGAGAGGCAGTTAAAGTGTTGGCAAGAGTCTATCATTGGATGCGGCGCAAGCCTGCAGACACCTCACCGGTGGTCACGCCGCCCCCGGAGGCAGTTTTGAAGGAAGCTGGAACGATCCTTGCCAATGCCCGCAAAGCCGGGTACAAGTGCCTGACCCAGGAGGATGCTTTCCGGATGATCCATTTATTTGGAATTCCTTCTCCTAAGATGATGGTCGCCAGGGATCAAAATGAGGCAGTGACCAAAGCTGGGGCCATCGGTTTTCCGGTTGTCATGAAGATTGATTCCGCTGATATCGTCCACAAAACCGAAGTGGATGGAGTTAGGGTTGGTTTACAATGCGAAGAGGATGTAATACGAGCCTATCAGGAGATCATCGCCTCTGTGCTTCATGCCTGTCCAACCGCCTGTATCAACGGCGTATTAATTCAAGCAATGGAGCCCAAGCCTATGCAGGAAATGATCTGTGGACTAAAACAGGATGCCGTGTTTGGTCCCGTGCTTGTACTTGGGTCCGGAGGTATCCTGGTTGAGCTGTTAAAAGATGTGTCGATGCGTGTGTTGCCGCTGCGTCCTGACGAAGGCGCACAGATGTGGCGGGAACTCAAGGTGTCATCACTGTTGAATGGTTATCGCGGGCAAGAGAGGGCTGATACCCAGTCTCTGGAAGACCTTATTCAGCGGATCGCCGCCATAGGTTCTTATGTGCCGGAAATTGCCGAGATGGATCTTAATCCGGTGATGGTTAACGCAAACGGCCAGGGTATTAAAGTAGTAGACTCAAGAATTATTATAAAGTAATGAGAGTCTAAGATGGCGGTAAGGGAGTGATTGCGGAAAACCAAGATGTAAAATCGGCATGCAATACCAGAATTTTAGCAGACCAAAAAGAAAAAATCTTAGGAGGTAATTACAGAATGAATGTAAGAAAAAAGCCTGTTACAAGTATTTTATTGGCTTTACTTCTTGGATTACTACTGGTACTGGCAGGATGTTCATCACAAGGGGCAGGTTCGACTGATGGCACAAACGCAAGTTCAGAAGCAAATAGTGAACCTGCAGATGATTTTCCATCAAAACCTATTACTTGGGTTATTCCTTTTGATCCTGGTTCCGGGGCAGACACATTTGCCCGGACTCTAGGTAAAGCAGTCGAAAAAAATCTTGGTCAAAATTTTGTATATGTTAACAAGCCCGGAGGTAGTGGTGGTATTGCTCTTTCCTATTTGCAGTCACAAGCCAAAGACGGATATACTATTGCCAGTCATTCATCCTCGCTGGTTTATGCCTTGGCTTCAGGGGAAATCCCGTTTAAGGTTGAGGATATATCCTTCCTTGTTCGGATTAATGCCGACCCGGAGGTTTTGGTTGTTCCAGCCAATAGTCCTTTCAAAACTATTGATGATCTTGTAGCTTACGCCAAAAGTAACCCTGGCAAGCTGAATGTCGGGGGCGTCGGAGCCTTTTCTCAGGCGAGCGTATGTTCTGATTTGTTTAAAAAGGCAGCTGCCATAGATTATAAGTATATCCCGTTTGATGGGGGAAATGAAGCGACGGTGGCCGTATTGGGAGCAAATGTTGACGCTGCGTGGTGTACAAGCAGCAATGTTACGGCTCAAATGGAGGCGGGGAAATTGCGCTTTTTGGCTACTGCGAACAGCAGTAAAAACGCCAACCAGCCTGATCTGCCCACATTAAAGGAAAAAGGGTACGATATGGAATCTATTCTTTGGCGGGGGATAATCGCATTACCTGGTATTCCCGAAGACCGGATCCAAATATTACAGGATGCCTTCCAAAAGGCCTTACAGGACCCCGAATGGCTCAAGTATATGGAAAACGAACAGCAGTTAGATGCTTATTTACCGGCCGCAGACTTTTTAACTGCTGTTAATAAGGAGTTTGCAGATGCTCAGAAAGCAGCAAGCGAGCAAGCAAAATAATTTTGCTTAATACAAAAGGGGGCTTTCCCCCCCTTTTTAGGAGGTTAAATAAATGGGCTATCGAATGGGGTCTATTGTATTATCACTGTTATTTACTCTTCTGGGAGTAGGTACACTGTGGCAATCCTTAGGTATTAGAAATAACGGCGAAAATTTAGGTCCTACATTTTTCCCCAATACGTTGGCAGTATTAGTCATTGTATTCGGTTTAATTATTTTAGTGAGAACGATTAAGGCCAAAAATGAAATAGTTTCCATCGATAATAAGAAACAGGTTTTTGCCACCATTGGACTGACTATTGCGTTTTTTATCGCCTGGTCCTTAGCCCATAGGCTATATTTTGTTTGGTTGTTTATCTACATTATGGCTTTGTATGCTTTTTATAAGCAACAGGAACTTAAAAAGGTTAGAGTGCTACTTATTGGGCTGGCACTAGCAGGGGGAGTCACAATCTTTATCTATTATGTTTTTGGTGTTTTGATTATGGTGAATTTTTAGCATGGTTAAAATTTACATAACAGGGGTGAGATAATTGGATTTGGTAGTATCTTCAATAATACACTGTTTTGAACCCTTGAATCTATTTATTTTATGCGTGGGCACGCTAGTCGGACTGTTTGTCGGAGCGCTTCCCGGGTTGGGCGCTGCAATAGGTGTAGCTTTAATGCTTCCATTTACTTACGAGCTGCCTACTGTTACAGCGATCCTTCTATTAATTGCTGTGTATCAGGGAGCAGAATATGGTGGTTCCATCTCCGCAATTACATTGGGAATTCCTGGTACCCCTGCGGCAGTGGCTACAGTACTTGATGGTAATTCCATGGCTCGGAAAGGATTCCCTGCAAAGGCGATCGGATACTCTTTAACTGCCAGTACTGTGGGTGGACTCACAGGAGGGGTTGCTCTAATCGCTTTTTCTGCCCCGTTGGCCAATGCAGCAGTAAAACTTGGGGCACCTGAATATTGTTTGATTGGCATATTAGGATTAGCCGCTGTCGTGGCGCTTTCATCGAAGGATGTGATGCGTAGCACTCTTTCGGTATTCCTTGGTCTGCTTTTTACTGTGGTAGGGATAGATTCCTTAACCGGGGTGCCCCGATTTACCTTTGGCAGGATGGAACTTCTCGAAGGGTTGCCCCTTGTACCCATTTTAATCGGGCTTTTTGCGATTTCCGAGGTTATCCAAATGATTACAGATGGGGTTAATAAACGTTACGTAGGACAGTCCATTGGTTTTAAGATGGATTTAAAACTACAGGATATTCTTAAGGTTAAAAGGCCTATTACATTTGGATCGTTGATTGGCGTAATCACCGGAATCATTCCCGGCCTGGGAGCAGGGCCGGCATCATGGTTCAGTTATAGTCTTGCAAAGAAAACATCTAAAACTCCGAAACTTTTTGGCACTGGTGCACCGGAAGGGATTGCGGCTCCGGAATCTGCGAACAATGCCACAGTTGGCGGAGCGCTTATCCCCCTGCTTGGTTTAGGTATCCCAGGCTCCCCCACTACCGGGATTATTATGGGTGCATTTATCATCCATGGAATCCAGCCAGGTCCGCAGATTTTCGGCAAGACTCCAGAACTGGTATACGGTTTGTTTGCCGGTTTTATTTTAGCGGTGATTATTATGTATTTTTTGGGGCGCCTTACGACACCAATTTGGTCCCGGGCGTTGTCTGTTCCTAACTACGCTCTAATTATCACTATCTTGACATTTTCTATTGTCGGATCGTACACAGACCGCAATTTAATATTCGATGTCTATTTATCCCTAGTTGTGGGTATTCTTGCATACTTTATGAAAAAACTTGACTTCTCCTTAGCTTCGTTAATTCTTGGGTTTATTTTAGGAGGGATGATCGAGACGAATTTACGCCGAAGTCTCATGCTGTCCGACGGTAATTTATCCATATTTATTACTCGGCCTGCTTCAGCGGTTCTAACCATAATGATACTCGCAATGGTTGCTGTATCCATATGGAATATGCTAAAAGATAGACAAAGAAAAAAAGATGATCCTATGTCCCAGGAGAGTCCAGCAAAAAGCTAATCCTATAAGATTCTGACGCGAACTAGGAGTCAGTTGGAACCCGATCTGGAGAACGTAACTGCATTATATCCTACCACTTAATTGCATTTAGTAAACGAATGGGCTTTTCCAATAGTGATGAAAACAGGCTCCTAGTCATATTTACTTAAGAAAATCGTGTTGGGAATTTTTTGGTGAATACCGTGAGGCTATAAAAACAGGAGGTTCTTTTATGAAAAAAGTAGTTAGTCCGATGCCTGGAAAAGTTGTCAAAATCAATGTATCTCAAGGTGATTGTGTTAAAAATGACCAAGAGGTCATTATTATTGAATCCATGAAAATGGAAATTCCTGTATGCTCCCAAAATTCTGGAAAAGTCATGGAAATTAATGTATCGGAAGGAGATGCAGTACCTCAGGGGACCGTATTATTAGCTATTGAGTAAACATGAATATATCTAAATTTATTTATCTGCATTTAAAAATATTCAGTTAAAAGTTCATAACGGACAAAAGAGAAAGAGGGTGTGGCATGTTCAGGGAACAACCTTCGTTAAAATCTTATTTTGCAGAAATGCCAGGCATAGGAAAACCATTAGGAGAATCCAATCTTAATCGTTTCAAAGAGAATGCTGATTTAATTAAAGAAGAGGAGAAAGCTATTGCAGGCGCAGTTGCTTCGGTAAAAAATTCCGGATTGCCGGCGCAGTTGATTCATCAAAAAGGGCAAATGACTGCTTATGAACGATTAGAATACTTAGCCGATCCGGGGACCTGGTGCCCTCTCCATACCCTGTATAATCCGGCTTCCAACCAGGAAGGCTGCACCGGGGTGATTGACGGATTGGGTCAAATCAGGGGTAAATGGGCGGTAATTATTGCTTTTGATAATAAAATCATGGCCGGCGCCTGGATCGCCGGGCAGGCAGAAAACATTCTCAGGGTCACGGACTTAGCAAAGAGACTGAATATACCCCTGGTTTGGCTGCTTAATTGCAGCGGCGTAAAATTAATGGAACAAGAAAAGGTGTATCCGGATCGCCGGGGTAACGGAACAACTTTTTATCGGCATGCGGAATTAAATATGTTGGGAGTCCCCATTTTAAACGCTATTTATGGCACGAATCCTGCCGGCGGCGGCTATCATGGAATCAGCCCCACCATCCTTCTTGCCCATAAGGATGCCAATATTGCTGTAGGCGGTGCTGGCATTGTAGGCGGCATGAACCCCAAAGGATACTTTGATTTAGAAGGTGTCCAGCAAATTATTGAAGCCACGAAGGCTTTTCATGAAAAAGCACCTGGACGTGCGGAAATCCATTTTGATGAAACCGGATATTTTCGGGAAGTTCACGACACGGAAGAAGGGGTTCTGGATGGTATTAAAAAGTACATGGAGGGAATCCCCCAATATGACCCTAAATTTTTCCAAGTAGCAGCGCCGGCAGAACCTAAGTATCCACCAGAAGAATTAAACTATATTGTGCCTATGGTCCAGAAACGTCCCTATGATGTTTATCAAGTATTAGCGAGAATCCTTGATAATAGCGAATTTATGGAATATCGCAGTGATTACGGTCCTGAAGTTTTTACGGGGATTGGCAAAATTAACGGTTTTCCAGTAGGATTGATTGGCAATAAACAGGGGGTTTTAAAAAATTATCCGGAATACGCGCCCGCTGGCTCAGTTGGCGTAGGCGGCAAGCACTATCGCCAAGGCTTAATCAAACAAAGTGAATTCGTGACTTTCTGCGGACGGGACAATCTGCCCATGATATGGGTGCAGGATACGACAGGTATTGATGTGGGTGACATTGCGGAAAAGGCGGATCTCTTAGGCTTAGGCCAGAGTCTGATTTATTCCATTGAGAAAACAGATGTGCCCATGATGTGTCTGGTTCTGAGAAAAGGAACTGCAGCTGCTCACTACATCATGGGTGGGCCTCAGGCCAACGAAAACAACGCCTTTACTCTTGGGACACCGCTTACGGAGATTTATGTGATGCATGGCGAGACGGCTGCCGTAGCGTCATATGCCAGAAGGCTGGTGAAAGAACAGGAAGCAGGAAAACGCCTGGAGCCCGTAATTGAAAAAATGAATGAAATGGTAAAAGATTATGTGGACAAGTCCCGACCGATCTATTGCGCCCAACATGGTTTTGTGGACGAAATTGTTTCTTTGCCGGATTTGAGAAAGTATTTCTCCGCTTTCGTCAGTGCTTGTTACCAAAATCCTAAATCCATTACCCCAATCCACCAAATGATTTTACCTAGGACCATCCGTGGATAAGAACACTTTAATCAGACCATATGGAGAAAATAATATTCCGGGTACTAATTTATCAAAAGGTGAGGAGGGACCATACAGTGGATTTTAAAAATATAATGATTATTGGTGCCGGCCAGATGGGATCCGGGATTGCTCAGGTGATTGCTCAAGCCGGTTATCAGGTGTGTCTAAATGACATCGATGAGCAGTTGGTTGTCAAAGGAATTAATTCTATTGATCAAAATCTGGGGAAGATGTTGACCAAAGGTAAAATAACAGAAGAATACAAGACAGCAATAATGAGACGAATTACCGGCTCAACTGACTTGGCGGATGCTTCCGGTATGGATATTGTTATTGAAGCTATTGTCGAAAACAAAGAGATCAAAGGACTTTTATTTAAGTCGCTGGAGCATATTTGCGATCCTAAAACAATTTTTGCCAGCAATACATCTTCTTTTCCTATTACCGAATTAGCAGCTTTTACAAAGCGACCGGATAAATTTATTGGTATGCATTTTATGAATCCGGCTCCGGTAATGAAGTTGGTTGAAGTAATCAGAGGGCTGGCTACAACGGATGAAGTCACTCGCGCGATTAAAGAATTTTGTGTGAGCATCGAAAAAACCGCGGTTGAGGTCAATGATTTTCCAGGGTTTGTGCTGAACCGGATTCTGATTCCCCTCATCAATGAAACGATTTATATCGTCAACGAGGGGGTGGCAAAACCGGAAGCCGTTGATGAGATTATGAAGCTGGGCGCAAACCATCCCATGGGACCATTGGCATTAGCGGATTTGATCGGCTTAGATACCTGTCTTGCGATTATGGAGACCTTATTCCAGGGATTCGGTGATCCTAAATATCGACCATGCCCCCTACTCCGCAAATATGTAAAGGCCGGATATTTGGGGCGAAAGACAGGCCGGGGATTCTATCAATATTAGAAGCGATGGGGTGCAAGATTTTGGACTACAAAAATATATCGGTTGTTTTCAGCGAAAGTACAGCATTAATTACAATTAACCGTGAGAAGTCTCTTAATGCCGTGAATAGGGCTACTCTCGAAGAGTTGAATAATGCTTTCGACAGTATCGCAAAAAAACGACATGTCAAGGCGGTGATCATCACCGGATCAGGAGAAAAGGCATTTATTGCCGGGGCGGATATTGGGGAAATGGCGCACATGAGACCCTTAGAGGCCAGAGAATTTGCCGAACTGGGCCTTGGGGTGACTAGAAAAATAGCATCCATGCCCCAACCGGTAATTGCTGCCGTCAATGGCCTTGCCTTTGGGGGTGGGTGTGAGATTGCCCTGACATGTGATTTTCGGATTGCCGCGGAAAAGGCGAAGTTTGCTCAACCTGAAGTTGGCTTGGGAATTACGCCGGGTTTTGGCGGGACACAAAGACTCCCTCGGTTGATCGGCATAGGCAGAGCCAGTGAAATGCTTCTTACCGGCCGGGTAGTCGGCAGTGATGAAGCTTTAAGCATGGGGTTGGTCAACTATGTTGTTCCTGGTGACCAACTGTTGGAAAGAGCCATGGAGTTGGCAAAGATCATCAGTGAAAAGGGAAATATGGCAGTTTGTTTGACCAAATCGGCGGTTCAAAGAGGACAAAGCATGGATTTGGAAAGAGCTTTGGATTTAGAGGCCGATTCCTTTGCTTTGTGTTTTTCCACTGAGGAACAAAAAGAAGGCATGGAAGCATTCTTGTCCAAAAGGAAACCGGACTTTAACGGTATATAAGTCCTTAGGTAAGATCTAATAGTTGCACAAGCGAGATTAAAAGCCTTATAGGAGAAATTGATGGGGGGAACAAGGATGGCGAATATAGTGATTGCCGGTGCAGTTCGTACTGCCATCGGAAAATTTGGCGGGGCACTGAAAGATATTAAAGCGACTAATCTCGGAGCCATTGCTATTAACGGAGCTATTTCTAAAGCAGGCTTGAGTCCGGAACAAATAGACGAAGTGATTATGGGTAATGTGCTGCAAGCGGGTTTGGGTCAAAATCCGGCTCGACAGTCAGCGATTAAAGCAGGGATACCTGAGACGGCGGGTGCCTGGACCGTGAATAAAGTCTGCGGGTCGGGCCTGAAAGCTGTTGCATTAGCTGTTCAGGCGATAGCCATAGGGGATTGTGATATTGTGGTGGCCGGTGGGATGGAAAGCATGTCTCAAGCACCGTACCTATTGGAAAAATCCCGCTGGGGACTTCGGATGGGAGACAATAAGACTGTTGATGAAATGATTCGGGATGGTCTCTGGTGTGCTTTTAATGATTATCATATGGGTGTTACTGCGGAAAATGTGGCCGAAAGGTACGGGATTACCCGGGAAGATCAGGATCGTTTTGCGGCCTTTAGTCAGCAAAAAGCGGTGGCTGCCATTGATCAGGGAAAATTTAAAAATGAAATCGTCCCGGTAATGATTCCTCAACGTAATGAAGATCCTTTGGTTTTTGAAACCGACGAATTTCCCCGACGTGATGCCACCTTTGAAGCAATGAAAAAGCTGAAACCTGCTTTTAAAAAGGACGGGACGGTTACGGCAGGCAACTCTTCAGGAATCAATGACGGTGCGGCGGCTTTAGTGATCATGTCGGAAGAAAAGGCAATTGAATTGAGGATTAAACCTTTAGCCACTATCGTATCCTATGGTTGGGTTGGGGTGGACCCCGCATTTATGGGTGTCGGGCCTATAGGGGCCGCTACAAAAGCATTAAAAAAAGCCGGTTTATCTATAGATCAAATTGATCTCATCGAGGCCAATGAAGCTTTTGCTGCCCAGAGCATTGCCGTTTCAAGAGAATTGGGATTCGATATGGAAAAAGTAAATGTGAACGGTGGCGCCATTGCCTTGGGGCATCCCATCGGCGCCAGCGGGGCGAGAATTCTGGTTACTTTGCTATATGAAATCATCAGGCGAGATGCCAAAAATGGTTTAGCCACTTTATGTATTGGTGGCGGACAGGGAATGGCGATGGTTATTTCCAGAAATTGATGAATGGACTCAACATGGATGTGTAAATAAATAAAAAGGAAAAAAATAAAAAATTTGCAGGATTTTTAAATAATACAGCATGCTAAATACAGGCTCAGCATGCTGTATGCTAATTAACGGAGGAGGGTTTTGGGTGAAAATTACAAATGTTGAAGCCTTTAGTCTAGTTGTACCTATTGAAAATCCCATTAAGGCACCGATCAGTATTCCCTATGCCGATGAGTTGGAGAAGGTGGTGTTTAAAGAGTACCGTACCGTGCTGGTAAAAATTGAAACAGATGAAGGCATTACCGGCTGGGGTGAATGCATGGTCAGGCTGGCACCCACTGCAACCCGGGATATCGTAGAATACGTAAAGCCTTTGCTGATGGGAAAAGATCCTATGAATACGGAGTATATTTGGGAATTGCTTTTTGGAACCATGATGAACAGAGGGCACTACCAAGGTTTTTATATTGAGGCGCTTAGCGGTATCGACATAGCTCTTTGGGATATTAAAGGCAAGGCCCTAAACCTTCCCGTGTATCGATTATTAGGGGGGTGTGCCAATTCTAAAATTTGGGCCTATGCTTCTTCTATCAGGTTTAGAGGCATGGAGACTATGCTAGCTACAGCTCAAAAGTTTGTGGAACAAGGTTTTAGCGCGATGAAAATTAAAATAGGCCAAGGATATAAAACAGACATTATGGCAGTAGCGGCAGTAAGAGAACATGTGGGAAAAGATATTACTTTAATGGTAGATGTCAACTGCGGTTATGATACCAAAACCGCTTTAATGGTGGGTAAAGAATTGGAAAAATATCACATCAGATGGTTTGAAGAGCCTGTTGCTCCTGATAATTATGAGGGATACAGGAGATTGTCGGAATCTTTGGATATTCCGATTGCAGGTGGTGAAGCCCATTTCCTAAGATACGGAATCAAAGACTTAATTGTCAAAGGAAAGGTAGATATTATTCAGCCGAATGCGTGCCGGACCGGTGGAGTAACCGAGTGTTTGAAAATTCACGGCTTAGCCAGTGCCTATAATGTCTCCTACCTGGTGCATACGGGAAGCTCCTCTGCCGTATGTATGGCAGTATCCTTACACTTGGCCGCAGCCTTTACAGATTGTTTTATTTTTGAATATATGCAAAGTGACTGGTCTAAAGATCAAAGGAATCCCTTGCGATGGGATTTGACCACCTTGCCGATTAAATCATTTGAGAAGGGCTATATTGAATTAGATGACAAGCCCGGGTTTGGCCTGGAAATTAATGAGGAAGTAATTAATAAAAATAGGGTGCGCTGAAATGGGTAATGTGATATGTACGATATGACGGTGGATTTAATTTTGCTGCAAAATTAAATGTGAGATTCAAACCGGGTGCTGTTAAGATTTAGGTAAAGAACTTACTGAGATAGGTCTTAAAAAGGTCTAAATTTATTTATATCTCTGACGGAGGTAGACAAATGTCAGTTAAATTAGAAAAGGGGTCTTTATATTTACAAGCTTGTGATCAATTGAAAAACTTCTAAGCTCTGCTGATTTTTTCAATTTTTATACGACCAAAGTTTGATTCTGTCATATATTCTGCTAGATAAAAAGCTAAATTGCCCCAATTTGATGATCTTTCAAAAAATGAAAAACAGCATCTTTAGTTTCATTTTCAAAACTTGACGTGTTTTTTTAAGAGAATAGCCGGCAATGATTGGAATACAAGGATTTTTGGAAATGCGCCAAAGGAAACCATATTCAGGTTCTAGTGGTGAACAGCTGTGGGGGTTCAAGTCCCTTCCGCCGCACCATCAATGATATCAAGGCCTTAAAGGCCTTTTTTGCTATATCAGAATTTATGAGTTTGAGGACCGGGTAGGTTCCTTTTTTTTGTTTGCCCCAATTTAGGCTAAAACGATCTGCGGTAAATCTTGCTTTGCTTCCTTTATATTTCAAAAATATGGAAGTTCTTCTGATGGTCCGTGATTGCACGATATGAGGAACCAGAGGAACCACCCGAGGATTAATCGTGCTATGGGAACGAAATCAGATACTCTACGCATGCAACATACTCTCTCCTTGAATATATTATTATAAAGGGGGAGACGAGTATGTCGTTATTTAAAAAGATAGATCCGGATAACTTGGGTGTTTTGGCGGCATGGATTGTTACTTTAGGGGATTTTTTAGCAGCTGTGGCGGCTACGGAATTATTAAAGCAGGTAAAAACTGAGGAAAACAATGGTAATCAGCCTGACAATAGTCAATTAACGGAGTTAAAGCAACAGATAATTCAGCTCCAGAATGAGGTAAGGGAGCTGAAAAGAAAGTCATGATGCGCTATTGGATTAGCGATAGCAGAGGTGGAAAGGTGTGGAAATATAGAAGAAATAAAAGCCCGCATGGCCAGGGAGGGGAAGACAAGGGAGGACAATGTCATGGGGACAGGTCCCTTGACATTGGTCATCTCCACATCAATTTTTTCTTATGTCAAGGGACCTGTCCCCATGACATTCTGACGGAGGAATAAGAGGAACCGGGAGAGCAATCTCTCCAGGATAGGGGAATAGGATAATTTGAATTAACTGGGTAATAATAATATTATCGTTTCCCAGACTGACTTGTTGGAGTGAATATTTTGTCAAGATTTGTAATAAAAGATTTTTATGTAGCGGGTTTGTTAATTGGAATGATCGGCGGGATAATTCATAATTTACTGCTGCTGGTACTTATCTTGCTGGGAATTAAGACTAGGACATATTGGAAGGACATGGCAGATGTGTTTTTTAATACTCCACAGGTGACTTATTGGTCTGCACAACTTTTTGGGGTGATTACTTCAATAATAATGGCAGGATATAACGGGGTAGTTATTGCTATTTTGATAAAATTAACAGGAAGAGACTATCTTTATGTTAAATCAGTATCAGTCAGTTCAGGAGTAGGACTTTTTGTATTTATGGTGATATATCCGGCCCTGGGATTAAATTTTCTTCAGCATTTGATAGTGACGAACTATGTTGCATTATTCTCATTTATTTTCTATGGGTTAGTAATAGGAGCCCTTCTAAATCAATTTACTGATTTTGGATGATTCTTTTCAGAAAAGGTTAAGCATGATAGAAAGGGACCGGGCAACCGGTCCTTAAGTTTTGTATGAGAATGTCAGAATGTCATGGGGACAGGTCCCATGACATTGCTATAACTTTAAGTTATAATGCGATTAATTTATGTAAATTGGAATTATAGCATTTATATAAGTATACTGTATACGAAGGCAAAAGAATGATTTGTATTTGCCGGTAAACCCAACATATTTCAATAAAATAAGCTTAAGGGCAATGGCTTCATGCCGTTTTTGTGCCCTGAGCGAAACGAAAGGGCTGGTGGTAACAATGCATGTCATGGAGTATACGTCTGAGGGAGTGTTAACCACAATTATTGGAATGGGAGTAGTATTCATCGTCCTCATCATACTTTCCATATTCATTAAAATCCTGAATACCGTAGTAGACGCTGCAATTGAAAAAAAAACGGGAAAGGATCATCAGGTAAGAAAGCAACCGGCGGGAGTCGTTTCTCCCAGTCCGGCGAAAGCGCCTGTAACCAATCAAATTAAACCCCGGGATAGCATTTCACCGGCGGTTGTTGCCGCGATTACCGCATCCATCTGTGCTTTGACAGGAAAGACTGCCGAAGAATTTAAATTTACCGAGATTCGCCGGGCCTCCGGAAGTCAGCCGGTTTGGTCATTTATTGGCACAAACGACGTTATTGCCACACGCCAGCGATTTATCGAAAAGGGAAACAGGCCTTGAGAAAATTTAAAAATGGACAATGAAATAGAGTCTCCCGGCAGCGGAACAATCACTGCCATTCCTGTAAAAAAAGGGACAGCGTTCAAACGGGAGACCTGCTGTTTACTCTGAACTAAGATCATAATGTAAAAGCCTGTTTTGATTAAAGGGAGGGAAAGAATCGTATGGATTTAAGCAACAGTCTTATCCAGTTTATAGAAACAACTGGTTTTGCTAATTTAACATGGGGAAATGTTTTAATGATAGGCGTGGCATGCGTGCTGCTTTTTCTGGCGATAAAAAAAGGATTTGAACCCCTGTTGCTGGTACCCATCGGATTCGGCATGCTGCTGGCGAATATCCCGATATCCGGGATTACAGCACCCCCGGTAATGGAGCTGGGACCGGATGGGTTGCCTGTTGTAAAGGAAGTCGGGGGGTTGCTCTACTATATCTTTCAAGGGGATGTTCTGGGGATCTTTCCTCCTTTGATTTTTTTGGGGATCGGAGCTATGACCGATTTCGGGCCCTTAATTGCCAACCCCAAGAGTCTCTTATTGGGCGCAGCGGCCCAGTTAGGGGTTTTCCTGACCTTCTGGGGAGCCCTCTTCCTGGGATACATACCTAAGGAAGCCGCATCTATCGGCATTATCGGCGGAGCAGACGGGCCAACTGCAATCTTTCTTACCACCAGGCTGGCGCCCTATTTATTAGGTCCCATTGCCGTAGCAGCCTATTCCTATATGGCTTTGGTGCCGATCATTATTCCCCCGGTGGCCAAACTGTTCACCACCAAAGCAGAACGGCAGATTGTCATGAAACAATTGAAACCGGTCAGCAAAACCACAAAAATTTTATTTCCCATTGTTGCTACCATTCTGGTTTCTCTCACACTTCCTCCGGCGACACCGTTGATTGGAATGTTAATGCTGGGTAACCTTTTCCGGGAATGCGGAGTGGTCGAGAGATTATCCGATACGGTGCAAAATGCCTTAATTAATATTGTCACCATCTTTTTAGGCACAACGGTTGGTGCCACAGCCACTGCCGAAGCATTTCTGAATTGGAAAACCATCGGCATTTTCCTGCTGGGCGCTTTTGCTTTTGCCGGTGGGGCCGCCGGTGGAGTATTGTTGGCCAAACTGATGAATCTATTTGTGAAGGAAAAAGTGAACCCGCTCATTGGAGCGGCGGGAGTATCTGCGGTACCGATGGCGGCTAGAGTGGTACAAAAAATGGGGCAACAAGAAAACCCGCGAAACTTTTTATTGATGCATGCCATGGGGCCTAATGTGGCCGGTGTCATCGGCACCGCAGTGGCGGCAGGTGTACTGCTTACCCTTTATCGATAAGGGACTTTTGAAACGAAACGCAGGAAGGCTCTGACCAGGGGTTCTACCCCCTCCGGGCAGCTTTCCTGCTCCAAACTATGTGCCGGTGCCGGAACCGCGCACATAGTTTTTTTTGTCATGGGGACAGGTCCCTTGACATAAGAAAGAATTGATGTGGCGATGACCAATGTCAAGGGACCTGTCCCCGTGACATTCTTGACATTCTATGAATGGGAGGCTATCTTTGATGTAAAGTATGCTTTCCATAGGGGGATAAGAGTGTGAAGAACAGGTTAGAAGAAATACGCAAACAGCGCGGAATCAGACAAGAAGATTTGGCCGCCGTGCTGGGAGTATCCAGACAGACCATAGGATCCCTGGAAAATGGACGATATAACCCATCCATCCTTTTAGCATTTAAAATCGCAAGATATTTTCATATGCCCATTGAAGAAATATTCATTTATGAGGAGGAACAAAATGAAGAAAACCATTAATCCTTACTTTTTAACCATATGCGGGCTGGTATTACTGGGAAAACGAACTGTTAAGATTCATCAAGGAGGCATTTACCAATGAAAAAGACATTCTGGATCGATCCGGCCTTTAAGACCCTCTTTCCCAAATTCCGGCTGGGCATTCTGGTCGTGGGGGGCATTGACAATTCCCCCGGCCCGGGAAAGGATTTCACCATACTGCTGGAAAACGCCATGGCCGAAAGCCGGCGCCATCTGAAGCATCCGGAGTTTGCCCAGAACCCGGTTGTCGCCGAATGGCGGGAGGCCTATCGCAAATTCAAGACAAAGAAAGGCGCCCGTTCCTCCATTGAGGCATTGCTGAAACGGGTGAGCAACGGGAACCCGGTGGGAACAATTAACCCGCTGGTGGATTTGTACAACTGCATTTCCCTGAAATATGGCCTCCCCTGCGGCGGCGAGGACCTGGATGCGGTCGCAGGCAGTCTGCGGCTCACTGTGGCACAGGGAGGGGAGAGTTTTCTTCCTTTGGGGGCGGAGGCAGAAGAACCGGCCTTAGCCGGAGAAGTGATTTACGCGGACGATGCGGGTGCCGTCTGCCGCTGCTTCAACTGGCGGGAGGCCCAGCGGACCATGCTGACGGAAAAGACCACCAACGCATTCCTTTGTATTGAACTGGTGGACGGAAGCCGCATGGAGGAACTGAAAAATGCCCTGGCGGAACTGGAAGAGCTGGTCCTTACCCGTTTGGGCGGTGCTGCCCGGCAGTTTATTCTGTCTGACACGGAAACCATAGATCTCTCCGCAGACTGATAAAACCCTTTAGATAGCATCACAAGAGTAGCTGGAGGCCGGAATCCATAGGGCTCATAGAATAGCAGAAAATAGGGATGGGAACCAAATATTAAGAATATCAAGGGTTTCAGCTGGTTCGGACAGCTGAAGCCTTTTTCTATCGCGTCCAATGCTTCGACGCAAAGGATTCGAAAGACCGCCCGGCATAAGCATTCATTTTTCGGACTAACACAATACCCTATCTAAGTCATATAGTAGTTAAGGCAAAAATGTTTGGGAGGGAGTAATGTGCTGATTTTATCCATGATATTATTTGCATTAGCGGTAAGCGTGGATGGGTTTGGAGTGGGCTTTGCTTATGGTTTGAAGAATATCATCATACCTCGGGGTTCTTTGCTGCTCATCAATCTCATTTCTTCAGTGGTTATCGCGGTTTCTATGTTTTTTGGAAAAATTGTGGTGATCTTTATTTCATTAGAAACTGCCAGACTAATTGGGGCTGTGCTTTTGGCCGGTATGGGACTTTTCATGCTTTTTCATGCCTGGGTCCAGAAAAAAGAAGAAATGGCCCTGCCGAGAGAGGATACATTGTTGCTGCGTCTGCGTATTCCGCCTTTAGGTATCCTGGTTCAAATTTTAAAAGAACCTACAAAGGCAGATATGGACAAATCAGGCATCATTGACTTTAGGGAGGCGTTACTTCTAGGTTTTGCCTTAGCCATGGATGCTCTCGGGTCCGGCTTCGCCTTTGCAGTGGTTGGATTTCCTCCCATTTTAACAGCAATTTCAGTTGGTGTGTGCCAATTTATGATGGTATCTGCCGCTGGAAGACTGGCTAGATGCAGTGTCAACAACCGGTTTATTAAAAAGACATCTTTTGTGCCGGGTTTGTTAATATTGCTTTTAGGCCTCAGTAAATTAAAATAAGTTGGTTATAAAATAAAAAGGGTTATGCGGTTTAAAAAAACCGGCATAACCTTTTTTGTTCAGCGGGTATTCAAATAAAGATGTTAATAGGGTCTGAAAGACATCATGTAGTAATTGGAATACAGGCATCTGAAGCTGGGTGCAAAGGGGCAGGAGATATATGGGAAAGATGCTGCGGGGTATTCATCAGAAGCCGACCTCATGCCGCGTGGAATACAAATAGATTGGCCGATGGAAATATTATTCGGGTTCGTTATCTGCGGATTGGCTGCGAGGAGTTGCCGTAGGCTAAGCCCATAACGTGCGGCAATTGCAGACAGCGTATCGCCGGTTCTTACCACATAAACATTACCGTAAGGACATGTTACTCCTCCTCCGGCTGAGGTGGGAAGGCATATCACCTGCCCGACCCGGAGCATTCTGGGATTAATTCCTGGGTTTGCCGCCAGCAAGGCCTGCAGGGTAACACCAAAGCGTTGGGCAATAACAACTAATGTGTCGCCGGAACGAATCGTATAGGTGCGTCCCGGGCAGGTGGGCGAGGGTGCCTCGGCAGCCGGGATGCAGATGCGCCGCCCTACCTGAAGGCTTTCCGGATCGAGGCCGGGATTGGCATCCAGAATGGCGTCTACAGTAGTGTTAAAACGATCGGCCAAACGGAAAAGGGTATCACCGGATCGAATGGTATAGAATGTGCCGCCTTCGCATGTCACAGGTGCCTGGGCAGCCGGGATGCAGATTCTCTGTCCCACCCGAAGGTTTTCCGGCTCAAGGCCCGGATTGGCATCGAGAATAGCGTCTACGGTGGTGTTAAAACGATCGGCCAGGCGGAGAAGGGTATCCCCGGACCGGATGGTATAGAATCTGCCGTCTTCGCATGTCACGGGTGCCTCAGCAGCCGGGATGCAGATTCTGCGCCCCACCCGAAGTCTGTCCGGGTCAAGGCCCGGATTGGCATTGAGAATAGCATTTACCGTCGTATTAAAACGGGTTGCCAGGCGGGGAAGGGTATCGCCGGAGCGGATGGTATAAAAGGTGCCGTCTTCGCATGTCGCCGGTGTCTCGGCAGCCGGGATGCAGATTCTGCGCCCCACCCGAAGTCTGTCCGGGTCAAGGCCGGGATTGGCATCGAGAATAGCATCTACGGTCGTGTTAAAACGGGTTGCCAGGCGGGGAAGGGTATCGCCGGAGCGGATGGTATAAAAGGTGCCTCCTTCGCAGGTTACGGGTCCCTGGGCACCCGGGATGCAGATTCTCTGTCCCACCTCAAGTGCATCGGGGTCAATTTCCGGGTTAGCGTCAATAATATTTTCCACAGTCGTATTAAAGCGTTCGGCCAAGCTAAAAAAGGTATCACCTCTCCTAATGGTATAAACGGTACCACCCGGACAAGATACCAGTTGGCGTGTGTCCATAATTTCTTATACCTCCTGTCTAAGTTTTAATTTACTTTATGTTGCAGGAAGGGAATAAGAAACTTGGACATAGTGATTCTGTCATTAATTTAGGAGGAAACTTTATACCATACCAGGCCATCCTTTGATCCCTGCGTTTCCTGCGCTACGCATCTCTATACTCAGGGGAAACGTATTCAAACAATCCAGCTGGTTCCATGAGGCGCATATGGGTGAGCGGGATTTATTCTTCTTGCAAAGTGGGAAAGCGGATAAAAAATGCCGTCCCTGATTTAGAGGATTCAATATGCAAGGTGGCATGATGTCTGTCCAGGATACTGTAACAAACGGAAAGTCCCAGCCCTGTGCCATTTTCCTTTGTCGTAAGAAAAGGAGTCCCTAAACTATGAATGACGTGATCGGGGATGCCGGTTCCCGTATCTCTGATCTCAAGGACAACAGCATTATTTTCCATATATGTTCGGATATTTAGGATGCCGCCGTCAGACATTGCTTCCAGGCCATTTCGCGTGATATTCAGGATTACTTGGCGAATATCATTAGGATCGATAAGTAAATCAACAATATCTTCCATGTCAAGTACGACGGCTTTGTCTTCTTTTACTGCATCAGCTTGCATTAAAGGGAATAGTGCCCTAATGATATGGTTGAGATTTTCTTTTTGAAAACGGGTATTTTTATTTTTTGCTAAAGCAAGATATTCTGTGATAATTTTGTTAACCCGATCTAATTCGTCAATCATGAGATGAAAATAATCGTTGTAGGATTTAAATTCATTTTTCTCTTGGAGCAATTGGAGGAACCCTCTGATGGATGTCATGGGGTTCCTGATTTCATGAGCGATACTCGCCGCTAACTTTCCCACCATATTGATTTTATCAAATTTTACAATTTCACCGGTATTGCTCCAGTCGTATTCGCTTTGAATAAATGAGAATTGGTGGTTATTTACAATATCAATGACTTCATGAATCCCGCAGTTGCTAAGCTGGTATGTACAAAGGGCAATCATGTTAAGAGCCCCAATTTCTCTTTCGACTATTGCCTCATAATCCATGAACGCTTTCCAATACCTTTTGTCCAGCCATGTCGTGTTTCCGCATATTCTTATGCCTTCATATCCTTTGGATCGGGAAAGCTTTATTTTATCAATCCATCCTTTCATCACTTGATCGCTGTCAAAATCGCCGTATTTCAAGTACCATTCGGTGTGGGAAAGAACTTCAATATACTTATTACGCAAGAGGAAATTTGGAATGGCTTCTTTTAAAGATTGCTCGGCCTCCACAACACTTAAAGGATCTGAAACAACCCACATACAGTATTCATTATTCTCCAGCCCTTTCCTGAAGTAGGGTACCGCCATATTAATTAAATCTTTTTTTGTCTGATAGAAGCCGCAAATATGAGTCCCCCAAGGGATGTCCTTGATAAACTCGAGACCGGTTTTTCTTAAATTATGAAAGACTTGTAATGCCTGCAATAACTTTCCCTCCTATTACTGACTGATAGTGGCTGTCTAAATATTTATTAAAGGGCACTGCTCCAAAGAGCTGATTGCAAGATTTAGCCAATATCAGTGACTAAAACCATTCATGTAAAATTGTTACACTTATTTTAGATTAAGTAAATTGGATGGTACTGTCAATAAAAACATTTTTTGCTCCCATAAATTAGGCCCTGTTTCATGAATGAAAATAAAAAAAATGACCATGATATTTATTATTTACTATTGATTTTTCAAGACCATATATTTACAGAAAGGTAAAAGAATTCTTTGCAAAATGGTGAAATATTTTTATGAAAATTCCTCTCTATTTTATTTACTTGTTTTATACATTGGCGCTGGCCTTCATCATGCTGGTGATTGTTCCCAGGAAAAGAATTTATGAGCTTGCCCTCTTAGGAATTTTTTATGGTGCCATCATTGATGTGTTTTGGATATTAGTGATTGGATTGATCCATGCCGGCGGTTATTTAAATTATGGCCCGCTAGGATTTTTAGGCATCCCCTTTATGCCGCCTATTGCCTGGACCGTTTTTTTCATTATGTTTCTTTATTTTTTACCGGACCGAAAGCCTTGGAACTATTTATTTGCGGTTGTATCTGCGGGATATGGGGTCTTTTTTTCAAATGTGCTTTCAAATTTGGGCATCTTTGAGTGGACTTTTAGTAAGGTCATTCTTCCCTTCGGACTCTATCTGACCTGGTTTTTCTTTGTTACCTGGAGCTATCTGAAGCAGGGAAAAAGATTTGTCCGGTACGTGGTTAGGAAAAAGAATTTTGTAAGAAGTAAATCTCGATACTATTATCCCGTGCAACGTGAAGAGAGTTCCCTAAAGCCTTCGGCGAAGCACCCCAAGAAGCCCTTAAAAATTAAGAGATAAGCAGGTGGATAGATTGAATTTAGTCCTCAGACTGAAAGAATTTTATCAATTGGAGATGTTCCAGCTCAACTTATATGCATCACAAAAGGGGGCC
Source organism: Candidatus Formimonas warabiya (assembly GCF_002777255.1). GTDB lineage: Bacteria > Bacillota > Dehalobacteriia > Dehalobacteriales > Dehalobacteriaceae > Formimonas > Formimonas warabiya. The sequence goes on along the minus strand of NZ_CP017634.1, from coordinate 1,323,695 downwards.
CTTCAGAACGAATATATTGAGCATGCTTATGAACGAATGATAGAACTGGAAAGACAGCATACCGATTTCTTTAAGTTAAAACTGGAAGAATTCGGGCACGAGGCACCTAAATTATCAGGAGGATTAACCTCACTGGCCGGTCATCTTTTAGGGGGTGTTGCCTTGGACTTTACGACGGCGGAAAATCGGTACAAGTTAGGGATAGCGGTGGAAACGAAAGCAATTGAAATGTATCGGGCCCTGATCATGGAGGCCTGGGAGTATCCGGATATCTGCCAAAGGCTGTGGCATAACATGATTGACGAAGAATTTCACCTGCTTTGGTATAAAGATAACCTGAAACATGCTACGTCATTGATTCAGTCCACATAGTTTGGGAGAAGGCTTTACTTTGGGGCAGAAAGTTAGGTAATTTGACAAAAGAGAGAAATTGTATTACCCTTATATTAACATATTAAGATATTGTAATACATTGAGGATGATAGAGTGAACACGAAGCAACGGGAATATAGCGCCAGAATGTTTGCCTCATTGGGAAACCAGACCAGACTTCACGTCGTGGAGTTCTTATCCAGGGGGCCTGCCTCAGTAAGAGAAATTGCGGAAGGTGTAGGCATCAAACAATCAATTACCTCGCAGCATTTGGCGGTGCTGCAACATGCCGGAATTACGGTATGCCGGCGGGAGGGCCAACAGCATTACTACAGTCTGCGCGGGCCGAGAATTGTCCAAATTCTTCAACTGGCAGAAGAGTTTTATGAACTGAACCGGGAGAATCTGAACCACTTATGGGAAGGAGAATCCGAATGATCGTCAGCAAGCTTTTATTTTTGGAAAAAGGAGGTACCAAAGAATGTGTGGAATCGCTGGAGTATTTGGAAGCAGGTGTAAAAAGGAAAAAATGGATGTGATGCTGAATAAGATCAGGCACAGGGGACCGGATGATTTTGGCACTTTTGCCTGCCAGGAAGCTTCCTTTATTCATGCCCGTCTTTCCATCATTGATGTGGACGGGGGGAAGCAGCCTATTTTCAATGAAAGCGGTACGGTCTGTATCATTTTTAACGGCGAGATTTACAATCATGAGAAACTGCGCCAAATGTTAAAGGAGGAGCACAATTTTTCCACGAATACCGATACGGAGGCCATCCTTCATCTCTATGAAGAAATCGGGGAAAATTGTGTTTCTCTTTTAGACGGCATGTTTGCCTTTGCTATTTACGATGTGGAAAAGGGGCTTCTCTTGGCCCGGGATCCCTTGGGTATCAAGCCGTTATACATCAGTGAATGGCAGGGAAATGTTTTTTTTGCCTCTGAGATGAAAGCATTTTTAGGCATTGTACCCCATTTTAAAGAATTTCCTGCCGGCACGTATTATCAATCAGGCATCGGGTACTGCAAATTTTTTTCCTTGCCTGGGGAAACCGGTTTTGAGAATACCGTGGAACAAACTGTGGAAGGCATCCGCCATTATCTCAAAGAGGCGGTAAAGAAAAGATTAATGTCGGATGTGCCGCTGGGGGTATTTTTGAGCGGAGGGCTGGACAGCAGTATTATTGCTGCTTTGGCCGCCGAGGAGATCCCTGATCTAAATACCTTTGCGGTAGGAATGAAGGGCAGCGAAGATCTTAAATACGCCCGGATCTGTGCGGAGTACCTGGGCACAAAGCATCATGAATATTCCTATACCCTGGATGATATGCTGGAGGCCTTGCCGGATGTAATTTATTATCTGGAGTCCTACGACGCGGCATTGGTGCGCAGTGCCATTCCCAACTATTTTCTTTCCCGCCTGGCCAGTGAGCATGTAAAAGTGGTTCTTTCCGGAGAAGGGGCCGATGAAATTTTCAGCGGCTATCATTATTTAAAGAAGTTCTCGCAAGAGGAGCTTTTTAAAGAATTAGTACAAATTACCGGCGCCTTGCATAATACCAATCTGCAGCGCTGTGACCGGATGTCCATGGCTCACGGCCTGGAAGCCCGCGTTCCTTTTTTAGATGTAAATTTGGTGCGCTATGCTTTCAGCATCCCCATATCCATGAAAACGGATCCGGATCGCCAGGAAAAATGGATCTTACGCGAAGCGTTCTCCCGGATGCTTCCGGACGAAATCGTCTTTAGAAGGAAAAGTAAATTCAGTGAAGGTGCCGGTTCATTCCGTTCTTTAGCCCAGATAGCGGAAGAAACCATCTCGGATGCCGAATTTGTTCGGTCGGCGGTGATTCCCGGGAGACGCAAGCTGAGGAATAAGGAAGAATTAATGTATTACCGGATCTTTCACAAATTTTACCCGGCGGAGTCGGTAGAAAAAGCAATCGGTTTTAGCCGGAGCTTATAAAAATTTGCCCTCTGAGGAGAGGTCCAGTCCACAAGCGGAATAATCATAATTTGGTGCGGCTTTCCAGATATTTCAGGGTTAAGGCTGTGATACTGCCATAAATTATGGCACCGAAAAAGATGCTTAAGGCCGGTTGAGGGGGAATATCTTTAAAATCCGGAAGTTCAAATATTGTGCCAAATCCTAATAACAGCATCCATAGCACGGCGCCGTACCCAATTCCTTTGATCATGAGAAACCGGCTGGAGGTTATTAAAATTAGGTATGCAAAAATGACCCCGAAGACAAGGCCTATGCAAATATGCGAGATGGCTCCTACTACACTTGCCAAAAGACCTTTGTATGGCTTAAACATGATGAGTACTTTCGCGAACTCGTCGAAGGATCTGTCGGTAATCCCCAGCGCCTCAGTGATGATTCCGTAAGTAATTTGAATAATTGCTCCTGCGATGCCGGCGAGTCCACCGGCAATGAGCCTGTCTTTCATAATTGTACCTCTTTCCATGCCAAAAGATACCAAAATTAGTTTCTCCCAAGGAAAGAAACTTATACGCACGGATAAAGGGCCCTGGAACGAAGGGGCTCTTTTTTATTTTGAAGGCAGTCCGGGTTGGCTGCAGCATGTCAATTAGAATTTAAAGAAATACGTCCGGATTTCAGATAAACGTAAGCCGCTAAAGAAAACCAAATGATAAAAACAATAGGAGCATAGTAAATATAAGTGCCCATATACTGATAAAGACCTAATTTCTCCAGCACCAATCCCACCATATGCGCAAAAAGTGCAAATCCTAAGATATATGGATAGAAAAACTTTTTCCGTACCGGTAAGAAATAAAAGAAGAGCATAAAGGCAAACAGCCATGCGATGGGCGTCCAAAATGAAAATAGCCCCCAGATGCTAAACGGCCCCATATTTTTATAGGCAATTAAGTTCAGATTAGACAAAATGACAATCACGATGATGTCACCAATGCCTCCGAAAAAGAAACCAAAGATAAAGAATTTTTTAAATTCTGCTCTCGGGATTACTAAGTAAGCCGATAACCCAAATAACAGCGCTTTGTAAAAGAAGAAAATACTTTTTCCGAACACTTTGTCTTCCCCCTGTGTTTTGGTAGATTTATTATTACCCATACGGTATTCGAATATGAAATTTTAACCGGGAAACCGCTGTTAAAGTTTGAGCCGGCAGGCTGTCTTTTTCAAGAAATATAACGGTAATTTTTTCGGTTTTAGCTGTTTAAAGAGAGGAATTTTGAGTTTTTTATGGAAATAATTGGTATAAATTAAGAGCAAGAAAAAGAACCGAAAGAAAAGGAAGGTGCTACGGATGTATGAACATCAAGGAGGAAAACGAATGAATAACAGTGTTTCAGGTGGTGTTTATGGTTTGGCTTTTATCGGTGCGCTGGTCTATTATATCCAGCATGCAGCAACCTTCTGGGCCGGGGTTCTGGGGTTTTTAAAAGCGCTGGTCTGGCCGGCGGTTCTGGTATATAAGCTATTGGAGTTCCTGGAAATATAAAAGAAGCATATTGATCAGAGCAGGTTAATAGAAGGAAATACCTTCCTGCTGACGAATATAGAAATGATCTGGGTTACTGTGATTCCTTACCTGATTTTTTTCAGGGCGAGTAGTGTTGCTTGCGCGTTAGGGGCATACAGGTCGGCGCCGATGGATAGGGCAAATTCCTGGTTGACCGGCCCCCCGCCAATGAGGACTTTTACGCTATTTCTTAGATTATGCTTGCGCAGAGCCTCGATGACGTTGGGCATTTCCTGCATAGTGGTGGTAAGCAAAGACGACATGGCAACGACGTCCGGCCGGTATTCTTTTATCGATGCCACAAATTTTTCCGCAGTCACATCGACCCCCAGATCTATGACTTCAAAACCGTGGCATTGTAAAAAAAGAATGACCACGTTTTTGCCGATGTCGTGAATATCGCCTTCCACAGTACCCATGACGATGGTCTTTGTTTTCTTTGCGCTTTTTTTGATATAGGGTTTCAACACAAAAAGGCCGGCCTGAATCGCCCGGGAGGCCAAAATAACATCGGGGACGAAAAAATCGGCTTCCCGGAACTTATCAAAAATCTTTTTCGTAGACGGTAACAGGGCGGTATTTAAAATGTCTAAGGCATTAATATTTAATTGCAATGCTTGTTCAATTAAACCGGTGACTTCATTTTCATCCTCGGAGAAAACGGATAAAGCAATTTTATGAAAGATATTTTCCAGCTGTCTCTGCACGAAAGGCCACTTTCCTTTCTTTTTTTGGTAGAACTTCGCGAAATTTAGTGATCATGATTCAATAAAAGGGATCAACATTATTAAACCCCAAAACAACTTAAAAATAAAGGCCTAAATGGATCTGCCCATAAAAGTACACATGATGGTGCAGAAAATTACACAAAGTTAAATAAAAAACCACAGGTAGGATGCTCCGGCTGGTTAAACAGTAATATTGTTTTCAAACGGGGGCAGATTGCCGGCACACAATCTGATATTTTAAGTTTGGGGGGATGAATATTGTCAGGTTCCATTTCTAAAGAGATAGATGCTACGTTAGCCTTTCATGAACACCTTTTTGACAAGCAGCTCCTCGAACGTTTGCTAAATTCATTTTCTACTGCGACAAAGCTGCATGTAGCGATTACAGATACTTTGGGCCATGTTTTATTTTGCTCCCAAAAAGGGGACAGTGTTTTTTGTTCTTTAGTGAAAAGTACCTCCACTGGTTTGGAACGATGTAAAGGGGTTTATGCCCGGGCGGGCAAACAGGCGACGAAATGGAAGGAACCCTATATTTTTCGCTGCCATGCCGGGTTGATGGCCTGGGTTTGCCCGATTATGGTGGGCAGCAGCCACATCGGTAACTTTATTTGCGGACAGATCCTGATGTGGGAACCGAAACAATACTTTTGTATGGAAATCAGGGAGCTGACCCGGGATTTGGGACATGCGCCGGAAAAGCTGACGGAGGCGGTGAAACAACTGGAGGTGGTATCGCCGGCCCAGGTACAGGCGGCGTCAGACATGCTCTTTATTACCGCCCATTACTTTGCCCAGGGCGGCATCGAACCTTTGGGGTACCAGCAGAAACTAAGAACGGTCAGTTCCTGGCTGTGGAAAGAAAACAATGCCCAGGGAAATCTGGAGAAAAAACAGGAAGAAAACAGCCGGCATTATCTGATGCTTTTGCAAGATCAGATGAAATGTGAAATCAGGAAAGACAATATGGCGGAGGCGGAAAAGCTTTTAAATAAAATTGCCCTGCAGTTTTTTATTCAAAGTAAAGGCCAAATTGAGATTATTAAGGCCCTGGGCATCGAGTTTATTAGTTTTTTAGTCCGCCTTTCCACAGAAAAAGGGGTGGACTTTGAAGAATCTTATCGATTCAGTATGTTGAAATTTAATGAGCTGAATGAATCGGATACGGTGGAAAAGGTCATGCTTTGGCTTTTGACGGTGGGGAAATACTACCTTGATTTGTTATCCAGAAAAGATCAAAAAGAAAGTGCCGTGATCATCAGCAAAACGATTACGTATATCCAAAAAAACTACCCCAATGAAGCATTAACGGTCAAAGAGATTGCCGGGGCAGTTTTTGTTACGCCTTCCTATTTAAGTCATCTCTTTAAGAAAGACAAGGGGATCAGTTTATCTGAATATATCAACAAAATTCGCATCGATCAGGCCAAAATTCTTTTACGCCAGTCGGAAATGGATAATGGAGAAATTGCGCAGCGCATCGGCTATGTGGATCGCAGTTATTTCTGCAAGATATTTAAAAAGATAGTTGGAGTAAGCCCGCAGGATTACCGGCGCAATGTACAGAGCTAGAACAAAGTGAATCGATCTGTTTTTTTCTGTGTCACAGGTACCAATTAGGAACGGTATTTGTGACGCTTTTGTTTTTAGGAATATTTTACCGTTGCCCGGCGATGGGATCCCTCTGGTTTTCTAACAAAATTACACAATAACTGTTCCACAAAAGTACCCATGAGAAAAGAAAATTTCACAGGTAATTTGCTCACTTTCGTCTAAACCTATGAGCAGAATTAATAAAGGAGGATGAACGATCATCAAAAGGGGACAGGTGAAAACATTTTCTGACAATAGGTTGGAGGAGGGAAGGGTATGAGAAGAAATCTGCTTTCGGGCCGAAATCTTTGGCAAGGATTTGGTCTACAGGTCTTTACCGACAGCGAACTGGAAATGATCCATTTAGCCACATTGGAAGTATTGGAAAGGACGGGGATATTTGTCCAAAGCCAAGAGGCTTTAAGCATTTTTGAAAAAAACGGGGCTCTGGTGGACCGGGAAAATAGAAATGTGAAAATCCCGGCCTATCTGGTTGACGAAGCCATCCGTTCTGCCCCCCAAAAAATCGTGCTGGCCGGGAGAGACCCCCAAAATGATCTAGTTTTGGAAAGCGGCCGGGTGAATTTTTGCCCCTTTGGCGAAGGCATCCATGTCATTGATCCTTATACCGGGGAGCATCGAAAATCAACGAAAAAGGACATTGGGGATGTCGCTTTGCTGGTGGACGCTTTGGATCAGTACGACATGCTGGAATATACCGTTTCGCCCCGGGATGTCCACCCGAAAGTGGCCGTCTATCACACCTATGAAGCTACCGTAAGCAATACCACCAAGCATATTCCTCAGTCTCCTGAGGATAAAGAATCCGCTCAGGTTTTGATCGAAATGGCCGCCGCTGTTGCGGGGGGAAAAGAAAAACTTCGGGACAGGCCCATCGTATCCGGAGCGGCCTGCCCCCAGAGCCCCTTGTCTCTATCCGAAGGGTGCTGCGAAGGGATTATGGAATATGCCAGGGCCAGATTGCCCATGAATGTTTTATCCATGGCCATGGCGGGAGGATCTTCTCCCGTAAGCCTGGCCGGAACGCTGGTGACGCACAATGCCGAGGTACTGGGCGGTTTGGTTTTAGCCCAGCTCACGGCCAAAGGGGCGCCGGTGATCTATGGAAGCTCCACCACCATTCTGGATCTCCGGCTGGCCAGCGCCACCGTGGGCTGCCCGGAACTGGCCATGATTAGTGCCGCTGTGGCCAAGATGGCCCAGTTCTACCAGCTGCCCAGTTATGTAGCCGGCGGGTAGGGGGACAGCAAAGTTTCCGATTTGCAGGCCGGCCATGAAAAAACCCTCACCGCCCTGTTGCCGGCCTTAGCCGGTGCGAATATGATTTACGGCCTGGGCATGCTGGAAATGGGCATGACTTTGAGTTACGGCCAGATCGTGGCCGACAATGAGTTTGCCGCCATGATCCGGCGGGTGCTGGAAGGGATCCCTGTTCATGATGAGGACTTAGCGGTAGATGTGATTGCCCGGGTAGGAGCCCGGGGCAATTTCCTTACCGAAGAGCACACCTTGAAACATATGAGAGGGTATCAATCCCAGCCCAAATTGATGGACCGCAATATGCGCGAATTTTGGGAAGCAAAAGGGTCTACCGACATGATTGCCCGGGCAAACGAAGTGGCCCGGGGTATTTTGGAAACCTATAAACCCCAACCCCTGGCCGACTCCGTGGCCAGAACATTAAGATCTTTGGTAGAGGATGCGGAAAAAGCGCACAAAATTAAGTGATTTGATGAGATATCACCCTTGCGGCCGCAGGTTGATATAGGATGGATTTAGTCAGGGCTAGCCCCACAATTTATTTTTAATTGGAGGAGGGCAACAATGGATCCGAAAAAGATGGATATTTTTGACATGGTGCTCTTCAGCGTGTGCGGGATGGTGGTATTAGATACGGTTGGTGCTTCTGCGGCCATGGGCGTTAATTCTTTTACTTTATGGGCCCTGGGCATCGTTTGTTTCTTTTTGCCGTACGGTCTGATCTGTGCCGAACTGGGGTCTTCCTTTCCCCAGGAGGGGGGTATTTACGTCTGGGTAAAAAACGCTTACGGCGACTTTTTGGCCCATATGACCTCCTGGTTTTTCTGGATCAATAACTGTTTTTGGATTCCCTCGGTTTTTGTCCTTTTTAGCGGGATCATGTCCAGTATTTTCTGGCCGGAAATGTCTCCATTCCACCAAATGATCCTGGGCATTGTATTAATTTGGGTTTCCATGTTCCTGGGCATCTTTGACCTCCACATCAGCAAATGGATTCCTAACATGGGAGCCATTCTGAAGATGCTGATTCTGGTGATTTTGGGCGGATTCGGCCTGATTTACGGGATCAGCCACGGTTTTGCCAATGCCTTTACCTGGCAGGGTCTAAGGGTGGACTGGGGAGCAACTCTGGCTTATGCGGGAATCGTCGTTTTTAATTTCATGGGATTTGATCTGGTCAGTACGGTGGGAAGCCAGCTCCGTAATCCGAAAAAAGATATTCCCCGCATGATCATTCTGGCCGGGATCCTGGTAGCAGGTCTGCCACCTTTGGCCTGCTTTGCGCCATCCCCCAGGGGGAAATCAATATCGTCACAGGGATCACAGACGCTTTCCAGACTATGTTTGTCCAGATGCTGGGCGTGCAGTACTTATGGATCTTTAAAGTGCTGAGTGCCGCCGTACTTTTTACTTTTGTGGCAAACGTGATTACCTGGGCGATTGCCGCCAATAGTGTGATGGGGCAAACCGGGATCAACAAAACTGCTCCGGCAGTATTTGGTCACCGGCACAAAAAATACGGTACGCCGGATTACTGTTATTACATCATGGGCGCTGTTTCTACCCTGTTGCTTGCGGGTAATTACATCGGCATCGAAAATATCGCCCAAATCTTTTGGACCCTCTTTGCCTTAAGTGCTTTAATCTTTCTCATTCCTTATTTATTGGTGTTCCCGGGGGTGATCATTTTACGGAAAAAGTATCCGGATCTGGAGCGTCCCTATCTGATCCCGGGAGGGAAATTTGGCTTATACCTGACCGTTTTCCTGGGAGAAGTATTTATGCTCCTGACCTGTATCATGTTTTTTGTACCTCCGGAAGACACCACAGATGTTCTCAGATACGAGCTAAGTTTGGTGGTGCTAATATTGATTACTGCCGCCGTGGGTGTCGGGATGTATCTGAGGGGTAAAAAACGCAGCAGCCTTCCGGCGGAGAACACGGTAAGCGGCAGCCGGTGAGAATTATATCAGGTATCGAGGGATGACCGTATGATGAATAATACCGGAGAGCGGACCGGTGACGGAGTCAGGGGCAGCATGGAGGAGGAAGGGCTGCACAGAGGTTTGCAGATGAGACATGTCCAGTTAATTGCCCTGGGCGGAATTATCGGCTCCTGTTACTTTTTGGGGACTGGATATACCGTAGCGGAAATCGGGCCGGGCGTAATCTTTGCCTATATGCTGGGCGGCCTCATTGTTTACCTGGTGATGCTCTGTCTGGGCGAATTGGCGGCCGCCATCCCTATTTCCGGCTCTTTTGTCACCTATGCCGTCGATTTTATTTCCCCTGCTTGGGCCTGCGGCTTAGGCTGGTCATACTGGATCAGCTGGGTAGCCTATGTTCCTTCGGAAATCATTGCCGGGGGAATTATCATGAACAACTTTGTTCCCGGAGTTGATGCGGTTTGGTGGGCCTTATTGTTTGGGGTAATGATTACTTTGATCAATATTTCCAGCGTGCGGGCTTTCGGGGAAATGGAATTCTGGCTGACGATCATAAAAATATCGGCGATCATCGGATTCTGCGTCCTGGCCGTGCTGATTTTAGCCGGGATCATTGAACCGGGAAACAGGCTTACCGGGATCAAACTGATCAGAGAAAATGGGGGAGTATTTCCTAAAGGGACCGGCGTGATATTTCTCACCATGGTAATGACCCTGGTTAATTTTCAAGGTTCGGAAATCATTGGACTGAGCGCCGGAGAAACCAAGAACCCGGACAAGGCCATTCCTCTGGTGATTAGAAATGTTACCGTGCGGATTATCTTGCTTTATGTGATCCCGGTTTGCCTCCTGGTCTTGATTCTTCCCTGGCAGAATGCGGGGCTGGAAGAAAGTGTTTTTTCCCTGGCCCTGAAGAATTATGGTTTAGGCTGGGCCGGCGCAGTCTTTAGTTTTGTGGTCCTCACAGCTGCCGTTTCTTGCGCCAACAGCGGTATGTACGCTACGGTGCGTACCCTTTATGCCCTTTCCCGGGAGGGAATGGCCCCGGCCGTGTTTTCCCAAGTAAACCGGTACCATGTTCCAGGCAATGCTACCTATTTTTCTATTGCCTGCTGCTGGGTGGTGATTATTTATTATTTTCTGTTTGCCGACAGCATTCTATATACTTACCTGCTGGCCATTGCAGGGTTCATGGGGGAAGTGTGCTGGATCTCCATCTGCTGGTCCCAGATTAAATTCCGCAAAAAACTGAGGGAAGCGGGTTATCAGGCGGAAGATTTGAAATTCGCCGTGCCTTTCTTCCCCTATCTCTCTTATTTTGCCATAGGGATTCAGATCATTTGTTTAATGGTGGTGATTTTTAATCAGGAAATGCGTACTTCCCTCTATTTTGGCTTACCGGCATTTATTGTGCCGGCCCTGATCTATCGAATCTGGCCGAGAAGGGGCCGGCCCCGTTTGGTGCCGGAAAGAAAGGAAAAGGCTTAAATCCCCCAAATTACCAATCAAATTAGGAGGCATATGATGAGCAAAATTGACGAAATTAAAAGGGCGATTATTGAAGGGGAGGAAGATTTGGCAGTTGATTTAGTAAAAGAAGCGCTGGATACCGGCGCGTCGGCCCAAGCGATTCTGCAAAACGCCCTCATTCAGTCCATGAACGAAATTGGCACCCTTTGGAACCAAGGGGAGATCTTTCTCCCTGAGGTCATGGGCGCCGCCCAAATCTTTCAAAAAGCGGCAAGCTATCTGGAACCCTACTTAATTGCCGGCGGTAATCAGGAAAAGCTGGGCACGATTGTGCTGGGGACGGTTTTCGGGGACCTGCATAATCTGGGCAAAAACCTGGTGGCCGTGATGCTGCGCACCGCAGGGTTTAATGTGATCGACCTGGGGGTGAATGTGCCCGGAGATACCTTTATTGCAGAAGCAAAAAAACACAAGGCCCAAATTATCGGCCTCAGCGCCCTCCTGACCACCACGATGATGGAACAAAAGCTGCTCATGGAAAATTTAAGGGAATCCGGCTGCCGGGAACAATTCAAAGTGATGGTGGGCGGCGCTCCCATTTCCCCCCAATGGGCAGAAGATATCGGTGCTGACGGCTATGCCCGGAATGCAGGTGAAGCCGTGGAACTGGCGAAAAGATTATTAAACGTATAAGGGGGAGCGGAAATGGCAAAATTCTCTTTTGACAATATTAAGCAGCAATTAAGGCTTTTATCCAATGACCAAATCAGGCAGGTCCATGAAAATGCCCTGGATCTTTTAGAAAAGGTGGGTATTTATTTTGATTCCCATGAAGCCCTGGAGATTCTGGACGGATCAGGGTGTAAGGTTGATCAAAGCACCAAGATTGTGAAATTTCCTCCTGAACTGGTGCTTCAAGCGATAGCGGACGCACCGGAGAAATTTGACATTTATGACCGGGAAGGGAACTTCTATTCGGAAATCGGGGGAGATAAGGTTCATTTTGATCCTGTCTCTACGCCGGCCCACGTCTTGATCAGTGACGGGGAATCTGTGCGGGCGTCTACCAGCGAGGACCTGAAAATGCTGGTAAAAGCAGTGGACTTTCTGCCCCAATTAGATCTGGCCTCCACTTCGGTGGTCTGCGCCGATATCCCGGTGGAAATGGGCGATACCTATATTTACTATACCGTGATGAAGGGCACAAAAAAACCGATTATCGGCGGCGCCATTGATATCCCCGGCGTGCGCAGAACCTTTGAGATGGTAAAGGCCCTTTTTGGCTCGGAGCAGGCTGTCCGGGAAAAACCGTACACCATTTTTGACGTTTGCGCTTCCGCCCCTTTAAAATACTCTCACATTAGCTCCCAGAATATCATTGACTGCGCCCGTTTTGGGTTTCCGGTGGAGACGATCTCCGTGCCCATGCTGGGGGCGTGCTCTCCCGTTACTTTGGCCGGATCGATTGTGCAGCACACGGCGGAGTCACTGGGCGGCTTGGTGCTGACCCAGGTGGTCCGGCCGGGGAATCCTTATGTATACGGCGGCGCCCCTGTGCTGTTTGACATGAAGACCACAACCACGCCCATGTCCGCCTTGGAGGCCAATATGGTGACAGCCGGTTATTCGTTACTGGGCAAATATTACGGGCTGCCCACCCACACCTATGCCGCTTTGTCCGATGCCAAAATTCCCGATTACCAGGCCGGTTATGAAAGCGGCATGAGCGCGATGATCGCTGCTCTAGCCGGCATCAATATGGTGTCGGGAGCCGGAGGGCTGGACTTCGTGGCAGAATTCAGTTTGGAAAAGTTAATCATGGATGCGGAGGTCATTGGCATGGTGAAAAGGCTGCTCCGGGGCATTGAGGTCAGTCCGGACACCCTCTGCCAGGACCTGTTCCGCCAGGTAGGCCCGGGAGGGGATTTCCTTCAGACCAAGCATACCAGGCAGTGGTTCAGGAAAGAGCTTTATATGCCGGGACCGGTGATAGACCGGAAGGACCGGGCTTCCTGGGAAACGGCCGGCAAAGAGAGTATTTTCAAACGTGCCCAGGCCCAATTGGAACGGGTGAAGCAGCATCCGGGCAGCCCCCTGGACCCGGAGCGGTCCCGGGCTCTTGATGCGTCTCTCGCGGCTGTTGCCCAGGAAGCGGGAGTACAGGTTCCTCTGCAGGACTAAACAAAGGTTCCCCGGCATCTGCGCTGAACAGATGCCGGCAGGGTTGGTGTAGAGATGCTCTGTGGGATAGAAAAGGGAGGTAATGATCAATGGGCAAGTTTTTTTCCCGCATGGGTGACGGCGCTGCGGTATGGTTAAGCGAAGCCGACATTCGCGCCGATATTGAGGCGGGTACTTTAGACGCGGCTGACCGGGCGAAGGTACCGCCGTTAACCGGCGATGAACAAAAATATCTCTTTGAGCTGTGCACGATGCCTCAGCAAATGGTTTGTGTGGACAGAGGCAAAGAAATCGTCACCACCGGGGACTCCGGAGCTACCAAATTACCCTATGACGGCAGTATCCCCATGGACCGAAGTACGGCTGTTCTGGTGCATGAACGGGCATTTTGTGTCGACACCATGGAAATGGGAAACATAGATTACAGTTATAAACAGGTGAAAGCGATCCTTCATGAAGAAAAATCTGCCCTGGAAACCGCCCAAATGCATACAGTGGTACCCTTGCTCTACGGGGCGATGCCCAATTTAGGCCTTTATACCAAACCGGATGGTCCGGTAGACAACTGGTCTGAGTTACTGCCCGCAGGAAAGATTGCCGAGGCCAGGGCGGCACAGGAAGAAGCCGTGGAACATGCCGTGAAGGATTTGGTCTATTGTGCCGACGGTCTATATGAAGCCGGAGCGGACGGCATTAATTTTGATACGGTAGGGGCATCGGGTGACGCAGATGTTCTGGCCACCTTGAACGCGGTCCGGATTTTAAAAGAAAAGCATCCGGATTTGCCTATTAATTTGGGCATGGCGGGAGAATTTATCTTAGGCATGCATGGCCAGCTTTATTTCGACGGTGTGCGGTTGGCCGGATTATATCCCCACAAGCAGGTAAAAATAGCGGAACAGGCCGGGGCGACCATTTTTGGGGCGGTGGTCAATACCAACAGCAGCCAATCCTTTCCCTGGAATGTGGCCCGGGTGTGCACCCTGGTTAAGGCTTGTACGGAGGCGGCGCATATCCCGGTGCACGTGAATGTAGGGATGGGGGTGGGCAGCGTGCCGCTCACCCTGACGCCGCCGGTCGACGCCGTATCGAGAGCGGATAAAGCCATTATAGAAATCGGCAAGGCGGACGGATTGTAGGTTGGGGTGGGAGACCCCTTTGGGATGGAAATCACCCATGAGATGGCTGCAGGGATGGGAGGAATCCGCACTGCCGGAGATCTGGTAGCCCGGGTCCAACTGTCAAAAGCCATGAAAATCGATGCGGCCAAACAATATGTGGCAGAAAAATTGGCTATTTCCCGAGCAGAGCTTGCTGATCCCATCGTCATGGGAGAGCTGAGAGCAGACCTGGATATTGGAAGGGTGCAGCCCCCTGACGGGGCGGCGATCGGCATAGAGGCAAAATTTAATATTGCCCGCTTGCTGGACATAAGAATCAATAGCGTTACCAAATTTATGGCGCTTGCCCGGATCAAGTAAAGGCAAGAAACCAACCTCTATCAGGAGGTTGGTTTTTTATTGTTTGCTAAGTAAAAGGAGTTATGCCGCATGCTCAGGGGTAAAAAGACCCCTCAAGATTAATATTTTTAATAGAAGGCTTCGGTGATTAAGGATTCAAATGAAGCAGGAGAGGTAAACGCGGAGGGGAAGAGAATGACTTATCTATAAACAGAAACTTATCTGATCCATAATGCCGCTCTGATTTATCCGAAAGGAGCAGGCAAAAGAAATGAAATGATGCCGGGGGTGTGAGATGTGGGAATGAACGTTTTTCAAAAAATCCTTGCCTCCCATGAGGTAAGCTGTGAAGGAGATGAACTGGCAGTATTTCCGGACCAGGTGTTGACGCAGGATGCTACCGGGACAGTGGTTTTTTTACAGGTGGAAGCGATGGGAATCAAAAAAGCGAAACCGGATGTGGTGAGTTATATTGATCATAACACACTGCAGGTGGATTTTAGAAATCACGACGATCATCGCTATCTGCAAAGCATGGCGGCAAAACTGGGGATAAAATTATCGAGGACCGGGAACGGCATTTGCCATCAAGTCCATTTAGAGAACTTTGTTAAACCGGGAGGGATTCTTCTGGGCTCCGATAGCCATACGCCTACCGCCGGGGGAGCAGGGATGCTGGGCATGGGGGCCGGCGGTTTGGATGTAGCCGTGGCCATTGCGGGGGAACCCTACTATATTGCCAAGCCTCAGGTCCTGGGGGTGGAATTGACCGGCTGTTTAAAACCCTGGGTTACCGCTAAGGACATCATCCTTTACTTATTGAAAAAATTAACCGTCAAAGGGGGTGTGGGAAAGGTTATCGAGTATTTTGGCGAGGGCGTAAAAACCCTTTCGGTATATGAAAGGGCTACCATTTGCAATATGGGTGCGGAGATGGGGGCCACAAGTTCCCTTTTTCCCAGTGATGAAAATACGTTCGCATATTTGAAAAGTTTGCGGCGCGAACAGGATTGGGCAGAATTAAAGGCCGATGCAGATGCCGCTTATGATGAGCGGATCACGATCGATTTAACGACGCTGGAACCTTTGATTGCTTTTCCCCATAGCCCGGATCATGTCAAGACGGTTACGGAAGCGGAGGGGACTCCTCTTGGCCAGATCGCTATCGGCAGTTGTACGAACTCATCCTATAAGGATATGGCGATTGTGGCCGCTATTTTAAAAGATAAGACCATTGCCGAAAACATCAGCCTGGTGATTACTCCGGGTTCACGGCGGATTTTGTCCATGATGTCACAAACCGGCGTCTTACAGGACCTGGTTGAGGCGGGCGCCAGAATTTTGGAAGTTACCTGCGGTCCCTGTAACGGAATCGGACAGGCTCCCGCCTCCGGAACCAATTCCTTAAGGACCTACAATAGAAATTACCGGGGCAGAAGCGGCACCGCCGATGCCCAGGTTTTTCTGGCCAGCCCCGAAACGGCGGCAGTTTCTGCTTTATACGGCCGGATTACCGATCCCCGTAAATTTGGCGAGTGCCCGAAAGTGGACTTGCCGGAAAGGTTTGCCGAAAGCAGCAACATGATTTTGTCTCCCCGGGGGGGAGCCGGGGAGGGGGAAATATGGAAGGGGCCCAATATTAAACCGGTGCCTTTGGGCAGCCCCTTGCCCCCCCATATGGATTTCTCTGCGGCCCTTAAGGTAAAAGACCACGTCAGTACGGATGATATTTTGCCAGGCGGGGCTAAGATGCTGGCTTTGCGCTCAAACATTCCGGATTCTGTACCCTATGTCTTTTCCAGGTTGGATGCTCAATTCAAAGACAAGATTGACCGCCTACCGGAAGTATGGGCCCTCATTGCCGGGGAAAACTTCGGTCAGGGCTCCAGCAGGGAACATGCCGTGATGGTACCCATGTCCATCGGCATGAAGCTGGTGATTGCCAAGTCCTTTGCCAGAATCTATCGGCAAAACCTGATCAATTACGGGGTCGTGCCTTTGACATTTGCGGATTTTGATGACTACGAAAAAATATCCCCCCACGACGAGTTCCATATTGGGGAATTTCCCCAACAAATTCAGAGCAATCGGGTGAGAATTTACGATAAGACCCAAGATTTTTTCTTTGACACACGGTGCGACTTTAGCCGGCGGCAGATAGAATTGCTTCTGCAGGGCGGGCTGATGAATTATGTCAAGCACAAAATTTAAAGTTTTAGGTGGTGATATTTTTCTAGAGATTTTTTAGGGCAGGCGGCAGAGGGAAAAAGCAAAAAATTAAAAGGAGATGTTCTGCAATGAAACAAAATGAATGTTGGAATGGTTTGGAGGAAATGGCCTTTAATTTTATCAAGATCCCGCCAAGGACGGCAAAGCCCCGGGAACGCGGGATTACCATTGTGGCCGACAAAGGGCTGGGACTCAATCAAATGGAAGATCTGTTCAATCTTGTGGGGGCTTATATTGACTGGGTAAAAATCGGTATTTCCGCACCGAGAATTTTTACCAAACAACAATTAATCGATAAGGTGAAGCTGTGCCATCAGTATGACATCAAAGCATTTATCGCCGGAGACGTAACGGAAATGGCGATTATGCAGGGTGTGACGGACGAGTATTTGCAGGAAGTAAAAGATTTGGGGGCAGACGGTATTGAAATCGCTACCGCGCAGGTTTATCTGCCCCTGGAAGAAAAATGTTTATTGGTGACAAAAGCAAAGGACTTTGGATTTCAGGTTTTTGCCGAAGTGGGCAAAAAAGGCGTGGACGGTTGGGCGGTAGCGCCCAACTTTATCCTGAAGGAAGTAGACGCTTTATTTCAAGCAGGGGCATATAAAGTGCTTGTTCAGGGGGAGGGAGTGCTGGAAGCGGTAAGCGAGATTCAGGAAAAACCCCTTTATGAGCTGGCGGCAAAAGTGGATTTGAATCAGATCGTCTTCCAGGCAAAGGACAACAGGGCCCATACCTGGTTAATTAAAAATTTCGGCTTAGAAGTGAATATGGATATTGAAAGCAACCAGGTAGTGATGGTAGAATTGTGCCGGCGCGGCATCCGCAAGAGAGGCTTATTCGGATTAATTGCTTCTTACAAAGGGTAATATAAAATTGCTGATCGGGAGGGATAGAGAATGTTCAAAAAAATATTTTCCCAAAGGCTTTTAGGCTTTGTGATGCTGGTGTTTTTGGTAACCTTGGCGGCAGGGTGCAAGGAAAGCCAGTCTGAACAGCCGGATGCAGGAGAAGCAGCCGCCGCCTGGCCGCCGGCCCAGATGGAAATTGTGCTTCCCCATGAGGTGGGCAGCAACCATGATGTTGTGACCCGGGCTTTGGGAAAAATATGGCAGGAAAAGCTGGACACCAACTTTGTCTATAACAATAAAGACGGCGCAGGGAACCGGATCGGGTATGATTTTTTTCAGCAGCAGCCGAAAGACGGATCGGTAATTATGTCTTCCAATCTGGTCACGGCAGCGATTATGTATGCGGAACAAAAGCCGGACTGGGTCTGGGAGGATACTTTGGCGCCCTTGGATGTCTTTTCTGTTGACCCGGGAGCAATCTTCGTCCAAGCAGATTCCAAATACCAGACCTTTAATGATTTGATTAACGCGGCAAAAGAGAAGAAACTTACCATTGCTATCTCCCAATGGGCCAGTGCGGAAACGCTGCTTTTGTGCCAGATCATGGAGCTGACCGGCGCCCAATTTGAAATGATTCCTTTTGGCAGCGGCACCGATCTGATTACCCAGGTTCTTGGCGGGCATGTTGACTGCGGCTTCGGCAAAATTTCCGGAATCGAAAAGATCGGCGATATGAAAAGATATTTGGCGATTTCCATGCCCGATAATCCGGTGCCCGAGTTAACGAATGATGCGCCCACCGTCGACGCCTGCCTGGGGACGGCAACCATGCCGGTGGCCTCATACCGGGGGATCATGGTCCATAAGGAATTTAAAGAAAAGTATCCGGAGGAATTTGAAAAATTAAAAGAGAGCCTGAGAGAGGCCAAAAAGGATCCCCGATTCATCGAGCAGGCGCCCAAACTTGATCTCATCCCGGAATTAATCATCGATATGGATGAAAAAGAAATTGACGATATGATTAAAGATCACTGGACGCTTTTTGAAAAGTATCAAGAGTTCTTCCAACAAAAATAATCCTATCCGGTGGGGAAGCAAGGGAAAGATTGCTTCCCCGCTGTACCGGACAATAGGGACAAAAGGAGCGGTGGTTGACTGTGCTTAGCTTTCGGAAAATTCCCTGGGGTGAACTGGTCGTTCCCTTGGCAGCAGTCTGTTATATGATTTATACCGTCGGCTATCAGATGATGCATCATTTCAGAACGGCGACGATTAATTATACGATCTACTTATGTTTACCCATTGCCATTTCCGTATGTGTTATTTTGATCAGGATCTTTTCGGCCCAACCTGTTCAGAAGGAGAAGTCCCTTGACGGGGATTATCTAACAGTAGGCTTATTTTTAGTGCTGACCATAGCCATGGTTCTTTTGATTAATTTTTTCGGCTATATTCTTGATTTTTTCCTTTATTTAATCAGCTGTTTATGGCTGATGGGCACTCGTTCGGTGCCCAAGATCCTGACGATCAGTGCCGGCGTGGTGGTCTTTGTGATCCTGGTCTTTGGCCTGTGGCTGGAATTGCCTTTACCGGCAGGATTGTTAAAGGGTTTATTATGAAATGAAGGAGTGGTTTCTGTGAGCGGGGACATACTGGAAGGTTTAAAAATTTTAAGCTCATATATTTGGATCGTTCCCCTGGGCGTAGCTTTGGGAATGGTGATCGGCGCGATCCCCGGACTTACTTCGAGCAATTCACTGGCCATCATGCTGCCCATTCTTTTTGCCATGCCGCCGGAATCCGGATTAATATTTATGGTAAGTATTTATGGGGGCGCCGAAGTGGGCAATTCTTATCCGGCCATCTTGTTAAATATTCCGGGGACTCCCGGGGCGGCAGTTACTACCATTGAGGGCTATCCCCTGGCGAAACAGGGGCAAGCCAGCAGAGCCTTAGGAATCAGTATTATGGCGTCTACTTTGGGCGCCGTCTTTGGCGCCATCTTTTCCATTACTTCGGCTCCGCTGCTGGCAAAGGTGGCCCTTAAATTCAGCTCGGTAGAAATCTGTATTGTGGTTTTATTCGGCATTATGGTGATTGCCCAAATGTCCTCCGGCGGTATTTGGAAGGCCCTTTTCGCCGGCTTTTTCGGATTGCTCCTGGCAACGACAGGAACAGATCCCATCTACGGCCAGGCCCGGGGCACTTTCGGCTCCTTATTCCTGGTGGATGAACTGCCTGTAGTTCCTGCCCTGGTGGGACTGCTGGCTTTATCGGAGTTGTTTGTGATCATTGAGCATCATGGGGAAAATGAACAACAAGTGAATACGGATAAAAATGTGGTCGGCATCAAAGGAATCGCGGAAGGCTTCCGGGATGTGCTCAAGCGTCCGGTGGAATGGATCCGGGCCTCTTTCATCGGGCTAATTATCGGCGCCATCCCCGGAGCGGGGGGAAGCGTGGCCAGTTTCGTGGCCTACCAGCAATCGGCCTCATTTGCTCCGCCCAAGATTAAGGAACTGTTCGGTAAAGGCCGGCCGGAAGGGTTAATTGCCGCGGAGGCATCCAATAACGCGGTGGTCGGGGGCAGCTTGATTCCTCTTTTAACCTTGGGCCTTCCCGGGAGCGGCAGTATGGCGGTATTAATGGTTGTTATGGGTTATCACGGCCTTTATTTGGGGCCGCGCCTGTTTTCCCTGAATGGGGATATTGCTTACACGGTATTGTGGAGCCAGTTTGTCGCGGCATTTATGATGATCGTCATCGGCACCATTTTAGCCTATTTTGCCTATCGGGTCTCCTTTATTAAAATGAGCGTGATTGTACCCGTAGTGGCCATTTTTGCTCTCATTGGCGGTTTTGCGCCCAGACAGTTTGTCTTTGATATGGGGCTGGTGGTTATTTTCGGTGTACTGGGTTATTTCATGAAAAAATACCACTATCCGCCCATCGCGATGCTGTTAGGGATCATCCTGGGACCCTTATTTGAAGCCAATCTCTTCCGGGGACTAAAGATGGGATTGGGTTCTCCGGCCGTATTTTTTAACCGTCCCTTAGCGATCGTTTTATGGGTATTGTTGGTTCTGACGATGGTTGCACCACCGGTAATCAGGCGTTATTCGCAGCGACAGAAGCCGATTTAAAAATTTTTGTGCCGATATCAGGTGTGGAAGAATGGAAACAAAATTGCTTTGGCTCATAGCGGCAGGCTTCCTGGGGGGATATCTGGGAAGGTATAGCCGAATTCCCGGCGGAGTCCTTTTAGGGTCAATGGTTGTTACTTCATGGGCGAATGCCAAGGGAGTCCACTTAAGCGATCTTCCCTTTGCCTATGTCTTAAGCTTGCAGGTGCTCGCAGGCGCTTTGGTAGGAGAAAAAGTAACCGGGCGCATCTTAAAAGACATGAAAGAGATGATGCTGCCCGTATTTTTCCTCTTGACAGTGGTGATGGCTTCCGTATTGATCGTGATGATGATTTTGTACAGGGTTTTTGGGTGGGACTATATTACAGCCTGGCTAAGTTCTTCCCCGGGACGCATGCAGGACATGATTGTCCTGGCGGGCAGTCTGAAGGCGGACGGGGCCAAAGTGGCAACGGTACATTTATTGAGGCATTTATCCGTGGTATTTCTTACCCCGCTGATTCTATTGATTAGTAAAAAAGCAGGAGCCAAGCAAGCTAAAGCGCTGAACAAGTGAAAAGAGACACGAGAAATGGGGGGAAAGAAAACATTCTTAATTTAGCAGGTGATTGACTTTGAAAAATAAGAAACCGGATTGGCGACGGTACGAAAATACCATCAAGACTTTTTCAGTGGCTTTTGCCGGCGGGATCCTCGGGCATCTGACGCATATGCCCGGGGGAATCATCCTGGGATCCATGGCGGCGGTGGGAATATTCAATATGATTTCCCCTTCCTCGGTTGCTTTGCCAAAATCTTTTTCCTTTTATCTTCAGGTTTTTGCCGGAATCTTGTTGGGCGCAAATCTAAATATTACGGAACTTGCCCTGTTTCGCGATATCCTGGGTCCTTCTTTATTCATTGCCTTGACCCTGGTATGCACGGGGTTGTGTGCTGCTTTCGGCATCAACAAATTATTTGGCTGGGATCTTGTCACGGCCTGGTTGTCCTGTTCACCCGGGCGCATGCAGGATATGGTGATTTTCGCTCATGATCTTAAAGCGGACGGCACAAAAGTAGTGATTGTGCATACAACCAGAATTATTTTGGTGGTTATTTTAACACCTTTTATTTTGTTAATCTTAAAATAATAGGGGAAACCGGCGTTATTTTTTCTTGACGCTAAGGAAAGGATCAAATAAAGTAAGATTAACATTGGTTTTAAAGAAGGTGGAAAAGCTGGATCTTGAATACCTGAAAACTCTGGTCGCTATCGTAGAAGAAGGCAACTTTTATAAAGCGGGGGAAAGTTTGCATGTGGCCCAGCCTACCATCAGTCTCCGCATCCAGGCTTTGGAAAGGGAACTGGGCGCAAAAGTACTGCTGAGAAATAAAAATAAAGCGGAACTGACGGAGATAGGGCGTTTTACTTATCAGGTCGGTAAAGAAATGTTGGCCCTGGAAAATCAGATTAGCAGATTTATTGAAAGCCAAAGGAAAGGGGATGCTAATCAGATTGTGATAGCGACAGGGAGTACTATCGGTGTTTTTATCATGCCCCAGCTTGTGTCCAAATTTAATAAAAAGCACCCTCACCACGGCCGCATCGAACTGCAGATCTGCAACTCGGATGAGGCTTTGCGGAAATTAATCACCAATTCTGTGGATATTGCCATTTTAGGCACAAAGATCAGACACCCGGATCTGGAAGCATTTAAGCTTTTAGAATATGAGGTGCATTTGATTGTGCCGGGAGATCACCCGCTGGCGGAATTTGATGTGATTACATTAGAAGACCTTTTACCCTATCCCTTAATCATCAGAGAGAAAGGTTCTCTGACGCGCAAAGCGTTGGAAGATGCCTTACGGCAGAAAGGATTGACTTTAAGAGATTTCAAGGTAGTGATGGAGCTAAACAGTACGGAGGCCATTAAAGTGGCTATTGAATGCGGGTTGGGCCTTTCTTTTATTGCTTCCTGGCCTGTCATGGATCAATTGACCAATGGTACCTTGAAAGTAGTGCGGGTAAAAGATCTAAATATTAGAAGGGAAATTTTCACCGCACTGAACAAGCGTGGCGTCCTAACCCAAAACGGGGAAGAATTTATGAAATTTTTGCAGTTAAAAAACTCTTTAAAGGGGATTATTTAAAAGGATATCTTCATGAACCGCCTTCTTTTAGAATTTAGCCTTGCGATTGATGGAAGCGGTTTTATGATCGGACCCGATCGCGCCAGGGCACACATTTGACTTCCGGTACCGCAGGGTCTGCCAGGTGGAGGCGCAGTAAATAATAACACTCTTCCCGGGCCATGTGGTCCGGTATCAGGGGCAGGATACTGCCGATTACGCCTGCGGTTAATGTTTCTTCTGTGATGCTTTCCAGAAGCTGCATAAAGTCGCGCATATCTTCCGCGGCTTTTTTGTCAAAACGCTCCAGGGCAGGATAAAGACCGGTCATTGCTCTCTTGAAGCCTTCATACTCCACGGAGGCAAGATAATATTTTTGAAACTTTTTCTCAAAGTCATGCATGATGCGCTGAATGTCCGGCTGTGAGGCATCCACGCCGCAAGAAAGGGTATCTGCGTGGCCGATGGCATCCAGCATCCAGAGCAGATGTAAACTGACGGGATCTTCCGCCGGTGTGCGGTTGTTTGCATAACAGGCCATTAACATATAGGCGTTTTCCAGCTCATTTAACATGTGGTTATAAAAGGTAGGATTCAAGGAAGAACGCAGCTTTTTCTCCAAGTGCAGGCTGAGCAGACTAAGCTTAAATGTTCTCAGCCTCAACATAGCTGCCATGGTATGGTCCAGTACTCTGTCCATTTGGCTCTGGTTCTGAAGGCTTTTGGATTCCTGCCATAAGCTGTCGAAAACGGTAATAAAGTTTTTGGCCTCCTGAATAACCGTAATCTCGACGGGAGCCAAGCTATGAAAAATAAACCGGGAGTGGTCACCCAGAATCTGGTTCCAGAAAATCAAATCTTCCTTTAATGTGATTTTATCACTCATATCAATCACCCCATAAATGATATCGGGCTCCGGGGATTTTTAGAACCGGTATGCGTGCTGTAATACGAAAATTGAATATAAAAAATGCTGTAAAGAAAAAACCATTTGTAATCAATGGTTTTTTTTGTACAGTGAAATAAGGCCGGGCAAGCGGATCAGAACCATTCCATCTCCAAACCAATTTAACAAAAATTCAACGAAGCTGTAACGAAATTGTGATATTTTTCTTTTATGATCAACATGAAAGATATGGTGAAGGAGACAGCAGAAATGAAAAAAGTTAGTAAAATGGCCGGCGTACTGTTGGTACTAATAGTAGCGCTAAGTATAGCAGGGTGCGGCGGCCAGGAAGACAAGCCGTCCCAAACTGCTCCGGAGGCTGGGGCGGGAAATCGGCCCGGCGGTTTGGAAAATGTAATCACGGCTTCTGTGACAGCCGGTATTATCACCCAAGAAACTGCGGACAAAATTACCGCCTATCAAGAGGAGCATAGAAAGGATCTAAATGCCGACAGGGAAAAAGTTGAGAGCATGACGGATGAAGAAGAAAAGGCATATTTTGAGAAAAGAGAAAGAAACGACCCTTTGACGGAGTGGCTTACGGCCGGTCTGATTACGGAAGACCAGGCTAATCAAATGAGAGAAATAATGCCTAAAAGACAACCAGCCCCTGGTGAACAGGGTGCAGATACAAATACAAATACGGATGCAAATACAAATACCCCATAAGAAATGTGAAGAGGTATTGTCTCTTAGGAGATAAGGGCCTCTTTATTTTTTTAGATCGATAGGAATTAAGGTATTGTTGTCGAAAAGTTTTCCTATGTATCAAGAGGCAAGAATAAAAGGTTCATTTAACTGCTTATTTGTTTGCCTTTTCTGTCGATCCACTGAAGAGCGTAGGCTAAAGACAGCCCCCAGATCACCGCGCCGATAAAGTTGCAGAATGCGGTAAAAACGTTCACGTGTGATACTTCCGGGATTTTGAAGAGCACGGTAAGGGCATAACAGAAAAACCATACTCCTCCGGAAAACAGGAAGCCTTTAAATAAAATATTCCGGTGCGTGACGGCAGGGATGAGACAGGCAAATACCACTCCTAATGCGGAAGCGAAAAAGAGAGTGGCAAAAAAAGCAAAGAGCACTTCCATGGTATTGGTAACCCTGTGACCATAAATGATCACGGCAGCAAAGTCTAAATAGCGAAGCTGGGAGATTTTGAGATAATATGCAGCGTTGTTAAAGATGAAGAGGGGGATGCAGCCGATGAGCCCGGCCACAAAGCCTCTCGTCAACCGGTCATTGAATAAAGACATGGCGATCATCCTTTGAAGGTATTTTTCTTTGCTTTGTCCCTTTCTGCGGAATTATTTAGATTTTAATATTTTTCCATACTTTATAAAAGGTATACATGCACAAAGTAGCGGATTCTGTGCGGATTGGTACGCATGCGGATGGGCCTGAAGGCTCTTTTTATTTTGTTAGCGGTCTTTTGAAGGAAATCTATGCGAGAAAGAGAATACTTGTAACGGTTCAGTCGAAAGTCAAAGGTCAAAAGTCATTTATTACTCCGCAGCCATTCTGTCTGGACTGCAAAATCAGAAAATATTTTCAGGTTTCAAGACTTTTGGACTGCCTTCGGCTTTGAACTTTCGACCTTTGACTCATGATGGAAAGGACGTTTCACATGGACAAACCCAGAGTCGTCATTATCGTACAAAGTAAAAGAAATGCCAGGGTGATCAGGGAGCAGCTCAATGATCTTCTGGGCGGGTTTATCTGCTTTGACTCCCTGTCCTATGAAGAAGGAATTGATTCTATTGTTTGTGCCGACCTGGTGCTGGTCTCTTCTCTGGTCATCGCCGGACAAATTGCCAAGTACCTGATGCCTGGCACAGACATTTTGGTGATTAGGAGAACGATCAAAAGAGAGAGCTGGGATAAACTGATGACCCTGCCCCTCAGGACGAAAGCCTTGCTGGTGAACGGGGATCAGGAAGTAACTATCGAAACCGTGGCCCTCCTGTATGAACTGGGCATCAAACATCTGGAATTAATCCCCTATTATCCGGGCCTGGACCCGATCAGGGATGTGAATATTGCCGTCACGCCCAATGAAGAAAGATGTGTGCCGCCGAATATTGAAAGAGTGATCAATATCGGCGACCGGGTCGTTGATTCTACGACGATTTTTGATATTTTAAATAAGTTTGACCTTCTGAACAAAAAGACGAGCGAAATTGTCCTGAGCCATATCGCCAGAATTATTCCGCGCAGCCCGGGACTGTCGGAAAGCCTGAGCTTGATTGCAGAGACCAAGCAGCACCTGGGGTTTCTTCTGGATGTGGTACATGAAGGAGTAATCGCCTTTAATGAAGAGGATAAAATTACCTTATATAACAGGCTGGCAGAACAAATTTTTCAGGAAAGCGCCTGGCGGGTGATGGGGACTCCCCTGGATGAGCTGCTCTCTCATAAAAGTTTAAAACATATCAGTACCGCTAAGGAAATCAAAGATGAGGTCTATCCCATTAACGGCAATTCGCTGGTGGTAAACAAGTATTCTCTCATCAATAAGGGCGTCTATAGCGGCGGTGTCATTACTTTCAAAGAATGCAATGAGATAGAAAGGCTGGAACTTAAATTCCGCCAGGATATCAAGGTGAAGGGGCATATTTCCAAATATGTATTTAATGATATCATTGGCAAAAGCAAGGGCCTGTCCAATACCGTGACCATGGCGAAAAGATTTGCCAAGAGCGATTCCGTGATCCTGATTGAAGGGGAAAGCGGCACGGGGAAGGAGCTCTTTGCCCATGCCATCCACAATGCCTCCTTAAGAAAGGATAAGCCTTTTGTCGCTTTTAACTGCGCCTCATTGACAGATTCCCTGATTGAAAGCGAGCTGTTCGGCTATAGTGACGGGGCCTTTACAGGGGCAAAAAAAGGGGGGAAACCCGGGCTGTTTGAATTGGCCCATAAGGGAACCATCTTCCTTGATGAAATAGGAGATATCTCCTTTAACACCCAGGCCAGGCTCTTGCGCGTGATCCAGGAAAAGGAAGTGATCCGTGTAGGCGGCACGGATGTGATCCCGGTCGATATCAGAATTATCGCTGCCACCAATCAAAATCTCCATGAACTTGTGGGCAAAGGTAAATTCAGAAGAGACCTGTTTTACCGGCTTAATATTCTGCCCATCAAAATACCGCCTTTACGGGAGCGCAAGGTGGATATCCCCTATTTGGTGGAATTTTTCTTTCGCAAAAAAGGAATCAAAGAGGATATTTCCCAAGAGTTAATGGAAATATTGCAGCAGTATAATTGGCCGGGGAATGTCCGGGAACTGGAAAACTGCATCGATTATTTGATCAATATCCACAGTCACAACATTACCAGGGACGACCTGCCCCCGTACATATCGGAAGCAATCAAACCCGGTTTGGCAGATAGGGGAGAATATCCGGAAGAATTCCGCCAATTGGATGTTCCGAAAGAGTCGGTCTTCATCCTGCGCGTATTAAAAGAAGCCCAGGAACTTCAGAAAAAAATCGGACGCCGGACCATTGGGGACAGGCTGAAAAAGTATGGCTTTTATTTGACGGAACAGGAGATTAGGGGCAGACTCAAAAAGTTGCAGGCCCAGGGCTATATCGAAGTAAATAAAGGGCGGGCAGGAACGAAAATATCCGCCGCAGGGGAAGATCTGATCAAAACCCATTCCTAATTGGTTGAATGGGTTGTAATGGGTGGCATAACAGCCATATTAACCCATTTAATTGACCCTTTTCGGATCACCGGTAAAAACTTGACTCTACATATGCACTGGTTGAGTAATTAATTTACCTCAACAGTGCTTTTATTTTTTTCCCTTAATACTGGCATGACTCTTGCTAATGGTATTTCAGCGAATGGAAATAATTTAGTCATTTATCGCATCACCTTTTTAAATTATCAAATCCTGCGATAGGACGATTTTATTTTCCATACAAAACATTCAGGAGGCAAGACATGAAAAAATACAGCGTCAGTGTCAATGAAAAGTATTGTAAAGCTTGCGGCATCTGCATCGGATTATGCCCCAAAGGCGTGTATCAGGAAAATTATTTGGGGAAAGCCCTGGTCGAAGATGCAGACAAATGTACCGGATGTAGAATTTGCGAACTTCACTGTCCCGATTTTTGTCTCCAGGTAGGTGAAAAATAATGGCCAAAAAAAGAAGTATTCAGCTGATGCAAGGGAATGAGGCCTGTGCCTTAGGGGCATTAAAAGCCGGCGTAAGATTTTTTGCCGGATATCCCATTACTCCCTCCACGGAAATCGCCGAAGTGATGGCGAAAGAACTGCCCAAATTAGGGGGCAAGTTTATCCAAATGGAAGATGAAATTGCCAGTATGGCCGCGATCATCGGCGCCAGTCTTACCGGGAAAAAGGTGTTGACCGCTACCAGCGGACCGGGCTTTTCCCTGAAGCAGGAAAACCTGGGCTATGCCTGTATCACGGAAATCCCCTGCGTCATCGTCAATGTGCAAAGGGGAGGCCCCTCCACAGGACTTCCCACCAGCCCGGCCCAGGGTGATGTGATGCAGGCCAAATGGGGGACCCATGGAGATCATCCCGTGATTGCCCTGTGCCCCGCATCCATCAAGGAAAGCTATACCTTAGCGGTTCGTGCCGTCAATCTGGCGGAAAAATATATGATGCCGGTGATCCTGCTCATGGACGAAGTAGTGGGACATCTCAGAGAACCCCTCAATTTTTCCGAAGTAGCAGACCTGGACGTGATGGACCGGAAAAAACCGCAGGTAGCCCCGGAGGAATATATTCCCTTTGGCGCCGGAGAAGACGGCGTGCCTGCTTTGGCTCCCTTTGGCACCGGCTATCGCTATCATGTCACGGGACTGACCCATGACGAAAGCGGATTTTCCACCATGGCGCCGAAAGCCGTGGAACGCATGAATCTCCGGCTCGTAAATAAGGTAACGAACCACCTGGATGAGATATTGGACTGGGAAGAGGAAAATATGGAAGAGGCGGAAATTGTGCTGCTGGCCTACGGAGGCAGCGCCAGGTCCGCCAAAGAAGCCATGAACCGTCTGAATGCCCTGGGGTACAAAGTGGGCCTCTTCCGGCCTATTAGCATCTGGCCTTTTCCGGAAAAAGAAATCAAAAAAATTGCCCCCAAAGTGGAAGCGATCGTCGTACCGGAAATGAATCTGGGACAGCTGAAACTGGAAGTGGAACGGGCGGCGGGAGGACAAACCAAAGTGATAGGCGTAAACAAAGTTGACGGTGAACTGGTCACTCCCGAAGAAATCGTCAAAGCGGTCAAGGAGGTCAAATAGCATGAACCCAACATATGAAAAATACTTCAGAAGTGATCGGCTGCCCCACATCTGGTGTCCGGGATGCGGAAACGGCATCGTGCTCGGTGCCTTTGCCCGGGCCATGGAAGAACTGAATATCGACAAAAATGAAACGGTGGTGGTATCAGGGATCGGCTGCTCCTCCCGGGCCACTACCTATGTGGACTTTAACACCCTGCACACCACCCATGGCAGAGCCTTGGCCTTTGCTACGGGCGTTAAATTAGCCGAACCAAGATTAAAAGTGTTTGTTTTTATGGGAGACGGAGACGCTTCGGCGATCGGGGGAAACCATCTGATTCATGCCTGCCGGCGAAATATTGACATCACTGCGATCATTATCAACAACAACATCTACGGGATGACGGGAGGCCAATATTCCCCCCTCACTCCTACAGGGAAGAAAGCCACCACGGCTCCTTACGGCATGATTGAAAGGAATTTCGACCTCTGTGCCCTGGTCAAAGGAGCAGGGGCCACCTTTGTGGCCAGAAGCACCACCTACCATGCCAAACAGCTGGCCGACCTGATTGTAACCGGAGCGAAGAACAAAGGATTCTCCGTGATTGAAGCGGTATCCCAGTGCCCGGTAAGCTACGGGAGAAGAAACAAAATGAAAAATGCTTTAGAAATGGTGAACTGGTTCAAGGAGCATGCCGTCAATGTGAAGGCAGCGGAAAAAATGAAAGCAGAAGATCTGGACGGAAAATTCTTGATTGGAGAACTCCATCATTCGGAAGCTCCCGAGTATACGGAAGAGTATGACAAACTAATCGCCAGAGTGCAAGGAGGAGGGAGATAACATGACGGAAAAATGGGAAATCAGGTTAAGCGGTACCGGGGGACAGGGATTGATCCTGGGCGGCATCATCCTGGCCGAGGCCGGCATCATCGACGGATATAATGCGGTACAGTCCCAAAGCTACGGGCCGGAGGCCCGGGGCGGGGCGAGCAAAGCGGAAGTGATTATCAGCCGACAGGAAATTAATTACCCCAAAATCGGGGAGGCGGACATCCTGCTGGCCATGTCCCAGCAGGCTTACGACAAGTATTCTCCTTCTGTGAAAGAGGGGGCCATCCTGATTGTGGACAGCACCCTGGTCAGCAATACGGGGGAAAGTAACGGGCAGAACATCTACCGGATTCCTATCACGGAACTTGCCAAAAAAGAGACCGGACGGGAGATGACGGCGAATATTGTAGCCCTGGGCGCTATTGTGGGCGTAACCCAGGTGGTTTCGGAAGAGGCCCTGAAAGAAGCTGTCCTGGATCGTATTCCCGCCGGAACGGAAGAGATCAATCTCAAAGCTTTGCAGGCCGGGTTAAGTGCGGGAACGGCATTACATTAGAAGAGGTAAAATAGGTAAAGAAGTGGTAAAGAAGGTAAAATCAGAGAGAAAGGGGAAAAAAGATTGGGAGAGAAGAGCAATTATCTGATCCGGAAAGTACACTCCTTACTGGGAATCATCCCGGTAGGGATCTTTCTCATGGTGCACTTAAGTTTAAACAGCACGGTATTCTTTGGGGGATACGCCAACTACCTGGTGACGGTAGAATGGATGAAAGGGCTTCCCCTGATCATGGTAGCGGAGGTAGTGATCATCGGCATCCCCATCTTGTTTCATGCCCTATATGGGCTGTGGATCGTCTACGTAGCGAAAAACAATGTGCTGAAATTCCCTTACCTGAGGAATTGGGCCTTCTACCTGCAAAGGATCACGGCCGTGATCACCCTGGTCTTTCTCCTGGCCCACGTAGTGAGCTTAAGATTCCTGGAGCATGAGCCGGCCGCCGTAATCCAGAGCCTGGCGGGGAGCCTGCATCATCCCCTCTTCTTCATCCTGTATGCGGTAGGGGTCTTATCCGCCCTCTTTCATTTTGCCAACGGGCTGTTCACCTTTCTCATCTCCTGGGGGATAGCGGAAGGAGACAAAGCCCAGAGAATCTTCACCTGGTGCTCCGGGGCGGTCTTTGCCGCCCTGGGCATCCTCGGCATCAGCATCCTCAGCGTGATCGCCCGTTTCTAAGGTCTTAGAGAAATCCTGCATCGGCAGTGCTCAAACTGGCGTAAAAACCCTTGCGCCAGAAAAGAACCAAGCGACATGCAGAGAAAAACCAGTAAGGGAGGGAAAACCCTTGAAGAAACCAAAAATCATCGTCGTGGGGGGCGGCCTGGCCGGCCTCATGGCCACCATGAAAATCGCCGAAAAAGGGATACCCGTCGATCTCATCTCCCTGGTGCCCGTCAAACGGTCCCACTCCGTCTGTGCCCAGGGCGGCATCAACGCTGCCCTCGATACCAAAGGAGAAGGAGATTCCGTCTGGGAACACTTTGACGACACCATCTACGGAGGAGACTTCCTGGCCAACCAAACCCCGGTCAAAAACATGGTAGAAGCCGCCCCCGGCCTCATCTACACCATGGACCGCATGGGCGTCATGTTCAGCCGGACGCCGGAAGGACTCCTCGACCTGCGCCTCTTCGGCGGGGTCAAAAAAAGACGCACCGCCTTTGCCGGGGCCACCACCGGACAGCAGCTGCTCTACTGCTGTGACGAACAAGTACGCAAACACGAAGCCGCCGGCCTGGTCACCAAATACGAAGGATGGGAATTCCTCTCCGCCGTCATCGACGACCAGGGCATCTGCCGGGGGTGCATCGCCCAGAACCTGGCCACCCTGGACATCCGCTCCTTTAGCGGCGACGCCGTCATCCTGGCCACGGGAGGGGGCGGCCTGATCTTCGGCAAAAGCACCAACTCCGTCATCTGCACCGGCAGCGCCGCGGGAGCCGTCTACCGGCAAGGGGTCTGCCTGGCCAACATGGAATTCATCCAAATCCATCCCACCGCCATGCTGGGGGACGACAAAACCCGGCTCATGTCCGAATCCGCCCGGGGCGACGGGGGCAGGATCTGGACCTACAAAGACGGCCAACCCTGGTACTTCCTGGAAGAAATGTATCCCGCTTACGGCAACCTGGTACCAAGAGACATTGCCGCCCGGGCCATCTACCAGGTCTGCGTCGAAATGGGCTTAGGCATCGAAGGGCAAAACCAGGTCTATCTCGACCTCACCCACCTGCCCGCCGACTTCCTCACCCGGCGCTTAGGAGGCATCCTAGAAATCTACGAAAAATTCCATGGGGACGACCCCAAAAAAGTACCCATGAAAATCTTCCCCGGGGTGCACTACTTCATGGGCGGCCTCCATGTCGCCTGGAACCACATGACCTGCATCCCCGGCCTCTTCGCCTCCGGAGAATGCGACTACATGTATCACGGCGCCAACCGTTTAGGAGCCAACTCCCTCTTATCCGCCCTCTACAGCGGCACCGTCTCCGGCCCCGCCGCGGTCAAATACGTCACCGGCTTAAACAAACTGGGGGCAGAAGATCAAAAAGCCCTGGACCAAGAACACCGGCGCCAGGTAGAAATAGACGACAGCGTCAAAAAAATGCACGGCCCAGAAAACCCCTATCAACTGCACCAGGAAATGGGGGAAATCATGTCCCAGAACGTAGCCATCGTCCGGCACAACCCGGCTCTCGAAAAAACCGACCAGGTGCTCCAGGAACTAAACCAACGGTGGCAAAACATCAACATCGTCGACCACAACGAATACAACAACCAGACCATCCTGTTCACCAAACAGCTGAAAAACATGATGGCCATGGCCCGGGCCATCACCCTGGGCGCCCTAATCCGGAACGAAAGCCGGGGCTCCCATTACAAACCCGCCTATCCCCAAAGAAACGACGAAGAATTCCTCAAAACGTCCAAATCCCGGTGGACTGAAAAAGGGCCCGTCATCGAATGGGAAGAAGTAGACACCTCCCACATACCGCCCCGGAAACGGGTCTACAACGTCGACAAGGAGGCGGCCAAAAATGGATAAACAGATCCAGCTCAAAATCAAACGGCAGGACCAGCCCGGCGCCGGCCCCTACTGGGAAGAATTCCGGGTACCCTACAAACCCAACATGAACATCGTCTCCGTGCTCATGGAAATCCGGAAAAACCCCGTCAATGCCCGGGGAGAAAGCACCAACCCCGTCGTGTGGGAATGCAACTGCCTAGAAGAAGTATGCGGCGCGTGCACCATGCTCATCAACGGCGTGCCCAGGCAATCCTGCTCCGCCCTCATCGACAAAATCTATGAGAAAACCGGCTTCGGGACGCCCATCACCTTAGCGCCCTTAAGCAAATTCCCCGTGATCCGGGACCTCATGGTCGACCGAAAAATCATGTTTGACAACCTCAAAAAAGTCAAAGCCTGGGTGCCCGTAGACGGCAGCTTCGCCATCGGCCGGGGGCCCAGATTTACCGACCGGGCACACCGCTGGGCCTACATCATCTCCCGGTGCATGACCTGCGGGTGCTGCATGGAAGCCTGTCCCAACGTCAGCGCCAAATCCCAATTCATCGGCCCCGCGGCCATCGCCCAGGTACGGCTCTTCAACGTCCATCCCATCGGCGCCATGCACCAAGAAGAACGGCTCGAGGCCCTGGTGGGGGCGGGAGGGATCCAAGAATGCGGCAATGCCCAGAACTGCCGCCAAGTCTGTCCCAAAGAAATCCCCCTCACCACCCATATCGCGGCCATGAACCGGCAAAGCCTCAAATACACCCTCAAACGCTGGTTCACCACCTAAGGGTAGGAAAAAACAAACCGTTTGCCGAAAGGAGGTCATCCTCTTGAAAACCATCGCCTATCAAACCATCGTCGACCAGGTCGCCCGCCTGTGCATCGAAGCCAACTACTACTTAGGAAAAGACGTCCAAGACGCCTTCCAAAAAGGATGGGAAAACGAAAACTCCCCCACAGGCAAAGACATCTTCCAACAGCTCATCGAAAACGCCCGCATCGCCGCGGACGAACAAATGCCCATGTGCCAGGACTGCGGGGTCGCCGTCGTCTTCCTAGAAATCGGCCAGGACCTCAGCGTCACCGGAGGCGGCCTCACCGACGCCGTCACCCAAGGGGTCATCCAAGGCTATGCCGACGGCTACCTCAGAAAATCCATGTGTGATCCCTTCACCCGGCAAAACACCGGAACCAATGCGCCGGCCATCATCCACACCGAAATCGTCCCCGGGGATCACTTAAAAATCACCGTCGCACCCAAAGGGGGAGGCAGCGAAAACATGAGCGCCATCGCCATGCTCCCCCCCTCCGCCGGAGTAGAAGGACTCAAAAAATTCATCATCGACCGCATCGACCAGGCCGGGTCCAATCCCTGTCCCCCCATCCTGGTCGGGGTAGGGATCGGGGGCAACTTCGAATACTGCGCCCTCCTGGCCAAAAAAGCCCTCCTACGAAAAATCGGCGCGCCCAGCCCCTTACCCCAGATCGCAGAACTAGAAAAAGACCTGCTCAGTGACATCAACAAACTAGGCATCGGACCGGCCGGGCTGGGGGGGCGGATCACCGCCCTCAACGTTGCCGTCGAATACCATCCCTGTCATATCGCCAGCTTCCCCGTAGCGCTCAACATCAACTGCCATGCCGCCCGGCACCAAACAGTCATCCTATAGGAGGTGTAGAAAAAAATGGCCGTCATACACTTAACCACCCCCCTCACCGAGGCCGACCTACAACAGCTCAGGATCGGGGACCAGGTCTATCTAAACGGCATCATCTATACCGGCCGGGATGCGGCCCACAAAAGACTGGCCGACCTCATGCGCCAGGGGCAAAACCTGCCCCTCGACCTCAACGGCCAGGTCATCTACTACGTCGGGCCCTCCCCGGCCAAACCCGGCCGGCCCATCGGCTCCGCCGGGCCCACCACCAGCTACCGCATGGATGCCTATGCCCCCCTGCTCATGGAAAAAGCAGGACTCAAAGGCATGATCGGCAAAGGCATGCGCAACACAGAAGTCAAACAAGCCATGCAAAAACACAAAGCCGTATACTTCGGAGCCACCGGAGGAGCCGCCGCCCTCATCGCCCAAAGCATCAAAGCCGCGGAAATCATCCTCTATGCCGAACTCGGCCCCGAAGCCGTAAGAAAGCTCACCGTAGAAAACCTGCCCCTCACCGTCATCAACGACATCCACGGGGGCGACCTCTACCAGGAAGGGGTCAAACAATATCGCCTGGACTAAACCTCCGGAAAAAACCAGAAAAAGAGAGGGAACATACCATGGACATCTACCAAGAATCACTACAGCTCCATCAAGAAAAAAAAGGGAAAATAGAGATCGCCCCCCTGGCCCCGGTCACCAATCAAAAAGAACTCAGCCTGGCCTACACCCCCGGCGTAGCCGAACCCTGCCGGGTCATCAGCACCGATATCAGCGCCGTCAACACCTACACCCGGCGCTGGAACATGGTAGCGGTCGTCTCCGACGGCACCGCCGTCCTAGGGCTGGGTGACATCGGCCCCCAGGCCGGCCTGCCCGTCATGGAAGGGAAATGCGTCCTCTTCAAAGCCTTCGGCGGCGTAGACGCCTTTCCCCTCTGCGTCGGCACCAAAGACCCCGATCAAATCGTTCAATTCGTCAAGCTCCTAGAGCCCACCTTCGCCGGCATCAACCTCGAAGACATCTCCGCGCCCCGCTGCTTTCAAATCGAAGAACGGCTCAAAAAAGAAACCAACATGGCCATCTTCCATGACGACCAGCACGGCACCGCCATCGTCTGCATGGCCGGACTAATCAACGCCCTCAAAATCGTCGGCAAAAAAATCGACCAAATCAAAGTCGTCACCGTCGGGGCAGGGGCGGCCGGCATTGCCGTCATCAAGCTCCTCATGAGCATGGGGGTAAAAGACGTCATCATGTGCGACCGCACCGGCATCATCCATCAAGGGCGTCAAAAAGGAATGAACCCCGTCAAAGAAGAAATCGCCCAAATCACCAACCGGGAATTACGAAAAGGAGGCATCGGCGACGCCTTCCAAGGGGCCGACGTCTTCATCGGCGTCTCCGGGCCCGGACTAGTCACCCCGGAAATGATAGCGAGCATGAACGCAAAAGCCATCGTCATGGCCATGTCCAACCCCACCCCCGAAATCATGCCCGATGAAGCCAAAAAAGCCGGGGCGGCAGTCGTGTGCACGGGCCGGTCCGATTACCCCAACCAGGTCAACAACGTGCTCGCCTTTCCCGGCGTATTCCGGGGCGCCCTCGACGTAGAGGCCCGTGATATCAACGAAGCCATGAAAGTGGCGGCAGCCTATGCCATCGCTAGTGCGGTCAAAGCAGAAGAACTGTCCCCCGAATTTGTCATTCCCAAGGCCTTCAATCCCGATGTAGGGCCGGCGGTAGCCGCTGCGGTAGCACAGGCGGCCATTGAGAGCGGCGTGGCGGGGAAACAAGTGGATCCGGAATGGGTCGGGCAGCACTGCCGTGAAATGTATACCATTGCTTAATGAACAGGGATGCGCTGAAAGTACCCGATGCATTTGTCGTGGAACAGGCCATGCGGTTTATGGAACGAAACTACCCGAAAGACATCAAGCTTACAGATGTAGCACAGGCGGTCTATTACAGCCCCTGTTATTTCAGCCGTGTTTTTAAAGAACTAAGAGGATACGGTTTTCGAAAATACCTTACCGAAATACGATTGGCACAGGCATGTAGATTGCTCACCCATTCAGATATGTCAATATCTGAAATTGCCAGACAGGTTGGCTACCAGGATGCCCGCTATTTCAGTCAAATTTTTAAACAATGGAAAGGATGTGCGCCGACCAGATACCGGCTGCTCCATCGACGGAATGACAAGGGGACGTTTTGATGCCCAAACGTCCCCTTGCAAAAAACGTTTCCTTGCCCCAGACGAGGGGTTCGGAAACGTTGGGCAGGTTAAATTAATAAAGCTAACAGAATTAATGAACCCAGCAGCCCGCCAAATCTCCGCCTGCGTATCCGCCGGGGCGGGTCTGGAGGATCGGCATTGAGCGTATCCCTTAACAGGCCAACCCTTTTCCGCATTTCTTGCGATTGAAATCTTCCGTCTCGGCACAGGGAGTCCAGACAGGCAAGATGCCTCTGCCTCTCCTCGACGGGAACTTCACAGGAAAGGGATCGAATATGTCTTAAGAGATCCCGGTGGGACATATTGGAATAAGGAGCCATGCTCCGTAAAAAACGATTCCTGGCGTTTCCATCGTTCATCATCCTATGTAGACTGGTTCCAAAATCGTTGCAGCCACAACCGCACATCTTTTAAATTCACCTCCCCAATGGTCTGTCCTTCTTTAGTATCATATGTTTCACCCCTTCAAGTGGTTCCTAAATAAGCAAAAAAAACTTCGGGATCCGGTTACCGGGCTCCGGGTAAAACAATCAATATCACCTTACTTGCCGATGCCCATAGCTTAGAAATGCTGATATAGCAAAAAAAACAGGAGCAGGTTTAAAACCCGCTCCTGTTTTTATTCCTGGGTCTTTTTACTTCCGGGAGAGCGATGGGGATGAATAGGGCCTAGCCGGCCTGATTTTAAAGCGGCAATTTTAGCGTTGATTCTTTCATCCATTAATTTTGCTTGATCTTGGGTTAAGGTGCCATTGGTCACGTTTTGTTTGATGATCTCTTTTTTCAGCTCAAGCATTTGGATCTTCAAAGAAATCATTTTTGCCTTTTGATCAGAAGTCATTGTTAACTCCGGTCTGTTTTTTCCGTGATCAGCATTGGCGGAAATAGTACCGGCAAATGCAACGGACGTGAAGGCGACAAACAGGATCAGAGCTAAAATAAGACTGAAGGCTTTTTTCATCTATCTCACCTCCCTTCGCATAATAGTATTTGAGGTGAGCAGAAAATGATACAAGTAATATATTTACAGATGGCGTGATGCTTTTTGGAAGATGGTACTACCAAAGGTATTTAGAGCGGCAAGGCAAATTTAATAGACTAAAGATAATTTTTGATCTTTGGTAATAATGTTAAAGCCCACTAAATGATCATGCCGTAAAGGAATTTTTAACTGTAAGAATTTATCTTACCGTTTTTTCTTTTTTATAGGAGAAAAGAGTCAATGTCCCAGGATAGGGCTTTAATTTCATATACAAATAAAAATTATATAAATTATAGTAAAAAATAGAGGAGTATTCTGGTATATACAGAATAACCAATATATACCATATATGGTTATGATTTATATCTAATCCAGACTTTTCTCAGCTAGACGGGGACTCAAACAATAAAAAGGAGGGATGGACGGTTCAAACCGGAAGTTATTCAAGTTTTATCTGATCTAAAAGGGAGGGATGAGGTCCTTATGACACGATTAAAAAAACGACTGGTCCGGCTGATGTTGATCCTGGCCCTGGTGCTGTTCCATGGAGGAATGGCCCGGGCGGCGGGCGACGGCGGGGTAGATTTGACTGTGAGCAACGCCACGGCTAAATCGGGCGATGATGTCGAAATCAAAGTCAGCATCGGCGCAAACTCAGGATTAAACACAGCCGCCCTGATTCTGGAATATGATGATTCCTTGTTAAGCTATGTATCCCACGAAAAAGGAAAAATACTTGATGGCCTGTGCCAGGTGGGGATCGGTACAAGGGGAGAAATAAGACTGGGTTATTCTTCTTCTGGCAAGATTACTCAGGCAGGAGACATCATCACCGTCACATTTAAAACCAAAGAAGGTATTACGGAAAAAACAACTACCGACATCACTTTGAACGTAGCACAGCTTTGCACATTAAGCGATTCCTATCCTCATGAACCGGTCCCCCTTGGCTATGAGGCATCTAAGGGCATGGTGTCAATTAATCCTAAGAGCGGGGATAGCGGAGGCGGAAACGGAGGCAGCAGTGGAGGCAGCAGCCAGGCAACTACGGCTTCTGTAAAAATTAACGCTTTATGGGGCACACAGAACCTGGGTGAGAGCAAGACGGTGACCCTGCCCGGCACCGGCATATCGGTGAAATTTTTCGATAATTTTGCGGCAGGTATGGAGGGAATCAGCAATGCCGATAACTTCGAGGTGATCCTCACCGCTGTTGACGGCGGTGTGGAAGTCTCCTTTAAACTAAACGGTGCAAGCTATGAATGGTCTAATCCCCAATCTCCCATGATGCTGATTTTTGACCATAGCGGTGAAGCGGACAAAAATAGCGACTATTATGTCATCGGCGATCAGACAACCGGCGCCATCCTCCCTTTCAGCAGCTTTTCTCCCGCCACCGGCAAAATTGAAGCACGCATCACCAGGGGGGGCAGCTTCGGGATAATCTATCATGAGGTTTCCTTCACCGATACCGCCCAGGCCTGGATGGACGAAGCGGTGAAATTCATGGCCAGCAGGGATGTGATTAAAGGTACGGGAAATAGTCTCTTCAGCCCCAAGGCTAATATTACCCGGAGTGATTATGTTCTGATGACCATGAGGCTATTCGGCTTCGATGTGGACACCGGGGATCCTGAGTACTATGCCAAGGCTTGGGCCCTTGCCGCCGAAATGGGCCTCTTGGAAAATATCGGTGCCGGCGACGGTCTGATCAGCCGGGATGAGATGTTTGTGATCATGGCAAGGCTGATGGTGGAGTTCGGTATGCTGCAGGCCGACGGGGCAGGGGATGCCCTGGTGAAATTCACGGATTCCGCTCGTGTGCCGGAATATGCCAAAGAGCTGATCAACAGCCTGGTTGCGGAGGGATATGTGATGGGCGCCGACGGCAGGCTCTTCCCGGACTCCAACGCCACCAGGGCGGAAGCTGCTCAATTCCTCTACAATATGATGCGAAAAGTTCTCGGGAAATAGTTGGTTTAATTGGTTTAAAAGGAGGGGAGATGCATGAGAAAAAAACTGACCCTTTTGGTAATGGTATTGATGTTGTTTTCCGCAGTAACTTTGGTCACTTTTTCATTAGCAGCCGCCGGTGACGACCCGGGACAGGCAGGAGACGCTGAAAACACGGTATCGGAAACTGTTTATCAGGGTCCGGCCGGTGATTCTGAAGCAGATGAACCTGAAGCCGCTCTGCCGGAAAAAGATGAGCTTGAGGAAGATGAGCCTGTGCCGGCCCTGATGCAGGAAGAATCCGTGTCGGAAAATGTTTACTCTATCGAGGTATTCGGCGTTAAGCCCAATCCGGGACTGGGGGACAGAATTCCCGGACCCGGGGATAAAATCGATGTCACCTACAGCATCAGAAATAACCCGGGCATCGTCAGCTTTGGCATGGACTTGCTCTATGACCAAACCTATTTAACCCCGGTATCTGTGACTAAAAACAGTGAAATGATGGAGGACGAGGAAGGATTATTCAGCAGCAACCTGGCCTATGCCCCCGGTGTGATCAAAGTGGGCTACGCCGGCTCGGAAAACTTCACCGGGGACGATGTGCTATTTACCGTCAAATATCAGGTTAGTGCGGATGCCCCGGACAACCTGGTCACCGACTTGAAGGTGTCTGTGGATGAGCTGACGGCGCTCAACGACGCATCGGATACGGTGGCGCTGCCCTGTACCGTCGTAGACGGTTCAGTCACCGTGTGGAAGGTCACTCTGGGTGACGTGGACGGGGATAAGGAAATCACACCGGTTGACGCTACCTACGGCTTGTTATATTACACAGGGTTAAACAAGGAATTAACGATCAAACAGCAGTATGCCGCCGATGCAAACCGGGACGGACAGGTGTATCCTGCTGATGCCACGGAGATTCTTTTGCACTGGGCGGGAATCAAGACGATTGGCGACCTGCCGGCTTCGATCAGGGTCACCGCTTTGCCCGCCAAGACCACCTATTTTGTAGGAGAGGAACAGGACCTGAGGGGATTGGTGGTCACAGGGACTTACAGCGACGGGAGCGAGCAGGTATTGGCCATCGCACCGGAACAGGTCACCGGCTTCGACAGCGGGGCGCCGGCCGAGAACCAGGTTTTGACCATCACTTACTGGGGCAGGACCGCCACCTTTACCGTGACCATCAAAGCGCCTGTAAGTGCTGTGAGTATTGCCAATCAGTTCACATATCCTACGGGTGCCGAGTATTGCTCCCTTACCGCAGACACTTTAAGATCCTTTGACGATAGCCGGGGGAAAGGCTATATGTTTGGGGATACTAAAAAAACGGTCCTTAATGCTTATGTCATTTTTGTTGACTTTCCGGATTGCGTGGGCGCGGAACCGG
This sequence comes from Candidatus Formimonas warabiya, assembly GCF_002777255.1. Classification (GTDB taxonomy): domain Bacteria; phylum Bacillota; class Dehalobacteriia; order Dehalobacteriales; family Dehalobacteriaceae; genus Formimonas; species Formimonas warabiya. The sequence goes on along the minus strand of NZ_CP017634.1, from coordinate 1,282,467 downwards.
CTACTTACGGAGATTTGCAGAACGTGTTTTCCTCATCCGCCGACCGGACAGGAGGCTATGTCTACGATTATTCTAAGCCGGAAACGTTCGTGAATAATCTTTTTTACGGGTCCCAAAATTTGCCCGATTATCACGGCACCCCCTATGAAGGCTTGGTCGACTATTTCAAGCGTATTTCCTATGGGAAAATGGGGATCAGGCCCATTATCGTCAATGCCATGGTGCCGAATGGGGACGGATCCATTCCCTGGTTCCGTCTGCCCAAAGCGCAGAAAGAGTATGCCATCCAATTTGCTTCCGGCGTGGAGGATTATCGTGCCTTAGGCCGCCTGCATCAGGCGGCAATCGATATTGCCTATGAAAACGTGCCGGGTTTGAATCTGTCCGATATCGATTTTCTTTACACCATTCCGCCCATCAATACCAAAGGCTCCCGGTCCGGATTAGCCGGCGGCGACGGCATTGATACCGCTTTTTCATTCCAGGATCAATGGCTGCTGTTGGAAGGCACGGAGTATGAGCATGAGCCCAGTGTCAAAACCCATGAGGGGGTCATCATCGGTTCCGCCGTAAGCGTTTCAAAAAACACCCGGGGCTATGGGGGCGATTCTTATATGTACCGGGTGATTGCCCATGAGACATCCCATGGTCTGGGTCTGATCGACAATTACCTGTATGACGGCAAAGACCATCATGCGGAGGGCTGGACCCAAAGCAGCAGAGTTACCGGTCCCTGGGGGATTATGGGTTCATCGATGACAAGCGCGACCGGTGACTGGTTTGCCTGGGACAAATTTAAGGCCGGCTGGTTTGATGATGATCAGGTGGAAACGGTGCTGCCGGGTACGGAAAAAACCGTCAGGCTTTCTGCCCTGGGCAGCAATGAAGGGGATTATGCAGGGGTTAAAATGGTGCTCTTGCCCACGGAATTGAGAACCATTGATACTTTCCATACTTCCCGAAACCGAAACGGGACCAACTTTGATTTTCTCGATTATTTCATTCCTGTTTGGCTGGGGGGTGAGGAGAATGCGGAAAAGACCTTTCCCACCGGGTATGTTCTGGAATGCCGCCGGGCCGTCGGCGTCGACGAGAATAATACCGCGAATACGCCCGGCAACAAAGGGGTCTTGATCACCCAGTTAAGCAACCTTACCTGGGAAACAGGTCATGGGGGCGCCGGCTTTAAGGTGATGCGCGTTCCTCCCACTGCCGCGAACCCCAATACCTCTTGTATCGCTGCCAGCGGTTCCGGCTACAGCAGTCAGAATTCCTGGGAAGATAAAGCGAGAGGGATTAGGATTGAAGTCGTCGATTCTACCCCCTTCTATGACGATGTCAAGATTACTTATACCGGCCAAGGTAAAGACGGGTCAAATGGAGATGTGAAGCGGCCTTATCAGGGGAATTTGCAGCTTGACAACAATGACGTGGCGGAAAACGAAGACTTTACGGTGAATTTTCACCTGAAGACACGCGGGGTCGATGCTACCGACGGCAGGCCGAACCCTGCGGTGGTCGGAGAAGGCTCTCCTTTGGCGGTACCGATGGGGGTGGCCGGCTATACCCTGGTTGTTACTTATGATCCTGCTAAAGTGACATATGTTGACGGGGTTTCCCCTTTCAGAGACTGTACGATTGCTGATGACGGCGCCGGGGAGATAGCTGTTAGCGCCGACGACAATGAAATGAGGGGGGGAAATATCCTCAGCCTGCAATTTAAATCTTTAAACGATACCGGTTTGACGAAAATTAATGCCGAATTTCAAGATGCCGGTCTTCTGGACTTTAGAGGCGCAGAAGCGATCGCTGACGGGACCAAGGTGGTCGTTACCGGCGGAGATGTTGCCATCAATTCTTACGCCACATACTCCATCAGCGGAAAGATCACCGGAAGCATGAAGTCGGCGGGCATAGACGCCACCCTGGAGCTTTCCGACAGCAGCGGGCAAAGCCTAGGTGCACCGGTCCGGTCCTCTGGGGACGGTACCTATACCATTACCAGCGTTCCGGCCGGAAATGATTATCAAATAAAGATCAGCAGACATGGTTACGATGACTTTACCACACCAGAGTTTGATGTGGCAGATAACTTAACGAACCGAGACTACGAGCTGCAGAGAACAGGCTACACGGTCACCGGAAGGATCACGGGAGATGCTGTTCCTTTGCCGGGAGCAAGAGTGCAGTTAAAAGATTTCGGTTCGGCCAATGTGGGAGCGCCGGTGACCACGGAAGCTGACGGCACCTATACCATTACCGGCGTGCCCCCCGGAAGGATGTATACCATCGCCGCATACAAGCCGGGATACGGCAACAACCGGACGGGTCTGACCGATATCTTTGCCGACACTGCTATCGATTTGAATTTGACGTCCCATTTTACCATCAGCGGCAGGATTACGCCGGCAACTGCCGCATTGGCAGCAACCGTGCAGCTGAAAGATAAGGACGGCAAAGCTGTGGGCGAACCTGTACAAACTTTAGCGGCAGACGGGTCAACAGGCGGCACCTATACCATTGCCAACGTTCCCCCGGGAGAGGGCTATACCATAGAAGCCACTATGGCAGGATACACCATAAGAGCAACAACCCCTTTTAATGTGGTATCCTACAACATCACAGACAAAGATTTAACTTTATCGAAAACATCCCCATAACCCGGGCCTCCCCCAAAATATCGATTGACGGAAGCGGACAAAATCCGGCGCGGAAAAGGCTCCGCGCCGGGCCCATGTTTTTGTGCATGGATGAGGCTTTTATGGATCGAAAAATGATGGTATAAAAAATATGACGAAAATTTAAGTAAAAAAAGAGGAGAAATTTTACTTATATCGAATATGATTAACCAATTAGAGAATTTGAACGTTAGAATGGAAAACAAGATTTTTTAGGAAGGACGTGTCAGGGGATTGAAAAATGCTTATCGAGTCAGACAGGAAATAGTAGGGGAAAAGATGGCTGAGAAGGGGATCACCAAGGTTCTGGTCACAAATCCCATTAATATTTTTTATCTTACCGGGGCGAGTATCGTGCCTTATGAACGATTTATGGGTTTGGTGCTGGACGGGGAAACGGGGAAATCCCATTTGATTATCCCGGGATTTGAAAAAGGACACTGTGAGGAAGAGGGCACTTTGGAAATTGGCTATCAAGACCATGAAGATGCCCTGGCCATCGCGGCCGACCTGGTACAAGGCTGTGAAAAGCTGGGTGTGGAGAAAAAAACACTGCCCTTATTCATTTTGGAACAACTGGCTGCTTTGCTGAAACAGAAACAGCCGGGCCCGGGGGTTCTTTGCGACCTGGTGGAAGCAGATTATTTCCTGGAGGAAATGAGATTTCATAAAGACAGCGGGGAATTGGAGAAAATGGCAAAGGCGGCCGGGTACACGGTGGACATCCTGGACAAGGTGAAAAGGAAACTGGTTCCCGGCGCCATGGAACAGGAAATTAAATTTGAACTGTTACGCCAAATTTCTCTGGAGGGAGCCCTGATGGGGCCGGCTTCCCCGATTCAGGTTTCCAGCGGCATTCATGCTTCTCTGGCCCACGGCATCGCCGGTCCCAAAAAAATTGAGGCCGGAGATCCGGTGATTATTGATTTCGGCGTCACCTTTGAACACTACCGGTCGGACATTACGAGAACCTTTTTTGTGGGCAAGCCGCAAGCGGAATTTGAAAAAATGTACCGGGTGGTCTGGGAAGCCCAGCAGAAGGCCATTGACACGGTAAGACCGGGCGTGGCCATCAAAGAAGTGGATCTGGCCGCGCGCCGGCATATTGAAAAAGAAGGGTACGGGGCATACTTTACCACCCGGGTGGGCCATGGTTTAGGATTGGAGATCCATGAGCCTCCTTCCATGCACCAGGAAAATGAACAGGCTCTGGAAGAGGGTATGGTTTTCACCATCGAGCCCGGTATTTATATCCCCGGATTAGGCGGGGTGCGCATTGAGGATGATGTGACGGTCAATAAAGAAGGCGCGGTGGTTCTGACGGACTATGCCAAGGCATTGGCGGATGTGACACTTGGGTAAAAACATATCAAGCATATGATGAAAGGCGGCGATCAAAACAAGGGGGAGGGGTGCCGGAATACCAAACTGGTGAGCAATTGTCTGATTGTTTCTGATGAGAACTGGCAGAAAATGCAAGTTGGCTTTACCGGAAAGTCTGGTCCAAGTGAAGGAAATCATTAAACAATGGGGGGAATTAATGGTGAAAAAAGTTTTATTGCTGGCATTTATGGCTGTATTTGCCGTCTTCGGTGCAGCCTGCGGCAACCAAACTCCATCGGACACATCGGAAACCAATCCCAATGAAGCTGAGTTCCATATCGGCATTTGCACAAGTACCTTTGCCCAGAGTGAAGATGAAAGCAGAGGGGCGGAGCAACTGATTAAGCAATACGGTGATGTGAAAGACGGCGGCATGATCAAACACGTAACCTATCCGGACAACTTTGCCCAGGAGCAAGAGACGGTGATATCGATCATTGCCGGACTGGCCGACGACCCTAAAATGAAAGCGATCATCGTTAACCAGGCCGTGGGGGGCGTTGCTGCCGCATTCAAAAAGATCAAGGAAACCAGGCCGGATATTTTACTCATTGCCGCCATGCCTCAGGAAGACCCTAATTTAATTGAAAGCGTGGCAGATGTGATTACCGACCCGGATAATATTTCCCGGGGATACTACATCGTCAAAAACGCCAAGGACATGGGGGCGAAAACTTTTGTCCACATCTCCTTCCCGCGCCACATGAGCATCGAGCTCCTGTCCAGGAGACGGGCGATCATGGAAGAGGCGTGCAAGGATCTGGGACTGAAGTTTGCTTTTGAAACCGCCCCGGATCCGGCAGGAGATGTAGGCGTGGCCGGGGCCCAGCAGATGGTCTATGAAATGATGCCCCAGCTGGTAGCGAAGTATGGCAAGGACACGGCTTTTTTCTGTACCAATGATGCCCAGACGGAGCCTTTGATCAAGCAAGTGGCAAATTTAGGCGCCATCTTTGTGGAGCCGGACACCCCCTCTCCCTTAATGGGCTATCCTACCGCCCTGGGTGTAGATCTGAAGGCAGAGGCGGGAGACTGGCCGGCCATTGTGAAAAAGATTGAAGAAGCCGTATTGGCCAAGAACCAATCCGGCAGAATGGGCACGCCGGCCTATTCCTTCAGTTACTGCAATTCCGTAGGACTAGGGGAATTTGCCAAGAGCGTGATTGAGGGGAAAGCCCAGAAGGATGACGTCAACGCCATTATCGAAGCCTTTAAGAAAATTACTCCGGGAGCGGAATGGGCCACTTCTTTTTATGCGGATGCCAATACCCAGGAAGTGAAAAAAAATCACTTGCTCGTTTTAGAGGATACCTATATTTTTGGCAAGGGCTATTCCGGCGTGATCAAGGAGCCGGTGCCTGAAAAGTATTTAACGATTAAATAAGGTGACAGATCGTATCTGAAGCACAAACAAAACATGGATTATCCCCTCTGATGTTCAGAGGGGATAATCAAATTGTGCAGGTAGAGTTTCCTGGGAAGGGAAGTGAAGGGATTGGCAGGCGAAGATCATGTGCTGTCTTATGACGGGGTAGGCAAAGAATTCTTTGGAAACCGGGTTTTGAAAAATGTCACCTTTAAACTGGGAAAAGGAAAGATCCTTGGTCTGGTAGGAGAAAACGGGGCAGGGAAATCGACCATGATGAAGATTCTTTTCGGCATGCGGGAAATCAGTGAGACCGGAGGCTATGAGGGGAAAATTTATTTCAACGGCAAAGAGATCAATTTTCAGAATCCCATGGATGCCCTGAATGCCGGAATCGGCATGGTGCATCAGGAGTTTTCCCTGATTCCCGGCTTTACGGCGACAGAAAACATCATGCTGAATCGAGAAATCACCAAAACCAGTGTGCTATCGAAAATATTGGGCCAAAAGCTTAGTACTCTAGACAGGCCCCAGATGCAGAAAGAGGCGGAAAATGCCATCAACTCTCTGGACGTCAAAATCTCCCCGGATATGCTGATTGCGGAGATGCCTGTGGGTCATAAGCAATTTGTGGAAATCGCCCGTGAAATAGATCGGAGTCAGGTTCAATTGCTGGTTCTTGACGAACCTACGGCAGTTCTAACAGAGTCGGAAGCGGAAATTCTTTTAAAAGCGATGAAAAGGCTGGCCGCGAAAGGGATCTCTATCATCTTCATCTCCCACCGCTTGCAGGAAGTGATCGAAGTCAGCGACCAGATTATTGTGCTGCGGGACGGGGAGATTATCAAAGACATTTCCGGGGGGACAGTTTCCATCAAAGAAATCGCGGAATGGATGGTGGGCCGGGAAGTCTCCGGACGGAAAGAAAAAAGGGAAAGCGCCATCGACCATAATCAGGATCTGATCATGGAAGTGGAGAATTTGTGGGTCGATATGCCGGGGGAACTGGTCCACGATGTAAGCTTAAAAATCCGCAGAGGGGAAATCTTAGGGATCGGCGGACTGGCCGGACAGGGAAAGCTGGGCATTCCCAACGGCATCATGGGATTGTTCCCGGCCGGAGGAAAGGTGCGCTATGACGGGGCGGATTTGCCTCTGAATTCTGCCAAGTTTGCCCTGGATACGGGCCTGGCTTTTGTTTCGGAGGACCGGCGGGGGGTAGGCCTGCTCCTGGATGAGCCGATTTACTGGAATATCTCCTTTTCTTCCATGCAGGTGCAGCAAAAGTATCTGCGCAAGGTGCTGGGCGGGCTGATCCTATGGCGGGATGAAAAAGAGATGAAAAAGGCCGCCCAGGAATACATCCGGGCCCTGGAGATCCGGTGTACCGGCGAGAAACAGAAAGTACGGGAGTTATCGGGGGGAAATCAGCAGAAAATTTGCCTGGCCAAGGCATTCGACTTGAATCCCCGCATTCTTTTTGTCTCCGAGCCTACCCGGGGTATCGATATCGGAGCCAAATCCCTGGTCCTGGAGGCGCTGAAACGGTATAACAGAGAAAATAACACCACCATTGTGATGATTTCCTCGGAGCTGGAAGAGCTGCGCGCGATTTGCGACCGCATTGCCATTGTCTGCGAGGGAAAGATCGCCGGAATTTTACATCCCAGCGTCGATGCGATGGAATTCGGACTATTAATGGCAGGGGTCAAGGCGGAGGGAAAGAAGGTGAACAATCATGCATAGTGTGGGAAGGATGATTAAGGCGGCCGGGTGGCCCAGGCTGATCATTGCCATGTTTCTCCTGCTCTTATTTGCTATTGCTCCTGCTGTGGGCGTCCGGGAGGACTTTTCCTTAAGCAATACCATCGGCCGGTTTGGCATGAACGCCATCCTGGTCCTCTCTTTGGTACCGATGATCCAGTCGGGCTGCGGCTTAAATTTCGGCATTCCGGTAGGGATTGTGGCCGGCGTCTTTGGAGCGGTATGCAGCCTGCAGTTTGAATTAAAGGGTTTCCTGGGCATTTCCGCCGCCATGGTCATCGGTGTTGCATTGGCCATCATTTTTGGCTATGGGTATGGAAAGCTGATCAACATGGTGAAAGGCGATGAGATGATCATCGCCACCTATACCGGCCTTTCCGTGATCGCCTTTATGAGCTTGTTCTGGATCAAACTGCTCCCGGTGACGAATCCCGTCCTGCTCTGGGGATATGGGGGCAGCGGCATGCGCCAGACCATCGGCGTGGATGGCTATTGGGCCAGTTATATCAGCAATATTTTATCCTTTAAGATTGGACCTTATTTTTATTTTCCCACCGGCATGCTCATCTTCCTGGCTTTGTGCTGTTTGCTTGTGTGGGCTTTTTTCCGCACCAAGACGGGCACCGCGATGATTGCGGTAGGGTCAAATCCGGATTATGCCAGGGCCGCCGGGATTAATGTGGACAAAATGCGCACCCTTTCCGTCGTTCTTTCCACGGCCCTGGCCGCGGTGGGTATTATTGTCTATCAGCAAAGTTTTACCTTTATCCAATTATATCAGGCCCCCTTTAATTTTACCTTTCCCACGGTGGCTGCCGTTCTGATCGGGGGGGCCACCATTAATAAGGCTTCCATCAAAAATGTGATCATCGGTACATTTCTATTCCAGGGGATCGTTACCATGGCGCCCATGGTGATCGGCAGCGCCATCAGTGACATGGCGGATGTGGTCAGGCTGATTATTTCCAATGGGATGATCCTGTATGCCCTGACAAGGAAGGAGAGGAAGATATGAGCAAAGGACTGACGGTGAAGAATATTCTGGCCCAGAATGCGGTACCGATCCTTTTCATTCTGATGAGCGCCATCGGCATCCCTCTTTCCGGGTATTCGGGAGGTTATCTGGTGCAGGAGATTGTTACGCGCCTGGGCAGGGATTCTTTCCTGGTTCTGGCCCTCCTTCTCCCTGTAATGGCAGGAATGGGGATCAACTTTGGTTTGGCTTTAGGGGCCTATGCGGGCCAGATTGCCTTAATTTTAATCACGGACTGGGGTCTTTCCGGCGCCCCCGGGATGTTTATGGCCATGGTTATTTCTACACCCATTTCCATTCTTTTAGGCTATATGGGGGGAGCGATGCTAAACAGGGCGAAGGGCCGGGAGATGATCACCTCCTATATCCTCGGTTTCTTTATGCTGGGGGTGTATCAGGCCGTGGTATTGTTCGGCATGGGGACGGTGATTCCCATCAAGAGTCCCATCCTGGTTTTGTCCCGGGGATTTGGCATCCGGAGCGCGGTTGAGGTGCCTACGATTAAGGGAAGCTTTGATCACTTGCTGGACCGGCTGATTGGTGTGCCCATTGAAATCGGCGGCATCTCCATTCCGGTGTTTTCCTTGCTGGTGATTGGTTTATTGTGTCTGCTCACGGTCTGGTTCCGTAAAACCAAGTACGGCCAGGAGATGCGTGCGGTAGGCCAGGATATGGGCGTGTCGAGTACGGCCGGAATCAATGTGGAAAAGGCCCGGATTGTTTCCATGATCATTTCTACCGTACTGGCCGGCTATGGGCAATTGATCTTCCTGCAAAATATAGGTACAATGAGTGTATACAGCGGAGCAGACACCATCGCCCTTTTTGCCGCGGCTTCCCTTCTGGTCGGAGGCGCAACGGTAAATAAGGCAGGCATTCCCAGCGTGTTCATCGGCACCGCATTATTCCATCTCCTTTTCGTCGTGATGCCGATGGCCGGAAACAATGTGTTCGGGGTAGCCGCCATGGGAGAGTACTTCCGGGTGTTTATTTCCTATGCTGCTGTGACCGTAGCCCTGGTGATGCATGCATACAACAGGAATAGAGAGAAAGAGCAGGCCCGTTTCGGACTCAGGGTGAGGAATGGTAACGGATAAGCTAAGAAGGCATGAAATGCGATGAAAAGAAATGGGGCGAGAATGTGAAAAAAGAAGTGGGGCAAAAAATAAAAGAATTGCGCCTGGCCAAGGAATTGACCTTAAAGGATTTGAGTGAAAAGGCCGATTTATCCATCGGTTTTCTCTCTCAGGTGGAAAGGGGGATGGCCTCCATTGCCGTGACCTCCCTGGAAAAGATTGCCCAGGTTTTAGATGTGGATCTGGCCTTTTTCTTTACCCTTCCTCAAAAGCATGAGACCAACATCATGCGCAGCTATGAACAGGAGGTATTCTCCGTGGAAGAATCCCGGTTTTATTACCGGCTGGCCAGCGATGTCGAGGGAAAGGTATTGGAGCCGATGCTGATTAATCTCTTACCCAACCAGAGCCGGGAAGAAATCAGCCCATACTCCCACAAAGGAGAAGAATTTGTCTATGTGTTGGAAGGGGTGTTAACGGTTTTTATGGGCGAGGAGGAGTACCGGTTAAATCCGGGCGACAGCATTCATATGTTTTCATCTGTACCCCATGAATGGGCCAATTTTACCAATAAACTGGTGAAAGTACTCTGTGTGAGCACCCCCGTGATCTTTAAGGGCGATAAAGGGAAGCAAAGAGACCGGACCGAAGGAAACTGACGGTGATCAGTAAAATAGAGAATGACTTTTAAGCTGTGAGAACTCTTTCTGACAGCTTTTTTGTTGAATAACAGAAAGAAGGTTTTTTATCGTGACACCAAATTAACGATAGTTGGTAAAGTATCGTACAGAAGCTTATTAAAAGATGCGCTAGAATATAACTAGGATTGAGAAGGGGGCATGGTAGCGGTGCAAAGCAATAAGATCGCGATGAATAGAATAAGTACCATTATTGACAGGACATACCACTTGGCTGAGATTATTTCTCCGGAAACAATGCAAGAGATCAGCAAAATGTTTTTTAATGTCGTGGGGATTAATATTGTCTTCGTTGACAACAGAGCAGTACCCATATCTCCCCCATTAGGGTCTTTCCCTAATTGGTGTCAGAGCCATTTTGCCGATAGAAAGTACTTTTTTCAATGTTTGCACTGCTTTGAGGCAGGTTTAAAAAACAGTTATCACAATGACCGTTCCAAGGTCTATCAGGGACATTGCGGCCTCACCCTGATTTCGGCTCCTCTCTATGCCCGGGATAATGTTCTTTTAGGATGTCTGATTACCGGGCCGGTTCAGCTCATGGAAGCGGCGTCTTTGCCCGGAGGGACAGATGGACCGGACGAGAATGATCGAAAAAATTTGAGCACGATCCCTAAAATTTCCGGTGATCAGTTTACCGCCGTGGCCATACTAATTTCCACCTTGGCTAATTATCTTACAGTTTCCGAGAGCCTTTCCCGTTATCAACAAGAATTGATGTCCTATCAAGAGCGCCTGCTTCAGGAAATCCAAAAAACAGTCAGTCTGGAAAAAGAAATTACTGAGTACCAGCTGATGCTAAAACAGGCAGAGTTAAGGGAACTCCAGGCCAAAATGAACCCCCATTTTCTTTTTAATGCCTTAAATGTCATTGCCCGGTTGGCCTTTGCGGAAGGAGCGGTTGAGACGGAGAGAGCTGTTTTTGCTTTAGCGGATGTGGCCCGTTATGGTATCGAAGGAAATATCGAAATGGTCTTTTTGAAAACGGAATTGGATCATATAAGTTCTTACTTGAGCATCCAGCAGTTAAGGTTTGGAAACCGGATTAACGTAAGAATCATCGTCAAAAAGGAACATCTAAACGTAAAGATTCTTCCCTATACTTTACAACCACTGGTGGACAATGCATTCAAACATGGGTTCGAATCGGCCCCAGGCAAACGCCGCCTATTGATCAAGGTTGATGAGGACGTCCAGGGAAATCGTTTGTTAGTCCACATTATTGATGACGGCATCGGTATTGAAACGCAGCGTTTTACCGAAAGGGATCATTGGTGCCATTGCCCTGGCTCCAGCCTGGAAAATATTCACCAAAGGCTGAGACGGTTGTTCGGCGACGCATATGGATTGCAGTTACAGGGGCCGCCGGATATCAAAGGGACTCAGGCAACATTAATTATGCCGCTGTTTACCGGTAATGAGGAAGCTCTTTAAAAGATATCAACTGATTAATAAAGGGAAAATTCAAAACGATTTTCCAGACCAACAAAAATTAATCCAGAGGGACGGGACAAATAAATTAGAATTTATTATCTCAATACCTAATTTCCTGGAGCAAAACACTCCTTGGGGACGGTGAAAAGTTTTTGAAGGTGGCCACTTCAAAAGGACCCAATGAAAGTAAAAAAAGAGAGGAGTTGGATGTGGTGAGCAAAAAGATTTTAGAACAGCTGACTGATGCAGTGATGAACGGTAATGATGATCTAACCAAAGAATTGGTGAGTCAAGGGATTGAAGCAGGATTAACGCCCACAGAAATTATCAACGGGATGTCACCGGGAGCCAGAGAAGCAGGCCGGAAATTTGGGACAGGAGAATATTTTCTCCCTGAGCTGATGATGGCCGGAGAGGCAATGAATGCCGGCGTACAGTTACTCATTCCTTATATGACGGGGGATGCTTCACCTAAATCTATCGGCAAAATAGTTATTGGCAGTGTGGAAGGAGATGTCCATGACATCGGTAAAAACATCGTTGCTGCCTTATTAAGGGCAGATGGTTTTGAAGTAATAGACCTGGGCGTAGATGTTACACCTGATGCCTTTATTGAAACGGTAAAAAAGGAACAACCGGAGATTTTAGGCCTTGGTTCATACATGTCCACCACCCTAAGAGGGATTGAAGACACCATGGACCTGCTGGTCAAAGAATCTCTGCGGGACAAGGTGAAAGTGCTGATGGGAGGAGTAGCTGTATTCCCTCAATATGTGAAACGGATCGGCGGCGACGGATATGCCGAGGATGCAGATGGAGCCGTACAGGAAGCCAGAAGATTGCTCGGAGGTGAATAATTAAAATGTCCGGTAAAGAGCAAATGGAATTGGTTAAAAACATCATTGCCAAAAGAGATAGAGGTGAAAGACTGCTGCCTATTGAGAGGATCGTTCTGACGGTGTGCCAGGAGCATGCCGACAGGATTCCGACGGGTTTTTTGTTCACGGAATGGATCGTCAACCGATATGGTTATTCCTGCAGTGAAGCGGCCGCAGATCCCGAGAAGCATTCGGATGCGATCGTGAAGTTTTTTGATGAATTCGACTATGACGTAGTATTTCCCGGGATTGAAACGACCGTCGTTGAGGCTGAAGTTTTAGGGTGTACTTTAAAGAGACCCCAAGATTCAAATCCCCAAATTATCAAGGAAGCAATAACCTGTGAACGAGATGTTGAAGAACTGGAAGAAAAAGTAGCGGCATTGGACGGCCGTACGGAAGGGCGTATGCCGGTCAGAGTGGAACTGTTCAGGCAGTTAGTGAAAAAGACCCAAGGTAAGTATGCCGTTATTGCCACGCCCATGCAGCCTCTTCCGGTGGCCGTACAAATCCTGGGGTACCCCCGGGCCGTGAAATGGATGACCACAAAGCCTCTTTTAATGCACCGGGTGGTGGAGGCCTGTACCAAGGCAAGTTTAAAGTTTGTCCAGGCTTTTAAAGAAACCGGGATCCATGGGATTACATCTATTGCGGCTTGGAACAGCGTACCTTACTTTAGACCGGAGCAGCTTTGGGAATTCGACACGCCCTATCTGGCCAGAATGATTCAAAGTGCCAGTCCTTTGCCTTTTATTCACTATTATTGGGGCTTGCGCCTTCTTGGTGATGACTGGACCCGGTTTTTGGCCCGCCAGGTTTCCACAGGAACATTTGTCATGACAAATCTTGACCCTGATCCCCAGCAAGGTCAAAGCCAGGATCTGAAGACTTTCCGCGAACTGGCCAATACTTTTCATAAGGCTTATATCGTAGGAGTCCACACAGAGCTGTTTAAAGAAGGGACACCGGAAATAATTGAAAATAGGATTAAGGAATATATCAAAAGGCTGTATCCATGCAATGGAGGGTGCATGGTTGCCCCTTGTGCGATTCCCCAAGGTTCACCGGTGGAAAATGTCCGGGCCTTTATTGACGCTTTAAATAAATACGGAACTTTTCCCATCAATCTGAGCAAGTTGGGATAAATCGCCTTTAAGCAGGGAATACCCGGTTTTATAAAAGGAGGGTCTACTATGACAGAGACAATCCAACTATTAGTTGCAGATGATGAAGCATTGGAGCGGGCCGTGATTTTTGAAACGATTACCTGTGACGCAAGATGCGACGAGAATTACCGGATCCAGGTTTACCAGGCACAAGACGGCAATGAAGCCATGGAGATATTTAGCCAGCAGGATATTTCGGCAGCGTTTTTAGATGTGCGGATGCCGGGCAAAAACGGATTGGAAGTGGCGGAACAGATCAAGTTGCATGATCCGGAGGTCAAGTTCACATTTATCTCAGCCTACGGTGATTATCCTATGCTGCGTAAGGCTTTAAATCTAGAGGCGAAAGATTATCTCCTGAAACCGGTACGCCGGAGAGAAATTGTCAACGCTTTTTGGAAAATGGTAGACCCTCAAAATTTGATATTGAAAAAAGGGGAAAATGCTTCCGGAGACATTCATTGCTGGAACCCTTTAGACCCGACCAAGCGTATCATCAATGCGGCCAAGTCGTATGTGCTGCAAAACCTTAGAAAACAGTTGACATTGAAAGAAGTAGCCGACCATGTAGGATTTAGTGTCAGTTATTTTAGTACTTTGTTTAGCAAAGAAGAGAACATGACATTTAAAGAATATGTGATCCAATCCCGGATTGAACGGGCTAAAGTCCTTTTGGAGAATACAAATCTGCCTATGAAGACCATTGCCCGTGAAACAGGGTTTCAGGATCCAGATTATTTTAGTAAGGTTTTCAGCCAAAAGGTGGGGACCGCTCCTTCCCGTTATCACAATCAGGAAGGGAAAGAAGACGACTGGGAGGATTTATTAACTAAACTTGCGAGGTGACTTAATTATGAATTCAAGAGAGAGAGTTTTTGCTGTTTTAGACGGCAAGATACCTGACCGGGTGCCTGTACTTGCCCAGGTTGGTGACCATGCAGGAATTATTGATGGTTTAACTTTTGATGTCATGTACAAGGATGCGCAAAGAGCAGCTGACGCCCACTTGAAGGCGTTAAATCGTTACAAGTATGATTCGGTGGCGATCCAGGTAGAGCCAAGCTGGCCGGTAGTAGAAGCCTGCGGCGGCGTCATTTTTTATCCTTCTGACAAATACCCGTGGATCACCAAGAATCCTATTTTAACGGAAGAAGATATCAAAAAATTTGAGATGCCGGATTTTGCTAAAGCGCCTGGTTCAAAAGTGATGGTAGAGGGGACCAGAATCTTAGCGGAAAGCACAGATGTCCCGGTAGGAGCGTATGTAACCGGGCCGTTTACCTTCTCCATGCAGCTATTTCCTTATGAAAGTTTCATTAAAAGTGTCCGAAACAAAGAATTTATCCATGCCCTGATCCAGAAAAGCACCGAAATTGTAAATGCTTATGCCCAAGCATTAAGGGAAGCAGGGGCATCATTCCTGGTGATATGTGAACACGACCTGCAGATGTTCTCTCCGGTGACGATGGCCGAGCTTTTCCTTCCTTACTTAAAGCAGGTTCTTACCTATAAATATAACATCTTGCATTTATGCGGGAAGGTAGAATCCCACATGGAAGTTAACGGGGGTGTCCTTGCTAACATGGATAAACTGCACATGGTCAGTTTAGGGCACCATACAGATATGCTCAAGTTTAAAAAGAAATATGCCGGGAAACTTGGGTTTGCCGGAAACCTTGACCATATTGTCTTTTTGCCCCAGGCTTCCCCAGATGAGGTAGAGGAAAAATGCGGAGAAATTATTTGTGCAGCTAAAGAAGGAGGGCAGTACATGCTGTCACCGGGTTGTGAAATTACCGCTGATGTGCCGCCGGAAAATGTAGAGGCCATGATGCGGGCAGCAGAGAAATTTGGGCGGTACGAGTAAAGGGGGTGTCGGTTTGTTCAAATTTCAAGCCGAACAGAAAGTTTATCAAATCGGCAATGTTACCATCGGCGGCCAGCCCGGACAGCATCCCACCGTATTAATGGCAAGCATCTTTTATCAGGGTGACAAGCTTGTGCAAGATGAAGAAAAGGGAACTTTTGATCAGGAAGGAGCCCTTTGCTGGATTAACAAAATTGATGATATGTGCCAAAAAGTTAAGCTTCCTCTGATGATAGATATTGTCGGATCCAGCGAAAATGCGATGCGTGCCTATGTTGAATTCATCGGACGCCACACAGAGCTGCCTTTCATCATTGACGGGACGGTGGCCAAAGTGAGAATTGCCGGGGTCGAAATGGCGGCCAAGCTTGGTTTACAGGACAGGGCAGTCTTTGATTCCGTGAACGTTGAGAGTAAAAATGAGGAACTGAGCGAAGTAAAAAAGCATGGTTTGAAGACCGCCATCGTGATGCTGAACAATTCAAAGAAGCCGACAGCCCAGGGCAGAGTAGATATTGCCGAAGCACTGATTGAACGGGCTAAATCCTACGGTTTTGAAAAGCTGTTGCTTGACATGGCCGTACTGGACATCGTGGAGCCGGGACCGGCAGCTAAAGCCATCTATATGCTCAAAGACAAATATGGCTATCCTGCCGGCTGCTCGCCAACCCATACGGTGATTACCGGATGGAAAAAAGCCTCTATCTATAACAAAATAGAGGTAGCTTCCACCAAAACCAGTATGGCGACCAGCCTGCAGCTTTTGGGTGCCGACTTTATTATGTATGGAATCAAACAAACGGAAATAGTGCCGTCCATGGCGGCCGTTGACGCTTTGGTTGCCTATAGCTGTATGCAGCATGGTGTAAAGCCGGCCAGCCATGATCATCCTCTGTACCATGTTTTTAAGTAAAATTTAGGTATCATTAGGCACCTTTATCCTGGTAAGTTGAGTATCCTTTGGAATGGAAAGAGCGGCCCAGGATTAGAGAAACGATGTTTCGGCATGATCAACGAGTATGATACCTGGACGTCATGGAAGATGGTTCCTAACTTTATTGGAGGGTAGAAGAATGGTGGAATTTAAATGTCCTGGACACAATCAAGATCCTATTCCAGAGGAAGCTTTAAAGGAAGCCGGCGTAACTTTCCCGAACGCTTACACAGATAAAAATGAGATTGCTGCTCTTGCCACAGTGCTAAAGAAGTACCGGGATGATGTATTTACCAGGGTGCCTTTCTGTGTTACGGTGGAAGCAGAAGCCTTCGGAGCACAGATAAAAATGGGCGATGCTTGGCACCGGCCAAGACCCCATGGCCGCCGATTCTCGTCTATTGAAGACTTATCCGGGATCCAAACGCCGGATATTTCCGAAGGTCGAATGGGAGAAGTACTGGACGCTGTGGCAATCCTGGCTGAGTCGGGGGAAAAAGTAATACTCAATATTGTAGGTCCCTTCACAATCCTGTATTCCTTGATCAATTTTACATTCTTTTACAACGGTTTGCGCAAAAATCCGGCACAAGTCAGGGAAATCATGGCTGTTATTGAAAAGAGTGTTATTCAATACGGTATGGAGGGGGTAAAAAGAGGCGCCTCAATTATTTCCTATGAGGACGCGGTAGGCGTACCGGATGTGACGGGACCTGAAATATATCAGGATTTTAGCGGCCCGTCAAGCCTGCGCATTATTAATGGGATAAAAGAAGCTGGGGGGACATTTCTGATCCATCTTTGTGGCAGAACCTCCGCGGCACTTGAAAACACAGGTATGGTCCGGTCTTATACTATTAAAGCCGGTAAAGCATTAACCTATGACCAGGCTCTGGAAAGGTTGCTGGATAAGTTAACTCAACCTATTGTTGTGGGCCACAAGTGTATCGCATGGGGTTCAATGAAGATGGATCAGTCTCTCATTTGGGGAATAAAATTGAATTAAATAGATGAGATAATATCAAAAAAGGTATATTTTTCATGTCATACTGTCTGTTATCAGGGATGACTGTGATAGTAAATATTTTGTGCTTGAGGTAATTCATATGGTAAATGAAGTAATATCCTATTCTTCTTTATTGTTAATTATTTTTATTGCGGCAATTGTCCCTTTAGTAGTAAAAAAGATAAAAATTGTGGCGATACCAATAGTTGTAGGAGAAATAATTGCGGGTATGATCGTAGGAAAAAGCGGACTGGATTTGATTCATGACAATGTATCGTTAGTTTTCTTAGCAGATTTTGGCTTCGCCTTTTTAATGTTTTTATCTGGTTTAGAGATAGACCTAAAATTTTTTTCTATTAAATCAGGCTGTTATCAGAACCAATGGTATCGTACGCCATTGGTTCTATCATCCTTGTTGTTCTTAGGTACTTTGTTGTTGGCATATAGTCTCGTTAATGTGATGGGGCTGTTCGGACTGGTAGCAAATAAAATCATTATGACCCTCATTTTAAGTACAACTTCCTTAGGTGTCGTCGTTCCTACCTTAAAAGAAAAGCAGTTGTTAGGAACCGAATATGGACAAATTATTTTATTTTCTGCTCTGGTGGCAGATTTCGCAACCATGTTTTTAATTACTTTGTTCGTTTCATGGTATTCCGCAAAGGACATGTTACATATGCTATTAATCACGTTTATATTTTTTGCCTTTTTTATTTTTTATAAAATTGGACGTAAAATCATGAGGCTGAAAATTATGGAGGGGCTTGCAGACGGGACTTCTCAAATAAGGGTTAGGATTGCTTTTGTTTTAATTCTGACCTTCGTTTCATTAGCCCAAATTTTAGGTCTGGAAATGATTCTAGGTGCTTTTCTGGCGGGCGTAATAGTTTCGTATTTAAACGAAAGAGGGACGTCACAAATCTATCTTAAACTCGATGCAATCGGATATGGATTTTTTATTTCGATTTTTTTTATTCGAGTAGGGGCAAATTTTGAGATTCAAACGGTATTAAGTAACCCCCAATCAATGTATTTACTACCAGCTATGTTAATTACGGCATATCTGGTGAAATTTGTGCCGGCATTAATTTTTAAACTGAAATCTTCATGGAGAGAGACGTTTGCCGGGGGCGCTCTGCTATCTTCTCGATTAAGCTTAATTATTGCAGCTAGCTCTATTGGAGCGAGATTAGGGCTTGTAAGTGATGACATAAATGGGGCAGTTATTTTAGTAGCAATTATCTCCTGTATTATTTCTCCTCTTCTGTTTAATCATTTATTTCATGCTCAGACGTGACATGTCCCTATGACATGTTTCACCCTTTGTTCCGATAAAAAAGAAGGTGACTTCAGCTTTGATCTAATCCTGAAGCCGCCTTCTCTTCTTTATAGGGAAAAAAATTTTTAAAAATAGCAGGAAAACAGCTTAAATATAGAATTAATCCATAAGGTTCCGGATAAGAATAGGATAAATCTGGACATGCCAGGTGAAGATATGCGAAAGAATCCCGGGCCGGGGATTGGGAAAATACTATCCGGGAAGCCTCAACTTACACCGGAGAGAGAGCTCCCGGAGCACGGGAAGAATTCATTTTGGGGAGGAAAAAATGGCTACTTATGAAGAAATTGCCGGGATGATCGATCATGCCCTGCTAAAACCTTTTGCAACGGACCAGGAAATAGTTGAAGGGTGCAAAATGGCCCATGACTATGGCGTGGCCGCTGTGTGCGTGCGTCCCTCTGATGTGGCCCTGGCCAAGGAAATACTGAAAGACAGCAAGGTGCTGGTTACCACTGTGATCGGTTTTCCCCACGGCACGACGACAACCCGGACCAAAGTAAACGAGGCAAAAGAGGCCATGGAAAACGGGGCGGTAGAACTGGATGTGGTTTTGCATATCGGTAAATTAAAGTCCGGGGCATACCACTATGTGAAACAAGATTTAAAAGAGGTGATCGACCTGGCCCATGAGGGCCATGTGCCTGTAAAAGTGATCTTTGAAAATTGTTATTTGACGGCGGAAGAAAAAATAGCGGCCTGCACAATCTGCACGGAGCTGGGGGCAGACTTTGCCAAAACATCAACCGGTTTCGGCACCGGAGGGGCGGAAATCGCTGATGTGAAATTGATGCGGGAACATTTGGACCCGAAAATTCAGGTCAAGGCTGCCGGGGGCGTGCGCACGTTAGAGCAGGCCATCGCCCTGAAGGAAGCGGGTTGTACCCGCCTGGGCTGTACCGCCACAGGAGAGATTCTGGGGCGGCTGAGGAAATCGGCAAAGGAATGAAATAAGGTGGAGCTAAAAGCAAAGGTAAAGGATTTTTACAAAAAACAGGGTATGGCGGTCGAAGATATTGATTTTTCCCGGCACTGTGAAATATTTTTGGCGGAAATGAAAAGGGGCCTAAAAGGCGCAAAAAGCTCTCTGGAAATGATCCCGACTTATATTGATGCGGACCGGGAGATTCCTTCCGGGGAGCCGATTGTCGTGCTGGATGCGGGAGGGACCCACCTGCGCGTCGCCACGGTATATTTTGACCAGGGAAAAAAACCGGTGCTGGAGAACTACATGAAATATCCCATGCCCGGCACTTACGGGGCCATGTCCCGGGAGGAATTTTTCCTGGCCTTGGCCGGACGCATCGAAGCCCTGATCTCCATCAGTTCCCGGATTGGTTTTTGTTTTTCTTATGCCACGGAGATCCTGCCCAATCAGGATGGCAAGCTGATCCGGTGGTCCAAGGAGATCCAAACCAAAGGGGTGGAAGGGCAGTTAGTGGGGGCAAATCTTTTAGCGGCCCTAAAAAAGTTGGGCTACCAGGCAAATCAGAGAGTCGTCTTGCTCAATGATACGGCAGCCGCCCTTCTTGCCGGCAAAGCTGCGTCTTCCGGCCGGAATTACAGCGGGTACCTGGGATTGGTCCTGGGCACCGGCACCAATACCTGTTACATAGAAGAGAATAGCAACATCGGCAAGGTTCCGGGCCTTCCGCCCGGAAGCATGATTATCAATGTGGAGTCCGGGTCATATGGCAAAGCGCCCCGGGGTACGGTGGACCTGGAATTAGACAATACCCTGAGCAACCCGGGGGTTTATGCCTTTGAAAAAATGATTTCCGGGGCCTACCTGGGCAAACTGACCGGTGCCGTAATCCGGAAAGCAGGGGAAGAAGGGCTGTTTTCCCCGGGTTTCGCCCAAGCTATGTCAAGTTTGGGGGAAACGGAAACCAAGGACATGACTGATTTTCTCTATTATCCGCCTTCTTCAGACAATCCTCTCACCAGATGCGTGCAGGCGGGAAGTGAGGAGGATGCCTTGGTGCTTTATCATTTGATGGATCAGCTCATGGAACGGGCCAGCCTCCTCACGGCGATCAATATCTCCGCCCTGGTGATGAAAACCGGAAAGGGGACCAATCCCTTAAGGCCTGTCTGCATTACAGCGGAGGGAACCACCCTTTTTACGCTAAAAGGTTACCGGGATAAATTAAACTACTATCTGAAAAAATACCTAGAAGATGAAAAGGGGCTTTATGGAGAAATGATTCATGTGGAGAATGCCACCTTAATCGGCACCGCCATCGCCGGTTTAACCAATTAAGCAATTGACAAAAAATCAAAAGAAAATGATGAAGTGTGACAAAATTGTAACAAATTCATGTTAAACTAGAAAAAAATTTATTATTTTTTCCCCTAACGGAGTGTGATCCCTGTGCTGTCCAAGGAAATACTGATCGCGGAAGACGAGCCGCGCATGAGAAAACTGGTGGCGGACTTCCTGAAAAAAGCAGGATATAAAGTGGATGAAGCGGCCAATGGCAGAGAAGCACTGGAAATTCTGGAGAGTACCGAATCCATCGATTTGGTGATTCTGGATGTGATGATGCCGGAAAAAGACGGCTGGACCGTGTGCCGGGAAATCCGGAAAAGCTCGGATATTCCTGTTGTGATGCTGACGGCCCGGAGTCAGGAATCCGATGAACTCTTCGGCTTTGAATTGGGGGCCGATGAATATGTGACCAAGCCTTTTAGCCCCAATGTGTTGGTGGCCCGGGTCAATGCCTTGTTCCGCCGTTTGGAGAGCCAGGAGAAAAAAGTGATGCAGTTCGGTACCCTGGAAATTGATTTGAGCGGCCACCAAGTCAGTGTGGATGGCCAGGCCGTTGATTTGAGTCCTACGGAATATGATTTGCTTCAATACCTGGTGGCCAATAAGGGAAGGGCTTTAAGCAGGGAGCAGATTGTCAATGCGGTGTGGGGGTACGATTATTTTGGGGATAACCGGACCGTGGATACCCATATCACCAGGCTGCGCACCAAGCTGGGCAAGGAAAGCAATCTGATTCAAACGGTACGCGGCTTAGGGTACCGTTTTGAGGTGAAAGCATGAAGAATTCCATCAGCAAAAAGCTTTTTGTCTGGATCAGCTGTCTGGGGATCTTTTTTATCTTGCTGTCCTGGATGTTGAATGCGGGTCTTTTTCACCGCTATTATATCAGCCAAAAAAAGAATATGCTTTTGGAGAGCGCCCAAAAAATTGAAAGGGTGTACCGGGGAGATCCCTGGGAGATTCAGGCGGATCTGAAAAAGGCGGAAAGCGAACTGGGGGGATATACTTTTATCATTGATCCCGCAGGCGGGATTAAATACAGTTCTTTTTTTGATCCGGACAATTTTGAGAAACCGCGCCATTCCCCTCCTTTTCCCTTTGTGAAAAAGCGGGTGGTCTGGATCGGCAAGTATCAGTATGAGATCGAACAGGAGCCCACGTCCAACAGCCAGTTCTTAACTTTTTTCTACGGCTTCGACAATGGGGACCGGCTGGCTTTTATCGTACCCTTGGCTTCCGTAGCCCAAAGCGTGGCTATTGCCAACCGTTTCTTCTTTTTTACGGGAATTTTTGTGATCGGATTTGGCATTATTGTCGCCTTTCTCTTTTCCCGAAAATTTACCCGGCCCATCCTGGAGATTAATGAAATCGCGAGAAATTTAGCCAACCTTGATTTCAGCAGAAAATGCCGGGTGGACAGTGATGACGAAATAGGAGAACTGGCCAACAGCATTAATTTCCTCTCGGAGGATTTGGAGCGCTTGATCGGAGAACTGCATGCCAAGAATAAGCAGCTGGAAAAAGATATTGAACGGGAGCGGCAGATTGATGAAATGCGCAAAGAATTCATTTCCAATGTTTCCCACGAATTAAAGACGCCCATCAGCCTGATCCAGGGGTATGCCGAAGGGTTGAAGGTCAATGTAAATGAGGATGAAGAAAACAAGAACTTTTATTGCGATGTGATTATCGATGAGGCGGCCCGTATGGATAAAATGGTGAAGGAATTGTTGAGTTTGTGCCAGCTGGAGTCGGATTTTTCCCGGTTGGAAAGAAGTATTTTTGACCTTTCTCCCCTGATCGACCGGGTGGCGGAAAAATATCGCTCCGTTTTTCACGAGAAGCAGATTACGCTCTCGGTAGAAAAAGGTGAACCTTTGTATGTAGACGCCGACCTGTCCCGGGTGGAGCAGGTTCTGGTCAATTATCTCAATAATGCCATTCAGTTTACGGACTTTGACAAAATCATCAGAATTACCGCCCGGGAGGAGGGGGACAAAGTTCATGTCTCCGTTTTTAATACGGGCCACCCCATTCCGGAAGAATGCCTGGATAAAATCTGGACCAGCTTTTATAAGGTGGATAAGGCCAGAACCAGGACCTTTGGGGGAACCGGATTAGGGCTCTCCATTGTGCGCGGTATTATGGAACTGCACGAAAACCGTTATGGCGGGGAGAATGTCCCCGGGGGAGTCCTGTTTTGGTTTGAATTGGACCGTGCTGCTCCAAATTCACAAGAAATTGCAACGGAATAGTAACAAAGCTGTAACAAACCTTAGGTACACTAAGGCTGGAGACGGAAAAAATTTCCGAACAAATTAGTGGAACGAAAGGAGAAAGTGAAAGATGAAGCGAAGTAGATTCATGACTGCGGTACTCGGCGGCATATTAGTGGGAAGCCTTTTCTGTGTAGGAGCGGCTTTTGCGGAAGGAGACAATGGTACGGATGCAAATTCTTCCGTGAAGCAGGGCTGGATGGGCAAAGGATTTGGCATGAGAGGACCGGGTCAGATGGCCCCCGATTTGATGGGAAAAGGGCAGGAAAATTTACAGGCCGTTCTCGATGAACTGGTGGACGAGGGAACCCTTACGGAGGAACAGGTAGCCGAAATTTCCGATTTTTGTGATCAAAAAGTGGAAGCAAAACAGGCGCAGGTGGAAGAAATGAAAAATCTCACCAAGGAAGAACTGAAAGAGCGCCTGGAAAAAATGAAAAACACGACCCCGGAAGAAAAAAAAGCGGCCATGAGTGAAAAACACAAAGCCGGCCTGCTCAGTGAATTAGTGGATGAGGAAATCATCACCCAGGAGGAAGCCGACGCCATTCAGGAAAAGCTGGAGGAAAAAATGGCGGACCAGCAGGAAGAAATGGCTGAAAAACGCCAGGAAATGACGGAAGAAAGATTTGACCAGCTGGTGGACGAGGAAATCATTTCAGAGGACCAGGCCGATGCCTTGATCGATCTCTGGGCACAAAAGGAAGAAGAGAGAATGACTCAGGCTGAGGAACGGAAAGACATGACCGCTGAAGAACGAAAAGAGGCCGTGGCGGAAAAGAAAACCTTAAAGGATGGCTTTCTCAAAAAAGACGGCGGTTTTTTAGCGGAAGCGGTGGATGAGGAAATCATTACCCAAGAGGAAGCGGATGCCATTCAGGAGTATGAAGCAGCAGCCCGGGAAGCTGAGCGTGAGGAAGCGATGGATGCCCAGTTCGAGCAGCTGGTAGAAGACGGGATCATTTCTGAGGACCAGGCTGATGAAATGAAAGCGTTTTTAGCAGACAAAGCTGAAGAACAGAAGGCCCGGATGGAAGAGCTGAAAAACATGACAGAGGAAGAAAGACAAGCATTTTTTGAGGAGAATAAAACGAAAGGCGTGAACGTTCTGGACCAAATGGTGGATGAAGGCATCATCAGCCAGGATCAGGCCGATCAGATTACTCTGAAAATGCCCGGGCCTGCACATTTTGGGCAGAGAAACGGTGCTTCTCAGCCGGAAGAACAGGAATAAGGTATTTTCTCCAGATATATTCCCCCCGACTCCCTGGTTAAAAATGGATCAGGGAGTCTTTGGCTGCATGAATCCAGGATGAATTTGAGAGAACTTTGAGGTGATGTGATGAAAATGATGAAAAAAAAGTATGCCAAACCGCTCTTAATTACTTTGATCTGCCTCATCGCCATCGGCGCAGGAT
This sequence comes from Candidatus Formimonas warabiya, assembly GCF_002777255.1. Classification (GTDB taxonomy): domain Bacteria; phylum Bacillota; class Dehalobacteriia; order Dehalobacteriales; family Dehalobacteriaceae; genus Formimonas; species Formimonas warabiya. Next base: position 1,257,879 of record NZ_CP017634.1, on the reverse strand, counting down.
ACTTTTGGCTTTCTTCCCGAAAGGAGCAAAAAGCAAGTGCCAGTTCTGCCCAAGTGGTGATGCCGGTAGAAAAAGGCAGTATTATCAACAAGGCGAGCGGAACAGGCAATATTGCGTCCAGTGTGCGCAAAGAAATTAAAACGCTGGACAACGGCATTGTGGATGAGATCTTTGTGGAGGAAGGACAGTCCGTCCAGGAGGGTGATAAGATTCTCACCTTCCAGAATGAACAGGCAGAGTCCCAACTGGAGTCGGCCAGACTGAGTCTGGAGATTCAAGAGAACAAACTGGCTGAATTGAATCGTGACCTTGCCGAATTAAAAGTCTATGCTCCGGCGGCGGGTGTGGTAGGAGCCATCAATACGGAAGAAGGGGAAGATGTTTCGGGCGGATTTGCTTTAACATCCATCACCGACAAAAAAAGTCTGGAAATTACCGGGGTGTTTAATGCAGCTCAAATCAAGCATATCCGGGTGGGCAATCAGGCTCAAATCGTACTGATCGACAGTTTCGCCACCATAAAGGGAACGGTTACCGATGTGGGTACCAGTCCGGTGGACAGCAGCGACAGCACGGTGGGTTATGAAGTAACGGTAGTGGTACCGAATCAGGGGGGCTTATCCGCCGGGATGACTGCCCAGGTTACCGTGACGAGCGGTGAAGGCAGTTACCAGGCGGCGGATTCGGCCACTTTAGAAAATAAAAGCCCGAAAACGGTTAGCCTGAAAACCGGGGGTACCGTGCAAAAGCTTTATGTAGAAGAGGGTGATACCGTCAAGAAAGGAGACCTGTTGGCCTCCCTGGAAAGCCAAAGCCTGGCAAACGACATTAAAACCCAAAAACTGGAGATTGAACAGAGCCGGTTGAATTTACAAGAAGTAATGGAAACCATGGACGATATGGTGGTCTATGCCCCCATTTCCGGCGTGATTTCCGAGGTTGACGTCACTGCCGGGGAACGGGTTTCGGAAAACAGCACGGTAGCGGTGGTTTCCGACATGAATGCCCTGGAGCTGGTGATTCCTGTGGATGAGCTGGATATCAATAATGTGACCCTGGGCATGCCAGCTACCATTACCGTGAATTCTGTGCCGGATACCGAGTTTAAAGCGGCCGTAACGGAAATCGCCAAGGAGGGCACGGTAGAAAACGGCGTGGCTACCTTTGATGTGACCCTTACCTTGAAAAACATCGAAGGGCTGAAACCTGGCATGAGCGCAACGGGAGAAGTGATCATTACCCAAAAAGAAAACATTCTGACGGTGCCTGTGGAAGCGATCCAGCAACGGGGTAAAGAAAAGTTCGTGCTGGTGCGCAAAGAAGGAAAAGATGAACCGGTGGTTGTGAAAGTGGGCCTGGTTTCCGAGGAAATGGCGGAAATTACCGAGGGGTTAAAAGAAGGAGATCAAGTGGTCTATACGCTTTCATCAGCGGACAGCAATTCCCGGTCTGCTAGGGTGATGATGATGGGGCCGGGTCCGGGCGGCGGCAGTGGAGGCGGTAACAGAACCGGCAGTGGGAGGAGTGGCAATTGATTGATATCAGAAATGTGACCAAAACCTATGATACCGGCGCCATTCAGTGCCAGGCCCTGCGCGGTGTTTCCCTGAACATACATATCGGTGAATATGTCGCCATTATGGGGCCCAGCGGTTCGGGAAAGTCAACTCTGATGAACATTTTAGGGTGTCTGGACACCCCCTCGACGGGAGAATTTTATTTTGAAGGCCAGGAAATCAGCAAGTATTCGGAAGATCAGCTGGCGGAAATCCGCAACCAGAAAATCGGCTTTGTTTTTCAACAGTTTAACCTTTTAGCAAAGATCAACGCCATCGAAAATGTGGAGCTTCCCTTGATTTACCGGGGCATATCGTCTAAACAACGCCGGGATTTGGCTTTGCAGGCTTTAGAACAGGTAGGATTGAGCGACCGCATCACCCATAAACCCAGTGAGCTTTCCGGGGGCCAGCAGCAGCGGGTGGCCATTGCCCGGGCTTTGGCGGGAAATCCTCCCATGATTCTGGCGGATGAGCCCACGGGAGCTTTGGACAGTAAATCCGGCGGAGAGGTGCTGGAGATCTTAAAACGATTGCATCAAAGCGGCAGGACCATCATTTTGATTACCCATGATATCAATGTGGCAAGACAAGCGGAGCGAATCATTGTGATCCGGGACGGGTTAATCGAAGAAGAAGGGGAGAAGGTGTCCTAAATGAGTTTTGCCATGGCAGTGAGGCTTGCCTTAAAAGGGATCGTGGCCAACAAAATGAGAACCTTTTTGACCATGCTGGGGATTATTATCGGTGTTTCGGCGGTGATTATCCTGGTATCCGTCGGCAGGGGAACCACGGCAAGTGTGACGGAAAATATTCAGAGCATGGGAACCAATTTGGTGACGGTAATGATCACCGGCCGGGGGATCAATAATTCTCTTACTTATGAAGAAGCCATGTCCATGTCGGAAAAAACCGGGGTATCCGGAGTGGCCCCGGTGGCCAGCGGATCCATCACGGCGAAGTATGGAACGAAAACCATGGAAGATGTTTCTTTGGAGGGCGTGAACGGAGATTACGCCCAAGTGCGGAACCAGGGGGTTCAGAGCGGCCGCTTTATTTTACCTCTGGATGTGGAGTATCGCCAGAAAGTAGCGGTGTTGGGCATCGATGTGGTAAACGAAATATTCGGTTCGGTCAATCCCATCGGCGAGACGGTACAAATCGACGGCATCGATTATCGCGTTATTGGCGTCCTGGAATCAAAGGGCAGCTCCATGCAAGGGAGCAGTGACGAGAAAGTGATCATTCCCATCACCACCGCCCAGCGCATGCTCAAATCGGAAGGGGTACGCAATATCTATGTAGCGGCGGAATCGCCGGAAGTCGTGACTCTGGTTGTGGCAGAAATAGAACAGTATCTCTTGAAGAAGTTTGATCAGGACGAAGATGCTTACCGGGTGTTTAATCAGACGGAAATGCTGGATACGGTGAACGAAGTGTCTCAAAGTATGACCTTAATGCTGGGAGGAATCGCCGGGATTTCTCTTTTGGTGGGCGGGATCGGCATTATGAATATTATGCTGGTGACCGTGACGGAAAGAACCAGGGAGATCGGCATCAGAAAGGCGATTGGGGCGAAACGGAAGGACATCTTGCGCCAGTTTCTGCTGGAATCTGCCACTATCAGCGGTGTCGGGGGCATTATAGGCGTGTTGTTCGGCCTGGGAGTAAATAAGCTTTTAACGAAGTTGGCCGGCATTAATACCCAATCTACCTTGGCCATCCTAGTGATCGCTTTTTCCTTTTCTCTGGTGGTAGGCATATTTTTTGGCCTTTATCCCGCCAATAAAGCTTCCAAACTAAAACCGGTGGATGCGTTGCGGTTTGAATAAAAAAACACCGAAGAAATCGTTGAAAGGAAGAAGAGTCTTACGGTGATAGGGTTCATGGTATAAGGAAACCTCTTTTCTGTGCAGAAAAGAGGTTCCATTTTGCTTTGCCGTCGATTAGTCTGCGACTCCATCAATGCAGGCCGCGTTTTCGTTGTAAATCCAAACATTGCACAGGATAAATTTAAACTTGACAAATTTAGGGCAACAGCAGGTAGGGCAGCAGCCGCCGCTGTCTTTAAGGGCAGTTTGTTCGTCTCCGGAGCTTAACATTCCTCTAAGAAGCTCCGCATTTTCGGCTACCGCCTGGATCGTTTCCACGTTTAACAATTGGGGCATTCCGGGGGTTTTATCTGGTGTGGACATAAGGGAATTCTCCTTTCAGGGTTTAATATTGTTTGTACTATATTAATATGGAGACTAGCCGACAAGAGTGAGAGAAAAACTTAAAAATTGTTGGGGCAAGGCTGCGCGAAACCAGGTCGGGAAAGAAAAAATGAAACCTCTTTTCTGGTGAAGGAAAAAAGGTTTCTTATTTTTTCTCGCCTCTTATTCTGAGTCTGTTCCGCTGCATGCGGCATTCTCGTTTTCGATCCATACATTGCACAAGACGAATTTGAACTTTAGGAATTTGGGACAACAACAGGTGGTGCACCAGTTGCCGTTAAGAGCTGCTGCTTCGTCTCCGGAATTTAACACTCCTTTTAGCATTTCCGCATTTTCTGCCACTACCTTAATGGCCTCGGTGTTTAAAATTTGGGGCATTTCGGGGGCTCTCTCTCTTTTTGACATAAGGAAATCTCCTTTCACGGTTGGATTATGTTTGTACTCTATAATATGGGGGCCTTTTGCCAACGGTGAAAAAAGACCAAGTTTAAAAAAATTTTAGAAAAAATTTTATTTTCCTATTGACAAAAAAGAAGGAAGAGCATATTATATAAAATAATTTTATAAGGAAAAAGCAATGCGTGGGAAGAGTAGCCGTACTGCAGGCACTCAGAGAGCCGGCATTTGGTGCGAGTCCGGTGTGCAACGGGTAAGGTGAATGGACCCACAAGCTGTAGGTCGAAATTGTTTCGGCAAGAGTAGCAGCCTACCGGAGCCTTTACCGTTAAAAGGAGGCGGGTATCGGACTAAAATGGTCCCGTACTTTGTGAATGCAGGCTTGATTAAGAGTGGCACAGCGAAAGCAACCTTTCGTCTTCTTAGGACGGAAGGTTTTTTTATTTGTCTCTCCGGAACTATCACCTTTTTCTGAGAGATCTAAGTGCAGCTAAGGCTTTCGCCCACGCCGGAGCTTCGGTGTAAGTCAAGTTTTCTTATCAGCCTGAATTTATTGGTGAGGCCAATTGGTTCCCGTACTTGAAAAGCGGAACTGTAGGATGGCCCGCGAAAATAAGCTTTTCGTTCCTATATGGAGGAATGAAGGGCTTTTTTTATTGTTGCCGGCTGGAGCAGATGGTGAAAAAACAAAGGTTTTCCAGTAGGCAGAAAATAGTTGCCAGGTTTTATCTTAAACGTTAAGAAAGGAGTGGAGATGATGAAAAAGGATCGTAACGGGGCCCAGAGTCCCTTTGTGATGGCTGGACCCTGTGCGGTGGAGAGTGAGGAGCAGCTTTTTCAAACCGCCCAGGTGGTAAAAGAGGCAGGAGGACAATATTTAAGAGGCGGGGCGTTTAAACCCCGGACTTCCCCCCATTCTTTTCAAGGTTTACGGGAAAAGGGACTGGAGATGCTGGGGCAAGCCCACCGGTTTTTTGGACTCCAGGTGGTGACGGAGGTGATGGATCCCAGGGATGTGGAACTGGTGGCCCGGTATGCCCAGGTGCTGCAAATCGGCTCCCGGAATATGCAAAATTTTAGCCTCTTAAAAGAGGTGGGCCGGAGCGGGTATCCGGTACTGCTCAAAAGGGGCTTGGCAGCTACGGCACAGGAGTGGCTGGATGCCGCAGAATATATCCGGGTGGAAGGCAATGAAAGAATTATGCTCTGTGAGAGGGGGATCCGCACTTTTTCCGATTTTACCAGGAACACGCTGGACCTGAGCGTGGTACCTTACCTGAAACAGCGGTGCCCTTATCCCGTGGTGGTAGATCCCAGCCATGCCACCGGCGATCGCACCCTGGTGATTCCCATGGCCCGGGCGGCGGTAGCCGCCGGCTGCGACGGCTTAATGCTGGAAATACATCCTGACCCGGCCCATGCTCTCTGTGACGGGGACCAGTCGCTCAACCTGGAGGAGTTTCGGGATTTTATGATAGAGATGGGTGAGGATGAAGAAAGGAGACAGTACCGTGTTTCCTAAGAGCAAAGAAGAGTTCGAGCAAATGGCCCGGGAAGCCAATTTAATCCCGGTATATGAGGAGTATTCCGCTGCCCTGGAAACACCTCTCTCCGTATTTTTAAAACTCAAGCAAGAGGGATATGCCTTTTTGCTGGAAAGTGTGGACGGCGGCACGCGCCCGGGCAGATACTCTTTTATCGGTGCCGAGCCGGCCCTGCTTTTTGAAGCAAAAGAGGGAAAGGTGCTGATTCAGGAAGCAGGCAGGAGGACAGAAGTGCGCTCGTCGGACCCCTTAAAGGAATTGGAGAAGATCTTTTGCCGCTATCGGCCGGTTCAGGTCCCCGGTTTATCTGTATTCAGCGGAGGAGCGGTAGGCTACCTGGGTTATGATATGATCCGCTACTGGGAGGAACTGCCCAAAGACGGTGCCAAGGACACGGATTATCCTGACTGTGCTTTTATGCTGGCCCATACCCTGGTGATCTTTGATCATGTGCTGCAGACCATGAAAATCGTTGTGAACGTACCGGTAGGGGCGGACCCCGGAGCCGGTTACCTGCAGGGAAAAGAAAAAATAACGAAGATTCGTGAACGGATTGATCAAAGCCTGCCCCAGCTTCCGGTATTTGGTGCTGACCGCAATCCGGAAGAGAAAGCATATCGGGACGGTTGCCCGGAAAAGTCCTTTATGGACATGGTAGTAAAAGCGAAAGAGTATATCCGGTCCGGGGATATTTTTCAGGTGGTGCTGTCCCGAAAAATCAGTTTTGATCTCCGGGCGGATCCCATCGCTCTTTACTGCAGTTTAAGAAACATTAACCCTTCCCCCTATATGTTCTACCTGTCTTTTGGTGAGATTCAGCTGATAGGCTCATCACCGGAAATTATGGTCAAAGTGGAAAAGGGCAGGGCAGAGCTGCGTCCCATTGCGGGAACCAGACCGAGAGGAAAAGAAGAAGAGGAAGACCGGAAGCTGGCCGCAGAACTGCTGGCGGATGAGAAGGAAAGAGCGGAGCATTTAATGCTGGTAGATTTAGGACGTAATGATGTGGGCCGGGTGAGCGAATACGGGAGCGTGAAGATGGATGAATTTATGGTCATTGAAAACTATTCCCATGTGATGCATCTTGTTTCCAAAGTGACGGGAAAGCTGAGAAAAGAATACAGCTGTTTTGATGTTCTGCGCGCCTCTTTTCCCGCGGGAACGGTGTCCGGCGCTCCCAAAATCCGGGCCATGGAGATTATTGACGAACTGGAAGGGGAAGGCAGAGGGCCCTATGCGGGAGCGGTAGGATATATCGGTTTTTCCGGGGACATGGATCTGTGTATTGCCATCCGCACCGTTTTTTGCCGGAATCACCGGGGATTTATTCAGGCCGGGGCAGGTATTGTCGCTGATTCCGATCCGGCAACGGAATACCGGGAAACCTGCCTCAAAGCTCAGGCCCTGATCCATGCTTTGGAACGGGCGGAAAGGGGTGAAATCCATGTTGCTGGTCATCGATAATTATGATTCTTTTGTCTACAACCTGGTCCAGTATCTGGGCCAGTTGGGACAGGAACCCGCCGTGGTGCGGAATGATAAAACGGATTTAGACACCTTGGAGAAACTGCATCCGGAAAAGATCGTGATTTCTCCCGGGCCGGGTCATCCTCAAAAAGCCGGCATCTGCCTGGAGGTGATCAGGCGGTTTTCCGGGAAAGTTCCCATCCTGGGCGTTTGTTTAGGACACCAGTGTATTGGGGAGGCCTTTGGGGCCCGGGTGTGCCGGGGAAAAGAGCCGGTGCACGGGAAGACTTCCCCTATTTTCCATGGGGGCAGAGGAATTTTTGCCGGAATCCCCCAAGGCATTGTGGTGACCCGCTATCATTCTCTGATTTTGGATCAAGAGCAGATGCCGGAGGAACTTGAAGTTACCGCGGCGGCAGAGGATGGCACGGTGATGGGGATACAGCGTAAAGGGCACCCCACTTTCGGCGTCCAGTTTCACCCGGAATCCATTGCCAGTGAGTATGGGATGGAAATGTTGGCTAATTTCCTTCGGGCTAATTAGTTTGGACGATGAGAAGGGAAAAACGGAAAAAACGAAAAGAGCGAAAACCAGCAGAGAGGAGCAGAGAAAAATGATGAAAGAAGCAATCAGCAAAGTGATCATGGGTACGAACCTAACTTCCGCAGAAGCGGAGGCGGTAATGGGACAGATGATGGAGGGAAGGGCCACCGACGCCCAAATCGGCAGTTTTCTCACCGGTTTGAGGATCAAAGGGGAGACGGTGGAGGAGATTTTCGGCTGTGCCCAGGTGATGCGGGACAAGGCGGTTCCTTTTCGTACCTGCCATACCCAGGTCGTCGATACCTGCGGTACGGGAGGGGACGGTACGGGTACTTTCAACATTTCTACCACCGTTGCCTTTGTGGTGGCCGGAGCCGGTTTGGCGGTGGCCAAACATGGCAATCGTTCCGTATCCAGTAAAAGCGGCAGCGCCGATGTCTTGAACGCCCTGGGCGTCAATATCCAGCTCAGCCCCGAAGAGGTGGAGCTGGTCCTGGACCGGACGGGCATCGGTTTTCTGTTTGCCCCGGTTTTTCATCAAGCGATGAAGTATGCGGTGGGACCGCGCCGGGAAATCGGCATTCGCAGTATTTTCAATATTCTGGGTCCACTGACGAATCCGGCCCGGGCCAGGTATCAGGTGGTAGGCGTCTACGATGAAAAGTTGACCGAGACCCTTGCCGCCGTGCTGGACTGTCTGGGCGTGGAAGGGGCCTGTGTGGTCCACGGCGCCGGCGGACTGGACGAAGTATCCACCCTGGGTCCGAGCAAAATTACTTTATTAAGACAGGGAAAGATGGAGACCTTCCGCATTGCGCCGGAGGAGTTCGGCTTGCCCGTCCGAAAACTGTCTGATATCCAAGGTGATGATGCTTGCTATAATGCGCAAATAACCAGGCAGGTATTGAATGGCGAAAAGGGCCCGGCCCGGGAAATCGTGCTCTTAAATGCCGCGGCAGCCTTTTTGGCCTGCGGTACGGCAAAGGATTTTGCGGAAGGGATGAAAATGGCCGCCCATGTGATTGATCACGGGCAGGCGAAGGAAAAGATGGACCAATTGATTGCCGTGAGCAACAGCAGCCTGAGACGGGGGGCATGACCATGATTCTGGATGAAATTGTGGCTCATAAAAAACGGGAAGTCGAGGAACTGAAACTGCGTTTGGGCCTGGGTGCCGGTGGGGGTGATTTTGCTTCCGGAGGAAAAGGGGTGTTTAAAAAGGCTCTCCAGAAGCCGGGCATCAATTTGATTGCGGAAGTGAAAAAAGCATCCCCTTCTAAAGGAATATTAAAGGAAGGTTTAAATCCTGCAAAATTGGCTGGGGTATACCAGCACGGGGGAGCGGCGGCCATTTCCGTTTTGACGGACAGCCGGTTTTTTAAAGGAAGCAGGGAGGATTTCATCGCCGTGAAAAGCACGGTGGCAATACCGGTGCTGCGCAAGGACTTTATCATTGATCCTGTGCAGATCTATGAGGCAGGGCAAATGGGGGCGGATGCGGTTTTATTGATTGCCGCGGTCCTGGACGGGGGCCGGTTGAAAAGTCTGGTGGAACTGGCGGGACAACTGGGCATGGACGCCCTGGTGGAGGTCCATTCCCGGGAAGAATTAGTGAAGGCGCTGGACAGCGGAGGAGAAATTATCGGCATCAATAATCGTGACTTAAGGACCTTTCAAGTCGATCTGGCCGTTACCCTGGAATTAGCCCCGCTTGTACCCCCATCCTGTGTCCTGGTAAGTGAAAGCGGCATTCATACCGGGGCGGATGTGAAAACTTTAGCACAGGCCGGTGTTCACGCCGTTTTGGTGGGTGAGGCTTTAGTCACCGCGCCCCATGTGATGAAGAAGATGAAAGAGCTGCTGGAGGGGGAAGAAGGATGACCTGGATCAAAATATGCGGCATCACCAATGGGGCAGATGCCCGCTTGGCGGTGTCTTTAGGAGTAGACGCCCTGGGGTTCATTTTCGCGCCCAGTAAGCGTCAGGTAAAGGCGGAGCGGGTGCAGGAAATTGTGGCCGGGTTGCCGGAAGGACCGGAAAAAATAGGTGTTTTCCTGGATCAGAGAGAGGAAGAGGTCAAGGGCATTGCCGCTTCCTGCCGCCTCACCGGCCTGCAGTTTCACGGCAGTGAGACCCCCGAATACTGTAAAAGATTTTTTGGCTACCGGGTGATAAAGGCCTTTCGGGTCAATGAATCCACGGGCTGGGAGCAAATAGACTCCTATCTTAAGAGTGAGGCTGTGGATTATCTGTTATTCGATACTTATGTGCCGGGGACACCCGGAGGCACGGGACAGACCTTTCCCTGGAAAGTGGTCAGGGAGCAGGATTTTCGGGGTGTGCCGGTGATTGTGGCCGGGGGGATCAACCCGTCTAACGTCTTGCAAGCGATCACGGAAGCACAGCCTTTCGGCATCGATGTAGGGAGCGGTGTGGAAGAGGAACCGGGACGGAAAAACGGGGATAAGTTAAAGGAACTGGTCAGGAAGGTAAGAGAGAGGGAGGCTAAAGAGGCATGAAAGGGACAGGATATTTTGGAGAATTCGGCGGGCGTTTTGTCCCGGAGACTTTAATGGCGGCTTTAAATGAGCTGGAAGCCGCCTATGAGAAATACCGCAATGAGAAAAATTTTCAGGAGGAATTCCAGTATTATTTGAAGCAGTATGTAGGCAGGCCGTCACGGTTATATTTTGCGGAAAAATTGACCCGGCACCTGGGGGGAGGGAAGATTTATTTAAAAAGAGAGGACTTAAACCATACCGGGTCCCATAAGATCACGAACAGCCTGGGTCAGGCTCTATTAGCCAAAAAAATGGGTAAAAAAAGAATTATTGCGGAAACCGGGGCCGGTCAGCACGGGGTGGCCACGGCCACGGCCGCTGCTTTACTGGACCTGGAATGTGAGGTTTTCATGGGTGCGGAAGACATCCGGCGCCAGGCCTTGAATGTGTTTCGTATGGAGATTCTCGGCGCTAAGGTGACGGAGGTGAAATCAGGGAGCCAAACCTTAAAAGATGCCACCAACGAGGCTATGCGCAACTGGGTTTCTACCGTGGAAGACACTTATTATGTGATCGGTTCTGTAGTGGGACCCCATCCTTATCCTACTCTGGTCCGGGATTTTCAAAGTGTCATCGGCGGGGAAACCAAAGAGCAGTTACATGAAATGGAAGGGCGGCTGCCGGATTATTTGATCGCTTGTGTGGGTGGGGGCAGCAACTCCATGGGGCTTTTTTATCCTTTTAGGGAGGACCGGGAAGTAGCGCTGGTGGGCGTGGAAGCGGGCGGAGCAGGAATTTCTACCGGAAAACACGCCGCCTCTCTTACGGCCGGGACCAAGGGAGTTTTGCACGGTGCCTTAAGTTTTCTGCTTCAGGACGGAGACGGGCAAATTCTTCCGGCCCATTCTATCTCCGCGGGACTTGATTATCCGGGGGTAGGACCGGAGCACAGCTTTTTCAAAGCAAGCGGGAGAGCCCAATATCTTACCGCTACAGATGGGGAGGCGCTGGATGCTTTCCGACTGCTCTCCCGGCTGGAAGGGATCATCCCGGCTCTGGAAAGTGCCCATGCCATTGCCGGAGCATGCCGGATTGCTCCTCGGCTTTCCCCAGAACAAATTATCGTCGTTTGCCTGTCCGGCCGGGGAGATAAGGATGTCGCTCAGGTTGCGGAACTAAGCGGAGGAGGGAAATAAGATGAACAGGATCGACTATATTTTTGGAGAATTGGACCGAAAGAAAGAAAAAGCCCTGATCCCGTATGTCTGCTGCGGTGATCCTACGGTAGCCTTTACGGAGGAACTGGTGGTGAAACTGGCGGAAAGCGGGGCAGACCTGATCGAACTGGGGGTCCCCTATTCCGATCCCGTGGCAGACGGGCCTACGGTGCAAAAAGCTTCTGTGCGCGCCTTAGCGGGCAAAATCACTTTGGATAAAATATTTTCTTTGGCGGCCCGGGTCCGGCAGAAAACACAAATTCCCCTGCTCATCATGACCTATTACAACCCGGTTTATGTCATGGGTGTGGACCATTTTATTGAGCAGGGGCGTGCGGCGGGAGTAGACGGCCTGATCATTCCCGATCTTCCTTTGGAAGAAGCCGGTCCGGTACAGGAGGCCCTGGAGAAAAAGGGCATGAACTTGATTTTTCTCGCCACGCCGACCAGTACAAGTGACCGGCTGAAGAAAATTGCCCGTCTGGCGCAAGGTTTTATCTATTGTGTCAGTGTTACGGGAGTAACCGGGGCCAGGCAGGATATCTCAGATCAGCTTTCCCTTCTGGTAAAGAGGCTCCGGCAAGAGACCCGGATTCCACTGGCGGCAGGCTTTGGGATCTCCGGACCGGAAAATGCCCGGAAAGCGGCGGCCCTAGCGGACGGCGTGATTGTAGGAAGTGCCCTCATCGATCGCATGGAGCAAAGTTTAACACAGCATCCGGAAGATTATCACCGGGCGATGAAGGAAGGATGCAGTTTTGTGAAAACGTTAAAAAGCGAATTAAGAAGAGGAGAGGCGGTCCAACTGGCCGGAAGATTTTAAGTATTTGAGCACAAATTGTAGCATCAATCCGGTGATGATCCCCGTGGGAATAGAGGAAAAAAGCATGATGGGCAGGTAAAAGAAGATGCCCACATGGGCAATCAGGAATGCGGCCATGGCCAGCTGCCCCAGGTTGTGGGCGGCGGCCCCGGCAACACTGATGCCGATGAGGCTGAACCCGGATAAAACTTTTTGCAGGAAAGCCATGATACAGGTGCTGGCCAAGGCCCCGGAAAAGCTTAAAAAAAACCCGGTGGACAGAAAGGTGCCGCTTAACAAGGAACCTAAGAGGATGCGCAGGACCACAATCTGGAGCACGGTTTTGAAATCAAAAATCACCAAAGCCATCAAAGTTATAATGTTGGCTAAACCCAGCTTTACGCCGGGAATGGGAAAAGGGTTGGGAAACAAGGCTTCAATGATATGAAGAACGGTGGCTAAAGCCACCAGAACCGATATCGTGGTTAGTCTTTTGGCGGAACGCAATTCTTTTCCCCCTCCGCATCATCTCGCGTAACAAGATTATTTTGGGAAGATATTTTCATTATTATTCGGTATTAGTTTATTACGGCTAGTTCCTGTTGGCAAGAAGCTTTTATTCTTTCATCCATTCAATTCAAGAACCGTCCCTGAATTGAATATGATAAAGGACCAGATTTGAGCGAAATCTGGTCCTTTATCTTTTGGCTGGGGTGGCTGGATTCGAACCAACAGGTGGCGGATCCAGAGTCCGCTGCCTTACCGTTTGGCTACACCCCAATGTATGAATAGTGGTCGGGACGACAGGATTTGAACCTGCGACCACCTGATCCCAAATCAGGTGCGCTACCAAGCTGCGCTACGTCCCGGATAAGCAAAACTTATTATACTGAATAACAGGAAAGAAGTCAATAACTAATTCTTTAATAATTTACCTTAAGAATAGAATGGTCAATTCGACGCTTTCCTATTCATGAAAACCCTTTAACAGCTGGAAGCACCAAATAGGGCGGATTTATTTCCTTTGGCCGGAGATTGCTTTCCGGCCTTCACTCCGGCCGGTAAAATAGAAAAAAAGCGCAAGATTAACGGGGCTTTTCAGGATGCTATTATTTATTGACTTTACATAGGGACCTGTATATCATTAGGAAAGGAGTTTAAGGAAGATTTTGTAGAGATATGGGGGATGTTGTCATTGGGGTAAAAATTGTGACAGATAGTACGGCTTATTTAGGGCAGGATTTAATGGAACGTTACCATATTTCTGAAGTTTCCTTGACGGTGAATTTTTACGGAAGGAGTTTTCCGGAAGGTAAAGAGCGGAAGTATCATGATTTTTATGAGAGACTGCGTCACTCTAAACTCTTTCCCACTACCTCACAACCTGCGGTGGGCGATTTCGTGGAAACCTATCGGCGTCTTACCGCCGACGGCTCATCTGTAATATCTCTTCATATTTCCGGAAGGTTTAGCGGCACGGCCCAGGCTGCCCATACCGCTGCGGACATGCTGGAAGATAAGGATATTTGTGTGGTGGATTCCTTGTACACGGTCGCGGTATTAGGCTATATGGTGGAAGAAGCCGGGAAAATGGCGGCAGAAGGAAAAAGTAAAAACGACATTTTAGCCCGGATCAATTTTATGCGGGATCATTCCCATCTTTTCTTTCTGGTCGATTCCTTGGATTATTTGTACCGGGGCGGCCGGATTGGCGGCGCGGCGGCGCTTTTTGGCACTATTTTGCAGATTAAACCCATTTTATATGTGAAGGATGGCGTGATAGACGTATTAACAAAGGTAAGAACGCGGGAAAAAGCTGTTCAACAGTTAATGCAGGAAGTAGCCGGACAAATTCAAAACATGCATGTGCCCAGGATCAGGATGGGTGTTTTGCATGTGGACGATCCTGCAAAGGGAGAGAACCTAGGTTTTCTGTTGGAACAGAGGTTTCCCGGCATCAAGCCGGATCAATTTGAAGTGGGGCCGGTGGTAGGAAGCCATGTAGGCCCTGGGAGCGTAGGGGTTGCCATTAGTGAAGTAAATTAGTGGATTCGGCCTGGAGACTAGAGGCCTTGCTGTGTTAGAAAAAAAGGGTATGATGGCGGCAATGACAGCCGGGACGATAGAGACATGGGGGACATCGTTTATACGCGGGCTGGACCATATCAATAAGAGAAGTATTATTGCATGCAGTATACAATATACAGTATTTTATCCTTTTTCATCTATTCGGATGTTTCCCCCTTTGGGCGGAGGGATAATCCAAAAATACGGTGGGGATCCTAATTATTGGACATTTAATCCGGTTTGACGATAGACTGTTCCTTTTTTTGTACTGAACAACAAAATAAACATTTAGCAATAAATTAACCTTGTGAAGAATGTAACTTATCACGTACAATTACATGTGAGACAGTCTGTCGTAAAATGTCATCTTGGAAAAAAACAACTCTTATTGACAGGGCGTAACATGTATGCAACAATGTTCATGGAACCGTACCAGACGTCCAAAACAACGTACTAATCATGTTCAAAACGCCGAACAAAACACAGATAGTTCTTAGTTGCCGTAGAAACGAGGTGATATCATGAAGATTGCTGTTTCTGGCAAGGGGGGAGTGGGGAAAACCACCATTTCCGCTTATTTTGCCAAAAGATTTGCCAAAGAAGGATATCAAGTATATGCGGTTGATGCCGATCCTGACCTCAGCTTGGGCACGGTTTTAGGCATTGAGAACAGTGATATTGCAAACCTGAAGCCTATTGTGGATATGAGGGACGTAATTGCCGCGAAAAGTGGAGGGGGCGGTTCGTTTTATTCATTAAATCCTGATGTGGACGATGTGCTTGATGAATACGCCATAAATCTGGGGAATATTAAGTTTTTCAAGATGGGTGCGGTAAAACAGGGAGGCAGTTCCTGTTACTGCCGGGAGAATTCTTTTTTGAATTCTTTAATGAATTCCCTGCTGTTAAAGAAGAATGATGTGGTCGTGTTGGATATGGGTGCGGGTATCGAACATCTGACCCGGGGAACGTCCAAGGGAGTAGATGCTATTGTGGTAGTCACGGAACCAACCGTAGTGAGTGTGCAGACTGCCAAAGTGGTAAGCAACCTGGCACGGGAACTGGAGATCAAAAGTGTCAAGTTTGTAGGCAATAAAATTCGCCGTCCTGAGGAGAAGGAGTTTTTGCTCAAACAACTGCCTGCCGCAGATATCCTTGGGTGTGTAAGTTACAACGATCACATGCTCGATGCCGCCCTGGGCATTGAGACGACTGAAGGATCCGCGGGATTTGAAGAAGAAATGGACCAGATCTTTCAAAATTTAGTTAAAGACGTTCAGGTTTAGTTTCCGCACCATCAATATCTATGTACATCAAGGTGAAGGAGGTTTAATGTATGCCAAGATTTAGAGAAACAACTCTCAAATCAACTCCATCCGTACCCAGAAAGGAACGGATCAAGGATCCCAAAAACGTGATGCGTTCAGTGGATCCTGCAGCTTTATTAATGCTGGAAAAGGCCAAAGAAAAGAATTTGCTTTCTGCTTATGACCGGTTTGCGGCACAACAACCTCAGTGTGCTTTCGGTTATGAAGGTATCTGCTGTCGTATTTGCTTCCAGGGACCCTGCCGGATCAAATCCGAAGAAGGACCGGGAAGCAAAGGTATCTGCGGTGCGCACGGATACACCATTGTATCCCGTAACGTAGCCCGGATGATGGCGGGCGGCGCCTCTGCCCACTCCGACCATGGTCGCCACATTGCCCATGCCTTATTGCATGCTGCAGAAGGTAAAATTGCTGACTACAAAGTAACCGACGTGGAGAAGTTAAAAAGAGTCGCGGAAAGAGTCGGCATCAGCACGGAAGGCAAAACAGCCAACGAATTAGCGATCGAAGTTTCCCAGGCAGCTTTAGAGGACTTCGGACGTCAAACCGATGAACCCTGCACCTGGCTGTGGTCCTATATTACGGAAGGCAGAAAGAAAAAATTTGAAGATTGCAATATTGCTCCCACCTCCATTGACAGAGCCGTTGTGGCGATGATGCACCAGACCCATATTGGCGTGGACGCTGACCCGGTTAACATTATTTTCGGCGGTTTAAAGACTTCCTTGGCGGACTATACAGGGATGCACATTTCTACCGACCTATCGGACGTCCTGTTTGGGACCCCGAAACCTGTGATTACGGAAGCCAACTTAGGTGTTTTAAAAGCCGATAAAGTAAATATCGTGGTGCACGGGCACAACCCGCTGCTGAGTCAAACTGTCGTCAATGTTGCCAAGGAAATGGAAGCAGAAGCCAAGGCTGCCGGCGCTGCCGGTATCCAGCTGTCCGGTATCTGCTGTACGGGAAATGAAGTACTGATGCGTTCCGGCGTGCCCATTGCCACCAACTTTGCCTCTCAAGAATTGGCCATCATGACCGGTGCTGTCGACGTGATGGTTGTGGACGTACAGTGCATTATGCCAGGTGTGAGAGCAATATCCGAATGCTTCCATACCAAGATTGTGACCACCATGGATAATTCTAAGATACCCGGTTCTTATCATTATGCCTTTGATGAGCACCATGCCGTTGAAAGCGCAAAAGGAATTATCCGGTTGGCGATCGAAGCTTTCAAAACGAGAAAAGGAAAAACCTGCGAAATTCCCCAAATTAAAAACAAGGTCATTGCCGGATTCAGTCTGGAAGCGCTGCTGGAATTGTTTGCAGCCCTCAATCCGGAAACTCCGATAAAAGTATTGACCGATGCCATTGAAGCGGGTGAAATCGCCGGTGTAGCTCTGTTTGCCGGGTGCAACAACTTAGAAGCACCTCATGATAATAATCACCTGACGATTGCCAAGGAATTGGCGAAGAATAATGTGTTCTTAGTAGGTACCGGATGCTCTGCTCAGGCTTTGGCCAAAGCTGGACTGCTCGCTCCTGAGGCTGTCGAAGAATATGCCGGTGAAGGTTTGAAGAGCTTCTTGAAGAAATTAGCTGATGCGAACAAAGATAAACTGGCGGACGGTCTGCCCTTGATGTTCCACATGGGATCTTGTGTAGACAATTCCCGTGCTCATGACCTGTGCACCATGATGGCAGAGCAAATGGGCGTGGATATTCCGAAGGTTCCCTTTGTTGCTACGGCTCCTGAAGCGATGAGTGAAAAAGCCGTTTCCATCGGTGGCGGCGCTGTTGCCATGGGTATTCCGACTCATGTGGGTACCATGCCTCCCATTGAAGGAAGCTCTCTTGTTTACGGCATTGCCACGCAGATTGCCAGTGACGTATACGGCGGCTACTTCATTTTTGAAACCGATCCGGTCGCTGCGGCAACCAAATTAACAGCCGCTCTTGATTATCGTACCTGGAAGCTTGGTATTCACAAGAAGACGGCGGAAAGATACGAAACCAAGCTTTGCGAAAACTATTAATAAATTGGCAACCTAGTGATTGAAAGGAGGAAGAGTATGTCTAATTTTGATCAGATTTATGACGGTGTAATTCCAGAAGGCAAGGAACCGAAAAAACTATTTAAACAAACCTATGACGGTGCTGTGATTGCCACCAGTTATGCCGAAATTCTCTTAACCCAAGCACTGAAGAAGTATGGTCCGGACAAACCGGTACAATATCCCGACACCGCTTATTATCTTCCTGTCATCCGCTGCTTAAGCGGAGAATCGGTGACCAAACTGGGTGAACTGCCCGCGATCTTAAACAAAAAGAGAGATCAGATTAAGGAAGAGCTGACCTTTGAAAATGCCAGATTGGCCGGGGAAGCTACCGTATATGCGGCGGAAATTATCGAAGCCCTGCGGTATATTGAGGGAAATCCTTATCAAGAACCCTGGACCGGATTTATTGGGGACCCGGTCGTAAGAAAATACGGAATTAAGATGGTAGACTGGACCATTCCCGGTGAAGCCGTGATCATTGGCCGGGCCAAGACGCCTGAACTGGCTAAGAAAATTGTCACCGACCTTCAGAGTAAAGGGATGATGCTGTTCCTGAGTGATGAAATTATCGAACAGCTGATGGAAGTAAACGTAAAACTTGGCTTGGATTATATTGCTTATCCTCTGGGCAACTTTACCCAGGTTGTCCATGCAGCCAACTATGCGCTGCGCGCCGGTATGATGTTCGGGGGCATTACGCCTGGACTTACCGATGAGCAGAGAGATTATCAAAGACGGCGCGTGATGGCTTTCGTCCTGCACCTGGGTGAAAGAGACGAAGTGAAAACCGCCGCTGAAATGGGCTGTATTTATGTAGGTTTCCCGGTGATCACCGATCAGCCTCTCGCGGAAGATGAAATTATTCCGGATTGGTATATTTCCGAGCCTGATTACGACAAAATAATAAAGATGGCCATGGAAATCCGGGGCATTAAAATGACCAATATCGAGATTGACATTCCCATCAACCACGGACCTGCTTTTGAAGGAGAAACCATTCGTAAAGCGGACACCTATGTGGAAATGGGCGGCGGCAAGACCGAAGCCTTCGAATTGGTGAGAATGGTTGGTCCGGACGAAATTGAAGACGGCAAAATCACTGTGATTGGGCCGGAACTGGACAGCCTGAAAGAAGGGGATAAGGTACCCTTCGGTTTGGTGATTGATATTTATGGACGTAAGATGCAAGATGACTTTGAAGGCGTGCTGGAGCGTCGTGTGCATTACTTCGTCAACTACGGGGAAGGCTTGTGGCACGTGGCGCAGAGAGATTTGTGCTGGCTGCGCATTAGTAAAGAAGCAGCTGCAAAGGGCTTCTTGTTTAAACACTACGGAGAGTTGCTGATTGCTAAGTATAAGGCAGAATTCCCCGCCATTGTGGACCGGGTACAGATCACCATTTATACCGATCCCGAACTGGTTGCAGAGAAGCATAAAATTGCCAGACAAGTGTATACCAAACGTGATGACCGCATGCGCTCTCTGACAGACAATTCCACAGATACCTTCTATTCTTGTCTGCTCTGTCAGTCATTTGCGCCTAACCACGTCTGTATCGTAACACCGGAACGGGTTGGTCTGTGCGGTGCCGTCAGCTGGCTGGATGCGAAGGCGTCCTATGAAATTAACCCCAAAGGACCTAACCAGCCCATTATAAAAGGTCCTGCGATTGACGAATTGAAAGGTATGTGGCAGAGCTGTAACGATTACTTCTATACCGCATCCAACCGGACTCTGGAAGAAGTTAACCTATACACCATGATGGATCGTCCCATGACTTCCTGCGGTTGCTTTGAAGCCATTATGGCTATTGTACCGGAAGCAAACGGCATCATGATTACGACCCGTGAGCATACCGGGATGACTCCCTGCGGCATGACCTTCTCCACCTTGGCCGGCTCCTGCGGCGGGGGCGTGCAGACGCCTGGTTTTATGGGTATTGGCCGCAGTTATTTGATCAGTAAGAAATTTATTCCTGCTGACGGCGGCTTAGGCAGAATTGTTTGGATGCCGAAAGAATTGAAAGAGTTCTTGAGAGAGGACTTCGTCCGGAGAAGTGTGGAAGAAGGCTTAGGCGAAGATTTTATCGATAAGATCGCCGACGAAACCGTGGGCACCACGGTAGAGGATATTTTACCCTTCCTGGAAGAGAAAGGCCATCCGGCATTAGCCATGGATTTCATGCTGTAATTTGGCCAAATCCGGCGGGAGATTTTCTCCCGCTGGATTTAATAAATTCACGAAAAAAGAAAGGAGTTGTGTTGAATGGGCTTAACAGGTTTAGCGATTTTTAAAGAGCTTCCTAAAAAGAACTGTGGGGAATGTGGAGTTCCCACCTGTCTGGCATTTGCTATGGCATTAGCAGCAGGAAAAGCCACATTGGAAACTTGTCCTTACGTAACTGAGGCAGCAAAAGAGGCATTAGGATCTGCTTCTGCTCCTCCCATTAAATTAGTGAAGGTTGGTGCGGGGGACAGCAAGGTGGTTGAACTGGGTGACGAAACTGTCATGTTCCGTCATGACAAAACTTTCTATCATCCTACCGGGATTGCCTTTGAAGTAGAAGATACTTTAGATGAGGCAGCCTTAACGGAAAAAATTGCCCAGATTAACGATTTAGAATTTGACCGGGTTGGTCTGCACTATACCGTTGATATGGTAGCAATTAAAAATGCTTCCGGTAATGCGGATACCTTTGCCGGTGCCGTGAAAAAAGTAGCTGAAGCGAGTAAATTAGCCCTTGTCCTCATGTCCGATGATTCTGCGGCCATGGAGAAGGCTTTGGAAACTGTAACTGCCCGTAAACCTTTGATTTATGCCGCCACCACCGACAATTTCGAAGCCATGACTGCTCTAGCAAAGAAATATGAAGCACCTTTGGCCGTGAAAGGCGCTAACCTTGATGAATTGGAAGATGTAGTAAATAAAGTTGTTGCCCTGGGTCATAAAGATCTGGTTCTTGATCCTGGCAGCAGAAAGACCGTAGATGTCTTAGCAGACCTTACCCAATTAAGAAGAATGACCATTAAGAAGAAATTCCGTCCTTTCGGCTATCCTGTGATGGCTTTCACCACGGAAACCGACCCCATGGACGAAGCTATGCAGGCCCAAGTTTATATTTCTAAGTATGCCAGCATGATCGTGTTGAAAACCGTGGAAAAACAATTCGTGATGCCGATTCTCTCCTGGAGACAAAATATCTATACCGACCCGCAGAAACCGATTCAAGTGGAATCCAAGATTTATGAAGTGGGCGCGGTAAACGAGAATTCTCCCGTCTATATTACCACCAACTTCTCACTTTCCTACTACAGTGTAGAAGGGGAAGTAGAAGCCAGTAAGATTCCTTCCTATATTATTCCCATTGATACCGACGGCACATCTGTTTTAACGGCTTGGGCGGCCGGTAAGTTCGGCGGGGACAAAATTGCGGAAGTGATGAAGAGCCTTGGTATTGAACAGAAAGTCAGTCACCGGAATGTGGTCATCCCCGGTTATGTTGCCGTCATTGCTGCGAAATTGAAGGAAGATTCCGGGTGGAACGTGATGGTGGGACCGAGAGAAGCAGCCGGTATTTCCCCCTTTGCCCGGGCTAATTTCTCATAAGGTGAACTAAATGGAAAAATATTCTGTGGTTTTATTACCGGACCATTTAAAAATCGAGGTGGAGGCCGGCACCACTTTGCTGGAAGCGGCACGGCAGGCAGGGATTCATGTAAAGAGCACCTGTGGAGGAAAAGGAACCTGCGGAAAGTGTACCGTGAAAGTGATGGAAGGAAAAGTGTCCGGCGGTCACGGAAACATTCCCGCCCAGCTTAGGGAAGAGGGTTTCATTTTGGCTTGTACCGCTGTGATTGAAAGCGATGTACAAGTGGAAATCCCGGAGGAATTCCGCTTGCATGAGCATCAGGTACTGTTGGAAGAAAATGGCGAAGGGGTTTTGGCTGAAGGGAAACTTGACATTTTAGGAGAGTACCCCCTCAATCCTTTGGCGGAAAAGTTTTATATTGAACTATCCCCTCCCAACTTGACGGAAAATATCAGTGATTATTCCCGGTTGATCACAGAATTAAAGAAACATGTACCTGCAAACTGGTTGAATATTTCCAATGATGTGTTGAAAACACTGCCGGATATTTTACGGGCCGGCGATTGGAAGGTTACAGTGACTGTGGCATTTTACGAAGGCGGGGGAGAGATCGTTCGGATCACGCCGGGTAAAGATGACTTTCCGGCTTATGGGATTGCCGTTGATGCAGGGACGACCACCGTTGTTGTGGCTTTGATTGATTTGGCTACCGGCGCGGTTTTGGCAAAACAGGGTACATATAACCGGCAGGCGGATTATGGGGATGATGTGATTTCCCGCATTATCTATGCGGATGAGTTCCATGGATTGGAAAAGCTACAGCAGGTTGTCATTGAAACGGTGAATGATTTGCTGGATAAAATATTTGCCCAGTACCATGTCAGTATTGAAGAAATACCGGTGGTCGTTGTGGCTGGGAACACTACCATGACCCACCTGTTTCTGGGCATTAACCCCAAATATATCCGGCTGGAGCCTTATATTCCCGCAGCCGCTCAATACCCGGTGGTCAAAGCCAAAGAAATTGGTTTAAAAATTAATCCTCAGGGTTTGGTATTTAATTTTCCTTCCGTGGCAAGCTACGTGGGAGGAGACATTGTCTCCGGCGCCCTGGTGGCTGAATTGGATAAGAGAGAAGAAATTACTCTTTTTATCGACATTGGCACCAACGGGGAAATGGTGTTGGGAAATAAGGACTGGTTGATGTGCTGTGCCTGTTCGGCGGGACCGGCCTTTGAAGGGGGCGGCATTACCCACGGCATGCGGGCTATGCCCGGGGCTATTGAAAGGGTGAACATTAACCGGAAAACATTTAAAGTCAAGTTCCAAACCGTGGGAGACTTGCCCCCCGTGGGAATTTGCGGTTCCGGGTTAATTGACTGTCTGGCCAAATTAAGGGTAGCGGGTATTATTGACCGTTCCGGTAAGATTCAGGATGTGGATACACCCAGGATCAGAAAGGGCGATGACGGGCCCGAGTTTATTCTGGCTTTTGCGGAAGAATCCGGAATTGATCAGGATATTGTGATCACGGAAAGTGATATTAAAAATTTGATCCGGGCCAAAGGAGCCATTTTTGCCGGGGTAAGAATTATGCTCACGATGGCGGATCTTCCCGTGGAGGCCATTGACCGGATTTTGATTGCCGGCGGGTTCGGGAATTACTTGAATGTTCCTGATTCCATCCGTATTGGCCTTTTGCCCGATCTTCCCCGTGACAAGTTTGATTTTATCGGCAACAGTTCCTTAAAAGGGGCCCATCTCGCTTTATTATCACGGGAAGCTTTTGGCTTTGCCGATGATTTGGGGCGCAGCATGACTTACCTGGAACTATCCTTGGGCAATGCTTTTATGGACGAATACGTTTCCGCCTTGTTCTTACCGCATACGGATTTGTCCCTGTTTCCTTCCGTGAAAGAATGATTTCGAAAGGTGGTAGGTAGAGATGGCAAAGCATATCGCAGTGGTTGGAAAAGGAGGGACCGGGAAAACGACGTTTTCTGCGTTGACGGCCCGGTATCTCGTGGAAAAGGATCGGGGGTCCGTTTTAGCAGTGGACGCCGATCCCAATGCTAATTTAAATGAAGCATTAGGCATGGGCATTACCACCACTATTTCGCAATTGATTGAGCAGACGAAGGACCCGAAAGCACTTCCGGTGGGCATGACAAAGGAAACCTTTATTGAATACAAGCTGCAGCAGTCTTTGGTAGAAACCCAGAAAGTGGACCTTCTGGTGATGGGAGGCCCTCAGGGCCCAGGGTGCTACTGTTACCCCAATGATTTACTGCGCAAATATATGGAACGCCTGGAGCAAGGATATGATTATCTGGTCATAGACAATGAAGCCGGGATGGAACATATCAGCCGGAGAACCATTCAGGATGTAGATCACCTGTTTTTGATCAGCGATGCTTCCGTGCGCGGGATTCGTACGGCGGGGCGTCTCGCTGACCTGGTCAAGGCCCTGAAAACCACCGTACGTCAGATGTACCTGGTGGTAACCAAAGGAACGCCGGATATCATGGGAGGTCTTGAGCCTGCTATTGTGGAAACCGGTTTGAACATGATCGGGTGGGTACCCTATGATGAAATGGTGCTGCAGTTTGATGTAGAAGGAAAACCGCTGTTTCAGCTTCCGGCTGAATCATCGGCCGTGAAAGCTGTTTACGACATATTGAGAAAAGCAGGAATTTAATCGTGGAATTTGAGAATTGGAAAGGAGCGATCGATAAATGGCTGTTCAGGTTTTAAAAGAAAGATATGCCAGCCAGGTGGGCACAGTAGTTTTAGGTGCCACCAAGGAGAAAGGGGGAACCCGGTCCGTAAGTCTAACAGTTGGTGGAGAATCCGCTTTACCGTTCCAGCATTATGAAGGAACCATTCCCAACCGTCCCATCGTGGCCATGGAGGTTGTGGATGTAGAGCCCAATTGGCCGCAGCCTTTGAAGGATGCCCTTGGCGATGTGGTGAAAGATGCCGTTGCCTGGGCGAAAAAATGCGTTGATGAGTGGGGCGCTGATGCCATCTACGTGAAACTGGAGGGTGCAGACCCGGACGGAGCGAACAAATCTCCTGAAGAATGTGCCAAAGCTGTGAAAGATATTTTAGGGGCTGTAGGCGTTCCTTTGATCGTGGTCGGCTGCGGTGATGCAGAGAAAGACCATGAAGTACTGGTAAAGGTTGCCGAAGAAACCGCCGGGGAAAAATTGCTCCTGGGCGTAGCCGAACAGGAAAACTATAAGTCGCTGGTTGCTGCTTGCTTAGGAAGCGGGCATTCCATTATTGCCCGGTCGCCTCTTGATATTAACATCTGCAAACAGTTAAACATTTTGATTACGGAAATGAACATGCCTGCGGACAGAATCGTCATTGACCCCATGATCGCCGGTCTCGGTTATGGAATCGAATACGGTTATTCCATTATGGAACGTGGCCGCATGGGCGCTCTGCAAGGGGATAAAATGCTTGCCATGCCCTTAATCTGTACCGCTGGTTTTGAATCCTGGAGAGCGAAAGAAGCTTGGGCCAGTGAAGCGGATTTCCCGGGTTGGGGAGCCCAGGCGGAAAGAGGCCCTGTTTGGGAAGCCATGACTGCCGGCGCTTTAATGCAGGCAGGGGGAAATATCTTTGTGATGAGACATCCCCAAGCGGTAAAAGTGCTCAAGAAGAATATTGAACAGTTAATGGAAACAAAATAAATAAAAATAAGGAGGTTTGACCGCATGATTATTATCGGTGAAAGAATTAACGGGATGTTCAAAGACATCGGCCAGGCTGTAGCAGAAAAGAACCCCAAACCCCTCCAAGAGTGGGCCATCAAACAAAAAGAGGGCGGTGCGCACTACCTGGATATTAATACCGGACCGGCTTGTGAAGACCGGGTTGCCGGTATGAAGTGGATGGTGGAAGTGGTTCAGGAAGTCAGCGATCTTCCCCTGGTACTGGATTCCACCAACTACGATGCCATTGAAGCCAGCTTAGAATTATGCAAAAGACCTGCCATGATCAACTCCTGCCCTGCTGAACGGCCGAAGATTGAAAGAGTCTTCCCCATGGCAGTGAAACATAATGCCAAAGTGATCGGTTTGACCATGAATGAAAAGGGTATTCCCAAGAATGCGGAAAACCGTGTGGCGTTGGCCATGGAACTGGTTGCTGCTGCCGATGAATTCGGCCTTCCCATGGAAGACCTGTTTATTGACCCGCTGATTCTTCCGGTAAATGTTGCTCAAGACCATGTTCCCGAGGTTCTGGAAGCCATCCGTCAGGTAAAACTACTCGCTGATCCGGCTCCTAAGACTGTGCTTGGACTAAGTAACGTTTCCCAGAAATCTCCTGACCGACCGTTGCTCAATCGAGTCTATTTGGCGATGGGTGCTGCGTGCGGATTGGATGCCGTAATTGCTGATGCCAATGACGATGCCTTAATGGAAACAGCCGCATCTACGGAAGTTCTCCTGAACCTGAGCATCTACTGTGATTCCTATGTTAAAGTGTTTAGAACCAGATAAATTCAAAAAAAAATTCCTTGTCTGAACAGGACAAGGAATTTTTTTTTTTTGATATTGACAAAATAATTAATTTTTTGCAACAAATTGGCATGTTAAAGTAGGACAAGAATATGATAAAATGAAAAAAAGAGACAATGTTATTCTGTTTGGGCGAGGAGGAAATAAAGTGGAAAACCGATTTAAAGAATCATTACTGAATCCCAATACCATGTCGGTTACCTGGGAATTGGTGCCGGGGAGAGGAGCCCGGGAAAAATCTCAGGAAAGTGCTTTGGAGGCGGCGGAGCAGGCTGCCAAAGGGGGAAAGATCCATGCCCTGACGATTACGGACAACCCCGGAGGCAATCCGGCCATGCTGGCTGATTACTTGGGCGAAGAAATACTAAAAAGGGGGATTGAACCCCTGGTACATTTCACTTGCAAAGATAAAAACCGCAACCAAATGGAAAGCCAGCTATATGCCTTAGACCGGGCCCAGGTCAGAAGCCTTCTGGTAATGACGGGAGATTATCCTGTCACCGGCTTTCAAGGGCGGCCGAAACCCGTATTTGATATTGATCCCACCCATGCCTTGGAGCTGATCGGTGAAATGAACCAGGGCCTGGAATACCCCGGACTGAAAGGGACCGTGAAGCACCAAGCCAGCGACTTCTTCGCCGGGGCTGCCGTATCGCCCTTTAAGGCGCATGAGGCGGAACAAATGGTGCAATATTATAAACTGAAGAAAAAGGTGGCGTCAGGCGCCCAGTTCATCGTTCCCCAGCTGGGATACGATGCCCGTAAATTCCATGAATTAATTCAGTTCATGAGACAGAATAACCTAAATGTTCCTGTCGTAGGCAACATCTATATTCTGCCCTATGGAGCAGGGAAACTGATGAATGAAAACAAAGTACCGGGCTGTGTGGTTACCAACAAGCTCCTGGCAGAATTAGACCGGGAGCGGACATTGGCGGACAAGGGAGTCGAGGCACGGCTTCTTCGGGCGGCCAAAATGTATGCCTTCATGAAAGGGATGGGTTTCAACGGCGTACACATCGGCGGCCATGGCATCAAATATGCCCAAGTAGAATATATCATTGAAAAAGGGGAAGAGCTGAGCGCCAATTGGATGGATCTGGTCCATGAGTTTGACTATCCCATGGACAATGGTTTTTACTATTATCAGAAAGATGAAAAAACCGGCCTAAACAGCGAAATACCCACAGAAAGAAAAGGACGCCCCCTGGATACAAAGGTGGAATTTATTTACCGGGTGTCCCGGGTGTTCCACAGCCTGGTTTTTGAGCCGCATAAAAATTTCTTTGGCCTGATGAAAGGAATTTCCAAGTTCGTAGAGGGGAAGAAGATTGAAAAATGCTACCACTTCCTTGAACACATGGCGAAAGTGACTCTTTATGACTGTAAGGACTGTGGAGACTGCGCCCTGATCGACCTGGCCTATGCCTGTCCCATGTCCCAGTGCCCGAAAAACCAGCGCAACGGGGCCTGCGGCGGGAGCTACAACGGCTGGTGTGAGGTTCATCCGGAGAAAAAGAAATGTGTCTACGTCCGCGCGTATGCCCGTTTGAAGGATTACGGCCATGAAAGCCAGCTAGACTCCTACCATGTGTCACCATGCAACTGGGATTTGTACCAGACTTCTTCCTGGATCAACTTCTATTTGGGTAAGGACCATTCCGCAGAGCGGCTGGGCTTGAATAAAGACAGCAAAAAAGTGGACGCCGGGGGAAAGGCGGTAGGGAAGTAATCAGGAAGCATTGACACCAATAAAAATAAATGTTAAGATAACTGCAATTATATACTGTGAACTCTATGATAGGGAAAAGTAAGACGCTGTCAGCACTTATAGAGAGCCGGTGGTGGTGGAAATCCGGCAGGCCCAGTATCTGAACAGCCACCCTGGAGAGGGGGAATGAACGGTAAAAAACCAATTAGTTCCTTCCGGGAAATGGTCCGTTATCCTGCTAAGTGCATCGTATTTTAACCTGACTAACTTGGCTTACTCTGTATTCGCAGTTCTAAGGTTTGGTAAAAAGCAACCAAACCAAGAACTTGCTTCAGTCTCCCGCCATCAGCGGTCAGGGGACACACCTCTCTTAGGAATGTCCCCAAATATGCGGGAATCAAACGCCAACTAAGTCATGCATTTGCAGTTCTAAAATTCAGATGGAGTAAAAGAATCTCCATCTGAATTAAGAGCTTGCTTTAATCATGATACGGTGAATTAGGGTGGTACCACGAGAATAAGCCTCTCGTCCCTTTATGGGATGAGGGGTTTTTTATTTGAAAAAGGGAGGTTATGCAGAGATGAGAAACAAAATATTAAAACTTTTGGCGTGCAACAGCCGGATGCCCTTGGACCAGATAGCGGTGATGCTGGATACGACCGTTGAGGAAGTGGAGGGCATCATCAAAGAGTTGGAGGAAGAAAAGATCATTTTAAAATATTCCACCGTGATCAACTGGGAAAAAGCCGGTGCGGAAACCGCCGTGGCGATTATCGACGTGAAAGTATCGCCCCAGCGGGAGGTAGGATTTGATGCCGTGGCCCAGAGAATCTATCGGTTTCCCGAGGTGCGTTCCGTGTCTCTGATGTCGGGTGACTATGATCTCTCGGTGTCGATCGAAGGAAAAAGTATGAAAGATGTGGCGCTGTTTGTAGCGCAAAAGCTGGCCACCATTGAACATGTATTAAGTACGAGAACCCATTTTATCTTAAAGAGATATAAAATGGCCGGTGTGATTTTTGAAGATGCGGAAGAAGACCGAAGAGAGGTGGTAACCCCATGACCTTTATCCCTCAGAATTATATCACTCCTACCGTGAAGAATCTTCCTCCCTCCGGGATCAGAAAATTTTTTGATTTGGTGTCCGGAGCAAAAGACATTATTTCTTTGGGTGTTGGGGAGCCTGATTTTGTTTCCCCCTGGCATGTCCGGGAAGCCTGCGTCTATTCCTTAGAAAAGGGCTATACCATGTATACGTCCAATTTTGGCTTGCCGGAACTGCGTTCCGCCATTGCCAAATACCTGGATAAGCGATTTGACGTCTTGTATGACGACAAAAAAGAAATTATCGTCACCGTGGGCGCCAGTGAAGCGGTGGATATGGCCTTGCGCACGATTTGTTCCCCAGGAGACGAAATATTGATTCCGGAACCCTGCTATGTGTCCTATAAGCCCTGTGTGGTATTGGCGGGAGCGGTTCCTGTTGCCATCCCGACCTCTGATGTAGATGAGTTTAAGCTTACTCCAGAGGTGATTGAGACTTATATTACACCCAGGACAAAAGGGATTGTCATCAGCTATCCCAACAATCCCACCGGAGCGATCATGACCCGGGAAGAGTTGGCTGCCATCAGCAAGGTGTTGATAAAGCACAATCTGGTGGTGATATCGGATGAAATCTATGCGGAACTGACCTATGCGGGAACCCATACCTGTATTGCTTCCCTACCGGATATGAAGGACCGGACCATTTTAATCAGCGGGATGTCAAAGGCTTTTGCCATGACGGGATGGAGAATCGGCTATGTAGCGGCCCATGAGGATTTTATTCAAAACATGGTCAAAATACATCAGTATACCATGTTATGTGCACCGATTATGGGTCAAAAGGCAGCCATTGAAGCCTTTTCCTCCTGTTTCGACGAGGTTTCCCGGATGATAGAGGAATATGACCAAAGAAGGAGAATTATATTAAAAAGGATGCGCGACATGGGACTTTCTGTTGTAGAACCGAAGGGAGCATTTTATATTTTCCCGTCCATCAAAAACACCGGCCTAAGCTCTGAGGAATTTGCCGGTAGATTGCTGAAAGAGGGCAAGGTAGCAGTGGTGCCGGGAAGTGCTTTTGCCGAGTGCGGGGAAGGTTTCATCCGCTGCTCTTATGCTTCCTCAGTAAAGCAAATTATGGAGGCTATGGACAGAATGGAGCGCTTTGTTTCCAAGCTGATCAACTAGAGAAGGGGAGTGGAGACAATTAAGATTACTTTTTGCGGAGCTGCCCGAGTGGTGACCGGTTCCTGTTATTTACTGGAGCATGATCATGCCAGGTTCTTAGTAGATTGCGGGATGTTTCAGGGAAATAAGGTTTTAAAAGAACGCAATTACGGGGATTTTCCCTTCCATCCGGGGGATATTGATTTTGTACTGCTGACCCATGCCCATATTGACCACAGCGGTTTATTGCCCAAATTATACCAGCGGGGCTTTTCCGGTCCCACTTACGCCACAGGGGGTACGGTAGAATTATGTCAAGTGATGCTGCCGGACAGCGGGCATATTCAGGAGATGGAGGTAGAACGGAAAAACCGGAAGCTTCTCCGGGCGGGAAATAATGGGCTAGCCCCGATTTACACCGCATTGGAGGCGGAGGAATGTACAAAATTCTTCCGTAAAATGAATTATGATGAGGAATTTGAGCCTGCTCCCGGAATCCATGTGATCATGAGGGATGCCGGCCACATCCTGGGATCGGCGATGCTGGAAATATGGTTTACGGAACAGGGTAAAAAGACCAAAATTGTCTTTACCGGAGACCTGGGGAGAAGCGACCGTCCCATCGTGAAGGATCCCACGGTTATGGAGGCCGCAGATTATTTAGTAATGGAATCAACCTATGGCAACCGGTTTCATGAACAAATAGAGAATAACGAGGTGGCCTTTGCCGATGCCATTAATGCCACCTTTCGGCGGGGTGGTAACGTAATTATTCCGGCTTTTGCCGTAGACCGGACCCAGGATTTGCTGCTAACGCTGAACAGGATGATCGAAGAAGGCCAGATTGATCCCAAATCCATTTATGTGGACAGTCCTCTGGCGATTGCCGCGACTGAAATTTTTTGCAAACATCCCCAGTATTTTGATTCCGAGACCACAGAATTTATGGAGGAATATGGACAATGCCCGTTCCTGCTGCCCAATCTGAATTATTCCCGCACGTCGGAGGAATCCATGGCCTTAAACCAGATCAAACAAGGGGCGATTATTATCTCTGCCAGCGGCATGGCTGACGCCGGCCGGATTAAGCACCATTTAAAGCATAACTTATGGCGTCCGGAGTGTACGGTCATCTTTGTGGGATACCAGGCCGAAGGTACTTTAGGCCGCCGGATTGTAGACGGGGAGCGAAAGGTGAAAATTCACGGGGAAGAGATTGCCGTGCGTGCCAAAATTATGATGCTGGAAGGGTACTCGGCCCATGCGGACCAAAATGAACTTCTGCACTGGTTAGCAGGGTTCAAGAAGTTGCCGGAAAAAATATTTATTACCCATGGAGAAGAACTGGTCGCGGAGAGTTTCGCTCGTTTGGTTCAAGACCGTTTTCATGTGGAAACGCTTGTTCCCTGCATGGGAGAAGCCTTTGATTTAACAGCAAAACAATTTATTGAAGAAACCTGCCCGATCACACAGGAAATTCCGGATCATAGTGAAGAACTTTATCAACTGATCAATAGTCAGTTGGTAGCCCTGACACCCTTACTCTTCTGTTCCTTGTTCCCGCATCACTAGTTTCACGGCATGAATATCGATGGAGATCACGTTTAAAGAAGTCATATATTCTACATGCTTTTGGATGGTCTTCTGGGCCTGGACCATCACATCCGGTAAAAAGTAACCATAGACCAAAGAAACGTCTACATGGAGCGCAAGGCCTTGTTCGCTGTTTTCCACATTTGACCGCATCACACGGTCAATACCCGGAACATCCAGGCTGACGTATTTAATAATCTCGATAATCACGTAATTGGAGATATAAAATTTCCCCCAAAAATTAAAGGTAGGACGTACCACGGTCTGTTCCACCCACAAGTGTTTGGAGGTTAAAGGGCGGTTGCCGGGATTTCTTTTTCTGAAAAAGGAACGCAGAGGATCGATAATATTCCCGGAGAACCGCTGTTTTACTTCTACCGTGGGGGCGGGAACAACATGGGTGCCCAATTGTTCCCGGATTTGCCGGGCTTTTTTTATGCTTTCCGGGGAGACGATGTCGTCAATGTTGATCACGGTTTCCGGAAGGGGCAGCTCCAGGCGAAGGGCAATCTTTTCTACCATACTGGTGGACGTGCCCAAAATCAAAATGCGGGAGGGTTGGCTCTCGGCAATCTGATTTTTTACTTCCTCTGCATGGGCATCCTCCGTAAAAAGGGCTGTTTTGATCGCGCCCACCTTGGTGGGAGATCTTTTGGCGGAACTTCCTGCCAAGATCCGACTTCCTTGAATTAAAAGGCCGTCATCAATGATCATTTCCGCATGATACTCTTGGGCCACAAAGATGGCATGATGACTCTTTCCCGTACCGCTGGGGCCAATAAACGCCAATACCTGCATGGATTGATACATCCTTTTTTCGAATAGTTGAGAAAAAACCGGGCCGAATAAAATAAAATTATGTTGCAAGTGATGAAAAAGATTAATAATATTATTTTAGTATTGAGATATTATAGCATAATTTTCCCCTCAATTCTAATTTTAATCGTGGTAGAATAAATGTATTAACGTTAAACTGATTTGGGACAGGCAGATGATGATTAGGAGGCTGCTTTTGTGAAATCCATTATTGTTGGGGCAGGAAAAGTGGGGTACAGTATCGCCCAAATGCTTTCTTCCGAGGGGCACGATGTGATTGTGATTGAAATTGATCCCACCAGGCTGCATACTGTGGAAGAGCATTTAGATGTTCAGACCATCTGCGGGAACGGAGCCAATCCCTCTGTCTTGAAAGAGGCCGGGGTTGAGGAGTCGGATTTACTGGCTGCTGTTACGGAACTTGATGAATTGAATATTGTATCCTGTCTTTTGGCCAAGTCATTAGGGGTGAAACGGACCATCGCCCGCGTACGTGAGCCGGAATACGTGGACCTGGACCAGATGACACAGAAAAACGCCTTGGGAATTGATTTAATCATAAATCCGGAAAGGGTCACCGCACATGAAATTGCAAAATTGATCACCAAACCGGAAGCACAGATTGTAGAGTATTTTGCCGGGGGAAAAGTACAATTATTAGAACTTAAAATGATGGAAAATTCCCCTGTCTGTAATCTGGAATTAAAGTATTTAGAGTGCCCGCAACAGTTTTTGATCGCTGCCATTCTGCGCGAGGGAAAAGTGATTATTCCCCGGGGTAAAGACATGATTAAGGTAGGAGACATGATCTTTGTTCTAGCCCAGACGAAAGAAATGGGGGAAGTGGAGAGGTTTTTCGGCCAGCGCCGTACCAGGATGCAAAATGTGGTCATTCTGGGCGGGGGCAGAATAGGCTATTATCTTGCTCAGTTACTGGAACATAAACATATGAACGTGAAAATAATTGAGAAGGATTTCAACCAGTGTCAATTTATTGCCCAAAATTTACACCGCTGCCTGGTGATTCACGGCGACGGGACGGATCTCCAATTATTGGAGGATGAAAATGTGGGTGCCACGGATTTATTTGTTGCCGTGACCGGAGACGATAAGATCAATCTCCTGGTATCCTTGTTAGCAAAACACTTAGGCACCAAAAAAACGATTGCCCAAATTCGCCGGTCTGATTACACCCCTTTGGTGGAAAAGGTGGGCATTGACCGGGCCGTAAGTCCCAGAAAGTTGGCGGCCAGTGCCATTCTGCGTTTTGTCCGGAAAGGGAAAATTGTTTCCGTAACCTTGTTAAACGATGCCCAGGCAGAAATGATGGAGTTGATCGTTCCCGAATCATATCGATATGCGGGAAAATGCCTGAAGGATGTAGGATTCCCTTCCGGTGCCATTATCGGGGCTTTGGTGCAAGAAAATAAAATTATTATTCCCCGGGGTCGCGATATCGTCTGCCCGGGCGACCGGGTCATCGTATTTGCCCTGCCTAATTCTATTCAAAAGATCGAGCAATTTTTTTCGTAATACGGGGGGTCTTGTGTGCGCATCAGACTGGTTTTTTATCTCTTGGGCAAGCTGCTGCTGATTATAGGGGGATCGATGATTTTTCCCCTGGGATGGTCTGTTTATTACCGGGAACCGGATGCTTTGGCCATTTTATATGCTCTGGCGGTGACAATGGTTGTGGGCGGGCTGATGACATTTTTCCTGAAGTCCCGGGAAACCATTCGCCAACGGGAGGGTTTTGCCATTGTGAGCCTGGGCTGGATCTTTGCCTCTTTATTTGGGTCATTGCCTTATCTTTTTTCGGGAACCTTTGTGTCATTTACCGATGCTTTTTTTGAAACGATGTCGGGTTTTACAACCACCGGTGCCAGCGTTCTTACCAATATTGAAGTCCTACCCCACGGCATTCTTTTTTGGCGCAGTTTGACTCACTGGTTGGGGGGAATGGGCATCATGGTTCTGTTTGTCGCTCTGCTCTCCCAGTTAGGGGGCGGCGGGCTGCAAATGTTTAAAGCTGAATCCCCCGGACCGGTAGCGGAAAGAATAAAACCCCGCATTCAGGAAACGGCAAAGGCCCTGTGGCTTACTTATGTGATTCTGTCTTTGCTCCAAGTAATCCTTCTTTTGTTTGGCGGCATGAATCTTTTCGATGCCTTGTGCCACACCTTCGGAACCATGGCAACGGGAGGTTTTTCGACGAAAAATTTAAGTATCGGTTATTACCCTAGCCCTTATATTCAGTGGGTGATCACTATTTTTATGTTTGCTGCGGGGGCTAATTTTGCTCTTTACTACCAAATGGTGAAGAAAAGAACAAACAGTTTTTGGCAAAATGAAGAATTCCGCCTTTATTTATGGATTACTTTAGGGAGTATTTTATTCATTTGTGCCGATTTGGCCTTGAACCAGCCCTCGGGACTGGAGAAAACGGTACGTGATGCGGCCTTTCAGGTCGTTTCCATCATCACGACCACCGGGTATGCTACGGTAGATTTCGAAAAGTGGCCTACCTTTTCAAAAATAATTTTATTGATCACCATGTTTATCGGGGGATGTTCCGGGTCTACCGGCGGTGCGGTAAAAGTTGGGCGGATCTTAATTCTCTTAAAGCATACGTTTATTGAAATTCTTCGGTTAATCCATCCCCGGAGCGTGAAATGCCTGAAAATCGGGGACAAGACTGTTCCGGATGCCGTAGTGATCAATGTATTGCAGTTTTTCTTTTTGTATTTATTGATCTTTTTTTTAGGCACAGCGGTCATGGCTGCTTTCGGCTTGAATATGATTGAAGCTTTTAGTTCCGTT
The DNA here is from genome assembly GCF_002777255.1 of Candidatus Formimonas warabiya. Taxonomy (GTDB): domain Bacteria; phylum Bacillota; class Dehalobacteriia; order Dehalobacteriales; family Dehalobacteriaceae; genus Formimonas; species Formimonas warabiya. The sequence continues at coordinate 1,222,905 of NZ_CP017634.1, read as the reverse complement.
GCCACTACCCTGGGCAATGTGGGACCGGGATTTGGCCTGGTGGGTCCGATGGGAAATTTTGCGGCGATTCCGGAGGCAGGCAAGTGGTTTCTCAGTTTGTTCATGCTTTTGGGTCGTCTGGAAATATTTACGGTATTGGTTTTGTTTGTTCCAGAAGTGTGGAAGAGTTAATTTTAGTGACGTGAGGTGCGAATGATTTGACAGAAAACAAATGGGAAAAACGATTTTTATTTGATATTACCAGGGACAGTACACCCGTGCCCAATCTCCTGCTCAAGTATTTTCATCAGTTAGGTTTATCGGAAGGGGAATTCGTGTTTTTGCTGCAGATTTTTATGATGGGAAAAAACGGACTGCCATCGCCTCCTGAGATTTCTGAGATCCTTAGTCTGGAAGTTGCTGTGGTGAAACAAAATTTAGCCGCTTTGATCGAAAAAGGATTCATTGTTCCGGAAAACAGTATGGATGCGGAGAAGACTACTATTTCCCGGTATTATTTCGACGGTTTATATGACAAGTTGATGGATCTCTGGGCTTATGAAATGGCAGGAAAAACGGAAATTGCCGCCGGATCGGAGAAAAGCCGGGTGGTCTATGAACAGGAATTTGCCACCGTTTTTCGGGCCTTCGAAAAGGAATTTGGCCGGCCTTTATCTCCCATGGAAAACGAAAAAATAGCGGAATGGCTGGACGAGCTGGGATATTCCCCGGAAGTTGTTTTAGAATCTTTAAAAAGGGCGGTTTTACGGGGTGTCTATAATTTAAACTATATTGACAAAATTCTCTTAGAATGGAAAAAATCCAATGTGCGGACGGTAAACGAAGTATTAAACCATGAAAAAGGACGAATGGCGAAAGGAAAAAGTGCACCTAGGAAAATAACCGCGGGGAAAAATCACGCCAAAAACTTGGAAGACCTGTATGAACTGTAAAAGGTTGTGAGAGAGATGGAAAAAATATCTCAATATTTAAACAGGAATTTATTCCGGGTGGAACCGGATAAAACAGGGCGGGGAGAAGTAAAGTATCACTGCCCCTATTGTGAAGATAAAGGAGTTATTGTGCAAGGCGATGTAGCTTATCAGTGTCAATGTGTCAAACAGCAAGCCGCATTAAAAAAATTTGCCTCTGCCAACTTGATGCCCATGATGGCGTCCAATACTTTTGATAAGTTCAATTTAAAGTTTTATTCCCGTCATTTGCGTTTAGATCATGAAGGCCCTTCTTACCGGGCATTAGCTGAAAAAGCTCTCGACGGGGCCAAGGAGTTTGTCGCCCGGTATTTAGAGCAAAAGACAGGCCTTGGCATTCTTTTTGAAGGAAACGTAGGGAGTGGAAAATCTTTTTTAGCCGGCGCTATTACCAATGCCCTTTTAGAACATGAAAAGCAAGTGTTGTTTTTGGTGGTGCCTGATTTTTTGGATGATCTAAGGGCGACCTACCAAAAACAAGGGGAATTTAGTGAAGCGGATTTAATGGATGCCGCGCGAAGATCAGATGTTTTGGTGTTGGATGATCTGGGCGCTCATAATTTTACGGAGTGGACCCAAAATAAGATTTTTACTTTAATTAATTATCGAACGAACTACGGACTCCCTTGTGTGATTACAACAAATCTTTCCATCGGACAAATGAATGAAGTGATTGGAGAACGGACCGTTTCCCGAATTGTGGAAATATGTAAAATTTACCGGTTAAACGTAGAAGAAGATATCCGGGTTGCCATGCGTAAATTGTAGGTAAAAAATGATAATGGCGGTGAGACTATTAAAGCAGTATTTTTTGACTTTGATGATACCCTGGTTTATACGAATGTGATTTTTGATGATGTAAAATTAAAGTTTCTCCAAACCATGCAGGAATGGAATTTAGGAGATGGAAAAATCCTGGATACCTTAAATTATTATGACATTGAAAATGTGAAGAAGTGCGGGGGATTTGCCAAGGAATGTTTCCCCCAGGCCTTAGTCCAAACTTACCTCCATTATTGCGCACACAGGGGAGAAGCAGCTTGCCAAGAGAAAATGAAGGAAATGGAAGAGCTTGGCTGGAAAGCGCTGTATCAAAAACCGGAACTTTTAGAAGGGGCTGAAGAAGTCTTAGAAAGATTATCTTACTCCTATCAATTGTTTTTAATTACGAAAGGGGACCAGGAACTGCAAACTTTAAAGATATCCCAAAGCGGGTTAAAAGATTTTTTTACCCGGATTTATGTGGTATTAGAGAAAAATGATCATGTTTTCCGCGGTATTATGGAGCAGCATGCCATCTCCCCCAAGCAATCCTGGTCTGTGGGAAATAGCATTAAAGCAGATATTAACCCGGCTTTGCGGGCGGGGATGAATTGTATTCATGTCCTAACACCTTCTTGGGATTTTGAACATGAGGAATCCCAGGGGGAATACTATCAAGTAGACCACCTAAGAGAAATTATCAGCATCATTGAAGGGAAAAATGTCAATGCACGCTAAATAAGTAGCATCTTGGCAGTAAATATGCTATGATTTTGAACGGCACCATTGATAAAAAACAGTCGCTTAAAGGATTGTTTTTGTGAGGGGGACGTGTCTGTGGTTGTGAAAGTTGCACTCATTCAATTTAATATTGTGTCGGGAGACTTGGATCATAACCTCACCACGGTAACGGAACAGATTGAAATTGCCGCCCAAGGGCACGCGGATTTAATCCTGTTACCGGAATTATGGAACTGCGGATATGATCTGCTCCATTTGCCCCATTTGGCTCAAGGCCTGCAGGGTCCTACTGTGAGCACGATCAGGGAGCTGGCCAAGAAATATAAGTTGTTTATTTTTGCCGGCTCTATAGCGGAAAAAAAAGACGGCGTCTATTATAATACGACAGTGGCCATCGATCAAAAGGGTTCTATCGTGGGAAAATACCGCAAGATTCATTTGTTTTCTTTGGGTTTTGAGGAAGATAAATTTTTTTCCGGCGGTGAGGATTGGGGATTGGTGGAAACGCCCTGGGGTTTGGCGGGAATGATTATTTGTTATGATTTGAGATTCCCTGAATTAATGCGTAACCTGGCGTTGAGAGGAGCTAGGTTTATCGTTGTTCCAGCTCAATGGCCGGAGTCCAAGGTGGATCAATGGATTACTTTCTGTAAAGCCCGGGCCTTGGAAAATCAAGTCTATTTGTTTGGGACAAATTGCACCGGAACAGACCTGGAAATCCCTTATCCGGGGAAATCATTGATTGTTTCCCCATGGGGTGATGTGATCAAAGAAGGTACCAGCAATCAGGAAGTAGTCCTTGCTGACATCGATATGGACGAAGTGGATAAAGCCCGGGAGGCTCTGCCCGCCTTGTTCGAACGGCGCAGTATCTTGGATGAGATTGATAACAGTCAATTCTAGAAAATCCGGTTACCGGGGAAAGGTTTTACGGTTTGGTGATTGTAAAAATGCGGGAACTGCTGTCTGCGACTTACAGGGGAATCCTGTACACATAATAAAAAAAGCCTGAAAGGCTTTTTAAAAAAGATGGTGCGCTCGACAGGATTTGAACCTGCGACCTCCGGAATCGGAATCCGTCACTCTATCCACTGAGCTACGAGCGCAAATTACTGTTCACAGTTAATAATTTTAACGTAAATGAGGCATGAAGTCAAATGTAATTTCTGAGGAAATATCTGAAGGAGGACAGGGTTTTGGCTAATTTTAATCTTGATGTGACTTTAAAAAAATCTTTGGAAGAATTTAAGAGTAAAAGAGCCGAGGATATGGCCTGGAAAACAGGAACAGAGTATCGGGACGGAAAATTCTCTTTGACCTTTTTAAATTTACCCGTTGAGGTCACCTATCCTGAAGGAGTTGTGGTAAACAAAATTACCGGAGAAGAGATCGGGCTGATTGAAAGAATTCTGATCCTTCATTACTTTACCCATTCCGGAGGAAGTCCTATTCTGAACAAAAATATTACGTTTAAAGAGCTTCCGGGAGGGAATATTTATATTGATCCTTTTTCCAACCGGTGTATCAGACCGCTGATCCATGTTTTTGGGAAGGATTTGGATCGTTTCCGGTCTGCCGGAGAAAAGTTTGGCGGCGAGAAACAGGCCTTTGGCGATATCAGTTTCCGTTTCTATCCTTTGCCCCGGATTCCGGTGACCTTTGTTCTTTGGGGGGAAGATGAAGAGTTTCCCCCAAATGCCAACATTATTTTGGATGAATCGGCATCTGATTACCTGCCTACGGAAGACTATGCCTTTCTTTGCGGTATGCTGTTTGGCAAATTGAAAGGATGTCTCAGTAAATAATACACGGATACCAGGATCCGGGGAATGGCACTGGAGGAAGTGTTATTTTTCCCCGGTCCCCAGATCCCGAAAAAATATGGAGGTATGAAGCAATGGAATCAATGATTCGTGATGTCAATCTGGCGCCCGGCGGGCAGCTAAAATTAGATTGGGTGCAGGCGCATATGCCTTTACTTAATTTAATTCGGTCCGGTTTTGAAAGAGAAAAGCCATTTCAAGGGAAAAAAGTAACCATTTGCTTACATTTAGAGGCAAAAACCGGTTATTTAGCTACGGTGATGCAAGCTGGGGGGGCGGAGGTTTGTATGGTGGCAAGCAACCCTCTTTCTACCCAGGACGATGTGGTAGCCGCTTTGGTTAAGAATGGTATTCATGCCTGTGCCTGGTACAATGCCAGTGATGAAGAATATCACATGCATTTGAATCAGGCGTTGGATTTCCACCCAGACCTCATCATTGACGATGGAGGTGATTTGGTATCCCTGCTTCATTCCCATCGGGGGGATCAGACCAAAGAGATTATCGGCGGGTGCGAAGAGACGACAACCGGCATCCTTCGGCTGAGATCCATGGAAAAAAGTGATGCCCTGAGGTTTCCTATGATCGCGGTAAATGATGCCTACTCCAAATACCTGTTTGACAATCGCTATGGAACCGGCCAGTCGGTGTGGAACGGCATCAACCGGACGACAAACTTGGTCGTGGCAGGCAAAACGGTAGTAATTGCAGGATATGGATGGTGCGGGAAAGGTGTCGCCATGAGGGCAAAAGGATTAGGCGCCCGTGTGATTGTCACGGAGATTGATCCCATTAAGGCCATGGAAGCGATCATGGACGGCTTTTCCGTCATGACCATGGAGGAGGCTGCTCCCTTAGGGGACTTTTTCATCACGGTGACGGGAAATGTCAACGTGATTAGGAAAGAGCATCTGGCCGTCATCAAAGATCAGGCCCTTTTGGCCAATGCGGGGCATTTTGACGTAGAGATATCGAAAGGGGATTTAGGTGCAGTCGCGGTTTCCAAACGGACAGTGCGGAACAACATCGAAGAATACGTTCTGCCTGACGGCAGAAAAGTATATCTTTTGGCAGAGGGGCGGCTGGTGAATCTGGCCGCGGGGGACGGTCACCCGGCGGAAATCATGGATATGACCTTTGCTTTGCAGGCCCTGTCCTTAAAGTATGCCTATGAGAATCAGGGCCGTTTAGAAAATAAAGTATATCCGGTGCCGGAGGAAATCGATCAAAAAGTGGCCCGGATGAAGCTGGATACTTTGGATGTAAAGATCGACCGCCTTACAGAGGAGCAAAAAGAATATTTGGCCGGTTGGAGAAGTTAGCGAGGATGCGGAGCATAATACCTTGGTGTGCGCTTCCCGCATTTATTGGGGGATATGATACCCGGCTCCGGTTCCCGAAAAAAAGCCCCTAGGGCTTTTTTCATTTGGACAGACAAAGCAGGCTGGCTTATGTGCAATGATTCGGCAGCTTTGGTAAAAGCTCCCTGTAAAGCAAGCACATGAAATAGCCTTAAGTGTGTAAGTTCATAGCACATATTCCTCCCATTTTCGATTGCCATAGATAAAAAGGCCAATCAAGCTATGGTACCATTATACTATAACTTTAAGTTATGCTGGAATTAATTATTATAAATTGGAACTGTATAATTTTTAGACATATACTGTATATGCCGCAAAAAATACTTACGCAGATGGGAGAGAAGAGCTGCTTTTAAGAATAATTTGGGAATTCAGGGGAGAACCGGGAGTTTTGCAGATATTTTATTTGTTTACTTGTGCGAAAAAAGATATAATAGATTATGACCAGGTAATAATATTGGCAAAGCAAAATTGCCAAGTTTTCAGCTTTTTCTAATATTTGTGACGGTTGAAAACTATTTTAACATTGCATCTTTTTGCAGAAATATTGTACAAATTACAAATAGTGATACAATTACCTTAAAATATAAAATTGGAGGAAATATGATTTCATGACAGTTTAATATATTAAACTGTTGAAGCAAGTTCTTAATTCAGATGGAGATTGTTTGACTCCATCTAAATTTTAGAACTGCAAATACATGACTTAATTGGGCGTTGTCTCTCGCCGTTAGCGGTCAGGGGACACACTAATTGGGGATATTCCTCTGCAAGAGGTGTGTCCCTTGACCGCTACAGGAATGTCCTCAATGATGCGGGAGACCTACGCACAAATTAGTCAGGTGAAAGCCAAACAGGCACATTTATTATGCGAAGGGGGATTGCTTTCATGTCGGATTCAACCCAGGTGAAAGAACTTGAAGCAAGAAAGCAGGGATGGACAGAAAAAGTTGAAGCATCGTTAAAGAAAAGACCAGAAAGAAAAACGGAGTTTGCCACAGATTCCCAGATTACCATCGACCGCCTCTATACCCCGGCGGACCTGAATGAGTTTGAGTATGAGGAACAGCTGGGTTTCCCGGGAGAATACCCATTTACCCGGGGCGTGCAGCCTACCATGTACCGGGGAAGGCATTGGACCATGCGGCAGTACGCCGGTTTTGGGTCGGCAGAGGAAACCAATGAAAGGTTCAAATATTTGCTGCAACAAGGTCAGACCGGATTAAGCTGCGCTTTTGACCTGCCCACCCAGATCGGTTATGATTCAGACCAACCCTTATCCCGCGGTGAAGTGGGGAAGGTAGGGGTGGCCATAGATTCCTTAAAAGATATGGAGATTTTATTTGACGGTATTCCTCTGGACAAGGTGAGTACTTCCATGACGATTAATGCTCCCGCCTCGGTTTTACTGGCGATGTATATTGCGGTAGCTGAAAAGCAAGGGATTAGCCCGGATAAATTGTCCGGAACGATTCAAAACGATATCCTGAAGGAATATGTAGCCCGGGGAACCTATATCTTTCCTCCGGCAGAATCCATGCGCTTAATTACCAATATCTTTGCCTATTGTGCAAAGAGTGTTCCCAACTGGAATACCATTAGCATTTCCGGGTATCATATCCGTGAAGCCGGAGCAACTGCCGTACAGGAAATTGCTTTTACCCTTGCGGACGGCATAGCTTATGTAGATGCCGCCATCAAGGCCGGTTTGGATGTGGACCAGTTTGCCCCGCGCCTTTCTTTCTTTTTTAATGCCCATGTGAACTTTTCTGAAGAAATTGCCAAGTTTAGAGCTGCCCGCCGGATTTGGGCGAAAATTATGAAGGAGCGTTTTGGTGCGAAAGATGCGAAATCCATGATGCTCCGTTTTCATACCCAGACTGCGGGAAGTACGCTTACCGCCCAACAGCCCGATGTCAATATTATGCGGGTGGCATTCCAGGCCTTAAGCGCCGTATTAGGGGGAACCCAATCCTTACATACCAATTCCCGGGACGAGGCCTTAGCACTGCCTACAGAGCATTCTGTTTTGATTGCTTTACGGACCCAACAGGTCATCGGCTATGAGATCGGCGTAGCCGACACCGTTGATCCCTTAGGAGGATCCTACTTTATTGAAAAGCTTACCAATGAAATAGAAAGCAAGGTTTGGGAGTATATTCAAAAAATTGAGGATCTGGGCGGTGCGACGAAATCTATCGAACGGGGATATATGCAAAAAGAGATTCAGGAAAGCGCCTATCGTTATCAAAAGGCGGTGGAAAGCGGAAGTCAGGTAGTGATCGGTGTGAACAAGTTCCAAATGAAGAAAGAGCCTCCCCAAGAGTTGATGCGCGTTGATCCGGCCGTGGAACAACTACAGGTAGCTAAAACCCGGAAAGTACGGGAAGAACGAGACAACAAGGCTGTGGAAAAATGCTTAAGCAACCTGAAAGAGGCCGCAAAGACCGATGCCAATCTGATGCCACTCATGATTGACGCCGTGAAAGCATATGCTACCTTGGGCGAGATTTGTGACGTATTACGGGAAGTATTCGGTGAGTACCAGGCAGTAGCGACTATTTAAAGGAGGGATGAAGCATGTCGGAGAAAAAGATTAGGGTACTGGTTGCGAAGCCCGGGTTAGACGGGCATGATCGGGGAGCGAAAGTAATTGCCCAGGCTTGTCGTGATGCAGGAATGGAGGTTATCTATACTGGGTTGCGCCAGACGCCGGAACAAATTGTGGAAGCAGCCATCCAAGAGGATGTTCAAGTAATCGGATTAAGTATTTTATCTGGAGCCCATTTGCACTTGTTTCCTCCCGTTGTTGAACTCTTGAAAAAGCAGGGGGTTACGGACATCCTGGTGATCGGCGGCGGTATTATCCCGGATGACGATATTCCTGTTTTAAAAGAAGCGGGCGTTTCTCAGATCTTTACCCCAGGAACTTCTACCCAGGAAATCGTTGATTACATTCGGGCCAATGTGAAATAAGAAGGGTGCAATGAGCCCTAGAAAGGAAGGGATATCATATGGTGGAAAAAATTGATCATATTGGTGTGGCTGTGAAGAGTATTGCGGAAGCACGCAAATTTTGGGAAGGCGTTTTAGGCATCAAAATGACTGACGAAGAAGTGGTTGCCGAACAAAAGGTAAAGGTAGCTTTCCTGCCTGTGGGAGAGAGTGAAGTTGAACTGCTTGAATCTACTGAACCGGACGGCCCCATCGCTAAATTTATTGAAACGAAAGGGGAAGGGATTCAGCATGTGGCCTTCCGGGTAAAAAATCTGGAAGCGGTACTGGAAGAACTAAAAGCAAAGGGCGTACGTTTAATTGATGAAAAGCCGCGCTACGGAGCCGGAGGCGCCAAGATTGCCTTTGTACACCCCAAGGCAACCTTGGGCACTTTGGTGGAATTATGTGAACGGGATTAGAGTGTAGGAGGTAAGGTAATGTCAAGAGAAGAAAAGTTGGACAAATTAGCGGCCAAACGGGAAAAGGTACTGAACGGGGGCGGAGCGAAGAGAATTGAGAAGCAACACAAAGACGGCAAGCTCACTGCCCGGGAACGCATTGACAAATTGTTGGATCCAGGTAGCTTTGTAGAACTGGATCAATTTGTGGTACACCGGGGAGTAGAATTTGGCATGCAGGATGTGGACGCCCCGGGTGAAGGCGTCGTCACCGGTTATGGCACCATCGAGGGCCGGTTGGTCTATTTGTTTTCCCAGGATTTTACCGTGCTGGGCGGATCCTTGGGTGAAATGCATGCCGCTAAAATATGCAAGGTGATGGATCTGGCCACCAAGATGGGTGCACCTTTCATCGGCATCAATGACTCGGGCGGGGCCCGGATTCAGGAAGGAATAGATGCTTTAAACGGGTACGGAGAGATTTTTAAACGGAATACCTTAGCTTCGGGAGTAGTGCCCCAACTTTCTGTGATTATGGGACCTTGTGCCGGTGGAGCGGTGTATTCTCCCGCTTTAACCGATTTTATCTTCATGGTGAACCAGACCAGCCAAATGTTTATTACCGGCCCCCAAGTAATTAAGGCTGTGACCGGGGAAGAAGTCAGTGCCGAAGACTTGGGGGGGGCAATGGCCCACAATCAGGCCAGCGGGAATGCCCACTTTTTTGCCGCGAATGAAGAAGAATGTATCAGCCAGATTAAAAAGCTTTTAAGTTTTATTCCGTCCAACAATCTGGATCCGGTTCCCGTGGTAGGAACCGATGACCCGGTAGAACGGATGGATGAAATCCTTCAGACCGTGGTTCCCGATGATCCCAATAAAGCCTATAACATGATGGATGTGATTGCGGCCCTGGCTGATAACCGGGAATTTTTTGAGATTCAGCCCCACTTTGCCCAAAACATTATCATCGGGTTTATGCGTCTCAAGGGCATGTCCGTAGGGGTGATTGCCAACCAGCCTAAAGTCATGGCGGGATGCTTAGATATCAACTGCTCCGACAAAGCCAGCCGGTTCATTCGCTTCTGTGATGCCTTTGGCATTCCCCTGCTCACCATTGTCGATACCCCGGGCTATTTGCCGGGAGTAGGTCAAGAACACGGCGGGATCATTCGCCACGGGGCCAAATTGTTGTATGCCTATTCAGAGGCAACCGTGCCCAAAATTCAATTAATTACCCGGAAAGCATACGGGGGAGCCTATCTGGCCATGTGTGCCAAATCATTGGGAGCGGATATGGCCATTGCCTGGCCCAGTGCCCAAATCGCCGTAATGGGAGCCCAAGGTGCTGCCAACATTGTATTTAGGAAAGAAATTGAAGGTGCGGAGAATCCCAATGAGAAAAGACAGGAAAAAATAGCCGATTATGAAGAACGTTTTTCTAATCCTTACTGTGCGGCGGCCCGGGGATTTGCCGATCTGGTGATTGAGCCGGAAAAGACCAGGTATTACTTAATTAAGTCTTTAGAATCGTTATTGACGAAAAGGGAAGCCCGGCCCGGCAAAAAACACGGGAACATTCCGGTCTAAGGGTGGTGTAAAAAATAATGCATATCTCACAAGGACCATTAACCGTACTTCTCGGTTTGGGCATTTTTATTATCCTGGCCTTACTCCCTTCTCTTTTTAAGAAAAACCGCACTTCGGGAGTAGAAGCAGTTGTGAAACCGGAACCGCCCGTGCCGGCCAAAGCGCCGGTACTGACTCCTGTGCAGACCCCAAAGGGTATTTCACCTGCTCTTGTTGCGGCAATTACCGCCTCTATTTGTGCCATGACCGGAAAGTCCGCAGAGGAATTTACCTTTACCGCGATTCGGAGAGTCTCAGGCAGCCATCCTGTCTGGTCTTTTGTCGGAACAACAGACATTATTGCCACACGCCAAAGATTCATTGAAAGGGGAAATAGATGATGAAAAAATTTAAGGTTGTTGTCAACGGTGAAACATTTGAGGTAGAAATTGAAGAGGTAGGGGGAAGTCCTGCAACCGCACCTTCCACCCCGGCGGCGAATGCTGTTGCTTCCGCACCAAAAGCTTCCGCTCCTCAACCGGAAGCCCCAAAGCCTGCTGCTCCTAAGCCAGCTGCTCCAAAACCGGCACCGACGGGAGCGGCAAATGAAGTAACGAGCCCGCTGCCCGGTACTGTGCTGAATATTAGTGCCAAGGAGGGCCAGACAGTCAATTCAGGCGATGTGGTACTGATCATTGAAGCTATGAAAATGGAAAATGAAATTGTAGCTCCCGAAGGGGGAACCATCATATCGATCCCTGTAAAAAAAGGTGACAGTGTTCAGGCGGGAGACTTGCTATTTACGTTAGGATAAGGTTGAGGTCCATCGGGTTCGGCATGCCGGTGAGCTAGTTTTCCAGCACTCCCAGGTGATGGAGGGCCCGATGGATATTTGTTTTTTTGTCGTATACTGCATACAAAGTACTTGTATCCTTAGGAAAACCCGGGGATGGCTACTGGCCGGCTAAATTGCCGAAGCATTTGTCAAGAGGCAGAGAGAGAAAAAAGTAACAATCAGGGGGAATGACAATGGAAGAATTGTTTAAAGGAATTTTAATGTTCAAATGGCAGTACTTGGTGATGTATGGCATTGGGGGACTTTTAATCTATCTGGCCATCAAAAAGGATTATGAGCCCATGCTGTTACTGCCCATCGGGTTTGGCGCCATTTTAGTAAATATTCCTTTGCAGTCGATTTGGCACTACGAGCCGGAGTTTGACCAGACCGTGACAAATATTGTCGCCAATTATCCTTTGCTGCAAAGTTATTTTGAACAGAACCTGCATTATATTTTTCAAAATGGCCAGGCCTTTCAAGTGGAACCGGGAGTTTTACAATTGTTTTATAATTCCGGGATTCTCACGGAGATTTTCCCGGTGCTGATATTTGTGGCGGTGGGCGCTATGTGTGATTTTACACCCCTCTTAAAAAATCCCCGCATGATTTTCTTCGGTGCCGCCGCTCAGTTTGGCATATTTTTTACCATGCTGGCGGTTCTCTTGATCGGTGCTTTAGGGATCGAGTCTTTCCAGGACTTAAAGCTGGCTGCGTCCATTGGGATTATTGGCGCGGCTGACGGACCAACCTCAATTTTTGTCGCATCCAAATTTGCCATGGAATGGCTGGGGCCTATTTCTGTGGCCGCATATTCCTACATGTCTTTAGTTCCCATTATTCAGCCCCCGGTAATCAAGGCCATCACGACGAAAAAAGAACGCATGATCCGGATGAAGTATACGGAAGAAAAAGTATCCAAATCCGTGCTAATTTTGTTTCCCATTATGGTGACCGTCGTGGCCGGAATTATTGCCCCGATCAGTGTTCCTTTAATCGGGCTCTTAATGTTTGGAAATTTAATCCGGGTATCCGGATGCGTAGAACGGTTATCCCAGGCAGCGCAAAATGAATTGGCCAATCTCGTGACATTGCTCTTAGGGATCACAATTGGGGCCAGTATGGGATATGAACAGTTTTTACGGTGGGAAACACTGATGATTTTAGCTTTAGGGCTAGTGGCTTTTGTGTTCGATACGGTGGGAGGCGTTCTTTTTGCCAAACTGATGAATTTATTTACCAAGGAGAAAGTGAACCCCATGGTAGGAGCGGCCGGGATTTCTGCTTTTCCCATGTCGGCGCGGGTGATTCAAAAACTGGCCCAAAAAGAAGACCCGACAAATTTCGTATTAATGCAGGCCATTGGGGCCAATGTGTCCGGGCAGATCGGCTCTATTATCGCCGGCGGCATGGTCTTGGCATTGGTACCATATTTACTCAGGTAGTGTAACATTCGAAGGGGGTAGGAAAATGGGTTTGATGGAATTAGGCTTAGAAGTAATGGTGTTGGGTTTGGTCGGGGTATTTAGTGTCTTAATTCTCTTTTATTTTATGATAAAGCTCTTACTGAAGGCATTTCCCCCAGAAGAAGAGTCTTGAAGTGATATCCATTGCATGGACAGCCGGAGAACCCCAAAAGGGTTCTCTTTTTTACTTTCAGAATTTATACTTTAAAAGGTTGAAAGTATAAGTGCAACTAAGGCTTCCGCCGGCGCCAGAGGCTTGGCGCAAGCCAAGTTTTCTAGTGTTTTTTTCTTTACCGGGTAATATTGTGGTTTTCCTGAATATAATTAAAATGGCTTAGGGATCCATCCCTGAGTACACTGAAAAAAACCGGGAGAGAAAAAATGAACAATATCCTGCAGCATTTTTCCGAATGGGGCTGGCTTTGGCATAATTTTTCCGCTGTGATCTGCATCAGTGTGATTGATTTGGTTCTGAGCGGTGATAATGCCGCTGTTATTGGTTTAGCGATCCGAAATCTTCCCCGAACCATGCAACGAAAGGCGGCATTATTTGGTGCCGTCGGTGCCATCCTATTAAGGGTGAGTTTTACTATTTTTGCTGTTTACTTGTTAACGATCAAATATTTAAGCGCGACCGGGGGGGCTATTTTGTTGTGGATTACGTACAAATTAATCAAGTCAAACGGGCAAGAGGCCCATATCCAGGGTGCCAACAAGTTTTGGCGCGCCGTGGTGACGATTGTAATTGCCGACCTTTCCATGGCTTTTGATAATGTGATGGGGGTGGCCGGAGCCGCTCATGGGAATCCCTGGCTGGTCATTTTCGGGCTGCTTTTGTCCATTCCCATCCTTGTGCTGGGATCAACCTGGCTGGCAAAATTGATGGGCAGGCATCCTATGCTGATCTATTTCGGCGCCGCTATTTTGATGCATACGGCCACAAGCATGTTCTTTCATGATCAAGCCCTCGGTTTAGAGCAAGTAACAGGAAAAACGCTGGCTGTCCTTATTCCCTGGATCTGCTCTATTTTCGTTTTATTTTACGGCTTTTGGGCGACCAAAGAGCCGGGCAATGGGTTTAAATAATGAGAAAAAGAAAAGTCAGTAGATTCAAAATATAAACGCATGCGATCCAATTTAAATTACTTTTAAAGGAGTAAAATCAGCAGGAAAATGCCGAAAACAGCTAGAAGACACTATTGAATAACCGTTTGTGATCTCATGTGCCTGCCGTTTTGCTTACCGTTTGCACAATAAATGAAAGAGAGGACCTTTGTTTGATGGATGTTTATCAGGAATCCTTACTGCTGCATGAAGAAAAAAAGGGAAAAATTGAAATTGCCCCATTAGCTCCTGTGACCAATGAAAGTGAATTGAGTTTGGCCTATACCCCTGGCGTTGCTGAGCCTTGCCGGGTAATCAGCAAAGATGTTTCCGCGGTGAATAAGTATACCCGCCGGTGGAATATGGTAGCTGTAGTCTCAGATGGTACAGCGGTTTTAGGCTTGGGGGATATTGGACCGGAAGCCGGACTTCCCGTCATGGAAGGAAAATGTGTTTTGTTTAAGGCTTTCGGCGGAGTGGACGCATTTCCCATTTGCGTGGGAACGAAGAATCCGGATGAGATTGTTCAGTTTGTGAAACTCCTGGAACCGACCTTTGCCGGGATTAACCTGGAGGATATTTCTGCCCCCAGATGTTTTGAGATTGAGCAGCGTTTAAAACAAGAAACCAAGATGGCCATTTTTCACGATGACCAGCATGGGACCGCCATTGTGACCATGGCAGGCTTAATTAACGCTTTGAAAATTGTTCACAAGAAATTAGATCAGATTCGGGTCATCACCTGTGGGGCCGGAGCGGCAGGTATTGCTGTGATCAAGCTGTTAATGAGCATGGGTGTAAAAGATGTGATTATGTGCGACCGCACCGGGATTATTTACGAGGGCCGCAAAAACGGCATGAACCCCGAGAAGGAAGAGATAGCCAGAATTACCAACCGGGGGCGGTTAGAAGGAACCTTGGCAGATGCTTTTAAAGGAGCAGACGTTTTCATCGGCGTATCCGGTCCCGGGTTGGTCACAAAAGAAATGGTTGCTGCCATGAATCCCGGGGCGATTGTGATGGCGATGTCAAATCCGACGCCGGAAATCATGCCTGAAGACGCCCAAGAAGCCGGCGCCGCCGTGATTTGTACCGGACGATCCGATTATCCCAATCAAGTAAACAATGTTCTGGCCTTTCCGGGCGTGTTCCGGGGCGCTCTTGATGTGGCAGCGCGGGATATTAATGAGGAAATGAAAGTGGCGGCAGCATATGCCATTGCTGCCCAGGTGAAAGATGAAGAATTGTCTCCGGAATATGTGATCCCCAAAGCATTTCATCCTGATGTAGGACCGGCTGTAGCCGCTGCGGTGGCAAAAGCAGCTATGGAGAGCGGTGTGGCCGGAAAGCAGGTGGATCCGGACTGGGTAGCCCGGCACTGCCGTGAGATGTATACCATCGCCTAAATATTACTGAAGACCTCCGCTGCGGGGTCTTTTTTTTTTCGGTAAAATTGCACCTTTTTCTTTGGCGATGGAAGGAATAAGGTTACTGGTCGTGGAATCAAGAGGAGAAAGAAAGGAGTTTTGGTTAAGGTGGATTATGTGGTTTTAGACCTGGAAACGACCGGCTTGAATCCCCAAACGGATCAAATAATTGAGATTGGGGCAGTTAAAATAGGACACGGAGTATTATGTGAAGAGTTTTCTACCTTGATCAATCCCCGAAGCGCCATCCCCCAAGAAATTACGGAACTAACGGGAATCAGCCCGGAAATGGTGGAGCATAAGCCGGTCATTACAGAAGTGATTGGTGATTTGGAAGAATTTCTGCACAATGGGGTCCTGGTAGGACATAATATCTTCTTTGACCGGGGATTTTTGCAGCCTTACTTAAGGGGAAATTATGTGTGGCTGGACACTGTGGAATTGGCCAAAATATTGCTCCCTTACGAAACGGGATATTCTCTTGGTGATTTGGCGCGCTCCTTGGGTATGGATCATATTTACGCCCACCGTGCTTTAGGGGATGCCAGGACGACAGCCTTTTTATTTCTTCATCTTTTAGAAGAGTTAAAAAAAGTAGATTTTCCTGTTTTAACCACACTGTACCGGTTGGCCCAAAACCACCAGAGCGGGGTCTCGGCATTGATCACCCAAGAATTCTCTGCCCGGGCACGTTTTTTTCCCCAGGATAAGATTGGTTCCCGGCAGTTGGTTCTCATGGGGGACACGAATAAAGGGCTTTTCTCTTCCAGCTTCATCAAAGAAAAGAATGAAAATTATCGGATTTCCCAACCGGAAATTGACCGTTTGTTTCAGCCCGGAGGACATCTGAGCGCCATACTGGACGCTTTTCAATACCGAAGGCAGCAGGAAGAAATGGCTCAGGCCGTATCAGACAGTTTTAACAAAGACCAGCATTTGGTGGTGGAAGCAGGTACCGGGACCGGGAAATCTTTGGCCTATTTGTTACCGGCCCTCCTGTGGAGTGTAAAATCGGGGAAAAAAGTAGTTGTCAGCACCCATACCATTAACCTTCAGGAACAGTTGATCAACAAGGACATTCCCTTAGCGGGAGAAATACTGGGCCTGGATTTTCATGCCGCGGTCATTAAAGGCCGAAGCCATTATCTTTGCCTCAGAAAATGGGAGCACTGGCTGGAAGAGGCCGGTGGTGAAGGGCAAGGTTTTATGATGCGGCTGGTTTTATGGCTCAGTCAAACCGAAACCGGGGATGGCAGCGAGTTATCCCTGGCCAGAAAAGAATTACTGGATTGGCAGCGCTTTGCTGCCGGAAGAGACACCTGTTTTGGGGCAAAATGTAAGTTCTACCGGGGAAATTGTTTTGTCTCCCGGGCGAAGAAACTGGCGGAACTCTCTCATGTGGTCATTGTCAATCACTCTTTATTGTTGGCCAATGCTGCCGCTAATGATAATATTCTTCCGGATTTTAAGTACCTGATCATTGATGAAGCCCATCATCTGGAGAAAGTTGCCGAGGATCAATTCGGCGCCGAAATCGGGTTTTTTGATTTGATCGCCATCTTTAACCGGGTAAAAAAATCGGGCGCCAATTATCCTGCCGGGGTGCTGGACCATCTTGCCCACAAAGCAGCTCCATGGGACTTTTTGGACGAAGACATCAAGCAGGGCCTGGTAAACAGCATGCATGAAGCGGCACCTGTTGTTGGGGAATGTATCAAATATGCCGGGGAATTTTTCGCTGTGCTGGACGCATTTTTGAGTCATGATTCTTCATCAGGGGGCCTTCATTCCCGGACCGTGCGCATCCTGCCATCCCACCGGTGCACAGAAAAATGGGAAGGGATTTTGGCTGCCGGGGACAATCTAATGGTTAAGATGAAAGAACTGATGAAAATTCTTCTTGCCAGCGGAGAAAAAATCAGTTTGGCAGAATCAGGATTTGGCCTGGAGATTGTCGAAAGCCATGAGATTAATTTATTGTTATCTACCTTGCATCAACTGATCCGGGATTTAAAAGTTGTCATCGAAGGGGATGAGGATTATTTTGTCAGCTGGGTGGAGTACAGCGGAGAAAATAGTTATCCTTTGCTCCATACGGCTCCTGTGGAGGTGAGGGAACAACTGCATCAATACCTTTTTTCCGCTAAGTCTTCCGTGGTGCTTACCTCTGCCACCTTAGCAGTGGGAGGCGATTTTGGGTTCTTTTCCGAGAGTATCGGCATGGATTTATCTCCTGCCCCCGTACGTGTGATGCAGTTGGAATCACCCTTTGCCTTTGAGGAAAATGTGTTGTTGAGCATTGCTTCTGATTTACCCGATCCTAGTGTGGCACCGGAGTTCTTGTTTAGTGATGGTGTAGCCCATGCTTTAATCAAACTGATTGCTGCTTCCAAAGGACGTACGCTGGTGCTTTTTACCTCCCATCATCAACTGAAACAGGTATTTGAGAAAATAAAAGGTCCTTTGCGGCAGGAAGGGATTACCGTTTATGCCCATGGCCTTACAGGGAGCAGGACAAAGGTGCTGGAGTCCTTTAAAACGAGAGAAAACAGTGTGATCCTGGGCGCCAATAGTTTTTGGGAAGGAATTGATGTGGTAGGTGAGGCACTAACCTCCGTGATTATCGTCAAGCTGCCTTTTTGGCCGCCCACATTGCCTACGGTATCTGCCCGATTGGACCGGTACCGGGCTTTGCATATTAACGGCTTTCGTCGCTACAGCCTTCCCCAGGCGATTATCCGGTTTAAACAGGGCTTTGGCCGCTTAATCCGGTCCCATTCGGATTTTGGCGTGATCTCTGTTTTGGATAGAAGATTATATGAGAAAAAATACGGGGAAACATTTCTTAAATCCTTGCCAAAAGTAAAAATCACCGTAGATAATACGGATGAATTGGCTAAAATAATCAAAGAATGGATGCACACAAAAGGATTACGCCAGTAAAGTTTTTCTTTCTTAGAGGCATAAAAGGTGATAAAATAAATAATCATGAATTGGGGGAAGGAGGATGGTGTATGAATAATCTCCCGGTGGCAAAAGAATCCTTTCCTTTTCTTCTCGTGAGCGGATTTTTGGCACTGCTGCTGTATAAATTCTCTCCGTGGTTGGGCTTGGTTCCGGGAATTATTTTTATATTTTCCCTCTATTTTTTCCGGAATCCGCCGAGAAAGATCAATTCTCAGGAATGCCTGGCCTTATCTCCTGCCGACGGTGTGGTGATGAGTGTAGACAAAGTGTGGGAGCCGGAATTTTTAGGGGAAGAAGTATGGAGGGTTTCCATTTTCTTAAATATTTTTAATGTCCATTTTAACCGGACTCCTGTAACTGGGACGGTAGAAAAAATAAAATACGTGCCGGGTAAATTTTTGCCCGCTTTTAAAAGCCATGCCTCGGATATCAATGAACGGAATTACCTGGTGATCAATACCGGAAAAACAAAGGTGATGGTGTGTCAAATTACGGGTTTTATTGCCCGGCGTATTGTGTGCTGGGCCAAGATGGGGGATACTTTGTGTCAGGGGGAACGTTTCGGCATTATTAAGTTTGGATCGTGTACGGAAGTATATCTTCCTCTGAGTTGTTCTGTTTCTGTGCAGAAGGGTAGTAAGGTAAAAGGTGGATTAACGGTGATTGGAAGGTGGTATTAGTGGGTTTAAGTATTGTTCCGTCTTTGTTTACGATCGCCAACATGTTTTTTGGCGTATTGTCCATTAGTTATATATTATCTGATCAGTATCAATTGGCTGCGGCAATGATTCTGCTTTCCATGGTGATGGACGCTTTAGACGGAAAAATTGCCCGAAAGCTTGAGGCTTCATCCGACTTCGGCAAGGAATTGGACTCATTGGCCGATGTGGTTTCTTTCGGCGTAGCTCCAGCCATCCTGGTCTATGCTCAAATATTGGTTTCCTATCAATGGCTGGGATTACTGGCCGTTATTTGGTTTGCTGTGGCCGGGGCCCTGCGCTTGGCCCGCTTTAATGTGCAAAATATATCCGGCTATTTTGTGGGGGTTCCCATTACGGCAGCAGGCAGTTTTTTAGCCTTACTAAATTTGATCGCCAACAGGATTAGCCCCATCGCCTTTTTGCTGATCACCGTTCTGTTAGCTTTCCTGATGATCAGCAAAATAAAAGTTCCCAAATTTTAATTTTTTTATCACCAATTTACTTCTTCTGAAATAAGATATTTTGAGGGTAAGATCAGAAGGAGTGATAGACTGTGCGGATCTATTTCATTAAATTACCCCAGTTTTTGAGAAAAGTATTAAAGAAGGCCTTACGGCAATAAGAAGATGCGATTTAACGCGCATCTTCTTTTTTTCCCTCAACCGGATCCCTTAGAGAACTTGGCTTGCGCCAAGCCTCTGGCGAGGGCGGAGGCCTAAGTTGCACGTATACTTTCAACCTTTTAATACTTATAAATTTTGAAAGTGAAAAAAAGCCCGGCGGGGCTTTTTAGATGTCATAAAAATCACCTGCCCCCACTATGCTTAGATAGAATGATGTATGAGGCGGTGGGCTATGAGACCCTATCGAATCATCTCACTGTTTTTTTTGCTGATCGTTTTCGGCTATTTTGGGGAGCATTTTTATTTATCGGAATTAGAAGACCGGGCGGTATTATCTGTAACGTCTCAGAATCAGACCCGGAGCGAGGATGATCCGGAACCGTTCCATTTAGTTGTGCAATTTTATGATGCCGTAGAAAAAAATAATTGGGGAAAAGTTAAGGATTTGGTGACACCTGAGTGGTGGGTGGAAATGTATCGTTCCGGATATATGGAAAAATGGCAGACTCAGGTCAGGCAAGATCCCTCCCTTGACTTTGTGATGTTTCTGGCTACCGGGCAAAAAATGGATGAGAGAAATGGTTTAGCCTGGGCGATGGGGAAGGTAGACTGGGTTTCGTCAAAACAAAAGATGCATGATGAAAATGAAATTTTATCTTTTACCAAACAAAAGGATGGGTGGAGGATCAGCTCCATCCAGGTAAATAGGCCGGTGGAACTCGTTGATGAATTCTATCAGACCATTACCGCGGGGCAATTTGAAAAACTTCCTTCCTTTTTATCGGCACCTTTGGGGCAATTATGGAAAAGCGGAGAGTTGACGGCTTCGTTAAAAAGTGATTGGGCCAAGAGCAAGACGGATGTTTATTGTGTTTTTTACTTAGAGGATTTTGTGGTTCAGGAAAACCAAGCCTGGGTGAAGGGTGTGGTATTGTGGAATCCTTTGACGCCTCAAGCATTAGAAACCCCGGTTACATTATCTTTAACGCAGACCAATGATCTGGACTGGAAAATAAATAAGATTTCCGGACATTGGGAAATAGAAAAGTAAAAGCCCGATCGGTTCGGGCTTTTTGCGGATCCGGGTCCGGTTACCGGGTTTTTAAGCACAAACGGCATCCCAGGATCATTTCACTCCGGAAATTCCTCCCACCACGGATGCCAGCAAGGCGTAGGCGCTTTTTAATGCTACGGAAGACCAAACAATATCTTTGCAGAAGGAGATCAGGATCATCAAGATGACAAAAATTAGACCGATGATGAGGCCATGAAATAATCCTCTATTTCCTGCAGCTTTTGCCGCCGTACGCCCCCCAAAAAACAATGATAATGTGGTAATGGCTACGCCCAGGGAATTCATCCAAATTTCACTTAACGGGGTGAAATAAAAAACCAGGCCTAATAAGAGGGAGAGAATCAGGATTAAAAGATAGGTGACCAACAAGCCACGAAAAACCGGTTTTATTCCCACCGGCAATGTGGAAGATAGTTTGTTCCGGATTGCCAAAAGAATACCCCCTTTAAAATCCATTTGTACAATCTATGCAAAAGGAAAGAAAATATGACTTTCAATGATGGACTTGAGGGTTTTGCTTGACTGTAATGGCTAAAATACATACAATTATAATGAAATCCGGAAGCGCCGTTCCAGGCGTGTTTTTTTATCTGGCAGGCATGGCGTGCCTACGCCAAAGGTTTGGTGCAAGCCAAATTTCGCCTAGATAAAATTGGCAACCGCCTGACGTTAATTAATTTTCTATTATGGAAAAAATACATCAGAGTGATTCTATTTGGAGGAGCAGCTTTATGTTTGAGCTTACCGTTCGGGGACATTTCGACGCCGCCCATTTTCTCAGGGACTATCAGGGAAAGTGCGCCCAAATTCATGGCCATACCTGGCAGGTTGAGGCAAAAATTCGGGGAGAAAAACTTGGTACGGCGGGGATGCTGATTGATTTTTCCCTCTTAAAAAGTAAATTAAAGGAAATCACCAATCGACTGGACCACATCTTACTAAATGATTTTCCCCATTTCTCCCTGGTAAACCCTACTGCAGAGAATATTAGTGCCTATATCTATCAAGAATTTGCCGACTCTTTAAAAGAAAACGAGGTAGAGGTTTTTGCCGTGACGGTCTGGGAGTCGACGGGAGCTGCCGCCACTTATTTCAGGCATGAGTGAGGGATGGAATATGGATGCTCGGATTCAAGAAATTTTTTCTTCTATTCAAGGAGAAGGGATTTATCTCGGCGTAAGGCAGATTTTCCTGCGCTTTTGGCAGTGTAATTTAAGATGCACCTATTGTGATACCGGGGAAACGCTCCATCATCCCCCCGATTCTTTCTTTGTGCAAAGGGCGCCCGGCTCAAAGAGTTTTATATCCTATGAGAATCCCATTTCTCCCCGTGATTTATTATTGATCATCAAGGGTTTGCATCCAGCAAGACACCATTCTTTGAGTATCACAGGAGGGGAACCTTTACTTCAGGAACAGTTTTTGAGGGAATTTTTAGCTCTTTTTCAGGGTCTCTGTCCTGTATTTTTAGAAACCAACGGTACATTATGCGAAGCGCTGGAGCGCGTGCTGCCTTTTCTTGCGATCATCAGCATGGATATGAAACTGCCTAGTGCTGCGGGAGTCGATTTGTGGCGGCAGCATGAAGACTTTTTGCGCATTGCGCACGCCAAGGAGGTCTATGTAAAAGTAGTTATTACAGCAGACACGGGGGAGGAAGAAATAGACAAAGTGGTCCAAATTATCCAAAAGGTAGACCGGTCGATACCTCTGGTCTTACAACCGGTTACGCCGGTAGGAAAAGTGAAAGAAATACCGCCGGAAAAAGTAATTGCCCTGCAGGACCGGTGCGGTTTAAGATTAAGTTATGTGAGGGTCATCCCTCAGGTGCATAAATTGATAAATCAATTGTAGAAAGGACAAGTGACATGGATAAGGATAGGATCGAACGGGCTGTAAGAGAAATTTTAGAGGCCATCGGCGAAAATCCGGACCGGGAGGGCCTGGTAAATACGCCCAAAAGAGTGGCCCGGATGTACGAAGAAATATTTGCCGGGTTAGGGGAAGATCCCAAGAAACATTTGATGGTGCAATTTGCCGATGAAAGGCATGAGGAAATGGTGCTGGTGAAGGACATTCCCTGCTATTCCATGTGCGAACATCATTTAATGCCCTTTTACGGCAAAGCTCACGTCGCCTATATTCCCAAGAAGAGTGGAAAAATTACCGGGTTATCCAAACTAGCCCGGACCGTAGAATGCTTTGCCAAGAGGCCCCAGCTTCAGGAGAGACTGACTGCCCAAATCGCGGATGCAGTGATGGAGGTGTTGGATGCCCGGGGCGTACTGGTGGTGATTGAAGCGGAGCATATGTGCATGACCATGCGGGGGGTAAAAAAACCGGGTTCCATGACCCTTACTTCGGCAGTACGGGGTACTTTTGCCACAAACCAGGCGACAAGGGCGGAAGCTTTTTCCTTAATAAAAAGCTAAGGAGGGGATGGAAATGGAAGAGAATCACGCAGCGTCCGGGAAAATGGAATTAATCGCGGTGAAAAATTTTCCTGCCTGGGATGATTTGTATCAAGTAGTGGATTTTCTCAATAAAAGCCTGAAACAGTATCATCTCATGTTCGGACTGAAAAATACGGAACAGGGGTCAATGGCCATTACCATTTATGAGGTCTGAAATATGGACAAAATAAAACATTTTGCCAAAGAAGTGGTCAGTACCATTCTGATCGCCGGGCTGATCACGCTGGTGTTAAAATCATATATTTTGGATAACCGCATAATTCCTTCTTCCTCGATGTATCCTACTATATACATTGGTGACATGGTTTTGGTAAACAAATTTGTCTATCGTTTTCATACGCCGGAACGCGGGGACATCATTGTTTTTAAACCTCCGGCCGAAGTGGGGCAGGAGGACCTGATCAAAAGGGTGATCGGTCTTCCGGGTGAAACGGTGGAGATTAAAGACCATCTTGTTTATATCGATGGAAAGCCCCTGGAAGAGAACTATTTAAATGAGGCCCCCCAGTATACTTTTGGGCCGGTGCAGGTACCCCAAGGCAGGTTATTTGTGATGGGAGATAATAGGAATATGAGCTTTGACAGCCACCTGTGGCCCCAACCCTTTTTGAAGGTAGAATCTGTCAAAGGAAAGGCTTTTTTCCGTTATTGGCCGATCAAACGGATAGGCAGGCTTTGATAAATGATGAGAGGAGGATAGTGGCGTGAAGATTCTTTTAACCAATGATGACGGTATTCAGGCGGAAGGAATCCAAACTTTGCGGCGGGCACTGAGTGAAATCGCCGATGTCACAGTGGTGGCGCCCAGTTATGAAAGAAGTGCTACCGGTCATGGGATTACGGTACATAAACCGATCAGGGCGGAAAAAGTGAGGTTGAAAGGATCGGACAGGGATCACTGGTCCGTGGTTGGGACACCGGCAGATTGTGTCAAATTAGCTTTAGAGGCCTTACTGACAGAATCTCCGGACCTGGTTGTGTCCGGGATTAATCACGGGGCAAATTTGGGCACGGATGTGCTCTATTCCGGCACGGTATCCGCTGCCATTGAAGCCATGATCAACGGATTGCCCGCGGTAGCTGTTTCTCTAAACGACGATACGGTACTGGATTTTTCTTTTGCCGCTCAATTTGCCGCTAAATTATGCCAGTTGTTAAGATTAAAAGGGTTCCCCACGGATACCCTTCTGAATGTAAACATCCCCAACAGTGAGCCGGACTCCATTAAAGGAGTCAAAATTGCCGCACTGGGATCCCGGCATTATATCAATACTGTGCAATGCCGCACAGACCCCCGGGGGCGGGAATACTTCTGGCTGGCAGGAGATGTGGTGAATGTGGAGGGGAACGGAAACACGGATGTGGATGCCATTCGAAACAACTACATTTCCGTTAGCCCGATTCACTTTGACCTGACGCATTATAAAGTCATGGAAACCATTCAATCCTGGGGGATTGAGGACCTGATCCCCTAAAACCATCTGCCTAATAAGGGGAGTCTTTTCATCGTGTGGACCGGCAAACCGCCGGTAAACAATAAAATGAGAAAATAGGCCAGGGTAGAGACGGAGATGGAGATAAGAATACATAAGCCTAGACTGGGTACGATGGGGCGCAGAAATTGATCTGCTCCTTCCAGGATCAGCAGGGAAAAGAGACCGGCTGCGGCAGGCTTTAAAATAATATTGGAGAAGGGCAAGGTTAACCGGGCATTTTTGGTGAGGTAAAATAAGTTTAGGGTACTGCCGACAAAGTAACTGAGACTTAAGGAGATGGCGGCCCCGTTAATCTCAAGGCCCGGAAGAGGGGTGAGCAGCATAATGCCTCCAATCAAACAGATACCGGAACAGATCATGTTGAAGAGGAGCATTTTTACATACCCCGCCCCTTGAAGGATGCTGGTCAAAGTTTGCTGCAAATAGCAGAAGATGCCTCCCAGGGCAAGGAATTTTAACGGCTCTCCCGCTTGGGGAGCATGAAAAATCAGGTCGCAGAGTTCTCCTGCGTAGTAATAAAGGACTAACATGCTGGGCAGGGAGAAGGCCACTGTGATCCATAATGCCTCGGATACCCGATGGTTTAACAGCTTACGGTTTGCCCCCCCCATGAGTTCGGCCACGGCCGGGATGATGGATACGGCCATGGACATGGTGATAATGCCGGGAAGATGCAGCAGGGTCAATGCGACGCCGGAAAAACGTCCGTAAATTTCGGTAGCGGCCCGAAGGTCATTTCCCGCCATCATCAGCCCCCGGGGAATTAAGGAGGCCTGCAAGGTCATGAGCAGGCTGGCTAAGAGCCGGGTTAAGGTCACCGGTGTCCCATAGGAAAAAAGGCTCTTGAAGATGGACCACCAGGCTTTGGTAGGCGGGGGACCCGGCTGGGGTGTTTTGGTCCTGCGGTATCTGAGGATCATGTAAAGCAAACCGGCCAATTCTCCTAAGACAGAGGCCACGGACACCGCAACAACGGCAACTTCCAGTCCATATTTTCTTAACTTTACGGCCAGCGTGATGCCCACCAGCACGCGGATGCTTTGTTCAATGGTTTGGCCGACGCCAATGGCGGAAACTTGTTTTGTTCCCTGAAAGTAGGCCCGGAACACAGAACAGGTGGCAATCATAAAAATGGCGGGAATCATGGTGATGAAACAAAAATCGATGCGCCGGTCCGGGACAAAATGGCTTAGGATTGTCGGTGCCCAGAAAATAACCAGCACCGTTGTAACTACCCCGGAAGTGGAGAGAAGAAACAGGGTCAGGCGAAAAATTCTTTTCACATTGCCCAGGTTTCCCCGGGCGGATTCTTCTGCGGTCAATTTGGACATCGCCAAGGGGATCCCCCAGGTGGTTAAGACGAGCAGAAAGGTATAGAAAGGCATGACCATTTCCACTAAACCCACACCTTCTGTGCCTAAAACCCGGACGAGAACGACCCGGTAAAAAAAACCCATAAATTTTGCCAGAAAGTTTGCCACCAATAAGATAAGCGCGCCATATAATAATCCTTCTTTTCTCATGATTTTAACCTCGTCATTTCCGGACGGTTTATGGATTTTGTCCTATTGAGGATAATTATGCTTTTTCTCAGTATTATAGTACCAATTATTGGGTAAACTGTATGGGATAGGGAGTGTGCAAAAAAATTAAATGCAAAACAAATCAAAAAAGTTTGAGGGATAAAAAGGATTTTTTAGGATTTGAGGATAATATATAAAGTTAACATTTTGTTGTGATAGGATCATAAAATTCTGAGCATGAAGTTTAAATTTTTCGGAAACTGAAGGAGGATACTAAATGAAGGTTTACCCGTCACAAAGTATTAGGAACATTGGTATTGTCTCGCACCAGGGTGCGGGAAAAACGTCCCTGACCGAAAGCCTGCTCTTCAATACAGGGGCAACCAGTCGTTTGGGAAAAGTAGATGAAGGTAATACCGTTGCCGATTACCATCCTGAGGAAATTAAGCGTAAAATTACCGTAAATACTTCCTTGGTCGCCTGTGAATGGCGCAATACAAAAATAAATTTGCTGGATACGCCGGGATTCTCTGACTTTTTTGGAGAAGTAAAGGGGACGCTGCGGGTTTCTGATTGCATTTTAATGGTGCTGGATGCGGTTGCAGGAGTAGAAGTCAGTACGGAAATTATTTGGGAGTTGGCGGATCAAATGGATCTGCCTCGGGTGGCCGTGATCAATAAAATGGACCGGGAAAACGCCGACTTTCTAAAAGCCTTGGACAGCATGCGGGAAAAACTGACCAAACAAATTGTGCCCATTCAGTTGCCCATTGGCGCGGAAGCCAGCTTTAACGGCATGGTAGATTTGATTGAAATGAAAGCGTATAAATATGACGGATCCGGCAAGGCAAGTGAAATCCCCATTCCGGGTGATTTAATGTCGGAAGTGGAAACCTACCGGGAAATGCTGATCGAAGCGGCAGCTGAAGGCGAAGATGAATTAACCATGAAATACCTGGACGGCGAACAGTTAACCGACGGAGAGATCGTTGCCGGCTTGAAAGCGGGAATTACTGCCGCCAAAGTTGTGCCGGTACTCTGTGCTTCTGCCTTGAAAAATATTGGCGCGGACCGGTTGTTAAATGTTTTAGTGGATTATGTGCCGTCTCCTTTGGACAGGGCGGAAGATAAGAACGCCGAGTCTAAGCCCATGGCAACATTGGTGTTCAAAACCATGGCTGACCCCTACGTGGGCCGGATCAACTTTTTCAAGGTGGGACAGGGTACTTTTAAAGGTGATTCTTATGCCTTTAATGCCACAAAAGAAGCGGAAGAAAAAATCAGCCAGCTTTTTACCATGCAGGGTAAGACCCAGATGCAGCTTCCCGAATTTAAATTCGGCGATATCGGGGTGGTGGCCAAATTAGCGCAAACCAATACGGGTGATACACTCACCACAAAAGACAGCGGTGTGGTTTTGGAAGGCATCGACTTCCCCATTCCCACTTTAACCGTTGCCATCGAGCCCAAGTCTAAGGGAGACGAGGATAAACTGGGTAATGCTATTCACCGTCTCTTAGAAGAAGACCCTACCTTAAGACTGGAGAAAAACATTGAAACACGGCAAACCCTGCTTACAGGGATGGGTGAAGCCCATATTGATATTACCATTGAACGCCTGCACCGGAAGTTCGGAGTCGAGGTAAAGACCCTGGAAGCCAAGGTTCCCTACCGGGAGACGATCAAAGGCTCTGCCACCCGGGTGGAAGGGAAACACAAAAAACAATCCGGTGGTCACGGTCAATATGGTCATGTCTATATTGATATTGCCCCCTTCCCGGAAGGCGATTTCGAATTTACGGAAAGTATTTTCGGCGGATCTGTACCCAGACAGTATGTTCCTGCAGTAGAAAAGGGCGTCCGGGAATCGATGGTCGAGGGGATTCTGGCCGGCTATCCGGTCACCAATCTGAAGGTTAATCTTCAGGACGGTTCCTTCCACCCGGTAGACTCTTCTGAAATGGCATTTAAGATTGCCGCTTCTTTGGCTTTCCGAAAGGCTTGCGAACAGTCAAAACCCGTCCTCCTGGAGCCGATTATGAATGTGGAGATTTTGGTACCGGACCAATTTATGGGGGACATTATGGGGGACTTGAACAGCAAACGGGGCCGCATTTTAGGGATGGAAAAGAGCGGAAATTTGCAGGTGATTAAGGCGAATGTTCCTTTATCCGAGATGTATCGCTATGCCATTGACCTCAAGTCCATTACCCAAGGTCGGGGAACTTTCACCATGGGATTCTCCCGGTACGAAGAAGTTCCCGCTAGCATGGCGGAGAAAATCATTGCCGCTGCCAAGGCTGAAAAGGAGAAGGAACAATAATCCTTTTTGCCTCCTTGATCAGTGCAACCCCAAAAATAAATTTTCTGGATTCCACAGGGTAAATTTTGTTTTACCCTGTTTTTTTTATGGTGTTAAGGGAAAAATATTTTTACAAGATAGTGAGGTGAAAAAGATGCAGAGGGAAAAAGACGACATCTTGAAATTAAGGCTGGAGCAGGAACTGCCGGATGCACTGGAAGTACATTTTGATATCCGGGAGGGGAAAGTATCGTTAACCGGGGTAGTCGACTCTCTGGAGGACAAAGATCAGGCCGGACAGATGGTGTCCCAAATACCCGGCGTGGTTTCTGTGGAAAACCATTTGACCGTGGCCGGAGATAAACGTTTTACAGACAGCAAGCTAGGTGAATTAATTCAGGAAAGACTGATCGAATCCGGAGACAGGGATCTGACCGGATTAAGTTTTCAGGTCCATCACGGCGTTGTGGTGCTGCAAGGGGAAGTGAGCCATCTTGATGCCCGGGAAAGTGCCGGCACATTGGTCTCTCAAATACCCGGGGTAGGGGAAATCCAAAATCAGATTCGGATCCGGACCGAGGAAGATAGCGCATCCATCATGAATGACTTGTCGCTTAGTTTATCCCGGGAAGGCGTTAATTTATCGGAAGTGGAAATCCGCTCTCAGGGAAACCAGGTGATTCTGGGCGGTTGGGCGCAAACCCGGCAGGATGCAGAAAGAATTATGAAAACCGTGCGCCATGTGAACGGGATCAAGAACATCAAAAACCAAATGATGATCAGAGAAGAGCTTCATTAAAAAAATCGCCTGGGGCGATTTTTTTTGTGGATAAATATAATTTATCTATGCTGGCGCTCACATAAAAAGTATTAGTTAGAAAGTAACATCCCTACTTGATATAATCATTGAGGAAGTATTTTAATAAAAAACCTTAAGTATATATAGCTTTAAAATCAAGAAGATTCTGGTGCATCTATTCGTACTATTTTTCACGTAATCACCTGCGATGATACTTTTGAACACAACTATCGTTATATGATTTCATATATATCGATAAAGAGACAAAAATCGCATCATCGGCTGTGACCTGAAAAAGCAGTGTTTAACTGAAGTCTTTCCCTGAAAAGAAATTGGTGATACGGCTGAATGAGGAGGTGATTTTTGAAAAGTAAGAAATTTGCCGTTTAAAATGAGACGACGAAAAATAAACCGGGTTTAGCAAGAGGATGTAGGAGATTAACTCAGCCGTCATGACCAAAGGTTACTAAAATACATGAAGATAATATTTAAAAAAGGGGGAGTGTTTAAATTGGAAATTAGAAAAGAATTGCCGGAAGTATTTGAGGAATTTGCCGAAGCGAGAAAAAACTCTTTTTTGGCGGCAAAGGCCCTTAAGGAAAAGGATATACCGCTCATCGGAATTTTCTGTACCTATTTTCCCGTGGAATTCGCCCAAGCAATGGGAGCGGCTGTAGTTGGGTTATGTGCCACCTCCGATGAGACGATTCCAGATGCGGAAAAAGATTTACCGCGCAATTTATGTCCCTTGGTAAAATCAAGCTATGGTTTTGCGAAAACCGACAAATGCCCGTTTTTCTATTTCTCGGATTTGGTTATTGGTGAAACCACTTGTGATGCCAAGAAAAAAATGTATGAATATTTGGGTGAGTTTAAGCCTGTTCATGTGATGCAGCTGCCCAACCGGCAAGATGAAGAGAGCTATCAGCTTTGGAAAAAAGAAGTGATCAAACTAAAAGGGATTTTGGAAGAAAAATTCGGGGTAGAAATTAGTGAAGACAAACTTAGAAAAGCCATCAAGACCCGAAACGAAGAGAGAAAAGCAGTTAACGCCCTTTTTGCGCTCATGAAAAACGATCCTGTGCCCATGATGGGGTATGATTTATTTAAAGTGGTTTACGGGAGTAGTTTTAAATTCGATGTGGAACAAGTGATTGAAGAAATTAAAGGGATTACGGAAAAAGTCAAAAAAGAATATGCGGAAGAACAAAAAATCCCTCATAAACCCAGAATTCTGATTACCGGATGTCCCATTGGAGGCGCTACGGAAAAAGTAATCAGGGCGATTGAAGATAACGGGGCTGTTGTGGTGGGTTATGAAAACTGTGTCGGCTTCAAAAAATACGACCGTTTGATTGATGAAGAAAAAGAAGATGTCTACGATGCCATTGCCGAAAGATATTTCAAAATCGGCTGTTCTATTATGTCTCCGGACAAATATCGTTATGAACTATTAGGCCGAGTCATTGATGAATATCACGTAGATGGCGTGGTAGAAGTGATCCTGCAAGCCTGTCATACCTATAATGTGGAATCCTTTGGCATCAAACGATTTGTCAATGAAACCAAGAAAATACCCTATCTCGCGCTGGAAACCGATTATTCTCAAACAGATGTGGGCCAACTTTCCACCCGATTGACAGCATTTATAGAAATGCTAGAGGTATAACATGGAACATTTGCCAATGCTAATTTTTGGGGGGAGTCCGTTCAATGACTGATTTAAAGGAAAACAAAGGAAAAAAATTAGTGGATTTTAAATGTAAAAGAGCAAATTCCTCCGGTTTCAGCGATGAAATAATCCGCAAGTTAAATTTGCGCTTTCCCCAAAGCTATCACGATGCCCGTCAGATGGCGGAAATTTCCCGAGCAATAAAAGAAGAGGAAGGAAGCCAGGTTTGCATTTTGCCCTTTTGCCATACGGTGGAGGGGGAAGCTTTCGGAGGCTTGATTAATTTAAGTGACGGCAAATTCGGGCCCCGTACCGCCGCCTATGCTTATCAGTCCGTTGAAGAGCTTTTATCTTTGCCGGACTTTGATTTTGGGCAGGGAAGAATCAGTGAGGTTTTAAAGGCGTGTCAAATTCTGAAGGACCAAGGGGAAAGGGTTGTTTTGGAGATTTCCGGCTTTTTTACAGTGTTGAATTCTCTCATTGATACGACCAAAATTTTCAAAGTATGGCGCAAGGATCCCGGGACTGTGGAAAAAATCTTCCAGACGATCGCGAAAAATTTGAACAGGTATTTTAGGGAAGCCAAAAAAGCCGGTGTGGATGTGATCTCTTATGCGGACCCGGCAGGAAGCGTAAATATTGTGGGACCGAAATATACGGAAGTTGTGGCGAAAAACTTTACCTATCCTTTCATAAAAGAGGCGGCGTCTTTAGCCGATGAACATTGTATTATTCACTTATGTCCAAAAACAAGCCTGATTTTACTTAGCTTGGGCTTAGCAGAAAGACAGGATTTACAATTTGCACAAGGGATTCATTATGTGGAGGCCTGCTTAAAGGCCATGGGCCAGGAAAGAATTATCGGTCAGCTGTGCATGAAAGATTCCCGGTGTGTTTTGTCCCATGGAAAGATTAAAGCATTGCGTCTGGTGAATCAAATAAATTGAAAAAGGTGGTAGAAAAAATGCATAAAGAAGATCAAATGACTCCGTTGGAACGGGCTGCAGCAATGGCAAAAGGGGAACCTTTCGACCGGTTGGCCATTGTGCCCTTCTTTGTAACCGTGGCCGGAAAGGTAGCCGGGATGACACATCGAGAAAAAAGAAGCTCCGCGAAGAATCAGGCGGCAGCTCAGATTGCCTGCTATGAAAAATTCGGACATGACTGTTTGGTAGTGGAATATGGTTTGCTGGGGGTTGGGCAAGCCTTGGGCAGTACCCTTTCCGACCCGGCCGATGATGCGACGGCAATTGCCACCCATGCCTTGCAAAATCTCAATGATCTCAGTTCTTTGGACTTATCCCGGGTGGAACGGAAAAACCACCCCTGGTTCCAGCTAAATTATGATGCAGCCCAAATCGTACTGGAAAAAGTGGGGAAAGAAGTTCCGGTAGGGATTAGTATCCCTGGGCCTTTTACTGCAGCCTCTACCATCTGCCCCACCGATGTTTTATTGAAATCAGTAATTAAAAAGCCTCAAAAACTTCATGAAATGATGCGTTTTTGTACGGACGCCGTAAAAATTGTTTTTGACGGTTTTTTGGAATTAGGTGTTGGCTTTACCCTGTGCGATCCTGTGGCATCAGGTACCGTGTTACGCAAAAATGTTTATGAAAACTTTGTTGCACCTTATACAAAAGAATTATTTGATTATTTCCATAGTAAAGGCTCCGGTGCTTGCTATCATATTTGCGGCGATACCACTTCCATTACCGAAAGTATGGTCGATACCGGCTGCGATGCCTTAAGTATCGATAACCGGGTTGATATGGCCGTGGTCAAAGCAAAAGTGGGACATCGTGTGCCCATTATGGGCAATGTAGACCCTGTGGGTGTTGTTTATCAGGGGGACAGAGAGTCTATTTTTGCCGGGGTGAAGGAAGCGGTAGGCAAATCTTATGATAGCCCGTGCGGTTATACGATTTCCACTGGTTGTGATATTCCCATCCGTACGTCGATGGAAAATATGTTATCGTTGATGGAAGCAGCAAGATATTATGGCAAAATGCCCTTGGATCCCAAAAAATTTGACTAGAAAAAGGAAACATAGAAAAGAAATAAATAAAAAATCATCAGAGGAAAAATGGGAGGGTACAAGAATGAAAAGTCAACAAGAGTTGTTGCTGGCGTTGTCTGACTGTGTGGTAAATATGGAAGATGAATTAGTCGGCGGAGTTGCGGAAGAATATGTCGCAGCCGGTTATCCGGCTTTGGAGGGAATTTTAAAAGGCTTGGTAGACGGTATGGAAAAAGCCGCTGATTTATATGAGCAGCAAGAATATTTTATTCCCGAGCTTTTGGTTTGTGCGGACGTAATGTACAACGGCTTGGATGTTTTACGCCCTCACTTGGAACAAGCTGACAGCGGAAAGAAACACAAAGTGGTCATTGGTGTGGTAGAAGGAGATACCCATGATATTGGTAAAAACCTGGTAAGAATTATGTTGGAAGCAGCAGGCTATGAGACCTATGATTTAGGACGAGATGTTCCCTTGCAGCGTTTCGTAGATAAAGCGAAAGAGGTAAAGGCAGACGTAATTGCCATGTCAACTTTAATGTCTACTACGATGCCGGGGATGGGTGAAGTGATTGAATTGCTGAAAGGGGCAGGTATCAGAGAGCGGATTAAGGTCATTATCGGCGGTGCGCCCATTTCACTGGCTTTTGCCCAAAAAATTGGTGCCGACGGTTATTCTGCCAATGCTGTCGATGCCGTGAAGGTGGTTGACAGGCTTATGGGAGCCGGGACAGTGGTATTGGGGGCTTAAAAATGCATGCTTTTACCCCGAAGGAAAGGCTTTTTGCGGTGGCAAAAAAACAACAAGCGGATAAACCACCCTGTATTTGTCCCGGCGGTATGATGAATATGATGTTCCAAGACATTATGGTAGCATCAAAATGCCTTTGGCCGGAAGCACATCTCGATCCCGAAAAAATGGCAGGTCTCACCTATGCCCTAAATGAAGCCGGCGGCTTTGAAAACTACGGCGTGCCTTTCTGTATGACGGTGGAGGCTGAGGGGATGGGCGCCCAGGTAAACATGGGGAATTTACTTTATGAGCCTCATGTCGTCGATTCTCCTTTGACATCTTCAGCCCAGGTGGAGCTATTGAAACCCTTGGCGATAAATTCCGGAAGAGCAAAAGTGGTTCTTGATGCGATTAGAATTTTAAAAGCAAAAAATACCGATGTGCCCATCATTGGCAACCTCACCGGGCCGGTCAGCACTGCCGGAACCTTAGTGGATATGTCTGTTCTGCTCAAAGAGTATCAAAAAAAGCCCTTGGTGGCGGAAAAGCTGATGGACTTTATCGTAGAGAATCTAATTATTTTCGGCAAGGCCCAAATAGAGGCGGGAGCCGATGCTATTTGTATTTCCGAGCCCAGCGGCACAGGTGAAATCTTGGGCCCGAAAAGATTTCGGGACTATTCCGTAAAATATGTCAATGAAATTCTGGACGCCTTAGAGGTTCCCGTAAAAATTGTTCATATTTGTGGCGACCTGAAGACTGTTTATCGCATGATCCCGGAGCTCCATTGTGATGTATTCAGCTTCGATTCTATTGTACCCATAGAGGAGATTAAGGAATATATCCCGGAAAAGGCGGTTATGGGCAATGTGAATACCTTTGCTTTGGGTACCATGCCACCGGAGAAGGTTGCCAGCCTGGTGCGCTTTGCCATGGCCAAGGGGGCGGATATAGTGGCACCTGCTTGCGGGCTTCCTACCAATACTCCTTTAATAAATGTGCGAACAATGGTAGCGGTGACAAAAGGGATAAGCTAATAAAATTCATGGGGAAAATACAAAGGTGGCGGAAGAGCTGAGGCAGAGAAGGGTAAATTCAGAGTAATTCATAGAAAAGGCTTTAAACCTTAGAATATCAAGGTTTAGAGCCTTTTCTATGAGGTGGGAGAATGATGGCAGACCCATTAATGGAATACAATAATAAAGATGTTCGATATGAACAATAGAAAAAATTTATTAAAAAAGATTTATCAATAAATGTTTGAATGTTCAGAAATTCGGCAGGAATTTTTGAAATTATGGAGAAATAAACCAAATAAAAAACATCAAGTATTCTTAAAGAATACAAGAAGTATTCGACATCATTGCCGAGCGCAAAAAGGCCTGAAGGGATAAGGAAAAAAACAGAAGCAAGAGGAGGTGAAAATCTTTCAGATTCAATTTTGCAGAAATTTAGTTCTGGAGTTGTGGTGCAAAAAAATTATGGGAATTCAGAGAGCGGGTAAGAAAGGAGAGACGATAAGTGACGAAAAAGAGTTTATATGTCAGATCTAATTTTAAAGTAAACCAAACACCTCAGTTTAAGGTGTTAAGCGGTGACCAATGTGAAGACGTATACCTGAGTGCCTTAGAGGTTTTAGAGAGAACGGGCGCAGACATATTGAGTAAAGAAGGTTTGGGATTATTCAAAAACGGCGGGTGCTGGGCTGAGGGAGAGAGGGTGCATTTTCCTTCCAGTGTAGTAGAGAGGGCAGTGAAAAATGTCCCTTCCCGGATCGTGATCAGCAACCGGAAAGGTGAGCGCGCCTTGTTTCTAGAAGCCCAGAATGTGTATTTTGGGCCCGGTTCAGGCCAAAATTATGTCTTTGATATCCTTACCGGTGAAAGGAGGGCCTTCCAAAGAGAGGATCATGAACATACTGCTACTGTGTGTGATGCTTTGCCCAACATTGATTTTGTGGCGGGAAAGGGAGCCTGTGCTTTTGCAGACTTAGTAAAGAATACCACAAAGCCGATTGTTCAAAAGGCTTCAAGTGTGGATCAGTGCAGGGATATTGTTAACCTGGCTGTTGCTGTGGCAGGCAGTGTTGAGGCGGTGGAAAGGAAACCTTTCTTTATTTTCCAGGTGGAATCGGATTCTCCTTTAAGAGGCTCTGCGGCAGCCCTTGATCAGGTTATTTTTGCCGGTAAGAAGAGGCTTCCGGTAATTTATTCC
This sequence comes from Candidatus Formimonas warabiya, assembly GCF_002777255.1. Lineage (GTDB taxonomy): Bacteria > Bacillota > Dehalobacteriia > Dehalobacteriales > Dehalobacteriaceae > Formimonas > Formimonas warabiya. The sequence goes on along the minus strand of NZ_CP017634.1, from coordinate 1,186,855 downwards.
ACCCGGGCTTTTGCCGGTGACGGGCTGCCTGTAACGATGGCCGGAGCCCTTGTAATGGCCTTGGCCGATAGTTTGGTAGGTCTTGTGGCCAATCAATTGGCAGGATGCGGAGCGCCTTTCATGATGGGCGGCTTACTATCTGCTCTGGACTTGGACAACGGCAGCCAGTCTTGCGGGGCTCCCGAGCATGGCTTGCTGTCATCTGCTTTCGTGGATGTATGCCGCTATCTGCAGATACCCAACTTTTCGATGGGAGGATGTACGGATTCCCCTGTTTTAGATGCGCAAGGAAGCGTGGAAACCGCTTTTTCCGTCTTATCCAGCGGTTTAAGCGGGGCTAATCTCATTCAAGGCTGCAATGTGATGGAATCGGGCAATACTGCTTCCTTAGATTTACTGGTGATGAATGACGAAATAATCGGTATGGTGAAGAGAATTCTCAAAGGGATTCCTGTAGATGACGACACCATGGCAGTAGACGTGATTGATGAAGTAGGGCCGGGAGGACATTTTTTAGGATCGGAACATACCATTTTGAATTTTCGCAGTCAAACATGGTGGCCTACGATTATAAACAGAAATCGTTATGACGATTGGACTGGGGCCGGAAAGAAGACCTTGGCCCAACGGGTAAACGAAAAAACCCGGGGAATTCTGAACAACCATCAGCCGGAACCTCTGAGCCAAGATACACTGGCCAAAATTAACGAAATTCTGAGCAAGATTGAATACAAAGATTAGTGGAATAGAAAAGGAGGCAAAATGAATGGCAAATTTTGAAGAACTGTCCAAATGGGTCATCGCAGGTAACATGATAAAAGTAAAAGAGCTTACCCAGGCCCTTGTTGATGAAGGCAGTGCCCCTTTGGATATTATTAATCAGGGTTTAATTGCCGGAATGAGCGTTGTCGGTGCCCGTTTTAAAAATGGCGAAATGTTTGTGCCGGAAGTTTTAATGGCGGCAAAAGCCATGGGTTCCGGAATCGAAATAGTAAAGCCTTTTATTGCCGATACCGACATGCCCTCTGTTGGGAAAGTTCTCTTGGGCACCGTAAAAGGAGACCTGCATGACATTGGGAAAAACCTGGTGGGCATGATGCTGGAGAGCGGCGGATTTACCGTGGTGAACATGGGAATCGATATTTCTCCGGAGCAGTTTGTGGCAGCGATCAAGGCGCATCATCCGGATATTTTAGCCATGTCCGCTTTGCTTACCACGACCATGCTGCATATGAAAGACACCATTGAGTTATTGAAAGAAGAAGGCTTAAAAGATCAGGTCAAAGTAATCGTAGGTGGCGCCCCTATTTCTCAGGATTTTGCGGACGAGGTGGGAGCAGACGGGTTTGCTCCTGATGCCGCTTCTGCGGTGGATCTGTGCAAAAAGCTTTTAAGCTAAGGATTGAGAGTAAGAAAGGAGAGATTTGCATGAAAACCAGAAGCAATTACAAGGCTAATGCCAGTACGTTGTTTAGTATTCTCTCTCCCGGCCAATGCGGGGAAATCTATCTGGCTGCCCAGGAGGTGCTGGAACGTACAGGAGTAACCTATTATGACGACGAAGCTCTGGAAATTTTGAAAAAAGCAGGTTGTTTTGTAGACGGCAACCGGGTAAGAATTCCCTCTTATTTGGTAGACCGTGCTTTGGCATCCGTACCCCACCGGGTTACTTTATGCAACAGCCGCACCGGCTCCCGGGATGTCCTCTTAGAAGGGAACAACGCCTATTTTGGCACCGGCTCCGACACGCCCTTTTATATCGATCCTTTTACCGGGGAAAGGAAACGGTCTACGGTAGAGTCGGTGGGATGGGCATGCAAAGTAATTGATGCACTACCCAATATTGATTTTGTCATGTCACTTGGTATTGTGCAGAATGTGCCTCTTTTAATATCGGACAGATACCAATTCGAGGTGCAGGTCTTAAATACAGGCAAGCCAATTGTGACCACAGCCCATGACATATACGGTTTTGCCGATATTATTGAAATGTGCGAAATTATTGCCGGCGGGGAAGAAGCATTGCGCCAGAATCCCTTTATGACCTTGTATGCAGAACCGATTTCACCCCTGCAGCATGCTTGGGAAGCGGCCTCAAAATTGATTTTGGCGGCGAAAAAGGCGCTTCCTGTAGTGTATACGCCATGCGTCATGGCGGGAGGCACGGTTCCTGCTACGATGGCGGGAGTTTTGGTGCAAGGAATTTCGGAAAGTTTGAGTGGGTTGGTCTTAAATCAATGCACCCGAGAAGGGGCTCCATTTATTATGGGTGGTGTATTTACCGTGATGGATATGGCCACAACCATATTCTCATATGGTTCACCTGAATTTAACCTGCTCATGTCGGCTCTCGCCGATATGGCCCACTATTTAAGGCTGCCCATGTTTGGTACCGCCGGGTGCTCGGACTCTTGTATTCCCGATGAACAGGCAGGGCTAGAAGGGGCGCTTTCCATTACCATGACTGCCCTATCCGGGCCCAACTTAAACCATGATGTGGGCTATGTGGAATACGGAAGTACCGCCAGTTTGGAGCTTTTGACCATGGCCGACGATATGATCGGCATGGCTAGAAGGCTGGTCAAGGGAATTAAATTTGATGATGAAAGGTTAGCCGTTGATCTGATTGATCAAGTTGGCCCCGGGGGCAGTTTTAGAGAAAAGGACCATACTGCCCAATTTTCCGGGCAAGAGATTTGGAAACCCGGTCTGATGAAGCGCCAGAGTTTTGATTCCTGGCAAGCAGCGGGAGGGAAGAGTTTGACCCAGGCTGCCAACGAAAAGGTGAAAGACATCATTCTGAACTATCAGCCGGACCCACTACCGGAAACGGTTCAGAAAAAAATCAAGGCAATTGTTGAGCGGGCAAAGGACAATCTTATGGCGAAAGCTTAATAGGGAAGTGACTGCCTGTCGACTTTAGGTGGGCAGTCACTTTCTTTTTTACTTTTAGAATTTATAAGCTTGAAAAGCTTGAAAGTATAAGTGCAACGAAGGCTTGCGCATCGTTAAAAGCTTAGCGTAAGCCGAATTCTCTAATCATTTTTTTGGAATCTTAGAGAAAATCAGAGGATAGAAGGTGCTATCGTGCTTACTCCCAAGGAGCGTCTTAAATGTGGCTTGAAAAAAAAGTCCGTGGATCGTGCTTCCTTCATTTGCCTTGGCGGCCCCATGAATATGCTGGTGGAAGAAGTAATGGATTTAGCCGGCTACTCATTGTCTGAAGCGCATACGAATCCGGAGGTGATGGCAACTCTTGCCGCCAGTATGTATCGGTATGGGGAAGTGGACAATTTTGGATTACCCCTTTGTGGGACAATAGAGGCAGAGGCCATGGGGGCTACTGTGCACCTGGAGACGAAGCTGTTCCGTCCTGAAATAATCGCCGGCCCCATTGACTTCATTGAAGATTGGGAAAAACTAAATCCTCTGAATTTGCGCCAAGGAAGGGTTAAGGTGGTATTGGATGCCATGAGAATCCTTAAAAATAGATGGCCAAATGTGGTGCCCATCATCGGCAACCTAGTTAGTCCGTTAAGTCTAGCCACGCTGCTCATGAAATCTGAAAAGGTTTACGATGATTTTATCAGAAAGCCTAAGGAGGCTCATGCATTTATGAAGTTTCTTACAGAGAACCTGATTCAGTTTGGGTTGGGCCAATTGAAGGCAGGGGCAGATGTCTTGGCCATTTCTGATTTCCACTTAAAAGAAAAAAATGGGCATCCCCGGTTGTTTAAGGAATATACCATACCCTATGTAAACGCGATTATTGATGCTGTCAAAGGCTTTACTGCCACCGGCACCCTGATCCATTTTAGTGGGTGGTCATCCGCTGAATGGGAGGAATTAAATCTTTTACACAGTGACGCGATAAGCTATAGTCCGGCTCCCAGTGCGGTGACCGGTTCTCATAAGGCGTTGATCGGCAGTATTCCTAGTGATTTTCTTGAACAGGGGACTCCGGAAGAGATCCGGCTCGTCGCCCGAAAATTACTTAATCAAGGGGCCACGGTTTTGCTTCCTTCCTGCGGCATTCCGATCAAGACCCCTCTGAAAAATATCCAGTCCCTGGTGGAAACTGTTAAGTTGTTTGGCCCTGTTTGGTCTTAGAATGTCAGGGGGACAGGTCCCTTGACATAATGAAATAGGGCAATAAAGGAGGGGAGCGATAATCCGGCAGGTAGTCAGAAGTGACGGTGAGAAAATAAAAGATACAGCAAAAAATAAAAGATTAACGATATGACCGGGTGATGAATATTCTAATCTAACCGAGAAATACAAAATAATTGGGGGAATGAAAAATGTTGCCCACACCTAAAAGATTTACCTTGGTTGCGGGTTCCGGCGAAGGCAACACGCCATTGACCGCCTTTGACAGCGCTTTATTAAATGCCGGCGCAGGAAATCTCAATCTGATTAAGGTATCCAGCATTCTTCCGCCTCAAGCCCAGTATGACCCGAATCTTTCCATACCGCCCGGTTCCATCGTGCCAACTGCTTTTGGGGCCATATCAAGCTCAAAGCCGGGAGAAATTATAACCGCAGCCGTAGCAGTGGGAATACCGGAAGAGGACACTTTCGGCGTGATCATGGAACACTCCGGACACTATCCCAAAGATGAAATAGAAAAGCAGATCAAAAATATGGTGATGGAAGCCTCTTCTTTTAGGGGTATTCCTCTGCGGGAGATAAAAATTGCCGCCGCAGAGCAAAAGGTTAAAAGCTGTGCCAGCGTTTTTGCCGGGCTCCTGCTCTGGTATTAAATATAAATTTTTCACACAAAACGAGGTTGGGAATTTTCTCAACCTTTTATTGTTCCTTCCCACAACGGAAGAAGAACCTTAACCGGCCCTTATTTAGCTGTCCATTGTTTGTCGCCTCTCTAGTACCCTTTCTTTCAGGCAGGCTGGGAATACATCTCCGATCCTCTTAGCTATAGCCTCATGAATTTTTTCCTAAGAGTTTCGAGAATACTAATTAAAATGAATAAGCAGCCGGTAAAAAAGTTATTTTCTCTAAATCCGGCCTTTATCCAAGGCATCAAAGAAAAACGAGGAGGATGCCCATTCTTCAGAATTAGAGCAAAAGGGGCGTGAAAGAAAAATATATGAAAACAGGATCTGTTTTTCTAACTATTTTCATTAGTTTCTTTGTTATTTTACCAGCTAGACTCTGCAGTGCTTCGGATGATCCTGCCATTCCCTATCCAATCATTGTTGCTGTTGATCCTGGACATGGGGGCTATGATCCGGGCGCGACATTTGGTAATATTATGGAAAAGAATATCAATCTTGCCCTCTGTGAAAAATTAAAAGAACACCTGGAGAGTAAAGGAATTCTTGTAATTCTCACTAGGGAGGGCGATTACAATCATGCCATTAAAGGCCTTCACGGACGGGAAGCAAAACGCTACGATTTAGATGAGCGTATTGAGATGGTCGATAGTAATCATGCGCAAATATTACTCACTGTGCATGTGAACAAGAGCAAAAAAGCCTCCTACGCCGGGGCGGAAGTGTTTTATCATCCCAAATCCCTAAAAGGGAAAATACTGGCTTCTTACATCCAGGAAGAATTAAGAAATATACCGGAAATGAAAAAAAGGATATCGAAGATCAGTATGTGTTATCTGCTCTGCAAGGCAAAAACTCCTGCCGCGCTGATAGAAATCGGTTATTTAAGCAATCCGTCTGAGCGGGAAAAATTAAAAGACCCTGCTTACTTGGATCTCATCGCGGAAAAAATCGCGGCCGGGACAATCAAATATTTAACTTCTCCGGATCACATTTACGAATATGTTTTAACATTTCTTCCGGTTCCTTAGGAAATAGGGGAGTATTGAGTGAAAGAATACTGAAAGGTGAGGGGTAAAAAATTTTTGGATCGTCCTTTAGGTCCTGGGTTGCGGGGTGCACAGCCTTTCAAACAGGAAAGGCAGATGAAATGAATCATCTACCTTTTCCTTGATTTGATTACAGTTTATTTCCGGATCGTAACCGGCGTTCCAACTCCAACATAATCGTAAAAATCCTCCACATCCCGGTTGTTCAGCCCTACACAGCCCCAGGTCCAGTCTTTTCCTAAAGCAGGTGTACTTCCGCCGTGAATGCCGACCCCGCCTCCTAAGCCGGTACGCTGGGGAGGAACCTGTCTGCTATTAAATGCTGTAACAATTTGATCATAGGTCCCTTGATTAATTAAACCTTGATTCAACCCCCGGTCAGCATCCTCAATATTGGGGTAGCTGAGTCTCATCCATCTGGAACCTAAATAAGGATCGGCGGGATTTAATACCGATTTTTCACAAATATAGAAGGTCCCTTCCGGTGTTTTATGGTCTCCGGCCACTGCTTTATCTCCCGTGCCACTATCTCCCAGTTCTATATGATATGATTTTAACGGTACGCCGCCGGATAAAATCGATAATGTGTGGTCCGATTTATCGACCAAAATGGTTAATTGAGACTTCGCTTCAGGTTTTTCCCGGAGTATTTGTGCCAAGGACGTTCCTGTGCTAGCCGGTGCTTGTCCTCCGCTTCCTTTCGGAATGTCCAATACCTGACCTGGGCGGACTTGATCAGTCTGCAAATTGTTCGCCCGTTTTAAATCCGCCACAGAAATACCGTTATTTCGGGCAATCAGATACAAAGAATCCCCGTTCTGCACCGTATACGGATAGGAATCTGCTGCCGCGACCGGGGTGGGCTTAAGGTCAAAGGAAAAAAAGCCCCAAACTAAAAAAACCGTTCCCAGCAGAACCAAGGATCCCAATAATGGCTTCCGTAATTTCTGTACCATACAACTTCCCTCCTTAACGTTTGTGCTTATTTGTCCGGAAGAACAACACTTATTTTAACATATTGTTATTTTACCGGCCTTCGGGAATTGGAGGGAAGAACACATTAATTTACCATCTTTTATCCTGAACTCGCCCGAATAAAGTTTGATCAAGTGAAAAAGGCATCAAGCAGTTGTTAAAATTACTCTGAATGCTATAACTTATATTACCCAAAGAAATTTTAAAGTCTTCGATCAGCGCAATTAACCAACTCAGTCTTAGTTCCATCACAAACAGCCAGTGTCCCCAGGCACCGCTATGCATTTCTTTTACAGACATCCGGCGGATTTTAAATAAATCAGTATTACCGTAAACAGCCGCTCCCGGGGAGCTAGAAAAGGCTGCCTCAAATTCTTTTTTAGCTATTTGAACGACGTCAGGATTGATGCTTCCGTAGGGATAGGCCAAAAAATTCACGTGATTCGTTAAATGTCTTTCCAATGCGTCCTGAGAGGCGGATATTTCATATTGCACCTGTTTAACGGGGATCTTGGTTAGATTGAGATGATGAACGGTGTGGGCCTGAAAAGAAATACCGTTTGTTTCCATCCATTTTATTTGATCCCAATTAAGCATCTTTTTCCGCGGCACACGCCCCTTATCCCAAGAATTTTGTCCCCCCACCTGCCCGGTTACCATAAAAATTGTTGCTGGGTAAGCGTATTTTCTCAGCAGGGGAAAGGCCTCCCCAAAATTGTCTTCATACCCATCATCGAAGGTTATCGCTACGGCCTTTCTGGGCAACGGCTTGCCGTCCTTTAAGTACTTTACCGCTTGCTGCAGGGAAACCACATGATATCCCCATTTTTTTAAATGGTTCATTTGCCAGTCAAAATCTTCCGGGGTAACTCTGATCAGTTCTTCTGACGCCTGGTCATTGTTGACGGCATGATAATGTAAAATAACAACTCCCTGGCTGTACCAGAGGAGCCCGATAAAAAAAATGATTACAAAACCCAATGCCAAGAAAAGATAAATATTCATTTTCCTCATGTCATAATTCCACCCTAAAAAGTTAATTAATATCTTCCTCCGGTGCGGAAAACTCATATTTAGTATCTCTTCTCTTTTAACAAAAACACGGGGTAGCTACAAATATTTTAAATATGCATGATAAATTCTTCCCTATTCTCGAGGCACAAGGGTTTTGTGGCCATTACCTCCCCGGATGATGATACAAAGACTCTCTCAGTAATTTAAAATGAATAATTTTCTTGATCGTAGACCAGGAAATACACGTATGGTCCGAGAAATATTTTTAGCGTAGATCCGAATTATAACCTATCAGTATCAGCCCAACAATAACGCAAAGGGCTCCCACAATTTTTGTGAATGACATGTTTTCTCCCATAAACCACCAGCCGATCCAAAGGGTGATTAACGGTGAAACAGAAAGAATAATAGCTGTTTCACCGATATTACCCCATTTTATCGCGGCGTAATAGGCCAAATCTCCGGCAAAGGTGGCAAAAAAGGCTTCTAATGCGAGAAACCACCAAGCGCGTGCCGATATCGTCGGAATGCGCCAGATACTTCCACTAAAACTGGCCCAAGTACCAACTAAAAATACCGTAATCAGCGTTCTTGCTGCCAGCCCATCCATGGGATGAATCCCTCTTAAACCTATTTTGCCGAAGGCAGGAGCAATTCCCCAACAGATCGCACTAATTAAAGCCAGCAAAAAAGTAAACAAAGATAATACACCTCTACATATTTGAAACATTATTTTATTTCTATTCCAGAACAAGCGGAGCATACCATTTTTTAAAACTTATTTAAAAACTAAATCCTTACGTCTTAAAAAGGAAAAACTTATCTAAAAATAAGGGGAGAAAAATGTAAAATATTACACGTTTTAATCCCATAGCGGTGAGGAAAAATAGTTAATAAAATTAACGCAGGAGCGTTTTATGAGAATAATCGTAAAACCCGGATGCTTTTTTTTCGCCATAATGATTGTTTTAATTTTGCTTTCCCCTGTACAATTATGTGCCGATCTGAATTTTAGTCTTAATGAATACCCGCCGCAATACTGGATTCTGGGGAAATTGTATAGCGAACCCTTGCCATGGAGTACTGATCAAGAGTTTCAGAAAGCGATTAAGCAAAATGGCACCTTCATTTTAATGGCGAAATATCAGGCGACCCTGGTAGATCCACTACCTGGGGAAATATTTAATGTTAATATTGCGGCAAAAAAATTAGCCGGGACAGTCATTCAAGATGGGGCCGTTTTCTCTCAAAATAAAAAACTAGGCCCATATACCAGCAATCAGGGCTATCAATCGGGTCCGATGTACAAAGGGATGAAGGTTGTTACATCAGTAGGGGGAGGAGTATGTAAGATCGCTTCCGTTTTGTATAATTTAGTCATTTTGAGTAATCTCCCGGTGATTGAACGGCATCATCATGGTATGACAGTTCCTTATGTTCCTCCGGGACAAGACGCTACTGTGTGTTATGGGGTAAAAGATTTTCGGTTCCTAAATAATAGCGGTGGTCCCGTCCTAATCTGGGCGGAAATGGTCGACCATACCCTTTTTATTGCTTTCTACGGGAGAAAAATTTCCCCTGAAGTTACCTGGCAGCATCAGACGATAAAAAAAATTCTGTATTGGAAAATATATAAATACAATAAGAATCTGCCTAAAGGATCTGAGAAAGTGGTGATTCCAGGGCAAAATGGCCTAATTATCCGTTCTTTTATCACCATTAAATACCCCGACGGGAAAATTGAAGTAAAGAAAATGGGCAAAAGTTATTATGATCCCATGCCCGAAGTAATTGAAAAAGGATTAAAATAAGGCTTTGAAGATTTATCTTCAAAGCCTTATTTTCCGGTAAAAGATGATGCTTATTTTTTTATATTCACAATCGGCTGGACGCATTTTCCGATGCATCCAGGAAAGTGATTGAAGCAAGTTCTTAATTCAGATGGAGATCCTTTTACTCCATCTGAATTTTAGAACTGCAAATGCATGACTTAGTTGGCGTTGGACTCCCGCCGTTAGCGGCCAGGGGACACACCTCTTCAAGGAATGTCCCCAATTATGCGGGAGACTTACGCCAAGTTAGTCAGGTTAAATTTTAATATAAATCTTTCGCTTGTAAAGGAAGAACAATAATAACCATTCCAAGAAAAGTTGTATCAAAGCCGTGACTAAATCCAAACTTTGACCCCAAAAAGTTTGTGTTCCTGCCGTCAACCAGCGGGCAATCCTGTCAAAGGGTATAAACCTGGCTGCCAAATAAATGAAGATGGAGTTCACACCAATTACAACAAAGGGAAAGGCCCATTGCCTATAGCCGCGTAAATCGATGAGCCAGTGAAATACAGCCAATAGAATAGCTGAAAGACCTGCGGTGAAGAGGACAAATGAACTTGACCAGAGGTTTTTGTTGATGGGGAAGATAGGGTCCATTAAAAGACCAATCATGGTCAGTGCGATGCCGGAAAAAACCATTACCTGCACCCGGTGTAGGGGGTTAACCGGTTTTCCTTTCCATTCCCTAACCTGGAGCAAGTGCCCGGCCATTACCCCCAAAAGGCATGTTGCCACGGCAGGCAGGGTGCTCAAAATGCCCTCCGGATCCCAGCTACCATGGTAAAGACGGCCAGGTAATAAAAGGATGTCCACATAATGCTCCAGGTTACCTTGTTCCGTCCAAATTCCTGCACCAAAACCAGGTACCGGCACGAAGCGCATTATTGCCCAGTATCCAATTAAAATTATCGGTATAATTACCGCCTGGGTGCGTGTTTTGTTATAAATAGTAATGAATGAGGCAAAAAAATAACAAAGGGCAATCCGTTGCAGGACCCCCATGATGCGAATAGCGTCAAAATCAGGATAGGATCTAAAATCCAAGTTATATACGATTCCCAATGCGAAGAGAATGATGGTCCGTTTAAGGATGTGTTTCATCATGGTTCCCTTACCATCGCCGCGCCCCTTTCTCTTTTTTAATGATAGAGCGAGGGAAACCCCTGTCATGAAAATGAACAGGGGAAAGATGAGATCGTAAAAGGAAAACCCATTCCACTTTGTATGCGATAGCTGTCCGGCCACCACAGATGCCCCCGGCAAATTCAGGCTGGCCATACCGCCGGCAATTGCCCGGGCGCCCACAATCCAAAACATGTCGAATCCGCGTAGCGCATCCAAGGAAACAAGGCGATTCTTTTGTATCCCGGGAGACATATTTGTTGCCATGCGCATATCCTTCAAAAGGCCCTCAGCCAAAAGGGCCCTTTTTCCCTCTCGCAACAGAGTAACAATGCAAGGCCAGTGCCGCTCATGAAAAAGCTACTTTTTTGGCAATTTAACACTGACCAGCTACCTTATTGTTCCAATAATGTTTTCTACTTATTCCGTTTAACAATAGTCAATTCAGCAGCGGTCATTCCGTTGGGTAAAAAGCATGATTTGGAACCATTTTCAAAGGAAGTAAATATCCCCAATAAAACACCAGGATTTTTTTTGTGACATTCCATAGTACTAATAAAAACTTTAAGGAGTGGTTAGAATGAATCGGAAAATATTAACCTGTGTTTTGCTAGGGATTTTTTTATTTGTATCCGTCATCGCTGTGGGATGTGCTCCGGCCCAAAAACCCGTGCCCACCCCAGAAAAATCTATTGTACCGGCTCCGGCCCGAAAAATAGCTCCGGCGCCAACTCCTTCAGGCCCTCAGGTACCTGCACCTCGAAAGACAGCCTCAGGAAGATCAATGGACCTGTCCAGGGCTAAACTGATTACTCAAAAAGTGGATGCTTTACCTGATGTAAAAAAATGTACGGTCGTTGTAACGAAAAATACGGCATACATTGGTTTAACTCTAGAACCCGGAGCAAAAAAGGAAACAACGGAACCTGCAGTTTCCTCTAAGGTTATGTCCACTGAACCTTTGATTAACACGGTATACGTTACCTCAGACCCAAGAATGGTCAGCCGTTTGAAAAGAATTCATGACGAGATTGCCGGAGGAAAACCAATTACTAATTTCACAAAGGATTTAGCAGTGATTGCTGGAAGTATGAGCACACGGACCACAACTCCCTAAGAAAGCAGAAACGTATGAGGGACTTCGCCGATCAAATAAGGATAGCAGGACAGAATCTCAATAAACGATTATAACGGTTATGAAACCAGGATGCATGGAAGGAGCCTAACCGATACAGTTTTAGCGGGAAACATTCTTCAACTGCCGAACAGCGATAAGCTAAAAGGTAAGGCCGATAAGAAGAAAAAATAAGCAGTTTTGTTGCACAAAACAGGGCCTCTGCATATCTAATTAATAGATAAGAAAAAGGAGGTCCTGATTGTGTTTGGTTATTGTCCGATCAGCATGGGCCAGTATCATTTTTGGCGATCCTCAGTAAGCGGTGGGGTCGGCGCGTGTAACTTTTTTCCTAACCAAACGTATTACCCGGAAAATGCGCTAAACAAATCTCTTTCCTTGATTAAAGATGCGGTTAACGGGGAAAAAGAGGATGAAATGTTTTATGACTATCTCATCAGTGTGGCACCAACTCAGAAAGATAAAACGATCATTGCCAGTATCCGTGACGACGAGAAAAAGCATAACCAGATGTTCCGCCAGTTATACTGCGAGCTTACGGGTGTTACCCTTCCGCCAGGAGAAAACATAGAAAGTTTTACTCCTCCCAAAAGTTATTTGGACGGAATTGAAAAAGCCTTATTTGGAGAATTGGGTGCCGTAGAAAGATACCGTCAAATTTTTTTCGGGTTGTCTGAGCGGCACCAAATAAATATGATTACGGAAATCATTACGGATGAAATAAAACATGCGGCGAAATATAATTTTCTTTTTGCAAAAAACACCAGGTAACAGAGGAACTGTTGAACACTTCAATAATTTTTCAGAATCGGAGTAAACGAAGGGATGATTTGATCCTGAGAAAAGGGAAAAGGAAACAACCTCTAATCCAGAGGTTGTTTTTAATTTTGGCTTTCAAATTGCGGCACGAAAGGTTTGGGAGGACTTTCCTTTTTTCTGCCGAAACAATATTATTATAGAAAAAAGCAGGTGATCATGTGAGATATATTCAGAATCATTGGTTAAAAGTATTCTTTTCTGGAGTAATTTTCCTATTTATTTTAGGTCCTTTTTCTTTTGCTTCAGGTGAGATTAAGGTGCTTATTAACGGACAGGAAAAACAATTTTCTCCTTCCCCTATTGTCCAAAATGGCAGTACCCTTGTTCCTATGAGACCATTCTTTGAAGCATTGGGAGCACAAGTTGAATGGAATGGTAGTACTAAAACTGTTATTGGCAAACGGGATGATACCGTTGTTTCATTGACCATAAACCAAAAGATGGCAACGGTTAATGGAAACGATGTAAGTCTTTCCTTTCCCGGAAAAATCATTAATGGAAATACCTTTATTCCGTTACGATTTGTGGGGGAGGCATTAGGCGATCAGGTAGGATACAATGCTCAGACTGCAACAATATCAATCACATCAACCCAATTATCGCAAATTCCGACAATTAAAGTTCATTTTATTGATGTGGGGCAAGCGGACAGTATTTATATTCAAGCCCCCAACCATTATGATATTCTGATTGATGCCGGAAATAATGAAGATGGATCTACAATTGTAAATTATCTAAAAGGCCAAGGATTAGATGACATTGAGCTGATGATTGCAACTCATCCTCATGAAGATCATATTGGCGGGCTAGATGATGTTTTGAAGGCTTTTGATATTGAAGAGGTTATTGATAGTGGGGAAGAGGAAACAACCCGAACCTATACAGATTATTGGCATGCAGTTGAAGAAGAAAAAACAGAATATCTTCAAGATCAGGATATGACTTTTGATTTAGGAAATGGCATCCGTTTTGATATTTTGGAAACAGGGGACGGATATGAGAATGTTAATGATAATTCTGTTTTAACCAAGCTTGATTATCATAATGTGGAGTTTCTTTTCACAGGTGATATGGAATCAGATGTAGAGTCCAAGATATTAGAAAAAGATATCCAAGCTGACATTTTAAAAGTAGGTCATCATGGAAGCAATACATCCAGTTCAGAGGCATTTCTGAAAAAGGTTAATCCAAAAGTGGCTGTGATTTCTGTGGGCAAAGATAATACATATGGTCATCCGCATCAAGAGACGTTAGCAAGGCTTACGGATATGGGGGTCAGTATTTATCGAACGGATGTGAGTGGAACCATTGTAGTTTCTACGGATGGAAATACTTATTCGGTTAACGAAGATCCAGATAGAATTTCCGGAAATAACGCTGATGGAACTGCTATTACTCCGGGTGTTCCTGCCTCGAGTGGTAAATACTTAGGAAACATGAATACCAAAAAGTTTCATGTCCCGGATTGTTCTTCTGCTCAAAAGATTTTGCCCGAAAACCGGATTTGGTTTCAGATACGGGAAGAAGCTCTTAAAGCCGGGTATGAACCTTGTGGTATTTGTAAACCTTAAGTGAAATTAGGGAAAATACCCCATAAAGATACGAGGGTAGCCTTACATTTTGTTGTAAATATAAGCAAAACCGTGCTGTTCCTTTAAATTCTGATTTGTGAATGGATTTGTACAAATTATTGTAATTGGTAATAGAAAATAAAAAATCCCACAATTACTTGTGAGATTTAAGATTTTAAATTTGGCAGGGGCAGAAGGACTTGAACCCTCAACCAATGGATTTGGAGTCCACTACTCTACCAATTGAGCTATACCCCTGCGCTGCAAACACTATTATATAAATTATTTCGCATGAAGTCAACCATCATGAACTAAATTTTTTAGGAAAACCCGTTAATAAAAGGATAGGATGATTCGCTTTCCTTGATTAATGTTAATATCTCAGGAGAAAGGGGAGACTCTTCACTAATTACGGTGATACCCAGATCCTTTAATAGGGCAGTGCACACACCCAAACCCGGAATCGTTTTTCCCGAAAAAGTTCCATCGTATATTTTACACACCCCACAGGAGGGGCTTCTTTCCTTCATGATGGCTAAGTTAATGGGATGAGATTGGGCTAATTTTTTTACTGCCTCTGCGCCTTTGAGGAAACTCTCCGTGACATCTCCGCCGTCTTTCGTGCAGATTCTTGCAAGACCATGGAGCACATCATAACCATTGCCCTTGATTATTTCAGCCGGCGGTCTCGGCGTAGGAAGGGATCCCAACTCTTCCGGGCAAACAGGGAGCGTTTTTTTGTCTTTCAGTAGGTCAATTAAACAGGGATTTTCATTATTCCCTCCGGAATACTTGCAGTTTTTCCCCAACAAACATGCACTGATCATGATCATACGAGCTATTCTTCCTTCCTAAAAGAAAAATTATCCTCCCACCCTTTATGGGATTTGTGCGCGTCTGCTTGCCAATAAAATTAACGTCCTGACAGCAAGCTTCGGGAGCAGGATATTATCGGAAAATGACGAAATATACCACAGAGGGAGGGTAAATATGTCCAAAGAGTTAATTAATATTAAAGGAACAAGAAATGGGCTTGTGTTTTATTTTAATACAAAAGAAGGGTCTTTTAAAGAAATTCAGGATATATTGAAAGAAAAGTTTCAAGAGTCCAAAGGTTTTTTCTCCGATGCTAAGTTTATCATTAGTCCGGACAATGATCTGGATGAACAACAAGTGAAAATTATTGAAGAAATCATCCTAAGTAATGGCTTAATAAAAGGCCAGGAAAATAAAGGGACATCCCACAAAGGAGCGCCTGCCCCTTCATTCCAGGTAAACGATCAGACGGAATATTTTACTGCGGTCGATAATGCGGTACTTATTTCCCGAAGTTTGCGCTCGGGACAAAAAATCTATATTAATGGGCATGCAGTAATTAGAGGAGATGTAAACCCCGGCGCTCAGGTAATAGCCACAGGGAGTATCGTGGTCATGGGGACTTTTCGCGGCCTGGCTCATGCAGGTGTGCACGGTGATGAGACGGCATTTGTTATGGCCTACAGATTACGTCCGACACAAATTGGCATTGCCGATAAATTAAGCCGTTCTCCAGAAAATAAAGAAGAAGCAGGTTATCCTGAAATTGCTTTTGTTATGGATAATCATATCGTGGTAGAGCCATTTCATACAAGCAGGCGTAAAGCAGTAAATCTTTAGCCTTGATAAAGAGAGGAATTGACTTAAAATCTGCACCGGTCAAATAAAACAGAATACCATGTCAGTTGAAAACCCGCATGATTGTGGGTTTTTTTGTTTGGTATTTTTAGAGAGCCATTTTTCAAGAGATTTTTTAAATATAAATTTAATTGTGGAAATGTGGAATAAATTGTGCATAACTAGTAATGATTACTATTATTAGACAATTTTTTTTATTCTTAGACAAGATATTTAGAAAGATATATTTATGGCGAAATCAGTAGAAAATCGTGAGGAAAGAACACTTGTACCAGGAGAAATGCATAAAATATACCAGAAAACTTTTTCACGGAAAAATTCCAAGAGGTGTGCCCATGAGTGACATCATTAATAATGTCCCGATCGTCGGTGTTGTAATGTTTTTGGTTTGGGTAGGAAATCAGGCCGGGATACCACGAAAATTTAGTCCGCTTGTTGCTACAGTACTAGGTGTATCCTTTGCCTTTTTTTACCTGTACCCGGGGAATTTCCCCGAGGCCTTAATTCAGGGAATCCTGATTGCTTCTTCTGCCGTGGGATTTCACAGCGGAACAAAAAATATGCTGCAGTATATTCATAACGGCAAGCCCCCAGACAAATAAACCGCCCATTTTCTTTGTAGGGTAGTGAATATATTTTGATCATCAAGAAGATGCATCACCTCAGGTGGTGCATTTATTTGTTGAAAAATAATTTTTCAATGTTATGATAAAGGAGTTGGGGAGACAACATAAATAGAGATTTGTTTTTTCGGGTACTGGACTTAGAAATACAGAAAAATTAAACGAGAAAGGATTCTAGTAATGATAAAATTTGGTCCGGCAGGTAATTCCGATTCATTTTACGAGGAAGGTTACAAGACAACGCTGGATGTTCCGCGCTGGCTCTACGGGAGAAGTCTAAATGCTTATGAATATCAATGCACCCGAGGCGTGAGGATTAATAGAACCTTTTCTCAGGCCTTGGCGGTGCAAGCCTCGCGTTATCATATTGCCCTCAGCATTCATGCCCCGTATTACATTAACTTAGCCAGCCCGGACCCGGCAATTCAGGAAAGCAGCAAACAACATCTGATAAAATCCCTTTCTGCGGCAAAATGGATGGGAGCGACCAGGGTGGTGTTTCATCCCGGGGCCGCTGCAAAATTAGGGCGCACAGATGCTTTACAGAACGCCCTTACCTTATTGGAGAAAATAATATCAGATTTGGACGAGGAACTTCTAGAAGACTGCTTTCTCTGCCCCGAGACGATGGGAAAGGCCAATCAATTGGGAACAGTTGCCGAAGTATTGGAACTGTGCAAACTCCATCCGAAGATCATACCTGCTGTAGATTTTGGTCATATTCATGCCTTAGGGGGCGGATGTTTGAAGGATGAGTCCCATTTTATCAAAGTCCTGGAAAAGATAGCACATGCTTTAGGAGAAGAAACGGTAAAAAATCTACATGTGCACTTTGCTCCGGTAGAATATACCGCTGCGGGGGAAAAAAAACACTGTACGCTAAAAGAGAAAGAATTTGGTCCGGATTTTTATCCCTTTGCCAAAGTAATTGCGGAAAAGGGTCTTACCCCTACCATTATCTGCGAGTCTGCCGGAACCCAAGCAGAAGATGCTGCCGCTTTTCTTTCCATGTACAATTCTTTGAAGCAGAATTCGCTAAAATCATGATGCGTATTACGACTGATTAAGATATAATAAATATGGTAGTCAAATAAGATACCAGAATGAGGTATCTTATTTTGTTGTTCGTTTTATTTGTGAAGGGGGAAAAGAAGATTGCGTGCCAAAAGTAATTTTTTAATCCGGAAAGTACATTCATTGTTAGGAATTATACCTGTGGGAATTTTTCTGATTGTTCACCTGTCCATCAACAGTACCGTTTTTTTTGGCGGCTATGCCAACTATCAATTTACCATCCATGGGATGAAAAGTATTCCGTTGATCGTGGTGGCAGAGCTGTTGATCATTGCCATACCGATTTTATTCCATGCCGTCTATGGGCTCTGGATTGTATTTGTGGCCAAAAATAATGTTTTAGAATTTAATTATCTCCGCAATTGGGCCTTTTACCTGCAGAGGATCACAGCGGTAATTACACTGATTTTTGTAGTGGTGCATGTATATACTTTAAGATTTATGCAGCATGAACCTGCAGCCATTATTGATACCTTGGTTGCCCATCTCCATCATCCGGTATATTTTGTTTTATATGGGATTGGCGTGCTTTCCGCTATTTTTCATTTTGCCAATGGCTTGTTTACTTTTCTTATTTCCTGGGGGATAGCCATTGGAGATAAAGCACAGGCCTTCTTTTTTAAGCTTTCCGCTGTTGTTTTTGTAGCTTTAGGAGTCCTCGGGATCAGTATTCTAACTGTAATTGCCCGGTTTTAAATGAATAATTATGGGGGAGGGGAAGCCCTTGAGTAAGCCGAAAATTATTGTGGTGGGCGGTGGTTTGGCCGGTTTAATGGCGACTATGAAAATCGCCGAAAAAGGGATAAAAGTGGATCTCATTTCCCTGGTGCCGGTGAAACGGTCCCATTCCGTGTGCGCACAGGGAGGTATTAATGCCGCCCTTGATACCAAGGGGGAAGGTGACTCGGTCTGGGAGCATTTTGATGATACCATTTACGGAGGAGATTTTTTGGCGAATCAAACGCCTGTGAAAAATATGGTGGAAGCGGCCCCGGGGCTAATCTATACCATGGATCGTATGGGGGTAATGTTCAGCCGGACGCCGGAAGGACTCCTTGACTTGCGCTTGTTCGGAGGAGTAAAAAAACGGCGTACGGCCTTTGCCGGAGCCACTACCGGACAACAGCTGCTTTATGCTTGTGATGAGCAGGTGCGTAAACATGAAGCGGCGGGCTTGGTAACCAAATATGAGGGATGGGAGTTTCTCTCCGCCGTCGTTGATGAACAGGGAATTTGCCGGGGATGTATTGCTCAGAATCTTGCCACCATGGAAATCCGTATTTTCACCGGAGATGCCGTGATTCTGGCAACCGGCGGTGGGGGCACGATTTTTGGCAAGAGCACCAATTCCGTGATCTGTACTGGAAGCGGGGCAGGAGCTGTCTATCAGCAGGGGGCCTATCTGGCAAATATGGAATTTATCCAGATTCATCCTACCGCGATGCTGGGTGATGACAAGACCCGGCTGATGTCCGAATCTGCCCGGGGTGATGGGGGAAGAATTTGGACCTATAAAGATGGGAAACCGTGGTATTTTTTAGAGGAAATGTTTCCCGCATACGGGAATTTGGTGCCCCGAGACATTGCGGCCCGGGCTATTTATCAAGTGTGCGTGGAGATGGGCCTGGGCATTGAGGGGAAGAACCAGGTGTACCTGGATTTGACCCATTTGCCGGAAAACTTCTTAACCCGCCGTTTAGGCGGGATCCTGGAGATTTATGAAAAGTTTCATGGGGATGATCCGAAAAAGGTTCCCATGAAAATTTTCCCCGGTGTGCATTATTTTATGGGGGGGATCCATGTAGATTGGACGCACATGACCTGTATTCCCGGCCTCTTTGCTTCCGGAGAGTGTGATTACATGTATCACGGCGCTAACCGGCTGGGTGCCAATTCCTTGCTCTCTGCCTTATACAGCGGTACGGTATCCGGACCTTCTGCCCTAAAATATGTACATGGTTTAAACAGGTTAGCCGGAGAAATGGACAGTAAACCATTTGATCAGGAACATCGGCATCAAGTAGAAATTGAAGCTAAAATTAAAAAAATGAATGGAAAAGAAAACCCCTATCAACTGCACCAGGAAATGGGAGAGGTTATGACCCAGAATGTAGCTATTGTCCGGCATAACAAGGCTTTAAAGGAAACGGATGAAACACTTCAAGAGCTAAGAGAGCGCTGGGAAAATATCAATGTGGTTGATTCCAACCAGTATAGTAACCACACCATACTTTACATCAAAGAATTGCGTAATATGATGGAAATGGCCCGTGCTATTACGCTGGGAGCACTGATCCGGGATGAAAGCCGGGGGTCCCATTATAAGCCGGAGTTTCCGGAAAGAAATGACGAAAAGTTTTTGAAAACGTCAAAATCCCGGTGGACATCAAAGGGGCCGGTATTTGAATGGGAGGAAGTGGACACCTCATTGATCCAGCCCCGGAAAAGAGTCTATCACGTAGAAAAGGAGGTTTCTAAGAATGGATAAGTTCATTCACCTCAAAGTGAAACGGCAGGATAATCCGGATGCGGCACCCCGCTGGGAAGAATTCCGGGTTCCCTATAAACCTAACATGAATGTGGTTTCCGTCCTTATGGAAATCAGAAAAAATCCGGTGAATGCCAAGGGAGAAAAAACCAATCCGGTGGTTTGGGAATGCAATTGCCTGGAGGAGGTGTGTGGAGCTTGTACCATGTTGATCGACAAGGTACCCAGACAAGCCTGCTCTGCTCTGATTGACAAGATCTATGAAAAAAACGGTTTCGGCGCACTAATCCAGTTGGAACCTTTGACTAAATTCCCTGTGATACGGGATTTAATGATTGACCGCGCGCTGATGTTTGATAACTTAAAAAAAGTAAAAGCATGGGTGAATGTAGACGGGAGTTTTGCCATCGGCCGGGGACCGAGGTTCCCGGAACGGACCCACCGGTGGGCCTATATCATTTCCCGGTGTATGACCTGTGGATGTTGTATGGAAGCTTGTCCCAATGTGAACAAAAAATCTGAATTTATCGGACCGTCTGCCATCGCCCAGGTGCGGCTGTTCAATGCCCATCCCATTGGTGAGATGCACAAAGAAGATCGGCTGGATGCCTTAATTCATAAGGGAGGAATTCAGGAATGCGGGAATTCCCAGAATTGCCGAAAAGTATGTCCGAAAGAAATACCGCTTACGACCCATATTGCGGCCATGAACAAAGAGACGGTAAAATACGCCATAAAACGGTGGTTAAACAGTTAAGGCCCCTTTAGAGTATTTTTAAAAATTAATCTTTCTATTGTTGACAAATAAATATCTGTGCAGTAAAATTATCTTCAATATTATTTTACATGATAAACGTTTGGCAATTTGATAGGAAAAATGCAATGAAAAAGAGTAGTAAACAGCGGAAAGATATAGAGAGCCAATGGTGGGTGGAAATTGGCACGGGAAGCTGTTGAATCCGCTTTGAAGCAGACGGGGAGATAACCCGGTCCGGCACGATGCCGTTATCCTCATGTTGAGGTCATGTTCTGCATGATGAATCAAGGTGGCACCACGTGAAAAAAGAATCCCGTCCTTGGGTAAATTCCAGGGACGGGTTTTTTATGTTTCAAATTATTTCAATTTAGGGGGAAAGAATTTTATGAAAGTTTTAGTGGCGGAAAAGATTGCCCAACAAGGAATTGATGTACTGATTGCGGAGAATTTACAGGTTGATGTGAAGATGGATTTATCCCGGGAAGAATTGCTGAACGTAATTGAAGAGTACGATGCCATTATTGTGCGCAGCGTCACCAAGGTAAACGAAGAATTTTACAAAAGGGCAAAAAACCTTAGGGTTGTAGGCCGGGCTGGCAATGGGGTAGACAACATTGATATGGAAGGAGCTACCAAAAGGGGTATTATTGTGGTAAATACGCCGGAAGCAAATACCGTATCGGCAGCAGAACACACCATCGGATTGCTGCTCTCTTCCATCCGCAATATTGCCCAAGCCAACAACCGGATTAAAAGCCGGGTCTGGGACCGGTCCAATCTTAAAGGAGTGGAACTGCAGGGCAAAACACTAGGTGTCGTGGGTTTGGGAAGGATCGGCTCTCTGGTTGCCGTCCGGATGCAGTCCTTCGGTATGAAGGTTATTGCCTATGATCCATATATTACGGATGCCCGCTTTAAGAAATTCGGCGTAGAGAAAAAGGAAAAACTAGAGGACTTGGTGCAAGAATCCGACTTTATTACCGTCCATACACCCAAAACAGATGAAACTTTCGGTATGATCGGGGATGAGGAATTTAAAGTCGCCAAAAAAGGCGTGCGGGTTGTAAACTGTGCCCGGGGAGGCATTATTAATGAGGAGGCCCTGGTCAAAGCCATCAAGGAGGGAATTGTCGCCAGTGCCGGTATCGACGTTTTAGTGAATGAACCCAATACCACATCGCCCCTCTTGGATTTAGACAATGTGGTGCTCACCCCCCACCTGGGAGCTGATACGGAGGAAGCCCAGTACAATGTCGGCGTGACGGTTGCCCATGAAGTGGTCAGTGCCCTGGAAGGAGACATGGTGCCCAACGCGGTAAATCTTCCTACCCTGCACAAGAACGAGTTAGATGCGATCAAGGCTTACCTCCGCTTGGGTGAAACTTTGGGCAAACTTTATCATCAATTGGAAAAGGATCCGGTGGAAAAGGTGGAGATCGTTTACAGCGGTGAGATTGCCAATATGGAGACCACGACAGTTACTTTGGGTGTTTTAAAAGGACTTTTTGAAACGATCTTAAAGGAACGGGTTAATTACGTTAATGCCAGCCTGATTGCGAAAAACAGGGGAGTCGATGTAGTAGAAAGCAAAGAAACCAGCGAAGGAAAATATCTCAACTTAATTCAAGTAAAAATTTCGTCCAAATATAAGACTTTTACCCTGGCCGGAACTGTGTTCGGGAAAGATGATTTAAGAATTGTGGAAGTGAACGGGTATGAGTTTGATGTTGCTCCCAGTCCGTGCATGCTGGTAGCCATGAATTTGGATAAACCGGGAATGATCGGCCAGATTGGGACACTCTTGGGAGTAAGCAAAATCAATATAGCCACGATGCAGGTAAGCCGGAAAAATGGTGCGGAGTGGGCGATGATGTTTCTCACTGTGGACTCCGAAGTATCCAAGGAATCTTTAAAGTTAATCGGCGGCCTGGAAGGCATTTCCAACGTGCAGTTTATTCGATTATAAGAATAACCAGGTTCAGTTTAAGTTTCATGTGCCTTGATTTAATAAAACCTTGCAGGAGACCTGCAGGGTTTTTTGTTACTTCTCTCACAACAACTGAATAGGATCAGGACAAGGATGGAGAAACTATTTGCAATAAAACCTTTGGAGAGAAGTTGAAGTTATATGAGCAGAGAAAAGGTAACCGCTTATTTCAATACCTTTAAAGCGGCTCAAGATACCATGGATGATTTAAAAAATGCCGGTTTTTCGGGGGCCTACCTTGATCTTAATGATCAGATCACCGATATGGACACCCAGATCAACCAACCGGGAACGGCATCATCGAATAACAGCCTGGCCAGTCTCGTGTTAAAATCAGGCAGCCCTGCCGTTAGTTTTAATAGGGCACCCCTCATGGCAGCAAATCCTATGGTGAGCGGGATGGGGGATTTTGAAGAAATTTTCAGTGTTCGGTGTCGGTTGATTGTGGAAACCGATAGGGAAAATACAGCACAAGTGAAAGAAATCATCAAAAATAGGGAGGGAAGCTTCGAAGACCCTCATGTAGGCTTGCCGAAGGGATTGGAGAATGTGGGCCTGGAAGAAGTTATTCTTTCAAATATTGAACAAATTTAACAACATCAAAAGGTGGGGTTAGATATTTGGTTGGAGGAAAGACATTGAGTCAGCCAGGTCATCACATTTCGGCTTATCAACTCTCACTAGCTGTCGTTTTTTCCTGTATTTCAACGGCTATATTTTTTCTTCCTGGAGATGCGGTTACTATTGTTAGTGAAGATGCTTGGGCAGCAGTGATTTTTGCTACCGCAGGGGAAATAATACTGGGTATTTACCCTTTAGCAGCATTAGCAAGACAGTTTCCCAAGGAAACTGTGATCCAATACAGCAGGAAGGTTTTGGGAAGGTTTGGCGGTTTTATCATTGGATTGCTTATTTGTTGTAACTTTTTTCAAATTCATGCCTGGACCTTGCGGGAATTTGGGGAAATTTCTACGGTGTTTTTGCCGGATACGACTGTATGGATTTTTATCATTGTTCTTTCTTTGCTAAATATTTTTGTTGCTTATCAGGGGATTGAAGTAATTGTCCGGTGTGCGGAATTTGTTTTTCCCATCGGTTTATTCTTTTTACTGTTAATTGGAGTGGTGAATGCTGGCCATCTGGAAGTAAGGAATTTACAACCTGTATTTCCCTGGAATATGCTAGTAATGCTCAAGGCAAGTATTTCTCCGCTGGACTGGCTGTCTACAGCAATCAGTTTTGCCCTTTTAGCCGCTTTTGTTAATGAACCTTCGAAAATAAAACAAGTGGGTGTTCTGGCTATTGGCTTCAGCGGTTTCGTATTGCTTCTTTTCACATTAATGCTCCTCATGGTATTTGGGGCGGATCTGCTTTCCAGAATGACTTTTTCATTTCTTGCTTATGCAAATTACGGTTACCAGGGGTCAGAGACGCTTGTAGTCGGTGTTTGGTTCAGTTGGATTTTTGTCCGCTCGGCAATTTATTGTTTTATTACAGTTTTTGCTATTGCTCAATTGTTCAACTTAGGCAATTACAAGTTTTTGATCTTTCCGGAGACTATTCTGGCCTTAGTTTATAGTATGCATCAATATAAGAGTTTTTCGGAAATGGCGTATTTTTTTTCGCGAAGTCATCTCTTATACTTGCTGTTCCAATTGGGATTACCGTTGATAATCTGGAGTGTTTTTATGATTCGGAAAAGGTTTTCCTTTTATGGAAGTAAATAAGTAACTAAATTATGGAAGGGTCATCGATAAAAGGGACAAAAGAAAAACCGGGAAAACGCCGTTCCGCATATTGCTCCGGGGATCTTTTTTCTAACAATAATATAGGACCGTCAGCATTATCCAAAGGAATGACTAACCTGCCGCCGGTTTTTAATTGCTCTTTTAAGGGCTGGGGGACAGCAGGAGCGGCAGCATTGACTAAAATCCGGTCAAAAGGGGCATGTTCCGACCACCCGTTGGCGCCGTTTCCTTCACGGAAACGCACATTTTTATAAGCTAGCTTTTTTAAGTTGTTTTCTCCGAATTCTTTTAGCCATTTAATGCGTTCTACCGCAAATACTTGTCCGTCCGGGCCTGCGATTTCTGCCAGCAGGGCAGTGGTATAACCGGAGCCCGAACCGATATCCAAAATACGATGATGCTGATCAGGCTGAAGGAGCTCCATCATAAAAGCTACAGTAAGGGGCTGAGAAATTGTTTGCTTTTCTTTAAGGGGAAGAGGCAGGTCTTCATAGGATCTTTTCACGTATTCGGGCAGCACAAAGTTTGCCCTGTCTACAGTCAAAAAGGCTTTAATGATAAAGGACGTTTTTAAAATCTTTTTCTCCTTCAGGGTAGCTATTAAATCTTCTAATGATTTCATTTTCCGCCTCCCCAAATTGCTTGCCTGATCGTATTTTTACCCTAATGCAGATTATTTTGTCAGTAAAATAGAGGAAAATAAAGAATTTGTTTTCTCATGGGATAATTTATACAAAAAGAGGAACTTATGTTATAATAATTTCGTCATAAATAAAAGATAATCTTTCTTTATAGGAGAAATCATATGCCAACATTACATGCAAAAAGAACTACTTTTATTACCGTTTTTGTTTTTGTGTTGTTTTTTACCTTAACCGGGACCACCTTTGCCGGAGAATCTCCCAAGCTGATCCATGAGGAGACGATTACCAGAGGCGCAGTACTTCAGCAATATGCGGTAAATACAGGGGCAGGAAAAGCGAAAGTTTACGTAACGAAAATTAATTTAAAGGATCCTTACATAAAACTTGATGTGATCTATGGTGCAAAGGGAAAGTTAGGAAAAAATCAAACAGTGGATAAATTGGCCGATGAATACGGGGCCATTGCGGCTATTAACGGGGATTTTTTTGATATGACGTCAGGAAGTACTTTGGGACCGATCATGAGTGACAACAGCTGGATCACGACTCCCTCTGGCATTGAAGGCCTTTCTGGTTTCGGCGTTACAAAAGACGCTGAGCCCCAGATACTACCCTTTACTTTTTACGGCTTTATCACTGCCATGAACGGACAATCCTTTCCCATCGCCCAAATCAATAAGACCATTAGCCTGGCCGATAAGATCAATATTTTTGATCACAGCTGGAACCTGGACAATTGGCCGGTGAATTCCTTAGGCTCTTATACCTGTGCCGTGGTGGACGATGATGAAGTGGAAGAGATTTTGGAAAATACCAAACCGGAAGAAATACCGGAGGACGGTTATGTCATCTTGGGGCAGGGGGCTGGAGCCCGCTTTATCCAGGAAAATATCCAAGCAGGCGAAGACGTGGAATTGGATTATCAAATCGAGCCGTCTTCTGATTGGGACTTTGTGATGGGGGCACATACCCCTTTGGTGTCCAACGGAGTACGGGTTACATTTACCAGAAATATTCCCGGATATCATGCCCGGACTGCCGTGGGCTACTCCAAAGACAAATCATATGTTTTTTGGTTTTCCGTAGAGAATAGTAACGACAGCAGCGGTATGACTCTGGAAGAATTAGCTGATTTTATGATTCAGTTAGGGGTAGATCAAGGCGTTAATTTGGATGGGGGCGGCTCTACCACGTTGGTAAGCAGGCACCCGGGAGAAACAAATTTATCGTTAATTACCGTACCGGAAGCAACTAACCTTAGGCCTGTGCCGGATGGGTTGGGTTTATTTTCTACTGCCCCCCAAGGAAGCTTAAAGGATTTTATTGTTGCCGCTCCTTCTTTCTTGTTGATTAACGAAAACACATTTTTGAACCTAAAAGCCATTGATGAATATGATAATCCTTTGTCGGTCGATGCCCAAAATGCCATATGGACGACGAATAGTGACGCAGTGACGCTCGTCGGCAATCAAATAATGGGGCGAAAAGCGGGAAGTGCTCCAATAGAAGTAAAATCCGAGCAGGTCAAAAAAGAATTTCTCTTAGAAATTGCAGGCCGGGATCAAATATCCAGTTTGTCCTTGGGACAGGCTTCTCTGTTATTAAACCCGGGAGATAAGGCGTTTTTGCAGCCTGTGCTGACCACAAAAAGCGGCCTGACCAGGCAGGTGCCCGCTGATTTATTCAGCTGGGAATGGATCGGGGTGAAGGGGAGCATTCAGGCCAACGGGGAAGTGGTGGCAGGAGATACGGCGGGTGCAGGATGGTTGGTAGGGACTTATGATCGCTTTAGCAGTATGGTTCCCGTTCAGATCGGCACGGCAAGTCAAATTCTGATGGATTTCGAAAATAAGCCGGATTTGAATTTTCTGGGTACTCCCCAGGAAGTAACCGGACAATTTACCACCAGCCAGTCGGACAAAATCGACGGGCTATTCAGTGGAGAACTAAGATATGACTTTTCCTTAGCCACTGCCGATGTGCAAGCCGCTTACGGGCAGTTTGGCGCCAAAGGAGTAAGTTTCAGCGGTTTGGCTAAAGGGATGGATTTATGGGTCAAGGGGGACGATAGTAATTACTGGCTCCGGGCAGAGATCCAGGATCAAAACGGACAGATCCAATATGTTACTTTGGCCGATAAAATCAATTGGTCCGGATGGAAACAGCTGTGCGTTGATTTTCCCCTTGCTATCGACAAGCCGACTTTAAAAAGGGTCTATGTGGTAAATCTCAAGAGCTCTTCTGCAGGGAAACCGGATCAGGGCACCATCCTATTGGACAAGATTGCCTTTAGGACTTCTCAACCTTTACCTGAAGACAAAAATGTCATCCTGAATCTTTTTGTAAACAAAAAAGAGATGCTGGTAAACGGACAGGAGCAAAAAATAGACCAGGGACCGATTGTTGAAAAGGGGAGAAGTTATATTCCGGCCCGCTACATTTTGGAAGCTTTAGGCGGTAAGGTCTTTTGGGATGGTCAAGAGAAGAAGGTGCGCGTGCTTTTGGGGGAACATATGATTGATTTGTGGGTGAATGATCAGAATCACACCATTGTGAATGGAGTAAACCGGCCCTCAGATACGGCTCCCATTATCAGGAGCAACCGTACTCTGATTCCGGTTCGTATGGTTACGGAGAATCTTGGCTATAAAGTTGACTGGGTGAATGGCAAAATTACCATCAGTAAAAAATAAATAAACCCAAAAGGCTTTGGGGATCCGGGAAAAAAAGCGCGACAGGTCGCGCTTTTTTTACTTCTGATACTTTTCCAGGGAAGAGGTTACTTTGGTCTCTCCGGAAATAAATTCCTTTTTTACCATGCCGATGCCTTCTTTAAAATATTCATACATGGTGGAATCCGGGTGGGAGATTTTTACTTTGAGCACCTGATCAAATCTTCCGGCCGGCGTATCTACCGTAGCGTTGATATCAACGATCTCCCGTGTGCCGTCTTTTGTCTCCCATGTTGTTCCTACCTGAAGAGGAGCCTTTAGGATCACCAGATCATCATTTGGTTCCGCATCAAGCAGATTTTTCTCCTCATATGCTTCTCCCTGGAAAAAGATGCGGGTAATTTCCTGCTCGGAAACTTCAAACACAGAGGCACTTACCGTACCCCCGTTATCTTCTTTTATCTGAGCCCGGTTTCCTTTCACAAAGACCACTTCTCTGATAAATGACGCATATTCGTTGCCTTCACCTTGATACTGCCAGGTGTTTCCCTGTGAAAGAGGGAAGTAGCCGGACAAGGGCTTTTTTTCCGGGATCTCTTTTTGTTGTTCTTGGGCGGGCTTTTCCGGTTTAGGTTCGGCAGCAGGCTTTTGAACTTGGGTACATGCCACCGTCATAAAGGCAAAAAGTATGATGATAGCCCCATAGGTATTCATTAATTTTTGTTTCAACGGGACCCCTCCTTACGTTGTTTAAATTTATTATACCCCAAGAAAACATTTTTTTATCAATAAGCCGAAAAAGATAAAATCTTTCTATTGGACAATCGGGGATGAATGTTGAAGAATGTGGATATGGGCATAATTCGTGGTATAATAATGCTTTAGAGTGGGACAAAAATAATAAAAAGGAAGAGGTCCATGCCATACTTTGATAACGCTGCTACTTCTTTCCCTAAACCGGAGGAAGTCTATCGGGAAGTAGAAAAATACTTACGGGTTTACGGGGCAAATCCAGGTCGGTCCGGTCATAAAATGGCTCTCCAGGCCGGTCGGGTGATCTTTGAAACGAGAGAATTGCTGGCGAAGCTTTTTCATATTGATGACCCCATGCAGGTGATATTTACTTCTAATGCCACCGCTGCTTTAAATTTAGCCATTAAGGGTTATTTAAAGAGGGGAGATCATGTACTATTAACCAGTATGGAGCACAATTCGGTGATTCGACCGATCAAAGCACTGGAAAACATGGGAGTGGAACATACCATTGTCACCTGTGCCAAAGATGGTGCTTTAAACCCCGAAGACATGGAAAAAGCCCTAAAATCAAATTCGAAAATGATTATTTCCACCCATGCCTCCAATGTTACCGGAACCCTGATGCCGGTGCAGGAAATAGGAACAATATCTCAAAAGAACCATTTGGCATTTTTGTTAGATGCCTCTCAAACAGCTGGGGTTTATGATCTGGACGTCAATGCCATGAACATTGATATGATGGCTTTTCCTGGGCACAAGAGCCTATTGGGGCCGCAGGGAACAGGAGGATTATATATCCGCAAGGGATTGGAATTATGTGAAATGATCCAGGGCGGCACAGGCAGTAAATCCGATCGCATTGTTCAGCCGGAAATGATGCCTGACCGTTATGAAAGCGGAACCTTAAACACCCCCGGAATTGCCGGACTGGGTGCAGGAATAAAGTTTATTTTAAGACAGGGGATGGATGAAATCAGGCATCATGAGTCCGATCTCACTAATTACCTGCTGGAAAAATTGGCGGAGATCAAAAAAGTTGATGTCTATGGGCCGATGAATACCTTAAAACAAGCCCCGGTAGTTTCCCTCAATATTCGGGGCATGGATTCATCGGAAGTCGCTTATGAGCTGGACAGCAAGTATGATATCGCCGTCCGCCCGGGCCTTCATTGCGCCCCGTTGGCCCATGAAACGATTGGCACTTTGGAACAGGGGACGGTAAGGTTCAGTATCGGTTATTTTAATACAAAAGAGAATGTTGATCAGGCGGTTAATGCCCTTTATTCGATCTGCCGGGGCTGATAAATGAATAAAAAGCCCTGCAGTGTTTTTCGGGATCCGGTACTGAGAACACAAGAAGAAGAGGTCCTCTCAGTATGAGGCAGGAAAAGAAAATAGTTTTTTAGGTTCTTAATAAGAAATATGGGGAGGTTAGGAAAATGACGATTACAGTAGATGCTCGGGGATTAAATTGTCCCACACCGGTGATCAAAACCAAAACAGCTATGGAAGGTGCTCCCGGGGAAAACATTATCACCATTGTGAATAATGAGGCTGCTAAAGAAAATGTCCGGCGTCTGGCAGAAAACTCCGGATACCAAGTGGCCATTCATGACAAGGACGGTGACTATTATTTGGAAATATCACCCTGCTCCTGTGGAGATGTAAAGCCGGCCCCTGAAAATGATGCCGGGAATTATGTCATTTATGTTCCTACTGACAAAATGGGACAGGGGTCTGATGAATTAGGCAGGATCTTAATAAAAGGGTATTTTTATGCGTTAACGGAAGCAAAGCCTTATCCGAAAGCGATCTTGTTCCTTAATTCAGGAGTTAATCTGACCACGGAGGGGTCAGTGGTTCTGGAACATCTGAAAACCCTGGAAGCAGGGGGCGTAGAAATACTCTCCTGCGGCACCTGTCTGGACTTTTTTGCTTTAAAAGACAAGCTTTCGGTGGGTAGCGTGACCAACATGTATTCGATTGTGGAAAAAATGAACCAGGCAACGAAGGTGATTCGAATTTAACAATTAGGAGCGTTCATGGTGGAACAGGAATTTTATGTGATTTCTTTTGAATCAACCCATTATGCGATTATGACGGAAAAGAAGTTGAAAGAAAAATTCCCGGTAGATATGGTGCCTACACCCCGTTGCATCACCGCTAGTTGTGGGCTGTCCCTGAAGATTCATGCTGATCTGATTCAAGACGTGATCAGGGAATTAAAAGCAGCAAATTTGGATGTAAAAATGTTTAACCTTTATGTGATCAAAAGAACTCCCCAGGGAGACGAAGCAAGAAAGATAGACTGGCAATAGGAGTGAGCCTGTTCAGAACCCCCTTCTGCCTTGGTTCGGCTTCGGCGTACCTCACGGACACCAAAGTTGCCAATGCTTACTGTACTTAGTTTCCGGGGTTTCTGAACAGGCTCGCCGCATCGATGGAACCACTCCCTGACGTGAGCCAAGGCCGCGCTTCAATCAACCTCGATACCGGCCATTCTCATCAGGTAAATGGCGTTTCTGGTTGTGGAAATACCGGGCCTCAGTTTATAGTCAAAGTGGATGTGGCCGTTTTGATAGTATTCTTCAAAGTGGAAATTTCTGATCGGTAAATTATTTTCTTGCGCTAAATCGCCTAATTCCAGGTCGTGGGTAGATACTAGTCCCACAACTCCGGAACGGCTTAATTTTTTGATCAGGTGTTTCGCGCCCGTGTGTCTGTCCCGGGAATTGGTGCCCCGGAAAATTTCATCCAGCAGGAAGATGAGGCTTTTTTCTTTTTGCGCCTCTTCCAGGATCCTTTTGATGCGCAGTAGTTCAGCCAAGAAGGAAGAAGTCCCAGTGTCCAGGTTGTCGTTGATGCGCATGGACGTATAAATCTCCATGACACTGGAGGAAAATTTTTCGGCACATACCGGACACCCGATATAGGCTAAAACCAGGTTCAAACCAATGGTG
The DNA here is from genome assembly GCF_002777255.1 of Candidatus Formimonas warabiya. GTDB lineage: Bacteria > Bacillota > Dehalobacteriia > Dehalobacteriales > Dehalobacteriaceae > Formimonas > Formimonas warabiya. The sequence continues at coordinate 1,155,162 of NZ_CP017634.1, read as the reverse complement.
CGGAGCAAGGTGCTTTTGCCGGACATGTTGGATCCCGTAATGAGGAGAATTTCTCCCGGTTTACTGATTTCCACATCATTACAAACCCGGGATTCAGGTAACAGGGGGTGCCCCATATTTTTTGCCTGCACACGGGGTAAACCCGGGGTGATTTCCGGCCATGACCAGTCGGGATGATCAAAAGCAAGGAGGGCACAGCTGCTTAATGCCTCCACTTCCCCAATGGTTTTTAGCCAGCCTTCAAGCAATTTGCCGCATTGTTTTTTCCAGCGTTCCAGGGAAATTTGGCACTGAAAATCCCACAATGTAATGATATTAAAAAGAACATATAGTTGATGAAAACGCACATAAGTCATGTCTACTGCTTTTTCCAAAATGCGGATTTGTTGGTAAGCGGGAAGATGGGTTTGATTTTTTAAACTTTCTTTTAGTCTTTTTATGTAGGGGGAATGAAACTGTTCCTGCTCAAATAGTTGGAGCATGTTACTAAAACTTTTAATATGATCCTTGTATTTTGAGGCTACGGCAAAGGTACCGGCACTCTTTCTGGCGGAGGCAAGCAGAAGAACCATGTGGATCAAGACGAAAGAAAGAGGCAGGAAATAGGGAACCGATCCGGGTAAAACAAAGGCTAATATGATTAGGCTGATGGTGATCAGGGGTGACAGTCTAATGAAAAAAATGGACCAGGGGTTAAGAAAGAGATCTTTTGGGGATAGAGCCCATTTAATAAGATCATCCGGGTTGCTTCCGGTACCGGATAGGATAATCCCCTCTGATTGATACCTTTGCCGCCAATGGAGTTTTACCGCTAGTTCTTCAATGGCCTTTTGACGGTCGAGGATCAGGGATCGTTCCCTGGGGAAATCCAGCAAGAGATTTTTTAGTTTCTGGCGGCCGATAAAGGTATTTGTCGTGTTGATCAGTTGAAACAAGGAACGTTTACCAAAGATGTCCAAATCAACGGCATAGGGATGATCTTCCTCAAGAAGTTCCTTCCCTAGATCAGGAAAAGAAGTCCAGTCCTCGGATAACCGGGCTAATGATAATTGATTAATATTCAGCATGATGGCTGAATATTTTTTTTCCAGGTTTACTTTTTGATGGCGGCGCACCAGCCAGATAAATAAGCCGGCGGTGATGAAAAAGATGACAGCAGCAAATGAATGCAGTCCCCTAACATAGAGATAAATCGCTCCGGCCATACCGCCCAGTGAAATAAAAAGCCTCATGTTACTAAGCCGGTGGGAAGTTTGGGTTTGTTGCCGGAGTAAACCTTGATATTGGCTGATGTTTTGCTGGTATGTTTCTTTAGCACTTTTCACGCTAGGTACTCCTTAGACAAAATAGATTTATTAAAGATTATTGTCCCACAAAGGGGCAGGATTAAGCAAGGACAAAATATTTTAGTTTCAATAAAAAGGGTTATTTTTTCATCTGGTCGAACTAACATCACTGGATATCATTTGTTCTCTGCTGGGAGGTACTCAATGCGTAATTTTTTTTCCGGTCCCGCTGCGGTTGCCCTTGCTGCCGTATTATGGAGTACGGGAGGCGTTTTCATTAAGTCTATTCATGCCGATCCTTTATTGATTGCGGCCGTGCGCACGGGAATTGCCGGCCTCGTCCTGGCGCCTTTTATTCGCCCTAAAGAGTTGAAGATCAATATATGGATGCTTTTATTAGTACTGAGTTATGGGGCGCTGGCTGCTTTTGTGGTCATGGGAACACGTTGGACATCTGCAGCCAATGCCTTAGCTTTGCAGTTCACGGCACCCTTGTGGATTTTTATCGCCCATGTGGTGATCTACCGGAAAATAGCTTACGAAAACCTCTTGCCGGTGGTTCTTATTGCGCTCGGCCTGGGGGCGATTTTGCTGGAGCCTGCTTCCGGTACCAGTGCCTTAGGTAATCTAATCGGGGCGGGAAGCGGAATTTTGTTTGCTTGTACCACAGTTCTGTTTAAAAAGGTCGGGGAGAACAATGTGATCGGTTCGGTCAGTATTTGTAACCTGTTGGCGGCACCCTTCATTTTTATATTTGTGCCCCCAGGTATCGGACTGGCTGAGATTCATGTTTCTGATTGGATGATGCTGGCTTATTTAGGGGTATTCGAAATGGGAGCTGCCTATACCTTATACTCCCTGGGACTAAGAACTACATCCGCCCAGAACGCAACCATGATCGCATTATTGGAACCGGTTCTCAATCCCATTTGGGTATTTATTTTTATCGGTGAGATCCCCACGCCTTATGGGATGGTGGGGGGAACTTTGATTCTCTTAGGCCTGATTAGTAAAATAGTTCTGGACGTAAATCAAAAAAATAAGCCCAGTGAGATAGCAGGAAAATAACAAATTTATGTCGAAGCCCACAAATTACCTGGAATTTCAATAAAGGTGTGATCATAAATGGCCGATACAAAACATTTTATTTTGCAACCGGAAGATTTGCAGCGCTTTTTTTCTTTAGCCAGGGAATTATTATGCATTACAGATAAAAAAGGTAGGTTTGTATATAGCAATGATGCTTGGAAAGATATGATGGGGTATACAAAAGAAGACTTGGCAAAGAAAAATATCATGGATTTTGTCCATGTTGATGATGTAGGGTCCACGGTAAATACCATCAAAGAGTTAATGAATCAAGAACAGGTAGGGTGTTTTGTCAACCGTTGCTATGCGGAAAATGGTTCGGCGCGCTTTATTGAATGGAGATTGGGTCTAGACGGAGAATATATTTACTCTATAGGGAGAGATATTACGCAGGATGTGACGGAAGAGAGAAAGAAAAAGGAGGCCATCGTTTATTTAAATTACCATGACAGGCTGACCGGGCTATATAATCGGGCTTTTTTTGAAGAGGAAACCAAACGTTTAGATACGGAAAGACAGCTGCCCATCTCCTTGATTATGGGCGATGTGAACGGGTTAAAGATGTCAAATGACGTCTATGGTCATCGGGAGGGAGATCACCTGTTGCAGTCTATTGCCTATATATTAAAAGAATCCTGCCGGGCGGAGGATTTAATTGCCCGGTGGGGAGGGGATGAATTTGTCATTCTTTTGCCTCAGACACCTGAGAAGATTGCCGATATCATCTGTAAACGCATTCGGAAGGCATGTCTGGAGGCCTCGACCGAGACATCCAGGTTAAGCATCTCCCTGGGATATGCCACAAAAACGAAGGCCCAGGAAGATATTATGAATGTACTGAAAAAAGCGGAAGACTTTATGTATAAACGGAAACTTCTGGAAAGTAAAAGCCTGCGCAGTTCCATTATTGCCTCTATGAAAAAAAGTCTTTTTGAAAAGAGCCACGAAACTGAAGAGCATGCGGAACGACTGGGGAAATTATCCAGAAAAATAGGCATTGTGATGGGTTTGACGGAAAACGAACTGAATGAATTAGAATTATTGGCCATGCTTCATGATATCGGAAAAATAGCCATTAATGACAGTATTCTCACAAAGCCTGCGGAGTTAACCAGCGAAGAATGGATCGAAATGAAAAAGCACTCAGGCATTGGTTACCGGATTGCTCAATCGGCCCCGGAACTGGCCCAAATTGCGGAATATATTTTGTCTCACCATGAAAGATGGGATGGGGCAGGATATCCTCAAGGGTTAAAAGGAGAAAGAATTCCCCTTTTGGCCCGGATCATCTCCGTTGTTGATGCTTATGATGCCATGGTTAATGACCGGCCTTATCGAAGGGCCTTGTCCCATCACCAGGCAAAAACAGAATTATTAAAAAATGCCGGTAAACAATTTGATCCCCAAATTGTCTATGTCTTTTTGGAAAGTGTCGTATAACCTACAGGCTGGATGAAACAGGGGGATGAAGATGAATCGCTTAAGGATTGCCATGATTGGATTTGGAAATGCCGGAAAAGCCTTTGCCAGAATTCTTTTAGGGAAACGGCAGGAGATTCTGGAAACCATGGACTATGACGTGCAAATAGTCGCTATTGCTACGGCCACTCGAGGGAATCTGTCCCATGAACAGGGGATTGACTTGGAAAAAATTCTTCGTGAGCTTCAGTCTACGGGCAAATTTGATCGAAACGGAGAATCATACAGTAGCCGTACGACTGCAGAGATCATCGAAAAAACCGCTTATGACGTATTGATGGAGATTACTCCCCTGGAGATTTTTTCCGGACAACCGGCTATTGACCACATCCGACAGGCTTTTGGCAGAAAAAAACATGTGATCACCGCTAATAAAGGGCCCATTGCCTGGGCTTTCCGAGAACTTAAAAATGAGGCGGAAAAGCAGGGAGTCTACTTTTTCTATGAGACTACGGTGATGGATGGAACCCCTGTTTTTAATCTGATGGATGAAACCTTACCGATGTGCCGGGTCAGTGAAGTCACAGGAATTTTAAATTCAACCACAAATTTTATTTTAGAGGAAATTTCCCGGGGAAAAACCTGGGATGAAGCGATCGCTGAAGGGAAAAGAAAAGGATTTGTCGAGGCTGATCCGTCACTGGATATTGAGGGATGGGATGCGGCGGCAAAAACAGCCGCCTTACTTAACGTATTCATGGAGGCAGATATTAAGCCTACGGAAATAAAGAGGCAGGGGATAGTGCATATCACCCGGGAAGATATCATTGATGCGAAAAAAAGGAACCGTGTCATTAAACTGGTTTGCCATGGGTGGCGGCAAAAGGGTCACATGATCGGGGAAGTTGCCCCCCGGGAAATCAAAAAGGACCACATATTTGCCGGTATGAGGGGCACGTCATCCATTCTGTCCCTAACCACGGATTTAATGGGTTCTATCACCATTATGGCCGACAATCCGAAAATTGAGCAGACCGGCTACGGATTGTTCAGTGATACCCTAAGGTTAATCCGAAAACTAAAATAGGTTAAATCTCCTTCGTTCCATAGGAAATAGATTTAACCCGCAGAAGACCTGTTTCTGCGAAAAATTCCACGGTGCGACCGTAATTTAAACCTGTATCTTCGGCAACTAGCTTGATATTTAAGGAGCGAAGAACTTCTTTGGTGGCAGAAATATTGCGGTTTCCAATTTGGGCGGCATCGGAAATTCCCTGCTGGCTGAACATTTGGGCTCCACCGGCGATCTTGGCCACCATTCTGGACCGTTTTGCCCCCAGGTTTTCCATGCGCCGAACCAGTTCCACGGTTGCGGTGTCGGCAAACTTCATAATATTCGCATCTTTTTTAAAACCCGTAATGGAAGGCAGCATAATGTGGGAAAGGCCGGCAATCCTGGTGGTACTGTCATACAAACAGATGCCGACGCATGAGCCTAAAGCGTAGGAAACTAAGACACCCGGCGAAAGGGTAACGTTCAAGTCAGATATGCCCACGATGATTGGATTACTCATATTTTACACCTAATATTTCCAAAATTTTGTGCAGGGAATCAACTTTCGGGATCAGCATCAGGTAGCTGGCCACATGATCGCTCCCGCCGCTGAATTCTTCCTCAATCAATAATACTCTGTCGCCGATGGAACCAAATTCGATGGCTGGAACACTTAAAATAGCACCGGCCATATCAATGGCGATATCCGGTACGGAAATGTCAATCTCCTGGCTGGTTAAACTTGCAATGGCGTTCACATAGGAACTGACCATAATATTACCGATTTCTTTCAATGCGGACAAATCCATTTCTTCAAAGGAGTCAAAATTTGTGAGATCCCGACCCATCAATAAGTTAATAATTAAATGGGCAAATTGTTTTTCTAGGATAAACATCATCATGCCTTCCACATCTTTGTGAATGGTAACAAGAATCCCTACCACCAGGTTTTCCGGTCCCCCCAAGACAGCGGCAATTTCTTTGATGTCGATAATTCTTACTTTAGGCACCCCCATATCCACTCGTTGAGACAGCATGGTGGACAACGCGGTAGCGGCATTGCCTGCGCCGATATTGCCAATTTCCCGCAAAACATCAATTTGAAGATCGCTCAAAGTATCGAAATTTTCGCCCCTCATTTTTTATCTCCTCCATCCAGAAATTGAAATCGTATAAAAATTCTTCCATCAGCATGTGATATAATTCGGGATGAAAAATAAATTATCCTGTATTTTGTTTATTTTATTTTAAACCCCTGATCGGTTTAAAAAAGGGATAGCCTTTTGCCAAACCAATGGTGATAATGTTTGCCAGAGGAGAAGCTTTAATATAATTTCTTTCTACGCAAAAATCGAACAAATCCATGATAATTAAAAAACGGCCGTCAACACCTTGATAAGAATTTTCTTCATAAAAATGGCTGAGCCAATGAAAGATATCAGAACTGGTGATCATATCCAGATCCTTCGATAGGGTCATAAAGAAATCCAAAATCACATTTTTTACGATTTCTTGATAGGTTTCTTTATGATTTTTAAATTCTGTGCTTTCGAAGTAACTTTTCACTATGAGGTGGTTTTTAGGTGAAATCCTCTTTTCGGAGAGATTTGCTTCAAGAGGGGTTAGATCATTCATCATCTTCTTCACCATTTTTTTAAAAAATCATTTCCCAACCCGTGGAAGATTATTCAAATGGCCGCTCTTAAGCGGCCTTTTTCCTGTACCGGTTCCGGTGACGCAATTTTTTGGATTGATTTGAGGTAAACAAGAGGGATTTCACCAAGTATTCATTACAGGTACAGAATTTGTCTGCAAAACAAACGACCACAGATTCCCAGTACTTGGGCAATCCCAATACTTTAGGCCACATGTGTTTTAAAATAATATCGCATTCAATGTCGTTTATTTCAAAACACTCATGAGAGTTTCTCAGTGCTACTTTCGGATGATACAGCCCATGATTTTTATTATTCGGGTTTCTTTTGTACTCCCTCCAATCATATAAGAAAAAATCATGGAGCAAGCCCCCCCTGGCTCCGGAAACATAATCCAACTTTAATTTTTTACAGATTAAGTAGGATAAAAATGAAACAGAGAGCGCGTGTTCGAGAATGGAAGAGTTATGGTGATAGTAATCTACCAGCGTCAAAAACTTTTCATGAGAGAGAATGTCTTCCACCAAAGTCAGATATTCCAAATTTTCTTTATAGTTCATTTTGTACCTCTGAAGAAAAATAATGTTCTGTAGAATAGGCTACCATGAAACCCTTTTGGGGTCAATACCAGTATGACAAGGAAAAATTGTTACTTCAAATATTTTTAGTTCCATTAAACAGATCAGGCAGATTTTGTTATAATGTAGGTAGATGAGATAAAACGATCCTGACAGACGTGATCCGTCCTTCAAGCCTGGGACCATCCAGGGCTATTTTTTTGTGAGGAACTGGAGACTGATTCATAGATGGGAAATGCTGGATTAGGCATGCGGGAGGAAGATAAATGATGATTAAGAACGAAGAAATAAGGTTTTATGTGATGGGGCCGATTCAGATGATTTTCTCGTCTGTCTCTTTTGCATTTATGTCTTATTTCGCAAAACTGGCCAGTTATGATGTGCCAAGTACTGAGGTATCATTTTTTCGGCTGGCGTTAGGGGTTTTTGTTACGCTGGTTCTGGTTGCCCAAGGCAGAGTAAAATTGATGACAGAGAATTTCAAATTACTTTTTGTCCGGGGCATTTTTGGAGGAATAGCCGTGCTGCTGTTTTTCCTTGCCCTTGAGAAAGGGACCATGACGAACAGTGTGGTACTCCAGAATACTTACCCCATATTTGCGGCATTGCTTTCCTTGTATTTTTTAAAAGAAAAGGTAAGCTTAAGGCTGGCTTTTTTTCTGATGCTCACCTTTTTAGGGATTATTGTGCTGATCCGGCCGGAAATCGGCAGTATTCGGCTGGGTGATATATTTGCTCTTATTTCCGGGCTCCTTGGAGGTTTGGCCGTTACGGCGGTAAGGGAGCTCAGACAGAAAAACGAATCTGTTTGGACGATTTTCTTTTATTTCTGTGTGTTTGGAGCCCTGATATCTTTACTTTTGGCTATTCCCTACTGGCAATGGCCCCATACCCGCGGGTGGGCATTGATTTTGTCTACAGGGGTGCTGGGGTTTATCGGGCAAGTAACCATGACTTCCTCGTATAAATACTGTAGTACCGCTGTGGGAGGAATTCTTTCCATGAGCAGCAGTGTTTTTTCTTTTATGATCGGATTTTTGCTTTTGGGAGAACTGGTGAGAGTGTGGGATCTGATCGGAGTTTTTCTCATTATTGTGGGGAATGTGATGGTGGTGGTCTATGATGGAGATTCTCCCAGTCAGCATCAGGAAATGCAGAAGCAATTTTTTTGAGGAGTGTAGTAAAGCCAGGTTTCTACCTGTCAGAAACATGTCAACAAACCGTTAGAATGTGACTGAAAGAAAATTTTATGATTCGTTAAAGAGGAAAACGTAAACAGATGCGAAATAATGTAGACAGAAAATAATCCCAAACTATTAACGTTTGTGCAACTAAGGTGTAAAAAATAATCATATTGCAATGGGGGATAGAATGAAGAAAGAATTTTGGCGTAAAGGAATGAGCCTGTCTATTTGTCTGAGCATCCTGTGCACCATGGATATGGCTTGGGCGGATCAAGAAAGCTTTGATGCTTTTTCAAAATCACTACGTGATCATTTAAATGGCAAGCAAATTTTCCTGGATCATCCCCTTTTGCTATTGATCCTGGCCATTCTTTTTGGGGGTGTGGTAAGTATTTCTATTTATTCAGCCAAGAAAAGAAAGAAGGTGAGGGAACTGAATACCCGTTTAACCGGGGAAAATCCTTCAGCAATTCCTGAGAGGTTTTCTTATCAGGTCAGGAAAGATGAGAAACGCCGCTGGTTTCGTTTGCCGGTACATATGGATCTGATTTATAGCAAAAGCAATGCCGGTCTGGCTCCAGGAAGCACAGATTTTATTACGGCTCCCCTGATCGACCTTAGTGCCGGCGGACTCCTTTTTATGACACGGGAAAAACTCAGCATAGGGGATTTATTAAATCTGATGATAGAGTTTACTGATCATCAAAAATTTTTGTTGGTGGGAAAGGTCCTCCGGGTTGCACCCAATCAAAATCAGGACTATCCTTACCAAGTGGGTGTTCAATTTGTAGGGATCAAAGAAAAAGAACAGGACCAAATTATCAAATTACTGTTTCAATATCAACGGGAGCAGATATAGGCTTATGCTGTAATAATTATGGACTATCAGGGGCTCGCAACCTTAAAGGTTAGGGCTTTTTTGTTATGGAAGATAAATTTTGCTTCTAAAATTTGTCGTTCTTACTATATTATAGATAACTTAGACCCATAAAGTTTTTCCGGGTAGCTAATTTCTACGGTCCAAAAGCTTTAGGCGGGAGGGGCATGGGATGTCTAAATCTTTTTTAACTTTTTCCTGTCTTATGCTAGGAATGCTGATTTTGGTACTGGTGGGATATGTGGGATCCCCCTTGGGAAAATCCATTGCCGAAGTGGTAGGGGATTCGTACCGTGAAGTAGAGGAAAAAGCCAGGGTAGAGGAAAGTGCAGACACGTTCATGAAGGCATTTTTAACCCGGGATTTTGATACCATGTTGCAGTACGTAGATCCAGGGCCGGAAAGTATCAAAAATGTGAAGGATGGGCTTATTTCTGCCTCCGACCGGCTGATGAAGGCCCGGCAACTGGCTGAACTGACGCAAGGAAACGGGTGGCAGGTCTATTATGAGGTTTATGATGTGGAACTCATTGATGAGACACATGCCCGGGTTACTTATTTGTTTACAGCAGATTCCGGCGATCAAGCCCAACCTTTTCCTTTGACCTTTGTAAAAACGGACGGTGTATGGAAACTTTATTATCCTAGCCTTTTATCACAGTTTATGGGTAAATCTTTAGCAGAGTAGATATTTGATGAAGGGAGCTGAAAACGCTCCCTGTTTTTTTATTTACGCAGACATAATCCTTCCTATTTTATTACTTTTCACATATTAATCAGCGGATCGGGCCATTTTAATGTATAGAGCTGTTTCTAAAAAAGGATGGATGCCTGATGCGAGTTTTTAGAAAGAGAAGACGAACTTCCCCCCATAAGGAAGAAGAAATCCCGACCCAGGTGTCAGAAAATATCCCCTGTGTGGATCAGAAAATGATCCAGTTACCTCTTAGTGAGGTGGTTCCCCGGGACATGCAGCAATCTTTGCGCGGCTCAAAAAAGAGGTTTTCTGAAGAAATCGACTACAACCTTTCCCTACTTACGAAACTCCTGCCGACAAAGAATCTATTATGTGAGCGATTCCTGGTCGGAGATATTTCTCAGACCCGAGTCATTCTCACTTATCTAAATCACAGGGCAAATCCGGGCATCGTTCAAGAAGTCGGAGAGAGAATAAAAGGGATCAAAACGGACATCGTGTTGGATAGTATCTATATTGAACGAAATATTGAAGATTCCCATTTGAGTCCCTTCCCCCAAATTGAAGCAACACAAGAGCCTGATGTTGCCGAATCCGCCTTGCTGCAAGGACGGGTAGCGATTTTCGTTGATAGTAGTCCCGATGTCCTGCTCGCCCCGGCAACTTTTTTTGACCTAATGGACACCAAAGATGATGTGTATATGCGCTGGTTTATTGCGGCATCTTTTTTCCGCATCGCCAGGTATGTGATGTTTTTTATTGCCACCTCTTTGCCGGCCCTTTTCATTGCCTTGTCTTCGTATAATCCTGAAATGCTGCCCACGAAGTTCCTCCTGTTGTTGTTGGCGTCAAGAGAAGAAACTCCTTTGCCCATCTATATAGAGGCCTTCATCATGATGGGGGTGATTGAAGCGATCAGGATGATGATGATCAGGATGCCGTCCCAGGTTGGTACTGTTATTGCCCTGTTATCCGGCATCACATTGGTCATTGCAGGTTTATCAGCCGGATTTATTGGCCCCGGTGTCGTGATTATGGCAACCTTGGCCATGATCGCATCTTTTGGATTGCCTAATTTTGACCTCCGCATTTCCGTGCGTATGATTCAGTTTTTTACCATGCTTATGACAACGGTACTCGGTATTTTTGGGTTTGCCGTGGCATTTTTTATGATCACAGTTCATCTGGCCACCTTAAAGTCATTCGGTATTCCTTACACAGCGCCCTTGGCCCCCCTGGAACCAAGCGGTTGGGGCCATACCATCCTGAGGAAAACTACGGAACAGATGCCACAGGATGAAACGTACCAACCACTGGGGGAGCAGAGGTGAGACCATGAAAGGAGAAAATTTGGTGAGCAAAAACGACAGACTGGATCCCAAGGTTTTAACTGTTCTATTAATTGTAGGGGTAATAGAATTTGAATTGTTCACCTTTGCCAAAGGGGTGATCGAAATTGCCAAGCAGGATGCCTGGATCTCCGTATTACTTGGGGGAGCATTCGCATTAGTGATCACCTGTCTCATGGTCAAGCTGGGGTCCCGTTTTCCCAAAGAAAATTTCTTTCAATACAGCAGAGTCGTGTGGGGAAAACCTACTGCTCTGATCCTGATATTTTTATTTATCCTCTACTGGTTCGTCTATTTGGTTCTCCTCCATAAAGAAACGAGCATGGCAAATGAATTTTTCTTCTTAAAAAACACGCCGCCCTTAGTGCCTATCGCGCTATTCGCGATTATTGCCGCTTGGTTGGTCTTGTATGGTTTGACAGCAGTGATCCGGTTCTTTCAAATTACCATCTGGTTTATGATTCTACCTTTGCTATTTATCTCTCTGGTTGTGTTCACAGAAATTGATTTTAAAAATTTTTTACCTATTTTACCGGAAGGATTTTTACCTGTACTCAAAGGGGCGATCAATTATGCCGGTGTCCTGCAAGGTCTTGAAATCATTCTATTTGCCCTTCCTTTTTTAACGGATGCCCAGAAAGCACTAAAACCGGCTTTGCTAGGAACAGGAGTGGTTATTTTTTTTTCCTTCGTGCAGGTTTTTTCCGCAATAGGTATTCTCGGAGTACCTCATGCCCTTGAGGCGGTATATCCGGGATATGAAGTAATTACGCGGGTAGAACTTCCCGGCATGTACGCAGAAAGGTTGGAGTTCTTCCTCACTTTACCCTGGATTGTTGGGGTGTTCACCACTATCTGCTTATTTACCTATTTGGTTTTTTATGGTGTTTGCCAGCTCTTCTCTCTCCGGAATAAAAAGACGGTGGTCTTTGCCGGTACAGCCTTTGTGATTGTCGGTACCACATTATTCCCCAACTTTGCCTGGCAAATAAAGGTGAGGGAAACCCTTAATTATGCCACATTAGTTTTTACTTACTTGATTCCCATACTCACGTACTTTGTGGCCATTGTGGGCAACAGGAGGGACTCTCATGAATAGAATTGCAGTTATGATCGGCCTTTTTGTTTTGCTTTGTCTTACCGGAACAGGTTGTTGGGATCTGCAAGATGTTACAGAAAGGGCTTTTGTCACCGGAATCGCCTTGGATGTGGCCGATGATGGCGATACCCCTTCATATAAGGTAACCCTCATCATTCCTATGCCAAAAGGGATTAAAAACCATTCAACGGAGGTTTACACGGAATATTTTAGCGCAGAAGCGAATACAGTTACCAAGGCATTGGAAAAAATTCAGGCAGAACTATCCCGCACCATTAGCTTTCACCATTTAAGAGTCGTTCTAATGGGAGAAGAATTCGCCAAAGTAGATTTTAGAAATACCTTCAGCTATTTTTCTAAAAATCCGGATATTACCATGCGGATGAGGCTTTTCTTCGTTCAAGGTGAGACTGCTCAGGAGTTCTTAAAGGATAAACCCCAATTTGAGCGGACGATCGTTGGAGAATTGGTATCCTTGTCCCAGGCCGGCAAAGAATTGGCCCTGGCCAGAACAAGCAGATACTCCGACTTTTCGGTGGATATGCAATATAATCAGGGGACTGCTTTAGGGTCAAGAGTCATTAGCGCCGGGGAAAAAGGATCGAAAAGACCGATCTGTGACGGTGGGGCTGTTTTTAAGGACTGGGAATTGATCGGGTGGCTCAGCGGGGAGGAAACCCAGGGGGCAAACTGGCTTCTCAGCAGACCGGTATTCCATGTGGAAACCAAAATGGATGGGGGACTGTATGCTTACCTTGCCGACAATTGTTCCGCGAAAATCACACCAGTCAAAAGAGATGAGCAGATTTTGTTTCAGGTAGAAGTGAAAACAAAGGGTTTGTTGATCGAGGAAAAGGAGGAGAATAAAGATTTTTCCCAACCTGAGAATATTAGAAAATTAGAAAAGGTTTTAGATCAAGAAATAAAGACAGAGGTAGAAAAGGCCATCTATAAGTCCCAACACGTGTTTAAAGCAGATTATTTGGGCTTTGGCAAGGCTTTTTTGGATAAATACCCGAAAGATTTTAAGAAAATAAAAGAGTGGAATAAAATCTATCCGGAGATTCCCATACAAGTCAATGCCGAAGTAAAGATTTCTCGTTTTGGATTAGCAGAGTAAGGGATACCAGGTCCTCGGAAAAATCCGAGGACTTTTTTTTATGTAAGAAGGAATTTCATCCAACGTGGGGGAATTTATTCCGGGGTAACGATCAGTGAACAAAGATGAAAGACGGAGCGTTTTTATGAGACGAAAGGCGAAATCCCTGATCTGGTTGGGGCTGGCGGTGACGCTGGGTTTACTGGTGTCCTGTGTCTATCATCCTATAGAGAGTAAAAAGAAGGCAGAGCCGGATGTGATCAAAATAGAATTTTGGTATGGCCTGAGCGGATATCTGGGAGAATTGATGAAGGAAATTATTGATGACTTTAACCAACAACAGACAGGGGTTCAAGTCATTGGCGTTGCCCAGGGCAGCTATGAAGAAACGGCTCAGGCACTAAGAGCGGCTATTGTGAGACAGAAGCCTCCGGCCGCAGTATTGCTGGAAGATCAGCGGATGCAGTTTTTTGCCAATATAGGCGCCTTAAGTCCGCTGGATTCTTATATCCATGCAGATCAGGATTTTCATCAAGAGGATTTTGTAGATTCCTTTTTGAGCCAAGGAGAATTCCACGGGGTTACTTATGCCTTGCCGATGTATGGCACTACACAGGTTTTATACTACCGAAAAGACCTTTTTGCCCAAGGGGGAGTTGACCCTGAAATGTTGGGCACTTGGGAGGGGTTAGCTGAGGCGGCAAAAAAATTGACGAAGGTCAATGGACAGGAAGTCCTCGTTTATGGCTGGGAACCGATGCAGGGGCCGGAAAACCTGATTGATGCCGCTATCAGCAGGGGAGGAAAATTTTTAAGTGCCGACGGTAAAACTGTTACCATTGATGGTCCGGCCTGGATCGAGGCTTGGGAGTTTTTTCGCAAGGCCATTCATGAGGCGAAGGTAATGAAGGTGAATTATGGGGGAAACGGTTGGGAATACTGGTATGCCACCATCCATGACGTGATGCAGGGGAGAGCGGCAGGTTATACCGGTTCCAGCGGTGATCAGGGAGATTTGGATTTTAATATCATCGGTGCTCATATCCAGCCGGCCTGGAAAGGATATGAGGGCTATCCCCGGGCGGTTGCCCACGCCCGGGCCATTGGTATTCCCGACATTATTCCGGAAGAGCAGAAGGAAGCAGCCTTTCAATGGATTAAGTATATCACCAGCACCGAAGTAACCGCCCGATGGTCCATGCAAACGGGGTACCTTCCCGTGCGGGAATCAGCTATGGATACGGAGAGCTACCGGAAGTTTACCCGGGATAACCCGCAGATCATGATTCCCTATCAACAGACCAAGCTCGCCACAAGGATGTTTTTTGATCCTACGGGGGGAAAGATTTACGAGGCATTAAAGGTGGCGGCGGAGAAGGTGGAAATTCATAATATTCCTGCCCAGACAGCTTTGAAGGAAGCAAAGGAAAAGTCTCAACGGGAATTGGACAAGGTGTTGGCCGGGGGGGATTCTCATTAAATTACCGCGCATCAAACATATTCGTGTGCGTATTGCCCTGTATCTTTCCATGATTATTGCCCTGATGGTGATCATGATTAGTAGTTCTGTAAGCTTGATCTACAGTAAAAAATTGGTGGAACAAACCGGCACCATTGCTGAACAAAACATGCACATCATTACCAAAGGAATCGATGAAGAAATTAATGTTATTTTGGGACTTTGTGATAGCATTCGGGACCAGGAAGTATTGCAGGAAATGATGGCACGTGAGGATTTGCCGGAAGAGGAAGCCTATGAGCAGGCCCGAGACATTTCCAAGGTTTTGAGGCAGAGTGTTTATTCCCATACGGCAATCAATTCTATTTTTGCCTTCGGATTAAAAAAGCAAGTCTATGATCCATTGTATCAGATTTCCCCTTATCGGGAGATGATTTCTCAATATCAGGCTTTTGATGATTTTATTGTATCCGGAAAATTTAATGCTTTTTCCCCGCCTTCCACTTTTCCAAACAGCGTAGATGGTGCTGATCACGAAGAAAAATCTACCATTACATACTTTAGCCAGTATTTAAGCAATTACAATTTTAGACAATTAGGTTATATTCTCATTAATATTAAAAAAGATTATCTTTTCCGCGATGTGGAGCCAATTTGCGCCCAAGTGTTTGATTTTACCTATGTTATCGATGAAAGAGGCAACATCATTTATCAAGTGGGCGCACCTCCTTTTACGGATCAGATGATCCAAGCTTATGGGACAGAAAATGAAAATGCCAGTGAGATTAAAAAAATTAATGGCAACGACTATTATCTCATGACCCAGCCTTTGGGGTCCTATCCGGATTGGAAGGTTGTGGGAGGAATGGCCTATGGAAAGGTAAAAGAGGATGCCCTATTCATTTTAAAAATTGTTTACCTGATAGGAGCAATTAGTATTTTAATTGCCGTGCTGATCTCTTATTTCTTATCAAAGAAAGTCACTGATCCCATCCTGGACATCAATCAAGCTATGGCTCAGTTTGAAAAAAGAAAATGGCCGGGAAAGCTGAAAGTGAAGACAGAGGATGAACTAAAAAGTCTTATTAACGGGTTCAATCATATGGTAGAACAGTTTCGGGCCTTGCTGGACCAGGTGCATCAAGAACATGAAGAGAAGAAAAAAGTAGAGGTGGAAACGCTAGAATTAAAATTGGAGTTATTGCAGGCCCAAATTAACCCCCATTTTGTGCATAACACCTTAAACGCCCTGCAGTATTTGGCCTTAAAAAGAGGCGCCGACGATATTCGAGAAATGATCCAGTCCTTTAATCTGCTGCTCAGGGCGAGTATGTCGGTGGGGAGGGATTTTATCTCCATCAAGGAAGAATTGGATTGTGTAGATAGTTATTTAAACATTCAAAAATATCGCTATGACAATGAAGTGCAGGTGGTTTATGAAGTAGAGGAAGGGCTAAATGAGATACCCATTCCGAAACTGATTCTCCAGCCTATTGTGGAAAACGCTTTGTATCATGGGATTATTCCCAAGGATACCAGGGGAACAATCCGGATTAAAATATATCCAACCCAGAACCAAATTAATATTTTGGTCAGTGATGATGGGGTCGGTATGGATGAAGAAGAATTAAACAATTTATTTAAGGAAAAGGAGAGACGTACCAAAAGCGGTTTTAATAATATCGGACTCAATAATATTAATGCCCGGTTGCGCTTGTATTATGGGGATGCCTATAGCCTAAAAATTCAAAGTAAGCTGGGGCAAGGTACTTGTGTTTGGTTTACGATTCCAAGATCTGAAAGGCTGGGGAGGCGAAACTATGAGAAAGCTGAAGGTGCTGGTGGTAGATGATGAAATGCCGGCAAGGGAGACTTTGTCTTTTCTGATTAATTGGAAGGAAACTGCTTTTGAAATAGCGGCCACCGCAAAAGATGGCCGAGATGCCTTGGATAAGTATTACAGCTTGCACCCGGATCTCATTATTACAGATATCCAAATGCCTGTGATGGATGGACTGGCCTTGATTAAAACGATTAGACAGGAAAACAGCCGGCAAAAGTTTATCGTTTTAAGCTGCCACGAAAAGTTTTCTTATGCCCGGGAGGCCATCCAAATGGGGGTAACAGATTACCTGATCAAAGATTTGATTACCCCCCAGGATTTATATGCCGTACTGGTGAAGGTAGAAAAGGAGCTGGAGGAACAAAAGACAGTTATCCCTCCGGGAAGTGGAAAAAATGTCCCTGCCGAACGGGATGAATTTGATGATGCCTTGCGAAACATGGCCTTGAAGACCATCATTTTGGAGAATGTTCCTGCCGGAGCAAAACAAAGCCTTGCAGAACGATTTGGCTTAAATTTAACGGGCCATTATTTTGTGCTTCTCTTGGTGCAGCTCGATGATTATGAGAAGAAGAAAAACATCCTGGATTATTCTGCCTGGAAAGAAGTGAAGGAAAGAATTTACTATGCCATAAAAGATGCCCTGGAAGGGGGACTGGGAGGAGAGTGTTTTTATTATCAGAATGGGCAGTTCATTTTGATCGCAAGGCTGGAGGAAATCGGCAGCCAATTAAAATTTATTTCTCAAAGCTATGAAATAGCAGATCGTCTGCACAGGAAGGTCCGCGGGGCTGAAAAGGCTAGCTATACCATTGGCATCAGCCAAGGATTTTATGGCCTGACGGATGTTCCCCTGCGCTATCGGGAAGCTTTAGAGGTGATTAAATATAAGATTTTTTTTGGTAAAGGAAAAATTCTATTTTATAATAAAATTTTTTCCCGGTTACATGCCGGGAATAAGGACATGATGGCAAAAAGAATCATCCAAATTCAAAGGGCGATAGACGAGAATAATAGGGCACAGCTCTCGCAAGAAGTCAGGGCACTATACCGGGAAGATGTGCAAGGTTTTATGCAGTACAATTATCTTAAAGAGACAAATGCGCAAATGTATGGGCTGATTGCAGGGGCCTGCCATGCCTCTCGCATCACTTATGCCGATCTATTTGGCTGTAATTATATTCCTCTCCATCAACTGGATGATTTGGATACGGCGTCTGAAATGGGAGAATGGTTTCAAAATGTATTTGTGCATCTGATTGCTCTAAAAGAGAAAATAGATGACAAAAAATACAGCAGACATATTAAAGATGCTATGGAGTATATTGCAGCGAATTACCGGAGAAATATCGGTCTCCGTGATGTGGCAAAAGCTCTAAACCTCCATAAGGTCTATCTTTGCAGATTATTTAAACAAGAGACAGGGGAAAATCTTATCAATTATATTTTAAAGGTAAGGCTGGAAGAAGCAAAGCGGATGATGCTGTCAACCAATCATAAGCTTTACGAAATCGCGGAACAGGTGGGTTACCCCAATATCCAGCAATTTAGTGTGGTATTTAAAAAGCTTACCGGAGTAACGCCAAGAGAATTCCGAAATAGGAATTTTAACCCCTAAAAAGAAACCCTCAAGATCAGTCTATATCCGTTTACCGGCGAGAGACCTCAAGGAGTTAAATGAAAATAATTTTCCCAAAAGCCCTAAAGGGCTTTTTTATTTCGTTAATTTTAGATAAAAAAAGTTAATTCCACACATTACTTGTAGAGACAATTGTTGCTATAGTTGACACAAGTAATTTAATTATTTCGAGAAGGAGTGTTGAATATGCGTAAGAAAAATGGTTGGTTAAAGTCAGTCTTAAGTGTAATCCTAGCTTTATCATTGGTATTACCGGTTGGCTCAGGTGCTGCTTTAGCTGCCGCATCGGCCAATACTGCTGGGCAATCCCAGATGGTATCCAGTGGTCTGCCAACTTTGGATCAAGGCAGATGGGCACCCAATGCCTATAAAGCTGTGCAAAGCTTAATCGATCAAAATGGTAAAAAGAACCCGAATTATAATGCGGCCCAAAAACCATATGCTGTATTTGACTGGGATAATACTTGCGTATATGCAGATACAGAAGAACATACGCTCATCTATCAATTAAATAACCTAAAATATAAGATGACTCCGGAACAGTTCCGTTATGCCTTTACTCATGGGGATAATGCCCTAATCCCGGAAACAAATTTTGTGGAAGACACTTTTAAGAATCAAGCAGGGGAACCAGTCAATATCACCAAGATAGCCGATGATCTATGCAAAGATTATCAGTTTTTCTGGGATAATTATAAAGGGTTAAATCCTAACGCCACCAATGATCTGACCTTGGAGCAAATACAAAGCACAGATCAGTTTAAAGATTTTAAAGCTAAATTCTGGTTTACTTATTATGCCCTTGATGTAACCTTTGACTTTGATATTTCTTGGACCTGGCTGCTTAATTTCTTTACCGGTTATACACCGGCAGAATTAAAAGCTTTAACTGTTGAGGCCGTCGATTGGGCTTTGGCACAGGAAAGTAAGAAAGTATACTTTGACAGCCCGGAATCCTTGCCTGGAGAAGCCGGAGTTATTTTGAACAGTGACCCGGATTTTGGAAACTATTTCCGGCAAGGGTTGCGTCTTTCCACGGAAGTGACGAATTTAATGAATGTCTTTAGAGCGAACGGGATTGACGTTTATATCTCCACGGCATCTTTGAACGATGTGATCAGGGCGGTTGCCGGCAACCCCAAATATGGTTATAATGTACCGGAGCAAAACGTGATTGGGATGCAATTGACTTTAGATGCAAACGGACGTTATCAGTCGGAAATTCCTGATAAAACGAAATATGCGATTAATGCGAAACATGGAAAAGCGGTTAATATTAATAATATTTTGGTGCCCAAACACCAATCCAATCCCATATTTATTGCCGGCGACAGTAATGGGGACTACGGAATGATGGTGGAGCTTTCCGGGTTAAATAATGTGGAGAAAATAAATAATCTTCCTCCTACAAAATTAGTTTTGATTATAAACCGGCTGAAAACGGATGAACTTTATGATTTATGCAAAATTGCCGAAGGTCAGCTGCAAAGTAAAACTCCTCAAGTGGTGCTTCAAGGCAGAGATGAGAACACCGGTATGTGGATTCCTACCGCCAAGACACTGAAACTGGGCAAACGTGGTGACAGCAATTTAATATTGTTGGGGAAATAATAAGCGGTACTTAGCTGCACCCAGACTAGGAAAAAATGAAATAACTGTATGATCTGAAAGGGTTGCCTGAAGCCTGAAAGGGCTTTGAGGCAACCCTTTTTTTGGAACAAAATTGCCTCATTTATAGTCAAAGAGGGTAAAGCCTATTTATGGGAGGTAAACAAAATGAAAAAAGCCCTGGTTCTTTTCGTGCTGATCCTCTTTTGTGTTTCTGGCTGTGGGAGCATTAATCAAAGCGCAAAGGAAAATTCAGGCAGGGTGGAAAACAGCTCCAGTGTTGCCTATGACGAAGCCCTTACGCCGGAGGCAGGAGAAAATTCGGAAAGAAATAATACATCGGAGGTAAAGAATCTAGAACGGAAAATTATTCAGAATGCGGAGATCAAGCTCCGTGTGGAAGATCTGGACGCGGTATGCGACAGGATAAAAAATAAGACCATTGAATTAGAGGGTTACCCAAACGATTATACAGTCGTCACGAATGAGAACCAGAGCAATGCCAGCCTGTCCTTAAAGGTGCCCAGCACCAATTATGCCCAGCTCCTGGATTTTATCGTGAAGCAGGGTAAGGCGGACTTTAAGCGGGAATATACCAATGACGTTACCCTGGAGTATATCGACCTTGACGCTAGAGTTAAGGTTTTGAAAACGGAAGAAGATAGCTTGCTTACCATCTTGAACAAGGCAGAGAAAATTGATGACATTCTTAAGATCAAGGCCCAAATCACTGCAACCAGGCAGGAACGGGAGTCTTTGGAGGGGCAGCTTAAGGCTCTCCATAACAGCATAGAATATGCGACAATTCTTGTAACCCTTTATCAACCGGCAAATAGTGAAATCAATGTCAATGTAGAAAATCTAAATATTTTTTCCCGCTGTGGGCGGGCCTTGGTCTATGGATTCAATTCCTTAACCGGTGCTATAGGGAGTGTCATGGTATGGTTCTTTACAGCTCTTCCGGCCCTGGCCCTTTTAACTTTAATCCTGCTTGGCGTGCTCCTGGTCAGAAAAAATAGAAAAAGCGGTCAATAAAGGAGATACTAAAGATATTCAACCGGTGATAGGTGTAACATCCCCACGCTGCCAAAAATATTATAAGGGAGAAGCATGCCAGTCCAATCGTTAATCCTTTGAAGCAAGAGCTTGGGATTACCATTCAGGGGCAGGCGGTGGCAAGCGATGTATGTAAAGTGTGGGGGTGAAAGGATGACGGAAAAGAATCATAAAGGTGTCGAAGCTTTATTCGACAACATCATGGTCCTTTTAGAGTTTGGTCAACAAATAGGCCTTCTGGGTATGAAGGACAGCGTGCCGAGTATGGAGTATCCCGGTTCGCAGAAGTTGCCAATTTATTTGTGGGCAAACACAGTAGCGGAAGAGCACAGGATGGTGGACTTGGTGAATTTAGAAAGGGCTTCCCGGGGGTTGCAACTCCTCCAGGTAGATATGCGCCTGACAAAAACTGCCCGGCTAAAGAGCAAGGATCTGATCAATAAGGGCTATTTTGGGCATTATTCCCCTACTTATGGTTCTTTTAGCAATATGATAAAGACGCATGAAATTATTTATCGTTACGCAGGGGAAAATCTTGCGGGAAACACCAGTGTAACAGACGCCCACTTCGCCCTGATGAACAGTCCGGGCCACCGGGCTAATATTTTGAATCCTAACTTCACCCGTGTGGGGATTGGGGTTTCTAACGGGGGGCCCTATCAGAAAATCTTTACACAGCATTTTATCGGCTAAACTAGAGGAAAAAGAATTCTGATCACGGGAAAGTAATCATGTTGACGGTGTGTTGTTCTCATCCGTTATTTTGTCATAGCTGACGGGACTTTCGAAATGCCAGATTTGTTTTTCCAAAACGATATTTAAAACGCCATTTTGCAGGGTGGCTCCGCTATAAATAATGGTATGGGGAAAAACAACCTCTCGTTGAAGAAAATTTGGATACTCCGTATGAACGGCCCAACAGGTCTCCAATGGTTGTTGGGGCGAGACACGGACCTTGAAAATCAAAGTATGGCCATCTCTAATAGATATGTGTACATCAGACAGGTCTTTTATCACAGCAAGGTATGTTTGAATAAAGTATTTTTCTTTCGTTTCCCAGATTTCAATTGGGAGGAAATCTAATGCCCGATTTTCCTGCCGGCTCACGGAAAGAGAATTCTCTTTCCCGTCTTGAGAAAGCCCGGTTTTAAACTCTTGGAGGAAATCTTTAATATCAAACAAATAATCTTTTAGCATGTCCGGACTTTTTATTAACATGCGTTTTCTCATCTTTTTCACCCCATCGATTTAATTCAATGTAGTATATTCTTCCAAGGCAGTGAAGGTGAGTTCGCCAGGAGCCACCATTTGTTAAATCCGGCATAGCATCTTTCCGGAGCCGGATCGAAAGGAGGAAAACTTTTCTTGGCAAAACATATGGATCCTTTGCCAAGGAAATTGGAGAAGTAAGGCGAATATTACAATAGGGCATAACAGCCCAAGACTGACCTGTTTAGGAGAAAAAAACATGTCCTCTATGAAAATACTTGCCATTAATCCCGGGTCAACTTCCACGAAGGTCGCAGTTTCTCTAGACAAGGAAATCATCAAGGAAAAGAGTATTCCCCACTCTCCTCGTGAAATAAGTTCTTTTAAGTCGATTTTGGAACAATGCCCTTTCAGAAAAAGGCTGATTTTAGGTTTTTTTGATGAGAGTAATATTTCTCTGGATAGCCTGAACGGTATTGTAGCGAGAGGGGGGTTTTTAAAACCTGTCCTTTGCGGTACTTACAGGGTTAATGAGATCATGTGCCATGACCTGCGGAATTCCTCCAAAGAGCATGCCTCAAATTTGGGGGCTTTAATTGCAAAAGACCTGGCTGACAGCAGAGGGATCCCTGCTTTTATCGTCGATCCTATCGCTGTCGATGAAATGACTGATATGGCCAAAATATCAGGACTTCAAGGAGTGGAAAGGAAAAGTTTGTTCCATGCCCTCAACCAGAAAGCTGTAGCAAGAAAGATTGCCGAAAAGCACCGCAGGCAGTATGAGGAGCTAAATTTGATCGTCGCTCATTTAGGTGGGGGAATCACTGTAGGAGCCCACCAAAAGGGGCGGGTCATTGATGTTAATAACGGAGTAGACGGCGATGGCCCTTTTTCCCCCGAAAGAACAGGTGGACTGCCGGTGGAAAGTATCGTGGAAATGTGTTTTGAATCAGGACTATCCAAAAAAGAGGTCTATCAAAAGATTAAGGGAAGAGGCGGTTTGGTAAGCTATTTAGAGACGAATGATGCCAGGGTAGTAGAAGCATTGATAAAACAGGGAAATCGAAAGGCTTTTTTCATATTCGAGGCTATGGCTTATCAAATTGCAAAGGAGATCGGAGGCTGCGCTGCGGTTTTAAAAGGAAAGGTGGATTTTATTGTTTTGACTGGGGGTTTGGCTTATTCGAAGTTGCTGGTGGATTGGATTAGGGAAAGAATCAATTTTATTGCACCGGTTGAAGTGAGCCCCGGGGAAAATGAGTTGGAAGCGCTGACCGATGGGGCGTATCGGGTCTTGAATGGACTTGAGAAGGCGAAAGAATATGGGGAGTAGCAGATATTTCCTTGGGAATATCCACAACCTGAACCCAATTTTACAAATAGTTAAGCCTCTTTGCGTGTGTTAAAATGAATTCGTCATATGATCACGATCATGAGCAAATGAAGTATCATGTGACGAATTCAACATTCAAAGAGAGGGAGAGCCATGAAGCGATTATTTACCGATCCGAAATTTGCCTTACTTTGGACCATAATTAGGATTTGGCTTGGCGTGCAATGGCTGGAAGCAGGCTTAAGTAAAATGGGAAACCCAGCTTGGACGGGAGATAAAGCAGGTACTGCTGTAACAGGCTTTTTATCAAATGCTGTTAAATTAGCCGGTGGGGAGCATCCGGCTGTGCAGAGCTGGTACGCATCATTTCTCCAAAATTTTGCCTTGCCCAACGCAAAAATATTCAGTTACCTTGTGTCTTTTGGGGAAGTTGCGGTGGGGATAGGACTGATACTCGGGTGCTTAACAACTTTCGCATTGATTGGCGGGGCGCTACTGAATCTTAATTTTATGTTATCTGGTGCGACGAGCACAAACCCTATTCTTTATACTGCCGCACTCATCTTACTAGTCGCGGGTATCAATGCCTCCAGGATCGGCTTAGATTATTTTATTTTCAAAAAGAAAATCAAAAAGCAAACTGGCTTTAGTGTAAATAAGATTAGTATGTTAAAGTAGATGGTTCGTAAAGGCTGTGGATAGTTTTTTATCCGGCAGCCTTTTTTTATACTTTCAGAATTTATAAGTTTTAAAAGGTTGAAAGTATAAGTGCAACTAAGGCTTCCGCCGTCGCCAGAGGCTTGGCGCAAGCCAAGCTTTCTAGTGGCCTTTTGCATGTCAGAAGATGTCGAAATTTTGGACAAGGAAGATGCATGAAATCAGTCGAATAGATATGGTAGCAATCAGGTTGCAGATGAGCTAAATGAGGGGTGTTAAAATGTGGGAAAATGCTTTAAACAACAATTACAAGAATTATTTAAACAAAGTCAGAGAAAATGTGCTAAAAATATATGAGCAGAATAAAGAAACGAATGCTGATCCTCCTTATTACACGCCACATGGTCCGGATCATTGTAAAGCCGTGGAAGGGTTTATTCACCGGCTGATTCCAGACTATACCCATGAAAAGCTGCTGGAAGAAGAGCGTTTTTATCTATTAGCCTCAGCATGGCTACACGATCTGGGCATGCTTCGATCTGTTGCGGAAGACGTCTGGAAAGGAGAATCCTTAACAGATGCGGAAATTCGCAAGCGACACCACGAAACATCGGAAAAGTTCATTATTGAGCAATACAAACGGTGTGGTATTGATGAGGCCGATAAAATATTTATTTCTAAGCTTTGTCGGTACCATCGCAGGCAGGAGGATCTGAATACTTGTCCGGAAAGTATCTTGGTACATAATAAAGAACACCGGTTAAAACTTTTAGCCGCTTATTTGCGTTTAGCCGATGCCCTACATATTGACAGCACCAGAACCCCTTCTTCCGAATATGCTGTTTGTCTTGCCTACGATATCCCTGCTGAATCAAAATTCCATTGGATCAAAAGCCGGATTGTGGGCGGTATTGGTATTAATGAAAAAGAGCACCTGATTCGGGTGGAATTCAACACCCCGGACTCGTCCCAATTAGTCAAATTGAAGGTTGATCCCGCCTGGGTGAAAAGTAAAATCGATTATATTATTGACCTGGTTATTAGCGATTTAAGAGAGGAATTATCCGGCGTCATGAATGTGTTGACCCGTTCAGGAATCACCTATTATCTTGATATCCAAAAAAATGAAGTCACCGTTTCCATGGACAATCAAACTTTAAATGATTTGATCGGCTTAATTGTAAATTATGATATTTTATTAGCGCCCAGTGCTTCAAAATTATTGGAACTAATTTTATTAACCATATCCAATATTGGGGGATATCGTTTAATTAAAAATTCCCCCCCCGACAAAGTTTACGATTGAAAAATCACTGGATAAACGAAAAGAAGCCATTGAAGACTTCATTTCGATTCTAGAGCGGGACATTTTAAGAAAAAGATCCTGCCATTTAGGTTTAAAGACATTAATTGAACAATGCAAAAAATCTCTTGCCTTATTACCCAATAATTTTGAAGAGTTCATGAAAAGAATTGACTTTTATTACCAGAATTATAATCAATCGAGGAATCAAATCAGGTATCATGGCAGCCTATTTTTTCAAGAGTTTATGATGGAAAAGGAAAATCTTGATTATGATGATTCTGAGATGATTAATATACTCCTCTTTGGCTATAGTGAACTAGTCATAAAAGCCCTGTGCGGCTTTCGGGATCTTTTGATAGGACAACAGGTCAATAACGATACGAACATGCTTAACAGATATCGAAAAGGTTTTTATAATACTGTTTTAGAAGAAAATGCCTCACAAAAAATCAGATTATTTATCTGTGAAGGACAACCCAAAACTCAAATAGGCAGAATGGAAAACTTGTTATATCATGATGGTTTTCAGTATGCTAATTCATTGCTGGAGAGAAATTTTAAAAATGTCATCCTCATCCCGGATGCAGTGGTAGGGAATATTATCCAAAATAATCATATTCACTTCATTATGGTTGGGGCAAATGGATTCACAAATGAATTTTTTAAACATTCGTCTGGACATAGTTCTGTAGTCAACCTGGCCAGGGAATACCGGAGCAGGAATAAGAGCGCTTTCCCCAAAGTCGTTTTGGTTACCTCTGTCGATAAATGGTCTGCGTGCGCTCCCCTGGAGGAGGAACAGAAAGATGGCATGAACGATTCCATCCAAATTGAAGGCTATACCTTTTGGAGGGGCCTGCAATCTACAAAAATACGAGAACATATCTGGTTTATTCGAGATGAAGAAATATCTAAAAAGCTGCAGGATCAAGATTTTATGTTATACAACCCGAGGGAGGATATTATTCCTATTGAATTTCTCGATCATATCATTTTAGATACGGGTTTTCATAAAATTTTTTCTGCCAACAAAGATGAATTAGATAGAAACAAACTGAATTTTAATTCCAAAAAAAAATTAAAAGGACTTTTTAGCTAAAATAATTTTGTATGATTTATCATTCAAGAGGGACGCAAATGATGGTAAACTAATCTTAAGAGGTGTTGATGGAAATGATAAGACAAGCAGTGGAAAAGGATATAGGTGAGATCCGAGAGATTTATAATGATGCGATCCTGAATACTACTGCAGTATATACCTATCATGCCCAGACAATAGAAGAAAGAATGTTATGGTTCCATAAAAAAAAGGAGGATCAATTTCCGGTACTTGTATTTGAAGAAAATAATCTTGTGCTGGGCTTTGCAACCTTTGGACCTTTCAGACCTTGGCCGGCCTATAAATACACGATCGAACATTCCGTATATGTACATAAAAAATATAGAAATCGTGGTGTTGGCACGGCTCTTGTCAAAGAAATAATCAGGCTTGCTGAGGAAAGAGAGTTTGCCACCCTGGTTGCCGGCTTTGATGCCATGAATGAAGACAGTATTAGAATGCATGAAAAATTAGGTTTTCATTACTCCGGGACCATCAAAAGGGCGGGCTTCAAGTTTGGTAAGTGGCTGGATTTGGTATTTTATCAATTCAATCTGACCGGCCCTCAAAATCCCATCGCTGATTAAGGATCAATACAACATTCACAATCGCTATCATGTAAAATTGCCCGATAGGCGATTGATACAAATAAAAATATTAAACGGCTTATACGGCTAGGGGAGCGGAAGTGGTAAACAAAATGTTCCCTTGCCACATTGCCAATGGAGGAATAGTATGAATAAGCAGGATGTAATGAATCTGGCGTCCTCCTTTGTGGAGAGATCGGAAGAGAATGTTATAACGGAGAAAATGGCACTTTCAAAAGCGGTTGTAGGGATGAAGATCTTTGAAACGCCGATTTTTGCTTTCGGTGCAGCAGATGATGAATATTTCAACTTATTAAAAAAGCCTTCGGTAATCGGAAAGCATTTTTTACTTCCCAGAGAATGGCTGCCCCAATCTAAAACCGTAATTTCCTTTTTTTTGCCTTTTACGGAAGCCGTAAGAAAGGGGAATAGCCGAGATATGTTGTGGCCGTCCGAAGAATGGCTTCATGGGCGGATTGAAGGTCAAGCATTTTTAAATACCTTGTGCCGGCATGTGCAGTCGGAATTAATTCGTGCTGGTTATATTAGCCTGGTGCCTTCCCTGGAGGAAAGGTTTTGGGCCAAAACCCGGTTTGACCATGCCGACAGAAATGACGAAAACACAATATTTACAAGTAATTGGTCCGAAAGACATGTGGCTTTTGTGTGCGGCCTGGGAACATTCGGGCTATCCAAAGGCCTGATCACCCAAAAGGGTATTGCGGGCAGGTTCGGCAGCATCATTACGGAATTAGCTCTCTCTCCTGACAAAAGAGATTACGAAAGCATTTATGAATACTGTTCTATGTGTGGCGCCTGCGCAAAGAATTGCCCGGTCCATGCCATATCTTTAGAAAAGGGAAAAAACCACGCGATCTGTTCGAGATTTTTAGCTGAGACAGGAGAAAAATATAAACCAAGATTTGGCTGTGGAAAATGCCAGGTAAAAGTACCTTGTGAGAGTTGTATCCCGACGAAATTTCATTTAGAATGAGAGATAGTCTTCGGCAATTTCTGAGAAATATCAAAATAAATGGGAGGGCAAAGGATGATTATTACAACTACACCCAATGTTGAGGGAAAAAGAATTGTGGAGTACAAAGGCATCATTTTTGGGGAGGTTGTCTCCGGTGTGAATTTTGTAAAAGATTTTGCTGCCGGGTTAACCAATATTTTCGGGGGGAGATCCACTTCTTATGAAGGGGAGCTGATTCAAGCCCGGGAGGATGCTTTAAAAGAATTGGAACAAAGAGCGGAAAGAATGGGGGCAAATGCCGTAGTTAGTGTCGATATAGACTATGAAGTGCTTGGACAAGGGAATATGCTGATGGTAACCGCATCGGGCACGGCAGTTAGAATAGAATAGCATTTTGTCTCGCGTACGCAATTAATAAATAGAGTAAACAAGGCGGGTGGGAAGAGCAACCTTTCCATCTGCCATTTTTTTTGGAAAAACCTTTGACAGAAGGCAAATCATAGTAATATAATGATATTTACAAAATGATAATAACATGGAGAAAATAAGAGACTCAGGGTGACTCAGATGAGTGAAAATAAAATAAAAAATAAACAGGGTATGACGGAAGAACAATTCTTGTCCATTTACGATGCCGGAAAATATGAAAAGCCGTCAGTGACAGTGGATATGCTGATATTTACCGTCACGAAAGAGGAAAAGAAGAATTACCGGAAACTGTCGGAAAAGGTCTTGAAGCTGTTGCTGATTAAAAGAGGCGATCACCCCTTCATCGGTCAATGGGCTCTACCGGGCGGGTTTGTGCAAATGAAGGAGAGTCTTGATGATGCAGCCTTACGGGAACTGAAAGAAGAAACCAATATTGATCATATCTACATGGAGCAGCTATACACATGGGGAGATGTCGGCAGAGACCCGCGCACAAGAGTGATCAGTGTTTCCTATATGTCTTTAGTTGACAGCTCCACAATGGATATCCGAGCTAGTGATGATGCGGATGATGCCAAATGGTTTTCGGTTTCGGCTAAATTGTATCAGGAGCAAAAGACGGTAACGGAAAAAGGGTATGTCCTGCAGCAGCTAATTAAGTTAAACCTGTCAAATGAAGATGATGACCTCTCTGCCCTGGTGAAAACAGTGAAGACTGTGGAAGGAAAGGTCACAAAGGTCAACAGGGAAGTGGTTGAATCCAATGGGATCGCCGCTGATCACGCCAAGATCATCGCCTATGGGATTGAAAGGCTGCGCAGCAAAATTAAGTATACGGACATCGCATTCAACCTGATGCCGGAACTATTTACACTGACAGAACTGCAACAGGTGTACGAAGTCATCCTTGACAAAGAACTGCTTAAGGCTAATTTCCGTAGAAAGACAGCCGAGATGGTGATCGAGACCAATGAGTACACCAAGGATGCGGGCCATCGGCCTTCAAAACTGTTCAGATTTAATCCAAATTGGATCAACAACATGGAGTGAGAGGAGGAAAGGGTATAAAAATGATGCTGAAAAACGATTTCCAAAAAAAAGGTGCGGAAACGCTAGGGGAAATATGGGAGCTCATTGCCAAGCTTCCGGAGCAGCAGTTAAACAATTTGCCTGCCGGTCAAACCGCACTGGTGATGATTGATCTGGTAAATGGCTTTGCCAGGCAAGGAGCGCTCCACAGTTCCAGGGTTGCAGAACTTATTCCTGAAATCATCAGGTTAATAAAAGCATGCCGTGAATTAGCCATCCCAATACTTGCTTTTGCAGATTGCCATACTGAGAAATGCCCGGAATTTGATGTCTATCCGGTACATTGTCTGGCAGGGACTCTGGAAGGGGAATTAGTAGATGAAGTCAAAACGGTGGGGGGATACACGCTGATATTAAAGAATTCCACCAACGGCTTTCTGGAAGAAGATTTTCAGAAATGGCTTCAGGAAAATCCCCGGATGACTAATTTTATCATTACGGGAGACTGCACGGATATTTGTATTCAGCAATTTGCCATTACGCTGAAAACCTGGTTTAATCTTCACGACAAAAAAGCAAGAATTATAGTTCCTGCTAACGCTGTTGAGACCTATGATTTGGGTGTGCACAACGCTGATCTCATGAACATGCTGGCATTATATAATATGCTGGGAAATGGGATTGAGGTAGTGCAGGCAATTGGTTAGATGCGCAAGGCAGATTATAGTCATCTAAGGGGTTGAGATAAATGGATCAAATGAACCTAACCATGTTGACGGATTTTTACGAAATTACCATGGCAAATGGTTATTTGGAGCATGGGTTGAAAGACCGCATCGCCTATTTTGATATGTTTTTTCGCAAGGTTCCCGATAACGGCGGTTTTGTGATCATGGCAGGGGTTGAACAGCTGATCGAATATTTAAAGAATCTGCGCTTCTCTGAAGAAGACATTGACTATCTGCGTGGTAAGAAGCTTTTCAGTGAAGATTTCCTCCGCTATCTGAAAAATTTTAAATTCAGCTGTGATGTTTGGGCTGTACCGGAAGGAACGCCTATTTTCCCCAATGAACCCATTGTGATCGTCCGGGGACCGGTGATCGAAGCTCAGTTTGTGGAAACTATGGTGCTGCTCACAATCAACCATCAAAGCCTCATTGCGACAAAGGCCAATAGAATTGTCAGAGCGGCCCAGGGGCGTGGCGTGATGGAGTTCGGATCGCGAAGAGCCCAAGGGTATCATGGGGCCATTTATGGGGCAAGGGCGGCATACATCGGTGGTTGCATTGGAACAGCCTGTACGATTGCAGAGAGAGATTTTGAGATACCTGTTCTCGGTACGATGGCGCACAGCTGGATTCAAATGTTCCCAAATGAATTGGAAGCTTTTCGGGCTTATGCGAGAACTTACCCCGACCAGTGTACTTTCCTGGTGGATACATACAATGTACTGAAATCCGGTGTTCCTAATGCGATCAGAATATTTCATGAGGAAGTAGTCCCAAGGGGATTTAGACCCAAAGGCATCCGGATAGACAGCGGGGATATCACCTACCTGTCAAAGGAAGCCAGGAGGATGCTGGACGAGGCAGGCTTCCCGGATTGTAAAATTGTCGCATCCAATTCATTGGATGAGTATATTATTCGGGATATCCTAATTCAAGGAGCACAGGTGGATTCTTTCGGGGTGGGGGAACGTCTGATTACCTCAAAGTCCGAGCCTGTATTCAGTGGAGTATATAAGCTTACTGCTGTTGAAGAAGACGGGATGATTATTCCTAAGATCAAGTTGAGTGAAAATGTAGGCAAGATAACCAACCCTGCCTTCAAACAGGTGTGGAGACTTTTTGATAAAAGTACCCATAAAGCGATTGCTGATGTAATTACTATTTACGATGAGACGATTGATGAGAAAAATCCTTATGTGATCTTTGACCCCGAGTATATCTGGAAAAGAAAGACGGTGACCAATTTTTACGCCAAAAGGCTTTTAACCAAGATCTTTGATCAGGGAAATTGTGTCTACCAAAGCCCTGAATTGAAAGAGATCAAGAGCTATTGCAAGGGTCAGATTGAGACTTTGTGGGACGAGGTACTACGTTTTGAGAATCCCCATAATTACTACGTCGATTTGTCAAAGCCATTATGGGAGATGAAACAAAGGTTGTTGCAGGAGTATTCCGTCAAATAGATGCGGAATAGAAGGGAGGGTTCCTGAGTATGGATCGATTTGAAGTGATTAAAGGTGATATTACCAAGCAAAATGTTGATGCCATTGTGAATGCAGCCAATCATTCACTGCTGGGAGGCGGGGGTGTGGATGGTGCTATCCACAGAGCAGCAGGCCCTCAATTGCTGGGAGAATGTAAAAAGCTGAACGGATGTAGAACCGGAGAAGCAAAAATAACCAAAGGCTATAAATTGCCGGCTAAATGGGTAATTCATACGGTGGGGCCCGTATGGCGCGGGGGCAATCGTGAAGAAGATACGCTGCTGGGAGCATGCTACAGAAATTCTTTGGAACTGGCCGTAAGAAACGGTGGCATTAAAACCGTCGCCTTTCCTTCTATCAGTACGGGAGCTTATCTGTTCCCGGTCGACAGGGCAGCGGGAATAGCTGTTCAGGAAATTATAAGGTTTCTTGAAATAAATGCAAGTATTGAGAAGGTACTAATGGTTTGTTTTGACGATCAAACGTATCGTGTATATCAAGAAGCAGCAATAAATCTAACTAGACCCCAATCATAAGATTGGGGTTTATTATTGTCGTGTTGAGTGGAATTTTGAGCCTGGTTATGAATGTAGAAGAACTTTTAAATTATTTCCCTATACACTGTTTTGTAGATCCATAAAGCATTTATCCATAATAATATACTGGTTATAAAGAATACGCTTTGAATGCCGAAATGGGCTGCCGCTTCTCCTCCCAATACTGAGCCTCCAAATATGCCCAAATATTGTGCGGATATGTTAAATCCAAAGACCCTACCAATCAGGAAATCTGGTGTAATTTTTTTAACCAGCGCATTCAGTGACGGAAGCAATCCTGCGGAGGATAATCCTAATAAAAAACGAAGTCCTATCAGTTCCCAAGGGCTGTTCACAAAGGCTTGTGGTATTACGAAAACCCCTGTAATGATAAGTTCCACTAATATAACCTTTGGGGTTCCGATTTTGTCCGAAAGTTTTCCTAGCCGTGGGGCAGACAGGATACTTGCCAATCCTGAAGCAGAAAATGCGATGCCAGATAGTAGTGCAACATGTGCTGTATTATGGGACAATTGTATGACATATACGGTAATAATTGGCTCTATGGACATAAATGCAAAATTTATAATGCATGTCGTTACAAAAACTGTCATAATTAACGCTGAGTTTGGAATACGGTTCCAAGCATCTCTAATAGTAAGTTCCTTTCGGTCTGAACGAATAAATTGTTCTTTTACAAATATTAGGGTTGCCATGAAAGCAATCATTAGTAATGCAGCTGTTATAAAAAATACACTTGGTATCCCTAATTTTTCTCCTAGATATCCCCCAATCACTGGTCCTAATAAATAACCTGCAATGGAGCCTGTTGATAGGGTCGCCAATGCCCAGCCGGCATGTTCCTTATCGGTCTGCGTTGCGATTAATGCATTGCAAGCCGTACTATATCCGGTAATAACCCCTTGGAGCAGTCTTAATATTACGAATTGGTATACGTTTTGCGCAAAGCCCATCCAAAACACAACAAACGCCATGCCAAAACTTGCACGTAGTAGCATGGGCTTTTTTCCAAATTTGTCTGCTGCTTGCCCCCAAATTGGTGAAAATAGTGCTGAAATGATAAACGTAGCGCCAAATGCGATCCCTGACCATTGTGCAATTGAACCTGTATCATTTATACCAAGCTGTTTTATATAAAGGGGTAATATAGGAGCAATCTGGCTCATTCCTACCGATGTTACAAACGTCCCGAACCAGCAAACGATCAAATTATTTTTCCTTTCCATGATAAAGCCTTTCGTTCAATTTCTACCGTTCTCCGCTTCGATTTTGGCTCTCAGGCTGATACTCCTCGCCGTCCTAAGATTGTCGAACTTAATTAAGTAGGCAGCTTTGTCACGGTCGATTCCGATCACTTCACCGGCGCCTATGATGCTGTGCACGATACGGTCGCCGGGGTTAAAGGCGAACTGAGAGGACATCCCTTCCATTAATTTCTCGCTGCTGCCGATATGCCAATTTGAGTCATTTAACAGACTTTGATCAAGCTCTTCCGTGTAGGCAAGAAGGTCCTTGTCCACATTGAAGATGAAACGGGACGGGTACCGGTATGAGCCGTCCAAGTTCCGGCCCTCCGCATCGGTCAGGTACAAAGCTTTTTCCGCACGCGTGAACGCGACAAAGGCAAGCCGCCGCTCTTCCTCCATGGCTTCCAGCGTCGCGGTCTTTTTTGACGGGAACACGCCTTCCTCAAGACCGCAAAGAAAAACATAGGGAAACTCCAGGCCCTTCGCCGTATGCACAGTCATCAGCTTAACCGCATTTCTGCCGGAGGCAGTGTCGGTGTTTGTCAGCAACGCCACATGAGACAGATAGTTTTCTAAAGTGCATTCCTCTCCGCTGGCGGTCTCGTATTCATAAACCGATTGTTTGAACTCAGCCAGATTGTCCAGCCGCTCCTGGCTTCCTTCCGTCCGGAGCATTGCCTCATAGCCGCTTTGCTCAAGGAGTGAATTTAACAGCTCGGAAATCGGCACATCCTGATAGGTTCTGGAAAAGCCCTCGATTAAGTCAAGGAGCCTTTTCGCCTTCGTGTTCTTAAAAATTTCGTTATCTATTGTTTTCTCCAGCGCATGGTAAAGCGAGCATTGATTTTGGGCGGCGTAATCTTTCAGAAACTTCATGCGCCGCTCGCCGATGTTACGCTTTGGCACGTTGGCCACCCGCAGGAAGGACAGGTCATCCTTATAAACAATAAGCCGGAGATAGGAGAGGGTGTCCTTAATCTCCATACGACCAAAGAATTGGACACCGCTATAGATCGTGTAGGGGAGCTCTTCTTTTAGAAACACCCCCTCCAGCGTACGGGAGATGAAATGTGCCCGATAGAGGATCGTTACGTCGCTTAGCTTTGCACCTTGATCAACCAATTCTTTGATTTGAAACGCGATCCATTTGGCCTCCGCCTCCGCTGTTTTGGCATGATGGTAAACAACCGGAACCCCGTGCGGTAAAGTAGGAAGCAAATTCTTTTTAATGCGGTTTTTATTGTTTCCAATTAAAGAATTAGCTGCCGCAAGAATCTGTGGTGTGGAGCGATAATTCTCCATCATCATGACGGTACGGACATGGGGGAATTCTTTGTCAAAGTCCAGCAAATATTTCACATTGGCACCGCGCCAGGTGTAGATCGTCTGATCTGGGTCGCCCACAATAAAAAGGTTTTTGTGATAGTCGCACAGTACCTTCATCAGCCGATACTGCAAATCGTCAATATCCTGGTACTCATCGATCATGATGTATTCCAGCCGCTGCTGCCACTTTACCCTGATCGCATCGTCCACGCTGAAGATGTGGAGTACATATTTGATCAGGTCATTGTAGTCGAGTCCGAAGCATTTCTTTTCCTGATACAGGTATCCCCAAAAGATGATGTCGTCCGCTTCTATGGCATTCAGATACTTTTGATGCAACTCTTCAAAAGAAAGCGAGATCATAAATTTGTAGTACTCCGGATCTTTAAACAACTTGCGGATTTCGATCATGTCCCTCGCCCGAGAGAAGGTCATATGGCGCAACGTAAGGCCGCGTTCTTCATAAATGATCTTCAGCATATCGTCTATATCGGAATTGTCAAGAACAAGAAAGCTTTTCGGATATTGGACAACGTTGATGTCCTCCTGCAAAACAGTTACGCAGAAGCTGTGGAAAGTACTGATATAACCGGTATCGTTGTCGCCGGTGAGCCGGCGGATGCGATGCTTCATCTCATGGGCGGATTTATTGGTAAATGTGACGCAGAGGACGTTGGACGGCATAATGCCAATCTCATTGACAAGATAGGCAAACCGATGGGACAGCGCGCGGGTCTTACCTGACCCCGCACCCGCGATCACGCGTATGAAACCCTCCGTGGCAGATACTGCTTGTCGTTGCTGTTCATTAAGCCCCGTTAAGATGTCGCTCATCCTGTTTGTCACCACTTTCGAAATTAATTTTGACCTCGAACGTGTGTTTGCTATTCTTATTATACATGATCATGAATAGATTTCAACAACCATATGCTCGTTTTGGTGCGATTCTAAATATTTTACTGTCTCATAAATCAAAACAAAAAAAGTGATGTCTATAGACACAGACATATTTAGCTTGCAAGTGATAAATGATATACTGAACATGGAATATTGTTACTATGAAAGAATTTGGCCGCCAGCCGGCAGATACAGAAACCGGTCCGGCTGTATTTATAGTATGTCCTGGTTGTCAAGCTAAGGCTCCGGCGGGGCAAAAGTTTTGTGGTTCTTGCGGGCAATCTATAGAGCCAGAAAGGGTGAAATGTGTAAAAAGTAATTTTAATGATAATTATTGGATGGGCTTAGTCCTAGCATTTCTCACGCTAGGAAAAAAATAAAGGCATTAAATATATCAATTGATTTTTTTCATATTGAAAGATATTTCAATATTGTTTAGTTTCATCAATGTATATATATTTTAAAAGTAGGGCTGCTTTTGTTCGGGCCCTTCTTTATCGCTGCCCCAGTTGCATATTAAAGGAAGATTCTTACAGGAGGTATTCCACTAGTGCGTTGCGATTATCATGTACATTCTTCCATTTCAGCCGATAGTCAAACTGATCCAGATAAGCAGATTAAACGGGCCGCTCTTCTAGGCTTGGAGGAAATCTGCTTTACTGAACATCTGGAATTGCATTTTTATAAAGGCGATGCCTGGCATGTTGACCTAAGAAACTATTGTGAGCAGTTTAAACGGTTTGACCAAAGCCAGGTTAAGGTGAAATTTGGTGTTGAAGCAGGAGTTGCCATAGCGCCAGAATATTTTCCGGAGCTGGAAGCTGAGCTGAATTCAGTATCCTGTGATTTTGTGATTGCAAGTGTTCATACTGTAAATGGTATTGATCCATTTAATCCGAAATTCTACGAAGGCAAAACCATTAGTCAGGTATTTAAGGACTATATTAGTTCCATTCTAAAAGGAGTTAGGCAACTTAGCCCTGGACTGTTCAGTAGTGTGGGACATATTGATTTCCCGTCAAAGGGAGCCCATACGGTCAAGGACGCCCGACTGTTTTATAGTTATGCTCCGGATGAGATTGATGCACTGTTTCAATATATTATTCCACTAGGTAAGTGTGTTGAGATTAACACTGCAAGCTATCGTCATCTAGGTAGTCTGGATATTCCGGGGGGGGATTGGCTACGCAGATATGTAGAGTTGGGAGGCGAATTTGTTACTTTTGGTTCCGATGCACATATAACAGAGCATATTGGCTATCGTTTTGATGATGCAGTTGAATTAGCTCGGCGCGCCGGGGTGAAATACTACGCTACTTATCACCAAATGGTGCCGACATTTCATAAGTTATAACCCCTTTTAATCCCACTTTGATTAGAGCAAGTTAGTGGATTAATAACTCTTTTTATTTATATAATGTAATTTGAGGAGTGATTTAATCTATGAAGGGAGAAGTGTACAATCAATCAACGTGGATTGCTCTAAAAGCTGCCAGTTACTATTTTGAGCAGGGTAAGTCATTAAAGGAAGTAGCACTGATTCTCAATGTTTCTGAATCAACGGTGTCAAGATTAATACAGCGTGCCAAAAAAGAAAAAATCGTTGAGTTTGTGATTGGAAATCCATATAAACAATGCCTCGATTTGGAGGATCAGCTTCTGGAACAATACCCATTAAAAGAAGTAATCGTAACCCATTCCGGCTCAGAAGATGGAAATCCGGCAGACCCGGAAAAAGATAAAATGATGGTTGCACTTGAAGGTGCCCGTTATTTACAAAGGATCATTACTTCAAGAGATATTTTAGGTATTGCTTGGGGCGGAACCATGTATTACCTGATCCATTATCTCAATCCATGCCAAAGAACGGATACGATTTTTGTCACCTTACATGGCAGCCTGACTTGCTGTGATTATGAGCTTGACGTGCACAATCTGGTCTCCCGCATGAGTATGGCATTTGGAGGAAATTATTATTCACTTTCTTCTGCAGGGCTTCATAAAGACGTTGAGAGTTTAAGTTTAATAAAAAACATAAACGATGTTAAGCAAATTTTCTCTCTGTTCCAGCGGTTAACCATATCTATAAGCGGTTTGGGTTCTTTCTACCCGAGGCTTGATTCTCCGCTTTCCCGACTGCAGTATCTTCAGCCGAGAGAGCTTACTTTTTTACAAAGTAAGGGAGTTTACGGAGATATGATGTTACGCTTTTTTGACGGGAATGGCGAGGAGTGCGACGGTGAGATTAAGGAGCGTACTCTGGCTATTGACATTAACACATATAAAAAAATCCCACGTAAAATAGTTGTAGTATCAGGAGTTCAGAAGGCTAAAACTCTTCAAGCGGCATTGAAGGGCGGATTAATAGATGTTTTAATCATAGATAGGAAGCTAGCTCAAGCAGTTGTTATGGAGAACTCGACCACCTAATCAATGGGATTAGGTTTAATTTTCGTACAGGCTGTTTTTGGGGTTATCCTCCTTACCACTTTTAAGGTGAAGCTATTGGCTGTTTGTCAGTAGCTTTTTCTTGTATAACGAAAACCACCTGCTATGCAGGTGGTTCCAAAAGGCTTTAGCTATGAGCAGAAAAAACTACCCCCATTTGATAAAATAGTGTAGGTTTCGCCAACCGCACTAACACAAAGGAGGTAGTTATCCAAATGGATACCGAAAGTTTATCACATACGCAATGGAATTGTAAATATCACATCGTATTTGCACCAAAATATAGGAGACAGATAATATATGGAAAAATTAAAGACGATATAGGAAAAATACTAAGGACACTATGTGACTACAAGAAAGTAGAAATATTAGAAGCAAACGCCTGCCCAGATCACATACACATGTTGGTATCGATACCGCCGAAAATAAGCGTATCAAGTTTCATGGGATATCTTAAAGGGAAAAGCTCATTAATGATATTTGATAGGCACGCAAATTTGAAGTATAAATATGGCAATAGGCACTTCTGGTGCAGAGGCTATTATGTGGATACGGTGGGACGCAACAAAAAAGTAATAGAACAGTATATAAGAAAGCAACTACAAGAGGATATAGCATCAGACCAGATGACACTAAAGGAGTATATAGACCCGTTTACGGGTGAGCCCGTAGACAAAAACAGTAAAAAATAACCCCTTTAGGGGTTGTTTGAAAAAAAGTGCAGTTGGTGGAACTTTTCAGTGTGTTAGCGCCGGTTGTACAATGAACAATATTACCGGAATAAAAATGAACATTTTCCCCGGCTAAAATATATGAGACAATTGATTCATCTGACAACTAGGAAGGGTGACTTCAATTGTACAGACTGGAGGACATGTTCATGATTAAAGAGCTGTACAACAAAGGTGTTACCGTGACAGAAATCTCCGAACGTATGAATTGCAGCAGAACTACAGTTTACAAGTATCTCAATTCTAATGATTTGCCGGTTTCTCAAGAACGGGCAAAGCGCCCAAGTAAGCTTGATCCATATAAGCCCTATATCCTTAAAAGAATCTTTGATGATGGTGTAACCAACTGCATGGTTTTAATCGATGAAATCAGGGAAATGGGTTACACCGGAGGTAGAACCATCTTAGCTGATTTTGTACAACCATATAGGGAATCACCTGGCAAACAGGCCCCAATACGATTTGAAACACCGCCGGGAGAACAAGCACAGGTAGATTGGATTCATCTCGGCCGCCACTGGATTGATGGCAAGAAGCGGCAACTATATGGATTTTTAATGACTCTATCCTACTCAAGGATGCATTACTTGGAAATCACTCAGACTATGGATCTAAAAACACTGCTTAGATGCCATATGAACGGTTTTAGATACTTTAACGGCATACCTAAAACACAGGTCTATGATTATGCCGCAGAAATGATTATCGGTGATGCATACAGCAAAGCCGCCTGAAATCAGCATTCTTTTTAAAAAGTGCGGAATAATTTTTTTAATCCAAAGTATACAATTGTTTTCGGACATTAGGTTCCTTCCACAACATTTCGCCTTCCAAATGACCTTCATTTGCCTTTTTCATCGCTTCACTCACCATTTCCCATGTGACAAAAGCATAGAAGCCGGATGTGGTATTCATGCTTGCGTGTCCCAGTAATTCCATGATCGCAGGCAAAGGTACACCTGCTATATATAAATGCATAGCCCGGCTCTTCCTTAACAAATGGCAATGAATTCTTTCCGGAATGTCTGGAACACCCAAACGGGCTTTATCTGCGGTTTCCTTTAAAATTCTGCTAACAGAGTCTACAGATAGTGGCCACAGCGAACCAGCCCGCTTTGTATAAAATAGCGGCGCGCTTCGATTCTCCTTAGGGTGGAACTCATTCAAGTATGATTGAATTAGTTTAACAGTCTTGGGTGACAAATTGACGTTCCGCAACTTATTGCCTTTTCCGCGCAGAGTAACAAAGGACTCATCATTCCCGCTAGTTTTCTCATCCACGTACAGATCATCCAACTTGATGTCAATGAGTTCTGGGTGTGAATATTTTTTAGTGTAAATGGAATAATCATCCAAAGATTTGACAATAATATTATTGCAGCATAAATCGGGCAACGCTGAGGAGCGCCCCAACGCCTGCTGCGGCTTATACGATGAACGGCGATCCTTATTGTTCGCCGTTTTTCTGTTCATCGGTAAGCCCTGAGCGGATAAACCTCGGGAGTTTGAGGGCAGAGCCCTCAAGACCTTACGCCGTAATCCTGTCTGCAAAGAATATCATAATCTGGCTATATGCCATTGCCCAGTCCCTTGACGGCTGAGTCCACTTTTTTGTGATTTCCTTAGCCGACAGGAATACCACTTTCCGGATCGAGTCGTCGGTGGGGAAAATGGATTTTGTCTTCGTAAATTTCCGTACCATTCTGTGGTACGCTTCCACCGCATTTGTCGTATAAATCAAATGCCGGATCTGTTCGGGATAGCTGAAAAACGTGGTGAGCTCTGCCCAGTTGGCATCCCAGGAGCGCAGAATGGACGGGTACTTCCTGTCCCATTGTTCCCTGAATTCCTCCTTTGCATACTCTGCATCGTTAAGGTTTACTGCACCGTAGATTTTCTTCAGGCCAGTGCAGATTTCCTTCCTGTCCTTGTACTGCACGAATTTAGTGGAATTGCGGATCTGATGGACTATGCAAAGCTGCTGCTCTGTCCTTGGAAAAACCGCATTTATGGCTTCGCCAAGTCCTTTTAGGTTGTCGTGGCAGGCAATGAAAATATCCTGCACGCCGCGCTTTTTCAGATCGGAGCAGATTGACGCGTAAAAGCTTGCGCCCTCGTTTTCGCTGATCCAGATGCCCAGGATGTCCTTCTGGCCGTCCATATCAATGCCCAGCACCGAGTAGACGCATTTCTTGATGATCTGGCTGTCCTTGCGGCTTTTGAACATAATCCCGTCAAAGTAGACGACCGGGTAGACCGACTCCAGCGGCCGGTTCTGCCACTCGTTCACTTCCGGCAGGATTTTGTCCGTTATTTTGGAAATCAGCATCTGCGATATCTCCGCCCCGTAAATCTCCCGCAGATTGTCCTCAATGTCGCGTTGGCTCATCCCCTTGGAATACATAGCCATGATTTTCTGCTCGATTTCATCCGTCCTGGTCTGCCGCTTTTCGAGGACTTTCGGCTCAAACTCGCCGTTTCGGTCCCGGGGCACGGCAATTTCACTCTCTCCATAATCGCTTATGATCGTCTTGTGATTGTAGCCGTTGCGGCTATTGCCGGAATTGTTCCCCTCAATGCTGTTTTTTTCATAACCCAGGTGCTCTTCCATCTCGGCTTCCAGCATCTGTTCGATTGTTCCGGCAAAAAGACGTTTTAATTTTGACTGAATATCTCCCGTGCTTTGGCAGTCCTGCATCAGCAGGCTTACCAGTTCCATTTCCTTTTCAGTGAGAATGTTTTTTGACTGTCTCATTTTAATAACCTCCGTTTTGTTTATATGGAGATTATTGACATTTACACGGATTATTATTCAGCCTCTGAGTTCTTGAACTCTGGCAGCGCTATCATAGAGCAGAGACAGCATAGCTTTATTTCGTCTGCCCATAGCTCTCCTGTTGTCTGGAGTATTCAAAATAGCGCCTACAGCTTTATTGGACATGTATTCAATCTTTTCTTTTCGAACCTTTTTCATCGGAAGTCCAAGTACTTCTCGGCTAATTGATTCATTGGTAATTACATGATGACCACAATAACGAAGAAAGGTCTTGATCGCTGAAAGTCTTAAATTACAGGTTCGCGGCCTGCAATTCTGTTCTTTGGACATCCATATCATGAATCCCTCAATGCATGCGGGCGTCAACGTTCCGATCGTGATAGTGTCTCTGGTAAACCCTGAACCCTCAAGATATTTAATCAAAGTTTCAAGCGCCTGCTTGTAGGCTTTTACGGTGTTTGGAGAGACTTCTCGCGCATTTGGTAAATACACTTTAAGAAACGATCGGGCCATTGACCAGAACTCGTTAACGTCAGTGTCTTTTTTTCTTTTACTCATATGGAACCTCCAGCACATCAGGTATCATCCAGTCCAGATTCTTTTTGATATGGGATATCTCTTTCCGAATTGGTGGTGATAGATGAAAGTAATATTGGAAACTTTCCGGCAACTTATGCCCCATATGTCTCATTAAATATGGCCGCAGGACATTTACATCGCCTCCGCTACGCATACATAATTCAACATTTCGATAGAGCAGATGATGACGAAAATCATATAACCTGGGTTCTCCGTGATTCCCGTCGGGGACACTAGACGCCCAAATATTCCTGAAGCGTTTGGCAAAATCATTACGGGATCGGCCTACGGATGCTGGAAACAGATATTTGTGACAAGGGAAAAGCTTTTCAATCACTGAGTTGTATTTGTATAAAACTACAGACAATTCCTCGCTCATATATACGGCCCGATCGCCAGTCTTGGCGTCGACAATGATGACTTCGCCGGTTTCAAAATTCACATTCTTCATCAATATTTTTAATTCACAGGTTCTGAC
The DNA here is from genome assembly GCF_002777255.1 of Candidatus Formimonas warabiya. GTDB lineage: Bacteria > Bacillota > Dehalobacteriia > Dehalobacteriales > Dehalobacteriaceae > Formimonas > Formimonas warabiya. Next base: position 1,112,295 of record NZ_CP017634.1, on the reverse strand, counting down.
ACCCATACAGTGCATGAACAAAAACGCCGCCGGAAGAACGATGTGCATGGATGGCTCTTTTTCATCCGGCTTCAATTCAGCGCATGCGCAAAAAAATGTATCAATATCGTCTTCTGAAAACAGATATGGAGGCTTAGGAGCCCTCCTTTGTGCGACATCAACCGCAATCATAAAAGCTTTGGGATGTCCAATGCTTGTAAGATATTTTCCGAAAACTCTGACTGGGTCTACCCGGCCAGCGCGTGTATTAGGATGCTCGTTGTTTCTTTTTATGACCCATTTATCAGCCAACTGTTGAGGTGTCAGAGATTCGTTTTCTTTTGAGGCACAAAACACATCGAAAGTCCGTAGAATATAGCTGGAATGAAGGTACTTAAAGCCACTTGATTTTTTGAAAGCAATAAAAGGTGATATCTCTTCTGCATATGGGCCAGTAACGGAATTTTTATCAATGATAGTAAACGCGTTTGACCAACCATTATCAGTAAGATAGTTACCGAGTGCTTTAATAACGGAGATGCTTCTTCTGCTCTCAGAATTACCGCATTCCTCTTGGAAATGTATAAATGTGTCAGCCAATTGCTGTGGAGACAAATTCAAATTGGATTGCTCATTACAGAACTTATCGAAGGCCTTCAGACGAAACTCCTCGTTCCTGTACTTCAAACCGACAGATCTTTTTGTTTTAAGAAACGATACGATTTCTTCCGCAAACAAGCCTGTGTACCCAGTAAACGCCAGTTTTGGCATATCTCCGTTTGCATAAGGAACCACAAAAGATTTCGTACTACCCTGCATGGTGAGGTACATGCCTAACTCTCTTATCATCCCAATATTTGTGGTGTTTTTTGCTCTAACCTTCCTGCGCCAGGCGTCGGCCAACTGCTGGGGAGTTAAAAATTCATTCTCCTTTATGGCGCAAAATTTATCAAAGGCTTTTAGACAGTACTCCTCAGAAATATATTTTCGACCTGCTGATCTCTTTTGATCAACAAACTCCTTGATTTCCCTGACAAAAGGACCAGAATTTATACCAAGCAGCCTGGGAGCGTTTCCTTTAGCACTGAGTACAGTAAATGCTTTAGGGTATCCCTGAGCGGTAAGGTACTGTCCGAGTTGCCTGACACAGCAACCAACATCATATTTCGGTTTATCATCACCTGGCTTTACCCAGGCCTCAGCTAATTGCTGAGGAGTCAAGGCTTGGTTTTCCACCGCGGCACAAAATTTATCAAAGGCTTTTAGAGCAAACTCAGAACTTGTATACAGGGAGCCTGATTGCCGCTTGAAATTAATAAATTCCTCGATTTCTTTAGTTAAGGGGCCGGGAAACCTATCTTGTTGTTTTTTATCAGCCATTAGGTTGACAACCACTCTTTCATAGGATTCGGTATAGGCAGACAAATAGATCTCATCTTTTTCACATCCAGTTCAGTATACAAATCAACAGATTTTTCATCTACATGCCCGATTGCCGCCGCAGCCTTTTGTACAGGGACACCTTTTGCAATCATTCGTGATACTAAACTGCGCCTGACTGCTCTAGGACAATGAAGACCGTTTGCAACAAAAGCGACGCCGATTTTTTCTAAGGCAACTTTCAAAATGTGACCACAAATGGATGGAGTGAGTCTGCGGTATGGAGCCTTTTTTGTGAGAAAAATTAGTTTAGATCCTGTTCCTTTAGGGCGTTCTTCGGTAATATATCTGATAATCGCTGAACCCATCACAGGAAAGAGTTTAATATTCATACCCTCGCCTGTTTTGCTTTGAATAAAGCTGATGTTGTCATTGTCCCAGTTAATATCATCAAGTTTGAGTTCGGTAATGTCCACTGGCCTCATGCCGGTTGCAAGCAGTATTGTCATTATCGCTTTTGATCTTAAATCCCCATCATCGCCCTCGATATATTTCCAAAGAGCCTCTGTATTTTCAAAACTCATTGCGCGAACAGGTTTGCTTTTACAGGGGGTTCGAAAGCTCGAAAAAAGCACGATGTCTATGGGATATTCTGCAAATTTCAGATAGGTTTTTAGAAGTGACGGAACAATCCGCATGCTCCTCGGTGACCATTTACTACTTAAATCAGTTATGAATTCTCGGATATCAATTACCATGACCTCAGTAGGATTGCTCTTTTTAATCCTATCCAGATAAAGTAGGAATTTTGTTGCTACCTGAAGATATGATTTTATCGTTTCATACCTTTTTTCTTGATCTCTGAGATGTTGTTCATAGGAATGTAGATTTTCCCGGAGAGACTTGATTTGGATATTATCAGCTTCATTTCCGTTTACGAAAATATGGGCAGTATTAACTGCTGTTGCAATCAAATTAAGAAGCGATTTTCTTTGGACACTGCTGCCGGTAAGCTTGGGACTCTTTTGCTTTCCTTCTTTAATGTATTGAGCAATAAACTCTCCTGAGAGTTTTTCTGTGCCAAATAGCGCTGCGCCATGTTGCAGGTCGCGGAACCTTTCATTGTAATGCCATATTGTAGACTGAGAGTAACCTTTTGCTTTGACCTGCAATTTTCCTTTCTCAATTAGTTCTGAGATAGGGATACTTTTCAGCTCTTTCGATAGATTTATATGGTCAGATATTTGAGGTATATTATCACTTCCGTTTTAGGTATTGTATACGAAAGTATCGACAAGCTTTATTTAAATTATTCCGCACTTTTTAAAAAGAATGCTGATTTCAGGCGGCTTTGCTGTATGCATCACCGATAATCATTTCTGCGGCATAATCATAATTATTCCGAATACGGAATAACTTCGACAATATGAAAACAGTTGTCCAAAGAAGATTAGCAAATGAAATCATTTTAACCAAGCAGTTTGCCGATTTTAGTGACTATTATGGTTTCGAAGTCAGACTATGTACGCCCGGAAAACCCCGATCCAAAGGGAAAGTTGAAAATTTTGCGGGTTATGTACGAAAAAATTTTCTTCCTCGCATAAGAAGCGGACAAACCTTAGAAAACTGGAATCATGATGCTCTACGTTGGTTAGAGAAAACAGCAAACAATTTACCTAACGGTACAACAGGTATGCCGCCCAAGGAAAGGTTTTCCGAGGAAACATCCGAACTACTCCCTTGGGGCAAACAACCGGAATATCTGGTGGAAGAATGGGAAAAACGAAAGGTCTCTCCCAGTGGGCATATCAGTGTTGAAGGTCGGCTTTATCCAATTTCCAACGCCCTTGGTGGTAAAGACGTTGAAATCCGGTATATCGATACTAATACCTTTCATGTTCGCTATGATGGTAATATTATTGCTGAGCACAAACTAACCGGCAATCCATTTAAATTAGTGATCGCTAATTCTTCTGAGAAACAAATGAAAAAGGAGCAAGCTAACGGGTTAACGAGTTTTGCCACCTCTTCCCGCATTTCGCAAGCTCCTGAAGCAACTGCCCGATCTCTAGCATGGTATGAACAGCTTCTGGAGGAGGTGAGTCGGAATGACTAACAGTCTGCCGGACCGCCTCACTAAAATGGGATGGAATGAAATTGCCAACCATTTAGAAGCTTTACTAGAAGATGCAGCTAGAGATAGTTTATCATATTCCGCATTTCTTGACACCCTTCTTTCACTAGAAGAAAAAGGTAAAGCAGATAGGGCACTGAAAAACCGGTTGCAGCAATCAAGGTTACCGCAAATCAAAACTCTTGATAACTTTGATTTTACCTTTCAGCCTTCACTGGATGAGAAGAGAATACGGGATGTGATTGCCCGGGAGTTCCCCAGGGATGCCCAAAATATTTTGTTTTTAGGCCCGCCCGGTGTGGGAAAGACGCATCTGGCCTTAGCTATTACCTATGAAATGATTAAGAAGGGTTACCGGGCGTTATGTTTAACCAGTCATGAGTTTTTAGAAAAAGCAAAAGAAGCTATGGAAAAAGGTGATACCAAACGCTTTGTGCGGATGTTAACCAAGACAGATATCCTTTTGTTGGATGAATTCGGTTTTGAACCGATGGATAGCCATAGTGCAAATTTATTATTGCAAATTGTTGCTCAACGGTACGAACGTGGAAGCATAATCATCACATCAAACCGTTCTGTTTCTGAATGGGCGGAAATAGTTGGTAATGCTGCACTGGCCACAGCTATTTTGGATCGCTTGCTGCACCATAGCAAGGCATTTCAGATTCGTGGCGAATCGTACCGGCTACGGGAAAAGAAAAAAGCCGGTTTCGTATTCAAAGCAACCGAAACAGCAGTTAATGAAGAAAACCATCGGTCCTGACATCCACCCCATGCGTGGTCTCCAAAAGGTACCGACGGGGTGGCTCCTAAAAGCATGTATAAGCTTAGTTCCCGCCGCATTAAACATTCTACCACGCCTGGGGACCCCGTCTGTCAAGACTAAACAAGCGATGGTTTTTGGATCCATCCTCAGGGGATTCACCAAAAGCATGGCTTAGGTTACCATTAGGGCAAAGTGTTCATTTTTAAACCGAAAATTTTGTTCAGTTTTAAATTGGTGTTGACACAGTGAGCCTTTAGGCTCAGCCTGGTATCATGCCCTTATAGGGCTAGAGCAAACCACCCGCTGAGCGGGTGGTCATGATTATTCTAAGGTAATCTTCCGAATTGGTAATATTGAAGCAATTTTTAACGGAAAAATATTGAAAATATTTTCAATATGGTCTTATTTTTAAACACTGTTACTATGTAATTAAGGGGACCCTAATTAACAGATTTTGGAGGAGAAGAAATGTATATTGACCCGATTATTTGTCAATTTCCCGAGGCATTAGATGATGATCGTTTCATGATCGCAACCTATTATTGTGAAACAAAAGCCAGTACAAACATGATGAAATTTGCTGCTGCTTTGGCAGTTGAACAGACTACCGGCACTTGGTTGAAGGTTCCTGCAGAAACGCCTGAAGTCCGGGAGAGATGTATTGGCAGGGTTGTTGGCGTCTATGAAGCCCCTTCATACCAGATTGAGATTCCCAAGGATGTTAGTGAAAGACACTTTATCATTCGAATCGCCTATCCATGGGCAAATTTCGGGGCTCAATTTGCCATGATGCTGAGTACAGTAATTGGAAACATTTCAAGCTCTGGAAAAGTTAAATTAATCGATTTGGAATTTCCGAAAATGTTTTTGGCACAGTTTAAAGGGCCAAAGTTTGGCGTACAGGGAATCAGAGAACTTTTAGGTGTTTACGATAGACCTCTGCTCAACAACATGATTAAGCCCTGCACCGGCTTGGATGCTGCCACAACCGCACAGCTAGCTTATGAATCGGCGCGAGGTGGTGTTGACATCATTAAAGATGACGAACTGGTAGCGGACGCACCTCATTGTAAACTGCTTGATCGTGTGAAAGCGGTTATGGAGGCTTTGAAACGTGCGGATGAGGAAAAGGGAGAAAAAACTCTTTATGCATTTAATATTACTGACCGTACTGACAAGCTTAAGGACAATGCTTATCGTGCCATAGAGGCGGGAGCCAACTGTTTGATGGTTAATTATTTCACCATCGGTTTGGATGCTGCGCATATGCTTACAGAAGATATGAGCATTAACGTACCAATATTGGCACATTCTGATTTTACAGGTGCTGTTTATGAGTCACCCTGGTCGGGAGTAAGTGCTTCACTGGTGGGAGCAAAGCTGCCAAGGCTTGCAGGATTAGACATGATCATTGGTCTTAGCCCATATGGCAAATTTCCCATGATGATGGATACATTTATTATGTTAGGATATCAGATGCTTTCTTCTCTTCATAACATTAAACCGGTATTTCCTATGCCAGGTGGTGGAACCACGCAAGGCCATGTAGAAGATATCGTTAAGAAGTTAGGTAACGATGTGATTATCGCGGCCGGAGGCGCCATCCATGGTCATCCAATGGGTCCGAGAGCAGGGGCAAAAGCGTTCCGTCAGGCAATAAATGCCGTCATGGCGTCGGTAAGGTTGGAGGAAGCAGGCAAACAGTATGCTGAGCTTGGTGCAGCACTTGAAGCTTGGGGAATTTATTCGGAAGCAAAAGGCGGAATTTTTGATTTAAAAGGTTAGCTTGAATAAATACAAATAAATACAAAAAATAAAAAAAGGGAGGATCTCACGATGGCAAAACAGTACACAAGAAAACAGGTACTAGACAGGCTGACGAAAAGTATTTCTGAAGGCAAGCCAATCATTATTGCAGGCGCAGGTACAGGTATTTCGGGTAAATTTGCTGAACGTGGAGGTGCAGATCTCGTAGGAGTATATAATTCCGGTCTTTATCGGATGGATGGTAATGGCTCTCTTGCGGGATTGATGCCTTACGGGAATGCAAATCAAATTGTCATTGATCTGGCACATCGGGTTTTTCCCCAAATCAAGGAAGCGCCAATGATCGCGGGAATCTGCGGTACTGATCCCACACGTGAAATGAGACCATATCTGAAAAGCCTGGTAGATTTGGGATTTTCCGCTGTGATGAATTTTCCCACTGTTGGTCTGATTGACGGACGTTTTCGCCAAGAACTTGAAGATACTGGAATGGGTTATGGCAAGGAGATTGAAACTTTAAAACTGGCATCCGAGATGGGAATGTTTACAATTGCCTATGCGTTTAACGAAGAAGAGGCAGAAATAGTGGGCAAGGCAGGGATGGATGTGATGATTTGCCACATGGGGCTAACAACGGGTGGGGCAATCGGCTCAAAATACTCTGAAAAAATTTCGCTGCAAGATGCCGCAGCATTAGTTAACCGCATGTCTGCAGCAGCGCGCAATGGTAATCCGAATATTTTGATTTTTGCCCATGGCGGACCTATATCATCACCGCAAGATACTGCTTATATCTATCAGCATACTGATTCAGTAGGATTCCTTGGAGCTTCCAGCATCGAGCGTATCCCAATTGAAGTACCCTTGACGGAAGCTGTTAAGGAATTCAAAAATCAGTCCCTTAGAAAGTGATCTGACTACACTTCCATAATTCATGCGTCTTCTAATAATTTTTACTTGGTACAAGAAATATTGGTAAAATAGGAGGAGAGGCGAGATAGAATGAAGGCTAAAATCCTTGTTGCAGGTATTCTTGACACGAAGGGAGAGGAAATCAAATATCTGGCACAGCAGGTGGCTGCTGCCGGCGGAGTACCTACTATTCTAGAACTGAGTGTGGGAAAAGAAGTTGGATGGGCTGATATCGGGTTGAGTGAAATCCTGTCCGGGATCGAAAAAAAGCCGGAGGATGTTTATAAGGTAGATCGTTATCAGGCCTCAACTTGGGTGACTGAAGGGGCTATTAAGTATGTGAACAGATTGGTGAATCAGGGAGAAGTTGACGGAATTATCGTCTGTGGAGGCTCCATGGGCGCAAGCATTGGAACGGCTATTATGCAGAGTATGCCCATCGGTATCCCCAAACTTATGGTCACGACAATGACATCCGGTGATGTTCGTCCCTATGTTGGCACGAAAGACATTTGTATGATGTATCCGATTGCAGAAGCAGGGATTAATACTTTAACCAAGAGGATCTTAACCAATGCTGCGGGTGCCATTGTCGGAATGGCAAATTCACCTAAAATTGATACTCAAAATGATAAACCAATGATAGGCTGTATGATGTTTGGTGTGACGACGCCCTGTGTATTGCGGGCATCCAAGTTCATGGAGGAACAAGGCTACGAGGTGATGGTTAATCATGCCATAGGCTCGGGCGGCATGTCCATGGAGCAATTGATTGATGACGGTTTTATTAAGGGGATCCTGGACATTACCACACATGAAATTGCCGACGAAATGCTAGGTGGTGTCTTAAGTGCAGGGCCTAACAGGTTAACGGCTGCCAGCCGAAAAGGCATCCCGCAGGTCATTGCTCCCGGAGGGCTAGACCTGATTAATTTTGGGCCTAAGAATACGATACCTGAGCATTATATGAACCAAATACACCTTCCAGGCCGTTCTATTTATGAACATAATCCAAACGTAACATGTATTGGCATTCTTCCGGAAGAAGCGTATCGTATTGCCGAGAATATGGCCAAGAAATTAAACGAAGCTACAGGACCTGCGGTTATCTGTGTACCCATGCGCGGGTGGGGTGCCTGCGATCTGAAGATACCTGATAAAAATCTTGGTTGGGCAGGCCCGAGTGCAGGACCAACCTGGATAGCCGATCCGGATAAGCCCGAATGGTCATTAAGAAGCAAGCGCTTTATTGATGGCCTGAAGGATTATCTAAATCTGGATAAGCCAAATATTGAATTATTAATCGTCGATAAACATATGAATGAACCGGAATTTTCCGATCTGATGTCAGGGATTTTATCCGATATGTTGAATGGCAAATGGGAAAAGAATTCCCGCAGCGATTTGGCATATGTTCAATCTGTGTGATTGGGGGTACGGTGATGGCACAAAGATACTCTCGTGAACAGATTATGGAGAGGTTGCACGGACAAATAAAATCCGGCAAACCCCTAATTATGTTCGGCGCAGGCAGTGGGCTTACAGCAAAATGTGCAGAGAAGGGCGGAGCGGATCTTATTGGTGTGTACTCCACAGCAATATATCGAATGCGCGGCATACCCTCCTTAATGGCTTGGTTACCGTACAGCAATGCTAATGAGCATCTGCTCAACATGTCTAAGGAGATTCTTCCAACCGTTAAAAGTACCCCTTGTATTGCGGGAATTGGCGCACATGATCCTGCTTTGGACATGGATTCGTTTCTTGATCATGTCGTTCAAATGGGTTTTTCAGGCGTGACAAATGAACCCTTTGTTGGGTTGTATGGAGAATACTTTGCCAATCAGTTGGAACGTGCAGGGCTGGGTTTTTCAACTGAAGTTGAATTAATTCGACGCGCCAGAGCCAAAAACATCTTTACCATTGCCTGGGTAATGTCTCCACAAGAGGCTTGTACAATGGCAAAGGCTGGGGCTGACATTCTAGGAGCTATGATCGGTGTGACTACCGGTGGAATGTCGGGGGAGTCTGAAGTAATCTCACTGGAGAAAGCAACTAAGGATGTGCAAGAGATGATCAAGGCTGCAAAAGGTGTGAATCCCGATATCAATGTCTTAACCCATGGCGGTCCTTTCTGCGATGTTGAAACTGCTCAGTATTCAATCAAGTATTCCAGTGCGGTGGGCTACGCATCTGGCTCAAGTGGCGAAAGAATCCCGACTGAAGAAGCAATTGTAAAAATCACACAACAATATAAAGCAATGAAGCTAAGTTAAATTAGCTGTTCTCATTTCAAGTAGAATAGGGTGATTAACTCCTTTCTCTCCAGTCTAGTAACAGTAAGGAGTTTCACCCTATTTTTTAATGGAAGGAAGTTTTTCATGCTCTGCCCCTTGTTATTTTACCCTTGGGTGCCAGTGTTTTTTGGCAACAGGGTATACTGCATCAGTTGATAGTTTTAAGAAAAGATATAAGGCAGGTTTAGAATAAATTATATTAAAATTATCTAGTTTACATAACTAGATAATTTAAAAATTTGGGAGGGAAGAATGACCTGAAAAATAGGTGGGCATTATGGTCTATGTTGATTGACTGTTGTTCCGCCAAAAAAGGAGAATAAAACCTGATTAACAAATATGAGCAAGAACTTTTTGATTTCTCATGATATATGCCAATATAAGCACACAATAATCAACATAATGAGTTGGGTTTTAAAGTGCATTGTAAGGACCCTAGATATCTTTGCGAGGTGGAAAATACCTTACCACGTCATTATAACGGCCTACAGGGCAAATTAGAGCGTCGTAGTTTATCGTATTATTTGATCCTCGCATCGGTAAAATGAACTGAACCTTGCGTATTTCGACATGGATTAATGCTGAAGGTCAAATAAAGATCGGGGTAACTCATGAGGGAATTAGCAGATGTTTTAAAGGAATTACAATTGACCGAAATACTCTGAGGAGCGGGTCCAGAAGACTCCTCCCAAGCATCAAAAAACTTTCTAGTTTACATAATTATTATTCATAGAATTTAGTACACTTACGAAACTAAAAAGTGGTAAAATTGAGGCAAAAAACTAGGGGGAATTTGCATGAAAACTTTATATCAAGTGATTATGGAAATTAGGAGTAGCGGAAAACTGGTTGTTATGAATTCTTTCGACCGGCCCAAATTGGCTATAAACAGTTTAGAGTTTTATAAAGTTCATTTGGTGGATTTGATCCAGGATGAAATAATAAAACTCTATTTAGATACAAAAACCATGGAAGGGTAGGGGGTGGCATGAAAATATTTTATCGTACACCGTGTGCCTGTTGTGGAAGGAAAATAGTCTTTGGTTTTGCTTTAGTTCGGGACAATAAAATGATTTGCCTGGACTGTTTTGAAGAAAAAACATTTTAAAAAGGAGGGTAATAATGAAACCTAAGGGTTCTATTACTGCGGAATTTCACGAACTGAAGAAAGGTATTGCAAAGGGTTCTGGTAACGAATACCGGGTGTTGGTTCTTCGAAACCCGGAAGATTTCGAAAAGTATGAGATTTTTTTGACCAGTGATGTAGCTTTGCCGGAAGGGTTAAAGTCGGGTGACTTTATTGATTTGGCCCTTGCTTTTGAGAATTGGCAGGGTAAAAGCTCCATAAAAGTCAAGTCGGTTTCTTTGGTCCCAAAGGTTGAAAAGAAATTTTAAGGTAGGTTTTTGCTATGCCACAAGAAGTAATACTGAGCGGTGATGCCTTAGAAAAAATCATTTACATAGCTGATAAAGTAGACTCTTTGGTGTCTACCGTTACGGAAATTCATGTATTGCTTTATTTTTTGGTTGTGATTGGATCGGCAGTTCTTATAGTCTGGTTTTTCCTTTTGCGGCCAATTTGGAAAATGTTTATGTGAGAGGAGGGAAAGCAATGTTTACATTAGGTACTGCGATTGTAACGGCTGAACAGTTAGCACCTATTACCACCGCTGTAACTGAAAACCTTGGTGTATTACTGCCGGTTGGTGTTGGTCTGATGGCCATTATGATCGGTGTGGCCCTTATTCCCCGCATTATTTACAAGTTCTTCTAAAAACCGGCTTTTAGGCTGGATTGGAAGGGGGTGAAATTAATTGGATCCTGTTGGCGGCGCATTGTTAACTTCTGCTCAATTAGCACCTATTACGGCGGCATTAACCGATAATTTAGCCGTATTGTTGCCCATCGGTGTAGGCCTTATGGCTATTATGATCGGTGTTGCATTGATTCCCCGTATTGTGTATAAATTCTTTTAACGGTTTTTTCCGGGGTGGCCTGGGGCTGATGCCCTGGGCCTTAAAAATTTAGAAAGGATGGAGATTTATGTATGAAAAAATACCTGAAGGTATTCTTGTTTTCTTTGGTGTTGTTGCTTTCGTTATTTTCATCTGCCTTTGCTTATCCTGAGGAATGGGATGATTACTTTAGTTCTGTACCTGAAGGTTCTAAACCATCTTCAGCGCAATTGGAAAGTTTTTATAGTCAATTAAATGGGGATTATGTCTATTTTATTTGGGACCAGCATACTTGGTGGCAACTTATAGGCAATGATGTTAGTTGTACGTTGTATAGGAGTGGTAGTTCGTATTATCTCCATACTGCAGATGAGCAGTCATATTTAAGAATGAGTCGTTCAGGGTCCATAGCTACTGAGTCTCATGGTGCTTTATTATGTACCACTTCATATCTAATGACAATTGATGAACTGGACCCTCAGGGGACCCCGGGGGAGGGGGAGAACCCGGGGGAGGATCCGAACCCCCCGATTACGAATCCATATGGTCTGGAATTGTCGGATTTGTTACCGACACTATTGGCGACTTGCTCGGTGATTTTGCCGAAAGCGTTATTAATCCTGGCCTTAATGCTATCGGTAGCCTTATTCAGTCGGCGCTTTCGGGGTTGGGTGATGCGTTTACTGCATTAGGCAATGGCATTACAAATGTCCGTACCACTTTAACTAATATCTCTAATTCAATTAATACCTGGATAATTAATGCCGTTGCATCTTTGGCTATTCATATTATTGATGTTTTTGATCGCATTGGAGAATTTAAAGAGGATGTTTCCGGTTGGTTCGGTGACGTTATAGATACTTTAGTAAGCTATCTTTTTGCTATAAAAGATAACATTATAGGCATGAAAGACAGTCTTTTACTTAAATTATCTGATGTTTGGACGTCGCTTGAAAATGGTTTTGCAAATTTGGCTAATGGTATAACAAATGTGATTTCGTATCTTAATCCATATTCTGAGAATTTTTTTGTTGCTATTGCTTTTGTTCCTGCTGATGGTTGGTTTGATGATCAATTGGGATCTATTATGGATGCTTTTTCAGTTAAATTTCCTGCTGTTTCTGAAATAGAATCTAGTTTTTCCGATTTATCAGATAGCTTAACTGATCAATCAGATTGGCAGGGAATAACTATTAATTGGCATGGATCTACAGTTACAGTTGTTGATCCTACTTTTGTAAATTATATTGCTCCTAAGATTAGGTTCTGGCTTGGAGGATTTTTGATCTTGTTATTTGGAGCCTACTCGATCCGTAAAATAAGTGCCATGATAGCAGGGCAGGGGGGGTTATGATGGTTACTGAGGCAGTACTGGGTTTTTTGTTTTCGTTTGTACGGAGCATGGTTGATATGTTGCCGGTATTTGATTTTCATTTGTCTACACCTCTAACTGGTTTAATTGAGGTTTTTCAGGCAGTATCCTACTTTATGCCTATGAATGTATTGGGTCTTTGTCTTGGTGGTTGGGTAGTTTTGTCCATGAGCGATTCCATATATCAAGTTGTGATGTGGATTGTTAGAAAGGTTCCTGGTATTTCATGATTTTGAGCCCTCCCACAGGGTCCCAGGGGGGCCTGGGAGGGCTCAAAATGAAATTGGCATATAAACATAAGGGGGTATTTATAATGACTAAAAAACATGATTTTGAAAGAAATAGTTTTTTTATGAAACTATTTCTATTTCTTTTATGGGTATATAGGGATTGGCGGTACGTACTCAAAAATGGTAGGAAATTTAATGAATTTGGTGTCACGATTTTTTGTGGTCGTCAGGGTGCCGGTAAAAGTACTTCTTTGGTTTGGTATCTCGAAAGTATGAGAAAAAAATTTCCAAAATGCAAAATACTAACTAACTTTGGATATGACAAAGAAGATGAGCCATTTGTCGATTGGAAACAATTCTTTGAAATTCGTAATGGTGAAGATGGCGTCATTTTCGCAATTGATGAAATACAAAACGAATATGATTCCACAAAATGGAATAACTTTCCGGAAGCTCTTTTACGTGAGATTACTCAGCAACGAAAACAAAGGGTAAAGATTGTTACCACTTCCCAGGCATTTACCAGGGTTGTAAAACAGATAAGGGAGCAATGTTTTCAGGTAGTAGAATGTCGTTGCTTGCTGGGCAGGTGGGTTTTTCTTCGGGCTTTCGATGCCTACGATTATAATGCGGTAATTGATAACCCAGATAAAAAAATGCGCCTTCGGCGTGAATGGCGCAAAAATTACATTATGGATGATTATTTAAGGGGTTTATTTGATTCATATAAAAAGATTGACAGAATGAAAAATACAGAATATTTGCCAAGGGAAAATAGGTTACTTTGACGGGTTTTCGTCTTTTGTAAATTCAAGTATTTCTCCTATGTTTACGTTTAGGTAATTACATAATTTGTTAAGTGTGTTTATGTTTATTTGTTGTACACGGTCGTAATAAAGTTCACTTACTGTGTTTCTCGCAAGTCCTGTTCCTTTCACAACGTCTGATATTTTTAGTCTTTTTGTTCCCATTATTGCTGATAGTTTGTTAATAATCATTCTTAATACCTCCAACTTAATTATTTTGATCAATTCTATGATCATTATATTATCAGTGTTGATAAAAAAAGTCAAGATTTTTTAAAGTAGTTATTTACAATATAGTCAAGGTGTGATACAATATAGTTAAAGAAGTGAGTAAAATAATTAAAGAAAGGTTGGTGCTGTTAAAATGATGGTTAAACGTGATATTTTTTATTTGTATCCAAATACCATTAGTCTTGCTCGGTATCGTATTTTGGTTCGTATTGAAGAAGAGATTCTTGATAGTGTTTTTGGCAAACATAAATGTTTTATTTTTGATAGTTTTAATCTTGGCCTTCTTTGTGGTTTAAGAAATGCTCTTAACGCTATAGATGATTTTTCTGATTCTAGGGAATATCGTGTTGTTAGCCAGATGATTTATTGTATTAACCATGAGCATTACGATTTAGTTTGGTGGCTTTTGTCTGATTTTGTGCCGGGTTATGATCCATCGAAAGGGGGGTGTTAAATTTGGATATTAATTGTAGTAGCTGTATGTATGCTGATGATTGTGATTTAAAAAATATTCTAAATGTTTGTGATAATTATAATAGTGAGTATTATTGGGGTCCCAATTGGGAGGAAAAGACTTGCCAAGTACATAAAAGCAGCGGATGTCAAGAATGTCCTGATCGTGATGTGTGCATAAGCAAAAAGTAACCTTTTTATATTTTATTGGGTGTTCTGGTTGCTTGAATTGTTCATGATTTTGACACAATTTAAGCAACCAGAACTATGCATGCAGCAAGCAATAATTATTGCAATTTGTTTATCCTTTTTGTCTGGCTGGGGGCTGGGCAGGGGATTCCCCTTTCCTTTTTGGTGATGATCGTTCTTGTTGTTCTGCGGAATGTGCATTTTATTTGATTTGAATCCTATAATCTCGGTCAAATAAATAGTTGCCAGATAAGTAGGCCGATTAGACTTGTACTGTATATATGACCATCGAAGCGGGATGCCGAAGGGGCATATAGTACATTAACTGTTAGGATCTCAATATCTATGCTTTGCTGGTAGTCTGTTGGGCAGTATGGTTTTGGTGCGAGTGATTTTTATATTAGCTGCAGTTAATATGATATTAACGGGGGAGTTTAAAATGAGCTTTTTAGAATATCAAAAAAATGATCCGCCAGTATCTAACAAGGCGGATTTCGTGTCATATATTACATCGGGACCAAAATGTTTAAATGATCTTGAGACAAATTTTTCTTCTTCTGAAGCTAAAAATACGGACTTTGCTTCTCCTATTTTTTCTATTTCTGTTGATATGGTCCGCTTACGTTCAAGAGTTCATTTTGAATGGTTTCAGAGGTGGGCGAATGATTTTTTAGGTTGTGATGCTTTACTTCAGGATTTTAAGAGGGGGGAAAAATTTGAAGATATTTTAAAGCGCAATGATTATGAGGTGCAAAAATATTGGACAAGTACTAAATTAAATGTATGTCGTCATAATTGGGTTATTGCTGAGAACTTGGTTTTTGGAGGATCTGAGTCTTATTATTTAGGTTTTTCTCCAAATAGTATTTCCCGGCCAGAGATAAAGCAATGGTTATATATAGAATATAATCCTAATAAAATACCTATTGATGGGTTTCTAAAAAAGATTCTTGAAACCTTTTTTGCTAAAAATACCGTTGAATTGGTGTCTGCGGATGTAGCTTGGGATATAGCAGAACATATTAATAATTTACTTATAGATAAGGGAAAACTTCATACGTATAAATATTTTAGTTTTGGTAAAGATGATGTAACACATTATTTTGGGGTTGGATATGGGCGTATTAAAGTATATAATAAGGCTAAAGAGCGGAAACTAGATGATTGGATTAAGTGGACAAGGGTGGAGATTTCTTTGGAAATAAAAAGGCGTTTAGATGATTTAGAAACATATAAGAGTCGTGAAACAATTCCGGAATTATTTGTGTATGGTGAAACTGATGATCCTGTTTTAAGATGTCTTGTAATGGGTGTAAAAAGTGGATTTCCTATAAATGAATTGACTCGTGCCTATCGTTCAAAGGTTAAAAGTGCATTGGCCGGAACATTGATTGATATTAATAATAATCAAATAGATAATACTGTTAAGAAATATGTGAAATCCTATAAAGTATTGTTAAATTTTAAATAATTTATAAAGGGGTAATGATGATGGAAAAAATTTTACAACAAATTTTGACAGAATTAAAGAATCTTTCTGAGGATATAAATGGTATAAAGCCTAAAGTAGATGAATTATATGGCTTGAAATCAAAGATTGAAGAGAGTCATGAATGGTTATCTGCTTTGCATCATAATAGCCAGGTACATAAGGCAGAAATGGATCAGGTACAACATAAGATTGCTGTAATAGAAGGTGCATTAATCGGCGCTGCTAATAGTCTTTTAGAACCTTTAAAAAAGGCTCAATAAATAATAAGTTAAATGAAAAAATTATTTAGACATATATTGACATTTTAATTTAGTAAGTGTACGATATTGTTAAAGTATTGGGAAAGGGTGGGTAATTTAGTACATTTTAATAACTTCCGGTAATGATAATTGTATGCTAGGATATACCTTGTTGGAGGTGTATCCTGTGAAAAGAGGTATTGTTGGTCGTCCACCTGTTGAATTAACTTATAATCAAATTATGGAAAGTCATAAAATTTATTCGGAAACTAGGTCCTCTAGATTAGCATGCAAGTATATTAAAGATAATTATGGTTTGGTTGTTAGTCATACTTTGTTATTTAGGCGTTACGATAAAATGGGTTTGCCTCGTATCAAGTATGATTGGAAAATTTAATCCTAGTTTACATAATTATTATTATCGGAAGTTGTATTTAATTAGGGTTAACAGGATCATAGCCTTGTTGTATTCTTTTTTCATTTATATAAAAATTGAACATACATTATGAAAAAAATAATGACCACAGAAATGCTCTGTAGCCATTTATTTTATATTTTAGATGTTTAACCGAATTGTTATCAAATTATTTAGAATGAATGCTTCTATAATTGATTATTGGACTGGCTGATAAAAAACTTTTTTATCAGCTTAATGTCTGTGTCATGTTCTTCAACCTTTGAAATCACATCATTTAACTTTATTTCTTGTTCCGTATTATGAGCAACCTGGGCTGAAATCGTATCAAGCTTCTTGCTGACATTTTCAAAACCTAATCTTAATTCAGTTTGTAGATTTTGTTGCCCTTCTTCCAGGTTTCGCTGACCCAATTCCAGATTTTGTTGCCCTTCTTCCAGGTTTCGCTGACCCAATTCCAGGTTCCGTTGTCTTTCTTCCAGGCTTCGTTGACCCTGTTCCAGATTCCACTGTCCTTGCTCGAAGTTCCGCTGCCCTTCTTCAATGCCGCTGACTTTATTATTTAACAATTGGAGTTCTGCTAATATCTTATTTAAAGTTTCTTCCACAATAATTTCCTCCCCGACTAAAAAATAGTCTGCATTTTCATTATAGCTGTATAAGACCTGAATCTCAATTAATTTATTTAGGACTATTAGTATTGCGGAAGTTTAATAATTTGACCTGGAACTAGATTTGCACTGGGTAAATCATTCATCTTTTTTACTTCATAAATAATCCTCCGTATATCATCCTTGCCTGTATAATGCTTTTCTGTTAGGTCCCATAAAGAATCTCCGCTTTTGACGATTACTTCGATATATGCGGTTTTTCCACTTGCGCTGTAAAAATTAGCTGCGGCTACTTTTAGTCCTAGGCTGAGACATCCTGCACATACAAAGAGAAACAATCCTGCTGTCAACAACTTATTTAAGTTTAATCGATATTTTTTGTGTTTTATTCTCATTAATTATCCCCTCCGAACGAATGTTCTGGATTTATTGTAACCGAACTAATGTACGGTGTCAATAATTAATTCGAACAAATGTTTGATATATCAAAAATATCATGTTATAATCAAAGGAGATAATTTCATGTTTTTGGGAGGTGTTAAAATTTGTATGAAGATTTGTCTTCGCGCCAAATAGATATTTTAGAGTATATTAAGAAAGAGTTAAAAAAGAAAGGCTATCCCCCATCAGTACGGGAAATTGGTGAAGCTGTCGGCTTAAGCTCAAGTTCAACTGTCCATGGTCACTTGAATGTTTTAGAGCAAAAGGGATACCTGAGACGGGACCCTACTAAACCCCGGGCTATTGAAATCACCGATGGATCAGGGAATGTGAATATATTAAAAGAAATGATCAATGTGCCGATCCTGGGAAAAATTACAGCCGGGCAGCCTATTCTGGCGATGGAAAATATTGAGGACAATTTTCCCGTTCCCCTTGATTTTATTCAAGCCAATAATGATCTCTTTATGCTAAATGTTTCCGGGGACAGTATGGTTGAGGCGGGAATTCTAGATGGGGATTATGTCATTATCGAAAAGGTGACTTATGCACGGAATGGGGATATTGTAGCGGCTCTTTTGGATGAGGAGGCTACGGTAAAAAGGTTTTTTAAAGAGAATGGATATATTCGATTACAGCCGGAAAATCGCTTTATGGAACCTATTATTGTGGAGGATGCAAAAATATTAGGCCGGGTTGTGGGATTGTTCCGGAAAATGAAATAAAAGCGCCAGGAAGGCGCTTTATCTTTTCGCTATAATAATCCTCCTTCTAACATCTCCCGCATGGTCTCCGTTACCGCCAGCCTTACATGGTGACGGCTGGTACCTCCCTGCATGTAGACGATGAAGGGTTTCCTCATGGGAGCATCCGCACTTAACTCAATTGATGATCCTTGAACAAAAGCTCCCGCAGCCATGATTACCTGATCGTCATAACCGGGCATGTCCCATGGTTCCGGAGATACGTGAGAGTCAACAGGTGAGTAGCGTTGAATTCCCCGGCAAAAGGCAATAACCCTTTCCCTTTTTTTCAGCTTGATCGCTTGGATAATATCGGTGCGCATACCAGATGGCTCCGGCAGTACCTCTAAGCCTAAGGCGGAACATAAAGCTGCAGCATATACTGCTCCGCTGAGAGCTTCTCCGACGATATGAGGGGCATAAAAAAGCCCTTGATAAAGCAAACGGTTATTCCCCAAACTGGGACCGATTTCTTTACCAATTCCCGGAGCAGTTAGCCTGGCCGCGGCCCGGGTTACCCAATCCCTTCTCCCTACAATATATCCTCCCCCGGGGGCGATCCCTCCCCCGGGATTTTTTATTAAGGAGCCGGCAATCAGATCTGCTCCCGCTTCTAGCGGTTCCCTTTCCTCCACAAACTCACCATAGCAGTTATCGACAAAAATGATTACTTTCGGCCATCGTTTTTTTACGGTTAAAGTAATTTTTTCAATTTCTTCTATGGTGAGGGAGGCTCTCCACTGATATCCTTTGGAGCGTTGGAGCGAAAGGATCCTGGTTGCCGGTGTAATCGTTTGAACCAAGGCATCGATATTTACGGTACCGTTTTCTTCTAGGGGAAACTCCCGGTATTTAACGCCTAGCTCCCGCAGTGTCCCAGGTTCCTTTTTTTCCGTGCCGATTACTTTATGTAAAGTATCATAAGGCCGCCCTACCGCTAATAATTCATCGCCAGGAAACAGGTTGCCGAAATAGCAGAGGGCAATAGCGTGGGTCCCTGAAATAATATGATGCCGGACCAAAGCCTCTTCCCCGCGGAAAATTTCTGCGTATATGTCTTCCAGGCCATCCCGCCCGATATCGTTATATCCATAGCCCGTGGAAGACTGCAGGTGCAAATCGGATACTTTTGCTCTGCGAAAAGCGGTCAATACTTTATTTAGGTTAAAACGGGTCCTTTCACTAATGCTCTTCTCACATTGCAATACCACATTGTCGGCGTATCGTTGACTAGAATCAAAGTCCATTGAACATATTTCCTCCATATCAAAATCTGTGTAACGGAATATCATCAAAAGTATAGCTTTTTTCTGGTTTTTTCGCAATCTTTATTAGTGTTCGTGGACTCTTCTGGAGGCGCTTAAAATATCGATAGTTTCCAGTGTCATCAAATCCTCCCGGGAAGTTCTGCTTTTTTCCATTAAACGTACCGCCTGCTGGCGCATGGCGGATTCCACAATATTTCGTACTAAACGGGCATTTCCGGAATGTTCATGTCCGGGTAATAATTGGGCCCGTAAAATCCTTTCCAAGGCTGCCTGAGATTCAGTAGTTAATTGGTACTGCCTGGCTTTAATCATTAAATTGGCGATTTCCATCAATTCTTCAATCCTATAATCGGGAAAATCGATATGGAGAGGAAACCGGGACCTTAGACCTGGGTTTGTGCGCAGAAACCAATCCATTTCGTCTTTATAACCGGCTAAAATTAAGATTAGATTGTCCCGATGGTCTTCCATGGCTTTGACAATCACGTCAATGGCCTCCTTGCCAAAATCCTTTTCTCCCCCACGGGCTAAAGAATAGGCTTCGTCAATAAAAAGGACACCTCCAATCGCTTTTTGCAGGTGGTCCCGGGTTTTCTGGGCGGTATGACCGATATATTCCCCCACCAGATCCGCCCTTTCCACTTCGACTAAATGGCCTTTTTGCAGCACCCCGATTTCTTTGAAAAGTTTGGCGACAATTCTTGCCACCGTGGTTTTCCCGGTTCCTGGATTCCCTTTAAAGACAGCATGCAAGACAGTTGGTTCTGTGGACAATTTTTCTTTTGCCCGGCGCCTTTGAATTTCGACAAATGCCTGGACCTCATAGATAACCTTTTTTACCTCGCGTAGCCCAATGAGATTGTCAAGCTCCTTAAATATTTCCCTTACTTTAGGATTATCCGGAGAAGATTCCGTTTCTTTCTCAACCTTTAGTAAACTTGTCTCTTCTTTTTTGTGATCGTGGGAAGATATGGTTTCAAATACTTTTCTCCCTCCTGGATTTAACCGCATTTTTATTTCCAAAGCTGTCACCTCGTTGAGAGAAGGGATATTAATATCATTATATTTTTTCTTCTGGCACAATGTGCACAAAAAGAAATAAAGCACAACAATGTTGTGCTTTAAGAGCCTTTGTCCTTTCGTGGACCGTTTGGGTTATTCCGGTTTTTCCATCATAATATTAACAGGTTTGGCAGGCATAATAGTGGAAATAGCATGTTTATACACCATTTGTTGTTTGCCTTCCACATCCATAACCACCGTAAAACTGTCAAAACCCCGGACAAATCCTTTTATTTGGAAACCATTTATTAAATAAATAGTAACGGCGGTATTGTCTTTCCTAACTTGATTTAGAAAAAAGTCTTGTAAATTAAAATTATTCTTTGTCATTAATTTCCCTCCAACATTTGGTATTTAATACTATTCTACAGGAATTCCCAGAGTCCTTCCGATATATTCAGTAATTTTTTCGGCACAAAGGGTTTTTTCCGAAAAATCAGTGATATGATACCATTTAATCCTCTCATCCCGTTTAAACCAGGTAAACTGTCTTTTCGCGAAACGCCTGGTATCTCTTTTTAGGAGACGAATGGCTTCCTCCTTGGTAAGAATTCCTGTTAAATACGCCGCCATCTGACGATATCCCAACCCTTGCATGGAATTTAGTCTGGGATGGTATCCCTTTTTCAGTAATTCACTCACCTCTTCTATGAGCCCCATTTTGATCATCTGGTCAACCCGATCGTTTATTTTAGGATAAAGCAGATCCCGTTCCAAATAAAGCCCGATCATCACAAAAGAATAGGGCGATGATTGATCAGGCCGGTGACTTCGAAGTTCCGTGATGGTTTTTCCGGTTTGATAAAATACTTCTATGGCTCTGATCATCCGGCGCACATCGTTAGGATGGATACGCTGGGCCGCTTCGGGATCAATCCGGCATAACTGATGATATAAGGATGCAGGCCCTGATCTCTCTGCTTCGTCTAAAAGAGTGATTCTAAAGTTTTTATCATGCTCCATTTCCATAAAATTATACGGGTCAATGACAGAATTAACGTAAAGACCGGTCCCCCCCACTAAAAGAGGAATTTTACCTTTCCCGTTAATTTCATGGATGGCTTTGCGGGCCAGATGCTGGAAATCTGCCGCACTAAAGTTGGCATCCGGGTCCATAATATCGATAAGATGATGGGGAATCTTTCTTCCCCTGGGGGAAATCATTTCTTTTTCCTGAACCTTGGCTGTGCCGATATCCATGCCCCGGTACACCTGCATGGAATCACCGGAAATAATTTCCCCGTTTATCTGATCGGCAATGCGTATCGAAATCTCAGTTTTACCCACAGCTGTAGGCCCAACAATGACGACAAGTTTTTCTCGTTCGATTCTATCACCCTCTTCCTGAACTATCAAGTGCGGAAAAACCTCCGTTTTATTTCAGCGTGGGTTAATTTGATTAAAACCGGCCTGCCATGGGGGCATGACAAGGGATTATCCACGGAATCCAAATGTTGCAATAAAAATCTGATGTCCGATTCTGTCAAATAACGGTTGGCCTTGACAGAACTTTTGCACGCTAAAGAAAATAATTTTTCTTCCATCAGCGTATCATTGGTAAAAAATTCTTTATCGTTACCTAGTTTTTCCAAAATATCCAATAATAATTCATGAGAATTTCCCTCCAGATGCCATCGGGGGACTCCCCGCAACAAAAAAGTATGGTCTCCAAAATGTTCTAAAACAAATCCCAGGTCGGTCAGATGAAGAATGTGCTCAATGAGCCAGCCCGCCTGTTGATGCGTCAGCTCAACGGGAATGGGAACAGCCAGTATGTTGGTAGCAGATGGCTGCTCTGAGAAAATCTTTTTAATTTTTTCATACCGAATCCTTTCATGGGCGGCATGCTGGTCGATGATGTATAGGCCCTCGTCTCCGGAGGCAATAATATAGGTTCCTTCCAGCTGCCCTAAAATCTTTAAAGACGAAAAAAAAGGCGCCGCTATTTCTTTGAACTCTTCAGGATATTTTTCAGAAGGAATTTCAGAAACTTTTGGTACCGCTGCCTCCTGATCCGCAAAGGAATAAGGATGATGAGCATCTTTTGTTTCTTCTATCAAGGTTATTTGATCGTACACCTGTTTTGGGGCTTCCGGCAACTTTTTATGGTTAACCGGTGGCGCGTAAATTTGGGGGATAGAGTTTGAGGGCACGGCGAAAACACTTTGTACGGATCTTAAAAGTGCTTCCTTGATAGGTGAAATGTCCTTAAATTTTATCTCCAATTTAGCCGGATGCACATTTACATCGAACAGCTCTGGGTCCAGCACAAGGTGGATCACTGCCACAGGGAATCTTTTGTCAGGAATTCGGGTATGATAGGCTTCTTCTAAGGAACTGGCCAATTCTTGACTTTTTACCCAGCGCCCGTTAATAAAGAAATTATAATAATGCCTGGAAGAACGCGTACTTTGGGGCAAAGTAACAAAGCCCGAGATACGGGGAAACCCCTCGTGGCTGATTTCTTTCATATTTCGGGCAATTTCACCCCCATAAACAGCATAAATAGCCTGAGCTAAGTCACTGTTTCCCGGTGATTTCAATATTACTTTTTTTTCATCCATTAATGCGAAGGATATGTCGGGACGGGACAGAGCCATCCGCCCTACTAAGTCGGAAATTTGGCCCAGCTCGGTAACGGGAGTCTTTAAAAACTTTTTCCGGGCCGGAGTATTATAGAAAAGTTGATCCACCGTGACCTCAGTACCCACAGGAGTACCTATTTCGCTTATTTCACCAGAGTGCCCGTCCTTGACTTGAATCATGTATCCGACCGAACTGTTCTGGAGGCGGGACGTAATCGCCAGCTTGGACACGGCGGCGATGGAAGGTAATGCCTCACCCCGGAACCCCAGGGTGTGCAGACAGTTCAAGTCCTGTACGGTTTCTATTTTACTGGTCGCATGACGTAAAATGGCGATATTCAAATCTCCCGGCGAGATGCCGCAGCCATTGTCGGAAACCTGAATCCTTTTCATGCCGCCTTCCCAGACGGTGATTTTTACCCGGGTGCTGCCGGCATCAATGGCGTTTTCAATCAGTTCTTTTACCACCGAAACGGGGCGTTCTACCACCTCACCGGCGGCAATCTGATTTGCGGTTAAGGGATCTAAAATTTTTATTTTTTTCATTTCCTATTCCTCAAAATAAATGATTTGGTGGTTATTGCCCCACACCATATGAAACTCCTGGCCCCCTATATCTTGTAAATAATAATGGGTATGGGTATTCTTATCAATCTCTTGGGAAAAGGCCTCCTGAGCCATTTTAGCGCATCTGGGGCAGCAATGAAATGGGACCTTGACGGCGAAAATATGATACTGGACACCATTGGGATGCCGGGCCCGGGAATCTACCTGGAGATAGCCGGAACATTCCGAACACCGGTAGACAATTTCTTTCTGGGTATCGGAAAAACCTTCCGTGTCGTAATAAATATTTCGTTGCCGGGAATAGAATCTGTCCGTCCCAAAAATTTTATCCAGATCCACCTTTTTCCGGTTTTTCCACAGGTCCATCAGTTGAGAAATCGTTCTTTTAATAGATCGCGTAGCATTTTCACTTTGGGTAAATTCCTCCAGCCCCGGTTCACGGACAAAAGAATAATCAAGGCCGGCCATTGCCAGCGTAATGGCGGTATTTACATAAGGTAAGGCGGTTTCCACCGCATAGCCTCCTTCTAACACGGCAATGTGGGGTTTCAGCTGTTCATTCAGACGGGCGTAACCGGCCGCAGTCATGCGCAAATTGGCTAAAGGATCGGTAAAATGGTTATCTTGCCCTGCCGAATTAATAATTAATTCCGGCTCAAAATCTTCCAAAATCGGCATGATTACATGATCCATGACCATTTGTACGCCCTGGTCGGTCGTCCCGGGCGGTAAAGGAATATTAATCGTGGATGCGAAGGCAGTAGGTCCGCCCAATTCATGAATAAAACCGGTTCCGGGATAAAGGGTTTGGGGATCCTGGTGAAAGGAGATGCAAAGAACATCAGGATCATGGTGAAAAATATCCTGGGTGCCGTCCCCGTGGTGCACATCGGTATCCACAATGGCAATTTTTTTCACGCCATATTTGCTTCTGATATAGTTGACCATAATTGCCTCATTATTGATATTGCAAAATCCCCTGTTTCCATGTACCACCCACATGGCATGGTGTCCGGGGGGACGGACTAAGACGAAACCGTTTTTGATTTCTTTTCCATAAAAGGCATCTGCCATCTTGAGGCAGCTTCCCACCGCCACTAAATGGGCATCTGTCACCTGTTCCCCGGCATTAGGCACACAGATATGGGTACGGTAGATCTGTTTCAGGTTGGTTGTGGCCGCACTTAATTCTCTAATTTGGGGAAGGTCCATGATCCCTTCCTCAAACAACTGATCCCGGGTATAGAGAAGTCTTTCCTGGCGCTCCGGATGGGTAGGAGAAATACTCCAATCAAAAGCGGGAAAGAAAATTAGACCTGTCGGTAGGGACACTTTCTTACTTCCTTTCCATCCATTCGTAAAAAAGCAGTTCGTTAATGGATTCTTGTCAGATCCGGACGAATTTGGACTTCTACATTGATGATGTATCCGGAACGATAATATCCTTGGAGAACACTGAAAGTTTCACAATTCACCAGTTCAATATCCGACTCCGATAGATGCAAAAAATACTTTTTCGCCCGTGCTACCAGCATTTCCTTGGCAATTTTCACGGCTTTCTTTTCGGATATTTCTTCATGGAATTCTTCCTGCCATCCTTCTTCCAATACCATAATATGATGCGCGACGGTATCGATATGGAGGTTTAGCGTTAATGAGGGTTTCGCGACGGCACATCCTAGGGCATTGGCTACCTGGTAAAAAGGAGGAATAGAGGGTTCCATATTTAAGAGTTTTGCTGTCTGTTGAGTAAGAATGGGAGCGGCGCCGCCAATGCCGACCAGGTTCCGGGGGAAAGAAACAGCTTTTTGGACAACCTGCCAGACCTGATAAGCAGGTTCATCCTGCCATTCCTGGATCATTTCACCAATCGCCCCGGCGATTTTATGGCACGCATAAGAGATCACCTCTTGGGAGAACAGCAGTACTTGATCCGGCTCAATACCTAGAACGCGCTCAAAAGCTGCTCTTGATAGCGCTATATGAGTTCCGGGAACATGATGCACAATATTCACTGCATCCGTTAAGGTAGGGTGATCGCCGCCGAAACAAGCCGCTTTCCCTTTCCTTTGCGTCCCCAAAAGGGGAAGGTTGTGGGATATTTCTACCGGGGAATCGCCGCCTAAAGGAACCGGTTTCACGGATAAAGATCTCACGTGGGTCAAAAAGCCGTTCACTCTAAGACCTTTTGAAGCCATAAGCGGGATCCCGGATAATGTCATGGCCAAGTCTGTGGTAGTCCCGCCCACATCCATAATTACTGATGATTGTTCAGGCGGAGTTAGCACACATGCGCCTAAGGTACTGGCTGCCGGCCCGGAAAAGACCGTAGCAGCCGGTTGATTGGCTGCAGCCTGTAAAGGAATTACTCCCCCATCCGCTTTCATAATAAACACGGGGCAGGAAACCTGGGCTTGCTGTAGGGCATTTTCCAATTGGGTGAGAAAAAGCCGGTAGGGCCTTTGGGTCGCTGCAGTTAGCCAGGTTGTGACACAGCGTCTGGGAAAATTCAATTGTCCGCTGATCTGATGTCCCAGCGTCAGTGTTAAGTCGGGAAAGCTTTTGCGCATCAGTTCTGCGGCTTGGATTTCCTGCCGGCCGTTTCGTCCGGAGAATTTCCCTACCAGTGCTACGTGGCGATATCCTGTTTGGTAAATTTCCTTCCCTTGAACAGCCAGATCTTTTTCATCAAGTGTTTCGATTTCCTGACCCCGGAAGTTTATTGCTCCTTTGAGAAAAAAAGTTGGCCCCGGCAGTTTTATGGTATGGGGATTGATACCGGGACCGGGTATAATTAATATGGCGACTTGATCGAAGAGGCTCTGTGCGACTATATTGGTCAACATGGTGGTGCTGATCACCAGTCGGTCCCACTGTTTGACGGGAACTTCCCGGGAAACCTGCCTAATGGTTTCGTTGATACACGTCATAATATTCGCTGTGGTGGCGGTTTTAAAAGAGGTAATCACTTTTCCTTGATGCACCAGAACGGTGTCTGTAAAAGTACCTCCCACGTCTATACCGATATTCATTGATTTCACCCGCTATAATTTTTCAGCTTGCGCTGCCATTGATTTAACTTTAACAAGGCATCCAAGGGCGTGAGATTATTTAAGTCCAAGGACTCTAGCTCGGCGACGAGAGGATGCTTGGGGGGATCCGGCACAAAAAAGCTCATTTGAAGAGGTTTATGCTTGTCCGGAGTCATTTTCCCTTTGAGGTCTCCAGTCATGTCTGTTTGCTCTAATTCCAGTAAAATTTCTTTCGCTCTGTTCAGCAATTCTTCGGGCAATCCGGCTAATTTTGCCACTTGAATTCCATAGCTCTTATCGGTTCCCCCGGGGACTATTTTTCTTAAAAAGATAATGCCCCCTTCTTTTTCTTTTACCGCGACGGAATAGTTTTTTACCTGAGGGTACTTTTCCGCCAGCTCTGTAAGCTCGTGGTAATGGGTGGCAAAAAGGGTTTTGGCCCCTACTTGGGGTTTCAAAATATATTCCACGACAGCCCAAGCAATGCTTAAGCCATCGTAAGTACTGGTTCCCCGACCGATTTCATCTAAAATAATCAGGCTGGATTTGGTGGCATGGCGCAGGATATTGGAGGTCTCACACATTTCTACCATAAAGGTGCTTTGCCCGCCGGCTAGATCATCTGCCGCTCCCACCCGGGTAAAAATTCTGTCGACCAGGCCGATTTTGGCTTGAGCAGCCGGTACGAAACAGCCAATTTGGGCCATCAGGACACATAAGGCCACCTGTCTCATATAGGTTGACTTTCCGGCCATGTTTGGTCCAGTCAAAAGGCAAACCTGGTGTTCCTGATTGTCCAGGTATGTGTCATTGGGAACATAATTGGTGCCGGCGATCTTTTCCACCACCGGGTGGCGTCCGTCCATAATATGAATAATATCATTTTCATTGATTTCCGGTTTCACATAATTATTTTCCAAAGCCACGATGGCAAAGGACAACAATACATCTATTTGCGCGATTACGCGGGCGGTCTGTTGAATCCTCCCCGCAGACAGGGCAATGGTTTCCCTGACCGCATGAAATAATTCATATTCCCGGGAAGCCAGCTTTTCACCGGCTCCCAAGATTTTATTCTCCCATTCTTTTAATTCCTGGGTAATGTACCGTTCCGCATTAGCTAAAGTTTGTTTCCGTACATAGTGATCAGGAACAGAAGAGAGATTGGCATGGGTCACCTCGATAAAATAGCCGAAAACTTTATTGAAGCCTACTTTGAGAGACTTTATTCCCGTCCGGTTTTTTTCTTTTGCTTCCAATTCTGCGATCCATTGTTTGCCATGGGAAGTAATCCCGCGTAACTCATCAACCTCCCCGTCATAACCCTCTTTGATGATGCCTCCTTCACGGGTAGACAGGGGGGGATCGTCGTTGATAGACTTTTCAACTAAAATAGAGATATCCTCCAGAGGGTCGAAGCTTTTGGCCAGATCCTGAAAAAGGTCACTTTGCAGTGTGTTGATAAGCTGTCCCATTTCAGGCAGGGCTGTAACCGAATTTTTTAGGGCAATTAAATCCCGGGGATTGGCACTGCCGTAAGCAATTCTACTCATTAGGCGTTCCAGGTCATAGATTTTTTTTAGGAGCAGGCGGATATCTTCCCGGGCAAAAACATTGTTTGTTAGTTCTTCCACTGCATTGAGCCGCTTCACGATATGTTCTTTGACCAAGAGGGGTTTTTCCATCCACTGCTTAACCAAGCGGGCGCCAAGAGCGGTAGAGGTTTTATCGCAAACCCAAAGCAAGGACCCTTTGCGCTGGCCTTCCCGAATCGTGGAGATTAATTCCAGGTTCCTTCTGGTGCTTTGGTCAATCATCATGAACGAGGAAATAGAATAAGTACGCAAGTGATTGAGGTAAGATAAATCTTTTTTTTGGGTTTCCTTTAAAAAACTTAAGATCGCCCCCGTGGCACAAATAGCGGAAGGAAGATCTTTTAGCCCTAGTGCATCGGCAGAAGCGACCTGGAAGTGAGATAATACTTGTTTCAAAGCATCCTGAAAAAGAAAATTATCGTCGGCTACTTTCGTGATGGTCAGGGAAACAGTCTTTAAAAGTTTCGCCCGGAACAGCTCGTCATGATAAAGAGACATGGGCAAAATGCATTCTGCCGGGTTAATACGGGCGATTTCATCAAAAAGTTTCTGTTCCGTGGTATCTCCGGAAATTTCCGTGGTCATGAATTCGCCTGTAGAAATGTCGGTATAGGCGATACCGAAATGGCTGTCATGATGGGAGATGGCTAACAAATAATTTTGACTGGACTCCTGGAGCATGTTGCTTTCTAAAACTGTGCCCGGCGTAACAATCCGGATCACTTCACGTTTCACAATGCCTTTGGCAGACCTGGGATCTTCCATTTGCTCGCATATAGCGACTTTATAGCCGCGAGAGATCAGTTTGGCCAGGTACCCGTCAACCGCATGATAAGGAACACCGCACATAGGAATTTTTTTCCCATTTCCCCCGTCTCTTGCCGTTAATGTAATTTCCAGTTCACGGGATGCCGTTACCGCATCGTCCAAAAACATTTCATAAAAGTCGCCTAACCGGAAAAACAAAAGGGCATCTTTGTGATTGATCTTGATTGCCTCGTATTGTTTCATCATGGGTGTAAGATCTGACACGGTGCATCCTCCCGGTAAAGTGGCAAAATTTACTTTTAAAAGTATAAAAAAATTATATCATGTAAATAAAGGAAATTGAAGCAAGTTCTTAATTCAGACGGAGAGTCTTTTCCTCCATCTGAATTCTAGAACTGCAAATGCCTGACTTAATTGGCGTTGGACTCCCGCATATATTGGGGACATTCCTAAGAGAGGTGTGTCCCCTGACCTCTGATGGCGGGAGATTTACGCCAAGTTAGTCAGGCGAAATGTCAAAAAAATAAAAAGTCCTTGAACCCTTTCAAGGACTTTCCGTACTGGACTATTTAGTTACAGCCGGAGCAGCTGGCACAGCTATTTCCGTTACAACTGTCGCCATGCAGGACCTGAGATATGATGTTATTGATTTGTTCCAAAATTTTTCCTACCTTTTCCTGGGCGGACAAATAATCCATAATAAAAAGGTTCTCCTGTAATTTTTCCCGTAATTGGTCTAACTCTTCGGTTAATTGGTCGGAGGGTTCTTCGCCGGCTACCTGCATATTATATACTTCTAATTGTTTTACCCGGAAGTCATTCATTAATTTCATTGCTTGCTTGTCGGACTGCATTGTTTTTTCCGCTTCACGCAGGTTGCGTAGCTCATCGCTTTTTTCTAAAGCATCGGCTAATTCTTGGGCTTTATTCAGGATATCCATGGTTCGTCCTCCTTTATTTTTGGGCTATTGGGGGGAATTAATCATTTTCCCTTCCAGATGCCAGGTTTTAGCGTTTTTTATATCAACGTGAATTAATTTTCCTACCGTATTCTTATCACCGGGAAAATTCACGATTTTATTTGTGCGGGTTCGGCCGCTCATGATTTGATCACTTGTTTTACTTTCCCCTTCTACGAGGATTTCTACTGTTTGACCGATCAATTTTTGATTGATAGATAGACTGATCTCATTTTGAATTTCCATCAACATTTGTAACCTTTCCTTTTTAACATTTAAGGGAATTTGCTCCGGCATTTTAGCGGCCGGGGTTCCGGACCGGGACGAATAAAGAAAGGTATATGCAGCATCAAACTGGGCTTCTTTCATTAATTTTAGGGTATCGGTAAAGTCCTGGTCCGTCTCGCCGGGAAATCCCACAATAATATCCGTAGTGATACTGCATAGGGAGAATTTTTTTCTGATTTCCTCGATCAAAGACAAATAAGTTTCGCGGGAATAGCCCCGATTCATTAACTTGAGAATTTTGTTACTTCCCGCCTGAATGGGAAGATGAAAATGCTCGCATACTGTTTTAGAACCGGCAATGGTATCAATTAGTTTAGAGGTAAAATCTCTCGGATGGGATGTCATATAGCGTATTCGTTCGATCCCCCCTTTACCGTCAATTGATTTCAATAAATCGGCAAAATCAAAAGGCACCTCAAAATCCAACCCGTAAGAATTCACGTTTTGGCCCAAAAGCATGATTTCCTTAAAGCCTTCCCGGCCCAAAGCCGCAATTTCTTTTTGGATCGCTTCCGGTGCCCGGCTTCTTTCTCTCCCCCGCACGTAGGGAACAATACAATAGGTACAGAAATTGTTGCATCCATACATAATGGTTACTTGAGCCTTCATGCTCCCCTGCCTTTTGATAGGCAGGTTTTCCGGAATTTCTCCCTCGTTTTCTTCTATGTTTATCTGGACTTCTCCCCCGTTGATGGCCTCGGTAATCAGTTGAGGAAGTCTATGCATATGATGCGTGCCGAAAATAATGTCCACGTGGGACGCCCTTTTTCTGATTTTTTCCGCCATTCCGGGTTGCTGGACCATACACCCGCCTATGGCAATGACTAAACCGGGCTTGATCCTTTTTAGCCTTTTCAGGTTACCAACGTAGCCTAAGATGCGGTTTTCCGCACTTTCCCGCACACAACAGGTATTAATAATGATGGCATCGCATTTTTCTAAGTCCTCGGAATGTTCATATCCCAAGGTTTCCATCGTCCCTGCCAATACTTCCGAATCATGTTCGTTCATTTGACAGCCAAATGTCACCACTTGGTATTTATGCTTCATGACGGCACTTCCCCCTGAGCAAATCTTTTAATATTATATCACATTGTCTGGATTTGTAACAAAAAGAATGGAAAAAGACCCACTGGGATCAGTGGGCCTTCTTTCTATTTATTCACTCTTGTTGGGGGGTAGTACTTTGTGACAGTCGGTTTTCATGCCATGAATAAATTTTTCTTTTTCCGCGGACACGCCTTCCGGATTTTGGGCTAATTCTTTTTTAAATTCATGAACAGTGGTTTTTTGCTCCTGGTTTAGGGCAAAGCCTTTTTCTACTCTTTGTTTCTGGGCCACGAAAATACACCTCCTTTGCAGGATTAGTATGCCCCTGCTCGAGCAAAAAAAATGAACCTATTGATCAACCCTCATCTTTCTTTTCAACTGCATGTTCTTTCCGGACGCACGTCAAAATACGCCCGCGCTGAAATGCTCGCTGTGTCTAGTATCCGAGGGTTTCTGAACAGGCTCTTCTTATTTTCTGAAACAAGTAACCTGATTCCTGAAGTTCCAGTGGCGACTTTCTTATTCGCTTAATTCTTTTAATTTCCGATAAGCAATATTTAACAAAGACTTATCTTGGCTATAGGTAACCTTGCCCAGAGCATCAATAATATTGAAAAAACCGCCATTTTTAAAGCCTAGTTCTTTATTCACTCGATAGGTCCCCGTTGAAGACTCCATCAGGAACCAATTAATTTGATTACACACCGGTTCCTGTCGAGTTAATGAATAAAACTCGTAACTTGTTTCGCCCACTGGTCCAAGAATTTTTGCCTCTACTCCGGTTTCCTCTTTTACCCGGTTTATGGCAATATCATTTGCCCGAAAACCGTTTTTTATTACGCCTTTAGGAAATACCCATTCATTTTTTTCATTTTGAAGAAGTAAAACTTTGTCGTTAAAAAAGACTATTCCACCAGCGCATTGTCTGAAGAGCATGGGCATACCTCCACGTTTTAATTTAAATTACTTTTATACTTCGCCAGTGTTTTTTCTTTTTCCTCCTAACTAAATAAGAATTTGTGAAGTTTATCCGGTTAGATGGAGTCGACTGTATTCTCAGGACTGGTTTCTTCTAAGCTGTCTTCATTTGGGACATCTTGATTATTCTCGGGATTTTCCGGAGCAAGGATGTCACCGGGGGAATTTTGTTCAGGGATGACAACCGGATCTTCATTTTGATTTTCTTCAGGAGATGGTGCATCACTTCCCTCAGGATCAGTAGAGTTAGTAGGGTCAGTAGGATCAACAGGATCTACAGGCGTTATTGATCCGTTATTTTGTTCTTCCGGAGGGACGTTATCATTGTTTTCCGTGTTATTGTCTAAATTATCCTTTTGTGGCGCATCTTGCTCAGGAGGAATTTTTTCAGTCTTAGCATTGTTCTCCTTTGGTGCGGACGGTGTTGATTTTTTAGGCTTGGAAGAGTCCGCAGTGGCTTTAACATCATCATCGATAATGTCGGCAGAGTTGCCGGCAAAAACTTCTAAGACAACCTGATGGGCTTTTTCCGCATCCACAAACCAGTAGCTTCCTCCGTTTATATTTACAAAATTCCCCGGAAGTGTTTGGACCGTAATAGAGCTGACATCATAATTATGATAATCTTTGGCCAACCCGATCATGTCGGTTATTTTTAGGTCGGTTTCCACAGCTTTGTTCAGTTCTGGTATCAGTACCGGCAGTTTTATAATATTTTTTGCCTGCATCATTTCTTTGGCCAAGGCGGCTAAAAATTTTTGCTGACGCTGGGTCCGGGATATATCACCCAATTTATCATGTCTAAATCTTACATATTGCAAGGCTTTTTCTCCGTCAAGGCGCTGGAGCCCTTTTTTAAGATCAATATCTCCATCATAAACATGGTACTTCATATTCTGTTCCACATCAATTTCTACACCACCTAAGGTATCCACGATTGCGCTAAATCCGTCAAAATTGGTTACCACATAATAGTCGATCGGTACCTTAATTAAATTGGAAATAGTCTCTTTCGCCAGCTCTATCCCGCCTAATTGATTGGCGGCGTTGACCTTATTCTCTCCAAAACCTGGAATATTTACTCTGGTATCACGAGGAATGGATAATAAACTAATTTTTTTCTCTTTTGTGTCAAGGCTGGCTAGAATAATGGTATCTGTGCGGGAATTGGTGCCTAATTTTTCATCCGTACCGAGTAAAAGAATATTTATTCTTCCTTTTACCTGGATCCAATCTTCTTCTACAGGCTTCGTATCGGTAGGCTGCTTACCCCACATTAAATAACCGGAAACGGCCATGATTCCTGTGACAAATATGATTAAACCAATTTTCCAATAAGCGAATTTCATGGGAAAAAGCACCTTCTTTCAAAAACGCTGTCTTTATTATAATTTAACGCATTTTTCTCATACCTTCAATGGTTAATAAAAACCAGGAAAACAAAAAAAAACAGCCTGTACAGGCTGTTAGATTCTTCCGTGGGTGGCTTGAATTCTTTCCAGCTCTTCCAGCAGATAATCATTAAGCACGCGAATATATGTCCCCTTCATGCCTAAAGAGCGAACCTCAACGACACCGGCGCTCTCTAGTTTTCTTAAGGCATTCACAATTACAGAGCGGGTAATTCCCACCTTATCCGCTATTTTACTTGCCACCAAGAGGCCTTGATTGTCGCCAAGTTCGTTAAAAATATGATCAACAGCTTCTAGTTCAGAATAAGATAGGGTATCAAAAGCAATGCTGACTGCCGCTTTTTGCCGGGCCACTTCCTCTATTTTTTCCGCTTTTGAACGGAGAATTTCCATGCCGATTACGGTTGCCCCGTATTCTGCCAGAATTAAATCACTGCTGTCGAACTCTCCCGGTTTTGATAACATTAAGGTGCCTACCCGTTCCCCACCGCCGACAATTGGTATGACGGTGGTAAATTTGTTTTCCACCAGACATTTTCTCTCGGGCAGGAAAGCGCATAACCCATTTCTGTCGATATTGGCTTTGGTTTCTCCGGTTCTTAACAGGTCCTCATTATATTCACTGGGAAACTGGGCATCCTGTTTCACTACCTCTTGCATGGTAGGACAATCAAAGTTATCCAAAAAAGCATAACCCAGGACATTTCCTTTTCTTCCAATGATATAGGTATTGGAATGGATATTCCGACATAATACTTCAGCCATTTCGGCAAAACTGATCGGATATCCTGCTGCCATTTGAATCAGTCTGTTGATATCCCGTGTCTTCTCCAATAATGTCTTCAAAGTAACCCTCCTCAAAAGATTAATAAATTGAACTACGCCATTCTTTTTTTCGTGTTTTTATTGTTACTATTTACGGAAAAATATCTTCAATAAATAGACGAAAAAGCCAAATACCACAAATGAAACTGTTCGCTATCCATGAGACTTTTCCTTCTTTTTTTACAAATTTTTTATATTTTTTGTGAATATTCTTTAATTACCTCCCAGGCACTCCGATCTAAAAAACTGATTTCCCAAAGAGCAATGCCTGCCACGGGATATTGATCAATGACCTCTAATTTCTCTTGGATACTTTGGGGGTTCTCAAACCAAACTTCATGAAGTTTGGACTGGGAATCGTAGTATTTAAAAGTGGGACAGTTACTTTCCTCATCCCAAAAAGGAAAGACCTTGTATGTAGCAATTAAGGAAAAGATTTCCCTTCCTGAAACATAAGAACCCTTTGTGCCCCAATCATAGCCATAATAGCCCAAACCAATAAAAATTTTTTCTTCAGGTATCTTTCGTACGGCATATTCCGTTACCTGCTTCACCCACCCGGCGGATGCCACCGGACCAGGGTCTCCGCCAAACCAGTGCTGGTCATAAGCCATAATGACAATTTTGTCGGCCCATTGGGCCAAGGCTTGATAATCGTAGGCATAATGCCATCCTTTTTTAGGATCACCAGTCTTTGCCGGTAAGGACAGGGCCAGGGAAAGGCTATTGCCATGTAACTCTTTGGCCAGTTCTTTCACAAAAAGGGAAAAATTATTTCTATCCTCAGGCTCAACCAGTTCAATATCCAAATTGATACCATCAAATCCATTCTTTTTGGCTAAGTGGGCAATTTCTTTAATGGCCTCTTTCCTGTTGGCTTTTGACAGAAACTGATGGGCCACCGCTGAGGAAAAGTTTCCTTGGGTCAAATTCTGAATCAAAGCAAAAGTGGAGATATGATCCTTTTTTGCTTGGGCCAGTACTTGAGCATTGGTTTGCCCATTGATGCGTCCTTGCGCATCGATGGTGTACCAGGCGGCGGCCATTTCCCTAATGGTATCGGCATTTGTTTGCAAAGCCTGCAAGGAATCAAAGGCATAATATCCTAAAACCTCAATTTTGGCAGTGTTTTTTTTATCTAAATTTTCTTCTTTTTCTTGTTCCCAAGAATTCCCGGGAAAACTATTTTTCCCCCAAAAAACTCCTATTAGGCATAGCAATATGACGACGATGAAATAGATGCCGGGTTTGTTTTTTGTCATGGGGTGCTCCCTTATGATGCATGTTTATTGATCATAAAAATTAGGTATCCGGTTCCCATTTTCCTGCATTTTTTCTCTGCCAATGAATGGAAATCGATACCTAATTGTTATTTTATCATCATTAAAGCCGATAGTTGGGAGCTTCCTTGGTTATTTGCACATCATGGGGGTGGCTTTCTACCAAACCAGCGGAGGTGATGCGGACAAATTTGGCGTGGGTTTTTAAATAATTAATATTTGGCGTTCCGCAGTACCCCATGCCTGAGCGGAGCCCTCCGGTCAACTGATAGACAGTCTCAGACAAGGGACCCTTGTAGGGAACCCGCCCTTCGATTCCTTCCGGAACAAGTTTTGCAAGGTCTTCTTGAAAATAACGGTCTTTGCTCCCTTCTTTCATGGCGGCAATAGACCCCATGCCCCGATAGACTTTAAAACTTCGTCCCTGGTAAATTTCTATATCGCCCGGGCTTTCTTCCGTACCGGCAAACAAGCTGCCAATCATTACCACATCTGCTCCCGCCCCAATTGCCTTTACCACATCACCGGAGTATTTAATTCCCCCATCGGCGATGATGGGAATATTGTATTTGGAAGCAACTTTGGCACAATCGTAGATAGCTGTAACCTGAGGAACGCCGATCCCCGCAATAACCCGGGTCGTACAAATTGATCCCGGGCCAACGCCAACTTTTACGGCCTCAGCACCTGCATCAATTAAAGCCCGGGTGGCTTCCCCGGTAGCCACGTTTCCTGCAATAATGCTTTTTTCCGGATAAGCTTTTTTTAAAGCAGCTACCGCCTTAATTACGCCCAGAGAATGGCCATGCGCAGTATCAACGACGATGGCATCTGCTCCTGCTTGAAACAATGCCGCAGCCCGTTCCATGGTATCTGATGTTACTCCCACTGCGGCTGCTACCCGTAATCGTCCCCTCTCGTCTTTGGCAGAATTGGGATATTGACGGGTTTTCTCAATATCTTTGATCGTAATCAGGCCTTTGAGATAACCTTCTTTGTCAACGATGGGAAGCTTTTCCACCTTGTGGTGGCGAAGAATTTCTTTGGCTTCTTCTAAAGTGGTGCCCAAGGGAGCAGTAATGAGCCCGTCTTTCGTCATTGCCAAAGAAATTTTTTTCGTAAAATCTGTTTCAAAGCGCAAATCTCTGTTTGTCAGAATTCCCACCAGTTTTCCTGCCACCGTAATAGGAACACCTGAAATATGGTATCTTTCCATAATCGCTAAGGCATCCTGAATGGTATGGTCCGGAGATAAAAAAATAGGATCCGTAATAATACCGTGTTCGGACCGTTTTACGCGATCTACTTCCATGGCCTGCCTTTCAATGGACATGTTTTTATGAATGACGCCGATGCCCCCTTCCCTGGCTATCGCTCTGGCCATACGCGAATCGGTAACCGTATCCATTCCGGCACTCATCAAAGGAATATTTAGTTTAATGCTTTGGGTTAGGTTGGTAGTAATGTCCACATCCTTTGGAAGAACCGATGATTCATTGGGAATGAGCAATACATCATCAAAGGTTAGACCTTCCTTAATAAACTTATCCTCCATTTTTGCACCTCTCTTGTTAGACCCGTCTCTAAAAATTTTTTTCCTATTATAGCACAACTTTTTCAATCATTCTATGCTTTTCCGGATTAATAAATTTTTATTTTTCCCTGTGCGATCCATTTCCATAATCGGATTTTAATCCAATTGCGGATGACGACACGACTTCCCGGAAACAAGAAAAAAACCCCGAGAAGGTCTGTAATCAAACCTGGAGTTAGAAAAAGCAGAGCACCTACCACGACGAGAAACCCTTCCAATACCTCGTTCCCGGGGACTTGACCTTGGTTTAAATTAGATTTAATTTTAGAAATTACCTGCCACCCTTCCCGTTTCACGAGTAATATGCCGAAAAAACTGGTAGAACCGATAATCAACAAGGTATTAATTAGTCCAATACTCTTCCCTAAAACAATCATTACATACAATTCCAGCAGCGGAACAATTAGCAAAAGTGGAAAAAGCATTTTAAACAAATGAATCACCCCTTGGAAAAACAGCATCTTGGTGAAAAGGAAAGTACTTGAAAAATATAAAAAAAACCGCTGGTTACGATTGAGTATTTCCTCAACCAGCAGCTTTTACGGTAAATAATTCTTAATCCTGTCCCAGAACAGAACCAATCCCGTAGTTTTCAAAATGTTCCCGTAAATGGCCAATGGCGCGAGGATTAACATCTAATTCCCCGGCGATTTCCATATCCGACTTATTATTGGCTAACCCTTCCATAAATCGGTCATAATTTACGCCTACCTCTTCGCACATTTCACTTAAATAAGGCTGCCAATTCCAGGGGGTTCGAGAACGAAAATCTTCTTCCACGAGAATCACTCCCTCTTTTTGGGAATAGTGTAACCCAAAAAGGAAAAAACATGTTACCATTTATTGGCTGAACCTAGGTTACTGCCTGAAGGACGAGATAAGATAAGATAAATAATACTTCTGAGAGTTCTGCCATCGCGCCATATACATCACCGGTTAATCCTCCTAAAGCCTTTTGGATCGACCGGCAGCATAACCAGACCATCCCCAAGGACACAACTATCGGCACGAGCGTAAACCAGTCTTGAAAGATCACCAAGGGCAGCAAAGTTAATCCGGTGGCAATGGGAAAGTCGGACCGGCGCTGAAACTTTTTATAAATCTGTCCTAACCCTTCACTACGTGCTCCGGGAAAGTATAAGATGGTATAGACCATGATCCAGCGGGAAAAGACAAAGGCCATGGGCACAATCCAAAAAATACCGTGGGCATCTACGACCATCTGGTATAAAACGAATTTAAGCAGCAAGATAATTACAGCTCCAGTAACTCCGTGGGCTCCTACCCGGCTGTCTTTCATGATTTCCAGCATTCGTTCCCGAGAACGGGCAGAAAAAATACCGTCTGTGGTGTCCATCAGTCCATCCAGATGGAGTCCTCCGGTCAAGAGAATACCGGTTAGAATGGCCAGCGCCGATGCCAATTGGACATGAATGCCGCTAAACAAATAAAGGATAAGGGCGACAAGCATGCCGATTAAAAACCCGACCAAAGGGAAATAACGGGAAGTCCGGCCTAATTCTTCCTCGCCGAAAACAAAATTGATTTTGATGGGGATTCTTGTTAAAAAAGTAACAACAATTAAAATATCTTTTACCATCATTGATTCCTCTCCACAAGCACAATTAAAAACCCTCAGCCTTCCAGCTGAGGATATACATCCCGGCATATCACTCTTTATATGATGAAGGGTCTCCATTCACGAAAGCTTGTTTTGCATTTCCGCTTCTAATTCCATGATCCTTCTGTTCTTTGATAACAGGCTTTGGGCGTACATGGCATTATTGCGCTGTAATTTGCGATTCTCTTTCTCCAATTTTGAGAGAATGGCGTTTTTATCTTTTTCTAATTTTTCTACTAAATTCATTAACACCCTCCGACTTACCCGCAGGTGCTCGATCCGTTCTTCCAATTCCTCAATGCGGTTTTTCATGACCTGATAGTCGGTTGTCATACGTTCCCCCCCAAATAGTTGTGTTTGAATTTATTATATTCGGAGAGGATTTACTTTAGTCTTAAATAGCTTGTCCGCAAATACCTGTCTTTTCAATTCTTCGCACGGCTTCTGTTAAACGTTCACGGTCTGCCACCAGGGCAATCCGGACATATCCCTCGCCGTTCTGACCGAAAGCAATACCGGGTGTAACCACAATTCCTGTTTTTTGGAGCAGTTCTTGGGCAAATTGCTTTGAACTGGAAAAACCGGACGGAAGAGGAGCCCATACAAACATGGTGGCTTTTGGTTTTTCGATGGCCCAGCCGCATGAGGCTAGCCCGTCGATAAGCGTATCCCTTCGATGCTGGTAGGTACGTGCTGTTTGCTTTACATAATCTTGGGGGCCTGAAAGGGCCGCGATTCCTGCCAGTTGTACGGCCTGAAAAATACCATAATCTATATTGGATTTAAGCTGTTCGAGAGCCCCAATGATCTCTTTCTTTCCCACCATAAAAGCAATTCGGCAGCCAGCCAAATTAAATGTTTTTGACAGGGAATGAAACTCAACGCCCACATCCTTTGCGCCTTTTACCTCAAGAAAACTGGCCGGTTTAAATCCATCAAAGGATAATTCCGAGTAGGCTACATCATGACAGACAATGATCTCATACTTTTTGGCAAAATAGACTACTTTCTCAAAGAAGCCTTTATCGCACACCGCGGTAAGCGGGTTGTTGGGGTAGTTTAGTACCATGATCCGGGCTTTACGGGCAATTTCCTCAGGAATTTTGTCCAAGTCAGGCAAGTAATTGTTTTCTTTTAACAAGGGAAGGGCAAAAATATTGCCTTCCGCAAGAATGACTCCTGCCGAATAAATAGGATATCCCGGATCCGGGATCAGAGCAATGTCTCCCCCGTCTAAAAGAGCCAAAAAGATATGCCCTAATCCGTCTTGAGATCCCATTAAACTTAATATTTCCTTTTCCGGGTCTAAAACTACATCGAACCTTTGAAGGTACCAATCCGCGATGGCTTGCTTAAAACCAATCAATCCTGCCGTTAATGCATAACCGTACTTCCGGGGATCACAGACAGCCTCCTTTAATGCCTCCATGATATGGGGGGCAGGAGGCTGGTCGGGACTGCCGATGCTTAAATTAATAATATCTCCGCCTTGGGCCGCATACTCATTTTTGTATTGATCCAATTCAGAAAAAATTCCCGCGTCTAATCGGGATAACCTTTTAGAAATTTTCATTGTTCTTCTCCATTTGTTTGCGGAATTTCAATTGTGACAAAATCTCTGGTGAAACAGTCTTACATCCCAATGAGCAGCGGTTTCCTTCCTTATATCCGTGAAAATCCGACCCACCGGTGACAATTAAGTGATATTTGGCTGCCATGTCCAGGTATCTTACCTCATCCTCCGGTTTATGGTCGGGATGAAAGACCTCAATCCCCATGAGCCCGTGTTCAAGAAGGAGGGGAATTAATTGATCCGATGAAGATAAACCTGGATGAGCCATGACGGGAATTCCTCCCGCTTCTCGAATAAAGGCGATGGCTTCAACCGGTGATAGCTTGAATCTAGGTATATAAGCGCTGCATCCCCGGCCGATTAAGCGCTGAAAAGCCTCCTGAATGGAAGAAATATACCCCTTTTTCAGCAAGACATAAGCAATGTGGGGTCTCCCCACAGAACCAGATCCTGCTAGCTCAAAAACTTCTTCTTTATCAACATGATAACCCAATTGGGAGAGTTTATCAACCATCTTTATAATCCGGCTTACTCTTGCATCCTGCAATTCCTGCAGTTTTTCTAAAACCCTGGGGAGACGGTAATCAAACAAATAACCTAGAATATGGATTTCTTGATCTTGATGCTCTGTACTTAGTTCTATTCCCGGTATCACCGGATATCCTAATTTATGCCCTAAGGCTTCTGCTCTCTCTAACCCGCCAATGGTATCGTGATCAGTCAGAGCAATACCCTCAAGTCCGGTGTAGATCGCTAAATTAATGATCTCGTCTACATCTAAGGTTCCATCAGACGCCGTAGAATGGACGTGCATGTCAAATCCGGGCATAATTTCTCCTTTGTCATATCAGAATCATTTTTCCGGAAGCACTTTTTTGCATAAACGTACAAAATTGTCCCCCATTATTTTTTCGATATCCGTGCTACGGTATCCTCTTTTTAATAAACCTTCTGCAATTAAAAAAATCTTTGTGACGTCCTCTAATCCCTGGGGAAGATGATCTGTCCCATCAAAATCCGATCCCAAACCGACATAATCCGGTCCCACAAGACTAACGGCATAATCAATGTGTTTGAGCACATCATCAACGGTAATCATTCCAGACCCCAAGAAATCCGGGGTAAAGGTAATTCCCATGACACCACCGTTTGCTCTCAGGGCTTTAATCTGCCCGTCATCTAAATTACGTATATGGGGGCAGAGCCTTTTACAATTGGCATGAGAAACTAGAATGGGCTGTTGGGTATGTTCCAGAACGGACCAAAATCCCCGTTCTGAAATGTGTGATACGTCGATTAGCATGCCCAAGAGGTTCATTTGATTGATCACTGTAATACCGAAGGATGTTAGTCCACTTCCGGAATTTGATTCCCAGCACCCGTCAGCGATCTCATTTCTTTGATTCCAGGTAAGACAAATGCTTCTCACCCCTAAACGAAACAAAACCTTAAGAAGAAAAATATCACCACAGAGTATTTCCCCGCCTTCAATCGAAAGCAGGGTATGGATTCTTTCATCGTTTTCCAGGTTCTTTAAATCTTCCCGTGTGGTGACAACTTTTACATACGGATGATTCTTTTCCATTTCTCTATGAAAGATTTCAATCAATTTTAAGCCGCTTTGCAAAGATTGAAAAGGTTTATAACGGGACTGAATAAAAGCGGCAAAAACCTGTAGATGAACATTGTTTTTTAATCGTTTCAGATCGACATGGGCATGATCTCCCAGATCATACAGGCTGTTTTGATCCGTTATCTTTAACAACGTATCACAATGGGCATCGGCGATAATCATTTTTACCTCCTTCTCCCCGGTTTTGCGGATAAACATCATTGTGAATAAATAGGCCTGCTGGATCAGCAGGCCTCTGCATTTATTTATCTAGGCTCCACGATTAATTTAATGGCTGTTCGTTGTTCTCCGTCAATAATAATATCCGTAAAGGCTGGAATACAAATTAGATCTACACCACTGGGAGCTACAAAACCACGGGCAATGGCTACGGCTTTGACTGCTTGGTTCAAGGCACCAGCTCCAATGGCTTGAATCTCGGCCCCGCCACGTTCTCTAAGGACTCCAGCCAGTGCTCCAGCAACGGAGTTTGGGCTAGACTTAGCTGATACTTTTAACACTTCCATGAATTAAACCCCCTTAACTTGGTCGAATATTATTACATTGTCTTGAAATAAATATATTCGCGCAAGTAAGAAAAAATCCTTTGGAAAAAGGATTTTTTTAAAAAAATTCACACAATTTTTTTCCGTATACCGGGAAATAAATTATTTACCTGCCTCTTTTTTTATAGCGCCTCTTGCACCGATTGAAAAGGATAGATGGAACCAGCCTGGCCTTTATGATTAATTTCGATAATTACAGCGTTTAATTGAATATCCCCGCCGGCTACTTCAAATCGCACCGGTAAGCTGGTGGTAAATTTCTTAATCACCAGCTCTTTATCAACTCCGAGCACGGAGTCCCTTGGTCCAGTCATG
Source organism: Candidatus Formimonas warabiya (assembly GCF_002777255.1). Classification (GTDB taxonomy): domain Bacteria; phylum Bacillota; class Dehalobacteriia; order Dehalobacteriales; family Dehalobacteriaceae; genus Formimonas; species Formimonas warabiya. The sequence goes on along the minus strand of NZ_CP017634.1, from coordinate 1,068,933 downwards.
CCCACATCAGTAATATAGGCGGTGCCTCTGTTTAATATTCTGGCATCAGCAGTTTGCACATGAGTATGAGTTCCTAAAACAGCACTCACACGTCCATCCAAATACCAGCCCATGGCTTGCTTTTCGGATGTGGCTTCTGCGTGAAAATCTACAATGATGTGCGTGGTCTGACCTTTGATTTGAGAAAGAATCAGATCAATATTTTGAAAAGGGCAATCCAGGGCGGGCAAAAAAACCCGCCCCGACAGGTTAATCACCGCAATTTTTAATTGGTTAGGAAAGGAGAAAATATTCCACCCTTTCCCGGGTGTCCCTTTCGGATAATTTGCCGGACGAAGGATGCGTGGTTCATTTTCAATAAAATCAAAGATTTCTTTCTTATCCCAGACGTGGTTTCCCATCGTGATCACATCCACGCCGTAATTACTAATCTCATCAAAGATTCTTTTGTTGATTCCGGCTCCTCCGGCGGCATTCTCCCCGTTCGCGATGGTAAAATCAATAGAAAATTTATCCTGAATATTGCGTAATTGCTGTCGTAAAATATCGCGACCCGGTTTACCGACAATATCACCAATAAATAGTATTCTCAAAAATGAAATCCTCCTAGCAAAAAAGGACTATTTATTAAAAACCAGTACCTTGCCTTCCTCCCGATAAGCAATTAATTTTTTGTCCGGCATACCATTTTTCAGGTTTTCTAACATATGGCCAATGAGCTCCTCTTGTATTTGAAGATCTTCCTCCCAGACATCATCATTGTTATCAATGATGAGAGAATTTTCAAAATGGGTTTGAAATAATTCCACGATAAAGGAGATTTCATGTCTGGATAAAGTATCCACATCTCTTTTTACATCAAGAATGGTATATTGATCATTCTGGTGCCATTCAGTGGAAAAAACCTGAGGTTTAATTCTTTCCAACTGATGATAGATGTTAATGGAGTCCGTGATTATTTGGTTAAATCCGGTGAAATCATTGTGGTCAAGGATCCCTGCCATGATAAAAGTTAAGCGTAGTTCATGGGATTGGGGATCAAAATTGATCGTTCCGACTTCCGGATAACGCACCAAAATAGAGATGAGCAAGCCGATACTATCAGATACGTCATCTCCATTTTTATATTTAATTGACAAAAGTAGCACCACCTTTAGTTACGCAAAAGTCGTATTGACATTCGTCACTTGCCACAAAAATTCCTGCTTTTCTCCCCTGCCTATGACAAGTTATATTATACCAGGAGAAGATGTTTTTTTCCAAATAGAAAAGGGAGAACACTAAACAGAGTCTCCCTCTCCGTGATTCAGTTGAACCATTCCTAAAAACGGTTATTTCGCATAGTCAACAGCTCGTGTCTCTCTGATCACTACAACCTTAATCTGACCTGGATATTCAAGCTCGGATTCAATTTTCTTGACGATATCTCTTGCCAATCTTACCGAATATACGTCATCAACTTTTTCCGGTTTTACCATAATTCTGATTTCCCGTCCGGCCTGGATCGCAAAAGCTTTTTCCACTCCTTCAAAGGAATCCGCAATCTCTTCCAGCTTTTCCAAACGCTTAATATAGGATTCCAGGGTTTCCCTTCGTGCCCCGGGTCGTGCCGCAGAAACGGCATCGGCAGCTTGTACGAGAGCAGCCTCAATGGTTTTGGTTTCGATATCTCCGTGGTGGGCTGCAATAGCATGAATAATGTCCGGTGTCTCCCGGTATTTTTTGGCCAAATCTGCCCCAATCGTGACATGAGGACCTTCTACCTCATGGTCAACAGCTTTACCTAAATCGTGCAGAAGTCCGGCCCGTTTTGCCAGTTGAACGTCTGCCCCCAGTTCCGCTGCCATGACTCCTGCTAAGTGGGCAACCTCAATGGAGTGCTTCAGGACATTCTGACCATAGCTGGTGCGAAATTTTAATCTTCCTAATAATTTTACAAGTTCGGGATGTAAGCCGTGCACCCCTGTTTCAAAAGTGGCCTGTTCCCCTTCTTCACGAATTCTTTGGTCAACTTCTTTTTGAGATTTTTCCACCATTTCTTCGATACGAGCAGGGTGAATTCGACCATCCAAAATTAATTTTTCCAGGGCTACCCGGGCAACTTCCCTGCGTACCGGGTCAAAACCTGATAAAATAACAGCTTCCGGAGTATCGTCAATAATAAGATCGATTCCGGTTAGGGTTTCCAGGGTGCGAATGTTTCGCCCTTCGCGGCCGATAATTCTTCCCTTCATTTCATCGTTGGGCAGAGCAACAACTGAAACAGTGGTCTCTGCTACGTGATCTGCAGCAACCCTTTGGATGGCCTGGGTAATGATCTCTTTTGCCTTCTTTTCCCCTTCTTCTTTTGCCTTGGTCTCAATTTCTTTGATTAACATGGCTGTTTCATGTTTAATCTCTTCTTCCACGTTGGACAGAAGTATTTCTTTCGCTTCTTCGGAAGTCATACCGGATAAGCGCTCTAATTCAGCTACTTTTTGTACTTGCAGCTCGGATATCGTGTTTAACCGGTTCTCGATCTCCTGATCTTTTTTATTGAGAGATTCTTCCTTGCGTTCAATGGCCTCCGTTTTTCTGTCGAGAGTCTCTTCTTTTTGAAGGATGCGGCGCTCCAGACGGGTAAGTTCGTTGCGGCGATCTTTATTTTCTCTGTCTGCTTCCGAACGCATGCGATGAATTTCTTCTTTTGCTTCTACCAAGGCTTCCCGTTTTTTTGCTTCCGCTTCTTTATTCGCTTCTTCAACTATTTTTTTGGCGGCTTCTTCCGCCGTACTTATTTTAGCTTCCGCTAAACTTTTTCTGAGAAAATATCCTACACAAAATCCAATTGCGATGCCTAATAAAATATCAATTGCATAGTACAACACAACTTGTTTTTTCACCTCCTAGTCCCTGTTAATTTGTATTAATTTGTTATTTATTTCTTTCCTGACAATAAAAAAACCGAGTAGAAACTCGGCGATTTAGAATATAGATGTGTTTTGCGGGGTCGCAAACTACCATAAGTCTTTAACCTCACCTTGCTTTGAACACACTTAAATATACATATTTACCACTATGTATTCTCATCTATGCGTGCACATCACAAATGCCTCAGTTTCAAGATATATTTAACCCGCAATCAGGCACCCTATTCTAATCCGTGTTCCAACAGAAATATTCTATTATTTTTTACCATAAATGTCAAGCTATTTGGGCTGTAGCAGGTTAAGGGCTTGAAAAATCAGTTCCCGATCAAAGCCTTTCCGCATCAAGCTGGAAAAAATTTTATGCTGTTCTTTTTCGGTTTCGGCGCAAATATTCCCGGATCCCATTTTTCGGGTTGCTTGTTTATGGATGAGGCGATCCAAACAATCTTTTTCTTCTTCTAAAGAATAAAAATGATCAAAATAGGCTTCCAGATCCTGGACAGAAATGCCCTTTACGTGAAGCTCTCTTTTGACAAACCATCTGCCCCGGGGAGATATCTGCTTCCGGTAATAACACCAGCTTTCCATAAATTTTACGTCATTTAAGTAATCCAGCTGAACCAAGGAGAAAACAACCTGATTAATCTCCTCAACGGGATAGTCATGAGCAGCGAGAACCTTTTTCATCTCTTCTTTGGAACGGGGGCGCAAATTTAAAAGTTTCAGCGCATAAGTCAAAGCATTTTTCTGTTTCAATGGATCATTCATCATATGAATCTTGCGTGCCGGAAGCACCTACGCTTAACATATTACATTCCTTAGCCGAGTCCCGGATCTTTTTTTCGATTTCCAGGGAAATTTCCGGGTGGCTTTTTAAATAGTCCTTGGCGTTTTCTCTTCCTTGGCCGATTCTTTCCTCGCCATAAGAATACCAGGAGCCGCTTTTATTAATGATGTTTAAGTCCGTACCGATATCCAACAGGTTCCCTTCCTTAGAGATCCCTTGTCCATACATAATATCAAACTCAGCCTGCTTAAACGGGGGGGCTACCTTATTCTTGACAATTTTTACTCTTGTCCTGTTCCCGATCATCTCTGATCCCTGCTTCAGGGTTTCCGTCCGGCGTACTTCCATGCGGATCGAGGAATAAAATTTTAGGGCCCGTCCCCCCGGTGTGGTTTCCGGGTTGCCAAACATGATGCCCACCTTTTCCCGGATCTGATTGATAAAGATCGTGGTGGTCCTTGATTTTCCGATCGATCCGGTAAGCTTTCTTAAGGCCTGGGACATTAGCCTTGCTTGGAGACCGACATGGGCATCTCCCATCTCTCCTTCTAATTCCGCTCTGGGAACTAAGGCCGCAACAGAGTCGATGACAATGACGTCGATGGCCCCGCTTCGGACCAATGCTTCCGCGATTTCTAAGGCCTGTTCCCCGGTGTCGGGCTGGGATACCAGCAAGTTATCTAAATCCACGCCTAATTTTTGCGTATAAATAGGATCCAAGGCATGTTCGGCATCGATGAAAGCGGCGTTCCCACCCATCTTTTGGGCTTCAGCCACAATATGCAGGGCGACGGTGGTTTTTCCGGAAGACTCCGGCCCGTATATTTCCACAACTCTGCCTCTAGGTACACCGCCTACTCCCAGGGCAAGATCGAGTGCCAGGGAGCCTGTAGGAATCACTTCAATACCCATTTTGGTAGAAGCTTCGCCCAGCCGCATGATAGACCCTTTGCCAAACTGTCTTTCAATCTGATTTAACGCTGCATCTAAAGCACGTAATTTATCTGACATGATTAAATTCCCCCTCCACAAACATACGTTCGACTCTATTATACGTGGTATTGGAATTAGTTGTCAACTATTTTAAGTTTGCTGAAACTAATTTTTTGATAGATCGGTCCTGCGGGTCTTAAGACACTTTCCATGAAGGATATTCCCTCAATTTTTACGGTCCCGAAAAGGTGGCTCCGTTTTTCTTCCAAATCCTTTATGACGTCAAGAAGGCGGGGTGAATTTTCTTTAATTCTTGCTAATGTGATATGAGGGCGAAAGTCCTTTCCGTCCCCTGCTTTGATGAGGGAAGAGATATCCTTAACCAGTCCCAGTAAAGGGGCAGAATCATTTACTCCTGCCCAAATGATTTTGGGAGAACGGAAATGAGGAAATGCTCCTAGTCCTTGAAAGGTTAATGAAAAAGGATGGTGTTTGGCACAGATTTCCTTCAGGGCGTTCTTGATACCCTCACATTGATTTGCAGTGATTTCTCCTAAAAATTTAAGGGTAAGGTGAAGATTTTCCGGTGCTACCCATTTTATCTCTCGGTTTTTCCCCAAAAAAGGAGCGGAGATTTGGGCCAATTGATCCCGGACCGGGGAATTTAATTCAAGTGCGATAAAAGTTCTCATCATTTACTACTCCATATTGAATAATTAAGTCAAGGGCTCGGCTGACTGTTAACCTTCTTATTTCTTCCCGATCTCCCTGAAAATAATATTTTTGCGCAACACAAAAACCTTCTTTTGCCAGTGCCATAAAAACAAGACCGACAGGTTTTCTTTCACTTCCTCCCGCTGGTCCCGCAATACCTGTAATGGAGACGCCCAAGTGGGATTGGGCTATTTTTCGGACGCATTTTGCCATCCAAAAAGCAGTCTGATAGCTGACTGCCCCAAACTCTTGCAGTATTTCCCAGGGAACGCCCAGCGTTTCATGCTTTGCCTGATTGCTGTATGTAATCGCCCCATAACCAAAGCATTCGGAGCTTCCCGGAATGCTGGTTAAAGCAGCGCTGAGCAGTCCACCGGTACAAGACTCGGCAACAGAGATCGTAAAACTGTTTTTTTTGAGTTGTTCAATGACCAAAGCATTTTTCATCTTACAAATTCACCACCATCAACGGGATCCGGGGACCGGAAACACCTAATAGATAAAAAAACTTGCAGCACAAAGATGGAAACAGTCATCCACTTCTCAAGTGCTATCTTCAGAAAAATTCGCGATGAAGACATGAATCCCTTTTTTTCAAACCTAATTTTTAGTATATGTGATTAAAGAAACTTTTATAGTAAAAAAACAAGCCTGGATCCCAAAGGTTCCGGCTCATTTTTTTTCGTATTTGTTTTATTTCCGGTACCCGGATCCCGAAAAGCCCTTTGGGCTTTTTTTAGGCACTGAGCGACTGCTGTGCTGATTTTTTGCTCTCCCACAACTCGTGTAATTGTTCACCGGCAATATACTCATTTTCCAAGAGTAAATCAACCATCCGGTTTAACACAGCCAAGTTTCCCTTTATCAATTCTCCTGTAACCTGTTCCTGCCGCTGAATGATTTCCCGTACCTCGTCGTGAATGGACTGCTGGGGTATGGATTCACTGTCCACAATCCCTAAATTGGATAAACCGCAGTCGATGATCTGGCGGGCTAATTTTACTGCTTGCCGAAAATCATTTAAGGAACCTGAGCTTTTATTTCCGATCAGGATTTCTTCTGCCACGGCGCCGGCTAAACAGATGTTTATTTGTTTTAATAAATGATCTTTGGTGTATAGATAAATATCTGAGGCAGGGATCTGCCGCATATAGCCTAAAGCGTTCCCTCTTGATGTAATGGTAACATAGGACACGGAATTTTTTTCTAAAGTTTCACTGATGAAGGCATGGCCCGATTCATGAATGGCAATTCTTCTTTTTTCCTCATTGGTAGGTTTTTTTTCCGCTTTTTCCCCCATAATCACCTTATCAATGGCTTCTTTAAAATGGCGGGACAGGATGAAGGAAGCCTCTTCCCGCATGGCATAAATTGCGGCTTCATTGCACACACTTTCCAGCTGGGCCCCGGAAAAACTGAAAGTTTCTTTGGCAATCATGGAGAGCCTGACATCTTCTCCCAGGGGCTTGTTTGCCGTATGAATGGTGAGAATTTGCAGCCTGCTTGTTACATCAGGCAGGTCAACATTGACGATGCGATCAAAACGCCCCGGGCGCAGCAAAGCGGCATCAATTAAATCTGCCCGGTTGGTAGCTCCCATCACAAGAATTTGCAGTTCCGGATCCGTTTTCATGCCGTCCATTTCTACTAATAACTGATTTAAGGTTTGGTCGTATTCCAAATGACTGGAGTGGCTTCCCCGTTTTCCCCCCAAAACTTCAATCTCATCAATAAAAATTACGGCACTATTTTTCTTAAATTTTTTGGCCTGCTTTTTTGCGGATTCAAAAAGACTGCGTACCCGTTGGGCCCCCACCCCGGCATACATTTCAATAAATTCAGAGCCGGATGCGGTAATAAAAACCGAATCGGTATACGTGGCGGCTGCTTTCGCCAATAAAGTTTTCCCTGTCCCGGGAGGGCCGGTGAGCAATATTCCTTTCAGCGGCCTAATTCCCATCGCTTTAAACCGGTCGGATTTTCGCATGAACTCAAGCGCTTCTTGAATTTCCTGTTTTGCCGGAGTCTGCCCCCCGATATCATTAAAGTCAATGGGCTTATGACTCATACCGGTTCCTACGGAATTATTTTTTAAAATACCTTTCCGTTCCAGTAAAAAATAGATCACGATACCCATAATACTCAAGACGATAATGGGAACAATATCATATCCCAAATATCCCATAAATATCACAAGAGATAGGATGAGGCCTATCACGATCTCTTTCCCCACGTTGATTCCTCCTTTACTCCCCAAGTGTTGGCAAGCCTGAGTTAGGCCGTTCAAGGATGCGGTAAAGAAATTTATCTTTTGATTTAAACTGTAAAAAGACCCTTTGGCTGTCGACAAAAATTTTCGTCTCTATGCCCTGCCTTTGGGCCATGTTTTTAATATAGTGTTCCATTTCCGTAAAGTTTCCCCGGGTCATTGCCTCCTGAATGGCTGTTTCACTTTCCGCTGCCACTTCTTTTAACTGTTGAGAAGGGTTATCTTTAATGATGATCTGGTAATTTTTGCTGGATATAATTTTATCAATTTGTTGGTAGGACTCTTTAATATTACTAACAACATCCATGGTAATGGTGATGTCTTCATCCCCTATTTGAACACTCTTAATCCCATCTATTTTTAACAATTGTTCCTGAAAATGGTCAGCAACGTAGTAGTTTTGAAAGAAAAATTGGCCGCCAATGAGAAGACTTAAAAAAAGACCCGCAAAAACCAGCGTTAACCCGGCGCTTTTTAACTGTTGTTTCACATCATCACTCCCCTAAACCTGATGTACAAAAGTATACCATGTGTGGTGTAAGGAAACCTTATGAAATGGATGGCAATAAAAAAAACGCGACCTTTCGCGTTTTTTCGTGAACATGAGGGATACAGAAAAAAGCCCTACGGGCTTTTTAACTATTATTTAGCAGCTTTTTCGCTTTGAGAAAATAATCAACACCTGATGCGATGGTAAAACCAACGGCAATATAAAGCAAAAAAGAACCAATAGGAATTTTCCAAAAGCTTAAAGGAAAATCATGAAGCAATATCACCACAATAGCAACGATTTGAGAGACTGTTTTGTATTTTCCTAATTTTGAAGCCGCAATAATCACGCCTTCTCCTGCGGCAATCGCTCTTAATCCTGTAACAGCAAACTCCCGGCTAATAATAATAATGGCGACCCATGCTTTTATTAATCCCAGCTCGACCAGAGAAATCAAAGCAGCAGAAATAAGCAATTTGTCCGCCAAAGGGTCCATAAATTTCCCCAAATTTGTAATCTGTTTCCGTGAACGTGCGATATATCCGTCCAAACCGTCCGTGCTGGCGGCAATAATAAATACGATTGCGGCCAGGTAGTCTCCGTATTTGGGAATACGGGTGAGCAGAATCAGCATAAACACGGGAACGAGAAATATTCTTGCTAAAGTAAGTTTGTTTGCCAGGTTCATTTTTCTTTGATCTCTCCTATTAAATCATAAACATCGGCGCCGGTAATGATCACCTGAACCAGATCACCAATTTGTAATAAGTCCCCTTTTATGAAGACCACCCCGTCCACATCCGGGGCCTGATATTGAGAGCGACCTATAAAATATTCGGGATTATCTGAGGATTTTCCTTCAATTAATACAGAAATTGTTTTCCCGATCCATTTTTGTTTTTCTTCCAGAGAAATTTGGCTTTGTAAAGACATCAGCCGATGATAGCGGTCCTCTTTGATCTGCTCGGGAATCTGCTCCGGCAAGGAGGCAGCAGGAGTGTCTTCTTCCTGTGAATAAGTAAAAACGCCTAACCAATCAAATTTTTGTTCAGACACAAAATCCAGTAAGGATTGATATTGTTCTTCCGTTTCACCGGGAAAGCCTACCATCAGGGTGGTGCGTAAAGCAATATCCGGCATGGTATTTCTGATCCGCTTAATTAGTTGTTCTAAGAATTCCCGATGTTCTTTTCGGCCCATTTTTTTTAAAATATGATCATCACTGTGTTGTATCGGCATGTCAAGATATCTGCAAATGTTTGGATATTTGCCCATTACTTTTAGTAATTCCGGAGAGATTCGGACCGGATAACAATATAAAACCCGGATCCAGGCGATTTTTTCTTGGGCCAGTCTTTCCAATAGCTCAGGCAGCTTTCTTTCCCCATATAAGTCTTCTCCATAGGAGGTGGTATCCTGAGCAATAAGATTGATTTCTTTAACACCTAAGGAAACCAGCTTTCGTGCTTCCAAAATGATCGACTCCATAGGACGGCTTTGATAGCCGCCTCTTAACTCCGGGATCAGGCAAAAGGTACATCTATTGTCGCAGCCTTCGGCAATTTTTACATATGCCGTATGCCTGGGGGTTGTGAGATATCTATTTTCATAAGAAAAACGGTCCGGATCCAGATCATGAAGAGAGGACGATTTTAGTTTGGTATCCAGAAGTGTCCCTATCTCTCGAAAATCCGATGTTCCCAATACACCGTCAATTTCCGGGATTTCTTCCAGCAATTCTTGCCGATATTTTTGCACCAGGCAACCGGTAACCACCAGCATTTTGCATTTTCCAGTTATTTTATATTCGGCCAGGGATAAAATGGTGTCAATAGATTCCTGTTTTGCCGGTAAAATAAAACCACAGGTATTGACAATGATCACATCTGCATGGGCAAATTCGTTCGTGATCACATAGCCATGGTCCTTTAGCAAGCCTAACATAATTTCACTATCCACCAGGTTTTTTGAACAGCCTAGACTCGCGAAAGCTACTTTAAATTTCAATCATCATCCTCTTTTCTGATTTTAATAAAGGTCATTCTTCCCGATATTCCTTGACTACTCTTTGTCCGGAACTTCCCAAAGGCTCCATCGTTTTCCCATTATAGATGACTTCAACAGCACCGGCATTACCGTACACAATATCGATACTGTGTTGGCCGATGAAAGTCCGGTTTTCGCCGGCGTTTAGGGTTCCGGTAAAATAGTCTGCCCCGTCAATGTTCACATCTAACCAGCAGCTCGCCTCTTTTACATTCACAATCACCGAGACCCCACTGATTTTGGGTTCATTCTCTTGATCAGGAATATTGTTGTAGTCGTTATTTTCCTGTGTTTCCGGTTCATTTTTCTCAGGTTGTTGGGTTTCCGGGGTTTGGACCTGGGGAACATCATTTTTTCCTGTTTGATCCTGAGTAGGATTTGTCAGATAAGAGAAAACGAACGCTAAGGCGACTAAGAAAATGAGGGCCCCGAAAACAGTAAAGATAAGGCCCTTCTTCTTTTTCTTCACGGGCTTGGGTTTCTCCACCAATTCTTCATCATGTACTTCCACTGGGGTGAGTGATTTTACCTGGTTAACTAAATTTTCATCGTTAATGCCCAGAAATCGAGCATAAGTGCGCAAAAAGCCAATGACATAAACTCTTCCCGGCAGAGCTTCGAAGTCGTCTGCTTCTAAAGCAATCAAATATTTCATTCTAATTTTCGTTGCTTCTTCCACATCACGTAAACTTAATCCCTTCAGTTCTCTTGCTCTTCGTAATTCTTCCCCGATTTGGCCCACTAAGATCACCTCATTTCTCTCTCTAATGTGGATAGATATTTCTGAATGATGGCTGCCGTTTGGCTTATATCCGAGAATGGGATGCTCATATCATACTCACGAGACGGACAGGCGGGATATTGATATAACGGATCGTAGTAATCAATTAAGAGCCTTTCCACTGCGGAAGCATAATTTTCTTTTTCAATCATTTGACTTAAAGACGCTACGGTTTCATTTCCCAGCCTGCTTTTCAACCGAGTCAAGGCTTCGATTAATTCTTTCCCGTAACGATCCACATGATATTCGGAAATAATGCGTTTAACCCGATTGTCTATCGTATCAAACAATAAAATATGTCTTCCTTCTCTCATTCCCCGAAAGAGAGATAAAGGAATCGTTATTTTTCCAATCCGTTTGCTTTCACATTCGACAATAATAAATTTCTTTTCCTGGTTTTTATGAAGTTCATCCCATAATCGTGACTCAAATAATTTTTGAGATGGCTGTTCCTCAAGACCGACATTCCCAAATACGGAACCGCGGTTATTGGCCAAGGCCTCTAGATCAACGGCTCCTGCCCCAAGGTGAGCTAATTTTTGGATCACACCTGTTTTTCCTGTGCCGGTTAAACCATGAATAACTATTACTTCAAAAGAAAATCGCTCTTGCTGAAAATAGTTATTAATCCACTGACGGTACCTTTTATACCCTCCCTTGAGACGGAAAACCCGGATATTCATCAAGTCAAGAATGGTTGCCAGGGAATAACTACGCAATCCTCCTCTCCAACAGTATAAGATTAGTTGCTTGCCCAAGGCAGCTTCTTCAATTGTTTTGACTAATTGGGGCAATTTCGGTGCAACAATGTTTAGGCCGGCTTTTCTGGCTTTCTCAGGGCCTTCATTTTTATATATGAGACCTACCTGTATTCTTTCTTCATCATTAAAAACGGGAATATTCAGAGAATGAGGGATATGGTCCTCTTGGTATTCTCTTTCGGAACGAACATCGATGTATAAAGGACGAGGCATTTTTAAGGAGTCGTCAAAATCTAGATCTGTAATCATGTCTCGGGCTCCAGAAAGATTAAGAATTATTAGCACAAGTATACCACTGAAAAAAAGATGATACAAGTTTGGACGTAACTGCCGTTGACAATGTTCCCCTCGATTAGAAAAACAAAGCTATAGTCAAGGATTTTTTAAAATGTTTTCCTATTTTTTCATTTCACCTTTTTCCAGACGTTCAAATTGATCAAACGTCATGAGGACATTCCTTGGTTTAGATCCTTCGTAGCCGCCCACAATTCCCCGGTTTTCCAAAATATCCATTAAACGGGCTGCTCTGGAATAGCCGATACGAAACCTGCGCTGGAGCAAGGATACGGATGCCTGGCCGGAGTTTATGACCAGTTTGGCTGCCTCCTCAAATAACTCGTCATGGTTGGAACGTTTTTCTTCTAAAGCGAAGTCATTCTGCAGGATGCCTTCCAGGTATTGGGGTTTTGCCTGGTCACTGCAATGGCTGACAATCGCATTAATGTCCTCTTCCGACAGATACACGCCTTGTACCCGAATCGGTTTAGGGGCACCCACCGGATTAAACAGCATATCTCCCCGGCCCAAAAGTTTTTCTGCTCCCCCCATATCCAGGATTGTCCTGGAATCAACCTGGGAGGAAACAGCAAAAGCAATCCGGGAAGGGATATTCGCTTTGATTAAACCGGTAATTACATCCACCGAGGGCCGTTGTGTCGCCACCACCAGGTGAATTCCTGCCGCCCGGGCCATTTGGGCTAAACGGCAGATCGCATCTTCCACATCCCCAGGGGATACCATCATTAAGTCGGCCAATTCATCGATCAGGACAACGATTTGGGGTAATTCTTCCCCGGTATTTTGTTTCAATTCGTTATAGCGAAATAAGTCTTTAACGCCCGTTGAGGCAAAAATATTGTACCTGTTTTCCATCTCATTGACAACCCATTTTAAAGCACCCGCAGCCTTTTTAGGATCCGTTACCACAGGAGATACTAAGTGGGGTAAACGATTATAATTTGTCAATTCTACCATTTTGGGATCCACCATCAGTAATTTTACTTCCGATGGTTTCGCTTTAAATAAAATGCTGCAGATTAAAGTATTCATGCAGACACTTTTTCCAGATCCCGTAGCCCCTGCAATTAACAAATGGGGCATGGTGGCCAAGTCCGCCACTACCGGATTGCCGGAAATATCTTTGCCCAATGCGACAGTTAATTTGGATGGTGACTGAGCGAATTGAGCTGTCTCTAAAACCTCGCGAAAACAGACGGTAGAAATTTCTTTTTTGGGCACTTCAATACCGATTACCGACTTCCCCGGAACGGGAGCTTCGATTCTCACTGCAGGAGCAGCCAAATTTAAGGCAATGTCGTCTGCCAAATTTACAATCTTACTGACTTTGACACCCGGACAAGGCTGCATCTCAAACCTGGTAATGGCAGGTCCACAACTGACTTGGGTAACTTTTACCTTTACACCGAAACTGTCTAAAGTATCTTCTAAAATGCGGATACTGTCGGTAATATCCTTGTTCATGCGGGGGTTTTTAATCTTAACGGCGGTTTGGAGAATTTCTGTTCCCGGTATTAAATAATGTCCTTCTTCGACTTTTACTTTCTCTTTTTGTGGTTGATGAGCCGTTGCCTTATTTGTAGAAAGGGTACTCTGTTGGCCTTGGGGAATTATTTCCAAGGGCTTCGGTAGGGGCTCTTCTAAGGGGTTCGTTGCCCAATCCGGGTTTTCAGAGGTTTCAGCGGTATCGTCATATTCATGGGTAATAATTACCGGGAAGTCCGGTTCTAGAGTTTTTGTTTTCCCGTGTCCTTTTTCTTTTACAGGCCCGCTATCCTCCACTTCTTCAAAGAGAAAGTTCACCAGAAAATTTTTTGCTCGTTTTAAAAACAGAAACACGCTTACAGCAAGTTTTCTGATCGTTGATGCTAAGGAAACTTCAGTAATTAAGACGACGCTGACTATTGAAAGGGCAACTAAGATAATCTTTGCCCCGATGACGCCAAAACCTTTCTGCATGATCCAGCAGAATAAGGCACCAATAAAACCACCGCCCGACCCGTTCAGACCGGAGATTAAATATGATTTGAGGGTGGTAGCTTCTATGTAAAAATGCAAAAAAGTGATACAACTAAAAAATAAAACCGTCATCCCGATTAATTTTTGCTTAATGAAATCATACGGTTGATTTCGGAGAAGAAAAAAACCCCATAAAATCATGATCACCGGAATAATGAATCTGCCCAGGCCTACAATACCCGCTAACACTCGAACCGAAAAAACTCCGATCGCTCCCATCTTGGAGGTATCCGTGACAGCGTCCCCAGGCACTAAATAAAAATTAATTAAAAGCAATATGGCAAGGGCGATCAATGAAATGCCCGTAATTTCATGTTTCGTTTCATTCTTAACTGGTTTACCTGGTTTGATTGGCTTTACAGAATGAGATGCTTTCGCCATGATTTCACCTCCGGTTGTTGTTTTATTTTTCGCTGTTTTCCTAAGAATTCCTTTAAAAAAGCGCAACAGTTTGTTGCGCTTTTTATGAAAAATGAAAATAGGTTACTTTTAGATTATAGCATGCGATCTTCGGCTTTTCTATGCTTTTAATTTATTAACCCCTTTTTAACCCTTCTAACCTATAAACACTTCCCTTTCAGAAAGTGTTTATAGAACTTTTTTCTATATTTTTCAGATATTTTGCTTCATAATATTTACAGGTTAATGTAAGAATATTTCTGTACCAGGAGAAAAGTGCTTGTCAAGAAAGTCGTGAGGGTCGGAGCTAAGTAATTGAACGATCACTCCTTTCCCCTCATCTTTTGTTTCTACAATCACTTTTTTCCCTAAGTAATCGACTTGTTGGAACCTACGTTGTTGATCAAAGCCGTCTAAAACTATTTCTTCGGGCATAATGGTCCATAGCAGCAAGTTAATGCACCTCTGCACTTTTCGTCTTATTTTGTTCCATAAGCTCATTTAGTTTTCTGATCGCTTCACCTACTCCTCCAACGGCATCCATGAGACCAAGCTTCACTGCTTCTTTGCCGACGATGACCGTGCCAATATCACGGGCCAGTTCTCCGGTAGTCATCATTAGCTTTCTCAGGCTATCTTCGCTTATTTTAGAATTTAAGGTGATAAAATGGATCACTCTGTCTTGCATTTTATCCAAGTAGTCAAAACTCTGTTGCACACCGATTACAAGTCCGGTTAATCGAATAGGATGGATGGTCATCGTGGCAGAATGGGCGATAAAAGAATAATCGGCAGCTACTGCAATAGGAACACCGATGCTGTGTCCACCGCCTAAAACTAAGGATACAGTTGGTTTGGAAAGACTTTTGATCATTTCTGCAATCGCTAAGCCTGCTTCTACATCCCCTCCCACTGTGTTTAAGATCACCAGGAGCCCTTCTATATCCCGGTTCTGTTCTACCGCAACCAATTGAGGAATAATATGTTCATATTTGGTGGTTTTATTCTGGGGAGGCATGACCAGGTGCCCTTCCACTTGACCGACAATGGTAATGACATGGATGTTGCTTTGCGCTTCCGGCAATTGAGTCTGCCCCAACTCGTTAATTAATTCTGTCTTTTTTACAGCTTGTTTTGTCTTTTTGGGCTTTGTGGCAGGTTCTTCCATATTTGCCCTCACTCCTTCCGAATTATCCTTTCTAGTATGAGAACATCGGCACAAAAAAATACACAGTCGAATAAACTGTGTATTTTTTGCCTTAGCATCCGGTGAAGCCCTTTTGGCTTGAAAGCTAAGAAAAACAGGCATATGGTTGGGTTTCCCGGATCCCGGATACCGAATTCACTACATCTCACTAATAATCGGGAGAATCATTGGTTTTCGTTTCGTTTTTTCATATAAGAATTTGCCTAATGTGTCCCGAATACCGGATTTAATCCCCGCCCAATCTTTAATTTTTTCCGGATCTGTTTTTGCTAACACATCTTTTACCTTTTCCCGGGCGTCTTCCATGAGCCTTTCAGATTCTTTTACATACACGAATCCCCGGGATACGACTTCAGGACCGGCTAAAACGGCGCCGGTAGATTTTTCGATGGTCAGGGTAATAATGAAAATCCCATCCTGGGAAAGCTGCTTTCTGTCTCTCAGGACCACGTTGCCCACATCACCGACACCTAAACCATCAATGAGAACTCTCCCTGCATGCACCCGGCCATTTGCCTGGCCTTTGCGTTTTGTAAAATCAAGCACTTGACCGTTTTCGCCCACAAAGATATTCTCAGGGGGAATGCCCATTTGTTCGGCCAATTTGGCGTGTTTGTACAACATGCGGTATTCTCCGTGTACTGGAACAAAAAACTTGGGTTTTACCAAATTGATCATCAGTTTTAGTTCTTCCTGACTAGCATGCCCGGAAACGTGGATGCCGGCAATCGATTCATGAATCACATCTGCGCCTAGTTTAAACAGATGGTCAATGGTACGTGCTACAGATTTTTCATTTCCCGGAATCGGCACAGCGGAAATAATGATGGTATCCCCGGGCATAATTTGGATCTGTTTGTGCTCAGACAGGGCCATTCTTGTCAGGCCGGACATCGGTTCTCCCTGACTTCCTGTGGTAAGGATCACAACACGATTTCCCGGCACCTGCCCCACCTCATCAATGTCAATTAAGGTATTACGGGGAATTTTCAGATATCCCAGCTCCGAGGCAATACTCACTACATTGACTAAACTACGTCCTACGACAGCCACTTTTCTGTTATATTTTGCCGCTGCCCAGATGGCCTGCTGAACCCTATGCACATTGGAGGCAAAGGAGGCCATAATGATCCTGCTTTTCGCTAAACGAAAGGTCTCATCAAATGTTTCCCCCACGGACTTCTCCGAAAGAGTATATCCCGGCCGTTCCACATTGGTACTGTCAGACATCATCACTAATACACCCTGTTCGCCAATGGAGGCGAATTTATGAAAATCCAACGTATCCCCGTCAATAGGCGTCATATCAAACTTAAAGTCTCCTGTATGGAGAATAATACCCAGCGGGGTGTGAACGGCAACAGCTACGGCATCTGCAATACTATGGCTTACCCGGATAAACTCAATTTTAAAGGGTTCGATCTTCAGAATATCCCTGGGCTTCACCACATTGAGATTTGCGCTGTTAATCTGGTGTTCTTTAAGCTTTCCTTGCAGTAAGCCTAAAGTTAAGCGCGTGCCATAAACAGGTACGTCTAAATCTTTTAAGACATAGGGTAATGCGCCGATATGGTCTTCATGTCCGTGAGTAAGAATGATACCTTTAATTTGGCTTTTATTCTCCAATAAGTAGGTGTAATCAGGAATGACAATATCCACGCCCAAAAGTTCATCTTCCGGGAACATCATTCCGGCATCAATCACGATGATGCTGTCCTCATATTTGATCGCCATCATATTTTTCCCGATTTCACCTAGACCGCCCAAGGGAATGAGAGAAACCTTGGCATTTTTTCCAACCACTTGTCCACCTCCTTTACAAAAAAATATTTGGCATAAGCCATAAAAATAAAAAATTTATTATTTTTTAAAAATACAGGTATCTTCTATTATTTCCACTAAAAGGGAAAATATCACATAGAAAAATTTTTATTTTATATTAATTGATATTGTTTCAAAAGTTTTTCAATAAAGGACCTTTCTTTTTCGGAAACAGCAACCATGGGCAACCGAAACCCGCCTAAATCCCAACCCATTAAATTTAAGGCAGTCTTTACAGGAATGGGGTTGGTTGTAATAAACATACCCCTGAATAGATCAAACAGCTCTAAATGGATGTTTAAGGCTTGTTGAATATTTCCTGCTTGAAAGGACTCAATCATGATTTTTATTTTTTTGCCTACTAAATGGGCCACGACACTTACCACGCCGGAACAACCTAATGCCAGCATGGGCAGGGTTAGCGAATCATCCCCGGAATAAATAGCAAAAGTATCGCCCAGCCGTTTTCGTAATTCGGAAACCTGATCCATGGCTCCGGTTGCTTCTTTGATGGCTATAATATTATCCATCTGGGCCAACCTTTGAACCGTCTCAGGAAGCAAATTGCTTCCGGTCCGGGACGGGATATTGTAAAGCATAATGGGCAAAGGAGTGGTGCTGGCCACAGCTTTAAAGTGTTGATAGAGTCCTTCTTGAGGAGGCTTGTTATAATAGGGTACCACTAATAATAATCCGTCCACACCAATCTTGGTGGCGATTTCGGACAGTTCCACGGATGTCTTGGTCTCATTATCGCCGGTACCGGCAATCACGAGTCCTTTACCATCTACCGCTTCTTTGACTGCGGTAAATAAATCTGCTTTTTCCCCAAAACTCATGGTAGAGGCTTCACCGGTAGTGCCTGATACCACAACCCCATCAGACCCGTTTTCCATAAGGAATTGAGCAAGCTTTTGCGCCTGCGCAAAATTAACTTTTCCGTTTTCCTTGAACGGTGTAACCATGGCGGTAATTACTGACCCAAAGTTCACGGTTATCCACCTCATCCTAATTGAAATTTTTCGTGTAGCGCCCTGACCGCTTTTTTCATGTCATCTTGCGGAACCAAACACCAGATGCTGGTATAGGAATCTGCCGTTTGCAGAATTCTTACACCTTTTTCTGTCAAGGCCTCTACAATTTGGGCCATTACTCCGGGCACGCCGGTCATCCCTGCGCCAACTGCCGCTACTTTCGCGCATTTGGCATTGATAGACACATCAAGACCGAACCCCTTCAGAATGTAAACCGCTTTATTCTGATCGGACTCTTTCACCGTAAAGATAATTTTTGTTTCACTGATGGTAATGAAATCTAAGCTAATTTGCTCCTGGGCAAGAGATTGGAATACCTGCAAAGATAATTGCTGATCTTTTGTCGGGTTGTCGATGATAAATTGGCATACATTCGGTTTTTGGGTGATTCCTGTGATCGTACGGTCATTTTTAATGTCGGTGACCAGGTTGCCTTTAGACCCACCATTTGTGACCCAGGTTCCTTCGGCATCCGAGAATGTACTGAGAATCCGGAGCGGGATGTTGCCTTGCATGGCAATCTCTACTGCCCTGGGATGAATCACCTTGGCCCCTTCATGAGCGAGCTGGCAAATCTCGTTATATGTAACCTTTTCCAAAGTTTTGGCATTATCGACGATTTTGGGATCCGCTGTTTTAACCCCGTCCACATCGGTATAAATGTCAACTCTCTCCGCATTCAGGGCAACACCTAAGGCAGAGGCTGTGGTGTCACTTCCCCCCCTTCCCAATGTTGTGATACGGCCATCTTTGGTTACTCCCTGAAAACCAGCCACGATCACTACTTTATCATCATCAAATTCCCGGAGAATTTCTGCCGGTTTCACCCGGATAATCCGGGCATCGCTGAACCGGTCGTCGGTAATGATGCCTGCCTGCCCCCCGGTAAGACAGGTGGCATCGATGCCATTTGCTTTTAATTCGCTTACCATGACCACACCGGAAATGATTTCTCCACAGGCCATTAAAAGATCCATGTCCTTTTTGGAGATTTCCAGATCGTTTTCATCACCGACCAATCCCTTTAAGGTATCCGTAGCATAGGCAGCACCCATTCTGCCCATGGCGGATACCACAACAGCTACTTTATACCCTTCCTGTAAGGCGGAAGAAATTTTGCCCACTACCAGTTTCCGCTGCTCACCGGTGGCGACAGACGTACCCCCAAATTTTTGTACCAGAATTTTCATTTTGTCACCTCTAAATCAGGTTGTCTTTGATTAGTAATTCAGCAATTTGCACTGCATTTGTGGCTGCACCTTTTCGTAACTGGTCCGCTACGACCCACAACACTAAACCATTCCCATTGGGGCAGGAGATGTCTCTCCTAATCCGCCCCACGTAGACTTCATCAGTATCCGACGCATATAAAGGCATGGGATATTGTTTGGTGGCGGGATCATCAACTACAATAATGCCTGGAGCCCCTTTCAGAATTTCCTTCGCTTCTTCCGGGGACAGGTTTTTTTCCGTTTCAATATTTACCGCTTCTGAATGACTGCGGAAAACAGGCACTCTCACTGTGGTGGCACTAATGGCAATATCGCCGTCATGAAACATCTTCCGTGTTTCATTTACCATTTTCATTTCTTCCTTAGTATAATCCCCTTCCACAAACACATCAATATGGGGAATCAAATTAAAGGCAATTTGATAAGGAAATATTTCAGGTTTTACATCCTTTTCGCTCATAACCTGTTTCACTTGTTCTGCCAATTCATCAATCGCTTCTTTTCCCGCACCGGAAACCGCTTGATATGTGGACACAACAATTCTCTTAATTTTGGCCGCATCATGTAAAGGTTTTAATGCCACTACCATTTGAATGGTAGAACAATTGGGGTTGGCAATAATTCCTTGATGCCACCGGACATCTTCCGGATTGACCTCAGGTACCACGAGAGGTACTTTGGGGTCCATGCGAAAAGAACTGCTGTTGTCTATGACCACGGCACCTCTTTTGACCGCTTCATGAGCAAATTCTTTACTGGCCGATCCTCCGGCAAATAAAACTATGTTCATGTCCTCAAAGGACTCAGGAACAGTGGCCTCAACCAGATATTCCTTTCCCTGAAAAAGGACTTTTTTTCCATGGGATCTTTCTGTAGCCAAGAGCTTTAATTCCTGCACGGGAAAATTTCGATTGGCTAATATTTTTAGAATTTCCTGTCCTACTGCTCCTGTTGCACCAACAATTGCCACATTATATCGTTTCACAATAGTCCCTCCAAATTTTTTCCGGATCCATATTCTAGTTTAGTATTGTACTAGCAAAGGCTGTATTTGTCTACCCTGGAGGCTTTCCATAATGGTATCGGAAATTTTCTCCATATGTGCGACCAAGGAGTTCGCTTTGCTCATGGGGCTATCCTGCCCAAAAGGAACCAAGTAAATGTTTTTTGTATTTAATAAGATACCGATGTTGTAAGCACCAAAACCTAATCCATCATTGGTCGAAATGGCGACAACCACTGGTTTCTGATTTCGTAAAACCGCCTTTGCTGCCATCAGGGGCGGAGAATCAATGATGCCGTGGGCAAGTTTTGCCAGGGTATTTCCCGTACAGGGTGCGATGACCACCAGATCTAACAATTTTTGGGGTCCGATGGGCTCGGCATCAACAATCGTAGTAATAAGCTGATGATTGGTAATTCTCTCCAAAGAGTCTTTCCAAGACTGGGCCGTACCAAAACGAGTATCTGTATTGTTCACAGAACCCGATAGAATGGGATAAACTTCTGCGCCTTCCTCTGTAACCAGCTTTTCCACTTCTTTGATTACTTGCCCAAGGGTACAGTGAGAACCGGTAAGAGCAAAGCCAATTTTCTTACCCATTAAACGCATTTCCAGCACCTCCAAATCGCTGACGCACGTACTTGAAAAATTAACCGGATTTGGAAAACCAAGATTCAAGCAAAACTGGATAGGCTTTGGCCAGTATTTTTCCTGCGGTCACTGGAGCGACTTTTCCGGGTAATCCCGGAGCCAAACACGCGTTTACACCTAATTTTTTTGCTGTTTCAAAATCTGTTCCCCCCGGACTTGAGGCCAGATCAATGATCCATGCGCCTTCTTTTAGGTGAGCGAGAATGGATGCGCCGATCACAGGGGCGGGTACGGTGTTAAAAATAACGTCTGCCTTTTCCACGTATTGAGAAAGGTCCTGAAGCTCTTTCACGTGGTAGCCTAATACCCGGCATTTTGCCAATTGGGATGGGTTCCTGGCCGCAACAGTTACCTCGGCGCCTAAGCCTTTCAACATCAAAGAGAGCGTCTCAGCAACTCTTCCATAACCGATGACCAGGGAATGAGAACGATGAATGGTAATCGGTAATTTTTCCATGGCCAATTGAATCGCACCTTCAGCGGAAGGAACAGAATTAGGAATGGCAATTTCATCTAAGTCTGCTACTTCAATGAGCACAAAATCAAATTGATCTGCCAGGTTTTTCAGGTATGGAGAAGCTGCTCCCACAAAAACAGGAATACCTGGAGGAATACCGGCAAAATTGTCCGGAGATACAATTATTTCCTGGGTCATATGCTTGGCGAAAAGCATCCCTTTGTTGCTTATTCCCGGCATAGGCAGAATGATAGCATCTACATCTCTCATTGCTTCCGAAATAGAATCCAATAATGGGATACCCACCGGCAGTAATGAAGCTGGAAAACCAAATACTTTGAGATGATAACCCTGATCATGAAGGGCTTTTAAGAGAATTATTTCGCGATCATCTCCGCCTAGAATAGCCAAACGTCTTTTTGGGGTATCTGGATGCATCTCCATCCCTCCAGAATAAAGAGGCTCGTAACTAATACCAATATATGAGCATCAAACAAGGGAGGTGCTTGGATATAATTTTTGTTTTCTACCAGAGCAATTTTTCTAAGCCATAAACCACTCCCTTCATTTTCAGGATATTTTTCAGTGCCAACAGGACACCTGGCACAAAAGACTCCCTCGTGAGGGAGTCGTGCCGGATCGTCAGGGTTTGTCCCACACCGCCAAAAATCACTTCTTGATGGGCGACTAAACCGGGCAAACGGATACTGTGCACGCGCATTCCCTGGAATTCTCCTCCCCGGCAGCCGGAAATTCTTTCAAATTCATGGGAAGCACCTTGGTGCACTTCCTCTCTTTCTTCGGCAATCAGTTCCAGCGTTTTCACGGCCGTACCGGAAGGAGCATCCATTTTTTGAT
This sequence comes from Candidatus Formimonas warabiya, assembly GCF_002777255.1. Lineage (GTDB taxonomy): Bacteria > Bacillota > Dehalobacteriia > Dehalobacteriales > Dehalobacteriaceae > Formimonas > Formimonas warabiya. The sequence goes on along the minus strand of NZ_CP017634.1, from coordinate 1,046,265 downwards.
CATGGTGTTTTTCAATGATTTCCACACAAGGAAAATAGCGGCTGGCTTCCTTGGCAAATCTCATCATTAATACAGCGCCCAAAGCAAAGTTCGGCGCGATGAAAATAGGGGTGCCGTTTCTTTCCGAAAGAGCACCAATCTCTTCCATATCATGGCCGGTTAATCCGGTAGTGCCAATGATGCTGGCAACTTTATGGTTCATGGCGGTGCGGATGTTTTTCATAACTGCTTGCGGATTGGTAAAATCAATCATGATATCAGGTTTTTTATCTTTCATTACCTGCTCGAGATTTTCCTCCACATAAATTTGCACAGGCTCTCCGCCGGTAAAAAATCCAATGTCTTTTCCTAAAAACTTAATATCAACAGCCCCAACTACTTGAATGTCAGGTTCGTTGATAATTCCGGCCAAAATGGTTTTACCCATTTTTCCGCTCACACCCGTTAATATTACTTTGATTTTTTCCGACAATGCGAAATCACAACCTCCCTAAAAAATGTATAACTAGTATTATTCCATGAAAATAAAAAAAATCCTGGTTACATCTGCATTTTTTACCTGAAAAATAATTTATATTTCTTAAAATAAAAAATGCCCCGGGTTATTGTGCCGGAAAGGGAGACGCACAAATAACAACCCGGGGGGAAAGATTTAAACCGGTTTTCGAGGTCCTGAGCCGTTACCACATCTTACTGTGAGATTCATCGATATCAACAACAATTACTTCAGATCCCACCTTTTTTATGGAGGCCCATGGGATTATCAGCTGTTGTTTTTGAAACCATAAATTAAAGACACTACTTTTGTTCGGTAAAATAATGGATTCAATATCTCCGGAAAAGGGGTCAATCACCAAATCCGAGTCTCCCACAGTTCCTAAAATCCCTCCATCGTACACATTAACAATTTTTTTTCCGATTAATTCACTTAATTTCATCCCATCACCTTCTCTTTATTCCTATAACAATGATATGAAGATAAAGAGACAGGTATGCTTCTAAATTACCAGCCGGTATGGCCAAAACCACCGGAATTTCTCTCTGTTTCATGCAGGGAGAGGGTTTCCGCCAGTTCTACTTTGGTAATTTCGCTCACCACGAGTTGGGCAATACGCATTCCTCGGGTCACCAGGAAAATGTTTTTACTAAAATTAATCAGAATTACTTGGATTTCCCCCCGGTAATCCGAATCAATGGTTCCAGGGCTGTTTAATACGGTAATGCCATGTTTTAATGCTAAACCACTCCGCGGTCGGACCTGACCTTCATAACCAAAAGGCAATTCAATTTTTATTCCTGTGGGCATCAGCTGAAAGTCCCCCGGTTTGAGCTCCCGGTCATGATCAATGGCGGCTAACAGATCGAAACCGGCGGCTCCTGCGGTCTGGTATTCAGGTTTGGGCAATCCTTCATAATGATGGCAATAGTTTATTCCAATTTTTACGGTACCCAATGCCTTTCTCCTTACTTAATTTTTTCCACCAGGGTGGATAAATGGAAAGCCGGTTTTTCCGGGCCCACGGCAGCAAAAGCACATTTTTCAAAATCAAACACTTGACGGGCCGTCTCTATCACTACTTCATGGGAAACTTTCATCACAGAATCTACAATTTCTTCCGGGGTAATTAATCTGCCAAAACTGATTTCCGATTTCCCTAATCGGTTCATCCGATTGCTCACGTTTTCCAAGCTTAAGAGAACGGTTCCCTTAATGTGTTGTTTGGTATTTTCCAATTCTTGTGGTGTGATGCCATTTCTTTTGATGTCGGAAATTTGTTTGAGGATGATTTCCGTGACTGCCTGGGAATTTTGCAGGCTTGTACCGGCATAAACCCCAAATATTCCACTATTAGAATACCCGGAATGATAGGAGTAAATGGTGTAGGTCAGTCCCCTTTCTTCCCGTACCTCCTGAAAAAGACGGGAACTAATCCCCCCGCCCAGAACATTGTTCAGTACGGAGAGAGCATAAATATTGTCGTGCTGACTGGAAAGGCCCGGCGTACCTAAACACAGATGCATCTGCTCAATATCCTTTGCCACGAAGGAAGCGTCGCTAAAAGCTTGCGGCTCATTTAAGGATGGGGGTTGAAACTGACCGGAAAGCGGGGAGAATAGTTTCTCCAGTTTTTCTAATACTACCTCCCGTTGAATTTTACCGGCAATGGCAATCACTACATTTTGGGGTACATAGGTTGATTGATAATAAGCAATTAATTGATCCCGGGAAATATTCTCCACGGATTTGGAAGTGCCGATGATGGACTGTCCCAACGGATCCTGGGGCCAGAGGGTACGTGAATAAACATCATGAACCAGCTCATCAGGAGTATCTTCATACATTTTAATCTCTTCCAAAATCACGTTTCGTTCTTTATCCATTTCCTCAGCCGAGAAAAGGGAGTTTAAAAACATATCCGCCAGAATATCTGCGGCCAAGTCAAAATGATCACTTAATACTTTGGCATAGTAACAGGTGTGCTCTTTGGAGGTAAAAGCGTTAATTTGACCTCCTACTGCTTCAAGACTTTCTGCAATTTGTTTGGCATTCCGGTTTTTTGTTCCTTTAAAGAGCATATGCTCGAGAAAGTGAGAAACCCCATGGATCCTTTTATCTTCGAACCGTGATCCGGTCCCCACCCAAATGCCGAGGGATACGGAGTGGACAAACGGCAGTTCTTCCGTTACCACGCGAATTCCATTGGATAATATGTCTTTATATAGCATTTTCCCCTCCTAAAATACGTTATCCCTTTTATTGTTCTATGAAGGACGAAAAATTCCTTTAAATCACAAGCTGGCAAAGCCTTTTTAATTTTTCCCATAAAGTCAGTCTTTCCGGAATGCTTTCATCGGCAACGATATTTATGCGTGATAGGAGCCCCCGATTGTTGTCCAGAACATCAATATGTCCTAAGGATTGCCCCTTTTGCACGGGAGCGGCAAGTTGTTCTTGAATAAAAATTTCAGTCTGGGGCACTTTCGTTTGCTGTTTGGGAAGAACGACTGTCTCATCCTGAGAAATAATTACTGCTACGGTTTTTTTCATGCCGTTGATCACAGGTACTGTTCTAATCAGATCACCTCGGTGAAACAAAGTTCGAGAGGAAAAATCCTCTAAACCATAATCCAGAAGCTTGGAACTGTCCCCGAAACGATCAGGGCTGTTTAAAACGACAGATAAAAATTTCTTTTCTCCTCTTTCCCCTGCGGAAACCAAACAGGGTCCCGCAGACACAGTGGTACCTGTCTTGATGCCGATGCACCCGGGATACTGCCAAAGTAATTTATTCGTACTCTTTAAGTATCTTTTTGAAGTTCCCTGGCCAATGGTCTGATAACGGCTACCGACTACAGCGGAAAATTGGGGGTTTTGCATGGCATATCTGCTGATTAAGGCTAAATCATAAGCAGTAACATAATGATCCTTTGCCGGGAGCCCATTTGTGTTTACAAATTCACTACTCCCCGCTCCCAGTATTTTTGCTTTTAAGTTCATCCACTGTACAAAAAGGGATTCACTGCCTGAAACATTTTCCGCGATGGCTACACAGGCGTCGTTCCCTGAACAGATTAAGGCTCCTTTCAGCAAATCCCCAAGCAGTATTTTTTCCCCTGCTTTTAAGTGGATGGATGCCTCACCAACAGAGGCAGCTTTGGGAGACACGGCGCATAATTTATTTGTATTTCCCATGTCGTAAGCTAAAATAGCCGTCAAGACTTTCGTCGTACTTGCCGGGGGTAAGGGATCTCTAGAATTCCTTTCCCATACTACCTGTCCAGTTTTCATGTCCATTAAAACAGCAGCTTTTGCTTGAATGACCGGTGCGGACGCCAGTACGGGCAAAGAAATCAGGGAAAGGGTAAAAAGAAATAAATAAAAAAGGAATCTATTCATGATGATCATCTACAATACTCTCGGATACGGTGACAAACTGATATCCTTGTTTTTTTAATTCACTGATTAAAGCCGGGAGAGCTGCCACCGTTGGTTTCGTAGGATGCATCAGGACGATAGCGCCGTTATGGGCCTTCGTTAATACTTTATTGAGAATTTGCTCTGGCGGAGGATTTTTCCAATCGATAGTGTCGATGCTCCACAAAATGGTTTGATAGCCTAATTCATGGGCTGCCTTTAATACATGGGCTTGGCTTTCTCCGGAAGCGGGGGCATAAAGTACTGTTTGTTTGCCGGTCACAGATTGAATGATTTGGGCTGCTTTTTCGATGTCTGCCTTGTTTTCTTCCAATGACATGCCGTTAGGGCTGTCATGCTTATAGCCATGATTACCGATTTCCTGTTTGTTTTCCCCAATCGATTTTGCTAATTCAGGAAATTTTTCTGTCCACCGTCCTGTTAAAAAGAAGGTGCATTTAATTTGATGGGTATTGAATACTTTTAACATTTCCGGGATATATTCTTCTCCCCAATCCACATTTATGGCAAAGCTGATCTGTTTCTTTTCAGCACTGCCTTGGTAAATGGGCGTTATTTCGGTCGTAGGAACTACTAAACTGTGGTAAATATAGTTGCTGATCAGGTATCCGATCAGTAATAGAATTAGTACGCCGACCATCCCATTTGTGACCTGTTTTTTCGTTAAGTAATAGACTCTCATGTGATCCCCCCCCATTTTTTAGTTTATGTTATTCGGGGAAGGAAGAAATTATGAAAGGTAAATGAAAAAGCACCAAGGGTGCTTTTTAATAAGTAGTTTTATTTTTGGGTGTTCTTGAACCTCCGTAACCGGGTCCCGGATTCCCCGTGATTATGATTCACTTTCTTTTTGTTGATCTCGCAATACTTCTTTTCGGGATAATTTAACCCGACCTTGGTTATCGATGCCGATGGCCTTCACCAGGATTTGATCACCTTCTTTAAGCACATCTGTTACCTTTTCCACCCGTTTATCCGAAAGTTGAGAAATATGAACCATACCGTCTTTCCCCGGCAGGTCTAATACTCCGGGAATGATTTCTACAAAGGCGCCAAAATCCATGATTTTGATCACCTTGCCCAGATAGGTACGGCCTACTTCCACTTCCTGGGTAATGGCCTCGATAATCTTTAAAGCCTTTTCTCCCGCAGCGCCGTCGATGCTGGCAATAAAGATCCGTCCGTCATCTTCAATATCAATTTTGGCGCCCGTATCTTCCACAATCTTTTTAATAATCTTACCCCCGGCTCCGATCACATCTCTAATTTTGTCCGGATTAATCTTGGTTCTGATAATCCGGGGAGCATAAGGGGAGAGTTCTTTGCGCGGTTCGCTGATGACTTCAAGCATTTTCCCGAGAATATGCATTCTGCCTTCTTTCGCCTGTGCCAACGCCTGGGTAATTACTTGACGGTCAATCCCGGCAATTTTAATATCGATTTGAATGGCGGTAACCCCTTTGGCCGTCCCCGCTACTTTAAAATCCATATCTCCTAAGGCATCTTCCATTCCTTGAATGTCGGTCAGCACGGTGATATGGTCCTCATCTTTGATTAGTCCCATGGCAACACCGGCCACAGGGGCTTTAATGGGTACGCCCGCATCCATTAATGACAAAGTGCTGGCGCAGACACTGCCCATAGAGGTTGATCCGTTGGACTCAATGGCTTCTGAAACCAAACGAAGGGTATAGGGAAAATCATCTTCTGAGGGGATCACAGGTTCCAAAGCCCGTTCCGCTAAAGCACCATGACCGATTTCACGCCGTCCGGGTCCCCGGATCGGTCGCGCTTCCCCCACACTATAAGGCGGAAAGTTATAATGGTGCATGTATCGTTTTGATTCTTCCACACCTAATCCGTCGAGAATCTGTTCATCCCCGACTGCCCCTAAGGTACAGGCATTGAGAATCTGGGTTTGACCCCGGGTAAAGAGAGAAGAACCGTGTGTTCTGCTTAAGATACCTACTTCCACGGTAATGGGACGGACTTCATTAATCTGTCTGCCGTCAATGCGAATTTTTTCCCGGGCAATAATGCGCCGGACCACTTCTTTTTCAATCCCATCTACCAGACCGGCGATTACTTTTACGTCTTCGGGATATTGTTCTTCAAATTGAGCGAGAATACCTTTTTTTATTTCTTTCAGATAGTTTTCTCTGTCCAATTTGCTCATTTTTTCTGCAGCACATTTATGCACGGCTTCAGAAATCATATCCACCGCCACGTCTCGCACTGCTTGTTCCAACTCTTCAGACGGTTTGACCGGGACGAATACCTGTTTTTCTTTAGCCAGTCCTAATTCCAGGGCTTCGTTGCGAAAATCCTCAATGAATTGCACAATTTTTTTTATTTCTTCATGGCCGAACATAATGGCTTCTAAAATTTCTTCCTCCGGGACTTCCAAGGCCCCTGCTTCCACCATATTTACGGCATCTTTCGTTCCAGCCACCGCAATATGCATATCACTCTTGACAGCTTGCTCTACCGTGGGATTGGTGATCAGTTTCCCGTCCACTCTTCCCACAATCACGCTGCCGATGGGTCCTAAAAATGGAATGTCTGAAACATGCAACGCTGCGGAAGCACCAATAATGGCTGTAACATCCGGAGGGCTGTCTTGGTCGACAGACATCACTGTTGTGACAATTTGCACATCATTTCGATATCCTTTGGGAAATAAAGGCCGGATCGGCCGGTCAATGATGCGGGAAGACAGGATCGCCTTTTCGCTGGGTCTTCCCTCCCGTTTAATGAATCCTCCGGGAATTTTGCCCACGGCATATAATCTTTCCTCATAATCTACGGTAAGAGGAAAAAAATCAATACCTTCGCGTGGTTCTGATGAACCTGTGGCAGTAGCGAGAACCATTGTGTCTCCATAAACGGTAAATACGGCACCGCTGGCTTGTTTCGCCATTCTACCTGTTTCCAGGGTGAGGGTACGTCCCCCCAGTTCCAAACTTTTTTTAAAATAATTGTTTTGCATAGAAACTAAATTAAACCTCCTATTTTGCCAGTCTCTTTCTTTTTTCTTTATTTTTATGTACATCTTCGACACGTATGATATTATTTCCTTCTTATGGCAATACTATAAGTAAAAATCTAGAAAAGCTTCACTTTTCGTTTTATGAGATCTGAAAAAACAAAGAGCGGAAAAACCGCTCTTTGTTGTGTGCACAGTTATTTACGCAAGCCAAGGGCTTCGACAATCTGACGATATCGATCAAAATTATTCTTTTTCAGATAGTTTAATAACCCCCTGCGCTGCCCAACCATTTTTAACAAGCCTCTGCGGGAATGGTGGTCTTTTTTATGCTTGTTCAAGTGTTCATCATTAAGATGGTTGATCCGTTCCGTGAGGATAGCAATTTGCACCTCAGGAGAACCGGTATCGGTGTCATGGATCTTAAATTTTTCAATAATCTCATGTTTCTTTTCTGGAAGCATGGTCACAGCACTTCACCTCCTTTTTTCAATATGATCACCGCCAGCCAAGAAAAGCGTCGGAGTGTTCGCAAATCCTAGCATGTGGTTAGCCAATTTGGCACATCCAAATTATACTTTATTTTCTTTTCGATAGCAAGCTACTTCCCAATAATTGTGATCACTAACCGGCCTCCAGGGATATCTTTCGCCACGATATCAAAAATACGGCCCGATTTCGCAAAAAATCCTCTAAACCTTGTTGCGGTAGGAATACTTCCAGGAATTAGCTGAGCCGCTGTAATAATATCATCAATGGTCAGGCTTCCCTGCCGGTGATCTCGAAGTCTTTTTTTAGCATGGCTGGTAATAATCACGCGCAAACTATTCACCTTCTAAATAGATTGCTATTCGAACAACTATTACCAAATATTTATGAAAAACTTCTTTTTATTATACCTCTCACCCATCCCCTAAAATAACATGGAATAACTTGTCGTCCGGAGAATGCTTCGTGCTAAATCTACATCATGCTGGATTTGGGACGTCAATTGATGCAGTCCGGAAAATTTTTTTTCCGGCCGCAACCGTTCAATGAAGAATACCCGCATGCTTTTTCCATAGAGATCTAACCGTTGATCTAAAATGTGGATTTCCACACTTTGCAGAAGATCATGACCCAGGGTAGGCCGGTTTCCAATATTCGCCACACCATCATAAGAGGCGCCGTCAATTTTTACTTTCACCGCATAGACACCGTTCGCAGGTATGATTACGCCTGGAGAAACATCTAAGTTGGCGGTAGGAAATCCTAATTGCCGTCCCACTTGGTTACCGGGAATGACCGGCCCGAATAAACTATAGGTATATCCTAACAATAAATTTGCCATTTTGATATTGCCGCAAAGTAAAAATTCTCTAATATTGGTGCTGCTTACGGTAACATGGTGTTCTTTCACTTCTGAGATAATATTCACCTCACACCCTTGTTCCAAACAGATGGATTGGAGCATGTTCGGGTTGCCTGCTGCTTTCCTGCCAAAAGTAAAGTTATAACCCACAAAAATACTTTTTGCCCGCAGGCCGCGCAACAAAATGGTCTGGACAAATTCTCCCGGAACCATATCAGCGATCTCTTTGGTAAATGGAAAAGGGATAAAAAAATCAACGCCTAATCTTCGAATTAAATTTTCCTTTTCTTCCGTTGTATTCAACAGCAGAAGATTGTGCGCCGGTGCTAATATTTTTAACGGATGGGGGTGGAAGGTAAATACCACACTAATTCCGTCTTCCTTGTGCGCTCTGTCAACGAGTTTTTTAATGAGTGTTTGATGTCCTTGATGCACCCCATCGAAGTTTCCTAAAGCTACTGCTACGAAACCAGGTGCAGAAGGAAATTCTTGCAGTCTGGTAACTACTATCACGCAACTCTCCCCTTATTGAAGAAACAATCATCTATGGAACAGGATCATCTAAAAAAGGAGTTATCCAAATACTTTTTCCGGTTTAAATATAAATACCCCCTCCGTGGTATGGATAGCATGTCCCACAGCCAAGAGCCTATTTTCCTGGTTTTCTACCCGGTATAATCGATCTTCCCTAAATTCACTTCCCGGTAAAATAAAGGAGTTGCCATGAAGAACAGCATTTGCTTGATCGTCGCTCACCGTGATGGGCGGAAAAAATAAAATTCCTTCCTGCATGGGGCGAACAAAAGACAGGTTGTTTTTTCCCGCTAAACGGGTTATTTCTTCAATGGTTAGGGAATCCTCTATTTTGAAAGGGCCTGATTGGGTCCTGATCAGGAAAGACAGATAGGCCCCTACCCCCAGTTTTTCGCCCATATCATGGCATAGGGTGCGGATATAGGTTCCTTTGGAACAAACAACATCAAAAATTACGCTGGGATTGGGCAAGTGCCAGTGACTTTGGAAAACTGCAATTTTATAGATAAAAATTAATTTTGGTCTTCGTTCTACTTCAATTCCTTCCCGGGCTAATTGATAGAGCCGGGTTCCTCCTATCCGGCCAGCGGAAACCATGGGCGGAATTTGCCTAATTTCCCCCACAAAGGAGGGGATTAAGTCCAAAAATTGCTCAAAACGCAAATCTGTACATGCTGATTCTCTTTCCACATGGCCATAAGCATCTTGAGAGTCTGTGCTCAAACCAAAGGTGATTTCGGCGCGATAACTTTTGGGCCTGTTTGTGACATATTCCGCTAACCTGGTTGCTTTACCGACACAAAGAGGCAGAACACCGGCCACTCCCGGGTCTAAAGTGCCTGTATGTCCAATTTTTTTTATGTTTAATATTTTTCTCATCAAGCTTACTGCATCATGAGATGTCATCCCGGGTGGTTTGAGCAGATTGATAAAGCCGTCCGTCATCAAAATTCCCCCAAAACCATACGCGTTTGATCAAGTACGCGGGAAACAGCTCTTTCCAAGGGACCATCCAGGGTGCACCCGGCAGCTAGCTGATGTCCTCCCCCACCAAAAAAAGAAGCAATTTTGTTCACATCATATCCTGTGCGACAGCGCAAACCCACTTTAACGGTGCCGTTTTCCATTTCTCTGAATAATAAGCCGATTTTTACGTTTTCCATCGATATGGGATAATTTACCACACCTTCACAGTGTTCCGACTCTGCCTGAAGCTGGTTCATGATCTCTTGATCCAGATAGGTCCAGGCGATTTTTCCCTCTGACACAAACTGAAGCCGCTCAATAGCTACGGCAACTAACTGTAAATTCTTCCAGGATTTGCTTTCATAAAGTTTTTCCCGAATCTGGGACAGATCTATGCCTTGCTCCAGCAGACAGGCGGCAGTTTTCAGGGTTCGAGAGGTAGTATTTTGATACTGAAAGGAACCGGTATCCATGACGATCCCTGTATATAAAGCGGTAGCCGTTTCGATGCTTAGGTTTAGCTGCATTTCTTTTAGCAAAAAGTAGATAATTTCTGCTGTGGCTGCTGCTTCCACATCCACATAATTGTATTTTCCGAAAAACTTGTTGCTCACGTGATGATCGATGCTAATTACCGGAATCTCCCTGATCCAGGGCTGAAACCAATCATCACCCACTCTGGAAAAATCTGTACAATCTAAAAAGATGGCTAAATCTGACGGCACGGTGAGGGCCGCGGGAAAGATTATTTTATTGCTGCCCGCTAAGAACCGATACATGTCCGGTACTTTGTCCTGCATCACCATGGTCACATTTTTACCTAAAGATTCTAAAGCCAAACCTAAACCGATCACGGACCCGATGCTGTCCCCATCAGGGAGAACATGAGCCGTGATCAGGATATGCTTGCTTTTTAAGATTGTTTGGCAAATTTCTTGAAGGCTACTGTTCATCTTTTTCCTCTTCCGGAATCACATCGGCTAGAATTTTGGATATTTTTGCCCCGTGGGCAATGGAATCATCATAAACGAAGGTGATTTCGGGGGTATACCTGAGCTGGATGCGGTGGGCGATTTCCCGCCGAATAAATCCGGAAGCACTCTTCAAAGCAGCCATGGTATCTTTGACGGTTGCTTCACTCCCCAACACACTGACAAATACCTTCGCATGCCGTAAATCCCCTGACACATCCACAAAAACGACGGAGACAAAACCCACCCGGGGATCTTTGACGTGGTTTTTAATGACATCGGAAATTTCTTTTTTAAACTCTTCAGATAACCTGCCGGAACGATATTGGACCATCTTCCCAACCTTCCCTTATAGTTCTCGCTTTGCTTCTTCCATAATGTATGCTTCAATGACATCGCCAATTTTTAGGTCATTAAAGTTTTCTACACCAATCCCACACTCGTAACCGGTTAAGACCTCTTTCGCATCATCCTTAAACCTTTTCAGAGAATCAATATGGCCTTCATGGATCACGATACCGTCTCGAATCACCCGTACACCTGCTTGACGGGTAATCTTGCCTTCCGAAACGTAACTCCCTGCAATTACACCTACTTTAGGAACCTTAAAAGTGGCCCTTACTTCCGCGTGGCCAATGACCACTTCTTTATAAGAAGGTTCCAGCAATCCTGCCATGGCGGCTTTAATGTCGTCGATAGCATCATAAATCACCCGGTACAGCTTAATATCAACCTTTTCGTTTTCCGCAGCCTTTCTGGTGTTGGCATCGGGCCGAACATTAAAGCCGATAATGATGGCGTTTGATGCGGCAGCCAGCATCACATCGGATTCGGAAATGGTGCCTACTCCACTATGAATGGTATTGACCCGGACTTCACTGGTAGAAAGATTGGTTAAGGATTGACTCAGGGCTTCAATGGATCCCTGAACATCAGCCTTAATAATAATGTTCAGGTCTTTCACGTTCCCTTCGGAAATTTGTTTAAACAAATCGTCTAAACTTACCCGGGCGGTTTTATTTAAATCTTCTTCCCGTTTTTTGATTTGATATTTACCGGCAATGTAACGGGCGTCTTTTTCATCTTGTACCCCGACAAAGGGCTCACCCACCGGAGGGACATCCGAAAAGCCCAGTACTTCTACAGGGGTGGAAGGGCCTGCATTCTTGACCCGGCGTCCCTTATCGTCAATCATCGCCCGCACTTTACCAAAGGCGGTTCCGGCCACGATATTATCACCAATTTTCAAGGTGCCTTTTTGCACCAAAACAGTTGCTACCGGCCCCCGTCCTTTGTCAAGCTCCGACTCGATCACAGTTCCTCTGACGATCCGTTCCGGGTTTACTTTCAACTCGCCCACTTCTGCCACAAGCAAGATCATCTCTAACAAATGACTAATTCCCTCATGGGTTTTTGCAGAAACCGGCACCATAATGGTCTCTCCTCCCCATTCTTCTGCGACAAGCTGGTGCTCAGTGAGCTCTTGTTTGACCCGGTCGGGGTTGGCATTAGGCTTATCCATTTTGTTAATCGCCACAATGATGGGCACCTTGGCGGCTTTTGAGTGATTAATGGCTTCTACTGTCTGAGGCATCACCCCGTCGTCAGCGGCGACTACAATAATGGCGATGTCCGTAACTTGGGCCCCTCTGGCCCGCATCGCCGTAAATGCTTCATGGCCGGGGGTATCCAAAAAGGTGATTCTTTTATTATTCACTTCTACTTGATAGGCCCCAATATGCTGGGTAATCCCTCCAGCCTCTGTAGCAGTGACATTTGCTTTGCGAATGGCGTCTAAAAGAGATGTTTTTCCATGGTCCACATGACCCATCACAGTGACCACAGGAGGACGTTCTACTAATAATTCCTCATCCTCATCCTCTTGGTCCTCCATCATTTCCATGGTCTTATCCAGCCGGATTTCCACGGGAATACCAAATTCCTGACCGATTACAACAGCAGTTTCCGCATCAATTTCTTGATTGATGGTGGCTAATACGCCTAGTTCCATCAGTCTGCGAATCACCTCTGCACCGGTCTTTCCCATGCTTTTCGCTAATTCTTGCACTGTAACCGTTTCCCCAATCACCACTTTTTTGGGTGTTACCGGCTGCTGCTCCATCTTCTGGGCAAAAGACCCTTTCTTCCTGTTTTGGTTCTTGCGCTTTCCCCCAGGTCGAAAGCCATCTTTATCCCCATGTTGGTAAGAAGTAAACCGGGGATTTTTTGCTTTCGCTTCATGGTCCTCATCAAAATCTTTTTCCCCAAATTTGAACGGTTCTTTTGGCTTGGGCACGTTCTTGGGAGCGCCAGGCTTGGTAAGATTCGGAGGGATCGGTCCCCTATCCGGCTTCTTTTCTTGTTTGGGAGGAAAAGGTTTAGAACCGGGGCCACCAGTATTCTCATTATTTCTGTTTCTAGAATAATCAGGCCTGTTTTGGTGATTAACCCGAGAGTTATCAGGTCGATTCTGGTGATTAGCCCGCTCCTGATCAGGTCGATTCTGATTATTAGGTCGACCTTGGTCAGGCCGGTTTTGGTAATTAACCCGTGGCTGATCAGGTCGATTCTGATTATTGGGTCGCCCCTGGTCAGGCCGATTTTGGTAGTTAACCCGTGGCTGATCGGGCCGATTCTGGTTATTGCCCCGGAAGTTATCAGCCCTGTTTTGGTTATTGCCCCGGGAATAATCAGGCTTGTTTTGATTATTTACTCTGGTATTGTCAAATCGCTGAGGATTTTTATGCTCCACCGCCGACTGGCCTGGCTTGTTCCGCTCCTGGCTATATTCTGTTTTATGAAAAGACTTGTTTTCTTGACGTTGCTCGGGTTTCTTGGCACCAACTTCAAAATTTTGAACATGGTGATCCGTTTTTGGGGGATTAGGTTTAACCATTTCCCGTAAAGAATCTGCATATTTATCATCAACCGTACTCATATGATTTTTCAGCTCTAATCCCATTTTACCCAGGCGACGAATTACTTCGCGACTTTCCATCGATAATTCTTTCGCTAATTCATATACTCTTAGTTTACCCATGAAACCACCCCCATTGTTGTTACTCAATGAACCACCTGAAGAATCATTTTCCGCATTTCATCGGCAAAATGCTTATCTAATATTCCGACAGTGGCCCGTGGTGACTTACCAATACTAGTACCGATATGCAACTTCGATCCCCATACCAAACATTCTACCCCATAAAAACGACTCAAGGATTTCATCTCTGATTTCGTGTGTTCAGACGCATCTTCAGAAACCATTACTAAAAAAACTTTTTTCTGTTTGATTGCGGATGCACAACCAGTTTCCCCGGAAATAATCTTTCCTGCTCTTTGGGCAAATCCCAATAATGCATATAATTTATGGCTCATTTAGGGGTAACGGCTCCTTTGGTAGTTGTTCTTTTAAAGTAGCATAAATATCAGGAGAGATTTTAGTCTTTAAGGATTTTTCCAATCCTTTCGATTTTATTGCTAATTGCAGACAGTCTGCATTCGGGCAAACATAAGCTCCTCGCCCTGCCTTTTTCCCGGTAACGTCAATGAGTACCATTTCTTCCGGAGTTTTCACTACTCTGATGAGGGACTTTTTGTTTTTCATTTCTTTACATCCCACACACATGCGCTGAGGAATTTTTTTTACCCGTATCAACTAAAATTCCTCCTTATTCGTTATTTTCTTCTGCTTGTGATTCACTCTTAATGTCGATCTTCCACCCGGTTAATTTTGCTGCCAAACGGGCATTTTGCCCTTCTTTGCCGATGGCCAAAGACAATTGATAATCAGGAACAACAACTTTGGCAATTTTTTCAGAAAGATTGACATGAACGGACAAAACCTTTGCCGGACTTAAAGAGTTTTCCACAAAAACGACCGGGTCGGCACTCCACTTGACAATATCGATCTTTTCTCCCCTCAATTCATTGACAATAGCCTGTACCCGCATACCCTTTGGACCAACACAGGCCCCGACAGGATCAACATTTTCATGCTTGCTGTATACAGCTATCTTGGAGCGGGCGCCGGCTTCCCGAGCTACGGATTTAATTTCCACAATCCCATCATGAATTTCCGGGACCTCTAATTCAAATAATCGTTTTAATAGGCCCGGATGGGTACGGGATACCAGGATTTGAGGCCCTTTGGTTGTTTTTTTTACTTCCACAATATATGTTTTTATTCTGTCGCCTTGGTTGTATTGTTCCCGGGCAATTTGTTCCGTGGGCATGATTACTGCTTCCGTCTTACCCAGGTCGATAAAAACATTTTTCATTTCGTGCCGCTGGACAATCCCGGTCACAATATCTCCTTCGCGATTAATAAATTCATCATAAATGATGGTTCTTTCGGCTTCCCGAATCCGTTGAACCACTACCTGTTTTGCAGTTTGGGCAGCAATCCTGCCAAATGTTCGGGGTGTTACTTCTGTTTCCAGAATATCAGTGACTTCATAACTGGGTCTTAATTTTCGGGCTTCCTCAATACTAATTTCCAGTCTGGGATCTTCGACTTCATCGACGATAGTACGCCGGTTATAAACATGAATTTCACCAGTGTCCCGGTTGATTTCTACCCTGACATTTTGAGAGGAACCAAAATTTTTTTTATAAGCGGAGATTAAAGCTGCTTCTATTGCTTCAATCAGTACATCAAGGGCAATACCTTTTTCTTTCTCCAACTCCTTTAATGCCTCAATAAAATCGACATTCATCATTGAACCTCCTTATTTAGTTTTAAAAAAATACGGATTTCAGCCCATTAACTTAGTTAAAATCAAAAACTAGCTTTGCTTTGGCTATTTCATCCATATTAAATAATATTTTTACCTGGCCCGCCATCAGAGCAACTTGACTGTTTTCGATTCCCAAAAGGATCCCCACATACTCTTTTTGATTGTTTTTGGGGCTAAATAGTTTAATTTCTACTTTTTTCCCCTTAAATCTGTCAAAATCTTTGGCATTTTTTAAGGGCCGCTCAATACCGGGAGAAGAAACCTCCAATAAATAAGCCTGGGGAATCGGGTCTGCTTTATCTAATTCTTCCCCCACCAAATTGCTCACCCATTGACAATCATCCAGATCAATACCTTCTTCGTGATCGATAAACAACCGTAATACCCAATGATTACCTTCCTTTTGATATTCCACATCAACTAATTCATATCCGGCAGGTTCAATAAGGGGAAGAACTATATTTCTTACCAGGTTTTCCACTTTGGATTCTTTCAGCATGGTATTCCTCCCTGACAGAGCTGAATAATTTGGTTCTAGACCATATCTTTACCCCAGTACTTGGGATAATATTCTTTTTTGGTGCATTTCCTGTTCGGGAAAAAATGAACGCTATTTTTAAAGGAAAAAGTGGGTCGGAACCCACTCTGATCCACGCTTCTTCAGATTAATACCAAACATACTATAACACAAAATGGAAATCATGACAAGACGAATCGAAAATAAAAAACAGCTAGTCTAATATTAGCTGTTTTATCCACTGGTCGGAATGACTGGACTTGAACGTTCTAAATCAATTTTTTTCGGGTAGACCACCCTAAAAGGTCTAGTACTAGTCAATAAGCAATAATTCCTTCAAGAATTGTTGACCCGCCTACTGCTGCAAGAATCGCTACTGTCCATGATGGCCATTTGTAAAGGACAGGGATAACAATCAATGCAGCACCCATTACCAAACGGACAATCTGGTCTATGTAGCCAACATTTCTCCTAAGATATTCGTCTTTCACTTTGCCGACCACCTCCTGCAAGTATCCTGATGTTATTCTATCCCGCAGAAGAACTTTTACAAGTGAAAATTAAAAATTTTACTCTGATCAAATATATTCCTCTAGGGCTCACCAGCCTAACCCCTAAAGCTTATTGGTGTTATTGACACGTTCAGTCGGCATGCAAAGAGATGCAGCGGAAAAATGGCAAATTTGTTTTAAATAATACCGATCGATGGTATTTATTTTTTTGCCTTCTGGTAGAATAATATTAGAACTTTTATCAGAAGTTGATAAAAAGCCAAAAATAAAAGAGCCGCAAAACATTGCGGCTCTAAGAATTTCCTGGTCGGAGCGACTGGACTTGAACCAGCGGCCTCTACCACCCCAAGGTCGTCAAAGGCCAAAAAGTGGGTATTTAAACAAAATTAAAAACTATTAAATGTGCTCTACATTCCTTGTGTACCAAGGATTTCCTGGGATTCTTCTTCCTAAAGAGACTCAAAAATTCTTAATCAATTCTGGAATGATGGTTGAAAAAATGGTTGAACTTTTTTGTAAACTAACGCCTTATAATAGGAAGAAATATAAAGTAGCTTCCTATTTCTCTGCTGTTGGGCACTTACTACCTCATCGCCGGCACGAGATTTCTTTCCTAATTCCTAAATCACGCCCGCTAGAACCTGAATCTAGCTACTGTGCCATTTAATCCCTTGATTGCAGCCGCTAAATGCTAGTATATCAATGGTTTTATTTTTGAGTAAACAGTTTTGGATCCACCAAAGAGGATTTTTTGATATGTGGACTCAAGTGCCAGGAGGTATACCTTTTTAACCTGGGAAAAGGATGATTATATCCACCTTTTGATTTGGAAATACGCTGTTAAAATAAATACAATCATTCATATTCAGCCGTCGCCATGGGCGCCGCCCTAAATCCCCAAAGCTCCGTATTTTAGATATTAGTTTTTCGACCATACATAATCTTATAATACTTTCCGTTTAACTCGTCCATAATTTCATTATTAAATTTATTATAGCTACTTGATACTATACATACTGAACCATCTTCGTTAGTGATATCTTCTCTTTTTCTGGCCATGATTTCTTCATCAATTTTCTTTATAAAAAGCTCCATTACAGGCAAATTTCCATTTATTGCTTTCTTATATTCTTTAAAATGAAACGATTTATCATTAATTATATGTTTTAGATTACATACCCTTTTATAAATTCTATCGTAGATGTATTTTCGATGTGTATTATTCGCAAACATGAAATCAATGTTACCATATGACATATCCAAGGCTGTATAATCGAAATCATTTATTTTAAGGACTATATCCATAGTATACTGGGGATCACCATTATTTTCAAAGCGGTTAAAATTTGCTATAGCTTTTAAAACATAAGTATAAAATTCTTCAAGTGTTTTCATTCTTTCTATTTGATAGCCAATTATTGATAAAATTAATGCAAGTACACCACTCGAAAAAATACCAATAAAGATATTTACCCAAAACCCAACATTATATTTATTGAAAATGAAAGCAATTATTATCGAAAAAACACATATTATCACCATTAAGATGATGTTATATTTGTGTATCTTCAAATAATTATCCTCACTAACCTTAGAATTTACACTGGCTTAATCCACCCCAGGGCGGCGCAGCTTTTGCACCAATTTCATATAAAATCTCTTGGATTTCCAAAGTTTGGTTACTATATTCATTCATATTCTCTCAAATTTTGGGAATATGTTATTAGACCAAGTCCTTCTCTTTCTTTAAAAAATTACCCGAGCAAATATTTCTTGTCAGTTATTAAAAAAGCCGGATATTATCGGTAACTTTGAAAACACAAATGTATGAGCCTGTTTCAATTGCAAGGAATTATATAATAATATACCGACCTTATTTAGATCTATGATTGGTTGATGTGTTAAATACCTAAGTTTACCAGTAAAAAAATCAAAATATATGCATAAGCAATATTTATCATTTAAAGGGAATACCCATGTTTTTACAGAAATACCATTCGCAAAATTTGTTATTAACTCAATTATAGGACTATCTGAGGTAACCAAAGGAATCTCTATGTCATTTCTACCAATTTGCCAAAGATAGTTTCCAATAAGGTTTACTTCATCATTTAGCTTATATATATCTAAATAATTAATTATCTGTTGAAAAATACTATACTTCTGGGCGTCAGCGACTAACTGCTCTTTGGAGTAATCGCTTCTTTCTTTAACTGTTTGCTCTCCTAAAGATAACCCTTCTTTATAAAGATCCTGCCGAAACTTCTTAGTTCTATAGAACTGAAGTAATATGAATACACCTATCCACATTCTGGTTTCTTCTTTATATAAAAAGTTTATTAAATTATCTTGATGATCATTGTTACATATAGAGATTAAAGTATCCAACAAAGGAAGTGCTACACTTTCAAAGTTTCTAAACCATTTTTCATCAGAATTAAAATCACTATATCCCATCTCCGTTTCGAATTTCTTCGCATCATCTGGAGGTAATTCATAAAAATAATTTTCCGAGGCTACATTTCTAATATTGGTTATAAACTTTTTATCATTTAATTTATTTAAACAGTGTATTTGGGTCATTTGTTGGTCAAAAGTAAAGTTCTTTAAATAACCTTGAGGTACGTAGTGTTGGTTTTTCGTGCAATCGTTTTCTATCTTACCTTCCTCCTAACCAATTTGATAAGCAGTGCCTTGGCCTAACTCTTGCATTGGGAACCCAAGTGCTTTTTATAGCGTAAAATAGTGTAATTTACATATTGAATAAAGTGTTTTTGCTAAACTCCCATAATACAGTCAATGATTAACAGCATATTTCCACATTAATCACCAAATCCCTCCAGCAATACAATAAAGTCTGTAAAATTTGGGAAGTATTTCTGAAAATTTTTTTGATGGGGTTCGCACTACCCAGCCGAGATGATCATGTGACCATTAGGCCAAATTCCCAAGCGCTTGGTAATTTGAGTTATTCTTAAAGTAGATTTATTGATTATCACTGCTCTTATCTATCTCCATAACAAATTTTACTTTACAGGTATGTCTTTGCGGGTCTATAATATCAAAAGAACGTATGTTCGTCAAGGAGGTTAAACCGATGGGCAAAACTAAAACACTTGAAAAGGTGCCCCTGCAAATCGAAGCAAAGATCACCCCTAGGGGAGACAACATGCCTTTTCAACTGATCTACGAGGATGAGATTATCGAGATTGTCAATCCGGTCAAGAGTATCCGGCTTTATGATGGAGCATTCCGTTGGCGGTGCGGGATTAACGGCCAGGAGGTTGAGCTATACAACCTGGGAGAAGAATGGTGGACAATACAATGAAAGGATCCTGCCTTTTAGGATCCTTTATCAGAGTCGGGAAATAATTATTTTTTTTCATACCTTTTTAGGCCAAGAAAATCAATCAAACCTAAGTGCACCTGAAATAAATCGGAGGTTTCATCAAACTCTTGGGAAGGTTCCTTATATTTAAACACATACTCAGAACCTCCAAACCCTTTTCCACCTCTTTTATAGTAACCTAAAATTGAAAACTCATAAAGTTCTTTTAAGACTTGCAAAGGAGTTATTCCTTCAGGGAGAATGGCTGTTCTGTTCTGATATTCCATTATAAACTGATCTTTCCTAAACCTGTAGACGCCTATCCCTTTTAAAATTTCAAAATACTTATTATATGCAGGAATATGCTTATGTATCTCGTCATCTATCTCTCTTTGAAAATATCTTCCATATTCTTCACGAGCATTATGCAAATCTTGGTTTAAAAATAAATTTGATTGATCGCCACCTTCTAAACCTACACTATTTTTATACGATTGGAGAACCGAATTCGTAAATTTAATAATATCGCGAGGTCTTAAATAAGTTCGTTCAGTAATATATTTATACTTTGTCTGGTGACCAGGCATTTCCTGGGCTTCATCAAACACCCGTTCCCAAGTAACCTCATCCTTAAATTCACCAATTGTTGCCTTGAATCTTTTCTCCATAAGACCTTTTAATGTACGACTAGTCCGCTGAGTATCCCATTCAATTAGAGTATAAAAATTTTCGGTAATTTTATTCTTATCCTCAAAATGTAACTGATCATAAATATCATCTCGTAAAAATATTACTACAAAAAATTTTCTTTTCATTTCTTTTGCTAGTATATTAAGGTCCCGAGCAGCAAGAATAAGTCCTATTAATCGATTATAATATTGCGGACTATTTGGATCAAACCCTAAATCTAACTGGTCAAAACAAATGTAATATCCATTATTCGGATTTAAACTATAAATAATATAATGGGCAAGATTTTTATTAACTTCCGATACTATAAGTGGTAACTCAGCTATAGGAACACTTTCAGGGGATATGCCTGCATGTAGAATTCCAACATCAATATCAAAGGTTGGTTTTAATTTTAGTTTTTTTGATGGAGAAAATATTTGCGTTACATCAGGATCTCTTGTTCCGTATGAGTCAACTACAAAGCCTTCAATTTTTGATAAATATTCAAATGACGCATCATCAAATGGGAGTGATTGGTCCTGATTTAAAATAATTTTTGCCGTTGTGAGCAATATCAAATATTTCCAACTATGAGTGAATTTATCAAAGTCAGGAACCCCCTCCTTTGCTTGTTTTTCATGGAAATGCCAAGGATAGTCTGAAAATGCATGCCCGAATGTAAAAAAATCTCTTTCTTTAGTCGTAATAATTTTCTTATAAATTGCAGTTTTTCCTGAACCCTTTCTTCCCGTTACTAAGAATTTTTCACGTTTTAATACCTTTATATAGGCTTCATGATCCTCGAAAGATTGTAAAAGATACTCATCATTATCGGCATCTATAGATCCAAAAGATTGAATATCAACAAGTTTCTTCACAATTTTCTCCTCCATTTAACAGCACAAATTTTGTAAAATGTATTTCCACATAAATCTCCAAATTCCTCCAATAAAACAAAGAGACCCGGAAAATTCCGGACAGTACTTCTTGAGGTTTTTGATCATAGTTCTTGTCCGGCCAGCCGAGCTGGTCACGATTCCATGAGGGCAAATTCCCAAGCGCTTGGGAATTTGAAGGGAATGGTTTATCAAGTATTCATGTATTTTTTGATGATTTTTCAAGTGAAAATTTGTCCTCTGCCCACTTATAATATAAGTGCCTTTCGGACAGTCTTATTTCAAAAAATAATCAAGATGGCGGGCTTGGTTAGGATCGGCAGATAAAATAAGCAGTACCTCCTTGATGGTGGTACTGTTATCATATCGAACGCGCTTTGACTTGCTAAGAATCTCACTTTGTAAAAATTGGGAGCATAACCTGTTTTACAATTTCATCAAGATTAAAACCATATTTTAGGAGTATAATTATTAACACTCCCAACTCTATTACCTTAAATAATTTTGAAAAGATGTGTTCTTCAATTTTATCTACGTTGAAACCCGAAAATTTGATAAGCAAAAACGGTATTCGTATAATAAATATAAAAATTGTTTTAACCCAATATAAAGGGTTTATTAGATTCCAGAGTTCTTGTTTTACCCTTATTTCGCAAGCCTCAATTGTTTGATTAATTGCATCAATAATCACCTGTTTGTCAATCCCATTATAGGAAGTGTCATTTAGAATTGCGGAAAAAAGATTAAGAGGTATAACTGGTCCACCAACTGCCGGTGCCGGGAACGAATTTGCATGAATAGGTATTCCGAAAGCATCTGCAATTTTTATGGCTCTTAGAGAACCAGTTGCAACTAATGATCGAATATGTTGGTAACCTCCAACGCTAGCCGCCTGATTTCGTACAATTTTTTTATATTCATTATGCAACACCCAGTGGCCTCGTCCGATCTTCTTTGCAACCTCTGATTCAATTTGCCACAAATCATATACATTTTTTAAAAAATCCTTCATAAACTGAAGGTCTGCTTTTATTTCAAAATATTGCATTCTTCACCCCCATAAAGCCACTACAGTAAGTAAAGTTTAAAGATATTAATTGTTCTTAACAATTCTCAAGTAAGGTTCCTTTTTATCACGCAATATCCCTTTTTCTAATCCACAAAGCATTTCAATTTGATCAACTGGAAGACGTAAATTTTCTACAATTTCTACTGGAGTCTGAACCTTATGATCAATTAACATCTGCATTGCCTTTTTCAGAGTCTTAGGTTGCTCATGACAGATCTCATCATCTAATGGCTCATTTATTCTGGCCCTCCTAGAAGAAATCTGTCGTTGTAAATATTCATATTGATTCTGATTAAATAGCTCAAGGTCATAACATCTACGAATCATCGCTTGAATTGATACTTTCCATCGCTTTTTTAATGGTAAAAAAGATTCAAGCGAAGTTGAATAAATTTCTCTTGAGAAGGTTTCCTCTGGCATTAAAAATGCTGATGCAAATCTAAATGCTTCTTTTTCAATTCTTTTCAGATTCTGAGGATCTTCTAAATATTCCTCATCTACCCAAGAATGTAAAACAACATGTCCTAGTTCATGCGCTACATCAAACCTAGAATGAACAGCAGTTTTATCCTCAGTCAAAAAAATAAGCGGCCTTCTATCTTCAAAAGTATTAAGTACTGAACAAGCATCTACTTTTTGTTCATTTAATGCCATTTTGGAAACAATAAAACCATGATTTTCTAACAGCAAGGCAACATCACTAATTGGTCCTAAACCTAGTCCAAAACTTTTTCTAACTTTTAGAGCTATTTCTTCAATTTCGTCATCGTAATAATCATCTTTTGATGGTGCTGATCTTATTAAACCTTCAGTAACTTGTTCAAATTCTATATATCTTTTTAAATATAAAAGTATTTCAATCATCCATCCAATTCGTACCCTCGAAATATCACGAACCCGTTTTTCAGCTGTTTTAAAGCTTCTAAAAAAAACTGGATTATTTAACCGATATTCAATTGGCTTGTAAAAATAATTAACTGGAAACCCCAAAAAATCAACCATTTTACTAAAAACTTCATCCTTGGGGGTATTAACACCTAGCTCGTACTGGGAAATCGCTTGGCGAGAAATACTCAGTTTTTCAGCTAACTGAGACATAGTATAACCCTTAGCCATCCTAGCTTCTTTAATTCTTTCTGGCAAAGGATTAACATCATATATCATATTACTGTTTCTCATTCTCGACTCAACCTTTCAAGGACCTCATTCTTCATTTTAAAAGCATCTTTTTCTGGAATTCTTTCTTCGATACTCCCAACAACTATTGAATCTGTTATGTCAATAGGTTCACCGGCCCAACCCATTGCAGATGGTGGTTCTGGCATCCCAAGCATCGCAAACTTTGGTTCTTTAGATTTATATCCATGTGTTAAAATAACATAAGGAATCTCTCCTAACAACTCTTCAAAAAGGGACATTTGGTTTCCTTGACTGTGATAAGTACGGAACACAGCCTCCCTAGGCATTAAACGCCTTCTTTCAACTTGACTTACGGTCAAAATAACATCATCCCTATGTAGTTTAAGATGTGAGCAGTTGTTAGCAGAGTTTCTTTCTTCTATCCAATTAAACGGTATTTTGTTTTGTTTGACTGCATAAATAAGAGTCGCCTCAACAGTATAATTAATTGCTCTGACTCTAAACTCATCGAAATATTTAGCTTTAACAGGCAATAATTCATACATGCTATCGGCTAACTTATAGCCATCCCGAACACAGCTTAAAAATTCCATTTGTACTTTTTTAGGAAAGCAATTCTCAATAAAAAGCTTTGGATCCATTTAACTATCCTCCTTAAGATTGACAAAATAACACCAAAACTGTAAAATCATTGACGATTATCTTGTAAATGATTTTACAGTTTTTTCTCTGTTTTGTCAAGTGGCGGAAAAAATAAAAAGGCCCTGCCTCCGAAGAGACAGGGCTCGTATGCTGGGGTCGTAGTGGGCCGGCAGATAGGGATCACCCCCTTATTCAGTTCCTTCCGCGCCGGCCGGCTCGGCAATGGCTTTTCCCCACTCCTCACCGAATTCGTCTTTGAAGGCTCGGAGGGCACTTTCAATTAATGTTTTGATTTCACTATCAGCAATATTTAAGCCAACCTTCTTGCACTGTGTAGACATCCACTCTGCAGCTTTCTGATACCGAATCTCGCCGGCCTGGTTCCAAAAAACTTGTTGGGCATATCGGACGGCTGCAGCAGCCAGCTCCTTATTGGCATAAAGCTCACTGGATATTTTCTTCATTTTCTCGACGCCGATTTTTTCTTTGATAAACCAGACCAGACCGCCGGCCAGCAGAACCGCCAAAAGGCAGATCAAAACCTGAAACACATCATAGAACATTGTACTCATCAAAGATCCCCTCCATTTAAATTTTGGTAAAAAAATAAAACCCTATGACAGGGTTACAGTCTTGGTGGCATTGTCGTAGGAAATCTTCAGGCCCATGGCCTCAGCCAGGGCCCGAATCTCCACGTAAGTTCTCCCTTCCAGCAGTCCTGCTGAAAGCTCCTTCCCTTTAAAAATTACTTTGGCTGGCCCCTCAAATCCCGGCACATTAATCCCCTCCCACGATTTCATAAATTTCTCCGGTGCACCATACTTCTTGATCAGATCATCAACATCGTACCCGGGAAGCTGGTAGTGAGGCTTGTCTACAAAGCTCTTCCAGGATCCGCCCCACTCCAGGCCGATGGCCGCAGCCAATGGCCCGATCTGATCATAAAACTTTGTATCCCAGGTAACCAGACCGTTTAGCAAGACAGCAATGTCGAACGCCAATCCCCAGCAATGCATCGACCGGGGATATTTAACCTCGGTAACAATTTTTCCAGGCTTTGTCCGGCCCTGGGCATACATATCATCTTGCTCCTGCTTGCTCCGGAGTGTTTGCGTGATAATGATGTTATGCCCCTTACTTTTTGCCAGGTCGATCAACCTATTACATTTAGTCTGTAGGTCCGGATGAAGAAGGTTTATCTCCCTCACAAATATCACCTCCACCAGGTACAATTTTATCTAATCTTTGCTTTGCGAACATGGCCAACCATTTAAAAGAATTGACGCCTGCGTCTTGAAAATTCTTAGAGACCGAGAAAAACTCCACCAAAAAAAGAATTGAATAAACAATAGTTGAGAACAGCTCCGACGGTGCGTCATACCTGAATATGTATTTGCTCTGATTGGCCATCACGCACATAAAAAAATATGCGGTAATCTTTACCGCCGTTTGCCAAAACATTTTTTCGGAATTAATAAATCCTTCTTTGGCTGCATGATACAGTCCACCATGGGTCCTTGCCTCGGCTATCAGTCTGCTGAATAAATCGCCAGCCACGGCAATCCATAATGCCCCAAAAGCTGCTCCCGGCTCCACCAGATAAAAAAAGATCCCTAGCAACACACCCCAAAACTGCGCCCAGTGGTTCTCCCCTACTTTACTGATAGTGCCTGCAAACATTTCTATGATGCCCAATATAACCCCCTCCTCGGTAACAAAATTAATGAGCCTTTTAGGCTCAAATATAGCTCAGTATTTCCGCTTTCTCCTCCTCCGTCAGTAAGACATATTCGGCAATCAGATCCTCCTTTGTCCTCCCCTCCCCTGCCATCCGGGCTGTTATCGCCCGGACAAAGATATTTCGCTTCCACTCCGGCATCATGACGCACCTCCCAGGATAGCGGCTACAGCCAGTTCTAAGTCAAGAATACGCTGATCTCCCGGATCTGGTGGTCTAACCTGTTCTTCAATCCAAGGAGATTCCAGTCTTACAACCCTAATATCATCTTCAACTTTATACCATTGCCTATTTCTGTCATATTCAGGATCATCTTCTACTACTAATCCCCCATACATTTGCTTGAATTCTTCTGTAGCATGGGGATACATGTTTTCAAACGTAGCCAGGGGACTATTGTTTGTCCCTACAATATGACCAGTCGACTTTTTGTAAAGCAATAACACTTTTACCCCTCCTAGTATCATATTGATATAGCATTAAAGCTATATGGTTAATAATTTTTTATACCTAAGTTGGACAAAGAGTAGTCTGGTTTCTTTCCTATCTTCCAACTTTAAAACAATGTATTTTTATTCATCATGTACACAGGCTCCTAATAGACACCAGACCGTTTTTAAGGTATATTCATTTGTTGAATAGGAAGATAAATGGACTCCTCCTAGGGCGGGCTTTTCTTATTGCCCTATACCTGTAAATAAGTCAATTAATCCATTCAATAGTCCTTTATGATTCGGCTGGTTGGGAGCCTTTGTGCTATACCTGCATCACATGCTAGGCTGTGTAGCTATTGTCTGGAAATGGATGCCTATTCGAAAGGAGATTACTCATGCACCAAACTTTTGAACCTTATTTATCTGTTGGGATTGATGTGGGTGCCGATTTCTCTGAAATGTCCATAGCACTCCCCAATTTCCAACTTCTTGGTAAGCCCTTTAAGATTTTTCATAATCGGTTGGATTCTCTCTCTTCTGCCGTTGACAGAATTAAAAAAGCAGAAGAGTTGAATTCCTTGAAAGCTCGTATCTTTCTGGAATCCACGGGAATCTACCATTTCCCTCTCTTCTGCTATCTCCGTGAGTCGGGATTTGACGTTTCCGTCATCAATCCCCTCATCACCAATTCTAGCAGAAACATGAACATCAGGAAAGTTCATAATGATAGCTTCGATTCCAAAAAGGCTGCCATCCTCGGTTTGAATCCAAACATCAAGTTATCTCTCATACCGACAGACCTGGTTTTAAACCTGCGCAATCTTACTAGGGAATATTACAATCTCATGGATGCCCGTTCTGCTTATGTGAACAAGCTTTTAGGCCAGCTCCGGGTTGCTTTTCCGCAATACCTCGGTATCTTCTCCAAAGTGACGGGAAGTGCTTCTCTTATGATTTTAAAGGAATATACCTCCCCTCAGGCTATCCTTGATGCCGACCCCAGCACCTTGATTCCTGCCATTGCAAAAGCCTCCAGGAAAGGGATTGCCTCCGCCGCTGCAAAATATGAGCAACTGGTACTGGCAGCTAAAGAATCTTTTTCTTTCGGCCATGCTCTGGACAGCAACTTTTTTCTGATCTGCCAACATATCTCTTTCATTCAGAAATATGATGAGGAGACTCAGGCTGTTCTTTCTGAGATGGCCTCCATTGTGGATGCCCATCCGGAAGAACCCTTTATCCAGCAGATTCATTTGCTGGAATCCTATCGAGGTGCCGGTTTCCTAAGCGCGGTAACTCTTATGTGCGAAATCGGTGATTTCGGCGCTTTCCGTAAACCAAAACAGCTTTATGCTTACTTTGGATTAGACCCGGAGGTAAAGCAGTCCGGTAACTTTAAGGGCACCGATGTCAAGATTTCCAAGCGGGGATCTGCTCTGGCTCGCAGAGTAGTTTACACGATGGCACTTCAGGCAATCGGCAGTGATAAGAAAGGAGTTGCTAAGAACCCTGTCCTGCGTGAATTTTACCTGAAAAAGTGTCAATCTAAATGTAAGATGGTTGCACTTGGTGCAGTTATGCATAAGGTGTGCAACACGATATTTGCCATGCTCCGGGATAACAAACCATATGAGATGAAAACTCCGGATCAGCTATAATGGACTAAGAAAACTAGACAACAAAACAGCCTGATTTAAAGTGTATAATGAGGTATGCGAAAAACATTTACAGGAGAATTTAAAGCCAAGGTTGTACTGGAAATTCTAAAGGAAGAAAAATCCATATCCCAGCTTGCTGCCGAATATGAAGTACATCCAAATCAGCTGTCTAGTTGGAAGAAAGAAGCAATTGAAGGGCTCCCTCAGATACTTGCAGATGGACGCAGGAAGGATGACGAAAAAGAAGATCTAAAAAAGCAAGTGCAAGATCTGTATACCCAGCTTGGAGAGGTCACCGCCCAATTCAATTGGCTTAAAAAAAAATCTGGGATCGACCCTGCCAAGAAGTGAACGGATTGCCCTTGTAGATTTTGACGATCCCGAAATGTCCGTTTTTGTGCAAGCTCAAATGCTTTCTCTCAATCGGAGCAGTCTTTACTATAAACCAGTTCCACCATCAGAAGAGGAAATTCGGCTTAAGCATGCCATTGACGAAATTTATACTAAATCACCCTATTTCGGTTCGAGAAGTATTACGACGGTCTTAAAACGAGAGGGACACTTGGTTAGTCGGTCAACGGTTCAAAAATATATGCGTGAAATGGGCTTGGTTGCAATACATCCTGGTCCTAACCTCAGCAAAAGAAACCATGAACATAAGGTTTATCCATACCTACTTAGAAATATTACCGCCAGTTATCCAAACCATATTTGGGGAACTGATATTACCTATGTCCGCTTACGACGCGGCTGGCTTTACCTTGTAGCATTTCTGGACTGGTATTCACGTTACGTGGTTTCATGGGAATTAAGTGATAACCTTGAAGTTGATTTTGTTCTTTCCGCATTGGAAGCAGGTCTAAAAATCGGAAAACCTGTAATTGCCAATAGCGATCAGGGTAGCCAATTTACATCCAGACGATATATAGATACGCTGATAAATAGTAGCATCCAAATTAGCATGGACGGAAGAGGCCGGGCATTAGATAACATTTTCACAGAACGATTATGGAGATCTGTTAAGTACCAAGAAATATATATTAATGATTATGCAAGCCCTAGAGAAGCCAGGTATGGTATTGGAAGATATCTTGAAAGCTACAACACATACCGGCCACACCAAGCATTGAAGGAACTTACTCCGGCAGAAGTTTACTTTAAAAAATGACTTCTTAAAACCCTGGAAGGGCTCTGCCCCTCCAAACCACCCCGCCCTCGCCGGGAGGCAACCGGTCTGTTATGAACAGACCGGAAACAAAAGGGTCTTGCTGATCAACATGTCAAGGGCAAGCAGCTTCGCTGTCGGCAAAGCCGACCCTTGACATAATATCTAATCCAGTGGAAATAATTAACGGAATTACCAATACGTTTTTAAATAAACTTACAATTATATACAATTATCAAGGAGCGAAAGGTGGTGTGAATACACCTTAAACAGGGTCAAAAAATTGTCTTGACAAAGTAGTCCACCATAAGCATTGCGCAGAATATTCAGTAAAGCTAACGAATGCTGCATAAACATACATAATTTTTTATACATTGCCAAGGTGCGCTTTTTTCAATGTCTGAAAAAGCTTTGTTAAGGTTACCCTTTTTTGCCCCAGCATAATATTTCTAACTTTTTTATTTTTTTGCTTGACTTTTCTTAGCTGGACTTATGCAGTAACGGTATAAGTGACATCTATTCCGGAACATCCTTCGTAAGATGTGGTTGTAACCGAGGTCCCCCGTCTAAATTGAGCATATGCCTTAATTTGAAAGGTTGCATTTACAAAATCAGGCGTCCCCACTACCTCGCAAATAACTTTTCTTAATTGCCAGTATGCGCTTCCTGAACCTGCAAAAGTAAATCCGTCAAACATATAATTCATATTTGCATCACTCATGCGTGGTTCTACAGATATTTTAAATATCTTTTCTTTGAAATCTTCAGGCAACTGAATCGTAATTATAGGGACTTGTGACAAAACGTCTGATTCATCCCACCATGGGGAAGAAGTATGAGACCCACCTCCTACCGTTGATACTCTACTTATCTCTGTCAAAAAGTGGTAATCCTTGATAAGCAGAATTGGTGTTTCTGCATTGTGACTTGTTGCTGTAGATCCACTTTGGCCCCTTAATATATCACTTAAAGAAGTCCCGCTTTTTGTCCTGACTATCATGATTTCATTATCTATTTGGAGAGAAAATGGGGCTGGTAGTAAAACGTCTGACGTCAGTGTTGCTGTAGTTGCACTATCGGTCATTCCGGGACTTGCTAAGGTAGCCGACAAAACTATCTGATGTTTTAGCCCTAATCCTGAAAGGCGAGTATAGTTTCCATTTGCCAAAGCAGCTAAGATCCCATCCAGCGGGGTAATCGACACGCTGTTATAGGGCACCCCTTTCTGTACGGAATTGGCAGCAATCGTTGCAGCTGCATTCCATGTGCCGGCGCCGGCAATCTGATCGTCCGAGAGGCCGTCCTGGATTGAGATACCACCAGTCAAAATTCTAAGCACATAAGCCGAATTAGCGATAACCTTATCCCCAAGTATGCCTTGACCTGTAACAGCTGTAACATATGTTTGTCCAAAATCCTCACTGATGCCTAACCCCCCGGGTGTCAACCGGACCCGCTGGCCGGTTTCATTACCGCTTCCATCTACCTCAATTGCCTCAAGTACCCCATTCTCCCACCTAAGTTTACCGTTTGCGGAATTGATGAGAGTCGTAAAGGTATTGACGAACCCCTTAAACAGGTTCTGAAGCGTAGGGTTCTTAACTACCACGTTATTCACGACCTCAGCTGCCACCTGGTGGCCGGCCAGGATGTCAGCCAGGGTCTCCTGTGGATCGCCGAATTCTACATCGGCATCCCATGGCTGGAACACGTCATACTCATATTGATATATCCGATTTAAAATGCCGGTGGGGGCAATGTCCGGATCAAATATAGTGATCCAGTCTCCGTATTCAAAGGACTCTACTTCATAGCCCGTGAGGGAGGAAAGATCATCTACTTCGCCAGCGTAATTTGCCCGGGGTCGGGATATTGTGTCAAGATACTCAATAGCTTTCGCCTTAAGTTCGGCCGGGTCATCATAGTCCTGATTGACCCAGTTATCCTCCCATACCTCGGTTGTATATTGGAAGTTATCAATGTACAGATGCTCTTCGTTTACTGAGCTGATGTCAAGGTCATCCTTGCCGAATGGGAAAAGCCTGGTTATCACATTGTAATCAATCTTCCGGGAAATAGATTTAAGATTCTTCCCGTACCGGAACTGCACCCCACGATTCTGCCCGAAGTCGGCATCAGCGAATAGATTAACCTTCTTTTCGGCGCTGTTGAAATCGAGAATTCCGCCCCAGAGCTCCTGGACCTTTTTAAGGTTCGATAGACAGGTCCCCTTTTCGGTCTCCAGATCGTGAAGGTCGGTGCCCACAGTAACTAATCCTATGGACCACCCGGTACCGGCCAGAAGAGTTGTCAAGGCATTTTCAGCTGTGGAGCTGAGGATCTCAACCGTTAGGTAATTGGCTCTCTTAGCCCCCAGGTCCTTGACCCAGATCTCTTCACATTGGACGTTTGAGAGCAGCCTCCCCTGCTGATCCCTCTCCTCCTCGGTCCCGACGATCCAAAAGATATGGCCATTGACCCTGATCTTGTGCAAGCCATCAATATAGGCCCACTTCTCCGAAGTGCGGGGGAGGATGAACTTCAGTTCGCATTCCCCGTTGACTACCCGTTTCAGTCTGGCCTGTTTTACCCCATCAGAAGATGGGCTGAGGAAGGCGGAACGGGAATCATTGATATTAAGCACTTCCATGTACTCTGCTGCTAGCATTAGGCATCACCTCCAAACAAAATAGAGCCTTTCGGCTCTATTGTCTGTACTGTTAATTATTTCTCTCTTCTAATTCTTTAAGTTTTGCATCAATTACCCCTATTTGTTCACTTGTAAGCGCATTAGTGTGAATAACACATCGGATACATTTCTTCCTATTTTTTCGCTGAAAGGTTACCCTATTAATCCAATTTACAAATTTTTGGATGCAAGTAGGTCCAAAATATTCTACCGATTTTCCAAAATATTTCTCTAGATTTCGCTTTGATATTAACCATGAATCAATAAGGATATCTTTCTTTTTCTGAATAGCAATAATAGTAATCTCAAGACAAACCTTTTCGAAATAAAAAATATTTTTACGACATTTTCTTCCTACATGTGGTTCAATAAATCCGAATGGACTAAGAATAGAATCTAATGGTAATCCTTTACCTAAAACATACTTAAGAATCAAAAAAATTATCAACCACTCTAATAAAATAATACTAGCCATTATTAAGAACAAATAAAATGTATTTAAAGTAGTTTCAATGAATAAGACAATTATTTCCATCACGATTACTGTTGAAAATAATGTACCCCATATTAGCTCATTCATTGATACCACTTTTTTCATGTATCTGCCACCCCCCTCAAATAAATATATCGGAGTCATGGGAAATATCTTTAGGTCTAAAGCTTATGTTATAGATCAGTCCTTTGTTAAATACGATTCGTTGCTGGGAGATCATTCTCCCGGTGCCTCCGGCGGCTCTGGAGGCGTGAGGTCCACGAATGGGGCTAGGTCACTGTTCAGTTCAGCTCCATAAGTCAAACTCTCTGGTTGGTCCGCTTGGGAGGGCACTGTGATAAAAAGAGCACCTGAAGGAGTTGCTCCTTCGACTGCCCCGGCCAGCTCCGTGGTAAGTTTTGTTGTTACTGTGCCGTCCTCGTTATAAGTGATCTTTGCTACCTTAAGTTTAATTTGCATAATATCCTCTCCTTTTCTTTAGGCATCCGCCGTTAATCTTACATAGTCAGTTCCGTTATGAATAACCCATGCTGTTTTACCTGCTGCTATTACTACACCAGTTCCACCACTCTTTTTGATCGTAGCCGCTTGCCCTGATAGATTTCTCACTGCGTGAGGCCAGCCCTCTAAATCTTTTGCAATGATATTTACTGCCGCCCCCGCATTGGTTAATGTAAGCAGTAAGCATTTCTGTTCTGCATCCGATAGCGTCCAGTCTGCGGCTGCCGCCTGGTAGTCATGGGATGCCGTATCAAACTTAACATAGTCGGCTTGGGGATATTGATAGTCGATCGTCGGGAGGCACGAGTACCAGGACGTGATGCCGCATTCATACACATACTGTTTGGTCGGGTCGAAGCCGGTGATCGTAAGAGTCGTCCCTGAGTCCGTGATCGTGCAACTGCTGGTCACATCCACATATCGGACAAGACCACCAAGCATATCCACCCGCTCAACCTTCCTAATGCTATCTATCGGCGCGGAGGCGTCAGTGACGGTGATCTTGCCGGTTCCTGCGACCGGTTTCTTACAATCCCGAATAACTGGTTCTATAATTAAAACTCCATAAAGCTGCGCAAAAAGAGGCTGAGGCTGAAAATGAGTGATAATTGGGTTAACAAGTTGACAAAATACACGATAAGGAAGATATCCAGTATATGATGCAGTTGGTAATACACTAGTTATTCCTGTACCATCAGTAATTTTTTTCCATGATTTTGTTTGAATGCCATCCCAAGGAACGGAACCATCTGGGTTGCACATACGCCAACCATAAAAATAAGCTTTCCATTCATTTGATATAGGGACCATATCTTCAGAAAATCCCGTTTCACTATTTGGAACTGTTAAGTAAAAAGTTCCATTAACAAAGTTAAAATTATAAGCCCCATCAGATGCTGCGCCCCAATTAGCAAGATAATTATCATATCTATATACTTCTCCGGCTTTTGCTGCTGAATAGGCATTAGGTATCCCGCCAAGACTAGTTATAAAATTAGCTACGCTTGCAGCTTTATATCCTGAATAGTTATTGTGATGTGCCCAGTTTAAATTTCCAGGTAAATTTGCAGGATCCCCAATTCTTTTTGAGAGAACACCTGTAACAGGATCAAAAATATCTGCCACAGTCCCAATACGACGTAAAATTATTGGACTAATTGCAAAAGTTTCTGCATGAGCTTCAAAAGTAGTATCTATTACATCACTTCGAAACAAAGCAATATGAGTTAATGTTAGAGAAGCATTACATCTTGGTTGGAGACCAATATATTTTTTTACGTCAATAGGAGTTGTCATGTTATATACTATTTTACCATCAGTAACAGTTTTGCTAATTTCGGTACCAGCCGTTGCTGTGCCTACAGTACTTGTAAAATCATCTGATTGTCTCAATATTAATGTTGATATTACTTTACCATTATCGGCCGAATCGAAATAAAGACATAATTTATATGATGTACTTGGAAAAACTCTGAGTGAATTTTGTCTAATCAATTTGTTATCTGATCCATTAATTCTTTGAACTAAATGCGCATAAGTGCCTACTGATCCAGTCGGGTTAAGTGTGATGGTTCCATTTGGATTGAATGTTACATTATGTGAATATGAACTCTGATCAGGAGCAACAAAAGAAGACACATCGTTTTTCGTTAAATTCTTTCCAATACCTCGAGCCATTAATGCCTGAACACTACATATATCTCCCGTTATAAATGGGTACTTTATTGCAAGTTGATCTGCAGTTAAATTTGTAAAATCAGTTTCAATTTCGCTACCACTAGGAAGCTCAAAAACACGTATATCTTTTATTTTTATTTCTCCAGATCCTCCAGAATTTACGCGCCATCTAAAATTGCCATTAGAAGACAAAGAAGCGCTTGTTGTGAAAGTATTTTTTCTATTTCCTAAAGGTGAAGCAGAATCTATTAAATATACTGCAGAATCTGTAAGACTATAAAGCCTAGACGAGCAACTCGCCAAGCTATTTGACACCAATACATACAATAAACCATACTTTGTATTAGGTTTCATATGAACTCCTAATACTATTTCTTTATCTACACTTAAATCAGCAGGAATGGTTAGTCCGGTTAAATCTGCTACTACTCCTGAAGATTTTGACCATTCTACCCACGTACTTGGTGTATACGGAGTTTCAGGCTTTAATGTTTGTCCTTTGATGAGCATTTGCATATAATCTCTCATGGCATCCGTGGGAATGGGGATTACATTTCCCACTGCCCCAGCAACGGAGGCCATAACTTTGTTGCGTTCTCGGGGGTTTAAGACATTCCGGGCGAAGAAAGCTTGTTGGGCCGAGAGGTCCGGGATCGGGACATAATCGAGTCTGCTGACCATTAGACTTCACCCCCGTAGGATAGCTTTTCTCCGGCCGTTCCCCAAACCCAAAGCAAATTAAGGTTTGAGCAGGTAACGGTAATACTGCTGCCAGGGGAAAGAACAAACATATACACTGGTGTGTTAGGGTTAATATCCGATTTCCCAACGTAGACATATCCTTTATTCTCCGGATGAGCCTGGGGTGTTACGATCTTGCTTGGTACACTGGCGGCATTAAGCTGCTGGGCGGCCCCGGTCAGGATGAGGTTGCCCTGAAGGAGGCTATCATTACCTACCGGCTTTACGGGTGCAGCTCCGCTGCCTGCCCCCTGAAACTGCTTGATTATTCCCTTTAAAAGTGCGGTCTGACTTCCGGAAGCTGCCGGATCAGTGACAGCGGCATCGGCCACTGTTCCCAATACTGTGGCCAATGTTTTTAGCCTGTCCAAGGCAGTATTTGCCGTGGGGCTAGCCTGCACCTCGCCGATTCGTGTGAGCAGGTCATTGAGATCCGTGGATAACCTTCGAATCTTTGCACTCAGGGACCCGGTGGCCCCGGCCGTCACCACTGCATCGGAAATCTGTCCCAAGTCTGTCAGGGCTCCTTTCAGCAGGGCCACAACGCTGCCGCTTGCAGTCGGATCCGTTACTGCCGCGTTCGCCAATGCTCCCAGTGTGGCAATGGCGCCGTCATCTGATGTGATTTTTCCAAGTAGTCTCGCCGCCCGGTCAATGACATCATTTTTCAGATTGCCCGAGTCATCACTTTTCAGAGGGACCAGAATTCCCCCCGTGTTTAAGGCATATCCCTGGGTAGCCTGGACCCACTTGGTCACATTTGCATCCCAGAAAGAGCTCGTTAATTTGGTGTTTTGATCCTGATTTAAAGGTTGAGCATACTGAGTCATTATAACCACCTCCCACGATATTGAACCCTTACCCTTGCCCCGTTGGTGCTGGTAGAGTCGGTCACAGTTAATATGTTGTTGCCCGGCCGAAGGACCGGGAAGCTTCCCGAGATAGCCGTGGCAGCGTTTAACCCGTCATAAGAAGCCTGCTTCTTAAAACAGTCAATGATCAGAGATTTGTTTAAGGCAATCACTCCGGCATACTGGATTGTTTTACCTCCTAGGGTGATAACCGGGTCTGTGATCGTATCCACCACCGCCTCGGCCGGATCGTATCCCCCGGTTAAATTTACATCCCCTGGCATCCCGCCGTCCAGAGCCGTGATAGTGATCACTGGCGCCATTTCATAGGTACCCGGGTTATTAATCACGAAGGCACCGGAGTCAACGATCTGATCCCAGGTAATCCAATCATTCATGGCCATGGGATCGTATGCGATAAAGTTGACCGTTACCTCCCGGTACGTGTTCATCAAGTGTTCCAGGGGAATGTTCCCCGTCACCCGGGCCATGTAGTACTTATCGGGCTCCTCATCGTCGATTAAGGGCTTAGATCCCGCCTTCGGGTTTAGCCATGCGGCAATCTGCCGGATAGCGGACCTTATATCCGGCCTGGAATCCTTTTTAAATGCAATTACATACGCAAGCGGCCGAGGCCCATAATCACAGCCAAAATCCCAGGCACCGTCCATACCTGGGATTTCTTCTTTGTAGTCTTTAATGGGAGGCAGTACAGGATCCTCTTTGCTTAGGACGGATAGCCCGAATGTGCTGCTGTGTATCCCGTTAAAAGTGAAACCTTCTGCCAAGGATCATCCCCCCTTTATTTCCCCTTTGCTCCCCTCACCCGGAGTGCTGACTGCTGCAGCCCGTAAATCTCCCGGGCGACCAGCCTGGCATCAGTCTCGTCGTTGATATAGGTTTTATCTGTGCCATACAACGGGGCGTTGTAATTGTTCTGATATATGACGCCCCCCGCCCCAGCTCCCCCGGTTCCGAATCCGGATATGATTAATTTAGGGAGTACTTCTCTCCGGATAGCTTCGTACAGATCAACAGCCATGGCCTTCTGCATAGCTTCATCGATCATGGGCTGCAGCATTTTCAGGGGCAGCACCGCTTCATCCTCGCCGGCTTCCCGGATCATGGCCAATGATGGTTGAGTAAAGATCCCCCCAAGAGCCGCCTTGTAAATCTTCACGCCATCCGACTTATTCCAGTCAACAGTGTAGCCCAATGCCTCAGCAGCCTCCCTAATGGACACATAGGCGGTCCCGTTGACATTTTTCAGCGTATCCACTTCTTCCCCCCCGATGACGACCTGGCCATTCTTCCATTCAACTTTCTTATTAAGGATGTCGCCCAATGCCCTTGCGGCCATGGCTGCCTGATTATTGATTATTTCATATTTATCAGGGGTTATGGTTGCGATAAGCTTCTTTTTGCCGCCTCCGCTGCTTCCCTCGTCTTCGTCTTCATCCTCATCTTCATTATCAGGAACATCCGGGTCAACGCCTGGAAAGGTCTCTTCAAACTCTTCCTTGATCCTCTCCAGATCCCGCCTAATTCCGCTGTAATCTCCAGTTTCTAGGCCCTCTATGAGAGCATCAATGAGGTCCTCACCAGTTTTTTGCCACTCTGGATTCGTTGCAGCCAAGGCGGCAATGGTATCCAGAATACTCTCCTCCGCAATCTTCTGGGCTTCGTCGTAGTGCTCCTGAAGCTCTTCTTTTTCCTCTTCGCCCCATTCCCGAGTCTGGTCGATCTGCTCCTGCAGGTGCTTCTTTTGATCTTCCCTCTCCCACTTCTGCTGCTGCAGTTCCCATTGGTGGTTCTCTTCCGCGATCTGCTCCAGGATCTCGTTTTTCTTTTCTTCATGCTCTTTCCCGGTGCGCAAATCATGGTAGTTATACTCTTCCTGGAGGTCGGCGATCTTTTGGTTATGCTGGCGTTCGGTTTCCTCCCGGTCGGAGGAGGTGTCCTCCTCATCGAGAGAATCGATCTGATCTTGGAGCTTCTCAATCTTCTTTTCTACTTTTTTGTTAATATCATCAACCTGATCCTGATAAGCCTCATCCAGTTTCTCCAGGTATTTGCTCAGCTGCTGCCTACGGAGATTATAAAGTTGTTCCTCCAGCTGCCATTTTTGCTGTTCAGTCCATTCATGCCGCTCCCGGACCTTTTCAAGATAGGCAATCTGTTGATCAGCGCTCATACTGGCCATATTTATTTCGTGACGCATCAGATCCATTGCCTGCTGATAGGCATCATTGTATTTCTTCTCCTGCTCCTGTGCGATCTTCTGGTTGATCTGGAATTGCGTCTGCTCTAACTGCCACCATGCCTGGGAGTTCTGGGCGATGCTACGGGTGATGTTATCTATTTCGGACCTGACTTCCTTGGCAGCTTCAGGGTTGTTGGCAGCCTTGTATGCCTGCTCCAATTCCCGTAATTTTTGAAGTTGATATTCATACTCATTATTTTCTTTATGTAGTGCCTGCTGCTGGGCCCCCAACTGGCCAACCTGGTCGATGCGAATTTTATTCAGCTCAGCCGCTTTCAGCAGGGTGCCCTGCCCGCTCTCCATGACCTGAAAAAGATATTGTTCCTTTGCTCCAAGTATAGACACGGCATTTGCGGCCGCTTCAGTGGCATCTTTGAATGGAGAAAGAATACTGGTTATATATTCAATTTTCCCTTTCGCCTCTTCCAGGCCCTTGTTCTCGCTGCTGGATTTTTTATCGGTCTCTGGCGGCGTCCACGTCTTTGTGCCGGCGCCGGAAATGCCACCAAGGTTCACAGGCTTCATGTTATTCAATGCGCTGATGGCTTTTTCGTAAGCCAGGGCGGCCTGCTGGGCCTGGTTCAACTGCTCCTGGAGACCTGGAATAGCCTGTATATCTTCCATGCGGTGTACCGTAACGAATGCATCACCATAATTAAGCTGGCCTTTAAACAGTGAGTTCTGTTCTTCGAGTAACACTTTCAAGCGGGTTTTTGTTTCTTCGATCACCACCTGGGTTTTCTGTCGCTGGGTCTCCATAGATGTCCGGGCTTCAGCCATTTCTGCTTGGGCAAGTCCGCTGGTGATGTCAATCTGTCGCTGGACTCCCTCACGGTCAAGAAGCATTGCTTTCCCGTGTCCATCGATGGCGCTAACCAGGTAGCCGTAACTTCCGGAGAGCTGGTCCACAACCGTGGAAAGGCGCGCCTTAGTCTGGATCGACAGCTTCGCGACGTCTGTATCGGACTTGACGTTGGCCGTGAGCCTCAGGTATTCGTTCATAAGTGACGATGTCGCCTTGGCATCTAGGGCTTTCTGTATCGTGCTGTTCGCCGTGGCCACAGCTGACTGGTAGTCGAGAAGGGTCGCCTTTTCCTGCTCCCTACTGTAGGCGGCAATAACCTCCTGGGCCTTTTCGTAGGTCAGTCCCAGCTTTTCAAGTTCGGCGTTTACCTCTCGCATCCCGTCTGCTACCGTACGTGCTACTCCCCCGCCACGTCCAAAAGCAACTATTTCTACTTCACCAGTCGGTTCAACCATTTTTGTTGTTGGCTCAGACATTTTCTTTTTCAACTCATCGTACCGCTGGGTCAACTCCTTTAGCTTCTCGATCCGCGTGTCAAGGTTTTTAATTTCTTCGGTGGTGGCCGTGCCGGCGATCAGTTTTTGGTACTCGGCCAGGGATTTGTTGGCCTCGTCCTGGGCTTGCTTGGCTGATTGCTGAGCTCCTGTAATTCCTATAATTACCCCTGTTAAAGCAATTAACCCAGTGGTAACCAATGCAGCTATTCCTGCTGGTCCTGCTGCCAGCCCAAGAGTTATGAGAAATGTTCTGAGCATTGCCGTTGCTAATCCTAAAGCTACTATAAAACCGCCGTTGCCGACTAAGGATTCAATTACTTTTTGCGTTGATTCATCAAGGGAATTAAAGCCATCTACCAGAGCAGTAATTCCATTTAGTAAATCCATTATCTTTGGAGAAGCACTTTCAAACATTGCGATCTTGAGGCGTTCCCAACTCGCCGCAGCTTTCCGAACGCTTCCATCGAATGTGTCCCCCATGATGCTGGCATATTCAGCGGCTCTTCCTTGACCTTCTGCCATTGCCCGGGATAGCTCTTTAAGTCTATCGCTTCCCATACTTAATCCTGCAGCTAATGCCCTAATTCCATCACTTCCAGCTACAGTTGTCATGATTAACTGCCTTGATCTCTCATTGTAGCCCGCCAGAGCAACTTCAAATTGGGCGATGATATCCGGAAGAGATTTCATGTTCCCAGCTGAATCATAAAGTGAAATACTTAAAGCTTCCAGAGTTTCCTGTGCCTCTCTTGTAGGATTTATTAATTGGAGAAGCATACTACGGACCGAGGTTGATGAGTCTTCCGCAGAGGCCCCCATATCCTTTAATGCAGCCACTAAGCTCAAAGTATCTTCTAAGGACTGTTTCGCCAATCCGCCAGCCACAGGACCTACAGAAGCCAGGGCACGGACAAAATCTTCTCCTGCCAATGTTGTCTTGTCCATGGCCACCGAGAAGGCATCAACAACATCCTCAGACTGTTCAAAAGAAAGATTAAACCCCTTTACTGCAGCGATTGTTGCTTCTGCCGAACTGGTCATGTCGATCATGGCCGCGGTTGCGAAATTCATTATGTCCGGACTGGACATCAATACCTCATTAGTTTCAAGTCCCGCAGCTCCCAATTCCCGGTATGCTTCTGCAACTTGGCGCGGTAGAAAAATACTATCTTTCATTGACATGGCAGACTCTTCTAAAGTATCGCTAAAATCTCCGACAATAACTTGGGCTTGTGTGATAGTACGTTCAAACTCTCTACCCGTTATTAGGACTTCTTCCAGCCCGCGCTTAAAAGAATACAAGGCCCCTAGCTGGCCTATAGTCTGCAAAAAGTCCGATGTGGATCTATGAGCCTGCTTTGCTTGATTATCGACACCATCTAACGCTTGATCGACTTGCTTTAGAGCCGTCTGGGCCTGCTTCCCTGCAACCCCATTTTGTGCAAATACTTGATTCAGTCGATTTGTTTCTTGCTCCACCGCTTTTTCTGCAGCAACAAATTCCGTGAAAGCTGCATCAAACTGTTTAGTGATGTCTATCCCTTGCTTTTCTCCTCGGGCCATCTCTGCTAAGATCCTGTTGAAGCTCTCTGTTGCTTCCCGAGCCCTATTCTTTGCTTTGACCAATTCTCCCATTGCCTGGTTTACACTTACCGTAGATGTCTCTACCTGCTTCTCAGCCTGTTCAGTTTTTTGCAGTTCTTGCTGAAACTTTTGAAACAAAGCAGAAAATTCGTCAAAAGCACGGATGGTAGCCTGTAGAACTGCCTCTGACAAGGTATCACCTCCTTATATTTTTAGGCAAAAATTAAAACAGGCAATTTACGCCTGTTTAAAAAATATTATTAATAGAAAGGTAAAATGGGCCAAAAGAAGAATAATATAGTGAAATTCCCTTTTTGGAGGTGGTTATTAATGGAGTCCTGGATATTTGCACTGTTTGTTTCTTTAGCCTTTATTGCAGTAGGTATATACAAAATTATTGACTATTATAAGAATAAAAATACCCGGCTCCAAATATATTACCTGGGCGGTCACCCTAAATTAAAGGGACCGAAACTTATTTACGTCAAGCCTCAAAATAATAACCTCCTAATTCACGACATTGAACTTCTGAAAACTGATATTAAGGAAATCAAATTCATCCCACACTCTGATTCCAGCAATGTACTCGCCGGAGCCGCGCTCGGCGGTTTACTCCTCGGTCCCGCCGGAGCCTTTGCAGGTGCTGCCATGTCAGGAAGTAATCCGGCAAATGGCAATCTGATCCAGCTAACCTACAATGAGGCCGGGATATCTTATGAACTATTCTTCGGGGGTAAAGATATCATGAATCAATACCCTATGCTAAAACAGATGATAGCAGTGTGATTAAAATAATTCCCCCTTTCAACAACGAAAGCACCCGCATGGGTGCTTTTTAGTCTGGTTATTTGCGTTCCACTATTATGGAATTTTTCGTATCGGGACGTTTCATTAATTTGTTAACTTTATTTCTTTTATCCAAACAGCTTACTATTTCATCCAATAACAATCCATAAGAATATCGCCCATTATAATTTTCTCCAATGTGGCGTAATTGGTTGTTATAGTTATTTGCAGTTTTAAAAGATTTAACATATAGTCTACGAACTATTAATGCGGAAATCTCAAGGTTTCTTTTATAATGCATAGCCTTGACAATATTTAAGAAGTCTGACTTGCTGACCTTTTTTATATATCGACTATGTTTATAAATATCTTTCCCTGAAAAAATTAAAATTGATGAAATACCAATTTGACATCTTCCAATGGTATAATTTTTTAAAGGTACTTTAAATGCAAAATTTAACAAGACCCCCAAAATAACAAATATATACTCACAAATCCTAAAATATAAAGGGCGAAAGCTTGTCTCTATGAAATATATTCCAATTAATATATTTTTAGGGACACCATATTTAATGGATAGGCCATTCAGATGCTGAATATATTTTTGGTGGCTTGATATTCGTCTTTCATCACATATTTTTCTGTATTTATTGCCTCTTTTATCCATCATGTTGTTAATTGATTTCAATTACTCGGGAGATTTTCCTTTGGCAATAATCAAATCCACAAATGAATCTATATTGTCAAATTCGTTACTTATATAAAATACAAGGTTTTCCAATTCATTTTGGAAAGTCTCGGCCGTGTTTAAAGGAATAATCTGACTAACTTTTTTATTCTGTACACTCAAAATAAAATATCTACTTTCTGAGGGATAATTATGATACATAAATATATATACAAGTCCCTCCATAAATGGCGCACAATAAGAATAGTATTCGTTTAGATGTGGTTCCCTCCAATTACTATCATAATACCGGTTATTATTAATAATCAGATACCGCAGAACTTCATTCCTATTTTCTTCCATATACTCAGCAATGGTATTCCATTCAATCTTTTTTTGTTTTGTCAAGGCAGTTAAACTCTCAATTAGCTCCTTAATTTTATTGGTTACATTCATAACAATATATCCCCCTTCTCAAGCTTTGCAATAAATGCATTAATAATCTCTAAAATTTGGGTTCTTTCCGCATTTGCATAATTACTCTCATTCTCATTAATTAACTTTAATACCTGATTTAGCTTTTTCTGCTCTTTCTTATTAAATATTATAGAATATACTCGTAAATCTTGTATTGCCTTTTGGGTTTTGGAAATTACTGTTAAGTCAATTTTAATATCCTTATCAGAAAAAAACCGTTCGCATTCTTTTAAATTTCCAGCTAATTTTTTTCTGCTTTTATTATAATATTGAATATCGGTAATTTTTGTGATTCCTTCTTCTACTTTCTTTGAAATTCTGGCACTATACAAAGCAGAACACCCTACCAATATTGCAATTATTGCCTCAATATAATCTTTTAAAGAGTACTGTAAGAGGAAATTCTTAACAGTTTGCCACATATTGAACCTCTCTATAGAATAGTATTATTAGCCAAAGAAAAAGTCAACCAAATATGGAAAAATTAAGCCTATCGCAAGCAATACTATTGAGTTTTAAAGATATTTTCCGGTTATCACTATTATTCAACATAAAATGCGACTTTCCTTGACAAAAATTTCGACATATTACGACAAAAGAAAAGAGCCCGGAGGACTCTTTGATTAGAATACGTTTCAACTCAATCAACTCATTTCGTGCTTCTCAATTGTCCTTCTCGCCGCTATTAACCCAAACCAATGCACCTAATAAACAGTCCTCAACAGTATCTCCATCTTGCCAAGGATAATGAGCATCTACCCAAACTTCTAACGTCTCACCGTCAATCTCAATTTCTCTTACTTCTTCGTAATCAGCATAATAATTTGGAATTGCTCCACTACGTATATTATGCGCAGCAGTAATTTTTACACGTCTTCCGTCAGTTGTATTTACAACAATTGTATTTTCCCCATGTCCCCAAATTTCTGTTATATTTGGATAGTCTTCTCTTGATACACATATTGGCATTTCTTCGCCTCCCTTCTTCCCCCTTATTTCGCCACAGGGAGGCAAAATCCTTACCCAAAATTCCGACACTTTACGACAAACAAAAAGAGCCTGGCGGCACCCATTAATTCTTTGCCATTTCTGCCAGTGTTCTGGCTGCCACATCTTTTAATTGCTCCCATCCCCACTCAGTAAACCTACTTAATAATCCTTTTACTTTTTGTTCCCCAGTCGATGCTCCATCAATATTCAGCTTGTCTTCCACGTATCTTATGCCAATAGGAGTTATTTTTATATATGTTGTTAAAGCCGTCAGAGGTATCGCTGTATTCCCGCCCCTTCTGAATTCAACCCCGTTGATTAATCCTTCATTCTCA
Organism: Candidatus Formimonas warabiya; assembly: GCF_002777255.1. Lineage (GTDB taxonomy): Bacteria > Bacillota > Dehalobacteriia > Dehalobacteriales > Dehalobacteriaceae > Formimonas > Formimonas warabiya. The sequence goes on along the minus strand of NZ_CP017634.1, from coordinate 1,001,657 downwards.
AGTTTATCTAAAGCAACTTTAAATACATTTTTCTCTAAACCAAGGTTTGCAGCTTTTATTGCATTTTCCATATCAGGTATATCTTTTTGATACTCAGTATATATAGCCAATAATACTGTTTGCTTTGCATCTCGCTCCATACAGAACTCACCTCCCTTCTGCTTATATTTTCGACAGAAGGGAAATTTATCCTGTTGCCCAATTCAATCTTTTACAGGAATTACCTCCTTCCTGTCGAAATATGAGTTGACAGGATCATACGTCAGGAAGGAGGTGAAGCCTTATGGCAGATGAAACAAATAAAACATCAGAGAAAAACAAGCTAGAGAAATGTATAGAATCAGTAACAAAATCAAGCATTATACCGCCTATACCAAAACAAGATCAACAGCAGACAATACAAAAAAGCACAGGAGACCTTTCAGGGATAAAGCAACATGAAAACTTCTCAGTAAAGAAGGATAGTATTGTTCCTCCGATCACGCCGGCAAAAAGCCAGGAAAATAAATAACTAATATTTTATATAGCGACCCCTATAATAAGCTTCAACGAACTTGTTAGAATCAAATATTTCAACAGCAACACCTGACTTTGTATCAACATAAACCTTTTTTACAGGGATATTGTACCGTTCTACGATATCCCTAATTATTTCTGAATCATCAAGTAGCAAACACCGCTCATCTGAAATGATTTCAGACATATTAACAGGACTTCCATAAAACCTTGCGTCTTTAATAGTGACCCTTACTGCCTGTCTCTCGGCGCCATGAAAGGCATCCTCCCAAACCAAATTACCTTCATTGACTTCCGCTTTATCTCCAGTCTTTCTTAACTTGTTAATAAAATCGACAACCAATTCTCTCTTAACAAAGGTATGCCAACATAAGCACACAAGGAAAGAAAATAAAATACTTGTAATTGAATAAAATAACAAATTTCCCAATGATTGAATTTCTATTAATAACCCAGTCGCACTTGCCTCCCCGATATTTCTATTTTTGAATCCAAGTAACACTAGATTCAGAATAAAAACTGGAACCGAGAACAATACCGCCATTACAATTTTTTCTGTATTAGTATATTTAGAGGCAGGATGAGAGCCAGCTCTTTCATTGATTAGCATAACTACAAGGCCAGGAGCAAGTAACAAAATATATGCTAAAAGATTTTCCAAAATAGAACCTCCTTTCACCCCTAAATATTCCTTTATACTTGCATTTTTCCTGCTCGTGTCAGAAAGATATTTAACCTCGTGTACTAAATCCCTGGCTATATTTCTTGTACGGATTTTCCCCTATCTCCGGATCCCGGGTGTATTCATCCCACCACTCCTGAAACTTGCGATAATTATGAAGGATCTCTTCATCGGGGCGGTCGTGGCCCCGCATGGCCAGAGATGAAAAGACATTTGCATATTCTTTACTTACTGAGACCAAGCGCTTTTGGTCAGCTGTCCATGCTGCAACCGCGCCGGGAAATATGGTCCCGGTGTTTTCTCCTGCATCCCTAAAGGAGTATATCCACTCATTGCAGAGCAGCACTATTGGGACGAAAAAATTCTGGCGTTAGCCCTTCTCGGAACTGCTTCCATTTCAAGTACAACTGTACAAGCCCTGTTCTATTCCGGTCCTCCAGCTCCTGAATGTCCTCAATGCTCGAAAAGTAAGGGATATTAATATCATCCGACCGCCTGGCGCATAGGAGGATCTCCGTCTCCATCTGGTGTTTCCGGGCGTGATGCTCTGCCGTGTTAGCCTTAAGATGTTGTTCCAGCGCCTCAATCTGCCGACACTGTTCGAACACCTTTTTATCTGCTACGCTGTAAAAGTTCTGCATAAACTCCATGATCTGCCGGCCGCGCTCCTCGATGGCCTCCTGCCTTTCCGCTTTCACTTCTTCCGGAAGCAAGGCCACTTCTTCTTCGGTCAGTTTGTCGTAAGGATCCATTAGCTCCGGGGGGATGCTGTCATAGAATCTCTTTTGGATAGCCCGCTGCTTCCCGATTACGGAAAGATCCATTCCATTCTCCCTGCAGGCCTTTTCCAGGACTGTAGGCAATAGAGCCTCAGAGAAATATCCGCCGGCAGCCATAAGTTCCTTCAGTCGGGCGCTATAGGCCCGGGAGGATTGCCCACGCTCTTTCAGTCCCAGCTTTATAAAAGTGATGCCCGGCAGGCCCGGGATCTCCGGAGAATAGGTGCCAGAAGATACCGTCTCAAATCTTTTTTGAATCATTTCATTTGTTAATTCGGCCATAACAAATACCACCTTTCATAAATTCAAATTCCCAAGCGCTTGGGAATTTGGTAAAGGAAAAGGCGGGTTAAATAACCCGCCTTTATGCCAGATACACTATCAATGCTTTGTCATTTGTGGCTAACCCATCCGCGGTGTGCAAGGTAATTGCGCTACCGGTTTCGGAATAATAGCCCGCCGCGGCCGCTGATGCCAGTTCTAGCCGTTTGACAGTCTTGTCAGAGTCCTTGTACTTTAGAACCAACAAAGCATACCTGCTGGTCCCGTTATCATCGATCCATGCAGCTGCAGTTTCTCCTGTAGGATAGTTCACGGCAGTCACCGGCGATGCAGCTCCGTTTATCACGGCTACCCTGATCTTCTTATTTACGAAGTCACGGCCGATAACACCTTGGAAAGAGAAACGCTTTGCATCAGGGCCCACCTTTTTGGGAACAGCATCGATCCGGCATGTCTCGCAGAAATGGGCCCGTAGGGCAGCGCCGTCATCCTCTAATATATTCGCAATTAGAAAACATTCATATAACTTATTGTAGTTTGCGTTGACGAATGCGGACCGGGCAATACGGCTAACCGCGGCAAGTACCGCAGCCTCCCCATCTGTCCCCTGAATGTCAAAGTTTCCTTTAATTCCGCCATATTCGTCGGTGAGACCAACAGGCTTGTTTAACCCGAATTGCCCTTTCCCCTGAAGCGTGACTCCAAGGTCATGGTCATATCCGAAGTCAGTAGCCCCAGGGATTGCATTATTTGCCATGGCAGCCGTCACGCCGGCCGAATCGGTAAAGGTTCCGGCAAAAACTGCCGGGGTGGAAAGCACCAGCAAATTTGCATTCCGTTTCTTTTCAAAGGACATTAATTATCACTCTCCTTTTTTCTTAGGTTTTTCTTTAGGATCATAGGCGACTACCTGGCCGCATTCCGGGCATTTTACCTCCGTCTTGCACCAGGGCTTTGCAGGAAAAACAAAATCGTACCCGCAGGGGCACGACAACTTAAACGGTTCAGGCATGATCATTCACCTCGCTAACCCTTTATTTCTATTCCTTCCCGTAAGGCAGTATATAATGTATCCTTTAATATTTCCTCAGCAATCCTAGATGGCATTCCCATCTCTACAGCTCCCGTTACTACCTCAATAGTGTTCTTTTGTAGCATACTATACCAGGGTTTGAGGCTAACGGTTACTTTTAAATGATCCTTTGATACCACCTCTGCATCGGCCTCTATCTCCACCATTAGAGGATCCAATTCTACCAGTACCTTTTGGGCCTTCCCGGCCACACCCTCAACTATCACCTTGGTAACGCTATTTACCCTTTCTCCATCTACCTCAACATAAGAGTCCTGGGGTTTAGAGTCAAGTTTAATTTTTACCTTTGACATAAGCCCTCCTTTACGTCACTGGTCTTACCCAGTGGACGTTATACGTAAGAAATATGCTCTTGTTTGCCGGGTCATTTGGATCCTCTATTGGGTCCTCAATAGGAGAGTTCTTTTCTGGATCTACTTCGAACCAGATCTCGCCGGCCGGCATGGGGTTTTGAGGATCCGTCCAGTCCTTACGGGGGACCGTCAATCCTCCGCGATAAGGACCGGCCAGCACATTATAAACCTTATCCCGCAACTTTCTGGCTGTATTCCAAAGAAAATCTTTTTCCGGTTCTGGCGCACGGGTCTTGCACTCAAATTCAACCATGGTCAGGAACCTCTCACCCCTAACCCCATTGGCAAGTAGATTCCCGAAAGGGACTTTGAAATCGGTGTCTGGCAGGGTCCGCAAAGGAAGCATGATAAGCCATTTGCCACCGTTGACTAATCTTTTCTTGGGCTTCTCAATAGTGATTAAATCCTCTTTGGACCCCAATCCAAAAACAGAAAAATTGGTGGCAATGTATTCCGCTATACTCATCATTGTATTGTTCATGGTCTCACCTCGGCAGGAATATTTTGGTTTGTAGCGAATTTACATGCCAGAAAGGGGGTGGTAACTTTGACAAAGGAAAAAGATCTATTTCCGACCCGCCGGCTGACAGTCATCAATAAAGATTGGCCTGAAACGATCATTATCCAGCATGATATCGGCCCTATGATCCGAAAAACATTCGGCTTAGAAGGAAAAAAGCCGGACAAGCCTGCCGACATAATCCCTCTAAAACGTGACCGGGATTAGCCGATCTTCTTCCGTTGCTTTTATTGCTTCTTCCATCTGCTCTTGAAAGTACTGGTCTATTAGCACCAGATTGCGCCTAAAAAAGCCCTTCCCCTTCACGTGAGAAACACTCCCCGCGCGTCGGTTAATCACTTTATTGATGCCCCCTATATAGGTCTTCCCGCCAGTAATCTTTCCGGATTTACGGACTAAGACGGTTACGGTACCCGGCACAACCCTCCCGTCTTTACTTTGCAAGATGCCAACAGCAAATAAGTACCGCCGCTGTTTGTCCGTTAACTTTTTGGGGCCAGTAGCATTAAATCCATACTCCTGATGGCTGGCATAGGCGACGTTGGTACCGATTCTGCCCTCATATCCATTTATCTGCGTCACCGACTGGCTTATCCCGTCGGCGACCGCGACCGGGTCCCCCTCTACTCTTAGTCCATATTTATGCACCAGGTATCCCAGAATACTCGCCCTCAGCCGCCCTGTGTCTGTGGGGCACTCTTCCGCGATTCTCCCTGCTCCCCAAAGCACCGTCCGAGCGACTGCATTTCTCACGTTTGCATCAAGCAGCTGCGCTTTCCTCTCGGCTACTTTAATTAACTCATCCACGCCCTTAAAAGTGATATTAAACAGATCCTTTTCCATCACAACTTCCCTGCCTTTACCTTGTACCACAGTACACCACCAAGCCATGCATGACTGTAGCTTTTAGGTTTATAGGTCAACCCATCGTAAATAATACGATCAGGATAATCCGGCCTTATGGTGGATGATTCTGGATCATACCCCCCGGTTAGATTAAGATCCCATTGCATCCAGTCTTGTTTACGAATCTTAAACTCTACATCGCCGAAAATGTAGGCCCCGCCGGAAACCTGAATCTCTTCAAGGGTTAATGCTCTCACTCTTGCGGTAATATCAAAGCTCTCGTAATTCGGAGTATCAGGAATACCCATCACCTGATCACCAGGAGTGGTATTAAGATATTTCTTGTAGACAATAGATTCCTCTACGTCCCCGGCTACGTCTGAAAGGCATTCTCGAATAAAGTCCATATCATCTGTAGTAATCATTAATATCCCTCCGGCGGATCGAAGGCATTGGTCCACTCAATTTCTGCCAGCCCATCACCAGGAGTAAGCATGGCCAGTTCCTTGAAAAATACTGCCTGCTCCCGACACTCTTTTGCTGTCATCGTTTTGTCGATCGTCGTGCCATCAACTGTAAACTTAAAATTTCTTTTTGCAGCTTGACCAGCCCGGATAAGCCAAATGTGGGAGCTGACCTGGTTAACATCGTTGTTATATCGCGACAGCAAAGCTGTAATCATTGGATCATTAAAGGTATATGGCTCTACCTCATCGACGACATTCGCCCGGACCAATTCCAAATCTGTCATGCTTACTCACCGTCCTTGGCCGGCCAGCTCCATTGCTTCTCCTTCTTGCCCTGGTGAACATTGGTCAAAAGTATTGCTCCCGAACCGTGCTCTTGGTTGGTAAATACTCGAAGATTAATAGTTCCGTCATCGTTGACCTTGGTGATTATCCCGGGAAGAGTTTCCTCCTCTTCGGTCACAAAGAAAACAATTCTGCCTATGGTTGGCTTTTGAATAGCTGCCATAATGATCCCCTCCTATTTAGAAATAGGGGAGACAAAATGCCTCCCCTATTTTTGAACCTTTAGGATTTATTAATTCGATACCGCAGATTTATACATTCCACGCCAATCCACTGCTTTTGCCTTTGCAATATGACGAACCTTATACTTGATAGGCTCATCATCCATACCGAAGGGATCAACTGCCATGCCACTGATCGTTGTCCACCCGGGAGACTTCAGGAACAATTGGGGACTCTCCCCTACTCCACGGAGGAAACCGACTTCAATGGTGTCAATGGTTGCAGGGTCCGCAGTCAGGTACCAGTCATTTGCATCTGTCAACCATGGGCAAATAACCGGCTCTAAGCCAACATCCCGAAGCACGTTCTGATCATTTGGAGCAAAAGAGGCACTGGTATTTCCTGCCTGGGGTACTTGAGCACTCTGCAAAAGCTTCCGGGCTGTCCATTCCAGCTCGTTGGGTACAAGCAAATACTTGGGCTGTACGACAATTTTATTGCCCTTGTCATCCGTTTGGTTTCGCATGGCTGTAATAGCAGCAGTTAAGCTAGCTTCAGCTAAAGCTGCACTCCCAAGATTTTTATGATCCACATGGAATAAAGCTTTACCGTCACCCATATTCGGGTTATTAATCAATATTCCAAATACCAATTGATTTAATAACCTGGCGGCTGCTTTTCCAAAGCGGTCCGGCTGCTTCCGAATGGCATCCATATCATCGTTGATAATGGACTTGTAGGTAATTGAAAAAGTTCGGCCAAAGATGGACAACTGATACGTCTCTTTGCTTTCTTCTAGGGTGCTGTCCTTGTATTCGCCCAGTTCTCCCTTAATTTCTTCGAGATCGTCCGCTTCAGATACCCGGAGGATTGTCTTATCCTTAAAATCGGGCAGCGTTGCAATGTTTACAAGCCGGCGCCATTGATCCGGCACAGCCTGATAAGCACGCTGCAGCACCTTTCCCATTGTATTGGCCAGTAGGTATGGAAAATCAGAAGTACTGGCCGCTTCAACCAGTACTTCATAAACACGTCTGATACTGCCTAATTCAATGGCTTCATTGAGTTTCGCCTGTTGGCTTTCGGTTAATTTCTCAAACACCATTATCCCCTCACTTTCTTATTTAAGTTTAACTGGAATGATCGCGGTAGCTCCGGAATCGACAGTTCCCAAGGAATACCCGAATAAGACTCCGGTAGCCTTTTTGCTCAACTTAGGTGTGTCGCCAGAAACAAAATAGATGGCATCCCCTATAGCCACAGCACTATTCCCGCTGCCATCAATGCCCTTGACAGACAGTTTGTAAACCCCTTCCGTATCAACGGTGGTTTGATTATTGCTGTCAACGTCTGCTACTGCGACACCGGCGATTTGCCCGACTGCAACGGGATCTCCGGATTTAACACCGGACCCAGCAGTTAAGAAAAGCCGGCGCCCTTCTTGCACGAAATTTTTTGCCATGATCCATCTCCTCCTTACTTCTGTTCAGTGGGCATGGCCACACCGAACATATTATCAAATTTGTTTTGCACTTCCTGGAGCCGGTCCCCGGGGGTTCCCTGGTCTCCACCGGCACCCATCCCGACTACTCTTCCGGACTCGGTTAACTTAGTCAGGTATTCCCTCTCCTCTGTAACAGCCGCAGTAACGGCTTCCTTGAGGGCAGTTTCATCAAGGACACCCTCTTTGGTGTAATCCCGGGTTTCCAATACGGTCGCTAATCTCTTTTGGGAGATTTCGGGCAGCTTGCTTTCCCGGAGTAAATCGGTGATTTTTCCTTTGATACTAACCTTAATCCGTTCTGCTGCCAGTTCATCGCGGAGTTTCTTATTCTCACCGCTCACTACCGTGACACTTTCCCTGATGGCTTCGAGATCCTTTTGGAAATCTGTTTTGGCCTCAGTCAGCCTTTCCTGGCCGATGGTCTGAACCAGGTCAGGTCTATTTTGACGGATCTCATCCAATGTGATTTTACTCCAATCCACAATATCCTCTCCTTTTTCTAAATTTCTTGCACTTGCTACTAACTGTTCAAATTCCCCGCCGGCACTTGCTTCAGTGACAACATCAGCGCTGCGCAAAATCTTTATAGACTCAACAATCTTCCCGGCCCTGCCCTCTGCGGCTCCTATTTTAGTGGAGCCGAAACCATTAATACTAATCCCGGCTAAATTTTTGGGAGCCTTTCCGGAAGCAATCACCTTAAGAATATCTTTCAGCCAAACAGCACTTTCAAACAGGTTAAAAATTGCGGTTGTCCTGCCGTCTGTTTCTTGCCTTGGATCCGAATACCACCCCACCAAATCCCGAATGCTCCGTTCCGGCCGCAAGTTATCCTCTGCCCGAGTAGGATGATCGGCATAGGCTTTGGCACCGGCTAATAATGATACCAGGGTCCCGCAAGCCTCCCGGGTATAATACTTATCACCCGGCCGCCCATTTAGGCCAACATTCCAACCCGGTTTTAAAACCGTTACCCGGAATGCCATCCCTTCTCCATTTGCTTGAGCTTCAACGATTGGTGTCAGTTCACTGAAATCTATTTCCTGAACTGATGCGCTTTCAGTCACCACCGTGACCGATGGGGCCGGGCCAATGCTTCCCCCGGGTTTAATTTGCAAGACATATTCAGCTTCCTGCCACTGACCTATTGTCACGTTATCATTGGCATCAACCGTATAATCAACCCGATAAATCTTATCGGCTTCCGTATCCTTGACCACAGCAAAGCCAGGGTATGTATCACGGATTGAATATCGCCAGGTGCGGTTTCCGTTTGAATCTCGGGGATCTATTAAATCCCTAATCTTCTGTTCAAGTTTGTCAAAACTCATTACTTCTATTAGAGCCTCAGGCAACTCAATTTTACTACCCTCTAACAGTGCCGTTATTTCAGCTAGGGCTTTATCAATGTTTTTTACGGGCATGAACAATCACCGTCCTTACGGTACTTCTATATTTTCAACTATGTCTGGTTTCCAGTAGGGCATCGACACCTGAGTCCCATAAATATCACATCCTTTCAAAAAAGCAGGCCATTAAGCAGCCTGTTTCTCTTTCCACCATTTCACGTTTTCTTTTGCCTTTTGATCTCCTGCTCGGCCCTCTTCTTCCGTAGTGACAATATGAGGGACAATAAAGCATCGGCACCTTGGATGAGCGGGAGGTCCTCCGAAAGGAATTTGATCAATAGGGAATATCTTCTTATGCAATGGCCCGCAAACTTTGCATACCCTTTCGTCCTTCGCCGTCAACCATATCACTCTTTTCACCTGATACTGATTGTAAACATGAAGAGCTCCTTGGTTGGACGCTCTCAGGATCTCGGTTCTGGCAATTACCGTGGCCCTTTTTTCTACGCTGGGCCAGACACCTTTATCCAATTTTGTATTCCGTAGCCGTTTTGCAATATCCGGAATGCTTTCACCCTGGATATATCCTCGCTTCAATTCCTCTTTGATCTGGTCCCGAACTTCCTGGGTGATCCTCCGGATGAGTCCCAATTGGTAATCCTGCATATAGGAGAGCACCGGCAAATGGATCGTTGTAAATGATCCAGTAACCCCTAAGGAGGCAAACGCCGCACTCCCGCCAGAAAGAGCCGGGAATTGACTCAACCCCGCCAGTGGACTTTCCGGAGGAACATCGCTCTGGCCGGTAACCCACATTTCCGCAGCGCGCCCCATGTTATCCATTATCCGGTCAATTTCCGCGAGTAATGATTCTAACCGCGTCTTTTCCCATCCCTCGGCCGTTACCAGAAGCGCTTTGATCTCAACTTCAGTCTCTGCGAAGGTGCGAAGCAACTCTCTTAACTTCTTTTTTTCCCAAGCTGCCAATTTACGGTTTAATTTGCCATGGAGCTTTTCCAGTTTATCAAGATCCGGAGGGCTCATTCTTCCTCATCCCCCTTGGGAGGGTTAAAGGGGGGATAGGAATTTGTATCATCCTCTCGCTGCCGTTTTCTCAGCTCCTCCTCCTCAGCTAGGATCATAGCAACTTCCTGTTCCCAATCCTCTATACCTAATTCCATGCCCGCTGTCTGCCTGGATTTAAGCCTTTCCTGGACCTGCTTCACCAAGGCGTCGGTAAGCTCTTTGATTTCTTTCAAAACCAGCGGTGGGAAATCGATATCGATGTACACCTGGTCTGTTTCGATCTCCAGTTCAATTTGTTTTCCACCTTCCTGCCGGGTCACCTTGCTCTTTTCAGGGAGTGCTCCCGCTTCAACGGCGGCACGAATTACCCGTCGGAATATCGGAAGGAAAACTGCCATCTCAAATAGCTTCTGGCGCCATTCAAACATCTTCATCATAGGTAGCTCCATACTTTTGGTACTGGCCAGGTTCCCCACCTTGGCATCACCCAGGTAATGTTCGAAGATTCCGGAGCCGGCACAGATCATTAGTTTAATGGCACGGCCGTCTTCACTGGCATTGTCTGCCTTTACGTCGGAGTTAACGACAGTCCACTCCACACCGTCATTCTCGACAATCACACCCCCGGTTTTCGGCGGAACCGGCTTTTCGTTCCCATTAAAGGCTTTATTCAATGTATTTAAAACTCCGTTGACAGCCGTAGCGACACTGTTACCCATATTCTTGATCTTCTTTTTCCAGGCGAAGGCAGCCCGGGCCTTATTGAGCTTGGCCCTATCTTCCAGCCATTCTTTGTATGCGTTCAAATACCCCAGCGTCCGGTATAAAGGGGAATTCCCGAACTTCGCGTACAAAGGAGCTCCAACCTTAACATGAAGGATCTCATCTGCAGGAATATAGTCCGCTTCAACACCGATATGGTATTTGACGATAGCATATAATTTTGCTTGGGGATCCCACTTTTGCTCCACCCATTCCCGCCGGTACCACAGTGGAGTCTCTGCATCTTCCTGGTCAGTTACAACGTCAGTAATCTGCCAGGCGGGAATACAGCGGACTTGGACCCGGCCGGTTATATCGTTTTTGAAAAACCTAATAAAAAACTCTCCATCGACCTCTAAGTCATCGGAGAGCTGGCTTTGCCTCAGGAACCATTTGTTGGATTCATCATTCCAAAAACTTTTAAGCACCTCATTGACATCCGGATCCTCAGCTTTAAACCCAATGCCTTGCCCCATCGTAAAGTATTTCTTGATATCTGCTATCTGGCCGGCAAGAGGATTTTTCTTAAAAGCATCTCGGACCTTCTCAATAACATGCTGCCGTTGTTCCCCCGTGATCTCCCAGGGGACAAAGCCCTGAGATACGTTGATCCATCCTCTTTCTTCAATCTGAAGGGAGGAAACGGCTTCAGAGAGCTTCGAAATACTCTCCTGCATAACACTTAAGTCATCTTTCAATACTTTCTGGGCTAAAGGCTTTAATGGGTTCACATTTCTCACCTACTCAATTTCATTGTCATAAGCCGAATCGTTATTAATTTCGTCTAGGGGGACAACTACACTTTCGATAAACGATAATACCACCGCATCTGCCCGGTCCGGGGACGGCAGCCCCCGCTTCTTCATGTCTTCTTTTCGCTCCAGTGCAATCCGGCCTTTGCTGGTCATCCGATATTTTCTTGTGGTCAGCTGGCTGATAAGTTTTTCATCATTGGGCAGTTCAACCAGAGCTTCTTGACCCTGCACAAAGTTTGAGAAGTTCTGCTGCAGGATTTCTTTGACTACAACCCAGGATTCAGTTCCTTTGTTCTCAAAGTGACCTTCTTCATCATCGGACTTACCGCCATTGTTAACAGGAACAACTATATACGGTAATCCATCTTCCAGAATTACTTCATTCAGCCTATCGGTTACCCCTCCACCAACACCGGTATCGTCAACTTTGATTACCACCATCCAGATATCCGGTCTTTGCTCTCGAAAAGACCGGGCAATATTGAGCACCCATCCGGCTGTTTTCATCGTATCCTGCTTATTGTAACCGTGCAGGGGGAAGACCTTCCCCCCTATACGAGGGGCAATGACCGTCTCATCGTCTCCAAACCGGGCAACGTCCACACCCAGGTGAAGAATACTGCCCGTCGGATTAACTTTGCTGGTCTTGGCCGCCAGCTCCACAACTTCAAGGGCAATCAAGGTATCCGGTTCAGTTTTTGGAAACTCGCCATAAACACGGACCCGGACTACATCACTATCTCTCCCATATTTCCGGATCAGCATCTCAATGTTTTCCTTGCTGGTCCGTTTGCTGTCTAAACTAGATACTTTATGGGTCTTATAGAGGTCCCGGTCCTTATTGTGTGAATCATAAAAAACCCCGCTGATCTTCGTAGGGTTTCCGCACATTAAGAGCTTGTTTTCATAACCGGTCAAGGTACCGAGTATGGGCTCCAGGATTGGATCCGCAACCCCTGATGCTTCATCCACGATAAGAAGCATGTAATCTTCATGGAAGCCCTGCATGTTTTCAGGTCGGGTGGCTGTCCTGGCCGTAGCGAACCATCGATCTTCATGTCCAACCATATACACCCGGGTTTTGGTCCACTTAAGCAAGTTCTTTATTTTTGAAGAACTTAACCATTTAGATATTTCCGCCCAAAGGACATCATAGAGCTGCTGCTTTATAATGGACTAAGAAAACTAGACAACAAAACAGCCTGATTTAAAGTGTATAATGAGGTATGCGAAAAACATTTACAGGAGAATTTAAAGCCAAGGTTGTACTGGAAATTCTAAAGGAAGAAAAATCCATATCCCAGCTTGCTGCCGAATATGAAGTACATCCAAATCAGCTGTCTAGTTGGAAGAAAGAAGCAATTGAAGGGCTCCCTCAGATACTTGCAGATGGACGCAGGAAGGATGACGAAAAAGAAGATCTAAAAAAGCAAGTGCAAGATCTGTATACCCAGCTTGGAGAGGTCACCGCCCAATTCAATTGGCTTAAAAAAAAATCTGGGATCGACCCTGCCAAGAAGTGAACGGATTGCCCTTGTAGATTTTGACGATCCCGAAATGTCCGTTTTTGTGCAAGCTCAAATGCTTTCTCTCAATCGGAGCAGTCTTTACTATAAACCAGTTCCACCATCAGAAGAGGAAATTCGGCTTAAGCATGCCATTGACGAAATTTATACTAAATCACCCTATTTCGGTTCGAGAAGTATTACGACGGTCTTAAAACGAGAGGGACACTTGGTTAGTCGGTCAACGGTTCAAAAATATATGCGTGAAATGGGCTTGGTTGCAATACATCCTGGTCCTAACCTCAGCAAAAGAAACCATGAACATAAGGTTTATCCATACCTACTTAGAAATATTACCGCCAGTTATCCAAACCATATTTGGGGAACTGATATTACCTATGTCCGCTTACGACGCGGCTGGCTTTACCTTGTAGCATTTCTGGACTGGTATTCACGTTACGTGGTTTCATGGGAATTAAGTGATAACCTTGAAGTTGATTTTGTTCTTTCCGCATTGGAAGCAGGTCTAAAAATCGGAAAACCTGTAATTGCCAATAGCGATCAGGGTAGCCAATTTACATCCAGACGATATATAGATACGCTGATAAATAGTAGCATCCAAATTAGCATGGACGGAAGAGGCCGGGCATTAGATAACATTTTCACAGAACGATTATGGAGATCTGTTAAGTACCAAGAAATATATATTAATGATTATGCAAGCCCTAGAGAAGCCAGGTATGGTATTGGAAGATATCTTGAAAGCTACAACACATACCGGCCACACCAAGCATTGAAGGAACTTACTCCGGCAGAAGTTTACTTTAAAAAATGACTTCTTAAAACCCTGGAAGGGCTCTGCCCCTCCAAACCACCCCGCCCTCGCCGGGAGGCAACCGGTCTGTTATGAACAGACCGGAAACAAAAGGGTCTTGCTGATCAACATGTCAAGGGCAAGCAGCTTCGCTGTCGGCAAAGCCGACCCTTGACATAATATCTAATCCAGTGGAAATAATTAACGGAATTACCAATACGTTTTTAAATAAACTTACAATTATATACAATTATCAAGGAGCGAAAGGTGGTGTGAATACACCTTAAACAGGGTCAAAAAATTGTCTTGACAAAGTAGTCCACCATATATTGTATAACTATGTTCTCCCAGAGAATATCAATAGGGCTTTTAAACTCAATGGAATTAATGATATCCATCGTCTCCGGATCGTCAGGAAAGATCTTAGAGAAGAAACCATGCTTTTCAGCGTTCTTATTTTTCTCCGGTGCAGCACCGCCCTTGTTATCCTTGGCATTTTTATTCCCTTTTGGGGCTCCGCGTTTCTTTGTTGTACAACATTCTTTTTTTTGTTGTACAACATTCCATTTGTCCCGCTGCTTCCAGACGGCCACTACCTTTTCATTTTCCCCGAGAAGTTCGGCAATTTTACGGTTTGTAATATTTCCGTGGTGTTCTGTCCATAGTTCTTTGGCCTTTTCTCTATTGGGATTTCGCTCACGTGCCACTACATATCACCCACCCCCCAGGGTATTAAGTTTGTTTTGATAAGGGTTGAAATAAATAAACACCTTATCACTAAGGTGTTAACAAGTTAAAAAGGAATACATAGCTTTCGTTTTATTTCTTTATCCTCGATCCCATACCCTTCATTAATCAAGCATGTGATTTCTCTTTTGTGATATAACTTCGACGGGATATGTTTTAAATATTCCCAATAAGCATCTAAGAGTTTCCAAAATTTTAGTTTGTAATTTATATGATCATTATTATAACTGCTTATCATACCACCTCTAGTTAGTAATACTGCAACTTCCCAATCATCTTTACTTAGTTCAAAACCATTATTCAAAGCAAATTCAACGATGGAGAGTGGTCGGCCATAAAACTCATCTTCATGCTTTATTTCAACAATATAATCTAGTATCTCTTGGTCAGGAGAAAACCATTCTCCGTGTTTAACATGCTTTTCAAATTTTTTATGGAGATATTTTTCCAGTGCTCGCCCACCTGTGGTAAAGTGTAAAACCATTAGTTTATCAGGGCAACTAGTTTGTAAACTATTTAACCTTTTCTCTACATTGTTTGATGAACCAATTTTGATTGGTCCCTCATAGCCTGCTTGAATGAAATAAACATAGGACCATATATTTATAGGATCTTCTGAGAACATTCCTCCTCACCTCAAGGTTTAAACTTCGACCACAAGAAAGATATCTCCTTCTTTAATATAATTTTCTGTTATCTACTACACCACTTTACTATAAGCAAGTCGTCAGAATCTAGCCTTTCAGAAGAAAAAGAGCCCGAAGACTCCCTCTAATTTTTTGCTGTTTTGCCAACGTTTTTGTAGCAATATCGTTTAATTGATCCAACTCCGCTCAGCTAATTTCCAATTAATCCCATTACCTTTTGTTGGCCGGTTAATGTTTTATCAATCATCAACTTTTCTTCGACATACTCAATATCTCTTGGCGTCACCTTAGTACCTCGTAAAAAAACAAATGTTCCTTCTCCAGTTGAAGTAATATTCGTTCCTACTATGTTAGTCTATCTAAATTGTTTAATGAATCAGCTAATCTCGGCGTTTCTAGAACTACCTTGGTATATTCTTCAAAAACTTTGGTTAGTGCCATTATTCTACGTCTTAGATAATCATTTGGATAATGAGGATTAATTTGTTCCATTATGCCAATAGCATCTTTTTGAATGTATATCAAATTTTCAATCCTTGAATAAAACTCAAAGACACTTTTTGCGGTTTCCGTTGCTAACTTTGTATTCACTACACAAAAGTACTGCTTCCAATCATTAATAGCTGTTAATGAAACTAGTGGAATCGAATGGTCATCCCCATCCAAAAAAGATCTGAGTATTTCCGTCGTTCGATTAATATCGTATATTAATAACCTAGCGCTTGTCTTTATCTTTGATCCTTCATCATATTTTTGTTTAAAAACATATCCCATTACGCCAAAAATAGCCGGTATTATGGTATTCTTTAATATTTCCCAAATTACTTCCAAATTAACGCCTCCTTTAAGCTTTCACATTTCGTCAAAAGGAGAGAATTTCCTTCTATGATATTAATTTACTATGATCAAAATACTCCTCCGGACTCACCGGCCTTACACTTAGGACAAACTTTATACCGGGAATTCGGTCATGGATCTCCACCAAATCTTTTACCTCAACGGGGTTTGTTCCAAGACAGTAATACTTCTCACCTGGCGCTTTCTTGATGCCCCGGGTGCTGTTATGAGCTTTCAAAACCGTTACCTCATATAGAATTAAATCTGTGCACATGGCCTCACTTCCTTTTCTGGCAAAAAGAAAAGAGCCCAGAGGCTCTAAATAGTTTAAATTTTTACGTTATGTCCGCTCAACAATGCCTTTTATTTGGCACCATGGAATAAATTGACGATGATTATACCTATCAAAGATAATAATCCCATGTTCTTCAACCCTCAAAACTTTTCCTTTTTCTGCATTTGTATTGGGATCAATAAAATCAACCCAGCAGTCCCAACCAACAATTCCAGACTTCTTTTCCATAAAATTCACTTCCTTTCACAAGAATGGTTCGGTAATGAGAAGTGAATTCCTATTGGTTCAAGTATTTTAGTCGATTTTTAGCCGATTTTTAGCTGGTTTTTTGGAGACATAAAAACCGCTCCGGGGTCACCGTGCGGTTTTTTCATCACGCGGGGGAGCACACCTGCGGCTGCAACTCCCCCTTCTTTTATTATTTTTCCTGACAACATTTTACGATACAATTTTACCATGGACGATTTTGCATGTAAATTGCAGCTTTTTTGCAAGATTTTTGCAAACCTGAAAACCCGCTACATCTCTAGCTTTAAGCCATCTATACCAAATAAAAGTATGCTCAATTCGTCTACCATTTCATTTTTCCATCGCCTTACCGAGTCTGTACTGCAGTGTAGTTCCTCTGCAATAATTTGTACCTTCTCTCCCCATGAGATGTCTCTCCTTGCTCGGTCTAAATACAACCGGTATATTACTTCATACTTTTCTTCTTGGCTTCTACTTTTCAATCGGAATCTTAAGACCTCCATGTAAGTCTCAATATGGTTGATCATGATTCGAGTGCGGACCCGGCTACGCTTAATGGATTGGATTATCACATCATCCGGATCCATATCATCGCATCCCAGCGATTCCAATAATTCCTCTGATGCCTTATCTTGGGCGTTCTCATAATGGTCCATTAGGCTCATATAATTCTTTAAAAGTAATTCTGTATTGTGAAAACGATTCTTCCGGATTCTCTGCCGCTCCTCATCCCTCTGAAGTTTTAAGGCTTCCCGTGCAGCAGCTTTTGCTATCTCTTGAACCTTTACGCTTGATTTCCCCATCTTGAGACCCACCTCCCCTTGGTTATCCTCTTTTAGACTATCATCAACCTCTCCACCCGTTCTCTTTCCCACCAAGCCCGGATCCCCTGCCCCCAGGTTTGGCCAGTTTTAAAATCCTGGCTGATAATTATTCCTTCTCCATAAGAGACATCAGCGGGAACCTCTTCTATTTTCCCTTTCTTTTGCCTTTTGTCTTTCGGAGGATTAAATTTTTGAAGCAGTTCCTGGATCTGTATCACAGAGGTATCTGAAACCGCTTTTGCATAGTAGAATTCCCCTTTTGGTGCCTGAACTCTTTTTTTGGCAATCTCAATTTTATTGGCCCTTACTATTTGCCCGATCCTCTTCCGGCTTGTCCCCAGCTGCAGTGCTAGATCCCCGATCGTAACATATTCGCCCCGGGCCTCCACTATCTTCTCCACAGTTACCGCCTCCCCATAATGCCGGCAATAATCTTCATCCCTCTCTCCCGGTCATCCTCGTCCTCGAAGAAAAGGGCGCCGGTGGAATCGATCCCGTATCTGATTCCCCGCCGGTCCAGCTCAGAGATGATTACCGATTGCATCTTTTTTGTCATCTGACACTCCCCCCTTATGCCCAGGTTTCCACAATCACGGGATCATCTTTTGATGATGGCCCCATCCGGCACATACCAGAAGGTATGGCCTCTCTCACTTCTTCCAGAGTGTCCTTGACCACTGCGTAGTGAGTGGGCTTATTTTTTATATCCCAGAGTCTGGCCACATATTTGTCTGGATAATCTTTCTGGTTCTTATAAATTACAATAACGGGCACCCGTACCAGTGAGCTGAGTTTTATTTTCAGGAAATCATCCAAGCGTATGTCGTCTTTAGCTTTAAGCAGTTGCTTCATCATCACCTAACAATCCTCCTTAGCACCTTTCTTTAAATTACATTCTGGGCAAGAAAGCTCCAAATTCTCTAAATCCCATTCATCTCCACCTTTTGAGACTGGAACAATATGATCAACATGGAAGTTATCTTTACTGACTTCCTTCCCGCATTTCATGCATATCCCGCCATCGCGGGCATAAATCACTTTTTGGACTCTCTTCCAGTCTGTTTTCATAAAAAAATCTCGTATACATCGCTGATTGCAAAATGTCTTCCTTTTTGAATTGAGAGGCTTTCTGCATGTACGGCAAAGGTTGTTTCCATTTTCGTCTGTCAGATAAGGAAATGTTTCATAATTTGCTTGGCCTTTTCTATTCATCATCCAACCTCCAGCCCAGCCAGATAATCCAACACTATTCCATTCCGGGACCGGACCTCAATCATATCCGCCACATCGATGTAATTGAACCCCCGCTTCCCCTTATTCTGTTGCCAAGCATCCCAGCGCTCTAGGACCGTTGCTCCCGGGATGAAGTACCGCTTGTCCAATAGTTTCATGTAGCAGAGAATGAAACTGATCTCTCCGACCTGGAGGGCTTTCCGGATGTAGTCTATTTGGTGAGGCTCGATGTGTTTCAAGGGGAGGCCTCGTTCATCCTCCGACTCCTTACAATCAAAACTAATTGACGTACCGCCCCGGACCGTACCCCTGAAATCCAGGGTTGACTTTTCCTCCGGGAAGGCCGAGACGATCCTTGGACCGTCTCGGACCACATTCCAGGGAGTGCTGATTTTCTGGACCAGGGCGATGCCCCGGGTTTCATAACCCGCATTGGACATCCTTATTTCTCGCTCGAAAATGGCTCCCTTATTGGCATATTTCCGATTCTTAGGCTTCGCTCTCACCGGCTGCATAATTTTTTTAGCCTCTCATTCTCCTTCTTATACCGGAGTGCCTGATCTGCAAAATAGTAAGTAGTAACCATAAAGAACAAAGCATAGGCGATCAGTAGGCCGATTCCAATCCATTTACCCATGACTCCGCTCCCCTTTCCCCAAATATTGCAGACATTGCTCTTTCGCCCGGGTAAGTATTTCAAAGTCTGCCGTATCTCCACCGGCATCCGGGTGCAACATCTTGGCCTTCTGCTTGTACTGGATATTAACTTTTTCGCAGCTCTCCGGGATCCGGTCAAACCCGAGAGCACGAAAGAAACTAGGGATCTCAACTGCTGGCGGCAGGTATTTCATACCCGACACCCAAACTGACAGGTCATAGATTCCTTTTTCCACCATGCCGGCCAGGGCCTCTAGTTGGAGCACTAATACCGCAAAACAATCCGATCCATAATGGAGTTCTTTGACAATCGGGTTTTCTTTATTCCGTTCCTTACTCTTTTGAATGGAATACTCAAACCGGTAAAAGTTCTCTTGATACCGGAATTGAATCCAGGCATCAAAGCGCCCCCAGTTGAAGTCGAAGTCCTCCGCCGCTTTCAATCTGCCCATTACCCGGGGTAATTTTCTCTCATAGACATCCGGAAGAGCATATTGCCTTTTAGGTGCAGCCGCTTCAGCCTGTCTTGACGTTCTTGCCATCGCATTTGCCGCCTTTCTGAACCATAATACCAGCTAGAGCCACTTGATAAGACACATATACGGGTGGCCACTCAAGAAAAATCCCAACGTTTTTCAATGTTTCGGTCACATTAACTCCCATGCCCTCAGGGCAATATGTAACAAAATGTCCATTATGCTCTTTTGTAAATTCCGCCACATGGCTTCTAAGCTGTTTTCTAGCCGTGCCCTGCCAGTATAGGCAACATTTTAATTGGTGATCTGACCATTCAGGATGGAGGCGCCTCATTCTTTTTACATGTTCTAAAAAACTAAATACATTGCATATCGCATAAATAGGTTTTGTTATATCAAATATCTGATCAAAATATTTAACTTGTGGAGGGCAACCTTGTTTTTTATTAAAATTCGGGCATCCGTTTGGATGACTGTAATATGGCTTCTTGCACAATTCGCGAACAGAATAATCTAGAATAGGATTTACTGAAACGATGATTTTGCTCATAGCCGCTCCCCCATCTTTCCGATCAGCACTGCCACCGCGTTCTTGTACTTCTCATGGGCCTCCGGATCCGCTTTCCCGATTTCAGCCAGTGTAGCCAGTAGTTCCTGAAAGTTCTTCACTAGCCCGTCAAAGATCACTTTAAACTTGATTGCAGCCGGGTTCTGTTGGGCCGCTTTCTTCCGGAGCTCCTCCAGCTCTTTCTCAACCTCTTCCGGAATCTTTTCCACAACGGCCGGCTCCAGCTCAACCGGTTTTTTCAGTTCATCGTTCAGGACATCAATCTGCCTCTGAGCTACCTTAAGCTCTTCCTCGAGCTGTTTTACCTTCTCATCCGAGGATCCGTTCTTTCTTGCCTCATCTAAAAGTTTTGATAATTTCTCCATCTCAGCCTTGGATTGCTCCCTCTCTGCTTTCAATACATCCCCAAGCGTCTTAACAGTATCCTGCTTCTCTTTCAGCACATCGTTGGTCACTCGCATATCAGATCGAAGCTGGGACGCTTCATCGCGAAGCTTGTCCCTCTCCTTGGAGATTTGAGTGACGGTATCTCCGATGTTTGCAACCGTCTTCTCCAGCTTTTGTTTTTCTTTCAGTGCTTTATCCCGCTCCTTAATCGCCGCCTGCAGCTCCCGCGAGGACATATTATCGACATCATGATCCTCGATGAACTGTTCCCGCTCCTCCTGGGGGATCCCCAAGAGGGCGACTGCTTGCGTGTAGCTCAAAATCCCAAGCGCTTGGGATTTTGCATTGTTGTCAAAAAGGCTAAGTTGGTCGGCGCCATATTCCTCAAAGATCCGCATTAGATTATTGGCCGTGCTTTGGGAATATTCCACAGACTCCTGGAGCCACTTGCCCCATTCACCATGGGGGATATAATTCTTGGCCTCGTAAAGACGCCGGCCTATCTCGATGCTGTTATATAGAAGCATGGTCCGGGTTTGGCGTTTGATATTATTAATTTCGGCCGCGATAAGCTCGGGCGTTCTATAAATAGCAGGTGCTTCCATCTTTATTCTCCTTCCTTTATGCCGGGATTGTTACCCGGACCCTGTTAATTTCCCTTCTGGGCAATGTCCTTAAAAATTCTTGGGCGAATTTCTTCACATCCGGCGGCGCTGCGCGGTGGTTGTAGCCATGCAGTTGTAATATTTTCAGTTCCTTCATGTCAATTTCCATCGTGAAGAAGGGCTTGCCTGGCTCCTGGGCCCGCCTGACGAAGAAAATCATCTGAGTACCGGCCATGTGGTTATCGGCATACCGCTGCCCGCCGACGCAATGTTTTAAGGATTGGCCTTCTGTTATTAGATCGCTCCGGAGCGCCGGGAATACGATACAATAATCTCCCTTTGCGTAATCTTTCATCCCGGAATAGAGCTTTTCAACAGCCAGTTTAAACTTCTCATCCTCAACCTTATGCTTCATCTGATTAAACCGGGGCAGGATCTGGTCATGGGCCGCTTGAATATTGCTCGGGAAACGGACGGATTTATGCGACATGTCCACTTTCAGCGCGTCCGACATATCAAGATAGTCCCGGTAGAGCATCAGGCTGTAGTGGAGATTTTGCTTGCCGTTCAGTTCTTTTTGCTTTGTGAAGTAGTTGGCGAAGCGCTCAAAGGACATCTTTTCTAAGTATCCCGCAATATAGCCATAATCCCAGGGGTCAGGTGCCAGGGCTCGGAATTTCAGGAAATTTTTTTCGCTCACCCAGGTCCTCGACGCCCGGATAATCTTGTGCTCCAGCGGTTCGATGTTAAATTTTTGATACATGGGCAGATACTGCTTGCTGACGCCCAGCACCTCGGCAAAACCTGCTTTTTGGCCAAGCTTCTCCTCGCCCATGTAGGCGGCCGCCAAGGCGGTCAGGCCCATCTTAAATAGATATTCGGCCGCAGGGATGTTTTCCAGGTTGTCGAGCAGTCTGCTAAATGGCAGCTGGCCGGTGTTCTGCAGTCCTGCCTGCAGGTCAACGTGGTAATATGACTCGCCGAAAACTTCCCGGAGGTTATTCGTGTAGATGTACGCCGGGTTTTGGTGTGTTGAGCCGTTTTTCTGGCGATACCAGTTTTCACCCCATTGCATTATCGGCTTGTAGTCATAGGCGTACAAAACCGGTTTCCTCTGCTCCCACAGATGCAGATTCCGGTAAAAGTCCCAGAAAGAATACTGGTATTTTTGCTTTGGGAAAATGCGCTCCACATTCGCCCAGCGAACCAGCAACTGATTATTGACCTTGTGAGTGATGCAGATTTTCGCCTTTTCCCTGTACAGGCCTTTTGCCCAGCTTGCGCGGTACTTCGCGGGCATTTTGCACTTCGGGCAGGATCCGCTTTGGCCCGGCTTAATTTCTTTCGCCACTGAATATTTGTGTCCGCAGTGGCCGCAAACCGCCTTTCTTGTGGTTTTTTGGACTTTGTCCAGAAAAACGACAGTGTTTTTAAACACTTGCGTCTCGCAAAATTCAGGCAGGTCTGCCGGGTAGTCCGGGAACATTGCAAAATGTTCCTTCATCTTGCCGTACTTACGCTCCATGGACTGCTCCCGTTTTTTCTCGTTGATTCCTCCGACGAAGGCGTCCATTTCGCCCCTGATTCCGCGGACGTAATGCCAAGAGACCTGCTTATTTTTAAGCACGCTGTTGGCAAGCTGTATGTCGGCGGCCGCGGCGTCTATGTCCCATCCGTACGAGCAGACACCCTCCAGTACAGCGCTCGGCATCCGTTTTTCCCAGCCCTTGCCTGGCCGCTCATTAGAGACTAAAAATGTGTTTCCGTCCGAGAAAAACCGCATGGCCAGGAATTGTCCCTCGCGTCTGAAGACGTCAATGACGAGGATATTTCCGCACTTTTCCATGCTAATCACCTGGACAGCAGCCGCGTATTTGTCCCGCTTGCCTTTTACGGGCAGAACAGGGAAAGCCTGGACAGGGATTTGTTCTAACTCTTTTTTGATCAGCATCTGCCTTCCCTCCTACAATAAGTCTTCCAAGCAGAGACTAAAGCCAATCTCCTCTTTTACCGGCTCAGGAGCAGGAGTTGTGGTAGCTGCTGGAGCTGGATCAGGAGAAGGCGTGCCGGCGATATTAAAATATTTCAGCACAATATTAAATCCTTCTGTTGGTGTAAACATTGCGCAATTCCCGACCTTCTTCTTTGACGCTTCGTTCCTCATGGAATCCAGGCTCTTCGCGATGGTCTTGCCCTCCTGCATGATCTTCTCCGCAGCGCCCAGGTTTTCGTTCAGGTGCTGCAGCAGGAATCCCCCGACCACCTGGATATAAGAATTATTTTTATTCTGGTCCATTTCGGACTTTATCTTAGCTACTGCCTTATCAAACATTTTTCACACCACCTTGTCCAATTTTAGAGTAGAATTTTCAATTCTGGCCTCAGCCACTATCACTCCCGGTCTAAAATCGTTTATAAGCCGCCACGGCCTGGAGGGAATGTCAACCTCAATCCGGAAATTCGGCTGTGCTTTTATCTTTTTCCCCCGCTCACGTAGGCGGGCATTGCAGTTCTTCCGAGGCATTTTTTTACACCTCCGCTAACGTATTTTATTTTTCCGCTTTCTTTCTCCAATTTTGTTATAAATATCAGCAATCACTATCGCTGTTCTTGTTAGATTAGCATCGTTTTGAATCAAATTATGCTTATTTAACCTTACGAGCTGCTTCCGGGAAACAAGAATAAGGTTATTGGGTTCTAAATTTTGCTTGTTTCCGTCGCCAAAAATGATGGTATGGCCTTTTGGAATTGGACCGTTTGTTTGTTCCCATACTACTTGGTGTTTTGGTCTCCACTTGTTTGGATCAGCAATCTTTATCTCTATATAGCCATCAACATTAATCCGTTCAGATCCAACCGGCCTGTAATTAGTTGGTGTGTGCCCCTTTTTGAATTGAGTGGGTTCCCATCCACCAGTACCTTTTTTTCCTTTGTTCCAGGGATTACGTCCCTTCTGGAAGTATCCTTTTAAACCACTGTCGAGCTTGAATCTAGCATAATAGGCTTTCATCTGATCCTTGGTATAGTTCGTTCCAAACATCTTATTCAGCAGATCTGCCATCCCCTGATGACCAACCCCGATATAATGATCGTTGATAAACTTCCGGACTTCTTCGGGATACAGCTTTGTAGGCAGTCCGGCCGGAACACCTTGTCCAATTCCACTTTTTAGTCCATGATTTGTCTTATACGACTTCATTTTACTTTCTGTGAAATCCATGCCGAATTTCGCATTAACAAGCTCAATCAGGGTTTTTAGCGTCATTCCTTTTACGTTTTGAGCGATAAAAGCCTTTACTTCTTCCGGATAGTTTTTCACGATCATCCTCTACTCCTTCAAAAATAACTCCTTCAGCATTGTAGGCATTTTTTTACTTTCATTTCCCCCAATGCCATACTCCTTTGTAAATGTCATTGCTTTCAGCACCAAATTGCTGTTTGCTATTACTTGCGTTGCAATATCGGAAATAGCCTTTGCCCTATTAATTTCTTCCGAGAGATCGTCCCCTTTCAGGTCCTCATCACCAAGCCGCTCCAGCTGGGCAAATAAATGATTCTGTAAATCATCAAGACCATTTTTCATATTTTTTATCCCTCCAAATCCATCTACTTAAGATTTTCATATAGCCAATTATATTTTCCTTTTTCTTCCTTCTTGGGTTCGGCTATTTGCCCTCTCCTCCCCTTTTTATCCCGAGATTTTTCACGCCTTTTCTGGAATTCTTCTTTGGCTGCAGATACCTGCTGAATAGTTTTTATCCCACTTGTTTCCCAGGACAAAATAATTTTGTCAATATAGGCAAATGTCCTGACGTTTTGTGCCAGTGCCTCCGCTACCGCGCACTTGATTAGTTCGTCGGAATTATTTCCCTGCCACTTCATGATCATGTCCATCTGTGTGGAACTAAGCGGATACCCTAACTCCCTTTCGATGAATTTAAAAATATTGAATTCCTCACATGCGGGGATAGTAGGAGTAGTAATAATATCGTTTAGTTTAATAATGGACGCGGTTTGTGTTGTGGTTTGTGTTGCACTTTGTGCGCGGTTTGCGTTGCAGTTAGTGTCGTAGTTAGTGTCGTTTAAAACGACGCAATTAATTTCGAACGGAATGATTATGTAGAGTGCTGACTGCTGGCCTGATCTACTTTTAAATATTATTCTTCCAGATTGTTGCAGCCTTTGACGCGCCCTTATAATCGCGTCTTTCTTCAACCCAGTTTTGGTTTCAAGGGTGGATATAGCTACTGCGAACTCCGTTACCCATCCTGCTTTATTGCATATGTGCATTAAGGCATGCCATAAGACAATACAGGAGTCAGATATAGAGTTGGTTTCGAGCCAATCGTAAAAGGCATTGATTTCTTTTATGTAGTTCATAGAATCACTCCGCCAACACGTTATATAAATCTAATCCTGCCCATATGGCTCTGCTAATTCCCCATCCTCATCCGGAACATTTAGGCGGTCGCCCGGCTGCATCACGTATCCCGGCTCATCCTCAAGCCCATTCGCCTCCTGAATCCACCTCACCCCGATCCTGGGATCAACCTTCGGCATATATGCCTCAGACAGGTTCCAGAAGCAATCTCCAGGCCTGACCACATGCATGGTATACCGCTGGGGCCGCTCGGGCTGGACCCGTGCATAAGAATCGATCACCCCAGGAACGATAAAAAATAAGATGAGTATGATCAAAAACACGACAAAAAGTTTACGCATTTGGCACCTCCCTCTTCTGATCAGTTTCAAAAAACAATTCTAACTGCTTGATTATTGGGGGCTTCCCTACCTTTTTGTAGCAACTGGGCCCGAGTTCCCGCTCGATTGATACAGGATCCTTCAGGCGCCGGTGGCATCGTCTGCATCTGGTCATGATATTTGCCCCCTAAATCTCAAACTTCTCCATTAGATCACCGCAGAAACAGCCGCCATTGTTAATTCTTTTTTTATTCCATCCTGATGAACACTTGTCTGCGTCATCGCCATTGCCGCCTCGCTTACATTCAGCACAATCAACAAACAATTTTCCTCTCGAATCTTTAAAACTACCTTTAGGCTTTTTACCCAAGATTCTCATCTCCTTTACATTAACCGGTCCCCGGCTGGTCGGCCCCGGCTTCCGGCTGCGCGCATTCGGTTTTCAAATAATCGTTTTTTCACTAATCATTTTCATTTATTTTCTTAATCGCCCCGCCCTCCGTCCGACCAGTTAACGCCTTATGCGTATCCCATTACATCATCGGGCGGAGCCTCTTCATTGGGTTCAAAGCGTTAATTTATCCATAATCGGTAATCGCCCTGACTAAACGGCTCGTAATGGGCAATCCGGACGGCGCGATAAAAAAGTTCCTTCTACAAGATCAGCTTCCGAATCCGATAACAAAGGCACACATATTAGAACCTCACCATCATCACCGGACTCATACCAGGACAGTTTACAATCGCAGCAAGTGATCGGCATCTCCATTTCTAAAATGGCCGTCATCGTTTTTAACCTCCTTCTTGGTAACAGAGTTAAATTTTTCCGCTGAGGGGTAAAAAAATTTATGCAGCAAGCTTTACTCTTACCCCATCTTCCCCAGGTTCCAAATAGATTTGCTGTTCAAAAACCGCCTGAGCCTCCTCAATGTGGGTAATAACCAAGACCTTTCTAAATCGGTCTGCCACGCTCTTGATTGCCTCCAGGACCAGACCCCTGTGTACTGCATCCTGACTTCCTAATCCTTCATCGATCGTCAGCCATTCCACCCGGGAGCCGGCTCGCCTGGCTAGCAGCTCCGCAAGGGCAAACCGAATTGCAAAGTCAATGCGCAGCTGCTCCCCGCCACTGAAAGTTTCATAAGGCCTGTCCCCGATCCAATCTGATACGATAATATCCAGGGTTTCCTTTACACCCGCCCTGCTTTTCAGGTCACGCTGGGTTTCAAATCGCAGAGAATGCTCACCCTTGGACATCTGCCCCAGGATCTCGTTGGCGATACGCTCTAGCTCGGGGACCGCATTCTCAATGATCAGGGCGGGGATCCCGTCCCGGCCGTAAGCCTTCACCAGTGTTTGCCACCGCACCAGGTCTTTTGCAAGGGGGATGATCTGATCTTTAATCTGCCGGCGCTCCTCTTCGTCTTTTTCTAATGATTTCAATTGGGCGTCGATCACTCCGGCCCTGGTACTATAGTCAGTCAGTTCTTTGCGCAACGTTCCCAGATTTTCTTCTAAATCAGCGATACCACCTAGCTCTGTAGGAAGATTGTCCACCCAACGGTCAATCTCATTCTTCTCATTCCCTAGCTGGTATGCGGTCTTTCGCTTCAGCTCAATCTCAGTTTTCAATTTGGCGATCGTCTCATTGGTCACTGCGACCATTCCCCGGGCTGCAGGAAGCTGGTCCTTGACTTGAGCCCATTGGGCAAGCTTAGGAAGTCTGGCTTCCAGTTCCGTTAGTGGCTTTAATTCCTCGACCAATTTGATCCTCTCGGCCTGAAAGCCCTTAATGCGATCCAATATCTGTCCTTTTTGCTCTTCAGCCTGTGATTTCTGCTGTTTCAGGTTTTGGAGGAGTTCCTGTTTAGAATCTAACTGGGCCGCCTGTTCCACCTTCGGCCTGAGGAAATTCAGCCTTTCTTTACTTTGCTTGTGTTGCAGCGGGTCATATTTCAGTTCTTCCACGGATCTTTTTGCATTCTGGTATTCTTCCCAATACGGTTGGATCTGGGACCCATCGATACTCGCCAGTTCTTTTTCCAGATCGGGAAGCTTCTTCTTTGCATCCTGAGCGTCGGCCAGGAATCTGCACTGAGCATTCTCCGGATTGATGCAGCCGCTATTGCCGAGCATTTCAACCTTTTTTTTGAGTCCTGAGATTTGATCATTTAATTCCTTTGCTCGGTTTTCTATTTCCGTATCCTTTTTCTCCCATGCGGCTTTTTTCTGAATAGCATTAAGTTCTTGGATGCGGAAAGTTTCAGCCAACTTGTCCAGTCTTTCAATATCCGCGCCTAACAGATTGAATTCATTGACAGCTTGTTCAAGCTCTGACTGGCATGCAAGTATTGTTTCGGTCTTTGTAACCTGCTGGGAAGTGGTAGTCAATTGGCTTTCTATTTTTACCAATTCCCCCCGGATCTGTCGTTCCTGGATGTCTAATTCAGAAAGGCGGGGTTGCTTGGTTTGCAATACAGTAATACGCTGCTTAACCTGTTCATGTTCATTCGATTTTGAAAGAATCTGAGCTTCAGAATCCAGAATCTTTTGCGCCCGGACCAGCTTATCCCCATGCTCCGACTTCTCGCTTTCCTTCTGCTCAATCTCAGTCCAGAGGGTATCGATCTGTCGGTCGAGTTCTCTTGCACGTTGCTGCTTGATTTCTAGTTGACGGACTCTGTCCCGGGCTTGCCGCAGTTCTGACTCTTTTGATTGAATCTCTGCTTCTATCCTTGAGATTTCATCGAGGCAAACGGCGCGTTCTGATTCTACGGCGGGTTTAGCAACCAGCCTGGTATCCAATTCAGAGAGTTTTGCTTTAGCCTTTTCCAATTCGATGTTTACAGCCCGCTCCTTCTCCTTAGCCTTTTCAAGGAGGCGGTCATAGATTTCAAGTCCCAGGATCTGGGCCAGGATAGCCTTTCTCTGGCCAGCAGGCTTGGAAGTGAATTCATTGGCCTTTCCCTGGAGGATCATGCTACTGGCCAGAAATGTCTCTGCGTCCAGATTCAAAAGTTCCTTGATTTTATCCTCTGTTTCCCAGGTAGTTGTACCTGATAGGCTATCCCACTTCCTGGCACTCAGTTCCGGATCTTCGATCAACCTCTGAAGCTCCAGAGTAGTCTTCCCTTTGCCCTTGGTGGACCGGGTCCGGATCACTCGGTATATCTCCCCGCGGTGTTCGAATTCTAAAGTTGAGTCCATCTCCTGGGTTCCTAGCCGGACCATGTTGTCCATTCCGCAGCTATTCTTGGTTTCTCCGAACAGAGCAAATACTGGGGCAATAGTGAAAATGGTGCTCTTCCCCACCCCGTTGGGGCCGCAAATAGAGGCTAGGTTGATGTTGGAAAGGTCAATATCTACATGGGGTACCGCCCCAATATTGGTTGCTTCAATTCTCAAGGGGATCATGCTGACACCTCCTCGATGAGGCTGGCTGTCATTCTTTGCAGTGCCTCGATTTCTGATTGGGCTATGTTCTGGTTCACAGCCCATTTACCCACGGTTTCCACCGGCCCTAAGGATTCGGTGACTTCCTGATCCCGGGCCCGGTCTGTACGCTGGATATCTGCTTTGATTTCTTGGACAAAAAAGGCGCCGGCATCATAAAGATCCTTTTCCAATGCTTTACGGTTGAGACGTCTATTCAATTCCTCAGAGCAGGTATAATGGATACGGGTAATGGCGCCATCAAACACAAAGCTTAAATTATTGCCGTCGAGGTACCTCTCAACATCTCTTTCATTCCATTGAGCTGTATAAAACTGCCGTGCTGGTGTTTCAATAAATCTAGAACTACCTCCAACTTCATGGATCCAAAACCCTGGGGTGATATGCTCATCATTAAAGCTGAGCCTTTCTGGGCTGCCACAATAAAAGACATTCTCATTCCGTTGAGGTCGATGAATATGCCCCAGCAGGACAAGGTCAAACCCTTCTGTTGCCTCCCGGGTTAAGACCGGCTCATGCTGCATCAGAACATCCTCAAAGCCCTTTTCAGCCATGTCAAAAGTTAGATGTCCCATTAGAATGCGAGGCTCATATCCACACAAGTTACGTAGGGATTGGCAGGTTTCAGTGATTCGATCCGTCATTATTTGATGGACCACATGGGGGGCCAGTCCCCGGCATTCTTCTTCCGTAAGAATGCCGGAACGATTCATCCCTGGAAGGCAGACAATAGATACATTATTGAAAGTCTCCACTGCCGGTACAGTATGAATCTTAACACCCAGAATTAACATTTCTTTTATGATCTCATAGGCTGCCACCGCATCATGAGACGGGGTTCCGCTGATCACAATCACATCGATGCCAGCGGAAGTTAGTCTTCTGAGCCAATCAGCAAAAGCCTTAATCTCAATACTCGCCCGGTCGATAAAGACACGGGCATCTTTAAAGGCGTCCCCAGCCATTAGAACAAGCTCGCATCCTTCCTCTATAATCCGATCGGCGGACCAATTCATAATAGTGCAGATATCATTGAATCTTGACTGCGGGGTGGGGCCCGGATAATTCAGGCCCCAATGGATATCACCGATATGGGCAATTTTCATTAGTAGTTTCCTCCCTGGTCAGGGAATAGGTCTTCAGGAAGATTATCATCGTCATACCCTGAATAATCTTCGCCTCCACGAAGCAAATCCTGAAGTTCTTCCGGAGAAGCACTTTGCATAAAACCGATAAGGTTGCTTGCTTCCTGGGAGCTCATGCCATTGTTTGGTTCTTTCCCGACTTGTACCAGAGCCAATTGCTTTACATCCTCCTGGGAAAGCCCTTTGCTCTTTCCGATAGCAAAAATGGCTTTTATTTGTTTTTCTGAGGCAACATTTGCGTTGCCGCCCCGGTTATTGCTTGAACCGGGCCCAGACCGATTTTGGTTTTGGTTTTGACCACGGGGCTGCTGGTTTTTCTGGCCTGGGGCTTGTCCCTGTTTTTTCTGACCATCCTGGCCTTCCTGACCGTCTCCGGGCTCCCCATCGATCCAGGCATCCAGTTCATTTTCTGCATAAGTAAAAATGCTGCTTAGCCCAGTTGATGCCAGAGTGGCTCCCACGTAAGCCCGCTTAATGGCCATTTTCAAGACGGTGTTCCACTGGGAAAAAAGATCCTCATTTTCAATGCGATAGAGCTTAAAGGGGCCGTACTGTCCTTCCATATCTTTAGAAACTAGGGAATCTTTATCCAGGCTCTTAGGTAAATCTTTTTCATAAACCCAGCGATATCGGTATTTTGATTCTCTGGTGCAGGCTGAGCCCTCACCTTCTCCAGCGGTTATGCCGGTAGCTTTATGAACCAGCCTGACTTTTACGCTGACATCATAATGGCCGGTAGCATAATCTTTGCTCTCCATTTTATCTACAATCGTTTTCGCAAACCCATAAAGAGAGTTCAGCTTGTCCGCCCCAGGCTGAAGAAGTGAAGGTTTTTTTGTTCCAGGGATAATACCGTAATCGGTATCTTTCTCCATGACCCGTTTAAAAAAATCTTGAGAAAGTTTCAATTTCGCCTCTATCTCCGCCAACCTGGCTTCCATTTCCCGGATGCTTCCGGAATTAAGTTCAACCGCGGCAGCACCTATTTTTTGAACCTGTAAAGGCTCTGTCATTTTTTCTACACCTCACTATTTTTTTTATTCAAGCTATCGCTCGGGGGATCAATTCATCCCGATGGCTTTGCAGGACCTCGAGCTCCTCGCGATCACCTCGGATCCCGGCCAGAAACATGGCAGTGTCAATAGCCTTCAGCAATGACTGCCGATAATCCGGTGTAGCCCCAAGATATGGTTCATAATTGTGGAAACGTTTTTGGGAACGAAAGCCGTGAGGCTTTCGGGGAGATATTTTTTCTCTCCAGAAAATTGCATGCTGACTCGGGTACTCTTCAACGGACAACACCGTCACCTCAATGAATCCCCCGGGGATGATCTTCTCGACTTGGCAGACATAGGATCCGTATGATTCCTCCCGGGCCAAAACCAGGTCCCCGATTTTAGTTGATTTGTCCAATATAGGTCTGCTATAATGGGATTGGAGATTTTTATTTACTGGCGGCTCAACATGGCCGTCTTTTTCTTTTGTTATGTTTATAAACATCAGTTTACCTCCCTTCATTGACCATTCTTTTGCTGCAGTATCCGCTTTTCTCCAGCTTTTCAATGTGCCTGTTCATTGTCTCGATAACCGGCCGGCCGAACCACTCCTGCATCTTAATAAGCACGGTCTTGGCCCCGGTAATGAGATCTGCCGCTTCATCCTCCATGGACCTGACAACATCCTCAACAGACTTATCCAAACAAACTCCCTGTTTCTTGTTAATCAGGGCATCCCGCGCAATATTAGCGGTTTTAATAAATTCCGATGCTTCCCCGATCACCTTGTTTAAAGCAACCACTGGGTGGTCATCAATGTTGTCCAAATACCGTGTTGGGAAAAGATTGCCGCGACATAGGGAGCACCTTTCTTCGGACATCCGCGGGCTATTCAGTTTCTCTATGATGCTGGCCTCGGTTTCCCGTGGGATTGGCCTCTCGCCGGTAACGTACTGGCTTAAGGTACTTGGCGCCACGGATACTTTGCTGGCCAATTGCCGGAATGTCATATCACATCTGGCTACTTCGTCACGTATCACCTCTGCTAGTGCGAACATGCCTTCACCTCCTTTCACATCTTGCGAACTTTTGCCGGGTTTTTATTTGCAGGATCATGGAGTAGTATCAAATATGTTGAAGCCCTATCTCTTACCTCCCCTTCCCGGTCCCCACCTCCCCGGGGACCGACTTTTTCTCCCTCTCCGGGATGCTTTTATTCTTTGTCCATCAGCTTTTCAAGCAGTTCCCTCGCCGCAGGCAAATCCTTATAAATCAATTTTTTTACAATATCACTAATAATATTGGATTCATTTTTATAACCCACATAATGAATAGCTGAACTAATACCTGAGAGCACACTCTCTTTTTCCGAACGCAAAATCTCTGACCCATGTGAAGTTTTATCTATCCATTTTTCATATGAATCCAAAATAAAATTAATTTCAGACTTAATGCAACGCATAACAAAGTTCTTTTCTTTCTCCTGGACCTTTGCCTTAATTGGCTCATGATTCTCGATAACTTGAATCTCATCTCTCACTTTTGCAAGAGCTTCACCTTCGAGATTATGAACTACAAAATATTTCAAATCTTTATAGGCTTGTTCCCAATCACCTTCACTCCGCTTTGGCATCAATATCACCCCCTCCCTCGGCCTATCCCCCTGGGGTCAAGTCTATTTCTTCCTCCATAAGCCTAGTGGCAGCTTATTAAGATCTAATTGTTTAAGAGGAAGAGAATTTCTATGATTAAGTTGAGGAATTATGCGCTTAATGAAGTCTAGATCTTCTTGGCACATCTTAACCAATTCTTCAGCATCAGGATATTTTTCTATTGTTTCTTGCAGGCGTTCGGCTTCTTTCTCAAGTAGCTGTGCCATTAAGGACCATTCGCTAACATCTTCAATGACGATCACGCAGCTCTCCAATGCTTTTACGGAAGAATTGCCGTAATCCGTA
This sequence comes from Candidatus Formimonas warabiya, assembly GCF_002777255.1. Taxonomy (GTDB): domain Bacteria; phylum Bacillota; class Dehalobacteriia; order Dehalobacteriales; family Dehalobacteriaceae; genus Formimonas; species Formimonas warabiya. The sequence goes on along the minus strand of NZ_CP017634.1, from coordinate 968,120 downwards.
TAAACTTTCACCTTCTCACCTCCTCTCCCCCGGTCTGCCTCCCCGGGCCGGGACCTTTTTCTTTACCCCGTCTTTCTCCTTGGCCTCTCGGCAAACTCCAGGTTCTCCTTCAGCCATCTCTCCAACTCAAACTTGGGAATAACCCGTTTCGTCCCCCCTTTCCCCCTGCGAACAAAACCTAATTGACCGGTATTCATAAGCTCATATATGAAATTTTTACCTAAGCCCGTCGCCTCGATTGCTTCGTGAATGGTATAAGCTACTTTGTCGCCCAGTTGGTCCATGTCTCTCACCTCCTTCTACGCTATCCTGGGGTTGCCGGTAGTGCTGGAATCAGTCTTGAATTGTTCTACAGGTGCAACATCCTCGGCAAAAAAAATTTCATGCACTTCCTTCCCAAGGACTATCGAAATATTACTAACCAGCTTATAAGACGGATTTTTAATACGTCCCTTCTCAATATCTATAATGGTTTGTCTGCTGGTGCTGGCCCGTCCCGCCAATTCCTCTTGGGTCATTTCAAGTTCCCTACGATATTTCCGAACCAAATTTTTCATATCAAGGCACACCTCCTTTTCTGTAAACCACGTGCTACATTTGAATTGTATTTCATGTGCAACTAAATGTCAAGTATGTGCAACAAATATTTAGGGACTTTTTGTTTATTTTTAGTCTTGCATGGTTTACAATTTGTGGTAGACGTATTACATTTTTATTTAGTAGGTGTTATAAGTGTCCGATCTATCAAGATTATTAATTAAATTAAGAGGCGATGAATCCTTAAGAGACGTGGCTAAACGTGCACAAATAAGTCATAGTTACTTAAGTCATTTAGAAAAAGGGCGCGACCCGCGAACAGGGAAACCATTATATCCGTCACCAGATACTCTTAAGAGTTTATCTAAGGCTTATAATTATCCCTATGAAAAAATGTTGGCGGCTGCCGGCTATCTCCCCGCTTCTACCCCTGTAACCAAACGTGACATCAAACAATATGAAAACTTCAGAAACCATGCCCAAACCTTCTTCATGGATGATGAAGTTGCAGATGAAGATAAGGAAAAAATTTTCCGCGACATAACAGAACTTTTTTGGGAGTCAAAGGAAAAAAACAAGAAAAAGTATGGTAGAAAAAAAGAGGGTAAATAAAAAATGGAAAATGAAAAATTTCAAGACCTAGTTTTATCTAAACTAGAACAAAACGATAAGTTTCAAGAATCCGTCTTAAATTATCTCGAAGTTATCGCAAGTAAAATAGTTAAGATGGATGAAAGAATGGACCATATGGAAGTAGATATAAAAGCGAACAATGAAAGCCAGGTTCGGATAGAAAATAAATTTGATACTCAAATATCCGCCCTCTTTGATGGCCTGAATGCTAATAATGAAAAGATAGATCGCGTGATCACCCGTCTGGACACCATTGAAGAGAAGGTTGAAAACCATGATATTCATATTGCAGTCTTAAATAAGCGTAAAAGAACTTCCAGTAAATAGACTTAACTCGGAGGTTACATATATGCAGAACATCCCACTCTGCGTTCGTCGCCTCGTGAAAAAATACGAGACCCGGGACCCGGCAAAAATCGCTCAAGCAATCGGAGTAACCATTAAATATAAATCTTACAGCCATCATACCAAAGGATATTTCATTAATACCCTTCGCAACAAATTCATTGTGGTCAACAAAAACCTACCTGAATTTGAACAACGGATTGTCCTGGCCCATGAACTGGGACATGCCATCCTCCACTCTAACCGCGGCACTTATATGATCCGGGAGTACACCTTGTTCCCTAAAGGGATACAGGAAAATGAGGCAAATAAATTCGCCGCAGAATTCTTAATTTATGATATCGACAAGAATATGATAAAAGACATGAGCTGTGATCAAATAGCCCAATACTTTGGAGTGCCAAAAGAGCTTGTAGTTTATAAATTCCAAAAATAAGACCTGCTACTTTAACAAGGAAAGCGGGTCTTTATGTTATATAAACAATTCGACAGAATTAGACAAGTTTTGACTTTTAAGGGAGGAGATAAAATGGCTGAGTCCACTTTACCTGAAGAAAATAATTTTAAAACAACAAAATTACCAGAAATTACCTTAGAATTTGGAAAGTCTACTTCTCAAAATTATGATCTTGCCGTTGAATATATTAAAAAGAATCCAACCTACACTGAAACCGGTCAAGGAAAGAGCGTAAAACATACAGCAAATTACTCTTTAGCAAACATTAATCCATTTTTTGAACTATATGATTTGGTAAGTGGATGGAAAAGCACCGCAATCTACATGGGAGGGCAGCAGATTCCCTCGCAAAAGATTTGTCAGAGCATGTATTGTTATAAGCAAAGAGAGAAGGCTTTTGATCCAGATGAATATTGCTGCGGGAGAGATGATGCTTATAACGGCAATGACAATGACTTTGGTTGTCGTCACACGGGCATCGACGTTTATGGATGGCATGGCCTGAATGGTTTCGGGGAAATAAAATCCGACGGTTCTTTCGCTGTTGATAAAAATCGATTAATTCATGCAGTTTCAACTAATCTTGAGCCCTATCTATTATGTCCTGCTCTTAATCCTAAAAAAATTGAGCAGAAATTAAAAGCATTTCCCGACACAATCAATCCTAAAACCAATAAATCTTGGGAATACGTCACAGAATGGGAAAACGGCAAGGACATTGCTATAGCAGTTAAGAAAAAGGAAAAAAGAAAAGGAGAAAAATATGTAGTCAAGGATGAGAATACCTATCAAATTAATTATGACTTAACTGCAGCCACTTCATCCAGGTCTAGCCCCAAAAAACATGCTGCTAGAACAGGCTGTCTTCTTTCTATACTTTTTGTTATGTGCTTTATTACCCTACTGGTAATAATTTTTTAGATACTACTCAAGCTACGGGGGCCATGATTTATTTGAGTTAAAGACGTAGCTGCTAAAGTCTATAAAATGGACAAAGCATGGGCGTTTATAGCCTGAAAAAATTATCAACAAAAAGGGGGAGAATTTATTATGAGTTTTAAGGAAGATCTGTTGCGTTTATCCGTCCAGATTGGGGAACGTAAAAGACACATTTCAAATGAGGAGACCACCAAACACTCCTTGATAATCCCCTTTATCCAGGTTTTAGGTTACGATGTGTTTAATCCATTGGAAGTTCAACCAGAATATGTGGCTGACTTTGGAAAGAAAAAAGGAGAAAAAGTTGATTATGCTATTTTCAAAAATGGAAATCCGATTCTCTTTATTGAATCTAAGTCAGTAAACGAAAACCTTGAAAACCATAATGCCCAGCTAAGTCGTTATTTCAATTCTACTCCGAATGTAAAGATTGGAATCCTTACTAACGGCGTCCAATATAAGTTTTTTACGGATTTAAACCAAAACAATATTATGGATAGTGCTCCTTTTTTCGAGTTGGACATAACTGATCTGAAAGACTCAGAAATTGAGGCATTAAGCAGATTTAAAAAAGATGTCTTCGAGAATGAAAACTTGATAAAGTATGCTGAAGAACTAGTCTATATGGCCAATCTAAATAATACGCTAAAAGAATTATTTAAGAACCCATCAGATGAATTTATCAGGTTTTTGATAAAAGACTTCAGTGAAACAAGAATAACCAGCAATGTTATTGAACGATTTAAGCCTCTGGTAAAAAAAGCTATTCAATCTGCTTTGCTTGAAATAATCAGTCAAGGGATTTTGAAAAACGTTGAAGACGATCTTAATAAAACTGAGTCAGAAACCGTGAAACCAATCGAACAGGAATCAGTTGAAGAAGCAGCCCATAATGAGATGGAAAAGAAACACATCTTTACATCTGAAGATGAAATTAAAACATTTGAATATATCAAATCGATCTTACAAAATGCGAAGAAAGACATTTCTAAAATTGGATATAAAGACACTACCACTTATTTTGCTGTTTATAAAAAAAATATAAATGGATGGTTTCTAAGATTCAATATTGATGGATCATTTAAATATGTAGTGTCAAGACTTACTCTTGATGAGGCCAATATTTTAGCAAATGGGCTGCATTCGGAAGCTGCTCCAAAGGGTATGGGTGAATCTCGGTTAATTCTTTCCACAATTGATGACATAAAAAAAATCGATAAATACATTGTTCGAAGTTTTGAAATATTGGAAGACTAATATTTAAAAATCATTTAACTTTTGGCTTACGAAGGACCCAAACAGATTTTTGATGATATGGGAGAAAGGAATGACAAATGTTTCTCTATCATAATCAGTTTTTAAAAATGATGAAACATAAAAATGAAATTTTACTAAGGACCTGCCTAGCGGGTCCTTAAATTTTTTTACTTCTCAATTCGTTTTAATTATTCCCAAAATGTAGATAAGTGTTATAATTAATTTATCCAAACATATGTTCGCAACATAAATGTGAGGTGGAAAAATGGCGTCTATTTTTAACAAAGGAAGTAAGAAAAAGCCGGTCTATTACATTATTTATGATGATATCGATGAATTTGGGGAAAGAGACCGCAAATGGATTAGTATGGTGGACTACTTTGTCAAGACAATTTTTTGACCCTGTTTAAGGTGTATTCACACCACCTTTCGCTCCTTGATAATTGTATATAATTGTAAGTTTATTTAAAAACGTATTGGTAATTCCGTTAATTATTTCCACTGGATTAGATATTATGTCAAGGGTCGGCTTTGCCGACAGCGAAGCTGCTTGCCCTTGACATGTTGATCAGCAAGACCCTTTTGTTTCCGGTCTGTTCATAACAGACCGGTTGCCTCCCGGCGAGGGCGGGGTGGTTTGGAGGGGCAGAGCCCTTCCAGGGTTTTAAGAAGTCATTTTTTAAAGTAAACTTCTGCCGGAGTAAGTTCCTTCAATGCTTGGTGTGGCCGGTATGTGTTGTAGCTTTCAAGATATCTTCCAATACCATACCTGGCTTCTCTAGGGCTTGCATAATCATTAATATATATTTCTTGGTACTTAACAGATCTCCATAATCGTTCTGTGAAAATGTTATCTAATGCCCGGCCTCTTCCGTCCATGCTAATTTGGATGCTACTATTTATCAGCGTATCTATATATCGTCTGGATGTAAATTGGCTACCCTGATCGCTATTGGCAATTACAGGTTTTCCGATTTTTAGACCTGCTTCCAATGCGGAAAGAACAAAATCAACTTCAAGGTTATCACTTAATTCCCATGAAACCACGTAACGTGAATACCAGTCCAGAAATGCTACAAGGTAAAGCCAGCCGCGTCGTAAGCGGACATAGGTAATATCAGTTCCCCAAATATGGTTTGGATAACTGGCGGTAATATTTCTAAGTAGGTATGGATAAACCTTATGTTCATGGTTTCTTTTGCTGAGGTTAGGACCAGGATGTATTGCAACCAAGCCCATTTCACGCATATATTTTTGAACCGTTGACCGACTAACCAAGTGTCCCTCTCGTTTTAAGACCGTCGTAATACTTCTCGAACCGAAATAGGGTGATTTAGTATAAATTTCGTCAATGGCATGCTTAAGCCGAATTTCCTCTTCTGATGGTGGAACTGGTTTATAGTAAAGACTGCTCCGATTGAGAGAAAGCATTTGAGCTTGCACAAAAACGGACATTTCGGGATCGTCAAAATCTACAAGGGCAATCCGTTCACTTCTTGGCAGGGTCGATCCCAGATTTTTTTTTAAGCCAATTGAATTGGGCGGTGACCTCTCCAAGCTGGGTATACAGATCTTGCACTTGCTTTTTTAGATCTTCTTTTTCGTCATCCTTCCTGCGTCCATCTGCAAGTATCTGAGGGAGCCCTTCAATTGCTTCTTTCTTCCAACTAGACAGCTGATTTGGATGTACTTCATATTCGGCAGCAAGCTGGGATATGGATTTTTCTTCCTTTAGAATTTCCAGTACAACCTTGGCTTTAAATTCTCCTGTAAATGTTTTTCGCATACCTCATTATACACTTTAAATCAGGCTGTTTTGTTGTCTAGTTTTCTTAGTCCATTATATAGTGTCCGGAAGTATCTTGGGCTTAAACGCAGGGCAACCTATGAAGAAGCTGATGGTGTTAAAAAAGAAATTGAAAATAAACTTGCCAATAATACCTTTGTGGAGCCGAATTACCAGACTGTTAAAGAATATTTCGAGGATTGGTTGGAGCTCCAAAAAATCGATGTATCCCCCGGTACTTACGACCGCTATTCAATTTATGTTTATACTCATTATATTCCCTTCTTCGACGATGGAAATATGAAACTCTTAAGCATTAAGCCCCAAAACATATTGAAGTTTAAAGGCTTGTTATTGAAGCCGAAAAAGGAAGGTGGCAAAGGTCTTGAGCCTGAAACGGTAAAAGGCATTCTAAACACTCTTAGTAGTGCCCTAGACCAAGCCGGACTTCCCCGAAACCCATGTAAGCACAAAATCAAAAAGAAAAATGTCACAAATGTAAAGGTGCCCAAAAAAGCAGTTGAAACCTTGACTGAAGAAGATGTTCGGACCACCAAAGCAAAACTTAGGAAAATGAAAAATGTGAGAAATTTTGTGCTAGTATCAGAAGCTGTTTCTACAGGTATGCGAAGCGGAGAATTGTGTGGGCTATTCTGGCCTAATATAGACTTAAAAAGGAAAACTCTTAGCGTAACGGGTTCTATGAAAAGAAAAGGCAGTTCTTTTTACTGGGCTCCTTACGGTAAATCCGACCGGGCACTCCGAACTATTGATATCACAAAAAAAGACATTGCTTTGTTTAGATTACTCAAATTGCAACAAACTAAGGACAAACTTAAATGTACCCTTGAGAATCCATATAATGACGCTGGTTACGTTTTTGCCAACGGGGACGGGTCTCCCTTAACCCCAATGCGTGTGACCCACATATGGGCCGATTTAAAAAAGAAGTTAGGGGTAAAGGTAACCTTTCACGGTTTACGTCACACCTGCGCCACGCTGTGGCTTAAGAATGGGGTTCCAGTGCATGTGGTAGCCCAAAGGCTTGGACATACCGAGGAGACGATCACATGGCGTTATGGACACGTTCAGTCGGGTATGCAAAGAGATGCAGCAGAAAAAATGAGTCAACTATATTAATAAAATTTTTTTATGTACTCATAAAAGGTACTAATGGTTGAAAAATGGTTGATTTTTGCTAAAAATTGATAAAAAGGCAAAAATAAAAGAGCCGCAAACCATTGCGGCTCTAAGAATTTCCTGGTCGGAGCGACTGGACTTGAACCAGCGGCCTCTACCACCCCAAGATAGCGCTCTAGCCAAACTGAGCTACGCCCCGAAACGACAAGGATAATTGTATAACATTTAAATCACCATGTCAAGGGCAGAGAAATGTTTCTTTTATTATTGTTCGTCTAATTCAAAAGCCTCATGTAAGATTAAGACCGCTTTTTTGATCAAATCGGATCGAATGATACAGGACACTTTAATCTCTGAGGTGGCGATCATTTCTATATTGATCTCATGCTCCGCCAATGCCTCAAACATGCGGGCGGCAACGCCCGGGTTGGTAATCATTCCGGCACCTACAATGGAGATCTTAGCCACATCCGGGTCACAGGAATAATCTTTGGTTCCCAGCACATCCTTGACCTTTTCCATCACCAGCTTAGTTTTTTCCAGGTCATCTTTTGTTACCGTAAAGGAGATATCTGTTATATCATTTCTTTGCTGGCTTTGAATGATCATATCCACGTTAATTCTTTCATCAGCTAAAGCCCGGAACAGCTTACTAGCGGTACCTGGTTGATCCGGAACGTCAAATAATGTCACTTTGGCTACGTTTAGGTCGTGGGCCACTCCGCTCACAACCATTTCTTTTTCCATAATTTTGTTCATTTCTTCAACCCCCTGTACTATTGTTCCTTGATGGTAATTAAAACTGGACCGGACATGAATTTTTACGTCAAACTGCTTGGCTACTTCAACGCTCCTGGGCTGTAATACCAGCGCCCCTAAGCTGGCTAATTCCAGCATCTCATCATGGGAAATTGCCGCTAATTTTCGGGCTGTGGGAACCAACCTGGGGTCGGCAGTGAAAACCCCATCCACATCGGTAAATATTTCACAAATATCCGCATTTAATGCTGCCGCCAAAGCTACGGCACTGGTATCTGATCCCCCGCGTCCCAATGTGGTGATCTCATTTTCCTCGGTTACTCCTTGAAATCCGGCCACAATGACAATGCGGTCCAACTTTAACTCCTCTTCCACCCTGGTGGAGTCGATCCTTAGAATTTTGGATTTGGAATGTACCTGATCCGTGAGAATGCCTGCCTGTTGACCCGTGAGAGAAACGGATTGATAACCCAAATCATGTAAAGCCATGGCCAAAAGGGCTACGGATTGCTGTTCACCGGTAGCAAGAAGCATGTCCATTTCTCTTTTAGGCGCATCCTGAGAAATTTGTTTTGCTAAAGAAATTAGATCATCTGTGGTATCACCCATGGCAGAGACAACGACGACTACTTTATTATTTTGATCATACGTCTCCCCAACTCTTTTTGCCACTCTTTTAATACATTCCGCATCAGCTACGGAGCTGCCTCCGAATTTCTGTACTATGATTGCCATTTGTAAGTTCTTCCTCTCCGCCGAAAATTTGTCATTAATACATATTTTAGATATCATTTTAAACTTTGCAAGTAAAAATTCTCCCTAAGAAGAGATTATTTTCGTACCGGTAAGGTCCGGGTAAAGATCCAGGGTTTTACAGCTGATTTCTTGCTGGGTAAAAGCCTTTGACATTGCTTCCGCTACAGGTCTTCCATCTCCCACCACAAAAGCTATTAAGGTGGGCCCCGCCCCACTTATGGCCACAGATAAGGCCCCCGCTTCTTTCGCCAAGGAAAAGACCTCTCTCATGCCTGGAATTAAGGACATCCGATAGGGCTGATGAAGTCGGTCCTCCATCATCTTACCAAACAAGGCCAAGTCTTCTTTTAACAGTGCGCCGATCATTAAAGATGTTCTACCGATATTAAATACGGCATCAGACCGGTCAACCATGGTGGGAATAACCTGCCGGGCAGTTTCGGTAGACAGTTGAAAATCCGGAATTGCTACAATCGCATGAAGTTTCCTCGGGGGAAGAATTTTAAGGTAGTCCACGCTGCTGATTCCGGAAACCGCAGCCGTTACCCCGCCAAAAAGAGCAGGGGCCACATTATCCGGATGCCCTTCCATTTCAACCGCCATTTTTAAGATTTCCTGGTCGGACAATCTTTTCCCCGACAGTTCATTAGCCGCTACCATTCCCCCCACAATGATCGAAGCAGAACTGCCTAGACCCCGTGCGATGGGGATATTATTTTCCAAAATGATTTTCAGGCCACTGGGCGAAAAATTAACTTTATCAAAGACCTTTTTTGCTGCCTGGAATACTTTGTTGTTTTCCCGGCGGGGAATCTCACTGGCTCCTTCACCCAGGATATCTATGTTTAAACCTGAGGGAATCAACTCAAACGAAATATCATTATATAACTCAAAAGCCATGCCGATGGTATCAAAACCAGGGCCAAGATTCCCTGAGGTGGCGGGTACGCGAATTTTCAGCATCTTGCATCCTGCTTTCCCTCATTTTAGATTAGTCGGCATCTTCCACCCGAATGATGCTTTCGATGTTTTCCACGCTGGATAAGCCGTTAATCACGGCGATGGCGTCCCGAAAATGTCTTTCTTCCACCAAGTGGGTAATCAAAACGATTTCTGCCCGTCCTTTTTCATCAATCCTTTTTTGAATCACAGTAGCAATGCTCACATTTTGATTGCCCAAAACCGCGGCGATGCTGGCCAATACCCCGGGACGATCCTTCACCACCATCCGTAAATAGAATTTTGTCTTAATTTCCCCGATAGACCGAATCCTTTTATGTTCAAAACAGGTACATCCCAACCGACCTCGGGAAGAAAATTGAATGTTGCGGGAAGCGGAAATAATATCACCGACAACTGCACTGGCTGTGGGAAGTTCCCCTGCCCCCCGCCCATAAAACATAGTTTTCCCTACGGCATCCCCTTCCACAAATACTGCGTTAAATGCATCCTTTACGCTGCTTAATGGATGAGAGATGGGAATCATGGCGGGGTGTACCCGCACCTCTACTTCCCCATCGATTTCCTTGGTGATACCTAATAATTTGATCGTATAACCAAGTTCTTTGGCATAGGTAATGTCCAGATGGGAAATTTTTGTGATCCCTTCCACGAATACGGCAGCATCTGTAATGCGTGTGTTAAAGGCAATAGAGGCCAAAATAGCTACTTTTCTTGCCGCATCGAATCCTCCCACATCGGCTGTAGGATCAGCCTCAGCATAGCCAAGGGCCTGGGCCTGGGCCAAAACCTCATCGAAGGTTTTTCCTTCCTCAGACATTTTTGTCAGAATGAAGTTGGTGGTGCCATTGACAATCCCCATAATTTGTTTGATATGATTTCCCGCCAAACTTTCTTTTAAGGACTGAATAATAGGAATACCGCCTGCTACACTGGCCTCAAAAAACAGATCTACGTCATGAAGGGCGGCAACATCAAAAAGTTCTTTCCCATGGGCGGCAATTAAATCCTTATTGGCCGTGACCACACTTTTCCCGTTTTCCAGTGCCCGAATCATATAATCCTTCGCCGGTTGGATACCACCCAAAACTTCCACAATAATATCGATTTCCGGATCATCAAGTAAATCCTTCGCCTGGTCCGTAAGAACATCAGCGGGTAAATCGAAGGCTTGAATTTTATCCAAAACTACTGTTGTGTTCTGATCGAGAATTTTTCTTATTTCTATGTGTGCGTCTACTTTTCGGGAAATGGTTTCCTTGTTTTCCAGCAATACTTTCACAACTCCGGTACCGACTGTACCCATTCCCATGATCCCAATGTTTATTTTATTCCTTTGTGATATGTGCATTTCAATCCTCCTCTATATTTATTATTGCTTACAATCACTTTATTAAGGAAATCAAATGCTTTGTCCTACCAGTTCAGCCTTTAATACACCGGGGGTAGTTAAAAATTTCTCTAATAGTTCGGGAATATTCACCTGCATTTGTGCTGCTTCTAAGGATACGGTGACATTTGCCATTCCTTGCAAGGGAAGTCCCTGGTTAATCGTTAAAATGTTTCCTTGAACATCCGCTATGGTATTGATCACACCGGAAAGGACACCGGAACGATGGTCCAGAATCATGTTAATGGTTACTATCTTTTCTTTTCTCTCCTGATAAAAAGGGAAAATACCGTCCCGATACTTATAAAAGGCACTTCTGCTCAGATTGACGAGATCGACGGCCTGATTGATTGTTTCTACTTTACCTTTGGCCAATAATTCTTTAGCTTTGGCAGTTTTTACAACAGCTTCAGGAAGAATTGCCTCGGAAACAATATAAAACTGACGGTTTGTTTTCATCCCTAGTCCCCCCTCGGATGTATCCTGCACGCATACTTTTATCTCATCATTGCGTACAGTATATCAAAAATTCCCCTTTTTAGGCAAGAAAAATTTATTAGAAAACTTGGCTTGCGCCATTTGACGACAGTGCAAGCCTTAGTTGCCCTTATACTTTCAACCTTTTGAAACTTTAAATTTTGAAAGTATAAAAAAAAGGTGGTATTTAACCACCTGAAAATTGTTGATTGAATATAATTAACAAAGCCCGTAGGGCTTTATAAGATAATGCAAATCAGTCCGCCGCCTCCTTCATTTGCAATGCGCTGTAGGGTTTCCTGCAGCTTAACCTGAGCATTTTCCGGCATACGATATAATTTAGACTGAATCCCTTCTTGGACCAGTTCCTGTAAAGACTTCCCGAAGATATTCGTTGTCCAGATTTTTTGGGGGTCATCTTCAAATTCATCTAAAATGTAACGGACCAGATCTTCACATTGTCTTTCGGTACCGATCAAAGGAGTGATTTCAGTGGAAATATTCGCTCTGATTAAATGAAAGCTAGGAGCACTGGCTTTTAGTTTTACCCCAAAACGGCCTCCCTGTTTGATCAGCTCAGGCTCTTCCAGATACATCTCATCCAACCGGGGCGTTACCACCCCATAACCGTTTGTTTTTACTTCTTCAATGGCGCTGGCAACTTTGACCCACTCCCGGTTTGCATAGCTGTAATCTTTTAACAACCGCAACAGGGTATGATCGCCTTCAATGGCGGTTCCCGTCACCTCTTCCAAAATACGATAGAAAAGCCCCTCTTGGACGCTAATTTCTATAGAGGCTACACCTGTTCCCAGGTCCATATGACTTAAATTAACTGCCTCCACAATTTCCGGCTTGCTTAAATCGTTGATGGCCAAGTCTATATCCCGTAAACGTTTTACGCCGGCGACGGCATTTCTCACATTTTCTTCACATTGACTTCTCAGCCAATGCTTGCCCTCAAGTTCTTCTATCCATCGTGGCAGATTAATATTGACTTCAGTCACAGGGAATTCATAGAGAGACTGCTGCAAGATTCTCATCACATCATCATGATCCATGGAATAGGCATTGACCGGAAGTACCGAAACATTGTATTTCTCAGATAATGCTTCAGACAGGGCTAAGGTTTCGGGTGCATAAGGGTGAACCGAATTCAATACAATGAGAAAAGGTTTGTTCAATTCTTTCAATTCAAAAATAACCCTTTCTTCTGCTTCTAAATAATTTTCCCGGGGGATATCCGTAACGCTTCCGTCGGTTACGATTACAATTCCAATGGTTGAATGGTCGGTGATCACCTTTCTGGTGCCAATTTCCGCCGCTTCCTGAAAAGGTATTTCGTCATCGAACCAAGGTGTGCGCACCATTCTAGGTCCTTCTTCTTCCTCAAAACCTAAAGCTCCCGGAACCGCATAACCGACACAATCAACCAGCCTTACTCTCATGTCAATACCATCTCGCACGGATATTTCCACTGCCTCGGATGGAATGAATTTTGGTTCGGTTGTCATGATGGTTCTGCCAGCGCCACTTTGAGGTAATTCATCTTGCGCTCTTTCCCGTTCATGGAATTCCACAATGTTGGGAAGGACAAGCAATTCCATGAACCTCTTAATGAAGGTAGATTTTCCTGTCCGCACAGGCCCGACTACCCCTAAATAAATGTCACCTCCGGTACGTTCTGCAATGTCACGCAGAATATCAAACTTTTCCATCAAACTTTTCCCTCCCTCTTAGTAAACATTAATTTTCCAGACGAATCTTATACAAAACTATCACATCATCCCTCCCTCAGTCAGGCGGAATGTCCATTTTTCCTTGACATGCTTTTTAATCTTATATATATGATTCGTACTGGGAATTATGACCAACAAAAAAAGTACGGAAGTTTTTCCATACTTTTTATGCTCGTTCGCATCAGAATATGTATAATTTTTTATCCCAGCATTTCTTTTTCGCCTTCGTGGGTTTTGCATCGGCTCATTAAGCTTGTTACAGCTTCGACCGGTTCCTTTCCTTCAAAAAGCACCTGATAAGTTTCTTCTGTGATCGGCATGCTTACGCCCACCTTCCGAGCAAGAGCATGGGCCGCACGGGTAGTGCTTACACCTTCTACCACCATTCCCATCTTACTTAACACTTGATCTATGGGATGTCCCTGTCCAATTTGGATCCCGGCCCGGCGGTTTCGGCTGTGCATGCTGGTGCACGTAACCACCAGGTCGCCGATGCCGGCCAAACCGGCAAAAGTTTGCGCCTCTGCGCCCAAGATCAGCCCCAACCGGGTGATTTCTGCCAAACCACGGGTGATCATGGCGGCCTTGGTGTTATCACCGTATCCTAATCCGTCGGAAATTCCCGTGCCTAAAGCAATGATATTTTTTAAAGCCCCGGCAATTTCCACACCCACCAGATCCATATTGGTGTAAACTCGGAAAAAAGGAGTCATAAACGTATCCTGAATAGTTTCCGCCACATCTTGATGATTGGCGGCCACCACGACGGCGGTGGGCAGTCTGACGGCTACTTCTTCCGCGTGGCTCGGCCCGGACAAAACCCCGATCTGTTCCCCGCAATAAGTAGGAAGTTCCTCACATAAAACTTGGGAAAGTCTCAACAAAGTTTCGGTTTCAAATCCCTTTGCCGTATTTACGATCATTGTCTCCGGCGACAGATAGGGCTTGATCGCTTTGGCGATTTCCCGCACGCTTTGAGATGGAACGGATAAAACAATCATTTGATGTTTTTTAAGAGCCTGAGGCAAATCAGCACATATTTTTATTTCCTGGGGAATTTTAATACCGGGTAAATACCGGGGATTTTCCCGGTCCCGGGCTATCTCTGCACAAAATTTGGCATCCCGTGCCCACAGGTTCACAGCCAGTCCTTTACTTGCTAAAAGTGTGGCCAGGGCCGTCCCCCAGCTCCCCGCACCTAAAACCGTAATGTGATTCATCATTCTTCCTATTTCTTCTCTCCTATTTTTCGTTCGGTTCCCTTAAATAATCGTGAAATATTGGAGTGGTGTTTTAAGATCACAAATGCTGCTCCCAACACACCGAAGGCAATATAATTAATATCTTCCTGCAAAATCAATGTGGCAATGGGAACTGTAAAAGCACCCAAAATAGTACCTAATGAAACATAACGCGTAAAAAAAACCGTGATTCCCCAGACTAAAACAGCCAATAAAGCTTCAAAAGGAAGTAAAGCCAAAAGGGCACCGAAGCCTGCTGCAGCACCTTTACCTCCTCTGAAGCCTAAGACTAAAGGGTAATTATGACCTACCACTACCATCAGCCCCGACAGGGTAGCAATGGTAGGGTTGCCAAAATATTTGGCGAGTAATACGGCAAGAATTCCTTTCCCTATATCGCCAATGAGAACCAGCACAGCGGGACCCTTGCCGATGGTACGCAAAGCATTTGTAAATCCTACGTTTCCGCTTCCGTACTGACGGATATCGATCCCTCGCGTCCACTTCGCAATGAGATATGCCCATGGTATGCCGCCAAGAAAATATGCCGCTAACAATAATAGCACTATTTTCATTCCCTATCGCTCCCCCGATTTTGGATAAGTTGGTCTCAAATCGTAGCACACTTATGCTTGTTCTTTTTCTCTCTTGCGAATGATGAACCAAATTGCCGTACCCTCAAAACCAAAATTCTTCCGGAACTGGTTTTCCAGATAGCGCTCATAGGAAAAATGTAACAGCTCCGGTTCATTCACAAACAGAACAAATTTTGGCGGTTTCACCCCAATTTGGGTCACATAAAATATTTTTAATCTGTGTCCCTTGTCGGTAGGGGGAGGAGTAACGGCCAAAGCCTCATCAATGACTTCATTTAAACGGGCGGTAGTAACTCTTAGATTCTGTTGTTCTGCGACAAAATCAACAATCTCCAGGATTTTATTGACTCTTTGCCCTGTAAGAGCCGAAATGTATAAGATCGGGGCATAATGGAGGAAGGCCATTTCTTCCCGAACCTGACGGTCAAAACGGTTCATGGTTTTGTCATCCTTTGCCAAGGCATCCCATTTGTTCACCACGATGATCATTCCTTTGCCCGCTTCATGGGCGTAGCCGGCAATTTTCTTATCTTGTTCCGTGACCCCATCCAGAGCATCGATCAGCATCAATACGACATCGCTGCGATCAATAGCCCGTAAAGAACGAATCACACTGTATCTTTCCGTTGGTTCTAGAACCCGGGCTCTCCTTCTCATTCCTGCAGTATCAATAATCACATAATGCTTTCCATCCTGCTCAAACAATGAATCGATGGCATCCCGGGTCGTTCCGGCCACATCCGATACAATTAACCTTTCCTCCCCTAATATTTTATTAACGAGAGAAGATTTCCCTACGTTCGGTCGGCCGATCACCGCAATTTTAACCGTTTCCGGGGGAAGGTCTTCTGCGGTATCGGGGGGGAAATTTTGGGCAATGACATCCAAAAGGTCGCCTGTGTTCATCCCATGGGCCGCTGAAATGGGGATAGGGTCTCCCAAGCCTAAATTAAAAAATTCATAAATCAGATCTTGATTTTGATAATTCTCAATTTTATTTACAGCCAGTACCACCGGTTTATTGCTTCTCCTCAGCAAATTGGCTGCCGCTTCATCATCGGGAGAAATCCCGGCTTTTCCATCCACGACAAAGAGAATGACATCCGCTTCTTCAATGGCCAGCTGGGCCTGCTGTTTCACCTTGGTTTCGATGATACCCCCTTTCCCGTAGAACTCAATTCCTCCTGTATCAATGACGGTAAATTCCCGGCCCAGCCATTCCGCATCCCGGTATAAACGGTCCCGGGTCACTCCGGGCGTATCTTCCACAATAGCGGTACGGCCACCGGTAAAACGGTTAAATAAAGTCGATTTTCCCACATTAGGACGACCTACAATTGCTACAATCGGTTTCATATCCATCCAGCCTTTCTAGGAATCATATCTGGTTTTTGCCTCCCTGGTGCATCACTTCATGAATCAAGCTTTCCCCCACCGGGTCCACGGCATGAATCATAATCTTTAAAGCTTTCTCTACCTGATCAACCGTCATATTGTCTAAAAAAAGGTCTTCGCCAAATTTCAGCAGGACAGAAGAAACAAATATTTCCGGACAATCATCTTGTTTGTACTGCCGGCGCCAATCCCGGAGCCCTACCATTAAATCGTGTCCCGTAAGTAAACCCGCGACAGTAACCGACGGGCCAAAGAAATGATTGGTCAGGGAAATTAAATCAACCTCTAATTGATCGATTTGATTTAATCTTTTTACGATGGGGCCTAATACCGGCTGTGCCGAACGCCCGGTTACAAAGGTTATTTTCCGGGTCTGGTCCAATGATTTCGGCAGCAGTGCTGACGCTTGCCGAAAACTTGTCCAAAAGGACCGGACCAGTCCCACCCCATTTTCAATTTGGGGAAATCCTTCATAATGGTCATAGGGCGGTATTTCCCTTTGGGCCAAAAGATAAAATTCATCCGCCAGATACACGAAATTAGTTTTTAAATGCTTTTGAAAGTTATTTTGCCATTGAGAAACAGTTTCAACCACATGCTGCGCTTCCGGCCCGGTAAATGGTCTGATCAAAGGATTTTTTTGAAACTTTGTCACACCTACGGGGACTACCGCAACGGATTGCACGTGAGGCCAAAAGGCGGACAGTTGATGTACGGTTTCATATAAGTCCTCTCCATCGTTCACACCGGGGCATAGAACAATTTGGGTGTGCATTTCAATACCTGCTTGGGCTAGATCACGTAAATAAGAGACAATTTGTCCTGCTTGGGAATGACCCAGCATCTTTTGCCGGAGAGCAGGGTTTGTGGAATGGACGGAAATATATAAAGGACTGATATGCATATCCTTGATGCGTGAGATTTCACGGGTGGATATGTTGGTCAAGGTAATAAAATTACCATAGAGCAGAGACAAACGATAATCATCGTCTTTTAAATAAAGGGTATTTCTTAAATCAGGAGGCATTTGATCTACGAAACAAAAGATGCATTTATTTTTGCATCTTTTTATACCGTCAAATGTATCCTGGTCAAAAATGATACCTAAATCTTCGTCTTCGTCCTTTTCAATTTCAAAGATTACTCGTTCCTGATGGGGTTTTTCAATTTCTAATTCGATAAACTCATCTGCGCTTAAATAACGATAATCCAATAAATCGGCAGGGGCTATCCCATTAATGGTTCTTAATAAGTCCCCTTTTTTTACGCCCAGTTCTTCTCCAATACTTCCGGGAACAACTCCGGAAATTTCTGCTCTCATAGGGACCCACCACTTTCTATGATTTCCCCATTATTATCCATCATACCAGGGATTAAGTCAATAGTGCCCCGCCTGCTTAGCTCCTTTTCCAGATAGTCCATAAGGGCGGGCAAATCCTCCCTCAGGCCTTTCCGGGAAAGATAGTTGCCTGCCTTGTACCAACCTCTGAAAGCCAAATATTCTCCCCATTTGGACATCCTCCCCAAAGGAAATGCTGTGTTAACCGCAATCAGTTGCCCTGAGGGAATATGCATAATATCTAAAAAACTGCGGATTGCTTTAAATATCAATTTTGCTTCATGGCCTACTCCTAAGGAGTAAATTTTATTTCCTTTCTGGTCGGTTCCGTGAAAAAGCATTTGATAGGGAGTTACCCGCGAACCAAAAAAGGGTACCTCTGGCAGTTGAGGCTGGACTGCTCCTTTACCGGGTAATTTCCCCAAATGAGCAGCTGCAGCCACCACAGCAGAGTGTACCCCGCTGTACCCGCAATATAGTATGATCATGTGGTGCCTCCGTTAGTAGTTCTCCCGCCGGCTACAGTAATTTTTAGTCTATGCACCAGAGAAACTAAATTGAAATAGGCATTTTGTGTGCCCAGAATCACAATGGGCCGGCCAATTCTTTCCAGCCCTAACCTTCTTGAGGTAAACCCGCCGATCATCATCGCTAAATTCACATAAGGCATGGTATCAACCAGGACGATTTCTTGTTGGTCAATGTGAAATGCTTCTCCGATCTGGCGAATTATTTTTTCAAAGGAAGGACCTAAGTTATGTTTGCCGATGATATACACTTCATTTCGATATTCATCAAAGCCCATAAAGCGGAAATAGCCATGGTCTTTCGCTTTTTGCTGCTCATAAAAGGGTACGGAGAGAAGCTCCTGAAAAGTAGGTCTTCTGGTACCGGGCAGCATCCCCAAATGGATGGCCGCGGCAGTAACAGAAGAATGACTTCCTCCGTAACAGCAGTAGATAATCTTCATGTTCTCTTCCATGCCATGAAAAAATTTTTTACAAAAGTTCTCATCCTATTTGGGCTTTCTTTTGCTGAGCGCATTTTTCCATTCACTACCGGCAAATTCTTTCAATTTTTTCACACCACCGCCCACTGAGCCCGTGCTAATGATGAGGAATAATCCACCGCCTACCACCAGGATGCCCAGCAACCACCAAACAGCAGGCCAGGATCCGGGTTTTGACCTTGTCAGCCCAGGGGAGGCAATCTGATTAAAAGGGGATTGGGCTCCTCTGTTTTGGTAAACTCCTAAGACTTTGGGCACAGCATCGGCAAATAAGGATACTCCTCTTTGGGCATCTTCCCGGCTGTTTTTATTGGACCCAACTTCTATCAACATCATGCGGGGACCCAGATCTTGGTTATAATTCCCATGAGCCAGGAAAATTCCTTCAAATAAGCCGGGGTGAGCCTTATCCATAGCTGCTTTCATGGTTTTGGCAAATTCCAAATTGGCTTGCTTATTTTGATTTTGGCGCCCTACGACCATTTTTATTTTCGTTACGGGTTGGCTGCCGATCTTTTGTTCATATACTTCAGCCGGTACGGCATCACGATGCACATCAAAGGCAATAGCCGGTTGTTTTTTAAGCAATTTTACGGCGGTCCTGCGGGACCTCTGATATGCTCCTGCATCATGAGGATCGTGAGGCGTTTTATCATGATAGACGGTCAGGCCAAGGTCTTTCATTTTTTCCGTAAAGACATCGCCTACCTTAAATATTCCCCCTTGGGCCCGAATACTGGATTTTCCGTCGGTAGGAATATAGGATTCATCACTGTGGGTATGGTAAACTGCAATCACACTCTTTTTGTTGGCGTCTGATTGTACCGGGAGATCGGTAACAGCAGGAATGTTATCCCATTCATCCTGCCAAACGATATTTTCTGTACCCAGGTATTTGCAGGTTGCGGTATAGCCTTTTACGCTTATCACCCGGTAATGCTTGTTGTTGGCAGCCCAGTATTCATCTCCAACATTAACACGAAGGGCCGTTTTAGTAATGACATTATTCAGATTATCCACCATGGTGAAATAATGCCCTTCCGGGGCTTCCGTTTCATTACTGACGCCAAGAAAGCTAAACCACCCCGCCGTAGCGACGGTGCGTAAGTGGGTCCAGTGAGAGACCGCTCCGGCAACGAAAGGAAATCCGATCATTACAACCGCAAGCAGGGCAACCAAGCGTAATCTATTTTTCATCACGATCTTCTCCTTTCTTTTGTCTTTCCTCATCCGAATGGGAAGGGTTCTTTAACCCTTGGAGAAGTTTTCTGGGGCGATCTGCCAGAGCCGGGCCTCCCTGCAATCGTTCGCGCAGCTCGCCCACGCCTTCCGCCAGCAGGACGGCAAGAATACCGGCCAGCACTAAGGCATCCAAAGCTCCTGCCCCTCCAATATCCACACGACCCGGACTATTGATTACTGCCAACCAAACGAAATTGGCTAAATCGGCAAACATTACGCCCATCGTCGCCGTCACAAAAGCGCCTCTTCTCGACCGTCCCAATAAATAAGCAACCGCGCCTGCAATAATGGGATATACCCATAAGGGATCGATCATCATATTTTCCGGTTCAGCAGAAAGCAATCTGGTGGCAGTCACCAATAATACTGCTGTGACCGCTGTACCAAACAATGCTCTGCCCCATTCTTTCGTCGTCCCGGCAGTGACAAGAAGATAAACGGCAAAAATGAGAGGGATGATCGCCCCTCCTATATTGATACTTAAAGCAGTTCTTCCTGAGACAAGGGGAATATCAATAAAACTTCCGAGGATGATCCCGGCAATAACGACAAGGGCTCCTTTATCTGTTAATTTCATGCGGTCCAATACTCTTTGGGCCAGGCCAAAGTAAATTAAAACGGAAAGTATCACTAAAATAATCATGCCAATGGGTACTTTCGGCATCATTTGAACTCCTTTCCCGAATGCATTTTTTCACTAGTTAGGCTTTGCGAAATGCGCAAGGAATATACAAAAAAGCATGACAAATGTCATGCTTTTTGGTGCATAAAAGTATCAAAATTTTCGTCTCGCGAGCCGGTAACTTTTATTCCCCGTCAATTTTAAGCATATCGCCGATGGTCACACCCAGCCCTTCCTCTTCCGGGATCACCACATTTTCTTCTTTTTTCTCTTCTTCTACCGTGACGCCGCTCGCTTCTTTAATACTTAAACTCATCCTTTTCGCTTCCAGGTCAATACCTAATACTTTTACTTTCACCTGATCTCCGGGCTTCACCACATCTTCTGTTTTGGCCACCCTTTGGGGTGCCAGCTGAGAAATGTGTACCAGTCCTTCGATACCCGGTTCAACTTGTACAAAAGCACCGAAAGGAGCTATACGCACCACTTTTGCATCAACGATGGATCCCACAGGGTATTTCTCTCCGGCATTGGTCCACGGGTTGGGCAGCAATTGCTTCAGACCTAAGGATACTTTTTCGTGGTCTCTATCCACTCCTAAAACATAGACTTCCAGACTATCTCCTTCTTTCAAAACATCAGAAGGATGATTTACTCTGTACCAGGCCATTTCTGAGACGTGGAGCAACCCATCGACGCCTCCGATATCAACAAAAGCACCAAAATTGGTAAGCCGGCGCACCACACCTTTAATCGTGATTCCTTCCTCTAATTTGGCCCAGGTATCTGCTTTCCTGTTTTGCAGCTCTTCTTCTAAAACGGCTTTTGGAGAAAGAACCAATTTGTTTTTGGAACGGTCACATTCCACGATTTTCATGCGCAAGTCTTTTCCCACATAGGAGGACAAATCTTCCACATAGCCAAGATCGACCAGGGATGCAGGAACAAACCCCCGCACACCTACGTCAACTAACAATCCGCCTTTTACTACCTCGATCACCTTTCCGGCAACAATTTCTTTGGATGAACAGGCATTCCCCAGATTTTCCCAGACTTTTTCTTGGTCTACACGTTTTTTGGACAACACCGGATGACCCTCGTCATTTTCTCTTTTCAGGACAAGAACTTCTATTTGATCGCCTACCTTAATGGCGTCATGTATGTTTTCCGCTTCGTAGAAGGACAGCTCGGATCTGGGAATCACTCCCTCAGACTTGCTTCCTACATCTACTAAAACTTCCCCATCCCGAACCTGAACCACTGTGCCACAGATTCTTTCGCCTCGACGTACTTGTTTAATTTCGCCGTCATAGGCCTCCGCAAAAGATGTCTCCGGTTGGGTGGGTTCTGCCTCGGGTGCTTCCGGGGTCAGCTCTTGTTCCGGAATTTCACTCTGGTTACTGTTTTCCGGTGTCATTTGTTCTTCATGCTCGTTGATTTCCATCATCTTCTGTAATACCTCCTCAATAATCCAATCTGGTGTAGACGCTCCGGCCGTGATGCCGACATTCTCTACACCCGTTAGCCAAGAAACATCAATATCGGATGCCTCTTCCACATGAAAAGTAGTTGTACCGGTTTCTCTGGAGATACGTGCCAGCTTTTTGGTATTGGCACTATTTAATCCGCCAATCACAAACATGACATCGACTTTTTTTGCCAGTGCGGCAGCGGCGTTTTGCCGTTCGGCCGTAGTATGACAAATTGTATTAAAAACTTTTAGTTGAGGGTTTCTCCTTTGGAGTACTTCAACTACTTTTTGGAAGCTGTTTTCCGGCTGGGTAGTTTGAGCGATTACCCCTACTTTTTCTCCTAAGGGGATTTCTGCCGCTTCCTCAGCACTTTCTACAACAAGGGCGGTATGATTAGACCATCCGATAATTCCCTCCACTTCCGGGTGGTTTCTATCACCAACAATGACGATAGAAAAACCCTTTTCAGCCAAATATTTCGCATATCCCTGCGCTCTTTTGACAAAGGGACAGGTAGCATCGATGACCTCCAAATTTTTTTCACTGGAAGCGGAAAATACTTCGGGGCTTACGCCGTGGGAGCGGATGATCACATGTCTCCCTTCCACCTCGTTGATATCATTAACCCATTTTATGCCATGATGAGCCAATCTCTCAACTTCTTGTGGGTTATGAATGAGCGGCCCCAAAGAAAAAACTTCACCAAACTTGGCTGCAGCCTCTTCCGCGTACTGCAGCGCTCTTTTTACGCCAAAACAAAAACCGGCATTTTCTGCTACCGTAATCCGCAATGGTCTGTTTCACCCCTAAGAAAACCTACCTTAATTAGTTTATACATTTTTTTCCCAAACATTATTTCAATTCGGTAAAAAAAAGATTATTCCTGCACAAGGATAAAAAAAACGGTATTTCAGTTTTATTTGAGCAGATCAGAGACAGCCTGCCGAATCTGTTCACTGAGATCTTCCAAAACTTCGGAAGAAGGCCGCTGATCCATGGAGGCAAATGCGATCGGTTTACCAATTCGCACTTCTACCGCATAAAACCAGCCTAAAAGAACTTTCCTTGAATTTACTACTGCCATAGGCAGAATGGGGCATTGGGCTTTGTAGGCCACCATATTGATACCTGGTTTAAAAGGCAAAAGATTTTCTGTTTTACTCCTTGTGCCCTCAGGAAATACCCCAATGATCTTATTTTCTTTCAGCAAATTTATGGCAGTTCTTAAAGCATTTCTGTCCGATTGCCCTCTTTTGATAGGAAAAGAGCCAACTTTATTTAAAACGGTCCCCAGCAGGGGATAAGAAAAAAGCTCTGCCTTGGCCATAAAATGTACCTGCCGGTTTAGGGCACATCCCACTAAAATGGGATCCCAATAACTCCGGTGATTACACACAACGACCAGAGGGCCCGATGAAGGAATGTGCTCCCTCCCTTTTACTTTCCACCGTCCCAATAAAATGAGCACCAACGTAAATAATCCTTTTAGAAAGCTGTACACCTTAATCGTCCCCCAGGCAAAGGTTTAATATTCTCTTAATTACCGTATCTATCGTCAGGCCGGTGGTGTCAATCAAATAAGCATCCGGTGATTTCACAAGGGGGCTTACCGCTCTTTGGGAATCCAGTAAATCCCGTTGCATAATATCTTCTTTGACGCTTTCCCAAGAAATGGGATAGCCTTTTACCTCAAACTCTTTCCGTCTTCGCCAGGCTCTTTCTTCCACAGAGGCTGTTAAAAATATCTTACAGTCGGCATCAGGCAATACCACCGTACAGATATCCCTGCCATCCATCACCACACCGCCGTCCCTGGCCATCTCACGCTGGAGCTGGACCATTTTTTGACGCACCCCGGGAACTAAGGAAACCAAGGACACATTTCTTGAAACTTCCGGGTCCCGGATTTGTTCTGTAACGTCATGTTCGTCACAAAAAACCAAATTCCTGCCATTCCTATTAATTAGTTTGATATTCGTGTTTTGGGCCAGTTCCGTAAGCGCGTGATGATCATCTAGGGGTATTTTTTGCTGCATGACCTTGTATGTGATGGCTCGATACATGGCGCCGGTGTCGATATAGAGATAATTTAACCGTTTTGCCACCAAACGGGCTACCGTGCTTTTTCCCGCCCCCGCCGGCCCGTCAATGGCAATTGTTTTTTTTGCCATTTTGCTCCTCCGTAAGATCATTAAAAAGATTTTAACATCTCAAAAAAACCGGGGAAAGATATTTTTACACTTTCGGCATTTTCAATCGTTGTTACCCCTGCCGCCGAGATGCCTGCTACAGCCAAAGCCATGGCGATTCTATGGTCATGGAAACTATTGACGGCCGTGCCTTTTAAGGTCCGACCTCCCCTGATTACCATCCCATCCTCTCGCGGCTCAATATCCATGCCCAAAGCAGCCATCTGGGAAACCACGCTGATGATTCGATCGGTTTCCTTCACGCGCAGTTCACCCGCATCTTTAATCACGGTGGTCCCCGTAGCATGGGCGGCTGCCACGGCTAAAACCGGTATTTCATCAATCAGGCGGGGAATATCGTCGCCTTCTACCGTAATACCTTGCAAATGACTATGTTTGACCTGGATGTCCGCTACCGGTTCTCCGGCTTCTATTCTTTCGTTTTGACAAGTGATCTGGGCACCCATTCTTTTAAGAACATCAATAATGCCGGTCCGGGAAGGATTAACCCCAATATTTTTCAGCATTAACTCCGACCCAGGAGTAATTGCCGCTGCGACCAAAAAAAATGCCGCGGAGGAGATATCTCCCGGAACCATAATTTTCTCACCCTTTAAACGGGGCAGGCCCTTGACGGTAGAGATACAACCCGTTGTCTTCACTTGGGCGCCGAAAGAGGCCAGCATGGTTTCCGTATGGTCACGGGATTTGGCGGGTTCGATCACGGTGGTCTCGCCTTCCGTGAACAACCCGGCCAGTAAAACAGCTGATTTTACCTGAGCACTGGATACAGGAGAGGAATAGGTGATGGGGTGGAGATTTCCTCCCCGAATGGACAAGGGAGCATTTTTCCCTTCATTCCTGCCGTCTATCCTGGCACCCATAGCGCGCAGGGGATCGACCACTCTAGCCATGGGGCGGCTGCTTAAAGAAGCATCGCCTTTCATTACGGCATGAAAAGGATGGCCCGCTAAGAGCCCTAACATCAAGCGCATGGTGGTGCCCGAATTCCCGGCATCCAAGATTTCTCTAGGTTCCTGCCAACCGAAGAGTCCTTTGCCGAAAACATGAAGCTGGCCCGGGGCAAGGGTTTCCACCTCGATGCCCAGCTTTCTCACACAGGCCACCGTGCTTAAACAATCTTCCCCCATTAAGAAACCTTCTATTTCTGTACGGCCCTCCGCAATACTGCCTAAAAGTACCGCCCGGTGAGATATGGATTTGTCTCCGGGAACAGAGAGGGTCCCTTGAATTTTCCCGGAAATTCCTTTTATGACTTCGTTCATCATCTATCTCCTTTTAACAGGGATTCCCTGCTTTAACAAAATATCTAACGCGCAATCCAAATCGCTTTTCTTTTGGAAAGCCAAGCGGATGGTTCCTTCCTGGTTTTCCCTGACCTGGAGGACCTCGATCTCAGAGATATTTACCGACCTGTTTCCCAGACTGCCGGTAATGATGGATAGCATGCCCGGCTGATCAGGAACCGTGACCAGAAGCTCATAGACCTCGGGTAAAGCCCCCCTGTAAGTGATGGGGATTTGTTCCCTGTTCTTCTGGGCCTGGGTAAAAGTATGGATTAAATTATTTTCATCCCTTATTTCTAAAGTATTTTTTATTTCTGCTAAATGTTTCTCAAACGAATCAATCATCTTAATAATATTATCCCTGTTGGACAGAGAAATATCTCGCCACATCACAGGGTCTCCCCCCGCAATCCGTGTGGTGTCCCGGAAGCCACCGGCGGCCAATAAGGGAGCATCGACAAGCTCTTCCGACAGCTCATGCACCGTGTTAACAAGGGAAACAGCCACCAAATAAGGTAAATGACTCACTCCGGCCACGATCTGATCATGCACTTCAGGTGACATCATTTTGACTTTGGCGCCTACCAGTTCCACCAGTTCCACTACGGTTTTCAGCGCTTGCTCATTTGAATGTCCTTGGGGAGTAAGCACAAATATGGCATTTTCGAATAGATAGGGATGTGCCCCGGAAATACCGGCTCTCTCCGAACCTGCCATAGGATGTCCCCCAATCAAATAGATCTTAGGAGGAATCATGGGGGAAAGCTCCTGCAGTAAATCGTTCTTGGTGCTCCCAACATCAAATATTATACAATGATTTTTTAAGAAAGGAAGAATATTCTGCACAATCTTTTTCATTTGACCCACCGGAACAGCTAAAAGTACTGCATCGGCATGCTCAACAGCCAATTTCAATCCAGTGGTACCCCAGTGAACCGCCCCCTTTGCTACGGCTTCCTGAATGGAGGAAAGTCCGATGTCATATCCCACTACCTGAGGAATCTTTTTACTGTTACTAAGGGCTAGGCCTAAGGAACCCCCTATTAGACCTAGCCCTATGATGGTAATTTGATTCATCATAACCCTTTACCCTACAGCCGGCCTAAGGGGCGTCCCAGGGCGGCAGCGATGGTTTCTACTTCGGAAATAAGCTTCGTAAAATTTTCTTCGGTCAGCGACTGGGGTCCGTCGGACAGGGCTTCTGCCGGGCGAGGATGGACTTCCACCATCAAACCATCGGCCCCGCAGGCGATGGCCCCTTTAGACATCGGGGTCACTAAAGCCCATTTTCCTGTGCCGTGGCTGGGATCAACAATCACCGGCAGGTGGGTCAGGCTCTTTACTAAAGGCACGGAGCTTAAATCCAGAGTATTTCTTGTCGCTGTTTCAAATGTGCGGATGCCCCGCTCACAGAAAATAACCTGACGGTTTCCTCCGGCCATAATGTACTCCGCAGCCAGAATCCACTCTTCAATGGTGGCGGAGGGACCCCGTTTCAATAAAACCGGCTTGTTGGTATTGGCCACTTCTCTTAAAAGAAAAAAATTCTGCATGTTGCGGGCCCCGATCTGTAAAATGTCGGCATATTCCGCCACCAGTTCCACACTTTTTGTGTCCATCACTTCAGTGACAATGGGCATCCCGGTAGCTTCCCGTGCTTCCGCCAATATTTTTAAGCCGTCTTCTTCCAAGCCGTGAAAAGAGTAAGGTGAAGTCCGAGGTTTAAAAGCCCCGCCTCTGAGGATGGTGGCCCCGGCATTCCGGACAATGTGGGCGGTTTCCAAAAGCTGTTCCCGGCTCTCCACCGCACAGGGGCCGGCCATGATCTGTACCTGGTCCCCTCCTATTTCCAGCCCATGGACCCGAATCACGGTTCTTTCCGGTTTAAACTCCCGGCTGGCTAATTTATAGGGGTGTAAAATCGGCACTACCTTTTCCACTCCCGCCATGGCTTCAATGGCGATACAGCTTAACCTGGTTTTGTCTCCCACCGCACCGATAATGGTTCTTTCTACTCCTTTGGAAAGATGGATATTAAAACCTTCGTTTTGTAAACGGGAAACCACTGCTTCAATTTGATTATCTTTTACCCCGTGGTTCATCACCACAATCATGATACGTTCCCCCTTATCTTAAGATCAGTATGTCCCATTCATGGGAATAAACACAGTTTCGTTATGATAATTTCAACAGTTTTTCTATCGTTTCATCATTTAAATCGGACAAATCCAATTGAAGAGCAAAAGGTCGGCAGCTTTTTACCGCCGCACACCATTCTTTTTCAGAACGTAGTCCCGTGAGAATGCACAGTTTTTCCTGAAAAAGAGTAGGTTTTTCTTGAAATAAGGTGTGTGTTTTCCCATGTAAGACAATTCCTTCAACCGGATAGTCCGCAATAGAGGCAAATTCCTCTTCCTTAAAGGTCTTGAGCACATGCTCCTGGAAGCGTGCCACATCCTGAGGTTGCTCATTGCCAATAAAATGGAGGGTGTCCAGCCTGCAAAAGGTAATTAATTCTTGAATGGCATATCTTTTCTCATTCGCAAAAATTCCCACTCGGGAAACAAAAACCGGCAGTTTTAAAAAGATCTCCCGGGCCTTTTCCGGGTGGACATCTCTTTCCTGGTATCCCATTTTGATACCAATGGCTGCGGCACCCCATGCCACGGCCTTTCGGGCATCCTCCACACTGGTGATTCCGGTAAAATACAGGCGCATGTTTTCACCTACCCTACTAAATCAGGACGAAGCTTCACGGCTTCTTTCAGGTAAATGTGTTTGATTTCCTTCTGAGACTTTTCCGTATTAACATGAAGCATGATGCGGATAATCCCTTTCAAGGCTCCCGGCACGTCCATTTCCCAACCGCACATCATGGGGACGGTTTGCCAACCCATTTCCCGGGCAACCCGGGCGGGAAATTCCGCATTCAAATCCTTCGTTACCGTAAAAAAAGCACTGGCAATATCCTTCGAGCAGATCTCATTTTTTTCAATGATCATGCTGAGCAGTTCCCTGGTGGCCTGACTGATTTCTTCCCGGGAATTATTTTCCACAGATGTTGCTCCTCTTATCCCCCGTACTGGCATTATCTTCCCTCCGATACCGCTCGATGAGCCAAGCCCACGGCTACCTCATCCAAATGAATCATGCCGATGCCAAAAAATACCGCCACACTCACATGATCATGCTGCCGGGCAATGCCTATTTTGCCGCCGATATTTAAGCCGATGCTCTTCGGCATGATTTGAGATAAGGCTTCATGGGTTGCTCCTGCCACAGCGCCTTCATCGGAATGGGTATCTTTGATGACTCCTTCTCTTTTGGCGGCTACCACAGCACGTTCAATCACCTTTGATACCGATGACAGAAATTCTCCCCCATAATCTACTGCAGCAGTTCGAATACCCTGGTCCTGATAAACTTTTTTTAAATCCTTTTCCTCTTCCCGGCTTTCCGTTAACGCCATTTTAATGGCCGCTGATGCTACTTTTTTGCTTCCAGATGAAGTCAAGGCCCTTTGCCTCCTTTCGCCATCAAACCAATATTTTATTTTAAGGAGAAAATAATAAAAAAACACTCCAGGTAGGAGTGTAATATTCAACCATTATATCACCATCCTTCCATCCTACAATCCTATTATAAGAAGAGATGGCCAAAATAGCAATACTTATTTAAACTTTACTTTTCCCAAGGACGTCACGGAGCGGTAGGTCTGGATCACTTGATGAAGCGTCGGTTCCCCAATAGAATCGGACACGCCGATGATTTCAAACTTTAATCGTCGGTCATAAAAAGAACCGTCGATTTCAATCAAATCATCCGGGTACACCTTGATGGTTAC
This sequence comes from Candidatus Formimonas warabiya, assembly GCF_002777255.1. Classification (GTDB taxonomy): domain Bacteria; phylum Bacillota; class Dehalobacteriia; order Dehalobacteriales; family Dehalobacteriaceae; genus Formimonas; species Formimonas warabiya. The sequence goes on along the minus strand of NZ_CP017634.1, from coordinate 938,689 downwards.
CTGTTTGTTTCTGAAATCAGCAACCTCTGTGCCGTTGATCAAAATTCTTGCTTTGGCTAAAGAAGAAAAATCAGCAAGTTCCACGGTCAAGTAAGCAAAAACCGTCGATTCGGATTCCATCACCCGTGCGGAAGGGTTGGACCACTCTTGCAAGGGTTGACCCTCTAAACGTTCGGCCCAGCTTAAATAAAACCGCATGGAATCACTGGTAAGCATGGATTGAACAACTACTAAAGCAACAAAACCTACAATGATCACTCTGAGGAGTATCTTTTCTCCTTTGTCGACGATGATCCACAGTTTTTCTTCCCAGCTCCGTTTATTCAAAGTAATCACTCCCGCCTATCTTAAACAACGTTTATCGTTATAAGATATGCGATGGACAACTGTTTTATTCGGCTGCTGCCTTGCCTGCGGCAAAACCGGTAGAAAAAGCGGCTTGCAGGTTGTAGCCTCCGGTAAACCCGTCAATATCCAAAACCTCTCCGGCAAAGAATAAACCTTTCACCCGTTTTGACTCCATGGTTTTGGGGTTGATTTCTTTTACACTAACCCCTCCGGAGGTGACAATAGCTTCCGCTAAAGGCCGGGGCTTTTTAATCGTCACGGTAAATTCTTTTAATCCCTTGATGATCTGCCCCCTTTCTTCCTTCGTAATTTGATGGACAAACTTATCCCCCGAAATGGGCAATAATTGCACAAAAACAGGAATCAGGGACTTGGGGAGCAAGTCGGTGAAAGAATTTGCCAGATACTTTCGGGAATACTTTTGGAAATCCCTTTGCAAGCGCTGATCCAGTTGTTCAAAGGACAACGCCGGCTTTAAGTCGATGATCACTTGAACCGGTGACCGGGGATGCTGATCTAAGGATGCCGTAATCACTTTGCTTAAAGACAAAATTACCGGCCCGGAAACCCCAAAATGGGTAAAGAGCATTTCCCCAAATTCGCTGGATAGAATTTTCCCGTCGGCCCAGGCCGTGACTTTCACATTTTTTAAGGTCAAACCTTGAAGTTCTTTTACCCAGGGCTCTACCGTTTCCAGGGGAACCAAGGAAGGTTTCAGAGGAACAATAGTATGGCCGGCTTGCCGGGCCATTTGATATCCGTCTCCGGTAGAACCGGTGCCGGGATAGGATGCCCCCCCGGTGGCGACAATCACGGCATCGGCAGAAAAAAAACCGTGGGCCGTATCAACCCCTTTCATCACCCCTTGGGAAATAGCCAAGCTTTCTACTGTCAGATGATATTTGCAGGATACGCCAATTTTTTGCAAATAAGTTTTTAAAGCCTCCACCACATCAGCAGACCGGTCGGATACCGGGAATACCCGGTCCCCTCTTTCCACCTTCGTCGGCACGCCTAAACGGTGAAAAAAGTCCATGGTATCTTGATTGGATAAAAGGGAAAAAGCACTGTAAAGAAAGGGGCCGTTACCGGGAATATTGGCGATAAAATCATCCAGTGTTCCCGCATTGGTGATATTGCACCTTCCTTTTCCTGTAATAAGCATTTTTTTCCCCAACCGGTTGTTTTTTTCCATCAGGGTTACCCGTGCGCCCATTTCCCGGGCCTTCACTGCTGCGAATATTCCGGAAGCCCCACCTCCTACGACAATGACATTTTTCACTGGGTTCTCTCCTTTTGTTTTGCCACCGTATTTCTTAATTCCCCAATCCCCGTGATTGACACAGAAACCCGATCCCCCGGTTCCATGGAAGAAATTCCGGAAGGTGTGCCGGTAATAATTACGTCTCCGGGCAACAGCGTCATCACTTGGCTTAAGTAGCTGACCAAAAAAGGCACCCCCCAGATCAGGTTCCGGGTATTGGATGACTGCTTCACCATGCCGTTATGGATACACTGAATATCTAAATTGTCCCAGCCCAGATCGGAAACAATCACTGGGCCCAAAGGCATAAAAGTGTCAAATGATTTCGAGACCGTCCATTGTCCTTCTTTGGGCTGCAGGTTTCTCGCGGTAATATCATTCCCGCAGGTATACCCCAAGACAAATTCCAAGGCTTTGTCCTCAGCCACGTACCGGGCTTTCTTTTTGATCACTACAGCCAATTCCGCTTCAAAATCCAAACGTTTAACAAAAGAAGAAGGATAAATAATATTTTCTTCCGGGCCTATCACTGTGGTGGGGGGCTTCATAAAAATGACCGGCCACTTAGGAATGGTCAGGCCGACTTCTGCGGCATGGTCGGAATAATTCAGGCCCACACACAGGATTTTGCTTGGCTCACATGGGGCAAGAAGTTTTACCTCATCTAAACGGTATGCAGCTTCGCTTTCCGTGAAATCATGATAAATGGAACCTTGGACTGGATGGACAATATCATTTTTCAATATGCCATAAGACCATTTATTTTCTACCTCAAAACGCACAAATTTCATTTTTCTGATCTCTCCTCGCCCTTAATACTCGATACCCTTCCGGCTGTTAATTCCCTGGTGAAAGGGATGTTTAATCTCTTTCATTTCTGTGACCAGGTGGGCCCTTTCCAGAATTTCTTCGGGGGCATTCCGTCCAGTCAGAACAATTTCCACCTGCTCCGGCTTCTTATCAAGAAGGCTGATCACTTCTTGAATTGTGAGCAGTTGAAAGTAAAGGGCATTGTTAATTTCATCCAAAATTAAAATATCGGTATCCGGTGACAGCATTACCTTCTCAGCATGCGCTAAGGCTTTATGGGCGAGCGCAATATCCTCCTCCGTTACCCCTCTTCGATGGACAAAACCCTCTTTTCCATAAGAGTATATTTCTATTTCGGGGGCTAAACGTTTAAAGCTGGTGATTTCCCCGTAAAATGATCCGGTTTTCATGAATTGAATAATCACTACCTTAAATCCATGCCCGGCCGCCCGAAGAGCCAATCCAAATGAGGCAGTGCTTTTACCTTTGGCATTGCCTGTATAAACCTGGATGAGGCCTTTTTCTAGTTTTTCTTTCTCCATCATGATCCCCTCCCCCTAAAATATTCTAGATGATATTTTTACTTCCTTTTATCTGATAAAATTTTGCCGAAAATTAGGGCCAAATAATATCGGTAGAACCACATGCGGAACAGGTATCGAAATATCTTTCCGGATGAGCAAAAGCCTGCTCAGAGTTTTCCAAAGTTGTGCCCATGTTTTCCAGGTAATTCACCTCCTCTCCGGAGAAATTGCCCACAAGTGCCGAAACAGCGCCATTTACCCAAGGAGTAGTATTGGGCAGCCGGCTGCTGCCAAAATTAGAAGTATTTCCGCATCTTAAACATTGCGGCATGGATGTCACCACCTTTTTTTCATATTGTTTGCCGTAATATTGAATATTAAACAAAAGATTATCTCATGATATTACCAACAGCACGGCAAAAAAAAATGATCGGAGATGAGAAAGATGAGTATGCACCGGGCGGTAACGGCAGTATTTTTTAATTATACCCATGGGGCAAAAGCCCTCAAAGAAATTGAAACAAAAAGGCTGGCAAACAGTGAAATTTCTCTTGTACGGAAAATAAGCGGAGATTTTGCCGCGGAGACCGCAGAAGAATTAAACCCTTTAGCGGATCTAAAATGGGTATTAATTGGGGCTGGTACCATAGATATCCCCGACTTTGGAAAGATCAGCGCCGGCGGTCCTCTGGCAGGACTTCTCCAGCGGGAACCGGAAAACGGTATTTCCCGCGCCTTAATGCACTATGGGTTATCCGAGGAGAGAGCCGACTTTTATACAGACCAGGTGGACCAAGGAAAAACACTGGTCCTCATTGAAACTAATCAGGATAAAGTAAATCAAGTAGCAAATATCCTCACGGAACAAGGAGGAGAATTTGTGGAAAAATGGGGCAAAAACCTGGGTAAACCCTTATACCCCCATCATTGAAGCAAGTTTTAGAACTGCTAATACAGCGTGAGAACTGCTAATGCATGACTTAATTGGCGTTGGACTCCCACCCTAGGGAGAATTACGCCAATTAAGTCAGGTGAAAAAAGCGCAAGGCGCTTTTTCATGATTTTTAAAAAAGTAAGGAGTTTGTCTATAGGGTCTTCCCGGACTCCGGTAACCGGGACCCGGGTACCGGCCCTTTAGGCTTGCTCAGGCTTTTTAATCTCTCCACTTCCTGTTTGGTTAAATATCTCCATTCTCCCGGTTTCATTTTCCCCAAATCCAAAAAACCAAAGGCGATCCGTTTAAGCCAAATCACCGGATGGCCTACTGCGGTAAACATACGCCTTACTTGACGGTTTTTCCCTTCATGAATGGTAATATCAATTAAAGCATGATCTCCGTCTGTCTTTTTTATTTTTACTTGGGCAGGGGCGGTTTTCCCATCGTCCAGCTCAATTCCTGTTGCCAGTTTCTTTAAGCTGACACTGTGGGGAATCCCCTTTACCATGGCCCGATAAGTCTTTTCTACTTCCCGGCTAGGGTGGATCAGTTCATGGGTCAGTTGACCGTCATTGGTTAAAATCAATAGTCCGGAAGTATCATAATCCAGTCTTCCTACCGGATAAACCCGCTCCTTTATTCCGCTGATTAGATCCAGCACAGTACGTCTTTTTTGCGGGTCGTGCACGGTAGAAACATACCCGGCAGGTTTGAACAAAAGTATGTAGATCAGTTTTTCCATTTCCGTGATTTTTTTCCCATCTACTTCGATGACATTTTGTTCAGGATCAGCTTTCACACCTAATTCTGTGACCACCCGGCCGTCTATCTTTACTTTTCCCGAAAGTATCAATTCCTCACAGGCTCTCCGGGAAGCCACACCGGCATGGGCAAGAATTTTTTGCAGTCTTTCTTCCACAATGCCACCTCACTTCTATATGCTTTGGGAAAATTATAACAATAAAAAATAAAACAGGCAACTTTGCCTGCTGTCGTCTCACTGAAACCTAACATGGAATCTGTTTTTATATTATCCTCCAAAGTACAGGTGACAAATAATCACCGAAGCAATAAAGCTGGTAACATCAGCAATGAGTCCTACCGCAACTGCATAACGAAATTTTCGGATACCCACAGAGCCGAAGTAGACGGTTAAAACGTAAAAAGTAGTGTCTGTACTCCCTTGCATGGTGGAAGCCAAACGACCAATAAAGGAATCCGGGCCATATTGATGGATTAATTCCGCCGTAATTCCTAATGCCCCGCTCCCCGATAATGGCCGCATCACTGCCAGCGGCAAAACCTCACCCGGTATCCCTAATAAAGCGGTTAAAGGGTGCAAAAATCCCACCAAATAATCCATCGCTCCTGAAGCCCGAAAAACACTAATCGCAATGAGCATTCCCACAAGGTAAGGCAAAATCTTTACTGCTGTGGTAATTCCTTCTTGAGCCCCTTCCACAAAAACTTCATACACACTTACTTTTTTCAGGTGGGCATAGAGCGGAATGATGAATAAAAGAGCAGGAATCGCCCAACGGGATATTTGAGTAAGGGCGTACATCATGTCGGTCACCTCTTGTGGTTACGGTAATACTTATTCCGGAGATAATGGTCGGAAATCATAGCAAGCACTGTCCCGCAGGCGGTGGCCACAATGGTTGTTCCGACGATTTCCACAGGATTTGCGGAACCTTCTTTTACCCGGAGGCTGATGACCATGGCAGGAATCAAAGTAATACAAGAGGTATTTAAGGCCAAAAAAGTAATCATGGCGTCGGAGGCCTCATCTTTGTTCCTATTCAACTGCTGAAGCTGACTCATCGCCTTCAGCCCAAAGGGAGTGGCGGCATTTCCCAATCCTAAAACATTTGCGCTTAGATTCATAATAATGGAGCCTAATGCCGGACTGTCTTTCGGAATGCTGGGGAATAACAATATTGCTAAGGGACGGATAAATTTAGCCAAAAGTTGGACCAAACCGGATTTTTCCGCTAACTTTAACAACCCCAGCCACAAAGTCATGATGCCAATGATTTCAATAGAGATTTCCACGCCGGTTTTCGCTGCATGGAATGCCGCTTCTGTTACCACTTCGATCCGTCCGTTTATTCCTGCCACCAGTATTCCTGCCAGCAATAGGATTAACCAAATAATATTGACCAAAATTATTTGTCCTTTCCCAACATACTGATGTTGCATTCTTATGAGGACAAATTATAAAATATACCAAGCAAAAAAGCCCTTGGAAGGGCTTTTTTCGGGGTCTAAGCTAAAAACAAATCAAAGGCACTGATAAATTTATACCACAAATAAGCAAAAAACGATTTCTGGTTTACGCTATCTCCTGCAATTAGTTCTGTGGTGACGGTCATGTCCTTATTGATTTGAATCACCACAGCACCTAATCTTTGACCTGCTTTTACAGGCGCTTTAATACTGTCCGGAAGGTAAATCTTTGGGTGCACCTGATCGATTTCGCTGTCTCTTAAGGCAACGGAAACAGGGGATTTTGTGAAGACCCGGATCTGTTCTGTTTTTCCTCCCTCAACCATAATATCTTTAATCAACTGACGAGATCCATAAAAATTTTTCTTTTGGTAATTCTGAAAGCCGTAATCCAATAGGGCCGATACCTCATCATACATGCCATTTGAATGTAAAACAACGGCAATTAACTGCATGCCGTCCCGGGTTGCCGACCCCACCAAACAGTTTCCGGCTTGTTTGGTATAGCCGTTTTTAACCCCGTCTGCCCCTTCATATGTTTTCAACAATTTATTGGCATTATAGACTACTCTAGAGTAATCATGGCCCGGCCAGGACAGAAGATGTCGGTTTGTGACGATAATATCCTGAAATTCCTTATGCTTTAGGGCTTCCCGAGCAATCATGGCTAAATCATAGGCAGATGTATAATGATCATCATTATGTAATCCGTGGGGATTGGTATAATGGGTATTTTTTAATCCTAATTCTCTCACACGTTCGTTCATCATGGCGACGAATTTTTCTTCCGAGCCCGCTATGCCGATTGCGATGGCCTCCGCGGCGTCGTTTGCTGATTTTAAAAGTAAAGCATACATGAGATCTTCTAAGGTTTGGACTTCTCCGGGCTCCAGATAAATATTGGATTCTCCCGGGTTTACAAAATTATCGGGTACCCGGATTCTTTTGGTAAGTTTGGCTTGTTCTAAAGCTATAAGAGCGGTGGTAATTTTGGTTGTACTCGCTTGAGGTAAACTCTCATGGGCGTTTTTTTCAAATAATACGCGGCCGGAACTGGCATCTATCAATATGGCTGATTTAGCGCTCAACTCCAGTGCGGCAAATGCTACGCCGGAAATCCCCCAATAAAAAGTAAACAAGGTAAGTAAAAAAATGAAAAAACGTTTCAAGTTGTCACCTCCGCAAAATACAACCAAATAATACCAAATTATTTTTGCCAAAATAAAAAAGACAATCTTGTTTATTCAAGATCACCTTAAGAAATTCCTTCCCCCAAAATACGGAAAATAACGAAAAAAGCGCTCAAAAAAAGCGCTTTATTGGATAATCAATGAAATTTTTTATACCGGGAGAAAGAATTTTCTCCTGGCCTCCGGTTAACCGGTAGCCGGATCCCGAAAAAAGTCTTTCAGGATTTTTCATTACATACTACCGTTACTCATGTGATTGCTGCCATAATTTTTTCCTTTTTGAAACATAGACTGAATTTGATTCAGAACCTGTGGTGCTACATCAATCAACCGATCCACTACCATGTTACCATCTACCGGAAGCAGTCGAACCTGATTCTGACCCACTACCAAAAATCCCATGGGCTGAACGGAAACTCCCGCACCACTGCCCCCGCCGAAAGGTAATTTCCCCGGCTGGTTTTTTTCCTCCGGGGGATGAACATCATATTCGCCTCCCCCCGCCGCAAAACCGCATGAAACACGGGATACAGGAATGATTACCGTTCCGTCCGGGGTTTCCACGGGGTCTCCTACCACTGTATTGACATCAACCATTTCCTTGATACTTTCCATGGCAGTTTTCATTAAGGCTTCAATGGGATGGTCACTCAAAATTTATCACCACCTTTTCTCTTGAAAATGTATAGGGCTTTGATTCCACCAATGATAATATGACCGCAACGCACATCAAATATACAGCGCACATTTGAGGCGGCGATTTGCTTCTGGAAATTGGGAATTACCCCTATGGCAGGGGGCCGGGTAAATTTCTTTACGTAATGATAAAACCAGGCAAAAGCCATTGGCTTTACAGACCATAGTATTCCTGTTAGCATACCTGTATTTGCCGCTTCATTGGTACCGATTTCCGTGAACCAGGAAAACTCCCGCACCGTTATTTTACTGAGAAGCCATTTGCTAAGTATTCTATATTCCCTTGTATTTTCCATGATTACCGGCAGATAGGCCATAATTTTTTTCATGTTCGTTAAATTTAAGTCCAAGATTTTTTCTTCCTCCCATAAGTGGCGGCCTTTTTCTCCTTCTACATGGGCAATCATTTTTATCGCCGGCCAAATCGCCCCGGAAGAAATTTTAATAAAGGGGATTTCTGCCGTGATACCCCAAATCCCGGGTATTAACTGCCAGGTAACACTGATAAAATCATTTTTACCTTCTTTACAAAAATGAATTCTAAACCGTAGGGGAATCCAACTAATGGTAACAACAGCCCCTAAAAGCACGAAAAATAAAATGACAAATTTCACCTGTCTCACCCCTGGTAAGAAACCCCATCCTATCTATGATTACAATATTTTTCCTCTTTCTCCCTTAAAGTATTCCGCGCAGCAAAAAAAGCGTAAGTATTTACGCTTTTGAATGAAAGAGTTGGCAACCTTCTTGGGCTTTCAGGACAGGATTCGCCAAAAAAGGTACTTGGTTTTTTCTGTCCAGGCTAGAGAATCCTGATAATCCCAATAGCGATTTTGACTGTTATTGGTATGGGCATTCACCAGCGGCTGTCCGTCTCCATTCAAGCCAACCACAACGGTATTATGCTGCCAAACACCGTCACCGTCCCAGTCATAGCAGATGACATCGCCGGGAAGTAACAGCTGTGCTGAATCCGCGGGTTCAGCGCGCAAGGTACCTTTGCCTGATGCCAAATACCAGCGGAGACTATGGGCTACCGTCCAACTATAACTCCACTTATCCTCCGGTGTGCCGCTTCCTGAATACCACCACCCGGTATTGGCTTTGCCCGTATAGGTCATGGGGATGCCTCCGGCATACAATACCTGGGAAACATAATTCGTGCAATCTACAGAGAAGGAATGAAAGCTGGGATTATAATTATTCCACCATTTTTGCGCGTACCGTACTGCGGCTGCCCGATCATATTTTTGACCCCGAAAGACATTTGTCCCGGTATTTCGGGGCTGCCCTGGGTAACGAAGATTTTTGTCCACGGGCCGGGGAATCGTGGCAACACCGGCTTCCAACCGGTAGAAATCAGTTTTTATCAGCCATTGCCCTTGATATTCTAAAGTTAGCTCGTGAAAATTCTGCTGGCGCTCATACCGTAAACGGCCGAATTCAATTAATCCCCAGGTAATGATTTCGTTAACGTTCATTTTGATCACATTGCCGGACCGGATCACTCGACCGGGATAAACTTGGGTGACATGGCCGATATATTTAGCATTTCTGGCGGATGCGGATCTTTGCTTGGCGGAAAGAACCTTTTTTTCTTTTTCCAAAGACTTTTGCGCGGCAGAATCACCGGAATAAAGCCTTTCCAAATGCACCAGATTGCCGGTCAAAAGAACACTGTTCTTCCAGTTAAATAATTCCTGAACAACGGGTAACATGTTTTCTCTTTGCACCGTAATACCCCCCGCATCATGTATTAACAATATATGCATGGGCAGTTTGTCAAGATGCAAAGAAAAACTTTATCATCTCACGATTCGTTTGATATTTCTTCTTCGGAAGAGGGAGACGAGAGATGATCCGGGTTAGGTAATTCTTCCACTGATTTAAGTCCAAAATAATTTAAAAACTGAACCGTGGTCCCATATAAAATGGGTCGTCCGGGACCGTTTTTTCTTCCCACATCATGGACTAAATTTTTTTCTAATAAAGTACTCAGCACGCCGTCAATTTTTACCCCCCGGATCTCTTCAACTTCCACCCGGGTGATAGGCTGTTTGTACGCAATGATGGCTAGAGTTTCCAGAGCCGCCTTCGATAAGAGATTTGCCTTGGGACGGTAAAACTTTTCAATGATCGGAGCAAATTCAGGGCGGGTACAAAATTGCCAGCCCCCTGCAATTTCCACCAGTTCAAACCCTCTTCCCTGATAATACTGCTGTAATTCCTGGAGGAGAATGGTCACGGTCTCCTGATCGGCTCCCGTAACCTCCGTTAATTTTTCTATGGACAGGGGTTCTCCTGCTAAAAATAATAAGCATTCCATTCCGGATCTGGTTTCCTCGCTAAAAAGTATCCCCATTTCAGCCACCACTCCGTTTCCCTCACATGATTATTTTTCTCAGCCGGTAAAAATCATAATATCCCCACCATTGACGGGCTGGCTGACTTTAATGGATTGCATCCGGATTAGTTCTAAAAGGGCCAAAAATTGCACCACAATTTCCACCCGGGAAACAGGAAAAGAGAACAGTCCGAAAAAAGAGATCCCTTGGGGTGATAAAAGAAGAAGAGCGGTAATATCATCCATCTTTTTCTTAATCGTGATCTCTTCCCGGGGAATTTCTTTGATCACATCTTCCTGAGCCGTTTTTATCAAAACAATTTCTAAAGCAGCTACGAGATCTTCCAGGGTAACCCCTTCTAAAGGGTTCTGATCCAGAAAGGCGGAAAGAAAAGCCTCTTCTTCATTGGGCCGAAAATAAATTTGTCCCTGCAGTTCTTCCCGCTCCTGCAGATAATCCGCGAGCTGTTTAAATTTTTTGTATTCCAGCAGCCTTTCCACCAATTCGTTTCTAGGATCCGCCGCCCCTTCACCCGGGTCATCCGGAACACCTGGAGATTTCGGAAGCAGCATTTTGGCTTTTATGGCTAGCAAGGTAGCGGCCATCACCAAAAATTCGCTGGCAATTTCTAAATCCAAATTTTTCATCTCATCCAGATAGGCCAGATATTGCCGGGTGATCTCCGCAATTGGAATATCATAAATATCTACTTCATTTTTTTCAATTAAATGAAGCAATAAGTCGAAAGGGCCTTCAAATACTGCTAATTTGATTTGGTATTTCATCAAATTCTCATAGCTTCCCTCACAAGTTCCATCGTTTGAGAAGCTTTCTCCCGGGCTTTTTGGGCGCCATTTTGCAATATTTCCTCCACCATCTCCGGATGGGCGGCCAATTCCGCCCGCTTTTCCCGGATCGGGGCAATAAACTGGTCTAATTTTGCTGCTAATTGTTTCTTACAGGCCACACAGCCGATTTGTCCGGTGGTACAGCGGGCACAGATATCAGGCACTTCATGCTCATTATAAAAAGTGTGATAGGTATGAACGGTGCATATTTCCGGGTGACCCAAGTCTGTTTTTCGAATGCGGGCAGGATCTGTCACCATTTGGGAGACTTTTTCATGAATTTCCTCGGTACTGGCATTGAGGGCAATATCATTTCCGTAACTTTTGCTCATTTTGCGGTTATCAATTCCCGGCAAAAGCTTTACTTTCGCCAAAATAGCTTGGGGATCGGTCATAATACCGGTTTGATAAATATTATTGAAGCGCCGGGCAATCTCCCTGGTCAGTTCTAAATGGGGCAACTGGTCTTCCCCCACAGGTACTGCCGTGGCCCGGTATACAAGGATATCGGCGGCCATCAATAAAGGATAGCCCAAAAATCCATAGGTAGAGATATCTTTACCGACCTGACCGAACTGGTTAATTTGCTCTTTATAGGTAGGTACTCTTTCCAACCAGGAAACAGGAGTAATCATGGATAAAAGAAGATGTAATTCCCCATGCTCTTTCACATCCGATTGCACAAGCACCGCACTCTCTTCCGGATCGATGCCCACGCTTAACCAGTCAAAGGCCATTTCCCTAATATTTTCTTTTAATTCTGTGGTGTCTTCAAATCCCGTAGTCAAGGCATGCCAATCTACAATGCCATAATAGCATTCATATTCTTTTTGCAGTCTCACCCAGTTCTCCAGCACGCTTAAATGTCCCAAATGAAGTTTGCCTGTAGGTCTCATCCCACTAAAAATGACGCCTTTTTTCATCTTTTTCGCTCCTTGATTTCTTTATTAATATGAATAAGGAATTCCTGTGGCAGTAAATATGATCATCGCTAAAAATTTGACGATGGGACCAAAAATATTCTGAGATAGTCCTGTTACGATCAATAGCATTAAGATTAAGGGGCCATACTGTTCCATGCGGTAAATAAAATTTGCCGATTCTCTGGGCAAAATTCCCGCCAATATTTTGGATCCATCCAAGGGGGGAACCGGAATTAAGTTAAAGGCAGCGAGAATCAAATTGATTTGAACCAGATCGGAAAGAAACTTGAGCATGATGTCGTTGATTGGAATGGTCTGCCGCAACGCCAGTCCCAGCAACAGAGCTCCTAAATAGGCCAAAACCACGTTCATAAATGGTCCGGCCAGGGATACAATCATCATGCCCCGTCTTTTATCTCCTTCAAAATAGTAGGGATTTACCTGAACCGGTTTTGCCCATCCGAAATGAGCAAACAAGAGCAGCAGTGTGCCTAAAGGATCCAAATGTGCTACCGGATTGAGGGTAAGTCTGCCCTGATCCTTGGGGGTCGGATCCCCTAACCGGTAGGCCACAAAACCATGGGCAAATTCGTGAAAGGTGATCCCGATTAGGATCGCCGGAATATAAATGAGAAAATCTAGTAAATTTCCAAACGGCATTTAATCTCCTCTTTCTCTTTGAATTAATGCTTTCACATAGGTCATTTCATCCGCACGGGAAATTAAATTTCCATCTAAACGTTCTTTCCTTACCCGGTCCAATAATTGCTTCATTCTGGGTCCCGGCTTTACACCTAAGCATTTTAGATCTTCCCCGGAAATATGCATAAACAAGTTTTTTTTCGCCTCAAGATAATTTCGGATCACCTTTCTCTGCCGGCAATCGCTGACCAGGATCAGATAGACGATCGCTTCCGCCGGTAAGTCGCCGATCAGGCTGAATACCCCGCTGGGGGACAAGGAATTTGTCGCCAACTCCTGAAAAATACGCTCCTTGTTCCAAGAAATTTTTTCTAATGCGCTCCGATATAACTTGGACCAGGAAAATTTTTCGTTTAAGGTTCTAATTTGCATTTCCGAGCAATGATGGCATAACACCAATAAAATCACCAGGTTTAAGTCAAGAGGGGCCAGATATTCTTTGACCCAACTCCATGTGGGGGGAATCTCTTTTAAAAGCTTGATCACTTCTTCCGAGATTGTCCATTCCGGAAAAATTCGTTCCCATAAGCCCATTTCCTTTAAATTTTCTAAGATCAGGGCAAAGTTCTCTTCATGTAATATTAACATAAATTCCTCTTTGAGCCGGGAAAAAGACACTTTTTCCATCAGACCTTGTTCCAGGGCTTGAAGAGCAAATTTTTTGGTTTCGGGTTCCATCCTGAAGCCATATCTGTGCACAAACCGGATTCCCCGCATGATCCGGGTAGGATCCTCCACAAAGCTAAGATTATATAAAACTTTGATAATTCCTTGCTCCAGGTCCGATTTTCCACAAAAAAAATCAACCAAATGTCCCCTGGTATCCTGATTAAGGCCTACCGCCATGGCATTAATGGTAAAATCCCTCCGGTACAAGTCCTGTTTCAAGGACCCTGTCTCCACAACGGGTAAAGCCGCCGGGAACTCATAATACTCCGTCCTTGCCGTGGCCACATCGACTTTCAGCCCATCGGGCAAATATAATGTGGCTGTGGAAAACTTCTCATGTAAGGATATTTTGGCCCGAAAAGTTTCTGCCAAAACCCGGGCAAAGGATAAGCCGTCTCCTTCCACCACCACGTCCAAATCGACGTTAGGAATTCCTAATAAAAGGTCCCGGACCAGCCCCCCAACCAGGTATACGCGCACACATTCCCTGTCCCCATAGGATCCGATTTGTTCAATGAGGTAAAAAACAGGGGACGGCAGCACTGCCCTCATTTTTTCCCATAAGTTATCCTCCTCATGCACAGAACAGGATGAAAAATCATGCGATTGAAAAGGGTGCGGCACAGAAGCGCCGTGAATCACCCTCAGGACATCGGTACGGGAAATAATACCTAGTAACCGGTCTTGTTCCAGCACCGGAAGCCGGCCAATATCCTTTTCGATCATTAATTGTTCAATTTGGGATAAAGGTGTATCCGGTTCAATACTTTTTACGTTTCGGGACATAAAGCCTTTCACCGGAGCATGCCCCAGCCCGTGGTATTGGGCCTTTTCCACATCTCTCCGGGAGATAATCCCTACCATTTTTTCCCCGTCTATCACGGGAAATCCGGTATGGCCATAGCGGACCATAATTTTTCCCGCCTCATGAATGGACTGATTGAGAGAAATAGTTTTCACAGGAACAGACATAATATCTCTTGCTCTAATTTCCGGTTTAATATTTTCCTGCAGAATTTCCTGTAATTTACCTAATACCTGGGCTAAGTCCTGGTCCTTTACCGTCGCAGCCGCCGCTTTTTCATGCCCGGCACCGCCAAAATATTTCAGAATCCCGCCCACAGAGACGGTGTCCAAATTACTTCTTCCCACCATATGAATGCGGTCATCCATTTTTACGAGGGTAAAAACCACCTGGCTATCAAATATTTCTCCCAGCTTATGGGTTAATGAATCCAGGCCTCCTACGTATTCCGGGAAGAAGCAGGAAGCAATGTGGACTTTGATGCCGTGAAAGGAAGATACTTTTGTTTCCTTTAGTAAGATATTAAATAAGTCCTGCTGCTCTTCGGAGAGGGGCCGCTCCATATAGTTTCTCACGACTTTAAGATTCGCTCCTTGCTCTAATAACCAGGCAGCAGCTTTCACATCCCGCACGGTGGTACTGGCAAAAGAAAGGGAGCCTGTATCTTCATAGATACCTAAGGCAAAAGCAGTGGCCTCAAAAGAATTAATGCCGACTTCGTTCTTTATTAAATGTTCCACAAGGATGGTCGTGGTGGCTCCCACGGTTTCAGATTCCATGAAATGAGCTTGAAGGTCATCTTTTGTGTCCGGATGGTGATCAAAGATGATTACTTCAACGGATGGTTGCCCCGCAATATCCTGGAAATGACCAATTCTTTTTGCGTTTTTTGTATCTACTACAATCAATCTGTCTATTTTCGTTAAATCCAGCAGACGGGGATTCTTGATATCGATGGAATCCTTATACAAAGCCATGAATTCTTGGACGTTTCTCTTTGGCTTGCCGGTAAAAACCATCACAGCCTTGGCATAAAGTTTTTGCGCCGCTATCATGGAAGCCAAGCCATCAAAATCCACATTATTATGTGAAACAATCAGTTCCATCATAATCTCCCTTTTCGGCATTATTTGTTAATTATATCAAAAGAAACAGGGAGCGTCCACTTGAAAGGGGAAGAAAGACGCTGCGTAAAAAAAGAAAGCGCCTAAGCGCTTCCCTTATGATATCAAAATATTCCTCCGAAAAAGCGCAAAGCGCTTTTATTTAATGGATGGTAATTTCTTTAATGACTCCTGGACAGAAGCGGAACTATATGCAATGTCTTCCAATTTGCCTCCTAAATAAGCATCATAGGAGGCAAAGTCAAAATACCCGTGGCCGCTCAACGAAAAGAGGATGGTCCGCTCTTCTCCCGCTTCTTTTGCCGCCAAGGCTTCGGCAAATGCCCCTTTCACGGCGTGGGCACTTTCCGGTGCCGGGACAATTCCTTCCGTGCGGGCAAAAGTAACTGCGGCTTCAAAGACCTCATTCTGGGTATAGGCAACTGTTTCAATCGTGCCGTCATGATAAAGCTGGCTTACCAGGGGGGAAGCCCCATGATAT
Organism: Candidatus Formimonas warabiya; assembly: GCF_002777255.1. Taxonomy (GTDB): domain Bacteria; phylum Bacillota; class Dehalobacteriia; order Dehalobacteriales; family Dehalobacteriaceae; genus Formimonas; species Formimonas warabiya. The sequence goes on along the minus strand of NZ_CP017634.1, from coordinate 922,794 downwards.
CTTAATCCTCCGGCATGAATACCGGGAGGCATAAAATCGTGTCCTAAGGTATACATTTTCAGAATCGGTGTTAATTTGGCAGTATCTCCAAAATCATAGGCAAACACGCCTTTCGTTAAGGTAGGGCAAGCGGCCGGTTCAACTGCTACTGCCCGAATTTTTCTACCGCCAAATTTATCAGCCAGAAAAGGGAAAGAAATGCCGGAAAAGTTGCTTCCCCCGCCACAGCAGCCAATGACCACATCCGGGTATTCGTCCACTTTTTCCAATTGTTTTTTCGATTCCAGGCCAATTACGGTCTGATGAAGAATCACGTGATTCAGCACGCTGCCCAAAGCATAATTGGTATCATCCCGGGACGCCGCATCCTCAACGGCTTCACTGATGGCAAGTCCCAGACTGCCTAAGGAGTCAGGATCTTCCTCTAAAGCCCTTCTGCCTGCCTCAGTGAGATTACTGGGGCTTGCGGCGACTTGTGCGCCAAAGAGTTCCATGAAAGAACGCCGGTAAGGTTTTTGATGGTAGCTTACTTTTACCATATAAACCATACATTCCAGTCCGAAGAAACTGCACGCCAGGCTTAAAGCGCTGCCCCATTGTCCGGCCCCGGTTTCCGTGGCCAATCGTTTTATGCCTGCTTGCTTATTATAATAGGCTTGAGGGATAGAGGTATTAAGTTTGTGGCTACCCGTCGGATTGGTGCCCTCATATTTATAGAATATTTTGGCCGGGGTATCCAGAGCTTTCTCTAAACGGTAAGCACGCATGAGAGGAGCAGGTCTCCATAAACGATAAAGCTCCTGGACTTCATCAGGGATTTCCACAAATCGTTCTTGCGTGACTTCCTGTTTAATTAACTCCATAGGGAAAATAGCTTGCAGAGCCTCAGGACCAAGGGGCTCCAGGGTGCCGGGATTAATACCGGGTGCAGGCAGGTTAGGCATGTCGGCCATGATGTTATACCATTGGGTAGGCATTTCCTCAGCGGATAAAATTACTTTAGGATCTCTCAGCTTACTCATCTCAACTCTCCTTTATAAATTGTGATTTAAAATTGCACCAATTTTAACAGAAAAAATAAAAAAATTCAACTATTAGGTTGAACTTTTTTATTTAGCATTATTGCGCTTCCAAAAGCTCCTCTTGTAGGGATGCGGATCGGGAGTTGCCCATCCCGGACCACTTTCCGCACCGGTCTCCCCAGCGGGCTAAAACATCCTTTTCTCCCAGGATGGAGACAATTTCACAATGATTCGGGCATCCTTTACATTCGACGCTTTTAGCGGAAAAATTCCCGTCAACTGCTTCAAAACCGCGAAAATTGGTCACTTTTTTACCGCTTACTTCTTCTCTGGCCAAAATGGCTGCTCCTAAAGCCCCCATCACGTGATAATTTTCAGGTACAATGATCTCTTTTTTTAATGCTTTGCTAAAAGCATCCCGCATTCCTATATTCGCCGCCACGCCTCCCTGAAAGACAACAGGGCCCAGAAGCTGCTTCCCTTTTCCTAAATTATTTAAAAAGTTGCGCACCAAGGCTTCGCAAAGACCTGCGACGATATCTTCTAACGCATAACCGGTTTGCTGCTTGTGAATCATATCTGATTCGGCAAATACAGCACATCGGCCGGCGATCCGTACGGGAAGAGTTGCCTTTTGAGAAAGCTGGCCGAACTCTTCAATGGGAATCCCTAATCTTGCCGCCTGCTGATCCAGAAAGGACCCGGTCCCTGCAGCACAAACCGTGTTCATGGCAAAATCGGTCACCACTCCCTCGCGCAGAATAATCAGTTTGGAGTCCTGACCCCCTATTTCCAGTACAGTACGTACTCCCGGTACTACAGAAGAGGCGGCTACGGCATGAGCGGTAATTTCATTTTTTATGGAATCCGCCCCCACAATTACCGCAGCCAGGTACCTGGCGCTTCCGGTGGTACCCACGCCGATGATGTCCAGGTCCGGGTATTGGTTTATGGCCATATGGAGGCATTTTTTCACACTGACAATGGGTTGCCCTTGGGTTCGAATATAAATGGCCTGCAGAATGTCGCCTGAATGGTTCATCACCACTAAATTGGTACTTACTGATCCTACATCGATTCCTAGATATGCTTTCACTATGCGTTCTCCTTTTTTTCAAAATCTGTTTTCCGGTATAAAAGATCCACGAATGCTTCCAATCGGGTACGCATGCCCGCTTCCCCGGATTGCTCATCAAAATAAATAGTCATGACAGGGATAGATTCTTTTTCACTAACTACGGGCAAAATCGATTGGGCCACAATTTCCGGCATACAAGTGAGCGGGGCTAATTGAATCGCTCCATGGTAGCCCTCCTGGGCATACCTTACTGTGCTCCCTACGGTTTCCTGGCCGTGTCCTCCCACAAAATGGCGCAAATAGGGCGGAGCTAGCTTGGCCGCCTCTTTCATGCTTCGGATTCTGGCCAAACCCATAAATAAGTGATCGTTTACCCATTCGCTTAAATAAATGGATCGACTCACTTCCACATCCAGTCTTCCTAAATGCTTTTCGATATCCAGGTTCACAAAAGGCTCCAGAATGGTATATATTTCTCCGATAATAGCTATCTTTAATACCTTTTTATTTTGATCCAGGAGAATTTGGTCCAACTCTCTGAGCGTATTCTTCTGCACCGCTTGGACATCCTGAAAGGTTTTTGCCTGGTCTATTTCATTTAAAGCCCGGAGATAGATGGTATCTGCCTCTCCTTTGACGCATTCCCGGGCCCGTATTTTCTGCACCTTTTGTTCCACCACATCGATAGCTCTTGCCTTTACCCAGCCAAAACGGATGGCTTTCACCACCTGCCAAAGGGGTTTATTATTGGACAAATATTTAATTTTTTTAATCAGCTCACTAAAATGAGTATCCGGAGGTTCGACTACAATGATTTCATAATGCAATCCGATGTCCTGGAGAATTTCTCGTTGCACCTGGGCGTAATAACCAAACCGGCAAGGTCCAACCCCTCCGGACATGACGATGGTATCTGCGCCCAGTTCCGCAGCCTCAATAAAATTTCCCATATTCACTTTAAGCGGCAAACAGGCAAACTCTGGAGAATGCTCAATGCCTAAGCGTAAAGTCTTCTTCGTGATGGGAGGCGGCACCACCACATCAACACCTAAAGACTCAAAAACTGCCTTCCCAACAATATGCAAATTGCCCATATGGGGAAACGTCACTTTCATCAGCTTACCCTCCGTTTAATCATATCCATAAAAGCCTCCAGGCGGGTCACCATGCCTGCCTCCCCGCTATGTTCATCGATGGTTAAAAACATAAAGGGTTTTTTCTTTGCCCTGGTGGCCCATCGTTCCAATAATTCTCCCACCATGGAATCGGGACCACACCCAAAGGAGGCAAGAAAGATGATCCCTTTTATTTCAGGTGCGCTCAGATAATACAAACCGCTGCCCACCAATTGTTTGCCAAAAGTCCAAAACATTTTTTTGGGCAATTTTTGAGCAAACCGGTCTACAATCTCCGGTGCCACCATTTCCTTTGTGTGTACATCAGCGCCTAAATCGCGTAATTTCTGAATCAGGCCCAAATTAATATAAGAATCATACACATTATATCCATGTCCCAGCACGGCAATCGGATAGCCTCCCACCAAGCAACAAAACCCGGACGGCAGGTGGCCGGCGTGCAGATACTCCTCATATCTCTTTTGGGCTGCTTCTGCCTTTTCCCATGCTCTTTTCCCCTGGGGTACAGGGACTTGAATGATGGTGCAGATATCTTTGATCACCTGGTCTATGTGGCCGTCTTTATTCCTCAGGTTCACTGTAACGTCGATGAAAGGAGGCGGGTTCACACAATAGGCCCGGAGCATATCCGGCAACCCTAAAAGCTTCGGGCACATGTATTCTTTTCGGGCCACACTAACCATTCTGGGCAGAAAAAGATAATCTACCTGGTCCGCTAATTCCAAAACATGTCCGTAAAAAACTTTCACCGGTAAACAGGCTTCATCGACTGCCGATGTAATGCCCATCTGCATAATTTTTTTGTTTGTATCCGGAGATACCTTGATATCAAAGCCTAACTCCAGAAAAAATGTTGTCCACAGCGTGTGGTAATAATGATAGAGAAGGCCTTTCGGTATTCCCACAGTTCTTTGTGTCATTTCTCATACTCCCTTATTTCTCTTTCTCTTTTTCCTTCGTTTGTTTCTTTTTCTCTTTTGTCATGGGCTTAAAAGCAGGGGCGGATTTTACTGTCTGCCTGGTAATATCCTGGGTATGCAAAATACTGGGCCGTTTATTTTGGGCCGGTACCGGAGTCCGTAATAAAACAGTTTTTAAGGCGGCAAAATTAAAAGGAACGAGGGGCCATAAATAAGGCACTCCGAAGGACTTGGTAAATCCGGCAAACAAAATCATGGCGATCGATCCCAGGATAAATCCCGGCAGATGAATGATATAAACCATAAGCAGTAAAAACAGCCTCGCTAGCCTGTGCGCCATCCCCAGCTCATAACTGGGTGTGGCGAAAACTGCGGTAGCCGCTACAGCCGTATACATGACAACTTCCGGGGCAAAAAGCCCGATCGTCACAGCCAAATCACCGATCATTAAAGCGGCAATCAAGCCTAAGGAGGTTGTCAGGGGGGCAGGCGTATGAATTGCAGCCATGCGGATGACATCAACTGCTCCTTCCGCGATGATAAATTGGGCAATTAAAGGGACCTTTCCTACTTTCGAGGGGCCGATATATTTTAAAGACTGGGGCAGCAGGGAAGGTTCTATGGAGAATAAAAACCAGAGGGGTAATAAAAAAACGGAAACAAAAATAGCAAAAAACCTAACCCATCTTAAATAGACCCCTATGGTAGGGCTCTGCCTGTATTCTTCTGCGTGTTGCATCTGGTGAAAATAGGTTGTGGGCAAGATGATGATACTGGGAGAGGTGTCAACCATAATTAAAATGTGCCCTTCAAACAGGTGCTGGGCGGCTACATCCGGTCTTTCCGTATAGCGGACTTTCGGCAAAGGGTTCCAGTAGCTTCCCGGCGTAATTAATTCTTCCACGGATTTCTCCGCCATGGGAAGTCCATCGATGTCAATGGACCGGAGCATTTTTTTAATTTCCTCTACCAGATCCAGGTTCGCCACGTCGGCCAGGTAACTGACGCAAATATCCGTTTTAGACCTTCTGCCGACTTGCATTGCCTCCATTCTTAAACTTCTGTCCCGAATTCTCCGCCGTACCAACATGGTATTAAAAACCAGGGTTTCCGTAAAACCGTCCCGGGAACCCCGGACAACTTTTTCCAAGTCCGGCTCTTCCGGTCCCCGGGCCGCATATTTACGCAAATCCAACAAGATTGCTTCCGGTTCCCCTTCAACCACAATGGCCGTTTGCCCCATTAAAACGGCATCAATAATTTTATCTGTTTGGTCACTCGTATCCAGCTGAAAGTGGGCTAAATGCTGTTTTTTCAGTTTTTCTACAGTATTGGGGACAATTTGCTCCCTCTCCAAATTACTGAGGTGACGAAAAATGTCCGATAAAACCTCCGTATCCGGTAATCCTTGAATGACGAAAAAAGCCGCCTGCTTCCCGCCAATGATCATTTCATGACAAAAAACATCATAATTCGGTTCTACGCCCAATTGAACTTTAAAATAGTCCACGTTTTTTTGATAATTTTTGGAAATCGTTTTCAAGTTTTCGTTACTCACGGACAAAACCGCCCCTCTCGAGTATATACTTTACAGCCTGTGTCGTGATACGGGCACCTCGCTCGAATTTGTCTCTTCCATGCATTTTCCCAATGTCGCCGATACCGATAATTGTCGGTATCTTCAAAGACTCCAGCACACTTACCGTATCCCCTTCCAGAATATGGTGCCCTTCCGGTTCCGGCTCCCCATCTTTATTTACCGGCCGGTCAATTACTTTCCCTTCCAGGGTAATGGACTGCTCCACCTCTACGCCTTTACACTTCTTTGTATTGGAAGCAACGGCAACCACACCTAAAACTTCGATGTCGGGATGCTTGACGATAAATTCCAGGGCTCTTTCCCCTTTTCCCTTTTGTCTGCACCCTTTATCATCCAGCATAATCAGTACGGGATCGGTATTTGTTTTTTTAATTAAAGCCAGGATTTTTTCCCCACTGATGGGCGTCGGGTTTCCCGCCGATGCCGATATGCAGCATCCCCCAATATTTGCCGCCACCCTTTCCACAGTCTTCCGGGCCATTTCATCGCCGTCTGTGATAATAATCACTTTTCTCTTTTTGTCGCTCATCATGTTAACCCTGAGGATGGAATATAACTGCCATGAGATATCCAAAGATAATTGCGGCGCCAACTCCTACAGCGGTCGCTTCAATACCCCCGCCGATAACGCCCAAAATACCTCTATTTTCTGCTCCGGAAATGGCTCCTTGGGCCAGAGAATGGCCAAACCCGCTCAAAGGGATGGTAGCACCTGTTCCACCTATATCGATCAAGGGCTGATACAGACCGAGTGCGCTCAATACCGCTCCTCCCACCACAAACCCTACTAAAATATGGGATGGAGTGATAGAAAAAGGAGTAAGATCCATAATCAGCTGTCCAATCAGGCAAATGGCCCCACCCACGATAAATGCCCGTAAAATATCTTCCATAACAGGTCTCCTTTTGCTACGTTATTTTTTGTTGAAGGATCACATTTCTTTCTGGTCCCGGTACCCATTTTCATTTTCAATTACTATCCCATGGGCAATCCCGGGGATGGATTCTCCCTGCAGCAAGCTGACCGGGCTTAATAAAGCTCCCGTACCGATCACCATCATTCTTTTGTACCTCCCGGACCGGATATTTTGCATCAAATAGCCACAGGTTACTACGGCTGAACAGGCACAACCGCTGCCACCCGCATGGGTATCCTGGGTGGGATCAAAAATTAAGATGCCGCAGTCGGAATACTTATCTCCCGGTAGATACCCCTGTCTTTCCAATAATTGCTGGGCTAAAGCTTTTCCCAGAGAGGCCAAGTCACCGGTAATAATTAAGTCAAAATCATCCATGCTATGTCCGGTGTCCTGAAAATGCTGGGTAATGGTATCAACTGCCGCAGGTGCCATGGCAGACCCCATATCATTTTGATCTTTTATGCCTAAATCGATCACTTTGCCGATGGTAGCGCTGGTGATACGCGGTCCCCCTGACCCTTTGGCGATTAGGCATGCTCCTGCTCCCGTCACCGTCCATTGTGCCGTTAAAGGCCTTTGCACGCCTAGCTCCGAAGGAAAACGATACTGCCGTTCGGCTGTATCATGGTGACTGGAAGCAGCAGCTACCACCGTATCCGCATATCCCCCATCCACCAGGACGGATCCTAAAATCATGCTTTCGATCATGGTGGAGCAGGCACCATAAAGACCCAAAAAGGGAATTGCCAGCTGTCGTGCGGCATAATTTGCGGAAATAGTTTGATTAAGCAGATCTCCCGCCAGTAAGAAATCTACCTGCTCAGGCTTTAAATCTACCTTGTTGAGGGCAATTTTAACTGCTTCCTGCAATATTTTGCATTCTGCCTTTTCCCAGCTTTTTTCACCGCAAAGGGTATCCTTCATAACTAAATCAAAGGTTTTTTTTAAGGGACCTTCCCCTTCTTTCGGGCCTACAACAGCAGAGGAGGATAAAATAGCCGGAGGGTTTTGAAAAATCAGGGTTTGTTTTCCAGCACGCTTCATCTCTTCACTCTTTACCATAAAAATGCAATCAATCCGATCATCGCTGATGAGAGCAACCCATAAACCAGTACGGGCCCGGCAATAGTAAACATCCTGGCTCCCACTCCGAATAGGTATCCTTCCCTTTTCCATTCCATGGCGGAGGACACGATGGAGTTGGCAAAACCCGTAATCGGAATGATAGAACCGGCTCCAGCGAATTTTCCCAGGTTATCATAGATCCCTAAACCCGTTAAAAAAGCTCCGATAAATAGCATCAAAATGATTACCACCGTCCCGGCATCTTTTTCATTCATACCCATTTGCGAAAACAAGTTAAAAAAGACCTGGCCAAAAGCACAGATAAAACCGCCCACACTGAAAGCTGCCAAAGCATTTTTGAGAATTGGGGGACTGGGTTTTAGACTATGCACCATTGCCTGGTATTCTTGCTGCCGATATGATTGCACGGATTTCTCCATTTTTTGCTCCAGTTGGGTTCTCTTTTTAGCCAACTTTCCTCACCTAAAGTATTTGTTTTTTACTAGTATAACCAAAAAATTCCATTGTTATTCTGGTGTAAGGGACAGTAAAAAAGCGCTGCCAGCGCTTTTTTAAAGAGAAGTTTCGTCTGAATAAGCAATCTTTACGTTGGCTTTGTATTCGGTTAACCGCCCTGCTGATACACCCGCTGTAAGATTATACACTTCAACTCCGGTAATGTTGGGGATCGTTCGGGAAGCCTGTTTTACGGCTTGCTGTACTGCATCGTTCCAATTATCATTGGATTCGCCAATTAGTTCCACAACCTTAATCTGCATAATGAACCTCCTATGGAAATGTAAATTTTTATTACATGCTTATCTTTCCCTTGGAGATTCTCGGTTATTCAAATAAAAAAACAAGTCATTTTTTATGACTTGTTTTCCATCAACAATAGCCTGATCTGCTTCAAGGCCTGGCGTTCGATACGAGAAACCTGTACTTGAGATATGCCTAATTTTTCCGCGACTTCTACCTGGGTGCGATCTTGAAAAAATCGCATCACAATAATATGCTTAAATCTTGGGGGCAACTGTCGCAGGACGTCTTTTAACAACAGTTTATCAAACCATGCCTCATCTACTTCACTTTCCGTAGCCAATTGGTCCAAGACGAAAATAGGATCTCCTTCATCCTGAAAAACAGTTTCATGAATAGAGGCCGGCGTCTGAACCGCTTCCAGAGCATGAACGATTTCTTCGCTTGAAACACCCAGTTCCTCGGCCAATTCGTTAATCGTCGGTTCCCTGCCCAGTTCTTTGGCCAGCGAGTCTTTTGTCTTGTAAATGCGTCCGGCAAGTTCTTTAAATGATCTGCTTACCTTGACAGGGCTATCATCCCGTATAAAGCGACGTATTTCACCAATAATCATCGGTACCGCATAAGTAGAAAATTTCACTTCAAAGGACTCATCAAACTTGTCGATGGCCTTCATTAACCCAATGGTCCCGATCTGAAATAAATCCTCCAGTTCATATCCCCTGTTTTGAAATCTTTGCACCAAATTAAAAACCAACTTCAGATTACAATTAATTAAACGTTCCCGCGCCTGTTCATCTCCTTGTCTGGTTTTGTGCAATAATTTTTTTGTATCCGATTCAGACAACAGAGGAAACCGCGGAAGATTCATTTCCGACAACCTCTGTCTCATTTTACCACCTAGCTTTCCCGGGGGAAGACCAGATTTTTCACCATCGTGACACTGGTTCCCATGTTGGGTTCGGATTTTACTTCCAACTTGTCCATAAAAGATTGCATGAAAACAAATCCTAGCCCCATGCGATCATTATCGGTGGAAAATGAAGGCTGTAAAGCCTGATTCACATCTGCCATGCCGATGCCGTGGTCCACCACAGTGACGATCAATTTATCCGCCCCACTGTGAATGACCATTTCCACTGTTTGATCCGGGTCATTGCCATATCCGTGGATAATGGCATTGGATACGGCTTCGGAAACGGCCACCTTCAATTCCTCCAACTCACTAATGGTAAGGTCTAATTGGGCGCCGACGGAGGCCACAAGAACCCGGGCCAACGACACGTTTTCCGGGATGCTTTTAAATTCCAGCTTCACAAGATTATTTAGTTGTTCCATCATGCTTTCTCCCCCTTACATGCTTGGCGTGCTCTGGATATCGGTTTGATGCCGGATTTCCATAATCCGGCTTAAGCCGGAAAGTTCTAAAATTTTGGCAATCTGACCATTCACACCGCAGATTTGAACAGTACCGCCGATTTCTGCCAAACGTTTATACCTCCCTAAGATTACTCCTAACCCTGAACTGTCAATAAAGGTGACATCTGTAAAATCAAGAATTAAATGACGTGCCTGTTTATTGTTCAGCATACAGTCCAGTTCTGAACGAAAATTTTCCGCAACCGAAAGGTCTAATTCCCCGGTAATTTTTACATATAGCTTGTCCTTTTCCACATCAAAGTGCAATTTCACAACGACTGCCTCCCGTTACCATAATTTGACGTGTATTTCTACCATTTCCCAAAAATCTCCTGCAAAAAAATATCACTAATCCTGTCGTTAAACAAGAAAAAAGCGCGTATCAAAAAATGCGCTTTTTTGCAGGTTCCGGGAACCGGTTACCGGAAAAACAATATAGAACCTTTAAGACCTTAAGATTAAGTTTATACTATTTTACCGCCAATGCTACTTGCTGGAGCATCTTGACGATTTGTCTGCCCAGACTCCCTCTTCCCACGTCTTGACCGGCAATTAAATCAACCTTTTCAATTTCCTTTCCATCTTTTAATACAGAGACTTCACCAAGTTTTTGTCCCTTCTTGATGGGAGCAGTCGTGTAAGGAGAGACCGTAATCCGGGAATCAAGCTTAATTTCTTCCCCCTTCTTTTTAATGGCGCCTGCCTTTTTTGCCGCTACCAGGTCAACTTGATCCACATCCCCTTTTCCGACATCGATGGTGGTAATTTTATCTCCCGCCTGGTATAGTCCGGCAAACTCAAATTGATTAAACCCGTAATTCAGCAGTTTCATAGATTCCGTAAAATGACCCTGGGCAGGTTCTACACCTAATACAACGGATACTAAGCGCAAACCGTTTCTTTCCGCTGAACTGACCAGATTCCTTTTGGCCTGGGGTGTATAACCGGTTTTCATACCGTCGCAGCCGTCATACCATTTTAAAAGCCGATTGGTATTCCAAAGTTTCAATGGTTTGGGCTCCGGTCGGAAGTCATATTCATAAACTGAAGTATAGTCTAAAAATTTCGGTACGGTTAAAGCATACACGCCCAGTTTCGCCATATCTCCCGCACTGGTATAGTGGTTGTCATCATGTAAACCATGGGCGTTGACGAAATGAGTGTGATCCATGCCAAGTTTTTTGGCCTTCGCATTCATCATCTCGATAAAAGCCTCATTTGATCCGGCCAGGAATTCTCCCACCGCCACACAAGCATCGTTCCCCGATCCTACGGCAATAGCAATGAGCATTTCGTGCAGCGTCCGGGTTTCTCCCGGATATAAATAAACCTGAGATCCTCCCATACTTGCGGCATATTCACTGGTGGAAACTTGGTCGTCCAGGCTTGCTTTGCCTTGCTGGATCGCTTCCAAGGCTAAGACTAAAGTCATAATTTTAGTGATACTTGCCGGAAACCATTTTTTATCGGCATTTTGTTCGTAAAGAACCTGTCCGGACACCCCATCTACTAAAATGCAGGCTTCCCCTTTGATGTTCAGTTCCCCTGCCGCCCATATTCCCGGTGCAAATGAAAATAATAGTATACTGACTGTTATTACAAAAACAACTATTCTTTTCAGCATCAAATTTTCCTCCTTTAGGTTTGTCTATCCTACTTAAATCTTATGGAAAAAACCAGCCGGTTATACATAAAAATTTACCTAAATGTTTTTTTAGACCGCACCGGTGCTCATCCAAAAGGAGGAAAAATTCCTATTAACTTGTAATCACCCCGTAAATCAGGGCATCACCTTGCTTTTGTTCTTTGTCCAGAAAAATACTTTGCGCCAGTATATTCTTGGCCTTATCCGCTTTATCTTCCTCATTGGCATGGATCATGGCCAGGGTGTCTCCTTTGTTTACCCAATCCCCCATCTTTTTATAAAAAACGATGCCTACGCCAGGATCAACGAGGTCTCCCATTTTTTCTCTGCCTGCTCCAAGTATCATGGCGGCCCGTCCGATGGCTTCTGTTTCCATTTTGGTGATGAAACCGTCTTGCTCCGATACTAAAGAAAAGCGATACTTCGCCTCAGGAAGCAATTTATCATCATCCACTACCCCCCCATTGCTCCCCTGGGCTTGGACAAATTCCCGGAATTTCCTTAAGGCCAGACCCTGATCCAGCAGTTCCCCTGCCATTGTTTTCCCTTGATGGATATTGTCCACTTTACCGGCCAAGAGAAATATTTCTCCTGCCAGATAAAGGCAAATCTCCCGTATGTCTTTCGGGCCTTTTCCCTGTAACACATGGATGGCTTCTTTCACCTCCAGGGCATTACCTACCGCGTAACCTAAAGGTTGCTCCATGTTGCTGATCACAGCAGCTACCTTTTTACCCATATTCCTGCCAATATTAACCATCATCCTGGCCAAATGTTCTGCCTGTGCGGGAGTTTTCATAAAAGCTCCCGAGCCGCACTTGACGTCTAAAACAATCACATCTGCTCCCGCCGCCAATTTTTTAGACATGACACTGGCGGCGATTAAAGGCACGGAATCAACGGTAGCACTAACGTCCCGTAAAGCGTAAATTTTTTTATCCGCCGGCACCAAATTTGACGTTTGCCCCACAACAGAGATGCCGATGTTTTTTACATTGCCGATAAATTGTTCCGGGGATAAATCGGTGTGAAAACCGGGTATTGATTCCAGCTTATCCAATGTTCCTCCCGTATGTCCCAATCCTCTGCCTGACATTTTGGCCATGGTAATCCCTGCTGATGCGACTAAGGGAGCCAGCACCAGGGTTGTTTTATCTCCTACTCCCCCCGTGCTGTGTTTATCGGCCTTAGTTCCCGGCAAATGAGTTAAATCCAGCTTTTCCCCTGAATCAATCATGGCCTCTGTCAAATAAACGGTTTCTTGAGGCGTTAGACCTTGGAAAAAAACAGCCATCAAGAGAGCGGCAACTTGATAGTCAGGAATGGTGTCCTGGACAAAGCCGTTCACCCAGAATTGAATTTCCTGCCTGGTTAAAGCACCGCCATTTCTTTTTTTCAAAATAATATCGTACATGCTCACGAGAATCACCACCTGTTTATTGGATTAAAGGCAACATACTTACACCTGCTTTCAGTGTGCCGGCGCCAAGATAATCAATGATTGTTGCCCCGGCGTCCGCGAATGTTTCCCGCGTTCCCAGAAAAATCCGTTTTTTAACCGGTTCGCCGCAAATTAAGAGAGGAACATATTCTCTGGAGTGGTCCGTACTGCCTGTTGTAGGATCTGTGCCATGGTCCGCAGTGATGATCATGAGATCCTCCTCTCTCATTTTATCCAACAACTTGGGAATACTGGCATCAAAATACGCCAGGGCGTTGGCGTATCCGGCCGGATCGTTCCGGTGTCCATAAAGCATATCAAAATCAACTAAATTCGTAAATATTAATCCCCGATCACATTCATCCATGGCGGCCAGCGTGCTGTTAATTCCTTCTGAATTGTTAACGGCTTTGATCACTTGGGTGATCCCCTGACCGGCAAAGATATCTTTTATTTTTCCGATGGCAACAACCTTTTGACCGGTTCCTTTGATGAGATCCAGCATGGTCTCATCCGGTGGTAACAGGGAAAAATCATGGCGCCCGGAAGTACGGAAAAACTCTCCCGGTTTTCCGTCAAAGGGCCGGGCAATCACCCGCCCTACGGCATGGGGACCCACCAGGAGTTTCCGGGCAATTTCACACATCTGGTATAACCTTTCCAGAGGAACAATCTTTTCATGGGCCGCAATTTGGAAAACACTATCTGCCGAGGTATAGACAATGGGGTACCCCGTCACCAGATGCTCTTCCCCTAACCGCTTAATAATTTCCGTTCCGGAGGCGGCCAGGTTGCCTAATGTTTTCGTGCCGATGGCCTCTTCAAACCGGGCGATTAAATCCGGAGGAAAACCCATCGGGTAAGTGGGAAAGGGATGTTTCAAGATAATCCCGGACATTTCCCAATGGCCGGTTGTGGTATCCTTTCCCGGAGACCGCTCAGCCATCCGCCCGTAAGCTGCCAAAGGGGTCTCCGTTGGCGTCACGCCCAAAATCTCAGAAATATTTCCTAATCCCAATTTGGCCAGATGGGGCAGATTTAATCCGCCCAGGACCCGGGCCATATTTCCCAAGGTGTTGCTCCCTTCATCCCCGTAAAGAGAGGCATCAGGTAAGGCGCCGATTCCCGCGCTGTCTAATATCATTAAAATTACCCTTTTCGGCATATGCACATTCATTCCTTTCTAATGCTCAAAATCATTATTTAGCTCTGGGATGACAATGGTCGTAGACCTCTCTCAAATGTGTCCTGGTGAGATGGGTATAAATTTGGGTCGTGGTAATGTCGGCATGCCCCAACATTTCTTGGACCGTACGCAAATCAGCTCCGTTTTCTAACATATGTGTGGCAATAGAATGCCTCAGGGTATGGGGCGTAATCTCTACGGTGATACCTGCTTGTCCGGCATAGTACTTTAATATTTTCCAAAAACCCTGTCGGGTGAGCCTCCTTCCATGCTGGTTTACAAAAAGTGCTTCCTCTTTTGTCTTTTTTACTAATTTAGCACGAGATCGATTTAAATATTCCATTAATGCTTTTACGGCAAAAGAGCCCACCGGTACAATTCTTTCTTTCGAACCCTTTCCCACGCAACGAAGAAAACCCATGTCCAGATTCACATGATTCACGTTTAATCCGGTCAATTCGGAAACTCTTAAACCGGTGGCATAGATTAATTCCAGCATCGCTTTATCGCGCAAGCCTAATAGGGTGCCGAGAGCAGGCTGATTCAGTAAAAGTGTTACTTCATTTACCGAGAGTACCCGGGGAAAAATTTTCGCTAACTTAGGTGTCTCCAAATTAGCGGTGGGGTCCTGATCAATGATTTTCTCCCGCAATAAAAAATGAAAAAAAGATTTTAGACAAGCCATGTGCCTAGCCAGGGTTGCGGGTGACTTTCCTTGGCCTCTCAGGGATACTAAATAAGCAATGATATGATGCCGGGTTACCGTGCCGATTTCCGAGACCGATTTGCTCGCCAAAAAAGCAAAGAATGATTTTAAGTCAAATTGATAATTCGATAAAGTATTCTCAGCAAGTCCCTTTTCCACAACCAGAAAATATAAAAAATTTTCCAGTAATACATGTAACATGCCTATGGATCTCCTTTTTTGACCTTCCCTAAACATATCAATTGATGAATAAAAAAAAATTCCTCATGAAAAAGGAAATTCCTCTTCAGGATTCAAAAGAAAAATAAAATCCCCAGCTTTTCTTTACTGAGGATCTACTCATCTCACGGCGGGATGATGCTGATGTGTCTGAAAGCTGAAACCTGACCCCTGCAGCCGCGGCGGAATTTTCTTACTTAAAACTGTTTACAATAAGGGTCCAAAGAGAGTTGTCGTCTTCTGCCGGCGCTGCCTGCTCTACTCTCATGGGTTCCGGAGGAAGTTGTTCCTTTTCCGCCCACCGATGGAGGGATCCGGCATCGGACAGAATCACGAATAATTTCGGCACAAACAAGCCCAACAACATGATGAGGAGCAATAATTTTAATAACAGGATCAGTTTTTCTTTTGTATGAGTAACCGTAATCAGAATCATAAACAGGGCCCCTTCCTAATTAATATATTAATTCATATGGATGATGGGAATGAAATATGACCATGCTGGTCCCCTTTTTCAGCTAAAATAGAACACAGCCTTCACCAATGAAGGGGAAACATATCCCTGGATGAAAGAAGCGAGCACAACGAACAGGCCTAAAACCACAAAAGTAAGGGTATAACTGACAAACTTTTTCGATAAATTTAGCGTTTTGCCGGCAAACTTTCCTTTCACCACAAATAGGGAAAATGAAATGGAAAAGACGGCCGCGACCAGGATCACCGGGATAAATAAGACATTTTGGGGAAGCACTGTCAGTAAAACAACCAAAATTCCTTGAAATAATTTTTGCTCAATCAGGAAGCTCACGGTAAAACCAAAAATAAACCCCCTGGTAAAAACAATAATCATGGTCAGCGGGATGCCAATGACCATCAAGCCTAAAAGCCAGATATAAAACAGGGTTTTTAGATTAACTGTGAGAGCGTGCCTGGTTTCTAAGCTGGCATTGACAGCGGCGGTAGGCAAATTATTGATAAACCCGTCCACAAAATCAACCAGCTCTTTTACCTGACTTGAATTAAGTTCTTTTACTCCCAGCGTGCCAAAAAATACGCCGCAAAGAAAGATGACGGGAATGATCAAATAAATCACCAGGTTTTCCTGCAGATTCTTTGCAATCAGTGCTTTCAAAGTTCCTGCCACGATCCCATCGCTCCTCAAATAGATTCTCGTACATGTTTATGTTTTGTTTTATTGTTTATGAATAAAAGTTGGCCATTTTATAGTCGGCCGGAGGAAGGAAAAAGACAGGATAGGATAGAAGCGGAAACAAATTCTGAGGCTAAAACATCTTCCAAAGAGCGGGAACTGGCTGCCACCACACTGATGCCGGTATTTTTCAAGTGGGCCATGGTGATGGCCCTTTGTACCCCGGCCTGGGCCGGTTCTAATCCCTTTTTGCGTAACGTTCTGGCGATCGTGGCTGTTGTCACAATCCCTCCGGCATTAAAGGCAGCGTCATAAGCAACTCCTCCGCTGTCCGTAACGGCAAGAACCACCTTTTTGTTAAAATCGCATATTTTTACCGTTTCTGCGCCCAGGTTGGGCAATATGGTGATATCGGAGAAGCCTGCCTTGTGAATTCCGGCTAGGGCACAGGAGGCATGCTCCACACGTTCTCTGGCCGTGCCGACCCGGGGCTCGGTGACGAGAATCACTTCCGTTTGATTACTTTTGGCGTAACACCCGGCATAAAATCCCACATAAGCGGGGTTAACAAAAACGGGTGCTTTGGTGATATCAGGACTAGCCCCGAAAACGCCTAAAGCACCCGCTTCCAAAGCGGCTTCTAAAGTAGTAGACATATTAATCACATCGACCACAACGACGATATTTCCCCGCAGGGCTGCGTCAAATGCCCCGCTGGCATCACTTAGCGTTTCCACAAAGGAAATGGTCACTGCCTATGACCCTCCTGTAAAAAGGTAAAAATACCGATAATCGTTTTAGCGTCTTTGATTTCTCCTTTCATAATCATATGCAGTGCTTCTGAAGGAGATACTTCCAGTTTTTCAATGAATTCATCCTCGTCGCAGGCCAGGTAGGACTGTTCCAAATCCCGCGCGATAAACAGATGCATGATCTCATCGGAAAATCCGGGGGTGGTAAAATAAGAAAACTTGTACTCCAGTTTCCCCAAAAAGCCGATTTCTTCCTGCAGTTCCCTCAGGGCACATTTTTCCGGGCCTTCCCCCCTATCCAGTTTCCCGGCGGGAATCTCGATGGTCTCTTGTTCCAGAGGCTTTCGGTATTGCTTGACGAAGATAATTTTTCCTTCCGCGGTCACGGGCACAACAGCAACCGCTCCAGGGTGCTCCACGATTTCCCTTTCCCCTTTTCGGCCGTTGGGAAGCAACACGGTGTCTTTGCGCAAGGTAACTACCTTGCCACGGTAAATATAGGCAGAGTCTAGAGTGGGTTCTTTTTTATTCATCTTGTTTCTCCTTCCCGTATATCTAGATTTTGTTTTACATATACTTTGGATATGGAAAGTGATTTTCATAGATCAAGGGGGTCTCGAGATGGATATTTATGTTTTCCCGGATCAAGTTGTTCTTTGTGGAAAAATGAAATACTTAACCCAACAGTTGGGGGAATTAGCCAAAAAATATTATAGCATACAACAGCTAATTGAGGCCAATTTGCCGTGACAGTTTTGCCAGATATAATCCTGAGGCGCAGGCACCTAAAAAGAAATCCTTTTCTTCCTGGATTCCTCTTCCCATGGTAGTGACACGGAGGGACATTTCCTGTAGTTTTTCCCACCCCCTGTCTCCATGTTCCCAAATGACACGATGCTTTTTTTCTATTTCATTATTTTCGATCTGCTTTTTTAAAAAATCATTCTTTGGTTCCGCTAAGTAAGGTAAAACAACGATAGCGGGAGTAAGTGCCACCGTTGACAATACGGTTTGAGAATGATGGCTGATCCCGCGATGCCTCGCTCTGGGATCACAGAAACTGATTCTGGGGCAAAATACCGGCCTGCCGCCCAAAATATTCACGGCATTGATGCTTTCTCCCAACTGAATTCCGGAAAAACCCCATTTGGTTCCGGTACCTACATTGCCTGGCCCCATGCCGATCACGGCAGCATCTGCCCCGGCAATTTCCTTGGCTGTGATTAAAGCGGAATAAATATTGATTGTCTCAAAATCACCTCCAAAGGTATGCCCGCTGGTGATCACCATATCCAACAGGCCGGAATTCCGCAGCTCATAAACGGAATGGCTGATCCGAACGGGAAGAGCCCCTCCGTCCGTCATGATATAAGCAATTTTCAGCTTTGGCCTTAAAAGCTTGATGGATACCACGATGGGGGCCAAAGCACTATGCAAAGAAAAAATAACCACGGGAAATCCGTCCAGGGATTGAAACCGGTTAAACACTTCGGAAAAACCCGCTGCCTCTTCCTCGATACTTAGCACTTTAATCTGCTCAGGAGTATAGCGGAGCTTCATGATATGCCCGGGGCCCTCCATATGAACCACCGGGTGGGTCAAATTGGCCTGAACAAAATGATATCCCCCTGTGCCCAGTCCCAGCCTTACTGCCGTCGTATTTAAAACCACCCGATCCCCTTTAGAGATTTTTCCTGTGATATCGTCATAGTTAACTGCTTTTTCCACTTTTTCATCTACCTGAACCTCAATTTCAGTAAAGCCCTCCCTTTGGGTCATAATCTCTGTTACTTTTCCCACCGTGGCTTCCACTTTACCTGCCAAATTAGTCCCTTCTTCCTAACCGATCTAACAAACCCAGGATTTTGTTATGATCAATGATTCGCGTAAAAGAGCAATACTCGGAGACAATATGAAGCAATACCAGCCCCGCTACCACACTAATCCTTGCTCCTAAATTTCCCCCTGACGCCAGCGCCAACCCTAAAGCTAACCCCAGAACATTTGAGCCCGTATCTCCCATCATGGATTTGGCGTGCAGATCATAAACCAGGTAAGCGCTTACTGCTCCGGCCAAAGGATACAATAAAATAGTGGTGGTATCAGAGGGAAGGAAAATCACCACCAAAGAGGCACAAAGGAGAAAAACTTTGATGCTTCGCCCGGGGCGGACGTCTAAAAGATTAAAGATATTTGACATGAGGGCAATCAAGAGAACATTCAGCACCATATCCCACCAGGTAGTACTGATCAAAAGGGCTGCGAGTATGGCGATGATGCCTCCCATCGCCGCCTTCCATACGCCGGTGGTGATCTCTTTTTGTTTGAATAAAAAAGAAAAATGCCCTTTAAAGCCTCTATTATCTCGGCTGCCCGCCACATCATCCACCAATCCGGCTAAAGATACAAAAGCAATAAACCCTAGATAGCTATAGGCAACAATGCTGACAGTTGAAGTGAAGGACAGTAATACATAGGTGAGTGCCAAAACCGCAGAAAAAATGATTCCTGCTGTGGAGGGAATGAGGGCCCCCTGAAAATTATTTTTCATCAAACCGCCGCTTTTCAGCATCATCAACGCTTTTGGGGTAATCAGATACGAAATCAAAAAAGCAATTACGAAATACGCCATACCGATCATTTTACTCTCCTAAAGACTTTTGCACCAGTGTGCGAAAAATATCATAAAATTGACGTCCCCGATGCATAAAACCAGCAAAATCTCTTCGGGAAAAATCATGCACCATCTCGATCTCTACTTCCTTTAGCCGCCAACCGTTCTTTAAAATGTCAACGTTAGCCGCCACCTCAACCCCATACCCCCGGGCAAAAGGTAAAATGCTCGTGAATACTTGTTTTGTCATTGCTCTTTGTCCGGATAAGGGACAAGAAATTTTTCTTCCTGTGAGCCTCCAGGTACCTGCGGCCGCTAATTTTTTCACCAGCCCAAAGCCTCCGGGAACAGGAGGCGGGGGAAATTTGGCCAGGGTAACATCGGCTTCATTAGCGAAAATAGGGGATAATAACCTGGTGAATTTTTGGGCACTTTCCCCCAGATCTGCGTCCAACAAAACGATCACATCTCCCTGGACCTGGCCGGCAGCCGTATTAAGAGCGGAGCCTTTACCTAAGTTTTTATGATGCCGAAGGATCTTTGCTCCCGCCGATGCTGCCTGATCGGCAGTGTCATCCTTTGACCCGTCGTCCACAACAAAAATTTCATCAATGAGACGGGTATTTTTTATGGCCTGAACCGTTTCATGGATTTTTTTTCCCGCATTATAGGCCGGGATAATCACAGAAATCATCATTTTTTCACCTAGATTTGAAGAAAAATGCGTAGTTTCATGTAAATCAGACGGAGAAATTGATAAGCGTTAGGGGATACTAAGCTGACAATGACAAAGGGAATCAAGGCGGCAATCACCAGTTCCGCCAGGTAACGAAATTTTAGTTTTTGACGGTAAAGCTTGCTTACTCCCTTCGCATCTACCAGAATGGAGCCTACTTTTAACCGGACTAAAAATGTACTGGCCATGCCCTGGCGGCCCTTTTCCAAAAAATCAATCACATTGGAATGGGTCCCTACCGCAACAATTAATTCCGTGCCCATTTGATAGGCCAGCAGCATCGCCACATCCTCACTGGTCCCCGGAGCGGGAAGCACAGCGGCTGTTAAACCTAGGGATGAAATCCGCTCCATACCCGGGGCTCTCCCGTCAGGGTAGGCATGAACAATTAATTCTGCCCCACATTTTAATGTCTCGTCTGAAATCGAATCCATATCGCCAATAATCAAATCCGGGCAGTAACCGAAGCTTTTTAAGGCATCTGCCCCTCCATCTACGCCGATTAATACAGGTTTAATTTCCTCAATGTAAGAACGGATCACACTCAAATCGTCTTTATAATTTTTTCCCCGCACCACAATTAAGGTATGACGCTTTTTAAAATCTACCTTAAGCTCCGGAATGGCCAACTCCTTACCGACGATATCCAGTTCCTTGGCCGCATATTCCATGGTGTTTTGAATAAACTTGCCCAATTGGATGTCATAATTTTTTTCCGCCTCTTTGATCTTTTGGGCAAAGCTTTCTTTATTTAAGCGCTCTCCCTTGCCGATGATCCGGTTTTCCTGAAATATCTCCTGGCCATGAATCTCAATCTCCTTGCCGTTTTTGATGCGGTCAAAAAAATCCGCTCCCACCTGATCCAGGACAGGAATACCCGATTGAATGAAAACCTCCGGTCCCCGATGGGGATATCGTCCGGAAATACTGGCGCTGGTGTTGATTACTGCTTTGATTTTTGCTTCCACCAATGCCCGGGCGGCCAATTCGTCAATATCTTCATGACTAATTACGGCTATTTCGTTGGGCTGAAGCTTTTTCACCAATTCCTTCGTTCTTGTGCCCTGCCGGGCAATCCCTTTTATGGACACGGCGCTTCACCAACCAGATATTTTGCTTAGTATGCATCTTTTTTATCAAATGTATGCCCAGAAATGTAAAAAAAGCCCATAAAGGGCTTAGGCTTGTTGATAAACACCCATCTACGTCGCATTTTTGCTCGACGTACGCCCGGCTGACACCCATAAGGAACCTTTTCACCCTTATGCTTCTTGATGGGGAGGCCTGATTAAACCGAGATGGTTTAAAAGGTCTACAAATTTAGCGATCGTTTCCTGCTGGTAGCGTGCCATGTCCCTTTGGGAGTAGTCAAAAAAACCTTTTCCGGATTTAATGCCGATGTGACCCTGTTCCATATGTTCTACCACCACCTGGGGAGGAGAAAAACGGTCCTCCTGGAAAGAGTCTTTTAAATAATTACTGGCATAATAAAGAATGTCTCCTCCCCCCCAGTCGATAAATTCCAACAGCCCTAAAACAGCAAATCTTAAACCGAAACCAAAACGGGATGCTTTATCGATATCCTCAGGGCTAGCAACACCCTCTTCTGCCAGCCTGGCTGCTTCATTCATGGCCAAGGCCTGAATGCGCGGGACAATAAAACCGGGTGAGGGGTTACATTTAACGGGAATTTTACCGATGGACTCAAGCAAGCGAAAAATCTGATCAAGGGTGTTCCGGGACGTGTGCTCTCCAGGGCTTACCTCCACTAAGGGCATTAAATAGGCCGGATTAAGCCAGTGGGTGCAGAGAAATCTTTCCGGATGGAGCACCTGTCCGGCCAGGTCATTTACGGAAAAGGTTGATGTGGTAGAGGCAATGATGGTTTCTTCTTTGGTCCATCGATTTAGTTGGTCCAGGATTGTTTTTTTGATCTCCCCTACTTCAGGAACTGCTTCAAAAACAAGATCCGCCTCCAGAAGGGCACTATCCATTTGAATGGATGGATAAAAATTAATTCTTTGTAAAATAGGGGCGATCATTTTTTTATCCAAAATATTTAGGTTGGATAAGAAGAAAAGATGATGGGCGATTTGATCACCCGCCTGGCGAAAAACTTCATTTGCCTCTTCCCCGCTACGTTCCTTGGCGTCGATCAGGTTCACCATAAAACCTTCATAGGCAAATACTTGGGCAATTCCTATTCCCATGCGGCCGCAGCCGACGATGGCAATCTTTGGCTTCTCCATGTTTAAATTCCTCGCTTCATTAAATCAGCAAATTCTTCTTTGGAATAGGGGGATAATCCCAGATTTCCCCATGTTCTCCCCTGGTTCCGAAAATCGGTGCCGGTGATCACAGAGGCGATAGACAGTAACCCATTAGCCAGAGGAACAGGGATTCCTGCCCATTCCGCCACCGAGACCAGGAAAGCGAGACCGTAACCAATGTCTTCCTGCATATACCTATGATGATACAAATCTAATTTTTCCCGCCAATCAGTGCTGTCTACCAGTTTTTCATGAGCAGCATTTCCATACATCCATTCATCTCCGCGGGAACAATAATGGTCTGACAAAGGGAAATGAGGCCCCATGTAACCAAGGATTTCTCGCGTCGCAATACGTTCCTGATCTAAGGCATCATGAATTTTTCGTACGGACGGCTGGGTTCCTTCATTGTGAATGTCCCAGCGGTCAAAATACTCAATGGGTGCCGAATTTAACAGGATTAAAGGAGGATGGATGATGGGTCCCGCATTCATCAGGGCAGCGTCCAAAACATCTCTTAATGGTTCTGCCGCGGGAAATACTTCTTTGATGATGGCAAAAGCCGGGCTGGTCTCCTCTCCAGGGAAAATACCGGTAGGAAGCCGGGTGGCCCGGGTGGTGATTGCGATAGTATCCGGACCATGTTTTCGGGCCAGGTAAGGCAAGGTCCCGGTTTCCC
The DNA here is from genome assembly GCF_002777255.1 of Candidatus Formimonas warabiya. Taxonomy (GTDB): domain Bacteria; phylum Bacillota; class Dehalobacteriia; order Dehalobacteriales; family Dehalobacteriaceae; genus Formimonas; species Formimonas warabiya. The sequence goes on along the minus strand of NZ_CP017634.1, from coordinate 899,477 downwards.
CAAAAATTAGTTTCGCGGTGCACCCCGCCTTTCTCATTTCCTGGGCCATCACGAAACTGCCGAAGGTACCCGGAGTAAGCAGGATCACCTGTTCATCCCGGACAAGGGGAACCAGTTCTTTGGCTAAATCGGTTTGTGAAAAGGCAGGAAGGGGAATCAAAATTACCTGAGCCCCGTCCACAGCTTGCCCTAAATCCCCTGTAGCCAGTGCTAACCGGACCAAGCGGGTGCCTCTATAATCCTTTAAAATAAGAGCCTGTTTTTCTAAAACAGGCTTAAATTCTTGCTGATTTCGCCGCCAAAGTCTGATCCTATGTCCTTTTTCCGAAAGATCGGCGGCCGCTGCATAAGCACCGTTTCCCCCGCCTAATACTGCTATTTCCATCGTGTTTTCCTTCTTTCCTAAAAAAGTTTACACCACAAAAGTGACAATTTGGGGGAAGGCTGTCAACAAAACCACGATAATTAAATATGCCACCAGATAATAACAGGCACCTTTAAAAATGGACATGATCGGTGTTTCAGGAGCAAAGCCTTTCGTCACAAATACCGTAACCCCCACCGGCGGGGTGATGGCTCCGGCACTGGTCACAATGCATAAAAGAATGGAAAACCAGAGTGGATCATACCCTAAAGAAATAATGGTCGGGTAAAATATGGGGATGGCAATGATCAAAAAGCCCAGGGCATCCATTAAGGCCCCCCCTATGACAAAAATAATTAAAATTGTTGATAAAATCAGCACCGGGGCTACTTGTAAGGAATTTGTCCACTCCACTACCGCATTTGGCAGCATGGTAATAGCCAAGAACCGGCTAAAAACCATGGCACTAATCATCAGGGTGATCACCATACAGGAAGATTTTATGGTACTGTTTAATGCCTCACCTAAATTTTTCAAATTCAATTTTCCCATCACCGCAGCGATGACTAAGGAGCCAAATGCGCCAAAAGCACCGGACTCAGTAGGAGTGAACCATCCCAAAAACAAACCTCCGATTACAAAAGCGAAAAGAAACAGGGTGGGAATCACTCCCGTCAGGGATGATAATTTTTCCTTCAGGCTGGTTTGGGGTCCGGCCGGACCCATCTCAGGATTCCTGGTACACAGATAAAATACTGTGCCTAAAAAAAGCACCGTCAGGATCACTCCGGGAATAACGCTTGCTACCAACAACTCCCGCACAGACTGTTCCGTTTGAAGGGCAATCACCAAAAGAACGGTACTGGGGGGAATAAGGATCCCTAAGGTTCCTCCTGCCGCAATGGTTCCGGTACTTAAGACATCATCGTACTTGTATTTTTTTAGCTCCGGCAAGGCCATCGTTCCCATCGCCGCGGACGTGGCTGCATTGGAACCGCAGACGGCGGAAAACCCGGCACTGGCAAGAATTACCGTGCTGGCCATGCCTCCTCGGAATTGCCCCACCCATTTATAAGCGGCTTGAAACAGGCTGTCGGTTACTCCGGTACGATAAACAATCTCTCCCATTAAAATATACAAGGGAATGACACTCATGGTATAGCTGGAAAACTGGGTCCACAGGTCTGCTGTCAGCACGTTATACGCTGCCCGGGGGGAAGCTACTACAACCAGTCCTAAAAAGCCTACAATAAACATGGAGAAACTGATCGGCATCTTTAAAAGCATAATGGCAAACAGTACAATCAGGCCAATAATGGCAATGGTGATTTGGTCCATAGTCAGCACCTTCCCGTGATTTGTTTCAAAAAGTCAACCAGTAAGGCCAGCGTTAAAGCTCCAAAGCCAAGGGCTACCAAAAAGATGAGCGGATAGAAAGGAATTCCCATTGTTTCCGATAAATTACCGTTATCCGCAATGTTTAACCCATATAAAACCACCTGCCAGGACACCATGGCACAAAATCCGGTACAAATAAAAAGGATTATTCCTCTTAAAATATGCTGCACGGCCTGGGGAAAATGTTCTACCAAGGCATCGATTTCCACGTAACCTCGTTGAACCTGCGTATACCCTAGTCCGAAGGCGGCAGAAACTGCACCTAACCAACCTACAACCTCCGTGGCTCCGGCAAAGGGTTTATAAAAGGATCGGAAAATCCCATTTCCCACTACTACAAACACCATTAAAAGCAGGGCCAGGCCGGCAATCCAGGCAAGCACCTGATTAATCGCGGTGCTTACCTGATCTAAGGATTCGGCAAAATCCTTTTTCCTGCTTAAGTCCTTCTCAGAGATGGAAATTTGGTCTTGGGCAATTTGCGCATTTGTGGTTGTCATGGTGATACCCCCGTAAAAACTTGAATTATTCCTTACTGTACTTGTCTTTCAACTCATAAAGACGTTTTTGGTATTCTTCCGCCGGCAAGCCCTGAGCCTTTAATTCTGCTACTAAATTGTTCTGCATGGGCTGCAATTTTTTATCCCAATTTGCGGCTTCTTCAGGAGAAAGAGAGGTGATCTCCAGCCCGTGCTCATTTTTACTCCATTCCAGAGCTTCCTGCACATGATTATCCATGTAATCTCCCGTCCATGCAGCCATTTCCGGGCCTAATTCGTCAATTGCTTTTTGCACGTCGGCAGGCAAGGTATTCCAGACATCCTGATTCATCACGGCGACAAATGTGGTCACGGTTAAAGGATAATCGGTCACATATTTCACGCTTTCTGCCAGTTTGAGATCTTTTAATACTTCACGAGAGGAGGCCAAGCCCTCAATAATACCGGTTTGAAGAGACTCGGGAACTTCCGACATGGACATACCCACCGGTGAAGCGCCTAATTCCTCTAAAACAGGGGTAAGGGCGCCGGAAATGCGCAATTGTCTACCTTTTAAATCTTCCAGGCTCTTGGCCGGTTTTTTTAACATTAAATAGGCCGGTTCAGTGGCAAAAGCAGTAATGATTTTGCAGTCCTTAAATGCCTCCGGGGGAAACTCCTGGATCAGGTCATAAACAACTTGACTGGCCACCTTGGAGTTCGGAAATCCGGAGGGCATGTCGGAAATGCCTAACAAAGGAAAGCGTCCCGGTTCATAGGTGGTGCAGGATAAGCCAATTTCCGCCACAGCGTCTTTTACACCGTCATACATGTTCTTATCTGTAAGCAGGGTTCCTCCCGGAAATAATTCCACTTTTACCTTTCCATTGGTCCTTTTTTCCAGTTCCTCTTTCCATTTTTCCATCTGTTTTGCCGGGAAGGTAGTCGCCGGAGCAAAAAAGGCATACTTGAGCGTAATCACTTGACCGTTGTCTGAGCCTGTTCCTTCCGCCGCCGTTTCCGTGTCCTTTCCACACCCGCTGATCATTGAGCCAATGAGCATAAGTACAGCCACCAAACCCAAAATACTTTTCCTTTTCACACAAATTACCCCCTCTTTAATAAATTGTGACATTTGTTTGTAAAAGAGAGTATCCTTTGGTGGACGAAAACAACAAAAAACCAGCACTCAAATGAGTGCTGGCCCTTTCACCATACCCACCTCAGCTCGACTCGACTCCTCTACTACTCTTCTCTTACTCATCTCATAAAAATTAATATTCACTTGTAGAAATATTAGCATGGAACAAAAACTGTGTCAATGAAAATTTCTCATTACCTCTGTGAATGTCCAGGGAAGATTTCTTTATCGTTACTGGTAATTGTATCCGGTATTCAGTTTGGTCACAAAAGAATTTGCCTCAGCGGCAGTGAGACCGGCAGCCTGAAGGATGTTGGCCTGGTGGTTGGTTTGAATCTCGTTGGTATTATGGCTGGTACTGTTGTAGAAATAGACATCAAAATGTCCGGTAAAATTATTATCATAGATGGTCTCCACATCATGGGGCATACCGGCTATGGAGGCGGCCAATGTCCTAGAGCCCACTTTTAGCAGAATTGGACGGGTCCCCCAACTCCACCCGTTAGGATAGAGGGAAGCCATCACCGCCGTATCCTGGGCGGTTAAAGGTTCCGAATCCGCATGATTGCTTCCTCCTAAATAACGTACCTGAAATTTTTTCCCTGTCTTCCAGTCGATAATGGTAGCAATTGCCCCATTATTGTAAACCCAGCGCGCCCAATTCCAGGGGAGAAATTCCCCCTTGCCTTCTTTCTTTAAACCGTCGGGTCCATCCACAGATACTGCCACCCGGCCTTTAGGAATGAATAAAGGCTGTCCGGGCATAAGAATATCCGTGTGCAGGTGGTTGGTCTGATAAATGGCATCTTCTATCGTACCAAACTTCGCGGCAATGGCCTCCAGATAATCCCCTGCCTTCACCCGGTAAATAGTTGCTTCAGACACCGCTTTTTGGGGTATTTCTAATATTTGGCCGGCCAAGATATAGGAGCTGCTCAGCTTATTCGCAGCCATTAATTGAGAGATCGTGGTAGATTTATTTGCGGCAATACGCCACAGGATATCCCCAGGTTTCGCCACATAAGAAGAATAACCCCCCCGGGCAAGGGGAATATGTAATATTTGCCCAGGGACAATGGCATCCGTAGCAAGTCCGCTGGCTTGTTGAATTTCCTTGACGCTTCGGTTCATACGAGAGGAAATGAGAAACAGGGTATCCCCCTTTTGAACTTTGTAAATCATGCTCCCCTTGTCCACAATTACCGGAATATACAGGGCTTGCCCCTGATAAAGGCTCCCGGATTTTGCAGAGGGATTCAGGCTAACCAGCATGTCCGCTGTCGTTCCATAACGCTGGGCCAATAACCATAAGGTATCTCCTGGTGATACAAAATATTGCTGGACTGGGGGGTTGCTTTCCGCAAATACGGGTAATATGTAACAAAATAAAAACAGAGACAAGGAACAGGCACTCATAAACAACGTTTTTCTGACATTTCTTCCCAGCAAGATGAATCCTCCTTTTCCCTTTTGAAAAAACCTCTTTGTTTCTCCTCCTTTCTTGATGAAAAAATGATTCTATTTTTTTCGACAAATGGCTTTTTTTCCCTTTAAGTAAATAATGGGAAAAATGTCCCTAAAATAAAAAAACCTCCATTTCCTACCTTTTAACGGCAAAAAATAAAGGTTACAGACAAATTGGATTGTCATAAGTATCCTCAGCTTCTGTCTATTCTGATCAGAGGTATCAAAGCATGTCCAATTTGAAAAAATAATTTAAGCTAATTTTTGAGAAATACGCAGCTTGTCTGCTACCATGGCAATAAATTCGGAATTAGTGGGTTTTCCCCTCTCCACATTAATGGTATAACCAAAAAACTTATTCATCATTTCCACATTTCCTCTATCCCAAGCCAGTTCAATGGCGTGCCGGATCGCCCTTTCCACCCGGCTGGCCGTGGTATTGTACTTTTGAGCAATCATGGGATAAAGCTCTTTTGTAATGGCACCAAGGAGATTAACTTCATCAATGACCAGTAAAATAGCGTCTCGTAAGTACTGGTATCCTTTAATATGGGCCGGCACGCCCATTTGGTGAATGATGTTGGTCACCTCCACATCCAGGTTTTTGGTTTTCACCGGAGCATGGGTGGTGGCAGATTGTCCTTTGGCTAATTGCCGGATACGATTGCCTAAGACTTCCAAATCAAAAGGTTTTAGCACATAATAATCTGCCCCTAACTCCACTGCTCTTTGCGTCATGGATTCTTGTCCCAGGGCAGTTAAAATAATAACCTTTGGTTTGTTACTTAAGGAAAGATAGCCTAATTTTTCTAAGACGCCGATGCCGTCCAAATGTGGCATAATGATATCTAAAACCAAGATGTCCGGTTCCAATTTTTCCACCATTTCTACTGCCTCTACGCCGTTGTTTGCTACGCCACATAATTGGAAATCATCTTGCTCTAAAAAATAGTCCTTAAGAATTTCACAAAACTCGCGATTATCATCTGCAATTAGTGTTTTAATCCTGTCTCCCATTTTTTTACCCCGCCTTCAAACTTTATTGTTTAAATTTTCCATAACTTGTTCGACAACTTGTGGATGATTTCCTTCTTCATTTGCTCATAATTTTCCAATCATATTCTGACAGATTCTATAAGAAAACCGGAGATTTCGCCAAAATCCCCGGTCAATAGATGCCTCTTTATGAACCAGCCCAGCTTCCAGTACCATCCATTCGGCCAAACAACCATAGCCTTTTGTGGGGTCATTTACAAAAACATGTGTCACCGCTCCCACCAGTCTGCCATCTTGGATAATAGGACTCCCACTCATTCCTTGAATAATTCCTCCGGTCGTTTTTAACAGCCTGGGATCGGTTATTTGAATCACCAATCCTTTTCCGGTAGGCTGATGCTGGGGTAAAACCCGCAGAATATTTATGTCGAATTTTTCTAGTTTATCTCCTAAAATGACGGTAATTATTTCTGCCGGTCCCTCTTTGATCTGACTGGATAAAGCAATGGGGATCGATGATTTAAAATAAGGGTTTTTTAAGGGGGTGCTCAGACTGCCGAAAATTCCAAAATTACTGTTTACTTCAATATTTCCCTTTAATTCATCGGCAATAAATAGTCCGATCTTTTCTCCCGGCTCTCCTCTTTTCCCCGGTTTAATCCCCTGAATTTCCGCTTTGACGATTTTTCCTTTGTTTTTTCCCGATACAATGTCCAAATCAACAATCATATGGCCTAAAGCGCCGAATTTGCGTGCTTGAGGCTCATAAAAAGTGATGGTTCCCACCCCCGCTGCATTATCTCGGATATATAACCCAATGCGAAATGATTGGGTGTCCTGACAGAAGCGGGGAGTGACATGAACCGTTTTCTTCTTTCCTCCCTGCTTGATGAGGATTTCCAGGGGACCTTTCTTGCCATATTGATCAATTAATTCTGCGGCATGTTTTTCATTTTTGATTTTTACCCCATTGATCTGGAGCAGGGAATCACCTAAAGAAATACCGGCTTCCCTGGCGGGATAAAAAACTTGCCCCTTCTCTCCATAAACCGGAGAATGTCCCACAACAATGACACCCTCCGTTTGCAGCATCACACCCACGGAATGACCGCCTGGAATTACTTTGATTTGGGGAAGAACATCTACCATCATGCTTTTTAAGGGAATAATGCCGAATAATTTAAGCTTCAGATTTAAATGGCCGGGTTCGGTAACGACAGGTGTTTCTCCTGTGTATTTGTATATTTTTTCGTTAATCGGGCAACCATTTATTTGAAGAGCACCGTTTTTACTACTTTCTACGTAAACAGTTAAACCACTTACTAATTTAGGGGTCGTTAATTTAGGAAGATTAAGGGAATCCCCGACTAACAGTTTTTGTTCATCAGGTAATAATAAGTAGGAATAAAATGCCGTTGTCATGGAGGTACTTAAAACAATCACTAAAAGCAATAATCTCTGGACAAGTCGACCTTTGGGGGGCATATGAATCACTCCTAAACTGTAATGGTGTAAAAGCTAACTTTAAGTTAACCTTTTCAAAATTCTTTTATGCCCCCCAAAAAGGTGATGCGCCGTGGATTTGCTTTCCATCCGTGCATAATCCTTTCCCGGTTTGTCCTTTTGTCCTTCAAGTAATTTTACGTAACAAATAAAAAAAGCGCCGGTTTTGGCACTTATTAATCATTTTTCTTTTCATGTCCTATTTTCAGTAATTCTTTCACTTGAATGATCGTTGCCTCTGAAACATTATCACCGGCGACCATACGACCCAGTTCTTCCACAATTTGCTCATCATCTAATTTGTTTATTTTTGTCACCGTTCGTCCTGCCGTCATCTCTTTGACAATATGAAGGTGCGTATCTGCAAAACTAGCAATCACAGGAGAATGGGTGACACAAATTACTTGCGCATAAGCAGAAATCTTTTGCATTTTTTCTCCCACTGCATAAACCACTTTCCCGCCCAAGCCACTGTCAATTTCATCAAAAATCAGGGTAGGTATCTCATCCAACTGGGCTAAGATCACTTTAATGCCCAGCATAATTCTGGACATTTCCCCACCGGAAGCAATGCGCATCACCGGCTTTAATTCTTCCCCCGGATTGGGGCTGATTAAAAATTGCCCCCGGTCTTTGCCGTTGACATGCCAGGTCGACTCCTCCACGGCAACGAAGAATTTGGCAAAAGGCATCTGGAGCTGATGCAGTTCATGGGTGATGGCAGATGATAATTTTTCCCCCGTACTTTTTCTCAATGCGCTTAAATCACCCGAAAGTCCGGAGAATTTCTGCTTTTCTTGCTCCAGAGAGGCTTCTAAATCTTGGGCGTTCTGCTCTTGGCTTTCTAAGTCCGCCAGCTCTTTCATTGCCTCGTGGGCAAATTCCTTTATTTCCGAGATGGTGCTACCGTACTTTTTTTTCAATTTATTAATGAATGTTAAACGTTGTTCGATCTCGTTCAGCCTTAGAGGATCACTGATCACGCTCTCGCAGTAATTGCTTAATTCCCGGGTCATATCTTCTAACGCAAAATAGACTTCATTCATGCTTTGGAAAATAGGCATCATTTTATCATCTAAAGGAGAGAGATCCTTCAGTAATTGAACCGCCTCTCTGATTAAATCACAGGCCCCGGATTGCCGGGAACCATACAATTTGGTATAAGCCAGTCTGCTGTCGTTTACCAGTTTCTCAGCATTATGTAATAGTATCCGCTCCTTTTCCATGTCCTCGTCTTCATGGATTTCTAAATGGGCATCTTCAACTTCCTTGATTTGAAAACGCAAAAAATCTGCTTTTTGGGCGGCATCCCGGTTTTTTTCTTTTAATCCTTCCATTTGATTCTGGATCTTTTTTAAGCGCAAAAAACTGTCCCTTACTTGATTCTTTAGCGTGAGAAGTTCTATTCCCCCGTAATTATCCAGCAAGGTCAGCTGATTCTCTTCCTCCATCAGGTTCATATGTTCATGCTGTCCGTGGATATTAATTAATTTTTTGCCAATCTCCTTATATAAAGAAAGGGGTACCACCCGGAAATTGATGCGGCAAATATTTTTCCCGTTCCGGGAAAACTCCCGATTGAGGATCAAGGTATTTTCTTCCAGGTCCAACCCGGCTTCCTGTAATGCATGCACGGCCTCTGGCGAGAACTCCCCGTGAAACATGCCTTGGATCATTAGTTTATCCGTGCCGGTGCGGATAAAATCCTGGGATCCCCTGCCCCCCATCAGCAAACCCACGGCATCAATGATCAAGGACTTACCTGCTCCCGTTTCTCCCGTGATCACATTGAAACCGGGAGAAAGAGTCACGTTAATTTTTTCAATGAGACCAAAATTCTCCACATATAATTCTTCCAGCATTAGAGGCTCTCCCTAAGTTTATTATTGATTCATCAGGCTGTTAAAACGTTTTAAGACAATTTGTACCAGTTCTTTTGGTTTTACCACAACCATGATGGTATCATCTCCCGCCACTGTGCCGATAATCTCTTTCCAATCCAAATGATCGACACAAGAAGCTACCGCTTGAGCAACTCCGGGTAAAGTACGGATCAAAATCAAGTTTTCGCTAAAGTCCATATTCGTCACATTATCCATAAACATGCGTTTGGTGCGCTCATATACGTTCACAAAAGGAATCTTCCCAGGCATACTATACTTTGACCGGTTCAGCCCTGCAGGAACCTTAACCAGTCCCAATTCTTTAATATCCCGGGAAACTGTAGCCTGGGTAACCTCAAAACCCAATTTCCGCAATACCTCAGTCAGTTCAAACTGGGTTTCCACATCCTGGGTCTCAATGATTTCCTGAATCTTCCTTTGTCTGGGAGTTTTCATTTTCCTACGCCTCCAAACATTTCTTTTGAATTACCATCACAAAAGGGGCGATGTTTCGATTGGGAAAAGAGATTTTCTCCACATCCCACGCATAAGGAGATAATTGAGCTGCCCATCCTTCTACTGCCTCTTTTTCTTCCTTTCCGCCCGGGTGTCCCCAATAAACAGCAAGACACAGGATCCCTCCCGGCCACAAAAGCTCTCTGCTTTTTTCCAGTGCTTTGACTGTTGTTTCCGGAACAGTGACAATGCCGGTATCTCCCCCGGGCAGATAGCCTAAATTAAATAGCACCGCATGCACTTTTTGGGGGACAAACCTGTCGATCTCTTCGTGTCCCCCGTGAATGAGCCGAACCCGGTGCAGCATGCCGGCTTCTGTCAAACGCCTACGGGTATTTTCTATGGCCTGCTTTTGAATGTCAAAAGCCCACACTTGTCCGGTTTCTCCTACCAAACCGGCTAAAAAAAGGGTATCATTCCCATTCCCGGCAGTCGCATCAATAGCTAAACTTCCTTCAGTTACGATTTGAGACAACAGCTGATGGGAAATGTCCACCACAGGAGATCCAATTTTAAAGCCGATTATTACCACCGCTTTCTCGAAGCTTTTTTCTTAAAATATCATAAAAAGTCTTGTTTTGGAAACGAACAAGCTTTGTTTGTAAGGAAGATTTTTTGACGATAATTTCATCCCACCGCACCAGCCGGTAACCGTGCTGGCCGTCTACCGTAAGCATCACTTCCGCAGACTCTGATTTCAGGACTATCCGGACACTTTTTTCCGAACCGATCACCATGGGCCGGGAATAAAGAGTATGGGGACAAATAGGGGTAATCAGCATCAGGTCCATTTCCGGAGAGACAATGGGTCCTCCGGCAGATAAAGAATAGGCGGTGGAGCCGGTGGGCGTCGAGACGATGATGCCGTCTGCGGAAAAAGTATCGATATACTGATCTTCCACATAGGTATCAAATAAAATCATGCGGGAAAAAGGACCCTTGGCCACGACTATATCGTTGAGGGCAAAAAACTCATCCATTACAGTACCCTCTCTTTTTAGCTCACACCGGAGCATCATCCGCTCTTCCAACCGGTATTCTCCTGAGACCAGCTTTTCCAGGGAAAAAAACAGATCCTCTAAATCAACCTCCGTTAAAAAGCCTAAATAACCCATATTGATCCCTAAAAGAGGAATTTGGAAGGGAGCTACGGTCCGGGCCGTATTTAACAAAGTGCCGTCTCCCCCAAGAACCAATATTAAATCCACATCTTCAAAGGATTTATAGGAAAAAAGAGCTGAGCCGTTATTTTGGTGATGAAAATTTTGCTTATATTCTTTCACGACTATTTCACGATTGATAAACCAATTTTTAATTTTATCCGCAACCTCTAAAGCATTTTGCTTTTTCAAGTTAATGACAAGGCCTACTGATTTCATCTTTAATCGCTCCAGTCACATGGCCGACCTCTTTATGAATAAATTTTAATCAATTATTCAGTTTTATGCAATAAAAAAGTCCGTCAGGACTTTTTTAATATACCAAATGCCTCTTCAACCACGTTTTCTACAGAAACTATGGGATGTTCCGGGGGCAGAAACTGAAAAAGCGCCAGATACTCAATGTTCCCTTCCGGTCCGGTAATAGGGGAAAAGGTAAGGCCCCGGCAAAAAAGGGCATTGTCTCTTGCCACCGCCAGCACCTGAATGATCACTTCTTTATGGATGGCAGGGTCCCGGACCACTCCTTTTTTCCCTACTTTCTCCCGCCCTGCCTCGAACTGGGGTTTGATCAGGGCGACGATGCAACCGTCTTCCCGGAGAAATTCTTTCACCGCCGGTAAAATTTTTCCCAAAGAAATAAAGGAAGCATCAATCGTGATCATATCCACCGCTTCCGTAATTTCCCCGGCAGTAAGATACCGGGCATTGACCCGTTCTAAAACAACGACTCGGGGGTCCTGGCGTAATTTCCAATCCAGTTGGCCGTATCCCACATCAACGGCAAAAACTTTAGACGCCCCGTTTTGCAGGGCACAATCGGTGAAACCTCCGGTAGAAGCACCGATATCCGCGATAATTTTTTCTGTGAAATCCAGATGAAAGCACAAAATAGCCTTCTCCAGCTTCAAACCGCCCCGGCTGACGTATTTTAGGCCGGAGCCTTTGATCTGAATATCGGCCTCAAAGTCGACTTTTGTACCTGCTTTATCGATTTTTTCGCCGTTAACCAGGATCAGTCCGGCCATAATTGCCGCTTTCGCCCTTTCTCTGCTGGGGAAAAAGCCTTTTTCGGTCAACAAGGTATCCAACCTGTCTTTTCTCATTTTGCTCCCTTCTTCATGAAATCAGCTTTTTCCGGAAACCGGGCCAGTACCCGTTCCACGATGCCGTCGGCCGTAATTCCATAATGCTGTTTCAAAAGATCTGGGGCGCCATGTTCCACAAAAGTATCCGGCAGGCCGATCCGGTCTATTTCTATCCCCGGACAATATTTATTAAACAACTCTAAACAAGAGCTGCCGAATCCGCCGGCTAGAACATGCTCTTCCATGGTAACCACACGTCGGGTCTTTTTGGCATATCGTACGAGCAGCCCGCTATCTAAGGGTTTAATAAACCGAGGATTAATTACGGCAGCTTCAATGCCCTTCTGCTCCAGTTGATGGGCAGCTGCTAAGGCGTCATACACCAGCGGCCCTACCCCGATAATCGTCACGTCTTTTCCTTCCTTGACAACTTCTCCCCGGCCCAGGTGGACCGGTAAAAAACCGTCTTTCAATTCTACGCCTACGCCGGGACCTCTGGGGTATCTTAGGGCACAAGGGCCTGAATGTTTTGTGGCCCACGCCAGCATGCCCCGGAGTTCGTTTTCATCCTTGGGAGCCATGACAACCAGATTGGGGATATGGCGCAAATAGGAGATATCGAAAATTCCGTGATGGGTCTCGCCGTCTTCTCCTACCAGACCTGCCCGGTCCAGCGCCAATACCACAGGAAGCTTCTGCATGGCCACATCATGGAGCAACTGGTCATAGGCCCTTTGCATAAAAGTTGAATAAATTGCCACTACCGGATGAAACCCTTGAGCGGCAAGGCCGCAGGCAAAGGTAACGGCATGCTGTTCGGCAATCCCTACGTCGAAAAAGCGCTGGGGAAACTTTTTAGCAAATTTAGCCAAACCGGTCCCGGCTGGCATGGCCGCAGTAACAGCGACGATATTCTCCTGTTGTTCCGCCAACTCAATCAAGGCATCCCCAAACACTTCCGTATAGGTAGGCGGCGCCTCCGTTTTGATCACGTTACCGGTTTGGATATCAAAGGGCCCTACGCCATGAAACCGGTCCGGGTTGCATTCGGCAGGTTTGAATCCTTTACCTTTTCGGGTAAGTACATGAATCAGCACAGGACCTTTCATCTTTTTGGCACTTTCAAATACCGATTTCATGGCAGGAATATGATGACCGTCAATGGGACCCAGATAGGTAAAACCCATCTCCTCAAAAAGCATGCCCGGTACAACCAGATATTTTACGCTGTCTTTTACCCGTTCGGCAGTTTTTAACAGCCTGGGACCAACCTTGGGTATTTTGTTTAACAACTGCTCGATCTCATCCTTACCTTTGCCATATCTGGGGTCGGTCCTGAGTCGGCTTAAGTAGCCTGCCATGGCCCCCACATTCGCTGCGATAGACATCTCATTATCATTTAATACCACGATTAAATCTGTTTTGAGGTCTCCGGCATGGTTAAGAGCTTCAAAGGCCATGCCTCCGGTTAAAGCGCCGTCTCCAATCACCGCAATCACTTTGTACTTGTCACCCTTTAAATCACGGGCTTTCGCCATGCCCAAGGCAGCAGAAATAGATGTACTGCTATGGCCGGTGTTGAAACAGTCATGTTCGCTTTCCGCCAGCTTGGGGAAACCGCTTAAGCCTTTATACTGCCGTAAAGAGGAGAATTTTTCTTTCCTACCCGTAATTATTTTATGGGTATAGGCTTGATGCCCTACATCCCAAATAATTTTATCCTGAGGAGAATTAAACACCTGATGTAAAGCCAAAGTTAATTCCACCACACCCAGGCTGGGCGCTAAATGGCCTCCTGTCTTACTGACATGTGTAATCATAAACTTGCGTATTTCCTGCGCCAACTTATCTAATTCCGCATTGGAAAGCTTTTTCAGATCGGATACATTGTTGACATTGTCTAAAATGCCCATTATCTTTTTCCTTTCAGCTGTCTTTTCGAGACTTGTTTCCCCTTCCGGGGATTTCTCTGGAACCAGGCCAGGGTTTGTCCCACCACTAAAATAATGTTATTGGCCTTATAAATAGCCGTACTTTTTCCTGCGGCTTTCCCGCCTACGGTAAGCGCAGCGACAAAACCCGTCATCACAGTACCGATGACCCAGGATTCGGTTTCGCTAAAATTTTTCACTAAGCTGAATACGATTAAAGCGCCTATAGATCCGCTCACCGTACCGCAAATATCTCCCACCACATCGTTGCAAAAATTTGCCACTTTATCGGCATTTCTAATCAGCCAAATGGATTGATTCGCCCCTTGTAACCTTCTGGATGCCCTGGCATGAAAGGGCGCCTCCTCGGCGGCAGTAGCGGCAATGCCAATAATATCAAAAATTATACCGATAAAAATGATCACAAATAAGAGCAAGAAAGCCAATATCACGGATTCAATATTATGTAATAATATCTGAGAATAACTGCTAATCAGAACAGCTAAAAAAAAAGTACCTAGAGCAACCAAAACGGCATGTTTCATAGGACTTCCTTTTTTAGGATTGGATTTATTATTACCCAAACAGTTTCACCCCATACGAATATACTTCCCTTTTAGGCAGGTGACAACCTTTCAAGTAAACATTGTGGCTTAGGTCTGGCAGGCTTTCCCATTGATCATACCGGTCTGTCGCCAGGCCGGTGGTTTCCCCTTACGGATCAATCTGTAGTGTCTCCAGGCTACAGGGCCAGATTACCACTTAGTCCACACTTTAATCCTCGAAAGATCTTATAAAATAAACAGTCTAGGAGTTTTCCTCAACAGATTAAACTGATTTCTAGCCTCTTTTGCAGGGATGGTTTCATTCCAATCTTCTGGTATTTTTTGGTCCAAATACCAGGATAGGATTACAAAAATCCACCAGCACCACTCAAGGCAGGCTACACTGCACCCAGAATTCACCAAATGCAGGTTTCATCCCAAGCCATAGTTCTTTGTCCGACCAAGACACTCCCCCACGCACTTGGGTCTCCACGGAAGCGGGGTCAACGCCTACATGCCATTGTAGATCGCCCCATCCTCCTTAACTCCCAGTACCGACCCCCGACTGGGCGTCGAAAGCCGGCGCCAGGAACTTCATCGATGTGCCCGCAACGGATTTTTAGGCCCGTTTTCAAAATCAACTTTCACTGACTAGAATACTGCGTCACCTGCCGCCAGGGAAATTATAACATATTCTCGTGTTCACAAACAAGAACGACAACAGTGAACAAGTAAGTATTATAGCGTAAAATCAGGAGAAATGCAAGTCCTGGCTTCTGGTTCCTTTAATTGCTTCATCGATCAGCCTTTTTCCCTGAGTTCTGAAACCGCACACCTGGAATAGGGTTCCCTATCCCTAATTTTCAACTTTCCCTGTCGATAAGCGATGTTGCCACCTGCCTCAATGGCTCCGCCCCGGGGCCAAAAGGATCCAAAAAACGAATCGCTTGTTCCACCGCTTCCCGCGCCAGTGCCTTTGATTCTTCCAACCCTAAAAGAGCCGGGTAGGTTGCTTTCTGTTTCTTTTCATCACTGCCCACCGGTTTTCCTAATTTTTTTTCGTCACCGACCACATCCAAAATATCATCAGTAATTTGAAAAGCCAGTCCCATATTTTCCGCATAGGACGTTAAGTGGCGCAATTGATCGTCGTCAGCACCTGAGAGGATCCCTCCTGCCCGTACAGAAACACGAAAAAGGGCCCCGGTTTTATGCCGGTGAATATACTTGAGCTCGTCCAGGCTGATGGCCTTGTTTTCTGCAGACATATCCGCTACCTGTCCCACAATCATTCCTTTCAGGCCTGCCCCAAAAGCTACTTCGTCAATCGCCCACAACAGCCGGTCCGGTGAGATACCTTTTCCCCGGCACATAATCATCAAGTTAAAAGCATAGGTTAAAAGAGCGTCTCCCGCTAAAATAGCTTGGGCCTCGCCGAATTTTTTGTGACAGGTGGGTAATCCCCGTCTCAAATCGTCATCATCCATGGCAGGCAGATCGTCATGAATCAAGGAGTAGGTGTGAATCAATTCTAAAGCGCAGGCGAAAGGCAGGAAAGGCGCACTGGCCTTTTCCAAAGCTTCTGCCGTCGCCAGTAACAATACGGGTCTGAGCCTTTTTCCCCCGGCAAAAACACTGTACCGCATTGCCTGATGAAGTATTTGAGGTTTCTCTTCCGGAGCAGGAAGCAAAAAATCTAATTGCTGATTCACCAGAGCAACTTTCTCCCGGAAATATTCATTAATATCCACTGTTTTCCCTCCGCCCTTCACCGTCAGGCTCTTTATTTTCCTCCGTCATGCCGGAAATCAAAACTTCCACCTTTTGTTCCGCTTCGTTCAGTTTTTTATGACAGGTTTTCACCAAGCCAACTCCTTCTTCAAAGAGCTGCAAAACTTCATCCAAAGGAAGATCTCCTGCTTCTAAAGTTTTTACCGTATGCTCCAATTTTTCCAAAGCCTGTTCAAAAGTTAATGTTTTTAAGGTCATGATCAGATATCTCCTTCCTCCTTCTTTTTGACCGCACAGGAAATCAAGCCTTTTGCCAAAAATATTTCCACCATGTCACCAATATTCAACTGGGAGGCAGACCTGACAACTCCTTTTTCGCCTTCTTTTCGGCAAACCGCATAGCCCCTCGCCAAGGTAGTCAGAGGGCTTAACATATCCATTTTTTCCGTTAACAATTTGAACCTGTTTTGATATTCATGCAATTTGCCGAGGGTGTTTCTTTCCAAAGCCTGCTTTAGTCCATCTATAAGCTGCATTTTTCCCCGCAGCATCCGTTCGGGGTTTGTGAAGAGGGAACTCTTACTTAGATAAGCCAAGCGCTGTTGCGCCACGGCAATCTGGGCAAGAACCCTTCTCTCCATCCTGCCTTGCAAAATATCTACCAGGTTTTTTATTTCCTCTTTCACCGGTACCACCATCTCCGCAGCAGCAGAAGGCGTAGCTGCTCTCCGGTCGGCTACAAAATCGACAATGGTAAAGTCGGTTTGATGTCCCACGGCAGATATCACAGGAATCCGGGAAGCATATATGGCCCGGGCCACGGTTTCCGTATTAAAGGCCCAAAGTTCCTCCAGGGAACCCCCGCCTCTGCCTACAATGATCACATCAATTCCGGGAATTTGATGCAATAATTCGATCCCCCGGGAAATCTCCCGGGGCGCGTTTTCTCCTTGGACGGCAGCAGCCGCCAGCACTAAATGGATGTTACCATAGCGGGAAAAAATGACCTTTTGAATGTCCTGCCAGGCGGCACCGGTAGCGGATGTAACCACGCCAATTTTTTTGGGTATCCGGGGCAGGGCCTTTTTTCTGCCGGCATCAAATAAACCCTCTTTTTCCAATTTATCTTTTAACTGTTCAAAGGCCAAATGGAGGGCGCCCACACCGTCCGGCTGCATTTCCTCCACGTATACCTGGTAATTCCCGTCTCTTTCATAGACCGAAAGATACCCCCGGATGATCACATTCATGCCATTTTGCGGGAGAAAAGCCAGTCCGGAAGCCCGGTTTTTAAACATGACGCAACGGACACAAGCCCCGGCATCTTTCAGTACAAAATAGGCATGACCGGAAAAATGCATTTTATAATTGGAGATCTCTCCTTTGATCCACAGGTTGTTCAGTCTGCCGTCCTCTTCAATTTTGTTTTTTAAATAGGTATTTAATTCCGTTACGGAAAATATTTTTTTGATAAACACCGCCGCATACCCTCATTTTCCTGATCATTTATTTCCATAGTAGCATAATTTTATTAAATCGTGCAAGATAACCGGAATAAGGGGCTCAAAAAATACGTTCGGGATGCGTATAAATCGTAAAGGAGTCCCCTCTGGCGAAACCGATCACCGTAATACCCAGATCTTTTCCCAACCCCAGGGAGAGATCGGTAGGAGCCCCCCGGGAGAGCAGAATGGGCACACCCATTTTCGCCGTTTTTAAAAGAATTTCCGAGGAGACCCGGCCGCTGAAAACGATGATTTTATCTTTGAGGGAGATTTTTTCCAGAAAACACTGGCCCAGGATCTTATCGAGGGTATTATGCCTGCCCACATCCTCCTGAAAAAGGATCATCTCACTGCCCTCGGCCAAAGCGGCGCTGTGCACGCCTCCGGTTTTATTAAAAAGATGAGAATTTTCCTCCAGTTTTTTGGCCAGAATCCGCACTGTTTCAGCGGGTATTTTTAGGTCCGACTCCACTGGTTTACAGAGCAGCGCGTCGGCTAAATAATAAAAAGCTGCCCGGCCGCGCCCGCAGCAGGGTGTGATGTACCGTCTTAAAAAAGCCTTTCCCGCATCGCTCTTCTCATACCCTTCGATTTCCGCATAAACCAGCCCTTTTTCTTCATCAACGCGGAGGCTTTTCAAATCCTGGGGTTCGGAGAGGATGCCCTCCGAGCAGAGGAATCCTACCGCCATATGCCTAATTTGCCCGGGCGAACAGACAATTGTCGCCAACTCTTTGGTGTTCACGTAAATCGTCAGCGCTTTTTCCCGGACGATCAACATGGTTTCTTCCTGCCATTCTGTCCCCTTTATTTTCCTGGCCACATAAGAGACCGCTAAGTCGGATTCTTTGATTTCCTTGTCCTGATCCATCAGAAAACCTCCTGTTTCCATAAACGTAATTCTATTATACTATAATAACCAGGCAAAAAATAATTTTCCGGGGCTGTCCAAAGGCAATCAGGCAAACTTTTAGGCACCTTGTCAGACAGGGTGCCCATAAGTCTATCCTTAGCATACTTTTTCATTCTTTTTTTCGTCATGGTTGGTCCTATTTATTTTGCAAACTTTTCACCGTTAATGATGGCCCATAATCAGGGAAAATGCTTCCGACCGGGTAGCCGCACTGGTCTTGAAAATTCCTCGCACCGCAGAAGTCACCGTATAGGATCCGGGCTTTTTGATCCCCCGGATGGTCATGCACATATGTTCCGCTTCGATTACCACAAGGACCCCATGGGCATCCAGGATATCGGCGATGGTATCCGCAATTTGGCTTGTCAGTCGTTCCTGAAGCTGAGGCCTCCTGGCAAACGCTTCCGCCACCCGGGCCAATTTGGATAACCCGGTCACGTTACCATGGCGGGGAATATAAGCAATGTGCGCGCGCCCGAAAAAAGGGAGTAAATGGTGTTCACACATAGAATAAATGGGAATATCCTTCACAAGGACCATTTCCTCATGATTTTCCGCAAACTGAACCGTCAGGTTGGCGCTGGGATCCTCATGAAGTCCGGAAAAAGCCTCCTGGTAGAACCTGGCTACCCGCGCCGGGGTATCTTTCAGTCCTTCCCGGTCAGGATTCTCGCCAACCGCTTCCAGAATAGCCCGTACCGCTTTTTCAATCTTTTCCCGATCTATTTCCACTAACTCCACCTCCCAAAAATATTTCTGATTTAACCTGACTAACTTGGCGTAAGTCTCCCGCCGTCAGCGGTCAGGGGACACACCTCTCTTAGGAATGTCCCCAAATATGCGGGAGTCAAACGCCAACTAAGTCATGCATTTGCAGTTCTAAAATTCAGATGGAGTAAAAGAATCTCCATCTGAATTAAGAACTTGCTTCAATTAGGTCTTGATTTCATCCCTTCCAGAGTCCGGATCATCTCCCTATTCACCTGCCCGTTATGTAAAACTGAAGCCACCAGGGCACCTGCAACCCCATTCTCCGCCAACCATGCTAAATCTTCGTATCCTGAAACACCTCCCCCGATGATCAGTGCATCCGTATCCTTTAGTACGGTCAGGCACGCGTCAATCAAATGCCTATTGATTCCGGAGCCGGTCCCCACCCGCAGCAGCTCCAGCAAAATAAATTGTCGGACCCCTAAAACGGATATTTCTTTGGCCAATTGGTCCGGAGTCATCTGAGACAGCTCCGGGTCAGGGCTGATGATTTTTAAGTCTTTGGTGTCAAGACTCACTACCACCGTATCAGGCCCGCACGTTTCCAAAATATCTGCCAATACTTGCAAGGAGGGTAAGGTTTCCGTACCCACCACTACCTTATCTACTCCGGCGCTGATGATTCTTTCCGCGCCGGCGACATCAGTAACACCTGCATCAACCATCAAGGACAGGTCAGGAAACCTTAGCCTCTCATCGCCAAAGATCACACGAAACTGGTTTTTCTTCCCGCCGGAGCAAATGGCATCCAGGTCGGCAAGGTAGAATTCTCTTAAATCGAAATGATTTATAAAGGTCTCCACCACTGCAGGCAACTGTGCAGAGGCAGTCAGGGAGCTTTTCAGAGGCAGGTATTTTTCCCTTTCACCGCTGATTCCGCGCACCACGATACCGTCCTTCAGATCAAGCACCGGGATGATTCTAAATCTGTTCATCGCATCATTCACACCTTCCATGAAAAGTTGAAAATGTCCTGTAAAATCACCTGCCTGGTTCACTTGATAATAACCAAGCAACCGCATAGGCCGTCATCACTTGCTCAGGGCCTGCTCCCGGGATCATTTTCCACCAGGGAGCTGTTTCCCAGGACAACCGCCGGGCTGCTTCCTCCAGGAGAAAACTGCCTTGACCGGTGGTAACCAGCAGCCGGGGCAAGGACAATTCTTTTCGGGAAAGGACCTGCCAAATACCGTCCATAATTTGCCCGATCTGTTTTTCCTGAAGATAGCGGGCGATTAAGCAGATCTGTTCCCAGCCTAATTCTTCCGGCTCAGCGGAAATCATGCGGGCCAAACGTTTGGCACAGCCTGCAAGATCCCGGCTGCCTCCATCAGGAGTGGGATTGTCATAGTCTTGCTCGGTGATCCGTCCTAATAGCCGGTAAACATCGGCAGTGACGGCAAAATATTCATTTGCCCCCCGGCAGAGCATGCCGTCAAGATAGATCTGTGGCATCAGGGAATGAAGAGGGGTCCGTAACAATCCGGTATAAACCAGCTCTCCTGCTGATAACCGTTCCGTATCTGTTTTTCCCTTGACTAAAACCTTTCCGCGCTGTACAGGCAAAATATCCGTAGTAGTGCTTCCCATATCGGCCAGGATTACGGTTTCTGTGCCCAGCAAGGGACTATGGGCTAATGCCGCTGCGCTGGCCAACCAATTTGCCGCAGCAGCTTGCATGGGATCCTTTTCGATCTCTGAAGGGCGGCGAAAAACGCCTTCTGTCGTCCAGACATAAATGGGAACATCACCAAAAGCCTCTTGCACTAATTGAAGAATGAAGAGGACTCCTTGGGCTTTGGAGGTAAAGACATCACAAAGCTCGGCGGTCATGGTCAAAGCAATCCCACTTAAGCTGAAATCCTTTGTGAGCGATAAGGAATAACTCGTCAGCACCTGCCCCAGGCCGGCAGGGTTTTTCCAAACCTCATAATAGATGGAATCCCCTTTTGCGCGCACTACCTCCCCCTCTTCTTTTTCCAGAAGGCAGACCTTGGTGTTGGCTCCCCCTATATCCAAGCCAATGATTCTCGGCACGCCTCAGCCCTCTCTTTCTGAGTATTTACCAGATAAGTAAAGGTTCCCTTGATCTCAGGCGGATCCGGAAAACAATGCTCCCGGCAGAGGAACCAAAGGTCTTTGGCTAAGTTGCCGGGCACGACTTCCCGCAGGGCCACGTAGGCGGAAGTGATGCGGGAATTGATTTCCATAATCACAGGGCCGGATGCCCCAAGCACCAGATCAACTCCGACAAATCCTCTCAGCCCTTGCACCCGTTTACACGCTTCGGAAACGACCCCAAAGACAGCCTGCTGCCCGGGATGAATAAAGGGAACCGTTACTCCGGAAAAAAGGAGTTCGTCTTCTTTCTGGATGATTTGCCGATTCAGACTTAAAGGCAAAACTTTACCGTCAAGGACAAAGCAACTCACACTAACATCTTGTCCGCAGACAAATTCCTGGACCAGATAGGAATCATCCTCTTTTCCTGCCATCTCCTCCAGAAGATGTTCCAGTTGAGGCTCTGTTTTTACCAGTGTAACCCCTTCGCCGCCTGTTCCGGATACTGGCTTTATCACCAAAGGCAGAGAAAAATGCTCTAAAATGGTCACTTTTGTGTGTACAGAAAATGGCTTTCGAAGCACCTTCGACTTGGGAACGGGCAAACCTTTGCTCTCCAAAAAACGCAGAATATTTTCCTTGTTACAGACCAGCTCCAAAGTTTGGGCTGATGATCCCAGAATCATTTTTCCCCGGTCTTCAGCCCGAGCGGTAAATTGAGCAATGGTACCATTCGTCTCCGGGGCGATCATCAATACCGCGTCACATTGTTCCAGGCATTCTTCTAAATGTTCATCGGTGTTTTTTTCCCCTTGTTCCCTCCAAAAAATATCCAATTTATCCGCATAAGGCGCCCGGACTAGATGCTCCCCTAAGGAACAATCAAGCATGGTGGAAATCTGTATATGGGAAAGCTGTGTAAAGTCTTTGAGAACAGCATCCAACATGGCAAAACCGGCCTTTTTCAGATCAATGGGATCTTTCTTGGCTCCGGAAGCAAAATACTCAAAAATGAACAGCCGCAAAGGATCACCCCCAGGTAAATTCAGCAAAAAAATTACATTTTACAGTTACATACCACTCGCTCTCCCCTTTATTTGTTATAATAAATTACACCCTTTTCGTTAAAAGGGAATGATTCAGAGAGAGGATGGTCTTCGTGCTTACACCCCTTATGATCAAACTGGGCGGTAGCCTGATCCACCATGAGAACGGGGAAATCTTACGCCGTTTAGGGAGTAGCATCAGCCAGCTCTCCACGCAGGTTCCTTTCCTGATCGTACCGGGCGGAGGGCCCTTTGCCGATACGGTGCGCCGGTATGGCAAGCAGCTTCATCTCAGTGAAGAGACCTGCCACTTCATGGCTTTGACTGCCATGGACCAATATGCTTTCTTGGTGAAAGAGTTTATTCCGCCCAGCATCCTCACCGATCTGTCCAGCACCCCATCGCTAGCTGACCTTCCTATTACAAGGGAGCCTCAAATTCTTTTATGCGCCCGCTTTTTGAGCCAAATATCTTCAGATCGGCTTCCCAGATCTTGGGATGTTACCTCCGACTCTCTTGCCGCCTACCTGGCCGGACAGTTAAACCCATCCTTGCTGATCATTTTAAAAAGCACCGACATCGATCCCCGCCTGGCAGAACCGGATCTGGATCCTTTTATCCGGCACCTGCTGCCTTTAAAGATGCCTGTTTGGTTCTTGAACGGTTTATACCCGGACCGGTTAGCCCGGCTGATCCAAACCGGCACTACGCAAGGTGTTTATCTGCCTTCTCATGCTCTGTCTGCCCGCATAATTCCTTAAGTTCCCGGACACTTTGGCATGATACCGTGCCTCCCAAGCGGTCTCCCCCGCAAACTGCCGATCTCACCCCGATCAATTCCGGTTTTAGCCGGCTCAAAAGGGGGATGTGGGAAAATTTTAGGGCACCGGCCAGGCCGCAAAACAGCTCATGGGTATGACAACTCTCAATAAATTCCCCCAGTTCTGCTCCTGTAAAATAATCCAGCAAAGAGGAGCCATTCTTCTCCCAGGTATCAATGAGGCACCCTGCTGCTCCCCCTTCCTGGGAAAAAGCGGCAAAGTCGGCCAAATTCCAGCTCCCGGACCGGATGGTATCGGCAAAGGCTACAGAGACAATTTGACTGGTTTTTTGATGCGGGAGAGAGCCGATACTGCTCTTTATTTCTTTTAAGGTGCGCACCATCTCCTCAGAAGGCGTATGGGCAAGGAAGGCAATTTTCAGAAAATCCGGTTGAAAATAGGCGCCTCCTAAAGCAGCCAGGGCTGCCGCTCCCGGTTTTCCGGGAAACTCTCCTAAGGCAATGCTGAAGGGTTTATGTCCTTTTACTACGCCACACACTTCCTCAATCACTTTTGGGGCAGGAGCTCCTAAAGGGCCTTCCAAAGGATTTTTCAGATCAATAATATCGGCGCCTCCCGCCAAGGCTGCCCGGGCCTCCCGCCCGTTGACCACACTGATCAAAAGGCTGGGTTCAGAAGAAAATGGCCATCTTTCTTTCATCGCATCAACGCCTCCCCGTCTCCCCATTTTTTGACAAGCAGCAGGACAAAAATAATTGCCGCCATCAGGTCTGCTGTAGTCCCCGGGTTTAAACGGTGCCCATCCTTTCTCAGCCAGCGGTCGAATCTCAAGAGAAATTCCCGGCCCGTGATGGTGCGCCATCCTCCCCGCTTCCAGACCGCACCGGCGCGCTTTTGTACTTCCCCGCTCCACTCCGGCCCAAGCTTCCGGGTGATCAAGGAGTCCGGGTATTGGCTTAATAAAAAGAGGTGGGTCTGGGCAATGGCCTGGGGCAGAGAGAGATGCTCATCCAGAAAGCGCTGCAGGGCAGGGTAACCCACGTCCAGCACCTGATCAAAGTTGTTGCTATACTGCCGGGCAATGAGGTCCCGTTCCGCCGCCAGCTTCATGACCTCCAAAAGAGTAATTTCCGGAAACTGATCCTGAAGCACATCATATTCCCTGACCTCCCCCATTCCGGCAGGCGCCGCCAGCCGGATGGCCCGGTAAACATAATCCGTGTCTTCTCTGGTCAGGCCCTCTAATACCAGGCGAAGTTTTTGCTTCCATAATTCCAGTAAAGAAACTTGATCTGGCCGGTTAAAAGAAGGATCTTCCCTAAGCAGGCTCCAAGCCATTCCTAAGGGGGCCAGAAGGAGCACCATGCCCAGGTTGGTATTGGTATCTACATGCTTCCTTGTGGCGCTAATCGCCTGAAAAATTGTTTCTCCGACCCCTTGCCGGCCCATAAATCCAAAGGGACGCCCCAGTGCCAAGGCACTCAAATGGAAGTCCTCCAAAGAGCAATCCGAGAAGTCGTGGTAACGGTTCACATTCCCCACCTTGGGCGCATCTGCTTCCAAAATACAAGCAGCCTGGACAGCCCAGGCAAGGTCCCAATGAAAGCCATCCTTTAGCACTTCTTTGTTCATATCGTCTTGATCTCCCTTAGGACATATTTTGCCAAAACATCGGCCAGATTTACTTCTGTCACGGACTGCAGCCCTGCCCAACCTGGAATCCCATTGGCCTCAATAATATAAGGCATGCCACCGCTGACCAGGATGTCTACGCCTACATAATCTGCGTGTAAGATTTTCGCCGTTCGGATCGCCAGCTGGGCGATCGCCGGCTCAGGACGATATTTTTCCGCGGTGGATCCACAGGCAATATTGGTCTTCCAGTTCAGGCCCCGGCGGCGCATGGCACTTACTACCTGGTCTCCTACCACGAAGAGACGGAAATCTTCATTGCCACTGGGCAAGAATTCCTGCACATAATAGATGTATCGGCCCAGTTCCAGGGCACGAAAAACCCGATGGGCAATATCCAGGTCGTCGATGCAGATCATCCCTTTCCCTAAGGATCCGAAAACCGGCTTTACCACCACTGTCCCCAGCTTTCTCACCGCTTCCATGGCTTCATCAAAACGTTCGGTCACCACCGTTCTGGGCACGGGTAAACCGGCTTCCGCCAGCAAGGCAGAGGTATAGAATTTATCTACTGTTTTTTCGATTAACCCGGCACTGTTGATCACCTTTAAGCCTAAATTCTCTAAACGATGCAAAACATTGACCCGATAGATCACCTGTTCCAGGGAACCGCCGGGCAGAGAGCGTACCACCAGGGCATCCAGATCTCCCATTGTTTCGCTGGAACCATCCCGCTCGCATCGTACCGTCCGTGGTTCCGGCAGATAAGAAGTCATCCTTTTGGGATCAACTAAGATAACCTCTGCGCCTAATCCCTGTAAAGAAATTGCTAATGCCTGGACATGGGACCCTTTCGCTGTGCCCAGAATACCGATCCTCGGCTTTTTCTTCATCTCTGTTGCGCTCATAGATCCATTTCTCTCCTTGCTGTCGGTCAGGTGTGCGGAATTACGCACCTGACTCCTGAGTAGTAAAGACGAAATAGCTTTCCTTAAGATCCCAGCTGAAAGGATTTACGTAATAAATCGGGGCGGATCTCTCCAGCATGGAAAGAGCAGCCGCTTTTCTCATTGCTGAGCCATACTTCTGCCGGACTGAAAAGAAGGGGATCAATGTCATAAAAATTTCCCACCCGGTCAAATAGTTCGCGAAAAGGCAGTCCATAATCCCGGGAACTGGCAGAAGGCACTTTCCCCACCAGTGCTTTCAGGCAGGCATCTTCATCCTGCACCTGATATTGGACGGTGGCTCCATAAAGAATGGCATCATTTGTCCGCCCTATCGCACTCAGGTCATCCGCCGCCACCGGAGCCAGGGGAGAAATGCCCCAGCCTCTTTCCACCAGACCCAGATCATAACCCAGCTCCATCATTTTATGCAGCCCGGTCTCTACCGAACGCGCGGCAATCTGTACTGAACCCACGATAGAAGCTGTCGGTGCCACCAGGATATAAAGGTTTTCTGCCTGACAGCCACACTTTTCCAGGATCAGATTTACCGCTCCCTCCGGAGGAAGCTTACGGCTTTCCAGGCAAAGTACGGCCACCTGGGCAGAATCCCGGTATCCTAACTTGCCAAACAGCTCTTCCGAATGAACCACGGCCCGGGCAGGTCCCGAGCCCATAGCAGAAAATTTGTCCCTTTTAATAAACCATCCGGCATATTGGGAAGCCATGCACGCTCGAACCGGATGGTCCGTGATCACCTCTAGGGCCGGCCAGCGTAATCCCCTGAAATCAGCCCAATGCAGCTTGACCTTGGCCAAACCGCCCAGGCAAATCTTGGCAAAGA
This sequence comes from Candidatus Formimonas warabiya, assembly GCF_002777255.1. Classification (GTDB taxonomy): domain Bacteria; phylum Bacillota; class Dehalobacteriia; order Dehalobacteriales; family Dehalobacteriaceae; genus Formimonas; species Formimonas warabiya. The sequence goes on along the minus strand of NZ_CP017634.1, from coordinate 872,777 downwards.
TCAACCCGGTTTCCCATCCTCCCGGGACACTGACCCCGCAATCAATGATGGTAACCCCGGATATCTTGCTTACCTCTACCTTGAACTGTTCACGATGGGCGATCAGCTGATTGACAAAGGGAAGTGCACGCAAATTAGGGCTGAGCGCCGGCATATCGTTCAATTGGATTGGCATATCAGAATTTCCCCCCTTCCTCCTTCCTGGGCATCCCCGCTAAAACGTTTAAAAAAACCGTCTGGACAGCAATTGGTGGCAAGAAACCCTTTTCGCTCCAGTTCTTGACGGAGCAATCCCCAGAAGACAGGCCGGTACAGGCAGTTATAATAAAATGAGGGGAGGAGGTCCATGGTTTTAAAAAGAATAATTGTCCCCCTGCGCATGTTTGCCCCAATCCAGCTTCCCCCACGACCGGCCAGGATAATGGTCCCCGCCAACATTTTAAAACCTAAAAAATCACCACAGTCTCCGCCCACTGCCATCAGACCCCGCCGCATCCGGGAGCCGGCCATTTGACCTACATCTCCCTTGATCAAAATGGTTCCCCCGGTCATGCCTTGCACTTTTCCCCGATAGGCCGCGCCGGTAAAATGCCCGGTGGAACCTTCTACGATAATGTTTCCGCCTTTCATATGGGCACCCAGCCAATCACCGGCGTTTCCCCTGATCAAGAGAGAGCCTCCTTCCATCCCAGCGCCTGCGTGGAAACCTACTGGTCCGTGAATTTCCATTTCTCCCGCCCGCATGCCCTGGCCTAATCGTTTAAACCGGGATAAGTCCCCCCGCATCACAATCCTGGCTAGGCTTTCCTGATCCGGATGCTCTTCCCCCTCTAATTCGGCCATGTCCACTTCAAAATAGTCGGTCAGCCTGGTTTCCCGGTTACCGCTCCACAGGGGCAGCCGGTAGATTTGGTCCAGGCTTTTTCCGCTTAAATTTTCCGGTGTAATGCTTTCCGCTTCCACGGGTAAGGATGGCTGTTCCTTCAGTCTCAATGTGATTTGCCTTTTCATGATTCCTTCCCTCCCAATATCTCCTGGAGATGAAAATGATATTTGCCCAGCCGTCCCCCGTAGTTGCCGGCGGTAATGCGGTGCACCCCTGCAACTTTCACCGCTTCCCGGATACCTGCTTCCATCGCTTGATGCACCAAGCGGTCGGTTAAACCGTCAATCACAATCTCCAAAACAGCATTGGTATGCTCTGCTAAAGCGCTGTTTTCCACTCTGCCCCGAATGGTGGGGCAGTAAGCCGTATTGGTGGACGCGGAAAGAAATTTATACTTGGCCCCTACTTTACTGCCACTGCGCACCACGCCTCCGGGAAAGGGAAGAATGATGCCGCGCATTTCCTTCATCTTCCCCACTGCCGCTTCAGAGGCCTGAAGAGCAGCATCCACACTTTCGGCCAGGATCAAAAAGTTTCCTCCCCCCACTGCTTTTGCCATGGTGAACTCTTCCTGAATCAGAAACTCTCCTTCCATGACGGGAATACGCCAGTAACGTTGATCCCCAATGATCTTGCTGGCCTGAAATCCATCGCCGAAAAAGCGCAGCTTGCCGCCAATGTTAAATTTACTGAACCCCTGATAGCCGGAAGAAAACTCCGGTAAGCCCCCATCATAACAGGCAGAAGTCGGTGACGTCATAATCGCCTGACCCACCCGTTTGATCAGATTGGTCTCCAGATCCTCCTTGGATGAGGCAAAGAAAAGGCAATCCACCCCGGCTCTTCCATCGGGGGTAAAGGGTGTAGGCCCTTCCATGCCTGCTTCCACGCCACAGCCGATCACCGAAGTGGCAAAACCGGTGGCGGCAATAGCCGCATGTTGGGCCCATGTTTCGTTGACAGCGGTAATGGTGAGGCGGGCGGCGCGCATGGTAAAGGCTTCCGCAAAGGTATCTTCTATTTCTACACCGTTTAAATGCATGGTATCACCTCCGGACGGCACAGATATTCCTCCTGGACGGGAAAATTGGATAAGGCAATGGAATAATAATTGGCAAAATCCAGGGCCAGATCGGAACCTAAAGCTTTGGCCCCATCGGGCTCCACCAGCAATCTCCGGCCGGGGAAACTCTGTACGGCTTCTCCGTTTCGCACCACCACCTTGCCCTCCTTCAACACATAGGCGGGCTGCGCAAACATTTTCTCTTGATCCTGCTGCACCCGGTAAATGGCCACATCTGCCTCGGCCCCGGCGCCCAGATGTCCTTTTTGAGGCAGGCCTAGAGCCTTAGCGGCAGCACTCCGGGTGACAATGGCGATTTCTTCCAGAGAATACTCCCGGTCCAGCTCTTTCAGGTGGGTATATTGGGCCACCTTCGGGTGTAAGGTCTGGAACATAGCGTTGCGGTAATCCGCATCCATCAGCAAACGAATAATATGGGGATAAGAGGTAAAAGGCCCTGCGTTGGGATGATCTGTCGTTAAAATAATCTGCCAGGGATTTTTCACTAAAAGAAGCAACTCCAAACCGATGCACCATTGAATGGCATTGATCAGCACGGAAGGACGGTACATCATAGGCACAATTCCCGACCCTGTTTCCATTTCAATATCCGCATTGATCCATTTATGCCCGGTCATTTGATGAAGCCGGAATTGCATGGGAGAATCCGCCGTCATGGTCGTGGCCGGTCCGAAGACGATTTGCCCCACATCACAGGTGAATTCCGGATGCTCGTTGAGATACTCGGCAATGCGCCGGGCCGCGGAACGGATACCTCCCTTTTTCGTCAACCCGTAAGAATGAAATTGCAGGTGGGTAAAATGGACCCGGTATCCCTCCAGGGCTCTCATCGTTTCCAAGGTGGTTCGATAATTGCCCGCCTCTCCTAAATGGTTGGCATGCAGATGCAGGGCATGGGGAAGCTTTAAATCTCGTACCACTTCTGCCAAATTCAAGAGCATCTTTCTGGGCGTAACTCCGAAAGGAGGAATGGCCGTATCCAAGTCTACAGCCCCCTGACTCCACTTCCAGCTTTCCACGCCGCCCGGATTCACCACTTTCACGGCATAGCCTTTACTGCTGGTTAAGAGCCAGGTCACCAGGTCACGCAGGCGTTCTTTACAGGCGCAGGGGTCCGGATCGCTTAACACCTTCATGATCATGTGGTTGTTTCCCATCAGGGTATAGATCCCGGCATCCAGCAAAGGGGTATCCGTCAATTCCTCATGGGCATGCCGGGCCTCCAAGGCCGGTACAGCTGCTTCAAAGGCGGTGGTATAGCCTAATTGGGCATATAAATATCCCGTTAGGAAGGTACTGGGCACGGTGTATCCTGTCCCTGACCGGGTTTCCTTTGTGCTCAGTTTAAAATGGTCATAATGGTCTTCCGGGCACATGCTGCGGGCGCTATTAACCTTAGCTCCGGCAATATGGCTGTGAATTTCTATGCCCCCGGGCATCACCACACAGCCTGCGGCATCAATGATTTCATCGACTGCACCGGATAAAGGGGGTTCCATAATTCTCCCCTTTTCCATAAAAATATCTTTTACTTCTCCTCTTACCCCATGGATGGGATCATAAACCTGCCCGTTAACAATTTTTAGCATGGCGCACTCTCTCCTTTATGGCACGCAAAACTGTAAGGTCCGACGGATAAGGGAAATCTACCAGCTTTTTCAGACGTAAAGGTACGTTGTCCATACGGTAAAAAGTTCCCTCCGCACCCACGCCTGCCGGAGCAACCGGAATCACCACCGTGGCCCAGGGCGTGGTTAAGTTCTCATGGGGCTCCAGCACAATGGTAGGAATGCTTTGCAGGTACCGGACCGCCGGCTGGGGTAAATGAGCCCCAGGATCCGTGGCAATGATCAAGGCGGCATCCACGTCCTTGCGCATCAGCATATCCACTACGCTGAACTCCCCTGGATTAAAGCGGGGATAGCCCCGGCTATAGTTTACGGCTAGGGGGTACCCTGAATGCCAGACTAAAACCTGATTGCTCCCATTGACGTTCCCATGTCCCCGCATGGCAATGGCATAAAAACGGGTATATTGATTTAACTCGTTTACTAAAGTGTTGATTTCTTCAATATTGATGTCTTTGCCCCGGCTCTGGGTAGCACCGATGCCAAACATGAGCACGCCGTAATGGCTTTGCTTCATCATGCGGGCTAATTCCTGCCATTGAGACAGGGGGACACCCCCGATGAGACTGGTTTCGGTAATGCCTTCCAAGCGTATGTTTTTCACTAAGCAACGCAGCACATGGGCAATTTCAAAGGTTTCTCCCGGAGCGACCTGAATAAACAGATCCGCAGCCTTTGAAGTAGGGGTGGGTCTGATATCGATGACAACCACCTTTCGTCCTTTCCGCCCTTCCGCGGTATAGAGCCCCTTGGACATGGCGGTATAGCGGCTTAAATGGCGCATATGAGATTCCATGGGGTTCGCGCCCCAATAAATGAGAAGGTCCGCCCTGTTTTTCACTTCTCCTAATGTACATGAAGCCAGCCCAACTTGCTGGCGGGCGAGAACGCCCGGTCCGTGTCAGTAGGAAGAAGGATTATCAACCGTACCCTTGACTAATTCCGTCAAGGCCACGGCTTCGCCGATGGCCTCCGTCGTGGTGCTGCTTAAACCATAAACCAGAGGAGACTGGGCCTCAACGAGGATATCAGCCGCCGCATTGAGGGCTTCTTCTAAAGAGGCTTCCTGCCCTTTCACCCGGAGCGAAGCCAAATGGGATTGGGCATGCATCAGTTTATTCCGGCCAATGGTGCACACATGTCCCACTTTCCGGATCACATTGTTTTCCACCTCTACCTGAAGGTCATCGCAAAGGCAGCCGCAAAAAGCACAAACCACGTCTTCATGTAGGGTCACAGCCATCTTTTATTCCCTCCTTCCCCTTTGCTCCCTCCATATGGGAGTAATCTGCCCGAATCAGCACCGGGATCCCTTTAAAATCCGGGACGCCGGTCCCATAAGTCTCTGCACCGATCAACCGGTTTGCCACAGGTCCTAAGGGAAGAAAGAAAAGCCCCCTGGGACCTTCCGCGGAACGGCATACCACCGGAACTTCTCCCGCGGCACTTTTTAGGATCGCCCGCCGGTCCGAAGCCAACTTCAGGAAGGCAAAATCCTCCGGATTCAGGGACAGGGAGGAAATTTCCTCTTCATACTCCGCGGAAAGTTTTCCTTTTTCCATGGCGGCCCCTTGGCGACCCGTGCGTACTGTAATCAATAATCCAGTGATACTTCCCATAGGCTTCCCCCTTTGTTAAATGACTTTTTCCCTAGTGCTCCCGAAAAAAATGATCCACCCAGCGGGATTTTTCCTTCAGCCTGCTCAGGCAATCCTGATCACTGGCACCCCCAGCCAATACGGTACAAATAGGCTGCCCTTTCTTGATTTTCGTTCCTGCCCGGGGGATATCGCGCATACCCTGTGCATAAAGAAAGCGCAGGTCTTGTTCTTTATGCGCCTTGATCACCAGGGCAGGATCCGCATAGACAATGCTCTTTCCCCAAAAAACAGGTGCTTTTTCTCTGCCTCTCCCCCACAAAGGAAACAAGTCCGGAAAGATTTTTTTCATTTCCCGTCCCGCACAGGCGGCTAAATGGGCGGCAAAGAGGCGTTTCCCCGAATAGCTTTCGATCAATTCCACGGAGGCCGACCAGCGTGGGTTGAGCTCCAGAATCCAGATGCCGTCCCGGTTGACGATAAAGTCCAGGGTATTGATCCCTAGTAACTTAAAGTCACCGGTGAGATGTACGATGATCTTGATCAGTTCCTCCGCAAAGGCCTTTTCCTCTAAGATGCCGCTGAGATCCAAAGGAACAACATTTCCTTGATAAAGAAAGGGTCTAGCTACTCCCCTTCTGCTGATGAGCTGACGGCTCGTACCCAATAAAAGGGCTTCCCGGCCGTTGGCGAGAAAAGTAGCGGAAGCAGGAATTCCCTCCACATATTCTTCGATAATATACTGGGCCGGATCAGGCAAGCGGGAAATCAGCTTCCCCACATCCTCTTTTGCCTCAGGCAATTCCACGATGCCATGTCCTCCTCCCCGGTGGAGCGGTTTCAGGAGCCATTTCTCCCCGCCTTCACCTGATTTCCCCTGGACCGGTGCAGAGAACCTGGGCATATGAGAACCGATTTGCTTTAAACTAGCCGATAATCTCCAGGGATTACGTACCCCGGTCAAAACAGACGCGCCATTACCCCGAAGAAGACCCCGGTTTTCCCAATAGATTAATTCCTTAGGCGTATTTTCCGGGCCGGAAGTATAGGCCAGGCCCTGACAGGGCGTGGCCCGGGCCATTTTCCATAAGTTTTTCAGGGAAGGTGTCAAACCACCATCCTGAACCAGGCTAAGGATTTTTCCCTGCCATCCGGCATCCACATCGCCAAAGAAATCGATGCCTATTACTTGATACCCTGATGCGGCAGCCGATTCCATCAGAGCTCTTACACTTGCTCCGACAAGAAGAATCATCTTATTCCTCCATGTTCCGAGCCAATTCATAGATGGATGAGAAATCCAACACCTGATGGTTGCTTTGGAATAAAGCCTGCACGGCGGCACGGTGTACTTTCATCTTGAAATTGCCGATGGCGATGGCACCGTAGAAAATCTTGCCTTCCCGTTCCTTGCCGTTATCCGTTACTTTCATCCCTTCCACCCCTAAAGGGTTGACGGCATTGATGTCGGCAATGATTTCCAGGGCAGGCGCGGTTGACCAAGTCTTTTGGTCCAGCACCCGGACACCCGGGGCACCGCAGCAAGCGGCAATGTGGATGCCCTGGCTGAGCGCTTGGGAAACATCTTCCTGGGTAGCAATTTCAACGGGAGTGACAGGAATGCCATGATGCTCCAGGATATGTTCACTCACCTCCTGGGCGCGGGAAAGCTGCCGTGAAGAAAGAAGTACTTCACATCCCTCCCGGGCCAGGAGGATGGCCCCCCGGATGCCTACCGGACCGGTTCCGGCCAGGACTAAAGCCTTCTTGTCTTTTAAGTCCCTGCCCTGGGTTATTTTCCTGACAAGAGCTGCCGCAGTGGTATTGGATCCATTGGCATCGAACATCACCGATACCCGAACATCACCGAAGAAAGTATCGAGTACTTTTTTCATCAGCCGCTCTGCCGCAGGCACATGGGTGCCGCCGATAAAAATTGCGCTATGGCGCAATCCCTCTCCTCCCCGGGTAAACATGGCGCCATAAACCAAGTTTGGCACTTCTTCCACCTGGACGCCCCCATAAGCAATCACCTGGTCAACGCCTGCATCATAAGCTGTAATTTGATCGAAAACGCTTGCTTTTGCATCTGATTCCAAATGAATAAGAATTTTTTTCATCATCACTCCTCCTTTTACTTCGCATCCCCCATGTCGATCCCGTTCTGGGCAAAAAAGTCGCACACCCGGCTGAAAGCTTCCTGTTCCCTGGATCCTCCGGTCCTCTCCACCGTTTCCCTCCACTGGGCCCAAGATTCCTCAATCTTGCTGCGTGTCATCCATCTCCAGCGGGTAGCTGCAATGGCTGCTTCCAAAACCGCCCCTTGGGCTCTGCATAATCCGGAAAAACCGGCTAATTCCTCATAATACTTAATCTTGCCGAGCACTTTTGCCGGTTCTACAGAAGCATGGAAATCCGTCACGGAGAATTCCCAAATCGTCTTAGCCCCGGCCATTCTGGGCGGATGAACCAGACGGGAGGGAGCGGTTGGTAAGGAGGTGGAAAAAAGAGCTGTTTCCACAAAAGCCATCACGTCATTTGTCAGATTAATTACTCCCTCTAAGGTTGTTTGAAGATTGTCAAAGGTGTGGGATCCGGAATAAAGGTAAAGACAAATCTCTTTAACTTTGGAGAGATTGATGGCATGATCCGGAATATGCACCCCCATGGGAGCAAAATTGACCTCACCCTTTTTATTGATGGAAGAAAGGATGGTTTCAATAATCATCAAGACTGCCTCTTTTCTTGGTTTCATCCTGATTCAGATAGCCCCAGCGCAGGGGATCATCTTGCACATACCTTTTTCCTAAGCCGAGGGCAATCTCCGCCTTGCCCAGTTCCTGCCCCAGATAAAAAGCATGCTTGGGATTTTCGATCTCCAGCTGGGAAAACAATTCTTGGGCGGAAGATCCCCGTAAAAAACAGTGGGCATTAAAAAGATAAATCTGATCATCGACAAAAATGCGAAAATTTTTATCCCGGACCACCTTTTGCATCTCCAAAAGGTCGGGCTCCCCAAAGGAATTTCCTGCCGGATCTTTGATGGTTAACAAACTATCATCCAAATGTTTCGGCACCCTTTCTTCTGTGATCGCCCGGTGCATTAACCGGCGGGCCAGACTGATTTCCCGGACACTCCCCCGGGCCCGGTGGCTCACTTCCGTCGTGAGAAGATAATGAATCTGAAGTTCTCCCGCGATTCCCACCATCAAAGCGTTGATTCCGGTACTATCGGCGTCAACCAGCTCGGTCACGTTTCCTAAGCCCATGAGCATCTCACAGTCCGGGTGGTCCCGTCTGACCCGGATATAACGTTCGATTCCTTGGGCTAAGCCCAAGGTCAAGGGAGGTAAAATAGGGTCCACCAGGTAAGGAACATGCCAGTGTTCCAGTTTCTCCATGTTGTGATACAAAGAAGCCAGATCAACCCCATCATCCGGTATTACAACCGCAGGACAGGACAATACTTTTGCGATGTCAATATTTTGGGAAGTTAAGCTCAGGACCAGGTCAACACCGGCTGCACTGGCCGCAAGAATATCTTCTTTTTGATGGCTGTCGATGCTTACTTGCAGTCCTTCCCCTTTTAATGCCTTAATCACCTTGGCCAAATCAGGAAAGGGCTGATGGATATCACCGCCCAAATCGATGATGTCGGCGCCGCTATTCCGGTAGTAAAAGGCTTTCTCCAGGATCTGCTTCAAACTCATCCGGGGTGCGTCCACGATCTCCGCCAGGATCCGGATGGGGGAACGCGTCGGGAGGGAAACAGCCTCTTGGCTTCCCCTTGGCCCGGACTGGAAAAAAGCGGGTAAATCGGTCAAGTCCTTGGGCCCTTTCAGTACTTTACAGCCTGTGGCCTCTTGAATCCGCTCCAGCGGCCCGGTACATAAGCCCGGGATCACAATAATCTCCTCCCCGCTGAGGGACCCGGCGCCAAGCAGTTCCCGGGCAATAAAATCCGTGGACATCAAAGCTGCTACCGTACACTTGAGCGGCATGACCTCCAGGCTTATTTCTTTGATTTTGGCTGCCGTTTTTGCTAAGGCGCCCTGGGCAATGAGACCGGTGATGAGGATGTATTTGGACAATTTAAACCAGCCTTCTTTCCTGAAATCCCTCCGGAGCCTGCGGAAGGAAGATAAATATCCTCTTGCTTACCAGCGGGATCGGTGTTTGATCGCATCACCCAATTGGGCCGGATCGCCAACGATGCGCACACCAGACCACCCGGCCAAACGGGCCAAATTTTCCCGGTCGATCTGCCGCACATGAATGAAAACTTCTTCTCCCTGAGGGGTAAGAGAGGTCAATTCATTTGCCCCATCACAAGGAAGTAGGATCGTGGGAATCTGACATTTGCCGGCATGGGCAAATAAATTGGTGATCAGATTATCCGCAATGCCGTGGGCCATTTTGGCGATGGTATTGGCGGTCACCGGCGCAATCACCACCAGGTCATATCTCCCGGTATAGAGCCTGGTAACAGGCCTGCTACTGGCATGGTCATCAAAAAACAGCTGATGTTTTGTTCCTTTTAATCTGCCGAAAAGCCTGTACGCGGCAAGTACTTCTTGAGCCGCCCGGGAAAGGAAGATGTCTGCCTGCTCCAAAGTGCACACCAACTCTACACAAGAAGCTAAATCGTGTCCCGCCCCGGTCATCCCCCAGGCGATGCGTGACGGAACCTCCCCTTGATCTGTCATTTGATTACTCCTTGGTTTTTTTGTGCTTTTTTGTTTATTTCCAACCCCATTTTGCCCCATGATTAACTCCTTTGGCTGTCCATACCCGACCACGTCCCCCTAAAAAGCACCGGGTCCGGTCCAGCAAATCGGCTTGTTTTTCTTGGTGGGTAAACCCGTAAATTGTGGGACCCCAGGAGCTTTGCCCTACTCCGGCCGCCCCTTGGGACAATAAATAATCCGCCAGTTGAGACCCCAGGGTACTGGCATACTGCCCTCCCTGCACCGGGGCAAAGTAATTCCCCACCAGTTTTTGAATTTCTGTAACGGCCTGCCCAAAAGAGGCCAAGTCCTTTTCGATTAAACCGGGTAATAGTTTCATCAGAATCAGACGGGTAATACTCCCGGAAACCTGTTCATCCATAGGAGGCAAAGCATTAAATGTGGCTTCCTCTTTCTGCCCATACATTTTCTCTTCCTGATCAGGTAAGACCAGAATCATCACCCATTCGTCCGGAAAGGGAATCCGAAAAAGGAGCGGAGGAACTTTGAAATCATCCCTCGCTTGATGGATTGGTTTACCCCCGTCTACCAAAAAACCACCCTGTTCAAAAGCGGCCACGCCAATTCCCGAGCGGCTGCTCTCACGGTCCGTAATACTGGCCAGTTCCGCTAAAGATGGCTCTAATGCGTAAACGCGAGTAATTGCAAGCCCCAATGCTAAAGAAAGCTGGGTTCCTGAACCCAACCCGCTATGACTGGGTAAAGATTGAAGCAAATTGATTTTGACACCGGGAAGCTGATAATACTCCAGGTATTTTCTAACGATACTGACGAGTCTCTTTTTCTCGCTGTCCGGGCTGATAATTTCAAGATGATGATTTCTTTCCGCCATAATCTCCAATTGGGGTTGATCAATAGCTAAACCCAGTCCGCCATACAGGCGGCCTAATGAGCCATTGAGATCCAGTTGACCCAGATGAAGACGGGTTCCCGTTTTTACCCAAAACTGATCCAATCTCATCACCTCTCTCCTACGGATCTTTATATTTCGAAAAGCAGATTTTTGAAGGGAGCAGGCTCCCCCAAAAGAACCTGCCCCTCTATTAAATGCGTAGCTTTGACCATAGCGATAGGGAGAAAGTAATTACCGAATCTCATCAACTTAACCGACTGAATTGGATGTTGATTTCGCTTGGGTGGAAACTAACTCTTCTTTTACAACGGCATCGTAGACGAAAACAGCTGCCACCGCTCCGATAATCGGTGCTACGAGATAAATCCAATATACCGGCCAGCCATTAGGTCCGCCGGCCAGGCTATCCACCAGCACAGGCCCAAAAGTACGGGCAGGATTGATTCCTTGACCGGAAATATTGCCCATGGTAATGATCACGCCAGCCACAATCAACCCGATGATCAAACCTGCCCAACCTTGCGGGGCTCTGTTGTCAACAGCAATTCCCATAATCGTTAACATGAGAATAAAGGTGCCTACTAATTCTGCAATAAACACGCCGGTCAGGCTGATTCCGGGAAAAGGACCCGGCGCACCTAAACCGCCCACTGTTGCCCCTGCACTCCCCAGCATCGCTAATAAGGTAGCCGATCCCAGCACCGCACCGATGAACTGGGCCAAGAGATAAGGGATCACTTCTTTGGTGGGAAAACGCTTGCCCGCCCAAAGGGCGATGGTTACCGCAGGATTCAGATGGGCTCCGGAAACAGGTCCAAAAATATAAATCGCCGCAGCAATAACAATTGCGAAAGCCAATCCGATGCCCAACCAGTCGCCTAATCCCCCTAAAGCACCAATGCCAATATTAAAACCCGAGGCCTTATCCTCTCCCTGGGCCAGCATCAGAGTGACTGCCGCCGCGCCCGGCCCCACCAATACCAGCATCCAGGTTCCAATTAACTCTGCGAAAAACTTCTTTGATAGCGAAGGCATTGAAATTACCCCCCTTATATGATAATCTAACTATGGTTGACCTCATTTGGGGAAGTGGGAAGGCAGCTGATTCAGCTACCTTCTCCTTCCTTTTTTTATCTGTAGATTTTATACGGCAGAGCTCCAGTTGCAATAACCGCAACGTTTGATCAGGGTGGTCACAGCGCAGTTTTTGCATACTCGGGCAGGAGAGCCGGGTGTTTTGGGATCCAGGGCGATAATATTGGTCATTAAGGTAGCGGTAACCGGCTCACTCGTCAAGAGACAGGGGAAGTCGGCCAAACGCATCAGGGAAGAGAATCTGACCGTAATGGCACAGGCAGGATAAGTATAGCGCTGCGGATTGGCAATAATCTCGTTATCGTCAATCGCACTCAGTTGAACGGGAATTCCTTTGATTTTCACGCCAGCCTTGGCCAGAACCTGGCTGCCCCGATAAATCATATCCATAAAGTCCACATTGTGTAATTCTGCCGCCGCGCCCCGTTGAGGATATTTCTGCACATAGTTGGTGAACCGTTTGGTGAGGAGATCAATCACCATGGGAACGGTGAAACCGTCTTTTTCCAAAATATAGGCAACCGCAGTTGCGGTAGAACCGGTGGCTACGCTTAAAACATCATAAACGCTCTTATACCCTTGATCCAAGCCCAGGTTTAAGGTTTTTTCCATCACATCGGTGGTTGCTTCCATAATCGCCATGGTCATATCGTCTTTCGCCATATTAAACATGGATTGGGCGATATGGTGGGCCACATCTCCTACACAGTAGGCAGGAACCGTAACGATATTGCCGTAATGCACACCGGCATCCACGGCTTCTTTTACCGCCGGGCGAATTCTTTCTTTATACATTTCCATATACTTCTTAACGTCAAAGGAGGTATGCCCATGATCCGCCATCAATTTGGCTTGTGCTTCAATAGGCTTGTCGTAAACCAGTTGAAGCATCTCCACTTCGTCTTTTGCCGCTTCAGCCAAGGTCTTGCCTGCTTCCAGAGAAGTGGCAAAAGCTGCCCCTATCCCGTAAGAAGTATCCATGCCCCATGACTTAGCAGATAAGATGGCTTGTTTATACTTCTTTTCCATGGGCAGATCTTGCAGAATAGTATTGACCACATTGCTGGTGGAACCGGGAACAAAAGCAAAATCAACCACAGCGGTAGGACCATAGAAGCCTCCGTAACGGCGCACGGATTCTTTGCCGATTAAGGCTTCCTTGTCTGCAATGGCTTTGATGAATTGATCCACGGCATCACGGAAAGCAGGGTCCAATTCATAGAGAATTTCCAGGAGCGCAGGGGTCTGATAATGTTCTACAAAAGGATCATCTTCCGGGGTAACTGTCTCAGTGATTTGGTCAAAGATTTGATAATGGGCGTTAACTGAGTCCACATGCAGTCTGATCACTTCACGACTTTGTCCTTCTCCTGCTTTCATCTCGTTTACCGCATCCACATAGGGTTTGGCATCCGAGATTTTAAATTTTCCTCCCCTCTTTGCTTTGATCACGTTTAGATCTGCTTTTTGGGCCGCCAGTGCTTCTGCAATCATCTTGGCATAAATTGCGTTTGACATGAAAAAACCCTCCTTTTAAATTAATAGCAAAGATCATTAATGCAATTTTTATGCCAACGAGGGAATTGTTTGACTTTTCTTATTTTATCTCATTCTGTGAATTTTTTTGATCAGGTATTTGTGTGACAATTTGGAGCAATAATCTTCCTGATCATGGAAACTGTTTGTTAAGCCTGTTTTGCCCCTTGTACCAAAATGTTACAGTGTGCCAATAATGAGCATAAAAATAGAGCTCTTTGCCCAGAGCTCTAAAGCGTTGCATTTCGTTCAAAAAAATTTTTTCGTGGCTGTCCTTAACCCGTCATTGTGATCTCATACTTATTGATTTTCCGGTAAAGGGTATTCCGGGAAATCCCTAAAATGGAAGAGCCTTTCGAGATATTCCAGTTAACCGCTTCCAAAGTTTCCAGGATAATCTCTTTTTCCCTCTTTTCCAACGTATGGGGATCCTTTGCTTTCTTCTTTCCCAAATTTGTTTGTTTTTGCAGATTTTCCGGCAAATGTTCTAAAGCAATTTCCTTTCCTTTCGCCATATTTACCGCTCTTTCCATGGCATTGGCAAGCTCCCGGACATTTCCCGGCCAATAATACTCCTCCAGGGAGCGCACAGCTTGGGGATCCAAATTACTCACCGTATAGCCCAGCATGGTAGAACATTTTTTAATATAGTATTTTGATAAGAGCAAAATATCTCCTTCCCTTTTGCGGAGGGGAGGTATGGTGATATTGATCACATTCAAACGATAGTAAAGATCCTCCCGGAAATTCCCTTTCCGGACTTCTTCTTTGATATCTTTGTTGGTGGCGGCAATGACCCGAACATTGATGGGTATGGACTTATACCCGCCGATCCGTACCACCTGTTTTTCCTGAAGCACGCGCAACAGGGATACTTGGGTATCTAAAGGCATATCACCAATCTCATCAAGGAAGATGGTCCCTCCGTTGGCCAGCTCAAATTTACCGGCTCGTCCCCCCCGCTTGGCTCCGGTAAAGGCCCCGTCTTCATAGCCAAAAAGTTCACTCTCGATCAGGTCTCTCGGGATGGCCCCACAATTAATCACCATAAAAGGGCCGAGAGAAAAACTGCTCTCATTATGAATGGCCTGAGCAAACATTTCTTTACCGGTGCCGCTTTCGCCTTGTAAAATGATGGAGGACATACTGGCCGCAATGTCTTTGGCAATTCGAATGCTTTCTTTGATGGAGGCGCTTTCGCCGATAATATCTTCAAAGGTAAACAAAGCTCTTGCCCCCACCATTTGGTTGATCAGCCGGTGCACGTATTTAATTTCCCTCAGGTTGGCTACACCGCCGCAAATCTCTTTGGCGTGATCAATGATGGGCTGGGCGGAAAAGAGAAAGTGCACTTGTTTATGGTTTCTTTCCAGAAGGAATTCCTTGTCATAAATGCTTCGGCCGTTGCGCAGGATGCGATCAAAGATTTCATCGTTCTTCAGAATACTTTTCAATTGTTTTCCCTGGTAATTGGATCCGTTTACGTCTAAAATCTTAATCGCCACAGGATTCATGTTTGTGATGCGGCCATACTCATCAAAAGAAACAATGCCGTCGGAAATGGTTTCGATAATCGCGTTCACATTGTTATAGGACTTGATGATTTCCGCATGGGCCGCTTTTAGGCTAAGCTCATTTTGAATCGCTTTGACGGCAGCTACCACCATGCCTAAAGTATGGGCATGGGCCTTGTTAAAATCTCCGGACACGTCTAGGATGCCGATCATTTCTCCATTGGCGCCGCGGATGGGAGCGCCGGAACAGGTGATATTGTGATTTTTCCGCACATAGTGCTCCGTAGCGTATACCTGAACCGGAATTTTTTCTATTTTTACGATACCCATGGCATTTGTGCCCTTTGTCTCTTCGTCCCAAATCTCACCGGTTTGGAAATGCTTATGCCGCTCTAAAAAATCCTGGTCGCCCAAGATCTCCAAAATGCAGGCATCCTGATCAAGGAGAACAACTGTAAAGCCGGACCCTTTCACCAATTCATATAATTCCTCTAAAAATGGTTTGGCAACGTTAATGAGATTTTGATTGACAGTTCTTCTTTTATTTACTTCTTCCTCCGGTACCCTGGAAGAAATGACCTCATCAGGGCTCTGGTGCCGGTTGACACACCGTTGCCAGGACGACAGGATAATGGGACTCACCAAAGAGGTTTCCTTGCTGGTATTTCTGCCTATAACGAAATCCTCCCAAGCTTGATAATGAAATCTCATAAGTAATCACCTCGCATTTACTAGGCTTACTTCGGATTACTAGAAAAATCCCATCACGATCTGACTTTGGCTTTAGCGATATAATTTCCCCAAATGTTACAGTATCTAGCAAATGTAACATATATTCTATCATTTCAAGAGATTTCCTTTTAACACCGGTAATAAAATTTATCCTTCATCTGCTATTCCTTTTCAGGCAAAAAAATCTCCAACCGAAGTTGGAGATTTAAAGTCAGATCGTTTTTCCATCACACGCTAAACAATCTTTTTTTCTTTGAGGAAATCAACAAATGTGTTTTCCAGGTGGTCTGTATGGGTCGTCGCTTTAAATAAGGGCCCCTCTCCTACGGTGTGCAGGCAGGCTTTCCCGTCAGCAAAATGGAACTTTTCCCCATAGAGTACGGGACTGCCGTGCACCGGCCAGAAGACCGTCTTTTCCTCCCCTTGGACAATTCCCTTGTATTCCGGAATATCCGCAGATATGGCCTCCTCAATGCATTCGGGGCAGCAGTATGCTAGGTTGGCCCCAAAAGCATTGGCAACTTCTATGATCACTTCCCAGTTGGTCAGTCCGGAAATAGCCGGGATGACCTGGTTTAGTCTCTGAATGCGTCGTTCTGAACTGGTAAAGGTTCCGGAGGACTCGGCAAAACTCACACCGGGTAAGACCACATCCGCCGTTAACGCCGTCTCCGTTAAATGGGTATCCTGCACCACGAGAAGTTCTAACGTACTCAGGTCCCATCCCCCGATATCTTCCCCAAATATGAACATTCCCTTGGTCAAGCCGGCATCCAGATTCGTCCTGATTTCTTGCGCACCCTTGGTAACACCCATATCGACCAGGCCCTGGCTGTTGGCTTTTGGTTTTAACTGGATGATACCGCTGCGCGCTTTACCAATATGCCCCGCCACTACCGCCAAATCGGCAAGTAACTTAGCCCCGTCAGCTGTAACCCGGTTTTGATCAAAGACAATTATCGCCCTTTTGGCTTTCGTGTAGGCTTCCGCAATTTCTTTTGCGGACCCGCTCACTTCGATGTTTTCCAGGCTTTCCCGCAAGGGAGCAAATCCAGCTGCAGAATTGTCTGAAGGGATTCGTCCGCTTTCCACCACAGCTTTGATCACTTCTTTGATAAAACTGACGCTATCCGCGGGGCAGACTTTTTGATCCGCCCATTCATCTGCCAGAGAGGCAAAGGGGTTGACGGTAATCAATTTAACCCCTTTTGCCGCCGCCTCTTTAATCTTTAAACCCACAATGGGATGATCGTGCATAATATCCGAACCAACAAGCAAAATCACTTCGGTGGAAAGGAGTTCGTCAAAGGTATTGCTGGACGCATCATAGCCTAAAACATCCTCAATCCCGCCGTCAAAACCGTTAAAAGAGAATACCTGATCCGTGCCTAGAATCTGCTTGCCGAATTTAGCGGCTAAATAAATCTCTTCATTGGTATAGCGGTCGGAAACACTGACCGCTAATGCCTTGCTTCCGTAACGGGAGGAAATACTTTGGGTTTTCTTAGCCACGAAAAGAAGGGCTTCATCCCAGGATACTTCTTTAAATTCCCCGTTTTTCTTCATCAGAGGTGCGGTAATCCGGGTTCCTTTCTGGCCCATATTAAAGCCAAAGCGTCCTTTCACACAGAGGAGACCTTTGTCCACGCTGCTTTCCTTGTCCGGAACCGATTTAACCAACAATTCACCCTTTGTTTTCAGTTTCAGATTGCATCCCACACTGCAGTAGGAGCAAATAGTGCTGGTTTCTGCCGTCTCCAGAGGAACGGATTTATCGATGGTCAATCGTTCCTGGAGGGCGCCGGTAGGACAGGCGGCGACACACTGACCGCAGGAGATACATCCGGTTTCCTGCAGGGGCAGGTTAAACTCAGGCTGCACAATGGTATCGAAGCCCCGGTTCACCAGTCCGAGAGCGGTAACCCCCATGATTTCGTCGCAGACCCGGACACATAAGCCGCAAAGAATACATTTGTCCGGGTTACGGTCGATAAAGGGATGCTCGTCCTTGTAGTTTCTCTTATGAACTTCCCCAGCCACCCGGGCCGGGTCTACGTGATACCGATTGGCATAATGGATCAGCTTGCACTCAAAGATA
Source organism: Candidatus Formimonas warabiya (assembly GCF_002777255.1). Taxonomy (GTDB): domain Bacteria; phylum Bacillota; class Dehalobacteriia; order Dehalobacteriales; family Dehalobacteriaceae; genus Formimonas; species Formimonas warabiya. Next base: position 855,005 of record NZ_CP017634.1, on the reverse strand, counting down.
TCCCCGCAGCCGCATTCCAGGCAGCGCATGGCATCTTTTTTCGCTTGTTCTTCCGTATAACCGAAGACGATCTCGGAAAAATTGTGTTTTCTCTCTTCCGGATGAAGATGACCCATATGGGGCCGGTAAACTTTTTCCCGGTCTGCAAAATCGTCCGCAGTCAGGTCTTCTCTTTTCGCATAGTAGGGTGCTTGATAGGGAATTATTTCCCCTTCCAGGTAGCTGCATATCACATCTGCGGCTTTTCGCGCATCCGAGATCGCTTCAATGGCGATCCCCGGTCCCTCATTAATGGCGTCGCCGCCGGCAAAGACACCGGGAATATTGGTCATATAGGTATGCTCGTCAGCCACAATGGTATTCCATTTGGTCAGGGTTACCCCGTCCATGCCCTCCGGGACAACCTGCTGCCCGATGGCGGCAATGACATTGTCTACTTCCAGGTTTTTTTCCGCCCCGGGAATGGGCACCGGCTTTCTGCGTCCGCTGGCATCCGGCTCGCCCAGTTCCATTTGCTGCAGCTTGATGTGGGTGGCCTTGCCGTTTTCGCCCATGATTTCGATAGGGGCAACCAGGAACTGGAAGATAACGCCTTCTTCTTCCGCTTCAATCACTTCAATATCTGCGGCAGGCATTTCGGATCTGGTTCTCCGGTACAGTAAATATACTTCTTCGGCACCAAGCCGCACCGCGGTCCGGCAGGCATCCATGGCCGTGTTGCCGCCGCCCACTACCGCCACTTTCTTTCCTAATTGCACCGGTTTATTGAGCGCTACCGCTTCTAAAAATTCGATGCCGCCGATGACTCCGTCCAGTTTTTCACCGGGGCAGCGCATGCCGGAACTGGCCCAGGCACCGATGGCAAGATAGACGGCATCAAAATTTTCTCTTAAATAATTAAGTTTGATATCCCGGCCAATTTTCACATTCGTCTGGATTTCCACGCCCATATTTTCAATGGTGGCGATTTCCTGGTCCAATACCTCTTTGGGCAAACGGTATTGGGGGATGCCGTATCTTAACATGCCTCCCGCCTTCGGCATGGCTTCAAAGACTACAACCTGATGGCCTTCCTTCGCTAAGAAATAACTGGCCGTTAAACCGGCGGGACCGCCTCCTACCACCGCCACTTTCTTCCCGCTCGGTGCTTTTATTTCGGGCATGAAGGCATCCCCGGAAGCTAAATCAGCATCGGCGACAAATTGTTTTAACCAGGCAATGGATACCGGCTCTTCCACCAACTGCCTGCGGCAGGCTTCTTCACAAGGATGGGGGCAAACCCGGCCAATGCTGGCGGGCAAAGGCAGCTGTTCCTTGATTAATTCTAAGGCTTCTTGATATCTGCCGTTGGCAATTAAGCCCACATAGCCCTGGCAGTCGGTATTTGCCGGACAGGCCTGACGGCAGGGCGGACGACAGTCGCCCAGATGATCGGAAAGCAGTAATTCCAATGCAACTTTCCGGGAACCTTTTACTCTTTCCGTTTCGGTATGAATTACCATGCCATCGGCAATTTCCGTGGCGCAGGACCGGAAAAGCTTGGGGCTTCCTTCCACTTCCACGACGCAAAGGCCGCAAGCGCCATAAATTTTGATTCTTTCATCGTAACAAAGGGTAGGAATTTCGATGCCGTTTTCCCGGGCCACTTCCAAAATGGTCTGGCCGGGACGGCCGACAACTTCATTTCCATTGATATTTAATCTATATTGTGACATAACCTTTCTCCCCTCCCATCTCTCTTAATCAACTTGTACCGCTCCGAAACGGCACACGTCAGCACAATTTCCACATTTGATGCACAGGCTTTGATCCACTGCGTGGGGCTTTTTCCGTTCGCCCTTGATTGCTCCCACCGGGCATTTTTTTGCACACAGGGTACAGCCGGTACAAGTATCTTCTTGAATGGTGTAGGTTAACAAGGGCTTGCATTTTTTGGATGGACACTTTTTATCGTAAATATGCTTTTCATACTCATCTCTAAAATAACGGATGGTACTCTTGGCCGGATTGGGGGCGGAACCTCCTAACGCGCACAAGGAGCCTTCGATGATTTTTACGGACAGTTCTTCCAGTAATTCGATATCTCCGTCTTTTCCTTCCCCCTTGGTAATCCGGTTCAGGATCTCCAGCATCCGCTTGGTGCCCAGCCGGCAGTGATAGCATTTACCGCAGGATTCTTTTTGGGTAAAATCTAAAAAGAATCGGGCCATATCGACCATGCAAGTAGTTTCGTCCATCACGATCATGCCGCCGGAACCCATAATGGCGCCGGTTTTGGTAATGGATTCGTAATCAATGGGCGTGTCCAACAAATCTTTGGGAATACACCCGCCGGACGGGCCGCCCATTTGCACGCCTTTGATATCCTTGTCTCCAATGATTCCCCCGCCGATATCAAAGATCACTTCTCTTAAAGTCAGCCCCATGGGTACTTCCACAAGGCCGCCCCGCTTGATCTTTCCGGCCAAAGCAAAAACTTTGGTTCCTTTACTGGTGGCGGTACCCATGGCAGCAAAGGCAGATCCCCCATTGCTGATGATCCAGGGCACATTGGCGTAGGTTTCTACATTATTGATATTGGTGGGTTTTTGCCAATACCCCTTTTGAGCCGGAAATGGGGGCTTCAGCCGGGGCATGCCTCTTTCCCCTTCCAGGGAAGCAATGAGCGCCGTTTCCTCCCCGCACACAAAAGCGCCGGCACCGGCCTTGATCCTGAGATCAAAACTAAAATTGGTGCCCAAAATGTTTTTCCCCAATAGTCCTTTTTCCCGGGCCTGGGCAATGGCTAATTCCAATCGTTTAATGGCCAAAGGATATTCCGCCCGAACATAGAAAATCCCTTCCACAGCTCCGACCGCATAGCCGGCAATCATCATCCCTTCCATGACGCTGTTGGGATCGCCTTCCAGCAAGCTGCGATCCATAAAGGCGCCCGGATCCCCCTCATCCGCATTGCATAAAATATATTTGGGCGATCCTTTCGCCTCCTTGGTGGCGTTCCATTTAAACCAAGTGGGGAAACCGGCTCCCCCTCTTCCTCTCAAACCGGAAGTTTTAATTTCTTCAATGACCTGTTCCGGGGTCATTTCCTTGAGGCATTTCTCAAAAGACCGGTAACCCCCTGCGGCGATATAATCATCCAGGGATTCCGGATCAATTTTTCCGCAGTTTCTCAAAGCCACCCGCTTTTGCTTTCTCAGGAAACCCATATCGTCCTCGGAAACCAGATAATCCGGGACAGGATTTCCTCCTATGACATGCTGTTCCACGATGTCTTTTACTATTTCCGGCGTCACTTTTCCATATACCGAGACTTTATTGTCTTGATCAAAGAGTTCTACCAGCGGCTCATTGAAACACATGCCGATACAACCGGTCTGTTCAATCTTGATATCCAAACCTCTGTTGGAAAGTTCCTTTTCAAATTCGGCCACCACTTTTCTGGCCCCTGCCGCGATCCCGCAACTGCCAAATCCGACGCGAATTCTCACCTGCCACACCTCCTAACTGTTGGTTTCCTTTTTATATATTTCCCGAATCACCTTTCTGGCCGAATCAGGAGTCAGCTTACCATAGGCTTCTCCATTGATCATCATCACCGGTGCCAAACTGCAGCAACCCAGACATGCCACGTTTTCCAAAGTAAATAAATTATCCGGCGTCGTTTCGCCATCTTTAATGTTTAGCTCATCACACAAAGCATACTCAATTTTTTCCGACCCGTTCACGTGGCAGGCCGTTCCCTGACAGAGCATTACCAGGTACTTGCCGATAGGCTTAAACCGGAACTGGGTATAAAAGGTAGCCGCACCCAAAACCTTGGCCGGTTTAACCCCAATCACATCGGCGATATGCGCCAACGCCTTTCTGGGCAGATATCCGTAAATTCCTTGTGCTTGTTGAAGAATTGTGATTAAACTTCCCGGAATTCCCTTGTATTTTTCCAAAACAGCATTCAACGGCTGAAGGTCAACATCACTATCGGGAAATCTATTTTCCAGCTTCTTCTCTTCCCCACAGCAACACTGCATTGATTTCACTCCCCCTTTTTTCCTCTCTACTCCTTACTTGGTCAAGGATATATTTATCCTACTCTACAAGTCTAAACAAAAACAGTTCATCAAACAACCCCTTTTTTTTGTCTTTTGTTGAAAATCTTTTTAATTATTCGCTTTTGCCCACAGTTTTCCACATCCGGAAGCAATATAGCATTGCCAGCGATATTGCTTAGATTATATCATGCAAAGTAAGGGATGTGGAGGTAAATATGAATCAACAACTGCCACCTAACCAGCAAATTGTTCCCCCATTCAGATGGAAAATAAAGCATGGGAAAAAAACATTTTATATCCCGGTGAAAACAAAATTTACCATCAGTATGATCATGGCCTTGATGTGGGTGATGCTGTCCATTTACCTTTCCCTTCCCTGGATGAGAGAATTGGCTTTTCACATCGGTTTGTTGTTCAGTATCCTCATTATTGGAGGTATTGCTTATATTCCCGGTTATATGAATGCTTTTATGGTATTTAGCCTTTTGTTGGACCGCCAACCACCCTTAAAGGATGACCAGCCGGAGAAACATGTGACCATCCTGATCGCCTGTTACAATGAAGAAAAAAGGATTAGAAATACCCTGAAATACATCGCTGCCCAAGATTACCAGGGACAGATCAGCGTCGTTGTGATTGACAATAACTCAAAGGACTATACAGAGGAAGTCGCTTTAAAGGCTGCGGAAGAGATGCAAATAGAAGTATGCGTCATACAGGAGCCCACAAGCGGTAAAAGCTTTGCCCTCAATACAGGACTCCAGTATGTAGAAACGGAATATGTTTTAACCCTGGATGCGGATACCCTATTGCACCCTTCGGCTGTCCGTTATATTGTTTCAAGAATGGAGACTGCTCCCGAAGACGTGTGCGCTGTGGCGGGAACCATCTTGGTCCGGAACAGCAGGAGTACCTGGCTGGCAAAAATTCAGGAGTGGGATTATTTTTTAGGAATCGCTAGCACAAAGAGGCTGCAGGGGTTGTTCCAGGGAACATTGGTGGCTCAGGGGGCATTTTCTATCTACCAGACCTCGGCCATTAAAATGGCCGGAGGATGGCCGGACGCCATTGGTGAAGACATTGTGTTAACGTGGAGTTTTTTGAGGAAGAACAGGAGGGTCTATTTTGAACCCTTGGCCGTTGCTTTTACAGATGTGCCTGTGGTATTGAAACATTTTTTCCGGCAAAGAAGCCGCTGGGCCAGAGGGATGATTGAAGCGCTAAGATTGTTCAAACCATGGAAACAGCCTGTTTATTCCGTTAAATATCTTACAGGCTGCAACTTGATCATGCCTTATTTGGATTTTGTTTACACATTTTGCTGGATTCCGGGACTGGTTTTGGCATTTGGGGGATATTATTGGATCGTCGGCGTCACCACGCTTTTTGTCATCCCTCTTTCCTTGCTCCAAAACTACATTTTGTATTGCTATCAGAAAAAAGTCTTCGGCACTTTACACTTAAAAATACGCAGGAATGTTTTAGGATTTGTCCTGTTTGTTTTATGCTATCAAATTTTGATGAGTCCTATCTCCGTTTGGGGCTATATCCAGGAGGTGTTCCGATTGCCTAGGACGTGGAAATAAGGGACAATAATCCCAGCTGAGCAACGCCGACGGCATTGTCTGTGGAAAATCTGGGTTCCGCAAAATAGAGCCGGGCGCCCACAGCCGGATGCTCCAGGCGGTTCTTTAACCAGGTTCTGATATAGAAGTTTGAGGCCACCCCGCCCACAATAAGGATTTCTCTCCGACCACTGTCCCGTACTGCTCGTTTCAGCACCTTTTCCAAGGTGGCGGCCACACAGTGTTCTACCGCTCTGGCCACACCGGCAGGAGGAACCCCCTCTTTTAACAATCTTCGCGCTGCTGTTTCCGGGCCGGAAAAAGAAAAATCATAGCCTTTTACGCCCGTGGGCACATAAGGTATCTCTTCAGACCAGGAGGAGGCCAGTTTTTCCAGGTGACTTCCGGCCGGGAAAGGCAGGCCCAGCTCCACACCGATCCGATCCACAAATTGTCCGGCATGCAAATCTCCCGTAGCACCTATTATCTTAATGGAAAAACCCGGCCCATCTTTCTGCACGTTCAATACCTCAGAGGTACCGCCGGAAAGGTGTACGGCAAGGAATTCCGCTCCCTTTGGTCCTTGGGCGGACCAAATCCCGGCCATCAGATGACCTTCCTGATGGCTGGTAAAAAACAGGGGAAGGGCCCGGGTATGGGCGATGACCTGTCCAAAACCCTGGCTTACGGTAAATACCGGCATATAAGATTTCTCTACCGGCCGGGGTCTCGTACTCACACTGACAGCTTTGATTTGGCGTAAATCCACTTTCTCACCCAGGTCAGAGAAAAGCGCCGGTAAATTCTGTACATGCTGGAATACCGCTTCCGACTGCTGCAGTCCACGGCCTCCCTGCTTCACAGTTAAAAGTCGCCGCAGGTCCTGCATCAAATTCCCCGACTGATCAATAACCGCCAGTGAGGTGGTATAGCAGCTGGTGTCAATGCCTATAATCATACGTTAATTACCTGCACTAAAATCAGTTTCTTTTTGAATATTATCCAAGATACCGTTGACAAATTTTCCGGAATCTTCACTCCCGAAAGATTTCGCCAACTCAATGGCTTCATTGATGGATACGCTAAAAGGGATATCGGCAAGATATTTCATTTCATATAAGGCCATGCGAATCACATTTTTGTCTACATTGGCCAAACGCTCAATATCCCATTCCGCGGAGTGCTTTTTGATATAAGCATCCAATTCTCCTAAAGCATTGCGTGTACCTTCAACCAACTGGAGGGCGAAACTTTTGTCCAAAGGAGACAACGTTGTCTCTTCCAAGGTCAGTTTTGCCATCTCTAAGGAATTCTGCCCTACATCCATTTGAAAAAGCATCTGAAGAGCCTTTTCCCTTGCTAAACGCCTGCTCACGCTGGTGCCTCCTTAAGATTAATGGTAACTATTTAGCATTTCTTTCAAGCATGAGTCAAAAGTCCAAAGTCGGAAAATCGGAGGTCAACCAAAGAGTCTTGAAACTCAGTGAAGCTTTAACTTTTGAAACTTAGACAGAATAGATAGGGAGAAATAAATGACTTTTGACATTTGACTTTCAACTTTAGACTGAATAATTATGTTTAATGGTCTTTAAACACTCTATCTATCAGGTCACGAAAATCTATGTTTTCGTCGATTCTCCGACCCACAAAGTAACCTACGACCATGCAAAGAGAAATAAAGACAGCCTCGAAAAAACCTAAAAGGGCGACCATCAGTCCAAAAAGAAAGCCGATGCCGATGCCCACGGTTTTGCCGCGATGATGGGTCCAGAGCTCTAAAAAAACCTTTCCCCAATCCACATGAAATCCTCCTTAGTCAACCCTGCTTTTGTTTTCCTGAGAAGACACATTGGTAATTAAAACCTTTGTTTCCACCACCTGAAGCCCGGCAGTCTGTTCCAAATACGCCTTTACGGCAGCCTGAAGCTCTTGGGCAGATTGGGGAATGACGGTCCCCGGCTGCATTCCCGTGCGCATAAAAATGGCAATTCCTTCAGGGGTGCACTTAATCACCGGCTTTACTTCCCGTACTCCTTTGATTTGAAAAGCGGCTTTTTTTACCAAAGCCTCCACAGCAGGGAGGGTGATGCTGATCTCTCCCTGGTCATTCTGATCAATTTTCGTATGGGTGACCGGGTGGCTTACAAAATTGACGAAAAACAAGTTAAGGGCGGCAATCAAAATCACCACAGAAGTAATGCCGATAATCCAGCGCAGATTAAAAGAACTAAAAGCACTGTTTAAATAATCCAGGGGGGTTGTCCAGCCCAAGGCCATAAACAGAGTGATTAAACTAATGATGGCAAGCAGTACGGAAAAAATAATCGCCAGAAACTTGTTGAAGACTTTCATCATCCTCACCTCCAACGAATAAAAAAAGTACCGGTATTCCGGGAATATGCAAAAACCCGGAACCCGGTAAACGGGTTCCGGGGAATATTTTTTATTTTACCCTTGTTTCCTCTTCTTTAATCTCTGTGCTGGGAAAAGCCACGCCTTGCACATGAACATTTATTTCCACTACTTTTAAGCCGGTCATGGTTTCAATGGCTTTTTTGACATTTTCCTGTATTTTTAAAGCCACGTCAGGGATTCTGATCCCAAACTCCACGATGACAAAAATATCAACAGCGGTCTCCGTCTCTCCTACCTCAACTTTAACCCCTTTAGACAGATTTTTCCGTCCCAGCATTTCCGCAATTCCACCGGCAATTCCTCCGCTCATGCCGGCCACCCCTTCCACTTCTGTGGCCGCAAGTCCCGCAATAATCGCTACTACATCATCGGCAATACGGAGGGAACCGGAATCACGCCCCGCTTGTTTTTCCAGCACCGGTTTTTCCATTTTTCTTCTTACACCCCCACCGCTGTTAATTTCCAGTCACAGCCAATAACATTATACCAAAGGAGAGAAAAAATAACAATTAATCTTTGGTACTGATAATGATATCTTCATAGTTACAACCCGTCGTATTGGCAACTAAATCCGCAATTTTTGTGCTGTCCACGTCGGTTAACTGGGCTCCTTTTAACACTACCATAACCGATTCCGGCTGAATTAATACCACGGCATCCGGAAAATCTTTTGCCCGGATCAGGTTCTCCAATTTCAATTCGTTTTCCATGGTCTGGGTAAGGGTGAGCATCTTCTCTTGGGCTTCTTTTCGGACATCGCTCACGGAATTCGGGTTATCGACGATCTCCCGGAGGATTTCTACCTGTTCACTGCGGATTTTTTCCCTTTCCATCCGGTAATTGACAAAATAATCTTCCCCATCAATTACCGGCGTATTTTCCGTAACTGAAATAGTATCCGGGGCGGTCGTGTCATCCGGCACCACCAGGGTACTTTTTTCCCCGGAATTTGTCTCATCGTTTTTCAGCACGGAAACGGTGGTTTTCTCTTCCCGGGCGAAGCTGAAATAACCTAACCAAATCAGGCAAATGAGGAGCACTCCCAATAAAACCTTTTTTCTTGAACATGTGAGCATCATCATTTTTTCTCAACCTCCTTTTTTAGAACAGATGGTGATCCGGTGAGCCGGAATCTGAAGCAGGGTTTTTGCCGCCTGAAACAGTTCTTCTTTCACGAGAGGATTTTCCGCTCCTTGCGCCACAATTAAGATCCCTTGAATCTTGGGCATGCTCTCTTTAACCAGGACAGGCTGGGCATTTCCCTCCCCCATCACCATTTGGCCATTTTCCGTTTTTTCATTTGTAGTCCGGATTCCTCCGGATTGATCTTTTTCTTGGATTTCCCTAGCTGTCGTATTGACATTCACGGCATATTCCTTGGTTGGCCCTTCTGCAAACACCAGGGAAACCGAAACATCTCCTACCCCGTCGATTTCAGATAAAATGTTTTCCAGCTGGCTTTCCAGGGTGTTGCTATCCGGCACATAGACCAGCTGGTCATTTCCGGTATCTTGATTCTTCGGCAGCAGGGACGCCTGAGAATCAGCGGCTTTGGGGCCGGAAAAAAAGTTGGCAAAATTAAGAATCACAATACCCACAAAGGCAATTGTCAATAACTTAAAAACAAAGGGCCACTGGTCTTTTGTGATTTTAAAGATCGTTGGTACCTTATTTTTGTTCTCTTTATTCACCATCTGTTTCCTCCTCACTCTGAGACATCATGGTAATCTGAATTTGCTCTTCGTTTAAGCTATAAAAACTCTTGAGCGCTTCTTTGATCTGCACTTTCATTTGCTCGTGATCCGGACTCTCCGGGGCAGTCCTTTTTTCTCCCGAAATATTAATATCGATGGGCTCTACCTTTTCCAAATCTGTCTCAGCACCATTTTTTGATCCGGTGCCCACCTCTAACACCACTTTGCTAATCTTGCCGTAATCGGGATTGCCCGTTTTTTCCATTTCCACCATGGCTTGGACCCAAGTCACCCCCTTTACCAATTTCACGATCATTTCAATCTGTTTTGCTAAATTCTTTGTGTACAGATCCACCGCTTTATCATTCATGTGCCGGGAGATTTCTTCCCCTTGATGCAGAATGGAAGTCAATTCGGTGTTGGGAGCAGGATTCTGCCAAGCTAAAACTTCACAGGCCACATTCTTGTCAAACAAACTTAATAAAGGGTTTAAGATGGAAACAAGAATAAATAATCCCATGACGGCTTTGACAAATTTTTTAATTTCACCGGAGGGCAAAAGCATTTCCAGGAACCCGGCGATGATCACAATAATGGTCACATCACGGACCAAATCTCTTATCGTATTGAGCATCCTTCTCACCTACCTGAACATCATGCTAATATTGCCGGAGCCGATGGTAATGGTAATGATAAAGAAAAACATCAGGCCGATCGATGCCACGGCAGCAAAGACCAGCAACAATGAATTAGCCATGGTATGCAATGCCTCTGCCAGTTGATTGTCTCCAAAAGGCTGAATAATGGCCGCAACAATCCGGTAAATTAAGCTCATGGCAATAATTTTGATCGCGGGAATCGCACACAGCAAAAAAATGACCACCACCCCTAAAAAACCGATGCCATTTTTCAGGATCAATGAAGTGCCGATCACGGTGTCCATAGCATCAGCCAAAGATTTTCCTACCACCGGGATAAAAGCGCCCGTGGCAAACTTCGCTGCTTTAATGGTGAGCCCGTCCGCCACAGACCCTGCCAGGCCCTGCATACCTAAAAACCCGACGAATATTGTCATCAGGATGCCTAAGAAACCTAAAGACAAATCTTTGAAGAGCCCGGCCAACCGGGTTACTTTAAATTGAGGAGAAATATGGCTGACAATATTCAGAACGGCCATAAAATAAATAAAGGGAAATATCAGTGTTTTAATTACGGTTGTCGAAAAACCTAACATCATCACCATGGCAGGATGGATCAGAGCTGCCGAAGTTACATTCCCCATGGCGGCCAGCAAGGACAATAATAAGGGCATCAGGGCATAGAGAAACCCTGTCATGCTGTCTATGGCTTCTTTTCCCGTGTTCACAGCAATGGAAAAAGAATTGAGCACTATGGAGATTAAGACCAAATAAATGACCCCATGCCCTAAAATGGCAATGTTCCCTTGATCAAAGGCGCTTTGCAAATTCGCCAAAACCACACTTGCTACAGCAAGGATCACCAGCTTGGTAAGGAGGCCGCTGTTTGCCACCACTTCCTGAAAAAAGAATCTGAGCAAACCGGTCACTAAATCCTTTACATTCCAGGAAAAATCTCCTTTTTTGAGATCCTGATAAAGCCGGCTGATACTTAGCTCAGGCAAATGCTCTTGTATTTCCTGATCTACCTGTTCCACATATTCTTCTATTTCGGAAAAATCAAGGTTGTCCGCCATCTCTGCGGTGTTAGCCGGTTCTTCCGCCCGGGTGGGAAGCGGGGAAACCAAGTTAAGAACCAAAAAGAATATGACCAGCCATCCCAATCCTTTACCCATCCTGTCTCACACTCCCTAAAGGAATCAGTCGAAAGTCAAAGGTCAAAATCAAAAGTGATTTATTATTCCGCTGCTATTCTGTCTAAGTTTCAAAAGCCGAAGACTTTTCACCGGACTTCAAGATTCTTCAACTGACTTTCGACTTTGGGCTTTCGACTTATACTTGAAAGGACTGCTGAAAGTTACCATACGATTACGGAAGCAGTCTTACCACAGATTCCAAGATTGCTGCGATGATGGGAATAGCCAATACCATCACCAATATTTTGGCGGCGAATTCCACCTTTGTGGCAATCGCCCCCTGTCCCGCATCACGGCATACCTGGGCGCCAAATTCAGCAATGTAAGAAATACCGATAATTTTAAAAATAGTGGCTAAGTAAAATGTATTTAAACTGGCCCGGGAGGCCAATTCCTCAAACACGGCCACAATGTGCGAAATCTTGGGCAGCACCTGTAAAAAAATAATCGTTCCCACCAAAACAGTGATCACAATCGCCAGTTCCGGAATCCGGCTGTCTTTTACAAAGACCGCCAGTATGGTCGTGACGAGGGCCAGTCCTAAAATGGCAAACAGACCTTCCACAAAATCTCCCCCCGTGCGTGCTAATAAAGTTTAAAGACGCTTTGTACCTGTTCAAAAAGAGTTTTGATCACGGGAATTATTTTCAGTAATCCGATCGCCAGACCAACCACCAGTGTCATGTAGGCATATTCGTCTCTTCCTGCCTGCTTCAGAAAGGTATGCAGGATTGTCACCGCAATGGCAAGGCCTGTAAGAAAAAAGATCACTCCTGTATCTGCAACCATGCGTATCGTCCTTTCTTGTGGAAAATTCCAATCCTTTTCAAGGTTTTTTATAGAAACAAAAGTGTTAATACCAGGCCGACAGCCCAGCCTAGCGTCTGCCAAACTTTCTGGTACTGGCGCCGCTCTGTTTCCGCCAGTTGTTCCTTGGCGGCCAGTTGGATCCTGATACTGGTCAGACGCTTCATCTGATCTTCCCGGTCAGAGGTTCCCAAGCCTTGTCCAAATTGCTCCAGAATACTGATTTCCCCATCTGCCAGTAACAAGTTTGGCTGTATCTCCTTTAGTGCCTTAGACCAGGCCTCCCCTGCCGTTTGTCCCTGGCCCTGCGCCAGTTCTTTGCCGGTCTGAGCAAAAACCTCCGCGATCATTCCTCTTGTTTGTTTTGCCACCATGCTCAGTGCTTGGGGCAAGGGCGTTGCGGAATACATTATTTCCGTTTCCAAAGCCTGCAGGCCAAACTGCAATTGCCTTAACTCATCCGGCCGTTTGGCCACATTTTTTCCCAGCATGGTCCCCATGACGCCAAAAGATGCCACCACCAAACCGGCACCCACCAGTTTAAGCATCTGTAACCCCCCCTTTTGGAAGCACCGTTTCCCAGTTCCTGTCGTAAATGTTTTCTACCGTTCCCGGGCCCTTTTTCCGGCTCAGGATCACATATCTCTCAAAAACCTTTTCTTCCACAATCTCTCGAATCACCGGCCTCCTCAAAATATCCTCCTTACTCTCGCCATGGACGGTAGCCAGCAGTTTAATTCCCGCATTAATCACTTCTTGGATGGCGTCTGCGTCCTCTTTGCGTCCAATTTCATCCGTAGCGATCACCTGGGGTGCCATGGACCGGACCATGATCATCATTCCTTCTGCCTTGGGACAACCATCTAAAACGTCTGTCCTGTGCCCCACAGGCATCTGAACGATCCCCTCTCTGCACCCCGCAATTTCCGATCTTTCATCGACTAGACCTACATCTATCGGCAAAAATCCGGTAAAACCATCGGAAAGAGCCGCCACAATGTCTCTTAATAAGGTGGTCTTTCCTCCTCTGGGCGGCGAAATAATTAAAGTATTCCGCAAACTGTTTCCCAGTACCAAATGCCTCATGATTTTTTGGGCAATTCCGGTCACAGGACGGGCGACTCGGATATTGACACTGGAAATCTGCTTTAATGTTTTCAGTGCGCCCTGGTCCAATACCGCCCGTCCCACAAAACCTGCCCGATGTCCTCCGGGAAGGGTGATAAATCCTTTGCGCAGTTCTTCTTCCAAGGCGTAAAGAGAGCTGTTGCACAATAAAAGCACCGTTTTATGCATGGTCTCGGAACTGCAAAGATAACCCCTTTCCCGTCTGGATGTTAGTCCTCCCTCTTTACCCAGGTATTGATCACCGTTTCTCTGGCGCAGTAAAACCGGAGCATTCACTCGTAGCCTGATTTCTTCCAAAGTATCAAGTTGGACCTCCGGTAATTTAGCCAGCAAGGTGCGCAGATCCGGAGACAAAAATGGGATGATTTCCTGGTGTATGATCGCCGCTACGGATCGTTTTAAACCTTCTCGAGAAATCTCTGCCAGTGTTGTCACCTTTGTCCCCCTTTGATTATTAATATTAGATGGACAAGTAAATTAGAACGAAAAAAGTACGGCTGGTCTGCCGCACTTTTTCGAGGGACCTATTTTTCAGTTTTTCTGGTCTTAAATTTTAATGTTAGATGTGAAAAAAGAAGGTTTGCACCTTCTTTCCTTGAAATCGTATTTTTTCCCCTGTCACCTGAAAACTGCTCCCTCAAACCGGGAAAATGGATTAGAGATCTTCCGTATGACTTTTCTTTTCCGCCACCAATTGCTCCTCATCTTCCTCTTCGTGCTCTTCGCCGCAGGTACACTTGTCATCATAGCTGCCGTCGTTAATAAATACTACTTCATTGCAGCGCGGACAGGTGACCTCGATCAAATCCTCATCCTCTAAAATATCCGCGTCAAAACAGACAATATCTTGGCACTTGGGGCACTTAACCTCTACGTAATCCGTATCGTCTTCTTCCTCTTCGTAAAAGTCCTCTTCCAATTCATTTAAATCATCGTCAATGCTTTCCAGATAGGTCTCCATGTCTGCCTGTTGCGCTCTCAGATCTTCCACGGAAAGGGCGATTCCCTCCAACACATCGATGATCTGAGTAAGTACCCGGCCTTCTTTTGTTTCTTTGGATATACCCAGTCCTTCAGCCAAACCCTGCAAATAGGCAACCTGCTGTTTCAAATCCTTCACATTATTACCTCCTTTCATTGTAACCAATACTATTGTTCCCTATGTTTTTCCATTTTAATCATATCAGGAATGAATCAAATTTTTCTAAGCCCGTCCGATATATTCACCTGTCTTGGTGTTCACTTGAATGACCTCACCCACATTAATAAAGAAAGGTACTCTTACAACTGCTCCCGTCTCCAAAGTAGCCGGCTTGGAACCCCCGGAGGCCGTATCTCCTTTGATTCCCGGTTCTGTTTCCGTTACTGTCAGTTCTACCTGACTGGGTAAATCTACTCCAATCACATTGCCTTGGAAAAGAAGGATAAACAGGTTCGTGTTTTCTTTCAAGTATTTTTTCCCGTCTCCCATTTGTTCGTCACTCAAAGGCATTTGCTCAAAGTTGTTTACGTCCATCAAAATAAAGGCATCCCCGTCATGGTAGAGAAACTGCATTTCTTTCCGTTCCAAATGGGCTTTGGTAAGCTTCTCCCCGGCCGCAAAGGTTCTTTCCACCACTGCTCCGGTTCTCACATTCTTCAGTTTAGTACGCACGAAAGCTGCTCCTTTGCCGGGCTTCACGTGCTGGAAATCTACTACCTGGTAAGCATCACCGTCTAACTCGATGGTCACTCCTGTTTTAAAATCGTTTGATGAAATCATTGAAATACCCCCTAGTTGCACATGATTAAATTTGAATCAGAAAAAAAGCCTTTTATCCCTAGCTATTTTCCTTCATGATATGCCATGCCGCATAAAAAGCCATCTGGTAGCTGAAAGGACCAAAACCGCTGATCTGCCCTTTCGCGGCCGGAGCAACCACGGAAACGTGGCGAAACTCTTCCCGGGCATAAATATTGGACAGGTGCACTTCCACCACAGGAGTATGAATACCTTTCACCGCATCCCGAATAGCGATACTATAATGGGTATACGCCCCAGGATTCAAGATGACACAATCGGCATTTGCTCCCTCCCGGTGCAAGATGTCGATGATCTCTCCTTCAGAATTCGACTGGGCGCAAAAAATTTCCACCCCATGCTTCGCCGCCAAGCGGGTAAGATTCTGATTAATCTCCTCCAACGTAACACGACCATAGACGTCCGTTTCCCTGTTCCCCAATAAATTTAAATTCGGCCCGTGCAATACCACCAACTTTGGCATACCTTACCACTCCCGTCCTTCGTTAGCATTTTATCATAGTTTTATTTTTTTGACCAGTATTTAACTTTTTATTAATTTAGCTACCGCTTACCGTCATTTTTGCAATACGAAGGGTAGGACTTCCTTTGCCGATAAAGAAAGTAAGATCTGAGCCGACTGCATCAATGGCAGATAAAAGATCAAAAAAGTTGCCTGCAATGGCAATACCCCGGACCGGCTGGGTTAATTCCCCATGTTCAATCAACAAGCCCGCCGCTCCTAAAGAAAAATCGCCCGAAATGGGATTAGCGGTATGCATGCCCATGACCTCTGTCAGATAAATCCCCTTTGTGACCTTTTTCAACAAGTCTTCTTGGGAAACGGCCCCCTTTTCGATATAGAAGTTGGTCGTGCCGATCTCAGGGGTACCTTTATAGGAGCCTCGAATGCCGTTTCCGGTGGACTTTACCCCGTCCTTGGCGGCGGCATAGGTATTGTAAAGGAAACCCTTCAACACCCCTTGATCAATTAACACCGTTTTTTGAGAAGGCACTCCTTCGCCGTCGAAGGGAGATGACATAATCCCCTTTTCTTTGGCCCCGTCATCAATCAGAGTAACTAATCCTGACGCGACCCGGGTATTCATCTTTCCTGCCAGCCGGGACTTCCCTTTTTGAACCGATTCTGCCGACAGAGCGTGAGAAATACTCCCTAAGAAATTTGTCGCCACATAGGGATCAAAGACCGCTGTCATTTCCTGGGTCTTGATGTTTTTGGCCCCCAGCATCCGAACCCCTTTTTTTGCCGCCTCCTGTCCCAAAAAAACCGGGTCAATTTCCTGATATTTTAATTGATATTGAAAACTGAAACCCGTTTGAGATTCGCCTTGGTCTTCCGCGACCACAAAAGCAGAAGCCCCGCAGTAGGAACCCTGAAATTGGCCGGCCACCCCCAATGAGTTGACCACAGCCACCTCATAGCTGGAATCGGAATAGGCGCATCTTTCGGTAATCTTGATGCGGTGATCATACTTTCGGGCAGCCTGCTCAATATTTTTTGCCAAATCAATCTTTTCTTCTACAGGAGCCTGTATTGTGTCAGCATCCCAAAGAGCAACCTCCGGATATTTTTCTGCCGGACCAGGCAAGATATTGTATTTGTCCTCTCCGGTACTGCGAGAGTTTTCTATGGCCTGAGATACAAGCTGATCCAGTGCGGAATCCGACCATGCCGAGGAGTATGAAAATCCCAGTCTCTGATTCTGTAAAATACGGATACCTAGGCCCTGCTGCTCCGCCAGTTTCATGGTTTCAACCTGCTGCTCGCTTACTTCAATGGTCAAGTCTTTCGCCCGGCTTAAAAATACTTCTGCCGATGAGGCACCAAGAGAAAGGGCCATTTTTACGGCCTTTTCCCCAATTTTTGTTAAGTTCTCTCCAGCCAACTATTTCTCCTCCTCAAAAAACCCCTATTTATCAGGTAGTATTATTCAACAAAAGTAAAAATATTCTAGGAAGCAGGATAGCGGGAAACATACAATAATTCCATGGTTACAGTGGTTCCCCCGTCGGGATTGTTAAACACATGTACCTCGCCCCCATGGTTCCGGATAATACTGTAGGTTAAGGCCAGTCCCATGCCCGGGGCTTCCTCTTTGGTGGTAAAAAAGGGCTCAAAGATATGGGAGATAATTTCCGGAGGGATCCCCGGCCCCATATCCTGAACACTTAATACCACCTTGCCCATTTTTTCATCATTATGGACCCAGATCCGAATGGTGCCCTTTTCGGAAAAATCAACGGCATTCTTTAAAACATTGACCAGGGCCCGGCAAATCTGCTCCGGATCTAAATACATTAAAGGAAAAACATCGCCGGAAACCGATGGTACAGGCAATCTTTTTGCTTCCGCGTCTGGTTTTACCACGGAGACCGCTTCCTCCAACACCTGTTTTAGATGTACCAAAGAAAAATTGGGCGCCGCCGGCCGCACAAAGAGCAAAAAATCTTTGATCATAAAGTTGGCCCGGTCCAATTCATCTAAAGCCACTTGCAGATATTCTTTTTTGGATGATTTTTTTAATTGCTCATGAAGCAGTTGAATAAAACCTCTTACTGCGGTCAAGGGATTTCTTATTTCGTGGGCCAACCCGGAGGCCACCTGGTTTACTATTTTCTGCATATAACGCCGGTTGGTCTCTTCATAAAAGATCTTGTGTTCCGTAATATCTTTCACCGTAAGCATCAACCCGGCCGCCTGAGTGTTCTCAAGCTTTAAGAAACGGGTCTCCAGCAAAAAAAGAAAAGGCCGATTTTTGAGCCAAGCCTTTTCCACCAACCGGTGCTCGGCTCTTCTTTCCCATGATTCTCTCATCAGGCGCTGGATCGTTTCCCCCAAGGGCTTATCAGCGCAAATGTGACCATCAATTTTTTCTCCTGTCAACTCTTCCTGACAAGAAAAAAGCTCTTGTGCGCACCGGTTAACCCAGATCACCCTCATTTCTTGATCCCCCACAAGGACGGCATCCGATGATTCCGCCCAGAACTGGTCCCATAGGTCACCCAAAGCGCTATTATTATTTAAGCAAAATACTTCTCTCATCCATGTGGAGAAGGCAGAACTCCCACCTTGTCCCGGGTTTTCTCTAAATTCCGCCACATGCATTTTCTCACCCTCATATTTTGGTTATTATTGCATAATACAACATCTTTTGCTAGTTTTCCTGCTAATTTGGGCAAGTATTTTTCGATTAATTATGTCAAATTACGGGAAAAGGGTTGATGTACTCTGAGTGAGCTAAATACGTAGTAAGATATACTTGAAATAGCTTGAGAAACACAGTATAATATTTTTAATGTTTTTGTAGGATGGTAGGATGGGGATAAGCAAGGGCTTCTTGATAACACCCCTTTTTAGAAAGTGGGTGTTTTTTATACTTTTTATAGTATAAATGCAACTTCACCTTCCACATTCACCAAGATCCCGCTGTAAGGCATGGCTTATTTACCTATTAATATTTCGGAAGGCGGTTGTTCAAATGAAATCTAATATTGTTTTGATTGGGATATCGGGCTCCGGAAAAACT
Organism: Candidatus Formimonas warabiya; assembly: GCF_002777255.1. Classification (GTDB taxonomy): domain Bacteria; phylum Bacillota; class Dehalobacteriia; order Dehalobacteriales; family Dehalobacteriaceae; genus Formimonas; species Formimonas warabiya. The sequence continues at coordinate 836,182 of NZ_CP017634.1, read as the reverse complement.
ACCATTGGAAAAATGCTTGCGGAACGTTTGCAAATGGAGTTTTACGACACGGATCGTGAAATCGAAAAGTTAACAGGAAAAATGATCTCCCAGTACTTTGCCGAATATGGGGAAGCACGTTTTCGCTTGGAAGAAACAGCGATGGTCAAGAAACTTTCCCAATATGATCATTGTGTAATTTCAACTGGGGGGGGCGTCGTGCTTAATCGGCAAAACATTGATTATTTGCAGGAAAAAGGGACTTTGATTTGCTTTTCTACTCGTCCGGAGATTATCCTGGAAAGGATAAAAGCCGACATCAACAGACCACTTTTCCACAATGGTGACCCGTACCAAAATATTCTAAGGCTGCTTCGAGAGAGAAAAAAACTGTACCAGGTGGCAGAATTAACCATCGACACATCCGATATGGATTTTCCGGACGTAGTCAGTGAGATTCATGAATTCGTAAAACACAAAGAATAGCTACCAAGCTCATGTCCATGCAGGATCACGAAAAAAAGGTTGGTGACATTAACCCTGGTCAACAACCCTTTTTTCTTATGTTTATGCTTGCCTTTTTATATTCTATGCCCCTAAATGAGCATCAAGATAATCCTTTGCTGTTTGTAGGCAGCGCCATGCATGTTCCGCACAGCCTAGTTCCTTTACGTTGGCCAGGTGTGGCAACTCAATGGAATATGGAATCTGAGGCATTCGTTTCAGGATGGCGGCAATATCTATACCACCTTCACCCACATACAGACGTTCATCGCGTCCAGTGTGAATCAAATCTTCTTTCGTAGTCGGAATCTCTTGGGGCGCGTCGCAGAGGTGGGCGAAGTGGAACCATTCCCGGGGAACCTGGTCCAATTCCTCAAGGGCGACCCGTGAGCGGTTGAAATGAAGGGTATCGATCATGATGCCGCAATTTTCCCGGTTAGCGCTACGCAGAACATCCATTGCGTCCTTGAGGTTTGTGACATTGGCCCAGGTGACGAATTCCAAATCCACTGTCATGCCAAAAGGTTTCGCTAAATCACAAAGTTCTGCATAACGCTCAATCGCAAAATTCCGTTCCGAGGTCCAGATGCTGCTAAGGACACAGCACGCCCCTAATTCGGCAGCTACTTCCATGGCAGGCAGATACTTTTTCGGGTCAAGTCCATCGTAGATGCGGGCCAGTTCGATATCATGAAGCTTAATGCCCGTGTAGTCAAGGGCCTTTTTGGTTTGTCTCAGCATCTCTTTGTTTTCCGCTAAGGCGTAGTTGGGCTCGTCGGGCAAGCCCATATATATAGGCCGCAAGCTGACGAAATCATAGCCGGCTCGGGCCGCGATGTAAGTCATCTCGGCAGGGGTACAGCCAAGTACCGTAAGGTGGGCTAGGGAAAATTGTCTCTTCATCTTTTGTATTCCTCCCATGTTTAGTTGGTGCTCACATGATGAACATGTTTGCCAGGCGAATATATGTCCATAATATTCCAGTGGCCGGCAGTGGGCACTGGATTATTTAACATTGATACATCAATGACACAAGGTTTATTTGCTTCAATAGCCATTTTTAATGCAGGTTTGAATTCTTCTGCTGATCGGATTTTTATCCCTTCAACCCCATATGCCCTGGCGATAGCTGCATAGTCAGGGGAATAGGGCTGTCCGTCTTTTTCAAAAACAGCGCCAAAGGTAGTGTCATAATGGGCTTTTTCTAATCCGGCAATGGTGCCAAAAGCATAGTTGTTCATGATCACGAAAATGGCCGGGATATGTTCGATTGCGGCAGTTGCCAGAACAGCCGGGTTTTGACCGAAACCACCGTCGCCGATTAGGGATACGACAACTTTATCGGGGGCGGCTATTTTGGCGCCCAAAGCGGCAGGGGAGCCAAAGCCCATTGTCGCGTATCCCCCGGGAGTGAGGATGGAACCAGGCTCGTAAATGGGGAATTGTTGTCCCACACCATTTTTGTTCCAGCCTACATCCGTGGTAATGATGGCATCCCGGGGCAATACCTCACGCACATCGGCTAAGATCCGCTGGGGACTCATGGGGAAGGTATTGCTCTCTTCCAGACTCTTGTTGCTTGCTTTGAACTCTTTTTTGTATAAGGCAATCTCTTGGTTGAGGGCTTCGTTTTGTTTGGCTTCCGGATACAATTTCTTTGCCACCCGGTTAAAAACGGTTAGTGCTTGTTTGATGTCGGCGACCGCGCCAATTTCTACCGGATAATTTCTGCCAATTTCACCAGGGTCGATATCAATATGGATTAATTTGGCAGGAGGGAAATTAAATGCATATTCCGGATACCAGGAACTGCAGTCTGCCTCTGCAAAACGGGTTCCCAGGCCCAAAACCCAATCGGCGCCTTGGCATTTCTCGTTTATGTATTTTGTTCCCCAGAATCCCGTCATACCCAGGGTCAGCGGGTGGTCATCGGGTAAAATCCCCTTGCCCATGAGGGTATGAGCTACTGGTATCCCCATATGGTCCACGAATTCCCTTAATTGTTGGGCCGCATCAGCTAACATGATGCCGCCGCCCGCATAAATCAGGGGATTTTTCGCTTCGGCCAGAATCTTCACAATTCTTGTCGCTAGTTCATCGTTGATCGAGGGCTTTTGCATCACTTTAACGTTATAGTCCAGCCTTTCGAATAACGCGGCATCAATCTCTTGAGAGAAAATATCCATAGGAACGTCTACCAAAACCGGGCCGGGGCGGCCGGATTCCGCCAGGACAAAAGCCTTCTCCATGATTTCCGGAAATAGGTCAGGACGATCCACACGCCAGGCCCGTTTGACAAAGGGGCGATAAATCTCCCATTGTGAGGCATCAGCATGCATGTTAACTTCCTGGTGGGGATGTTTCCCGAAATAATGACTGGGAACATCGCCGGCAATGACCACCAGGGGAATGGAGTCTAATGCGGCGTTGGCCACACCTGTAGCAGCGTTGGTTAAGCCAGGTCCCAAATGGCTTAAGACCACTGCGGCTTTTTTGGTCACACGGGCATAACCGTCAGCGGCATGGGAGGCAATTTGTTCATGCCTGACGTTAATAAATCTTATTTTTGTACTCTTCGATAAGGCCGCGAGAAAGGCAATATTGGTATGCCCGCACAGGCCGAAAATGTGCTTGACTCCTCTTTTTTCCAGATACTTCACTAACTGGTTCGCCACTAGATCTTTCATGATCACCGCCTCCCCCCCTATTTACTCTTCATTGATCTTTCAATGACTTCAAGGACCGTTTTTAAGTCTTCAATGGGCACCTGGCCGGGCGCTGAACTTTTCGCCCCTACGGCAAAGGTGAGTGCAGAACCAAAAACTCCGCCGATCATCCGGCTGATCGCTCCATATTTACCCATTGACATGGTAATTAAAGGTATTTTTAAACGATTTTTGGCTTCTAAGGTTACACTCAATAAGGTTAAAACGTCCTCCAATTTTTGGGGCATAACGGCTACCTTGGCCACATCCAACTGGTACTGTTCTGCCTCTTCTAATTTTTGTGCGATAAATTTCTGGCTGGGGGTGGAATCAAAATTGTGGTAAGACGCCACAATCCTGGTGCCGTTTTCCGCTGCAATTTTTCGGAGATACTGGATGTGCTCCTTTTTATTGCTCAATTCACAGTCCACATACTCGATTTTGGTATTTCTACATATAGTCGCGTTTAGTTCTATGGCTTCCTCATCTGACAAAGGTATCGGCTGCCCTCCCTCACGTATGGAGCGAATCGTAAAGATTAGCGGAATATCTCCCGCCATCTCCTTAATCTCTTTCGCTAAATTAATCACCCTGTCCGTTTGGTCTATTTCTTCAAAGAAATCGGCGCGCCATTCAATGATATCCGGTTTTTTAGCCAGGACATCGGCCAATTCGCCGAGGACATTTTCTCTTTTTTTACCTACCAGGGGTGTGCAGATTAAAGGCTGTTCGGATGCTCCTATCATCTTACTCATCATTCATTTATCCCCTTTTTCTTCTATTTTTCCATCTCCGGGTCGTAAAACTCTCCGAAGAGTTCCTGATCTGAGGGCCTATCCTCAGGAATAGGACGGGATACCCAGGTGGTATTCAGATAATGCTTCAGTGAAATGTTTTCGGAAACGATATTGCCGCCAAAGGTACCGCATCCCAAACTGGAAGTCATGGGCATTCCATTGTTAAATGCCCCGGCATTAGCTTTGGATTGGGGCTGGCGTACCATGATCCGGCTCACCGGCGCCATCAGTGCCAACCGGTGGATGTGTTCGTCTATAAAGGAATAGATTCCTACGGAGTGCCCCTTGCCCCCAACATGATAGATTTCCTTGATCATACGCAGTCCATTCTCGAAACCCTGGTATTTATATAGAGCCAGCAGTGTTGTCAGTTTTTCTCCAGAGAAAGGATACTCCTTTCCAATCCCATCCCCCATGACCATGATAAACTTACGGTCCGCGGGAATGGTAAAGCCGGCAATTTCCCCCAATTTTTGCGGGGCAATCGCTACGGTATCCGCTAATCTATGTCCTTCATCGTCCCACATGACTTTGCGCAGCTTGGCCTTTTCTTCTTCACTGGCCAGGTAGCCTCCCTCGTGGCCCAGCTGTTCCGCCATTTTATCAAAAATGCTTTCCTCAATTACCAGATTACCGTCGGCAGAACACCCGGAACCGTAATCCGAAGTCTTGCTCAGCATGGTATTATGCGCCGCTTCCTGGATATTGGCTGATTCGTCAATAAGCATGGTTGAATTTCCTGCCCCAACACCATAGGCAGGTGTTCCCGAACTGTAGGCAGCTCTGACCATGGCTTGACCCCCGGTTGCCATGACCAGATCGGCTCTGGCCATCAGAGCCTTGGACATGGGGATGTTCACTTTGGTGAGGCATTGGAGAATATCCGCCGGCGCCCCTTCTTTTTCCAGGGCTTCCCGCATTAGCCGTACTGTTTCGAAGGAGGTCTTTTTCGAGCGGGGATGGGGAGAAAAAATAACGACATCACGGGCTTTAATAGCATAAATCGCCTGTCCCGCGGGAGTAAGATCCGGGTTGGTGGTAGGCACCAGCGAGGCAATAATTCCCACAGGTTTCGCGTATTTCACGATGCCTTTTTCCGGGATTTCTTCGATAATGCCAATGCTCTTCTCGCGCAGGGCATCCCTCAAGACCCCCCGAATCTTAAATCGCTTATTCTGTCTGCTTTCCGGGTCTCCCAGCCCACTTTCTTCAATCCCCATTTCTACCAGACGCAGGAAGGTTTTTTTGTTGGCCACCGCCCAGGCTACCGCCCGGCACAGGCGGTCGACTCTGGCCTGGTCGTAAGTTTCAATCATGCTAAGCGCTTTGTTTGCCCGTTCAAAGGCCTCATCCAGTTCTTGCTGTTGTTCTTCCCTGAGTTCATCACTCATCTGTATCTCCTCCTTAAAAATGTAATGGTATTTTTTATGAACAAACTACATCGCTGCATTTACCGGCTTTAAGAATGAAACTTCCCCTATCATCGCCGATAAGTTTCTGGACATCACGGCCGATGGCAATACTTTGATCCAAATCACATCCGGTCTCAATCCCCATTTCGTGACACATATGGACTAAATCTTCCGTGGCGATATTTCCTGTGGCACCAGGAGCATAGGGGCATCCTCCCAATCCGGCAAAACTGGCATCATAACGTTTGATACCGGCCATCATTCCTGCCAGCACATTAGCTAATCCCATCCCTCTGGTGTTGTGAAAATGCAGGTTCCAGGTAACATCCGGAAACTGTTCCCGGACACCGAGACAATAATCATAGACCTGACGGGGATTGGCCATTCCTGTAGTGTCAGAGAGAGACAGCTCTTTGACTCCCATCTCCCGAAAACAGGAAACAACCTTCATCACCTGTTCCAAAGGGACCATGCCTTCGAAAGGACAACCAAAAGCAGTGGAGATGGCTCCCGAAAGCTCTATGCCGTGAGCAACTGCATAATCGGCACATTCCCCGAAGCCCTTGATCACTTCTTCCGGTGTGCGTTTCAGGTTACTCAGAGAGTGAGAATTGCTGGCCGAAACAGTGAGCTTGGCCTTCATGATACCGGCGGCTCCGGCCCGTTCCAGCCCTTTCTTATTCACAACCAGCACCCGGTATTCAACTCCCGGATATCGTTTGATGCGTCTGGCCACTTCGTCTGTATCAGCCATTTGGGGTACTGCCTTAGGATGTACGAAGGAGCCGATTTCAACGATGCCTGTCCCTGCTTGTGCTGCACGTTCGATCAATTCTACTTTCTGCTGGATTTCCAGCATCATCTTCTCATTTTGCAGTCCATCCCGTGGTCCTACTTCGCAAACAATAATGCGGGCAGGCCAGGAAAAACTTGCCTGGTTCTTTTCGTTGATAAATATCCCTCCTATCCGGAATTTACTATGGTTTACAGTTTTTAAACTAGGGATGGCACATTCCCACCCAGCCTTTGTGCTACCTGGAAAGTACGTGCAGGATCACTTCCATATCGCTTACCGGGGCATCCTTTCCCGTCCATAATTTGAAAGCTTCAGCCCCCTGGAATAGCAGCATACCCAGGCCATTTACGGTTTTGCATCCTTTTTTTCCCGTTTCCTTCAGGAGTTTTGTTTTTAGAGGGTTATAGATGATATCACAAACTATAGTTTTTTCGTTGATTAGCTCAGGATCAAGAGGAATTTCCTCATCTTTTGGATGCATGCCGACACTGGTTGTGTTGATGAAAATATCGCAATCTTTCAAAAGCTCTTTCATTTCGCCCTTGTCCAGGGTAACAGAAATACAGCACTCTCTAACCTTGGCGTTGATCTCCCCGGCTAGTTCCTGGGCTTTACTCACTGTACGATTGCACAGACAAATAGTTCGGGCTCCTTTATAAGCGACGGTTAGTGCTATGGACCTGGAGGCTCCACCGCTTCCCAGGATAAACACGTTTTGATCCTGAACCGTGATCCCGGTTTCCTCTTCCAGAGAGCGGACAAAACCGCTGCCATCGGTGTTATAGCCCTTTAAGCGTCCGTCTTTTATGGTAACCGTGTTGACGGCGCCAATTATTTCGGCCAGTTCATCGATCTCATCCAGGTATTTGATAATATTGATTTTGTGGGGGATCGTGACATTAAAGCCGGCAAAATTCATCCGGGAAATCCCCTTAACTACGTCACCCAGGTTTTCCCCAGCTACTTCAATGGGCAGATAATAGTAATCTAGCCCTAACTTTTCAAAGGCCCGGTTCTGCATGGCCGGAGAAAAGCTGTGTCCCAGGGGATTCCCTAATAATCCAACCAGTTTGGTATTAACATTGATCGCATTCATTTCAGTTTCTCCTCCCCTTCTGAAAAAATCCTCAAGTTATCTTAACGAGCACCCGCCAGGTTTTCACCGAATGGAAGATCAAACGCTTCATCCTGGCTCATACTGAGAAAATCAACTGCCATTGCCGCACTCCTTCCAATAAGTTTCATGCAGTAAACTCTGCGTTCCCTGCTTTGAAAGTCACCGAAAGGCGCGCATAATTCTTTGCAGGAGGCGCTTTTGTTTTCGGCGATAAAATCATGCACGATTTTATTGTACCGGCGATAATAATCCCGGATTTCCATGATTCTTTCATCCTCAGGAATTCTCCAGGGATCGGGGCGTCCATAAGCAGCCCCGCAGGCTAAAACAACAGCACAAAGAGCTCCACAAGTATGGCCGGTTAAACCGATCCCTCCACCAAACCCAAAGGACAGGGCAATTGTTTCCTGAGGCACCTTCAATGCGCCGCACCGTAAAAGTGCATCATAAATGGCTTCCGTGCAGTTGAAGCCTTTATTGCAGTTTGCTATGGCATAATCAGATGCCATCGTCCTTAAATCTTTTTCCTGGCTCATCATGATCTGTCCTCCTTTAATCCATAGCTAATATCTAGTAACTTAATGTTAATACTCGGAAATAAAATGATGAAAGACAGCATTAGGACCCTGATTCACTTTCCAATTTTTTATAACGATAGAGTTCATCCGCAAAACCTTTAATTTTCCGTGCCGCCAAAGGATCCGGACAGTTGTTTGGCCACCCCATAGAACAAAATAAAGGTTACTACCACAATAACTGTGGACGTCAGAAATAAAAAGGGATAATCAGAAATATCCAACAGTGCGCCCAGCATCAATGCCCCCAAGGCAAAGGCACTGTCACATGCCGCATAGTAGGCTGAATTGGCGGCACCTTGTTTATATTTTCCAAATAGCACCAGGATCGCCGTATGTAAAGTCGGGTTTACTAAGGACACACCGATCCCAAACAGTATCCCCACCGGCATTAGTATCGATTTTGCCGGGAACCATATTAGCAAGACATAGGAGGCTGTTAAAGCGGGTATACCCATGGCCATCATCCGGGTAAAACCCAGCCTGCCTGCTTTTTTTCCCACAATTATGCGTGTGACAATAATCGATACCGTGTACAGGAAAAAGAAGAAGCTGATATTTCCGAAGCCTTTTTGCGTCGTATAGGGAGCAATAAAAGAGGTGACGCAGCACCGGGTGATGGCAAATAACATCAAAGCGGAAAATATCCTGACTTTAGCAGAGAAACCGCCGGGATATTCTTCTTTCTCGCCATTCTCCGAGTCGGGCTCTCCAGGCTCAGGTGCACTTGGGGCACTCTTAAAGGAAAAGGCTGACTCTTTGCTGAGAATATTCCCCAAACATGCCACAATCGAGATCATGACAAAAGAAAATATCATCACCGCTTTGTAACCCAGGGTGCTACCGATCCACAAACCAACGGCCGGGCCAATTCCTGTGGCAATTGGTTGAGCAAGACCGTAATATCCCATGCCTTCCATCAACTGTTCTTTGGGCAAAGACCGGCTGGCGATAGTGGCAACAGCTCCCGATAAAAACGCGTAGCAAAAACCCGCTAAGGTTCGCATCACCAGCATGAGAGCTACAGATCCGATAAAAATATAGGACCCGTAGCAGAGCATGCTGCCGAATACCCCGATCATCCATGCTAGAACGCATTGCTTTCTGTCAATCATGTGGCCGGCGAAAGGACGCATGATTAAAGAGCCCATAGAACATACGGTAACCAGCGCACCGGCTAGAGCGCCGGTGGTACCGATAGAAATGGCATAATTAGGTAAGTAGCTGTTAAACATTTGTGCCAGGCTGCTCATTATCAAAGCGGAAACCCATATTGTGATAAATGCTTTATTCCATAACACAGTCTTGCTGATTGGTTCATTGTTAGATATCTTTTGTGACAGCCCGGATGCATTCACAGTGCGCCGCCCTTCTCCCGAATACCGCATTTATCCGCCGATCTTTACTTCTGATTAAGATTGTGATACGTTTGCAAAATATGTTGAATAAAACCTTTGACGACGGGAAACTTAAAAGAATTATTGGAAATAGCTAAAAAGATGTGGCGATAAAACGCCGGTTTTACTTTAATAATGGAGATCCCTCGTATCTGATTTTTTTCTGCGGTTTTCCGGGTCACCATTGTCGCACCCATACCGCTCGCTACCAGTCCGATATTGGTGCTAATATGAGTATTGTGTGTGATACACATATTAAAAGAGGCATCCTTTTTACACATTCTCATGTCCTTCAATACGTCCGTCTCCAGGTATTCCCGGATGGAGGAGGTTTTTGAAAAAATTAAGGGCTCATTCATCAACTCCGCTAAATAGATCTCATCCCTGTCGGCCAAACGATGGTTCTTTCCCACAATCAGTACCACTTCGTCGCTATACAGGAGATATGTTTTTAACATAGATGGTAGTTCCATGGCCGAAATGAAAGCGGCATCCAGCTCATTTTGCTGGAGCATCTCCATCAGTTTGGAGCTCTCTTCCTCATAGATATCAAGCTCCACAAAGGGGAATGATTGTTTATATGATGCAATCAGGTCCGTCAAATCAAAATTTGAGCTACCATGCACCATTCCTAAGGTCAAAACGCCATCATCTTCTCGTTCGTATACCCGCAGGGCATTACGTACATCGGCTTCCATATCGCAAACCTTTTCCGCGAAATCAAGAAAAACCACCCCGGCTTTTGTCAGCTTTACTCCTTTAGGAGTACGTTCGAAAATACGTATCCCTAATTCCGCTTCCAGTTTACTGATCTGAACGGAAAGGGAGGACTGGGCAATGAAGCATTCATCGGCAGCGCGGGTAAAATTATTGCATTTGGCAACTTCAAGACAATACTTTAACTGGCAAAAATCCATAGCTTCCCTTCTCCCTTAGTCACAATTTTGCACCACGCTAAGACCTGATACTTAAACTATGTGATATATGCCATACAAGAATTCCCAAAATGGATTTTATAGGACCCAAGTCTTCCATTTGCAGCAGAACTTATTATGCTATTCTTGTATGCGTCTCCAATAGCGGACGAAGGGGTTGTTCCTCCGTTCTTCTTCCAGAGATCCCTCCTCCATATGCCCGGGATAAAGGGTATATTCTCCCTGAAGCGTAAACAACTTATTGACAATTGACCCATACAGCATGGCATAACTGGATTTCTGTGAATCCGCCCGACCTGCATCCTGGTGGAATATGGTGTCACCGGTAAAAATCATCCTTGCTTTTTCAATCAAATAACACACACTGCCCAATGTATGGCCGGGCACATGAATCACCCGGAGTTCTAAGCCGGCTGCATACAGGATGTCCCCGTCATCCACAAAGCCATCCGGTGTACAGGATTCCATAACATACCCGTCATACACTATCCGCGGCACATCGCCGCTATGCAAGTAGCCGTCATCTTCTCGGTGGATGAAAACCTTGGCACCCGTCGATTTTTGTAAGGCAGCGACCCCAAGCACATGGTCATAATGACCATGTGTCAGCAGTAGATGAGAGCACCGCAAATGCATGTTTCGCAGATAAGTTAGCACAGGCTCCGCTACCCCCGGATCGATCACCACACAATCTTTTCCATTGTCTTCATGAATAATATAAGTGTTCACAGACAAAGGATCGCAAACCAGCTTTTTCATTTGCATCTTGTTTACTTTTTAGCCCGCCATTCTTCCTTGATGCCCATAGGCCGGTCATGGAAGAACCGCTCATCCATCATATTTAAGTTTTTGGAGATAATGGGTTTGAAATCCATCACCGGCAAAATATCCTTTTCTAAATCGATACCCGGCGCGATCTCGATCAGCTCCAGTCCCTCGGGAGTCAAACGGAACACGCATCTCTCGGTAACATAGAACACCGGCTTATTTACCCGGTTCGCTTCCTTTGCGCTGAACGTGATCTGATCCACTTTTCCTACAAACTTCTTAAAGCGGCCTTCCTGCAAAATCTCGATTTTTCCGCCGCCTACTTTCGACTTAAAGCCTCCGGAAGTCATTGTGCCGCCAAATACGACTTTCTTGGCGTTGGCAGAAATATGGATAAACCCGCCGGTTCCCATAATCTTATGGTTAAACCAATGCACATTCACATTGCCTTCATTGTCAACCTGAGCAAAGCTCAGATACGCAACATCCAATCCGCCGCCTTCATAAAAATTGAACGAATCGGCCATTGGAATTACTGCACGCACATTATAGTATTCACCACCGTTGCTTTTTCCTTTCGAAGGGCCTGATGCTCCTCCGATGACACCGGTTTCCACAGTTAAGGTAAAATCCTTTTGAATACCTTCCTCATTTGCCACACCGCTGATGGCAGTCTGCACGCCGACGCCGATATTTCCAATGTCACCCGGCTTAGCCTCCATTAGGCTTCGGCGCACAATCACTTTCCGCTCTGTCAAAGGATGGGGGGGCACGCCGTCTTCCGGCTTTTTCAAGTCACCTGCGGCAAAATTGTCGATGGGCTGGCCTTTCAGAGCATAAGACTGTGATTGATAGGGATCAACAACCACCGCATCTACCAAAATGCCCGGAATGCGCACGTGTTTTGGATTAAGAGTCCCTTCTTTGACCAGCCTTCTCACCTGGACCACGACTAGCCCTCCATTATTATGAACTGCCTGGGCTACCGCGATGTCGTCCAAAAACGCTGGACCCACTTCTTCTTCTACGGTGATATAACCATTCATATCGGACGTTGTTCCGCGCAAAAGAGCTACGGTTGGAGAAACGGTACGATAAAACAGGTACTCTTCACCCTCAACATCTACCACCTTGACCAGGTCTTCTTTAGTACGTTCGTTCAGCTTACCCCCGGTCTGGCGCGGGTCCATAAAGGTCCCCTTACCCACCTTCGTAAAAACACCCGGCTGTTTTGCAGCCGCAGCACGCATCATTTGGCTCAGAGTGCCCATGGAAAAATTATATGCCTCCACTTCATTGTGGTCCACCAGGTCTGCCAGCTTCGGAGATTGACCCAGATGACCAGATAGCAACCGCTTGATCATGGTCGGCAAGGCAAGCACGCCAAACCCTACGTCCGAACCGGCAGTTCTGTCACCGACGCCGTTGGGGTGAATCAGTGTCAGACCGTTAGGAGATCCTGTTTCCTTGTGCCTCTTGGCCAAGGCGTGGTATAACGATGCCGGTTCTCTTTCTCCGTTGCCGGAACCATCCAGATAAATCACCGCTTCGTTCGGAATCAGTGCTACAGCCTCATCTGCCGTTAAAATCGGTACTTTGTTGTTAATCTTTTCCGGTTTTTTCATTATAACCCCACTTCCTTATGTAATTGCTTATTTGTTGTCGTTTGTTGCAGGCATATCACCTAATATACTTTTTGCTTTTTCCAAAACATCAGTTTCCCTTTATGATCCTTCCAAATTCTTGTTTGCGTTACCATCATGGTAACCAGAATGATAAACAGCACACAGGACAGAGGATCTGTCAGCATATCTCCAAACCATTTTCCTAAGGATCCGTTACTTAACCCGATAGATTTTCTCAAGTTCTGTTCTACCAGGGAACTCAGAACCGCACCCAAAACCACACAACTGACCGGGTAATTATGCTTTTTCATAAAATATCCCAGGACACCGAAGGCCATCATCAAGCCAACATCAGTCACTGAGTAACTGATGGCATAGGTACCAATAACACAGAGTACAATAATCAGAGGCATGAGAATTGGTTTGGGAATCTCACAGAACTTGGCAAACATCCTGATACCGGAAAAACTCACCGGCAACAACGCGATGTTTCCGATCAACATGGCGGCGCATATCACACCTAAAACATCAGGCGATGTGGACATGAACAGAGGACCGGGACGCAGGCCGTGGACAAACAAAGCGCCAATAATCACCGCTGTTGTGGCATCCCCGGGAATGCCCAAGGTAAGCATCGGGATATATGCCCCCTCCACCGACGCGTTGTCCGCACTTTCCGGCGCGATGATTCCCTCTATTGCCCCTTGACCGAAGGGAACTTCCGGGTTTTTTACGGTCTTCTTGGCGTGGTCGTAAGCAAGCAAGGCCGCAATGCTGCCCCCCGTTCCAGGAAGAGCCCCAATAAAAACGCCGATCGAGGATGTCCTAAGGGTTAGGGGAATATGCTTGACAACATCTTTCCAGAGGGGCACTACCCGGCCGATCTTTTGCCTGACAGTCGTAGTCTTATATACTGTTCTTATTTGGATCAGCGCCTCCGCCATACCAAAGAGGCCGATAATGGCTACTGTAGAATTGATTCCTGTCATCAGGGGTATTGATCCGAAGGTAAACCGGGTGAGAGACGTGGCGTAATCCATGCCCACGCAACCGATCAGCAGGCCGACAGCACCGCAGAAGATACCCTTAGCAAAGGATTCGCCGCTCAGGCTGGAAACCAGCATCAGTCCCATTAAGCCTAGCAGGAAATAATCTCTGGGAGCAAAGTTCAGGGCAAAATTTGAGATAATCGGGGTCATCGTGAACATAACGATGGTACCCAGGATGCCCCCCAGGACACTCTGGGTTGCCGCTGTGGAAAGGGCCCGGGCAACTTCTCCCCTCTGAGCACAAGGATAACCGTCAAAGGCGGTAATAGCAGCTGGAGCGGTTCCCGGGATGTTGATAAGAATCGCGCAGCGTGACCCGCCGTAATTGCCGCCGATATGGGCACCAATCATCATGGCGAGGGAGGGATGCAAACTCCAGGAGAAAGTGAAAGACACCAGCAACGAAACCGCCATAACCACAGAGATTCCCGGCAAGGCTCCTGCATACATTCCTAAGAAGACACCTACGACTGTATATAAAATAAGGGATGGTTCATGAAATAATATCAACATGCTGCTTAACATTTCCATCATTGCGCATTATCCTTTCTACATCCAGTCTAAGGAAAAACAATTTTTTCTAGGGGAAGACAACCTTAAATATGTAAACAAAAATCACTTGGGATATCACCATAAATGCAATCGTAACCAGGAGGGAATGCAGGACTTTTTCTCTTCTCAAATAGAGAATAGAACCAAATATAAACAGAAACGACGTAATATTGTATCCTACGAGAGGCAATAAAACCACATAGGCCAAAACAGCCATGACCGTCATGACCAGCATCGGAACAGGAAACTCATCCTTGAGAGTTTCCCATAAGGCTCTCTTTTTGTCGGAAAACCTGAAGGAAACTTGGGCAGATTTCTTCCTAATCCCCAATAAGGCCCCGATGCAGCATATTATCATCACGGCGGTTAGCAATGCAGGAAACAATCCCGGAGAATCCGCCCCCGGATTGTTCATCAGCATCCGGGCCGAATAAATAAATGCAAACACACTGGCGGCAAAGAAAAGAAAGGTAATGGCATAATCGCTGATAATCGCTGTTCTTTTTTCCATCTTACTTCCTCCAGAAAAGTAATCTAAAGAGTAGGGAAAATGCTGTCTGCATTTTCCCTATTATTACCGCAAAAACTAGCCTAAATTACGATTGTGGCTTTGCCACGCCGTATGTGCTGGGCTCCACATCGGTGATGCCCATCTCATACAGCATCCAGCAGAATTTGCTCTGAAGATTCTTCACATAGGTTCTTGCCTCTTCGCCGCTCAACCCCAGGGGAACGAAATTGGACTCCTTCAAGTATTTTTGGAATTCGTCGCTCTTCCATGCCTTGGCAAACTCTTCAACCAGCTTATCTTCGATATCCTTCGGGGTGCCCGTCTTGACCATCGCCCCGAAAAAGGGTCCGCAGGGCATATAACCTTTGTATTCCGGATAGAGACTGGAAACAGCAGGGATATCAGCCATACCTTGACCCGCGGGAACGGGTTCATTGGCGAAGGCCACAAGAGGAATCATTTTGCCGGAACGCACATATTCGCCTAAAGCATGCATCCCCGCATTGTACAGATCGACCTGCTTGCCCAAAATCGCCGTTACTGCTTCCCCACTTCCGTTAAATGCTACTTTGTTGAATTTGACGCCATGGATTTTCTCCATCAGCGAAAAGGCGATATCCGTGACGGTGCCTGCTCCGGTAGTAGCCACGGTAACCTTGCCAGGATTCGCTTTTGCCGCTTTAATCACATCATCAAAGCTCTTATAGGGAGAATCAGGGCTGGTGACCAAAACGTTAGGGATAACGGCAAAGAGGTTGACAAAATCAAAATCATCATAATCCAGATCTACAAGCTTCATTGCGTTAAAGGTCATCATCGTTTCCGAGGCGAAAGCGATGGTGTATCCGTCTGTCGGAGCATTGAAGACCGTCTGCATACCTACGGAGCCGGAAGCGCCGCCTACATTTTCCACAACCATGCCCTTCCCGATATTTTTTTGGACCAGGCCCGCCATCTCTCTGGCGATCAGATCCGTTCCGCCCCCAGCGCCGAAAGGAACGACGCAGCGGATGTCTCTTATCGGATAAGATGGGGCTGTCTCAGTCGCATTGTTTTCGGATGATTCGCCGGATGGCGTGGAAGGTGTTGATGCCTTACACCCAGTACACAGTACTGCAAAAAACACAGTAAACATAAGTATTGCCAAGCTTTTTTTCATTCTTTATCCCCCTCTTCTTTCCTTCCTTAACAGGATCCTAAAACTCCCCGAAAAGTTTCTCGTCTAATCTAGAACGAAACGAGGTATCCCGGTTGCATGCCGGTTTCCTTCTGTCACCTCTTTTCTTCTGTTTTCCAACTTTCTCCATAATCTAATAAATTTTGCAAGGCCTACCCCATGGATTAACTTATTTGCTTCCCGCAATTTCCGCCTCAGCAGCTTTCTGCCGCCTCTTGGCTTCCTGCCTCTCAAAGAATTCTTCGCAGCCTTTCTTAAGATCGCCTGCATCATACACCATCTGAGAGATATGCTGTTGCAGCAAGAAGAGATAATCCTGCTGGGGCTTATAGTAACCGACCATGGCAGCTTTGACCGCGTGGGGGCCGATGGGAGCCTTGGAAGCAATGATTTCCGCCCATTCCATCGCCATATCAAACGCCGTGCGGTCTTTGGCAATAGCGTTGATCACCCCGTTTTCTAATGCTTGCTGAGCGGTCATTTCCTTCTGGAGCAGCAGGTACTCTATCGTCTTTTTCGTACCCATCAGCCGGATAAGCCTATGCACGCCCCCTGAACCGGGCCAGGTACCCAGGTCAACACCGGTCATGACCAGTTTTACATGCTCTGCTGCAATTACCAAATCGCATTGGAGCACTCTTTCAAAGCCGCCCTGATAAGCGGAACCATCTAGAGCGCAAATAGTTGGCATCCGCATGTTGGCAAAGTTGTCGCCGGCTTCCACACTATGCTTCATCTTCACATTGACATAAATGCCATCGTTCATCTGCTTAATGATCTGTCCCAAATTGGATCCGGCGCAAAAGGCGCGTCCGTTAGCACAGAGGACCAAGACGCGCACATCCTTGTCCTTGTCCATCACATCGCATGCTTCCTGGAAAAGGGCCACCATTTCGGTGGAATTGATGTTGAGAGGTGGATTATTATAGCGAATAATTCCAATATGATCCCTGATTTCCCATTCCACTTGTGTACCCATGTTACCTTGTTTAAGTGTCATTACTTATCTCTCCTTTAATTTTATTATTTATAATGTTTCTAGTTACCTTTTTATTCCGATTCCCCTAAAATGGCATTTGCACGGCATATTCAATTTTTTTATTTTGTCTAAATTTTTCTTTGCTTTTATATTATTAAGTCTATAAGTTAGATATTTTAAAGTCAATTCTAGATACTGAACGCTGCCATCGTTATTCTCGATTAAGTGGTTGGTAGAAGACAGCGGCGTGCAGATTTTCCGCACTCGGGACTTATACCGTTAGACTGCACCCATGCCCGGCGCATCAGAAAAAGCGCGGCATATTGCCGCGCTTTGACGTAAGTTCGTAATTTATAAGAGTTCTTTATAGCCGCCTGATCATATGGGATGAAGGGGAAACATGAACTGTGCCCCCGACAATCATCTCTTTTATCCGAATCGTAGGCTGGGCATCGGATACCGGAACCCCCTGCCCATCTTTTCCGCAGGTTCCGATAGCAAACCCTAGATCTTTCCCTATCCTATCTACTAAGGTCAATGTTTCAGGGCCGTTTCCTGTCAGGGTAGCACCCCGGACAGGGTTCGTTACCTCACCATCCTGAATCATATAACCCTCAGCCACATCAAAAACAAAATCACCATTTGTAGTATTAACCTGACCACCTCCCATTTTGCGCACCAGCAACCCGTATGTTGTGTTCTGGATAATTTTTTCCGGATCGTCCTTACCAGGTGCAATATAGGTATTTGTCATGCGGGGAATCGGTTTATCCTTGAACGATTCTCGGCGTCCGTTTCCTGTAGGTGGTCTTTGGCTTTTTTTGGCAGTTAAATTATCATACATAAAGCCTTTAAGGATTCCTTTGTCAATCAATGTTTTCTTTTGACCAGGATTGCCTTCATCATCAAAACGGAGAGTGCCATACTTTCCTTTGATTGTAGCATCATCAACCACTGTCACCAGGGGAGAAGCCACCTGCTGTCCAATTTTTTCCCCATAAACCGAAAGCTTTTTTTGCACTAAGTCTGCTTCCAATCCGTGACCGCATGCTTCGTGAACCATGGTACCACCAGCTTCAGCTGACATAACGACGGGCATCTTACCAGCCGGGGCAGGGGCCGCTTCCAACAACAAAAGTGCCCTGCGGCTAGCTGCCTCTGCCAATTCTTCTGTGGAGTAACGGCGAAAAATTTCAAAACCCTGAGTTCCCCCTAACGACTCAAAACCGGTTTGAATCTGACCGGCTGCAGAGCCTACCGCATTGACAACGAAACGGGTCCGAATTCTCTTGTCTTCCACATAGATCCCATCGGAATTTGCCATGACTACATCCTGAATCACATCGCCTAATCCTACGGAAACCTGCTTGATTCTTTCATCCACTCGTCGGGCGGCTCGATTCGCCCGTTCTACTTGTTCCACTTTGTTCGCAACGGGAACCATATCAGGCGGTAATTCAATGTCAAAATCAAATTGAGGAAAACGCTTAGTTATTTTTACCGGAGTCCCTTGTCGCGAACCGGCTGCCGCCCGGGAGGCGATATTCGCTACCTGCATTAGCCCATGAAGAGAGAGATCGTTTGTATAGGCATACGAAGTGGTATCACCTTTGATCACCCGCATTCCGGCACCCAGGTCAACTCCTGAGTCAACCTGTTCAATACGATTATCTTCACAGCCGATTCCGGTGGTAAATTTCTTTTCCACAAAGATCTCTGCGAAGTCGCCTCCTTCTTCTAAAGCAGCATCAAGAATTTTTTCCAATTCATTTTTCGAAAGCATTCCGCAAACATTCCTTTCAAAAAACAGCAGAATTTTACCGGATTAATTCTGACTCTACCACTTTTCGGATAGTGTGAGGATCCACTGGAGAAATCACCACAGAACCGATGGATGTGGGGAGAATAAAGTTAATATTTCCGTCTTTCGCCTTTTTATCCGCTTGCATATGATACCAGATTTCCTCCCAGGCTATCCCGGAAAAATAAACGGGCAACCCTACGGAAATAATTAGGCTTCTGATGCGCTCAACCTCAGGAGCAGAAATTAATCCCATTTCCCGGGAGATGCAGGCTGCTCCCATCATACCGATGGCAACCGCCTCTCCATGACGAAAAACCTGATAATGTGTAGCCGCTTCTATACCGTGACCAATGGTATGTCCAAAATTCAAAATGGCCCGCACATTTTCTTCTCGTTCATCTCTGCTTACCACCTTAGCTTTAATAGCACACGATTTTTCCACAATATCAATAAAAAATTCTTTTCCCCTTATTCCACGAGCAATTACATTCACTTCAAGATAGGAAAAAAGTTCCGGATCCGTAATGATGCCGTACTTGATCACTTCGGATAACCCGGATAATATTTCTCTCACCGGCAGAGTATCCAGCGTGGCAGTATCAATGAAAACCAGACTCGGCTGGTAAAAAGATCCAATCAAGTTTTTCCCTCTGGGATGGTTTACCGCCACCTTGCCCCCCACACTGGCATCCACTTGAGCTAATAATGTGGTAGGCACCTGAACAAAATTAATTCCTCTCATATAAGTTGCCGCAGCAAAACCGGCCATATCCCCTATGACCCCTCCGCCCAAAGCTAAAATAATCCCTTGGCGATCCAATCCCGCTTCCAGAATAGCATCATAAATTTGGGCAGTTGTTTCTAGACTCTTAAAATTCTCTCCATCAGGTAGCACGAGGGAAGAAACCGCATATCCTGAGCTGGTTAGTTCATCGATGAGAATCTTTCCGTACAAAGGCTCCACTGTGGTATTGGTCACCATCAGGACCTTACCCTTAAGTCCTAATTTGGCCAGTTCCTCAGCCAGGCTGTTCAGAGTACCTGATCCCACTAAGATGCAATAGCTGCGTGTTGTCAAAGAAACTTTAACTTTTTTCATGAAGACCTTCTTCCCTTGCCATGTGGACTATTTTTTCGGCGGCATCTGCAATATCCAAACGAGAGGTGTCAATGATCAGATCGGCACATTGGGAATAACAGGGTCCTCTGTCTTGCAGGAGCTGCTTAATGTATTCTAAATTCCTGCCCCTAGCCAGCAAGGGTCTGTTATTTTTTCGTGAAACTCGTTCAAATATTACTTCCGGATCCGCAGTAAGCAAAACAAAATAACCTTTCCTTTTCAATAA
Organism: Candidatus Formimonas warabiya; assembly: GCF_002777255.1. Taxonomy (GTDB): domain Bacteria; phylum Bacillota; class Dehalobacteriia; order Dehalobacteriales; family Dehalobacteriaceae; genus Formimonas; species Formimonas warabiya. The sequence goes on along the minus strand of NZ_CP017634.1, from coordinate 816,154 downwards.
TTCCACATTCCGGGGGCCTATCAGTGCTCCCCCGCCAGTTGCGATCACCATGTTTTCTTTATCTGCTATTTTACTGATTGCCAGCGCTTCTTCTGACCGAAACCGGGTTTCTCCGTACTTCCGAAATATTTCTTTGATGGGCAAGCCGGTTACTTCTTCAACCATTTGATCCGTATCTACAAATTCATAATGGAGTAAACGGGCAACAACCCGGCCTACGGCACTTTTCCCCGTACCCATTAAACCTATCAGTACCACATTTTGCATACAATCACACCTGCTTTACGTATTTTCTGTATTCTTCCATCCTTTCTTTTAGTTCGGCCATGGTGTCCCCTCCAAATTTTTCCAATACCAATTGGGCTATTTCCCATGCGGTCACTGCCTCTCCTATCACAGACGCGGCAGGAACAGCACAAACGTCTGATCGTTCCACCTGTGCTTGTACCGGACATTTATTTTCCATATCCACAGTATTTAGGGGCTTGATCAAAGTCGGGATCGGCTTCATCGCCCCGCGTAGAACTATGGGCTCACCATTGGACATGCCGCCCTCAATACCTCCTGCCCGGTTGGTCATTCTATAAAGGCCTTTGGCCTGCGAATAACCGATTTCATCGTGAACTTGAGAGCCAGGAAGGCGTGCTGATTGAAAGCCTAATCCTATTTCCACACCCTTAATTCCCTGAATACTCATCAAGGCACAGGCTAAACGACCATCTAGTTTTCGATCCCAGTGAACATGACTTCCTAAACCTATTGGTATCCCTGCGATCATAATCTCAAAAATTCCCCCTAAGGTATCTCCCGTGGCTTTCGCCTGATCAATAGCAAACATCATTTTGTGAGAGGTTTCCGGATCACCACATCGAACAGGAGACTTTTCAACCTGGTTAAAAAACTCGCTGGGTTCCCCATCAGGTATTGTTTTTCCTGTCTGGACATTTCCTAAAGCCACGACATGCCCCCAAACAAACACCCCGATTTCCCGAAGCAACCCTTTTGCTATCGCTCCTACAGCGACTCTGGCCGCAGTTTCCCGGGCACTTGACCTTTCCAGAATATTGCGCATATCACCCTGCTGATATTTTATGCTCCCAGATAGATCGGCATGACCGGGACGAGGCCGGGTAATTTTTTTTATTTCTATTTCTGCCCCGGAAAGCGGACTCATAATTTTTTCCCAGTTTATCCAGTCACGGTTTCTGATCTGCAAGGTAATAGGACTACCTAAGGTTGATCCGTTACGTATTCCTGACAATATTTCCACTTGATCCTTTTCAATTAACATACGGCCCCCCCGTCCGTATCCCATTTGGCGCCTGGCCAGTTCTCCATTTATCAGATCGGGCGCCAGCGGTAAATTTGCCGGAATACCTTCAATCACAGCTGTTAAAGCCGGTCCATGAGATTCGCCTGCCGTCAAATATCGCATAGCCTGCCTCCTAAAGTATAAAATGATTTAAACAATAAGAAACACGCCGATTTCACGTGTTACTTTATTATGACCGGAAATTTTTGGTTTGTCAATTGCCGGCCAAGGGAGCAAAATTTTACCGGGCAAATCCCGGGATACGTGAGCACAGTTTTAAGGATCCGGATCTAACTAACAGCATAGGTCAGGCTGTTGTGAAAATAAGCGATTTTAAATGAAAAAACTTGTGTGAAATACCTTTTTAGATCTATTTTGGCTCTTTCCCACCTATTGATCAGAGATGGTCAAATTTCCGATTTGAATATTTTTTTGTTTATGTTATGATATGGTCAAAGAAGGTCAGAAATATAAATTTTTTAGGAGGCGAGGAAAATGTTCGGATTAACCCCCTATGGGAAAAAGAACGCGTTGGTAGGAAAGTTTGAGGACCCTTTTAAACTGGACAATTTTTTCGAAAACATCTTCAATGACCAACTGCCTTTTTATTCCAGCAATCAACTCAAGGTGGATATCAGCGAAAATGAAAAGGAATATGTGATTGAAGCGGAACTGCCCGGCTACCGTAAAGAAGAAATTAGCATTGATCTGGATGAAGACCGCCTGACGATTGCAGCGGAAAAGAATCAAGAAACTGAGGAGAAAGGGGAGCATTACCTGCGGAGAGAACGCCGATTCGGCTCCCTGACGCGCAGCTTTTTAGTAAGAAATATCAACAAACAAGCGGTGGGTGCCAAATATGAAAACGGTGTTCTCACAGTCGTTCTGCCCAAAATGGAGCCGGAAGCAAAAAAAGGAACCAAAATCGAAATCGACTAAAGTTACCTTAAAAAAGGAAACAAGCAGGTTTTTTTTCGGACCTGCTTGTTTTTTGGGCTTTTTTTACAATACTACTGTTTGATGAATTTAAAGTCGGCTAAGACTGCTGTAAGATCAGGATAATCTCCTTCTGATCCCGCTACCCAAGTCACCGTGAGTGTTACGGTGAGAGCACCGCTAATGTCCGTTACGGTAGGACTGATATACCGGGGATAAGATGCCGGCAGAATCGGACCACTTACGAATACCGGCGTTTTTTCTAACAGATCTGTGTTTACGGGATAAGTCACCTTGTGAATATCCTCCTCTTCGTCGGCCTCCTCGTCTATAGGTCCATTTAGGTCTTTGGGTTCTTCAAGAGTAAAATCAGGGACGTTTCCTTTGATTTTTTCAGCGCCGCCATTTATTTCATAAAAGCTGGGAACCTCTTTATTATCAGTTTGTATGGAAAAAAAGAAGGCACCATTAGAATTTTTGGTTTCGTCATCTACACCCAGCCACCCTTCAATGGCTTTGTATTTTCCGTTGGTGCGAATCACCACTTCTGCATGTCCACCTGTTAAGCGAACGCCTAAACCATGGGAGTGGGCTCCGGCTGCGATCATAAATGGCTTGTCCGTTTGCCGGAAAAAGGGTCCCACATTGCGCAACACCATCATGTCCTCCAGGCGGGAAAATGATGCCGTTTTATCTTGCGCGACCCCAGCCGATGTGGAAGCAACACCTCCCGCACTAATGGTAAGAGTATTTTTTTTCGGGTCCCAAACCACAGATTTTCCCAGTGCTTCCGACACGGTACGCACAGGCACCATCACAGTTCCGGTACGGTCCATAATAAAGGGTTCTTCCCCGCTGATAATTTTCCCTCCGGCCATGATTCTAATATTACGGTAAGTAACCGGAATAATCTGCCCTTGTTTTGGTTGAGGGGTTCCTGTTTTGGCGCTTGACTTAGGTGTTTGGGCTTGGGAAGATAGATTCCCGATGTAAATCGTATTGACCTTTTCATCCCATACCACCTGCTTGCCTGTTGCCTCTGCCACGGTCCGTACCGGAACCATGATGATCCCCTTGTTGTCTAAGACTAATGGTTCTTCTCCAGGGATTTGTTTACCATTAACAATAATTTTAATCCCCCGGTAGGTAACGGGAATGCTTTTTGTGGTAAAAACCTCGGCAGCAAAGGAAATAGAGTGCCATACCATGAGGATCAGTATTAACAATAAACCCAATAAACCGGCTTTATTTCTCATCTGAGCCTTCCTCCTCAACCGGGTTATTTTCTCGCACAGGAAAACTGTAATCACCGGTTTCCGTAGTAATTACTTCGGGAACAGGAGGTTTCTCCGTTTCCTCACCAGCGTTGTCACCTTCATCAGGGGTACCGCTATTACCCCCGGAAACCTCACCCAGAGAACCTAGATCACCTTCGTCATATGGGAACTCTCCAGTCTCCCCTTCTTGAGGCGGGGTAGGCTCCACAACGGGAACATCCACAGTTGGGGAAAAGGCATCCCACCGGCCCAGCGGTTTTTCTTTCGCTATTTCAATAACTTCCGGTGACTTGACTGCATAGGTAACCATGTCAATTTTCGCCGTTACGTCCGGATTCTTGTCCGAAATAAGTTTTTCTAAAGGAGACATTTGAGGTGACTGGTTTTGCTGTTGCTTTTCCGGATTGGCAGCTTTCTTTAAAAGCGAATTAACTTGGGAAACCTGTCCCGCAAGGTTATCCTCACTCTTTTCTGCCGTTTCTTTGTTGTCCGCGGCAGCTAATGCTTCCCAACCCACCGGATGCAGGTCCAAAGCTCTTACCTCAGATGTATTGGGCATCTCTTTTTCAACCTGTTCAATAAACTTCAACACATTGGGATACTGGCCCCGGACCGTAATTTTTAAAGGAATTTCCAAATATTGCCCTTTGTCAATCACGGACTGAGGAATAATTTCACTAATAATTACGTTATTATCGACCGCGTGTTTCCCTACCCAGTAATAGTTAACCCCGTTCCTGACTTCCTTATTAAAGGACTCGGTGAGAGTTTGGAGTTTATTCTTCAACTCTTTGTTTTTGCTTTGCAAATTACTTAAAAGATTAACCCTCTCACTAATTTCTATCAAACGCTGCCGTTTAATCGATAATTCTTCTGTTACCTGGTGGTATTGGGGATACAAATGTTTAATCAGGCCAAAATAGACGATTCCCAGCAAAATGGCCACCAGTAATACAGCCAGTAAATTTCTTTCTCTGATAGACAGCTTTTCCAGCATTTTATTCACTCACTTCCTTTGACCAGTGTTCCGACAATAGAGAACTCATTTAATGTAAGGTTCCCTGCAGTTACTTCACCAGTTTTTCCTAAAGATAGATCGGAAAAGTAGGCCAACTGGTTTAATTCATAGATAAAAACACCAATCTCGGAAACATCCGCGGTTAAACCGGTAATACTGACTTTGCCGCCTTGGCTGGAAAAGCCGGTAATCCACATATCACGAGGCAGATGGTTATTCATATCTTGCAGAATGGTTGTCCAATCAATTCTACCTTCCTGGATCTGCTCCAAATTCTGCAAATCTTTTTCCATTTGGAGGTTTTCTTGCTGATAGCTCTTTTCCAGAGCGTCTTTGGGCATAATCGTCGCGATGCTTTGGTCTAAATGGGCCAATCTGTATTCACAAATCTTAATCCAGGCAAAAAAACCTGTAAAAACAATCAGCACAGTACAAGCAATCAGTCCGGCCAGCATCATCAACAGATTTCTCTGTGTTTTCACAGAGGCCTTTTTTTGTAGTTCAACAGGAAGCAGGTTAATGTTTTTTTTCATTACTCAACCTCCCGAAGAGCTAAACCTACTGCCACTGCAAAAGCAGGGTCCATGTTTTTCACTTCTTTTGACTTTTTGTCGGTCAAGTGCTCTTTGATGGCAATATGCTGCAGTCCTAACGAAACAGGTATCCCCAATTCAGCCTGAAGAAAAGCAGGTAATCCCTTCATTTTAGCCGTTCCTCCCGAAATAATCAGTACTTTGGGCTCATCCCTTTTATACTGGGACCGGTAAAAGTCAATGGATCTCCGGATCTCGCCGGCCAACGGCAGAAGGCTTTCTTTCAGGGCTTTGTCCAGAATAACTTTATCGGGGGGAGCCTGTTCTACGGTTTGCCCCAATAACAATTCCCCGTCCCTTTCCTTAATTACCTGAGCCGCATTAAACTCCAGGCTTGTCGCCAGGGAAACAGCGTTTGTAATCCCATCCCCGGCCATAGGAAGATACCGGGAAAAAATCAATTCATCTCCTTGAAAAATTGCTAAATTGGATGCCTTGGCTCCAATATCCAGACTAATAAAACCTTCTTCTCGAATTGCCTGAGACCCGGTTCTTGTTGCCGTAGTAGTGCCGATGCTGCGCCAGAGAGACAAAGGCTCAATTTCTACGGCTAACAATTCCAAACCTGCCTTGGAAAAGGTTTCATAAACCTGGTAAACTAGTTTTCGAGGAACTCCCACCAAAAGAACGTTAATCTGGGGATTGATCTCTTCTTCCACATTCCCTAGAATGAGATGATCGACAATCATATCCGTTCCAGCGGAAAGAGGGATATACTTATCTGCTTCCCACTTTAATGTGGAAGCTACCTCTTTCGGACTCATTTTGGGAAGCTTAATGAACCGGGTAATGACATTTCTCCCGGAAATAATCGTGACCGCCTTTCTCGATTTATTTCCGGCCTGCTCCATGACGGTCCTAATGGCGTTGACCACTGGTTCCACTTGCAAAATCGCACCGTCGTCAAGAGCACCGGGTGGGGTGGCAATACGGCCCATGGCTGCAATTTGAGGCAGCGGTCCTCCAGCCATTTCCACCAACTTGATATCACGGGAGCCGATATCAATCCCCATGAAACTTTCTTTTTTATTTCTAAATGTACTCCTAAACCATCCACTAATCTTTTTTCGCATTGTTTTTGTCCTTTCATGCAAGCTTATCTGCTATTAGTTAGTACTTTCACTCCAATGATTGACAACAACAGAGCTAATTCCTGAACTGCCGATACCAAATTTCTGGCTGATACTGTCATCACAAATCAACTCACTACTGCTTCCCAAAGTAAAATTCCCGGCAATGACCCCTCCTTGAAGCTTACAACTACTACTGGTAGTAATTTGTCCATTAGAGCCATTGTAGGGCACGCAGAAAAACAGAGCATCTCCCGCCGTAATATTCCAGTTAAAATAAATTTCTTTAAATGATAATAGCATTAATCCATTTGCCTGATGATCTTCTGTTGTAATATTACCGGTAACAGTAATCTTTCCTTTTGATACGATAGTAATAACACCGGTATATGCTCCGGAAACATTTACATTTGATACACTATTATCCACATAATATACTCCACTGCTTAAATTTGATAGGTTGATATTTTCCTGTGTTATCTTTGTTGATTCCTCTTGATACTGTTCCGGAGTAACTTGCGGAATCCCCGGAAATGGCGGAGTAGTTAAAATATTAAATAAAGCAGAAGGTTCAGGAAAACCCGGGAAACTTGGAAAGCTGGGAAAATCCGGGGCCTGGGGGAATTCGCTTTCCTCAATTTGCTTGATTTTATTTGCGGGGAAGTCACGTGGATAACTGCAGGGAGGCTGAACATAATGTATATTTCCTGAAACAGCGTTTCCTCCACCCAAACTTACTGTTTTTCCGTAAACATCGTTACCAAAAGTAGCATGCCACTCTGATGACAGACTACCGTGGCTAACCGTTGTGCCCTTGACTATCCCATCTGATCTTACGTAAATACTTTTATTACTTCCTAATCCAAATACATCTCCGTGGACTGTGGCATTACTTGATTTTAGTTCAATATCACCATAACTAACCATATCACCCAGCACGCTACCGGAACTACCTATGCTAATTCCACCCCGTGCAAAAATACTTCCTTCTGTACCGGCGGAGGATCCCAGACTGACGGTTCCCTCCCCCTGAATTCCTCCGTTAGCCTTGGCACTTGATTCTAAGAAAATATTCTGACTACTATACAAGTTTTGGATGACCTTCGCGGAACTTTTTAACGTAACATTACCGCTGCTCAATAAATCGCCGGTAACCTTCGCAGAACTTTCCAATGTAACGTTGCTCTGACCATATAAATTTTTATCAGTATAGGCATTAGAATTTAAAGTTACTAACTGTTTCCCCTGGATATTACCACCGATATGGGTACCTGATCCTAATGAAATATCCCTTTTCCCATACAGATTTCCTTGAATTGTAGAAGAACTTCCTGTGGTCACAGTGCCGGAACTAAAAAGGTCTTTGGAGACATTCCAATTTGAACCAGTTTTTACATTTTGAATTCCGTACAAATTACCTTCAACAATACAATCGGAACCGGAATCATCAATATTTTGGCTTTGCACATCTCCACCAATATGGGAATACGAGTTAATACTTACTTTCACGCTGCCCAATAAATCACCATCTATAAAAGTTGGTGAATCAAGATTGACTGTACCAGAACTCATTAAGTCTCCCGTAATTCGGTCATTACTGCCTATTCTAGTAGAATCTCCGTACCCAAAAACACTTCCATTAATTCGTGCTTTACTGGAGCCAATATCAATATTGCCTTTTGCATAGACATTTCCCGTAATTTTACATTCATTATTTGTTGTTACTTTACCATCAGAGATCACAGCGACTCCCGATGATAAAAAGGGAGATACGCCGCCGCCAATATTCATTTGCACCTCAGATAATATTACTCGTTTTGCCTTGTCATATTTACCGGTAGAGGATAAGATAAGTTTGCGCCATTTATTTCCAGGATCTAAACCTAGTTTCGTCACCATAATCGAAAAATTCCCCTCATGATTTTCAGTAGCCCCAAAATCTTCCCCTAAAGGGAGCGTATAAGGGAGATTGCTCTCCTTTAACCCAAGTATCGTACTCTGGGTTACTTGATCATGACGCAATGCTGCAATTGCTTTATTCATCCCAGCTTCAGCAATATAATACGCTTTGATTGCATCTACCTGGTTATTAGACATCATGAAATCCATGGTGGAAATCTCCAGAAGACCTGTACCAAGGAAAAGCACAATTAACATAGTAAACACTACTACCACCAGGGTGGACCCTTTATCGTTCATCTTTCATGCTCCCCGTCTCATTAATTGACAGATCTTAACGACACTTTGGATTTGAGGGTGATTAAACTGCCGTTACTTTTCTTCCCTGTCATAGTTATCGTTACAGTCTTAATAGGGACCTCCGGATGATTGGGATCTGGCTCAGGATCATACGCAAAAGAAAGGCCACTGATCCTGCTGACTACCGGCTGAAACCCATCCGACCCTCTTTGTTTTTCTAATTCGTTGCCATTAATTCTGTAACAAATATCTACCCAAGCGGAAAAGGTTGTGTTCGGTACCGTGATTACGATCTTATCGCTTCCCGCTGTCTTAACTGCATCGGCCATACGGATTTCGCGAATCATTAAATCCATTCCAGCACGCAGATTTTGCATGACATCTATATGATCCTCTCCATGGGTCCAGGACTTTAAACCGGAAAACATAAAACTGTATGCGGTAATAAGAACTAATCCCAATAACGCCATGGCCATAATCGTTTCAATTAAGGTAAACCCTTGATCATTTTTCATGGTATTTCCACCTATCTACCAGCTGAGTAGGTTGATATTTCAAGATTTTGAGTGATTCCTCCGACCCGGTATTGCACTCTGATATCAATGGTGTATAGGTTCAACAACTCGTTATTTTTAGTAACTTCCACCTGGTAAAAATAGCCTGGATTATCTTCAAATTCTGCCCAAGAATCGGGGTTTGCCTCAATTACAGCGGGATCTTGTGCCACCTTCTCTTCCATTATTTCTTGGGCAAGGTTAACGGCAATTGTTGTTTCAGTAGACCTGTCAGAACGTTGCTGGCTTCCGTAAAACAAATTTAACATAGGAACCAGGATTATGCCGATAATAAGAAGGGAAAGAACTACTTCCAAAAAAGTGAAACCATCCTCATTTTTACAAGACATATACATTACCTCCAAATAACCCGGGGGAAATTTTCTTACGAGGCTGTGTCGGAAATCCGTACCCGTCCCGTAGTATTCAAGATTATCACATACTTCCTAGCGCCAAATTTGTTTGTTAATGTAAAATGTCCCGCTTTATTAGTAGTTCCGTCAGGATAAAGATCAATAATATTAAAATTAGTCGTGAAATTGACAGACTCAATCAAATTGCTTAGATCACCTGTGTACTTTATTGTATTACTTTCCTTTTCCTTTATGTGGTATATCTTCTCCTCTCTATTTATCAATAAGGTAAAAATTTTTTGTTCCACAATTGCCTTTTGCTGCCACAGCCGAATATCACTGACCATCTGTCTGGCTGCCATATTTAATTCCCACCGGGCTTTTTCTTTTTCAAATTTCGGGTAAGCGATCGTTACAAGAATCCCAAGAATAATAATCACAATTAACATTTCTAAAAAAGTAAAACCTTTTTCGTTAAATAATTTTTTTTTCATGATAAAATCCTCAACAACCTAATAATTAACCTTTATTATTCGACAAAAAAAGAAAGTTTTCCTCTCGCCCATTATTCCTGCTGAAATTTATCGAGTTGGCGCTGGGCTACGGAATTGTGGGGATCCAGCCTCAATATGGATTGAAGTTGTTCTTTCTCCTTGTTATACAGTTCTTGACTATGATAAATTATGGCCAGACCTAAGTGCATTTGCACCTGCGCTTCAGTAACCCGTGTCTTCTCTCCTGAACCGGGAGCATTCCTATAAGCAAAAATACTTTGTGCTAAACCTTGACTCAACACCCTTTCCGCCTCCGCAAATTTCTCCTGAGAGAGATAAAAGTACCCTAGATTAAGGAAAGGCGTAGGAGTAAAGCCGCCCAAATGCACCGCCTGACGCAAATATTTTTCAGCCTCGTCTCTTCGTCCTTCATCCCACAGGATTCGGCCTAAAATTCCGTAGTTTTCGTACTCATAAGGACTCAGATTAATCGCTTTCTGACGCAAATTAACTGCTTGGTCTAGTAAGACCGGATCTTTTGATTCTAAATAAAGATCATAATAATTTTCTGATTGTTTACCGAAATACTCGGCCCGGTAAGGAAATATCCTACAGGCCAGTTGATACTGATTTATTGCTTCCTGATGTTCGCCTGCATCCTGGGCTTTTTCTCCCAGTAGGGCCACACGATAAGCTAGCAATTGTTGTCCGCTGCCCAAAAGAAAGATAAAAATCAAGGCAGCCGCAAGACAATGGGAAGGATGCCTTCTCCCCTCCGCAAAATAGTGGTGCTCTGGAGACTGAAGAGCAGTAACACAACCCAGGAATGTCCAAAACAAAATGGTTACCGTAGGTATATTCCAGGTAAAATCCACAAAAGTATGCAATAAAAAAGCGAAGCCGGCAGCAAGAATGCCCTGGTAAATCCCGGTTTTTCGAACAGCCTTTATCTGGCTAACGGCAAACAGATAAAAAAGAAAGAAAAAAGCTAAAAAAGAAAGAAGTGTAAATATCCCGGTTTCCGCCCAAATCTGGAGGTAATTGTTATGGGCAAACAAGGCCCACCATTTGTCATCATTACGAAAAGAATTATAGGCTATGTGATATGTACCTAGCCCAAATCCTGTAAAAGGACGGGCCATAATCATGTTCCAGGCGACTTTCCAGAAGGCCAAGCGGCCCACTACGGAAGTGGATTCCAGAGAACTGTCCCGGATAACTAGTTGATTCAAAAAATTGAAATTCAACCCAAGATTTTGGAGCCAAGGCGCCACAGAGCTGATAATAAAAGTACTGATAGCTACCACGAAAAATAAAAGGAAGGCTTTTTGACATTTACCAAAAAGCTGTTCCCTGGGAACAAATAGTAATAAAATGGGAAAGGCAATGGCATAAGCCAGGAGGGATCCCCGGGAACCGGTTAGTACCAGCGCATCCGTAATGATGACCAAAGAGACTGCCAGCCATCTGTTTTTCGCCCCATGGAGATAAATACCTATTCCGGCCAAACTTAGCATCGCCAAATACATGCCAAAAGGGTTGGGATTGTTAAACACGGAAATGATGCGGCGAGAATGGACCAATAAAAATAGTAAAATTCCTAAAAGGGCTATAAATGTCCCGATAATCAATACAGCCGCTACCAGTTTTTCCACATCTTTTTCTTTCAGATAGGCTCCGGCCAGATAATAAAGGAGGAGATAGAAAACAAGCTTATATAGTTCCCCTAGCGACTCATTAATATTAATGGTCCATATTAAAGAAATGGCACTGAAAAACAAAAAACAAAGTATGGGCAAATGCAGCACTACAGAAAAAGAATTGCTAGGGATGCCTTTAAGCAAATAATACATGGTCAAGGGAACTACTACTAAATAAGAATAGTAGACCATTTCATGACTGTAGCCGGCCTGGAAAACCGCTGTCAATCCCAGAATAGACATTAATAATAATAAGACCACATTTGTTTTACGTTCTACTTCAATTAACGGCATTTTGCACCCTCAACGTTTCCGCCAGACTTGAATATTCGCTTATTGGAAAAAACTATTTACGTACCATAAAATAAGATCATTTCCCCAGAGTACAGATATTATGGCCCCCAAAGATAAAAAGGGACCAAAAGGAATAGGGTCCTTCCGGGACTTTTTCTTGACTAGCATCAAAGCCAAACCGATGATAGATGCCAATAAGGCAGCCAGAAACAAGGACAGCAGGATAAATCTCCATCCCAGGAAAAAGCCGATTAATCCACCCAGTTTTATGTCTCCCCCGCCCATGCCCCCTCGGCTGACTAGAGCAAGCGTAAAGAGGATGCCACCGCCTACGATTAGGCCGAGAAGAGAATCGCTAAATCTTATAGACGGAATCAATATCTGAAACACGATCCCCGTCCCTAATCCAAAAATGATTAAAAGGTCGGGAATACGGTAATGATCCATGTCAATAAAAGAAACTATGATCAAAAGACTTATCAAAAAGAGAGCAGGAATCAGGTTTTTCGCAACTCCAAAATTCTGATATAAAAGGATAAAAAGTACTCCGGTCAGCACTTCTATACCCGGATAGCGCCAGGAAAGCCTACACCCACAGTAGCGGCATTTGCCCCTTAATAACAAAAAACTGGCTACTGGAACCAGGTCAAAGGGCTTTAGATTCGTGCCACATGCTTCGCAACGGCTGGGCGGAAAAACAATCGATTCTCCCCGGGGAATCCGGCTGATGCAAACATTAAGAAAACTTCCTATGATTAATCCAAAAATAAAAAGGATAAAAAATTCCATTGTTCACCTCAAAAGTAGGGGTATGACAGGGCCATATGGCCCTGTCATGAAACTCTTAATCTTTGTATGTAATAGCTTGAACTACACCATCTTCTCCAAAATCAATCGAAGTAATATCGTCTGGCACGGCCTGCAGATATTTAGGAACTAAATTGTCAAGATCAGTAGGAGTAGTGTCTCCATCCAAAGTACCAGGATACGCTTTGTTGTCAAAATAATACAAGTCTACCGCATTTTGTATTATTTTAATGTCCGCAGCTTCTCTGGCTTTTTCAGCCTGAGCACTCTTATCGGTAAAACGAGGAATAGCAATTGCTGCCAGAATGCCAAGAATAACGACCACCACCATTAACTCAATAAGGGTAAATCCTTTTTCATTTTGGATCATTTTTCGGATTTTCTGTAACATGTTTTCACCTCCTTTTTAAAATTTCTAAGACCTCAAAAAATAATATCTAATGTTCTGCCAGTCAATTTGCCTGGCAAAAGATAACCCCTTTTTAGATTTAACAGTTCGATCAAAATTAATGTCTTATTCAGATACAATCCCGTCATCAGGATCAATCGTATAATGTTCTTCGCTATTTACTTTTACAGGATCCTTAGCGAGATAACCTTCCTCCACTAACTGACTTGTTTCGGTAGGATACTCACCAAAATCCAAATAATATAAATCTACTGCATTTTGAATAATGGTAAGGTCAGCCTTAGTTTTCACTTTCTGGGCTTCGGGTATTTTGTTCGTAAAACGGGGAATGGCAATGGATACCAGGATTCCTAATATCATTAGCACTACCATTAATTCAATCAGGGTAAAGCCACGTTCATTATTAATTCTTTTTTTGAGTATCCTCAGCACCATGCATCACCCTTTTTGTTGTTCGTTATTTTTCTTACTGCGGTACTGTTGTCATGATGGTAAGTAATGGCAACATCATGGCAATAATAATAAATCCCAAAATCAGGCCTAATCCCACAATCATTATTGGTTCCACCATGGTAGAAAGCCTGGACAACATGTTGTCCACTTCCCGGTCATAAAACACGGCTACTTTTTCTAAAAGAGTATCCAGAGCACCGCTTTCCTCTCCGATGGCAATCATCTGCACCGCAATAGGAGGAAAATACCTGGAATCTTCTAAGGGATCAGCAATCCCTTTGCCCCGGAGAATACTTTCCCGGGCCAGCTCTATTTCCTTGGCCATTACCTTATTGCCCAGAGTCCGCTGTACTGTTCCCAGGGCATCCAGAATGCCCACGCCGGACTTTAACATGGTACCCAAGGAGCGGGCAAACCGACTGACGATCATTTGGCAAATCAGCTTTCCAAAAATAGGAACCTTCAAACTTAAGGCATCTAACAGCTCTTTAATATTTTTTAAACCCACCGTTTTTCTTAATCCCAAAAAAACCCCGATCAGGACAACTATAATGAGCCACCAAAAATGGCGCATGGCGTCGCTTACTCCTAAAACCATTCTCGTGGGCAGAGGCAGCGGTTCTCCCGTATCGGGCATCATGCCGATAATTTTCGGCAGCATAAATACCAGCATAAAGGTAATGGCAATGGTGGAAACCACCATAATTACAATGGGATAGGTCATGGCGGATTTGGTTTTTTCCCGGATCTCATGTTCCCGCTCAAAATGGCTTGCCAGCCGGTCCATCACTTCGTCCAAAGCGCCGCTGATTTCCCCCGTTTCCACCATGCTGACCAAGATTTCCGGGAAGACATGGGGAAAGGGCCGGATGGAATTAGCGAAGGAATTTCCGCTTTCCAGGTTGGAAATCACCTGGCCCAAAGCATTCTTCAACCGGAAGTTCTCCGATTGAATTTGCAGAATCTTTAAACAAGCCAGAATCGGCACTCCGGCATTCATTAAGGTAGCCAACTGGCGGCAAAACATGGCCATATCTTTCGCTTTAACCTTGGGATAGTACCGGGGCACGTTAATGTTATAGTTCCGGATCCTTTGGGGAGCAATTTCGGTAATGAAATATTCTCTGCTCCGCAGGTATTCTACCACCTTGCGCTCGTTTTCCGCTTCCATGGTCCCCGAAAGGACTCTCCCACTTAGGTCGCGAACTTTATAGGAAAAAACAGACATTGTCCTTCTCCTCAGGGATGCTAAATTATGTAAAGAACCTGCTGAGCTTATTAAAAAAGCTGCATCAAAGATTTTGATGCAGCCTGGCGATCATAGTCCCCTTGGACTGAAGACCCATAGCTTTGTGCCCTGCTCTTTCGAGTAGTTTACTCAGACTTCTCAATATATTATATTCATAGAAGTACCTATACTTATTTCTCTATGAAATGAGAAAATCCTGCAATGTTTTACAATTTTTTTAAAAATTTTCCCCAAAATTTTGGGAACTGTTCTCTTTAAACAATCCGTTAAGATGGATGCCATGCACTACCGCCGTCTCCGCACTGACAGTACCTGCGAGAACAAGCTTTTTGAAGGAAGCCTCCAGGGTTTGCATGCCATACTGCCCTCCGGCCTGAATCATGGAATTAATTTGATGGGTTTTTCCTTCCCGAATTAAGTTGCGCACCGCCGGGGTCCCAATAAGAACCTCCACCGCGGCAATACGTCCCTCTTTATCTGCCCGCTTCACTAAGGTTTGAGAAACAATGCCCTGGATGGTAGCGGCCAACTGTACCCTAATCTGGGTTTGCTGATGAGGAGGAAACACATCTACAATCCTTTCCACCGTCTGGGCTGCACTGGACGTGTGCAAGGTGGCAAAAACCAAGTGGCCGGTTTCCGCTGCAGTTACTGCAATGGAAATGGTTTCAATGTCCCGCATCTCGCCGACCAGAATCACATCCGGGTCCTGGCGCAGGCCGGCTCTCAAGGCCCCGGCAAAAGACATGGAATCACTGCCGATTTCCCTTTGATTGACGATAGAATTGCGGTGGCAATGAATAAATTCAATGGGATCTTCCAGGGTCAAAATATGCCTTTTCTGCTCCCGGTTGATTAAATCAATCATGGCCGCCAACGTGGTGGTTTTGCCGCTTCCGGTAGGCCCGGTGACCAGAACCAGACCCCGGGGTTTTTTACATAAATCGTTTAAAACAGAGGGCAAATGCAATTGTTCCAAGCTTAATATTTGGGAATTAATGGTTCTGATGGCAGCGGAGTAAGTGCCCTTTTGCTTAAAAACATTTACCCGGTAACGGCCGACACCATCAATTTCATAGGAAAAATCCACTTCCCCGTTTTTTTCCGCCAGGGCTAGGAAGCGTTCGTCCATCATCTGCCGGCACAACTTTTCCGTTGCTTCCGGAGTAAGAATATCCCAGGCATCCTGGGGTTTGATATCACCATGGAGGCGAAACACGGGAGGCCGGCCCACGGTAAGGTGGGTATCCGATGCTCCCGCCTGTTTTGCCCTGATGAGAATTTCATTAATATCCATAGGTACCCCCTTACAGTTCTTCCGTAGAAGCAACGCGCATGATCTCGTCGATGGTGGTAATACCGATTAATGCCTTTTGAATGCCGTCTTGTGTAATGGTGACCATTCCTTGTTCAATGGCAGATTGCCTAAGCTCATTGGCAGGGGCCCGGGCAAGAACCAATTTTCTCTGTTGCTGGGTCATCACCAGCATCTCCTGAATCGCCATACGCCCCCGGTACCCGGTACTTCCGCATTGTTGGCATCCCGTACCCCGGTAAAGGGTTACCGGTACGCCGTCCCGAATGCCGAGAAACCTCCGCTCAGGCGTATCGTTGGGCAACTCGTAAGGTTTTTTGCAGATCGGGCAGATCACACGTATTAAACGCTGGGCGACAATGGCAACAACGGAAGATGCGACCAAAAAAGGTTCCACGTCCATGTCGACCAGCCGGGGCAAAGCGCCCGCTGCATCATTGGTATGAAGGGTACTGTAAACCATATGGCCTGTCGTCGCCGCCCGCACCGCAATACTGGCTGTTTCACTGTCCCGGATTTCCCCCACCATAATAATATCCGGATCCTGCCGCAAAATAGCCCGCAAACCGGTGGCAAATGTCAGTCCGGATTTTTGATTGACTCGGATTTGATTAATCTGGTCAATCACATATTCGACCGGATCTTCAATGGTAATGATATTTTTTTCCGGAGAAAGAATTTCATTCAGGGTGGAATACAAGGTGGTTGTTTTCCCGGAACCGGTAGGTCCGGTAATCAGGATCATGCCGTAGGACCGTTTTACTTGCTGGCGATACTTTTCCAAGATGTCCGGGGAAAAGCCCAATTGGTCCAGCTTAACCACCACAGCGTTTTTGTCCAGAATCCGAATAACCGCCTTTTCCCCAAAGATGGTGGGAATGGTGGAAACCCGCAGGTCAATGTTTTTTCGGTCCATTTTAATCTGAATTCTTCCGTCCAGGGGAATCCTTTTTTCCGCAATATCCATTTCGCCCATAATTTTGATTCTGGAGAGAATGGAGGCAATAGACTGTCTGGGCAGGATCATCATATCCTTCAGTACGCCGTCAATCCGGTAGCGTACCCGAAACTCTTCCGCGTGAGGCTCAAAATGAATATCGCTGGCCCGTTCCCGTATCGCCTGCTGGAATAAGGAGTTCACGATCCGTACCGTAGGTGCTTCCTCCGTCAAATCATCAGGGATTTCGTCCAAATCAAAAGTGGGCACGTTGGCGCTGGGCATCACCTCAAATTCCCGGACGGCCTGATTGATCAAATCCTGAAAGCCGAACAACTTTTGCACGGCGGACTCAATCTCTCTTTCCGTAGCTAAAACCGGTTCAATGATGCATCCCGTAGCAATTTGTAAATCATCTAAAATCACCACATTCAAGGGATCCACCATCGCCACCGTCAATTTATTGCCTTCTTTTTTGATCGGTACAATGCGATGCTGGCGGATCAGATTGTCCGGAACCAATTTGATGGTGTCGGGAAGGAGCAGGATATTACCCAGTTTAATTTGGGTGATGCCCAATTGCACTTCTAAAACATTGGCGATATCCTGTTCTGAAACATAGCCCAGATTTACCAGAACCCGGCCCAAACGGTCGCCGGTTTGCTGCTGCACCCGCAAGGCCTCTTGAAGTTGGGCAAAATTAATGACCCTGCTTTCAATGAGCAGGTCTCCCAGCTTTTTCTTAATGTTTGCCATGACATTTTCTCCCCAAATATCGTCTAGATCTAATTTTTAATGATAAAATTCTCCTATTTATATCTAAATCCTGCAAAAAAATAAAAAGCCCAGAGGGCTTTTTTAAGTACCTGAATTCCGAGCTCTTTAAGCCTTCTTATGTCCCGAATTTGCTTGCCAGGAACTTCCACAGGCTTTTCTGCTGTTCTTCCGTGAGCCTTTCTTCCACTTCTTCTTTTTCTTTGCGCAGCAGCTCCAATTGATGGGCAAGCTTTTTGCTTTCCTCTCTGGTCTTTTGCAATTCCTGAATAATGGCGGAAAACATAAAAAATACGGTAGTTTTAAAATTCGGCTCCACACCTAAAGCGCTGGTCAGTGTACGCTCCATTTCCAAACGTCTTTTTGCCCCTTTAATCGTGTACTGTTCATTATAAAGGAGTTCCTTGATCTGTCCGAAAATTTCCAAATGTTCTTCCGTGTACCGAACTCTTTGCCCTTTGGGACAATTAATATTTAAAAATTCATTAAATTCTTTTTCCCAGTACCGGATCGTACTGACCTCCACCTGGAGAATATTACCGACCTGATCAATCGTAAGTGAGGCCACTTGGATCACCTTCCCCTTTTTACTTTCAACCTGGTACTTATTCCCCAAATGAACAGGTTTTCCCTTTCCGGCCAAGCGAGAAGTTTCCGCCTTATTTAGACAAAAAAATCAGCCCAGGTAACGTCTGAGCTTATTTGGTCATTTATCCCCATTTACGCACAGATTTTCTTCCAAAGCCTTTCTCATTACCTCCACCGGGGCTTCCACCCCGGTCCACAGTTTGAATGCCTCCACACCTTGAAACAGCAGCATTCCCATTCCGGATAAAGTAGAGCATCCGTAAGTTTTCGCCTGGGAAAGCATCAATGTCTCCCGGGGATGATAAATAATATCACATACCAAGTGCCTTCTCTTCAGGCAGCCTTGATATGCAGTGAGCAGGGATTCCCCGGCCGGATAAAGGCCCACTGAGGTCGTGTTGACGATGATGTCCGCCTTTTCCACCTCTTCCCTCAGCTTCCCGGAAGAAAAAGGCAACGCTGCGGCCTGGGTGCCCAGGCTTTTCACCATTTCAGCCACAGACTCAGCCCGGTCTATGGTTCGATTCACCACCAAAATCTCTGCCGATCCGGAAGTGGCCAGGGCGGCGCAGACAGCCCGGGCTGCTCCTCCTGCTCCGAATACCAAAATTTTTTTCCCCCCGGGGTCCACGCCTCCCTCTTCTTTCAGTGCGCGGATAAACCCGATCCCGTCCGTATTATATCCGGTGAGCCAGCCCCTGTCATTGACAATTACATTCACCGCCCCGATGGCCCCGGCCTGACAATCTAATTGATCCAACAAAGGAATCACCGCTTCTTTATGGGGAATAGTCACATTTACTCCCCTGGCGTGAAGAGCTCTCAAAGCACCGACTGCCAGAGACAAGTCCTGGGAAACAACATCAAAGGGCAGGTAAACATATTCTGACGCCAGGCCGGTAGCCTGCAAAGCGGCCTGATGCATTTTAGGCGAGAGTGAATGGGCAATGGGATGGCCAAATATTCCTAGCAACTGCACTTAGTTTTCCTCCCCGTATATGATCTAAAAGAATAAATCAAAGGGTTTTCTTTGCGGCGGTATGATCATACAAGAAAAGAGCTAAATATTAGCCCTTTTTTCTGCCGAGACATATGCGGTCTTTTCTCCCTTAATGAAGTAAAGATTTACCCGTATTCCGGTGCTGTCACGGTACATGCCCACATTGGCCAGGTAATATTCCTTCAATTCCGGTTGGTTTTCCTTCAGATCTTTAATATTCTGCCGTACTTTCACTAGCAGTTCCGCTGCATTTTTTGTCCGGCCGGAATGTTGAAATAACAAACTGATTTTTCGGGTTTCGTCCACGATGCAACCCCCAAAATTTTTTATTATAAGTTTGCCCAACACTCCGCATTTGTATAACAGTCTTCCTTACCGTTCTTTCCGGATTTTCTTCAAAGCAATCCACTCAATACACCGTACACAACGGGTACCGATAAACTCCCTCTTACTGAGGGGGGAGACCAGAATGGTATAAAGTCCCATCCGGTTGCCGCCTAAAATATCCGTAAAGATTTGGTCTCCTACGACCACAGTTTCCTCCGGAGTCGTTTGGAGCAAATCAATGGCCAGACGAAAAGCACGGCGGCGGGGTTTTGTCGCTTTGGCCACATATGGAATGCCTAACTTTTTTGCCGCTTCCATCACCCGGGGGCCTTTATTATTTGAAAGCAGGCAAGCGGTAATGCCTGTTGCTTGTAACTTTTTAAACCACTGAATAATGTCATCTCTAATTTCGGGATTGTTCCACTCGGTTACCGTATTATCCAAATCAAAAATCATTCCCTTGATCTTCCTGTGGGCCAATTTTTCCAAAGGGATGTCCAACAGCGAATCAATAAACAAGTCTGGGGCAAGTTTGGGTTTCAACCTTTTCGCTCCTATCTTTATTTTGGCCTTTGAGCATAATATTCAGATCCAGCTTTATTATTTTACCCATTCGCCGAAAGAATAAATTTTCCTTCCCAGGTTTTTTGTTTTTGTTTTTCCGGATTCCGGTAAAGATATCCGGATCTCGAAAAAAACGCGATCTCTCGCGCTTTTTCTTATACATTATGGTTTCCGCTGTTGACCATTTCCCGCATTAATTTTTGGATCGCCTTTTTTTCAATCCGGGAGACATAAGAACGGGAAATGCCCAGTTTCCGTGCAATTTCTCTTTGGGTGCGGCGAAACCCGTTACATAGGCCGTATCGTAATTGAAGGACGTAGCGTTCCCGGTTTTCCAAGGTGCCCACTTTTTCCAGCAACTGTTTCTGTTCATAGTAAGATTCCACAGAGTCAACAACAGAATCGTTCTCCGTTCCTAAAACATCCATCAGAGAAACTTCATTTCCTTCTTTATCGATCCCGATGGGATCATAAAGGGATATTTCACTGCGCATATTTTTTGTGGAGCGCAGATGCATTAATATTTCGTTTTCTATGCACCTGGCGGCATACGTGGCTAATTTAGTCCCTTTGGTAGAATTGAAAGTGTTAATGGCCTTAATTAAACCAATGGTGCCGATGGAAATCAGATCATCTTTATCCACACCGGTACTTTCAAATTTCTTGGTAATATGGGCAACCAGCCGCAGATTGTGTTCAATCAAAATGTTGCGCGCATCCTCGTTTCCTGCTTCATACCTCTTGAGATACTCTGCCTCTTCGTCTTCCGATAAAGGTTGGGGAAAAGCATTATTGCTGATGTACCCGAACAGCGCATGAAACCCCTTAATTAAAGCCAGCGATAGCATTGCTACCCATTCAGGACCCATGAAACCACCTCCAAAGCGTCGGTTCTACATTTTATGAAAAATCTTTTGTAAATGTGACACTTTTTGGAGGTGAAAATTGATAAAATTATAAAATTTCTTCTATCTCTGCCAACCCGGAGACAATCTTTTGAAAAATCGGTGCCGCATCCCGCCCTCCCGAAGTCCCTTTATGAATAAAGACTACCACTGCCCACCTGGGGGCATCCGCAGGGGCAAAGCCGGCAAACCATGCCTCATCCCTTTCTGAAGAGCCGGTTTTTCCGGCGCATTTGATCCCGGGTACTTGAGCGGACTTGCCTGTCCCTGATTCCACGGTCAGCGCCAGCATGGATTTAAGTCTTTCTGCCACCGGCCCCGGCAGGACCGGAAAAGAAGGGGGCGCTGGATATTCTTTCACGACCTTTCCCAGATGATCCTGCACTTTTAGCACCAGCCGGGGAGTTACCGCCAACCCGCCGTTGGCGACTTCGGAAATTAATTTGGCCACAAGCACCGGACTCAAACTGATGCCGTTTTCTCCGATGGAGGCATTCGCCACATCCCCAGGTACGGCAGGGTTAAAGTCCAGATGGGTTTCCTGGGGAAGATCATATCCGATGATGGTGTCATCGGTTAGACCTAGCCGTTTTGCATATGCCATAATCTTTTCTCCCCCTAATTTTAACCCCGTTTCTACAAAGACCGGATTGCAGGAAAAAGCCAAAGCCTGGGAAAAGCTAATGTCACCATGACCTTCCTTTTCCCAGCAAGACACGATCCTCCCGGAAGGAAGGGTAATTCCGCCCTGGCAATGAAAGGAATCCTCCGGCTTTACCACCCCTTCTGTCAAAGCAGCCGCCGCAATGAGAATTTTAAATACTGAAGCAGGGGGATAGTTTTGCATGGCCTTATTGAGGTAGGCGTCATCTGCCTCCGGTTTTTCCAACAGATACGGATCGTATTTGGGACTGCTGGCCATGGCCAGGATATTTCCCTTCCACACGTCCATTACAACCACAGCACCGCTATGGCCTTCTAAGGCGTGTTCCACAACGGACTGATAATCAGCGTCAATACTGGTAATCACCTGGTGGGGCTCCTCTGTCTTTTCTTGTACCGGAGGAAGGAGAGTAAAGCCCCGCCCGGATAAGTGGCGTCCCCGGTCATCAACCAGAGCGGCCACTTTTTGGCTGGTGCCTCCTCTTAAAAACTCCTCATACTGCTTCTCTAATCCATTCTTGCCAATCACGTCACTGGGTTGATAATCTTTTTCTTCTTCCTGAAGCTTTTGATATTCGTTCTGATTTAAATTACCCACATAGCCCAGAAGATGTCCGGCCGGCCACCCTGGACGGTACCTGGGGATCAGGGGCAAAACGTAGACCCCGGGAAGGTCGGCTTGCCTGATCAATTGGTTCTTCTGCTCGGAAACATTTGCCTGTAAAATAAAAGGTTCTTTCACCACTTGGGTGGAGGCGGAATCTTCTATTTCAATTTTTGCCCGAATCGTTCCCGGAGGAAGGGCTAAAATTTTTGACAATACTTCTGCTGTGCGGGACGCATCCTTCACCATAATGGGAAAAATCACGACACAGGGTTGTTGTTCAATATTTGTCAGGGGACGAAAATTACGGTCTAAAATCTCTCCCCTAGGATACTGCACAAAATTTAAGGTCTTCTGACGCTGTGCCACCGCCTGTTTGGTGTACCCCGGTCCATCCAAAAATTGAATTTGGTAAAGACGGCCCAGCAGCAAGGTAAAAAAGAAAAGAAAGACAAAATAAATCGCCAAAATCCTTTTTTTCTCTAGAAACATCAAACCCACCCTTTGTAATTTGTTTCCAATCCTTAGGGTGGGCTAGATTCTCAAAAAATATACCTCTTAATAAGTCTGTTGATAAACCTCCATCGTAACTCCCCATCTACTCCATGATTTCCACCGGAAAAGGCATGTGCTGTAATAATTTCAGCGTGTCTTTCCGAGTATCCGGGGTAACCCTTACCACTAATCGTCCTTGCCCGGGGTCAACGGCTGTTACCAGGGCCAGGTTATCATAAGCTTCCAGGATCTTATTAAAGACGTCGATGTGATTGGGACTTACCTGAACCGGAATACAAAAAGGATCCGGCAAAATAATCCCCCCTTACTCCGCTCTTCTTAATAGGGAAAAGGGTTTGATCCGCTCAGGGATAGGGATGGTGATAACCTGTTGGGGATGAGGGGCCGCCTCAATGAATTCGCCCCGGTCGTCTTTCATGGAAGGAATCTTCCAGGACATAAAAGGTCCCTGGGGAGGAACAATTTCTATTTCATCTCCCACGGCCAAACGGTTTCTCTGTTCTACGCGCATTTCACCGGTTTCCGGAAGGTAATCCAAAACCACGCCCACAAAATCATAACTCCTGATATAGGCGGAAGAGTCATAACGATGATCAAATGCAGAAGGTTTCTGTAGAGCAAAGCCTGTGGTGTAATGCCGGTGACTGACTTTGGCCAATTCCTCCCGCCAGCTTTCCTGAAAAGAATAGCTTTCCGGATCAGCCCAGTAGGTGTCGATGGCCTCCCGGTAAACCTTCACCACCGTGGCCACATAATAGGCGCTTTTCATTCTCCCCTCAATTTTAAAGGAGCCTACCCCGGCCTGGATCAGGTCAGGCAGATGCTCAATGAGGCATAAATCCTTCGAGTTAAAAATATAGGTGCCCCGTTCATCTTCCAAGACCGGGAAGTACTGTCCGGGCCGTTTTTCTTCCACCAGCCGGTAATTCCACCGGCAGGGATGGGCACAATCTCCTTTGTTGGCATTTCTCCCTGTAAGATAATTGCTTAACAGGCAGCGGCCGGAATAGGAAATACACATGGAGCCATGCACAAAGGCTTCTAATTCTATCTGGCTGCGCCGGCTGATTTCCCTGATTTCCTGGAAGGAAAGTTCTCTGGCCAGGACAATTCTTTTGGCACCCATTTCCTGCCAGAACAAGGCACCGGACCAATTGGTATTATTAGCCTGGGTGCTGATATGGATGGGGAGATCCGGAACCCTGCTTTTTACGAGACGAAAAACGCCGGGATCGGAGACGATCACCCCGTCTGCCTTCAGGGAGGAGATTGCGTCCAGATAGCCGCCCAACTCAACCAGATCCTCGTTATGCGCAAATATGTTCACTGCTACATATACTTTGGCCCCGTTTTCATGGGCAAATTTTACTCCTTGTGCCATCTCTTCCAAGGAAAAGTTACCGGCCCCGGCCCGCAGACCAAAAGATTTTCCGCCCAGATAAACAGCGTCCGCCCCAAACCGAACGGCCATTTCCAATTTTTCTAAATTTCCGGCAGGTGCTAAAAGTTCAGGTTTAATCATGTATTTCACTCCGATTTTCCGGATGACGCCAGCATACGGCAAGGCCATCCCCGAAAGGAATCATTCTCGTCGTCAATTCCGGGTGGTTTTCCACCAAATCTAAAAACTCCCGTAATCTCTGCTGCATGGTTCTTCTCCGGCGGGGAACCTGGTACCGGTCCCGGGATACTAAATTTTCCAGCAGCACATTATCCGCTATTAACAATCCTCCCGGGGTCAGCTTGGGAAACAGCTGATGAAAAAAGTCCCTGTATTGCCCCATGGCTGCGTCCAAAAAAATGAAATCAAAAGTCCCTTTCAGATGAGGCAGCACATCTTGTGCCTCTCCGGCAAAGGACTGAATATTTTTTAATCCGTTTTCTTGAAAATAATCGCGCGCTCGTTCCAATCGTTCCGGCAAACGCTCGATTGTTACTACCGTCCCATTCCAACGCTGCACGGCCTGAGCGAAGCACATAGTGGAATAACCCAGTCCGGTACCGATTTCCAAAACCCTGCGGTACCGGCCGCAGTCAATTAATAAAGAAAATAATTCTGCTGCTCCCAAAGAAATTAACGCCACATGGTTTTCTGCGCATTCCCGGGCCAGCTGTTTCATTAAGGGAGAGTCCAAGCTCAACATTATTTTAAATATTTCCTCTTTGCTTCATTATGCTCCGCCAGCGTCTTGCTGAAATAATGGGAACCGTCCTGCTTGGCCACAAAATAATAATAATTCGTTTCCGCCGGGTATAAAGCCGCTTTTAACGAGGCCTCTCCCGGGCTGGCAATGGGGCCGGGCGGCAAACCAGCGTGCAGATAAGTATTATAGGGGGAGTCCACTTTCAGATCTTCATAAAGAAGGACTTCTTTAACCTCACCTAAGGCATATTGTACGGTAGCGCATGATTCCAGGTACATTCCCTGTTTTAAGCGATTATGAAAAACGCTGGAGATGACCGGCCGGTCCGCCGGTACTTTCGCTTCCCGTTCGATGATGGAAGCCAGCGTAACCACCTCTTGCATCGTCATCTTGGATTTTTCCGCCTGTTTGCTCCATTCCGGCGTAAACACCTGGTCAAACCTTTTCAGCATCATCTCAATAATTTGCTCTTCCGACCAGCCTTTGACGATTTTATAGGTATCGGGAAAGAGAAATCCTTCCAACCGGTGTTCTGTTCCCGGTGGGGGTAAATAATCATATGGAAACGACCCCTGGTCCGCCACATGCAAAAACCTGTCCCGGTCCGCAATACCTTTTTCCGCCAGGAGGTCCGCAATTTGCTCGATATTATAGCCTTCGGGGATGGTAAAACTTTGGGCAATTACGTTGCCTTTGGCCATTGTTTCTTCAATATCTTTTAAAGATACTTTTCCGGAAAAAATATACTCTCCCGCCCGCAGCTTGCCTTCGAAGCCGCTCATTTTGGCATACATCTTGAACGCCCAGGGGCTGTGAATTAACTGCTTGTCCTGGAGCAATTGGGAAATCATGGTGGTAGTAGCCTGGGAAGGTACGGATACGGTTACACTTTGGGAAAGAGTTACCGGTGCCGTTAAATCCTTAAATATCAGCACAATCAGCACGCAAACAAGAACCGCAGCTAAGGGAAAACCTGATTTAGGGCGCCTTTTCTTTCCACGTCGTACGGCCATGTGCGTGCCTCCTTTTATGACAAAATTTATGCTTCTAATTATACACGCTTGGGCGTAGTGGAAGCAAGATCTATTCAGTTTCTTCTCCAGACACTCTGACTACCGATTTCTGAGACTGATATTTATCACGGGAAATCAGTTCACTGGACGTAACTGCCCCGTCTACTATTATTTCCCGTTTTACTTCAACTATCATCCCCTTTTTGCCGTTATCCTCAATGATTCTTTGCCCTGGGGCCAAGGTAGGGTCCTTAATCACTTCCTGATCCGGTTCCAAATATTCAATGATTTTGCTCTTCACCCTGATTTGAGGAAATTCTCCCACGGTCCCAAATATCATCACCTTTAACGTGCCCTGATGGTATTCGGTATGGAGCAAAATAGGTTTTGCCCGGTTATTGACAAATTTCAGGTCGGCTAAATTATAGGCTACGGTAGCATCCATGCCGGGAGGCACATAGGTGATAGGAAGAGAATGAGGATGCCGTTCCACGATGGGTAAGTCTGCTCTTAATACGGCATTGTACAGGGTGGTTGAAACCTGGCAGACCCCTCCGCCGATTCCCGGCGTAAATTGGTTGTTTTCAATGACAAGAGATTCTTTATAGCCTGCCTCGGTGGTCCGCGGCCCCACAATGTCATTAAACGAAAAAACCTCTTGGGGCATAATCAAAACTTGATCAAGGGCCAAAGCAGCCGTTTTGATATTATAGGAACGTTCCGTTTTGGCGGCATCAAAATTGGTATCAAAAGAGGCCACAACCCCGGTGATTTCCCATTTCTCCACATCCCCGGCCGTTAATTTCGGATAAAGTACCTGCTCGACCAGGTTACACTGAGATTGTTGGGGTGATTGTAATACCTGTTTTAATTTACTTTCACTGGCGGCAAGGTCTATTTTCACACCGTTCACACCAGGAAGAATCTCTACGGTATGATCATCATGAATACGGACTCCTGCATTCTGAGGTTCTTTTTCGATCATGGCCACCAAAGGCAAAAGGGTCTTTCTTAAAACGGCTTCGTCTACTTGGAATACTAATGAAACCTGTTGTGCGTACTTTTGGGCACGCCACCTTTCATGCCACCTAGTCCAAAAAAATCCCTTACGCCCGATAAGCCAAGCCTGGCGGACCGTTTCTGTCACGTCCGGCGTAACCCCCAGCTGACTCGGTAAATAGGACCAACTTTTCCCTCCGCCCCGGATGGTTATTTTTCTCTCTAAAGCACTTTCAAACGAGGGACTCAGTTCAGCCTGAACCTGGCTTTTATCCATGCTTCCTAAACCAACATCTCCTACAACTACGCCGGGTAAAATGCGGCTTCCCGTCATAATCATATGTTCCAGCATGGCAATACTAATGATCCCCATACTTACCACGAGGATGATGAAGAGAATTATCTTTCCCTTGAATGTCTGCAAAAAGGGTCACCCCACCCCACTCTCTTTTAAGTTTATGTTATGAAGCAGGGGAACAAAAAATGCGCAACTTATCGTCGCGCATCAGTAAATTACGTTATTCTTCCTCGTCCTCATCTTCCATCATACTATCATAAGCATCGGCCACTTTTTCCCATTCTTCATCATCTTCTATCTCATAAAGAACTTCTTCACCGTTTTCATCTGTACCGATCTTCAGGATGATGGCTTCTTCAATCTCCTCTTGTTCTCCTTCACCTTCCTCAATCGGGAACAAAACAGCATATTCAGATCCATCTACTTCAATAATATCCAAAACTTCAAATTCGTGTTCTTCTCCATCCTCGTCCAATAATACAACTTTTTGGTCTTCCAGGTCCGCCATAGTTACACCTCATTTTTCATCAAATTATGGACATTGTATCCCATCAAAGAAGCTATGTCAATGGTTTCCTTACAGTTATAACCATTTTTATGGAGATTTATTCTTCCCGCAGAAATCAAGATATCCTTGCAAAATGATTACGGCCGCCATTTGGTCAATCACCTGTTTTCTTTTTGCCCTGCGCACATTACCCTCTAAAAGAGTCCGCTCGGCAGCAGTGGTAGACAGCCGTTCATCCCACATTTCCACAGGCAGTCCTGTTTCCTTCCCGATGATACCGGCTATTTCCTGCGCTCTCTGTGCCGAAGGTCCCAGGGTGCCATTCATATTTCGCGGTAATCCCACCACCACTTTTTCTACCCCATATTGAGAAATCACCCGCTTAAGATGGTCCAAGTCTTCGGCCAGATCGCCCTTTCTCCGAATGGTTTCTATGCCTTGAGCGGTCCAGCCGAAAGGATCGCTCACCGCCAGCCCGATGGTACGTTCACCTACATCCAAGCCTATAATGCGCATTGCTCCAAATCCTCCACGATCAGGTATGCTCCTCACAAAACAGGACGGCCCCTCAGCCGTCCTGTTAACGGAAAAGTTATTTATGCCCATCCAAATAGCTCTTGAGCAATTCTTCAATCAGATCATCCCGTTCCACCCGGCGAATCAAACTGCGGGCTTGATTATGACTGGTAATATATGCCGGATCTCCGGAAATCAAATATCCTACCAACTGATTGATCGGATTATAACCCTTTTCCTTCAGCGCCGCAAAAACTGAGAGTAATATCTCTCCGGGATTTAATTCTTCCTCTTTGTTTACCTTAAACCTCATGGTCTCTTCTATATTATTCCCAGCCACAAAGTCCACCCCCGTTCCTAAAATCTTTATGGTTAATATTCGCTGGCTAAGTGCAGATTCCTCTTGCTTTTATGACAAAATGATAATTTCCCGGGACCCTTTTATCCTCTTGATCCCAGCTGAATCTTAATGGTTTCCCGGGCTTTTTCCAAGGCCTGGGCAATCTTCTCAGGATTTTTTCCTCCTGCCTGGGCCATGTCGGGACGGCCTCCCCCGCCGCCTCCTGCTATTTTTGCCGTTTGTTGCAGGATATTTCCGGCATGGAGTCCTTTATCCTTTAAGTCATTGCTTACCATGGCCACGAAATTTACCTTATCTTGTGCAGCAGCGCCTAAAACTATTACAACGGAGCCCAATTTATCCTTAATTAAATCGGCCATTGACCTGAGACCATTCATATCGGCAGCTTGCACCTGTTCTACAACCGTCTTGATCCCGGCTACTTCTTCCACCCGGTCTAAAATGTCGCTAATCACTTGTTTTGCCATCTTTGACTGGTATGCTTCAATTTCTTTTTCTTTTGATTTTAATTCTGTGAGCAGCAGGCCTGCTTTTTTCGCTACGTCCTGAGGACCGGTTTTCAAAACCTGGGCCGCTTCCAGCAGCACCTGTTCTTGCTGCTGGAAATAGTTCCTGGCATTGTTTCCCGTTACCGCCTCGATACGCCGAAGCCCGGCACCAATTCCTGCTTCGCTGATAATTTTCACCAAGCCCAACTCACCTGTAGAACGGCAGTGGGTTCCCCCGCATAACTCCATGCTGTAATCGCCCACTTTCACGACCCGGACCACATCTCCATATTTTTCCCCGAAGAGGGCGGTAGCGCCCAGGGACTTGGCTTCATCCAAACCGGTTTCAAAGGTTTCCAGGGGTAATACATCCAGCACGATCCGGTTTACCATCTCCTCCACCTGGAAGAGTTCATCTGCACTTAACCCGGAGAAGTGGGAAAAGTCAAAACGCAGGCGCTCCGGGCCAACTAATGAACCGGCCTGGTGTACGTGCTCGCCCACGATATTTCTCAACGCTCTGTGAATCAGATGGGTTGCCGTATGGTTGCGGGCCGTAGCCTTTCTTCGTTCCCCATCCACTTCAGCATTTACTGCTTCCCCGAGCGAAATAGATCCTTCCTGAATTTTAATTTGGTGCAGGTAAATACCATTGGCCAGCTTGTGGGTATCTTCCACAAGGACACAGCCGGAAGGTCCCGTAACAATCCCTGTATCTCCTACCTGTCCCCCGCTTTCTGCATAGAAAGGAGTGTTATCAAGGATCAAAAATCCGGTGTCGTCATGGGACAGGGTGGAAACCTGTTCTTCTCCCCTGACCAGGGCCAAAATCTTCCCCGGCGCGGATAACTGTTCATAACCTACGAATTTAGTGGCCGGAATCCCTTCCAACAGGGAGGTCATGGTAACTGCTTCATCAAAGACCTTGGAGTCTACCCGGGCCGCTCTTGCCCTTTGTCTCTGATCTTCCATGGCGGCATCAAAGCCTGGCCTGTCCACGGTAAGGCCATTTTCCTCCGCAATGTCCTCTGTTAAATCAAAAGGAAAGCCATATGTGTCATACAGTAAAAAAGCATCCTTCCCCGGAAGCTGCTTTCGGCCTTCTTTTTTGACCCGGTCAATGATATCGGCGGCCACTCTCATCCCTTCGGAAAGGGTTTCATGGAATCTTTCCTCTTCCAGTCTGATCACCTTTTGAATATAGGCCTGTTTTTCCTCAATTTCCGGATAAGCCTCTCCCATCAAATCCACTACCACCGGTACCAGTTCGCATAAAAAAGGCTGCTCCCACCCCAGCACTTTGACAAACCGGGCCGCCCTGCGCAAGATACGGCGCAGTACGTAACCCCTGCCCTCATTACTGGGTAAGACGCCGTCTGCAACCAAAAAAGTACAGGACCGGGCATGGTCGGCAATGACCCGGAAAGGAAAGCCCCGGTCATCAGAAAAATAAGTTCGTCCCGTTATTTTTTCCGTATGGTCGATCAGTTTTCTTAATAAATCCGTATCATAATTGGATGCCACGTCCTGAAGGACGGAGGCCACCCGCTCCAAACCCATCCCTGTATCAATACTGGGTTTAGGCAGGGGGGTCATTTTACCGGTTTCGTCCCGGTTATATTGCATAAATACCAGGTTCCATAATTCCAGCCAGCGGTCGCAATCACATTTACCGATGGCACATTCGGCCGCCTGACAACGATATTTTTCCCCTCTGTCGATCAGGATCTCACTGCACGGACCACAAGGACCGGTATCGCCCATGGCCCAAAAATTGTCCTTCTCCCCCAGGCGGATAATTCTCTCCCGGGGGATTTCCGTGAGTTCCAGCCATAAATCAAAAGCTTCGTCGTCATCATAATAGATGGTGGCATACAGTTGTTCCTTGGGCAATCCAATCACCTGGGTGAGAAACTCCCACGCATACGTGATGGCATCTCTTTTAAAATAATCGCCAAAAGAAAAATTGCCCATCATTTCAAAAAAGGTGTGGTGCCGGGCCGTACGCCCTACCGTATCCAAATCGTTATGTTTTCCTCCCGCCCGGACGCATTTTTGCGCCGTCGTTGCCCGGGAATAAGAACGTTTATCAATCCCTAGAAATACGTCTTTAAACTGCACCATCCCAGCATTGGTAAAGAGCAGCGTAGGATCGTTATGTGGAACCAGTGACGAACTGGGGACAATTGTATGTCCTTTACTTTCAAAATATTTGAGGTATCTCTCTCTCAACTCTTTTCCGGTCATTCTTTTCCTCCATTCTTCCCCGTAAGAGACTAATCTCCTTTATATTTTAGCACTTTTTTGGTTTATTACACTCTTTTTTTCAAAGAAGTATCTCTCATGGAAGGAATCAGTAAAACATGAAGATTATACTGACAATCTCTTTTATTGTCAATCGGTCCGATAAGCAACGATCTTCTGATAGGCGTAATTCACCAGTATTCTTAGCACTGCCGTGACAGGAACGGCCGCCAGCATGCCCCATACCCCAAACAAATATCCGCCCAAAAGCAGGACAAAGATAATCACCAGGGGATGCAGCCCAACACTGTCGCTAATGATCTTTGGTGAAATCACACTGCTTTCCACCTGCTGGACAATAAACATCACTAAAACTACAGAAAGGGCCAATTTTTTTGATTGCATCAGGGCTAAACAAACGGCGGGAATGGCGCCGATAATGGGTCCGAAATAAGGGATGATATCAGCCACTCCGGCAATAAATCCTAATGTCACGGCAAAGTCCATGCCGATTAAGGCCAGCCCTAATCCTGTGAGGGTACCGACAATAAGAGCAACCGTCAAATGGCCATAGATAAATTTGCGCAAAACCACATTCATCATGGCCCAGAGATTTAATAATTCTTCCCGGTACCTGGGGGGCAGATAAGAGACCATTTTTTTCGTAATGGCTTCATGGTCCTTGAGAAAATAATAGGTTAAAAAAGGAATCAGGATTAAACTGACTGTATAACTAAACAATCCCACCGCCAGGGCCATGGCGTTTCTTACCGCCTCAATAATTTTTTCTTCGAGGGAAAGGATGGTTTCATCAATGATTTGCCGGATACTCTCCGGCAGATTAAACCGGCTGTAATTTTGCTGCCATTCTTTCATCCAGGTCTGGATATTCCGGGTATAATCCGGAATATCGTTGGCAAACCTGTTCAATTCCGTAAAAATTCCGGGGAAAATATATAAGACAAAAATGGTGACGGCGCTGGCCAGCGCTAAATACACCAGGATAATGGCCAGGGTAATGGGTATTTTTCGTTTTACCAGTGCTTCCACAGGTGGCAGTAAGATGTAGGCCAGCAAAATTGCGAAAGCAAAAGGCATCAGGATGGCCCTGATTTTTATGATCAGCCAAACAACCAGGATACCCGCCGTAATCATCAGAATTACGGTTAGGATCCGCCGGGCTTTTTGCTCCAAAAATGTCACCCCGTCTATTCAAAAAATGAAAGAAAAAGTGAGGTTTCCCTCACTGAATTGACCCCATTTATTTGATTATCTCCGAAACTCCTTTACTAAGCCCCTTCAATACTTTTTTGGCCCGGTTCTGGATTTTGCCCGGATCATCCATCATCTTCCTGACGTTTTCCGGCATGGGTTTCATTTGAGGTGCGCTAAACATGCCAATCACGGTGCCAATGATACTACCGGCAAGAATTCCCCTAAAAAATGATCTATTCAAGTCTTTCACCTCCTTAATCTTATTCTTTAGAGTTGAGACTCAACAGCGATCCGTCTTCGGTAATTTCGAACACTTCTTCATTGTCATTAAATTCCACGAGACAATTCCAGCAAAAATATTGGTTCGTTCCTATTTTCCCTATTTCTCGTCCATTACATACCGGACATCCCATAATTTCACCTTCCTTTTACTTCCTAAAGCCAAATATCTTCTTCCCAAGTATCCACAAGCAAATTTTCCCCTTTTCCGGAAAGGATCTGGTGCCAGGGCACCATTTTTCTTCCCTGGTTTAAGTCTGCCCAAATTCCCCCGGACATTTCTATCCCCAGTATCCGCCCTTCCGGCAACTCAAAAAAAATATCCTGAACGGTGCCAATGTCTGTTCCTTCTTTGGAAAACACGTTTTTTTCCAGTCTGTTCTGCCAGGATAATTTGCAGACACTATTATCATGATCATCCTGCACGTCTTCTATACTAGTAATCATCACCGCATCCCGTCCCACGCTGACTACATGCCCTAACTGGACATATTTTGCGTTTTTCAGGATACTGCGGTTTTCAATGACGAATCCCTGCAGCATGCCCGTTTCCGTATTAATCAATAAATCTTCCACGCGTCCTATTTCTTTTCCATCACCAAAAGTGATCACACGCAGCCCTTTGATCTGACGCCCTTTAAACAAACCATCTCTCCTCCAAATTTATTATTACCTATTATTGACGAAAAACGTACAAAAAAATCGCCTTCAGCGATTTTTTCTTAATTATTTTTATCCACGGTTTTATCCTGAACTCAGGCAATCCGGGCGTACGTCGAGCAAGAATGCGCAGCTGTAACAACGTAGATGGGGGGTTATAAACAGGCTCACTACTCTATTACGCCTCCACCCACTACATACTCACCCTGATAATATACCACTGCCTGGCCTGGAGTAATGGCTTTTTGCGGCTCCTTAAATTCCACCAAAACCCGGTCCGCATCCAAAGGTGTAATCAAAGCGGGGGCTTCTCCTGCCTTATATCTGATTTTTGCCGTTACCTCCATGGGTTTTTCCAAACGTTCCATCAGAATAAAGTTGTTTTTGCATGAAGTCAATCGATCTTTCATTAAGTCTTCCTGATCCCCAATCACCACCGCATTTTGGGCAGGGCAAATATCGGTTACATAGGCCGGTTTTCCCAAGGCAATTCCTAATCCTTTGCGCTGGCCGATGGTATAAAAGGGAATTCCCTCATGCTGACCGATCATCGCTCCCCTCCGGTCCAAAAAGGGACCCGGCTTGATTTGGTTTCCTGCTTTTTCCCGGAGAAATCTCCGGTAATCATTATCCGTGACAAAACAGATTTCCTGACTTTCCGGCTTTTCCGCCACCACGGACAGTCCCATTTCTTTGGCTTTTTCCCGTATTTGGGGTTTCGTAAAAACACCCAGGGGCAGCATGATTTTGGATAATTGGGCTTGGGTGAAACTATATAAAACATAGGTCTGGTCTTTATTCCGGTCCTGGGCCTTTTTTAATAAAAACCGGCCTCTTTCTTCATCAAAGTAAACCTGTGCGTAGTGACCTGTTGCCACAAAGTCTGCCCCCAAGGCGAGGGCTTTATGAAGCAAGGCCTCAAATTTAACGAACTGATTGCAGGCAATACAAGGATTGGGGGTTTTCCCTTCCAAATACTCCTGGATAAAATAATCGATTACTTTTTCTTTAAATAGCTGGCGAAAATTCATCACATAATAGGGAATGTCCAAAGCATTGGCCACGCGCCGGGCATCCTCCACCGCAGAAAGACTGCAGCACCCGCCGGACCCCTCCGGATCGGGCTGATCCTCCGGCCATATTTGCATCGTCACACCGATTAACTGATAACCCTGTTCTTGCAAAAGAGCAGCCGCCACAGAAGAATCCACCCCGCCGCTCATGGCCACTAATACTGTTTTTTTCGTACGCATTCTCTTACGCCCCTTTTATCTTAGGCCCATCTTTTTGAGTCTGAGTTTAATTTCTTGTTCTTTCCCGTTCTCCGTAGGATGATAATATCGGGTGCCCAGCAATTCTTCCGGCAGGTACTGTTGGGGGATAAAATTCCCGGGATAGTTCTGAGGATACAAATATCCTTCCCCATGGCCCAGTTTTTTTGCTCCCTGGTAATGGGCATCCTTTAAGTGGCGGGGCACTTCACCCGTGGGACGGGTCCGCACATCCGCCAAGGCGGCGTCAATACCTTTAATCACGGCATTGGATTTGGGAGCGCAAGCCACGTAAAGAGCGGCGGCCGCCATGGGAAGCCGGGCCTCGGGCATGCCCACATAGGCCAGGGCCTGGGCAGCCGATGTGGCGACGGATAAAGCCTGGGGATCCGCTAACCCGACATCTTCCGCGGCACAAATCACAATCCGTCGCATGATAAACTCGGGATCCTCACCGGCATCGATCATGCGGGCCATCCAATGGAGCGTGGCATCAGGGTCTGATCCCCGCATGCTTTTAATGAACGCGGATACCACATCATAGTGATAGTCTCCGGTTTTATCATACTTTACGGCTCTTCGTTGGATGGACTGCTCGATCACATCCAGGGTGATCGGACGCACCCCATCCTCACCCGGGCCGGTGGTCAGAACGGCTAATTCTAAAGCATTAAGAGCAATCCTGGCATCTCCCCCCGCCATCTCGACCAGATGATTTAAAGCATCATCCGTGATCCGGACATGAAAACTACCCAGTCCTCTTTCCTGGTCCTGAATCGCTTCGTTGATGATTTTTTGCAGCTCACCGGCCCCTAAAGGCTTCAGGTGAAAGATCCGGGACCGGGACAGGAGAGCGGAATTTACCTCAAAATAAGGGTTTTCCGTGGTAGCGCCAATTAATACTAAGGTGCCTTCTTCAACGGCAGGGAGCAAAGCGTCCTGCTGTGCCTTATTGAATCTATGAATTTCATCTATGAATAGGATGGTTCTCTGTCCATAAAAGCCTAAACGGTCACGGGCCTCCTGAATTACTTTTTTCAGGTCGGCAATCCCTGCCGTTACTGCGCTAAGCTGTTCAAAACAAGCCTTGGTATGCTGGGCAATAACCTGGGCTAAAGTGGTCTTGCCGGACCCGGGAGGGCCGTAAAAAATCAAAGAAGACAATTGATCTGCCTGGATAGACCGGCGCAGTAAGGAGCCGGTCCCCACAATTTCTTCCTGGCCGATAAATTCATCCAGGCTTCTGGGCCGCATCCTTGCCGCCAGAGGGGCTGCTTTTTTTAGTGCTTCCTTCCGGGAATAATCAAACAGGTCCATCGGTTCACCTCGATTCAGAAAAAACGGTTTCAGGAATCCATCATGGAAGGGAAAAAAAAGACCGGTGATCCGGTCTTCCCCCTTATGTATCAGGAAGTCAAAATTGAAGGTATAAACA
Source organism: Candidatus Formimonas warabiya (assembly GCF_002777255.1). Classification (GTDB taxonomy): domain Bacteria; phylum Bacillota; class Dehalobacteriia; order Dehalobacteriales; family Dehalobacteriaceae; genus Formimonas; species Formimonas warabiya. The sequence goes on along the minus strand of NZ_CP017634.1, from coordinate 779,812 downwards.
TTTTGGTACTTCACCCTCATGTACTGCGTGATTTTCTCTTTTGGTGTTTCCCCAACCCCGGCAACCGGTACCGGATCCCGAAAAGCCCAAAGGGCTTTTCTTATAATTTGCTGTTTAAGATACCCGACAACTCACTCTTCGTTTTATAGCCTACAATGCGGTCAATCTCTTTTCCGTTTTTAAAGAGAAGCAAGGTAGGAATACTCATCACACCATATTGGGCGGCAATGCTGTTGTTCTCATCCACGTTAAGCTTGCCTACAATTAACTTCCCGTCAAATTCATGGGCGATTTCATCTACGACGGGGGCAATCATCTTGCATGGTCCGCACCAGGCTGCCCAAAAATCTACTAAAACCGGTTTATTTGCCTGCAATACCGCGCTCTGAAAATTAGCTTCGGCAAACGTTGTTACTTTTTCACTGGCCATGATAAACTCTCCTTTTCAAACTGTTTTATCCTTTATTTTCTTGCTTAACCTTTTTGGTCCCTTCCTGCCCGGAAGGATTTACTCTGCTTCAACATGAGCTTTTTCCGCTTACCATGCGAAAAATCACGAAGGCAATAATGATACCGATAAGTATTGTTGCCATCTTTTAACCTTCTTATTTAGTAAATTTTACTACAACATCGATCAGTTCTTCAATCATTTCTTCTTCCCTTTTGTTCTGGAAAGCCGTCTTCAAACATTCTCTGGTATGGTTTTCTAACACTTTGATGCCGACTTTATTAATGGCAGCCCGAACAGCGGCAATCTGGATTAAAATATCCACACAATATTTATTGTCTTCGATCATGCGTTGAATGCCTTTTACCTGCCCTTCAATCTTTTTCAACCGTTGAATCACATCTTCTTTTTCGCATTCCGCCATTTTAACACCTCCATACCCCTACCCGGTATTATACATGAAGTATTTCATTTTTACAACTATATTTCCAAATTTCTCATCGGATTATGAATAAAAAAACAACCCCACAGATGCCGTGTGGCCGATGTTTTGAACCTGCCCCCGGCAGGTGGGTACCTTCCTAAATGCTTTCTATGTCCTCGGTCCAGGAGGCATATAGGCTACATCTAGAGTCAGGTTCCCTTTAAAATAGTGTTGGCTCAAAACATATCGGCTTGTTCACGCACATTGCAGGGTATAACTTTAATTAAATCTTAACATAGGCAAAATTCCTTTTCAAGTCTCAAACAACCTGGTTTAAGCCTTGCTTCCCATGCAAATCATGGCATAAGCGGTTCTCTCTTCCATTATTTATTCTTACTCAAAACGTCCAGTTTTATGTGAAGTTCCCGTAATTGTTTGTGCGCAACAGGGCCAGGCGCCTGGATCATTAAGTCGGTGGCACTTTGCGTTTTGGGGAAAGCGATGACATCGCGAATAGAGTCTTTTTTCGTCATTAACATCACCAAACGGTCAATGCCAAAAGCAATGCCGCCGTGAGGCGGAGCCCCATATTCAAAGGCTTCCAGCATAAAGCCAAATTTCTCCCGGGCTTCCTCCGGAGAAAAACCGACCAAACTGAACAATTGTTCCTGAATGTCCCTCCGGTGAATCCGGATACTTCCTCCTCCCACTTCTACCCCATTAAGAATCATATCGTAGGCTTTCGCCTTTACTTTTCCGGGGTCGGTGGCAAGAAGGCCTAAGTCTTCATCTCTTGGTGAGGTAAACATATGGTGCATGGCCACCCACCTGTTTTCTTCCCCATCGTATTCCAGCAGGGGAAAATCAATCACCCAGGCAAAATTCAGGGCATTCTCGTCAATTAAATTTTCTCTTTTGGCAATCTCCTGACGTAAATGTCCCAGACTATCCGCCACCACTGCAGGCTGATCCGCCACAAAGAGCAGCAAGTCCCCTGGTTGGGCGTGCATCCGGTCCAGGATACGATTGAACTGCTCCGGTGTGAAGAACTTGGCGATGGGAGATTTGACGCCGTCCTCAGACACGATGATCCAGGCCAGCCCCTTGGCGCCAAAAATAGCGCAATAAGTTGTCAAATCATCAAGTTCTTTCCGGGAATAGTGGCCGCATCCCGGCGCATTGATTCCTTTAACCTGGCCGCCGGAAGATAAGACATCGGCAAAGACCTTAAACCCGCTATCTTTTACAAGTTCGCCGATATCCACCAGGGGGATGTCAAACCTTAAATCCGGCTTATCGGATCCGTATTGATTGATGGCGTCTTCATAACTAATGCGGGGAAAGGGGGTAGTGATTTTTTTCCCTAATACGCAATCAAAAATATAGGCGACCATTTCCTCCATGATTCCTAAAATATCATCTCTCTCAATAAAGGACATTTCAATATCCAATTGAGTAAATTCCGGCTGCCTGTCCGCCCTCAGGTCTTCATCGCGAAAACAGCGTACAATCTGAAAGTATTTTTCCATCCCGGATACCATTAAAATCTGTTTGAATTGTTGAGGAGATTGGGGCAAGGCATAGAACTCGCCGGGGTGAACCCGGCTAGGCACCAAATAGTCTCTCGCCCCTTCCGGCGTACTATTGGCCAGCATAGGGGTTTCAATCTCCAAAAAACCTTTTTGATCCAAATAGTTGCGCACGGCCAGGGTAGTCTTATGCCGCGTAATCAAGGCCTGCTGCATTTCCGGACGGCGCAAATCCAGGTAGCGGTACTTCAAACGCAAGGTTTCGTCCACATCCACATTGTCCTCAATATAAAAGGGCGGCGTTTTGGCAGCATTTAAAATGCGCAGTTCATGAGCATATACTTCAACTTCCCCTGTAGCCATATTGGGGTTAATGGTCCCCTCCGGCCTGATCCGGACGGTTCCGGCCACGGCAAGGACAAATTCACTCCGCACTGACTCCGCCTTTTGAAAAAAGGCTCCGGAAATTTCCGGGCTAAATACCACCTGTACAAAACCGGAACGATCCCGTAAATCTACGAAAATTAAACCGCCGTGGTCTCTGCGCCTTTGTGCCCACCCCATTAAAATTACTTTCTCGTTCTCATTTTTTACCGTTAACTCGCCGCATGAATGAGTCCGTTTTAAACCATAAATTGATTCTGACACGAAATTACCTCCTTACTTTACAATTTAATATTGCCTTTTGATCCAATCAACAGCTTGATCAAGGGGCATCTCTTGTTGTGCCGATGTTTCCATGTTCCGAATGATCCCTATGCCCCGGTCCAACTCATTTTCCCCGATGATCACGGCATACTTGGCTTTCATCCGGTCCGCCGTTTTCATTTGGGCTTTTAAGCCCCGTCCCAAATAATCCTTTTCCGCCTTAATCCCTTCCATCCTTAAATCCATGAGGATTTGGAAACCTTTTTTACCGGCCTCGTCCCCTAAAGTCACCACAAATACATCGAGGGGACTCTCTAAAGCAAGGCTGATCCCTTGTGATTCTAATGCAGGAAAAATTCTTTCCATGCCCAGGGCAAATCCTACTCCTGGTATGGGAGGCCCTCCCAGGGAATCGATCAAGCCGTCATAGCGGCCCCCGCCGCAGATGGCGCTTTGGGCGCCGATTTCATTGACCAGGATCTCGAAGGCGGTTTTCGTATAGTAATCTAAGCCCCGGACCAGTCTCTCGTCAATCAGATATTTGATCCCACTGATCTCCATGTAATGTTTCACCTTGTCAAAATGCTCCCGGCATTCCGGGCATAAACAGTTGAGGATAGTGGGAGCATAGGCGGTAATTTCCTGGCATTTCTCATTTTTACAGTCGAGAATGCGCAGGGGATTCCTTTCATATCTTCCCCGGCAATCAGGACACAAAGAAGCGAAATCTTTTTTTAAAAACTCCTGCAGCATTTCCTTATGCTTGGGCCGGCACTGGGGGCATCCCACACTGTTCATATGTACTTCCAGCCCCCTTAAGCCTAGCCTGTGGTAGATGCCCATAGCCAATCCAATTACTTCCGCATCAAGCCCCGGATCAGAAGAACCAAAGACCTCCACGCCGAACTGATGGAACTGGCGGAATCTCCCGGCCTGGGGTTTTTCGTACCGGAACATGGGCCCAATATAATACAGCTTTACAGGCTGGGGAAGCGCATATAGCTTATGCTCCAAATAAGCCCGCACGGTGGATGCCGTAGATTCGGGACGTAATGTTAAACTACGGTTTTTCTTATCCGTGAAGGTGTACATTTCTTTCTCCACAATGTCCGTGGTTTCCCCTACACCCCGCTGAAATAATTCCGTATGTTCAAAAATCGGCGTCCGTATTTCCTGATAACCGAAATCTTTACAGATGGTTCTTAATACATTCTCCACGTACTGCCATTTTTCCGTTTCCCCGGGCAAAAAATCATTGGTTCCCCGGGGTCTGGTGGTTAGCATTTTTACGACCTCCTTTTGTCCAAATAAAAACTCTCGCGCTGACGAAACATCATCAGGGACGAGAGTCAAATCCCGCGGTGCCACCCTATTTGGACGTATAAATCCCACTTTCTCAGGTAACGGATGAATCCGGACATCCTTTGTCAGATGTCTGCTCCCGGGTGTTCCTTCAACGGCTGTTCTTAGAAAAGCTTTCAGTCACGACTTTTCCTCCCTGAAAAAACATGATTCCGTGAAACTCCCGTTCATGGCATTTAACTACTCGATTGCTAATTATTTTATACAATCGTTGCCAGTTTGTCAATTTTCTTCTTTACCGTCTCCTCAATCCTTTCCAGGTAACAAGCGATATCTTTGGGGTTATAATCAGCCGTTAAAAACTGCAGGTCCCGAGAGACGAACTTAGAACCGGCACCTACGCCCAGCCCCAAAACGGTTTGTCTTTCCTCCATGATATGAATGTTATAAAGGCATTCTTTCCCCGGCAAACAGTACCCTGTGTTTTCCAATTTTCCTAAAATATTTTTTTGCCGGTACAGATAATAAGGAACCATCCCCATCCTTTCCGACCAATTTCGCGACAGGGCAATCATTTTCTCTACTTCAAGATTCGATGTCCGCAAATATGCTTCCTTCTCCTTGTTCATCGGTGCTTTTTTTTTCAGCGCAAGGGTATGGACCGTAAGATTATCGGGCTTAACTTCTCCAATGCGCCGGAATGTTTCTTCCACCTGGGCGCAGGTCTCTCCCGGCAACCCTAAAATCAGGTCCATATTAATCAAAAAGCCCAATTCCGCTGCCTGAAAACAGCTTTCCAAGACCTGGCCTACCGTGTGTTTACGCCCCACCCGGTCCAGTGTTTCCTGATGCATGGTTTGGGGATTGATACTAACTCTGCTCACCCCCCGTTCTTTCATGATCCATAATTTTTCCTGATTCAAGGTATCAGGCCGGCCTGCTTCCACGGTAAATTCGTTTAAATTACGCAGGGGGAAGCTCTTGGCGATCGCATGCAAGAAGTGATCAAACTCTTTCTCGTCCAGGCACGTGGGGGTCCCTCCGCCCACATACACTGTCTGAACATCAACACCCCAGGTTTTTAGGGCGGACCCGATTTGTTCTATTTCCCACTTTAAGGCATCCAAATAAGGATGCACCAAATGGAGCACCTTTTTTAAGGGTTCCGCAGAGAAAGAGCAATAAGTACACCGGGAAGGACAAAAAGGAATGCCCAAATAAACACTGACCTGATCGGATCTTTCTTTCATGGGCAGAAAAGGTCTCTGAACGTTGGCAACTTGCACGAGCAATTCCGCTTTTTCCGGATCCAGTAAATACCTATGCACTAATTTTTCCTTAATATCATCAGGAGTCCAGTCTTTGTCCATCCAGCGATGGACAATTTTGGTGGGGCGGATACCGGTAAGAATTCCCCAGGGTGATCCGGTCTTGTCTTTCTCTTGAGCCAACAGTCGGTATACCACTACCCGGGCCAGCCGCCGGAGCTGATTCCCATGCTCCTCATCCCCGGTAAATTCTTCTTCCAAACAAAATTTTCGGGTCCCTTCCCTGTGGTTCAGAGTTCCCGCAATTTTTATTCTTGGCGCTGCTTCCACAGCCAAGTCGATGGTAAATTGGGGATCTTCCCCGGAAATTTTGACACCGGGGTAATAGATACGTACCACTTCTTCTACGGCTCGTATTAGTTCCGGTCTGTTGCTCAAAAGGTTAATATTCATCCCATGCTCCCGCCAGCTTAGTCCTCTAATAAAAAGGGATTCTCATTTCTTTCTTTGCCAATGGTCGTACTGGGTCCATGCCCCGGGTAAGCCACAAAGTCGTCGTCTAATAAGAGCAGCTTATCCTTGATGGAAGCAATTAAGGTGGCAAAATTGCCGCCGGGGAGATCCGTCCGGCCAATGGACCGGGCAAACAAAGTGTCTCCTACAAAAGCCACCTTTTCTCCGATCAAAGAAATACCGCCCGGGGTATGTCCCGGCGTATGGATCACTTTTAAGGACACTTTGCCAAACTGAATCAGATCCCCTTCCTTAAGGAGCTTGTCTGCCGCGGGACTCGCCGTTTCATGTCCCATCAATGAACCAAGGTTAAGTTTTCCATCGGTAAGATATTGGGCGTCCTGTTCATGAATCAATACCGGGACCTTGATCAGTTCCTTTAATTCGTTATTTGCGCCCACGTGATCCCAGTGGCCGTGGGTATTAATGATAGCGATGGCTTTTAAGTCGTTTTTTTGGATCAAATTTAAAATCTTTTTCGCCTCATCGCCCGGATCGATGACGACAGCCTCTTTTGTTTCCGGACAGGCGACCACATAACAGTTTGTGCCGATCATACCAACTTGAATAGTTTTAATGATCATCTTTACATCCTCCTCGTAAATTAAAGGTTCTTCGGTATTTCGGTTTAGTCTTGATGCTACAGGCAGGCAGTAGACTGGTTTTATTCTTTCTAAAACAATTTTTTGCTGTCCAGCAGCATCGTCACCGGACCATCATTTTCAATAGATACCAACATATCCGCCTGGAATATGCCTGTTTGGACAGACAAGCCCATTTGGCTGAGAAAAGAAATAAACTTTTCATAAAGTTCGTTTGCCTCTTCCGGAGGGGCGGCTTGAGAGAACCCCGGCCGGCGTCCTTTCCGGCAGTCCCCGAATAGGGTAAACTGGGATATGGCAAGGACCGCCCCTTGAATATCCCGGACAGATAAATTCATTTTATCTTCTGCATCGGCAAAAATGCGCAAATTTGCGATTTTTTCCGCAAGAAATAAAGCGTCGTCATCCGTATCCCCTTTTCCCACGCCAAGAAAAACAACGAGACCCTGTTTGATGGATCCGACGATATCTCCCCCTACGGACACGGAACCTTGTTTTACTCTTTGTACTACCGCACGCATAACTTGTACCTCATTATGGAAATTTTCAACAATTAAGCATTGCCACTGGGCGTAACCCTTTTCACCTCGATCACGTCTTTTAACTTCCTGACCTTGTTCATAATATATTCTAAATGATCCAGGCTTTTGATTTCCATCTTGATATTAATGGAAGCAAGCTTGTTTTTGGTGGCCCGGGCATGAACGGAATTAATGGTTGTCTTGGTGTCCGCAATCACACTCATAATATCCACGGCTAAACGGGGCCGGTCTAAAGAGACTGCTTCTATTTCCACTTGAAAAACGCCTTGACTGGCCATATCCCATGCGACGCCAATTAAACGTTCATATTCATGCTGATGGTTTTGGACCATGTTGGGACAGTCTTCCCGGTGAATGGACACACCCCGGCCCCGCGTGACATAACCGATAATAGGATCTCCGGGCAGCGGATTGCAGCACCGGGATAATCTTACCATGGCGTTATCTACGCCCCGCACGATCACACCCTTGGAATCTTTTCCCGATTCCGACCAGGGTTTGACTTCCGGAGGAGGCAGGGAGACCTCTTTCTCTTTTTTAAAATCTTCTTTGATCTTTGTCAGGAGCTGAATGGGAGAGATGATGCCGTCCCCCACGGCCACCACCAGATCATCTCCCGACATATAATTGAAACGTTTTGCTGCTTCCGCCAATTTTTCCGGCTTCAGAAAATAAGACACTTCGTAGCCATACTTTTTAATTTCTTTCTCCAACATTTCCCGGCCCCGGGCCAGGTTTTCATCCCGTTTTTCTTTCTTAAACCACTGCCGGATCCGGTTTTTAGCCTGAGACGTCTTGACTATTTTCAGCCAGTCTCTGCTGGGGCCGCTGCCTTTCAGGGTAAGAATCTCTACAATATCGCCGTTGGCCAGTTTATAATCCAGGGGCACAATTTTTCCGTTTATTTTCGCCCCGATACACCAGTGGCCTACCTGGGTGTGCACCCGGTAAGCATAATCGATGGGCACCGATCCGGCGGGCAGCTCGATCACATCGCCTTTAGGGGTAAACACATATACGGAATCCGTAAACAGGTCTACCTTGATGGATTCCATAAACTCCCTGGCATCCCGCAGGTCTTGCTGCCATTCCAGCATCCCCCTGAGCCAAGCTAACTTTTTATCAAATTCTTTATCGCCGCTCTTTCCTTCTTTATATCGCCAGTGGGCGGCAATGCCGTATTCCGCAGTCCGGTGCATATCCCAGGTGCGGATCTGAATTTCAAAAGGTTCTCCCTTATGGCCAATGACCGTGGTGTGGATGGATTGATACATATTTTGTTTCGGCATGGCAATATAATCTTTAAATCTTCCCGGAATGGGTTTCCACAAAGTATGAATGATGCCCAATGCCCCGTAACAATCTTTCACGTTGTCCACAATGACCCGGACCGCCATCAGATCATAAATTTCCCCCAGTTCCTTCTGCTGATTGACCATTTTCTTGTAAATGCTGTAAAAGTTCTTCGGCCGTCCGGTCACCTCCGCTTTGATGTCCACCTGTTCCAATTTGTCCCCTAAGGTCTCGCAGATTTCCTTCACATAGGCTTCCCTTTCCTGCCTTTTGGCCGCAATTTGTTCCACCAGGCTGTAGTACTTGTCCGGTTCCAAATATCTCAGAGACAAATCTTCCAGTTCCCATTTGATTTTAAAAATCCCCAGCCGGTGGGCCAGAGGGGCAAAAATTTCCAGGGTTTCTTCGGCAATTTCCCTTTGTTTCAAAATCGAATGATGGTAGCGCAGTGTTCTCATATTATGCAGCCTATCGGCAAGCTTAATTAGAATCACCCGAATATCCTTCGCCATGGCTAAAAACATTTTGCGCAGGTTTTCTACCTGTTGTTCTTCTTTTGATTTGTACTCCAACCGGCCCAGCTTTGTTACCCCGTCAACCAGCAAAGCCACTTCTTCGCCGAAGTCTTTCATGACGTCAAAACCGGTTACTCCCGTATCCTCCACCACATCATGAAGCAAGCCGGCCACAATGGTGATGTCGTCCAGCTGCAGCATCACCAGCGTCTCCGCCACCGCCATGGGATGATTAATATAGGCTTCACCGGAATACCTGAATTGCCCCTGATGAGCCCGGGCCGCAAAATCATACGCCCTTTGGATGAATTCCGCATCACTGGCTGGATTATATTTTTTGACTTGTTCCTTCAGTGTCTGAATATCCATTGCCATCAATCCTTATCCCTTTTGTCTAACCCAGCAAATCAAAAATCTCCTGATCAAGTTGAGGAGAAAGGGCAATATGATGCCAAAAATCAAAGGCCTTTTTCTCCCTTAAACCTTCCCGGTAGCGAAAAGAGTCTTCTAGCCTACATTTGTTTCCATTATTGATGAATTCTAAACAAAAACGGTTCCCTTGCCGGGATACTTTTAACAGACCCAGCTCACTCATGGTAGATAGCCAGGCATCAAAGGCCCTTTCCTTCCGACAAGGATCCTGATCAATCTTTAATCTCTGTAAGATTTCTTCCTTTGTGCCGGATACTTGCCTCCCGTAAGGGGAAAGGGCCTTGATTCCTTTATAGATCTTTCCTAAAAGGTCCCGATCGGGGAAATCAGCCTGCAAGACATCATTGATCGCTGCCACATCATGGGTATTGTAGAGCAAGTGAATTTGAGCACCCTTTTCCCCGTTTCCGCAGCCGGCAAAACGGAAAAAATCAAACATGTTCCGGGGAGAATGATAAAAGATGACATGATCAAATAGGCCGTCTGTTTCTCCATACAAATGCCTCGTCGTCACCACCGTACGCAAAACCTTTTTTTGTATCTTTTTCATTACCATCTGATGCTGCCACGGCATTTGGTCCCCATAGCACCCTGTCATACTTTCCGGCCTAATGCCTAGACGGGACATCCCGCTCATCAGTTCTTCCACATGAGAAGGAAGGGAAAGATAGACGAGGCAGCTTTCTTCTTTTTGGAGCAAATCAAGGAGGTATTCTTCCCGGTTCCTCATGCCCCGGCCATCAACAAGGGAAGTTCTGGCCTGTTTGATATCAGAATATGTGTCGGGGCAATTAAATGTTTTTTCTAATAAGCTGAGATGGTTTTTTTTCTCGGAAACAGTGGTGATCACCAAACCCTTCGTCAGGCCGGGACGAAGAATTTCGTGACAGCGTTCCATAAATTCCCCGCCGGATAATAAAGAGTCAAAAGGGTCTACGATGGCCACAACAATTAAAGCATCAGCCCGTTCCGAGCCATCGTGATCCTGGGCTTCTAAATACTCCGGAGTAGTAAACAATACTCTGATCCAACCTTTTGTAAAGGCATCCCAGACCTGGTCCTTTTCTTCCTGAGCCATCCTACTGTCTGCCCAGCCCACGGAAATTCCCAGCTTTCCTAAATGTAACGCCGCCAGTGCGTATTCACTCCCAAGTTGGGAAGGACAGGAGAAAAGAATAATGGTCTTACTTTTACCGACCCGGCAATTGTAGGCAGCAGCATGATACCAAAGAAACCTTCCTTCTTTAAGAGGTAAAGCCATAGATACCCGAGGAGTTCTCCTGTTTATCAAGGCACTAAAAGCAGGATGATCTTCATTTTCCTCCTTGTCTGCTCTTATCCCAGGGATGACCATGCCCTTCTCTTGATCAAAATCAGGCGCCGGGGATAAGGAAATCAGGACTGGATGGGGTTGAATATCTTTTAAGACGAATTGGATTTTTTCACAGCCGTTCCATAGATTTCTTTCCAGCGTTACCGCCACATCCACTTTACTGCCTATTGTTATCCAAGAGAGATGGTGGGATAAATTAAAACCAATGCCGTCTAAAAAATGGCCTCCTGATTCAAACTTTACCTTTAAATGTGGGGCACCCACGCCTACCCCTTTGGCCTCAACAATTTTCAAATTGCGGAAGGCTAAAACCGGCAGGGGATTTCCCGCACCAAAGGGGGCTAATCTTTCAATGTCATTGATATAGTATTGTTCATTGGTATTCAGATCCAACTCCAAATCAATTTTTACCACTGGTATGAGATGATCCTTGCTCAGCACGGTCCGGGCAAAAGTATTGATGGCCTTACGAAAAGCAGCGATATTTTCTTCTTTTAACTTGATCCCGGCGGCCAGCCTGTGGCCGCCAAACTGGACCAACCACTCTTGACAACTTCTCAAGGCGAGAAAAATATCAAAACATTCAATGCTTCGGGCACTTCCCTTGGCCAATTCACCCTCTATGGCAATGAGAACGACCGGGCGATGATATTTTTCCACCAGCCGGGAAGCGGCAATCCCGATCACTCCGGCATGCCACTCCGGCGCCGCGAGAACGATGACATAATCTTCTTCCAAGTCAACTGTTTCATCAATCATGTGTAACGCTTGTTGAAATATTTCTCCCTCCACCGCTTGCCTCAAGGTATTCTCCTTGTCCAGCACCAGGGCACGTTCCAGGGACTCGCTGGCCAGAGAAGAAGTAAGCAGTTCCACCGCTAAACGGGCACTGGACAGCCTGCCTGCTGCATTGAGCCGGGGCGCCAGAATAAAGCCCACCTGGCCTGCCGTGACCGGTTTGTTGTCCAGCCCTGTCACGGATAGCAGTGCCTGGATGCCGGGCCGCTGCCCCTCCATCATTTTTTTCAGGCCCAGGGCCACGATCACCCGGTTTTCCCCTGTTAAAGGCACGACGTCGGCAATGGTGCCTAAACAAACCAGGTCTAAAAATTCCTTTAAGATAGCGTCTTCATGATTTTCCTTCTTCTCCCTGTGCATCTCTAACCCTTGGGCCAGTTTCCACGCCACCCCTACCCCCGCCAAATGAGGAAAGGGATACTTGCTTGCTTTCACCTTAGGGTTAATGATGGCAAGAGCGGCCGGGAGAATCTCCGGCGGCTGATGATGATCCGTAATAATTATTTTTAAGCCCAAAGAATTGGCTAATTCTGTTTCCCGCACAGAGCTTATTCCGCAATCCACCGTAACGATTAAAGAAAACTTTTCCCGGGAAGCCCAATAGACGGCTTCCTCATTAAGGCCGTACCCTTCTTCTTTGCGATCCGGAATATAATAGGACACACGAGCCTGCCTGCTTTTTAAATATAAATAAAGCAGGGATGTCCCTGTCACACCGTCCACATCATAATCGCCATAAATCAGAATTTTTTCCTGGTTGGCGATGGCCTCTTCCATACAGGTCACCGCCTGTTCCATCTTGTTAAATGAAAAAGAGCTATGAAGCTGAGATGGGTTCACATGAAAAAAATTCTCAACGTCTTCCGGAGAAGTGATGCCCCGGTTGATACAAATCTGGGCTAGAAGGGGAGAAATTTTTACTTTCTGAGAAATCTCAAACTGCAATTGGCAGTCATAGGGAGCCAAAATCCACCGTTTCCTGCTGGGGGGCATAGTTCCTCCTCAAACCGACACAAAAAGCACCCAGGGTGCTTTTGAGTATTAACTTGTTGCCGCATCAGGCGCACTTTCTTCTTCAGGTGCGGCCTGTTCCTGCCGTGGTAATTCATTTTTTTCTCTCAATTTTTCCAGTTCCGCTTCCAATGATTGCTTTCTTTTCTCTAAATGATAGATTCTTTTCATTAAGGAGACCTGTTTCACCATACTGAGCAAAAATACAATTAACGAACCAAACAAAACAGAAATTAAAATTACGACGACCAGGGAAATCCCTTTAAACTGATAGATCAAAAAATTAATATCAACAGGTGCGGCGTTTTGTACGGCGAACAGTGCCACGGTAATAGCAAAAAGTAAAGCGACAATTAGATACAATTGCATTCATCTCACATCGCTTTCTCTAATAATTAGAAAACTTGGCTTGCGCCAAGCCTCTGGCGACAGCAGAAGCCTTAGTTGCACTTATACTTTCAACCTTTTAAAACTGATAAATTCTGAAAGTATAAAAAAATTTTACACTATCTTCACGAAACCTTCAAGAAGTGATTCCTTATTACATAAAAATTATAGAACCCTGCGGATGAGGGTTCTATAAGTGAGTAATTTCAATATTTAAGCCAACTTCGTCCTCTTTTCCAATCTATTCACATCAAGCCATAAGGGACTGGCCACGCAAATGGAGGAATAACAACCGGTAAGAACTCCTATTAACAGCGCCAAGGAGAATATTTTTGTCGTATCCCCGCCAAATAACAGTAAAGCAACCAGCATACAAACAACCGTCAGGACGGTATTGATGGACCGGGCCAAAGTCTGCATAATACTGGTATTTACAAGGCCTTCCAATTCTGTGCCTCTTTTGCCCTTGCGCACATTCTCTCTAATCCGGTCAAAAATTACAATGGTATCCATAATGGAATATCCGTAGATCGTTAATACCACCGCAACAAATGAGGAATCTACCTCAAACCGGAGTAAGGAGGCGGCACCTAACAGCACCAGAACATCATGGAGCAGGGCGAGCACAGCCGCAACACCAAAGGTAAATTCAAAGCGGATGGTAATATAAATCAACATCAGGACGGTGGCTACCAGCAACGCCCATAAAGCGTTGGAAGTAAGCTCCCTGCCCACTACCGGCCCCACATGCTCATTTCTTAGTACTTCGTTCTTCCCCAGATCTGCAGTTAAGGCCGTACGAATGTCATTATTTGCCTTTTCCGAAATCTCGCCTGTTTGAATTAAGAAGTCATTGGCTCCCGTCTCCTGTATCGAAAAAGCCCCTTTCACATACTGAGAAAAGATGGATCGTACCTGATCCGAATTCACTTCTTGCGTAAAACGCACTTCCATCAGGTTTCCCCCGGTAAAGTCAATGCCAAGATTCAAACCCTGGATGAAGAGGGAAATGATCCCGGGAATAATAATCAACAAGGAGATCGCATACCACCATTTTCTTTTCCCAATGATATTGAAATTGAAATTGTATCTCATCTTCTCTTCCCTCCTATTCCCCGTATAATTTTCTATGACTTAAGGATTTGATATTTGCCGTCCAAACCAGCATGATACGGGTAAAGGTAATCGCGGTAAACAAGTTGGATAGAATACCGATACTAAGCGTTACGGCAAAACCTTTGACCGAAGACTGTCCGAAGTAAAATAAAACAGCAGCGGCAATCAAGGTGGTTACGTGGGCGTCAATAACGGTCAGAAAAGCCCGTTTGAACCCGGAGTCAATTGCGGCATATAAGGACTTTCCGGCCCTCAACTCCTCCTTCACCCGTTCAAAGATAATAATATTCGTATCCAGCGCCATGCCAATGGTCAGGAGGAACCCGGCAATACCGGGAAGGGTCATGGTAATATGCAGCAAGGTGTATATCCAAAGGTTGATTAAAATATAAAGGAGCAGGGCCACATTGGCCAACAGGCCCGGTAACCGGTAATAGGCAAACATAAATACCACCACTGCCAACAAACCGATGATACCGGCAATATAGCTTTTATGCAGGGAATCTTTTCCCAGGGTGGGGCCTACCGTACGTTTTTCCAGTACTTTCACTTCCACAGGAAGGGCGCCGCCCCTTAATAATGCCGCATTGTTTGAGGCTTCTTCAAAGGTAAAGCCGCCGGTGATGCGGGCCTGCCCGTTCATGATGGGCTCTTGGACGTTGGGGCTTTGAATCACCTTATCATCCAATACGATACTAATGGGTTGACCCACTAAACGGGCGGTAGCCGCGCCAAATTTTTTCGCTCCTTCAGAGGTGAATTCCAGACTGATTTCCGCCTGGCCGGTGTTGGAGTCTATTCTTGCCTGGGCATTTTTTAATTCCGATCCACTTACAACTACCTGACCGGAAGGATCTTTAAATTCCAATTTAGCGGTACTGCCTAAAAGATCAATGGCTTTATCCGGGTTGTCCACTCCGGCTATTTCTATAATCAGCCGGTCTTTCCCCTCGCTTTGAATCCGGGGTTCAGAAACGCCTAATTCATTGATTCTGTTCTCCATCACAGCCTTCAGCTTTGTCATATCATCCGTAGTGATGGTCTTTCCCGGCTCCGGTACCGCTTGGAGCAGGACGTGGGCACCTCCTTGGAGATCCAGTCCTAACTTTGTTTTGTTCTGAATAGGATTAATGGATAAAAAGACCGCAACAATAAGAGCAACAACTACTACTATTAGTTTTAATCCATTACTTCGGTTCATCACTTCTCCTCCTCACCTGATGGGGTTCCATTCTACAACATTATACCCCTGCCCTTTCTTTATTGTCAATTGAAGCAAGTTCTTAATTCAGATGGAGATTCTTTTGCTCCATCTGAATTTTAGAACTGCAAATGCATGACTTAATTGGTGTTGGGCTCCCGCTATAGGAATGTCCCCAATTAATGCGGGAGACTTACGCCAAGTTAGTCAGGTGAAAGCAACCCTGACATATTTTTATAACATCATCTCTATTCTTTCCAGCTTTAAAAATTTATTATTCCCAAAGAAAAAAAAATAGACTCTCAAAGAGCCTATTTTTTCTCGGTTCCCTGAACAGTGCTAATAGAAGACTTTAAAACTTCGATTTCAACTTTATCTGCCACTTTTACCCAGACAGAGCGGTCTTTAATTCGTGTAATGGTACCCAAAATACCCCCGGCCGTAACTACATCATCATTAACCTTTAAAGACGAAACCATATCTTTGTGCTGCTTCTGCCTTTTTTGCTGGGGTCTGATCAGCACGAAATAAAATATCCCGAATATAAAGATAAAATAAACAATGGTTCCCATCCAACTATTATTCAAACAAATTTCACCATCCTTTCATTTTTGGTATTATACTTTCGCCATATTTTTAAGAAAATCCTTTTTTGATGGCATCTTTTTTTATGGATCAAGAAAATAAGTCAGCCCCCTAGACTTTGAATCTGGCAAAAAATTCCCGGCGAAATTCTCCAAATTTATTTTCCCCTATGGCCAAGCGAATATTTTTCATTAAATCCACTAAATAATGAAGATTATGAATGGTGGTCAGCCGGATCCCTAGGACTTCATTACATTTAATGAGATGTCTGATATAAGCACGGGAGTAATTCCGGCACGCATAACAGGAACAATTTTCATCAATGGGAGAAAAATCCCGGGCATATTCGGCATTACGAATCACCAGTTTTCCTTCGGGTACAAAAACGGTGCCATTTCGGGCAATTCTTGTGGGAAGAACACAGTCAAACATATCGATTCCCCGGGCCACACCCTCGACTAAGCAATCCGGTGACCCTACCCCCATTAAATAACGGGGTTTATCTTCCGGAAGTAAAGGGACGGTGTAATCCAACACCTGGTACATCAGGGGCTTGGGCTCTCCTACACTCAAGCCGCCGATGGCATATCCGGGAAAACCCAAGGAAGTAATATCCCGGGCACTCTTTTCCCGCAATTCCCGTATCGTCCCCCCCTGAACAATCCCAAACAAGGCCTGATAAGAGTGACGATGGGCCTCTTTACAACGAGCCGCCCATGTTGCCGTTCTTTCTACAGCCCTTTGAACATCTTTGATCTCACAGGGATAGGGCGCACATTCATCAAAAGCCATGGCAATATCCGCGCCCAAAGCCATTTCAATTTCCATAACTTTTTCCGGGGTAAAAAAATGGCTGGATCCGTCAATGTGAGAGCGAAAGGTCACCCCTTCATCACTTATTTTGCGCAGATCATTCAAACTAAATACCTGAAATCCTCCGCTGTCGGTAAGAATCGGTCCATCCCAGTGCATAAATTTGTGCAATCCGCCCGCTTCAGCCACCAAATCATGACCTGGTCTTAAATACAGGTGATATGTATTCCCTAAAATGATTTCCGCACCTAAATCTTTTAATTCTTCCGGGGAAATGGTTTTTACCGTTGCCTGGGTTCCTACCGGCATAAAAACCGGCGTATGAATACTCCCGTGGGAAGTTTGGAGTACGCCTACCCGAGCGGCTGTCTCTGTATCTTTTTTGATCAATGTATACGTTGCTGGCATCTTTACCTCCGTGTTAAATAATCATCATCGCGTCGCCAAAACTAAAAAACCGGTACCTTTCCTGTACAGCCACCTGGTAGGTCCGCATCACCCTTTCATGTCCGGCAAAAGCGGAAATCAGCATCAGAAGGGTGCTTTGGGGCAAATGAAAATTCGTAATCAGGCTGTCCACAACTTTAAACCTGTATCCCGGGTAAATAAAACTTTCCGTATATCCCTTGCCCGGCATGATTGATCCATCCGTTAATGCGGCGGTCTCCAGGGTCCGTGTGGAGGTGGTGCCTACGCTGATTACCCTGTGGCCCTGCTTTTTTGCCTCATTTATTTTTTCCGCATTTTCCCCATCAATTTCATAGTATTCTGCATGCATGCGGTGATTTTCAATGATTTCCTCTTTTACCGGCCGAAAAGTACCCAACCCCACATGGAGCAGTACCTTGGCAATGATAATCCCTTTATTGGCGATGCGGGCAAGCAACTCATCCGTAAAGTGCAGTCCGGCTGTGGGCGCAGCTGCCGATCCCATTTCCCGGGCATAAACCGTTTGATAACGGCTGGCATCCGCCAATTTTTCCCGGATATAAGGCGGAAGCGGCATTTGTCCAATCCGGTCAATAAGGGCAAAAAAATCACCGATAAAATCAAACTTTAACAGTCGTCCCCCAGATTCCGTGTGTTCCAATACCGTTCCCTCGAGCTGGCCCGGGGAAAAAACAAGCCTGGTTCCCGTTCTTGCTTTCTTCCCCGGCCGGACCAAAACCTCCCACGTGTCATGTTCCACCTGCCTTAAGAGCACGACCTCAATGGCCGCGCCGGTTTCTTTCCGGCCGAATAACCGGGCTGGTAACACCTTGGTATCATTAATCACCAACACATCGCCGGGATCCAGATAATCAATGATATCATGAAAGATCTTATGCTCGATCAAACCGCTGTCCCGGTGCAATACTAAAAGCCGCGAGGCGTCTCTAGGCTCCATAGGATGCTGTGCAATCAGTTCCTCCGGTAAATGATAATCAAAATCAGAAAGTCTCATCCCTCTGCTCCTTTTTTCCTTCCAAAAACATATTCTAACCCAAATCAAAGAAACTAACAAATAAAAACTAGTATTCATCAATCATGATACTGCCGTCATATTTGTCTTGATTATAATAGTGTTCAATGATTTCCTGGTAATCGGATCCCTTCTCCGCCATTCCTCTTGCTCCCCACTGGCTCATACCTATCCCGTGTCCGTTTCCTTGTCCGATAAAGGTAATGCTCTGTACCGATTTATTGAGGCCGGTTTTTCCCGACTCTCCCAGCACCTGGTACATCCCCTCCGCATTTTTCAAATCAACCACATTGTTTTCCCCGGTAATAATTTTTAAAGATCCGATGTCATCAACCTGATGTTTCACACTGGAGCCGTCTTTTATTACAAAGTTGCCCCCTGCACCGGAAACAACGTCAAATTTGGTACTCTTCAGGCCAAACACGCTTCGGATTCCGTCCCGTAAAACACTAAAGCTCCCATTGCTGCCTACGATCTCCATTTTTGTCACCCGTCCGGATGCGGTGGGAGTAATGCCGTCCCGATTCAAGCGATAAAGTTTAATCTCCTGAAATGACCCAATTCTGACAGGATTAGAAGTTTTTTGTAAATAATTATCGATTGCCGCCTGAATCTCCTCAAGGGAAAAACTCATCTCCCAGTGGTAACAGCTGGCCGGCCACGAGTCTCCTGTTTCATCGGAATATTCCACGGCATGAGCATCATCCGGAGAAGGGACCGCCTTTAAATACGGGAGGGCTTCATTCCAGACATTTTCGCTGTTTTCGGTATATCCTCCGGCATTGGAATGAAAAAAGGCTTTGATGATACTTTTCTGCTTATTCGCTTGATTATAGTAATAAATTACTTCTCCTTCCGTATCATCAACAGCATCAATGACTTTTTCCCCACTGAAATTTTGTTCTGCACTATAGCCGCCGTAAATCTGGCTATACATGTCGGCCCCCACATCATACTTTAATCCTTGTCCCAGGGCACAGAGGGCATAAGAACGGGAAACCACCGCTTGGGCCTTTAATGCTTCCCCAGGAGCAGTATAGCCAATTTCTTTCCCCACCACACCATATAAATAATGTTCGATATCAATATTATTGATTACCAGCAGATGTCCGGAATCAACGCCAATGGAAATACCATCCCGGTATTTCGTATTCTTATAGCTAAAAACATTTAATTCTGATTCGTCTTCTGGAAGGGCCCGGACGGGTCCGGAAAACCCACCTGCTAAGGGCACACTATTTATTTCCAGCGTTAAAGCATTCCCCGCTTGATTTACGGTAATCGTATCGCCCGCACTTAAAGAAGCAATGGGCATACTCGTGGCAACATCCTGCAAAAAATAGGACCCCTCCGTAATTTGAAAAACAGCTGAATAAGAGTTTTGGGACAAACAAACCCGGATATGGGCATTTTCTTTTCCGTGCGCTGAAAGCATTGTCCCACAGAAGAGCAAAAAAAATACAAGGACCCCGGTTACTATTCTTTTCACGTTTCCACCTACCTGATTTACTGGTAAGTATTTCTTTTCGACAAATAACTCGATATTCCTCCGTAAAAATCCCGAAAGACTTTTAATATCATTAGAAAACTTGGCCTGCACCGATCCTCTGGCGAAGGCGGAAGACTTAGTTGCACTTATACTTTCAACCTTTTGAAACTTATAAATTCTGAAAGTATAAAAAAACGCAACCTCCGGTTGCGTCAGATGTTAAAAACATTTTTCTGAAACTGTTTTTGCTTTAATTTTTTCTTCTTATTCTCAATGATATTTCCCTTCATTCCCTCATTTCTTCCTTGATTGATTTTCTGATTTCTTTTTTCATAAGGGTTATCTCTGAATTTGCCATCTGGTCGGGTAAATTTTTCTCTGGTTTTTTCCTGGTTACCGGCTCCTGATTTTTTGTCATTTTCTTTGGTTTCCTTCATGTTAGACTTGTCATGAATCAGTCTTTCCGGATCGGAATAGCTATTCTTTTGTACAGAAATCCCCTGGCTATTCCCCTTATTGAATTTTTCCCTTTGATCTCTTCCCTGATTTTTATTTCTTTCCTCCTGTTTATTTTCTTTCTTGAATAATATACCGTTTTTCTCTGTTCCCATCTGCTTCTCCGGACGGGTTTCATTCTTTTTTGCCAATTCTTGATCCCACTTTTTTATTTTCATGGAGAATTCCTTTTCCTGACGCGCTTTTTCAATGATTTCCTGAGGGTTCCCACCAGCATTTTTTATGGCATTGATCAGGCCTGATTTCTTAATACTCTCGATGGTTATATCCAGTCCCGCCTCTTTTGCTTCTAAAAGAACGGCATATTTGCTGGCAGAAATCTCTAATTTCTTGGCCTCTTGATACAAATCAAAATCAGTCTTAATCACATTTACTTTGGCTTTTAGGTTTTTTTCTGTCAATACTTTCTCCGCTCTTTCCGGAAGGGTGGTTTCAAGTTGTTCCTTTTTGTCTGGAACCGGATTTTTTTCCGAAACATTGATGATCACCTGGTTCCCCTTTTCCGGAGCGAGATAACCCTTGTCGGCAGCCGCCCTCACGATGATCTCCACGGCATCATCTGAAGACTTGCCCACTAATTCTTGATCCTTGATAATGATCTTGCCATCCTCGTTTAACGGCTCTACGGAAACAACAACCTGATCGCTGTTCAATCCCAGTTCCACACTAGGATTAATATCTACGGTAACATAGGTGACCACTGTATTCCCCATCGGCATCAGGATTCCCTGGTTCCACAATTTCCCTGCATAAATGACCACAAACAATACGGCAGCAGCCGTTAAAACACTTATGGAAAACCAAAAAGATCTTTTGGGCCTGTTCTCCTCAATGCTAATTTCTTCACCAATTTGGGGGCAGATCCCGGAAAGCCTGCGGGAAACAAATTGGCCGTCTTTTGTCAATAGGATCATGTTCTTTTCATTTACTTCCATCACTAAGGCTTTCTGTTCCACCGGTCTTCCCCCCTTTTTTATTTATTTAAATGTTCTTTTGCAGATATTCTTTTAAATAATTAAATTCCCCACAAATCACAATGGTCATGGCAATAATATATTTTCTTTGTCTTTCTAAGGTTTTTCGGCTTACGGCCACCAGTTCTTCAATTTGTTTGAGAGGCAGCTCTTTTTTCATTTCCAAGTGTAATTTTAACTCACTTCTGGTTGCCACCAGACGGGCAACCTCCAGTGCGCGAAGACGGGCATCTTCGTGTTTGGGTGAATTGGCCACCAGATCTGTCAAGGCAATCCCATACTCCTTTAATCTTTTCGTATATTGTTTAATCTCCTCCCGGCGCTCAATTTCTTCTTGCTTTTTTTGAAATTCGATCATCGCTAAATTATGTTCAATCTGGCTGATGGTATTTTGATTTTCTTCTTGTTCGTTCATCGGCCCTAAGCAGGAAAAAGGAACCGCTTTCGATAATCGTTGTTCCTTCCGGTAATAATCAATTAATCGCCTCTTAATCAACATTTCGGCATAACTAAAAAAACTGGTCCCTCCCTGCGGTTTAAAGGTATCAATCGCTTGGTTTATCGCCAACATCCCAATACTGATCTCATCGTCTCTCGCCGTATCGATATACCTTCCGCTTAAAGAAGAGGCAGTTTTGATTACCAGAGGATGGAAGCGTTTGATAATCTTCTCCCTGGCATCTCGGTGACCTGCTTGGGCACTTTCCAATAATGTCGCTAATTCATCCAAAGCCATCACCTGCCCGTCACTGAAAATGTTCGCAGGCCCAACCCGGTTTTTTGGGGGTATTACTTTCGAAAAACAAAATTTAAAAGGATTGTTAAAATTATACTCAGTAAAATGCAGCTTACCAAGGGAAAATAAAAGGTAAAGTTTCCTTTTTTATACACAATATCGCCCGGTAAGGACCCGATATGAAACAACTTTCCTAATCCTAATAAAATCAAACCCACAATCAAAAGCAGCACACCAAAACCAATCAACATGCGGCCTATTGACTGCCAGTCCATTATACTCTCTCCTTTCTATACCTGTCTCTTTCACTGTAGATACACCCACAATAAGGTTGCCGGTATAATCCCATTTCCCTGGACATGGCTACTCCCTCACGGTATCCGGGGCGAAAATCGATATAATAAAAAGGAATTTGAAATTCTTTCCCCATTTCTTCTCCCACACTTTTAATCAAGTCATGCTTTTGGAAGGGACTGACCAGCAAAGTAGAAGAAAATGCATCATATTTATTTTCTTTCGCATACTTAGCAGCTTCCCTTAAACGCATCCGGTAACAAAATTGACAGCGGATATCTTCTTGATGGGCAATCAACCGTAAAAACTCTTCCAAATCATAATCATCCCGGATAATCACATCCAAATCTGCTTGCTTGGCATATTCCTGAAATGTCAGCAGCCTTTTTTCATATTCCTTATAGGGATGAATATTGGGATTATAAAAATATCCCCATACCTGGTGCCCTGCCTCCCGCAAAGCTTTAACCGGAAAAGTAGCGCAGGGCCCGCAGCAAGAATGAAGGAGAATATTCATTCTTTTTTTATTCCTTCCTTTCATCAAATAGGGTAGCTTGCAGCTCAACGTTTTCCAAAGGTTTGGGAAGAGAAATGCCAAAATAGTGGTATGCTTCTGCTGTCGCCATCCGTCCTCTTGGGGTCCGGTTCAAAAAACCTAACTGCATTAAGTAGGGTTCATAAACATCTTCCACGGTGTCCGACGATTCACTGATTGCAGCTGCAATCGTCTCTAATCCTACCGGTCCGCCGCCGAACTTTTGGATGATGCTTAACATCATTTTTCGGTCAATCTTGTCCAAACCCAGGGGGTCCACTTCTAATAGGGTTAAGCCGGATTTCGCCACGTCCTCTGTAATGACCCGGTTTGCTTTGATCTCTGCATAATCCCTGATCCTGCGCAACAGCCGATTGGAAATTCTGGGTGTCCCTCTAGACCGGCGGGCAATTTCAGCCGCCCCTTCAGGAGTAATTCTCACATCCAGTATCGCGGCAGCCCGATTAATAATCGTTACTAAATCTTCTTCTTGATAATATTCCAAGCGGGAAATGACCCCAAACCGGTCTCTTAACGGCGCGGAGAGCATGCCCGCTCTTGTGGTGGCGCCAACTAAAGTAAACTTGGGTAAATCCAGCCGAAGGGTCCGGGCGCTGGGCCCTTTTCCAATCACAATATCAATGCAGTAATCCTCCATGGCCGGATAAAGCACTTCTTCTACCGTACGATTCAAGCGGTGAATTTCATCAATAAAAAGCACATCTTTCGGTTCCAAACTGGTTAAAATAGCCGCCAGATCTCCCGGACGTTCAATGGCCGGGCCAGATGTGGTGCGAATATGCACATTTAATTCATTAGCAATAATATTGGCCAGCGTCGTTTTTCCCAGGCCAGGCGGACCATACAAAAGCACATGATCCAAAGGTTCACCCCTGTTGGTCGCGGCCTGAATAAAAATTTCTAAATTATTCTTTACCTTGTCCTGGCCAATGTATTCTCCAAAGGTCATGGGACGAATGCTGGATAATTCATTGTCCAGATCCTCCGGTTTCATTGACGAAGAAACAATTCTCTCTTCTTCCATTTGGTTACCTCACTCTAAAATTTACCCAACAGCTTCAATGCACCCTTGATCAATCCTTGGGAATCAGCCTCAGGACCAAGAGATTTTGACACTTTCAGAAATGCCGCACGTGCTTCGTTCATGGGATATCCTAGCTGAGTCAGAGCCAAAACCACATCTTGATTGAGGGAAAGATCCCCTTCTCCGGTTTGAGCTTCCTGGGGCAAACCGGCTGGGTCCAATTTTTTAAATTTCTCTTTCAGTTCCAAAACCAATCTTTGGGCAATCTTTTTTCCGATACCCGGAACACAGCTCAATTTATTACTGTCTCCACTGGCCACCAATTGCATCACTTCCAGGTAGGAAAAATGATTCAAAATGGCAAGTCCTAGCCGTGCCCCAATTCCGGACACCGTAATCAAGAGGCGAAATACTTCCAGTTGCTCCTTTTGGGGGAAACCAAAGAGCTGCCAGTTATCTTCCCTGACTTGGAGGTAAGTATGGAGGAGTAACTCATCTCCTATTTTCAAGTCTTGGGGAAGTACAGCCGGTGGAATCATGATCAGATAGCCAATACCACCGACATCCAGTGTGACGCTTTCCTCTTCACGGGCAAACAAATTACCCCGGACAAACGAGATCAAAAATTTATCTCTCCTTTTGATTAATAGTATGCTCCACGCTATGCCAGTGCGCATGACAGATGGCAATCGCCAGGGCATCGGCCGCATCATCCGGTTTCGGAAGAGATGAAAGATTAAGGAGAGCTTTTACCATGTATTGAACTTGGTGTTTATCGGCACGTCCATATCCTACCACAGCCTGCTTTACCTGTAACGGGGTATATTCTCTGATCGGTACCTTTTGATGGGCTGCCGCTAAAAAAATAACCCCCCGGGCATGACCCACCGTAAGAGCAGTTCGGGTATTTTTGTTAAAAAAAAGTTCTTCAATAGCCAGCTCTTCCGGATGCCAACGATTGATGAGCAATATCATGCCGTGATAAATCTTTTCCAACCGCTCTTCCAGAGGGGTTCCTGCGTCAGTCCTGATACACCCGTAATCAAGCAGGCGAAATCTGTTTCCCAGTGTTTCTAAAACACCAAATCCTGTGATAGCAGTGCCTGGATCTATCCCTAATATTTTCACCTATCCCGCTCCTTTCGCTTAATTATTCGACGGCACCATCTCTTATCCTTCATCGGGATAAGTAAAAAAGCCCAAAGGGCTTTTCTAACTAATAAAGCCTGTTCAGCGTGATCCGAACAGGCTTCTTTTTATGTTACTCATATTCGTCTATACTATCTAAGGCTTCCAGTAATTCCTGCTCACTGGAAAAATTCAACTCCCCTTTTTTTACTTTTTCTTGCCATTCCTTGGGAAGCCTTTCCACCTTAATGTCGAGCACTTCCAACATTTTTCCGGGAGTTCCCACCGGGCCTTCAAAAATGGCCACGAAGCCATTGGAGACCCCTAAATGCCGTTTATTTGCATCCTCCGGGCATAAGCCGTCCACATTCTTAAAAATGGTAATGCTGTGATCATTATTATGGTACACAGCCCATCCTTGGCCTTTAAGCGCTTGTTCACTAAGTTCAGGCAGTTCTGCGGCCAGAATTTCTCTTTTTTTCAAATGCTGGCATTTTAGATAATAAATTTCTTCTATCACTCTGGTATTTTGCGGAATCAAGCCCACAACCTGTGTTTGGCCGGCCTCCAGGTTTTGTTGGTCCAAAGGTTTTTGTACCGCATCCTGCCAAAAAACCGACTTAACCAGCCAAAAAGATAAGCCAAAACTAATCATCCATGTGGCAAAAAAGATAATAACCGCCCACCCATATTTTCGTAAAAACACAATAATCCCACCTAAGAAATACTTTTAGAAAAGTAGTATTTCCAAAAGGTGGGATTCATATACCTGTAGGCTAATGCTAATCCAATTGGGCCAAAATGTTTTCCGGGATATCAAAGTTTCCGTAGACATTCTGCACATCGTCATGATCTTCCAGTATATCTACCAGTTTTAACAGCTTCCTTGCCTGCTCCAAATCCGTCACCTCAATGGTATTCTGAGGAATCATGGTCACTTCAGCCTCTTCAGGTTCAATTCCTTGACCCATAATCTGGGCGCGAATTTCTTCTAAAGAATCCGGCTCTGTGATAATTTCAGCGATGCCGTCTTCCGACTTGAAGTCCTCGGCACCGGCGTCCAAGGCCAGCATCATCAGTTCATCTTCATCCCGGCCGTCTAAATCTACCGTTAACCGGCCCTTCCTGTCAAACATCCAGGCCACGCAGCCGGTCTCCCCCAGGTTTCCCCCATTTCGGGAAAATATATAGCGGATCTCGCTGGCCGTTCGGTTTCTATTATCGGTCAGAATGTCCAGGAGGATTGCCACCCCCCCTGGTCCGTATCCTTCATAATAGATTTCCTCAAAAGCATCTCCTTCGGTACCTCCGGAAGCTTTTTGGATCGCCCTGTTAATATTGTCATTGGGCATATTATTGGCTTTAGCTTTCTGGATGCAAAGTTTTAATCTAAAATTTCCTTCGGGATCCGGTCCCCCTTGCCTAACCGCAATCATAATTTCCTTGGATACCTTCGTGAAAATTGCTCCCTTGGCCTCATCTTGTCTTGCTTTTTTATGTTTTATGTTTGCCCATTTGGAATGGCCGGACATGCATTTCCCTCTCTTTCCCTACCCGTTAAGGTTCAGATTACTTTACCAAAATTCCATGATAATTGTAGCATATAAATGGAACTCCGAAAAGTACCTTTTCATTTCCCTATTCCTGTTTTCCAAAGGCAGTTCTTCCGCTGCCCCAAGAAATGCTTTCCCTCATTTACTTTATTGGCACAACTTCAACTGCTCCCCAAGCAGCCATTTTGTCATCTTTAATGATTACTATTCCATGGATACCATCAATTTTTTTGGCGCATGCTAAAGCAAGATCAAAATCTTCCGGAGAATTCACCCTATTTCCCACTGCCGTAGCAGCAGCATCAGCCAAAAAAGCCGATTTCGCAAGAATAATGGCCGCATCAGCCTTGCCAAAACTTAAAGAGGGACCAACCGTTCCTGAAGAAGTGCACACGCCCAAAGGCATTTGACGGGGAAATAATTTCAGACCGATCCGGTTACTAAAGGGCGACATGCCGGCAAAGATTCCCACAATTCTTGGCTTTCTTGACTTTAAATAAATATCTCCCCCGTTTTCCACGATTACTTCTGGAGAAAATTGCCCCACATATTCTCCTACCATTTCAGCAAATCCTCCCGCAACAGCCGCCATGGGACCTACCCCGGCAATATTGGCATACTTAGCCATTTTCTGTGCGATCACCGGTGCCCCCGTGTATATGAGATAGGGACTAAGGGTGATCTGAAAGTCAGGATCCTCGGCAAGATAAGTTTCTAATTCCTGGCGCAGGCCATAAGTGTATTGCTGAATTTTTTCTCTTATTTCCGGACCAATCCGGTTTGGTTCTACGGAAATCAAGAGGTCAGTTTCCTTGATTTTTACTTCGAAGGTTTCGAGGTCGGCGGATAAATTTTTTCGATAGATGCGGTCAACATTCATCTCCCTGTCACCTTTCCGTTTCCGGTACCCGGGAACCGTTGCAGCAAGTTAGCCAGTTAAAAGTTTAATGCCACTGCTTTAGCCGGGCAACTTTTTAAACACATTTCACAGACAATACATTTATCTCCGTCAAAGGTGACCGTCATGGACGGCCTATTCATAATTAAGGCCTGGGTCGGGCACAGCCCGGTACACAACCCGCACTGGGTGCATTTTTCTTTTAACCATACGACTTCCTGATCCAAGGCATCCACGGAAATTCCCATGGAATGAAGGAACTCCACACCGTCCGCATATTGTTCATTTTCCCCGGTTACTTCCATCACCAGATATCCTTCTTTGTGGGGGTTTATTTCCGCTTTTAAAATATTGGGAATCAGTCCATATTCTTTGATCAAAGAATAGATGATCGGTTTATCGACGATTTCTGCTCCAAATCTTAAGACAACTTTTTTACAGACAGTCATATTTTTTACCTCCCTACTTAATTTCTAAACGCTTTAGGCTAATATTTTCTTCTACGGAAGGCAGTTTTTGCACCGGCTGGGTTAAGAAAAACTGGCCCTTTTGGATCCATTCTTTGAGCGTTTCCGCGATTTGTTTCGCTTTAAAATAGCTGGAAAGGGAAGCCGTCTTCACTTCTTTTTCCTGAATCCTGATCATTCCGGATTTTAGCTCAGCGTAACTGACCAGTCCCAGATTTCCTGGCTCCGCGTTGGGATAGGCGGTACTGTAATCAACAACAGGAGCAAAGATATCTTCATCTCTTACCGTAGTGTATGCCAATATTTCTTCATTTAAAATCGGTATAGGAATGCCTACTCCCACAGCCAGGCTGGCCCCATACCCAAGCAGGCTTACTCCGCGCAGCCATTCCGGACTCATCTGTTTCAAATCACCCATCAAAGCCAGTGTCCCGGCTCCACCGGTAGGAACACCTTTTTCGGTTCTCTCCTCCGAAGGACTGTGCTGGGTCCCATGCCAGGCTACATAGCCAATTCCTCCACCGAGGAAAATCCGCGTACCAATGCCGATAGTCCTGTAGTAGGGGTCGTTCATTAAAGGGCTTAATTGCCCGGCACTGGAATAATTGGCGTTCCCCATGTTGGGCTTTAATACCCCCATATATGTATAAATAGTTTTGTTCGAAATATTAATCCCCACATTATAATTCTGGTAGGCGTTACGAGGATTGAACAATAGCGCATAATTTAAGTCGTCGATAGTAATCGTGGTTTCCAGTTTTTTTCTGGGATAGCAGTCGGTGCCGTAAGCGGTGGTTTCCAGTCTGACAGGTTTACCGCTGACTAAATCCTCAATGACATGGCCCCCCCCGTAAGGAAATGCTCCCGGATGTACCTTGTTGCAGGGATCATCCTCCGGCAATTCCGTGGCCCCGATGTATGCATCTACAGCTGCGATACCTGCATATGCAGAAACCCCGTTTAACCATACTTTTTGCATTTTCATTTTTGGTTTAGAATGGCCAAAGTTTAAAAATGCTCCGGAAGAACACATGGGTCCAAATGTTCCTGTTGTGACCACGTCAACTTTAGCAGCGGCTTTACTGATTCCTTCCTGGGCAGCCAGATCAATGATCTCTTCTGCCGTAACTACAACCGCTTTCCCTTTTCTGATTTTTTCATTAATTTCCTCATAAGTTTTTGTGATTGCCATCAAATATCCCTTCCATCTCCTAATGTTACTTTTTTTAAAAATTAAACCTCTTCTCGAAGAGAAGAGGTTTTTTACAAATTTATTGCCTCCTCTCATCTTTCAGAACCCTTTGTTCTGCAGGAATTGGCACCATTTTTAGCAAACAAGCAGTTTCCTAAATGGTTGCCGGGTTTCATCGGGCCAGTCCCTCCACCTCTCTAGATGAGTGTTCAGTTTTTTTCACTAGGGTGCAGTATACATGTTTAGAAGAATATTGTCAATACTAAAAATAAGAGGTTTTACTGATCATTTCTTTCTAAGATAATTTTATGATCAACCAGGGCTAATTCTTTAATGTGTGCTTTAATAATCTTCTTTTGTCCAAAAATGTTTTCCAGTATCAACTGATCATTTTGAGGAATTACTCTATCCACTTTTTCTAAAAACAACTCTTCCTGTTCTCCCTTTAAAAGATAGGCATTCGCTTCACACATATGAATCACCTTTCCTTAATTTTATCAAAACCGTGATCAATTTTTCGATCTGGTGTGGTAAAGGCTCATTTACGACACCAATAATCTCTATCCCTGCCCGATTAATGGGCAATAGGATTTTCTTTGCTTTGGAATTTGCTATTGCTTCCGCCATTCTTGGCGTCAATTCGCCCAACATAGAGTTCGCCGCCAAAACAGCGACAGATCCTACAATAATATCTACCTGATCCGCCATAAAAGCAATCGCATTTTCTCCGGTTGCTCCATCATTAGCTCCTGCTTTTAACATGGCAGCCGTGGCTAAAGAATTGGTCCCCAATGCTATTATTTCAGTATCTTCAGGCAAATGTTTCCTTAACTTCTCCGTGATATGTTTCCCAATGCCGCCTCCCTGCCCGTCGATAATTGCTATCCTCATGGCTGCTATTTCTCCTTATTAATTTCTCTTCATTATATCAAAATAATGACATCAAATAAAGATAATTAAAAAGCCCTGGCGGGCATTTTTCGGGATCCGGGTATAATAAAAAACACACCTTACGGTGTGTTAAAAATTAGATCCCGGCAACGACCTACCCTTCCAGGGACCTGCGTCCCAAGTACTATCGGCGCGGGAGAGCTTAACTTCTGTGTTCGGAATGGGAACAGGTGTGGCCTCTCCGCCATCATCACCAGGAAAATTTATGCGCTTGAAAGAATTGTTCTCTCAAAACTACACAGTGAGCTTTTCATGCTTAGATTCTATCTTTAAGGTCAAGTCCTCGACCAATTAGTACCGGTCAGCTCCGGACATTGCTGCCCTTCCACATCCGGCCTATCAACCAGATCGTCTCTCTGGGGTCTTACCAGCTTGCGCTGTGGGAAATCTTATCTTGAGGCCGGCTTCGCGCTTAGATGCTTTCAGCGCTTATCCCTTCCAGACTTAGCTACCCAGCTGTACCCTTGGCAGGATAACTGGTACACCAGAGGTCTGTCCATCCCGGTCCTCTCGTACTAGGGACAGTTCCTCTCAAATTTCCTACGCCTGCGACGGATAGGGACCGAACTGTCTCACGACGTTCTGAACCCAGCTCACGTACCGCTTTAATGGGCGAACAGCCCAACCCTTGGGACCTACTACAGCCCCAGGATGCGATGAGCCGACATCGAGGTGCCAAACCTCCCCGTCGATGTGGACTCTTGGGGGAGATAAGCCTGTTATCCCCGGGGTAGCTTTTATCCGTTGAGCGACGGCCCTTCCACTCGGTACCGCCGGATCACTAAGCCCGACTTTCGTCCCTGCTCGAGATGTCTCTCTCGCAGTCAAGCTCCCTTCTGCCTTTACACTCTTCGCGCGATTTCCATCCGCGCTGAGGAAACCTTTGGGCGCCTCCGTTACTCTTTGGGAGGCGACCGCCCCAGTCAAACTGCCCACCTGACACTGTCCTTTAACCGGCTTACGGTTTAAAGTTAGAACTTCAGCACATCAAGAGTGGTATCCCACCGGTGACTCCTCTGATACTGGCGTACCAGATTCCAAGTCTCCCACCTATCCTGTACATGATATACCAAAATCCAATGTCAGGCTACAGTAAAGCTCCACGGGGTCTTTCTGTCCTGTCGCAGGTAACCGGCATCTTCACCGGTATTACAATTTCGCCGAGTCCCTCGTTGAGACAGTGCCCAAATCGTTACGCCTTTCGTGCGGGTCGGAACTTACCCGACAAGGAATTTCGCTACCTTAGGACCGTTATAGTTACGGCCGCCGTTTACTGGGGCTTCGGTTCTCACCTTCGCTTGCGCTAAGCAATCCCCTTAACCTTCCAGCACCGGGCAGGCGTCAGCACCTATACGTCGTCTTTCGACTTTGCAGGCACCTGTGTTTTTGTTAAACAGTCGCTTGGGCCTTTTCTCTGCGACCTCTTCTTGCTCCAGTTGTTTACTTTCACATTACCGAGGTACCCCTTCTCCCGAAGTTACGGGGTCATTTTGCCGAGTTCCTTAACGAGGGTTCTCTCGCGCGCCTTAGGATTCTCACCCCACCTACCTGTGTCGGTTTGCGGTACAGGCACCCAAACCCTCGTTAGAGGCTTTTCTTGACAGTGTGGGATCAGCCAGTTCGCTACTTAGTTTCGCTCCCCGTCACCTCTCGGGATTTTGAATAGCGGTTTTTCCTACTATTCTCCCTACCGGCTTGGACGCACTCGACCAACGGTGCGCTGTGCCTACCCTCCTGTGTCACCCCTTCCTTCATACGGGTTCAGGTGGTATCGGATTTTTAACCGATTGTCCATCATCTACGCTCTTCGCCTCGACTTAGGTCCTGACTTACCCTGGGCGGACGAGCCTTCCCCAGGAAACCTTAGGCTTTCGGCGGGCAGGATTCTCGCCTGCCTTTTCGCTTACTTATACCGGCATTCTCTCTGCTCAACTGTCCACATGTCCTTCCGGTCATGCTTCGTCCTGTTGAGTACGCTCCCCTACCGATCGAACAGAATCTTAATGCCCTTAACTTACTTGACCTTGATCCTTAAGTCCATTTGCCCGAAAACACCTCTTATCATAATTCCTTTGTTGCTTTTCGGCAAATGTTCCTCTTTCCACTTACTCTTTCTTTTAAGAACATTAAGATTCTGTCCGATCCCGAAGCTTCGGTGTTGTGCTTGAGCCCCGTTACATTTTCGGCGCAGAGTCACTCGACCAGTGAGCTATTACGCACTCTTTGAATGGTGGCTGCTTCTAAGCCAACATCCTGGTTGTTTTAGCAACTCTACATCCTTTTCCACTTAGCACTTACTTTGGGACCTTAGCTGTCGGTCTGGGCTGTTTCCCTTTCGACTACGAAGCTTATCCCCCGCAGTCTGACTCCCAACTTAAATTCATGGCATTCGCAGTTTGTGAGAGTTCAGTAACCTGGTTAGGCCCCTAGCCCTAACAGTGCTCTACCGCCATGAATCATCAATTGAGGCTAGCCCTAAAGCTATTTCGGGGAGAACCAGCTATCTCTTGGTTCGATTGGCATTTCACCCCTACCCACAGTTCATCCGCCGGCTTTTCAACGCCGGTCAGTTCGGGCCTCCACTCAGTCTTACCTAAGCTTCACCCTGACCATGGGTAGATCACCAAGTTTCGGGTCTACGACAACGAACTATTCGCCCTTTTAAGACTCGCTTTCGCTCCGGCTCCGTCTTTTCGACTTAACCTCGCTCGTTACCGTAACTCGCCGGTCCATTCTACAAAAGGTACGCCATCACACATTAAAAGTGCTCTGACTGTTTGTAAGCATACGGTTTCAGGTTCTTTTTCACTCCCCTCCCGGGGTTCTTTTCACCTTTCCCTCACGGTACTGGTTCACTATCGGTCGCCAAGGAGTATTTAGCCTTGGGGGGTGGTCCCCCCGGATTCCCACGGGGTTTCTCGTGTCCCGCGGTACTTGGGATCCTCACAAGTATTTCTGCCTTTCACCTACAGGATTGTTACCCTCTGTGATGGGCCTTTCCAGACCTCTTCGGCTAGGCTTTCATCCTTCTCATGTGAGTCCCGCAACCCCAGCATCCGAAGACGCTGGTTTAGGCTCTTCCCGTTTCGCTCGCCGCTACTCAGGGAATCGAGTTTTCTTTCTCTTCCTCTGGGTACTTAGATGTTTCAGTTCCCCAGGTTGTCTTCTCTGTATCTATGTGTTCAATACAGGATGAATGGATATTACTCCATCCGGGTTTCCCCATTCGGACATCTCCGGTTCAACGCCTGCTTGCGGCTCCCCGAAGCTTTTCGCAGCTTACCACGTCCTTCTTCGACTCTTGGCGCCAAGGCATCCACCGTACGCTCTTATTACCTTGACCTTATTTTTTCTTTTGATGATGAATCCTAAGCATTTAAAATTGTAATTTTCAGTTCTTACACTGATTTACCCTTTTTTGCTTCACTGTGTAATTTTCAAAGAACACGCGCACTTTGTGTGCGCCTCTCTCCGGTTTCGGCTTTTCGGGCTTAGAGTTTGTTAAAACGCGCAAGCGCGTTTTCTTTTCTTTCCCGTATTTCCTTTTACCCGGACCCTGATCTTCAATTCTGAAGATCATGATGGTGGAGATGAGCGGAATCGAACCGCTGACCCCCTGCTTGCAAGGCAGGTGCTCTCCCAGCTGAGCTACACCCCCATATTTCTTTGGTGGGCCTGGGTGGACTCGAACCACCGACCTCACGCTTATCAGGCGTGCGCTCTAACCGGCTGAGCTACAGGCCCATTCTTTTCACCGGGTTCTGTCTCCTGTTTTTAGCTTTTCTTTTGACAGTTCCCTGTCTTCAGAGATTTTTGGTCCCTGAGAACTAAACAGTGTTTAAAAGCCTGAGATCGACCTTAGGATGTACACTTTCGTGTAGCTCCTTAGAAAGGAGGTGATCCAGCCGCACCTTCCGATACGGCTACCTTGTTACGACTTCACCCCAATCATCAGCCCCACCTTCGGCGACTGCCTCTCATAAAGAGTTAGCTCATCGACTTCGGGTGTTGCCAACTTTCGTGGTGTGACGGGCGGTGTGTACAAGACCCGGGAACGTATTCACCGCGATATGCTGACTCGCGATTACTAGCGATTCCGACTTCATGCAGGCGAGTTGCAGCCTGCAATCCGAACTGAGACCGGCTTTTTGGGATTTGCTTCACCTCGCGGCTTCGCTTCCCTCTGTACCGGCCATTGTAGCACGTGTGTAGCCCAGAACATAAAGGGCATGATGATTTGACGTCATCCCCACCTTCCTCCGGTTTGTCACCGGCAGTTCCTTTAGAGTGCCCAACTTAATGCTGGCAACTAAAAGTAGGGGTTGCGCTCGTTGCGGGACTTAACCCAACATCTCACGACACGAGCTGACGACAACCATGCACCACCTGTCTCCTCGTCTATACCGAAGCATAGAACTCCATATTTCTATGGATTGCGAGGGATGTCAAGCCCTGGTAAGGTTCTTCGCGTTGCGTCGAATTAAACCACATGCTCCACCGCTTGTGCGGGTCCCCGTCAATTCCTTTGAGTTTCAACCTTGCGGCCGTACTCCCCAGGCGGGGTACTTATTGCGTTAACTCCGGCACAGAAGGGGTCGATACCTCCTACACCTAGTACCCATCGTTTACAGCGTGGATTACCGGGGTATCTAATC
Source organism: Candidatus Formimonas warabiya (assembly GCF_002777255.1). Classification (GTDB taxonomy): domain Bacteria; phylum Bacillota; class Dehalobacteriia; order Dehalobacteriales; family Dehalobacteriaceae; genus Formimonas; species Formimonas warabiya. The sequence goes on along the minus strand of NZ_CP017634.1, from coordinate 745,157 downwards.
CCGTTCACTCCCCACGCTTTCGCGCCTCAGCGTCAGGTTCAGTCCAGAAAGTCGCCTTCGCCACTGGTGTTCCTCCTAATATCTACGCATTTCACCGCTACACTAGGAATTCCACTTTCCTCTCCTGTCCTCAAGAATACCAGTCTCAAGTGCCATCTCCGAGTTGAGCCCGGAGTTTTCACACCTGACTTAATATCCCGCCTACGCGCCCTTTACGCCCAGTAATTCCGGACAACGCTCGCTCCCTACGTATTACCGCGGCTGCTGGCACGTAGTTAGCCGGAGCTTCCTCCTTAGGTACCGTCTCCTTCCTACATTGTTTACATAGAAAGTCTTCTTCCCTAAAGACAGAACTTTACGACCCGAAGGCCTTCTTCATTCACGCGGCGTTGCTCCGTCAGGCTTTCGCCCATTGCGGAAGATTCCCCACTGCTGCCTCCCGTAGGAGTCTGGGCCGTGTCTCAGTCCCAGTGTGGCCGGTCACCCTCTCAGGCCGGCTACTGATCGTCGCCTTGGTAGGCTTCTACCCTGCCAACTAGCTAATCAGACGCGGGTCCATCCTTGATCGGTAGCATCTTCAGAGGCCACCTTTCTTCATTAAGAGATGCCTCTTAATGAACTTATCCGGTATTAGCAGCCGTTTCCAGCTGTTGTCCCGGTTTCTAGGGCAGGTTACCCACGCGTTACTCACCCGTCCGCCACTAAAAAAGAAGATTCGCAAGCTTCCTCTTCTTTCTCCGTTCGACTTGCATGTGTTAAGCACGCCGCCAGCGTTCGTCCTGAGCCAGGATCAAACTCTCCAATAAAAATTTATCGTCTCAGCCTCTCGGCCGCTACGCTCTTTATCGTAGTTTAATTGGCTCGTTTTTGAATTACCTGTTCTTAACTCTCAAAGTTATTTACAGGGTTTGATGTTTTTTGTTTAAACATCAGGCTTTTCACTGTTCAGTTCTCAAAGACCAGCTTTCGTATCTTAACAAACTCTTTTACGTTTGTCAACATACTTTTTTTCTTCCTCTTTTTCCCTGCCGCTCTCTCGAGCGCTTGACTAGTCTATCAGACTTTCCGGCTCTTGTCAACCGTTTTGTTCCTGGTAACTTTTCCCGCCCTCTCAAGGCGCTTAATCAGTTTACCAAACTACTTTCCTTCTGTCAACTACCTTTCTCCTGGTAGTTTTTGGCGCCTCTCTCTCCGGCGCTTGATCAGTTTATCAAAATCTTCTCTTCATGTCAACGGCCAATTACCTAGTATTATTCTCCAATTCTATTTTAACAAAAGCCTCTGCCTTTCTCTATTAAATAAATAGACCTGATTCCGCCTTGTTTTTTAGACGCATACATAGCCTCATCTGCCAGACTTAAAAGTTGCTCAAGCTGAAGCTCAGAAGCATCCAAGCTCTGGGCAGTTACAATTCCCAGGCTTACTGTAATAGAGATATGATCGTATCTTGTGGCAGCAATACACATATCTTCTACACTTTTTTTGATTCGTCCTGCCACTATAAGGGCATCTTCCCGTGCCGTATCAGGTAAAATAATAGCAAACTCATCACCGCCCAAGCGTCCGAAAATATCATTGGTACGGATGCTATTCTTGCATTGCTTTGCAAAGGCGATTAACACCTGATCTCCGACGGCATGACCATACCGATCGTTTATGGCCTTGTATTTGTCTATATCCAGCATCATCACGGAAATGAAATTGTCCGGACGCTTCTTGATCAGATTTAGCCCCTTCTGCCCTAGTTCGAAAAAATGCCTTCTGTTGTAAATGCCTGTCAAATCATCGTAAATTGCTTGTTCCCGTATTTGATTAAACAATTTCGCTCGTTCTGTGTAATCACGCAGCGTCACAACACTGCCCTGTACCCGGCCTATATGGTCTCTAATCAAGGACAAACGGAGATCAAAGACACGTATCTCATTCGTATTTCTCATCTTGATTTCAATCTGATTTTTATTTTTATAGCAGCTTTCCCCAAACCTGTTATCGACCAAACCGGGGAAGATTTCAGAGACCGGTCGCCCTATATCCTGGAGAGAAATTCCGGTGATCATTATGGCAGACGGGTTTACATCCACAATGCGGTTTTTAACATCGAGGACAATCACACCATCTTCCATGTTTTCTATAACCACATCCCGTGCCATGGGCAGCAGATCGAGAAAACTGTAACGGAAAAGTGCCCAGGCAATAATGAGACAGGATATGCTAAATACTGCCGTCGTGAAATTAAAATGCCTTATGGGTGAATAACCAAAAACGTAGAGTATATCGGTAATCGTAGGAAGCAGGACGGCAATGATCATAATGATAATTTGATGCCGGTATATAGCATGTACTTTAAAGAGGGTACGAACCAATGTGATGAGAGCAATAAACATCAAAATATAACTATAGGGCACATGTACATAATAAAACCAGAACCCGTAATCGTAATCCATGATTGTTAACGATGCAGAACCTGACATAATCCTAGGCTCTTTCCAAAACCAGTTGGGCTGCGGAACAAACCATATGATCATGTTGGTGATAGCAGGGATAACCGATAAAAAAAACCAGTCTTTCCATGGCCTGACATACCCGATATAGCTAAAGATTAAATAAAGCCATGCTAAAGGCAAGAAAGCTATGGCAATAAATTGAAATTTAACCATAAGTAATTTCAATTGTAGGCTCTGTGCCCCTATTTCAAGGGTGAATGTTACCGTCCATAGGAAAGCACAGAACATCAAAAAAAGAAATGCGCGCCCGCTGGAGAAATCTCTCCGATGCCACGTGATTCCCATAAGCACCGTAATTATTGCCGCTGAAAGTATGAAAACCCACATTTCAAACGCAAATAGCATGTATGCCTCCCAAAAATTCTCAAATTACAATCAATTAGACGTTGTTTTAAGGATCTGTAAATTTTTTAAATTTCTGGAGTCTAAGACTTATTGGTAATTTGCAGATATTGGCTAAAATATTCCACACAATACAACAAACTCCTTTAAAGAACCAACAAAGGCAGATTCGTCATCCATTCCAAAATAACATAACAAAAACACACCCTTTAGGTGTGTTAAAATTAGATGCCGGCAACGACCTACCCGCCTGTGTCACGCTTTCTTTCAATCGGGTTCAGGTGGTATGGGAAAATAAAATTAAATAACTCTCACTCATTTTCGTTAACAGGTTTTTCATGTTCTCTGAAGACAGATTCAGTTTCTCTGCCATTTCTCTAACCGTATATCTTCCTGAAATTCTCAGACATTCAAATTCAGTTTGGCTGAGCGCTTTAAGATCTATCATGGAGAAATCAGGGATTCTTTGAGGAACCCAGGTATATCTTTCCTCTTCATCCAGTTGATCCCATTCTTTTAATAAACCTTCATATTCAATCAATTTTGAGTAATAATGAAACAGCCTCTTGTTTTTAACATAAATAAATTTAAAATATCCCCCTGCAATTCCATAGCGCAGAGCCAGCTTAAAGTCCTGTTTGATCCGTACCTTAGGAATAAATCCCTTTTCAAACTGTTCCTTCATTTTATGCGATACTTTTGTAATAAAACGGGAACGCTCCATACAAACTTCCGGAAGGGAAAGATCATAAGTATGGTTGACCGGAAAATCTTCTAAAGAGGTGATGTAATCACGGTCTTCCAGTACAATACGGTAATTTTCAGGATGGTTATAGATTTGGGTACCCGGCAAAGGCATGATAAACGTCGTTGATAGGTCCAGTAATCCCGGTGCCAGATCCAAAAGCTTTAAGGCAGTTTGGGCTGTCACCTCTAAGGTTTTCTCTGTCTCAAATGCCCCGCCGATAATATAATTCCCGGTTAACTGGGGTAATCTTTCCCGATAACAGATTTCCACTACTTTTTCGATATCCTCCGGTCCAGCTTGTTTTCCATAGGCTGACAGCACTTCTTCCACTCCCGATTCCATGCCGATTTGCATGCGCACCATCCCACTGTCCATCATTTCTCTGATTAATTCCGGATTCCTTGCCAAAAACCCGGGGTGCCCTTCACAAAACCACACAAAATCATACCGTTTTCGCAGGGCTTTTAGTCCTGTTAGGAGCTTCTTCAGTCTCGGCAGACTTGTCGTCAATGTATCATCAGTAAAAAAAACGTATCGGGGCCGGTGGCTGTTTTTGAGCCTTAACTCAATTTCATTTAACACATCCTCAACCGGGCGCATTCTCAGTTTTTTGGAATTGCCGCCTTCAAAACAAAAGGCACAACGGTGAGGACATCCTCTCGCCGTAATCACCGACAACAGAGGCTTTTCCTCATAGTCCAGTACATCCTCGTCTCGGGGCAAAATATATTTTGAGAAATCATTCAAATAAACATAATTCACCTTTTCCTGCGCGCGGATTTCTCCTGGTACAATTATCTGTTTCCCCTGAACTTTTCCATTTAACCATTCCAGAAGGATTTCTTCTCCTTCTCCTTTTAAAATAACATCAGCCTGGTATGTCTCTAGATCTTTTTCCGTCATATGCAGGGTTTGGGGACCGCCCAACACAATATAGAAATTATGGTGCCTTTTCAGATGATGAATCATCGAGGCCAGTGCAGATTGATTGTCAAAGTCACAGTAAAAACAAACTGCGAACAGGTCATCCTTCATTCTTTCGATGGTTTTCATCACATCAGTGGTAATGCCGGTATAGGCTTTTGCCTCAAAACCATGGGCATTTAACTGGGCGGCCAGGGTGAGAATACCCAGATTTTCGATCATTTCAAAGGTCCGTCCCCGGACCATGCGCTGCGTATAGATTAGTAAAACTCTAGGTTTTATCTTCATGGTTTTCGATATAAAATCCACTTATTTCCTTCCATTCTATTCAAAGATATTTCCGCTTCCCTATAGAAATTGGTGTTTTCCCCTTTAGGATCCAGCTGTAATCTTGCCAGTTGCAGAGCATCTTTTTTAGAAAGGCGCCCGTTGCACAGCTTCATTAAGGTATAATCTATTTCATTCAGGGTCTGGCCGAATATTTTAGGTTTCTCCCCGCTTACATCCGTATACAGCCACAATTCAAAGGTCCGGTGCATAATGGCTTCTTCATCATAGCTTCCTAATTGCCGGTTTAATAGATAATCCCCTGAGGCACGCATTTTCCAGTATTCATGATCAATGGGCAAATTTTTATACACATATTCATTCCAGCGCGTAAAAACTCCATATTGTCTAATTAACCGGTAGGACTCCAGGATGATCGCTTCCGGAATTTTTCCGTGCAGATAAATTTGACGCATTTCATTTTGCAGACGTTTATTGGCTGATAAACGGATATTTGTCAAATCCATGAAATCCAGTTCTTTTGTTTTGGAAAGAGGAATATCCTCGTTGCAGCAATCAATAAGATCTTCATAGATTTCCATGCCGAATTTCTCTGGGGCAAGGGTAATCGGGGTTTTCGGATAGGGGAGAAATGAAAAATAGGCGGTTTCAAATTGGCCGGGTGCCCGGTGCAATAATTCCATAATCAGGGTTTCCGATTCTTCAATGGTTTTTAGGGTTTCATGGGGTCCGCCCAAAATGATATTTCCGGAAATACTATGAATCCCAGATTCCACACAATGGTCTATCACATCCACGATCATATTCCGGGTTATTTTCTTATTGTAACTCTTTAATACCTGGTCGCTTCCCGACTCCAAACCGAAAAAAAATTTTTTTAGACCTGCATCCGCCAGATTTTTTGCCATGTCCCGGTACTTGTCAATGGTTGAAATATGAGCACTGGCAAACCAGACAAAATCATAGTCTTCGCGCATTTCTTTAATTTCGGCGCAAATTCGGTCCACCCGTTTGGCATCCAATGTAAATGTATCATCTAAAAAGTTAATATACTTGATTTTAGGATTCCGTTTGAAATTATTCCTGATTTCTGCAATCAGGGCATCCACCGAGTGGCGACGAACCCTTTTGGCATTGGCTCCTTCATAACAGAAGGTACAGCCGAAAGGACAACCCCGTCCTGTTAATATGGGCAGTAAGCCATAATGTTTGTAGTCGTTGGTCATAGTAATATCCGGCCAAGGAATATTATCCAGAGATTCGGGTGGTTTTCTGGGCGGGGTTTCCACACAGATGCCCGCTTCATTGAGATAAACAATGCCCCGGATGTCTTTGAGTTGGCCCTTTTTTTTGATAAAAAAATCCAATAATTCCAGGATCGTTTCTTCGCCTTCTCCAATACAAGCCGCTTCAATGGGTATCTCTTTAAAAAAGGCGGCATCCATCGCCACAGTTTGAGGGCCTCCTGCCAAAAGAAGAACTTCCGGAAACTGTTTCTTTATTTTTTTGGCAAAGGTTTTTACCCAGTGAATATTATTAAAGTCACAGTAAAAGCCAATAATTCTTGGCTTGTCCGTGCTCCCCATGAGACTTCTTATATAATCCAGCGTTTCTTGGGCATAGCCCTGAAACATCTGTGCTTGATAACCATTTTGCCTTATTAATTGGGTCAGTATATTCATGCCCAGATTACTTCCCGGAATATAGCCGTTGACATAGCGATGGGATTTGGTGAATAGTATGTCCATTTACAACGATCCCTCCTTGGAACTACTGACTGAGAATGTCCCGTCCTCTAATCAGCACTTCGAAGGAGGGAAAACCTCCTTCTGTTCCCACTAAGCCATTGTTTGTGTTGCTACAAATGCATAATCCACGCCAACAATACTTAAACCCCCGGCAGCCTGATCCAATTGTTCATCAGTAAGGGGTTGTTTGCTTTGTGCTTCTTTAAAAGCAGCTTGGAATTCATCAGCTGTACAGTTATACCCTAATTTTGCCACAATCGCATTAAATTCTGCTTCTGTTTTTGCCGCATTGATTTCTTTTGCCAGCGTTTCATCGGTTAATACTTTTGCGGCTAAAGCTTTTGCACCATCAATACCCATTCTTGTCCCTCCTTTCCAAACTATTTTGTTAGACCATAAAATGAGTCACCCAGAATTTAAAATTAAATTGATATAGAATATCAATTAATTTTCCATGAAACTCCACTTGGCTTTGATAGGAACTCCCAAATTTTGCATAAAGCTCATTTTCAATATTTTTAAGACTTCTTTTTCCTGCGCAGCGTAAAAGCAACTCATATTCTAAAGGGGAAATGGCTGCCCCATCTAATTGGGGAAACCCTTCGGCAAACGTCATGGTCCGCCATAGTTCAAATGTTCTTTGGGGAAAATCTCCGGAGAAATCCAGGTTTTTATCAAAGGATTGACCCTCATTTAAGTAAATGACATAGTAATATTCATAGGCTCTTGGATGGGCGGCGATTTCCTCAAACCACCGGCTGCGAATCCCATAAGCTAAGGCGGCTTTAAACTGCTTCATCACCACCCCTTCCTTCAGCTCATGATTTTTAATTTTCTTTTGCATACTCTGCCGGATCACCTTATTTAATTCCTGACGCTCTTTCATCACCTGATCCTGACTGCGTCCCATCGGAGTCACAAAAGGGTAGTCATCGCTGCTAAGGCGTCCATTTTCGTCATGGAGCTTTAAAGAGAATTTCCCCGGGTTTTTCAGTATCTCTGTTCCCGGATAAGCTCTCAAAAACCCTGTAATGATGTCAATGACCCCTGGTGCCTGATCCATGAGGGTTTTTATCAGCCCTGCTGTGGCCCCCGCATCCTCCTCAGGACCCCCGACAATAAAGTTTGTGGCAATCTGTGCTAATCCGCAATCTGCGGCATAGGATACAAATTCAATAATATCTTCAATATTGACGTGTTTGTGATATTGATCCAGAACCTTCTGATCTCCGGATTCGATGCCGATTTGTAAACGGATCAATCCCGCATCAATCATGGCGGGCAATACATCCATCCAGTTTTTGATCCTACCTACATGGCATTCACAATACCAAACCAGGTCCCGTTCTTTTCTGATTTCTTGCATCCCTTTGCAGAATTCCTCAATCCGCTGCCTGTTAACGGTAAACGTGTCATCCATAATAATGATGTACTTTAAATCCGGATTGTTTTTCAAATTGAGTTTAATTTCATCCAGCACCAAAGGTATGCTTCTCAGCCGGACTTTCTGCTTTCCGGGGCTGGGAGCACAATAGGCGCACTGATAGGGACAGCCCCGTCCTGTGAAAATCAGTTTTCCATAAGCATGGTTTTTATGAAGTGAACAATGATAGGCCGGCAGGGGCAGATCATCCAGATTGTCAATGATTTCAGGAGGCCCTGTTTCAATATAAATGCCATCTTTTAAATAGGCCAGACCTTTGATATCTTTCAAATCTCCCATTCCAGATAAGATAGCCTTTAAGAGCCTGGGCAAAGAGGTTTCTCCTTCACCTCTCAGGACATAATCCACCCGGCTATCCTCCAAAAAATCTCTATTTAGACCAATACTTTGAGGTCCTCCCACAATGATGGGAATCTGCCATTTCTCTTTTATTTTTTTTGTCAAGTTACTGATCAGATCACGATTATCAAAGTCACAGGAAAACCCTACTGCTTTTGGTTCGTTTATTTTAATTTCTTCCAAAAGATCTTCCGGTTTTCCATGATAAACCAGGGGCTCAAACCCTTCTCTTTCAAGAGCCCCGGCCAGATAGAATAATCCCACATAATCATGGAAGATGGTGTCATATTTTTTTGATACATTGCATAGCAATATTTTCATCTTTTACTCTTTTCTAGAACGGAACCACAAGAAGCCAATATTTTCGATCAAAAACTTTCAGGGTTTCTATCAGCCGTTCTCTAAATTCATGGAGGCTCTCTCCAAATGGTTTCCCAAACCGGTCGTAGAGTATTTTGGCAATCGTCTCAATCGTGCTTTTTCCAGTACTGTACTTTAAAACTTCATATTCATAAGGAGATAAAGCCTCTCCCCACAAAACAGGAAAACCCTGAGAAAAATCCACATCCCGCCACATTTCGATCAATCGCTGGGGCCGCCAGGCCGGCAGTGCCGGCCGGTCCACATCGACTACCCGGCTGGCCGCTTCTCTGGCCAGCATGGTATAATAAGCCGATAATGTGGGCTTGTGATGGGCAATAATATTGATCCAGTATTTCGGGCCATTGGGCGCCAGTGCCGTATGGTAGCATCTCAAAATATCTTCATGACTAAGTTCCCCGTTCTGGAGCATGATTTTTATCTCATCCACAAAACTCTGGAGATATTCCTGATAAGCCGCCATGATTTCCCGCCGATTCATTCCTTCGCTTTCCATAACAGGATAATCAGAAATAGATTCCAGCCCTTGCTTATCATAGATGGTTAAACCGTACTTTTCCGGATGCTGTCCAATATCCGTCATGGGATAAGGCATCACGATACTGGGGGCTATCTCCATCATTCCCGGTCCCAAACGCAGTAATTTGGCGGCAAATGCCTTATTTTTCTCGATATGTTCCCGGTTTTCAAAAGGTCCGCCTACCAGCAATGCCCCAAAAACCTGCTGAACCCCGGCATCATAGGCCGCTTTGACAACCGTTTCGACCATTTCCGGCGAGATGTTTTTTCGATATATTTTTAGCATCGCCTTGTCCGCCGACTCAATACCAATTTGGAGACGGTTCAGCCCTGCTGCCACCATGTCTTTTAATACTTCCGGCCGTCTGCTTAAAGACACCGCATCCGCCTCACAATAGAATTGAAAGGGTCTGATTTCCTGAAGTGCCTTGACTTCCCTGCAGAAGTCGTCCAACCACCTGGGATTGGTGACCAGAGTGTCGTCACAGAATTTAAAATAACTCAATTCCGGATATTTCACCAGGAAATATTTCATTTCGGCAATGACGTTTTGCACACTGCGCTGGCGCACAGGCCGTTTCAAGGCCCCTTCGTGACAAAAAACGCAATGATAGGGACAACCCCGGCTGGTCATCAGATAAAGACTTGAAAAATCAATGGGGGTGATGCTTTTTTCATAGGCGGGAAAAGGCAGGCCATCTAAATTTTCCACAACGGGTCCTTCTCCCCGGTCAATACATTGATCCTTCTCATTGATATAGAAAATCCCCGGAATATGATCAAAGTTTTTATTTTCTTTTAAGGCATCCAGAACCGCCGCCAGTGCCAGTTCTCCCTCACCTCTGACAATAGCCTTTGCCCTTGATTGTCTCAAATAAGCTTCATCCAGTGAAATGGCCTCCGGTCCGCCAATGAAAACCGGAATATCATACATTTCGGTGATGCTTGCTCCTATTTTTTGGACCACATGTTTGTTCTCATAATCAACTGAAAATCCAATCCCGCAGATTTCGCTACGCTTGAATTGTTTCAGATAATCAATGGTCTGATCTGCCCGGCATTCGCACACATAAGCATCATATCCTTTTGCATCCAGATAGCTTGCCAGACCATAGATACCCAAGAAAGCGCCATTTCTGCTCAGACCGGCTATTTCCATGCCAATTGTCGATAATTTGAAAAGAATTACTTTGTTTCTCACTGTTTTCTCCATGATTTCTTTTGGATGGGCCCATCTTTTATCGGCATCCTTCCCTTTCAATGAACCGGCTAGCACACACATTCCTACCGCTTCCAATTTTTTAACGGTCTCCAAAAGATGCCCTTTAAACTCCAGAAAATTTTTAAAATTTGTTTGATATTTTTCAAAGAGTATTGCTGCCATCTCGTTCATGGTGATCTTGCCTGAGGCATATTTTAAGACCTCGAATTCAAAAGGAGAATAAACAAATCCGTTTAATACAGGAATTTCAGCCGCCAGCTCTTTTGTCAGGGAAAGCACGGCAATCCGTTGGGGATGGGTATCAAAAACCTCATCCGGATCATAATCTTTTATTGGCCGATCTCCCCGTATTCGGGCCTTATACTGGGCATCGAAATAGGGATAGCGTGAATAGGCCAGACTCTGCCACATGCCGCTGAGACTGTATTTCTCACTGAGTTCATAGCTTTTCAGAATTACCTCGTCCGGAATTAAGCCATCGGTGAACATTTTACGCATCAATTTCGTATTCTCTTCAAAAAACTCATTTCTTGCTGCACAAATTTCTTCTATACTGAGGGCCTCTGTTTCAATCACAGGAAAATCGCCCACAGATGTGAGCGCTTTTTCATCCTTCACATAAATGCCGAAAGTCTCCGGATTCTTGGACATGGCGGTTTCCGGAAAAGGCATATAAAACGTACTGACCACTTCGACCATTCCCCGTCCTGCCCTAATCATTTTATTAACCGTGTTAAATGTATAGTCCAGGGTTTCTCGTGTTTCCAGAGCCCCGCCAATAATAATATTGCCAACCAGTTGGGGAAGCCCAGCTTCCTTTGAGATTTTGATCACCTTGAAAAGGTCTTCCCGTTTGATCTTTTTATGATAGATATCGATGATATGCTGATTACAGCTTTCAATACCAATCTGCATGCGTACCAGGCCGGCGCCAACCATCATTTTTACAATTTCCGGATATTTAAGGATGACATTGACATGGGCATCGGCAAACCAAACAAAATCATGTTCTTTTCGCAGCTCTTTCAATTGATCACAGAAGGTTTTTACCCGTTCCTTATCCAGAGTAAATGTATCATCTCCGAAAAAGATGTATTTAATATGGGGATTTTTTTTCAGGCGACAGCGGATTTCCTTTATCACATTTTCTACACTGCGCTTGCGCACGTTTTTACTGTTTCCCCCTTCATAACAAAAAGAGCAGTGGAAAGGACACCCCCGTCCTGACATTACTGCCATGTGTTTTATTCCCCGATGTTGGGGGGATTTAATTTTCCCGGTTATAATGGGCAACTGATCTAAATTCTCAATCGCCGGAAAAATGCCGTTATCATAATAGGTTCCATCTTTTCTGAATGAACACATGCCAGGAATTCTTTCCCAATTTTCCTCTTCTTCATTTTCAATATATTGGATGACTTCATAAAGGGAAAACTCCCCTTCCCCTCTCATCATCCCATCTGCCTGACTGGAACGTAAAAAATCTTCTCCCAAACCGACGGTCTGGGGGCCACCCACAAAAACATAGGCGCCGTATCGCTTTTTTATTTCCTGGGAGAAACTCTCAACCGCGGACTGATTTTCATAATCGCAATATAAGCCCACCACGGTATTTGCATCACATCCAAAGCTATCAAGAAACTCCAGCCCTTTTAATAATTCTCCCGAAAAAACAGAAACGTCAATTCCTTTACTGGCCATCATTTCAGCTAAAGACATATGACCGATGGGTTCAATTTGCGTGATGGAGTGGGTTCTCGTGCCTCTATGAATAAGCATCAGTTTCAAGTTGACCGTTTTCACTATCTGCCTCCAAATTGTACTTTTCGTATATCTGTCGTTTATCTTCAAGGCATATGAATAGTAACATTATAAGCCATCAACAAATAACAAAATCGCTAAAAAAATGAACTTTATAAATATTTTGTGGTATTTTTTACTTAATCCTAGACCATTTGCCTTTTCGCCAGTTCATAAAAAGCCCCTTGTTTAGCTATTAACGCCTCATAATTTCCTTCTTCCACGATCTTCCCACTGTCTAGGACGATAATTTTATCACAGTTACGGATGGTGGAAAGCCTGTGGGCAATGACGATCCGGGTGCATTTCAAAGCGGCAAGGCTGTCGGATACATGCTTTTGCGTGATATTATCAAGAGCCGAGGTTGCTTCATCAAAGAACAGAATATTGGGCTTTGATACAATCGCCCGGGCAATCAAGAGCCTTTGACGCTGACCTCCGGAAACACCGCCGCTCCCTTCACTGATCATCGTGTGCATGCCCATAGGCATAGCTTTAATGTCTTCTTCCATACCGGCTAAGCGCGCCGCTTCCCAGGCATCATCCAAGGTCTTCCAGGGGGCGGTAATAATGATATTGGAGAAAATATCTCCTGAAAATAGTTTGCCATTTTGCAAATCAACACCGATACACTGGCGGAGGGAACGCAAATCAAGGTTTTCCAAATTGTGTCCGTCGTAATAGATGGCCCCGGTTTCCGGTTTTTCAAAGCCAAGCAAAAGCCGCATCAATGTGGATTTGCCACACCCTGTTTTCCCGACAACGGCAATGTATTCGCCCGGTCGGATTTTGAAGCTTACATTTTCGAGGATGGGCGGTCCTTCCTCGGTATAACGAAAAGTCAGGTTATTGACTTCAATATTACCGGAAAGAGATGTCAAGATTTTTTTATTTTCACTGTATTCGGGGATTGTTTCCAGAATCGGCCGCACCATTTCCAGTAAGGGCTTAATATTAGCCACTATCATGGCAATACTTGCGAGAGCTATAATGGCTCCGCTTACAGCTCCATAAGCAAGATTAAAAGCAATGTAATCAGCTGCAGAAATCCCTGAAATGCCGGCAAAATAGTAAAGGATAAACGCCCCGCACATGGTAATGAACACGGAGACTGCCGAGTTGATGCGCAGCACAAGGGGGGGAGAATAGGTGAGTTTTCCCTCCTCTTTGTAAAGAGCCGCCCATTTGGCAAAAGCCCGTTTTTCTGCCCCGGCCAGTTTAATTTTTTGCACCCCGCTAAATAAGGCAAATACCAGACCGGTAAGTTTGGCTGAAATCTTCATCCGTTTATGGGAAATTTTAAGCTGCACCAAGGTGGTGACAATCGAAAAAGCAAGCATGACAAAAATAATCAAGAGTCCTGGCCCTACCAGCATCGGAGCATAGCTGCCCATTTGAAATATATACACAAAAGAAAACAATGCGGTCAGTCCTGTGGTCAGCACCACATTGGAGATCATTTTGCAGAGAGTGGCAATACTCATCAGGCGGTTGCTTAGCTCCCCCGAAGAATAATCCTTAAAAAAAGTAGTCGGCAGGGAAAAAAGCCGCATCATGGACGCACTTTGGACAGAAAAACTAATTTTATCCCGGAAACGGCTTAGCATAATATCCCTGGTTACGTTAAAAAGAGCTGTCCCTACCGCAGCTCCAATGAGCAAAGCCGCTACCGGCAAAACATCACCTTTCGTCCCGGAAGGAATTACGCTGTCAAAAATTTGTTTATTCATAAAGGGCAAAAACATCCCCAGCAGAGAAACGAACAAACTCACAGTTAGCACAAAAATCAAATCGGCTCGTGAGATGCTCATGAGCATAAACTTTCCTAAGTCTAATAAGTTTAGTTTTTTGGCCGGTAAGGGCCGATAAAAACAAAAGGCATCCGTACTGATGTTTTTTGCCGTCTTTTTATTTATTTTGATAAGTCTGCAAGTTTTCGGATCTATGTATCCATACCCGGAAAAATTTAAGGGCATGATGGCAATCACATCACCGGCAAGAGTACTGCCCAATAAAGCCCCCACCGCATCTTCCCACCAACTGCCGACAAGCTCCACCCGACGACGCATAATCCCGGACGGACGCAACATATAGTCAAACTGAGCATTTAATTCTGTAATGCTCTCCGGTACTTCAGGAATTTTAGCCCCAAAGGAAAGTAAAATTTTTTCCAGAGCGCTCTTGGCCGTCTTTTCCTTTTCCAGCGTTTCTCCTGCCGGGACATCAATCCCTAAAATGGACACAAGATCGGCAAATGCCCCTTCAAACTGATGGCGGTCATTTTCTCTTCGGGTATTTATTTGTTCATCAAAAATATTAAAATTCATCGGCTTGACCTCATATCGTCATTCCTTTTGCAAAGTGTTGTTTAACCCTTATTCGCTGGTCACAAGCTGGGAATATTTCCCCCCTCTGGCATAGAGTTCTTCATGTGTCCCCCGCTCGACAACTACTCCCCGATCCAAGACTACAATTTGATCACAGTCCCGGATCGTTGAAAGCCGGTGCGCAATCACGATGCAGGTTGCCCCAATGTTACGGATATTGCGCATCACCTCTGCCTCGGTTTTGGCATCCAGGGCACTGGTACTCTCATCCAGAATGATCACGGTTGGCTCCTGAGCTAACACGCGGGCAATCTCCAAGCGTTGTCTTTGCCCACCGGAGAAATTCTTACCGCCCTCTTTCATGATATAGGCGTAGCCATCCGGCCGGGAAACAATTGTATCATGAATATCCGCATCCCGTGCAGCCAAGATAACGGTAAAATCCTCAATAGAGGAATCCCACATGCGAATATTGTTGGCAACCGTATCCTCAAAAAGGGTAATCTCCTGATCGACCATGGCTACTGAGCTTTTTAAGGTATATTCGGAAATGTCTTCTCTCCTTCTCCCGTCAAACAATATTTCACCGCTCCAAGGTGCGTATAACCCTGTGATTAGCTTGGCTAGAGTGGATTTCCCACTGCCGCTGCCTCCCACAAAAGCTACAGCCGATCCCGGTTTAATCGAAATAGAAAAGTCGTGAATCAACGGCTCAGATAATTTGCTGTACCCAAAAGTTAAATTTTTAATTTCTACTGCTCCGGATAATTTCCCTTCCGTTTCAGCCTCCTGCTGATCCAGGAAAACATCCGGGCGGTAATTAAGAACATCTTCGACGCGCTCCATCAAAGAACGCATCGTCATGAAACTCTGTCCCACTCCGATCAGCTGATTCACCGGCGTTAGAAATAAGGTGAAAATTCCTTGAAAAGCCAGTAACATCCCGATCGTAAACAACCCGTCCAGAATCAGATAAACCCCGGCCATTAAAATGGCAATGTTGGCTATTTGCTGTAAAAATAGAGGAATTGCCGCAAAATATTGTTCAAATTTGGTAATAGCCACCTGAGCATTGTGCTGTTTGGCATAATAGCCTGCCCATCGTTCAAAGAAACCGTTCTCAGCTCCCGACGCCTTGATGGTTTCAATCATCTCGATACCTGACATGGTCGCTCCGGCTAGTTTTCCAGCGCTGGCCTCTACCGTACGGCTTAAATTAACCTGTTTTTTTGCCGTAATACGCATGGCCAATACATTGAGCAAGACCGCCGCAACTCCGATGATCGTCAATAAAACACTGTAGTTGATCATGACCGTCAGATAAACCACTAACAAACAAACACTCATAAAAATAGGCGCTAATTGTTTGATTAGTGTTGCGGCAATTTGCTGGTTTGAAATTTGTCTCGACACAATATCTCCGGCAAAACGCTGGGAAAAGAATTCCACAGGCAAACGTAGTACATGCCACATAAATTCTGCATTGGCTGTGATGGCAAACCGGCCCTCTATTTTCAGCCAATACACCCCCTCAATGAAGGCCACTGCAAACTGAAAAAGAATCATGATCATCATCGCGGCCAGAAACGGAACTAACCACTCCGGGTTTTTCCCGGAGAGGATATTGTCCATGAAAATCCGGGAAAATAAAGGGGGTACCATACCGGCTACTGCAGTAAGAATACCGATCAGTACGACAAAAATAAAGACCACAAATGATCCTTCCAGCCGTTTTTTCGCAAAACTAAGCACACTCTTCGGTTTGCCTTCGGGTTGAAAGCCTTCACTTTTTTCAAACTGCAGGACAATACCGGTAAATGCCTTATCAAACTCGTCTAAAGACACCTCCACTGTCCCCCGGGCCGGATCATTTAAAACTACCTTATCTTTCTTAAAACCATTCAGAACAACGAAATGGTTAAAATTCCAATGAATAATTGCAGGCAGAACACTCTCCCTCAACATGGCCGTTTCCATGCGATATCCGGCAGCTTTGAACCCATAAGCCCGGGCCGCTTTTATGATATTCTTGGCGCTGGCGCCGTCCCGGGATACACCGCAGTCCCTGCGCACTTGCTCCAAAGGAAGCCATTTCCCATGATAGGCGAGGATCATACAGAGAGCAGCCGCCCCACACTCCAGCGCCTCCATCTGGATCACCACGGGCACTCTTGCTATTTTGCTCATTATTTCACCTGCCTTATTTAATTAAGTAGCAATTCATAAGGTTTTCTTTCCTTCGTCACAATGAGCAAATTACAATAAGAGCCGCTGGTCACCGCTACAGTTTCTCCTTTTAGATTGGACCATCTTAACTTACCCTCCGCCCTTTCCAATGTCACGCGACCTTCCACCACGTTTCCCTGAGGCATGATTTCCTGTACATACTGAATGTTGCCGAAGGTATTCATGAGATCAGCTTCCGTTACAGGCTTTTCCCCAATGCTTTGGACTACACCAAAGATATACCCGTACTCGGCGCGCGGAGCATAGTCTGGTGAGACTTGGACTTTCATTCCTTTACTCAGTCTTTTGGACACACTCATTGGCATATAGAAATAAACCGTTTCTACTTCTTCTTTATCACTGAAAGCCACCCCGGAAAGCTGCACTGTTTCAGGAATTGTCCCGAAATAAGCCCAGATTCCGGCAGCTATCAACAGGGAAAAAAGCCCTAAAAGCACAATCCAAATGCCCGGATTGGTTATTTTAACATAATCGTTCAACTGCTCTGGTGAGGATATTCTCTCTAAAGAGCTCTTGCGGAAAATGCCGTTTTCCATGATTAGTCCCTCCACAACTACTTCCGTACTTTCTTGGCTTTATCCATTCTGGAAAAACATCAAATTCTTGACCATGTCAGATTCGTTTCAAAAAACTATATTTCTACAACAATCAACAAAGTCCTTCTCTAAGAAATGGTAATATTGGCGTATAAAAGCAGCGCGAGTTCCCCAAAAACATATTTTCCTCATCGATAAAGATTATGAATTTAAAAGGGGAAATAAAAAACACACTTTACGGTGTGTTTAAAATTAGATCCCGGCAACGACCTACCCTTCCAGGGACCTGCGTCCCAAGTACTATCGGCGCGGGAGAGCTTAACTTCTGTGTTCGGAATGGGAACAGGTGTGGCCTCTCCGCCATCATCACCAGGAAAATTTATGCGCTTTGTTGAAAGAATTGTTCTCTCAAAACTACACAGTGAGCTTTTCATGCTTAGATTCTATCTTTAAGGTCAAGTCCTCGACCAATTAGTACCGGTCAGCTCCGGACATTGCTGCCCTTCCACATCCGGCCTATCAACCAGATCGTCTCTCTGGGGTCTTACCAGCTTGCGCTGTGGGAAATCTTATCTTGAGGCCGGCTTCGCGCTTAGATGCTTTCAGCGCTTATCCCTTCCAGACTTAGCTACCCAGCTGTACCCTTGGCAGGATAACTGGTACACCAGAGGTCTGTCCATCCCGGTCCTCTCGTACTAGGGACAGTTCCTCTCAAATTTCCTACGCCTGCGACGGATAGGGACCGAACTGTCTCACGACGTTCTGAACCCAGCTCACGTACCGCTTTAATGGGCGAACAGCCCAACCCTTGGGACCTACTACAGCCCCAGGATGCGATGAGCCGACATCGAGGTGCCAAACCTCCCCGTCGATGTGGACTCTTGGGGGAGATAAGCCTGTTATCCCCGGGGTAGCTTTTATCCGTTGAGCGACGGCCCTTCCACTCGGTACCGCCGGATCACTAAGCCCGACTTTCGTCCCTGCTCGAGATGTCTCTCTCGCAGTCAAGCTCCCTTCTGCCTTTACACTCTTCGCGCGATTTCCATCCGCGCTGAGGAAACCTTTGGGCGCCTCCGTTACTCTTTGGGAGGCGACCGCCCCAGTCAAACTGCCCACCTGACACTGTCCTTTAACCGGCTTACGGTTTAAAGTTAGAACTTCAGCACATCAAGAGTGGTATCCCACCGGTGACTCCTCTGATACTGGCGTACCAGATTCCAAGTCTCCCACCTATCCTGTACATGATATACCAAAATCCAATGTCAGGCTACAGTAAAGCTCCACGGGGTCTTTCTGTCCTGTCGCAGGTAACCGGCATCTTCACCGGTATTACAATTTCGCCGAGTCCCTCGTTGAGACAGTGCCCAAATCGTTACGCCTTTCGTGCGGGTCGGAACTTACCCGACAAGGAATTTCGCTACCTTAGGACCGTTATAGTTACGGCCGCCGTTTACTGGGGCTTCGGTTCTCACCTTCGCTTGCGCTAAGCAATCCCCTTAACCTTCCAGCACCGGGCAGGCGTCAGCACCTATACGTCGTCTTTCGACTTTGCAGGCACCTGTGTTTTTGTTAAACAGTCGCTTGGGCCTTTTCTCTGCGACCTCTTCTTGCTCCAGTTGTTTACTTTCACATTACCGAGGTACCCCTTCTCCCGAAGTTACGGGGTCATTTTGCCGAGTTCCTTAACGAGGGTTCTCTCGCGCGCCTTAGGATTCTCACCCCACCTACCTGTGTCGGTTTGCGGTACAGGCACCCAAACCCTCGTTAGAGGCTTTTCTTGACAGTGTGGGATCAGCCAGTTCGCTACTTAGTTTCGCTCCCCGTCACCTCTCGGGATTTTGAATAGCGGTTTTTCCTACTATTCTCCCTACCGGCTTGGACGCACTCGACCAACGGTGCGCTGTGCCTACCCTCCTGTGTCACCCCTTCCTTCATACGGGTTCAGGTGGTATCGGATTTTTAACCGATTGTCCATCATCTACGCTCTTCGCCTCGACTTAGGTCCTGACTTACCCTGGGCGGACGAGCCTTCCCCAGGAAACCTTAGGCTTTCGGCGGGCAGGATTCTCGCCTGCCTTTTCGCTTACTTATACCGGCATTCTCTCTGCTCAACTGTCCACATGTCCTTCCGGTCATGCTTCGTCCTGTTGAGTACGCTCCCCTACCGATCGAACAGAATCTTAATGCCCTTAACTTACTTGACCTTGATCCTTAAGTCCATTTGCCCGAAAACACCTCTTATCATAATTCCTTGTTGCTTTTCGGCAAATGTTCCTCTTTCCACTTACTCTTTCTTTTAAGAACATTAAGATTCTGTCCGATCCCGAAGCTTCGGTGTTGTGCTTGAGCCCCGTTACATTTTCGGCGCAGAGTCACTCGACCAGTGAGCTATTACGCACTCTTTGAATGGTGGCTGCTTCTAAGCCAACATCCTGGTTGTTTTAGCAACTCTACATCCTTTTCCACTTAGCACTTACTTTGGGACCTTAGCTGTCGGTCTGGGCTGTTTCCCTTTCGACTACGAAGCTTATCCCCCGCAGTCTGACTCCCAACTTAAATTCATGGCATTCGCAGTTTGTGAGAGTTCAGTAACCTGGTTAGGCCCCTAGCCCTAACAGTGCTCTACCGCCATGAATCATCAATTGAGGCTAGCCCTAAAGCTATTTCGGGGAGAACCAGCTATCTCTTGGTTCGATTGGCATTTCACCCCTACCCACAGTTCATCCGCCGGCTTTTCAACGCCGGTCAGTTCGGGCCTCCACTCAGTCTTACCTAAGCTTCACCCTGACCATGGGTAGATCACCAAGTTTCGGGTCTACGACAACGAACTATTCGCCCTTTTAAGACTCGCTTTCGCTCCGGCTCCGTCTTTTCGACTTAACCTCGCTCGTTACCGTAACTCGCCGGTCCATTCTACAAAAGGTACGCCATCACACATTAAAAGTGCTCTGACTGTTTGTAAGCATACGGTTTCAGGTTCTTTTTCACTCCCCTCCCGGGGTTCTTTTCACCTTTCCCTCACGGTACTGGTTCACTATCGGTCGCCAAGGAGTATTTAGCCTTGGGGGGTGGTCCCCCCGGATTCCCACGGGGTTTCTCGTGTCCCGCGGTACTTGGGATCCTCACAAGAATTTCTGCCTTTCGCCTACAGGATTGTTACCCTCTGTGATGGGCCTTTCCAGACCTCTTCGGCTAGGCTTTCATCCTTCTCATGTGAGTCCCGCAACCCCAGCATCCGAAGACGCTGGTTTAGGCTCTTCCCGTTTCGCTCGCCGCTACTCAGGGAATCGAGTTTTCTTTCTCTTCCTCTGGGTACTTAGATGTTTCAGTTCCCCAGGTTGTCTTCTCTGTATCTATGTGTTCAATACAGGATGAATGGATATTACTCCATCCGGGTTTCCCCATTCGGACATCTCCGGTTCAACGCCTGCTTGCGGCTCCCCGAAGCTTTTCGCAGCTTACCACGTCCTTCTTCGACTCTTGGCGCCAAGGCATCCACCGTACGCTCTTATTACCTTGACCTTATTTTTTCTTTTGATGATGAATCCTAAGCATTTAAAATTGTAATTTTCAGTTCTTACACTGATTTACCCTTTTTTGCTTCACTGTGTAATTTTCAAAGATCATTTCTCAGAGATTTTTGGTCCCTGAGAACTAAACAGTGTTTAAAAGCCTGAGATCGACCTTAGGATGTACACTTTCGTGTAGCTCCTTAGAAAGGAGGTGATCCAGCCGCACCTTCCGATACGGCTACCTTGTTACGACTTCACCCCAATCATCAGCCCCACCTTCGGCGACTGCCTCTCATAAAGAGTTAGCTCATCGACTTCGGGTGTTGCCAACTTTCGTGGTGTGACGGGCGGTGTGTACAAGACCCGGGAACGTATTCACCGCGATATGCTGACTCGCGATTACTAGCGATTCCGACTTCATGCAGGCGAGTTGCAGCCTGCAATCCGAACTGAGACCGGCTTTTTGGGATTTGCTTCACCTCGCGGCTTCGCTTCCCTCTGTACCGGCCATTGTAGCACGTGTGTAGCCCAGAACATAAAGGGCATGATGATTTGACGTCATCCCCACCTTCCTCCGGTTTGTCACCGGCAGTTCCTTTAGAGTGCCCAACTTAATGCTGGCAACTAAAAGTAGGGGTTGCGCTCGTTGCGGGACTTAACCCAACATCTCACGACACGAGCTGACGACAACCATGCACCACCTGTCTCCTCGTCTATACCGAAGCATAGAACTCCATATTTCTATGGATTGCGAGGGATGTCAAGCCCTGGTAAGGTTCTTCGCGTTGCGTCGAATTAAACCACATGCTCCACCGCTTGTGCGGGTCCCCGTCAATTCCTTTGAGTTTCAACCTTGCGGCCGTACTCCCCAGGCGGGGTACTTATTGCGTTAACTCCGGCACAGAAGGGGTCGATACCTCCTACACCTAGTACCCATCGTTTACAGCGTGGATTACCGGGGTATCTAATCCCGTTCACTCCCCACGCTTTCGCGCCTCAGCGTCAGGTTCAGTCCAGAAAGTCGCCTTCGCCACTGGTGTTCCTCCTAATATCTACGCATTTCACCGCTACACTAGGAATTCCACTTTCCTCTCCTGTCCTCAAGAATACCAGTCTCAAGTGCCATCTCCGAGTTGAGCCCGGAGTTTTCACACCTGACTTAATATCCCGCCTACGCGCCCTTTACGCCCAGTAATTCCGGACAACGCTCGCTCCCTACGTATTACCGCGGCTGCTGGCACGTAGTTAGCCGGAGCTTCCTCCTTAGGTACCGTCTCCTTCCTACATTGTTTACATAGAAAGTCTTCTTCCCTAAAGACAGAACTTTACGACCCGAAGGCCTTCTTCATTCACGCGGCGTTGCTCCGTCAGGCTTTCGCCCATTGCGGAAGATTCCCCACTGCTGCCTCCCGTAGGAGTCTGGGCCGTGTCTCAGTCCCAGTGTGGCCGGTCACCCTCTCAGGCCGGCTACTGATCGTCGCCTTGGTAGGCTTCTACCCTGCCAACTAGCTAATCAGACGCGGGTCCATCCTTGATCGGTAGCATCTTCAGAGGCCACCTTTCTTCATCAAGAGATGCCTCTTAATGAACTTATCCGGTATTAGCAGCCGTTTCCAGCTGTTGTCCCGGTTTCTAGGGCAGGTTACCCACGCGTTACTCACCCGTCCGCCACTAAAAAAGAAGATTCGCAAGCTTCCTCTTCTTTCTCCGTTCGACTTGCATGTGTTAAGCACGCCGCCAGCGTTCGTCCTGAGCCAGGATCAAACTCTCCAATAAAAATTTATCGTCTCAGCCTCTCGGCCGCTACGCTCTTTATCGTAGTTTAATTGGCTCGTTTTTGAATTACCTGTTCTTAACTCTCAAAGTTATTTACAGGGTTTGATGTTTTTTGTTTAAACATCAGGCTTTTCACTGTTCAGTTCTCAAAGACCAGCTTTCGTATCTTAACAAACTCTTTTACGTTTGTCAACATACTTTTTTTCTTGACGTGCACGGATGCACTAAGATCGACGTTGCAGCAGGACGCTGCGTTCTTAGTCGATCTTCATTTTTTACCCGCTCTCTCGAGCGCTTGACCAGTCTACCAGACTTTCTGGCTCTTGTCAACCGTTTTGTTCCTGGTAACTTTTCCCGCCCTCTCAAGGCGCTTAATCAGTTTACCAAACTACTTTCCTTCTGTCAACTACCTTTCTCCTGGCAGTTTCTGGCGCCTCTCTCTCCGGCGCTTGATCAGTTTATCAAACTACTTTCCCGCTGTCAACTATCTCATGACTGACAGTTTCTGGTTTATGCCGGGCCTTTGACAGTTGAATAAAGAAAGAATCCCTGAAAGCCTTGAGATAGGCTTATTTTTTTGTCAAATTTTCGCACTTCCAATTGCGTGATAACGCGTGATATGTTATAATATAAGTAGTTTGGAGGATTGCTTATGAGATTAAAGGTATCACGTTCAAAAAATTCAGCTTCACTTTATGTTACAAAAACTGTTTATATGAATAAGAAAGAACGCACAATTACTGTTGAGAAACTTGGAACCGAAACTGAACTCAGGGAAAAACTTAATGGTGCAGATCCATATGAGTGGGCTAAAGAATATATAAGAAAATTGAATGAAAAAGAAAAGGAACAAATACGGAAAATACTTGTTCCTTTCGAGCAATCTAAAATTATTTCGAAAGACGAACAGCGTTCCTTCAACGGCGGATATCTATTTCTGCAAAAGATTTATCACGAACTCGGAATTCATAAGATCTGTAAAGATATTTCCCAAAGGTACAAATTTGATTTTGACCTGGATTCAATTCTCTCAAGGTTAATTTACGGCAGAGTTATCTTCCCTTCCTCAAAACTTGCAACATACGAGCTTTCTAAAAGGTTTATTGAGCAGCCTAATTTTGATTTACATCAAATATACAGAGCTCTTGAAGTGCTTTCCAAGGAAACAGGTTTTATTCAGTCCTCTTTGTATGAAAACAGCCTTAAGGTTTCCAAAAGAAACACCAGTGTACTTTACTATGATTGCACCAATTACTTTTTTGAAATAGAACAGGAAGACGGCAGTAAACAATACGGTCCGTCAAAAGAACACAGACCAAACCCAATAGTCCAAATGGGACTATTCATGGACGGGGATGGCATTCCTCTGGCTTTTAGCATTAACAGGGGTAATATGAACGAGCAGCTGACTTTAAAGCCATTGGAAAAAAAGATTTTATCCGATTTTGAACTTTCCAAATTCATCGTCTGTACTGATGCAGGCCTTGCTTCCGAAGATAATCGAAAGTTTAACGACAAAGATGGACGGGCGTTTATTACAACTCAGTCTATTAAAAAATTAAAAGAGCACCTAAAAAAATGGGCTCTTGCTCCAGATGGCTGGAAACTTCCAGATAGCGAAAAAACCTATGACATTTCCAAGCTTGATGAAATGATAGATAAAGCCACTACTGAAGATAAAGCCAAAATACGAGCTAAAGTTTTTTACAAGGAACGTTGGATCAAAGAAAACGGTTTTGAACAAAGGCTTATTGTAACCTACTCTATCAAATACAGGGATTATCAGCGTAAAATCCGTAACTCTCAAATAGAACGTGCCCAAAAGGTTATAGATGCAAACCCAATAAAAATTAAGAAATGCAATCCTAACGATTACAAAAGGTTTATTCATTAAAACAAGCTGTACTCCTGATGGAGAAGTCGCAGAAAAAGAGATCTACAGCATTGATTCTACTCTCATCCAGAAAGAAGAAGCCTTTGATGGTTTTTATGGAATTTGCACAAACCTTGAGGATGATGTATCTGAAATCATCAAGGTAAATCACAGGAGATGGGAGATCGAAGAATGCTTTAGGATTATGAAAAGCGAATTCAAAGCAAGACCTGTGTACTTAAGCAATGATGACAGGATTGAAGCGCATTTTACCACTTGCTTTATATCGCTAATTATTTTTAGGCTACTTGAAAAGAGGCTCAACGAAAATTTCACATGCCACGAGATTATTGGCGGGCTGAGAGATATGGATTTTCTAGAAGTTAAAAACGAAGGGTATGTTCCAACCTACACAAGAACAGATTTTACCGATGCGCTTCATGATGCTTTTGGCTTTCGCACGGACTATCAGATTGTTGCAACAAGCATCATGAAAAAAATTTTTAAAGAAACGAAAAAGTAAAAAAAGTACGCACTTTTTACACATACATTAAATCCTGCAAAACCTTTCAAATCAAGGGCACTGAAAAATCCCCGTTTTTAGAGACGGGGATTTCTCAGTGCATAAATATGCGTTGTAATTTTCGTAGGAATAAGCGGAAAATTTGTTGGGTTTCGCTTGAAATAAAAAAGCAGCCCCAATCAGGCCGGATTTAGTGCGGAAAGCTTAACTATCCGCTTCACATTTACCACAAACGCTGTAAAATACGTTTGTAATCGCATGGCGTCAAGCCCCACGGAATCGGCTTTGCCAAGACCGTGCGCCACTTTCATTTCACCGTTTTTTTCTTCAATACGGTGCCGGATTTTCAGCCGTTCACGGAAGTATTCACCGGCTTCAAATTCAAGTCTTAGGCGGTTTTTCTCGTTCGGCTGCGTGATGCTGTAACTCCGTTCTTTCGCTTTTGATTTCCCAACACGGCACTGCTCCCATAGCGGGCATTTTCGGCACTTGACTTTGCTAAACACATATCTCAAATAGGTATTCCCATTCTCTGCGGCCCTTTTTTCAACACGCATAGCCAATTCCCCTGCCGGACATTGTAACAATCCGGCATCTTTGTTGAAAGAAAAACCTTCATCCAGCGACGAGGCGGCAGCAGCCGCCACAGCGGAATTCGTTTTAGCGAAAAGCATCACGCCGTCTTCTTCGCAAGTATCAAGGTTATCTTCGCTGACATACGCCATGTCGCCAATAATTTCCTTAACCTCAACACCATTGTTTTGGGATTTTTCAAGTAGTGCCGGAAGTTGCTTGCAATCCGCTTCTCCACCGTGTGTGACTTCAATGCCTGTTATGATCCGCTCTTCGCTCATAGCCAGATGGCTTTTATAACCGAAAAATGTACTGGTTGCCGTTTTGTGCCCAAAGCGGGCATCCTCATCGTTTTTGGAACGTATTTCACGAATACGCTGTGTGTCCAGCAATTCCTTAATGCGCTCATACAGTTCAATCAGCGAAATTTTCTCGCTTTGCAGTATGTCCTCTTTGACATTTTCAAGCAAGTGGTATGTATATTCGATTTCCTCCGCCAATTCTGCGGTTTCGCTTGGCTTTTCCGGAAACTTTTCGGAAAGCTCTATCATCTCACGGTAAATCTTTCTGCGGAATTGTTTGCTAAGTTCTCTCAGTACCTGTGTGACCGTTTTGGGCCGTGCCGCCGAGTTTGTATGGGTAGAATCCACTATGATCGCTGTGGATTTGATGATTCCTTTTTCTATCCCTTGCCGTATGGTTTCTCTTAGCATATCTTCCAAAATATCTTCTGTAATGCGGGTCTTGCGAAATTTTGTGAGCAAACTTGGATCTATCATTTCAGCTTCTGGGTCTAAATCCAGAAAGTATTTGTATGCCATGTCGGTCTGCGCGCCACTTATTAGCTTTTCGTCAGACAAATCGTACATTTTTTTCAAAAACATCAGCTTGAACATCATCTCCGGCTCCTTAGCCGGGCGCCCGAAGTTTTCACAATACTGTTTCCGCAACATGGGATTCACAAAGCTGAAATCTATATGCTCTTTGATTTTTCGCAACAGGTGTTCTTGGGGAACCACGATATCATAAAGCCCTTGATATGGTGACAAGGACAATTGCATTTGACTGTTGTCCCTCAGCATTCTCTCCCGCTCCCATCCATCCTTTCTTTCTATGCATAATTATACCAAAAATATATGAAAAAATCCATCCCGCTTATGCGAATGGACTTTTTCAGTGCCCTTCAAATCAAGGCTTTGCAGGATTTTTATTTTGATCAAGTGTCAAATACGGGAGTTTACCAAACTACTTTCCTTCTGTCAACTACCTTTCTCCTGGCAGTTTCTGGCGCCTCTCTCTCCGGCGCTTGATCAGTTTATCAAACTACTTTCCCGCTGTCAACTATCTCATGACTGACAGTTTCTGGTTTATGCCTCTGGTTTTTTTAACTTGCTTTTTACTTGGATATCAGTGCCTTCAGTCATTGGAACATTCATGCTTAAATCTATCTTACCTGCTTTTTTTATTATGTTTCCCTTTGAGGAAATCATGCATAGTTTAAAAACATTCTCTTTGACATAAAAATAGCGCCTGAAAGGTTGGCGCCAGACACTAAAATAAAAACATTTGAGTAATCAGCGGACTTCAAGGCCCGGCCTTATTCTTCCGTCAAAGCTCCCGGACTGATATTCAAATTAGGCACTACCGGGTCTTGCTGCGAATTAAATTTCATATACCACTCCGGTACAGGGCCTATGATAATGCTTTCCGTTACCGGAACTTGTACGGCTACGTTGATGGTCGAGCTCATTAAGGGTACAACCACTTTTAAACTGGTTTTTACATTTAGATAAATGCGATGTTTCGTCTGGTTTATTCCTGCTTCTACAAATTCATCATTGACATCCACATCAATGGTCCCTGCAGGAACAATGCCGATGTTGATCGGGGGGCCGGTATCGGAAAACAAAGCACTACCCGTGATTAAACCAAGGGGCACGGAAAAACCTTGAGTTTCCAATTGATTCAACTCTTTTTCAATATCCAATGATGTCATGGCAGCTAATTTGTTTATTTTTACAGTATCCGGCATCATTAAAACGATTCTATCTTGATTGTCTTTATGTATGCTCATGATATCCTGATAATTGATATTGGAAACATTCCGATAAACGGCTTCATTAATAATTTTAGTGGCCATTAACTGAGTTTTGGCTTCTGCGACGGCGATGATCGTTGGTGTCAAATTGATCTCGAGAAAAACGAAAAAACCTAATGTTGCGATTAATATGAGAAAAAAATTCCTCATAATTTTTCGTTTTTTTTTCCCCACAGTCCTCTTTCACCTCCGCATATCTAATATATGAAGCCGGTGCCCAAAGGGTTACAAAAAAGAAAAGTCTTTTTTTCGGACTGTGAAGTTGTCCCTCTACCAGGTTTATTTATTTGTCATGATCTGAATGGTAAAATCGCTGATATCCTCTGCCGCAAAAGGCTTTGCTAAATATTCTGCCATTTCTTTCATGTGTTTCATACGCAATCCATTCCCGAATAATTGATTGATCAGAGCAGAAAGGCTGCTCCGTTTACCCGTTTTTACAGCAACACCCCAATTCAGGAGGAATTCCGTGTTTCGATCTTCTTGTCCAGGAAGGGGATCAACAATAACCATGGGAAGTTTTTTGGCCAACACTTCAGCCGAAGTTAGTCCGCCCGGCTTTGTAATGATTAAATCCGCAGCAGACATCAATTCCACAATATTTTCTGCGTATCCATACACATGCAAATTTTTGTAAGCATGTTTAAATTTCATTAACTGAGAAAATAAGCTCTTATTTTTTCCCGCCACAGCCACAATTTGCAGGTTCGGATTGGTGTTCAATAACGTCTTTACAGTTTCCTGAACTGCCCCCAATCCAAGCCCTCCGCCCATCACCAGGACCACCGGCCTTTCATCTAAACCTAATGTTTGTTTCATCCCATTTTTATCGATGGGATTAGAAAATTCTTTTCTAATCGGTATGCCGAAGGGCCTGATTTTTTCCCTAGGCATTCCTTTACTGACACATTCGTAAATCAATGCATCAGACGGAATCACATAATAGTCGACATGGGGATGGATCCAAAAGGCATGAACGGTATAATCCGTCAACACGACGATCACCGGCACCTTCAATCCCATCTGAGCCTTGACCAACGACATCATGCCGGCAGGAAAAGCATGGGTACAAATGATGGCATGGGGCTTAAACTCATCAATAAGCTGCTGCAATTTATGAGACAGCAATTTGTTGAGAATTTGCCCTAAATCAACCATCCTGTCCCCATTTTCCGCCTGCTGGTACAGGTATCCCCATACCTTAGGATTAAACTTCAGCGTCTCCATATAACTTCCCACGACTACTTTATTCAGGGTAGGATTAATATAATCAAAAGTATCAATCACCTTGGTGTTCGCGTGGGGAATTTTCTCCAAGAAGCTTTTTTCTAAGGATTTTGCCGCTGAGTCATGGCCGGATCCAATGGAAACTGAAAAAAACAGAATATTTGTACGCATCATGAACCTCGAAAAAAATTGTTTATATCCTTAACTTATAGATAATTGTAGCATGACTAAACAAATGCAGGCAATATTTCTGACCTTTTATTCATATTTAATAAGATCGTGCATTGTGTTATAATAGGTGAGATAATGTGAGCAGCTAACCCTCTCCAAAAACAAAGGAGGTCTCATAATGAGCGATCAAAATAGAAAAAAACGTAAACTAAAAGCTTCCCGCGTTATTATTCTATCCTTAATTTTTTTCCTTATTATCGGGTTTGGCTCTGCTTTAGGCCTTTTATTAGGGGTATTAAAAAGCCTTCCGGATTGGAAGGAATCCGTATTTGAAACAGAAAACTCCAGCTTTATTTACGATGCCAATGGTGATCTGGTGGTCCGGGTACACAAATCTGAAAACCGTACACCGGTTGAGTTAAAGGATATGCCCCCTTATCTGATTGATGCATTTATTGCCACAGAAGATGTGCGTTTTTACAAACATCACGGCGTCGACACAAGAAGAATATTGGGTGCTTTTCTTGCGGATATCCGGAACCGGGATTTTTCAGAAGGAGCCAGCACGATTACGATGCAGTTGGTAAGAAACGCCATATTGGAAAGTCAGGAAAAAAAGTTAGAACGCAAGATCAAAGAAGCCTTGCTGGCCATTCAAGTAGAACGGCAATATACGAAGGATGAAATTCTTTATTTTTATCTGAATGAAATCTACTTCGGCCATGGTGCCTATGGGGTAGAAGCTGCCGCTCAAACTTATTTCGGCAAAAGTGTGGGAGACCTGACCTTAGGGGAATCGGCCATTCTTGCCGGAGTTGTGAAAGGATATAAATATTATTCTCCCTTCCTCAAT
This sequence comes from Candidatus Formimonas warabiya, assembly GCF_002777255.1. Lineage (GTDB taxonomy): Bacteria > Bacillota > Dehalobacteriia > Dehalobacteriales > Dehalobacteriaceae > Formimonas > Formimonas warabiya. The sequence goes on along the minus strand of NZ_CP017634.1, from coordinate 715,182 downwards.
CCGGAAAATGCCTTATCGAGAAGAAACATTGTCTTAGACAACATGGTGCGTTATGACAAAATTACGGAGGCAGAAGCGGAACAAGCCAAAAATGAAGAACTAAAGCTTGCTGATTTAAAGCAAAAACAGGAATATGCCTATCCCTGGTTCTCCGACTATGTGATTGACCAGGCGGAAGACCTGCTGGAAGATGCCGGTTACGATTCCAGCCAATTATATACCGGAGGATTCAGAATTTATTCCACCCTTGATCCCACGATCCAAAAAGCAGCCGAAGAAGTCTACAGTACGGAATCCTTCTTCCCGAAAAGCAATACCTCCGACCCCATTCAAAGTGCTATGGCAGTAATGGATCCGAAAACGGGAGAGGTTAGAGCGCTTATTGGGGGCCGGGAGCATGTAACGCGGCGAGGACTAAACAGGGCCACCGATATGCAGCGCCAGCCCGGATCCGCCATTAAGCCAGCTGTGGTTTATGGTCCTGCCTTGGAAAAGGGGTATTCCCCCTCAAGTGTGGTTGATGATGTTCCCACAGTTTTTGGATCGTCAAGTAATCCGTACAAACCTGAGAACTATGATGGAACGTACCGGGGTGTCATTACCATGCGGGAGGCCGTTCAATACTCGGTAAATATTCCGGCAGTAAAAATTCTAAACGAGATTGGTGTCAATGAAGGATTCTCTTTTGCGAAAAAATTAGGTCTACCGCTGGATGATAAAAATGATAAAAATCTTTCCCTGGCTTTAGGCGGGCTGACCCATGGTGTTTCACCCCTGGATCTGGCCGGCGCCTACAGTGCTTTCGACAACCAAGGCGTATATATTCAACCCCATGTGATCACAAAAATTGTGGACCAAAAAGGGAATACCATTGTGGACGTGACGCCGAAAAAAAACATTGCCATGACCGAACAGACCGCATATCTCATGACGGACATGTTAAAAACCGTAGTTGATGCCGGTACGGGAACCAAAGCAAGGCTCAACCGTCCGGTGGCAGGAAAGACCGGTACTACCCAGCTACCGGACAAGTCGATTTTTCAAAACGTAAAAGGGAGTTCTATGAAGGATTCCTGGTTTGCCGGCTATACACCGGAATTGGTCGGTGTCGTTTGGATGGGGTACGACCAAGATATCGATCAAAACGGCAAGCCAAATTATTTAAAGAAAATATACGGGGGACAATACCCCGCCGGGGTCTGGAAAGCAGTGATGGAAAAATCTTTGAAGGGAGTCCCGGTTAAACCTTTTACCTTTCCTCCGGGAATTGTAACCCAAGCCGTTGATATTAAATCAGGTAAACTACCCAGTGATCTTACACCGGATAAGTTTATCAAAAAGGAGGTTTTTGCGAAAAAAAACGTTCCGACAGAAGTATCTGACGTCTGGGTAAGTGCGAGCGTTTGTGCGGAAAGCGGCTTGCTGGCAAACTCTTCCTGCCCCACAAAAATCACCGGCATATATTTTAAAAGACCGGGGCCAATCCCAAATACGAAGAACAAGCCATTGGATGCGGGTTTATCATTGCCCGCATCCTATTGTAACATTCACGGCGGCCAGCCCGAAAGCGGAGGGTCGGAGCTCATCGGTATTTGCACGGATCCCAGACATCATGGAACGGCAGTCTTGGCTAACCACCCCGGTTCCGGAGAAAGCGGAGGATGCCCGGAAGAGTATATCGAATTCAGGCCCTTTCCTCCCGGAACTGCCCCAACAGAACATTGTAATCTATCTGACCATCAGGTGGTAAAAGAAAGTTCCGGCAGTGCCTCAGACAATGAGGGCAACAAGACTCCTGATACCCCGGAAAACATCAAGTACAACATATCTCACGGCGATAATGGAACAGAAGTACATATTTCTTGGAAAAGCAGCAACAGCATTTTTAAGATTGAACGCTGGCCGGACAATAACCCCGATGAAATCATGACCTTTCGGGCTTACACCGCATCTTACGTGGATAATGATGTGGAACCGGGAATAACTTATTATTATCAGGTTTATGCGATAAATGAAGAAACCATGGAATCCAGTAGACCGACTAAAAGAATTAAAGTTCCTATAAACATGTAAAAAAGCCCAAAGTGCTTTTCGGGATCCGGGTACCGGGTACCGGGAAAGACAATTAAATCGATATTACTTACTTGCTGATACCCATAAGGAAACCTTTAGAGCAGGTACACATAAAAGCCCCTTGAAATGTAAGAATTCTAGGCAACAAAATATTTATACTTTCTGATATAGTAAAAAAAGCCCCATCAGGCTTTCTTACATGTTTCGGGATCCGGGATCTGTTTACTAAAATTCTAGGAAAAAGCACAGGGTTTTGGTCTTACCCCTGTTCCCGAATCCCGTTCTTTTACATTACACATTTAAACTTACCAGGGTTACACCCGTTCCACCTTCATTATAGTCTCCCAAGCGAAATCCTTTCACCTGACGGTGTTTTTTTAAATGGCTGGTGATCGCCTCCCGCAACGCTCCAGTTCCTTTTCCGTGAATAATTCTGATTTCTTTTAAGCCGGCGACAAAAACATCATCAAGATATTTGTCCATCTGTTCAAGGGCTTCTTCTACGATCATCCCTCTCAGATCCAGTTCGGGAGAAACCTGGCGAATTTTTTCCATCCTTAAATGTCCCACTCTGGTCTCTCCCGACTTCTTTTCGGTACTAATGGGAAGCCTCAGGTCGTCCAGCTTAACTGCGATCTTCATAATTCCTGCCTGAACATACACTTCCCCTGATTGGTTGGGTGCGGAAAGGACATGGCCGGTTTGATTTAACCTGGGGATTTCCACCAATTGTCCGGGCATCACTGTCTGAGGTGCTTTACCGGTATATTTTTGTTCCGGCAGGGCTTGATATATTTTGTCTTCCATTCCTTTAATTTTTTCCTTTGCCCCAGTCAATGCCTTATTCTGCGCTTTCTGGGCCTCGGCATCCAGGTTCGTTTTCAATTCCTGATAAAGCCGGTCCATTTCCTCTTTTGTTTTCCTGACCACCTGTAAACTTTCTTCCTGGGCCCGCCGCATAATTTCTCTTTCCCGGTTATGCAGTTCCGTCTCCTTATCTTCCAAACGCCGTTCCATGGCCTGCAGTTCTTTGCGCAATGTTTCCGCTTCTTTTCTTTCCTGTTCGCTAATCCGTTGATCCATCTCTAAATTAGCAATCAAGTCTGCCACCTGAACCTGATCTTTGGTCAAAAACTCACTGGCCCGGTTAATCACATCTTCCCTTAATCCAAGTCGCCGGGCAATTTCGAAGGCATTGCTCTTTCCCGGCACACCCATCAAAAGCCGGTATGTGGGCTGGAGGGTCTTGACATCAAACTCCACACTGGCATTGACGATTCTCGGACTATTATAGGCAAAGGCTTTTAATTCGCTATAGTGGGTTGTGGCAACTACTTTGACATGCCGCTTCTGAAGATAGTCCAAAATAGCCATGGCTAGGGCGGCGCCTTCCGTAGGGTCGGTGCCGGCGCCCAGTTCATCCAGCAGCACCAATGCATGCTCGTCTGACTGTGTCAAAATACGTACGATATTTACCAAATGAGAAGAAAAAGTGCTTAATGACTGTTCGATACTCTGCTCGTCACCAATATCTGCAAAAATATTAAGAAATAAACATACTTCCGTTCCGGTGTTCGCCGGTACATGAAGACCGGACAAGGCCATAGCATGGAGCAGTCCGATCGTCTTCAGCGTGACGGTTTTTCCCCCTGTATTTGGCCCTGTAATAATCATGGCATCCAAGTTTTTGCCCAGGTCCACATCGATGGGCACTACATTTCCCTTGATTAAGGGGTGGCGGGCCCGGACCAGCTTAATAGCCCCGAAGGTGTTTATTTCCGGGGGCCCGGCATCCATGATTTGACTTAATCGTGCTTTGGCAAAAATAAAATCCAGCCGGCCAAGTACCCGTAAGGTACTGGCCAGGTCCTGGTCAAAAGAAGCCACCTGCTGGCTGAGACCTTTTAAAATAAGGATAATCTCCTGATGTTCCGCGGCTTTCAGTTTCTTCAATTCATTATTCATTTCCAATACAACCATCGGTTCAATAAAAAGTGTCGCCCCACTGGCCGACTGGTCATGAATCAATCCGGGGATCTGGGCCCGGTACTCTTGTTTCACAGGGATCACATAACGGTCGGCCCGGATCGTCACCAAATTGTCTTGCAGATATTTGGCAATATGGGGGCTTTTGATCAGGGAATCCAGCTTATCTTTGATCCTTTCCTGATAAGTCCTGATTTTTTTCCTGATCACAAAGAGTTGATCGCTGGCCGTATCCAGAATCATCCCTTCATCGCTTACCGCCTCATTGATGGCTGTTTCCATAGACTTAAACAGGCCCAAATTTTTCGCCAAATCCATCACGAGGGGATAACTGCCTTTTAAGTTGGAAAAAAAAGTTTTTGTTTTTCTCGCGGCACGGCAGGTATCAGCAATATCTAATAAATCTTCCGGTTCCAATATCGCTCCCAATGCCGCTCTTTCCACATTGCTCCGGATATCCCGAATGCCGCCCAGACTGAAGGATGGATTGAACCGCATAATTTCTTTAGCCTCTGTCGTCTCCTGAAGCCAAGAACGGATCTGATGCAAATCCTTCCCGGGAGCCAAGCGGTGCGCATTCTCCTTCCCCAGAACAGAGCCGCAGCATTCATCCAGCATCTGGCTGATTTTATCAAATTCTATTTTCCCTAATGTCTTTTCATCCACAGCATTCTCCCTCTCCCTCATTCACTACAAAACACCCCGGAAATAGTGGCCCTTGGTAAAACCTGCTGCTCCCGAAGTTTTCTTCAGCGCATCTGCCATCTCGTTCAAGTCTAATTGATTGACCGTATGCGATAAAACGGCTTCTTTCACCCGGCGATACGTATTGATCACCTGATAAACGGCTTCCGGCCGATAGCGCTTTGCCTCAATCCGGATCCAATGTACGCCGAGCTGGAAGAATTTATCCAAATGTTCGATCAGGCACAACTCTTGGGGATTAAAAGCATGCATGCGGCAAAACTGGTCCATCTCTAAAGGGAAAACATAATTCATGCGATCTTTAAGACCAAAAGACCGGTGCAGGCAAGGCCGGGTACAGGAGTTTTCCCTGCTTTTCTCTCCCAATACCGCCCCTACGGCACAATATTGACTAACCATCATCGGCAGCGCACCATGGACAACGCATTCCATTTCCATGGCTCCCGGGTTAAGCTTTTCAATCTGGCCGAAAGTCAGCTCAAGAGATAGGGTGACCCGGCTCATGCCATTCTGGGACAAATATTGGATCGTGGCATCATTAAATACATTTAAGCCGATATCCCCATACAGTTTTTTTCCCCACCCCGCATTTTTTGCGGCAGATATCCCCCCCACATTTCCTACCAATAACCCGGACCATTTCCCCTGCGCTGCCTGGTCTAAGAGATGATAGATTTGTTTTCGCTCTTTTTCATGAAAAATATTGGGCAAATCACAAACTATTTCCCGCCCGTTTTGGGCACTGAATTCTCCCATCTTTTGCATCTGATCCAGGGAACAAGATCCTTGGGAGCGAAAAGTTTCTCCGCCCAGATAAATTACATCTGCCCCTGCTTCCAGGGCTGCTCTGGCTTCTTCCATACCGGCTACCCTGGCTGCTATGTTCAGGACTTTGCCTTTCTGATTTGTTTTCCGACTCCCTATCCATACCTTTAATTTTTTATCAAATTCCTCCCTGGATACGGTGGGATAGCGGTATTTTTCCAAACGCTGCTTAGTAATATGATCCACCAGGTAACGTCTGGCTGTGTTCAGCTCGCTTGCCGGAAGCATCATCCCCTCTTCCAGATCAAAAGATAAGGCGCCTGTCGTAAAACCTGTTCCCCCCAGGCGATTTAATTGTTGTGCCACAGATTCTTCATCAGCGGCATGTTTCTTTGCTTTCTCAACAAGATATGGGGAGGTATATGCAGCCTCATTCCCTTGGTCATCCCATCCTTTCAAAATGATGGGACGACCTTCCAGGGCTGATATCTTCATGTGCAGGGGAATTAGCTTTCTGGGCTGGAGATAAGAGGTCCGGGCCTCATCCATTAACCTTATGTCATGGGTTTTAAAAACCCTGTCTCCTACCTTAGGCTTACCTATGATATTAATAAAAACTGTCTCGCCCTTTCCGGCTTCCTTCACCTGTACTCCCCCGTGGTAAATCTTATCCACAAAAAATCCCTGACGGCCTCCTTTGGTAACCCAGATCTCAACTCCGTCCCCTACCCGGATTTCTTCGTCAAGTTTAATCAGGGCCAGCTGTTCTCTCTCCTTTACCTCTTCCACCCGTCCCAATCGAACACCCCGGTTATTCGGTCTTTTATAGCTCATGAGATCGCGGCCCGGATTTCCCAAAAGATGTCCTTGGGTAAAATCCCGATTAAAGATTTGGGCCAGTTGATGCAATTCTTCCGGAAAAACCTGAAAAGCCTTAGGGTCCGCTTTAAACCGGTCCAATGCTTGCCGGTAAATGCGGATTACCGTGGCCACATACTCGGGTCTTTTCATTCTGCCTTCAAACTTTAAAGAACAGATTCCGGTCTCACAGATCAGAGGGAGCAATTCCAGCGTATTCAAATCACGGGGACTGAGCAGGTGGTTTCCCATCTCTTGATCGCCTACAAACCTTCCTTTTTCGTCAACCAAAGCATAGGTCATCCGGCAGGGTTGGGCACATTTCCCCCGGTTGCCGCTCCTGCCTCCGATCAGGCTGCTCATCAAACATTGGCCGGAATAAGAAATACATAAGGCACCATGTCCGAAAATCTCTAAGTCCATGGCGGTTTCCTGTTTTATGGAAGGGACATCATCCAAGGCAACTTCCCTGGCTAAAACCACCCGGTCCATCCCCATTTGGGACAAGAATTGGGCTCCTTCCGCATTATGTACAGTCATCTGCGTACTGCCATGGACATTCAGCTCAGGTAACAAACGTCCCAGTAAAAACCCTAACCCAAGATCTTGGATAATGACAGCGTCTACCCCCCAATCATAAAGCCTTTTCAGATAATTCATCACGTCTTTCATTTCGCTGTTGTCAATCAAAATATTTACCGTCACGTAGATCCGGATACTACGTAAATGCGCATACTTGATCGCTTTTTCCATCTCCATATCGTCAAAATTCCCCGCAAAGGCACGGGCGCTAAAGGTTTTCCCCCCCAAATATACCGCATCCGCACCATTTTCCACCGCGGCAACCAAGGCGTCAAAATCCCCGGCCGGAGCAAGAATTTCCGGTATGCGCAAGATCATCATCTCCATCTTTTATCAAATCTGATTCGATTATATCACAACGAACAAATAGGAAGCAAAAATGGGCATCAGATAAGATTTTAGAGAATAGGAAAAAAATTACAGGACCTATGCCATAGCCCTGTAACCTGTTCCTGCTAACCGCTTCCTTTTTTCGGTACGCCTTTTTTTATCTTCGTGCCACCCGGTCCAGTCCGGCAACCGGGATAATCCGGACACCCTTTTCCTCGATCCTATCCAATAAGAGATTCATGCCCAGGCTGTCACTGGCCATATGTCCGGCAATTACCACATTAATATGATATTTTTCCGCGTTTTTCCGATGTTTTTCCCCCATATGCATGCCCACAATGGTTCCTACTCCTGCGATGGCAAGTTTTTCAAAGGCATCTTCCGATCCGCTGGTGCCCCCGGTCATATCAACGAAGATCTTTCCTACAGATCTTTTCCCCAGGCCTAAGACGATGGTAGGACCTGCTTTCAGTTTGGCCGCATTTCTGTACTCCGGAATTTCCTTCAGCACCTCAATTAACTCATCCAGCGTATCGGGCCCTTTTTCGGCAAGATATTTGATCAGAAAAGCCGTGACCAGGTTGTCGGCAGGGGTATGGGCACTCATAAAGGGAATCCCCAGAATTCGGGCCGCATCCACAGTCCGGTTATGGTTAAAAGGAAGAAAACCTCTTTTCACTTCGGGTATTCTTGACGCCAACAGCCCTTCCGCCACATTGATCGGAACACCCAATCCCGCCATGATTCCTTCCTGGATATGCATCACTTCATATAGCCCTGCTAAAGCGTAACCTTCCGGATGGTGCGAGAGAACCAAATCAATTTTCTCTCCTTTCTCCCTTAACCGATCCGCAAGAAGTATTTCTCCCATTTCAATATCAATTCCCGTGAACAGCGTGGAAACTTCCGTCTCCGGCTCTCCAAACAGAATCCTGGTATCACTATAAGGATTGGAAAGTGATTCTTGATCAAAAAATTCCCTTTTCTTTTCCTCTAACTTTTCCCATCTTTTCCGTGTCTTTTGCAAGTCCTTTTCCACGGTCTTTTCTCCCCGCGGGTCGGCAGACATACCAGTCTTAACCACTAATTGATAAAGATCCATTAACTTCATAAACGATCCTCCCGGTATCCATTTTTCTTTTCACTGACAAAGAAATAGTGACGTTAGGTTACAACAAAAATATATCCCATAAGCCTGATAAATATACGATATTCCCGCGCATCCGAACATGAGGGCATTTCTCTTTGTTTTTCCCCGAAAAGAAATCATAAGATGATTGAGAGACATGACTACTCAGAAACCCCCAGGCACAAAGCACAGCGAGCATTCAGGTCGATGGCGTTTTCCCATCGTATACCTGGAAAAAACACTTCGCTGAACGAGATGGGGGTTTATCAACAGGTTCAGCATAACCTAGGTTACGCTTTAGCCAATCTTATGAATTTTATCTAAAACCCTTAGCTCTTCCATGATTTTATCATAATCTTCCCGGAGCTTACAGAGCTCATCGGCCAATTGCAAGGATGCCAATACCGCTACTTTCGTGGGTCCATAGGAGGGGTTGCTCTGGTATACTTGTTCCATTTTTTTCCCGACAGATTTTCCTAACGTTTCCAAATACTCGGGAGGCTCCGTCCCCCTTAAGACATACTCCTGCCCCAATATTTCTACCTTTGCTTTTGACTTATCTACCAGTTTCACTATTCTTCACCCCTTCTCCCCATAGTTGTTACCAGTTTAGATCCTTATCTTTCAGGTAAACTATTCTTATAAAGGGTATTTTTCGGCACTATTCCACCGTTTTCCTGCTATTCAGCGCAATTCGACTCCAAATTTTAGAGAAAGTTTTTCCTTAATGCGGCCAAATACCTTGGAAACCTCCTCATCTGTCAATGTTCTGTCATTGGCTTGAAAAGTCAAGGAATAGGCCAGGCTTTTGCATCCTTCCGGAATTTGGGCCCCTTTGTATACATCAAACAGGCTAACTCCCGTTAAGATTCTTTTCCCGTTTTCCCAAATGATTTCTTCGATCATCCGGGCAGGAATAGTATCCTTGACAACTAATGCCATGTCCCGGTCCACTGCAGGATACTTAGGCACCGGAGTATATTTTGCTATCTCTAAAGAAGCTTCCATGATTGGTTTTAAGTAGACTTGAAAAACATAGGCCCGGTTTTCCAGTCCGTAATTCTCTTGGACCAGAGGATGAACCTCTCCCATAAACCCGGCATAGGTCTCGCCCACAAATAGATTCCCCGCCCTCCCGGGATGTAAAAAGGAAGGAAAGGATTCCGCTTTGAGGGACCAGTCTGTGATCCCGGAACGTTGAAAGATGCCTGCCAAAACGCCTTTGAGAAAATAAAAATCAAAAACTTGCGCCTGCCAATTCCATCCCCGCTCTGTTTTTCCCGACACAATCCCGCCCAGCATCAGGGGTTCGTCCGGCAGTTTTTCCTCATGGGGCAAGAAAATCCGTCCGCATTCAAATAAGGCGAAATTTAAATTCCTCCGGCTGGTATTTCTCGCTGCAGTTTCCAGGAGACCGGGAATTAATGTGGTCCGCATCACACTTTGTTCGTCGCTTAAAGGATTCTTAATTTCCAGGACATTTCTCAGGGAAGAATCCTGGGGTAAATGCAGGCGGTCAAAATCTTTGGGGTTAATAAAACTGTACGTAATTACTTCCAGGAATCCTGCTCCCGTCAGGTAGTCCCTTACTCGATCCTCATACTTCTGGAATCTGGTCTTGCTTCCTTCCGTTGTGGGGCCAAAAGGCAAAGAGAGAGGAATCTTATCATAGCCATTGAGACGGGCTACCTCTTCAATTAAGTCAATTTCTCTCGTAATATCCTGCCGGTAGGAAGGAATGACTACTCTCGTCTCATGCTCCGAAATCTCAACGCTAAATTGCAGTCTCCTCATGATAGACGCGATATCTGCCGTTGTAAGAGATGTGCCCAGTATTTCATTGACCCGTTTTGTCCGTAGAGTAATCTTCGGAGTTGCCATCTCTCCCTCAAAAGAATCAATGATCCCGGCTATTACCTCTCCTCCGGCTAACTGCACCATCAGTTGAGCTGCCCGGTTGGCCGCGTGAACCACATTATGGACATCCAGTCCCTTTTCAAATCTTAAAGACGATTCCGATCTTAATCCCAGGTTCCGGGACGTGTGCCGGATAGACACAGGGTGAAAACGAGCCGCCTCTATGAGAATATGTTTTGTATTTTCCGTAACCTCTGTTTCCAATCCGCCCATGACGCCGGCAACAGCCACCGGTTTCTCCCCATCACAAATTAAAAGGGTATCATTCTGGAAGGTGCGTTCCTGTCCGTCCAGGGTAAACATTTTTTCTCCCGCCTCAGCCCTTCTGACGATGATTTTGTGCCCGGCCAGACCGTCATAATCAAAGGTATGTAACGGTTGTCCCATTTCCAGCATCACATAGTTTGAAATATCCACCACATTATTAATGGGCCTGACCCCGGCACACCGAAGAAAATGCTGCATCCACTCAGGAGAGGGCCCCAGTTTCACATTTTTTACAACCCTTGCCGTGTACCGGTTACAAAGGTCCTGATCCCGCACCTCAACAGCTGCGATGTCAAAAATAGATTCTTCTGTCTCGGGAAATTCCACCGCAGGCAAATGAACCGGCTTATCCAATATTGCCCCTACTTCCCGGGCAATATTGATCACACTTAGACAATCGGACCGGTTCGGGGTCAGCTCGAATTCCAAAACGGTATCATCCAGGTTGAGAACTTCTAGTGCATTGGCCCCGATGGGACTGTCCGGAGGCAAGATGAGAATGCCGTCTCTGAATTCGGGAGATACCAGATCCTCATCCATATTTAATTCACCGGCAGAGCACATCATGCCATAAGAATCCAACCCTCGTAAAGAGGCTTTTTTCATTTTGATGCCGCCCGGAAGTTCCCCTCCCACGGTGGCGACGGGTACCCGTTGTCCGGCTTTCACATTGGTTGCCCCGGTCACGATCTGAACCGTCTCTTTCCCTAGATTCACCTGACAGACAACCAGCTTATCGGCTTGGGGATGTCTCTGTACATCCAGGATCTCCCCCACCACAACGCCTTTGATTCCTTCGCCCAAGTAAACTGTGTGCTCCACCGCCAGGCCCGCCATGGTAAGACGGGTAGCCAATTCCTCCGGAGAAATAGCAATATCCACATATTTCTTTAACCATTTGTATGATACGTTCATCCTGATCCCCCCTAAAACTGACTCAAAAATCTCACGTCATTTTCAAAAAGCAGACGCAAATCATCAATGCCGTATTTCAACATCGTTACTCTTTCTACGCCCATGCCAAAGGCAAACCCCCGCACCTCTTCGGCATTATACCCGGCCATTTCCAATACCCGGGGATGGACCATGCCTGCGCCCAATATTTCCAACCAGCCGCTTTGGGAACAGACCCGGCAGCCTTTTCCCCCGCACATGATACAGGAAATATCCACTTCGGCGCTGGGCTCCGTAAAAGGAAAATAACTGGGGCGTAATCGAATCTCCCGGTCCGCACCAAACATTTGCCGGGCAAAAGTCAATAAGGTTCCCTTTAAGTCGCCCATAGAAATATTTTTGTCGATGACCAACCCTTCCACTTGATGAAACATGGGGGAATGGGTGGCATCATCATCCTTGCGGTAAACCTTGCCCGGGCAGATAATTTTTACCGGTACCTGGGGTACGGTTTTTTCCATGGTGCGTACCTGAACCGGAGAAGTCTGGGTGCGCAGTAAAATCTCTGCCGATATGTAAAAGGAGTCCTGCATATCCCGGGCCGGATGGTCCGGAGGGATGTTTAAGGCCTCAAAATTATAATAATCCAATTCTATTTCGGGCCCGTCCTCAATAGAGTAGCCCATACCGAGAAAAATCTCTTTGATCTGATCAATGACTGTGGTAATAGGGTGCCGGCGCCCGATGAAGATATTTTGTCCGGGAAGGGTGATGTCAATGGTTTCTTTCTGTAAGGATGCTTCTAATTCCCCCGCCTTTAAATCGTTTGTTTTCCGGGCCAAGGCTTCTTCAATTAATGCACGCACTTCATTGGCGACCTGACCGATGATCGGTCGTTCTTCCGGGGAAAGGGCTCCCATCCCCCGCAACACCGAGGTCAGTTCTCCCTTTTTCCCTAGATATTTAATCCGTAATGCATTCAGATCATTTAAGGTGCCCACATTTTTTAATTCCTGTTCTGCTTGGATGCGAATCTCTTTCAATTTTTCTAACATATTTCTCCTCCCTAGCTGACTTCCTTTCAGGAAAAATTGTACATGAAAAAGCCTCTCGCCCACAAGGGGCGAAAGGCAACTTCCGCGGTACCACCCTATTTTATCCCTAAGGATGCTCATTTCAGTATCTCATGAATACTGCTTACTGGTAACGGATAAGAGCCGGCAACTCCTACTTGAGCAATAAGTAGACTCGTTCAGAGTGCTGTTCATGGGGGAATTTCAACCCTGCTTCCTTAATGCCGCTTCCAGTCTCTGGCAGCATTTCCCTGAAAAAGAACTTGAGGTTTACTGTCCCAATCATTACAGTTATTATTAAATTAACCTATTGTACCATTAGCCTTCGGTAAATAATATAAGCGGCAATGGAGCCGGTCTGTTCAAATAATCTCCAGAAAAACTCGGCGGGTGAAAACAACAATACCACTACCTTCCTGTAAATTATTGAAGCCAGTATTAGTATAACATACTGTCAAATAATTGACAAGAACGGTCTCATCACAAAACCCCCCGCCTGCGCACCGTGTCATACAACAATATCCCCGCAGCGACGGCCACATTTAAGGACTCTGCTTTCCCCACCAGGGGTATTTTTACGATTTCATCTGCCTGCTCCATAAAAAACGTTCTCGGGCCATTCGCTTCGTTTCCCAATCCCCAAACCAGGGGCCCGTCCACATCCACATCAAAGTAGAATTTTTCCCCCGCCACATCAGCTATGAGCAGGCGAAACCTGTTTTTTTTCAAATAGTTCACAATCTCCTGATCGTCCACGGCACTGACCACCGGAATGTTAAACATGGTCCCCATACTGGCTCTGACAACCTTAGGATTAAACAGATCCACGGTACCCTTCGTGAGGATTATCCCGGATACGCCTGCAGCACAGGCCGTACGGATCATGGTCCCCAAATTGCCGGGATCCTGTACGCCGTCAATTAGCATGACCAGATTATCTTCCTTTGTTTTGATATCGGCAAACCGGCTTTTTGTCATTTGGGCCGCTGCGACAATACCTTGCGGATTTTCCGTGTCCGCTAAATCTTCAAAGATCTTTTCCTCCACAAGAAAGGTGGAAACACCTAACTCTGTAATTTTTTCCAGCAGTCTGGCCCCTCTCCCGGAACTGCAGAGTCTGGAGCAATAGAGGATGAATTCCAGCTTAATTCCAGCGGCAACCGCTTCCTCAATCAAACGAACCCCTTCCAGGATAAATAAATTCTGTTTTTCCCGGTATTTTCTATTCATAAGAGACTTTGCCAGTTTCACATATTGATTATTTTTTGAGATGATCATGTCCGAATTGTTCATAAAGCAATCTTTTGCAAGGCTGCCGGTTTTCCAATCACAACCAAAACATCCCCTTCCCGGACCCAGTCACCGGCGCCTGGCGCAACTTGAATTTTATCATTATTCTTGATCACCATCACACTGACCCCGTATTTGGCCCTGAGATTAAGCTCACCCAATGTTTTATCTGCCAAACGTTCACCAACTGCAATCTCCATCACACTGTATTCAGGGGAAATATCAATATAGTCTAAAATGTTGGTGGAAATAAGGCTGTGGGCTAACCGTTCTCCCATATCTCTTTCCGGATAGACGACCTTATCAGCGCCAACCCTTTCCAATACTTTCCCGTGCAAAGCACTATTCGCCTTGGCAATCACAAAGGACACACCCATTTCTTTTAACAGAACAGTTGTTAAGATACTGGCCTGCATGTCCTGACCGATAGAAACCACCACAGCGTCAAAATTCCTCAGTCCCAGTGATTTTAAGACTTCTTCGTCCGTAGTATCAGCTTGGACACAGTGTGTCACATCATCCATCATGCGTTGGGTATTTTCATGAGAAATGTCCACCGCTAAAACTTGATGTCCCATGGAATATAAGGTTTTTGCCAAACTGGAACCAAAGCGGCCCAGTCCAATCACCGCAAACTGTTTCATCTTTCAAACCACCTATCCCACATTTATTTTCTCTTCCGGATGCCTGATCTGAGAACCTTTTCTCATCCGTTCCGTTAAGGCAAAAGCTAGAGTAAGGGGCCCCACCCGGCCTAAGAACATCGTAAAAATGATGATTACTTTTCCCAGGGGGGTGAGTGTCGGGGTAAGACCGGTGGACAAGCCCACCGTGCCAAAAGCCGACACGACTTCAAATAATACTTGGATCAAATTGGCCTTTTCCGTGATCAGCATCACCATGGTGGCCACCACAACCAGGCCCAATGAAATTAAAAAAATGGTCAACGATTTAAATATGGTCTCCTTTGGTATGGTGCGGTCAAAAACTTCTACTTCATTTTTCCCTTTGATAAGGCTGAGGATGAGCAGTGAAATGGTACCAAAGGTGGTGGTCTTGATCCCTCCCCCGGTAGAGCCGGGAGAGGCGCCAATAAACATCAGGATCACCATGAAAAACAAGGTTACTTCATGCAATTCTCCGATCGGTACCGAATTAAATCCTGCTGTACGGGGAACAACCGCCTGAAAATAGGAGGCTAAAATTTTCTCCTTCCAGGAAATATTCCCCAAAGTATGCGGGTTATTTACTTCCAGTAAAAATATCACCACAGTACCTACCACGATTAAGATGGCGGTAATTGATAAAACCATTTTTGTATGAAGGCTAAATTTCATTTTTCGATGTGAGATCCCGTTAGCCAGGTCAACCAAAACCGTGACACCAATCCCGCCGATAATAATTAAAGAGGTCATCACCAGATTTACAGTGATGTCACCCCGGTAATTAACCATGCTCACGGAAAATAAATCAAATCCTGCATTACAAAAACCGGATACACTGTGAAAAATACCGTAATAAACGGCTTTACCCCAACCCAGGTCCGGTGCCCAGCGGATCGTCAGAATGAAGGCTGCCACACCTTCAATGATAAAAGTTACGCCCAGAAGAAATTTGGTGACCCGGATGATCCCTTCCACATTAATCTGATTTAATGCTTCCTGTACAATCAGCCGTTCTTTTAATAAAATCCTTTTTCCTAAGGCCAGAGCAAAAAGAACGGACATACTCATAAAACCTAATCCGCCTACCTGAATCAATAAGGCAATGACCACCTGCCCGAATCGGGAAAAATAGGTTCCGGTATCCGCAACGATGAGACCGGTAACACAAGTGGCGGACGTGGATGTAAAAAGGGCGTTTAACCAGGGACATCCTTTCCCGTTGACGGTGGCAATAGGCAAGGTGAGTAAAAAAGCCCCCAAAATGATCACCACCCCAAAACCGATGGCCAAAATCTGAGGTGGAGTCATATTTATTCTTTTCCGGTACATCAGGTTAATCCTCCGCAATGATCAACAACTAGGATACATTGTACTATTATTATCTACAATATTACTTCAATTAACATTTAAGAGAAAAGGAAAAGCTGAGAATTCTTCCCAGCTCACGGTTGGTACCTGCTATTTAAGATTCTGTTTTGCTACGGTAACAAACTCCTGAAAAGCCGCTGCATCGTTTACAGCTACATCGGCCAATATCTTTCTATTAATACTCACTCCGGCATTTTTCAACCCGTTTATCAGCCGGCTGTAAGACAATCCGTTCATCCTGGCTGCGGCGTTGATTCTGGTAATCCACAGCTTCCGGAAATCGCCTTTCTTCTTTCTCCGATGGGCAAATGCATAAGCCAGGGATTTCATCACCTGTTGGTTGGCAACTCTAAAAAGCTTAGATTTTGCGCCCCGGTATCCTTTCGCTAACTTTAAAACCTTCTTATGTCTTTGGCGTTTGGTCACGCCTCTTTTTACTCTTGGCATGTTATTAACCCCGCTTTCTTTTCCGAAAAAAATTTAAGAATTTCTCGATAGGAAGTCATCTAAATATAGGGAAGTAATTTCTTGGTCTTCTTTACATCAGCAGCCGAGACCAGCCCCCCTTGGCGCAAGCTGCGTTTTCTTTTTCTGGTTTTCTTTTCTAAAATATGGCTTTTAAAAGCCTTGGACCGGCTAATTTTCCCAGACCCGGTAACTTTCAGTCTTTTTGCTGCTCCTCGATGTGTCTTCATTTTAGGCATAAAAAAATCCTCCTTTTACATCTCTTAACCCTGTTTTGGTGTTAAAATCATCGTCATATTTTTTCCTTCGACTTTTGGTAGTTTCTCTATTGTAGCCACTTGTTGCATAAAGTCAGCCATCTTCATGCACAACTGTTTACCTAAATCAGGATGAGTTATTTCCCGTCCCCGAAACATAATCGTCACTTTTACTTTATCGCCGCTTTTTAAAAATTTCTCCGCATTTTTCGCTTTGGTCTCAAAATCATGTTCTTCAATATTAGGCCGTAATTTGACTTCTTTGATACTAATGATTTTTTGGTTTTTTCTGGCTTCCTTTTCCCGTTTACTTTGTTCAAAGCGATACTTGCCATAATCCATAATACGGCACACCGGGGGCTTAGCAGTGGGAGCGACTTCAACCAAATCAAGCCCTTTTTCCCCAGCTATTTTTAACGCTTGCTTAATGGGAATAATTCCCAGCTGTTCCCCTTCCGGACCAACAAACCTCACTTCAGGGACACGAATTTCCTCATTGATGCGTAAGTCTTTACTAATAATATTTCACCTCCAGATAACATAAAAATGGCGAGTGCACAGAACTCACCCGCCAGAAAATACGTAATAAATGGTCAAATTATTAACCTTAAAAGCGCAAGCTATAAGGTGAGAAGCGGATGACTTCTACTTTTTCTCATCATATTCAATCTTCACCAAATAAATATAGCACTTAATCCATTTTGAGTCAAGAGCAATTCCCTTAAAATGGATCATTAACGCCTACTTTTTCGTATCAATTTCATGAAGGATCAGAGAAATCATCTCGTCTAAGGGCTTCGCTCCTATGTCTCCTTCGCTGCGCTTGCGCACCGCCACCTCATTGCCGGCCATCTCTTTGTCTCCCACCACAAACATATACGGGATTTTTTGCGTTTGGGCTTCCCGGATCTTGTAGCCAATCTTTTCGTTCCGAAGATCTGCTTCTGCTCTAATCCCGGCTTTTTGCAGTTTATCCGTAACAGCCTGCACATATTCCCCATGTTTATCCGTAATCGATAATACGCGAACCTGTACCGGTGATAACCATAAAGGAAAAGCCCCGGCATAGTGTTCCGTAAGAATACCGATAAAACGCTCAATACTGCCAAAGGCAACCCGGTGGATCATCACAGGCCGATGTTTTTGCCCATCCTCTCCGATATAAGTGAGGTCAAATTTTTCCGGCATTTGGAAATCCAATTGAATGGTGCCGCACTGCCATGTCCTGCCTAAACAATCCTTGAGATGGAAGTCAATTTTAGGCCCATAAAAAGCGCCGTCTCCTTCATTCACTTTAAAGGGCTTCCCTGTCTCAATTAAGGCCTGACGCAAAGCCTCTGTAGCCTGCTCCCAGTCTTCCAAAGAACCCATGGCCTTTTCCGGGCGGGTAGACAACTCCACATGGTATTCAAAGCCAAAGAGGGTATAAAAAGAGTCAATCAAATCAAAAACATTTTTTATTTCATCTTTAATCTGGGAGGGGAGCATAAAGATATGCGCGTCATCCTGGGTAAAACACCGAACCCGCATCAAACCATGAAGGACCCCGGATTTTTCATGCCTGTGCACCAGTCCCAATTCCCCGTATCGGATGGGCAAGTCCCGGTAACTATGCAACTTGCTTTTATAAACCAGGATGCCGCCCGGGCAGTTCATCGGCTTCACGGCATAATCCTGCTCATCAATCTTCGTAAAATACATGTTATCTTTATAATGATCCCAATGGCCGGATTGTTCCCATAATCCCCGGCTCAAAATGATGGGCGTCTTAATCTCCTCATAGTCCCATTTCCGGTGCTCTTGCCGCCAAAAGTTTTCCAATTCGTTTCTTAAAATCATTCCTTTGGGTAAAAAGAAGGGAAACCCGGGTCCTTCATCCAAAATAGTGAACAATTCCAGTTCCGTACCGATTTTTCGGTGATCCCGTCTCTTTGCTTCTTCCAACCGGAATAAATACTCATCCAGCATGGCTTTTTTGGGAAAGGAAGTGCCATAAATCCGTTGCAGCATCTTATTCTTTTCGCTCCCCCGCCAGTAAGCCCCGGCCAAATTAAGAAGTTTAATAGCTTTGATCCTTCCGGTATCCGGAACATGGGGCCCGGCGCACAAATCTACAAAGTCCCCCTGCCGGTAAAGGCTGATTTCCGCATCAGCGGGAAGATCGTGAATCAATTCTACCTTGTAAATTTCTCCCTTATCCTGAAAAAATTTCAGGGCCGCTTCCCGGCTTACGCCTTCCCGCTGATAGGCATAAGAAGCCTGGACAATTTTTGCCATTTCTTCCTCGATGGCAGCTAGATCTTCCGGAGTAAAAGTGTGTTCCGAATCAAAATCATAGTAGAACCCGTCCTGAATTGCGGGGCCGATACCCAGTTTCGTGCCCGGAAACAGGCGCTGTACCGCCTGGGCCAGGATGTGGGAGGTACTGTGGCGGAATACCTGCCGGCCCTTTTCATCCTCAAAGGTAATAGCTTCGATAGTGGCATCCTGGTTTAAGGGACAGTTTAAGTCCACCATGTGCCCATTCATTTTTGCTGTTAAAGCATTTTTGGCCAGTCCCTTGCTCACCGACTCTAAAACATCCATCACCGTATTTTTTTCTTCGTATTCCCGTACGGATCCGTCCGGAAAAGTAACTGATACTGTCATTTTCTATTTCCTCCTTTTCATATAAAAATAAAAGCCTTCACATCCCTAAAAGGGACGAGAAGGCTTCCCGTGGTTCCACCCTATCAAAAAGACAGATTGTCTTTTTACTCTGTGCTGCTAACGTCAGGCAAGCCGGCGCATCTTACTTTCCCATCAAATGGGATGCTCTGATCCGCTGTTTTGGGGTGGTATTCACAATCATACCTCGTTAGAGACACTTTCAGCCTGAATGTCTCCTCTCTGAAACAGGTAAAAAAGCTACTTTCCCCAGCATTACATTTTTTTATTATTAATTTTATCCCTAATTATAAAGCGAATCAACTTTGTTGTCAATTTTTTACGATTTAAAATTTACCCGCCGGGATATTTCCCGTCGATAAACACTTTTCCATGCTGACTCCCGGCTTCTAACTACTGAATAGTTAGCTCCCTTATTCAAATAAATAGAAAAGCAGGGCCTGAACTACTCCGATGACAAACCCTAAAACCCCTCCCAGAATTTCAATATGTTTTAGTTCCCGGGAGGCAATTAAAAGTATCACCCGCTCCAATTCATGCAGATCATAATTGTTGATTTTATCTTGGATCATGTGGGGAAAGTCAATCTCATCTTTCACCTTACCAGAGAAATCCATTAAGAAATTATTGATCATCCCCGGAGTTTCTTTATACAGAATGTCTTCTACGATACCAAGAAATAACTTTTTGAGGGAATGGGGAACCAAAGAAGGGGTCCGCTCATCCAATTTTTGCATTACTGTCTCTACCACTGACTTCACAATTCTTTCTTTGATGCTTTTTTGGTTTAATTTAGACAGGACATCGTCCCAGGAAAGCAATTCATTGCCAATGACTTGTCCCACATTGACCGCCAATTCTTCCCTTCTCTTAGGAATCAGTCCTTGAATTTGATAATGCAAAAGGGGAATGCGTACAGGCCGATAAGGCCGGAAAATTAATTTGATTGCTAAAACATTGGTAATCCAACCAATCAATGCCCCTACCAGAGGAATAGTAATCAACTGAAGCCACATAAAATCCTCCATGTCACGGAAATCTTTTTAGTAAGAATACCATTCCCAGGGCTTAAAAGCAATAAAAAGCGCATAAGCGCTTTTTTCCATACCAGTTAAGTATCCATTTTCGCATCTTTCTCTATCTCAACAGAATCTCCATGGCTTTAATGGCTGTTCCGGTTTTTCTGGGTGCAGCGGCTGCACCCATTGCAAATTACCAGCCGCTCCCCAAAAACACCCTGAATCGTTTTCACTGAACTGCCCGCTTTAAATGGCTCCGGTATGTGCAACACGATTTCTTTCGGGGCAATCGTGATCAGAGCGCTAATGAGCAGGTCTTCATAATTTATCTCGTTATCAATCATTTCTACAATACAGCCTTCAAGACATTGACTATTAATAGATTTGTTATTGTCGTCGAACAATTTAAAGCTGCCTGTAGGCAATAATAGAACATGTACCTTTTCCAAGCGGGGCTCTTGAATGTCAACAAAATATTTTAAGAGCATGATAAATTCCTGATACTCTTTTTCCATCATTAATTCATCTACAGCCTGCTCAATGACATGATGTAAATCTTCAATATAATCCTGCAGCCGGAAATTCACAAAGCCATCAATATTAATGGTATCATCCTGGGAAAGATAATCCAGCACGGTATGCAATATTTTACTTTTTCTGTTTAAACGATAGAGCAAATAGTCGTCTTTCCCGGGCTTAGCAACGGTTTCCAGGATATTTCTGGCCTTATTTAACACGTTTTCTTTTTCATCTTTGGTCAAATAATAATATTGGAGTTTGGTAATTTTTTTTAAAATCAAATGTTCCCATTGGGTAAGAATAAAATCTGAAATGGCATTTGCCACATAATGCTTTAAAATCATTTCATGTTCCGGTATGGGGAGCTCTTTGAGAGAACAATCCAACACGGTATAATCACCCAGGCAGTTTCGCTCCATCATAATATTAATTCCTTCATTTTGGAGGATATTAAAATCTTTTCCCAGCCTGGAACTGATAAATTCAGATTCAATGGAAGTGCCGATGGTAATTGAGGTCGCCATTTTGTCACCCCTTTCTTGCTTAATAGTAGTATATGTGTGGGTTTTTCGTTGTATACGGGGAGAAAAATGGTGCTGTAACTAAAATAACGGGAACAACGTTGTCCCTTTACTCTTCTTCCAAAGCTATGCAGAGAAACTTAAAAATTAACAAAATGATGATCAGCTTCACAAAAATACGCATCCAATGGTGATCCGCTCCAAAATTTTGACGGCAATCCTCTTGCGGTTGATCATGCTTTTTATGGCGTGCCTTTTTCGACATGCTACCACCTCCTGAATAGCAACAGGAATAGTTCTTCTGCCTATCATGTTATGCTTTTTCTCAGATTTTGGTTCCATTCCTAATTACTTAATTCCTCCAGTCATAAAAACCAGCCGTTTCCCGCAAAATAAGATCAAAAACACGGAGGTGAGTTATCTTGATTTCTGCCGAAGTTTCCCTCTATCCCCAAAAAACCAGTCGAGCCAGTGAAATCATCAGAGATTCATTGGATGCGGTTGCCGACCTAGATCTGGACACAAAAGTCGGTTCCATCTCGACTCAGCTTACCGGAACAGAAGAAGAAATATGGTCCGGGCTTAAAATCCTTTTTGATCGGGCGCAAAAAGAAAGCGAAGTAAGTATGGTAGTGACCCTGTCCAATTCAGGATCGTAAAAAAACTCAAAAAACTTTTGGGAGTCCGATTACCGGGAAAACTAATTAAGTCAAGATTGATTACTTACTTTCTGATATCTGAAGGAAACCTTCAGACCATTTTATACTTTCCTGGTAAAAAAAATAGCGGCTGATGCCGCTATTTTTTAGATGCGTTTTTTAGCTTTCATGATCAGGTAGACCAGTTTGGCCGCCTCTCCCCGGTTCAGCTTTTGGTTGGCCTTAAATTCTACCTCGGATCCGTCACCCGTAGGGATCCCATTGAAATATTTTCCTTTTACACAAGCCAGCACATGAGGCCTTGCCCAGTCAGGGATAGCATTAAAATCATCTTCATCTGTAAAGACTTTTTGTAATTCAGTCGCTACTTTAGTTTCATCGATCGTCAAACTCAGATTAAGCACCCTTGCCACAATCACTGCTGCTTGAGCCCGGGTTAAGGATCCATTAGGATTAAAACGATTTACGCTCACTCCCTCTACAATACCGTACGCCGCAGCAGTTTCAATGTCTTGTTCATCATCGCTTGTACTGATGTCCGTAAACCTGCTGTTGTCGGAGCCAGGCTTATTCACAGGCAGCAACCCTAAGGCCTTAACAATCATACTGGCAAAATCCGCTCTTAAACAGTCATTCTCTAAACCCAATTCTTGCGTATCTTCATCAAAATCCTCAGACACAATATCTCCATCGCTCTGGCGAATCTGCATGATCCCTTTCGCCCATAAAGGCTCTGCATAAGGTTTAGCCCAATTATAATCATCAAAAAATCTGGACGCATTAAAAACAGCATATTCGCCAAACTCCTGAAAAGGCGCTGTGGCAGTTCTGTTTTTGGCATCAACAACGGCGCCAATATTAACCCAGTCTGATCCTTGAGTATACATAATGGTGATATTACTGGCACTGGATTCCGGCACTTCAGCGCTGTATTTTATGGAAATTGTCCCGGGATTAATTAGCCTTTTCCCATCACTGTCATTGGCCGATATATCAATGACATTGCTTACCGGTGTACGGAATTTGCTCGGATAATCATCGGTGTCCAAATCTGTTACCTCAAATTTAATTTTTTGGTCCTCGATGATATCTCCCCCGCTGTCAACAATAAAATCATCTTTGGGAAGGGTAAGATTAACCGCTTTGTCAAAAATACTGATTTTCCCGGTAGAGGGGATTTCTAAGACATACTGGGTTTCGTTAACAAAAGAAGATACATAATTGATGGTAATGTTCTTTTTTGCCGTACCGCCGGAACCTACTGCCTGAACCGTTAATTTGTTTAAACCGGGCTTCAGCACATAATCCCTAAAAGTAACTGTAGCCTCGTCATAAACAGACTCAGTTACCGATTTAGTAAGCGCACCAATTTTGATGCTGGAAGCGCCGAGATAATCAACTTGAAAGTCAACCAGGTTTTCCCTGGTCAGATAAGTCGTAGTTTCAGTTAGTTCAGTTCTACCTGAACCATCAAGGATCCTGATTTCGGAAATTTCTGCCGCAAAGGCCCCTTGTCCGAGACACATCAATATTAAGAGCAGCAAAATTAAGAAATAATGTCTTTTCATTTTATCCTCCCTAACAATATACTCTTTCTATTTCTATATTTCGGCTAAATGGAGCACTTCTTTAATCTGATCGAAAAAAAATTTCATTTTCTTTGTACAATTATTTCTTATATTTCTTATTTCTTGCTAAAACGAACAAAAAAGGTGGTGCCGGTACTTCCTGTCTCAAAGCTGATGGCAGCGTTATTCTTATCCGCAATCCTGTAACACACCGGTAATCCTAGTCCGGTGCCCTTTTCCTTGGTGGTCACAAAGGGGGTACCGATCTTTTCAATAACGGAGGCATCGATGCCGGAACCCTGGTCCTTAACCAGCAAAACCACCTCGTTCCCCTCCCAGTAGGTTCTGATCAGCAATGTCGCTCCTGCGGACATGGCTTCCAATCCATTACGGGTTAGATTAAGAATCAGCTGACGAATTTCATTCCGATCCAGAAGAAGATCGGGAACCGGGTCCAGCTCAAAAATAACATTTTTATCGTCAATCACAGCATCCGCCAATATCAAGGGTCTGATCGCCTCAACAATGGCATTCAAATTAACCAGTTCCGGATTTGTATCTTTTTTACCGGCAAAAGAGAGGAACTCCGTGATGATGGAATTGCACCGGTCCAGCTCTTCAATCATCAGGGTAAAAGATTCCCTATATTTTAGACATTCTTCTTTTTCCCCTAAAATTTGAAGAAATCCCCGCACCGTCGTCATCGGGTTCCTGATTTCGTGTCCAATACAGGCAGCCATTTCCCCCACGGAGTTGAGCCGGTCCAATCGGGAAATCTCCCATTCCAAGCGTTTTCGCTCACTAATATCTTTAAAATAAACAGTTAGTCCGTTTTCAGAAGGAAAAATGTGTTTTTCAAACCAATTCTCCTGAAATAATCCTTTTGTTTCGAATTTAAGATAGATCTTCTCTTGCTTGGCTTTGATTAATTTTTCTTCAAGAACGGTTCCGGCAATCTGGGGAATTACTTTCCAAATTACCTTGCCGATCAGGTCCCCGGGAATCCGGGGAAAAAATTCACCAGCCCCCTTATTGGCAAAAACGAACCGCCAATCATGATCGAGGGCATAAAACCCGTCGGATATGCGGTCCAAAACATCAACTAACCTGCTGTAATTATTTTGCTCCCGTTTGACATAGCTTTTCCGGTTGGTAATATCCCGTAAATAAACCAGTAAACCTCCTTTATGGGGATAAATGTCCATCTCTAAAAATTGGTCCGTATGTACAGGATTGTATTCCAGACGAACCGCCAATTGTTTTGTGTAGGATTTATAAAGCGTTTGATATAACAAGGATTCCGGAGGAAATATTTCGCCTAATTCCTTCCCGATGATGCTTTCCAAGTTAACCGGATGAAGGAGAAGCTTTGCCGCGTGATTCAAATATAAGAAACGAAGTCCACTGTTTAAAATGATTAAACCTTCCGTCATATCCTTCATGATCGTATTCAGCTTATTGTTCAATTTTAACATTTCCGCAAGACTTGCTTCTGTAAGGGGTTCCTTTTGCTTTTCTGTGTCAAAATTACTTTTCTGAACCATTTCCGGTACTAATTCTTTATTATTTCGACCCATTATTACCTTCCTCCAATGATTCAGCAGAAAAAGCTGATTAGATTCCATATTTTTTATTTTACACCATTTCACGCCAAGAACAATGTCGTTTTTTGGTAGAAAATAAAAAACCGTCAGATTGTGACGGATTTCCATGAGAAAATTCAGATCGGTTTTTAGTTTTTACCTATTTCTGGCTCCGATGAGCATTTTGCATTCTGGTTTATAATATAAACATTACAGAAAATAAACTTAAATTTTAATAACTTGGGACAACAACAGGCCATATTGCAGTTTTTATGGATATTCATCTCCTCTTCCCCAGAATTTATTATAATCTTTACGGCCTCAGCGTTTTTTATAATTTCTTCCATCACCTCAGGTGTTAACAACTCGGGCATATCCGGAAGTTTCGTGGTCATCAAAACCCCCTCCAGTTTTTTTTACCATATATTATGGCGGGCATTCATCAAAGGTTCCATGAGACAAAGCATGAGTTTAGCAATCGCCTGTCTTCTTTTTACCCGCCAATGCCACCTGGTAAGCAATTTCTTTTGGGGGCCACTCCATGATAATACCCGCATTTTTTAAGGTCTCCGTCACATTAACTCCTAAGGCCTCCGGACAGGTGGTGGCCGCATAATTTTCATGCTTACTTAAAAACATATTGATGGCTAGTTTTAACTGTTTTCGTGCTTTTCCTTGCCAAAAACGTACGCATGCCAACTGACGTTCCGACCATTCCGGATGTTTCGCCCGCATCTGTTCTTTATGGCCCCGATAGTCAAAGGCATTAACAATTGCATAAACAGGATAGGAAGGATCGAAGACCTCAAAAAACATTTTTGCTTTTGGCGGACAGGTATCCTTTTGCCCGAAATTGGGACAACCTTTCGGATGAAGCGGATAGGGTCTCGTGCACAATTCCCGCACGGATTGATCTATAATGGGGTTCACTTCTAAAACAGGAAACCCTTCCGGTACCTGATTCAAAAAATCACTCCTTCTGAAGCCTTGTTTATGATTAGCCTACCCACCAAATAAAATAAATAATCCCAAAGGCTTAACCTTTGCGATCACTTTTCCCACGCAAACAATATGCCATAATTAATTTTAATGCAGTCATAGCACCACCCCCTTTCCATTAGGGAATGAGAGGCGGCAACCACCCTGCTTTTTTCTTCAAAGTGTAAATAGGGTGTTGACTATTTTTGAGCATAAAAAAAGGAACTGCAAAAACCAGCAGTCCCTTTAATTCCAAGTGGTGGGGTCTATTGGAATCGAACCAACGACCTCTTGCATGTCAAGCAAGCACTCTAACCGACTGAGCTAAGACCCCAAATTTGTATTCTTTTGAGCTAAACAACCTCGTGCGCTAATTCTAACATAACTATCCTGCTCTTTCAACATGGTACCTTCCAAAACATAAGTCTTGCAGGAACATTTTATATTGTAAAGGAGTTCGCGCTTCCTGTCAAGTAGTCTAGAAATCCTTTATGGAGATCCCTTGATCCTCTTCCTGGCCATCAATAAAGAATGGACAAAGCAGTTGGCCTTGCACTACATTCCCTATTAACGCATATTTTGTAATACAAAAAATTGGCTATTTTGAAAGGAAGGGAGATCAATGGGGATCGACCTGAATGCATTGCATTGGGTTTATCTAGTTTTTGTTCTCTTGATTATTCTTGTCATGATCATGCGACGTGATACCACACTGGTGTGTATCGTAGGAATTTTTGTTCTTGGTTTACTGGCCAAAAACTCCTTGTATCAATCCATAATCGGCATATTCAACAGTATGGTTTTTGCCATTACCGAGCTGTTGGGAACCATCCTGGTCATTTCTATTATTGTAGCCATGAGCAAAGTATTAACGCGCACCGGGATTAATGAAGTAATGATTTCTCCTTTTGCTAAATTGATTCGCTCACCTTCATTAGCATACTGGGTCATCGGTATGGTGATGATGGGAATTTCTTGGTTCTTTTGGCCTTCTCCGGCAGTTGCCCTGTTGGGAGCCGTATTATTGCCTGTTGCTCTTAGGGTGGGTCTTCCGGCTCTGGGCGTGGCCATGGCCATGAACTTGTTCGGCCATGGAATTGCTCTTTCCGGTGATTTTATTATTCAGGGAGCACCAAAGCTCACCGCCGACGCCGCCGGAATAGCTGTTAATCAGGTAGTGGCAGCAAGCATTCCCCTGGTATTTATCATGGGAGCAGTCACTACTATTTCTGCTTTTTGGCTTTTAAAACGGGATATGAAAAATGGTCTAATACCGTTGGAAAATAGGTCAGGTGAAAAAAAGGATCAGGAATTAAGCACGGATTCAGGAAATAAAAGTCCGGTGCGAAAAGAAGCTCTCACTCCACAGAGTAAAAAGCTCCTGGCCGTCATAGTACCCGTTTTGTTTGCTTTCGACGTGGTGACCATGTACTTTGCCCGCCTGCAGGGTGGAGATGCTACGGCATTAATCGGGGGAACTTCTATTTTTATCCTCATTTTAATTGCCGTCATTTCTCATAGAAACGATAGTCTAGAGGAAATAACGGCTTACCTGATTGAAGGTTTTCAGTTTGGTTTCAAAGTATTTGGCCCAGTGATCCCCATTGCGGCGTTTTTCTATTTAGGCGATTCTGCGTTTATTAAAATTTTTGGAGAGGTGCTTCCCCAGAACTCTCAGGGTCTCGTTAACGATCTGGGCATTGCCTTGGCCAATACCGTGCCCATTAATGCCGCAATAGGCGCAATTACCCTTACAACTGTAGGTGCAATCACAGGACTGGACGGTTCAGGCTTTTCCGGCATCTCATTAGCAGGATCGGTCGCCCACTTGTTTGCCAATTCTATTGGTTCGGGAATTGCTACCCTGACCGCCCTTGGTCAAATAGCTGCTATTTGGGTAGGTGGAGGTACTCTTGTCCCCTGGGCATTGATTCCTGCGGCTGCCATCTGTGGTGTTAACCCTTTTGACTTAGCCCGCCGCAACCTAATCCCGGTATTGATTGGATTAGCGATAACCACGATAGCGGCAATTTTTTTAATATAAAAAAGCCTAACCCCATTATTTTAATTTGAATTTTTCCTCATACAGGTCTTTATCATAGGGGGCTTTACGGCCTGGGCACTTTTCCCGCGGACACAGCTGACAGTTTTCATAAGTCCCTTCCTTGGGGAATCTAATTCCGGAAACCGTTTTGATGGGAATCATCAAAAAACTATCGGTCAACTCAACCCCAATCAGGTCCTTGACATTTCCCAGCAGTTGGAACAAAGGTTTCTGCTCTCTTAAAGGCCAATCCTGCAGTGAGCCAGGGTTCATATTGGCGGCATGTCCCAAACCATACTCTTGATCAATTAAGGCAGTAAAATTTTGCCGGGCAGAGCGCAATACCGCCTCCTTGATGGCATCAACGCAAAAACTGTCAAACATATCGTCAATTTTTTTCGACCACTCTTCCAGTTCGGCCCCACAGGTTACTACGTAGGGAAAAACCCGGTATGCCTCTTCCAGGTTTACTCTTAGAACACGGCTGGTAAATTTAATTCCATTGATCACAACATCATTATCATTTTTCTCATCAACATATGCTACCTGGTATACGGCCTTTGGTTTCGCAACACTTGCAGCCTCGTCTACTAGTCTTTTTACTTTTTCCACATGGGGACTGCCGGGCTTAATATGGAGATGATGCAACAGTTGGTCCAAATCAATTTCAAAGGACAAATTTAATACCGCTGTATCCATTATTTTTCCTCCTCAACTACTCCCTTTTTATTAATCCTATTATGGCATAACTAGTTCAATTCATCCAGTGTTAAAGAAAAACTAGGCACAAATTTATTCATGAAATAAGTAACTTCCGGAAGATTCATTTTTTCCAGATCCGATTTTATTGCTTTCTCAGCTTTTGAAAATTCCTGGTTTCCGCTTTTCAGCTCCTCCAGGCATTTCAAATAAGCACAAATCTTATCCGCTGCTTTCACCAGCTTCCAATTCTCCCGGTCTGATTCGTTAAGAAAAAAGAGAGAGGCATATTCCGCCTTTAATTCTTCCGGGAGCATCTGAAGAAGCTTTTCCTTGGCCACTTGTTCAATTTTATGATAGGCCTGTTCAATTTCCGGATTAAAATATTTAATAGGAGTAGCCAGGTCACCGGTGATGACTTCCCCGGCTTCATGAAACACGGCTAAAGCAATGACCCGTTCGGCATTCATCCCTCCCTTAAAATAACGGTTTCGAATCAGGGCCAAACCGTGGGCCACCATGGCAACTTCCAAACTATGTTCCTGAATGTTCTCAGAGCGGGTATTCCGCATTAAACCCCACCGTTGAATAAATTTCATTCTGGATAAATAAGCAAAAAAATGGTTCATTTCAGAGTCCCTCCCAGTTCATTTAAATGAAGATAACCTAGCCCATCGTTTCGGTGAACTATATTTATTCTATGAGGAACAAATGTTTGGCGTCAAGTTTTTTCCCAAAAAAATAAGGCCTCTTTTCCAAAGGCCTGAAAAAATTTGCTCTATGAAAGACTTAACGCTCAATGATGCTTTCGTTACGCTCTACCGGCTCCTCTAGAATGGTGTTTTCAATTGCCAGCGGTTCTTTATTCACTGTCATTTTAACTCTTTTGATAAAATCAAATTCCGTCAGCGTATTTGCCACAGAATTAATCGTCATAGATTCACCGGCTGACCCGCCCCAATGCTTTGTATGCATTTCCTGAGAAAAATCTATAAAAGCTGTGCCGTCCGTTATTTCCACAGACTGTACTTTTACTTCTTTCGGAATGGTCCGGTATAAATCGGAGCGCTGGGGCCCGGCAATTAATTTCTCCAGTACCTTTTTAATAAATCCGTCCCTGTTTTCATCGGCAGAGCCGGGAATTTTCCTCGTTTCCCCAATAACTTTCGTGGCATCTTTGTTCCCAAAATACAGCACTACATCCGTGGTTGTTTCTTGCGTATCACCGAAAGACGCCATAAATCCTCTGGGTTCTCCGCTCGGCCCAATCAATTCCTGTCCCTCCACCAGAATTTTCACTCTGTTGATATTATCTAGTTGGGTCATGGTATTAACGACCGAGGCCACGCTAATGATCTCCGCCACACTGCCGCCAAATTGATTAAAGTCCCGGCTGAAATCGACGATCAAGTCGTTGCCCTGTTTAATGGTGCCAAATACTTTGGTGTTTGGTGAAATATTGGCCCGGAGATTTTTGTCCTCCGGCCCTTTGATTAATTCCTCAAGAATTATTTTGTATTTATCAGCCTCTGGGGAAAAAGATACTTCTCGTTCTTCGGTAACCAGTTTTTCGTTGTTGCTATCCCCATAATACAGGTTTACTTTTTCCGTGGAAACATCCATTTCCTTTTGAGAAGGGTTAGCTGTACAACCAACGAAGAAAACGAGAGCTACGAAAAATAGAATCCCTGCTCGGGTGAATGCTTTCGTCATAAATACACCATCCTTAAGTATTATTCATTTTATTATGCCATTTTTCTTAGGGACAATCCGTAAAAACAAAGAAGCTGAGAAAAATAACTACAGCTTCTTTGGTCAATTGTCAGCGCTAAAATATTAATTTTAGTTTAAAAAATACCGTTCAATGCCATTGGCAATCCCTTGAGCTACTTTTAAACGAAACGCCGGATCAGCCAGAAGCTTTTCTTCCTCATAATTGGAAATAAACGCAGTCTCCACTAAAATAGAAGGCACCTGGGTATAGCGTAAAACAGCAAAATTAGCCTGAAGCACCCCGATATTTTTTCGCTGAATCGATTTAACCAACTCCTGTTGGACTGATTTCGCTAATTTTTCTCTTGCCTGATATTGACCGGCCACGTCACCGAAAAAGTAAGTGGATGTGCCGTTAGTCGTTCTGCTCACATTAGCATTGACATGGATGGAGACAAATATATCCGCTTTATTTTTATTAGCTACGTCGGCCCTGCCACCCAAAGTCAAATTAGTATCGCCCGTCCGGGTCATAATCACCTTTGCTCCTTGTGCTTTTAAAATTTCCGCAACACTTACCCCCATATCGAGCACGACGTCTTTTTCTTTGAGATTTGTCGGACCAACTGCTCCGGGATCCGCCCATCCTCCCGGCTGAATACTGGCGTGTCCGGGATCGATCACGATGGTCTTACCCTGTAAAGTTGGTTTACCGATTTTAAAGGATAAGGTTTTCCCACTACCGGAAGCTAGGGTAAGCCCGGCAGGACCGGAAACATCCACCACAATTCTCACCTGATTATCCGAAAACTGGGCCATACGAACCCCATCTACCAATTCCGTGTCAACTTCTAAATCTTCAGATTCGATTTCCTCCGTGTCTAAGACAGCATTGAAAAAGTCCAAAACCAGCCGGCGCGGATTGTCCAAAATGGACGTGGCATAATTAAGGGTTTGATCACCCGTAACTGTGAGCAAAGGATCTCCTTGGGAGGTATCCACACTTACTTCCGTAATAGAAGCCAATGGTCCGGGCTGGGATGTTACGGGAGGATCCCTTCCTTCCCCGGGTTCTTCGCTGCGGGAAGGCAAAGAGCTGTCCGTCCGTACCGAAACCAGCCAACCTGCGATCCACCCGGAGGAATTGCCGGTGATTTCAATTTGATACCAATCGTTGCTTTGGCCCAATATCTTAAAGGTATTACCTTTGTTCGCCTGAGAAATTACCTTATATGTTTGGCCAGGTCCACTTCGGATATTCACGCCATCTTCCGATACCACAGCGGTTCTGGTTTCAGTAACAGGCATTTCGCCCCCCTCTTTCGTTACAATATTAACCAGATTTTTCGCGGTATCATACTGCACTGTGGCCCCTAAATTCTCCACAATAAAACGCAAAGGCACCATTGCCCTGCCGTTTCTTGTTACTGCCGCAGTGTCCAAAAGAACCTGATCACCGTTTACGGTCGCCTCTTTTTTACCGATGGTAAGAAAAATCAATACGCCGTCACCGGCAAAAGCAACCTGTTTGGTTTGAGCATCCCAGGCAAAACTGTATCCCAATTCTTCCCCAATAAAGCGCAGAGGAACAATGGTGCGGTTTTGACTGTCAATATAAGGTGCGACATCGAAATTAACGGATTGTCCGTCCACTCTGACGTTAACTTTTTTCTCATCTTGGGCAAAAACAGGAAAGGAGACATTAAAAATTAAAAAACTTACCAGCAGCAATGCAACTAACGTTTTGAATAAATGATCATGTTTAAAATTCATTTAACCACTCCTCATTCCTGTCCAATGACGTATTTCATATCTTTTCATAATTATTAAATATTTTCCACCTCCATAAGACAAACTTGTGTGTTACTATTTCATTTAGACGTTTTACCAGGGATTTTTGTTTCCGAATTTCGACAAAAAAAGTATTGGGAAAGGAAAAAAATTTTGAGACAGAATATGGTTTTTCGGGGAAAAAGCCGGTAAAATTAAACTACTATCATGAAGCATTAAATACCTATAAAGGAGGAGATTTATGTCAGTAGATCTTTTTTTACGAAACACGGCCGCCCGTCTTCCAGACAAAAAAGCGATTTTTTTTGGGGATACCGAAATTACTTACGGTCAGTTTGATCAAGAAGTGGACAACCTTGCCCAGGGCTTTATCGATCTTGGCTTAGGGTACCAACAGCGGGTGAGCCTTCTCCTCGCAAACTCACCGGATTTTATCAGAGCTTATTTTGCCATTACCCGGGCCGGCGGGACAGTTATTCCTTTAAACCCTCTTTTTAAAGGGGAGGAAATTAAATATATTTTAAATGATGCCGAAGTGGTTTTTCTCATCACGACCCAAGCATTTTTGCCTTTAGTGGAAAGCGTTTGGGGTCAAATTCCCGCGCTGAAAAAAATCATCGTCATCGGCGGAGAATCCGATGAGGATGTAATCTCTTGGGATGATTTGATCTCGATACCATCCGCACCCGTCAAAGTTGCCATCAACCCGGAGGATATTGCCGCCTGTCTTTATACATCAGGCACAACGGGAAAGCCGAAAGGAGCCTTACTCTCACATAGCAATTTAATGTTTGATGCGGCTGCTGTGGTAAACCATGTAGAAATGAACCCGAAGGACAACCATTTGTGTGTCCTTCCCTTGTTTCATTCTTATGCGCAAATGGCGGCCATGCTCTGTCCTATTTATTCCGGAGGAAGCATTACCGTAATGGCCCAGTTTCGGCCGGATCACGTACTGAAGGAAATCGGCAAACACAAAGTGACCCTTTTTTGCGGGGTTCCCGCCATGTATGCTGCCATCCTGCAAAACTCCGGAAACACAAATGAAATTGATCTTTCCTCTTTGCGCCTGTGTTTTTCTGGCGGAGCACCGATGCCCTTAGAAATCATGCATCTTTTTGAGGATGAATACGGTATCATTGTGATTGAAGGAAACGGCCCTACAGAAACCTCTCCTGTCTCCTATGCCAACCCCATGAGCCTGCGGAAGCCCGGTTCTGTGGGGACACCTTTAGAAGGAGTCAAGGTGAAGATTGTAAATGAAAATGACCAGGAACTGCCTCCGGAAGAAATTGGAGAAATCTGTGTGCAAGGCCCCAACGTCATGAAAGGCTATCTCAACCAGCCGGAAGCCACCGCGGAGGCTATCAAAGATGGCTGGTTCCACACCGGCGACCTGGGCAAAAAAGATGCCGACGGTTACATTTACATCGTCGACCGGAAGAAGGACATGTTGATTGTCAGCGGACTCAACGTATATCCCAGAGAAGTTGAAGAATGCCTGTACCAACATCCCAAGGTTGCAGAGGCAGCGGTAATCGGCATTCATGATAGTCTAAGAGGTGAAGTGCCTAAGGCCTTTATTGTTTTAAAACCTGGTGAAACGGCAGTACCGAAAGAATTCTCCGTCTTTTGCCGTGAGAGATTGGCTAACTTTAAATGTCCCCGCCAAGTGCAACTGCTCGAGAGTATTCCTAAAACCGCTACAGGAAAGATTGACAAAAAGCAGCTTCGGGAAGCAGAAAGTATGGGCTTGTATAAATAAAAAAGCCCAAAGGGCTTTTCGGGATCCGGGAACCGGTTACCGGGAAAAAACTAAATCAATATTGCTTACTTTTTTCTGGATCCGGGTATCGGGTTCGGCTCGTATGGCGCCGGATGCTCCCAAAAATTTGGAGCATCCGGTAATTTGTTGATGGGGTTTAAACTTCTCCGAACATAGTTGGAAATTGTTTGGGGACGAGCAATTTAATTGCCTTGGGTATGATCGTAAATTTTGCTTGTACAATTCCTGGCTGTTCCCCATCCAGGTTTACCAGAACCCTTCCCCGGGATTGAATCAATAGGGATTTAGCCCGGGCATGCCACACCTTTGCATGTTCCAGATGCCTTCCGGAGTATACTTTCGGCAAGTTATAGATGAGATTGCTTTTGCCCATTGCTTCTATTGCGACGATGTCAAAATAGCCGTCATTTATTTTTGCCTTTGGGCAAATCATCATCCCACCCCCAAAGAACCTGCCATTTCCACAGGCGATCAGGGTGTACCGGCCTTCCCGGGAATGCTTCTCATCAATTACCATGCGGAGATATGGGCTACGATAAGTGCAGATGGAAGTCAAGGATCCCCAAAGGAAAGAAAAAAAGCCTCCCAAAACCTTTGTTGTCTCATTTACCTTAGCCGCTGTTTCACCGCCAAGTCCTACTTCAGCCACGTTTAAAAAGTATCGCGAAAGATTTTTTTCTCCATCATTACTGATAAATTCTGCCTGTCCGACATCCACCCAGATTGCTTCACCCCCGCTAAGCAAGCCAATCAAGTCTTCCTTTTTATTCCTAATCCCTAATGTTCTGCCCAAATCACATCCCGTCCCCCTGGGCCAGATGGCCAAAGCCGGAGTGGTCAAAGTGAAGCCACTATTTCTGATGATTCCATTTACGACTTCATGGACGGTTCCGTCTCCCCCAACTGCTACAAGAATATCATAGCCTGAATCTACCGCTTGAGCGGCAATAGCCGGAGCGGTAAAGGGCCCCTGGGTAAATGACCACTGAAAATTCAAGCCTGTCCGGTCTAAAACAGGCAAATAGCTGAGCCACCATCGTCTGGTGGCACCGTTCCCGGCACAAGGGTTCACAATAAAATAAATTTTGCTCATTTCTCGAAGTTCTTTAAAATTTTATAATCTCCCCCTCCATTTTTCTCTCCTGGCGAATGGGTTTAATTTCTGCATAAAGGATGCCGTAGACAGCGAATAAATGAGCAAGGCACTCCAAATGAAGGAAAAACTGATGCGGTGCATTTCCGTAAAAGGCTCTTGATAAATGATCACACCAATGACCAGCATCAGGCTGGGGGCAAGATACTGGCAAAAGCCGATGGTTTTAAGAGGAAGCCTTTTTGCCCCATTTACCAGCCACATTAACGGATAAGCAGTAATCACCCCGGCAAATATTAGTAAAAGTGATATCTTTAATCCGGCCGAGAAAAACATTTCTTTTCCTTCTGCCCCTAGAACTATGAGATAAATAAAGGCTATCGGGGTCATTACACTTGTTTCGATGAACAAACCGGTTAATGATTCTACAGGGACTACTTTTCGAATTAGGGAGTAAAAACCGAAGGTCAGGGCAAGAATTAAGGCAATCCAGGGAAATTTTCCGTATTCAAAAACCATATAGCTTACCCCGGTTCCAGCTAATAACACCGCAACGATCTGCCAAAATTCAATTTTCTCTTTCAGGAATATCATCCCCAGTAAAATACTTACTAAAGGATTAATAAAATAACCCAAGCTTGTTTCAATCATATGATTGTGATTATTGGCCCAGATATATACGCCCCAATTTGTCGTCAAAAGCAGAGAACTGGCCAAAAAACACAGCATATATTTCGGTGTCCTAATTACGTGCATGACAGAGTGATGACCCTTTTGCGCAATCAGTAATCCTCCCACGAAAATAAAAGACCAGAAAATCCGGTGCGCCAAAATTTGGACCGCCGGCACCGCACTTATCACTTTCCAATATACCGGCAATAGTCCCCATGCGCCATAAGCGGCCAAAGCGTATCGAATACCAAGTTTCTGATCCTGGTTAAGAGCCAAACTGGTTGTCTTCTCCATTTATTTGTCCTCTGGTTTTTATTCGTATTGTATCATAGATTCGTGCAAATAAGTTATTCATATAATATTCTTAATTGTTCAAATTTACTAAAAAATATGGTATGATTTATTAATCATACATAAGAGGAGGGTTTAAACCATGAAGGTAACATTCCGCATTACTTTGTCGGATTTTCCCCCAGTGGATGAAGCCACAGCAAAAGAGATTTTATCGGTCTATTTGCAAAATGGTATTCAGGTAAAAGCAGACGATATTAGCGAAATACTCCTGGAGAAAGAAGAAATCCATGCCCATTCCCGGGATATAAAGGGACTGCAGCCAGCGGCTTCTACCCATGATGGTGAAGAACCCCATGCCAGTTTTGAAGAACAAATGAAGCACATGGAAGATTAGTCCATGTGCGGATCTTCTCATGAGCACTTGATGCAAAAAGAAAAAAGCCCAGAAAGGCTTTGACAGTACTTTATTGTCTTAATTTAAAAAAACAAAAACTTAAAACCTGGGAATGTTCGCCCCGCAATAGGGGCAATACCAATCATTAATCGTATCGGCACTGAAAACTCTCTTTCCACACCGGGGACATTTTCGTTCAACCACCCGTTTACAACCTCCCCATTTCTAAACTAAAAAGTACTATCGCTAAGGAACTCATCTTTTAAATAATAGTATATCAGGATATATTTGTCAAATATTTCGACAAGATTCTTGAAGAATTCGGACATTTTCCTGCTTCTTCAAAAGATGTCTGCAACGTCAATGAAGTAGTGAGATTATTCTCAAACTTTTTGATCAGAGAATGAGGCCTTTAATTTTTTGCTCTTTGGTTTAAATTTTTGACCAAACATCCTCTAAGTATTGTGATTATTCGTCCCACACTCTACAATAAAGTTGTGTCATGCTTCTCAATTTTATGTCCATTGTATGCCCTTTATATGCAGTTTTCTTTGTTGTTTTCTGTTATAACCGTTCTCCAGACGGTTATTCTTTTTTGTATTTTGTATCACGAAAATCACCTGCTAGGCAGGTGGCTCCAAAAAGCTTTAGCGCTGAGTAAAGAAGAACTACCCCCATTTGGTCAAATGTGCAGGTTTCGCCAGCCCCACTAGCCCAAAGGAGGTAGTTATTTTAACCTGACTAACTTGGCGTAAGTCTCCCGCCATCAGCGGTCAGGGGACACACCTCTCTTAGGAATGTCCCCAAATATGCGGGAGTCAAACGCCAACTAAGTCATGCATTTGCAGTTCTAAAATTCAGATGGAGTAAAAGAATCTCCATCTGAATTAAGAACTTGCTTCAATGGATATGGAAAGTTTATTACATGCACAATGGCATTGTAAATATCACCTGGTATTTGCACCAAAATAGAGAAGGCAGGTGATACCGGGGATTTTCTTAATCGTCCTCTCTCTCTGCATCAATGGTCAGGGCGGCACCGTTCTGAGCTGTTATTTCTACTGTGTCCCCAACTTTTAAATCATCCAATTCTGCCCGGTCTCCATCTAATTCAATCTCCGTATCCTCGGTAACATCAAAGGTAAACCTGTCATTTTCATCCGTTTCGATGACGACAGTTTGTTCATCTCCCAGAGTAAGGGCCACAATTTCCCCGGAAAACTCTTCCTCTTCCGACTCTGCTTCAATTCTGGTGGCTACATCGTCGATAACCGTAACTGTTACAGCAAAACCAGATTCCAAATCCTCCAGATCCTGGTCTTCATCATCCAGAATGATTTCCGTGTCTTCATCCACATCGAAGGTATGTGTTCTCCCATCTTCGTCCTCGATCGTGATGGATTGATGACCAATTGAGTCTACCTCGGTAATCGTTCCCTCATATTCCTCCTCGGTTTCTTCGTCATCTTCGTTATCTTCCTCATTGTCTACCGTAATGTCTATGGCAACACCATTCTCAGATTCTACAGAAACCTCCCAGCCTATTTCCAGTTCAGATAAAAAGATTTCCTTGCCGTCTTTTTCGATTTCCGTGGAACCATTCACCCGAAAGGCCTTCTCTTTGTTCCCCGATTTAACAGTGATCTGAGCCCCGTCGCCTAATACAATCTGCGTAATTTCTCCTTCAAAATCTTCCTCATTTTCCGCATCTTCAGCTTTCACAAATGAGACTTTTCCATCATTATCAAGGACTACTTTTACCCGGTATCCCTCTTCAAGATCCTCTACCTCAGCCAGATCTCCGTCTAGATAGACCGTAACATCCTCGGAGAAATCAAATTCTTTCGTCCAGCCAGTTTTTTCTACCGTGATGGTGTCATCATCAACAGACTTTATTTTGCCGGATATCTCCTTGCCCTGATTATCGGCTACCTTGCCGTCAATTCTGTCCAGCAACACGGCCATTTCCGCCCGGGTAATCGGCTTGTTGGGCCAAAAGTAATGTCCGGGAGCTCCCTGCATAATACCGGTTTGAACCATAATGATCACAATACCGTTTAAGTTCCCAGGAATATCCTCATCATCAACAAAATCTAATTGAATTTTTTGTTGAATTTTTTGGTCCAGATCAAGAGCCCGGGCAATCCAAAGGGCAACTTCGATCCGTTTTGCCCCCTGATTGGGTCTAAAGGCTTTTAAATCGCCCTCTGTTAAAATTCCTTGATCATAGGCAACCTGGACATAGCCGGCGGCCCAGGACGGGATCTGTTTCTCATTTTTCACGGGTGCAGACAATTTTGCCTCCTGAGCCTCTTCTTCCAGCCCTAAAGCGCGCACAATCATCACTACAGCCTCTAATTTGCTCACGACGTTAGCAGGTTTGTATGTACAATCCTGGTAACCCTTCACGAAACCCTTTGCGTTCATTTCCAGAAGAACATTTTCCGCCCAGTGTCCTTTCACGTCTTTAAATTTTAGGGCCTGATTCATTTTTGCCTTGTCGGATCCCTTGGCATGGGCCGGTTGAGAGGCATAGGCCGCCGGTGCCACTGCCCCTGCTAGGAAAACTACAGCCAACAACATCAACAACACCTTTTTCATCTTTTCAACTCCCCCTAATTTTTTTTGGTGCTGAAAAAAGATTCGGTTAGTATCTGCCGTTTTTGGGGGTAACGTAGGGGTGTTCTGTCAGGGTGTAGAGATCCTGGCGTAAATGTTTTAATAAAGGAAGTTCTGTTCTGACCCTCTCAATCTTCGCCGGTTCCAAGTCTTCAATCAAAATATTTTCCTCTCCATCCATCCTTTGGACCACCTTTCCCCAGGGGTCCACAATGATCGAATTCCCGTAGGAGACATATGCTGCTTCCTCATTCCGCGCCGGAGCGGCGCCCATCATATAGACCTGATTGTCCAATGCCCTGGTCCGAAAAAGAATTTCCCAATGGGCAGGCCCCGTCGTCATGTTAAAAGCGCCGGGAACAATAATAAACTTTGCCCCTTTTGCTACTAACAATCTCGCTAGTTCAGGAAACCTGATATCGTAACAGATGATCAATCCCATTCTGCCAAAAGGCGTATCAAAGACCGTCGCCTCATTTCCGGCACTTAAGGTGTCCGACTCTTTGAAATACTGGCCTCCCTTCACATCGATATCAAAGAGATGCACTTTCCTGTGTTTGGCTATTTGCCCGCCCTGCCGGTTAAAAACAAATGAAGTATTATAAATGCAGCCCTGGTCATCTATTTCCGGAATAGATCCGCCGATTAAAAATACTTCATTTTCCAGGGCCATGCGGGACAATTCCTGCCAGGAGAAACCGCCTTCCTCCTCGGCAAAGGCAGGAAAAAATTGATTATCATAGGGGCAATTAAACATTTCCGGCAGTACGATCAATTGGGCATTTTTAGAGACAGCCTTCTGCACCATCTCTTTCGCCTTTTGGAGATTCTCTTCTTTAGAGTACCCGACATGCATTTGAACCAGACCAACCCTTAACGTATTCATATGCTTCCTCCCAACACCTGCTTTTTTTCTGTTTGAGCCCGATACCCGGTTTCGTAGTATCTTGCCCTATGACACACAAAAAATTGAAGCCTTCAGACGAAATATACCAGGAATGATTGCCTCATTTTCGTAAACACTATACTATCATTGAAAAAGAAGGTGGCAAATGTGAAAAAAACGGTGGCAAAAACATTGATGTTCATGACGGCGGCAAAAATAATCTTCGAAGCAGTGAACAGAATATCGGAATCCTTTTTGAAAATCTCGAAAAAATACCAGCGATCAAAAATTCCCCGGGCCTAACCAAAAGGAAATTACTGGTTCATGTCTGGGACCGCCTGGTGATACTTGCGGGGAGAAAGTCCAAACATTTTCTTAAAAGAGCGGACAAAGCTGGAATATTCTTTAAAACCGCAACAGATACATGCCTCTCCAGCAGGGATTCCTTTGCGCATCAGCATGTTTGCTTTGATCAATCGTTTCTGCAAAATATAATTGTGCACGGTATAACCGGTGTTCATTTTAAATTTGTGCATCAAATGATATTTGTTGATAAAAAAAACAGCAGAAAGGTTCTCTAAAGATAAATCCTGATCCAGATTTTCATTGATATAATCTAAAATAGCGGCGATCTCCTTGCTAAACTTAATCCCCTCCGGCTCTTTGTCCCTCTGTCGTAAATAAAACCTGTTCATGAGCACAAAAAATTGGAGCATCAAAGAATTCTTCAGTATTCCAGTGCCGAATTCTTCACTTTCAAAAGCTTTCTCCAGTTCGGCCAAGAGATAACTCAATTGATGTTGGGCTTGGGGATCCAATCTCAGCAAATTGCACCTTTGTCTTAAGGCCATTTCAAAGCAGGTGAACAAATTACATTCCCCGTCAAGATGCTTGGATAAAAAAGAGCTGTTTACCCAAATCACGATTCTTTCATATGCTTCCTCCGGATCCATCAATAGCTTATGAACCTCATTATTGTTTATTAATAAAATATCCCAGGGTTTCAGCTGATAGGACTTTCCCTCAATCAAATAAGTGATATTACCAGAAAGAAAGATTATAACCTTATTAAAATCATGGTAATGATACTCAAAATGCATCGTCCTCTTGTCGGTCAAGTGGAAAAACTCAAAATCTTTTTCCAAGTAACCCTTTTTACCAGCGAAAGCATCTTCATTTGACACCATCGGGCCACTCCTTTTCTTGGATTCCTCAGGCGCATCTCAGAATAAAACCCACTTTTTACATAGTTTTGGACATTTTATGCCATTTCTATGGCTTAAAATGTCAATTATAATAATAGCATAGGAAAATCCGAACTGTCAAAAACATACAGGAAGAATTGTCGGAGGTGCGTAATGAAAAAAAAGCTAAAAGTAGGAATTCTCGGCGGGACCGGTTTTGTGGGGCAGCGTTTGGTCACCTTATTGGCCGATCACCCTTTCTTTTACATTGAAGTGATCGCCGCCAGTGAACATTCAGCAGGGAAAAGTTATCATGAGGCGGTCGAAAACAAATGGAAAATGAACGAACCGGTACCGGAAGGAATCAAAAATATCACGGTAAGAAACGTCAGTCTCGTAGAGAAGATCAGCCGTGATGTGGACCTTGTTTTTTGTGCCGTTGACATGCCCGGTGATCAAATCAGAGAAATTGAGGAAAGATATGCCAAAGAGGAAACCCCAGTGATCTCAAATAATTCGGCCCATCGCCTCACTCCTGATGTTCCAATGGTCATTCCCGAGATTAATGACGGGCATTTTGACGTTATTGCCCATCAGCGCAAAAGATTGGGCACAGAATATGGCTTTATTGTGGCAAAACCAAACTGCTCTATTCAAAGCTATGTTCCGGCCATCACTCCCCTGATGCACTTTAAACCGACCAAAATATTGGCCTGCACCTATCAAGCCATATCCGGTGCCGGAAAAACCTTTGCCGACTGGCCGGAAATGACCGATAATGTCATTCCCTTTATCAAAGGTGAAGAAAGCAAAAGTGAATTGGAGCCTTTAAAAATTTGGGGGCATGTACAGGACAACATCATCGAGCATGCAACCATGCCGGTGATTAGCGCGCAATGCATCCGTGTCCCGGTGACCGAAGGCCACATGGCCGCAGTTTATGTTTCTTTTGAGTCTACACCACCAAAGGAAACCATTCTGGACTTATGGCAAGAATACAAAAGCAAGCCCCAGCTATTAAATCTTCCCAGTGCCCCCAGACAGTTTTTAACCTATTGCCCGGAAGAAAACAGGCCCCAGACAAAATGTGACCGGGACAAGGAGAAAGGGATGGGCATCACCATTGGCCGGCTGCGGGAGGACTCTTTGTTTGACTACAAATTTGTTTGCCTCTCTCATAATACATTGCGGGGTGCTGCCGGAGGGTCCGTGCTCACAGCAGAATTATTAGCCGCAGAAGGCTACCTGAAATCAAAATAATTGGGACATACCCCTCTCCCCTGACCGCTTGTTTATTTTTTTGTTGTGAAAGTTGAATATCTTGACCGAATGCCTTCACCTTATTGTTTTTCCTGCTGCTTTAATGATACAATCAAAATGCGTTGAACAACCAACTTTGTTTTCCATTGAACAGTCCCCTTACTAATGAATAACAACATTGTCTTTTCTTTTTTTCAACAGCCGCTTTTCTTGCGGCTTTCTTTTTTTATTGTTTTTCAGGCAGGAACATTTGAAATCCTTGAAAAAATTTCCTATAATAAAGTAATAAAGGTAATCAAACAAAAGGAGCTATGATCATGATCCGATTTAGAGATCCGGTAAGTGGCTTGACCCATTTATTCGGTTTTTTGGTTTCTATTCCCGGGCTTATTCTCTTGGTATGGAATGCGGCGCATTTCTCTACTCCCTGGCATATCGTATCATTTTCCATTTTCGGCGCAAGCCTGATTCTGCTTTATGCAGCAAGCTCTTTATACCATCTTGTCCCCGTTTCGGACAAAGGTGTGAAAATTCTTAGGCGCATCGACCACATCATGATTTTTGTCTTAATTGCCGGTACATACACCCCGGTTTGCCTGATTCCCTTACGGGGCGCCTGGGGCTGGAGCCTGCTGGGCAGCATCTGGGGCCTCGCCATATTGGGAATTTTTCTGAAAATCTTTTGGCGAAATTGTCCCCGTTGGATTTCCACCATCATCTACATTTTTATGGGCTGGCTGGTATTAATCGCCTTTTTCCCTTTAATAAAAACCATTCCCCTCACCGGATTTAGTTGGTTAGTGATCGGTGGTTTTCTTTACACCATTGGTGCCGTCATATACGGAACAAAAAGGCCGCGCATTTCTGCAAAATGGCTGGGTTTTCATGAGATCTTTCACTTATTTGTATTGGCAGGAAGCTTTTCTCATTTTTGGTTGATGTTAAAATACCTGATGTATTTGAATTAAGCTCTGCCGCTTTCTGAGCATATTCAAGCAAAAAAACCGCTGTCCACGAGAACAGGGGTTTTTTTATGTAAGACCTTCTGATGATGGACCATAGCCGGACAACCATTTTACCTTTTACAGCAGCAACAGAAAAAAATAAAAATGATCACAAGAATAATGATAATATCAAAACATTCGTCATCCCCGCCAAAAATACCACAATCTTTATCCCGGCCCATAAAACCGCTTAAAATACCCAATCTCAATCCCTCCTTATTTTCCTTTCATTACATGCTATGCAAGTACCAGATAATTGGACACAAGAAAGGATAGTAATATTTTAC
Source organism: Candidatus Formimonas warabiya (assembly GCF_002777255.1). Taxonomy (GTDB): domain Bacteria; phylum Bacillota; class Dehalobacteriia; order Dehalobacteriales; family Dehalobacteriaceae; genus Formimonas; species Formimonas warabiya. The sequence goes on along the minus strand of NZ_CP017634.1, from coordinate 671,318 downwards.
CGTATATCAGGGGTAAACTAATTCCACATACCCGGGGTAAAAAAAGGAGCTGTCCAACATGAGCGAAAAAGAAACGAACCAAGGTCAATTCACACACGCATCCCAAAAAAATAGTCCCAACAACCAGAACCATGCTACGGAAACATCCGATAAAAATCGGCAATCAACGGTCTTTGAAGCCGCGGAAGACAACGTTCTAGACAGATCGAAACGGGATTTAGGAAAAAAATCCTGGTTTCAAAGGCTTTTTGGCTAATACATTTTCCCCGGGTATGATACTATGCAAGGAAAAACCGCTAAATCGGGAGGTGGCAAGGATGTCCGATCAGAAAAAAGAACCTACCATTGCCCCGGGCATGGAGGATATTTTAGAACAAAAAGCGACCAAAAAAGAAAAAAAAGCTGGTGAAACGACCCGGGTAACTACTCTGTCCTGGGACGAAGTAGAAGATTAAGACAGAGAAAGGGTATAAATCTCAAAAGGCCATCCGGTGGAATCATCAAACTCCGCAGCAGCCTCCAGGCCGGCACGGGCAATATCTTCTGCAGCAGCAGCAGGGAAAATTGTTTTCATGGCGCCCAAGGCGAATTCATTTCCTGACCCAAAGGAATAGAATTTAGTAAATTCATCCACAGAGCGCAGGGCATATACGCCGAAAATTCCCCCGGGACTGGCAATTAAGCATTCGTACCGGGAAGACTCGAAATCATCATCGTTTTGGTCGGTGGGATTTAAAAAATAGTCTTCCTTTAATGACTTATGCAAATCACATACTACCTCAAAGATTTGGTCTGCATGATCCAGGGAGGGCATCTCCTTCCTTTTCCCAAAATAGCTTCGTAAAGCGTGACTAATCACCGCATCTCCCACACAGGCAATATAGGCTTTTCCCACCTGAAAAATTTTCGAGTAATTCTTGATGTACTCAGAGTGCTGTTTTGTCCTGCCAAACTTGGAAAGAGAATCTGCTCCGATGGCAATTACCCCATCTTTCTTTACAGCAACAACCGTTGACATGTCCCATACCCCCTTTGCTATTTCTATAGCCATTTGCGGCGACAACACTGCCGATAAATTAGTTTACTTGGCAATTTCATCATTTATGCGCTAAATTTACAGAGAAAAAAAGGAACCATTTCATGGCGCACCTTGCCTGATATTTAAGTTACAAAAAAGCCTCCTTTTAGGAGGCCTTTTCTTTGGTCCAGGATAAGCTAGCTTTCAACTTTCTCAACTACATAAACATTTTGTTTGGTATTCGGTAGCAAATAATACTGCTTCCCAAAACAGGAATGAACATAGGTGCGCATACATTCTTTGACTTTAAACCGCTCCCGGTCGGTATCTGCCAATATGTACACATTATTACATAATACAAGGTCGTCATTTGTCTTCATAATATCTAAAATCTCACGCGAAGTATATATTTCCCCTATTACTAATTGGGCAGGTGTTCCCAAATGTCTCGCCACCTTTATTCTTAGTTAGCCAAAACATTCGGTAAAAGATCATCTATTCCTGCCTCTTAACCTAAACTTAAAGATCAAAACGGGATCAGGCCTTATCCATAATTCTTAGGATTTTATAAGAAAAATAAAAAAAATTTTTAATTAGGTATTCACTTTCGAGTATTTATGCCGATATAATTTTTATGTATTGTGTAAAATAGAAAGATAAGGTGTTCAAAAATGCGATTTATACCTGTAAATTGTGTCCAAGAAGGTTCTATTCTTAGCAATACGATCTATGGAAAAAACGGAGAAATCTGGCTAACCAAAGGAACGGTTTTAAATAGTCATTATGTAGAAAAATTAAATATTTTAAAAATCATCGGCATCTATATTCAAGATGATGAAACGAAAGAGATCGAAGCAAAGGATGTCATTAGTGAAAAAATCCGGGCCACTGCCGTTAAGGTCGTGAAACATGTTTTTATCCATGCCCCTTCGGCAAAATCCGTAGAGGAAGATACCAAAATTCTTCATGAAGTTATTGAAGATATTATTGACGATATCATAAACAACAGAGGGATCATGGTCAATATGATTGACCTGAAATTTTTTGACGATTATACTTTTCACCACTCCGTAAATGTGGCAGTTTTATCCATTATGATGGGGATTTCCCTCCGGTTGCCGAAACAAACATTGTACGATCTGGGCATAAGTGCCATCTTGCACGATATTGGCAAGGTTTTTATTGAAAAAAAAATCATCGACAAGTCCGACCCTTTAACTGTTGAAGAACTGGAGCTAATAAAAAGACATGCCGCTCTGGGCTATGTCTACCTGAAAGAAAAATTTAAACTCCGGGAAAAATTATGCCTGGGCGCTTTACATCACCACGAAAAATATGACGGAACCGGATATCCCTATGGATTAAAAGGAGATGATATTTCCCTTTTTGGAAGAATCATCGGTATTGCAGATGTTTATGACGCGCTTACATCTGACAGGCCATACAGAAAAGCATTACTCCCTTCCGAGGCAATTGAGTTTATCATGTCAAACGGGGGGATTTCCTTTGATATTAACTTGGTTGAAGTCTTTATCAGAAAAATTGCTCCCTATCCATCCGGCACCCTGGTTAAGCTCAGTGACGGAAAAGAGGGTTATGTGGTAAGAAACAATGAACTTTGTACCATGCGACCTTTGGTGAAAATTATTAATGATGGTACGCAAAAGGTTGAACCATATTATCTGGATTTAACAAACGACTACTCCACCTATTCCATTACCATCACAGAGGTTTTAAGTCGCTGATCGCCTGCTCTCCCATTGCTAATCATCTAAGCCCCCGGCGAAAAGAGGCCCTTCTTTTCTGAAAAAATGTCACTTTTTTCATAGTCCTTCTGGATTCCGGCTTTTCCAATGAACAAAACGGCAGCTTCCAAGTTTCGTGAAGCTGCCGTTTTGATTGGTGTCTAACTGAGTCCCAAATCTTTTCTTTTGCTCAGGATATGAGCCTCAATATGATCCGCCGCTTCCTTGGGATCATCACCCAAAGCGATTTTTCCCCCGGTTAATGTTTCCACATCTTCGGTGAGCAGTTTAACCAGCTGGGGAGCACCCGTAACAAAAGGTGTGGGCGAGAGATGGGTATATGCCCCATAAGCAACGGCAAAGACCCCGTCAATCGTAGCCTTCTGTTCCATCCATTCCGGCGCGGTTACCGCAATGGGGAGTTGGGGTACATCTACATCCAAGTGATCCGCCAAGGCTGTTACCAGCATGGATATTCTTCCCGTATCCGTACAAGTGCCAAAGCTTAATACAGGTGGTATTTTTAACATCCTGCATACTTCCTGCAGACCTGAGCCAGCCATTTCAATCGCCTGAAGATTACAAAGTCCCGCTACTTCAAGAGCATGGTTGCCGCACCCGGCACTTACTACCAGAATGTCCTTTTTGATCAATTCTTTAACTAAATTTACCGTATTCCAGTCCTGGGGTCCATTTCTTAAAGTAGAGCAGTTTGCCAGTGCAACTACTCCTTTAATTTTGCCGGCTTTGATCACATCGACCAAGGGATCCAGTCTGTTTCCCAGCGCTTTCAGCACGGCCTCGGTGGAAAAACCGGCGATTGCTTTTTGGGTAAATTTCGGCACCTTCGGCACGACTGTGCCCTTGCGTTTTTTAAAGTTGTCCAGGGCAAGATCGATCAGCCGATCTGCCATGGCATCTACTTGGGCCGGATGATATGCCATTTGATGCTGTAATCCTGGAACCCCGATAATATTACTCACACTGACCAGCGTGGCCTGATACTTTTCCGCATATTGGTCAATTGCCGGGGGAGAACAGTTTTCTTCCATGGCCATGACATCAACGGTACCCGTTGCTAAAAGAGGCTCTATGGCCAACCAGTTGCCCATTAATCCCACAAACACCCCATCTACCTCAAATCTTTGCAACAACTCCTGGCCGGTTTCAATGGATCCGACAATGCGCAGGCCTTTTGCCCCGCCTTTTTTTGCCTTTTCCTGGATTTCAGGCAACCTGGCTTTTTGTAAGGTAGCTACCCCCACCCAGGGCTGATGACCATTAAAAACAATATTCACATAATCCGGGTCCATAATACCTAAATCTACATCAACTTCATGGGGGGCCGGCGTGCCAAACAGGATATCCTGCACCATTTCCAGGCCGATCTGGGCCGTATAAATGGTCGCCAGACCCAGACGCAGCGCTTTTTTCGCCAGTGAGGCATAATCGCCGTCTACATTTGTTAAGCAGCTCGCGACACAGTTCTGCTCTTCATGGACCACACCGGATGGGTAGATACCTAAGTCTTTCCATAATTTCTTTCTCTTTTGGGGAGCAAACACTTCCACCATCACGCTGGGCTCGTCAATGTCCTTACCCATTTCCTGCTCCAGGAAGTCTGCCAGGGCCAGCGCCATTGTATTGGTGTCCTGGCCGGTCGTAAGACCTACTTTTTCACACATCCATTTTAACTTTTCCGCATCCTTTATTTGAAAGGGTGTTTTCCCTTGGGCAGTAGCCCGTAGCGTTCGGAAAGCCTCATAGGCATGATGACTGTAAGTGCCTGCCCCCATCACATTCCGGAGCAAAAGACTTCTCATGGCCATGGCATCCGCCCCGATCCCACAGACGCCTTTATCCTGTCCACCCTTTTCACTAATCCTGCAGGGACCTTGAGAACACAGTTGGCAGCTTAATCCCTGCAGGCAGAACTTACATCTGATTTTTTCCTGAAGGGTCCAGCGGTCAAATACATTAGACATCCCGTCCTCTCGCATCCGCTTTACCATCTCTTCCACAGAATCGTGATAGCTAACCCGTCCCTCCGTTTTTTCCCAAATCCTTTCTTCCAAAATCAGTCCCTCCAATACATCGGTTTCCTTAATGAAAAGTTTTCTCTGATTATGCACCATTTATGTATCAAAGGGCATATTCTCGAAAGGACCTGTCTTTTCCTATATCAATTAATACTCCAGCACTTCCCCATTCCAGAACAGGTAGATATACCTTTCCTTGACCTTTTTCCCGGTCAACATCTCCAGGGCCCGGGCATAATAGTCGATCTGGAGCCGGTACCGTTCTCTGATCCGATCAATTCCCCCGGCAGGTACATAATCAGTCTTATAATCCAGCAGGACAATGCCGTCCCTTTCTACAAAGAAACAGTCAATGACTCCCTGGAGCAGAAGAGTTTCACCTTGGCAGGCTTCATCAACCAAACCCGCATATAGTTCCTGGCAGGGTATCTCGATATTGAAGGGTACTTCCCGGTATATGTTTCCGGAAGCCAGTATCCTCTTCCCCAAAGGTGACTCCAGGAAGCGGCGGATTTTATCCAAGTCCACACTCCGGGCCTGCTGAGCGGTGAGGAGATCTTTTGCCACCATTTTTTCCATTTGGGCGGCAAGATCTTCCCTGCCATAATCCAAGTGCTGCATCACAAAGTGCAGTACCGTACCGGTTTCTGCGGCACTGAGGCCTTTTCTTTCCTCAAGGAACAGGGGTTTTTTTACCAGGAGGGGCAGATCATCAGGAAAAGGGACCGTTTGTTCCGCAAGCTCCGCGTGGAAACGTCTTTTCAACTCGGTAACCGATACCTTGGCCGGTACCCGGGAGGCCTTGAGATAAGGATAATCCCAGCTCAATCTTCCCGATATTTCCTCCTGATAATCGGTAGGCTCTTCTGTTGACTCCAGGCTGTCCAGCCAACGCATAAACTCATTTTCCTCATGCACGTCGGAAATCCTGCTGCTGAGTACATCGCTTTTGGTCCACACCTGTATTCTCCAACGGGACCCATCCTCCATTGGCAGTCCGCAGAACTGAGTGCCGGTATTGAGATAATCCAACAGGACGGTGCAGTTTTTATGCCTTAAAAGGGCAGGTCCAATCCAGTCCAGGTAATTAGCACCTTTTAGCATCTCATAGTCCGGAAGCTTGCTCCCCTGTATCCCGGCAGAAACGGACCACCTGCCTACGGCTTTGGCGGCATCATTCACTGCTCCGGTAATGATCAGTTTTTCCCGGGCTCTTGTCATGGCCACATAAAGGATGCGCATTTCCTCGGAAAGGCTTTCCGCCTTAATTTTCGCCCGGATGGCTTCCTTGGCTGCCGACGGCCAGGATAAGCGCCGCTTATGGTCTACAACGTCAGCCCCCAGGCCCAGGTCCTGGTGCACCAGAATGCTTTTGTTCATATCCTGCAGGTTGAATTTCTTTCCGCACCCGGCAAGAATCACGACGGGAAACTCCAGCCCCTTGCTCTTATGGATGCTCATGATGCGTACCACATTGTCGTGCTCTCCCAGGATTTTAGCGCTTCCCATATCGCCTCTGCTGGCCTTCAGCTTATCAATAAAGCGGATAAAATTGAACAGCCCTTTGTAACTGGTCTCTTCAAACTGCCTGGCCCGCTCAAAAAGAATCCTTAAGTTTGCCTGCCGCTGTTCTCCTGCCGGCATTGCCCCCACCATCCCGTAATAACCGGTGTCCCGATAGAGCTGCCAGAGCAATTGGTCCGTGGACAAATAGAGGGACATTTCTCTCCAGCGCTGAAGGTGCTCCAGAAACGCTGCCGCCTTTTCTTTCGTACTTTCCTGACCCTCTTCAGCCAATTTTTTCAACGCCTCATAAAGTGACGCCTTCCGGTCCGCCAGCCTGAGTTCTGCCAATTGGTCGGTAGAAAAGGCAACCATAGGAGAACGCAGCACCGCCAGCAAGGGGATATCCTGCAGAGGATTATCGATAATCTGTAAAAGAGACAGTATCACCTGCACTTCGATGGTCTTGAAGAAACCGGTTCCCATATCGGCGAATGCCGGAATTCCCAACATGAACAGCTCATCCAAAAAAATATCCGACCAGTTTCTTGTGGTGCGCAAAAGAATCACGATATCCCGGAATTCTACCTGCCGGTACCCTTTCCTATCTTTGTCAAAAACAGAGAAACGTTTCCCATTTTCATCCGGCACCATCAACGCAAGAATTTTCCTCGCCACCAGCCGGGCCTCACACTGGACATGATCCAGCATTTCCTCATCCGACCATTCCCCGGCGGCATCTTCCCGGGCTTCTTCCTCTTCCGTTTCCAGTGAGGCCCGACCCTCCCTGCCTCCGGTTTGGATCAGATCCAGGTCCACTTCACCTCCCACCATAAAATCGTCCCGGTCGTTTTCCTCAAAAATCGCTCCCGGGTTCAAAGCTTCGTGATCGGTATAGTCCAATTCACCGACGCGTGCCGACATGATCTGCTTAAAGATAAAATTGACGCCATCCACTACTTCCTTGCGGCTCCGAAAATTCTTGAAGAGCAGTATTTTGCGAAAGGGGTTTCCCCGATCTGGTGTATAGGTATGGTATTTTTCCAGGAACAACTCCGGCCTGGACTGCCGGAACCGATAGATGCTTTGCTTGACATCCCCTACCATGAACACATTGGGCTGGGCGGTATCCGCCCGGGAAATCAGGCTAATGATGATTTCTTGCACCAGATTACTGTCCTGATATTCATCCACCAGAATCTCCGCAAACCGTTCCCGGTAGCGGCGTGCTACCGGAGACGGTTTCAACTGGCCCCCTTCCCCTCTCTCAGACAAGATTTCCAGGCAGAAATGCTCCAGATCGTTAAAATCCACGACTGATTTACGGTTTTTCTTTTCCCCGTACTTTTCCGTCAACCCGGTGACCAGACCGGAAAGGACCTTCATGATCGGGTATAAGGTATTCAAATCAGTAATAATTTCACAGGAATCGGCTGTGACCATCTTTTCCCGGAGCTTTTTGACCCCTGTTTTCACATCATCCCGGATCTTCTTTACATACTCCTGCTTCTCCCGGTCAACCTCCTTGCCGCTGCGGGGAAGGGTGGCAAACTCCAACCCATGCAGTTCTTCAAAAAGGCTGTCCCAGAATGCCTGACCCCTTTGATCCAAAATCATTAGGAGTCTATCCATATTGGTCAGGTCTTCCTCGTATACCGCTTGGTATTTCTCCAGCCCTTGGGCAGATTTCAACACTTCAACGGCCCGGGACAGCATCGCGCTCAGACCTTTCAGCTCAAGCTTTACCGAAGCCAAAAGCACGCTTCCCCAGGATGTTTCTCCGAAATCTATCCCGGCCGGGACATTTAGGCTCTCCGTCTTTTCATCCAACCATTTTTGGGGCCAGGGACTGCTCTGGATAAAACTATACAGGTTCAGCACCAGATCCTGCAGGGCCTGGTCATCTTTATTACCGCCATAACGTTCCAGAAGATCGAGGAAATGGGCGTTTTCCTGCTCATACTGTTCCTCAAACAGCTCACTCAAAGCTTCCAGCCTCATTAATGTGCTTTCAGTTTCATCGGCAATACGAAAACCCGGATCAATATTGATATTTTGAAAATTGCTGCGGATCACCTCCAGACAAAAAGAATGGATGGTGGTAATGCTGGTTTTACCCAGCAAAGTCAGCTGCTTCCGGATATTCACCGAACCCGGTTTCTTCTCCAAGCGCAAAGAGATAGCTTCGGCAATTCTTTCCCGCATTTCTGTGGCGGCGGCATTGGTAAAGGTGACAATGAGAAGCCTGTCAATGTCTACCGGATTCTCCTCATCGGTGATTTTCTGGATTACCCGCTCCACCAGCACCGCCGTTTTTCCGGCACCTGCGGCGGCAGCCACCAGGAGGTTGCAGTCTTTCTCGCTAATGGCCTCCCACTGTTCCTTTGTCCATTTTTGATCAGCCATTTGTTTTACCCTCCTCCCCCATCAGGCTCCATACTTCATCATTTTCCTTGTCATAAAGCAGCCGAAATGCGTTTTCTTTCCTGCTCGTGTCAAACTGGCACACGGGCAAAAAGCTGCAGTATGTGCAGGAGGTGGTTCCCTTCTTCTTGTATGGCTGAATGGAAACATTTCCCTTCATCATCTCTCGGCATAAATCCTTCAAAAGCTTTCTCACGTATTTACGCAGCAGCTTGAACTGTGCCATCGTAGCAGCGGAAGTATTCTTGCCCAGCACATCTCCTTTATTGATGGTGGCAGGGATGATCAGAGAAGACCCTTCCATGGTGTGGTCCATTTCCTTAATCAGCTTTACATCGGCGAGGAGGAGCCCTCTCATCCTGAGCTGCTTCATGATCGCCAGCTCAATCTCTTCCTCAGTCAGCTTGCCGTTTCCTTTAATCATCGGATCGTCTATTTTAAAATACAGCATCCCCCCCGGGAGACAAGGGGACGGTTCTTCTGTCTGCCCTTCTGCCACTTTGTCTGGACAAGGGGACGGTTCTTTTGTCTGTCGCACTTTGAGAGCGAGAGAGTCGTCCCCTTGCTGCCCTTGCTGAATGGCATCCAGATAGGTGATTAACTGAATCTGGAGGCCATAGTAGAGATCCGAGAGCCTGAAATCTTTGCTGCCCGATTTATAATCAACAACCCGCAAATAGGTACCTTCTTCCGTTTTCAGCGCGTCCACCCTGTCAATTCTTCCTGTGAGGAAAATCTTTTCACCCGAATCAAGCTCAATGGTGATGGGGGGATACTTCTCTTGTGCTCCGAAGCCTACTTCATATGCAACAGGATTAAAACTGCTCCTGCGGATATGCTCCGCAATCAGCCAGACTGCCCGGGATACCACACGCTTCAGCCTGACGATCATGGCTGTGTATCGTTTGGAGCCTGCAATTCCTGCCCCCTGCATCTTCTGCAGCATTTCATCCACAATTTCCCCTACCTTGGCCTGGCACCAGTCCCGGTCAAAGTTCCGCCAAGAAAGATCTCCTTCCGAAACAAGTCTGGAAAACCGCTCAATCACAGCATGCATAAAGGTTCCCACGTCCGGCGGACTGAGACGGTACACCTTCCGTTCTCTGGCTCCCAGCCCGTATTGCACATAAAAAGCAAAAGGACAGGCCGTGAATTTTTCCAGTCTGGATACACTGGACAGGGCAGGGTCTCCGTAAAGGGCGAGGATTTTATCCTGACCCACCGGACGGGCAAGATTTTTATATTGAAATGCACTCCGGACGGTCCGGCATTTTTCCTTCCATTCCTCCTGGGCGGCAAACCAGCGGTACACCTCCGGCCAAATGGGGGGAATTTCCTTTCCGTCGGCTCTTTGGCGCAAAGCCGTCACCATCTGCTTGAAGGAAGGATCCCTGGATGATACAAGGCCAATCTCCTCTTCAGGGGAAAGGTCGGAAAGAATGTTACTGGTTTCGCTAAGGGCCGGAAATAGCTTGCGTAACCGGAATATCACCATCGAAGGGCGCATGGTCCTGCCTTCCTGGTCTGCTATGGGCCAGCTGATTCTCAAATAATTTCCCGCCGTAGTCAGTGCCCTGTATACCAAATATTGCTCGTCAAAGGCCTGGGTCCTGGTGTCGCTGGCCAGCTCAATACCAGCCTTATTTAATACTGCCCTGTCCTGGTCCGAAAGGATGCCCTCCTCAAGGACCGCAGAAGGGAATACTCCATCGTTGACACCTAAGATATACATTGCTTTGATCTCATGGCTTTTGGAGCGTTCTGCACTCCCGACCAGCACCTGGTCCAGGGAGGCGGGGATCAGGCCGATTTGATATTCACCAAATCCAATTTTTAAAATATCGCTAAACCGCTCAATACCAAAGGTTTCCTCCCCCATCACCTCTACTGTCTGGTCAAAAACCTCCATCACAATATTCCAGACCTGGGAATATTCATTGGCCAGATTCAGATCCCCGCTCTTTCGAAACCTTTCTATGCTGTCTTCTATCCGCTCCGGCACGCCCAGGGTACATAGGAAGTCATAGAGGCTACCGCAGAGCTCGGCCGCTTTCTTTCTCCCTTTGTTTTTCTTCCTGAATTCCAGCAGTGGTGCCGAAACCAGCGCCCGGATGCTGTTGACGTCTTCCAGCATCTTGCTCTGGGCGTCCAGGCTTTTTTGATCCGGAATCAGGTCAGGGCTCATATTCCAGTCTTTTTCCTCGGTCCAGCGGCTGCCCCGGATGCCACAGGCTAAAACATAGTTTTCCAGCCGGTCGATGCTTTCCTGGTCGATCTCAGTCATGCCGGTTTTCAGATACCGGAATACCGCCTCATAAGACCAGTTTTCGTTGAAAATGTCCAGCATAGATAGAATCAATCGGATCAAAGGATGATTGGCAATGTCCCTCTTCCTGTCTATGAAACAGGGAATGCCATATTCCGTAAAGATAACCTCAATTAAATTTTCGTAACCGGCCAGGTTTCTTGTTACCACGGCAATTTCCCTGTACCTGAGACCCCGGTCCCGGCACAAATGAATAATATCCCTGGCGGCAGCCTCAATTTCGGAAAAAATATTGAGCGCAGAAAAAAGCAATACATCCCTGGTTTTTTCCCGGTAGATTTTGTACGGATAGGCATTCAGATAAGCTTCCAGGTGGGAAAGCTCGGGACTCGCACGGAAACGGAACAAGGGATGATGGTTCAAATGGACAAAAGGTTCTATTTCAATGCCATTCTCCTGGGCGATCTTGACCAGCTTTCTGTAAGCGGTTTTTACCGCAGAAAAGACATCCGTATCACCAGAAGCATTATCCCCATCCAACCCATCGGTACAGAAGCTGATATTCACCCGTTCCGCCTTGCGGAGCAGACGCCCGATCACCTGGAATTCCTGGGGCGTAAAGCCGGAAAAACCGTCAATCCAGATTTCGGCACCCTCATAAAGAGAAGCAGCGCCAAGTTTTTCTGCAGCCTGGGACAGGTCATCGTCTGCATCCCGGTATCTCTCTCTCAAAGTCTGTTCAAATATGGCGTAAATGGCATGCAATTCCATCAGCTTGTCCTTTAACGGGTCCTCATCATCAAGCCTCTTCCCGGCAGTTTCCAGGATTTCGGGGGTAATATTGTACCGTTTCAACTCCGTAATCAAGGTGGCCAGCGTATTGATAAAGCCTTGCCGGTCCACGGACTTGGCAAAAACATGGAAGCTATCCCGCATTTTGTCCAGGATCCGGTAGAGAATCATGCATTTACCGGCAGGATGAATGTGGGGGTACGTAATACCGCCCACCTCGTGGAAAATCCGGAAGGCTAAGCGCCGGAAGCTTAAGACCTCGGTTTTCAAGATACCGCCCGTCTCCAGCACTGTGATCAGGTCCCTTTCGGCCTGAAAACTAAACTGTTCCGGCACAAGCAAGACCACTGGTTTGGTGGTGCCGGAACATATTCTTGCTTTAATTTCATTAAGGCAAAAGCGTGTTTTTCCACTTCCTGCTCTGCCACAGATAAATCTTAAACTCATCGACTTTGACCCCACAGCTATCTATTTTTTCGCTGATTCCAATCAGCGTATTTTTTAGATATTCTTTAGGCTCCCTAAAAATTCCTTTAATAATTTTCCAAAGTAGATGACTTAGCCAGGTAGGTTACAGAAATATCATCAGGCAAAATTATGGAAAATTTTTGGTCTTAAGGAACTTCCTTCAGTTTTCATACGTCTAATCTCTATCCTGTTTATGCATATACCGCCCTCAATAGGAAAATATACCCTCAAGAAAGGAAGTAAATTAATGAAAAAGTGGATCCTTATCCTTACTCTGCTCTCCAGCTTGTCATTCGTCCTTTTTAACCCCCTTGCTTTAGCTGCTGCCCCGACCTCCCATATTCAATCCTTTGAAGCATCCTCCCTGATCAAATCCGACGGTTCTTATTGGGTGTGGGGCAACGACCTGCAGGGCAACGATCAATCTGTGCCTGTTCAGGTTTATGGGTTGACTGAGGTGGAAAAATCCTTTGACAATCAACTCGTGATGAAAAAGGATCGTACGGTGTGGTTTTGGGAGAGAACAGTCCCCTCCGGAGCAATCCAAATCTATCCCGTCAAATCATTAAACAATCTTATCGACGTGCAATCCGCTTGGAGCGAGATATTAACCTTAGATAAAGAAGGGAAAGTATATCTTCTCTCCACCCAAGGAAAGCTGGATCCTGACAAATTAAATCAAATAATGCCGCTTTCCGGCATCGACAATGTGGCGGACATAAGCAGCTATTATGAATATCACCCCCAAAGCACGGAGATGCGCTGGGTATTTTTGAAAAAGGACGGTACAGTTTGGAAAAGCAAGGGGAGCATCGCGTCGAATACCTTTGAACAAATCCCCTCGCTAGATACCGTCACGGATATTGAAGCAAACATCGCCTTGAAACAAGACGGAACGGTTTGGTCCTGGCCCAACGAAACCGACAATGACCCTGTTGAGGCCTTCACCGCCACGCCGATAATTGAATTAACCGGCATTCGATCGATTAAAGCATTTGGAAACGTTTACATTGCCATTGATCACAAAAACACCCTTTGGTTCTGGGGGGCAACCGTCACCGGTGCTTCTGACGGCACTCAGTATCATCTTCATCCTAACCCCATCCAATTAACAAATATGAAGGACGTCCAGGAAGCCTTTGCTGCCGAGCGCTCCCTCATGGTACTAACTTCCCGGGGAGACGTTTATCAGACTTCCCTTGATCGGGAAACCATGCCGGGAAATCCCCTCTTCGATTACCTGACGTCCAATGTACAACAAATCAAGGCCGGCTCCCGTCATATCATCCTGCAGAAAAAGGACGGCTCCTTGTGGGGGTGGGGTGTGAACAAAAACGGCCAATTAGGTTGCGGAGATTTCTCATTTATGTACAGTGACCTTCAGCCCGTACAAAAGCCCGTTTCAGTTTATTTAAACGACCAGTTGGTGGTCATGAATAGCGGTGTGATCATCCGGAACGGCCAGGCTTTTATTCCCCTCCGTTCTGTCTTCGAGGAAATGGGCGCCGTGCTGAATTGGGATGGGGTAAACAAAACCGTCACGATCAACCGGACGGAACCTGGCATACCGCCCGTCACCATTGGTATCAACTATGCTTCGGGAAAGGTCTATTTAAATCAAGAGCCCGTTCAACTTTTAAACAACCCTTTTATCCTTGTCAGCACCTCCTACCTGCCCCTCCGTTTTATCAGCGAAGCTCTCGGGGGCAAAGTAGAATGGATCCAAGATGAAGACAAAATATTGATTTCCCTGCCTTAGATGCCAGAAGGCCTGAAGAATGCAGGGCAAAAACATCCCCGCCTGGTGAAAAGGGCGGGGATGTTTATTTCTATGCGCGCTAAATTTTTTTAATGCTCTTTTTGACTATTTCCAGGGCGGCTTGGGGGTCGATTTCCTTCAGCAGCCCCACTGCGTAGAGGACATAATCCGCATCAAGGAAAAACTGAGCTTTTTCGGGAAGCAGTACATCGGGCTCTTTCTGCCGGTCCGCTAAAACACCTTGCAGAATCTCCCAGGGATTCTCACTATGGATGATGGGTCCCCCGGTGCCGATAATCCAGTTTACCTCTGTGAGGTTTTTCCCCTTTTGAATCAGCTTGCAGCAGCCGGAATGAACATGCTCCAATACCCCCGTGTGGCGCCGGGCGGAAATCCGCGCAGCGGCGCAGGCCAACTCCCCATCAATTTTCACTTCCTCACTGGAATCAGCCAGATATCCGTTTACCTTCACCCGATGCTCGATTGATTTTTTGAGCTTGTCCACCGGGAGGCCGGTCTTTTGCGCAAGACGATCCCAACCGGTCTCCTCCGCCAGTGAGTCTGAGGACTCCCGCATGCCAAGATCGCCCTCTACCGTACGCCGGGCATAGGCTTCTTGGGCACCAATGATTTTTGCACCCAGATAAGGCGTGTGATGAGCGTAAGAGTGGATATCCGTGGTGGCGCCGCCTATGTCCACAATCATCAACGGGCCCAGTCCAGCGCTATTCCCCCAGCCCCGGGACAATAGTTCTCCTGCCGAAAGCACCGCAGCAGGAGTGGGCATGAGCACCGCGTCAAGGGCACTGCTCACCCGGTCCAGCCCCTTCATGTTGACGATTCGCTTCATAAACACATCCCGGATGATTTCTTCAGCGCCTGCTGTGTCCAGTTCACCCACCTGGGGAATGATATTGCTGACAATATAACATTCTTTTCCCCGCATCACAAACTGCCTGCGCACATCTTTTGCCACCGAGCTGTTTCCGGCATAGATTACAGGCACATTTATTTCGCTGTTGGCTAAAACTTCGGCGTTATGAAGGATCATGGAGGTATTTCCTTTTTCATAACCGCCGCAAAAAAGTACGATTTCCACCTGGGAAAGCACAATGGCCTCGGCATCTTCCGCACTGATTCTGCCCGAAAAAGTTTTTAGAATCTTGGCCCCGGCCCCGAATGCCGTGTTCCTGCCGGCTGTGATACTAAGGGTCTTGGACAGTCCTACGACCGCCATTCTCAATCCCCCTGCCGCACTGCTGGACGCAAGCTTTGCCGCTTCAGAAAAGGCTTTTTCACCCATCGCCTGTTTCGCCCCATCCAAGCACTGGAAAAGCCCAATTCTGGCATCGTTTTTAACCGTGGAAGGAAAGCAAGCCGTGAAAAGAATTCTTTTTTCCTGCCCGGATGCGGCTACAACCTTGGTAAACGTGCTGCCGAAATCAATCAGAATGGCATCTCTCATCGTATCTTCCTCAGATCCTTTAACTGCCTAAATAAATATCACGGACCACGTCAACGAAGGCTTCCGCATTATTGTCGCAGTTGACACCCAAAGCCCGGACCGCATCCGTCACATCAACCGCAAGACTGCTTCCCGCTTGATTTTCATTGATCAATCCCCCGAGAATCAGCTTTGCATCAAGCTTTTCTTTCTCCAGACCGGCAACAAGTTCTTTTGCGTAGCTGAGGGCAATTCCGTTATAGGTGCTGATTAGAATGGCCCGGCTTTCCGTCTCGATCACCGTTTCTATGATTTCCTCGGGGGTGACATAGGTGCCCAGGTCAAAGACGGTAGCTCCTGCTTTCAAGGCAATCGTTTTCACAATTTCTTTGCCGTAGTCATGGATATCGGTTGAGCCTACAATCACCTTCATTCCGTCCAAGGAGCCGGAAATATCAGGCGTTTTTTCAAACACCTTTTCCCGTTTTTGGCTAATGATTTTGATCATGTCGGTGGGGCGTACAGGCACTTTAGCCCGCATGGCCATCTTGTCTCTTTGGCCTACGCCGAAGTATGTTTCCAACTGCTCGGGTCCGATAAATTTCAGGGCGGCAAAAATTTCTCCCGGATGCGTGATGTCCACACCCAAATCCTCAAGCCCGTTCATCATTCTCTCAAAGAAAATCCTGCCGCAGGCGATGAGGATGTTTTTCTCCGACTCTACCTTCTCCCAGTTGATAAAAGGTTCAAAGCAAAGAGACTTTTCTATCATCATATCGACACAAAGATGACCCTCAATAATTTCCTCCGGTGTGGGGATTCGGGATGCTTCCGTAACCGGTACCGAAGCAACGGCGTGGCCCGTGGGCTTGTGGCGCTGGCAGATAGCATCGGCCAACGAGAAGGAGGAAAGAGCCCCATAATTTCGGTGAAAATCCAAACCGTAATCAATGGTATTTCCGAAAATCATGGTTCCCGGCGTCCCCTTTTTGTTCAGGGCTTCCATCGTCATATTAAAGATGATGCGTCCCATGGGGTCACTGAAAAGATTTCCGTAGCAGAAGGTCATGCTGGCCCCCAGAAGGTCCTCGACCAGATAGCGTTCCATCATGGCCCATCCGGTAAGGTTGGCCAGGTCGTGAAACTGGTTGCCGAAGCCATCATCCAGGTTTGAATGGACGATGGTGCCGTCAAATTTCCCCATCAGGGCAAATGCCTTCAGCGTGGAGACGGTCCTTTCCCGTTCCAGCTCCACTCCGGGATATTCATAGGTAAAATAATGAGACACATTGCCGATTGAGGTAACTCCCGCCTCCAAGCCAAGCCTGGCGTTTTCCAGCGCGTTGGGAGCGCCGATCATATGGTCGCTCAGATGGGGCTGCACAGGCACAATTTGTCCCAGCGCCTTCCATTCTTCGGGAGTTTTTAAAATCAGGCCTGTCCCGGCCGGCATCCTGCTTCGATATTCCTCCGGTACACCCATGACCCAGTCAAAAATGAAGCCGGCCCTGGTGAGATAGCTCCCTCTTTTTTTCAGCTCGTGGTAAATATAGGCTACATTTTTCGCTGTCTCGTTCCATGAATTCCAGCCCATATGCGAGTGCTTGGAAATTTTACCCTCTGCCATCGCCTTCCTTTTATACTCCGCTTCTGTCTTGACCCCATGCTCTTGGAAAAACAAGGTTGTGCCAATCGTCGTCTCGGCGGCGATCTTTTCTACTTCGCCGAATATCTCTCTCATGTCCGGCAGATTTTTGTAATCAAATCTTTTTTTCATTTCGATGTTCATCATCCGATACCTCTAATCCGGTATTTTTATACCAACCACCCACTCATCTGGTTTAACTCCCATATCGATTTGTCTTTTCGCTAATGCCATCTATCATACTGGAGATATTCTTTGGACTCCCTAAAAATTCCTTTAATTATTTATCGCAGGGCAAAGGCTGAATTATTACCGGAAGCGCCGTAACAAAATTGTTCGAAAACTGGAAGAAAGGCAAAAAATTGTCGCCGCTTTTATTTATTTTGAAACTGGATATGATATGGGTGTACAAAATAAATCAATTGAGGTGTGAAGAGACATGTCTATACGTGCTGAGCTCAATGTAGAGGATATGAATTGTAGTGATTGTAAGGCCGTTGTGGAAAAAAGCTTAACTGCCCTTGACGGTGTTGAAAATGTTATCATCGACGAGGCAGGCAAAAAAGTTACGGTAAAATACGACGAGATCAAAGTAACGCTCGTAGACATTAAACAAACACTGATGGAAAAAGGATATTCGGTAATTGAAGTTTAACATCTTCGTAAGGGGAATTCTATGAATAATGCCCGTTTTTTGATGTACGCACCCAAATAAAAAATTCCAGGGCCATTTTTTCGGAGCCTGGGAATTTTAAGAAATATGTGGGGCCTGAAGCTGAAAATCGGCCTTTTTTCTATTCAGCGCTCTTTCTTCCGGCCTAGTCAAAAACATCCTATACTCAATCTTACCTAAACATGTTGGGGAATTGTCTGACAATGCCCTCTGCCATCACATCGGCCATGGTCAGGGATTGTTCCTCAATTCTATCGTATACGGCAATCCCTTCCGCATAATTTTTGGTAAGCAAGGCGACAGCTTCGGCTTTAACCAAGCCCAGATGATCATGCAACATTCTTTCCCATTCCTCCTGAGACCAGTACGGGTTGATTCTTCCAAGAAAGCGGGCAATTTCGTCTGCATTCGCGTACCAGCGTCTCTCTGCATCTGCTGCAGCTCTGTCATCTCCGGCTTTGGAGGCTTTTACAAGTTCTGCAGCAATCGTAAGATGAGCGGTCAATAAATCGGAAAAATGAGCAGCCGCTCTTTTTCCATAGAAAGGCCTTAAGGCTGCTTCAAAATCTTTGGGATTGCGGAGAAGGCGTTGGGTGATTAAGTCTACATCCGGCAAGTTCTCCACAATTCCCATAATGGTCATCCTAGTCCAAACATCATGTTGTTCCCATAACATGCGTAATTCATTATTGAGATTTAATTGGGCTTGACTAATTCCCATTGGCACATTGCTCGACCGGTAACTGCTCGGGTACCCTCTGCATGGGGAGTACATCATTCTCATTGGACACAGAAACATATTTTTCACCTCTCTGATAAATATTGACTCAATAGATAAACTATGCTCTCTCAAATCAAAATGTTATCGGAAAGGTTTCTCTACCATAATATTTAAGCGGCTCAAATCAACTGAAATGCTCCGCTTTTTACGCTACTGTTATATAAGTGCTCCATTGTTTTTAGCTGCGAAAACTTAAATCGCGTTTCTCAACCCTTGCCAGTCGGAAACTTTAAATCCTACCAACACTGCATCATTACCAACAAGAATAGGACGTTTGACCAACATACCGTCACTGACCAATAAGGCATACTGTTCCTCTTCGCTCATGACCGGCAATTTCTCCGCCAGTTGAAGAGAGCGGTACAACTGTCCGCTGGTGTTAAAAAACTTTTTCAGCGGCAGGCCGCTTTTTTGCTGCCAATCTTTCAGTTCGGCAGCTGTAGGATTTTGCTCGGAAATATGTCTTTCTGCATAATCAATTCCGTTCTCATCCAACCATTTTTTGGCTTTTTGACAGGTTGTGCACTTGGGGTAACAGATCAATAAATATTTCATGAATTATTCCTCTCCTTCTAAATAAACACCGGCCATGACATCGGTTGACTAATTGTCTTTTGTTCTTTATGGCTTAAGTTATTGCTTCAATTTTATTCAATTTCGCATTTAATTTCAATATTCCGCTCAGATTAAATGCTTCGTAACCGGCTATCATGTTTTGGCTTTTTAAATTAGGTTTAGACACAATTACAAAAGTTGTTTGTTTAATGTGTTAACTCTTGACGATCAGCAGCCTGCGGTACTCTTTCCAGCCACCTGTTTTCTATCAGCAAGTCCATTCCGTCCTTTACATACGCCATAACTTCAGCCATAAGACGACTAAAGGCTAAAACGACATCTTTTCTTGAGGTATTTGTCTGTCCCCGGCCAAAGGCCAGAACAATATAAGCCAAAACAATGGTGACATGAACCATCATTAACCTGTCACTATACGGGGATTCTTTAGAATCGGTAACTTGGGAATCCATTGTTTCCGGGCCGGGCAAGCCCTCTTTCTCCAAAAATGAGCCGAGGATTTGTAATTGTTTGTCCGCCATCTTCAGACCGCGATTTAAATGATTCCTGACCTTATCAGATTTTGTCACTTGAGCGAATCCCAGCTTTAAAGCCCTCATAGTTCTTTTATAATCCATTATAGTAAAAATATTATTGATCTCCACTACATTAAGGGGTCTTTCACTTCCGATTAGGGAACCAAAATAATTTTTCTCAACGACATAGTCTACCTGATCCGGTACCGGAATCAAAGGTGACTTAGGAAAAAGCCCTTTGGCTATCAGGACATCATCTGCTCTCGCAATAACCTCTTTAGCTGTATCAATAAATCCGGAAAATAATTCTCGGAAATCCGGGCGGGTACAATCACTGAAAGCAAAACTATAATTCAGTAAGATATATTTGGTTGTATGTCTGGTATATTTGACTGAGAATTCTTCGGAAAAAAGCTCTTGAGCCTGAACATCAACATCTTTTTCTCCGAAGGCGTTTGGGATCGGATGCTTGATGGAATGAAACAGCTCCTCCATCAGCTTCACTCTTTGACTGGAAGTAGCCAGAGCAAATTGCAAAACATCATGGAAGTCCCTGTCTTTTGCTTTGGCAACCATATGCTTCAAAAACGTGATCGACATACTTTCCGCCAAATAACCGGACCAAAGGTGACTGATTTCAGAGGATGTCGGCATAATGTTCCTTAAATCGTGTTTCACAGCATTAAAAAAAATATTTTCTGGATTTATTTGAGAGTATTCACTGTTATCCATATTTGCCTCCAATTCTTCTATTTATTCTTCCAAATATACTCTCCAAAATGGAGAAAAATATTAAGCAGCATAAGATGACTTCTAACCAAAAAGGCAGTCAAATAGGTGGCATACCCTCCTGTGAAATCTATACCCTATCAATTAGGGCAGGTAAATCTTTCGCAATTTTTTAATTCCAAAAAAATTAAACCCAGTAACATTTCGTACTGAGTTTTGAACGGATCCACTCTATATATCAACGTATATACACCCGTCTTTTTCTTTCACGCTCCTGAATAATGATGCGAGCCTTGCCATACCCCGCTCTAGGTTAACAGTGACACCATTAACTCTCAGTTCTACTTCCAGTGCCTTTGAATCATAGTTCCGTGTTTTCATTATCTTGGCCCCGGTATCCATGTCCACCGCTCCCAGCAAGAGTACATTCATGACTACATCCTCATCAACAAAGCCTCGACCAGAATAAATAATTTCCCTGCGTTTCAGCATCCCCTGAGGGAAATTTACTTTCACCTTACACCACCCCCCGCGACTAAGGAAAAGGTGCTTTTCCTCAACTCCCCATTAAATTCGGCATGGGGCAGGCTTTCCCTTCACAAAAATTCCGAGGAGAAACGACAGAAAAAGCTTTCCGCCCCTGGAGCAATATCGCTTTCTCTAAAGCACAATCTTTCGGGACTAAAAAAGGGGGTTCTTCCGGGGAAACTCAATGATCATAGCATCCGTGGGATCTCTGAGGCAAAAAAATAAGCCTTTTGGTTCATTAGATCAAACAGGTCAATTAGAACCAAAAGGCTTTTCCTTTTTACGATGCTGATATCCGCCGGGTTGATTCATGATAAATACCGGCACTTACACCACCACTCTTCCGTATTTAATCATGACTCCACTATAAACCCAGAACAGAAAGAACCGTCAAGCAAACGTATAAACCGCTAAGAGCTGCAACCAAAGAAACATCTATTTTCTTCATTGAACTTCCCTCCTTTCCTAATCTTTGAATTTTACCTGAATTAGAAGTTTAATACAGACAGGACGGTGAAGCATACATATAAGCCGCTGAGAACAGCAATTAAAGTAGTATCCATTTTTTTCATTATCTTTTCCCCCTTTTTTGATTTCTCGATTATATCATATAGCAATTTTCATGCCAAAATACCTCCGGCCTAAAATCCTAGGAAAGACTTATTTTTAACAGTTTGTGTCTAATATTATCCACTCTATGTGTCAGCTTTCTGATATATTTTGTCAAATAACTGGCATTTTACTGACACGATGTTTTTAGGGCCTATGGGAAAACATATCTTCATACTTCAGATGATGATATACTCTCTCTATTATTAGCTCTATATTGACACTTTTTCTCTCTAGTCAGACAACTTCTCTTTAGTTATAACCATCCCTCTAAATAGTTAGAATAACCTGCGTCTGACACGCAGGATAATATAAAAAAGAACCCAGCTAGTTTTTACCAAACTGCTGAGTCCTTCTTATATCTATTGGTGCCGGAGACCGGAATCGAACCGGTACGGGCTGTGAGGCCCGCAGGATTTTAAGTCCTGTGCGTCTGCCAGTTCCGCCACTCCGGCATGTATTTTGGAGGCGCCATCCAGATTTGAACTGGAGAGTGAAGGATTTGCAGTCCTCTGCCTTACCACTTGGCTATGGCGCCTTACCGCGAAGATTATAATAACACACTTTAAATTCTTTTGCAAGTAGATTTCTCGATAAAAATCCCATTAAAAAATTCCCATCTCTCCAAACCATCCCTATTATTTTAGCATAAAAAACCTCCCATGGAGTGAAAATAAGTAATGACAATCTATTCATATTTATAGGAGGGTGTCTATGAAAAACAAAAAACTTATTCTGGCCGTATCGTTCTTATTTATTATGGCGGCCGTATTTTTTTTGACGGACAAGTTGGGAAATGCCCAGCAAAGACCGACACTTTACTGGGGCAGTAGTGGAAGCAACGTGTCCCAGGTCCAGCAGCGTTTAAACAATTGGGGATTTTATAAAGGCCCCATTGATGGATTTTACGGTGCGTCAACATTTAAAGCTGTTTCCGATTTTCAACGCAAAAACGGCATACCGGCCGACGGGATCGTCGGCGCCCAGACCTATAACGCCTTAGGCCTTCCCACAACGGCTCCTGCAGGTTCAACAGGCTATCAGCCATCCAAAGTATCGGCAAGTGGTGATACCATGCTGCTGGCCAGAGCAATCCATGCGGAAGCAGAATCAGAACCCTATATTGGCAAAGTTGCTGTGGGAGCCGTAATATGCAACCGGGTGGCCAACCCCAATTTCCCTAAAACCCTGGCAGGGGTGGTTTACCAGGGAAGAGCTTTGGAATCCGTGGCAAATGGGCGGGTAAACTTTGAACCGAATGACGACTCTGTTAGGGCGGCCCGGGACGCTTTGAACGGTTGGGATCCTACCTATGGCTGCCTGTATTTTTGGAATCCGGCCAAACCGGTAAGCGCCTGGATTTGGAGCCGGCAAATCGTTGTTCAATACGGCAACCATGTTTTTGGAAAATAAAAATTGAGGGGTGATCATATGCGAAACTGGTTAACAGGTATACTGGCTGCCGCTTTAATTGTTTCAGGAGTCTGGGGTTTTAGTCAATATCGCATGAACCAGGCCAACCGAATTCTTTTGGAAAACGACCACCAGCGTTCTTTTTATAACCTGGTGGACAATGTGGAGAATCTTTCCGTTCTGACCTCAAAGAGTATTGTTTCCGGGTCACCTCAGCAGAACATTAGATTATTGTCCGATATTTGGTGGCAGGCAAACTTTGCCCAAGACAATCTGGCCCAGCTTCCCTTGTCCCATGTAACCCTGACCCGGACGCAAAAATTTCTTACCCAGTTAGGAGACTACGCCTATTCTCTGGCAAAAAATACGGCTGACGGCCGTCCCATGAATGCCAAACAAACAGCGACATTACAAGACCTGCACAATCAGATTAGCCGATTAAGCGGAGATCTGATTGAACTGCAAAATGAGGTTGTGAAAAACGGCGTCAACTGGCGTGAAGTCAAAAATACCAGCAAAGAAAAGCTGGATAAGGAATCCACCGGTTACCTGGATACAAACTTCCAAAAAATGAATGAGCAAATAAACCAATACCCCACATTGATCTATGACGGTCCCTTTTCAGATCATCTGGAAACAAAGAATCCAAAAGCTTTAACGGGGAAAGCGATTACATGGGAAGAGGCCAAAAAAAGAGCCCGCGACTTTGTGGATCTCAGAGACAGAATTGACTATGTCGTTGCGGACAACGGAAAAAGCACCGCAAAGGCAAGTATCCCTGTCTATTCCGTCCGTATTTCTCCCCGGGTGCCCAGTCTGGGTGAAGTAATTTATGTCGATGTCAGCCAAAAAGGCGGCCACATCACGATGGCCATGAATTCCCGGAGTATCGGAGCCGCTACCATTGGCATTGACCAGGCTTTAGAGAAAGCAAAAGCCTTTTTAGCCAAAACCGAGTATCAGTCCATGGTACCTACTTATTCTCTGCGTCAGGAAAACACCTTGATCGTATCCTTTGCCTATAAAGAAAACGATGTCATTGTTTACCCGGATCTGGTAAAAGTAAGCGTAGCTATGGACAACGGCCAGGTCACAGGTTTTGAGAGCTTGGGTTACTTGATGCAGCACCACCAGCGGAACCTGCCTGAGCCAAAATTGACCCTGGAAGAGGCCCGGAAAAAATTGAATAAGGTGATTAAAGTAGATAGTGAACGCCTTACCTTAATTCCTCTAGAAACAGGCGAGGAAGTACTCTGCTACGAATTTAAGGGTTCCTATAAAAGTGACAACTTTTTGATTTATATTAATGCCCTTGACGGCACCGAAGAACAAATCCTGCAGCTTCTGCACACGCCTGGCGGTACATGGACGATGTGAACGCAAAAAGCAGAGATCACTGATCTCTGCTTTTTGGCACTTTTGGAGCGGGCGAAGGGATTCGGACCCTCGACTTCAACCTTGGCAAGGTTGCACTCTACCACTGAGTTACGCCCGCAGATGGTGCCTCGGGGCGGAATCGAACCACCGACACGAGGATTTTCAGTCCTCTGCTCTACCGACTGAGCTACCGAGGCAAATGGCGGAACTGACGAGAGTCGAACTCGCGATCTCCGGCGTGACAGGCCGGCATGTTAGACCACTACACCACAGTTCCATGTTTGTTGGTGGGCGGTGACAGGATCGAACTGCCGACATCCTGCTTGTAAGGCAGGCGCTCTCCCAGCTGAGCTAACCACCCATCCTTGTCCGACGACAAGTTATAGTATATACAATTTCGCGCCTTTTGTCAAAAGTAATCTTTGGGAATTTTCACTTCATCCTTCTCCCTCAAGCGCTTTTTTATTATAACCAAACTGCTTTTACTTGTCAACCAAGAGAAGAAAACTTTTTCTTAACAAAATGTGAGCATCGCTTCCCTAATCAGTTTAGCAGCCAAAAGAGCGGTGCGTTCAGATAAATCATGGGTTGGGAGAACCTCTACCAAGTCAAACCCGATCACCTTAGCGGCCCCCAGCATGTGAATACACTGGATGATTTCCCGTGCCGAGCATCCCCCCGGTTCCGGCGTACCTGTGCCGGGAGCATAGGCAGGGTCTACCACATCAATATCTAAAGTGACATAGACCGGCCTTTCTCCCAGCTTTGGAATCACTTCCTGCAAAGGAACAATCAGCTGGTCCAGAAATAAATGGGTATGTTCTTTACCATAGGCGATTTCAGCAGCATCTCCCGATCTGATCCCAAACTGATAGATGTTTTTCCCGCCCAAAAGTTCTGCCGCCCGCCGCATTACCGTAGCATGAGAGTTTTTCTCCCCTATGTAATCCAGGCGCAAATCTGCATGGGCATCAAAATGGATCAGAGCCAGGTCCGGGTATTTCTCGAAAGCAGCTTTAATCAAAGGATAGGAAACCAAGTGTTCTCCCCCCATAAAAATGGGAAACTTCCCTTCCCGGAATAAATCCCGGGCCGCTTCTTCAATGATTTTGAGGCTTAATTCTACATTACCGAAAGGCAAAACCAAGTCTCCGCAATCAAAATACTTTATTTCGGCCAGATCTCGATCCAAATAACAGCTGTACTCTTCCAACCCAACGGATACGTTTCGGATCTGCCTGGGACCCATACGGGATCCCGGACGAAAACTGACGGTGAAATCCATGGGTATACCCAAGAGAGCGATTTTCGCTTCCGAAAAGTCATCTCCAGAGCCCATAAATCCAAATGACCGGTCGGCATATTTGATGGACATTTTTTATCTCCTACTATGAAAACGAATTTGTTTCCCCACCTGGTTTCTTTTGAAACAATTCTTCCTGCAGGGGGTAATTCCAGGCAAATTATTTTAGCAAATCCTGTACAAACAGGGGAAGGGCAAAGGCCGCTTTATGTATTTGAGGAGTATAATAACGGGTATTGGTATCGGGAATCTTTGCCGTATCTACCGCTTCCGGATCGTATTTTTTCGAGCCTATGGTAAAACTCCACATGCCGCTGGGATAGGTAGGAATGTAGGCCAAATATAGTTTGGCAATGGGAAAAATAGATTTAAAATCCTGAAATACCCCTCGAATTAAATTCTCTGTTAAGAAGGGGGACTCGGTCTGGGCAACAAAAATTCCATCCTCTTTTAAAGCATCAAAAATGCCCTGGTAAAAGCCATGTTCAAAAAGACCTACCGCCGGTCCCGCCGGATCAGTGGAATCCACCAGAATCACATCATATTTTCCTTTTGATTCCGCAATATGTTTGATGCCATCTTCAACCTTTACTTCAACTTTGGGGTCATTTAAACCGCAAGATATTTCCGGAAAATATTTCTTAGACGCATCGATTACGGCAGGATCAATCTCCACTAAAGTAGCTTTTTTTACGTGGGGGTGTTTTGCTATTTCTCTGATCGCGCCACCGTCTCCCCCGCCTACCACCAAAACATTTTCCGGATGCGGATGGGTATTGAGGGCCACAAGGGAAATCATTTCGTGATAAACAAACTCATCCTTCATGGTGGTCTGAATGGCTCCATCCAAGACCAACATCCGTCCGAAAGTATCCGTATCCAACACTTCAAGGAACTGAAAATCCGTTCTTTCTTCATGCAATTTTGTCTTAGCCTTAAGAGAAATCGCAACCCCAGCCTCTTGGTGTTCCGTATACCATAAACCTTTCAAATCCTTTAACCTCCATTAAAAGATGGATATAATTTCCTGTCAAACATTTGTATTATAACTAGAAAGCAAAAACAAAATCAACCCTTAAATGGAAATTTAAAGCATCCGAATGGGATTAATTTCAATCAACCAGGTAGATCGACTGGGCCTTTTCCTGCCATCCGATCCGATAACCCAAAGCTTCAGCCAATAGGCGTGCAGGAACCATGGTATATCCGTTCTTTACCACCGCTTTTCCTTTTATTGTTCCTGATCCGACAGAGATTATTTTAGAAGCAAGGTCGACTTCCAGTTTCCCTTTCGGAGACGTCACAATGACTTTCCCGTTTTTCCATTGAACGCTGGCCCCGCAATATTGGGCAATCTCTCTTAAGGGTACCATCACATTGCCATTTAAAATATAAGGGCTTACAGGCAAATCATAGGTGTGAAAACCTACAAAAACCTTGGGGGATCCCAGTGTTAATTGAACGTCAAAGAGAGATATATTGTCCCCCAGCATTTTTACGGCTTTCTCCAATTGCTTGTCAGGATCCGGTTCCAAAATATTGGGAGTAAGGCCCTTTGAATTAATATCCTGTCGTCCTCTGGTTAAATATTTGGCTGTGGTTAGTTTTAAGCCTCCGCCGTTACTAAGGGTAAAAATAGTTTGCACACAACCTTTGCCGAAAGTTTTTGTGCCGATCAGGATACCGGTTTTAGCATCTTGAATAGACCCGGCCAGTATTTCCGCAGCGCTTGCCGTCCCTTCATTGACCAGTACCGCTATAGGAAGTCCCCGGGGTTTCTTAAAAGTGCGCAAGACATTTTCTTTTCCGCCTTTTTGGACCACATAGACGACAGGTCCTTTAGGGACAAAATTGCCGGCTATGTCCACCGCAGCGTCCAGCAATCCTCCCGGATCATCCCGCAAATCCAGTACCAGCGTCTGAATATTTTGGGCTTGAAGTTCATCTAAGGCGTCACTCATTTCTTGCGGGGCATCAGAAGTAAAACTATACAATTTAATATATCCAATCCCCGGTCCGATCAACTTGTACTCCAGGCTGGGAACTTTTATCGTCGCTCTGGTGACGGTAAACTTGATTGCTTCCTTTCCGCGCAGAACGGAAACCGTTACTTTTGTCCCCTCCAGTCCCCTAATTTTTCCTGCTACTTCGGAGGAAGAGAGCCCTTTTGTGGTTTCACCGTTAACATGGGTGATAATGTCTCCTTCTTTTAGTCCCGCTTTTTCCGCAGGGCTGCCTTTCATCGGGCTGAGCACTTGAACCTTTCCGTTTACTTCATTTATGTACATGCCTACGCCAACATATTTTCCATCCAGAGAAGACAAAAAATCAGGAAATTGTTTCGGATCAATATAGGTAGAATAGGGATCATTCAGGGCATAAACCATTTCCTGTACCGTCGGCTTGCTCAATACACTTGGGTCAACGTCCTGGTAATAACGGGTTTGAATCCAATTCTTCACTTCGTTTAAATTATTATCACCATAGGCGGCACAAGTTCCTACAACCATAAAAATCAGGGAAAACACCAAGATCCAATAGAATTTCTTTTTCATTGATCTATCTCCTCTCTGTCTTTACATGACGGGCAAAGGCTGGCCTCCGGGCACGCCTGGCATTTGGGATTCCTTGCAGTGCAAATTTTACGTCCATGCCAAATTAACCAGTGGTGGGCATTCCCCCATTTTTCCGGGGGGATTAATTTTATTAATTGTTGTTCCGTCTCATCCGGCGTTTTCGCGGTACTTAAACCTAGCCGCCCGGCTACCCGAAAAACATGGGTATCCACAGCTAGTGCGGGTACGCCAAAGGCATTGCTTAAAATGACATTGGCGGTTTTCCTGCCTACGCCGGGAAGCGTCATTAGTTCTTCTCTTGTTCTGGGCAGCATCCCCCCAAAGCGTTCCATAATCATTTTGGATGCAGCAATAATATTCTTTGCCTTATTTTTATATAGACCGCATGTTTTGATAGATTGTTCCAGTTCCTCTTGTTCCAGTTCGGCAAACTGCTGGGGCGTATTAAGCCTGCGAAATAAATCCTGTGTAATTCTGTTCACCTGATTATCATTGGTTTGAGCGGACAGGATCGTAGCCACCATCAGTTCAAAAGGAGTAGAAAAATTTAACGCCGTAGTGGCATTGGCATAAGTATTTTCCAGAATATCTAAAATGGCCTCTTGCTTCTCCTTTTCATTCATGCTTTTCTCCCGTAGATTCGTTTTATTTTGTATTACAACCATACCTCCTGTACATATGGTATACCCATTATTCTTCGATGTAAACATGAAAAAATCGCAATCATCATTGCGATTTTTTCAGCCATTTATTTCTATAAATTACATCATTGTCTGCATTTGTTGAACCTGGCTTTGTGCCTTGGAAATCTGGGTCTGGTCCGCATTTTGAACTTGATACCAGCCTTGTTGGTTCATAAAATTAAAGATTTGATGGTTCGCCTGCAGTTCTTCCTGACAGATCTTCATCACATCGCTAAACAAACTGTCGCATGCCGTTTCCCTTGCCATACCGGTATAAGAATCGGCCAGATATTTTTGATGCAGTAAACATTCATGGGCAATAGACTTATCATTTCGAGGCATTTGTTTTCCCTCCTTTTTCTTTGCTCAATAGTTATGACATCATTCTTCCGCTGCTGATATGCTTGCTTAAAGTGTCAAAATGTCTTTGATGCATATTGGCAATGTCTTGAAACATACGTTTGCATTGAGGATCACTGCATTGATTGGCTGACTCAGTAAACATCTGGACCTGTTGTTTTTCAATGTCCAGATGGTCGGTAAGATACAGTAAATCCTTTTGAGAAAGTTGTTGGGACATCAAAATTACCTCCTTTTTTATTCGTCCACTAAAAAACAGCTAGCGTCTGGTAACAAAAGTGGCACAGTCGGTATCCTGGGTATCGGATGCATTCTGAGGCTGAATTTCAATTTTTGACGCTGTGCAATGATCCCCGCTTTGATAATATTCGCAGGTGTTTACGACACATTTTACCCGGGTAATAGCATCACTTTTTTCCACTCTCATTTTTCGCACCTCTTTTTTTATATTTTTCATAGGACCCATGGAATATTATTTCCCAAAATGGCAGGTTTATTTTGGTAATTATATACATTTAAATAGGCACTTCTAAATAATCGTCATATTTGCAGGTAGGACAGTAGATTAAATGAATACAGATCAAAGTGCTTTTATGGTTTCTCTTGTGCTCCAGTTCAATTAGCTCTCCATCCTGGTAAGGACTATAAGGTCCGGCATAATCCTCCACCATACCTAAATCTTCCATGGGTGTTCCGCAAATCTCACAGGGTCCGGGAGTGGTGACTCCGTTACACAATGGGCATCCTAAAAACATAAGGCTCCCTCCTGAAAAAGTTAAAACCCGCTCAACCGGGTTTTAACTTTTATGGCTCTGTATTTTATGGATAAACTCCTCTATCTTATTGGCCCTTAAACCATCTTCTTCCGCCCAATGCCGAAAGTTTTTAGCAATTTCAGGATCGTCCACTTTCATGGAGAATCTTTGATAATCCCGTACTAGTTCTTGTTCGTTCAATAAGGATTTGGCTAAAAAATCATAAACAGACGGTTCCATCTTTTTACCTCCTTAATAATGTTAGGGAACACACCTCTATATCAGGCATTCCTATCCTGCCGAGGAATGTCCCCAATTTATCTTCCTGTATAGTATGGATGAAAAAGCAATTTAATATGCAAAAAGCAGGCAGCCTAATCCATTTTACGGAAATTCGTTTTTTTGCCGTAAAGAACGGATCCCGGGACGACTGCCATCTCTCCGTATTTTTCTTTTAAGTGATCGGTTACTTTCGTGAGTTCCGCTTCGCGCACATCCTGTGCCCCAAAAAGAGATTGCTGCTGCACATTTTCAGAGCAAAGATTAGATACAGATACGCCAAGCAAACGGACAGGCTTTTTTAGAGGCAGCTCTTTTTTGATTAATAAAGAAATATTTTGGTAAATTGTTTTCGTTAAATTTGTAGGATCTGTGCAAGTATGACTGCGGCTAATAGTCTCCCAATCGCAGTATCTTAATTTAAGCGTGACCGTCCGGCACTGTTTCGACCCTTTTCTTAATCGCAATCCGACCTGATCTGCCAATTTGCCGGCGATGGAAAATAAATAAGACACGTCAATAATATCTTGGGAAAATGTAATTTCTTTTCCTAATGATTTTGCCTCATGTTCCGGGACTACAGGACGCTCGTCGATTCCCCGGCAAAGATAAAAAATCTGCTTTCCCTGTTTCCCAAATAAAGCTTCTAAACGGGTCAGGGACAAGCTCTTGGCATCACCGACCGTTTTGATGCCAAGTTTATTGAGAGTTAATGCTGTTTTTTCTCCGATTCCCCAAATAGTATGAACAATTAAAGGATCTAAGAAAGAGGCTACCTGATCCGGATGGACCATGGTAAACCCTTGAGGCTTATGAAAATCCGAGGCCAGCTTGGCCACAAATTTGTTGGGGCCGATACCTACGGACGCGGTTAAAGCATGAACCTGCCAGATTTTCTGTTGTATGGTACGGCCAATATTTTCTGCCGTTTGAAAGAGGCCGAGACTGCCTGTTACATCCAGAAAAGCCTCATCAATTGAGATCTGCTCCACCAAAGGAGTAAATTGATAGAAAATCTCCATAATACTCCGGGAGACCCGTTCATATTCATGATGGCGGGGGGGCACAATGATCAGATCAGGGCATTTTTTAACCGCCAAGGCCATGGCCATCGCAGAACGAACCCCAAATTTACGTGCCTCATAGGAAGCAGCAGCCACTACGCCCCGGGTTTCCGGTTTTCCCCCTACGACAACCGGTTTTCCTGCAAATTCGGGGTGGTCACGCTGCTCTACCGAGGCAAAAAAAGCGTCCATATCCACGTGTATGATTTGGCGCAGCATCCTTTTTCTCTACCTCCCGGAATAAGGGCTGTTTCTCTAAAAATATTTCGGGATAAACCCGTCTATACCTTCCTATTTACGAAAATCCTGCGGATTTCTTCTGGCCCCGGGGCACCTGGGTTCGGGAAAGTAAGAAAAATGGCGTTCGGCAATTCATACAAAAAAACTTATTGGGGCTGATAGGTTAAAACCGGGAGACTCCCGGTTTTAACCTGACCAACTTGGCTTCTATTCCCTAGGCGCAAAGGTTTCACAGGCAGTCCCATCTGAAGTCTCGACAGACATATCCCCGCTGGAACGGACTTCAATGCCCCCAGCATGGCATAAATGATTCTTGTTATATTTACATTCTTCCACAACACATTTTACGTTGCCCAACTCATTCACCTCCTAAAATGTATGTCAGATCTATTGTGCCCCAAAAAAGATAAAATACTTATCAAAAAAGCGCAACATCGTTGCGCTTTTTAAAACTCAAAATTTTCTCCCGGGTTCAATATTAAGCATTTGCTTTGGGTTTTTGCATCCACCTGTTTTTTAAACAGTTCCGGATCCTGTTTAATGACGGGCCAGGTATTGTAATGCATGGGGACCACCATGCGGGCTTTTAGCCATTCCGCAGCAATGACGGCGTCTTCCGGCCCCATGGTAAAATTATCTCCGATGGGCAAAAAGGCCACATCTATTTTATTGTATCGCCCAATCACATGGTTGATATCCCCGAACAATCCGGTATCACCTGAATGATAGAGACATCTGTCATCCATCCAAATCAGAAAACCGCAGGGATTTCCGGTAAAGGAAATCGCATTGTCATCCACAAACCCCGAACCATGCCAGGCCTGGGTCAATTTCACCCGCACCCCGTCAAATTTATAGGCTCCCCCAATATGCATGGGATGCACCGATACCCCTTGCCGCCTGCAAAAAAAGGCTAATTCATTGGGCGCAATAATGGGTGCTTTTGTCCGCTCAGCGATCTTAACGGCATCGCCTAAATGGTCGCCATGTCCATGGGAAACCAATATATAATCTGTTTCAATTTCTTCTGCTTTTTTGGCGGCTGCCGGATTACCCGTTAAAAAAGGATCAATAATCAGTTTTTTATTTCCTTCAATAAAAAAACAAGAATGCCCTAAAAATGTAATTTTCAAACTATCACCCCCCTATTTTTATGTATTATACTATAGAGTGGATGATTATTACCAGTATATACAAAAGATTTTTAATTTTTCGATAATTTTGCTAAGTTATCTATCGGATTGGCCCATCAAAGATACCCATCATCCCGGATTGGTCCACCCGCCGTTTTATTTCCTCCCGGTCCGTAGAATAGGTCCCCTTCTCTTGCATCCTCTGGAAATACAGTCCGCCGGAAAAAGTGTACCTTTTTGCTAATCCTTCCTCCGTTTCCAGAGCTTTATTCACCTGATCCAAAATGTCCCCACAGGCTAAAGTCTCCGGAATCTTGATTAAGGGAAATCCCTTTGCCTGCCGTACTCCGTTATGGCCGGCCAAAGAGCCGGTAATAATGGCTTCTGTGTGACCAACCAGGGGGCCGGCTTTTTCCCCGGCACAAAAAAGGTTTTCCAATCCTTTCGTCTGCAGGTAACGGTTGACAGGCGAAATGGCGAGAAAGCGGATGGAATTGCCGATTCCACCTGAGTAAGGATCCTCAAACCGGGCTTTTTCAAACCCGGGAACTTGTCTTAATAATTCCAAGGGAAAATAAGGGGACATCAACTTGGCGTGCCCGGTATCCAAAAGAACCACATTATCGGCAAAATCTTTTCCGGCGTATTGCTGGCATGCTTTGCGCGCCAGCATTTTGTCTCCTTTTTTCAAAAATTCCGGAATTGGCCGGACTACCACACCTTTTTGCTGAAGTTCGCGTATAATATCATCAGATAATGATTCTTTGTGCAGTTTACAGGAACCACTCATGGCACCGGTTGAACCATCCGTATTTACGCCCATTTTTTCTTTGATCCCTGCTCTCCCCGCAATGCTCACCCGGGGCCCGAAAGTAGGACAGCGATAAATACACATCACACAGCCGTTACCAAACTTGGCGCAATTACCTGCCGGTCCGGCTGTCCCTGTCGTTTCCACAAAAATATCCCCCGGGATTTCTCGTCCCTGTGCTGTGATCACACTTGTGATGGCTTGTCCGGCTCTTTTGATGTCTGTGATGCGGGTTTCCGTTAGAACATCAACCCCGTAACATAATAATTTCTTTTTCACAGCCGGTTCGATCGCGGTAATATCATAAAGGAAGGCATGTTTATGTCCGGGGAATTCAATATTTTTATGACGGGACACATGATCCGCCACTTCAAAAAGCTCCCCGCAGCCCATCGCTATCCCTTCCTCAGCTGCAGTATACCTGCCGTTATTTCTCATAATACCGCCTACCAAGCCGGTACCTAACAGCATGTCGCACCGCTCAATTAAAAGTACTTCATCGGCCCCGGCCTTTTTAGCGGTCAGGGAAGCAGCGCAGCCCGCCCAACCTCCGCCTACCACAACCACCCGTAGCAAAGTGACCCCCTCCTTTCACATGATAGATCCAACAAGACACGGGGTCACTTGTCGCTTCTTCGTTGCCTTGTTCTCTGATGCGCAAAAAAGCGGTTACATTTCAGTAACCACCCATATGATTCATGCTATAAACCGCAACACATGGCAAGTAAGGCTAAGAACAGCCAAAAAAGAATCAAAATAATCCAAAACTGAGGGAAAAACAAGGCATACAAAAACAGGAAAATCGTCGCTATGACAACCAGTAATCTACCCAAAACCCGGAGCTCAATTAAAAAGGCAATCCACTTCACACGTCCGAATAAACCAAAAAATTTGTTGCGCATAAAATGATTAAAATCGGACACGGCATTCCCCTCCTATCCTTGATCTATTATATTCATGAGGCCGGAAGTTGGTGCCAGTCCTTTAGAATATTTAATTTATCTCGCCATGGCCAGGCAGCCGGATAAACAGATTACCCTGACAGACGGGGGAACGGTTCTTCGATCTCATTTTCAGTTCGAAGAACCGTTCCCCCGTCTGTCCCTTGGCGGTACCAATCTAATTATTGATGTCCGTTCTGTCTCCGGTAACTAAATAAATCACCGCTTCACCGATATTCGTGGCCCGGTCCGCAATACGTTCCAGGTAACGGCTGACAAAAAGCAAGTGGGTCGCCTGTTTAATGGTGCGAGGATCTTCCATCATGTAAGTTAATAATTCGCGAAAAATCTGCCTGTGCAGGTGATCGACCAAATCATCGTCAAGACCAACACTGTTGGCCAGGTTTGTATCTTCTTTTACATACGCATCCAAACAGTGTTTAACCATTTTTTGCGCATATTCCGACATGCGGGGAATGTCAATCAAAGGCTTTATCAGCGGCTCATGAGAAATTTGCAGAGCAATTTTAGAGATATCCACCGCATGATCTGCCATGCGTTCCAAATCTCCGATTATTTTCAGGCCGGTGATAATTTTACGCAAGTCTTTCGCCATGGGCTGCTGGGTAGCAATAAGTTTCAGGCATTGATCCTCAATTTTGGCATAAAAATCGTCGATGATGTCATCCTCATCAATAATTTTTTGGGCCAAAACCGTATCCTGCAATTTCAGGGCAGCCACCGAATTGGCAATGGCTTCCTCCACCAAACTGCCCATGCGTAAAATTTGCTGCTGCAGGTCTTTTAACTGGGCCTGAAAAGTCTCCCGTGTCATACTGTTCCCTCCTTTATCCAAATCGTCCCGTAATATAATCCTCTGTCCTTTTATCCCGTGGTTTGGTAAAAATAAAATCAGTCTCCCCAAATTCAATCATTTCCCCGTTCAAGAAAAAGGCGGTATGATCGGATATCCGGGCGGCCTGCTGCATATTATGGGTAACGATGACAATGGTATATTTTTCTTTTAATTCCTGGGCCAATTCTTCCACTTTCAATGTAGAAATCGGGTCGAGAGCAGATGTAGGTTCGTCCATGAGCAATACTTCCGGCTCCACCGACAACACCCGGGCAATACACAACCTTTGCTGCTGCCCCCCTGAAAGACCTAGGGCGCCGCTGTGCAGCCTGTCTTTCACCTCATTCCAAAGAGCAGCAAGTTTTAAACTTCTTTCCACAATCTCTTCCAACCGTTTCTTTTCTTTGATCCCATGGATTCTGGGGCCGTAAGCAACATTATCAAAAATACTCATGGGAAAAGGATTCGGCTTTTGAAACACCATCCCCACCTTTTTTCTTAATTCTACCACATCAACCGACTTATCATAAATATCCTGATTATCCATATGCACCTGGCCTTCCACTTTTACCGACGGGATCAGGTCATTCATCCGGTTCAGCACGCGCAAAAAGGTAGACTTTCCGCAGCCGGACGGTCCGATTAATGCGGTAATTCCCTTTTCTTTAATCGTAAAATTAATATTGATCAAAGCTTGAAAACTACCGTAAAATAAATTCAGATTGGTGATATCTATTTTCCCCATTACTTTTACCTCCTGCCTGAGCTAAGTTCCAGCTTTTTGCGTAAAAACCCGGCCGCCGTGTTGATGATCAGGATGGTGATAATTAATACAACTGCCGTGCCAAAAGCCATCTCCATGGCACCGGTTTCCATGGCCACCATATATAAATGCATTGACATGGTCCGGGCCCCGTCAAAAAGGGAATGGGGCATCAACAGGGTTCCTCCCAGGGTCAAAAGCAAAGCTGCCGTTTCCCCTACTACCCGCCCAATGGCTAAAATAATCCCTGTTAATATTCCCGGAATTGCGGCCGGAAGCACCACCTTGCTTACTGTTTGCCACTTGCTTGCACCCAAAGCCAGGCTTCCTTCCCTGTATGTCAAGGGAACAGTTTTCAACGCTTCTTCCGATGTCCGGACAATCGTCGGCAGAACCATAATGGCCCCCGTTAAAGAGCCGGATAGGATGGACCACCCTCCTGTGATCGGCCGCAAAAGAATGACAAAAAAAGCAAAGCCGAATAAGCCAAAAATAATGGAAGGAATACCTGCCAAAGCCTCGGTACCGAATCGAATCAGCCGGGTTATTTTCCCTTCCCTGGTATACTCATTGAGATAAATAGCTGCCCCCACCCCAATGGGGATGGCAAAAACCAAGGTAGCAGCGATTAAATACAGGGTGCCGAGGATGGAAGGGAAAATCCCTCCCTTTGCCCCCATTTTTCTAGGAACATCAAGCAAAAAATTAAGGTTCACCACGCCAATACCCTCTTTAACGATATAACCAATAATCAAAAAGAGAAAACCTACGGTAATGGTGGCCGCTGTCCATAAGAAAAATCGGGCGATCTTTTCCTGCTGCTTCACAGTCATTAGGTTTCATTCACCCCTTTCCGGGCAATCCGGCCGGCAATCAGGTTT
The DNA here is from genome assembly GCF_002777255.1 of Candidatus Formimonas warabiya. Classification (GTDB taxonomy): domain Bacteria; phylum Bacillota; class Dehalobacteriia; order Dehalobacteriales; family Dehalobacteriaceae; genus Formimonas; species Formimonas warabiya. The sequence continues at coordinate 634,372 of NZ_CP017634.1, read as the reverse complement.
AAAATCATAATAAACACAAACAGCACAATTCCGGTGGCAAATAAGGCCTGCTGATGCTCAGGTCCGGCATAGCCCATTTCTAAGGCAATATTTCCTGTCAAGGTCCGCACCGGGGCAAAAATACCCCACAAGGACAAAGCAGGTACTTCTACGGTATTTCCTGCCACCATAATCACTGCCATGGTTTCTCCTAAGGCCCTTCCCATCCCCAGTACGATGGCAGCCAATATGCCGGAACGAGCAGCCGGGAGCAAAACTTTCGCTATTGTTTGCCAGTGGGTGGCGCCCAGCGCCAGGCTGCCTTCCCGGTATTCTATGGGGACACTGCGGATGGAATCTTCCGAGATGTTAATAATCGTGGGCAAAATCATTACGGCAAGAATGATGGAGGCTGTTAAAATGCTGTAGCCCCATTGGTATTCCGGTGGTAAGAAATTGCTGAGAAAGTGGCGTTCAATATAAAGAATAACATTTTTCACCAAAACCATCCCAAATAAACCATAAACCACTGAGGGGATGCCGGCCAGCAGCTCGATGGCAGGACGGAAAAAGCGCCCGGTTTTTTCGGATACGATTTCAGCCAAAAAAATTGCTGTGGCAACGCCTAAAGGTACGCCCAGAACTAAAGCGCCCAAGGTCACCACAAAGGTCCCAATGATCATGGGATAAATGCCGTAAATTTGTTTCGTAGGATTCCATATTTCTCCGGAAAGGAAATGAAAGATGCCATATTTCTCCATCACCGGCAGCCCTTCTTTAAAAACAAAGAAGCCAATCAAAATAATCACTAAAACCTGGGCCAAAGCCGCACAAAATAACGTTTTTTCAATAACTTTTTCTTTTGTTTTGTTTGCCATTGTAACATCCTCCGGCGTTTTCGTTTCTTATTTACCAAAGGAGTAATCAAACCTTGGAATTAATACCCCCATGTTTTTTTACTTCCAGACAGGCAAAATCGGGGTGGCTGGGCCACCCCGGCTTTTCAACCTATCCGGCGATTATCTCCTGTTGCTCTTGGGATCACTTAATTGATGGCAATAAACTCTTCCCCAACTACTTCCTGGCCTTCCGCACTCAGAACCCAATCCGTGAATGCTTTGGCTAAATCGGTAGGTTCCCCTTTCGTCAAGAACAGAAAGGGACGGGAAATGGTATAAGTGGTGGCGATCACATTCTCTTCGGAAGCTTCCACGCCGTCAACTTTGACCGCTTTCACAGAATCATCCAGGGAGCCCAGGGAGATAAAACCGACAGCATTGGCGTCACTGGAAACAGCGGTTCTGACTGCACCGGTAGAGTTTTGAATGGCGGCGCTGTCCGTAAACTTAGCATCTGCCCCTAGTACCAGCTCTTGGAAAGCATCTCTGGTTCCGGAACCTTCTTCACGGTTGATCACAACGATGGGGGCGCTGTCTCCGCCTACAGCTTCCCAATTGGTAATTTCACCGGTAAAGATGCCTTTAATCTGATCCTTGGTAAGACCTTCTACTTTATTGGCAGAATTTACGATCACGGCAATCCCGTCCTTGGCTATGACTGTGGGCACAAGCCCTAATCCGCCCTCATCTTCTTTCAATTCTCTAGAAGACATGCCGATGTTGGCAACTCCCTCAGCAGCAGCCTTAATTCCGGCGCCGGAACCTCCGCCCTGGACATCAATTTTAACACCGGGGTTCTTTTCCATAAATACATTGGCCAACTCTTCCGCTAAGGGTTGCACAGAGGTGGATCCTGCTAATTGAATATTTCCCGATAAAGTTTCTGTACCTTGTTCTTCTTCCTGGGTATCATTTTGGGTGGCATCCTGATCCCCACTCTGGCCGCATCCGGCTGCCACCAAAGCTACCATCAATAAGCATAGTAAAGCAAATTTTCCCAACTTCTTCGAAAACATGTACTTAAGTTCCTCCTTTAAATTTTTTGGTAAATTTTGATCTGAATACACTTTACCGCGCCTGTGTAAATCTAGTATTACCGCTTTGTTAAGAATAGGTTAAGAAAAAAGAGGCTGCCGCCTCTTTTTTTCGCAATATTTACCCCGAATTAACCTTTTCTTAACCAACCGCTTCATACTTAGGCAGGGTAAACCAAAAAGTACTTCCTTCATTGAGGGTGCTTTCCACCCGAATACTTCCTCCCATATTTTCCACCATATGCTTGACAATGGAAAGACCCAGTCCAAAACCTCCCATTTGCCTGCTTCTCGCTTTATCCACCCGGTAAAAGCGCTCAAATATTCTGGGCAAATCTTCAGAAGGAATTCCCATCCCGGTGTCTTGCACACATATTCTGACAAAGTTTTCTTCTTCCTCCGCCCCTACCGTCACCCTGCCTCCGTAAGGTGTATATTTTAAGGCATTATCCAGCAGGTTAACCAAAATTTGCTTCACCCGGTCCGGATTCGCCTTCACCTGGGGAACAACGCCGGGAAGATTTAATTCCAGAGCAATTTGTTTTTCTTGGAAACGTTGCCTCATTTCCTCGGCCACTAATGTAATAATCCCCAATACCAGCACAGGCTCTTCTGCTTCCTGTCGATTGGATTCCAGTTGGGACAGGGTTAGCAGTTCATCTACCAGCCTTTTCAAACGGTCAGCTTCCTCGTCGATCACCGTGACAAATTTCTCGCTCACCTGCCGGTCGTCTAAGGCTCCGTTTAACAAAGTTTCCACATATCCCTTGATCACCGTCAGGGGTGTCCTCAGTTCATGGGAGGCATTGGCCACAAAATCCGCGCGCATCTGTTCCAGTTTGCGCAGTTTGGTAATATCGTGAAACACCAGGGTAATTCCACTAATCTTTTTGTCCCGGTAGACCGGTGCAATGTAACACTGAATCACCCTTTCTTCCGGAAAACGAAGGGAAAACTCATATTCAATGATTTTTTCCGAAATGAGACATTTTTCAATCTGATTGTTTAAGCCAAAGTGGCGGATTACCTCCAGATTATGTTTTCCCTCGGAGGTCACAGCGCTGATGCCAAACATTTCTTCCGCAGCCGGATTGACAATGCGCACCAATCCGTGATTATCCAGGACCACGACCCCACTGACCATGGTGTGCAAAATGTTTTCCAAACGGCTCTTTTCCTGGGATATTTCATCAATGTGTTCTTTTAAAGTCTGCGTCATATAATTAATGGTACTCCCTAATTCTCCCAATTCGTCCCTGGAACTAGAGTACACCCGGGCATCTAAATCGCCCGCGGTAATTTTACGGGCTCCTGCACTAATACTTTCAATGGGCTCCGTGAATCCCTTGGCCAGTTTTAAACTTAATAAAACGGCGATAAAGGTGGCAATAATAATTCCTGTAAACAGGATTCCCCGCAGTTTTAGAAAAGTGTGCTTGATTTCTTGGAGAGGATGGGAGATTCGGGCCACACCCACCACTTGACCTTGCGCTTCAATGGGTACCGCCACATACATGGTTTCCAATCCGGCCGTGCTGCTCACCCTGACATACTCGCCCACCTCTTTGTGCAGGGCCTTTTGGATTTCCGGCCGGTGACCATGGTTTTCCATATTCGAAGGATTAAATTGAGAGTCCCCCACTACTTTGCCGTTGGGCAAAACGATGGTGATTCTGGCCTGGAGGGTCCTGCCCAAATCCTTGATCTGGGCGTCAACCTGGTCAAATTCGCCAAGGGCAATGGGATCAGAAATCAGATTTGACACTAAACCGGCCTGATTTGCCATGTTACTTTCTAGATTTGACAACAAGTAGTTCTGCAGCATCCAGATTAAGGTGATGCCCAGTACGGCCATGGATATTAAGATTAAAAAAAGATAAGTGGAAATGATTCTGCCTCTAATCCCCCGAAACACCCGCAACATATGATCACTCCTCAAACTTGTACCCTACACCCCGGATAGTTTTTAAATAACGGGGATTAGCGGAATCCTGCTCAATTTTCTCCCGCAGGTGTCTCATGTGCACATCAATGGTGCGGGTATCGCCAAAATAATCATAATCCCACAACTGCTCCAGCAATTTTTCCCGGGAAAAAACCCTGCCCCGGTTGGTGACCAAAAGCTTTAGCAATTCATATTCTTTCGCCGTAAGCTGAATTTCTTTCTCATCCACATGGACCTCGTGTCTCTCCACATCGACGGTAATGGGGCCGGCCTTGATCACGGCTTTTTCCTCCTCCCGGGGTTCACTGGTGACCCTGCGCAGGATGGCTTTTACCCGGGCAACCAATTCCCTGGTACTAAAGGGTTTAATTAAATAATCGTCTGCCCCCAGCTCCAAAGCCAAGACCCGGTCGAATTCTTCCGCCCGCGCTGTGAGCATCAAAACCGGCACGTTACTTTCTTTTCTTAGTTCCCGTACCACATCAAAGCCATCCATTCCCGGCAGCATCACATCCAGAACAATCAAATCGGGCCTTTGCTCACGGGCCATCGTCACAGCTTTACGGCCATCATATGCTGCAATCGTCTGAAAACCGGCATTTTTTAAATTGTATTCGATCAGGCTGACAATATTTTCTTCATCATCGACAATTAATATTTTCTGCATTTCTCCCACCCTAATAATTAATATCGTTTTAAAGCAATTGTTCCATAAAAAAGCGGTTTTTCCTTTAATTTATTGTTAAGATCCTGTTAAAACTGATGGAAAAGAACCCGGAACCAATTCTCTGTTTAGGGTTCTTTCGCGTTTAGACAGGTAGGGGAACCTTTATTGGCGCTCCGTTTCTAAAAAGGCAGACATAATTGAAGCCGCTGGTTTTCAATACCTGATAAGCCTCCTCAATTTTATAGCCCACGGCGTCTGTCCGGTGGGCGTCTGACCCCACCGTGATAATTTCTCCGCCCAATTCCCGGTAGCGGGTTACCACATCTAGCGTAGGTAATGTGTCCGCCAATTTAAATCTGAATCCGGATGAATTGACTTCTATGCCCCGGTGGGAACGGATCAACTTCTTCAGGATGCTGTCGATTAAATCGGCATATTCCCGTGTGCTGATGGTCCGATCATCAAATCCGGGATACCGGCGGATCACATCCATATGCCCTAAAACATGAAAATCAGCAAATGTCTCCACCAGCCGGTCCACTTCCTGCAAATAGCTTCGATAGGCTTCCTCACGCCGCTTGCCCTGGCAAAAATCCCCGTTAAACAGCTGCAAGCCGTCAATGTGGTGGACCGAGCCAATGATAAAATCAAAAGGATTTTTCCTGACAAAGTCCCTGTTCCTCTCCATTACCTGAGGCTGGAGCCCCATTTCCAAGCCTTTGACAATATTTAGAGCGCCAAAATATTTTTCTCTGGCCCGGTCGATCTCTTCGGAATATTTTTCATAATCCAATAACAAATCGATGTGACCGGGACAGTCATAATCCAAATGCTCGGTAAAAGCAATTTCTTTAAATCCTTTTTGGATAGCCAGCTCACATACTTCCTCTATGGATAAGCGACCATCGGGCGAATTGGTGGAGTGCAAATGATAATCGTACATTATTTCTCTCCCTGCTGCAAAAAAATAAAATCACCGATCATGATCACCCGGCGGGAAAAAAAGGCCTGCATTAAAAGATTCTTTTCTTTTTCCGACAAATCATAAAAGAAGGCGGCTCCCGGCTTACCGGGAAAAATAATCAAACTGGTTTTCCGGCAAATCAAGCGCCAGGAAACTTTCTCTGTGGGCGGTTGGACGGTAAGCACATTAGAAATCTGAAAAGAAGCGGTTCCTTTCTCTGTGAGGCCTTGAAAAAAGGATTGCCCGAGCAGATAGGGCAAAACAGCATAAAATCTGATCATGCCGTCGGGCTCCTGGTAAACAAAGTGCATCCATTCTTTTTTATTTATCTTTTCTTTAATCACGGCGAGAATATCCATAATTCACCGTTTCCCCTGGTTGAGTTTTCACTCTTTATTTTCCACCGGAGTGATTTATTTCCTTAATTAATCATATCACAAAAATAATGACCAAAAGAAGTCTGAAAATATTTAAAACCGGCAAAAATGTTCTGGCAGCGGTCAAAAACCATGCCCTGGGAATCCCGGGAAATGACATTTATCACCGGCCTTTTTTCTCCGGCCAAAACCGCCCTTTTGATCAGGTGAATGATATGAACATCCCCGGGAGGAAAAGAGTATCCCACAAAGTTAATCACATCCGCATTTTTAATCTGGTGGAAACATTGCATCCAAACATCATGCAATTGGGGAACTAAAAACTGTTTCCGGTAAGATGGCGTAACAACTACGGCTAGAAGAGGATGCTCATCAGCCGGACACCTCTGATCCGGACCGTCAAAACAGTCGCTTTTTTCACCGGCCAGGAGATAAATATTGTTGCACCGGCTGCAATACCGCCAGTTTAACGAACCATGAGGCTTTAACAACAGCTGTGTCCCTTTGCTTTTCTTACCGCTTCCCTCTCCCAATTGGGCAGCAAAGTTAAATCCATAGGTTACCTGGCCTACAAAGGAAGTAAGGATATGGTCTATCACCGTATCATAATTCAACGAAATAATGGTATCTTCCTGCGCTAATCTTGTGCAAAATCCGGCAAAAACATCTAATCGTTCCGGTTTCACCGATGCCTCTAAAATTTTGCATATGACCCGAATCAAAGTCTCCCGAATGCTCCGCAAATCCTCCACCTGGTATTTTCCTACAGAAACATTCTGTTCTAAAGCCAGGTCGATGAGGGTTAACAGTTCCGCCGTATCAACAGCCACCTTTTGGCCCGGTTGGCCAAAGTTTAGATAGACGGCAAAATCCAGCAGGGTGCAAATTCTCTGTTCTCCTGTTTTTTGCCCTACGGCCTCAATCTGTTCCCAAATCTCTTTTTGCGTAGGAACTCCGGCTTCTCTTGAGGCTCCTGCGCCTAAAAAATAGATTGTGTTTGCCACAAAAGCATGACTCCTTGTATATTTATTTGGTTTCCTCATTAAGATTCCCGAAAGAAGAAGAAAAAAAGCACTGATTTGTGCTTTTAGTCCGTAAGGAGTCCTTCTCGTTCCAGCATACCCTTCATGCGCTGATCCACATATGCCTCCATTTCAATTCCTTCGGCAGAATATCTTTCGTTAATCACTCGGCCATAATCATGAAGCGCCGTAACCAAAGAAGCTTTTTTAAAAGGAATCAAGACTCTGATCAGTGTTAAGGGTTGGGGAAGCATTTCCCCAATCTGTTGCAGCAATTGGTCTATGCCCATCTTTTTCCGGGCAGACACAGCCACCCCGTGATCCACTCTGTGCAGTAAGCGCGCCAAAGTCCCATCGCTATCGATTAAATCAATTTTATTAATCACAGAAATCATCGGTTTTCCCATGACACCCAGATCCGTTAAAACTTGATGCACCGCTAAAATATGCTCGTCTACCTGATCATTGCTTCCATCAATCACATGCAATAAAAGACCAGCCTCCATGGTTTCTTCCAAAGTAGCCCGAAAAGCCGCCACCAGATGATGAGGCAGTTTTCGAATAAAACCAACCGTATCTGTGAGGAGGAAGGACCGGTGACCAGGCAATTCCACAATCCGGGTCGTGGGATCAAGGGTGGCAAACAATTGGTCTTCCACCAACACGCCCGCCCCGGTCAGACAATTCATGATAGAAGATTTGCCTGCATTCGTATAACCTACTAAAGCGACCACCGGCAACTCCATTGCTTCCCAACGCCGGCGGTGGATGTTCCGGACCTTACGCACCGTCTCTAAGCGGTGTTCCAAATCGGAAATGCGCTTTCTGATCCGTCTCCGATCCACTTCCAGCTTGGTTTCACCGGGGCCTCTGGTGCCAATGCCTCCTCCCAAACGAGATAGAGCCGTACCCTGCCCGGTGAGGCGGGGCAGCAAATACTTCAGTTGCGCTAATTCCACCTGAAGCTTTCCTTCATTGCTCCATGCCCTTTGGGCAAAGATATCCAAAATCAACATGGTCCGGTCAATAATCTTGACTCCGATCAGTTCTGCCAAATTTCTTTGCTGGGCCGGCGACAGCTCATCATCAAAAATAACCACATCCGCACCCTGTGCCTGAGCCGCCAGCTGAATTTCCTGCGCTTTTCCCTGGCCAATATAGGTCGCAGCATCCGGCCGGCTTCTTTTTTGAAGATCCTTCCCCAGCACCGCAAGACCGGCCGAGACAGCCAGCTGTGCCAACTCATGCAAGGATTCCAGCGTGGTTTGGTTGTCTTTTTCTGTTTGGAGAGCAACCAAAAGGGCTTTTTCCTGGACCGACTTTTGGTCAACAGGAAATAAGGGATCCCCACTTTTCTCGATCTCTTCCACGTCAGTCAGATAATCGTATTCTGTCAATTCCCTCAAACCGGTCAAAACCATTTTTCGGGTCACCGGTTCGGACGCTTTTAATTCCAGAAAACCTAACCCGATCGTGCCGATGGACCCGTTTTTGAGAATACCCAAAGCAACCATACAGTCAAATCTCATGATTTCCAAAGCGGCTAAGTCCGCCGGACTCAGGTCGCCGTCTTCCCCCGGGTGGGTATGAATACAGCGGACCCCACTCAGGCGCCGGTGCCCTCTCCGGACGGAAATCTCATCCAGAGGGACGGTATCCCCATTACCAACAGCCACATGAAGCACTTTCCCGCGCCGGTCCAGGTATACCGCGATTTCTTTATTGGTGGCATGGGTAATAGCTGCCATTTCTTGGGCCAACTGAACGTTGATCACCTGACCTCGTTCTACGGTTATATCATATGAAGATTCCAGCCTTTGGATCATCACCTGAGAAAGACCTTCGATATTTCCCCTTACCGACATCGTTTACTCCTTTTCAAAAATTGAACATCATTCCGTCTTTTGCCGCGATTACCGAAACACCTGTTTCCTTTGCCAACTGCCCGGCGATCATTTCCGGACCCGCCTCGATCACCCGTTTGCCGAAGTGGGTAAGAAGGACAGCCTTGGGCTTCAGACAAGAGATTAAGGGTAATATTTCCTCAGCGGACAGGTGAAAAGCCTTTTCACTGTGAAAGGGTTTGAGAAAGGTCATATTGATCATGACAATATCCGCTTGATAAGCATCTATCAGCCCGGGGAAAAACCTGGTATCTGTAATACAGGAGATACTGATATCCTGATAAAACAATTTCACTCCGTAGGTTTCCACGGGATGGAGATGCCGCACGGGAACCTCAATGCGGATGTCTTTGAGATCAAAAGCTGCCCCTGCCCGCAGCACATTAATCTTTTTCGTATAGCTCCTTAAATATTGAAATAAAACCGGCTCCGGCCCTTCTATTACGTCCGCGGGGGCAAATACCTGTCCTTTCGGATGAAATCCGCCATCGGCCATGGCCTCCACCATCACATTCATGTCCCCGGAATGATCAAGATGGCGGTGCGAAAGGATAATTCCGTCCAACAGGGTGGGGTCCAAAGGAGGACTACCTTCCCAACACCTGATCAAAGTGCCGGGGCCAGGATCCAGGAGAAGGTGGCACTTGCCCAAGCAGATCCAGATTCCTCCTGAGGAACGCAACTGTTTGGACATGACAACCCGTGCCCCTGCCGTCCCGAGAAACTTAATAAACCCCCGGGACATATCTTCCGCCTCTGCCAATTTCATCATCTCATTTCACCGAATTCGTGTCTTTCTACCTTCAACAACGGCAACAACACCACCGCAAAGATTATGGTAGCAGGCAGCCTCCAATCCTGCTTCATGAAACAACCGGGCCAGCTCTTTTTGGTGGGGAAATACCCGGGCGGATTGATGCAAATACTGGTAAGCCGTTTCCTTGTGCGCCCCAATTTTCCCCAGCAAAGGAATGATCTTTTCAAAATAGAGCCAGTATGCCTGTTTAAAAACGGGCAGCTCCGGTTTTGCCATATCCAGAGAGACGACCATTCCCCCAGGTCTAACCACACGCATCATTTCCTGCACCACGGTAAAAATATCCGGAACATTCCTTAACCCCCACCCTACGGTCACGGCGTCGAAAGAATTATCCTCAAAGGGGAGGCAGAGGGCATTTCCCTGGATCAGATTAATGATTTCTTTAAACTCGGATGCTGCCACCGCCTGACGGGCCACTTCCAACATGCGGGGAGAAAAATCCAGTCCTGTGACGCGCCCCTCTAGTCCTACCCTTCTTGCCAATTCCAGCGTAATCTTTCCCGTTCCGCAGCAGATATCTAAAGCCACGCCGCCCGGCCGGATTTCTGCCCGGTGCACGGCAAACCGGCGCCACCTGTGATCCATCCCCAAACTCATCAGGGAATTCACAAAGTCATATTTGGCAGCAATGGAATCAAACATTTCACGAACGTAATGTTCCTTCTGCTCCTTGCTTGGTAAAATAGTCATGAAAACCTCCCGGCCATGGATTAAGAGGCTTCTGCACGCAGAATCACCCTTTAATAAATCGTGTCATTAAATCCGGTCCGTTTTTAATGAAACTGCCGGAAGACAACGCGTTTTCTTCACAATAAGTATCTATGGAACCCTTGATGGGGTACCGGCTGTCATAAATCATGTAAGGCACAATTTCCGCGGTATGGGTTCTGATGCTGACCGGGGTAGGATGGTCCGGTAAAATCATTACCCGGTAGTCCTCCTTCAGAGCATCCAATCCGGGTAAAATTCTTCCCACCACTTTATCATCGATCTCTTCAATGGCTTTGATTTTTTCTTCGATATTTCCGTGGTGTCCGGCTTCATCAGGCGCTTCCACGTGCACATAAACAAAATCTTTCCCATCTTTTAATTCTCTCAAAGCAGTCTCGGCTTTTCCCGCAAAATTAGTGTCAATGTTTCCTGTCGCTCCCGGCACGTCGGGGGCGCTAAGACCGGCGCAAATTCCCAACCCTTTAATCAAGTCAACCCCACAGACAACCGAACCTTCTAGCCCATACCTTTGGGCAAAAGACGACAATACGGTTTTTTTACCCTGGCCCCAAATCCACAGGGAGGTGGCTGGATTAAGTCCTCTTTGCCGTCTTTTTTTATTCACCGGATGATCGGCAAAAATGGCCAGGCTTTTGCGCATAAATGCGGTCAAGACCTCGCATCCCGCACCTTTTGGCAAATATGGGCCAATTCTTTGATCCGAAATATCGTGGGGAGGTGTCAGGTCAAATTCAAACCGGCCATTTGCCCAGACCAGCAAATGGCGATAACTGATGCCGGGATAGAAACGAAATTGCTCTGACCCCAGCTCCTGATTAATGTCATGCATCAATTCCCGGGCTTCCTCAGTGCTAATCTCTCCGGAGCTATAATCCAGCATCATTTTTTCCTGATAATCGTCTTCACCGGATAAGGTAACCAAATTACACCGGAAGGCGACATCATGCGCATCCAGATTCACACCCATACTAACCGCCTCAATGGGCGACCGCCCGGTATAATAAATCTCCGGCTCATACCCTAATACGGCTAAATTTGCCACATCACTTCCGGGAGCAAAACCATCGGGAACCGTACGCACCATTCCCATTTCGGATGCTTTTGCCAGCCCGTCAATATTGGGCTTATAGGCAAGCTGAAGCGGCGTTCGGTTACCAAACGCCGCCAATTTATAGTCAGCCATACCGTCTCCTAGAATCACCACATACTTCATGATAAGCCTCCTGTTGCGCAAGTTCCTGGTTCCAGAACTGCTATTACAGCATAAAACTGTTACTAACAGTTTAAATTAAAGGCTTTAAAATGGCAACTATCACTTTTTTTTGAAACTTGGCGCCGGCTGTTTCGAGGTTTTTTTGATTTCGATTATTCCGTAGACCAACAAGAGAAAAGCGAACAGCCAGGGCAGGATTGTTCCCCACATTTCACCCATATATCGGACCAGATGCAAAGCACGATCATGAATAATCATGGAAACTGCCGTGTGCGCAAGAACTGCCGCCCCAATATAAATAATGATCGGATATCTCCCCATCATGCCGGCCAGCCAGGTGGATCCCCAAATCAGGATGGGAATGGACAGCATCAGTCCAAAAATAATCAAACCCACACTTCCATGGGCTGCTCCCGCCACCCCCAGCACATTGTCAAAGGCCATAGAAAGATCTGCAATCACGATGGTCCAGACGGCCGGCCAAATCTCACGGCTGGCTTTGATATTCTCTTCCCCTTCATCATGCTGAAGAAACTTGTACGTAATCCAGATTAAAACAATACCGCCAAAGGCGCTCAAATAGGGAACCAATATCAAATAAGTGGCAAAAATCGTAAAAACAACCCGTAAAATAATGGCACCTGCTGCTCCGTAGATTGCTGCCTTTTTTTGTAAATCACGGGGCAAATCACGAATGGCCAAACCAATTACCGCCGCGTTGTCACCACTTAATACCAGATTAATAATACCAATTGAAATTACGGCGCTCCAGAACCCCGGGTCCGCCAATTGGGTCAAAAAAATTTCCATTTCTTTTCCCTCCTTTTATGCTTTTTTATTTTCTCCACAAACCCGGGGAAAAAAACATAAAAAAACAGGCCCCTTTCCCTGTTTTCTAATACATGTTATGCTTGCCTGGTATCAGGTGACGCAACCACTAAAAAAATTTTTAAGCCCGTAAGAAGGGGTTCTATGTGCCCAATCACCTGATTTATTAAAATTATCTGTATTCTAACTCTTGACAAATTCCTTGCTTATGGTATCCTTAAATAAAAAATTAACTTCATATTTAAAGGGGAGTAGCTTGCGGTTCACACCGTAGGTAAAGTCGACATTTCGGCGTAAGCCCGGCTTTATTAAATGCGCATGCAAAAAGCCAGACCTTTATCTCTATTTTTAAGGGATAAAGGTCTTTTTATTTTTAAGCACCCGATTTAATGAAGAGGAGGTGAGCATATCTGCCCTAAAGGTGCCCCCTATTGACGAATTTTAACTAAGACTAAAAGGAGGAAATAATTTGGAGGAAAGAAAATGGTATGCCCAAAGGATTGAGGAGATTACAAAAGGATTTTCTTCTCAGACCGATCAAGGCCTTTCACAGGAAGAAGCCTTAAATCGCTTAAATCAGTATGGTCCCAATACTTTAGAGGAGCCGCCTTCCCGGAGCCTTCTATCCATGTTTATCGGGCAGCTCAAAGAAGTTCTCGTATTAATTCTCATTGGAGCAGCATTGATCTCCGGCTTTTTGGGCGAATGGGAAGATTCCATCGTCATCCTGATTATTGTCGTGCTGAATGCAGCCCTGGGAGTATTTCAAGAAAACAAAGCTGAGCAAGCCCTGAAAGCATTGAAGCAAATGACGAAACCCCATGCGAAGGTGCTGCGGGATGGTTGTGTGACCCAGATAGATGTGGGGCAGCTGGTTCCTGGAGATATCGTTTTGTTGGAAGCCGGGGATTCCATCCCCGCTGATCTTAGATTATTTGAATCCGCTTCCTTATTCTTAAACGAAGCAGCCCTAACCGGGGAATCTGTTCCCGTAGAAAAGGATATCAGAATACTCGGTACCGACGATCTCTCCGTTGGCGACCGGAAGAATATGGCCTTCAAAGGCACTACCGTTACCGGAGGCAGGGGTAAAGGGATTGTGGTAGAAACAGGTATGAATACCCAGTTAGGTAAAATTGCCCAACTGCTCCAGGAGACTCCTCCTGATCCCACTCCTCTCCAGCGGCAGTTGGCCCGTCTGGGCAAGTCTCTGGGGATCGCTGCGGGAGTGATCGTTTGCGCCGTATTCCTTACCGGACTGGTTCGGGGAGAAAATATGGTAGAAATGTTTATGACAGCCATTGCCCTGGCCGTGGCAGCCATTCCGGAAGGGCTTCCTGCGGTGGTAACCATCGTTCTGGCACTGGGTGTTACCCGGATGAGCCGGAAAAATGCGATCATCCGTAAGCTTCCTGCGGTAGAAACCTTGGGAGTGGCAAATTATATCTGCTCCGATAAAACAGGAACACTCACAAAAAATGAAATGACCGTGACCCAGTTATATGCCATGAACAAATACATCCAGGTAACCGGTACGGGCTATACTCCCAGCGGTGAATTCCAGGACAATCAAGGAAAGCTGTTTTCCGTGCTAAAGGATAACAGGTTTAATCTCTTACTTCTGGGCGGTGTATTAAACTGCGATGCCAGTATCAAAAAGGAAGACAAAGGCTATCAGGTGATTGGGGATCCTACGGAAGGGGCTCTGGTGGTAGTTTCCGCCAAGGCAGGTATGCTTAAAGAAGAAATCGAGCAAAAGTTCCCCCGTCTGGCAGAGATCCCTTTCGACTCAGGACGAAAAATGATGACTACTTTTCATAATTTTGACGGAGAGATTAAGTCATTTACAAAGGGTGCCCCGGATATTCTCTTATCCCGTTGTACCCATCTTTTAACGGATCATGGGGTCGAAGAACTAACAGACAAGGTCTCTAACAGTATCCTGGAAGTAAATTTCGCAATTGCCGCTGAAGGGCAACGGGTGTTAGCGCTGGCCATCCGCCAGTGGGAGCAGATTCCTGATAACCTCGCTCCTGATGAAACGGAAAACAAACTAACCTTCGTAGGATTCTTTGCCATTCAGGATCCTCCTCGCCTCGAAGTTAAAGGCGCTGTCCGGGTAGGACGGCAGGCCGGCATCAAAACCGTGATGATTACGGGAGATCACCAGGCCACCGCCCTGGCAATCGCCAAGGAATTGGGCATCTACCATAACGGAGATGAGATTCTTACCGGGATGCAGATAGAACAAATAGATGACGAGGCGCTGAAGGAGGCCGTTAATAAAGTTACTGTCTATGCAAGAGTATCTCCGGAACACAAATTACGGATTGTCCGTGCTTTGAAAACCCAGGGCCATGTGGTGGCTATGACGGGAGATGGGGTTAATGACGCCCCGGCCCTTAAGCGGGCGGATATCGGCGCTGCCATGGGCATTACAGGGACTGAGGTTGCCAAAGAAGCTTCCGATATGGTTCTCTTGGATGATAACTACGCAACCATCGTTAGTGCCGTAGAGGAAGGCCGAACCATATATGGCAATATTCGCAAAGCAATTCAATATCTGCTTTCCTGCAATACCGGTGAAATTGCCGCGATATTTTTTTCTATTCTCTTTGGACTGGGCAGCCCATTGACCCCCCTGCAAATTCTTTGGCTTAATTTGGTGACGGATGGTCCCCCGGCACTGGCATTAGGCCTGGAACCGCCTGAAAAGGGCGTAATGAGCCGCCCGCCCCGCAATTCCCGGGAAGGGGTTTTTGCCGGCGGGGTCGGCCGTAACATCATCATTCAGGGTCTTGTCATTGGTGGGATCTCCTTACTGGCTTATTGGTTGGCACTCTATTGGGGAAAAACCGTCCAGGAAGCGCATACCATGGCTTTTGTGACGATGGCGATGTCCCAACTTGTTCACTCATTTAATCTTCGAAGTATGGAGCAATCGCTTTTCACCACAGGCATACGCAGCAATAAAAGCCTTATTTACGCTTTTCTCATCTCCACCCTGCTGCAATTCTCTGTGATCTTTATTCCTGCTTTGAGGGGTGTTTTCGAGACGGCTCTCCTCAACCCTATGGATTGGTTGTTTGTGTTCGGGTTGTGCCTGGTGCCCCTGTTCACCTCAGAGGTTGCCAAATTATTGGATCGCATCAAAGCCAGGAAAAAAGATGGTGAAATTTTGGTTTAGTTCATATTTCCCTTGTCCCAACCAGATCATTTCACCTGGAGTACTTCGTAAAAAGAAACCGCTTTAAGAAAAATACCAAGGGTCAAAACCCTTGGTATTTTCTCTTTCCTTGGTGGGCACAGCTGGTTTCGAACCAGCGACCTCTTGAATGTGAGTCAAGCGATCTCCCGCTGATCTATGCGCCCATATTGAGTTACAATAATGGTGGACAAGAAGCTTACATTTTTATTTTAAAGCGGTTATGGAAAATAGTCAAGTAGTTACCGCACCGGGACTGATTATTTTAAGATATTCATTCGGTCTTTCCGGTGAAGCGACCCGTTCCGGCGCTGATTTCCGCAAAATGTTTCGGTCTATCTTTTTCTCCCCTCATTCCCAATCCGGCAGGCCGGCCCTACGGCCAAAAACGGCATATGACATCAGGGTAGGATTTGCTTGGTGCTTGCGGACACAATACTGCTACTCTTCAATATAATCAGCTTAAAGATCAATAGTCTCCCCTGGTTTAGATACCCTTCCGGGCCTTTTATAATTCTCTCTCTCCTTTTGAGAATTATAAAAGGGGAACCAAGTGGCCTGAGTTTTTTTAAAATAAAATGTATACACAAAAAAATTATGGAAGAAAATAATAAAAATATAAAAGGAGCATCCGATATTGAATTTAAATGATCGCATGACTATAGGATTCGTTTCCGGCGTTATTGGCGGAATAGCTATGCTGATACCAGACTTTATTCTTTATCGAATTGGAGTAAGTAAAACACTTTTTCTTGATTGGTCATCGGTCTTAATGTATGGACACATAACTAAGAATATTTCTGAGGCTGTTTTAGCTGAAGCCAGTCATTTGGTCTTTACGGGTTTTTTAGGTATTTTTTTTGTTTTTTTAGTCTTTAGGATATTAAATAAGCAAAACTATTTCTTAAAAGGATTGCTATACAGCTTATTTGTATGGTTTACCCTGAATGCTTTATCAATATTTTTTTATCTTCCAGGGCTTTCAACCAGTACGCTGGGAAATGTCATAACTGATATTATTGGTTCAGCAGCTTACGGTTTAGTATTAGCAGCAGTATCTAAATGGATTTACGAAAGAACCAAGCTAACCTGATTGGCAGACCTCGTGCACATTTTTTGACCATCCATATATAGCCGAAGGGGTCAGATTTTCTCTTTCTCCCAGCTTTGTAATTCAATAATATTCCCTTCTATATCTTTAGCGTAAACAAAAGTAGCAGTAACATAATTGGGATATTCTGTTTTTATTAATTCACCCAATTGTCCACCGCCTTCTTGCTTAATCCTTTGTAATACGGCAGCAACGTCATCGACCTCAAAAGCCAAATGGGCAAGTCCAACGCCATTTACAGTTTTGGGATTATCGGTCATCATACTGTTATATGAAAAAATCTCCAAAGTCGGATAATTTCCATCATATCCTGGTAATGCTAAGTGTTCCCCTGTTATATGGGCATTTTGAATCCCAGTTAGCTTATCTAGCCATCCTCCCCTTAAGTCCCGCTGCGGGGGAATTGGTTGACACCCAAAAACCTTTTGATAGAATAATGAAACCCTTTTCCAGTCTTTTGCAATAATATTTGTATGTACATATTTTATTTTCATTCTCTCTCCTTATATCTTCCGGGTTGCCTTCAAAGGAATTTCTTGTATTGTATTTAAACCAAACAGCCTTATATAAACGATATAACCAACCTATTTCTCCGCGTTCTTAATAAAATGCTCCAGAATAGTCGCAACCTCGGCACGTGTTGCGTTTCCTGCAGGATTGAGATTCCCGTTGGTGTCACCTAAGAGCAGTCCGCTGCCGACTGCCCAAGTCATCGCATCTGTTGCCCAGGAGGATACCTTTGCGCCGTCGGGGAATTTGTCAAGACTGCCTGCTGTCTGTTCCGGCGCTGCATAACGGTAAAGGATCGCGACAAGCTGCTCGCGGCTGATGTTGTTCTCCGGCAAAAAGCCGTTGTTCATGCCCTCAACAATCTTATTCTGTGCAGCCCACGAAACCGCAGCGGCGTAGTATTTTTCTGGCTGGACATCAGCAAAGGTCTGTGTCGCACCCTGTGGCATGCCCTCATAACGGTAAAGTACGGCAACCAGCATGCCGCGGGTCATAGGTTCATCCGGCGAAAATTTGGCTGCTGCCGTACCGGAGAAAAGCCCTCTTTCTATCACAAAGTCAATCGCCTCGGATGCCCAGTGGTTGACTGTATCGGAGAAGGTTCTAACGGCTTGTACCTGAATACGGCCTTGTCCGTAAGGATCGGAATACTGATCGCCGACTATGCCGTCCAGATAGTCCTGGATATAGCTGATGAGAACCTGATTGTCCAGCAAAACAGGCTGCACAACGACTTCGTTATCGCGGAACATGTTGATTCCGTCGCCTCCGTCCAGCATCATGTAGTTATACGAAGCCAATGTATAGGTTTTGCTTACATCGATGGCTTCGCCCCCAACCTTAACGTCCTTAACGCGGCGGGCACCTGTGACCTCTACAAAATTCTTTTTGTCATCGACCACTACCGTAGATGCCACGGAAGTATCAATGGTATAAGTGAGGCCGGAAACCTGTAAAAATCCGCCGTTCTCCACCGGAGCCACGCGCGCAGCCATTTCCAATGCATCCAGGATTTCCTGACCCGTCGCTTTCACGACGCAGCCAACGTTATTAAATGGATGCACAGCGATGACTTCACCGAAAGTGATATCGCCTGCATCGATATTGGCCCGAACGTTACCGCCGTTCACAAAGGCTATATCAGCCGGGCCGCTCTCCGCCCCGGTCTTGCCATTACCCAAAACATAGCGATAGGCGTCAGCGCACAGGTCACCCAGGTTGGTCTCCCCAGCGCGCACCATGCGTTTGTTCGTCGCCGGATCGTTGACCGTCAGCGCCACCTCGGTTTTGCCCACCTTTGCGGCCAAATCATCTGCAAAATCTTTTTCTATATTCGCAATAAAGCCGGCGGTCGCCGCATCCTGATTTGCGTAGCCTGTGATCAGATCAGTGGTAATCCTGCCATCGTCAGCCTCTATCACCATGCGTCCGATGCTGGCCAGTTTGGTTCCGGTCTGTGTAAGAATAACGTCTTCACCGTCCTTATTCTCCACAATATCACTCTCAACGGTGCTGTGGGAGTGTGCGTCGATGAACGCATCGATTCCAGTGGTATTTTTGATAACGTCAGTAGAACGCCACGGACTGGACTGCGCGTCAATGCCTAAATGACCGAGGGCGATGATATAAGCCGCACCTTCCTTTTTAGCCGCGTTCACCGCGTTCTGAACGGCGTCATACAGTTCTTTTCCGTTATCCCCTTCTTTGAAGCCATAGATAAATTCCCCGCTGTCATCCTGGAAATATGCGGGTGTGGACTTTGTGAAAGATTCAGGTGTCGTAATACCGACAAAAGCAACTTTCGTCGCATCAGCACCCTCGCCATAGGTGACGATGGTATAAGGTTCGTAAACAAGCTTTTTGGTTTTTAAATTGGTAAAGTTGCTGGAAATCACCTTAGCATCAAGACTCTTCATCAACTTCTGCATACGATCCATGCCGTAATCGAATTCATGGTTTCCGGGTACAAAGATGTCATAGCCGACCTGATTCATAATGTCGACCAGGTACTGCCCCTTTGAAAGCGTACCGATGGCATCCCCTTGTAAGGCATCGCCTGCATCAACCAGAGTGACGTCATTCTCGCCTACTTGTTTCTCCATTTCTGCTTTATAAGCCGCAACGCCGGCATAGCCGATGTTTGTGACGGTCCCATCATTGCCCTCGACCTGATCTACCCCACAATGCACGTCATTTGTATAGATGATGACGATGTCGCCGGGACCGGGCTCGCTGTCGGCTGCAATGGCAGTGATACCTCCCGGCTGCATGCCAAATGTCATGACGAAGGCCAGCGACAATGAAATAATCAATCTCCAAACTCTTTTCATTGATTACACCTCCTGAAATAAAAGAATGTATTTATTAATTGATTATATCACTCACCATGTGGACACAAAACCAAGGTTTGGTATTTTTTAATTAACTTTTAAGGTTTTGTTAAATCTAAATATTCGTTATAGACCATACCAATGATTTTTGATCAGTCTTTCTAACAGCGAGAAAGGTGGTTGCTAAGACCCAATCTTTTCGATGGTACGCTGCAAAAATTAATTGCATCGTCCCCGTGGATCACTCTGTTTCAGAGAAGGACAAATATTTATGCACAGGGAGCATCCGTCGCAGGCCTCAATATCTAAGGTGAGCTTAGAATCAGTAATTTGCAGGGCATTGCTCCCGGCATCACGACAGGCGACGACACAACGTCCGCAGGCATTACAGGTCCCTTTATTTAAATCCGGCCACACACGGTAGCTACGGTTAAGAGACCCGTGATTCACCAGCTTTGAGAGAGCCTTAGCTCTCAGTTGATCTACTTTATCAATTCCCTTGCTTTTAAGGTATTGGGTCAACCCTTCGGTCAACCCTTTAATAATTCCATAACCATTCAACATTACCTCGGTGCACATCTGTACATTACTAGCTCCTACCAGGATATACTCAACCGCCTCTTTCCAGCTGCGGATACCGCCTATCCCAGAGATGGGTAGTCTGGATCTCTGAGCTATTTGCGCCACACAACGCAGTCCGATAGGCTTTACTGCCGGCCCTGATAGACCACCAAAAGTAGTAACACCGTTAACAGATGGCTGCGGTTCAAATGTGTCCAGATCTATCCCTGCGAGACATTGTACTGTATTAATGGCTGCTAAACCATCTGCTCCACCTTTTTCCGCAGCCAGGGCCATGAGTCCTATATCGGTAACATTTGGAGAAAGCTTGACAATTACCGGAACGGATGCCACTGATTTAACCCAGGATGTGATAAGACTAATTAGTTCCTCGTCCTGGCCAATGGCGGAACCAAGGCCTTTTTCCGGCATGCCGTGCGGACAGGAAAAATTCAGTTCCAGGGCGTCGGCTCCTGCTTTCTGGAGAGACATTGCCATATTCTGCCATCTTTCTTTACGCACTTCCGCCATAAAACTAGCTATCAACAAGTTTTGAGGAAAACATTGCTTAATATCTCTGATTTCATCCAGCCATAAGGAAATGGGTTTGGGGCTTAGTAGCTCAATGTTCTCCATGCCGTAAATTGATCCGTTATCGTTACGCAAAGCCTTTAACCGTGGCGAAACATCAGTTATTTCCATGCTGTCAGGAGGGATGGTTTTAGTAACTGCTCCACCCCATCCAAGTGCAAAAGCACGTTTAATCCGGGATGCACCAGCAGTTGGCGGAGCGGAGGCTAGTATAAATGGATTGGGTAATTTCAAGCCGCAGAAATCTATTGTTAAATCAACATTACCTGGTATTTTCATAGATTCTTTCCTTTCTTTTATTAGCTATTTTGAGTTCATACCCCCTTTCGTCCAGGGATTCTCCTTCCGAAAGACTGACCACAAAATACACTATTTCCTATGGTGGATTCTATCGTAAATTTTTTTGCTTTACATGTGACGAAAGTAATGTATTTTTAAAAAAATTAAAAAACCGCCATTTTATGGCAGGTCTCCACGATTCCAATGTTCTGTTTTTGTTCAGTATGGCTATGCCTGAATGATTTTCAGCTCTTTGGTCCTCATCACGGGCCTTCACCCTTGCCAAAGAACATTCCCGAAAAAAATATTAATCGACGATTCCTTCCTATGTATGACATATTTAACTGCCTGATTAATAAATCTTCCTAAAGTCCAAATTATCTTCGGAAAGCCTCTGGATTGAATAAAGATTCCCACTGGTCATACAGATTTCCATCTAAATACAAAGAAGCCAACCGCTAACCGCAATCGACTTCTTTCGATAAAAATTATGAAAAGTTAGGTCAAAAAAGATGTCAACCTATCTAGCCTATTTTTTATCAATATTAGTATATTATATGGACAATGGGAACCGGTAAGTTTTTTCCCAGTACCTAAAACTGAATAAAATGCCCTACTATTTTATGCTCACCTTTTTTATTGGCAATTTACCTCTTCTTCCCACCATGAAAAACCAAGGGTTGCACTTGCAGGTTCATCCGGTGTCTCCGGATTAGATAAGAAAATTACAAAGGACCCTCCAGGTGGAAATATGAATTTGCCCACCTCTTCATCACCGATTGTAACTTCAGGTAAAGCTCTTCTTACAAATACTCTGACCCCTCCCTCTGGCTCACCGGCTACATCTGATGCCTGATATAGTCTTATTCTCGGTTTTGGTGGCGGACATAGCGTAGTGTTACCTTGAAATACCGTTTTCACTATTGTTCTTTGTCCAGGAGGGTAGGAATTGAAATATATTCGTGCCCGAACAGGTGATGGACCTATATTGGATACCTCCCAGAAATATAGGTGCAAATTGACTCTGGAATTGACTGGATTCAATAAACCGGCCCAGGCATTGTTACCATTTCCAAACGCCAATTTTCCCGTAAAGCCTGAAAAATATTTCCCCTGGAGTGACAGGTATAGGGAATAGGGCATGCCGGCAATTTGGGTTATCGGATTGGTCAGAAGTATAGCATTTTTCTTGCAGCTTTTCATTTTAATAATACCTCCTTTTATAAACTACTTTATTTCTTCTTCCCACCATCCGAAAGCAAGATTTGCTATTCCTGATTGACTTGATGCTTCGGCATTGGATAATAAAACACTAAAAGATCCTCCTGGCGGAAAGATAAATCTGCCGACTTCTTCACCGACGATTGTAACCTCAGAAAGAACTTTTTTGACAGATATTCTATTACCGCATTGCGGATGACCGCTGACATTATTTGCTTGAAGTATTCCTACCTTTGGCCGTGGCAGAGGACAGATAGCGGTGTTAGCTGGCGATGTAAACTCAGATATTACTGAGTTTTCTGGAGTATTGGTATTAAACCATATTTCTGCACTTAATGGAGATTCGCCGAAATTGGTAACTGTCCATACATAGACATGAAGATTTACGCAGGAATGATCAGGATTTACTAGTCCTGCCCATCCGTATTTACCTTTAACGAATTGCACGTCAGGTGCATACCCTACAAAATATTTTCCTTGAAGCGATAGATACAAGGCATAGGGCATATCGGCAACCTGTGTAATTGAGTTTGGAAAAATACATGGAGTATAATTACTTTTAAAATCTGTCATTTATTTCATCTCCCATTACCGTCTGTGATTTTGAAGTATCCTTTGATAATATATAATATGTAAAATCATAGGGATTAAGTGAAAGTTTCCAAAAAACGTCAGTACTATCATACACAATTAATTTCCTCTGGAGTGATATAGTAAAAGTGCAGTCGCAAAACACCTCTCAAAACAGAAACCACCTATTGATAAAATCCTTTTTATCAATAGGTGGCAGATTTTCTGAGAAGTTAGGTAAAAAAAGATGCCTCAGCTACTTCATCTGATTTTGTTGGCGGGTATCGCCTTTCTTTTTGAATCATAAAATACTTTCAACGCTTTTGGCAATTTCTTTGGCCGGCTCAACTATTTGATGGGAAAATCAAAATAAGTGTTTGGATAAGGTTCGTGTTTCAGCATGTAATGCCACCACTCGCAATCGTATGAAATAAAACCGCAGGCCTCCATGATAGAACAAAGGTATTGACGGTTTCTCGCTTCGACTTGCGTGATTCCTTTTGCTCCATGATGTGAGACTGAATCCATCAAATCAAAGTCACCGCCCATTGGAACAAGTGTACCGGTAGCTAAATAATAAAGCGTTAAGTCAATTGCGCTGCCCCGACTGTGTCCCGACTTAGCGGACACATATCCTTTTTCAACTATCTCGGATCTGTCAATATTCGGATAGTGTTTTGGTTTCGTCCGGCCATCTTCCGGCTGTTTTGACCAGCGCAGAAAACAATCTACGGCGCATTGAGGGCGATAACCATCCCAAAGAAGCAAGCCAAAGCCAAAGGATGCGGCGTTTTCTCGTGCTTTTTCCAGGGCTCTGCACAAAGCTCTCGTACCGACAATTCGATTTGCTGCATATCCGTCCACCGGTTTTCCGGTAAAATTATCCCATGTGGCGTATTTAGCATCCCAACGTATTCCGGATACAAACTCGTCTACAAAGACAAAATCATTTTTCATCGTCTTTTTCCTTTCCATGTCAACGACACAATCCGCTCGATCACTTCGGCAAAGGTTAACCCTGCGGCTGCCATCATTCTCGGATAACGGCTGTATGAGGTCATACCGGGCAAAGTATTAACCTCGTTAAGTATTACTTTTCCATCTTCCTTCAGGAACATATCCACCCGCGAAAGTCCCCTGCAACCCAAGGCGCGATATACCGCTTTTGCTGTCTCCTGAACGAGTAAGCGCGCCTCTGCCGAAATGTCAGCGGGAACGATTACTGTTGAGTTTTCGGAACCGTTTTCAGGCTTATTCTCCTGATGGATTCTGAAAAAACCATGAGATAGACAAATTCGATCTACCTCGCCTGCAATCAAATCCATATCGTTCCCTAATATCGCACATCCTACCTCGCTGCCGACGACAGCCTCTTCAATCAACACCTTCGAGTCATACTGTCTTGCGGTTTCCACTGCACTCAGCAATTCTTCTTTTCGACATACCTTACTGACGCCGAAAGATGAACCCGAACGGGCCGGCTTTACAAAAACGGGATAAGTAAGCCGGTCGGCATCAATATTCTCGTTCGCCGTGACAGTCCAGAAATTTGGCGTAGCAATTCCCGCGTTTCTGGCGACGATATAAGCAAGGGATTTGTCCATACACAGAGCAGAACTTTGGACATCGCAGCCTACATAGGGGATGCCGGAAAGCTCCAACAAACCTTGCATCGCACCATCCTCGCCAAGTTTGCCATGCAGAACGGGAAACACCATATCCAAACGGATCGTTTTGTATTGTCCCTGCTCCAGAACAAGCAATCCGTGTACGCTTCTGTCCGGTGACAGCATAGCCCTCCGGCAACTGCCGTTTTCCCAATTTGCGTCAGGGCAGTGACAAAGCTTCCAAACACCATTTTTCGTAATCCCGATATAGAACGGTTCATACTTTTCGATATCAAGGTTTTTTGCGACCTCTTGCGCAGATTTAACGGAGATGGGATGTTCTTCGGAACAGCCTCCGAATATAATTGCGATTTTCAACCTATCCATGCTGCTTTCTCCTTTCAAATTTCAGGCAATTGATAATAGTATTTTCAACAGTATCGCTCAAGGTGTGTTCTGTGTAATAGGCGGTGTGCGGAGTAATAAGCACATTCGGTAATTTTTGTAACCGCAACAACAGTTTGCTTTCAATGGGTTTGTTTCTGTAGTCAAAGTAGAATACTCCTTCCTCTCCTTCGAGGACATCCAACGCTGCACCGCCTAGTTTACCGCTTTCCAACGCGGAAATAAGAGCCTCGGTATCAAGAAGTGAACCGCGTCCAGTATTGATAATAAACGCGCCGTGCTTCATCTGCTCGATACGTTGACGATTAAAAAGATGGTTTGTATCCGCGTTAAGTGGTGTATGGAGCGTTACAATATCGCTCTGCTGTAACAATTCATCAAGAGGAACGTAATCGGCAGAGGTTTGGGGACGATGGTCATAGGCTAATATGTGGCAGCCAAAGCCCCGCAGCCTGTCCATAACTGCTGCCCCAATGCGTCCTGTTCCAATTACCCCAATGGTCATATCGCGTAATTCTTTCCCGCGTACATCATTCAATCTGAAATCATGAATATCTGCACGTCTGATAATGGATTTTGCATTTCGCACCGCCATCAGCATCAGCATTAATGTGTAATCAGCCACGCTATCGGGCGAATAAGCGACATTTTCAACGGAAATGCCAACGCTCTCCGCGCATTTTACATTAATATGGTTATATCCAATACTTCTTGTGGAGATATACTTTACACCGGCTTGGCTGAGCGCAAGAAGAATGGAATTTGTGATTTGAGTTTTATGACCGACGCTGATGCATCGATTTCCAAATGCCAGTTCAATGTTAACTTCAGATACCGCTGCATCTGTGATAGTTGGCATAACGCCAAAGCGAGGCGCCATCTCTCGGAACAAAACGGCCTCGTCCTGCCCGCATCCATAAATTGAAATTCCCATTTTTGCCATGATTTAGATTTATCCTTTCATAAATTATATAACAAGTAAAATTCAAACTCTGTAAAGCATCCGCCGAATAAAACGGCAACTTTTTTTTTCATAACAATCACTTCTTTACTTCTGCGATAGCAGTTTCTTCCGGAAGCGGATACCCGACTTCATATACGTCCGTATAAAGCAGGTTTTCTGAAATAACTTGTTTGGATTTGATGTCTATCTTCTGCTGACAGACAGAAACCCGCTCAAAGGTTTTCCCTTCTTTTTTGAAATAGCTCTTTTCGCGATTAATAATCCCGTAACGATGCCCTATGGCCTGATCTATAAAAATAGAGCCATAAATGTAAGGTCCATTGAGGGATATCTTAATTTGGAAGGTAAGATTGGTGTTGTTTTTGACCTTTAAATCCAACCACCCTTCGCGGACCGTAGCGTCCACACCATCCGGTTCATCCTCATCAGGAGAAGGAAAATCCTTAATCTGATGAGGATGCCGTTCTACAATGGTGAGCGGAGTATGCAGAAACAGCCAGAACAGAAAATTGCTGAGATGACACAAACCGCCTCCCGGAACCGTGACCAATTCGCCATTTACCATGCACAAACCGTCCTTATACCGCTCATTTTTCTCGGCATATCTCACACGCTGCCAAAATGAAAATGTTTCACCAGGGCATATTAATATGCCATTTACAGGCTCCGCGGCAAGGCGCAGATTAAACACCTTGTTTTCCTGATATTTTATATCAAAGCCCGTATTGTCATTTAGAAGCTTCGACTTGGTTTCATATATGCAAAAAGGCAAAAACTCTGGATCCTTTGCTTTTGCATAGTGGTTCCGGTCAAAGCACATCTTGGCATAGAAGAATAATTTTCTTTGTGTCCTGCGGATCGGTAGTAAGAATGGAAACAATTGAGTAATTCTTTTCCTTTTCATGTCCATGCCTCCTTTCAGGAATGTTAAAAGCCTGTCCGATTCGACAATTTCATCTTATCGAAATCAGGCAGGCGATGTTGGAATTTCAACTTATCAAAATCTTAATAAATTCTTATGAAGAACTTATTCTTTTCCTATTATTCATTTAAGTATGTGCTCACCCTGTCCTGAATCAATTGGGCAGTCGTTTCCGCTGTCTTCTGTCCTGTAAGGAAGGCCGCGGTTTCCTCCTGAACAATGGAAATAATCTTCTGGTCCGTTCCGATGTAGACCTTCGCTTGACTCAGCAGGTTTTCCATGTAATCCACATCCTCCTGGGTGGGGGGTTGCAGTGTTATAGGTTGAGCTGGAATGCCGTCGTCCTTGATCATCATTTTCCCGCCCCTTTTTTGGATAGCCTGGGTGAAATTCTGGGCAATCTGGGGAAGCACACTCTTATTAATCGGCATTCCTCCCTGAGTCATCATATCATCAGAGACCAAAAATTTTAAAAATTCCCAGGCCAGTTCTTGATTGGCTGATTTACTGCTGATTCCATACATAGAGTCCGTGGAAAAGAACACGTTTCCGGGGGGCTTTAAAAGCTGAACACCCTCGCTGAAAATCGCCTTGGCCACTTGCAGGTCCCAAAACCCACTAAGAGAAGTGAAATTAAAAACAAGTTTACCCCGGGAGGCCATGTCCATAATGTTGGTCTGGGCTGTATCCGTATTAACCAGTTTGTGGTCAATCAGATATTTACTTAAGGAAAGTAAATCAAGAAATTCCTGGCCGGTAAAATTGGCTGTTTCCTTCTCCGGATCGACCAGGTTGTCATAGTTTTCTTTAACCAGAGTCATAATCAGTCTTTTTTCATCCATCCCGGCCAAGGCATACATCTCCTGGGTTCCCCCGTTTTGCTTGTCGTTAATGACCTTTTCCGCCGTCTTGACAAAATCGTTCCAATCCCAGTTGCTATCGTCGATTTGCACCTGGGAATCAGCCAGTAAGGTTCTATCGGCGGCAATCATATCGATACCGATATTAACCGGCAGCCCATATAGTTTATCTTTATATTCTAAAGCCTTGAAAATATTTTGGTAGTATTTGCCCCTGTCGAAGCTTTGATCCGACTGCATCAGCCCCCCCAAGTCAACTAAAAGATTCTTATCCGCATAGGTCTGATAGGGCAGGTTGTTTAATAAAATTATATCGCTGCCCTGGCCGGACATGAGCTGGGTATTCATAGTCGTGACATATTTTTCAATATCGCCGGGATCTGCCGCCCTGACACCTTCACCTTTTTCCGAAGTACTGGAGGTGTATTCTTTCACTTCCACACTGACGCCGGGATGAAGTTCCTCAAACTTTTTTACTGCCGTATCCAGGTACATATCTTTGGTCACAACCGCAATGGTCAGGGAATTAGGATTATTATCTTCCCTGGCAGCCTGAGTATTGCCGCAGCCGGCGGTAAATACCCCCATACCGAGGACCAGAACCAGGATTAGGACAACTCCGCATTTGTTTTTTATCATCAAAACACCCCTTTTCTTTAAGTATTCAGAATTCAGGAGCCAGAATTCAGTAGAGATTTGACGTTCACCTCACTTTCTTGATCGAAAAAATGGGCCTTGGACATATTAAAACCCACCCTGACTTCCTGTCCGGTTTCGGCGGGCAACTCCGGACTCACCCTGACAACCACCTCTCTGCCAGCTATCCTTACATAATGGTAAGTTTCAGCCCCTCTCAATTCGGTAAACTCCAGCCTCCCGCGCAAAGCACACTCGGGATGGCGGTCCAAAAAATCTCCGTTTCCGCAGAGATGCTCCGCTCTTATCCCCAGGACCACTTCCTGGTCCAGATACCCCTGCTCTTTTAACTTTTGTCCCCCGGCAGCGGGAACAGGCAGTAGGGCGTCAGCCAGTTTGGCAAAAATACAGCCGTTTTGCTCTATAATTAAAACTTCCAGAAAGTTCATCCCGGGGCTACCGAGAAAACCGGCCACAAACATATTGACCGGGTGGTCATAGATGGATTGCGGGCTGTCAATTTGCTGGATCAGGCCATCCTTCATCACCACGATTCTGGTGCCCATGGTCATGGCTTCGGTTTGATCATGGGTTACATAAACAAAAGTTGTCTGCAGATTTTTATGGAGCTTGGCAATCTCTATTCTCATCTGGGCTCTCAACTGCGCATCCAGGTTGGACAGAGGCTCATCCATCAGGAAAACCTTGGGTTTCCTAACAATGGCCCGTCCCAGGGCCACCCTTTGCCTTTGCCCACCGGAAAGTTCCTTGGGTTTGCGTTTCAGAAGATCTTCAAGTGCAAGAATCCTGGCCGCTTCCTGCACATTTTTCCTGATTTCAGCCTTGGGTATCTTTCTCAACTTAAGTCCAAAAGCCATATTGTCATAGACCGATAGATGGGGATAAAGAGCATAATTTTGAAAAACCATGGCGATATCCCGGTCCTTGGCAGCCACGTCATTAACCAGCCGGTCATCAATATATAATTCACCGGATGAAATTTCCTCCAGCCCGGCAATCATCCTTAAAACGGTTGTTTTGCCACAGCCGGAGGGACCTACCAGGATTAAGAATTCTTGATCCTTTATTTCCAGAGAGAAATCCCTGACTGCCATAACTCTGCCGGGGTAGGTCTTAGATAGATTTTTCAGATATAAACTCGCCATCCGCTGCCCTCCTATTATTTGGGGACATTCCTGTTTCCTAAATGTTAACCCGAGCTTCAGCAGGTGTGTCCCCTGACCTCTTACTTACGGTTAAAAATATAGAGCTAAATACCAGCAACACCTCCCCGGTCTCTATGACAGGAGGCATTTTTATTATCAACAGCAAGGCGGTGCCCAGGCTTAAGGCGGCCAGCATGAAAACGCTGCAAAACACTTCAACTTTGAGTAGTTTTTCCTTCAACAGCTTGATCTGGTAAAGTCCCAGCAAGAACAGCGGCCAACCAAGAAAGATGTTTAAAAACAAGTTCCAGTTCTGGATGGTATTAAGGACATTCAACTGAACCTCTCCTGGCGGCGCTACATATCCGGCGCTTTGCAGCCCGGTTTGAATCCCGTTTTTAATGAGGTCAGCCCAAAATGAAACATCAATAAGTTCATTAGGTATGTTTTCCGGCGGAATATATAAGGTAAATCTGATTAATTTCCATAGCAGCAGCAACACCGCAACAAGCGCTAATACCTCCGCCATACCAAGCACAAGCCTGGCGGCGTCCCCCTTGATCATCTCCGACCAATATTTATCCCGGAGTCTCAGGCGGCAGAAATGATAAATACCCCTTATTTTTCGCCTGAGCAGGCCGAAAATTATCACAATTGCCACCATCCCCGCCACGAAATTGCGCAGCAGGTTATTTTGTTCCATCAGGAGACCCGCCACGTTATAATCGATGATTTTGTAGTTGGCGGGGTCCTGGCCGATTGAGGCCAGGGCCGTTTCCAAAACAGCGGTATTGCGGCCCGTGGTGCCGGCATCCTTTGTTTCCACTTCCAATGAGGTTATTCGGGAATCCGCTTCCAGTTCCAACAGTATTTTCACCGGTATGTACACTGTACCGTATCCCCTGTCCGTCAGAGTCCCGATCAGGGAATGGTCAGCCCCGGCCACCCCGGTTATTTTAAATTCCTGGCCATACAGTTCTATTTTCCGGCCCACCACATTACAGTTCTGAAAAAGAGCCTGAGCCAGATCTTCATCGATTACGGCGACCTGCTGGTTTTCCTGTTCGAAAGTTAAAAAAACGCCTGATCTTAGGTTTATTTGATGGAATTGATCGTACCTGTCATTCACCCCCAGCACCTGAGCTTGACTCTGGTTCTTTTGATAGGCGGCAGAAGTTGAAGCCTCCATGGCGTAAGCCAGATCATTGTCCCGGAGGTCGTATTGAGCCAGCTGCCTCATTTTCTGCAGGGAAAAAGAGGCGGCCTCCGGCTGATGGGAGTTGCTCAGCCAGGTGGCGGTGATTTTGTTGGTTTTGTGCAGGCCGCCAAGATCCGCCAATTTAGCGGGCAGGGATGACCCCAGGACGGTGCTCCAGGTTAAAACCAATATGCTCAGGGCCAGAATAAGATAGGCCGGATAGGCTGATTTGGCCGGTTTCAATTTGCCGCCTCCTTCAGAACTCTATCCCCGTCCTCCACCGGTTTATTGCTTTGCATCACCACTTCGCCCATCACCATATCTGTGAGAGCAGACTTTTCATTATCACTGTCTTCCACATTTACTTCCACCTTTTGCAAATAGTTCGACCTACCTAAAGGTCCTTTTCTTGATTCCAGAACGAAGACATATGAGCCGCTGCTGTCGTTATAAACCGCGCTGTTAGGTACGAGGTTGGCGTAAGGCTTTGTTTTTTTGCTTAAATAAATTTCTCCCTTTTCGCCGCCTGTCAGGCCTTCCAGAGACACGTCGATCCACAAATCCTTTTCTTCTCCGTTGTGCTGGCTGTTTTCAACTATCTTGTCAATTTTTCCCTCGGTTCTTTTATCCCCCAGGGAGAGAATATTAACACTCACCGTATCTCCGGGTTTGACGTAATCAACCAAATCATTGTCAATTGGCACGATCAGCCGGAACCCCTGCCGGAGATCAGCCAATTTAAACAGGGGCAGGGAGTTATTGGTCATAGACCCTTGGGCGAAATTCAGTTCTGTGATCATGCCGTCCACGGGCGCTGTATACACGCCGTTGTTTGCCACCTGTTTGGCCAGGGTATCCACCTTTCTGGCCTGTATTTCCAGATTAAGCTGAATGTCCTCACAGTTTCTTTGCGCGTCCACCAGGTTCTTTTCGGCATTTTGCAGGTTCACCGCCGTTTCGGCTTCATTATCAAACAGGTACTTCAGGTTATCGTAATCCCTTTGTTTTTGCGCCTGCTCTTCCCGGGCCCCTGCCAGGGACAGCTGCAGCTGCCGGTAGCGGGCCTGTTCATCCTGATAATTCGACTTCAGTTCGTTCACGTCCAGGATGATGATGGGCTGGCCTTTGCTAACCCTATCCCCCTGCTCCACCATGACCTCCTTTACTCGCAAATTGGCATCTGCGTATTCCTCCCGAGTTGATTTGACCTCGACCGTCCCTTCACCGAATATTTCTTTGATTAACGCCCCGTTCGTCGGCCGGGCCGTTTGGACCCTGGGCAGAGTAAAGTTATTGATGGTATTGGAGAAGAAAGTTAACCCGATCATCGCCATTAGGAACAGCAGGCTTAACTTTCCGATCACTTTTTTTCTTTGCGCATCACCTGCAATTGCTTCATTCCCCAATTTTCTGTCTCCCTTCCTGGACTAGCGCAGCGACACACTAGCCCTTGTAGAGTAAGTGTGCAAGAATTTATATAACAAGTCACCAGTTGCTCAGCCTTTGATTCCAGAAAGCCGGATCCCTTCCAGCAAGTATTTTTCGGCGTAAAGGAAGTTCAGCAGCACCGGCATCATATATAAAGTGGACGCGGCAAAGGCCAATCCTTTTTCACCGTCGATGATTCTGGAAAGATAGAGTGAAAGCGGCTGTTTGGCCGCATCCTGTAAAAAAATCAACGGCTGTTCGACCATGTTCCAGTTATCGATAAAAACAAGTATGGCCATGGCTGCTATGCCGGCCCTGGACATGGGCACGATGATTTTGAGGAAAATCTGGAGCTGGTTGGCTCCGTCCACCCGGGCTGCTTCAATATAGGAGTCCGGTATTTGCTCCATATACTGTTTTAAAAGAAATACGCCAAAGGTGCTGAAGATGCCGGGAAAGATAATGGACCAGCGGCTATTAAGCAGGCCCAGCTGGCCAGCCATTAAATAATTGGGCACAAGAGTTACCTGGAATGGCATCAGCATCACAATGATATACAAAAAAAACAAGAAATTCCTGCCTCTAAACTTCAGCTTGGCAAAGGCATAGGCAGCCATGGTTGCAACAATCGTTTGCCCAATGACGATAGGGAAGGTAATCAGCACGGAATTCCAGAACATGAAAAGGAACTGGGTCTTTTTGATGAGTACGTTATAATACTGCTTCAGCACCACCACGTCGGGTATAAGCTGGAACCGGGCGAAGTGATTCGCGGTGTCATCGTTATAGCTGCTTAAATTTTTGTCCGTCACCGGGTCATAATTATCAGCAATTTCCTGTTCACTCATAAATGAATTGGTGACGGTTACAGCCAGGGGAAATATGAATATGACAGCCAGTACCAGTAAAACTGTAATACGGAGTATATTTTTTATTCGGTGGTTACGATTCAACACACACACACCCTATCACCAGTTCTAAGTTTGTTACTACCCATGAAAAAAGTTTTTAAGTTACTTGTATCTGGCGCTCCGGTGGTTCCCTCCGTGCGCTGCACAATTTTCCTTGTAGTTCGTGTAGATATGATTCTAATTAATCAGGTTGGTGATCTTTCTCTCCACGATAAAAAGCAGTAAAACGACGGCCACGATAAAGGCAGCCATAATGAAGGCCGCAGAAGTCAATTTTTGGTAATCCAGAGCCATGAACATATTGTTCATGTAGTGCTGCAGCATATAGATGCTGTTATAGGGATATTCTCCGGAGATAAGATACGTCTCCCGGAAAACTTTAAATGAATTGATAATCGAGATAACAAAAACAAAAAAAGTCGTGGGGGTCAAATAAACCAGGGTTATTCGGAAAAACTCCTGCGGTTGGCTGGCCCCGTCTATTCTGGCCGCTTCGTAGTATTCAGCCGGTATATTTTGCAATCCGGCCAGAAACATGATTACGCTGTAACCAATGTTTTTCCATAGATAAACCACCAGGACCACCATCCTGGACCAGTTGGTTTTCATCCAGTCCACGGGCGGGTAACCCAGGGCATGGATCAGGGAATTTAAAACGCCGTTTAAATCAAAGAAAGCCTGCCAGACCAAAACAACCGAAGCTACGGGTACCACCAAAGGAGTTATCATGATGGTGCGAAACAGGTTCCGGCCCTGGATTTTTGGGTTCAATAACAAGGCCACTCCCAGGGAGAGAATCATATTAAGAGGTACACAGATTAAAGTAAACTTGGCTGTATTCGCCAGAGCTAATAAAAAGCTCGGGTTTTTTAACAAAGCGCCGTAATTATGTAATCCGACAAAAGTACCGTTAATGGGACTGTCCACCAGGGAATAGTAAAAGCCGGTGACAAACGGGAGCAAATAAAAAAGAGAAAAACCCAGCAGGCTGGGCCCGAGGAAAAGCCAGGCCAGGCAGCCGTTATTAGTTTTTAATTTTTCGGTTCTCATCTTTACCACCCTAATCGTGATGGACCAAGCAACGGCTTAATCGAAATCCCGAGCAAACGAGCGCCCGGGAAATAACGGAAACCGCCTGTTTAATACGCTCGGCCGTATCAGGATCAATGCGGGCAGGCATATGATATTTCATATCAAAGCCTGTATTTTCATTTAGAAGCTTCGATTTGGTTTCATATATACAAAAAGACAAAAGCTCTGGAGCCTTTGTTTTTGCATAGCGGTTCCGGTCAATGTGCATCTTGGTATAGAAGATTACTTTTCTTTGTACCCTGCGGATCGGCAGTAAGAATGGAAACAGCTGAGTAATTCTTTTTCTTTTCATGTCCGCGCCTCCTTTCGGCAATTTCATCTTACCGAAATCAGGCAGGCGATGTTGGAATTTTAACTTAGCAAAATCTTAATAAATTCTTATGAAGAACTTATTATTTTCTTATGCTGTTGTATACAGCTAATGCATCGGTAATATTATACTGTTCCGAATGGTGATCTCCTTTTGCACCAGCTGAAATCAGAATATATTCTTGTTTACCCACTTTGGCGAGACTCGCGAGACATAGACCGGCCTCATCGGTATATCCAGTTTTTCCTCCTAAAATTTCTCCACCAATAATGTTTTGATTGTTGAGGTCTTCAAACATGGTACTGTAAAAGGCTATCCCATCAGGATGCCTATTCGTAGGCCGTGTGGAATGACGTGTCGACGTAAAAACCTCCCGGAAAGTATCATTTTGCAAAGCATAGCTTAGAAGAATAGCCAGATCTTTGACTGTTGTGTAATGGTTTTCATTGTGAAGTCCGGTGGCATTTTCAAAATGGGTATTATCCATACCAAGATCTGCCGCCTTTTGATTCATTAATTTCACAAAATTCTGCTCTGATCCCGCAATCTGATCAGCAAGTCCAATACAGCACTCCGCGCCGCTCGGCAGCATTACGCCGTATAACAGATCGATTGCCCGGACCTGCTCACCTGGTTGGAAACCGGCCATTGATGCATCTGCTCCGTACAGCCCCTGAAACGTAGAATTGGTAAGTTTGATTTCTTCCTTCAGGTCAGGTAGATTTTCTATCGCAACAATGGCTGTCATCATTTTAGTTAAAGAAGCAGGATAGATTTTTTCTTCGCTATTTTTTTGCATCAGGATGTTATCATCTTTTAACCGGATCAGAATCGCATTAGGACTGTTCAGCCTGTCTGACGATATAGCGACAGCGGAGTCATGCCCTATTTTCAATGAGGGTACCGACGTGGTTCTATCGTCGACGTATTTTTCAAATAAATGCTGGGCGACAGGGGTAATGATGTATTTACATGCAAAGACAGCTATCACAACCATCAACAGAAATGCTACAAATATACGTATTCCTGACTTTTTCTTTTTTACTTTTCGTACCATAATAAAACAACTCCTTATTCTGTGCTGATATTATTCAACCACAGAACAAGGAGCTATGTTGGAATTCCATCTTATGAACTTCTTAAGATTTTCTTATAACGGAAGCTTTACTGTAAATGTAGTATTCTCTGGGGTGCTTTCCACAGAAATTGTTCCATCGTGAGCCGTGACAATTTCTTGTGCGATTGCCAAACCCAGCCCCGCTCCACCGGTGCTTGTGGAACGTGCAGTATCTAATCGGTAAAATTTTTCGAAAATACTATCAAGCTTTTTCTGCGGGATTGGATTTCCCTGATTAGTAAAAGTTATAACAATATTTTTGTCCTGCTGTTTAGCAGAAATGTCAATGACGCTGTTTTCATAGCTATAGGCTATCGCATTTTTCAGAATGTTATTGAACACACGAGCCAGTTTGTCTGCATCTCCCCACAGAGTGAGGCCGTCAGGCACATTGACGGACACCTGCTTTCCTTGTGGAGTCAGCATTGGATAGAATTCATCTGCCATCTGCTGGAGCATGAAAAGTAAATTCATTTTTTCTTTATCCAAAACAATAGTTTGAAGATTAAATCTTGTGATCTCAAAAAACTCATTGATAAGCTGCTCTAATCGATAAGCTTTTTCCAAGGTAATACCGACATATTTTGCCTTCTGTTCAGGAGGCATATCAGGAGCTTCATCCAGAAGACTTAAGTATCCTATAACAGAAGTCAGAGGTGTCTTTATATCATGAGCCAAGTAAACTATCAAATCATTCTTGCGCTGCTCGGCATCAAGCGCGGCTTTCTTTTGTTTTTCCAAGTTGTTTTTTATCTGATTAAGCTTATTTTCCATAAAATCCAGTTCCGGTGATAATGTAATTTCAGCATCGGATTCCTCAGCGAGTTTATCCATTCCGGCGCTGACCTCATCGAAATATTTGGTAAACCAGGAAACAGAGAATCGAAAAAGGATAACTAAAAATATTAGGATTACAACAAAAAGGATCATGTTCATATTGTTGCGAAACACCAACTGATAGATTGTCAGTGCGTCCGAATTTTCAAAATGAAAAGCGTTGACTAAAAATAGAACGATACGATCTCCGATCTGTCCACGCAAGATATAGCGCAATAGATAAACAGTCACAGCGGCGGCAACTGTAATCAGAAACATTTGAAAAAATACTTTCCTTTCTAATTTTGTATAATCATTCCTTCTTTTATCTCTCTTACTTTTCAATTTTATAGCCAACCCCCCATACCGTTTTGATATATTTGGGATTTTCTGCGCTGTCGTGCATTTTTTCCCTTAAATGCCTGATATGAACCATTACCGTATTATTGCTATTGGTGAAATATTTGTCTCCCCATACTTCATGGAACAATTCTTCCGAGCTGACCACCCGTCCGCGATTGGAGCAAAGGACCCAAAGAATAGAAAATTCTGTAGGAGTGAGAGATAGCTTTTTTTCATTCAGCATACATTCATGGGTATCCATGTCCAATACCAAGCCGGAAAAGGCAATCAAGTGTTCTTCTTGATTTGGCTCTGAAGAATTATATTTGGTAAATCTCCGGAGCTGTGCCTTTACACGGGCAATAAGTTCCAAAGGGCGGAACGGTTTAGTGATATAGTCGTCCGCACCTAATGTCAGCCCGGTAATCTTATCGATTTCTTCTTCTTTGGCTGTCAGCATGATAACCGGAAAATTATGCTTTTCCCGGATTTGCTGACAGATTGAAAAACCGTCTACATCGGGGAGCATAACATCCAAAATGGCGAGGTCTAGTTTTTCATTTTCAATACAGTTAAGGGCATCCTTGCCGTTATAAAATTTAAAGATATTATAGTTCTCATTTTTCAAATAAACTTCAACCAAATCGGCAATAGCTTG
Organism: Candidatus Formimonas warabiya; assembly: GCF_002777255.1. GTDB lineage: Bacteria > Bacillota > Dehalobacteriia > Dehalobacteriales > Dehalobacteriaceae > Formimonas > Formimonas warabiya. The sequence goes on along the minus strand of NZ_CP017634.1, from coordinate 597,178 downwards.
TTCATCATCAACTATTAAAATATTTGCAGCCAAAAGCGTCATCTTCTTTCTTTTAAGTATATCCCCATAATTATAATACCGCGAAGCAAAAATCCAATTTATAGCTTTTTACTTATTAAAATCTTAAGATTTTCTGAATATCGCGATATTGATAGTCTTTCACACAAATATAAATATCAATTTCGTCAATAGCAAGGGTTTTAAGCAATAAATTCCCTGAGTTTTTAAAGAATTCAAGGGACAGTCTACTATATATCGGCAAACTGTCCTTTAACCTTAAACCTGAAGCATTATTGTGATATAAGTTTTCTTAGCTTTTTAAGTATTTTACATTCGCGGTCATGGATCGTCATCGGCGGAACTCCTATTTCCAGAGACAAAGTCCGTTCACTTTTGCCATGATAAAATAATTCAATAATAAGGTACCTATCACGATCATCAAGTAGAGCTAAGCAATCCAGCATTTTTACAATCAATCCCTTCGTGGCGAGTGCTTCTTCAATGGTATCCTCTACTGGGCTAATCATATACTCCACGGGAATGCCTTTCTCTATGCAGTTTTCAAGCGAAATGTTGTTCTTATTTGCCAGCTTGTCCAAATATTTTTATCTGTTCCTCCAGTGGTAGTAGGCTTTATAGACCTCCTTGGTCACTGAAATCCGTTTTTTGTTCTACTAGTGTATATTTACTATGCTCCATGAGCTTGTCCTCCATTTCGTGATTTTGATGTCCGGAAATGAAGAACAAGCGGAGGAAGACCGGCATCTTAGGTCGGTTCTCAATTTAATACGAAAATTACTCTGTTGACAGCCGCGCTATTCTGCGGTACTATATACCAGTAGTATGTATTACTTCATACTAGTGATACAGAATAGCAGGGGGTGATTATGCTGGAAAACCTAACGGAAATGCTCAAAGGCGTGCTTGAAGGCTGTGTTCTTGAAATTATAAACCGCGGAGAAACCTACGGCTACGAAATCACACGGCGGTTGAATGCTCTCGGCTTCACAGATGTTGTGGAAGGAACTGTCTACACCATTTTGGTGCGGCTTGAGAAGAATAAACTCGTGGACATAGAAAAAAAACCATCCGATATGGGACCGCCGCGCAAGTTTTTCGTGCTCAACGACGCGGGGCGCAAAGAACTACGGAAGTTCTGGGAAAAATGGGAGTTCGTATCATCAAAAATTAACGAGTTAAAGGAGAAAGAATAATGAATTTCTGGGAAAAAGTTACAGGAAGCGACATGACTAAAGAATTGAAAACTTTTGCATCACGGGCCAAAAAGCTGCCGGTTGATTATCAAGCGGCATGGGAAAAAATTAATGCCAATCTTTGGCCGCACTCAGATTTCACCGGTCGCAACCTCATGCCAATTCTTGACGGTGTGCTTGGCCTGCTCGAAGAAACGGCGGCGGACGGTCAGAGTGTCCAAGAGGTTTTGGGTGACGATATCAAAGGCTTCTGTTCAGCGCTGGCCGGCGAAGAAGGGGCAAAGTCTTTTCGCGACAAGTGGCGCGAGCAACTCAACAATAATATCGCTAAAAAATTAGGTAAATAGGAGGATAAAATGAGAATACAAGATATCATCGAAGGCAAAAAAGAGTGGCGAGCGCACGTGGCGCGTGTCAAAGCGCTCCCGCAAGATTATCGGATTGTTTATAAAGAGATTCAAAAATATCTTTTTAAGGTCGGCCCTGTTGAGCTAAACGACGGGACGGGTTTGCTCTCGGGGATTATCGATCTTTTTGAAGAGAGCGCGGCCTTGGGGAAAGGCGTGCTCGAAGTGACGGGCAGCGACGTAGCGGCTTTCTGCGACGATCTAATCAAAGATTCAAAAACTTACGCTGACATCTATCAAGAATCTGTTGACCAAGAGGTTAACAAGGCCATGAAAAAGGTTACGGATAAAACTTAGTAAAAGGGGGATATCGGGATGGAAAAAGCAATTGAAGTGAAAGGTCTGCGAAAGTCTTTCAAGGACACAGAAGTCCTAAAGGGCGTCGATTTTGAAGTGAAAAAAGGTGAGATTTTCGCCCTACTCGGCTCCAACGGCGCGGGCAAGACGACGATTGTTAAAATCCTCACCACGCTGCTTAAACAAGATGGAGGCACTGCCGTCGTAAACGGATTTGACGTCGCGTCAAAGCCCGACCATGTACGGCAGTCGATCAGCCTGACAGGGCAATTTGCCGCCGTGGACGAGATATTGACCGGGCGGGAAAATTTGATCATGATCGCAAAGCTGCGGCACCTCACCAATCCGCGTCAGGTTGCGGATGATTTACTGAACCGCTTCAGCCTGACCGACGCCGCCGACCGCAGAGTTTCCACCTATTCGGGCGGTATGCGCCGCAGGCTCGACATCGCCATGAGTCTGATCGGAAAACCGCAGCTCATTTTCCTCGACGAGCCGACCACCGGGCTTGACCCCGAAGGACGCAACGAGGTTTGGAAGACAGTTAAAGAACTTGCTGATAATGGCACGACGGTATTCCTGACCACACAGTATTTGGAGGAAGCCGAGCAGCTTGCAGATCAGATTGCCATTCTGCATGAGGGACGGATTATCGTGAGCGGCACGCTTGAAGAACTGAAAAAGCTGTTCCCGCCCGCGAAGGTGGAATACATTGAAAAACAGCCGAGCTTAGAGGAAATATTCCTCGCAATCGTCGGCAAGAAGGAGGAAAAATAAATGGAAGCGGTAAAGAAATATTTTTTCAGCGACATGGGCGTCATGCTTGGACGTTCCATGCGCCATATTTTCCGCAGCATGGATACCATCATCACAGTGTGCATCACGCCTATCGCGCTTATGCTGCTGTTCGTCTACGTATTCGGCGGCGCTATCCAGGCCGGCACGGATAACTATGTGAATTACCTTTTGCCCGGCATCCTGCTGATTGCGATTGCAAGTGGTATCGCCTATACAGCTTACCGTCTGTTTATGGATATGCAAAGCGGCATCTTCGAACGGTTCCACTCCATGCCGATTGCACGTTCGGCCGCACTATGGGGGCATGTGCTGACCTCACTGGTATCCAATGCGATTTCGGTTGTCGTCATCATTCTCTCGTAGCGCTCATTATGGGCTTCCGCTCATCGGCAGGAGTATTGTCATGGCTTGCCGTTGCCGGTATCCTCGCGCTGTTTACGCTGGCCTTGACATGGATCGCGGCGATTGCCGGACTGTCCGCAAAATCTGTGGACGGTGCAGGCGCCTTTTCCTACCCGCTTATCTTCCTTCCGTTTATCAGTTCGGCATTTGTGCCCACCGAATCGATGCCGTCAGTCGTTCGTGCCTTTGCAGAAAACCAGCCGGTGACCTCTATCGTAGAAGCTATCCGTGCACTACTGTCAAGTCAGCCGGTTGGCAATGATATATGGGTCGCTCTTGCATGGTGCGTCGGAATTATGCTTGTGGCATATATCTTGGCGATGAGGGTGTATAAAAAGCGGGTGTAAAATTGAATATTTTTGTGTCAGACCTCTAAGTACAGATGTAATCTCACATGTAATCTATAAAATGCCTCAAAAAGGCTTATGCCATGCGGCTTTGACCGCATGGCATCTTTTTTGGCCTAATGATGGGAAGTTAGGTAATAAAAGATGACTTTCAAGTACTGCGCTTATGCTTATTAGGTTCGCCTTTGGGGGCAAAGGTGAACGGCAAAACGGCAAGTATATTCAAATGACTTTAGCAATTAACTGAACGAGATTAAAATACTTTCCGCCTTCAGCCTCCATCATTTTAATGTCATCCGCGACGACGGGATGGTAGCCGGTCAGCCATTCTTCCCACGCCTGTCCGCAACAGGCCATTTCACGACTGTCCCCCATTTCAATACCCTCTGTCCTCTTCCACAAATCTTTCCACCAATCAAGAGAGTGCAAGGTTCTTTCCATCTCGCTGTTCCAAAACGGCTGCATTTCATCGGGAACATTTTTCCCAAATTCGTATTTTAAGCCGGGAATAGCCACGGCGATATAGCCGCCCCTTTTTACAAAAGAAACGAGCGACGGGAGCATTTCTGACGTATCACCGAAATAATGGTAAGCGTCCACGGTGAACAACAAGTCAAAATATCCGTTTGCGAAAGGCAGCCCTTTGGTCGCGTCTACGGAAATCGGAATGGCCTTATCATCAATCCCGATAGATTGGAAACGCTCATAGTTTTCAGTTGGCGAAATCCAAAGATCGGCGGCGAAAACGGGCACACCATATTTTTTCGCTAACAAAAGCGTGGAAAGACCGCACCCGCAACCGAGGTCAAGTATTCGCATATTCTTATTGATGTTTAGGTGTGACGCTAATTCCTCCGCTACGCGCATGGCGTTTGGCCCCATCATAGCGGCTTTTAGGAACTCAGCATTTTTATCATTAGAAATAAACTGGTTTGTAAATGTATACATGGTATTCCTTCCTTTCTAATTATCACCTTATAGAAAGAAACAAAAAAGCACAGTATGCTACTGCGCTACAAATCACACCATTATAAATAATGGATGTTCGTTCAATCTGTAAGGCAGTTTTTGACAACACAAACAGGAGCAGAACAACTGCTCATTTCATGCCATTAACCTAAGTCCTTACAGAATTACCGACATCAATACACTCCCTCTTTGTTTAATTTACTTTATCATGACACTATCATTATGTCAATGTAATAAATTCGCCTTATCGCCCAGAAGGCGTACAAAATATAAATAGTCTGAATTAGTTTATCAGAAACGTTACATAAACAAAAGGACCCAACCCACGAGGGTTCAAGTCCTTTTGCTTCATTTTTAGTGGTGGAACTGATGGGATTCGAACCCACGACCTCTTGAATGCGAGCCAAGCGTTCTCCCTCTGAACTACAGTCCCAAATATTGTGTGTTAATGAATACCCGCATTGGTTTAGTGTCACGAAATTAGTATCATACCGGATGCTTCCAGCCAGGTTGCACGCCCAAGTAAATACCTTCTACTAGATTATAACATCATCCTCTATCTTGTCAACCAGATTACCGCAAGTTCTTAACTTACTGATAATCTGATGGGAGCCTGAACCATTCAAACCCGGGCCTTTGACAGTTGAATAAAGAAAGAATCCCTGAAAGCCTTGAGATAGGCTTATTTTTTTGTCAAATTTTCGCACTTCCAATTGCGTGATAACGCGTGATATGTTATAATATAAGTAGTTTGGAGGATTGCTTATGAGATTAAAGGTATCACGTTCAAAAAATTCAGCTTCACTTTATGTTACAAAAACTGTTTATATGAATAAGAAAGAACGCACAATTACTGTTGAGAAACTTGGAACCGAAACTGAACTCAGGGAAAAACTTAATGGTGCAGATCCATATGAGTGGGCTAAAGAATATATAAGAAAATTGAATGAAAAAGAAAAGGAACAAATACGGAAAATACTTGTTCCTTTCGAGCAATCTAAAATTATTTCGAAAGACGAACAGCGTTCCTTCAACGGCGGATATCTATTTCTGCAAAAGATTTATCACGAACTCGGAATTCATAAGATCTGTAAAGATATTTCCCAAAGGTACAAATTTGATTTTGACCTGGATTCAATTCTCTCAAGGTTAATTTACGGCAGAGTTATCTTCCCTTCCTCAAAACTTGCAACATACGAGCTTTCTAAAAGGTTTATTGAGCAGCCTAATTTTGATTTACATCAAATATACAGAGCTCTTGAAGTGCTTTCCAAGGAAACAGGTTTTATTCAGTCCTCTTTGTATGAAAACAGCCTTAAGGTTTCCAAAAGAAACACCAGTGTACTTTACTATGATTGCACCAATTACTTTTTTGAAATAGAACAGGAAGACGGCAGTAAACAATACGGTCCGTCAAAAGAACACAGACCAAACCCAATAGTCCAAATGGGACTATTCATGGACGGGGATGGCATTCCTCTGGCTTTTAGCATTAACAGGGGTAATATGAACGAGCAGCTGACTTTAAAGCCATTGGAAAAAAAGATTTTATCCGATTTTGAACTTTCCAAATTCATCGTCTGTACTGATGCAGGCCTTGCTTCCGAAGATAATCGAAAGTTTAACGACAAAGATGGACGGGCGTTTATTACAACTCAGTCTATTAAAAAATTAAAAGAGCACCTAAAAAAATGGGCTCTTGCTCCAGATGGCTGGAAACTTCCAGATAGCGAAAAAACCTATGACATTTCCAAGCTTGATGAAATGATAGATAAAGCCACTACTGAAGATAAAGCCAAAATACGAGCTAAAGTTTTTTACAAGGAACGTTGGATCAAAGAAAACGGTTTTGAACAAAGGCTTATTGTAACCTACTCTATCAAATACAGGGATTATCAGCGTAAAATCCGTAACTCTCAAATAGAACGTGCCCAAAAGGTTATAGATGCAAACCCAATAAAAATTAAGAAATGCAATCCTAACGATTACAAAAGGTTTATTCATAAAACAAGCTGTACTCCTGATGGAGAAGTCGCAGAAAAAGAGATCTACAGCATTGATTCTACTCTCATCCAGAAAGAAGAAGCCTTTGATGGTTTTTATGGAATTTGCACAAACCTTGAGGATGATGTATCTGAAATCATCAAGGTAAATCACAGGAGATGGGAGATCGAAGAATGCTTTAGGATTATGAAAAGCGAATTCAAAGCAAGACCTGTGTACTTAAGCAATGATGACAGGATTGAAGCGCATTTTACCACTTGCTTTATATCGCTAATTATTTTTAGGCTACTTGAAAAGAGGCTCAACGAAAATTTCACATGCCACGAGATTATTGGCGGGCTGAGAGATATGGATTTTCTAGAAGTTAAAAACGAAGGGTATGTTCCAACCTACACAAGAACAGATTTTACCGATGCGCTTCATGATGCTTTTGGCTTTCGCACGGACTATCAGATTGTTGCAACAAGCATCATGAAAAAAATTTTTAAAGAAACGAAAAAGTAAAAAAAGTACGCACTTTTTACACATACATTAAATCCTGCAAAACCTTTCAAATCAAGGCTTTGCAGGATTTTTATTTTGATCAAGTGTCAAATACGGGATTATAACATCATCCTCTATCTTGTCAACCAGATTACCGCAAGTTCTTAACTTACTGATAATCTGATGGGAGCCTGAACCATTCAAACCCATGATCATCACTCCAGTAACAAAATCGCAAAATATTTTACAAAATCGTCTCCCTCAGCCAATGTGCGCAGGGCGATACCGGCTCTCCGCATAGTTTCAAACACGTCAATCCCGGAAGCTTCCATAGACGGGCGGGCATTTTTGGTATTTTTGCACCTGCCTTCTTCCGTACAGGAGGTACAAAGAGAGCAAGGCCCGGCCCATAAGGCAAACGCTTTATAATACCCTGCTTTAAAGGCTTCATGTTCCGCCTCCAGCACCAGGTGCTGAAAATCTCTCGTGGGCGGTGCTCCTTCCAGAATAAAACCATGGCGGTAATCTTTTAGCATCTCCCTCGTTTTTTCCGGCGCTAAGCTGTTCGGAGGACAGTGGGGTTTGCCGAAACTGGAACAGCCGAATTGACAGTGCAGGTCAACCCATCCCGGCACATGAATCATCTCTGGAGAAACAGGGAGAACCCTTCGGAAGCCCATTCTAGCTATTTTAGAGGCCAATTGCTCCCTACCGTCCAGGCAAAGATCTTCCAGCCTTTGAGGGTTCCTGGCCCCAATCACCAGGGCGGTATCGGAGTTCAAAGGCAAAAGCTCCGTTACCGTCAAGCCCCTCTGGATCAATTGCTCCTGCAACCACCTTGCCGGATAAACCCGGCCATGGAAAGTATTGATAAACAGATTCAAATCTGCCAGAGCTGATCTTTCCGGATCGTATTCAAAAAAGAAGTCATGAATCAGGATCATGCCGTCCGGGGCTAAACAGGCAGTTGCTTTGTCCAGCAGCTGTGTTATTTCTGCTTCTGCATAAGCATGAACGATGTTGGATAAAATCACCAGCTCAAAATGTTCTTTTTCTGCCGCCCATGGGTCCAGAATATTAGCCGGAATATATGTCATCCGTGCCCCGTATTCCTGTTCCCCGTTCAATCTTCGGGCATAATCCATCACCTGGGGCATGTCCACCAGAGTTGCCTTAACCTGAGAAAAAGCTTTCAGGAAAGCTGCGGAAAGAGAACCTGCCCCGGACCCTACATCAAGAATTTCTCCCGCTAAAGTAACTTGAGAAAAAAGGGGAAGAATCTCCCTCGCCTTGTTTTTGATCATGCAGTCCATAGCCCGGCAGTACCGGTGAAAACCTCTATTTAAATCCTCCTCGCGTTCATCCTGATCCGGAAAAACAAACCCGGTGCCTTTTTCAAGGCAGCGGCCCAATTCCTGCCAGTTTTCCGCCAGATCTTTGCGCCACAGGATCCCATCACCCTGGTAATCCTCTTCACCCCGGACTAAATACTTCCGGGCCAGCTTGGTGTTAAAATATATCCCTTCCGCACAACAGATCAAACCCATGACGCAAAGAGCATGTAAGAAGCGCTGCAAACCCTCCCGGTTCAGGTGCAGCAGGTCGGCAAGCTCTTCCAGTTTTTTCCCCTCCGGTGCCAGCCGGGAAAAGAGATCCCTTTCCACTGCGGTAAAAAGGACCTGAGAAAACCAGTAGGCCGTAGCCAAGTTTTCTAAATACTGAGGATTTATTCCCTGGGGGTCTGGATTCAGATCCGGCAAAGATTTCATGATTGATGCACTTCCCTTTCCTCCGGACCGGCTACTCAGGCATCTTTTCAAAAGCGAGCATTTTAAAGATCACCCGGAAGGCCGGCTCCACAATAATTCATGGCAAAAGCTGCCCGGTACCTTCCCTAACGCAGGTCCAGGTTTAAAAAAGCATAATCCTATTTAAAATTTATGTCAACTCTTATTTGGTAAATAATGCTCAAGGGATTCCCTACACCATATATGCTGCTGGAATATTCCCTTCGGTTTGTCAAAGAATTCGTTTATTTCCAGAGTATTTCGGAAACAATACTCGTTAGCAAATCCTTTAGGAGGTGATTTTTTTGGACGCAGGAGTACGCAACAATTTGTCCGGTGAAATCGAAAACATCAAGACAGACGAGATTATGGCCCAGGTAACGATGTGAGTAGGCGGCTGAGTGGGAAATAGTCCCCGACTCACGTCCGTGATGACGCGAGACAGTTTACAGGATGCCGGATTTAAACAAGGCGACACCGTCAACGCTTTAGTAAAGGCCATCAATGTCGTTTTTATCAAACAATAATTAGTTAAGAAAAAGGAAAAGCCGGCAGGATAGACCTTCCGGCTTTTTCCCTTATTGGTTCCAGGGGGACACTTGCATAAGAGATGAATAGTCTGCCTATTTTTTGAAAAAATAAAATTTGTCCCCCAAACAACGGACAATTCTTGATTGAGGTGATTCTACATGCTTCTTCTCATCATTCGAACAGCCATCCTTTATTTTATAGTGGTAATCGCCATGAAAGCGATGGGAAAAAGAGAAGTTGGCCAGCTTCAGCCCTTTGAATTGGTTGTATTCCTCATTATTTCCGAGATGGCTGCCATTTCTATGGAGAATACCGGCATCCCCATCACCAGCAGTATTGTGCCGATCATCACCGTGGTCATCCTGCAGGTTTTTTTAGCCTTACTAAATCTAAAAAGCGAAAGGGCCCGCGCCATGATTTGTGGAAAACCAACCATTTTAATTGAAAACGGAAAAATTCTGGAGCAAGAATTAAGAAGAACACGGGTCAATGTTAATGACCTGCTGGAGCAAATGAGAGCCAAAAATATCTATAATATTGCCGATGTAGAATACGGTATTTTAGAAACAAACGGTCATTTAAGCGTGCTTCCCAAGTCCCAAAAACGTCCTGTGCAACCGGAAGATTTAAATATCCCGACCAAATATGAGGGTTTGCCCACCACACTGATCATTGATGGAAAAGTAAATCACGATAATCTGCGCAAAATGAATTTAGATGAAAAATGGCTGCAAAATGAATTAGCCAAGTTTGGTGTCCAGAATCTGAAACATGTCTTTTTCGCCAGTCTAGACACCCTGGGAAATTTATTTTTTCAATTAAAAGCTGCGGCGGGAAGGAAGTAGATCTATGAAGTACTATCTTTCTCTGCTCGTGTTATTTTTGCTGACTCTCTTTCTGGGGTTTTTTACCATCCATTTTTTATCGGACAGTACAGAAAAAATCACGAGCAATTTTGATCGGATTACAGTTGCTGTTGACAGGCAGGATTGGGTTACCGCAGAAAAACAATTTTCTCTTACCAAAGAACAATGGGAAAAGTATAAAAAATGGTGGGCCATCGTCATTGACCACAAAGAAATAGATAACATTGATACTTCCATCACCAGGACAGACCAGTACTTAAGGCATCATAACCAGGTACTGAGCGCAGGCGAGCTTTCGGTGCTAAACCAGTATCTAAAACATATCCCGGAAACGGAAAAAATATCGTGGAAAAATATATTTTAGACAAGCTAATAACCTTTGAGAAATCAAGTCTCCCCTTATACTCCCATCCGGGAGTATTTATTCTAGAACATTCAGGTTGACTCTGCCTGCATGGACTGATATTTTTGGATCAATTCCTCTTTATTTTCCACGATGTAGCGCAACATGTTTTCCAGCGTATCGATCTCGGAAAAATGATTATAAAGTCCAAAACTGATTCGAACCATCCCGGGCCGTAACATTTGGGTGTCTTTGATATATCTTTTGATATCATTGCGGGACAGACAAAGCAGCTTTTGGATATAGGGCTGGGCACAAAAACAACCGTTTCTCACGGCAATTCCCCCTTCCTGGGAAAGGACCTGAGCCACAACCTGATGGGGAATTCCCTTAATGTTAAATGGAATAATACCAACCTTATCACCGGTGTTTTCCGCATCGCCATAGATTTTGAGATCCGGGATACGGCGCATTTTTTCCAGGGCATAATCCGTTAATGATCTTTCAAAGCGATTGATTTGGTCGATCCCAATATTTTTGATTGTTCGCATCGCGGCTAACAAGGCCACCACACCCATGAGGTTAACCGTACCTGCTTCTTCCTTATGGGGAGCATCATCCCAGATCACCTTATTCAGGGTAACCAGTTTCACGGTACCCCCGCCCATGTATTCCGGACCGCCTTTTTTAAAATACTTCTTGGGGCCTATAATTACGCCGACACCGAAAGGGGCATACATTTTATGGGCGGAAAACACCAGAAAATCAATATTCTCCGGAGACCCGACCTGTTTCATTTCCACCGGGCAGTGAGGTACCAACTGGGCACCGTCCACTAATATTCTGGCCTTATATTTATGGGCAAGCGCTGCCGCTTGATAAATGGGGTTAATGTAACCCGTTACATTGGATACCCCTGTTAAAGCTACCAGTTTCACCCTTCCCCGGTATTTGCGGAGTTTTCTTTCCAAGTCCTTTAGGGAAATCCGGCCCAGGCGATCCGTATGCAGGTAGCGGACACAATACTTATCCCGCCAGGGCAAATCATTGGAATGATGTTCCATTTGCGTAGAGAGAATCACCCCTTTTTTCAAATTATGATATAACCGATAAGATAGTTTATTGATTGCTTCAGTAGTATTTTTTACATAGATCACCGTGTAATAATCCGCATCGGCTTTTACGAAATCCAATACTTCCTTTCTTGAGTCCTCATAAATGTCTGACGAAAGCTGGGACTTGTATCCTGTACCCCGATGAATGGAGGAATACCAGGGAGCAAACTTGTTGATTTCCCGCATCACGGATACAAAAGGAGGCGTGGTTGCGGCATTATCAAAATTAATGGCCGTCACATGTTTGCCGTTTTCTAGTGGAACCTTTGTATTAACTCCAACAACAAGGCTTCTAAATCCTGAGCTAAACCCTTTTCGCTGCATAGATTTCACCTACACAAATTTTCTCCGTACTATTATATATTTTTCAGATCGGATAAATGTTCCGGGCTAGGAGGTGATCCTTTCAATCCTCTACCCCTTTGCCTAAATTTTCTATGCCAAAAAAGAAAAAGGACCCTGGGCATTGCCCATTGTCCCTTAATTTCAAGACCTGGATTTTTAACAGGACCCATTTTAAATTAATTAAGCGCAGGATCCTGGGCTGATCTGAACTTCATCTTTATGGTGTTTAAATCCGCGCCCACAATTTGTATCCGGTTCAGATCACAAACGCCTAGCCCTTCCTGGTCCGCCAGCTTTACATGAGGAACTTCTTCCACGGTAAATCCCATGAAATTCAAAGCAATTGTATCTACCGCAACCGGATCCTTTCCGGCAAATATCACCTTAGATTTAACAGGCCGGGCTTTTAACGGCCCATAGCCCTCGCCCCCGACAATGCCATCTATTACTACAAAATCAGGTTTACGTATTTTGTTCAGATCGACAATCGCTTCTTTTAGCCCCATATAATGAATCTGATCTTTAAAATATCCTTCTCCATAAAGGCTGTTGGGGCAAATGCCGATGGAATTCTTCAGGCTTAATGAGACGACGGCATCATATTCAAAGTGGGTTTTCAATTTGGCCGCTCCTATCACCACATCAGCATCCAAATATTTTTTCGGTATTAAAAAATTCTTTCCCGTTAGACCTTTTATGGGCTGGATCTCATAGCAATCTTCCTTGCCGCATTCGTTCATGTCCCATAAATCGGCGCCGATAATATTGTGGTACCGGGCCTCCTGAAACATATTTCCCAGCGTTGATGCTTCAGCGATTGTTATTTTGGCAGCGCCGCATTTTTTGACTAGGTCGACAATTTCTTGAACAACCCGATAATCCGTTACCATCCCCTGATCCGTCTTGGCCCCGGTTACGACATTGGGCTTGATGATCACTACAGCACCGTCCCCCACGACACTTTCCAGTCCCCCTGCATGTTCAACGGCTTTCCGGGTCACGGCCCCATAATCTTCCCCTGTCCCTATACCTACCACAATCGGGTCCTTATTTAATATTTCCGATGACTTGTCCATTTTGCTATCACTCTTAAAAAAAGTATTTCTAAAACATACTATGAAGATTTTGGCAATCCTGCTACTATCACTTTTTCCCGGTAAGAAAAATCTTTTTTTATTATTGGGATATCAGTTGTGCTTTCAGAGGCGGATCATTGCTTTCATAGGTAATCCACCAGGAATGCTCTTTATCCCACCAGGCACTTCTCCCTCTTTTTTCGCTTAATTCTATTTTTACCTGGTCCCGAAAGAGCAGACCCAGGCTCTGGTATTTTTTCATTTGCGGGCAAAAAAATTCGGATCCGTATAAGGAGAGGTCAAAAAACTGATGAATGTCCATTGCTTTCCCGCTATTTTCATTTAGCGCAAAACCCGAAACCACTTTTAAATCTTTTGAATAATAGATTAAGAGGCCTGTAATGCCCGGGAAAAGTTGATCACCCTTTATGTCACGTATTTGAAGGCACCAGGGAGCCGGACCGTTTTCCTGTCTGGTTAGGCGCATCTCCAGTTCATTTACCAGGAGCCAGGGGGGAGTAGTTGACATCATTTGATCCGCTTCCTGATAAACCTTAACTTGCCATTGACCGGCTTCCTGCCACTGAAGGGCAGGCTGGTTAAGCTGATAAACAGAAAGTGAAATCGTACAGGATAATACGATGGTAATGGTTAATTTAATGGTCAGACTAAATTTTCTTTTCCCCCGGTCAAAAATCACAATTTTCATCTGTTTTCACCCTGCCCTGCAATTTCCAGATATTGATCACGCTTAAGAACCGGATGCTCTTTAGCCATCCCCGGGTACCATAAGAAATCCGGGTGATTTTTCCGGCTGTCGCCATGAGATCCCCAGCCTCCGTCTTTTGCACTTTCCCATGCACCGGAGGTGGGATTGCTTTTGTCCCCTTTAATCCAGTAATAATAATCGATAAAAAATGTCTTCGGGCGCAGGGATTCCGGATTCGCGAAATCGGTATACCATAACCGGCAATGCACATGATTTTTTTCCTGATCCGAATCGTCCGGGCGATATTCAAATTCATATTGGAAGGCGGGAAAGTTCCAAACCTGAGGATCGTCTTTTTCCTTTTCCCCGCCGCTGATATCCACGATGAGGGGGATCTCCCGCGTACCGATAAAGTCGATCACCACATGGTGGAATTCCTGGGGATAGATATCATTGATATCATCCGATTCCTTGTCATAACGACTGCCGTAAAAAGCGATGGCAGGATCCCACCAATGCCACTCCGACATGAGCCCCATGATGTCATTCACCTCAAAGTCAACACCGGATATCACTTTCTCATTTTCCGGTTTCGGCTCCAGCACAGCGGCAGCGGCCCAACCGTTACAATGGCCGAACCATTCTTCATCATTTTTGTCGGTATAGTGATTCTCTCTTTCCCAGGCCATAGTCCCCGGGTTAGACTGGCCCCGGGCGATACTTAACTGATCATATTTATCCATCGGTCCTTTCGGGTTATATAGGTTGGGAGGCATCTTGACATGAAAGGGCCACCACCAGCCGGACCAAGGCGCTATCTTTGATTTTCCCTGCAGAATTTTCCCATTTAGATCTGTCTCAGGGAATACAGGCATGACGAGGGACGAAGATGCCGGCTGACCGGTGTACCTGTGAAAAATCATCGGTGAGATGAGAACCATAAGTAAGATTAAAAAGAGAGGAAGCAGTAATTTCCTCATTTTTTCCTCACATACTGTTTGTGATCCTAATTAAATGTATTAGGGAAACTATCTTTTTAATCCTTAAATCAATAAATTTTTTAAACTCTCCCCATTCAAAGAACACAAAGAAACAAAAAGCCCTTGCGTATTTTATCTGCGCAAAGGCCTTTCATTCCTAAGTATGAAAAAATTTTCTTCGTTCTTCTCTTACTTCTAATGGGTTTGGTTGCCCATCATTCTCCGTGTTGCCGGGAAATCATTTTCCGATCAGTTTTCGTCTTTCCAGAAAGAATAAAATTGGAGCGAGCAGAATACCCCCTGCCACAGCCTGGGTAATATTGGGCACGATACCCAAAACAGCTGTGGGAAATCCATAAAGGATGCTTTCAAAGGCAAGGTATCCTGAGACCATGATCAATCCCCCCCAAAATACCGCCAGGGAAAAGACGGCCAGTTTTCTTAAGTTTCCGGGGTTATTCTTGGTAAACCGCCCGTAAATGAACCCCACCAGCATGGCATCCAAAAATTTAATTACCAGTGTAGCCGGTGCGTAAACAACATAGCCGGCTAAAATATCGGCGAGAAATGAGCCTAGTCCGGCGGCAACGGCCCCGTATAAGGGACCAAGGATAATACCGCAAAGATATACGACGCTATCCCCGATATGAATATAGCCTTTAGTAGGGGTAGGAATCCGGATGGCCATGGTCCCCACAACCACTAAAGCGGCCATCAGGCCGGAATTGGTTAGTTTTCTCAGTTTTATGGAATTCATGGTGTACTATCCCCCTCAAAAGATGTCATCTACATTATAAAAGCAAAAGGCAAAGAAATACAGCAAAATATTAACTTTACCGGGTCTGTGCCCCTTCAAGTCATCTAATTACCTGAATATTTGAACGAATTTCAAAATAATGGGAACCGTTTCAATAGATGTTCTATTATTTCTCTCCTGTTGGAACACTCTGTTGCCCTGGGACATAGTATAACCAGTAGGACAAACAAAGGGGAGGTGAAACTTAGAAATGAATCGATCCTACTCCTCTGATTTAAGAACCCACTTTTACAGATTAATGAATGACGAAAATTATCGAAATTGTTTCTACCGTCAAATGGCTCCCTATAGACATCTGTCGGAAAATGACCTTATGACAACAATCGGATCCTTCAGCTCCAAAGTACCGGAAGCGGTAAAACGAAGACACCTGAACCACCTGGCCGCTTTAACCCGAGAGAAAGCATGTCAGACCAAAAAGGCGCGAAAACGCATTGACCGGATCAATTATACCATTCTAAATGACCCTCCGTACTCCTTTCCCTATCCCTATTCCTATTATGATTACCAATATCGCCCTTTTGGAGGGTTCCTTAGTGCATTGATACTTTTAGGCTTGCTAGGCGCTATTCTTTAGTGCGCGGCCCCATACTTAAATCAGTGACAGATCCTTTCTGAACCGTCATATGTTAAAAAATACGGAAGGGTCCCCAATATGAAATTTTTGGGGGATTTATGTAACAAAAATTTGTAGACAAACATAACTTGTACTATCAAAAGGAAAGGGGGAGGCTTTATGGGATGTTGTAGGAGAAGAGCACCGGTTCTCGCAGCAGAAGCAGAAAACTGTGCGGTTGTATCTCCCGTTCGAGAAAATTGTTTTGAAGACATTATTATGCTGATCATTGTCTTAATTGTGATTGAGTTTTTGTGCGCAGTTCTCAGTGATGAAGAGGCTCCGTGTTAATAAGAAAGGAGGAAAACAATGGGCTTGTTTAGAGGCTTAGGCAACGTGGGTAACTTAGTTGGAAGAAACGGAAACGGCTGTTTTGAGGACATAGTTGATTTGATTATCATCTTGATTGTTCTTGAATTCCTTTGCTGTTGTGTTTTTGAAAATTAAAATTCAACTTTTGATCATAAGGGTACCTAGAAAAGAAGAAGTCGCCGTTTGTTACGGGGACTTCTTCTTTTTCGGAGAGTCAAGGTAATTTATTTAAAGTATTATATGAAATTGCGATTTTTTCGGAGCATGTACTCCCTGAAGATATTTAAAAACCAGTTTGCACCCGACGGTGTTGATGCCAAAAATAGACCAACCCCAGAAGAGGAATTACGGTTATGCCCCAAAAAACGTAACTAAAGCCAAAATAATGGGAAAGGCCGCCTAAAATAGACCCGGCGGATACCCCTAAGTCAAAGGCGGTGGTAAAAATCCCCAGAGCCGTTCCCCGCTCTTCCTTGGTGACACTTAACACCACAATCGATGTTAGGGTTGGGTAATAAGCGCCATAGCCGATCCCGTAAATAATACCGACCAGTGCCAACTGCCACAATTGGGTGACCCCGGCGAGAAGCCACAAGGAAACAACCAGCAGCAAACCGGTGAAAATCGTTAATTTGGGCAATCCCTTTTCGGAAACCTTACCGGTCAACAAGCGGGAAAGAATCATAAACACAGTATTTATGAAAAAGAAAGAACTGACATTGACGATTCCTTGCCGGGCAGCAAAGGTAGTAAGCCAATTGGACAGGATGCCGAAGGTCACCATGCCGCAAAACAGGGTCATCGTAGGCATCAGGACCCGGGAGTCTAAAAACATTTTGCCGAAAGGCACATTCTTTTCAGATACTGTTAATCTGGGCTCCGCGACAGGAATTAATAGCACCAAGGAAAGCAACCCCGCCAACCAGGAGCAGAATACGGCGCCAGGAAACCCGTACTGGAGAAACAACAAATTGCCCACGGCGGGAGCAAATCCTTTGGCCGCAGTAAAAGCCAAAGAAAATATTCCTACATATTGGATAAGCTTCTCATGGGGGACCAGATCCGTCGCTAAAGTAGTACTTGCCACGGCAAAGGCACCCACGGAAAAGCCATAGACAATTTGGGTAACACCGGCTAGTAGCAAAGAAGATGTACCCATGTAAAAAACAGGTGTTATTAAAAACAGGGCGATAGAAATATAGAGTAAAGTTTTTCGCCCCATGCGGTCGGCGAAATTACCGCTGATCGGCCGTAATACCAAAGAAGAGATGGAAAATATGCCCATGATTAAGCCAATCTGCAAATAATTACTCCCCAGATTCCCTAAGTGCAGCGGTAAAACAGGAAGCAGGATATAATAGGTGCTGGTAAAAAAAATAGTGGAAACAAGCAGCAAAATAAAATTAGAAAGACTCCCTAAACCTTGTAAAACGGACACCTCTTTTATTTCATACTGTTTCTCCATAAAACTGTTCATCCTTACTAAATCGCCCAAACACCTTCACCGGCGTTTTTGCGTCTTGTTCTATTTATTCATGAAAAAAAGCCGTGGATCCTATCTCTACGGCTCTTGATATAGCCACATGCCCTTTATTTTCGCGCATAAACGAGCTTTCATCCAACCTTTCGGATCAGGAATAATTTTTTACGTTATCCATTATAGTATTAGTGTGGACTTGCGGTCAAATGTAATTAGTGGTACGTTTTTGGGGATCTTTACCATTGCCCGGGCAATCGTCTTCATTGGTAAATAACAAGCAGTTCCCGGTAAATCATCAATTTATTTGGCGGGTGGTTATGATATAATTGAGCCAGATTGATAGTTTTATGCTTTCTAACATAAAATAGATTAGCATAGATTACCTCGTATCGATGAAGGAAAGGTGATTGATAATGACGATCAGCTCAGATAGTGAGTTAGCAGCCCTAAAAAAGATCGGTAATATTGTTGCCCTGGCTAGGGAAGAGATGATGAAGGCTGTTAAACCCGGGATTACTACCCTGGAACTGGATAGGATCGGAGAGAGGGTTTTATCTTCTTATGGTGCAGCATCTGCGCCAAAGCACGAGTACAATTTCCCCGGGGCCACCTGTATAAGTGTGAATGATGAGGTTGCCCATGGGATACCTAGCTCAAAGGTGATCCGGGAAGGAGACTCGGTAAATATCGATGTATCAGCAGTATTAAACGGATATTTTGCCGATACAGGGGCAACTGTAATTGTCGAACCGGCATCTGCTCTTAAAAGGGAGCTATGTGATTGCTCCCTCTCTGCCCTTACCAAGGGAATAAGAAAAGCAAAGGCAGGCACCCGGATCAATCAAATTGGAAGAGCAATCTATCATGAGGCCAAAAGCAAAGGCTTTACCGTAATCAGAGATTTGACCGGTCATGGTATCGGCAGAAAATTGCATGAAGAGCCCAGTTATATTTTAAATTATTTTGACATCCGGGATAACCGAATTTTAAACGAAGGACTGGTCTTAGCAATAGAAACCTTTGTTTCAACAGGGGCAGAGCATACGGTGGAAGATAAAAACGGCTGGACATTAAGGACCCCGGACAAAAGTATCGTGGCCCAATATGAGCACACTGTCGTGGTGACCAAAGGTGAGCCCATTATCCTTACGGCTTTTTAGACCGGCTTGTTGGTCAGGAGAATTTTTCTCCTAATTTTCTCAGTACATTCTTTGTATTTCATCCTTTTCGTTTTAGTCGGGTCAACCAAAACTGCCTCAAAGGCGGATACCGTTTTTGGATTAAGCATTCGTTCCCTGCAAACGGATATAATCTCCCCGGAAGTAAGTAATACCCAGACCCATCGGCTTCTCTTCCTTGTCGAAAAGTTTCTGCTCGACCACCAGTAAAGACAAATTATGATAGATATTTAAGTGCCTTTTTATTTCTTCATCCGGGATCTGGGCATAAATCATGATTTCTTTCTTTAAGGCAAAAATCGGCATATTGTTGGAAATCATTTCTGTGAACGTGGCATGCTCAATTTCTTTTTCCACGATGGGCATTCCTTTATGGTAAAGCAAATATTTCACATCATAGGCAACGGGGACGCCCTCTGTATAAAAGAGCCTGCGAATCATAATCACATTTTTATTTCTTGTCGTACAGAGCTCCCCCGCCAATTTCTCATCAGGCATAATGATTGTGACTTCCAACAGCCTGGTTTGATCCACCCGGTTGATGGGGTTTTCCATTTCGTCAAAATAGATGGTATATTTGTTACTCTCCGGCTTGCTGACAAAGTTACCTTTTCCGGGAATGGAATAAATATAGCCTTCATTAACCAATAAAGCGAGGCCTTTTCGTACAGTCATCCGGCTGGCCCCATAATCTCTGCACAGGGCGGCTTCAGAGGGTACGATATCACCGGGCTTTAACTCGGTATTATTGATCTTCTTTTTGATGTCTTCAAATATTTGCATGTAAACCGGACTACCCATGATCTGCTCATCTCTGTTCATTCGTATTCATCCATTCCTTGCATACCTTTATTCCGCCTGAAGCCTCGTTGGCAATACTGTCCACCCCGATATAACTGCCCGCTTCCTGAGTAAGGTAATTGGCTCCGACAATAATCCTGACTTGATCCCGCAGTCCGGCCTCAATTAGCGCATCGACCACGGCTTTCATTTCATCTGCCGTACTCGTCAAAACTCCGCTTAATCCCACAATATCTGGCTTGTGCTCCAGGGTTTTTTTCACAAAGACTTCTTTAGGCACATCCACTCCCAGATCAACCACTTCAAAACCATTTGCTTCCAGCATGCCCCGAAAAATGTCTTTGCCAATATCATGAATGTCCCCTTTGACAGTGCCGAGAACCACCTTGCCTATTTTTTCCTTTTGTTTTCCCTTAAAATGTGCCGTCATTTTCTCAAGTTCCAGCACCTGTTTAAAAATGATCCCCGCCATAATCAGGTCGGCGATAAAATAATCCTTTTTTTCGTAGAGCTTGCCCACCCGGTTCATCCCTTCATTCATCAATACCAACAAGTCCATGGGTGGCGCACCGTCATTTAATATTTCTTTTGCCAATTCCAGAACTTTTTCTTCCTCCAGATCTTCCACATACTTAATTAACAGTTGCTTCTTTTTGCCGAAGTTTTTCATATTACCCTCCGCCAAATTTAATGAATCAAGTCTTATCACTTGCCATTATTCGTTTCAGGTTACTGTTTTTGATCTAGTCCAGCAGGGAACAAAATCCATACCGGCCATGGAGACGTATATACATCCATATACAATTGATTTCATCATATAATCGGAAATTTCTTTTGTCAACGGTGGGATATTTTCCTCCGGGTCTGATCCCCTAATTCCGGAAGCAGGAGACTGATCAACGCCACAAGCAAAAGGCATAAACTGCCCAGGGCAAATAACAGGTTGTAGTTCTGGCCTGCCAACGGGGCAATAAAAGCCGAGGGAATAAACACAGCGCCGATAACCTGAAGGGTACCAATGATGCCGCCGGCGCTTCCTGCATATACGGGACCAATCTCCGGGAGCAGCATGGGAAATGCCATCAGCAAAGGAAAACATACGCCTAAAAACATGCCAAGAAGAAATAGCTGGATCGACATGCCCAGCTCATTGGGCCCGATCCAAGCGCCATACCCGGCAAACCCGCCCAGCAGGGCTGAAATCATTAAAAAGGGCTTCATTCTGCCCATCCGTTCGGAAAGGGCCGGTCCTACCAAGCTGCCGGCAATGGTGCCAAAGGTAATTACTGATGCCATGAATCCGGCTTTCACCGGACTCATTCCCCAGATCTGATTCAAGGCATTGGGGAAAAAACCGGTAAACGTCATATTAGAACCCATGAAAAACATAAGGGCAATTCCCACCATCCAGATATTTTTGCTTTTCGCAGCTACACCGATATACTTTGATACCGGCATCACCGGAAGATCGGGTGCCCCTTCAGGCTTATCCTTGATCAGGATCATCCAGAGGATCCAGATCAAAAACATGATCACACCTGCCGTGATGAAGGCACTTTTGGGGGAGGGAAACAAGGCGGAAGTAGCTAAAGCTACACTAATCCCCGCACCCATGGCGGTTAAATAAATTCCCATGGCTGTACCCATTTGCCCTTTGGGGAACCAGGCACCAAGTAACTTCGATACATTTGCATTCAGCAGGCCGGGACTCATGCCGGCCAAAAACATCAGCACAAACATTTCCCAGAAGTTATGGGCAGCGTAACGGAAAAATACGCCGATAATGGAAAAGACAAACCCTACGGCAACTACTCTCTTCACGCCGAACCGGTCGGCCAAGGCCCCTGCTCCGAAGCTAAAGCATACACCCGCCAGCATAGGTGCTGTGAGGACCAGGGAATACTGCCCGGGTGTCAGTTTGAAATCAGGGATAATTTTGTAAGCAAGGCCTGCAATCTGAAATTGGGCCACCAGGCCGATAAACAGAGAGGCCCACATCATGAGCAGGATCACCCAGCGGAATGGAGAACTTTCATGCTTGGAAACATTGTTCATTGCCTCATCCCTTTCCAGTTATTCTAGATGTAAACAGAGAGAGGCGTGCTCTCTCTGTTTACCGGCCCCCATTCATTTATACACATAGAAACATAATAAAACCAAACAACATCTCCTCATAGGTCTGCATCTTTGGTGCCATCACCTGCGCCTGTTTTTCGTCTATTTCCGGATGCTCAGCCAAGTACTCTTCCCAGGTTTTGTAATAATTTGTATTCATGAATACCCCTCCTTAATAGTTGGCATTTGAAGATACATACTCCAGCACCGCCTTGGTGTTTTCCACATTGGTGCTGTCCTGGGTGATAATGACTTTATCAAAGCTAAAGTAATATCCCCCGCCGGGAGCCAGGATATCGATGAGCTCTTTCGCCTTATCAATGCACTGCTGCTTGGTGCCTGTTTTCAATAAGGAAAGGGGATAGAATCCGCTGATGATATGCTTGGCACCCAGTTTTTCTTTCACCAGGTTAGGATCCCCATACTCAAACATCATCACGGTACCTGCAGGCAGTTCCGCCAAATAATCAATATAGCGCATCCAGTCCTGCTCAACGAAAAGATAAGACCGCATTCCCTTTTCCGCCAGACCATCGACCAGCTTCTTGAAGGAGGGCCAGTAGAATCGGTCAAAATCTTTCCCGCGCAGATAAGGGGCCATATGCAGCGGAATAAAGGTGGCATTGTATTTTTGGGGCACGGGCTGATTGCCCATTTTGATCATAAGAGGCGTAACCGCATTGACAGCCGCTTCTACTTTATCCGGAATTCTTCTCACATCGACGGAGATATTTTTAAAGCCTCTTAACTGATCCGTGAGAAAATCAAAAGGAGCTTCACAAAAGCCGGCGAAAAAGTTCGTGTATCCATAACCATATTTTTGGATCAGGTTTCCGTAGATTCTTCCCGTATTGCCCGTTTCATCTGTAAAAGCATTAAAAGCTTTTGCCATCACTAAGGATCTGGTCAGCGGATCCCTGTTCAGTTCGGAATACAGCCGGGGTAAAACTCTTTCTACAATACAGTTATAGGGGGAAGCAATGAAAGCATCGTAATCTTCTACCGCAAGTCCCTCCACCTCCGGGTGCTGCAGGAAACCATTTGAACCCATGACAAAGTTCTTTGATCCTAAAATCTTGTAAAAGGAAGGCATTCTAAAGGCGGAGACAGGCAGCAAGTCTGAGAAGAAATCCTCACTCACCTTTTCAAAGGTGGCTTCCAGGTCCGTCGTATCCCACTGAACCTCTGTCAAATCCCTGCCGGCATACTGAATGGCAAATTCATGGGCAAAAAGAGCGGAGACAGGAACCCGCTTCGGGATCTTGCCATCCATTAAATCAGTAAACAACTGTGTTCTTTCCTGAGACAATCTCATTTGATCAGTCATGTTATTTCACCCACCCCTGACATATTTTTATCCCTTCAGCGGCATTTGTCGTAAACATGTCTGCCCCAATCTGCATACAAGCATCTTTTGTGACAGGATTTCCCCCAATGATAATTTTTACCTGGTCACGCAAACCGGCTTCTTTCAGTGCCTCAACCGTTGCTTTCATAGAATCCAGGGCCAGGGTAAGAACAGCGCTCATGCCCACAATTTCCGGCTGAACTTCTTTCACCTTCGCCACAAAGGCACTGGGAGGCACGTCTATGCCCAGGTCATAAACTTCAAAGCCGGCCGCGTCCGACATGCTTTTGAAAATATTTTTGCCAATGTCGTGGAGGTCACCCTGGACAGTGGCCAGAACAATTTTACCGATTTTTCTGGAACTTTCTCCTCCCAAAACCGGTTTCAAGGTATCAATCGCGGCATTTAAGAGCTCTCCGGCAAAAATCAGGTCACCAACAAAGTACTCGCTTTTTTCAAAAAGGTCTCCCACAATTGCCATGCCCTGCTGGCAGGCATTCACTACCTTTCCTGCTTCTTCCCATCCCGGATTTGTGGAAACGAACTCGTTTAAAATTGCTAAAACCCGAGCTTCGTCCAAATCTCCTACTGCCTGTGTTAGAACCTGTAAATCAGCCATTTTTGTTTCCCCCTTAAATATTTTTTGGGTTTTACCCCGGGATCCCTGCATGCTATAGGCATTCCTTAAGCGGACCAATTTTATTCTTCCGGTAGGCATTTGAAAAATTCCGGCAAAACCGGTCCCGCCCTAATAATGCTTCTGTGGCGAAAAGAGCGGCCTTCATCTCCCTGTTGCAAGGGTCGACAATCGCTGAATCCATTCCGGCATAAAGTGCAATGGTTAAAAAACTTTGATTCACTACTTTTCTCAGAGGCATACCAAATGAAATATTGCTTAATCCGGATGTTACCTTGATAGTCGGATAGAGATCTTTTACAATTTGTAAGGTTTCCGTGAAATTTAACAGGGACCTGTTGTCTGCGGATAAAGCCAAAACAAGTGGGTCAATGTGGATTCTATCTGGAGTAATGCCATATTTCCGGGCTTTTTCCACCATTCTTTTTGTTATTTCCACCCTTGTTTGAACATCCGAGGGGATGCCACCGTTATCACAGGTTAAGGCAATTACCTGCCATTCTGTCCCTTGTATGAGGGGGAAAATAATTTCGCATTTTTCCCCTTCTGCCGATACGGAGTTGATTAAGCCCGGCCGTCTTGCCCGGCACAGCACCTGTTCCATAATTTTGGCATTGGGGCTGTCGATACATAATGGGGTATCCACAGCATCCTGCACAATGTCCATTAACCAGGTTAAAGTGTCGGCTTCTAACTCCGGTGCCGTCCCCGCACAGACATCGAGATAATGGGCCCCTGCTTCTGCCTGTTTCACGGCAAGAGAACGTACAAATGCCTCGTCCCGATCTTCGATGGCTTTTTTGACACTGGGAATCGTTCCGTTAATCTTTTCTCCAATTACAATCAATAGCCAACCCCTCCTTTAATGCAGAATTGGTATACGTGTATATACATGTATATTACATTATGTTTAATATTTTGTCAAATGTTTATTATCTTGTTTTTCATTCTTATTTTTACTCTGTTTTACTTATTCTGAGAACTGCTCCAAATAGTATCGAAGAAACCCGAAGAATGGATTTGCCCGCAGTGTAAAAAAAAACCGTGGGATTTTCCACGGTTTAGAATGTTTATCGTTCAAAAAAGTCCGCAAAATTCCGCGGCATATCTCATTAGTATTTGCCATATAACCTGGTTGTTTCCGCCCAGGCTTCCATATTCTCTCTTTTGGCGTCATCCAAAACGATGGAACAGTCCATAATAAAGCCGCCTCCCCCGGCACACTGATCAATGAGACGTTTTGTTTCATTAATCACTTTTTCCTTTTTTCCATAGGCCAATAAGGAAGTGGGGAGATTTCCACAGATGCAGGCCGACTGGCCGACAATCTTTTTGGCCCGCACAATATCTACTTCTTCAAACATATAAATAACTTTTCCTTTGGGCACATCGCTGATCACTTCCAGGCGGCTGTTATATTTCCCTTCGCAGAAAACATAGGGGGTAATCCCCAGATCGATGATGGCGATGATCAGCTTTTGCAAGCCGGGCCAATAGAATTTTTCATAATTGGCCGGACTCATAAACTCGTCCATCCCGGCATGAAGGGGAATAAAGACAAAGTCTACCCCTAAAGCCTTGGCGGTAGTTATGGTTCTTTCAATACAGACCTCCGTCATATAATCCAATACCGCTAATAATTTTTCCGGCCGATGATAAATATCGCTGATGGTATTGATTAACCCCCGGATATTGTCGGAGAACATGTCGAAAGGACAAGTCTGGGCTGTTGCAGCCCCCAACGGGTATCCCTTTTGGGCAATTTCTCCTATGATCGAACCCATATAACCAAGCCATCTGGCAGCGGCTTCTCCCCCCCGCTTCAGTGCTTCCATGGCCTCTTTTACGTCTGGTTGGGCCAGCGTCGTCAGTTCGATATAAAGGGCATATTCAATGGGATTCCTAAAGACTACTTTGGATAAGGGTTCCAAGGCTTTAAATTTTCTGGGATATACCTTTGTAAGGAAAAAATGAGTCGGGTCAAATAAAAATTCATCAAATTCATCATCATCCAGGAAACTGTTATCGATGATCTGGAAGGAGGCATTCAAGGGCAGGTTGTGGGTGGCGCCGGGCCACTTAATATACTGGCAATCCATTGCTTCCATGGGATCTATGGGATATAGCACGGGAGCCCAGGCCAGATCCGGCTGAAAATCATCTAAAAAACCCATGACCCCCGGCATAATGTTCCTGATATCCTTCATAGCATCATACATGGAAATATCATAACCCCTGGCATAATAGTTCCCCACCTTAGGAGCAAAGGGAACGGTATCCGGCTCTTTTAATGCGATAACATCCCTAATACGCTGCGAACGTGCCTGTAACAATTCATTCGTATCCGACATATGCAAACCACTCCTAAATTAATTAGTAAAACCACTTACCTTTTCTCCTCCTATATTCGGTTCGAAAAAGTAGAAAAATCATACCTATTATGTCATTGAATCCTACTTATTATTACAGGACTGCCTGGCACTGATCAGCGACAAACTAGCGGCATACGGAGCCGGACGCCCTATCACAAAGGAAGCTCATCGTACCATCTCCCGGAATTTTTCTGATGGCCCGGCAGACAAAAAAAGAACCATGGCTTTGTTCCATGGCCCAAAATTTACAATATATATCCATGTATCCTAGGCGTCAGTCAGTCCATTTAAACCAATTTAACCTACTGCGCATATGATAATTAGAGGTGAAAACATTGCCAAATTCTGATTCTAATCAATTAATAATTTTAAGTGCCCTAGTTGCGCTGATATTGTCGGAGGACTTAAGTGCAGACGACTTAAATATAATTGGTAATTTTTTGGTTGGCGTAGGCTCACTCATGCTAACGAAAGCAGCTCAACTGGCAGTTCAGGAATCCTCAAATAACAATTCCCCGGAATCCGATTCTCTGGAGAAGCAGGTAAAAAACATGCAAATTCAGCTTAAAATGATTCAAGATCAGATGCAGAATACTCCTAAACCCTGATTTTAATAGTATTTAGTTGAATTCCTATACAATTGTCCCAGCTTTTCAAGCCTATTTCACTGTATCACCATTTATTCTCCCCTGTGCCATGGCATAAGAGGCCGCCTTAACGGCTTCTCTCTTATAATCGCTATTCCATCGATTAACACCAATATAATCGAAAATGACTGCACCAGTATGGCGACAAAAACGATCCATCTGTTCAAAACAGCTTAGCAAACCGTTTCCCGTGCCACCCGGCGTGGCAATCAGCAAAACCTGCTTATCCCTTAGGACCCCGGTCTGATTAAACTCGCACCGCCGCAACCGGTCAATAAAAGATTTAAATACTTCAGTGGTCTCACCCCAGTATACCGGGGATGCCATAATCATTGCTTCACTGGATTGGAGGCGCATTTTAATCTCATCAAATCCATCTGAACCGTAGGTACAGTAATTTTCTGCCCGGCATGGACCCCAGCCGTCGCCACAAACCTGACAGCGAACAAGCTTAAAGTCACAGAGCCTGATTTCATCAACTTCCGCCCCGCCCTCACAAGCCCCCTGTTTGGCGGCATTTATGACAGATTGGCATAAGCCGTCTTTTTTAGGGTTACCAGATAAAATAGCTATTTTCATCAATCTCATCCTTTCTATCACTACTTTTCTTAGATACCATGATGATTTCTATTAAATATTCCGGTATCCTTCCTATGCGTTCAGTATTATTTATCCAAATCCAAATAAAGCCCTCATATAAGCAAATTGCCCCACAATTGAATGCTGTGGGGCAATTTGCCATAATAGCTGTTATCATGCGCTCTCTAGCACAATTACAATACAATCATATTATCGCAATAACGCCTGATAGACTTGCTATTCATAAAGGTTCTGTTTTTTAGCGGGGCTCTTCCACCCCCATATCTTCATCATCCCAACGGCAACCAAGAGTATCAGGAATGAATAACCGGCCATTGAGGCCTGAAAACTGACGGAAGTGGCGATCCGGGTCATGATCGGAGGACCGAAAAGCATCCCGGTGCCCCAAAAAAGATAATATGTCCCGGAAATAGTGCCTTTTAAGGAATCAGGTACAGTTTCATTCAAGAAGGCCATGGAAGCAAGATGAAAAATCCCCACCCCAAGACTGGCGATCGTTAGTACCCAAAAAATCAAGGGAAAGTGGGAAACCGGCGTCATCATCATCCCACCGGCAGCAAGTAATAAACCCAAAATCATAAACCTATTCCGGCCAAATCTGTCCGACAATGGACCGGTAATAGCTTGTGCCAGGCTGATCGCCATATAAAACAGCGAAAAATACAGGCCCATACCAAGTGGATTAAACCCCTTTTCCTGCAAAAGAAAGGCGGGAATTGTAGTGAGAAAGATGCCGTACCCTGTTCCATAGAAAGTGATTCCTATCAAACAAAGGAACATCTGTCCCTGTTTTACCAGTTCCCATAGGATCCGGTAATCCAATAGGCCCGTTGTCTGCTCTTCCTTCTTCACAGGAGCCTCGACGAGAAGATAGATGACCACAGCCCCCGCTAAACAGGCAAAAGAGTAAACCAAAAATATCTCCTTGCTCTTTAATCCCTGCGCCAATATGACCCCAAGAAAAGGCCCCATGGTAAGACCAAAATGAAATACCGCATTATATATCCCCATTACTTTCCCCTTAGCCAAGGGATATTTTAGCGATAGCAACGCAGGTGCCAATGCCCAAACCGGTGCTTCGCCGGCGCCTTGCAAAAACCGGGCAAAAAATATCATCTGTGAACTTGTGGCCAGATAAAACACCAATCCGGTAAGAAAACACAGCAGGTATCCCCCAATGAGCAGCGGCTTGAAGCCTATCTTATCCGACAAATGTCCCATTGGAACTTGCAGCAACAGATACGAGAAGGCAAAGGCCGAAGCTAGATACCCTACGGATCGCCCATTTCCATCCAAATCGACAACGCGCTGGGGCAGTAAAGCGACGATCATGCCTACTCCGACCATCATGAACACAACCGCTAAAATCAACCCCAAGAGGGTTTTGTCCTTGAACATACCTATCATCTCCTTGTCTCTTTTCGAGCCAAGGAGGATTCCACCAATGCGTTAGTGTAAGTAGCAATCCTTCCGGCTAGAAAAGATTATCATTGGAATTGACACTACTTACGGATGGCGGTGGTAAAATATTTACAAAACGGGCGGCAACAACTTGGATTTCCCCTTTAGAGCCGTTCGACACCATAAAAACCTCCTTTCTAAATTTATCGCCTCATTTCCTCCCTTTTCTTCCGGTTGTTCTTGCATCAAAACATGAAAAATCTGTACTGCTTAAGCATAGATTATCGCCGGAAATATTTACTTTAACATATTTTTGTTCTCAAATTTATCCAATTATATTATACTAATTTATTCTTCTTATAACTACCCCTCTTTCCCAGCAAAAATGCCCCCGGGAGTATGATTCCAGGAGGTATCTATCACAATCACTCCATGCGCCTATATTCTCTCCCTATTTTGTAACCATGTTAATAAGGCCGACAAAACGAACCCGTAAATCATGGCAATGATGGTATTTTCCATTGAGGATGCCAGAGATGTCCTGTGAAAATGCGGCACTTTATATAATTCGACCAAAGCATAAACAAAGAACCAAAGTAAAATACCAGAGATGAGCCCTTTCCATAAAAGATACCTTGAGGATATTTTTAAGATTAAATGTACGAATAGAATTCCGATTA
This sequence comes from Candidatus Formimonas warabiya, assembly GCF_002777255.1. Classification (GTDB taxonomy): domain Bacteria; phylum Bacillota; class Dehalobacteriia; order Dehalobacteriales; family Dehalobacteriaceae; genus Formimonas; species Formimonas warabiya. The sequence continues at coordinate 567,501 of NZ_CP017634.1, read as the reverse complement.
ACGCGGTAAATACCAAAACACCAAATTGAGCAAATATTTTTTCCCCCAAAGTTTGGGGCCTGCTGCCAAAGATAAATACCCCTGCAAAATCAATTAAGTGGATAGTTCCAAATTTGAAATAAGAAACAAATAGATAATCAAATAATGATGCGACAAGACCTGACAGAGACCCGGCAATACATCCATTCAGAAAACGATCTTTCAAGATACTTGCTCCTTTCTTACGCGCCCTGTCTCAATTTCGTTAAATAGCCCATGGTTGAAGCCAATAAAAATCCATAAATTAACGAAACTAATAAATTTTCCAGAGATGACCCCAGCGAAATATTTTTTAGCGGCGGAACCCTGTACATAATAACAATCCCATAAATGACGAACCATGCAATCACGGCATAAATGGGTCCTTTTAATAGATGATACTTATTCTTGAAAACGAAGTAAGCAAATATAATGCCTAAGAACCCACCAAACATGAGTTCCCCGAATTGAGCAAAAACCTCTTCCAGTAAATTAAGCGGTTTGCCTCCATAAATAAAAATACTGGAAAAATCAAGAAAACGGAGAGATCCAAATTTAAATACGGAGACAAGCACAACATCAATCAGAGATGCCATACTATTGGCAATTAATCCGGAAACAAAACCACAAAGGAATTGATCTTTCAACCTAATATCCTCCAGCCACCCCGCCATGTCTGCTAGGTACCCGCGCATAAACGGTCTTTCAAAATGCGCACTCCGTCCGAACCTTTTCGAAAGAAATCATAACTTTACTATAGATGTTTTTAACTATCTCCAAATTGTATAAAAAAATTCTCCCGATGAAAAAATTATGAAAAGAAGATTAGCCGTTTACTATTTACCTGTATCCATCGTCGCAGAACATACAGCTTAACCGCTGAGATTGGACATTCCAAAAAATCTTTTATATCCTTTCATCACTTAGGAACTCCGGAACCTGCATAACAGGTGATTTTCTGAGCATACTGTACAAATGCTCTATTAATTTGGTAATATTATGGTAGTGAGATACAAGGAGGGAAAGATATGAATTGTTCCAACTGCCAACAACCATTACAACCAGGGTTTAAGTTCTGCCCGTTCTGTGGCACTCAAGTAAAAAATACCCCATCCTTTTGCCCTGCCTGCCAAAGTAAAGTAGAGCCGGGTTGGATCGCCTGTCCTAGTTGCGGTAATAAGCTGGTATCAACTGTAAAGCAGTCTAATCCCATACAACCTACCCCATCTCCAAATTACCCGCCCAGTGATCACGGGCATGGTTACGGCTATGGACACGGCCACCGTAGCGGAAGCAGCTCCGGCAAACACCGTCGGAAAGGTCTTTTCGGACACCTGTTTTCGTCCTGAGAGGGTTATCCCCGGTGGGGAAATTATACCATCCAAAGCTATTTAGGTGACGGTAGTTTTGGGAATGTCTTTCGTGCCGAACGGAATGGCGTAGTGTATGCATTAAAGGTTTTAAAGAAAAAGGATGAGCCGGAAGAAACAAATTTTTTACGCTTTCAACTGGAAACAGAGATTCTCTCCAGTTTAAACCATCCCCGGGTACCAAAACTCGTTGAGGTATTTTCCGTTGACAATAACCACTGTATTGTACAAGAGATCATTGAAGGATACCCTTTAAGCTCCTTGATTGACCGGGGGTATGTATTTAGCGAAGACCAGGTGAAGGAGATCGTTCGTCAGCTTCTGATGGTCTTAAAAGATTTACATTGTTCTTCCGTTCCTGAAAAATCTGTTGTCCATCGTGATTTAAGGTTATCTAACCTAATTATGAATCATAACAGACTTTTTCTCATTGATTTTGGCTTTGCAAGATTTTTAGATCCAAAACAGTTTCCATACTGTCCTGATCCGCCAATTGATCGTTTTTTAAATCAAAGAAAAAATACATCGATGCCGAAAAACAAAATCGTCAATGATCCCGGCCCCAGAACATATCAATCTTTACGTAGGGATATTTCTCCAAGTAGCGACCTTTTTGGAACAGGTATTATTGCCCTTGATTTATTTACCAATTGGGTAAAAGACGAAACTGATTTTCATCAGCCCTGGGAAACCGTGCTTCACCTGTCTCCTAATTTCGCAAGCTTTATCAATAAGCTTTTACATTTCGGCAACAGCTCGTTTATTAGTGCGGATGAGGCTATTTCAGAATTAAAAAATATTTAGAAACTTTTCTCCTTATTCAAAGGAAGCATCCCAACTACTGAAAGAGTGGTCTCGTATTCCCTTCATCACTTCCGACGGCGTTTCAGCTTTTCCATGACAGATGGATATAAATCAAAATTTGTGTGCGGTAAAAACTTTGCTGCATGCATTTTCATCAGAAAATCTTTCGCCTCGGCAAGAGATAAATAAACGATCTTCTCTATGATACTTTCGGCGCTAGAAAAGAGTTCTGCATTTTTCAGCAGCATACAGGCTCCTTTAAGTGAACCATTTCCGATATTAACAAAACGTTCTCTGGGGAGATCCGGATATAGACCGATCGTTATCGCCGACTCAAGATTGAGGTGGGTCCCAAAGGCTCCAGCGGCATAAACCTTTTGAATATCATCAATTTCGATGCCCAATGTTTCCACCAGAAAAGCTACCATGGTGTTCGCAGCAGCTTTTGTATCCATAAACTTGAAAATATCAGATTGGCTGAATACCAGTTCTTGATGAGATCCGGATTCATTTTCCCATGCGTAGACTACTGCATATTCTCCTTCCCGCATGACGATACGCTCTGATTTACCAGGAACAAAAGCTCCCGCATAATCGATCCACCCTTCCAAGAGCATCTCGGCCAGCAGATCAACAATCCCTGAGCCACAGATGCCAATTGGTTTTTCGTTCTGTATCGTTGTAATGATCATCTCATGATCAACGATCCTCACCGAATCCACCGCTCCCGCGCTGGCCTTCATCCCCTGTTTGCTAATGCCTCCTTCAAGGGCAGGTCCGGCTGCACCTGCTGCTGCAAGCATGAATTGATCATTTCCCAGAAGCATTTCGCCGTTTGTGCCGATATCCACATATAAGGCCAGTTCACTGCTTTTGTACATCTCAGACGTTAATAGCCCGCTAATGATATCACCCCCCAGGTAATTAGCCACAGAAGGGAAACAGTAAACCAACCCGTCAAAGGGCAGTTCAAACTCCCGCCCGGATATGAATCCGCTGCTGTTAAAAGAAGGTGTATAAGGGGTATAGAAGATACACCAGGGATCGATGCCAAAAAGGAAATGAATCATGGTAGTATTGCCGCCCATAACTAAGGCTCCGCATTCTGCCGGGGAAATCCCTGTTTTGTCATGAAGCTTATCCATAAGCTCGCTGAAATTAAGCAGTGTGCATTTTTGAATTTCCTTCAAATGCGCTTCATTATCCTGTGCATAGATAATCCGGCTCAGTATTTCATCTCCAAAAGGGATCTGATGATTAAAAATACTCTCTTCCCCCAATATACTTCCACTATTTAAATCAACCAACTGCATTACGACAGTAGTGCTGCCAAGATCAGCCGCATAAGCATAGTTCTTGTCCGTAGTATCTCCACGCTCTATTCGCACGATTTCCCACGCATAACCCAGATGAACCATCGTCACCGTAAGCTTCCAATCAAAATCTCTTAATATCTTATAGGAAGACTTTAATTTATCAAGAGACATAATCACATTCCCGTAATCAGGCTTTAGCGCCCGGATAATTCTGTCCTTGTCCGCTACTGTATCTCCGAAACCAGGTGTCTTCAGCTCGAGGTAAATTTTTTTACAGATGGAATTCATATAACCCTTCCTTTTGACGCATTTATTATTGAGTTCTTTTCATTTCTGCATCTATGTATATCAGTTTTATCTAAAAAAAACCGTTTGCCTCAAATCTAACAATTTTATCTTGAATAAGACATTTTGAAACGTTTTCGGTAAAAGATGTTGAAAGCAAATATTCCTGTCAATACCCTGTTGTGATAAGATAAAGTTGATATCAAACATCAGGAGTGTTTATGAAAAATAATATTTCAAGTGAAATAATTGACATTGTTCTTGAACAATTGAAAGTTGGTTTAACCCTTGTTGACCATACAGGAAAAGTTATTTATTTCAATAAGTTAGCGCAGGATTTACTAGGTTGGCATGAAACATATAGCAATACAGTTTTGTCTTGCCATCATCCAAAAATTCAAGGAAAAGTTATAGATAAATTAAATCATCATAGTAATCGGGAATGGCATCGAATCATCAACAGGAAAGGGCGTTATGTGGAAAATACTTATTCCCCGATTTCTATTCCAGAGAAAATCACCGGGGCCATGATTATCTCCAAAGATGTCACAGCAAGGGAAAAAGCTTATTCCCATATTGAAAAAGCGGCCCACACAGATAGTTTGACCGGGCTTTTTAACCGTGAATTACTAAATAAAGTAATAAAGAAATATGAACAAAATTCCAAACCCTATGGTTTGATCATGGTAGACATTAACGGTCTCAAATATATTAATGATCATTATGGTCATAGCGCCGGAGATGAAATTATTATCAAAGCAGCTAAAACAATTAACGAAAATGTGAGAAAAAGTGACCTGGTTTTCCGCATTGGCGGTGACGAATTTCTCATACTTACAACCGCTGATCAAAAAATAGCCATGCAAATGATACAAAGAATTAAGGAAAAGAGCGAAATACCCAGTCAGGCAAACCCATTGGTTCTAAGTTTAAGCCTTGGATACAGCATGTTTACAGAAGGAACTGGTTTTGACGCGATTCTGTTGATCGCTGATCAGCGCATGTATCAAGACAAAAAATCCTTCTATGAAACCGACGGTAAATTTTTTAGGAAAGAGTAAAACCTTTACAATACAATACCTATAGGTACCAACCCTTAACAAGAAAGTGGCGCTTAGATAAAATCCTTTATTAATCGTGGAACTTCTTACGATGATCATATAATCATCTATGCTCTCAGGAAATAGCCTTATTTCGAAAATGTCTTTCGGATACGGTCTCACCCGGGGGCACGATGATGAAATTATCGTCCAGTTCCAGGCGAATCATCTTTTTCAGGACTCCACATTTCCCTTTCGTCTCATTGACTTCAAGATTGACCAGCTCAGCCAGGGGGCGAATCTTCTCTCTGGCTGCGGCCAAGTCGTAAACACCGGTATCGATCAGCGTAAAATTACGGTGTTGGCGTACATCATTCCCATGATCATCGCCGCCCTTTCCGGACCGTATTTCTTCAAAGTGGCGTCATATTCGTTGTTGATGGCGTTTTTCTCCCGGAGCCAGCCGGCAGTCAGGAAATAGCTGTAAACCGGGCGCTCCACCATCAGCTTCTCATCTGAAAGAGTCAGGTTTATACAGTCCTCGCATTTAGGCAGGATAATCGTCATTTTATCCGATTTAAGGCCCAAGGTGCCGTTGCCGCAGCGTCCCATCGGCAAAAGCAGACAGTCCACATTTTCCAGACGGTCAATCATCTCCTGGAGATAATCCCGCAGCTTGTCCGGGAGCAAATGCAAGTCTGAAGGTATAAAAAGAATAGGAAACTTCACTTCCGTCTCAGCTGCTGCTGCCCGGATCTCGTCTTGGAGAATGGGACAGGCCAGCATCAGGTAGTTTTTTGCTGCGGTTTCTCCGGCAAACAGTTTTTCCACCATATTTCCGGCTATGTCTTTACCGATCGTCACGAATTTGCCCGGACCAGTATAGGGTGACGGTACTATCTCACTCCGGCCGTAAACATAATCCACCTTAACCATGCCTGCTGCTGTCTTCAGGAATCCCTTGGCGCGAAAGACCTGTCCGTAAGTACGCCGGGCAAGTTTTTGCATCATGTCTCTGATCTCCTGTTCCGTCCATACTTTGTCCGTCTCCAAGGAACAGGACTGGAAACCCTCGTTGTCGTGGTGGTGGTCATGGCTATGGTCATGATCATGTTCATGGGAGAAATCCTGGCGGTGGTCCAATCCCGTTTCTTCCGCCACTTGCAGCAGTTCCAGCCCGTCCATCTCAGCCCATGGTTTGGCAAAGATGGGCGCCAGAGGATTTAAGGCCCGGATGCCATCGATAATCCCGCACAAATTGTCACTTTCCGAGAGGTTTTGAACAGCACTTAAAACGATGGTGCGGCCGTCACTGATCTGCCGTTGATAGAATTCGCCGCTGATCTCTATGAAAATGGGGTACATGGTGGCATCCACTACTGTGATCATACAATTAATGGCTATATTCGTTTCCTTCGCTGCTTCGGTGCAGGCAAAAACAATGTCCTTAAGGCGACCGATGCCGGTGGGTTCAATGATGATACGGTCAGGAGTATATTTTTGCACCAGCTCAACGATACCCTTGACAAAGCTGCCCTGGAGGGTACAGCAAATGCATCCGTTGGCAATCTCCTTAACCGTGATGTCGTGTCCGTCAAAAAAAGCGCCGTCAATGGCAATCTCGCCAAACTCGTTTTCGAGCAAGGCAATTTTTTCACCGATGTAGGCTTCCTTTAACAGCTTGTTGATAAGTGTTGTCTTCCCTGCCCCCAAAAATCCGGAAATAATATCTATTTTTATGGTCTGAGCCATTTTTATCCTCCTCACTGCCAGTGGTTAACAGCATTGACCATGGCAATAAAATTTTCATAAGGGGTATTGTGGGGCGCGTCACATCCCGGGCAAACCACCAGCCCTGCGGGGCCCACGCCGTCGATAAGCCGTAAAACATATGTTTCCACCTGGGCCGGTGTACCGCATACCAGCAAAGAGGCTGGAACGTCGCCCATGAGACAGACTTTGTCCCCCAGAATCCGGCGGGCGTGGACAAGGTCGGTAGTACCGTCGGTATGCAGAACAACGGAACCGGGAGGAAAATCAGCAAAACAACCGATTTCCCGGTCCCAGCATTGGTCCAGATGAAAGACGGGAACTTTATGGTTTTCCAGCATGAAATCACCGGCCTTTTTCAGGTAAGGCCAGATCAGCTCCGACCACAGCTTGGGTGCCAGCATAACCGGCGCACAGATCCAGCCCCCAATCCAACCTCCCAAAGAAAACTCTTCCTCTTGGGCAAAAAGAAGGGACGAAGACGCCATTTGGTCTGCCAAAATTCGGTCAGAAGCGGCTTTTACTTTGTCCGGATTGCGATAGCAGTCATGGAGCAGGTTCTTTAGCATGCGCATACCGGATAGAATCTCGAAGGGTACCTGGGGTACCGGAAAAGCGGAAGCCAGTTCTATGAAACCAGCACCGGCCAAGGCTCGCCCGAAAGTGGCCTTGCTTTGTGGTATCTCTGCCATAAGCTGATCGAATTCTGCCACATCGGTGATATCGGCAAGTATTTTACGAAAGAGGGAGGGATAACCCTGCTCTATCAGGAAACCATAATCCCCTGCCGTCATCACTTCCCTTTCCCTGGCCTGCCAGATGGTGTTTTCCCCTAATTCCCGGCCAGGCAGCAAAACCTGGGCGCTGTGGGACAGCAGCAGATACAGATCCGGGCGGGTGCCCCATCCTGCGAAGTTAAGGCCGTGAATGGCACCTGCTTCCAGTTCTGCCCGGCGCAGCACTTCGATGCTCGCCATAAACCCGGTCAGGGGATGGCGGCAAAAATCAGCGAGAGACAATCCTGCCCAGCGGACAAGAGGGGGCATGCCCTGCATCAGAAAAACCGGTCTTTTATTCTCACAACTGATGCACGCTTTCAATTCCCCAGTGCGTTCTCTGGATAACCTTGTTTCCAAAATAAGCACATCCCCTTCCGTCAGGGTAAAAAAACAACTCCGGTCATTTTATTTTAGCACAAATTTTGGCCACATGATGTAAAAAGGCCGGAAAACATCTCCCGGCCCTTTTATCCTCAAAACTTTTCTTAGCGAGCCATGGCAGTTTCAATCATAGCCGCGATATTTTCCATCTTGGCATTGGGCGGAATATCGCAGCCCTGGGCCAGAATGAAGCCTTTCGGACCCAGCTCATCCAGGAGGCGGTTGCAGTATTCTTTCACTTCCGCCGGCGTACCGATTGAGAGCATCGATGCCGGCACGTCGCCCATGATACCCATGTGACCATCCAAAATCTTCTTGGCGCGGAAAATGTCAGTCTTGCCGTCCGGCGAAAAGACACAGCCTTTGGGCATGTCCAGGAAAGCAGATACATCCCGGTCCCAGCAGGAGTCGAGATGGAAGACCGGAATGACGCCCTCTGCAAGCACTGTTTCCGTCAACGCTTTATAATACGGATAGACTAAGGTATCCCAGAATCTGGGGGCAATAAACTCACTGGCCGTACGCCAGCCACCGAGCCAAACAGCAATCAGGCCGGAACCGTGGATAATATTTTTAATATTCTGCTGGATATCAGGCAGAGCCACGTCCATGGCCTCTTTAACCAGGTCATAGTGCTTATAAAGGTCTCGGGCAAATTTAACCATGGTGCGGCCGCCGCAGAAATACTCGTAGGGTACCGTGAAAATCACGGGACTGAAGGGCACGATACCAGCATCGGCCACCATCTGGATCGTGGTGGGAAAATTCTCGTAGAAGGAGACAAGTTTAGCCGGCAGGTTGTCGAGACGTTCCACCAGGAAATTGTTGTACCACTGGTTGAAGCCGTTATCGATGATGTCCTTGTAATCGTCAACGGTCATCAGTTCTTGTTCGTCTACCTGCCATATTTCATTGTGCGGTATGTCTATGCCAGGCACCTTGACTTTGGAGAGCCAAATGGTGCTCAAAAGATGGGGATTAAAAGAAGGGTTCTGGATGCCGTCAGGCAAACCGATCTCCTGATACGTTTTAATCAGGCATTCTGTTTGATAGAGGGGTTTTTCCATCATGGGCGCAAAACTGCCGCCCACATGAAGCATAGGGGCGGAGAGGCCGCCCAATACGACGGGGGCACGGTCGATATTCTCAAAATTGACGGCACCGATAATTCTCTTAAGACTTTGGTCAAACCTTTCCTTGTTGGTCATGTCAATTCACCCCCAGCATTTTTTTCGCGATTTTAATGCCCTCCTGGGCATCTTTGGCCAATGCATCGGCGCCGACATATTTGACCGTTCCTTCGTCGCACGGACCGCCGCCGATAATGAATTTCCCTTGGAAGCCTGCGGCCTTCACCTGAGTGATAGTTTCCCTGGTGTTATCGAAATTCGTCGTCAGCAAACAGGAAATGCCTACAAAATCCGGCTGGTTTTCTTTAACGGCGTCGACAAATTTGGCGATGGGCACATCAACACCCAGATCGATAATCTTAAAACCGTTACACCCCATTACAGCGGCCACAATATTCTTGCCAATATCGTGGATATCCCCTTTAACGGTGCCGAGTATCATGGTGCCGTATTTTTTCCCGCTGTCAGCCTGACCGATGCCGCCGATGGCTTTGATGGCTTCCTTGAAGATTTCTGCCGACATAATCAGCTCTGAGAGGTAATATTGGTTTTCGGCATATTTCTGACCCACTTCCTGCATCCCCTCTTGCAGGTCATTCAGAATGTCCATGGCATTAGTCCCCGCTGCTTGCATCTTTTTCACTTCTTCCATCACGGCATCGTCGTCCAGCTTTCCAAATGCTTTTACCAGAACCTCATTCATTGTACATTCCTCCCCTTTTGATATATACATACCTGTACGTACAAGTTCTAATAAAAGTATATCTGGCAAAACCGGTTTTTGTCAATCATGATTTCTTAAAAAATGCGTTTGGCGTTGTTCTCCTCTTTGGGCGTGGTGGCTCTCATCTCAATATTCTTTGGCTGGACGTAAAAGAGGGTATAAGAAATCACGCTGTCGCTTTCGCTGTTGACCACCATTTCCTCCAGGCAGAAGACAACATCTCCTTCAGGGCAGCCGAGACGGCGGCTCACAGACTGATCAGCTTTCAACGCACGCACTTCCAACGTCTTTTGAATGGCAAAAGCGAGACTGCGTTCCAAGCGCTCCAGGTGGTTGGCAAACTTCAAGCGGTCTTCTACCACAGGCTGGTTGGGAATGTATTTAAAATAGATAAACTCCAAAGCCACCGGTTCACCGGCAGAAGAGAGCAAGCGAGACACCTCAATGATCTTATCACTGGTGGTCAGAGAAAACTTGTCGGCCAATTGGGCGCTTGCCTCTTTCACCTTGACGAAAAGAAGCTTCACCTCGTCGATGGGCACCAGCAAATCGTCATACTTATTGAAGCGAAACTGGAACAAATCCGTCTCCGGTGTGCAGACAAAATTGCCCTTGCCCGGCACCGAGTAGACATAGCCCTCATTGGACAGGAGGGACAAACTCTTGCGGATGGTCATCCGGCTGGCCTGGAATTCTTTCATCAAAGCGGATTCGGAATCCAGCATATCCCCCGGTTTGTAATGTCCTTTTAAGATGTTTTCTTTAATTTTTTTTACGATGGAGAGATAGAGGACTTCATTCATACATGCAGCTTCTTTCTAGGCGCTTTTTTCTTTTAATGTACGCAAACAAAAATCAATGCCCTGCCGGCAGTCGTTGGTGAGGCAATGGATACCTTCCAGTTGAACGAAGCGGGCATCGGCGGCAGCCCCACCTACCACAATCTTGATATTCCCGGAGATACCCGCTTTTCCCAGGCCCATGATTAGGTCCTTAATATGGGTAAAGGAATTGTCCATCACGGTACTGATAGCCAGAATATCTGGTTTATGCCTTTCTGCCGCAGCGATAAATTCCCCCACAGGCACATCCACGCCCAGGTCGATCACATTGACACCGTTGCAGCGAAGACAGTCACAAAACAGGTTCTTGCCGATATCATGGATGTCCTCGTAAATCGTACCGATGACCACCTTGCCCATGACTTTTTCATAACTAATGTCCATCACCGCGTCGTTGATGAAAGAAAAAATTTCCTGTGCCAGCATGCCGGAAACGATCAGGTCGGCAATGAAACATGTGCCGTTATTGTATTTGTCCCCTACAATGCGCAGCCCGTCCATCACCTCGTCACAGATCACGAAAGGATCAATTTTTTCTGCCAGCATCTGCCGGGCCATGGCCGACGCCTCATTCACCGAGAGTGCACCAATCTGCTCTGCTAATTTACCAGGAGCCATGATATCACCACCGCTTTTATGTATTTGCATAACCAGATACGGTTCGCCTTTAAGTCGAAATGCGTTTTTTAACAAAAGTAAGTTCATAGTACATGAAGGTATTATTCCATAAAAATGGAGAATTACCTGCAAAAATCAAGACATCATTTGTATTATCTCTAAACAGTCTCACCACCTTGCAGGATTCAATAAAAAAGAACCGCCAATTTTTTCAACGGTTCTTCGTATTAAATCTTGGCGTCCAATCATGGATTATTTTACGAATTAATTGTCAGTAATATTCCACATGTTATATAATACATATAGAATAGTATTGAAAGGGTGATAACGTGTCATTATCCTATGCTGTACTTGGTCTGCTGAATTATTCTTCTATGACCGGCTATGATTTAAAGAAACTCTTTGATGATTCGATCAATTTTTTTTGGTCAGCGCAGACCAGTCAAATTTACCGGGAGTTAAAAAGCTGGGAAAAAAAAGGCTGTATTACATCGAAAGTACAAATAAACGAAAAAGGTCCGGATAAACGCATTTATAGCATCACGGATAAGGGGACTGAATACTTGAAAAACTGGTTGGCTGATATGCCTGATACAGTAGATGAGGATAACCGCAATGCATTTTTATTGAGAGTATTTTTGTTATCTCAAATAGGCGGGGACGAATTAATCTTCCAGATTCAGAAGAGATTAAAAAAATACCAGAGAGATTTACATAACCTTAAAGCTGTGGAAAACAAAATGCAAGAATATGCGCATATGCTTGGCAAAGAAAACGAAGTCCATTATTGGAAAATCGTCCTTAGCAGGGGATTTCATGATGTTGAATCACATATTCACTGGGCGGAAGAGAGTTTGGCTTACCTTAGAGAAATAAAGGAGATGAAAAATAATGTCGGTGAAACCTAAGCAATTAATCGCCACCATATTGATCATTGCAGCAATCATCATTGTTGGAGCGGGGCTGTATGTTTATCGCAGCATAGCCTCAATCTCCGAAATGTTTAAACTGAACGGCCAGTTGCAGGCAGAAGGTTACTACATGGCTGAATTTGAATTTAAAATGCTGGGATGTGCCTATTACCTGGACAAAGGGCAATATATTACCTCTCTTTCCAGGTTAAACAAGCTACATAAACAAATGAAGACCCGGGAAGGTTTGATTAAGGTACCTAATTTTGCTGATAAAAAAGAGGAGATGGATTTTTATTTAAGCCTGCAGAATCCCGAAACAGGCGCCTTTATGGATCCATCCTATCCAGCCTTTTTTTATTTCGAGCCGACATTAAATGTCGTGGACCATCTTAAACTTCTATCCCAAGAAACCGGTCAGCCCTTTCAGTTGAAGTATCCGCTTAAATTTCTGGATCAAATCAATACCCCGGAAGAATTAAAGGCAGTTTTTGATGATCTGTCTTCTGTAGGATGGATCGGCTCCAAATTGCCGAAAACAAATTACATCACGATCGCTTTCTATCATAACTACGATGAACTGGAACGCGATAAGCTCTATACATTTTCTCCGGAGTGGAAGCAGGCGCTTTTAAAGTGGTTTTACACAAACCAGGACTGCAAAACGGGATTTTGGGGGCCAAGAATGCGTAACGGTGGTAAGCTCCTATATGAAGGAGATCTAAGCTCTACCTATAAAATCGTCCAATTGTTTGCAGATGAGCATGGTAACAACCTCCATCCCCAATTCCCTTTGCGTTATAAAGATGAGATGCTTGCAACCATCTTACGTAAACTTTCCCAGCCTATGCCGGATGATGCCAACCTGGCTGAAATACATGACTGGAAATTAACAAGGTACCATGGTATAAAACTATTGACAGATTACCTGTGGAAGGGAATTTCTACGGAAAATAAAAACGCGGCGAAAACCTTCATGGAGAATATTGTTAAAAGTACCTTTGAGACTTCCTATCTGGATAACGAGGGGGCATTTAGTTATTATCCCGGTTCAAAGCAAGCAACCTTGGATGGAACAGGAGATGCTATATCTTTACTGGATATCGTTGGAGCATTGTCAAAAAACCGCCAGAGGTTATTGTGGGGTTCTCCGGGTCAGAGTATCGTCGACTTGGGTTCTTCTCAAATTTCCATATTACATGAAAACGACTTAAATCTATTGAAAAATTCCCCTGGTCTTAACTCCATGCGTTTTTTCCGATCTTACCCGGCCTCGGGCGATTTTACCTCCGGTGTTATTTGTCTCAATTATCCAAAGAAAACACCAATAATGGACATTATGGATCTGTTGCCAAGAGTTAAAAAATGGGTCAATACAACTCCACAAAATCTGGGTAACTGGACTTCCAAAGAAGCTGTTCTGCAAGAATTGGCAGTATTGGAGACGGAACCAGTTCCAGTTTTTCGGGAAGAGCTTCCGCTCAAGCTCTTGAATGAGGTACTGCAGGATAACGGCGAACTAACCGTGATAGGGTTTGATGTACTGCAAATACCCCGCTACAAAGTAACACTACGCCTTAAATAAAATGGTTAAGGGAAAAGAATATTATCCATATTTACCCCAAATTAGCTCCTGATAAAAAGATTTACTAAAACAGAAAAAACCTGGCTTTTACCAAGGTTCCTCTATCAAATTTTGGTGTCGTCGTATTTTCCCCCGTCGTTCTACAGATAACCAAGCTTAAGCTTGGTTATCTGTAACAATTTATAGTTTGTTGTAAATATTCTCAACTGATTCTTTAGCAGTGATTGCAGAGGATTTCTTTTTGAATATTTTTTTGAAATCATCCAGCAATGTGTAAATAACTGGCACTACAAACAAAGTAAGAATCGTTGAAGTAATTAATCCCCCGATAACTGCATGGGCCATTGGTGCATACTGCTCCGAGCCGGTTGCTTTCGCAAAGGCTGAAGGCACCATTCCGAAAATCATTGCCAAAGAGGTCATCAGTATGGGACGCAGCCTTACCAATCCAGCTTCTATCAATGCTGTATTCCTCTCTACTCCTTCTATTCTCTTCTGTCTGGCGAAGTCAACAAGCAAAATGGCATTCTTCGCAACAAGGCCCATCAACAAAATGACACCGATCAACGACATAACGCTTAGCTGACTGCCCGTGATAAACAATCCAAGTATTGCTCCTATGATAGCCAAAGGAAGAGCAAACATAATGGCTACCGGATCAATATAGCTTTCAAACTGTGCTGCCATAACCAGGAATATAAACAGAATGCCCATTCCCAATGCTACCACTAGCTGGCTAAAGCCTTCTCCCATCGGATTATCAGCCATCACAATAGAAATACCCTTTGGCACCTGAATTTCAGTATTGAGCTTTTTCAAATTCGAAGCCGAAAAGGCGTCGGGGGAAATCCCTGTAACATTTGCAGAGAGTTCAATTTGTCCTGCCCGATCGTACCTTTGAAGTGTTGAAGCTGTGGTAGCAAAAACCTTTCGGGTCGCCTGGTTCAGTGCAACCATACGATCATTTGAACCTGACACATAGATTCCGCTCAGGCTGTCTAAGTTCTTGCGCTGATCGTCCTTCATGGAAACCCTTACATCATAGCGGTCTTTTCCTACGTTAAACTTGCTCACTACTGCACCGTCAAACAACGTATTTAAGGTTTCTCCTGCTGCAGCTGTATTGACACCCAGGTCTGCTGCCTTATCACGATCCACATCCAGCTTTATCTCAGGCTTTCCTACCTTATAGCTAATGCTCACATCCCGGGCATTAGGGTCCTGGCTCATTATCCGTTTTGCCAGAAGTGCAACAGTTTGCATCTGCTCATAATTATCTCCCTTAATATAAAAAAGTACGTCCTTACTGTTGCCTGATCCAGAGGAAGCTGAGATAATTTCAAGCTCTATTCCCGGGACTTTTTTATAGTCTGTTCTCATTTTCTCAATGATGTCTTTGACACTATCTTTTCGTTCATTTTTATCAGATAGCTTTATGAAAAGTGAGACTTTATCTTTTCCTACTGAAGTAAAGATTTTTCGTACTTCAGGATATTTATTGGCTATATTCTCAAGGTCCATAGCTTTTTGTCCTGCAGCTTCAAGTGATAAACCTGAGTCTAGTCCTGCATAAACGGTAAATTCTCCTAAGTCGGTGGCAGGAAGAAAGGTAAAACCCAGCGAAGGAACCAGTGCGACACTTCCCGCAAACATAACGAAAGCCAGTATCAGTGTTATCAGCCTGTGGCATAGGACTACCTTAAGAAATTGTGAATAATCATCGGCAAGTTTATCAAACCTTTGGTTAAACCAACTTAAAAATTTTCCAATAAATGTTTTCCCCTTTTTATTCCCTGCCTTTAACATTTTAGATGACATCATGGGTACAAGAGTAAAGGAAACGAACAGAGACACCAACATACTAAAAACAACTGTCAGTCCAAACTCAATAAATATTTTCCCGATTAATCCGCTAACCAGGGCAACCGGGAGAAACACGGCTACGACCGACAGTGTTGTCGCAAGTACAGCAAGACCAATTTCAGAAGTAGCATCTTTCGCTGCTTGAAATGGAGACTTACCCATATGCAGATGACGCTCTATATTTTCTATTACAACAATCGCATCATCTATCAGAAGTCCAACCGAAAGTGATATCGCCATCATTGACATGGTATTGATGGAAAAATTCATTACCCTCATCGCTATAAAAGTCGTAATGATGGAGGTAGGAAGAGAAACTGCACTGATCAAGGTGCTTTCCCACTTATTTAAGAATAGAAATACAATTACAATGGCAAGGATACATCCCTCCAGGACAGTTTTATTAACGTTGTTTACAGTATCCTTTACAGCTTGGGAATTATCACGAACAATGTCAACTTTTACCTCTTTAGGTAAGGATTCTTCAATACGCGCCAGCTCTTTTTTAACATCATCCGATACACCCACTGTATTGGCACCTGATTGTTTGATGATATCAATACCTATTGCAGGCTTCCCTTGATAAAAACATAGAGATTCCATATCCTTAATACCATCTGTCACTTCTGCTACATCATGCACCCTGATTTCAGAACCTGCACGTTTTGCAACAAGGATATTATTAAAATCCTCAATTTCCTTTATATTACTGTTTGTACTAAGTGAAATTTCTGTGTTCCCATCAGTCACCTTACCACCCTGCATCTCAACATTATCGCTTTGCAGGCTATTTAGTACTTCTGAAGTAGTTAATCCAAAAGCAGCAAGCTTTTCCTTATCCAGCTTGATATGTATTTCACGTTCCGTATTACCCTGTATGTTTACAGCACCAACGCCTTTTACCGTATAGAGGCCCCTTTTTACAACATCATTGACCAATTGAGATAACTCTTTATTTTCTACCTTCCCCGATACTGCCAAGGAAAATATAGCTTCAGCACTCATATCCATTTTTTCAATAACCGGCTCCTCAACCTCTTGAGGCAACTGCCCCCGGATGGATCCAACTTTATCCCTCACCTCTTGAACCGCTACGTCCGCGGATTTATCCATAGAAAACTCTATCACGGTATTTGAAACACCCTCGGAGATGGTTGAACTTATATGCTTTACTCCTGAAATCTGTCCTGCTGCTTCCTCTATGATCTTCGTCACCTTAGTTTCGAGCTGTTCAGGAGGTGCTCCCCTTTGCACAACAGATACAGTAGCGTAAGGCATATTAGCCTGAGGCATGTCATTTACCGTCAGTCCATTGTAGGAAAGAATACCTACTACAAGTAGAACTACAAAAATAACCGTAATAAAAACAGGTCGCTTTATACTAACATCAGCTAAAATCATCGTTATCCCCCCTATTCCGAAACTACAGATATGGTGTCTCCATCCTGCAATGTGTTCACATTGGTACAAATTACACTCTCGCCTTTTTGTACACCGGATTTGATTTCTATAACATTTCCATCAGTTTCACCAATTGTTATACTGCGTTTATGTGCAATCCCTTTGTCATTGATGTAAACGTAGTAGCTGCCTTCATTTCCTGCTAAAGCTGCTATGGGGACTGCCGCTAGTTCAACTTTTTGGTCATTAAATATTTCTGCCTTGGCAAAAATTCCCGGTTTTAGTGTCTGATCTTTGTTATCCAACTGAATCTTGCATTTGAAAACCCGTGAGGAAGGGTCAGCGGACACATTGATACTTTTTACAAATCCTTCATATCTCTTTGAGCTGCTTTCTCCAATCATTACTTGAGCCTTTTGACCTAGTTTAATATATTCCAGGTTGCTCTGCTCCACTTCTATGACAGCGTTTATAGGTACAATATTCTTAACTTTCCCCAGTACGCTTCCCGGATTTACATATTCACCCAGATTGACGCTTTTTTCATCCATAATTCCGCTTATTGGGGCAGTAATAATGTTATCAGCTGAGGAATCTCTTAGATTCTCCACACTGACCAGAGATGTAACGACACTAGCTTTTTGTGCCTCGAAATTTGCTTTAGCCGCCTTTAAAGCTGTTTCTGCGTTTTCAAGCTCAACCTTAGCGATTACATTATTATCAAAAAGCACTTTTATCCGATCAAAATTACTCTGTTCCGATTCCAAATTCACTTCAGCACCTGTCAAACTTGCTTGGGCTGCAGACAGTTGACTTTTAGCCGCTCTAAGATTATTTCTTGCCTCCGTATCATCAAGCTTAAATAGAGGCTCTCCCTGATGTACGTACTTACCTTCTTCAAACAGAATTTGAACAACCTTTCCTCCGACTTTACTACTTACGATACCTTCCTCCGACGCTTCCAAGGAAGCCTTGAATTCAATTCCTGATGCTTTTTCAATAGAATTTGCCTTCTGAACCTTAACATAAACCGTATTATTTACAGCTTCAGATGCAGCTTTCTTTTTTTCAGTCCCCAATGCCCCCATATTGCTGCCGATTGCTACAACACCGGCAACCAAAATAACCAAAACGACTATCAAAATAATCACTTTTTTTCGTGTTATCATTGATCGACCCCTCCTCTATATTTTATATTCCTAATCATAGGCTTTGAAAATAAACAGAAGTTAAACGTAATGTAAACGCAATGTAAACGGGGTTGCAATAGAAAGTATAAAAAAAGCGTCGCAGTTCATTATGACAATGCGACGTTTATGTATAATAGGGCTTTGATAAAATTTACTTAGGAACAGTTAAAATATAGCTTCCGCTTTACGAATTATTTTTTCCAGAAGCATGGTTTGGCAGCGTTACAATAAACTCAGCACCTTTTCCTATCTCACTTCTGACAGTAATACTCCCCCCATGCATCTCGACAATTTTCTTCACCAGCGAAAGCCCTAAGCCATTTCCTCCTAAGGAACGATCGCGGGATTTGTCCACCTTGTAGAACCGTTCGAAAATGTGAAGCTGATCCTCGGTTGAGATGCCAATACCGTTGTCGGCAATAGTGCATACTACACTGTCTTTATTGCTTGTAAGCATAACACGAATCAATCCATTTTCAGGCGTGAATTTAATAGCGTTGTATATTAGGTTGATCCAGACCTGATTTAGCAAATCCTCATTACCTGTCAACCTGATTATAGGTAAAGATACATCAGGCATAATGTTCTTTTCGGCCCATTGTGGTTCCAGCATCAAAAGTATGCTTTCAAGCTGTTTATCCAGACGAACGGGCCTGTATTCCAAGGGAGCGCAATCAGCCTCCAGCGCCGAAAGCCGCAAAAGATTTTCGCTCAATTTTGATAATCTCTTACTTTCTGCTTCAATAATCGTGGCGTAGTGAGTAATCTGCTCCTGACTTAATTGCTCCCGCTTTAACAAAGAGGCATATCCGCTGATAGAGGTGAGTGGAGACTGAAATTCGTGGGATACATTTGAAATAAAGTCCTGCCGCAGCTTCTCCATGGAATCCAGCTCCGTTGCCATTTTATTTACGCTTGTCACCAACTCAGTAAATGGGCCGTAATCATTATCTACAGAGAGTAACACATTAAAATCTCCTTGAGCAATCCTGCTCATGGCATCAATGATATTTTCGAACATCTTTGAACGGCTAGAATCGCTATGTTTTCCTCCATCAATTTGCCGATATAGAAAAAATACAAGCAAAATAACCGTTGCCATCAGAATCACCGAAATCAGGCCGGAAACCAGAAGATCTACAAGCATGGACGGCTGCCCTGTTGCGCTGAAAATCGCCCTACTCAAGCCAGAACCTGCACCAATAGCACAGCTGATGAATATTAGAAATAAAATTATTATTGCTGCGATTTTATACCATTTTGCTTTTCTCATGGAGTTGCCTCCAGTCTATAACCTAATCCGCGGATGGTGGTAATTTTGAAATAAAACATTTTCGGCGGGAAACGGTCTCTTAAACGGTTAATATGCACATCCAGTGTCCTCTCATTACCATCGAAGTCAAACCCCCAAACATCTTCAATAAGCTGACTGCGAGAAAGGGTTTTGCCCGGATAACTGGCAAGTTTGAATAACAGCTCGTACTCCTTCATGGGAATATCCATTTTTACACCGCCAGCCATAAGGGAATAGCTGCTTCTATCCATTGATAAAGTACCAATCTGAACAATTTGCGATGAGCTTATCTTATACCGTTTTAGCAATGCCTTTACGCGGACAATTAACTCTGCCGCCTCAAAGGGTTTAGTCAAATAGTCGTCTGTTCCCATTTCAAATCCCTTGACCTTTTGGCTTATATCAACTTTTGCCGTCAGCATTAAGATAGGTATATTCTCATAGTAACGCCGAAGCTGACGGCACAGCTCAAAGCCATCCATATTGGGCATCATAATGTCAATAATACAGATTTCAGGATTCACATCCGTCATTTTTTGCAGCGCGTCACGTCCATTGGATGCTTCAAAGGTGCTGAATCCTTCATTTTTGAGTATGGTGCATACAAGCTCTCGGATATATCCATCATCGTCCACGATTAGAATTTTATTCATTTGAAGCTTCACCTCCTGCCTTTATCATACACCATCATTTTAAACGGAGTTTAAACACAATGCATTATTATTATTTTCCCTAAGATGCAGCTAAAGCATCAAAGCGCCAGCAGATTGTGTCCTGATCAATAAGATTTCCCTGATTGCCGAAAAGATTAGTGCAAACGAGTATGTGCCTACAAATGGTCAGTATTAGCCAACAACAAATAATTTATTTTAATTCCTATGCATTATTTATCAGTTTTCTTTTCTTTCCTTACTCTGCGCCATCCCTTAATAAGCATAGCCGGGGCATATAAAATGATACTCCAAGACAAAAGCTTCAGCATCCGCCAAACTTCCTCAGGTCTCAAATAGATGTTCATTGAGTAGGCATTCATCAGTTTAGCTTTCATAACTATATCATTACCTTCACGATGCATTTTTGTAACATCGACAAGAATCTGTCCTTCCTTTGAATACATTTTCATGATTTTCTCTCCCTGTATAATTTTTGATTGTGTCAAGTAATTTCAAATACTCCGCCCAAAGTTATTAGCCTCATGAATAGCATTAACTATTTTGCGCGGGCGCACAGCATCCCCTACCATATACAGTTCCCGAACTATTCCGTTTAGAGAATCAAAGAGATTTCTGTTAGAAACATATCCAGCAGCCATTATTACAGTATCCGCTTCAATCTCGTATCTGTGCCAATTTCTATCGCTTACTAAAATGCCATTTTTTGTTATCGCTTCAACTCTTGTATTACAGGCTATTTTTAACCTATTGGGAATATACTTGGGAAATTGATTGCCAAAGAGGGAGGCTTTATCCATCCCGGCCATGTCCTGGCCAACTCCAGACAGCATTTCCACAATGGTAACTTCTTGGGCAATGTCTTTATAAAGAATCATGTCAGCGGTTTCTACTCCAACTTCACCGCCCCCGACTACTACTACCCGTTTTCCCACTTTAGCTTTTCCCTGCAGGACAGCTTCCGCTAAAAGAACATGCCGTTCATTGATACCTTCTATCGGTAGAATTATCGGTTTTGCACCAGTTGCCACAATTACCGCATCAGGATTAAGTTCTCTAACAGTCTCAAGAGTAGCCTCTGTGTTTAAACGTATATCAACCCCAAGCTTGTTGCACTGTCTCTCGCACCAGAGGGTAAAAAGGTTGAAGTCTTCTTTTCCAATCGGCAGTGAGGCTACGTAAAGATTGCCCCCAAGATGATCCTGCTTTTCTAAAAGGGTCACTGTATGCCCTCTTAACGCTGTAACACGTGCTGCTTCCAGGCCGGCTGGGCCGCCTCCGATAACCACGACTTTTTTTCTAACATAGGCTGGCTCAATCGGCTTTTCTCCATGAGCACAGCCGCTGTTAACCGAACAATTTAAAGACATGTGCTTAACAACAGCACTATCCAAGCAATTCAAGCAACGGATACATGGGCGGACATCCTCAATATTGCCGCTTAATATTTTTTGAGCTAATTGAGGTTCGGCCAAGTGAGGTTTAGCAGCTCTTACCGCATCAACATATCCGTTTTTAACGGCATCGTTCCATACAACAGGGTTATACTCCCCGGCACAACGACATGTTATAGGAATCCTAAGATTCTGTTTATAAAACCTTGTTGTATTAAAAGTCCCCCGGGGTTGACGGCGAGCTCCCGCAGCGCATTGTTCCAGATGAAAAGTTTCATACGTCCCATCGGTTTGAAAATCAATATAAGTAAGGCCCTCATTTTCCAAGGTCTTGGCAAAGACAATAGCTTCGTCCCGGTCTACACCCCCTGGAAGCCAATCTTTATCAACCATGGTGTAACCTAAAACATAATCGGGTCCGCATTTTTGACGAATTCCCCTGACAATCTCCTGGGCTAACAACATACGTCCTTCTATACTGCCGCCGTACTTGTCGGTACGCTTATTGTTATATCCCGAGAAAAATTGGGCAAGCAGATAAGACGTGGCACCATGCAATTCGACCCCATCATACCCTATTCCCATTGCCCTTACGGCTGCAGCAATGAATTTATCCCTTATTTTTTCTATTTCTTTTACAGAAAGAACTCGTGGTTGAATGTAGTGTCCTTTTCCTAACTCGTAACAAGCTACACCTGAAGGTGACACTGGATCCTCTGAAAACATACCGGCATGATGTAATTGACAAATAATCGGGGTAGCGTAAGAATGGACTGCATTTACCAATCGGCTCAGCCCGACCTTGTATTTATCATGATCTATACGTACTTGCACCGGTCTCATAGTATGATTGCCGTCCACGGCAGTAAATTCTTGAACAATCAGTCCTGCGCCACCTTTGGCACGAGCTTCATAGTGAGCAATCAAAACATCAGTTACTTCTCCGTTAATGGAACAAGTGTTGCTTTCCATAGGAGATAACCAGATCCTGTTTTTTGTGGTGATATTGCCTATACGTAATGGCAGAGCCAATACATTTTCATTATTAATCATGTTAATGAGATTCTCCTATCTAAAAATTTTTAGTTTTTTCTTTTCCCCTCGTATAGAGGGGGACGGCCAGTTCGGAAACCAGACGTCCCTTTACTTAATTATTTTACTACGCTATCAAATACTGATACCCATATCTTCTAATATTGCTACTGCTGCAGCCCTACCGCCGCCATTGGCTCCTGAGCCGGGATGAGTACTGGGTCCGCAAAGGTAAAGCTTGTTGATAGGCATTTTGTAATTATATTCGGGAAGTGGGCGATTACCCATAAATTGATGTGAAAAACTACCCAAACCGCCAAAGTCACCTTTTACAAATGCGGGATTAGCCCGTTCCAAATCCAAAGGTGATTCTATCCAACGGCCAATGATATTTTCCGGGCCCATGTTCGTTGTATATTTGCGAATATACTCCAATAATTCATCGGCATATTGTTCTCTGATTTCATCCCATTTGGCGGCTCCGCTATCTTTGAGGTCGTAAGGGGCATATTCATAGAAATACATCGAATGTTTCCCCTTCGGGGCCCGGCTTGGATCATGTACACTTTGGATTGCCAGCAATGGATTGTGGCCAGGAATGCCGAACTTCAAATCATTGAAATAGCGAAGGTATTCTTCTAAGCTTGAAGGTGCAAATTCCACAATAAAAGCCTCGTGAAGCTCGGGAACACCTAATTTAAATTTTGGTACTTCATTTAAAGCATAGCTCTGCTGGAAGCAGGAGAAGTCGGACTGTTTGAGTCTCTGAACCCTATGAACGAAGTTATTCGGCAAAGGAGCATCTTTGACCATCTTGGGGAAAATGTTTTTAATGTTTAAATTGGCAACGACTGCTTTTTTACCGAATATCCGTTCTCCGTCATCCAAGATGACACCTTTACATTCACCGTTTTGTACGATAAATTCTTTAACCATCTTACTGGTAATGATGGTTCCGCCATTGTCTTTGATAAACATTTCCATTACTTGGCTTAATTTACCGGAGCCACCTACCGGCATGCCTGTACCTGGCTCCCGGTGGGCTAATCCCAGCATGACAAATACCATGATGCCGGTACCTTGTGTCTGGGGATCAACCATGATTTCCGATATCCAACGGGTGAGAGCAATCTTGGTTTTGTCATGTTCGAACCATTCTTCTATCACATCCATAACGCTCATCTGCATGGTGCGCATCAATTCTCTTCCATCTTCACTGCCGTCCATCATAGAAGCAAATAATCCGTAAGACGGCGGGGGAGAGTAGAAGCCTTGTACAATCATTTCTACGCCGACATCAGCCCATTGAACAAATTTCTTATAGGCTTCTGCATCCTTTTGAGAGAATTGGGCAATTGATTGGCAAGTTTTATCCAAATTTTTGTAGATGGCCAAATATGTATTGTCGGTAAAGTGAATACACATTTCTATTTCCGGATAAATGTATTTAAAACCATATTTGGATATGAAGCCAAGTTCATCATTTTTAATCATAGGGCTATGAGGGGCAATAACGTGAATGGTTGAACACATATCAGTCACGAATCCAGGGGCAATAAGTTCTTTTGATTTTACCCCGCCACCGACTGTGTTATCTTTTTCAATTAGGCACACATTTAAGCCGGCTTTCACTAAATAACAACCTACTGTTAAGCCATTATGGCCGGCGCCGGCAATAACGACATCGTAAGTGTTGGACATGTTATTTCCTCCTTGTTAATAAGAAATTTAAGCGAATCAAATCTTAACTTTAGTGGACAGCATCAGCGTTTACCGATCCGCCATCTACTGCCAGAGTTTCACCGGTGATATACGATCCATCTTCCGAAGCCAGAAGGATAGCGGCTCCATTATATTCCTCCGGAACAGCTAAGCGCTTGACCGGTACATTTTGGGCAACTGCCTCCAATAATTGGGGAGGCAAATTATTGTTTACCATATCAGTAGTCGTCAGCCCGGCGGCAATTGTGTTAACGGTTATGCCATAGGGACCCAGTTCAGCAGCCATAGCTCTGGCCAAAGCAATCAATCCGCCTTTGGCTCCGCTGTAATGCGCCATTAGCGGTACACCACGTAATCCTTGGCCCGAAGTAATAAAGATAATGCGGCCGTATTTTTGTTTGACCATTTCCTTCGCAGCAGCTTGCGCGCAGTAGAAAGGTCCTGTCAAATTGATGTCCATTACCATCTGCCATTCCTCCGGACTAATTTGAGTCACCGGAGTAGCCGGATAAAAACCGGCACTGTTGAGCATGATGTCAACCTTTCCATACTCCTTTACCACTTGGGAGATCATCTTATCGACCTGGTCTTTCTTTGTAATGTCCGCGACCAAGCCCCCTCCTGTACCTATCGCTTTAATGGCTTTGCTTACACGGTCAACTCGTTCCTGGTTCCGGCTAGCCACAATTACTGTGGCTCCTTCCCGAGCAAATGCAAGAGCGATTTGTTCTCCGATACCTGCAGTACCTCCCGGGATTAACGCAATTTTTCCTTTCAGTTTCATAATATTACTCATCTCCATTAGAAATTAATTTACACTGAGGCCTACAGTGTTTGTAATAAAAAGAACAAGAATATAAATTAAAATGCATTTGCTCTTTTATTTCGCAATAACTATGCCAACATTTTAATGATTTTCCTTAATTCGTGAGATTTTTAATGCTTGCTTGATTTGGATGGGAATACAGTGTATTCGGAAGATAGACATGAAGAGTAAGAAATAAATAATATGCTCATCTTAAAACCATTTAATGAATTATCTCCATTATATGGATCCCAGATATGCGACAATTTCCTAATTATGACACACATGTCCGAAAACTGCGACAGAATAAACACTCTTCTACCAACAAATAAAAAGACCTATTGACTTTACATGGTCAATAGGCTTATTGAGAAAATAACACATTATCTAGTAGAAACAATTGTAGTAATTATATAGTAGAGAATCTTAATAATTAATTTGATACTTTTTTAATTTTCTATACATAGTGGACCTGCTAATGCCCATCAGTTTAGCTGCTTTAACAATATTGCTATCGGCTTTGTCTAAAAAATTTTGCAGCATTTTCTTCTCAAGTTCTTTTAGTGAATCTGCACCATCAATATCCTGTTCAGTCCTACCAGCTTGTACTAAGCGAGAATTTGACGAGAAAGGAGTACCATTCTCAGTTATCTCAATTGGCAAATGGCTTAAATCAATATATCCGCCTTCGGTCATATTACACGCATAGATCATGGCATTTTCCAGTTGGCGTACATTGCCCGGCCAATGATATGCCAAGATGTATTCTTGCACCTCATCTCTGATAACCGGTATAGGCCAACCCATCCGGCAGGAGTAGTTTTTAATAAAGTAGTTAGCTAACCGTATTATGTCATAACCCCTTTCCCTTAGCGGCGGAATCTCAATAGTAAGTATCGAAAGTCGGTAATACAGATCCTCGCGAAACTGCTTGTCTTTAATGATTCTGTGAAGGTCTTGGTTAGTAGACGCAATTACTCGAAAACCAACAGGCTGAGAGCGGTGGCCGCCAATTCTCATCACTTGTTTATCCTGCAATACCCTTAACAGTATTGCTTGTATCTCATATGGCATATCACCTATTTCATCCAAGAATAAAGTTCCTTTATTAGCCAATTCTATTTTACCCGGACGTCCTGTACGTTCTGCTCCCGTAAATGCCCCGCCCTCATAACCAAAAAGCTCACTCTCAATCAGGTTTCTTGGAAAAGCTGCACAATTCAATGCGACAAAGGGCTGATTAGGACGATATTTATTATGAATGGACTGGGCAAAAAGTTCTTTGCCGGTACCGTTTTCTCCAAGCAATAAGACGTTTTCAGTTGAAACGGCAAATCGGTTTGCCATCAACTTGACCCTTTGCATTGTCTTACTTTCGCCAATGATATCTTGAAAATTAAACCGGGCTATTGTCCCCACCCGTTTGGCTGCCATAGCATTAAATTTTTTAGTCTCAGCCAAACGCAAAACCGAAGCTTCTACCTGATTACTAATCTGATTTTTAATCGGATAACTGCTAATCATAATAGATTGGGTACTGTTATTAGGAAATTGAAGAATTTCTTCATAATAATCGACAAAATTATTGTTCCCGATCAAATCAATTTGTCTAGATTTATCGCTTAAATATTGACTGATATTGGTTTCAGGTTCATTTTCACCAACGCGCAATATTCGTTTTCCCTCTGAGTTAATTTTAATAATGTCGCCATTTGAATCAATTATTACAATGCCTTCTCCGAAGAAATGCAACATTGCTTCTAACATTTTGTGTGATGTTTCAAGATTAAAATAACTCTTCCTTAACTTTAACTGGGCCTCTATTGATTGTGCCATGGCTGTAATAAAGCCCAACGTTTGGAGCCTGATATCCTGATAATCCTTAAGCCAAGGTTTCTCCGTTAGCTGCTGATTGATCTGACGATATACTAAAACCCCTAACAAATCCCCGTCTTCATTCATTATATTGGCCGCAGATACAATGTCAAACTCCCCAGTGGTCGCATAGACTTCTGGGGCAAGAAGCTGCACAGGCTTTGCATAACGTTTACATAGAGAAAATATATTGGTGCCAATTGTTTCTTCCTGAAAAACCATACCCACCTTATATTTACTCTTTTTGTGCTCTAAGGATTTTGAAATTCCATCCAAAAAAATTAATATTCCATTTCTATCATGGAAGGCAATTTCATAACCTGAGGGACTTGCCAGTTGACAGAAGGGCATGATGTGAGACTTTACTATATCAATTAATTGCTTATTGGTATTTATAAGATTCTCCAACTCATCTTGAGGAAGAGTCAACGGGCTGAACATTTTATTAGGGTTAACTCCATAATCACGAGATCTAATCCAAGACTCAGCCAACTCTTGACTTACACAAGTTGAAAGACGCGGATCAATATCCCTTACTAAAAAATCCTCTTTGGCCTTGAGCAGGCCA
This sequence comes from Candidatus Formimonas warabiya, assembly GCF_002777255.1. Classification (GTDB taxonomy): domain Bacteria; phylum Bacillota; class Dehalobacteriia; order Dehalobacteriales; family Dehalobacteriaceae; genus Formimonas; species Formimonas warabiya. The sequence goes on along the minus strand of NZ_CP017634.1, from coordinate 540,113 downwards.
TGCCACTCTGCCTCTGAACAGTATGATTTCACGGCTAATGCCGGTCCCATTTTTTCATCTTGGATGAAAATTCTAAAGGCCATATAAATTCACTCCCCATGAAAATATGGCTTGAGCTTCATTTGCTCAAAGTGAACGACACCAAAACATAGACTATGTTTTCCTCTTAATATTTGCAAATACCAATTATTTCTGTACTGTCAACTTTTCTTTATCTGTGAGGAATAAGTTATTTTTTTATTTGCTGTTACTGATTATGTCTTTATAACCCATCCCCGGTTCGGCTGTACCGGCTGTACTTAAAGGAATGCTTTCAATAATTGATTTTTTAGCCTAATGGACTCGGCAATCTTACTTTTCATACTAACACTCCCTTTCAAATTTTCTATATTAATCCAACATTTCATTTAGCATATCAATTTTTATGCATAGTTGTCAGAACAACTATACGGATAAAAATTACTACTTAAGATTATCAAACACTTGATTTAACAGTTTTTTCATTTCTAGTACTTTATGTTTTTCTATTCCTATTGTTGCCTCCTCCAGTAATTGCATAGCTATAGGAATTAATTCATCCCTTAATGCCCAGCCGCGATTAGTTAAAAATATTTGATAAGCTCTTTTATCTATTGGATGAGGCTTTCGGAAAATCAATTCTTTCATTTCTAGCTTTTCAAGAATGCGATTAGTAGTTGGTTTATCTTTAAAGATAATATCTGCCAAGTCCTTAGGGGTAATACCTTCTTGTACCCATAAACAGTTAAGTATAGACCATTGTTCTGGCGTAACATTATATTCATTGAATCGTTGAAATAATTTATTTTTTAGTTTTGAATTCGTCTTATTTAGAATAAACCCCAATGAATCCTCTAATTTAAATACCATATACATTACCACCTTGTTGTCATGACAATTATATTATATACACCCTAGTATTTTTTAATCAATATATAAGTTCGGTTTATCCTACTTATACGCTTCAGGAATATTATACACAAAAATGCTACAAACAAAAAAGCCCACAAGACCAGCATTACTGCCAGCCCTGCGGGTTAAATGTTTTCAATATTAAATTTATTATTGCATTGCCAAATTGTCCTACGGTATTTGCTGGTAGAGTGCCACACCTTTGAACCGTAGAAATTGCCGCACTCGCCGCAGATTATTTTACTTGAAAAACAGCTTGCCCCGCTGTGGTGCCCACCGCTTTCTTTTCGGCGTTTCATTTCATGCTGAACCATATCAAACACATCCGGAGAAACAATTGCTGGGTGGCTGTTTTCTACATAATACTTTGGAACTTCACCCTCGTTAGCCCGTAACCAAGGAACTGACCGTATGGAAGACTGACCTTTCCATCAGCAAAACGTTTTCTTTGTCCCCAAGTAACATTTTCTGAGATACTCCAGCTTTCTTCTTTGTGGAGGCGAGGGGAGTCAAACCTCTACAAATACCTCTGACATATTTGTTTTCCTGGCTTGTGATTTTTACTGCCATGCAGCGTGACATTCTTTTGTACTACTAATATAGCCCCAGTCCACTGCCCTCTGTCCAATGAGGCGTGTTACTTACCCAGATAGGAATTTATCACTATTCATAACGGAGCGCGTCGATAGGATTCAGTCGAGCCGCTTTCTTAGCGGGAAGATATCCAAAGATGATACCTATGGCTACTGAGACTGTAAATGCTTCCAGAACAGCGGTCATCGAAGGTGTAACCTGGATACTGGTGGAAAGCATTTTGGTGATGACTTCAGTGGCAATGAATGAAAGAATATAACCAAAGCCTATACCTGCTATTCCTCCCAATGCGCTTGTAGTCGCGGCCTCAATGACAAACTGTCGCATAATGAAACGCTGCTTGGCACCCAAGGACTTTCGAATACCAATTTCCCTCGTGCGTTCTGAAACAGATACGAGCATAATATTCATGATACCGATGCCGCCGACTGCAAGAGATATTGCGGCAATTGCCGCCAAAACTGTTACTACGATGTTTATCATACTACTCATCATATCCATCATCTCGGACATACTAATGATAGAATAAGCATCATCTGTTTTGTAAACATCGTACAGGGCATCTTCTAGAATGGCTTTTGTGTCCGATACATTGTCCTCGGATGTCATCTCGAACGTATAGCTTGATATTGTTCCGGTTGATGCTAATATGGCTGCCGTAGTGTATGGTAAATACACTGCATCATCCGTTCCGCCTTCTTCACTTTCAGATTCCTCCGCCACAACACCTGCAATAGCGAAAGTGGTTCCATTAATCTTCAGGCTTTTTCCCACAGCATTTCCGTTGAACCAGTCATTTGCTATATAGCTGCCCACAGCACAAACCTTGTTGCGATTCAAAATATCAACATACTGGATGAAGCGACCTTCATGAATGTCATATTGCTTCATATCATCATAGGTTTCGCTGACACCGGTGACACTTGTTTTATCCAGAGTTTCGCTGCCGATTTTAACACTTCCATTTACCGTAACCGTCGGCGATACATCAGTCAGATATTTTGGATTCTTTTCTACCAGAGCATACATATCTTTTACTGAAATATGATGTGAAGAACCTGTTCCCATAATATTCACTGTCAGCAGATTTGTCCCCATACTCTGGAATTGTGAAGTCATATAATTTTGCATGCCATTGCCCATTCCGACAATAACAATAACAGCGGCAACACCTATAATAATACCCAGCATTGTAAGCAGTGAACGCACTTTGCTTGAGAGAATGTTTTTTATGGCCAACTGAAAAGTCTCAGCAAAGTTCATGCTGTTTCGACCTCCTCCTGCTCTGCCGTTTCCACAGAATCCTTTACTCCTGAGGAGGGACCGTCGTAAACTATCTTTCCGTCCTCAAGGCGTATAATTCTATCCGCTTGGGCCGCAATAGAATTATCATGCGTAATCAATACAACCGTATTTCCATCCTTGTGTAAGTCCTTGAGAAACTGCATCACCTCACGGCCTGTTTTTGAATCCAAGGCTCCGGTGGGTTCATCCGCAAGAATAACAGAAGGATTGCCGGCCAGCGCGCGGGCAATGGAAACACGCTGCTGCTGTCCGCCGGAAAGTTGGTTGGGTAGGTGTTTCATTTTGTTTAACAGGCCAACTCGTTCCAGCACAATTTTTGAACGTTGATGACGAATTTTTTTAGGAACACCGGCATACATCATAGGTACCTCTACGTTTTCCTGTGCAGTCAATTTGGGCAAAAGATTGTACTGTTGGAATATAAATCCAACCATTCTGTTGCGGATCTCTGCAAGAGCATCATCATTCATTTTGCCCACATCCTTCGAGCCAAGCAAATACTGGCCTGATGTTGGAACATCAAGGCAGCCGATAATGTTCATACATGTTGACTTTCCAGAACCGGACTGTCCGACGATTGCCACAAATTCGCCCTTGTATATTTTTATTGAAATGCCGTCAACGGCGCGAACAATAGTATCTCCCATGGTATATAATTTGTAGAGGTTCCTAAATTCTATTAAGGCCTTCAATTGGCAGCACCCCCATCACCTTGATTAGGTACACCATCCTGCTGAGATGATCCTCCGGGCTCGTCGTCTTCGGGAGGTCCGAACATTTGAGGCACAGTGGAAGATTCTTTTATTTCAGCAACAATATCGCCTTCTTTTAAACCATCCACAATTTCAATATAATCGTCATTGCTGCCTCCTAAATTGACTTTTTTATATGCATAGCCAGCGGGTATTTTATCATTGGCCTTATCTGTACCTGAAGCCGATTCCCCTGATTTCACAAGTACCTGTCCGTTTCTTGCAACTACTCCAACTGGAATGGATAGAACATTTTCAAGGGATTTTACCTCGATTTTAGCATCCACATTCATACCTGGCAGTAAATCAGCGGTATTATCAATTCTTATCGTCACAGGATAAGAAGTAACTCCATTTACCGTAGTTCCATTGATATTTATCTTCGTAACAATTCCGTTATACTCCGTACCATCATCGTTGTTTGCCGTAATTTTTACGGACTGTCCTGTTTTAACCTCTCCGATATCCAGTTCGTCAACATTCAGGACAAGTTTTAGATAGGAAAGATCAAATATTGTGCAAAGTGTATCTCCGGCTTCCAGTGTATCCCCTTCTTTATAATTCTTTTCTACAATAGTTCCTGCGATAGGGGATGTTATATGATAATTATCCAATTTATTCCTCGCGTTTTGTAAGGAAAGCTCAGTATCCTTAAGAGAACCGGCAGCATTATCTATATCCGCATCAATTGTATCGCTTGACATGGCGACGATAACCTGGTTTTTTACAACCCGTTCTCCTTCTTTTGCCTTTATTTCTGAGACCTTGCCGGCAACATCGGCAGTTATCGTTTCCTCATCCTTATAATGAAAAGTACCTTCATCGAAGCTTGCTATGTCACCAACCGTGGCTGATGCCGTTTGAGAACTGGATAGTGCGCCTGGATTCACAACATCAATTGTCACCTCTCTGACAGCTGCATTCCCTTCAATGGCTTTTTCTACGCCAATTTTAGATATTTTACCATTCAGTGTTACACCTATATCATTCAGCAAAACAGAGGCACTTTGACCGACATGAAAATCTGCGGCAAATGCGGATACAAAGGGCAAAGTAATACTCATCACATTAATGTTACGGACTACGGCAATGGTTTGCCCGGATTTTACGGTGTCACCAGCTTCTACGTCTAGTTCGGTAATCGTCCCATCTGCTGTGGCTTTTATATTCATATCATCCAGACTTTTAATTTTATATTCATAATTGTTCCGGCTCTGGGCTAAAGAATTTTCCGCTTGTTCAATGCCGGTTGACACATCTGAACTATCCAATTTATAGATCAATGTATCCTTTTTGACAACCTGTCCCTCCTCAAATGGTGAGCTGATAATATCTCCGTCCACCAGAGACTTAATAGTGTATGAGTTGGCAGGCTGAAGTGTTCCACTTCCGCTAAGGGTAACTGTAATGTTCCTGCGCTTAACTTCATACGTTGCAAAATTGCCATTTGATGCTGTATCTTTATTTCCATTTATAATTTTTGTAACAACAAAGAAAGACATTATTAGCAACAGAACTACCCCAGAAATTATAAGTATTTTTTTTCTTCTTGATTTTTTGTTAATACTTTCCGCATCAGGAAATTGGTAATCATCGGGCTCAATTTCATGTTGTGCTAAACCTGCTTGTTGGGTACCGGGTTTTTGGGTTATCCCATGAAAATCTTCATTTTCTTCTTCTGGCTGCTTTGATGTCATTGATACCATCCCTTTCTCTTTGCTTAGTTCGCATATTTCTCATGTAACAAATTTATTTTACAACCGGATTATTAACTCAAAATAAACTAAAAATTTATTTTCGGTTTATAATTCGGAGTATAATAAATCCTACGGAGGTGATAACTAATGTTCAGCATATTAGTCGTAGAGGATGATAAAAACACAAGAAAGCTGATGGAGGCCATATTAAAAAGAGATGGGTACTCCGTGTATACCGCCGAAAACGGGACCACAGCACTGGATTTGATGGATGCGCATCATATTGACCTGATCGTTTTAGATATTATGATGCCTGGCATGGACGGCTACGATTTTACAAAAGAACTGCGCGAGAGCGGTTGCATGACACCAATCCTTATGGCCACGGCAAAGCAGCTCCCGGTTGACAAAAAGAAAGGCTTTCTCGTAGGCACAGACGACTACATGACAAAGCCCATAGATGCCGAAGAAATGCTTCTGAGAATAAAAGCACTGCTTAGACGATCTCAAATTGCGAACGATCACAAACTCGTCATCGGAGAGGTCATTCTTGATTATGATGCTCTAACTGTTACACGGGGAAAGGATAAGCAGACCCTTCCGCAAAAAGAATTTTATCTGCTTTATAAACTTCTGTCTTACCCCGATCGAATTTTCACCCGTATCCAGCTTATGGATGAGATATGGGGTATGGAATCCGAGAGTACGGACACCACCGTCAATGTTCATATTAATCGACTGCGCAAACGCTTTGATGATTACCCCGAATTTGAACTCGTTTCGGTGCGCGGACTTGGCTACAAGGCGGTGAAAAAAGTATGAAAGGCGAACTTCGAGAGCGGATAGGCTTGTCCTTGCTGTTTTCTCTTGTCGTATTCTTTATTTTTCTAATCACGGCGCTGATTGTGGCCGCCATCAGCTTTTTAGTGATCGCATCAGGGCATCCAAATAGATTTGGTCATTATGGACCCTTTGTTCCAGTACTTATTCTACTGATATCAAGCACCATTGTTGGTACCATAGTTTCCCTTGTTATGGGACGTTTCTCGTTGAAACCCATACGAGAAGTGATTTCGGCCACCAATAAACTTGCAAACGGTGAATTCTCCACACGGCTTAACATCACTCATCCCTTGGAATTCAGGAAACTAGGCGAGAGTTTCAATCGCATGGCGGCGGAGCTTGGGGGGATTGAGTTGTTACGTACTGACTTTATCAACAATTTTTCTCATGAATTCAAAACACCTATTGTATCTATCAAAGGTTTTGCCCAGATGCTTAAATACGAGGATCTGACAGCGGAAGAAAGAAATGAATACCTTGATATCGTCATCAGTGAATCCAGTAGGCTGGCATCCCTTGCCACAAACGTACTAAATCTGTCCAAAGTAGAGAATCAAACCATTCTTTCTGAAAAGCACGCCTTTGACCTCGGCGAGCAGGTGCGGCGCTGTATCATCCTGCTTGAATCGAAATGGGAGCAAAAAAGGATTTCATTATCCGTTGATATACAGGATATATCTTATGTAGGCAACGAAGAACTGCTGAGTCAGGTTTGGCTAAATCTTATCGATAATGCAATAAAATTCACACCGGAAAGCGGAACGATCAACATTGTATTAAAACGGATTGATAACTATGTAGAATTCTTCTTACGAGACAGCGGCTGTGGAATTAGCAGCAACAAACTACCTCGTATATTCGATAAATTCTATCAGACGGATACTTCCCATGCCACCGTCGGCAACGGCTTGGGACTGACATTGGCGCGAAAGATCGTCGCATTACATGGAGGGAGCATCACTTGTAATAGCGAACTTGGTGTTGGAACTGAATTTACTGTGCAACTACCACTAAATCGGAGAACAATAGATTAGTACCTATAAATAATGGGTGATTTAAGATCGAATCACCCATTATTGTGTTATATTTTATAACGTTCGACCATATTCTCTGTTTTATCTTGGACGGTGTCAAAATGATGGTCTTAACTCATTCTTAACTAAACCAAAAAAGAACCATGACTTTTTTGGTCATGGTTCCTCTATCAAATTTTGGTGTCGGAGACGGGACTTGAACCCGTATGATTGCTCACACGCCCCTCAAACGTGCGCGTCTGCCAGTTCCGCCACTCCGACACGTATTTTTTAAGAACAAAGCCTATTTTAGCACATTCGTGCACCTAATTCAACTGAAAAAGTTCCCTTCGGCAATGCCCGAATGTTATTATAGCAAATGCCTTGGTGTAAATCAAGTAAAGATTATGGCATCCCGAAACTGATTACCATAAATCCGGCATCAGTTTTTTGGCTGTTTTTTTAATGCCGAAATTTCCTTTTTCCCCTAAGATGGAATAGACAAGGGAAATCTGACCTGGTATCGACTCAATATTATCAATCGTAACCATCGGTTTGGATTGGTAATACGGCATATAGGAATACGCCGCCGTACTGGCCTCGACGCCAACGACCATGACCTCATTCTCCAGAATGTAATCGGACAAAGCCAGATCCAGCCATTTAGCCTGCTCGCCTAAATTGGTCTGACTACCCCCGGCCAAAATTACAGCGTCCACCGGTTCTCCGGTCGTTCCGGAAATCTTGATCATTTTTTTCTTAACCAAATCGGATATAGTGCCCTGGTCATCCCCAAAAAGAATAGATTCCCCCATCATTTTCATTAACTGGCTCCCTTGGTCATGGGCCGGAGAAAGTGAATCAGCAGTGACCTTAGCCAGAGAAAAGTCATTCAAAACGCTGATTACCGCTTCAATCTCCGCCCCGGAAATTTTTAAGGGATTAATAATATCGTTCAGATTGCAGCTGCTATTCGTTTGCACCACCACAACCCGGTAACTCTGCAGCTTATCCTGGATCAGGACAGGCATGATTTGCTGGCAGAACTTCTGGTAAATTTCCATGGTTTCATTGGCAGCAGCCAGTTGGCCTTTTGTTAATCCGTTTTGGACACGCATTTGCTGAAAGTCAATTTCCAAACGATCAATCAATAATTTTTGCTGGTTCCCGACAAATTCATCACCGATGATCATACTGCCAATAAGAATACCGATTCCCAGGGCTAAAAATATGGCGACCAGTGCTGTGACATGATACTTATAATCAATCACGGGCAATACCTCCATGATTGGACTCTTACCATATTATGTCACCCTGGTAAAAATTTTTATGCATGATTAATGGTTCTTAAATTGTAATTCTTCAAACACTACATTGTTGCCAGGTCCTAATTGAAAGTTCGCCAAACGATCCGATACAGCGGCAGCAGATTTATACGTGTAGAGATATCTGATTCTGGAATCGTTAACAACCTCTCGTTCCAACTGTCGGTAGAGACTTAATCTCGCAGCACCTTTTTGTTGGACAGCATTATCCAGCAATTGGTCCCAAAGCGGATTTTCTATTGTTTTTTGCCATCTGGAGTTAATCTGCTCATGGAAAAAATCATCCAGCTCCGTACTCCTGGCGGCAAATGTTGTCGTGTAAAATGCTGCTTCCCCGTTCCGCACCGCTTTACGCAGATCTTTTTGGGAAAGGGCCTGGATTTTAATATTAAAACCTAGGGAAGACAGGTTTTCCACTATCTTTTGAGCCACGATCTGATCTTCCCAGGCGGATCCACAGTACAAGGTGATCTGAGGTAAGCCGCTCCCGCCGGGATGGCCCGAAAGCTCTAACATTTCGGCACCAAGTCCCTTCTCATAGGCATGAGATACTACTGATTCTTGTGATTCCTGATTTGACTGCCCGTACCAGTAATCTGTCAGATATCCGGACAATACTTCCCCGCTTTTACCCCGGGCGGCCTTCAGAATTTTCGCCGGATCCAACCCATAGGATACGGCATCCCTGACTGCTTTGTTTGTAAACGGCTCCAGGTTGGCATTCATCCCCACATAACGGACCTCTAAAACAGGTTTTTCTACCAGAGAAAGATTCCCCATCTGTCCGGATAAGGGCGGCATATCACCCGGTGTGACATCTTGCAGGATGTGTGTTTTTCCGGCGAGAAAATCCCATACGGCATCACCTGTAGGCTGGTTCAACAAAAATTCAATGCGCCAGATGGCCGGTTTGGTCCCAAAATATTGAGTATTCTTCCCTAAGGTGAGGCTCCGGCTGTCTACCCACTCTATGAACTTAAAGGGACCGGCTCCGCTAGGGATTAAAGAAGGCTGCTTGAATGTTCCTGGTTTCGCGAATTTTACACCTTGTTCAACGACTTCGTAGCGGTCCAGTACGGCACCGGCAGGATGGGTCAGTGAATTGATAAAATTATCCTGAGGATGCACCAGCGTAACCTTTAAGGTATATTTGTCCACAGCAACAATCCCTGCAGCCAGTGTTTGGTTGCCCGATAAGACTTCATTCGCCCCCTGGATATTCGTAAAAAGATACGCGGAAGGCGCATTCAGCCGCAACACCCTTTCCCAGGAAAACTTAAAATCATCCGCCGTAATTTCTTTCCCATTATGGAACAATACCCTTTTGTTTAGATGGAAAACATAAGTAAGCCCGTCGGGTGAAACCTCCCAACTGCGGGCGATGCAGGAAACAACTTTGCCGGACGCATTTTCTTTAACCAGGCCTTGAAAAATAAGCTTGGCCACCATTACTTCACTGTCACTCTGCACATAAGCGGGATCAATGGTCGTAACAGGGGTTTTTAATTGTTCATAAACAACATCTTTCCCCGCAGGTAAAGATGTTTGCTCCGGGTCGGTTTGATCCCCGCCAGTCCGTGCGCAGCCGGACACCAGCAAAGCGAGCAGCAGTATCATTAACATCCTTTTCATAAGATCACTGTTCCATTCGTCCTAAGTTTCTTTTTTATTCTAAAATATCTTCCGGAAAAAAGCTATTAAAAAGAATACTTCTTTTCTACATTTTTCGCCAAATTTCGGGAATACTACCGATGTTCATCCAAAGGGGGACGAAGTTTATGCTTGATCGAGTAATGATCGGGAGTATTGCTGGCATATCGGGTGCCGGCATTTTGGCTCTCTTTTCTTTCGTTTTTAATTTTCTGGGCATTACTCAAATAGAATTATTATTTTTAAACAGTTCCATCTTTTTACTGGAACCAACCGCCCATTCTATTGCCGGAAATCTCTATGGGCTGATAATTCATCTTTTGGTTGGTGCAATGGTCGGTGTTGTCTATATCTACCTCCTCCCTTATACGGGAACGGATTATTTAATATATAAGGGAATTTTTCTTGGCGCCATTACCTGGCTGATCATCGGAGGAGTGATGGCCAACATCCTGAACCTCCCCGTAAAAAACACTATCATAGATCAGACTATTTATACCCTGCTGAATATTGTTTTTGGCTTAGTCACTGTTTTTTCCGTCCAATACTTAAAAGCAAAAGTATGAAGAAAACACCGGATTCCGGTGCTTTCGAATTACGATCACCTTTTTAGTTCCCCGGAAGTCCTCCGTTTGCTTACCGATACTCCGTTCATTTCTTTTCATCCATTGTCCTTTATCCGTACAATTCTTGATATCGTTGATAATACTTTAACACTTTTTGCACGTAAATCCGGGTTTCGGGAAAAGGAAGTTCTTCCAAATGGTTCAGCTGCCCGTCCCAGACCCCGTCTTCCAACCACTTGCTCACATTCCCCTGACCGGCATTGTAAGCCGCTAAAACGACCGCCAGATTATCCGGAAAAGTATCCTGCAGTTCCCGTAAATACCAGCAGCCGATTCTGATATTATACTGGGGGTCAAACAACATTTCAGAATGAAAATCTATCTTTAATTTCTGCGCCGCCCACTCCGCAGTTTCCGGCATAATCTGCATTAATCCCCGGGCGCCTGATCCGGACTCAGCCGTATGGGAAAACCTGCTTTCCGCTCGGATCACTGCCGCCACCAGTAAAGGGTCTACCTGATAGTTTCTGGAATACTGATACACATATTCTGAATGCGGTATGGGATAAAACAATTTCTGTACGGGAGGACTTAGAATGACCGCATAGCATAAACTAATTAGAATACCCAGGATCAAAAAGAATCGGACCAGCCGACGGACTCTCAAAACCAACAACAATGCCAACTCCTAAAACCAATGTAGTAAATATTTTACGTATTTTGTTCCTTTTCATGCCTAGTAATTTGGTTCCAGATATCATACACCTGATTAATAGTATCCTGTACCAAGCCTGATGTGTCAATGATTCGGTGCGCAAACTTTTTCTTTTCTTCCAAAGGCATTTGCGCGCCAATTCTCTTTTCGGCTTCCCATTCCGGCAAGCCCTCTCTTTCCATCAATCTCATGATCTGGATGTCCTTGGGAAGAGCAGTCAACCAAACCTCATCAACCATAGCTGTCATGCCTAACTCAATCAGCAAAGGCGCATCGACAACGATCATAAGATAGTTGTTTCCTCTTTTCCCGGCATTAATTCTTTTTCGGATCTCATCCATGATCCGGGGATGGGTGATCCGGTTTAACTTATTCCGGGCTGCCTGGTCCCGGAAAATAATCCCGGCCAGCTCTTTCCGGTTAATATTTTGGTCAGGCTGCAGAATGGCCTGTCCAAATTCCTGGACAATCTCATTCCAAGCAGGACTACCCGGAAGCACAATCTCCCGGGCAACTTTATCCGCATCAATAATCAATGCGCCCAGTTCCTTGAGAACTGAGGAAACAGTACTTTTGCCGCTGGCAATCCCGCCCGTTAAACCAATAATTTTCACCTGTCTGTCCTCGCATCCATCCTACTATTTTTGACAACCCGGGCAGTGGTAAGCGCTTCGGCTCCCTACCTTCACCCTTTCTACCGCAGTTCCACACCGGGGGCATTTCTTTCCTACCTGCTGGTAAACATTTAAGAAGTGCTGGTGGGCTCCCTTATCTCCCCGCCCGTCCACATAATCACTAAATGTGGTTCCCCTGTGTTCCACAGCTTCCCCTAAGGTGCTTCTGATTTCCTCAAACAGTCTAGTCATTTCTTCATGGCATAAAGAACCTGCTGTCCGCTCCGGATGGATCCCGCACCGGTATAGAATTTCATCCGCATAAATATTGCCGATCCCGGCAATCATGCTTTGGTCCAGCAGGAAAAGCTTAATCCTGCTTTTCTTACCTGCTAAATTCTCTTTTAAATTTTCTAAAGTAAACTCTTCTCCCAACGGTTCCGGTCCCAAGGAGCAAAGCCCCGAGATTTGATCAATTTCTTTTTCCGGGACCAGCCAAATACGGCCAAAACGGCGTTGATCTACAAACCTGAGTTCCCTGCCATTGTCAAGAGAAAAAATCACATGGGTGTGCTTTTTCAGGGGATGATCCTGCTCACAGTACACAAGCTGTCCGGTCATCCTGAGATGGACCACCATTTTAGATCCTTGGGACAAAGCAAAAATCAAGTACTTCCCCCGCCGGTCAATATTCCGGAAGGATTGCCCGGTTATTTTTTCCCTAAATTCTTGAATACCCGGTGTCTTGATCACAATCTCCTGATTTAAGGTGATACCGGTGACGGTAAGACCAAGGATATGCTCTGCCAACGTACGTTTTACTGTTTCCACTTCCGGAAGTTCCGGCATGCCGCTGCCTCCTTTTATCTGCCTGATCATGATGAAAAGCGTTTCTCTAAATCTTCGTCATATGGTACCAATCTTCTCCCCTTTTTAAATCCACTTTTATAGGAACATCCAGCGGCACGGCGTTTTCCATTAACTCTTTCACCGTTTTCGCCAGGGTATCGATTTCATCCGGGACCACATCAAAAATCAGCTCATCGTGCACCTGAAGAATCATTTGGGACCGGCTGCCCTGATCATGAAGATAGCGGGATAACCGGATCATAGCAACCTTGATAATATCGGCGGCGCTTCCCTGAATCGGCGTGTTCATGGCAGTTCTTTCGCCAAAACTCCTGACGTTAAAATTGGAACTATAGATGTCGGGAAGATAACGCCGGCGATTGAGTAAAGTCGTCACATATCCTTTATCCCGCGCCTCACGTACCACCCGGTCCAAATAATCCGCTACACCCGGATAACGGGCAAAATAACTGTCAATATAACGCTTTGCTTCCTTACGGGTAATGCCCAAGTCCCTGGACAAGCCATAATCACTGATTCCATAGACGATGCCAAAGTTAACCGCCTTGGCTCTTCTTCTCATTTCACTTGTGACCGCATCCATGGGCACCCCAAAAACCTCCGCAGCCGTTCGGGTATGAATGTCCTGATCCTGCTGAAAAGCTTCTTTCAGTACCGGATCACCGGAAATATGGGCCAGCACCCTTAATTCGATCTGAGAATAATCTCCCGCCAGAAGAATATTTCCCTCCCGTGATGGAACAAAGACCTTGCGAATTTGCCGCCCCATCTCCATGCGGATGGGAATATTCTGCAGATTGGGTTCCGTGGAAGAAAGCCGCCCCGTAGCGGTAACCGTCTGATTAAAGGAAGTATGCAGCTTTCCCGTCTTGGCATTAATCAGTATTTGCATGCCGTCCACATAAGTGGATTTCAGTTTTACCAGGGTCCGGTGTTCTAAAATTTTAGCCACGATTTCATGCCGGGGAGCCAATTGGTCCAGAACCTCCGCATTGGTACTAAAACCTGTTTTTGTCTTTTTCACCGGGGGCAAACCCAATTTTTCAAAAAGGATCACCCCTAATTGTTTGGGTGAATTGATATTAAACTCTTCTCCGGCCAGTTCAAATATCTCCCGGCTGATGTGCTGCACGGCTGCTTCCAATTCCTGAGACATATTTTTCAATTGAGATGATTCCACTTTTACTCCCGCTATTTCCATCTCCGCCAATACGCTTTCCAAAGGGAGTTCCACCTGGTCGTACAAATCTTTCATCCCTTGATCCGCAATCTTTTGCTCAATGATACCCGCTAACTGCCACACCACTTGGGCCCGGCCGCAGTGGTCCAAAACTTCGTCTTCCCGGGTCACCAAGGCCCGGTTCAGATACTCCAGGCATAAAGACTCCAGGCTGTACTCTGAGGAACCGGGATTCAAGAGATAGGCCCCCAGCATCACATCGGCACAAACCCCTTGTAGTTCTTGCCCTGCTTGAAAAAGCATTACTTGAAGGTCTTTGGCATTATAAACTACTTTTTCTATATTTTCCGTCGCAAAGAGTTCTTTCAGAGACATCAGTTTTTCCCGGTCCCGGTCGCCGTCAAAGAATACGGTATATGCCTTGCTTTCGGACACGGCAAAAGAGATCGAGGAAATATCGCCGTCAAAGTAATTCCCCCGGTGCGTTACATAGATCGCGGCCTTTCCCGTCTCCAAAACCTCTTGGACTGTACGGGAAATCTCTTCCGGAGCGGCCAGACGGTGAAAGTTAGCCTCACCTTCTCCGTTTTCCTGCAGGACCGGAGGCGTTTCCCGGGTAGCCATCTTTTCCAAAATTCCTTTGATCAAGCTTTTAAATTCCAACCCTTTATACAGGCCTAAAAGCTGTTCATAATCCGGCTCTTCATACTTCAGCCTGTTAAAGTCGATTTCGATAGGAACACAGCATTCGATGGTAGCCAGCCCTTTCGACAAAATCGCCAAATTTTGATTTTCCGTCAGTTTATCCCGCAGCTTGGGGGAGATTTCGTTAAGGTGGAGATAAATATTTTCCACTGTTTGAAACTGCTGCAGCAACTTCAGGGCGGTTTTTTCTCCGATGCCGGGAACTCCGGGGATGTTATCGGAGGAATCCCCCATCAAACCCTTGAGGTCTATAATTTGCTCCGGAGCAAGTCCAAACCGGTCGGATACGGCTTTTTCATCATAGCGCTCCAGCTCGGAAATACCTTTGCGGGTCAATAATACCACCGACTTGGGAGAAACCAATTGCAGGGCATCCTTATCTCCGGTCAAAACTAGATTTATCACATCTTCTTTTTCCCCCTGCCGGACAAAAGTTCCGATCAAATCGTCCGCCTCAAAGCCTTCCTTTTCTTCAAAGGCCACGTTCATGGCCGTCAATATCTTTTTAATTAATGGAAACTGGGGACGCAATTCGGGCGGAGTGGCCTTACGGTGCCCCTTATACTCTTGATACTGTTCTGTACGAAAGGTGATCTTCCCCTTATCAAAGCACACCACGACCCAGTCCGGCTTCTCCTCTGCCAATATTTTAGAAAACATGGTGGTAAAACCGTAGGCGGCATTGGTAAATTCCCCTTCCCCGTTTGTCAGCAAAGGAAGGGCATAAAAAGCCCGGTGGATTAAACTGTTTCCATCTACAATTAAAAACTTTCTCACAAGGTATCTCCTCCCTCCTGCGCCTCAACCTGAGACATAATCACAGCTTTTCCCTCTTTTAGATCCAGCTTGGTCCCTAGTTTTTCCGAAACATCACAGGTGCGCTGCAAAATTTCATGCGCCATTTCGCCTTGGGCCACCACAGGCTGACCGTCATTAATATAAATAGGCAATAATTCTGCCGACAATATTTTGGTCGGATCCAGCTTTAAATGGAGGAGCAGTCCCTGCTTGGTTTTTTCCATCTGGTTCTGGTCAAACACAAAATTTCCCAAAGAATAGGCAATCAAGCCCTGATGATACAACTCCACACCCTGGAGGCAGTGGGGATGATGGCCCAAAACCACATCCACCCCCGCATCAATAAGCTGGTGGGCTATTTCTTGCTGGTATGATTGCGGTAAATATTGATATTCCTCCCCCCAGTGGAGGGAGACCATCACATAATCCACTTCATTTTTGATCTGTTCCACGTCTTCTTCAATCTGCTCCACGACCAAAGGAGCAATTCCCGGCATGTCCTCGGTTGCCTTTAATTTTCTCGGGTGTTTTGCACTCCAAATCATGTCTGCCATTTCACTATAGGCGAGAAAAGCAACTTTAATCCCCTGGACATCCATGATTACCGGACTGCGGGCCTGTTCGATATCCTTCCCCCCGCCCACCGGCTTGATGCCGGCTCCTTGTAAAATTTCTAAGGTCTGCAAAAAGGCAGGAGAATCATAATCTAAGGCATGATTATTAGCGACACTGATCACGTCAAACCCGGCCTGAGAAAGGGCCTGAACGTTTTTCGGGTTACCCCGGAACCAGATTCCCTTTCCTTCAATTTTCTTCCCTTGATCGGAAAGAGGTGATTCCAGGTTCGCAAAAGCAATATCAGCTGAAGCTAAGAGTTCCCGGGTTTGCTGAAATGGATACTCCATGCCGTGCCGGCTGATCAACCGGTCTAGCTTTCGGGCCAGCATCACATCTCCCACCCCGATTAATGAAATCTCCGGAACAATTACCTCAGGAACCGCCACCGGTGTTTCTTCTTCCTCTTTGATGGGGGACATGTCTCCGACCAAGGAAATACAGCCTGTTAAGGAAAGGAGGAAAACCATCATGATCAGGCTTACTAATATTTTACCATTTTTTTTCATTTCAAAACCACCCTTAAAAAAAGTTCGGTGTGCAAAGACAACTTCCTGCACACCGAACTTAAATTCATTGTTTAAACAGCTTAAAAGCTTTTCCGGCCACCAGTACAGCCGCCGCCGTTACAACGATAAAAATAATGATGGTTTGCACTTTTCCCCGGGTAAAAACCTGAATATTTTTTTCCTGGGTGCCATCCTTCTGAACCGACGATTTCATAGACCTTTCAGCGGTTGAGGACTCGCTCTGCAGGTCTTGATCCTCTGCAGGGCTTTTTGAGGCGGCGCTCTCTTCTTCACCAGCCGGTTGGGCACTCATGATCGAAGGTGCCTGCCCCCCATCCTGTTGGGGCTTTTGAAAAAGGTCGCTGCCAAAAAGGGAAAGAACGATGATGATCATGGCTGCAGCGGCAACAAATATCCGCTGGGGTCCGGCAAATTTTTTCCACCACTTTCTTCCCGTTTCCAAGGGCATTTCCCGGTTCTTATCCTCATGCACCTTGGTGAGCAAATCATGAATCTGATCGGAAAAATCACTGGGCAAGGGAACCTCCGGTATAGACTGGATCAAAGCAACGGTCTCTTTGAGCTCTGCCAGATCTTTCCGGCAAGAAGGGCAGCCTTCTAAATGGTTTTCCACCATCAGAATCTCTTCGGAAGTTAACACATCGTCGAGGTAAGGAGATAATAAGTCCTGAATGTCCAGGCAATTCATTAAGCTTTCCCCCTCTCAACCGATAGACGTCCCATTGATTGGCGTTGTTCCCTATCTTCTATTATTTTGTCCTTCAAGTATTTTCTGGCCCTATTGAGGCGCGATTTAACCGTACCCAAAGTAATATTCAATTCTTGGGCAATTTCCTCATAGCTTAATCCCATCATCTCCCGCATCACAACAACCATCCGGTATTCCGGGCTCAGGCTGTTAATGAGGCCCTGTATGTACTCACCTGACTCTTTCTGTTCATAGGCAGTTTCCGGGCAATTGGAATAATCAGGAACTTCCCTGTTGACTTCTCCATCTTGGCTCACCAACGGTTCATCCAAAGAAGAAACCTGATGACGGCTCCGTTTACGCAATTCGTCACGGCAGACATTGGTTACAATATGATAAACCCATGTGCTGAAAGAAGCGTCCAGCCGGAAGCTTTTAATGGATTTATATACCTTGATCAGTGCTTCCTGGGCCAAGTCACTGGCATCATGAGGATTTCCTATTAAACGGTATGCAATATTAAATACCTTTTGCTGGTACTTGGATATTAACTGCTCGAACGCTTCAATGTCTCCCTGCTGGCTTCGTTTAACCAGGTCTTCGTCATCTATAAACATATCCGTCCTGTACTCCAATCATTATTAAACTGGACTCATAAAATCTTTATTGTTGTCTATATTACACTTCAAATCCTGAATTCCTTGCATTTTTTTCTACAAACCGCTACAATAACTACAATATATTCTCATTATATCAGACACTAAAGGATAAATGCTTGAAACTTTGCAGATTTTCTTCTCCAAAAAACGACAATTTTTTAACTCTTATTCCCAGAGGTGAAGAGATGAGTATTTCAAATGAGGATATCGTGTTAAGATTATTTGTCGGTTTACTGGTAGGACTCGTCCTGGGCTTTGAACGCACGAAAAGGCACAAAGCGGCCGGGATTCGAACCCATGCTTTGGTGAGCATTTCTTCTACTTCTATCGCTATTGTGTCGGCATACGGATTTGTAGAATTCCAAGGAATATTCAATATGGATCCGGCCAGGCTGATCGTAGGCATCATTACCGGCATTGGCTTTCTTGGCGCCGGGATCATTTGGAAGGATCCTTCCGGAGATGTCAGTGGTTTAACTACCGCCGCCAACATTTGGGCTGCTGCCGGATTGGGAATTGCCGTAGGATTAGGCCATTTCTTCCTGGTCTTTGTTACCATCGCCTTTATGCTGGTTGCGTTGCAAATTTCCAACCTCCTGGTTTACTTGGGCCTCATTGAAAAAGATAAAAAGGACCATATTCCGCCTCATCAGGCGGACGATTGATTAAATCATGGCAGGAAACCCAGAAAAAACATAAACAATTGATAAAAAACCCCTTGCAAAATTCCTGATTCAATTGTACAATAAATTTTGCCCGGATTGCTCGGGCAAGCAGTTCTCCGAAAAGAGATAATCCAGTAAAGCTGGAGATATCAGAGGAGAAAATCTCAATAACCATGCCGAAGTGGTGGAATTGGCAGACGCGCTGGACTCAAAATCCAGTGGTAGCGATACCGTGTCGGTTCGACCCCGACCTTCGGCACCAAAGGGCTCTCAAATTACTTGGGAGTCCTTTTATTTTTGTAAATACCGCACAAAAACCGTATAGAAAATATGCTTTGTCTCCATATCCCTCTGTTATTGGAACCCCACAAGCTTTCGTTCATATAAGTTTTTGAACTCTGTGCCATCTACATAGGCTCCATCTTGAACTTCCACGGCTGTTATGATCCGCTCTTCCGGTATCATGGCAAATTCAACCTTGTATCCGAAAAAACTATCTGTTTTAGTTTTATATCCGACTCTGGCATCTTCGTCTACTAGTGACCGCACACCTTTTTGTTGAATAAATTTGGGGTCAATTAGAATTTGCTTCGCTTTTTCTATCGTCTGTTCTATGATAATATTTGTATTATTTGTCATATTTTATTGTATGTTTTCAGTGTTTTCGAACCGTCCCCTCGCTTCTTTGGGTTTTGGCTTGACATTTAATTTGTCGATAGTTATACTCCATATATAACAAATATAACTTATAGCACTTGGAGGAATGAAAGATGCTATTGACCATAGACCTGGCATCAGACCAACCGATCTATCTGCAGATACGGAACGGTGTTGTCGAGGGGATTGCAAACGGGAAGCTCAAAGATGGCGATATGCTTCCTCCCGTGCGGATGCTCGCATCGGAGCTTGGCGTGAATCTCCACACCGTCAACAAGGCATATAAAATGCTGAAGCTCGGCGGATTCGTCAAAATGGTGCGCAATCGCGGTACCGTCATATCTTTGGGTGGTTCGGGCCGGGATTCAAAGGACTTTATGGAAGCGGCCACGGAAACACTCAGAAATATTGTTTCCGAGGCCATTACCAGATCCATCGGGCGGGAGCAGTTAATCGGAATCATCAACCGTCTTTATCATGAAACGGGAGGGGATCGTTTATGAAAGAGCTTTTCATCCGTTACGGAGTCATCTATGTTTTACTCGCAGCTTTTTTAGCAGCCCGTCCCTGGCTTTCCAGAAAGAATGTCCTTTTTGGCGTGGTTTTCGGCGATACTGAGATCTGGAAGCAGGAAACCGCCCGCAAGGTTATTCGGCGTTTTGTATCGGCCTGCTCGGCACTCGCGGTCTTTTTGGCCGGCGCGTTTTGGCTGGTTTACAATGACACGCCGCTGAATGAAATCAATTTAACGCACCTTTATTCAGCAACTGTTCTTGCGCTGATTCTCCTGGGTATGGTTCCTTATATCCTGGCAAACTCCAGCATGAAAAAGCTGAAAGCAATGCTGCAAAATGAAAATCTGGTGAAAAATAAAATCACGGTAGAAATAGGAGGAACGAATCGCAAAAACAATGAGCCGGTATCAATCGGATGGTTTTTGTTGCTGCTGGTGCCTATTGCGGTTACCGTCATATTAGCTGCTCTCTATTATCCGGGGATGCCCGAAAAAATTGCCACTCATTTTAACCGGAGCGGTGTTGAGGACGCATGGGGCGTAAAGTCTCTCAGCCTTATCATGGGGCCTATCTTCAATCAGATTGTTTGTGCCGCCCTCATGTTTTTCATCGGTATTTTAGCGCGGAGCGCGCCTGCTTCTGTCAAAGGCAATCCAGGGGCCGCGCCTGGATACGCAGCCTTCAGAAGATTTGTTTCATTCATTATTATTGCCGTCACTTTGGTGATTGAAACAAAATTCCTGCTGACTGAGCTTGTTTACCTGGGGGTCGTCCGCAATATGCAGGCGGGGACATCCGTAATCACGGTGCTCATTGCCCTTCTTGTAATTGTTTTATTTGCCGTGTTTTTCCGGATGGCAAGGTACCAAAAGCCCTCGGGGGCCGTGCTCGACGACGATGACAAATGGGTTCTCGGCCGGATTTATTTTAATCCGGCCGACCCTTCGCTGTTTGTTGAAAAAAGAAGCGGTATCGGCCGGACTGTCAATTTTGGCCGGCCAGCGGCCTGGATCATTCTTGCCGCGCTTATCTTGTTCATCGTTTTTAAGACTTTGTGGAATAAATAAGCCGGTGTTATTTTAAAGGAACAAGTTTTAACCATAAAATATGAAAGGAAAAGAGGTAATATTATGGTAAGCGGTGCTTCCATCGCCGCAATGGTCTTTTCATTGCTCATCTCTGTCGGACTGCCTGTGGCGTTTCTGACCTATTTCCGCCTTCGCTATAAAATCAGCTTTAAGGCGGTCGGTGTCGGCATCCTGGTTTTTATTATATTCACGCAAATACTGGAAAAGCTGATGCACCTGTACTTTTTGAAATACAACGTATCGACCGTCCAGTTTTTAAAGAATCCGTTAGCTTATGCGGTTTATGGCTGTCTTGCCGCAGGTATATTTGAGGAATGCGGCCGGTTTGTCGCTTTTAAGTTCCTTCTCAAAAAGGTCCGGGAATGGAAGGGCGGGATCGCTTATGGCATTGGCCACGGCGGCGTCGAGGCCATTTTTACCGGAATGTTTGCCGGTATTAACCAGCTCGTTAATTCCATCCTGATCAACCGTGGACTGCTTGACAAGCTGGCGGCAAAGCTTCCTGGAGTGGACATATCGAGGCTTAAAGAGGCAATGATCAGCGCTCCGTCGTACACCTTTGCAGTTGTTGGATATGAAAGAGCGATGGCTTTCCTACTGCAAATTGCGCTGTCCCTGCTTGTGCTGTACGGGGTGAAAAATGGAAAAAGCCATTTACTTCTGCTTGCCATACTGCTCCATGCAGCCGTTGATTTCCCTGCGGCACTTTATCAAAAAGGCGCTTTAAGTCTTTTGGCCGTGGAGGGCATTCTCCTGGCGGCTGGTATCATCAGCGCAGTCTTTATTACTCGTTCCAGAAAGGTGTTTGATCGAGAATGAAACCAAATATAAAAAAAATAATCATAAATCTTCTGATACTCGTTGTACCGTTTATTATTCTCATTGCCATCTATCCGCTGTTGCCGGATCAAATCTATACAGGACGGCATTTGTTCAGAAGCTCCTACATGGGTAAGCAGTATGTCTTTCTGTTAGGCTTCATCCCATATCTGATCTATTGGAAAAGGAATCGGCAGGGCCGTTGATTGAAGCGTCATTTCAGGCAGTACAGAACAAGTTACAACTTATACGCCAGAAAAAAGCAATGGCTGCAGCGAGCAAATAGGTTCGCTGTAGCCTAATTGCATATCATACATTTACTGTTGTTTTTGTCGTCGATAACAAATAGGTTGGCTATTCTCTAAGTAGTCAAATTCATTCTTAAAATGAGGGTTTTAGGGGGTGCCCCCCTAACAAGCGAATTTTGGGAGACAAAATTCAGTGCTTGCTGCAACACAAGACAGCAGTCTTGTGTTGGGTGTTGGTTACGATCGTTATCAAATTACTGGCCGAAAAAGGAAGAGCAGGAAGTCAACGTTCCTGCCCGTGATACTTATACAGTAATTTCAGGAAAAATAAAAAACGCTGATTTCTCAACACCTTAGTCAAGTACCCTTTATGCTTACAGCTTACACTTCTAACCTATAAGAGTTCCCATGAGCAGGGTATATTATTCTCGCACCTTTTAGCTTTAAATCACACCAACTTTGCTTGCTTTTATAGTCGTCTTCCATTATTAAATTTGGGGAATGTAAGTCGCCGATAAAAGCAGAACCGTCTTTAAATACCACCGAAATACTATCATCAGAATGGCCAATCGTTTTTATTACCTGTGCGGGAATGTTATTTTCTTTAAAAAACGACTTTGATTCATCAGTGTTTAGAACAACATTTGAATTCATATCTAATGGCAAATAAAATCGATCACTTCTGATCATTTTTTCCATAACCTGAATATAAGGTATTTGATGATCAAACAAAATAAAGCAAGTACCGAATTTCTTTATATTTTCTACTAAGCCTGCATGATCGGGGTGGAAGTGTGTTACGATTAAATACTTTATTCTCTCTGGCCTAATGTTATAACTTTTTAAAGATTCCACATATTCATGGATGTAACCTGGCCAACCTGCATCTATTGCAATATAAAAATCATTTATTTGTACCAAATAGCAGTTTGCATGCTTAATAGGAATGCAATAGGTCTCCATAGGTTATACCTCTAAATATACTTATAATCAAACCGATAAATTGGAATTTGACTGCTCCGTATTATGCTTATACTGCTACTACTCGTCAATGACTCGTTAAACGTTTTTCAAAATCTGCCTTAAACAATAGAATAGCATCAATATTTACAGCAAAATCGTGGTCACTGATATTAAAATTGGTTATAAACTCGCCAGATCTCTCACGAACCATAATTGTCGAACGGCTATTGTCGCCAATATCATCCTGAGTTACAGCACTTCCATAGAAATACCAGTTAGTTTCGGTAGGGGCATGGGCAACGTTCTTGGATAAGTCGTTTTTTATTATTTCGCATAGACTATTCATTAAACTTTCATTAAGCCCAATGACTTTTCCGTACTCACCGTCAACATAGATATCGGCATCTCCATACCAAATATTCCTGCTCGCTTGCTTTCCGTCATTTGAAGCGTATGTTTCATCAAGCAGAATCTTCATTTTCCTTATCCTCCGTATAATATGAATAATTTGCAGTTCAAAACTTGCGTACAAATTCATGTTTATGTACTTTCCCCATACTTATGGCGACAGAGCGAATGGAATGTGGCAAGCGGAGTTGAACGGGGTGTTTACTGCTACTTACCGCCCTCCGATATGACGCCGGATTGTACATCATACACAACCATTTGAGTCTCCTGCCCTTTCGGTTTGTAGTCCAGCGTCAACTTGCGGTCGCTTACCCATTCGCGCACCTCCAGCCTGGAGTCTGCTTTTCCGTCGGGCGCAACCAGATTTATCGCCGTCATGCCGGTGGTGTCCAGAAGCATGGTTTGCAGACCGCGATTTTGCGCCCGGCCGGTTTCATGGCTGAACGCAAAATATCGCCCGTCTTCAGACCATGCATCTCTTCCGGCCACACAAAGCCCGTCGGTTTGCCACAGAACCTCGCCTGTCTTATAATCGAACAGTTCTACCCTGTCCAGCTGGGACATCCCCCATCCCGAAATATCGGTGATGGAAGGGCCAAAAACCACAAGACGCCAGTCCTCATTTTGGGGGTACTGCATCATTCGGATGTTTGAGCGGGCGACCTTTACTCCGTTCACCTGCCACTGACCGTCCGCCTTGGTCACTCCGATTTGCAGCTCGTAATAATTGCCGCAGGGCACGACGGCGATGTATTGCCCGCTGGGCGGCGTGATATCGCTGAGTGTGTAGGGACAGGCGTCTATGATATAAAAATCATCCACTGTTTGCACGGAGGGAATTGTAAAATTAACATTTTGCGGCAAACGGGTATCAAACTCGGCGCCGACCGGGATCGTTCCTTCCCGGTAAAGGGTCGTCATAGCCTTTACCGCTCCCAAAAGCTCCATCTGGTCAAGCTCCTCCGGGTAAGGACGAACGACCTTGCAAAGGTCAAGCATAAACTCATACTCAGTATAAGACAGCCTGCAGACGACCCCGTCGGGGCGCTGGGCATAAGCTTTGCCGTCGATCTCACCGACGATATATCCGGCGACAGGGGGAACCCCCTGAAACAGCAGGGTTCGGTAAAGCGACGACACGGCGTTTTGCTCCATATCGGGCGCGACGTCGGCCTGCGTCAGTCCCTCCACTAGGCGCAAAAAGCTTTGAAGGTCGGTCGCCGCGCACTTGGTCGGCTCGGCTGTGGTTGTTATGTCTCCCTTGGTTGGGTAAATATACAAAACGTCTTTCTCAGTAAGGCCGCGCGCGCGCAAATCATCCACGCTGTACATGCGTGCGTCCTGCTGCGAATTCCAGGCCGCCATCAGCGTGGCCAACAAAAAAATTACAACGCAAACCAGCGCCGTCCGGCTATACCTATACTTGCTAAAAGTCGACCGTAGCATTTTCATTTTGCTTCCTACTTTCTTTATAAAGAGGCTAGGTTTTCGCGTTCATCTCGTGCCCCTATAAATTCCTGTTTAACTATGCATTATATGGATACTTGATAGTTAACCCGTCGATGATTTTAAAATCTTTTTATTTTACGCCGTTCGGGTTAACCAAATCACATTTTTCTTTTTCCACATTAATCACGCTCCTCTATCGTAACGTGAACGCTGTCGCCCGATTGCTTTCCGATTTTCGTACGAATGTCCTTACGCAAGCCTATGATGTAGCAAACCGAGCCATCAGTGTTCTTCACACCCATATTGACGATACTGCCATTATACGGCACGCCATCAAAAGTCGCATGAACCTTGACACGCCCCTTACCGAACTCCGCTTTCACGTCATATGGAAATTTGACATAGGCACCATCTATGTCGGGGACTTTGTAAATTATTGCGTCATATTTGTAGGTTTTGGAGTTCATTTTCGTTTTTCTCCCACTTGCTTTATTCTCCATCGCGTGATGTCGGCGATCAGCTGATAGTCAACTGGCTTGTTCGCGGAAACTGTATCGTCCCTTTGGACGTTTTGTATGCAGTTAGCCTTTCTGCAAAAACTGCAACAGCCTCGCCGCCTGGGAAAATACTGATGTGCTTCTTGAATGCGGCGAAGTGGATGAGATTTTCGCCTTGCCAAAAGGTCGGCATCTGCCACGATATTTTCTCCGCAGCCTTCGGCGCGGCGGAGCGGATTGTTTTACGCACTTGTTGCAGGAGTGGCTGAACGGCCTCGGACTGCGCGGCGATATATTCGTCGATTGTGGTTATTTGACCACAATAGTGGTCTTGATTTGTATTCTTGAACATGCGTTCACACTTCGGACATTGCCACATGGTTTTCACCGCCTTCGAATTGACTTTCTTTTAAAGCCTTGTCATATCTGCCGAATCGGATAGAAATGAGTACCGAATTCTGGATAAATTAAAGAGACTAAAGAGAGACCTGAGCAGATAACCTACCCCTTTTGTACGCGCATATTATAAACAATGCGAAACTCAAAAACAGTTTCCTATAATACTCATACCCTCTTTTTTTCGCTCAGCAATTTTTCCTTATTGGGCCGATTGTCATCCATCAAAAAACTTGCCCATTGGCAGATAAACATAAACGGTCCGACGTTAAAATTCCTGTTTATCTGATATTTCTCATTATATAAAGGTTAAATGAAAAAGTAAAATCCGGTAGAAGAAAAGGCCAGTGATGCAAAAGAAAAAGCCGGAAGCATTGGGAAATGGGCAAAGATTCATTGTGCAACCGGGCAAAAGCATGGTAAGGATTTATTGGATGCTCTGGATGAATCTATATCCAGGTTTCGACAATTCCCTTAATCCTGTAAGGTGTATCAGCCCATTAAGGTATTGACGGATGAATACAGGCTGCTGCCAGTCAAAAATTATGCGGTCTTTTATGCAGTGAAAGCACAGGTGGTGGAAATTCATCGGATTATTTATTCCAGGATATGGACTTGATTAATATAATAAAGTAATGCCCATAAAGGAAAGAGGCTGCTGTGGAACTGTGGCATGAAAATGCTCCCTTCAAAGTTTTCAGATGTTTTTTTATTTCATCTGTCTACTTTGAAGGGAGCATATCAACGTTTGCGACACGCCCTTTCAGGAATAGAGCGGGTATTATTTTTTATCCAAATAATAGTGTCTCTGTACTTTTTCCTTTATCGGTGCATGTGGCCGATATTTCCTTTGGGAAACACCTGACTACTTACTAGGATTTTGGGTTATCGGGTCGACTCTTTATCAAAAAGGCACATTGTTTACTCATAAATCCCAGTTACTAAATACTAAATTGATCTTCTTACTTTATTTCTAAATAATTGAATATATTTTAAGCAATCATTGTCTCTTCCTTTAATTAGTTCGGAAACCACTATTGCTCTTTTCGTTTCTTCTTTGGTTGGGTCAATAATAGCACAAGTCAAGCCATTCTCAATCGCTGCAACTAAAAATATAGCATTAATAACATCCCTATCCGGCAGGCCATATGATACATTGCTGACCCCTAAACTCATATTGCACCCTAACTCTTTTTGTACCAGCTTCATTGTTTCTAATGTTAATTTAGCTGCTTCATGGTCTGCACTTAAGGTCATGGTTAAGCAGTCAATGATGATGTCTTCTCGTTTTATCCCTATTTTTTCTGCTTGTTCCACAATTCTAGCAGCTATAGCAAAACGTTTTTCGGGTTCCTTGGGAATCCCTGTATCATCTAAAGGGAGTGCGATAACTGCCGCATCATACTCTTTTACCAAAGGAAGAATCTTTTTTAATTTTTCTTCTTCTCCGGAAACCGAGTTTACTAATGCTCTTCCTTCATATAACTTAAGAGCAGCATCCAATACCTCACTCTTGGATGAATCAAAACATAATGGAACATCTGTGATCTGAGTAATGATTTTAATAGCTTCAATCATAGTCTTTACTTCATCTATACCGGAAACCCCTACATTCACATCCAGCACATGGGCACCTGCCTGCACTTGGCTTTCTGCGTCTCTGGCAACCCCTGCCAGGTTATTCTCTTCTAGTTCAGCAGTTAACTTTTTTCTTCCTGTAGGGTTAATCCTTTCACCGATAATAACAAACGGATTTTCCGGGCTGATCGTTACCGTTTTTGTTTTACTTTTTAAAATTGTTTCCATGATTCATTAATCCTCCTTTTTAAAACATTGCTAAATTTTGTGTTACATAGTTTTCTTAATCCACATCATCCCAGGTCCCAGGTGTCTTCTGCCCGGCCCATACATATTGCCCCTGACCAACACCAAAACAATAAACCCAAGCAAAACCCCAAAATACAGTATGCCACGCCATAAGCTGTGCTTGCCATAAGGAAGCGTCACCCGGAACGATCATTTTAAATAAAGGAATTAAGGCACAAGTAATCAGGAAACACCAAGCCAAAACAGAGAAAAAAGCTACAGTTGTTCCCCACGGTTGTTTGATTCGGCAAAAAGGCCAGCACTGAGTGCAAGCGAATACAGCAAAATTCAAACCGCATGCCAATGCAAAAAACAATCCAAATTCGGCCGAACCAGCTCCTAAATTCCATGTCCAAAACTGCGGGGCATTATGTTCAATATTGAAATGACCAAACCAGGAAGCTACTGAAACAAATACCCACATTAATCCCAAGAGTAAAGCCCATGAGAGCAAACTAAATGTCGGTTGCTTGACACGTCGAAAATAATAGGCCAATCCTCCTGTAACTATTATTGGTTGCAGCATAGCAAACCAAAAGGAGGGAAATATAACAATCGTACGCAAAAGCGCTATAGTACCACCCACAGCAATCAGCAAATTAAGAAACATTCTTCTTAATTCCGGAATATGTTTCATGTGGGCATCGCCACCAACAAAACTGGTTGCAGCAAGAATCAACCATGCGTTAGATATAATTGGAAAAGCCCACACCACAATATTGACTTTGAAAACACAGACCAGTGTGATCCAAAATAGAGCAGTTATAACTTTTGCTAATAAAATTAACAGAATCCCTTTAAGCCATCTACTTTCAATTTTTTGAAACGGCCAATTTCCAGCTAAAGCTAATATACTAACTACATATGCCCCAATTGTTGACATACCAATCGAAGCATATTGGGCAGACTCTGAATCCATAAATATACTCAGAAATGGGCCCCAAAACAACCAAGACAAAAAGGCAAATACCATAATCATGATGACCCAAGGAAGGCCCTTAATGAATGATTGAATATCCGGCACTTGAACACTATTTGTTGTATCCGCCATTTTAAATCCTCCTTCTAGTAGTTAAATCTCTAGAAATTAACCGCATGACCTAAAGACAAGACGGATTTTATTTACTATAGCTGAACTAAATATTTCGTTAAAATTGAAGTTATAAGGGGCAGCAATATAAAAAAAACTTTCCGTGCTGCCCCTTTCCCGTCATACCTGGAATTAACTAATCATTTTTCGTAAGTAAGCTCTCATACCAAATATCCCTTAATAAATTGGAAGACCCATTTGTCTTAGTTCAGTTTTAACTTTTTCGTAAATAGCAAGATATTCTTTTTTCGGCTGAACTGTTTCCAGATCATAGCACGCCCTAAAATCGCCGCCTAAAGTATGAGCAGTGTGGTCATCAATAAAGGGTTGATATTTTTTCATGATCTCTAAGACAAGCCCATTGGCCTGTTCACGCGTTAGTCTTGCCTTGGCAACCGCTTTTGCTACCTCACCGGAAAATCTAAGACCCAAACCACTGGCATGATCTAAACCGCCGCTTTGGCAGCCGGACCCACCGGAAACCCCACATCCAAGAACAATGGCGCTGATGGCCGAGGCCGCAGATTCCCAGAAAAATTCTTCGCTGCCGATACCGGCTGTCATCTGCCATCCTCCCCCGATCAAAGGAGCAGTATGGGTATTTTTCACCACAGCTGCGTTCTGGTAATTACTGCACCACATGGAATATTTGCTGGTATTGCTGAAATACATCGCATCAACTGACCAAGAGCCATCAATTGTGATATCGAACAACAATTTATTTAAAATAAACTCCGCTGTACCCGTTACTGCAGAGTGGGCGGGAGATCCGGATAAACCGCCAACATAACTGCACATTCCCCCTTGAATATTGATCCCATTGGCATGCCACATCAATGCTCTGGTTAAATGATTGTAATCCACTTTATGATGAGGCGTAATAAGGCAGCACCTATTATCCCCTGCTTGAATACCCCAGCCCGGGTTCGCGGCTACAGTTTGTGCCGGCAATGAAATGGTTCTAATTCCGCCATCCGGCATCCCGGGACGGCATGCCCGACGGCAAACATCTTTAACAATAGAAATACATTTCATCTCGGCCATCATTTCCCAGGGGGAATTAGGTGTCACAGGAACGCCGAATATTTTGGTTAAATTACCTTGGAAGGCAATATAGTCTACTAATGGTTCTTGAATATAACTCCAACACATTTTTTCATACAGATCTTCAGAAATAGGTCCCAATATACGGCCCGTTAAAAAAACAGGCTGCTTTAAGTCGTCGTAATCCTCAAAGCCGCGATGTTTACAAACAAGGGCATCATTGCCTCTGCCCATCACATATTGATCGGGTATATTATCGATTACGTCATGGATTTCTTTTTCAGAGAACTCAATTACCCTTTCCGTATCCAGACATAATACACCAACCTCAACTACCAACTCTATTGCAGCCTGCCATAAGCGATCAAGCATGTCGTCATCACAGGGAATCATGTGTTGGGGATCGTACTTAATACCATATTTTTCGGTGATGGCTTTTACCTTTGGCCAATATACTTTGGTATCAAAATCATCTCTAAAGCAAATAGGGCCTTCTTCCGCTCTTCTCCAGAAATCTAGGAATCTGCCTCTGCCACTTATCATCATAACAGCAAAACCTCCTTTAGAATTAATTTGCTACCAATTTCTTAGCAACTGCTACTGCCCCAACGGCATCTTTACTGTATCCATCAGCCCCTATGGAATCTGCCCAGTTTTGTGTACATGGACCGCCGCCTACCATAACCTTAAATTTATCTCGGACCCCTTTCGCTTTTAGAAACTCAATAACTTCTTTCTGGTGCGCTATCGTAGAAGACATTAAAGCAGACACGGCAATAATTTTTGCCCCGATAGCTTCCGCTTCGTTAATAAAGGTGGAGGCATCCAGATCTATCCCCAGGTCTTTTACATCAAAGCCACCTACCGTTAACATCGTGGTTACCATGTCTTTGCCCACTGTATGCAGATCTCCCTTTACGGAGCCAATAACAATCTTCGGCCGGTCAGCCTGAACCGTTCCTGACTTGAGAAGTTCCGGTTCAAACAATTTCATTGCTGCCTTAAAGGCCTTCGAGGCGAGAAGTACCTCTGGCAAAAAGACCTCCATCGTTTGGAATTTTTCACCTAACTCACCCATTGCATCGCCCATAGCACTGATCGTTTCAATAATGTCTGTTCCGGTTTGGATTACCTCTTGTGCAGCTTCCAGCGTAATATTTTCATCAAAAGTGAAGAGGGCATCTTTCATTTTCTGAATTACTTCCTCTTTTCCCATTTATAAAATCCTCCTCATTTATCATTTGTTTTTTTGATTGGGTAAATTTAGCAAACTATTCCTTGCGTACAACGGAAAAATCTCCGCGCAAGCCAATCACTTTAAAGTCCGGTTCTCTGTTTTCCAAGTAAGCATTCAATCCTTCTGCAGCTTCTCCTGTCATTTGATATTGCACCATACAGGCAGAACCATGTGCCATCGCTTTATCGTACTCTAATCCGATGCAGGTTTGTAAGCAGCGTTTGCCGAGCAGAATCGCAGTAGGACTTTTGGATATTATTTTATTTGCTAATTCCCAGGCAGCTTCTTCCAGTTGTTCTCTGGGAACTACCTTATTAATCATACCTCTTCGTTCTGCCTCATATGGATCGATCAAATCTCCGGTCGCAATATATTCAAATGCTTTTTTAGGGCCAAGAGCCGGCAGAAGGACAGCAGGTCCAAAATAACATAATAACCCGAAGTTTACTGCAGTGGCACCAAAAGCAGAATTTTCCGAAGCTACCACCAAATCGCAGGCGTTTGCCAGAATTCCGCCACCTGCCGTAGCCCAACCGTCTACTACAGCCATCGTCGTTTTTTTGGTATTCCTTACTGCTTTCGCTGTTTCAGCTACATTTTGGAAAAATTCTGTTGCATCCCAACCTACATGACTGTGTATGGTTTCTACGTCGCCGCCCCTGCAAAAACTTTCTCCTTTTCCCTTAAGCATAATTAAAAACACATCTTCATCTTGATCAAATCTACTAAAAGCGGCTCTTATCTCTTTTAACATAGAAAGAACAAATCGATTTTCCGGTGGGTTATACATCGTGATCATGCCAACCCTATCCTTCTTTTCTAGAATTAGATTTTTATACTCGCTTTCCATTTTTTTACCCTCCACGATGTTTTCAAATTGTTGTTTTAATTTTGCCATTCTTAATTATTTAAATCTAAAATTTCACCCCCTATGTAATCATTTTTTTGTAAATAACACCGATTAGTCTGACTAATCATTTGATTAATAGTTACAATTTATAAGAAGCAATTATTATGCCAATCCCAAAATCCTAATTATATTGATAAAAGGAGCAAAATCATTCTTCTTGTTCATCAGCTTAATCCAACAGACACGAGCAGGCTGGAATCTTATATCTTCACTAGGAGATGAATTTACATCTTCCGAGGGAAGTCGCAATATTGCAACATTATTGATAGTCAAAATCTTTATGTAGCTAATATAATGCAAAAAACTGGTGTCGCAATATTGCAACTCCAGTTTTAAAACTGCACCAATTGGTTACCTAACCTAAATTGTATTTTTTTAATTTCCTAAATATTGTGGAGCGGTCGACTTTTAAAATCCTGGCCGCTTTAGCAGCTGAACCGTGCATTTGTAAAACTTTCTTGAGCAAGACCTTTTCATAATCCCCTACCAGTTCATCTAAGGACTTATTACTCTCATTAATGTTCATTTTATCGCAGTCAATGGAGTCCATGAGCATGTAATGGGGCAAGTCGCTAAGTAATTGTCAAATCCTAAGCACCTAAAGTAAACAAAACAAAAAAGCCCAACCCAAAGGTTGGACGTAGATTCTCAATTTTTAGTTTTGTAGCAGTTAGCCGGGAGCTCTTTCGACCAAGGAACAAATTTCTCAATCAGTTCTGGATGTTGGTTGAAATCGGTATTCGGCATTTGTTTCAATAAATAGACTAGATATTCATAAACTTTCAGGTCGTTAGCCAGCGCAGTCTGTACGATGCTGTATACTATGGAGCTGTCGTGCGCACCGCGGTCCGTTTTCATTGTGACCCAATTCTTCCGGCCAATTGTGAAGGGACGTATACTTCTCTCGACTAGGTTATTGGTCAGCTCCAGTCGGCCATCCAAAAGGACATTTTCAAAATACGGCCACTGGTTCAACGCATAATTTATGGCTTCATAAGCATGGGATTTGGGTACAGTAATGGGCTTGGTCTCTTTAAGCCACGACAAAAAGGCATCCATCACCGGTTTTAACAGGGTGAGACGCTTGTTATGACGCTCCTCGGGGGTAGCATCCTTGTATTTCTTTTCAATATGGAACAGGTAGTCGCAATACTCCTGTCCCTTGAAGCAAACGGTTTTCTTTTGCTCCTCCGGACTTAATGCTTTAATAGCATCAGTGAATTTGCGTTTAATATGGGCGAGACATCCAACCACCGTGATTCCCGGCTCCAAACGATGGTAAACCTCGTAGCCATCTGTATGCAAAAAACCAGAGTAATCCTTTAGGAACTCCTTGGCCGATTCCGTAGCCCGGCTTTCATGGAATTCATAGTAGATAATTGGCTCGTCATGGACCCCGCTGCAGTAAACCCAGATATAGCATTTTTTCTTGGAGTCTCTGCTGTCCTGCTGCACGACACGGGTCCAAGTTTCATCGGCGTGCAAGATGTCTTTGCTCAGAAGGACATTTCTCATATGGGTATAGATCTTTGAAAAGTATTCCTCCGAACATTGGAGTACCCAATTGCTCATATTCTGCCTAGAGATCCTGACGCTGTCCATCCGGTCAAACTCTCGCTCAATCCGGGCAAGTGGCATTGCATTGGTATATTTGCTATTGATGATGCCAGCGATCAACTCCGGGGTAGCAAAACTTCCGGGAATCGGCAAGTTGGGCATATTAGCACGAACGAAGGGTATTTTATCACCTTCACCTTGATTCTTTTCACACGTACGGCAGGTATAGACATGACGGCGGTGTTCCTCAACTTCGAAATGAGCTGGTACAAGTTTCAGTGTCTTAGTAATTTCAACTTTCATATCGTGTAAAGGACTGTCACACACTGGACAAACCTGCTGTTCTGCAGGAAGCTCATGTTCAATGACGGTGACCTTCAAATCTTTAAAGTCTTGTTCACGCTTACCCTTTTGTTTGGGTTTTCTGGGGGTCTTCGCCGTCGCTTCTTCAAAGGTCGGTTCTGGCACTCCTTTCTGAGCAGTGGCTTCGACTTCGTTGAATAAGCAGAGTTGATCCAAGCCATCAGGATAGGATACAGAATCACCGCTGGAACCATACTTCTTATGGTTATTCAAACGAATCATCTCAATGAGACGATTCATATTCTGAGTCAGTTCGGTAATGGCCTTATCTTGCTTTTCGCAGTGTGCAGCTAGTTCTGCTTGTGACATTTCCATGTAATTCAGTTGTGGTTTTTGAGGTAACTTTATCTCGTTATTCATGTCCTTATTATATAAGAATTTAACGAGAAATCACAGGATAATAGCGGTAAAAAGCCCTGAAACAGGGGAAATACAGCAATTATTTTAGGTGCTTTTCCGCAAAACCGGTTAAAGGATTATCCGCTGCTTAACAGGCTTATGTGCTGATGGCTGATCCATTGATAAACCATCTAAAAGCCATCTAAACTGCCGTTCAGAAACCTCAAGGACCTGTTTGTTTTCGTAAAACTTCCATCGGAAGATACCACGGCTCAATTTGCGATAGTATAACCACCAACCGTTATTAGACCAATGAAGGATCTTACATTTATCACAGGTCCGGTTACAGAACACGTAAAGGCAGTTTTCAAAAGGGTCCATTTGTAACTGCGTCTGGACCAATGTAGCAAGACCTTCGATGCTTTTTCGCATATCGCAGGGCTTGCAAGAAAGGAATATTCTAAGGCCAGCAGCATTTAAACCCATGTGGAACGAATAGCAGCAATAGCTTCGCGTAGAGTCTCTGCTTGAAAGCCTGAATACAGCTCGATAGAAATCACACCGATTTTAAGAATGACCGGAACTTCTTTTAAGGATGGTTGCTTCAGCTCAATAAAGGTTTCTTGTTTGAGGCCAGCTTTGTTTTCGCGATTGCACTTGGTAAGCCAGTACCGAAGTGTGCTGATGCTTAGGTTATGTTCCGTACACCATGCGGTAGCAGTTAGGCCAGAAGCACGAAAATCGTTTACCTGCTGGCGTCTGATCATGGACTGCTCTTCAAGAGTCAAGGATAATTCCTCCCCTAAATAGTTTTGAGGTTATTATCCCAATTCTTAAAGGAAGTTGCTATGTGCAAAGTTTTTGACAATTACGCAAAAAACTGGTGTCGCAATATTGCAACTCCAGTTTTAAAACTGCACCAATTGGTTACCTAACCTAAATTGTATTTTTTTAATTTCCTAAATATTGTGGAGCGGTCGACTTTTAAAATCCTGGCCGCTTTAGCAGCTGAACCGTGCATTTGTAAAACTTTCTTGAGCAAGACCTTTTCATAATCCCCTACCAGTTCATCTAAGGACTTATTACTCTCATTAATGTTCATTTTATCGCAGTCAATGGAGTCCATGAGCATGTAATGGGGCAAGTCGCTAATATCTAAAATTTCATTTTCATGTGAAACCACAAGGCCTTGGATAAAATTATCAATCTCCCGCACGTTACCTGGCCATTTATAACACGTTAATGCTTCTTCGAGTTGGTTCGTAAATGTCACATTCTTATGATATTTATCATTATATTTGTCAAGAAAAAATCTTACCATCGCCACAATATCCTCTTGTCTCTCCCTTAAGGGGGGAATATCAAGAACGGCTACGTGTAAACGATAGAATAAATCGCTACGAAAATTCCCCTTTCTAACTTCTTCAGCTAAATCACGATTCGTGGCGGCAATAAATCGGACATTCACTTTTCTTACTTTTGTTGAACCGACATGCATAAATTCCTGTTCTTGTATCACCCGCAATAATTTAACCTGCATTTGCAGGGGAATTTCTCCAATTTCATCTAAGAATATGGTTCCTTTATCGGCCATCTCCAATAGGCCAGCCTTACCTCTATTATTGGCCCCGGAAAAGGCTCCGGATTCGTAACCAAACAATTCTGATTCAATTAGACTTTCAGGAATAGCCGAACAATCTATTTTCAAAAAAGGTTCATGCTGGCGAAGACTGTACTCATGAATTTTTCGTGATAAAACATCCTTACCAACCCCGGTTTCACCTAAAAGCAGGACAGTGGCATCTGTCTTGGCAATCTTTTTTAATTTCTCCATTAATTGAACCATTTTCTCACTTTCGAAGATTGCCGCGTCTTTATTAAATTGCTTTTTATAGCGATTATTAACTTCACGGTATTTTTCGATCATATTTTGTTGATTCATAATCTGCTCTTTAAGTTCATTCATTAAGGTTAAATCCCTAACAAAAGTTATCACCAGAACAACCTTGCCGTCTTCATTAAATACCGGATAACCGTTACATAAAACCTTTCGATTTGCTTTAGTGGTCTGCAGGGAAGTTTTTTTCTTACCGGAAGCAATAATATCCGGGTATAAAATGACATCAAATTTTCCTTCGTTTCTTAACTCGATAACGGATCTACCCACTAGTTCTTCACGTTTTAATCCCGTAAGTTGTTCATACATACAATTGACAGCCAGGGTTTTTCCATTAACGTCTGTTACATAAATCCCGTCCGAGAATAATTCTAATATTTCCTGATGGAGTTTAGCCACACTTGTATTAACCCGTACTTCATTAATCAATTGACATCACCCCCTTATTTTATCGTTGCATATTTTTTATCCTCAGTGAGATTATTATTAAAACAGACTCTTTCTCCTCATTCGTAATCGCAAAAAGTATCATAACCCTCTCCTCCGGGCATAGATCAATTAATTTTAATTTCGTACTATATCATAAAAATCCTTTACATTTAACAAAAATTTATTCTTCTGGGA
Organism: Candidatus Formimonas warabiya; assembly: GCF_002777255.1. Taxonomy (GTDB): domain Bacteria; phylum Bacillota; class Dehalobacteriia; order Dehalobacteriales; family Dehalobacteriaceae; genus Formimonas; species Formimonas warabiya. The sequence continues at coordinate 503,432 of NZ_CP017634.1, read as the reverse complement.
CTTCTTTTTAGAAATCCAACACCAATAGATATTGCTTCATGCTGGTTGTATAACAATTATCTAGCGTAGGTAATGTTCAACCACAACCTATGCAATGGCTTCGGCTTCTTTATATATCAAACAACCTATATATCATATCATCACGTACATAAGAGAGTGTACCAAGCGTCATGTCGGAGGTATGGAGATAGCCATATTCCCCCGTAGCAAAACGGACGGCGTTATAGCTGTACTTAGCAAGCTGTTTAGAATCGACCACATCCTCTATCGGCACAAAATTGCTGCCAAACCGTTCACTCATACGCTCAAAAGTCGTTTCCCCCAGGGTATTGTCTGAAACAGTATAGACATACATATTTTTACTGCTCATGCGATGGAGTTGCACCGTATTTCCATCCATGCTGACCGTAACGTCGCAGTAATCGTCGCCCTGTATTGCGGTACAATTAAGCGGTTTTAAATCCAGGCTTCGAATGATTTGAAGCGAATTAAGGTCATATACAAACAGCCCGAAATAACCGTGGAAAATCACGATATCGTCTGATGCGTAATCCAATTCTGCCATACCAACAATATCGATTCTCTGCTCCTGTGACCATTCCGGTGATGTAGGTTCTAATTTAATCACTGTTGACGAGGGTTTGATAAATTCGTCAGCATCGTTACCATTGCTGAAACTGTTTTCATATATGTCAAAGAATTTAGAAATCTGAATCCCTTGATACCTGAGATCTTCGTATGGCTGTTGCCACCCATATTTTTTATACCAGGAATAATTATCATTATTAACGGGATCAAGGTTGAATTCTTCGCTGACAGCAGCAAAGCCTTCGGCATAATCTCTGAGCGCAGCTTCGAGAGCGGCATCAGGATTCACAAAAACCGGCAGCCCGTTTTCGTTGACACCAAGAGCATAAGCGGGATCTCCGCTTTCTAAAAACTCAGCGTTTATGTCTGCTATGATTTTCTCCGGATCTTCAATAATTCCATCTGCCGATGAAGGGTGACTCTTAATGAATTCGTCAACATTGTTGTCTCGAATGTCAATAACACCGGCACTGCTTAACCAAATGCTTTCAAGATTCACGCTGTCCAGCCGTTTGCCGTCGGTTTCGACAATCAGGCAATAGCCGCCTTCAACACTGTATTCTATAATGTGATAACCGAGCTGGGAACTGGTATCAACGCCTTTGAAATCCTGGAAGTCCTCAATCTTCAGGGCATCCCCTTTTTTCGCTAACTCCCGGACTTCGTTCAATGTTATTTCCGCTTCATGTTCACTTATAGTAAACTCTGCCCAGACATGGCGTATTGTTCGCTGCGACGGTTCATTGGCGTACCAAATGTCAGTAACGATGCGGTAATTCCCCCCATCAAGTTTACTTGCCAGCATATCGGGTGTAAGCGTGTATGTCTCGCTGTCCCCAACAGCAAGACTTATCGCCATGTCATCGAAAGCCACCCCTTCTTTAAAAGGCACGATCCGCCAGTCTTTGCCTACCTGTTTGACAAGAGTAAATGTCTTGCCGCACATTAGACCGCTTGCCAATTCTTTGTTTGTCAGCTTCGCTGTGACAGCTTTAAACGATGGTGAGAAGGTTTCAGCATCAGCATTGAATGTAACTCTGTCGTAAAAGTAACTTGGAAAATGATATATTTCCCAATTTGATGAGTTCGCAACATCAATTCGGTTCACCGCAAACCCTATGCTTAAAATTGCTGCGAGTGCGACTGCAACAATGACAATCACCCGTGAGGGCTTCTTGAAGTTCAACACGTTTTTAATCCGCTCTTTCATGCCGCCCTCGCCAAAAGCGAGCGGGCTGCCCCCGATGATGCGCCGTTCCGACGCTAAAGACAGAAGTGACATAGAATAGGCCTTCTTCGTTTCACCGCCTATTTCCTTAAGCACCCGCTCATCACAGGACATCTCCATATCCGCGCCCATCAAGAGAAATGCCGCCCACGCGAACGGATTGAACCAGTGCAGGCAGAGAATAAAGTAAGCGAAGAACTTCACCGCATGATCGTGTCGCCGGATATGCGTCCGCTCGTGCAGGATAATATAGTATTTTTCCTCCTCCGTGAGTCCCGCCGGAATGTAGATTTTCGGTCTTAATAATCCAAGGACAAACGGTGTTTTGAGGTTATCGGCTTTGTAGATGTTATCCTCAACGAGCGTCGCGCCTGTCAGCCCCCGTTTCAGCAGCACAATGGATACAACGCTGTAAATCAGCATAACTGCGACACCCGTAAGCCACAGGTACGCGCCGACTGTCAGCCAGATCTGCAACGGATTCACACTCGCGACGGGCGTTGCGGCGGGGAGAACTTGGCTTACAGCATGGTCTACAATGTTAATCCCGCTATCAACTCGCGGTATTGTCTGTGTGGCGATGTCCACAGGAATAGGCGCAGACTTGAACGGAATCAGGCTGAGCACGCTCTCAAACGAGAACGGGAACACGAGCCGGAAGCCAGCCACCGCCCACAGCGCGTAGGATATTGTTCTTGGCGCTTTTTTCAGCGGAAGCCGCACCAACATTATCGCGGCTATTACAAAACTCGCCGTCAGGCTCATATTCAAGACAGAAAGAAACAGCTTATCCATAGTCAGTCCTCCCTGTGTTCATCGATCAGGCGTTTGAGTTCTTCCGCCTGTTTGCGAGTCAGCTTCTTGCCACCAATGAAAGAGGTCATGAATTTCGGCAGCGATCCCCCAAAGGTGTCTTCAACAAAACGCCTGCTTTGCCTTGCGTAAAACTCATCCTTTTTGATCAGAGACGTAACGACTGCATTTTGATTCTGGAAGATACCTTTTTCGCATAGGTTTTTCAGTACCGTATAGGTTGTAGACTTTTTCCACTCCATTTCTTTTTCGCATATCTTAACCAATTCACCCGATCCAAGCGGCTCGTGCTGCCAAATGATTTCAGCAAATCTCGCTTCGCTCTGCGACAGTTTATATTCTTTCATGGCAATTCCTCCTGAGTCTATATTATATAGACCTCGCTCCTTTAGTCTATGATGTATAGACCTGTTTGTCAATATAAACATTGTTCAAGTTAGATGGGGGTACTTATGCGGCTTCTTTTGAGCAATAAAAAAGACGCTGATTTCTCAACATCTTAACCCAAGTTTCCTACAAACCTAATTCTCTTTTTATCAGCGCTGATGCGATATAGAGCGCCTTAATCCTGCGTATGAGCAGCGTGTGCTGAGAAGTACCTTGTTTCAATTTTGGCTGTACTTTCTCACACTTGCTAATCGTTGAATCTATAGCCCGGAGAGCTTCTTCTAAATCTTCTTTCGTGTACTTATCCATAAACTCACCTTCCTGTACTGATAGCCTTTCTTTGGTAGTTTACAACAGCGAGTGACAGGATATCATGATTTCCATGTACGGAAGCGAGGAAGCTTACAATGACGCTTACCGAACCTTGTAAGATCTTTATTTAAGTCGTTGATTGATTTGAAAGAAATCCTTCCACGGATCACTGCCGCCAATCCTCATTAGCGCATCTGCCATATCGACACCATCGGGAGCCACCGTGTCAAGTTCTTCCCATGTGATAGGCATAGAGACCCGCGCCCCTTTTCTTGCTCTTATGGAATAGGGGGCAATACTTGTGGCTCCTCTGCCGTTTCGAATCCAATCGATGAATATCTTATTTGTCCGCTTATTCTTTCTGACATTACTTGTGTAGCGGTCAGGCCACTTCTGTTCCATAGCTTCGGCAATCCGCCTGGCAAAATCGTAAAACGTATTCCACTCCACGTATGGTTTGAAAGGTACGACCACATGGTACCCTTTGCCTCCGCTCGTCTTGAGAAACGAGTTTAGCGAAAGCTGGTCAAGAAGACTTTTTATATTTTTCACACCCTGGCGCACCTTTTCCAGGTCCATTCCCGCATCCGGATCCAGGTCAAATACCATTATATCCGGCTTTTCCATATCGTCTACACGGCTTCCCCAGGTATGAAATTCCACTGTACCCATCTGTGCTTCAAATATGAGTCCGGCTGCATTCTGGATATAGAAGTAGTCTTCCTTTTCTCCGCTACTGTTCAGGATCGGCATTGTGACGATTCCTTTGTTATCCGGACCGGGATGCTTTTTATAGAAGCAAGACTGGGATATTCCCTTGGGACAGCGTACAATGCTGAGAATTCTGTAACCCACATACGGCATCATGCGTTCCGACACCTTTGCATAATATTGGACCACATCTGCTTTTGTGATTTCAGGATCATCAAATATTACCTTGTCTGGGCTGGTGATCTTTATTCCATTGATGATGATACTATCAACCTTTGCTTTCATTGGTCTCTCCAAATCTTTGGCGTGTGATTGCTTTTCTTTCGGTTTTTCGTCTGACTGTGTTTTATTATCCACATTTTCCTTTTTTATATCCCTGGCCTCCTTATCCGTCCGCAGACCCTTGAAGCTTGCTTGTCTTAACAGATTATCGACCGTCCATTCGACAAACTTGATTTCCCCAACCAGTTCAGGTTCAAGCCAGGTAATTTTTTCATTCTTCCTGGGCTCCGGCGCCTGTTTGAAAGGAGTCGTTTTCCTCTTTATACTTTCAAATCTTTCCTCGAGCTCTTTCATGCTACGAACTGTCAGGCCCGTTCCGGCACGACCGACATAGATCAATTCCTTTCCTTCATAGACGCCAAGGAGAAGCGAGCTTACCCCACTCGTTTTCTTATCTGATAGGGAATATCCTCCAATGACGAATTCCTGCCTTGTAGCGCATTTTAGCTTGATCCAATCGCCATTTCTCGTGCCGCTGTATACGGAATTAGCTTTTTTACCTACTATCCCTTCCAAATTTGCTTTACAAGCTGCAAGGAGACTTTCCTTTCCATTTCCTCTGATATGCTGGCTATAGTAGAGGTTTTTTGGTGAATCCTTCATAAGAGCTTCAAGCGTTTCTTTTCTGTCAATCAGGCGGTGTCCTCTTAAGTCTGCTCCATCCAAGGCCAGGAGATCAAAAACAATATAGGTAAGGTTTTTACCCTTAGGATTTCTTATATAGTTTTGCAGAGCCTGAAAATCTGTCTTGCCTTCCGTATCCGTGATCACCATTTCCCCGTCCAGGACCATCGCCCTTCCGGCAGCCCAATCGGTGAGGGAATATGCGATATCTTGGAACCGATTTGTATAGTCATTGCCATTCCTGGTTATGAGCCGAGCGTTGTTGCCTTCCAGATATGCCAAAATCCTGTAGCCGTCGTATTTTAGCTCATATAGCCAATCCTCGCCCTCAGGAACCCTACTTACAAGTTTGGCAAGTTGCACATCGGCCTTGCTAAAGGGATTCCTCGTGATTTTTTCATCTCCCCCTTCTTCAATTTCCGCCATGGTGCGTCCGGTTCTGATGCTGGTGGTAAACTGAGAAATCCCATCGGCAGTTTTGGTGTAATCATCTTTTTCTTTGAGCAAAAGCCAGTTATTCATAGCTTCACCCGCTTTTGCTTTCATTCGGATCAAAGCCCATTTTCCCTTAAGTCTTCTTCCTTTTAGAACAAACTTAAGGGACCCCTCACTGAGTCCTTCATCTACATCCGCCTGAGGTTCCCAATAGCCTTCATCCCAGAGCATCACTACGCCGCCGCCATATTCCCCCTTGGGAATAACCCCCTCAAAGTTCCTGTATTCCAGGGGATGATCCTCCACTTGTATGGCGAGCCTCTTGTCCCGGGTATTATAGGAAGGTCCCTTGGGCACCGCCCAACTTAAGAGAGCTCCATCCCATTCAAGGCGTAGGTCGAAGTGATCTCTGCGGGCAATATGGTGCTGGACAACAAACTTCAGACGTTCTTCGGGCTTTTCAGTTTTGCCTTCAGGTTCGACCGTTTTTTCAAAATTCCTTTTTCGGTTGTATTCTTCTAATTTTGTAATCATTCACATTTCTTACCTTTTTGATATACTGCGGTTTATCGTATCTTATCATGAACTCTCTAGGTATTATTCGCTGCTTCTGCCTGGGTTATCCATTTTTTTGATGAGGTGCAATCCCACGTCTCTATTTTATTTGTATTTGCCAGTATTTTGGTTAAACTGGTACAGGAGATGTAATTTATGCCCGTAGCACATCGATCGGTTATTTCATTTGGCCTCGTGACGATCCCTGCATCTATTATGCTCATTACTTACACTTCTAACCTGTAAGCGTTCCCATGACCGGGGTATATTCATTCTAATGGCAAGTAGGATCGATCATTCCTGATCATTTTTTCCATAACCTGAATATAAGGCGTTTGATGTGAATTATACTTATAATCAAACCGATAAATTGGAATTTATCATGCTGTATCTTTTAAACACTCTTCATCAATTCAATTTGAATTTCTCTTTCCTTTTTTACTTCCTCCAAATTTTTAGGATACATTACATTTATCAAAGTGATTGCATACTCTGACGCAACCAAAGCGTGCCATTTTACATGAGGTGTAGCAGCAACTTGTCCCATTGCCCTCAAGACCTTTACTTTAACAGGATCTTTTTCTTCACGGGCAAGCCTGTTTACCATAAAGGCAACCTGCCTTGCATCTTGGAACTTCGCTTCACCATTCTGCCATTTTTTGTTTATATCAAAGCACTCGGCAATTGCGCTGCAACACTCAACCTCGCTGATCTCTAAAATATGTTTAGCCAATAGCAAACTATACTGAGACATCTGTTTGTGCGTTTTACTTTCGCTAATTGTAATCAATATTTCCTTTAGTTCGGGAATATCATCAATCTTTTTAATTACTTTTACGCTTTGCATGTACCTATGTCCATCTTTCTTTTCTTCCATAAAGCTTCCTCTTATTACATCATAATTTTTTTGTTTATTTGGTAGATAACATAACCGGTCCCTGTTTATTTGATACTTCTCATTATATAAAAATTGCGATTAGATTTGCATTCTATTGTATTTGCTGATTGGGAAAACGGTCTGATACAAGATTTAAAATAATATTATGCTCAAGAAATGCCTTTAATCCAGAGAGGACTAACGCAAATCCTTCTGTACATCCAATCACTTGGTCTACAATCTCATCACCATCTCCCTTAAACCCAGTACTCGAAATGCTGACGAAAGTAGCGTTATCTTCTATTGGTGTAAATAACCACTCCACCGTAGTGGATGTGCCAAACATACTCCATTCAACAAGTATACGCTTGTTTTGTTCAATTTCTTTTACACTAACCCGTACAGATAAATTATACATTTCCCAATCCCACTGGATTTGTTTATTGGGTTCAAGCCTTCCACTACTTTTAGTAAACCAAAACTTTGTAGTAATGGCAGGGTTGATAAAAGCCTCATATACTTCGGCAACTGGTTTACGTATAAGCATTTCGGCTTTTACAACCGGGTTACGAGTTAATTGATAAGTTTCCATATAAATAAAGCCTCCATTTTTCTTGTTTTCTATATTGTAATACTTTTCCTTAAAGTTCAAATGCTATACATTTATAATTCGTATTTTTCTACTAATACGCAGCATATAAACAATCATTATTTTGCCATATAAAGTTAAAGAAGCCCATCGCAACGGCAATCAATTTTTTGCGAAAAAAATTGTGGCGGAGCATAGAAAATTCGAACCCCTGACCCCCGCGTTGCGAACGCGATGCACTTATGGAGAAGTAAATTTTATGCCCGCCGGATTTCCGGCGGGCATATGTTTGCTTGGCATTTTATTGTGTTTAGCTTATCGGATAGGTCGCCTGCATGAAGCGATACTCTTTCTTCACCGCTCTTATTTTGACAGCAGGTTACACAGCACCTGTGCCATCTCAGCTCTGGTCATCGCACTCGTCGGAGTGAGCCTTCCGGCGTTTCCTCCGATGGTTCCGGTTTCAACCAGCAGTGTCATGGCGTCCTTCGCCCATGATTCGATCTGTCCCGCATCGGTGAAGTCGGAAAGTGTCTTGCCGGAACCGCCTTGCGGCGATTGATGGATGACCTTCAGGGTATTGTACAGCAGGGTAAACATCTCTTGACGGGTGATCTCTCTTGCCGGAGCGTACCTATTGTTTCCTACGCTGTCGGATATGCCGAGCCGCTTTGCCGCCGCCAGATAGCCGGTATAATATGTATTGCCCGCATCGGAGAAGTTATCGGTCGGATTTGCGTCTGAGGCTATATCATAGGACTTCATCAGCAGTACAAGAAAATCGCCTCTCGTCAGCCTGGCATCGGGATCGTAATTGCCGCCACCCTTACCGCCCGTTATGCCTCTTGCCGCGATGAAGCTCACCGCTTTGTTATACCAGGCACCTGCAGGCACATCGTTGAAGCTCACCTTGTTGTAAACCACAGCATAGTCGCTGAAATGGGTGGTGGTAAAGGTTACGGTACCGGTGACCGGGTCATAATGTCCATTTGGCACGGAGACTGCGTTGCCGCTGCCGTCTATATACCAGATGACGATGCTTTCGGGGGTTGCAAGCTCCGCCGCTGTCGGCGTATAGGGGATGGTTACCGTCACCGGCGCGTCCGGATTGTTCCACTCGGTTTGCCTGCCATCCATTGTCAGGGTGAGCCTGATTAGCGGTTTGGTGCCTATAGCTGCTTTTACACTGTCCGGCAAACCGGATATATCACCCTTGCCAATGGTAATTCCCGCTTCATTGCCTTCCACGCCTGCCAGCATATTTTCCGGAATGCTCACGCTGGCTACATCGGTATTGAAGGTCAGAATACCTTCTCCGTCAGGCTTGGACAGATAATCAGCCGGGAGGTCAAGGGTATAGTTGTTTACATTGGGAATTGAGGGTACGGTAATGCGCACTATTTTCTGGCTGTTAAAGAGATTGCCCTGTTCAATATCCACATCTACGGTTGCGCTGTTTGAGTCCGTATCAACGGTAACCGGTAAGCTGATCGCTTTGCCGGACCCAGAAACATCCGCCTTGTAAGTCGGCGCGGGGGTGGAAGAAGCGCCGCCGCCACTCCTTCCACTGTGATCGTCGTCGTCACCGTCATCGGAGTAAGCAGCGTTGACCGCCAGAGAATACCTTTTGGTGGCTGCCAATGCACCGGTGAGCGTGGCTGTCAATGTGCCGGCGCCGACTGTGGCTGTCACTTCGACACTGTACGGAGAGTTTGCATTCGCTCCGCTGGCCGGTGTGCCGCTAATGAGGCCGGTTCCCGGGTCAATGGACAGCCCTTCGGGCAGGCCGGTTGCGCTGAAAGTAACTGTGCTATCGCCCGTATAGCTTTTTTCAATTGTTTGACTGTATGTACTGCCTGCCCTTGCAGCGGGAAGTGCTGCCGTTGTAATGAAAAGAGACCTGACCTCTGTTTCGCCGGCAGGGTAAAGAATAGTATCCTTTAATACCACATTGCCCGCACCGTTATTTATTAAGGCGCCGCCAAATTCGTATATATAATAGGTATTGTGGCCATCGATTGTGAGAGTGGCGTTCTCCGGAACATTGAGGTCAAGATCGTCTGTAAGTCTCCAGTTCTCAGTCAGAATAAGCGTATATCCGTTGGTCTCTACCGCCGATGCTGCCGACGGAAAAAGCGCGAGCAAAAGATAAAGGCCGATGAACAATATAATCCCTTTACACTTCATCATTCGTCACCTCCGGCGCTTTGCACATAATCAAGGGCATTCTTGTAATCTTGCATTTTTGATTTATCAAGTCCTTGCAGTACCCGGGCCAGAAACACGCCTGCCTCGGCTCTGGTGCAGGTGTTCTGAGGGTTAAGATGGATCCCGTCATCTTCCGGGGAGCCGTTCAGCACGCCGATGGACACAAGAAAGGCAAGGGCCTTTTTGTACTGCTCTCCGATATCGTCCTTGTCGACGAAACGATCGAGAATCGCCAGGTTTACGTTGTCTTCATCATAGCCCTCGAACAGTCTGACCGCCGCAAAAGCCATACTCTCGCGGGTAAGCGTGTCGTCGGGGGCAAAATTCGTTTCTCCGCTGTAATACACCCTTGCTGCCCATATGACTGTCCCCCTCCAGTCCAAGTGGCCATCAACGATAAAATCCGGATTTGTAAAAACATTAGTGAATTCTTCCACGCCCGGTTCGGGAAGCCCTTCTGTATCCACTCCCTGCGCCCGCAGGACTAATGCAGCCATCTGGACGCGGGTAATCGGATCATCAGGCCCGAAGAGGCCGCCGCCGTATCCCATGACGAGCTTTTGATTAAAAAGGTACATGATGCCATCGTAAAACCAGTCTGAAGAAGACACATCGGAAAATATTCCCGTATTTTTTTCGATTTCCGCCAGGTCTTCTCTGTACTGCCTGACTATTTCCACTACAGCGTCTGCCGTTGTCGGTTCCTCAGGCAGCGATTCAATATCGTATCCGGTGCCTGAGAGCTCCGGCTCCAGGGCGTTGAGCATATCGCCCCATTTATTCCAGACATCCTCAGCGCCGCTGTATACCGCCTCCGACACAGTTTCACCAAGTTCCGGGTCGTAGACATCCTCGCTTACCGTTATCGCCACATCATCAAAGGCTGTTTCGTAGACGTCCTCGCCGTAGGGTATACTTCTTATGGTAAAGTACAGAAGCCCCTCATACCCGTATGCGCCCGGCGTAAGCCCCCATTTGTTCTCTTCGGTGCCACCGGCTGCCTTGTTCACGGCGCGGTAAAAGGAAACCGCCAGTATCCCGTGATTCACCGGGTCATTTTCGCCGAAGGTCCCGTCCGGATAACCGGACATAATCCCCTTGTTTACACATATTTCAATCGCCGAGCTGATTCTTTCCTCATCATCTGTTCCTGTGATTTCTCCCAGGTTAAAAAGCTTTACCAGCGTGTGAACCAGAATGCCCCGTGTGACCGTACCATCCTCCTCAGCGCCGTCCAGTCCGGTAAAGCCGCTTAGATCGGAATACTTGAAAGTTTGCTCAAGCAAATCGTCCAAATCACCGACTGTGACCATTTCTTCATAATCATCCGAAAACGTTCCGCCACCGTAAAGCTCATTGAGCTTATCCACCGCATCAGACGCCCAATGGTTAGGCGTCGCGACAACCGTATCGGAGAACAGGACCATCGACAGGACGAGCATAAGGCAAAGAAAAAACAATTTCTTAAATTTCCCCATATTTTGGCACAACCTCCTGTTTATAAATGTTATATATCAATAAATATAGCAAATAATGCAGGAAAAAAGGTGTGCAGTCTGCACACCTTTATCAGAAATTTCATTTTAGTTGACGATAACTTCACAGGTATCGAAAACCGTATTTCCCCGGCCATATTCGGCTGTTATCACAGCCCTTCCGGGTCCCCTGGGAGTTACCTGTCCGCCGTCGACGGTCGCCACCGACTCATCGGAGCTTTTCCATTCAATCCACGCGCCGCTGATTGCCTTCGGCACCAGAATACCGTCGGGGATGCTCTCCAGCGGATGAAACGGGTCGGTCACAGCCTGCTCCAGCTGCTCATCGGTAATAATGCCATAATTATTACCTGCCTTTGCAGCCGCCACCAGGGCTTTCTCCGTATTATCCCAATTGGTTACCTTGTAAATCCCCAATACGTTCTCCATAATGAAGACAGAATAAATTCCGGCTGAAATCGGCTCATCAGGTTGAAAACTTCCATCCGGTAATCCATGCGCCAGCTTTGCCTGCACGGCGGAGGAAATATAATGATAGCGGGGGTCATCTACCGGAACATCGGTAAAATTGCTTTCGGCGTATTCATCATAAATGTCAAGAGCATCGACGACAATACGGCATATTTCAGCCCTCGTTATGGGCGCTTTCTCCGAATTAAGAGAAAGAACCATGCTCTCCTGAGCTAAAAAGTCTTCATGAACAGGCGCAGGCTCCCGATACCAGCCATAGACCATGATGCCGGCCGACACAATCACTAACACAGCAGCCGCTGCAATCAGATGCGTCTTGTATCTGCGAATACCCTCCAAATCAAGCAAAGCGCTTTTGACTGCGGCGATATCGGCATAACGCCTGTCGGGGGAGAAGGCGGTGCATTTTAGAATAATATTGCGGAGTCTTTTATTTTTGACCGTCTGTTGAATTCGTTTCAGGTCCGTTCCGCCTGTCAGGAGATAGCACAGCAAAACTCCAAAGGCATAAATATCCGAACGGTTGTCGGTCTGGGAGAAGCCGAACTGCTCCGGCGGAGAGAATTCCCTTGTGCCGATATATGTAGTGTCTTTTGTTGCTTCGTCATTGTATTTGCGGGAGATGCCGAAATCAATCAGCACGATTTTTCCGTCGTTTATAATAATGTTTTCCGGTTTGATATCGCGGTGGATAATGGGCGGCTTTTGCCCGTGCAGATAGGCAAGGATATCGCACAGCTGTTTGGCAATCGAGAGAACCTCATTTGGGAGAAGTCCTTTGCCCCCTGCATATTCATCCAGAGAAACTCCCCTAACATATTCGCGTACGACAAAGACTGCGGCGTCGTTTTCATAGCATGAAACAAACTGCGGCAGTCCTTCATGATGCAAATTGCTCAGAATATCGCTTTCGGCATTTGCGGCGGGATAGTTTTTTCTCTTATAGCATTTGGCGACGCGCAATACGCCGTCATCTCTGCTTTTAATCAAAAAGGTTTCGTTGATTTCATTTTGTGACAGACACTCCAAAAGCTCATATTCGCGGAGAAAATCGGACGGGAACCCGGTTTCATCAAATTCCTTCAAAAAATCCGAAACATCAATCCTTCCCATTCCGGTCACCTTCTCCCAGCAATGAAATCCCCAGCTCCTCTAAAACCGCTTGGGTATCGAAAATACTCATCCCACGGTTAATACAAAACAGGATTACCGCATCACGCTTGATTTTTGGATACAGGCTGCTCTTCCGGGCTGATTTTAAGAGCTCCTGCGTAGCTTCCACGCCGAACTCAAATCCGAAAGCAAGCTGTATGACCTTGTCCCGTGATGGCATGCGCAGGCCCCGGAACAACTGATGACCATAAGTCCGTTCTATATCGGAGCGCTTGATAACCTGTTCCGGCACGACACCTGTTTCATTGCATTTTTGCCGGATGTATTCATGAAAGGGCACAACCTTCATGTAAGAAGCGTTCTTATCGATAAAACGCTTAATATTTGTTGCTTTTATAAGTCTGCCCATTAATGCACTTGTGCTTTTTTTCCCGGTATTGTATCTTGTATCGGCCATAACACACCATCTTTCGATTTATTAAACGAAAAAACATAAAAGAGTTTGTGTTCGTTGCAGTCATAACACATCCCCTTTATGACCTACATATCGGATTAATCATATTTGCTGCAGATCAGATTGCATACCTATTAAAATCCAGGGCTTGGTTTTGATATTTTTCACAAACTGCCACATGAATCAGTATACCAAAAAGAATCAATTTTTCAACACACTTATGACTTTTGTATGGCTGATTGTACTCCTGCGGCTTGTAATCCCCTATTCGCCGGAATTCGGCTTGACAAACGAGCTGTTTGGGGAGACGCAGGTACCGGACGCGAATAGGGTAAAAACCTCTAAAAAAGCTGATACCATACGGCTTTGACCGCATGGCACCTTTTTTGAACTAAAATGATGGTGGAGGTGAGGGGAACCAAACCCACACGGTTTGTCTTCCTCAAATAACTTGCGAAAGTATAATTTTTTTCTAGTTTTTAAATTGGTTGATCGTAAATTCCGGGAGTCCCATTTTCTTTAACACATCCGTAGTAACAAATAATTTCCATTTATAGTTAATAAATTCCTCTTCTAAAAGGGTAAACTTATTTCCCTGGTAAGAAACTTGGTATTCCTTAACGTAACTGCCCAGTTGCTTGATATTAACCTTAATTCCTAGGGTTTCGATTAAAGGACGAAGGGGGATAAATTCTTTGTTTTCTCTTTCAAATATGTAAGGGACGGGGATAATCTGATCACCCATTCGGATTTCGTGTTCGTACCGGGTAACTCTTTCAGGAGTTACTACCTTTAAACTATCAATATTCAAATCCTTGGGAGGCAGAGGTACTTTCGGTAGAGTGACAGGTGATGGATAGAATGATGCCGTATTAATTTCTCGTTTCTCAATCCTGGTGGAAAGATCCATGACCCAGGTTTTCCGCATGGGTTCATTTTTCACAAATAGAATACGATTTTTCTCTCTATCATAAGCGTATAAGCTGCCCGAAACTACTTTTTCAAACTTCTTTGTCTTTGGGTCAAAAATAGAAATTACATTCTGTTTCTCATTTTGGCTATATGTACATAATAGTACAGTGCTGTCTGGAAGCCAGTAATACCAGGTACTGTTTTCCGTTTTTAGCCATTCTTCAATTGTTCCATTCTCCAAGTTTTTCAGCAGGTAACTTTTAGTTTTACTAGGAGCAGCCTCGATACTACCATGATTGTAAATGAAAATATTGCCCAGCTTGACCAATTCGTAATAATCATTTTGCTGAATGCCCCATTTTTCATCCGGTGAGATATGATATTGTTCTCCTAAGATCAATCGGTTATTTTTAATATCATAATTGTAATTCTCATAAGGGTTGAATTCTTTTCCCTTCTCCATTACCCAGGCTCCGGGTAACTTGCCGTCATATGGCTGCCAAAGGCTCTGAACTCCTTCTTCCAGGCGAACCCATTCATTCTGACCCAAGTTATGCATGATCACCGTCCGGTCTTTTACCTTTTCGTTTGCTGGGCTTAGATTGTAGATATCGTACCCGGAATTATCATCATGCCAGCCACTAACCCAGTAATCGTTCCAGTCTGCGGCAAAAGATGCTGCGGGAAAAAGCATGACCATAAATAGGATTAACAACATTTTTTTAAAAAACATAGAAGTTTCCTCTCCTTTTTCTTTAATGCTAATAACATTCAGAAATCGTCTTTAAGCACTTTCTATTTGTTAAGTTATTCGAATAATATTTCCCATATCCTGCTAATATTCATTGTTACCTTCTCTTGGTCCAATTATGAATCCAATAAACATCCTAATTAGCAAATTATGACTTCTCAAGCTTGTTACCCCATTAAACTCTTCCTATATCCTATATTAGGTATAGACGCATGTCAGCTAAACATAGTTTCATAATAATCTATGATTAAGCTTCTTCATTGTCAATTGATATTTATTTCGCCATTCTTTAATTTTCATGAAAAAAAGAGCCCTGGCTTTTTTGAAACCAAGGTTCTCCTATCAAAAGTTCATGGTGCAGTAGGAAGACTTGAACCCGCATGCTTGCGCATACGCCCCTCAAACATTAGCCGGAAGCAAAGGGAAATCAGCCAAGTTCAAACCCTTCCGCGAGAGGATCTTCCGGGTCCATCATAAAGGTACTCATGCCGGTAATAAAGGCGCGCCCGCTGATTTCCGGCACGATCGCCGGCATCCCGGCAATTTCCGTCTCCTCGATAATCCGGCAGGTGAATATGCTTCCGATCAGGCTCTCGTGAACAAAGGTTTCATTAACCTTTAATTCGCCCTTGGCATGCAGCAGCGCCATTTTGGCAGAGGTCCCGGTACCGCAGGGAGATCGATCGATGGCGGCGGAGGTAATGATGACCGCGTTCCGGGCAGAAACGCCCGGTGTAGCCGAGGGAGCGGAAAACTCGATATGCGTGACCTTGTCCACAAAGGGAAGCAAGGGATGGCGGACTTGGATCTGCTCATTGATGTACTTTCTCAGCAAAACACCCTTTGCCACAATTTCTTTGGACCGTTCCGGCACCAGCTTCAAACCGAGAGCGGCCGCGGGCAGGATGGCATACATATTTCCCCCATAGGCCACGTCAAAGGTAACAGAGCCGAATTCAGGCGTGTCAACCCGGTAGTCACGGCCAATTACAAAGGCAGGTGCATTCACGAACGTAACACTCTTCGCTCTTTGACTTTCTACCTTCACACGGACTTTCACAACACCGCTGGGCGTATCCAAAACAATGTCGGTAAAGGGTTCTTTTACTTCCACCATGCCGGTTTCCACCAAGGCAGTGGCAACGCCAATGGTATCGTGACCGCACATAGGGAGCCAGCCCCCTGTTTCATAATAGATGACGCCGATATCCGCCCCGGGAGTGCAGGGCGGTGTTAAAAAGGCGCCGGACATCACTTCGTTGCCCCGGGGTTCCAGACTTAATACTTTACGCATCCAGTCATTATGCGTCTGCATATAAATGAATTTTTCCTGCATCGTCGCACCGGGAATCACCGGCACACCGCCCACGACGGTTCGGGTGGGTTCTCCGCCGGTATGCGTATCTATGGTTTGAAAAGTTCTCCAAATTCTCATTTTATCAGCCCATCAAAGCCAATGGGCCCTCCTCTCCATATATTACGATCTTGATTTAAAGTGTCCATCAATTCTGATATAGAGAAAAAAGCCCACTGATGCATAAAAACACCAGTGAGCCTTGACGACTATTAGCCAATTAGCTTTACGCAAAGTTCTACAGCAGAAGCAGCGTCCGGGGCAAATCCGTCTGCTCCGATTTCATCAGCAAAGTCCTGAGAAATAGGGGCTCCACCTACGATACATTTTACTTTTAAGCCTTCTTCTTTGATTAATTCGATGGTATCTTTCATATGCAGCATGGTAGTGGTGAGAAGAGCAGACATAGCAACGATGTCCGGTTTATGTTCTTTGACAGCTGCCACGAATTTCTCAGGAGCGATGTCAATACCTAAGTTTACTACCGTGAAGCCGCCGCTTTCCAACATCATGCCGACCAAGTTTTTGCCGATATCATGGAGGTCCCCTTTCACGGTGCCGAGGAGAACCTTGCCTTTGCTGGGCATATCGGTGTCGGCAATCAAAGGTTTGACAATTTCAATCCCGGCTCCCATGGATTTAGCCGACATCAGTACTTCAGGAACGAACATGTCTCCATTTTTAAAACGGGCGCCTACTACGTTCATCCCGGCGATTAATCCCTGGTTGATAATTTCCAGGGGGCTGACTCCTGCGTCTACCATGGCCTTAACTGTTTCTTTTACCTGTGCTTCTTTTCCGGATATCACACTTTGGTTCAACGCTTCAAAATTTGCCATAATATTCTTGTCTCCTTTATTTTTTTATCAGTCTATTATTTAAATAGGTAGCTGCAATAAATTTTTTATCGCAACTACCTTACAAGAGGGGGGTTAATTGCAAAATAGCATCTTCCGGTTCGTTCAATAAAAATCTCATTCCACTATTTTCCGATGCCGAGAACTTCCCGGGCATATTTTATGCTTTTAAGGCACGCCTCAAGTTGTTTCTGCTGAGCCACTTCGAGAGAGTCTCCCTCCATATCCCATTCGATTTCAAAATCAATCCGGTCAGTTGGCGACACTGCTTGAATCGTATTGTATACCTTTACACAATCAATATCGCCATCCCCTAATGCCACTCCATGAAAACGAACTCCGTACTCATCTCTGTCAAGCTTATGGTCGCAGAAATGAACAACAAAAGCATATGGCGCCAGTTTTTCCACCGCGCTCAAGGGGTCCTCAAGAACGCACATGGAATTAACCGTATCTACACAGGCACCAACCATGGGATGATTGATTTGTTTAATCAGCCAAATAACTTCATCTGCATAAGTATCCGTATGGTTTTCTATCGCAAGCTTAATTCCGGTTTTTTCAAGCAAAGGCAGCGCAGCCTTGATCTCTTCATAAATAGCAATAAGTTGTTTCATTACTTCCGGATGAAAGCAGCTGCCGTAAAGAGGCCGAGGCCGGCGCACGTCTAAACTAACCTTTGCAATGTCAGCCCCGAGTGCTGCGGCAATTTTAATGCCTTCCTCTATGCTGTCAGTAACCCGGGAATCAAATGTACAATCCAGTGAAAAATTGTATTCCACATAAAGATTATTTTTTTCAAATGCATCCCGGACTTCTTTAAGACGCTTCTCATCCTTGGATTCCAGATCACAACCGGTAATATGCAGTCCGTCTAACCCCCATTTAACCGCATTGTCTATCAGCTGCATTAATGTCATCGCTTTGGGCCGGGGTTCATTATAATTCGCGTAATTTTCCCCTAACCCCCAAAGATGAAGCGTGTAAGTGTGTAAACCAAGCTTCATTTTCTTTGCCATGATCTTTCTCTCCTTCAAAGCAAAATACTATTGACTCCTTTTCCGCTTATCCCAGCCATTTCTTTTCTAATTGTAAGAGATCGTTCAGCTTATCCGGCGGCAGGGGCGGAACCTCATGGTTTTCGATTACGTATCGTGCCTTTTCATTTAATCTTTCCGTTAAGGAAGGAAGTGTTTGTCCTTTCTGCAATACGGAGCGGTCGAATAAAGTAGGTACCCAGAAATCTCTGAAATATTTGAATGTATGCTCATGGCTAATATAGCTTGCGCCATTTCCAATATCATTTACCGCATCAAGGGCAAGATCTTCATCGCTCACATGAATCCCGCCCAGAATCTTTCTCACCATGCCCTGGATTTCGTTAGCCAGAAGGAGAACTTCAGGGGCAATAACCGTTGCCTGATCCATCAGGCCGGTGTCATGAATCAAATTGGCTCCGCTTAAGCCGGACATCAGGCAGGATATCGCAATTTCCGCAGCCGCCTGCTGGTCCACAGTTTTGGCATCAACACAGCCTGCAGTACCCCAAACCGGGATTTTAAGATAATGCAAGATATCGGTAAGACCCGCAACACTGAGACTCATTTCCGGAGCCCCGTAAGAGAACCGGGTTGTCTTCATGTCCATAATAGAGGCCACGCCACCACTGAGGAAAGGAGCGCCGGGCTTTGTAAGCTGGTGAACTACCATACCGGTGAAAGCTTCGGCCAAATTTTGCGCCAGCATACCGGCTAAAGTTGCGGGGGCTGTCGCTCCAGCCATAGGCATAGGGTAGTAAACCAAGGGAATTCCTTTTTCCGCACAAATCTTAACTTCTTTCATGGCATTACCGTCATGACTCAAAGGGCTGATAGGTTCCTGAATATGGAAAATATAGGGGCTCATTCTGAGTTCTTCATATCCGCCGGCGACAATGGCTGCCATATCAATAATATCCAATAAGGAATCTGCGTTGGTGCAGCTGAACCCGATGGGCTTTCTCATATAAAGCATCATTTGTCTGATAATTACCCGGTCTGCAACATCCCGTGGTACATCAGAACTAAAGCAGGCATTTAATACAAAGTCTATATTGGGGCAATAATCAATAATTGTGGCCAAATCCTTACCGTCTATACTGGTAAAAGGGCGTCTCTCACCTGTATATGGATCGATATAATCCGGATTATCCGGATTGCACCCAAAATACACATTGTTATCTTCTAAAAATAACTTTCTTTCTCCCTCCCTGCTGCAAAGAACTACCCGGGGCGGTACTGTTTTCAGAGCGCGCTCTACAAGAAATGCAGGAATTCTTACTCTGTTTCCTGGTCCCACGAGGGCGCCGTGATCAGCAAGGAACTGCAGTGTTTCCCTAGAGTCAATTTTCATGCCTGTTCTCTCTAAAATTTCTAGTGCAGCTAAGTAAATTGAATTGATCTGATCGTCAGACAATACACGCATTCGGGGTGTAGTAAATTGAGTAAAATTTGATCGCATTGTGACCTCTCCTTAATATGTTTTTTTATTTGACCACTAGAGTAATCCTCCGCACAGCCTTCCCATAAAGTGGATGTCAGTTATGCATCATAAGAGTCCTTACCCTGTTGGTATTCAACGTTATCATTTTCTATATATAAAATTATTTTTCTATATAGAAAAATTCTTTATTAATCCGTATTTTCCTGCTAAATTATAAATAAATTTTTTTATTTTTTGGGGGTTTAGTTAAAGTCTCTCTGTGAAGTTTTTTCATTAGTAATAAACATTCAAGTAATCAATTTACGATCCATTGCTAGGCTATGCCCAGATAAGTTTTCTTGATATGGTCATTTTCCCTTAATTCTTGACTGCTGCCTTCTTGTACAATACTACCCTGTTCAAGAACATAGCCGCGGTCGACAATTTTCAAAGTCGTATTCACATTCTGTTCCACAAGTAGAACAGTCACTCCCATGGTGGTTAATTCCTTTAAGGTTTTAAAAACATCCAGTACCAATTTGGGCGCAAGGCCCAGTGATGGTTCATCAACCAGCATCAATTTGGGATCAGGCATTAACCCCCGGGCAATGGCAAGCATTTTTCTCTCTCCTCCGCTCATACTGCCGGCAAACTGCTTTTTACGCTCTGCCAACCGGGGAAACAGCGCAAAGACTTTCTCCAGGGAAGCTTTCACCTTTTTTTTGTCCTTAATGGTATAGGCACCCAGCATCAGGTTCTCCATTACAGTCATGCCGGAAAAAAGACATCCGTCATCGGTTACATAGCTGATTCCCATCCTGGTAATTTTCTGAACCGGAAGTCCGTTAATCTTTTTACCCATAAACCATACTTCACCTTGGGCAGGTGTGACAATCCCGGATATCGTGCGCAAAGCTGTTGTTTTCCCTACCCCGTTGGGCCCCAGCAAAGCAACAAACTCTCCTTCATTGACTTCGAGGGAAACATTCCACAATACGCCCAGCTTCCCATAACCGGCATTAATATTGCTCAGTTTGAGCATATTAATCCCCTCCTAACTTATTGATACGTTTATATTAATGCACGTTTTCCTCTCCTAAATAGGCTTCCGTTACCTTAGGATCATTTTTAATTTCTTCTACAGTCCCATCTGCGATTTTCGCTCCGAAATTCAATACCGCAATCCGGTCACAAACTCCCATAATGAATTTCATGACGTGTTCTATGCAGATAATAGTAACCCCACTATCTCTAATCTTTTTTATCAGTTCAATAAAAGTCGGCAGTTCGGACGGAGTTAATCCGGCCGCTACTTCGTCAAGAAGAAGCAGCTCAGAGTTGGTTGCCAAAGCACGAGCAAGTTCTAGACGTTTCAGTTGCATGGTATTTAAGTTTTCGGCAATGATGTTTGTTGCTACAGGAAAACCAACAAAATCCATTATTTCTTTTGCCCGTCTTTCCGGGTTTTGATGTTGCTTGCCTCCATAGATTACAGATACCTTCACATTATCTAAGGCACTTAATTTGGGAAATGATCTCGCAATTTGAAATGTTCTGGCTATTCCTTTGTGACAGAGCTGAGTGGGAGACAATCCGGTAATATCCTGTTCCTTAAAAGTAATTCTGCCTTTTTCGGGCTTGTAAAAGCCGGAAATACAGTTTAAGAAAGTAGTCTTACCTGCTCCGTTGGGACCGATTAAACCAAATATTTCTCCCTTGTTGACAGTAATGGATACATCCTTTACTGCCACCAAGCCGCCGAACCTTTTTTCCACTCCCTCGGTTTTTAACAGCACAGATTTCACCTGCTTTCGGAATAAGTTAGGTCAAAGCTAATGTTTTCCGGTGCCCGTAATATCAGCGGGCACCGGAATAGATACTCTTTATTTCGCGTAATCCGGGATCTTAAGATCCGCCCCTTTTTGAGAATCCGGCCAAATAACGGTCCCTTTACCATCAAAATATTGAACTACCGGAAAAATAAAACCGTCTTCCGCCACCACCGGATCTGGGAGAGATTGTTGATCATATCTGTACTCCGGGCATACAACGGTGTCCTTAAATGTAATCTGGCCGGTCCATAAATTATCCTGTGCAAATTTAAACAATGTTTCCTTATTTAGGTCGCCATATTCTTTCAAGGTCTCATTGGCTAACTTGATAAAGAACCTGGCGGCGTCATATTGCAGTCCCGCCGCTGCTGCAGAGGGTTCATAACCATACTTTGCTTTAAAATCAGCGGCAAACTTCTTGCCTTTTTCTGAAGTAAAAATGGGGCGATTATCCAGTACATAATCGGCGGCATTACCGGTTAACTTATACCACTCGCCGATATCACCCAATGCATCACATATCATTAGGCTTTTTAAATTTACTTCTCTGGCCTGCTTAATAAATGCCGCCATAGAAGCAGGACCGGAGATACTGCCTGCTACAATCGAAGCATCAAGGCTTTTAAACTTGGTGAGTATAGGATACATGTCCGTTTCTCCGGTTTTGATCCATTCCTCACCGACAACTTCCCACCCTGCATCCTTGAATTGTTGAGCGAGGCTGGATCCGAAACCTCTGCAATAGTCGTTATCTTCGCCGTAGATAACTACCTTTTTGTTGCGCGGTTTCCACAGGCCTTTTTCAACGGCCTGGTTGATCGTATAGATGTAAGCTAAACTAAGTTTGTCAGGCGATGCCCATGTTTTGGTAACCCAATATCGATACTTTTCATTTGACTGCCATTTCTCATTAACTACCGCAGCATTTCCCGTAGGAAAAAAGTGCGGTATCTGATATTTGGCGACTACCTCCATCAAAGCTACGGCAACAGAGCTGTTCCAGTTAAGTATCCCCACATCAATTTTGTCCTTTTGCACGGCCTGTTCATAGGCCCGTGTGGCTTTTTCCGGATCTGCCTGGTCATCAATCCAAACCAGCTTTACTTTGTAGTCACCAATTTGGTTGCCAATCTCATCAAAAGCCATGGTACAGGCATCCTTAAACTCTGTTCCCACCTTGGCGCAGGAACCGGTCAGCGGCAAATCCACTCCAATCGTTAGTACCTTGGAGGTACCTTCTGCTGTCTCTTTTTGTCCGCATCCTGTAATCAATAGAGCCACAGCAAGCAACATAACTAAAAGGATAGGTCCTATTTTAGTAAACTTTTTCACGAATCTACCCCCTTTATTTTTAGAGCCCCTTAGCATGCGCAGAAAGTGATGCATTTTAGATATCTTATTTTCCTGGACGCAGTTTAACTTAGATACTCTTTATTTCGCGTAATCCGGGATTTTAAGATCGGCCACTTTTTGAGAATCCGGCCAAATAACCGTTGCTTTTCCGCCAAAATACTGAACTACAGGGAAAATGTACTTCCCTTCACCTGTGATAGGATCGGGGGCAGATGTAGCGTCATATTTATACTCGTCGCACACAACGCCGTCGGTAAAGGTAATTTGTCCGGTCATGAGTTTTTCTTGGGCAAATTTATAAAGTGTTTCTTTATCCAATTTTCCGTTTTCCGCTAAACATTCATTCGCGCACTTAATGAAGAACCGGGTGTAATCGTATACTTGCCCGCCGCAAGCCGGCGCGGGTTCATAACCATACTTTTCTTTAAAATCAGCAGCAAATTTTTTAGCTCGGTCCGAAGTAAAGACAGGGCGATTATCAAGAATATAATCAGAGGCATCACCGGTTAATGAATAAAAATCAGCGGTCTCCCCTAAAGCGTCACAAATCATTAAAGCATTTAACTTTACTTCTCTTGACTGTTTAATAAAGGCAGCAATAGAAGGAGGTGAAGAAATAGTTCCGGCCACCAGGGAAACATCCAGACTCTTCATCTTAGTCAGCAGAGGATACATGTCTGTTTCCCCTAATTTTGTATACTCTTCATTGACTACCTGCCAACCGGCATCAGTAAATCTCTTCTTCATACTGGCCCCGTAGCTTCTGCCCCAGTCCGTATCATCACCGTATATAGCAATCTTCTTATTGCGGGGGTTCCAAAGGCCACTCTCAATGGCTTGTCCGATAGTATCCACATAAGCCTGGGTCATCTTATCAGGCATAGCCCAGCCTTTATTAATCCAATAATGATACTTTTCATTAGACAGCCATTTTTCATTGATCGTGCCGGCAGCACCCATGCCGAAGTAGTGAGGAATCTGATATTTGGCTACCGTCTCCATTAAGGCTACCGCCACAGAGCTGTTCCAATTCAGGATGCCCACGTCGATTTTGTCCCGGACTACAGCCTGTTCATAAGCGGAAGTCCCCTTTTGAGGATCTGCCTGGTCATCAATCCAAACCAGCTTTACATTGTAGTCACCAATTTTATTTCCTACTTCTTCAAAAGCCAGGGTAACAGTGTCCTTGAATTCGGTTCCCGCTTTAGCGCTGGGACCAGTCAGCGGCAAGTCCACACCAATAGTTAGTACCTTGGCGTCACCTTCTGTGGCGGCTTTGTTTCCGCAACCTGTAATTAATAAAGCAGTCGAAAGCAACACAACTAAAAGAATTGGCCATAGTTTATTAAACCTTTTCATAAATTTGCCCCCTTTTTCTTTTTACTTGCTTGACCATCTGCCTTGTCAACCATACTCCTACCTTTCCTTGACTCCTTACTCCCCTTAGTCACCTCCCTTTGCCTATATTTTTATCCCCAAATAACAAATTAGGCCAAGGGGTTACTCTTTGATCCGGCTAATTTTCTTCTTTTTTCGGCTAAAATATTAGCTAAGTAATCCCAAAAACCAGCTATCCCGCTTGGATAAAAAACCATTACTACTATTAACAACGCTCCGTAAATAACATATTTAAACTCTAATAAAAAATTCAGGTACTCAAAAATGGGAGTAACCAAAAATGCTGCTAATAATGGTCCCCAGATACTTCCTCTGCCGCCAATATAGGCAATAACCAGTATTTCTACCGCGTGCTTCGTGGACATAAGATCAGGGGTCAGAATACCCATAAAGTGAGCGTAGAAACCTCCGCATAACCCTGCCACAAAGCAGGATATGGTAAAGTTAGTTACCTTATATTTCATGGGATCCACACCACAGGTTCGGGCAGCCTCACAATCCTGCCCTAAAGCAGTGAAAGCCAGTCCTAAATTTGATTTTGTCACCCACCTTAATACAATATAAGTGGCAATACAGATCACAAAGATTACATAAAAGTAAGGTTTTGACCAACCTGTATTAAAGTACAGATCAACATTCAGACCCAGCGCGCCCCGGGTAAAATCCGTCAGAGAAGTGGTCAGCGCCATCAGGATTAAACCGACAAACCACGCCAGGATAGCGGCATACATTCCATCCATCTTGAGCGTAAGGATTCCAATAAGCAACCCTAATAAAGCCGCCAGAGAAGCACCGGCAATCGTTCCGATCCAGGGGGAAATTCCCATTTTCATCAGAAGCAGAGCAGAAGTATATGCGCCCAGCCCCATCAATCCGGAATATCCCCAGTTCGCTACATTAATAAAACCAGCAGACAAATCAAACCCCATCGCCAATGTTCCAAACATTAAACTAATCACCAGCAAATGAAGAATGTATTCATCTGCAATCAGGTAGGGAGCAAATCCCAGTAAGAGAAACATTGCTATTACCAGAGGTGACAGTCCGACTTTTTCCAAATTATGTTTTAAACTGTGCGTAAATCCTATATCCAAAGTCTTTTGGTTTGTCATATTGATCACCTCCTATACCTTCAATTTTTTCCCGAATAAACCGGCGGGTTTAAACAGGAGCACTAAAATAATAATGGATAGACAAATCACGTCCTGCCACATGGCTCCTAAACTAAATGATGCTACCGCTTCAATTAGCCCAACCATAAACCCGCCGATAATGGTGGCTTCAATATTTCCCAAGCCGACCAGCATCACCACAAACCAGGACTTATATAACGGCTGCAAACCCATGGTTGGATAGGCAGGAATGATGGATAGCAAAGCGGCCCCGGCTATGGCAGCCAGCATACTGCTCAAAGCAAATGTTAAGGTATGGATTTTATTGAGTTCAATCCCCATGAGCATGGCGCCTGTCTCATGCTCGGATACTGCCCAAATTGCATTCCCGGTCTTGGTTTTTTTTAAAAACAACCAGAATACTGCTACGGATGCCATTGCAATTAAGAATCCCACAACCCGGTCGATGGAAATGTTTAGTCCGGAAAACCAATTAAATGACCCACCCCAATACTGGGGAACCCCTTTAAAATTCGGTCCTAACAATGCCTGGGTCAAATTTTGCAAAATAAAAGAAATGCCTGCTGTAACCAAGAAACTATTCATGATCCAATCTCCCCGAGACCTTTTTCTCAATGGGGCAAAAGTCATTTTTTCTATTATGCCGCCAGACACAAAGCCTCCCAGTCCGGCAATCATAATAGCTACGGCCGGTGGGAGACCCCATACGGCGCAAGCAAAATAGGCAAAATAAGCTCCCAACATATAAAATTCACCATGGGCAAAATTAGGAATCTTCATCACCCCAAATACCAGGGAAAGACCCATGGCCATAAGTACATACAGTCCTCCTCTTAAAATACCCCCCACTAATAGATCCAAAATTGCAGAATGATCCATGCCATACACTCCTTTATTATTAAAGGTTAGGGGACACACCTCTTTTTCAGGCATTCCTATCACGCCGAGGAATGTCCCCAATTTATGTCAGGGTACGCACCTCATCTTTCCTCTTTCCTCTTGCCTCTTGTGCCCAGGAATATCCCCATTAATAGGGTTTAATTATTGCACTTACAGAAAACGCAACCCCCTTTCACTAAAAGTACTCAAATTCGTACTCTGTCCTTGAAATTCTTTATGGATACAGCCTTAGAAAAGTTATTTGTTTCTATAAAATTGCTGTCCCTATCTCTTTTGAAGCCAGGTACTCTTTGAGCCGGGAACAAACTTTTTGAGGCAACTCGGGCCGACAATACTGGGATAACATCTCTTCCTTTTTCTTATTAATAATACAAAGCAATTCTTGATCAGGGTTGATTCCTTTGGGAAGGGCCCCTCTCATGCTGACAAAAGGTAAATATGGCTCTTTCCTGCAGTGCCTCATGGTATGCTCATTTGAAAGATACTCACCTCCAGGACCAACAGATTTAATAATACTAACAGCCAGAGACTCTTCATCGGTATTGACCCCTTGCAGGAACCTCTTTACCATTCCTAAGATTTCTAGATCCACGATGAATTTTTCATAGGACATGGCACCATGACTATCTAAAATCCCTGCACTGTGAATAATCAAATTTGTTTTTTCCTGACAGGCAACCAAAATATCCATCATACTTTCGTATCCGCTTTGGATGGATAAACTTTTCGCATCGTTTTCTGTTCCCCCGCCCCGACAGGGTATGCCATATTTTTTTGCTAAGCGGGCTCCATAAGCAACACATAAGGCTCTTTCAGGTGAACCGTCGGCAATTCCTCCCGTTCTCATATCAGCTGCCGTAGATTGCATGCCATAGATCACAGGAGTCCCTTCCCTCAGCATTTGAGCTACAGTAATACCAGCCAGGATCTCCGCATTTGATAAGGCAATTGTACCTGCAAGGGTGATCGGTCCGGTAGTTCCTCATAACTGCCGGCGTAATAATTACGGGCTGACCGTATTCAGTAAACAGCAAGAGCGTGTCTAAAGTATCGTGATCAAACTGCAAAGGGCTTGTACTGTTTAAGATAGCCAAAATCCTAGGTGTCCTGATCAGACTTTCTTTTCCAAAAACAATATCCAGCATATCTAAAACTGTATTGGTCTCTTCTGCCCCGCCAGCTCCGCCCATCAGACACTTATCAGAATAGATTAACGTAGCATACAGCATAGAAGGAAAACATTGCCCTGGGCTAATATCGCTGGGTTGGACAAGGATTCCGCCATTAATATTAAAGAAAGGGCATTGTTGCACCAGCTTTAAAAAATTTAAATAATCAGAAAACATTGCCGATCTTCTCATACCCTTTTGATCAATCATAGCGGGAGCCCCGTAGCCAGCGGCAAATTCTGTTCTTTCGCCGCCAAGCAGAATATTGTGTTCAGGATTTCTGGCATAGACAGAAAAGACCGAAGGTGCTTTCTTGATCCATTCCATTACCTGATTGGGAGAAAAAAAAACGGTTTGTCCAATCACTTTAACCCCTTTTTTTGAACTACCCGCAAAATTTCAGGATGAAAAAACTTTACCCCGGTCGTTTCCAGTATTTGCAGCGATGCCTCATGAAGCCTTTCCAGGACTTGACGCAAAGACAATCACTTCCTTTTAAAAATTTTACAATTAGAAAATTTTTAACGATACTTTTTTCTAATTGAATAATATTCTTTACAATAGGAAAATTTCCTGCAATATACGTTTAATATTTTGCTATTTGTTAAATTTTTTTTCCTTTTCAATACTTATTTATTGTAATTTTTTTATTGGGAAAAATAATAATAAGCTACTTCTCTTAAATACACATATGGGCTGAACCTTTATAAAAATAGGAGCTAATTCAAGATGCCATGCCCTAAAAAGGGCGAAGAATTAGCTCCTACAACTCGATTATACTTCCGAGATATCAATGAAGGTTTTATAAATAATATTGTTCTAAACCAATGTAAACGGGACCAGCGCTGGACGATTAAGTGTGAAAAGGCTGCCCATTAGATATTGCAATTAATGATTTCCGGGTCAGCTCCGCTATTTACTAAGTACCTTAGAAGTCTTAATTTGACCTCAGCAGGAAATTTCGGCACGGAATAGCTCTCTAACATCTGTAATTTCTTCTTATTTATGTTTTCTTTTAAGTATTCATTAGGTTCCTTACCCTTTATCGGTCCCCGTGAACTAATATCAGGACCCCATAGTTCTTTTCGGCAAAACTCCATGGTGTGGGGGTGTGAAAGGAATTCGCCTCCAGGTCCTACCTGCTTAATAACATCTAAGGCTAAATATTTATGGTCCATCTTCACTCCTTGAACAAAACGGTCGACCATCCCAACTATCTCCAGATCCACAATATACTTTTCAAATGACATTGCTCCATAGCTGTCTAAAGCCCCGGCACTGTGCAGAATAAAATTGATTTTCTCCTGTGCGGCAACCAGCATCACCATCATACCCTCGTAACCGGCCTGAACCGAAACTGATTTCGCATCATTCAGCGTCCCCCCTCCACGGCATGGAAGACCGTAAGACTTTGCTAAACGGGCACAGTAGGCGGCACAAAGCGCTGATTCAGGAGAACCAATAGAGAAACTCGCCGTTTTCAAATCCGATGCTGAACTTGCCGAGCCATAAATTACCGGAGTTCCTTCACGAACCATTTGAGAAACTACAACCCCTGCCAAACTTTCAGCATTTGATAAGGCGATGCTCCCTGCCAATGTAACCGGACCTGTGGTACCAGCCATTACAGCAGGAGCAATAATCATGGGCTGCCCAAACCTCGCATATATAAGTAAGGTATCTAGCATGGTCCTGTCAAATTGAAGGGGTGACAAAGGGCTAATGATGGTAACAATTCTCGGCTTATTGACTAGCTCTTCATTTCTTCCAAAAACAATTTGGAGTATATCCATGATCATCTCAGATTCCTTGGCGCCCCCTAATCCGCCGAACATACACTTATCTGAGTGGGTCAAAGCAATCACTAACATAATTGGGTATATGGGATGATAGGTTAAATCTGATGGTGTAACCATCACTCCGCCATTCATATTAAAAAATGGCGTCTGGTTCACGAGCTTGACAAATGTAAAATAATCTTGCAAGACCGCTTTTCGCCTTGTTCCCTCAAAATCGGCTATCCAGGGAAATCCGGAATTACATGAAACATATTCGACCCGATCCTGACCAATCAACATATCATACTTGGGGTTTCGAGCGTAGATTTTAAAAAGCGATGGGGCCTTACTGATCCAGTCCATAACCTGGTCTTCTTTAAAAAACGCAGTTTCTCCTACCACTTTTATCCCTTTACTTTGAAGCAGATCCAATACCTCAGGGTGATAAAATTTTACCCCTGTTTCCGCCAATATTTCCATGGATGCTTGATGAATTCTCTTTAAGTCTTCTTGCAACTAAATTCACCTCTTTTTGTTACTTTTCTTCCATAAAACTATATCTAAATACTTTTGAGGGATTTCGATTTTCCTTAATCGTCCGCGGATTGATCCAATGGTAAAGGTTCAATTTACTTCCTGCCTTATCATTGGTTCCGGAAGCTCTAAAGCCGCCGAAAGTCTGCTGCCCACAACCGCTCCTGTAGGTTTTTCGCAGCCGCATCATCTTCATATTTTTGATTTATTTGTAATAGTTTAATTTTTAGCTGGGTTTTTCCATGCTAAACACCCCCAAAATTTCTTTGCCAAATACTTAAATTTAAAATATAAAGTTTTAATATATCAAAGTATATGAAAAATTTCCAATGGTCAAATTTTTTTTCCAATGATAAAATCTTTCTCCTTGCTTCTAGAAAATCCTTCAATAGTAATAAATATTTAACTGATCTATTACTTTCATTGCATATTTGTCTCTTACAAAGTTGAAATAAGTATAAAATAAGATATATGCCCTAAATACGATTTTTAACAAAAAAAACAAGCATACCAACATATGATGATGATATACTTGTTTCTATCTGGCCTTTCAGTTAATCCTATAGAGTTTCGTTCAGCATTAAAAATTGTTCAATCGGTTTGGTTTCCGCACTTTCGGCACTAATTAATAGCAAAAAAGCACACGCACTCGCGATCTCCAATATTTGTCAAACTGTGTTGAACATGAGCATCTATATACAAAGTGTCTCCCTCTTCCAAAACATAGGTGTCTTTTCCAATAGTAACCCCCAACCTACCCTTAATAATAATCCCTACTTCTTCTTCCGGATGACCTCTGGAAACATCTGTCGTACCTGGTTGTATTGTCATCCAAAGACCCTTCATCTTCCTAGATCCCTGTGTTCCAAATTCGTGTCTTATCCGACCATCTGCTATAGGTAACATAGGAATACGTTCGTTTTTCTTTATCACCGGTCGTTTTTCCTCTGAGGATTGGGCCAAATCAACCAAATCAACTTCAAGCGCTTTACAAATTTCTAAAAGAGCGCTAAATGTTGGGCTTGTTAATCCACGCTCAACCTTACTAATAAATGCAATAGATAGCCCCGATAAGTCAGCCAAGTCTTGCAGCGTCATACCTCGTTGTTTTCTTATTATTTTTATTCTTTCTCCTAAAAGTTCATCTGTCATAACAAACCTCATTTTTTCTCATTAAATAATTTTATTTTTATATGTATAATTCTATTCAATTTTTTGTTTTTTTACAATGTTTTTTTTAGAAATTAAAACCACGTAGTAACACTATTGATATTGTCCAATATACTGGTTAGCTTAACTTTCCCAGATAAAAAGATAATCCAGCCCCTTGAATCTATTGTGTCACAGGAAAAAAACACCCTTGTGGTAAAGGGGTTCTTGTGACTACTTGCGCGCTTCCTTGATTAGCAAGCCGCTTCCCTCCATGCCTTATGGCACGTTTTACCGTGCTTAGACATTCACATTGACAGATATATTATGATGTAAATATATCTGTCATATGTTCGCAAACTATCCTGAATATGTTGTCGGCAACAGAGGAAGAACGGATAAGATTCATAATTAACAGGTCTTTGCTTTTAATAATGCTGTTTGGAAGAACTTTTGAGTTTGCCTTTGTGAGCATAGATTCGGGTAAGAGAGATATCGCCATACTATTGAAAACAGCATCAGCAATATTATCCAGCATAGGACTGGTAAAAACCTGTTTATAATTCAGCCTGGAACTCTTTAATCCATCAAGAGTCAAATTTCTGACAATACAATCGTCTTCCAAAACAGCAACGGGTATTTCTTGGCTGGCATCATATTGGAAGTTTGGTGATGAAACCCAAAGCAGTTTTTCGCTCCATAAAAATTCTTCATCAATGACTCCCATTTCTCCAGCTACAATTGCGATATCAAGATTACCGGAGACAATCTTGTTTCTTAAGCTTCTGCTTCGGTCACATACGATTTTAGCTTGAAGATTGGGTAGTTTATTTTTAAGTGAAGGAAGAAAGAGGGTAACAAAATCTTTTGCATAATCTGTAGGAATACCAAAGGAAATCTGACCTGAAATGTCATTATCCTGTAAAGCGGCAATTGCTGCATCGTTTAAAGATAACATGCGTTTACAGTAGGAGAGTAAAATCTCTCCTTTTTGTGTAAGGGCTATTCTATTATGTTTGCGCTCAATAAGGGAAACACCAGCAATTTCTTCCAATCTTTTGATTTGCATACAAATTGCTGAATGCGATTTGAACAATCTTTCGGCCGTTTTTTTTAACTCACCGATTTCTGCCACTAAGGTAAACGTATACAATAGTTCAAGGTCCAGTTGCTTAGCCATTTTTCACCTCTTCAGTTAGAAATCTTAATAATATTTTATCAGATCATAGCATGAATTCAATATTATTAAATTCATAATTAAGTATATTTCGTTTGAAGAAATTAACATTGGGACATATAATTAAATTGTTCATATAAACTTTTTTATATAAAGTATCGCCTTATTTCAATAAAGCCCTTATTTATATGGGTTAAACAGGGAGGAGAATTATACTGGCTACTATTCCTAAAAAAATGTCGGGAGTACTTCTGACTGGACATGGCGGATTTGAGAAGCTTGTATACAGAAGTGATATCGGTGTACCTGAATTAGAGGGCGACGAGGTATTGATTAAAGTTGGCGGCGCGGCTGTAAATAACACGGATATAAACACCCGGATTGGTTGGTATTCAAAAAAAGTGAAAAAGGATACTAATACAGGGGGATCTGCAGGTTTTGGAAGCATTGATGATGAAGACGCAAGCTGGTCAGGAATTCCTTTACAGTTCCCGAGGATTCAAGGAGCCGATGTTGCAGGAACAATTGTTGCAGTAGGTTCTAAGGTTAACGATGATAGAGTCGGTGAGCGTGTACTTGTTAGAACGCTCCAGGAACGGCCTTTATCGGAAAAGGGATTGAATTGTATCACTTTTGGCTCTGAATGTGATGGCGGTTTCGCAGAGTATACGAAAACTTCATCTGAAGAAGCATTCGCAATCAATTCCACTCTAACTGATATTGAGCTTGCATCCTTCCCATGCTCATATTCTACTGCCGAGAATATGATCTGCAGGGTTGGAGTTAAAGAGGACGATGTAGTTTTCATTCCTGGCGCATCAGGCGGTGTAGGTTCAGCAGCGCTTCAATTGGTAAAACTCCGCGGGGCAAAAGTTATTGCCATGTGTGATGCTGATAAAGCAGACAGGATTAAGAATCTGGGGGCAGACAAAGTCCTTGTTAGAGGTGATAACATCACGGAAGCTCTTGGACATATGTCTGTTGACGTTGTTCTTGATATGGTTGCCGGGCCTTTATTTAATCATCATATGAATATTTTAAAAAGGGGAGGAAGGTACGGATCTGTTGGAGCCATCGCTGGTCCGATTGTAGAACATGATGTCAGAACCCTTTACTTGAAGGATTTATCTTTTTTTGGTTGTACATTCCAATCAAAAAATGCATTCAGAAATCTGATTCGTTACATTGAAAAGGAAAAAATTGTACCAATGGTTGCCAAAACATATCCGTTAAGGAATATTCGAGAAGCGCAGGAAGATTTCTTGGCAAAAAAATTTGTAGGCAAATTGGTATTGGATCCTACAAAAAATGACATGTGAGTTAGAGGGGACGGATAGCCGCCCCTTTTCCGTTACCTGCAAAGGAGCGTAAGCATAAAAACGAATGAAGAAAAACACATGGTGAATACCTACAAGGTAACATACGACATCCATGTTGGGATAGAGAAATTTTTACAAAACCGATTGTCCGTACATGGTTTGCGATTGCCCCTCGAACAACCCGTTGGGCATCAACCCGCAGAAACGAAACCAGATATTTTTTTCCCTTTAGAGTTCATGGGTGCAGTTCCTCTTTCTCACCCCAGCGTTTTAACAGGCAATTACGAATACCGAAAATATCCAGAGCCCGACCTACCTGATGGTCAATAATATCCGATAAGGATTGAGGATTATTATAGAAAGCCGGCATTGGCGGCATCACGATGGCTCCTGCTTGTGCCACTTTAATCATATTTTCGAGGTGAATCACATGCAAGGGACTCTCCCTTGGCATGAGAATAAGTTTACGTCTTTCTTTTAAAGCCACATCCGCTGCACGAACAATAAGGCTATCTAAATAACCATGAGCAATAGCGGACAAGGTTTTCATGCTGCACGGAGCAATCATCGTACCGTCCGTCTGGAAAGAACCACTGGATATGGGGGCATCCATTGCGGTCATTTCATATCTTTTGAATGCTAATTGTTCCAGCTCCGCAACCGATTTCCCCGTTTCTATTCTAACTGTTTCTTCCCCCCACCTGCTTATAATCAAATGTACTTCAACTCCACTCTCGTGCAGTGCCTCAAGCATTCTTGTTCCGTAGACAGCCCCTGAGGCCCCCGTGATAGCTAAGACAATTCTCACCTTGGTGCACCTCTCTATAAAATTTTAGATAATCATTAGTCTCCCAAATTCCGATCACGGTCCTAATCATTCACTCCACCGGTTTTAAACAGCTGCGTAAACCGGCTTGGCCCTAAGTTATAATCACGATGTAACTTATTTCTCCTTAATCACAAGTTCACACACTCCATCCCTCTCTATGGTAATAACACTCCGCTCTCCCAGATAATGTCAATAGCCTCACGGATCTTTTCTCCATTTTGCACAAAGGATATCCGGACATAACCTAGTTAAATTCCACCCCCACCTCTTTTGCTCCATCATAGGCTAAAAAGCTGCCACAAGTCTTTCCTCAAAAATGATAGCGCTGTAGGTATTGTCGTGAAGCACGATGATCTGGTACTTTTGGGCAAATTCCACCAAATCCCGATAAAACAAAGGGGGAGCTACACTGGAAACCGGGATTGTTGGGATACGAGACAATGATCAGCTTTGCTTTTCGGGCAATTTCCGGAGTAATCTCTTTTAGATCAATAACACCGCCCTTTTGACAAAAGTCCATTTTTTAGTTCTGCCAGTTTAGAGAAAACGCTTACTCCAAAGTTGTCCATACGTGTTGCAAATTCCATCATTCACTTTTTCCCCCGTAATATCGCCTGTTTGCCATCCCTATTTTTTTACCAGGTTATTTTCCATATAGTCCAAAGTTTCATAGAAATCGGCACCTAAGAAATATTTCTCCGGCTTTAATTCTTCTCCCCGTTCCTTGGCTTCTAAAGCCGCTTTAATTTTGTCGGGCGTAGCCGGTAATTCATAGATTCTTACGCCAATTGCATCGTAGATCGCATTAATCACCGCCATATGACCGACACTTTGGTAACCTTCCGCACAGCCGCTGGAACCATGCGGTCCTCTTGCCCGCGGGGTTTCATGGAAGATATATTCCATCTTGTCAGGGACATCCAGAATATTGGGAATACCGGCCCCTTGCAGCGTGGAATGACGCTTCAAATCACTGTAATCCTCACTAAGAGCAAAACCTATGGAGTGAGAGAGACCTCCGTATGCCTGCCCTTCCACCGCCAGGATATTGCCGACTTTGCCGATATCGGAAATAGCCTTGACAGACAGTACCCTTGGCTTGCAGGTTTCCAAATCCACTTCCGCTTCCATCAGCATTAACAGATAGTTGGCTTCCGGAGAAGCGTTTCCGTGACCTGTATCGGGATCAATCAGAACAGTACTGTCGATAGTATCAGATATGCCTTTATATCTGGTCGGAATCCCTTCCGCAACCATTTCATCATAGGTACGGTAGCTGCCATCCGGCTTGCGCATTGCCGCTATCAGCTGATGGGCGGCAAGAATGGTAGCGTTACCGGCCATATAATGGGAGCGGCTGCCTGCCGCAGGGCCTGTCACCGGCGTAATCGCGGTGTCATTTTGCACCAGTTTGATTTGATCGGGACTAATCCCCAGAGGGCGCAGCGCTTCATGGGTATGGGCAAGGGTCCCAATATCAGCGCCCTGTCCCTGCGCTTCCCATGAATTATAATGGGTAATACTGCCGTCCGGATTCAGCTCCAGCTCAATCTCACATTTGTCGCGGAGGCCGCCAACATGATAGCCGCCCCATACAATGCCCACCCCACGCTTTTTGCTCGCCGTGCTTTCCGCTTTGGCTTGGGCCACCGCTTCTTTGTAGAAAGGGCGCATCATGTCCATCATTTCCTGCATGGGATATTCCCGATAGGGGTAGCTGTTGACCGTTAGATCGCCGGGCCGGGCAATGTTCAGGTACCGGAAATCAAAGCGATCCATGCCGATTTTCTCCGCCATCATGTCCATCAGTGCTTCAGAAGAAGTATAGCATTGAGGCGAACCAAAACCGCGGTACATAATGCCAAAGGAATGATTACTTAAGGCAGATTTAACGATACCGTTAATATTCGGGACATGATAGGGATTCCCGATAAAACGAACGGCCTTATCAACCAACTTGGTTGCATCCTCCGGATAAGCGCCATGCTCCAAAACCATATCATATTCCAGGGCTACAATCCTGCCCTCTTTATCGCAAGCCAAACGAGCGTTGGTATAGGACGGAGCCCGTTTGCCGCTGAAAGCCTGGTGCTCGGAATAGGACATGGTTAAAGTCACCGGAGCATCCAGTGCCATGGCGCATACCGCCATCAAGGCAGGTGCTCCGGGGGTCATGGCATGACCGAAGCTTGCCCCGGTAGGGTTCTCAATAATGCGGATCTTTTCAGGGGACAAGCCAATACCTTCCGCGATCGAATTCTTATGAACATGAATAGTCTGGCTCTTGCATTGCACCGTCATCCGGCCTTCTTCATCCCAATAGGCCTGCATGGTATCCGGTTCAATCACCAAATGAGGTTCCCGTGAAGAATGGAAACTGCCTTCCACCACGTATTCCGCCCCGGGAATAATTTTGCGGGTATCTTCACCCTTTACGACACGGTTCATTAAAAAAATATTGGACGTTTCGGCGTGGATTTGCTGCGCGCCCTGTGCTAACGATTCCAGCGCCGTCATATACGCCGGGAGTTCCTCCCACTCAACCACCACTTTTTCCGCGGCAGCCCGGGCTTCATCTCTGGTCGTCGCAGCGACAACAGCCACTACATCCCCATAACGGAAGATCTTTTCATCGCAGATAATGGGTTTGATTTTACCGTCACAGGACGCACGGGGATGCTCCTGGGGAAAGGTAGCTCTGTTCGTTCCCCTGACGTCTTTAGCGGTAATAACTTTGACAACGCCGGGCATTGCTTCCGCCCCAGAAAAATCAATCTTCAAAATTTTTGCATGGGAGACTTTAGGCTGCACAATGGCCAAATGCAAGGTCCCGGCAGGCATTTTCATGCCGATATCATCGCCAAAATCACAAAGCCCGGTAACCTTTGACAGTGCCGTCGGCTTAGGGTAGTGAGTGCCATATATCTTACCGTCTTCGCCTAGTTGAAAGGTAATGTCATCCATGGTTTTTTCCCCGCGCAGTACTTCCGCAGCCGCCATTACCGCATCTACTAACGGCTTGTAGCCGGTACAACGGCAGAGATTCCGGTGTTTTTGGAACCATGCCCGCACCTCTTCTCTGGTAGGCGCTGGATTGATATCAAGCAACCCTTGGGCTGATACGATAAAACCCGGCGTACAGAAACCGCATTGCACGCCGCCATAGGTGATCCATGCTTGTTGGAGCGGATGAAGATGCTGGGGCGTGCCGATACCCTCAATCGTGACAATTTTTGCATACTCAGGTACATTTTTGATCTTTTTAACACAGCTTCTAATGGGCTTACCTTCCAACAAAACTGTACACGCGCCACACTGACCTGCATGACATCCTACTTTTGTTCCTGTCAAACCAATTCTTCTGAGCACATCAGCCAGCGTATCGATTTCCGGGTTGCAAACCATGATTCTATCGACACCGTTAATATTCAGCCAAACTTTTTTCAGTCGCATTTGGTTCCCTTCCTCCGCTCAATCATAATTTTTACCCTGCGGTACTTAAGCAAATGTATTTTCTTTCTAGCAAGTACCAAGAATATGAATGGAACAAGCTGCCGTACCAATTAGAGGAGTAGAACCGCCCGTGCAATGTGTGAGGCCGAGCCTGGGTCTTTTTTTGATCTGGTGCGCGCCGGCCTGCTCACGTAACTGCAATGTGATTTCAGCAAGTTGACATGCGCCCGTGGCGCCAAGTGGGTGACCCCTTGAGATCAATCCCCCGCTGGGGTTAACCGGTATATCCCCATCAAGCTGAGTTCTGCCTTCCAGCAATAAGTTTCTGCTTTCACCTCTGCCACACAGACCAATGTTCTCGTAGGCAAGAACTTCTCCAATTGTAAATGCATCGTGAACTTCTGCTACATCAATATCTTTCGGCGTACAACCGGCCATTTGAAAGGCCTTTGTCGCTGTCCGCACAGTAATTTCATCATCGGGTGACGGGTTGGCGGTAACAGGATTTTGATATTTTCCCGAGCAGACAACCGAAGCACAAACCTCAACCGCTGGGTGCTTACAGGCAGGGAGCCACTTCTTGCTACCTATAATAATGGCTGCTGCTCCATCACTATTGGGGCAACATTGAGGCAATGTAAAGGGATAGGAAATTAACTTGGCACTCATAATTTCATCTAAGGTAATAGCTTTTTGAAAGTGGGCCTTAGGATTAAATACCCCGTTACCCCTGTTTTTTAATGAAACAAGGGCAAGTTCTTTCTCAGACATTCCATACTGATGCATGTAGCGTACAGCTCTCAGGGCATATTTTGAGGGAAGAGTTTTCCCCGCTGCCGCTTCGTAATCAGTCTCCGGAAGCGTAATAAGACCACCGCTCATTTTATCCATGCCAATCGCCAAAACCAAATCATTCTGTCCACTAACAACAGATTGGTAGGCAAGGTGAAAAGCTGTGGCTCCCCCGGAGCAGGCATTTTCGCAATTAATCACTTTAATGCCGCTGATTCCTGCTTCTTTCATCGCTCTTTGGCCTGCCACGCGCCCCCCATAGGAATGTGCACAAAAAGCTGCTTGTATTTGTTCCGGTTCTATTTGCGCATCATCAATGGCATTATTTATTGCTATGGCACCGATATTTTCAAGGGGTGTTTCCTCCTGTTTACCGAATGGGGCTATACCAACACCTAAAATAAAAACTCCTTTACCATTATAGTGTACCATCCTGTGCGCCCTCCTTTTCCGGCTTAAATTTCATGACGTTTTTCTCGTTAATACTGCAAACTTTAACTGGTTGCCCAATTTTAACTTCTCCCTCTTGAGCCTCAACTTGTGCCCATACCCGTACTCCTTCGCACAAATCAATTAAACAAAGACAATAAGGGCCTGGAACTCCGGGCGGTGTTCTATGCACCCAAGTATAACTATAAATCTTGCCTTCACCCTTTAAATCTACTGTTTCTGTTTCAGTTCCTCTGCAGTTCATACAGGTTGTGATATTGGGGAAATATATTTCACCGCATTTTTTACACTTCACAGCGGTTATCCGCAGATTACCCGCTTCTGTATCATAAATGTTACTATTCAACTTTATCACCTCTCAAAATTTCTAATTATGAACTTAACTAAATTGAATCTTATAACACAATTTGCTCTAACTAAATTGGATCCAAACTGTTTTCTACCTTTTCCCCAAAGGAATTGAATTACGCTCACTTACAGAGTGATTTGCATTCGTATTATTAACATCAAGGTTTCATTCTCTCCTGTAAACAAGTGAGGGAGGCCTCCAATTCAAACATGCAGCCGCTTTTCAAATCTACGTTTTCACAAATATTTATCACCCTTTTTGCAGCAGCAACTGACAATACAGGGTTGGCTGCTATTTTTTGGGCCAGCTCCTTGGTAAACTCCTCCAATTTTTCAGAAGAGACAACATGGTTAACCAGCCCCAAATTAAAGGCCTCTTGGGCAGAAATTTTTTGTCCGGTATAAATTAACTCTTTAGCCTTAGCAATTCCTATAACCCTAGTCAGCCGCTGAGTACCGCCACCCGCAGGCAAAGCTCCTATGGAAACCTCCGGGAGGCCAAGAAGCGCATTTTCTTCCGCTACCCTAATATCACAGGCTAAAGCTAATTCTAAGCCTCCTCCCAGGGCGTACCCGTGAATCGAAGCTATTACAGGTCTGGGAAAATCTTCAATCATATTATAGATACTAGGCATCTGCAGCCTTTGATCTCTCATCGTCTGGTAGGTAACGCCCTTTTTTTCTTTCTGATCGGCTCCGGCACAAAAGGCCCTTCCTTTTCCTTGAAGAATCAGTACTTTAACATCTTCCCGCATGGCTAAACTTCCCAAGACATCAATTAATTCTTTCTTGAGTTGTATACTAATCGCGTTCAAGACTTCCGGGCGATTAAGAGTTACAAAAGCTATACTGCTTTCAACACTAACAAAAATGGTGTTCAAGGTATTCCCCCCTTTTTACCATGCACCAATGTTTATGACCTGTCCGGTAATGTTCCTGCTATCTTCTGTAGCAAGGAATAAGGCTAAATTTGCTACATCCTCTGGCTGTACTGCTCTCTCAAAGGGATTCAGTTGGACTCTGGCCTCAAGGTGCTTTTCTTCCATTTGACTTAATCTGGGCGTTAAAACAAAGCCTGGCGAAATACAATTCACGTTAATGTTAAACCTAGCCGCCTCTTTAGCCAAACTGCACGTAAGTCCAACCAGACCGGCTTTCGCTGAAGAATAATTTATCTGCCCAATTGTCCCCATGCGTGCCCTTGAGGTAAGACTGATAATCTTTCCTTGGTTTTGTTGCCTCATAAAAGGATAAACATACTGAACACAATTGAACGTACCTTTTAGATTTAAATTTATTACAAAATCCCAGTCACTCTCACTCATTTTATGAAGCAAGGCATCTTTCGACCTGCCCGCACAGTTTACCAAAATATCGATATGTCCGAATTGATCTAGAACATCCTGGACCATTTTATTTACTTGCTCCCGGTTACAAACATCTGCCGCATAGGGAATGATATTGGTGCAGTTTAATTTAGCAGAAAGATCTGTGGCAAATTTTTCCGTAATTTCTGCATTTATGTCATTCGCGACAACTACTGCCCCTTCCGCTGCGTAAAGAGCGGATATGGCACCTCCTATACCGCCTGCGCCTCCTGTGATAATAGCCACTTTGTTTTTCAATTTTTCCCCCATAATCCTGATCCGCTTAAAAGCAGATCTTTCCTCCCCTCTTTTAATTAATTACACTTAATTACTTCTTCATCTTCCAGGTTTCTTATCTCTTCTTCAGCAAAACCAAATGAAAATAAAACTTCTCTCGTATGCTGTCCGGCCCGTTCCGGGTAAGGCGATACGATTTTACCTGGCGTTTCACTTAACCTTGGCGCGATGGTAACTGTTCCCATGGTGCTTCCGTCTTGGAGTGTGAGAGTTTCTACGGCATTTCTCGCTTTAACCTGTTCCATTTGAACAACATCATGATAATTATTAACCGGAGAATATAATAGATCATTGTCTTCAAATATTCTCAGCCATTCGTCTGTAGTTCGCTCTTTCAGCACTAATTCAATGATTGCTTTTAATTCTTTTTTATTTTCCAGCCTGGCTTTCTCGGAATGAAAGCGGGGATCTGTTTCTAATGCCGGATTTCCTAACACCTCACAGCACAAAGATTTCCACCGTTTGGGATGATAAGCAGCTAACATGACATACCCGTCTTTCGTCCTGTAGGCCTCGTTGGGACTAGAATATGGGGCTGCGCTTCCAGTCTTTTTGGGCAACTTCCGTGAAGTCAAATACCGGGTTATTAATGATTTTTGAATCACGAGTGCTGATTCCAGTAAGCTGACGTCAATGTATTGACCGATGCCATATTTCTCTTTAGCAATAAGTGCTAATAATAAACCCTGTGCGGCTAATAACCCTGCGGTCATGTCAGCAATAGGAAAAGGTACCTTTATTGGCTCCTTATTTTCTTCTTCATCTCCTAAAACGCTCATGATGCCAGATGCAGCCTGAATGATTCCGTCCACACCGGGTTTATCCTTCCATGGTCCTGTTTGGCCATAGGCACTTACGGAACAATAGACAATCTGAGAATTCACATCTTTTACGGCTTTATATCCTAGCCCCAATCTTGACATGACTCCGGGACGAAAGCTTTCCACTAAGACGTCAGAGTCTTTAATCAGTTGCTTCATCAGCTCAACTCCGCGCGCTTTTTTGATATCAATGGCTACACTTTTCTTATTCCGGTTAAACTCTCTTAATCCTAAGCCCGGTGTCTTTCTAGCCCAATCCCCAGACAAGGGTTCTATCTTTATCACTTCGGCTCCAAAATCGCCTAGTATCGCAGTAGCCAGAGGAGATGCTGCCCCCATCCCAAAACAAAGGACTCTGACACCATCCAAAACATTTATCATCCTGATCACCTCATTTTTTACGAGATATTAACCTTCCATCGGTAAGTAGAGCAACACGATAGCGGACACGGCATGCGTTTTGTCAGTATTCAATTGGGCAGATCAGCCTTTAAGCATTTAATCCTTCTTCTAACTTTCGTCCCCTAAATTGGTTGAATAACGATATAAAAACTAATATTAAACCGCCAAAAAATGTCCATACGTTAGTTGGTCCCATCAGTATTAAGGAAGCTAT
Source organism: Candidatus Formimonas warabiya (assembly GCF_002777255.1). GTDB lineage: Bacteria > Bacillota > Dehalobacteriia > Dehalobacteriales > Dehalobacteriaceae > Formimonas > Formimonas warabiya. The sequence continues at coordinate 461,240 of NZ_CP017634.1, read as the reverse complement.
GATCAGTACAACCCTGCGCCAGATTGATATTTTACTGATGAACGCCCCCCTGATACCCGCCGCTATTAATATTGAACCTAAAAAAGCTGAACCGACCGCAGCTATAACATGTGATGTAGGTCCTTGAAGCATAATATATGGATTATATACAAATAGGAATGGGACAATAAAAACACCAATACCTAATTTCACTGCTTCCCAGCCTGTTTCCCAAAGATCACTTCCACTAATTCCGCATGCTACATAAACAGATAGACATACTGGTGGTGTAATAAATGAAGACATAGCCCAATAGATGATATACAAGTGAGCAGCTATTGGCGGTAATCCTATTTTTACTAAGGCTGGTGCAATTAAAATGGCCAAAGTCATATACGACGTCATAGAATCAAGCCCCATGCCCAGGATAAAGCAAGCCACTCCCACTAATATCAGGGTTGCCAATAAATTTCCCCCTGTAAGGCTAACGATAAATGTGGAAAACTTCACCCCTAAGCCACTTAATTGCAAAGAACCAATCAGCATACCAATCGACGCCGTAACAGCGGCCAATAACAACCAGGACTTAGTAGTACTAATTAGGGCTTGCCAAATTCTTGGAATGGTTAAATGTTTTTCTTTGTCCGGCAATAAGAAACTCAAGGCAATCATCACAATAATGGAATATGTGGCAGCCATTTCAGGGGGATATGCTTTTACCAGCAAATAATAGAGAAGAACCGCCAAAGTAATTAAATATGTCCATCCACTTTTCAGAATGTTTAACAACGTAGATCTTTCGTAGCGCGCTACTGGTTTTAAGTCTAATTTTACTGCTTCACAATGAACGGACATAAAAAGGATCACATAATATAAAAGTGCCGGAACAATCGCATATTTGATTATTTCCGCATAAGCTATTTGTAACCACTCAGCCATAATAAAAATTACGGCACCCATCACCGGCGGCATAAATTGCCCTCCCGTAGCAGCCACAGCTTCAATCGCTCCGGCCAAACGACTGGGATAACCGGTTTCCTTCATTAAAGGGATCGTCAACATACCGGTGGTAGCGACATTCGCTGAAGGGGAACCGCTAATCATGCCAAAAAGACAGCTCGCTACAACGGCTGCTTTTGCAGGTCCTCCGCGCATCCAGCCCGTCAATCCTACCGCAAAGTCCAGAAACCATTTTCCTCCACCTACGGCACTAAATAATTGGCCAAAGGCTATAAAGGTAATCAGTACCGTTACCGCAACGCCTAGCGGTTTTCCAAAGATTCCTCCGTTTCCCGCGTAAATGCTAAAGGTTAAACGATCCAGGGGAAAACCTTTCCCATACAGGATGCCCGGTAAATAATTCTGATACAAAGTCATTAAAAATGAAAGAAGAACGAGAATGGGGATTACTTTGCCTGTTACACGTCGTACTGCCTCCAACAAAACTATCATGAGTAAAATAGTCAACAGCATTCCTTTAAAATCTAAATATCCATAAAGTGTGTAATCCTGGATGGCATCGTAATTAAATACGACAAACCCGGTGCTGATGATTCCGAAGATGACAAAGAAATAATCATACCAGTTATAAAAACCCTTCTTTTTCGAGCCATTTAACGCATAAAAACCAAAGATCAGGATGACCGCAAACAGCAAAGAAATAGCTTTATGTTGTACTTCAGGTAAGAAAATATTAAAATGTGTCAAAACTCTACTGGCAACAACAAGTTGATAAAGTGAAGTTAAGCCCGCTATAAAAAGTAATATTTTTTGTACCATGTTTTTTTCTTCAGCCATTTTCTTAACCTCCACATTTCCAATTTACCGAGCTCCCTCAAGCTCAAGGTTCGTGGCAGGGAATGGAAAAAACTGAGTCTGATGCAATAGATGGACGGAATTGCAGCGAAAAGGGCGCATGGAACGGATGTTGTTGGCCTTCATCAATCGAGGGCCAGCAACACCCGCAAGTACATACACTGCATCACCAGAACGGCAAAGATAAACAAGGATCAACTATTGGCTTAATTGATTTTGACGATTTTCAAGTTCATCATTCCAAGCGTTTATTTCCTTAAAGTATTTGATGGCACCTGAATGAAAAGGTATCGGAAAATTTTTCAAAGTATTTTCTAAAGTCCATTTATCTCCCTCGGCATGGAGAGCGGTAATTTTGTCAGGGTTTCCAAATATCGTTTTGGCTACTTGATAGACTGTTTCTTCCGGGACATCAGGATTCACAAGCAGTAAAACAGGTATCGCGGGTACAGAAACGTCTTCCGTTTGGCCACGATAGGAATTAGCCGGAATCGTTCCTTTAATAAATGCCGGGCCAAGTTTGTCAAGTATTAATGATAATTTATCCTCCGGTATGGAAATAAATTTGACATCCGTACCTTCCGACAACTCAATTAAGTCAGACGCCCTAATACCTGCAGCTGCAATAGCGCCGTCAACAGTGCCTATCGCCACGGCCTCTGTTTCTTCTGTATCTCCTAGCTCCACATTATTAACTTGTTCTTTAGGTATTCCGTATGCTTCTAGAATCGCGTTAAAAACTAATTCCACATCCTGAAGGGCCCTGCGGCGTCCGGCAATATTTTTACTTACTAAATCTTCCGGAGTATTAATATTCCGGTCTTTTCTTACAACAAGCTGTCTTAAACTTTGATGGCCTACTGCAACTAATCTTAACGGTTTCCTGCCTTCTTCTTTAAATTGGTTTTCACCCAAGTAGGCACTTACTCCACTGGAGGCGTTAACCATGCCAAATTCAACAACCCTGTCAGCTACAGCCCGGACAGTAGCATCAGAACCCGCCATCGGCTCTGCATTTGCACTTATGTTTGCTTCTTTTGTGATTAGGTCTGCCATTCCTACGCACAAAACATAAAAAACACTTCCGATAGATCCGGTTCCTATTGAAATGGCATCGGTTTTATCTCCTTCGGAAGGCGCTGTAGATGCTTGATCTCCTTCGGTGCTGCCTCCTTCAGAAGACGTGGTAGACCCTTGACAACCAACCATAACAACCATAAAAAGCCCCGATATCAATAATAAACATAAGACTTTAGTAATTGACTTTAATCTAAATAAATTCATACTTAACTCCTCCCCCGAAATTTGTGGACTGATTTTCCACACCTACTTTTTGGTTATCACTGCAGCTCAAAATTCAGGGCTCAAATATTTTTTGAAATTCGGACTCAGAGAAGTTGCAGAGGAAAGATGACTAATAGGAGCTATTTACCGGCACCGCCGGCAGATTAAACTTTCTTTTATGTATGAACATTGACATGTTGATTAAGTATTTTTACCATAAAACCTTATTTGTTTAATAAAAACCCCCATTTTTCAAGCGTTTTCTTTCGATATTCTTTATCAGGAATGATCGATTTAGGAAATTCATGACGCCAGTGCCAGGGCTTCGTTGCATCGATAATGAGACGAGAATTGAAATATTCGCCTTTAGCTTTCTTTTCTGGGGGGATCAGGGGGTCTAAAGGACCACTCCAGCAATTAGTGAGAATATTTGTGTCTTTTGCAGGGTCATACCTTGTTAAAATTGCCCACATTAATTCTTCCATGTTGCTGATATCAATATCGTCATCTGTTACTACAACAATCCTGCCCAAATAGGCACCGGCCGGCAGTTGGGATGCTAAAAGAGCTGTTTGCATCGCATGCCCTGCATATCTTTGCTCAATCGCAACAGCTATTAAAAGCCTGCAACCTCCCACGGCATAGCACCAGGTTGCTTTTACGCCGGGTACGCTGGCATTCTTTAAGTCATTTAAAAGTATGGCGGATTTTGTATACTGCCTCCATTTATCAGCTTCATCGGGCTTGTTCGGAGGCGAACCAATAATGATGGGGTTATTCCTGTAATAAACCGCCTCTATTTTTATGAAAGGTTCTACCCGGCTCTTTGATGCGTAATATCCCGTCCATTCCCCGAAAGGTCCTTCAAGTTGTCTTTTTTCAGGATCAGCAAAGCCTACAAGCACAATTTCTGCTTCAGCAGGAATGGGAAGCCCCGTAATGGGATCGATAATCAGTTCATAAGCAGCGCCTCTAACCCCGCCCGCCCAGTCATACTCCGAAACTCCCCACGGGACTTCTGTACACCCGGCAACCATGAGCAGGGGATCCCCACCCAACACAATTGCCACCGGGCAGGGTTCGTTCTTTTTAAAATACTTTTCCCGATGGATCCAACCATGATGGCCGGGTGCTACATAAAACCCAACTTGGTTTTTACCCTGTGTCTCTACGCGATAGGTTCCCAAATTAACCCAATTCTCATCAGGATCCCGGGTTACGAGGTAACAACCGGTACCGATGTACCCTTTACTATCTTCTTTATGCCAAATAGGGGAAGGAAACAAGTTCAAATCAACTTCGTCACCTTTTAGTACGTTTTCCATCACCGGGCCGTCCTTAACTGTGACAGCCGGGATGATCTTGTTATTGAGCCTTTTGGTAGCCAAGGCCTCTACAAGTTCAGAATCACTAATATCCGTATCGAAGCCAAATGTCAGTGCTACCCTCCGCCTGGTACCCTGATTATTTATCAATATACGGTTTCCTTTGGGGTAGCCTGGAATATTATCCATAATCACCGCTGGGGCATCGTTACTTCTGGCTAGCATTTCCCCAATCGCCCCGGCGTCTTCTTCTATATTCGCATTCTCAAGGGTTTTCAGTTCGTTGATATCATCAACCAGTTTCAGCCATTCACGCAAATTATTATATTTAACAAACATTGACCGTCACCCGACCTCCCTTTAAATAATATCATCTATCGGCATTCATATTTTTACCGGCGGGTTGCCCAACCTTATGAATAAGGACCGGCCCTCATTCTTCTAACTCCGGACCACCGACCTTGCCGAAATTACAAGGCCTTGCTCCCCGCCCTCCTGCCTTCATCGCTCCACTCGTTTTCTGCGCTTTTATTGACGAAACCGAAAATCGATCCTTATTACCGGACCTTATTTTGCAGGTTTTTGGAAGGGATATCGATCATGCCATGAACTGGGATATGCGCGGTCTATGCCTTTGGTAAAGAAACTTGTCACATTGGGGTCCACCTTTGCTTCGATCACATAAGGCTGATTGCTCGCCAATGCTCTTTTCACCGCCGTTCCAACCTCTTTGATGTCTTCCACTTTCTCTCCCATTGCTCCGTACGCCTTGGCAAGCGCCACAAAATCAGGATTATAAGGTTCTCCTGTTGACTTTCTGCGGAATTGTACCCAGGGATGAATTCTCTTAAACATGGCGATTTCTGCCTTGCGTTCAATGTTTAGATAGCCATTATTGAGAATAACCCAAACCGCAGGGATATCATATTCGACTGCAGTCGCAAGCACATTCGGCACCATATTAAAAGCGCCATCCCCCACAAGGGTTACCGCAGCCTTATCCGGATATGCTATTTTCGCACCCAGCATAGCTCCACTAGCCCACCCCATCGTGGCCATTCCTGGGTTGGCAAACCATGTTCGTGGCTGATACATTTTGGCATAAGCCTCCGCATATTGCATGATGTCGCCGACATCTACAAAAAGAAAGGCATCTTTTGGCATAGCTTCTTTAACTTCGTACACCAACTGACCCGGATGGATCAGATCCTCTTTCGCACTTGCAAAGTCTGCTACTACCCTTGCTTCCCAGTCCTTTTTGAAACCGGTAATTTCCCCTATCCATTCATCGCTCCCGAGAGAGTCGATACCTTTATTTTGCAGGTTTTCCTCCAGGTCTTTGATAAATGTCTGGGCATCGCTTACGATTCCTAATTCGCAGGGGTAATTTCTTCCTATTTCCTCCTGATCTATGTCAACATGAATAATTTTAGTTTTTGTTGAATCGTAGATCATGCTATCCCGCCAGTTAGCGGTGTGATTGTCGTTAAACCTGACACCTATGGCAATGACTACATCTGATTTACGTACAGCCTGTGCGGCACAATCCCATCCTGACCTTCCCACAGGGCCCAGTGCTAATTCATGATCTTCAGGAAGCGCACCTTTAGCAGTATAGGAGGTCACAACGGGAACTCTAAATCTTTCCGCAAAACCGCGCAGTTCATCTGTCGCCCAGGACAACATGACGCCCCCGCCGGCGACGACCACTGGTTGTTTTGCTTCTTTTACTATGCATGCCGCCTTCTCAACACTTTCCGCATCAGCCCGGACCCGTGAAGTAACAAGCCGTTTCAGGACATGGTATCTGCGCTCAGGTACTTCAGACAATTGAATATCCCAGGGAATTTGCACAAAAACCGGTCCGGGACGTCCGCTGATTGCCGTCTTGTATGCTTTTTGCAAAACGTCGACAGTATCTTCCGGGCGGGTTACTTGCCAAGCCCGTTTCACCAACGGCCGAAACACGGAAATCATATCCTCAGCCTGATTAAAATAGACTTCTTCAAAACCGCCTTTATCAACGAAATGGGTCGGCCCTGCGGCACAGATAGCCATAACTGCCGAAGAATCATTCATCGCATTGCATACAGCCTCAGGAAGGTTTATCGCGCCTGGCCCCTTGGTAACAAAGACTGGCGCCAGCTTACCGGTTGCCCTGTAGTAGGCATCAGCCATGTGAAATGAAATCATCTCGTTTTTACCTTGAATCCCCACAAACTCAGGGTGATCAACAAGGGCATCCATAATAGGCCATAATGCCCCCCCGGCGAAACCAAAGTAATGGGTCAAACCTGCTTCAACAAAAAAATCTACAATTGCATCCGCGGTCCTCATGAATCTTCACTCCTTTTCATTTAAAATTTTTTAAGGTTTGGATTTTATTTAAAAAACAATTCTTTCCGCCGCTCAAGGTTTATCGGTATTTCCATATTGTATTCAGGCACAGGCCAGCCAAACTTTTTCCTTTGACCTAGACGGAATACAGATGAATGTTTCTGTCCCTCCCAACCCACTCCACTTTGCGGGATAAGTTCCGGACTATGCTCCTTGATATGTAGATAGCCTGCTGCAACTGCTTCTTTCACCAATCGGGCGCCCCTTTCGGTTCGAACAAGAATAACCGCCCACCGTGGATTTTCTTCAGTAGGAACATAGATATCTCCAATCGAGATGTCCGACAGTTCTGCACTAAAGTCAGGGCACATAATACAGCGGTCTCTTTTATAAGGGGCAGAACAAAGGAAGTGCCAAGAATAATCATGTTTTGACATGATTGTTTTAGTACTTCCATCCTTCGTCTTAACTTCCAGATAGCCCGGCCAAACACCTCCACGGTAGTTTACCTTCGCCACATCTTCCAGTTCAACATTTCCAAATTCTTTTAACAAATGCTCAGTACCCATGAAATAATAATTAGAAGAGCAAAAAAGGCCGATTGTTAAATCAATGCTGTCAACCAGTCTCTTAGGTTTACCATAAAGCTGCATTTTTCGGACTGCTTGAATGTGACATCCACATCCAATTAAACCTACCTTGTTAAGCTTATTTGTTACTACGGCATCCCACAAAGCCGCATTCGTAGCTACCGGTGAATAATAAGAATTAACTTTTTGTTGCATGTATTCTTTACTGCTTGATGTAAATGTTCCTTTTGCCCGGTACGGATTGTCTGGATCATCTGAGGCAAACACCATCCCATCAATTGCACCGGAATCAAGAGCATAGGCAATCAGGGCGGAAGAAGCTCCTCCACTTGAACTTGTGGCACGCAAATCAGGATCTGTGGCATGGCCCCGGTAGGACTCTATCCAGATCCCCAACCTGTGCTCACTCTCTTTTCGCTCTCGCCCAAAGACCACCCGCTCTAAATCCGGATAAGGAATATAACGGCCCGGGCAAGTATGATAGCACTGTCCGCAAGAATCACATTCACCGTCCAAAACCGGCTCCAATTCCCCATCAACTTGTTTCAGTTGGATAATCCGCTTTGGACAACTACCCGCACATTGACCACATGTCGTGCAAAGGCCGGCAGATATTATGTCTTGTTTTAAATCATTAAAACCTTTCTTCATTTTTACCTCCAACTAGTTATTTTTGTAAGAAAATTGCCTAAATCCATTTTTTAAGATTTCAGTCTCAGGTTGAATTGAAGTAAAGTAATCCTTGGCTTTATCGCTCAAATAATTCCTGAATTCGCCATATCATCCCCCCCATATCAGAACTCGTTAAAACCTGTCAAAAAGAATAGAATGGCAGTTCGAATGTTAAGCTGCCTTACCAGATAGGATATAAAAATGCTCAGGCTATTTTGTAATATAAATTATAAATACTAGTGCCTTTTAAAATAATAGATAATGCAAAGAACCATTTTCTAAATGTTAAGTTGTCTTACCAATTTCAATTATAAAATGCTCACATTATTTTGTCAATATAATATACTGAATAACGGTAAGAATATTGTCCATATCCTCAAAGAGGGAAACGACTACATGTTTTACAAAGATAGCCAAGAATGGAACGGGGAAAGCGCTCATGGTAAAATCCAACAACAAGCCTCATAAGGAAGCCCCTTTTCCACTAAAGAATCTGCATCAGTATCTCCGGAGTAAACCATTCTGTTCATTTTTTGCTTTCGTTTAATTTCGCCAAACTTAAACCATGTAGAATTAATTTGATTTTTTCCTTAGAAAAAGGTTGCTGATCCTCCCGATAACGTTCAAGATAATAAGCTGCTGTTAAATCTGACAGTGACTCCGCTAATTGAGGATTTTTCTCCCGGAATAATGGTAATAAACGTTCAAAGTACTCTTGAGGTGTTTCTCCTAAAGTTCGTCCCAACCCATTACGTTTTCCCCATTTAAGAAAGAAATAATATAAATCGTACACTCCCCGGGGCGTGAGAGGTGATAATTCTTGCAAAAATAGTCTTACCTTGTGAAAAAAATATGTTAGGATGTCCTTAAACTGTGCAGCCAACTTGTTCCTATCGAAGTTAAAGGCAAAAGCATTTCTTTGATAGGAAGGAAGTGATTGCTTCATTAACATAAGATTTCGGATGACGCGCCCTAACCCTTTCACTGCAAGGATCAAGCTAACGGCTAAAAGTATTGCCAGAATTGTCCATAAAACGATCATGACCCATAGAGGTGTTGTATCTCCAAAATATGCATCAGTCACAACTGGTTCAGCACCGACTATTTTAGGCATGATTTTTGTTGGCCCAATCGCCCGATCAAGTCCTGTTTTATGGATGAATTGGGCTAATAAGCCCATACACACCATAAATGCCTGAATAACTTTTTCCAATAAATTTGCCATACGATTAGTGGCCACTATCCACCCCAGAAAAAGGCCTGCTGCAATTAACAGAACACAAAGCAAAAATGGAAACCAGGCGTTCAACTTGAAAGCGCTTAACTTTTTCGAGAATCCGTAGGAATGCGCAAAAGCTTCATTAATTAACCCTGTAAAAATAAAACCACCCAGGGCAAACCAAAAATAGGAAATCTCCAAGCCAAAATGTTGTTTAGCCAGCAATAGAAGAGCGCCCGTGTACAAGCCGATTTCAAAAATGCGTACCCGGTCCCTGGCAGGCAGCGGTTCAATTAACATAAACACATAAAGGGGCCACAGAATTGCTATTTCAACCATACCAGGAAGTGCTCCAGGCCACCATCCGGCTGGGGAAGTAATTATTTGGATCATGATCATAGGGAAAATACCGAAGATAGTTCCCAAGAGCATGTTAAATATTATGATTAATAGCACACTCCTTCCGCGACGTAAGAAATACTTATTGCCGGCGAGAGCTAAAGCTAAGGAAGTACCCCATAACCACCATGGAATAATTGTGCTCCTCAATCCAACCGCAGGATTTAACACCGCGGTTAAAGGATAAATAAAACAAATAATTTCTAAACACTGCCATAAGTTGGTCATAACCCGCTTCCCCTTTTCGGCATACCTTCCGAGAACTCCCCAGCCGGATTTAATCCCAATAGCTCTCTCAGCGAAGGATCATCTTCCCAGCCCGGTATTAACTGGATTTGCTCACAGACTCCTTCATATTCATTAGCCGGTTCTAACTGCATCCAAACAACTCTTTGCCTATGAGCAATTGTATTCAAACTTTCATGAAGCTCAGGCTCGGATGCGGCAGAGAGAACAATTAACGTCACACCAAGTGGAATTATGGCCCCATTTAACAAAGAAGATGGTCTTATTCTGAAAGCGCTGCGTTTAAGACAAGCCAAGGTTGCAAGGAGTTGGAATAAATGTCCGCTTGGGCTGCTGGTTGACGGTGATATGAAATAAGACTTCGGATCTTCAGATTGGGCCATAATATCTGTAAAAAAGCCCCACTCCTGGTTTTTTCCTGTCATTGCCGCTGCGATGGTAGCTGTCGCACTAACCAATACTTCCCAAGCTAATTCTTCCTTTTCTTTGGACCAATGTTGCGCGTTAAGGCTTCCCGTCTCTAAAAAAATATAACTTCGGTTAGCGGCTTTTCCTTCCCAAATATTTGATTTTAAAGACTGAAAGCGGGCGCTTGCTTTCCAATTTACCCGTCTAAGAGGATCAGATTCGTGATAGTCGCGAAGTCCTATGATAAACAAAGGATCTGTAAAAAGAAAATTTCGATCCGCTTTGTTCCCCAGTGGGTCTCTACGATTCAGTGCAAACCGCTCAGCAGGTAAAAAATGGGGATATACAATAACCTCAGGAAGGACCTTTACTGTTATTTCACTAAAGAAAAAGGCAAAAGGATCTCCACTTCTTAATTTAGCGGTACCAAAACGATAGTACCCCCTGCGTTTGAAACTTATCCTGTATTCATGGGTGCTGTTTTGATGCCAAAAAATCCAACCCAGCCGGGATATCTCCGCGCCGTCCTTTTCTAATCGAAAAGGACTTTCCTCTTCAACCTTTCCACCATCACTGGAAAAAAACCGTTCTAACTCCAGCCAGAGTATAGGCAAGGGGCTTCTATTGCCCACGGATATTTCGATCTTGATAGGATCAAGGGGAAACACCTCCCCGACAGAAATCCTCTCAGAAAAGACTACACCCTGCAACACAAATTTTGCCCAGGCACGGCTTAACAGCCAAACAATTACCACAAGAGTAACCAACATTACTAGTGAGTAATAGCGGTAATAAAGAGCGGCAAGCATTATTGCCGTTAACCCCCATAACCCCCGATCGCTAAATACCAAGCTGCCATGGTGGGCGCCTACCCGGGAAAAATTAGGCATAAAAATCGCCCTCTCTGAGGACAGGTACTGAGACAGTTTCTAATATTTCCTGAACAATATTTGTCCCGGTTACCCCCCGCATCCTTTCTCGAGGTTTTAAAACTAAACGGTGCGCCAAAACCGTTTTCGCCAAATACTTAATATCATCAGGAATGACGTAATCACGACCCCTGACCGCCGCTAAAGCCCGAGAAGCAAATAATAACCCCAGACTAGCCCGGGGGCTGGCCCCTACTGCAATTGCCTGATGCGCTCTCGTGGCGCAGCTGATATTTAGAAGATAGTATTTAAGAGACAGTTCGACTTTAACCTCAGTACATAATTTCTTACAAGATTCCACTTCCGTCGGGATTAAAATAGGCTTTAATGTATTTATCGGCTCGTTCCTGCTGTATGCATCAAGCATTATTTTTTCCTCATCCAATGTAGGATATCCTATAGGCAAACAAAACAAAAACCTATCTAATTGCGCTTCCGGCAAAGGAAAGGTCCCTTCCTGTTCAATCGGATTCTGGGTAGCTATAACCATAAAAGGCCGGGGCAGCATCCTGGTAATTCCGTCTAAAGTCACTTGACCTTCACCCATACACTCCAGAAGGCTGGATTGAGTGCGGGGTATCGCCCGGTTGATTTCATCTGCAAGGACAATATTACTCATCACCGGTCCTTCACGAAAGCGAAATGTTTCCTCTTTCTGATCAAAGTAGTTGTAGCCCGTTACATCTGCCGGCAAAAGATCGGGAGTAAATTGAATGCGTTGAAAAGAACAGTCTAAACATCGGGCTAACGCTTTAGCTAATGTCGTTTTACCGGTACCAGGCATATCTTCAATCAAAACATGCCCTCCGGACAAGAGTGCTACTAATAATAATTCTACTGCTTTGGACTTTCCCATAATCACTTTGCCCATAGCATCCTGGACTTCCTGAATCCGCATCTGTAAATGGGCCAGACCCTCCATTTAAAAACTTCCTTTCTAGATAAGTGATATTATAGAAAATCTATAGAAAAAAAGCAGATAATTCTCATCCACCTTTTTCTACCCTACAAGACCTACCACACTAATAACTTTTTATCCTCAGTAAATGTCTTCCTCTTCAAAAAAACTTTGTCTAATATATAAAATATGTTGTATCATATATTTTTCAGCTAAGGCACTGTCGCGGTCTTTTATTGCCGCAAAGATTTTCTGGTGCTGTTCTTGAAATTTCTTTAACCGTTCGGAAGTGGAACTTCTCCTTTTTAAAGTTTCCCACAAGTTCTCTAACCTAGCGTTGTTAATTATTTGCATGTACTTAGCCAATAAAGTGTTGTTTGCCGCCAGAGCTACTCTTTCATGGAATTGATTGTCCAACTGTACAAATTTGGTATAATTGTTTACATCATTATCTAGTTCGTCTAATTGATCAATGTAATGTGATAAATGATTTATATCTTCTTTCGTAGCATTCTTAGCCGCCAATTTAACTAGAAAAGTTTCAATGGCTAATCTTGCTTCAAAAATCTCCAATGGACTCGTTTGTGTTTCGATTTCGGACAGGACATTATCGATATCCATTAAGGTTTTCGCTTTGATAAAGGTTCCTTGCCCTACTCTGCTTTCAGTTAACCCCATGATCTCAAGTACGCGCAGCGCCTCTCTTATGGTAGGCCTGCTTGTCTGGAAACTTTCCGCCAGATTTCGTTCGGAGGGTAATTTGTTCCCGGGGTTTAGGTTCCCAGATTCAATTTGATTTCTGATCTGCCGGGCAATTTGTATAAATGCTTTATTATGTTCAATTGGGGAAAATAACGTCATTCTCTTCATTACCTTTCTAAATGATATAAACATCAGTCGTTGGCATCTTTCCAAGCCCTGACGCCTAAAAAATTAATTTAATTTCAAGAGCACCGACTCCAGCAGGTAGGCAGCTCCCCCTGTGAGAAAACAAAAAGGCAGACCCAAGGCCAATTTTGTTGCGGCAAACCTGATGCCAAAGATACTGCCCTCATAGGTGAAATCAAGAACTCCCATAAATGCCCATCCCGCAAATACGGAAACCATCGTACTCAGGCCTGCACCAGCCTTATAAATGGACGCCATGATCGGAAAAGCTGCATAAGGCCCCATGGCAAGGCACATTCCGCCAAAGGAACCTAGGATAATTCCTTTTATACCGGCCTCATGGGCCAGCCACTGCTGCACAAACTCTTTTGGTATAACAGCCTCAATCATCCCGGCCAGTAATAGTGCAGCGGCAATGAGGGGTAACACATTTATTAACTGCTTTCCGCCATCTTTTAACCCGTTAACATGTCTACCCTTCTTCTTATTGATGATTATTAAGGTAAAACTAAAAATTAGCAGTGGTACGAGCATCGCTTTCACCTTCTTTTTCCAGCAGGGATGTTACAATTTTATTCGGGAATAAACGATAGGATAATAAGCCCATCAAAAGAGGTGCAGGTAGAGTAATCAGGTAACGCAGAATGGCTACTTGAGGACCAATCAGGGCAATCTCGATCGGAAATCGGGTATAATTGTAAATACGCTTACCGGCAATAATAGAAAGTAGTATATGAAAGGGAATACCCTTCTTAAACATACTGCCTAGAAAGGAATACACTACGAAGGGATTACCAGGTAAAAAACCACCGCATAACGCACATATGAGTATCCCTTTAACCCCGGAAAATTTCTGTATCCAGTTATTAACCAATTCTGTCGTCAAAAGTTGTCTGAGCTGCCCAATAATGATAAATGCCGCCACAAGAAACAGCATGGTATCCATGGCTGTTTCCCAGGCATTATCTATTCCTTCCAGCACAAGGGGTAAGCCCCCCGTACAATAAGCAATAACGATTAATATCACTGTAGCCGCAGCAATGCTAATTATGGGAAGTTTCAACAGTTGGTCACCTTCCGCCTTGGTAAATTAAGATGATACGCAATTATATACTGTTAGGCAAATATGTGCCGTATCGTTGTTCAACGAATAAGTTACCGTATTAACCAATGGAAAGGATAATGAGTCAACCTATTCAGTCAACTTTCATTTTTGATTACACAAACGCGCTAAGGTCTCCCACATTCTCGTGTAACTTTTTTCAATTTGTTTTGCTTTTTCTTCCGCTTCTTTTTTATCTTTTTCCGTCACATTTATGTCACCGAAACTCTTGGCAATGAAATAACTTTTACACGCTCTCTCTAAAAAACATGCGATGATTGTGGCTTTCTCTATAGTCTCCGCAGCGACTACGACGCCATGGTTTTTCAATAGTACTACATTTTCATCACCCAGTTTTTCAGCTAAAGCGGCCCCTAATTCAGGTGTAGCTATCATGTGACTAGTCAAATCAAAATATGGTAGAGGCTTTACAAACAAAGCTGCAATGTTATTAACCGGCTTTAAGAGGTTTCCTGAAGCCGCAAAGGCAGTAGCATAAAGAGGATGTGTATGAATCACACAATGTATATCTGGCCGAGCTTTATATATTTCAACATGAAGAGCAGATTCTATACGTAATGAACGGTCACTGGATAGTACTTGATAGTTAAAATTAGCAATGTCAAAGTCCTCTGCCCGCATTTCACTTAGGCAAACACCCCGGCAATTGATATACATGGCATTATCCTGGTCAACCTTTCGGGCGCTCATATGTCCTAGATCAAGATCCTCATGTCCTTCCCTACTTAAAATACGGCAGGATATTGCTAATTTTTCTTCAATCTTCATGATTTTCTCCCTTTCATTTATTTTTTAGTAGTTTAATTCTTGCTGCTAGCTTTAGGTTAAGGGATACTTTTTCTGTTAGTGTCAACATGTTCGCAAAAACCATCAGAACCCCCAAGAAAGTTATGGCGCTTTTAATCGGTATCGGTAGCATCGAGTTGGGTTTGTCCGCTACTTACATCTTCGGAATTGACTGATGGTTTGCGAACTTATACTTTACAATACTCTAAAATTCAGATAATATAGGCTGTCAAGTAATATTGAATATAGTTTATTGCATTGTTGCCCCGCCGGTACTCTTTTGAATTGCGTCAATATACTTTGCCCAAGCTGTTTGCAGTTTTTCAATAGACTCCGCACATTCTTCTCCGCTGATATAAGTTAAGGGGTGGTCCGTATCCTTAGACCACTGAATTAGTTCTTCATCTTGCATTGTTTTTTCGAGAGCTTCTCTAAGAGTATCCACCATATACTGAGGTGTGTCAGGCGCAACACCTATCATTCTATACAATCCGGCAACCGTCGTCAGGTCAGGATATCCCAGTTCGGCTGAAGTAGAAACATCAGGTAAAAGCTCATTCTTTTCTGAATCCAAAACCATTAACGGTATTAAGTCACCGCTTTTAATATAATCTAATATGGATGTAATCGGATATATTAAAAGGTCTATCTCATTGCGCAGCATTGCCATGATTACTTCACTGCTGCCTTCAAAACCGGTAACAATCGTATTTGGTATTTTCATGTCCTGTCCGGCAGCAATAAGCAATAAATAATCCGTTGATCCATAACCCTGGGATCCAAAACGAACCGGTTTACTGGCATCAGCATTTTGTAGATCTTCTATCGTTTTAAATTTAGAATTTTTACTAACGCACATGACATATTTGTCGACAGCAAAAGCTCCGATCCACTTAACTTTAGCCAAATCATAATTGACTTTTTCCGTCATTTGAACGATCACGTTTCCTGGTATGTTGGGGTTAAGCAGTTTGGTCCCATCCGGTTCAGAATTATAAACAAACTCCAATGCTCTCCTATGTGCAGCCCCCGGCATATTCTCTACTAAAATTTGTATTTTGTCACCATTTGGTATATATTTTTGCATTGCACGGGAAACACCGCGTGCATAGGTATCAAAACCACCTCCGGGCTGACTTCCTACATACCAAGATATATTTTCCGTAGGGTACTCCGGATTGGTTGGTTGGCTTGCTTCCGAACTGCTTGGCTGATTTCCTTCTGAATTAGTGCCGCATCCGGAAAAAATTAGTACTAAACCCAATAGTAAAAGTAACATAAAAGGTATTTTAATTTTTTTATTCATTTGCATTAGCCCTCCATTAAATTAATCTCTTTGAAATTGAACTAAAGCAAAAATTATATTAAACTTCTAAGTTTAAAAACGAACTGGGTAAATTCTTTTATTTCTTATCACCTTCCATCTTTTTTATATAGGAGGCACCGGAAATTTCTTTTATCACCTCCCCACCTTTCCTATTAACTTTTTAAGATCTTTCTGTAAAAGATCTTAATCAGGTCTTTTGGTTATAGACTGACATGGGCACCAAAAAGCAGTCCTCTAAAAAGTTGGAAGTCCATCAGCAGCTCAAATACTACAAAAATAATAAAAGCTGTGGACAATGGAATGGCAATCGACTGCAACAAGGGTTTTTTGTGATACATCTGCATAAAGATAAAATAGAATATAGCAATACTCGGTATAAAACCGATCAAAAGTATGGCAATAAAAAACGCGACCATCCAGATCATTACAAACGGAGTTTTAGTGCTCTTGGGGCCATCTTGTTCAAATCTTTCCTCGCCAAACATATCCACATCAAACTTTTTACCAAATTCCGGCTTAAAGTCTCCAATCACAGCAAGTATCTGGAAGATTATAGTTATTGTCATAAAAAAAAGCGGAAGGAGCCTGGTATTTGGTCTATACCCCAAATTTATTAGCCAGTAAGCTGCCATAATTAATAATAATAGGATTGAAAACAATCGTTTCCTTAACAACTTGCCACTCCCTTTCCTTCTTTTTTCTTATTTCTCCAATTGGTAAAAGACGGCAGCATTAAAGACAAGATAATCAAAATAAATATTGTCAAAGATATTCCCCGTGTGAAAAAAATGGAATAATTATTATAATTCATCGACAGTGAGAGGAAAAAGTTTTTTTCTACCAAATCGCCGAGCACAAATCCTATCACGAATGTTATTGCGCTATAGCCAAATTTTCTTAGCCCATATGCAAGAAAACCAAACACAATGGCGGTTGCAACATCTAGGATATTTTTCTCTAAAACAAAGGCTCCTACCAGGCACAATGAAGTTATCGCCGGGATTAAATAGACAGGTTCTATTCTTGTTACTTTTGCGATCACGTTAGCAAGAGCAAGCCCAAATGAAGATGCAATGATGTTGGATGTTACCAAAGCAAGAATGATCACCCATACCATATCAGGATAGTCCCGCATCAGATGCGGTCCCGGGCGTATGCCAAGCATAACAAGCGCACCAATTAAAACCGCTGTTATTGCACTTCCCGGTATCCCAAACGCAAGCGTAGGAATAAGCGAGCCACCATCCTTGGCATTATTGGATGACTCAGAAGCGATAACCCCTTCCGGATGACCCGTACCAAACTTCTCGGGGGTTTTAGAAAACTGCTTTGCAAATAAATAACTAAGAAAGTTCGCTGTTGCGCCACCTACCCCGGGCAATATACCTATTCCTACTCCTACGAGAGAACTTCTTATAAAACATCCAAAATACCTGAAAATATCTTTTACACCTTCAAGAACATTGGAAAACGTAGTCTTATAATTTGGGGCTATAGCTTTTCCTGTTTCACCTAACGTAAACATTTGCGCAATGGAGAACAGTCCGATTACTACCGGTACTATATCAAAGCCTTCATAAAGATACATGGTGCCGAAACCAAGCCTAACTTCCCCGGAAAATGAACAAAATCCCACCAGAGCTAAACTAAGACCCAAACCACCCGCCGCCAGGCCTTTTACAATATTTCCCCTTGATGCAACGGCAATGCAACAGACACCAAATAAAACCAGCATGAAGAACTCCGGAGGGCCAAATTTTAAAGAAATAGCCTTGAAAAACGGCATGGCAATAATTAAACAAATGACCCCAAAAACCGCGCCCAGGCAAGAAGCGACCGAAGAGATCCCCAAGGCCCTACCCGCCTCACCATTCTGAGTCATGGGAAACCCATCAAAACAAGTAGCTGCATTTGTCGGCGTCCCTGGTGTATTAAGTAATATTGACGTTATTGACCCGCCAAAGGGAACAGCTCCTGCGGTACCCATAATTAACAACAATGCATTATTCACATCCATCCCATAAACGAAAGGTAATAGCATGCTTATTGCAGCAACACCACCCAAACCGGGCGCGGCTCCATATAACAGCCCAAAAACGCTTCCTAAAAACACATACATGAGACCTTTTGCCGAAAGTAAACATGAAAAAGCTATCCCCAAAGCGTCAAGAGTACTCATATTTTGGCACCACCTTCTCTTTAATTCTGGAATACTACCAAAAATATAGCGCGCTTTACCGGCACTGCAAATAATTTCATTTGTCACCCCCTTCTACCGTGTGTTTGCTCTCTTTCGCTCTCCTTTTCATTTTTATCTCTATATTTACACTAGTTAAAACGTGCCAAAAATAAACTTTATACCACAAATGTTAAGTTGTCTTACCAATTTGGATTATAAAATGCTCAGGCTATTTTGTCAATATAAATATTAATAACTTTTAAAATAATACTAATAGGGGAACATCCTGGCTATTTCTTAAAAACAAGCTGTCTCTCGGCTGTATAAACTTGCAGACTGTTTTTATCTCTTTAGGCTACATTACTGCTAAATAAGCAAAAACCGGTCTAGCCATTTAGATAAATTATCATATAGAAAAACTCAATTTAAAACTATTGGATAGAGTAAAAACAGTTGGCAGCCATAAACATTAAGGTTCTGGCAAAGTTGCCTTAGCAAGCAGTCCTCCAACTTTGTCAGGTTAGCCATTACCAATTATTATAATATTAAGAAGAAATGGAACAGTAAAGTTAAAAAAAGCCAAAATAGCACGAGTCATAAAATACCGTGATACTTTCTCAAGAATTCAAAAAGAAAAGTAATGAAAAGATCAAAATGAGCCTTAAAACGCTTTAAACCTGTCGAGTTGTCTGGCCATTAGAATTATAAAAAGGGCCTGCTCAATAAATAAAATAATTCCGGGATTTTCGTTAATTTATTAATAGTAAACAGTTTGCCTAATACATTAAAATATGCTAAAATTAGACTTGACTGTTAAAATTCATAATTCTATAAAGGTAATGTGGTTTATCCAACCACAGATGATCATTCCTCTTCTCTCGACAGGCACAAACATGTGCAAAAGCAGAAAAGTGTTACAGGGTTCCATTAACATGTGCTTGCTTGCAGGAAACGGAGGCGAGACGGCGGCTATACCAGTTGCTAATCTTGGCTATTGTAAATTTCCCCTATACATTATTTAGAAAGGTAATGAAAAGAATGACGCTATTTTCCCCCATTGAACATAATAAAGCATTTATCCAAATCGCCAGGCAGATCAGAAATCAAATTGAGTCTGGGAACCTAAAACCAGGCGACAAATTGCCCTCTGAACGAAATCTTGCAGAAAGTTTCCAGACGAGCAGGCCTACCATAAGAGAGGCACTGCGCGTACTAGAGGTAATGGGGTTAACTGAAAGCAGAGTAGGGCAAGGAACCTTTATTAAAGCAAAAACCTTAATGGATATTGATAATGTCCTGTCCGAAATCGAAACACAAACGAGCCCATTGGAGATTTTTGAAGCGAGATTGGCTATTGAGACTTTTCTGGTTAAATTGGCGGCAAAGAATGCTACGAAAGAAGATATAAATCATTTATCACGTTGCATTGATGAATTAGATGAATTGGATCATGATATGAACAATTATACCGAATTTGTCCATTTGGACAATGAATTCCATGAAAGAATCGCTCTTGCGGCAAACAACACTTTATTGACTAAGTTTATGCAAATCATTAACAATGCCCGATTAGAAAATTTGTGGGAAACTTTAAAAAGGAGAAGTTCCACTTCCGAACGCATAAAGAAATTTCAAGAACAGCATCAGAAAATCTTTGCTGCCATAAAGGATCGTGACAGTGCTTTAGCTGAAAAATATATGACCCAACATATTTTATATATTCGACAAAGTTTTTTTGAAGAGGAGAATATTTACTAAGATATTTAATGTTTCCGCCCTTTAAGTGACCTAATTTTTGATGAGCCGTCTGACTTAATATTGGATTACCATAAACAGGGACGGCATCCCAATAAAAATAGGCTGAAAACCCATGTCGGTTCGACCCCGAGCACCAGAAATAAATCGCTCTTAAAGCCGCGATATAAGCGGATTTAAGGGCTTTTTTCTTTTCTTGCGATACGTTTTCATACCTGTCTTGCATCTCCTTTGAAGTATCTGATAGTCCCTATATTGCGCGTGGTTAGCGTGCTTTCTTTGTCGAAGAGCGCAAGGTATTTGACAGCCTGTAGGACTCCAACCCCAACGGTTCCGTCAATCATACCTGTCAAAAGCGAATACAGAAAAAGGCTGTATCTGATTCAAAAGAGATTGACAGATATGTAAATTTTGGTTAATATGGTTCTGAACAGAACGTTCATAAACGAACAACATAGGACGGATCGTTTACTAAAATTAAATGGAACAGAGGTGAAAATTCAATGGACCCACGGTTACGTTTACAACTGATGGACCTGTTTGAGGTGGTGCATATCCGGCTGATGGAGCACAACAAGGAGATGCTCAAGCGGTACAATCTGCCCGGGACGCACCTGATGATCCTGGCTCAGATTGAGAAGGAGCCGGGAATAACGGTGAGCGAGCTGTCAAGGCAAAGCGGGCTTGTCAAGTCGTATATTTCTACCACGATTGAAGAACTGAGTTTCAGGGGGATGGTGGATAAACGGCCGGATAAAAACGACCAGCGGCTGACCCGAATTTTTCTTACCGACTCCGGGACCGATCTTTGGAGGAACATCAGGGCTTACCTGGAGGAGCAGTTTACCAACCTATTGAACGAGATTCCCGATGCCCAGATAGAGTCTATGCTGGCGGGCCTTACCGTTCTTCACGATGTCCTGAAAAAGGGAAAAAGCTTCTGAGGGAATGGGAATCCCTTGCCGCGATGAGAAAGTTGCCATGCGTTCATAATGAATAATTAATGATTAAAGGAGAGAATTTGGGTGAAAACAAGGTATCATCATATCATGTTCGTGCTGGTAATCATATCGCTACTCATAGGTACCAGCGGTTGTGGTGAAAAGCCCCAGGAAGAGGCACAAAATGTAATAAACGTGGAAACAGCAGTTGTAAAAACAATGGATATCACCAGATATTCAAGCTATTCCGGCAAGGTGAAAGGAAATCTTGAAGAGGAAGTTATCCCCAAGCTATCACGCCGGGTTACAGAGGTTTATGTGACCGAAGGCCAGGCGGTTCGGCAGGGGCAAGTGATTATTCGTTTAGACCCGAGTAAGCTGGATGTAGCCGTCCAGCAGGCCAAAGCGGCGTTAGCTTCTGCCCAGGCCGCACAGGCAGCAAATGAGGTTCAGCGGCAGACAGCTTTGAGCAATTATGAACGGATTCAAGAGCTTTACAATGCAGGGGCTACTTCCAAACAGGCACTTGAAACAGCCCAGGCTCAGTATGATGCCCTGAACACCGGTGCTGCAGAAGCGGGCATAGCGCAGGCGCAGGCCGCACTTAGTCTGGCCCAGGAGAATTTGGCCGATTGCGAGATTACCAGTCCCATGGACGGAATCGTGGGGCGTGTCGATGTTTCGGTGGGAGATATGACCAGTCTGCAGAGCCCGGTTGCGGTCATCAATAAAACCGCGGATTTGGAAGTGGAGGTTAAGGTCAGTGAATCCGACGTATCGTCGGTTCAAGCCGGGACAGCCGTCAAAGTGCGGATCAAAGCCATTAGCGAAGAACCGTTTACCGGTACTGTCAAAAGTGTGGCCTCCGTCGCTGATCCGGTTACGCGTACTTATCCGGTAAAGGTTGCCCTACCCAATAATCGAGCCGCCCAGGTGAAATCCGGTATGTTTGCCGAGGTGATGCTGGGGACAGAGCACCGGGCAGGTGTTATCGCTATTCCGATGGACGCAGTCCTGCCTAAAAGCGGGGAAAGTGTCGTCTATGTGGTGAACGGGGAAAATCGTGCGCAAGCGGTAGTCGTTCAAACCGGACTCAATGATGGGACCTATACTGAGATCACCGAAGGTCTTCAGGCAGGACAGAAGGTTGTCACCAAAGGCAACACCCTCATTGATGAAACCAGCGTGCTGAATTTTAGTGATGGGGGAACTGCGAAATGATCAGGAGAATTGCCCAATTTTCAATAAACCGGCCGGCAACGATCATTATCCTGATTGCAGCGCTTTCCATTATCGGCGTAATGAGCGTAGTCCAGATGCGTACCGATCTGCTGCCTGAAATGGATTTGCCTTACGCAATTGTGATGACCACCTATTCAGGAGCCGGCCCTGAAGAAATTGAAGAGCAGGTTAGCAAACCGATTGAGAATGTGGTTGCCACCGTCAGTGACATTGATACCTTAATGTCTCAGTCCAGCGCCAATTCGTCTATCGTCATTATCGGCTTCAACTATGGAACCAATATGGACAGCGCTATGGCCGATATTCGAGATAAGATCTCAATGGCGGAAAGCTATCTTCCAGAGGATGCAGATAAACCGATGGTGATGAAGATTAACCCCAATATCATGCCGGTCATCGCGGTGGCGATTGGTTCCGACCAGTTGTCTCTGGCTCAACTGCAAAGTGTTGCGGAAGATGACATTGAACCCCGGTTATCGCGTATTTCAGGGGTAGCTTCCGTGACTGTTCTGGGAGGGCTTGAACGGGAAGTGAAAGTGGCGGTTGATCCGGTAAAGGCTCAAAATTACGGTTTGAGCCTGACCCAGATAGGCAGTTTTCTGGCGGCAGAGAATTACAACATGTCCAGCGGAGACATCTCTTATGGAGAACGAGAGTATTTTGTCCGTAGTCTGCAGGAATTCGAGAGCGTGGACGCTGTCGGCGAGGTGGCCCTCACAGCTGCCAACGGCAATAAAATTCAACTGAAAGAGATTGCCGAAATCAGTGAAGACTATAAAGAAGTGGAACAGCTTACCCGGGTAAACAAAAAACCGGCGGTAAGCCTGCTGGTCCAGAAGGCGACAGACGGCAATACGGTGGAAGCCTGCACCAAGGTGAAAGAAGAAATGGAAAAAATCCGGAACGAACTTGGGGGCAAAATTAATGTAGAGATCGTCATGGATCAGTCGGATAATATCAATAAATCGCTGAACAGCACTACCAGAACGTTGGCGGAAGGCGCGGTTTTAGCGGTCCTGATTATATTCCTGTTCATGCGCAACCTGCGCAGTACGGCCATTGTCGGCATCGCCATCCCCCTATCTCTGCTCGCCACATTTATCGTCTTGTTCTACAACGGCAGCACCCTGAATCTCCTCACGCTCGGAGGTCTGGCCCTGGGGGTAGGGCGAATGATCGACGACTCCATTGTGGTTTTTGAAAACATCTATCGTCATCGGGACCTGGGGTTGTCCGCCCCCGAAGCTGCCTTAAAGGGAACCGCGGAAGTAGGCGGAGCCGTTTTGGCAAGCACCTTAACCCTGATCGCGGTATTCCTGCCCATTGGTCTGGCCGAAGGGATCAGCGGGGTCTTGTTCAAGCCTCTAGCCCTTACGATTTGTGTAGCCATCGCCTGTTCCTTGATGGTATCCTTAGCGGTGGTTCCCTTTATGTCTTCCCGTATGCTGACGGACAAGGCGATGGTAAAGAAAGGTACCGGTAAGTTCTTCCTAAGCAGACAGTTCCATCGCCTGGGAGAATGGCTGGACAATCTGGGCGAAAAATATAAAATAGGGCTGCGCTGGGCACTGGGCCATAGACGCAGTGTAATATTCAGTGTGGTGGTATTAATCGTCTTATCCCTGGCTATGGTCCCTCAGATTGGTGCTGAGTTTATGCCGCCGTCTGATTCAGGTGAGGTTGAGGTGACACTTGAAGCGGACAAGGGAGCGAAACTCGAGGATGTGGATAAGCTGGCCGAGACAGTGGAGGCGGAACTATTGAAAAACCCGGCCGTTGACATTGTCTATACTACCGTGGGCAGCTCAGGAGAAATGGCCATGATGGGTGCTGCATCCAATGAAGCCTCATTTCGGGTGCAGCTCATCCCTAAAGGCGAACGGAAAGGCGTGGAACAAGTCGCTGAAGAAATCAGGGAATCACTTAAGGACATCTTCGGCGCCAAAAGTACCGTAAGCGTAAGCAGCGGCCTGTCATCATCGAGTTCGGGAGGCGCTATCGCGGTCAACATTCGGGGCGATGATCTGGATACGCTGCGTAGCCTGTCCAAACAGATTGAAGGCATTGTGGCAAAGGTGCCGGGAACGCGTAACGTGGCTTCCTCGCTGGGAGATGGGAATCCGGAAGTTCAGCTGCGCATCAACCGTCAGCGGGCCATGGATTTCGGGTTGACGCCGGCGCAGGTTTCCAGCGAAATCAAAGCTGCCATTGACGGGTCGGTTGTATCCAGATTTCGTCTCGAGGGAGATGAAATCGATGTCACAGTAACCAGTACCAGCAAAGAAACCAGCGATATGGATACGCTGAAAGATTTGCCCATCCTCACCGCTCAGGGCAACAGCATTCCCTTATCTGAAGTGGCCAGTTTTGAGTTATCAACCGGACCGGTGCAAATAGACCGGGAAAATCAGACCCGCCAAGGGACGATTTCCTGCGATCTGTTAAATAGAGATTTGAGCAGTGTTACCCAGGATATTCAGGCAGGAGTAAATACCATTAAGCTGCCGGCAGGATACACCATCGACTATGGCGGAGAGAATGAACAGATGGCAGAAGCTTTTTCCAGTTTGATTCTGGCCCTTCTCATGGCGATTATGCTCGTCTACGTGGTGATGGTGGTGCAGTATGAGTCCTTCCTGGACCCATTTGTGATCCTGTTTTCTCTTCCCGGTGCTATCATCGGGGTGGTTTTGGCGCTGCTGGTAACGGGAACAAGCTTCAGCGTCAACGCGTTTATCGGGCTCATTATGCTGGTAGGAATCGCCGTAGCCAACGCCATTGTTTATGTTGATTATCTGAAGCACCTGCTTGCTGCAGGAATGGAGCGGACTGCTGCCTTGTTGGAGACCGGCCGGCTCAGACTCAGGCCGATATTAATGACCGCCTTGGCTACCATATTGGCCATGATACCCCTGGCGATGGGATTGGGAGAAGGCAGCGAGACCAACGCTCCCCTGGCTATCGTCGTGATCGGGGGCTTACTGGCGGCAACCTTCGTCACCCTGTTCCTGGTTCCGGTTGTTTATAGCATTTTAGATGATAGGCGTCAGAAGAGGTTTAAAAAGAAATCGACGCTGAATCATGAAGATAAATCCCTGGTAAGGCAGACTGTGTAAAAAAGACGTGTTAATCGGCCAATCCCTCAATATTGGCATCGGTGATCACATGATCACCGATGCCAAATCTTGAAATAATTAAGCTTTCAGTATTGTAGATTTTCCAATAATATGCTTACTTTTTCTTTTTCATGACATAATTCGCGATCAATAAACCTGCAGCAAGACCTATTGCAAACAAAAGTGCCGGAATCAAAAACCGCATCACTGTTCCTCCTCGAAACCAACCATCATAATCGGCTCCCCCATTAGGGAGTTTATTTTTTCAAATCCGATCAGATGATAGAAAAAGATAAATAATGATTTCCAAACTCATTGTATAGGAAAGATTCGACCAATAGGAATATTTCCCTCTATTTTTTCCGGTTGGTTTGTCATGGGGACAGGTCCCTTGACATAGATCTTCATATCAATTTTCAGTATAGGCTACATTCATCCACCATATCTTGTAAAAAATTTTCCAATTACAAAACTAAACCTTTAGCTCCTTTTCAATCAGAATATAACGACATGTTCAGAAAATGTCCAGAATCAAGGACTATAATAATAATAAATCTTAGTCCTTCAGGAAGGATGTGAAAATCTATGGACATGTTGATTGCCCGGCAGCCTATTTTTGATAAAAACAAAAAAGTGTATGGCTATGAATTGCTCTATCGGGAAACAGAGCAAAATGCCTATATTTCCGCGGATGGAGATATGGCAAGCTCGAATGTCATTTTGGGGGGTTTTCTGTCCTTGGGATTTCATACGCTTACAGGGGATAAAAAAACTTTTGTCAATTTTACGGACAATCTTCTCACCCAGGAAATTGCCACCCTGTTACCTTCGGATTCTCTGGTAGTGGAGGTTCTGGAAACGGTGGTTCCTCACGAAGAAATTATTTGCGCCTGTAAAAACCTGAAAGACGCCGGCTACACCATTGCCCTGGATGATTTTATTTTCAAACCGGAATACACCCCTTTAATCAAACTGGCAGATATTGTAAAAGTTGACTTTTTATCCTCCTCCGACGCAGAAAAAGCCTCGATCATACGGCGGTTCCGCAATGAAAGAATAAAATTTCTGGCAGAAAAAATTGAAACACAAGAAGAGTTTGAAAAAGCGGTGCGCATGGGATACACCTATTTTCAAGGATATTTCTTTGCCAAACCGGTGATGCTGTCCAGAAATATTATCCCCCCGGCTAAATTAAACCAAATGCGCTTGATCGAAGCGATCAATGCCAAAGTCATTGATTTTGGCGTACTTGCCAATGTAATTGAAATGGATGCGGCTTATTCCTATGAGGTGTTGCGGATCGTTAACTCCGTACTTTTCAGCAGGGGTACGAGAGTGAAATCAATCAGGCAGGCTCTGGTCAGAATCGGGTTGGAGGATTTAAGGAAGTGGTGTTATATTGCCGTACTCAGAAATCTTGCGGAGGGGAAACATACCGAAGCTATTAATTATTGCATGGTTCGGGCCAAATTTATGGAATCATTTTCCCCCATTATTGGCATGGAAAATAGCAAATCTGAGTTCATGACGGTAGGAATCTTGTCTATGCTGGATGTTTTATCAGGCTGTCCCTTGGAAAAGGTCTTTGAAGAAATCCCTATTGCTGA
Source organism: Candidatus Formimonas warabiya (assembly GCF_002777255.1). Taxonomy (GTDB): domain Bacteria; phylum Bacillota; class Dehalobacteriia; order Dehalobacteriales; family Dehalobacteriaceae; genus Formimonas; species Formimonas warabiya. Next base: position 434,175 of record NZ_CP017634.1, on the reverse strand, counting down.
TGAAGTGAAGAATACACTCCTCTATAAGGACGATGACAGCAAAATTGCCCAAAGCTACCAGCTGCTCCTAGAGTATGAAAAGGGCCATTGGCAGAATGTGGAGGACTTGGCAAAAGACCTGCACGTGGACACCAAAAAAATTACAGAGATTTATTTAGAGGCCATTCAATGGATGATACAAATTACGCAGAGAATCCAATAAACACCCGGCAAATGGGATGTCATCCTGGGCAAGCATCTGCATAAAGGTTGTGATTTAATGAAAACAAATGAACTCCCAAAAATCAATTTATCCGAAATAATGGAAGGGATGCCCCACGGCATGGCCTACGCAGAATTGGTTTTTAACCATCTGAACGAACCAAGAGATTTTATTTTCCTCGGCATGAACCAGGCCTTTGAACAAGTGATCGGTCTGAATAAGAAAGCTTTGATCGGGAAAAACGCTTCAGAGCTAATCATAAAACAGAACCGAAAAACAACGGATTTTTCCTCCTTTCTTTTTCATACCATGATTATGGAAAGGAAGTATTTAACAGAATTTTATACTACCCGGTCTCAAAAGTGGTACCGGATCACGGCATTTACATTTGGAAATATCTTTTTGGGGATCATGCTCCACGATATCACAGAACAAAAAGGCTTAGAGGCGCAAATGAAAGGGTATCAGTCCCATTTAGAAAATCTCCTTGTCGGCTCCGACCAGAACCCCATTAGCCTGCAGCACAGCAATTTAAAGGAGGCAAGCATTCAAAAACTGCGCTATCTCACCTTTCATGACAAGCTTACAGGTTTATACAATCGGGCATTTTTTGAGGAAGAGATGGCGCGTTTGGATACGGAAAGGCACTTGCCTCTTTCCATCATGATGGGAGATGTCAATGGGTTAAAGCTGACAAACGATACCTTCGGACATGAGGCGGGAGATCGGCTGTTGAAAAATGTCGCATCCATATTGAAAAAATCATTCAGAGAAAAAGAGATCATTGCGCGCTGGGGCGGCGATGAATTTTCCGTCCTGCTTCCCGGCACTACTTATGAAAATGCTTTAAAATTGCTTAATCGCGTAAAAGAAACATGTACCGGCGCCGGAGATGACCCCATTAAGCCAAGTATTGCCCTGGGAGTTGCCACAAAAACGGATCGGGGCCAGGATCTATTCGGAGTGATCAAAGATGCGGAAGATCATATGTATTCCAGCAAGCTTTTTGAAGAGAAAATTGTGCGCACATCAATCCTCGATTCTTTTGAGAAAATCATTTATCACAAAAACCCTTTCATGATGGAGCATTGTACACGTGTGGGCTTGCTGTGCACTAAATTTGGCTCATACCTCAATTTAAGCGCAAATGAACAGGATGCCCTAAATAAGCTTTCCTGGTTTCACGATATCGGTATGGTCCGTATCAGCGAAGATACTATCAAAAAGCCTGTTCCCCTTTCCCCAAAAGAATGGCTGGAAATAAGAAAACATCCCGAATACGGCTACCGCATCGCCCAGCTTATCCCGGAAATCACCTTTATCTCTGAATTGATTTTATCCCACCACGAAAACTGGGATGGCAGCGGATATCCCCTAAAACTTAAGGGAAAAAGGATCCCTCAGCTGGCAAGAATATTCTTTTTGGTGGATAGTTATGATGTCATCACCCACGACAGGCCTTTTAAAACTGCGCTCAGCCATGAGGAAGCGGTCGATGAGCTGGCACGGCGTGCCGGCACCCAATTTGACCCTCATGCCTCAATGGATTTTATCAACTTTATGCATAGCTGACCCTAAGAAGAAAGGATTCCGGAAATAAAGACCATTAACGACGGTAACGGAAGAAAGTGCGGCAGGAATTGAAGAGATTGCCTCTTCCGCGACAGAAATGACAATTTTATCCGAGGAACTGCATACCCAGGTGAAAGGGTTTAAAGTATCATAAGCGTATAAAAGTGAAAAAAGGACAACACTCCTGTAAAAGAGCCCATGTTGTCCTTTTTGTCAGATGGCCACCACATGAAACCTGCAGGCCCAATGGCCTGTTGACCAGCAATCGGTTTCCTTCACCACAAATTGTTTCCCGGTATATTTCTCCAGAATGCCCATCACGAGGCCTTCGTCATAATGGCAAACCGTTTCTCCGCTAACCGGCACTCCCGAGCAATCAAGGTCTTCAGACACGGTAAGAATAAATATCAAGTTTTCAAAATCGGCCTGGACAACCTCCAATAGGCCGATGCCCAGTTCTTCCATCTTTTGCTTAAGGGCGTCAAAAAAATCAGGGGGGGCCAAATCAATATCCAGCAGGTGGGTGCAGAATTCTATGCCTGAGACCCGGCCCGCTTCCACTAATATATGCTTTATCGCATCCTTGCCATATTTATTTTCCAGAACATTGCGAAGAGAATACTGAAACATCCGATAAACAGCCACATGCATTTTTACACCCATGGTAGGCCTGCCTTTGGCAATATCGCCAATATCTTTCCATGCAAAACTTTTTAATGAATTACTCATTTTTGTCTCCTCTTCCCAATGTACTTGTGATCCCATCGTTTTGGGTACTCTTTGCTGATTTTACTTCATTATATCACTTATATCAATGGATTCCGTACATTTTCTGAATATTATATTATTGGGAAATAAGGGTAGATAGTCTGTTTAAATCCTCCATAATATAATAGAATATGTATAAAGGTGGTATTTGGAGGATTTTACATGGTATCCCTTGCAAAAAATAGGAACGGGGAAAAATTCTTTTTTTATTTTATGCTGCTGCTGATGGCGGCAAGCATTGCGGTTCCGGGTATGCGCCTGATATCGTCGAAAGGACCCCAAGCGGTAAACGGCACCTTGGATTTGACAAATTGGGACAGGGATAAAGATGGCCCGGTAAAGCTGCATGGAGCATGGGAATTTTATTTTGGAAAGCTGCTGACGCCTGCAGATTTTAAAAATCAGCAGCCGGACGGAAAAACCATCCAGCATGTTCCGGCCAGATGGACCTCGTACCAAATCGGCGCAAACAAAGTGCCCACCCATGGAACCGCCACTTACCGGCTGAAAATATTACTTCCTGACGCAAAAGGCAGCTATGGCATCAAAATCACCAGCATCTATGCATCCGCCCGCATCTTTGTGGATGGGCAACAAGTCTTAACATGCGGTAACCCGGGGAACGCACCGGAAAACACGGTGCATAAATACTGCGCGGATACCGGCTATTTCTCTATTACCAAAAATGAAGCTGAAATACTGGTTCAGGTAGCCAATTACATTTCCTCTTATAGCGGCATTTATTACGAAATATATTTCGGCAATGAGAAATCGATCACCGCATTACGGTTGTATAATTTTTTTATCGATGCCGCCCTGATCTCAGGCATGATTTTTATCGCCCTCTACTTTTTAGGTTTAAGCTTTCAGAGAAAAAACCGGCTGGAAGTGCTGTTTTTTGCTGTTTATTGCTTATTTTCCGCCATACACGACAGTACCTGCTCCGAGGTTCTTCTCAATTATGTCTTAGCCAGCCTCTCCTACAATGCTTCGGTAAAAATCCAGGTTCTTTCCCTGATATTAAGTTTCTACGCGCTGTTTAACTGTGTCTATCATGCTTTTAATGCTACTTATGCCCGAAAAGCAAAAATCATAACTGCTGCCCTTTCCCTGTTTTTTATTCTATTAACTTGTTTCACCAATTTTTACTTATGGCATTATACGTATATTCTCTTTTGCGCCGGAAATATTTATATCATATCGGCAGTAGTATATATCATCTACAAACAAGCTTATGTAAAAGTGGAAGGCAAATACTATCTCTATACGGCGATTATCAGTTCCTCGATCCTTTTCCTTATGGGGCTGTGCAATATTGTTTGGGCTCTTGAATCTAATATCTTCCTGCCGGTATTTCAGCCTATCTTCGTCTTGTCCCTGGCCCTCTTCATGTCCGAGAAATACGAAAATTACTATAAAACCGTAGAACAGCTTAGTGAAAGGCTATCTGCTCTAGACAAGCAGAAAGACGATTTCCTTGCGAAAACATCCCATGAGTTGAAAACCCCTTTAAACGGCATCATCAATATTTCTCAATCTCTTTTAGAGGGATCAGGAGGCAGGTTGAATGGGGCCCAAGCGGAAGATGTCCAACTCATCGCCAGTATCGGCAAGCGCCTTTCCATCTTGCTCTATGATCTTTTAGATTACTCAAAATTGAAAGTGATGGATCTTACCTTAAACCTGAGCAGCATCGATGTCCATCAAGTGGTGGAATCCGCGGCGGATATTTTTCGGTATTTGATCACAGGCAAGCCTGTGCACATCGAAAACAACATACGGCCGGATACCTGCATTGTTCTCGCCGATGAAAACAGGCTGAAGCAAATTATCTCCAATTTATTGGACAATGCGATCAAATTTACTCCTCAAGGAACCATCACCATCAGCAGCTACCTGGAAGGAGAATTTGCCTTTATTGAAGTGCGGGATAGCGGCATCGGCATTCCGGAAAACAAGTTGAAAGATATCTTCAGCTCTTACGAACAGCTTGCCTCCATTAGTCCGGAGACCACGGGCGCCGGTTTGGGCCTGTCCGTCACCAAGCAGCTGGTGGAGCTTCATCGGGGAAAGATCTTTGCTGCCTCCCAGCCTGGGAAGGGTTCCTCTTTCACTTTTTCTTTACCCCGGGCCAAAAAGGGAAAAAACAGGGAGATCGCCCCATCAAACAAAATGGGAGGGCAGGAGATCCTCTATGCTTCTGTCCGGGACAGCAATCTGCCCTATACGGTAAATGTCGGTGGGGATTCTTCCGTCCTGATCGTGGATGATGAATACTCCAACCTAAAAGCCCTGCTGAATATCCTCACGGTCTGTAAATACAATGTTACTGCGGTGGGAAGCGGAGCAGCCGCCTTGCATCTCCTTGAGGGAGCCTTAAAGTACGATCTGTGCATCCTTGATGTCATGATGCCCGGCATGTGCGGCTATGAAGTATGCCGGAAAATCAGAGAACGCTACTCCCCTCTTGATTTTCCCATTCTTCTCCTTACCGCGAAAGCCCTTCCGGAAGATTTAGAAGCCGGCTTTAAGGCCGGGGCCAACGACTTTCTGGAAAAACCCTTTGAAGTCGGAGAACTGAAATGTCGCGTGCACACCCTGGTTCAACTGAAGAAATCAAAGGACTTGCTTTTTGAGAAGGAAACCGCTTTTTTGCAGGCCCAAATCAGGCCCCATTTTCTCTTCAATGCTTTAAATACCCTGCGCTCCTTTTGCTATACCAATCCCACTAAAGCCGGAGAACTGCTGGGAGAATTAGGGGTATTCTTAAGAAGCCACGTTGATTTTACCAGCACCTCTTCCTTTATTCCCATCGAAAAAGAACTCCGGCTTGTGCAAGCCTATGTAGCCATTGAAAAAGCCAGGTTTGGCAAACAGCTCGAGGTGGAGTACCATATTGACCCCGCCGCTTTAAAATACAGCATTCTCCCCCTTACCATCCAGCCTATAGTGGAAAACTCCATCCGGCACGGCTTGATGAAAAGGAATCTGGGCGGAAAAGTTATTTTGAGCTTGCTGTTTCAGGAAGAACGGATTAATATTCAAGTAATAGACAATGGCATCGGCATTCCCGCCCCTATATTGGAGAGCTTAAGAAACGCCAAACCGGAAAGCGGCAGTGTGGGTTTGACCAATATTAATCGCCGGCTTTTGAACTTGTACGGGACAGCGCTGGATATTTCAAGTGAAAAAAGCCAGGGCACAACAGTATCGTTCAGTATCCCGGCAAAAAATTACACGACTCTTTTATCCGCGGCCGGTATGGATATATCATAGATTTGGAGGTCGTATTGTCTCATGTTAAAAGCAATCATCGTCGATAATGAAGAACCTGCCGTCCATGTACTCAGGATCCTATTGGAAAAAACGGGTCAGGTGACTGTCCTGGGCGGCTTTCTCAGCGGGGCGGATGCTTTAGACGGCATGCAATTTTTAAATCCTGATGTAGCCTTTCTGGATATTGAAATGCCGGAAATAAACGGCTTGGAGTTAGCGGAAAAATTTCTCGTCTTCAACCCTGATCTGGAAATCATCTTTGTCACCGCCTATAACCAATATGCCTTGAACGCCTTTCGGGTCAACGCGCTGGACTACCTATTAAAACCCCTTCTGCTGGAAGATGTGGAGCAGACTGTGGCCCGGCTCATGAAAAGAAAAGGATTTTCCTCCGCTCCTCCCCATCATTTTTTAAACGGCCGGGTTTATTGTTTCGGAAAATTATCCGTATATGGACCTGCCAGTGAGGAGCCTGTAAAATGGCGCACTTCAAAAACGGAAGAACTTTTTGCTTATCTGCTGCAGAATTTGGAAAAAGAAGTGCCCAAATGGAAAATCTGCGAAGCGCTCTGGCCTGAATGCGACATTGAAAAAATAGACATCCATCTTCATACCACCATTTACAAGCTGAAAAAGGTATTAACTTTGGCCCAGATCAAATTTGAGATTAAATTTATCAACGGCTGCTATTGGATGAGTCTCCCCCATATATACACCGATATCCTGGTGTTTGATTCCATCGTTGATTTTAATTATGTGATCACGGAAGATGCCGTAGAAAAATATGAAAAAGCATTTTCTCTGTACAAAAATGATTATTTGGAAGATCACGACTACCTTTGGTCCTTATCCCAAAGAGAGGTCTATGCAAAAAAATATTACAAGCTAGCAACTTCTCTGGTAAAGTATTACATGAAGAAAAATGATCACACTGCCGCGGAAAGAATCCTTCATAGCATTCTAGGAAAATCCCATTTCGACGAGTCGATCCACGAAATGCTCTTAAAACTGTATTTTATTAAGAAGGACCGGGCCGCATTCGTCACCCATTATCAGTCCATGCAAGAATTGTTTAAAACAGAATTAGGGATTGAGCCAAGTGATGCCATCCGGTCTCTATATAACAGTATGTTATGCATTTGATGCGATCCTCCCGGAAAACAGATGAGGATCTCTTTTTCAGGCTGCTCAAAATAAGCCGAACCCATCAATCACTCTTCCCATATAATAAACTGGGCATGAAGAATAGCTGCAGGGACTTTTCTTTTAGAGCCGGCAGGAAAAAGTAAAGCGGCGTTTAATACTTTTTATAGAAAGTTGGTTCTAGGTTCATTTTTTTTAAGAATCACGTTGGGAACCCATTATAGTCAAAAAAAGGGGGAATATGGATGCCTAAGGTTAAATGTGCGATGCAGTATTGCCGGAGTTGTGATGACAACGGACTGTGTACGGAAGATCATATTAACATTAACTGGCTCACCCAATGTGGACGTTATTTAATAAACCGGCGCAAAGCAAAATTATGTAAACATTGCGTAAATTTCTCTCAAGTCGTTTCAACTGCAGGTGAGTCGGATGCCCATTGTCTTTCAGGAAATGAGATCAACGATACCTATGAAAGAACCTGTTGGGTTGACCCCAACCCGGACGCCAAACCGGATGCAGCCAAATACTTAGATTGAGAAATTCGGGACTCAGGATCCGGTTACCGGGAAAACCCATAAGAGCCGGGATCTGGCTTGGCGGGACCTGGCGCTAATAAATAAGAGGACTCTGTTTGTTCTGCAGAGTCCTCTTCAGATTTTACCTTATCCCCTGAAAGGCGCATTGATCCGGTCTGTATTTTTGACCATGGTGCTCTTTTGTTTCAGGGTTGCCTTCTTACTGTGATACCAGTAAAGAATGACCCGGTCCATTCTCTGGCTTGCTTTTAATATATTTTTATTTTGCAAGTCAAATTCATTTGATTCCAATATGCGGTGTAATGTTTCTCTTTCTAATTCCAACAGATCCATGGGACAAGTTTTATCCAAACAAACCGACATCTCTGAACACTCCTTCTGCCTTCCTAACAGATTATATCATACCATGTCGAGGCAGAAAAATTTGTCGAAATTTCATCGAAAAAACTAAATTAATATTTTCTTAAATAACCTGGGCCAACCGTTCTGTTTCTTTGATGATGCGGCCAGCTTTTTTATCCCAGGCATAGAGTGCTCCGCCGATACAACGGGTTTCTACCTTTCCAGCCGCATAGGGATTGCCTTTGAGGTGGGGGGCATCAAGGACGCCCAGTTGAATGGCCTGGGCCAGTACCCGGGGGCTGGTAAAGGGATCCTCTTTCCCATCTCCCATTTCTTGAATGGCATGGAGGAGTACTTGGGCTTCCTCCAAAAGCTCATTTTTACGCTGAATCACAGCAGGGTCCGAAAGGTAATCCGGCTGGCCCCCCAGACAATTCTTCAGGACGCCATGAACAATCTCGCAGCTTTCGATCACATCCGGGGCCGTAGCAGCATGATCTCCTTCACAATACCCCACCACATGAACAATATCAGGCTTTATCTGTAAGGCAAAGGCGGTGGAAGCGGCCAGTTGCCCTTTGGCTACGTTTTCCCGGGGAGACAAGTGGAGCAGTCCCGCCCGGACCTGCCGGTATGAGACAAAGTTTTCGTCGTGCAGCGACTCGATCAAATCGATTTTTGCCAGCATTTTCGCCAGATCCATGGCCGGTGTGATCATGGGGGGCGAATTAAACATATACTGGGCTACATAAGTTTTTATCCCCCGGGCTTTGGCATTATAGGCGGCAAGATAGGCCATGACTACCGCGATGGTATCGTGAGCATCCCGCAGGCTCCAGTGATGCGCTTCATTCACTTCCAGGGGAATCCCCCGCGCTCCATACCAGCCCATGGCTTTCTGGTTTTCACAGATTGCTTCCTCAGGACTCCGTTTGGATCTGCCGTCTAAAGCGTTATACCAACAAAGGGGAATCGCTCCCCAGGCATTGTTGATTGTTTCTGCCCCCAGCTCAGCCCAGGGGATTAAATCCCTGGTACCGCTGTAGATGCGCAGAAGGGGACGGTTTCCGGTCTGGCTGGCGGCCTTTATGCGCACCAGATCCTCCCGGGACCGGACCGGCACGCCTCCGGCTCCATCCAGCATGGGATCCATTTCTTGAGGGCGAAACATGGACTCCTGCGCATTCTGGTCCGGGGCTAAAGAAATGATGTCGAGAATACCGGACCGGGAAATTTCTTCCACACCTTTGATGGTGATTTCCAGATCAGACAGCCCGAAATGGTGCCGCAACAGGGGATATGGATGCATCGCCTTTAGCCGGCCCGGCAGATCATCCCCGATGATCTCTTTTTTGTGATCTTTGCTGCCGCCCCCCAGATATAACAAAACGTCATTGACATTTTCCAAACCGGAAAAACAACGGTCAAAGAGGCCTGATTGTTCTGCTATCTGACAAACAGGAGGAGTTCCGCCAAAAACGAACTTTTTCTCCCCTAACTGTTCTTTTTCCATCCTGTCCTTTAATTCATTCAATAATCTTTCTGCAACTTCCGGGGTAAGACGGAAACTTACCCCGACGATGTCAGGATTGTGCCGGCGAATCGCAGCCACAAATTCCTCAACAGGAACCGCTGCTCCCAGAAAATAAGTTTGGTAACCGAGTTCTTCAGCAATGCGCAGAAATTGGACTACTCCTGCCACATGGACACAGTTTCCTATCGCTCCGGCTATAATTGTTGCCATGACAACCCCTCCTATCTATCTATCTTTCTCCGTCAATAATAAACCTTCTGAGTTGCTTTAACGACATGCCGGCAAGCCCCATCCGCTCGACCGTTCGCCCTTGGGCCCAATAATCAGTCTGGTGGAGGGTAGATCCCAGCAGGATAATAGCATCGATGGTGGGCGTGGGTACATTTCCCAGGCGGCCCAGAGAAGCGATGGGAACAAGGCTCATCGGTATATCTTCGCTGATGTAGCGGTGAAACACCGTTTTAGGGGCTTTGATGCCGTCGTAACCCCGATTGGCCCGCATGGCTTCGTGTAAGGTGCGTCCCGCAGCGTCATAGGCAATATACAGCCATTCCCGGGCGGTCATCGCTCTAAATCCCAAGGACTCTGCCACATGAACACGTTCCTGGTCCATTTTCTCCAGGATCAGGGCCACGGAGGGAGTAATTCCTTCCGTATAATAGTCAAAATCGCCGTTGGTACTTTCAATTCTCCCGGCATTCAAAGTAGTCACAGCCGGATGAAATATGGCGCCGATATTGTCAAGACTGGTCTTCATCACATTATCACCCGGTACAAATTGGGGAAAAGCGACTCGAAGCGCTTTCACTACTTCCGGGGTACTGTGGGCGGGCAAAGCCGCTACCGGAATACTGTTTTTCAAGCGAAAAATCGTGGTTTGGGCAGGGTTAACAGATCTGCTCGCATACAGGAGGGTTTGCGCTTCGGCAACAACAATCTCGGCCTTACATCCCGAGTCCCGCAATACTTGTAATACCTCCAGAGCGCCTCCTGTACGTCCCGGATTGAGGATGACAAACTGTCCGTCGACCAGGTGCGGCGCAATTTGTTCAGCGATATACCGGTGGCCTGTAGCAGGAACAACAACCATGATAATGTCTCTTCCCGCAATCGCCTTGGCCGGGTCCGATGTGACAATTTCAATTTCCGCAAAACCCCGGGGAATTAAATCATTATCCGTAATAATTTCCAGGCCTCCTCCTGCCTGCATCGCCATAATCCGGTCCGGCCCCCGGTTATAGAGGCTGACATCAAAACCCATTAAAGACAGGTGTCCCGCCATCGCAGTGCCTCCGTGTCCGGCACCTAAAACAGCAAATTTCGGATATTGTTTGTGTTCTACTACTTCCATTTGCTCATCCCCTTTCAATTATTTTTTCGCATATATATTCAATTTTAATCTTACTATAAAGGATTATAAACAGTAAATATATGTCATAAGATATTATTTATCCCAAAACAGCTTAAAATATCCTGCAAAACCAGAAAATAAAAGCCATCATGCCGGAACACGATCATAATCTCCTGCTTTTGGGAGAGAATAAATTGCAGATGAGTAAGAAAAAACGCGAGGTGATGCAGTTGGTAAAAGTTAGAAGAGTCCGGGAAAATGATCATAATCAAATGTCAAACCTGATTGTAGATGACGAAAGAAACATGACGCTGGAGGAAGCCATAAAAGAAGTAAACGAAGGGAAAATTAAAGGACTAAACCCGACTAGATCAGAAAAGGAAAGTTCTTACCAAGAAAATAGGCCTGGAAACAATCAGGACAATATGCAAGACGATGGTCCCAGATCCTGAGAAATCAGGCACGAACAGGCTGAAACCGATACCTTTGTCGCCTCCCGGCGGCATATTTTTTTATTACTCGAAAATTTTCTGAACGGGTATCACACAATCAGGGAAATCGTTTCCCGGTGCATTTACCCGTGGTGACACCTCGTAAATCGTCATTTCCTCACTCGGATAGGGTTTTAGCAATTCTTTGATCCGGCCCTTTTCCTTTACGGTGTGATCCAGCCAAATTTTTTCCTCCGCTTTCGTGAGAATAGCCGGCATTCTTTCATGAATCGGAGCAACCAGGGAATTCGCGGGTGTAGTAATAATCGTAAAGGAATAAATCGTCTTCCCCTCCGGAGATTTCCAGGCATCCCACAAGCCGGCAAAGGAAAACAGACCTCCGTTATGAAGCGCGATTCGGTATGGACGCTTTCTTCCAGACAGTCTCTGCCATTCATAAAATCCATCCGCCGGCACCAAACAGCGCTTTTGCTGGATCAGTTTCTGAAAGCTAGGCTTGTCCTCCAGCGTCTCTGCCCGGGCGTTGATCATTTTGTTGCCGATGGACATGTCTTTTGCCCAAAAGGGAATCAGACCCCACCGCATGGCAACAACAAGGCGCTTACCCTCATGATCGATGATCACCGGTACTGATTGCGTAGGTGCAATATTAAATCTGGGCAAGTATTCAATTTCACTCTGTTCCAGGTTAAACCAGGTGCAAAGATCATCCCATGATATGGTTAAGGTAAATCTCCCACACATACCCACACCTTATTTTTTATATAGTATCTGAAATACTATCGTAAGAAAATCTTTCTGTCAAGCAAAAAAGCAGATCCCTCCAAGAATTTTCCACATAATTTTTTTCTCCGGGGAGAACCTAAATCCGAGGTGATAAGAAAATGGCAAAAACATCATCAAAGAATTCCCCCCAAATGGGACCATCATCAAGCCAAAAGAATACGGTGAAAAAAAACCCGCTCAGTCTGGACCAATCTTTTCATGAAGCTCAGGCCTCCGAGGCAGAGAAAAACAGCTTCTAACTGCCTCACGAAGGGCCGGAAAACTTCGGTGTAAAAAACCTAAGGGCTTTTTCGGAGTACCGGTTACCGGGGTTCCTTACTGATTGTGGCTGGGTTTGCCCACACCCGAAAGGAACCCTTTAAGGCCTTTTTGATTTTTCCGGATCCCGGCAACCGGTGCCCGCATCCCTTTTATGATTTATTCTTGATCGGGATTTTCCGTTAGTTTGATAGATAAGGTTCTCACTTGGTCAAAGGCACCAACCACTTCCACTTTTATCACGTCCCCCACCTGATGTTTGCTAACTTCACTGGCAAGTTCTTCAATTGTTGAAATTTGTTTTCCATCAATTTTGGTAATCACATCGCCTTTTTTCAGGCCGGCCTTTTCTGCGCCACTATAGGGCGCAACCACATGGACATATACCCCTTGGGACAATCCGTAGGTCTGGGCGTCTTCTTTGGTCACGGTAATCCCCTGAATTCCTAAATAAGGACGGACAATTTTTTTCTCTTTGATCAGTTGATCAATAATGGGTTTTGCCTCATTGATCGGAATGGCAAACCCCATGCCTTCCACCGAGGAATCCGCCAATTTTACGGTATTGATGCCGATGACTTGGCCCTTTGCATTCGCTAAGGCTCCCCCGCTGTTTCCCGGATTGATGGCCGCGTCTGTCTGAATCAGCGTCATCGTCTTGTCTCCTACGGAAACCTGCCGATTGATGCCGCTGATAATTCCCGCGGTGACGGATCCGGCAAAATCCGTGCCCATGGGGCTTCCAATCGCCACGGCTAATTCTCCTACCTCAATCTTGGATGAATCTCCCAGTTCCGCAGCAGGAAGGTCTTTTTTGTCAACCTTAATTACGGCCAGATCGGAACTTGGATCCCGTCCCACCAATTGAGCGGGCAGCTCCTTGCCGTCTTTTAAGACGACGGTTAAATCCTGAGCCCCCTCCACCACATGGTTATTGGTGACGATATGTCCTTCAGCGTCGATAATGATGCCTGATCCGGTACCCTTCCTTTCAAATTGTTCTCCCCAAAAGTCTGTTGCCGCTGATTTTACTTCAATTGCCACGATAGAGGGGGAAACTTTTTTGGCAATAGGCACGACCGGAGACACGGTGGAAGAACTTGTAACGGTATTTGTAGTACTTTCCGTGGCATAGGCAACATTAGGACTGGTTATTCTATCGCCAAAAAGTTTATTGACGCCTAATCCAAACCCAGTTCCGGCCAGCAGCCCAAAAGCCAAAAAAAGAGCAATGGCTTTTTTCCCATAAGTACGGGGCTTTTTGACGATGACCTCCTGGTAAAATCCTTTCTCATCCACGCCACTGACATCTGACTGACTGTCTTCATTACCACTAAAATCTGACTGACTGTTTTCATTTTCATCGATGATATCCATCTGGATCCCTCCTTTGAATCTTACTAATAAGACTATAATCCAAAGGTTTGAACAGAATATGAACAAATTGTAAATTTTATGCCTTTTGCACCGTAAAGATCACTTTTAATTTTCCCTGTCCGCTTTCCGCCCAGATTCTTTCCTCCATCCGCCCCACCATTTCCTTGACAATCGCCAATCCCAGCCCAAAACCGGTTTTATATTTCCCCCGGGAAGAATCTCCCTTATGAAACCTTTCCCAGATTTTTTTCACTTCTGCATCGCTGATGTTTACTCCGGAATTTTCAATTTCTACTCTTACCCGCTCATGATCATCAGAAGTCCGAATCACAATGTTTCCCTTTTCCGGGGTAAATTTAACGGCATTATCCAATAAATTGGACAAAATTCTTTCCACAAATAGGGGGTCGGCAAAGACCCGTACCTGATCCGCATAAAGAATCAGCGTCACACCCAGGTTTTTTTCCGTAATTAGTTTTTCGAAAGAAATTAATTTGCGCCGGATCGTTTCATGCAGTTCGAAGGCCTGCTTCCGTACTTCTACCTGTCCCTGCTGAATATTGCTTAATTCCAGAAGGTCATTGGTCATCTTAATCAGCCGTTTACTTTCCTCCAAAACAACATTCAGGTAATGCTGATGTTCTTCCTGGGGAATGGTTCCATCCACGATGCCTTCAATAAAGCCCCGGATGGAGGTCATCGGTGTGCGCAGATCGTGAGAAATATTGGCAACCAGATTTCTTCTGTTTTCCTCAATTTTCTCCAGGGATTCCGCCATATGGTTAAAGCTTTTTCCTAACTCTTCAATTTCATCGCCGGTTTCAATGGATAATCTTTTCTGAAACTCACCGTCGGCAATAATTTTAGCCGCTTCGCTGATTTCTTTCAGAGGCTGAGAGATTTTCCTGATTTGGATGTAGAGGATCCCGTAAGCGATAAGGCCGGACAGGAGGATCGCCCAAACCGTAAGCCGGTAAATATCGGCAAAGGTTTTTTGCACCTCAGGGAGGGAGGCATGAATCAGAATCCCCCCCTTAAACAAATTTTTCCAAAAGATCGGGTATCCCACGGTTAAAGAGGGTTCTTCCAGCTTGCCGCCAAAGGTGCCTTTTTCAAAGATGCTCTTCCCTTGAAATAAAGGGAGCAGCTGCTTGCCATCGATTTTTTTCCCCAAATACTTTTCCTCATGGGGGCCGGAGACCCCAAAAATCACGCCCTGGCTGTCCACCAGCCAGATCCGGGCATTTAAAAACTTGTCCAAAATCTGCAGGTCGTCAAAAAGCTTTTTTTGATCCAATTGTCCCGTATAGAGGCCCAGGACAATTTCTTGCCGGATTTTTTTACCCTGGTCCATCAGGAGCTGTTTTTTCGTTTCAATAAAATACTGGTTGAACAATTGGAGGAGGAGTAAAGCTAGGATGCCAAAGCCAATAATCAGCGTGATGCCATAGGTCAGAAACAGTCGTTTAAAAATGGTCTGTCTCATTATCTCACCTCAAACTTGTATCCCACACCCCAGACCGTTTTGATTTCCCACCGGCCCGCCTCATCGGTAAATTTCTCCCGGAGCCGCTTAATATGGACATCCACGGTGCGGGAATCACCGGTAAAATCATATCCCCAGACCTTTTCCAGAAGCTGTTCCCGGGTAAAGACCTGATTGGGGTGAAGGGCCAAAAAATAGATCAGTTCCAATTCCTTGGGCGGTATTTCGGTTTTCAGGCCTTGATAAGTAATGCTATAATCGCTCTTATTAATGATCAAATTGGGAAACACCACTTCTTCCCGGGCGCTAAAAGAGGTGGTCGTTCTGCGCAGGACCGCCTTCACCCGGGCCACCATTTCTTTGGGGTCAAAAGGCTTGACGATATAATCGTCTGCGCCCAGCTCCAGCCCCAAGACCTTATCGAAAGTCTCCCCCCGGGCGGAGAGCATAATGACAGGGATCCGGCTTACTTTTCTAATTTGGGTGCACACTTCCCAGCCATTCATTTGGGGCATCATAATATCCAACAGGACCAAATCCGGGGTCCAGGAATAAAACAATTCCATCGCCCCTTCCCCGTGGTAGGCTGTCTTTACGTCAAACATTTCTTTTTCTAAATAAATTCTCACCAGATCGACAATATTGGGATCATCGTCGACAACTAAAATTTTCGCTTTCATCTCAGCACTCCCAAAAATATCCTTTCAAGCATGAGTCAAAGGTCTAAAGTCAACAGTTACACCCTGATTTCCTTCAGCAGGCTTTGGGCAAATAATTTGGCCATTTCTTCCAGATCGAGAGTTTTCTTAATGTCGCCCGGATCATTGGCGGTAGCCATAACGGAAAAGTTGGGCGGCAAGCGAAACCCTTTATTAATATTCAAAGCGCCGATCAATTGTTTTGCTACCGCGTCGCTGCCGGAATTTCCCGAAACAATGATGGCAAAAAGCACTTTGTGATAAAAATTTTTTTTTCGATACAGGGCCGTCATCCGGTTGATCACTGCCATCAGGTTGGCGGAGATGGCATCATTATAATTCGGGCAAATCCAGATAATGGCGTTTGCTCTCTCAATGGCCGGGAAAATTTCTTTCACCACAACCCCCCCGTAAAAGCAGCTGTTCTGCTGGCTGTAATGCAGGCATTCCGTATAGGCACAACCCCGGCAATCAAGCACCATGCCCTTTTCTACATTCAATTCCTCCGTTGTATACCCATCCAGATACTTTTTTATCTCATCCCATAGCATCACGGTGTTGGAAGTTTTGCGAGAACTGGCATGGAGGGCTAAGATGCGGGGATGCTCAATTAAGGCCGGCTTGTCGTTGATGAAGCGGATTCCTTGCCGTTTACACAACTCCAGGGCAATCTGCTCCAGAGGCAGATCCAAAGCTTTTTGCCAGGTGCGCAGGTTCCGGTACCCCTGGGTTACTTCCACCAGCGGGTGTCCCAGGAAACTGCATCCCAAACGGTTGGTAAGGAAAATCAAATTTTGGGCATAGCTTTTAGTATACAATTCATTGGGACTGGCGATGAGAAGAATGGCGCTGGCACCGGCAAGAGAATGGTTCCCTCTGGCATAAAGGGCGGAAAGGATCCCTGAAATACCCGGGTTTTCTCCAATCTGGTCCAGTTGGACGGCAAAAACGATTTTCTTTTCCGTTAAATCCGGCAAATCCCGGTTTTTTTTAATGATTGCGGCAGGTATCCCCGCGGCGGACAGGATCCCTTGAATCATCCGGTCCAGGGCAGGTGATATTTTCCCTGGGGCAACTAAGTAATAAGGGGCCATGATCAAAGACTCCCCAGCATTTTATAAGTGTCTTGCAATCGATCTATTAATCTTGCGGGCAGAGGGAGCCTTTCAATTTCCCCCCCGGAAGGAGTTAGCCTGTTTTTTGCTCCCATAAAGATTCCGCCCATAAAAGTGGCGCTGTAGTGCCAGGATCCCTGCATCGTGGCAATTAAAGATAAAGCTCCCGATGACAAGGCCGGGGCGATATAGGGTTTATAACCCATGCCCCGCACGTCCAGATTTGCGGTGCGGGCTTTTTCCGTCAAATACTGAGATAACTGGTCGCTATAGTTTTCGATGCTGTCGGCGATGACCAGCCCTGCTCCGTGGGGGCCGTAGGCTCTTCCTTCCTCCAAATAATGGATGGTCTCGGCCCGTTGTTTAGCAAAATAGACAGCCCGGGCGTTCATCACACCTAACCCGTAGCCTCTGATTTTTTCCGGGGCCAGGCCCAAAAAATCCTTTTTGCCGGTTTCATCCGTATTACTGGACACAAATGCCGATTTGCACAAGAGGTCCACCGGATCGGAAACAACGGCGAAGATCCCCTGGAATCCCTTTTCCCGGGCCATTTTGGCATACTGGTTGACAATGCGGGCATTCCCGGCAAATTGGGCCAGACGCACGTCTTTTTGCTCCTGCCCCACCGGAGGAACGCCCACGGACACGCAAAAGACAAACAGATCACAGTCAAAGACTTGGTTTTCCCCTATTCCTTCTACCTGAGGATAGCACGCATCCGCAAAAGGGGAAAAAACCTGGTTTGCCTCATAATCCCATCTTTTTATTCTATTAAGATCCGTATCGTAAATGCCGATCTTGTCGATGAGCTTGCCGCCCAACAGTCTCAGTCCCGTTAAAAGCATCCCGCCTACGTCACCTAAGCCCGCAATATTGACCGTCCATTTTACGGGAAGCCGATGGTCTAAGACACTTTTCCAGTGCGGATATGCCGTATTGACAGCAGTTACTTTGCCGCCGCCTATTTTTTCCTGGAGCCAGACCGGCAAAACACGGTTCTCTTCGCGCGGTTTCAGTAATAGATTGATTCCCTCCTCTTCAGGGAAGGCCAAAGAAGCATCGGCAAGGGAAAAACTCCTGCGAAAAACCTCCGGGTTTTTATGGAACAACCAATAGACCCTGTCCCGGCATCCGGAAACAGCCTGTTCAGGTATTTCTTTTAAACCGGGGTAGGGATACGGGGAAATCAAGCCATGGTTGTCAATCTCATAATAGAACATG
The DNA here is from genome assembly GCF_002777255.1 of Candidatus Formimonas warabiya. GTDB lineage: Bacteria > Bacillota > Dehalobacteriia > Dehalobacteriales > Dehalobacteriaceae > Formimonas > Formimonas warabiya. The sequence goes on along the minus strand of NZ_CP017634.1, from coordinate 416,052 downwards.
CCGTTCACCCTCTTGGCAGACGCTTCCCGACGGTATTAATAATAATACTGGCTGGGATAAGTCGTGTTTTTGGTCTGGTCGACAAATTGCTCAATCCTTCTCAGCATTTCCAAGTCATTTTGCAGGTAATAAGAAGGGCTGTACTTTAAATCATAATTCATATCTTGCCCCTGGTCCGGACAACGAGGAGCAATAAACACTTCTCCTAAAAGAGCTAAGGTTAATGTTCGGCCATGGGCGGCTAAATATTCTTGTTCCAGGGTAGTAAGAATATCCACGGCATTTTCAATGCAGACCTCCGACATATTATATAAGGCGCTGTTGGGGGCATCATTAAGAAAATGGGGAGCAGCATAGGGGAGAATCAGGTTTACGGAAGGAAGCAGGTTCCTTTCCGGATAAACACCTCTCCATAAAGTATCCCCCCCAATAAAGGGATATAAAATATCTTCATTGAACCAGGCTTTCAGTCTAGGGATAAAGTAGGCCCCATCCACTTTTCGGTTTTGAATGTCCATCAGTTCTTTGCCCCGACCGGACAGCAGCCCGACCATAATTTTCTCCACTTCAACCTTTGCGTCCTTGAGCAGGGGGTCAATGGCCTTGACCCGGTATCCTTTATGGAGCAGATCATCCACCAGGATCACCGGCCTGTTAAAAGACTTAAGCATCTTCATCTGATTTTCCAGGTTGAGATAGTGGGGAAAACTTCTAATGGTAAAACTCTTGATATCCGGAGCATAATACTTTTCCGTATGCAAAGCTTTGGTGACGGTATTGGGCACAATATATCGGTTTAAGATGTTGCCGAAGGGCACACACATGGCCCGTCCCAGTCTCCGGGGAAGGGCAGGAACGGTGGGAACCCCGTTTTCATCGCATATTTTTTGGATCAGTACTTCATGGATCATTTTCATGTCAAAGGTTAACACCAGGTTTCCCGGATATAAGGTGGTAAGGGCTTTTTGCAGCCTTTGCCGGGACCGGGCAATGGCGGCCTTGACATGGGAATTGCTACGCAAAGGTTCTTTAATGCCCGCTTCAACATTTAGCATTAAGGTGCAGGGCGTATTCATATTCACCAGAAAAACGGGATGGGTTTCGTTATCATAAGGCAGCCTTTGGAACCCGTGCAACTGAAGAATCTCGTTCAAATAGCGGTCGTCTTCAATTTCATTTTTATACACCGCATAGTGATACTCATCTCCCAGGCAGAAAGCCAGCGTTTCGCTGAGGATGGTCTGCTCTAAATTCTCCCAGGCAGCGGCCCGGTCCACAAAGATGCCGTCAATGATCACAATCCGGCCCACCGCATTTTCTCGGATATATTCCGAGATCATGCTATTCTTAAATTCCAGATAAAAGTCATGGGCCCGCACATTATGAAAGACCGAGAATCCTAAAATCTTCCCGCCTTGATTCACATCCCGAATGGCCATCATTTTGGCGGAAAATTTTTGGGTTAAGTCAGACAGTTTCTTTAAAACCGCACTATTATCATCCCCGGGGAAGAGCATGGAAAGCTCCTGCTCGATGCGGACCGTCATTTTTTTGATCAAATCAACTTTTATGGAAATGGTGCCGATCAAGGTCTTGTACTGGGGTTCCCGGCGGTAAAACCCGTTTTCGTAAATGTACTGCTGCGCCAAAGGGTCCACCAAACTGCTGATATCTCTATTCTCGTCAATATAATTTCTGATTTGGGTAGAGCTAATGTCTTCATATTGGAGGGGAAGCGCTAATTTAATGATCTTCCCTTTAATGGTTTTGATGGCCTCATCCAGCCCCTGGTCCACCTCATCAGGGCCATTTTTTCTTTCAAAGATAATATGAGAAAAGGTATAAATAGAATCTTCTCCTCCGGGACTCTGGTACGCGGAAGCATTTAGGATCACGTCACTGCCCACCACCATGTAAACCTCCGAGTGGGGGAAATTCGTGCGCAGTAATTTTAAATCAGCCCCATTGACGAGATTGGTGGGGCTGTCGTCCGGATAAAGGTAAATATTCAGCTCTTCGGCAATAGACATTTGAATAATATTCCGGCGCAATTTGTTCGGCAGAGTCAGCTTGGACCAGGAAAATTCATCCGTCTGCAAATATACTTCAAATCCCATATTACGGATGGTGCGGGTGATTTCCTTATGGCTTAAGGAATAGGGATCAAAAGCCCCCGGGAAAAAAGCCACCTTTTCGGGTACTTTTAATTCAATCTCACCCAGGAAAAAGACATAATCCGAAATAAAGCGATAGATATGATTCAGACCGGCGGCATTGGTCAAAAACACCAGGGTATGCTTTTTATCGTCACTGAGCAAGGTGAGCACCTTTTTGGCAAAGAGCCGGAAAATATGATTTTTTTCTTTCAAGGAGAGATGTTGGGAGCCGAATATTTCTTTCCCAATTACGCTAAAGGCCATTTGCTTAATTTGGGAATTATAATTGCCCAGACCATTGAGGAGAATACCCAGCATTTTTTCCAAACGGGCCTGAAAAGAAGGTTCCTCTTCCCGGAAGGCCTCATGGTACTGGGGATAATTTTCGATGGCCACCCCAATGGTACGGAGCAATAGATAGATGAGTTTGGGGTTAGGCTGCTTGATGTGTTGGATAAATCCTTCGATCATTTCGTCCAGTTCCACCGGCTGGAGGGAAATGAGCAGACGCCCCAAAAAATAAGGAATTTCACTGAATTGATAGCCTCGAATCTCCAAGGCACGCAGGAGCTCCACTACCACATCATTTCGTTGCTCCAGGGACAAAACCGGCACGATGCGGACTAAAGCCTCACCTGCCTGGTTGCGTATGCTTTCCACCCCGCTGGACTTCAACAAATTACAGAAATGCATGGCCGTATGCAGTGCTTCCATATGGGGATTTTCCAAAGCATATTCCACCAATATTTCCACCTGAATTTTTTTGCTCACCCAATCTACTGCCGTCTTCAGATTGCTTAAGAAAATATCGGGAATCTGCGCATAATCCATGACGCAAAAGTTGTGATATTTTTCCTTTGTGAGGCCGTCCGCATCCAGCAATTGGACAATTTTCCCTTTGATAAAGTTTTCCGGAGCAAGTCTGGAATAAACCGGTTTTTGAGTCAGCTTCCGTTTCAGATCCTGACAAAAGACGTCTTCCTTGGGCAGCAAAGGCACCAAAAACAGGGTGGTGTCCCAAGCACAAATTCTCAGGGTATTTTCCGGAGACTCGATCATTTCACCCAGGTACCGGTACAAATCCCCCAAGGAATCATCCGGATCATCCACAGGCAGATATTTCGCCGCATCAATTAAATACAACTCAAAGTCTCTCGTGTTTTTCCCGTCTTTTTGGTAATATTTTAACAGAACCTGGCGATAATCTCTTTTTTTGGCCGGGCGGCAGGTGCGAAACAAGGAAGCGATCATAGCACTGACACTATACCAGATCCAGGTCCGGTGCAAAGGAATAATCTTATGATCCGGTAAAAAGAAGAGCTGGAGATATTGGTCAAACAATTCCATGCTGGTTAATTCAGGTTTCGGCACACTTACTCCTTCCGGAACTTCTTTTTTTAATTCTTCGTCAAAAATAGCAATTAAGGTGCCGATCAGTTCGGCGCACTGGCGCCGGATGTCATCTTCCGGATGGATCATCTGTTCATACAAAAATTTGATGGTATTTAATTTTTGCTTCTGGGTGAGATAAGTAGAATATTCCTCAAAAATGCGCAAATAGGTGCGCAGGTTGTGCCAATCATTTTCACTGCGCGCCATTTCCAAAACAGTATTCAAGGACACTTCATTGCGCAACTGATACATTAAATTAATATTATGATTGATGGCAAGGTACTTGATACTTTCAATGACTTCTTTCCCTTGAAGAAGAGCGCAGTTTACCAGCCCATCCTTGGGGACGGGCCTTTGCCCCTGATGAGGATCGATGCCAATGCCCAAGGAAACCAAATAATCCTCAAAGTCCTTTAATTTTGCATATACCCGCCGGTATCTTCTTTCTTTGGCCTGATCTACATTATCCAGTTTTTGCAGGATCACATCAAAAGAGTCTGCCAAGGCGTAAATATGCATTTTTCGGCCCAGGTTTTTGACGCGAAAATCTGCGTAGATCAGGATTAAAGATTCTAATGAAAGGTTCTCCAGCTCCAGATCCCATGTGGAATGATGAATCGCCACATGACGAATATAAACGATTTGATGCCTTTTAAACCATTCTCCCGAATAATAATAATGCACATAGGGCACCCGGCTCATTTCGTTATCCCGGCAGCCAAATTTCCCAATATCATGACCTGCCGCGGCCCCGGAAACCCTGCCCAGATCGATGGGCAAGCCTGCCTCTGCCAATTGGCGGCCAATATATAAAGAAAGAAAATGCACCCCCAGGATATGGTCCAGAGAGTTAAATCCGATCACCTCTTGGTTTATTTTCATCATTTCATAAACATAATCTTTCTGAAAAGCATGGAGGAATTGTTTATATTCCTCCGGATTTTCCAGGTTGTTTTCTTCTTTCCGGGTCAAAAAATTCATGGGATATTTACTCTGCCAGGTGTCATCTTCCCCAAAACTTTTTTGGAACTCCGATACGACCCGCAAAGATTCCAAAAATAACATACACGCCTCACTTAATCCTTGAGAGGCATAAAAATCAACGGTATGGGGGAAGGATTTACCCACGGCATACCGGTAAATAAAACTCAGCCAATCCTGAGGCTCATCTTCTCCTGCAATTTCGCTTAAAACCGGCCCGCATAAGGAAAATACGTTCTGGCAGGTATAATCTTTCTTGTCTACCATCCTCTCTATCTGGCTCAAAAAATCCGGCGTTTTTACCCATCTTTTTACAGCTGGCGCCAACACAGTAAACTGTCCTAACCATTTCGGGTCCAGCAGCCTGTGCACCATGTTTTGATATAACTGCATCGAAAGGGATCTATCCACCCATACTCCTCCCACAGTATATTCTGATTCATCCGGCTTAATTGGAATTTTCTTTTAACACCACCTTAATTGTCACATAGGCGGGTTCTTCTTTCGTCTCTTCTTTCGGTTGTTCAAAGGACAGCGTGTTCATCTTGATCTCTCCGGAAGTGTTTTGAGTCAATACTTTTCCCATTGACTCCAACGAGGACAAAACCTGTTCCGTATAATCCCTCGCCACAGAAACCGTAATTTCGGCATCCTGTGTTTTCTCTCCGGAATCCGCATCAATTATGATCATGCCATCAGGTATTTTTAAGGGTAAATTGTTGATCTGCGTAATCACCTTTTGATATTCCCCCGCACCGATTTCCAGTTCCACATAAACGTTCTGAAGCATGATCTCTTCCCCCTTCTGCCCGGAGGCTTTTGCCACGCTAAACCCTTTCATGCTCCTAGAGGCATCCTCCGTCAGGTCCTGAGAAGAAGCCGGCACCGGTATCAGTTTTGGAGCAGCCGCCGCTTTCTGAAGAACTGCCATGTCAACCTGCTCACCCTTTTTTCCCCGGGCAGCCTGGCTGCCGTTTTGCCTTTTTTCTCCGCTATCGCCTGTCACTTGATTGTCGCCTGTTCCTTGACTGGCAATCTTCTTCTCTTTTTTTGGCGCCTTCACGGCATCATCAGAAATTTTTTCCCCTGTCTGGGTGCTTTCCTGGGGTTGAACCAATTCCTTTTGATCATTGGTCTCGTCCTTGGCCTTATTTTGTGCTTGGTCCATCTCACCAGATTTTACCGACTCCTGAGGCGATGATGGAGGGGCCGGCAGATCTGAGTCTTCTCTGCTGAAAAAAAGCGGGGAAAATGCCGTATACATAAAAAATAGAAGCACGGCGGCGGCACAAACAGAGATCCAGTGGGATTTAGAAAAATATTTTCCCCAGCTGCTTTTCCGATTAAAAAAAGAAGCTGCCGTTTCTTCTGTTTCTTCTTGATGGGCGCACACTAATTTATGATGAAGATCATGCTGAAAATTTATAGGCAACGGAACATCTTCCAACGTATGGATTAAACGAATGGTTCTTTTCAGCCGCATCAACTCCTGACGACAGATTTCACAACCCGCCAGGTGTTGACGAACCAAGCCCATTTCCTCCGGAGTCAGAACCTGATCCAGGTAAGGGGATAAAAGGTCTTGAATTTCTTTACAGTTCATTGTGCTCCCCTCCTTTTCCCTGATAGACGCCAAAAGTTTCAAAAAGGTTCCCCATCACTGCTGCTAATGAGCAGATCTTTTATCTTTCGCGTCTTTCAGGCTTCGGTTAAAATCCTCCAGAAACTGCTGCCCAACTTTGCTTCCCATGGCACTTAACACGATGTTTAATTTTTCCTCGGCGCTTTTCGGTCCATAGATGAGCTGCATATATCCTTTTTCCGTCTTGGCAACCGTAATTTTGGACAAATCATATTCTCTCGGCTGCATGATTCCCCGGGACACAATCAATTTTCCCTCTCCAAGGGTCAAATAAGGTCTCTGGTTAATCATATAGCCCACAAACCAAAGAATTCCTAAAATGAGCAAAATACCTGCCATGGTATAGGACCGTATTAAAAAATTAATGATCGTGCCAATGAAAAATAGAATAGATAATACCAACGGCAATAAATTATTTTTTCGGTAATTGGTCAATTTACATCGACTCCTTATAGGTTTTCTATTATCTTTTCTTTTTTTATGAAAAATTACCTTTTTTTACGGAAATTATTTTTAAATTTTCCCTGATTCTTGCCATTATTTACTTGCTTCTATCAAAAGGACGGCATGCTATACTTCCATATAAAAATCGCAAGATACCCTTGGTGGGATAAAAGAATGCCTTCGGGATCCGGGTACCGAACTAGAAAAAAGCGCGTCACTGCGCTTTTTTCTAAAAAATTTTGATCTGTACGATAACTTGTCCTTCATCCTTATGCTGCCCAAACTTGTCTATTGGGTATTCCCCGAGCTAATGACTTTTTTAGAACCCATTTTGCATTTTACATGCCATCACGGTATGTTTGCACAGTACGGCAGTCGTTACCGATCCTACCCCGCCCGGCACAGGAGTAATCTTATCCACAATCGGTTCCACAGCGGCAAAGTTTACATCACCACAGTATTTTCCCGGGTTATCAGGATCTTCATTGATGCCGACGTCAATGACCACTTGCCCGGCCTTCACGTAGTCGGCCTTTACCATCTTTGCCCGTCCCACGGCAGCGATTAAAATATCCGCCTCCCGGCACACTCCGGGCAAATCCTGGGTTTTGGAATGACATACGGTGACCGTGGCGTTTTCCCCTAATAACAGCATCGCCAGCGGCTTCCCCACCACCAGAGAACGTCCCAATACGACCGCTTTTCTCCCTTGGACAGGAATGCTGAAATGATGTAAAATCTCCATCACGGCTTGGGGAGTGCAAGGGGCAAATCCGGTTTTATCACCTACGAAGACTTTTGCGGCACTGCCCAAAGTGAGGCTATCCACATCCTTATCGGGCGAAATCAGTTCTCTGATCTTGCTTTCCTTTAAATGCTTCGGCAGCGGACTGAACATTAAGATGCCGTTTACATCCGCTCGGGCATTCACTTCTTTTACAGCCTGCTCAAAAGATTCCTGTTCAATGTTTTCCGGGTATTCAAATACCTGGCAATCCATGCCGATGGATTCACAAGTTTTTTTCGCCCCGCCCTCATAATACAAGTCATCCGGGCGGGCGCCCACGCGAATAATTGCCAGTTTGGGCACAAAGCCCTTTTCCTTGGCTTCCGTCACCTGCGCTTTTAAATTCTCTTTCATGGCGGCGGCAACGTCTTTTCCCATCAATTTTTCTGCCATTTTTTACATTCATTCCTTTCCCAGGTTAATTGTCATCCGCTTCTCTGGGGTTTCTCTTTTACTGTCCATTTAGGAGGAGATTTGCCCTAATACTAACCGGCAGACTTCATCGGCAACCTGAATTCCATCGTTTACCAAATGGTCCACTTCTTCTTTGGTCCTATGTACAAAATCCGTATCCTTAATGGTATTTAAGTTGATCACGACATTCAATTGGCCGGCGATTAAGGCTGCCCGCAGAAATACCACCCCGCATCCCACATCCGAGATTAAAAGCCTGCTGCCAATTTCCCCCATCCGCTGATGGACCTTGATTCCTTCATAGGCTTTTCTCATAATCTCCAAAGGTACGGCAATGGCATTCTTCGATTCTCTTTCCAGGGTCTCTGCCTTGATCTTCTTCTGCTCTTCCGTCTCGCTGGGTAATCCATAAGCTTGAGAAAGGGGCTCAAAGGCTTCCGCATCTTTTGCCACCAAATCCATCAGGTCCGCCTGAATTTTTAACCCCTTTTCGATCAGTTCCTTTACTTCACTTTCCACATCCGCATATTTTTTCTTTCCCACGGTAAAATTTCCCACCATTGTGGAAAGGGCAATACCAATCGCTCCTCCTAAGGCAGCCGCTCCGCCGCCACCCGGAACAGGGACTTTAGCCGCTAAAGCATCCACAAACTCCCGACAGCTCTTGTCCACCAACGACATAAAACTACCTCCTTCATATGGTCAAATATTTCCTTTCCCGTTTACTATGAATTATTATAACAATCTTTTCCGCGTTATTTCAATAATTACAGGAGAAATTTCATTAATATTCCGACGATGAAAAGTCCCCCATGGATCCTGGAGGACTTTTCATCGTTTATCCTTCTATTTTCTTCTTTTCCATAAAATTATCAAAGGTTTCGAATGGAACTACATATTGCCTGCCAACTTTTACTGCCTCAAGTTTCTTTGATTTAATTAACTCAACAATAAAAGCATAACTAAGTGGGATCTTCTCCATCAGTTCTTGAATAGTATAGCCATTTACGTTCCGGCGTTGGTGCATGTCACTGCGGTAATTTCCTACATCTTCCTTACCGACAAAATATTTTCGGCCAATCCGATATGCCGGAAGGTTGCCGTTATCAATATCCCTTTTCACCGTTCCATAGCTGGCACCAATTGCCTCTGCCACCTCTTTTAAAGTGAAAAACTCTTTTTCCACTTTTTTGTTTACGCTCATCTTACAGCCCCCCTTTCTTTTGAACAATATAAATCATTAATAGATTATACTCAAAAATTTTCCATAATATACATTGACAGGTTATAGAAAGGGAATTTTGTAATATTTATATTAAAAACCACCGGTATTAGTTGCCGGTGGTTCCATTTAGAAAAGCCTATTCCTGATTCTTTAGTGGACTTTTGCCCTAAACGTTCCATTCAATATTCTTGACAAAAAGACGGCCACTTCCGCCCTGGTTACCGGTTTTTCCGGTTTGAACAAGCCCCCTTTGTATCCGCCGGCGATGCCGTTCCCTGCTAAAGTAACGATACTGGCGTCTGCCCAGGAGAACCCCGGTTGCTTCAAATCTTTAAAAGTGATCCCGGCGGCAGGGTAGGGTAAATCGAAGGACCGGTCTAACATAACGGCCAGCTCCGCCCGGGACACATACCTTTCGGGCTTAAAGGTTCCATCCGGAAAACCGGCCACGATTCCTGCTCCTTTCACCGCAGCAATGTCCGCATATCCCCAATATCCCGGCGTGATGTCGGAAAACTGAGGTTTGCCCACATGATAGTCCAGGGACAAAACACGGTTTAACATCGCGGCAAGCTGGGCCCTGGTGATATAGTCATTGGGCCCGAACAAGCCGTCCCCGTATCCGCCCAGAATCCGGATGGGATATCCTGTGGTCAGGAACATAATGCTGTCTTTCGCCCAATGGGTAGAGGCATCCCGGAAAGGAAAAACATTGTTTCCAAAAACCAGGCTCTCAGAAAAGTCCACGTCCGGTTGGGGGTCGCCGCTTCTGCGCTTGCATTCAATAAATCCGTCATCATGGCTTCCATAACTAAAGAAAATATGCCGGGAACTAGATTCAATTTTGCCGAACTTATTCCAGTCCACTACTTTTTCCTGTTTCTTTCCGGACTGAACGGTATAGGTGTAAGTGGGATCCAGCACCACCCACCCGATCTCAGGAAGATAGATTTCCGGCCATGTGTGCCGCATCAATGTAATATCAAGGCTGCCATCTTCCCGGATATAAGGAGGAGCGTTATATTCCTTGGGCAGATATAAATAACCGCTTTTCCATCGGGCCGGTATTCCCACCGCCCGGGCTGCCGCCACAAAAAGATCCGTATAGTCCTCACAATTTCCTTCACCGGTGCGAATCGCGTTCAAAGCGCCTTTATTGGCATTAATCCCCTCTTTATAGGTCATAAATAAATTGATATCGGCAAATAATTTTTGTGCCATCAATAAGGGATTGGTTTCATTCTTCACGGCATCCCGGGTGTAATTGACAATTAAGGGATGATTCGATTCGATTTTTGTTTCCGGCTGTAAGTATTTGGGATCAATTCCTTGATAACCGGCATAATCGGAGGAAACTTGCTCGGGATCAATTTTGTATTCGATGGCAAAATTTTTCACCCCGTAGCGTTGTTGAAGGACTATTTTCTCTCCCGGCCTCAGGACCGGGATGTGAAAAACCCCCTGGCGGGTACCCGTTTTGCTCCGGATGATCTGATCGGGCCACGGGCTAAGTTCTTCGCCCAACAATTCCTGATAAACAGGCTGATTGGTATCCATTAAGGGAAGGGTCACGCTAATATCCCGGATTTCCTCCTGAGAAGGATTGCTTAAGACTATTTTATGGGTGATCGTATAAACCCAGGGATCCGATTTGGTATAATATTGCTCCCCTTGAGCATACCCATTTCCGGAAACAAACAAGCAAAACAGAAGTATGATACTGATCCTTAAACTGTTTTTTTTCAAGGTTTTCTCCTTTCCGACTAGAACCATCAGGCTTTTTGAAGCCCCTTTTTCATGACGACAAAATTCCTTCAAATATCTGTAATTTTATTATTCGCTTTCCCCTCCTGCATTCCTGCCAAAAGAACAAGCCAAAAATTGTCATTCATTTTTCCGGGCCCGTTTTTCCTATCATTCTTTTGACTAAAAAAATTAAAAAATGTTCCCTAAATAAAGAAATTTTTTCCTTAAACAGCAAGAAAACCAGGCAGATAGCCTGGAATTCTTTTTTACTTCGTAAATTGATCCCTTCTGGATCTTTTTCCTTCTCCGGATCCCCAAGAAAGCCCAAGGGCTTTCTCCTTTACACCGGATAATGGTTCACGTTTTTCTCGCTTCCTACCAAAGTAAAATCTACCTGGGCCTTTCCGGCTAAGCGCTCTTCCAAAAACTTTTTCGCCACCTGAGGGAACAGAACATAGGACAGGACATCTTCCTCTGTTTCCGCATAAAAACCGATTTCTTTTTTCGCTTCCTCCATTTGGGGCTCCAGCAAATCAGCCGGGCGTACCGTAATGGGCTGTTCCTCTCCGATCACTTTTTTTCTCACCTCTTCATTCATAGGAGCCGGAGGTTGGCCGTACAGGCCTTTCATATAGCTTTTGGTTTCATTGGATGTCATTTTGTACCGCTCGCCTACCAAAACGTTTAACACGGCCTGTGATCCTACAATTTGACTGGACGGCGTCACCAAAGGAGGAAAGCCGAAATCCGCCCGCACTCTAGGCACTTCCTCCAAAACCAGGGGCAGTTTATCCAGCGCATTCTGCTGCTGCAGTTGAGAAATAAAGTTGGAAATCATGCCACCCGGAATCTGGTAGCGGAGCACATTGGTATCTACCGTACTGTCGGCGACATCAAATTTTTTGTATTTTCCTCTTACGCCCTTGAAATACTCTGCGATCTCGGACAATTTTTCTAAGTCCAGACCGGTTGCGTGGGGAGTATGCTCCAGACTGGCTACCATCGTCTCCACCGCTGGTTGGGAGGTAGAGAGGGCGAATGGAGACATAGCACAATCCAGTACATCTACTCCCGCCTCAACGGCTTTATAATAGGCCATAGCGGCCATACCACTAGTATAATGGCAGTGTAATTGCACCGGAAGCTGAATATTTTCCTTTAAACCTTTCACTAAGTCAAAGGCCATCGTGGGCGTAATGATACCTGCCATATCTTTGATACACAGGGAGTCTGCCCCCAGATCCTTCAGAGTCTGGGCCAGCTTTAAGTAATAGGCCAAATCGTGGAAGGGGCTAATGGTATAAGAAATGGTGGCCTGAACATGGCCTCCTTCTTTTTTGGCTACAGTCATGGCCTTTTCTAAATTCCTCGGATCATTTAAGGCATCGAAGATGCGCAGGATGTCAATGCCATTGAAAATGGCTTTTTTGACAAAGGACTCCACTACATCATCGGCGTAGTGGCGATAACCGACCAAGTTCTGGCCTCTTAAAAGCATCTGAAGTTTGGTATTCTTGATCACATCCCGTAGTTTGCGCAGTCTTTCCCACGGGTCTTCATTGAGGAAACGCATACAGCTGTCAAAAGTGGCGCCGCCCCATACTTCCATGGAATAAAATCCAATTGCATCCATTTTTGCTGCAATGGGTAGCATATCCTCTACCTTCATGCGGGTAGCCAATAAGGATTGATGCGCATCACGAAAAGTGGTATCTGTAATACCAATGGGTGTAATTCCTTGAGTCATTTTGTCTCCCCCTAGCTCAACATGCATTTTCCTTTTTTTATCACAATTTCTAGTATTATATCACATTTTTGACATGAACACTATAAAACTCTCGTTACCCCTAAATAGATTTGACCCCGGGTGCCGTCAACAGTTACCACAGCACCATCAGGAATCTTTGTCAAAACGTCACTGACGCCTACGACGGCCGGAATACCCAGATTAATTGCCACAATCGCGGCGTGCGATGTGAGCCCGCCTTCTTCGGTAATAAGGGCAGCTGCCTTTTCCATGGCCCCCATATAATCAAAGTCGGTACTTTTAGTAACCAGAATATCTCCCTCTTTGATTTTTTGTGCTGCCTCATCCCCATCGTGAACCACACGGGCGATTCCGGTGGCCACCAATCTGCCGATACCGGTCCCCTTTGCTGCCACCTGGCCCACAATATGAACCTTAATCAGATTGGTGTTTCCAGGATTCCCTGCGGGTACCCCTGCCGTGATCACGACCAAGTCTCCGCATTTGATCAGGTGTCCGGATAATGCGGCAGCTACCGCTTCTCCCACTATTTCATCCGTCCCGGTCGTGTGGGGAATTAACACGCTGTATACGCCCCAGACCAGACACAGCTTTCTCTTTACTTGAGGAACAGGTGTAGCCGCAATAATGGGTGCTTTCGGCCGGTATTTTGATACCATTTTGGCGGTAGATCCTGAAGTGGTAGGTGTGATAATGGCGGCGGCCTTAAGATCGTCCGCAATGGAGTACGAGGCGTGACTGATGGCATCCGTAATGGTGGGCAAGGTCAATACTCCTTTGGCCCTGACATGATAGTGAATGGCGGTTTCCGCTTTAGCGGCAATCCGGGCCATGGTTTGCACCGACTCTACCGGGTATTTTCCGGATGCTGTTTCTCCGGACAGCATCACTGCGTCGGTGCCGTCAAAGATGGCGTTAGCCACATCACTCGCTTCAGCTCTTGTGGGACGCGGATTGCGCATCATGGAATCCAGCATTTGGGTTGCCGTAATCACCGGCTTACCTGCTTTGTTGCACTTATCAATAATCATTTTTTGCACCAAAGGAACCTCTTCCGTAGGAATTTCTACGCCCAGATCTCCCCGGGCCACCATAATTCCATCGGAAACCTTTAAAATCTCATCAATATTTTTCACACCGGAACGGCTCTCTATTTTGGCAATAATATCGATATCGGACCCGTTATCTTCTAAAATCTTCCTGATTTCCAGCACATCGGCCGGTTTCCGCACAAAAGAAGCAGCGATGAAATCCAGCCCATGGGCAATACCGAACAGGATATCCGCCACATCTTTTTCCGTGACACCGGGAAGATTGACCTCTACTCCCGGCACATTAACCCCTTTATGGGGTAAAATATCCCCTCCGTTTTTTACGATGCAGACAATATCTTCTCCCCGAACCTCTTTCACATCCAGTCCAATCAGTCCGTCATCAATCAAAATGGTATTTCCCGGTGCCACATCATGGGGCAATCCTGGATAGGTGACAGGCAAGACTGCTCCCTGGCCGGAAATGTTCCGGGTGGTCAAAACCACTTCCTGTCCTGCGCTAAGGGGAATTCTGGGTTCCGCCAAATCCCCCAGCCGAATCTCCGGCCCTTTCGTATCCAATAATATCGCCACAGTCGTCTTTAAATTTTGAGCAGCCTGACGAATGTTTTGGATGCGCCGGCCATGTTCTTCATGGCTACCATGTGAAAAATTCAGCCGGGCCACATTCATGCCCGCCTGAATCAATTTTTCCAGCATTTCCACCGCATCCGTGGCGGGACCGATGGTACAAACAATTTTGGTATGGATCAAGCATGATCAGCTCCTTTTTGTCTCTATCTAAATGGATAAAATTGCCGACAGATGATAATCCTGCATGTTTATCTCATGGGTTTGACTGAGCGCCCATTCTATATCATAGCTTTTGATCGCATCTCCCTTGATGCCGATCATTTTTTTTCTTTCCCCCTGAATCAACTGTTTTACGGCTTCCGCCCCCATCCTGCTTGCCAGAATACGGTCCCAGGCGGTGGGCGAGCCTCCTCTTTGAATATGTCCGAGAATGGTGACACGGGTATCCAGCCCGGCTGCCTCATGAATTTTTTTGCTAATCTCCAAAGCGCCGGAAACGCCCTCTGCCACAAGAATAATGCTGTGCAATTTACCCCGGTTCTGTCCCCGCATGATTTTCGTAATCACATCGCCCACTTCAAAAGGCTTTTCCGGGATAATAATGGATTCCGCCCCACCAGCCAAACCTGCTGCCAAGGCAATAAAACCCGCTTTTCGCCCCATCACCTCAATCACGAAAACCCGTTCGTGGGATGTGGCCGTATCCCGGATCTTATTAATCGCATCTACCACCGTGTTAACAGCAGTATCGAAACCAATCGTCCACTGGGTGCAGGGAATATCATTATCAATGGTTCCGGGTATCCCCACCACAGGCATCCCCAGTTTTTCCAGTTCCACCGCCCCCCGAAAAGTCCCGTCTCCTCCAATGGCAACCAGCCCTTCAATACCGGCACTAACCATATTCCGGACCGCTTTTTCCCGTCCTTCCCGGTGAAAAAATTCCTCACATCTGGCCGTACGTAAAATGGTACCTCCCCTGTGAATAATGTCGGCTACCGAGCCGATACCTAACGGGATAAAATCACTCTTAATCAAACCTGAATAGCCCCGTTTTACTCCGATCACTTCAATCCCATAGTAAATAGCTGTGCGCACCACAGCCCGGAGGGCGGCATTCATACCCGGGGCATCCCCACCACTGGTTAAGACTGCAACTCTTTTCATGTTCTAGCCTCCTAAACAGTAGTGTATCCCGTAACTTGATGATCTATGAGACCAAGTTGTCAGCTTCCAATGGCGGTACTTAACACTTCATGGGCTTCTTCCACTTCAGATTCGGGAACCAGTATTTCTACGGAACCGGAATCTCCTAAATGCGGAACACCTACTGAGCGTAACATAACCAGTAAGCCTTCAGTTGTTAGGTAGTTCTTGAGCATTTCGGCAACTGCTCTATTGGGAGCAATATAGACCACAGTCCACATTTCCGGTACGCCTCCCCTTAAAACAAATTTTATTCATGTTCATTTTCCTATTTCGGGATACAGAATTGAGAATTCTTCTTTCCTGCCTGCCTCACTTCCTACTGCTGAACCAAGGTTATGATTCTCCGGACTCAACACCGCCATGCTTCGTCAAAATCGTCGCCTTTCCTCTCACCTTGATTGCCGAGGTGTGTTCCGTAAATTGGGCAATCATCACTTCACCTCGATCCAATTTTTCCGTATGGTGAAACTTGGTGTCCTTTCCCCGGGTCAAACCAATAATGGTCACCCCGTTTTCCTTGGCTTTAATCACCACAAAATCGCTTGTTTGCACAGTATCGTTTTCCATGATCATCACTCCTACCAACCGAATTACTGATGCCCATTTTGCGCGGTGAATTTATTGATCAGTGCCTGGGCTACCTCTTCCGGTACCAATCCCTTGATACACCCGCCCAACTGGGCTACCTGCTTGATAATACTGGAACTGATAAAAGAATACTTTTGGTCCGTCATTAAAAACATGGTATCGACCCGGTGATTCAGTTTTTTATTCATTAAGGCCATTTGAAATTCATATTCAAAATCAGAAACAGCCCGCAATCCTCGGATCACTGTAATAGCCCCTTTTTTTTGACAATAATCTACCAACAAACCCTGAAAAGAGTCAACTTCTACATGTTCCATCCCTTTTGTGACAGATTGCATGAGGGCCAATCTTTCCTGAGAGTCAAAAAGGGTATTTTTATAATTCTCACAGGCCACAGCAATAATCACTTGATCAAATAGTTTCACGGCCCTGGTGATAATATCCAAATGGCCGTTGGTGACCGGGTCGAAAGTACCTGGGTAAACGGCTACCCGCAATGATTTCACACTCCCTAAATCGTAATATCTACATTTTTTCCTGTTTATAAATCCTAATTCAATGTTTTAAAACAATTTCCTGCAAAAAATAAATTACTTCTGCTTTAAAATTATATTTCCTTTGCCAAAAGATGCTTCCAGACTCCCCATCAGCTGTGCCGACGGGGTAATCCGGTATCGATCCTGGACGGCCACATACTTGCCGGTAGTCTCAAAATATAAATAAACGGGAATATGCCCGGGATAATTATGGAGCATCTTTTGAATCTGGTCCAGGACAGCCGGGTCATCACCGTTCTTAAGGCGCAGGTACAGTCTGGCCCCGGATTCCTTTCCTTCTGCCGGAGCCCTTTCTGAGGGAACCCGGATGGTTTCACAAAACACTTTCAGGTCTTCTTCCTGACTGTTTAATCTTCCCTCTACAAGGACCACCTGGTCCATTTGAAGCAAATCACGAAAACGCTCATAGGTCTTGGGAAAGGCCAGGCAACCTACAGTTCCCGTAAAATCCTCCAAGGAAAACTGGGCCATCAGTTCCCCCCTTCGCGTCACTACCTGCCGGACAGAGTTGATGATACCGCCCAGTTTTACCGGCTCCGCATCTTTCAGCTGGGCCAGGGAGTCGATAAAATGCAATGCTTCTTTGCCCAAGGAAGTGCTGTATCCATCCAAAGGGTGCCCGCTCACATAAAAGCCAATCATCTCTTTTTCCATCGCTAAAAGCTCCCGGGAGGGGAATTCAGGGATCTCCGGCAGTTCCACATGGGCCGCCTGCTCCTTTTCCTGAATCATGCCCATGTCAAAAAGGGAGATCTGACCCGAGGCTTTTTCCTGCATCCTTTTATGACCCAAGTCCAGGCATGTTTCCATGACGGCAAGCATTTGGGATCGCTTCCATCCTAAGGAATCAAAGGCCCCGCACCGGATGAGACTCTCCAAAACCCTTTTATTGATGGGAACCCGGGCACAAAAATCAGCCAAGGAAACAAATTTTCCTTCTTCCGTCCGGGCCGTGATAATGTTTTCTATGGCGGACCGCCCCACATTTTTTACTGCGGCCAAGCCAAAACGGATTTTATTGTTGACAACCGTAAAATCGATCAGGCTTTCATTGATATCGGGGGGAAGAATTTTAATCCCCATGCGCCGGCACTCCTCGATATACACCGGCACCCGGTCCATATTATCCATAATGCTGGTCAGGAGGGCCGCCATATATTCTTCCGGGAAATGGGCTTTCAGATAGGCAGTCTGACAAGTAACCAGCGCATAGGCGGCGGAATGGCTTTTATTAAAACCGTAGCCGGCGAAATACTCCATCAGGTCAAATATCTGACCGGCTGTCTCCCTGCTCACCTGATGCTTCGTGGCCCCGTCCAGGAAATTCTTACGCTGGCCGGCAATCACCTCCGGCTTTTTCTTTCCCATGGCCCGGCGCAGCATATCTGCCTGTCCTAAGGAAAACCCGGCCAAAGCGCTGGCGATCTTCATCACCTGCTCCTGGTACAAAATTACCCCGTATGTTTCCTCCAGAATCGGTTTTAAATCAGGGTGCAAATAATCTGTTTTTGTTTTCCCGTGTTTCCGGTTGATAAAGTCTTCTACCATGCCACTGCCCAGCGGTCCGGGACGATAAAGAGCATTCACGGCAATAATATCCTCAAACCGCTCCGGTTTCAGGTTTTTCAAGATATTTTTCATGCCGGAACTTTCCAGCTGAAAAACGCCGGTGCTCTCACCCTGGGACAGCATTTCGTAGGTTTTCTCATCGTCAAGGGAAATGGCATTGATATCAAGGGTCAAATTTCTGTTTCTTTTGATATTGTCTAAGGCATCACGAATCACCGTTAAGGTGCGCAAGCCTAAAATATCCATTTTAAGCAGGCCGATTTCTTCCACCGTCTCTTTGGTAAATTGGGTCGTCACGGCCCCGTCGGGAAGTTTTTGGATGGGCAAGTGATCAATTAATCTGTTTCGGGAAATCACTACCCCAGCCGCATGGGTCGAAGCATGGCGGGGAACCCCCTCCAATTGCCTGGCCAAATCAATGATTTCCCGGACCTGGGATTCCTGTTCATAAAGACGGCCCAGATCGTGACTTACGTCTAATGCTTTATCGATGGTGATCCCTAAATCATAGGGAATCAGTTTGGCCACCCGGTCCACATCCGCATAGGGGATATTTAAAACCCGTCCCACATCCCGTACGGCGGCTTTCGCGGCCATGGTACCAAAAGTAATAATCTGGGCGACCCGGTCCGTGCCATATTTTTGCACCAGATAATCGATCACTTCGCCCCGGCGTTCGAAGCAAAAATCAATATCGATATCAGGCATACTAATGCGCTCCGGGTTTAAAAAGCGCTCAAAAAGCAGTTCATATTTCAGCGGGTCAATATTAGTGATGCCCAAACAATAAGCGACAATACTCCCGGCGGCAGATCCTCTGCCCGGCCCCACCATGATCTGATTTTCCCGGGCAAAATTGACTAAATCCCAGACAATCAAAAAATATCCGGGATAATCCATCTGGCGAATCACATCCAACTCATAAGACAAACGTTCCCGTACAGATGCGGGCAAGCCGGGGTATCTTTCCGCCGCTCCTTTTAAACACAAGCTCTCCAAAAAGCTGTGCAGACTAAATCCTTCGGGGACCTGGTAATCAGGTAAGTAGAGGCGGTTGAATTCAAAATCGACCTGACAGCGCTCGGCGATCTGCAAGGTATTGGACAAGGCTTCCGGATATTCCCCAAAGAGCAGGTCCATTTCCTGGTAGGATTTCAGATAAAATTCTTCCGTAGGAAACCGCATGCGGTTTTCTTCATCCCGTATTTTTCCGGTTTGAATGCAGAGCAGCACATCCTGGGCCACCGCGTCTTCCTTGTTCACATAATGAATGTCGTTGGTAGCCACCAGAGGGATGTCCAATTCCCGGGCGATCCGGGAAATGCCCAAGTTTACTTTTGTCTGGTCTTCAATGCCATGCTGCTGAAGCTCCAAATAAAAATTGCCCCGGCCAAAAATATCTTGATATTCCCCAGCCAAGGATTTAGCCTTTTCATACTGGTCCTGGATCAGGTACTGGGGAATTTCTCCGGCCAAACAAGCGCTGAGCGCAATCAAACCCTTGTGATATTGTCGGAGTAGTTCCTTGTCCACCCTAGGTTTATAATAAAACCCCTCCAAAAAACCGAAAGAAACCAATTTAGACAGGTTCTGATATCCCTCTTGGGTTTCTGCCAGCAATACCAGGTGATAAGGAGAATCATCCTTTTTCGGCTCCCTGTCAAAGCGCGTACGCTGGGCTACATACACTTCACAGCCAATCACCGGTTTAATCCCGCTCTTCTTTGCTTCCTTATAAAAATCGATCACCCCATACATGACCCCATGATCGGTGATGGCTACGGCAGGCATATCCAGTTCTTTCGCTCGCTGCACCAGTTTTTTGATCCGGCTGGCCCCATCCAGAAGACTATATTCCGTGTGGTTATGTAAATGGACAAAACTTTTCACTTTCTTAAGCCTCCATTGTTACTTAAGAATGTATACTTCTACAATCAAGGTAATTTTCCTATGGGCAGGCGACTTTTATTTCTCATCCCATGCGCACATAAAAAAATGCACTCGCACGTGAGCACATCTTTTTACCTGGCTGAAATTTCGCTTAATTAGGATAATCTTTTTTTACTTGCTGCCCTCTCATCCTTTTTGTCAGCAGTCCTCCTATTTTCCCGGTTTCTGCCGCACTTAAGCCGGCCCAACCGGATGTTCTCACTTTGTCCAACAAACCAAGTTCTTCTGCAATCTCCAGCTTTAATTTTTCCACATGATCAGGGGTCTTTTTCACCCTACTTTTTCTGGACGGATTAATTTGTGTATCCAAGCTCTGCACCTCCCCCGATATCTTTGCCCGGGGAGTCGTTTTTCATTCTTCATGGAGGTTAAAAAATAATTCATTGCCCAAATCAATTTTTGCTGAACCATGGGAGATATCATTTAAGTCCTCCAGAAAGCTTTCCACTTCAGCAGCTTTCAGATAACAGACTATGTACACTTTATCGGCATAGGAAATGCTCTTGAGGAAAACTCCCGCACGGGAAAGATAGTTCCGGACTTTGCCCTCCAAATGATATTCAATCTCCGTAAAAATTTCCCGGCCCAAAGCTTTTTCAATGATCCCCGCCTTTTGCACTGCTTGATGGGCCGCGGTCCCGTAAGCCCGCACCAATCCTCCTGTTCCTAATAAAGTGCCGCCAAAATACCGGGTTACGACGATCACAACATTTGTAAGCTGCCCGGTTCTTATCATTTCAAATACCGGTCGTCCTGCGGTCCCGGACGGTTCTCCTCCATCATGATATCGTTGTATTTCTTCATTTTCTCCGATCAGGTAGGCAAAAGCATGGTGATGGGCATCATGGTATTTTTCTTTAACATGATCAATAAAGTCTAAAGCCTCTCTTTCATTTAATGCGGGAGCAGCCTGTCCAATGAATAGGGACTTTTTTTCTATCAGTCTCGCTTCGCCATATTTATGGAGCGTAAGAAATTTTTCCATGATCATCTTCCTTTTTCACAGCAGGGTCCTTACACCTTGATGATGCCTGTGACACCTAGTATGCCAACGATTAATCCAATCATCCCGAGAAATCCCAGATACTTCAACCTTTGGTTGTAGTGTCCGAAATAGGAAAAAAAGCCAAAATAACAGAAAAAAAATAAGAGCCAGGGATTATCGGCTAAAAAAGCTTGAAACCCCATAAAACCTAAAAATCCTAAATAACCATAAATTGTGGTGTTTCTTTTGTTTTTTTTGGCGATCCTGATTTTCATATCGTTCTCCTTACCCGTTATTTCTTGGCCGAACTATCTCCCAAAAGCTACCTGTAATTTTATTTTAGCATAAATGCCCTGAAAATAAACAGTACCAGATATCCCGGGTCACCATCCCATTTAGGTTTAAAAAAGTACCGGGTTAAGGGGGATCCCCAAAAGCAACAAAAAAGAGGACCTATTTCCGTCCTCCCTCCATTACCTGTGTCTTTATGCCAAGCCCGCATTAAAGATAGCTTAGTGGTCAAAATGGAACTGAATGAAACACCTGCCGTCTTTGTATTCCGACTTGATCCGGTCGGCGTAATGGCGCATTAAATATCCCGAAAGTTTTATAAAGGCGTTTTCATCTGCCAATAAATCCTGCTCACCCGGGCGTATCTGGGGAAATTCCATCAATATGCCGCAGTAAGAAATGTTAATATCCAGATTAAACTCATCAAATACCACTTCCATGGCGATAGGTTCGGCAGATAATTCCAGGGAAGCTGCCGATTCGATAAATTCGTTCATAGCCGCTGCCGCCCGGAGTACAACTTCGCGCCGGGCCGCCCAGGCGCCGCCCTGGGTTTCCATAAAATCGAAAATCTTTTTATTATTCTCTTCCCCCGGAAACAGTTGGATTGTTTTCTTCTGGGCGATGCCAATGCGGAAAATAAGATTCAAAATAAGAACGGTCAGCGTAGCTACTGTCAGGGAAGAACTGAAAAGAGGCTGCAAGGCAGCAGGCAGATTGCTGTATAAGCCCGGCATCATATCCACGCTGATCCCGAATGCGATCGCGGTGCCGATCACAATGGTCTTACGGGTATCAATCATGCGGGACAAAATGATCTGAATGCCGGATAAAAGCATAAAAGTGATACAAAAGATCAAACTCGCTCCCATCACCGGCTGGGGCATAACGGCAAAGAAGGCGGCCATTTTAGGGAAAAAGGCCATGAGAATCATGAGACCGCCGGTAACATAGGCAATGACACGGCTGGTAGCCCCGGTAGCCAGGGAAAGACCGATATTGGAGGACGATGTGGTATGGGCCAGGCCGCCGGTTAGGGCCCCGAAAACAGTTTTGACCGCTTCAGCCAGGATTCCTTTGCTGATATTATTCATTTCCGGGCGTTTCCAATTGGCGTCGTTGATCTTTTGGCAGGTGGTAAGGTCACCGACACATTTTAATGAAGCACAGACCGCGGCAATTAAAAAAGGAACCAAAATCCGGATGTCAAAGGACCAGCCGAGGTAGCCGACATTAGGCAAGTCCAGCCAGGGAGACTGACGAAGCTGGGCAAAATTATCCGGTGTGAAAAAACCGAAAAAGTAGGACAAAATGTACCCGGCAATAATCCCGATAATCATACAGTATTGCTGCAGGTTTCCCCTTCCCCAGATGTTCGTTCCCACGATAACAGCGAAGGTAATTATGCCGACAATCAGACCGGGAGGCGTTATAACAGGGGCAGCCATGCCGTCCACGCCCAGAAAGAGTCTTACGGCAACGGGAACAATGCTGGCCCCAACCATAAAAACCACCACACCGGTGACTTCCGGCGGAAACAGAAATCGGATTCGCTTAATAATGCGGGATATAAAAGCCTGGAACACGCCCGCAACCATCGTCATGCCGAACAATAAGGGATAACCACCGGTTTGGACGGCCAGGAAAGCAGCCGGAAGATACGGTTCGCTCCCTCCCTCCGTCACAAGATAACCGGAGCCGACCGGCCCTTTATTTAAAGCCTGGATAATAGCAGCTACCCCTCCGGCTATCATCGACATACTGATCATCCCTTGAGTAACCTCGCCGGGCCCTTGGACAGACTGGACGATTAAGACCGGAAATATAAAGTTGCCGGTCAAGAGTAAGACATGCTGGATAGCCAGCACCAGGGTCATGACCGGGGGCGGCTTGTCGTCAACGCCGTAGAGAATGTTGAGCGGTTTAACGGGTGCTTTGCCGGACAATAAAATCACTCCTTCAAAATGAACGCAATTAATCCGTCCGACGGGTTATGTTTTCATCCGGGAACCCCTTCTATTCACGGACCAGGGCGGCTATCAGAGGCCTCTCCGCCTGCCCTTCATTAAAGCAAGTTCTTAATTCAGATGGAGATTCTTTTACTCCATCCGAATTTTGACGCAAGTTCTTAACTTGCTAAGTGGTTTTCTTAGCAAGTTTTAGAACTGCTAATACAGCGTGAGAACTGCAAATGCATGACTTAGTTGGCGTTGGACTCCCGCATATTTGGGGACATTCCTATAGCGGTCAGGGGACACACCTCTTACAGAGGAATGTCCCCAATGAGTGTGTCCCCTGACCGCTGATGGCGGGAGACTGAAGCAAGTTCTAAGGTTTGGTTGCTTTTTACCAAACCTTAGAACTGCGAATACAGAGTAAGCCAAGTTAGTCAGGTTAAATCAGCCGGCTTTTTTGCAAAGGCCGACCAGCAATGCCTATCATTTCTATATTAGCAAATTACTATTATAATGTATACTGTACCTTAGTACAAAACTTTGTCGATGAGCTGGCGCCCATGATTACCTTATTGGAAATATATCTCAAGGAGCATAAAACGAATCCGATTAATTCTTGATCTGTTTTTTCATTACCAGCACATTTTGGCCTGACTCATACCGGTACTCAATTTCGTCCATCATAGTGCGCACCAGATGAATGCCCAGGCCTCCAATCGGCCGCTCTTCAAGGCTCTGACCCGTATCCGGCTCCGACTGTTCCAGGGGATTGAAGGCCAGTCCGTCATCACGGGTTGCAATCACCAGCGTTTTCCCCTGCAGATCGATTTCCACCGTGATTTCGTGTTCGCCGCCCTCCGGGAAACCATAGCTGATGGTATTGGTCAGCAATTCATCCAAGCATAGATTCACTTGAAAAATCGGCTGGTCCGGCAGATTATTGGCGGCGGCGAAATCCTCAATGGTCTGGGCCAGGGTTGGAATCTCTTCAAGCTTATTTTTCAAGCAAACATGCACATGTTTCAAATTCATCCCTCCCGGTCAGATCTCTTCAAACTTATTTTTCCCAGCCTTTTTTTCATATATAAATCCTCCTCGTCTAAATTTTTCCGGCTAATGGATTGCACATTTTGCTCACCCTCAAGCAAGGCTGTCATATCTTAAATCTCCTTGAATAATTATAACAGTTTTTGCTTAATCCCATGGATAATTATAGCAATTTTTTTACGTTCAAAAGGTTTTTAGTAAATGAAAGCGAACATCTTTAAAAAAGTCGAAAGGAGAATAGACCGTGCTTGAAGTTTCTGTCGCCACACAGGAAGACATCGCCCGGATTTACCTGCAGGGGCGGTTTGACGGCTTGGGCGCCCAGCTTTTTGATCAGGAAGTGGAAGCCCGCATTAAAGATGAAAAACAATGGCTCATCGATTTTACTCATGTTGTCTATTTATCCAGCGCCGGAATTCGCTCCCTGATTAAATACGGCAAAAAGATCATTGGGGTTGGAGGTAAGCTTATCCTGATCGGGTTAAACCGTGATGTCAAATTAGTCCTGGAAACCACCGGAGTCTTACAGCTATTCGGACAGGCCAAAGAGATGTCCGAGGCTCTGGCCTCAATAAATAAGGAGTACTCGTTAGACAATGCCCATAGTTTTAACGCCTTAAACCGGGAATGCACCTGGCAGAGTCTGGCGGCACAATCATGTTACCTGGATATCTGGAATCCTCTTAAAAGCGCCTCCCTACGGAATTTAACCAGTGCCGAGCTCATGACCGCCAGCCTGGAGGATCTTAATATGGCCTGGGGGATAGGGGGACTGGGTTTTGACCGGGTTAGCGCCTTTGAAGGACTAGGGTCGTTTATTGCCCTGGAGAAAATGGCAGGTGTATTGCCGGCGGATACATATAACCAGCCGGATTTTATGGTGGTTAAAGATCCCCGGGAAGCTCTTATGTACGTTGCCGCCGCAGCAGGCTTCAGCGGGCAGCCCTGGGGGAAGCTGGACTTGCCGCCGGGCAGGCCGGTTCATGTGCGCGAAATCCAAAATCTGATTATTGCCAAACTTCGGGAAAAGGGGCAGGATGCCGCTCTGCTGGGCTTGGTAGTCCTAGGGCAGATTCAACCGGGTAGTGCAAGCTATTATCATAATTACGAGGACTTGATCAATAACCGGCCCCTCGGCCGGGAACTGGCTGGACCGCAAACCATGATGCTGTTTGGCCTCGGTGCTGATGCAGGCTGGAAAGCGGATGAACATCTCTCCATCTTCCTGGCCCAGCGGGGAATAAAACCGGGAGAAGAATTTTTCCTGGGCAACGTTCTTTTGTTCACAGACCTGCTTGACTGGAACAATATTCAAATGCCCGGGGAGGTCATGAAGTACTGCACAGACCTGGAATTAATGCAGGATGTAATGATGGCGGATGAGAATGCAGCCCTCACCGAAGGACGGGTCTGGTTCTTTATTCCCGGGCAAATACGCTCCGGGAAAGAAAAACAATTGCAGGTCGAAGTAAAAGGAGACATAACCTTCCCGGAAGAATGGGAGATCATTACCCGCCGGCTTTATACCGATGCCTGCCGTGTGGTTCTGGAACCATTGACCGGGGGATTCAGCCCGGGCAAGCCCTTCCGAGTAAGCGCCTATGATCATGATAACCGCCGCATGCTGCCCACCGTCTTAAAGCTGGGGCCAACTTCCCTGATTGAACAAGAAATTCAAAACCATCAAAAATACGTGCACGGATATATTCTGAACAACTCCACGACCATTATGGGGCAGAGCACCTGCGGGGCCTCAACCGGCATGCGCTATAGCTTTGTGGGCATCAGCGGCCCGGACAGTAATCTGAGCTGGTTGACCAACCGCTTCCGGGAAAAACCGGTTGAGGAATTGATACCGCTCTTCGATAAAATCTTTACGCGCATCCTCAAACCCTGGTATGGCCAGCCCCGCTGGGAAATGATCAAACCCTATCAGGAACACAATCCGCTGCCCCTATTCCCCATGATATTCGATGCGGCGGAAAAAGAATTGGGAATTTCAGCCCAGGCAGCGACTATTGATTGTCCGGAATTAGGTTTGACCCTTCCCAATCCCTATCATTTCTTGAAACATGAGTATCCCGCCCGCCAATCTGTTTCCCAGCTCTGGTATACGGGTATTAACCACGGGGATTTAAACATGCAGAACATCCTCCTGGATGAACAGGACAATGTCTATATCATTGATTTTTCGGAGACCAGGCCCAGAAATATCGTCTCCGACTTCGCCCGTTTGGAACCGATATTCAAATTCGAAATGACCCGCATGGGTAGTGAAGCCGACCTGGTATCTTTTCTGGAACTGGAGAAAGCCCTGGCGCAGGTAAATTCTCTGGATGAGGCGCCTCCATTCTCCTATTCGGGAGACGACCCCACGATGAAAAAAGCTTATCAGATGATCTGCCGAATCCGCAAATATGCCAAAACCGCGGTGATCTTCGAAACCGATATCATCCCCTATCTCCTCGCCCTGCTGGAATGGACTTTACCTATCGTGGTTTTCATCAACGTCACGCCCTTTGCCAAAAAAGCGGCAACCTACAGCGCCGCTTTAATGGTAGATCAGATTATGAGATTATCATGCCGCCGATCAGGATAATTTCAGGTCGCGCCGAAAATAGCCTAAAAAAACAGCAATCCCGCACCACTTAGTCTGTGATACGGGATCTTTTTTTGTTGAATGATGGGAATCGCTTTTTATCAGTGAACTTATGACAGAGCCCCGTGTTAAACTACCCAGGGTGCACATTATGTCCTTCTGGGCCGGGGCATAAGCCCGCAACTCTTGATTTTTAAAGTGGTCGGGATGACAGGATTTGAACCTGCGACCTCTGCGTCCCGAACGCAGCGCTCTACCAAGCTGAGCCACATCCCGAGCATATTCAATTGTAACCCAGGGATACTGGGTTGTCAACTAGAATCGGCATACAATATTTAGTTGTTTTTATCACCGGGCAGACAGGGGAAGCAGACATAAAAACTAGGTCAGGTTAGGAAATCCCTGTTGCCTCAATGCTTCATAAAGAATGATGGCCACAGAATTAGACAGGTTTAACGACCGCAACTGTACCCCCATGGGGATACGCAGGCAATGATCCCAGTTTTCTTTCAATAATTCCTTGGGCAGTCCGGCGGTTTCTTTGCCAAAAACTAAAAAATCTTCCGGTCCGAATTGCATCTCAGAATAAACTTTTTCTGCTTTTGTGGTAGCAAAGAAGAATCTGTGCCCGGGAAATTTATTTTTTAATTCTGGAAAGCTGTCATGATAATGAACATCTAGATATTTCCAATAATCCAGGCCGGCCCGCTTGAGGTGTTTATCATCGACAGAAAACCCGAGGGGTTTTACCAGATGCAGAGAGGTTCCGGTAATCGCACAGGTACGGGAAATATTACCCGTATTGGCCGGGATTTCCGGTTCCACCAAGACAATATGCACGCTTATTCCCTTCCTTCTTCCTTTTGCGCCACCACAAAAATTCTTCTGCTCCGGGCGCAAGGAGGAGCCAGGGAAAAGGCATCGAAAACATCCAACACCTTAAATCCTGTTGTTTCCAGGAAGCCTTGCACATCTTTCAAGTGATGCTGTTTTTCCTGATGTATTTCCTGGAATTTTGTATATTTCTGATCTTCTCTGATAAAACCGGTTACTTTTATTTCCCAAACTTCTTGGCCGGTCAGGTAGGATGTTTCATAAACAAGACAAAAATCTTCCGTGTCCACGAAACTGATGTCACCTTGCGCACTTAAAGAGTATTTTTCCACCAGATTCAAATCAAAGATAAACAAACCCTGGGCACTCATCATGTGATAGATGCTGAGAAAAGCTTTTTCCAAATCCGGGCCGGTAAGCAAATAATTTAGCCCGTCCTGGAAACAGGTCACCAAATCATATTCCCGTGTCAACTCCAGGTTTCGCATATCCTGCTGAAGAAAGATGATATCAAGCTTGGCTTCCGCGGCTTTCCGCCTGGCCTGCTGCAGCATGGGCAAGGAAATATCCACTCCTGTAACGCGCCAGTCCAATTGGGCCAGAGGTATGCTGGTATTCCCGGTCCCACATGCAACATCCAACACATTGCCGATTTCTTTATGATATCTTTTCGACAATGTTTTAATATATTGGGCCCATCCTTGATAGTCAACGCTTTCCATCAACTGATCATAGATGAAGGCCAATCCTTGGTAAATAGACACTGTAATCACCCCGCGACCTTATTTTACCATAGTTTTTTAAATGCGCAAGGTAAAAACAGGAGAAAAAAAGTATACAAGATACTTGTCCTGATTCCGGCCCAGTTCCGTTGACACTGTTTATTTTATCTGATAATCTATCTGAAAGATTAGGGAGACGGAGGAACGAATCATGGGCCAGAACATTGTAGAAAAAATTTTAGCTACCCATCTGCTGAAAGGAAAGATTGTACCGGGTGAAGAAATTGCCATTCGCATTGACCAGACGCTAACCCAGGATGCTACCGGCACCATGGCTTATCTTCAATTTGAAGCCATGGAGATGCCCCGGGTTAAAACCGAACTTTCCGTCAGTTATGTGGATCACAATACCCTCCAAACGGGATTTGAAAATATGGATGATCACCGGTTTTTACAGAGCATTGCCGCTAAATACGGCATCTACTATTCCCGCCCGGGTAACGGCATCTGCCATCAGGTTCATTTAGAACGCTTCGGCGCCCCGGGAAAAACCCTCTTGGGCGCAGACAGCCATACGCCCACAGGAGGCGCCATGGGCATGATTGCCATTGGCGCAGGCGGTCTGGACGTAGCGGTGGCCATGGCGGGAGGACCATTTTACTTAACGATGCCCCAAATAATTAAAGTTCATTTAACAGGTCGCTTGTCTCCCTGGGTTAGCGCCAAAGACGTTATTTTAGAACTTCTCCGCATCATGACCGTAAAAGGCGGCTTGGGGAAAATGATCGAATACGGCGGACCGGGAGTAAAATCCTTGGCTGTTCCGGAAAGGGCCACCATAGCCAACATGGGAGCGGAACTAGGCATTACCACTTCCATTTTCCCCAGTGATGCTGTAACCCGGGATTTCCTTCATGCCCAGGGCAGAGGAGAAATCTGGCAGGAATTAGAAGCCGACGAGAACGCATCCTATGATGGACGCCTGGAAATTAACCTGGAGAAAATAGAACCGCTCGCAGCCAAACCACATATGCCGGATCATATCGCCAAAATAACAGATATCGGACCGATCAAGGTGGATCAGGTCCTCATCGGCAGCTGCACCAATTCCTCCTATAAGGATTTGATGACCGTGGCAGCAATATTAAAAGGGAAGAAAATTCATCCTGCCGTGCATGCCGGAATTGCCCCGGGATCCAAGCAAGTATTGGAAATGCTGGCCCGTAACGGCGCACTGGCAGATCTCATTTCCTCGGGAGCACGCATTCTGGAATGCACCTGCGGCTTTTGTATCGGTATGGGGCAGGCGCCCAATTCCGGCGCCGTCTCGCTGCGCACCAACAATCGTAATTTTCTTGGCCGCAGCGGTACCTGTGATGCCCAGGTTTATCTAACCAGCCCGGAGACTGCAGCCGCAAGCGCCTTAACCGGGGTCCTGACGGACCCCCGCACCCTGGGAGAAAGCATTTCCCTGCCCATGCCTTCAAGATTTCTGCTAGATGACAGTATGATTATTCCTCCTTCCCCGGAAAACCAGGCCGGGAACATTATCCGGGGACCAAACATCAAGCCCCTGCCCCTAAAAAAGGAAATGCCCGGCGCTCTCCAAGGAATGACTTTGATAAAAACAGGAGACAATGTCACCACCGACGACATTATGCCGGCGGGAGCAAATATTTTACCCCTGAGATCCAATATCCCGGCCCTCTCCCGTTTCGTTTTCTCCCGCATCGACGATACCTTTGCCTTGCGGGCAAAAGAAGCAGGCGGAGGTGTGATCGTGGGGGGCTTCAACTACGGTCAAGGCTCCAGCCGGGAGCATGCCGCCCTTGCCCACATGTATTTAAGGGTCTGTGCCATTATCGCCAAGTCCTTTGCCCGTATACACAAGGCCAACTTAATCAATTTTGGCATTCTTCCTTTAACCTTTGACAATCCGGAAGACTATGGGCGGATCGACCAGGATGACCTGATCGGGATTCCCAACCTCCGGGCACAGCTGTCCCAAACCAATAAACTCTGGGTACACAATCAGACCAAGCAGACAAAGTTTTTAGTGACCCACGATCTTTCTTCCCGTCAAATAGGGATTATTCGAGCCGGAGGATTGTTAAACTATACCAAAATACAGGCAGAGCTTTAGAAATAAGTAGGACTTTCTCTTGCTCACGATTACCCCTTCTTGCACATATAGTGTTTAGAGAGATGGCACAGGAGGAGGTAATCAGCTTGCAACAGTGGCTCCAAGCCTGGCAAAAGGAATTAAAGTCCCAGCGCTCTGCAAATATTCAGGAATTACCGCATCAGGATGAAATTCCGCGGGAGATTTCTTCCCAATTGGATTTCAAAATTTACCGCACAGATCAGGTAAGATCGGCCCAAAAACTGGATACCGATCAAGGTGTAATCGCTCTGAAAAAGACAAGGATGAGTCCCGTCCGCGTCGCTTTTATTACGGAAGGAATTTCCTATGTACGGGGAAACAAGTTTGATAAGGTTTTAGAATACGTTCCTTTTAAAAACGGCTCTTTTCTCTGCTCCGCAGGAAATCAAAATTATGTGATGACAAAATGGGTCAAAGGAAAAGAAAGCGATCTGTCCGACCCACGGCAAGTTTATGAGGCTGCGGTAACGATGGCCCAATTCCACCAAGCGTCTCAAGGTTTTCAATCTTCCCTTCCCTTTCACCAGATTAGTCGATGCGGTCTGATGGAACATGACCTGCACCAGCATGTAAGCGAATTTACTCAATTTTATACCGCCGCCGCCCACCATCCCCGTCCGGGCAGGCTGGAAGACCTGATCAAAAGACATCACCATCTTTTTTATCTCAAGGCCCAAGAGTCCCTGCACCTTTTAAAAAGGTTCCGCTACCTTGATTTTGTTGAGCAGGCCCGTCACACCGTGGCCTTGCTGCACCAGGATTTTGCTTACCATAACCTGATTTGGATCAACCAAGAGATCCATCTTATTGACCTTGATTATTTGACTCTTGATTTCCGTGTCATCGACCTATCCAAATTCCTCAGACGAAGCCTGAGGCTGTCAAATTGGAAAATGAAAGCCGCGGAAAATATCATCAATGGTTATACCAGCGTCATTCCCCTGGATCAAAAAGAATTCACCCTGCTTTACATTCTTCTTTATTTTCCCTATAAATACTGGCAAACTTTACATTTGCATTATTTAGAAGGTAAAAAACGCACCTCCCAAAAGGTCTATGAAGCACTGAGGAAAATTGTTTCCGAACAAAAGGATCAGGACTTGTTCCTAAAAAAGTTCGCGGAGAAATACCTGTGCATAAAAGCACATGATGATCGTGCTTTTTTATACTTTCAGAATTTATAAGTTTTTATGGGTATCAGCAAGTGAGGTGATATAGATTTAATTGGTTTACCCGGTTCCCGGTTAACCGGTACCCGGATCCCGAAAAAAGCCCGCCAGGGCTTTTTTATATGCATGAATTCAACCGGTTGAGGAAAAATAAATGAAAGTCTTAAGTCTTTTACTTACAGGAGTGATCGCGAATTGCGCACGATCTGGAAGGGTGCCATCAGCTTTGGCCTGGTGAATATTCCCGTTAAATTATTTCCTGCCACGGAGAGTAAAACCATTAAATTTAATTATCTGCACAAAGAATGTCATTCCCCCATCAATTATCAGAAACTTTGCCCGGTCTGTAACAGAGAAGTATCCCAGGATGAAATCGTCCGGGGCTATGAATATGAAAAGGGACGCTTTGTGATCTTAAATGAGGAAGATATGGATAACCTCCCTACGGCAACGACAAAGACCGTCGATATCATCGACTTTGTTGATCTCTCGGAAATCGATCCCATTTATTTTTCGAAGCCCTACTATCTTGCTCCTTCCGAAGGAGGACAAAAGGCTTATCTGCTTCTTAAAGAAGCGATGAAAGAAACCGGAAAGATCGCCATTGCCAAAGTAACGATCAGAAGCACGGAAAACCTGGTGTGCCTGCGCGTTTATGAAAACACGGTTTTGATGGAAACCATGTACTATCCGGACGAAATCCGCTCCGGGCAGGCACTTCCGGAACTAAATGCCCCGGTCCCTTTACACGAAAACGAAATTAAGATGGCAACCCAATTGATTAATAACTTATCCGCCCGGTTCGATCCCGCCAAGTATAAAAGCGACTACCGGGAAGCCTTAATGCAACTGATTGAGGCCAAGGTGGCCGGAGAACAGATTGAAACACCCCAGGTACGGGAACCCGGGAATGTGGTGGATCTCATGGAAGCCTTAAAAGCCAGCCTGAAAGCAACGGAAAATGAAAAAAACCTGGAGAAAAAACCGAGAGTAAAAAAGAAAGCGGCAAAATAGCAGGTCAAAATCAGATAATTTCCATCAATACATGGATCACCTCAATTTCGTCGCTGGCATCTTCAATAAAATGAGCCACATTATTCAGGACCTGGTTGACATGAACGGAGTTGTTGCTCACCACCGCAATCCCGATCACGGCGATTTGCCAATTGTCCTGACGGTCTACCTCGGCAATCGAAACATTAAATTTGTTTTTGACCCGTTCAATGACGCTTTTCAGGACGCGTCTTTTATCCTTCAAGGATTGAGAAGTATTGAGATGCATTTCAAATGTACAGGTACCTACTACCATAAAAGTCACCTCTGTGCGGATAATTGCTGTTTTGAAATACCATATTCGACGGTATCTTTTTTTCTCCTTTATCCTGCGCCCAAACCTTTGCCGGAGAAAAAGAGTCTGTTTTAGGAGGGGTCCCCATGGAAAATATTTTGGTCTCTGTGACAAGAGGCCCGATTCAGGAAAGCTGTCACCGGGGCCATGTTGCGGTCGTTGATACCGCAGGAAATGTTGTGTCCGGTTTCGGGGATCCGAATATCGTCACATTTTTTCGTTCCGCGGCTAAACCGATTCAAATTCTTTCTCTCGTGGAATCAGGCGCACTAAAACAGTTTGGTTTCAGTCCCCAGGAGGTTGCCATTATGGCGGGATCTCATACCGGAGAGGAATTTCATATCCGAACGATCCAGAACATTTTAGGCAAAATCGACTTACCGGTTACAGCTCTCCAATGCGGGATCCACATTCCCCTGCACCGGAATATGCTGGCAGATGCAAACATGGAAGAAGAAAAAAAGAAATTTACTCCCCTGCATAATAATTGTTCCGGGAAGCATGTGGCCACCCTGGCCCTGTGTGTATTTCATAAATGGTCCACAGAAGACTATTTAAATCTGAGCCACCCGGTGCAGCAATTAAATTTAAAAACGATCAGCGGCATGAGCGGAATACCTGAGGAAAAAATTCATCTGGGCATTGATGGATGCAGTGCGCCGGTGTATGGGATACCGCTCCGGGCCATGGCCTTCGCTTATGCCCGTTTAACCGCTCCTCACAAGTTGTCCGCGACCCGTCAGGCTGCCTGTAATTACGTTTCCCAGGCCATCATGAAACACCCGGAAATGTCCTCAGGCACCGGGCGATTATGTGCCCGGATCATGACAGCGGCAAAAGGAAAAATACTGGCAAAATTAGGGGCGGAAGCCGTATACTGTTTGGGATTACCCCGGCTCGGGCTTGGTGTGGCCGTGAAAATCGAAGACGGTGCCGATCGCCCCATCGCTCCCGCCGTGATTGAAGTGATCAAACAATTAGACATTCTCTCCGCCGAAGAGCTCGCAAACCTGGCCGACCTGCACCATCCGAAAATCACCAATCACCGGGATATCGTGGTGGGATCAATTAATCCCGTGTTTGTATTGCAGAGACAAAGGCAGGCTTAGGAAAAACTGAACAAACTGATTTTTAATGGAGCAGTCTTTTTGCGGTAAGGGCAAACTCCGTTCCTAAAGCCCCTTGTGAGGATACTTCAAAACCGTTTTGCAGAAGAATCTTCCGTACATTTTTGGCCTCGTGGGCCTCTTCCTTGTCCAAAATAACCATAACATAGTCATCCCCTTTGATTCCGGGCAGCGTACGTTCCAGGCTTTCTAAATGAGACTCTGTCACTTCCGGCCGAAAATCCAGGTAAATATCGCCCATCTTTCATTCCCCCCGACAAATTCTTACTTTTAGACTGCTCAGCTTCCTCCCATGTTATCCTTTCCATTTTTTTCAAAACCGCAGGAAGGAAAAGCAGCCCCCTGCGGATAAGGTTTTCTTGTGTGATCACCGTTTTTATCTTAAAATAAAAAGAAAGCCGGGCAGATCTTTTCAACCATAAAGGAGGTCCCACTTGAATCCAAATGATGATAAATGGTTTTTAACAAAGGTTAAGAACGCCATTAAAGACTTTCACATGATTGAACCCCAGGATAAAGTAGTTGTGGGCCTCTCCGGCGGCAAAGACAGTCTTTGTCTCACCTTCATCCTTTCCTTGCTGCAAAAATACTCCCATCTAAAATTTGAGCTGGCGGCCCTGACCATCCATCCGGGCTGGGAGGTGGACAACCGTCCTTTGTTCGAATTTTGCCGGCAACTGGACATACCGCTATGGGAAGAACGGACGGAAATTGCCCAAATTGTTTTCCAAGCACGGAAAGAAAAAAATCCCTGCGCCTTGTGCAGCAAACTTCGGCGCGGGGCACTGGTCAAAAGGGCGCAAAGACAAGGGTTCCATAAACTGGCCCTGGGGCATCATGGCGATGATGCCGTAGAAACACTTTTATTAAACAGCACGCTGGGCGGAAGATTGTCCAGCTTCTCTCCTGTGATTGTTTACCCGGATTCGGGCATCACGGTAATTCGACCACTGATTTATCTACGCGAAAAGACCATCGTTTCTTTGTCCAAAAGAGAAAATCTCCCTGTCCAGGCAAGCCCCTGTTCCCTGGATAAAAAAACGAAACGCCAGGACATGAAGGTTCTTTTGGAAGAAATGGAAAAAGCGGTACCCGGCTGCACGGCTCACCTGATCACCGCCTTAAAAAGCCAATGGTTACAAGGATAAAAAAAATAAAAATATCATGCATTGACCATGGGAACACTATTTATGCCAGGATAAAACCAGGAAGGAGAAAAATTATGATCACAAACGAATTAATTGAAAGAATCAACTTTTTGGCCAAAAAGAAAAAAGAAGTGGGCCTGACTCCGGAAGAGGAACAGGAACAAAAGGAAGTGCGCCGTCAATACATTGATGGAATCAAAGATCAACTGCGCCCTATGTTGGCGGAACTCAAAAAAGGAAAAACGGATGATTCCGTTTATCATCAGGCAGGCTGTGATTGCGGCAGGTGTAAACATTAGGAAAGCAGGCACGGGTTTCCTTGGGGATCCGGTCTATGCTCTTTCAAAATAGATAATTTCTCCTCTGATCTCTCCCTCTTTCACATGCAGTAAGCCGCAGGAGGGCCGGGGCTCCCTGCGGGGATCCGTACAAGAACCGGGATTAAACATCAAAACACCGTTCATCACCTGGTTAAAAGGCTGGTGGCTGTGCCCGAAAACAATACAGTCCGGCTGATCTTGGGCAAAAGCGAGGATGGCTCTTCCCAGGGTGGTGCTGCTGGAGCCGTCACCATGGACTAAACCAATCCTTTTTCCCCCCACGTGCAAAATTTTTTTCCTGGGCAGCCGAAAAGCTAATTCCCCACTATCCATGTTTCCTGCCACCGCTTCCACAGGAGCGATCGTCTCCAAGTCAAGGAGAACTCCTGCTTCTACCACGTCTCCGGCATGAAGGATTAAGTCCACCTCTTGAAAAACCTCCCAAAGAACCGGCGGCAATGATTTTCCCCGTCTGGGCATATGGGTATCCGAGATGACTCCGATTTTCATAAAACTTTCATCCTTTTTTCCGCTTTGGATCGTTATTTTACTGCTACACATATTTTGACCAAAATTCGAAATGATAAATAAAAAAATCTCATGGAAGGAGCGATAACATGTCATCGGAATTTAGAAGTTGGCGCGTAGGAGGACTTGACTCCAACGCATCAAGAGATCATCTGCAAAACTCCCTGCAGGAAATGCGCAGTGTCAACGATGTGAAAGTAAATATCTCGGAAAGGGCTGTGAGTTTTTCCTTCAACCCTGAGGTGGTCAGTGAGAATTTCATTAAACACACGATCAACACCTTAGGGTATTCGGTACAAGAAAATTTGACAAAAGAATAAATGATTAAGAAGATACACAGCTATCCGGCCCAGTGGATAGCTTTTTTATTTCTTGAGACCCTATTTAGGCCCCTTTCTCAAGCGCAGATAATCTTTTACTTGCTCCCGGGGCCGGGTGTTAAATACATCAAAGGCTTCCAGCCATCCTTTGCGCGCCGCACCAATACCGGCTTCCATGTGATCGAATTCCGCAAGATGATGGGCATCAGGATTGAGGGCAATTTTTACACCCAGTTCTTTCGCATAACGGCACCAGCGCCAATCCAGATCCAACCGGTAGGGACTGGCATTTAACTCAATGATGACATGGCAATCACGGGCAGCTTCAATCATCGCTTTCATACTGACCGGATAGCCTTCTCTGCCCAGGAGAATCCTTCCCGTAGGATGTCCCAGCATGGTGGTATAGGGGTTTTGCATCGCCTTGATTAATCTCTCTGTCGCTTCCTCTTCCGTCATTTTGAAACCGGAATGAATGGAGGCAATGACAAAGTCAAACTGAGCCAAAATTTCATCCGGATAATCCAGGGAACCGTCCTTTCGGATATCCGCTTCGATCCCCTTAAATATGGTAAAATCCGGGTTTTCTTCATTGAGCCGATCTATTTCTGCCAGCTGTTTGTTTATCTGCTCCACCTTTAACCCATTGGCATAAAAGGCGGACTGGCTGTGGTCGGAAATGCCCAGATAGTTCCAACCCCGCCTTCTGGTTTCCTCCACCATCTCCCTGATGGATGCGGTACCGTCACTGTAGACCGTATGAATATGGAAAACTCCTTTGATATCCTTGAGTTCCACCAAACAGGGTAATTTTCCCTGTTCCGCCGCCTCAATTTCACCCATGTTTTCTCTTAATTCCGGAGGAATATTATCTAATCCTAAGGTGCGGAAAATCTCTTTTTCACTTTGGCACATGATCTTTTTTCCCTGGGCATCAAATAACCCGTATTCATTCATTTTTAGACCCATTTTCTTGGCCCGGTGCCGCATGGCAATATTATGTTCCTGGCTTCCTGTAAAATGATGCAGGGCATAGGGGAATTCACCTTGTTCCACGATGCGCAAATCAGCCTGGATGCCCTGGTGCAATACCACGGAGGTCTTTGTAGGGCCGGAACCTACCACCGTTTCTACCTGAGGAAGACCGGCAAAATATTCCGCTACCTCCTCCGGATTATCTGAACTGACCAGGATATCGATGTCTTTCACAACCTCTTTTCGTCTTCTCAAACTTCCGGCCAGCAGGGCATCCCGAACATGGGGATGCTTTTTCAGCTCCTTTTCCAGGTTCTCTGCCAGGCCCCATACATTAACAAAAAGATGCTGTCCGGTATACTTTCTTAAACCCGCGATACCTTTTAGAATATTCTCCTGGGTTTTCGCCCCGAACCCGGGGAGCTCCAGAAGTTTATTCTTCCGGCAGGCCTCTTCCAGGCGGTCCACGTCCGAAATACCCAGTTGCTTGTGGAGCAGGCTTATTTTCTTCGGGCCTAACCCGGAAATACGGGTCAAGGCAAATAAACCGTACGGTATTTTAGCCCGTAGCTCCTGATAGAACTGGGATGTCCCGGTGTGGAGAATCTCGCCGATTTGTTTCGCCAGAGAGCTCCCAATCCCTTTGATATGGCGCAGCTGGTCTTCCCCGGCCAGCTCTCCCAAATCTTCCTTTAATAACTCCACCGTTCTTGCCGCCGTATAATAGGCATTCACCTTAAAAGGGTTTTCCCCCAAGAGTTCCATCATTACAGCTATTTCGTTCAAAATTATGCTGACGGCTTTTCCATCCACCGGAAAACGGCTCCCTTCCCACCAGTCTGTCTGCTCCCGCAAAAAACCACCTGGCAATTTTTCTTTATTTTACCACACCCAACGCACCCGAACAACCATCGCTCCCCCGGTTAACTGCCCTCCGTTTGTTCCAGGAGATTTCTTTCCAATTCTTCTTTTTCTAAAGACCAGGCTTCCCACTGGGCATAACACCGGTTCATGGTTTCTTCCACGTCATGGTACGCCTGGATCAGATCCTTGATTTCATTTCCCCCCGCAAAAACTTCCGGGTTGCTCATTTTTTGTCCTAAGGCTTCTTTTTCCGCCTCTAATTCCTCTAATTGTGCTTCTATTGCTTCGATCTGCCGGACCATTTTTTTCAGGGACCGTTCCTGCTCTTTCAAAGGATTTGGGGTCCGGTAAGATTCTTTGGAGGGCCCTTTCGGGAGAGAAATTTCTGTGCTGCTTTCTTTTTTCTTAAAACGGTAATAGGAATAATTGCCCATAAAATCAAAGATTTGTCCCCCGTCTAATTCCAAAACCCGATTGGCCACTTTATCTAAAAAATAACGGTCATGGGAGACCACCAAAATGGTCCCGGGGAAATCACTCAGGTAATCCTCCACCACTTCTTTGGAAGGAATATCTAAATGGTTGGTAGGCTCGTCGAGCACAAGAAAATTGGCCCCCTGAAGGAGAAGCTTTAACAATGCGATGCGGGACTTTTCCCCGCCGCTTAAATCTCTGATTTTCTTCTCCACTTCGTCGCCCCGAAACAAAAAAGCAGCCAGCAAGCTCCGGGCTTCTTCCTTCCTTTTGTCAAAGGAATAGATGATTTCTTCCAGAACAGTCTTCCGCTCATCCAGAGTCTCATGCCCCTGAGAAAAATAGCCCACCTTTACCCGCGGCCCAAATTTAGCCGTACCTTCCTCAGGAAGGATCTCACCGATTAAGTTTTTTAAAATAGTGGATTTTCCCGTACCGTTGTCGCCGATCAGGGCCACCTTTTCCCCATTGGTGATGATAAAATTCAGATCCGAGAATAGCCTTTTGCTCCCATACCGGTGGGCCAGTTTTGACACCTCCAGCACATAAAAACCGCATTCAGGTACGGGGGCCAAGGTCATTGGGCGCATCG
The DNA here is from genome assembly GCF_002777255.1 of Candidatus Formimonas warabiya. Classification (GTDB taxonomy): domain Bacteria; phylum Bacillota; class Dehalobacteriia; order Dehalobacteriales; family Dehalobacteriaceae; genus Formimonas; species Formimonas warabiya. The sequence goes on along the minus strand of NZ_CP017634.1, from coordinate 376,537 downwards.
TCTTTTGCTCCGGAGGCTTTTCCAGACGCTCCATTCTGCTTAAGATGGTCTCCCTGCCCCGGGCTTGTTTCGATTTCACGCCCGCTTTGTAACGCCGAATAAATTCTTCGGTTTTGGCAATCACCTGCTCCTGTTTTTGATAGGCCCTTCTATAGCTCTCGGCAAATTCTGCTTTTCTTCTCAGGTACCCCTGATAATTCTCGTGAAAAGACGTAATCCTACCTGCATCCAGCTCCAGAATCCGCGTCACCGTCTTATCCAGGAAGTAACGGTCATGGGACACAAGGAAAACCGTTTTAGGATACTGGCTGAGGTATTCCTCCAGCCATTCCACCGCATGAATATCCAAATGATTCGTCGGTTCATCCAACAACAAGATATCCGGCTGCATTAAAAGCACCTTCGCCAGAGCGGCTCTGGTCTTTTGACCTCCGCTCATCGTGTCTACCGTCTGCTCAAACTCCCGGTCCGTAAATCCTAAGCCCTTGGCAACCCGTTTTACCATGGCCTCGCAAGCATAGCCGCCTGCCCGTTCATAGCGCTCCGTCACTTGGGCATACTGCTGCATCAGTGCGGCGAGCGGCTGTCCTTCCGACCGGGCCATGCGCTGTTCCAATTCTCCCAATGTTTTGCGGTCTGCCACTATTTCTTCAAATCCTAAAAGCAATTCTTCGAATAAAGAGTTGTTTTGCCAGGAGTTTTGCTGGGCCACAAAACCGATGGAAGTATTTCCGTTGACGATGATCTCACCAGCATCCGACATTTCTTCTCCTGTAATACACTTCAGTAAAGTAGATTTCCCCGTACCATTTGGGCCGATCAATCCTACTTTTTCTCCCTCCTGAAGCGTAAAGGACAGCTGAGAAAAAATACTTTGCACCCCATAAGCTTTACTCAAGTTTTTTACCTGCAGGATAATCACCCAAAGCTACCTCCTTAAAAACACCTTCATTCACCTGACGATTAATTTTACTCCGATCAATAGTAGTATGGCCCCCACCACTCTCATCCAGTCCAGACAAATCACCGGGGTTCCCAACCAGCCGTAATGATCAATCACCATACCGGTGACCAATTGAAATGTTAACAGCACGCTGATCATTGCTGCGGCACCGATTTTCGGTAAAACGTACATGGACGAATAGACCATAAAAGCGCCCAACACTCCCCCCAGCCACAAATACCAGGGAGCGGCAGTCAATCCCTTCAACTGGTTAAGGTTACCGGAAAACAGATTAAGTAAGAATACCGCCGTCACACCTACACAAAAACTGACTAGAGAGGCCCCTTTCACTCCTGTATATCTTCCTAAGGCAGTATTGATGGAAGGTTGCATTCCGGAAGCAATGCCGATCAGCCCTGCTAAAAGCAATGCCATATATTTGCCCATCTTGTGCTCCTCTAAGCGAAATGTTTTATCGGAAAACCCTAAAGCTCCCATAAAATAACTTAAGCCCCGGCTCTCACCGGGGCTTATGTCATCAAACCATAAACCTAAACAAATTCATCTATAATCAGCAAGTGCTTTGTTTGATTATAATTTGACAACGTTAGCTGCCTGAGGGCCTCGGGGTCCTTCCACAATTTCAAACTCGACATTTTGTCCTTCTTCCAGAGTTTTAAAACCTTCAGATTGAATCGCAGAGAAGTGAACAAAAACATCGCTACCACCTTCTCTTTCAATGAAACCGAAACCCTTTTCCGCGTTGAACCACTTAACTTTGCCTATCATGTGGTACCTCCTAAAAAATAAAATATTAAGCTCGATCATTATAACATGAATAATATGGTTTTTCAATTGGCCAATCATAAATATCCTCTTTATTAAATAGCACCCGGCCCACCCCTCAAATATCTGTTGTCTTTTCAAAATAGACAGCCCTTATGGAACAATCTTTCAATAATAGCAGCTTTCAGGCAAATCTCTGCATTTTTCATTGATTTTTATTTTTTAAAAATGTATAATAAAAACACCTAATGTTTGCATTTACTAGGTTGTTTCCCAATTCCTTCTTTGGATTAGAAACCGCCCCAGGTAATGAAACTTAGGAAAACCCCAAAGAAGGAGGTATGGTTAAATGGCTTTCCAGGACAAAATTTTAACTTGTAAAGATTGTGGAGCTGAATTTACTTTTTCAGTTTCCGAGCAGGAGTTTTACGCAGAAAAAGGTTTCCAAAATGACCCCGCAAGGTGCCCAGAATGCAGATCAGCTCGTAAACGTCAACGCAATGGTGGCGGCAGAAGCAACAACCCGGGACAGCGCAGAGAAATGCATACTGTGATCTGTGCTGAATGTGGTGCAGAAACCCAGGTTCCCTTTAAACCCAATAATGACAGACCCGTATACTGCCGTGACTGCTATCAAAAACAAAAACAGTACAATTATTAATAAAAAAAGCCCTTCGGGGCTTTTTTTTACTCCATCTGTCTCCATCCCTTGGGATAATGATTTTTCAATACTCCTTCCAACTGTTTTCCCCAGCCCAAGGGATAACCGTCCACACATACGCCCACCCATCCTCTTTCCCCCGTGGTGTGCAGTGTTTCCCCTTTTAAATAAGTCCCCAATTCTCTCGCATCGGGGGAAAAATCAAGGGTTCTCCGAAAGGCATCTTTTTTCAAAGCCAGAGCCAGACTGTGGGATGGTTCAAAGCGGTTTTTCTTAAACACACCCAAATACAAGCCGGGTTTGATTACTTTCACCCCATTTAGATTCGGCGCCTCCACAGGCTGCAAATAAAGATGGTCGCCGTATAAGACAAAATTACCGGTGGGGGCAGCGGCCAAATGTTCTTCGGCAAAAGTATAATAATCCTTTAATTTTTTTTCATCCACCCCATTTTTTTTGTCCGGATGAGGATGGCCTGCTTGACCTCTTTTCTCCAGCAAGGCCACATAATGACCTTCGCCTTTTAAGCGATGGGGCCAGAGACGGGCAGTCTTTTTCAGTTCGCTGTTGCCTCCTGCCCAATCCGCCCTTCCCTCTTCCCAGCCCGGCTCTTTGCAAATATCCACCAAATCGAAATCAGTCTGTTTCTGAAGAAAGTCCTCCATCATTTTTTCGTTCTCCTCCGGATTAAAGGTGCAGGTTGAATAAATCATCCGGCCCCCGGGAGAAAGCATTTGAGCGGCAAAGAAAAGGATGTCCCGCTGCATCAGCACACACTTGGCGCTTGAGTGCACCCCCCACTGGCGGACAGCATCCGGGTCTTTCCGGAACATTCCTTCTCCTGAGCAAGGGGCGTCCAGCAAGATCTTAGAAAAAAAGCCAGGAAATTTAGCTGCTAATTTTTCCGGTGTCTCATTGAGAATCACCGCGTTCACCACGCCGAAAAGCTCCAGATTTTTCGTTAAGGCTCTGGTACGTTCCAAACTGATGTCGTTGCTTACCAGCACCCCTCTTCCTTGAAGATCGGCAGCAATCTGGGTGCTTTTTCCTCCCGGCGCCGCACATAAGTCCAAGATGCGGTCACCGGGTTCTGCTCTGAGAACTTGGGCCGGAGCCATGGCACTGGGCTCTTGAATGTAGTAAAGACCGGCATGGTAGTATGGATGCTTTGCCGGTCTGTCCTGTTCAGAAAAGTAGAACCCGTTCTTTGTCCAGGGAACAGGGATGATTTCAAAAGGGCATCTTTTGAGAAAATCTGCCCCGCTGATTTTTAGGGTATTGACCCGCAACCCATAATAGCGCGGGCTGGCATAGGAGGATAAAAAGTCGGCATATGCTTCCCCCAAAAGCAGCTTCATGCGTTGACAAAACTCATCCGGTAATTTCATCTTCGTTTCATCCTATCTGATAAAACCCCAAGCCTTTCAAAAAAAGCTTGGGGCTTGTATCGTTATAGTGCTAAAATACGTTTCACCGTTTCCTTTAGTTCCTCTTTTTCCACGATGGTATCATGGAGAATCATTCTTTTATTCAAATCTTTCAGCGCCCGGTGAATGGGAAATCCCGTCATCCGGTGCAATTCATCCAGGATTAAAAACTCATCTTTATCTTGCCCATGGCGCGATCCGGCAAGTGCTTCCCATACGGCATGATTAAATTTATAGGGATTTGCTGTGGCGTCAATCACTGTTTTCGTATTATCCCCGGTTTTGCGGTAATACTTCTCATAGACATTTAATCCTACCGCTGTATGGGGATCCAATAAATAGCCGGTTTTTTCGAAAGTCTCTTTGATTTGTGCCAAGGTTTCCTTTCCTGTAGCATAATCGCTGATGAACAGGCTTTGCCATTTTTCTTTCGTGTGGTCATCCACCTGGAAATAACCCTCTTGATGCAGCTGGTGAAACCATTTGGTGATTTTATCCCCGTCATGCCCATTGACTTCAAAGAGAAATCGTTCAAAGTTGCTGGAAATCAGGATATCCATGGACGGGCTGTTGGTTTTAAAAAATTCTCTTCTCCGGTCATAAATCCCAGTACGGATCACGTCGGTTAATACCTTGTTTTCGTTAGAGGCACAAATAAACTTGTGCACCGGGAGGCCCATTAAATGGGCATAGAACCCGGCCAGAATATTGCCGAAGTTACCTGTGGGCACCACCACGTTGATCTTTTCTCCGGGAAGGATTTCCCCCTTTTTCTGCATTTGGGCGTAAGCCCAAAAATAATAAATGATTTGGGGCACTAAGCGTCCCCAATTGATGGAGTTTGCTGAGGAAAAAGCCATGTTATGCTCGGCAAGAACTTGATTCAGCCGGGAATCGGCAAATAACTCTTTCACGGCCGTTTGGCAGTCATCAAAATTACCTTTCACTGCCACCACATGTACATTATTTCCTGCCGCGGTGATCATTTGAAGCTCTTGAACCCTGCTGACGCCGCCGAAGGGGAAGAAGACGATTATTTTCACCCCCGGTACATCCCGAAATCCTTCCAAAGCAGCTTTTCCCGTATCACCGGAAGTCGCCACAGGAATGATAATCTCCTGTCCGGCTCCTGTCTTTTGCACAGCGTGGGATAACAATCGGGGCATGATTTGCAGCGCCATATCCTTAAAAGCCCCCGTCGGCCCGTGCCAAAGCTCTAAAATAAAGGTCCGGCTATCTATTTGAACCAAAGGAGCGATGTCCGGGTGGTCAAAATTATTGATCTGATAAGATTTACTAACCACATCATCTATTTCTTCACTGGTAAAGTCATCTAAAAAAATTTTTAGAATGGTCTGAGCAATCTGCTGGTAAGATTGCCCTGCCATCCGGTTTATTTCAGCCCGGTCCAAAGCAGGAACCGCTTCAGGCACAAAAAGCCCGCCCTCCGGCACCATGCCCAACCTGATTGCTTCCGCAGACCGGATCTTGGCATAATTCCCCCTCGTACTGATATACATTGCCGCACTCCTCCCTGGTTCTTCACAACCTTAACAGTATTGTATCCATTATTTGATATTTGTCAATAAAAAAAGCTGAAAGGCTTTTCGGGATCCGGGTTATGGCGTTGTCAACTTAGCTTCACACCGGTAGATGGGCATTACAGGACTGTATCTTTCCTCATACTCCGTCATCATATTTCCCGGGAAATTGCTGTGATGTAAATCGAAGGTAATATTCTTCAGAAAAAATCCCCCATCGGCGAACGCATTGAGGGAAAATTCAAAGAAGTCCTGATTGTCCGTTTTTAAATGAATTTCTCCCCCCGGGGAGAGAATGATTTGATACTTCTTTAAAAAATTCCCGTGGGTAAGCCGTCGTTTCTCATGTCGTTTTTTGGGCCAGGGATCGGAAAAATTCAAATAGATCCGGGAAATTTCTCCGGGAGCAAAGAATTCTAAAATTTTATCCACATTCGCCCAGAGGAATCCCACATGATCATGCCGGCCTTTGAACCGTTCCACGGCTTTGTATACCATTTCCTCCCGGAATTCCATTCCTAAAAAATTTAGATGGGGATGGGCTTGGGATAAAAGATGCAAGAATTTCCCTTTCCCCATCCCTAATTCCAAATGGATGGGATGTTCATTTCCAAAAAATTGATTCCAGGACCCGTAATACCTTGATGGCTCCCCAATCACCAAATCCGGGAAATGACCCAGCGCCTCCTTGGTCCCCGGAATTCTTCTTAAGCGCATACACAACCTCCGCATTTTTACTCAGGTCAGGCTTCAATCTGCTGCGACAAACACATTCACGATATCTCCCGCTGCCTTGGGGGCAGGATTTTGGGTCCGGTAAACATACTCCGCACAAACAAAACAAGAGGAACAGGAGTTTCCATGGGCTAAACAATTTACATTTTCATAGTCCCAACAGTTTTTATCCGTATGCTGATAAGCAGGGCACTGGGAACAGATGCTCACGGGAGCACAGCGCATTTCCCAGCAAGGCCCCAGAGAGCGCCCCGCCCTTTGGGGATTTGCTTGTTTCTTGCTAAACCAGTTGAGGAGGAATCCTACTACCTCCGGGTCCAACAGGGAACCTGCTGCATCCTTTACCAGCTTCATTGCCTGCTCAAAATTCAAGGGCTCCCGATAATTTCTTCCCATGGTCTTGGCAATAAAAAATTGAGCCACAGCAAGAACTCTCGCCCCTAAAGGAATCTCCTCGCCTTTCAGGCCTGCCGGATAACCGCAGCCATCCATCCTTTCATGATGATGCCGGATATAGGAGGCCACATGGTTATTACCAAAGACCACCTCTACGATAGCCGCCCCTATTTCACAATGAAGTTTCATCTGTTCATATTCAACCTCAGCATACTTTCCCTCTTTCAGGAATAGGTCCAGAGACATACCGATCTTGCCGATATTACTTAAATATGCCGCCAAAACAATATCTCTTACTTCCTGATCCTCTAAATTCATTTCTTTTGCCATGATTCCGGCATAACGGGACATTAATTCTGCGTATCCCGCCTGATAAGGATCACAATTGTCTATGGTATTGACCAGTACCTTTAGCACTTCCAGATAAGACTTAGATTGCTCCTGATACACTTGATAACTATCCAGGGTATCCCCTAAACGGCTTAACACCATTTGCAGGCCGTAGATCCTGTGTTGTTCAATATGGATGGGATCATGGAACCAAAAGACGGCCAACCCTTTCTCATCCATCCGGGGAACCTTGATCAAGAATATTTTTACCATACCGGCGGCAGAAAAATACGAGGGAATTTGAAAAAATTCCGGATGTTCCCCGTCTAAAACGATAAAATCACGGTCTCCCAAAATATGAGTCAAAGTTTTTAAGGCGCTCTGATCCTGGCGGAATAAATTCTTCAGTTCATTCTCCATGCCCAATACAGTGACGCCATCAATTTCTTGCTCCCGGGAAGAAAGCAAACATCCTCCCGAGGCGGTGATCATTCGGATACAAAGCCCCAAGATGGTATTTACCGTTCCCGGAAAATTCATGGCCGCATCCGTCACGGCTTTTACGGCTTTGCGGGAGCTTTCCGTTACGGCAACCTGTTTTTTTGCCTGATCCATTTGGACCAAAGCTTCCAAAACCGGCTCTATCTGATCAGCCAAATAATGCAAAAAAGCAAAGTCCTGTTTTTCACCCGACAAAACAGGACCGATTCGAATCAACCCTTTCGCACCTTTCACGGGAATCTCCATAAAGGGCGCTTCACCTTGTTTGAAAATTCTACATTCAAGAGAAGCTAAGGAAACCGGGGCAGGAGGTTCAGATATCATGTGGGAAAATGGCTCAAGAGCGGCCAATCTCTCCTGAATCGGGACCTGATCATCATCCGCGTAACGGCGGGCCTTTAATTCATATTCTTTATGGTCGTTTGAAATATAAAAATAATAGCCTTGTCCTTTCACCACTGGGATAAACAATCCTAAAAGGCGATACAGGCTTTCGTCCAGGCTTTCCCCGGGTTGGAGATTGTGGAGAAGCTGTTCCACGGCATGGAAGCGTTTCTCTTCGCGCGCCGCCTTCCTTTTCTGCCTCACCAAAAGAAACAGACAGATTAAAAATCCCAGAAAAATTACTCCGAGCAAGCACTCTAAAACAATCACCAAAAAGGAAATGTTCAAAAATATTAAAAGTTTTGGTAAAAAGCTGCTCAAATCCTGCACCTCCCCCCCCAACTTTTTCTTCTCTAGTTTTCGGCTTCCGGCATGGACATATTGACAATCAATTCCGCCAGTTTCCCCTCTTTTTCCGCTTTTTTCACTACTTCAGAAGTAATGATCCCATTTCTGGCAATAATTAATTGCTTTTGCCGGTCAAATAAATCAGCGCCGGCGATTCTGCCCACCACATACTTTTCCCTGATTCTTTCAATTTCTTCCAGAACAGATGGGCTGCAAAACGGCGTATCCGGCATTGGCAAGCCACAGGCCGCCTCTTCGGAAGAAGCCGTTGTCAGTTTGATCACATTATTTAACTTTGGCAAAGGGCCTGCTGTCTGGGTAAGAAGATCATCAGCCCGATCCTCCCAAAAAGTAGGGCTGTTCTGCCTGATGGTTGATACGCCATATCCGTCGGCGGTGATCTTTTCTGCTTCCGGCAAGATATTTTCCGTTTTTCCCGTTTTATTTAAAACTTTTGTAATTTTTTGCCATTCATGATTGTTTAAAATCGCTTCTAAAGTAGAACCGGAGTTTTTGGATTGCCCGGGAGCCGTCCGGATCTTTGCCATACTTTTATCGGCGGGCTTTTCCCCGGGTTCAGGTTTTATTCCCGGACCTTCTTGAGAAACCAGCTTCACCTTATTTAACAAGGCATCAATTTCCCTTCTCTGTACCGCCATCACTTGCTCCAGGTCCTCTATTTTCTTTTCATGGAGACATACCTTCCCTTTCGCGTCTTCCATAATTTTCTCGGCATCTTCCTCCGCAAGCTTGTTCATGAGAGAAATGGTCCGGACCGCTCTCTTGATAGCCAATTCCAAAAGCTCTTGGGACCTTTCTCCTTCCTGATTAAAACCTTTCAACAGGTTCAGCTCCGAAATTAAAGTCTCTTTTTCTTTTCGGCAATTTTGGATACTGTCTCTCAAAAAGTTGATCGTCTTTTGATGCGTAATACTGATCTCTTCCAAATATTCGTCTACCTGCTTTTTGTTATAACCAAACAGACTCTGGGTTAAAACCTCAATGCGCTTACTCATCATCAGACCCCTCCAATGCAAAACGATACCGTTTGGTGATCGTCTGAATCTCCTTGAGGAGATCATCCATGGTCTTTTTCAATCTTGCGGACTGGTTTTCGCATTCCAAAACTTTGTTCAAGGCCCCTTCTTCCAATTGCCCAGCCAGATTTATGGCATCCATAATCTTTCCGCACGCTCCTAAATGGGCAGAGACCAGCATTTTAGACAGTTCCTCGTCCAGCACCCGAAAGGACTCTACCGAATCTTTTTGTCCTTTTATTTCTTTTTTTAGTGACTGAAGGTCAAATTCTTCTTGCGCATACTGTTCTTCCAGTTCCCTCAGCTGTTTTTCACACTCTGCGTGGATAGAATCAATGGTCTTTTCCACAGCTTTGGGGCTGTAACCCAAAAAAGATCGTGCAAACTTTATCGCCACACTAACGCCTCCTATTAACCAGGCAGGAAATGCAAAATAAAATGTCAACAATAATATTTAATATTTCTGCATTTTTTGACAAAAATCCTCTTTCTTGGGAGGCCTGGGACCAAAATATTGATAAAAATCTACCTTGATATCACCGTTATAAAGTTTCCTCTTTTTGGTGGCCGGTTTGCCAAACAGCTTTTCAAAATCAGCGCACGCGGTCAAAATATAAAAAGACCAAGTATCCAGATGGGAAAAAACTTTTCCTATCTCCCGGTACAGGGTGGCAATTTCCTGACTGCCCCCCAACCTTTCCCCATAAGGAGGATTGCAGATAATTTTGCCAAATTTCTTGGAGGAACGGACCTCTGATACCGGCATCTTTTGGAAATGAATCTGTCCCTCCAGACCTGCTTCCGCTGCATTATGACGGGCAATCTCCAACACATGGCCATCGATATCCGTACCCCGAATAGGGAGGGGAAGGTCAAAAAGAGCCAGGTCATGGGTCTCTTTTCTGGCCTGGCGCCATAGCTCTTTCGGGATCGCAGTCCATTCTTCGGAAATAAAATTCCGGTTCATACCCGGTGCAATATTCTGCCCAATTAATGCGGCCTCTATGGGAATAGTTCCGGAACCGCAAAAAGGATCAAGAAATTCCGTATCAGCACGCCAGCGGGACAACAAGACCAGGGCGGCAGCAAGGGTTTCTTTTAATGGAGCAATACTGCCCACCCGGCGATATCCCCTTTTATGCAGGCCAGGTCCGCTGGTGTCTATGGTAAGAGTAGCCCGGTCCTTATGCAGCGCAACTTCAATGGGATAGGAGGGGCCCTTTTCTTCAAACCAATTCACATGGTATTTCTGTTTCATCTTCTCCATCACAGCTTTTTTTACAATCGCCTGACAATCGGAGACACTAAATAATTTTGATTGGACCGATTTCCCTTCCACGGGAAAAACGCCGTCCCCAGGAATCCAATCTGGCCAGGGCAGGGCTTTTGTCTGTTCGAATAATTCGTCAAAGGTCTCTGCCTGAAACTCCCCCATTTTCACGCGCACCCGGTCGGCGGTACGCAACCATAAATTACACCGGCAAATGGCACTCTCGTCGGCGCCAAATGTCACCTTTCCGTTTTCCACATGTAAGGCATCATAGCCTAAGTTTCTTAATTCATCAGCCACAACAGCCTCCAAGCCAAAAGTTGCCGTAGCAATGATGTCCACTTTGTCCACTTTACCCACTTTTTCACCTGCTTCACCATATTATCTTCCCATCGCCGGACAGGACTTTATACTTCTTTCATGCCCTGAATAACATTGTAATTATACTTGAAAAACAGCTTCTCCAACAGGAAATATTTGGAGACGTAAAAAAACCTGCTCCCTTACGGGCAACAGGTATCAAAAAAGGTTCTACTAACGAACCGGGGTTTCGCATATGCTAAAATGGGAAGCACCAAAAGGCGCTTCCCTGCATAAAATAATACGGGTACCTCAGGTTAATTTCCTGCGTCTCATGAAAAGCACCACCGGTTTTTTGTGAAAATTTTCACCATTCCGGCCGCACCCAGGCATTTTTCGCGTCAAAACTTATTTTACGAGTAGGTTGTTTCTTGCGCCGTATAATTGTTGTAGCATGATCTGATTATATTCTTCCATTAATCGTTCCGTAACTTCTTTATTTTCATCTTCCTTTACAAGATTATCCATAAAAACATCTCCTTTATCATTTCTACCCGATCATCTCAAATTTTTTCCCCGTGGATGGTGGTTTTCTCTTTTTATAAAGTATTATTAGCAATTATCATGCCAAAGATTACAAATCATTTCCCCTTTTCTGGTCAAGATTTTTTAAAAAAATTTTTTTTGGCAATTTTTTCTTTGTTCGGATTATCGAACACAAAATAGACTATATGGATCAAAATCTCTTTCTTTGATCCGAAAAATGTGTTCGGATTATAGAACATGTTCGTATTTCAATACAAAAGGTATTTGAAAAACTTTGTGGAAAAGATCACAAAGTAAAAAATTTTGCCTCAAAATGGCTTTAATTACCTAACCAGGCAGAAAAAAATTTGAGAGGAGGTGAATAGGTAATGGTTGATTACAAAGAGATGATGACAAAGTACGCTCCGCTGAAGGGGGGAATGATTGAAGCTTTCCATGCCGTTCAGAATGAAATCAACTATTTGCCGGAAGAAGCCATCATTGCAGCGGCGGAAGCTTTTGGGGTACCGGTAAAAGAGGCCTATGGAGTAGCTACATTCTATTCGTTTTTCTCCACAAAAACGCGGGGAAAGTACATTATCAGAATCTGTGAAAGCGCTCCCTGTCATATTGCCGGAGCTGAAGAAGTGATCCAAGCGTTGGAAAAAGAGCTGGGAATCAGCATGGGAGAAACGACCCCTGATGGAAAATTTACTTTGGAATTTACAGAATGTATCGGGCAGTGCCAAAAAACGCCGGTAATTTCCATCAATTCAAAACCTTATGAGGGGATGACCCCCGAGAAAATTTCGCAAGTTTTGGCGGAGTACAAGTAAGAACCTCTGGCGGGTTCAATGGGTTAGACCGTTGTTTGTGAATGTCTGTTTTTTCACATTATCGAGAGGAGGGAAATATTTACATGGCGGAAGAACTACGCGTGGTACTACGCAATCTAGGCAAGATTAACCCCACAAAAATTGACGACTATCTTGATGCCGGGGGCTATCAGGCATTGGAAAAAGCTCGCGGCATGAGCAAAGCAGAAGTAATAGAGGAAGTAAAAAAATCCGGCCTGCGGGGTCGGGGTGGTGCCGGATTCAACACAGGACAAAAATGGTTCTTTGCCCACAGCCTGCAAGTGGAAGAAAAATATGTGGTCTGCAATGCTGATGAAGGAGAACCTGGTACCTATAAAGATCGGATTATCATGGAAAATGATCCCCATAGCCTTTTGGAAGGTATGGCGATCTGCGCCTATGCCATCGGATCCCGCAAAGGTTTCATTTATTGCCGGGGAGAGTACCCCCACCTGGTTCAAACCTTAAAAAACACCGTTGCACAAGCGAAAGAAAAAGGTGTCTTAGGCGACTTTGATATTGAAGTGCGCATGGGAGCCGGGGCTTATGTGTGCGGTGAAGAAACGGCTTTAATCGAGTCCCTGGAAGGGAACCGGGGAGAACCGCGGTACCGGCCCCCCTACCCACCGGTGAGCGGTTTGTGGAAAAAACCCACCATCGTCAACAACGTGGAAACCTTTGCCAATATCGCCCCTATTATGGAAAAAGGGAGCGCCTGGTTTGCCGGGATTGGAGCAGCTAATTTCCCCGGAACCAAGGTTTTAACCTTGACGGGGGATGTGAAAAATACCACCTTTATTGAAGTACCTACCGATACCACCGTCCGGGAAGTTATTTTCCAATTTGGCCAGGGCATTACCGGCGATAAAAAATTTAAGGCCGTACAAATCGGCGGCACATCAGGAGGCTTTTTACCGGAAACCCTGCTGGATACGCCCATTGATTTCGACTCTATGAGAAAAGCAGGAGCTACTTTGGGTTCCGGCGCAGTCTTTGTCCTGGCGGAAGACCGGGATATTCTGGATGTAGTCACCCGCATCGCCAAATTCTTTGAACACGAGTCCTGCGGGAAATGCGCGCCCTGTCGGGAAGGTACGATGCGGATCAGAGCATTATTGGAAAAAATCAATTCTATGCAAGGTTCAAAGGAAGATGTGGCATTGCTTGAAAAATTAGGCCGGGTGATGGCTGGCGCATGTCTGTGCGGATTAGGTCAAGCGGCGCCTACTCCTGTAATAACCACCATTCATCATTTCGGCATTGATTATGATGCCAAAATACAGTAGGAAAGGAGTGAGAAAGTTATGGCAAATATAACGATTGACGGTATCCAAATTACCGTTCCGGATAAATCAACGATCTTGCAGGCGGCAGAGGCGGCCGGAGTAAAAATACCCACCCTGTGTTACCATCCCGATCAAGCAGTAAAAGCCAACTGCCGGGTATGTGTGTGCGAAGTGGAAGGTTTGGCCCTGCTTCAGGCTGCCTGTTCCACTCCGGTCTGGAATGGTATGGTGATCAAAACTACCAGCCCCGCGGTACTGGAAGCACGAAAAACGATATTAGAGTTAATCCTGGCCCACCATCCCCAAGACTGTCTCAATTGTATCCGGAATCGAAATTGTGAGCTTCAGAAACTGGCCGAAGAATATTTTATCCGGGAGAATCCTTTTGACCAGCTCACCCGTGGTCTGCCTATCGACAATTCTACCGGAGCAGTTGTGCGGGATCCCGATAAATGTATTTTATGCCGGCGTTGCGAATATGCCTGCAGTGAAATACAAACCGTAAATGCCCTAGGGGTGGAGGACCGGGGAAATCATGCCATGATCGTGCCTTCCTTGGGCAAGGACTTGGTAGAAAGCCCTTGCGTCATGTGCGGCCAGTGCATCCACGCCTGTCCTGTGGGGGCCATCCATGAAAACGAACAAATTAATGAGTTCCTGGCCGCTGTGGCCGATCCGGAAAAAATTGTCGTTACCCAAATGGCTCCCGCAGTGAGGGTGGCCATCGGAGAAGAAGTGGGCCTGCCTACAGGAGCCCTGGATATGAATGTTCTGGTGGCAGGGTTAAGGCGGATTGGTTTTAATTATGTGCTGCACACCAATTTTACGGCAGACTTAACCATTCTCGAAGAAGGAAACGAACTGCTGAAACGGCTCAAGGAAGGAGGCACCCTGCCCATGGTCACCTCCTGCAGCCCGGGCTGGATCAATTTCAGCGAAACCTTCTATCCTGACCTTTTAAACAACCTGTCTACGTGCAAATCGCCCCAGCAAATGTTTGGCGCTCTGGTGAAAACTTATTGGGCCGAGAAGATGGGTGTTGATCCGGCAAAGATTTATTCCGTTTCCCTTATGCCCTGTACGGCCAAGAAGTTTGAGGCTGCCCGTCCGGAAATGAACGCCAGCGGTTACCGGGATGTAGATCTGGTCCTGACCACCCGGGAGTTGGGCCGGCTGTTCCGCATGGCAGGGCTTAATTTTGATAAGGTCGCACCCAGCGATTTCGATTCCTGGATGGGGGCCTATACCGGCGCCGCCGTTATTTTCGGCGCCACCGGAGGCGTAATGGAAGCAGCCCTGCGTACGGTTTATGAAGTGGTGACCGGAAAGACGCTGGAAAACGTAAACTTTACCTTTGCCCGGGGTATGGCAGGGATTAAAGAAGCGGAAATTGATCTGGACGGCGTGAAAGTGAAGGTGGCCATCGGCCATGGCCTGGTTAACGCCAGAAAGCTCATGGATCAGGTCAGGGCGGGAGAATCTCCCTATCACTTTATTGAGATTATGGCTTGCCCGGGCGGATGCATTGGCGGAGGCGGCCAGCCCATCACTAAATGCAATGCCAAGAGAGAAGAACGGATTAAAGGCATTTATGTGGAGGACGAAAATTTAACTTTACGGAAATCCCATGATAATCCGGAAGTGAAACAGCTTTATGAAGAGTTTCTCCATCAACCCCTGGGCCATAAATCTCACGAACTTTTGCACACCCACTATACGCCGAAGAACAAAAACTTCCTATAATATATTTATGGTCTTTTTTCAGCCTGCTTTTCGCTCCCTTGGGAAAGCAGGCTGATATTTTATTGATCGCTTCCAGGCAATCTCTGTTGCTCACAGGGAAAAGTCAATGGTACAATACAAATACAAACACCGAATTAATAGGGGGTGATAGCGGTGCCGGTACATGTCGTCTCAACCATCAAAGGATTATGTAAAAGATGCTTTTCCTGTGTCCGGAACTGTCCGGCCAAAGCAATTAAGGTAGAAGACGGTCAGGCGATGGTCGTTCCGGAACTTTGCATCGGGTGCGCCCACTGTGTAGGCGTCTGCTCTCAAAATGCAAAGCAGATTATCAGTGGCCTCGAGAAAAGCCAAGAAGCCCTAAACGCGGAAAAATCGGTTGCCTGCCTGGCGCCGTCTTTTGTGGCCCAATATGCGCAATATCATCCGGGACAAATCATTAGTGCCCTGAAAAAACTTGGTTTCCAGGAAGTTTGGGAAGTCGCCTTTGGGGCCCATTTAGTAACCCAGGAATACGAAAAAGAAATCTTAACTGCCAAAGAAAAACAATATTTTATTGCTACCGCTTGTCCGGCCGTGGTCAATCTGGTGGAAAAACATTATCCGGAATTGATCCCGCTTTTAATCCCGGTAGTCTCTCCCATGATTGCTCTGGGCAGATATTTAAAAGCAAATTATGGGGAGAAATGCCGGGTCGTATTCATCGGCCCCTGTGTGGCCAAAAAGGAAGAAGCGGAAGATGCCATGGTGCATGGAGCGGTTGACGCCGTATTAACCTTCCAGGAACTGGATCAAATGTTTCGTGACGCAGGCATCGATCCGGAAAAATTGCCCCCGGGAAAATGGGACAGTCCTCCCGGCGGCTTCGGGCGGCTCTATCCTGTGTCGGGCGGATTGCTGCGCAGCGCCAGTAAAGACTTGGACCCCTTAGATTTTGACATTGTCAAGGTAGAAGGTAAAGAAAACTGCATGCATTTTCTTGATACCATCAATAAAGATAAAAATTGGGTCAAATTTGCCGATATCTTATTTTGCGACGGCTGTATCAGCGGCCCTATGTTAAAATCACATTTAAACAAGCTGGAACGGCAAAAAATTGTGGTCCAGTATACCAAAGACAGTATTGCCGACGGTCAGGAGCCCCTCCAGGCACCAGAAGGGCTCAATATGTCCCGGGGTTTCCGCAACCGGAGCCGGAAACAGCCCGAACCAACGGAACAACAAATCAGAGCGGTATTAACGGAGCTGGGTAAATTCTCTCCGGAAGATGAGCTGAACTGCGGGGCCTGCGGGTATAATAACTGCCGGGAAAAGGCCGTGGCAGTTTTTCACGGCCTGGCCGAAAGCAAAATGTGCTTGCCTTTTCTCATTGCCAGTTTGGAATCCCATAATGTTCATCTCATGAAGCAGCTGACCACGGCGGAGAAAATTGAAAATATCATCGGCAATTCCCCCATTATGCAAAAAGTGTATGAAATCATTAAAAAGGTTGCCCCTACGGACAGCACGGTATTGATCCGGGGCAAGAGCGGCACCGGTAAAGAACTGGTCGCCCATGCCCTGCACCGCAACAGCCTGCGCCAAAAAAGCAATTTTGTCAGTATCAATTGTGCCGCCCTGCCGGAAAACTTGCTGGAAAGCGAATTATTCGGCCATACGAAAGGAGCTTTTACGGGAGCGGTAAACGAAAAAAAAGGATTATTTGAGGAAGCCAATGGAGGCACCCTATTTTTAGATGAGATCGGTGATTTAAGCCCCCAATTGCAGGGAAAACTGCTCCGGGTCATCCAGGAAGGAGAGTTTTTAAGAATCGGGGAAACCATTCCCCGGAAATGTGATGTCCGCATTATTGCCGCCACCAACCAGAACCTGGAAGAATTGATTTCCGAAAAGAAATTTCGGGAAGATTTATATTACCGACTAAACGTCGTCACCATCTATCTTCCTGATTTAAAAGAACGGCGGGAAGACATTCCGGTTCTCGTGAAATATTTTCTCGACAAATATAACAAAAAGCACGGCAAAAAGGTGATGTCGGTCAGTAAAGAAGCGATGATCAACCTATCTGAAGCGGCCTGGCCCGGAAATGTACGGGAGCTGGAAAATGCCATTGAGCGGGCAGTCATATTGTGCGAAGGCATAGAGCTAAAAACAGAAGATCTCCCTCCCTCTATCCGCGGGGAATATCAAAATAACCTGGCCGCGCCGGAAACCGAACTGATGAATTACCACCAGGCGTTAGAAGAATATAAGAAGAAGCTGATCACCAAAGCCCTGGAACAGTCCAATGGTGTTCAAGCACAGGCGGCCCGCCAGCTGGGCATTGGCCGCAGCACCCTCAACGAAATCATGAAAAAATTAGACCTTGGCTAACCTATAAGGGGCAGCGGCGTAATTTTATTCCGCATAAAATAAAGAGGGAAATGTTTTTCCGTAAAACATTTCCCTCCTTTATTTTTGCCTATTTCATCATTAAAAACTAAACAGCCTCATGCAAAGCCTTGTCGGCTTCCTCAATTTCGGAAACCGTCATGCCCTCTTTCAGGAGCCGATGTTTGATCGCGCCTGCCCAAAACTGGCTTTTTTCCATCATCTTCTTAAATTTCTTAGCTTCAGGAGTCTTTCGTTTGGAGCGTTCCAAGCTGTTTGCCTGCAAAATGGAGCAAATGAACCTTCCTTTTATTAACGCGTCCCGGTCTAAGTCCGCATAGTTCTTGTTCAGGTGTTCCATGACGCCGGAATAAAAAGCAGCAAATTCTTCATAGGAAATTTCACTGTCCATTTTTAAATACTCTTTTATTTTCTCAAAAAAATCTTCCATTCCTGCACTCTCCTTCAGGCGATCTATACCCTTAAATAAAATACCATAGATCATGGTCATTTTTCAATGAAACTTGATAAATTATTTCCTGAATCAATTGCTGCCCGATGATGACCACTGTCCCTGTATTCAGTCCATTCTTTGCTTCAAGTAGCGGGCGATGATCACTGCTGTCAATCCCCCCACCAGGGCTGTATACAATTGGGGGATTTGAAAAGCAAGCAACAACGGGGCAGGCAGTTTCACCCCGAAAAGATGCAGCAATAAACGGAGGCCCACATAGAACATCCCATACTTTGCGAAAGCAGACCCGATCCAGGCCACATACCTGTTTGCTTTGTCAAGAAAAAAGAATACGAGGACCAAAGTAATGTTAGCGGCAATGATCAGGGGAACCAGCGGAATAGCCGCAGGAGGAATGATCCCCATCAGCAAAGCAACTACCGGAGTAATGCAGCCAATGATAATGCCGCTCCAGATCCCGGAAAACAAGGTGGCTAGAATTAACACGGCATTCACCACCGGCCCGGTAAAGTAGGTGGGTAAACGTAACCACTGTACCGCCAAAGCAATGGCAAGTAAAACTGCTGTTCGGGTCAAAAATTGGAGGCTCATGCCCTTCTCTTTTTTTTCATCTAGGCCGGCCTGATTGGGATACTCAGTCATCAGATCTTCCTCCCTTTTTTATTTTCCGGTTAAAGCCGATTTCACCTTGACACCGGGCAGACGGCCCAATTTTCCTGTTAGCGCTCCTACGGAATCGGTATCTCCATCAATGATTAAAGCGATCACAGAAACATCCCGGTCCCGGTATGGGATGCCCATCCGTCCCACAATAATGGAGCCGAACTCACTAAGCAAAGCATTTACTTTTTCCGCCACAACTTCCCTGTTTTCAATGACGATCCCGATCACACCTAATCTGGTTTCCACTTTATCCCCCCTCATCAATAAAAAAACTGCTTTCGCCGGCAAAGGAGGAAAGCAGAAAGAAACCAAGACCTCTGTTCCATCCCCTTGCTTTCAGACTCCCCTCGGCGCAGGGTATTTATTCCAACTACATTATACCAATAATATTTCTCTCTTAAAAGAATTATTTGGCTGCACCAGGATCACGAATTAAATCCTTCACTACCTCCCCCGCCACGATTAATCCCGCTACGGAGGGGACAAAAGAGATACTTCCGGGAATCTGACGCCGGACGGTACAATGGCGGGTACTGCCCTTGGGACAAATACAATTTGTACTGCAGCTGGAATCCTCCGTTTCTACCGGTGTGATCGGCGCTTCCTTGGAGTACACCACTTTCAGGGAGCTGATCCCACGTTTTCTTAATTCCTTTCTCATCACTTTGGCCAGGGGGCAAACGGAGGTACTGTAAATATCCGCCACCTCAAATTGAGTAGGATCCAGCTTGTTGCCGGCTCCCATACAGCTGATCACAGGAATTCCCATCTCAATAGATTTTACGATGAGATCAATTTTAGCCGTCACGGTATCTATGGCGTCAACAACATAATCATAATCCGCCTTCAGCAATTCCTCCGCGCAGTCCGGGAGATAAAACCTTTGGTGGGTAACAACCTCGGCTTTCGGGTTAATATCCAAAATCCTTTCCCGCATCACGTCAACTTTTGGCCTGCCCACGCTTTTCCTGGTGGCATGGAGCTGCCTGTTGATATTCGTCAGACAAATACAATCATCATCGACCAGGACAAATCTACCTACCCCGGCCCGGACCAAACCTTCCACAGCATAAGTGCCCACGCCTCCAATGCCGAAAATAGCTACTTTGCTGTGCTTTAATTTTTGCACGGCTTCCTTTCCGATCAGCAGTTCTGTTCTTGAAAATTCGTACAGCATAAAAGACCTCTTTTTGATTGGTATTTTTATATTTTAATGCTTCAAACCGGAATAAACAAGCCCGCTTTGCCTAAAAGCATTTATTTGGTAAAGAAAACACAGCATGAAATAGGGTTAAAAACTCATACTAATTTTGGAGGTGATGAAAATGGACGCTAAAAACCCGGCGCATCCGGTTGCCGATGCCGAAGGGCCCTCAGAAGTACCCAAAGCAAATTTAGATAAAAAAAATAAAGATAAAAACTTTTACGGTCCGGATAATCGGCGGTTAGCCATGGTTTATGAAGAATTCGGCAAAGAATTTCCCACCGGAATCCCAAAATAGGCACCAGGGAAAGAAAAAACTGGCACCTTCTATGATTGCCAGTTTTTTACTATTTTATTTATGCAAGACGGGAGACAGCCGTTTATAGACCACCAGAACAATGACGGAAACGATAAAGCCTTTGATGATATTAAAAGGAATAATTCCATACGCAATCAAGGTTTTTAGATCTACGATCAGATGATTGGCCTGTTTACCCAAAGATATTACGGCATCCGTAGAAAAACCCAATACCCTGGCGTACAAGGGCAATAAAACAAAGTAATTAAAGACTGAGGCCACGGCAGCCATAATGACCACACCGACCACCAAAGCCAAAAAGGCACCTTTTTTGCTTTTATTCCATTTATAGATCAGACCGGCCGGAATCACCAGGGCAATACCTACCACAAAATTGGCCAATTCACCGATCCCGGCAGTTTGGGATTTCAGCAAATGTAAAATATTTTTGATCAGCTCTACCAGCACCCCGGCGCCCGGCCCCAGGGAAAAAGCCGTTAAAAGGGCAGGAATTTCGCTTAAATCAATTTGCATAAAGGGGGGCATAAAAGGGAGCGGGAATTCAATTAACATGATCAAAAAAGACAAAGCCGCCATAATCGAAATCTTTACCACATTTTTTACATCAAATCTCACGTGAATCTTGCCTCCTAAAAATAAGAATTTTCCTGGAATATGAAAACTCCAGGAAAATTATCAAACACATAAAAAAACAACCTTCTTCCATCCAGACTTTACTGTCGGCCCCGGAATCTCACCGGATCAGCTTGCGCACGCGGGCTATCGGAAAACCGAATTACCGCCGGTCGGGAATCTCACCCTGCCCTGAAGATCTCATATTCTTGATGAACTTTAAATTTATTTTACCAGACCCCCCAAAAGAATACAATAAGAAAAAGCCGTGATGGAACATCCAAAAAGAACAAATTCCCGGCGCACAAGGGATAATCCAGAATTTTTGAAACAAAAAAGTGGCCCGCGCACCAGAGGTGGCGGGTCAAAATTGGGGGGTTCTATTTAAAATACCTGTCAAGCAAGCCCTTAAAAGCAGCCCCATGTCTGGCTTCATCTTTGCACATCTCATGAACGGTATCATGAATGGCATCATAGTTCAACTTCTTTGCCATGGTAGCCAGGTCCTTTTTGCCCTGGCAAGCCCCGCATTCCGCTTCTACCCGTAATTGGAGATTCTTTTTCGTGTCCGGCCAGACCACTTCACCCAGTAATTCGGCAAACTTGGCGGCATGTTCCGCTTCCTCAAAAGCAAATCTTTTGTACGCTTCCGCAATTTCCGGGTAGCCTTCTCTGTCCGCCTGGCGGCTCATAGCCAGGTACATTCCCACTTCGGTGCACTCACCCATAAAATTGGCTTTCAGCCCTTCCATGATTTCAGGCTCAACACCTTGGGCAACCCCGATTTTATGTTCGTCTGCCCAGTGCAACTGTCCTTCCCCTTTTTCGGTGAATTTCTCTTTCGGAGCTTTACACTGCGGGCATCTTTCCGGTGCTTCCTCTCCCTCGTAGATATAACCGCATACGGCACAGACAAATTTTTTCAGCATGATCGTCATCCTCCTTATTTTTTACTCTATTTAATTGATCACGGGTCAGTCCATCCCATTGATTAAATCCCGGAAATTAATTTCTCCCAAGTCCTGGATCAAGCGGGACTGTATTTTATCCAGAGCCCGGTGCACATCACAGATGTGGGCCCGGTTCAAGTTGCAGAATCCGGGATCATACAGGCACCTGTTTACGTAAATAGGTCCTTCAATCGCTTCAATCACATCCTTTAAGCTAATCTCTTCCGGCCGCCGGGCAATGGCATAGCCTCCTCCAATCCCCCGGTAGGACTTGACAATTCCTGCCATCGTCAATTTCCTTAAGAGTTTTAAGAGAAACCGGAGAGGAATTCTTTCCTGGTCCGAAATCACCCTGGCTTCTATTCTTTCATCCAGGCCCAGCTTACTCAAATATAGAACTACTCTTAATGCGTAGTCCCCTTCCTGAGTAATTCTCATGTTCCATCCTCGCACTTTCTAAAAGTATACTTTTTTGGTACAGTTTTAGTATATAGAAATCCTTCTTTCTTGTCAAGTTACATTTGGGCAAAAAAACCAAAAATACCTAATCCCATGCCGGAGATTTTTGTTCCCCAATCCTGCGGGCCAGCATGGTGTTCCTTTTGGTGGTTTTATTATTTTTAACCGCCATGGCCAGGGCTTTTTGGGAGCCCACAGCAACAAAAGCCTGCTTTGCCCGGGTCACGCAGGTATACAAGAGATTCCTTTGCAGCATCATAAAATGCTGCGTGGTAAAAGGAGCCACCACAATTTTGTATTCGCTTCCCTGGCTTTTATGTACGGTAATGGCATAGGCCAATACCACTTCGTCCATTTCGGAGAGATCGTATTCGATCTCGTTTTCATCAAAGGAAATCACTATCTTCTTATCCTCAAGATCAATCTGTTTGATCACGCCGATATCCCCGTTGAAGACCCCTTTATCATAATTGTTTTTGATCTGCATCACCTTATCATTTGTTTTAAAGGTGGTGGGCCCGTATTTGGCCACGACCTGGGAGGGGTTCAAAGTTTCCTGCAACAGAGCATTGAGATACCCGGTTCCGGCTTCCCCTCTCTGCATAGGGCAGAGCACCTGGATATCATGAACGGGACTGACGCCGAAATACCCGGGCAATCTTGTGGCGCACAGCTTTCTAATCTGCTCCGGGATCTGTTCCGGGACTTCCTCCTCGACAAAGAAAAAATCTTTGTTTTTTCCCCCTCTCAGCTGGGGAAACTCGCCCCGGTTGATGCGGTGGGCATTCAAAACGATCATGCTGTCCTGAGCCTGCCGGAATATTCTTGTCAAGGATACCACATGTACACATGCCGATTCAATGATGTCGCGTAAGACATTTCCCGCACCCACCGAGGGTAGCTGGTCCGCATCACCGACCAGAATCACCGAAGCCCCGGCAGGCACAGCCTTCATCAAATTATACATGAGGATGAGATCAATCATGGAGGCCTCATCAATAATCAGGACGTCACAGACCAAAGGCTGCTGTTCATTTCTTTTATACCCTTCCGCCGGTGAGTATTCCAGCAGCCGGTGAATAGTTTTGGCCTCCAAACCGGTAACCTCCGTCATCCGTTTGGCCGCTCTGCCCGTGGGGGCAGCCAGCAATACCTTTTTTCCCATGGAGAGAAAGGCTTGAATGATGCCCAAGGTAGTGGTTGTTTTTCCCGTTCCGGGTCCCCCGGTGAGAACCATGAATGGGGCCATTAAAGCGGTCTTAATGGCGGCTTCCTGGATTTCGTCATAGACGATGCCGCAATCCTTTTGCACTTTGGCCATAATTTTCCCATAGTCCTTTTGTTCCTGGACAGTATTCAACCGGCTGACCAATTTTGCCACCCCCACTTCGCTAAAATAAAAGGGAGGCAGGTAGATGGCATCCTCAAAGTCAAGGATTAACGCCTTCGCGGCCAGCATTTGTTCCACGGCCTCTTGAATATTTTCTTCAGACTGTTCCAATATCTTGACCGACTCTTCCACCAGTTGCTCTCGCGTCGCATAGCAGTGCCCCTCATTGGAGAGTTCATTTAAAACATAGATGATCCCCGCCCGGCATCTCTCATAAGAATCTTTATCAAAGCCCATTTTTTGGGCAATTTTATCTGCCGTTCGAAAACCAATGCCCCAAATCTCATCTGCCAGCCGGTAGGGATTCTGCTTCACGACTTCAATGCTTTTATTGCCATATGCTTTATAGATTTTGACGGCAAAAGAAGTGGACACGCCGTGGCTTTGGAGGAACAGCATCACATTCTTGATTTCCTTTTGTTCCTCCCAGGCCCGTTTAATCATACCCACTCTTTTCGGGCCGATGCCCTCCACTTCGATTAACCGGTCCGGCTCTTCTTCGATCACTTGAATCGTTAATTCTCTAAACTGACACACAATCCTTTTGGCATTGACAGGCCCGATTCCTTTGATCAGCCCGCTGCCCAGGTACTTTTCTATCCCCGCCACTGTGGCCGGCACCGTCTCCCGGTAATCTTGCACCACAAACTGTTTGCCGTACTTACCGTCTATTCTCCATTCGCCTTTCAGGTATACGACTGCCCCCACATTCACGGCGGCCAAGTTTCCCACTACCGTCACCAAGTCATGAAATCCCCTAGACTTGATTTTGATCACGCAAAAGCCGTTTTCCTCATTGGCAAAGGTAATTCTCTCTACCATTCCTGCCAGAGTCTCCATAACAACCTGCCTCAACTATTTTTTCTGAGCTGCTTCAAATTCTGCCCGAGCTCAAGGGATCACTTTTAGATGCTGCCTCACCCAATCTTGGGAGAAGGCGTTAAAATGCCACCATTCGCTGGAAATGCCGATAAAGCCGGCTTTTGTCATGGCGGACCTGAGCAATTGCCGATTGGCCACCTGCTGTCTGGTCAGCTTTCCCTGGGTTAAATAATGCTGCTCACGCTTCGGTTCGGCCAGCCAGCCAAAATAATCCATCGGTGTGCCCATATCTAATGGCACGCCTTTCTCATCAACAATGGTAATGTCAACGGCTGCTCCGTAATTATGGATGGATCCTCTCTCCGGATCACCGATATAGATCTGCTTGTCCGTCCCTTTGACGATTTCCCACATTTTATATTGGACACTTAAGGGTCGGGCCGCATCATATACGAGCAGACTGTATCCCGGCTTTTGCTTCCTGAGTTCTTTCTGTGCCTGTGCCAGCTTCAGGGCTGCTTCTCGCACGAGATATCCTCTTTCCAAAGAGCCGTAAACATCTTTTTTTAAAAAATTGTCTGTGGACGAGTATTTTAGCTCTACCTGAATGCTGGGATCTATTTTTTGAATATCAACCAATCCTGCCTTTTTCAACTTCTCTTCCAGTTCACATAGAGATTTTGCGGCAAAATTCTCAGGTTTTTGCTCTGGCTGAATACCAGTTGCCTCTATGATGGAATAAAGATAAACCAGCGGCACGATCAATACGAAGGTGAGTATTAATGAGTAGGTATTTCGCATTCGTTTCTCATCTCACAGACTAATTTGCCAACTTACAATTCCCAAACAGCGCAGCTCTAAACACAAATAGGAGAATAAGTTTAGACTTATTCCCCCCTATTCTACCATCCTATTCCAAATTCCTGCCTCAGAGCCTAAATCCTTTTTGGTTCATCTAAAATCGTGCTTTTCACACCCCATCCGTCTTTTTTCCTCCGCACAAGAGCCTGATAATCTTCAGGCGTGTTCAGGTTATAAAAAAGTTCTTCCGTCTTTCCAAAGATACGCAATTCCGCCTCCTTAATCTTTAAAACCTTGACATCCTGATAAAATTGGGATACCTGTCTGATATCCGCCCGTAAGCACTTTTCAATAGCGGCCAGGCAATCCCGGGCATACACGGCACAAAGAGGCTCCCAATAACCATGTATTTCCGGGACCACCACATCATAACCTTTTCTACGCTCGAGCAGGTAAGAGGCTAATCGGGCATGAAACATGGGCAGATCAGAGGATACCACAAAAGCATAATCATTTTTCGCTGCTGTCAATCCTGCATGCATCCCCCCCAGAGGCCCCATATCAGGAAAGATATCCCGCACTTCAACCAGACCGGATATATTGTATTTAGATAAATCATTGCTGGCAATAATGATTTCATCTGTGACAGATTGAAGTTCTTTCACCGTATGTTCAATCAAGGTCTCATTGTTAAAGGACATGAATGTTTTATCTTGTCCCATTCTCAGACTTTTGCCGCCCGCAAGAATTATTCCGCTGATTCCCACCTATATTTCCCCTTTGCATTAATAAGATGAAAAAACACTAGATGAGCTAATCTCTTGATAGGCTTCAATAAAAGTTTCCATAATATTCCCGACAATGAGGACGGAAACTTCCTGCCCCGCGCTCAGGGGGCCGCTCCCTGCAGGCACATCAATCAAAGCATTACAATGAACCATGGATTTTAAGATGCCGTTGCCCTGTTCTCCTGTGAGTTTCGCGTAATGAAGCCCATCTATCACCTGTAATTTTCCCCTGAGAAATCTCCTTTGGGGGCTAGGTTTAGAAAAATTATCCATCAAAACTGCGGTAACTTTAGGAGGCATTTGCTTATGGAGGCCCATCATTTTTTTAATCACAGGTACCGCAATTAAATCAAAAGTGACGAGAGCAGCGGCCGGGTTTCCCGACAAGCCGATGATGATCTTTTTATTCTTTTCCGCCCCTAAGACGGGAGATCCGGGCTTCATAGACACTTTCCAAAAAAGCAGATCTGCCTCTATTTGCCGGAGGGCATCCTGCACCACGTCAAAATCCCCCACCGACACGCCTCCCGTACTAATCAAAATATCCGCTTCTTCCAGACCCTTTAAAATGCGTTCTGAGATCAGATCTTTTTCATCGGGAACAATCCCCATCATTACGGGATCTACGCCCAGTTCACCGCATAAAGCAGCGATACTATAAAGGCTGCTGTTGTATATCTTGCCGGGACTTGGTTCTTTTACCGGGTCAATCAGCTCATCACCGGTGCTGACCAGAGCCACTTTGACCTTTTGATAAACCGAAATCTCGGCCATACCCAAACCAGCGAGCAGGCCAACCAACCCAGGCCTGATTAAGGTACCCTTTGTTGCCACTACTTCTCCCCGTTTCACATCTTCCCCCGCCCGAATAATATTGTTTCCGCTTCTCAAGGGACTGGCCAAATAGATAAAATTACCCCTTCTTTTTACGTCTTCATACTTAATGACCGTATCTGCTCCTTCCGGTATGGGAGTCCCGGTCATGACTTTAATGGCGGTCCCGGGCCTAATCCGATTTTGGGGAACAAATCCTGCCCGGACTTCTTCAATAATTTCCAGGGACACCGGATGAGATAACTCGGCCCGTTCCACATCCTTTGCCTGGAGAGCATATCCGTCGAGAGGAGACTTATCAAATGACGGGAGATTTTCCCGGGCCCTGATATCTCTGCTTAGTATTCTACCCAGGGACTCCATTAACGGCACGGAGGATTCCTCCACCATACTTGCTCTTTGGAGAAGCAACTCTTGTGCCTCTTCCAATGAAATACCCTTTCTCATATTTACATTCATCCCTTTCCCAAGCGTAAAATTGTCTGCATGGCTCTGTAGCGTCAATGGCACATGATCCATTTCTTTCCTTCAACCTGAGTACATTCCTAAGTCCCGGCACAAAAATTCAAATCCCGTACCTTTTACAAGCTTTTCATTTTAACCCGCAAAGGAATGGAGATACCTTTCAATTTCGGAAGCTATTCCTGAAGCATCGTCAATATGGTAGCAGGGTACGCCCATATCCCAGGTGAGATCGCTTGCGATGGCAAGAAGTTCTTCCGGTCGACACAGCAGTTCCCGGTGCGCGGCAGATCGAATAACTTCAATTTTCGGCTTGTTTTCCCTTTTGTATCCTTCCGTGATGATGATATCCACACCGGATATCCGGGAGATCACCTCATCCAGAGAAAGCTCCCTTTCTCTTTTCTCGATTATCGCCACCTTTCCCGGAGAAGAAATGGCCACAATATCCGCCCCGGCCTGGGCATGGCGCCAGGTATCCTTTCCCGGGTGATCAATCTCAAACTGGTGGGCATCGTGTTTAATAATGGCCAGCTTGATTCCCCTGTTTTTTAACTCCCTGATCACTTTTTCCAAAAGAGTGGTCTTTCCTGAATCAGACTTTCCTACAAAGGAGATTACCGGTATTTTTTTCATCCATCATCTATCCTTTCATCCTGGGTGCTTTTATCATCGCAGCGATTATTATTTCCTAAGACCTTTTCCTCTCATCCCGGTTAAAGAATCATCCCCCGGCTTAACCTCCAATCTCGTTCATGTTCCTCTCTATGGGAATGTAATCATTGCTTTGAATGCAGTGTTTGAGTGGTTTACATTTAATGCCGTCCATCAAAAATTTTTCAAGGTATTCTTCCCGGTAGTTCTTGATATCCAGTTCCATATTTGAATGGAGGCACGGTTTCAGTTTCCCGTCAGGGGTAATCCTGATCCGGTTGCAGTAGTGGCAGAAATGGCTGCTCAAAGGGCTAATAATACCTACCTTTCCTTTGCTGTTCGGCAACTTATAAAGGCGGGCCACACCCCCATGTCCTTTAAAAGGCAGAGGAATCAGACGCGGAACTCTATTCATGATCTCCGTGCCGGAGAGAAAATGCTTCTTGTCCCAATTAGCGGCTTCTCCCAGCGGCATTAGTTCGATGAAACGCACTTCAACATCATCTTCTAAGGTCATGTACACAAAATCTTCAATTTCTTCGTCATTGAATCCTCCGATCAAAACAACATTTAGTTTTGGCAAAAGTCCTGCTTCTTTAGCTGCCTTGATGCCGTCTAACACATCCTGAACATTGCCGCCCCGGGTGATGGTTTGGAATTTTGCTTGATCCAGACTGTCGATACTCACATTTACTCGGGTTAGGCCCGCTTTTCTTAACTGCAATGCATACTCTTTAAGTAAAATACCATTGGTCGTCAACCCCAGATCTTTTAGCCCTTTCGTTTTAAGCTGGGCAATTCGATTAACCAAATCAATGATACCTTTTCTGATCAGGGGCTCACCACCGGTAAGCCTGATTTTATTAATACCCAGTTTTACTGCTGCTTGGGCAACTTTCTCAATGGTCTCCAAGCGAAGAATTTCATGGTGATTTTTTTTATTTACTCCCTTTTCCGGCATACAGTAGCGGCACTTTAAATTGCATAAATCTGTCACCGAGATCCTCAAATAATCAATGTCCCTGCCATAACTATCAATCATATCCTCATCTCCTTATGATGGGAATAGCAGCCTGCACAATTAGAAAACTTGGCTTGCACCAATCCTCTGGCGACGGCGGAAGCCTTAGTTTCACTGATACTTTCAGCCTTTAGAGTCTTATAATTTTTGAAAGCATAAAAAAAGCCTGCACGGACATGCAGGCAATTTCTCTGGTCGGCTTAACAGCCAATCCATTCTTTGTGCACCTCCTTCGCAAATAGCAAGCAACAGAATTTCTTCTGTTACTCCGTGGGCCTCAACCCAGACCTTAAAGCCATAGTCTCCGCTTTAGGCTTATAAGGCTCGGAGAAATATTAAATTTGGATTGCACTCACTATATATAGCAAATTATATGCCAAAATGACAGAAAGGAAAAGTATTGGGACATCAATGGTTTCTTGCCTGGCATTCTCAAAAAGAGTGAAATATCTTTATCAAAATTAGTACGCTAGTTTCATTTTGAAAATTTTATGCGCAGATGTCAAGCTGCTTTTTCATTTTGATGAATAAGACGGCTTTGTATTATTTTGCACAAATAATTTTTCAAAGCTAACTCTTGCAGATGCAAAATAGGAAATGGCTTTACTGTAATGCCTATAAATAAAGAGAAAAATACAAAAGAAGATTGGTACGGCTTTTGCTATTACATGATATACGTTTGCCCTTCTTTGCTGACTCTAACTTTACTTTTCTTGCTTCCGGCTTCTTGTATCTTGATGCTTGGATGTGGTGTCTCCCCTAACCTTATTAAAGGAGGTGAAAACAGGGAAGATTTTATTTTCATCTTTAAAAACTGAACCTAGAAAGACATCTTGACATGACAAAAAGCGAATGTCAACAAGAAGTAAAAGAAAAAGAACAATGGTTCTTGAAAGGGTCGGTGATAATTGTGAGTTGGAAATATGAAAAAGACGGTTATACCGTAGTCAAAACCTGTGCCTGGTCCCCCCCGGGAGATCATCCGGTGGGATGCGGTTTAAGACTGTATGTGAAGGACGGAAAACTGGTTAAGGTGGAAGGAGATCCGGCTCATCCCATAACCAATGGCCGCTTGTGTCCCCGTTGTCTGGCCTTGACAGAATATATTTATCATCCTCAAAGAATTATCTACCCCATGAAGCGTGATAAAGCGGATCGCGGTAAAGATAAATGGACGCGGATCACCTGGGATGAAGCATATGACATGATTGAGAAGAACGTTACAGAAATCAAAGCAAAATACGGTCCTGAATCCATCTTCTCCGTGATCGGCACAGGGAGAGATATGTGGCATACTGTTCCCTTCGTTACCTTTGGCGCTTTGGGCAGCCCGAACTTCAGTTACATCCATAGCGGCTGGTCTTGCTACGGTCCTCGCTGCTCCATTACCGTTTATACCATGGGTGCCGGTTATCCTGAAATCGACTATGCCGCCCAATTCCAGGAAGATCGTTTCGATAATCCGGAATACAAGCTGCCTGAATGTCTGATCGTTTGGGGTAAAGAACCCCTGAAATCAAATGCGGACGGCCTCTTTGGCCATGCCATTGTCGACATGATGAAAAGAGGAACTAAGCTGATCGTGGTAGATCCCAGACTGACCTGGCTGGCAAACCGGGCGGAATACTGGCTCCAGTTAAGACCGGGTACCGACGCTGCCCTGGCTCTGGGCATGCTTAATGTGATCATTAATGAAGATCTCTATGATCACGAGTTCGCCACCAAGTGGTGCCATGGATTCGAAGATTTGAAGAAACGGGTCCAGGAGTACCCGCCGGAAAAAGTTGCCGAAATAACCTGGGTGCCCAAAGAAAAAATCATTGCCGCCGCGAGATTTTATGCAAACGCAAAACCCGCTTCCATTAGCTGGGGTCTGGCCACAGATCAAAAGCCAAATGGTGTCCAGCATGCCCACGCTTTATGTGCTTTAATGGCGATCTGCGGCAATATCGATGTCCCCGGAGGTGTGCTTTTGGGCGCGCCCTCTTTTGCCGCCCCCATGTGGTGGGGATGGGATTCCCTCCCGCCGGAGCTTCAGGAGAAAAGGCTGGGAGCAAAAGAATACCCTGCCGTATCTACAGCCATTTCCACCGTTCAGCCTGATCTGCCCCTCGACGCTATGGAGACAGGCAAACCCTATCCCCTGAAAATGTCCTGGGTTATGAGCAGCAATCCCATCGCCTGTCCCACGGCTGCTCCGCAAAGATGGGATAAAGCGTTTAAAAATCTAGACTTTAACGTGGTCTGTGACCTCTTCATGACTCCCTCGGCAGCCTCCTTTGGCGATCTCTTTCTGCCGGTTGCCGCCTTCCCCGAAAAAGATGGGATTGTTGCCACCCATTACGGCTCCATCACCATGTTCCTTGGCGCCATCAATAAAGCGATTCAGGTCGGCGAATGCAAATCCGATGACGAAATCCTGCTTGAACTGGGCAAACGGCTGAATCCATCGGTGTTCCCATGGAATAACATCGAAGAATTCCTGGACTGGGAGCTTGATCAATATATCCCGGGGATGAAATTTGCCGAACTGAGGGAAAAAGGCTGGGCACTTCCCCCCTGGCAATATAAAAAATATGAAAAAGGCACCCAGACCTTTGACCAAAAGCCCGGTTTTATCACACCCACCGGGAAGCTGGAGCTTTCCTCCACCCTCTTTGAACAATGGGGTGAAGACCCGCTGCCTTACTATGAAGAACCGCCTTACAGCCCCTACAGTACACCAGAACTTGCCAAAGAATATCCTTTCATCCTTACAACCGGAGCAAGATCATGGGTTTACTTCCATTCCGAGCAAAGAATGGTGAAATCTCTGCGTGAAATTCACCCGGATCCCATCACAGAAATTCATCCTGATGCTGCAGAAAGACTCGGGATTAAGAATGGCGACTGGGTTTATATTGAAAATATGTTCGGCAAAGCCAAACAGAAGGCAAAACTTACGCTCGGTATTGACCCCAGGGTTGTTCATTCAGAACATGCATGGTGGTTCCCGGAAAAGAAAGCGGAAGGCCCAAATCCGTCAGGAGTTTATGATGCAAACATCAACAACCTGGTACCGCATAAGCATATTGGGAAACTCGGTTTCGGCGCCCCATACAAATGCATGATCTGCAAGGTTTATAAAGCAGAGGCTTAATAAATAACAAATTTTTATTGATGCAAAAAGAAAAATAATTGAATGGGGTGAAATAAATGTCGAAAAACGGTTTGATGATTG
Organism: Candidatus Formimonas warabiya; assembly: GCF_002777255.1. Lineage (GTDB taxonomy): Bacteria > Bacillota > Dehalobacteriia > Dehalobacteriales > Dehalobacteriaceae > Formimonas > Formimonas warabiya. The sequence goes on along the minus strand of NZ_CP017634.1, from coordinate 344,423 downwards.
ACTATGAATATTGCACAGGGTGTCACAGCTGCGAGGTTGCCTGCAAAAACAGGCTCAGACTGCCCGTGGGCAAATACGGCATCAAGGTTAGTGAGATTGGTCCCTTCTTATTGGAGGCACCCGATAAGTTCGAATGGAACTTTATCCCGGTCCCCACTTCGCTGTGCGATATGTGCGGGGACCTGGTTGCCAAGGGCGAAAAACCGGCCTGCGTCCATCACTGTCTAGGGGCATGCATGGATTATGGCCCGGCGGAAGAACTGGCAGAAAAAATGGCCGCCAAGGGCAAGAAAGTAATGATGTATATTCCCTAGGATCAAGAATAGCCTCTTGGCCCTCTCGGTTCCGGGGGGGCCAACGCTATAATCAAAATCGAATATGGGGACATTCCTCGGTACAAGAAGCAAGAGGTAAGAGGCAAGAAACAAGATGTTTACCCTTCGTCCTCTAGCTTCCCATTCTTGCTTCTGGCTTCTTGCATCTTGCCTCTTGGATGAGGTGTGTCCCCTAACATAATTGGGGACATTCCTCAGCAGGAGAGGAATGCCTGATATCGAGGTGTGTCCCCTAACCAATAAAGGAGGCAAAAACAATGTGCTTTAGACCATCATCCGTGGCGAAAAAAGAAAAGTGCCCCAGCTGTGGAAAAGAATTTACCCTCATGGGAGGTGCCATTGTACAAAAGAAATGCCCTCATTGCGGCACAGAAATCGCCGTTAAAGCAGATAAAAATCCTGTTTCGGATCAACCAAAGGAGTGACCATGTATGCCTCTGGATTTAGAGGACTTATGGAACCAGCTTGACCAGAGCGACAGCCAGATCATCAATATTCTAAATCTGGTACAAGAAAAACTAGGCTATATACCCCAGTCATTCCTGCAAGAGCTAGCCCACCGGTCAGGCATATCCGAATCCCAATTATGCGGTTTGGTCAGCTTTTTTAAGTCTTTCCGGACACAGCCAACGGGAAAGCACCGGATCTCGGTCTGTTACGGTACGGCCTGTTATGCCCGGGGGGCCCCGTTAATCCATGACCGTTTGATTGGAGAACTCAAATTGGATGAAAGCGATACCTCGGCCGACGGTTTTGCTACCGTGGAACAAGTATATTGCATCGGTGCCTGCAGCCGTGCTCCGCTCCTCGTTGTTGATCATGAAATAAAAGGAAAATTAAAGTCCTATCAGGTACCCTTAATACTTCAGGAACTGAGGGACCAAGATGAACCTGAAAAATGAAGTGAACACAGGTCCCTCAAAAGCACGCCAGATGCGTTTGGAACTGGCGGAAAAAGGCAGGCGCACCCTGTGCCCGGATGTCTCTAGAATCAGCATTGGCATGGCGACATGCGGTCAGATTGCCGGTGCTACTACGATACAGCGCATACTAACGTCACGTCAGGATTGGGATGGCATTGCCAATATTGCTAGCGTTGGCTGTCTGGGGTCCTGCTATGCCGAACCTCTGGCTGACGTGCGGACAAAGGACGGGACTCACTATTTCTATGGGAAGCTGGATAAAAAGGTAATCTGGCATCTGATCAGAGCCGCCCAGGGCAAACCCCCGAATGAGTATTTATGGGCTGTGGCGCGGGAACGGGAAAGGGGAACACTGAAAGGGGTACAGGATTTAGAATTTATCAAGCTTAACAATTCCGGTTTTGGGGAATTTTTTCGGCCTCAGGTCAGGCGGGTAAGTGCCCGCTGCGGGTTGATCGACCCGGAGAATCTTGCAGAATATGCTGCCATGGATGGCTATTTGGCATTGGAAAGAGCACTCTTTAACCTGCAGCCTGAGGATCTTATCAATTTGATCATCAATGCCGGCTTGCGGGGACGTGGCGGAGCCGGTTTTTGCACCGGACAAAAGCTCCTGATTGCTTCCAGGAGCTCTGATCCGGTACGTATCATGATTGCCAATGGGGATGAGGGGGACCCGGGTGCCTATATGGATCGGGCTCTTCTGGAAAGTGACCCGCACAGCATTCTGGAAGGTTTGATCTTGGCCTGTTATGCCATCCGTGCCTCTCAGGCTTATATTTTTATGCGCCATGAATATCCCCTGGCAGTAAAAATAGTAAAGAAGGCAATTTCCGATGCCGTGGAAGCAGGAATTTTTGGGGAAAACATGATGGGATCCGGCTTCAGTCTCAAGATCCAGGTGGTGGAAAGTGCAGGGTCCTTTGTCTGCGGCGAGGAAACCTCCATGCTGCAGGTCATGCAAAACAAACGGGGAGAACCGTATCCCCGTCCCCCTTACCCTTCCCTGCACGGATTGTATCATCATCCAACCGTCATTAATAATGTGGAAACCCTGGCCAATATCCCCTGGATTGTGTTAAATGGTGCGGCAGGCTTCAGGGAATTTGGCACGGAAAAAAGTCCGGGAACAAAGATATTTTGTCTCGCCGGTGATGTCCGGCGCATGGGATTTATTGAGGTCCCTTTAGGTATCAGTACGCAGACAATTGTAGAAAAAATCGGCGGTATCCCGGAAAAGTCTGTGAAAGCCCTACAGATTGGCGGACCTTCCGGCGGCATTATCTCCTATCGAAATTTTGCCCTTGACTACGAAACTGTTGCGGAAACTGGTGCCATGATGGGTTCCGGCGGATTGGTAATTCTGGGAAAAAACAGGTGCATGGTAGACCTGGCAAGACATCTTGTCAACTTTATGGCCGGAGAATCCTGCGGTAAATGCACCATCTGCCGAGAAGGGCTTGGGGAACTGGAGGAAAAATTACTGTCCCTCACCGTCGGTCAGGCTCAGAAAGATGTTCTGAGCGAAATCGAAGACCTGGGCAGAGCTATTGCAGAAGTCTCTCTATGCGGCCTGGGACAGACCGCGGCCAAACCAATTCTCACCTCATTAAAAGATTTTCGCAGCGAATATGAAGCCCATATCAAGGGCAGGTGCCCCGCCGTAAATTGTAAGCCTTTAATCGATTTCGAGATTATTCTGCCCTGCAGAATGTGTCAGGCTTGTTATATTGTTTGTCCCAGCGGCGCAGTTACCCAACGGGCCGGCAAAGAACGCCTGATCGTAGACCGGAAATTATGCGTTAAATGCTGGGCTTGTTATGAAACCTGTCCCTTTAACTTTATCAGAATCACTTCGGAGGAGTACATATGGGATCATTCGTAGAAATTACCGTTGATGGGAAAAGGATCACCGTTCCCAGTCAGGATTGCTTGCTTAAAGCCCTGCGCAACCAGGGCGTATCCATCCCCTCTTTATGCTTTCACCCGGCTTTGGAGAGTACCGGCAGCTGCGGACTTTGCATCATTGAAGCATCGACCGGCACTGCCTGGCAAACTAAGCAGGCTTGCCTCCTGCAGGCTGAAACCGGACTGCAAATCCGCACAAATTCCGATCAAATAAAAAAACTGCGGGCTGTCTCAGCCCGCCTTCTCTTAAAACGAGGTCCCTTCCCCACTGGGGAAATTGAGCATAGGTTATTAGCCCTGATCCGGGAGGGATACGAAAATACATGGAATGCCATACCGGATCAGCGATGTACCTTAATGGCCGGTTGTATCCTTTGCGGTCTTTGTGTCAGGATTTGCACAAAAATCGGCAGAAAACGATTGACCTTTCTGGGCAGGGGAAAAACCCTGCGCATCGGTTTTGTTCAAGAAAAAAGCGAAAACATGAACAACACTTGCGGCGTATGCAAAGCCTGCCGGTCTGTTTGCCCGACAGGTTATCTTGACCGAGATGCGCGAGACGTTTTTACCGCCAAATTATACAAATAAGTGACGCGGATAATCTGATTAAACATCCATCAGCTTATATTCCCTGATTTTCCTGTACAGCGTGGACTTGCTCAATCCCAATATTTCAGCGGTTTCCCGAATATTGTTGCCGGTATTTTGTAATGCCTGTTTGATTGAAATAATCTCTATCTCTTTTATTTGAAGATTCATCTTCGAATTTGGCATGATTGGTTTTGTTTCGTAGCTTTTTTTCTGGAATATATCGGCAGAGTGTAAGTGAATATCATCCGGCAAGTCTTCCGGCCAAATAACTCCCCCTTTACACAGATGAACGGCATACAACATGGCATTTTCCAATTGTCTGACATTTCCCGGCCAGAGATACTGCAAGATGAGCAGTTTTACCGGATCGCTTAAAACGGGTTCCTTTATTTTTAACCGTTGGGCGGCTGAATGGATAAAGTGCTGGGCTAATTGAATAATATCTTCGTTTCGTTCTCTCAAGGGCGGAATGTTGATTCTAAAAACAGACAAACGATAGTATAGATCCTGACGGAATAATGATTTGTTCACCAAATCCAAAAGATTTTGATTGGTTGCAGTAATTAATCTGAAATCTACCGGGATATACTGGTTGCTGCCCAGCCGCATTACTTTCTTCTCTTCGAGAACACGCAAAAGAACCGGCTGAACTTCCAAAGGCATATCGCCAATTTCATCCAAAAACAGGGTACCGCCATTGGCCAATTCTATCTTTCCCCGCTTACCGCCTCTCTCCGCGCCGGTAAAAGCACCGCCCTCATAACCAAAAAGCTCGCTTTCGATCAAACTTCTGGGAATAGCTGCACAATTCACGGCGACAAAGGGCCCCGCGGAACGGCTGCTATTATGAATGGCCTGAGCGAAAATATCTTTACCGGTACCGCTTTCACCCTGGATCAGAATGTTGACATCTGAATTAGCCATGTGCTTCGCCTGCACTAAACTTTTTTTCATCACATCGCAGCTAGCGATAATCTCTTTAAAGGTATATTGGGCATCCTTTCCTTTTGCAGGCTGGATCAGTCTTTGAGCCCGGTTAGATATTTTAAACCTGAGGATGCAGCCATAAATATTTTCCAGGCTGTCCTTAATCGGATAGATGGAACATTGATAGACTTTGGGCACGCTATCTTTGATAATTTGCATTTCGGCATCATCAATAGGCCTGCCTGAGTGCAAAACGTTCCTGATCAGGGGTTGATCCCCCAGAACAGCTTCCATTGGCTTCCCCTTTAATTTGGGTAAATCAAATAGTTTTTGGGCTTTAACATTGGCTTCGGTGATTACACTGCTATTATTAACCGTAATCAAACCATGGTCCTCAAATTCCAAGATTGAGTTGAGAAGTTCGTTATGCGAGGTCAACTGAAATTGATCCTGAATCACCCAGGCCATAGATAAAACCAAGCCCAGGGTATGTACATTCTGACGGTAGTCCTCATCGCTGACAATCGTCAGCGTACCTGCCAGATTGCCTAAGGAATCAAAAACCGGAGCAGATGAACCGGTAGTCCGGTACAACGACTGACAATAATGTTCTGGGCCCCACATCTGGTATGGTACTTTATACAGGATGCTTAAAGCATGGGAACAAGTGCCAATTGTTTCTTCATTGACCACGCAGCCGGTTCCAATATGGTAATATTCGCTAATCGCGTCATTTCGAAAAATCAAATGTAAAACTACACCCTGCTCATCGGTGAGCATGGCATAACAGCTGGTGCAGGTTAAAATGCTGTCCAGTTGACTCAAATATGGCTCTGCTGCTTTAATTAGATTTTGTTTCTTCATAACGAATTTGTTAAATTCGCTTTTCCCCAGCATGGGATATTGGAGCTGGTATTGATTAACCCCATAATTTCTTGAACGCACCCACGATTCGGCAACCTCGGGACGAATGCATTCGGAAAGACAGGTAATGGAGCCTTTATCAATAATATCAAGTTTAATCTGGTTGATTTGATCAAACAACCCCATCGCCTGTTTAGTATTGTTTTGCGTAGCTCTTTCTCTGCTAATAATCGCGGGGCTTATTACTTGGGTTAACGGTTGCATGGTGACAAATCACCTCACAAAATAGTTTTCAGCCCACTATTCAGACAAATCACAATGTTACAACAGAAATCCGGAAATAATATCCCTACATTATCGATTTGTACTTTCTGGATCTCGACAGCAGTATTCGCAGCTACGTCCTGCGCGATAGGTTCAAAGTAATTTATCCATTGTTCATGAGAAAGCGCTTCCGTGCAGAAAAAAAGAAGTGCCCGCAATACCCCACTCTTTGCTTTTCCCCCGGGGATATGATGAAAAATCGTGTTTCTTAGGTAGGACATGGAACGGGGACCTTCATTTATTGCGAGAAATCTATCAGATTAAAATAGCTAATCAATTTGTCTCAATTATTCCATATTTTACAAAAAAAATCAACAGTAAATCCGGGGACGGTTCTTGAATTGAATGAAATTCAATTCAAGAACCGTCCCCGGATTTACTGTGTATTACATTGGCCCAATTCGGCACTGGCCCGTCTCCGGACAAAACCACAATAACTTTCATCCCCTTCGGCGGATGCTCGGGCCATGGTGTGTGCCCGTCCGTAATAACGATTACTAATTGAGGCAACGGCTGTAATCTGGCCGCCGCATCCAAACCAGCCCTCATATCTGTACCGCCGCCGCCGGTGAGTTGGATTTGTTCCGGGCGAAATACCAAACGGCAAAACTGAACAGTCCGATCTACAGCTAAGACATGGATCCCTTCCCTATGTCCTAAGGACTTAAATATTCCGGATATTTCGGCGAGGGTCTGGGCAAGCATGTTCTCTGATATACTGGCACTGGTGTCAGCAACAACAGCCACTGAAGGCAGAGGACACCGCATGGATGGAAAAATAACATCTCCCTTTCCCACTTGACTGTGGCGGCGTGAGGGACGGCGATAGGAATAATCCGTTGCCCCATTCGTATCGGCTACGGCATATCGAATCACAGCAGCAAGCTTTTTACGCCAGTCCACTTTCGGATTAAGTTTTTCTTCTGCCCATCGAACCAAATGACCTGGTAAACTCCCTTGACCGTTTGCATGTTCTCTGATTTGTTTCGCAACATCCCGTCGGATTAACTCCCCTTCCGTTTGACTGAGACCGGCTGAAGATTCTTTGCTTGGTGGTCCATCCTCCCAGGGGGCTATTTGACCGGTTGCACAAGAGCCGCACTGGCCGGAACCGGGCGAAGGGAGTGAATCAGAACCGTTTCCGTCTCCACCTTGAATGCTTTGAGAATTTTTGCTGTCTCCATCTTGACTATTCGGAAAACCGTCCTTGGCTTGAAATGATTTGCCAGTTTTGTTTTCATCTGGTGAAGCAGACAGGGTATGACCCTGATCCTGTGTTTCTCCGGCTGAAGGCTGCTGCTCCAGTCTCTCCAAGGCAGCATAATATTCCTCTGCCAGGAGGTTTTCGGGTTGTCCGATCAATTCGGGAGTCAGCGGTGGAGTGGGAAATTTAACACCTTCACGGACAAGGTCGTCATTAATTTCCGCATCCACAGCGATATTGCTCAAACGGGGATGAAAATCCTTCATTCTTTCAGCGTGATTGCGGAGAAGATGACAAATTTCATGATAAAGAACCCCTTCGATAACTTCCACTGGCCACCGGGCCAAAATGTCAGGATCGTAGTAAATTCTCCAATACATATCGACTGCCAGTGTTCCCAAACCGGGTTTGGGAACCGGCTGGAGAGCCCATGAAGCAGAAGCCAAATAAGGACGTTCTTTCGCGAGAAGGAGACGGGCTGCCTGTAGCTCTGGGGGAAGAGTCACGCCATTAACACCTCCAGACATTTTAATGCTTCAATCGTTTCCATGATTCCGGAAGTAACACCGGCGGGAAAGGTATCGGTCAAAAAGATTTCATGATTAACCTTTATCCTTTGTGGTTCCTCTCTCCGTGTTTTTATTGGCTCCGGAATCTCTTTAAATTTGATATTTTTCGCAAACAAGGGAAAGTGAGTGGGAAAAAAATAGAAATGCCGGTAATTTCGATACCTTGGCAAAAAGACCGGGGGATAATCCTCGAAAACTTTCTTCAGGAGAGGTGCTGCGTCTTCTGACCAAATGGAAAAGGTCTCGATTTGGCCCTGAGAAATGGCAATTGTTGACGAACAGACAGGCTGATGCTGTTCAATTGTATAAAGCCGATACTCTTTTGTCCCTTTAGGGCTAAAACACACTTCAACCTTCCACATATTTTTTCGACTTTGATGCAAACTTTCTAGTTTTTCCACCCATCCTTCAGCCAGTAAGGTTTTGAGCACAACATAAATAAGATAAGCCGGCAGTTTCGTACCTTGGTAACTATATAAGTCCAGTCTGGATTCCCCGGTACCTTCCATACGCACTAAAACCTGACCGGATTGATTCGTGCCAAGTTCCATCCAAGGCAGATTCCTATACTCATAAAAAGAGTTCACATTAATCCCCCTTTTTGCAGCAGCGGGATGAATTCTTGTAATTCTTTCAGGGGTAAAGGCAATTCAGGTTTCCTAGCTGCAGCTAATTTTCGGGCTGCAACCGCCGCGATATCTTTTTTCCCTTGCTCTGCTGCTTGAGCAAGTACACACCAGGCAGCAGACCAGCGTTCCTTTGTCAGCCGGCCGATAGCGGCAGCGGTGATTGCCGTCAGTATGGCAAAGGCCTGGTCTCCCCTGTCCGGCAGGCGAAGGCGGGAAGGATTTGCCAGCACTTCTTCCGGATCCGGTAAATCCAAATCCCTGCACCAGGCTAAAAATTCCAGGCAGGTTCCTTCGCCGATGCATCCTGTGACAAGAGAAGCCACCACATCCTCTTCCGCTTGCACACTTTCCGCCGCAGCCAATAACCTGGCTGCCATGTCCCAGGACCTGGGAGATGGCCAAGCTTTGCCGGCTTGAGCTTCATCTTTAGGCACCTGCAGCAATAAATGGGGCCTGTGCCGGATAAAGGAGGCAACCAGTGCCTGTTTTTTCGCTAGAGAATTCTCCCATACCGGAGGGAGATGCGGTAAATCTGAGATAGACCAGCCCCCAATCATCCCCTCTACCCAGTACTGGACATCCAGGGACCAAAACAGATGGCAAAATCTGTTCGCTAAAGGAGCGGAAAGATCCCACCCACCAACGGCCTGTTCAGGCGGGTTGGCTGATGCCACAACAGATACACCGGCTGGTAAAGCTAAGTCTCCCACTACTCTTTCTAAAACCACTCTTAATAAGGCAGACTGGACCGCAGGGGGAGCTGTGGAGATTTCATCGAGAAAAAGCACCCCTTTTCCTGCCTGTGCCAAGCGATGGGCCCAGGCAGGAGGTTCCATGCGCACACCTTCCTTCCTAATGACCGGAAGACCAGAAAAATCCGAAGGTTCCCGAATGGACGCCAGAACAACTTCGAGCGGGAGAGCCAGTACATCCGTAAGCATCGTGATGGTTGCCGTTTTTCCTACACCCGGGGGGCCCCAGGTCAGGATCGGGACTCCAGCCTGAATGGCAATTGAAAGAGCACAAATCGTCGACATATTGTTTTGCACCTCCCTTGATCCAGGCTGGTGCCATTAAGTGCAGCACCGCGCGTGCGACCATATTTACTGTTCCTATTTTTCCCATTTTTTATCCAATATATAAGTAAATTCAGGGACGGTTCTTGAATTGAATGCCATTCAATTCAAGAACCGTCCCTGAATTTACACTGGATTTATAAAAACAATAAGCTTTTTCTATTCCGGATAGAGCCAGGTCTTCTTTTCCTGCCAGCGTTTTTCCAACCGGTCGGCGAAAGCCAGCAGTTCTTTCTCCTCATACCACTCCCGATCCTCGCCAGGCAAACCGATCCTTACTGCTGCTTGGATAAAGACACTTCTGAAGCAGGCCGCTCCAATAATAACGAATAAGGCCTTCACGGCAAGGACTCCGGGATTTACTCCCAGAAGATACATTGCCAACGGAAGGATGATGCCGATGAGGATCATACCCCCATAAAATGTATTCTTATAGAGGCCATGAAGAATAATCTGCACCGCTCTTACGGAAGCTTCCCTGCCGGAATGTTTCATGTCTATTAGGTACCCTAATATGAAAACAAGAAGGGCCATGAGGAATCCCAAGAGGATTTTATCCAGCACCAATATCGCCGGAGCGTCTCCTTGGCCAAGCATTACCGCCCCCAGCATCACGCCTGCTAATCCGGTAGTGCTGCCGGAGATGAAAAATAACGGTACTAAAGCACTGCCATTCCAGAATGTCCTCCCCCGGGCTTCTCCCAGTTCCAAACCAGGATAGGTCACGAGAACAAGCGCTGCGATCATCCCTATCACAGCTATAAAAGTCCTTAAACCACTGGTTCCTGTATCATACCAGGGAATAAAATCAAAGAAAAAGGTGGCATAGATGAAAGCCATCACCATAAAAAGGGAAAGAAAGTATGCGCCGATGCTCATAATGGACGAGGGATTGGTAAATACCAAAAAAAACTTGAATTTATTGCCCAGCTCCAACATGAGGCATAATGAGCCGATTCCGGTAACAACGACAGCCGCCAGGCTAATCCAACCGTTAATCGCACTGGTTACTCCCACTCCTGACAAGTCAAGTAGTGCGGCCACGACAAATGTCATTGCTCCCAAGGCCGCCAGGAAAAAATATCCCACTGCTAAACCCTCCCAATAGGGCTGTTTTTTTTCCCACACTTTCCGTCACCTCCTGCTATGGCATAATATAGTATACGGATGGTTTGGTCCCCAATTCTTCATAAAGGGGTTTGGCATTATGCTTACGCATCAATTGGACAATTTCACTGTCCGGATCGTCCAGATCCCCGCAATAACGGGCTTTCAACTGACAGGTCTCCACACATCTTGTCACCCTGCCCTCTTCCAGTCTTTCCATGCAGAACGTGCACTTTTCCACAATTCCTTTTTCTTCGTTATAATGGCGCACGCCGTAGGGGCAAAGGACCAGACAAAACTTGCACCCGACGCATTTATCCCGGTCCACAAGTACGACCCCATCTTTCCGGACCATACTGGCCCCGGTGGGACATCCGTTCGCGCAAGGAGCGTCCTGGCAATGCATACACGGTACGGGAACGCTGTAGGAGGTCAGGTTGGGGTAATTACCCACCGGTCCCATCTTCATGATCTTATTCCAGCGCACTGTGAAAGGCAGGTTATGTTCATTTTGGCAGGCAATGGTACAGGCATAACAACCGACACATTTTCTCAGATCCATCAACATTCCCCAATGCATGATTCTCCCCCCTCTACTTTTCCAATCCGGCATTGCGCGGTCCGGGTACACCAGGCTCCTGTCGCTTCATCGCAAAATTCCGGATCATCATTGAGAAGCACATTGACGTTGGACTCAAATACGCCCATGAGCACAGGATCACGGGTATCTTTTTCCGGGAACCACCAGCCTCTTTCCCCCTGCACATAACCGTATGGGATCCCTTCGCTCAAGAATGCTCTTTGCTTAATCTTCCCGGTCGGTGTTTCAATCCAGACCCAGTCTCCTTCCTTAATTCCATACTGGTCAGCCAGCTTCGGATTCATGGCCACCCGGGGGTCCGGCCGGAGGAGCCGCAACCTGGTGATCTCCCGGTGCTCGGAATGGAAGAAGGGCATGAATCCGCCCCCGGCAATCAAGATAACGGGATATTTTTCCGCCAGCTCCGGATTGGCCTCATGGGTAAAGGGCGGTACCACATAATTGGGAAGGGGATCGTAGCCCAGTTCTTCCAACAGGGAGTTTTTCAATTCCACTTTTCCGGAAGGGGTGGCAAATCCTTTGGTTTCATATTTTTTATATTCCCGGGGAGCGAAATCCATGCGGAAATATTCCACAAATTCATCAAAACCGGATGTTCCGTAGCCCATCTGTTCCAAACGATAGTGAAAAATTTCCTCGTCGCTTTGCCACGGCCAGTACGCTCCCTGGCCGAGTCTGTGACCAAGCTCACTCCAAAAATCAATATCTGTCTTGCGTTCGTATAAAGGCTGGATTCCTCTCTGGGAGGCGATCAAAAAGTCTGAAACACCGTAGGTGGTGGTCAAAACCGGCCTTTCTATCCATGAAGCGGCAGGAAGCACATAATCGGCCAGCAGAGCAGATGGTGTCATCCAGTATTCCATGGCAACCAACAAGTCCAGGCTCTTCAAGGCCTGATAAACCAGCCTGGAATTTGCATAGGAAATCAGCGGGTTATCGGCTAAGATAATAGAAGCCTTGACCGGATAAGGTGTGCCGGTAATCATTGTCCTGAACAGGGAAGGTGGATGCGCTTCACAGAACCATTCTGCGGGCAGGCTCTTCCCCCAGACCCGGACCAGATTCTCCGTTAAGCGGGCATAACCCGGCCAACTGTTTAATTTAAACCTGTCGCATCCAATCTGTTTCCCTCTTTGTTCCTCGGGCAACAGATCGTTAAGCTCCATCTCCCAGTCCGTGATAAAAGTGGGATGAGGGCCAGGGATCACGTCCCCACCAGGGACATCAATGTTTCCTGTAATCGCCCGCAAAGCAATGCGCGCCTGGGCCCCTTTGGTACTGCCCCGTCCTAATTGGTCGGTAGCAACCCCCCAGGCGATACAGGCCGGTTTAGACATGGCATAAAGCCGGGCCGTTTCCGCGATCTTCTCCGGGGAAACACCGGTTTTTTCCCCCGCCCATTCCGGCGAAAATGCCTGCACCCGGTCTACAAGTTCCGCAAAGCCTACGGTCCAATTTTCCACAAATTCAAAATCATATAGCCCCTCATTGATAATGACATTAAGCCAGGCTAAAGCCAAGGCATTATCGCTATTGGGCCTGATGGGCAGCCAAATATCGGCCTTAGCGGCAGTTTCGGAAAAGACCGGATCAATGACGATGATTTTGGTGCCAAACATTTCCCGGGCCATAAGCATGGTTCTCATCTCAGGCAGGTAGGATGCTCCCGGATTATGCCCCCAGACCACACAACACTTAGACCCGCCCATGATTTCGGCGTCAAATGCCCCCCAGCCAAAGGAAGATGCCTCCGTTAAAAAGTTGGGAATCCAGCATACCGGAGCAGTATGGATCACATTGGGGCTGCCCAATAAGTTAAAGAATCTCCTCCGGGCAAAATCGTCGGTCCGGTTTGTGCCCCCGATGGTGGATATGGTTTCCGCCCCGTATTTATTTTTTAATTCGGTGATTCGAGCGGCAATGTCCTCTAAAGCTTCTTCCCAGCCCACTCTTTTAAATTGGCCGGAACCTCTTTCCCCAATCCTTTTCAGGGGATAATTAATCCGGTTCGGATGGTTCAAATGCTCCAGTGTGGACACTCCCCGGGGACATTGGGCGCCCAGATTATAGGGGTGTTCCGGGTCACCAGCTACTTTTGTGACTACGCCATCCTCCACGTAAGCCAGCATACCGCAATTCATATGGCAGTAGTGGCACGCTACCTTTCGTATTTCCGTCATCACCAAACTCCTCTCTCAATTTATGCGTTCGGTCGGTTACTTTTTTTGCAAAAAGTATGCCATGGGGAAAATTTCATTGATCACTCTGAAAGGTCAAATATATCAAGGCTTTTCCTTGCCACGGCTCTCAATATTCACTGAATAGATTTTTCATTTTGAGACTGATTTTATTATTTTTAAACTAACCCGTTCTCAAAAACGCAGTGAACCAGGCCTGATAAACGTCTTCCTTGAAATCATTCAGATCACCAATGTCCGGAAAGTTTATGAGTAATGAATTTTTCTCTTGTGCGTTAAGGCATAAAAGCCCTCTTTCCAAGCCAATATGATCAGGTAATATCCTTCGGTAATGATTCCGAAAAAGCCCGCTGTTCACTAGATAAGCAGCGGCTACCACGTCCCAGTTGTAAAAGCCGTCCAGATGAAAAGCCGCCATCATATGGTTAAACCAGTGCCGGCACTTCCGGTTGATATATTGGGCTGCCGGCCCGTTATGATTTAAAAGTCTTTGGCAAAACTCCCTGTGCCCAAAATAAGCAGCCAGACAGTTATTGCCTGTAATCACCGCTACATTTTCCCCGTTCTGTAAAACACATTGTGTGGCAGCCGGATCGCAGGAAAAATTCATCTCATTCAGGACCTTGCCGTTTATGACCAGGGGCTGGGTAATGCCGCCCATCAGCACCATTCTTTTGACTTTATGGAAGATGCTCTGATCCATCAGATAGGCCCCATAAAGATTGGTTAAAGATCCCGTACCCAGGATAGAAATATCTCCCGGATGCCTGTTGATCGTTTCCACCAGAAACTCCGCTGCCTCACTTTGTAAAGTATCTTTATGGGGGCAGCCTTTAAGAAGCGGGATATCGGTTCTGCCCATCTCTTTCAGCATGGTAGCGGTATTCGCATGAACAGTTTCCAGATCACTATTGCCGTATGTAGTTGTAATGCCCCAGATTTCTACCGTTTCTTTACCTGATAAATATAACAAGGCAAGGCCGTCATCGACGTCACAACCGTCAACACCCATGGTATTATCGCAATCGAATATAATTTTTTCCGGCATCTCTTTCTCCATCCTAAACACAAATTGGCGTTAAATTAAATTTAGCAAACTGGTTCTGATAAACTCCGGCTCCAGATAAGCTTTTATTTTTTCAAAGGTATCCCTGTTTACCAGGGGACGACCGGGCTTTGTGTATTCCGTCCAGGCCATGGCACACCAGGATATGGCCCGCAGGTAATTGAAAAGCTTGAACATTTGGACCCGGTCCCGAAGTGTATTCTTGTAGGGACAAGTCGTAGCTAAGCAGTTGAGATAAACCGCCAAAAATTCTTCCTCTTCCTTTACGCTCAACACATAATTGCGCTTCCACATCGTGGTCGTGGCAATGAGAAACATGCTTAAGTCTTGCGCCGGCTCTCCATAGATGGGCTTTTCCCAATCAATCAGATGGCAGGTGAGGCGCTCCTGATTGACGATAAAATTATGTGAATTAACTTCGGTATTGATTACGGCCAGCCAGGGTTCGTGCAGAAGAAAGTCTTCATCTTTCTTCTTTTCTTCTGCCTTTAGCAGTGCTCTTTCTAAAATCCATTTGATTTGCACATCGGCGTCCGGGCAATTGAAAAAGCTTTCCAATAAAGTTACGGCTTCCTGATAAACACCGGTAAAAGGACCTGTCTGCTTCATCAGAAAACCGGCCGCACCTGCACCGAATTCCAGGCTATGGATGCGGGCAAAAGTCCGGGCGGCCTTAGGCAAGTCGTAACGGTAATCCAGAGGCTCCCCGGGAAGATACTCCATGACCAGAAGTCCATAGGGCACTGTTTGTTTGCGATCATCCAGATAAAAAGGCCTGGGGGTAACGCCGGACTTGTTGAGTAATTGCAGGACCTGATATTCATAAGCGATTTGGTTTTCCAGTTTCATCTGGCTTGCCGTGTTGACCCTTAAAACATACTTACCCCCGGTCGTTTCCAGAAGATAATTAAGATTATATTCCCCTTGGGCCAGGAACCGGACCTCAATCTTCCCTGGGTTTAGATCCATGCCACAGCGAAATTGGTGGCTGTTTACGTATGCTTTGATAGGACCAAGTAATCGTTCATTCAGCATGGCCCACCTTCACCCTTCTATCCCGTTCATTTTCTCACCGAATTATTGATTATAATGTGATTACCATCCCGTCGTAGGCCAAGGAGACTCCGGGATGGGCACTGATTTCCTCCGCCAATTGAGCAACGGTCACCGGGGTACTATAATGCATGGCCAGATGGGTAAGGACCGTATTTCCGGCTTTTACCTTTTTTCCTAATTGAATCGCTTCTTCTAGTGACATATGACGATGAGGATACCAGTTCTCTCCATAAAATGTGGCATCACAAACGAGAAAATCCGTTCCTTCAATGATCCGGGCAGTGGAATCAGGCAATCCGGAAGTATCGGTGAAATAGGCCAGTTTTCTTTTTGATTCCAGCACAAGGCCTGCCGTCTGAATCCCATGTCTGGCCGGCAGGGGAGTAAGCGTGAGATTTTCGAAGCAATAAACCTGTTCGAACTGCCAGGTGATCAGATCAAAAACCTCAGGCAAAAACGGATATGCTGAGTGAAATGCCTCAAGAGCCTCCGGTGGTAAAAATAATTTAAGGGGCTGGCGCCTGCTCAGTTTCACATAGAATTCCAGGTCGCCCAGTCCTCCAAAATGGTCGTAGTGCCAGTGGGTAAGAAATACGTAATCAAGGGATGTAATCTGCTCTCTCACCAGTTGGCTTCTTAAGTCAGGTGAGGCGTCGATGAGAATTTTTTCCTTCCCCGTATCAATGACCGCCCCACTACGGGTTCGGGCTAAGCAAGGGTTTTCTCGGGCTTCTTTACATGCGGGACAGTCACAAAAGTATGAGGGCACTCCCGGTCCCGCTCCTGTTCCCAAAAGCTTAAACTCCACTGTCATGCGCTAAGTCATTCCTTTCAAATTCGAATGATCAAGTATTGGATATTTGAATCGCTTTTTGCGGGCATTGGCCGGCACATGTATAGCACATGCTGCACAATTCAGGGTGCATAGCGACAGCCTTTCTCATCCCGCTCTCTTCCTTTATTTCAATGACTCCCGAGGGACAGAATGCTGCACAAAGTCCATCCCCCAGACATTGTTTTTCATCGATAAAAACCTGTACCCCATGAGTATCTGTTCCTTTTGGGGCATCCCCCCGTCGGGATCCCACCTTATCCAGCACAGGCGGTAAGTACACTTTCTTCCTTTCTTCCGGAATGCTCTTTTGTCCCAGTTTGACCAGGGAATGAACGATTGGTTCCAGCAATGGAGCCGGTACGGATAAATAAAGCTCAAAATCATCGATTTCACTGGAAGCCCGGGCTCCGTAACAGCCAAAAGAAATATTCATTTCTCCTGTTTTCATGGGTTGGATGACCAGATCGGCACAGGTGGAATTAAAGCCTGATGTCAGGAAGGACTGCCGTTCCCCACTGTGATAAGTCTGGGCGCAGCAGAGCCACATCGCCTGTTCCGGCCACAAGGTAAAGATCACCACATCCGGTTCAAAGCTGGCTTGATCCAAGGGGGCCACAAGGGTCGCCTGAAAACTTCCCGGGCTGAAATGAGGCCGGGAGCCAATCATTTTTTGGGCGATTTCCAAGGTGGGCAGCTTTTTAAAAAGCAGGTAGAGATCCCCCGATTTCAGCTTAGGTGACATTTCCACCAGGCCCAAAATACCGGAACCGTCCGGACAAGCATGGCTGCGGGGAGGCAGGTACAGGCAGTTTCCCCGCCGGGCGACGATAATCGATTGACAGTGCCTTAAAGGCATAGCCGGCTCAATCGTGTGGGGAGGCCTTTCTTCCCCGGGACGCATCATTCTCACCGCAACCGGAACCCAGCGGAGGGACAGGGTATCTTTCAGAATTTTGGTCATTTCCGGATAGTTCAATTTCTTGATCCCCCTTCCTCTGCCATAATTTTTTCCCAGCGCTCTATGCCCTGAGGGCCTTCAAACATCTGGTTTGCTTTTGCTTTAAGACCGGCAAAGTCTTGTTCCAAATCCAGCAACAGGTTTAATACATGCCGGATTTTTGGTTTACCGGGTATTTTGGTAAAGTTCAGAACACAGCCCAGACAATAGCTGGCAAGTATTTGGGCCCCGGATCTTTCCGCTTCCTGCACCCGAGATTTCACCAGTTCTTCCGCCAGTTCCGGCTGAAAATGGGTTACCTGGCCGCCGCTGCCGCAGCAGAGCGTCGTCCTGCGCTTATGCTCCATCTCCACCAGGGCAAAACCTTTTTGGGTCAGCGCTTTTCTTGTTTGGCCGGCAAATATGCCGTCAAAACGATCCGGACAGGAATCATGCATTGTCACCAGCGGCTTCCCGGTGTTTTTCTCTGGAAGACCGCATAATTTGCTCCTATTCAAAGTTTCATAGATGGTCATCAGTTTGATTTCAGAATCTTTCAGGACCGGACGCAACTGATAATAGCAATTAGGACAGGCTGTAATTAACGATTTAACCTTGAGATGCTGAAGCTTTGTGGTGACAGAATAGATATAGGCATCGCCCCTGCTCCGTAAACCTAATTGATGCAAAGGCATTCCGCAGCAATCGGTAATCAGCGTAAGCTCTTTATACGCGCGACTCAGATGATGGAAGCTTGCTCTAATTAATTCAGGCGCGTAGGTTAACAGGGTACATCCGGGAAAAAAGGCTGCAGAAGCTGCCTGATCAGGATATAAATCATCATAGGCGATACCATTCAGCTCACGGTAAAGACGCATGACATTCATTTGGCGATCGGGAAACAGATACCGGTAATCATTGATATTGATGCCGCCACTGTCGACCGCCTTTACCCTGGTGGCGGCAAACAGTTCTTTCATGCTCAATGAAGCAGGGCATACCGCCTCGCACAATCCGCACATCGTACATGAGTATGCTTCTTCCACTGAGGGCCCTCTATCTGCGATACGAATGGGATCTTCACCTATTTGTTTTAGGAGGGGACATTCAGATACACATTGATGACAACCTGTACAATTATTTACGATTCCCACATCATCTCTCCACCTTCTCGACTTCTGTTTTCCGACTCCTGAGTAACTGCTAGACTGCTTCTCTTGCCGGCGGTAAAGCGACGGATGACAGGCCCATTTCTTTCAAAAAGGTGATGGTCCTTTGGGGAAGCAAAATAGACAAATCATACTTGGCGGAAAGTTCTAAGGACCGGAGAACCGGCACAAGGCCAGCCAGGTCCACAGGGATATCCAGATCCGGAATCGCTTCTACCAGGGAAAAAGGAATGTCCTCCCTTTCCGCCTTATTGACCAGCATATCCAGAGCGGTAATCCCGTCCAGGTTGTAAAATACTTCATGGAAATTAAAAGGCGTCGTACAGGTCAGCCCCACAAGAGAAAAACCCCCTTCCTGGCACGCTCCCTCCACCAGGGCCGCCCCGGTCAGGGAATCTTTATTTTCGATTTCCCTTCGGGCAACTTTTTGCCCGGGTTCACTCATGCTTAATTTCTCTAATTTGGCTAAAGCGTTTTTGAGTATAGCTGGTTGAAGCGTAGGTAAATCACCTCCAATAATGACCAATCCATCCGCTAATCTGTCCTCTCTCCCGGACTTGAGGATAAAGTCTGTAGCATATTGCATGCAGGCGTCAAAGCTTCCTCCTTGATCGGAAAAAATACCGGCAATCTTTTGGGGATCGTTCACCTCAGTTAATAATGTATCAAGGTACAGCCGATCGCCGTCCTTGTTATGACAAATCCACACATCCGTCTGTCCGGTCTGTTCAACAGACAAAGCCACATCAATCACATCGAGCAGACATGCTTCGTATAAACCCTGGGCTTCTTCAGGTGTCAAAATTCCACCCCTGGCTTCCGTCAAGCGGGTCTTAATATCTCCCGCCTTTGGTACTTTGGTAAATACCAATACTGCTGTTTTCATTTGAAATTCATTCCTTTCCAAAACCAATCATAAACCGCATAGGAACAGGTTTACAGTTTTCTTTTTCCGGACAATCTCTGCATTGCTCCCGGTATGGTTCGGGAATTTCGGCAAAATCACATGGTTCAAAACCATACTTTTGATAGAAACCCGCGGCTTCTCCTCTGGATACTGTGGTAATTTGAGATGCCGCTCCACTATTTAATTCTGGTATCGGGTTTTTACAAAATGCCCCGGGGTTGCGGATGATTTCTCCCAGGAGGGCCCCGCCCAGTCCCTGGTCACATCTCTCCTGTTTCACGCCAAGTACTGCTAAAAAATAGCGATTATGCTCGTACTCGATCATCTTTCCCCCCGCCAATACCTTACCATCTTCTTTTATGATGAGATGATCTTCAATCTCTCCGGAAATATCCATCTCATACGCCCAAAGAATTTCTCTCAATTCCTCTTCGTCATTCTGTACGGCAAATAAGATTTGTGCCCCCCTCGTCATGTTCATTTCTCCCAGTCCCTGATCCCCCTTTCATTTTTGCGTAAAACCTTTATTTAATCGGAGCATTAAATAAAATTAGCAAGTTTCATGCCAGCAATAAGGCTGGTACAAAACTTGCCGTATACCTTGCTTTATGAAGTTATTTATGGTTGAGAACCTTCCTTTATGTTTTCATTTTGATAAAATTTTTTTATTTTGGGACACATGGTTTGTTTCTATCAGCTTCATGATGGGGTCCCCGCTTCGAGACTAGATGCTGCTGTAATCATCCGGCGTGTTGATATTAAAAAACACCTTGTCCGGATCTGCCACAGACCTTATTATTGCTTCTCCCACATAATTCACTTTAACCTTATCGTAAAAAGCCGTAATTTTAGGAGTATCATGCTTTAAGATAAATTCCACATAGGGTAAACACCTCTTGGAATATACCGCAAACAACGGTTCTAAATATTTTCCGATCCGGGGAACCGCAACATCATAGCCCGGAGCATAATCCAATAACAATTGAGCCAAATTTTTGTCGCACCAGGGCATATCACCGGCGACGACAAAAGAGTATTCATGGGCGGCAGCCGTTAAGCCCGCATGAATGCCCCCTAAAGGACCCTTTTCCGGGAAAGCGCCCATGATTTCCCGGGTACCTGCTAAGCCGAATTTATTTACTTCATTGCTGACGATAATAAGTTCGTCTAGGACAGATTTCAGTTCTCCGACAATCCGGTGTATAATCGGCTCATTATTGATGGTGATCAGGGTCTTATCCATTCCCATCCGGGTGCTTTTTCCCCCCGCTAAGATCACTCCGGAAGCCATCATTGTTTTGTCTCCCCATTTTGGACCGGACCATCCGGCTCCGAATCGTCTTCTACCTGAAAAGGCAAGATGGAGACCACAATATCTCTTTCCTTCAACAGGGCATTGGTAATAAACAAGCTGGTATTATTGTGTAAAGCCATCTGCCAAGGTTTGGACACGACAAATTGAGGTAAGAGAATCGTGATGATGTCTCCCGGTTGAGAAGAATGTTCTTCAGATTCGATATGTTCCACCAGAGATTTAATCACTTCCCGGTAAGGTGATTGTTTAATGACCAAGGGGATATCCGTATCGAGCATTCTCCATTTTTTTCTGAGCTTATCGGCTTCCCCTTCATAGGTCTCCACATGAAAAACTTCTACATTGGGTGAGATGCTTTGGGCATAATTTAATGACTTAATCACCATTTTGTTTAGACTGTCAATGGGAATAATGACATAGGGCACTTGCCTTGCCTTTAACTTTAATTGTTGGAGGACCGCATTGGGAATATCCAATTGTCCGGCTACGGTTTTATAATGATTCTTAATTCGATACATGCCATAGATCAAAATAGGAATAATAATAAAAACAATCCAGGCCCCACTGATAAATTTCGTGACGCCGATCACGAGCACAGCGACAAAAGTAACCAGGCAGCCCAAGCCGTTGATAAAAGCTTTATAGTGCCAGCCTTTCGGTTTGAGACGCCACCAGCGCCTACACATGCCTGCCTGAGCCAGAGTAAAGGAAGTAAATACGCCCACGGCATACAAAGGGATCAAGGCATGGGTATCGCCTTGAAAGATAATCACCAATAATGCGGCTGCTAAAGCTAACAACAAGATTCCATTGGAATAATTTAAACGGTGCCCTCTGCTGGCCAGTTGTCTAGGGGCATAGCCATCCCGCGATATCACCGAGATTAAGGTGGGAAATCCCACAAAAGCCGTATTGGCCGCCATCGCTAAAATAATTGCCGTGGTTGCCTGAATCAGGTAGAACATAAAACCTTTGCCAAATACTTGAATAGCAAGTTGAGCAATCACCGTCTGCTTCTCATTGGGCACCGCCTGAAAGACTTGGGCCAGGTAAGAGGTGCCGGCAAAAGTAATAAATACGGCGATCGCTAACAGAATATAAGCATTTTTGGCGTTTTGGGGAGCAGGTTCCTTAAAATTCGGTACCGCATCACAGATGGCTTCCACTCCTGTGACCGCCGCACAACCGGAAGAAAAGGCTTTCAAAATCAGAAATAAAGAGATCGCCTGGGTCCCAAAACTTAGATCCGGACTCATGAGATCTGGATGAGGGGCAAAGGACCCTTGAAAAGTTTTCACTAATCCCATGAAGATCAAAATAATAATGGCCATCATAAAGGCATATGTGGGAATGCTGAATATTTTTGATGAGTCTTTCACCCCGCGCAAATTACCAAAAGCAATCAACAAAATAAGCATAATGGCAATGGCAACTTTATGGGTGAATAAAAAGGGAATTGCGGAAGTGATTGCTGCGGTAGCTGCTGAAATACTTACCGCAACCGTCAAAGTATAATCGACAGAAAGGGATGCCCCTACAATCAGGCCAAAGATCGTCTTCAGATTATCCTTGGCAACAATATAGGCGCCTCCTCCGTTGGGATAAGCCTCCACAATTTGACGGTAGGAAATGGTTAAAAGCACCAGCAAAATCACAATGGCACCCGCTACTTTAGGCAGCCAGAAATAGGAAGCTACACCGATAACAGGCACAAAAGCCCATAAGATTTCCTCCGCCGCATAGGCGACGGACGATATGGCATCGCTGGCCAGTACCGGAAGTCCCCAAAAAACGGTAAATTTTTCTTCATGTATCTGGTTTGAAGCAAGTTTTTCACCTAATAACCAAGACTTAATGCTCTTATGCACCGAATCCACTTCTCCTCTAAAGCCGCAAACGATATCGTTTTTAGCTTTGTTCCATTTCAAATTACCTCTCATTTTAGCAAAAGGTTTGCGCACAATCAATATCATAATTTTCGCCGCCCGGGAGAATCAAATATCACCGCAAATTTTGCAGGAAAAAAAGGGGCGGGCAACGAATTCTTCCAACTTAAATTAATTGAAGGAGTGATGCACAAATGTTTAAAAAAATATTGGTCGCTATTGACGGCTCGGAACAATCCTTAAAGGCTGTAGATTCTGCTCTGGAACTGGCTCAAAAGGTAGACTCCGAAATTATGTTCTTAGAAGTGGTTCCTCCCATTCCTGCCTTTGGTACATATAAGAAAGCTCTGGAACACACGATTCATGAACGAGATGAGAAGATGATCGCTGAAGCCCGGGAAACCATTGCAAATTCGGCGAAAAAATTTGATGAACTGCATATTCCATACAAGTCCAAAGTGGTCATCGGCGATCCGGCAGAACAGATTTGTTTAATCGCCGAGGAGGAACATATTAGCTTGATTATTATGGGAACCCTCGGTAAAACCGGCATTACCCGCTTTCTCATGGGAAGTGTCAGCTCCAAAGTGGTTGCCCATGCCCATTGTTCCGTATTACTGACCAGATAATACCCGACTCTTCTCCGGGGAACCCCTTGAAACGTAAGGATTTCAAGCAGCAAAAACTTTTAAGTTTCCATTTAGTAACAAAAGAACAAAGGTTCATAGCTAAAACCTTTGTTCTTTTGTTCTACTCGCGAGGATCTTATTTTCTGGACCCCGGCATTCAGCGGTCGTTTTCCCCCTGCGGTCTGTGACCTCCTACCTGTTTACCATTTGATCTTTGCCGATTATCTTATTTTCCTTTGCCCTGATGCTTAAGATTTAAAAAATAGAAAAAATAACCTAAAACAAGTCCGTATATAGATGCGCCGATAAAACTGGAAAAAATGGTCAAGGTAGGAATCTTTTCCAAGGGCTGTAGCTTCATTAAAATATCCAGGGCGTTGATAAAAAACCAGGTAACGATACCAAATAACCACCCTTTAAAGAGATAATGACCATCTGCAATCTGAGTGACCAGATAGGCATAGAGGATGCCCAGAAAGCTTGTAAATACTAATTGGGCAATGAGAGCAAATGCAGCGGCAAAAAAAGAATCGGGCCTTACCCCATACAGCATCACGGCGCTCCAGTCCAAGTATCGCAACTTGGTACCATGAAAAATATAATAGTCGATAAGACTGAAAGCATTCATGGCGATACCGCCAAACAGCCCTGATCTGAAGCCATAGCTAAATCTTTTATCCATCTAACAAACCATCCCGTCTTCGAAATCTAAACTATTATTCCCCATTTCTCAGGTTATAACACCACAGCATTCCCTGGGTATACTTTTAAACAAGTCATGGCTTCAAAGATAAAATAAAAGGGGTTGCTCCTTTTAGGTGAAAAAGAATCAAATAAGTTTTTGGATCAAATCTAAGCATTTAGATTATAATGGGAATGGTAAAAAAAATAGCAGGGGTGATTCCTGTCCCTGTATTTACGGAGGTTGGTATGGAGAGCATCTATTTAGACGAAATTATTCAGGCCACCGGGGGAAAATATGCCGGCACGACAAAAAATATCCTGATTCATGATGTAAGTACCGACAGCAGAAAGGTTAAACCGGGTGATTTATTTATTGCCTTGGAAGGAGAATTCTTTGACGGGCATGACTTCATAAAAGATGCCGTGCACAAAGGGGCTCAAGCTGTCCTGGCCTCAAAGCCCGTGACCGTGAAGCAGGTACCGGTGATTCTGGTTGCCGATACCTCCAAAGCACTCCTGGATTTGGCTGCCTTTTACAGGCAGAAGTTTCCCATCCCCGTGATTGCGGTTACCGGCAGTGTGGGAAAAACCAGCACAAAGGATATGATCGCGTCTATTCTTTCCGCCAAATTGAATGTGCATAAATCCAAAGGAAATTATAATAACAATATCGGCTTACCTTTAACCATTTTCCAACTGGAAGCAAAACATGATGCCATGGTAGTCGAAATGGGCATGAGAGGATTAGGAGAAATCAGCGAACTGACCCGTATCGCCAAACCTTCCCTCGCGGTGATTACCAACATCGGTGTCTCTCATCTGGAAAGGCTGGGTACCCAAGAGAATATTTTAAAGGCCAAACTGGAAATCCTGGCCGGTCTGGAAGACAACGGAGTTTTAATTCTAAATGCCAACGATCCCTTGCTGTGCAAGGTTGATCCAAACGTAGCGAAAAACATTGTTTACGTTGGCGTGAATACCCCGGCCCATTATACCGCTTATGATGTGAGAAACAGGGGGGAAGAAGGTATTTCTTTTAAACTTAATTTAGGGGGACAGGAATATGATATCCAGATACCGGCAGTTGGCGAACATAATGTTTCAAATGCCTTGTTCGGTATTGCTTGCGCCAGGCGTCTGGGCTTGAGTCCGGAACAAATTATCTCCGGGATCAAAAATTATACGCCTGAAAAGATGAGATGTACCCTGATTGAGAAAAATGGTATTACATTTCTCAATGATTGTTATAACGCAAGCCCGGATTCTTTTAAAGCGGCTTTGGAAATTTTGCATCATCTGGCATCCGGCAAACGTGCTCTTGCCATCATCGGCAATATATTTGAGCTGGGAGAAATCGCTTCGGCAGCCCATTTTGAAGTAGGCAGGCTGTGCAGCAAATTCCAGGTGGCCTTTACGGCCATTATCGGCGCGAACGCGCCGGATGTGGCCCGGGGGATCGGTGATCCTAGTAAATATAAAATATTTGACAGCCATGAAGAAGTCGTGCGCTACATGAAAGAATTTGCTAAAGAAGGAGATGTGGTTTTGATTAAAGGCTCCAGAGGGATGAAGCTGGAAAAAATCTTAGATTTATGGGAGGCATAGGCTGTAAAATTTTTCTTATTCTACTTTATATTTAGGCAACTTTCCATCTTTTTGAGTTCCTGATCACTTAATTCCTAATAGTAGAAAATGACCCAGTTATTCAATACTGTCTTCATCACGCAGATAAGGTATAATTTTGTTAACCGTGGTCTAGCCAAAAACAAGGAGGTGGAGAGTTGCACGAAAGCCTGCCCAAGAAGGTTTCCTTCCTCATACTGCTGGTGTCTTTTGTGCTAGCTAGTCTTTTTTACGTACCGGTTCCAGCTTCAGCCTTAGACAGGCATATTGTGGCACCCGGCGACACCCTTTATCGGATTGCCCCCAAATATCAGGTCTCGGTTGATGAGCTCCTGCAGTCCAATCATCTTCAAAGTGACACCATTTATACGGGACAAGCCCTGGTGATCCCTGAGAAATTACAGACGCATATTGTGGTTCAGGGGGAAAGTCTCTATCGCATCAGCAAATTGTACGGCGTGTCCCCTACCATACTTGAGCAGATCAACAACCTATCCGACGATACCATCTATGCCGGGCAACGCCTGAAAGTAAATGCTTTGGGTTATCAACGACCAGAGGCAATGATCATCGGTTACTATACGGACGAAGAGCCCAATTTAGGATCTTCTGCCTGGTCAGCATCGGCTCATATGAACAGCATGTCCCGATTAGCTCCCTTTTGGTTCCGGTTAAATCGGTATGACCCTACGCAACTGGAAACCATGGATACCTTTGATGAAACAGAGGCGCGCAAAGTGGTGGCAACCGCTCACGCACAAGGTGTACCCGTGATTCCGGTGATTCACAACTTTTTATATCCGGAGCGGTCATTCCCTTCGAAGCTGGTCAATCAGATGCTATCCAGTGAAGAGAATCGCCAGAAATGTATCTCTAATATTATCCAATTGATTCAGTACTACCAGTTTGACGGAGTAAACATGGACTTTGAAGGGCTTAGAAGCAGCGACCGGGATCGTCTCTCCATCTTTTACCAGGAACTAGGAGAACAACTAAAAGCCCGGGGCTACATTTTCACGGTTGCTGTGCCGGCGAAATCCCAGGACAGCATCACCAATCCCTGGTCGGCCCCCTATGACTATGAAGCGATCGGCAAGGCGGCCGATCAAGTGATGCTGATGATGTACAACGAGCATGGCTTCCCAGGCAGCGGACCCGGCCCTGTATCCTCCATGGGATTTAATCATGCGGTTGTTGATTACGCGGTCAAAACAATACCCGCGTACAAAATTATTCTGGCCGAACCTGTATTTGGTTTCGATTTTAACCTAGATACAGGCAAATATGCTTATCTTTCCCATGAGCAAGCCATGGAGCGCTTTGAGGATTTTAGTACAGTATCTTCCTTTGATGTAAATAGCCGGTCCGGAGTATTAAGGTACGTTGATCCCCAAAACAATCAACGTCATGAAGTATGGTACGAAAATGCCCTCAGCCTGAAACGCAAGCTGGAGCTAATCAGGCAATATGATCTCGGAGGAGTAGCTCTTTGGCGTTTAGGTATGGAAGATCCGGCCATCTGGTCGGTGATTCAGGAAAAAATAACTGTAATCAGGTAGTTACGGGCGGGTGAAGCTTCACCCGCCCCTATCAATTTCATTTCATTTTTATATTCTTCCCCTCCCTCCCCAACCCTATTTTTTGCATCCCCGCGAAACAGAATCGGCTGATGGGGTGTATTCCTGCCCATGAGAAAAAATATTTTTCTTATGGCGCCGATTGACTGATTTACGAACGTCGTATAGGCTTGGGCAAATTATCACAAGGTAAGAAATAAAGGGGATCTGAAATATGGTAGATATCATGGATAAATTGCAGAAGATCGGGGAAATTGGCAAGTCGCCCAGGGAAAAACAGAGATTGATTAATGTCAATGAAGTCTTCTATGTGTGGGATATTTTAGTAACCAAGCTAGATATCATGGAGACCATAGGGATTATGGAAAATTTTATTGAGGATATCGATTTAAAATTTATCACAGGCCAATTAGTAAAGGTGCTTCGGTCAGGTATTGATGAGATGGAAAAATTAATGAAGAATTACAATATCCCTTTTCCGATCCAGCCACCGGCCGGCAGCAATTTGGCCGTCAATTGGGAAGGTTATTCGGACAGGTACATCTATATAAGCATATTTGAAGGAATTCAATCCTTCTTTCCTATTCTTTCCAGCGGTTTTATGAATAGTACCTCCCCTAAAGTGAGAAAAGCCTTTAAAGAGCATTTGCTTTTAACTATGGAATTACAGGAGTTAATTGTAGAATATGGCAAGTTAAAAGGGTTTTTAAACGAACCCCCGGTTTATCGGCCATAAATTCCGCTTAGCGCAAGCCTCCAAAAGCAATTTTTAAAAAATATTGAGGGTGGCATCATGAAGATTTTTCGGAAAATCCATAAAATAAGCGAATTAGGCATGTCGACTAAAGAAAAGCAGCGAAATGTTAATGTCAGTGAAGTATTTCATCTCTGGAATCATTTGGTGCAACGATATAATGTCATTTATATTACGGATACTTTAGTCACTTTTGCTCGGGATGAAGATCTAAAGATCATTCTTAATACAGGAAAAAAGACTCTTGTGGGGCATATCGGGACCTTGGAAAAAGAGATGATCGCATATGGAATCCCTTTGCCAATTAGACCGCCCAAGCATACGCAAACGACGTCTCATGCAGAGCAGATTTCGGATAGATATATCTTTAGACGGGTTCTCAGAGGAATTCAATCATTTCTTCCTACGCACACCATGGCTTTTGTGCACAGTACTTCTCCGGCAATCAGAGAATTGTTTATGTCATTTTTAATTGAAGAGATGAAGCTTTATGACAAATTTGTTGAATACGGAAAAATAAAAGGGTATGAAATCGTCCCTCCCATGTATCGGGTATAAGGATACGGCTTTTCTTTTCCCCCAAACGTCAGACTCCTCAGTATCTTTTCCGTAGGATATTATAACCATTTATTGTATAATATCATATGGATAAAATTTTGCTAATTGGGTGGTCAAATGGACATGGGAAGGGAAAGTAACAGAGGCAAACACCATGCTTTAGTAGTTGAAGGGGGGGCCATGAGAGGCATTTTCTCGACGGGAGTACTGGACGCTTTTTTGGAGAAAAGCTTTAATCCCTTTGATCTTTTCATCGGGGTCTCTGCAGGGGCAACGAATATTGCATCCTATTTAGCAGAAATGTACCAGAGAAATTTAAAAGTATACACCGATTATTCCATCCGTCCTGACTTCATCAGTTGGAAAAAGTTTATTCGGGGCGGACATTTAATTGATTTGGATTGGCTTTGGCAACTGACGGTAAAAGAAATTAGATTGGATCTAGATAAAATATTTCAACCAGCGAAGGAATACTACATTGGCGTAACGGAAGTAAACACCGGTAAAGCAGTTTACTTAAAACCAGAAAAAAATACCCTGGAAAAGGTTTTGAAAGCTTCCAGCTCCATTCCCATTTTTTATCGCCATTTTACGAAAATAGATGGTATCGATTTTGCGGATGGAGGGATGGCAGACCCCATCCCCGTGATAGAGGCATATAGACGGGATGCAACAAGTATTGTGGTGATACGCTCGCGCCCCTATTCCTACCAAATGAGAAAAAGCTTCTTTCAGTTATTAAGTAAAGTGTATTTGAGGAATTATCCGGGGTTGATCAATACTGTGATGAATCGGCCAAAAATATATCAAAAATCATTAGATTTTATGCGTCATCCACCCAAAGGGATCAGGATTTTTGAAGTGAATCCGCCGGAAAACTTTCAGACCAAAAGGTTAACCACAAACCTTTCCATTTTGAAACAGGATTACAGATATGGATATCAAATGGGCATGGAATTAATCGAACAATGGCATCAATCTTAACGCTGATCTGCGTCAAAAAAACTTAAAAAAGCCTCTGCCATCTATTCAAACCGGCTCATCATTTTCCCTGCGAAATGAGAAAAAGGACTTCGCTTGAAACAGTCCTTTTTCTCAGATGCACTAATACCAATCAATCTTACATTATTACCCTTAAACATGTTCTACCACAAAATTTCCTTGGGCAAGCCCAAAAGATTTCCCGAAAATAGTAGTATTTTCGGCAAAATTCTTCATCGCAACAGCGTACTTTTTATCAGTATAATACTTTAAATTTTTTATTTGTTTTTTATAGGTATTTCACTTGTATTTTATTAATTTGCATATTATAATGTGCTTAGTCCATTAAAAGATTCTCTTTCTTTTTCCTCCTTCTTAGGAGGTTTTTTTGTAAGCTTGCCCGCCCTTCTCATAGGCTCCCGGGCAACTTATTTTTAATTATTTCTTCTCCATCTTACCCGCGCAGGATATCCTCATAACCCATGCCTGGTTGAGCCGTACCGGCTGTACTGAAAGGAATGCTTTCCACGATGCTTCGAATGGTAAAAAAGGGAACGCTAAAAATCAGGTCCGACTCCTTAAACCCTTTCACAAGATGCCGGCTAGAGGGGTCAATAAAGGTAACGTTTATGCGTCCTGTGGAAAGAGGTTGGGTAATTGCCCCGGAACAAGTAGATCCCGATAATTGCACCTTGAGGGGGATTCCGGTTTCAAAAGTTGATAATAGAACAAGACGGCTAGCTTGACCGGGGTTACACAAGAATAAGACTAAATCCGGTTTTAACGCGCATACCTGCAAGGGTCCAATGATGACATATTTTGAGACACCATAGGGGGGCTGGCCTTGGCTCAGGGAGCGCATGCGAAAAAAGGATGCATTACCGGAACAAAACTTTTCTCCTTCAATGAGAAATCTTTTCGTTAAAGCAGCCCTTTCCGGAGAAGGAGTAGATAAACCCAATGAGGTCAGTCCGCCGGGGCAAGTGCAATTTTCCGCGCAAATGCTGAAAGTGGCTCCTTTTCGCGCTGCCTGGTAAATAGCGGTGCAGGGCATAATCCGGCTTTCTTTTCCGTTCTGCGCAGGAGTATCACTAAATGCTACTCCTACAGGACTGCTGTCTAATGCCAATACTTCTGCCAATTGTCTCGCATATTCTTGCCAAATCATCTCATCACCCCTTGCTCATTATTTTCCTTATTATAACATTTAAGTTTAATTATAACATCCTATTTTTCATGTACCCCTGAGCCTCCCATGGGTAAAACCTTAGAACCGCAAGAATACTTTTCGCTAGGATGCGGTGGAGAATATATTTCAACCATCTTCCGCCTTTTTTCCGCAAAATGAAATAAAATACTTCCAACTGCACAAAATAAAAACCTGGCGATAAATAAACAAATACTTGCAGGTCAATTTCTTAGGATACGAAATATCAGGCACAGGAGGTACACATGAATATGGATGAGCAAAAGAGGTTTACCAAACCGCCCCAGTCGTATTGGATGGCTTCCACCCCCCAACCCGGCTATCCCGTATTAAATGAGGATTTAAAAGTAGATATTGCCATTATCGGCGGCGGTTTTAGCGGGATCGCATGCGGTTATATGCTGATCAAAGAAGGGATCAAAACATGTATTCTGGAGGCCGACCACATCCTCCAAGGCACAACGGGACATACCACGGCAAAGATTACCTCTCAGCATGGGCTGATCTACAGCAAAATAAAGAGTCAAATTAGCGCAGAATTTGCCCAACAATACGCGGATGCAAACGAATCGGCTATTAAATTAATTGAAAAAATCGCCCAGGAAAATCACATTGCATGTGATTACATCCATCAATCTGCCTATGTTTATACCTTGCAGGATAAGTATGTCAAAAAAATAAGCGAAGAGGCAAATGTTGCCTCCTCAATAGGAATAAAAGCCAGTTATCTTGAGGAGATCCCTTTGCCCATTCCTGTAAAAGCGGCGGTCCGTTTTGATCATCAGGCCCAGTTTCATCCCCGAAAATTTTTGCTTGCACTGGCTCGGGAAGTTGCCCATAGAGGCAGTCAAATCTTTGAGCAAACTCGGATTGTTGACATGGAAGAGAAGGATCAACACTATCTTTTGACCACCCATCAAGGGAAAAGAGTATCCGCCAAAAAGGTGATTATTGCTTCCCATTATCCCTGCTACAACAAAAACGGCCTCTATTTCGCCAGATTATCCTCGGAACGATCCTATGTCGTAGCCATTCAAGCCAAAGAAAAATATCCGGGCGGTATGTATATCACCGCCGAGAATCCTGCCCGTTCCCTGCGCAACCAGGCCTTTCCTGGGGGAGAATTAATCATTGTAGGAGGAGAGCACCACAAAACCGGCCAGGGTAAGGATACCATCCAACATTATCAGGCCCTGATAGATTTTGCCAATGAAACCTTTAACGTTGAGGACATTCCCTATCGTTGGTCAACCCAGGACTGTATGACTTTAGATGATTTGCCTTATATAGGCCATTTTACGTCAGACACTCCTAACCTGTATATTGCGACCGGATATGGAAAATGGGGTATGACCAATAGCATGGTTTCCGCCATGATCATAAAAGATTTAATCGTTCATGGGGAGAACCCGTGGCAGGACGTGTATAACCCCTCCCGTCAAACGATAATAGCGTCTGCCAAAAACTTTCTTGTGGAAAATCTTAATGTGGCGGAACAGCTTATTGATGGTAAAATCTCTTCCCTGCCCACCGAAGTAACTCTCAAACCGGGCGAGGGAAAAATAATTGAGGCAAATGGCCAAAGGGCAGGGGCATATAAGGATGAACAAGGGACCCTGCATGTTGTAGATACCACTTGTACCCATATGGGCTGTGAACTGAATTGGAATTCCGCGGAAAAATCCTGGGATTGCCCCTGTCATGGCTCAAGGTTTTCCTATGAAGGCAATGTCATTGAGGGTCCGGCTGTCAGGCCGTTAAACATCCATCATGATGTGAATACGATTGAAAAACTTCTCAAAGACAACTTTTAAAAATGTTTCTATCCCACGATTTGAGCAAAAAAGATTGATTAAGGATTGTTGTGGATGAATATGAAAAACAATATCATGATGGGAATCGCAGGAGCAGCACTGGGAATCTTAGGTATAAAATGGGGGAGCCGGTTTATCGTGAATAGAACTTTAGATTCCGCTGTAAAGACAATTATGACCGATCCTTATGACGAAAACCTTTGGGAGCTTATTTCCGCCACCGCCCGGGTCAGTCCCCAGGTCATTCTGGAAACCAATTTAAGAGCCCAGCGAGGAGAGTTAATTAATCGACCCTTAGGTTCGCCTAAAAAATTTCCTTCTCTGGAAAGCCTCATGTTTAACTTTGCCCAGTTAAAGGATTTGCCCACCCCCATTGAAACACCGGTGGACACTTCGGTAATCATTGGCAAAAAGGCCAAAAAGCCCTTTAAAATCGGTCTTCCTATGATGGTTTCAGCCATGGCTTATGGGGAAGCACTGAGTGCCGACGCCAAATGGGCCTTAGCCAAGGGAGCATCTAAGGCAAAAACAGCTATTTGCTCCGGGGAAGGTCCCTACTTAGTTTCCGAACGAGAGACGGCAGATACTTATATTTATCAATATAACCGGGGGGATTGGAACGATGTTGACCATATTCTTCAGAACTGCTCTGCCGTCGAAATTCAGTTTGGGCAGGGGGCCCTGGGAGGAGCCGGCCATGTCATTCATGCCAAAAATATCGACCGAAAATTGCGCAAAGATTTTAAGTATCCCAAAGGGAAAGATGCCGTTGCCCATTCCCGGCAGTTGCGCGTACAGGAAATTACCGATTTGCCGAAATTCATTCAGAATCTTCAAGAGAAGAGTGGGGGCGTACCGGTCGGCACGAAATTGGCGGCAGGAAAATGGCTGGAGCAGGATATGGAAATTGCCTGTAATGCGGGGGCCGATTATATCGTGCTGGATGGGGCAGAAGCCGCCACCTATGGCGGCCCGCCCATTCTGGAAGACGATTTTGGCGTTCCCACGGTTTTTGCCCTGGCACGAGGGGCGGACTGGCTAGATAAGACGGGGTTCCATAAAAGTGTTTCCCTGATTGCCAGCGGTAAAATTCGCACACCAGGGGAGGTGTTAAAAGCAGTAGCACTGGGGGCCGACGCATGTTATTTAGGTTCAATGGCTCTCTTTGCGATGGCCCATGATCAGGTTTTAAAGTCCTTGCCCTTCGAGCCTCCCACGCAGGTTGTTTGGTACAAAGGCAAAGATGCCGGCCAGTTTAATAAAAAAAAGGGGGCCGATTCCCTGGCAAAGTATTTCTTATCCTGCAAGGCTGAATTAGAGGTCGCTATTAAATCTTTAGGCAAAACATCTATTTCTGAAGTTAATAAAGATGATCTTTTTTCTCTTGACGAAACCATCGCCAAAGGATTAAAAATTCCTATGGCCTATGAAAAAGCCAACAGCTGACCGAATATTTCTTTTTCATAATTTGAAGGCTGCTCCCAAATTATGAACATCATCCTGCACATGAGGATTATCCTGGACAGAAACTTCCCCGGTACATACGCCGTATGCCTGGGCAAAATCCATTTTCAAATAATCACAGATATCATGAAACATGTTTTTGATGATTTCCGCACCCGAGTTGGGTTCTTCACCGCCATACGTCATTAATAAGACAAACTTTTTCCCCTTAAAATTATCACCGGAATTAAGGGCATAAAACCGATCAACAAACTGCTTGGCTTGGGACGTAATATTCCACCAGTAAATGGGCGACGCCAGCACCAAGACGTCCGCCTCTAAAATACCCGGATATATTTCCGCCATATCGTCCTTGATCACACAGTCTCCGGGAGAGCTTTTGCACCCTTGACATCCTTTGCATGACTGAATGTTTTTTTCCGCAACTTCAATCGTTTTGACCTCTGCTTGATGATTTTTTACTAGCCCCTGTAAATAACATTTCAAAAGAGCGGCTGTATTTCCGTTTTTTCTCGGGCTTCCCTGAATCGCTAAAACTTTCATTCCCCTGTTCCTCCTTTTTTCAGAGAGATGATTACTCTCACATTAGACGGGTTTCGGAAAGTCTTATAAAAAGGAACTCTCCAAAAAGTACTATGATCTAATCATAAATATTACTTTACTTTATTGCAAGTACGCACAATTTTGTGCAATAGTATCTATTTGTATACTATACCATTCAATTATTTATTTTTGACCCTGAAAAAAGAATCTCATATAAAGCAGGAAAACAGGAGACAGTCAACATTTTTTGAACGTTGACTGTCTCCTGGGTTATGCACCGTTATTGAATCCAACTTTCCCTGTTTGTCATGCAGTCACAATGCGGCTTTCTGCCTGTAAACCTAATTTCTCCACTGCATGCTCCCGCATCTTATATTTCATAATCTTTCCGGCGGCATTCATGGGGAATTCTGTGACGAAATCGATGTAGCGAGGTGTTTTGTGCTTCGCCATGTGGGAACGGATATAATCCTTGAGCTCATCGGCAGTCAGGGTGACGCCGTCCTTGAGGATCACACATGCCATAATCTCCTCGCCGTACTGTTTGTCGGGTACCCCGATCACTTGCACATCCTTGACTTTTGGATGGGTATAGATAAAGTCCTCAATTTCCTTGGGATAAATATTCTCTCCCCCCCGAATAATCATATCCTTGATGCGTCCGGTAATTTTGTAGTACCCATTCTCATCGCGCCTGGCCAAATCGCCGGTATGCAGCCAGCCATTTTCATCAATGGCAGCTCTCGTCGCCTCAGGCATCTTATAGTAGCCTTTCATGATGTTGTAGCCCCGCGCTACAAATTCACCATCCACATGATCGGGCAAATCCTTGCCGGTCTCCGGATCGACGATCTTGCATTCCACACCGGGCAAGACTCTTCCTACAGTATTGACACGCAACTCAAGGGAATCATCTACCCGGCTCTGGGTGCATCCGGGCGAAGCCTCTGTCTGGCCGAACACAATGGTAATTTCGGTCATGTTCATCTTGTCCACCACATCCTGCATCACTTTGACAGGACAGGGACTGCCTGCCATAATGCCGGTCCTCATATAGGAGAAGTCCGTTGCGGGGAAATCCTCATGTTCCAGCATGGCGATAAACATGGTAGGAACGCCATGGAAGCAGGTGATCCTCTCCTTGTTGATACAGTCAAGGGATTGCTTCGGTGAAAAATAGGGTATGGGAGAGAGGGTAACCCCATGGGTCATTGCGGCCGTCATGGCAAGCACCATGCCAAAGCAGTGGAACATCGGCACATGAACCATCATGCGGTCAGCAGTAGAAAGATCCATGCAGTCGCCGATATTTTTGCCGTTATTCACCACATTATAGTGGGTGAGCATGACCCCCTTGGGAAAGCCTGTAGTTCCCGAAGTATACTGCATGTTGCACACGTCATGTCTGTTGATGGATAGTGCCCGCCGGTATACCTCCTCAATTGGCACTTTACAGGACAGGGCCACAGCATCCTCCCAGGTCAGACAGCCCTTCTGCCTGGAATCAACGGTGACGATATTCCTGAGGAAGGGCAGCCGTTTGATATGCAGGGGTTTCCCTGCCTCCGCAGTCTCCAGTTCGGGGCAAAGTTCCTTTATAATACCGACATAGTCGGAGTCCTTATAGCCGTCTATCATCACCAGTGTATGGGTATCCGACTGGCGGAGCAGATACTCCGCTTCATAGATTTTATAGGCCGTGTTTACCGTAACAAGAACCGCACCGATCTTGGTAGCTGCCCAGAAGGTGATAAACCACTGAGGAACATTGGTGGCCCAGATGGACACATGATCACCCGGCCTCACCCCCATGGCAATTAGCGATCTGGCAAAGGTATCTACATCATCCCGAAACTCGGTATAGGTTCTGGTATAGTCCATTGTAGTATAGCGAAAAGCGTACTGGTTGGGAAACTCCTCCACCATGCGGTCAAGCACCTGAGAAAAGGTCAGGTCAATTAAGGTATCCTTCTGCCAGATATATTTCCCTGTCTTGGCGTTATTGTCGAAAAGATGTCCGTTCGCCGTACTCTTTTCCATGTAACGGCTCATATAGTTTGCAAAATTGGGAAAGACAACACCCGCATCATCAAGGTCCGCTGCCCAGCGCTTCACCCATTCCAGGGACACATAGCCGTCATAGTTGATGGAACGCAGGGCCCGCATCATGTCGTCAATGGGCAGATCTCCCTCCCCCATCATCCGATACCGGGTTGTGCCATTCTCTACAACAGAATCTTTTATATGCACATATTTAATATAGGCGCCCAGATTCTGTACCGTCTTTTCAGGTCTTTCCCCTGCAAACCGGTAGGGATGGTGGACATCCCACAGGGCGGCCACCGCATCACTGGCCGCATGATCAAGCAGTCTACATAGACGGGACGTGTCGGTATAAACACCATTCGTTTCCACCAGCAAAGTCACGCCCTTCTCTTCGGCAATGGGGATTAATTTCTCCAGGGCGGCAAGAATAACCCCATCATCCACCTCGCCGTTAGGCTGGGGTTCCGAGTCGGCAAGAATGCGGATGTATGGGGTGCCAAGCTTGGAGGCCAACTGGATATATTCTATAATTTCAGCATGGTTTTTTTCCGCGTTTTCAGCAAACTTCAAGCAGCAGCCGGAAGAGAGGCAAGGGATTTCGAGGCGCAACTCAGAAAGCTTTTTTACAGTTTGGGGAAGTTGGGATTCGGTGAAAGGCTGGGCCTGGACGGCAAATATTTCATTGCCCAGTCCACGGATTTCGATGCCGTTAAAGCCAAGATCCTTGGCCATAGAATAGATGTCGATCCAGCTGAAGTCGGGACAACCAAGTGTGGAAAACGCAAGTTTCATTATAATTCCTCCTAACGTTTCTGGGTCCGTTTAGTCCGGCCGCTTGTGATTCTTTAACTAGAGATAAAGAAAAATGGATGCTTCAGTGCCCCTAGTCCTCCATGTCCCTCGGAAGCTTTGGTGATACTTATACTTTCAGCCCTTTGAAACGGATAAATTCCTGAAAGTATAAAAAAGGCCTTCGTCCCTCAGCATTTCTGCCAGAGACGAAAGCCTTACGCTCCCGCGGTACCACTCCTTTTGGTATGAAACATACCCCCTCTAAGCATCAGTCAGAATGACGAATGCTCTCTCGTGATAACGGCGAGAAACCCGTTCCCACTTACTTGCTGCAGTCGTCATCATAGATTCCGCAGCTTTCACCTAACTGCTCAAGGGTGAGTCCACTATTACTCTGCGCACTGTTTCTCAGCATCTAACAGCTCTCTGTAGCGACATACCGCAAAGTGTTATCCCTGTCATCGCATTTAATCGATTTTTTGATATGCTATCAAATCTTAGGCTATTTGTCAAGCATTATTTTAAGGGCTATAAATCCCCAGTCCGTAACAACTTTATTATTTTTGCAGGCCTAAACGCTTCAGTTTCTTCCACAAACCGGTCCGTGTGATGCCCAGATAGTTGGCCAGTTCTGTTTTGTTCCCATGAAAGGCTTTTAAAAGTCTGGCCAGTTCTTCTTTCTCCGACACCGCTACATTTTCTCTGATATTCTTTTTAATCTCAGCGGGCAGATCTTCCATTTTGATCAGATCATCATCGGCAAACACAAAGGCCCAGTTCATAACATTTTGCAACTGCCGAATGTTTCCTGGAAAATCATATTCCAGCAGCGCCTGGACTGCTTCATGGGATAACTTTTTCATGCGCTTGCTATTCCGCCTGGCCAGCTCTTCTAACATGCTTTCCGCAAGTTCAATAATATCTTCTCCCCGCTCCCGCAGCGGGGGAATTTTTATTTCAATGCTATTCAACCGGTAATACAGGTCCTCTCTAAATTCCTGCCTTTTTACCATTTCCTTGAGATTTCTGTGGGTGGCCGAAATCACCCTTACCTCGATAGAGACAGGTTTTTCCGCACCTAGCGGTTCGACCTCTTTTTCCTGAATCACGCGCAGAAGCTTCGCCTGTAATTCCAGGGACAGTTCCCCGATCTCATCGAGAAAGAGAGTTCCCCCATGGGCGAGCAGGATTTTTCCTTTTTTTCCTCCTTTCAGCCCGCCTGTGAAAGCGCCCTCTTTGTAGCCGAAAAGTTCCGATTCCAGCAAGTTATCAGGAATCGCGGCAGAGTTTACCACAATAAAAGGACCCTTAGCCCGGGGACTGGAACGATGGATGGCTTTGGCAAACAGCTCTTTCCCGGTTCCCGTCTCTCCTAAAAGAAGAATCGGGAATTCATACTGAGAAACTGCCGCCGCTTTTTGAATGGTCTCCTGAATGGTTTGCGAAGAGCCGATAACTTCTTCAAACCCGGGCGGTTTGACGGCAACATCCCGGGTCATTTTGGAGTCATTTCCTAAATTCAAGATACTCTGAGCCATAATGAAAGCCAATTGTTCACAGGCCACTTTGAACA
Organism: Candidatus Formimonas warabiya; assembly: GCF_002777255.1. GTDB lineage: Bacteria > Bacillota > Dehalobacteriia > Dehalobacteriales > Dehalobacteriaceae > Formimonas > Formimonas warabiya. The sequence continues at coordinate 305,751 of NZ_CP017634.1, read as the reverse complement.
AACCCGCCATCTCCTTTGAGGTGGCACTTTCATCAGAGGTAGCCGTCCCCAGACAGGCTCTAATCTTTCCTTTGGCGTCTGTAATGGGGGCATAGAGAACAGCGGTAAATCCCCGGCCAAGCAATTCACCCACAGACATGTGCCGCTGGTCGGCAAGGTTAAAGGCCACAATGCTTTTGGACTGAAGCATCTCCCGAAAGGGCAGCTTACGTATGGGAAGCCACTCCCCGGAAACCGCCAGTTTCTTCCCGGCTTCTGCCAGACAACAGTATTTGTCCGCCTCCTCGTCAATCAGAAACAGGCCCACCCGGTCTGTTTTAGCCAACTGCCTTAATACCTGGCAATAGGCATCGAAAAACTCTGTCGTTCTCCCCAGCTTTCCCATCCCGGCGATGGTCTGAAGCAAGGTCGCGGCAGCCAAGGTATGGTATTCCTGTTCCTCCTGTACCCCGGCATGAAAAAAAGCCGGAGCGACCCCTTGGGCAAGCTTCTCAAGGAGCAGAGCATCTTCTACCTGAAAACGTTCAGGTTCCACACTGGCCAGCAAAATTGCCCCGATCACCCCGCGATTAAAGATAATGGGTACCCGGAGTATGGAACGAAAGCCGGTCTGATAGAGCCAAGGATCCTCGCTAAAATGGTGGGTTTCAGGAAGAAAATTCTCTACAAGATAGGGTTTTTCATGATAAAGTACCCAGGCCAGGCCTGAGTTTGAAATCTCTTTATAAGCCGTCTGAACCCGTCCTTCAATATCAACCCCGATGGAATATTCGTAATTGAACCGGCGTAAGGAACGATTAACCCGAACAAGATCAAATCGCTCAAACTGGACAGATTCTTTCACACGGTCCGCAATGATATTAATAATCGTTTGGGGGGCCGTTGCATAATCGATCAAATTGTCCACGGGAAAGAGCCCATCCAAAAAACCTTGACTGGCCTCTCCTGCCGGTACTTCATTAAGGAGGGCCAAATGCTTGAGACTCCCGTTAACCTGATAGAGTTCCAGGGTGCCCTTCTCAGACAGAATGTTTTTCTGCCCGGCAAGCTTCCCAAAGTCTTTAACAGGATCCCCGTGACATTGCGGCAAATTCTGCAGGCCTTTTTCAATCCTGTTCCGCATGCTCTCTTCCATTCTCCAGGCAAACTCTATTTTATTTTGGGCATTTAACCGGGTAAATCTGGGAAACGCTTTGAGTAGTTCAGGCCTCATCCCATCGCTCCTTCCTCTCCTGTTAACCTGGATTCCCGAGTTAACAGTTCAGTTAACAGTCTATTGTTCCCCGTTTTTCCTTGTGATAAAATAAGAATATCAAAGGTATCCTCTCAAATAAGGATTATTCTTACCCCTATCATACAAAAAGAGGGTTTCCCAGGTCAACTATTCCTACGAAGTTAATATATATGATATTATTTACTTATGCTCCTCCACCTTCGTGTAAACTTTATTGAAAAATTAGTTAACACCTTCTGCGCAGAACCCCGTCAAAACGGGCTTTCAGACTTGGCATGATATTTGCAGGACATTATGGGTGATAAACATGACGCCGGGAAGTTTTACCGCTCTTATTTTTCATTAAGACAAAACTACAAAGGAGGTTTTCAAAATGGCTGCCTATGTTCAGGCCGTAAAAACAGAATTAAAGGATTGGAAAGTTTCCGTACTGGTACTCATTTTGACAGTGGGAAGAATCATTTATGGATGGTCCTGGCTGAAATCCGGATGGGGCAAATTAGCATGGTTCAGCGATGGCACGCTCAATTCAGCAGAAAAAATTCACACCCTTGTTAACAATATTGCCGGTCCCGATGTGACTCGTTTTGATCCCTTTTCCATTAATCAAGGTTTTGCCTGGATCGCCCAGCATGTCTTTTTGGGGATGCCGGCATTGACCGATGTCCTGGTCGTTGTTTTTGAAATCGGCGTTGGTCTATGCCTGATTCTGGGCGTTCGAGTATTCTGGGCTGCTTTAATCGGCACGTTCATGAATATGCAGTTCATCGCCGGCGGGTCCTTTAACAACTTCGGTTATATTTGGACAAACTTGGCACTGATGAAATTCGCCAAATATGCGGAGATGATTGGATTAGAAGGACTACTCAGATTCAAAAAATACGATGGGTTTGATTTCACAGTGCCAAAAGAGAAAAGCTTATCTAACTGAGGATCCTCTACCATATTGGAGTTGTAGATTTAAACTTCCCATCATAGAATTTGGAAAGGTCTGCCCACGGGCAGACCTTTTTGCAAAAAGAACCATGGTCTTTACCATAGTTCCTTAAGAAAATCTTTGGTGCCGGACACCTATTCAAGAGAAGTTTCACCTGTCTCCGTCCCGGTCGAATCTGGAGCCGGTGCCGGATGGGCCTTGACATATTCAAGGGCCTGATAGATTTGTTCAGCGGTTTCGGCACGGGAGATTTTATCTTTGGGATAAAAGTTTCCTCCTGCATCCAGTTCAACAACATGATAAGCAAGGGCGCGTTGAATGGCCCCTTGATAATCAACTGTGATTTGATCCTGATCGGCGATCTCAACCGGAACGAGATTGATCATGGGCAGATTTTCCTTTTGTTCCAGTGCTTGAATCAGATGGTACGTAAACTCTTCACGTGTCCATTCCTGACTCGGATCAAGATCAGCCGGAAGGTCCAGTCCGTTCACTGCAGCAACAATCAGCGTATTGGCATACCAGGCGTCGTTGTTCGCATTGGGATAATAATCTGTGGCTTTCGGCTCTTTTAGGAATCTTACCGAATCAATATTCAGTTTTAAGGCATTGACAATAAATTGAATGCCTTCCGCCGCTGTAATCGTATGATCAGGGGCAAACACGCCGTCAGAAATACCCTTGACATATCCGTTTTCTTGCAGGGCAATAATTTTTTCTTGGGCATTTACATTGGAGAGGTCTCTAAAAGGAGTGGTAGCTGCAAAACTATTTCCCGCTAATGCTATCGTCAGGATCGCAGCAGTTGAAAAGGGAACCAATTTCGATTTAAGATTCATTTCCATTCACCTTCACTATTTTTTAAGTTATACCTTTTAGACGACCTGGAGCAAAAAAAGTTTCCCTCCTCTTTTTTGCTAACCGGATATTTTTCTCCAAGGATGTGTTTCATCCTGGAGAGGACTTTTTCTACCCCTGCTCTGGTGGGGAATTAGGCCATATTCTCAACATCTGCTCAAGTTTTCTTACCCGGGTGCTGATCAGATCACGGCCTTCACAATGTTCAGGCCATTCTTGTTCTCATAGGTGAGGGATTGAACTTTTTTTCGCACAAGGAAAAGACCCAGGCCGCCAATCTTCCTCTCTTCTGAAGATTGGGTGATATCAGGATCTTCCGCTTCAAGAGGGTTAAAGGCAGCGGTATTGTCGGATATGATGAGCACGATCTTCTCCTTCTCGGTGTAGATGTTGATTTCTAAGCTGTGATCTTTTCCGGTTTTGCCGCCGTATTTGATAATATTGGTAGCAAGCTCTTCGATGATCAATTGAAGGGTACACAGCTTGGCCGATAATAGTTCGTTTTCCGCACAAAGTGCTTCAATTTCCCTGTTCAGCATCTCTAAATCAAAATCAGCAATGGTTTTTTTATATTGATAGTCCATTTGATTCTTCCCTCGCTTTTTTCGTCGTTTTCCGATGCCCTTAATTTTTGCAGGTATCTACTGCGCTGTATGCCAAAATAATTTCTTGATAGGTTAAGCCCTCTTGCAGTAAACGCAGCTGCCTTTTAGCAGGACATTCCATGAGATCATCTGCCTGGATCAGGTGGGCCAGATATTTTTCTTCGCCAAAATTTCTTTTCTTTAACCCTTCCCAGGAAATAGTGACCAGGTTTTTCATAAAATAATGCATGTTTTCCGGGGGGGCAATCCTTCCCTGGTGCACTGCCTGGCAGCGTAGTTCCGAGTTGGTCATGGCAATCTTGTTTTCCCGCCAAAATTCCTGGACGAGTTCCGCGGCTTCTCCATAATTTTCTGAAATGCCCGTGTAAAAAGCAGTGGGGATAAAAATCTCCGACAGGGGTTGGGTGCAAGTATGCCTTATTTCAATGGTTCCATGTTTGCTGACCGCAATGGGCTCAAGGGAGCGAAAGCATAAGACGTCCTGCTCCGGCTTGTCCTGATCCTGGAAATAATCGGAGAATTTAACGGGCCGGATCGGCCTAAATCCATCGTTACCATCACTTACTAAAAAGATCTTCAGATCCATCAAGTGACCTGCCACATCTTCAATAGAACGGTAGTCCTGATCATAAGCAGCGGTATTGGGTGCTTCACATAACCGCCAGAGGGTATCCCGGAAACACAAGGTATGGTCTCCCATTTCCTGGACCAGGCTTAAGGGAAGCTTAGCTTTCCAAGCACCGGTTTGTCCATAGGGAAAGGGAAGGGAATTGGCAAAAAGTATGCCATCCGCAAAGGCTAACTTTCCCAGCAGGTTCAGCCGGTTTGGAAGGTCCGGAAGCCTGACGTCAAGATGTGTCTGTGTTGCGGCAGAAAATGCATGAAAGATTTCGCCGTCATGATGGGTGGTGAATTTTTTTAAGAACTGGGATTTGGCCGTCAGAGCCGGCGTATGCAGTGGTTTGCTGTCCGCATATTCCGCATAAGGATTTGTACCCATTCCGCATATGAGATGATGGTGTGATTTCTCAAGCTCTTTTAAAGCCCTTAAATACGGATAGAAACGATCGGCTATTTCGATAACACTTCTTTCTTTTCCCATGGAGAATTCAATGGTGTTAAAGCTGGTTTCAAAGGAAAAGACATCTCCCTTGTCATTGACTGCTTCGCTAGGAAAACCCTCCAGAGTGAATCCGGTCGGCCTGAATTGAAACCGGTGTACCAATAGATCAACCATGGCTTGGGAAAATTCCGGTTCCACCGGCTGCCTGGCCAGATTCAGCACAGGCAGTTCAATTTCCACACCCACACACTGTTCTGTTTTCCCAAGAAATTTATCTATAAAATGATCATAGATCAATTCTTCAGCTCTGTTGTTCATCTTGAGATTCTCTCTTCCTCTTTCCCTATTCTTCGAATGGCCACGATGGTAATATCGTCAAATTGGGGGGCTTCGGCAACAAATAGATCCACATTTGCTTTGACGCCATGAATCACTTCATGTATGGTCGCCCCATGCAGCTCTTTCACAATACTCAGCAAACGGGCATCCCCATACAGTTCATTTTCCCTATTGGTTGCCTCTGTAACGCCGTCCGTATATAAGATTAAGGTCTCCCCTTCCAAAAGCCGCATGTGCATGATGGGGTATTTTGTTTCTTCCATTGCCGCAAGAGGAAGTTTGTTTTTAACAGGAATAAATTCAACTGTGCCGTCTCTGTGACTGATCACAGGGGGATTATGCCCGGCACAGGCATAAGAAGCCTCTCCGGTATCAATATCCATGATGCCCACATAAGCCGTCACGAAAAGCTCAGCAGGATTTTCCTGGCAGAGCAGGTTATTGGCGATGCCTAAAAGCTCATTTACCGTGACATTATTTGCCTGTGCCGCCGTTTTAATGACCATCTTGGCAATGGTCATAAACAGGGCCGCGCCGACTCCCTTTCCCGAAACGTCTGCCACCACAAAACAGAGCTTATCCTCACCGACCAGGAAGAAATCATAGAAGTCTCCTCCTACCTCTTTGGCCGGAAGCATCATGCCGGAGACGTCATAACCCGGGCAGTCAATCCTTTTGGGCAGCATGCCCAGCTGGATGCTCCTGGCGACGTCAAGCTCGGATTCCAATCGCTGCTTTTCCGCGGCAGCTTTTGCCACCTGTCCCATATACTCTTTGAGGCGAACAGTCATCCCATTAATGGTTGCCGCCAGCATGCCCATCTCATCACGGCCCAGGTCGGCAAATTCATAATCCAGGTTGCCTTCTCCAATTACTTTCGCTCCGTTGGCTAAGATTTCCACGGGCTTGGTGATCGACTTGCTCAGGCGAGTGGCGGTGATAAATACCAGGAGTACGAGGGCCAGAATGATCATCAGGAAAACGACCAGCACCTTCGTTGTCTCTTCTGTGATCACCTGTGCCATTTTCGCTCCCGTAGCGGATACGGACTTGGCCACAGATTGTACCGGCGCCATCATTAAGTTAAAATCCAGCACCGTAACCAAAAGCCAATCCGTGGATTTGATGGGGGCATAACCGATGATGGAACTGTCGTCGGCATAATAATCGGATTTGGCTGTTTTTAAATCCATGCTGCTGATCAATTTTTGAAAATACGGTTTGTTTGCCGTCTCTTCCAGGTCCAGTGAACTGAGCAGCACGGTTCCGTTCCTGTTCATAATAAATGAAGCGATATAAGAACTGTTTTCTACGTTTAGCACCTTTTCCGAGATTTCACTGACGCGAAGATCAAAGGCCAGTACCCCGATGAGGGTGCCCTTTTGATCATAAACCGGAGTAGCGCACGTGACATAACTTCTGGAATCCGTACCTGAGTAAAGATCGGACCAGTGGACAGTACCTGCCGCTACGGCATCCTTATACCAGGCTCTTGTGCGCATATCCGCTTTTTCTACCGCCTCGTAAAAGGTATCGGAGCTGGAAATAACCATGCCGTTTTCCAGTACCAGGTAGGCTAAGGAAATCTTCGGCTCAATGCGTAAGATATTGTCAAACATAGGTGTAGCCGCACTCAAGGTTTTCAGTGTCTGATCTATTTCCTTCTTGCTGGGGTTTGCCGCCTGGGAGATAATATACTCCTCATATCTGCTGAGGGAGGTATAATCGGTGGTCCCGCCATTTTTATAGAGGGTCTCAATATCACCTTTCATGGTTTTGAGTTCGCCCATAATTCTCTCAAAATCTATGTTAATGGTCTGAGCATTGTAGTTTGCCAGAGAAATAGCCAGTTTGGAGCTGCTCTGGGTTATTTCCGCCACATTTTTCTTGTAGAGTTCATCAATGGCGGTCTTGTTTTCTTCCTGAAACGTTGCTTTAATATCAGAAAATCCATAAAATGACACTGCCCCCAACAGGATGGTGACCAATAAGGCTAATCCCAAGAGAGATAATAAGATTTTTTTGCCGATGCGCATGATTAACCTCCTTACTTGTACCTAAATTGTAGTTATTAAAGCCTGATAATAATGTTGTTCAGACCGAGATTCGTGGAATAATCTACCTTCTTTGCCATCTTAGAAATGAGCTTAAGACCCATGCTTTCATCCGTATCAAGGTCCTCAGGCCCATGGGATTTTTCCATGGCTGTCTTATAGTATTCAAGAGGGTTGAATTTTCTGCCCCCGCACCGGAACCGCATGATAACCCTGTCATCCCGGACAAAGATCTTCACATCAATGGAATCATGATCTTTGCCTTCAAATACCTGTTTCAGCATTAATAGGAGTATTTCTTCAATGGCTAAGCTGATCACCATTGATTGTTTGGGATTCAGGCGGCAGTTTTCACAGAAATCGCTTATTTTATCTGAGCTTTCCATGACCGCCTCCACATTGGTATCCACGGAAAAAGAAATAAATCTTCCTTCATCGACGTCACGGTGGTTCAGCAGAAGCACTCCGCTCAACTCCCTCTCCCTGCGGAGCGTTTGCCTGGCAGTGATCATAACGATGGCAAGGGTTAAAAGCTCGCTCACGGAAAAACTAATCCAAATCCCGTAAAGTCCCCATACTTGCGACAGCATCAAAGCCGCCAAGACGATGAATAAAAGCCCTCTGCACAGCGTAAGCAGGTTGGCTATTTTTGTTCTGCCTATGGTCATGTAATAGTAGCCTAATATCTGGTTCACCATAACCCCAGTCAGACTAAGGGAACATATGACGAGGGCAGGAATCGCGATCTGCTGCTGCCCGGTGGAAGTCAGTCCGAACAAGAGACAGATTTGTCGGGCAAATACGGAGATAAGAATACTAAATACCACCATGGAGGCAAGGCCAAATTTGATGGCAAGGGTAAATACTTTCCGGATGCTGATGACATCATGTTCACCGTAAAACACGCCAACCAAAGGGGATACTGTTTGGGCAATCCCGGAAACAATTGCCTGGGCCAGCGTATTGACGCTGTTGACAAAGGCAAAGCCGGCTACCGCAACGGGTCCTCCAAAGGCTAAGATCAGCATATTTAAGATAAATGTCCTGATCACGGAATAAAAGTTGTTTAGGGCCGGGGGACTTCCGACAATGAGGATACCGTTTACCAGCCGTATGGATTTACCAATGGATACGAAGCGGTATCCTCCCTTGGTGAAAAGGAAAGGAAACATCACGATCACTGCAATCAGAGAACTGAAGACCGTTGCAATGGCCAGGCCAAACATCCCCATCCCCAGCACAAGGGTAAAATACAGGTCCAGCCCAATGTCCAGCACGGCCATGATGAGAAACATCATCATGCCCAGATGGCCTCTCCCTTCAATCCGGAAAAAGTTCAAGGGAAGGTAGACAGCCATAATGCAGATTGAACCCGGTATCAGTCCCCGGCAATACTCATAAACCATGGCATGAAGTTCTTTTCCATCACTGATGAGGTTTACGAGAGGATTCAGAAATAGGTATCCTGTAATGCTGATTAATCCGCCCAAAATCAAAACCAGCAGCGCAGTAAGGGTGAAAAGTTTATTTGCCGTATGCCTATCCTCTTTGCCTAAACAAATAGATGCCATGGTGGAAGAGCCGACACAAATCAGGGTCCCCAGCGTTGTGAACAGGAAAAATAAAGGATTTACCATACTCATGGCAGCGAGGGCATTACTTCCCAGTACTTTTCCGGCGATGATATGGTCAGCCATGAAGCTGATATTCCCGCCCAGAATAGCCAATATGGACGGGACCAGGTATCTTTGAAAACTTTTACTGATTAAGTAGTAATTATCCTTCATCATGCCCTTTCATTCTTACTCGATGGTGAGAATTTCTGCAAAACCGGTTACCTGAAAAATCTCCATCACTGTTTCATTGACATTGACAAGCACCATTTTGCCCTGCTTATTCATCTGCTTCTGTCCGGTGAGAATGACGCGAAGCCCCGCACTGGACAGGTAGACCAGTTCGGCAAAATCCATTACCAGTTCCGTTATGTCTTCCAGGCTTGCTTTCAGTTCCGTCTCCAGCAGGGGGGCGGTATTGCTGTCCAGCCTGCCTGCAAGAGATAAGGTTAATTTACTTCCATCCAGTGTCTTATTGATATTCATATTGACATCTCCCTCATTTATGTTTATTTTAGATGATCTGTGTCCGTTACACAGAGCCTTTCTGGCATCAGACATGCCTTCTTGGCATTTTTATTTATATTCGGGAACCTTGCTTTCCTCAGTGCCTTCTTCATCAAACAACCTTACATTTTCTTTAGACATAAATCATAGGCTTACACCACCTGTTTACGATTTCTTTTCGGGTCTGTTTTCAGGCCGATATAGTCCAGGGCCAGGGCCAACAGCCCGGAGATGATAAAATAGAGCACCGCCACCATTACCAGGGGGAAGAAGGCGTCAAAGGTGCGGCTTCTGATGATGTCGCTGGCCTTGGTCAGGTCCTGGACGGCGATATACCCAACAACAGAAGTCATTTTGACCAGGGAGATAAACTCCCCCTTATAGACCGGCAGCACCTGTCTCACCGCCTGGGGCATGATAATATAGAGGAAGGTTTGCAGGGCGGTAAAACCACCGGCAATCCCGGCCTCCCTTTGTCCTTTGTCAACACTTTCGATGGCGGTGCGGAACATTTCGGAAACATAGGCGCCAAAGTTCATACCAAAGGCGATCACCGCCACCAGTACCGGGTTAATATCTACCGAGGCAAACACCACATAGAAAACGAGCATCAACAGGACCAGCACCGGAGTTCCCCGCAAGATGGAGATGTAAACCCGGGCCATCCTGCTCAGGACCTGGTTTTTCGCCATGCGCATGAAACAGATGAGGGCCCCCAGCAGCGTACCAAAAATTACGGAAAGCAACGAGATGAGGACAGTTATTTTCAAGCCGTCAACGATCAGCAGGTAACGCTGCTCCATGATGATATTGCTGTAGAAACTGGTTTTGATATTGCCGAAGATTTTACGGAACTGGGAAACGTTTACCGCTTTTTTTACCATCGCCGCCGTATCACTGGTATGATAGGGCCTGGAGAAATCAACCTTTTGTTTGCGTTCCTCGGTTACATTAAAGCAGGAAATAGCCAGATCAATTTTGCCGGATTGCAGGGCCGGTATCAGGGCGGAAAAGTTCATATTCTCAACGACTACCTTTTTGCCCAGGGCCTGGCCGATACGCTCTGCCAGCTCGATATCAAAACCGCTCACTTCATTGGTGCCGGTGACAAATTCAAAGGGAGGCATCAGTGCCTCGGTGCCCACGCGCAAGGTTTCCTGGGCAGCAGGAGGATCAAACTGGGGCATGGCCGGCAAATTACCTTCGGTAAACCAGCGCTTTTTCATCTCATCCAGAGTTCCTTGATTCTCCAGATCTGTGATGGCCTGGTTTACCGAATTTAATAAAAGGGGATTGTCTTTCTTTAGGGCAATAGCCACATCAACTAATTGTACCGGCTCCTTGATCAGTTCTAAATCCGGATTCTGTTTGGCAATATCTTGGAGGGTGGTGCGCTCAAAGACAACTGCATCGATCTTGTTGCTACTCAGTGCCCCAGCGGCATCAATAATATTGTTCATATCAAATATTTGGGCCTGGGGAAATCTCTGCCGGGCGGCATTGTCGCCTGCCGAGCCGGTCAAAACTCCGATCCGCTTATCTTTTAAATCATCCAGCGTCATCGCCCCATTTTCTTGACTACTGTCGTCATAGCGGGCGATATTTTTTTTCAGGGCAAAGACGCTTGCCCCTAATTCATAATAGGGGTCGGAAAAATCAATCTGCTTCTTTCTTTCTTCCGTGATCACCAGGGTGCTGTCGATCATATCAATCTTATTGCCGGCAGCAGCGGAAATCAGGCTGCTGAATTCCATGTCCTCCAGAACAAGTTCTTTTCCCAAATAAGCGGCAAATCTTTCTGCCATTTCAATATCAAAACCAACTATTTTGTTGTTTTTCACAATGGCAAAAGGCATCCCTTTGTCGCTGACGACACCCACGACGAGACGGCCGTTGTTTTTGGGGTTTTCTAGCACCGGCATTTCTGTGGTTCCGTCGGTGATCCATCTCTTGACCATGTCGTCATAAACGCCGTTATTTTTGATTTCAGCTAAAAATGTGTTGAACTCTTCCCGCAAGGCATCATTGTTCTGGTTAAAGCCCATGCCCATGGGCACTCTAAACAGATTCTGCCCTAAAAAAGCCAGCTTATCGTCCTCCCGCATCATCGTCAGCAGTGATTCGTGGGTATAGAAAGCCGCGTCGACCTTTCCTGTCTTTACGGCAAGAATCAGGTCGGATTGGCTTTTATACTGCAAGACGGTGGCATCAGGATAAGTCTTATTTGCGTAATCGTCGTGAATACCGCCTAACAAAACCCCAATCCGTTTATCTTTGAGGTCATCAACGGTATTTAGCTTGCCGCTGTTATCGTCGGCTCCGGTTGTCTGTCCGCTCTCGTTTCTGCAGCCAGCCAATGAGAAAACAAGAATAAGGACAAGCACTATTCTCAGTATTTTATTCCCCATTATTTTTCCCCTTTACGAAAATTTAAGCTAGAAATTCTTAATGGCTTCCTCTGCTTTTTCCATTTTTACCTCTTTCATGTTCACAAGCGACCCTCTCCTTTATGACAACTTTATTGGTTTCTTCATTTATTCCCGACCTCTTTCTTTGCCCGTTTGTCGTATCCGCACAAGGAACATTTGAAAATATGTGTCACCGCAAGACTTTCACTGTCGGGGAGCGAGGTCCATATGGTGCAGAAGTTACAGACCGGATGACATTCCTCCCCTGACAGGGCTTTACTTTTTACATAGCATTTTCCTCTGCGGGGAAATCGGGTCTCTGGTACGGTGAATCTGCACGCCTCTCCGGCTCCACTGGAAAAGTTTCTGTCAGTTATTCAGTACTACCTCCATTTCACGGGATTACCATATATATTATATAAAACCAACGGTTAACAAAATAGTTAACAAAAATATTAAATTCGACTTTTTTCTAACATTTCCTTTTTAATTAACAGACCTATGATATAGCAAGAGAGTCAAAACAATTTTATGGGGGTATCTGAAATGAGCGGCATTGCAGGCGTGAGGCTGACGTGCCCGAAAGCGACTCCGGGGGGACTTGTCCGCCAGGAGCTTTTGGACACCATTCTTCAAAGTCCCAAAAGACTTATCTATATTCATGCCGGAGCGGGCTACGGAAAGACTACGCTGCTTGCACAAATAGCGGGCTCCTATAAGATTGCTGTTTGGATTTCGCTTGACGGGAAAAATGAGATTTTCACTTTTGTCGGCTTATTAAGCGAGGCTGTGGGCCGGGTGTTTCAGGGTTACCGCTTTTCCACCTCGGAATTTATGCCCTTTGAGGGCAGAGAGAATTTCATCACGCTCCTTGCCAATGCGTTTTTAAACAGCCTGGAAAAGCTTTCGGCAGCTTTGCCATCCTTCTGGATGACCTCCATACCATTAACGATCCCGGGTTAAGAGAGCTTATTGCTTACATCATGAAATACCTGCCGGAAAACGTGCGGCTTTGCCTGGGCAGCCGCGAGATTCCCTGGCCGGGACTGGCGGCCCTGCGGGCGCGAGGGAAAATTCTGGAACTTACGCAAAAGGAAATGCAATTTACCAAGGATGAGGCAGCGCGTTTTATTGGCTTTGATGACGACCATCTTTACGCGCTGGCAGAAGGATGGCCTCTGGCCTTCGGTTCCTTTAAGGTGCTTTTTCAAAACGGCATTTCACCTGGGGCGACCCCATCCCACGGTCATGATACGCTGTATGAATACCTCCTTCATGAATGCATCCTGCGCCTCGCGCCGGAGGTGGTGGATTTTCTGCACACCACCGCCTGCTTTGAGGAACTGGATGCGCCGATGCTGAATGCTGTATTGGGCATCCAAAACGCCAGGCTTATTCTGGACAGCCTGGCCGCGCGCAATATTTTTACGATCAGGACCAGCGGCACCGTGTTCCGGTACCACGCGCTTTTCACCAGCAAGCCGCTGCCTTCAGCTATGCTCCCGAAACGGAATATACAGTTATTTTAAAATGCGAGACCGGTACGGGATTATTCTTCAGTACGCCCTCGCCAATGACATCGAACCTGATTTTGCAAGGCAGATGATGGATCTGGCAGGCTTTGGGGAAAAGAAAATCTATATTGAAACCTTTGGCGGTTTCTCCGTTTTTGCCTGTAAAAACAGAAAGAGGCCGGTAAAAATGCGCTCCAAAAAAGAGCGCGAGCTTCTGGCATTTCTTATTGACGCGGGCGACGATGGGGCCACGAAGGAGCAGATCTATGAAGCCATCTGGTTTGACTCCGAATCCCGGAATATCAAAAAATTGATCGATGTCAATATTACCCACATCAGAACAGACCTTGCCGGCCTTGGCATTTCCCTTTCTGTGGTGAACCATCAAAAGCATTACATCCTCTGTCGGGACGAAATCACGTCCGATATCGATTTGTTTGAAGCGGCCTGCAGCGCTTTTGAACAGCAGCCCTGTATCGATACCGCTCAAAAAATCCTCTCTCTTTACAAAGGGGAATATCTCTCCGGCTTTGAGGCGCTCTGGGCCGTGCCAAAAAGGATAAAGTACCGCAGAATTTATGAGGAAGCTGTAAAATATTGCAAGACCTAGGCAATGTACTTAATCTTTTCATTGCTGAATATTTCACACTGAGGAAGGAAATTTAATAAAATTTGGTAAAGTCCGATTTAAAAGGAAAAAGGGCCCCACGGCAATTGTTGGGACCCTTCTTATTTAACCGAAAGGGTAAGCTTTCAATTATTTCCTTGCTTTAATCGCTGCCCCGGCAAATGCCCCATCAATGGCGTCTAAACCAATGCTTTTTGTATCAAAACCGAACGGTTTAGCCAAGTCTAAAATTATTTCTTTGGTATAAACATGAATAGGGTCAACTTTAATTTCTTCAAACCCAACAGTACTTAATAATTTTTTATACTCATTTGCATTCAACGCACCAGCCAGGCACCCAACCCACATTTCAGCATTTTTTTTCGCTTCACTGGGAATATCTTTCAAAGTAACAATATCTGCAATAGCCAGTCTCCCGCCTTTTTTAAGTACCCGGTAAGCTTCGGAAAGTGCCTTTTCCTTATTTTCGGACAGATTAATCACACAGTTTGACATAATCACATCAACCGACTCATCCGGCAAAGGAATCTCTTCTATGTACCCTTTTAAAAAGGATACATTGGTGATACCTGCCGTTTCTTTATTTCTATTCGCCAGCTCCAACATTTCATCTGTCATGTCAAGCCCGTAGACTTTTCCGGCATCTCCTACATATTTTGAGGCAAGAAATACATCGATTCCTCCTCCGCTTCCTAAATCAAGAACTATTTCCCCTTCTTTTAGACCGGCAAAGAGTAATGGATTGGCACAACCAAGTGAGGCATTAACAGCTTCTTGAGGCAAATTCTTGATGGTTTCCATATCATATAATCCTGCGGAGATATCTTCTCCGCAACACGGACTGCTGCAACAACTGCTCTTTTTCACTCCGGTAACATTTTTGGCAATATTACCATATTTCTCTTTCACCGTTTCCTTCACATTAAAATCCATTATCAGCGCCCCTTTTCTTTATCTTTACTTGCATTTTGCAAGTATATTCTTAAAAAATTTAGTCTGTACAACAAGGCCCGGCTTTTGTCAACGCCCAAGTCAGTAATTTTAAAGAATGGATTACCGATTCTTTCTCAAATTCCGTCATGAAGGAAAAAACACGTTCTATGTGTTTCTCCATATATTGACGCAATAGTAGAGATACCCTTTCTCCTTCACTAGTTAGACTTAATACATTTACTCTTTTATCCTCTTCATCCAAAGCTTTTTCGATCAGTCCTTTCGTCACCAATGATTTGATTTGCCGACTGAAAGTAGTGATGTCGATGCCAAGTTCATCGGCCACACTTTGCATGGATGGGTTCTTCTTTCTTTTTATTTCGTACAATATATGGCTTTGGACCAGCGATACATCCTGCCCGCAACAAGACTCACAACAATTTGCATTGAGTAATCCATATCGGCGTACGAAAAGATGAATCAACTCATTGACATCTTCCAATTTTTTCACCTCTAGATACAGTATAGAACATTTACTTGTATTGTGCAAGTATTGTGCAAATATCCTTATAAAAAATTTTTGCCATTTTTTAATCCTGGTTTCCATCTGAAAAAGGTTACATGGATGCTTTCGAAAAATATTTTTTCTTAAAACCAAGAGCCACATTGACAAGCCAAATCATTACCGGGACCTCGATTAAGGGACCTATTACAGCCGCAAAAGCCTGGCCTGATTCAATGCCAAATACCGCTACAGCAACTGCGATGGCTAACTCAAAGTTATTACTTGCCGCAGTAAAAGATAAAGTTGTTGTCTGCTCATAATTAACACCCATCCGATGGCTAATATAAAAGGAGACTAAAAACATCACTAAGAAGTAGATCACCAGAGGTATAGCAATTCTTACTACATCCATGGGCAACTTAATAATGTAGTTTCCTTTTAATGAAAACATGACAACAATCGTAAAAAGCAAAGCAATCAGGGCTATCGGGCTGATTTTCGGTACAAATGTTTTTTCATACCATTCTTTTCCTTTGGCCGGCACAAGAAAATAGCGTGTTAAGAAACCTGCAACGAAGGGAATTCCCAGATAAACAGCTACGCTTTTTGCCACTTCACCCATGGAAATATGCACGACCATTCCCTTCATGCCGATCCATTGAGGCAACAGTGTAATAAAAATATAGGCATAAAAGGAAAAGAAAATCACTTGAAAAATAGAATTTAATGCTACCAATGCAGCAGCGTATTCTGAATCACCTCTCGCAAGACTGTTCCAAACAATAACCATGGCAATGCAGCGCGCCAGGCCAATTAGAATTAAACCTGCCATATATTCCGGATAATTATGCAGGAAGATGATCGCTAAAATAAACATGAACACCGGACCAATGATCCAGTTTTGAACCAACGAAAGGGTTACTACCTTCCTGTTTTTAAATACTTTTCCCAGTTCCTCATATCTTACCTTGGCCAGAGGGGGATACATCATCACGATTAATCCTACGGCGATGGGAATGGATGTCGTTCCTACGGAAAACTTATTTAGTAAATCAGCGACTCCGGGAAATACATAGCCAATTCCCACCCCTATTGCCATGGCAAGAAAAATCCATAATGTTAAAAATCGGTCCAGAAAACCTAATTTTGCGGAAACATGCTCACCCATCGATTTTTCCTCCTTAAAAAATAATCTTATCGATGATCGTGTGGTAAAATACGATGCTACCATTCCTTTTGTTCTCGTAAAAGTTATTTACACTTTTCACCATCCCAATTGATACTTTTACAAATACAGTTTTCGTCATCTTGACTTAAATCACTCAAAAACGTTTTTATTTCTTCCATTCTCTTTTGATCCAAAGAATAATGCATCCAGGCTCCCTCTCTGCGTCCTATCACGATACCGCTCTCGGTCAAGATTTTCATATGATAAGACAAGGTAGGCTGGGTAATATGAAAACTCTCCAATATCTTGCAGGCACAAAGTTCTCCGCAGGAAAGCATGTCGATAATTTTCAATCTTGTTTCATCGGCAAGAGCTTTAAAAACGGGAACGTATTCACGATAAATAACCATTATTCACCCCATCCTCGTGAACTGATATAGATAATGTTCTATGATATAGAAATATATCTATATCATTATTCTATGCCCCATATAGAAAAATATCAATATGTTTTATAAAAAATGGGCCCAGGGGCCACAAAATTTAGTCATTCACTTTGTGCGAATTTTAAAAACACCCCAAAAGGGGTGCTCGAGCGATACTTCCTTTAAGTCTTCTATCTTAAACCGGCCCTTGCATTTTTCTGCTTTTGATATCCAACTCTTTTAATAGGACCAACTGACTGGGTGGTACAGGCTCTCCGTCATCATACTCTGGTTCGGTAAAGAATAGGCAGTCTCTTTCTCTTAAAATCTCCTGTTCGGAAAGCTCCGTATTGTATCGATAACATTTATGCGGCTCCGTTCGGATTAAAATTCCACAATCTATACATCTTCCCATGAGAATACCCCCTACCTAAACAAGTACTGGTACACTAAAATCATGAAAGGAAAAGAGCCTGCCTATGTAAGAACTATACCGGAGTAAAGTTCTTCCCTATTAGAATTTGCGTTCACTGCGCATGCGAAAAACAATTTATTTTTGACAACCACAATCCACGTTGCCCGCAACAATTTCGGTCCAATCTCCTAGTACATCATGGGTCCAGCAATCATCTGCACCAGCAGCCTCCCGCATGACAAGAGCAAATATGTAAGCTAATTCCCTGGGAGTAGCACCTGCATCTAGCGCACCTTTAAAATGTTTAATCACACAAGGTTTGGATCTTGCCTTAATGGATACGGCAAAACAAATAAACTGATAGGTTTTTTCATCAATCAGCCGTTTCTCTTTGTATAACTCGTCAATTTCATCCAACTTTTGGGCAAATTCCGGAAACAATTCCGCCAGCATCCTCATTGATCATACACCTCTCCCTTTTTTAATCGCTTTACTTCTAAAGAATAGTCCCGATGCTCTGACTCTTGCCATCACCTCCGAACGTTTAATTGTTACGAAGATATACACAACGTCAGCATTCTTTTTTCAATTTTTCTTTTATTTCCTTGATTTTTTCATTGCATGCCAAGGTACCCAT
Source organism: Candidatus Formimonas warabiya (assembly GCF_002777255.1). Classification (GTDB taxonomy): domain Bacteria; phylum Bacillota; class Dehalobacteriia; order Dehalobacteriales; family Dehalobacteriaceae; genus Formimonas; species Formimonas warabiya. The sequence goes on along the minus strand of NZ_CP017634.1, from coordinate 287,908 downwards.
GCGGGCAATTTCTTTCTCATAGCCAGGCAAATCTGTCAGATCTGCTCCCAGGAATGTAAAAAATTCCTTCCATAAACTAGCTAATTCCGCAGTATTTAAGGTATAACAGATAAAATACCCTTCCTTGTTTTCAACGACCAGTTCCGCGTCTTTCAAAATCTTTAGGTGTTGAGAAACCCTGGGCTGAAGCATATCCAGTACTTCGCTTAATTCACAAACACACATACCCTGAACAGAAAGCATCTTAATAATTTTCAACCGGGTAGGTTCACCGAGGGCTTTAAATGCTTTATATATTCTTTTGTCCAAAATTGACTCACTCTCTTTCATCATATACTAATTTACTTATTACCAGAATATTCTACAACTTAATCTCAACCTCTGCAAATCAGAGAGTAAGTGAACGGCAGCTATGATCCCTTATAATTCTTTTGCCTCAAGCCATCGGGTAACATCATGGACCATTTGTTGCTTGTCAGATTGAGCCCTCACATTTTTAATCCGGTCAAGCATGCTGTCCTTTTTAAATAAACAGCCTTCTAAACTTTTCCTGATGTCTCTGATTAATCTTTCTTCCAGAGCGTCAGAAAAAACTTTCACGGCATCAATGTAACCGCTTTTTAGGCAAAATCCGATTTCTATCTCTCCCCAACTGAAACGTTGGCTTAAGGAAATATCAAATTGAGGAGTGTTACCAAAGCGCCATTCCCAAGAGGAATACTTTTCCACCAATGGCCCGATATTAAAACTATCTTGGTCAACTGCTATTGGTTGGGCATCCCCCTCGTAGATATCATGAAAGCTCTCCTCCATACTTTTTGCCACATCACTTAAGGTGATCGATTCAGAAATCTCCGATAGGTTAACTACTCTTGACCGGACAGAATCAACCCCTTTCGAAATAATTTTTTCCTGGGATACCTGCAAGTAACGACTAAGTTTCATTAAATCGCAATGAACCAGGATCGTCCCATGATGCAAAGCATTCTCCCGATGAAAATAATATGCGTTGCCGGAAAACTTTTTACCTTCAATGACCAGATCGTTTCTCCCCCAAAATTCCCCCTTCAACCCAAGCCTGTTTAAGGCCCGTAAAACTACCCCTAACTGTTTTGACAAATCATAATGCCTTTTGTTCATCGCAAAAGTAAAGTTTAAGTTGCCTAAGTCGTGATACACAGCTCCCCCACCTGATAACCGGCGGGCAAGTTTTCCCCCGTCCTTTTCCAGTTCAAGATGGCGGCACTCTTTCCAGGCATTTTGGTTTCTGCCGATGACCACCGTTTTGTCATTTTGCCATAAATAAAGTATGATCCTCTCCGGGGAACACTGTTTCAAAAGGTATTCTTCCAAAGCCTGATTTACCCACGGATCAGATGACACAGATTTGTATATGCATGTTTTCGGTTTCTCATAAATCATGTTTTTCCCCCGGCTTAACCTATTTTTTGTAATAGCCGTCAGCGATACGGTCAAATTTGATCCGGATGTCTTCCACTACTTGATCAACCATTTCCATGTGTTCCTTGGTTACGTTTCGGGTAGAAAGCGCCGGACCTTCGGCAGTCTTTTGCCCAATGATATCCGCTACCTGGACAACATCACTGACCTTTCCGCTTAGTTTTTCCGTAGCCCTCTTGGCACACCATTTTCCGCAGCCGTCAACGGTAATTGTAGGGTGTGCTTGAGCAAATCCCCGTTCTTCTTCCCCTCCGGCAATAAATAGTGGTAAACAAATGGTGACCGCTTCTCCTAAACGAATTCTCTCAAGAATTTTTCTTGTCGCTAAACGTGAGACGGTTCCTCCAAAACAGTCTTCCCCACTGCACGAAATGACTCCAATTTTAACCAGTTCCATTTCTATTCCTCCCTGTAAATTTCCCTCACTCGGGCTGCTAATTTTTCCGATGTCTCATCAACAATCTTCCAACCTTCTTCATTAAGAGCAGTAGCACTACCCGGCGCCGCTCCCCGGTATTCTTTCAAAGCGTCTACTACCCGGAATTTTTCTGCAATATTTCCGCCAATGTAGGCTACACTTTTGGCAGCACACATTTTGGGACAGCCGTCTATGGTCATACATTTCCCATCTTTGATCCGGTCTGAAATCTCCTGATCTCCGGTGACAATATGGGCCAGGCAGTCTGTTTCAGCTTCTTCAATACAAATCTCCTGAGCAATCTTTAAGGCCATTTCCCGGGCTAACAGGCCATGGACCTTACCGATGCCACTGCACGGGATTACTTTTACCTTCTTAGACATGAAACTCATCGACCTTCCTTTTCATGATCTTGAAATAACTTTCGGTGTCCAATAAAAGCTCTTTGTCACTTTCAAAGTCTATTAATTTTAACTCCACGATCCACCCTTTTTCATAGGGGTTGTCATTAATGTATTCAGGATAATCCAACAGTTGATCATTGATTGCGGTAACGATCCCGGAAACCGGGCAAATAATTTCAAAGACCGCTTTCCCTGACTCAATAGAACCTGCTTCACCAAACTGCTCTATTTCACTGCCAATGGATGGAGGAGTAAAAAACATAATATCCGAGAGGCTCTTTTGCACAAAGTCGGTAACACCAATCCGGGCTTTATTGCCGACTACATAGGCCCAGCAATCATTTTCGTTAAAGTAGAAACCTTGTTGGGGAACCCGGAAAATAAATTTGTCTTTTTGATATCGTTCATACTCAAATTCCGTCGGGAAAACAACTGCTTCTTTCGCTTTCTGCTCTTCTTTCGGTTTTTCTTCAAATAGGCTCTTTACGATTAAATCACATAGGAGCAACTCGTTTGGTCCCATTCTTGAAGAAGGGCCAATTTTAATATTGTACTTCTTGCTCTCCTCGGTAATATTAATCTTTTCAGCAATTTTCAATCCCTTTTCCGCAGCAAGCTTCGAGGCACAGCGGGTACCGCATCCGTCAATCACCGCAAGAGGTTTTTCTGCCGCTATCTGGTTGTACCGGCTATCCGATACCCGGTACAGGACCGGACAAAGTATTTCACTCCCGGTCTGCTCCGTCAGCCGCAGAGCAATTTCTCTGGTTAAAGATCCCGCCGGTTTGTCTAATCCATTGCAGGGAAGGATGGCATAGGTTTTACTCACTTCCCCCCAACTCCTTCCTGATTTCTTTGATTCTTTTTGTCGTCTCATTTTTATTAGGAAAAGCGAGGGCATCGGGGCCACAGGTTTTTCCGCAGGCCCGGCAGAATACCACACAATTGTGCGGATTTTTTACAATAAGCCGTTTCTCTTCGTTTTCCCTTACTTCAAAAACCTGGTGAGGACAGAACTTCACACATTCCATACAGTAATCGCACTTGACATAATCAATGGCCGGTGCCCAATCAATCTTATCCCGGGGCACGCCCATAAAGGTATTTTCACCCATCTTCAACCCTCCAGTTCATCCAAAGCCTGTTGGACCTTGGCCACTGCTTCTTCTGTTGTCATATCCCGCACATCAAGGGGAATCAGATCTCTATGAATATCGAGCCCGGCATGAGAAAAGGCATCCCGGAACAGCTTTTTCTGCATGTTGGGAGCACAGCCCCCAATTATCACCTTTCGGTGCGCTTTTAAAAAGTCCGCCAAAAATCTGTCTCCATCCTCTTCACAAAGCTGGGGATGAATAAAACCATACTCCACCGGAAGTTCCACCCTTACCTGATTGATAAAATCCCAGATATCCATTTTGGAAAAGCCGGGGCATTTCCCGGTACACACACACATAATAAAGCCGGGTAGTTGTTTTTCATTCTCTTCCATGTTTCTTCCCCTCCTATTTATTAAAATTGTGTTCACAAAAAATCATTTTACCTGATGAATAGCCATGCCAATTGCATCTCCACATGCCTCCATAATCGCTTCGCTTAAGGTAGGATGGGGATGAATCATCCTCGCTAATACTTCAGCTTTAACACCTAAGGTAATCGCTAATGTTAATTCAGAGATCATTTCCGATGCTTCCGGGCCTAAAATTTGCCCGCCAATGATTACATGATCATCAGCTCTAATTACAACTTTCACAAAGCCCTCTCTTGTATTCAATGTCAAAGCACGGCCATTATGGCGGAAATCGGATCGTCCAACTTTCACAGGAATACCGCGCTTCCGGGCTTCCCTTTCATGAATACCCACGGCAGCAACCTCCGGTTGAGTATAAACACAGGAAGGAACAGCATCATAATGAACCCTGGTTCCGAAACCCAATGCGTTCTCTACTGCCGCAAACCCCTCCGAATAGGCTAAATGGGCCAGAAGCTTCCCCCCGATGGCATCTCCGGCAGCATAAATACCCTCTATACTTGTTTCCATCCTCTCATTTACCAAAATAGCGCCTTTGCTGTCAGTTTTAATGCCTAGATTGATTATATCAGGAGTAGCTGTCCTAAGTTTTCTCCCCACCGCCATTAACACTTTGTCAGTATTTATAACCATTTCTTTGTTTTTATCGGTCATTGATATTTCCAATAAACCGTGTTTCTCATGTATTTCTTTGACAGTAGACGCAAGCTTAAATCCGATCCCACGCCTTTTTAGAATTTTCAGCAGTTCTTTTGTAATTTCCTCATCTTCTTGGGGTAAAATGCTATCTTCTGCTTCTATCACAGTTACTTTAGAGCCCACATTGTTAAAGATATGGGCAAATTCTAATCCTACGGCACCGGCTCCCACAATAACCAATGATTTTGGAACCTCCTGCAGTTCCAATGCCTCATTACTGGTGATCACCCCAAGACAATGAATACCAGGAATATTAGGAAGAGACGGATCTGAACCTACGGTAATAATTAGTTTACTAAAGGAAACTTTAACCCTTCCATCTTCCATATATACAGTTAATTCTCGAGGATTCAGTATTTCTCCCCGTCCTCTTAATAACACGATTTTTTGTTCGGTTATCAAATGTTCCAGACCCAAACGCAGGTTCTTTACCACACGTTCTTTACGTAACCAAGCTGACTGCCAATCCATATCGGATACCAGGGCATCGATACCGTATTCCTTTGCACCATGACATAAATACGCTACCTCAGAATTTTTTAATAAGGCCTTGGTCGGTATGCATCCACGATTTAAACAAACTCCGCCTAATTCTCTTTCTTCTACCAAAACTACTTCTGCTCCCAGTTGAGCTGCTCTCATTGCCGCTACATAGCCTGCAGGACCGCCACCTAAAATAGCTATTTGGGTCTTCAATGGATTAACCTTCTCCAAGCCATCTTCCTCCCATGTATCTAATATTTATTATCATATAATAATATTCTTATATAATTATATTATATTATTAGTCTAAAATATTCAAGAAACTTTTTTTCGTTTGGTTTGATACACCGAGGCATAATCACCTCAAATCTCTTTCCACCTATAAAAACGACCCTGACTGGGTCGCTTTTTATAGGTTCACATCATTTATCCCTTCTAAAGCAAAAAAATACCGTCATCCTGTTACAAGATTTGGACATATCCTTCCGTTCCGTTGACTAGGATCCTCTGCCCCTCTTTGATCAGCTTGGTAGCATTCTCCACGCCTGCGACTGCCGGAAGTCCGTATTCCCGCGCGACAACTGCGCCATGCGTCATCACTCCGCCTACTTCCGTCACTAAGCCCTTAATGGATACGAACAGAGGAGACCAGCTGGGGTCAGTGAATGCGGTTACCAAAATGTCATCTTCCTCTATGTCGACGTCTTCCATCTTTAAAACAACCCGCGCCCGGCCCTCGACGACGCCGGATGAAACGGCTATACCGGCCAAGGCCCCTTGGGGGATGTTTTCCATATTGTATTCGCCGGATATAATCTCTCCCTCAGACGTCATCACCCGAGGCGGCGTCAGCTTGTCAAAGACCTCGTATTCCGCTTTTCGCTTGGTTATAATGCTATAATCCAGCCGGTGTGTTTTAACCGCCTCTCTCAGCTCCTCAAAATACAGATAATAGATATCTTCCTTATCACGGATGATACCTTTTCGTACAAGGTTGTCAGCTTCCTTCAGCAACGCCTGTTTACAGATAAAGAAACGTTGTGTGAGGGCATATTTGGGATATTCCCGATAGCCAGCTAAGGTTCGTAGAGTATTGATCATCTTCTTTGTTTTTTGGGCCTTTTTCTTGCCCCCGGGCAGCTTCTCGAGCCGGCTCAGAAGATCCTGCGCTTTTTGTTCAGCCTCCAGACGGCCCTGCTCAAATATGGTTTTGTGCGCATGGGGCGCGAAATTCTTGATATTGCCGAGAATCATTGAGGCGAGCGTGGTCGGCTGTTCGCTCCAGCGCGGTCTGGTTATATCCAGCTCGCCGGAACAACGCATGCCGTTTTTATCAAGATACGCCCGTAGAGAGCGGCTAACCGCCTCGCCGCCTTCCAGCTTGGTCAGGCCTTCAAAAAAGGCCTCATCACTGGGATGATGAAAATATTCAATTACCTCCGGATATTGCCGGACGACGTCTGCTACATCCAACAACGCAAGCCCCATCTCAGAGGCAGGGTTATTTTCTACCGATTTTGAGAGTATGTCGGCCACATTTTTCTCGCCCAACCATTTTCCCAAGTTCTTATTGAGCCAGTTCGTCGCCAGTAACAAAACTGAGATCGCTCCCATGCTGCCCGGATTGTACATGATGTCTTGCAATTCCTTAAAGTCCTCCGGTATAAAGGTAAACAGTTCCTCTCCCGATAAGCCTGCAATCCTTTTCTGCAGGTCTCTGACAGACGCTTCGTTACGCGACATAAGACTTTGAATAACCGCTTCATCTGGTTTGCGATAGATCTTGATAGTCTGAACGAGAAACGCCCAGGATAGCCCGCTGCTGCCCAAACCAATGGTTTTCTTTCCATGCGATAATGATTTCATAAAGTCTTTTCGCTTTATTAGACTCCGGATCGCATTCCCTATGAGCGGGTCGCTTTTACCCATAGCCAGTACCATGCTTCGCCCGATGGGTGAGGTGAGATCATGGGCTACATCGAGGAACCACCTTCCCCCGGCTTGCGGCATTGATAATGTGGAAAAGCGAGTACCTAATAGTTGGAGCATAGACATCCCCAGTGGTCTGATGGCATCCGTCATATTCTGTTGATGTCCCACCGATACAAATACATGATTTTTCCCATCGGTCACTTCGGGAATCGGGTATAGCGTTGTGATGGGGCGACTCTGGACAATATAAAAAGCATGATCAACAAGACACCATTCAATATCCTGCGGGCAGTTGAAATAAGCCTCGATCTTTCTGCCCATGCTCTCAAGCTGTAAAATCTGCTCATCCGTCAGCGTCTGCATGTTCTGACGTCCGGGCTCGATCTCCCGCTCCTGCGTACCACCTTTTTCTAAAGCGTAGATGGCCAGTTTCTTGGTGGATATTTTCTTATTGACGATTCTGCCCTCCCGTACTTTGTAAATATCAGCATTCACCAGGCCGGAGACCAGCGCCTCGCCAAGCCCGAAGCTGGCATCGATGGACAGTACCTTCCGGTTGGAGGTGACGGGATCAGCCGTGAACATAATCCCGGCAGCCTGGGGAAAAACCATCCGCTGGATGACAACAGATAAATAGACTTTGCGGTGGTCGAAGCCGTTTTGGATGCGGTAGGTCACGGCACGATCGGTAAACAGCGACGCCCAGCACTTGCTGATATGCTGCAGAATGGAATCTTTTCCTTTAATGTTCAAATACGTATCCTGCTGGCCTGCAAAGGAGGCATTCGGCAAGTCCTCTGCCGTGGCGCTGGAACGCACGGCATAGGCATTATCCTCACCAAGCTTAGCGAGATCACGAACGATCTCTTCCTCGATATCCCTGGCAATGGCTATTCCTTCGATGACTTGGCGAACTTTTTTGCTAATTTCCTTGATTCTTTCTCTGTCTTCCACCTTTAGCAGGGACAATTGATCCAGTAATGAGTTTAATTCTGACATTTCCCCGATTATTCTTTTGTACGCTTCGGTGGTAACACAAAAACCCTCCGGTACCCGTATCCCTTCAATCCTGGATAGTTCCCCCAGGTTGGCCCCTTTACCGCCAACCACCATGAGCTTTTGTTTATCGATTTTTTCAAACCGGAGTACATATGAATTCATGCCTAGTCTCCTTTCCATTGTTTTGATGGCCAAACCGATCAGATAATCGTATCTATCATTCCTTAAATACTGCAATTCCTTCCTTGATTATTTTGATAACATCGTTAAGCATCTTTAAATACCTTTCCTCGTCTAATCCGTTCCTGTAATACTCATTTAAACCGAATGTGAAAATCATATTTAACACAAGTTCGGAATCAGTTTCCGGTTTGATGAGACCGCGCTTTTTATCACGCTCAATCATTCTTATATATTTTTCGGCGGATATTCTACGGATTTTCATAATAAATTCACTGTTATCCAACTCCATCTGCATCCCGATCCGGGAATATTCCGGTTTTACTTTGCTCAGTTCAAGGGCTGCTTTAGCTTTATGAATCATCGTTTCAAAAACGTCCGCATCCTGGTCTAAGTCTTCTGCGCATCTGAGAATCTCCTGCTTTTCCTTTGCAATTTCTTCCAACATATAAAGATAGATGTCCTCTTTATCATTAAAATACTGATAAAAGCTTCCCCAGGGTATTTTGGCAGCCTTCACAATCTGGTTGAGGGATGCGTCACTGAAGCGCCGGTTTGAGAACTCCTGCATGGCAGCGTCAAATATTCTCTTTTTCTTCTCGTCACTTAAATTATAAAAAGTGTCTTTTGGCACACGATCACCTCCTGATAGCATCATAACATACATCATTCGATATGAGAAGTATCTCATATGAGAATCATCTCACTTTATCGTGTCTAAAGCGCCTGCTATTTTAAAGTCTCAAGGCTTAGTTTTCACCACGGCGGCGGATGGCACCAGTGTTCGTGCAAATCTGATCCTTCATCCTGGAATGAACACCGCCGAGAGCCACGCCCGGGTATCGCCCTTGTTAGCTAAACATTATAAGGCGTGTTTTATTAAAATCGGATATACTTCCATGGTTGACCCCCGAATTATAGAAATCTCCTGACTCTTTTCCAGTAAACCCACCGCTTGACAGTACCATAAAAGGGGTATATATTTTATATGAATAAAAATATTATACATTCATATAATCGCAAGGGGTTGAATACTATGCCAAAAGGTTTTACGGATCATGAAAAAGAGCGGATCAACAGTGAGATCATCGAGCAGGGACGGCGCCTCTTTAGCACTTATGGTTTGAAAAAGACCAGTATCGAAGAGATTACGAAAGCCGTTCACATCTCCCAGGGTTCGTTCTATATTTTTTACCCCTCCAAGGAGGCTCTTTACTTTAAAATTCTGGAACTGGAAGAGGCTAAGATTAAACTTAAGCTGAGTGAAACTATTTCAAATGACAAAGACTCTGTTAAGAAATTCCTTCTGCGTGCATACGAGGTGGTCGATACCAACCCATTTATCCGGCAAGTTACCTTTGATGATAATATGCAGGAACTGCTTCGCAAGCTGCCGGAACAGGAACTGAAGGCCCATCTAAACCGGGATACAGACTCCCTGCTGCCGCTCATTCAAAGATGGCACGAGAACGGCATCCGTTTTAACGAAGATCCTGAGATGGTCGCCGCACTTTTTCGGTCTATATTTTTTATGGCCTTTCATAAAAAGGAAATTGGAGAAGCCATATACCCCAAAATGATTGAACTGCTTGTCAATCTCGTTGTTGACGGACTTTGCAGAGAGGAGGCTCCCCATGACTGAAATACTCAACACGAAGCATCTGACCAAACGATACGGGAAGGTTACTGCCGTAAGCGATCTCTCGCTGAATGTCGGAGAAGGGGAAATTTACGGTTTTTTAGGGCTCAACGGAGCAGGCAAGACGACTACCATCCGGATGCTTCTCGGGATGATCCGGCCATCTTCCGGCAACGCCTTTTTGTTTGGTAAAAGGATTCACGCCGGGGCATATGACCTGTGGAGGGATGTCGGTTATCTTGTCGAGATGCCCTATTCCTATCCGGAGCTTTCCGTGCGCGAGAATCTCGAAATTGTCTTTGGTTTGCGGGGACTGAAGGAACCGGACTTTATTGATCGAATCATGGAAAAACTGAAGCTTCAGGAATACGCCGACAGGCAGGTAAAGCATCTGTCGCTTGGCAATGCGCAAAGGCTGGGGCTTGCAAAAGCTCTCATACACAACCCCAGGGTGCTTCTGCTCGACGAACCATCAAACGGCCTTGACCCGGCAGGTATTGTGGAAATCCGGGATTTTCTTCTTGACCTTGCCCAAAACCACGGCGTCACCATTTTTATCTCCAGCCATATTTTAAGCGAGATCTCCCGCCTGGCTTCCCGGATCGGGATCATCCATTCCGGCAGGCTCCTGCAGGAGCTTGACAGTGCAACAATGGAAAAATCCCGCCGCAAGCGCCTTTTGCTAAAGGGCGGAGATAACGGGCTGATGAATCAGATCCTGGCGGAGGCAGGCTTCGCTGTGACCGCAGCGGAAGACGGCGGCCTTCAAACAAGCGATGCACGTGCGGTTGAAAAGCCGGAAATGATCGCCCGGCTACTCGCGGAGCATCATTGTTATCCCAAAAGCCTCTACACCGAGGTGGAGGATCTGGAATCCTACTTTTTAAGAATGATCGGCGCAAAGGAGGAGAAAGCGCTATGACGTGGTTTACAGCATCCTGCAAGGCTGAATTATTGAAGATGAGACGTTCAAAAACTTTTTGGATCACATTGCTTGCCGCCGTGTTTGTTCCTCTGATGATGGGACTTCTCATGTATGTCTCCAAAAGCCCAGACTATGCTCGTAAAATGGGGTTGATCGGCACAAAAGCACAGCTGGTCGGCAGGGTGGACTGGCGGACTTATTTAAATTTTCTTTCGCAGGCCGTTTCGATCGGCGGCATGTTCCTTTTCGGTTTTGTCGTGAGCTGGATTTTTGGGCGAGAATATTCCGACCGGACGTTCAAGGATCTCATTGCCCTGCCGGCGCCCCGGCCCACCGTCGTGTGGTCCAAATTTGCCGCAACAGCTCTGTGGTGTATCCTGCTGACACTGCTCATTATCGTGTTTGGCCTGTTGATAGGCTTTTGCATTGTCATTCCGGGGTGGTCGCCCGGGATCGCGGCACAAGGTCTGCTGATCCTGCTGGTATCGGGAATCCTGACGATACTTGTCAGCTTTCCGGTGGCGTTTTTCGCATCCGCGGGCGGCGGATATATGGCACCGATGGCCTTTGTGGTTTTGACAATCGTTCTTGCCCAGGTTGCCGGCGCATTGGGATGGGGAGCTTATTTTCCTTGGGCTGTTCCGGCACTGTATACCGGCGCGGCGGGCGTAATAAACCTCGGATTTGCGAGCTATGCGGTTTTGCTCCTGGCCTCTGCCGCCGGCATGTCGGGAACCCTTTTATGGTGGCGTTACGCAGATCATAAATAAGTGATTAATAGTTTATGAAAATGAGAAGCAGAAATTATCTGCTCCTCATTTTTTATCTATCTTCTGTTTTTGTCGTCTATAACTACCGGTCTGTCCGCAAAATCGGTGGACGGTGCAAGCGCCTTTTCCTATCCGTTACTCTTCCTGCCGTTTATCAGCTCGGCGTTTGTACCGACCGAGTCGATGCCGTCGGGTGTTCGCGCCTTTGCTGAAAACCAGCCACTTTCATTATACTTAATACTCAAACAATCCTGAATAATTTATTTTTAAGAAGAACGCTATTGAGTAGGCCTGTTCTTCTCAATCACACCATATTTGATAATATTATTTAAAAAGTCAAGCTCTTCAATAAATCCCTCAAAGTTTTTATTTTCGCCCTGCGATTTATATTTTTCAAAATATTTCGCTCCAAGCTGCTCTAAAATAAAAGCACTTACCTCAATCACCTTCTCCGGAGCCATGCGCAACGGGAGCTTTTCAAGAAGTTTTTTATCGTACACGAAATCCTGCATCGATTTTTCTCTGTACTTTGCCATATACTTCGAATTCAGCGCCGCAATTTCTTCTGATGCCTCCACTGGAGGCATCAGAAGTGCTTTCGTCGCAAACTCCGTTTCAAGCGGATAATCTATCGCAATCCGGTATTTGATTATCATCATCTTTTTGATCCGCTCGAAATAGTCGTCCTCACGGAGCTTTTCCATTTCTAGCCGTGTCTTTTGCTCCAACATGTCTCTTGTGTGCTCGGTGAGATATAGAAACAGCCCTTTTTTATTCTTGAAATAGTGAAAAAGGATTCCTTTGGATATTCCGGCCCGGCTCGTTATCGTATCGGTCGAGGCTTTGTAGTACCCATTTTGGACAAACTCCTCTATGCTTATTCTTAAGATCAGATTCCTTTTTTCCTCAGGCAGTTTTTCAAAACTGTTGTACATTACGCATTACTCCTTTTTCTACCGTACGGCGACCGGTGCCATGTAAATAGTATGGTTAGGAAACCGACAATGACTGCGGCAGCAAGTGCACTCAAATATTGCCACGAAACCACGCCGTTATAGATACTGTATATAAACTGCAAAAGCCAGTAGAAGGGGGTAATCAGTGCGATCTTGTGCAGGACGCCGCCGAAGATAAGACCTAAGATGGGCGGCAATATCATGACAAACACGGCAACCGGTTTTAATACGGCGATCGCCTGGGATTGATTCTCGGAAACATAGGCAATGAATATCGTCAGAACCGAGCCAAGGCCCATCCCCAAAATATAGAGTACGACCAGCGTTAAAAAGTTTGCCGGCGTTTTCAAGATCCAAACGCTGATGGCATACGCGACAGCGCCGAGCACTGCAGACACAAGCAGTTTGGCACCGACCGGATAAATGTCGGGGGAGGGTTCCGTTTTATAGAGATCCACCGTATGATGTTCCCGCTCCTCCACAAGCTTCAGAATCAGTGCGGTAGCTCCCGTGAATGCTGAAAAAAGCGCAAAGCTCAAAATTTTGCGTTTTGTATCCTCCGGCATTTTTCCCATGTTTTCAGGGGCGCTTCCCATGGCGATCTTTTCAGCCGACGAGATCACGGCTTCCGATTCGCGTCCGTCCGTGATTGTTTTATCATCAATGATTCCGATAGCAAAGTCGATATCATTCACTCTTTTTATCATATTCGCGTCATCGGACACACGAATTACCGTCACCCCTTCGGGCACTGACCTTTGGTCCTCTTCGAGCAATACGATCTTGGGCGTTTCTGAATAGACGTTCGTAAGCGCCACCCCGGCCAGAGAGGTTAAAACAGGCAGGATGATCAGCAGAAGAAAAAACATGTTTCTCTTTGCAAGCTTAAGCTCTTTTAAGCAGTAAAACCAAAACATAAACGTCGCCCCCTTCTATAGCAAAAAACCGTTTTTATACGTAAACTCATAAAACAATGCAGTGCATACAAGGTAAAAGCCGACCGCAATGATGGTAAGCGCGATCAGATTAAACTGCACAGCCCCTCCGGCAAGCGGATAAAACAGGTCGTAGTATCCCCGTATCAGCTCATTAAACGGATTAAAAGGAATTTTCGGGATATTCCACATCGGCAGCGCCATTCGGCATAATACAATAATGGATAACACATTGAAAAAACTGCCGATGCCAAGGATATAAAACTGATTCTTTATGAATATCACAGTGATGAGCGCCAGCCCCATCATTACCAGAACGACAAGCAGCGTCAGGTATATAAATACGGCCGTCTGCACATTCAGAAGGTTTGTCGCACGCAGCAGAAGCGCCATAATACCCATTGAAGAGAGGACAAGTAGGTGTTTTCCACGAAAGTAAGCGAATATGCCTCTGCTTGTCCGCATGACCTGAATCATGTTCGTCTCCTTGTCCTTCGCAATCGGCAGAGCGGTAATCCAGAATGTCATGTCCAACATCAGCGTTACGATAAAAACCGCGATCAGCCCACCCCATTTCAGCATGAAGCCGGGGACTAGCAGACTGGCTGTGTTATACAAGAGTACATAGAGGATCAGTTGGCCGAAAATTGGCTTGGTCAAGCTGCCACGCATAAGCTTAACAAACTCTTCCCTCATAATTCATCACCCTCCTTCAGTCCGCGGCCCACAACCTTAATGAAGATATCCTCAAGGGTTGCTTCTTGACTGTGGATGCTGTCCCACTGATCCTGCTTAATCAGCTTTAATAATTCCTCTTTGTCTTTTCTGTCGATCTGTAGGCTATCACTACCAACTTGAAACAGAATCCGGCTTTCCCCGTAGCGTTTTTTATAAGATTCAGGGGTGTCGACTGCTACGATCTTTCCACTGCTGAAAAATGCGATCCTATCGCAAAGCTGTTCCGCTTCATGCATGTCATGAGTAGTTACAAACAGTGTCGTACCATTTTTATTTAACTCTTTTAACACCTTGCGCACATAGGAAGCGATATCCGGGTCCATGCCGCTTGTGGGCTCGTCGAGAAACAGGATCTGCGGCTTTGTAACCAGCGCCCTTGCCAGCACAAGACGGGTTTTCATGCCTTTTGAATACTGCGATGCAGGCTTATCCCGGGCGTCGAGGATATCCAGCATTTTCATTACCTCTTCAATTTCCTGTTTCCCGATCCCGTACAACTTTGCGTGATAATATAAATTTTCAAAGCCGGTCAATTCAGGGTAGAGCACATCGTTCTCAAATGCAATCCCGATCCTGCGCATAAACCTATAATCAGCCTTCGCCATATCCTGCCCCAGAACAAAAACCCTGTTTGCCTTCGGCACAAGAAGGCGCGTCAGGAGTTTGATGGTCGTCGATTTCCCTGCGCCGCTAGGGCCCAAAAAACCGAATACTTCGCCCTGTTCAACAGTAAATGAAATGTCGTCAACCGCATTGACCCTACCGTCATAGGAAAAGGTCAAATGTTTGACCTCGATAGCCTTCATGAGTGATTCCTCCTGAAATTTTAAATTGACTAGCCAGTCAATTTAAATATATCATACCTTGACTGGTCAGTCAATTCATTCCATTAATTTTTATTATTGGTAATAATTTACATATCTTTTACATAAATCTTCTTACACAATTGATTACATTAGAAACGAATTTAGCCTAACCTAACGATTCACCTACTCAAGGATCTCCACATATCCTTTCGTTCCGTTTACACGAATCTTTTGCCCATCTTTAATCAGCTTGGTAGCGTTTTCTACGCTTACTACTGCGGGAATACCGTACTCCCTGGCAACAACAGCGCCATGGGTCATCATCCCGCCTACTTCGGTAACCAGACCTTTTATCGATACAAACAGCGGCGTCCAGCTGGGATCAGTAAAAGCTGTTACCAGTATATCGCCCTCCTCAATGTGGGCATCCTCCAGGTTTAAAACGATACGCGCCTGGCCTTCAATGACACCTGATGAAACAGCGACTCCAATCAAAGCGCTCTTAGGGATATCGCCGGTGTCATACTCGCCGGTAATGATTTCACCGTCAGATGTCATCACCCGGGGCGGTGTCAATTTCTCATAGACCTCGTAATCAGCCTTTCGCTTCGTGATGATGCTGTAATCCAGTTGGTTTGTGCGGATAACTTCCCGCAGTTCCTCAAAGGTCAGATAATAGATATCCTCCGGCTCCTGAATCACTCCTGTTTGAACCAGCAAGGCGGCCTCTTTCTTTATAGCTTGTTTATACACATAAAAATGCTGCATCATCGCATACTTGGGGTACTCCCGGAAGCCGACAAAATTGCGCATAACGCTGATCTTCTTTTTTGTCTTTTCCGCCTTCTGCTTGCCGCCGGGCAGCTTCTGCAATTTTTCGACCAGCTCTTGTTCCTTCCGTTCTGCCTCCAACCGTTTTTGTTCAAATATAATTTGATGGGAACCCGGTTCGAAATTCTTGATATTATTTATAATCAGGGGAATCAGCATCGTCGGCTTCTCAGCCCATCTGGTTCTGGTAATATCGATTTCACCGGGGCAGCGCACACCGAATTTACTCAGGTAGTCCCGCATGGAATCGCTGACCGTTTTACCGCCGTCAAGCTTTTCCAGTTCCTCGAAAAAGGTTGCATCGGATGCATACTGGAAATATTCAAGCACCGCCGGATATTGCCTGACCACATCCGCCACATCCAGTAACTCAAGCCCCATTTCCGCGGTGACATTATTGGACAGTGATTGGGTAAGGACATCGACGACATCCTTTTCATTCAGCCATTTCTCCATGTGCTTTTTAAGCCAGCCGGGAGCTAAGACACCGGCAATGGCCGCGGCGGAGTTGTCCACAACGATCGTCTTAAAGGCCTCATCCATATCCCGCAGAATAAAGTCGAACAGGCCTGCTCCCGTTTTGCCGTCTATCCTTTGCTCCAGATCACGAACATGCGCATCATGCTTGTTAATAATTTTGTGAAGAAGATGGGCGTCATTCTCCCGTTCGATTTTTCTCGCTTGCATGAAGCCGGAAATCAACTGCCCCATCGAGCCACCGCTCAAGCCCATCGTCGTCTTCCCGCGGGGCAATGTTTTGATATAATCCTTTCTTTTCAGGATATTGGTGAGGGCTTTCTGTATCAACGTGTCTACCGAACCGAGACCGCTTTTGACAAAAATCTTTGATGCTATCGGAGAAGCAAGCTCATAAGATACGTCCATATACATCCGCCCGCCGGCCTCGACCATGGGATCGCTGGTAATCTTCTTAAGCCAAATCGGGAAGAAGGACAGGCCTAACGGCTTCACGACATCTGTCATCATCTGCTGGTGACCTAACGACATATAGACGTGATTTTTCCCGTCCTTCACCTCCGGCACAGGATATAAGGTGGTGATGGGGCGGCTCTGGACGATATAGAATTTCCCCTTAGAGGAAAGGGGATGCACCTCTCTTTGGGGCCAATCTCTGGGGTCGGAGGAATGTCCCCAACTCATGCACCATTCGATGTCCTGGGGGCGGCCGAAATACGCCTCGATCTTTCGGCCTGTTTTCTCCATCTCCAAAATCTGCGCATCCGTCAGCGTCTGTGCATTCTGTTTGTCGGGCCCCAGCTGCACTTCCTTCGTGCCGCCTTCTTTGAGTCCATAGATCGCCAGTTTTTTCGCCGATATCTTTTTGCTGACGATATTGCCCTCCCGCACCTTATAAATATCGGCATCCACCAGACCGGATACAAGCGCCTCGCCGAGCCCGAAGCTGGCGTCGATGGACACAACCTCCCTGTTGGACGTGACTGGGTCGGCCGTAAACATGATCCCCGCCGCGTCCGGGAAAACCATCTTCTGGATGACAACTGCTAGATGGACCTTGTTGTGGTCAAAATTGTTCTGCAGGCGATAGATCACCGCCCGGTCCGTGAAAAGCGACGCCCAGCACTTGCTGATGTGCTTCAGGATCGCTTCCCTGCCGATAATGTTTAAATACGTATCCTGCTGGCCGGCAAAAGATGCCGTCGGCAGATCCTCCGCCGTGGCGCTGGACCGTACGGCATAGGCGTTTTGATCTCCCAGCGCCGTCAGATGACGGGTTACCGCCTCTTCAATTTCTTTTGCAATTGGCGTCTCTTCGATAGCGCTGCGGATCTTACCGCTGATTTCACTAACTCTTTCTCTGTCCTCCGGATTTAGAAGAGATAGCTGCTCCAGCAAAGCATTAAATTCCGGTGCTTGTTCGATGGTTCTTTTATATGCTTCTGTAGTGACGCAGAAGCCCTCCGGCACAGTTATCCCTTCAATTCTGGATAATTCACCGAGGTTCGCGCCTTTACCCCCGACAACAGCCAGCTTTGTTTTGTCGATTTCCTGAAAGCTGAGTACATAAGCATTCATACATATTTTCCTTTCCATTTCGTGAATGACAATTATAGATATTCATCTTTATAAAAGTTGTTTTTCAGCAAAACCAAGCAATTGTTTAATTCTTGGAATAAGGCGTCATAATCGGCTTCTGGATTTTTTGATGCTTGAGCAGCATACCCGTCAGCAATCCAGGAAAGGATTTTCATAACCAGTTTTACATCAATATTGGCCCTGAATTTAGAAGTATCCATGCCTTCAAAAGCAATTTTATTTCTAAAATCTTCGCCCTTTGCCAAAATAGCTTTGATGTCAGCTTGAACTTCTTCATGGTTTTCAAAATAAATACTTGTTAAAAAGGATAAGATTGCAGGGTGCCTCTTCATAAGCGAAATCTCAATGCCGGTTATCATTTTAATTCTGTCAAAGAAGTCGGTAACTGTATTATCAAGCTTTTCATCGACTTCTTTCATAAAAAGATTGCCGCAGAACTCAATCAAATAAAGATATAATGCCTTTTTTGATCCGAAATAATGAAAAACCATAGCCTTGGAAATCCCCGCGGCATTGGCTATATCGCTCACGGAGGCCTTTTTATAGCCGTTGGTGCCGAAGACTTTAAGCGCCGCATCAATGATTTTATTTTGTTTCACTACAGGTAGACTGAAAAATTTCTCCAAGATTATCTCACCTCACGCAACGTCAACCGAATCGGTTTATGATGATATAGTATTACTAAAAACCGATTCGGTCAATAGTATGTTAAAAATTTTATTTGATATGTATTCTCAGAACAGATTTTTCATCCAGGAAGATTTTATTAGGGAATAACGAACACTGGCAAATTACTAAATCCTATATAGATTATCAAAAAAGTACCAGAAATTACGCGTTTAGCGTTGATTTCTGGTACTTTGCTGTTAAAATAATCACATTAAAATTAGGTTGATTCATGAGTTTAAGGCAACGGCATCACGATTCCTCACCCGATGCCATTGGATTTATAAAAAGTGTGCTTCTAGGGTGCCATCACCAAAAATCACCGATTCATGTATAAAAAGGGCCAGAAAATGCACTTCTTCAGCCCGTTTTAATCGTTTTTTGCTCCAAAACCACTACATATAGTGGTTTGCCCGCCTTATTTGCCCTTGAAACTACTATTCGTCATCAGAACTATACTCTCCACATGCCTTGAGTGGGCAAAAAAGATGTCATACCCCTCTGATATCCCCTTGGCGGAAAGCCACACCTTGTTTTTTGTATTATTCATTTAAGTATTTGCTCACCCTGTCCTGAATCAATTGGGTAGTCGTTTCCGCTATCTTCTGTCCTGTAAGGAAGGCCGCGGTTTCCTCCTTCACAGTCGAAATAACCTTCTGGTCCGTTTCGATGTAGACGTTTGCTTGACTCGGCAGGTTTACCAGATAATCGACATCCTCCTGCGTGGGGGGTGCAGTGTTATAGATTGACCTGAAATGCCGTCGTTCTTAATTCTCATTCTCTCACCATTTTTTGGGATAGCCTGGGTGAAATTCTTTTTATATACAAGTATGATTTTTGCTCCTTCTGCCGCGAAAGCATACGCTGTTGCTGCTCCAATACCTTGTGGGTTATTTGCACCAGTAATTAACACAACCTTATTTTTTAATCCATAATCTATCATAGAAAAGCCTCCTTGCTAAATTGGTCACATTAGCTGATAATCTTCTATTGCCTTTTTGCTTTCACAATCAAAAAACAAGGTTTCAAAAATTCTTTTTTTATACTTGGTAGTTTGCGGACCGCCCAATCTTTTGGCGTCGGTTCACAAACTTCTTCCAGAATAAAGCCCGCTTTTGCAATGGTAGTCAACAATTCTCCCATAGGACGATGATATTTTATAACTCCGTCAACATACCAATGGATTTCACGTCTCCCGGCTTGATTGTAATTTGAGAAAGTATAGGATACGCAGTTCCCGGTTTCATCTTGATTGAAATGTCCTTTATCATCAATCGTAGCTGTGATAATAGGATGCTCCTGTGAATACAGCAAATAACCGCCAGAATTTAACAAGCGATAACTATCTTTTATAAGCTTTGAAAAATCCTCTATATAATGAAACGCAAGGGAACTGTAAACAAAATCAAATCGTTCAGTGATAGATGATATTTCAGTCATGCTCATATTGATATATTCAATCTTTACATCATTGGACTCGTTCCTGGCGACTTCAAGCATTTTTTCTGATATATCCAGCCCCACAACTCGGTCAGCACCATTTCGTATAAAATCAAGACAATTATGACCATAGCCGCAACCTAAATCTAAAACTTTTTTACCTGTCAAATCCGGCAACATATCTGCCATTGCAGGCTGTTCCAATAAATCGTTGTAGTTATTATCCTTACTGCTCCGTAATGAATGATAGCCGTTAAAAAAATCCTGGTTATCATAAATATTTTGATTGCTCATATTACATTCTCCCTAAACTATAAATAATCCGCAGTTCAAAACTGCCCGCCAAATTCCTGTTTTTCTGCTGCTGTAATCATTATACCGCGCTTTCAGGCTCACTCGCTTTCTAAAGTTAAATTCGTAACTTTTCTTTAATGATGGAAATTTGTTTTGTGGTTGGCGATTCTTCCATATTTAGGGCAATAATTTTATTTTCAAAAAGCAAAATGTATTCACCTGTTGGCGTATCATCATAATGCTGCTGATAAGCTTCTACCGTGCCGAAAATTTCGTTGTCGATAGACTCAAAGCTTATATCCTCTCGCCACTGGGGTATCTCAAGCAGATGCTTCTTGGCGAGATGATAAACAAACTTAAATTGCGGTTCTAAGATATCGTATTCGAGCCGCGGAGGTGCGTCTTTTGCGGGCAATGAATCTTGCCGATAATTGCGTTTGGTAAGGAACAATGTGCTATCTATCTCTTTTTCATACGAATAATAGTCATAATCAATATCACCGTATAAAGCTTCACAGGTAAGGGGGATATCATCCCTATACAGCCTGTACTCATGACTGGTTGTTGCGGTAATCGGCTAAACAACGGTGCGATAATCCGAGCCAGCACCTACATTAAAGCCAAATTTAATCGTGAACAATACAATGAATGCGAGATATGCAAAATCAGCAATGATCAGCACAGTAAAGGATATCACTTTATTTATCGTAGCCGATGCTTTTTTCTTTTTCAAATATTTGATTGACAACCAAAATACTATCAGCAGAATGGGCATTTGTATGATGCATAGGAATACCCCGAACCAGCTAATTTTAAAAACGAGGTAATACAAAAAGTAACCAAAGCTAACAAAGCTAAAACTCATAAAGATGAGATGGACAATTCTGCGCACCATGCTGATATTTTCAGCACATTCTCCACCACTGGCAATCGAGCGCTCTGAGCGTTTACACCAAATGAAGTAATCCAGCAAGAAATACACTTCATAAATAACAACCGCCAAAATCATGGCAACAGAAAACAATCGACTGGGATCTGACAAAAAATCTATTGGATTCAATTGAAATGAATTGAACTGCACAACCAAATTAAACATAAAAACCAGAATCATAACTATTATCGATGGAAGGAAGCTCTTTTTCATACATCTTTTGATATTGTCAAATTTCTCTTTTTCATCCGTCTCAAATGGTATGGGGTTGTCAGCTTCGCTGCAAAAGATTTGCATTTGGTTGAATTGGGTTACAAAATTCCAACCGGCAGCCTTGGCATAATCGAAATACGTTTGCTGATTATCAGTAATATCGGGATTAAATACTGACCCCTCAGAAAAATATGTAACTGTGTATTTTAAATTCTTCGGCTCTCCTTTTCGAAATGTCCATAAAAAGGCACCGCACTCCTCCAGAAATAATCCCTTTGCAGCCAGTTTCTCCAATTTGATTTCTGTGCCCTTATAACGGTCAAATCTAAAATTTATCACCTTTTTAACTTTATTTTTCATCACTGCCCACCACCTTTTACGAGTGCTTCGTAATCGTTTTTCCGCTTTGTTAGTCGGCGATATTCCTTTTCAAGCATTTCATTACCAAGATTTGTAATAATATAGCTTTTTTTTCGATTTTCCGTCTTAGTCTCGATAATCATTTTTTCCTTGACAAAGTTATCCAATAAGCTGTATAAGGTTCCAGGGCCAATGAGCACTCTGCCATCTGTAAGCTCTGCTACCATTTTCATAATATCAACACCACAGGCCTCATTTTTTAGGCAAATAAGGATATAAAACATTTGCTCTGTTAATGTTTGATATTTTTCTCTGGCCATGTAATCATTCCTTTATAAATATCGAATATCGATATAATTTGTTTGCATGATAACATCGAATATCGTTATTGTCAAGATATTAAAAGCAGACTGTATTTCAAGTCTGCTGACAGATATATAAACACTCTTTTCCTCATTTCACCATAGATAGAATCAACTTGGAGCCCCCGAACGGACTTGAAATTGATGTATAGTCTAATTAGACTACCATATTTTATAGTCCAATTAGACTATATGTCAACAAAAAATAACTACTGAAATTCTTGCCAAATCCCAAGCAAAAACCCCTGAGCATCATTTTGACACTCAAGGGCTGTAATCTATTGTCATTATTCAATTCTACAACTTCTCTAACTTTACTACAGTCTCAACGTGTACTGTATTCGGGAACATATCCAATGCTATTATTGAGGATTCCTTGCTGATAGCATCAATTCTTCTTTTCTACCTTTTCAATTCTGGGTTTGGGCTGCCACTAAGCTTCCCCCGCAATATTTTTCCCGAAGCTTCGGCTTTTCAATTTTACCGGTAGGGTTGCGCGGAATACGATCAAATATGATCTGGCGCGGGCGTTTATATCTGGGCAGGGAAGAACAGAAGGCCATGATTTCTTTTTCCGTGCACTGGCAGCCCGGCTTAAGTTCAATGATCGCCGCCGCGATTTCACCAATACGCGGGTCGGGCAGGCCAATCACTGCTACATCCTTAATCGCCCCATGCCCATGAAGAAAATCTTCGATTTGCACCGGGTAGATATTTTCGCCCCCGCTGATAATGACATCTTTTTTGCGGTCAACCAAATAAATAAAACCATCTTCATCGATACGTGCCATATCCCCGGTAAAAAGCCAGCCGTCCTTCAGCACAGCCACAGTCGCTTCCGGATCATTAAAGTAACATTTCATTACGCCCGGGCCCTTGACCACCAATTCTCCCACCTGTCCCTGGGGTACAGGGCATCCGTCCTCGTCGGCAACCTTGACTTCCCAATTGTAACCCGGTATGCCGATGGCACCGACTTTATGAATATTCTCAATCCCTAAATGGACACACCCGGGACCGATGGATTCACTCAGGCCATAGTTCGTATCATAAAGATGATGGGGAAAATACTTTTTCCAACGATGAATTAAGCTGGGGGGAACCGGTTGGGCACCGATATGCATCAGTCTCCACTGGGAAAGGTCATAATCTTCCAGCCTGACATCTCCTCTTTCAATGGCGTCCAGAATGTCCTGGGCCCAAGGAACTAAAAGCCAAACAATAGTAATCTTTTCTTCTGAGACTGTTTTTAGGATCCATTCCGGCTTAATTCCGCGCAGCAATACGGCTTTGCTCCCGGAGAGCAAACTACCGAACCAATGCATCTTGGCGCCGGTATGATAAAGGGGCGGAATGCATAAAAAATTATCTTCCCGGGTTTGACCGTGATGTTTATTTTCCGTCATACATGCCGACATCAGGCTTTGGTGCGTATGCAAAATTGCCTTGGGAAATCCCGTCGTCCCTGAGGAGAAATAAATGGCTGCATCATCTTCGTCTCTCAGTTCAATATAGGGGGCTTCGGAGGAACAATTGGCCGTAAGGCGGTCATAGTTTTCCGCAAAAGTAGGACGGTTTTCCCCGGCAAATAAAAGTGTCTTCACTTTAGGGATCTGATCATAAATGGTTTCGATCCGGCCAATAAACTCAGGCCCGAAAATCAGGGCAATGGTTTCGGATAAATCCAAACAATATTTTATTTCTTCTGCCGTGTAACGAAAATTCAAGGGAACTGCTATGGCACCGGATTTTAAGATTCCAAAATAAATGGGCAGCCACTCCAGGCAATTCATTAAAAGAATCGCTACCTTGTCCCCTTTTTTGATGCCTCTTTTCAGCAATAAGTTGGCCATGCGGTTTGCCTTCTCGTCAAAAACACGCCAGGTCATTTCCCGCCGGTATTCACCGGCCGGGTTGTTTTCAATCAGTTCATACTCCCGCCAGATCACATGGTGACTGTCCTGGAGATCCAAATTAATCTCTGTCAGGCATATCTCCTGTCCATACGCCTCGGCATTATGTGATAATATTTCCGTAATAGGCATGATTGATCTATCCTCCCGTTCTACAAACATGAAGTATTTTATATTTAAAAATAATCCGTACTACATAAAATAACAAAACACTATACTATATTATTATAAAGTGGTACCATCCGTTAATCAATAGCTTCTAATTTAACTTCTCTCCCCCTCCGGATCCGCATATTCTAAACCAAATGACCGGGACAAAACATCCGGCCGTAAAACTCCGGCATGAAATGAGTTCCCGCTGTTCAGATTACATAACCACACGACAGCAGGATTAAACTGATCCGGGCTTAGATTAAAAAAATTATCGTGGCCTGTGCTGATTTCCATGTAAGCCCGCCCATATTCTGCCGAAGCACAGGACGGAACTTGCTTCACTACCTGCTTTAATGTTTCATCCTCATCGCGAAGGTTACAAAGTACCGTTGACCCATAAGAGATGGCATCATTGGTTCGTCCTAACCCACTAAGCGTATTGTGCGCTACGGGGGAAACGGGACAAACGCCGCCACCGGAGAGGATCTTTCCCAAATCATAACCGATTCTTCTCAGTTTAAATAATCCCGTTTCCAAGGCCCGTGCCGCCACCTGAACTGTTCCCACCAGGGAGGTGGTAGGAGCCACCAAAACATAAAGATTCTTCGGCTTGCAGCAGCATGCCTCAATAATGTGCTCAATCACATCATGCGTAGGCAGTTTATGAGATTCTAAACAGAGGATGGCAATCTCGGAGCGGTCTTCATAGCCCAGCATGCGAAATAGACTGCCCCGATGAACAATGGCACAGGCCGGTCCGGAACCCATGAATAATTGATTCCCACTTTTAATGGGCCAGCCGGCATATTGGGAAGCCATGCAAGCACGGATGGGATGATCGGTAAATACTTCCACCGCGGGGAAGC
The DNA here is from genome assembly GCF_002777255.1 of Candidatus Formimonas warabiya. Taxonomy (GTDB): domain Bacteria; phylum Bacillota; class Dehalobacteriia; order Dehalobacteriales; family Dehalobacteriaceae; genus Formimonas; species Formimonas warabiya. The sequence continues at coordinate 262,927 of NZ_CP017634.1, read as the reverse complement.
GCAGTCCGTTGATATCTGCCCAGTTCAATTTAACGTCGGCTAATCCGCCCAGGCAAATTTTAGAAAATAGAATTCCTGCTTCCAGGCCTCCTTCGACATGAACGCCGCAGTCGATCACCGTAGCACCACGCTGCTCGAAAACTTTGACGCGCAGTTGTTCGCATCGGGACATGAATTCATGAACCAGTGAAAAAGCCTGAAGATTTGGACTAAGTTCAGGTATTTGACTAAGCGGTAAGAGCATAAATTACCTCTTCTCATTATGTATTTTTGCAAATAATCCCATATATAATAGACGAAAATGACTTCAGTGTCAATCGTAACTTCCCCTTCTCCAAACTTTCATGTCACCCGTATTTATGTTAAAATCGGAAATAAGAAGGACAAATTGTAAAAAGTGAGGAAAAATTGAATCATACACAGCTAACATACACCGCAGATGCTCTCGATGAGGATACTTTTCTGCGTGATATCCTGTACGGGAAACTTTCATTATCCCATGCTCTGGTGGTAAAGCTCAAACAGCAGAGTAAAATAAAGGTAAATGGGTACACGGCCCGCACGAACTGCCGCATCCATTCCGGAGATTTGGTTATCATTGATATGGACTTTCCCGAGGAGAACAGAATCATTCCGGAGCCTATTCCCCTGAACATCGTTTACGAAGATGAGGACTTTCTGGTGGTGAACAAGCCTCCGGGGATGTCCACGCACCCCTCCAAAATGGGAGGTACCGGTACCTTAGCTAATGCGGTCACCTATTACTGGCAGGGATTGGGCCGGAACACCCTTTTTCGCCCCATAAACCGCCTGGATAGGGACACTTCTGGATTGGTCCTCATCGGGAAAAGCCAGTTTGCCCACCAGAGTATATTTAATAAGAGAAAGGGCCGCATCCTTGAGCGAAGATATATCGCCTTGGTCGAAGGCGAGCTGGCCAAAGACTGTGGTCGTGTCGACCAGCCCATTGCCCGGCCCGATGAGGAAAGGCGCCGGAGAGTAGTCCATCAAGAGGGAAGTCCGGCGGTCACCCATTACAAAGTCCTTGATCGATATCCGGGACACACCTTGCTCTCCCTAAAACTGGAGACCGGCCGCACCCATCAGATCCGGGTGCATTTGAGCTTTCTCGGCCACCCGGTATGCGGCGACCTCCTATACGGGTTTCCTTCACCATGGATAGACCGGCAGGCGCTGCACGCCGACAGGCTATGCTTCATCCACCCGCGCAGTGGAAAAGAAATCATTCTAGAGGTTCCCTTGGCGGCAGACATCCAGAAAGCTATCGATCAACTGGTAAAGAAGTAGTAGTATCTGACCCGAAAATCATCAGAAAAAGAACCGTGGACTTATTTTATCCACGGTTTTTCGTATCAAAATGACGGTCCAGATCTACATATTCCAGCTCAAGTAAGGCCTTCTTTTTGTCAATACCTCCTGCATAACCCGTGAGGCTTCCATTGGAGCCAATGACCCTGTGGCATGGAATCAGGATAGAAATAGGGTTATGCCCCACGGCACCGCCTACAGCTTGGGCAGACATAGAGGGCACTCCCCGCAGCAGGGCAATCTTCTTTGCAATCTCGCCGTAAGTAGTAACTTGCCCATAAGGGATTTTTAAAAGGATCTCCCAAACAGTTTTCTGAAAAGGCGTTCCTTGGGGATCAAGCCGCAGGTTAGGTTTGGAATTCTTACCGGAAAAATAATCCGACAACCAAACTTGCAATGCCTGAAAAACAGTATCATCAGGCGCACTCACCCATGTGTCTGTTTTAGGCGGATAGTATTTTTCTCCCAGAAACCATAATCCGGTGAGCGCTCCTTTTTCCGCGGAAGCCGTCATCGCCCCTAAAGGCGTATCGACGGTACAAGTATAGATCATAATTTTCCCAACCCCTTCTTAATTTTTATCTTTTTCTCCAGTGAACTCCATAAGGTAATGGTTGCATAGGAGCGCCACGGTCTCCATGCCTGCGATACATCCAAAATCTCCTTGGGTGTCATGCCGAAAAGTGCCTTCTTTACTCCATAATCGGTATGAGGAAAAGCATCCGGCCAGTTAAGGGCACGCATGCCAATATATTGGACGGTCCACAAACCAAATCCGGGAAGTTTGAGCAGCTTTTCCATCTCCTGCTCCGGGTCGGCACGCTGGGAAAATGAAATCGAGCCGGTCACTAAAGCTTCGGCCAAAGCAAAAATGGAACGTGCGCGCGCGCCTGTTATGCCTAGAGGACCCAAATGGTTTTCGATGGGAGCTTCAAGGCCATAAATAAGATCCGGACCGGGAAAGGTCACGTTCAGCTCTTCAAAGGGAGTCAGGATTTTCTTACCAAAGGCAGCGGCGAAACGCATGGCCAGCGTACGTGCAGCCTGAACCGTCACCTGCTGCCCCAAAACGGCGCGCACTGACATTTCAAAGGGATCAAAACACCCCGGTAAGCGGATCCCCGGCATGCAGATATCCGGCACAAGCGCATTCATAATTGTGAGCTTTTCAGATATTTCCAGGGGACTGCTATTTACATCAAAAAGACCTCTTATCCGTGCCAGCACCCGGGATAAAACGGGTAAAAGTACCGGAGCCAGGGTAACGGAAAGAGAATTTTTCTTCGGCATATTGGCAACGGAGACCCAGCCCTGATAACTGGCTTCCCCGTTCTGGATCGTTACTGTGCGGCGGTAAACACCGTCTCTCACACTTTCCACACCCGGCACGGCACGAGCGGCAAGAAAGGAAATCAGCTGATCCCATGCATAGGGAGGCCGGTAGCCCAGGGGCAGGGTAATTCCCTCCTGATTTTCCGGAACATTTTTGCCTATACCCCTGAGCTGGCTCGGCGTAAACCGGTAATGCTTTTTGAACAGATCATTAAATCTGCGGATACTGCCAAAACCTGCGATCAATGCTACTTCCGTTACGGAAAGTTGGGTATCGGTAAGCAAATTTTTTGCCAAAAGCAATTTCCAAGTCTGCAGATATTGCACGGGAGACACCCCGTATTCAGCAGAAAAAGCCCGGCGCAAATGCCGATCCGTAATCCCCAGCATATGGGCCAGGTCAGAGATCTTATGGTCAGTCAAACAATCCTCTTCCATGATGAATGCGGCCTTACGGGCAATCCGGGCTACAGCACCCGCCGGAGCCAGGCCCGGCGCCAATTCCGGACGGCATCTGAGGCATGGCCTGTATCCCGCCGCTTCAGCTGCAGCCGCACTGACAAAATAGGAACAATTTTCTTCCTTAGGCAGCTTTACCGGGCAGACCGGACGACAATAGATGCCGGTAGAAGAAACACCAACAAAAAAACGGCCGTCAAAGCGCGTATCATGCGCACTTAAAGCAGCATAGCACGCTTTGTCGTCTAAAAGGATCGGTTGTATTTCTTTTTTGGCCATCTATTTCACCTCGCTTTTAGTATAACATTCATAGAGAAAAAATACTGGCTGCTTTCGGACATGTTCAGGCCTTACTAATCAATTGGGCCGTGCGCCGGCTCAAAAAATGGATAAAGTGACATAAAGTTAATAGTTTAATTTTGGCTAGTCAGGGCACTATTAATTACAGACAGTATCTAGCATCGGAGGAGACGAAAGTGAAAAATAGAAATGTTCGTAACTATATAGCTCTGGCCCTGTGTATTGTGACCACCCTCACTGTAGAACAGGTTTTTGACCTCGTAACCAATAATCCTGAAATTATCGAGACGTTTAATACTATCCGAGTATAAAAAAGGGTCCCTATGCTACAGGACCCGCATTTTTTCTTCTCTTTGCTCTTGGCAGCTCACCTGGCTCCATCATTATTTTTCGATCTGTATAAAAGTTCCTCAGGCCGTTTAACTCCTTTTTTGCCCTTTCAGCCTGACAGTCTTCGCAATCACAGACACTTCGATTATCCTCGGGTTCGGTATAGGTCGATATCACACCCTCGAAATTTCTTAAAATTACTTTTCGGTCATTTCGGGAAATTAGATACTGAGGCAAAACCGGACATTTGCCCCCACCTCCCACCGCCTCGATCACATAAGTTGGTATGCTTAATCCGGATGTATGACCTCTCAAGCTTTCCATTATTTCTATCCCTTTTCCCACCGAGGTACAGAAGTGTTGGATGCCTACCGACCGGTCACACTGGTATAAATAATAGGGGCGAACACGATTCTTGACTAGTGTTTGAACTAATTTTTTCATTATATTCGGGCAATCATTAACCCCTTTGAGCAGCACCGACTGATTTCCCAGGGGAATTCCTGCATCAGCAAGCTTCGCTAACGCCTGCTCAGATTCTGCCGTTATTTCTTTGGGGTTGTTAAAATGCGTATTCAGCCAGATCGGATGATATTGATGAAGCATGTCACACAATTCATCCGTGATTCTCTGAGGCATAACAACCGGGGCCCTGGTTCCGATGCGAATTATTTCCATGTGTGGAATTGCCCGCAGCCTTTTAATAATCTGTTCCAGCCTTTCCGTACTGAGTGTTAATGGGTCTCCCCCAGAGACAACCACGTCTCTGACTTGGGGTGTCTTTTGAAGATATTGAAATGCAGCTTCCAATTCTTCCGGTCCATATGCTCCATCCTGTGATCCGACAAGGCGCCTGCGTGTACAATGCCTGCAATACATGGAACATTGATCGGTAGCCAAAAAAAGCACTCTATCCGGATATCGATGCGTTAAATGGGGTGCCGGGGAATCAATATCTTCAAAAGTCGGATCATCTAAATCGTCAGAATTGCGCACGAGCTCCGGTTCTGTGGGAACTGCCTGCAAGCGGACAGGGCATTTGGGATCACTAGGACTCATCAGTGTTGCATAATAGGGCGTGATCGCCATCCGTAAACTTTTTAAACAATCATGAATACCCCGTTCCTCTTCCTTAGTCAGATTGATAACTTGTTTTAATTGTGTTAGATTTGTAATGCGATTAGCGATCTGCCAATGCCAATCATGCCATTTTTCCTCTGATACATCCTTCCAAAGGGAGATTTCTTTGAACGCTCGCATGAGTAATTACCTCCAAAACTTAAATAATAAATCAGCTGATTGCGGTATCTTAATGCAACTATTGTGCCAAAGCAAACTCAAAGGTTGATTTCCCAGGAAGAGTGCGGTAAATTACCCTTTCCCGCTTCTTAGCACTGATATCAACAAAAATAAAGGCAAAAAAACTTACCCTATTTTCGCAAGTTTTATTGCCTTCTGTCTTTTCCCTTTTATGATAAATAACATCATCGTTTTTCTTATTCCGCGAGTAATTTTTTATAACCCATACTTTTCTATTTTATATTGCAGGGCCTGTCTTGTTATTTTCAGTTTTTTCGCCGCCTGGGTGATATTTTTCGTTATGGATAAGGTATTCGTAATCAATTCTTTTTCATAAAACTCCACCATTTCCTTGAGAGGTTTCTCTTGACCGGCACCCACATGATAATCTTTGATTTTATTATAATTATGATAGACAATATGTTCCGGAATTTCTTTCAAAGTAATGAAATTATTGGAGGCCATATTAAAAGCGTATTCCACGGCGTTTCTCAACTCCCTCACATTTCCTGGCCAAGCATAATTGTTAAATGTTTCTTTTACGATATCGCTGATTTGGTTAATATTTTTTTTCATGGCCAGATTGTATTTTTTCATAAAAAAATCAACTAAGATATTGATGTCCTCCCGCCTTTCTACAAGGGATGGCATATTGATCTGGATCACACTCAGGCGATAAAACAAGTCCTTTCTCAATAACCCGCTTTCAATGGCTTTAAATGGATTTACATTCATTGCCCCAATAAACCGAATATTGATATCAATCTCTTCTTCACCGCCCACCCGCCGAATTTTTTTCTCTTCAATCGCTTTTAATAATTTAGATTGGATGGCCATATCCATGGAATTCAGTTCATCCAGAAACAAAGTACCTTTATTCGCCAGTTCAAATAAACCTTTCTTGTTTTCTGCCCCGGTAAAACTACCTTTAACTGTTCCAAACAAGATACTTTCCAAAATCGTTACCGGGATAGCTGAACAATTAAGAGATATAAAAGGTTCGCTTCTCCTCTGGCTATGGCTATGGATAGCCTGGGCGACAAGTTCTTTTCCGGTCCCTGTATCTCCGGATATCACAACGGAAGATTCTGTATGGGCAACTCTCCTGATCTTTTCTTTTATTTCCAGCAAACCCGGATTTATGGTAATGATATCGTCTAAAGTATATAAGGAATGGGATGGTTTATCTCCCCTTATTGCCTGCGCAGACTGATGAGGAATTTTTTCACCCATCGATGCGATTACAGATGCTTCGATGGTGCCAATAATTTCCGAATTATATTCAATGGGAAAAGTAGAATTAACAAAGGTAATTTGTTTCCCGTTCATATCGGTGATGGTTTCTGTTTCATTGATAATGGGCTGACCACTTTTCATCACCCGAAAGTGATTGCTGGTCTCTTCAGTTAATGAGGGATAAACTTCAAAAACATGTTTTCCCACAAACCCGTCATTCACAAAACTATGGATTTCCGGATTATAGATAATGGAATACTCCACTATCCCCTGCTTATTAATAATAATTAAGGCATCTACATGATCAAATATTTTGGAAATAGCATCAAGATATTTTATCAGCATATTTTTCACCTCATAGAATGACTTTAGAGCTGATCCACTTTCTGTCTCGTTATAAGCTTAGTATACACTCTTCATAAAATATTCCACAACAAGCTGTAGTTTTTTAAACTAATTATATTATAATCTTACGATAAAGAAGAACCGCAGATTTTACTCCACGGCTCTTCAAAACCACTCTGATTACGCTTTTATACCAAAGGTGTCAGCTTCCTTCTGCGGTATATTTAACCAATGAGGTGTCCATTATTGATCTATCACTTGCCAGATACCATCTTCCGGTTTGTATAAAGTAACGGCACCTGTTTCTTTTCCTTGGGCATCCACAAATCTCACCGTTACCGTACCGTCCGGATTCTCTATGGTGACAGCCTCTCCCAGGGGCGTATCGATACTCGCCCCCAATCCTAAAACACGGGCTACCTGCTCGGCATCGCCCCGCCATGGTTGATGCCCCCCCAGCTGCCATCCGAGATTTTCCGGTTCCAGTTCACCGCCGGTGATCCGCCAGCCATCAGGTGTCTCTCGCACAGTAAAGAAACCTGTATAATAGAAAATACCCGGGCGCAACTTTTCACCCACCACCTCAAGGTGTTTGGATTCCACAAAAAAACGTTTTTCCGCCTTTTCTTCACCCGCCGGAAGGAGTTTTAACAGCTCAACATGGGCAGTCCCTGCCCAGGACGCGAGAAACTGTTCATAACTGTTTTTCCCTTGCCATTCTTTGCTCCAATAGCTGTAAGCCGCCGGATACGGCTCTTTTTCCATTCCCAGAGTCCCCCCTACGGCAGCCATTTGATCAAGGGTAAGGTTATTGGCAAAATACAAGGCATCGAAATAGGCCTGCACAGCCATTTCCGGAGTGGTAATTTTTTCAGGCACCCGGGGGTAATACCCCTCCCTTGCTTCTTGTTGCTCCGCCAATCTGGTTACGGATTGCAGCATCTTCATCCTCTCACCGGGAGAACTCCTTCCATCCAGGATATACCAGATTTTGCCGTCATAAGTCCAACTGGCTGTGACATAGATGGAATTGCCTAACTGGCTGACCCGTAACTTACCCCGAATCCCACCCGGCACTAAATCCTCGTCAGCGGGGAGAGCCTGCATCATTTCCCTGGCGACACGAAAGCCTTCTTGCTCTGCTTGACCCACGGCAAAAAACTCCCAGTTCCCCTTAGACCAGGTAACCTCCATGCCATTTTCATAAGAGTTGACCGCTGTCCCGTCTAGTTGCACGGTTCCGGAAGGTTTGGCAAAAAGCTGCTCCTCGGTAGGGTAGGGAGCAAAAGGAGTTCCCGAAGCTGATATGAAAACTACGCTATCGGCCATAGAAATAGGTTTAGCGGTTTCCGATAAGTTAGAATTATCTACTTTTATAACTTCAAAGCTGTAGCTATTCTTTGTTGCTATAAAGTTGGCTACACCGTAAGGACCAGTACCGGGAAGGTAAGCAGGCAGGTAAATAGGGATATCGATACCTTCAAACTTACCGGCCAGATTCCGGAAAAGGTCTGGGAGGACCTGGGGCAGAGAATCCGGCATCTTTTCCTGTTCTGCCGTCTTTCCCAGACTGAGCGCACGATCTGCAAAAGCTACACTTGCGAGAATTGCTACAATCAGCACAACTGTCATCATCTCGACAAGCCACTTTTTATTCACTGCTAAAAGGCCTCCTTTTCATTGCAAGATTAATTATCCCTATCCCCTATTTCACATGACAGAGTTCTCTCACACCACCGTATTGCTGATTACTGTTAGGAAGCCGTTCTTTGTGGCCGTATCAATTAACTGATTGATGGATTGAATGGCCGTATCGCTAAACAAATACCATTGGTTCCCGGTAGCGTCATAAATCAAAGCCTTGGGATATCCGGCCAAAATTTCCGCGGGAAGCGCTTCAATCAAACCATAAATATCAAAGCGTTGGATGCTGTTCCCATTTAGATCCAAAAAATCATATTGGCCAATTTTATAATAAGCGCCAGGTGTGTCGATATCGACCATCCAGGAATACTTGGCCGGAGCTTCTGCCTGGCTGCCTTTGTTTTCTAAAACCAGATCATAAATGGCTTTGTTATACGCATTTCCTTTGATCTGCTGCACTACGCCGCCCATGGTCATGTGGTATTCTTGTTGCAATGCTTTCACTTGTACCCCATCTATGATCAATGGCTCCGTATCCACGGTGACGACGCGGTCTTTGTAATTGACAGCGCAGCCGAATGTTTCTGCCAGAAAGCGCAGGGGAACCATGACACGACTATTCTTTAAATATGGTTTGGCATCAAGCAGTACCGTTTCGCCGTTTCGCACCGCCGCGCCGTCGCTCAATTTTAACATCACCTGCAGGCCGCTTTTAGAGAGAGTCACTTCGGAATTCGCCCAAGTAACCTTAGCACCCAGATTTTCGCTGATCACCCGTAAAGGCACCATGGTATGATTGTTCACGGTTTCAGGCGCCACATCGGAGGTAATAGCAACACTGTCCACGTTGATTTGAATGTTTGCTCCATAGGCAGGCAACGCTGCACATAGGAGCATCCCGGTAAGAAAAATTCCCGAGAAAAGCTTTTTCATTCTTTCCACAACTCCTTTTGAAAATAGTAAACATGCTCTAAAGGCTGTTCGGACATTGCCAGACCTGCTTTTTTATAAACTTTCCAGACTATACTCTACTTTTTTTGTTTTTATATAAGGTGCCTCATAGTAGGATTTACTAAAAATTAACTTCCCGTTCTCTTCTTCAATAAATTCTAAACGATCTCCACTTCCGAAGGGGCCTGCATTTTTCAACGCCTCTTCCTGCTCCTCTTTTGACAGAACCGCTTCATAAACATTTACAATTTTGTTAGTATCTAAGTAAATCATTTTGGTCAGCATTTTATATGTATCTTTCACCAAAATATAATGATCTCCGAAACCTAAAATCGCATAGGTTGTTTCCCAGGAGCCACCCTGATTGGGATCTTTTTCTGCTTCAAAAAGGGCTAGCAGATCATATTCATATTGCACCTTTTTCGTTTTGTCGTCATAAACCCGGACTATTTTTCCATCCCCCATCGCAACCTTTTCTCCATCTGAACTAATGACTGCCTTCCCGGGAAATAAAGCATTTACCACACTTTGATCGATGATCTCGTTTCCTGAAACGTAGATGGTATGGATATCATAGTACAAATGAGGTGCCCCGGAATTATTATTGATGACAATGACATCATTTCCGTTTTTGGTCTTTGTTACGTACATACTGACCCAATCCACACTCATGGGGATCTTCCCCAGCACCAGATGCTGTCCTTTACCCGATTCATCCCGCTTGCTTAATTCCAATGTTTTTTGATTAAAGAGATAATCCGGTGTAGAAATGATGAAATTGTCAATAAATACCGTACGCGTTGCAGGATCCCACTTCACTACCTGATCAAAACTCTCACTGATAAATCGAAGGGGAACAAAGGTTACCCGGTTAATCATTTTAGCAGGCACATCCAAATCTACCGTTTTGTTGTTCACTGTCGCTTTTTTACTGAACAAAGTCAATTCAATCTTCTTCCCATAGCGGTCAAGCAGATCAACTCTCTTGGCTTCTCCATCAAATAAGACGGTATATCCAGAGTTCTCCGCAATTTTTCGCAAGGGAATGAATATTCTTCCCTGCTCTATTCTTGGTTTTTCCTGATCCCCGAACTCCAGGCTGTTTTGGACAATCTCACCCCACTCACCAAAGGAATTTATTTTTACTTGGATATCATTTCCTTTGGCGAGAGCTGTCCATGACAGGGTAAGCAGGATCAACATTGCAAGCACTCCGGTTTTCCATGCTATTTTCATGTTGGTTACCTCCTTTTTTAGAAATCCGTATGTCCGTTTAACATCCTATGTTTAGATTAACAGACGAGGAAAAGGCAAATTTTGTTCCTTTGTCATTGCTCCAATAGCCGATTTATTCCCGGCGCCGTTTCATCTCTTCTGGCACAGGCATAGGTAGCATGTCCCTCAATGATGATAAAATAAAACCTGATACAATTGCATCAGGTTTTGACCTCCAGCCTAGTATAACTCCCGCAAGATCAGCTCTGTAATCCCCGGATTCAAGCCATGCTCCACCCTCTTAACTTTGGGATTGCCTTTATATTCTGTGCGGACCATTTCTCGCAGCTGTGTTCCCCCATGATAGCCATGGACAACACGAATGATATAGATATCTGACTTAGCCTGCTTTAATTGACTATCGATGTAAACCTTTGCCTGATATTTGGTCATACCATGGATATCAAGCTCAATCACACCCTGTGATTTGTGCTGATTCATTGTAATCTCGACCTTCTTTACAACTATCTCCCGCCTCTTGTTTGGGGTGGTCCACGCATCCGGGATCCGGGCGGCCATTTTTTGATTGGTCTTTGCGCCCTATGTCAAGATTGATCGTTACTTTAGAATCCCTAATAAATCTTCCGTTCTCTCACTCATATATTTGTACGAATCATAAACGCCTTGATTGTAAGCGTGGGGTGCTAGTTTCTCCAGGAAAAAGTCCAGGATCAGACCGGCTGCTAAATCCCCTAAATCTTCGTCTTTCTCCTTGAGAAAATATGTTTTGATTTCCAGTATCATATCCTCTCTTGCTTCTTTACTGAGCTCAATTTTACCCGATAAATTTTTCTTAGACAAACTATGGTTCCCCTTTCAAATTTTTTATGGTGTATTCATTGGATACATACTTTCCCCCTTTTGCCCAGTCCATGCTATCGGGTAAAAAGCGTTACGGCACAGATCCGGCTATTGGAACAAAGAGTTCAGCGAAGAAGCATCCACCGTAAATTCCTGAATACCTGCGGCATAGGGCAAAATCTCATATTGCTGGAAATAGACCACGACTCCGTTATTGGAAAGATAATAAGACTGATTCTCGCCAATTTTATCAAAGGGTTCAAACAAAGCTTCGGCTAGATCTCTTTCCTCCAGCTGTTTCTTAACCTGATCGCTGATGAGGGAAACATAATCTGTATTTTCCTGGAAGAGATCTTTTAAAGCATACTGAATCCCTGTTTTTAAATTGATGGTATAGGAGGTCTGAAGAGTACCGCCATGGGCACCGCCAGAATATTGGTAATTTTGAAAGACCAGGCCGATGACATCATTCCGGTTGTATTTGATCTGATAATTAAAATATGTCTCGCATTGGCCGGGCATATCCGGATATTCGCGGACATAGGGGGCCAGCTCTGCTGCATTTCCGACCCCTTCTTGATACGCCTGATCAGCCAACTGCTTAAAATGCGCATTCATTTCATCCTGCACTGATTTATTCTCAAGGCCATCAAGCACAGGATATTGCACCGTCGATTTCAGCCCTTCGGTTTCCGAATACTCTTTTACGGTTCGAATAGAGACGGCATTTTCCTTGATGCTATTCAGCGCCACTTCACCCTTCGTTTGATCCCATTGTACCTGCAAAGAAAGGTGATCGGAAAAAAAATCAGCCCGCATATAGGTCTTGCCTTTAATAAAAAGGGGACCCTCTGTGATGTAAGAATCATGATCATCCACCGCCATCTTCCCATCTTTGAAATTCAGCAAGATGACTTTGTCTTTTGCACTGATCATGACTGTCTGATCCCCTTGTGTCCATTTTACCTCATAACCCAAGGACTCACTAACAGGGCGAAGGGGAAGATAAAGACTGCCTTCATGGATCACAGCCTTCGTCTCAAGGGGGCGTGCATTTAATTTTAGGGCAAGCGTTCCGGTATCATCAGCAAAGGCACACTGCACACTTAAAGCAAACAACAAGATGAAAATGCCGGGTAAGCAAAACCGTTTTTTCATAAAAAGCCATCTCCTCATGATGCATTATATTGCAAATTAGACGCCCTGAAAAATCAAAATGTTCCACATTTCAGCCGGTCCGTTCAAATTTTATCTTCGGGTAGCAAAAGAACCCTGGCTCTTCACCAAGGTTCCAACGCATAAAGCCTTTTTATTTATTTTCCATTTCAAATTTTTTCATGAACGCAACCAGTTTCCGGACACCTTCTACCGGCATGGCATTATAAATGCTGGCCCGCATTCCCCCTACCGACCTGTGTCCGGCCAGAGTTAACAATCCCGCTTTGCCCGCTTCCGAGATAAACTTTTTATTCAATTCATCATTAGGAGCAGCAAAAGGTATATTCATCAGGGAACGATAGCGTGGGTCTACGGGAGAGGTGAACATTTCGGATTCATCAATAAAATCATATAAGATTTGGGCTTTCTCCCTGTTTATCTCTTCCATCGCTTTTACCCCACCCAATTGATCCATCCACTCAAACACCAAACCGGCAATATAAATACTATAGCAGGGGGGTGTATTGTACATGGACTTTTCTTTGGCATGGGTTTCATAGCGGAAAAACACCGGCGTATTCTCCCCGTGCTTGCCCACCAGATCATTCCGGACAATCACCACCGTCAGTCCGGAAGGTCCCAAATTTTTCTGAGCGCCGGCGAAGATCAGGCCAAATTTTGTTACGTCGATTTCCTCCGACATTATGTTGCTGGACATGTCGGCGACTAAAGGAATATTTCCCGTGTCGGGAATGTGGGTGAATACCGTGCCCTCAATCGTATTATTGGTACAGATATGGACATAATCGGCATCGGGGGAAAAGGTATAATTTTCCGGGATATAAGAAAAATTCTTATCTTCTGAGGAAGCCGCCACATGGACGTTAGCAACAAGCTTCGCTTCCGTCATCGCTTTTTTCGTCCAGGTCCCGGTATGGATAAAATCAACTTTTCGGTTCCCGCCCAGCAGGTTCATGGGAATCATGGCAAATTGCTGGGAAGCTCCGCCCTGAAGGAACAATACCGTATAGTCGTCCGAAATATGCATCAGTTTTCTGAGCAGTGCTTCAGCGTTTTCAATAATGGAGAGATAAACTTTTGACCGGTGGCTCATTTCCATTACGGACATCCCGGATCCATTGTAGTCCAGCATCTCTTCCGCCGCTTTCATCAACACGGGTTCCGGAAGCATGGCGGGACCTGCGGAAAAATTATAAACTCTACTCATGATCATTCTCCTTTTTTAAATTTTTTATGATAATTCATGGATAAACAAACCACTTCTCAATTTGGGCTCAAACCAGGTAGATTTTGGCGGCATTACTGCCCCGGCATCGGCAATGGCCATTAAATCGTCAATGGTCGTGGGAAACATGGAGAAAGCCACCTGCATCCCTGCCTGGACCCGCCGTTCCAATTCCTCCAGTCCTCTTATGCCGCCCACGAAATCGATCCTTTTATCGGTCCGGGGATCCTCTATTCCTAAGATGGGAGTCAAGATATTGTTTTGCAAAATAGAGACATCCAACCTGTCCATAGGATCATTTTCTTGGTATGTTCCCTCATTTGCCTTTAATAAATACCACTGACCCCCAAGATACATGCCAAAGGAATGCTTTTCCGGAGGTCGGCATGGCCCGGTTCCCTGGTAAGCCAAAACAGTGAACTTCTCCTTTACCTTTTCCAGAAACTGATCCGGTGTATGGCCGTTTAGATCTTTGACCACCCTGTTGTAGTCCATAATATGTAGCTGTTCATCGGGAAAGAGCACTGCCAGGAAAAAGTTGAACTCCTCATCGCCCCGGAATTGCGGAAATTGTGTTCTTCTTTTCAAACCCACTTTCACAGCGGAAGCAGCCCGGTGATGCCCATCCGCAATATACAAAGTTTCTATTTGCTCAAAGGCCCTGATCAGCTGGGTAATGGTGGAAGCATGGTCGATCACCCAGACCCGGTGACCAATTTCGTCTTCCGAAACAAAATCGCAAACCGGGCTGTGCCCGCCCATCCAATCTTCGATGATTTGATTGATTTCCCCTTGGGCCCGGTAGGTCAAAAAGATGGGCCCCGTATTGGCGTTGCAGCAATCCACGTGACGGATCCGGTCCTGCTCCTTTTCTGCCCGGGTAAGTTCATGCTTTTTAATGATATTATTCAGATAATCATCAATGGAAGTACAGCCCACCAAACCGGTTTGCGCCCGGCCATCCATTGTTTGCTGATAGATATAGAAACATCTCTGGTCATCCTGAACCAGGGTTCCTGCGTCAACCATCTTGTGCAGATTTTTTTTTGCTTTTTCATATACTTGACCATCATACAGGTCAACAGCCGGATCCAGGTCTATTTCCGCTTTATCCACATGAAGAAAGGAATAGGGATTTCCTTTTACCATCAGACGAGCCTCGGCGCTGTCCATGACATCATATGGTAAAGCGGCCACCTTGCTTGCCAGGGAAGGGATCGGCCTAAGCGCTCTAAAGGGTTTGAGAACTGCCATTTTGTCACTCCTTTTCTTTTTTGATCACATCATCATTTGCAGCTAAAATGGTTTGTGATGATCTGGACTACTTCTTTGCCCACTCTCTGCTGGGCCTCATTGGTCGATGCGCCCAAATGAGGGGTCAGGGAAATCCTTTCATGTGTACAGATCTTCTCATTTTTTGTGGGCTCTTCTTGATAGACATCAAGGGCGGCGGCAGCAACCTTTCCGGAATCCAAGGCGGAAAGCAGCGCCTCCTCGCATACGACCCCGCCTCTAGCCGCATTAATCACATAAACCCCGTCTTTCATCTTATTAAATTCCTTTTCACCAATCAGAGGGGTTTTATCCTTTGAGCCCGGAACATGCACCGAAATAAAGTCTGCAACCTGCATCAGCTCTTCCATGGGCAGATATTGATACTGGGGATAATTGGGATCAGGCCCCAATAAGTCGGTATAAACCACTTTCATCCCCAGGGCATCCGCTTTTTTTGCCGTTTCCTTGGCGATGCGTCCAAAGCCGATCAGTCCCAGAGTCTTGCCGGCCAGTTCAATTCCTTCGTAAGCCTTTTTATTCCACTGCCCCAGTCTCATGGAATAATTTGACGCATGGATAAACCGGGCAATATTAAACATATGGCCGATCACAAGTTCTGCTACAGAGGCACTGCTGGCATTCGGCGTGTTTTTTACGGCAATTCCCTTTTCATTGGCGTACGCCACATCGATATTATCCGTCCCTACGCCGCCTCGAATAATCAACTGAAGCCGGCCGGTTTCCAGGGCAGCGTCAATCACAGGTTTTCTAATTTTGGTTGCCGATCGTACCACCACGGCATCATATTTCTTAATCTCTTCCTTTAACTCCTCTTCCGGATAAAATTGTTCCACTACCTCAAAACCGTTGTCTCTTAATTGTGCCACTGCGTCTTGTTCCAAACCGTCTGTAATAAGGATTCTTTTCATTAATCTCCCTCCCAATTTTACCATTAAAAACGCTCTACTGTTTAAAAATTTTTAAAAAATAAAACAATTGTCGGTCCCGATCCTCCCCCTTCCCCCAGCTAATCTCCATGTTTTCTTGAAATAAAAAAACAGAGAATGACATTATTTCGTCATTTCTCTGTTTTCTAACCTGAGAGATTCCACCCCATCTGGTGAAGTGTTGCTCCTTCGGTGCCGGTGGTCCGGCTTTTCAGAGACCTGTCTAGATCCGGTCTTTTTGCCTGAAAGGTTCATTGTGAAAAGACGGTTTCACAACTTGCTTCTTCGGCTCCCCAAAGGGTATCTCCCGAAATCCTTCATCCAGACATTTTTGATTTTATATTTGGATTTATAAAATAAAAAGGCACAGCAGCATACACTCGCCGCCGTGCCTCTGTCTTCTGACCTGAGAGATTAACCGTTTCCGGTTTGCTCCTTCGGTGTCTTCCGACTTTCCAGAGTCGAGTCCGGATACGGTCCTGAAACCTGAAAGTTTCACCGCTGATTTGGCTGTTCAGCAGTTTGCTCCTTCGGTGTCTCGAAAAACTCTCCCGCATCCATCATACTCACATACTCATTTTTATTCCAGTTATTGATAATTCTTACTTATATACTACTATCAAAATACACTCAAGGTCAATAAAAAAATCTGATTATTGGTATTTTTTCAAAAACCTCAGCTACCTGATCTGAAGGCTGGACCAAAAGGTGCCCATTAGAGATGACTACCCTGTGCCGATTTATCTAAACCTGCCACAATCTCCTCTGCCACAAGCCCATTCAGGAAACGTTTAAAGCTGCTCAGCGCTTGATAAACTTCAATATATTTCCACAATATTTCTACACAAAGCATAAAACTCCTCTTCTTCCGGCAGCATTTCATGGAATTTAAAAAAAGCAGAGGCGTAGAATCTGGTCCAACGCATCTGCTTTTGATAAGCGTAAAAATTATTCTGTTCTGGGATCTCCTTTTTGTACGGGCAGGCTCTTATCCATTTCCCACATATACCAACCGCCGTCATATAGCGTGATATTATCCCAACCTTGCATATACGCCATTAACCAAGGTACACAAGCCCTCCAACCTGTCCCGCAGTAAAAACTGTTGATAGTATCCTTAGATATATCCCAGTCTGCCCACATCGGCTCGATTTCGCTAAAGGATTTGAAAGTTCCATCGTCATGAACATAATCTGTCATCACGCCAAAAGTATCTTTGCCACAATGGCCCCATACCGCACCTTTCGGTTCGCCTGCCCCTTTTATGTAATCATAACCACTGGTTTCTCCGATAAACTCTTCCCAGGTTCTAATACTGATTAAACGGAAATTCTTATCTTTTTGCGCTTCTAATACTTCTTTAGGAGTGGCAATAATATATTCCGGATGTTGCGGTATTTCTACACCAAAATCAGCTACCGGGGTAGGCTGATTATCCTTCGTTTCGGTTGGATAACCTGCAGATTTCCAAGTAGTTAATCCGCCGTCTAATAAACGTACATCCTGAACACCGGCCCACATCAAAGCAAATACCACCCGGGCAGCACCGGCAAGATCTGTAGGATTATTCCCATAAACAATCACCGTGGTATCACTTGTAATACCCGCAGCGGTTAAGCTGGCTTTCACATGATCAATAGGCCCAATGTTCCAGAAATTCTCTTCCGTTTCAATGTTGTCGGTATTAAAATGATAAGCACCAGGTATATGACCTGCTTTATAATCATCCGAAGTGGGTCCCCAGGAGGCTTCCAAAATCATGTATTTGTTGTTTTGGTAAGTATCAGCCGGTTCACCTTTTATTACTGCATTCAGCCATTGAGGGGAAACCAAGATCCGACCGTTCGGCGCGCTTGCCCAGTCGCTGGTATTGACAGGGACCGGAGCCGCGGTTTGATCCTGAGTTTGGTCAGTAGTTTGATCGGCTGAAGTCTCTGCTTTTTCGCCGCACCCAGACAGAACGAATACCGCTACTATCAGAATGAGCAATAATAGTATCTCTTTTTTCTTAAACATCATCTTACCTCTTTCTTTTTTATAATTGTAAAAACCAATAACGTTTCCACTTTACGACCAAACATAAATCTTGTCCAATCAATAATTTAAATGATAAACTTATCATTCAAAAAATTATTTTATATTCGTAAAAGACCTGTTTATTTATGATCCCATCCCATCGATTCTGTTTGATTCAAAGCTATAATTAAGATATATTGATAAATGAAAGCTGTACTTATCTTATGATTGAGGTGCTTTATGAAGAAATCCGTATTTGCTTTTTTTACTGTGATCCAAATCCTGCTTTTTATATGCATTTTTGTTGTAGAAAGATTATCCCATAAGTATATGACTATGATGAGAATTGCCTTATTCAAAAACCGTACCTGGGAGGCGGAACTACCTTTGGACAGGCTGCTTGGGGACTGCCAAATGATGCTGGGTGTCCTTGCGGTTCTTGCGATTCTTTTTCTTTTCATATGGGTTGTCAAAACGAAAGCATTTTGCTTTTATGGACATATGCAACTTTTTTCATTCGCCCTTATTGCCGGCGGCAGTGCCGTCTTTATTGCAAAGAGCAGTGTGGATGCCATGCGTACTTACTATGTTGCCGTTATGCTTTTGCTTGTCATTACGGCTATCCAGCTGATCAAAGTTCCACTTTTTCTTAAAAATCACCAAGAGGCAAAATTTCATCTGCCTTTTAGGAATCAAAATATCTAAATCAGCTATCTGCCCTATCTTTCACGAATGTATAAAGTTTGTTAATTGTTTTCCAGTTACGCACAGTTGCCGGTACGTCCAGCTTCTGAAGATGATTGGCAAGCTTCGAATTTCGAATACTATGACGAAATAAAAGATACATATCCCGATTTATGATCCGGTACTCATCGCTTTCACTTTTGAAAGTATCCAAGTACTCAATTTTTTCTTGTGTCGGGGCTTGGGTCAACAAGGAGACATACAGGCTTTCTCCTTCTGAATTTGACGACTCTGCTTCCCTGATTTCTTCTTCCGAAAATGGACAAGCGCGGATCATCCATTCTAACTCGGCGGCTGTTCTCAAAACGACAGCGACGGAAAATCCAAAATTTTTTTTAATCTCATCTTCAATTTTCTTACCCAGGGTATCTTCTTTTTCATTTGATTCAAAGAGAACATTGCCGCTTTGAATATAGGTTTCCACCCGACTAAAACCCATTGCTTCAAATATGCGTTTTAAATCTGGCATCTTAACCTTGTTTTTTCCACCTACATTAATGCCTCGTAATAGGGCGATATAAATCGTCATGCGATACCATCTCCAATAATCTTTCATCATCACGCCATGATAATTTTGCTGATTTTCTTGGCCAGAGCCATGATAGTGAGGATGGGCGGATTTCCCAAAGACTTGGGAAACAGCGTTGCATCGGCAACATACAAGTTTCCAGGGAGCCTAGAATTATGAAGGGTTTTCGCTTCCTCTCTTGTCAGGGGCAGCATGCCGCCGGGATGACCGGCATTGATCGTGCCCAGAAAAAAACAGTCCTTTCTGATCCCATACCTGCTCAGTATCTCTTTGCAGAGCTCGACGCCCTCCTGCAGTCTTTCTTTATCAATTCCGGTAAGTGTTTTTTTGATACTTTTGTGATCAACACTTCCGGTACTGGAATCTGCCAGTTTGATCATCAGTGTCAGGGTATCCGGGGCAGGATACCGCCAGCTTTTATTAAAAAAGAAGCTTAGATAATCAAAATAGGGGGATAAGATATAATGCTCCCTCTGTACGGCGAAGGGCATGGAAAACTCTTTGTTCTGAAGGCTTCCCTTCTGCTTCGCAGCTACGCAGAGGACCGGATCAACAAACAGTCTGCTTTCACATTCAATATCCGAATTCTGAAGGATGACAGGGGTTGAAAAGCCGCCTGCCGCCAGAATGACAAGCTCAGCCGGATAGAAGATGACATTGGATCCTTTTTGCGCCTGTACTCCTTTGACCGACCCATTTTCTATAATTACCTTCAAAACCTTGCACTTGGTAACCAGCTTTGCTCCCTTATCAAAGGCAGCCTTAAGAAATTGACGGCTGTCCCATTTCACACCGGATGGACAGCCCAGTACGCACCTGCCGCAGTTAGTACAGCGCTCATAATCTCCCAGCTTGGGAATAGGCTGGGGATTTAGGTCCATTTCCCTGCAGATTTCAAACAATCTCTTTGTAGCATCGCTCCATTTATTTTGATGATCATTGGTAATGGGAATTTGCCGATAAAGCTCATCGAATTCATCGTCCAGATCAATTCCCAGTTCCTTCAGCCCACTGTCCATGCGCAGGGCATTCCCTGCGGAAAGTGTAGTAGTCCCACCCAGACCGGTCCCACTGACCATCACCATCTTATTTTCCGTTTTCTGCACCCTCATGGACGGAAAGATTAGTTGTATTTCTCTTTCATCAAAGAACAGTCCGGTCTTTTTTAGCTTTTCCAAGACAGACAAGCTAAAGGAAAAGGGCTTGAACTCTCGGCCTGCTTCCAGGACAGTCACTTGAAATTTCCCTTGCAGCTTCTCGGCAGCGGCTGCTCCGCCCGCACCGCTGCCCACCACAATCACTCTTTTCATCTCAAAGCCCCCCGCTAAAATATCCTTTACAGCAGCTGCCGCCTTCCGTGATCCTTTGATAAAAGCAGAGCCTTCCGCCCCCGGAAAGTCCCGCTGCCAGTCCTTCATCCAGGGAAGAAACAAGACTGCACACTTCTCCGGAATAATATTTACTGAAAAAGCACTGTTTGATGATGATTTCACCCTGCCTGTCATATTGAAAATCGATGCCGATAACCTTATAGATAGCCTTAAGTGCCGTAACAGCCTCTTCCCAGGTTCCGATCTGAAGGCTTTTTCTCAGCTTTTGGCCAAAAATCCAAGAATTTTGATACAACCGGTGTTTTACTTCTTCAAGGGGGCATCCGCTCTGCACATAACGCTCAGCCTGTTCCTTTGTAAATAAAGCGTATTTCGTCAAGCACGCGGCAAAAGAAAACCCCTGGAGCTCCGGCAGCTCACTTTGAAAGGCATCGGCGGTCAAGCGGAACAATTCATTCAGCTTTTTCTTCTTTATAAATTCAGGCATGTAAAACTGGATGATTTTCAGAAGCATACTCAAACCTCTGTTTTTTTCATTTTCATCAGATATAGTGCGGCAATGCCTATGAGACCGTCCACAACAAAGTTGACAAAATAGATCAGGTAAGGCTGGTGCATCAAGAATAGATAAATCGAAATGACAGAAGAGGCCAGTTTGCCCTGGGCCAATAAAAACGGATAAATATTCTGCTCCGGGTAGCGGTACATCAGGATTGCCAGCAAAGCAACCAGATACATATAAGCCGAAGCCAGGATCAGATAAAAGCCGGTGCCTGGCAGGGGCGCTCGGGGCAATCCGAAATAAACCGAAAAGCGGTTGAAAAAAATCAGGGCGGCATCAGGGAAAAACAGAAAAACCAGGCCGACAAGGGCAAATAATGCTGCGGCGCTAAGACTGAACAGTTTATATAATCTCACACAGATACCCCCATACCTTTATCGTTCATGATACAATCGGGAAAATTGGGACAGCGGGCTAAACCGGACTTCCTTCATCAGCTCCAGGGTATCTTCTTTACTGATGGGAGACTGTCCCTGATAATATTTTTTCAACAATTCATAGTTTTTGTTAATAAAGCAGCAGCTTTCCGAGGGAAAATGCGCTTTCATCTCTGAAAAAACGGCGTGCACCGACTTATCCCGTACATTTCCAAAGGTGATGGGCGCAAATACACAGGGGCTTACCTCTCCAAATGCATCGATATAGATCATTTTATTGCCGGCATTACAGCCGAAGTGCTCTCCTCCCTCAAAATGGCCCAGATAGTTGACCGTGATTTTTCCCTCTTTATTGTATTGATCCTGTAAGCTGACCAGGCTTAGCCTTTCTTCTTCGGTAATGACGGCACCCTTGTTCCAGAAGGCTTCGACCGACGGCTTGGTTTCACTCAACCAGGCTTCATGGATATTAAGGCTGATCAGGAACTTTAGAAATTCCTCTACCTGATTTTCTTGAAGCATCTCTCTGGATAGGACCGCTGATACGCCTACATGGACGCCTGCGCTTTTAAATATCTCTATCGCCCTAAGCGCGGTCCGGAAGGCCCCCACGCACCCTCTGATCCTATCATGTTTTTCTTCTTCCCAATGGTCCAGGCTGATTGAGACATACAAAAGACCGGCTTTCTTTAGATCCGCGGCCAGTTGTTCCGTGAGGTTGGCGCCTGTGGTAAACAGCTTTATGGCACAATCATCCCCCACACTTTTTATAATCTCAACAATATCTTTATTTAAAAGGGGCTCCCCCCCGGTGAAACCCAGCCAGAAAACGCCCATTTTCTTCAATTCCTGGATCAGCGCCTTGATTTCAGCCGTATTTAAAAGCTCTCCCCTTCTATTCTTGTTGTAACAATACCGGCAATTCTGGGGACAGGCATTGGTCAAGCTGATTTGCGCGTGGGAGGGTCCCGAACTCCTTGCCAGCAGATGCTCATTGATAAAGCGGGTAAAGGCTTTGCTGTTTATCGCCGGCAGATGGGAATGAATAATCAGCTGTCCGTCTATATTCAATAAATGGAACTTTCCCATATATTTCGTCAGGAACCAATTGAGCGCCGGTTTGGCCCTGATGATCTGCATGTTGGACAATAGTGCTTTCACCAAGGCAATCTTATTCTTAAACACAGTCATATGTTCATTCTCCCCAAAAATGATCATCCAATTATACGCTCATATCGTCAAAACATCCTTTTGCCGCATGAGTCATTCACTTTATATTTTTGGCACACTGGTAAGCTGCGGCAAGGGCACCGGGCACACCGCCGATCTGCATCGCCCAGCAGGAGCCGATGTAAAGGTTTTTTACCGGTGTTTTTATATGCACACCCATCGTATTTTTATAGAACCCCTTCTTCGGGTTCCAACTCCATGCAGAGCTTGCTCCATCGGTATTATGGGTAAATCTTTCATAGGTGCGTGGCGTTGCGGCATCCTGATATGCGATAGATTCCTTCAATCCGGGAATCAGCCTGGATGCATTGTCGATCATTGCATCCATCGCTTTTTCCTTCAATTGTCCATACACCTTCTTATCGTCGCCGCCCCAGTTGTGCATCCAACGGTAAGGCGCCTTGATCTGAAGCATCAAGGAGGATTTCCCTTCAGGAGCCAGTTTGGGGTTTACCATTGATGGGGCATACAGTTCTGCAGATGTTTTAGTGAAAAACTCTCTGTCTTCAGCATTGTAAATGTCGCAGCCAGGTGTACTGTTAAGAAAAAATACATGCGGAACCTTCATATATTTGCCAAGTTCTTCGTTGGGCATATTCAGGCCCAGGTATACGGTGCAGTAACCCTCCGAAACGGAAGCCTTGTCGATACGGTTCCGGAGCGTCTGCGGGATCAGGCTCTTATCGTCTAAAAGCCGCAAGAGGGTTTTCTTATAATCCCCGGCAGAAATCACAGCATCTGCGTGATAAACGGTATTTTTGCATGAGACCCCAACTGCCGCCCCGTCTTTTGTGATGATCTTGTCCACATAGGAGTTCAGCTTCAAGTCCCCGCCCAGTTTTCTGAAGTTTTCTGCCAGAATGTCTGCCCAGGACTGCATCCCATCCTTCACAGTCCATAATTCTGTAAATACCCCCCCCAAAGCGCTCCCAACCAACATAGCGGACATATCCGGATAGCCAAATCCACTGAACAGCCGGAACAGTTTGGAGTCTTTTTCAAAATATCGTGCGGCAAACTCGGATGATGTGATGTTGCCATATTGCTTTGATAATTTTATCAGCTTTGGGCCGTTAACGATGTAAGGGAGCATTGATGTTAACATGGCACGCCCGCTGTAAAGAAAGGGCATCGGTCCATTCATGGGGCCCATCAGGCTAACTATTTTGTCCAAATCTGAAAAAACCCGATCCAGCTTTTCTTGTTCGGCTGGAAAAGCACGGTAAATCATGTTTTTATAATCGTGGTAATTTTCCGGAATGCCGTCAAAATCCGCCGAGACAAAACGAAATCTCTGTTTTATGAAGTCTATCTTTTCAAATACGCCGATGTCCTGCATGGCCTGAAATACCGATGCGGAAGCTTCAAAGGCAACCGTGCCGCTTTCAAAATAGTAACCCTTCCTGTAAAACCCGGCGGTATAGCCGCCGGGCATACTGTGGGCTTCAAATAGGGTTACTTGGTGCCCCTTCTTTGCCAGAAGGTTCCCTAAAATCAGCCCGCCGATTCCTGAACCGATGATGATTATTTTTTTCACTTGCCCCATCCCCTTTGACATGAACTCGTTCATGCTATTTTTGATCATCAGTGAGGCCTTTCATGACAAATTCAGCCAAGTAATCTAAAATCTGGGGGAAATATTGAATGCCAATTTCTTCCTTATGAGTGTCGATATTGATAAGCGCAGTAAAAATAGCCATTATCAGCTCACAATCAATATCGTCCCTCATTTTCCCTTCCATCTGCCATTTTTTGATTAACTCTAGAAAACTATGATATAAGAAGTCAACATGTTTGATGCCGTTCTCCTCACGGTAATGCTGTTCCAGCTTGCTGAAGACATCCCTGTTATACCATTCCCTCAGGATGGGATTTGAATTCATGCCATTGACGTTCAGCAGCATTAATTCTTTAACGGTCTTTAATGGTTCCTCATTCAGGTCGAGAGATTCCATAATGCTTTTTTTAAGTTTTACGTTTTCTTCTAAAAAAATCTCCATAAAAAGCTTCTCTTTCGAGGAATAATAGTTATAAAACGTACCTACCCCAATTCCAGCCATTTTGGTAATGTCAGAAACATTGGTGTCTTTAAAGCCTTTGGAGCTGAATAACACTTTCCCACAATTAAAGATATCTGCTTTTTTATCGTTCAATTCACTTACCTCCGTCATGGTGAATGAATCATTTTTTATTCATTCATATTGTACCATGACGATATTTCCCTGTCAATGGATTTCTAGAATAACCAAGACAGAGCGTAAGTACCCTTCTTTCTGTCTACCCGCCTGTGCATAGTTTAAAAACCTAAACTTTCTCCCACAAGTATTACTTTAATTCGGCCTTTCGTCATGGACATACCGGTAATGACAAGCTGGCTGCATGCACCTTCGGCTGCTTGAGAAAGTTCATCAAAAGAAGCGTAGTCCCGCTTAAATATCAGCATGGTAATCGGTGCCGCATAGTTTTTTGCCCGCAGGATAGCCGCATCTAAATTTGGCGCTACTTTATTGAGACCTGCTATTACTATTACATTTTTCGGACCAAAGATCAGTGCGGCGACCCTGTTGCCGTATCCATCGATATTCACCAGCTCACCTGTTGCAGATATAGCATTCGAGCTCATTAAATAGTAATCTGCGCTTAATGCCTGGTGGGCAACTTTATCCTTTGCGATCCCTCCCTGTACGCCATTCGGATCCAGAAAATTGTACCCTCCCTTTTTTAACGCGGCCCGCAAGCCAATTTCATGAAGAGTTGCAGAACCTCCGCAAGAAACCGTACTGTCTTTGGGGATCAGCTCAAGAACTTTTTTTAGGGCATCTTCTTTTGTCTCACAATAAAATCCTTCCATATTCCGTTTTTTTAATTCTTCGATTAGCTTCTGCGCTAATAAGGCATGATAGCATTCTTTAGGTTCCACAAGTATTCCTCCCATA
This sequence comes from Candidatus Formimonas warabiya, assembly GCF_002777255.1. Classification (GTDB taxonomy): domain Bacteria; phylum Bacillota; class Dehalobacteriia; order Dehalobacteriales; family Dehalobacteriaceae; genus Formimonas; species Formimonas warabiya. The sequence continues at coordinate 237,275 of NZ_CP017634.1, read as the reverse complement.
AATTTGATGATATCAATCGAGCGTTCAAAGAATAACAACAGATGATGATGATTATATTTTAACGGTAGAGTAAAAAATTAATAAGTCTATATTTCCCATTTTGCATTTAAAGAATCCTTTTTTTGCTTGACTTAGAGTGAACTTTAACTTATATACTATATTTGGTGAAGAAACGGAGTGAGATTCATGGAATATACACAATATGGGAAAACAGGGTTAAAAGTGTCAAAATTCGGACTTGGCTGCATGAGGTTTCCCACAGACGAAAAAGAAGCGATGGCGATGGTGCGGTATGCGATTGACAACGGCGTCAATTATCTTGATACCGCCTATCTCTATAAAGACAGCGAGGTTATCACCGGAAAAGCGCTGAAAGACGGCTATCGAAATAAAACCTATTTGGCCACCAAAAGCCCAATCTGGAATATCACGAAACATGAGGATTTTGAAAAATATCTTGATGAGGAATTAATACGTCTTGGAACCGATCACATTGATGTCTATCTTCTGCACAATCTTTACCCCGGCAACTGGGAGAGGGTCCGGAAATATAACGGGCTGACCTTCCTCGACAAAATGATCGAAAAAGGGAAAATCCTGCATAAGGCGTTCTCGATCCACAGCACGCTTGCGGCCTTCAAGAAAATTGTAGATTCCTTTGACTGGGAGATGGCCCAACTCCAGCTTAATATTCTGGACGAACACCAGCAGGTCGGCGTGGAAGGGCTAAAATACGCAGCCAAGAAGGGCCTGGCGATAAACATCATGGAGCCCCTGCGCGGAGGGTCTCTCATTACTAATGCTCCAGCAGAAGTTTATGACCTCGTCAACGCCTATCCCGAAAAACGTTCCCTCGCTGAATGGTACTTCCGCTGGCTCTACAATATGCCGGAAGTATCGGTCATCTTGAGCGGGACAAGCACCCTTGAACAGTTGAAGGATAATCTGAGAATCTTTGACCATGCTGAGCCTGGTGTCATGACAGAGGAAGAGCAAAACCTGATTGTAAAAATTAGGGAAGCCTTTGAAGCGAAAAAAAGCATTGGCTGTACAGGGTGCAGGTATTGCATGCCATGTCCCCGCGGTGTAAGGATTCCGGAAGTTTTCAAGCTTTATAACAGCTATCAGCTTGCAAAGGACAATCCGATCGACCCGGTTGTCTACCAGAGAACTTTTGTTCCCTCAGGTTTCGGGGCGGATCAGTGCGTATCCTGCGGGCTTTGCATGCAGCACTGCCCACAGGAGCTGAAAATTCCCGAATTGCTCAAACAGGTTCATACGGAATTAGGAGGAGAAACAGAATCAGTAACAGGAAAGATGGTGCTTCATTAAAAAGCTTATTTGATCAAACTTGCACAAATACCATTATCAGTATAAAATTGGAAATAATCAGGGTAAAGAATGAAGTATAATTTCAAGGACTTTAAACCATCGGATACGGGAGGTAATTTTTCATGCTGACAAAAATATTATTTGATCAGTACCAGGAACAGGTACTGGCAAACCCTGGCAGCTATATAGATTCTTACAAGCAGGTATTTCAAGAGGTCCAGCATTCTGTAGCCCAGTATAAGGATAAACCTGTAGAGTTTCTTTATCAACCTATGTTCTTAACGGAGGCCGACATCCAACGCTTTGATCACCTGACCCAACAATTGTATCGCATTCTGGAGAAAGTTATTCAGCACTATCTGGAAAATAAAAGTTTTCGCGCTCATTTTGGATTTTCTCCGCTCTTGGAAGAATTGATTCTCAAGGATCCAGGCTATCAAACAGATATCCCCATCGGCCGATTTGATATCTTTTATGATTTTGACAGGGGAAAATTTCAATTTTGTGAATTAAATACGGATGGGTCCTCCGGAATGATCGAACAACAGGAATTAGCCCGGATTTTTAAACATTCTTTGGCGATGGAGGAATTGGCGAAAGATTATGACCTCCATGATTTCGAGTTGTTTGATTCTTGGGTAAAAATCGTGCAAAACAAATACGCAGAATTTAGCGGCAGCGAGGAAATTCCCCAGGTAGCCATTGTTGACTGGATCGAAGGGAAGATTCCCAGTGAATTTGTAGAATTTCAGAAGGCCTTTGAGAGAGCCGGGTGCAAAACTGTGATTGCCGATCCCAGATCACTGGAATACCGCGAGGGCAAATTGTATCTTCAGGACTTCAGAATAGATTGTATTTACCGCCGGGTCGTAACCTGGGAAGCCATCGAAAACGCCGCTTCGATTAAGAATTTTATCGATGCGTATTTAAATGGTGATGTTTGTACCATCGGACCCTTCCGCTCGCAAATCGCCCATAATAAAATCATTTTTGCCCTGCTCCATGATCAGGAAAAAACCCCTTTTCTGACGGAGGAAGAAAGACAGTTTGTCAAAGAACACATCCCCTTTACGACCATCTTTGATGTTAATCATGCGGATCTGCTGAATTATACCATGGAAAATAAAGATCAATTGGTGCTAAAGCCGATGGATAAATATGCTTCCCGGGGTGTCCGGGTCGGCCGGGACTATACCCCGGAGGAATGGCGTAACATTATGTTAGGGGAAGCAAAAGAAGAATATCTCATGCAGGAATTCTGCAGGGTTCCTCAAATACCGATGGCGTTTTTTAGTGAGGAGAAAGTAGAATTTATCAATAGTAATTACATTATCGGCTTATATATGTATGATGGAAGGTTCCAGGGCATATATACCCGGTCAGGAACAAAAAACATCATCGGCAGTATTGTTGAATGCTTTACCGTCCCTAATTTTGTGGTAAAATCCCTTTGATATCGTTATCTGATTTTGATGCCGATACCGTTCTTAAAAACCAAAACGGCAACCAGGAATGAGGCAATAATCATTACAGCCCCAATGCCCATAAGCCAATAAATACTTCCTGAAAAAATATCCAAATAAAATGCCCGTGTGATCGTCACAAGGGGATAAATGGGATTGATGAAACGGATGGCTGAAAGCAAACCGGGTAGTCTGGCGATCTCGAAAAATACGCCGCCCAAATAGGCAAGCGGTGTAATAATAATTGTCAGCAAAAAATTCATCTTCTCAAAATTGTCCAGGACAAGGCCGGCAATCAAACCCAAGGAAGCGAAAAGAAAAGAGGTTGCTCCTAGCGCGCCCAGGAAAAGGAAAGGGTGCTCAAGATGGAAACCAATAAAGACAATGGTTGAAGCATAGGTCAAAACGCCTACCAAAACCCCTCTGAACGTACCCCCGAGAATAAAGGCCAGCGATTTTTCCATATTGGACATGGGATAGCTGTTGATATCCTGGATGGTATTTTGAAACTTCTGGGAGATGAGGGAGAAGGACGGATTCTGAAAGGCGGCAAAAATGGCACCCATGGAAGCCAGGCCCGGCACCAGGAACTGCAGATAGTTGACCCCGTCAATACCCGCCTGCTGTGTTTTTAACATGCCGCCGAAAATCCCCAGATACAGGATATTGGAAATCAGCGGCGCAAGAATCGTTTGGACAGGCACCTTCATAAAGCGCTGTATTTCTCTGCTCAAAAGCGTGACAAAACCAACTCTGTTATAAAAAAATTTTTCCATTTCTGTCTCCTAACGGTGAATCAGACTTAAATAGATATCTTCCAGCTTTGGTTTCTCTATACCGAGATCAACGAAAGCCATATTTTTCTGTGCGATCATGTGCACGACCTTGGGCAGATCCTTTTTCGGTACTCTAAGCTGAAGCCTTGTCTTTTCCTCTATTTGAGGGTGGTACATGTTTAAAAACGCCATATCGGCAAGTTCCAATTCGAAATCAAATTGAAATTCTACCGTAACTTCCCGGGAGAAGTTCTCCATCAGCTGCGTCTTCGGTTCGTCCGCAATGATCCTGCCGCTGTCGATAATCACGACCCGGTCGCAGAGCTTTTCTGCTTCCTCAATATAATGGGTCGTGAGGATGATCGTCGTTCCCTCTTGGTGCAGCCTGAGTAAAAAGTCATACAAGGTGTGCCGCATTTCAATGTCGACTCCGGCCGTCGGTTCATCCAGAACAAGTATTTTAGGCCGGTGCACCAGGGCCTTGGCGATTAAAAATCTTTTTTTCATCCCTCCGGAAAGTTCCCGGATATTAGAATTTCTTTTTTCTGTTAAATACAGGGCTTCCAACAATTCATCGATCGTGGCCCCGTTATGGCGCATCCCAAAATAACCGGATTGCTTTTTTAAAGTTTCATATACCGGGAAGGTAGAATCATAGCCCGTCTCTTGGGGCACGATGCCGATGATTCTTTTCGTCTCCAGGGCGTGGGTGTCCAGATTGTATCCGCCGATCGTGACCATACCTGCTGTCTTAAGGACATTGCCTGCCAGGATATTGATCAAAGTCGTCTTCCCGGCCCCGTTTTGTCCTAACAGTGCGGTAAATTCCCCTTTTTGGATCTGGAGATGGATATTCTTTAAGGCCTCTTTCTTTTCCGGCAGGTAGGTCTTCGACAAGTTGCTGATGTTCAGCATATATTTCCTCCACACGTTTCTTCATGGGGAGATCGGGAAAACTGGATCACCGGATCATAGGCTAGGGCGGAGTCTTTCAGGGAGTGCTTGACAGCCTGCCGGATGCCGAATTCCAAAAAACTCTCCTTGTTCTCCTGCCTTTCCCGCTCCATCCGCGCCGACGGCAACAAAGAAATATCCATCAGCTTATTATATTCAGCCTGTACACTTTGCTGGTAAAGGCAATTTCCTGTATGCTCATCCATCAACCGGGCTACAGGCTTTAGCTTCTGAAATATCATTTCGCCAAAGTCCTGTAAAGAAATCATTTCCTCTTTCTCACTACGGAGCATTAAACTGTTTTTCCTGCCATACAGGGCGACCAGATGGTGGTTGGCATTGATTTGCTCCAGTTCACCGGCAGTCATTTTTTCACTTTGCTCAAATAAACAGTACAGCATAAATACCTGCAGGAAATACAATTGGCCCTGACTTATCCCCAGCTGTTCAAAGGGGTTGAGATCCAGCATTCTGACCTCGATGTATTGCACGCCTCTTTCCGTAAGGGCATCCAGCTGTGTTTCTCCCTCGGCCGTTTTCCTTTTTAAGCGAATCGATGAGTAAAATTCACTTTCATTTTGCAGTACATTGCCATTTAATTGAATCGGCACGCCATTTTCAAACAAACCCAACTTGGTATATTGAGGGTTCTCTCTTTTCAGCATCTGGCGCAATTTATCTGCGTATTCCTCCAAGCTGTTGAAAAATACGTTATAACTGTTTTGGGAAGTATTAGAGTAGCCAAACCGGCTCACACGCAAAGACGTGGTGTATTGATATAAATCTTTACTGGCATTACAGCAGCACGTACAGTACTGACTGATCACTTTTAATTCCTTCTCGATGACTGAATAGTAGGTCGGATCACAAAAAGGAGATGCGCCAAAAAGATAAATCAGCAGCCAGCGGTTGCGCAGAAAATTTCTGCTCAGCGCCAAATAGACCCGGTCCATAAATTCACGTTTCTCATTTTCGGATCCATATTGTACGAAGAGATAATCCAGCAGTTCGTCACTAAAAGAAAAATTATAATGGATTCCTGAGATCATCTGCATCTTTTTACCGTAACGCAGCGCCAGTCCTCTTCTGTATATTTCTTTATGCCGCCCGATCTTGGAATCGGAAAACCGCGCAATGGGAATTTGCTCTTCACTGGGAAGCCTTGGCGGCATGCTGAGAGGCCAAAGCAGTTCATCCTGAATACCGTATTCCACTTCAGCACGTATCTCTTGTAAAGACGCATAAACCTCGCTCAGTGAGCCATACGTGGGAGTAATCATTTCGACCTGGCTCTCGGCAAAGTCGGTGGTAATACGCGGATTCTGACATTTGTCCCCAAATATTAAAGGATGCGGCGTCAAAGCAAGGTCTCCCGATGGCGTAATCCTTTGCGACTCCAGTTCCAACCCAAAATTTCCTTTTCTCAGCAGCTTGCTCTTGTCACTGTTGGCAAATAACCGCATCATTTCATGAAAATTCCAAAGCATCTTATTCACCTCAAAAATATTTCATATGTTTTACAACTATTGAGCTATTATATCACAACTAAATCCTTTTCTGCTGCCTGAGTAATCTTAAACTTATGTTTACGCATCTGTTGCTTGAAAACAATCCTGGAGAACTATTGTAAAAGGATAAAAATTAAAACCTTCCTTATAAGGATGCCTTAAATATGTCCAAAACATCCTTGCCGGTCAGCGGATAAAATGCATCCTCAAGTCCTCTGGATGCCTTTTCTGCCATAATTTCCAGATGGGTATCATCAATACCGACTTCTCTCAGCGTAACAGGTATTTCCAGCACTTTATAAAAATTCGCGGTCATCTCAATCGCTTGATTAGCGATCTGAAACTTATCCTGGGAAGGATCGATTCCCCATACGTTAACCCCATATTCTACAAAACGGTCTACTGTTTTATCATTTAAAACGTGCTTCATCCAGTGGGGTGTCAAAATAGCAAGACCCACACCATGGGTAATATCATAATAGGCGCTAAGTTCGTGCTCCATTGGGTGTACAGAAGGAATCACATCATTTCCCCGCCATGTAATGCCGTCAATGGCCAGGCTCGATACCCACATCAGATTGGCTCTGGCTTCATAATTATCCGGTTTATGAGAGGCAATAGGCCCATAGTGGATACAGGTTTTCAACAGCCCCTCTGCAATACGGTTCTGTACATATGCCCCTTTGACATTGTTAAAGTAATGCTCAAAAATATGGGACATGATATCTGCTGTTCCGGCTGCTGTTTGATTTTTAGGCACAGTGAAGGTGTATTCCGGATCTAAAATAGACACTTTGGGATAAAACAGCGGGCTGAAAACACCCAGTTTGTCATTGGTCTTCATATTGGAGATGACAGCAAACCGATCCATTTCCGAGCCGGTAGCAGCCAGTGTAAGAACTGTAATAATGGGCAGTGTATCCGTAACGGGCACAGATCCGGTTACGATATCCCATGAATCACCTGCATATTTAGCCCCGGCAGAAATTACCTTGGCACAGTCAATGGTACTTCCGCCGCCTACTGCCAGGATCACTTCAATGTGATTATTTTTGCACAGTTCAACGCCGGCACGTACGGTTTCAATTCTAGGGTTTGGTTCTACTCCGGGAAGCTCTATGACTTCAATGCCAATCCGTTCGAAGATGGCATAAATGGTTTGATAGAGACCCATTCGTTTGATGCTTCCGCCCCCATAAACCAGTAATACCTTCTTTCCGTATTTAGGAAGCTCCCTTTCAAGTTGCCCGATCTGGCCTTTTCCGAAATAAACTTCAGTAGGAATCTGATAATAAAAATTGTTCATGATCTCATTCCTCCTTTTCTAACATACTTTCATACCTGCCGCTGTCATGCAGCAAATCAAAAGTTAACCACTCAAGGTCAATTTCGTTATATTTCACGTGATTCATTTTTATCACGTTTTGTCGGTGGAAGCAGGCCTTCTATTTTATAATGACGCAGCGCTGCATGCAAAGATTGAATTTTTCAGTAACCTCCTTCGTTAAATAATTTATCATTTCCCCTGCCTTTCCTATACCTACTTCACTATAAACCATAGACTGCACTCTAAAGCAAGCGTTTTTTTAGGTAATGTTACAGTGGAATACGACCTCGACAACGAGGGTAATTGTTTCAGTGGCCCCAAGAACATGGGCTACTTTCTGCTTGATTCCGTTTATGATGTGCTTGGAATTGGTGATGTGCTTAGTAAACACAAATCCATGACGAGAATTGCGTACGACCTGAACGGGCTTGCCAAGCTTTTGGTGTTTGGGCGGGTATTGAATCCCGACTCTAAGCTGGAAACCTTTAAAGGGTACAAGGGATATGTTTTTGACGTTACCGCATCGGAGAGCCTGATTAGGTTTACCGGGCGCTGGATGCATTGAATAAGAAAGCAGATGATAAAGGATGAGAATGGGGAGAGGGTGGAAATCGCAGAAAAGCTGATCTGCTATTGGAGCAAGAAGCATTATGACCGGGAGGTTAAGGAAAATGCCAAGTTTATCGAGTACCTGGAGTAAGTCATTCATTTTTCATACAGGATCTTGAAACATCAGGGCAAAGGTGACATGAATGAAGACGGTTGGGAATCAGGAGTAGGTGGAGCGAATCAAGAAGGCACTGGCCGACTTTCGGGCCGATATTCTGGCCTGGCGGACGCTGTCGCCTATCCAAGCTTTCTGATAACCTGAAGCTGGTTCTGGAATCATTCAATATATCCATGCTGACCTGCGCTTGCCGGCCATCAGCGATTTACGCAAGTTGAAGTATTCTTTTGACCGCTCGGGGATTGTTTGAAGTTTTTGTATGCATTGCGGTGATTTGGAATACAATTTTACACTTTATTCTTTCCTTATTTAAATGAAAACCCTTGAATATTCTAACGTTCAAGAGTTTTCTGCCTTAATTATCTGTTAAACTGTGGTAGAATCTGTGCTTTCCTGCGGCTTCTTATCATGCGCCAAAAACTATTGAGGGGATCGCTAGATCTTGCATAAAGGCTTTGCCCACCTTAATAGTAGGCTCCTAAATAAACCCTTTCCGACATGCATTCAAACGAGCCCCCTCTTTATTCCCAATGTTATAATCCTTTAAATACTTTGTCCAGAATTAACTGCACTCTCATTTAAATCAACTAGATGAGAAACCCCAAGGGATTTTTCATCAGTCTTCTTACCAACTAGCCGTATCACAACCCAAGCTACAATTAACCCTGCAGGTATGGTAATCCATGGAGACACACCATATCCCGCTGGAATAAAACCAACAACAGCAGATATAGCGGCTGCGGTTAACGCATAAGGAATTTGTGTTACCACGTGATCCATGTGGTCACTGGCCGCAGCCATAGAAGATAATACCACACTTTCTGAAATGGGCGAACAGTGGTCACCAAAGGTTGCTCCCGTCAAAACTGCACCAAGAGTGGCAATCATAGAAGCATCTATTGAATGAGCGGCCGGAAGAGCAAGAGGTAATACTAAAGCCATTGTCCCCCAAGAAGTACCCGTGGCAAATGCAATTAGACAGGCAATGATAAAAGTTCCAAAAGGAAGCATACCGGGAGGAAAATGCATCGCAACTAATGCCTGTACCACATATTTTGCCGTACCTAATTCTTTACAAACAGCTGCAACTGCCCAGGCTAGTACAATAAATGCAATAGTAAAAACAATAGCTTTCAGACCATTGGTCCAAGCGTCCACAATTTGATCAATTTTTAGGATCTTTTGAGCTAATAACATGATACCAGAAATACCTGTCGCAACTACTACAGCTACTACCAGAACGCCCAGAGCATCGGCTTTGCCAAGAATTTCTGCAATTCCCCCGGCTGCAGCACCGCCTCCGCTCACATAAAAACCAATAATTGCTGCTATAAAGAAGGTAATAATTGGTACAAAGAAGTTTGAAGCCCGGAGGGGAATACCTTCAGGAGGAGCAAATTCTGCGTCTGAAATACCGGCCATAGGAGTAGCCCCATCTTTGATAACTTTTCCAGTTGTTAAAGCTCTTTTTTCCGCATGGTACATCGGCCCAAAATCTCTACGCTGTAAGGCAATCATAAATACAAAAGCAATACTGAAAATGCAATAGAATCTGAAAGGAATTGACTGTAAGAATACAATATACGCGCTGGATGTAATGCCAATGGTCGCGATTACCTCCCCAATTACGCCAACCTCAAATGCAGTCCAATTGGAAATCGGAGCAGTTGCCGCAACTCCTGCGCCTGCGCTGTCAACTATGTAACTTAGTTTTTCCCGAGAAATCCTAAGTTTATCAGTAAGAGGCCTCATTACTGAACCTGAAAGAATGATACTAGTATAATCATCAAAAAAGAGAAGAATACTTAATAATGCGGTAATTATTTGTCCCCGCTTACCATTATTTACTTTAGAGATTACCAGGTTTACTAATCCCTGAGCTCCTCCAGATTTGCTGAGAATACCAATTAAGCCTCCTAATAGTAAAGTAAATATCACAATTCCAGCATTCCATTCACTAGCAAGGGTGGAAATAGAAATTTTAACGGTTTTCACAAATCCCATAATAGGATTAAAATTTGACAATACTAACGCTCCGGAAAAAACCCCCACAAACAAAGAAAGGATTAACTGTCTGCTTGCAATACACAGACCAATAGCAACGAGCGGTGGCAATATGGAAAGCAGGCCATAGTGCTCCATAAACTTACCTCCATTCATATTTTCTTTTTTCCTTGTCTTATGCCGAATCTTTTGTCCATTAACAGAATAGTGCAGCCTATTTCCACCCATTTAACTTAGACCATGCCGTTTCACCTCCCTTCAACAAATACCACCTTAATAACTTAAATTTAGCCTTTCTTAACACACATTGGGAAAGCTCACGGTTCATAACTGCATTTTGCCATGGTGTCCCTATTGGCTATCCAAGTTCATTGAATCCAGCTTCTGTAAGTGAACGCTGAATGGCATTTAATATATTCTCATATCCAGTACAGCGGCAAAGATGCCCGGAGATCAACCTGCGCAATTCATCACGTGTGTATTTTTTACCGCTTCTCACGATTTCTACCGCGGTCATTATCATACCCGGTGTACAAAAACCACATTGAATTGCTGCTTCCTCTACAAAAGCACGCTGAATTGGATGTAATTGGCCGGGATTCTGCTGCAAGCCTTCCACTGTCAGGATCTGCTTACCTTCCGCCCATGTCGCCAAATAGATGCAGCTATTGATAGCGATACCGTCAATTAGTACGGTACAGGCACCACATTCTCCAACGCCACACCCCTTTTTCACGCTCGTTAAACCCAGACGGTTACGAAGCGTATCCGCTAACGTTTCTCTAACATCCACAGCCAATTCCTCTTCTCTGCCGTTGACAGACAAATGGACGATGCGTATCATTACCGCTCAACTCCTTCTTGCCACGCGCTCGCTAATGCCTGGCGAAAAATCTCTCCAGCCACATGCAGACGAAAGGCCCGCGAGGCCCGCCAGGAATCACGCGGGGTAATCTCCTTACGCAATATATCCGGCCCTATGCACAGCGCCTCCTCTAATGGTAAACCGATCAAAGCAGCCTCCGTCTTTAATGCTCTCATTGGAACAGGCCCGGCCACGCCTAATGCGATTCGGATATCCTCGATAAATCGAGACGGCACATCAGTTTTTATCAGCACCGCACAGCCCAGTATGGCGATATCCATAGCATTGCGCATCGCGTATTTGATATATTTTCCGTGATAGCCCCGATAATCAGCGGGTTTTATGGTTATGGCCGTCAACAGCTCGCCATGACGAAGTGCCACCTTTCCGGCGCTTAGGTAATATGCTTCGATAGGCAGTAACCGATGACCGGCAGAAGAGGTTAAGGTTAGCTCCGCATTTAGAGTCAGCAGAGTAGATGCGGTATCGGCACTCGTTACACCGTTACTGATGTTACCACCAATCGTACCTACGGCTCGGATCTGCGGCCCGCCTACTGCGCCTGCGGCGCCGGCTAAAATCGGCATATGCCTTTGAATCGTTTCATCTTCTTCCAATTCCCTGAAGGTGGTCAGGGAACCAATCACTATTTCGTTATTCTCATTTAAGCGCACACCCTTCAATTCCTTAATACCATTAATGCTAACGAGATGGCAGCCTGCCAGTTTCCCATCTCTTACCTTAATTAAGACATCTGTTCCTCCGGCGATCACAATGGCATTCGGATCGGCGTCCAGAAAAGCGATCGCCTGATCTACACGATATGCCAGATCATTTTGCGCAATATCGAACACAAATCACGCCTCCTTCTATATCAATCCTGCCGCCTGAAAAGCTTTGATCAGACATGGCGGATTCATAGGCAGCTGATCGATTGCGACACCGGTGGCACAAAGCAAGGCATTACGAACCGCAGCGGCGACAGGGATTACTGGAGGTTCACCTAGAGATTTATTCCCATAAGGACTGCTAGGGTCATATGTTTCTACAAATCTCACCTGCAGCGGCGGTATATCCATCGCTGTAGGCAGCTTATAATCCAAGAAATTTCCGTTCAATAATTTTCCTTCTCTGTTATACAGCATTTGTTCAGAAAGGGCATAGCCCAGTCCCATCGCCATACCGCCATGTACTTGTGCTTTCGCCAACATGGGATTGATAATTCGTCCGCTATCATGTACATTGACGATATCAAGAATCTTAATCCTGCCCAGACGAATATCCACCTCTATCTCCGCAAAACAGCATCCCAATGCATAGGTGTTATCCTTACACTGGTAGGAGGATTCCGCGGTGATATGCATTGCATGTTCTCTGCTGTAGAACGCATTCATTGCCAATTGCTTCAATGACACTACAGTTTGTCCGGTTACTTTGCTCTGAAGCATCCCTTTGCGAAGATCAAGATCAATGCTGTTACAACCCCACCGCTCAGCGGCATAACAAAAGATCCTCTCCAGAAACAATAGACATGTCTGCTTCAATGCGGCACCCGAAACATAGGACTGGCGGGAACCATAGGCACCAGTATCAAAGGGTGTCGTGTCGGTATCCTGTGTACTGATCACATGTACCTGATCGGGCTCAATACCAATCGTTTCTGCTGCCATTTGTGAGAAGACCGTATCTGCGCCTTGCCCGATCTCTGTTGCACCCATCTGCACCTGAACAGAGCCATCCTGGTTAAGGATCACCCTGGCACTGCCAATCTCCATAGCACTGGGATAAGCACCGGTCTTGTAACTGAAGATCGCCATCCCTACTCCACGACGGATATCACCGCTCTGTTCACGGTATAACTCTCGTTTTTTCTGCCAATCTATATAGCTCTTGCCCACATTAAGGCATTCCTCCAGCCCGTTACTATGGCAGATAATCCCCGTCCCGGGATCAACGTCTCCCACGCGCATCATATTTCGTTTTCTAAAGTCGATTGGATCAATACAAAGCTTTTGGGCTAGATCATCCATATGGGATTCCATGGCAAAATTAATTTGAGGTATGCCATAAGCGCGCATGGCGCCGCCGCTGCAGATATTGGTGTAAACTGTGACTGCTTCCTGTCGGATCGCTTGTTGATGATATAGATTGCGGTACCCACTGATGGCATTAGCTAAAACTGTATGGCCGTGCGAGGCATAGCCACCCTGATTGGAGACGCCTTTAACATAACGCGCCGCCAGATTTCCCTTGCGGTCAACCCAGCTGTGTAAATAAAACTCCATACCATGACGGGTACGGCTGGATGAAAAAGTCTCCTCTCTGCTCATGTTGAGACAAACGCAGTGACCGCCCGCCACCATAGTCAAATAGGCTGCCAGGGGTTCATAGATCACGTCCTGCTTATTACCGAAACCGCCGCCAACATACGGTTTAATAACCCGGATTCTACCCAAGGGAATCCCCAACGCCTGACTGACTACCCGTCGTACGATGTGGGGAATTTGTGTGGAACTTACTACTACGATGCGATCCCCCTCCATATAAGCGAAACATACTGGATTCTCAATGTGGCAATGCTGTACTGGAACTGTAAGATATTTTTTTTTCAGCTGCAGCAAACCTTCCTGGTGTACGGCTGCCTGCCAGTCACCATCTGTATAATTTGTCTTTTTTAAGATATTATCTGGGTATTCCAAGTGAATCGCATCGGCCTCGGACTCAAGGGCAGCTGCAGGATCCAGCAGCACAGGATATTCTTCATACTCTACGTTCAGCGCGGCTATTGCGCGCGCGGCAATGATCTCATCTTTGGCCAATACAGCGGCAATGCAGTCGCCGTAATGACGTACTCTTTGATTCAATATTTTACGGTCACGTACATCCTGATGGCTTTCATCGAGAGACCAAGGGTGGCCGGCAGTCGGAAACTGGATATTTGGCACGTCGAAGCAAGAGACTACCTTGATAACGCCGTCCATTAACAACGCCTTACTTGTATCAATGGTTTTCACCAGGCCATTGGCGATGGTGCTATGCATCACCCGACCTACCAAAGCATTAGCCGGTATTAAGTCTTCTGTAAATTTTGCACGTCCCAGCACTTTATCAATCGCATCTACACGATTAATACTTTTTCCGATTACCATTTCATACCCCCCATTTATTTACCCAGGGATCCGTTTGTTTTTAGATAAACGATGTTACAAGGTACAGCCCTAATGATGTAGTCTCATTTAAAAGCTACAAGTTTTCAATCCTCTTTTTACCTGTCTCCCGGTAGCTACGAGTAAAGATACTCCCTTTGGTAATATGACGCACAATCCCACGCAGCATTTCCACGATGTATGCGTTAATCGTATCCGGCTCACCGTCCACACAGGGGATAAGCATACCGCTAACCGGATCGAGTGCACCAGCTTCCACACAGGCACTGATCATACGACTTTCCAGTTTCCCGTCATGCAGAACTTCCTCCTCGCCGGCCAATGCAGCGAGACAAGCACAGATACCATAAGCGCCCCAGTTGGAAATATTGCAGATCAAGCCTACATCAGCAGAGATGTTGCAAGCGATGCCGCCGCCACACCCGCACAAACAAGTTGCTCCATTAGGGATACCGGCTTTGACCTCTTCTTCCACAGAACCCATACCCATCTCATTACCCAAATCACCCACACCGATAGTGAGTATGCCGCGCTTCTGCGCTTCAAGGAAAAGGTAATCAAGTTTGGCTGTAACATCGGAAATATTATAGCCCATGCCGCTGTGATGGACTTGATATTCATTCCATCCGGGACGTTCAACTGCAATGACAGCTTTGGGATTGAGCCGGTCGAGAATCTCAATAGTCCGCTTCTTCGCTTCTTCATGTTCCAGCGGAAAGCCCATCACCAATGCCTTTCGGCCCCGACCGCCACGATGAAGCTCTTCTTCATGATCACAAACAACCATGCCTGCTGCCTCTGTCGTTGCAGCCAGATTGTCAACTAGAATGTCTTCAGTCAGGATCACCGGAACGGCACCCAGTGCTAGATCAAGACTTCGCGCCAAAGCTGCTGCGCCGATAGGACCATCTGTTTCCGGCCGGTTCCAGTTGAGAATGACAAAGCCGGAAAGAAGAAGCACCGTATCACCTTTTTTCACCCGCTCGGTCAGCAGGCGCGCTGCCTTTAGTGTCAGTGGTTCGCCGCCTGCTTTGGCACGCGCAGCTTCATAGGTTTTTGTAAGCGGCAAGCCTTTTAAAATCGTCCAGTTGGACATCGGCACCGTGACTAAGCGGTCAACTGCTTCGCCGATAAAACGATAATCCATATAAAATAATCCCCTTTTCCCTTATGTTCTTACGATTTATAATAATCATCGATTCTGATCTGGTCGTACATTCTGTTGGTGCGGCGTCTGTAAATATGGCTCTTGTGCAGTGGGGCCGTGGCATCTATTCCGAATTTGCCGATATTCTCGTCTTTTACATCTTCTCTGGTATAGGAGGATACACCGGGGATAACCATAACACCCTTATCCGGGCAGCACCGTGTCTGGATCGCCCAAAAAACGTCGTTGGGTTTGCGAATATCTACGTCCTCGTCCACCACTACTGCGAACTTGATCCAAGCGTAAGAAGCCAGTGCCGAGAGGAGAATGTTTTTCGGCTGCTGTTCGTTACGTTTGCGTAAACGGATGAAACAACCGAACACAAAGGGTGATGTTACTACATCTATGATATCCTCGGGGTTTGCGAACTTTCGGATATGATTGAAAACCTCTGATTCTATCGGCAAACCAAGCAAATTAAGATCCTCCGTGCCGCCCGCATAGATATCATGCCAGAATGCGTCCTTGCGGTGGGTAATCGCGGTCATTTGAAATACATGGTTTTGCATCACCGGTACATAGGAATCCGTAAATTCACCGAAAGGCCCTTCATCCTCGCGTACATGGGGCAGTACCTTTCCCTCTATGACAATTTCTGCATTTGCAGGGATCAATACGTCGATACTCTTGCCGCGCACCACGTCCAGTTGTTCATTTGACAGGGCGCCGGCAAATTCCAGTTCATCACGGTCTATGGGGATTTTGGAAGCGGCGCTGTACATTACCGCTGGAGAAGCGCCGATAACAATCGCTACTTCCAGCGGTTTGTTCAATGCTTCCGCCTCTTCATAAATCACCCCCAAATGTTGCGGAGGCATCATCCGCACACGCAGCTTATCTTTATCTACCAGTTGGCAACGATTGAAGGAGGCGTTCATCATGCCAAGCCCTGGGTGACGCGCCACCAGCACGCCGCCGGTGATATAACGGCCATTGTTTCCATCACTGTGCAAGCAGAGGGGCAGATCAAACAAATCAGGGTTAGCCTCCACTACCTCTTGTACCGAGCCGCTCTCAACGATGCGATAAGGCTTCTGCTGTGCTTCGCGGCAACTCCACTGATGCACCATCCGCTGCGGCTCCATATTCAAGGATTCCGCGATCCCCTCTCTGGATGACAGCGCATAAGAAAGAACAGGATATTTGGAGCCCTTTACGTGCTCAAAATAGACAGCTTTGCCGTACCGTTCATTAATCTTTTTGGCAACCGCGACCAATTCGTAATCCGGAGCGACCTCCCGCGTTACATGCGCAATCTGCCCGCGTGCATCCAGCCACCTAAGCAATTGACGTAAATCTTTCATAAGTCAGCCTCCTGCTGTTTGTGTTTAAATGATCGCTTTTTCAACGATTAACCTATTTTCACGGAAACGGCGCATATTCATCGCACTCAAATCCAGTGTCCGGTATTCGCCGTACAGAATGTACTCAGCAAGACCCTGTCCTGCAGCCGGCGCCTGCATCATACCATGACCGGAAAAACCATTGATCAGATAAAAGTTCGTCACATCAGGATGCTGGCCGATGATGGCGTTAAAGTCTATCGGGTTATACTCGTAGCAGCCGCGCCAGTATTTTAACAGCCTCAGGTTATCCAGCTTTTCCATACGTTCAGCAAGATCGGGCCAGACCTCCTCTTCGAAATACGGCACATCGACATTAAAGTCAAAACCAAAGCTGAAATCAAGTTTAGTTTTCCCGCACAGCAGCGTATCTCCGGTTTGATGCTCCCTATACCACCATGTCGTGGTGGGCAGCGTTGTATAGGAATGACCCACATTTGCTTCCATCGGCATTTTGGCTACATAAAGGTCATGGGCCATTGGCTCCACGGGAATGTCGAGACCGATCATCTTGCCAATCTCTTTTGCCCATGGACCGGCTGCATTAACGATCACATCCGCGCTAAAGGCCTCACCGGATTTACAGTTTATTTCCCTGATCTTATCCCCAGTCATCTTCATGCCCACCACTTCATCGGTGATTAACTCCGCGCCCAGTTCTCTGACCTTACGCAGATAGCCGGTTAATACGGACTGTGGATCGAGGATGCCTTCTCTTGGGCATATGGTACCGCCAACGATACCCGATAAATCCGTTTCAGGCAGCATAGTTTCCAAATCGCCGGGGGTGAGCAGTCGAATATCAACCCCTTCTTCTTTTTGTACCTTGGCATTTTCCTGCGCTACCGGCCATTTGCTCTCATCCACCAGGAAAAGGTAACCACCCTGGCGCAGATCAATCTCAGGTTTCCCAAAAGTTTTTGTCTCCATTAGTTCACCAAAATTCTCAAAGGTGTCAACGCTGATCTTAGCCAGACGGATATTAACACGTTCACTGAATTGCTGTCGGATCCCGCCTAAAGCGAGAGGCGTGGCGGCAAGCTTATAGGTGGGATCCTTTTCGATCATCAAGATCTTTGTGTTCGGGTTTTCGTTTAACATCGTGTACGCAGCCGCGCACGCCATTAGGGATCCGCCAACAAAGACTACATCATAATTTTTCATCTTAATACCCCCAATTATATAATC
Organism: Candidatus Formimonas warabiya; assembly: GCF_002777255.1. Taxonomy (GTDB): domain Bacteria; phylum Bacillota; class Dehalobacteriia; order Dehalobacteriales; family Dehalobacteriaceae; genus Formimonas; species Formimonas warabiya. The sequence continues at coordinate 219,414 of NZ_CP017634.1, read as the reverse complement.
GATATTTTGTTGCCTTAATTATTGTCGATCCTGCCCACAAACCTGTAACAATGCACGTTTGACTGCGGATTTGCCCAGTGCCTTTCTGGTTACAGCATCAACCCGGCTATCGCGAAACGGCGCGATCTTTTTTGTAGCAAGCGTCTGAACTTCCTCCATCAGTTTCACCGCTTCTGCAGGGGTCTTCCCCTGTAACAGCGGTTTGATATCATCCACATACTGCGGTTTCACACCGGCACTGCCTATAACAACCGTGGCTTGTGTGATCCGCCCATCTTGCTCCACGAAGGTCATAGCACAACTAATCAGCGGAAAATCAAAGGAGCCCCGGATCGTCTCCCTAGTATAAGCAGAACGCATAACACCATCTATGGGGGGGATTACAAGTGCAATTAGGATTTCATCGGTCCCTTTGGCTTTCTTGCCGGCATCAAGATAAAGTTCAGCGAGCGGTGTTTGCCGTATGCCGCGGGGACCCTGCCAACAAGCGACCGCATGATAAGACATCAGCACCGGCGCCACATCAGACTGAAACAAAGCAACGCACTGCGGGCTACGCGTATATTGGTAGCAACGTTTTCCCCCCAGTTTAAAACAAGGTTCTTCTCTGCGCCAGCTAACTGATTGGTTAAAATAGATACAGCGGTTCTCCTGCAGGACATTGCCACCGATCGTTGCCTGATTACGAATCTGCGGAGACGCCACACGGGAGCATGCCTGCTGCAGCGCGTGATATTCAGATAACCGTTTATTCTCGGCTAACTCTACTAGTTTACTTAATGCACCAATCTGCAGTGAACCATCCGGCAGCCAAACAACACCGTACAGCTCTAAAATCTCATCCAGGCAAACAAACAGTGGATGGAACTCAATTCCTTGATTTACACGAGGGATAATATCCGTACCTCCGGCAATGGGATATGCATCGGGACGATCCGCAAAGATTTGCCACAGCTCCGCCAAAGAATGGGCTTTAAACACTTGATATGACATCTTCTTTTCCTCCCTTAGCCATAAAGCTTCTTAGAAGCCAGCTTAACTGCATTGATAATCTGCACATAGCCGGTACAACGGCATAAATTACCCGCCAAAGCTTCCTTGATCTCATCATCGCCGGGATAATGTTTACGATCCAACAGTGCTTTGGTGCTCATGATAAAACCAGGTGTGCAAAAGCCACAATGCACAGCACCGGATTCGATAAACGCGGCCTGGATGGGATGTACCTCACCCGGTGCGGCCAGGCCTTCAATGGTAAGCACAGTTTTTCCGTACGCCTGCAACGCCAAAGTCACACAAGAATAAATAGCCCGCCCATCCATTAAAACCGTGCAGGAGCCACATTCCCCACAATTGCACGATCGCTTGGTACCAAACAAGCCGAGGTAGTCACGCAGATAATCAAGTAACGTCATATCCCCGTCAATCATATCCGTACGTTCTTCGCCGTTCACGGTTATTTTTAGAAGCTTTCTTTTATCATTTATCATACGTTTACCCTCATTTCTCAATTACGGTGTATTCGAGAACCGGTCAAACTTGTTTTTTACGTTCATTCTGTGCAGTAATTAGTTTGGGGATAAACTCATAGAGGTCAGCTACAATGCCAACATCTGCCATATGAAAGATAGGAGCATTGGGGTCTAGGTCAATAGCCACGATCTTCTTGGCCGAACTCATACCCACGATGTGTTGTATAGCTCCGGAAATACCACAGGTGATATATAACTTGGGACTAATAGTCTTACCTGTTTGGCCGATCTGATGTTTATAGGAGATTAGGCCGGCGTCAACGACCTTGCGAGACACGCCTAAGGCGCCGCCAAAGACTTTGGCCAGCTCGGAGACAAGGGCGAGCCCCTTCTCAGTTGCCGCACCATAACCGGCGGCGACCACGATTTCAGCATCGTCCACTGAGGCTTCGCTGATCTCTGCTATATAATCGATGATATTCGTCATTACTGCATTCTCATCAAGATGATAGTTTTTTTCAATAACTTTACCTTGACGTTTAGCGTCCGGCTCTAGCGGCTTCATCACCTTAGGGCGTACGGTTGCCATCTGAGGCCAGGTATACGGACACAGAATGCTGGCGAAGAGGTTACCACCAAAAGCAGGCCGGGTCTGAATTAGGATGCCGTTATCACGCAGCTCTAACTGAGTACAATCAGCACTCAGACCGGTTTTAAGTGCCGCAGCTAGACGTGGCGCCAGCGAACGGCCCATAGCCGTAGCAGAAAAGAGTATCGCCAGCGGCTTTTCTTCTTTGACCAGACGCAAGATCGCTTCTTTATAAGGCTGATCCTTAAATTGTTTAAACATTTTGTTTTGTATTGTATAGACTTTGTCCGCACCGGCGGCAATCAACTCGGAAGGATATAAACCAACCTCCTTGCAAAGCAATACAGCAGCCACGCTGTGGGCTGTCCCTTTAACCAACCGGTGTGCTTCACCCAGCAGCTCCATGGTGCAGGAAGCGATACGACCATCACGAAGCTCAGTAATCACCCAAATATCACGGCAACCGGCCAGATGAGACACATCAAGGTAATCCAGGTTTTCCGCACCGGCGCCTGATTTCCGAATGGCTTCGCTGGGACACTCCGGAACACAGGACCCGCACATATTACAGGCAGCACCGATTACGGCAGTATTTTCATCATCCAGTTCAATGGCATTTTGCAGGCAAGCATCCATGCATATACCGCAACCGATGCATTTATCTCTTAATATCTGAATACCAAGCATGAAGTTTTCCCCCTCTTAAAGCGCCGAGTCGATCTGTAAAAACAGGGCGTCAATTATATCTTCATCTAATCCGGAAAGCATCTGGCAATTGCCGCGGGCTTTGGGCGTAAATGTTTTCATCACGGTTGTCGGAGAGCCTTGCAATCCAACCTCTTCTTCACATAGGCCAAGTTCTTGGATCCCCCAAACCGGAATTGCCTTCTCTTTTGCAGCACGTTTTAACTTGAAAGAAGGCAATCTGGGTGTATTGATATCCTTTAAAACCGTTAACATTGCAGGCAGCTTCACCTGGATAACTTCGATCCCGGTTTCGGTCATTCTTTCTAATAAAATAGCATCCTCACTGACCTCACGGATCTTTTTGACATAGGCTACATGCGGGATATCAAGAAATTCGGCAATCTCCGGACCAACCTGGGCGGTATCCCCATCGATGGCCTGTTTGCCACAAAGGATCAGATCCACGCCGCCCAGCTTTTTTATGGCGGCAGCAAGGATTTTGGCTGTAACGAAGGTGTCGGAACCACGGAAAGCACTGTCACATATATGCACGGCATGGTCAACACCCACGGAAAAGGCGTCATGTAACACAGCGATAGCCTGTGGCGGGCCCATGGTAATTGCTGTGACTTCGCCGCCGCAACTATCTTTGATCAAGACAGCTTCTTCAATGGCATAGGCATCAAAGGGATTAAGGATGGCAGGAACATTATCACGAACCAGAACGCCGGTTTCCTTATCAATAGTTATTTCAACAGTGTCCGGTACTTGTTTGATACAAGCAACAATTTTCATTTGCTTCTTCCTTCCTTTGCTTTCGGTTCTTTTATTGCTTTCAGCACCTTTTGCGGCGTAAAAGGCGCATCTGTCAAGCGAAGACCGATGGCATGATACACGGCATTCGCAATAGCGGGTAGTACAGAAACAATCGGTGGTTCACCAAGCGATTTTGCGCCGTAAGGTCCATGGGGATCACAGGTCTCCACAAAATCCGCTACTAGTTCCGGTATGTCTAGCATGGTCGGCATCTTATATTCAAGAAAAGTACCACCATGCAGCAAACCCTGATTGTTAATGGCCAATTGTTCCATTGTAGTAAAGCCAAATGCCTGCGTTACCCCGCCGTAAACTTCTCCTTCTGCCATCTGCCGATTGAACACCGTTCCACTATCATGCACAGAAACAATCTTCTTCACATGAATACGGCCGGTCTCTACGTCTACCTCCACCTCAGCCGCTTGCACGCCAAAGGGGTAGGTCGGTGCCAAATTGCCATAACCGGTTGTATCAAGCATCACTGCGGCGGGACGGTATTCACCCATGGCAATAATAGGCGCACCGCTGCGCTTCAGGCAAACCTTGTGCAATGCCTCTTCCAATGTCATTAGAACATCGCCGCGGTAGTTCAAAATTTTGCCCTGTTCGATAGTGAGTCTGCCACTACCGGTGATTAAGATGATACTATCCAGAATTTCTTTTTTCGCTTCAGTACAGGCTGCCAAAAGGGCGTTGGCTAAAATAGTCGTCAACTTGCTGCCATGGGTACCGGTGGCAAACGGTGTGTGCTGGGTATCGCCCATAATCACCCGCACTGATTTTGGATCTACGCCGAATTCCTCTGCCACAACCTGGGCCATGACTGTCTTGGCACCCTGTCCAAATTCCGCTTCCCCGGTAAACACGGTCAGCTGGCCGTCCATATCACATTGTAATAAGGCGCTGTCACCGGGAAACTCTGGATCCCCCGCACGGCTGCCTGCCGCATGAACCAAAGAAGCACAACCGACACCATGACCATAGCGATGGCTCGAGCCGCGCATCTTATCCCAGTTAATGAGTTCCTTGGCCCGGTTCATACACTCCGGAAGGCCGCAGCTACTGATATGATAACCGTGGATACTGATCGAATTTGGTTCGATATAATTCTTCAAGCGTAGTTCAGTAGGATCCATACCCAATTTTTCTGCCAAAATGTCAATCATACTCTCCAGGGCAAAGTGCGCCTGAGGGTTGCCATATCCCCGGTATGCCGCAGTAGGCGTACGATTGAGCCGAACGCCCTTGGTGGATACCTCCACCGAATTAAATTTATATGTCGTATCAGCGCGATAGCTGGCCACCCCTAATACCCAGGTACCGGCTACACCGTAAGCACCCACATCACCCAAATATTCAGTTTTGCGGGAAAGAAAATGACCTTCCTTATCTACCGCCATTGTCACTTTTACAATCATTTCTACTGAAGGATGGGAATCATAGAATTCTTCCTCCCGGGTACGCGTGAATTTAGCGGGGCGATGGGTTTCCATAGCCAAAAGAGCTGCGATGATCGGTGTGATCTGTTCACTCTTTCCACCAAAAGCACCACCCATAGTCATCGGGCGCAGGATCACTTTATTCAAAGGTAAATTACAACGTTTGGCGATGTCTTTTTTCAAACGATGCCATGCTTGAGAACCGCAGTAAACCGTCAGTTCACCATTGATAAATGTCGCAGTCGCACTATTAGGTTCTAAATATCCTTGAAAAATATGGGGAAAGTGAAAGGTTTCGGAAACAATCAAGTCGGCTTTGGCAAAATCATCCTCTACATCACCCCGCACGGAATGAAGATCCATGAGGAGATTACTGTCTGTGTCCGGACAGGCTAAAGGAGCTCCTTCCCTCAATGCATCCTCCAGATAAAACACACCGGGTAATACCTCATAGTCTACCTTTACCAGCTTAACGGCTTCCGCCGCGATTGCCTCGCTATCCGCAGCTACAACAGCAACAGGATCGCCGATATAGCATACTTCTTTATCAGCAAGCATCCACCCATGCTCTTCGCCAAGATTGCTGTTATCCGGAATATCTTTGGCTGTCAGTACAGCACGGACGCCCGGCAGCGCCCGTGCAGCAGAAGTATCAATATTCATGATCCGTGCATGGGCATGGGGACTGTGCACCATCCTACCGTAAACCATGTTGCGGAAATAAATATCATCGCAAAAGCTTGCCGTGCCATTGGCTTTTTCAAGCGCATCAACACGCGTAATATTCTTACCAATCACACTCATGAATGAGAAACACCTCCAAGCTCAAAACCAGCTTAGTTTAAGCCGGTTGGGACAGTCCCAACCAACCGAGTCTGATATTAGAAGGATCTATAACAGATTTTTCCTTTACCTCGTTGTCTTAACACCGCCTTAATCCTCCAAATATCCTCCTTTCCAAATTTTTTTGTTACCTTACGTTCTCAACCTTCTTTCTTTTTTATTAACAAGAAAATACTTTTACCCATTTTCATTATTAATTATGCCTAGGAGGCATGGTGGTTACAATATAATTGGCTTATAATTTGTAAAAGCCATAGGGCTTTGTTATTACTAATAACTTATCCTCTTTATGGAAATTCTTATGCAGTTCTATCAATTTAATCTTACAATCCTGAAAGTTCGTTCACAATAACTTAACATCACCAATGGTAAGATTGCCTTAATTAACATGTCTGTTGTGAAGTGCCGATTTGAAATGTCAAGTGTTTGTTCTATGTAGCTAAATTTAATATAGCTAAATTTCAGTAATATGTCAATATGATTATTCATAATTTCAGCTATATTTATACAATAGTAACCATTTATTTACCGGTAAGATCTGTAGATGTACTATTGATATTAATTTCCCAGATAAAACTATAACGTCGAACAACTTTAGTAATCATTAAATTTTTTTCATAAATATTAATAATCAAAGCTGCCCTCCTCCAGAATGCAAAATATCTTGTGGAGAAATAAATAACAAGCACGGAAGAAGCAGCCGAACCGGGCAGGTTCGTATTTTGTTCCGTGCTTATTTGCAACCAAGCCTTAAAAAAGTTGTTTAATTATAGATGTTCCCTTAGCAGTACACCGTGGCCTTTAATCCCGCCCGAGTAACCAAGCACCTTTAAAAGGCTCCATAGGCAGGCAATATTGCTAGATACCACGGGCTTACCTAACTTTTGTTCCAAACCATCCGCGATATAGAGACCTTCAACATTGGTGCAGCTGATGAAAACAGCACCAGATTCAGACACATCAGTATGCATCGCCAAATCAGTAATGGCCTCTACCGACTGTGTGCGTAACGTCTCGGCTTCCACTATTTGTAGACCCTTCAGCGCTGAAACCCTGATACCGTTGTTCTCAAAGAAATCCTTTTCTTTTTCGTTGATATCATCCGTATAAGGGGTTACCAGAGTGATTGTACTAACACCTAATTCCTTCATAGAATCAATCATGGCCTGGGAAGCAGTCACCACCGGACAATGGCAGTGTCCTTCGATCGTCTGAACAATATGCGAGTTACCATTCAAACCTGAAATGAAGCTCCCGCTGGTACATGCATAGACAACCGCCTCCGGAAACACGGTAGCCAGCATTTTGGCCGCATGATCCAGGTCCCGCTCCATAGCTTTTAATGTTTCCTCAGTAGTGTCATTCAACAACACCCGGGTGGTATAAAAATTTAAATCCTTCAACGCTGCACAGCGGTAAAACTCTGGTTCCATCCGAATATTCACCGAAGGCAGAATCAGCCCGATGCGTCTTTGATCGATAGCATTATGCATTGTATAATCCTCCAAAAAAGTTGTATTTTATGACCAATCGTTTTATTTTTCAATTGCTTTCTCCGGGAAAAGATCAAACTTAGTCGATATACGCAATACCGATGGCGGTAATTTCTACCACACCACTCAAAACAATATCTTTAATTCCCTGTTCCCAGACCACATCAACAGTAAGATCGCCTCCGGGCTGATGAAGTGTCAAGGCGGATATTCCAGCCTGCTGCTGATCGGCCAGAGAGGCGGCTAACGCACAGGATCCCGAACCGCAACTGTTTTCCCACACCAAGGTCTGTGCCGCATTAATATAAACGACTGGACGCATGAAATTCGTTTCATAACTGTAATACATAATGCCAAATGAGGAAAAGTCTGCTCCTTGGGCTGCCAGAAAAGCCTGCGCTGCTTGGATATCCCCATCTTTGGGATCACGTCCCCAAAGTATGAGATGGCTTATCCCTTCAAAGATCACAAGACTGTATCTACCAAAATACCTGTCTGTTCCACGCAAAATCCGTTTAGGGATAGGCATGGAAACACTGGCAATACATTTATTGTCAGCGTCCAGATTACCCAGAGAGGCCTCCAGCGTGCCCTTGTATCCGGAAACCTCGATGATAACCTTACGTTCAACTTCCCTAAAATTATGTACATCTAGCCCAGTTTCATCCTTTAACGCCATCCATGCGGCAAAGCTGCGTGAGGCATTACCACAAAATTCACCACCAGCCATATCCATACGGCCCACCGCATAAAGAATAGTTGCCTCACCGATAAAACCGACCTGCTCCGCTCCAACGCAGCACTGCTGCATAATCTTTCCAGCTACCTTCGCATATTGCTCCCTGGGTATGGGATCAAGCACAAACACAGTCGTATTTCCGCTGGGATTTACTTTTAAAAAATGCAGTTTCATAATTACCTCTCTTTTTTTCAATAGTAATTATATTAACCGTAACAATTTGTTTATTTTTTAAGTATGTCTTAAATGTATCATATCTTTTTAAGTTATGCAATACTGATAAATATAATGAATACCTATTACAATACTTAATTTTTTTAATCCAAATATTTTTTAAAACCTGAATATCCGAGTTAAACACTATTTTTTCTTGATTCGCCTAGGCTTCTTGTTCAAAGCATATAATTATACAGGTTTACTTTTTTCACTTCATTTCCTACGCAATTTGTTATGGTTTACTCTATTTTTTTATGTCTTGAAAGTTAAGTTTTATTTAGGAAAACTTTAGTATTATTTAAAAATCAGTCTAGCATAACAGGTGATTAGATGATATAATTGGGCAAAAGCACAATATTTCATGTTGAACAGTTTGATACTCTGGAAAACAGGAGGAACTGCCGTACATGCAAAAAGAAATTGGGCAAAAAATAAAAGCCCTTCGTTCGGCGAAGGGCTTGACTTTAAAGGATATCTCAGAAAAAACTGACCTTTCGGTCGGCTTCCTATCCATGGTGGAAAACGGTCGTACTACAATTGCACTGATGACATTGAAGAAGATTGCAGATGCGCTAAATGAGAATATTTCCAACTTTTTTACTGGTGCCGATACACAGGAATTGGATAACCGTCACACATTCTGCCGCAGCTATAACCGGAAAATCCGTAGTATTAACGGAGAATACATCTATTACAACCTAGCAAACGGAAATAAGGAATTTGTAATGGATCCGATATTGGTCGAATTGCTGCCAGGACAAAAGGAGGAAGACGTCATCCAGTTCAAGCATAGCGGTGAGGAGATCACCTATGTGCTTGAGGGTGTGCTAACTTTTTACCTTGATGGGCAAGAGCACGTACTCTACCCAGGTGATAGTTATCACGGTTTCGGCGATGTACCACACAATTTTGTCAATCTGACCAACAAAGTAGTAAAAGTTTTATATATATTAACTCCTCCGATGTGGCAGAACAATCAACTCGTGGCACCTGAAACACAGGAAGGGACGGAAGTTAACTGAAAGATGTTTCATTTATTTAACGATGCTAATAATCTGCCTAACAATTGATACCTTGCCCGATCTTGGGCACGGTTGCCGCGGTAGTGCTGAGCAGGCCATTATACGCGGGGCGCCGGCAGCTCAATCCGGGATCTACGCACCGAATAGGACCTGAATCTGCAGCAGCTATTCCTCATAATCCCGGCCTCTTCTGCTTTGCCCACTGGTTGACGCGATTAACAAATACGATATAATAAAAATGCAAAGATGAAAACACAGTTCCGGTTGGTAGTCCGGACGCAGTGCAAACTGTCAGTAACCTGCCTCCTTGGTTGTCCGTTCTTTGCAAGGCAGACATAAAGGAGGAATATTTATGGATCAGGCTGCATCAAAACTTACTGTCTCTTTTGAGGAACCATTATGGGTTGGTGTTTACGAACGTGAGCGGAAAAAGAACGACAATTTCTATTGCGGCAGGAAAAACGTAAAGAAAAGCACAGAGGGCGATAGTTCTCTGTGCTTTTCAAATGCACTTGATTTAACAGACAATAAAAAGAGGCTATGCCTTTCAATTAATAAGAACATAGCCTCATAAGTTCTTGCCTGACGGCGGATTGATCAAGTCATTATGAAATGTATTTCTCATACCACACCATGCAAAATCGGCACCGATAATGTCGGATATGTCTCTTTTATCTTTGATATAATGCAGAAGAAAGGAGGTCAAAGCATGGATGGGCTAAAACAGATGAATCTTGCTATGTACTATATTGAAGAGAATTTAACCGGAGAAATCGACTTCCAACAAGTGGCAAGGCTTGCTTGCTGTTCCGAATATCATTTTAGGAGGATGTTTTCATTTTTATCCGGCTATACACTAAGCGAATATATCCGTCTTAGAAGGCTCACCCTGGCGGCATTGGAGCTTCCTGATCATCATGTGAAAATCATCGACCTTGCTGTTAAATATGGATATGATTCACCGGATTCTTTTACAAGGGCGTTTCAAGGCTTTCATGGCGTAACACCCAACGAGGCAAGAAAAAACGGCACTTCTTTAAAAGCGGTCCCACCTATGACTTTCCAGCTGACAATAAAAGGAGGAAATCAAATGAACTATCGCATCGAGGAAAAGGGCGCTTTTCAAATAGTTGGTATCAAAAAGCGGATTACACTCATTTTTGAGGGGGTTAATCCCCAAATGGAGTCCATGTGGCAAAGTTTGACTACGGAGGATATCAAAGAACTCAAAGCTTTGTCCAACACAGAACCGGCAGGGATTTTATCTGTTTCCGCAAACTTTGAAGAGCGGATTGTGGAAGGTACAGAGTTGGATCAGTATATCGGGGTTGCCACTACAAAGACTGTTCCAAAGCGCTGGAGTGTTTTGCCGGTAGAGGCGTCTACGTGGGCAGTATTCAGCGCAGTAGGAGAATTTCCTAAAGCGTTACAAGACACGTGGGCGAGAATTTACGCCGAATGGTTTCCCACATCTGGTTATGAATTAATCGGAGGACCGGAAATATTGTGGAATGAGAGTAAGGATACCAGTCTCCCCAACTACAAAAGTGAGATTTGGATTCCCGTTGTAAAAAAATAAGATAGCGTTAATCATGACCACCCGCTTAGCGGGTGGTTTGCTCTAGCCCTATAAGGGCATGATAATCAGCTGAGCCTCAACATCCTTTTGCCACGTGAGCCATTTACGTTATCTTTTTGGCACACTGGTAAGCAGCTGCAAGGGCACCGGGTACACCGCCGATCTGCATTGCCCAGCAGGAGCCCATGTAAAGGTTTCTCACCGGTGTTTTTATATTCACGCTCATCGTGTTTTCATAGAACTTCTTCTTAGGGTTCCAGCTCCATGCGGAGCTTGCTCCATCGGTATTATGGGTGAATTTTTCATAAGTGAGCGGAGTTGCGGCATCCTTATATTCAATACATTCCTTCAGGCCGGGAATCAGCCTGGATGCGCTCTCTATCAGGGCATCCATTGCTTTTTTCTTCAATTGTCCATATCTCTCCTTATCTCCGCCACCCCAGTTGTTCATCCAATGGTAAGGCACCATGGTCTGAAGCATTAATGAGGATTTCCCTTGAGGAGCATGTTTGGGGTTTACCATTGACGGCGAATAAAATGAAACAGATGTCTTGCTGAAAAACTCACCGTCTTCGGAATTGTAAATGTCGTAACCGGGTTTATCATTAAAAGTAAATACATGAGGAACCTTCATATATTTACCAAGTTCTTCGGTAGACATATTTAATCCCAGATATATTGTGAAGAAGCCCTCAGAAACGGAAGCTCCGTTGATCCTATCCTGGAGCGCTTGCGGAATAAGGCTCTTGTCGTCTAAAAGCTTCAGGAAGGTTTTCTTATAATCCCCGGCAGAAATAACATAATCCGTGTCATAAACGGTATTTTGGCATGAGACTCCAACTGCGGTCCCGTTTTTGGTGATTATCTTGTCGACATAGGAGTTCAGCTTCAAATCCCCGCCCAGTTTTTTGAAATTCTCCGTGAGAATGTCAGCCCATGATTGCATGCCGCCTTTCACCGTCCAATAGTCGGAGAACATCCCTGATATAGCCCCTCCTACGAACATGGCCGGCATATCCGGATAGCCGAATCCACTAAACAGCATGAACAGCTTGGAGTCTTTCTCGAAGTATCTGGCGGCAAACTCCGATGACGTCATGTTACCATACAACTTTGATAGTTTCATCTGCTTTGGGCCGTTCAAGATGTAGGGAAACATTGATGTTAACATTTTGAGTCCACTGTAAAGAAAGGGCATCGGTTTATCTGCGTCCCCCATCAGTCCGACTATTTTGTCCAGATCTGAAAAAGCTTTATCCAGTTTTTGTTTATCGGATGGAAAAGCAGCGTAAAGCATTTTTTTATACTTATCATAAGTCTCAGGAGTTTCGTCAAAATCCGCTGAAACGAGCCGTATTCTCTGTTTTACGAAATCTATCTTTTCTAATACTCCGATGTCCTTCATTGCCTTGAATACCGATGCTGAAGCTTCAAAGGAAAGAGTGCCGCTTTCAAAATAATAGCCCTTCCTGTAAAATCCGGCGATATAGCCGCCAGGCATGCTGTGGGTTTCAAATATAGTTACTTGATGCCCCTTCTTTGCAAGCAGGTTGCCGGCAATAAGCCCACCGATTCCCGAACCGATAATTATTACTTTTTTCAATTGCCAATCCTCCTTTAAACAATCGCCTTCTCTAATATCCTGGTTATTCCCCTGCTGGACGCTTACCTCCTTTAAATAAAAGCCATAAGGCAAGTGACAATTCCCCAATAGCCATAGGCACACTGAGCGCCGTATCAATCGTTGCTTTGTAATTTTCGTAGCTGGGCAAAAGTAAATTTGCAGAATTAGTTGCCAGATAGCACAAAGCTGCAATTATCAACAAAACGCCTATAATTTTGGGAATGTATCCCGATTTGAAAACCAAATAACCAAGTAAAAAAAGATGAAGTGCAAAAACTACCAATCCAATCGCCCATTCAATATTAAATGCATTGACAAATAGCAATACTTGAGCATGCAACTGGTCTGTATTAAAAAACTGTCAAGTAGTCAGCACCACTTAAAAGCAGCATACCTTTAACAAGATTGAGTAGAGCGATTCCTAAAATAGTTGCATACACTAACCTAAACCATGCCGTAAGTAATGATAGACTCTTATTTACTTGTTTAAGAAAAACATAAAGTGCCCATGCCACCACATCACAAATAAGCACGATTAGAAAGCTACAAATACTGGCGCGGAAGAGCATCAAAGAATCCATAATTTTATTGGCTGTTGCTGTTGCATCTCCCGGCACAATAAGATTTCCAAGAACAATACCATAAGCAAACCCTGCCGCTATAGTCATGAGTAGAAATGAGATCCCTGCGACTATTGCAGCATTGCGTTGTGGTAAATCCTTCATTTGGCTTATCATTTTGATTCCTCCAATATTTTAAACACGATACCCTTCCATAGCATTCCCACCGATGACAACATGCAATATACCCACCGAAGCCCCGAGCATTCCAATACAGTTTAACTTTTTTCACATTTCAATGTCTCCTGTGAAAAAAGATTTTATACCCATTCTATATTTTTTTCTTAACGGATTATATTATATGGAATAAATCAACATCTTTGGGTTTATTTAGGATGAAACGATTACTTCATGTTGAGGGAGACTTGATGATAGTCTCGCTGTTTTTCTGTACTTGAATTAGTTATCTTATGAACTGTGGTACGAAGCGGCAGCTCTTTAAGTAAGAATGTCAGCATCAGCGCTACCGCAAGAACAATTGTTCCCGTGAGAAATACATTTGATAAAGAACCAGCTAAAGCTTGTTTCAATGCTTCTAAGAGATGAGCAAAAACCGGTTGAGCCGGTGCAGGAAGACCATTTTGGATCACACTAAGTTTGGAGTGGTCAAGAAGCAGTTGCGGATCTAGCAACTGAGTCAACTTTTTAGACATCTCTGGGTCCAATCCTGAAAGGCTAACCCCACCGCTGCGGGAAATGAGACCATTCATTTTATTCGCGATACTTGTAGAAAGAACAGTACCCATCACAGCGATACCGATCGTGCCGCCAAGATTGCGGAATAATTGAACCGAAGCTGTAGCTACACCCAGGTCTTTGGAGTCAACGGCATTTTGCACGGCCAGCATGAACACAGGCATGCCGAGGCCAAGGCCGCAACCAAAAATAATCATGCTGAGTACGGCCACCGGGATATTCTTCATGATGACCATCAAAAACATGCCAAATACCATGATTGCCATTCCCGTAAGGGCCAGATTTTTGTACTTGCCTGTCTTTGTCATCCGTCGTCCCGCATAAGCACTCAGGGCAAGCATACTGATAGACATCGGCATCGTCACATAACCGGCATAGGTTGGAGAAATCCCCATTACGCCCTGCACATAAAACGGTATATACATGAGGGCTCCCATCATACCGGCATTCATGATGAAGCCGATGATATTAGAAATCGTGACCGCACTGCTTTTAAATAGATCTAAGGGAAGAACCGGAGTTCTTACCTTCGTCTCCGTAAAGATAAAGAGCCCTAAAGCTACTATGGTAAACGCAAAAAGTCCGATTATTACGGATGAACTCCAGGGGTATTTTGTGCCTGCCCATGAGAAGGCAAGCAGCATCGGCACGATGGTCAGGGTTAGTAATAAGGATCCGAGATAATCAATGGACTGGGATTCTTGCCGCTCCACTTGGGGAAAAAGAAATAAAATCATCAAAAAGGCAACGAGTCCAAGGGGGAGAAAAAGCCAGAATACCCAGTGCCATTCAAGATGATCAACAATATATCCCCCGAGACCGGGTCCAAAGACACTTGACATTCCAAAGATCGCACTCATCAGCCCGGACCACCGTCCTCTTTCACGGGGCGAGAACAAGTCGCCGATAGCAGTAAAGGCCGTTGCCATGATAACTCCCGCTCCTGTCCCCTGAACCCCTCTGTAAATAATCAACTGAATGATATCTTTTGAAGTTCCGGCAAGGAATGCGCCTGCCATAAAGATGACAATTCCTGCTAAAATAAAGTACTTTCGCCCATAAATATCCGAGAGTTTACCTACTAAGATAGTTGAGATTGTTGAAGTTAAAAAATATATGGTAATAATCCAGGTGTAATATTCCATCCCGCCTAATTTGGCGATAATGCGAGGTAAAGCCACACCAACGATTGTTTGGTTAATCGAAGAAAAGAACATGGATGTGATAATTGCCGCCATAATGGTGACTTTACGCTGATATGATAAATGCTCCATCTAAGGTAGTCTCCTTCATTTAATGTGTACTTAGAAAACTTATTGCTCAAGGTTATCCCATATTTTATTGTAAATCCGAATGAGGTGTTGAATATCTTCATCAGGTAATCCCTGAAAAAACTTCATGGTAACTTTGTTATACTCCTCGGCCATGGACTCTACAAATTCTTTCCCTTTATCTGTAATTTCCAGGAAAACAACCCGTCGGTCTTCTTTGTCCCCTTTGCGTTCAGCATAGCCTTCCGCCACCAGTTTATCCGTGGCGCTGGTAATGGCGCCGGGAGTCATTTGCGTCACTTCGGCAAGCTGGGCCGCTTTTTGAGGGCCTGAACGGTTAAGGATTCTTAAAATCAGATATTGGGAATAGTTTATTCCCTGAAGTTGAGTGCTCCACTCTTTTTTCATTTTTTTTAAGATACAGTAAAACAGTTTTAGTAACTCTTCATGATTCGTCATATCCCTACTCCTTCAAATCTAAATATCTTATAAAAAATAGTTTAGTTCTAAACTATTTAATCTCAAACATTTTATATTTTAACCTTTTATAGTTTAGAAGTCAAGACGGAATCACAGGGGACGGTTTGATTCCACTGATTCGGGTAATTAGTGATACAGATCAATGTAAAGCTTTTCGTCCATAATTTAGTTCAGTTTTCTCAATTTCATGGGATTCCTCCCAAAAAATAAGCGTGCGGTCAGTCGGCTGGATACACGCCGACAGGCCACACGCTTTAAATGTAAGTAAATATTCATCAGAAAAACATCTTGCTTTAACAACTGGATTTACGTTTGTCAAAACAACGAAAGTACAACCCCTCCAAAATGACCAGTATTACACCCATCCGGCTCTGTTTCCCGTTTGGGCGGTCCTCATAATCGCTCGTACCAGGCATCAGTTTTAGTCATAATTTCCTCGCATAAGTCATGTGTTAATTAATAATCAGTTAGAGACAGCTCTTGGCGGATCATCCGGGCCAGATCGCGAATCTTTTCATTTTCATGATTGCATGCCTCCATGATATATTGCTTATAGTTTTCCTGATAATTATTCCGCATAAAATTCAGTACGTTTACTTTCCATTTCCATAATTCAGCCGGAGAAAGGTAAAAGAATTTAGGCTGTATATTATGCTGATAAAATTCTTCTTCCATTTCCATCATGTTTTCCGGTGTGAGGCAAAGCGATGTTTCCGAAACACCGGGGAATTCATCCTTTTCCGTCCATTTACCACTGTTCATGGGACATGCGTCCTGGCAGGCATCGCATCCGTAGATCCAGGACCCAAAACTTTTGCCGAGAGGATCCTTTGCCAAATCACGGCCGCCAAAAGTGGTAAGAAAGGAGACACAACTGACTGGATTCATCGTATAAGGCGATGAAAGAGAGCCGGTGGGACAAGCTTTGATACAATTGGTGCAGCCTTCAGGACAAGCCGGTAAATTGGTTGATTCCACCAGCTCCATATCCCTGTCGGTAATCCACGCTTCTAGTTCCACCCAGGAGCCGGATTCCGTATAAAAGAAATTGTTTCTGCGTATGATTCCAAGGCCGGCCTTCATGGCTGCCCAGCGTAATCCGACGATACCAAAATTCCGGTTCGAGGCTGTTTTGAGTCCCAGATCCTGCAGAAATTGTTCCATCGCCACACTTTTCTTGAATTCCTTGGATTCCCCATTGACACGTCCGTCAAATATATAGTGTTTGGCAATACGACCTTTTAACTGCCCAGGTATTTGGTAATGTCCATAATGAGAAACAGTGACGATCACGGATTTTGCCCAGGGGTACTGCTCCGGCAGATGCGTCAACCGGCTTTGGTTCTGATAGAACATCTTTGAGGCGGGGACTTTATCAATACGTTCCAATAGACGTTCATCATAACCGTCCAAATCTTGAATACGGACAATTCCGCATTTTTCATAACCGAATTCATAGGCCTTATTCTGAATTAGTTTCTCCATACTCATGATTTTAATCTCCTTTATTTATGGTGTATATACACGAATAGGGCTAATTAAGCTCCCAAGCTCTCAATCATAGAGAGGAGAGATGTCAATTTTTCAATATTTTCTTTCCCCAATTTCTGCTCAATGAAATTCTGTGCATCTTTCCACAGACATTCCGCCTCAATGCATTTCTCAATTCCTTTTTCGGTTAATTGAAGTTCACGGTTTCGAGTGCCTTTTTGAGAAACATCAATAATAAAGGATACGGCTTCAAGAGGTTTTAAATTACGGACTAAAGTCGTCCTGTCCAGCCTGATTTTTACGGCCAGATCGCTGACACTGGCGGCACCTAAAAGCTTTAGATGCTTCAAAATCGAAAATTGGCTGACGGTCAATCCGCTTGGGGCCAGCTTTTCATCATATATTTTTGTGATCACTGCAGAAGCCCTCCGTAAATTCAGACAATTACAGATTGACGGCTTCTTCTCCTTGTTTTTCATATAGGAAGTCTCCTCAATATAGTGTATATACACTATATGCATCATACTTTAAAACTATAATTTTGTCAACAGCATATCATTCAGGCTGTGTCAGTCATCTTTCTTAACTTTAAAAAATGAAAACCTGCCAAAAGATTGATTGGGCAGGTTTTGGATTTTATTGTATACTGAGACCTACATTGTCAACATCCCTCATGATTCATAACACACAGCGGCACCTGATTCCAATACACCTGCAATGTATTTTGACACTTCAACATGAATGGGATGAACCAGATAAGACTCCAAATCCTCTAGGCAAGAAAATTTTGTGATTAACAGGATGTCATAAGAGGATTCTCCATGACGGATATTTACTTCAACCTGCAAATCCCTGAGAACCTCAATTTTTCCTTTCATACTCAGCAGAACATCTTTTGCTTTTGCAACATTTTCATTGTTTCGTTCCTTTAATTTGATGAGCAAATTATTTGTGATCATTTTTTCTTAACCTCCCTTTTTGGCTATTAACCATATTTTAATTATACCGGCCATAACCTGACGACATCGGGTCAAGTTATCATCTTTTATTTTTGTATTTGCCAATCATCTCTTCCAATTTATTTTGAATCATCTCACGGATATACTGAGGTGCTAATACTTCAACATCGGCTCCAAAAGAAAGGATATAGCTGGTCAGCCACTTGCTTTCCGGCAAAGAGGTGGCAACAGTGAATGAATCATCTTGATTTTTGGTAACTTCTTTTTCATCAAAC
This sequence comes from Candidatus Formimonas warabiya, assembly GCF_002777255.1. Classification (GTDB taxonomy): domain Bacteria; phylum Bacillota; class Dehalobacteriia; order Dehalobacteriales; family Dehalobacteriaceae; genus Formimonas; species Formimonas warabiya. Next base: position 201,103 of record NZ_CP017634.1, on the reverse strand, counting down.
TCATCAAATACTCTATAGGCTCCATGGGGAGATATCTTTAAACGCACCTCAATCCATTTTTGAGATTTCTGCTCCTGGGCAGCTTCAGGCAATTCTTCCGGTAATCTCTCTACAAAGAACTCTTGCGTTACCCGGATACCAGACATCCGTGAAACTTTAAAGGTCCTGTAGGCCTTTTTGGATAGGCAGAACCCGTGCAGATACCATGCATTCACCTTGAAGCTAAGCCTCACAGGCTCAACCTTCCGGCTGCTTTTTTCGCCGGAGGTATTAAAGTATTCAAATTCAATTACCTGACGGTTAAGAATGGCATCTTTGAGGACAGCAAATTGACCTCTTTGGTTTTTGTTGCTGCCCCAGGGAGAGAGGTCCACCTCAATCCAATTGATTTTATTTTTTTTGTTAAACAGGCTGCTTAATTTTGCAAGTACTTTGTCTGTCTCCGGATTACGTGTTACGGTTAAGCCCTGCAAGGCAAACAATATTTCGTTTTGTTCATTCTCCGAAAGAACGGATTTATTGAGTATATAATCGTCTAATAAGGCTATGCCGCCGCCCTTTCCCTGACTTGCATAAATAGGTATTCCTGCTGAAGAAAGTGTATCGATATCCCGGTATATCGTTCTTACGGATACCTCAAAGCGTTTAGCCAGTTCTCTAGCTGTTATGTTTTTCTTATCAAGCAAAATATATACAATTTCAAACAACCTGTTTATCTGCATATCATCACCTCAGAAGTATTATAAAACGCATAACATGACAATAACATGTCAGGTTATATGTTTTTAATATCCCTGATCGTAAAAAATTTATTCTACCATAAAGGCTCCTGCCCTGTTCTTGGCTTCAATTTTAATCATCACGCAAAGCAACAATAATTTTATTTCTTAATGTGCTGTAACATCTCAAATACGGCCTCTGGAGTCGCGCCTTTAACATTGATCTCCCCCAGGGTATCCCCACGCAGGCGGCTTCGGCTGATACACAACATTCCGGGTGATCATCTTAATAAAGATCTGAACTAAAGTAGGGTCAAACTGGGTTCCTGCTTTGAGGCAAAGTTCATCTAGAGCTTCGTTTATCGTCTTGGCGGGTTTATAAGGCTGCTGGTGGGTCATGACATCAAAGGCGTCCAAAATGGATATGATACGTGCCAAAAGAGGAATCTCTTCTTCTTTAAGTCCCTGAGGATAGCCTTGGCCGTTCCACCATTCATGGTGATATAAAATAATATCGGCGAGATGGGCAAATTCTCCGGACGCGTGCGCAATGCGATAGCCAATTTCGACATGTTTTTTCATCATTAACCATTCTGATTCATTGAGAGGGGACTTCTTCAGAATAATCTCTTCAGGCATACCGATTTTACCGATGTCATGTAAATCTATAGCCTGCACAAGGTTATTAAGGTTTTCCTTGGAAAAATTAAGAATTCGTGCGAACTCTTTAGCGAGAGATTCCAATCTTTCAATGTGTTCTTTGGCTTCATAATCTTTTTTCTGCAACAGTTTTCCTAAGGTTTCAGCGATGGTCCACCTGGCTTTCTTACCTTCGATAAGTTTATTTTCATACATTAATTCTTCAGCTTCTTTTAAGACCTTAGACAAATCCGCTTCACGATCGGTTTTAGTTGCTGCACCCAAGGATATACTTAAAAGAATATCTGTCTCCTGATAGCTTTTACAGGCTGCGGTAATCTGATGTCCAATATCGAGAGCTGTTTCCTTATTCGTGTTTGGAAGAATAATAGCAAACTCATCGCCGCCCCATCTTGCTATAATATCATTTTGGCGACAAGATTGTTGAATAATGAGGGCCATCCTTTTAAGCCAATTATCTCCCTCCTGATGACCAAAAACATCATTAACGAACTTCAGCCCGTTCATATCGCCAACGAGCAAGGAGATGGGCAGGTAGTCATTATTTTTTGCCAGCTCTTGTATTTTCTTATCAAAATAAGTTTTATTATACAATCCGGTTAATTCATCGTGGAAAGTGAGGTAAGTTATGTGAGCCAGTCCTCGCTCATTCTCATCCTTTTGCTCTTTAAAAAAAAGCTGAATAAGTCCAATTGCGTTAAAGAGCAGGATTATTTGTGAAAAAATATAGGGAGCCATTTGGGGTATTTTTAGAATATAAGAAAAAATAACAGTATTGCCAACCCAAGCTATATTTAATAAACCTAAAAAAAGAGCGAGGTTTCCGTACCTTTTAGCAGATCTGATCATAGCTGCGCCTACCCAGGAGGATAGAGCAAATACCGCTAAATAGGTGTATTTGATCATGTGCAGATCCGACCAATTCTGGTTTGAGAAAAAGATAAAAAATAAGAACCAGATTATTCCTATGCTGAAAAACAGGAATATTCCGGCTCTGATTTTCAGGAATATGAAAGTACCCCAAGAAATTAAAAGGTTTGCACAGAAATATGAACTCAGACTAAGATATAAAATCAGGTGATTTTGTCTCAACAAGTTAGGGAAAAAGGCATCCAGACTATAATTAAACGCAATGATGGCCCAGCCAATAAACCACAGGCCAAAAAAAAGCTTGTGTTCAAATGTAAAGATATAGACATACAGCATTAATAAGACAGAGATAGCCCCGAGCGAGGCAATTAATAGTATGCCGGAAGTTTGCATAGTCACTCCCATCAAAGCAGGCTAGCTTTTTTGGTTTAATTTTACCAAATAATTTTACAGACAGCTCACAACAGAAAATACCTCTACCTCAAAGTTATGCAAAGAATGGCCTAGTGACACGAGTAATTCCAAAAATAGAGACATCAAGGCTACAAATAAAATTCAATAAATTATACGCAAAGATAAAGCGTCTCGTTTCATCGTTTATTTTTTGCTTCCCTGCATGACCCTGGACAAGACCTGGCCCAGTTCTTGAAGCCTGTAAGGCTTGGCAATTATGTCATAAAAACCGTATTTTTTACAGTCGGACAGCGCGTCTGAGGAGTAACCGCTGGAAACAATTGCTTTAACGTCCGGATCAACTTTAATGAGCTCACTTACAGCCATTTTACCGCCCATACCGCCACGAACCGTCAGGTCGGCAATCACAACATCAAAAGGGGAGTCCGAGACAAGCGCCTCTTGATAGAGCCTGACCGCTTCAGCACCGTCTCCGGCCAACTCTACATGATACCCAAGAAAAGTCAGCATCTCGTGTACTGTTTGTTGTACATCCTCTTCATCTTCCATCAATAAAACTTTTCCTTCCCCCAAGATGAGAACATCTTCGTCTGCATCATCTTCAGTTTGAACACTGGAGACAGGCAGATATACCGTAAAGCTTGTTCCTTTTTTCTCTATCGATTGTACGGAAATATGCCCCCCGTGTTTTTTAACGATTGAATAGCAGATTGTAAGTCCAAGGCCGCTGCCATATTCTTTTGTACTAAAATAAGGATCAAATATTTTGGGCAGGATCTGGCTGGATATGCCAGGTCCCTCATCTTTTATGGTTAGGGCCACATAATTACCGGGTTGAAGCGGCAAGGTGCTGTTTTCGCCGATAACCAGTTTCTTGGCGTGAATCTCGATTGTGCCGCCTTCCGGCATCGCTTGGTCAGCATTGATCAGTAGGTTGGTAATGACTTGGGTGATTTGTCCCGGGTCTATCTCAACCGGCGGCAGGTCTTCCTGAAAAGATATTGCGCAGCGCGTTTTGGACCCGCTCAAGGCAAAAGCGCTGTTTTCCTCAATTAATTGGGAAATGGAGACAGCTTTGGTTAACGGCTTACCACCTTTAGCAAAGGTTAGCAATTGCATGGTCAAATTCTTCGTTTGGCTAACGGCTTCTTCCATATTTTGAAGAAACAGGGCAGCCTTGCTGCCCTCTCTGGTGTAACTTTTCATTAATGTGAGATTACCGAGGATAACCATGAGAAAATTGTTCAGATCGTGAGCAATCCCACCGGCTAGAACACCGATAGATTCCAGTTTATCCGCTTTTTGCAGCTCTTCTTCCATTTTCCTGCGCTCCGTGATATCACGCAGCAGCCAACGCAGCTCCGCTGTTCCTCTCATGGAAGGGATTACCATGCTCACCGTTAAAGAAACCGGGAAGGCTGTTCTCTTTGCGGATAACATGTCAAGCTCCCAGTTCTGGTTTTGCACAACATTACCGTTTTTTATCTTTGCTAACCGGGCACGGAAAGAAAAGTGTTCTTCTCTGCAGACAAATACGACTAACGGCTTGCCAATAAGCCAGGATCTGCTTACCTTAAAAAGGTTGGCAGCGGCACTATTGGCTTCAAGAATGATACCTTCCATATCCGTAACCAGATAGCCGTCCGGGGCAAACTCAAACAATTCCTGATAACGACATCGTTCTTCTTCCAACGTCTGGCGGCTGGCTGCCATTTCCCCATTTTGCTCAAGTAATTCAGCAGTCGTTGCTTGTAATTCGTGAAGTGCAGAATTGAGCTCTGATAAAAGTTTAGACGTGAGCTCTTGAGACGGTAAATCATATTGGGATAAATTCTCCAAACGGCTGAATGCTTTTTGTACCTGATCAGAGAGATCCATGTCCAAGGCCGCCACCTCCTCGACAATTGACGACTATGAATTTTCATAAAATTCCTCGTCCTGTATGAGATATCTCATAATATTCGTTATTTACCAAAATACTCCTCCCTCAAAGATCGAAATGATGAAACTTTATGTCAATAGAAAAACTCTGCACAGAGGCTTTGTCTTCTCTTTTAGGTCACCGGCTCCCCATAAATCGGCACTACTCTTGTCCACCCTTTCATTTTTCCGTACTTTAAATATTTATCGTAATAATCCAACTCCGTATTCAGGAGTTCGTTCCATAGTTTACGCAGGGTGTCGTTTCTGATCGTCTCAATGATGGCTCTGACATGCGTATCCAAAGCATTTAGTTCCCAGCTTAGAATATTGCGGTACATGAATTTATCCTTCATTGTTTCCGGATCGATCGGGGACGTAGCGATTGACGTCGGCCTGTTCGGCAGCATCACATTCATCTTAAGCGCCAACTGTTCCAGTTCTTTAACCTGTTTGGTAAAAATATAGATGCCATGCTGCAGGATGGCCTTAAACTCCGAATCATGGGCAAAATTGACGAATAGATCGATCAGTTCAATTTGTTCATATCGTAAGTTGATATGGTCCCAAATATGAAACGCTTCGGAAGTGGAAAGCTGTTCTTTTTGATGGGGCAAAGTGGTCTTGTAAACTGGATACGGCTCTTCCCAACTTTTTACTTTGCCAAATTTATACAGGTCATCAAAATCCGCAAAATGGCTGGTCAAATCTTTGACGATAATATTTCGCAAACGATCATTGGTACTGGTTGTACGAACGGCATGGATTAAGGACATCAGTTGTGCTACGTGGTCATGGTAGATCTTTTTATAGATATAATCATCCGTAATATCATTAATGTTCGTGGCAAACCGAACGTCCAACGGAGGTTTGGCGGGCATGATAATACGGAATTTGTTTCCTAATTCCTCCAGAATGCCAATTTGCTTAATAAAATGTTTCATAAATTTGTCGAGGATGTTGGTCCAGTCCTGGTCATGAATAAAATTTTTAAATATTTGAACGGTTTGCGTGCTGACATATCTTGCTTTAAGAAGGTTATAGATATTAAATGCTTCCTGGATGTCGATTTGTTCCTGGTCTCCCTTCTTTTTTTTTGAGATTGTGCTTGGATCCATAACTTCACCCCTCAATTGTAAAAAAAACTTATCTTAGTATAAGTAAAATAACGTCTACGTATTCGTGCAGTAAAAGAACAGCAAAGACTGGAAAATATTCATCCGGAGACGCCAAGATAAAAAAAAGACCGCATCCGGTCTTTTTTCTAGAAAGCATCGTATTCCTTTTTCACGGAGTTCCCCCGGATTTCTCGCTGCGCCCCGGATCTTTACCGGCAGCAGCCTCCCTTTGACCTTTTTGTACTTCATCCAGCAATCTGTCTTTTACCTGCACCAGCTCTTCATCCTGATCCAAAATGCGTTGTTCCAAAGCCGCTTTGGTTTTGCGCAGCTCTGCCTCCAATACTTTGGATTCCGTGATGTTGACAAAGGTGATGACCACCCCGTCTATTTTGTCCGTTAAAGTCCGGTAAGGGAGAATTCGGGCGTTAAACCAATACCCATTCTCAGCCAAGACTTGTTTTTCCACAGTATTCAGCGTCCGCAGCACTTCCCTGACATCCTTCGTCAGCTCAGGATAAAAGAGATCAGAGGCGATATCGGTGATGGGCCGTCCCGTGTCACTGGAAATCAGCTTAGAAACCACAGACATTTGGCTGGTGAAGCGCTTCACGCGCAACGCGTTATCCAAAAATAAAGTCGCAATCTCCGTACTGTCCAGGAGATTTTTCATATCGTTATTGGCCAGCGACAGCTCTTCGACTTTGGCCTGCAGCTCGTAATTGACTGTCTTGAGCTCTTCATTTAGGGACTGTATCTCTTCCTTGGTTGTGGTCAGTTCCTCATTCGTCGACTGTAGTTCTTCATTGCTGGACTGCAGCTCTTCATTGGCGGATTTGAGTTCTTCATGGGCGATCTGCATTGCTGTACTGGCAGCCTGCCATTCCTGGCGGGCTTGCATCAGTTCCCGCTCCAGTTCCCGCTCTCGCTCGCTTCCAGCAAGGATTGATCCGGTTGGACCTGTCTTGTCTGTCGCGGTTGTGTCTGATGTTTTGATCATATTCGGAGTGACCGCGTCGGTAAAAACAATCAGGACCATGCCGTGCATTGCCTCCGGTTCTTTAAGCGGATTGACGGTGATGTCGACGGTCTGCTGCCCGCCTTCGTTGACCACAACAGCATTTTTGAGCGTAACCGGTTCTTTTTGCCGGAGCGCTTTCTGGAATAAGTTGTTTAGTTCGTAGTTCAGACCTTCACGGGCCATGGCAAAAATATTCCAGTTGACCTTACCGGCTGCCGGTTCCAGGTACTTGCCCGTTCTCCCTGTGATGTAGAGGATATCCCCTTTCGTGTTAACTAACACCGTAGGCGGCGCATAGTTTTGCAAAATCATTTTATCTGCCAACAACTGAATGTTCTGAATCGTTCTCGCCGGCGGGGCCACCGCAGACTGAGCGGGGGCATAGGGAGCGGGAAACTCGACAGGCTCCAGCGGCAGTAGGGAGTGAAGTCGCCGGAAAAGCCGTGATTTGCGGTCTAGTGGTTCAAAAAGATTGCTAAAGTTCCCAATCGTCTCGGCACTTCCTAAAAACAAAAATCCTCCGGAATTAAGACTGTAGTGAAAAAGTGGTATGAGTTTTTTTTGCATTTCCGGGGTCAGGTAAATCAGCAGGTTGCGGCAGATCAAGATATCCATCTTGGTAAAGGGCGGATCCTTGATCATATTTTGCTGGGCAAAGATGATCATATCCCGAATGGTCTTGGCTACCTGATAGCCATGACCCACTTTAACGAAATACCGGTTCAGGCGCTCCAGCGACATCTCTTCCGCGATGCCCAACGGAAAAACCCCCTCCCGGGCTTTATCAATCGCATCACGGTCCAGATCCGTAGCAAAAATCTGCATGGAAAAGTCTTTGGTTAGCTTCAACCGGTCCAGCACCTCTTTGAAAACAATCGCCAAAGAGTAAGCCTCTTCACCGGTAGCACAGCCGGATACCCAGGCTCGAAGCGGTTGACTGGGTGCCCGCTCAGCCAGGAGCGCCGGGATCACTTTGTCCTTCAACAGCTCCCACTCCGCCTGTTCGCGAAAAAAGCTGGTCACCCCAATTAATAGTTCTTTAAATAACAATTTCAGGTCCTGTGGATTCTCCTGCAAAAAACGGACATAGTCAGCAATCTTATCCAGCTGATGGATACCCATACGCCGCTCAATCCGACGGTTTACCGTGTTCGTTTTATAAAACGAAAAATCATGACCGGTCTGCGACCGCAACATACTCATAATATGGTTAAAGGAATTCAGGTCTTGGTCTGCCTGGTCCCGGTCGGCGCTTTCAACAAATGGCTTATGCTCAAGAAAGGAAATAATCTTTGACGGTAAAGTCTCCGCCGGTGAGACAACGTCTGCCAAGCCCGCTTCAATTGCACTGCGCGGCATACCGTCAAATTTAGCGGAGGATGGTTCCTGGATAAAGACAGTTCCGCCTTTTTCCTTGATTGCTTTGAGTCCCGACGTCCCGTCAGTACCCGTGCCGGAGAGAATAACGCCGACACTTTTCTCCTGCCGGTCATCCGCCAGGGAACGGAAAAAGAAATCTATAGGCAGATTCAGGGCGTGGGGCCCGGGATAATCGCTAAGGTTCAGCACCCTGTGCGTAATAGACATCTCCTTGCCCGGCGGGATTACATAGACGCAGTCCGGCTGAATGGGGGTGTTCTCTTTAACCTGAACGACTTTCATAGTCGCAGCACGCTGCAGTAACTCCACCAAAATACCGTTATGTGTCGGATCCAGGTGCTGAACGACAACAAAGGCCAAACCGCTATTTTGAGGCACGTTGCCCAGAAAAGCGGTTAGTGCCTCCAATCCTCCTGCAGACGCACCAATACCTATAATTGGAAAGTCTGTTTGTGCGGGTTCTTGATCAAAACGCTTATTCTCTTCCATCTCAACTCCCCATTCTTTCGCTGATTGATACATATCCTATTATAGCAATTTATTCGCAAACAGAGAATGACAGTTTATATGTCGATATCTGTATATTTTCAGCAATTTTTCTCTTGATTTTGCATTTTTGATTGCACATATGCCGCCTATTACTTTACGTTCCTTATATGCGGCCAGCATTTCTTTCTTATTACGGCTCTTCATATGTTTTGCAATTACTCCGTTCCCGTTTTTGGGCTCTGTGACCAGATTCGCTTTACCGGATTATTATGTATGTAGCATCATTAGGACTGTCCCTTGATTCCATTATAAAACACATAACCTGACAATAATATGTCAGGTTATGATGGGGAATATAAGGACGGGAATCAAAGACCTTCTCTATTCCGTTCCTGCTTTTAGCGCCTCGCTCATGGAAACCGTGTTTACCTTCTTTGCACATAGCAGCTTGCTAAGCTGATAGGTTAGCATGATGGCCCCAAAACAAACAACCACATAAAACGGACTAATAATCGTTGGCAGCACTAAATTTATCATAGCGCCAAGATAGCCGTACATTGCGCCCATTGATGCGGCCATTACAGGAATGCCGATGATAAATCCGGCTATGATCACAAAAGTCGGGCTGTTCAGAATCAGGGAATGGATTTCCCGGCGTCTGTAGCCAAATATCTTGAAAAGCGAGATGGTGTTCTTATTTTCCTCGATAATCAACGAGGTTACCAGATAGATGATAATCATGCCCACCACACAGGCGATAAGGGTCATCGCCACCACCATGGATACCATCGGCCCCAGCAGTTCATCCATGGCGTTCGCGGTCTCGCTTAAGCTTTTTGTTCCTGAAAGCTGCTCGTCAGGAATATCTAATTTTTTTGTGCTCCAGAGCCCCGTGTAGCTGTTTTGGGGAAATCCCAGCTGGCCGTTAAACGCATCGATTGGCATAAAGATAAACTGCCCCGCATAGGAATTGGCCACAGCATCAATATGAAAGGTGTACGGCTTCCCGTCCTGCTTGTTTATAAAGCTAACGCTGTCCCCCGCCTTAATGCCTAGCCTTTCCGCTAAAGGCTTTGTAATGTTTGTTTGGTTATTGGGAAGTGGATTGCCCTTGCTGTCGGTCAGCGTTAAAATTGTCGACCCCGGCTCGACACCGGTTACATAAAACTCAATGCCCTCGTTGTTTTCAGGGTAAAACCTCCCGGCGTTAAAAACCTCCGCCCCTTCCGGCGCCTCACCATATTGCGTGTTCTTAAAGGCGTATTCATATTCAAACCGGTAAGTGTCGGTGGTGCTGTTTTTAAATACATAGTCCATAGAGTTCATAATCGTGAAGCCTAAAAGCATGAGTACCGAGGCACTGGTAACACCCAAAAACAGGAACAGGAGCCGTGAAATGCTTCTAAGCTGCTCCCGCAACTGGAATTTTGTACTAAACTTAAACCTGTCCAGTTTAAGTGCCCGTTCTAGGGCGTTAACCTTAGTTTTTTGTTCGCCGCCTTTCATTAGCTCTGCCGGAGAACGTTTCAGCTCCAAACGAATCACCAAATAGCTGCTGAGGCCCAAAAACAGCACAGGCGTCAGTATTCCGATTAAGGCATTCAAGAAGCTCAATTCAATGTCAATGACGGGGACATTATAGTATGAAACCATAGCCGTAACCGACGGTGCAATGGACGGCAGCGCCAACACGCTTCCTATCACTCCGCCCGTCACAGCAAGCAGCAGAGGAATGGCCATATAGTGGCGCATTAACTCACGCCGCCGGTAACCTTGCGCATAGAGTGTCCCGATAATCACCGATTCAAGGCGTATCATACGCCAGATCATGATGCCGATAATTAAGCAGCACAAAAGAAACATCGCTGCCGGCACCGGTACACTCATGGTTTTCAAACCGGTGATAGACGCCCAAGCCATTCTGGCACGTTTGTTGTTCATAATGTCAATCCAGTCGGACTCTGTGATGCCTTCTGCGTGCAAACGTTCCCTAAATTGCGCCGCCTGTTGATTAATGCTCTGCGCTCTGTCATTAAATCTGACGGAATAAATGGCGGAAGCGTTGTCTATATCCGCAAATTCCTCGCGGTTGATCACGCCCACGCCGAAATTATTTGGCGATACCATGATATCGTATACGTTTTTTAAGGGATAGATATAGTGGGGCAGGGATACAAAGCCCACGACAGTGAAGTTTTTGCCTGCCGCCCTGATCCTGCTTCCCACAGGATAGCCGTTCGCTTTGGCAAAGGCAGGATCAAGCAGTATTTCTCCCGGACCGGAAAGGGCCCGTCCCTCTATGACGGCCGGGATGTTCAGCTTTTCTGTTTCACTGAGCAGCCGCAGGGTAAGCGAGTCGGACAGGGCGGCGTCAAAGCTCATGGACTCTTCGATGATGGCATCAGCCGCTTTCTCTAATTCTCTGCTATTAGGAATAGCCTTGTCCGTTGAAAACGACAGATCTTCCTGCATATGCCCCTCTGTAAACGTGGTGACCAGGGTCCCCAGATTGTGAGATATACCCGTCGCCACAACAAACGTATAGCTTCCAAGGATGATGAGTATAAGCACGCCAAGGTATCGCAATGCGTTTTCTTTCAATATCCGCAAAACTCTCTTATTCAGCGCCATTACCATTCAATCCTTTCCGCCGGAATAGTCATCTGGTTCACCACTTCTTCCACGATTTCCCCGCTTCTGAGCTTAAATACCCTGTTCGCCATAGCGGCAATGGCCCCATTATGGGTGATCATCAAAATGGTTGTTCCATATTTAGTGTTCACCTGCTGCAAGAGCTGCAAAATACTACGGGATGTCTGATAATCAAGAGCACCGGTCGGTTCGTCGCATAGCAAGAGTTTCGGATTCTTGACAACCGCCCTGGCTATGGAGACCCTTTGCTGCTCGCCGCCGCTAAGTTCCCTGGGGAAGCGGCGCTTTTTATCCTGCATACCCACCGCCGTTAAAACTTCGTCCATGTTCAGAGGCGCTTTGCTGATGTTGGAAACGACTTCAATGTTTTCCCCGACTGTAAGATTGGGGATCAGATTATAGAACTGGAAGACGAAACCGATGTCTTCACGTCGGTAATCGGTCAACTGGTCGTCGTTCAAATTGCTGATTTCAACCCCGTCAACAGAGATCCGGCCGCTGTCGGCGCGGTCAACGCCGCCGATGATATTCATCAGGGTGGATTTCCCTGAGCCTGAAGGTCCGAGGATGACGCCGATTTCTCCCTTTTCCAACTTCATCCCGATTCCCTTCAGAACTTCATTTCTTACCAGGCCCGATGTGTAGCTCTTATTCAAACTTGAAACATTAATAAACATAGCCTATTGCTCCTCCTTTTTGTAGAAACACCGTTTTAATATATCAAAATATTCATCCCATTCCCTAAGCAGATCCATGCTTAAATCTTCAAAGGAACCGACTTTACTTATTTGCTGCTCTGCAAAACTCATTATGGTCCAGGTAATAATGTCCATCATTTTTTTCCTATCCATATCATCGCGGAATTTTGTCAAATCGATGTTTTTATAGCCTGTTTCCAAACCGTTTTCAATCAGTTTTTTACCTATTGTCTCGATTTCAGATTTTACTTCAGGTGCGTTTTCCTTGGGAGAGTTCTTAAGAAAATCAAATGCTTGCGGGTATTGCCTCATGATTTTAAATTTAATCAATCCAATTTGTTTCATTCTTTCAAAAAGATCGGTTTCATGCCAATCCATTTCAGCGTAGATTTTGTCGATAATCTCATTGACATATTCAAACAAGAATAAATACAATTCTCTTTTACTGTTAAAATAGTTGAATAATGATCCTTTAGATATGTCTGCTTCCTTAATAATCTCATTTGTAGAAGCTTTTTCATAACCATTGCGGGCAAACTCTTTAAGAGCTGCATTAATAATACGTTCCCGTTTCTCAGGTTCTAAACTATAAAATTTCGGATAAATGACAGCCACCCCATTTCTGTATTGATGTAAAAGTCAGATGACCGCTCTGGTCATTTTTATTATATAACAAAATGACCAGAGTGGTCAAGTCGCCCGGGAGGAACCACGGAAATGGCCCTATTGAATCCAATTAGATCTTCAAGGCAATGTTTAAGGTATGGCAGCAGCTTATGCCGCCTCCACAAAGATTCATGGATTTCAAATTGATACAACGACTTTTTCACAATCATGTCAACAGGTTCATATACATTAGCATTTTTGCTGATGGTTATAATCCTTCAAATAGTACACTCATTTAGCCCTATCTCCTTTTTTGATGATCTATGGAGAAGGGCACAAAAAAAGACGATAGAGAACATCTTCGTCTTTGTTTCTTAACCGGATTTACATAGAGGAAAAAACAGCGGCAACTAAAGATGTGCCTCCTCCTGAATCTTTAAATTTAGTTTGTAGTTCTTCACGATTAATTCAGTTTTACACATCTTTCTGTACCTCCTGTTCTTAATGATAGATTAACAATAATCTCTAATTGCAAATAGAGGAACTTATACCCAAATCAGACCTTGGTCTGTATTTGATTAGAGCTTGAATTGTTCAAATGTGCTTGCCATACTTGCCACAAAGTTCCATTGCCTTTCCATATAGCTTTTTAATGAAGCTGTATTGGATCGGTATGCTGAATATATCTTTTCTAAATCAGAATTCAAATTATGCAAACCATACCGTTCAATAGCTTTAGCTGCGGCATAACCACTTTCCATTCCGGCAGAAATACCTTCACCCATAGGATTGAGAAAACCTGCTGTTTCTCCTGCAAACAATACCTTACCTTTTCCGTATTCAAGCGGACAGCCGGGCATAATATGTGCTATCAGCCATTTTTCTTCTTGTTCTTGTTTCTCAATTTTCAGATTATGGTGTTGTTCCATATAAGAAAGAAACTGAGAATAATAATAATCAATATTCCTCATGTCTTTAACAGATACTCCGAGAATTAAATAGTTATCCTTTACATTAAACCATGCATCATACTCTGATAGCTGCGGCTGCAAATAAGCATAAAAATAATGATCATCTAAATCTATCGATCCTTTGTTAAAGGTTTGATATGTTGTGATATAATTTTTGGGCGCATTAAGCAACTTCCGTTTTATTGAACCGACTACACCATCGCAGGCAATTACAAATTTTGCATATTCAGTGTATTCCATCGTTCCCTTTAATTGAACTTCTATCCCCTTAAGGTGCTCAATACAAGATAACGCCACAGTTTCATCGCGAAATTCCGCACCGGCTTCAACCGCTTTTTGTGCCAACCAATAATCGAATGAGCTTCTCCAAATATTTAAACCTTCCTGTTCGTATCGGTATTCTTTTCCTTTATCATTTGTGAAAATCATTCCTCGATGATCTGTAGGTGTGCATTGAGTATAAACTGGCGTCGCTTCTCCAAAATATTGCTCCACCAAATCTATTGATTTCTTTATTAAAATACCGGAACAGGATTTGTTTCTTGGCATTTTGAACTTTTCCACTAACAAAACTCTATATCCATTACTGGCTAATTCCTTGGCTGCACTGCTGCCGGTAGGTCCGGCACCAATTACAATTACATCATACATTGTAGTTTCTCCATAACAAAACTTTACAATTTTCTCCCCAAAACAACAAAAGAGTATTTTCTTTTTTCATAATAACCTTCTCCACTCAGAATTATTATCGCATAACAATTTGTATGATTCAACAAAAGCATCTTCAAGAAGTTTTTCTTCAATTGCTTTATTAGGCGGACAGTATTTCCTGCTTCCTCTTTTTCCACTGGGTTGCCCCTTAACCCGAATTATTCAAATGTCATTCGGAACAACACAATGAGGCGCAATCCTTTTTACTGCAGCCTCAAATCGGGTGCAATAACTTTTCTATTCCGTCCCTGCCTTCAGCGCCTCGCTCATAGAAACTGCAGTGACTTTTCTCCTGCACAGCAGCTTCGACAGCTCATAGGAAAACATTACAATGACAAATCCGACTATGATGTAAAACGGATCAATCGTCACGGGCATGGCAAAAGTAAGGCTGTTTTCAAGCGCTTTCATGAGTCCTCCCATTAATGCAAAACTGAGCGGTATGCCAACGATATACCCAAGTACGACGACAGGCGTTGAGCTGTTGAGAATCAGGGAATCGACTTCCTTTTTCCGGTATCCGAAAACCTTCATCAACGAAATCGTGTTCTTGTTTTCTTCAATGATCATGGATGTAAACAAAAAGCAGCTGAAAACAACCAGCAAAATGGAGCCGATATATTGTGCTTTGTTTTCGAGCAAAACACGTTTGATCCTTTTATTAATGATCATTACCATTCAATCCTTTCCGCCGGAACAGTATTCTGGTTAACCGATTCTTCCACAACTTCACCGCTCCTGAGCCTAAATACCCTATTGGCCATAGCGGCTATCGCAGCATTGTGGGTGATCATCAAAATGGTGGTCCCGTATTTTTGGTTCACCTGCTGTAAAAGCTGCAGGATGAAGCGGGATGTCAGAAAATCAAGGGCACCGGTCGGCTCGTCGCAAAGCAGCAGCTTCGGGTTCTTGACGATCGCTCTGGCAATAGACACCCTTTGCTGCTCACCACCGGAAAGCTCCCTTGGGAAGCGATGTTTTTTATCCCTCATTCCCACCGCCGCTAAAACCACGTCCGTGTCCAGAGGTGATTTGCTGATGTTGGAAACAACTTCAATATTTTCCCCGACTGTGAGATTGGGAACCAGGTTATAGAACTGGAAAACAAAACCGATGTCCCCACGTCTGTAATCGGTCAGCTGGTCGTCGTTTAAATCGGTTATCTCGACCCCGTCAACGGAAACCTGTCCGCTGTCGCCGCGGTCAATGCCCCCGATGATATTGATCAGTGTAGATTTTCCGGAACCGGATGGTCCGAGGATGACACCGGTTTCTCCTTTTTCCAGCTTCATGCCGATTCCCTTTAAAACTTCAGTTGTGACCGAGCCCGTTGTATAGCTTTTCTTTAAGTTTATAACATCAATAAACATATTCATTTTCCTCCTTTGATCACGCATGATTTGTCCGTAAGGCCCCTCACTTGCGTAAGCGGGCTAAATGTTTCACTTTACCGATACAGGATTTTACGAAGCGTTTGCAGATAC
Organism: Candidatus Formimonas warabiya; assembly: GCF_002777255.1. Lineage (GTDB taxonomy): Bacteria > Bacillota > Dehalobacteriia > Dehalobacteriales > Dehalobacteriaceae > Formimonas > Formimonas warabiya. The sequence continues at coordinate 185,390 of NZ_CP017634.1, read as the reverse complement.
GCTTCAAGTTCTTTTACATTTTCATCATAATGGGCCTTGTAGGCCTCGACGTCATCGCCATACCGAAACAAGCTGTCGATGAAGCCATTCATCGTCCAGATAATAATGTTTTGCGCCCTTTCAGTATCAATGCCTTCCTTGAACAGCGTTTTGTCATTATTCGATCTTTGGCAGATTTGCTGCATCCCCATATCGGCCAAATTAAGCAAATCTCCCGGCAGCCCTTCCGGGAAAACATCTTTCATGGCCAAATATGCTTTCACCAGAAAACCGAATAGAAGCGGGTATCGCAAGGACATGTCCATCTTCAGTTTTGATCCAAGCCTGATATTTTCAAGAAGATCATGACCTTCGGAAATGACCTTTTCATATTCCGCAAAAAAAATATCCAAGGCATATTTAATGAGAAACAGGAAAAGTCCTCGTTTGGACCCGAAGTAATGAAAGAGGAGTCCTTTTGATATCCCCGCTTCTTTCACAATGACATCCGTATTCGCTGCCATATAACCTTTGGAAAACTCCTTCAGCGCCGCATCGATCACACGCTCGCGTTTTTTTTCTCCCATCATCATAAACTTGTGTTCCTGAATGTCATACGGTTTGATAAACTCGGAATCATCAATCTTTCTCGCCAGTTTGATCACCTCATTCAGAAAAATTTATTGACTTGAAGTCAATGTATAATATAGTATAGCACTTATTGACTTAAAGTCAAAATGTATTTAATGTAATTTGCACCACATCATCACACCTATGATTTCAATAAATATTAAAGCGTATGCCCCGATTTTCAGCCTGATTTTCCTTGAATTTTGGAATGCGGTGTTTTTATATGATTTTTCGGAGTGAAGTAACGTGTTGGCAGACAGCACAAATTAAACTTAGATAACCGTTGTCACACCTTGGCATATAAAAAATATAATGATTGTAGACAAGTTAAATATGAGAGGATAGATGATATCAATCCGCCTTTCATTAGCTATTCCAACTTTTTATCGACTTGGGCTGACTGCTAGAAGTTTTAATTCGCTTTTAAATAATACGGCAGATGATTCTGAACCTCATATCTATAATAATTCGTAGGACAAACATGGGATTATATTCAAAGTCTAACCGACAGCCGAATTAAATCTAAGACACGGTTTAAGGTTTATTGTTCAACCATGCATGACCCTGAATCCTACAAAAATCATCTTTTCCATAAGGACTGGGCACAGGAGAATTTCACCTATTATACCAACAATGCCAACAAGGAGAAGGAACGGATAAAATGAATATGACCAATAAAAAATTAGCTATTTTGGATGACTTTTTTCCAAATTTGACCACAGGTTTTAGAATAGCCGAATTTAACTACTATTTAGAGAGGTTTCCAAACTGTGAAGCTTATGTTCACCGGCATGACAACCATTATCCCGAATATGCCGCTACTTATCCCCATCTTAAGGATAAAGTAAAGTCATTTTGGCAGTTTGATTGGACTGGGAAGTCCTACGCTTTGTTTTATACGGTTTTTCTGAGTAACGCCGCCCACTTTACCTTTACTTATGAATATGACAACACACCTTTTATTTTTGAATTATATCCCGGCGGAGGTTTTTGGTTCAATGATGACGAGGTCGACACCAAGCTAAGAAAGGTTTTTGGTTCTCCCTTATTCAGAAAAGTAATTGTCACGCAGAAAATAATCTATGATTATATTGTTAACCGAGGTTTTGTCACCCCGGATAAAGTGGCCTATATTTATGGAATGGTAACTTACCCCGAATATTTCTACCCGACGATCCCGAAATTATATTTTGGAAAAGACAAAAACACTTTCGATATCTGCTTTATTGCTAATAAATATATGCCATTGGGAATCGACAAGGGTTTTCCGGTTTTTATTGAGACCTGTAAAAAACTGCTGAAGGTTACAGAGAATTTCCGGTTTCATATTGTGGGTAATTTTGGGCCAAATGAAATTGACGTAAAGGAATTGGGCTACACGGTCGTATTCTATGGCTCGAAAGATAAAAGATTTTTCCCACATTTCTTTTCCAAAATGGATATCATCGTTTCGCCGAATCAACCTTTTATCCTCATACCCGGCAAAAGCTTTGACGGCTTCCCGACAGGCTGCTGTATCGATGCTGCCTTGCATAACGTTGCTATTTTTTGTACCGACATGCTCAATATGAACGAACACTTTGAACACAGGAAGGATATATTTTTTATCAATCCGGTTGCTGAAAAAATCGCCGAAAATATTCTGGAATATTATCAAAATCCCGATGAACTATACCAGATGTCAGCACGGGGGCAGGCAAAATTTAAAGAGGTTTTCGACTTTGATAAACAAATGCAAGCCAGGACTTCGGTTATAGAGCAATTTCTATAGAACCAATTATATTTGTCAAATGTAAAGAGATAATTTTCAAGCAGGTAGAACGAGGGACGGCTCTAGAAAGGACCAATGGAAGGTCTTTCCTGTAAAAAAGGCTCAACAGTCAGAAAAATGCTGATTGTTGAGCCATATTAATGCTTAAATTAGACTGAAGCAAAATTTGGCAGTATGGCAGAAAAGATCACTTATTCCAGGATCGATACAAAAGTGAGGCAGTGGAAAATAACAGATATTTTTTAACAGTGTTAGGATACATTCTGTTTCTGCCAGCCTAAAATGGGGAATGTTTCATATTTCGTGTAATTAGTTATCCCTAACAAGGTTTAAGACCTTGCAATAATGGGTAACATTGTAGTACAGCCAGAAAGACAAGGCTCTGCCGGAGGGCAACCTGAGGGTCTGACTGTGGAACTCAAGCAATTGGAAAGGCAGTCTTAAAGGGCTGCTTTTTCATTGCTTAGATTCCCAACCCGAAAAACTCCGGGGGTTCGGGGGCAGAGCCCCCGAGGAGCTATGCGCTTTTGTTGCCCGACAGACGTTCCTCAAAGAAAATAGACATTTGTCCCATTATTATTCCCCAATCGCGCATGGGTAATCCCCATTTTTTCTCAATTTCCATAATAGATAGGTAAACTGATTTCTTGAGCGCCTCATCGCCGGGGAAGGTGGTCTTGGTTTTGGTAAATTTCCGGAGCATTCGATGAAATCCTTCTACGGCATTTGTCGTATAAATTAGCCTTCTGACATTCTCCGGATACTTAAAATATACCGAAAGCTCGCTCCAGTTATCTCGCCATGACTTTGCTATCTGAGGATATTTTTTACCCCATTTCTCCCCAAATTCCTCAAGATGATAAAGGGCGTCCTCCTCACAGGGAGCCTGATAGACCGTCTTTAAATCCGCCATAATAGGTTTTAAATCTTTGTATGAAACATACTTTGTTGAGTTTCTGATTTGGTGGATGATACAAAGCTGTTGCTCTGTCTTCGGGAACACACTGTTTATCGCCGTCGATAATCCGTTTAAATTGTCATGACACGCAATGAAAATGTCGTTGATGCCCCGGTTTTTCATCTCATTGACCACCGTTGCCCAAAAGCTTGCACTCTCATTTTCGCTGATCCAAATACCTAATATCTCTTTCCTGCCTTCCATGTTAATCCCTAATACTGTATAGGCACACTTGTTGATGATCTTGGCGTCCTTACGCACTTTGAAGACAATCCCATCAAAGAAAGTTACAGGATATATGCTCTCCAACGGTCTTGACTGCCACTCCATCAGCTGCGGCATGATTTTGTCTGTAATGCGACTGATCAGGGCCGGTGATGCGTCTACTCCATAGATATCACGAAGGTGTGCCTCTATATCACGGGTAGACATGCCTTTTTGGTACATGGCTATCACTTGCTGCTCCAGATTGTTGGATTTTGTCTGATATTTCTCTATAAGCTGCGGTTCAAATTCTCCGTTTCGGTCTCGCGGAACCTTGATTTCCGTCTTTCCCATTTGCGTTTGAATCGTTTTTTGGTTGTAGCCGTTCCGGCTGTTTCCGCTCAGATCTCCTGCCGGACTGTGCTTATCATACCCCAAATGCTCATCCATTTCTGCTTCCAGCATCTGCTCAATGGTTCCGCTGAACAGATTTTTCAGCATTGTATGGATGTCCTCCATGCTGCTGCATTCCTGCGCCAATAGTTTTACTAGTTCATTTGCTCTTTCGTTCATTGATAACATCTCCTTTATGGTTATTATTACCAATTACACGAAAGTTTAAACGTCCTCCTAAAATGTCTAATTACTGACGGGATTGCCTGTTCATAAGTTGCCAGATATAATGACCAGATCTTAGAAAAATGGTTTCTGTAAATCTATATTTCTATTCTTCATAACAAATAATAGGGATCCCATCTTCTATATTCTCAAAAATTGCTTTTGCCAAATATAATGGGGTATTTATGCATCCATGGGTTCCGTTCTTTTTATATATCTGCCCTCCGAAAGAATATCTCCAGCTGGCATCGTGTATTCCCGTATTCCCGAAAAAAGGCATCCAATATGTTACTCCAGATTCATAGCCCGGTCCCCTTAAAATTGCCCCTGCTAGTTTATAATTGAGCATAAAAGTACCCGTCACAGTAGAATATCCTCTATTAGGATTCCCTGTTACGATAGGACCCTGGGTAATAAGCTTCCCATCTTTATAAAACCAGAGATGCTGTCTTGTGATATTAATTTCTACATAAGTGCTGCCTATTTCATCTTCACCCCTGCCTAAAGCCCTTTGCGCGTATACAGGTTCTTTTTCAATCGCTTCACCGAGGATGATATTTTTCAATAATGCTTCTGTTTCAGCATTCTGATTAATTTTCCACCCATAAAGTCCGCCCTTAACTTCTATTGTTTTGCCTATGGATGCTTTAAAATTTCTTGCTACCCCAACTGTATCATATTTTCTGCTCAATTCTTTTACATATTTCATAACTGCTGTTTTGCTCACTACCGCATCTAAATTCTCATCCACACTAAGCCATTCATTTATTATATCTCCATCTACTATTTCATTTTCACTGCCAAATTTATAAATGATATTTGCCGACACATACTCATTTAGCAAATTTTGGGTTTTCGGCATTTTATCAGAGCTTACGGTGTACTTTGGATTTTCATAACAAAGATTTTCATTTAAATCCAATTTTAATTTTCCCTTTAATATACTCATTTTTATCGCTTCGTATAGTTTATCTTTCAAAACTTTATTCCCGTATACTTCCTCAACCACCTCATAGGAACCATTTGAATACTTAAAATCGACATTTCGGGGTTCTACAATATCCTCATTTAAACAATTTAAATTGTTTATTTTATGTTGTAAAGCATTGACATTATAAACAAATAGATCATTTACACAATATATTTGATCTTTGAACAGCGAACCTAGCCATTTAAGCGAATTTTTCGTACAATATATCTTAGAAATACCATTTTTTTCATTGTATTGCAGTCCTATATCCTGCCCTGTTATTTCTTCCGTTTTGCCATTTCTTTCTATTAACAGCAGCTTATAGTCGCTAATATACTTTCTTATTATATGCTCCGCATCATCATGAGCTTTAAATGAAAGATCTACTCCATTTATTAGCGTGTTGAAAAAGAAATGATTCACAAAGTATAACGAAATGAGCAAATAGATCAGTATCATCAAAACTATTAAAATAATATTGTTTTTTGTAAACGCTCTTTTAAAAAACTTTTTTATCGTAACATTTTTCATGCTCACTTATACCTTCTGTCCAAAAAGTCTTATTTTCGAAGGCCTTATGCGGGCTCTGAAATTGGGCAGAAAACTTGGATGATTGACATAGTCCACTAAATTATCATATGTTTAGAACGGAATTATAGAACGGAATCACAGGGACGTCCTATTGAGTCCAATTATGCATTTAATACCAAGCTGATTGATACCTCCAGAAGGAATCGCGGGGAGGGCAGGCTGTGTGAAAAGTAGTTAATGTCTGGCATAACTCCGAATTTGCGCAGTTTAGTCTGCGGATCGCTAACTTGTAGTCAGGATTCTGAAAAGTGTTCGAAAAATCGAAAAGAGAATGTAAACAGAGTGAAATCTGCTTGCATTCTCTTCCATCATATTCAGCGCATCCGAACAGAGCTGCTTGATAAGGCTTGGGCGCCATAAGCGAGAAACGATTTCTCCCAGCTATCAACGTAAGACCCGGTTGCCCACTCAGCCATGATTACGGTCGCTCCTTCCTGCAGGTCAAGCTCCGCCAAAGGGCTTTCTGCTAATTGCTCCGCACCGATGGGGTAAATAGTTAATTTATTTTTAGTTTTAACCAGGGCGATATCCTTATTGGGCGAAGTAAAGGCGTCCATGGCATCTGGAACCCGGTCCTTGATATTATGCCAGCTTAGGACTAAGGTATCATAGAAGATCAAATTGGCCGGTGGGATGATCTTGAGATCAAAGTCTGTTTGCTCAAACGTGCCGCCACTTTGATAGTTGATTCTCCCCACAAGAAACCAATGGCCGTTTTTCCGTACAAGGCCAAAATTTTCCCCAGACTCATCTCTGTCAATTGAGGTAACCCCTTTGTCCCTTAAGGCCGCAACAGCATGTTTCCTGGCACTCAAATAAGCGTTTAATCCCTTGTCCCCCAGCAAATCGGACACCTTTATTTCTGTAGGCGATGATAGCTTGTCGACCGGAAGCACCTGCAATTGATTAACACCGGCGGTTTTTTTTTCGATGGCCACATAATCATTACCGATATAATCGATGAATCTTACCGCCGGATCGGTATAGACTTGATCGGCCGTTTCTTCTTCCGCCTTCTTCATTTCGAGGATCTTTGTCGCCACATTGCGGGCCGTCAGTATATTGCCCGTCTTTCCGGCGCTAGAGATGTCCTGGACATTAAGTTCCCAAAAACCGCTGGTACGCGGGAAAAAAAGCTGTTTGGACGCCAGGACCGGGTGAAGCTGATGATGATCAACGGCAACCCAAAGGGTTTGATAGGTATAGCCGGTGCCCTTAGGCATTCTTAGCCCTACCAAGACACCGGAAGTTCTTTCATTGCTGTCTTGGTTCAGATCCTGTGTATTTGTATGAAGTGCTCCCAGCCCACTATCCGCCTGGTCAGAAACTTTTTTCAATAAAAGATCTTTGTTTTGCACAAAAAAAATCATGCTTGTATCATCAAGCTTCATAAATTCGCCCAGAAAATTGGACGCCGCGTAGACCGTAATGACATCAACCTCCTGGGTTTTCGGGACAGAAATACCGGAAGGAGGAATATATTTTGTCATCAGGTAATCGGTAGCATTTACCCTTTTGATTTTGTAAGAAATCTTGTCCCATACATGTCCGCCGAAGGCGACGGCACCTGCGGCAAACTGGACATTACTCCCTACCCATTTCGCTGTTGCTTCTGACCCATTGCTGTTTGTATCTAACTCTTGAAGCACCGTCCATTTACCTCCCAACGGGCAGACTTGGTTGGACGGCGGGATAATCTTACCGGCCGATGCACCCGAAGATTCAGCACAACCGCCAAGAATAAGAAGCAAAAATGGAAGCAAGAGGAGCAAGCATTTTTTAAGCATTGGCACGCACCTCTTTGGGCAGAGTAACGACGACGGTTGTCCCCACATTCACCTCACTGCTTATGTCCAGCCGGCCCTTCATCAAGGTGACAATCTCTTCACAGATGGATAAACCAATGCCGTTTTTGGAATGTGAGCTCTTGCCTTTATAAAACTTTTCTTTCACCATCGGCAGTTCCTCGGCAGCGATGCCGGACCCGCTGTCGGCAATCGTAAACATATATTCTTTTTCCCCTACCTCGGTCTGAAAACGGACAAACCCTTCGGCAGCAGTAAAATTTAATGCATTATCCAAAATATTAATAAACAATTGTTTCAGACGGTTGGCATCTGCCCGCAGATCCGGAAGGTTTTCCGGGTAAACAACCGTAAAATTGATATTTTCCCGGATCGCCCGCGGCGTCAGCTGTTTGCGGATATCTTCCATAAGCTCGGCCAAATTGACATTTTCATATTCAAGTTTGATCCTGCCGGAAACAAACTTGGAAAAGTCCAGGAGTTCTTCTACCATTTGGGTGAGCCGTTGGGTCTCTTTGGCAATAATACCGAGGCCGTCGGTAAGCATTTCTTTCTGCTGGAATTTTTTGCTTTGCAACGTAATAGCCCAGCCCATAATAGAGGTCAACGGGGTACGCAATTCGTGGGAAACCGAAGATATAAAATCATTTTTCAGCTTTTCTCTTTTGGTAATTTCATCAGCCATGTAGTTCAAGGTATCCGAAAGCTTGCCGATCTCGTCATCCCGCTTTTTCTTACTCTTGATTTGAAAATTGCCAGCCGCCATACTCTCGGCGATGGCTGTCACTTCCCGCAAGGGGACGAGAATGGTATTGGCTAAAAAAATACTGAGCAAACCGACAATCAGTACCACAAAAAGACCGATGGCGATAAAAATTTTTATCGTGTTTCGAATGTCTTGATCAATGGCACCGGTAGAAGCAATAAGACGTAAGGCGCCGACAATTTGTCCGTCCGATTTCAAAGGATAAGCTACGGCCATCACTTTCTGGCCGTTTAATTCCCCCACCCATTCCCCCATCTTGTCATTTAAGGCATCCTGAATATCGTCCATCGGCTCTCCTTGTCCCGGGATCGTCCCCAGGGAATCCATGACAATCTTCCCTTCCCGATCGACAATTTCCACTTCAGCATTGCTTTGATTCCAAAAGGCATCGACATTATACAGGATATTATCTTCCAATGAGGTATCGGAATAGTATTTGGAATACATATCCGCGCTGATTTTGACCTGGTTAATCAAGTTGCCCTTTAAGCTGCCATAATAATTTTGCTGGACAGTATAGATCAGCAGCACTTCCAAAATGGCCACCGAAACCAAAATCACGATCATAAAATTCGCCGTCAGTCTCCCTCTGATCCCTTTCATGGAAGCCTCCTGCCGAACTCCAGCTGCCATCGATAACCGGAACCCCAAACTGTTTTAATATGTCGGGGCTCAGACGGATTATCTTCGATCTTTTCTCTGAGCCGCCTAATATGCACATCTAAAGTTTTCGTACCGCCAAAATAATCTTCTCCCCAGACAGCATTCAATATCTCGTCTCTTTTCAGCGCTTTCCCCGGGTTTTCCATAAACATTTTTAATAAAGCATATTCCGTAGGGGTCAGTTCCACTTCCCTATTGTTTTTGAGCAGCTTATTGGCGGCAATATCCAGGTGCAGATTGCCGTAAGTATAGGCCGTTCTCCTGGTTTCAAAACGGTTCCGGCGCCTTAACATGGCTTTGATCCTGGCAATTAATTCAAACGGATTAAAGGGCTTGACCATATAATCATCCGCGCCCAGTTCCAGACCCATAATTTTATCCGTATCCTGTCCCTTGGCCGTCAACATGATGATAAGTGGTTCCGGCATGGTTTCACGAATGCGCTGACAGACTTCCAGTCCGTTTATCCCAGGCAGCATCAGATCCAGCACAACCAAATCGGGAAGGAAGGTCGTGAATAGAGCCAGGGCATCCTCCCCGTTCGCCGCTTCTCCGACTTCATATCCGGCCATCTCCAAATTGAGCGTGATAAAACGCCGGATCGAAGCTTCATCTTCAACAACCAATACTCTTATCTTATTATCGTGCATATTCTCATCCCTTTGGTCTTTTTGCTATTATAACACGATTATTGTTCATCGTTCCGATGAGAAATCAATGCTTCGGTCATTATTTTTCCGTAGGCTTCCGCACCCGTCTGGTTCAGATGAACACCGTCCGGATAAAAATAATCATCATGGCCACTGCTGGCCGAATACCAATCGATCAGCTTGGTATTTGGGTAAGACTTCATCACCTTTGTCAGCGTCTCATTCACCGCCGTTTCCCAAGGCTTCGGCACACGCGTATTCACCAGCACGATCTTCCCGGTTCCTTTCAGGGAGTCCAGGGTCTTCATTAACTGTTTTTCTGTAAATGAACCGTTTGTTCCTAATTCAATAATCACGATTTTCCCGAGTTTACCTTCTTTTTGGAGCCTGGAAATGACCTCGGTCGCCTGATACATCTGCCTGCCGATTTCCGCGTCGATGACAATGCCAGGCAGGTGTTTTTGCAAAACAGGTTCTACATCGATCATTAAGGAGTCTCCAATGGCCGTAATTTCATCCCCCTTGATATCACTCTTCTTGTCAGCCCCAATATGTTCCCTGTTGGCAGCAATATTTTTCTTGTCTGTCACTTGAGCTTGGTTTTTAGTTACATGGCTCTCCGCTAAATCCTTTGCCGAAATTTGCGTGTCTTTATTGGCAGTCACAAACAATAGTAAAAATGTCAGCAATATACTGACCGAAATTTTGGCGCTGAGGGCCAATGGCCTTCGCCACCACTGAAGGTCCCACGTCCGCCTCCGAAATCGTTTCCGTCGTCCGTACCGGATCGGCTCCTCGATCAGGTAACGAGACAGAGCAGCCAGGATAATGCTTACCGCAATCTGCCAAAGGGTGCGTGAAAGGTCCGGGCCTGCCGTATTCACAACCGGACTTGTCAGTACAATGACCGGGTAATGCCATAAGTAAATCCCATAAGAACACTCTCCTAACCAACGTAATGGGGCCCATCCGAATAGCCTGCCCAGATAGCTGGCCGGGTGGGCCAGAGCAGCCACCACGCAAGCCGCCGCAACAGAGTAAAGCAAGAGTCCCCCCTGATAGAGTGAGGTCTGGTATTGATTGGTTTTCCCAATCATCAAAAATACGACCAGCAACCCCATGCTTCCTGCCGTATCGAGCGCCAGTCTCTTTTTGCCGGACAGATCTGCACTCATCTGACCGCTGGGCCATACCATCGCCAGTACAGCTCCGACAAGCAAAGCGAAAGCCCGTGTATCCGTTCCATAATATACCCGGCTGGGGTCATGACCCGGCATATAAATCAGCGCCATCGCCGCAACCGAAGTCAAAGCGATCGCAACTGTTCCCCCGATAACCCATTTTCGCTGCGGGAGACAGCGCAGCCCCAATCCCAAAAGAAGCGGCCAGAAAAGATAAAATTGTTCTTCTACCGCCAAAGACCAAAGGTGCCCCAGGGGAGACGGCGGACCGAAGCGTTCAAAATAGGACACATGATGCAAGATCAGATACCAGTTACTGGTATAGGATACCGCGGCCAGCACTTCCTGCTTCAAGGCTGCCATGCGTTCCGGGGCGCAAAGCATAACCCAGGTCATCACGCCTGCCAGCATCACAAAAAGGGCCGGCAGTAGCCGCCGGGCCCGGCGCAGCCAGAAATCTTTCAAATTAATAGATCCTGAGTGCTCCCATTGCTTCAGCAGAATATTGGTGATCAAATACCCGGACAGCACAAAAAATAGACTTACCCCTAAAAGCCCTCCCGGCGCCCAGGTCAGATTGAGATGGTAAGCAATTACGGCAAATACCGCCAATGCCCTCAGTCCGTCCAATCCCGGCATATAGCCGATGGAATCCGCCCGCACCTCCCCCTGATGTAAAACCGATTGATTCGTCCTCTTGCTGCAATTCATGTTGTCTTCACTCTCCACTTGTGTCAGGCTACGGATTTTTTTCCATCATAGCCATTTCTTCCTTCTCACCATACCAAGTTTTGAGTTGCAGTGCTTTACAAAATACTTAAAATTCATTACGAAAAAGTTAAAATTTCACGAATAAGTGCAGATTGTGCAGAATAAAGAAAAAAGGGCGTTTGAACACCCTTTAGGCCAGCAATGGTTTTCCTTTTCCTCGTTCAAGGAATTCTCTGGTTCTGTGCATGTTTAATGCCAACCGTTTTGTTAATTCTGTTTTAATGTAATTTATTAAGCCATTTGCTTTCCTAATATTACTTTTTCATTTCCAGCTTAAAATGATGTACATTGTCATAGTTTCTACCCATTGCGATGCTTATTTCACCGGATTTCATATTATATACTACCGACCATTGAGTAGGCCAATCCAAATCCTTTGTTCTGACAAGCGATACTTTACTTAATAAATCCATTGCATCCCTTGCGTTTATTTTTTCATTGTACATTTTATCCAGGTTATCTGCCAGCGTAATATACCTCCAGTAATTTTTCCCAGGCGTATCGTTTGATATCTTTCCGGTTGTCGCATATTCATTTTTGTATTTCTTTATTGTATCTTCAGAGCCATATAGCGTGAAATTAGTTGCAGCCATCCACGTCCCTTTGTTCCTGATAACTTGCATATGACCGTCAGGCCATTCGACAACGGCTGAGTTTCCCGACGGATCGGATATCAACAAATGTCCTAACTCCCTTGGAAAATGGATGTTATACTTTGATAATATTTCGATTGCTCCATCCGTATTTTTGGCATGGTCAAGAATATAGCGTTTCATTTCACCTTCGATCATAGTTTCCTTCTTCGGATCTATTATCACTTTAGGATCTACATGCACAGACATGTCGCCGATCGTCAGCCCCCATTCGTTCATCCCATCGCTTATGGTATACGGCGCATACAGTAACCGGGTGGAAACCTCTCTGGAATCCAGCGGCGTTTTATTTCCGGTATCAAAACCATATAGATCGTTGATCATAGCGATGCTCACCGAAGCATATCCGTTCTTTGGGTGGGTAAAAATTAGCAGGACAGGGGAATCCACATTATCGTTATTGCGGCCGAAAAAAGAATCCCCATTTGGACCCTTAATTGCGAAAGTGCTGCATTTCGGTTTTGGTATGCCCATATACCAATAGTACTTGTCTTTGAGCTTTAGGTACTGCGAGTGATCACCATAGAAATCCATCACATAAAGCGGGTGGTTGTCAACTTTCCTCAGGCTGTCAAGCGTCCTATTTTCATCCGAATTAAGAGATGAAACGTTAATTTCCATAAGTGTCGGAATGATTAGCGAAGCAATTTTATCAAAATTAAAAGATAATAGCATTGCAGCAAATATCAGTATGGTGGCTGCCGGTATAATGATATATTTCTTTTTTATTTTCAAGGCTTCCCCCTCCAATACCTATTACTGTAAAAAGTATAACCTAATAAATTGATGTAGTCACTGCCAAACTGGCTGCAAACATAATTTTTCTATAAGCTCATCTATTCTCGCTTTTTTATCGTATGCCATCTTTTTATCTCCTCAAGGGTCCTATGATATTTGCAATTATATTCCTTTTGTAAAGCAGGTTGCACGGGGGAATCGCGGGGACGGTCCTATGACAGCGCTTCAAAGGTGCACAGGTTTTTGTTTTTGTCCTGCGTGCCGCAGGTATAGGGGTTTTCGGTGCATTTGGACGTTCCCTGGTCCGGACAGCCGGGCAGAGGTATGAACGACCCGCCGCGTACGTCAGCCAAATCTTCGATTTCCAGGCGTTTGATTTTTTTCTCTTTCGGATCCATCTTTGTATCCTCCCCTCTTGGCTCAGTTACCGCCTCATTCTGCGGCAGCAGCATGGCAAACCCGGCCGTCAGGTCCGCCGCCGCCATCCCTTCACACAGGGCGCATTCCAGGACATAGCCGCCCTTCGTACCGTCTTCCGTCAGGAAATGCAGGTGGTAGCCCGCGGCATTCATGGCTTTGACTCTTTAAATTATAGATAACGCCTCTTTTATTTACATGTGACGAAAATCATATTTTTATAAAAAAATACCCCTGCGCTTTCCGGCAGGGTTAATAGCTTTATAACGCAACGGTAGAAAAAATTTCGTTTGTAGAAATTTTTTCTTACCTCTGCGCGTTTCAACGAAGCGGGGGATATGCCCACCGCTTGTTCGCAAATCGGAACCCCCACCTACGCTAAAGCTTAGAGGTGGAGGACATCCCAGCGAAGTTATAAATGAATAATTTGCAGCTCTTTGGCCCTCATCACCGCTTTGACCCGGTTATCCACTTCCAGTTTGGCGTAAATACTGCTCAGATGGTTCCTGACCGTCCCTAAGGTGATGTAAAGTTTCTTACTGATTTCGGAATTCGACATCCCCTTCGCCACCATCCTTAAGACTTCCAGCTCCCGTCCGGTCAGCTCTTCCGTCTTCCGGACGGCCGGTGACTCTGGCCTCAGTTCTGTAAATATGGCGCTGCCGTTAACTCTTTTGGCTAAAAGCGCCGGGACGAACCCTTTTACAAAGGACGGCAGGCTGCCTCCCAACCCTTCCCCGTCTGTTTTTTCCAGGTAAATGATCCCGGCGAGCACGCCGGCGTATCTTAAGGGCAGACAGGCCAAAGACAGCTGATCTTCAGCCGCAAGGTAAGGATCGTTGGCAAACAATCCGTCCCGATCTTTTGTTCCCAACAGGATTTCCGTTTCCGTCCTGGCTGCGTAGCGGATGATCTTATGGGGAAAACCGCTTAAGTGGTTCATATTTATGGGCTCCTGGTGAATTTGCGGCCCGCTTGTTTTTCTTTGCTCATATTTCAGGTACATATCCTCCGTCTTCTCAAAAAAGACGGCGCAGTAATCAACGTCGCCCCGCCGGATGAGCAGGTCGAGCAGGTACAGGTATCCCTCGTCTTCGTCCATTTTTTCTATCCGGCCCAAGTGAGATAAAATATCTCTGTCGTCGGCGTACGTTTTGGCCGCGGGGGGCATTTCGGAGGAGGCGGCATCTTCACTCAGTCCGGCAGGATTTTCTGCCGTGGAAGCCTCCAGCTTCCAGCCTGCCGCAACCGCGGCGGCGAGCGCGGAGGCGCCCCATTTTCGGTACAGGCCGGCGGCTTCCGAGGCGTAAAACCCGGAAAGCTTGCGGTCGGCGCGGTGAAACCTGGCCGCCAGCAGATTGGCCAGCGCTTCAAGCGCCAGGTTCCCCTGCCGCTGCGCGAATTCCATGGCTTCCCGGTAAAGTCCGGGCGCAAGTTTTCCCCCGTTAAACTGCGCATCGTATTCGGCCCGCGCCAAAAGATACCTGGCCTTATGGTTGCCCTGATAAACCCGGATCCAGTATTGCAGTTCGTTTAATTGTCTCTTCATCAATTGTTTATTGCGCCGCTTTTCCGTCCCGCTCAAATCCCGGTGGACGGCCAGCCGGGAGAGGATGCTATAGAAAAGGAATTCCACGTTTAAAACAAAACCTTTGTGCAGACTCACCTCCGGCCCAATCTCTTCGGCCAGACCATAGGCTTCCCGCGTTTGGCCCTCCAGGTACAGCCGCTGCAGGCGGATCATATCCCCGTTTAATTTGATGGTGTCGGCAAACAGCTTCTTATCCCGGTCTTCCTCCGCAAACAAGGCTTCGTCACCCGCGGCAGCGCCTTCCTCAAGCCAGCGGATCTGATTTTCGTAGACGGCATAGATATGATTGGTAAGATAATGCTCCAGTCTTTTCCGCCGGCTGCGGTTATTGGCGATGTACTGTTTTAATTCCCGCAGCGGTGCGCCCGTCATGAAGCGCGTGATAACGCTGAAGGTAATGGCATAGCTGCTGTAAAGGGAGGCGTCCGCCTTTTCTCCTTCCGTGACGGACCGCTCCAGGCAGGCGATGGTGTCCGCCAGAGAATGCGCCCAGTGGCGGGTAAGCGAGCCAATGATGCAGAGGGCGACGTACCTGGATGATACGCTCTCGCTCTTCTCCAGAAACGTAAGGGTTACATCCTCCAGTTCTCTGCCTTTTTCCGGGTCCTTTAAGAGATGGAAAAGGACATAGACATAAGAGGCATAAGCTACCGGCGCGTAATCGGAATTCCCGTGCCGCGCGGAGAGGATCGTCAGTTTTAGGGCGATGAGCGCGGACATCCTGTCCCCGATGCGGTTGGCGGACGGCGCCATCACCGTCAGGGTTTCCAGGATCACGAGCAATCTTTCATCCGTGATGGCAGGCGCGTCTTTAAGCCAGCGGATTTTGCGGCTGTTAAGCAGCAGCCGGCTTTTGATCAGGTCGGGAATCAGAGATTTGAGGTCAACCTTAAAATCCAGGTGGTTAAGGATTTCAAGCCCCAGAGCCATGACTTTCTCGAAGTCGCCGTTAAAGGCGCAGAGGTTGATGTACTTCCGTTTGATCCTGACCTGGCAGGCGACTGCCGGGTATTCGGCTATCAGTGCTTCGAAGCTTTGCCCGGCTTCCTCCGCCTGCCCGCAAATATATTGGCATTCCCCAAGTTCCAGACGGACGTCGAGCACCAGGTCAGCGGCCGCCGTATCATCGCCGGCGGAGAGGAGTTCGGCGCAACGCCCGAAAATCTCCAGCGCCTGTTCCACCGCCGCCCCCTGTCTTGCGGCGCGGCCGGCCCGGTAGAGCGTGCCGATCCATTTGGAGGCATCGTCTTTTCTTAGTAAATTCCTGTCGACATGTAAAAGGTGGCCGGCGACAGCCAGATCGGCGGACGGTCCGGCGATCGGCTCTGCGCTCTCATCGCTCAGCGCGCTTAAGATCCCGGCGATATGGTAATGGAGGCCGGATTTCTCTTCAGGCGTGAGCATATGATAAACAAGCCGTAAAACAATATCGTGGGGAAATCCGTAGCCGGTTTCCGCCTGTAATCCGCCGCCCTGGCGGTTCACGGCCAGCAGGGAATTTTGGCACAACCGGTCCAGCCGTTTCTTCAAGGAAGCGTCCACCGCCGGGGTATTATCCGCTGCACCATCCCCCGCCGTTAGCCGCGCCAGCAGCCCGAGCTTGACTTCCCCGCCGCAGCAGGCAATGAGCTCCAGGAGCTTTTTGTCCTCACTTTTTAGTCCGTCGATCTGCGCTTGGAGGAGCCGCTCGATATCGGCGGGTAAATTTAATTTGTCTATCTTATCCGGCCGGACCAGCCACTTTTGGGCCTGGGAATAAACGACAGCGTTTTCCTTGAGCAGCAGTCTCAATATCCTGTCCAGGTTAAAGGGATTGCCCAGGGTCAGCCCGTATAAGATTCTGGTCAAATAGTCTTTGTGCTCGATATCCTGCCGAAAGACCAGCCGGAGGTAGCGCTCAATGTCTTCAAGGTCAAGCCCGCCGAGCCCGATAAAACTATCTTCGCCTGCCGGGAATTTAGCCGGGTCTATATTTACTTTGCCGGCGGCTGAATCCTTGTAGGCCAGAATCAGATGCAGGTTGAAATACCCGTAATCCCGGCAAAAACTTTTGATCACATAAAGGGAAAGGGTATCGGCCCATTGCAGATCGTCGAAGAAGATGACCAGCGGGAAGAGCGCAGTGGACACAATCTCCAGAAACTTGCCCACCGCTTTCCTGACCCTGTATTTGAGCTGCTCCAGGCTATCCGTGTTTATGGCCTTGCGCGGCCCCAGCAGGATACCCGCGTAGGGACAGACCGCCAGGATGATGGCCGCGTCAGTATTTAAACTTTGGCTTAAATCGTTTTGGATGCGTCTTAAGGGTTCCGCGGGCAGGGTAAGAAGATGCTTTACCGCCTGTTCGATCACTTCGGATACGGTGAGGAGTGGCGTGTTTTCGTACTGCCGGAATTTACCATGCAGGTAGGTGGCGTTGCCGCCCGTAGACAGAGAAACGGCCCGCTCCGCGAAAAAAGTCTTGCCGATACCCGGCCGCCCAGAAACAACGGTTAAGCCCATCCCGCCTTCCAGAACCCGGTCGAACTGTTTCTGGAACATTTTCATCTCCCCGAAACGGCCGACCATGATCCGGTTGATTCTTTCCTTAACTTCTTCATTCGCTTTTTTGTTCGGATCAAGACACGTATTATTCATCCCACAAAGGCCCCCGGAATTTTACGCTTTTCTCTCATTTTACCATATGTGGGAACTGTTCATGATTATTTTAATAAATATTGTCGTTTTAGTAATTAATTCAGCTATGCATCGCAACATCAATCCTGAACTTCACCAGGAGGAAGACAACATCTTCCCCCTTATAGGATTTCTACATACCCTTCTGTTCCATGCACGCAGATTCGTTGCCCATCTTTTATCAGTTTGGTAGCATTTTCTACTCCGACAACTGCCGGTAAGCCATATTCACGTGCGATAACTGCTCCATGGGTCATCAGTCCACCAACCTCGGTGACTAAGCCTTTTATGGATACAAACAATGGTGTCCAGCTAGGGTCAGTAAAGGAGGTAACTAATATATCTCCATCTTCCAGTTCAGCCTCTTCCATGTTTAAGATGACACGTGCTCGTCCCTCTATTACTCCGGAAGAAACAGGCAGACCTACAATAGCGGCCGCTGGGAGATTCTCTCGTTTGTACGCTCCTGCAATGATTTCACCATCAGACGTGATAACACGTGGGGGAGTTAGTTTTTCATATAATTTGTACTCGTCCTTTCGAATGCTTACGATCTGATAATCCAGTTTATTTGTGCGCACGACTTCGTGGAGTTCTGCAAAAGTGAGATAGTATATATCTTCTTTTTCATGAATACGCTGGCTTGAACGAGTTGTTCGGCTTCTTTCAGTAAAGCCTGCTTATAAACGAAGTAGCGATTAATCATGCCGTATTTGGGATATTCACGATAACCGATGAAATTCCGGATGAGGCTGATCATTCGTTTTGTTTCTTTGGCTTTTTGTTCACCATCCGGTAATTGCTTCAATCGAACTAATAACTCTTGTTCTTTTTTCAAAGCTTCCTGTCGCCCTTGCTCAAATTTCCGATGGCCGGCATTAGGCTCAAAGTTTTTGATATTACTGAGAATCATGGGGATAAGGGTAGTTGGTTTTTCGCTCCAACGAGTTTTCGTAATATCGATTTCCCCGGCACATCGCATTCCGTATTTGTTGAGATAAGCAAAGATAGCGTCTTGGGTTTCCTGTCCACCATTAAGCTTAACCAGTTCGTCCAAGAAGTTATCATCTTTAATATGTTGTAAATAATCAATTACTTCCGGATAAGGACGAATCACATCGGCCACATCCAATAGCGCCAAACCCATTTCCGAAGTAATATTGTTTGGTACAGATTGAGAAATGGTGTCTGCTGTGTTTTTTTCACCTAGCCACTCCATCATTTTTTCATTGAGCCATGACGAAGCATCCATAGCAGCCATAAACACACTCGAACTTTGCGGGTCAGATAAAATCTTCTTTAACTCCTGGATATCTTCCAGAATAAAATCAAATAAATCCGATCCTGATGACCTTTGGATGTTTTGTTTTAACTCTTCTACCGATGTTTGACTGCGCTTAATCAAATCAGAAACGATTGTCGGATCGTTTTCGATTTGTGTTCGAAAACCCGAAGTCGACATAACTTTATTTCTTTTACCGGGGCTAGGTTCTTTTTTATCATTTGGCAACGATTTTATAAAATCTCGCTCTATAATGGTCATGAGCGCGTCTTTCATGAGCGGATCGTGTTGCCCCATGGTATCTAAAAAAATTTCTCTGCTGTCAGGTGAAGCCAGCATATGTGTAACATCAACAAACAACCTTCCCCCAGCTTTACGCATGGGTGCAGGAGTCGTTAACAGGAAGAAAGACAATCCCAATGGTTTTATGGGGTCGGTCATCATCTGTTGATGACCGGCAGATACATAAACGTGATTTTCCTGATCATCTGCTTCAGGGATGGGGTATAAAGTAGTGATTGGCCGGCTCTGGACAATATAGAATATATCATCAGCCAAACACCATTCGATGTCCTGGGGGCAGCCGAAATGTTCTTCGATCTTTCTGCCCATGTGCTCAAGCTCCAGAATCTGCGCATCCGTCAGCGCTTGCCTATTCTGCTGCTCAGGCTCAATCTCCTGTTCTTTCGTACCGCTATCATTTAAGGCATAAATAGCCAGCTTCTTGGTTGATATCTTCTTATCGATAACCTTGCCGTTACACACTTTATAGATATCAGCATTCACCAGGCCGGAGACCAAGGCCTCGCCAAGTCCGAAGCTGGCATCAATGGATAGCACCTTCCTATTAGAAGTGACGGGATCGGCAGTAAACAAAATTCCTGCCGCCTGCGGGAAGACCATCTTCTGAATAACCACAGACAGGTGGACTTTACGGTGGTCGAAGCCGTTTTGCAGGCGGTAAATTACTGCCCTCTCGGTAAACAGCGATGCCCAGCACTTGCTGATATGCTTTAGGATTGCTTTCTTGCCGACAATGTTCAAATACGTATCCTGCTGGCCTGCAAAGGAGGCCGTCGGTAAATCCTCTGCAGTTGCGCTGGATCGTACTGCATAGGCATTTTTTTCTCCAAGCCCGGAGAGAAGGCGGGTAATCTCTTCATGAATGTCTTCAGGGATGGCTATCCCTTCGAGACGTAAGCGAATCTCACTGCTGAGTTCGCCGATTTTATCCCGGTCTTCCACCTTTAGAAGCGATAACTGATCAAGTAATTCGTTAATCGACGACGTTTCCCCAATGATTCTTTTAAAGGCTTCAGTGGAAATACAAAAGCCATCCGGTACGCGTATTCCTTCAATCTTCGAAAGTTCCCCCAAGTTCGCGCCTTTACCCCCAACAACCATGAGTTTTGTTTTGTCAATGCCCTGAAAACCAAGCACATAGGAACTCATATGTTTACCTCCTTTGGCAATTCTTCTTTGATAATTTTGATGACATCCTTCGGGCTAAGACGATTAACCGGAGTATTGTACTAGCCTATCTATAATGTACCTTTTGCAAATATTCTATATACCCCATCAATTTCTTTCTTGAGGTTGTTTATAAATCTCATTAAGATACTATTGCATTATAGCAGTAGCACACCGGAACAAATAGTCTGCATTTACAATTTTTTATATGTTATAATTAAAGTGGAGAGGACTAATTCCTAATATCGGTCACCAACGGACAAATGACAGCAATGCCGATAATTAACATACCCGATATTAGAAACCAATGATTTACACCGATTTTATCAGCAAAGAATCCAGAAAGGATTAAACCAACGGGCATAGCCAGAGACATGATGCTCCCAGTCAGAGAAAACACACGTCCTAAATATTCAGGTTTAATTTTTTCTTGAAAAAGAGCTGTCTGAACACCGCTGTAAAACGGAACTGATAGTCCCATAATTGCACAGCAGACTACAAATATCACAAATCCACTTGGGGGAAGTAACCCTGAAATGGTCAAACTAGCTCCCATCATAAAAATAGATGCTGTTATTAATATGATTCGCTTTTTAAAGTTACCAAATAGTCCTAATAGCAAACCACCTGCCAACATACCGGAAGCATAAGCGATTTCGGTAATAGAGACATGTATCGGTGTTCCAGCAAAATATTCCATGCTGATTAAAGGATAAAGTGCATTGATTGGCATATAAACAAACATATATAGTGTGCCTATAAGCAGCAATGCAAATAATCCTTTGTTTTCTTTCAAAACAACAAGTCCTTCTTTCATCTCTTTCATAAAATTTCGATTCAAGCTTTGTTGCTCTAGACTTAGCTTGGGAATTCGTACAAGCGCCACCGTGATACATGCTATCACAGCACCCAGCACATCGATGGCTATAATCGCATTTAATTCCCAAACAGAATATAAAAACGCCGCAGCAGCAGGACTAAGAATATAGCTTATGGACTGCAATGACTGGCTGTAACCTGCGCATTTGGTTAGCTGTTCTTCTGGTACTAATAGAGGCGTAACAGCACTTAGTGCTGGGGAATGAAAAGCTGTTCCAATGCTCCGGATAAACAATACTATCATAACCATCCAGACCGGTAACTCCATATACAAAGCAATAATAGCCATTAGAGCGCTAGCTGCAGCAATAATTAAATCAGCACCAATCATTATCTTTTTTCTATCATAGCGGTCGACAAATACGCCTATCACAGGCCCAAAGACTGCGTATGGCAGGAACCCAACTAACGAAGCAATTGATAGCACCAGCGCAGATCCTGTGCTTTCTGTAAGATAAAAAATTATCGCCATTTGCAGGATGGCACTAGTAATAAGTGAAATTGCCTGTCCCGCCCATATTGTAAAAAAATCTTGTTTCCATTTTGAAGTTTTATTTATCATATCTTTTCTCTCCTTGCACTTTTTAATGTTGTTTTCATTCTGATTTTTGGCAATAAAAAATGCAGGCTAAAATCCGTAATGCGGGCTTTAGTCTGCATATTAACGTTAAAAAGACATTGGTAAAAAACGTATAACCTCAGATGGTTACACTTCACCCCTATCTATGTCTCAATTCGCAAAATAAGCACAACAAAAAAGCCCACCATTAAGGATGTTTTTACCACTTTTTATTGCCTGCTTATCTTAAACGAACAGAATACATAGATAAATGTCCTCCTTTAATTCTCTGAATTCCAAAATATATTATCATCAATATAATATTACTGTCAATTCAAAATTGATATTATGTAAAAAATACAAAAAAAGGATTATGCTCACAATCCTTGTTGCTGCGACTTTCGTTTTTCGCTTAATAATTTTTCCTTGTTCGGACGGGTATCATCAGCTAAAAAGTCAGCCCACTCATATCCAAGTATATCGGTATTGTTTTGCCAATAAAGAAGGCGCTGACAATAGTAA
Organism: Candidatus Formimonas warabiya; assembly: GCF_002777255.1. Taxonomy (GTDB): domain Bacteria; phylum Bacillota; class Dehalobacteriia; order Dehalobacteriales; family Dehalobacteriaceae; genus Formimonas; species Formimonas warabiya. The sequence goes on along the minus strand of NZ_CP017634.1, from coordinate 163,046 downwards.
TCAATCTTTTCGCTAACAGGTTTTTGGTATTCATCCCTGCAGTACTTCAAAACAATAGCCGTTAGTTCATAAATAGCCAGACCTAAAGCATGTGTTTCAACATGAACGGTAGCACCCGCATGACCAATTGCGTGAGATAATGCACCGTATTCGTCATCGTTAATCTCTTTTGCTACAGCATGTGCATCTAATATAGCTCTCTTAGCTATTGGCATTTTGATTCTACTCCTTGCCCAAGCCTCACAAAGCTCTAAACAGGTTCTGGGTCTTCGTTCATCGGCATACTTTGCTTCAAATTGCTCCAAAGGCAGTTTTGCACAATCCAATGCCCACATCACAAGAGTTCGGTGATTCTGTAATTGAATTAGTTTTATCAACCCTTGTAAGCACTGACTGTCACGGGAAAACAGTATTTTATTTCTTTTCTTCAATTTGATTTCTACATCTGAAAACATAGTATTAATTTCCTCCCAGACTCTTACTTAGCGAACGCTTGTGGCAGCAACGCAATAATATCCTCCGCCTGCGCCTTGCCAAAATACTCTACATAGATGACTTCATTTCCAAACGAGAATTTTGTTTTTTGGGGTTCTGCCTTCTCAAAGGTAGCGAAAAAAAGCCCAATTCGGCGCAGATGCAATCCCTTCTTAGCCATATCGGAGAACCATGATTCATTTCTTCCCAGGTTCCAGATATCGTCCTGCATAAATCTTCTGACTGTTTTACTCATCCTCGTTCTCCCCCTTGAGCACAATACCGTCTTGTACCATGGCAATGAGCCGGTTATATTCATCTTTAAGGGCTGTCTTACCAGTTTCGGTTATAGCATAAACCTTCCGCCTTCCGTCGTCTTGTACAATGACAATAAGCCCGTCTTTCTGAAGCCTGGTCAGCACACCGTATAGGGTTCCCGGACCCATTTGCATACGTCCGTTTGACACCTGCGATATAGCATTTATGAGCTTATAACCGTGATTGGGGTTCATCAGCGCAAGAAGTACGTAATACATTGCCTCCGTCATCGGCCCGCTTGTATATGGCATAGGATACCTTCCTCACTAAATTTATTCCATGATACATTAATATTATGTTATGCGATATATCGCATAACATAATATTAATGGCAACGTGTAAATGTGTCAATAGAGATTCATTATTAAAAATCCTTAATGTAATCTACGAATATGTTGAAATTCGGCATGACAACAAATGCGGAATCTTGACTTCCAAATGTAATTTAGGTGCTGCCGTGTACGTTGGAGTTGGCGGTAAATTCATCCGGCATAGCTACCTTTCATTATGTGTAAAATCTTTCATGGTATAATAATAGAAACATTACTTTGACAGTCATTGTACTGTGATGTATAATGCTGATACAGAGGTGATAATATGAGTGAGAACAAAATCACATCCGACCTGCTGCGCGGGCACACCGATACGATGATTTTACGGCTCTTATCCGAAGCGGACCGCTATGGCTATGAAATTGTCAAGCTGATTGCCGAGCGCTCGGGCGGTGAGTATGAATTAAAGGAAGCCACGATGTATTCCAGCGTCCGGCGGCTTGAGGCAGACGGCGATATCGAGTGGTATTGGGGCGATGAATCCCAGGGCGGACGGCGTAAGTATTTTCGGATTACCGCAAAGGGTAAGGCCACTTACACCAGCAATAAAAGCAATTGGGAGTACGCAAAGCGCGTACTGGATAACTTATTGTAAGGAGATGTGATGAGATGAGTAAGAAATTAATAAACTATTTGAACGGCGTTTTTGCGCCCTACGACGGGGTAAAAAGCGTCGCCGAACTAAAGGACGATCTGCTCTCCGATTTGCAGGAGCGGTTCCGTGAGCTAAAGGCCGAGGGCAAGGACGATGAAACAGCTTTTGAGATGACCATTGACAGCATCGGTGACATTGAGCAAACGGTGCAGGAGGTCGCTAACCTCTCCCGCTTTCTGGAGCGTCAGGTATTGACAAACTTTAGTGCGAGCAATCTGCCAATGAGCGACTTTGCGGGTGTTATCGCGCATAAAGGAAAATTCACAGGGAGTGCGCTACGCGGCTCCGACTTTGCGGGTGCGGACTTAACCGGAAGCTCGTTTATGGGCAGCGATGTGCGTGAAGCTAATTTTGACTGCACAAATCTGACAGACTGCAACCTATCCGCCATTGACCTTGTGGGTGCGAGCTTCCGTAAATCCATCCTTGTGCGCACCAACTTCAGCATGTCGGGGCTGATGAGAACAAAATTCATGGGCGTAAAACTCACCGACGTCAATCTGACCATGACCGACCTCAGAAAAACATTCTTTGAAGGTTGTATCTTTAACGGCGTGGATTTCAAGTATTCCGACCTGCGGGGGCTGTGTTTTGACGGGCAGACCTTTATCAGCGTTAAGTTTGACAAAGCCGCCTTGAGCGATGTTACGTTTAAGGGTGCGACACTCAAAAATGTGTCCTTTCTTTCAGGGTATACCTTTTCCAAGAAATATTACCGTGCCATTAAAACCATCTGCTTTGACGGCGCGATGATGGATAAGCTGACCTATGCCGCGCTCAAAGGCATGGAGGCTGATTTATCAAAGGTTACTGTCATATAAGGAGGAGAAGAATATGCCAAACAATTCAATTCAAGTAAAAGGATTGCAAAAATCTTATAAACAGCTTCATGTTCTAAAGGGCGTAGATTTTGAGGTGGAAAGGGGAAATATTTTCGCCCTGCTCGGTTCCAACGGCGCGGGCAAGACAACGATTGTAAAAATTCTCACTACGTTGCTGAAACAAGACAGCGGAACTGCCACCGTAAACGGATTCGATGTTGTATCAAAGTCTGAAAATGTGAGGCAGTCGATCAGTCTTACCGGACAATTTGCGGCCGTGGACGAGATTTTGACTGGGCGGGAAAACCTGATCATGATTGCCAAACTGCGGCATCTCAAAAATCCGCGTCAGGTTGCGGACGATTTGCTGAAACGCTTCGGCTTAACAGACGCCGCCGACCGCAGGGTGTCTACTTATTCGGGTGGTATGCGCCGCAGGCTGGACCTTGCCATGAGTCTTGTGGGAAAACCGCAGCTCATTTTCTTAGATGAGCCTACAACCGGGCTTGACCCAGAGGCGCGCATCGAGGTTTGGAAGATTGTAAAAGAGCTTGCCGTCGGCGGTACGACGGTATTCCTGACCACACAGTATCTAGAGGAGGCTGAACAGCTTGCCGATCGGATTGCCATTCTGCACGAGGGCAGGATTATCGCCAACGGTACGCTCGCGGAGCTAAAGAAGCTGCTCCCGCCTGCTAAGGTGGAATATGTTGAAAAACAACCTACATTAGAGGAGACCTTCCTCGCAATCATCGGTAAAAAGGAGAAAAAATAAATGGAAGCGATAAAGAAGCACTTTTTCAGCGATATGGGTGTTATGCTTGGACGTTCCATGCGCCATATTTTGCGCAGCATGGACACCATTATCACGGTCACCATCATGCCGATCGCATTTATGTTGTTGTTCGTTTATGTGTTCGGCGGCGCAATTCAAACCGGTACAGAAAACTATGTGAATTACCTGTTGCCCGGTATCCTGCTGATCGCTATTGCAAGCGGTATAGCCTATACGGCTTTCCGCCTGTTTATGGATATGCAACGGGGCATATTTGAGCGGTTCCACTCTATGCCCATTGCGCGTTCCACCGTGCTGTGGGGGCACGTGCTGACCTCGCTGGTATCCAACGCCATTTCTGTTGTCGTCATCATTCTCGTAGCACTCGTTATGGGCTTTCGCTCGTCGGCGGGGGTACTGTCATGGCTCGCTGTAGCCGGTATACTCGCGCTGTTTACGCTAGCCTTGACTTGGATCGCGGCGATTGCCGGACTGTCCGCAAAATCAGTGGACGGTGCAAGCGCCTTTTCCTATCCACTTCTCTTCCTGCCATTTATCAGCTCGGCCTTTGTGCCGACCGAGACGATGCCATCAGTCGTTCGTGCCTTTGCTGAAAACCAGCCGGTGACCTCTATCGTAGAAGCCATCCGTGCACTACTGTCAAGTCAGCCGGTGGGCAATGATATCTGGGTCGCACTTGCGTGGTGTATCGGAATTACGCTTGTGGCATATATCTTCGCGATGAGAGCGTATAAAAAGCGGGTGTAAAAATTCAACATTTTTGTATCGAATCTCGAGTATATAGAGGCAACTCCCAAATCTCATTTATAAAAACACAAAACACTCAAAAAAACGGGCTGATAAATGCACTCTTTCAGTCCGTTTTTTAATCATTTTCTACTAAGAAACCACTGTATATAATTATCGAATAAAATCGGCACAAAACCATTAGTGTATTCCAGAATGCTTTTACCATCTGTGCGTCCACCTCAATTGGTCACGCAGTGCCTTGGTGACAGGGTATATATCAGAAAATGTCGTCTGTTAATAGCCAAATACTTGCTCTTCTTTTTTATTCTATAGCAAAAAAGCTACGGCTTTTTGCCTGTAATTACAAAAGTACTTGACACTATTAAGTACTTAGGGTATACTCACATTAATTTAGTATATAACATTATTTAGTATAATGTGGTGGTGAGATTTTTGAACAAAGAAATGCTGAAAGGAACGGTTGATATCCTCATACTCAGTGTACTATTAGAAAAGGATAACTATGGATATGAAATATCTAAAACAATTAAAGAAAAATCGGATGATTCATTTGAGATATTGGAAGCCACTATGTACCTTGCGCTTAAAAGGCTTGAGAAACAAAAAGCAATAGAGGCATATTGGGGTGATGAAACCGGCGGCGGCAGGCGCAGGTATTTTAGAATAACTGATTTTGGCAAAGAACAATTAGATAAATCCATTTCTGATTGGAAACAAACCGTTCAATTAGTGGATAAATTTATCTAAGGAGGTTTTACTATGAATAAGCTAAAAAGGATTTATAATCTGACTAACATAAAATATCCGTGGCTTTTGTTGCTTTCTATGGTGATGTTTATATTATCATTATCTTTTCACAGGCTTCATCCTAATATTGACTCAAATATAGAGATAGTAATTTATGGTGCGGGTTTTGCTGTTGCTCTGATATGGAGTATACTGAATTATATCAGTCATTTGAGGCTCAATACAATATACCAAAGACATGATGACTTAACCGTCTTTGTCGAGCATATGTCAATGAAAAGAGACGAAAAAATTGAGCTTATCCAATATCTAAATGACTTTGTAAAAGACTTGGAAGAAAAGGGCGATACACACGAAAATGCCGTTAAAAAAGCTATCAGCCATTTTCAGGTTCAAGAGTTTACAGCGGCACAGGCCAGCGATTTATTTGAAAAGCCAACACACTATTATCTATTGGGATATGTATCAATCTTTGTAGGCGTTATCCTTATCATACAGTGTTTGAATATTATATTCCCAGTCCCATTTATAATGTTGGCAGCAAGTTTCATGTTAGTACTATATAGTATTGCATTCTTTTGCTTGTTTTTCCTTTACAAACTGCTTGATGTTTTAATATCTAAGAAATAACTGCGAAAAGGCAACTTTTCGTTTGAAAGGTTGCCGATTTTTTATTCATGTACTAAATTATATTATGTAATTAACATATTAAAGCATCCGGGGGTTACTCATGCAGGAGATAATTATTGGAATACTAAATCAATTCGGTTACATTGGCATTTTCCTATTAATAACGATAGAAAACGTTTTTCCGCCGATACCATCTGAGGTCATTTTAACTTTTGGCGGGTTTATGACAACCTATGCCAAAATGAAAGTATGGGGTGTCATTCTGGCCGCAACGGCCGGTTCGGTTATGGGTGCAATAATTCTATATGTTATTGGAAGAGTCTTTCATACTGAACGCCTTGAACGCCTATTTGACAGTAAATTAGGGAAGCTTCTTCAGCTAAAAAAAGAAGATGTTGAAAGAGCGGAAAAATGGTTTTTGAAACGAGGAAATAAAGCGATTTTCTTTTGTCGGTTTATTCCTATTGTACGCAGTTTAATATCCATACCGGCAGGGGTCGCAAGAATAAAATTTAGTTCGTTCTTAACTCTGACCATTATCGGTACTTTCATCTGGAATGCGGTATTGGTTTTCCTCGGCAGGATTGCGGGAAACGCATGGGAAACAATAGTGCATTATGTTGACATTTATGCGATGATAGCCGCCGCTTTCTTTGCCTTGGTTGCTATTTTGATTGTTGCAATCTTCGTTAAAAAGAGGTTTCTTAAAAGAGATAAGCTTTAACATCAGCTAAAAAAAACCGGATCAAAAAATCTACACTCTCCATGTCCAGCATAAATGAAACATCGAGTGATTCATTCAGCATCTAATACAACGGATTTGCATATGAGTATCTCAAACAAGGATATATCTTTCTTAAGAAAATATAACCAATGCTTTATGGCTGTACCGGCAGTGAAAAGAAAAAGCGGACGCCATCTTTCGTATTTTCCACACCATAAGGCGCATGATGGAGTTCCAGTATTTCCTTGGATATGGAAAGCCCAAGACCCGTACCTGATTTGGATGACCTCGCCTTAACACGGTAGAATTGTTTCCATATCTTTTTCATGTCTTCCTTCGATATCGGGTTTCCCTGATTTTCTACGCTGATTTCTGCTGACTGTCCATTGCTTCTTACGGTAATTACGATCGCATGCTCATTCTCCGTATGCTGGATTGCATTACTGAGAAAATTAGTAATAACGCGGCTGATTAACCCCTTATGCCCCACTACCATCTGAGGACAAAGTCTTAATGAAACCGAAAGATTTTTCTCCTGTATTGGCTGAGCCAGCGACTTGTATACTTCAGTAATCGCTTTGTCTATTTCAAAAGGGGCCATTTCAGGCTTATAGGTACCGGATTCAAACTTAGCCAGATCCAGCATATTAACAACCAGCAAGTCCGTCCGCTGTATTTCGTCTTCCATCGCCTGAAAGTAATGATCCCTTTTCTCAGCCGCGATTCCGTCTTTTAAAATAGACAGGCAACTTTTCATAACAGCAAGCGGTGTTTTCAATTCATGGGATACCCCGGCAATAAATTCCTTCCGTGTGTCTTCCAGCTTTTTCTCTTTATCAAGCTCCTGTTTCAGCTGACCAATATACGCCTCCATCTGGTTCGACAGATAATTGATATTCTGGGATAGCTGACCAATTTCATCATCGGAACGCACCGGCAGCTTTTCTGTAAAATCCATATTTGCTATTTTCCCCGTGACCTGGTTGATAGATATCAAAGGTTTGGCCAGCCACTTAGAAAAAATAAATGCTAAAACTATAACACACAGAAAAGCAAATCCAAAAAGGTAAGGATAGAATTGCCCCATAACCGATATCGCTTCATCTACCGGCTGAAGAGAGGTCATAGCAAAAATATATCCCGCTACTCGATTTTCAACAACCGGCTTAATGATTATCTTATATTCCGCAAAATTTTCTGTCGCACTGAGTTCTTCTGTATGCTGAAGGGGGTTCGCATTAGCAGCCAACAGATCTGTTTGAAATTCATTTACCTGTTTTAAAAAAAAGCTATCATCGTAAGGAAATGAAATATCCTCCATTTGTTCCGGAAATACAGTTTTTGTTATCGTTCCCTTATACAGGCCAGTTTCAAGATGACTATAAGCCTTATCGGCATTAGGACCATTCAGTTTGCTTGCAAGATTTAAATTTACGACTCCCGTTGAGCCAGTCTGTATCTGATAAGGTATCCTCTCGTCTGCTATATTTACTGTATCAATAATCACTTCATCGCCGACTTTTAGTGAAGAGAGTACATCGGAAGAGAATTCCCCTTTAAAGGAATACATTGGGATTCGCATGATATCCTGTGATTCATTCTTCAATGTCACTTCAATATAGTAATTTTCCACATCGCAGATACGTCCATAATCATCCAATTTCGTGATCCATATCTGGTTATTTTTATAGAGATCCTCAGATGCTGCCTCCGTTCCTTTTTCCGCTGCCAAGCTTAAGTACTCGTTCATATACGTATCGAGCGTATCCGATTTCTTATTAATATAAAATTCTTCGAAAAAGTAATTTTGTAAGATTCCAATGAACAACAACATCGTAGAGAATAGTAGAGCTATCAGCACAGCCCATTTAAAAACAATGTTTTTTTTCATAGCTGTTCCTCGGCGAATTTATATCCCGAACGGATAACCGTAACAATGCAGGTGCCTTTGCTGCCCAATTTGGCACGCAGGTTTCTGATTGTTCACTGGTAATTACAATCCCTTTGTTTTGCATTAAGCAGGCGAGGATTTCAAACTCCGTATGAGTCAGATTAATTGTATTTCCGTCAATAGAAACAAGCCTTGAACGCATATTTATGACAATACCGCCGGCCGATATCAGCATTCCATCCGCAGTGCCCGAGTATTTTTCAAGAAACCGTTTCACTTTTGCCATAAGGACCCGAGGGTTATATGGTCTGATCAGATAATCATCCGCTCTCAGCTCATATCCCAGAAGAGAATCGTCCTCATCTGAACGCGCGGTCAAAATGATGATAGGGATACCGGAAATTTTTCGTATTCTGCGGCATACGGACCAGCCGTCAAGCTTCGGCAGGACAATATCCAGTATAACTAAATCAACAGAATTAGATTGAAACAGTTCTAAAGCTTTCTCTCCATCTGCGGCCTCTAATACTTGATATCCATCCTCGATTAGATAGTCCATTATCACTTCACGTAAAATATCTTCATCTTCAACAACCAATATTTTATTCATCATATAACCGCCATCCTGTGTCCTTACTGACTTATTAAAAGTAAAACTCAGTAAGGTTTATTTCTTTACTGCTATCCAGGTACATGACAGAAGCAGGTATAAACAATCATCAACGACAAATTTCTGTCTGGCGAAGTACCGATTGCTACTCATTCGCTGCCTGACATCACAGCTTTGGTTTGTTATTGACAGCACTCACCGGTAGCGATTAACTGTTCTCTTTGTAGTATGTTTAAAAAACATAAAAAAGCAAGCAGTTATATCTCATTGTTTAGGTACTCTCAATTCTTGTTGTTCTTTCTCTGTTTAAAAGATTCCGATGCCTTTAGATTTTTTGATTTTTATAAGTAACCAATTGCCTCAAGCCAATTTGTGACCTCTTCCGGTACAATAGCACCATTTACAGCAATGCCAGGTAGAATTCTGGGTTTCGAGCATTCTTTAGCGATATCATTTTCAATTTGGCAAAATCCACCGCCGCCATGAGTACAAAAGGGAATTACTGTTTTGTCCGCAAAATCATGTTGTCTAAGGAAGCTCAACACTGGCGGGGCTATTGTTTTAAACCAGTTAGGTGTACCTATAAATATTGTCCGATAATCATCAATTGACTCGTTTCCAAATATTAGCTTAGGACAAAATCCTCGAGTAATTTGATTTCTTACTTCTTTAGCGGCCGTATTATAGTCAAAGGAATAATTGTTCTCCGGAATTAATTCTCTCAAAGTACCCCCTGTCTGTTTTGCTATTTCTAATGCTAAATTCTTTGTGTTATGGAAAAGCGAATAATAAACAATCAATGTATCGTTCATGGTTACTATCCCCCTTTCGTAGAATTCTAATTTATTCGGTTATTTATAAATAATTCCATGTCACACAAATTAGAATTTGACCTTACTTTGTTGTATCATTAAAATATCTCGAATTAACTGTTTGCTGACCGTCTTGGTTTCAACTTGCACTCTTTCCTGCCTTATCCACCTTCTGCGGAAGGACGAGCAGGGCGCTGACCAGCGTAAGCAGCAGGAGTACGGTCCCGGAAACAAAAAACCACAACGATACTCCCCTGTTTTCGGCAACTGGGCCTGCTATGAGCAATCCCAAAGGCATAGTCGCTGAACTGAGGCTTCCGATCAGGGAAAAAGCACGCCCCATCCGTTCCGGGGCGATGGTTTCCTGCATATAGGCGATATAGGGGATGTTGTACAGGTTGCTGCTGGCTCCGAGCAGCGCGCACAACGCCGCGAACACCCAGAACCAGACCATCTCCGCAGGCAGCAGACCGCATAGCAATGAGGATGTTCCCATGCCCAAAAGTCCCAGATGGATAACCAGAAACTTGTTTTTGATGGTGCCGAACTTTCCCAGTAATATGGCGCAGAGCATCATGCCCGTCGCATAACCAAAGTTGACCATGCTGGCATGCCAGGCATCGGCTCGGAAATAGTCGCTGGTCATGAGTGGATAATAAGTCGACAGAGGCGCGTAAAACACCATGCCGAACAAGTGTGGCCGCCGTCACAATAAACAGCTTTCTGTCCTGGCAAATAGCCGCCGCTCCTTCCTTCATTTCATAGAAAAATCGTGGCCTTTGTTTTATCTGCCGCTCCGGGTCGGGTATTTTAACAAGTACCACCGTGGCGCTGGCGACAAGCGCGCCCGCCAAATCGGACAGCAATATGATCCAAAGGGGCAAGGCGGTGTACATGGCCGCGCCCAATACAGGCCCCAGCAGAAAGGCGCCCGACTGCATGAACTGGCTCCAGCCGTTGGCGCGCACCAGCTCCTGCTGCGGCACCAGCATAGGTACCGCGGCTTGAATGGCCGGACTGTGGAACACATTGCCCACCCCCCTGATGCCCAGTACCAAGCAAACCGACCAATAGGGCGGATTGCCAAACAGGAAGAAGAAGGCGAAAACAAGGGCCACTAGTCCAATGAAAAGGTCTGCCGCTATAATGACGGTTTTTCGGTTTAGGCGGTCGACCCACACACCTGCAAAGGGGCCGAGAACCAACTGAGGTAAAAAGGCGAATACGCCCGCGATTGACATCATGATAGGTGACGCCGTTTCACTGGCCAGCCACCAGATCAGGGAAAACTGCACGGCGGCGCTGCCTATGAGCGATACCGTCTGCCCGCCGGCTATGGTGAGGAAATCCCGCTTCCACTTATTCTGTTGGTTTTTCTTCATAAGCATTTTCTCCAGGTTTCAGGTATATTTTTTTGCTAATTTTGAGCAGGCGGCAATATGTTCCACCTGCAATACCCTGTTACCTATAAATTGGAAATTTGTCACCGTATGTTATTGTGGTTAATCGCATAATAAAACCTGTAGCAGCCTCAACCGTCATTCAGAATCTACAGCTATAAGCAAATAAAATACTGCGCTCATTTAATCCACTTTACAACACCCTTCTGGACATAAAGGCGGTGTTTTGGTTTATCTTTATTAACCTAATTGGTTTGAAGGCGTTTTGCTTTCACCAATTCAATTGCTTCTTTGCCACTCATGTATTCAATTGTAAGTTCTATCATGCACACAATGCTAAACTCCTTTTCAATTGCCTGCAAGCGACGGCTTTCTTCATGGTTAGGGGAATATCTTTCAACTAAAATTTCAAGAGCTCTTCTTTTTTCTGCTTCATCTTCCAGAATACGGGCTTTGCCAAAGACAATAACACTGCGAAAATAACTGGTATATTCGTCTGGTACTACCTGATCCTTATCAATCACACAAAAGGAAACTTTTTCGTTTCTGGCAATGGCGTCCAGTTTATGGCCTGTTTTGGCACAATGAAAGAAAATCTTATTGTCGTGATATACATAACTAAGCGGAACAGCATAGGGGTAATTATCGTCCCCGGATACAGCTAGCACACCCGACGTTCCACGATTCATAACTTGAATACTTTCCTCTAAGGTTAAAACCTGTTTTTTGCGACGCATTTCTCTAAACATATAGCACCTCTTTCGAAAATAAAACAATAAAACGCCTGATGCTCATTCCTTCAAAGGCCTAACGGAATGAATAAAAGACGTTTACCCGGCGGCAAATTTAATATTAAGTATACCATAAAAACATGTGTTTTTCCCCCATAACAGAGAAATAAGGATGGCACGTATCCTGTTCCATAACTACATGAACACTATCCCCGGAGCTTACCCCGGCGGCATCACGGATTGATTTGTTGACCACTAAAAAATACGTTCCGTCGCCATTAGGCATTAAGGAACTTTTATAGTATACCATTCACTGTTCCTTTAACTCTGACTTGTGATTTAACACCATACGTTTCCTCAATATTAAAAGGAATTGCCAGAAATGTCCAGGTACCAACACCATCCGGCCTTTCGAGTTTTGCTTCAAATTCTTTCTTCATGTTCATATACTCCGTAAACTTTTCGTTACATATAATTCAATAAAAATACTTATTCAAAACTTTTCACTTGCAATAAGTCATATATGTTCCCATATAAATCCTCAAATACAACTTCAATTCCCCAGGGCATTTCTTGTGGCTCCCCATAGAATTTAACACCTCTTGACTTCAAAGTGTGAAAATCTTTCATACAATCGTCAGTTTCCAGAACAAGAAAGACATGTTCCGCTGCTTGATTACCAACCCTTTCTGACATACTTTGGGTATTAGCTTCTACGAAAACAATTTCCAATTCTTTTTGCTTGGGCGGCGCAACGGTAACCCACCTCATTCCATTACCAAAGGGCGTATCAGATTTTAGTTCAAACCCAAGTACCTCTGTGTAATACTTTACTGCCTCCTCATAATTTTTTACAAGTACGGTTACATGTCCAATTTTTTGTAATATGCGAATTAGCTCCTCTCATATTATTAGTAATTTTAAGGCTTTGCCTTTATACCATTAAATAAAATTTCAATTATATCCTCTATTATTGAATTATCATTTGTAACATCAGTATTTACATAGGTGGTTACAGCACCTACCAGTGCACCCCATAGTATTTGAGACAATCTGGTCGGTTCAATCGATATAACTTGCTCCATATCTATTGCTTCACGGATTGTATCAATTACAGGCTCATACAGATTAGATTGAAAATTATTGAAGATTTTATTTGATTTGTCGCCAAAGACTAATGCAACATCTTCAAAGATATTCTTATAAAACCTGAACAAAAAAGGATTTTTGGCAGTTATTATTGCTTGCCTTTTGAAAAATAATTCTAAACGGTCAATAGGCTTTGCTCCTATCATTAGAGTATCATCAACAATTGCTTTACCATCTTCCATAATTCTGATGAACACTTCTTGTAGCAAATCATACTTATTGTCAAAATAATGATATACTGTTCCACGTCCTACTCCAGCATTTTCAGCTACATCACCCATCTCCATCCTGTGGATGCCTTTTTCCAAATATACTTGCATTCCTGATTGAATAATCTGTTCCATTCTTTTTTTACGTATTGCATCATTTTTATCCGGAGTGCGTGGCAACCTTTCTCACCTCTATTTTTATATTGACATGCGTGTATGTCAATATAACATGTATATATACTATTGTCAATTCCCAAGTAAACCTAAGTTTTTGAGATGGCTCAATTTTCCCAATATTTTATGGCAACCTCTTATATCTAGCATGTCTGGCTTGTGAAGACTCTCTACTATTTCTTCCTAAATTGCTTTGAATACCGCTCGTACAATTCCTGCCATCCATATTTGAGTGCATTTTCTCCCACCATGGAGGGTATCTTCTCACCGGCCAAAGTTCCAGTAAGGCCTTTGAGACAGAGATGCCAACCCGCTGCGTAGGAAGGCGCGTCCTGATAATTTGCAAAGCGGTGTCGAAGAATCAGGACAGTCTTGTCTCCATTGCCACTGAGCTCCCATCGCAGGATGTCGGATCCCCATCGAAGGATGAGCAAGTGCGGTGCGTTGACTTCCAGAACATAACCCTGCCTTTCATCGGCCTCGGGTGCATCGATATGTGCCAGTCGTACCTTTCCGGTCGTGGTCAGATCCCTATCCGCCGTGAATGGTCCCCAATTGGGGATCTCTTCGGCCTTGGTAAGTGCGGCCCAGACATCTTCAAGCAGATGTTCCAAAGACCGTTCAAGCACTAGAATCCATTCCCCGTTCTCTTGAATTAGATAAGGATTTTCTGAAACATGTGAACTCATTATATGATTACCTCCCATGATTTTTTTTCTGATCTAGGTGCTCAGTCAGGGCGTCAATATGCTTATTCCACATCTTCCGATAGGCATTTAACCACTCATCAATCTCCGCGAGCGGCTCAGCATTCAGACAATAGATGCGGTGCTGAGCCTTGATCTGAACCTGTACAAGGCCGCATTCCCGGAGTGTCCGCAGGTGTTTAGATATCAAGGGCTGCGACAAACCGAGATCATTGACCAACTCTGTGACACTGGAATCGGACTGTAGTAGCCGGTCCAGGATTCTTCGACGAGATGGCTCTGCAACCACAGCATAAGTATCGAGCACTGCCCTCACCTCCTTCTGCTAAATTTTATTATAACCCATCGGTTATATAACTGTCAATTCATATAGGATCGCTATAAATATTGTTTTATTTAAATATAAATACTATGCCGTTTTATGGTTGTTATCCATTAAAAACTTGATGTCTCATTGGGGCTATCATTTCAAAAATACCGAATATCATCTATAAAACAGGCAAAAAAAGGGTCAAAAAATGCATTTTTCCAACCCGATTTTCGCCTGTTTTTCGTTCCAAAACCACTACAAATAGTGGTTGACATGCCTTATTTACCGCCGGCGGGTACCGAACCCTTCTCCGCATCCTTATTTCGGCGCCGGCAGCCAGTTCTGTTCGTGGCCGGTCGGGGCCGTATTCTGGATATAGATGTCGATCGAACCGTCGGCGTTCTATACGAGCCCTGAGCGGTCGCCGACGCTGTGCGGTTGATGGGATTTGAAACCATGCGGTTTTTTGCGTCGGTCATCGAGATCGACCAGAAGACGTCTACCGGCGGCAGGCCCCGCGCTGTCTTTTCGTCACCGTCAATACCCCGCTTCTTCCGCAACCCATTTTACAGCCTCCTCATACTATTTTCTCCACATACGGTATCTTCCGTATAAGCAAGGCTATACCGAAGCAGACCGGCAGACACACGACCGCCGCCAGGCCAAACTTCAGCAGCGTCGCCATCTGTAAGCCGGACAGCGCCAGCATCAGGAAAACGATGACCGGCACATGGATGACGTACACGGCGAAGGAATGCTGGGAGAGGAACCGGCCGAACTTCTTCCCGCCGTCTAGGAAGCGACGGAAGAAAGTAATCAATGCCAGGCTTATTCCCACGGCGAAGATCGAATCCCACAGAGCGAATACGGCCGACTGCCAGCTCCCGTAGCCTATCCACTTGCTGCCGGAGCCGATAAACACCGCCGTGGGGAACAGTATGACCGTTGCGAGCACAGCCAAAACGAAGCCAAGCTGCCCGAGCGAACCTGGAATCGACCGGAGCCAGCCCTGCCGGAAGGCAATCATTCCGATCAGGAAAAAGCTCAGGTATTGGGCCAGATACCCAAGCGACGGGAATTCGAGCACGGGTATGCCGTATGGAATGACGATCCTCAGCAGGTAGCTCGCAGCCGCCAGCGCCAGCGTGAAGAGGACGACCTTGGGGAACGTGAGCTTCTTGGGCGCGTCGTCCGCCAGGCGCTCCGGCCTGTTTTTCACAATCGTCCGCCACGCGAGGTAGCCCAGGTCGAATACGAGCAGCATCACCACGAACCACATCTGATCCAGGGCGAACAGATTCCCGATGGGCCTATGCGTTATTTGATGGCTTCCCCAGACCTCCAGGGGTCTGATTATGAAGACGTAAACGAGCGTGGGTATGCCGAGCCGCAGCAGCCTGTCCATAAGGAATTTGCTGGGCCCCTTGCGTTCATACGACCCGGGCGTGAAATACCCCGAGAGCAGGAAGAGCAGGCCCATGAAGTATGCCTGGTTCAGCATCAGGAACAAATACAAGCCGAAAATCTCGCCCAGGTGCTGCAGCACGACGAGGATCACCATCCACGTGCGCAGGTTGTCGGCAAAGTACAGGCGTTGCCCGGGTTTTTCCGCCGGAAGGCTTGCCGCTTGGTTTCTCTCAACAAGAGCGCATGATAAAAAGCTTGAAAGAGCCAGCAGGACTAATCCCAGGCCAAACCCTATCGCCACTATAATGAAGTTGGAGGCGAGAGACTGGACTACTGGACCGGTATGTTGAAGAACATTCGTTTTTCTCGTAAAGGCGAAGGTGATTATGAAAATCAAATAAAATGGCAGGTTGGAAAAGACATATACTTTGGAGAATGGAAATTTAAAATACAGCGGAAATATCACCGCGATCATCAGGCAGACATAAAAGAACGCGGCGGACAAATAGGTCAATGATTCAGCGCTGCTCATGCCCTTGTTGGTTAAAAACGAAATGATATATGCAATTAACACGGCGATAATCCCGTTTATGACGATGACGCACAGGGCGTATATATATCTGCCTATGACGACTTCGGATTTCCTGAGCGGCAATACTCCATACAGTTTTTCGAGGTTGTTTTTTTCATATATGGAAAAGTACTGACCGGTAAGGGGCGCCGAAATGACCATGACAACCAAGGCGCCAAAAATAGGTGTTTTTGAAATCACAGCGAGGAAAATCCCGAGAATGTAAGCAATCATAAACATCGGATAACGCGACTTCATTATATCGTGATCAAGTTTTATCGATTTGAGAATGTTACTCATGGTTTCTGTCTCCTTTGCTTATTGATACTAAGATCTCATCTATTGAAGGTGTTTCCGTAACAATCTCTGGAGCTAAATGTTTCATCTCGGGAGTCGGCAATAGTCCCGCAAATCCGGCTATATTTGTGGTGAGCCCGATGATTTTTTCTTTCAGTGAATCCGTCAGGTCATGCGGGCCGCCCCTGACGATGCAAAAGCTTTCCAGCAGATCATCTTTAGTTCCGGAATAAAAGATATTCCCATGATCGATCAGCGTAATATAATCGGCGATCTTTTCAAGGTCCGAGGTAATATGTGTTGAAAAAAGAATGCTTTTCTGACCGTCAGCGATATACTTGCTCAATATTTCAAGCAGCCCGTCGCGGGCAACAGGATCCAGCCCGCCTGTCGGCTCGTCAAGTATCAGCAGCCTGGCTTCGTGCGACATCGCAACAGCCAGCATCAGCTTCATCTTCATACCGCGGGACAATTCTTTCACCTTTTTGTCCATAGGCAGATGAAAGCTGCTCACGTATTGATCGAATAATTTACTGCTCCAGTTGCTGTAAAAGCTCTTAACGGCTCTTTCTACTTCCCTGACTTTCCAGCTGTCAACAAAATATATATCATCAAAAACTACCCCAATATCCTGCTTGATTTTCTGCTCGTCCTGCACATTATCCAGACCGAATATTTTTATTTCACCGCTTTCCTGGTTAATCATATTTAGGATCAGGCGGATTGTGGTAGTCTTACCGGCGCCGTTTTGACCGACAAATCCCATAATATAGCCCATCGGCAAAGAAAAAGAGATATTATTCAATAAAAAATCTTTATAGTTTTTACAAAGCTTTTGTATTTCAATAGCATTATTCATATGGATTTCCCTCCAACATAGATTTAAGTATTTGTAATAATTCTTTTTCAGGCAATTTAGCTATCTTTGCGGCATTTATGGCAGCCGCAAAACCATCTTCAATTTTACGAAACAGCTGTTCACGTACCAGTTCATTATCTTTCGGAGAAACGAAACAGCCTTTACCTTGTATATTTACAATAAAACCTTCCTGCTCCAAATCAGAGTAAGCTCTTGTTGTAGTGACTACACTTATTTTTAATTCACTGGCAAGCTGCCTAATGGATGGAAGCATATCTCCTTCATTTAATTCATCACTGAGTATGGCTTCCTTAATTTGTTCTTTAATCTGTTCATAAATAGGTTTTCCAGATGTGTTTCTAATAATAATCCGCAATATAAATCACCCTCATCCACGCCTAACGTGTCTTTATTGATTTATTGTCTTTAGTGTATTTACTGTATGTATTGTATAATAACACCCGCACTATATTGTGTCAATTATTTTGGATTTTATATGTTTGTGTAAAATAATGGTTATTATCCCCAACGTCTCCGATGTCATCTATAAAATGGGTAAAAAAACGGACTGAGAATTGCACTTTTTCAGTCCGTTTTTTGATTATTATTTTTTACCCCAAAACCACTAGGTTGACCTGTCTTATTGTAAGCGATTTAAGCGCTTACGTCTTATTTGTCCTTTGAATCACTATTCGTCATCAAAACTATACTCTCCACATGCCTTGAGTGTACAAAAAAGATGCCGCCTGAAGCTGGTGGGGCCTTGGCGGCAGATTATGACAATATAAAGCAGTCTAATCCAGCCTCATTTTTAATTCCCTCGAATTCCGGGAAATTAAGATCCCGATTGTAAATTTGTTCCAGTTCCATTTACAAGGATCTTCTTTGCCAAATCCCTCACCCCTTTTCTAAAGCGACTGCATGCTTCTCAACACCTTCTCCATCGGCTTACCTTTTGCCAGTTCGTCCACCAACTTGTCTAACCAGCGTATCTTCTGCATAAGCGGGTCTTCGATTTCCTCGACGCGAACTCCGCAGATTACTCCGGTGATTTTGGAAGCGTTCGGATTGATTTGAGGGGCTTCGGCAAAGAATGTCTCAAAGTCCGCTTCTCTATTAATTTGAGACTGCAATCCCTGTTCATCGTAGCCTGTCAGCCATTGGATGATGGTATCGACTTCTGCTTTCGTGCGTCCTTTACGCAAGGCTTTTTGAATATACAGAGGGTAGACGCCGGAGATTTTCATTTTGTATACACGTTCGTTATTCACTCTTCATCCCTCCACTTGCTTCGGCGCTTCTTCAGCGACGACATTCCAATTCACGCCGAACTTGTCTGTTACTGCGGCGTGGAACACGCTGTAGAAGGTCTCGGTCGGCGGGAGCGTCACCTCGCCACCCACACAAAGCGCGTCGAAGATAGCCGTCGCTTCCTTGCCCGTAGGTGCCGTGGCGGTTAGTTTGATGTTGTCGCCGTTCTTGGGCGGCGTAGCTTCATCGGCAAACCAGACGTTCGTACCGCAGATGACCATCTCGGCGTGCATAACCCAAGTGCGCAGCAGTTCAGGCGGCGTCTTTGACCCCTCCGGCATATAGTCACCGTAGGGCAGGACTTTTGGCTCGTCGCAATGGAAGACGGCGCGGTAGAAGTTCAGCGCGTCTTTGCAGTTCCCGTTGAATGTAAGGTAAGGTGTAATCATGGTTTCCTCTCCTTTTTTTGCGTTTTGGCTTAATCAGGCAGCAACTGCCCTGTACCTGCTTGCTGAATTTTGTACAACATAATATCTATTTGATACGCACCCATCGGTGATTTACCAATAGAAAGACGACAAACAATATTGCTAAAGCTGTTAATACCGCAGCGAGTACATTCAAAACCTTATTTGTCTTACCTTTCAAAACCTTGGACAGCAAGGCATAACTGCCAATCCCGATTATCCCTCCGAGCGTGTTACTAAGCACGTCAGTGATGTCGGCTCTACCGATTGCGAAAATGAACTGCGTTATCTCAAAAGCCAGAGTTAAAACGACAGTTGCAAGAACTTTTTTCGCAAAAGACCATTTGCTTTTCAGCATACAAATATAGATTCCCAAAGGTATGAAAGCGAGAATGTTAACTCTGATTTCGCTGAAGCGAATGACGCCGTTGTCATCGAAAGACCCGAGAAGCGGAATCAGATTGACGACTCGTCCTTCATCCATTACCGCGATAGAGAATTGCAGCTTGAAGAGAATCAGCCAAACTAATGCCAGCAAATAAACTGCGAATAACACGAGCGTAAGCGTGTTTCATTTTTCCGATTTTATATCAATCACACTCCTTAATTGTAAGGCTTTATGCCTTCTCGATCAAACAGCATACTTCCGTATGACTCGTCTGCGGAAACATATCCACCGGCTGGACCTCTTCCGTTCTATACCCTTTTTCCTCAAGTATTTTTAAATCCCGGGCCAAGGTGGCCGGATCGCAGGATACATAAATCACTTTAGCTGGCTTCATCCCGGCAATGGCATCCAAAACGGCCGGATCACACCCTTTGCGTGGGGGATCCACTACAATTAGGTCCGGTTTGGTCCCGGCCGCAGACATTTTGGGCAACAAGACTTCCGCCTTGCCCGCGAAAAACTCCGTATTGGTTATTCCATTCAACCTGGCGTTGAGTTCCGCATCTTTTACCGCCTCTTTGAACTCCTCTATGCCATACACTTTCCCCGCCTGTAGGGCCAGGAGAAGAGAGATGGTCCCAATTCCGCAGTATACATCAACCACTGTCTCAACTCCCTTTAAAGCTGCATAATCCAGGACTTTTCCATAAAGAACTTCTGTCTGTTCCGGGTTGACCTGGACAAATGACCCGGGGCTGATAGAAAAACATACTTTTCCAATTTTATCTTCTATTCTTTCCTTACCCACGATCAATCGCCATTCCGGTCCAAAGACGGCACCAGAATTTTGCGGGTTCATATTCTGTAGGACGGATACGACTTGAGGGAAACGGCCCATTAAAGCTTTTGCCAGATCATCCAAGATTGCCATTTCCCGGCGATAGGTCACAAAAGCGGCGGCAATTTCCTGATTGGCCCGGC
This sequence comes from Candidatus Formimonas warabiya, assembly GCF_002777255.1. GTDB lineage: Bacteria > Bacillota > Dehalobacteriia > Dehalobacteriales > Dehalobacteriaceae > Formimonas > Formimonas warabiya. The sequence goes on along the minus strand of NZ_CP017634.1, from coordinate 142,585 downwards.
TTATTTTCAAAACAAAGTGTCTCCATCCGGAAAGGTCGTCGGCAGGGAAATAGGATTGCAGCTTCTTTTCCAAAAACAAACGGATATCGTTGAATATGCCAGGTAAAAGAGAGCATTTTTCTACGGGAACCAATTCCCGGGTCCCCGGCCGGTAAAAACCGATCTCAACTTTGCCATTGGTAACCTGCACATGAAACTGGACCCGGTTGCGATATTGCCAGGGGTAGTTCATTCCTAACACAGGATGGACTTTTATTTCTGAAATATGGCCGACTCTGGCCAGAACGTCTCGCACCATCCGGCGCTTTAATTCCAGTTGATGCTGATAAGCGGCATGCTGGAGATGACAACCTCCGCAGGAGTGATAGATAGAACACACTGAGTCGATCCGGTAAGGAGAACTTTCCGTAATGCGAATCAATCTGGCCACGGCAAAAGACTTTTTCACCTGGTCAATTTGGGCCTGCACTGTCTCCGCAGGGAGAGTGCCTGGAACAAAAACGGTAAACCCTTGGAGCCTGCCAATCCCCCATCCTTGATGCGTCACTCCTTCAATCCGAATCTCGATCATATCCCCCAAAGCAACAGATAGCCCCATTGATTCTATACCACCTTCATAAATTTTGAACTTAAAGTAAGTGTACCCAATAAAAGAATAACCGTCAAATGTTGCATAAGTACCCCTCCACCCAATCAAACTATAATTCAGATGTCTTGACTGATTATATCCGCAGGAGGAAAACCATGCATAAATCCGGTATTCAAAATTTCACGGCTACCCTGAAAGAGATTTTAGACGACCCATGGGATCTGCCCGAAACAAACGATTACATCAGACTGGATACGATAGGTGAAGTCTGTCCTGACCACCTGCTTCGAGACAATAGCCTGCCTCCGGCAGATCCTTTGGTAGATGCTTTTAATATCATTATTGAGCAAGCACAAAACCTTTTCGTAGATAATATCACGCTAGGAATGAACGAAATTTTGAAGGCCTATTTAAAAAAAATCAACCCGGGAAATCAATCTCTCTTAACTTCCCGGGTAATTGAGTATGTCCATTTGATTTTCCTGTTTATCACCAAAGAATCCTTTCCATATACTGAAAAAATCTGGGAAGATATGAGCGCCATGGCTAAACCCGTAGGCATCTGTTTAATCAGAAATAACCTCACCCAAGCATCGTTACTATTTTTTGAATTTCTGGCCGGATTGGGCAAACAAGCAGCCCGCACTGGGCTAAGCACCGGAACATTGCAGCACGGCTTCCGGGTCTGGGAGTTAAATGCCAGAGACTGCTCTTGCACCGAGGTGGAATCCCTGGTACGGAACCTGCGGCAAAATTTGGAGAATTAAGGAGCAGGAGTGTTTTATGTTTGAATTAAGCAATTATTTCTTTATCATTATGAACTTAGCCTCCGGCCTTTTGAGCCTGCTGGGAGCAGTAGGTATCTTTATTTCTTTGATCATTCAACGCCGGGTGAGCCAGCTCCAGGATATCCTGGAGGAACTGCTGGACTTGTCCTATGATGAGGGAACCAATAACACCGTGAAAATTCAAAACCTGATCTATAAATATCAAATGCAGTATATGCTGCCGGTAAAGCCCATCAAAACTGTGATTTCCTACATCAACCTCAACATTGCTTTAGAAGTGCTTTTTTGGATCTGGCTGCTCTACCTTACCTACCGTTCTCCCTTCCAATGGGATAGTTTGATTTACTTATGGCCCATGGCAGCTATATTAGCCGTGATGATTTTTTACCGTCAATTAATCAAAAGCACCATTAATCCGGTAGACAACCATATGTTTAACTCAATTATCCCTTCTCCCCGCTACTTACGCAGCATTGCCTTTTTATCAAGTTACGTCAACGTTTCCGTGGGGACCATCATCCGACAGGCCCGCCCCACACCGGCCCTCCGGAAAAAAGGCCCCGCTTCCTGGCATGTGATACTGAAAGAAGAGCTCCCTTTTGATGATTATCATTATTACTTTTGCCTGACGGATCAGGAGCAGGTTTATTTTTCCGCTTTTGGCCATATCCTGATCGAGTTGGATGCCGATCCTATTACCGGGAAACCCCGTCCCACAGCACGGAATTTAAACATTCCTTTGGGAGAAATCACGCAGGACCAACCCTTTTTCAAACCGGAGGCCAGCTTACTCATTTTCCCCAAGGGAGAAAAACATCCCATGGAGTTTTCTTATGATCTGGAACAGGCAAGCAATGTTTACTATGCCCTCGGTTCTCCCCGGGTGTCTGTAAACCATCTCATTACTTACAATTTTGAGGAAAAGAACACCTTAAACATCTTAAGCACGGAGGCCAAGGAAAAAAAGCTGGAGGCTTTACCCGCAAAAATAAATTCCGGAGGCTCCCGCTGGTACTGTGTTGACGGGGAGCGGGAGTTAGTCGAAGCGGAAATTAAACCCTATATCGATTAAACTCCTTTTTTAACTTACCCCCGGATAAGTCACATAAATAAGAGAAATCATAATCGCGTTCCAAATTCCGTGGGCGACAATATTGGTCCAAATATTTCCCGTTTTCTCATATAAATAGGTTAGCCCGATCCCTCCTACGGCAATGGGAATGAGCCGGTAGAGATCAAAATGCATCGCGGAAAAAAACAAGGCAGTGCCTAAAATACCTTTGGTGACGCCCCACCGGTGGCGCAGGGCCGGATACAGAAAGCCCCGGAAGTATACTTCTTCCCCGATAGGTGCCAGAACCACACCCATGATCACCGCCAAGAAAAGTTCCCCATTCGTATCAACCATCAAAAGAATTTTGGCAAAGTCCTGAAGTTCCGGCTCAACCGGATAAATGATCGCTTCCAATATCCCCAAAATCATCACCAAGAGAAAAAGAAGAATGCCCCATTTTATTCCCTGGGGAAGAGCGGGAAACATGCCCCGGGGCACAAATCCCAGATCCTGAACGGAATGACCGTGTTTGACTACGGCCAGATACCAGGATGCCCCTACCATCAAAACCGTTTGGGCAAAACTTGCCCAAAAAACAAAAAATAATTCACGATTACTCCAGGTCCTGGTAAATATCTCCCCCGCATACCCTAAAACCGTCATGATTAACACAATACAAACAATCGCCACAATGCCTTCCCAAATTTTCCACCGGGGTATTACTTTTTCCTCGTTCAAAAAAATCGTCCTTTCAAAAATTATTCACCGAATTCCCAGATCTCTATTGTTTTATTCAAAGAACCAGGTATTAATTACCTACATGCCGTAAAATTATTTTTCAAATAGTAGGATCAAAAGAGGGAATAATACTTGAAGAAAATAATGATGCAATTTTAATTATTTTACCCGTAAAGGAGGGTTACCCATGACAATTATATCTTATTTTTTGGTCTTAGTAGTAGCAATTGGTTTAATAATTATCTTACTTCCCTACTTGAGAACCCTTTTTCGCCCAAGCAAGGCCTATAAACCCGTCATGAAAGTGGGGGAAGAATTTGCTGAAGAAATTTTTCCCCACGGCACTTCCCCCACAGATGCCTCTTCCATCGCCTATGAATGGAAAGGATCCTTAAACAAAAAATTAACAACCCCGGAACTCCCGGAAAGCTATGGTGACGATCAGTTAACGCTGATGGTGAAAAATCCCCGTTGGCTTTACGCCTATTGGGAAATATCCCCGGCTAGATTAAAGACGTTGCAAAATTTATTTCCCCAAGAATGGGATCTCTCCCTTCCTACTCTGAGAATTTATCAAGTGACTCCGGACGATGGGGAAGGCCGTCCTTCCCATCTTTTTGACATCGAGATCTCCCTTCAGGCCAAGAACTGGTTTATCAATGTCCCAAACGAAAACCAGCATTATTTTATCGAATTGGGGCGAAAACTTCCGGGAGGAAAATTTGTTCCTATTCTGCGCTCAGCAGTTGTGAAAACCCCCCGCGCCTGTGTCTCGACAATCATCGATGAAAATTGGATCCCCTGCGATATATATGGTCGTCTCGGCAACCTCTCCTATGGTATGAGTTCTTCGGAACTCCAAAAAGAACCGGAAAGGACGGAAAGGTAATGGCAAAAGGATACCTGTCTCTTGTGCTCCATGCTCACCTTCCTTATATCCGCCATACGGAACATGCGCATTTTTTGGAGGAGCGCTGGCTCCATGAAGCGATCACGGATTGCTACATTCCCCTCATTAACATGATGGACCGGCTGGCAAATGAAGCTATCCCCTATAAGATTACCATGTCTTTAACCCCTCCTCTTTTAACCATGCTCAGCGACCCCTTGCTGCAGCAGCGTTATCAGAACCATATCAATATGTTAATTGAGTTAACGGAAAAAGAACTACTCCGGTTGAAAAACCAGCCCCAATTTTTAAACCTGGCTTTGATGTACCATCAAAAGTTTACGGAAAACCGCCGTATTTTTTGCGATGTTTACCGCCATAATCTCATTCATGGCTTTAAAAAACATATGGAGGCGGGAAATCTGGAGATCATTACCTCGGGAGCAACCCACGCTTATTTTCCCTTAGCCGAAGAGAGCAGGAAATCAGTAAAAGCCCAAGTTGCCACCGCCGTAAATACCCATCAACAGTTTCTGGGACGTTACCCGGAGGGAATTTGGCTTCCGGAATGCGGCTATTTTCCAGGCGATGATCTAATATTACAAGCACACGGGATTAAGTATTTTTTTGTTGATGCCCATGGCATCCTCTATGCTTCCCGCCGTCCCAAATATGCCTGTTATGCCCCTATCTTTTGCCCCTCCGGTGTGGCGGCTTTTGCCCGGGACCCGGAATCATCCAAACAGGTGTGGAGCATGACGGAAGGCTATCCGGGGGATTACGATTACCGGGAATATTACCGGGATATCGGATATGATCTGGATTTCGGTTATATTTGGCCCTATATCCACCCGGAAGGCATCCGGTTAAATACAGGGATCAAATACTACCGTATTACGGGAAAAACCATGGACAAAGAAGTGTATCAACCTGACATAGCATCTGCCAAAGCAGCCCAGCATGCCCGGAACTTCAAATTCAACCGGGAAAAACAAATTGAATACTTAAGCTGCTTCATGGACCGGAAGCCCTTGATTGTCTCTCCTTATGATGCCGAATTATTCGGGCACTGGTGGTTTGAAGGCCCCCAATTTTTAGAGCACCTGATCCGGAGTATTGCCACTGATGGGCACAACCTGGAATTAATTTCTCCTTTAGATTACCTGGCCATGTATCCCAAGAACCAAATTACGGAGCCTTGTATGTCCAGCTGGGGAGATCAAGGATATCATGATGTTTGGCTTGACGAATCCAATCAATGGATTTACCCCCATTTGCACCAGGCAGCTTCCAGAATGTCGGCTTTGGCGGCCCAATTTCCCCATGCCGATGCCTGCCTGAGAAGAACCTTAAATCAAGCGGCCCGGGAGTTGCTATTGGCACAGTCCAGCGACTGGGCATTTATCATGAAGACCGGCTCCATGGTCCAATATGCCGTGCATCGGACCAAAAAACATTTAAACAATTTCAATAATTTATACGGACAAATTTTAGGAAATAGCATTGATCCTGATTATCTCACCGGTCTGGAACAAGAAAACAATATTTTCCCCTTTATCGACTATCACGTATTTCAGTAAAAATTTTAAAAGAGGTGTGACCAATGGGTACATTAAGCCTTTTGCAGGAGGTATTAGATCAAAAGGAACAGGCGCTCATTCAGTATGTCCGGTATATGCGGATATCCCAGGACAGCGGGAATCAGGAGTCTGCCCTGCTCTTTGCCAATTTAGCCAAGGCGGAGGAAAAGCATATTGCAGTGATCAGAAATCAGATGATAAACATGTCCGGCAACGATGATTTATTAAATAAATACCAGCGCCTCAACGAATCTAATTCCCCACATTTAACTTACTCAGCAGGTCTGGAGCATTAAAAGCACCACATCCTGTGCCGCCGCCATTCGCTCCGTGCTGCTTGTGCTTCCATCATGTGCTTGCGAATGCGGAACGGGCATCCGGCCTGATCTTATCGTCAGTGGCCAAATGCCCGTTCTTATGGATTATTCCGTTGCGTTATGATGCGCCGCTTGTTCCTTCTCAACCGGTCTACGGGGAACATTAAGAGTTTAGGCACTGAGCCACTAACTCTACAGTATGCTTTACCTGTATATCACTATTATTATTCTTTAAGCTGTGCTGCAACTGCATGATACAGGAGGGACAAGCCGATGCTACTATTTTAGCATTACTATCGAGAATGGCATTGATCTTGTGTTGAGCTACCTTTTGCGATAAAACATAATGGGTTAGGTTAAAAGAGCCTGCTGAGCCACAGCATCTATCGGCCATGTCCATCTCCACAAATTCATAGCTGGGTGATAACCTCTTCAGGAGCTCCCGGGGGCTGGTTTTGCCACCTGGGGTTCTTTTGAGATGGCAAGGATCATGATAAGTGACTTTTATGCCTAATTCATTTTCCGGGTTGATTCTAATATCAAGGATTTCCACCAAAAATCTGTTGATATCTACTAATTTCGGCATTAGCCCGGCCGCTTCATCGCTAGAGAATAATTCCGGATACTCCAACCAGGTTGATAAACAACTGGCACAATCCATTACGATATAGTCCACGCTTAGACCTGTAAAATGCTTAATATTTTCTTCCGCCAAAAACCGTCCTGTTTTTAAATCTCCACTGGCAATAGCAGGGATCCCGCAGCAAACCTGTTCAGGGACGATGACTTCCACATCATTTGCCTCCAAAATTTTTAGGATACTATAGCCTACCTGGGGATTTACTAAATTCGTTACACAGCCGGTAAAGTAAGCGACCTTTAGTTTAGGATGGCTTATGCCTCTGCTTATAGGTAAATTGTTTCGGAAGCTTTTACCTGAAATCTCCGGCAAGATGCTTTCTATCTTGGCCAGATCCATGGGAAACACTTTTAAGATGCCTGAAGTACGCAAAAGCTTTTGGAGGCCACTTTTCTGGTAAATTGCCAACAGTTGTCCAGCCTTATTTAACCTGCCGTTATATTTTAAAAAATGGTGAAAAATATTCTTTTTAATGATAGGCAAACCCCGTGCGTCGACTAATTCTTTCCGCGCAGACATGATTAGTTTATCGGTCCTAACACCATTAGGACAATTTTCCGTACAAGAGCCACAAAGTAAGCAGGTGGAGAAAATTTCCGCCAGGGTATCATTCCATTCTAAATTACCCGACTGGAGATTTTCCAGCAGCTCTATCTTCCCGCGCGCCACAAAGGGCTCCCGGCCTGTTTCCGTATAAAGGGGACAATGGGCCTGACAACCTCCACAACGACTGCATTTGTTTAGAATCTCAGCATAGTTATTCATTATCCATACCACCTAAAATATTTTTCCGGGGTTTAATATGTTTTGAGGGTCAACCGCTTTTTTAATAGCGCGCAAATAATTAAGTCCTATTGCACCCATTTCCCCTTCCAGGTAATTCTTTTTCATTACCCCAATGCCATGTTCACCAGATAAGGTACCGCCTAAATCTAAGGCAGCCTTAAAGATTTCCCCTACGGCTTTCTCCGCTCTCTCCATTTCGTCTTTATCGTTTTTATCCGCAATGATATTCGGATGTAAATTACCATCCCCGGCATGACCGAAAACAGGTAAAAACAAGTTATATTTTTCGGAAATTTCGCGCAAACGCCTGATCATTTCGGGGATTTTACTCCTGGGCACCGTAGCATCCTCAGATATCTTGGTAGGCTTAAGCTGTACTATGGCCGACGATACTGCCCTTCTAGCCTTCCAGAGCCGCTCTCTATCCGCCAGTAAAGAGGCAACCTCCATTGCACGGCAACTATTTTTCGTACAGATGTCTTCAATAATTTGAATATCTTCACTCACCTTAGCTAAAGAACCATCTACTTCTATGAGAAGAACAGCCTCCGCATCAATGGGTAATCCTAAATGAGCGGTTTTTTCTACACACTCAATGGTTATCCTATCCATTATCTCTAGAGTGGCTGGGATCACCCCTTCAGATATGATCGCATTTACGGTACTAGCTGCCTTATCAAGATCATCAAAAATGACTAAAGCTGTTTTTTTGTCCTTGGGTTTGGGAATCAAACGGACAATAATCTGGGTAACCACACCGAGGGTACCTTCGCTTCCCGTTAATAATCGGGTTAGATCATAGCCTGTAACATTTTTTACGGTTCTCCCTCCTGTCTGCATAATATCACCAGTTGGCGTTACTACTTCCAAACCCAAAACATAATCGCGGGTAACACCGTATTTAAAAGCCCTGGGGCCTCCGGCATTTTCCGCAATATTTCCTCCCATCGTGCAAGTTTTCAGGCTTGCCGGATCCGGCGGGTAAAACAAACCCAGCCTTTCTACCTCTTGATGCAGATTTCCCGTGATAACGCCTGGTTCTACCACCGCCAATAAATCCTCTTTACTAATTTCTTTAATTCTGTTCATCCTAGTTAATACTAAAGCAATCCCTCCATGTTGCGGGATAGAGCCTCCACTTAGTCCTGTTCCGGCGCCCCGGGGAAAAACAGGTATTTTTTCCAGGTTCGCCAGCTTAATAATTTCCGAGACTTCCCCAGTGCCGTCAGGAAAAACCACTACATCCGGAGTGCCTCTTTGAATAGTACCATCATAAGAATAACAAATTCTTTCCTCTGGTTTAAAAATAATATTAGTGCTGCCGACAATATTCTCCAGTCTTTTGATAATTCGCTGTTCCATTAACTTATCTCCTCTCAAGATTGTTACCCAGACTAACTCTAGATTAGTCAGCTTCTTGTGCGTATATATCTACATTCATGTTACTTCTCATTGTCAACACTCATGATTGTCCCCTCACTAGCACTGCTAACCATAGCTTGATACAATCTCATCCAGCCCGTGGAAAATGAATCGTTTTCCTCTTTAAAGTCGCCTAATGAATGAAGTCGATTAAGTATTTCCTCTTCAGGAATTAAAACATTAATGCGATGGTCGTAAACATTCAACTCAATCATATCACCATCCTGAACCGCGGCGATAGGGCCATGGTCTGCCGCTTCCGGTACTACATGAAGAATCATCGCCCCTTTTGTACTGCCGGATGTCCTCCCATCCGTGACAATAACCATATCTTGCAGACCTTTTGCATGAAAAATCGGACTAATATGCAATTCCGGCATCCCCGGTCCCCCTTTGGGCCCTGTATACCGAATTATTAAAACTTCACTTTGATCCAATGTAATGGTTCCATTTTCCAATCCTTCTTCAACTTTTATCAAGGAATCAAAGACCCGGGCTCTACCTTTATGGATAAATCTGTTTTTGGGAAAAGCCGTTCTTTTTACCACTGCACCTCCCGGGGCAAGATTTCCCTTTAGTATTGTGATTCCACCATTATTACTCAAAGGATCATTCAGGCCAGAAATAACATCATTGCTTTTGGGTCTGATATTGGCCAGATTATCTTTCAGTGCTTTCCCTGTAACAGTCATCACTTCTGTGTTAAGTAACGGCTCCAGATGCTTCATCATTACGGGAATACCGCCGGCTTCGTCAAAGTCACGAAGAGTATATTTACCGGATGGTCTAACATTACATAAAAATGGGGTTTCATTGCTGATGCTTTCAAAATTTTCAAGTTGTAATGAACAACCGGCTTCTTTGGCGATAGCTAAAAGATGAAGAATTCCGTTAGTCGACCCCCCCAATGCCATAAATAATCTTATGGCATTATCGAAAGCCTCTTTTGTCATAACTGCAGATGCTGTTATTTTTCTAGCCACCAGTTCCATTATTTGTCTGCCGCTTTCTTCAGCCAGCCGGTATTTAGAAGGAGAGACAGCATGAGATGTTGCACAACCCGGCAAACTCATACCTAAGCCTTCTACAAGGCACTGCATCGTATTCGCTGTGCCCATCATTCCACATGCCCCAACGCTGCCATGACTGGCCAGACAAAATTCCTGAAAATCTTCTTCATTTAATTCCCCAGTCATGTACTTCCCAAACATAGGTCGACCATCTGTACAGCAAACTATATCTTTCCCTTGAAACCTTCCCGGTAGCATAGGTCCCCCTGTGACAAATATGGACGGCAGATTTACTCTAGCTGCTGCCATTAAATGGGCAGGAACATTCTTGTCACAGGTAGTTAAAAATACCGCCCCATCAAACTCATGAGCCCGTAAAGACATCTCTATTGTAAATGCGATCAGGTCGCGAAAAGGCAAATTATAACGCTTGTCTAAAGCAAAACCATCGCAGATGGAAACGGTATTAAATTCAAGCGGCGTCCCTCCCGCCTGCCAAACCCCGCGCTTCGCGGCCGCAGCTAACTCCCGCAAATGATAATGTCCCGGATTTAGTTCGCTCCAGCTATTAACAATAGCGATCAGCGGCTTTCTAGCAGTACTTTTGGTATATCCCATGGAATAGAAGAGCAATTCACGTCTAAGAGAACGCCAGTTTTCAATTTTATTCATAAAACTCACCTTCAGACATTCCAGTCAGATTTTACTTTAATGCTTCAATTATAGCTTCAGCCACCATACTTGCTGCTCTATCTTGTGCTTCCATAGTCCAAGCCCCTATATGTGGGGTAACCATAAAATTCTCTGTCTGTAATAACCTGGAGGCTATTAATTTTCCCCCAGGCCTTGGTTCACCAATAATCACATCCGCAGCAACAGCGGCCAAATGGCCTGAATCTAAGGCATCGGCTACAGCTTCTTCATCCAGCACTTCGCCACGACAAAGATTAAGCAAATAGGCTCCTTGGCGCATCAGATTAATTTGCAGTTTTGAGATCATGTTGTTTGTCTCTTGAGTTAAAGGAACGTGCATTGTAATAATATCTGAAACTGCCAATAATTCTTCCAAAGTTAACTTCTCTGCATTTACCTCTTTAAATTTATCTAAATCAATATAAGGGTCCGTCGCATACACATTCATTTTCATGGCATTAGCAATACGCGCTACCCTGGAACCGATTCGACCGAGACCAATAATTCCAAGGTTTTTATTGGCAATCTCTCGTCCAAAATAGAAATTTTTATCCCATATCTTTTTTTTGGTATCAAAAGTGGCCTTCCCAATATGGCGGCACAAGTTTACCATATGTCCGATCGTAAACTCGGCCACCGAATCCGAGTTAACGCCGGGAACATTAAAGATTTTGATATTTTGACTTTGGGCATAATCAACATCTATATGATTTACACCTACCGCCGGCACACCTATTGCTTTTAATTTTACTCCCTTCTTAATAATTTCTTTGTCTATAGGACATACAGACCGTCCTATAAGTGCATCGTAATCACATATTTGTGCAAGCAAATCCTCTCTTGTAATTTCCGGACAATAATTAACCTGATTTTCTAACTTTAGAATCTCTAATCCTACATCTCTTAAATCAGAAACTACGATTATTTTTTTCATAAGTACCTCCATTGCAGACATACCAAAATCTCCTATCATAACAACATAAATTTGAAAAATTAGCCGGAAAACGTGTATTTAGTCCTATTAAGCTGTCGTAATATTTATTCTTTAGTAATAGTTCCTTCCCATGTACTAATCTTGATATCATAGATATCCTCTTCCGTAAACCATCGGGAAGTAACGACTTTAACTTCTGTAAAGAAAGCCACCCCATCTTTGCCATAAACATGCAGGTCCCCCAAAAATGAATTCTTATGCCCGGCAAAAGGAAAATATGCTACCGGAACAGGGATGCCCACGTTAACGCCTACCATCCCACCATTTGTTCGGCGCGCAAATTCTCTTGCATAATATCCGTTTTGGGTAAAAATACAAGAACCATTTGCAAATTCATTGGCATTCATCAGGGCAAGACCTTCTTCAAAATTTTTTACTCTTTTGATGCATAAGACCGGACCAAATATTTCCTGGCTACCGATTGTCATTTCTTCAGTAACATTATCAAAGATGGTGGGGCCCACAAAAAAGCCTTTTTCAAAACCCGGAACTACAACATCTCTTCCATCTAATAAAAGAGTTGCCCCTTCTTCAATCCCTTTACCAATCCAGTCATTGACAGATTCTTTATGTGCAGCATTAATAACAGGACCTAATTCCGTCTCTGGATCATAAGCACATCCGATTTTTCGCTCCTTAGCGAATTGTACCAGGTAAGATACGAACTTATCGGCTATTTCCTCTTCAACAACAACGACCGGTAAAGCCATGCAACGTTCGCCGGCACAACCGAAACCGGAGTTTATTATTCCTCGTGCCACCCTGGTAAGTACGGCATCTTTTAAAACTAAACCATGATTTTTCGCTGCGCAAAGAGCCTGCACCCTCTTCCCATTTGCCGCAGCTGTCTTATATATGTGTCTGCCCACCTTCGTAGAACCTATATATGAAACCCCTTTTATATCCGGATGCTCAAGAACAATCTCCGCTTCTTTTCTGCTACATGTTACTAAGTTCACGACCCCTGCAGGCAATCCTGCTTCCACCAACAAATCCAATAGTCTCATACCTGTTTGTGGTACCATACTGGCAGCTTTTAATACAAAAGTATTCCCCGTCGTTATACATAAAGGAATCAGCCAACCGAAAGGAATCATCGCCGGAAAGTTAAAGGGAACTATCCCGGCAAATACACCCATTGGCTCCCGATATAAAACAGTATCATGCCCGGCGGATACTTCCATTAAGGAATCTCCTTGCATCATCATGGGGGTCCCACAAGCAAGTTCCACCACTTCTATGGTCTTGAAAATTTCTCCTCTGGCCTCATCTAGGCTTTTGCCCATTTCCATGGAGAGAATTGTTGCTAATTCATCTACATGATTATCAAGGATATGCTTAAAATTAAACATGATCTCCGTTCTTTTTTGTACAGGCATGTTAGACCAGGCAGGAAATGCGTCCTGCGCAGCCTGTATTGCTTCATTAACCTCTTCTCTGGTACAACAGGGAGTTTCCGCCATTAATTCACCGGTACTTGCATTATAAACCGGCATATACTTTTCCGTTTTCGAATTTTTCCATTCCCCATTTGTAAAATATTTCAGCCTCTTAACCAATTAAATTGCCTCCTCTTATTTTCTTTTTTAACGTTTTTCCCTTAGCATCAGACTGCTTTACTCCGTCCTTTTTTAACTCTCCATGCAATTCTCATGCCATAATCACAACCAACAAAGGGTTAAACCGGTTCCGCTGTTAACGCAATAATTTCATAGTATCCACGAAAAAATTTTTAAAGGACACTTCCATGTATTCGGAATTTTCCACTTACCCGGACCTTCTTTACCGATCCTTACTATTACTGTTTCTTTAGGGAATATGTTTTAAGCCTTGAGGACGTTTTTTGTGGCAATAATCTTTGCATCCAAATTGGCCACATTAGGGATGATCACCTGATTAATATTTACAGGTGCTTCAATTTCCATTTTTTTTATCTCAGCCATGGCGGTAAATATCTTATCCTTTGGTATGGGCTTCGTCGTTCTGACACTGACCAGCGGCAGATCTCCGCCTTTTACTTTTACAAGTGTCGTGACGGTTCTACGCGGGTCCCTAATCTCCTGACGTGCATATGCCAAGCCTTTTTTACAACTTTCTCCGGCAATGCTTTTTATTTCATTGCCTTCCATCTCGATGGCAATCCCGCAACTGTTCGGACATATGATACATGTAATTTCTTTCTTCATCATTCCACTCCCACCATTATGTTCTTTCCGCTCTTTAGGCTATCTTTTTTTAATTTGACATGTACCATCTCCGGTGGATTCAACCTCTTTTGCTTCACTTTTTTAATCACTGCATCCCCCTGTTTAAAAACAATAGCGCGATCACGCCACGGCCTGCCCACTCTTAAAGAAATCTCCACATCCTGACCTCCGCTGATGACCTGGGGCACAATGTTTCCGATAGAGCTGTCCGGCAAAATTTTAATCAAAGGGGCCGGCAGAGTCTGCCCTGTGATATAGCGCGCCGCTGCCTGGCCAAGTTTCTCGCCCTCCCAGGAAACATAGTCGACCAAATCATGAACGTGCAGTACATTCCCCGCCGCAAAGATACCGTCCACACTCGTGTGCATATTTTCATCAACAATAGGCCCATTTGTCCTCGGATCGATAGCAATACCCGCCTGTTTTGTTAATTCATTTTCCGGTATCAGACCCACAGAAAGAACCACTGTATCGCAAGCATACTCTTTCTCAGTTCCCGGTACCGGTAATCCAGCATCATCCACCTGACTGACGGTAACATTCTCCACCCGCCCCCTGCCCTTTATATCCGTAACAGTATGCCGTAAATAAAGAGGGATCCCGTAATCATTGAGGCACTGTTGAATATTTCTGGGCAGCCCGCTGGGATAAGGAAGCTTTTCAATGACGGCCAAGACTTCCGCACCTTCTAAAGTCAATCTTCGTGCCATAATCAAACCGATATCCCCGGACCCCAGGATGACGATTTTGTGACCCACCATCAGATTTTTCAAATTAATGAAACTTTGCGCCACACCTGCCGTATAAATTCCCGCCGGCCTGGTACCGGGTATGCCCAGTGCGCCCCTGGTCCTTTCCCTGCACCCCATGGCCAGAATCACTGCTTTTGCCTGGTACTTTCTTAAGCCGTCTTTTGTCACAACCGTTACTAAGCGGTCTTTTGTAAGACCGGTAACGGCCGCTCCCGTGTACAGAGAAATATTCTGAGCCAATATTTCATCAATAAATTTTTGGGCATATTCCGGACCGCTTAACTGTTCTTTAAACCGCACCAGGCCAAATCCGTCATGAATGCACTGGCGCAGAATGCCGCCGGGATTTTTTTCTCTTTCCAGGATCACAATGTTTTTAATTCCTTTTTTCTTCAGCATCAGGGCTGCAGCTAGTCCGGCAGGACCGGCGCCGATGATAACGGCATCTTTTTCTTCTATATTTATTTCATTCATGGCCTTACACTCCCATAAAACATTTTCCCGCCGGTTCTGGCATACATGATATCGTCAGCATTTTTTCCTTTTTCCTGCAGAATGATTTCAGCAATCCTTGACTGGCAAAATCCCCCCTGGCACCGTCCCATCATCGCCCGGGTCCGGTTTTTCATGCCGACGATCGTATCCACACCCAGGGGGTTATGGACTGCCTCCAGGATCTCTTGCTTGGTAATATGCTCACAGCGGCAGATGATCTCCCCATAATTAGGGTTCTCTTTGATCAGCTGCGCTTTTATCTCATCAGGTTGCTCCTGGAAGCAAAGGATTCCTTTTCTGCACGGATTGAAATCATCCTTTTCCAGAAGGATTTCTTTCTGTCTGATTCTGTCAACGATTTCCCTGGCGAGGGGAACCGCACTGGTCAGTCCGGGTGATTCCATCCCGATCAAATTGATCATGCCTGGGGCGACATCCTTTTCGATGATGACAAAATCACAAGAACCGCCTGTTTCCTTATCTACTAATTTAGGCCTCACGCCGGCAAAATTTCTAATAAAATACTCTTTTTTTAACCGGGGAAGCAGCTTTGTCCCCGCTCTGATCAGCATATCTATAGCATCCTGAGTTGTAGCATAATCATCTTTTTCCTCTATATATTCTACGCTGGGACCGATAAGGACGTTGCCGTCTGTGGTGGGTGTAAGATGGATCCCCCGTCCCCCCGCTTTTCTATTAGGCACGGGATAAACCGGTATTTTCAGATATTGGCTGGCTTCCTTATCGAGAACAAAATACTCACCCCGGCAAGGATAGATCTGGTATCCTGTAACTCCAGCCATCTCTGCTACCCGATCCGCATATAATCCGGCACTATTGATAACCCATTTTGCGCGATATGTTCCGCTTGGCGTTGTAAGCGCATAATAATCCTGAATACGCTTGATACGCCGAACCTCATTGTTAAAAAAGAACTTTACCCCATTTTGGCAGGCGTTTTCAGCCAGGGCAATGTTGAAAATAAAAGGGTTGACAATGCCTGTCATGGGAGAATAAAGAGCTGCTTCTCCTTCTATGTTAGGCTCTATCTGCTTAATCTCTTTCTTAGAAAGGATCCTTAATCCAGTCGTTCCATTCCGGTCCCCTTGTTCCTTCATCTCTTCCAACTGATCCAGGTCCGCGCGGGTGAAACCCACGATCAGCTTACCCGTTCTTTTGAAGGGCAGATCCAATTCCCCGGCTACTTTTTTAAAACCAAGGCAGCCCTCCACACAGAACTTAGCCATCAGTGTCCCCGGCTTGTTGTTAAAACCGGAATGAACGACGCCGCTGTTCCGGCCGCTGGTTTCGCAAGCCACATCAAGTTCTTTTTCCAGTACGCCGATTTTCAGTTTATACCGGGAGAGTTCTCTGGAAATGGCGCTGCCGATCACCCCTCCCCCAATTACAATGACATCGAATTGTTGTATCATTCTCACCCCTTTTATAGCCGCATTCTTAATTTTTTTCTTGTGGCTTCCGATACTTTGTATCGCCACGATCATAAAACATTTGCAATTTGCGTGCCACTATAAAACAAACAAAATAGTAAACCTCTATTCCGCTATTTACCTCATATTTTGATCGTTTTATGTTATAAAAATTATTGGGGTTATGATTCCATTGATTCGGAAATCTTCCGCCCATACGGACATTTCCCATTATGTTTAGCCAAAGTTTATATAATTTCTAAGCTGATTTTTCATAAGAAAAGGAGCATCGTTAACTACTTATGAAAGAAGCAATTTTACGACACTCCTTTACTTTTGGCGCATAATTACTTTACTACCCTATCTTTGAAAGATCATCTTTTAATATAATGCCATATTTCTTAATTTTTTCATAAAGGGTGGATTTACTTATATCCAAGAGCTTTGCAGCTTTAATGGTATTCCCTTCCGTTGCAATTAGAGCCTTTTCCAGCTGCATATGCTCAATTTCTTCTAAACTATTTTTTAAAGAAACAAACTGTGTAAAATCATGCTTTCTATTCATGTTTTTACTGAAAATTTCCAGCGGAAGATGAACAGGCTTAAGTAAGCTGCTTTCGCCCATAAAATTTAATGCCCGCTCTAAAATATTTTCCAGTTCCCTTACATTTCCAGGCCAACAATGTCCATTGACCAATATATCCAAAGCCTCAGGGCTAATTTGCTTTTTAGAAAACCCCGGTTTATTGGCTAATTTCAACAATAAATATTCTACCAACAAAGGAATATCTTCTCGCCTTTCCCTTAATGGAACGATATTTAAGGGCACAACGTTCAGTCTATAAAAAAGATCTTGCCTAAACTCACCTTTCTTAACTAATTCCTCTAAGTTTTGGTTAGTGGCGGCTATTATCCTAACATCCACAGGTATAGAATTTCCGGACCCCAGTCTTTCAATTTCTCTTTCTTGCAGCACCCTTAATATTTTAGCTTGCATACCAAGAGGCATGTCGCCAATTTCGTCTAAAAAAATGGTTCCGCCTTGGGCTAATTCAAATTTACCCATGCTCCCCCCTTTTTTAGCACCAGTAAAAGCACCTGTGTCATAGCCAAACAGTTCGGACTCCAGCAGTGTCTCTGGTAAAGCGGCACAATTAACTTTGATAAAAGGGCCCATTCTCCTGTAGCTGGCATTATGAAGAGCATGGGCAAATAATTCCTTTCCCGTGCCACTTTCACCTTGAATTAAAACCGTTGAGTTAGTGCGTCCTGCTTTTAAAAGTAATTCTTTAAGTCTTATTATTTTGGCATTCATGCCGACAATGCTATCAATGGTATATTTTGTCCCTTGTCGCTTATCAAACTCACTTTTATAATATTGCAGTTCTAATTTTAGTTGATCCATATTTTTAGCCAGATTCTTAAACTCAACAACATCTCGAAAGAGCACCTGACAAAATGCGCCAATAAGTTTATTGCCTTTTCTAATCGGAACTCGATTACAAACAATATCATGGTTATTAATTCTCTGCACCTGTAAAAGTTCCGCCTTTCCCGTTTCCAATACAATTTGCATACGGGTATTTTCTATTACATCCCCAACAAATTTCCCAATAGTTTTTTGGGGATCCCTGCCTAAGAATTCTCCATAAGCCTGATTCATCATGATAATAAAGCCCTTTTCATTAACAACCATGATACCTTCATAAGGGTTATTTACAATTGTTTCCAAAATGTATTTATATTCTGTCACATCGAGCACTTCACCTGAATAATCATTTTCCTGCTTTAAGAGAGTTCTAAGCAAATCTGTTTTATAAAGTAACCCTGCCGGATGATCAGCATCATCCACAACCGGAATAATGTCATTGCTATCATGTATAACTTCATCAACAAATTGCCCGATTCGGGCAGGACTTACTTCGGTCATTGCACTGCCTACAGGTAAAAGAAAGTATTCTGGTGAAGTTATCACTTTAATCAATTCTTTTCCCCCAAAAATTCCGGCTACTTCACCTTTCCTATTTAGAACAATCGCACATGCTGACTCCAAAGCAGTTAATCTTTTACAAACTTCCTGGATTTGATTGTCTTCAGAAAGGACCACGGGATTGATTCGCATAACATCTTGTACTAACATTATAAAACCCCCTTTCAAACAAAATTTACATTTATTACATAATATATTTCAAAATAATATCATGGCGCTAGAAAACATTTATTACTTAAATTTCCATCTGCATCGAATGCCAAATCAAATCTATTTTCACTTAAACAAACATCAGATAAGTTAGTAATATCTCTATATATTTCCTCAGATACAATTAGATTACCCAGCTCTAGTGTACTGCGGATAATAACGATCCGTGCCTTTTGATAATCTAGCCTCTCTATTGATTTTAAGGCTACTTCAATAGCATCCTTATCGCTTTCTAATACTACAGGCAATTTACCCCTATCGAGCACCCCTGCCGATACAACATTTGCATAGGTTGCATTGAAATTTATCTTATTTGCTAATCTGCGCGGAACTATATCGGCCAGCCCCATTCCAAGTGCATTTCCATGAGAGGCATCCGTTAAATCCAATGCTACAATTCTCTTAATTCTTGGCGTATCAACATCATTTAATAAAGGGCTGGTAACTCTTCCCAGAATATTCACATCCATACCGGTTCCACTGATATTTTTGCCCATTTCTTTCACAACAAGCAGATCAATATCATCCACAGGTAAAGATGGCATTAAACTTTTGGCCTTTTTCAGGAGACATGCATCTGTAGATTCAAAGTTTTGGTTAGCAATAGCTACAATTCTCGCCGTGCGGTCGTATGCATTTTCTACGATTCCTATCCCTAATCTGATAGGTGCCTTTGCTAATGCCACCCGCGCAGCTTTGACAATAGTAGGGTATAATCCATAGTTATGCATTTCAATGCATCCCTTATGTTTGCCCAGGCCTACCGCAATCATTTTCATTAAGCCGCTTTCATTCTCAGCTTTAAATCTTGTATGGGGCTTGATCCTGTTAACTACTACAATGCCATCCGCTTCAAAAGCATTCTTATCCATGTAAACGATAGCACCATTATCTGTTTTACCGAGATCCACAACTGCCATATCTGAAATAATGGGAGCACCTACGGTCTCCGGGGAAATACCTAAACTTTCTAACACTTCTAATTGTCCCTCAGGGGTAGCCCCTCCATGGCTTCCCATCGCGGGTACGATAAAAGGTAGTGCTCCGATCAATTTTAATCTGCTTACCAAAGTATTTATGATTAAACTTAGGTTATCAATCCCTCTACTCCCGACAGTAATTGCGATTCTTTCTCCGGGGGTAAACATACTTTTAAATTCCACTTGTTGAAGCGCCTGATCTAATTCTCCAACTACGTCTGAAATTTGTTTCTGTCGAAATAATTTCTGTACAGCATAAAAAAAAGGAAATTTCATAATTAAACCTCCACACGTATCGGTTTAATAAAGACTGTCAACAAGGACTCATTGACAGTCTTTATTACATAAAGATATCTACTTTCACATAAATAAATGTATATTTCGAACGGATAAAATGGAGCCCTTTTAACAATGGAATCTTCTTTACTTGGCTAATTCATCAATCATTTTTTGTTCCTCTTGAATACGTTTCGTGAAATCTTCCCCATTCATATAAAGAGGGATGGCGTTAATCTGTTCCATCATTTGAATATACTCCGGATCTTCCCACATTTTTTTCAGATTATCATGTAAGAAATTTACTATTTCTTGGGGTGTCCCTTTTGGTGCTACTATGCCTCTGCGCGCTGAAAGGTCTAAATCCAGCCCTTGCTCTTTAGCAGTTGGGGCATCTTTTAATTCTTTAATTCTTTCCTTACTAAAGACTGCCAACACCCTTAATTGTTCCGCATTGGTATTAAATTCAGAAACCCCCAAAGGTGCAATATCCACATGGCCTCCTAGTAAAGCAGCCATCATTTTTCCTGCCCCATCATAAGGAACATGGGTTACCTCAATTTGAGCCTTATCAGCAAACATTTTCATGGCAAGCTCATTAGCACTACCGGGCCCATTATTAGCCGCTTTTGATTTGCCAGGATTGGCTTTTGCATAATCAATGTATTCCTGCATTGTTTGCCAAGGTGCCTCTTTACGTACTGCTACCAATTTGGGCTCTAATACTTGCATGATGATGGGTTCATAGCTATTTAAGGGATCATATTTCGTTTCCCGGTCAGCAGCAATTTGGATGGCACCGGGTAAATTTAGATAACCTATGGTATATCCATCCGGCTTCGCCTGAGCGATTAGCTCGTAACCTACTTGCCCCCCTGCTCCCTCCTTGTTTACAATTACCACAGGTTGACCCAGATATTTCTCTGCAAGTTTTTCAATGACACGGGCATTTAAATCAGTGCCTCCCCCGGCTGCAAAAGGCACAATAAAATCAATGGGCTTCTCGGGATAGGAAATTTTCTCCGGCTCTGCCGGTTGACTGGTGTCGTTTCCTTCTTGTGTCCCACTTGAACAAGCCGCCGTCAGAACTAAGGCGAAAACCATCAAAATCGTTAATCCAACCATACTTAACTTACGCATACCTCTTTACCTCCCTTTTATTCTTCATCACCATAGTCTACACATTAAAATCTCTAGGACTCACCTCCATCTTTTTCTCGACTTCTTTGTTTACGTAAGCGTAAGAATGTAGAAACTATTGATAGCACTGTTAGTAAGAAAAGGACAAGACTTATGGGCCGGGTAAAAAATATGCTGTAATCCCCCACAGATGATACTAGAGCACGCCTGAAAGAGCTTTCTATCATGGACCCTAAAACCAGGGCCAATACGATAGGTGCTACAGGTATATCCACTCTGCGGAAAAAATAACCAATGATACCAAAAATAAGGGCAATCCAAATAGCCACCATATTATTGGTCACAGTATAGGCGCCGATAACACAGATTACCATCACAATGGGAAGTAATATATTTTTCGGTATCAAAGTAAGCTTTCCCCACTGGCCTGCTAAGCCCAAGCCCATCATAACCATAACAATGTTTCCGATTAACAAACAGGCAAAAAGGCCATACACAATATCCGGATGCTTCGTAAATAATGAAGGACCCGGCTGCAATCCATGAATTAAAAACGCGGCAAGAATAACGGCCGCTGTACCCGAGCCAGGAATACCCAGGCTTAAAAGGGGAACAAAGGCACCGCCTACAACGGAGTTATTGGCTGCTTCCGGCGCGGCAACTCCTTCAAGAACCCCGGTACCGAATTTTTCAGGATAACGAGAGGCCCTTTTTTCCTCGTTATATGCAATGAAAGAGGCCACCGCCTTACCGGCGCCTGGAAATATGCCCAATAAGAAACCAATTATGCTTCCTCTCGTCATAGCCGGCAGGCAATGAATAGTTTCCTTGAGACTTGGAAGTTGCCCTACAGTGCGCAGTCCTCCTTTCTCTTGCTTTTCTTCTAAACTAATGAGAATCTCGCTTATGCCAAATAAACCTATTAATGCAACAATAAAAGGGATCCCATCAAATATTTCCGGCATAGAAGCATAACGGATCTGACCCGTAATTTGATCAATACCTACACTTGTTAAAAGCAGCCCAAAAAATACAGAGATAAAACCCTTCAATAGATTTTCGCCGGAAAGTGCGCCTACTACGGTAATCCCAAATAGAGCAAGCATGAAATATTCGGCAGAGTCAAAAGCTAAGGCAAATTTAGCCAGGGGCGCGGACAAAGCAACCAGGCCTATTGTGCCGATAACACCTGCAAATCCCGATGCAGTTATTGATATTCCCAGGGCTTTACCGGGGAATCCTTTTTCAGATAAAGCGTATCCATCAAAGCAAGTTGCAGCGGCTGACGCTTCACCGGGGATATTAAGTAAAATCGCTGTTACTGACCCTCCGTATTCAGCTGCACCGTATAAAGCGGTTAACATAGCCAGGCTCACAAGAGGATCCAATCCAAAGGTAAACGGGACTATAATAGCGACTCCTGTTGCCGACCCCAAACCTGGTACAATACCTACAAAATATCCCGCTATTGCGCCTACTACTATCGCAAGCAGCTGTTCCCACTGCATGGCTAAGCTTAACCCCGTCAATAAGTTTTCCAACAAACTGTCCACCTCCTAATCTCTTTATGGCAGAGGTACCAACAATAACTTGCTGAATATTAAATAGATAACTATAATGCTAAAAAAACCTCCCCAGAATAAAACCTTTTTACTATGAACTCCATAAATAAGCATCATAGCTATTGTATATATTACTGTACTAATGGCAAAGCCCATCAGGGGTAATAACAATAAATAGACAATGGTCAAGGCAATCATAATTAGAGTAACATTCGGTATCCCTAATGAAGCATATACCTTTTTTGCCTTTGGTAAAAAACTAGGTAAGTTTATGTCCTTATTTTGGGGTTTTTCTACTTTCCTCATCTTGCGATCTTTACGAATATTTAAATAAAGATCACTTACTACCAGTATCAGAAGACATACAGCCATTAACTTAGGGAAGAAGGCAGGGCCTACATCCCCTGTAACGTTATTAATATCAAAGGCGTTAGAGTTCCAGAAAAAGTAAGCACCTAGACATAACAACAGTCCGTCCACAACTTTATTCATATATAGCCCTCCCTCTGCTATTAAGCTCTTTTTTCTCCCGTTTTTCTGATCCGCTCCAAAACAAAAGGAAGTATGATAATCAGTGTCGCGATCAGCAAAATAGTTACTGTAATCGGCCTTTCTAAAAATGCCGCCGGATTTGCCAACATAATTAGTGATCTGCGAAAATTTGTCTCCAGCATGGGCCCCAGAACAATTCCCAACACCAATGGTGCCCCTTTATAGCCAAAATACTGCATTAGGAAACCAATAATACCAAACACAACAACTATCCACATCTCAAACATTCTATTCGAAAGACTAAAGGCCCCTATTAAGCAAAGGGAGATAATCAGTGTATTCAGGTAAGCAGGGCGAATTCTTAAGAGACTGGCAAATACACCCACTAATGGTAAGTTAAAAATCAACAATAAGACATTGCCAATATACATGCTTGCTACCAAGCCCCAAAAAATATCCGCATGCTGGGTAAATAGCAATGGTCCCGGAATAATGCCTTGCAACATCAGGCCGCTTAATAGAATGGCGGTGGGTGGTGCAAAAGGTATGCCCAAAACCAAGAGAGGAATGAGTGCTCCGGTACTTGTGGCATTGTTGGCTGATTCAGGTCCCGCTATACCTTCAATGGCACCTTGTCCAAAATTACCATGCTTAGATAATCGTTTTTCCGCAGCGTATGAAACCATCGTCGATATAACTGCTGATGGTCCCGGGATTAATCCAATTAAAAAGCCTAAAATACTACCTCGGAATACAGGGGCAACACTACGCGAAATTTCTTCTCGATTGGGATATAAATCCCTAAGGCGGATTGAGGCAGGCTTAATCTCTTCCTCGTTACCTACCAATGACCATAATATCTCGGCAATGCCGAATATACCCATCACAACAGGAATAAATTCGATGCCATCCATGGCAGTTGTTGACCCGAAGGTAAACCGAACAACCCCTGAAATATTATCAAATCCAACGGTTCCTACCATCAACCCTACCAGGATCATTAAGCCCGATTTAAGTGTAGACCCCCCGCTGATCGTAGAAAGAATCACAAAACCAAGGACCATGATACTAAAAATTTCAGGAGGGCCAAAACTTAATGCGGCCTTGGCTAAAGGCGGGCCGAGAAAAATCAAGCCAAAAATCGATACCGTACCGGCTATAAACGAACCTACGGCAGCGATGGTTAAAGCGGCCCCGCCACGGCCTTTCTTCGCCATCTGGTAACCTTCTATTGCCGTCATCACGCTAGACGCCTCACCAGGCAAATTCAACAAAATACTTGTCGTTGAGCCGCCGTATTGGGCGCCATAATAGATACCTGCCAGCATGATCAAAGCTGAGGTCGGATCCAGGGAAAAGGTAAAAGGAAGCATCAAAGCCATCGTGCCACTTGGGCCTATACCAGGTAATATACCAACCAGTGTGCCCATAAGAACTCCTGCGAAGCAGGCCAAAAGTGGGGTAAGATGCATCACATTAACAAACCCCGCCCATAAAGATTCAAGCATTATTTCACCTCCCCTTAGATTCCAAAAGTTGGGACCGGAATTTTAAGCATCATGCCAAAGAGCCAATACAGTAATCCTCCAAGGGCTAATGAAATAACCAAAGGGACCAACCATCCTTTGCCGCCTAATACGCGAATTAAATAAAAATTCAATATAACTGTTGCAAGAAAAAATCCAATTAAAGGCATCACGAAAGTATAAATTAATAAGCCGATGCAGGTGAGCCAAAAGGCTTTGTTTAGATGAAATTTGTGCGCCTCTTTAGCAGCCCTTTCTTTTATGGCTCTTTGTTTTTTAACACTCAAAAACAACAAAACCGCGGACAATAGCATTAATAAAATCCCAATAAGAAGGGGGAAGGCACCGGAACCCGGCGCATAGATAATATCCCCAATTTTATATTGCAGGGAATACACACTATAAATTGCGCCGAGTGCCAAAAGTGCTATTGATGATACGATATCTTTGTTCATATGCATCGTTTATAAACCCACTTTCAAAGACTTAAGATTAAACTATTTCTTCTCCTGTTTTGCCTTTACAGCTTCAACAATAGGTTTATAGATCACAACATGATCCTGTACTAATTTAGTTAAATCATCACCAGTCATATACTGAACCGTTACACCCGCATCCTTCATCTGTTTCTGAAAGTCTTCTGTTTCCATTGCCTTCTTAAATGCATTTGTCAGAATATCCGCGACGTCTTGAGGCATATCTTTGGGGCCCATCAAACCCCGGACAGAAGTATGGGCCATATCCCAGCCTAGGTCTTTGGCACACGGTACATCAGGAAGCTCCGGAGAACGTGAATTTTCCAGAACGACGAGGACTTTCATCTGACCTGACTTTACATTAGATAAAACTTCACCAACCGCAGGACAAGAAGCTTCTACATGTTTTCCCAGTACGGCACTTATCGCACTTGCTGCGCCTTCAAAAGGAACATCAATAATATCTAAGCCATTTTTCTCACCGAAATCAAGGGCGGCATATTGGGCATGGGTACCAACTCCGCCGTGACCTATGCGCAATTTTCCCGGGTTATCCTTGCCATATTTGATCAGGTCCTCAATCGTTTGAAATTTACTATCCGCTGCTACCGCAATAACGCGGGGATCAGAAGCCAGTCCCAATAATATTTTAAAGTCGTCCAGTTTATAAGTTGTTTCTCGGTCTAGTGTATTCAGCCCAATAGTTGGGGTGGCAATCATGCCGATTGTGTAACCATCCGGCTCGGCTTTGGCAATTTGCGTGAAGCCAATCTCAGCACCGGCACCTGGAACATTAACGACATTAACCGGTTGCCCTAAGTCTTTCTCTGCTATAGCGGCAATAGACCTGGCTACAATATCGTTACCGCCGCCAGCCCCCCAAGAGACAACTAATGTAATTGGTTTAGTCGGGAACTCGGGAGCTGGCGCTTGAGCTTCCGGCTGCTGCTCTGCTTCATTTTCCAATTTCTCAGACGAGCCACATCCGGCAACCAATACCATCAAAGCAATTAATGTCAGTAACCCTATAAAATTAAACAGGAAATTCCTTTTATTTCTGAACATTACTTTACCCCCCAATTATTATTAATCCATCGAGCATAAAAGCAACATTTTACATATTCTCCCTTTGCACGTTTTTTTTGATAGAGAAATACAGTATACAGTCTTTTCTACTAAACCGCCTGAATCAAATCAATTTATCTCTTTATAAAATCATGCACCATCTCCTTAACCATTTTAAAATTTTATAATTTGTTTTGCCTAACCCGTTTCATTTAAGCAGGTTAGACTGGTTACTCATGATACTATGCAATTTGCGTGCCAGATAACAATCCGCTGGCCCTGAAGCCTCTATTCCAGTAATACCAACATATTTCCGCACATACCTTACTAAAAATATTTGCCGGCGATTCCATATATTCGGAACCCTCCGGTTTGTCGGAATTTTCTATGTTATGATAAATTCTGATTTTTCCAGCCGATGTCATCCGCTGCCAAAAGAGCATTAGTCCATCATATCAACCCCAATAATTATTCAAATTAATGATCGGGTTTTTATTATCAATAATTCCCAGGGCAATTGCTTTATTGACCACATAGTCAAACATCTCCTGCCCCATTAATTCCGGTGGGCAGTAAATAGGATACACGCCCCAATAATTCGAAAGATAATTTGCCTCATTTGAGGATTTGGTGCCTACTAAAAGAGGAGCTGTGTAATGCATTTTTGCTAATTTCACCACCGGCTCCAAAGTATCGGTACACAAAACCAGACTCTCTTTCCCCTGAACATATGTAAAATTTGCATCTATGTTTCGATAAAAACTATCTGAGGCCGTATGATGAGTGAGGATCACCTTTTCTACACTTTCGATAATAGTTGCCAAGGTACGAACGCTTTCCACCGGGTAATCACCAATTGCCGTCTCATCGGAAAACGAGATCGCGTCGATTCCTTCAAATATAAGTGCCGTAACATCATTCACTTCTGCTCTCGTAGGCCATAAATTTTTTCTAAGATTTTGTAATATTCCGGAACCAGCCATCACAAATTTACCGGCGATGTTACATCGCCTAATGATTTCTTTTTGAATCAGCCCTAGTTCCTCCAGGGGGCGCTCGACAGCCAGATCTCCTCGCGCAATACTGATGCCGTCGGAGGCTTTTATAATTTCATCCAGATTTTTTAATGAATTGTATTGTTCAATTTTCGCAATAACAGGTACCTGGGAACTTTGCTCGCGAATAATTTCTTTTAGGCGATAAATGTCATCAGCACTTTGTACAAAAGACATGGAAACACAGTCAACTTTTTGCCTGATCCCAAAATCCAAGTCACTTAAATCCTTTTTAGTTAAACCCTTAAAATCAATGAAAGTACCCGGCGCACTTACACCCTTTTGGGGTTTAAGCGCCCCGCCAATAATGACTTTACAATCAACACTTTCTCTTTCCTTATGTATAACCTCAAGCTTTAATTCGTTATCGCCTATGACCACTGTAGCTCCCGGCTGCAAAGCCTCCATAAACTCTTTTTGAGCTACACCGGCACATTCCTGATCACCGATGATATTTCCCAGAGCAAGTTTGAAGGCTTGGCCTCTCCGTAAAACCACTTCCTCTTGCGCTAATTCCCCAATTCTTATTTTAGGCCCCTGCAGATCCTGCCGGATACAAATAGGTTTAGCAAGCTTTTCACTAACTTTGCGGATTTTCCAAATTAATTCTTCCGCTTTTTCAAAACTGGTATGAGAAAAATTAATTCGACAGCCACTGATCCCCGTTGATATTAATTCAGTTAATACTTTTTCGGAAAATGATGCCGGCCCTATCGTCGCAAGTATTTTTGTATGTCTCATTTTTCCTCCTTTAATTAAGAGATTAAGTGTTTTCGTTTACAGCGGCCAGGAGTTCTTCACACCGGCAAAAATTGTTTTTACCGCGCGTAAATTGACTTGATCAAGAAAATCTTGCACCAGCTTGAGGCGCCGCATACCTCTATTCTTACTGTCAAAGGATGAAAAAGGCAGTCTCCCATAGAGTAGTCTAGGCCGATTTATTTGTTCACCTGCATTGAGAAAAAATTGGAATAGGGTTTGATAGGAGGATATGGTTTGGATATCAGCACTTGTCCTTTGACTTTCAATTTTAGGAAAAACAATTGTAACTTCAGGATTAATAATTTTATTTTCTTCCACCTGTAATGGTTGAAAATCTAAAGCTACTTTTGTATCCCATACATTTTTTGTATCCGTAATAATTTCTTTGCCCCAGATTGCTTCATACTCGGGAAAATCATATATTAAATTTCCCACTCTCACATTGTCAAAAAGAGATCCTTTATAGAAAATAATGCTATCCCCCGCAGTTTTAAAATGCGTATATTCTGTCGTTAAGACCTTATAACCTTTGCGCAGGCAGGCTTCCAATAATAGGATCGTCTTACCTGCGCCCGGCCCGCCGATCGCTAAAAGCAGATGATTGTCTTTTTCAGAATACATGCTTGTAGCATGCAAGCTACAAATGCCATGATGATCCTCCAGGGTGGTCACCATAATTTTAGTCAGTAAGCCGCCACAACCATAAACAGTATAGCGGCGATCCGGCGGATTCTTTTCTAACTCAAGCAAGGGACCGGCAATGACATATTCGTTTTCATGGTATAATAAACGAAGGTCAGAGTTAGGGCCGCTTTCATTTAGTACATATAATACCGCATCCGGTTTCCCGGCAGGGTCAACTATTTGACTTACTCCTAAGCCATTAACGCTGCGCCACTTTTCAGGCTGCCGTTTCTGCACTTCAGGATCCATATACATATCAGGATAAATCAATTCAGTACAGTTTGAATGAACAGCAATATTGGCCTCAACAAATTTCCTCGTCTGCGCGTAAAGAGTTTTATGATTTGAATTATCTGTAAAATAAGACATATTTCTATACCCCTTTTAATTTGTTTATATTACAGCAAGTTATTAACTATTTTATGCAAGGTATCCCCTCTCAAGCCACGGCGCAATCCCTCTAAAGCAATCACTTCAAAATACCTAACATTAGCCAAATTCACATTGTTGCCAAAATAACTTATAAAAAACTCTTGTCCATCTTTTGTTGGTGCTTCCCAGGTGAGATTTTGGGGATCAATACCTGCAGCTAACATCGCTTCTACATCATCAGCCTTCACTTTTCCATCTTTATCATAAATCCCGATCCCTTTTGCGGATCCTCTTGACTCCACTGTTACCGAAGAAACACCCAACTCTAAATCCCTCTTGATTTGTCTAATCGCTTCTTGTATCTCCAACTGTTCTGATATATGTTTCTTGCCAACTTCTGAAATAACCTCAAACCCAGCTTCTAAAGCCTTCGTTATTACACTTGTCCTAACCTTATCATCCATTTTTATTGTTCCGTCAGATATTTCAATGGTTGTAAATCCCATTGCCTTTGCTTTTTCTAAAAACGGCTCAAATACTCCCTGGTAAATAGCAATCTCAGCACAAGTCCCACCTGGATTAACGTCGATACCGAATTCTTTGTATAACTTAATTTTTTCTCTTAAGTAATCTTTAGAGTAAATAACGGTAGTGCCGAAAGCCAATTTAGCCCGGTCTATGTACTGCCCGCAATTTTCCAAAAAGTCCTTTATCTCCCCCAACCCATATCCTAGGTCAGATATGATTGTCTTTCCTTGCCGTCTGGGCTTTTCAGCATTTCTGCCTGTATAAGGATCTGTAATAATACCTTCCCAAGCCATTTTACCTACTCCGTTCCACATAAATATCTCCTCCAATTTAGTTATTAAATTAACTGGGATTCGGCCCAGATTATTCCTTCAATGGCATGTCTGCATCACGTTTTTCAAGATATACGCATATTTCCTTTTTTACCCGATTAATATGCTTTTTCATGGCCATCTCAGCTTGATTTAAGTCACCATTTTTTAAAGCATTTAATATTTCCTTATGTTCAATGATGGCTTCTCTATTATCTAGTCCCTTGTTTTCTTTCCTTGTTTTCATGATGGGTGACCTGACCATAATTAAGTAATCATTAATACTATCCAAAAATTTTTTTAGCCATTTATTACCTGATTTATCAACTAAATAATTATGAAATCGGTTATTTACTTCTGATATTTCTCTAAAATCTAAATCAGAATAAACATTTTCGTATTCATTTAAAATTTCTTCAAGTTTTTCATAGTCTTCTTTGGTAAACTTACGATACGCATGTCTGATCACAGTGATCTCTAAAATTTCCCGCATTTCAAAAATGTTATCAATATCCTCTATGGAAAAATCAATAACTGTTGAACCTTGATACGAGTTGCCTAAAACAAGGCCTTCCTTCCGAAGCATGTTTAACGCTTCTCGTATCGGGGTTTGGCTAACTCCTAAAAGAGAGGCCAATTCAGTTTCATTTAATTTAACACCTAATTTTGTCTGTGGTATCTCTTGGAAAATGATCGCTCCCTTTAAAAACTCATAAACTTGATCTGATAGTGTTTTCCTACCTATTTGTGGGGGGTTTATTTTTTTTAGTTCCATATTTTCGCCTACTTATCTATTTTATTTTGACTTTACCGAATGATTCTATATTCTATATAATATATTCTATATAATATAGAATTATCCTCTTTTCAAAATGGAACAATTTATTTTTTTGTCGAAAAATAAGTAACCCTTTTTATCAAGGTGCAGGGAAAAATCAAAACCCGGTACAATTCACTGCATCGTACCGGGAATTTGCTTGATTATATTCCATGGGCCTCATTAACTCCTGATCAGATTATCTGCCCAATCAAATCTTGGATTCTGTATATCTCCAACCACTTCTAATTTTGCATTTCCTATTATTTCTGGCAGTAAGCTTTCAGAACAGTACATTTCATCCAAAAATAAGGTATTTTTAATCCAGCAAGTTTTTGCCCGTTCGGGTTTAGCAAGGTGTAAAGTTCTTAATGCCGATTCTATCAATTTCTTATCTGAGTCCAGAGTTACAGGAATCATCCCTCTTAAAACAAAACCAGTCGTTAAGCAATTCAAATAAGTAGCTTGGTAATCAATTTTATGCACTAATCGTTGCGTAGTAAAATCGGCCAGACCTATCCCATTCGCATTTCCGTGGGAAGCATGAGATAAATCCAAGATACCAATTCTTTTAATTTTAGGTTTCTTCGGCTCCTCTACATCATGAATTCTCCATCTTCCAATTACATTGGTGTCCACGCCAGTACCACTATAATTTTTTCCCATTTCATCAATCAGTAAAAGATCTAAAGTATCAAAAGGAATTCTCGGCATTAACTCTTTGGCATATTTGAGCAATCTTTCTTCTGCCGCTTCAAATTGAGCCGGATAAAGGCCTTCAATAACTGCTGTTTCTTCATATCCATTCTCTACAATCGCCAACCCTGCGATCACATTTACTTTTTCCCTCACTATTCTGGAAAGTTCTAGAATAATACTGCCGATTTCTTCTGTACCACGGGAATGAATAGCATCTGCCCCTGGAGTCCTGCCAAGCCCTATGGCCAGCATTTTCAGCAGACCGGATTCTCTGGGAGCTCTAAAGGCAGTGTGCGCTTTTACTCTGTTCACAACGATTAAGCCATCGGCCGTAATAGCCTCTTTGGCACAATACACGGGAAGATGGTGGGTTGATGTATTACCGATCAGTTCAATGTCGCATGATGCCATAACGGGGCATCCTATTAGGTCCTCAGTAACGCCCAAATGTGCCAATACTTCCCTTTGACCTGCCGTTGTCCCTCCCCCATGACTGCCCATAGCAGAAATAATGATGGGCCGGCCACCCTCTTTTCTGACATAATCCGCTAATTCCTTGTATATTAAGTTTATATTGGCAATACCTCTGCTGCCGCCGGTTATGGCAATTAATTTCCCGTCATTTACCTTGTTCCGTATATTTAATTTGTTAAGCTCTTCAGTGACTTTACCAATGGGGTCAGCTAATTTGGGTCTAGGCAGCTGCTGGCGGATTTTAACAATCCTTGGTAACTCCACCTCTAACACCTCACTCTACTATTAACCCATTCCAATTCTTGAACCAATCTGGCATATGCATTATCCAAATGCTTTCTAGTTTCCCTTCTAGCCAACTCAGGCTCTTTCTTTTCAATATATTTAAGTATCTCTTCATGTTCGCTTAATACAACCACTCTCGGCCCTAACCGTTGTTGTAGTATCTCATGAGTAGAAGAAAGCCCCTCATAAAAGCTATTGGCAATCGTGTTATAGACCTTGATGAAAGTATTATTATTGGTCGCCTCTACAATCGCAAAATGGAATTCAAAGTCCTCAGAAACCAACATCTTTCCTTCAGACAGGGCTTTTCTTGTTTGCGCCAGTACCTCTTTAAGTTTGCTAATTTGTTCATCAGAAGCTCTAACAGCAGCCAAACTTGCAGCTTCCGTTTCAATACCTCTCCGCAGCTCAAATAGATCTAATAAATTGTCTTTTTGAGCAATCAATTCCCGTGCAATAGGTTTAATAATTACGTCATCATTAATATTTTTTAAATACGTCCCGGAACCATGTTTAACTTCAACAACACCGGAAGCCTGCAGTGCGGAAAGTGCTTCTCTTATGGCCATTCTGCTGACACCAAACATAGCCGATAATTCCTTTTCGGTTGGAAATTTTTCGCCTTCTTCAATTTCCTTTTGCTTTATCATCTCTAATATTTTCTCTACTACTTCCTCGTATAGCTTATTTCGCTTAATTAGCATGCACTTTTCCTCCTGTATTGGTATCATTCTTTAATATACCGTGATTATTAATGTCATTTAGATCTTATAATGTCATCATATAAGTTATTGTATTTTTTCTTTTTTTAATACTACAACATATGGTCAAATAATTAAAGTGATTCACACACAGAAGGCATATTTATTGTAGTCCGTTCCATCCCTTTGCCATTATATTGCTCCGATAATACTACTTCCCATATATTTTATGAATCATGCTGGTAATATCCGGGATACGTTCCGCAACCATAACTCCAGCTTCCCGTAATGCCTTGGTTTTTGATTCTACCGTTCCTTGATGGCCAGTAATTATGGCCCCCGCATGACCCATCCT
Source organism: Candidatus Formimonas warabiya (assembly GCF_002777255.1). GTDB lineage: Bacteria > Bacillota > Dehalobacteriia > Dehalobacteriales > Dehalobacteriaceae > Formimonas > Formimonas warabiya. The sequence goes on along the minus strand of NZ_CP017634.1, from coordinate 109,441 downwards.
TTTCCCCGCAGGAGCATTTTTCCCGGCAATAAATGCAATCACCGGTTTTTTCATAGTTTTAGCAAAAGCAGCGGCATCTTCCTCAAAGCTTCCCCCAATTTCGCCTACTAAGACTACCATGTCTGTCTCAGGGTCTTCTTCAAATTCTTTTAAAAGAAAAGAGGCATCGGTTCCCCGAATTTGGTCACCACCAATACCAATCATGGTGCTTTCACCATAACCCGCTTCGTTAATATAACCCGCTACTTCATAGGATAATGTGCCACTTCTAGAGATAAGACCGATACCGCCTTTGTTAAACATATTAGCCGGCATGATGCCCAATTTGCCAATACCCGGACTGATAATGCCCGGTGTATTAGGTCCGATTAAGATTACCCCCTTTTCTTGCGCTTTCGCTCTCATGAGTAATGTATCATTTACCGGAATATGCTCAGGAACACATACGATTAATTTAATACCTGCGTCAACGGCCTCTAATACGGCATCTTTTGCAAAAGGAGCCGGGACAAACAGCACCGCAGCGTTTGCCCCATATTTTTCAACCGTCTCTGCCACATCATCACAAACAGGGATTTCCTCAATTTTAATGCCGCCTTTTCCGGGGGTCACGCCAGCCACAATATTGGTACCATACTTTTTCATCCACATTGCCTGCACACTTCCAATTTTCCCCGAAATGCCCTGAATAACCGCCCTAGTATCTTTTGTTAAAAGAATACTCATCTTTCTATTCCCTCCAGTAGACCCTTTAATACCCTAATCACATCTTCGGAACGATGATTTTTGACAACCGGGATTCCTGCGCTTTCTAGTATCCTCCAGCATTCTTCCTGCTGATTACCAAGCGCTTTCACGACGATAAAAATTTTCCTGTTAAAACTTTCCTTTGCGCTTACGATTCCTTTCGCCGCTTCTATCAGCGGATTTACACCACCATATAAGCTAACTATTACCGCTCTGATATTTTCGTCTCGAACAACCAGGTTTAATGCGCTATGGATTAATTCTTTGGTTATTCCCCCGCCTGTTTCCAAAAAATTAGCTGCTCTTAGATCCGCCGCATTAACTAAGTCAATGGTTTCCATGGCTAATCCGGCGCCACTGGCAATAATACCAATATCTCCGTCTAGCTTAACGTAAGTAACGCCAATATCTTCTGCTTCTTTTTCGGCTTCGGTTTTATATGTATTTTCATTAAACACCTGAAGTCTTTTTTGTCTAAACAGCCCACTGTTATCAATTTCTATTTTGCTGTCTGCGGCAGAGATTTCCCCATTTTTTAATATCACAAGGGGATTAATTTCAACAAGCACCAAATCATTCTTCCCGAAGTTATCGTAAAGCTTTGCGGCAAGGGCGGATATTTGGGTTAGTTCTTGGCCGTGCAAACCAAACTTCCTTAATTCCTTTCGAAAAAAATATTCCTTATATTCTTGTGCAGGGTCTAGATTAATCTTCAAAACCATTTCTGGTCTTTTTGCGGCTATTTCTTCTATGTCAACCCCGCCTTCCTGGGAAAATATAAAAGTCAGCCCGCCCATTTGAGGATTTAAAGCAAAACTAATATACATTTCTTTTTCAATTTCTAAAGATTCTTCCACGACAAATTTTTCCACGGAAAAACTCTTAAACTCTTTACCTAACCATTTGTCTACAAATAAATGAATATCATCATCCTCTTTCAGTACTTTTACCCCACCGGCCTTGCCCCTGCCGCCAACAGGCACCTGAATTTTAATGACAGCTTTTTCATCTAATTCATGAAAGACCCGGACAGCTTCTTCCTTGTTATTTACCACCTTTCCCTTCGGTTCCCGGATATTCCAACTCGAAAGCACTTCTTTGCCTTGATATTCGAGGAGTTTCATTTGCTAATTCACCATCTTTCCCAGTTCAAATCCTTTATCCAGGGCATCTTTATTTAATTTTTCACTGCCCTTGGGTACTCTGGACAGCAATGCTTTTTCAAGCGCCTCTTTACTAACAATTTTGGTAATTTGAGCCAAGGCGCCTAAGGTCACCATATTCGCAACAAGCTCATTGCCCAATTCATGGGCTGCTGTTTCAATAATGGGAAGAGCGTAGACTTTTACATTTTCACCTGCTTTTATTTCTCCCACACAGGTATCAATCAGTACGATACTATCCTGTCTTAAATGATGGGCAAACTTTCTTGCCGCTTCTTTCGTCAAAGCAACAAGGATATCAGGTTCTTCAATTTCCGGATAGTGAATCATTTTATCACTGATAATTACCTCAGATTTGCAGGCCCCTCCCCTGGCTTCCGGACCATACGACTGATTATGGGTCGCATTTTTACCGTCATATATCGCAGCTGCTTCCGCCAAAATAAGGCCACCCAAAATAATTCCTTGACCGCCAAAGCCGCTAAGGACTATTTCTTTTCTCTCCACATTATTCACCCCTTTTTTGTGCTTTTGCTTTTAAAGCATTGTATCTTTCAATATATTCAGATTTTTCCTTCACAACAAACTCACCAATGAAGAACTTTCCGGCAAGCTGTTCCTCACTATAATTAGAGGCCGCTTTTATATTTATCGCATTTTCCTTTTGCCATTTCAGCATTTCCGTAGGTGTTTTCATTTTATTGCGGCGTCCAAATCCGACAGGGCACTGACTTATCGCTTCAACAAAAGAGAAACCCCGGTGTTCTATCGCCTTCATGATGAGTTTTTCTAAAAGCGTAACATGGTAGGCAGTTGCCCTGGCCACATAAGTTGCGCCGGCTGCTTCTACTAATTTGCATACATCAAAGGAATCCTCTACCGTGCCGTAAGGCGCAGTAGTTGCATAGCTTCCCAGCGGTGTTAAAGGGGAGTACTGACCGCCTGTCATGCCATAGATACTGTTATTAATCAAAATGGTGGTGATATCAATATTTCTTCTTGCCGTCTGGATGAGGTGATTGCCGCCAATACCGGCGCCGTCGCCATCTCCGGTAATAACTATTACTTTCATTTCCGGTCTTGCCAGCTTAAACCCGGTGGCAAACCCCAACGCTCTGCCATGTGTAGTTTGGAAGGTATTAAAATCAAGAATTGCGTTTGTTCTTGCGGAACAGCCAATACCGGTAATCACCATCACATTGTTCCGGTCATAGCCTAAATTTCCGATCGCTCTTACTAATGCTCCGTCTATGATACCGGTACCGCAGCCCGGACACCAAATATGAGGCATTTTATCAATGCGCAGATAGTCCTGAGTATGGATAGCCATTTATATCACCTCTTTGACAATACTTATAATTTCATTCGGCGTGATCATTCTTCCATCAAATTTATTTAAAGGTATTATCCTGGTTTCTTTACAGGCAGCCTTTTCCACTTCACCCACTATTTGTCCCATATTCATTTCTGGTACGATGATGGCTTTAACCTTGCTGGCAAACTTCTCTATGATTTCCCTGGGAAAAGGCCATAATGTTTGGGTTTTCATAAGCCCTAATTTAATACCGCTTTCCCGGGCAATTTCCACGGCACTATAAGCGGACCGAGCGGTACACCCGTAAGCAAAGATAGCAATTTCCGCGTCATCCATCATGATTTCTTCCGTTATGATAATTTCCGCCCGTCTTTTCTCTACCTTATCATGCAATCTGCGTAACAGTGTTTCCGCTACTTTGTGGTTATTCGTTGCCGGTGCTCCAGATTCATCATGATTATTGCTGGTCATATGGTATCTGTAACCTGTCCCATAATCGGCAAATGGCGGGACACCATCGGCGTCGGCTCTGAAGGGCAAAAACACATCAGGTTGAGCTGTCGTTTTTTTTCTATTAATGATCTCAATATCGGCCGGGTCGGGTAGTTCTACTTTTTCCCTTAAGTGGGCTACCACCGCATCAGAAAGGATAAGCACCGGTGTTCTCAGTATCTCAGAAAAGTTAAATGCCTTGATCGTAAGATTGTAAAACTCATATACTGTAGAAGGGGTAAGAACCACAATGGGGTGATCACCATGGGTCCCCCATCTGGCCTGCATCACATCCATCTGCGCCGGCAGGGTAGGCAAACCCGTACTGGGGCCTCCTCTTTGCACATTAACAACGACACATGGAATTTCCACCATCGCAGCGTAACCAATATTCTCCTGTTTGAGGGTAAATCCCGGGCCACTTGTGGCAGTCATGCTTTTTACCCCGCCAATTGAAGCACCTATTACCGCAGCCATGCTGGCGATCTCATCTTCCATTTGAATAAATGAACCCCCGTTTTGGGGCAGTAATTTTGCTAATGTTTCCGCTATTTCCGTAGCCGGTGTGATGGGATAACCGGCAAAAAACCGGGCACCCACAGCTATTGCTGCCTCTGCACAGGCTTCATTTCCCTGCATCATTTTTAGCTGCTTCTTACTCACCTTTAGTTCGCCTCCACTCTGATCGCATAATCCGGACATCTGTACTCACACATCATGCATCCCGTACAACTTTCCCTATCTTTAACGGCAACCTGGTTTTCTGCCGAGATATAAAGGACATTCTTGGGACAAAAATCAATGCAAACTTTACATATTTTACACCAATCTGCATTAATCTTAACTGCATAACTCATTATCACTCACTCCTCTATCTTCTTCTTTATGTTGAAAGAAAACCCCACCAATTAAAAGGTTCAATTTGTTTTCCTTATTTAACGACACGGTCGCTTACGACATTATGAATATGAAGATGACTGCCTTTTTTTATTGTTTTAGTAGCTCTGCCAATTATTTCGCCATACTTTATTACTTGATCCCCCGGTTGAAAATCAATTAATGCTACTTTATGACCAAAGGGTATCCCTTCTTCGGCATTAAATTTATATTTATTACCTGCAACTTCCAGGCAGCATTCGTCTCCCGGGGAAATATCAGAAAGTGCCGTAGCGGCATTGTCTTCTGCAGATAACGAGACTAACCTTTTCATGCTATCCATCATAAACTCACTCCCCTTTAACATTATTTTAAACTGGGCAGCTTCAAAACAATGCCAGGCGCCTCAGGCACTACCAATACCTTGGCCGTTTCTCCCATACTTTTAACTGCCGCATCGAAAGCTTCCTGCAAAGAAGAAAACATGCGAAAAGGCGGATTTGTAAAAACTTTCTGCATCGTTTCCGAAGTCACAAAATATATCTCTTGGTTTTGCAGTAATTTAGCTATTCTCGCTGTTTTATTTGTCTGTACAGTAAAAGGCATTTCCGCAATTGTATCAATGACTTTTTGTAAATCACCTGTCGATAGTTGGGTCTCGATATCCTTTTGAAACTCCTTTTGGCCGACTCCCTCTGAACACTCGGAAACCAGTATGATGATACCCCCTGGCCGTATTATGTCTTTAATTCTTGTTAAGGTTTTACCCTCTGTCTGCCAAAGGTTATTATCCCTGGGCGCACCCCCGGGCGTAGCGATCACGATGTCCGGCAATTCCGGCACCTCTATTGATAAGCATTTCTCGCAAACCTTTGCTCCTGCACGATGCGCTTTTACCACGTGACCGCAAAACGCCTGAGAAATCTTTTTATCTTCTGTGAGAATCACATTACAGATAAAATCAATTCCCGCTTTACATGCAATATCCTCAATATCTTCGCGAAAGGGATTCCCGTCAAATACTGCTATGGCAACACCCGGGCTAAGCATTTGTTTATGGTGCGCATAAATTGATTTGCTACTTGAAATCCCAGGCATCACATTTTTCCCCCCGCCCGACCAACCGGCTGCATGGTGAGGCTCTATGGTACTTATGGAAATTTTTAATTTTGCTTCAAATACGACCCGGTTTATCTCTATCGGAGTATTATTTTTCGATATCCCTATGGGAACACATTCATGTTGATAGGCATCATGAGATATCGCGTTTACTTCGTTCCTTAGTCCTCCCAGTGCTTTATCCATCTCCTCTTTTGTCATAGGTCGATGCAGCCCTGAAGCAAAAACTACGGTGACTTGCTTAGAACTAACCCCCCCCTCCTTCATTTCAGTTAAAAGATAAGGAATAATCCTTTCTGAAGGAGTAGGCCTTGTATAATCACTTGTTAAGATTACCACCTTATCCTCCGGGCTGAGTTTTGCAGCGAGATTCTTTAACGTATCCGTTCCTATTGGATTAGATAAAGCTTTCCGTATTTCTTCATCTTCATTGATCACATGGGAAGATTTCCCTGCCGGTGTCGCAATAAGCATAAGATTCCTTTCGGGAATTTCAACGGGTATTTTACCTTTACCATATGGAATTTCTATGTGCATTTTTTCCATCTCCTTAAACGCTAAATCCGATTCGGGTTACGGATACTTCAAGATCTCCGAAAATTTCAGTCTTTGAGAATTTACCATTAATAAACTTTCCTACCTCTAAATTGAGTCTCGCAGCAGCTTCTTCCAGAGTTTCTATCCCTGTCAAGGCAGGACTAAGATCTACATCAATATTGTCCGGAAGTTTTTCCATCGTAAATGGATTCGCGGTGATCTTAACCGTCGGCACAACGGGATTGCCAATGGGATTGCCCCTTCCCGTTGCAAAAAGAACGATATGGGCACCTCCTGCAACGATAGCTGTGGTATTTTCCACACCGGGAGGGGGCGCGTCCATCAGTATAAGCCCTTTCTTGGAAGGTTTATACCCGCATTGAACCAATTCCTTTATTTCTTTGCTACCTCCTTTTTTAATTGCGCCAAGAGCCTTTTCTTCTATTGTCGTTAAGCCCCCTGCAATATTATCCGGGGCAGGGTTGGTGCCCAGGATATCAATGCCAACAGACAACGCATAATCCTCATACCATTTTACGGCATCAATTATTTTTCTTCCTAATTCGGCCGTAACGGCTCTTTTTGCTAATAAGTGTTCCGCTCCCATCCATTCTACAGTCTCGGAGAGTATAACCGTAGCACCAATATCTATATATTGGTCGGATAGTAAACCGATCACTGGGTTAGCTATAATTCCGGAACTACTATCGGATCCCCCACATTCCAGACCAATTACCAACTCAGAAAGCGGGTATTCTACTTTAGACTCCTCCGTCGCCATCGCAATTAATTTTCCTGCTGCCCGAACGCCCTTATAAGTAGCCATGATCGTTCCTTCGTCTTCCAAGGCAATTACTTCTACGGGCCGACCGGTTTTTTCTATCCGTTCCGCAATGTGCCAGGCAGTTTTGGGCTCCAGACTTACCACAACAGCTGAATGGACATTGGGATGACTGCCTAATCCAGACATTATTCTTACGTGCTGTTCATAATCTTCACCAACCTGTCCGCGTCCATAGCTACAACATACTGCTACTGCACCATTTACCTGTTGCGCGATTCTCCTTACAATGGGATTTGAATTATCCATTGCCGCAATTATTGCCACATGATTTCTAATGCCAACCTCCCCGTCTTTTCTGGGATAACCCCAAAATGTCCCGCTTTGTTTTTTCATGCAAAACACCTTCTTAAATATTTAGAATATTTTTGGATCAAAAAGTTTTAGTTTTTTAGACGCTCTTTTTTTACTTATGAAAAATATAGTACGTTTGGGGCTGGTGCATGATCACCTAAGCAAGAATCAATATCATCATGTGATATTATCACATTATCTCTATTTCTTCTAAGTTTTTGATTTTCCTCCTTTTTCTTCATAAAATATTTATATGATTATGACTTTTAACCATTAATTCAACTAAAGACTGTAACGACGAAACATTACAGCCTTTAGTTATTTTAGTTTGAATCAGTTAAGACTTTTGCAGACAGAACTATGCCTGTATTACTTTAACAATCCCATTCTTTCTAAAATACCTTTAAGCTCTTTTTTCAGATCATCACTGAGTTCAAGAAAGGGTAAACGAGTGGGGCCGGCAGGAATTCCCAGAATATTCATAGCTGCTTTTGCAGTAGCAGGCATACCGCCTTTCTTTAAAAAACGGCGATATTCGCCCCAGCCATTAAAATAGATATCCGCTGCTTTTTTGTAGTCACCTTCCTGAGTTGCTTTGTACATGGCAACGATCATCTCGGTCATGAAGGAAGAGCTCGTAGAAGTAGTGCCTTTATATCCCATGGCCAAGCAAGGGACTGCCATTACTTCACTCCCGCAAATGAGTGTAATTTTGTCACCAGCCAGGTATACGGTTTCTTCCAATTCTTCAATATCACGGGTACCTTGTTTGCAGGCAACTACGTTAGGAATTTCTGCAATTCTGGCAATAAATTTTGGGGTCATATGGTTTCCGGAGCGGCTGGTATTATAGGCCATAATACCAATATCAACGGCATCATTTAAGGCTTTATAGAACTGGTACATTCCCTCTTCACTTACTTTCTGATAGTAAGGTGGTGTACACATGACACCATCGGCGCCAATTTCCTTGGCATATTTTGCCAACTGAATTGTTCTTTCAATATAGCTATCTGAAACATTGCACACAACAGGGATTCTACTTTTCACCGTATCGACGGCAATTTTGAAGATAAGCTTTCTTTCTTCCATGGTCATAGAAGAAAATTCTCCTAAACTGCCCCCTATAACCATCCCATTGGAACCAAAGTTAATCATTCTCTCCAGGTTCTGCTTTAAGCCTTCAATATCTAAAGAAAAATCTTCTTTAAACGGTGTAATTACGATACTTTGTACACCCTTCATTTGTTCTCTTAATTGCGCAGATGTCGTCATCTCAATTCCTCCTCGTAAAATAATAAACTGCAAACATAAAATCCTTCTAGCAATCCACCCTGTGTTTTGCACTTAAATCCGATCATATCCGTTTCATATTACACATATTAAGGAAAGATTATTTACCCCTCCATACGATCACCTCCAAATTTTATACTTCTGTTATTTGCAATTTCATGCCATAACAATAACCACCAACTCGCCAACTGTTTATTCAGCTATTATGGGCGGAATAGTATCTATGCTTAAAAAGTTTTAAAAACATAAATCCATATATTCGGAATTTTCCATATGTCCGGACTTTTTTTGATATGAAAATACCCGTCCATTTTGTCCGTAAGTACAAAATGTGAAAAAAATTTTGAGACGGCAACAAAAAAAACCCCTTTCACTATTGGGGGGATCAATAATAGCATCAGGGGAGTTTTAGTAAATGGTACGCGCTTTTTTTAAGTTACTCTTTTCGGTAATTATTCACTTTATCTGCATACATGGCCGTCAATTCTTCCGCAACCTCCATACTGGTACCTTCACTGAAAATACGGCACACAGGTTCATCCGAATCCGGAAGAACTAAAGCCCAGCCGTTTTCATGCCGTACTTTGACGCCGTCCAACAATTCCGTCTCTCTTTCATGCTCTTCAATGAGCCGGCGCATCACGGTTCCTTTGGCATCCCAGGGGCATTCAATTTCCCGGCGGGAGACATAAAATTCGGGAACGGCACCGATCAAAACAGATAAGGTGGTTTTTTCTTTGGCTAAATATTCCAGAATATTGACAAAGGCATGAATGGCATCAAATTGCATGGAAAACTGCTGATAACCAGTCTGGCTATTGCTCATCTGTTCAGACAATACTTTTTCCATAAAAAACTGTCGGGCCGTTTTGGTACGGATGACGGTACCTTGGTATTGACGGGCCATTTGCTCAATCACCTGGGAAGCGGTAACAGGTATCACCACTGTACAGGGAGTATTGGTCTTGAGCAGAATCAGGGATACCAGAGCAGTAAAAAGATCTTCCTGAATAATGGTCCCATTGCTGTCGATCAAAACCAGATATTCTCCGTCGGAGCTGATCACCACACCCAAGTCACATTTCAGATGAAGGACCTGATCCCGCTGCCATTTTCCATCGTATTTTAACAGGGTCTCATTTTGGATCCGTTCCGACAGGATCACTTCACAGCCTAATTTTTCCAACATACCAGGCAAGTATGCCCCAAAATTGACCGGATCATAATCAACAAAAATGCGCAGCCGGAAACTCTTTAATTGATCAACATCCACCGACTTGATCAGGTCTTCATAATAGGCACTGACAATATCCGGATAGATATTTAAATTGGGCACCTGAGTTCCTGTGACCCGGCGAAAATCTTCCCGGAAAAAAGCATTCTCAATTTTTCGTTCCTCGGATTTAGAAATATTTGCTCCTTTCCGGTCAAAAAAAGTAATGCAAACTTTTTCCCCATGGTCCATCGTGCTCACGTGCATTCCCCCGTGCACGCCCAATGTTCTTACCCCATATCGACTGACCGGTGTCACGGTTTTTCCCAAATCAAGAACATGACATCCTGTTGATAAAAGTCCCACGGCAAGGGCATTCTTGATCATTTGGGCACAAGGATACCCGTCGGCTGTCACCGTTACCTGACCTTCTTTTTTACTGCAGGATCCGAAGGCTGCTCCCAAGCGTACGGCAACTTCCGGGGTGATGTCCACATTGATGGTTCCCGATACGCCGTTTGCGCCAAACAAATTCTTTTTGACATTTTCCGCCCAGATTAGACTTTCCTTTAAAATCGTCCCTTTTCCCACGGTTTTATGGGGCCAGATTTTTACCCCCGGTTTGACAGCGGTATAGCTGTCTAAAACCGTGTCGTCCCCGATCACTGCTTCTTCGTAAACAGCGGCGTGAGATTTAATTTTTACCCGGTTGCACACGGAAGCGCCTCTTAAGGTAACCTTTTTACCCAAATAAACATTATTCCAGATAATGCTTCTTTTTAAAGAGACTCCTTCGTCTAAAATACTATTGGCACCAATGACGGAAAAACTTCCCACACAAGCATCCTTACCGATTTTTACATCCTGGCCGATAAAGGCAGGGGATTCCAGGCGCGCTTCCTCATGAATTTCCGCACCTTTACCCACCCAGATCCCCGGAGCAAGCTGGGCCCCCCCGGGAACAATGCCCGTGCGGCCGGCCAAAATATCATAATGGGCTTGCTGGTATTGGGAAAGATTGCCGATATCACACCAATATCCCGGCATGACGCAGCCAAAAATAGGATACCCTTGGCGCAAAAGCAGGGGGAAAAGATCTTTGCTGAAATCAAAGCTGGTAGCCGGCGGAATAAAATTTAGGATTTCCGGCTCGATCACGTAGATGCCTGTATTTACCGTATCACTGAACACTTCACCCCAACTGGGTTTCTCCAGGAACTGCTTGATGCATCCATCGGCATCGGTAATTACCACCCCATATTCCAGCGGGTTAGGAACTCTGGTCAGCACAATCGTCACAGCCGCTTTTTTCGTTTTGTGAAAGTCCATGATGGCGCTAAGATCAAAATCGGTTAGGGCATCACCGCTAATAACCAAAAAAGTATCATCCAAAAACTCCTGGGCATTTTTTACGCTTCCTGCCGTACCCAAAGGACTTTCTTCCACAAAATATTGCATTTTGATACCGAAATCGGACCCGTCGCCAAAAAAATCTTTGATATCTTCGGGCAAATACATTAATGTTGCCCCCACATGGGCAAAATTATGGCGATAGAGCAACTCTACAATATGCTGCATTATCGGCCGGTCCATCACAGGCACCATCGGTTTCGGCCTGTCGCAGGTTAAAGGACGCAAACGCGACCCCTCACCACCAGCCATAATAATGGCTTTCATAGCATCTCCTCCTGTTAGTGTGATTTAAGAAGCCCGGTGAAGGCATTCAGTACACTGATCCTTTCCTGGGACCCGGTTTGTGCTTGAACCGGCCCTGTCTCCCACTGATGTTGCCTTGCCTCCTCCTGTACCCTTTGATAGACTTCTTTCGTTTTCCAGGCAATTTTGCTCCAGGAAAAATGAGTGGCCACTTTCTGATAGGCTCTTGATTTTAATGTATTTGCATATTCCGGATTTTTTAACAAGTGAATAATGTTATCCGCCAGAGAATTGGGATTATTGGGGTATGCTTTCAACCCGTCCACCCCGTGTTCCACGACTTCACTGAATCCTCCTACGTCCGTTACCACCACCGGGGTTCCTGCCGCCATACCCTCCAAGGCCACAATGCCGAAAGGTTCATAAAGGCTGGGAAAAACGGCCACATGGGCGTTTTTATAGAAACCGTTCCTGATCGCATCATCGATGTAACCGGTAAAATACACCTTGGAGCTAATATTAATCATATGTGCTTTCTTTTTCAGGTATTCTTCGCTGGGGCCCGTACCGGAGATGATGAATTTCGCGTCCGGACAGTAATGCAAGATTTTCGGAGCGGCATCCAAGAGAATATGCAGTCCTTTTTCCGGAACCAGCCGTCCTACAAAAAAGACCATTTTTTCCTGGTCATGGGCATAGTTTTTCCGGTTAAAGGAATGCCCTACCGATTGAAAGGAGCCGATATCCACCCCGTTGGGCACCACATGAATTTTATTTTCGGGGAGTTGGAAAATTCTTTGGAGTTCTGATTTCATATAACGGCTGCACACAATCACTCTCCATGCTTCATAGGTGAGCCACCACTCCACGTCACTGATATAGCGTTGGACATCATTATGCAATCCCTGGTTTCTCCCATATTCCGTGGCATGAATCGTCGCCACCAAAGGAATTTTGTAGGCGTGTTTCACGGCCCGGGCCGCAAATGCCACCAGCCAATCATGGGCATGAATCAAATCGAAAGGCCCCTGGCTTTCCATGACGCTGATCGCCTTTTCAATTAAGGCAAAATTTAATTGCAGAACCCCGGTCACAAAATCCCGGGAAGGCAGATTGAGGCTATTAACCCGGTAAACCTTAATGTTATTGATCATTTCCTCTTCAGGAGCTCCTTGGGCGGAACCGGTCAACAGGTGTACTTCTTCCCCTTGAGCAGCCAGATCTTTCGTCAGATGATAGACATGCCTGCCCAATCCACCTACATTGTGGGGGGGAAACTCCCAAGAAAGCATCAAAATGCGCATTGCTTTCTCCCCTCTCATTAGACTACGTAAAAAAGCGCAACACGTGCTGCGCTTTCCAAAAAACGTGCAAGAAGGATAAAACCTATTTCTCAAACAGCTTTTATTGATTGCCGGTATGAATTTCAAAGCTCCAGTTGCTTCCGGCGTTATTGTCCCAATTTCCTCCGCTGTCGTGAAAACAGAAATTTAATCGGGTGGGATCGTTCACGTCAAAAGTTTTTTCAAATCCCCGGGTAGTCTTTCCCATTTTAAAATCATACACATCATACCACCTGTCGTTAGGGCCATAGCCGGTATGTAAAAACACTTCGCCGGCACCGGATTCTGCCAATAACCCGTAATACAGAACGGTCACTTTGGCCCCGGCGGTAATGGGCGTAGGATCGACTACCACGCCGCCGGGATATTCCGCCTCCCGCATCAGCCGTAATCTATCATCATTTTTGGCAAAATTTGTCCACTTTTTGTCCAAATTTCATTCCCCCTAGATAAATATTTTCCTGAGCTTTTTACCATTATTAATATTCCGGTAAACAAAATGTTTTATGTATGGGAAAAAAAGGCTTAATAAGAACCGGACCCGGAGGAAATCCTAAATAGGGACCAAAATAATTTTCATGATGAAGGAGGAAAAAAATGTACCAGTTAAGCAATCAAGGAATCAGACTTGACCCCATGCCCGACCAAGTCGGTGAAAAATGCCGCATCACTTATGAAGGTTTATTAAAACAATGCGGAGCGGACCAGGTTTATTTACACTGTGGTTTCGGTTCTAGTTGGAATAATGTTCAAGATCTGCCTATGTACAATACCGCTAACGGATGTACCTGCGATGTTACCATGGCACAGGATGGCCTATTCAACTTCTGTTTCAAAGACAGTGCCAATAATTGGGACAACAACAATGGGTCCAACTGGTCATTTACCATCAAGCGTTAGGGACAGAATAATGAAAAAACGCGGCCGTTTCCTTCCGGCCGCGTTTTTGAATGCAAAAAAATTACGCTTTCTGGGTCTTATTTTTCTCTTTGCCATTCCTCATAAATATACACCAGCTCTTTGTCAAAGAGGGATCTTTTTAAATCAACGGCAGCAGCCCGGATGCGGGGAAGGATTTCCCCGGCCTCCTCGTCGTCTAAGGTGATGCCGTATTCGTTAAACTTCATCATGATGGCCTTGGTGCCGGAATGTTTTCCAATCACAATCTGCCGCTCCAGACCCACATCCTCCGGCGAAAAGGCCTCATAGTTGGCCGGGTTTTTAATGGCTCCGTCGGCATGAATCCCTGATTCATGGGCAAACATATTGGAGCCGACAATGGCTTTCCACACCGGTAAATTCCGGCCCGATGCCTGGGACACGTATTCAGCTACTTCCTTGAAACGCTCCGTCTTAAAATGAAGATCAATATCCCATAAATGCTTCAGGGCCATAACCACTTCTTCTAAGGCCGCGTTGCCTGCCCGTTCCCCCAAGCCATTCATGGTCACACCCACCCAATTGGCACCGGCCTTAATGCCGCCCAGAGCGTTTGCCGTGGCCATGCCGAAATCATTATGGGTGTGCATTTCAATATCAATATCGGCGGCCTTTTTTAACTCTTTAATCTGGTGATAGATTAAAAAGGGCTCCATGATTCCTACCGTATCACAATAACGCAAACGGTTTGCTCCTGCCTTTTTGGCTTCGATAGCAAACTGAGTGAGAAACTCCAGATCCGACCGGGAGGCGTCTTCCGCGTTCACAGAGATGTACACGCCTTCCTTTTTGGCAAATTCCACGGCCTTGACCATTCTGTGTAATACTTCTTCCCGGGTACTTTGGAGCTTATGTTTAATGTGAATATCGGAGGTAGAAATGGAGATGGCTACGGAATCCACCCCGCAGCGCAATGATTCTTTGATGTCGCCGATCACCGCCCGGTTCCATCCCATGATACTGGCCTTTAACTTGAGACCGACAATCTTTTTGATCGCTTCTTGCTCATCACCGCCCATCACCGGCACCCCGGCCTCGATTTGGTCTACCCCCATATCATCCAAGAGTTGGGCGATCCGGACCTTTTCCTGGTTGGCGAAAACCACGCCTGCGGTTTGTTCTCCATCCCGCAAAGTGGTATCCACAATATAAATGCTCTTTGACATAATTATCCCCCCAATTTAGCACTTATTGATTAAGATCGTATCTGTAGAAAAATTCTTAATATTGCAATAATACCACATGAAAGCCATTCTGAAAAGACGCAAATCCTGCAATAAGAAGAATTTATACTGTATACTTAAAGGATTTTCCCTTTTTGTGTAGAAGTGTGTCATATTTATTGGCAAAAAGGAGGTCATCAGCCATGGTGGAACAAAGAATCAGAAATCACCACCTCATTCAAAAAATTATGTCGCCCAACGAAGCCTCATTGTTAATTAAAGATGGGATGAATATCGCGACCAGCGGATTTACCCTGTCCAGTTATCCCAAGGCAGTGGCACTGGCCTTGGTGGAAAGGTTAAAAAAATCCGGAGAAAAAATCCGGATTGGATTATATACAGGTGCATCTGTGGGCGAGGAACTGGACGGCATCCTGGCCCAAGAAGATTTTTTATGCCGGAGATATCCTTATCAAACCAATGAATCGTTAAGAAAGCGCATTAACGCCGGAACCTGCGCCTATACCGACATGCATCTGAGCCATTTTTCCCAATACGTAAAAAACGGTTTTGTGCCGAAAGTCGACCTGGCCATCATTGAAGCAGTAGCTATTACGGAGGAAGGCAATCTGATTCCCGGTAATTCCCTGGGCGGTTCCCCTACCTTCGTGGAAATGGCCGATCAGGTCATTGTGGAAATCAACCTGAGCCATCCTTTGGGATTCGAAGGTATGGCCGATGTCTATTCCGTGGAAAAACCTCCTTTTCGAAAACCCATTATGATCACCAAACCCGATGACCGCATCGGCACCACCTATATTCCTTGCACACCGGAGAAAATTGCCGCAGTGGTGATCACGGATATTCCCGACCAAGGCAAAAAATTTGCGGCAGTGGATGAGACCTCCCAGCAGATTTCCCAACATTTAATTGACTTTTTAAAACAAGAGGTTTCCGCCGGCAGACTGCCGGAAAATCTTCTCCCCATCCAGTCTGGGGTTGGTTCCGTGGCAAATGCGGTTCTGGCCGGTCTCAAGGAATCCAGCTTTGAGAATCTCTGGGTTTATACGGAGGTCGTGCAGGATGCCGTTCTGGATTTAATTGACGTAGGAAAAGTAAAGGCAGCTTCCACCACAGCTGTTTCCCCTTCACCGGAAGGTTTGAAAAAATTCAAAGAAAACATTGATTTTTACAGAGATAAGATCATCCTGCGCCCCATGGAAATCAGCAACAATCCGGAAGTAATCAGAAGGCTGGGCGTCCTGGCCTTCAATACCGCCATCGAAGCCGACATCTACGGCAACGTAAACTCTACCAACATTATGGGTTCCAGAATCATGAACGGCATCGGCGGATCGGGAGATTTTGCCCGCAACGCCTATATTTCCGTATTCACCACCCCCTCCACAGCGAAAGGGGGAGCCATCTCTTCCATTGTCCCCATGGTATCCCACCACGACCATACCGAACACGATGTCATGGTCATTGTCACGGAACGAGGTTTTGCCGATTTGAGAGGACTCTGCCCCAAAGAACGGGCCAAAACCATTATTGAAAAATGCGCCCATCCTGATTACCAGCCCATGTTGTGGGATTACTTCGAAAGAGCCTGTAAAGGAAAGTTTCAACATACGCCCCATGTGCTCGATGAAGCCCTGTCCTGGCATAAAAGACTGCTGGATACGGGAAATATGAAAGCGGAATAAAAAAAGCCCTCAAAGGGCTTTTTTATTCGCTTCCGTTCCGGATGAGGTGATAGAGCTTTACAGTCTCCGGTTCCGGTACGGTGTCGTAGTCCCTCTCCATCGTAACTGCCAGTTCATGGTACATAGACAAGGCCTTCTGTCTTTTCCCCGCCTGCCCCAGTATCTCCATAGCCAGTCTTACTACCGGTTCATCCACCGGTTCAGCAGCCAAATATTGGCGGCAGGCTTCCAGCGCCGCCGTTAAATTATTTTGGGCATAATGGGCATGGGCCAGCTTCAGCAGGGCGTCCAGGTAGCGGCGGTACAACTGGTTGCGGATAGGATTGGCCCAATCCTCGTAGACGTCTTCCGGTAAAAAGGTGCCCCGGTATAAGCGCACTGCCTGATCCAAAGCGATCACCCCGTAAGGGCTGCCCGTTTCCAGGTAATGCACGGCTTGCTGAACCTCGGCCGTGAAAAATTCATAATCGCAATAGACCTCCATTCGAGGGTTCAGATAAACTTTACCCCGGCGCAGGACCACGCTGTCTTCATCTGCGCCGGACCCGGCCAAAACTTTGCGCACATAGTTTAAGGTCGTTCTCAAGCTGGCGTCTCCGGCCGGGAGGTCACTGCCGGGCCAAAGCTGCTCGATAAGTTCCTCCTTGGTATGATCCCGCCTGTCCGCCAGCAGGCATTTGACCAGTTTTTCCGCCCGCCGGGTTTTCCATTCCTTTTTGTCAATTTCCCATCCGTTAATAAAAAGGCGAAATCCACCCAGAAAAAATGCGTAGATCACCGTCATTCCCTCTTCCCTGGCCCGGTCTTGAAAGAGAGAGACGGCGCAGGCACGCTGCTGCTTATGGGGTGACAGCAGCAGGCAGCCCAGTTCCCGCCGTGAACGGAGGGGAAACCACCGGCTCAGCAGCCGGACCGCCCAGTTTATGTGGATATTCTTCAGTACCGCCCGGCGACACATGGTGTAAACCGTTTCATCGTTCCATTCCCAGAAATTTACCCACTGGCCGGCTTCCGCCGTACCCAGAGCCTGGCCCAGGAGACTGTCCGCAGCCTTTTCATCGCCCTGAAGCAAGTGGACGTGGGCCAGCAGCAAGTTGGTAGCTGCCAGGTTCTGCTTAGCTTCATTCTGGCGCCAGCGCCCGGCGGATTTTTCAAACCACTGCCGGGCCAGATCAAGCTCTCCGGCTTCCAGGGCCACAATACCGCCTAAGGTAAATGTATAATAATCAATACCCTGGCCATAAGGGAAAGCCTGAAACCTGGCTAATAGGTTCTCGGTTTCCTGTAGGAGTTCTCCCGCATTTTCCCCGGTTCGAATGCGGGGCAGCATATTGAGAAGAGCTGCTTGGATGGCAATGGAAGTGCCTCCTCCCGCCATAAAATAATCGTAGGTAAGGGCAAAATTGCGTCGGGCTTCCATAAAGTTTCCTGCTCTGGTATTTTTATAGCCAAGGTTCAGGTAAACACGGCCTGTATGAATGGGCATGTGATATTTTTCCCCGATACGCAGGATTTGCCGGCAGATTTCCTCAAAAGACGTATGATCCTCGCTAAAGTTGACGACAAGAATCAAAATCGTATACCCCGTTATCAGACAGCGCTCATTTTCCTGGACAAAAGGCATGTCCAGAGCCTCTTCAATTAATTGGCGGGCATAGGATAAATTGCCCAAACGATAATGAATGAAAGCGGACATATAAAGTACATTCATTTTAAATTCCGGGTTAAGTTCGAGCCGGAGGGCAAGCCGGCTCAGCTTAAGTCCCTGGGGCAAGTCGTCCGTATACATGGCGTTCCAGAGCGCCGCGGTCAGGGCTGCCCCGCGGGACCGGGGATCCGTTAACAGGGAGGGCTTTGCCAAAAGGCGCCGGCCTAGTTCTTTTCCTTTTTTATAATCACCACTGAAGACGGATGAGCTGATCATGGCAAGCAGGCAGCAAGCCTCACATTTGACATCCTCTTTTTCCACGGCGCAGTCCATGGAAGCGGATAAGATGGTTATTGCTTCCACGTCGTCAATTTGCATCATACTTTTCCCTTTATAATAAAGAAGCCAGTGATCCCCAGCTACCAGTTTCTCCGGCAGTTGTCCGATCCACTTGAAAAGCCCGTCCAAACGGCCCGTGCCGGTAAAGTAATCGTAGCCATAGTGATGAATCAAATGGGCCGCCCTAGGCCAATCGGCGCAAATCACCGCTTGCTCGATGGCCCGGTCAATATCCCCTTTCTGTTCAAAAAAAGCACCGGCCCGGCTGTGCACAGTACCAATATAAGCCGGGGATAGAAGTTCTCCCGCCCTGTCCGCCAGGTAGGCACCGATCAGGTGATGGATGCGCCAGGTAACCGGCCGGCCTTCCACCCGGCTCAGCAAGCCGTATCTATGAAGCTGTTCCAGCATTCCCAAGCTGTCGGTGCAGAGAAAAGCTGCCTGGCACAGTTCTGCTTCCAGGTAGGGGAGCAGCGAGGAATTCAGTAAAAAATCCTTCAGGTGGGCCGGCAGCGTCGCCAGCAATTCGTTGCTCAAATACTGGTACAACCTGGAGTCTTCCTGCCGGGAAGCCCGGATCACCTTATCCGGCTGGTCCCCCGACTGTTTCATGTAGATTCCTGCCAGGCGCAGACCAACCGCCCATCCTTCCGTCCAGGCATGGACAGCGGCTATTTCCTCCTCTGTCAGCGTGAGTCCCATTAAGGAAAACAAGGACCGGGCTTCCTCAATGCCAAACAAGAGCTGGCTGCCCCGGATTTCCAGCAGATTTTCGTTAAGCTCTTGGCGGTATAATTTTAACGGTAAATTGCTTCTGCTGATCAGCACCAGATGGATGTGATCCGGAAGCCAGCGCAGGATACGGTCAAGAATCGCGCATGCTGCCTCATTTTCATGAATCAGATGGACATCATCAAGGACCAGGACTAGTTCCCGGTCTAAAGGGAGTTCTGCCAAAAAGGCGGTGACAGCAACCGGCCAGTCACGGGTTAGGTTTTCCAGGCTGGTCAGCGTGCGCAGGGACTCAGTACCAAATGCAGGCACCACCCTTTTGACGGCATGAATCAGGTGATAAAGCAGGTTTGAAGGCTCCCCATCCCGTTGCTCCAGATTGAGCCAGGCCGTAAGAGGCCAATCCTGCTCTTCCAGGAGGGAAGAGACCCAAACGCTTTTGCCGTACCCGGCCGGTGCTACGACAGTGGTGATAGGATGAGACAGCAGTTGCTGACCCAGGTGATGCAAACGGGGGCGGATCAGCAGGTTTTTGATATGGGGGGGTACGATCTGGCCGTAAGCCGGCGGTATGCGAGACATAGAATCACCTTCAAGGGTTATATTTTGACCTAGATTACCATTTCCCAACATCCGGCATGATATCACAAAAATATTGCAATTGTTTGCTAGACTGTTGCTATAGATGCTATTTTAAACATAATTTGGGGAGGTGTAAACATGTTTTCATCTAGTGCGCAGAAAACGCGGAAATACCGCTTTAATGGAAAGGGGATAAAGAAAATAAATCCGTCAAAGGACATTCACAAAAGTAAAGGAGTGATTTGATTGTGGAAAAGAATTTCCTCCCGGCAATGCTGAAAAAAAGGTCTTATGGTAAAGTTAGAATGAGAACAGGAAAAATGATGGATCTGCTGCTCGCCCTTGTATTGCTCCTTTATACCGCAATTCCTGTGCTGGCGGCACCCCCTGGTGATTTAACCGACATCCCGGACAATTGGTCAAAAGCAGCAATTGAGGCAGCTATTTCCCATGGTTTGCTCACCGGTTCAGACAACAAAATCATGCCCAATGCCAACCTAAAACGGGGAGAAATGGCCGCCATCGTCAACCGTGCCTTCGGCGCATCCCAAAAAGGCAGCATTTCCAAATTCACCGACGTTTCCGCCGGAAAATGGTATGCCGACGACATGGCAAAGGCGGTACAGATGGGCACATTCAAGGGAAACGGCAACCAAATGGGTCCCGAGAATTTTATTACCCGGCAGGAAGCCTTTACAGCACTGGCCCGGGCCTTCAAGCTCAAAAGCACCGATTACGGCCCCCTTGACCAATTCAGCGACAAATCCCAAATCAGCGATTGGGCGAAGCCTGAACTTGCCGCCCTTGTTGCAGCCGGATATATCCAGGGCAGAGAGGGCAAATTAGACCCAACTGCCCACGTCACACGTGCTGAATTTGCCCAAGCCATGCATCATATTTTAAAAACCTACATTCAAGCACCCGGCACATACACCACCGTTGCCGACGGCAATGTGATGATCAATGTACCGGAGGTGACCTTAAAGGGTGTCACAGTAAAGGGCGACCTGATCATTGGCGACGGAGTGGGCACAGGAAACGTAACCCTAGATGGGGTTAAAGTGGAAGGCCGCACCGTTGTGCGCGGCGGCGGCAAGAACTCTATCCATGTGATCAATGGCTCGACGATCAATGGGACCATGATAATTGATAATGTCAATTATGAAGTCCGCATCGTCACCGACCAAGGCACCACTGTCCAGAAGCTGGAAGCGGGCTCCCAGGTTATACTGGAAGGCAGCTTTGGAGAGGTAACTGTGATAGGCAATAAAAGCAGTACAACAAGTGTTGAGGTGAAGGGAAATATCCAGACTCTAAATGCGGAGACAAAAGCCGAATTAATCCTGACCAGTGGCACCGTTTCCAAGATCAATGTGGCACAAACGGCGGGCGGTACCATCATTAGCACAGCTCAGGGCGCTATAGTTGAAACGGTTATTGCCCATGCTCAGGCCGATATTATGGGAAACGGCGCTGTCACCAATGTGGAGGCAAAAGCCAATGATGTAAAAGTGGATACTCTAGGGACTAAAGTAAGCGTAGGGCAAGGTGTCACCGGTGTGACCGCGGGAGGAAATGCCGTTGCCGGAGGGTCTGCCATCATCACCACCGCCGCTGCTACAGGTGGCAGCGGCGGCGGCGGTTCTGCACATACCTCATCCGCCAATGCAGACTTGACTGGAATTGCACTATCTGCCGGAACACTTTACCCTGTATTTGTTTCCAATACTACCCAATACTATGTCTCTTTACCAGACCATACAAATAGTATCATGGTCACTCCGGCGACGGCGGAAAGCCATGCCACAGCGAAGGTAAACAATACCGATGCATCAAGTCCGGTAGCTCTTTCATCCGGCTTAAACACGGTTGAAATTGTCGTGACCGCACAGAACGGCAGTACAAAAACATATCAAATACAGGTTATGTGTGCCGATGCTGTTTCAGTGTTTGATAATACTGCTTCCGATGCACCGAATACAAGTGAAATATACAATAATTCATATGATTTTACTACGTCAGGCACCTATGGGCCTGCTTCAGGAACAGCAGCTATTACCGGCAGTGTTACTATTAAAGCGGCAGGTATAACCCTGAAGAATATGAAAATAGTTGGCGATCTGACCTTTGGGCGTGAGATCGGTATTGGGGATGCTGCCATAAACAATGTAACTGCATCCGGCAACACCATTATTAACGGAGGGGGCAGCCACAGTATTCATATCCAAGGAGACTCGGCGTTAGGGAATATTACTGTTGATGATCAAACCGCCATTCCAGATAATACCATCCGGATCGTTGGCGAAGGAATAAGCCAGATTGAATCAATTGATGTAAAAACCCCGGTTATCATTGAGGATAATTCATCAAACGCCAATAGCAGTATCGGTTATGTAAAAGCTGTGGAGCCGGGTCTGGCCACGATCAGCGGAAACAATGCAAATGCCTTGATTCAAAACATCATTGCCAAAGCCCAGTATTTTATTGACCAGGCCTATGGAGAAGATGGCAAAGTATTGCCCTTGTATGGATCCATCAATATGCTCAATAACGACACAAACGGGATTCACAGTTTAAAGCAGTATTTGTACCCGTTGGAAAACAATGATGAAAAAAACCCCCATAATGTTCCGGAGGATCTGGAGGGTACCTATCAAGAAGTACAAGAGGCTTATATGGATCTTTGGTCGGACTGGTATACCAGCTTTCCATTATTGGGCATCGTTAAAAACTCCCGGGACATGGATCAGCCCTGGATTACGCGCAATGGTTACGAAGCTGCCGTTGCGGAGCAGCAGTATATGCTTAACGATTGTTATCATAATTTTAATGCTTTCGGGCTTTCAGACACGAACGCATATCAAGATGATACATTACCGGGACACATTGATATCAATGCCATTAATGTCGGTAACTATCTGGACAATTTGCAGAAGCAGCTCATGGTGGAATCGGTAAGTGTATCTGATTCGGTTTATACCATTACATTTAAGTATAATAATCATATTTTTAGCGACGAAGATTGGAACGGAATAGTCGAAAGCATTGAGGACGCAAATAGCAATTCCTTCACTGCCAGGGCAGGTGAGGACGAAATTCGTGATATCGGCATTGCCGGAAGTGAATTTGAAGATGTTCATTTGAAAACAATGATACTCACGGCAAAAGAAGAAAGCGTGGCCGCCGGCACCACGATCACCATCCCATTAACAGCCTTCCACCTTGGTGATGTTTCAACGATGATTGCGGGAGATGTTTTCGACGTAACCTCTCCTGCCATCGAAATACAAATCCCGCTGGATGATCAAAATTGGGAGGAGTAGCTGCCAATAAAGTGAAAAAGCTGCCGGACACCATGTCCGGCAGCTTTTTCACGATCATACATCTCAAAAACAATCCCCGGCTTTACTTCATCTTTTCCGTGAGCAAGGCATTGACCATGCCGGGATTGGCTTTCCCCTTGGATACTTTCATCACCTGGCCCACCAAAAAGCCCAGGGCTTGTGTTTTACCTGCCTTAAAATCTTCCACCGACTTCTGGTTGGCCGCCAGGACTTCCTCCACCATGGCCTCGATGGCCGACGCGTCGGAAATTTGCACCAATCCTTTTTCCTTGACGATCTCTTCCGGCTTTTTCCCTGTCTTGAACATCTCTTCAAATACCGTCTTGGCAATTTTTCCGCTGATGGTCCCCTTGTCCATCAATTTCAGCATCCCCACCAGCATGTCCGGCGTAATGGGAGATTCGGCAATGTCCTTATCCTCCGCATTTAATAGGCGGATCAGTTCTACCATGAGCCAATTGCTCACCACTTTGGCTTCCGGATAATCTTGCACACAAGCATCAAAAAAATCCGCCAGGGCTTTGGAGCCGGTAATAATGGAGGCGTCATAGGCCGGAAGGCCGTATTGGGCTATCAGCCTTTCTTTGCGGGCCTGGGGCAGTTCCGGCAAGGTTTTCCGGATATTTTCCACCCATTCCCTGCTGATCACCAGGGGCACCAGATCCGGCTCGGGAAAGTAACGGTAGTCATGTGCCTCTTCCTTGCTTCTTAAAGACAGGGTGATGCCTTTCCCATCATCCCAGGTCCGGGTTTCCTGGACAACTTCCCCGCCCTCTTCCACCACGTCGATTTGACGTTGAATCTCGTATTCCAAAGCCCGCTGCAGGGCCCGGAAGGAATTCAGGTTCTTGATTTCCGTCCTGGTTCCCAAAGCGGTACTGCCTTTAGGCATGACGGAAATATTGGCATCACAGCGCAGGGAACCTTCCTGCATTTTGCAGTCGGAAACCTCCGTATATTCCAGAATCGCCTTCAATTTTTCCAGGTAGGACCGGGCCTCCTCCGGAGAACGCATATCCGGTTCCGAGACGATTTCCAGGAGGGGCACACCCGTCCGGTTATAATCCACGAGAGAATAATGGGAGGTGGAGATGGTCGCCCCGGCGTGAACCAGTTTTCCCGCGTCTTCCTCCATATGGATCCTGGTAATGCCGATGCGTTTTTGCTCCCCATCCGCCTCAATATCAAGATAGCCCCGGACACAGATGGGCAGGTCATACTGGGACGTTTGAAAGTTCTTCGGCAGATCGGGATAATAATAATTCTTCCGGTCAAATTTGGAAAACTCGGCAATCTGGCAGTTTAAAGCCAGGCCCGCCTTAATGGCAAAATCAACTACCTTCTTGTTTAATACGGGGAGAACGCCCGGAAGCCCTAAACAGACCGGGCAGACATGGGTATTGGGGTCCCCGCCGAATTCCGTAGTACACGTGCAGAATATTTTTGTATTGGTTTTCAACTCCGTATGAACTTCTAAACCAATGACCACTTCATACTGGTCCAAACTCATCTTATGCCACCTCCCCGGAAAGGTTAGGCTTGAGATTGTTCGATCCGGCCGATTGCTCGTAGGCAAAAGCGGCGCGCAGAATGGCTTCTTCTCCAAAAGCCTTGCCCATCATCTGGAGCCCTACAGGCAGCCCGTGAGAAAAACCGCAGGGCAGAGAAATGGCGGGGATACCGGCCAGATTGATGGGGATGGTACAGACATCAGATAAATACATGGCCAAGGGATCATTGGCTTTCTCCCCGCATTGAAAGGCCACGGTAGGAGCGGTCGGGCTGATTAATACGTCAAATTTTTCAAAAGCCCGGTCAAAATCCTGTTTCACCAGGGTCCGTACTTTCAAAGCCTTTAAGTAATAAGCATCATAATATCCGGAACTCAAGGCGTAGGTGCCCAACATAATGCGCCTTTTTACCTCCGCACCGAAACCCTCGTCCCGGGTTCTCTTAAACATGCTTACAATATCCTGCATCTCCCTGGCCCGATGACCATATCTCACCCCGTCATAGCGGGCCAAATTGGAACTGGCCTCCGCCGATGCCACCAGATAATAGGCAGGTAAAGCGTATTCCGTATGGGGCAGGGAAACTTCCTCCACCTCTGCGCCTAAATCCGCCAGCTTATGGACGGCATCCAGCACGGCATTTTTCACTTCGGCTTGTAACCCTTCCCCAAAGTATTCTTTCGGGATACCGATCTTCATTCCCCTTACCTCGCCGGTGAGACACTCCCGGTAATCAGGAACGGCCACTTCTGCCGAAGTAGAGTCCTTGCCGTCATATCCGGCGATCCCATTCAGCACCCAAGCACAATCCGTGACATCTTTCGTGACCGGCCCGATTTGGTCTAAAGAGGAAGCATAAGCAATCAAACCGTACCGGGAAACAGAACCATAGGTAGGCTTCAAGCCTACCACCCCGCAGAAAGAAGCGGGCTGGCGAATGGATCCCCCGGTATCTGATCCTAAAGAAAAGATTACTTCGTCTGCCGCTACGGCAGCTGCCGCACCGCCGCTGGAGCCGCCGGGAACACAGTCCAGATTCCAGGGGTTTTTCGTAGGAAAAAATGCGGAATTTTCCGTAGAGGATCCCATAGCAAACTCATCCATATTTAATTTCCCCACCAGGATGCTGTCGGCTTCCCTTAGCTTTCTTGCCACCGTGGCGTCATAGGGAGGAACAAAACGGTCCAGGATCTTAGAAGAGCAAGTTGTGGGAATTCCCTTTGTGCACATGTTGTCTTTTAAAGCCATGGGGATGCCGGCTAAAGAAGGGAGCCTTTCTCCCCGGGTGATGCGGGCATCCACTTCCCTGGCCCGGGCCAAGGCCTGATCTTTCTCTATTTGGAAAGTAAAGGCATGAATTTTCTCTTCCACCTGGTCTATTCTCTCATAGATGCTTTGGACCAGTTCGTAAGAGCTAATTTCTTTTTTCATCAAAAGCCCATGGAGTTCATGGGCCGTCTGCCGGAATAAACTCAATCTACAAAACCTCCTTTTGAAACCTTAAACGATCTTCGGCACCCGGAACTGACCCTCTTCCTCATAGGGAGCATTTTGGAGCACCTCTGCTCTGTCCATGGAGGGACGGACCTGATCCTCCCGTAACACATTATGTATGGGCAACACGTGGGCCGTGGGAGGGATTTGGCTGGTATCCAGTTCCTGAAGCTTCCCGATGTATTCCAAAATGGCATTCAGTTGCCCGGTATACATTTCTTTTTCCTCTGCCGTTAATTCCAAACGAGCGAGCATGGCCACGTGCTCCACATCTTTTAGGGAAATAGCCATTGTTTCACCATCCTTTGACAAGCTAAACACTATTGTTAATTATAGCAGACCAAACCATTAAATGGCAAGAACACCTGAGGGTCCCGGCCTTTAGTCTCTTCTCAAAGCCTCAATGGGATCCAATTTGGACGCCTTATTGGCGGGATAGATGCCGAAAAACAACCCCACGCTGGCGGAAAATAGAAATGCCACCAAGATCGTTTTCCCGGAAACCAGGGACGGCCATTTGGCAAAAAGGGCTACTAAGCTCGGGCCTTTGACAGTTGAATAAAGAAAGAATCCCTGAAAGCCTTGAGATAGGCTTATTTTTTTGTCAAATTTTCGCACTTCCAATTGCGTGATAACGCGTGATATGTTATAATATAAGTAGTTTGGAGGATTGCTTATGAGATTAAAGGTATCACGTTCAAAAAATTCAGCTTCACTTTATGTTACAAAAACTGTTTATATGAATAAGAAAGAACGCACAATTACTGTTGAGAAACTTGGAACCGAAACTGAACTCAGGGAAAAACTTAATGGTGCAGATCCATATGAGTGGGCTAAAGAATATATAAGAAAATTGAATGAAAAAGAAAAGGAACAAATACGGAAAATACTTGTTCCTTTCGAGCAATCTAAAATTATTTCGAAAGACGAACAGCGTTCCTTCAACGGCGGATATCTATTTCTGCAAAAGATTTATCACGAACTCGGAATTCATAAGATCTGTAAAGATATTTCCCAAAGGTACAAATTTGATTTTGACCTGGATTCAATTCTCTCAAGGTTAATTTACGGCAGAGTTATCTTCCCTTCCTCAAAACTTGCAACATACGAGCTTTCTAAAAGGTTTATTGAGCAGCCTAATTTTGATTTACATCAAATATACAGAGCTCTTGAAGTGCTTTCCAAGGAAACAGGTTTTATTCAGTCCTCTTTGTATGAAAACAGCCTTAAGGTTTCCAAAAGAAACACCAGTGTACTTTACTATGATTGCACCAATTACTTTTTTGAAATAGAACAGGAAGACGGCAGTAAACAATACGGTCCGTCAAAAGAACACAGACCAAACCCAATAGTCCAAATGGGACTATTCATGGACGGGGATGGCATTCCTCTGGCTTTTAGCATTAACAGGGGTAATATGAACGAGCAGCTGACTTTAAAGCCATTGGAAAAAAAGATTTTATCCGATTTTGAACTTTCCAAATTCATCGTCTGTACTGATGCAGGCCTTGCTTCCGAAGATAATCGAAAGTTTAACGACAAAGATGGACGGGCGTTTATTACAACTCAGTCTATTAAAAAATTAAAAGAGCACCTAAAAAAATGGGCTCTTGCT
This sequence comes from Candidatus Formimonas warabiya, assembly GCF_002777255.1. Classification (GTDB taxonomy): domain Bacteria; phylum Bacillota; class Dehalobacteriia; order Dehalobacteriales; family Dehalobacteriaceae; genus Formimonas; species Formimonas warabiya. Next base: position 81,479 of record NZ_CP017634.1, on the reverse strand, counting down.
CCAGATGGCTGGAAACTTCCAGATAGCGAAAAAACCTATGACATTTCCAAGCTTGATGAAATGATAGATAAAGCCACTACTGAAGATAAAGCCAAAATACGAGCTAAAGTTTTTTACAAGGAACGTTGGATCAAAGAAAACGGTTTTGAACAAAGGCTTATTGTAACCTACTCTATCAAATACAGGGATTATCAGCGTAAAATCCGTAACTCTCAAATAGAACGTGCCCAAAAGGTTATAGATGCAAACCCAATAAAAATTAAGAAATGCAATCCTAACGATTACAAAAGGTTTATTCATAAAACAAGCTGTACTCCTGATGGAGAAGTCGCAGAAAAAGAGATCTACAGCATTGATTCTACTCTCATCCAGAAAGAAGAAGCCTTTGATGGTTTTTATGGAATTTGCACAAACCTTGAGGATGATGTATCTGAAATCATCAAGGTAAATCACAGGAGATGGGAGATCGAAGAATGCTTTAGGATTATGAAAAGCGAATTCAAAGCAAGACCTGTGTACTTAAGCAATGATGACAGGATTGAAGCGCATTTTACCACTTGCTTTATATCGCTAATTATTTTTAGGCTACTTGAAAAGAGGCTCAACGAAAATTTCACATGCCACGAGATTATTGGCGGGCTGAGAGATATGGATTTTCTAGAAGTTAAAAACGAAGGGTATGTTCCAACCTACACAAGAACAGATTTTACCGATGCGCTTCATGATGCTTTTGGCTTTCGCACGGACTATCAGATTGTTGCAACAAGCATCATGAAAAAAATTTTTAAAGAAACGAAAAAGTAAAAAAAGTACGCACTTTTTACACATACATTAAATCCTGCAAAACCTTTCAAATCAAGGCTTTGCAGGATTTTTATTTTGATCAAGTGTCAAATACGGGATTATAGCAGACCAAACCATTAAATGGCAAGAACACCTGAGGGTCCCGGCCTTTAGTCTCTTCTCAAAGCCTCAATGGGATCCAATTTGGACGCCTTATTGGCGGGATAGATGCCGAAAAACAACCCCACGCTGGCGGAAAATAGAAATGCCACCAAGATCGTTTTCCCGGAAACCAGGGACGGCCATTTGGCAAAAAGGGCTACTAAGCTGGCCCCGCCATATCCTAGAATGATGCCCATGATGCCGCCGAAAACACAGATGCAAACAGCCTCAATAAGAAACTGGCCCAGTATATCCCGGCGGCAAGCGCCCAGGGCCATACGGATACCGATTTCCCGGGTACGCTCCGTCACCGACACCAGCATAATATTCATCACCCCGATTCCCCCCACAAAAAGGGAAATCCCCGCAATCGCGCTCACGACCAGGGTCATAATTCCCGTAATCTTGTTGGCCGACTGCATTTCCTGTTCCATGCTGTATGAGAGATAATGGCCGGGTACATGGTGACGCCGTTCCAGGATTTTTTTGGCCCGTTCCATGGCCAGATTGACATCTTCCTTGCTGCGGGCACTCCCCTCCAATTGGTGGATCATGTCCCACCCGGTAATACTTTTGGTCATGGAGTAGGGAATATAGGCCCGTTTCGACGAATTCCAGCCCAAAACAGATTCTTCTTTTTTCAATACCCCGATTACGGTAGCCGCATTCCCATTCAGCATCACCCGCTGCCCTACCGGGTTGCCGTATCCAAATAATTCCACGGCAAGTTCTTCGTCCAAAACTGTCGCGCGCCGCCCCATCTCCTCATCCGTGCGGGAAAAGTACTTTCCCCATCTGAAATCGAAATTTCTGATCTCGTCGTAATCCCCGTTGGTGCCGATGACTTCGGCGGACTGTTCCCCCCGGGTGCCCCGCACGTGCATCATATCATAGCGGACGGGAGAAAGATATTTCACCTCAGGCACCAGCTGTTTAATCACCTCAATATCCAGGTCAGAAAAATCCCCTTGCCGGGTGCCCTCTCCGTCCTCGTAATTCACATAGATGGCAAATAAATTTGTGCCGAACCTTTCCATTTCGCTGATCAGCATCGCCCGTCCCCCCTGACCAATAGCCATGACGATGATCACCGCAGTGATGCCGATGACGATGCCCAGGGTCGTTAAAAAGGAGCGCATTTTATTGGCCCGAATACTCTCCACGGCTAATCCGAAAGACTCCCATAAATTCATCGGTTATGCCCCCTCCGCTGGTTGATCGGATGTTCCCGTCCTGGCCTGGACAGGATTTTCCACCGCTTCATCATGCACCAGCAGCCCGTCCCGAAAGCGGAGAATGCGTTGGGCATGCCTGGCAATATCGGCTTCGTGGGTGACCAGGACAATGGTGGCCCCTTCCCGGTGCAATTCCTGAAAAATCGCCATAATTTCCTCCCCGGTGCGCGTATCCAGGGCTCCTGTAGGCTCGTCGGCCAGGATCACAGCGGGATGGTTGACCAGGGCCCGGGCAATGGCCACCCTTTGGTTCTGCCCCCCGGACAACTCATTAGGATAATGGTGTTTGCGGTCCGACAGTCCTACCCGCTCTAATGCCAAAGCAGCCTTTTTCGCCCGGTTGCCGGATGAAACACCGCCATAGATCAAGGGCAGCTCGACATTTTTTTGGGCTGTCAACCGGGGCAATAAATTAAAGGTTTGAAAAACAAAACCAATCTTTCGGTTGCGTACTTTGGCCAGTTCTTTCTCGTTCATTCCTGCCGTTTCCACATTATCCAATAAGTACGACCCCCCTGTGGGGCGGTCCAACAAGCCCAATAAATTCATCAAGGTTGACTTTCCGGAGCCGGAGGGTCCCATAATCGCGGCGAATTCTCCCGATTTGACATGAAAAGAAATGCCCCGCAATGCTTCCACTGAGACCCGGCCCGTAAAATATGTTTTCCTTAAATCATGAATTTTGATCATGATTTTCCCCTCCTCTTACCTGCTGCTCGTTTTTTGCTCCGGGCTGACCAGCACTTTTTGGCCATCCTGGAGCTCCGGAGGAGGATTCAGGATGATTTCTTCTCCCTCTTTTAAGCCGGAAATCACCACATCATACAACTCATTTCCCAAAGCGGTGCGGATGTTTCTTTTCCGCGCCGTCCCGTTCTCCACCACGTATACCATTTTTGTCTCTTCCTGGCTGACGATGGCCTCTACCGGAATCGTCAGCAAGTTTTCTTCCTTCATGGTGGTGATTAATAAATCCACCGTAAAGCCCAGTTTCAGGCCGGCGGTGTCTCCCGTCAGCTTCACGGTAACCGGCAAGGATACTCCTTCATTTCCTTGGTTGTCGGACGTAATGGCGGCATTGGAGACCCGGCTCACTTCGCCCGTAAATTCTTTTTCCGGCAACACGGCGCATTCAATTTTTACCGGCTGGCCTTTTTTCAGACTGCCCGCATCCATTTCATTCACATTTGCCGTAACCTCCAGGGCATCCGTGTTTCCCACCACGATCAGTCTGGTCCCTTCCTGCACCTGGCTTCCTTTTTCTGCCCCCACAAAAAGCACAACCCCATCTCCGTTGGCAATAAAAGAGGCCAGCTTTACCCGCTCGTCCGCCTGGGCCACTTCTTGCTCCGCCAAATCCACTTGGGCCTGCAAGGAAGAAACCTCACTCTCCGTTGCCTTTTCCCCGATCAGCGCAGAGGCTTCCAGATATTCCTTTTCCGCGCCCACGTATTCTGTCTCGGCTGATTCCAGGTCTTCCGCTGTCACCGCGCCCTGGTCGTAAAGGCTTTTGACGCGTTCGTAATGCTTCTTTGCCTGAGAATACTGGGTTTCTTTGTGTTTTAAGTCAATTTGGTCATTAACAGCCCGGGCTTTGGCCAAGGCAGCTTTTTTGGCCGCCAAATCCGCATTGGCTTCCTCCAAATCCCGCTGCAGTCCTAAGGTATCCAACCGGCCCAGGTTCTGCCCTTTTTTTACGGCATCCCCCACCTTCACGGACAAATCCATCAAAATACTGTCTACAGGAGCAAAAAACTCCTGTTTGGTCACCGCGTCCAACCGTCCATTCGCCACCACGGTCTGTTCCATATCCTGTCTTTCTACTTTCGTTGTCGTTACCGGCAGCCCATTGCTCTCGCTGCGGTGCGAAATAAAATATATCGCTACCGCTGCCACGACCAGAATGGGGATTACCCATTTACCCCTCCGGGACCACTTTTTCACCCCGAGACGAAATTTAGCCAACTTCGTAATCTTTTTCTCGTTTTCCGTGTCCATTATTTCTCTCCCTCTATTTTTCTGCTTCTTTGACCTCATCCATGCACCTATCTGTTTCGTTGTGAAAACAAAAGTCATTCATATAGACGTACAAAGCTAAAAGAAATGTTTCCCTGTTTTTATAATTTTTTTAAAGTTTACCATATTTCATCCCTATTTAGGGTCATAAATTATTACTTAATACTATTTTTACATAAATATTCATGAAATGACAGGATTTTAGCAATAAACGGCGAATAAGTAAAAAATCTAACAAAAGATGATTTGGAGGAGCTGAAGTGCGCAAATTCGCAATTATTGCCGCAATTTTCATTCCCCTGGCCTTTTCGAGTCCGGCTTTGGCCGCAAACCCCACCCAGAACGCAAATGTTGTCCACGTTGTGAAAGCCAGCGAAACCTTATCCGGAATTGCTTCTATCTATCATGTGACAGTCCAAGATATCGTTAATTATAATAAATTGTCTAATCCCGATAAATTGCAGATTGGACAAACCCTTCTCATACCCGGTAAAAATAACAATCTATCTACACCGCCGGCAAAAAATAATGAAGGGGCGGCGGACGGAACACAATATGAGAAATATGTAGTAAAAGCGCGTGATACCTTTACCAGTATCGCCCGAACGGAAGGGGTAGCGATTGCGGACATTATTGCCGCAAATAAGACGGTGAATCCCAACGCCCTCCAGATCGGACAGACCTTGCTCATTCCTGTTTCCAAGCAAAATCAATCCTTGGCCTCCCGGAAAGACGACCGAACCCATGACGATAATGATAACAATGGCAATGATCCTGAAGAAGCCGAGGCGGACGATCTTGCCGCTGAAATTATTGATTATGCGGAAGAGTTTTTAGGATATCCCTATTCCTATGCGGCATCAGGACCGGATTCCTTTGACTGCTCCGGTTTTATCCGTTTTGTATTCAGTCATTTTGAGATTGACCTGCCCCATAGTTCAGCTGACCAGGCCGATGAAGGAGACCGGGTGAAACAGCGGGACCTGATTCCCGGCGATCTCGTCTTCTTTAAGACTTCCGGCAGGGGAATTTCCCACGTGGGCATCTATATTGGGGACGGTGATTTTATCCATGCCAGCACAACTTCCAAGGGCGTAATCATCTCGGCTCTTTCGGAAGAATATTATGAGAGCCGTTACGTAACGGCAAGAAGAGTGTTTTAAAAAGGACAAGCCTTTTTTCGGGGCCCGGTTACCGGGATAGGGAGAAGAATAACGGGACAAAAAAGAGTCAACTCATCATCAGTTGACTCTTTTTATTTTGGATATCCATCCTATTTTTGTCTTAGGTGTTATTTGGCCCGGGGATAGGCCTTTTTTCCTTTCTCAATTACCTGCCACGCAAAGGAAACATCTTTCCAGCCCCTGGTAATGACCTGTTTTTCTTCTAGGTCCTTGTAAATGGAAAAGAAATATTCCACCTCTTTCAAGGTGTGGGCAGGCAGGGCATCCAGGTCGGTAAACTGGGACATTCTGGGGTCGGCCACAGGCACGCAAAGCACTTTAATATCCTCGCCTTTGTCGTCTGCCATCAGAAGGGCTCCAATGGGCTTTACCCGCATGGTACAGCCCGGGAAAGTGGGATTGGTAACCAAAACCAGCACGTCCACCGGATCACCGTCATCCGCCAGTGTCTCCGGAATAAATCCGTAATCTCCGGGATAATGCAGGGGGGAGTATAATACCCGGTCCAGGACAAATTCTCCCTTTTCTTTATCATACTCATATTTGTTGTTGCTCCCTTTGGGGATCTCGATAAATGCCTTTACAGTCCCTTCCATACCTTTAAACCTCCTGTATCTTCTTTTGAAGCTACTCCAAAATATCCATAAAGGTCTCCGTAAATCTTTTTTGTTCCGCCCCTTCTATCTTTTCAATCTCTTTCAATTCTTCTTCCAGGACCTGCTTTCTTTTCTGCATTTCGGCATAAATCAGCTTCACCTTCAACCGGGCGGCATTCCGCTCCAGATCGTTTTTAAACCGTCCGTAGCAGGCATCAAATCTTGCTTTATATTGTGTCACAAAATTCCCCCTCCTAATCAGGCTTCTTCAAACAAGTGCTATAATTCAATGATCACCGGACAGTGGTCGGAGCCCATAACATCATCCAGAATGTCCGCCTTTTTAATTTTCTCGATCAGATTCTGGGAAACGAAATGGTAGTCAATTCTCCATCCCACACCCTTTTCCCGGGCGTTAAACCGGTAGCTCCACCAGGAGTATTTCACCAGGTCCGGATAAAACCACCGGAAGGTATCGATATAACCGTGGGCGCTAAACTTATCCATCCAGGCCCGCTCTTCCGGCAAAAAACCGGACCTTTTTTCATTGGATTTGGGGTTTTTCAGGTCAATCTCCTGATGGGCCGTATTGTAATCCCCGCAGATAATTAGCTTTGACCCCTGACTGACCAGTTGATCACAATAGGCAAGCACGGCGTCATAAAATTCCATCTTATAGTTGAGACGCTGATCATCCTTTTGTCCGTTGGGGAAGTAAATATTGAACAGGGTAAAATCGGCATACCCCGTGATCAGGATCCTGCCCTCTCCGTCAAATTTAGGGTCATCAATGCCATACCGCACAAATAAGGGTTCTTCTTTCACATAAGTAGCTACTCCGCTGTAGCCCTTACGCTGGGCAAAAGAAAAATAAGCCTGATAGCCGGGGATCCCTTTCAGTTCTTCTGTCAGTTGATCCTCTTGTATTTTGGTTTCCTGCAAGCATAAAATATCCGGTTGTTCTTTCTGCACCCAATCCAGGAAACCGTTTTTTTGCACCGCTCTCAGTCCATTCACATTCCATGAAACTATTTTCAACCTAGCCCCTCCTCTCCGCGTGCTCAAAATCTCCTCCCTCCGGAGGATGAAAAGACGTTTTGTATAATTTTCTATTGTGCAGCACCCACACCCGTTCAGAAAATTGACCCTGAGTCGTATTTTCCAGAGCATTCTTCATATCAAACATTCTGGCATCAATCATGTCGATATAATGAAGCAGTTCTGCTTCCGGGATCATCGGTCTTTTCGGGCTGCCAAATTCCGGCTCATAATGATGGGACAGAAGCATATGCTGCAGGAGCAGGGATACTTCTTCGTCAACGCCTTCTTCTTTGGCGATCTGATCAATTTCTTTAATACCCTGAACAATATGGCCCAGCAGCTGCCCTTCTACGGTATAATCAACAATTAAGCCGATTTCACCCGCTGCCATTTCATCAATTTTCCCCATATCGTGCAGGATAATTCCCCCATAGAGCAAATCCCGGTTAATCCAGGGATATACGGTGCTAAGCTTCTCAGCCACCACCAGCATGGTCTTAATGTGATAGAGCAGTCCGGCTTTAACGGCATGGTGGTTTTGCTTGGCCGCAGGATAAAACAGCAGCCTGTCTTTTTTCTCCGCGATGATGCGGGAGACAATTTTCTGAATATCTTTGTTTTTTATTTCTTCCACGTAGCGCAAAACCACACCGTACATCTGTTCGGAACTCTCCGGCGCCGTAGGGATAAAATCTTCCATGCTCACCTCGTCCTGAGGACCAGCCGGCCTAATTTTTTCAATCTTCAACTGCAGCCTGTTCTGCCATTCTCCGATCAGACCTTTGACTTTAACCAAAATATGCTCATGGAAACCGGTTTCATCCTCTTCGGTGCAATCCCACAGTTTCCCGTTAATTTCCCCTGTTTTATCCGCCAGGGTTAAATCCAAGTACTTTTTATTATTGCTGGATGTTTTACATTCCATGGATTTGAGCAGGAAAAATCCTAACACAGCATCCCCCGGCTTTAATAGGTTAATTAGCATGATGAACCCTTCTTCCCCTTCCCTTTTTCTGAGGTTTTTTCTTCCTGGAGCCGAAATGTCTTCAAGCGGGTGAACAGCGCTGCATCGATGCCGCAGTCACCCAGATTTACCTTCCATTCCGTACCTTTGCCGTGCCAATCGGTTCCTCCGGTAATAACCAGGCCATACTTCCCGGCCATCTCTCCGTATTTGATCACATCAGCGGCATCATGGGCGGGATAAAACACCTCTATCCCTTTTAGCCCATGTTCCACCAGGGGCCTAATTTGTTCATCATCCCCGATCAGCTTGGGATGCGCCAAAACAGGGATGCCCTGGGCTTTGATGATCACATCGATGGCATTCTCCGGAGTAAACCCCTCGATGTCTAAATAGGCCGGGCTGCTTTTACCGAAATAGCGGTAGTAAAAGTCCATCCACTGGTCCCAATCGGCATAAAATCCATCCTGCATCATGGCTCGAAAAACATGACTGCTGTGCACCCATGCTCTTCCCAGATTTAGTTCCCTCACCCTTTCCCAGGGATAATCCAGCCAATTCATCTGATTCAACTTATCGAGAATCATTCTGGTGTTTTCCGTCCGGGCCCGGGAGATGTGAGACAAAAACTCAGCCAGAAAGGGGTTTTCACAGTCTATGTGATAACCCAGAATGTGAATGCGCTTCCCTTGAATGGATGTGGATATTTCCAGTCCGGGAATCACTTCCACACCTTGTTTCTCCCCTGCCGAGAGAAAATCAGGGATCCCCTGCACGGTATCATGGTCCACGAGAGACAGGGCCCGGATACCCCTGGCTTTTGCCAGGCTAATGATTTCTTGCGGTGAATTTGTGCCGTCGGAATAAAAAGAATGGGTATGCAGATCCGCAAACATAAAACCTTCTCCTAAAATTTTGTTTATCTATGATTTTTTGACATGAAGGGTATTTTTACCTTCTTTTGCAGAGAGAACTTTTGTATAATTTTATTAACAAGCCCTCCAGTCATCAAAAACCTTACTCTTTATTACCGGGAAGTTTATTACTTGTATTTTCTGGCAATAATCTAATAGCTCTTCAAGGAGGAATTATTTTGAAAAAATTAGTTAAATTCTTTTTACGGGGATTATTATTGATTACTCCGGTAGGCATTACGGTTTTTATCGTATATAAGGTAGGCGCCCTCATGGACAGCCTGGCTGCCGGCCTGTTAAAAATCTTTGCCATCCCCACCTATCCCGGGATGGGCATCTTATTAGCGGTAGCCGTTATTACCCTTGTAGGCATGTTGTCCAAAAACTGGTTCAGCAAAAAATTGTTCCGTTATATTGATATGGTTTTTACCAATGTTCCTTTGGTAAAAGTTATTTATACCACGGTACGGGATACCATTTCCACTTTTACGGAAGGCAAAAAAGGATTCTCCCAGCTGGCCCTGGTCCATATCCCCAGCTCCGACATAAAACTATTAGGGTTCATCACCAACGAAGAGCTGGACAGGTTCGGATTAGACGGTTATGTTTCGGTTTACCTGATGCAATCCATGCAGTGGGCGGGGAACCTGGTCCTGGTACCCAAAGAAATGGTCACCGTGCTGGATATGTCCGTGGAAGATGCCATCAAGTTTATCGCTTCTGCCGGCCTGGTTAAGAGCCAAGAAAAGATATAATTTCTGCCGCTTTTTGTAAAAAGGCAGCCATTTCCGCATCGGTACCGATGGTAATGCGCAGGTAGTTATCGATCCTGGGCTTGTTAAAATATCTCACCAGCACCCCCCTGTCCCTCAGGTGCTGGAATAAGGCATTTGCTTTCACCTGGGCATGGGTGGCAAAAATAAAGTTTGCTTGGGACGGTACCACCTGAAAACCCAGTTTTCTTAAATGCGCAGACACTTTTTCCCTGGTTTGGATGATTTTATTTCTGGTCTCATGAAAATAGGCTTCATCCTTGATCGCTTCCCGGGCCCCAATCAAAGCGAGGCGGTCTAAGGTATAGGAATTAAAAGAATTTTTCACCCGATCCAATCCTGCGATTAAATCCTCATGTCCCAGAGCGAAGCCGATCCGTAAGCCTGCCAAAGAGCGGGATTTGGAAAAGGTCTGCACCACTAACAAATTAGGAAAATCCCTCATCAAAGACACCGCTGATGCTCCGCCAAAATCGATATACGCCTCATCGATAATCACCACACTGTCCGGATTGTGCACAAGAATAGTTTTCACATGATCCAAGGAGAGATATTTTCCCGTGGGAGCATTGGGGTTAGGAAAGATAACTCCCCCGTTTTTGGTGAGAAACCTCTCTACGGGAAGGGAAAAGTGATCATCCAAAGGCACCGATTCATAGTTAATTTTGAAAAGCTGGGCATAAACAGGATAAAAACTATAGGTTACGTCGGGAAAAAGGATCGGTTTTTCCGGATTAAAAAAAGCCAAAAAACAAAAAGCCAGCACTTCATCGGACCCGTTGCCCAGAAAAACATTTTCTTTCCTCAGAGAATAAAAGCGGCCTATCTGCGTCCGTAATTCGTCGCAGGTGGGATCGGGATAAAGCCTGAGACTGGGGTCCGCAGCCGCCCGGAGGGACTCCAGCACTTTGGGGGACGGCGGGTAAGGATTTTCGTTGGTATTCAATTTAATATACTTTTTATCTTTGGGCTGTTCACCTGGAATATATGGTTCCATCGATTGGGCAATCCTGCTCCAATATTTACTCAACAAACATTCCTTCCTTTCCCTGGCGAATTGTCAGAGACAATTCCTCTTTTGCCTTTCTTTTTGATCATTTTTCTATTTCGACAAAAATGTCCCCAAGCCTTCTCCATGAAAAATCTCTTTGGGATGCCGAACAATAAATCAAACAAATTGAACAAAAAATTGAACTTGATTCAAACACCTACCTATTATAAACTAGATTGGGCTTCGACATTTATATACAAATATCGACCAAGGAGGGGCTGTCTAAGTTTATCATCATCGTATCAATATTCCCTTCATGATATGAGCGATCCACAAACTTTAATTTGAAAAAGGAGATTAAGCAGATGGAAGAAAAAGTGATTATTGATTCCGAAATCAGATTAGATCATATTGGATATATATACAAAATGATCAGCAGCATCCCCTACTTTGACGAAAAAAGGATTCAAAGCATTGAACCGTTGCCCGGAGGTTTAACCAATTCTAACTACAAAGTGACCATTGACAATGTGGCTTATGCCATCCGGGTGGCCGGCGCCGGAACCTCCCAGTTTATTAACCGGCCGGCAGAACATCACAACGCCTTGCTCATGGCCGATCTGGGGATCAACTGTCCCATTTATTATCACAACGATGTTACCGGGGACCAGGTCGCCGGCTATATTGACGGAAAAACGCTGCACATCCCTGATTTTCATGATGGGACTCATTGGCTCATCGAAACAGCTAAGGTGATTAAAGCTTACCATACTTGCGGTCAAAAATTGGCTTCAAAATTTGACCTGATTCAAGAAGTAGAAAATTATGCCGCTTTAGTTGAATCGAAAAAATTGGTTACCTATGAGCCAAATGATACCTGTTGGGGAAAATATTTGGAGATTAAAGCTGCTTACGAAAAAAATCCTTATGAGGAAAAACCTTGCCACAATGATACCCTGCCGGAAAACTGGGTCGTTGGTGAGGACAAGCTTTATCTCATCGACTGGGAATATGCCGGTATGAATGATGCCAATTTTGACTTGGCCGCTTTATCTTTAGAGAACAGCCTCAGTAAAGAAGAAGAAAACGTTTTCTTAAGCGAATACTATGGGGGAGAAATTTCTGAAGAGAATTACGGCCGTGTCGTGATTAATAAATATCTCTGTGATTACCTTTGGGCCTTATGGTCTGTGCTGCAAATCGACAACGGCAAGCCTTACGACGAATACTGGCCATACGGATTAAACCGTTTTAACAGGGCCCTTGCCCAAATTGAAGATGGTTCTTTAGACAAAGCGATTAAAGCGATCACAAAATAAAAAAGCCCAAAGGGCTTTTCAGGAACCGGGGTACCGGATAAACCTGATAAATCCATTCACCTTATTTGCTTATATCCATAATAGAGCGGCCTTTAGGCCGCTTTTATTTATAGGGCTCACTCCTTAGGATACAAGGGATCTCCTTTTTCTTCATCATTTTTCAATAGAAGGCGCATCCGGTAGCAATTCATCGCCGTTACCCCCAACTTATCCAGTAAGTGGTAATTGGCATAAGCCCCCACAAAAGCGCCGATTCCGGGAACCAATTGCAGCATTTTGGCCAAATCAATATAATCCCGGTATTCCTGCTGAAAAAGGCGCCAGTCAATGTTGTCCACACTGGCCGGAAGGGTCTTCACCCATTCATCCCAGTGCAAAATATGGTGGTATACTTCCCCTCGTCTTTTTTCGCTGGAAAAAGCCAGCTGGAAAATGTACAGAATATATAGGCGCTCTTTGACATCTCTCACATCAAACCCATATAGACCGGCCGCATCAAATAGGAATTTTATTTTGATGCTTAAGAGCAAGGGAAAATCGGCCAATCCTAAAAATATACCCCCGGCTCCCGTTCCTGCTCCTTCCGCCGCAGCCGCCTTTTTATAAAAATTAATTTTATCCTGGATGAGGGCCTCCCTTGCTTCGAAGGACATTTCCTCGGTGAGGGGGCTTTTTGTGATAAATTCCGAACCGATTAATACCGCCCGGACCATATGTTTGATGGCGTTCGTCAACACCGCATGCACTTTTTCGGGAATGATATTGTTGACCTTATTCTGCCAGCCTTTAGACAAACGCCCCGTGAGGGACGGTTTCCTGGTCATTTTTCGCTGCCATTGTTTTAACTCCTGAACGGCTTTTTCCGTATAACTATCCACGTTATCCCCGCTTTGCTCTGAAATAAGAAAACCTTACCAAGTATTATACCTTAAATCTGACAAAAAAAGTCGTTCCCTCCGGCGAAGATTCTACGGTGATTCGGGCATGATGCCTGGCGGCAATACTGTAGCAGACGGCTAACCCCAGTCCTGTCCCGTGCTCCTTGGTACTCAGAAAAGGCCGGCCCAATTTATCCAGCAGATCCGCTCTGATCCCCTTCCCTTCATCCTGCACCGATAAAACCACTTCAGCGCTTTCTTTGAAAGTGGAGATGGTAAGGCTTTTCCCCGGGGACATGGCCTCAATCCCGTTTTGGGTAAGATTTAAAATTAACTGGCGTATTTCGTTCTCGTCCAGGGCTAAATGAGGTATTTCTCCTAATTCCCAGCGGAAATTTTGCCCATATAACAAGGAATTGGCATCAATCAGGGGAGCGGCAATAATGGCGTTTAAACTCTTCATCTCTAATTTTACGGCTTTACTTTTCGCTAAAGAGAGAAATTCCGTAATGATGGCATTAGCCCGGTCAAGTTCTTCAATCATTAAGTGGAAATATTCATGATAAGTACGGCAATCATCTTTGCCGAGAAGCAGCTGTAAAAACCCCCGTACCGTAGTCATGGGATTCCGCACCTCATGCCCGATACTGGCAGCCATTTCTCCGATCAAGTTTAGCTGATCAAACCGGATAAACTCTTGTTCCATCTGTTTCTGTTCGGTAATGTCCACATTCATGCGGATGAATTCCGTTTTTTCGTTGTCATAATGGATGGGGAACGCGGTAGAAAGAAAGCTCTTTTCGATGCCGTTTTTATTCGTTATGTTCCAGACAAAGGGTCCATAGGTGTTTTCTGATTTTCCGCACGCCTGAAGGATGTCCTGAAACTCTTTTTCATTGTTTTCATCACGCATAATTTCACGGAGAGTTCTTCCCACGGTTTCTTTTTCCGTCCACCCAAACATTTTCTCCGAGGCTTGGTTCCAAAACAGGACCTTTCCCTCCAGATCATAACTTTGAATCGCCACACAGGGAGAATTATTAATGATCGTCTTTAACCTGTCCTCACTTTCCTGCACGACCTTTTCCTTTGATTCCAAAAGTTTGAGATTGGCAAATCCCATATAAGCCAATAACTCAGCAAGCTGGCGAAAGAAGCCCATGATGGCATACAGCTTTTCCGGGGTCAAAAATGGTACTTTTTCTAAAGCGGCCAGGTAATCCTTTTCATCAAAGCCATACAACCGGGCCTGCAAATAAAAGCGTTTGATGTCCGGAGCCCGGAAAAAAAATTGCCCCTGGAAAATAGTGGCCAGGTGTTCTCCGTCAATCATAATCGGAGCAGCCGCCTCAATTAATCCAAGGGGACATTCATAACAAACATAGGGCTGGCCGGAATTTAAATGATCCTTAATAAACATATCGCTTTCATGGCATAATGAAAGCGCTTGGGCATTTTTCCGGTGAAATTTGGTGCAAATATCCTGCCAGGCCACAGATACCAAGATGTTGGCGTCAGTATCAATGATACCGCAGGGGATCCCGGTAGCTAAATAAAACTCTTCCATCAGCGCTTGGATCTTGGGAATGTCTACAATTTTGGAAAAAGTGTACTTCATACTTTACTCCTCCATTCTTTTCTCCACGTCCACCCTCTGAGGAATAATAAAAAAAGCCGGCCTGAAAAGGCTGGCCTGTTATTTAGGCACCGGACCCCGGTCCGCAAGGTTTGGAAGGACTCTTTTGGCTGCTGCTCCCAATGGCACAACTCTCACAAAGCTTTTGACCATTTACATCATAAACATCTTCACTGGCCACTTCTTTTCCGCACTTATCACAGCTAAGCATCATTGTAAAAAGCCCCCTTCCTGATTTTGGATCTCTTCATTATCATTCGCTATCAGGATATGTTTTCCTTCTTCCGCTTAATCCTATTAAAAATATTTTTATTAGAAAACTTGGCTTGCGCCAAACCTCTGCGCCGGCGGAAGCCTTAGTTGCACTTATACTTGTTACCTATAAATTTTTATACTTCCTGACAAGTACAGAAAAGCCCTTTACGCAAGGGTTTTCCATTACAAATTCCTACAAAAAAACAAACCGCCCTGCGGTTAAATGATTTATTTTATGATCATACTTTGTGCTGCCTGTGCCTTCTCTGTGCCATTGTCATCGCAGAGATTAAGCACAAAGCGGTATGTTCCTTTTCCGTAGCCGGCAGGTATATTCAAGATAGCGATCCCATCCGTAATCGTTACCGGCTGATTCACCTGATCCTGAATATTGGCGTAAACCATGCCATATTTGCGCTGCAAAGTTACCTTGACTCTTTCTGCGCCTAGCGTTTGGATATTAAATTCTACTGGAATGGGAGATGAGGTCTGGTCAAAAACCCTCGTTTCCGCACTTGCCTTAATGGCATACTGTATTGGTGCTGTTAATGCAACATCTGCCGTGCCGCTATGCAGCACATAACCGTTCCGGGGATACATGACATTTGAACAAGCATATGCTTTAACCTGCACTGTATAATTCCCTGGCGGAAGAGGAACTGCACAATCTGACATGTCTAATGAAATGTTTATATTATCTTCAAAAGCAGCTGTAATAAAGACATATGGTAGGGCTGCAAAAATTAGGTTGCCATTAATCTTTGTTCCGACTGGCAGTGGTACTACTGCCTCATCATTTACCAAACAGAATTCAAAAGCAGATATTTTTCCATCTGTCTTAAAATCATAACCGGGAGCTAAGACTCTCCCCAGGCTAACCGTAAACCTATCTGTCCCGCTGCTAGCTGTGAGCGTGTAGGCGTTCTTTCCTGCAACGGCGACAGTGGGCATAGTACCCGAAAAAGTACCATGTGCAGGCAAAAGCTTAATATGGTAAGTACCAGCTGCAATACCACCAGCAGTTTTGGAAAAATCAAAGATAAATAAGTATTCCTTCGTAGCTCCAGCCGGAATTGATTCTGCAGGAGCATATTTTAACGTCCCACTGCCCATATGATAAAACTCATTCAAGGGGAGCCTTGTTCCTAAAGCAGTTTCCATGTTTTTATAATAGTAAGCACCATCAACCAGCATAATAATTGAGGTGCCGGCCGGCAGTGTTACTACCGTCTCCCCATTCATCAAACCAATGGTTTGGGTTGCCAGGTTACAGGCCTCATTATAGTGCACGTTAAAGGCTCCAGTAAAAACGCTGTCTGAAGTGATAGTGATCGAAGTAGCCTCAGGAAATGCTGCTGTATAATATTTGCCTTCTTTTATTTTTGAGCTTACTATTTCACCCTCAGCAACAGTAACTTCCGGCTTTGGAATCCCATTATCATCCATATCCTGGGACCATACTCCCTCGCCCTCATCATCGTCCAAACGATCGTAGACTTCTTCCCATGTCATATCCCCGATGGGTAAAGCGCCGTCATTATTCAGGACATCACCGCTGTTTGTTCCATCCGGAGCACCTTCGTAATCTAGATAATAGTTATTCCAGGCGTTATCATTATGAATGGCATTGCCATTGCCGACAACGCCCCCCACCAATTGATTACCCTCCACTGTACCTACACTTAAGTTATGGTATATGGTAAAATCCGGGTTAGCATAGCCTACTATTCCGCCTACTCCGCCTTGACCGTTCCCCCCATCAATTGCTCCTGAATTAAAACTATTGCTAACAGTGCTGTTTCCGCCCGCCGCCCCGACCACACCTCCTGTGTGACCGTTACTCCCGTTCACAGTGCCGGTATTGATGCAAATTGTAACGACGCCATCCGTGTAACCCACCACGCCGCCTATCTCAGCTATTCCCGATACATCCCCAGCAGATGAACAATTGCTTATAACACTTTCAGTGCCGGCATATCCTGCTACGCCTCCCACGTTATGTTGGCCTAAACCTGTTACCGTGCAATCGCTAGTGCACTCCGTTATTACTCCGTCTGTTTTACCGACCACGCCGCCCACATAACCGAAACCGCTTGCTGCTGTTACAGTTCCTGAAACGGTGCATTCGCTGATTTTGCTGCCCGCCCCGTAAGCATATCCAGCGATACCTCCGATATAACTATTAGGTCCTGTCACTGTAACACTGGCGGTACATCCCCTTATCTCTCCGTCAGTTCTGCCAGCCACGCCGCCCACATAGCCTCCGCCATTTGCTTCATTTACAATTACTGAAACAGTGCAGTCGGTTATTTTGCTGCCGATACCGGCTGCATATCCTGCGATACCTCCGATGTAGCTATTATTAGGTGCTGTGATGGTAGCGCTAACGCTGCATCCTGATATCTCTCCCTCAGTTTTACCGGCCACGCCGCCCACATACATATTATTTCCCGATATGTCTTCTGAAACAGTACAGTCAATTATTTTGCTGCCGGTACCGGCATATCCGGCAATGCCGCCCACGTAATCATAAGAGCCTGTTACCGTACCATTGACACTGCATCTCGTTATCTCACCCTCTGTTTTACCAGCCACGCCGCCCACATAAGTGTACCCTGATACAGCCCTTGAAACAGTGCAGTCGATTATTTTGCTGCCCGCCCCGGCCTCCCCGGTTACGCCTCCTGTATAGTTCTTCCCGCCACCGCTGGATATTACCGCACAGTTTGTTGTGCAGTTGCTGATTCCTCCATTTGTATAGCCGGCCACACATCCTGTTTGAGATTTTCCGGATATCCTTCCCGATATGCTTACGTTCCGAATCATACTACCTGTGTCGGCATAGCCAAACAGTCCCTGGTAGCTTTCATTTGGTTTATCGATATACAAGCCGATTATTTCATAGCCTGCTCCATTAAATTGCCCTTGAAACTTCCTCAAATTGCTGCCGATTTTTGTAAACTGTCTTGGCGAGGCGGATACAAAGGTACCGTCAGCATTCATACTGTTGAGAAGAATGTCCTGGGTCAGCTGGATAAAACTACCGGCATAGGTTATCCCGGCATTAACCCGCTGGGAAAAATAGGCCAGCTGCTCCCCGGTGCTGATTAAATAGGGATCGTTTTCAGTTCCTGTACCGCCGGCAAAGTTTGCCGCAATTCCCCCAGTCCATTCCGGACTTACCGCAGAGGCCACGTTGGCTTCAAAAAGCAAAAAAGCCAAAAAGGTACAGAGAAAAAATATCCCAAATAGCAGCCCCATGATTAATCTGTTTTTTTTGATTACTTTATTATGCATAATAGTGCTCCTTAAAGTCCTGTCACCGTTACGCCCCCATAATCATCTTCCGGATGATTCTTAAAGAAAACCAGTTCATAGATAGCCGCCGTATTAAGGGAAGTTGTCAGAGTTCTCTCTTCTATTGTCCTGCCGATGACGATGGGATTGGTCATGTCAGGGTTGGCTCCTTCCGGCCAGGTAATCATCACATCCCGGTTAAATTCCGTATTTGGGGCCAAGTTAATAGTTAGAACAGCGACAGGAGAACCTGCGTTTTCCGCCATTTGATAAGATATAGCCGGGGTGATAATAAACTTTCCCTGGAGGGTTTTTGAGTAAGGTGAGGTAGCGGTTGCCGTCACCGTCACTTCCAAAGGCATGTTGGGATTGGCCGGTGAAGGCACAGATATCGTAACTATTTGTCCCTCAGATCCGCCCGGGGGAATAGTTCCGCTGATACTTGCACCCACCGGCTCCGGCACTACAATGTACGAGATCTCTCTATTCGATATATGGAGAGGGTTTTCAAAATTACGGAGCTGAAAGCGGATGTTTGCATCAGCGCCTGTTTGCCAGTCATGGGTGATTTGATAGGCAGGAACCGTTGTCTGATCTGTCAAAAGGTCACTGGTAAAATAGAATTCTGCCCCGGAAGCGGCAATATAGGTATTAAGCAGAGCATGATGCATGTAGCTTGCCAAAGCCACCGTAGAAAACAACACCAGCATCGTCATGGCGGGTAGGACACCAAGTGCAAATTTATGACCGTTGTTTTTCAGAAAACCCATTGCTGTCTATCCCCCCATTATCAAATTCCTTCTGCTTGCACAGCCCTTATTTTTAGTTCCAGATAATCGATTTCATTTCTGTAACGAAAGTCTTTCTTTTCTACCGGCCAGGAAATGCTTAGCAGATATTCCTTTGTTTCAGGCATATCAGCAGAAAGCTGTTGGGTCTCACCGATATAACGGAAGGAATCCGGACGGCTTAGGTTTACCTCCTTACCTTCGTCATCCGCCAAGGTATATTCTAAGGGAAGGTTTCCCGTTGTTTCCAATTCCAGGTTATAATTTTGCGTGTAACCGCTTATTTTTACCGGGTCTCCCGCTTGCCAATTTCTCACCCAGATGGCAATGGTCCTGGTATCTCCCGGAAACATATTATCTAAAGAAACGGATGCCGCGTGATAATCCAGTACCCATGTGGAAAATTCAATATCCGGCGGCGTGGTGTTTTCTGCTCCGGAATTAGTTAAAGTAGTGCTGAATCGGGAAAAGGAAATGCCCATGGCAGCCAATGTCAAGATAAAAATATAAAATAGAATATATCTCAGTTTTAATTTCATTTTCCCACCACCTTGCAGTCTACATGTTTTGTTCCGGTGCGATTTGATCCCCTTTGATGCGGAAAATCACTTTCACAGATTCCTTGGCGGCTAAGGCATCAGCAGCCAGGGTGTCATAATCGTCATAGGCGGCCATCAGGGAGGTCTCGCAGGCATCAATGGCATCATGCTCCTCATCTACCAGATCGTTATATTCGCGAAAATGATCTGCGGAACAGAGCACACTATGGGCTGACCAGGTAATCCCACCCGTACCGTCGTCTGTGCCTCCATGTTCCAAAAGGTAATCTTCTTTTGCTTCCGGGTCAAGGGACTCATATTCCGAGTTATGTTCCTCATCCGACAATTCACAATCCACATCATGTTCCCAGGTGCCGTCGCTGGCTGGACTGCCATGCTCGTCTAAATAGTCACTGACCGCATCGGCTGCCGCTTCACGCCGGTCTTCCAAACCTCCCGGGCCGTAATATTCATCATATGCCGCTTGATAATAAGGCAAATATGTTTCGCTGATTTCCGTGGATGTATCCGGTGATACAAACGCAGTGCCGGTATCATTGATATAGCATGAGGTATTCCACTGCCAGTAGACAGTCACCGTAACTGAGTCCATACTGCCGGGTGAAAAAAAAGGTTCTCCGTTCGTATGGTCAAAAATACTGAAATACCCATCCTCATCGGTGGTAATGTCCACCGGTCTAAACCAACCGCTGTCATAATCCGGGGGAGAAAAAACTGGGGGAGCCGTATCAACTGCCCCATCATTAATTTCAGCAATAATTTTAAAAACAAAGGGAGCGTAAACAGCGGTACGCACTGTTTTCGCAACAGTCCCTTCGGTCAGCCATAATAAATCGTCGGCATTCATCTGTACATCATAGAGAATAGCTACATCAGAGCCGCCCCCGGTAAAAGTAAAGCTCTTCACCCCAAAGTCCATTGGTTCCACACTCTCGGCGTTAAACAAATCAAAAGTAAATCCTTTATTATAAAACTCACCCGCAGTGTCATCTTCGCCCCGCGCCCCAAAATTCCATTTGGCAATCAAGGCAGTATCTGATCCGGCAAATTCATCGGTAAATCTAGCCAAAGATGATGAGAAAAAAGCTGAGCTTATCAGTACCAAAACAATCAGTATTATCAAAACTCTCCTCAGCTTCATTAATCGCCACCCCATTATTTGCTCACTGTACCACGCACCTTTTTATACAGATCCCCGCCGTTAATATATAAGAGAAGCAGCATCACCAGCACCGCCATACCGGCAGGCTTTTTAAAGAATACAATAGCCACGCCTATTTTGGGAACAGTAAAAAGCACCTTGCCCTCAAACCGATCGGCTGATACCGTGTCATCCACGGTATTGTTGCTGTCCCCTTTTAAAATGAAGAGTCCGTTTTCTTCCCCCACTATGCGGTGGGTAAAAGGGGTCTGCCCCACTAAATAGGTGACAATATCGCCTATTTTATATTTCTCCGCCGCCTGCTCCCAGATTATCACCACATCACCTGGATAAATGGCAGGCTCCATTGATCCGGACATCACGATCAAAGGTGAGATGCCAAACACCTTGGGCACAGGGTTGTGGGTAATCGCCTTATTAATGCCCAAAAACAGGTTTATGAGAATAAAGAGGGATAAAAGGCCAAAAGTAAGGTAAACAAAACCCGTTGTCAGCATCTTTTTGTATTTTGGCAGCAAAGTGTTGGGAGCCTCCTTACTGGATTTGCGCCGTAACCTTAATGGTCAGGCTGTATGAATAATTAGGGTTACCGCCGAAGGCGGCATAATCATTGTCTCTTGCCCCTTCCGGCCAGTACCATTCCAGCGTGTATTTCACGTGGCTCTTTCCTGCCAGTATCGTATCCTGATAAAGCTGCGCCGGGGTACACCAGGTGTTATTGTCTCCTGCTACATATACCCCGTCTGCTTTCAGGCGGTAGCGCATGGGGATTTTGTTGGGTGCCGGGAGTGTATCAATGGGAGTAAAAGTCACATCGTAAAGTGAGGGAGAATCGTTCCCTCTGTTGTCTACCGTAAATTGGTAGCTTCCCTTCATTCCGGGGGCGATACGCTTTCCCGTACCGAAAATATTGACACTTACCGCACTCTCTCTGCCGTACCGGGCAGTGGTAGCCGAGTCAAAAACATCAAAACCGGATGGTGTTGGTTTAGGCTTGTGCGGCTTATTGGATTCTTCCGGTGGTTCTGCAGGCTCCACTGGCTCAACAGGAGGTTCAACCAGGGGTACTTCAGGTTCCTCCTGAGGGATTGACTCAGCCTCCCGATCAGGAGTAATACCCAATTCAACTCTGTCGATACCGGTGATGCCCCCGTCCGGGCCTTTTTTTAGAAACAGGGTAATTTCCAGTACTCTAATATCGACCGCCACCTGAAAAACAAGCGTACCATCGGGAAGGCGAACTAACTCGGCGTCCTTTACCTGAATGGTGCGCTCAATTTCAATATGGCATCTTGCCAGCACATTTCCCGCCTCGTCAAGTACGCTAACGGTATGCGCGCCCGCCTCAACATCTATAAAGAAAAAATATCCCCCTGCATCAGTTCGAGTATAGCGCGGTTCACTCTTAAGCTCGACTATTCCGTTAATATAAGGGGTTCTGTCCGTATAAACAACCCTGCCTTTTAAATCAATGCGCTGCAAAATCGGCACGGGAACCTCTTGGGGAGGAAAAAGAAAGTCGTGTATCCGGTCAAAAAAACCCAGCTCCGGCCTAGCCATATTCACATCGCGGATGGGTGAATTTAAAATAAATACTGCTTCCCCTGAGCCCAGGTCACGGATAATGCCATAGGTGGGCACGGCAATATAGACAATAATGATGGTGGTAATGAGATAGAGCAGAAAATTCTTCCGTTTGTTCTCTCTATTTTCTTGTTTCACTGCCTGATCCAGAAAATCACCCCGGTTTCAAGTTTTGTTTCAGCTGCCTTGGAGAAGCAGCATGCACTATACGGCCTCTCCAAGAGAGCCGCTGGCTCTCCTGTAAACGAAATTAGATTGTTGTAGGTTGTATTTGGTCTGCCTTGACCGAGACATTTAAAACATAGGTGGTACGTGTAGCTCCACCGTCTGCAGAAGTATTTCCAAAGCCTGTGTCAACAGTATCACTTGACCCGAGTCCAGTAGCATAAGATGCGCCCTGTTCTGCAGTGTCAAATGCCCATCTCCACTTAACTACTTGAGTAATTACTGTGGCAGCAGCATCATCTATACCAGATTTTTCAAAGGTAAAGGTATTTCCAGAATGCGCGGTAACTTTTGTGTTAATAGGGTCACCATCACCATCAACTGCTAAATCAACCTTTTCCGCAAAGGCGTTCGCTAAGCCAGTCAACGATACCCATGTGGTACCATTATCTACAGAGTATTCGATCGGCAGATTGTCAGTTGCTACATCTGCGGTTTTGGTAAATCCTACTGTTACTGTTGCATCAACATCTGAGAGAAAAGACATTTTGATAGTAAATTCATCATTCACGCCAGGTGCAATAATGTAATCAACTCCATCAGCCTGATTGATGTGTACATCATACTCGTGTTTGAATAAATCTAATTGCTGTACTGGATCAGCGTCAGGATCTCCGAGTCCGGTCGTTCCTTCATAAGCTTGAAAATCCCATCTCGCCACCAGCGCTGTGTCCTGCCCCGCATACTCGCTGGTATACTTAGCAAACGTCCCAGATATCATCACGGTGGAAACCATGCTGAGCACGAGAAGCAAAAAGGCAATTCTAAAAACCTTGTTTCGCTTAGTCACTTTTTTCATTCCTTTCATAAGATTTTTGTATAGCAACGTTGTTCATGGGCAGAAACCCTTTCTGGGAAATTCGAGAAATGGGTGCTTAACAATACTTTTCCCTTCGCTTCATCCATCACCCCACTCTTAAAATTATTTTTTATGTAATAATCAACTTTCTTATCAATTTTTGTCTATTGATTTAGTTGCCCGCTACTATTACCTCCCTCTTTTGCTGCTTTTAATGCAGCAAGCTCAGCTTCCAGTTCTGCTTCCCGGGTGCTCTTTTTCCTGCTGTGCCTGCTTCTGGAGACAATATCATAGATAATAAACAGGCAGAGGGGCGTCACTACAAAAAGCAGCATGCCGATGGGCGTTTGGAGGAAAAGGGCAAATTGGCCCATACCTGCTGCCCGCCAAAGATATATCCCTTCAATTTTTTCCGGCAAAACTTGTGTTGCATCCATCCCGGTATTGGCATCACCTTTGGTTAAAAAAGACAACCCTCCTTCCGTCTGGATTTCCGTCACCCTGTGAGATACTACAATATCTTGATCTACACGAAAAGAAATCACATCTCCTACCTTAATATTTTCCGGAGCAATTTCTTTTGTGACAATCAGATCACCGGTCATAATCTCCGGTTCCATAGAACCGGATAAGACGATAAACGGTTTATATCCCATAAAATCAGGAACTTTATCGGGATATATGTATGACTTGGCAATAAGCGTTGCATTAATAATGAAAATAAAGGCAAGAACGATACAAATAGCTATACCAAAACCTGTGGATACCTTCCCAAGAAATGATTTTCTTTTGCTTTGTACTTCCATTTTGTGTTTCATATTAGCTTCCATTTGTACTTCCAATTGTAGATGCCTCCTTTTATTTTAATTCCGTCAAGGATGTTGTAATTGAATGACAAATCTCCTTCCTGCAAAGGAAATCTACCCAATAAAAAAACTGCAAAAGATTTTATCCTTCGCAGTCGGACAATCATAGCATAAACTAACGCTTTTAGACTCCTGACTTTGCGCCCCAGCCTTTCAGCTAGTTTGCCAATATTAGAGATATTAAATTATATCAATTATAATTAATTGGGAAATATATTCTGTGCCATGTGTTACATTATATCCTATCTTTGTCATTTTTGGTATACCCTGGGACATGCTGTTCTTCAATTTATTTTTCGTTTATTTAATATTCCGCAAAAAGGATAAATTTCCCTTTCTCAAATACCAAGAACTTTCCGAGTAGTTCAGACAAAAAAAGCGCCTAAGGCGCTTCTTTCAATATGAATCGACGTTTTTCAACTATTCTTCTAAAACTCTTTTCATTATTTGGATAATTTTTTCAGCGCCTTTTCGATCCTTTCTAGTCCTGCATAAATCAAATCTAAAGACGTGGCATAAGATAAGCGGATATATCCTGCTCCCGCACTTCCAAAAGCCGCTCCGTCCAGCACGGCTACGCCTGCCTCATGGAGCAGGTAATGGGCCAATTCACTGCTCTTTAACCCGGTACCCGTAATGTTGGGAAAGGCATAGAAAGCGCCGTCCGGTTTTTTGCAGCTAACTCCTTTCATGGCGTTCAAACCGTCCACAATGACCTCTCGCCGGTGTCTGAATTCCTGCACCATGGCGTCCACCGAATCTTGGGGACCCTTTAAGGCTTCTATGCCGGCAATCTGCACAAAATGGGTGGTGCAGGAATTGGAATTGATCAAGAGCTTTGTCATCTTCTCCGCGATGTCTTCATGCATAATCCCATAGCCGAGGCGCCATCCCGTCATGGCATAGGTCTTGGAAAAGCCGTCGAGAATAATGGTTTTATCCTTCATGCCGGGCAAAGTTGCGATGGATTTTGCCGAACCCTCATAAACAATCCGGCTATAGATTTCATCAGACAGGACAAAGATATCTTTGTCTTTGATCGCTTCGGCAATTTCTTTCAGGTCGTCTGCCGTGAGAAAACTTCCCGTAGGATTTGAGGGAGAATTTAAGATGAGCAGCTTCGTCTTCGGGGTAATTTTAGCAATCAGTTCCCGCACATCAATTCTAAAATCATTTTTTTCTTCCAGATTGATCGGTACAGGTACTCCTCCTACATACCGGATCACCGATTCGTAGGTAGGAAAACCGGGATTGGGGCAAATTACCTCCTCCCCAGGATTGATCAGGACACAGATGGTATAGAAAATAATCGGCTTTCCCCCCGGCGCCACCACCACTTCCTCTTTGGCGGACTTGATCCCCTTATATTTCTCCGTATATGCCACGATAGCTTCCCGGAGGGATACCAGTCCTTGGGATTGGCAATAGGTGGTATATCCTTGGTCCAGGGCGGTTTTTCCTGCTTCCACAATATTTTTTGCCGTGGGAAAATCCGGCTCGCCAATTTCAAAATGAATCACCTTTTTGCCCTGAGCTTCCAGCTTGTTGGCCGCAGCCAGTACCTGAAAGGCAGACTCACCGGCAAGACTGTTCATGCGGTCCGCTAATAAATGCTCGAACATGACCGGTCAACCTCCGCAATCAATTTTTTAAATCATTATTTTCCGTATTTTTCCTGGAAACTGGCCAAACTCTCTTTGGGCATTTTATAGAAATGCTCTTCCGCCGGGAAAGTCCCGCTTTCTACATCCTGAACATACTGGCCCAGGGCGTCCAAAATGATTTTGTTCAGGTCGGCATATTTCTTGACAAACTTGGGGGTGAAAGCGTCGAAGAAGCCCAGCATATCGTGAACAATAAGCAACTGGCCATGGCAGTTGGGGCCTGCCCCAATGCTGATAATGGGAATATTGGCCCTTTCGGTAATAATCTTGGCCACCTCTGGCGGTACCGCTTCCAGCAAGATGCTCACGGCGCCTGCTTCTTCCAAAGCTTTGGCATCGGCAATCAAGGCCTCTGCGGCCCCAATATCCCGGCCCTGGGCTTTAAATCCGCCCAGCATGGCGATGGATTGGGGCGTAAGGCCCAGATGGCCCATGACAGGGATGGTGGCCTTGGTCAGGGCGGCAATGACATCTGCCACATTACGGCCCCCTTCCAATTTCACCGCATCCATACCGGCCTTCATATAAAGGCCTGCATTGCGTACCGCTTCCTCCACACTAACCTGGTAAGACATATAAGGCATATCCCCAATCACGTATGCCGTGGGAGCTCCCCGCCGGACGGCTTTGGCATGCTCCAGCATGATATCCATTTCTACCGGCAAGGTAGAATCGTACCCTAACACAGTCATGCCCAGAGAATCTCCCACCAGAATAATATCGATTCCTGCCCGTTCTTCCAATAGGGCCATGGGATAATCATAACCGGTGATCATGGTAATTTTCTGACCTTTTTCCACTTTGTCCCGTAATGTCTGAATCGTTACTTTATGACGCATCATCTGCCCCCCTATCTTTTCACATCCTTGATATATTGTTTTAGTTCTGATTCCACCTGAGGCGGCAATGCGGGCGGCGTAAAATTTCGCACCCGGGCCTGCCAGATTTCGTGAGCCGCTTCCGGGTAAGTCTTTTTCTTTTTCACCCAGCTGTCCCAGTTGCCCCGGTCCGACAGAGCAGGCCGGGAAAAAACATGGCGGAAATTTAACAGGGTGTCCGGCTGATCCAGGTAATGGCCTGTGGAACCGACTGTGCTGAGTAAATCCACCGCCCCCCCGGGCAGTGCACCTATCCCCCGGCAGATATGGAGCATCCGCCCCCAGATCTCTTCATCCATTACCCATTTCTCATAGCTGATACTGAGGAAGGATTCCATAATCCCCAGGGCATGGAGCACGAAATCAACGTTATTGGCCATGGTAAACAACAAGTTTGTCGTCGCCTCAATGCCCGCCTGGGCATCCACCTCTTTGGCATCGGTGAGCCCGCCGCCGCTCCGGTAAGGTACGCCGTAAAACCTGGCCAGCTGGGCGCAGGCAGTAGAGAGCAGAGCATATTCCGGCGCGCCGATGCAGAGGTTCATGGTAAGCATATCCGTAATGGTAGAGGTATTCCCGTAAACCACCGGTGTTCCCGGATGAATCAGCTGGGCCAGGAGCATTCCGCTGATCACTTCCGCGTTATTCTGCACCAATGTGGATGCCAAAGTGGTGGGAGAAGTGAACCCGGCCATGGAACAGCAGGCGATCACCAAAGGCTGCCCTTTACCGGCATAGGCCCAAATCGCCTCCAGCATTCTTTCATCCCAGGCCAAGGGAGAAAGGCTGTTGACAATACCGATCACGTAATGGGCGCCCTGATCCCCGGCGGCAATTCTCGCCATCTGGATACTGTCCTCAGATATTTTAGCCCCGAGAGATAACCCAATGATGGGCTTATCGCTCATTTTGACGGTCTCCCACAACTGGGTCAGGTGCTGGTTTTCCGGTGCCAAGTCGGCCGGCGTAAGGATCCCGGCCGTAGCAACCCCAATATAGTCACTTAATTGGGATAAGGCCAAGAGATTTTGTAAATCTTTTAATCCTCCGGGGCGTCTCCCTTTTTCCAGATCGGAAACAAACACGGCGCCGGCCGCCGGGCCTAAGACAGGTTGATATTCTTCACCTATTTGAATATTCCGGACCGGATTACGACCGGCCACAGAAAAGGACCTGGGCGCCTTTTTGAGAAACTCGGCGACCAGCGTTTCCGGAATGCGCACCGTCTCCCCCTCCACCAAAGCACCGTATTGCTGAAATAATCTCCGGGACGGGGTATGGTGGATGGCAACACCTTTTTTCTCAAGCAGATCCAGCGTCGCCTGATGGATCTCCCCAAGCTGTTCTTGTGTTAAAGCTTCTACCTTCATGCGCACAATTATTCACTCCTCGCTATGATCCATCCTTTGGCTTTCTCCACAGCACGTTTCCATTCCCCATACAATTGGCCCATTTTTTTCTCATCCGCCTGGGGCAGATAGCGCTTGGCGAGCAGGCACTTTTCCGCTATTTCTTGCCGGCTGGTCCAAAAACCGGTAGCCAGACCGGCTAAGTAGGCGGCACCCAGAGCGGTCGTCTCCGCAACAACCGGTCTTTCCACCGGCACCCCCAGAAGATCGGACTGAAACTGCATGAGAAAGTCGTTTTGCACCGCTCCTCCGTCTACTCTCAGGCTCTTTATTTCCATCCCCGACTCTTCCGCCATCAACTCCAGCACATCCCGGGTCTGGTACGCAATAGATTCCAGGGTGGCCCGCACAATATGCTCTTTTGAGGTGCCTCGGGTCATGCCCACAATGGTGCCCCGGGCATACATGTCCCAATAAGGGGCCCCCAGCCCGGCGAAGGCCGGTACCAGGTAGACGCCGCCGGTATCTTCCACCGCCTGGGCCATCTGTTCCGTCTGGGCCGCATGCTGGATCAGGCCCAGTTGATCCCGGAGCCACTGTACTGCTGCTCCGGCCATAAAAATGCTGCCTTCCAGGGCATATTCCACGTGATGATCCAGGCCCCAGGCAATGGTCGTCAAAAGCCCGTGATCGGAAGAAAAGGCTTTTTCTCCCGTATTCATCAGCATAAAACAGCCCGTGCCATAGGTATTTTTCGCCATCCCGGTCTCGAAACAGGTCTGTCCGAACAAGGCTGCCTGCTGGTCCCCGGCCACTCCGGCAATGGGAATTTCCGCGCCGAACAGCTTCCGGTCGGTGTATCCGTACACTGTACTGGAAGGCAGGACCTGGGGCAGCATCGCCTCAGGAATATCCAACCGGTCCAGAATTTCTTGATCCCACACCAGATCATGAATGTTAAAAAGCATGGTCCGGGAAGCATTGGAAAAATCCGTCGCATGTACTTTGCCGCCGGAAAGATGCCAGATGAGCCATGAATCCACCGTGCCAAAGAGGATATCCCCGGCCGCCGCCTTTTCTCTCAAACCGGGAACATGGTCCATGATCCATTTAATTTTGGTGCCGGAAAAATAGGCATCTAAGACCAGCCCGGTTTTTTTCCGGATGGAAGCGGTCCAGCCTTCTTCCCGCAAGGTCTCACAAAAAGGAGCCGTCCGGCGGCACTGCCAGACAATGGCGTGATGCACCGGTTCTCCGGTATGCTTATCCCACAGGATGGTAGTTTCCCGCTGATTGGTTACCCCAATGGCGGCGAGATCATTGGGAAGTACATAATTTTCGGAGAGAACTCTCCTGGCCACCTGCATTTGACTTTGCCAAATTTCCTTTGGGTCATGCTCGACCCACCCGGGTTGGGGATAAATCTGCTTAAATTCTTGCCCGGCGATTCCTTTAATTTGTCCGTTCCAGTCAAAAAGTATGGCCCGGGAACTGGTCGTTCCCTGGTCTAAAGCCAGCACATACCGCTTTTTCAAGCCCACATCCCCCCTAGCTCCACTTTTTTTACTTCCACCCTTGCGCCGCAAGGATTTTGTCTATTGGGTGGCGCCGAACCCGGGTATTCGGTACCCGGATCCCGAAAAGTACTTAGGTTTTTTTACACCTGTGCCAAGGCTTGCTCCAAATCCAAAATGATATCTTCCGCATCCTCGATGCCGACAGACATGCGCACGGAACCGTCCTGAATCCCGGCTTTGATCCTTTCTTCCCGGCTCACATACCAGTGGGTCATGGAAGCAGGATGCTGAATCAATGTGTCCACATCGCCCAGGCTCACCGCCAAGCGGCAGAACTTCAGGCTGTTCATAAAGGTAACGCCTGCCTCCAGGCCGCCTTTCAACTCAAAGGTGATCATGCCGCCAAAATCGTTCATCTGACGCTTTGCCAGCTCATGCTGGGGATGGGAAGGCAGCCCGGGGTAATACACCCGGTCCACTTTGGGGTGGGCTTCCAGATATTTGGCTACGGCCATGGCATTGGCGCAATGTTTTTGCACCCGGACTTCCAAGGTCTTGAGACCCCGGATCAGCAAAAAAGCATCCAGGGGCATAATCACGCCGCCCATATTTTTGTAGGTATCATCCCGAATAAAATTAATTAATTCTTTTTTGCCACACAGGATTCCTCCCATCACGTCGCCGTGGCCGCCGATAAATTTGGTGGCACTGTGCATCACCACATCGATGCCCAAATCCAAGGGCCGCTGAATAATGGGAGAGGCAAAGGTGCTGTCGATCACCGAAAGCAAGTGATGGGCTTTGGCGATCTCGGCAATCGCCTTGATATCCACCACCTTGACCGTGGGATTTGCGGGGGACTCAAAATAAATCATCTTGGTATGGGGCCGGATCGCCGGTTCCACATTTTCCACCACAGAGGTATCGATAAAGGTGGCTTCTACCCCGAACTTGGCTAAAAGATTGTCAAAAAGGTAGCGGGTGGCGCTGTAGGAAGTGTCGTCAACCACCACATGATCGCCTTGCTTCAGTTGGGAAAAGAGCAGGGCGCTGATGGCGGCAACCCCGGTGGTAAAAGCCAGGGCCTCTTCCGCCCCTTCCAGGGCAGCCATTTTTTCTTCCAATATGGCAATGGTGGGGTTGCCTAACCGGGTATAGCAGTACCCGTTGTAAATGCTTTCACACTTTTTTGCCCCGTCTTCCACGTCCCGGAACTGGTAATTTGTCGTTTGGTAAATAGGCGCCGCAATAGCGCCGGTGATCGGCTCAGGATTCTGGCCGGCCCGCACCGAAAGGGTCCCATAATGTATCTTTTTATCTTTATCAGGCATTGTAACCTTCAGTCCCTTCTGCTATCTGATTCTTCCTTCGGCTTTATTTAACACTTGATCAATGACTTTATTTACTTCCGGAGCGACTTGCTGGGGTTTATGATTCTCCAAAATATACTGGATGCGGGCTTTCGTGCGCTGCCCCATGGTGGTACCGCCGTTGGCGATCCAGGCCTCATAGGTATTGCGGTCGGTAAGATCCGGCTTCCAATTTTCTCTGAAGTGATTAAAGGTATGCTCATCACCCAGGAAATGTCCCCCCGGGCCAATGCGGCGCACCGCATCAAGGGCAAGATACTCTTTATTCACCTGGATTCCCTGCTGCAACCGCCTCACTTGACCGATGAACTCGTTGCACATGACGAGCAGATCAAAGGAATAGGTTAAGCCAAATTCCAGGTAACCCACATCGTGGGTGAGGTTGGTCCCGCATAAAGCGGCCATCATAATATAATTTGTCGCTTCCATCACGGCCTGCTCATCAGGAACTTTCGCAGCGCTGCATCCGGCAAATCCCCAGGAAGGAAGCTGATAATAACGGGCCATATCACAAATACCGGCTTGTTCTACCATGGCTTCCGGGGCAGAGTAAGTAGGCTGCATGCTGACTAAATCCATAGGTGACATGCCCGCCCCAAATACAAAGGGAGCACCAGGATTTTTTAACTGGTGGATTACCAGTCCGGTAAGAATTTCCGCATTGGCCTGAGCAACCGCACCCGCCATGGTAATGGGTCCTGTAGCCCCGGCCATCATCCCCGGAGCATAGTTGGTGGGATATCGGTGCTCAGCCATATACAACAGTTTCTCCAGGGCCGTCGTTGAGTGCTGCAAGGGTGAACTAGGTTCATCATAAAGCACAAAAATGGGTTTTCTGCTCAGAACTTCCCGGCCCCCTACTGCAGCAGCCGCCATTTCCGCAATATCGTCAAGGGATTCTTTGTCCGCCGCCGTGATAGTCTGAGGTTTGGTGCTGTTCCGGATCATCACGGCGTATTCATGCTGGTAGGACACTTCTTTTTTTACATCGGAAATTAAGCCCATGGACATGGTAAAATCAATATGAGGCAGATAATCACAAAGGGTGACTGCATTTTCCACATCTTTATATAAAAATCTCCGTTTTTCTCCGGTAAAGCTGTCTAAAATACTGGGGCAGTCGGAGCCTGTGCCGAAATACGATTTGTAGCCTTCCAGAAACATGGCAGGTTTCCCATTACGGTCATAGACCACCACCCGGGAGGGAGCTGTGCGAATCGCCCATTCCACTAAAGAAGTAGGCAAATAGACCCGGTTCCCGTTTTCCACATAAGCTCCTGCTTTTTTCAAAAGAGCAATCGCTTCATCATGGTGCACGATGGTGCCAATATCTTCAAGAATGGTTAAACTTGTGGAATGCACTTCCTGTGCCTCTTCCGGCGTTAAAACCTGGTACTTGGTGGCATTAAATGTTCTTACATCATCTGTCATTCTCTCATCCTCCTTCATAATAAAAGCGTCCATAACTCAGATCCCAGAAATAAGGATATAAATGAAATATGCAATAATCATGCCATTTCCTACAAAATCAACAAAAGTCTCTCGAGCCCAGATTTTTTGGCGGCCTGAGGCCAAAAGCAAATCTATTCCGGATCCACTCCAGGTAAGCCGAATGCAATATATTATTGCGCATATCAAATTTCTTAAGATTTTTCTTTGTGCAATTATTTATTGCATGCAATAAGATATTTTTTGCGCACACTTTGCTTTTTGCCGTATTTAAAAAGAGCCCCAATGAAGGGGCTCGAAAAGCAGGCCAAATTATAATTCACTTGTGGTTAAACTTCAGCCGCCGTATTCTCCGACGCATGCTTCTTGGAAGTCAGGGCAGGCAGCGCCTCTGATTTAATGGGCGTGCCGTCCGCCATATAGTCGTCCTTGAACACATCGTACTTTTTCGGATTAGCGGCCATTTTAAGCAGGCTTACGGTCATAATTAATTCCAGGATCAAGGCAGGACCGCCGCCCAGGTTGGAAAGCATCTTGATGCCGTCAACTCCTGCCGTAGAAATCATAATCCAGGCCACCGCGCCGAGAATCGCTCCCCAGAACACTTTTATGAGCATAGAAGGTTCCGGGCTTTCCGGCGATATGCCTGTGGTACTTAAGCCGCCCAGAGCCGTGGTATTGGCATCGGCTCCCGTGACATAGGAGAGGAACATGGTGAATATAAAGATGGGAATAGTTAGAACGGCAATAGGATATTTGGCCAGGAAGGCATACACGGCAAACTCCGGTCCATTGGCCATAGCATCGGCAATGCCTGCTCCGGCTAATTGGAGATTGATGGCAGCGCCGCCGAACACCATCATCCAGAAGATGGTGAATACAGCAGGAAGGAGGAAGGTCACCACTAAAGTTTTACGGATGGTGTGCCCGTACGAGATCCTGCCCAGGAACATGCCGGTAACGGGAGACCAGGCCAGCCAGTTGCACCAGTAGAAAATGGTCCACCAGCCTCCCCAGGGGTCGTTTGCCGCCGCCCCGGTGAACAAGCTCTTGGTGAAAAAGTTCCTCATGAAATCCCCGAAGGCTTCCGTACCTAAATTGAGCATATAGGCTGCAGGGCCAAAGATAAATACAAATACAGTGAGACCGATAAAAATAATGGTATTGATTTCAGAAAGCTTTTTGATCCCGTTGAACAACCCTGTGATGGAAGAAATAACAAAGGTGGCAATCACTGCAATGTCAACAACCAACCAGAGGAATGCTCCCGTTTGTACACCCGTGAGATAATTAATACCTCCGGATATGGCCAGAACCGCCGTACCGAGAGAAGCGGCCATACCTGCTACGAGAGCGTAGGCACAGACGGCATCGATCCCTTGTCCCCAGGCGCCGATGGCCTTTTCGCCAAACACGGGATAAAGGGCGGAGCCAAGGGAAAAAGGTTTCTTCATGTTATAATAGGCAAAAGCAAATGTCACGGTGACGATGGCATAAATCGCCAGGGGTGAAAAAGTCCAGTGGAGGAACAAGGTAGACATAGCAAAAATAGCCGCTTGGGGGCTGTTCGGCTCAATACCCAGTGACTCGGGAGGTGCCGTGAGGTGGTACATGGGCTCGGAAGTCGCCCAAAACAAGATACCAATGGCAATAATGGTGGTCAACGTGATGGAAAAAAACCGGACACTGTCGAATAAGGGTACGGCTTTGGAGCCTCCGATTCTCACATCACCGAATCGGGAGAACATAACATAAATAATGACGGCAAGCATAACCAATACGCCCAGGTCAAAAGCCCAGGCAAAATTACCCATCAGCCAGCTGTTGGCCCCATTGATCATGGCACTGAAAGCATCCTTGTTGACCAAGTTCAAAATCACTGCCGCTACAAAAAGAATTACCGGTGGCCAAAATGCAATTGGTCTAAGATTCTTCATCATTCATCCTCCTCTTTTTTTCTTTATCCCATAGTATGCCCTTACTACCCTGGAGACAATTACACCTCCTTGCCAAGAGTCTCATCTGCTTTTTTAAAATCATGCAAATTTTATGCCAAGCGAAAAAGCCAGCAAAACCGTCTAATTTTAGGGGAGATAAAAATAAAAATTCCTCTGATCCCAGAGGAAATAGCAATATTACATTGCATAAAACAAAAGTACGTCACATAAATACCGCGTGCAATACATGCAATTTCCGGTTGCATCCGCAATAAATGATTGCATTCAACCAAGGTATTTCTTGATCAAACCGATTGCCTTGTCTCTCCCACATTGATGTTAAATCTTTTGATACGGTACTGCAAGGCCTGACGAAAGATCCCCAAATCCTGTGCGGTTTGGGAAATATTGCCGCCGTTTCTTTTTAGCGTATCCTCAATGACCTTTTTTTCTACTTCAGACAAGATCTCGTTCAAGGTGCCTCCGGATTTCGTCAAAGCCTGATAGCTGTGGGCCTGGCCGGCAAACCTTTTACGCAAATAGAGGGGCAGGTGCTCTACACCCAACAATACTTCTTGGGTATCGACCATATTGAGGGCGCTTTCCATGACATTTTCCAGTTCCCGGACATTGCCCGGCCAAGGATGGGTGAGAAAAATATTCATTAATTGGTCATTGATCTTATCCACAGAAGTGCCGAATTGTTTATTGTACTTTTTTAAAAAATAATCCGCCAGCAAAATAATATCTTCCGCCCGTTCCCGAAGAGGAGCAATGGGAAGAGTGACCGCCCCCAAACGATAGTATAGGTCCTGGCGGATGAGACCGTCTTTGACCGCTTCTAAAGGATCCTTGTTGGTGGCACTGACAATGCGGCAGTTCACTATGCGCTGGATGTTGTCCCCAATCCGGCGCACGGATTTCTCCTGAATCACCCGTAATAATTTAGCCTGCAAATGAGGGGTCATGGAATCGATTTCATCCAGAAATAAGGTGCCGTTCTCCGCCTGCTCAAACAATCCGGGGGCTTCCACGGAACCGGTAAAAGCCCCTTTGACCGTGCCGAATAACAGGCTTTCCAAAAGGGTCTCCGGAATGGCCGCGCAGTTGATGGGAATAAATGGACCGTCGGCAAAGACACTCCCATTATGAATGCTTTGGGCAAAAAGCTCTTTCCCTGTTCCCGTTTCTCCGTAAATCAGTACTGCGGAATTATTGCGCGCTATTTTCTTCGCCGAAGAAATGACTTGTTTGATAGTATCGCTGATGCCAATAATATCTTCAAAAGTAAAGCTGGTCCCGTTCCTCTTCTTCTTCCCCTGGCCGGAATTCAGCCGTTTTTGCATTTCAATGGTGCGGAACAAGAATTCTTTCATTTTGGTCACGTCCCGGTTTACGGAGTAGACGCCCACAATTTTGTCCCCGTCGAAATAAGGATAGGTGCTGGCAATCACATCTACTTTTTTGCCGTCAAAGGTATGATATTGATGGTATTGCTCGATGACGGGCTTGCCCGTGCGCAAGACATTCAGCTGGGTGCTGCTTTCTTCGGTCACATCATAGACATCGGTGATTCTTTTGCCGATCACCTCTTCCCTGCTTAAGCCTTCAAACTTCTCGCAGGCATGGTTATAAAAAACGGTGACACCCTCTACATTGGTAAGCTGGACACCTTCATTGATGGCATCCAAAACAGTTTTCAGCCACCTGTTTTCTCGCTCCAGAGCAGATAACTTATCCTCCATCAATTGTCACCACCTTTATAAATAGTGATATAATTCGTCCAGATACAGGAACATTCCTGCTATCCCCGCCGGCTTGCCTAAAATTACTACCCTTTCAAGGATTGATCCAATATCTCCATCGGGTGGAAAACATTCTTGCCGGTCCCATGAGCCAGTTGCAGGCTGCACATGCCGCATTCGGTGACGATGCCCTCTACCCTGCATGCTGCCACATCCTGAAAAAGCGGGGAGGCAATGGCCCAAGAGGTGTCATATTTTTCTTTCTTGAACCCATAAGTACCGGCCTGGCCGCAACATTTTTGCTCCCGAACCGCCAGTTCCAGCTCAGGAATCAGGCTGAGCAAATCCTTTGCGGGAGAGCCCATACCTTGCGCTTTCGTATGGCAAGGCTGATGATAGAAGAACCGTTTTTTCAGGGGTTTTAATTCTTGCTCCTGAAGCAAGCCATGATGCCATAAAAACTCGGAAATATCATACACATGGGCGGCCACTTGGGCTGCCTGGGGTAAATTAAAATGTAAAGCATAGTCATGTTTCAGGCTTAAAGCACAGCTCGGGCAGGAAGTAACCACCTGAAAACCCTGCTCCACTAATTCATGCAAAACCTTCAGATTAAAGACAGCATTATTTTTCGCCTCTTCTATCAACCCGTTGGACAGCATGGGTACGCCACAGCACTTTTGGGGAGGAACCACCACCTCTACACCGCATTTTTCCAGTACACTTACCACCGATTGGGCAACACCGGTCCCATTATAGCGGCCATAGCAGCCGGTAAAAAAAGCAACCTTCCGTTCCGCATTCCTGACCCCTTTATGGCGAAAGGAAAAAGGCCGATGGTAAGTAGGAAAAGGCCGGTTCTTGAGCCCTAAAGTTCTTTCCCCTAAGCGCCGCACCAATTTTAAGCCCAGGACCAAATTTGTCAGAGGGGCTACCCGGGATGCCAGACTGCTCACCCACTGGTTATGCCCCAAGATCCAGTCTCTCAAAGGAATTCCTTTTTGCTTTTTCCCCCAGTTTTTTGCTTCCTGGGCCAGATGGGTAATGGGCACCCCGTTGGGGCAAACCAGCTCACATTGCCGGCAGCCCGTACAATAGTCTGCTGCGGCATGCGCTACCGGTTTGGATTTCTTCAGCCTTGCTGTTTCCGGTCCCAAAAATTTGGGTCCGGGATATTTTTCATTTACCGCATACACCGGGCACACGGTATTACAGGTACTGCATTTTAAGCACTGATCAACAGAAAAATTATGCAGATGCACCACATTCCACCTCCTCCCGGCATGCCCTGCCGGCAGTGATTCCGGTGGCAATGTCAATCCCCGAACTGCTCTTTTCCGCCGTAGAGTCAAAAAAGGCCAAAATATTGCCGGCGGCAAAAAGGTTGGTAAAACACACATTGCCTTCCCCGTCCAAGGGGCGCATTTTGCTGTCAACCCGGAGACCGAAACAGGCATAGGGCTGTTCTTTCCACAGGTGGCGGTGGCTCCATTTGTCCACATGGGGGTGGAAGTAAACCGGAAGATCAAAGACCGGCTCTTTTACCCAGCCGGGGCCGGAAAGGAGCCCCTCGCCGCCTAATCCCCCGGTGGCCAGAATAAACCTGTTTCCCTGTAAGCTCCTGGTCTTTCCCGGAACATCAACCTGCACTTCCTGGATATAATTTCTTCTTATCGTGGCACCGATCACAGGATACCCGGTCCACATTTCCACTCCTTTTTCTCTCAGGAGCCCGGACAGGCTCTCATGAAGGCGGATGCCGGGAACGCTGGGCGGAATGGTGGGAATTTCAAAGACTCTTTTGCCCAATTCCTGCTCGAGCCGGTCCACAACTTCCCGGTGCTGCGTCAGTCCTAGAACGGCGGGAAAGCCGATCCTTTCCTCCCTCCCTAGTTGGGACAAAAGTTCGTTGATGAAAGAGCGGCGATGATCCGCGTGATCCAGCCATAATGCTACATCATAGGAAGATATGGGGCGCTGCCTGCCCAAGCCCAGCTTGACCGTTCCCCAGCTTACTTTTTTGGTGATGCCTAACCTGTTCAGCCCTTGGCTCAGATGCGCCGCCACCAGTTGTGGAGAAAAGTAAGGAAAATCCTCGAACCCTAAAATTTTCACATCTCCCTCCTGCCTGACCTCACCTTGGGCGATACTTAAAGGCGCTAAGTATGTGGGCCGGATACTGCCTAAAGCGGTAGGAAGCAGGAGATTTTTCCCCTGGCTCCCGCCCAGGAGAGGAAAACCGTTTTCCCCCAGGTGCCGGGCAAATAGGTCTATCGCCTGCCGGACCCTTTGTTCTCCCAAAATACGATAGGGATGCAGCACACGCAGCTGGTCTATTTGTCCCCAAGGCTGGACAACCGGCTTCCCGCACCGGCGGCCTAACACATCAATCACCCCGGGACCGTAATAAAAAGACCCATATCCTTTTGTCACCAGGAGCACCCTGTTTTGGGGCGTCTTTGCCGTTAGAGCAGCGACCTGACCGGCTAATCCTCCCCCCAGCACAATCACATCATAGGTACTATTCATCCTGAGCATCAAGTCCTTCCATATCTAAAATATCCGAGTAGACGGCGCGCATCAGTTCCGCTTCTTTCACCCCAGGTCCCCAGAGAACAGGCTGCATCCCCTTCCATCTTTCCCCCAACAAATCCTGCACTAAGCCCAGGGTGTTCAGGTGCATCCGGTTTTGGTCTTTCTGCGCCACCGCCAAAGCCCGGTAGGTGCAAAAGGTTCCTTGGCAGGTACCCATGCCCATCCTGGTTTTTCTCCTTAAATCGTTTAAAGTGAACCAGCCTTCTCCCCCCATGGCCTGCTCCAGCTGTTTTTCCGTGACCTGTTCGCACTCGCAAATCACCTGATTTTCCTGATCAGGCGCCGGTCTTTCCTCCCTTTGGCACCTGCTGCCCGGTAAAACCTCCCCGGCCGTGCGGCAAGGCGCCTTATTCCCCAGCTTTTCCGCGACCAAATTTACCGTTCTTTCCGCCATCAAACGATAGGTGGTAAATTTCCCGCCCACAATGGATACCAACCCGGATAACCCATCTTCTTCCTCATGATCGATGACAAAAAAGTCCCGGGTCACCTCTCTTCCCATGCCGTCCCCCGGCTCCCCGTCCGGCTGGTACAAAGGCCGCACGCCGGTAAAGGCCCGGAGAATTCGTGCTTCCTCCATCAAGGGGATCATCTGCCGCCCCAGGGCCAGGAGGCGGCCCACTTCCTCATAAACCCCTGCGTCGGTATCCGGTTCGGTGACGTTTACGGATGTGGTGCCATAAATAGAAACCGTATGGTGCGGTACCAGGATATCCCCGTCACCGGGCCGGCGGCAGCGGTTGATAATGGTGTTTGTGAGCCGGTGGTTAAAGGCCAAAAGGGTTCCTTTGTTCAGAACCAGGTTCAGCTTGAGGCCGGCCAAAGCGGCTATTTCCCCGGTCCAGGGGCCGGCCGCATTGACAATGATTTGGCATGAGATGAATTCTTCGTCCCCGGAGGGCCTGCGCACAGTGACGCCACAGACCCGCCCGGATGAGACAGCCAGGGAAACGGCCTGCCCATAGGTCAAAACTTTTGCCCCATATTGTTTCGCGGCAAGGACGTTGTCTTGAATCAGCTTAAAACCATCCACTGCCGCATCAGGGACCTGAAATGCCCGGATGATTACGGGGCTTAAATTGGGTTCTCTTTTGAGCAGCTCCGCACAGTCTATTTCCTTGATATCAATACCCGTGTCTCCACAGGCCTTCTGCCACTGGGCGACAAAGCAGGGATCATCCTCCGCCAACTGGATGAACACGCCAACCGTGTCTTCGATACAATGGGCCGCCGTCTTTTTCTGGATTAGATTTTCCCGGATACACTCCTGAGCTGATGCCGGATCCGTTACCGCATAGCGGGCCCCGCTATGTAACAATCCATGAAACCGGGCCGAGGTACCATGGGCCAAATCCCCCTTTTCCACCAGCACCGCCTCTATCCCTCTCATCGCCAGGTCGCGCAGAATTCCTGCCCCCGTGATTCCCCCGCCGATTACCACCACTTGCGTTTCCAATTTGTCTCCCCTCCCATGATTTCAAATAAAAAAACCACAAGCAGGGGTTTCATAAACCCCGTGCTTGTGGTTCTCCTCATCTCCACCACAATTAATCCTATTCAGATACCTTCATTATAGCACCATAATTCAGGATTGCCAATAGATACCGCACAAGCTCCCGCATCTAAAACCTGCCGGATATCCTCCCTGTCTTCAATCAAACCGCCGGCAATCACGGGACGTCCCATTTTTCCCTTAATATGCCGGATAATCTTGGGCAAAGGGCCGGGCATTACTTCCACGGCGTCGGGCTGGTTTTCCCGCACCGCATGGATACCTGTCTCCACTGCCGTGGAATCTACGAGAAACAAACGCTGGATAGTCCTTAATCCCTGCTTTTTGGCCACTTTAATCAAGGTGCTGCGGGTGGTGATAATGCCGTCCGGGGCAATCACCCGGGCCAAATATTCCACAGCGGCCCGGTCCCCGGCAATCCCTCCCATCAAATCCATATGGGGGAAAACCGGCTTACGGTAACCCTTGGCGTAATCCACATAATCACTCAGAATATTGATATTTCCATGGAGCAAAAAAATAGCTGCTACCGGAGCATGAACCGCCTGACGCAGTTGCTCTTCATTGCGCACGGCAGCGATGATTTGTCTTGGTCCAAACAGTTCCTGGATACTATTCATGGGCGAAAATCCCATCTTTTTCAGATTTCTCCCTGCTTATATCCACGCCCCACTCCCCCTCATCCTTCATCACTTTTCCAGAGCAGAAAACAATTTAACCCCTCTTGTGCTCAAATATAGGTACAGCAAGCCGTTGATCACCCCAAAAACGATCATAATCGCTAAAAAGGCAGACCACAATCCTAAATGAAGCTTCACCGCGCCAAAAACCGTCAAGCTGGCACATACTGCGGAAATCAGGATACTAATGATCCCATTCATGTTTTGCTTCACCGCTTTTTGTTCATTATCCCAGTGCAGCTTGGGAAAATGCACATCAAGAACCATGCCGGACAAGGCGCTGAATAAGACGCCCCATAATCCGGATAGTAACGACAGGATTAGGAGATAGCCAGGGGGATGAATCAGCACGGCTCCCACCAAAAGCATCATGCATGTGCCCACCAGTCCCATCACCACCCCGGCAAGAACCTTGGCCAAAAGCTGTTTTTTGTAACTCACGGGCAGGTACTTGGCCACAAAAATGTTTCCCCCTTCCCGGGAAAGAGCGGTCGGGGTAATGAGATTAGACGCCGTCACAAAAGCACTCAAGGCAAAAACGCCCGTTAAAACAAACCCCATCCTTTCCGGATGATTGATCAGACCTTCGACCTGACTAAGCTGGTGGCGCAGATTCGGCTGGGCAAAGAAGGGAATCAAGAGGAATACCGGCCAAATAAAGTTCATCAGCACACAATTCATGAAGTAAACCGGGGTGCGGAACAACACCCTTAGTTCCTTTAAGGTATAAGACTTGATCACGGAACCTGGCACCGTTGCCTTTGCCAACCCCTGATCATCCAGGACTTTTCGGCGCGCCGCAGTCTCGGAAACACCCATGACACCTTTGAAGTAGAGGGCTTCTCCCAGGAAGGAAAACAAGGCAATGCCAAAAGCTGTTATGAGCAGAAACCAGAAGAGATCCATCAGGCCCTCCCAGCCTCCGGATACCAGGGCTAAGGCACCCAGTCTGGTCTGGGGAAAGATGCCGAAGGAGAGCTTTAAAAGAGAATTATTTCCTTCCATAATTAGTTTCACCAGCTGCTCCCCCTGGAAAGCTGTGCCGGCAAATTTCTGAAAGAAAATATTGATGCCCAGGCCAAATAGAAGGCCTCCGATGCCGGCGATCATGCGAAATCTGTCTTTGTTTTTGACCAGGCCGGTAAAGCGCATTAAAACCATCATGATCATAGAGGCTAAACATAAAGGAATCATCGGCAAAGTTAAAAACAGGATCAACCCGTACAAGTAGTAAAGGATACCCGCACCGCTCTTCAGGCCAAAGGCAATGAAAACAGGCGCCAGGAAGATTAATTCCGTAAAATATTCATAGCAGAGGGTGACTAAAAACTTGGCTCCCAGAATCTGCCAAGGACGAAAAGGAAGGGGAAGAAGATTTTCTATGTCTTTCGAAAAATAAAAAATACTGATCACATAGAACAACCCAAAAACAAAAATGATCATTGATACCACAGAAAGGCTTAGATGCAAAAGCACTCCGGCCTGCCCAATCGCCGCCAAAGCATCATAAGAACGGGCGATCAGGTAACCGAAACCTGCCACCATCGGGGAAAAGGCTAAGAACAACAAGACTGCGAGAAAAATGGTTTTCCCCAGTTGCTTTTTCGTTTTGGGCACTTTTCCAAAAGAGTCCAGGGAATTTCTGAGCAATACTTTTGTCAATACCAGGAGCTTATTCATGTTCCGTCATCTCCAAAAACATATGTTCCAACGATTCATGTGCCGAGAAGTGTGCTCTCATTTCCTCTAGCGTGCCGTGAAACACCAATTTCCCCTTATTGATCACGGCTACCCGGTCACACAGCTTTTCCGCCACCTCCAGAACATGGGTGGAAAAGAAAACGGTGTTTCCCCTCTGGGCATGTTCTTTCATCATTTCTTTAAGAATAAAGGAAGATCTGGGATCCAGCCCGGTCAGAGGCTCGTCGAGAATCCACACGGAAGGATTGTGCAGCAATGCCCCCATAAGAATGATTTTTTGCCTCATGCCGTGGGAATAACTCTGCAATTGGTCCAGCAATACGTGCTTGAGCTCAA
This sequence comes from Candidatus Formimonas warabiya, assembly GCF_002777255.1. Lineage (GTDB taxonomy): Bacteria > Bacillota > Dehalobacteriia > Dehalobacteriales > Dehalobacteriaceae > Formimonas > Formimonas warabiya. The sequence continues at coordinate 38,717 of NZ_CP017634.1, read as the reverse complement.
ACCGCTCCGTAAGAGAGCCGATTCTTTCCTTCCGGTCCTCTTGGGAAACCTGGTAGATATCCGCCATAAAATTCAAATATTCCAGACCCTTCAAGCGCAAAAACATATCCGGACTGTCAGGGACAAAACCGAACTGCATTTTGGCCTTTAAAGGGTCCTTTTGGATATCAATATCATTGATGCGAATCACGCCCTGGTCCGGTTTTAGGATGCCGGTAACCATTTTCAGCGTGGTCGTCTTGCCCGCCCCGTTTGGTCCGAGAAAGCCGATTATTTCTCCCGGCGAGACGGTCAAATTCAGGTTATCTACCGCTTTCACCAGTCCCCCGTAACTTTTACTGACGTTGATCAGTTCAATCATGAAGTTCCCTCGTTTCTAAAATTCATCCCACCTTATGGTGCCTAATTTTGGCTCCCATCATGCGATGGCTGATGCTATCCCCATATTTTCCTTTAATTTATCATAAAACAAAAAAATAAGCCACCCCGTTCCGGGTAGGCTCTAAGTTTGTTTGTGTTTTTTGCATACAAATTATACTAACTGCATAAAATAAACACCCTTCTCTCAGGGAAAAAATGATCCGGAAGGTGTATGATGTGAAATATCTTAAAGGGTATATAATTGTCGTGTCTGTTTTTGGATCAGCAGTTATACTCGTATTACTATTATATTTAATCCCAAAAATTAATACAGTTACTGAAGTAAAAAACTATGAAAGTAATAATTTACTTCAACGTTTACATCGATTAGAGCCTGAAAAACCAGAGGATATACAGGATCGGCTAAGATCTGAGGATCATTTACCTTCGGTAATTGAACCAATTTCAGAAGTTATAAATAATGGAAGAGAAATTGCTTTAAATTTTATTTATCATAATCCTGATTGGGAAAGATTAGCTTATAAATCTTATTGGCATAGTACGGTATCTGGTGGACGTTGGAGTCGTGTCCCAACAAGAATGAGTTATGCCCTCCATCGTATTTTTACAAGCTATTGTACTGCATCAGTTTTCTATGACTTTGTTCATGATTTAGGGATTGATGAGGAAAGTAAGTCTTTTCATATAAAAACCGACGGGCCTTTTGATAAAATAATTATTGTTGTAATGCAGTCAAATGTCAAAAAAATATTGACCCAAAAAAATCAAGTAGTATTAATAACCGAGCCAAAAGGGACTGGTTTGCAAGTACTAAGTATTGACTTAGCAGATATTCATCCAGCTAAGCCAAAAGAACGGATAGTCTTTCAGCTAGTTACACCGGATCGTTACGAAATTGATAACTCAGTAATCGAATATATTGGCAAGCAAGATAGATAAAACCCATCTTGCTTGCCAGTATTTCGTCACCCGTATATTTATTTAAAATAGTTCACGCCGGCGGCAAAAATAGGCTGGTCCTTTTCACCCGGCACGTTTACCGCCACATGGGGGGCCATTCTTTCCGAATGCCCCATTTTGCCCAGAACCCGTCCATCCGGACTGGTGATCCCCTCCACAGCCTCCACCGAACCGTTAGGGTTAAACCGGATATCAAAACTGGGATTCCCCTCAAAATCCACATACTGGGTAGCAATCTGGCCCTGGGCCATCATCGTTTCCATCACCTGGGCATTTGCGACAAATCTCCCTTCCCCATGAGAAACGGCAATGGTGTGCCTATCTCCCACCTGCATATTGTGAAACCAGGGAGACAGGGTCGAAACCACCTTTGTCTGCACCAGACAGGACACGTGGCGGCCAATTTTATTATAGGTTAAGGTAGGACAGTCCGGCGTAAGATCGATAATCTCTCCGTATGGAACCAGGCCCAGCTTGATCAAAGCCTGGAAGCCGTTGCAGATCCCCAGCATCAAGCCGTCCTTTTCTTTCAGATGCTTGGTCACCGCTTCTTTGACCCAGGGATTTCTAAACATAGCCGCAATGAATTTTCCCGAACCATCCGGTTCGTCCCCGGCGCTGAACCCGCCCGACAGCATCACGATCTGGGCAGTCTCAATGCCTTTTACCATTTCGGCGATGGATTGGGCAATATCGGCCGGAGAAAGATTCCGCACGACCATGGTCTCCACCTGGGCCCCCGCCTTTTCAAAGGAGCGCACCGTATCGTATTCACAATTTGTGCCGGGAAATACCGGAATAAATACTTTGGGGCGCGCGATTTTGATGGCCGGTTTGTGCAGGCAGCGGTGGGGAAAGGCCGCCTGCTTTGGCTGGCCGGGGACGGCCTCCGTCTTAGTGGGAAAGATCTTTTCCAAGGGCTTTTCCCAGGCCGCGCCGGCTTCTTCTAAGCCGATCTCCAGATCGTTCACGGCAATCACCGCATCCTTGAGCGTATGGCCGATGATTTCATAGGTGACTTCTCCCATCACATCTTTGACCTGAACAGTTTCGTCGATTTCCAGGACCATCGATCCATAGTCGGGGGAGAACAGGGTCTCGTGGTCCATCTCATTCCAGAAAGAAACACCGATCCGGTTGCCCAGGCACATTTTCGTGACCGCTTCCGCCAATCCCCCCGATTTTATGGTGATGGCCGATAAAACAGCTCCCGATTGGATCAGTTCTTCCACTTTGGCAAAAACAGCCTTCAGTTCCCCAAAATCAGGGCACTCGTATTCGTCGCACACCAAAGGCAGGTAAACCACTTTACTGTTCACCTGTTTAAACTCCGGCGAAATCACCTTGGTGACGTCGAGGGTGCTCACGGCAAAAGCCACCAAAGTGGGCGGCACATTTAAGTCCCGGAAAGTTCCGGACATGCTGTCTTTGCCCCCGATGGCGGCAATGCCCAGTTTTTTCTGGGCATAAAAGGCCCCTAGGAGAGCGCTGAAGGGTTTTCCCCATCGGGACGGTTCTTTGCCCAATTTTTCAAAATACTCCTGCAGAGAAAGCCTGGTCTTCTGATAGCTTCCTCCCATCACCACTATTTTCGCCACAGCCTCCGTCACGGCATATAAAGCGCCGTGGAAGGGACTCCACTTGGCCAGTTCCGCATCATACCCATAGGTCATCACGGTGCCCGTCTGGGTTTCTCCCGTCAGCACAGGAATTTTCGCTGCCATTCCTTCCGCAGGTGTGGCCTGGTATTTCCCGCCAAAGGGCATCAATACGGTACCGGCGCCGATGGTGCTGTCAAACCGCTCGATCAGTCCTTTTTGACTGCACACGTTTAAACCCTGCAAATTTGTCAGCCAGGCCTGCTTCAAGTCAGGCAGCTGAGCCCCCACCCTGGGGGGAATAGTGCGGAAATAATTCTCACTTTCCCCGGGAGTTGCTACGGAAACCCGGGTTTTTTGTTTCACCCCGTTGGTGTTCAGAAAATCCCGGCTGATATCCACAATGGGCTTTCCCCGCCAGAACATTTTCAGCCTTCTCTGGCCGGAAACAGCAGCGACGATCACCGCTTCCAGATTTTCTTCCCGGGCATACTGGATAAAAGCCTCTGCGTCCTGCGCGGCGACCACCACCGCCATCCGTTCCTGAGATTCGGAAATGGCCAGTTCCGTACCATCCAAGCCCTCATATTTTTTAGGCACCGCATCCAGGTTGATTTCCAAACCCTCCGCCAGTTCGCCAATGGCTACGGAAACCCCGCCGGCCCCAAAATCATTGCATCTTTTGATCATGGTGCTGACCCGGGGATGGCGAAACAACCTTTGAATCTTGCGCTCCGTAGGCGGGTTTCCTTTTTGCACTTCCGCGCCGCAGGTCAGAATAGACTCTTCCGTATGCTCTTTGGAGGACCCGGTAGCACCGCCGATGCCGTCCCGGCCGGTCTGCCCGCCCAGAAGGATCACCACATCTCCTGCCTCCGGTTTTTGGCGCACCACATTCTTTTTGGGCGCCGCCCCGATCACGGCGCCAATTTCCATTCTCTTGGCAACAAAATCCTCATGATAAACCTCCGCCACCTGACCGGTAGCAAGACCGATCTGATTCCCATAGGAACTATAGCCTGCCGCCGCTCCGGTGGTAATTTTGCGCTGGGGTAATTTACCGGGCAAGGTGTCCTCGATCCTGGTGCGGGGATCACCGCTGCCCGTCACCCGCATGGCTTGGTAAACATAGGACCGTCCGGATAAAGGATCCCGGATCGCCCCGCCCAGGCAGGTAGCGGCGCCTCCAAAAGGTTCAATTTCCGTGGGATGATTATGGGTCTCATTTTTAAACATCACCAGCCACTCTTCCGGTTTCCCGTCCACGTCCACCGTTACTTCTATGCTGCAGGCATTAATCTCCTCGGATTCATCAAGGTCAGGCAGCTTTCCTTTCTTCTTGAGCTCCCTCATGGCCATCGTGGCCAGATCCATCAGGGACACCTCTTTGGGGAAATCCCCATAAACAAAATCCCGGGACGATAAATAAGCCCGGTAAGCCGTGTTCACCGGCACGCTAAAATATCCTTTTTCAAGCTCCACCTCTTCAATCGCCGTCAAAAAGGTCGTATGGCGGCAGTGATCAGACCAGTAGGTATCAATGACCCGGATTTCGGTAAAAGTAGGGTCTCTTCTTTCCCGCTCCCGAAAATAGGTCTGGCAGAAAGCCAGGTCTTCCCCGCTCATCGCCAGCCCCATTTTCTCGTGCAAATCCTGAAGCCCCTCGGGACTCTCTTCCTGAAAACCCGCGAGGACTGGAACATCTTCCGGAGGGAGGATTTCCCTGTCCAGGGTCTCCGGTTTTTCCAGCGCTGCCTCCCGGGAATCTACCGGGTTGATGAAATAATCTTTCACCTTGCTCAACTCGTCCTGAGAAACTTCTCCTTTTAAGACAATTACTTTGGCACTCTGGACCTGAGGACGTTCCTTCTGGGTAATAATTTCCATACATTGGGCCGCAGAATCCGCTCTTTGGTTATACTGGCCGGGCAAGTATTCCAGGGCAAATACCTTCTCGTCATGGGCCGGTACAAACTCTTCATCATACACATCGTCTACCGTCGGTTCCGAAAAAATAGTACGGCGGGCCGTCCGGTACTCCTCCTCTGTCACTCCCGAGACATCGTACCGATTTAGCACCCGAACCCCCTCCAGACCCGTCATGCCCAGGTTCTCTTTCAAATCCAGGTATATGCTCCGGGATTCCAGATCAAATCCCGGTTTCTTTTCCACAAACACTCTGCGCACATGGCTTTCCACCATCATCCCCCCTGAAACTAAGTATTTACATTTAGATTGTATCATACTATATTTAATAAGTGTAGTTAATCATACTAATGCTATCTATAAGTATAGTTAATATGGAGAGGGTAAGAAAATGGACATTAATTTTGAACTGTATAAAGTATTTTATCATGTGGCCCAAAGTTTAAGTTTCTCCACGGCTTCGGAACGGTTGTGCATTTCTCAGTCCGCCGTCAGTCAATCCATCCGCTCTTTGGAAGAGAAATTTAACTGTAAGCTTTTTTTAAGAAATTCTAAACATGTAGCCTTAACCCAAGAAGGCCTGCTCCTGTTTAAACATATCGAACAAGCCTTTAATTTTATCAAATCCGGTGAACAGGGCATCCAGGAAATGCATTCCTTAAAATACGGCACGGTACGAATTGGCGCCAGCGACACCATCTGCAAATATTATCTGCTGCCATATCTGAAGAAATTCAACCAGCTCTATCCCCAAATTAAAATTCAGGTCACCAACCGGACCTCTCCCCGGTGCTTGGAGCTCTTAAACAGCGGCTTCGTTGACATTGCCGTGATCAATCTGCCCCTGAAAACCGGTTTAGAAAATGCGGTGGTAAAAAAAATTAAAGCTATTCAGGATGTTTTTATTGCCGGCCCCAATTTTTCCGGTTTAAAGGGACAAAAGATTCCGCTCCCAGAATTGGCCCGGTATCCTTTGCTAATGCTGGAAAAAGATACGGTGACACGGAAGTTTTTCGATGATTTTTTAGGCAGCCATGGGGTGCGCATCGTTCCGGAAATTGAACTGGGCAGTGTCGATCTGCTCGTAGAAATGACCAGGATCGGGCTGGGCATCTCCTTCGTGATGGAAAATGCCGTAGAAAAAGAGCTGGCTGCAGATGAGGTATTTGTCGTCACAACCAAAGAGAAAATCCCGTCCAGAAAATTAGGCGTTATCACTAACGCCAGAATCCCCGTCCCCGTCGCCGCGGAAAAATTCATCGAAGTCATCGACAAATAGATGATAACCGGCAAATCGTAAGAAACTTGTAAGTTTTTTAGCCGTTCTTCGTAAGATTCGCTTGCTATAATCTGCTCAAAGGCAGGTGATAAAAGTGTGCTGAATGTTTACAATGAAAAGAGCACCTTGTTCTTGGGCGGAAAATCGGAAAGGTGTCACCAATGAATAACAAAGCACTGGAGGCCAACGCTGATGGATCAGTTAAATGTATTAGTATGTGACGATGACAAAGCAATCGTGGATGCCCTGGAAATATTCCTGAAGCAGGAAAATTACGGCGTTGTCAAAGCCTATACGGGGACTCAGGCCCTTCAGGCTTTGTCAGAACACAAAATTCATCTGGTGCTTCTGGATATCATGATGCCGGACCTGGATGGACTGTCTACGACGATTAAGATTCGGGAAGAACTCAATATTCCCATCATCCTCCTGTCTGCAAAATCAGAGGATACGGATAAAATTACCGGTCTCAATTTCGGGGCGGATGATTATGTGACGAAGCCCTTCAATCCATTGGAACTGATGGCAAGGGTCAAATCCCAGATGCGCCGGTACACGACCCTGGGCAGTATCGCCCATAAAAGCGGCGTCTTAAAAACCGGCGGTTTAGAACTGGACACAGATGCCAAAGAATTGCTCGTAGACGGCGAAGCCGTGAAGCTGACCGCTACGGAATACAAAATTATGCTTTTTCTCATGAAAAATATGGGCCGTGTTTTTTCCATAGAACAAATCTATGAAAATGTCTGGAACGAATTGCCCTGTTCTGTGGACAACACCGTTTCCGTGCATATCAGACGGATTCGGGAAAAAATCGAAATCAATCCGAAAGAGCCAAAATACTTAAAGGTGGTGTGGGGTATTGGATACAAAATTGAAAGATATTAAATACGCGCTAGGAATCAAGATTATCGCCGTGATTATTTTATGGCTGTCGATTATGGGCAGCTTGGGCAGCGGCATTTTTCTATTATACAATGGAGAAAAAATACGCAGCAAAAGTTATTTTGAAACCAATGATTTTAAATATGAATTTGCCAGACTTGCCGATAATGTGCTGGAATTAAAGCTAAGGCTTAAGGATGAAAATCATATTAGGGCTTCCGCTCAGTCGGAAGACGAAATCAGGGAAGGTCTGAATAGGTTGAGTTACCTGAAAACGGAGCTAGCTCAAACCGTAAACTTTGCCTATTATCTAAAAAATACCCAAACGGGGGAAACCTTTACCAATGTGACCTCCGGAGATCCGGCCGCCGTCATCAAGAAGCAGCCCTCCTTTGTATATCTTGGTAAGCAGAACACTTATTCCACGTATCCCCTGGATCCAGATCTTAAGCAAATGTTGACCGACACTCCCTATGAGTATTATGCAGCAGTGATAGAACCTTTAAAAGAAGGGGATGCATTTTATGAGGACCTTACCTCTTATTCCAGGATGAAAGACTTTTTGCCCTATGCCCTCCCTCTATTAATCGGATCACTGATCCTATTGGTTTTCACCTTTAGCTACCTGGTTGGGGTGGCGGGAAGGCGGGAAAAGGGCGGTGAAATCGCTCTTACTTTTGTAGATAAAATTTATAGCGACGTGCTCACCTTGCTGGTGTTATTTGCCGCAGCATGCTCACTGGATATGATGAATGGTCTTAATTTTGGCGATTTTTACGGATCATTAATTTTAGTAACGGTGCTATTTGGTATCGATCTATTGATTGGCCTGACTTATTTTTTATCCCTGGTCAGGCAGTACAAGAAGGGCATTATTTTCAAGAATACTTTGATCTATCATTTATTTGTTTACCTTGTCAGGTTTAGCACCCTGTGTTTCCAGGGAAAAATATTTAAAGCATGGACCCTGGGCCTCCTGCTGGCATACGGAGCGATCAACGGTATTTTATTTTTGATCGCCGGGTTTTTAAATAATGACACGGTGGGCGTCCTGTTCACAGGGTTTATCATCATCGCTTTCAATTTAGCGGCCATCTATTTTACCGCTCAGGCACTGCGGTCTCTTACCCAAATCATGGAAGCCGCCAAAGAAACATCCACGGGCAACTTAGATTATCCCCTGGATCAGTCCAAAGTATCTGTCGCTTTTTCTAGTTTTGCGGAAGACATCCAAAGCATTCAAGGGGGACTGAAAAATGCCGTTGCCGAGGCCATCAAAGGTGAGCGCATGAAAACAGACTTGATTACCAATGTCTCTCATGACCTGAAAACACCTCTGACCTCCATTATGAACTATGTGGATTTATTGAAAAAAGAAGAGCTCAATAATGAAAAGGCGGCTGAATATTTAACCATTTTGGAAGAAAAATCCCAGAGATTAAAACAGCTTATTGAGGATTTAACGGAAGCCAGTAAAGCCTCCAGCGGTAATCTTGCCATCACGGTAGAAAAGGTCGACCTTCAAGAACTGGTGCTGCAAGCCTGTGGAGAGTACGAAGAAAAAATTAATCAAGCAGAGCTGGAAATACGAATGAGTGCCGGTGAGAAGAAAACCTTCGTTCGTGCGGATGGAAAGTGCATGTGGCGTATCGTGGAAAACCTCCTGTCCAACGTGGTTAAATACTCCATGCCCCATTCCAGGGTATATCTCCATATCGATCAAAATCCAAGCTATGGGTTGTTAACTGTCAAAAACATTTCTTCCTATCCCCTCGACATTCCCCCTGAACAGTTAACGGAACGTTTTGTCCGGGGGGATGCGTCCAGAAGCACAGAAGGGTCGGGCCTGGGCCTTTCTATTGCCCAAAGCCTGGCAACGATCCAGGGAGGGAAATTTAATATCGATATTGACGGGGATTTGTTTAAAGTTACTGTTGAGATCCCTTTGTGGATAGAAAGTTAATTTGAATCTGGCTGGTGCGACAGGGGAGAACCGTCCCCTGTCGCATTTTTCTATATATCATCAATACCGCCCTGTGTTGTCACCAAACACAAGCTTTTTTGAATAGAATGTATCGAAAATTTAAAAAAGGAGTGAGAATAATGGCAAAAAAAGACATGATGCCTATGGAAAGGCTACCATTAGCCCAGGCGTATATACCTTATCAGGAATACGAATGCCTGTACCCACTTGATGAAGCCTTGGAAAAAGGAACGATTTTCCCATCTCTGTACCGGCCTTACAAGACGAGAAAGAAATAAGGGGGTGAAAATCATGTCAAAATCAAACCGGAGGAGCCTGTTGAGAAAAATTCAGGAATTAGAATTCGCCGCCGTAGAATTAAACCTGTTTTTGGACACCCATCCGGAAAATGAACAGGCATTATGCGATTACAACAGATTTACGGAGGAATTAATGAACGTAAAGAACATGTATGAAATAAGATACGGACCTCTAGCCAATTTCGGTTCCAGTCCCAGCCAGTTTCCCTGGCAATGGATCCAATCCCCTTGGCCATGGGAAGAAGATTAAAGAGGGAGGAAAAATAAATGTGGATCTATGAAAAAAAATTGCAGTATCCCGCCCGCGTTTCCGGCAAGGATATCAAAATGGCCAAGAATCTTGTGACCCAGTACGGGGGTCCGGACGGCGAGCTCTCCGCATCTTTGCGTTACTTAAATCAAAGATACAGTATGCCCACAGAAAGAGCCAAGGCCATCTTGACGGACATCGGCACGGAAGAACTGGCCCACATGGAGATTATCGCCTCGCTGGTTTACAAGTTAATTAAAGGGGCTTCTGCGGAAGAAATGGAGGAAGCCGGCTTAGGGGGCTGGTATGCCCAGCATGATAACGGCATGTTCTGGTCGGATGCCAACGGCGTGCCCTGGTCCGCCAAATATGTGGCCTGTTTAGGAGACCCGGTAGCCGATTTGACCGAGGATATGGCTGCGGAACAAAAAGCCCGGGCCACCTATGAGCATCTGATTCACCTAACGGATGATCAGGGGATCATTGATACCCTGAGATTTTTAAGGGAGAGGGAAGTCGTCCACTTCCAGCGTTTTGGGGAGACCTTAGACTATGTTCAGGCGCTCATGAACGAAAAAAAATATTATTAACGGCTACTCCAGTTAAAACGAAACCCTTAAAGTGATTTGTAAAAAGACCTACAGTCTACTTTAAGGGTTTTCTTCGTTTTCTATACGCAATTGGCCAGAATAATGCGATTCGTCCAGTTCACTGCCTCCAAATAAACCTTGGCTACTTCTTTTTCGCTGATATGAAGAATTTTGCAAAAAGAAGAGACACTCTCCCACCTGCCTTTTTCATAAGACAGCATCAAATGATAAATATTGCTATACTTCCCGTTGCCCTCCAGCAACACATTTTTTACTTCGTCGGAAATGGGAAGAGATTCCAGTATGAGGGGCTTTGGCTGATCCATCAAGGCGTCGATCATGGAAAACATGCCCATGAGAAATAGCTCAAAACTATGTTTTTCCAACCCACCCAGCGGTGCCAGCAGTTCGCAAAACCTGGCCCGGGAAATGGATATCAGCATCAAAACGTCCGGCTTATCATTCCCCAGACCTTTTAAAATATAGAGGCTGATCCATTTCATGACTTCCTTCTGTCCCAGCAATACCAGGGCATGTTTGATGGATTTAATGCGATAGATACATTGAAAACCAATACAATTAATATATTTTAGCAGTTTATAAGAAATAGAAATATCCCGCTTGATAATCATTTCCATCAGGTCGAAATTGAGTTCTCGCACCGGCTTTGTGATTTCCTTCAGCAGCATCAAGTAATTTATTTTAAAACTGGGAATATCCCGTTGGACCACAATATCCGGTTTGCTAAAATAATAGCCCTGAAAATAGGAGTATCCCAGGTTAAAGGCAAATTCAAAATCCTCCTGACCTTCCAGCTTTTCCGCCAAAAATTTGGTATGCTTATTGCCAAATCGCTTCACGAGAGATATTTTGTCTGCCATCGTGGTGTTCAAAAAATCCACCTTGATGATATCTGCTAACTTCACGAGAGGCATTAACCTATCCTCAAATACAAAATCATCCAATACTAAAAAATATCCCATCTGTTTCAGCTTTTTGCAGGCAGCAATCACATCATCACTAGGCTCAACAGTCTCTAGAATTTCAATGCCAATTAGGTTCGGCGGTAAGATACTTGCGATATCATTAATTAAGAGGTTTTCGGTAAAATTCACTAAAGCCCGTTTGCCACCGGTCAACTTTTTGATTCCTATGACAAAGAAGCTGTTCACAATGACATCGGCTGTAGCCTTATCGTATTCTGTGCCATCAAAAAAATTTTCCAGTCCCGACCGAAAAAACAGTTCATAAAAAGTCACTCTTTGTTGACGGTCCATGATTGGCTGCCTAGCCACGAAAGCTTCCATAGTTGCCTCCATCAATTGTGCTAAAATATTGCATATCTATCCATAATTTGACTAAATATGCTAAATTCCTTTAAATTTTTTAAATGATATAAAAAAAGTTCCTAGACTTTACTAAGAACTTTTATTTTAAGTCGAGAAGTGATGCCTTAAAGTTTGAACCAATTCATTTTGATTCCGGTTCGGAATAGGAGCCTCTCTACTCTTTGAGCATTTTGAGGAGTTGTGCTTCATCTAAAAGAGAAATATTTAAGGCAACTGCCTTATCATACTTGGAGCCGGGATCCTCACCCACGACCACGTAGTCCGTGTTTTTACTCACACTTCCGGACACCTTGCCTCCATTTTCTTCGATCAGGGTCTGGGCCTCTTTGCGGGATAAATTGGGCAAAGTTCCCGTAATCACGAAGGTCTTTCCGGACAGAAGGATTTCTCCGGGAGTTTCTTTGGCTTCCATGTTCACGCCGGCCTTTTTCAGCTTTTCCAGAATCCTGAGATTCTGCTCCTCGCGAAAATAGACATGAATACTTTCCGCCATTTTTATGCCGATTTCCGGAATGGATATCAGTTGGTCCACCCCGGTTGTGGCCAGCTGGTCCAGAGAGCGCAAGCTTGACGCCAGAATCTTTCCCGTTCTCGCCCCCACATAACGAATACCTAAGGCAAATATTAATTGGGCTAAGGAATTGCCTTTACTATTCTCAATCGCCTTCAACAAATTATCGACAGATTTTTCCCCCATGCGCTCTAAACCCAGAAGTTGTTCTTTACTTAAAAAATATAAATCGGCGACATCCTTAACCAGGCCTGCTTCCAGCAGTTGGGCAACCACTGCAGGTCCCAATCCTTCAATATCCATGGCATCCCGGGATACGAAATGAATCACGCTTTCCCTGAGCTGGGCCGGACAAGCTCCCCCCGTGCACCGAAAAGCCGCTTCTCCGGGAAGACGCACAACCTGAGACCCGCATTCCGGGCATCTTTCCGGCATGGTAAATGGCTGTTCCTGTCCCGTGCGCTGATCCGCGATCACGTTTAGCACTTCAGGAATAACATCTCCCGCTTTATGAATAACCACCGTGTCTCCTATCTTAATATCTTTGTCCCGGATATTATCTTCATTATGCAGGGTCGCCCGGCTGACCGTGCTTCCCGCCAAGCGAACCGGCTCCAGGATGGCCGTAGGCGTCAATACGCCCGTCCGTCCTACCCGGACCATAATATCTGTGACCCTGGTCCGTGCTTGTTCGGCAGGGAATTTATAGGCAATCGCCCAGCGGGGCGCTTTGGAGGTGGCCCCCAGTTCCCGGCGCTGAGACAAATCATTCACCTTGAGTACCATGCCGTCAATTTCATAGGGCAGTTCGTGCCTTTTTTCACTCCAGTGCCGAATATAGGAAATTACCTGTTCCATATCTCCGGAACAAAATCTTTCCTGATTTACCAAAAAACCTTGCTGTTCTAAGTACTTAAGTGCTTCCCCATGGGTATCGATGCTTGCTCCGTCCAGGTACAGAATATCATAGACAAATACCTGGAGCTGACGGGATGCCGCCACCTTTGGGTCCAACTGGCGCAAGGACCCGGCTGCCGCATTTCTGGGATTGGCAAATACGGGTGCACCCGCTTCTTCCCGGTCCTCATTCAAGCGGAGAAAGGCCTTTTTGGGCATAAAGGCCTCGCCCCGGACTTCCAGTACGGCCACCGGACTATTTAATTGCAGAGGTACTGTGGCAATGGTTTTTAAATTTTGGGTAATATCTTCCCCCACCTCACCGTCACCCCGGGTAGCCCCGGTAACGAGCAGGCTATTTTGATAGGATAGGGCCACGGTTAGGCCGTCTATTTTAAATTCTACCACATACTCCACTTTGTCGCCGCCTACGGCTTGTGTGACCCGGTGGTGAAAGGACAGAAGATCCTCCCCGCTAAAGGCATTCCCTAAAGAAAGCAACGGTTCCCGGTGCCGCACGGCCTTAAAGCCTTCCAAGGGCTTACCGCCCACTCTTTGGGAAGGAGAATCGGGCGTGACCAATTCCGGAAAAGCCGTCTCCAAGGCTACCAATTCACGCACCAGCAAGTCATACTCGGCATCGCTAATGGTGGGCCGGTCCAATTCATAGTAGGCCCGGTTATGGACTTGGATTTCCTCTTTCAGGGCATGGACTCTCTTCTTTGCTTCTTCCAATTTCATCGGTACACCTCTTATTTCGGCATCCAGGTACCCGGATGCTGTCTTCTCTCCTAGATTTTCCTGATCGGCGCATATTTGACAATAAAATTCTTAATCCCATTGTTCGGGAATGCTACGCTTATTTCCATATTTTCTCCCAAACCATCGGTTTTTACAATCACTCCGGTACCAAATTTTGCATGCTGTACTTTATCGCCCAGGTTCAACAAATTGCTGCTCCCCATGGGCCGGGCAGGGGCTGTAAAGTCTTTCTGTCCGGAAGGGGCCTCCGGGGATAGGGATTTTTCCCCCATGCCGGTATTCAGCAATTCGTCCGGTATTTCTTTAATAAACCGGGATTCACAGTTATACTGGCTGTTTCCCCACAACATGCGGTGATAAGCTCTGGTCAGATACAGCCTCTCCTTGGCCCTGGTGATGCCTACATAGCACAGGCGCCGTTCTTCTTCCATTTCTTCCTCGTCCAGCATGGAGCGTCCGTGAGGAAAAACGCCTTCTTCTAATCCGACTAAAAAGACGACAGGAAATTCCAGTCCTTTGGCCGTATGCAGCGTCATCAGCGTCACGGCTTCGTCTTCTTCCCGAAGAGAATCCAGGTCCGTGGTGAGAGAAATTAAGGCCAGGAAGTTTTCTAACGTCGGCTCCTCGGCGGTACGATCAAAATCCGCTGTCACGGAAAGAAATTCTTTTAAGTTTTCCAGCCGGCTTTCTCCTTCCGGAGATTTATCTTCCGCCAGTACCCGTTCATAACCCGTCCGGCTCCATATCTCCTCTACCAGTTGGGTCAAAAACAAGTCATTCTTTTGCTGCAACAGGGAATTCATCATCTCATAAAATGCCTGCAAGGCATTGACAGCCCGAGAGGACAGGCCGGAAACACCATCCGGATCCCCCAGGGCGGCAAAGGCACTGATCCCTTTTGCTGCTGCGGCTTCCTCAACCCGTTCCCAGGTGGAAATGCCGATGCCTCTTTTGGGCTCATTGATAATTCGCGCCAGGCTCACACTATCATCCGGATTGGAGAGCACCTTCAAATAGGCCATGGTATCTTTGATTTCTTTGCGGTCATAAAATTTGATGCCGCCAAAAATCCGGTAAGGTATTTTGTATTTAATCAATGCTTCTTCCAGGGAACGGGACTGGGCATGGGTCCGGTACAGGACCACACAGTCCCGGTAACTCAATCTGTCTTGTTCATGGAGGGCATAGGCCGTTTCCGCTACAAAAGAAGCCTCCGCTTTTTCATCTTCCGTGGCCCGGTAGGTAATTTTATTCCCCGGGCCCTGGTCCGTCCAAAGTCTTTTTTCCTTGCGTCCAAAATTATGTTTAATCACCGCATTGGCGGCATCAAGAATGGTCTGGGTGGAACGGTAATTCTGTTCCAGCCGGATGGTTTGGGCCTGGGGATAGTCCTGCTCAAAATCCAAAATGTTCTGAATGTCCGCGCCCCGCCACCGGTAAATGGACTGGTCCGGATCCCCCACCACACACAGATTGTGATGACCTGCGGCCAGCAACTGAATCAAGCGGTATTGGCTGTGGTTGGTATCCTGATACTCGTCCACCAGAATATATTGAAACTTATGCTGGTAATACCTTAAAACCTCCGGTTTCCGGGTAAAAAGCTCCACTGTCTTCATAATCAGATCATCGAAGTCCAAGGCGTTATTTTCCGTAAGCTTTTTCTGGTATAATTTGTACACCTCTGCCGCCTTTGTCTCGAAATAATTTCCGGCCATCAGGCTGAATTTTTCCGCATCCCAACACTTGTTTTTGGCACTGCTAATGGTAGCGGCGATGGCCCGGGGAGCAAATTTTTTATCATCCATATTTAACTCTTTTAAACATTTCTTCATTAAAGATTGCTGATCGGCATCATCATAGATGACAAAATAGCGGTTGAAGCCTAAACTGGCGATATCCTGGCGCAAAATACGCACGCAGGTGGCATGAAAGGTGCCGATCCACATATTCCGGCTTCCCTTGTCCACCAGCTTCTCAATCCGTTCCTTCATTTCCTTGGCGGCCTTGTTGGTAAAAGTAATCGCCAAGATCCGGGCAGGATCAATCTCTTTTTCTTCCACCAGATAGGCCACCCGGTGCACTAAAACTCTTGTTTTTCCCGATCCGGCACCTGCCATAATCAGGAGAGGCCCTTCCGTATCTGTCACAGCTTTCTGCTGTGGGGGGTTTAAATGTGCAAGTAAATCCATATTCTCCTCCTCTGACGCTTATCCCATAATTAATTTTCGCCAGAGCAAAATAAAATCCTGTTACCTGCCGCCAATTATTGCAGAATAAACAAAAAAACAGCCCTTCAGGGCTGGCACTGCCATACTTAATTTTCCCAGTTGCCTGGTGATTATACTGACCTTTTCTCAACGCCTGTTTAACAATTCCAAAGCAATCTCCTCTAAACTGATTTCATGGAACCCTAAAAGGACCAACAAATGATAGAGCAAATCAGCGGTTTCATAAATTACTTCAGATTTATCCTGATTCTTGGAGCCAATGATGACCTCCGCCGCCTCTTCTCCCACTTTTTTTAAAATCTTATCCTGTCCTTTTGTAAACAAATACGTAGTATATGACCCTTCAGGCAGAGCAGCTTTCCGTTCTAATACTACCTGGTAAACTTCTGCCAGAACTTCGCCCAAATCGGTAACGGCCATGAGCTTCCCTCCTATAAATATTTAATACCCTATTTAATTCTATTATGGAAACAGCTGAATATTCCTTCATGGCAGGCTACTCCCTGCTGGTCCACTTTGATCAGCAGGGTATCCCCATCGCAATCATAATGCATTTCTTCTACCCTTTGGGTATGGCCGGAGGTCTCCCCTTTTTTCCACAATTCTCTCCGGCTCCTGCTGTAAAACCAGGTAAAGCCTGATATACAGGTAAGAATCAGTGATTCTTTACTCATCCATGCCATCATCAATACTTGATTTGACTTACGATCTTGGATAATGGCAGGAATTAATCCCCGGTGATCGAATTGCAAAGACTCCATAAAGGGAAAATCCCCCGGCTCACTTGTGGGACGTACGTTTATCCCACAAAGGCTCAGGTATTTTTTTGCTTCTCCGATGCTATAGGCACCATAGTGAAAAATGGAAGCGGCCAAAGCAGCGCTTGCCCCACCGGTCGTCAACCCCTCTGCCACATGTTTCAAGGTACCCACGCCTCCCGAGGCAATTACCGGGATGCGGACACTGTCCGAAACAGCCCGGGTTAATTCCAGATCGTACCCATCCCTGGTGCCGTCCCGGTCCATGCTGGTCAAAAGTATTTCCCCGGCGCCTAAATTCTCTACCTGCTTCGCCCATGCCAACACATCTATTCCCGTAGCGGTCCGTCCGCCGTGGGTATAGACCTCCCACCCCCCCCTGCCGTTCTGCCGGGCATCTACCGCTACCACAATACACTGGCTGCCGAATTTTAAAGCAGCCTCTTTGATAAAGGCAGGATTCTGGACGGCGGAAGTATTGAGGGATACTTTGTCCGCCCCGGCCGTGAGCAGTTGACGAATATCTTCCATGCTTCTTAACCCGCCGCCCACCGTAAAGGGGATAAACACTTCTTCCGCCGTACGCCTGACCACATCCAGCAGAATACGCCGCCTGTCGGAAGAAGCCGTAATATCTAAAAACACCAGCTCGTCTGCTCCCGCCTGATCATAGAGTTTCGCCAGTTCTACGGGATCGCCGGCATCTTTCAGGTTGATAAAATTGGTTCCCTTGACCACCCGTCCCTCTGTCACATCAAGACAAGGGATCACGCGTTTCGCTAACATGGTTTCAGTTCTCCTCTGTCCAGCTTGATGGCATCCCGTAAGTCAACGGCTCCTTCATAAAGCGCCTTTCCCATAATAACCCCTTCTAAACCATGGTGTTCCATCTGTTTAATCTTTTTGAGATCCTCCAAGGAAGAGACGCCGCCGGAAACAATCACTTTTAAGCCGCTTTCTTTTGCCAGCCGGACGGCAGCTTCAATATTCGGCCCCTGCAGGGTGCCGTCCCGGCACGTGTCGGTGTAAACCACCCGGGCCAGCCCCAGCTTCTTCATTTCCCGGCCTAATTCCACATCGGTCTTAGGCACCGTGGCCTCCCATCCCTCAATGGACACCAAACCCTTTTTACTGTCAATGCCAACGACAATTCTTTCCCCAAACCTTGCGCAGGCAGCAGCCACCAAGGCGGTATGAGAAACAGCCGCCGTACCCAAGATCACCCGGTTAACCCCCAGCGCCAGCACTTTTTCCATCGTCGCCATCTTTCGTATGCCGCCGCCCAATTGGACCGGTATTCTGATCCCTTTGATCACCGCTTCCACCACAGGCAAGTTTTGGGGAGAGCCGGCAAAAGCTCCGTCCAAATCAACCAAATGAATCATTTCCGCTCCCGCCTCTTCCCAGGCTTTCGCTACTCCTACCGGATCATCGGCATAAATGGTTTCCCGGTGGCGTTTTCCCTCAACCAGCCGGACACATTTTCCCGATCGGATATCAATGGCCGGAATCATCATCATTGCGCCGCCACCACCCCAAAATTCTTTAAAATATGCAATCCCGGGCCCGTGCTTTTTTCCGGATGGAATTGAACCCCGAATATTTTCCCCCGTCCCACGACGGAGGCAAAGTTCACACCGTAATTTGTTATAGCTCCTACAAAATCAAAATTTTCCGGGGCCACATAAAATGAGTGAACAAAATAGAAATAGGCCCCGCAAGAGATCCCGTGCAGAATCGGGCAGTCTCCTTCTTTTCTGATTTGGTTCCAACCCATGTGGGGTACTTTCATGTCATCAGGCAAACGGAACCTGACCACTTTTCCAGAGAGCAAGCCCAAGCCCTGATGGACACCATTTTCCTCGCTTTCCTCAAAAAAAAGCTGCATGCCCAGGCAAATCCCTAATAAGGGTTTCTCCTGCCGGACAACTTGCTTAATGGCGTCCAGAAATCCCGTGTGCCGCAGGTTTTTCATGGCATCTTCAAAAGCCCCCACTCCAGGCAATACCACTCCTGAAGCTTCCAGCGCCTTTTGGGGATCGTTTGTAATAAAAGCGGCATAACCCACTTTTTCAAAGCCTTTCTGAACACTGCGCAGGTTTCCCATGCCATAATCAATGATTGCAATCATTTCATTCACCTCCTGGAAAAAGTCCAAAGGGACGATGTAACATCATGTTTTCCCGGTAACCGAATGCCGGGTCCCGTTCTTACAACACTCCCTTACTGGAGGGAATCCCCGTTTCCCGCCCATCCGGAGAAACTGCCTGGCGCAAAGCCCGGGCCAAGGCTTTAAATACGGCTTCCAGGATATGGTGGCTGTTGGTGCCCGAAATTTTATGAAGATGCAAAGTAATGCCTCCGCTGGAAGTAAAGGCACGCAGAAACTCAGGTACCAGTTCCGTTTCAAAATCCCCTACTCTTTGTGAAGCTACCGCCACATGATATAAGAAATAAGGTCTTCCGCTTAGATCCAGGCTGGCCATGACAAGGGCCTCATCCATGGGGACAAAAAAAGTCCCGTAACGGCAGATACCCGCTTTATTTCCCAAGGATTGGTCCAAAGCCTGCCCCAGCACCAATCCCAAATCCTCGATGCTGTGATGCCCGTCCACCACCAAATCACCGGTCATGGCTAATTTCAGATCAAACAGACTATGTGTACAGAACAAAGCCAGCATATGATCAAAAAAACCGATGCCGCAGCTTCCTTCATATTTACCCTGCCCATCAAGATGAAGGGCCAGCTCAATTTTGGTTTCTGCCGTGCTTCTTTCCATCACTGATTTTCGCATGCTCTACCACCTCCGTTACCGGTAAAATCCCGTAATTTTTCCGCCAGTTCCTGTACCTGACGATGCTTCATACGATAGCTGACCCGGTTGGCGATTAAACGGGCCGTAGCAGGAAAAATATCCGCAATGGGAACCAGGTTATTTTCCTTTAAAGTAGCACCGCTGGACACAATATCGACAATCAGCTCTGCAAGATTCACCATCGGCGCCAGCTCTATATTTCCGTGCAGCTTCACCACTTCCACCTGGATACCTTGATCCCGGAAAAAGGTTTCTGCCACCCGGGGAAATTTGGTGGCCACCCGGGCATGATTAAAATGGGACAGGGCCACCTTGCCGTCACCATCAGCCAGGTTTTCCGCCACCTGTTCCGGGACCGCCACCACAAAACGGCACAAGCCGAATTTTAGATCCACCAATTCAAAAACATCCTTATTGCTCTCCACAAGGGAATCCTTCCCTACCATACCAATATCCGCCGCACCATAGTCTACATAAGTCGGTACATCCGTGGGGCGGCAAACGATATATCTCACCCGGTGTTCCGGATAGGAAAAAAGCAATTTGCGGGAATCTGTTTCCAGGCCTGCCGTGGGGTAGCCTACATCCTTCAAGGCCTGAATTGCCTCACTACCCAATTTCCCTTTGGGAAGAGCGATTGTTAAAAATGGTTTGGCCTGGGGTTTTTGCTTTTCCAGGGCCAGCATCAACCGTTCTATGCCAATGGCAAAACCGGTTGCCGGCGCCTCAGACCCGTACTGGCCCAATAAATGATCATAACGGCCTCCCCCGCAAATGGGGACGCCTACTCCGGGGCTGTATCCTTCAAAGACAATGCCGCTGTAATAATCAAAGTCTCTCATAATGCCAAAATCTACAAATACATCCTGATCAACGCCATACACGCGCAGCAATTGGAAGACCTGCCGCAGGTTTTCCAAAGCAGCTTTGGCCATAGGATTCTTGATTAATTTCTCTGCTTTTTCTACCACGCTGATATCACCCCGGATCGAAGGCAAAGACAGGATCAAGCTTTTCATCTCGGCATTGACCCGGTAGGTTTCCAAAAGGATCTCCAGCTCGACAAAATCTTTTTCCGCCACGGAGCGAATGATTCTTTCCTTGACTCCTGCCTCTACGTCAAGTTCATTCACAATACCGCGAAAAAAATCAATGTGTCCGATACTGATCTGAAATCCCTTCAGCTGCGCTTCCCGCAAGCATTCTGCCGCCAGGGCAATTGCCTCGGCATCAGCTGCCGGTCCCGACTCCCCGATTAATTCTACCCCGGCCTGGTAAAACTCCCTTTGTCTTCCCATTTGGGGATTTTCGTAGCGGAATACATTAGAAAGATAGAATAGCCTTAAGGGATATTGTTCCGGAGAAAACCTGGTTGACACCATCCGGGCAATCGGTGTCGTCATGTCTGTACGCAGGGCTAAAATGTTGCCTCTCCGGTCAATAAGCTTAAAAAATTGGTCGTCAGGCGTCTCCGCCGGGACTAAATGATCATAATATTCTAAAACAGGTGTAATTACTTCTTGATAGCTCCAGTCGAGAAATTTGGCGATGAGAACATTTTCCAGGTTCCTTTTTTTTCTTGCTTCATCAGGCAGTAAATCCTTCATCCCGCTGGGTATCTGCAGGTTAAACGTCTTGTGCACCGTAAAAATCTCCTTTTATACTTTAACTAATTAACGCGTTAAAGCAATCTTACCATCCGGTGTTTTGCCCGTCAAGATAAATATTTTGTGACAAAAAAACAAGGGCGATTACTCGCCCTTGTTCTTTTCCCTCAATCTGTGCAAGATCAATTTATACCCGTCAGCCCCGTAATTCAAGCATCTTTTTACTCTACTGATCGTTGCGGTACTTGCCCCGGTAACTTCGGCAATTCTGGTATAGGTTTCGTCACGCTCCAGCATCTTCGCCACTTCCAGCCGCTGAGCCAATGACTTAACCTCCCCTACCGTGACAAGATCTTCAAAGAAACGATAGCATTCTTCCTCATTTTTCAGCAGCATGATTGCTTCAAATAAAGCATCAACAAAAGGATCTTTCCATTTATTACTTCCCGCCATTATGATTCCTCCTCGAAACCCTTTATATATTCCATAAAATATAATAATTTCCTGCCTGATTCGCAAAATGATGTCAAGTAATTTTTTTCTTTCTCAACAAAAAAACCATCCAGAGAGCCAAAGGTAACAAAAGTTGAAAAATTTCATAATAAACATGGCCAATACTATAGTGATAGGATAATTCCATGAAGCTTTTATATTGCTGGTAGCTGTAAACGGTCGCCAAAACCGTTTCCGGGATAACAATCAGGCGAAAATCTTTTAATTCAAACAAATGCGTAATACTGACACAGGTGACAAAGGCATATAGGGCTGCCCGGATAAAAATCCAGCTGAACCATACGGTAATGATTAGTGCTTCAAAACCGCCTAATCTCCCGTAGGAGGCCAATAAAAACATGGGAAAATTGGCGGTTCCCAAAATAGTGGAGCCAAATACACAGAGGAGGAGCAGGGAAAAAAAGAGCAAAATCACCCCGCTTAAACCGCTGGAAACCAGCCCTACCTTGATTAATCCCTTCGGCTGATTGGAGTAGTAGGTCAATACCCCGAAACCTACCCCAGTGGTCAGCCAATCTAAAGGGGACTGAGCGGCATTGAAAATTTTCCCGGCATGATTTTCGAAAACCGGTTGCAGATTCGTGAAATTAATGTCGGAAATATTCATGATCCCCACCAGTATTAACACCATTAATCCCAAAGGAAAAACAAATTCCGCACTGCGGCCGATGACTTCAATGCCATGGAACACGGCAAAGGCTACGACGATGGACATGATAAGGAAAAAAATCAAAAAGGGGGTTTCCGGCAAAAGGACAATGCCTAATTCGCTAAATTCCCGTAAAGTCCACGTGTGAAGCTCGAAAAAGCCGAAGGTTAATAACAAACCCATCAGTTTCCCTCCGGTTTTCCCCAGGATCTTTCCGCTATATTGGATAATGGACTGACCGGAAAAACGCATCCCCATATCCGCCAAAGGATACATGCCTAGTAAAGCGGTCACCCCTACGGCAATGAGAATAGAAATCCAAATATCCTGAAAAACAATCGTTACCGCTTCACCGGGCACAAAGAACACAGAAGTGGAAATGCTGGAAAAGACAACGAGCAGAATAATCTGCCTGTTGGACAAATATTCTTTTTTTTTCATCATAAAACTCCTCGTTCTATTCAGCAATCCTTTCACGCTTGAGTCAAAGGCCGAAAGTCCAAAGTCGAAGGTCAATCAAAGAGTCTTGAAGTCGGGTTAAAAAACTTTGACTTTTGACTTTAGACTTTAGACTGAACTTAGAGGCTAGGAAAGGACTTTGTCAATCCACTGGCTGACGGGCTCAAACAATTTTTCCATCACATTGGTGGGGTTCGGCACGGGAATATTCAGGGCCAGGGCGTAAGACAAGCCCGCCCCTGCCAGTAAGAGCACGGAAAAAACCACCAGTTCTCTCCACATTTTTCCTTTTACTAACCTGGGTACTTCCAGGGCAATGATGATTAAAAAAAGCACCGATAGTGCAGCAATCTGCATGGACATTCCCCTTACTCAATAGAAATACTGTCCGATGTAAGACCGGTTCTGCGAATATTTGCTTGAACTTCCACCTTGACCGGCACTTCAGGGAAGATCTTTGTCCAGTTTTTCTCCAACTGATATTGGGCCCAATATTTTGCATGCTGCCGATGAAAGATACTGCCAAATCCAAAAATGTCCGATTGGAATTCGTTCTGACATTTGGCGAGGGCCATCTCCGCTTCTTCTTTAATTTGTGCGGCATAGGCCTTGTTAATGAATGCAATATCCTCCGGCTTGATACTGGCTTCGGGATCGGAGAATTCTCCCAAATTGCCCTCTGCCACAATTTTCACAGAAATATCCGGCTTTCCGTTAAGAATTTTCGTCTTGATTTGGGATTTGGCCCGGGTCATTTCTACGGTTACCTGAACCGGCTTTTTAGTCCCTTTGTTCGGAACGGAAAAAGTAAGGGTTCCGGTTTTTGCCTGCCCGATCACCCAAAGAAAGCCTTTGGTTTCTCTCTCTTTCAGTTCACCTACCATTTTATCCTCGTAAAAAACCGCCAATCCTTCCAAACGGATGTTTTTTGTGGACCTTGTCTGCCCACCCTGCTGGGACTCTAAGGACACCTCCTTGGGAATTTCTCGCACCTCCAACAAAGGCAGCACGGCCTCCTTTCCCGGAGAGGCCAAATCCACCAAAAAATCCTTTAAATCTACCGCATAGGTTTTGGATACCCTGGGCGCACTCAAGGTAAGCAAATCGTTGACTTCATCGGAAAACAAGTTCTCCAGCACCGGATCCAGTGTGAGCGTCTGCAAAGCAGAACTCTTTGACACCACCACCCAGTTCCGGAGCCGAATATCCTTGTCCCGTTCCAGGTAATCAATAATATCCCCTACCCCGTTTCGGGCTGTTTCTTCTCCCAAAATAATGACCCGGGAGTGTCCTAAAAATATTCTGCGCGGGGTCGTCGTAGAAAGATTGCGCTGGGCGTCAAACACACTGTTTCCTTCTCCAAAATTAATCCAGCCCGGGACGCCGCCGGCCGTCCCTGCCCCAATCGGGCTTCCCCCGCTAGACCGCTCCGGTTTCACTACCAGTACGGAAAACTGAATTTTTTTCGCATCTCCCTGTTGTACCTGGTCGATACCGATTGCCGATACGATGGCCAAATCCTCTACTTCATTCCGGCTCCAGCATCCGGTTGTCAGCAGACATAACAAGAAAACAGCCCCCACTTTCTTGAGATGAAACATATCATTCCCCCCTATTCCCTTTTCTTTGGTGGATGAGGCATCTGCCAAAAATCCTGACGCTGCGGCTCTTTATAGCCGATGAGGCGGGGACGGGTAAACATGGCCCACCAGGGAACCCGGATTGGCACATCTTTTAAGTCCCGGAAGGATACAGGAGCAATGGGGGATAAATAAGGGATGCCAAAAGACCGCAAAGAGCACAAATGAATTAAAATCACCAGTAAGGCCGCCATCACGCCAAAGAGGCCTAAGGTGGCCGCAAGTACCATGATGGGAAAACGCAGCAGTCGTAAAGCATCTGTGGCGTGGACCGTGGGGAGGGAAAAACTGGCCATAGCCGTCAACGCCACGACGATCAGCATAGCTTGTGATACCAGCCCTGCCGTAACAGCCGACTGCCCAATCACCAAACCGCCTACAATCGATACGGCTTGGCCCATGGGGCGGGGCAGACGCAGGCCTGCCTCCCGCACAATTTCAAAAGAAAGCTCCATCAACAGGGCTTCCACAAAGGCAGGAAAGGGAACCCCCGCCCTGGCTTGGGCAATAGAAATGAGCAAAGGAGTGGGAAGCATTTCCTGGTGAAAAGTAGTAATGGCAATATAAAAAGAAGGAAGCAATAAAGCAATATTTAAAGTCACAAAACGCAGCAGGCGTAAAAAAGAAGCCTGATAGGGCCGGACATAGTAATCTTCCGGGGTCTGTAAAAATTGCAGAAACAATACCGGTACGATGAGGGCAAAAGGGGTATTGTCCACTAATATTGCTACACGCCCTTCCAGCAAATTCCCGGAAATTTTATCAGGGCGCTCCGTGACATCAACCTGGGGAAAAAACGACCAGGGGCTGTCTTCGATAAATTGCTCCAAATAGCCGGATTCCAAGATACTGTCCGTTTTAATCCTTTGGATCCTGCGTCTTGCTTCTTCAACCACCTTATCATTGGCAATTCCTTCAATGTAAAGAACAGCTATCGCGGTTTTGGTGAGAGACCCCACCTCAAATGCTTCCGCCTTCAAGCGGGAACTCTTAATACGCCGGCGGATTAAGGCCGTATTGGTGCGCAGGTTCTCCGTAAAACCGTCTCTCGGACCCCGTACCAGCGGCTCGGCTTGCGGTTCCCCAACACTTCGGGACTCCCAGCCTTTGGCGCTGATAATCAAGGCTTCTGACTGACCGTCTACGATCAGAATCGTATTTCCGGACAGCACGGCATTTACCAGTTTCACCATCCGCTTTTCCCTGGTCACTTCTGTCATGGAAATCACATGGTTTTGGGCATGTAGCACAGGTGGGTCCGAAGATTTCCCCTTTTCCCCTAAATAATGAATCATCAAGGCTCTGACTACGTTTTCACTCACTACCTGCTGATTGGTCAGCCCGTCAATAAATAGAACCAGCACCCGGATCCTGTCGGGCGTATAAATTTGAAAACTGCGAAAAACCACGTCACTGCACCGGCGAAATAGATCCCGGAAATAATCCTCGTTTTTGTCCAATGCGCCGTAGAGCACCTTATTATCTTCTTCGCTGCTTTTTTCCGGCTTTTCATGGTGCAAAAAACGCTTTACTTTTTCCTTTAAGCCTTTGAAGACCATTCTCTTATCTCTCCTGTACTTGATCATGAGGCTTCCGGTGCAGCCCTCTCAGATAGGCACATACAATCAATACTATGGGGATTAAATATTCAAAGGTTAGTCCGGAAGATGTCACTACCCGGTCCAAAATCCTTGTCAAGACAGCGACATTGGGAGCGACGGCAATGGACAAAACTCCTTGAATCACGCCGAGAGGGTACACAACAGCCTGATACTCTTTTAACTTCAGCAGTTCGCTAAGCACTAAACAGACCACATAATAAAAAGCGCCGATTTTAATAAAAGCCCCGGCAATCCACAGGGCCATGACCACTGCATCCACACGCTCCACAAATTGTCCCACGCTGATGTACCTGACCAGGGCATAAGTTGGAAAAATATGGTGGGGGGCAGTAGGACCAAAAATAGTCGTCACCGCAATGGTGGTGGGCAACATCACGATGGTAATGGCCACGACCACCCACACCATCGCCTTAAACCCCTGCTCCGGCCTATTCAAATAGGGCCACAAAAAAAACATGAGCACAATTTCTCCCCGCCACACAATAGGGAGGATGGATCCTTTCAATACGGGTTTGATGCCCTGTTCCAGCACCGGCGTGATCTGGGACAGATCCATCTCTCGAACCAACAGCACCAGGATCAGGCAAAAGGTTACTAAAAATACGGGAATAATAAAGGTGGCGCACCTTACTAAAACCTCAAGCCCGGCTTTTACCACCCAGGCCGCTAATAAGGTGAGTACGATCACAAATACCGCGATGGGCGTATCCGGCATAAAAGCGGTCAGTAAAAACTCAGCAATGGTACGAATGATGAGGCAATTTAGCCAGAGCTGGTAAAACAGATAGAGGATGATCACGGCCATGCCCAGGTATGTGCCTAGAACAGTGCGCGTCCAGTGCACAGGGCTTTCCCCGGGAAACATTTTTCCGGTTCTATCTATGATAAAAATTAATCCCAGTTGGAAAACCGCTGCAAATACCGTAAGCATCCACGCATCCGCCCGGGCATAATTGGCGGAAATAGTCGGTTGGATCAGGTTTTCTGTCGCCAGAACAGTAAGAATCATTAAGACGGCGGCCTGCCCCGGACTAATTTTTCCTTTTTCCAGCACAGCAAAAGTCTCCTTTGGGTATCGATAACCGTACCTTTTAGGTTTTACCAAATGAAAGAAATTATTCGAAAAAATAACCGAGGTCGATGACCCCGGTTATTTTCTGTTTAATGCTTTTGCGCCAATGTCGGTGCGATAATGCATTTCTGCAAAGCGGATTTTCTCTGTTTCGCCGTATGCCCGGTTGATTGCTTCCTTAACGGTCTTCCCACTTGCGGTGACGCCCAGTACCCGGCCTCCCGACGTAACAACTTCCTCACCCCGGAATGCTGTTCCGGCATGAAATACATAAGCTTCCGGCCCCGCTTGCCCTAATCCGCGAATGGGTTTTCCGGTCTCATAATGTCCGGGATACCCCCCCGAAGCGATTACCACACACACAGCCGCATCGCCGGACCATTTGATTTCCTGCCCGCACAAACGGCCTGCCAAAATAGCTTCTATAATATTCACTAAATCCGTCTCCAGGCGCATGAGCACCGGCTGGGTCTCCGGATCGCCAAAACGGGCGTTATACTCCAAAACCTTGACGCCATCCTTGGTTACCATCAATCCTGCATAAATCACACCCCGGTAAGTACGTCCCTCCGCTTTTAGCCCGGCCACCGTGGGCTGGAGAATCTTTTCCACTGTAACCTGGGCAATCTCACCGGTATAAACCGGGGCCGGTGAATAAGCCCCCATTCCTCCGGTATTCGGTCCCTGGTCACCGTCAAAAATTCTTTTATGATCCTGGGCAGAAACCATGGGCACCACGTGTTCCCCGTCGGTAAAAGCCAGAATGCTTACTTCTTCTCCCTCTAAGAACTCTTCAATGACGACCTTTGCGCCCGCTTCTCCAAAGGCCTTTTCCTCCATCATTTCTTTCACTGCCATCACTGCCGTGTCTTCATCCTGAGCGACGATAACACCTTTGCCGGCGGCAAGCCCGTCTGCTTTCACCACAATCGGCGCGCCCACTTCTTTGATATATGCGATGGCGGGCTCGATCTCTATAAAAACCTGGTATTTAGCCGTGGGAATATGATATTTTTCCATGATTTCCTTGGCAAGGGCTTTACTGCCTTCAATTTCTGCCGCTTCTTGGGAGGGGCCAAAAATCTTCAATCCCGCCGCAGAGAATTTGTTGACGATTCCTGCCATCAAAGGGGCCTCCGGTCCCACCACCGTCAAATCTATTTTTTTATCTAGAGCAAATTCCTGTAATGCCTCCACGTCGCCTGCCGGGATGGGTACACATTCCGCCAGCTCCGAGATCCCGGCATTTCCCGGAGCACAGTATATTTTAGATACTTTGGGGCTTTGGGACAGCTTCCAAACCAAAGCATGCTCCCTCCCCCCACCGCCTACAACAAGTACTTTCATCTAGTAAACCACTCCCCTATCCGTAAGCCTAGTGCTTAAAATGTCTCATTCCGGTAAATACCATGGCGATACCATGTTCATTGGCGGCCTGAATAGACTCTTCATCCCGCGTGGAACCGCCCGGTTGAATAATGGCGGTTATTCCGGCTTGAGCAGCCTGGTCGATGGTATCACGGAAAGGGAAAAAAGCGTCGGAAGCCAATACCGCCCCGCGGCATTTTTCTCCTCCTTGGGCAAAAGCAATGTTGGCGGAACCCACCCGGTTCATTTGCCCTGCTCCTACCCCAATGGTCTGCCGATCTTTAGAAACGACAATGGCATTGGATTTTACATGCTTAACAACTTTCCAAGTAAACAACAATTCTGCCAATTCCCCTTCTGTTGGTTTCACCTCGCTGACAACCTGCACATCACTTAGAGATACCTTGCCTGTATCTACATCCTGAAGAAGGATTCCTCCATTTACTTTTTTCACATCAACGCCGGATACCCCGGATTGATGAAAGTCCCCGGTTTCCAACAATCTTACATTGGCCTTTTTCATCAGAATGTCCCGGGCCTCAGAAGTAAAGGCGGGCGCAATAATGGCTTCCAAGAAAGAGCCGGACATTTTTTCCGCCGTTTCTTTGTCTACAGCCCGATTCAATCCTACAATCCCGCCATAAGCAGAAACCGGGTCGGCGTCAAAGGCCCGTTCAAAAGCCTCCGCCAAGGTTTGCCCCAAAGCGGTGCCGCAGGGATTGGTATGCTTGATCACAACAGCTGCCGGTTGATCAAATTCACGCACCAGTTCCAGCGCTGCGTTGAGATCGATAATATTGTTGAAGGACAGCTCCTTCCCATGAATTTGCCTGGCTGTACCCACACTGGCTCCCTGAGCGCCGAATTCCCGGTAAAAAACAGCTTTTTGATGGGGATTTTCCCCATAGCGCAGATCTTGAATTTTTTCTCCCCTTAAAACTAAGGTTTCCGGAAATCCCGGTTCCCTGCCTGCCACATTTTTCAGGTATTCTGCAATATAGGTATCGTACTCGGAGGTATGGGCAAAAGCTTCCGCAGCCAGACGCAACCTGGTTTCCTCATTGACGGTGCCGGCGCTTTTTAACTGGCTGATCACTTCTTGATAGCGCGCGGGATTGACGATAATGGTCACAGACTGGTAATTTTTCGCCGCTGCCCGCACCATGGTCGGTCCGCCGATATCAATATTTTCAATGGCTTCTTCCAAGGTCACGTTTTCTTTGGCAATGGTTTGCCGAAAAGGATACAGATTTACCACGACCAAATCAATGGGCACAATGCCCAACTCTTTCAACTGAGCCAAGTGGGCCGGCGTCCTTTTGGCCAAGATCCCTCCGTGCACATGGGGGTGCAGTGTTTTCACCCGGCCTTCCAGAATCTCCGGAAAACCTGTGATCTCAGTAACATAGGTCGCCTCCACCCCTGCTTGTGTGATGGTTTTATAGGTTCCCCCGGTGGAAACAATCTCATAGCCGAACTGAACCAGTTCTTTTGCCAGTTCTACGACACCGGTTTTATCGGATACGCTGATAATGGCTCTCTTTTTCACGATCAAGACCTTCCTTTCCTATCAAAGCCTCTTTAATATTCACCCTTCTCCCCACTACTTCCACCCGGTCCTGGGCAATCCAGCCGATCACCTCGGTATACAGCTGATGCTCCTGTTCCAGAATGCGCAGGGATAAACTCTCTTCCGTATCATCATCCCGCACCGGTACGGCCCGCTGGGCAATAATGGGCCCGGTATCCACTCCATGATCCACAAAGTGCACGGTACAGCCCGATATTTTTACCCCGTATGCCAACGCCTGTTTTTGTCCGTGCATGCCGGGAAAGGAGGGCAGCAAAGCCGGATGAATATTAATCACCCGGTGGGGAAAGCGCTCTAAAAAGCAGGTGCTTAACACCCGCATAAATCCGGCTAAGACCACCAGATCAGCCCGGGACTCCTCCACTACTTTTGCCAAAGTCCGGTCATAGTCCTGCCGGTTCCCATACTGACGGGGGTCAAGATAGGCCCAGGGGATGCCATGATCCTGGGCCCGTTTCAGGGCAAAAGCATCGGCACAGTCGCTGATCACAATATTGATGCAGGCAGGCAGCCTGTCCTTTTCAATACCATCAATAATCGCCTGGAGGTTAGAGCCCCTGCCCGATGCCAGTACTGCCAGCTGTAAGGGTGGCATCTCATCTTCCCCCTCCGATCAAGTGCACTTGGCGGTCTCCGGGGACCATCCGGCCCATCACAAAAGAGCCCGCACAATGCTTCAAAATTTCTGGCACATGGGTTTGATCAACAATCAGGCAATATCCTACGCCCATATTAAAAACCCGGTACATCTCCTGTTCTTCTACATGACCCAGCTTTTGGATCAGTTTAAAAATAGCCGGCACTTCCCATGTGGTCAGGTCAATTTCCCCCTGCACCCCGTCCGGAAAAACCCTGGGCAGATTTTCCACCAGGCCGCCCCCGGTAATATGAGCCATGCCCTTAATGGTATATTTGCCCAGTAAAGGAAGAATATCTTTCACATAAATGCGCGTAGGCACCAGCATCGCCTGCCCCACCGTCTGACCCAATTCTTCCACATAATCCTCCACTTTCAGAGCGGCGATCTCCAAAAGCACTTTCCGGGCCAGAGAAAAACCATTGGAATGAAGCCCTGTAGACGGAAGTCCGATGATCGCATCCCCTGCCTGAATGCGGGAGCCGTCAATAATTTTATCCCGGTCGGCTACGCCTACGGCAAAGCCGGCAATATCATACTCCTCATCTTCATAAAATCCGGGCATTTCTGCCGTTTCGCCGCCGATCAGGGCGCAGCCAGCTTGAAGACACCCTTCCGCCACTCCTTTTACAATATCCGCTACTTTTTCCGGGCTTAATTTTCCCACGGCCAAATAATCTAAAAAGAAGAGAGGTTCCGCCCCTTGCACCAAAATATCGTTGACACACATGGCCACTGCATCGATGCCGATGGTATCATGAATCCCTGTAAGCAGGGCAATTTTCAGTTTTGTCCCTACCCCGTCCGTTCCGGAAACAAGGACAGGTTGTTTATATTGATGCGTATTCAGAGCAAACAGTCCGGCAAAGCTGCCCAGGTCCGTCAATACCTCAGGACGAAAGGTCTTCTTTACATGGGCTTTCATCAGGGAAACAGCTTCGTTGCCGGCAGAAATATCCACACCTGCCTCTTTGTACGTGGTCCCCATCTTAATCCACCTCAATTTCCATGGAATACTTGCCCACGTTTTGGGGAATTTCGATGGCATAATCACCCGTAAAACATGCGGCACAAAAATTGTCCACCGGTAAGCCGGTAGCTTTCAGCATGCCGTCCAGACTTAAATAATGGAGTCCGTCGGCGGCGATAAACTTCCTGATGTCGTCCAAAGATCGTTTGGCGGCAATGAGTTGGTTTCGTTCCGAGGTATCGATGCCGTAATAGCAGGGGTAGTGAATGGGCGGTGAGCTTACGAGCAGGTGCACTTCAACAGCCCCGGCATTTCTGAGCATTTGCACAATCTGCTTGCACGTGGTCCCCCGGACAATGGAGTCATCCACCATCACCACTCTTTTTCCTTCCAATATTCCCTGGATGGGATTCAGTTTTAGGCGGACGGCCGTTTCCCTCATCTTTTGATCCGGCTGGATAAAGGTCCGTCCAATGTAACGGTTTTTCATCAGTCCTTCCATATAGGGGATTCCGGAAGCCTCCGCATACCCCAGAGCAGCGGCAATCCCGGAATCCGGCACGGGAATGACAATATCCGCTTCCACCGGATATTCCCGGGCCAGCTGACGTCCCATTTCCCGGCGCACCAAAGTCACATTCTGCCCGGAAAAATTAGAATCCGGCCGGGCTAAATAAACAAATTCAAAGACACAAAAAGCCTGGCGGGGATTCTTCAAAGTTTGGATACTTCTGAGCCCCTTTCCATCAATGACGACGATTTCCCCGGGATCTACATCACGGATGAATTCAGCCCCCACCGTATCCAGGGCGCAAGTTTCCGAAGCCAAAATGAAGGCATCGCCCATTTTGCCGATACATAAGGGACGTACGCCGTAAGCATCTCTCACCCCGATCAGTTTGTCTTCCGTCATCACCAGTAAAGAAAAGGCCCCCTTGATATCGATCATGGTTTTCATCAATGCCTCTTCAATGGAGCCCTGTCCATAGCGGGCAATCAGTTTCACGATCACCTCACTATCGGTGGTGGTTTGAAAAACCGAACCGTTCAGGGCCAGCCTGTGGCGGATTTCATTGGCATTGGTGAGATTCCCGTTATGGGCCAGAGAAATTAGGCCTTTTAAATAACGAAAATTTAAAGGTTGGGCGTTAGCCACCAAACTGGAACCGGTGGTGGAATAGCGCACATGCCCAATGGCAATGAAGCCTTTCATCGGTTCCAGCAGCTTTTCATCAAAGACCTCCGGCACCAGTCCCATATCTTTGTGGATTTTAAACCGCTTGCCATCGGACACGGCGATGCCGGCACTTTCCTGGCCTCTGTGCTGCAAGGCATAGAGGCCATAATACGTTACGTTTGCCACATCTAAATTCGGCCCGTAGATGCCGAAAAGACCACACTCTTCTTTCGGCTTGTCGTCAAAATTTAGCACGTCGGCCACACCATTTCCTCCTAATATCATTTCGTTCCCCAGCAGAGAACCAACTATTCCCCGCCCTGAAGTCTCTTTAAAATTTCCCGGTAGGCGTCTTCCACATCCCCCAGGTCTCTGCGGAAACGGTCTTTATCCAGCTTTTTCTTGGTTTCCGTGTCCCAGAACCGGCAGGTATCCGGTGAAATCTCGTCTCCCAGCAGCACTTTTCCCCGGTGCAGTCCGAATTCCAATTTAAAATCAATTAAATCAATGTTTTTATCCTTGAGATATTCCCGCATCACTTCGTTTACTTTTAAGGCCATTTCCGCGATTTGAGCCATCTGTTCCTTTGTTGCTAATCCTAAAGCAGCAATATGATAATCATTAATCATGGGGTCGCCCAGTTCATCATTTTTATAGCAATATTCCAAAACGGTATGTTTGAGGGGAGTCCCTTCTTCCAGGCCCAATCTTTTCGCCAGGGAACCGGCGGCAATATTGCGTACGATCACTTCTACCATAATAATTTGGAGGATTTTTACCACCTGTTCGGTATCGGATTTTAATTCGACAAAATGGTTCGGCACACCCTTTTGGGCCAGGAGCTCAAAAAAGTGGGCGGAAATCTTGTTGTTGAGCTCCCCTTTTCCCATAATCGTACCCTTTTTTAAACCGTTAAAAGCAGTGGCATCATCTTTGTATTCCACCCAGGCTAAATCCGGATTGTCGGTTTTATAAACCTTTTTTGCCTTTCCTTCATAAATCATCTCTAGTTTCTGCACCATTTTCATATCCTCCTTATATTTTTTTGTTTTGTGGTCATTACCCTTTCATCCCAGTTTTTTATTCCAAACCCGCCCGCTCAAAAATAAAATCAATATACCGGAGATGGTAATCATAATCAAATAGCCCGTCTACTTCCTCATTGGATAAATAGGACATAATCTCTTTATCCTGTAAAATCAGGTACTGAAAATCCGTCTTTGTCTGCCAGGCATAAAGGGCATTTCTTTGCACCCATTCGTAGGCCGTTTCCCGCAGAATACCCTTCTCTACCAGGGCCAGCATCACCCTTTGGGAGAAAACCAGACCCAGTGTTTTATCTACATTCACCCGCATATTATCCGCATAAACATTCAGGTTTTCCATGACCTGAATGAATAAATGAAGCATATAATCCAACACAATACAACTGTCGGGAATAATTACTCTTTCCACAGATGAATGGGTAATATCCCGTTCATGCCACAGCGCTACATTCTCCATGGCCGCCACCGCGTTCCCCCTGAGGACCCGGGAAAGACCGGCCACCCGTTCGGCAGTAATGGGATTTTTCTTATGGGGCATGGCGGAAGAACCCTTTTGCCCTTTAGCAAAGGCCTCTTCCACCTCCAGAATATCCGTGCGCTGTAAATTCCGAATTTCCGTGGCAAACTTGTCCAAAGAACTGCCGATCACCGCCAGCGTGGTCAGGAATTCCGCGTGCCGGTCTCTTTGAATAATCTGCGTCGATACCAATGCCGGCTTCAAATCCATGCGGCGGCAGACATGTTCTTCCACCCGGGGATCAATATTGGCAAAGGTGCCCACAGCCCCGGAAATTTTTCCTACCGAAATCACCTCTTTTGCTTTAATCAACCGTTCGATACTGCGGTCAACTTCCATGGTCCAAAGAGCCATTTTCAATCCAAAGGTCACCGGCTCGGCATGAATACCGTGGGTCCGGCCCACCTCCAAGGTATATTTATGTTTGCGGGCCTGCCCGGCTAACACATCTCTCAATTTACGCAGACGGGCAAGCAATAATTCCGCGGCTTCTTTCATTTGCGCCGATAAAGCGGTATCCAGCACATCCGAAGAGGTCATGCCCATGTGAATATATTTGGAGGAGTCTCCTACTCTTTCCCCCACCGCCGTCAAAAATGCAATCACATCATGGCGGGTGACGGCTTCAATTTCTTCAATCCGTTTCAGATCAAACCCGGCTTTTTCTTTGATGATGGCAAAATCTTCAGACGGCACCAGGCCTAAATCGACCATGGCCTCACAGGCATAGATTTCCACCTCCAGCATCTTTTGAAACCGGTTTTCCGGCTCCCAGACACTGCCCATTTCCGGTAAGGTATAGCGGTCTATCATTGTCTTATCTCCCCCTTGCTCACTGATGTAATGATTATTTCATGCCGGCCAAATAGGCGTCCACCCCTAAGTCCTGCAACTTGCGGTCTTTTGCTTCCACCTGGTCCGCCATTTCTTTTTTAAACTCCCTCATTTTCTCTCTCACTTCAGGATATTTTAAAGCTAAAATCTGGGCGGCCAGGATACCGGCATTTTTAGCTCCGTTAATGGAAACGGTGGCCACCGGTATTCCAGGAGGCATTTGCACAATGGAATACAAAGAATCTACTCCGTCCAGCGTGGACGTCTTAATGGGAACTCCGATCACTGGAATGGTGGTAAAAGCGGCCAGCACGCCCGGTAAATGAGCGGCTCCTCCTGCCCCCGCAATGATTACCTCAATCCCATTTTCCTCTGCCCTTTCTGCAAGAGCGGCCGTTTTATGGGGGACCCGGTGTGCGGAAGAAACATGGACCTGACAATCGATGCCCAGTTTTTCCAGGATCTTTACGGCATCTTTCATGACAGGCAGATCAGAATCACTTCCCATCACCACAGCTACCTTCCCTATACGCATGCAATTTCCACCTTTCTTTTTCATGTTATTAGCTTTTTTCTTTCTGCCCCAAAATATGTTTCAAGTCCAAAGAAATATAAAGACCCAAAAGGCAGTTCCCGCTTAGCCACGAAATCAACCTAGTTGGGTCAAAGGGTCAAAATCACCCATCAAGAAAAAACCGGCATACATATGTAATCCCGGACTTTTCCGCGTTTCAGGTAGAATTCTGTAGCCAGGGCACTTTACGGCTGCCCGGTAGAAACCCGTAAGCCAATCCCTACGGTTATACAGAACATATTTATTTTTCTATCATAAATATACCAACCTTTGCCGGTCCTGTCAATAAAAATACGAACGTTTTTCGTTTAGTCAAATTTATCATTCGCCTTTACCCTGCTGTTCCTTCCTTCAGATCCTTGGAACGGGTTCCATCCATACCACCGGGAAGGACCTTCCGGCGTGTCACGAGAACAAGAGAGTGCGCTAATAAAAGAGGAAAAAGCGATAAATAATAATCCGATCTGGGGTGCCATAATCGTAAAATCAAAGATGCCATGGCCGAAAAACACGGTCTGAACACCGGCCAGCAAAGGTACCAGGGGGCATTTATCTCTGAACAACAGCCATAGGTTCTGTAATAATTTTCCTTCCATCCAGACAAAGATGAGGATGCCGCCTAATCCCAGCATCACCGCTAAAGAAATCAGCATATTATGGGCATGCAATACCCGCAAGTACTGATAAACATTGTTATCCGCAAAATAAATCCCCATAATCCCCCATCCCGTGAGGGGTTTTTTTAAGAACATGTTAAAACAGTTTTCCCAAATTGCCCACCTCAGATCAATGGTGGAGGATAAAAGATCCCCCCGGGGGAACAATTCCGGAAAGCTAAACAAAAATGCAAAAATGGACACAAAAACCAGTAATCGAATCACCATCTGAAAAGTATTTCCCGCCAAAAGATCATAAACCACCAGCCCCATCAGTAATCCAATCAACGCTCCTCGGGAACCGGTCATAACCAGTACGGCAACCAGTAACAGGATTCCCCAGAAAAACCAAGGCTTTTCCTGCTTCCCTGATTTTTGATAAAAATAATACCCCACCAGAATCATCACCGCATACCAGGAAGCAGCCAGGTTGGGATTACCGAAGGTGCCCGTAATGCGAAAAAGGTTTTCCTCGTTTTCCACCAAGGTCACGAAACCAAATAAATATTTCCACCAGGCGGGGGCATGGCTGATCAGGCCCATATTTTCCAAAAGACCAAATAGAGCGGAACCCAGTGTTAAAAGAAATATGTATCGGAGTAATTCTTCGATCTGCTCCACAGTGCTGCAGTTTCTGTCTATAAAACTGCTCACGGAAAAATACCCTAAGAACATCAAGGACGACAAAACGGAGAACACCTGGGTATTGATAATGCCAACAAAAAAAGACCAGAAAAACAAAAGACCGAGCCCCGCCGTCCAGGAACTCTTAGGAATCCATTCTTTCCGGGAAATTAATTGATATAACAGCACAAGTTGTGGGATAAACACGAAAAACGGTGAGAAAACGATTAAAATTCCACTTATTTGCACCTCTAGATCCCTCAGTCCGTTTTAAGATACAAAATAATACAACAATACAACTCAGTCACCATTATAAATCACTTCCCCGAAAAAGAAAAATACTTTTCCAAGAGAAGAATTTTTTGAAAACTTCATTTGGTTCCTCAGGACAGGCCCGAGAACATTTTTCTTTTCCATAATTTTTCTTAGCTACAAATTGTGTCAAACATCAGTCAAGTCTCATAACATGTACTATGACAAAACGAAGGTCCTCCAGTCCGGGGTCTATCGTTCATGACTGCAGAATGTGAAAGGAGGGTTGCATAATGGGCAAAAAATGCCACCACCACAAAAAAGAAGAACGTTGTGCCGTAGTGGAAGCTGTTACAGATCGTTGCAACAATAACGTATTTGGAAATATTATCTGCTTGATTATCATTTTGATTGTTCTTCAATTCTTATGCGGAGTTTTAAGCTGTGACGAAGAAGAAGAAGAAGTTCAAAGCGAATGCTAATCCGGCCATGATTAATTTTGAAGAAGGGAGGCCAAAAAATGGGTATTTTAGGGGGTTTAAGCAACGGCTGCAATTTTGACTGCATCATTGACTTAATCATCATCTTGATTGTGCTTCAGTTCCTCTGCTCTTGCGTACTTGGCGATCACGGCATCTGCTAATTTATAAAGGAGGATCACATAATGGGCATTTTAGGCGGTCTCGGCGGCTGCAACGGGATGTTTGACGACATCGTTGATCTGATCATCATCCTGATTGTTCTTGAATTTCTCTGCTGCTGTGTGCTAAACGACTAATCACATATGGCACCCAACTTGATACAGCTGCATTCGGTCCTCCGGATGCAGCTTTTCTCTTAGAAAACCCCACCCGCTCTTCCCGGCATCCGGGATCAGCAAAAATAAAATATGGATCCTTCCTAAAATTATTAAACCAGGATTCACTTCACCCGATCCTACAGAGGGCACCAAAAAAATAAAAAAAACATATTATGTTAGCGGAAGGAAGTGAGAATATGAGTCGTCATCATCGGCATAAAAAGCGTAAAGCAAAAGAAAAAGAAGCGGAAGAAAAATTAAGACTGGCTCAAGAAAGCCTGCAGAAAAAAGACAAAGGTTTTTCCTTAACTTCCCTGTTTGGTAAAGTTGACCTCAAAACGATGTCCGGCCAGTTAAAAGATATCGCAGACAGCATGGAGAAGTTCGGTCAGATTGCCGAATTATTACAGTATGCGGATGTATTTGTTAATCCGAAACAAGATGGGGCAAAAGGTTCCGGTTTTAATCTCATGAATTTACTCAAAGACGGCGAAAGCCTGAATCATTTAATGCAGGCTTTAGCTCCGGCCTTCCGCGGTGAGTCCGCGGAAGAAAAGAAAGTAGAGCCCATAAACGTAGAAACCCACTCTGAGGAGAAAGAATAAAGTGGTAAAAAGGAGGAAGGGGCGAAAAA